>NZ_CP064701.1:910000-5710000 GCF_023101065.1 Bradyrhizobium sp. 172
TCTCCAGCGCCGGATAGATGTCGCCCGCCGCGATCTGCTGCGGTACGCCGCCGACCTTGGCGATGATCGTGCCGGCAAAGCCGCCGACCCGGAATTTCAGCCCTTTGAGATCGTCGATCGACTTGATCTCCTTCCGGAACCAGCCACCCATCTGCGCGCCGGTGGATCCGGTCGGAATGCCGATGGCGTTGTATTCCTTCAGCAGGTTGTTGATCAGGTCCTGGCCGCCGCCCCACTGCAGCCATGAAATATGCTGGCGCGTGTTCAAGCCGAACGGCAGCGACGTGCCGAACGTGAAGGCGGGGTTCTTGCCCCAGTAATAATACAGCGCGGTGTTGCCCATCTCCACCGTTCCGTTGGCGACGGCGTCGAGCACCTGCAGGCCCGGCACGATCTCGCCGGCGGCGAATGGCTGGATCTGGAAACGATTGTCGGTGATCTCGGCAACGCGCTTGGCGAAATACTCGCAGCCGCCGTAGAGCGTATCCAGCGCCTTCGGCCAGCTCGCGGCGTATCGCCATTTGATCTCGGGCATCGACTGCGCGATCGCCGGCGCAGCGACGGCACTGGCGGCGAGGCCCAATCCGCCTGCCGTCAGGAATTTACGACGTTCCATGCGCTTCCCTCCGTTAAGTCGATGCTTCGACCAGGGACCGATCTTGGTGTCGTCTTGTCTTCGTCGACGCTCGACGTTGTCTGTTGAGACGTTGTGGCGTTTCCGAACGGCCCTTGCGGGCACTCGAAGATGGAATTCCGATCGTTGCGGTTCCGCGGCGAGGATGACCGGGCGCTTCGCCGGAATCAAGTCTCATGGGCGCCTCGCAGGTGCGAACGCCGGCCTGACGCAAGTCGGGCCTGCAAGCGATCTGCTATTCGGTCATTCAAAAACTAGGGAGGCTCGCGCATGACGGGCAAGAAAATCGTGGTCGCCGGAGCGAGCGGTCTCGTCGGCAATGCCGCGTTGCGACACTTCGGCGTCTCGGGCGGGTGCGATGTCATTGCCCTGTCCCGGCGGAAGCCGCGCGACCTCTACGGTGCCCGTCATGTACCGATCGACCTGACCAGCGCAGCGGATTGCGGGCGTGCCGCCTCGGAACTGAGCGGCGCAACGCATCTGATCTACGCCGCGCTCTACGAGGCGCCGCAGCTCGTCGACGGCTGGCGCGACCCGCAGCAAATCAAGACCAACGATTTGATGCTGCGCAATTTGATGGGTGCGCTCGAGCCTGTGGCGCCCGGCCTCAGGCACGTCGCCCTGCTGCAGGGCACCAAGGCCTATGGTGTCCACGTTCGCCCCTTGACCGTGCCGGCCCGCGAAGGCCGCTCCGAAATGTACGAGCAGCCCAACTTCTACTGGGCGCAGGAAAACTTCTTGCGCGACCTCCAAACCGGCAAGGCTTGGCATTGGAGCATCCTGCGGCCGGTGCTGATCGTCGGTCTCGCCATGGGCGGCGCCATGGACCTGATCCCGCCGCTCGGCGTCTATGCCGCGATGCTGCGCGAGCAGGGCAGGCCGCTCGACTACCCCGGCGGCGCTCCGCGGGTGGGGCAGGCCGTCGACGTCGATCTTCTCGCCCGCGCCATCGCCTGGTCGGGCGAGGCCGAGGCCGCGCGCAACGAGGCCTTCAATGTGACCAATGGCGACGTCTTTACCTGGGAGAACATCTGGCCTGCGGTCGCCGATGCACTGGAGATGAAGCCGGGCAGGCCGGTCCCGCTGTCGCTCGCGAGGGAATTCCCGAGCTGGGTCGCTCCCTGGGATGCGCTGCGGCGCAAGCACGACCTAGCATCGCCTGCGCTGGCCGAATTCGTCGGCCTCTCGTTCCAATACGCCGATTACAGCCTGCGCTATGGCCACACCGAATCCGGTCCGCCCTCGATCGTCTCGACCGTGAAGATCAACCGCGCCGGCTTCACCGAGATGATGGATACGGAAGACATGTTCCGGAAGTGGTTCAGGCAGGCAAAGCAAGAGCGACTGCTTCCCTGACCGAGAGCCAAAGCGGATACGTCCGGGATCGTTGCCCAGGTCAGACTGTGACCCGGAGCGGTCCGCTGGCCGAGCCGGTTCGAACGGCTTCAGATCTGGCTTATCTGAGCGTGTGTCGCAACCACCGTGAGGGACGGACATCACCTAGGACGGCGATCCTCTGTAGCGGCGAAAAGTCGACTTTCCACAGATCAAGTTCAAACAACTCGTCGCGCTGGCCGAGGTTCAGCGCGACCGACACCAGCACTCCATCGGCATCGTCGAATTCGCATTCGCCAATACATCGGCCGAAACGCCGATCTGCCGCGCCGACAAAGAGAAGGCTACCCATCCCACCGTCGTTCATTTCCTCGACGAGCCCAAAATGGTCCTGCAAGGGCGAATGCTGACCTAGAATAAAGGCAACCAGATCACGCTCTGCGGGGGTGAGTGGGCGTGGCATCTTCTTTCTCGTAGCGGCTGGCGTGCATTGGCTCTATCACGCTGCGAATCCTTATTGATCCAAGCTAGGTTGGCTCGTTCAACAATGTCAGCAGAGAACGAGCTTTGACTAAATCTGCAGTGGCAAGTCCCTCGGAGAAACGAACGTAAAGGGGCGCTAGCAGCTCCCGTGCCTCACCGATACGCGACTGCTTCTGCATCAGGGATGCCAGAGTTGTCGCCGTCCTGAGCTCCCAGGATATTGCGCCTTGGCGGCGTGACCACTCGAGAGAGTGATTGAGGTGCGCTTCGGCCGACACGAGCGCCTCCGCGCCACCTTGATTGAGCGCCAGGATACCCTTGATGCGCAGCAGTTCAGCGACGAACCAGCGGTCCTCGTTCCTTTCCGATTGAGCCAGCGCCCTTTCGATCGTTGTATTGGCTCCGCGGTGATCGCCGATATCAGACTCACCGAGTGCGAGATTGCCCAGAAGGAATAAATAGCGGCTTTGAAAGCCGGTCGGGGGGAAGCCATTCAAGCCTTCGCGAAGCAGGGCAAGGCCCGCAGCGGTGTGGCCACCCTTCATCTCCAGAATACCCGCATAACAGCGGCCCCATACTCCCATTGCTCTGAACGTCGCTTCTCGATGAAGCATAGTTGAGATGAGCGCTTCCGCAGCATCAAAATTGCCGATCTCAAGCGCTAGAGGGCAAGCGCCGAAGGCAATCGCATAGAGAAGAGAAAAATCGTGTCCAAGTGCCGTCGCATGATCGAAGGCGTGTTTGCCGACCGCGGCTGCCTGGTCCGGAAAACCCAACAACCAAAGCGTTTGGCTGTAGTACGTTCGGGCAGCCACATGTTGATCAAACTGATATCGCAGGGCGTGCATTTGCCATGGCGGCGCGACGTAGCCTGCCAGCATTTTTTCCAGATGTCGCCGGGCGCCGGCTTGGTCCCCTAGAATGTGCCGCGTCACTCCCAAAATCCGCTCTCCGACGAAACGATCAGCGACATCGATAGCGCCATCAGGCAGGTTGACGAATTTTTCGGCGATCTGCAGTGCACCGGGGAAATCGCCTCTTAGGTATCGCCCTATCCAGAGACCCCATAAGCTCCTCAGCTGATATTCGTTGTCGTCCAGTTCTTCAGCCAATCGGGATACACGCAACCACGCATCGTCGATGATCGCAGCGTCCCCGGTCGATTCCATATGCGCAACCGCCAAAGTGAAGAAGAGGCGGAGCTCCCGGCGCGCGTCACGACCCAGCTTTTCGTCGATTTGGAAAACCGCTTGCTCTGTCCGCTCCCGACATTCGTCTATGAGCATATGATGAATCCAGACCGGTGCGGCAGCGGCCGTGAGGTCGAGCGCTAGCAGCGAATCACCAGACTTGCCATGCGCCCAGTCGAGGGCAACGCGGATCTCATCGATCGGCCGACCATTAGTGGCAACCGATGCTTCGGTCAGATTGTTGCTTCCTGCCCCTTTCAGGGACCGAACGAGCTTGGAGGCAGACGCATTTTCGCTCTTCCGGAAACCGGACAGCTCGACCCCAATCCGCTCGAATAAAGTTAAATGATAGACAGCATGACGGCGAGCAACGAGGTTTGCATCATCGCTTCTGGCCAACTTTTCCTGCACATACCCGCGGGTGGTATCCAGCAATCGGTATAGCGGGATGGCGAGACGAGCGTTCGCTGTCAGAAGTGACTTGGCGGCAAGACTGGCAACGGACTCGATCACCTGCGAATCGTCCAAATCATCTCCGGCCGCGATCGCGAAGGCAGCCTCGATCGTAAACGGCCCAACGAAAACAGATAGTCGGCGCAGGATAATCTGCTCAAGCTCCGGCAAAAGATCGTAGCTCCAGTCGAGCGTTGCAGCCAGAGTCTGGTGTCGCGGCAACGCCGTTCGCCGGCCTCGCCAGAGCTCGAACTTGTGGTCGAGGAGCCGCAAAACGTCATGGACTCCGTAAGCGCCCACACGACCAGCTGCGAGTTCGATTGCGAGGGGGATTCCGTCGAGCTTTCGGCAGATCTCGGCCACGACCGGTGCATCGACGTCGTTGAGTATGAACTGAGGCTGACTTGCTGTAACGCGTTCGACAAAAAGCTGTACTGCAGCGTATGCCATCGCCTCTCGTGCATTGGGACCCTCAGGCGGAAACTCGAGGGGAGCTATCCAATGAACGTGCTCGCCTCTGACCCGCAAGGTTTCACGGCTTGTTGCCAAGATGTAAACTTGCGGCGTTTCCTCGAAGATGGTTTCTGCCAGCGCAGAAGCCGCCTCAATCACACGCTCGCAGCTATCGAGCACCAGCAAAACTCGGATGTCTCGCAGTGCGGCCAGAAGGCCGGGGATAGGATCGCGATCGTCAACGGCAAGTCCGAGCGCCGAGCCGATCGTACCCGCCACGAGATGCGGATCAGAAAGTGAGCCCAGGTCAATAAGGTGAACCAGATCGGCAAACTCTGTAGTGAGTTGGTGGCCGACAGATATTGCCAGAGTTGTTTTTCCGATCCCGCCCGGACCGACAATGGACACGAATCGTTCGGCCATAAGATGCGAGGAGATCGCTTGCACGGCGTCGTCCCTGCCAATCATCCTGCCAAGGCGATTCGGAAATGTTGAGCGTCGACCCGATTTTGCGATTTCAGCAACAGGCTTGAGCGTTCGTGAGACAGGCGCCACGAAGCTATACCCTTGTCCTGGCACGGTCGTGACATACGTCGCTCCGGCCTCTCCATCGCCGAGCACCTTGCGCAAGCCCGCCATATGAAATCTAAGGCTACCCTCGTCGACGGTGACGCCGGCCCAAACCCGAGCTAGCAGAGTCTTCTTGCTGACAACTTCGCCAGCATGCTCGACAAGAACTGTAAGGATGTCCAAGCTACGGGCGCCCAACTGAAGTGGTACACCCGATTTTTCTAGACGTCTCCGCTCCGGGATTAATTCAAAGGGCCCAAAAGAAAAACTTTCTTTCGCGAGCCGATCTTCATTGACGACCGAGCCCACCATCATCATGCGTCCAACTGGTTGTGCCGCGCGAGCTACCTTGCCATGGTTGCCACTGAAATCAATGGACTGGTGAAGGCGGCGGAACTCAGCAGAGCATGTTCGCCCCTCTGTCGCGCACATGTGGCGGTCAGCGGACATCGCTCAGTCCGCACCAATAAATCTCGATTTTATGAGTACAGGGCCTACCACTACTTTGGCAGATTGTTGATTTTGCCGCGATTTATAGGATTCCCGAATCAATTGTTCAATGATTCATGGGTGGTCGGCTCTTGGAGGGCTGACCATGCCGGGATGGGAAGACGAACTCGAACGCTGGCTGATGCCGTTCTTGGACCGGCTGGGTCATAAGACCCGACAGCGGATGTGTCCTCTATATGTTGCGGGATTGATCGGTCCTGGCGATCGCAAGAGCGTTCAGCCGATGGCGGAACGCCTTGCCACGAGCAACTACGACCAGTTGCACCATTTCATTGCGGACGGCGTCTGGAACGCGACGCCGCTAGAGACAGAGCTGCTCAACCAGGCGGACCGACTTGTCGGCGGCAGGGATGCGGTGCTGGTTATTGATGACACCTCACTGCCGAAAAAGGGTGAGCGATCGGTCGGTGTTGCGGCTCAATACGCGTCGGCTCTCGGTAAAACTGCAAATTGCCAAACGCTGGTGTCTTTAACGCTTGCGCGCGGGGAAGTGCCCGTGATGGTCGCGTTACGTCTCTTTCTGCCTGACAGCTGGACAAGCGACATGCCTCGCTTGAAGCGCGCTCGCGTGCCAGTCGAACACCGAACGCCGCGGTCCAAGCCGGAGATCGCTTTGGCCGAGATTGACCGCGCGATGGCAGCCAACATACGCTTTGGATGTGTGCTGGCGGATGCAGGATACGGCCTCAGCGCGCCGTTTCGACAAGGGCTAACAGAGCGCGGGCTGGCCTGGGCGGTCGGTATCCCTCGGCACCAGAAAGTGTATCCGGTCGATGTGAAGCTCATTTGGCCGATCACCAAAGCCCGTGGCAAACCACGAAAGCACCACGTGCCCGATATCTTATCGATTGCGGCAGAACAAATGCTGGCCAGCGCCAAATGGAAAACCGTGAGTTGGCGCAGCGGGACGAAAGGTCGGCTCAAAGCCCGATTTGCTGCTCTCCGTGTCCGCACCGCCGACGGCCCTCCGCAGCGGATATGGGATAAAGGTCAGCAGCATCTCCCAGGCGACGAAGCCTGGCTCATTGGCGAGCAACGTGCCTCCGGGGAGAAGAAATACTATCTCGCCAATCTTCCGGCGACGACGGATCTGCGCACGCTGGCCGCCACCATCAAGGCACGGTGGATTTGTGAGCAGGCGCATCAACAGTTGAAGGAGGAACTTGGACTTGATCACTTCGAAGGGCGATCATGGCAAGGTCTTCATCGCCACGCCCTTATGACAATGATTGCCTACGCCTTCCTGCAACATCGTCGCCTCGCAAACGCGGGGCGAAAAAAAAAGAATCAACGGGCCTCCGCCTCAACCGACTATGCCCGCCGTACGTCACGCCATCGTCGATCTCATCCTTCGGCCGCCGCCCCAGCAGTGCCCATATTGCCGAAAGCAAATCCTTGAAAAACAGCGGCGAAAACACATTCTGCCAAAGTAGTGCTACTCTGCGCTAATGAACGCCGCTTCCATGGCCTTCCGCGTCCTGATCGTCTCGTTGCCCGCGTCGAACTCGACATCGCTCCAGCGCACGATCTCGCCATGGGCGACGTCGTGCTTCAGCCTCACGCGATGCGCCAGCCCGATAGGCAGCGCGCCGGCCTTGAGGCTCGCGGCCGCCGGCAACAGCTTGCCCCACACCGTGTAGCCGCCTTCGCCGTCCAACATCTCGCCGGCGCGCAGATTGCGTTTTGCCACGGCGGCGACGTCGCCGCGGAAACCATGGGGCTGCCCGGTCGGCTCGCCCCGCAGCGCGGCCGACAGCACCGAGATGTTCAGCTCGAGGCCGATCAAATGGTAGGGCTTGTACATCGCCGCGTACCGTCCGCTGCCGTCGGTCTTGAGGCCGTATTGCCTGAAGCAGTCGGCGGCGTAGTCGTTCGGCGCCTCCAGCACGACGTAGACGCCCCAGCGCAGATCGCGAAACACCGGCCTTCCATCGCGCTCGAGCGAGGAGACCACCTCCACGACGCCCGATCGCTCCAGCACGCCGCCCTTGCTGCCCGGCCGCATGATATGCGGCAGGTCGTCGACGCCGCAGGGTGGAAACAGCAGGCCCTCCGCAGGCACGTCCAGTCCGCAGGCGTTCGCAATCGCGGCCATCTCGATCGCCGATTTGGTACCGTCGAGGAACGAGTTGAACATCTGCGGATTCATCCCGGCCGATTGCGCCTCGCCCGCGGTCAACCCGTAATGCTGCCAGACGCTGTCGGGCGTCACGTCGTGATAGGCCGGCAGATATTTTGTGCCTTTGCCGGCGGCAACCACATGAAAACCGGTGGCGCGCGCCCAATCCACCATTTCCGCGGTCAGCGCCGGCTGGTCGCCATAGGCGAGCGAGTAGACCACGCCGGCCTTGCGGGCTTCCTGGGCGAGCAGCGGACCGGCAAGCACGTCGGCCTCGACATTGACCATCACGATATGCTTGCCGGCCGCGATCGCCGCGCGGGCGTGTTTGATGCCGACGGCGGGATTGCCGGTCGCCTCCACCACCACGTCCATCGCGCCGCCGGCGATGGCGCGCGCGCCATCATCGGTGAAGACGGTGGCGGCGATCCGCTCGGCGCTCCAGCCCACCGTGCGGCAGGCCTCGCGCGCGCGGTCGCGATCGATGTCGACGATGATGGGTACCTCCAGCCCCGTCGTGTGCGGCACCTGCGCCAGGAACATCGAGCCGAATTTGCCGGCGCCGATCAGCGCCACACGGACGGGCTTGCCGGCGGCAGCGCGGGCCTGGAGGAGGCGGAAGAGGTTCATGTTGTTACCCGATCAAGTATGGTGGTCCGGACGCGGTGCAGCGCCATAAGCGCGTTCACGCGCGTCTTCGACGCACTATGGCGCTACTCCGCAGAGCCGGCACCCAGAAAGAAAACTATCCGTGTGGTATGGGCCCGGCTCTGCAGCGCACCGCTTCGCGCTGCGCTGCGTCCGGGGCACGAGAGTGTCCTACTCCGCCGCCTGCCGCGGCGCACGGGCGAGCCGCACCAGTGCGTCGTCCTCCACCGTCTTGATCGGCGCAAAATCGCGATGCGCGATGTACTCCGGCCGCGTCGGGGTACGGATGTAATTCGAAACCGCGTTCAGCGTCAGGTACACGATCTTGCGCGGATAGGGCGTGATGTTGCCGGCCGAGCCGTGCACGAGATTGCCGTGGAACATCAGCATGCCGCCGGGCTTTCCCGTCGGCGCAACGATGCCGCCCTGCTTGACCAGCCGCGTCACGGTCTCCTCGTCCAGCGTCCACAGCGGATAGGAGGTCGTCGCGAGGTCATGCGAGGCCTTGAGGTCGCCGGCGTTCTGGCTCTGCGGTACCAGCATCAGCGGGCCGTTGATCGGCATCACCTCGTCCAGGAAGATCGCGATGTTCATCGCGCGCGGCTCGGGCATGCCGTCGTCGCGCTTCCAGGTGCCGTAATCCTGGTGCCATTGCCAGACATCGCCGGTGAAGGCGGATTTCGCGTTGATCTTGAACTGGTGCATGTAGACCTGCTCGCCGAACAGCTGCTCGACCGGGCCGATCATGCGCGGATGAGCACCCAGAATGCCGAACGCCTCGTTGTAGAGATGCGCGGCAAAGGCGGTGCGTGGCGCGCCGCTCTTCTCGCGCCAGACTTCCGGCCGGTTCGTGTCATAGATGCCGACCGCCTCGCGCGCGAGGAGATCGACCTCCTCCGGACTGAACAGTTCGGGCAGGAACAGCCAGCCCTCGTGGTGGAAGAACTCCAATTGCTCCTGGGACAGTTTCACGGCGCGTCCTCCTGTTTTGATTTGTTGTCGCTCGTCTTGGCCGGCCATCCACGTCTTGGCAGTGGCGGTCGCTACGCCGCCGCCTCTTCCGTCGCCCTCAATCTCTCCTCAGTCATCCGTCCCGCCGTCTGCGCGTGCGCAAGCGCCGCACGTTCGGCCGCCTTCGCATCTCCTGCGAGAATATGTCCGGCAATGTCGGCATGCTCGGCCCAGGCGCTGCCGCGATAATCGAGCTCCGACAGCACCGTCGCCATCGAGCGGCGCATATGGGGCCATTGCGGCGTAATCGTCTCCTCGATCACGGGATTGCCGGCGAGCCGATAGATCGCGCGATGAAACGCGACGTCGAGCGCGATCAGCTCGGCGAGCGTGGTCTTGCCATCGATCCCGCGTCCGGCGGCGAGCGCCGCCTCCAGCCGCGCGCGTCCCGCCGCATCGCCTGCGCGCTCCGCTGCCAGCCGCGCCGCCAAGGCATCGATTGCGCCGCGCACCTCGTAGAGCTGGCGGATGCGTGCGGGATCGAGCTGGGTGACTTCAAAGCCGCGCCGGCCGCTCTCGGCGACAAGTCCCTGCCGGTGCAACAGGTGCAGCGCATGCGACACCGGCTGGCGCGATACGCCGAGCCTGTCGGCGAGCTCGTTCTGCCGGATGCGCTGGCCGGGCTGCAGCGTGCGGTCGGAGATCGCCTCCAGGATCCGCGCATAGACCTGGTCGATCAAGTTCGGAAGCGGGTCGAGAGGGATCACGCCGGCAGCTCCGAGACCATGAGAGGGAATACGGAATTCTGTATTCAAGGATACGGCGAGGGGATAAGGGCGTCAAGCGCGGCCAAGGGGGCGTCCAGCCTCATTTCGCGCCACCTAAGTCATTGATATTGCTGGGCTCAGCTACTGTGCATGGGGTTGTTTTTGAGGAAAAAAGAGTGTGAGGCCACTTACTCCGCCAAAAACGCGTCCACCGCCTCGCCGAACTCCAGGGGCGCCTGCTCGAACATCCAGTGGCCGGCATTGGGGATCACGGCTGTCTTCGCCCCGGTGATGTGCTCGGCCAGCACACGCCACACCACCGACAGGCTCCCTGTCGTCGCCCCGCCGCCGATCAGGAGTGTCGGGGTCGTGATCGCCTGCGCGTCCGCGAGCGTGTAGGGCCTGCGCTGCTCGTTGATCTGGCCGAGGAAGGTGATCGCGTTGTCGCGCAATTGCTGCTTCGCCGCCGCCGGCACGCGCCGCCACGAGCCGTCGCCTTCGATGCCTTCGTAGAAGTTCTGCAGCGCGCCCTCGATGTCGCCGGCGCGGATCATCTCGACCGAGCGCGCCGTGCGCGCCGCCAGCGGCGGGTGCGCGGGCGTGCCTGCGGGCACCGGCAGGCTCGCATCGAGATCGCCGCCGGGTTCTGCAAGCACCAGCTTTCGCAACAGATCGGGCCGCGCCTGCGCCACGCGAAAGGCGATGTGACCGCCGCGCGAATGGCCCATCAGATCGACCGGCGCGGGTTCGACCTGCTCGATGAAAGCGATCACGTCAGCGACGTGCTGGGCCATCTTGTAATCGTCGCCGACGGCATCCCAATGTTCGGGAAAGAAATGCCGCAGGCTGACCGAGATCACGCGATGCGATTTCGACAGCGGACCGAGCACGGAGTACCAGGTGCGGAAATCGCCGAGCGTGCCGTGCACGCAGACCAGCGGCGGCCCCTCGCCCACTTCGAGATAGGCCATGTCGTAACCATTGACGCGAAGTGTCTGCATGATCAGCCCGCCAGAAAATCCAGCACCAGTTCGGAGAATTTCTGCGGCGCCTGCTCGAACATCGGGTGCGTTGCGTTTGGGATGACCGCCGTCCTGGAATACGGCACATGCGCCGCGAGCGCATGCAGCACTTTCGGCAGCAGGCCCTTGGTCCGCGCGCCCAGGATGAACAGCGTCGGCATCCTGATGGACTCCGCGTCGGCCCTCGAGAACGGCGGGCGGTTGTCGCGGACCTGGCCGATCAGCGTGAAGGCGTTGTCACGCAGATTCTGCTTCACCAGGCCCGGCAGCCGCGGCCAGGTGCCGGGCCCTTCCAGCGTGTCGACGAAGACTGCAAGGCCGCCCGTCGATGTCGCCGGCCGCGATCTTCTCGGCCGAGGCCGTGAACCGCGCCAGCAACGGCGAGGGGCCGCCGGCATAGTCTGGATCGAGGCTCGCGTCGAGCTCCCCGCCGGGCTCGGCCAGCACCAGCCGCCGGAGCAGGTCCGGCCGCCGCTGCGCCACGCGGAAGCAGATGTGCCCGCCGCGGGAATGGCCCATCAAATCAACCGGGCCGAGGTCGAGCTCCTCGATGAAGGCGATGACGTCGTCGACATGCTGGGCGATCGAATAGGTGTCGCCAACGCCATCCCAGCGATCGGGGAAGAAGTGCCGCAGGCTGACGGCCATCAGCCGGTGCCGCTGGGACAGCGGACCGAGCACGCAGCCCCAGACACGAAAGTCGTTGAGCGAACCATGCACGCAGACCAGCGGCGGCCGCCCTCGGTCTTCGCCCACGTCGAGATAGGGCATGTCGTATCCGTTGACGTGGAGGCTTTGCATTCTGGGCTCGCAAACAGGGAAGGCGGAACTCCTGTGCAAGATTCCCGGAAACCGGGTGGATCGCAACTATTTCCAAGTCTAGATTTGAGCTCAGTTCACATTGGGGCATGCGAGGGGAACGCAAGCCAAGGACGAAGTTATGACCGACCAGCATTTTGCCCTCTTCGACAGCAAGATCGGCCTTTGCGCCATTGCCTGGGGTCCGCGCGGCATCAACGGCACGCAACTGCCGATGGGCGGTGAGCAGAAGATCCGCACCCGCATCAGCCAGCGCCATGCCGATGCCAGCGAAGCCGCGCCGACCGCCGAAGTACAGCAGGCGATCGACCGCATCACAAAACTGCTCGCGGGCGAGCCGGATGACCTCACCGACATCCCGCTCGATCTCGATGGCGTGCCCGACTTCAACCGCGGGGTCTACGCGATCGCCCGCACCATTCCGCCGGGCAAGACCGTCACCTATGGCGACATCGCCAAGCAACTCGGCGGTGTCGAGCTGTCGCGCGACGTGGGCCAGGCGCTCGGCCGCAACCCGTGCCCGATCGTCGTGCCCTGCCATCGCGTGCTGGCGGCCGGCAACAAGCCCGGCGGCTTCTCCGCGAATGGCGGCGTGGTGACGAAGCTGAAGATGCTGGAGATCGAAGGCGCGCTGGTGAACCACACGCCGAGCTTGTTTGATTGAGGCGATGACGCCGCTGGCTAGATCTTCGCCGCCGCCATCGGCCAATATTTGTCGCGCAAATGCCGCTTCACCAGCTTCCCAGTGGGCGTGCGCGGCAGCTCGGCTTCGAAATCGATCGAGCGCGGGCATTTGATCGTCGAGAGGCGGCTCCTGCAATAGGCGATCAGGTCGGCCTCGAGCTCCTTGCCGGCGCGCTTGGGATCGTGCGGCTGCACCACCGCCTTGACCTCTTCGCCCATCTCCTCGTTCGGCACACCGAACACGGCGACGTCGGCGACCTCGGGGTGGGTGATGAGCACGTCCTCGGTCTCCTGCGGGTAAATGTTCACGCCGCCCGAGATGATCATGTAGGACTTGCGGTCGGTGAGAAAGAGAAAGCCATCCCTGTCGAGATAGCCGACGTCGCCGAGCGTCGACCAGCCTTTTGCGTTATAGGCCTTCTTCGTCTTCTCGGGATCGTTGTGATAGGCGAAAACCGGCGCATCGGCGAAATAGACCGTGCCGATCTCGCCCGTCGGCAGCTCCTCATCGTTCTCGTCCAGAATCTTGATCTTGCCGACCACGGCGCGGCCGACGCTGCCGCGGTGCTCCAGCCATTCTTTCGAGTTGCAGACGGTGACGCCGTTGCCTTCGGAGCCCGCGTAATATTCGATCAGGATCGGCCCCCACCATTCGATCATCTTGGCCTTGACCTCGACCGGGCAGGGGGCGGCGGCGTGGATCGCGCCCTTCAGTGTCGAGACTTCGTAGCGGTTACGGACCTCGTTCGGCAGCTTCAGCATGCGCACGAACATGGTCGGCACCAGCTGCGCCTGGGTCACCTTGTACTTTTCGACCAGTTTCAGGAAATCTTCGGCGTCAAAGTGCTCCATGATGATGGAGGTGCCGCCGAGCAGGACAGCCATCATGTTGAAGCGCAAGGGAGCGGCGTGATAGAGCGGTGCCGGTGAGAGATAAATAGTCTCGGCGTTCATGCCGCACATGCTGGCGCAGAGCACGCGCAGAAACGCGTTCGGCTCGTCGATCGGCTTGCCCTCGAAAGCCTTCTTGATACCCTTGGGCCGGCCCGTGGTGCCCGACGAATACAGCATGTCATAGCCGGCAACCTCGTCGGCAATCGGGGTTGTCGGCTGTGCGGCGGCTTCCTTGTCGTAGGAGCGGAAGCCGGCTTGCGGCTCGTCCATCATGTAGAAGACCGGCTCGCCGGGCGCACCCTTGATCAGCGTCTTGATCTGGTCGGCACATTTCGGTGTCGTGATCACGACCTTGGCGCCGCAATCGGCGATGATGTAGTCGATCTCGTCCTGCTTTAAATAGCGGCTGATCGCGGTGTAATAGAGCCCGCTGCGTTGCGCAGCCCAGCAGATCTCCATAAAGGCGAGGCGGTTCTCCATCAGCAGCGCGATGTGGTCGCCGGCCTTCAGCCCGAGCGAGCGGAACAGGTGCGCGCCCTGGTTCGAGAGCTCGTCGAGCTCGCGATAGGTAATCGCCTTGCCGGTCCCGGCCATTTGATAGGCGATCTTGTCGGGTGTGGCGCGGGCGTGGATGGAGGGGTGTGTCATGTCTCTGTTTACGCGGCTGGGAGTAACGTTCCCCGGATATCCGGGGTCCATTGTGAGGCATGGGTCCCGGCTCTGCGCCGCAGCGTTTCACGCTGCAGCGCGTCCGGGACACGAGAGGGCTTACAGCCGCTCCACGATCGTCACATTCGCCATGCCGCCGCCTTCGCACATGGTCTGCAGGCCATAGCGTTTGCCGCGCTGATGCAAGGCATGCACCAGCGTCGTCATCAGCTTGGTGCCGGAGCCGCCGAGCGGATGGCCGAGCGCGATGGCGCCGCCATTGACATTGAGACGTTCCGAATCGGCGCCGGTGGTCTTCAGCCACGCGGTCGGCACCGAGGCAAAGGCCTCGTTGACCTCGAACAGGTCGATGTCGTCGATCGCCATGCCGGCCTTCTCCAGCGCGCGCTTGGTGGCGTGCAGCGGTGCGTCGAGCATGATCACGGGATCGCCACCCATCATGGTCATGTGGTGGACGCGCGCCAGCGGCTTCACGCCGAGCTGCTTCAGGCCACGCTCGTTCACCACCATCACGCCGGAAGCGCCGTCGCAGATCTGGCTGGCGCTGGCCGCGGAGAGCTTGCCATTCTCGGCGATCAGCTTGACGCCCTTGATGCCGTCGAGTGTGGCGTCGAAGCGGATGCCCTCGTCGATGTGGTGGGTGTCCTTGGAGCCGTCGGCGCGGGTGATCTCAAGCGGCACGATCTCCGTCTTGAAACGGCCGGCCTGCGTCGCCGCGATCGCGCGCTGATGACTGTTGTAGGAGTACTCGTCGAGCTCATCCTTGGAGAGGCCGTACTTCTCGGCCATCATCTCGGCGCCGGTGAACTGGCTGAACACGATGTTGGGATAACGCTGCTCGATACCCGGGCTCTTGTAATTGCCAAAGCCGTTCTTGGCGGGAAGCTGCGACGACAGGCCCATCGGCACGCGCGTCATCGATTCCACGCCGGCGGCGATCACCACGTCCATCGCGCCCGACATAACGGCCTGCGCAGCAAAATGCAGCGCCTGCTGCGACGAGCCGCATTGGCGGTCGATCGAGGTGCCCGGCACGCTCTCCGGCAGTTTCGAGGCCATGATGGCGTTGCGCGCCACGTTGTTGGACTGCTCGCCGACCTGCATGACGCAGCCCATGATCACATCCTCGACCAGCGCGGGATCGACCTTGGTGCGGTCGACCAACTCGTCCAGCACCTTCGCGGCGAGATCGGCCGGATGCCATCCGGCGAGGCGGCCCCCCTTGCGCCCACCGGCGGTACGCGCAGCGGCGACGATATAAGCCTCGGCCATGTCGGTTTCTCCCTGGATTATTTTGAACGGTTGGTTGTCGGGGCGGGATTTAAGGGGCGACCGGTTGTTTAGTCAATCGATCAATTAACTCTTGTGGGGAGGCGCTGCTTGGGCTTATCTGCGGCCGCTCTTCCGCCAAAATCAGGGATCTCCGTGACTACCAGCGTACCGAACAGGCTCCCCAGCGGAAAGAATTCCACGGCAGAGAAATTGCTCGTGGCCGCGAGCGAGCTGATGATCGAACGCTCCTCGATCGAGATTTCCCTGAGCGACATCGCCCAGAAGTCCGGCGCCAACGCCGCGCTGGTCAAATATCACTTCGGCAACAAGGACGGCCTGCTGCTGGCGCTGCTCGAGCGCGACGCAGGAACGGAACTGTCCAACCTGGAATATCTGCTGGCGCAGCCGATCACGCCGACCGCGAAGCTGAAGCTGCACATCGGCGGCATCATCCGCGCCTATCACCGGTTTCCCTACATGAACCGGTTGATTCACTATCTGCTGCACGAGAGCGTCGCGGGCTCCGCGGACGAAGTCTCGAAATTCTTCGTCGCACCGCTGCTGGATTTCCATCGCCGCCTGCTCGCCGAAGGTGTCAGTCAGGGCGAATTCCGCGCCACCGATCCCGTGCTGTTCTACACCAGCCTGATCGGCGCCTGCGATCATTTGTTCTTCGGCCGGCACGCGATGTCACGCGCGACCGGCGTCGGCCCGGTCACCGACGACGTCTGCCGGCAATATATCAAGCACATGGAAACGCTGATCTGCGGCGGCATTCTCACGAATATCGAGGAAGCCGCCGCGGCCGGATGATCCGGCCAGAACGCAGAAGTCTAGAGAAGAAACGCCCAAGGAAAAGGTTCGAGGAAAGGTACAAGCGATGCAGTTGAAAGACGTAGCCGTTCTCATCACCGGCGGCGGGTCGGGCCTTGGTGCCGCGACCGCCCGCGCCATGGCCGCCAAGGGCGCCAAGATCGGCGTGATCGACCAGAGCAAGGAAAACGCCGAGAAGGTCGCCGCCGAAGTGAAGGGCATCGCGCTTCATGCCGACGTCACCAGCGAGGAGCAGATCAAGGCGGCGATCGCCAATGCGGAAGCCGCGCACGGCGTCGCGCGCGTGCTGATGAACTGCGCCGGCATCGGCGGCTCGCAGCGCATCGTCGGCCGCGATGGAGTCTACCCGCTGGAAAAGTTCGCGCGCATCATCAACGTCAATTTGATCGGCACGTTCAACTGCCTGCGTCTGTTCGCCGAGCGCTTGGTCACGATCGAGCCGGTCGGTGAAGAGCGCGGCGTCATCGTCAACACTGCTTCGGTCGCGGCTTACGAAGGCCAGATCGGCCAGATCGCCTATGCAGCGTCGAAGGGCGGCGTCGTCGGTCTCACGCTGCCGGCCGCGCGCGACCTCGCGAGCCAGAAGATCCGCGTCAACACCATCGCCCCCGGGCTATTCCTGACGCCGCTGCTGATGGGCTTGAACGAAGAGGCCCGCAAGAGCCTCGGTGCCCAGGTGCCGCATCCCGCGCGTCTCGGCGACGCCAATGAATACGGGTCGCTGGCCGTGCACATCGTCGAGAACCCAATGCTCAATGGCGAAACCATTCGCCTCGACGGCGCGATCCGCATGGCGCCGCGGTAGAGCTCTTTTTCCTTCTCCCCTTGTGGGAGAAGGTGGCGCGCTCCTGAGCGCGCCGGATGAGGGGTTCTCTCCACGATCTCACCTGTGGAGGCAGACCCCTCACCCGAGCGAATGCGCGGCGCGTGACGTACATGCCCTCTCCCACAAGGGAGAGGGCGCAGTAATCGGCACCATCGTTGCGGATGAAGGAAGTCGCGCGCATGTCCCAACCGCTGCTGATCGAGCACAATGACGGCGTCGACACCGTGACGCTCAATCGTCCTGAACACCTCAACGCGCTCGATCCTGCGTTGATCGACGCGCTCAACGTCTACTTCCAAGGCCTTCAGCGCAACCGCGACACGCGCGTCGTGGTGTTGAAGGGCGCCGGCAAGAATTTCTGTGCGGGCCTCGACCTCAAGGCGGCGATGGCGCGCCGTGCCGGCCAGCAGGAGCCGCCTGATGTCACCGAGTCGCTGGATTCGCAGCGGCGCATCGCCGACATCGTGATGCTGATGCGGCGCTGTCCGCAGCCGATCCTCGCGCTGGTACAGGGCGCGGCGGCCGGCGGCGGCTTTGGGCTGGCGCTCGCCTCCGACATCCGCATTGCGACGAGATCGGCGCGGATGAACTGCGCCTTCATCAAGCTCGGCCTTGGCGGCTGCGACATTGGCACCAGTTATTTTCTTCCACGCCTTGTCGGTGTCACCGTGGCATCGGAGCTGATCCTCACGGGACGCTTCATCGGCGCCGAGCGGGCGCTCGCGGTCGGGCTGGTCTCCGAGGTCGTCGACGAGGACAAGCTCGATGAGGCCGCCGAACCCTATGTCGACGCGATGATCACGGCCTCGCCCGTGGGCCTACGCCTGTCCAAAGAATGTCTCAACATGAGCGTCGATGCCGGATCGCTGGAAGCCGTAATCGCGATGGAGGATCACAACCAGGTCCTGTGCAGCCGCTCCGAGGAATTTTCGGAAGGCATCAGGGCCTTCCTTGAGAAGCGAAAGCCTGTCTATATCAGGCGCTGACAATGAAGATCCGTAAAGGACGAGAAATTCCGGGAGACGCACTATGAGTGGAAGCGCGGCGGCGGTGATGACGAAACCCGCCTTTCGCAAGGTCAAGTGGCTTGGGCGCGACATCGACGTCGAGCGCCGCGACGACGGCACGGTGGTGCTGAAGTCGCGCATCCCGCTGCAGACCTACGAGAAGCATATTCCGGCTTCGCTGGCAAAATGGGCGAAGGAAGCGCCAGAGCGGATCTGGCTTGCCCAGCGCGGTGGCCCGAACCGCGAATGGCGCAAATTGTCCTATGGCGAAGCCAAGCGCATCGTGGATGCGCTGACGCAAGGCCTGCTTAACCTTGCGCTCGACGGCCGCCCGGTCACAATCCTCTCCGGCAATTCGATCGAGCACGCGCTGATGACGCAGGCCGCGATGCAGGCGCGCGTGCCGGCCGCGCCGGTCTCGCCGGCCTACTCCTTGATGAGCCATGATCACGTCAAGCTGAAATACCTGTTCGACCTGATCAAGCCCGGCGTGGTGATGGTGCAGGACGGCCCGACCTTCGAGAAGGCGCTGAAAGCGCTCGATCTCACCGGCGTCACCATCGTTCACGTCTTGCGGCCCTGCGATGGCATCGAGAGCGTCAGTTTTGCCGAGCTCGCGGCGACAGCTGTGACTGCCGATGTCGAAGCGTCGATCGCGAAGATCACGCCTGAGACCGTCGGCAAACTGCTGTTCACGTCAGGCTCGACCGGCATGCCCAAGGCCGTCATCAACACGCAAGCGATGATGTGCGCCAATGCGGCCATGATGATGCAGGTGCGGCCACGCGATCCCGGCGGTCCGATCTCGACCATGCTGGACTGGATGCCCTGGAACCACACCATGGGCGGCAATGCGGCGTTCCACCCGATCCTGGTCGATGGCGGCACGCTCTATATCGATGACGGCCGTCCGATGCCGGGGCAGTTCGAGGAGACTCTCCGGAATCTGCGCGAGATCTCGCCGACCTATTACGCCAACGTCCCCGCCGGCTATGCCGCGCTCGCCGCCGCCATGGAGAAGGACGAGGCGCTGTGCCGCTCCTTCTTCAAGAATCTCTCGATCATGGCCTATGGCGGCGCGCGGCTGCCTGATGACCTCTACGACCGCATGCAGGCTCTCGCCGTGAAGACCACCGGCGAGCGCATCGTGTTCTACACCGGCTGGGGCTCGACCGAGACCGCGCCGACATCGACCGGTACCTATTGGGACACCGAGCGCGTCGGCCTGATCGGCCTGCCGTTCCCCGGCGTCGAGTTGAAGATGGTGCCGTTCGGCTCGAAATACGAGCTGCGTCTGCGCGGCGTCAACGTCACGCCGGGCTATTTCGGCCAGCCTGACCTGACGAAGAAGATGTTCGACGAGGAAGGTTTTTATTGCATCGGCGACGCCGGAATCTTCGTCGACGACACCGATCCGGTGAAGGGCATCATCTTTGCCGGCCGGGTGGTCGAAGATTTCAAGCTGACCACCGGCACCTTCGTCCATGTCGGCTCGCTGCGCACCGATGCGATCGCCGCCGCGACGCCCGTCGTGCATGATGCCCTGGTCGCGGGGCAGGATCGCGCCTTCATCGGCTTGCTGGCCTGGCCGAACCTGCATGCCTGCCGTCAACTCGTCGGCAAGCCTGATCTCAGCTTCGAGGATGCAGTGACGCATCCCGAGGTGATCGCTTGCTTCAGGCGCGGGCTGGAAGCTCACAACCGGGAGTGCGAAGGCGCCAGCAGCCGCATCATCGCGCGCGCCATGCTGATGGCGGAACCGCCTTCGATCGACGGCAACGAGCTCACCGACAAGGGCTACATCAACCAGCGCGCCGGCCTGGAACGTCGTGCCGCGCTGGTGGGGCGGCTCTATGCTGACAAGCCTGACCAGGACGTCATCATTCTCAAGTAATCGACATCAGCAACACGGATACGCGCCATGAATTTCGATTTCTCCGACGACCAGAAGCAGCTCCGCGATCAGGCGCGCAAATTCCTCACCGAGAAGTGCCCACCCAAGGCAGTGCGCGCAGTCCTCGACGGCAAGGTGCCGTACGACAAGGAGCTGTGGAAAGGCCTCGCCGAGATGGGTTTTCTCGGCGTCGCCATTCCCGAGGATTTTGGTGGCGCCGGCGCCGGTCATCTCGAACTTTGCGTGATCGCCGAAGAGATGGGCCGGGCGAACGCACCGGTGCCGTTCTCCTCGACTGTTTACCTGGCTGCCGAAGCGCTGCTGATCGCGGGCAGTGACGCGCAGAAGAAAAAATGGTTGCCGGCCATTGCCTCGGGCGAGGCGATCGGCACGCTGGCGCTGTTCGAGGGCAAGGGCAATCCGTCACCGAAGAACGTCAAGCTCACGGCTGCGAATGGCGTGCTCAACGGGGTCAAGAAGCCGGTCGCCGATGGTACGATCGCCGACTTCGCGGTGGTGGCGGCACGCACGGGATCGAGCGGACGCGACGGCGACATCTCCTTGTTCATTGTCGATCTCAGGGCCGGCGGAGTCGAGGTGAAAAGCCTGACCAATCTCGATCCGACCCGCGGGCAGGCGGAGATCACTTTCAGGGATTGCAAGGCCGAGCCCCTGGGCGCGGCCGGCGAAGGCTGGAGCATCTTGACTCAAGTGCTCGATCGCGCTGCGGTGCTCTGCGCATTCGAGCAGGTGGGCGGCTCCGACCGCGCGCTGGAGATGGGCCGCGACTACGCGCTCGACCGCATCGCCTTCGGGCGACAGATCGGCTCGTTCCAGGCCGTCAAGCACATGCTGGCGGACATGTACGTGTCGGCAACGCTGGCGCGTTCCAACAGCTATTACGGCGCCTGGGCGCTCTCGACCAACGCCGCGGAGCTGCCGGAAGCCGCCGCCGCGGCCCGCATCAGCGCGACGCAGGCGTTCCAGCACTGCGCCAAGAACAACATCCAGGTTCACGGCGGCATGGGTTTCACCTGGGAGTTCGACTGCCACATGTACTACCGCCGCGCCAACGCGATGGCGCTCGGGCTCGGCAGCCTGTCCTATTGGGAAGACCAGTTGATCGACCGCATGCGCAAGAAGAACGCGGCGTAGGCGAAAGGCAACGTCATGAACTTCGACGACACTCTGCAAGAAGCCGAATTTCGCGCCACGGCTCGCGCCTGGATCGCGGCAAATGCGCCCAAGCAGTACGAGGAGGAGCTTCGCAAGTCCTCGCTCGGCCGCACGCAATTGAAGAACGCCAACATTCTGGAAGTGGCAAAGGCCTGGCAGAAGAAGAAGGCAGATGCCGGCTGGGCCTGCCTGCATTGGCCGAAGGAGTATGGTGGCCGCGGTTCGTCGCCGATCGAACGTGTGATCTGGCAGCAGGAAGAAGGGCCGTTCGGCCAGCTATCCCGCATGTTCATCATCGGCCACGGCATGTGCGGGCCGACCATGATGGCGTTCGCGCGCGAGGAGCATAAGCGCGCCTATTTGCCGCCACTCGCCTCCGGCGAAAAGGTCTGGTGCCAGCTGTTCTCCGAGCCCGCCGGCGGCTCCGACGTTGCGGGCCTACGCACGCGCGCCGAGAAGGATGGCGATGACTGGGTGATCAACGGCCAGAAGATCTGGACGTCGGGCGCGCACTATTCCGATTACGGCATTCTGCTCACCCGCACCGATCCGACCGTGCCCAAGCACAAGGGCCTTACCATGTTCTTCCTGGACATGAAGAGCCCTGGCGTCGAGGTGCGGCCGATCAAGCAGGCGAGCGGCGCTTCCGACTTCAACGAAGTCTATTTCACCAACGTCCGCATTCCCGATCACCAGCGCCTCGGCGAGGTCGGTGACGGCTGGAACGTCTCGCTGACCACGCTGATGAACGAGCGCAGCGCGATCGGCGCGGCCGTCTCGACCGGCTTCCCCGAGCTGTTCGAATATTGCTCCAGCCTGATGCTGGACGATGGCCCGGCAATCGAGGACCGCGCGGTGCGCGCGAAGCTGGCGAGCTGGGCGGCGAAAGCGAGCGGACTGAAATACACCAGCATGCGCGCGATCTCGGCGCTGTCGAAGGGCGAGCGTCCGGGACCGGAGAACTCCATTGGCAAGCTGGTCGCGGGCTCCATGATCCAGGATGTCGCGACCTATGCGCTGGATCTGCAAGGCGCTGCCGGTGTGATCAGCGGTGCCGAAGATTCCGAACTCGCCGGCCGCTTCCAGGCGATGCTGCTGCGCGCGCCGGGAACCCGTGTCGAAGGCGGCACTGACGAGATCATGCGCAACATCATCGCCGAGCGGGTGCTGGGCCTGCCCGGCGACATCCGTGTCGACAAGGACGTGCCGTTCAACAGGATCCTGACGAAGGGAAGAGGCTGATGATCCTCATCCTGAGGAGCCGCGGAGCGCGGCGTCTCGAAGGATGCAGGCCCAACGGGGGCCTCGTGGGTCGAGACGGCGCTGCGCGCCACTCACCATGAGGGACTAAGACAGAGCAAGAACGAAGAGGTCCGCCATGAATTTCGACGACACCCCGCAGGAAGCCGCCTTCCGCGAGACCGCGCGCAAATGGGTCGAGGCCAACGCGCCGAAGGAGTTTTTGGCTGAGCTGTCAAAATCCTCGCTCGGCCGCATCCGGCTGGCCAACCACGACATCGTCGATGTCGGCAAGGCCTGGCAGAAGAAGAAGGCCGAAGGCAATTGGGCCTGCCTGCATTGGCCCAAGGAATATGGCGGCCGCGGTGCGACGCCGATCGAGCGCGTGATCTGGCAGCAGGAGGAAGGCGTCTATGGCAAGCTGACGCAGCCGTTCCAGATCGGCGAGGGCATGTGCGGGCCAACCGTGATGGCTTTTGGCAGCGAGGAGGCCAAGCGGCGCCATTTGCCGAAGCTGGCCGCGGGCGAGGAGATCTGGTGCCAGCTGTTCTCCGAGCCATCAGCGGGCTCTGACGTCGCGGGCTTGCGCACGCGCGCGGAGAAGAAGGGCGACAATTGGGTCGTCAACGGCCAGAAGATCTGGACCTCGGGTGCGCACTATTCCGACTACGGACTTTTGATCGCGCGCACCGATCCCAATGTGCCCAAGCACAAAGGTCTCACCATGTTCTTCCTGGACATGAAGAGCCCCGGCGTCGAGGTGCGCCCGATCAAGCAGGCCAACGGCATGCAGGAGTTCAACGAGGTCTATTTCACCGACGTCGTCATTCCCGACAGCCAGCGTCTTGGCGCCATCGGCGAGGGCTGGAGCGTGTCGCTGACCACGCTGATGAACGAGCGCATGTCGATCGGCTCGCGGCTTGCGACCGGCGTCCCGGAGATGTTCGAGTTCTGCTCCAACCTGATGCTGGAGGATGGCCTCGCCATCGACGATCCCGCCGTGCGCTCAAAACTCGCGAGCTGGGCGGTGAAGTCGAGCGGGCTGAAATACACCAGCTACCGCGCGATCTCGGCGCTGTCCAAGGGCGAGCGGCCGGGACCGGAAAATTCGATCGGCAAGCTCGTCTCCGGCATGATGCTACAGGACATCGCAACCTATGCCATGGACCTCCAGGGCGCGGCCGGCGTTCTCACCGGCACGGACGAGGAGACCGTGCAGGGCCAGTTCCAGCAGATGCTGCTGTCCTCGCCTTCGATGCGCATCGCGGGCGGCACCGACGAGATCTTGCGCAACATCATCGCCGAGCGCGTGCTGGGATTGCCGGGCGACATCCGCGTGGACAAGGACGTGCCGTACAACAAGATTCCGACCAAGGGGCGTTGACATCTCGTGTCCCGGACGCGCGAAGCGCGAGCCGGGACCCAAGAGCCATAATAGACAGGCCACAATGGGCCCCGCCTCAGCGCCGCATCACTTCGTGCTGCGTCGCGTCCGGGGCACGAAAGCGAGCTTAAGCAATGGACGCTGCAGTCAATCATAACAACCGCATCGGCGTGCTCGAAGAGCTGCTCAACGAGCGCTACTCGGTGCGCGCCTTCCTGGCCAAGGAAGTCGATCGCGCGACGATCGAGCACGTGCTGACCACCGCCCAGCGCACGGCGTCCTGGTGCAACAGCCAGCCCTGGCAGGTCGTCATCGCCAGCGGCGAGGCCAAGGAGCGTTTCCGCAAGCTGATCTACAAGGAGGCTTCGGGCGGGCTCGGGGACGACTATGATTTCACGCCGCCGCGCGAATATCTCGGCGCTTATCTCGAACGCCGCCGCGAGAGCGGTTTTCAGCTCTACAACACGCTCGGCATCGCGCGCGGAGACAAGATGGCCTATGCCAAGCAGGCGCTGGAGAACTACAATTTCTTCGGCGCGCCGCATGTGGCCATCATCCATACCGACGAGCCGCTCGGCATCTACGGTGCGATCGATTGCGGCGCCTATGTCTCGAACTTCATGCTGGTCGCGCAGGCGCTCGGGCTCGGCACAATTCCGCAGGCGGCGCTCGCGCGCCACTCCGGCCTGATCCGCCGCCATTTCAATTTGCCTGATGATCGCCGCATCGTTTGCGGTATCTCGTTCGGCTATGCCGACAATGCCCACAAGGTCAACAGCTACCGGACGTCGCGTGCGAGCCTGGCCGAGACCGTGACCTTCGTGGACGAGTGATCGAGGCGATGCACGCTTCGTATTGGACGTGATCCCGTTCGCGCGAAAAGACGGCCGCGGATGCGGCCGCCTTCATCGCGGTCTCAGTTCGATTGACGCCGGCCGTCAGCCGCCGCTGCCGCCGATCACGGCGCGAATGGTCTCGTCGGGCCCGAAATCCTCGGCGCCGTCGACATAGAGCAGCGCCGCGAGCTTGGAGCGCGCACGGTTGACGCGGCTCTTGATCGTGCCGACTGCGCAGCCGCAGATCGAAGCCGCGTCCTCATAGGAGAAGCCGGAGGCGCCGACGAGGATCAGCGCTTCACGCTGGTCCTGCGGAAGCTTGTCGAGCGCCGTGCGGAATTCCTCGAACTCAAGATGGGCGTTCTGCGAGGGCTGCGTCTTCAGCGTCTTAGCATAATTGCCTTCGGCATCCTCGACTTCCCGCCGCCGCTTGCGATAGTCGGAGCGGAACAGGTTGCGCAGGATCGTGAACAGCCATGCCGGCAGATTGGAGCCGGGCTGGAACGAGTCGATGTTGGCGAGCGCCCGCAACAGCGTCTCCTGGACCAAATCGTCGGCGCGGTCCGCATTGCCGCTGAGCGAGATGGCAAACGCGCGCAGACTGGGCACGGCCGCCAGGATGTCGTTACGCAGGGAATCCGTGAGAGGCATCAATCCCTCCCATTGTTGTCGTTAGAGCCGCCACCATTTTCCACTTGGGGGGTCGCTCCCGGCGCATCAAGTTTCTTGATCAGTTCCGCGAACCGGTCCGGAACCCCCTGCCGCACCACGTCGTCGTACATGGCGCGCAGCTGGTGCCCGATCCGGGACTGGATCTCCGGAGTGAGCCCTCCCTTGCCGGGGGTCGTGCTTTTGCTGGCTTGAGACTTGAGATCTTTCATGACCTGTTCCACGTTTCCCCGAGTTAAGTAGCTGTAAAATCGAGAAGTTCTCTCAACCGGGAGCCGTTCCCTGGATAGGCTCAATGCGAGCTGCGAGAAAAAGTTCCGCCCCCATGCGGAACTTTTCTTGGTCTGAGGCGTAATCAGCCCAGCAGGGGAACCCGGGCCCCCCGCCTAACGCCTGCACGTCAAGGTCGGCCCGAAGATGATATGGAGTGGGGATGTCCCGTTCACAGCTCGTTGCTGAACACTTGCCGTTGTTGCGCCGGTACGCACGCGCCCTGACGGGCAGCCAGTCCTCCGGTGACGCCTATGTCGCAGCCATGTTGGAAGCCATGCTGGGAGATCCGTCGGTGCTCGACGAGAGCCACGGGCCGCGCGCCGGCCTGTTCCGGCTGTTCACCCAAATCTGGAATTCCGTTTCCGTCAACGACGATTCCGAGGTGACGAACCTGCCGATGCCGCCGGAGCGGCGGCTGTCCAACATCACGCCCTTGCCGCGGCAAGCCTTCCTGCTGCTCTCGCTCGAGGGATTTTCGGAAGAAGAGGTCGGCTACATTCTCGGCACCGACGTCGGTGAGACGCGCCGGCTTGCGGATGCCGCAGGGCGTGAGATGGCAGCCGAGATCGCCACTGACGTGCTGATCATCGAGGATGAGACCTTCATCGCCATGGATCTCGAGAGCCTGGTGAAGAACCTCGGCCACAATGTCGTCGGCGTCGCCCGCACCCACGCCGATGCGGTCGCGCTGGCAAAGAACAAGCGACCGGGCCTGATCCTCGCCGACATCCAGCTCGCCGACGGCTCGTCCGGCCTCGACGCCGTCAACGAGCTGCTCCGCACCTTCGAAGTGCCGGTGGTGTTCATCACCGCATACCCCGAGCGCTTCCTCACCGGCGAGCGACCGGAGCCGGCCTTCCTGATCTCGAAACCGTTCCAGCCGGCGATGGTGTCGGCGGTGGCGAGCCAGGCGCTGTTCTTCCAGCGCAACTCCCGCAACCGCGCGCCGAAGGTACCGGCGGCGTAACGAAGGCGCCAGCGCCCGGCATTTTGACGAAATCCGATCCGGCGTGCCGCAAGGTGCGCCGGATTTTTGTTGATCCGGTTGTCACGCTTGACGGCCATCGAATTCGCCGCTCATACCTCGCGCAGCGGCCGTTGCAGCCGCGGTGCCATCGGAGACGTGTTCATGGACCAGCAACTCCTCGATCGCCTCGCCATCCGCGACCTCGTCGAGCACTGGGCGGTGTGGCGCGATGCCGGCGATTGGGAGCGTTTTGCCACCGTCTGGCACGAGGAAGGCTGGATGTCCGCCACCTGGTTTCAGGGGCCGGCGCGGGATTTCATGCGGGTCAGCCAGGAGGGGTTCGCCAAGGGCGTGCGCATCCTGCATTTCCTCGGTGGCTGCAGCATCGATCTCGAGGGGGCGCGCGCCATCGCGCAGACCAAGATGACCATCTCGCAGCGCGCACCGGTGCACGACGTGCCCTGCGACGTCGTCTGCACCGGGCGCTTCTACGATTTCCTGGAGAAGCGGCAGGGAAAATGGGGCATCTTCCGCCGCCAGCCGATCTACGAGAAGGACCGGATCGACCCGGTTGATCCCTCCGCGACGCTTCAGCTCGACCAGAAAGCCCTTGCCGCGCTGCCCGAAGGCTACCGCCACCTCGCCTACATGCAGGAGCTGATCGGCTACAAGGTCAAGCGCGACATGCCAGGCCTCACCGGGCCCGAGGTTGAGAAGCTCTATGCGGAGGGGCGGGAGTGGCTTGCGGGGAAGGCGAACTGAACGCCAGACAAAAGTAAGGCGCGACTGGCATCACCACAGTCGCGCCCTACGTCGCCGGCTTATGGGGCAGGGGGGAATAGCCGGCTGTTGATACCACTCCCGTCCCTGAAAGTCGTTCCAGGGGGTTGCAAAATTTTTCGTGGGGCCATCCTTTTCGCACCCTGCCTTTTCGCACACGGTTAAGTGATCTTAACGCCTGAGAACTCTGGGTCCTCTCCTCGCGTTGTTCCCGCGATCGCCATGGGGCGAGGGACCGACAGCCATGTCACAGATTCAAAAGGTATTTTTAGGCGCCGTCGCGATCGCCGCGACGCTTGGCGCCGTCCAGGTCGGCGCCGTGCAGCTGGCCTCCGGCCATGATCCGGCCGACCGCTGGCAGGCGGTCGCTGACAAGCCGGGCCATAACGTCAATCGCTCCAGCAAAGCGGACCGGCTGGCCGACATCAAGCAGGCTGAGGTTCCGACCCGCACCGTGTCGATGCGGCTGAACGATCTGGCCGACACGTCGGTGCTGCTGCGGGTCCCCGCGGTGATCGAGACCGGCAACGCCAAGCCGCCGGTGTTGCTCCCGGACCAGAAGCAGAGCCGCAAAAAGCCGACGATCGCCTGCGAGCCGATGGTCAGCTCCCTGACCGAGGTCGCAAAGCTGCTCCAACCCGGCCGCTGTGTGACTTGATCGGCTTTGGCCACGGACAAGTCGCCCTCCGCCCGGAGGGCGATTGCTGACGTCTACTTGATCCCCTGCCCCCTCGCGTTATATCCCGGGTTTCTTCCTCTTTGGATTGACCGGGTAAACGCATGACGACGTCAGACACGGCTGTGCATACGCAGCCCTTCCAGGCCGAGGTTTCCGAGCTTCTGCACCTGATGGTGCATTCCGTCTATTCCGAGACCGATATCTTCCTGCGCGAGCTCGTCTCCAATGCCTCTGACGCCTGCGACAAGCTGCGCTATGAGGCCATCGCGAATCCGGCGCTGCTGGGCGAAGGCGACGCGCTCAAGATCCGGATCATTCCGAACAAGACGGCCGGAACGCTTGCGATCGCCGACAATGGCATTGGCATGGAGCGGCAGGAGCTGATCGACCACCTCGGCACCATCGCCCGCTCGGGCACCAAGGCCTTCGTATCGAAGCTCAAGGAGGCCAAGGATGGTCTCGGCCTGATCGGCCAGTTCGGCGTCGGCTTCTATTCCGCCTTCATGGTAGCCGACAAGATCGTCGTGGTGAGCCGCCGCGCCGGCGAGAGCGACGTCTGGACCTGGACGTCCTCGGGCGGCTCGGGCTTCGAGATCGCGCGTGCCAGCGAGGAGGATGCGGGCCGCGTGCAGCGCGGCACCGAGATCGTCCTGCATCTCAAGGACGATGCGAAGAAATATCTCGAAGCTTACGAGATCGAACGTATCGTCGGCGCTTATTCCGACAACATCCTCTTCCCCATCGAGCTCGTGCCTGAAGGGGGCGAACCGCGTCAGATCAATTCTGCGAGCGCGCTGTGGCAGCGCTCGAAATCCGAGCTCACGCCGGAAGACTACAAGAAGGCCTATCAGCAGATCGCCTCCGCCTTCGACGATCCCGCGATGACGCTGCATTATCGCGCGGAGGGACGTTACTCCTACGCCGTGCTGCTGTTCGCGCCCTCGACGAAGCCGTTCGACCTGTTCGAACCGAACCGCAAGGGGCGCGTCAAGCTCTATGTCCGCCGCGTGTTCATCACTGACGATGCCGATCTGCTGCCGGGCTATCTCCGCTTCATCCGCGGCGTCGTCGACAGCGAGGATCTCCCGCTCAACATTTCCCGCGAGATGCTTCAGAACAATCCGCAGCTCGCGCAGATCCGCAAGGCCGTGGCGACCCGCGTGCTGTCCGAGCTCGAAAGCCTGGCGGAGAAGGATCCGGAGAACTTCGCGAAGATCTGGGAGGCCTTCGGCGCGGTGCTGAAGGAAGGCATCTACGAGGATTTCGAACGCCGAGAAAAGCTGCTCGCGCTGTCGCGTTTCACCACGACCTCGGGCGAGAAGCGCTCGCTCAAGGACGTCGTCGCCGGTTTCAAGCCGAACCAGACCGAGATCTATTATCTCGTCGGCGACAGCATCGACCGGCTGAAGTCGAACCCCCGGCTCGAGGCGGCGACTGCGCGCGGCATCGAAGTTCTGCTGCTGTCCGATCCCGTCGACGCCTTCTGGACCTCGATGCCCTCGGAGTTTGACGGCAAGCCGCTGAAGTCGCTGAGCCAAGGCGATCTCAATCTCGACCTGATCCCGCGCGTCGACGAAGCCGACGAGGCGAAAAAGGACGAGCCGCCCGCCGACGAGGCCGCCACCATCGCGGTGATCAAGGCCGCGCTCGGCGAGCGCGTCAGCGACGTCAAGGCCTCGACGCGTCTTACCAGCTCCGCGTCCTGCCTCGTCGCCGACAGCCAGGGCCCGAGCCGCGAGCTCGAGCGCATCCTGTCTCAGCAGAACCGTGGCATGCGCACCAAGCCGATCCTTGAGATCAACCTGCGCCATCCGCTGGTGACGGCGATCACGAAGGCTCAGGCCGGCTCCAAGATGGTTGACGATCTCAGCCTGCTCCTGCTCGAACAGGCGCAGATCCTAGACGGCGAGCTGCCGGAGGACCCTGCGGCGTTTGCGGCAAGGTTGAACCGGCTGGTGTTGCAAGGGCTCGGCGCGTAGCGGGCGCAGTGCACCGCACTCACCTTGCCGTCATCTGCGCGCAGGAACGGTCGCCTCTGCCATGGTGTTATGCCATACGAGGTGGCCGGCATCCGGGCCGCCGACATGGCCGACATGACAGATTCGAGGATTTCTCCATGCGTTTGCCGATCCTGACCCTGACCGCAATTGCCACGCTGTTCGTGGCGGCAGATGCCAGCGCCCAGACCTACGATCCGCGTTACCCGGTGTGCATGCACGTCTATACGCCCGGTAGTTTTGGCGGGGGCGGTGGCGATTATTTCGATTGCTCCTTCACCTCGCTGCCGCAGTGCCGCGCCACGGCCTCGGGCCGCTCGGCAAGCTGCGACGTCAATCCCTACTATGCGTTCGACCAACCCCCGCCGCCGCCGCGCCGGCGCCACAAGAACGTGCACTAGCGATCCGCAACGGCCTTCAGGGGGAATTTTCATGCATCGCTTGTTCGGCCTGATCATGACCGTCGGTGCCCTGCTCACGGCCGCGCCGTCGCATGCACAGACCTTCGATCCGCGCTATCCCGTCTGCATGCACGTCTATTCCGGTGCAAACGGCGGTGGCGGGGAGTGGTACGATTGCTCCTTCACCTCAGTGCCGCAGTGCCGAGCTACGGCTTCCGGCCGCTCCGCCAGCTGCGATCTCAATCCGTATTATCCGTTCAACGCACCGCCGCAGCGCTTGCGCCATCAGCGAGGCGGCTAGGGCTCACCGCCCGTTCGGCCGTCAATCAGACGGAGTATGCAGGGCTAGCTGCCGTGGGGCGCCTCGTTGGCCGCGGTGACGATCGCGTCGGTCAACTGCCAGGTCATCTTGTCCGTGGTCCAGTCGCTTGCGTGCAGCCTGCTGTCGTCGCCCGGGTCGACCATGCGGTCGAACGAAATTCTTGCAACGTCGTGCCAGCCCTTCATCAGCGCGAAGCGGCGAAAGACGTTGACCCGCTTTGCATGCGCGATCTCGCTGATCGCTGCGACCATCGCGTTCGCCTTGTCGGCCTTGGCCGGCGTCAGCACCGCCGGCACATATTGCAGATCCATTAGGATGACGTCGATCCCTCCGTCCACAAGCAGCTGATCGACGCCGTCAGCGATGGCCCTCCTGGTTTCGTCGAAGGTCGGTGGATTCTGATCGGCCGATTGCCACACCGCATTGGTGCCGACCTGCCAGATCACGAGATCCGGCTTCTGGTCGAAGACGTCGTGCTTGAACCGCAAAAGCTCCTTGGGAGCCTCTTCGCCGCCGACGCCCCGGTTGATGACATCGATCCCGGGCTTCGGAAATATGCTCCGAAGGTCCGCCAGCAATCGTTGCGGATAGGGCGCGATGCCTCCTTCGCCCGCCGTGGTCGACGAGCCGATCGCGACCACCTTGACCTGTCCGCGCCTCAGGCCATTGGCAAAATTGGTCAGCGGCTGCTCGAACGGCGCGGCCTGGACGGGAAATTCAGACGAGCCGAGAGCCACAGGTCGTCTCCCTTTCGCAACCGGGACAATGCAGGGTCAAAAAGACTAACCCGTTTGCCCGGAGCCGCCTAGCCTCACGCCCCGACAACTGGCTTTGCTATTGCAAGAACTGCCAGGCGGCGCACCTCGATCGCCTCCGGTTTGGTAAAGGATCACTAGAGTTAATCGTGCACTAACCCGGTTTTACCTTGTCTCTTAACATCTGGGCAGGGCGTGCGAGCTAAGCTGCCGGAAACCCGCAGACACGTAAAGAATGAACGGCATGACAACCGGCGTCATCGAGCAACCGAAAGCCGCGCGCGCACCTTCGGCTTCGAAAATCTGGCTGAAGGCGATCGAGCTCACCGCACGGATCGAGACGTTGCCGGGCCGGCTGTTCGCCGATGTCGTCGACGATTGGGCGCAGCGCCAGCCAGATCGCGTTGCGCTGACCACCGATGACGCGAGCCTCGACTATGAGGGACTTTCGAAACGCATCAATCGTTATGCGCGCTGGGCGCGCTCGGCCGGTGTGGCCAAGGGCGGCACTGTCGCGCTGATCATGCCGAACGGCATCGATTATGTCGCGGCCTGGCTCGGCATCAGCCGCGTCGGCGGCGTGGTCGCGCTGATCAACACCAAGCTCGTCGGGCACTCGCTCGCGCATTGCGTCGGAGTCGCAAAGCCCGCTCACATCATTGTTGCGCATGAGCTTGCAGCGGAGCTGTCCGGCGCGTTGCCGCACTTGAAGACGGAAGCAAAGGTCTGGACCCACGGCGATGCCCGCAGCGAGCGTCCGATCGATGTCGCGCTCGACGCCCTCGATGACCGGCCGCTTTCGCCGGACGAGCGTGGTGACGTCACCATCGACGACCGGGCCCTGCTGATCTACACGTCCGGGACGACCGGCCTGCCGAAAGCCGCAAGCATCAGCCACCGCCGCATCCTCAATTGGGGCTTTTGGTTCGCCGGCCTCACCGGCGCGACGCCGCAGGACCGGCTCTACGATTGCCTGCCGCTGTTCCACTCGGTTGGCGGCATCGTGGCACCATGCAGCATGCTCGCTGCCGGGGGCTCGGTTGTGATCGCAGATAAATTCTCAGCCTCGAATTTCTGGCCCGACATCGTGCGCCACGACTGTACGCTGTTCCAGTATATCGGCGAGCTCTGCCGCTATCTGCTCAAGGCGCCGCCGTCGGAATACGAGAACCGGCATCGCCTGCGGCTCGTCTGCGGCAACGGCCTACGCGGTGACATCTGGGACGATTTTCAGGCGCGTTTCGCCATTCCGCGCATCCTCGAATTCTACGCGGCGACGGAAGGCAATTTCTCGCTGTTCAACGTCGAGGGCCAGCCCGGCGCGATCGGCCGCGTTCCGCCGTTGCTTGCGCATCGTTTCCCTGCCGGTCTCGTCAAGCTCGAGCCCGATAACGGCGCCCCGCTGCGCAATGCGGAGGGGTTTTGTATCCCCTGCGCGCGCGGCGAGGCCGGCGAAGCCATAGGCCGCATCGGCACGGCGGATGAGGGCGGCGGCCGCTTCGAGGGCTACACCGAGGCGAGCGAGACCGAGAAGAAGATCCTGCGCGATGTCTTTGCCAAGGGCGATTCCTGGTTCCGCACCGGCGACCTGATGCGGCTCGACGAGAAGGGCTTCTTCCACTTCGTCGACCGCATCGGCGACACCTTTCGCTGGAAGGGCGAGAACGTCGCGACTTCGGAGGTCAACGACGCCATGCGGGGTTTCACTGGCGTGATCGACGCCACCACCTACGGCGTCGGCATTCCCGGCACCGACGGCCGCGCCGGCATGAGTGCGATCGTGGTGAACGAAGGCTTCGCCGTCGAGGCACTGCCCGCCCATCTCGCACAGCGCCTGCCCGCCTATGCTCATCCCGTCTTCATACGCATCTCGCGCGAGCTCGATGCGACCGAGACGTTCAAGCAGAAGAAGGGCGAGCTCGCGCGCGAGGGATTTGATCCCGGCGCGGTCTCCGATCCGCTGTTCATGCTGGACCCGAAGACCGGCGCCTATGTCGCGCTGGACGCGGAGACGTATGCGCAAATCAACCAGGGTACGATCCGGCTCTAGCCGCGCGAAAATCCGCCAGATAGGTCCAATTTTATCCGAATTGTCCAAGAAGCCATTTACTTCTGTCGGGTAAACAAACGGGCAAGGGAGGCGGTCATCAAGAACCGCCGCAACACGAACGACAACAGAAGCGAGCCAGCCATGTCGGTACGGTCTAAGGTCATTGAAGCGATCCAGCAGATCGCCAAAGAGCAGCACGTCGCGCTTCCCGCACTCTCGGACGAGCTGTCCCTGCACGAGACGGGCTTCGACTCGCTCGCCTTCGCCATCCTGGTGGCGCGCCTCGAGGACGAGACCGGCGTCGACCCTTTCACCATTTCCGAGGACGCAGCGTTCCCCGCCACCGTGGGCGATTTCGTGCGGGCCTACGAAAATGTCCCCGCGTGAGATCTTTGCGCTCCGCGACCATCTCGGCGCGGAGCTGACCGGCCGCACGCTGTCGGACGCGCACGATGTCGTGTCGTTGACGGATATCCTGTCGCAGACGGTCCTGGGTGGCCGCCTGGGCGAGCTGTCCGGCCGCGCGGTGCTGCTGAAATTGTCCGACCAGCTCCGATCGGGTCTTGCCATGATCGAGCTCGACGGTATTGCCCGCCGCATGCTGCTGTGCCCGCCGGATCTCAACCCGGCGCATCTCGACGCGCTGATGGCGAATGCCGGGATCGATGCCGTTGTCACCGACGAGCCCGATCGCTGGGCCGAGACTGGCGTGCCGCTGGTCGTCACCGCACAACTGCCGCTTCAAGCCACAGCGCCGGCCAGGACCGAACGCGCCACGGAATGGCTGATGCTCACCTCGGGCACGTCGGGCGTGCCGAAAATCGTCGGCCATACGCTGGAAGCACTCACCGGCGCCATCGTCGCCGAAGGCCCGGCGCGCGGACCCGCGCCGGTATGGGCGACGTTCTACGACATCCGCCGCTATGGCGGCCTGCAGATATTCCTCCGCGCCGTCCTCTCGGGCGGCTCGATGGTGCTGTCCGATCCGCATGAGGCGCTCGCCGATCACGTCACGCGGCTGAACGCGCGGGGCGTCTCCCACATCTCCGGCACGCCCTCGCACTGGCGCAAGCTGTTGATGAGCGGCTCGGCCGCGCAGTTCGCGCCGCGCTATGTCCGCCTCTCCGGCGAGATCGCCGACCAGGCGGTGCTGGACGGCCTGAAAGCGGCGTTCCCGAATTCCTCCGTCGGCCATGCCTATGCGTCAACCGAGGCCGGCGTCGGCTTTGCCGTCAATGACGGGCTGGAAGGCTTTCCGGCGGACTACCTCGGCAACCGCAACGGCGTCGAAATGAAGGTCGTCGACGGCTCGCTACGTATCCGTTCGACGCGCACGGCGCACGCCTATATCGGCCGCGACGCGGCTGCGCTCACCGATGCAGACGGGTATGTCGATAGCGGCGATATCGTCGAATTGCGCGGCGACCGCTACTATTTCGTTGGCCGCCGCGGCGGCATCATCAATATCGGTGGGCTGAAGGTTCACCCCGAAGAGATCGAGGCGGTGATCAACCGTCATCTCGATGTGCGGATGTCGCGGGCGAAGTCACGCAAGAGCCCGATCACCGGCGGCATCGTCGTCGCCGACGTGATCCTCGCCGACGGCACCGATCCGGCGCGCGCGAAAGAGATCCGCGACCAGATTCTGGATCAGTGCCGCGCTCAGCTCGCCTCCCACAAGGTGCCGGCGGTGATCCGCTTCGTCGAGGCGCTCGACGTCACCCCGGCCGGCAAACTGGCGCGCACCGATGCATAATGTTCTCGTCACCGGCGGTAGCCGCGGTATCGGCCTTGCGATCGGCCAGCGGCTTGTTAATGGCGGCTACAACGTGATCGCGGCGGCGCGGCGCGAGAGCGACGAGCTCAAGGCGGCGATTGCCGGGTCGGAGGGGCGCCTGCATTTTCGCGCTTGCGACCTCGCCGTGATCGACGCGATCCCCGCCTACGCAAAACTCGTGCGCGATGAATTCGGCCCGATCTACGGCCTCGTCAACAATGCCGGCCTCGGCACCGAAGGCTTGCTCGCGACCATGCACAATTCCGAGATCGAGGCGCTGGTGCAGCTCAACGTGCTGTCGCCGATCATTCTCACCAAATATGTCGCGCGCCAGATGATGGCCGACGGCGCCGGCCGCATCATCAACATCTCCTCGATTATCGCGACGACCGGCTATAATGGCCTCTCGGTTTACGGTGCGACCAAGGCCGCCGCCACCGGCTTCACCCGTTCGCTCGCGCGCGAGGTCGGCAAGCTCGGCATCACCGTGAACGCGATCGCGCCCGGTTTCATCGACACCGAGCTGACGCACAACCTGTCTGACGACAGCCGCAAGCGCATCGCCGGCCGCAGCGCGCTGCGCCGCCTGCCGGAGACCGACGACGTCGCGCGGATGGTGGAGTATTTGCTGGGAGAGGGCGGTCGCAATGTGACGGGTACCGTGTTTACGGTCGACGCGGGCAACACGGCGTAGGTGGAACTCATCGCCACAATTGCATTGATCCGGCGCAATGACATCGTCCGGATTTGGTCGTAAGATCCCGCGCAATCGATTGGGTTACGTCAATCGATCTGCCCTAATCGATAGGGAGCAGTCCATGACCGCTTCGAGCCCGGACAAGGCGTCGGTAAAGCCATCTTGCGCAGAGCAAAGCGACGTTCACTGCGAGCCCGTTCACTGCGAGCCGATGTCTCACCAAAATTCCGGTGACCACGGTTACGAAATGTATCCGCAGAAATTCGTGCGTCTTGTCGGCTGCCATGACGTTCCCGCCTCCGCGCTACGCAAGCGCGTGGGCGAGAAGCTGCACTAGACATTCAGGTCCGATGCTTCGGCAGGTCAATCCGTTCGTGTGAGAACTCCGGCGGGCCCTCGGTCAGGCGGCGGATCCGGCGCTCGCGTTCGTCTTCAGACAGCGCAGGATCGAGCAGTCCCTCGAGTTCACGCACCGCAAGCTCTTCGATCCTGGTGGCATCCGAAGCGAGCGGGTGCCCTGGCGGGAGTGCCGGGGGCGCGACCTTCAGGCCGAGCTCGACCAGCTTACCGATGGCTTCCGAGCGCTACAGGTGATGGGTTTCGGCCCAGCTATCCACGGCCGCGGTCAGGCTTTCCGGCGTCTTCACCGCGCTGATCGGATCACGCCCAGTGCGCCGGCTTGCCGGAGCGATGGAGTCCTTCCTGTCGAAGTCGGACACGTCGATGTTCCCGCGCAACCATGTCAGATCATCGAGACTAGACGCCATTTACGGTCAACCGTTTAATGACCTTCTGTGGCATTGCAGTGCGCCCTCATCTTGTTGTCCGGGTCCATTTCGGCCAATGGTTGCAAGGGCGCGCGCCTGGCGAACCGAATCGATTCTTCTACGTATGTCCCTTTGGACGTGCGTCCCAACCATCCGGCATCATCCGATGACATCAGCGTTCTATAGCGGCATTCCGGTCTTTCGCGGCTTCACCAGTCTGATGGACCCCGCTTTGTATTCGCCGCTGCCCGACGACTGGAGCGTCGGCGTTGCCGACATCGTGGATTCGACCAAGGCCATCGCGGCGCAGCGCTACAAGGCGGTGAACATGGCCGGTGCCGCCGTGATCGCAGCCGTGACGAATGCATTGGAGGGACGCGAATTTCCCTTCGTGTTCGGCGGCGACGGCGCGAGTTTTGCGGTCGCGCCTAATGATCTCGAACTGGCCCGCGAGGCTTTGGCTGCGACCGCGACCTGGGTGCGGGAAGATCTCGACTTGCGGATGCGCGTCGCGCTGGTGCCGGTGAGCGCCATTCGCGCGCATGGCCTAGACGTGCGCGTCGCGCGCTTCGGACCGTCGGCCAATTTGTCCTATGCGATGTTTTCTGGCGGCGGGCTCGCCTGGGCGGACGCAGCGATGAAGCGCGGCGAGTTTGCGATCACCGAAGCGCCCGCGGGGACGCAGCCCGATCTCTCCGGCCTGTCCTGCCGCTTCGAGGTGATTCCGGCTGCGCGCGGCCTGATCCTGTCCGTGCTGGTCATGCCGGCCCAAGGCGCCGATCCCTCGGCATTCCGCAACGTGATCGAGGACATCATCCATCTCGTCGAGCGCAGCCCGGATGCCGGTCGTCCCGTGCCGCCACAAGGGCCGCCGCTGACATGGCCGCCGCAAGGGCTGGAATATGAGGCGCGCACCAAGCGCGGAGGTCCGTTGCTCGCACGCCGCGCCAGCGTGCTGGCCTACACCCTTTTCGTCTATCTGATCATGCGCTTCGATCTCAAGGTCGGCGGCTTCGTGCCGAAGCTCTATACACGGCAGGTCGTGGAGAACTCCGACTTCCGAAAATATGACGACGGCCTGCGCATGATCCTCGACTGTACGCCGGAGCTCGAACGCGCCCTCAGCGATCGCCTCGCGATTGCCGCGCGCGACGGCATCGTGCGTTACGGCCTCTATCAGCAGGACGCTGCGATGATGACCTGCTTCACCCCGTCGGCGTTGCGCAGCGATCACGTCCATTTTATCGACGGCGCGCGGGGCGGCTACGCCTCGGCGGCGACGGCGCTGAAGGCGATGACGGCGTGAAGCGCTAGCGCCCCGCCCGCGTCCAGGTTTCGCCGCCGCAGAGCGCGCCGACGCAGCCTTCGACCCGCAGCGAATCCGGATGGAATCACATTCCCGCGTTTATTTGCCTGCGTGCAATGACCTGCGCTTATTTGACCCAGCGCACGAAGGCGACCGAGGCCGCGGTCGACAGCCCGAATACCGCCATGGCGCCGCCGACCAGCGCGAACAGGGTCCAGGCCGGAGCCTGCACCATCATGAGGCCGCCGCCGCCGATCGCGACGATCAGAAGCCGTGCGGTGGAGGCGAGCACGGCACCGCCGACCCGCGCCGCGCCTTGCGAGGAGAAATACAGCGACACGCCCACGCCGAAGAACACGAAGGTTGGGCCTGCCCAGTGGAAGTAGCTGTGCGCGGCGGCGGCAACGCCGGGATCCCTGGTGAAGAGCGAAACCCACAGGGATGGATCGAGCGCGATGATGAGGCCGATCAGGCCGACGGTAAGTCCCGAGGCCCCGGCCGCGGTCCAGGCCACGCGCCGCGCGCGCTTCACCTGTCCGGCGCCCATCGCCATGCCGACCATCGGCACCGATGCGATGCCGAAGGCGAAGGTGATCGGGATCAGCAAGAATTCCAGTCGCGAGCCGATGCCGTAACCGGCGAGCATCTCGGTGCCGAAGGTCGCCAGGATCTTGGTGAAGATCAAAATGGTGAGCACGGTCTGGAGCGGCGACAGGCAGGCGACCGCGCCGACCTTGAGGATGTCGAAGAACAACGCGCGATCGAAATGGAAGGCGCCGAAATCCAGCGGCAGCCGGCTGCGGCCGGACCAGAGGTACCAGAGGAAGAAGATCGCAGCGCAGGTGAATGCGATCAACTGACCGGCGGCCACTCCGGGCATGCCGAATTGCGGCACGCCGAACAGGCCGAGCCCCAGCGTGCCGCCGAGCGCGATCTGGAGCACGCTCGTCCCGATCAGCGCCATCGAGGGCAGACGCATGTCGCCGGTGCCGCGGATCACCGACGCCAACGTGTTGACGAGCCAGATCGCGACCGCGCCGGAGAACAGCATTTGCGAATAGCCGCTGGCTTCCTCGAGCACACGCTCGCGCCCGCCCAGCAGCGCGAAGAACGAGCGGCCGAAGACGAGCATCGTCACCGTGAAGAAAAGCCCGCCGCAGAGGCCGATGATGGCGGCATGCAGCGCCAGCGTCGCCGCACGGTTCCGGTCGCCTGCGCCGAGCGCGCGGCTGATCGCAGACGAGACGCCGCCGCCCATCGCGCCTGCGCTCATCATCTGCGTCAGCATGGCGAATGGGAACACCAGCGCGATCGCGGCGAGCGGAATGGTGCCGAGCCGGCCGATATAGGAGGTCTCGGCGACCGCGACCAGCGTGCTGCCCACCATCGCGATCATGTTGGGGATCGCGAGCCGCAGCAGCGTCGGCAGGATCGGGGCCGTCAGCAAGCCGGCGATGGGGGAGGCGACCGGGGCAGGCAGCGGCACGGCGTCTATCGAGGCGTCGATCGTCATGTGTCACCGCGCGGAATATTGGATGATGATCGACATATTATATGGCGGGCAGCCCCGGCACCAGCCGCGCCTCACGCAGGGCTCACCAGGGCAGGCCGCAGAGGTCGATAGTGCCGAGTGTCGGCGCGCTGACGATGTTGCAGACATAGGGCGCCATGTGAGTGAAGCGGATCCGCCCCTCCGGCTGCTCGCAATAGACCTCGCCCTTGAAGGGGAGCCAGCTGCGGGCTTCGTAGAACGCGACATTGTGCGGCTCGCAGAACAGCAGCGCGAAGCGGACCGCCTCGTTGGCGCGCATGGTATGCACCGCGGCATCGATCGCCATGGTCGCATAGCCGCGGCCGCGTCGATCCTCCCGCGTGCAGACGCCGCCGATGCCGCCGATGTGAACCTTCTGCCCATTCCAAGTGACGGTGCGGAAGTAGATGCCGACGTGGCAGACGAGACCATCCTCGGGCGTCTCGATGAGGACGCGCAGGTCGGCATTGGCCCATTTGACGTGAGCCCAGGGCTGCTTCGCGACGATATCAGGTCCGAAGACCGCCTGGTGCAGTGGCTCCGCCATCCGCCAGGAGGCGTCGCCGTTCAAAATGTCGATCTCGATGCTCATCGCTCTCACCTTCGCATCTCCGCGCCGTCGGTGCGTTTCGTTCTGCCATAAGCACCTCAAAGGCAATGATATTTTATGGCCTGGTTGAAACGCCCTACATCCTTGCGACGATTTTATGCAATCCGGCCAAGCCGCCGCACCATGCCTTTTGGAAAATTCACGGTATTTAACAGCCGCGGAACCTTCTATAAGGGGTGACCGTTAAGTCTCGTTCCCCCATCAGTCGCGGACAACACCCATGACCTTTACGCTGCCCCCACTCCCCTACGCCTATGACGCCCTCGGACAATTCATGTCGAAGGAAACGCTCGAATTCCACCACGACAAGCATCATCAGGCCTATGTCACCAACGGCAACAACGCGCTCAAGGGCACCGAATGGGAAGGCAAGTCCCTTGAGGAGATCGTCAAGGGCTCGTTCGGCAAGAACCCCGCGGTGTTCAACAATGCCGGCCAGCACTACAACCACATCCATTTCTGGAGCTGGATGAAGCCCAATGGCGGCGGCACCAAGCTGCCGGGCAAGATCGAGAAGAAGATCAACGAGGACCTCGGCGGCTTCGAGAAGTTCAAGACGGACTTCCAGGCGGCCGGCGTCGGCCAGTTCGGCTCCGGCTGGTGCTGGCTCCAGGTCAAGAACGGCAAGCTCGAGATTTCCAAGACCCCGAACGGCGAGAATCCGCTGGTGCACGGCGCCACCCCGATCCTCGGCTGCGACGTCTGGGAGCACTCCTACTACATCGACTACCGCAACCGCCGTCCCGACTATCTGAAGGCGTTTGTCGAGAACCTCGTGAACTGGGAATACGTCGAGTCGCTGTTCGACAAGGCCTGAGTTCGACGAGGCCTGGGCTTCACGCATTCCGGGGCCGGCTTTGCCGCTCCGGAATGACGGAATTGAAAGGCGGTCGAGGCGCGGCCGCCTTTTTGTTGTGCGGAATTCGCACTTCGCCTCGCATGGCCCTGCGCGAGGTGCGCATCGCTCCCGTCATCGTACTGTTTGCATCGCATCTGCGGCGCCCTTAAGCAGGACGGGCATCGCCCTCGAGCCGAACGCGCCCGTTGTCAGATCCTTCCTCGAAAGACCCGGCATCCGCCGAGGACGCGGAATCCGAGCCGCGGCCGGGTCGCGTGCGCAAGCCGATCGGCTGGTCGACCATCATCATCGCAGCCCTTGTGGCGGTGAGCGCAGGTCTGGTCTGGCGGCGTGATGGCACCGACGGTGTTCTCGAGATACTGACCCACGATCTCTCGCTGTTCGGCGGCATCCTGCCCCGCGTGCTGGCCGGCTGCCTGCTCGGTGCGTTCATCTCCGAGATCCTGCCGCACGAAAAAGTCTCGCGCGCGCTCGGGCCGAAATCGGGCCTGAAAGGCCTTCTGATCGGCACCGCCTTCGGCGCGATCCTGCCCGGCGGTCCCTTCACCGCCTATCCCGTGGCGAGTGCGCTGCTGGCGGTCGGCGCCGATTTCGGTGCCACCATCGCCATGGTCGTGAGTTGGACCTTGATCGGCTATGGCCGGGCGGTCGCCTGGGAAATCCCGATTATGGGCACCGACTTCACGCTGTGGCGCATCGTCATCTCGCTGCCGTTGCCGGTGCTCGCAGGCGCGCTCGGCCGCTTCGTCTATGTCCGGCTTTATCCGAAGCCGGCCATGAAGGACGACGAGACATGAGCGCCGCGCTCCTGATCGACATCCTGTTGTGGGGTTCGGTGTTCGGCGTCGGCCTGATCGCCTTTCGCCGCGGCCCACCAGTGTTCAAGGCCTCGCTGCGCGAAGGCTCGATGGACTTCATCAACATCGTGCCGCGGATCGCGCTGGGGGTGATCGGCTCCGGCTACATCGCCGCTATCATCCCACAGGAGGTGATCAGCGGCTGGCTCGGCCCGGACAGCGGCTGGCTCGGGGTCGCGACTGCCGTGGTCGCCGGGGCCGCGACGCCCGGTGGCCCGGTGATCGGGTTCTCGATCGGGACGGTGGCCCTGAAATCGGGTGGTGGGGTGCCGCAGGTGGTCGCCTATGTCGTCGCTTGGGCGCTATTTGCCTTCCAACGGGTGATTTTGTGGGAAATTCCGTTCATGCCGGCCCGTTTCGTCTGGTTCCGCTGCGCGGTTTCGGTGCCGTTCCCGTTCGTCGCCGCCGCCATCGCCATGCTGATCGGCAAACCCTGAGCCCGGCATGGACAGCTGTAATGTTATAATATAACATCCAGGAATGGTTCCCGCCGCGTCCCAAGCCCATCATAGCGATCATGCTCATAGCCATTCCCATGACGACGGGCATTCGCATGGACACGATCACACCCACGCACATGTCCACGGTGCGGCCTCTCCGCATCCGGCTCAGGCGGCGCACTGGTCGATCCTGCGCATGACGATGGCCGCCCGTCTCGCGGCCGCGCTCGCGGTCTGCGCCGTGCTTTGGGGCGTGGTCTTCCTGGCGATGAGGTGACCATGGCGGCGCTGCATTTCCACAACGTTACGCTCGGCTATGACCGCCATCCGGCCGTGCACCACCTCAATGGGGAGGTCGCGCCGGGCGCGCTGCTGGCCGTGATCGGCCCGAACGGCGCCGGCAAGTCGACGCTGCTGCGGGGCATCGTCGGCATCCTCAGGCCGCTCGACGGCAGCATCCATCTCGGCGGGCTCGACAGCCGCGATATCGCCTATCTGCCGCAGAGTGCGGAGATCGACCGCAGCTTCCCGATCTCGGTGCTGGACTTCGTCGCCACCGGGCTGTGGCGTGGGACCGGCCTGTTCGGCGGCATCGGCAAGGCGGCGCGCGAAAAGATCCTCCGCGCGATCGCTTCCGTTGGCCTTAACGGTTTCGAAAACCGCCCAATCGGCACGCTCTCGGGCGGCCAGATGCAGCGCGTGCTGTTCGCGCGCGTACTGCTCCAGGACGCGCGGCTGATCGTGCTGGACGAGCCCTTCAACGCCATCGACAGCAAGACCACGGCTGATCTGCTGACGCTGGTGAAGCACTGGCATGGCGAGGGCCGCACAGTGCTCGCCGCACTGCACGACATGGAGATGGTGCGCACCCATTTCAGCGAGACGCTGGTGCTGGCGCGCGGTCCCGTGGTGTGGGGGCCGACGGCGGAGGTGCTGACGCCGGAAAACCTGCTGGTCGCAATGCGGATGTGCGAAGCCTTCGACGACAGCGCCGCCACCTGCTCGGCCGATGATGCCCGCTCACGGGCGGCTTGATATCCGATGCTCTATGACGCGTTGATCGGCCCGTTCACCGAATTCGAGTTCATGCGACGTGCGCTCGCGGCCGTTATCGCGCTGTCGCTCGCGGGTGCGCCGATCGGCGCGTTCCTGATGTTGCGGCGGATGAGCCTGGTCGGCGACGCCATGGCACATGCAATCCTCCCCGGCGCCGCTGTCGGTTTCCTGCTCTCCGGCCTCAATCTGTTCGCGATGACGGCCGGAGGCCTGATCGCAGGTTTTGCCGTCGCAATCCTCGCAGGCCTCGTCGCGCGCTCGACCGGGTTGAAGGAGGATGCCTCGCTCGCGACCTTCTATCTGGCCTCGCTGGCGCTCGGCGTCACCATCGTCTCGATCAAGGGCACCAATATCGACCTGCTGCACGTGCTGTTCGGCAATATTCTCGCGATGGACGACCAGACGCTGCTGGTCGTCGCATTCAACGCCACGGTCACGCTGCTGGTGCTCGCCGTGATCTACCGTCCGCTGGTGATCGAAAGCGTCGATCCGCTGTTTTTGCGCACCGTCAGCCGGGCCGGCGGGCCTGCGCATCTCGCTTTCCTCGCGCTGGTCGTGATCAACCTCGTCAACGGCTTTCAGGCGCTCGGCACGCTGCTCGCGGTCGGCCTGATGATCCTGCCGGCCGGCATCGCGCGGTTCTGGTCGCGCGATCTCACCGTCATGATCTGCATCGCGGTCGTCGCTGCCGCCGTGTCCGGCTATGCAGGTCTCGTGCTGTCGTTCCAGACCCGTGTGCCGTCGGGTCCTGCGATCATTCTGGTGGCAAGCGCGCTCTACACCGTCTCCGTCCTGTTCGGCCGGGTCGGCGGCGTCGTTAGGCAGCTGTTTCCCGGCCGGCATTTGGAAGCGTGATAGCGATGCGGCGCATCCTGCTTTGTGTGCTTATGCTGATCGCCTCGCCGCTGCACGCCGCTGAGCAACTGAAAGTCGTCGCGAGCTTCTCGATCCTGGCCGACTTCGTCCGTAATGTCGGCGGCGACCGGATCAATCTGACGACGTTGGTCGGGGCCGACAGCGACGTCCATGTCTACGCGCCCGCGCCAAGCGATGCGAAGCGGATCGCGGACGCAAAGCTGGTCATCGTCAACGGGCTTGGTCTCGAGGGCTGGCTGCCACGGCTCGTGCAGTCCTCGGGCAGCAAGGCGCAGGTGGTTATCGTGAGCGCCGGCATCGCGCCGCTCAAGCTCGGCTCGGCCGCAGATCCGCATGGCTGGCAGTCGGTCCCCAACGCCAAAATCTACGTCACCGACATCGCCAATGCGCTGGCCGCGGTCGACCCTGACGATGCGGAGTTCTTCCGCGCCCGGGCCAAGGCCTATTTGGAAAAGCTCGAAACGCTCGACCGCGAGGTCCGCGCAGCCGTGGCCAAGATCCCGCAGGAGCGTCGCAAGGTGATTTCGACCCATGACGCTTTCGGCTATTTCGCCGCCGAATACGGCGTCCAGTTCATCGCGCCGCTCGGCGTCTCCACGGAAACCGAGCCCAGCGCGCGGGACATCGCCACCATCATCGGCCAGATCAAGGCCCAAAAAATCCCAGCCGTGTTCCTGGAAAATATCAGCGACGACCGGCTGATCCGGCGGATCGCGGCGGAGACCGGCTCAAAAGTCGGCGGGACCCTGATTTCGGACGGTTTGACCGGCGAAAAGGGGCCTGCACCCACTTACATTGATATGGTCAGGCACAATATAAAGGCCCTGACCAGTGCGCTTGACCACTAGGGCAGGGGCCACCCCGCCTCGCGTCGCGCGAAAAGCCCGAAGTCCGGAGTTGTTATGTCTGAAGCGACCGCCCCAAAAATTCCCGTGACCGTCCTGACCGGCTATCTCGGTGCGGGCAAGACCACGCTGTTGAACCGCATCCTGTCGGAAAACCACGGCAAGAAATACGCCGTCATCGTCAACGAATTCGGCGAGATCGGCATCGACAACGACCTCATCATCGGTGCCGATGAGGAAGTGTTCGAAATGAACAACGGCTGCATCTGCTGCACCGTGCGCGGCGATCTCGTGCGCATCATGGAAGGCCTGATGAAGCGCAAGGGCAAGTTCGACGCCATCATCGTCGAGACCACCGGTCTTGCCGATCCGGCCCCCGTCGCCCAGACCTTCTTCGTCGACGAGGACGTGCAGAAGAGCGCGCGCCTCGATGCGGTGGTCACGGTTGCGGACGCCAAATGGCTATCCGACCGCCTCAAGGATGCACCTGAGGCCAAGAACCAGATCGCCTTTGCCGACGTCATCGTGCTGAACAAGATCGATCTCGTTTCCAAGGGAGAACTTGCCGAGGTCGAGGCCCGCATCCGCGCCATCAATCCCTATGCGAAACTGCATCGCACCGAGCGCTGCTCGGTGGCTTTGGCGGACGTGCTCGACCGCGGCGCTTTCGACCTCGACCGCATCCTCGACATCGAGCCGGACTTCCTGAATGCCGAGGATCATGACCACGACCATGATCATCACCATCACGACCATCATCACAATCATGATCACAGCCACGGCCTGAAGCACTATCACGACGAGGACATGCAGTCGCTGTCACTCAAGACCGACAAGCCGCTCGATCCGAACGTGTTCATGCCCTGGCTTCAGAACCTGGTGCAGGTGGAGGGCGGCAAGATCCTGCGCTCCAAGGGCATCCTTGCTTTCCACGACGATGATGACCGCTACGTCTTTCAGGGTGTCCACATGATGCTGGAGGGCAACCACCAGCGCAAATGGAAGGACGGCGAGCCGCGCGAGAGCCGCCTCGTCTTCATCGGTCGCGAATTGCCGCAAGACCTCATTCGCCAGGGTTTTGAGAGCTGCATCGTCTCGTGATGAAAGAGTTTACGCCACCCGCCGATTCCGCCTCGATCGTCTCCGTCACCGAGCGCGTCAAACCGCTCGCGCTCGGCATGGTCGTGACCTCCGTGCATTTCCTTGGCAACCGCGCCGCCTTCGTCGGCGGCGAGGAGAATGTCGCGCTCGTGGATAGCCAGGGTGAGATCAGCAAGATCGCCGTGCACAGCGGCGGCATTCTCTCGGCCGCCTCCGACGGCAAGCGCCTCGTGATGGGCGGCGACGATGGAAAAGTCGTGTCGCTCGAGGCCAAAGGCGAAGTGACGCTGCTTGCGACCGACCCGAAACGGCGCTGGATCGATGCGGTGGCGCTGCATCCGGACGGTGCCTACGCCTGGTCGGCTGGCAAGACTGCTTTCTTCAAGAGCGGCAAGAGCGAGGAGAAGTCGCTCGAGGTGCCCTCGACCGTCGGCGGCCTCGCGTTTGCGCCGAAGGGCCAGCGTCTCGCGATCGCCCATTACAACGGCGCGACGCTGTGGTTTCCCAACATGGCGGGGTCGGCCGAATTCCTGCCTTGGGCCGGCTCGCATCTCGGCGTCACCTTCAGCCCGGACAACAAATTCCTGGTCACCACGATGCACGAATCGGCGCTGCACGGCTGGCGGCTTGCCGACAACAGGCACATGCGCATGACCGGCTATCCCAGCCGCGTCCGCTCGATGTCGTGGAGCGCGGGCGGCAAGGCGCTGGCGACCTCGGGCGCCGACACGGTGATCCTGTGGCCGTTCGCTAGCAAGGATGGCCCGATGGGCAAGGAGCCAGCGATGCTCGCGCCGCTGCAGGCGCGCGTGTCGGTCGTCGCCTGCCACCCCAGGAACGACATCTTCGCCGCCGGCTACAGCGACGGCACCGTGCTGATGGTCCGTCTGGAGGACGGCGCCGAGATCCTCGTCCGCCGCAACGGCACGCCCGCAGTCGCCGCGCTCGCCTGGAACGCGAAGGGGACGCTGTTGGCGTTCGCCGACGAAAATGGTGATGGCGGCCTGCTCGAGCTTTAATCTGTCATCGTTCCGACCGTGGATGGGGCCATGTGGCGCGCAGCCGTCGAGTTCCGGCCGCCACGGGCGGGAACCGCAGAGCGGCAATTTCGTTGATCCCGCAGACAAAGGCGGTGATCGACATGCCCGGCCAATATGACAAGCGCAGACTGAAGCTCGACTTGATGGTCGCCTGCTCGCTGTTCGCGGCAGGCGTCGTGGTGTCAGGCATGTCGCTGGCGCAAATCCGCGCCGAGACCCGGATGCAGACAGCCCAAGCGACGCAACCCCTTCAGGGCACGCCGTCCGACGATCAGAATAAGCCCGCGGAAGCCAAGCCCGGCGGCGACCGGCCGACCACGCCCGCCCCAGAGCCCGCGCGGCCCGAACCGCAGACGCAGGGCGCTGCCGGCGCGGCGAAACCAGCATTGCCGCCAGCCCCAGCCGAGAAGATCGCGCCGCCGATCGAGAGGAAGTAGGTTCTGCATCTACGCGGGTGCTGTCATCGTCCGCGAAGGCGGACGATCCAGTATTCCAGAGGCTGTGCGTGGATACGGAGATGCTGCGGCGTACTGGATGCCCCGCCTGCCGCTTACGCTAAAGCTTCGGCGCGCCTGGACCTCAACCTCGGCTAAGCCTTGGCGTAGCCGGGTCGCGGGGCATGACAGCAGTGGCCGTGGCGCGACGCCGCCTCACCGCACCAGAACATTCCGGAACTGCCAGGGATCGCTCGTGTCGATGTCCTCCGGGAACAGTCCCGGACGATCCGTCAGCGGCGTCCAGTCGGTATAAAAACCCTTCACCGGGCCGAGATACGGCAGCTGAATTTCCAGCAGACGATCGAAATCCATCTCGTCGGCTTCGACGATGCCCTCGTTCGGGTTTTCTAGCGCCCACACCATGCCGCCGAGCACGGCGGAGGTCACTTGCAGACCGGTGGCGTTCTGATAGGGCGCGAGCTTGCGGGTCTCTTCGATCGAGAGCTGCGAGCCGTACCAGTAGGCATTGTTGTCATGGCCGAACAGCAGCACGCCGAGTTCGTCGATGCCGTCGACGATTTCGTTCTCGTCGAGGATGTGGTGCTTTTCCTGCATCTTCGCGGCGCGGCCGAACATTTCATGCAGCGACAGCACGGCATCGTCAGCCGGATGATAGGCGTAGTGGCAGGTCGGCCGATAGACCGCCGTGCCCGATGCGTCGCGCACGGTGAAATAGTCGGCAATCGAGATCGACTCGTTGTGGGTGACGAGGAAGCCATATTGCGCGCCGCGGGTCGGGCACCAGGTGCGCACGCGCGTGTTGGCGCCGGGCTGCATCAGATAGATGGCAGCGCCGCAGCCGGCTTCGTGAGTCCGCGCATTCTCGGGCATCCATTTTTCGTGGGTGCCCCAGCCGAGCTCGGAGGGCTGCACGCCTTCCGACAGGAAACCTTCCACCGACCAGGTGTTGACGAAGACATCGGGCTCTTTCGGCTTCTTGGAGCGCTGGGTGTCGCGTTCGGCGATATGGATGCCCTTGATACCGGCCTGTCGCATCAAGTCCGCCCATTCGGCTTTGGTCTTCGGCTTGGGGGCATTGAGCTTCAGATCGGCGGCGACGTTGAGCAACGCCTGCTTGACGAAAAACGAGACCATGCCGGGATTGGCGCCACAGCAGGAGACGGCCGTCGTCGACCCCGCGGGGCGCGCCTTCTTGGCGGCCAGCGTCGCTTCGCGAAGGGCGTAGTTGGAGCGCGCCTCCGGGCCCTTCGACGAATCGAAATAGAAGCCGAGCCAGGGCTCGTTGACGGTGTCGATATAGAGAGCGCCGAGCTCGTTGCAGAGCTCCATGATGTCGGTGGAGCCGGTGTCGACCGAGAGATTGACGCAAAAGCCCTGGCCGCCGCCTTCGGTGAGCAGCGGGGTCAGCAACTCGCGGTAATTGTCCTTGGTCACACCCTTCTGGATGAAGCGCACATTGTGCTTCTCGCAATGCGCCTTGCGACCCTCGTCCTTGGGATCGATCACGGTGATGCGCGATTTGTCGTAATCGAGATGCCGCTCGATCAGCGGCAGCGTGCCTTTGCCGATGGAGCCGAAGCCGACCATGACGATGGGGCCAGTGATCTTCGCGTAGATCTGCGAGGCGGGGCTCATAGGATGGTTTCTCCGGAACGTGCTGGCGAGCAAATGGTGAGGGATGGCTCAGGTGCTGCGGCGCTTGGCAGTGGCTTCGATCTCGACTTTCATCTCGGGCTTGTAGAGCGCCGAGACGACGAGAAGCGTGGCGGCCGGGCGGATCTCGCCGAGGACTTCGCCGCAGACCGCGAAATGCGCGTCTGCGTTCTTGGCGTCGGTGAGGTAATAGGTGACGCGGACAATGTCGGCCATCTCGAAGCCGCCCTCCTTCAGGGCAGCTTCGATGGTCTTGAAGCAGTTGCGTGACTGGCTCGTGACATCGGCCGGCATCGTCATGGTGGTGTAGTCGTAGCCGGTGGTACCCGCGACGAAGGCGAACTCGCCGTCGATCACGGCGCGGCTGTAGCCGGCGGTCTTCTCGAACGGGGAGCCGGTGGAAATCAGGCGGCGGGACATGGTCGTAGGCCTCGACTGAAGAGGAATTTCGTGGGGTTTACGCAATTTGCCGGCCTGCGCAACCCCAAAGGAATGGAGCTTAACGCAGGCACAGCCGGGCGTTGCCGCTTAACGCGGCTAGGTCGTCGCCATCATGGCGATCCCTTAAGCCGCGCGCGCCTGGAGGGCGCGAACTACCCTCCGTTTGGGCAGGGCCGCACCAGTCGGGACGATCATCCCGGCGGCGCCGTCCAGCGCGCCTGTCGTGAATTCGATCGCCAGCAGGCGGTCGCGCTCGAACGGACCGGGCAGCGACAGCTCGCCGGTGTTGGCGGCCGAGAAGCCGAAGCGGGCGTAATAGGGGGCATCGCCGAGCAGGATCACGGCGGCATGCCCGCGCGCCCGGGCGGCAGCCAGCGCTTGTTGCATCAGCGCGGCGCCGATCCCGAGCTCGCGGCAGGCAGGGTCCACCGCCAGCGGTCCGAGGACCAGAGCGGGCCTGCCTCCGGCGCTGACGTGCCACAGCCGCACGGTTCCCACGAGCTTCCCCTCGCGCATCGCGGCCAGCGCAAGGCCGGCAGCGGGGGCGCGTCCGTCACGCAGGCGCTGACAGGTACGGCCATGGCGGTTCTCGCCAAAGGACGCATCGAGCAGCGCTTCACGCATCGCAACGTCGACAGCACGCTCCGCACGGATCGCGAACGGAGCGGCTTTCGAAGTGGGGTCAATTTGTGTCTTCCGAAGAGCAGTCATGGCGCGTCAGTCCCCGCTTGAAACTGACGTGCGCAAAGCACGCCGGTTCAAGGCGTCGTCAGAAATCGAAATGTCAGGGAGGGAGCCGGCAAGCCGGTTCCCGGGTTCGTCAGGCCTCAGACGCGAGGCGGATCAGATGTGGTAGGTTTTCAGCGGCGGGATGCCGTTGAAAGCCACCGCCGAGTAGGTCGACGTATAGGCCCCGGTGCCTTCGATCAGCAGCTTGTCGCCGATCTCGAGCGTCACCGGAAGCGGATACGGGTTCTTCTCGTACAGCACGTCGGCGCTGTCACAGGTCGGGCCCGCGAGCACGCACGGCGTCATGTCCGCGCCGTCATGCGGGGTGCGGATGGCGTAACGGATCGACTCGTCCATGGTCTCGGCGAGACCGCCGAACTTGCCGATGTCCAGATAGACCCAGCGCACCTCGTCCTCGTCGCTCTTCTTCGAGATGAGCACGACTTCGGACTCGATGATGCCGGCGTTGCCCACCATGCCGCGGCCCGGCTCGATGATGGTCTCCGGAATCTGGTTGCCGAAGTGCTTGCGCAGCGCGCGGAAGATCGAGCGCCCGTAGGTCACCACCGGCGGTACGTCCTTCAGGTACTTGGTCGGGAAACCGCCGCCCATGTTGACCATGGTCAGGTTGATGCCGCGCTCGGCGCAGTCGCGGAACACCTGCGAGGCCATTGCCAGCGCACGGTCCCACGCCTTCACCTTGCGCTGCTGCGAGCCGACATGGAAGGAGATGCCGCACGGCTCCAGGCCCAGACGCTTGGCAACGTCGAGCACGTCGACGGCCATCTCCGGGTCGCAGCCGAACTTGCGCGACAGCGGCCATTCGGCGCCGGCGCAGTCATAGAGGATGCGGCAGAACACCTTTGCGCCGGGCGCGGCACGGGCGACCTTCTCGACTTCGGCGGCGCAATCGACCGCGAACAGCCGAATGCCGAGCGCGAAGGCGCGCGCGATGTCGCGCTCCTTCTTGATCGTGTTGCCGAAGGAGATGCGGTCGGGCGTCGCACCGGCGGCCAGCGCCATCTCGATCTCGGCGACCGTCGCGGTGTCGAAGCAGGAGCCCATGGAGGCGAGCAAAGCCAGCACTTCCGGCGCCGGGTTCGCCTTGACGGCATAGAACACGCGGCTGTCGGGCAGCGCCTTGGCAAAGGTCTGGTAATTGTCGCGCACGACTTCGAGGTCGACGACGAGGCACGGCTCGGTGTCGAGGCCCTCGCTGCGGCGGTTGCGCAGGAATTCCTGGATACGGTCGGTCATAGCACTCTCCCAAACGGCCCAGCGACGGGGATCCGTTCAAAAAATGACGTCGGATAAGAGCGCTCCGGCCAGATCGCGCGATGGAGGCGCGACGAGCCAAAGACTCACATCAGACTGTGCTGCCGTGGATTGGTTGGGAATGTTCCCGCCCGCACACCTGGCAATGAAGGACAAGCCTTTTCAGTAGCCCGCGCCGGCGTTGGACTGCCGGTAGAGACCAAAAAAGCCCGATCCGTCGTTGCTTTAAGTCGCGTCCCCCGTTGAGAGCGGGGTGCGCCGGTTCGCCTCCGGCTGCCAGTCACGGTTGCAAAGAGCAAAGTCACCTTCGACAAGGCATCTCTTTGAGAGAGATGCTGGACGCTCCGGGTTTGCTTTCGTCTTCCGGCGATGAGCCTTCCGACTTCCACACTTCCGAAGAGCCCCTCGGCTTCTTCACCCCTTGGCGGCTGTCCGGCCTCTTGTCCGGATACCTACCGACTGACACACGACCACAGGCACGTGCGAAATTGGGCAATCCGCACATAAGTGTTTTGACTCTGCTTCGCAAGAGATTTTTTAGGCTGCGAACAGAATTGCCTAACATCTGCTTGCGCAGTGTTGCGCGCGCGACGCGAAAGATGAACGCGCGTTAAGTTTTCTGCGCGGCGCGCGTCACTCGCGAGCGTCCGCGCTTCAGCCGCGCTTCGTGAACGGCTCGACGCGTTGAGCGGCGCGGATGAAGGCCGTCATCACGAGCACGCCGAGCGCAAACAGCGTGGCCTGAAGGATGTGCGTGCCTTGCTCGCCCAGCCCGAACAGGATCGCGAGCGCCCAGCCGCCGGCAAACGCCGCGCCGAACACCTCGGCGCCGATCAGGATGGCGGCGCTGACGACGGTGATGACGCTCGGCCAGACGATCCGACGGGAAGACGAGGAGGTCGCGTTCATGAGCTCAGGGGTCCTAGGCTTGGAGGGCCGCAATCTCACCGAAAAGGCAGCCGGGAGCAAGGGCAAACGGCCCAAAAAAGCCCTATCGCGTGCTATAGCTGGCCGCAACAATCGAGCCACAAATCGGGACTTGTAATGTCAGAACCCCGCCAAACTACGGACTCCGAGACCAACCCGCTGCTGAAGGCGTGGGTGACGCCGTTTGCGACCCCGCCCTTCGACGAAATCAAGCCGGAGCACTTCCTCCCGGCCTTCGAGCAGGCCTTCGCCGACCACTCCGCCGAGATCGCAGCGATCACCAACGACCCGACCGCGCCCGACTTCGCCAACACCATCACGGCGCTGGAGCGCTCGGGCAAGCTGCTCAGCAAGGTCGCGTCGGTCTTCTACGACCTCGTCTCGGCGCATTCCAACCCGGCCATTCTGGAGATCGACAAGGAGGTTTCCTTGCGGATGGCGCGGCACTGGAATCCGATCATGATGAACGCCGTGCTGTTTGGCCGCATTGCCCAGCTACACGAGAACCGCGCCAATCTCGGTCTGACACCGGAACAGCTCCGCCTGCTCGAGCGCACCTACACCCGCTTCCACCGCTCCGGCGCCGGCCTCTCCGAAGAGGCCAAGACGCGGATGGCGGAGATCAACGAGAGACTCGCCCAGCTCGGCACCAGCTTCAGTCATCATCTGCTCGGCGACGAGCAGGAATGGTTCATGGAGCTCGGCGAAGCCGACCGCCAGGGCCTGCCGGAGAGTTTTGTCGCCAGCGCCAAGGCTGCGGCGGAAGAACGCGGCATGGCCGGCAAGGCCATCGTCACCCTGTCGCGCTCCTCGGTCGAACAGTTCCTGAAGAGCTCGGCCCGGCGTGACCTGCGCGAGAAGGTCTACAAGGCCTTCACCGCGCGGGGCGACAACGGCAATGCCAACGACAACAACGCGACCATCGTCGAGGTCCTGAAGCTGCGCGAGGAGAGCGCCAATCTCCTGGGTTATCCGACCTTCGCGGCCTACCGGCTCGAGGATTCCATGGCCAAGACGCCGGAAGCGGTGCGCGGCCTTCTGGAGCGGGTCTGGAAGCCGGCCCGGGCGCGGGCGCTCGCCGACCGCGACGACATGCAGGCGCTGATCACGGAGGAGGGCGGCAATTTCAAGCTCGCCCCCTGGGACTGGCGCTTCTATGCCGAAAAGCTGCGCCTTCAGCGCGCCAATTTCGACGACGCCGCGATCAAGCCGTATCTCGCGCTCGATCACATGATCGCCGCCGCCTTCGACTGTGCCACGCGCCTGTTCGGCGTCACTTTCGAGGAGCGCAAGAACGTGCCGGTCTGGCATCCGGACGTCCGGGTCTGGGAGATGAAGGGGCGGGACGGCAAGCACAAGGCGCTGTTCTATGGCGATTACTTCGCCCGGCCGTCGAAGCGCTCCGGCGCCTGGATGACCTCGCTGCGCGACCAGCAGAAGCTCGACGGCGAGGTCGCGCCGCTGATCCTCAACATCTGCAACTTCTCCAAGGGCGCGGACGGGGAACCCTCGCTGCTGTCGCCCGACGATGCCCGCACCCTGTTCCACGAGTTCGGCCATGGCCTGCACGGCATGCTCTCCAACGTGACCTATCCGTCGCTGTCGGGCACCTCCGTGTTCACCGACTTCGTCGAATTGCCCTCCCAGCTGTACGAGCATTGGCAGGAGCGGCCCGAGGTGCTGCAAAAGTTTGCCCGCCACTACCAGACCGGCGAGCCGCTGCCGGACGATCTGCTGCAACGGTTCCTGGCCGCGCGAAAATTCAACCAGGGTTTCGCCACGGTCGAGTTCGTCTCCTCGGCGCTGATCGATCTCGAATTCCACACCCAGCCGGCCTCCGCCGCGCAGGACGTCCGCGCCTTCGAGAGACGCGAGCTGGAGAAGATCGGCATGCCCGAGGAGATCTCGCTGCGTCACCGTCCGACGCAATTCGGTCACATCTTCACCGGCGATCATTATGCCGCCGGCTATTACAGCTACATGTGGTCGGAGGTGATGGACGCCGACGCCTTCGGCGCATTCGAGGAAGCCGGCGACATCTTCGATCCCGCCGTCGCAAAACGCCTGCACGACGACATCTACTCGAGCGGCGGATCGGTCGATCCGGAAGCCGCCTATGAGGCCTTCCGCGGCCGCCCGCCGGAGCCCGATGCGCTGCTGCGTCGCCGAGGTCTGCTTGACGCCCCGAAGGCGGCCTGATGGGCGTGCGCGCCCTGCTCGGGCTGCTGCTCGCCGCTGGCCTCACCTTTGTGGCCGGGGCGGCGCAGGCGCACCCGCATGTCTGGATCACCGCGACCAGCGAGTTGCTCTATGCCGCGGACGGCACCATCACCGGCGTGCGCCACGCCTGGACGTTTGACGACATGTTCTCGGCCTATGCCGTGCAGGGGCTCGAGAGCAAGACCAAGGGCGTCTATACCCGCGAGGAGCTCGGACCGCTGGCGCAGACCAATGTCGAGTCGCTGAAGGAATATGCCTACTTCACCTTCGCGCGAGCCGACGGCAAGAAGGAGCGATTCCAGGAGCCGGTCGACTACTTCCTCGACTACAAGGATACGGTCCTGACCCTGCACTTCACGCTGCCGCTGAAGAATCCGGTCAGGTCCAAGCAATTGATGCTCGAAGTGTTCGACCGCTCCTTCTTCATTGACTTCCAGATGGCCAAGGACAACCCGATCAAGCTGGTCGGCGCGCCCGCCGGCTGCCAGATGAAACTTGAGCGGCCGAGCGACGGCACCGCGAGTGCGCAGAAGCTCAACGAGCAGACCTTCATGAACGGCGAGAACTCCAATTTCGGCATGATGTTCGCCAACAAGATCACGGTGGATTGCCCTTGAAGTCGAAACTCTCCCCGCTCGCACGTGGGCTGCTCACCTGTGCCGCCGTTCTGCTGGTTGCGGGCGTGGCCGACGCGGCCCTCCACGAACTCGTCGCGCAGAACCCGTTTGGCGCACCAAGACCCGCGCGGGCGGCTGAGCCTGAGGCCAGTGGCCTCATCGGCTGGCTCTTGGCAAAACAATCGGAATTTTATCGCCAGATGTCGGCGACCATTCGCGCCGCCAAGTCCGACGGCTCGGCGGTGTGGACGCTGCTCGTCATCTCCTTTGCCTACGGCATCTTCCACGCCGCAGGGCCCGGCCACGGCAAGGCGGTGATCGCCTCCTATCTCGTCGCCAATCGCGAGACTGTCAGGCGCGGCATCGTGCTGTCGTTTGCATCCGCGTTGATGCAGTCGCTGGTGGCGATCCTGATCGTCGGTATCTCGGCCTGGGTGCTGAATGCGACCGCCAGGACCATGTGCAAGGCGGAAGGCGCGATCGAGATCGCAAGCTACGCCCTGATCGCGCTTTTCGGCCTGCGCCTGGTCTGGGTCAAGGGCCGCACCTTCATCCGTGCGCTGCAGGCGGTTCAGCCGGTGTCGGCGATCGCGGGCGTGCCGCATGACCATCATGATCACGGTCACCACCATCATGATGCGCATGATCATCATCGTCACGATCATGCGCACGCCCATCATCACCACGCGCATCACCACGTCCATGACGAGCATTGCGGCCATTCCCACGGCCCCATGCCGAGCGAGCTCGCCGGCCTCGGAGGCTGGGGACGCGGCTTTACCTCGATCCTGACCGTCGGCATCCGTCCCTGTTCGGGCGCGATCCTGGTGCTGGTGTTCGCGTTGGCCCAAGGCCTGTTCTGGGCCGGCATCGCCGCAACTCTGCTGATGGGGCTCGGCACCGCGATCACCGTCGCGGTCATTGCCGTGGTCGCCGTCTCCGCCAAGGACATCGCCGCCCGCCTGAGCGCCGGACGCGACGGCAACGGCGCGCTGTTCATGCGCGGCATCGAATTCGCCGCCGCCGGCCTCGTGCTGCTGTTCGGTGCAGGCCTGTTGTTGGGTTACATCGCGGCCGAACGGACGACGTGTTTCTGAGTTTTTCCCTCTCCCCTTGTGGGCGAGGGTGGCTCGCCGCGTAGCGGCGAGACGGGTGAGGGGTTGTCTCCGCGAGCGATCCTCTTGCAGCTGCGTTCGCCGATAGAACCCCTCATCCGGCGCTTCGCGCCACCTTCTCCCACAAAGGGAGAGTCACACCGGCAAGAACTGCTTCAACGCCGGCATGAAGAAGATCCCGAGATTGATCGCAAAGCCGATGCTCCAGAGGATGGAGCGCAGCGTCGGGCGGTTCCCGAGATAGGTCAGCACATAGGCGATCCGTACGATCAGGAACAGCACCGCGAGCTCGTCGATCATCCGCTGCGGCGAGTCCCGGAATTCGGCCAGCAGCACCGCGAAGGCGAAGAACGGAAAGGTCTCGATACCATTCTGGTGGGCGCCGAGCGCGCGCTGCGCGATGGCCTCTTCGTAGAAGGCGGGATCGCGCGGGCGTGAATTGTCGAACCCGCGAAACCTGATCCATTTGACCGAGACGATCGTCACCAAATAGAGCAGCAACGCTCCGGAGACGCACCATTCCGCGAGTGTCATCTTTCCTCCCCCGCCTCGGTGCGACCCTAGCGAAACCGGCCTGATCTTGACAAGCTCGGGGCAACGCGCGACCCAACGAGCATGACAACCCTAGCCCCTCTCAAGACCACGAAGCCGCTGCCTCAGTCCGGCCAGCCGCGCGTCGGCGTACTCCTGGTCAATCTCGGCACGCCCGATACCGCCGACGCGCGCGGCGTGCGGGTCTATCTGAAGGAGTTCCTCTCGGACGCCCGCGTCATCGAGGATCAGGGCTTGATCTGGAAGCTGGTGCTGAACGGCATCATCCTGCGCACCCGCCCCCGCGCCAAGGCGCGCGATTATCTCAAGATCTGGAACACCGAGAAGAACGAGTCGCCGCTCAAGACCATCACGCGCTCGCAGAGCGACAAGCTCGGAGCCATGCTGTCGGACCGCGACCAGGTCACGGTGGAATGGGCTATGCGCTACGGCAATCCCTCGATCAAGTCGGGCGTCGATGCGCTGATTGCGAAGGGCTGCGATCGCATTCTTGCCGTCCCCCTCTATCCGCAATATTCCGCCGCGACGTCGGCCACCGTCTGCGATGAGGTGTTTCGCGTGCTTGCGCGGCTGCGCGCGCAGCCGACGCTGCGGGTGACGCCGTCTTACTACGAGGACGAAGCCTATATCGAGGCGCTCGCCACCTCGATCGAGACGCATCTGGTGAGCCTGTCGTTCAAGCCAGAGCTGATCGTCGCCTCCTTCCACGGCATGCCGAAGGCCTATGTCGACAAGGGCGACCCCTATCAGGACCAATGTGTGGCGACCACCGAGGCGCTGCGGCGCCGGCTCGGCATGGACGAGACAAAGCTGCTGCTGACCTTCCAGTCGCGCTTCGGATTCGACGAGTGGCTGCAGCCCTACACTGACAAGACCATGGAGCGTCTGGCGAAAGAGGGCGTGCGCCGTATCGCGGTGATCACGCCGGGTTTTTCCGCCGACTGCCTGGAGACGCTGGAGGAGATCGCGCAGGAGAATGCCGAGATCTTCAAGCACAATGGCGGGGAGCAGTTTTCCGCGATCCCCTGCCTCAACGACAGCGACCCCGGCATGGATGTGATCCGAACGCTGGTGCTGCGCGAGCTCCAGGGCTGGATATAGTGAGCCTGGATCCGAGGAGCGCCCCATGAACCGCCGCGAGGTTCTGGCGCTTCTTGGGGTGACCACGATGCTGCCGGCCTCGGTGCTGGCGCAAGCGAATGCGACGCGCCGGCTCGGCGTGCTCTCGGTCACTGCGGCGGACGATGCGATCGGGCAGACGCGTAGCGCGGTCCTGGTCGAGGCGCTTGCCGGCCATGGCTGGAAGGAGGACGGCAGCCTTGAGATCGATTGGCGCAACGGCGGCGGCGACCGCGCGCGGATCGCGCAACTCGCCGACGAACTCGTGGCGCTCAAGCCCGACATCCTGCTTGCGGTCGGCACGCCCTCAGTGGAGGAGCTGCGCCAGCGCACGACGACGATCCCGATCGTTTTCGCCGTCGTCACCGATCCTGTCAGCCAGGGCTTTGTCCAGAATCTCGCCCATCCCGGCGGCAATATCACCGGCTTCACCGATTACGACGGCCCGCTGGCCGGCAAATGGCTGGAGATGCTTACGCAGGTCGTGCCAAAGCCGTCACGCGTTTCCGTCGTCTACAATCCCGCCACCGCGCCGTTCGCGCCGCTGATGCTGCGGACGATCGAAGACGCCGGCCGCGCGCTCGATGTGACGGTGGTGCCCGCGCCGGTCCATGACACGGCCTCGATCGCCGCCCTGGCCTTGCGGAAAGACGGCGGCCTGCTGGTGCTGCCGGATTTCTTCACCATGTCCAACCGTGCGCTTCTCCTGGCAGCCATCAATGAAGCGCGCGTGCCGGCGGTGTTCTGGAGCCGGACCTTCGTCGACGAGGGTGGCTTGATGTCCTACAGCACCGACAGCGCCGAGCAGCTCCGCCGCGCCGCCACCTATATCGATCGCATCCTGAAGGGTGCGCGAGCGGCCGACTTGCCGGTCCAGAATCCGACCACGTTCGAGCTGGCGATCAACTTGAAGACGGCCAAGGCGATCGGCGTCACGCTTCCGCCAAGCCTGCTCGCAACCGCGAACGAGGTCATCGAGTAGGATTTGGCTGCGACCGCCGGATTCGTTAACGTCGTCGCTAGGTGTGCGCCAGCACGCTTTCAAGAGCGCCTCGCAAATACATAATCGCGACCATTCCCTCTCCCGGTGTCTTGTGTAGAATCCTACCGATGCCGAAATCAGGCACGACCGCTGAGCCTTGAATCCTTCTGAACTCTTTACTGAATACTTTACTGAACCCTTGGGGTCGTGATCCCGACCAATGACAGCGCGGAAAAGGCCTTTTCCCGCCAATCTTTTCCGCCTTGGAGGAAATATGAGCGGTTTCGACATTTTCGCGATTGTTCTGGTCTTGCTCGTCATCGTCACGCTGGTGGCCGGCGTGAAGACGGTGCCGCAGGGCTATGACTGGACCATCGAGCGGTTCGGCAAATACACCCAGACGCTGAGCCCCGGGCTCAATCTGATCGTGCCCTATTTCGATCGCGTCGGACGCAAGATCAACATGATGGAGCAGGTGATCGACATTCCCGAGCAGGAGGTGATCACCAAGGACAACGCCACCGTGACGGTCGACGGCGTCGCCTTCTTTCAGGTGTTCGATGCCGCCAAGGCGAGCTACGAGGTCTCTAACCTGACCCAAGCCGTCACCGTGCTGACCATGACCAACATCCGTTCGGTGATGGGCTCGATGGATCTCGACCAGGTGTTGTCGCACCGCGACGAAATCAACGAGCGCCTGCTGCGTGTAGTCGATGCCGCCGTCTCGCCCTGGGGCCTCAAGGTCAATCGTATCGAGATCAAGGACATTGTGCCGCCGGCGGACCTCGTCGAAGCCATGGGCCGACAGATGAAGGCCGAGCGCGTCAAACGCGCCGACATCCTTCAGGCCGAAGGTGCACGCCAGTCCGAGATCCTGCGCGCAGAGGGTGCCAAGCAGGGCCAGATCCTCCAGGCGGAAGGTCGCCGCGAGGCCGCCTTCCGCGACGCCGAAGCACGCGAGCGGTCGGCGGAAGCTGAGGCCAAGGCGACGCAGATGGTCAGTGAAGCCATTGCCAAGGGCGACGTCGCGGCGCTGAACTACTTTATCGCCGACAAATATATCAAGGCGTTCGGGCAGTTTGCGGACTCGCCGAACCAGAAGATCATCATGCTGCCGATCGAGGCCACCAGCATGCTCGGCTCGCTCGCCGGCATCGGCGAGATCGCCAAGGCGACGTTCGGCGAGAGTGCTGCATCCGCCGCTGCCGCCGCTCGTCGCGGTTCGGTGCCGACGACTGGGAGCACGCCCCCGGCGGTGCCGCCGCGGCAGGGGTAAAGCGCATGCCCCGGAAAAGTGGACACCGGTTTTCCGACAAGGGCATGCGCCATTTCAAAGAGGTCGTGTCATGACCGACATGTTCGTATCGCTCGGCACCTGGAACTGGCTGATCTTCGGCTTCATCCTGATGGCGCTGGAGGTGCTGGCGCCGGGAGTCTTCCTGTTCTGGCTCGGGCTCGCCGCGCTGCTGGTCGGGCTGATCTCGTTCGGAGTGGCGATATCCTGGCAGATCCAGCTCGTGATGTTCGCGATCTTCGCCGCCGCCGCCGTGCCGGTTTGGCGTCGGCTCGCCCGGCCGAAGCCGGATGCAATTGCCGCCAGCCCCTTCCTCAACAAGCGCGCGGATGCGCTGCTCGGCCGCGAGTTCACGCTGGAGAAGCCGATCGTCGACGGCAACGGCACCATGCGCATCGGCGACACCGTCTGGCGCGTCGCAGGTCCCGATACGCCGGCGGGCACGCGTGTGAAGGTGGTGCAAGTGGACGGCGCGAATCTGACGGTGGCGGCGGCTTAGTCCACCGTCATTGCGAGCGCAGCGAAGCAATCCAGACTGCTGCCGGTGGAAAGATTCTGGATTGCTTCGCTTCGCTCGCAATGACGAGCTAGTCGGGACGGCATCGCCAGACTTACGCGCCGCTCTTGCTGCGCCACCGCTCCGCAAACCTATGCAGCGGCATGAACGTCTCGCACAAGTCCCGCCCGAGCGCCGTCAGCGCGTAACCGCCGGCTTCGCCGAGCTCCACGAACCCGGCCTCGCGCAAATCGTCCAGCCGCGCCTGCAGCACCGTCGGCGAGGCCTCGTCGCAGGCGGTGCGCAATGCGCGCGAGGTGAGGGGGGCGTCGCGCAGCTCCCACAGGATTCGCAGGCTCCAGCGTCGTCCGAGGAGGTCGAGCAGCACCATGATCGGCCGCCCGCTGCGCGGGCCACGGACGCCGCGCGATCTCGAAGTGGTCTGTTTCGCCATCGTCGCCCCCTTGCGCGGTGCTACAAATAGTGTAGCTTCATGCTACGTTAAATGTAGCAAGAGAGGCGGCCAATGTCCCCGGTCACAGCGCGCATTGCCCCGCTCACCCCGCCTTATCCCCCGGAGATCCAGGCCCAGTTCGACCGCATCATGCGCGGCGCGCCGCCACTGCTGCTGTTCCGGGTCATGGCGGGCCACACCCGCGCCTGGGACAAGTTTCGCGCCGGCGGCTTGCTCGATCCCGGACCGCTGTCGCTGCGCCAGCGCGAGATCGTGATCGACCGCACCTGCGCGCTGAACAAATGCGAATATGAATGGGGCGTGCATGTCGCGGTCTTTGCCGGGCCGGCGAAACTCACCGAGGAGGAAGTGCGCGCCACCGTGCAGGGTGATGCGGCGTCGTCGTGCTGGTCCCCGGCCGAGCAGACGCTGATCGCCGCCGTCGACGCGCTGCATCACAGCGCGACGTTTGACGACGCTGAGTTCGCTGCGCTGTCGGCGCATTACGACGAGGCGCAGATCCTGGAGATCATGCTGCTGTGCGGCTTCTACCGCACGGTCTCGTATCTGGCGAACGGACTGCGGTTGCCGCTGGAGGAGACGGCGGCAAGATTTCCTGCGCCGCTCTAGCCGCCGTCGTTGCGAGCGTAGCGAAGCAATCCAGAGTCTTTCCGCGGTGGCACTCTGGATGTTTCGCTGCGCTCGCAATGACGGTGAGTGGCTCCCTACGCCACGCCTGCCCGCAGCAGATCGTGCAGGTGCACGATGCCCACCACCTTGTCCGCCTCGGTCACGACCAGCGTCGTGATCTTGCGGGTGTTGAGCACCTCGATCATCTCGGTGGCCAGCATCGAGGGCGGTACGGTTTTCGGCTGCCTGGTCATGACGTCGTCGACCGACGCCGTCAGCAGGTCGGGCCGCATGTGGCGGCGCAGATCGCCGTCGGTGATGATGCCGAGAGCCTCGTTCGCCTCGTTGACGATGCAGACGCACCCCAAACCCTTGGCGGACATCTCCATCACCGCGTCCGACATCTTGGTGCCGAGCGGCTTGACCGGGATTTCCGCACCGGTGCGCATGTAGTCGCGGACGAATTTCAGCATCGCCCCTAACTTGCCGCCGGGGTGGAAATGCGCGAACTCCAGCGCGGTGAAGCCGCGGCCTTCGAGCAGCGCGATCGCAAGCGCATCGCCTATCGCGGCCTGCATCAGGGTCGAGGTGGTCGGCGCCAGATTGTGCGGGCAGGCCTCGCGCGCCTTCGGCAGCTCGATCACGACGTCGGCCGCTTGTCCCAGCGAGGATGCCGCGTTCGACGTCACCGCGATCATCGGGATTGCGAATCTTGCGGAATAGTTCACGAGAGTCTTCATCTCCGGCTGCTCGCCGGACCAGGACAGCGCCATGATGACGTCGTCGGTGGTAATCATGCCGAGGTCGCCATGGGCGGCTTCGGCGGTGTGCACGAAGAAGGCGGGCGTGCCGGTCGAGGCCAACGTTGCCGCGATCTTGCGGCCCATATGGCCCGACTTGCCGAGCCCGGTGACGATGACGCGGCCCTTCGCGTTGCGGATCAGATCGACCGCCTGGGCGAAGCTCGCGCCAAGCGGGCCGCGCAGGGCGGCGGCGAGCGCGTTGATACCGCCGCTCTCCGTTTCCAGCGTGCGGAGTGCGGATTCGACGCTGTCGGGAATGGGGCCGGATGATTGGGTCATCAGCGGTTTCGAACTCGGCATGTTCTGGTCCAGGAGGAGGGGCCTTCGCCCGTTGGCGCCTGCTTAACACGCCGCGGCCTTCGAGGCGACGAGCCCGACCCGACCCTCAACCGGTCGTTAACCATAATTGTTTTAACTCCATTAACGATAGTTCCCGCCGATCGGTGGGGACAATCGCGAAAGTGTTTGATTTCGTTGGAGTTCTTCCATCGTGGGGTCGTCTCCAGGCACGAGCCGGAGCAAACGCGCGCATTTCCTGCGCGCGGCTTTGCCGTGCTTTGCGCTGACGGTCCTCGGAAGCGCCCCCGTGGCCGCCCAGAGCCTCACCCCCGACCTGTTCAGTCCCAACCGCGGTGGCTTCGCTTCGCCCGACACGCTGCCGACGCGCCGCACCGCGGGCGTTCCGCAGGCACCGTCGGATGCGCTGCCGGCGCTGCCCGATCCCAACTCCGACTTTCGCAAGCGCCAGCAGACGCCGGCGCGCCCATGGCAGAACCCGACGAACCAAAACGCGACCAGCCAGGTCCCGACCTATGGCCTGCCGGCCGCCAACGGTGCGAGCAGCTCCGGCTACGACTCGCTGAACCGCAAGCGGCAGCAGCCGAAGTTCTATCCGGGTCAGCCCAAGCCGAAGCGCCCTGCTGGTCCCGGCTCGCGGGCGCCGACCACTACGCCGCCGCCATCCACGCTCGGTTCGCCGAAGATCGCGCCGCCCCCGTCCGCCTCCGCCAACAAGGCGCCCGTGCCGGCGGCGATGGCGGGCACCGTGCCCGGCCAGCCGCTACGCCGCCGCCTCAAGGCCGATGACGATGCGTTCGGCGCGGTCGGCGACTATGCCGGCAGTTTCCTGATCAAGGGCGGGCTCGAGCTCTCCACCGGTTACGACACCAATCCGGCGCGTCTGAACAAGCCGGTCGGCTCGCCGGCCTATGTGGTTGCACCCGATCTCCTCGTGGCGTCCGATTGGGAGCGCCACGCGCTGGTCGCGGATCTGCGCGGCTCGTTCTCGGGCTACACCAACAACATGCCGGCGACGATCGACGGCTTTGCCTCGCCTTCGCCGGTCGAGGTCGACCGCCCCGACTTCAACGGCCATGTCGACGGCCGCCTCGACGTCAATCGCGATCTCAAGCTGACCACGCAGCTGCGCCTGCGGCTCGCCACCGACAATCCCGGCAGCCCGAACGTGCAGGCCGGCCTGCAAAAATATCCTGTTTATGCCGCCTATGGCACGACCGTCGGCTTCGACCAGAGCTTCAACCGCTTCCAGATCGCGGCCGGCGCCACTGTCGATCGCACCGCCTACACCAACTCAAAACTGACCGACGGCTCGACCTTCAGCAACGACGATCGCGACTTCAACCAGTATGGCGGCGTCGGACGCTTCTCCTACGATCTCAAGCCGGGGCTGAAGCCATTCGTCGAGATCCAGGGCGACACCCGCGTCCATGACCTGGCCGCCGACCGCAACGGCTATTTCCGCGATTCGAACGGCGGCTACGCCAAGGTCGGCACGTCCTTCGAGTTCTCGCGGATCCTCATCGGCGAGGTCTCGGTCGGCTATTCCGCGCGCAACTATGTCGACCCGCGCCTGAGCCAGCTCGCGGGCTTCCTGACCTCGGGCTCGCTGATCTGGAGTGCAAGCGGCCTCACCACGGTGAAATTCGCCACCGACACCCAGATCGCCGAGACCACCGTCCCCGGCTCCTCCGGCGTGCTGGTGCACACCTACGGGGTCGAAGTCGATCACGATTTCCGCCGCTGGCTTACGGCAGTGGGCAAATTCACCTACGGCACCTACGACTATCAGGGCCAGAATCGTAACGACAAGACCTACTCGTTCGAAAGCAATCTGATCTACAAGCTCAACCGCAACATCTGGATCAAGGGCACGCTCCGCCACGACATCCTGGATTCGAACCAGCCGGGGTCAAGCTCGCAGGCGACGGTGGTGATGGTCGGGGTGAGGTTGCAGAATTAGAGGGGAGGCCCCGTGGCGGCTCGGATTACTTTGGACATCAACTCGGCTGGAGTATTCGAGCTATGGCTCAATCCCGAAGGCCGAGACCTTCTCGTCAAGGAACTGCTCGCCCTGAGCGAGACCAACGACCACTTTCACCTGATGCCCAGTGAAGTAGCCTCGGACGTCGAAGTTTCGGCGCGTCCCTATCGGCCGAACGACAAGCTTCTCGAATACGGTAAGGTGCTGTTCCGGCTTGACGAGTGGGACGCACAGCACTTTCCGCACGTCTTGGGCTAAGGCCCCGTCGCTCTCGCCATCTACTCCGCCGTCATGCCCCGCGAAGGCGGGGCATCCAGTACGCCGCGGCTTCTCGGTAAATCACAACTGTTTCGGAATACTGGATCGCCCGCTTTCGCGGGCGATGACACCGTTTGTAAATCTGACAGCGAGCCAAGCAACTACCGCGGCAGATCCGTCTTCCCCATCAGGAACGTATCGATCGACCGGGCACACAGCCGGCCCTCGCGGATGGCCCAGACCACCAGCGACTGGCCGCGGCGCATGTCGCCGGCGGTGAACACGTTGGGGCGTGAGGTCTGATAGTCCAGCGTGTTGGCCTTGACGTTGCCGCGGGGGTCGAGCTCGACCGAGAGCATCTTGAGCAGGCCCTCGTGCACGGGATGGACGAAGCCCATCGCGAGCAGGACGAGGTCGGCGTCGAGTTCGAACTCGGTGCCGGCGATCGGCTTGAACTTGTCGTCGACGCGCACGCAGTGCAGCTTCTTGACCTTGCCGTTCTCGCCGGTGAACTTCTGCGTCAGCACGGCGAATTCGCGGATCGCGCCTTCGGCCTGGCTGGAGGACGTCCGCATCTTCAGCGGCCAGTTCGGCCAGGTGAGGCCCTTGTTCTCGTGCTCCGGCGGGGCGGGCATGATCTCGAGCTGGGTCACGGAGAGCGCGCCCTGGCGCAGCGAGGTGCCGATGCAATCGGATCCGGTGTCGCCGCCGCCGATGACGACGACATGCTTGCCACCGGCCAAAATCTCCTGGACGCCGTTCAACGGTTCCTCCGACACGCGGCGGTTCTGTTGCGGCAGAAAGTCCATGGCATAGTGGATGCCGGCAAGGTCGCGGCCGGGAATCGGGAGGTCGCGCGGGGCTTCGGCGCCGCCGGTCAGCGCCACGGCATCGTACTCGTTGAGCATCTCGCGTGGGTCGACATTGCCGTCGGCGCCGACATGGCTGTTGTAATGGAAGGTGACGCCTTCGCCTTCCATCTGCGCGACGCGGCGGTCGATGATGCCCTTCTCCATCTTGAAGTCGGGGATGCCGTAGCGCAGCAGGCCGCCGGCCTTGGCGAACTTCTCGAACAGATGCACGTCGTGGCCGGCGCGCGCGAGCTGCTGCGCGCAGGCCATGCCGGCCGGACCGGAGCCGATCACCGCGACCTTCTTGCCGGTCTTATGGGCGGCGATTTCGGGCTTCAGCCAGCCATTGTCCCAGGCGCGATCGACGATCGCGCATTCGATGGTCTTGATGGTGACGGGGTTGTCGTCGATGTTGAGCGTGCAGGACGCCTCACACGGCGCCGGGCAGATGCGCCCCGTGAACTCCGGGAAATTGTTGGTCGAGTGCAGATTGCGCGAGGCTTCTTCCCAGTTGCCCTGATAGACGAGGTCGTTCCAGTCCGGGATCTGGTTGTTGACCGGGCAGCCGGGCGTGCCGGGCGAGACCGAGCCGGTGCCGTGGCAATAGGGAATGCCGCAATTCATGCAGCGCGCGGCCTGGTCGCGCGTTTCCTTCTCGGAGAGGGGAACGACGAACTCGTGGAAATGCTTCACGCGCTCGGCGACCGGGGTGTACTTGCGGTCATGCCGTTCGATTTCGAGAAAACCCGTGATCTTGCCCATTAAACCCGAAGTCCCTGCCGCTTAAATTCGTTGTGTTTCTCTCTCGTCGTCATTGCGAGGAGCGTGAGCTTCGAAGCAATCCAGTCTGCATCCGAGGAGAAAGTCTGGATTGCTTCGCTACGCTCGCAATGACGGGCGCTGATATTTCTTACGCCCCGATCGCGATTTTCGGCTCGGCGTCCGCGTTGGCGGCCATCTCGCGCAGCGCGCGCCGGTATTCGACCGGCATCACCTTGCGGAATTTTGGCAGCCAGTCCTTCCAGTTGGCCAGGATGTCGGCGGCGCGCCTGGAGCCTGTCGCCTTCGCATGGCGCGTGATCAGGACGTGCAGCCGCTCGACGTCGGAGGCGAGCAGGTCCTTGAACACGTCGACCCGGCCGTGCGCTTCGAGGTCACCGGAGTGGTGATAGGTGCCGGCGTTGATCAGCTCTTCCGACAGCACCGGCTCGAGCTCGACCATCGCCATGTTGCACAGCCTGTCGAAGTCGCCGGTCTCGTCCAGCACATAGGCGATGCCGCCGGACATGCCGGCCGCGAAGTTGCGTCCGGTCTTGCCGAGCACGACCACGATGCCGCCGGTCATGTATTCGCAGCAATGGTCGCCGGCGCCCTCGACCACCGCCACGGCGCCGGAATTGCGCACGGCAAAACGCTCGCCGGCGATGCCTCGGAAGTAGCACTCGCCTTGAATGGCGCCGTACATCACGGTGTTGCCGACGATGATGCTCTCTTCCGGCACGATGCCGCTGTTGGCCGGCGGCTTGACGATGATCTTGCCGCCCGAGAGGCCCTTGCCGACATAGTCGTTGGCTTCGCCTTCGAGCTCGAAGGTGACGCCTTGCGCCAGCCAGGCGCCGAAGGCCTGGCCGGCGGTGCCCTTGAGGCTGACATGGATGGTCTCATGCGGCAGGCCGGCATGGCCGTAGATCTTGGCGACCGCACCCGACAGCATCGCGCCCGCGGAGCGGTTGGTGCTGTTGATCTTGGCCTCGATCTTCACCGGCGCACCGCGGTCGAGCGCAGGCGTCGCCTGCTCGATCAGCGTGCGGTCGAGCACCGCTTCCAGATGATGGTTCTGGCGCTCGGAGTGATAGATCTTCTGGCCCTTCTCTTCCTTCTGCTTGACGAAGAGCTTGGAGAAATCGAGCCCCTTGGCCTTCCAGTGCGCGACCAGCTTGGTCTGGTCGAGCAGCTGCACCTGGCCGATCATCTCGTTGAAGCTGCGGAAGCCGAGCGAGGCCATGATCTCGCGGACCTCCTCGGCGACGAAGAAGAAGTAGTTGATCACATGCTCGGGCTGGCCGGTGAAGCGCTTGCGCAGGACGGGGTCCTGGGTCGCGACGCCGACCGGGCAGGTGTTGAGATGGCACTTGCGCATCATGATGCAGCCGGCCGCGATCAGGGGCGCGGTGGCGAAGCCGAACTCGTCGGCGCCGAGCAGCGCGCCGATCACGACGTCGCGGCCGGTGCGGAAACCGCCGTCGACCTGGACCACGATGCGGCTGCGCAGCCGCTCGCGCACCAGCGTCTGGTGGGTTTCGGCGAGGCCGATCTCCCACGGCGAGCCGGCGTGCTTGATCGAGGTCAGCGGCGAAGCGCCGGTGCCGCCCTCGAAGCCCGCGATGGTGACATGGTCGGCGCGCGCCTTGGCGACGCCCGCGGCTACGGTTCCGACGCCGATCTCCGAGACGAGCTTGACCGAGACCGCGCCGTCCGGGTTGACGTTCTTGAGGTCGTAGATGAGCTGCGCCAGATCCTCGATCGAGTAGATGTCGTGGTGCGGTGGCGGCGAGATCAGGCCGACGCCCGGCGTCGAATGCCGGACCTTTGCGATGGTGGCATCGACCTTGTGGCCGGGCAACTGGCCGCCTTCGCCGGGTTTTGCACCCTGCGCCATCTTGATCTGCATCATGTCGGAGTTGACGAGATACTCCGTGGTGACGCCGAAGCGGCCCGAGGCGACCTGCTTGATTGCCGAGCGCATGCTGTCACCGTTCGGCATCGGCTTGAAGCGGTCGGCTTCCTCGCCGCCTTCGCCGGTGTTCGACTTGCCGCCGATCCGGTTCATGGCGATCGCGAGCGTGGTGTGCGCCTCGCGCGAGATCGAGCCGAAGCTCATCGCGCCGGTGGCGAAACGCTTGACGATGTCCTTGGCCGGCTCGACCTGGTCGAGCGGTACCGGCTTGCGCTTCTCTTCGTCCGCATTCTTGATCCGGAACAGGCCGCGCAGCGTCAGGAGACGCTCCGACTGCTCGTTGAGGATCTTCGCGAAGGCGCGGTAGCGTTCCAGCGAATTGCCGCGCGCGGCGTGCTGGAGCAGCCCCACCGACTCGGCGGTCCATGCATGGTCCTCGCCGCGGCTGCGATAGGCATATTCGCCGCCGACATCGAGCGAGGTCTTGTACACGAGCGCGTCGCCGAACGCGTCGGCATGACGGCGCACCGCCTCTTCGGCGATCTCGCCAAGACCGACGCCCTCGACGCGGGTGTGCGTGCCCGCGAAGAATTTTCCGACGAATTCCGCCTTCAGGCCAATGGCGTCAAAGATCTGCGCGCCGCAATAGGACTGGTAGGTCGAGATGCCCATCTTGGACATCACCTTGAGCAGGCCCTTGCCGATCGACTTGATGTAGCGCTTGACGATCTCGTAGTCGTCGAGCGAGCCGGGCAGGCGGTCCTTCATCGCGATGATGGTCTCGAACGCCAGATACGGATTGATCGCTTCCGCGCCGTAGCCGGCGAGACAGGCGAAGTGATGCACTTCGCGCGGCTCGCCGGATTCGACGACGAGGCCGACCGAAGTGCGCAATCCGGTGCGGATCAGATGATGATGCACGGCGGCGCAGGCCAGCAGCGACGGGATCGGAACCCGGTCGGTGCCGACCATGCGGTCGGACAGGATGATGATGTTGACGCCCTCGCGCACCGCGCTCTCGGCGCGCGCGCAGAGCTCGTCCAGCACCTGGTCCATGCCGGCCGCGCCGAGGCCGGCGTGGAAGGTGGTGTCCAGCGTGCGCGACTTGAAGTGCGACTCGGCGACCTCGGAGATTGAGCGGATCTTTTCGAGGTCCGCGTCGGTCAGGATCGGCTGGCGCGCTTCGAGGCGCTTGGTAGTGGCTAGGCCTTGCAGGTCGAACAGGTTCGGCCGCGGTCCGATGATGGAGACGAGGCTCATCACCAGCTCCTCGCGGATCGGATCGATCGGCGGATTGGTGACCTGCGCAAAGTTCTGCTTGAAGTAGGTGAACAGCGGCTTGGCCTTGGCCGACAGCGCCGAGATCGGCGTGTCGTTGCCCATCGAGCCTGCGGCTTCCTCGCCGGTGGAGGCCATCGGCGTCATCAGGATGGTGATGTCTTCCTGGCTGTAGCCGAACGCCTGCTGGCGATCGAGCAGCGACAGGTTGGAGCGCACGCCGGTGGTCGGCACCTTCGGCAGCTCTTCCAGCACGATCTGGGTCCGCTCCAGCCACTCCGTGTAGGGATGGCTCCTTGCGAGCTCGGCCTTGATCTCGTCGTCGGGGATGAGGCGGCCCTGCTCGAGGTCGACCAGCAGCATCTTGCCGGGCTGCAAGCGCCACTTGGTGATGATCTGGTCCTCGGGAATCGTCAGCACGCCCATCTCGGACGCCATCACGATGCGGTCGTCCTTGGTGACGAGATAGCGCGCCGGCCGAAGGCCGTTGCGGTCCAGCGTGGCACCGATCTGGCGGCCGTCGGTGAAGGCGATCGCGGCGGGGCCGTCCCACGGCTCCATCAGGGCTGCATGATATTCGTAGAAGGCGCGGCGCTTCTCATCCATCAAGGGATTGCCGGCCCACGCCTCCGGAATCATCATCATGACGGCGTGCGGCAGCGAGTAGCCGCCCTGCACCAGGAATTCGAGTGCGTTGTCGAAGCAGGCGGTGTCCGACTGGCCTTCGTAGGAGATCGGCCAGAGCCGGTTGATGTCCTTGCCGTACAGCTCGGAGCTCACCGAGGCCTGGCGCGCCGCCATCCAGTTGACGTTGCCGCGCAGCGTGTTGATCTCGCCATTATGCGCGATCATGCGGTAGGGATGCGCCAGCGACCACGCCGGGAAGGTGTTGGTCGAGAAACGCTGGTGCACGAGCGCCAGCGCGCTCTCGAAATCCTTCTCGTGCAAATCGGGATAGTACTTGCCGAGCTGGTCGGCGAGGAACATGCCCTTGTAGATCACGGTGCGGCAGGACATCGAGCACGGATAGTAGCCGGCGAGGCCGCGGTCGCGGCGCTGATAGATCGCTTGCGAGATCGACTTGCGCAGGATGTAAAGCCGGCGCTCGAAATCGTCCTCGGTCTTGGCGGTGCCGTTGCGGCCAATGAACACCTGCATGCAGGCGGGCTCGGTCGGCTTTACGGTGACGCCGAGCGAGGAATTGTCGGTTGGCACGTCGCGCCAGCCGAGCAGCGTCAGGCCCTCTTCCTTGATCTGGTCGGCGATGATGCTCTTGATGACGTTGCGCCAGGCAGTGTCGCGCGGCATGAACAACGCGCCGATGGCGTATTCGCCCGGATTGGGCAGCACGAAGCCGAGCTCCTTCGCCTTGCGGCTGAAGAAAGCATGCGGGATCTGCACCAGAATGCCGGCGCCGTCACCGGCGCGCGGGTCGGCGCCGACGGCGCCGCGGTGCTCGAGGTTACAGAGGATGCTGAGCGCGTCCGCGACGATCTCGTGCGACTTCTGGCCCTTGATGTTGGCGATGAAGCCGACGCCGCAGGAATCTTTTTCCAGGCTCGGATCGTACAGGCCTACGGCCGGCGGCCGTGAATTGTGTTCCTGAATCGGATCGGTCGTTTTCGAGGCGACCGTCGCCGACAGTTGTTCTGCCACGATGTTTCCGCGCTCGACTTGCGACCCGTTCATGTTCTCGTCCTCTCCATGCGGCAAGCTGCCTCACCGCCATCTTCGGCGCACCTTGGGCGTCCCGCGGCACCCGCTTCTGGGTCACCGCTCGTCCGCTCGCGAGCCGCATTTTCTTAAATTCAGGCCAAGGCGTTCTTCGTCCCCGAGAACGGCTTTGCCTGTTGCCTTCTTGGCGCTCGAAAGCACCGACTTTCGTTGCAATCCCTATGCCGGAACCGCAAGCAAAATTGAGACAGTCTTCCTGTCCTAACCATCACCTTGCCAAATTTTTGTCTATCACACAAGCGCGCGCAAGTCCCGATTCCCCACATGTCAATCAATCGCTTTCCAAAAGTTGCGCGGCCCCGGTTTTGAAGCAAACGCGCCCTGATCCGGCCCTGCCGACGCCGGAATCCCCAATGAAGCTTCGGATCAACCCTTTGGAAGACCCGCCACGCCGCAAGAAGCAAAAGAGCGCGATCCATCCGGGGGCCTGACAGGAGCGTCTCGACCATGAAGTTTTTCACAGGATGTGTGGCCGCCGCCACGCTGGCGCTGGCCGCGACCGCGGCTCAAGCGCAGGTTCCAGCGCGAGGGGCGATGATCGCGGTCTCGGATTTCGACGCCCCCTATGCGCCGTCGGAGGCCGCGCCGCCGCCGCGCTACGGCTATGGCTACGAAGAACGCGGGCCGGCCCCGGTGCTGCTGCCATCGACCGAGGTCTACGCGGTGCTGCGCGAGAACGGCTTCTCTCCACTGGGCATCCCGCGCCTGCGCGGCGGCGTCTACACCATCGCGGTGATTGACCGCCGGGGGGAGGACGGCCGGCTCGTGATCGATGCCCGCGACGGAAGGATTTTGCGCTTCATGCCGGCTGCCGACGCCTACGGCATGGCACCCGGCTACGAGCAGCCTGCGGTTGCACCTTACCGCCCGCAAAGCGCGCTGCCGCCGCCGACCATGGTCCGCAGTGGTCCGCCCCGCCCTCCGGCCCCGATCCCGCATGTCGCCAGCCGTTCCGTGCCGCTGCCCAAGGCGGCTCCGCCGCGCGAGGCCCCGGGCGTCCCCGCCAAGCCGGCCGAGCCTGCGACGCCGCAGGCCCAGGTGCCGCAGGCACAACCTGTGACGCAGACCGCGGCCGCCGTGCCGTCCAAGCCCGCTGAGGTCGCACCGCAAGCCGCCGCGCCAACCGTAGGTCAGGTCAAGCCTGCCGCGACTATCCTGCCTACGCAGGAGATGCCGGCGGCACAGGGGCTGGACTAAGCGCGGGCGTTTGAGGCGATGGCCCGCATCACCCCAACGGTGTCGTCCTGGCGAAGGCCAGGACCCATACCGCGAGGTGCATCATATGAGTGACGCGGGAGTACCGAACTCCGAATCTTCGCCAAACTCCTCCCTGTGGTGATGGGTCCTGGCCTTCGCCAGGACGAGGTTGGGGAGAGAGTTAGCGCAAACAGAAGGCGTCTCAGCACTCAGGCGCCTTCTGAACCATGACGAGCGCGGCTCAGCTCCGGCCATACCCCGCCGCTTCCAGGATCAAATTCGCCACCTCCTTCGGATGCGACACCAGCGACAGATGGCCGGCGTCGAGCTCGATCGTGGTTGCGTTCATGCGCTTGGCGAGGAAGCGTTCGAGATCGGGATTGATGGTGTAGTCGTTCTTCGACACCGCGTACCAGCTCGGCTTGGAATGCCATGCCGCCTCCGTGGTGCGACCGGCGAAGATCGAGGCGGCCGTCGGCCATTGCACGGCGTAGAGCTCCTTGGCCTGCTCCGGCTTAACGCCATTGGCGAAGTACTTCAGGAAGGCGTCTTCTGACAGCTTGGTGTAGCCGTCGCGCTCGACGACGCCGGCGCGTGCCGGTCCCGCCGGAAACTGCTTCGACAGCGCGACAAAATCCTCGTTGGCATCGGGCGCACGGGCGGCGACATAGACGAGGCCGGTGACCTTCGGGTCGGTGCCGACCTGGCTGATCACGGTGCCGCCCCAGGAATGCGCGACCAGCACGGTCGGACCATCCTGTTCGGCCAGCACGCGCTTGGTCGCCTCGACGGAATCCGCAAGCGACGACAACGGATTTTGCACGGCAGTTACGTTGAGCCCTGCGGCCTGGAGGATCGGGATCACTTCCGACCAGCTTGAGCCGTCGGCCCAGGCGCCGTGCACCAGCACAACGTTCTTGGCCTTTACGGTCTGCGGCGTCTGCGCGTGAGCGAGGCTGAGAGGGGCCGCCAGCAGGCTCGCGGCGACGAAAAGGCTGCGCCAGAAAGTCATGATTGTTCTCCGTCTTGTTTTTGGGTTCGATATCCAAAAGACGATGCGCGGGGCGGCGGTGTTACGCCATTTCACCGCTCTGTGATGCGGCGCAACAGTCCAGCACGGCCGTTCAGCAATCGGTGACGTCCCGGCGACGACCGAGACCATCCTCTCTGGTAAGGTATGGCAGATCCGTCGTTCGGTATTTCTTCCGTGCACGATTGATCGATCTCGCGGCAGGATTCCCCGGCTCTCGCCGGGACGAGGAGAGCCCAACAAAAAAACGCCCCGGGGCACCGGGGCGTTTTCGCAACCTGGAAGCGGCCGACGTGATTTACGCGGCTACCGAGTTCTCGATCACCTGTGCGCCTTGCGCACCGGTGTTGATCGCGATGTGGCGGGGCTTCTTCGCTTCGGGAATCTCACGGACGAGGTCGACGTGAAGCAGCCCGTTCTCGAGCGAGGCGTTCTTCACCTGCACGAAGTCGGCAAGCTGGAAGGCGCGCTCGAAGGCACGCGCGGCGATGCCACGGTACAGCACTTCGGCCTTCGAGTTCTCGTTGGCGACTTTCTCGCCCTTAATCGTCAACGTGTTTTCCTTCGCGACGATGGAGAGCTCATCCTTGGCAAAGCCCGAAACCGCAACGGTGATGCGGTAGTCGTTCTCACCGGTACGCTCGATATTGTAGGGGGGATAACCGGGGCTGCCGTCCGAACCGGCCTGGTCGAGCAGGTTGAAGAGACGGTCGAAGCCGACGGTGGAACGGTAGAAGGGGGTCAGGTCGTAGGTACGCATGGTCAAGTCCTCCATTGAGCGACTGTTGAGTAACCCGCCCGCCAATCGGGCCGGGCTTTCGTCTGTGTGCAGCCTGATGTTCCGGTTCCGAAACACTGGTAGCGGCCTGCACCAAGGTGATATGGGTTCAGGGGAACGGCGTTCAAGAGGGCGGATACTCAGCCTTTTCGGCGCTCCCGCCCCTGATTTGCAGCTCTTCGTGCCCAAGCCCTCCCCATCATGACGCTGGTCTCGATACCGTCCAATCCCGTTCCCGAAGACGTCGTCAGCGGCACCATCAAGACCCCTGATGGCGTCGAGCTGCGCTTTGCGCGCTGGGCACCGCCGGCGAACCGCAAGGGCACGGTCTGCGTCTTCACCGGACGCAGCGAGCAGATCGAGAAGTATTTCGAGACCGTGCGCGACCTGCGCGACCGCGGTTTTGCGGTGGCGATGATCGACTGGCGCGGGCAGGGCCACTCCTCGCGCCGCCTGCGCGATCCGCGCAAGGGCTATGTCCGCGACTTCGCTGATTTCGAGATCGACGTCGAGACCTTCGTGCAGCAGGTGGTGCTGCCGGATTGCCCGCCGCCCTTCTTCGCGCTCGCCCACTCCATGGGCGGCACCGTGATGCTGCGGGTGGCGCATGCGGGCAAGCGCTGGTTCGACCGCATGGTGCTGTCTGCGCCGATGATCGACCTCCCCGGCCGCGCCACCTCGTTTCCGGCGCGGGCTCTGCTGAAGACGATGCGCGTGCTGGGGATGGGCGGCCGTTATGTCCCCGGCGGCAGCGACCAGATCACCGGGCTCAATCCCTTCATCAACAATCCGCTGACCAGCGACCCCGTGCGCTATGCGCGCAATGCCGCAATCCTGGAGGAGGATCCGACCCTCGGGCTCGCGTCACCGACGGTCGCCTGGGCCGATACCGCCTTCCGCGCGATGAACACCTTCAAGGGCAAAAACTACCCGTCCGAGATCCGTCAGCCGATCCTGATGCTGGCGGCCTCCAGCGACACCGTGGTCTCGATCGCGGCGATCGAGGAGTTCGCCTATCATTTGCGCGCAGGCTCCCATCTCGTGATCGCCGGTGCCAAGCACGAGATTCTCCAGGAGCAGGACCGCTACCGTTCCCAATTCTGGGCAGCCTTCGACGCCTTCGTGCCAGGCACGCCGCTGTTCAAGTGAGGGGAGGCGATGCTGCCCTGCGACCACACGCCGGCATGCCGGGACAAGCCCGGCCATGACGAGGAAGTAGCATCACCCACTACAGCGTCTTCAGATACTCGATCAGATCGTAGCGCTCGTTGTCGTCCTTGAACACGCGGCCGATGACACCGGGACGTTTTTCCTCGCCCGGCTTGCGCTCGAAGGAATGGCCGAGCACGCTGTTGCCCTGGATCGGATCCTTGTCCGACCCGGCCGAGAACTCGGTTTCACCCGTCTTGCACTTCTCGTTGGCGGTGACCGCAAAGCCGACGGTCACGGGATCATAGTCGCGGCGGCCCATGCAGAATTTTTGCGGGCGCTCGCTTGCAGGCTTCAGCAACCAGTAGAGAGAGGGCACCGAACCGTTGTGCAGATAGGGTGCCGTGGCCCAGACGCCGTTCAGCGGCCGTGCCCGATAGCGTGCTCCCCCCACCGGATTGAGGCAGTTCTTGCGCGCGAGATTCCACAATTTCGACCGCTCGGCGTCCGGAGTCTTCTCGTCGTCCATCCATTTGCGGGCGACGAGATCCACCACCGTCATCAACCCGAGCGCATAAACCATCTCGGTCGGCGAGCTTGCGGTCGAGACGTCGCATTGCCACCATTTCTGGAGGTCGGCCGTATTCACCTTCAGGAAGCCGGGCAGATCGACGATCCTGTTGCTGAGCACGAGCGACTGTTCGGGATCCGTCTTGATCTCGTCGAGGGGGATCGTCACCGCGTTCAGCACCTTGCTGTCGCCGCTCGGCTCCCAATGTCCCGACGACCAGAAAGCCGGGGTGTCGATCGCCGGCAGATGGCATCCGGAGCACATCTCGGCGTAGATCTTGCGGCCATTGTCGACCTTCTTTTGATCGAGCCTCCAATTGTCGCCAAGGATCTGCGAGGGCCATTTCGGCGCCAGCAGGCCGCCGAACTTCGGGCCGGTGGAGGGATCTGCCGTCTTGAACGGGTCTGGCCCCCTGAGCATGTCCTCGATCCAGCCGAGCGTGTTGATATGAACCGAGGAGCGCCACAGCCTGTCCTCCGGGTAGGCGTCGGACAGGTTGAGCAGCGCCGTCACGCCGAGGGCTTCGCCGGCGTTGCGGATCAGCGGCTGCTCGATCGAGGCGTCGTACTGGGCGAACTTGAACCAGGGCACGGTCCAGATCGGGGGATAGCTGACCGGCGCGTCCTGGGCGTGCAGGTTCTTCTCGAATCCCTTGATCCCGCTCAGCGCGAGATCCTGCGAAAAAACTTGATTGCCGATGCGATTGAGAGCGTCGAGGCGACCGAACCCTTCCTCGGTGTCCTGCTGCTGCCTGCCGTTCCAGGTCTTCTTGCCTTCAATCGTCTTTTGCTGGGTTTGCGCCCAGTCGATCAGGAAGTTGCCGATCGCGCTGAGCTTCTGCTTGAGCGCGGCGCGGTCAGCCTTGCTGGCATCGGGGCCGAGCACGCGATCGGCGAAGCGCTGGAAGCGGAACGGCACGTAAAGCGTGTAGGCGATCGACAGGCCGGTGGAGACCTCGAGCTTCTTCAGGTCGGTCATGGCCGGGCCGCCGTCGAAACGCACGTCCACGCCCTGGTAGTGGATCTGGCCGGTATGGCAGGCCGCGCAGGTCAGCCCGATCTTGTCCTCTTCGCGACGGCCGGTCGCGGGATCGACGACACCGGTCATCCGTGCGAAGCCGACCGGCAGGCCGTCGACGTTCTCCGCCGGCGTCCACCTGGTCGACCAGTCCGGCACCTGTGTCGTCTCGTAGACATTGGCATAGCCGAAGCGGCGCAGTGACGTCGCGTCAGTCTGGATCGACTGCGGGCTCGGGATGAACCCGAAGCGCTCGAGATAGGTGCCGTCCGTCATCATGCCCGGCGCCGAGAACAGATGCAGGCGCGGCTGCTCCAGGGCCATGAACCATTCATAGGGCACCGGGAAGGTCGCTGTGCCCTGGCTGGCATGGTGAAACCAGTGCCTGTCCTTCAGCGACCAATTCTGTTCGAGCCAAAAGGCCGCCTTCGTCTCCGGGACCGTGGGCAAGGGTGGCGGCAGGAGATTCACGAGAATTCCCTTTTGCGGCAGCATGGCGCGCACCTGGTCGGGAAATTCGGCGACCGCAACGAGCAAGGCGAGACCGAGGGCGAGCAGCAGGGCCGCAACCTTGAGGGCGCCCCGCACCACACGCTGGCAGGTGGACAGCACCGGCTGCGATACCAGCCGCTGGTTGATGCGAGCAGGGAATTGCCGCTCGTTGAACAGAGTGCGCACGTCGGCCACGCTGAGATAGCGGTCCTCACCCGCGCCCTTGCCCATGATCTTCAGGAGGATCGGCCACTCGAACTTCATCAGCAGGGGGTAGTACCAGCGCGCGGCGCTGCCGGCGCGCTTGAGGTTGTCGCGCATGAAGACGCCGATTTCCGAGGCGTTGAGACCGGGCTCAGAGCCGCCGCCGTTCGGATCCCGGTAGTCCCGGCCGAAGCTCGCAAACCGCGCAAGCTCGTCCTCATCGACCTTGCCGTCGACGCCGAGGACGCGCGAGCCGGCACCGCGCTTGTCGAGAGGGCCGCCACGCAACGCGTCGAGCTGTGCGCCCGAAAATATGCTCTTCAGGATGTGACCGAGCCCGTTGGCGATAAGCGCAACGCCGCGGACCTGGATGCGGGCCGAGACCTTCTTCAGCCCGGTCTCGCCGCTCGCATTCGCGATCGTTTGCGACAGCGTGCCGAGCGGAACGGTTCTGCCGTCAACAAACCCCTCGCCGACGAGGCCGCGGAGGAATGGACAGGGATTGTTCGGGGAGACCTGGATCGAAGGGTCTAAGGAGGGCTTCGGAGCGGAGTCATGCATGGCCCAAATCCTGAAAACGGCGAATCGTGAAATACAGACGCGGCGATAGAGCGCGGAAAGTCCTGACAAACCGACAACACGTTATACTACTTCAGCGTGTAGCCGAGTGTGGCTGAATTCACTGTCGTGTCAATAAAGGCGGAGGGGACATTGCCGCGTGGCCGCGGCTGGCTCTCAGGATTCGGCGACGCGTTTGACGTCGCTCGAAACCAGGGTCAGTTTGCCGAGCGGCACGCCCGCATTCAAGAGTCCGGCGCGGTAATGGGCGAGGTCCTCGGGCCGCTTCCAGTGGAAATTGCGCAAATGGCGGTCGACATTGAGAGTCGGGTAGTTAGCCATGAGCACGCGGGTCGCCTCGACCGCCTCGTCGCCGCGTCCCAATTGCGCCAGCGCCGCGGCGCGGATTGCCAGCGCCTGCAAATGGTTCGGGTTGATGTAGAGCTGTTCTCGAGCCCATGACAGAGTCGCGTCATATTGGCCCAGCAGATAATGGCTGAAGGCGTTCAGTGCGGCCCATTGGTAGCGCGGATCGCTGTTGTCGCGCTGTGCGGCCATCGAGAACAGCTCGATCGCCTCGCGGTGCTCGCCGATGACGAAATGGCAGATGCCGAGCACGCCGCGCGCGCCGTTGTCGTAGGGGTTGAGCGCGACGGCGCGCTTGGCGGCGTCCATCGCGGCCTCGTAATGCCCCTCCAGCGCGTGGGTCCAGGACAGGATCGAGAACGCAAATGACGAGCGCGGATCGAGCCGAACGCTGGTTTCGGCAAGCTTCATCGCCTCGGCCCACATCTCGCGCGTGCCCTTGACCCAGCCGAACTGGATGCTCTGGATCTGAATCGTGGCGAGATAGGCGTGCGCAATCGACAGCTTGGGCTCGAGCCTGATGGCCTCCCGGAACAGGTCGACGGCGATGGCCAGGTCTTCCTTGGTTTGCCGATAATAGTGCGACAGTCCTTTGAGGAAGCGGTCCCAGGCGGTGACGTCGGTCGAGAGCCGCGCCGGCGCCGAGGCTTCGGCCCGGACGATCTCGGTGGCGATGGCGGCGGACAGGTTGGTGGTGATCTCGTCCTGCATCGCGAAGAGATCGCCGATGTCGCGGTCGTAGCGGCCAGTCCAGAGCTGCTCGCCGGTCTCCGGCGCGATCAGCTCTGCGGTCACGCGGATCTTGGCTCCGGCACGCCGCACCGAACCCTGGATCAGATAGGTGGCGTCGATCTCCCGCGCGATCAGGCGGGTGCTGGCGTTGTTGCCCTTGAACACGAACGTCGAGTTGCGGCTCAGCACGCGATAGAAGGATTGCAGCGACAGCGCGTGGATCAGATCCTCGGTCAGGCCGTCGGAGAAATACTCGTCCTGTGCGTCGCTGAGATTGGCGAAAGGGAGCACGCCGACGATCGCGGTGCGATACTGCTGCGAGAGGGCGGATGCCTCCCTCAGCGCGGGCGCAAGCGCCGGTGCACCTTCAGGCGTCCAGGTCCAGACCCCGATCGGATCCTTGATGTTCTTGAAGCGGTGGTTGCCGGCATCGACCAGCGGCACGGTGAGATGCTTGCTGGCCTCCTTGTAGGCCTTGGCCGAGATGGCGAAGCCGCCGGGGCTCGCCACGGCTTCGAGGCGGACGGCAATGTTGACATCGTCACCGAAGACCTCGTCCTCGTCGGCGATGACGTCACCCATATGGATCCCGAGGCGGAACTGCATGGCGCGATCGGCGGGCAGATGGTGATTGCGCTCCGCCATCAGGGTCTGCATCGCGATCGCGGCCTCGGTGGCGCCGACGATCGAGGGGAATTCCAGCAGGAAGCCGTCGCCGGTGTTTTTGACGACGCGGCCGCCGTGATTGAGGATGATGGGATGGATCGCGCTGCGATGGGCCTTGAAGGCGGCATGGGTGCCGGCCTCATCGGTGCCCATCATGCGCGAATAGCCGGCGACATCGGCGCAGACAATGGCAGCCAGACGTCTTTCCATATTCCGGAGCTCCAAGAGACTTGCAAGAGACTTGGAAGAGATCGAGGACCGGCCACGGCGTGGCAGTCGCCTCGAATCCCGCATTCAAAGAACCCGTTCCTTATAGAGCAGATGAGGCCGAGCGAAAGTATGATCCGCATTGCAAATTCGAGGTAAATCCTCGGCAATCCGGCAGTGGACGGGGACGAGCGAACGCACTAAGCCGACCTCTTGGGCTACGGTTGGGCGGCGGAGGCACGTCACACATGCTGGGCATTCACGAAATCTGGCTCTTCGTCCTGTCGGGCGTGCTGCTCAACATCACGCCGGGGCCTGATACGGTCTATGTGATCGGCCGCAGCATGCAGCTGGGCTGGCGAGGTGGCGCCGCGGCCGCGCTGGGCATCAGTTGCGGCTGCTTTTTCCATGTCGCGGGCGCGGCAATCGGCCTTTCGGCCCTGCTGATGGCCTCATCGACCGCGTTCTCGATCCTGAAGCTGGTCGGAGCGGCCTATCTCGTCGTGACCGGGCTTCAGATGCTGTGGTCGCGCCCGGTGCTGGCCTCGGCCATCGACGAGCCTGTGCAGAGCTCGCTGCGGCGGGTTTTCCTCCAGGGCGTCTTCACCAACGCGCTCAATCCCAAGGTCGCGCTGTTCTTCCTTGCCTTCCTGCCGCAATTCGTCGCAGCGGACTCGGCGCACAAGCCGCTCGCCTTCCTGATGCTGGGCCTGATCTTCATCTGCACGGGAACGCTGTGGTGCCTGGTGCTGGCGGCGTTCGCGGCAAGGGCCGCCCACCGCTTGCGGAGCTCCGAAGGCGCGGTCGCCTGGGTCAACCGTACCCTCGGCGGCCTCTTCATCTATCTCGGCATCCGCGTCGCCATGCTGGAGACGCGGTAACGTCCTTTACGCGAATTCCTTCAGCAGCGCGCTGCCGGCGAGATAGAGGCCGAGCAGGATCATCGCGATCAGGAACCAGCGGCGAAACGCTTCCGCCGGCATCCGCGCCCGCACCGTTTGGCCGATATACATGCCGGCAAACGCGCAGGCCATGCCCACGGCGCCCGGCACCGCGTTGGCCGGCGTCAGCAATCCCCCCGCGGTGAGATTGAAGGCGAGCGCCAGTGTCGCTGTCGTGAAAAACACGCCGAGCGCCTGCACCAGCTCGTCCTTCTCCATGCCGATCGCCTGCATGAACGGCATCGAGGGGATCACCTGCACGCCGGTCGAGGCCGAGATCACGCCGGTGACCACGCCGACCACGCCGCCGACCCATTTCTCGTTCTTTGGCGCAACATGAAACTGGAATTTGTTCAGCCCGATGATCGCGTAGATGACCAGGAGCACGCCGAGCACGATCGTGCCGTAGCGCGCATGCGGGCCGGTGAGCGCGCCGGCATTGAGCCAGCACCCGATCACGGTGCCGATCATCAGCGGCCACAGCCGCCTCAGGATATCGCGCAAATGGGGGCCGACGAAGGTCTGCCAGATGTTGGTGACGATGGCGGGGACGATCACGATGGCGATCGCGCGGCTCGGCGCCATGCTCACCGCGAGCAGGCCCATGGAGACAGTCGGCAGGCCGAGCCCGACCACGCCCTTGACGAATCCGGCGATCAGGAAAACGGCGGCGATGAGAATGAGGAGCGGGTCGATCATATCTGCACATTGACCGATGCAGCGCGCCGGCACAATCTGTAGCTTACGGAGAAAGCCTTCGTTTGGAACGAAGGCTGAAGGGACCCCCGATGCGCTTCGACCTCGTCGACCTCCAGCTGTTCATCGCGGTCGCCGACCAGCGCAGCATCACCCGCGGCGCGGAGCGGTCGCATCTGGCGCTGGCCTCAGCCAGCGCGCGCATCAAGGGGCTGGAGGATGCGCTCGGCGTCGCGCTGCTCAAGCGCGGGCGCCGCGGCGTTGAGTTGACCTCGGCCGGCGAGAGCCTGCTCGATCACGCCCGTCTCGTCATTCACCAGATCGACGCCATGCGCGGCGATCTCGCCGGCTTTGCCAGCGGCGTGCGCGCCAGCGTGCACTTCCTCGCCAATACCTCGGGGCTTTCGGAGCATCTGCCGAAGGCGCTCGCCGGCTTCCTGCGCGAGCATCGCGACGTTGCCATCGACATCGAGGAGCGCGAGAGCACCGACATCGCGGCCGCGATCACTGCGGGCGCGGCCGATCTCGGCTTCGCCGCCGAGCACGCGCTGCCCGATCATATCGAGCGATTCGCCTTCAGCGAGGATCGCCTGACGCTGGTGACGTCTAGGCGCGGCCCGTTCGCCGGCCGCCGCGCGATCGATTTCCAGGAGGCGGGCGCTTGCGACTTCGTCGGGCTGACCAGCGCCACCGCGCTTCAGGTGCATATTTCGAAGCACGCCGCCCGGCTCGGCATGCGGCCGCATTACCGCGCACGCTTGCGCGACTTCGATGCGATCTGCCAGATGGTCGCCGCCGATGTCGGCGTCGCGCTGGTGCCCGAAGCCGCGGCCCGCCGCTGCGCAAAACTGATGCCGCTCGCCATGGTCCGCCTGCGCGATAGCTGGGCCAACCGCAAACTCGTGATCTGCGCGCGAAGCTTCAAGACACTACCGCGCCCGGCGAAGATGCTGGTGGAGCATTTGCGGTCTGCGGCGGTGTGAGTTCTGGGATTTCCCCTCCCTTTAGAAGAGGTTAAGACGCAGCTACTTCGCCGTCTCCACGCCAGCGTCCTTGATCACCTTCGCCCATTTCTTCGTCTCGTCCGCGATGAATGTGCGAAAATGCTCCGGCTCATCGCCGACCAGCGTCGCGCCCTGGGCAGCGAGCTTTTCCTTCACCGCCGGATCCGCCATCGCCTTCGTGGCCAGATCATGTAGCGCGGTGACGATCTCCTTCGGCGTGCCCTTCGGCGCGACCATGCCGTACCAGTTCTCGATGCGCAGATCCGCAAAGCCCGCTTCCGCGGTGGTCGGCACGTCAGGCGCCGTCGGCGAACGCTCGGCGGAGCCGACCGCGATCGGTCGCAGGGCGCCCGCCTTGACCTGCGGCAGCAGCACGGGGAGGTCCAGGAACGTCATCTGCACCTGCTGGCCCAGCAGATCGTTCACGGCGGGCGCCGCGCCGCGATAGGGCACGTGCACGATGTCGATCTTGGCCGTCAGCTTGAACAATTCACCGGCGAGATGCGGCAGGCTGCCGGGTCCGGAGGAGGCGAAGTTGAGTTTTCCCGGCTGCGCCTTGGCGAGCGCGATCAATTCCGCGATGTCCTTTGCGGGGACGTTGGTGGCGACCACCAACATTTCCGGCACGGTTGCGACCAACGTCACGGGCGTGAGGTCGTTGAGCGTATCGTAGGCGACCCTTTCCATGCTCGGGCTGATCGCCAGCGCGCCGGCGCTGGAGATCGCGATGGTGTAGCCGTCAGGTGCAGCCTTGGAGACGGCATCGGTGCCGAGCACGCCACCCTGGCCGCCGCGATTGTCGATCAGCACCGGCTGCCCTGACAGTTCCGACATGCGCTGGCCGATCACCCGCGCGATGATATCGTTGGGGCCGCCGGCCGGAAACGGCACGATCAGCTTGATCGGCTTGGCCGGGAAATTCTGGGCGGAGGCGAGCGTCGGAAAAAGAAGCAAGGCCGCGAGAAGGAGCGTACGCCGGTTGGTCATGCAGGCTCCTAGATCGCCTAGCCGTTGAGCAGTTTCAGTGCTTCTTCGTGAACCCTGGCGTCGCCGGCCGCGACGATGCGGCCGCCGCCCTGGGCCGGCTTGCCTTCCCAGGTGGTGACGACGCCGCCGGCACCGGTCACGATCGGGATCAGGGCTGCGATGTCGTAAGGCTTCAGCTCGGTCTCGACCACGAGATCGACGTGACCTGCCGCCAGCATGCAATAGGAGTAGCAGTCGCCGCCATAGCGCGACAGCCGCGCGCCCGTTTCGATGCGGCCGAAGATGGCGCGGTCGCGCTCGCTCATCAGCAGCGGGCTGGTGGTGTAGGTCGTCGCCTCCGACAGCAAGGCGCAGCGCCGGACCTGGAGCCGGCGCTCGCCGGACGGGCCTTTATAATGAGCCGAGCCGCTGTCGCCGGAAAAGCGTTCGCCGATGAAGGGCTGGTGCATCATGCCGTAGACCGGCGTGCCCTTGTGCAGGAGCGCGATCAGCGTGCCCCAGATCGGAAAGCCGCCGATGAAGGATTTGGTGCCGTCGATGGGGTCGAGCACCCAGACATAATCCGAATCCTCGCGCTCGTTGCCGAATTCCTCGCCGACGATGCCGTGCTGGGGAAAGTTGGCCTTGATCAGACGCCGCATCACCGCCTCCGCGGCGCGATCGGCCTCGGTCACGGGGTCGAAATCCTTGGTCTTGCTCTTGTCCTCGATCGACAGCGAGGTGCGGAAGAACGGTAGGATGGTTTCGCCGGAGGCGGTGGCGAGCCGTCCGATGAAGGCGGAGAAATCGATCACCGTCACGGCGTATCCTCAAAAAAGCGAAAGTCGGGTGAAGCTCACTCCTGCCTAGCTCAAATCGGAAGAATCGTGCAGCGCTGTCTTGCTTTTGCACCCTGGTATTTTGGATGCCGGATGCGTCCCTCCTTCAAAGAACTTGGCTGGCCAAAAATCGATCATTGAGTTGAAACCTTAGTTCCGGATCTGCCTCGTTCGTATGCAAATGACTATCAACCCATTGAATTTCCTTATCAAAGGAACTGAATCTGGGTTTCTCTAGAAGCAACCGAGCTATGTCCTCATTGCATGGGAAACCGGTCGAAAGCCCTTGCACTTTGTGCGTCGCGGCCGCATATTGTTGCGGTGCGGTAGCGCTTCTCGCGTTACTGCTGCCCTCCTTGGGCGTTTCCTCCCTAGACTTGGGCCGCTTCTTCATTAGAAGCGGCCCTTTTTTCTTTCAGCCTCTGCTTTCTCTCGGCATCGGCTTTCATTTCGATGCTCGCCGCGAAACGCATTCGCGCTGATCGCACCCAACACAATTGTTCGAAGAAAACGTCGCGCCTATTCAGCCGCGGCCTGGAACGGGCCGAGATCGCCGAACGGGACCGTGGTCGCCAGCACGTCTGCGAGCACGCCGAAGTCCGACGCCACTTGTGCAAAGCGCGGACTGCGCTCGCGCCGCCGCTCGTCCATGTAGATTGCGCGGTTGAGCTCGAGCTGCACGGCATGCAGGCCACTGGCCGGGTTACCGTAATGCTCGGTGATGAAGCCGCCGGCGTAGGGCTTGTTGCGGCCGATCGAATAGCCGAGGCCGGCCATGGTCTCCTCGACCCGGTCGGGCAATAGCGGCGTGCAGCTCGTGCCGTAGCGGTCGCCGATGACGATGTCGGGCCGGCGCGGCTCGTCGCGGGAGACGCCGACCGAGGGCATCGAATGGCAGTCGACCAGCACGACGGTGCCGAACATCTGGTGCACCTTGTTGATCAGCCGGCGCAGCGCGCGATGATACGGCTTGTACAGCGTCTCGATCCGCCCCAGCGCGTCGTCGACCAGGATGCGCTCGCGATAGATCTCCTGGCCGTCGCCGACCACGCGCGGAATGGTGCCAAGTCCGCCGGCAACCCGCATCGAGCGGGTGTTGGCAAAGCTCGGCAGGCGCCCGGTGAACATCCGGGGATCGAGCTCATAGGGCTCGCGGTTGACGTCGACATAGGAGCGCGGAAAGTTGACCCGCACGGTCGGAAAGCCGCGCTCGCTGAGATGGCCGATCAGCTCGTCCATGAAGGAATCTTCGGAACGCCGCAGCGTCGGCAGGTCGATCCTGGAGGCGCTGAGGAATTCGTCCGGATAGGTCGAGCCGGAATGGGGCGAGTTGAAGATAACCGGCGCGCGCCATTGCGCGGGCTCAACGATCTCGAAGGCTGGCGACTTGTCGCCGTCAAACCGGGTCATCTTCTCAGGCTTCGTCCCTTGGTGTCAGGCTTCGCCCTTGGCAATCAGGCTCCGCCTCTCGGTATCAGGCTTCGCCCTTGGCGCATTGATTCGGCCGATCGGGCGGCTCTTATGTGTCGTCATTGTCCGGAATCGCAACCATCCTGCCAAGCGAAAAGATGAGATCTGCGCTGGAACATGTCTTAACCCTGCGGGCAGCGAGGTGGGGACCGGCAGGTACGGCTCGATTGCTTCGTGCCGTATTCCGGTTCACAAGAGTCCGGCAGCGCGAGCTGCGGAGGGTAAAGATTTTCACCCCAAATTTACCCTCCGTCGGGCTTAGTGACCTCCGCTGATATCCTCTGGGGATTCGACATTTCCGCCATGCCAAAGATCCTGCTCGCCGAAGACGACAACGACATGCGCCGTTTCCTGGTCAAGGCGCTGGAAAACGCCGGTTTTCAGGTCTCGTCCCACGATAACGGCATGGCCGCCTATCAGCGGCTACGGGAAGAGCCGTTCGAGATGCTGCTCACCGACATCGTGATGCCGGAGATGGACGGCATCGAGCTCGCCCGCCGGGCCTCGGAACTCGACCCCGACATCAAGATCATGTTCATCACGGGCTTCGCCGCGGTCGCCCTGAACTCCGATTCGGATGCCCCCAAGAACGCCAAGGTGCTGTCCAAGCCCGTGCATTTGCGCGAATTGGTCAGCGAAGTGAACAAGATGCTGGCGGCCTAAATCGGCCCCCTTCCGTCCTTGCACCGGCTCCCGTGAGCCGTTATAGGGACCCGACCCGATCTAGAGACATCTAGGGCGCGTAGCTCAGCGGGAGAGCACTACCTTGACATGGTAGGGGTCACAGGTTCGATCCCTGTCGCGCCCACCATCCTTCGCTCGCGATAGCCGAGTGAAGGATGCCACGCCGAAGCCCAACGGGCGCAGGCGGGCTGCCGCCGCGAGGTTCGGCTCGGCAAGCCACCAATCTCATTTCGGCGAAGCGTGTCCGGTGTAGCTCGAAGAGCGTAGACGGACTGGAGCGGCAGCCTCCTTCGCCGACACACCGCCGCTAAATCCCCTATTTCAGTTCCGTGTTTGCGACCGGAAGGATGGAGGCGACGTGCCAGCCGTCCGCATCCTGAACGTAGGTCTGGCTGATCAGAAACGTATTTTGTTGTGGCGGCTTGCCCGGAAGGCCGCGCGTAAAGACGATCGGCACGAGGATCTGCATGATCTCGTTCGAGATCACGGCGACGCGGAATTTCGACATGTCGGGTTCGAGGTGCCAGGTGCCCTCGTAATAGGTCTTGAACCGCGCGGCGACCTCATCGCGACCGCGCGTCTCGATGTTTCTGGCAAACAACAGCGTTCCGGCTGAATTCAGGAGCATGGCCTTCATGGCGTCCGCATCATGCGCATTCTGCGCCGCGATGAATTTCTCGAAGATGGTTCGTGCTTCGGCATCATTTGCGGCAGCCTGCGCGCCTCCGGCCGGCCAGAACGTTGCGGCGAGAAACAGCGCTGCGGCAAACGCCGCAACTTGAGGGCGCCGTGAAAACACTCGTGGCGTGAAATTGCCTGAAGGCATTTTAGGTCGGATCATGGTCACCTCTGGTCATTTGCCGGCGGAATTTGAATGGTGAGCGTCATACCATTGTGGCCAGGTCGATGTTTTCAGGATTGCACGATCGGCGATGACCCCGACATCACGGAAACGTAGGCTTCCGGATGCCACGGGACCAGGCAAGCAAACCCTCGCCGCGAGCAGCGAGTTGAGTTATCGTCTTGTGGTGTGAAGTAACCCGGATGAAGGTTGCCCATGAGCGTGTCCGTCATCGAGCAGGCAAAGATCCAGGCGCAGGTGCTGGTGCCCCTGGTTAAGGCGTTGCAGGCCGAACTCGGCGAGGCGCGCGCCAATGCATTGGTGCGCAAGGCGCTTGGCGACCTCTATCGCGGCTTCGGCGAGGAATTCTGGAAGGCAAAGAACAGCACGAACAACGAAGCCGATCTCGGCAAGGCCGTCGCGTCGGCGTTCAAGACCTATGCCCGAGACGACGCGCTCGCCTATGACATCATCGAGCAGACCCAGGACGCCTTTGCGTTCGACGTGACGCGATGCGCCTATGCCGAGTTCTACAAGGCGCTGGGCGAGCCGGAGCTCGGTTTCCTGCTGGTCTGCACCGCCGACTTCGCGACCGCTGATGGATTTGGCGCCGACGTCAGGCTCACGCGCACGCAAACCATCATGCAAGGCGCGTCCCATTGCGATTTCCGCTACTGGCGCGACGAGCGCGGATCAAAATGAAGGGAATGCGGGTGATGCGGGCGAGCTATGTTGCCCTGATGGTGCTGGCGCTGATGTCGTCGCGCGCCGCTGCTGCGGTCATCGACTGGCAGGCCGAACTGCAGCGCTGCCGCGCATTGCGCGAAAGCGTGGCGCCGCTGCTTCAGGCCGGCGAGGGCATCTCGGCCGTCGGCCGCTCCAACAGATCCATCCGCCGCTGCATCTGGATCCAGCGCATCGCGGTGCGCAGGAAGATTCCCGGCGCGGAGGTTTGGTAGCGTAGCTGGTCATGCAGCGCTGCTGTCTCACACTCCGTCATCGCGAGCGCAACGAAGCAATCCAGACTGTTTCCGCGGAGGGGTTCTGGATTGCTTGGCCGCGCTCGCAATGACGATGTGGAAGCAGCAACGTGTTCAGCTCATCGCCTTCACGATGGAGATTCCGATACCGAGCTCCTCGTGGAACTTACGCACCAGCGCGGCCTGCCAGCTCTCGCCGAACTCGATCTCGCCGCCGATCGCGACGACGCGATGTGCGAATGAAGGCGCCATGTGGTCATGGGGGATCGTTATCGTGCACCACCTCGGTGCAATGCGCAGCTTGATCCGCGACTCCCCGCCTGCCATTGTCCGCCCACCACGCCAGCGAGAAATGAAGGCAGGTTATCGATATGAGCAGCGTGAACAAACCAGGTGGCAACTACTTGCCGGTGATCATCCATGGTGGAATTGCGTATGTCAGTGGTCAGCTGCCGCGTCGCGGCGAAGCCCTGCTGTGCTCCGGTAAAGTCGGCGCAGGTGTCGATGTCGCCGCCGCACAGGGGGCGGCGGCCCTCTGCGCAGATCTCTGCATTTCGGCCATCAATCACGCAACAGGTGGAGAGGACAAGATCGTCCAGGTCTTGCAGCTCGTTGGATACATCGCCTCGGCCCCTGGATTCACTCAGCAATCGCAAGTCATGAACGGCGCTTCCGACCGGTTGATCGAGCGCCTAGGCGATCGCGGTCGTCACACGCGTACATCTGTCGGCGTCGCCGAGTTGCCGCGGGGTGCACCGGTCGAGCTGAGTATGATTGCCGCTGTTCAGTCGTAGGAAGGCATGCCGTTCGCTGATCGTCAGCTTCGACGTTCGCACTTCGATACGTCGCGACGACACGCGGTCTATTCGACCAGATACTTCTTCACCGCAGCCTCGTCCCACGCGATCCCGTTGCCGGGCTCCTCGTTCGGCAGGGCAAAGCCGTCCTTGATGATCAGCCGCGTTGAAAGCACTGCGTCGGCCCAGTCGACATATTCGAGCCAATGCGCGGTCGGCGTCACGCACAAAAGATGCGCGCTGACTTCCGAGAACAGATGCGTCGACATCTCGATCCCGGCGGCATGCGCCAGCGCGGCGGCGCGCAGCCAGCCGGTGACGCCGCCGATGCGCTGCACGTCGGGCATCACGTAGTCGCAGGCTTCGGCTGAGAGCGCGGTCTGCATCGCGAAGGCGCTGTCGAAATTCTCGCCGATCTGGACCGGCGTGCGCAGCGCATCCGCGATGCGGGCGTTACCCTCATAATCGTCGTGACGGATCGGCTCCTCGATCCAGGTCAGGCCCTCATCGTCGAGCATCTCGCCACGGCGGATCGCCTCGGTGGCCGTCAGCGCCTGGTTATAGTCGCACATCAAGGTCACGTCGTCGCCGACGGCCTTGCGCACCGCGCGCACCACCTTCAGGTCTTCCCGTGCATCGGGACGGCCGACGCGGATCTTTGCGGCCTGAAAGCCCTCGGCCAGCAGCTTGTGGGCTTCCTCCACCGCGGCACCCGCCGGCATGATGCCGAGCCCCTTCGAATTGTAGGCCCTGACCGGTCTTGGCGCGCCGCCGAGCAGCCGCGCTAGCGGCAGGCCGCGTGCGCGCGCCAGTGCGTCCCATGCCGCCATGTCGATGCCGGATTGTGCCAGCCGCTGCAGGCCGGCGAGCCCCAGCAGGGTGAAGCGCTGGGTCAGCTTGCGCTCGATCTCGAACGGTAGCAGCTCGTCGCCCGCAAGCAGCTCCGACATTTCCGCGACCATCGCCGTCAGCGGCTTCAAGGCCGATGGCGTGATCGAGAACAGATAGGCGTGCCCCTGGACGCCCTGGTCGGTCTCGCAGTCGATCAGCACCAGCGGTGCCTTTGCGACAGCCCCGGTCGAGGTCTGGAGCGGGAGGTTCATCGGCACGATGACGGAGCGCGCATTGAAGCGCTTGATGCGGATGGTCTCGGCCATTTGGTGGATCTCCTGGCGGAGTGAATGCAGATAAATGCCGATCTTAAACATTCGCCATGAAACGAAAAGCCGCTTGGCGCGACCACCATAAAATGGGGTTGCGCGGGAGCGCGTTTATTGGCTCTGTTCCGCAAATCGCCCCGAGTTCGAGACAGGAACGCAATCACGGAGCCAAAGAGTGAAGCAAGAGATCTCCGAAGAACAGCGCAAGAGCGGCATCCTGACCGGTGCCGCGATCGCCTTCCTGCTGCTCGCCTTGCCGCTCGCGGTGTGGCTGGACCTGACCGAACTCAGCAAGACCGCGCTGCGCCGGCAGGCGATCGACCTGAATTCGGTGATCACGAGCGTGCGCAGCTACTACGCGACCAACGTGGTCGGGCGCATCATCGCCAATCCGAACGGTACGACCAGGGTGATTCACAACTACGAATCCATCCCCGGCGCGATCCCGATCCCGGCGACATTGTCGCTGGAGCTAGGGCGGGTGATCGGGGCGCAGCAGGAAAACATCACCTACCGTTTCGTCTCGGACTTCCCGTTCCAGAACCGCGCCCCGCACCAGCTCGACAAGTTCGAGAAGGACGCGCTCGAATCGCTTCGCAACGATCCCGAGCAGAAGATCGTCGACACCGAGACCTCGCTGTTCAACGACAAGGTCCGGCTGATTGCTCCGGTGACGATGGGCCCGGCCTGCGTCAGCTGCCACAACAGCCACCCCGAGAGCCCGAAGAAGGACTGGAAGGTTGGTGACGTCAGAGGCATCCAGGAGGTGATCATCGCCCAGCCGATCGCCGCCAACATCTTCTCGTTCAAGTTCCTGCTGGCCTATTTCCTGATTGCCGCCGGCAGCGGCCTGTCGTTTCTCTCGCTGCAGCGCCGCCAGGCGAGCCGTATCAAGGGCATGAACAAGGAGCTCGAATCCGCCAACGACTTCCTGGCTTCGCTGTCGATGAAGATCTCGCGCTACATCCCGCCGCAGGTCTACAAGAGCATCTTCTCCGGCCAGAAGGACGTCACCATCCACACCGAGCGCAAGAAGCTCACCATCTTCTTCTCCGACATCCAGAATTTCACCGCGACGGCGGAGCGGCTCCAGCCGGAGTTGCTGACCCAGCTCCTCAACGAATATTTCACCGAGATGTCGGCGGTCGCCCACGAATTTGGCGGCACCATCGACAAGTTCATCGGCGATGCCATGCTGATCTTCTTCGGCGACCCCGAGACCAAAGGCGACCGCGCCGACGCGCAGGCCTGCCTTCAGATGGCCTGGCGCATGCAGCACCGGCTCACCGAGCTCAATGCGAAATGGCGCGCCTCCGGCATCGAGCTGCCGTTCAAGGCCCGCATGGGCGTCAATTCCGGCTATTGCAATGTCGGCAATTTCGGCAGCAGCGATCGCATGGACTACACCATCATCGGTGCGGAGGCGAACCTCGCCGCGCGCCTGCAATCGATCGCCGAGCCCGGCGGCATCGTGCTGAGCTACGAGACCTTCGCGCTGGTCAGCGACATCGTCCGCGCCCACGCGCTGCCCGCGATCACGATGAAGGGCATCAGCCGCGAAATCATTCCCTATTCGGTCGACGCGCTGAACGACGCGGCCGCCGAAAGGAGCGGGATCATCACCGAGCGAGCGCCGGGGCTGGAGCTCTATCTCGACCCCGCCGTGGTCAAATCCGGCGACGCGGCGCGGGTGCGCTCGCTGCTGGAGAATGCGCTGGCCTCGCTGAACCCGGCGTGAGGAGCACGCGCGTTGCCGTCTCCCATCGAGAGAGTGTGCCGTGTGGCACCCCCTCCCTAGCCCTCCCCCACAAGGAGGGAGGGAAACACATCTTTAACGTGGCGACGTTGTCCAACTTCGCGGAAAGTCGATCATGGTGCGACGCTGCTCCGTTCTCCGCTCGGCTCCCTCCCCCCCCTTGTGGGAGAGGGCGGGGGAGAGGGGTAGCCCAGCAATAGGTGGGCCCGAGTCAACTCACCGCGCCGCGCCTTCCGTGAAGGCGGTGTCGATCACGTCGCCGAAGGGTTGCCAGGAGCGGCCGTCGAACTGGACCAGCCGCATCTGCCGGATCGGCAGGTAGCTGTTCGGCGAGGTGTTCATCCTGATGTTGGGCAGGGCGACCGAAGGCTGATAATTCCTCAGCGAAGCCGCCTGACGCATGATGTTCTCGCGCGAGAGGTCGTCGCCGCATTGCTTCAGCACCTGCGTCAGCGCCTCTGCCGCGGCGTAGCCATAGAGCGCGGCGCTGCTGTTGGTGCTTTCGTCGTGATGGTATTTGTCCATGAAAGTGAACCAGTCCTTCATGGCGGGATCGTCCTTCCATGCGGGATCGCTCGGGTCCTTCAGAAAGGCCGCCGAGATCACGCCGGAGGAATTCTCCAGGCCTGCGGGCGCCATCGCATTGGCGATTGAGGCGGAGGCGTCGTTGACGATGAAGACCGGGCGCCACTTGAGCGACGCCGCCAGCTTGATCACCTTGGACGCCGTCGACGGTACACCGAGAAAGACGAAGATATCGGCGCCGGCGCGCTTGAGGATCGAGACGTGTCCGTCGAGATGCTCATCGGCAATGTCGAAGGCGATGTCGACGAGGACGAGACGGTTCAGATCGCCAAGACCTTCCTCCAGGCCCTTGAGAAGCGCACGCCCGAACTGGTCGTTCTGCCAGAGCACCACGATCTTCTTCCTGGGATAATAGGCCTGGAGATAGTTGGCGTAGATGCGCCCCTCCGACCGGAACGACGGCTGCCAGCCCATGGTCCAGGGAAACGCCTTGGCCTGGCTCAGCTCCTCGTCGCCGGAGGCGACGAACAGTTGTGGGATCTTCTTCGCGTTCAGATACCAGCGCGTGGCGAGATTACCGGGCGTGCCGAACGATCCGAACATCAAATGCACGTCGTCCGTCTCGACCAGATTGCGCGTCAGCTCCAGCGCGGTCGTCGGATCGGAATTGTCATCGCGCGTGATGAAGCGGATCTTGCGGCCGTTGATGCCGCCGCGCGCGTTGACCATGTCGAAATAGGCCGCTTCCGCCTGGCCGATGGCGCCGAATTCGGACAGCGGTCCCGAATACGGCATGACATTGCCGATACGGATTTCGTTGTCGGCGGTGGGTTGATCGGCGCGCTCCTGCGACATCGCCCCGAGCGATGCCAGGGCAACCATCAACACGAACAGCATCCTGCCGGAGACGCGCATGCCCGATACCTTGACGTTGGCCCCTCATCGAGGTCGGCTCAATCCGCACCAAGGCTGCTTGATCTAGGTCAAGCGTTTGTCAAAGCTGTGGCGCGGTGCGCAGCTGGAGGGCCGGACGAAACGGCAGGCGTGCTGACGCGCCGACTGGGGCGCGCCGCTAGGGCAGCCCGCGGACTTTGAACTCCATCTCGACCCGGCGGTCGTGAAATCGGGCGATATAGCCCGGGTGCGCTCGCTGTTCCGCACTCGTCCGATGAAAAATGAATCGATCTGTGAAAGATCATGTTTTGGATAGCGGGCCGTAATTTGGATGGTGGTCTATATTGACCGGTGGCGGCAGAGCTCTCGGTTCCATGATGGTCCATCACCGCCCGCATCGGCGCCCATCGGTGACTGAGAGTATCGCGCTCCCGCCGGATTCAGGCGAGCCTCATGGCCATTCAGCGACCACCTTGTCCTACATGCCGGATAACAACGACGCTGGCGCGCATCACGCCAAGCTCCGCCGGTTCTGAGATTTGGACCTTCGAATGTCCCGCTTGCGATTTCGTCGACCAGATCGCGGTCGTGCTGGTCGACCCAATGAGATCGTCTGATACCTTGGCTTGGTTTCAGGGCGAATTGCGGGCGCCTACATAGGGCGCGCGCTACCTGGAACGATCGAGCGCCGAAGGCCTGGACGTAGGCATTGGTCGAGAAGAACCGGTTGCAGCGCTCGGCTTGGCAACGACGGTGACGTTCAGCGAGCTTGGTGCTGCGCTTCATCAGCAGAGGTAGTCACCCGAAAATCCGCATCATTAATGCTTTGCCGATCGGGGCGGCGTGGATGCCGCTGAATGCGCTGACGTAGTCACCGGAATAGAAAGCGCGAATGAGAGCGATGCGGGTGTTGAGGGTTTCATCAAACCGGATTGCAAAGCCATTCCCCGTGCGTCGCACGACCAGGGCCGCGACGTTTCTCTCCTGGAGGGTGCAGCGAACCGCGGTCCCGACAGGTGGTGGATTGTCGCTCACGAAGCGAGCGCCCGTGATCGACATGTCTGCCAAACGGTAGATGCACTGCCGGGAACCGATATTGAAAAGGACAGGCTCATCTCGCTCGAACCGCTCGGCCTTCCGTCGCCGCGGCTGCTCGATGGACACCAGGCAGACGATCAACAGAATGATGGCGTTGTACAAACTCCAGGCGAGCGCCAGACCGCCATAGGCGATCATGTCACCTTGCACATGAAGCACGAAGGCATAGACGATACCCGCGAGCGTAATCGCCAATGCGGTGCCGTATATCCTGAGCAGTGGCCATTCGACGAAGCGTTGGTCGCGATCCCCGCCCTTCGCCGTGACCTTGAATGTGTGTCCCTGCGTCTGGAGCAGTCCCGCCGCCACGGCCTTGAGAACCGCCGGCAGTGCAATGTATTGAGCGACATCCGACATCACCGCCATGGAGCGTCCGCGGGAAATCCAGGCCATGGTGAGCGAATACCAGACATAAAAAGGCAGGAAATATCCGAGGAGTTCGAAAAGATCGGCCTGGACCGCTTTGATGCCGAAGAGAAGATAAAGGCTTGGAACGACGAGACCGAAGACCTTGACGACATAGGTCGAGGTCCAACTCATGAATGCTTCGATGAGAGAAAGCCTGTCGACAACGTCCAGCTGCGATCTTCGGGAAAAGGGACCACTGCGCCCCCGAAAGATTTGCATGAAGCCAAGACACCATCGGCTGCGCTGAGTGATGTACTCCTTGAGTCCCTCCGGGGCCAGCCCCAAGGTCAGACGCTCGTTCAGGTACACCGTGCGTGATCCAATTTCCGTCAGCCGCAGCGTCAGCAAGTAGTCCTCCGTCACGGAATCGGTCGGAAAGCCGCCGATCTTCACGAGGGACGAGAATCGGATGACCGACGACGTGCCGCAACAAAACGCCACGCCCCAAGCGTCCTTCGATGGCATCAGGATATCGAAGAAAAAGCGCTGCTCGTCCGGCCAGACCTTGGTCGCGGCCAAATTGGTTTGGATCGGATCCGCATTGATGAAATGCTGAGGTGTCTGTACCACGCCTACGCCCTGGTCGCGGAACAGGCACGTCGCGCGGCTGAGAAATTCGGGCATAGGCACGAAATCGGCGTCGAGAATCGAAATGAAATCTGGGGGATCGGCGAGCTCCGCCACATGCCACAGGGCGTGATTGATGTTGCCGGCCTTGGCGTCCTTGTTGTCCGGGCGCGCCAGATACCGGCAGCCGAGCTGGCCGGCAAGCTTTTCGAGCCAGTCACGCCGTCCGTCGTCCAGAACCCAGACGCGGTAGTTGGGATAGTTCATTCCCGTGGCGCCGATGATTGTGCGCTCCAGAATCGACGTTTCCTCGTTGTAGGTGCAAATGAATACGTCGATCAGCGGAGCTTGCCGTCCGGCAAGCCACCGCCTGTTGACTTCGACTTGCGGCGTTCGATTGGTCGAGCGGCTGAGAAACACCAGTGTCAGTGCACCCGCCGCAAGCGATACAGCCTCGACGAAGAGGAACACGGATCCCACGGCGAAGTCGGCGGTCCAGCCGACGGGCGGCACCGTGGCTGTCATGCGCCATCCAAAATAGCGGATCATGAGCAGCAATGCGATTGAGATCATCAGCGAGCGCGCCGTGGAGTTCTCGTGCCGCAACCAGGGAAGGACGGCAACGCAGAACCCGAGCGCAATAAGGCCCGGTGTCAGCGCGGCGATCATGGCTTTCTCGCAGTGTCTGGCGAGAAGATGACGCGTCCGGTTCGCCCGACTGGACAATCGTTGGAGCCATCGTTGAGGTCGGGGACCGAAATCGTCGCACGATACGGTTCCTTGCTCAGCGCATCGGGATTAATGGCGAGGTTCGCTGCGACCCCTGCGGAGCCGGTGAGATTGACGACGGTGCCAGTCAATTCGGGGCCGCCGGCGCTCGGCCGGAAATGTGCGAGAGATCCCAGTTGCAGCCCGTTATACACGCTCTCAGTGACGTTCGCCGTCACTACGGCGCCGGAACAATCGAGTAGACGAATGAGCGGTTGTCCGGCCCGGACGTCCTCTCCAGGTGCCGTCATGACCTCCCATATTCGGCCGGCGACGGGGAACTTGATGTCCGCCTCGGAGCGGCCGATGTAACGAGATCGCTCTGATTCTATCTCGCCGACGAGCCACGAGATTTGCGCATCGGCGTGCGCTACGTCCGCGGTGAGGCCTTCAGCCCGCTGCCGCATTTCCTCCTCACGCTGCACCGAGCTCGGACGATCGTTGTAGCTGTCGCCGAGGAAAGTGCCCTCGCGCGCGGCGGTGAGCTCGACCTGGGTTGCATCCAGACGGCGTCGCGCGCCGATTTCGGTCTGCTGAGCAATGGTTTGATCCCGCGTCAGGCGCCCAAGCTCGACAGACGAAACGCTGCCCGATTTGATGAGCGATGATGCTCGTTCCACCGCGGCTGCCGCCTCTTCACGACGCGCTGCGGCCGCTTCGATTGATGTTTGGATTTCTGCGATGCGCGCCTCGAGCTGACGAATGCGCCCCGCTGTGAACAGGGCCGCCTGACGCGCCAGATCCTTCTGCCCCGCCTGGGCTGAAGCTATCTTCGAAACGAGGCTCGGCCTTTCGTTTTCGAGGCGAGACATCTGACTGCGCAGGTCATCGAGCCGCACGCGGTCGCCGCGCGGATTGACGACACGGAGGATGAAAGTGCCCTCACCGACGGTGCCTAAATCGCCTGACAGACTGGCCCCGGCTGAAATCTTCCCGTCAATCGGCGACCTCAACGTCACGAGCCTCGAATTGACGACGGCTTCGACGCTTGACGTCTGGAAAAGCGCTCTGAGCGGCAGCCAGCCGAATACTGCGACGATGGCGATGCCCGCCGCGGCCTTCACAAATCGGAGAAGCGTCCGGCTCGGCTTGGATTGCGCTACATCCGCGGCGGCATCGCCGCCGGTTGCGGGGGCATCGGCATTGCCGGGACTGAGACGCGCATCCAACGCGCGTTGCAAACCGTGCGCGTCATGGTTTCCGTCCACCGCGAGAGGTTTTGCGATATCTGGACCGCCGCCGCCTTCGAAGGTCGAATCGAAACGCGTTTTGTTTTGCATCATACACCTGAGAGTCAACGCGCAACCTCCGCGCGAGATACGGCCGGCCGAATCCAAATGCGATGTTGGTGTTGCAAAGGCTAACTGAAACATGAGAATTGTCTGCGATAGCGGATCGCCAAGAGTCGCATTGGGCCGATAGAGGCACGGGTCCGTGCTACCGTTCAGCCGATGTGTTGACGAGGTGCAGCTTGGTCGCGGGCGAAGCCCGCGGCATTGCTTTCTCAAACTCCGCGAGAATGCTGGCGCCGAGCTCTGAGGCGGGGATCGGCCGGCCGAAGAAGAAGCCCTGGACCTGATCACCGTTGGCCGCGTCGAGGAAAGCTGCCTGGTTGGCGGTCTCGACGCCTTCGACCGTCACCCGCATGCGCAGTTCCCGTCCGAGCGCGATGATCGCTTTTACTACTGTCCCGACCTGACAATGAGGGCCGTCGAGGCTCTGCATGAAGGCTCGATCGATCTTGATCTTGTCGAACGGAAAGCGCCACAGATAGCTGAGGCTCGAATAGCCAGCCCCGAAATCGTCCATCACGATGGCAACGCCCATCGTCTTGAGCGTCCGGAGCTGAGCCATGATCGTTTCGGTGTTGCCGAGCAGCAGGCTTTCGGTGATCTCCAGTTCGAGTCGGTGCGCCGCGAGTCCGGCGTCTTTTAGTGCGGCGGCGACGATGTCACCGATGTTGCCCGCCACGAACTGCACGGGTGACAGGTTCACTGCAACGGTCAGGTGCGCCGGCCAGGTCGCGGCCGTGCGGCATGCCTCCCGCAACACCCACGCCCCGATCTTGTCGATAAGCCGCAAGTCCTCGGCGACCGGAATGAAGGTCAATGGCGGAATGAGGGTTCCGTCCGCCGCGGGCATCCGGATCAGCGCTTCGAAGCCGGCAAGGCGGCGCTGGGATATTTCGAAGAGCGGCTGATAATGCAATTCGAAGCGATCATTCAGTACCGCGTCGCGAATCGCCCTCTCGAGCTCGATGCGCGCTTGTAGCTCAGTGTCCATTTCAGGCAGGAAAAACCGGATGCAGTTGCGGCCGGCTGCCTTGGCCGCGTAGAGCGCGAGGTCGGCACTCTTGAGCAACCGCTCGGCGGTGGTGTCTTCCCCCGTCGCCAGCGCCACGCCGATGCTAGCGGTGGTGAGGATCTCGTGCTGCTTGAATTTCACGGTCGCATTTACCGCGGCGGCGAGATGGCTCGCAAACGACTCGGCCTGAGCTTTGCCGGCGATCCCGCTCTGCACGACCACGAATTCGTCGCCGCCGAGCCGCGCCACCACGTCGTCGATCCTGGCCGCGGCGCGAAGACGCTTGGCGATGGACTTGAGCAGAAAATCGCCACTGTCGTGACCAAGCGAATCGTTGACCTCCTTGAAACGGTCGATGTCGATGAAGTGTACGGCAAGGCTGCCGCCCCGCATCGGCAGGCGAGCGATGGCGCTCTCCAGTTTTTCGATCAGCTGCGGGCGATTGGTCAGCCCGGTCAACGCGTCATGATGGGCGAGAAACCGGATGCGCCGGTCAGCGTGCTTCACCTTTGTTTCCCGATACCAGGCAATTGCGGGAATGGAGAAGGCGAGACCTGACAGCAGGCAAAGGAACACGGCCGCGGTCAGGAACGTATTGTGGACATTCTTGCGTTGCTCGGTTTCATCCACGTAGGCCGCAACGACAGCGGTGAGGCGACCGTCGGTCTGGACCGGGACATAGGCGCGGGCGAAGAATGCCGGTCGGTCGGGCGAATTTCCCTCCCTGACGTCGACGATCGGGAGACCGTCAACCGCTGATCGCGCCGCATCGGGGCTATATTCAGACAAGTCGACGAGCGCGATCTTTTCGCGGGTCGAAACGAACTGGGAGTAGCCATTACGGTTGAATATTTCGTAGTGAAAGACCTCGCCGGAATTTCGCGCCGACAGGAAGAACGCCATGCTCGCGGCGGAAGGCTGCTCGCCGCCGGCGATCTGCTCGAGATCGGTGACACTGGCCGCCAGGAACCTCGCCCAGCTACGAGCGGTCGACGTCGCATCTTGACGGAGAAGATGATCGGTCGTGATCTTCAGGGTCGTCCCGGCGCCCAGCAACAGAATGGCAAGCGCGGCGACGATGGTGACGATGTTTCGCTGAGGCCAGATACTGGCGAGTGACGGCATCAGTGCTACCGGGTCGATCGCATTTTCGTGAGCTCGGCCCGAACCGTTTTTAGCAGTTCGGCATTGCGCTCACTTTTCGAAGCCCAATCGTCGGCAACGGCCGCGAACACGGCATTGGCCGCATCGAGGTCCGACGGCGTGGGTATGGTCACCTGGCGTTTGGGATCGGACTTCAGCTCCCCCATAATGCTGTTTTCAACGGCTTCGTAGGTATCCATGAAACGTCCGGCAGACCACGCACCGCTGTATTTGAGGATGGTCGCCTGTGCAGGTTTCGGCAGCCGGTTGAATATTTTCCGGTTCATCAAAACCATCAGCGGTGCGCCGCTGATGCCAAGAAGGTAATGATAGGTCGCAACGCGTTTGATGCCGTAATCGACCAATGGAGATGGTGGTACCAGGGCGCCATCGATGCTGCCGCTGCCAATGGCTTCGGAGATCTTGGTGACCGGCAGAAATACGGGCCGCGCTCCGAGCTTTTCGAGCGCTGCGGCTTCGCCCGGATTGTTGACGCGAATTCTCTTGTCCTTCAGATCATTCAGCGACGTGATCGGAATGTTGCTGTGGATCGTCTCGGGCTCGGTGACATAGGCGCCGATCACCACGTAGTCGTCGTATCCTTGCAGCGCGCCGGCGGCCATAAGCCGGTTGAACACCGCAACGGACTCCCGCATGTTCGTAAACAGGCCGGGCATCTCGATGATTGCATTGTCTGCGAACCGGTTGCGAGTCAGTCCCGTCACGACGTAGGCGATGTCGGCCGTACCATCGAGCACGAGCTGGGGTTGCTCAGCCGGATCCTTTCCAAGCACGCCGCTGAAATAGGTCTCGATTTCGATCTGGCCTCTTGCCTCGGCGTTGACCGCGTCGACGAATGGCTTGACCGCAGCGAGATAACTCGTCGAGCGGTCGGAACTGGGGAAGGCCAATTTGAGCTTGACCGGTTCGGCGGCGGAGGCCGAAATCAACGCAAAAGAGATCACCGCGCATCGTGCAAGCAAACTAAGCATCGGTTTTCCGATCGTGGCGGCGGCGCGTCGAAACGCCGATTTGCTCGGTCCCTAACGAACCCCCATAGATAGAAATGCTTCAGAGAACTCTCCTAGATAGCACGCGGCGATCCGGGCGGCGACCAGATCGCGAATCGTAGTTTGAAGCGTGCTAACGCCGGCGAGACAATTGTCTGAGAGCGCGCGGCCGCGAGAGGGCAACCCAGCTAAAGGTGGACGTTATCAGCGCGCTGCCGGCAACACGCCGCTACGGCAGACCGCGCGCCTCGAGCTGATGCACCAGCAGCAGTGTCGGCTCGGCGAGGCTGTCGCCGGAGCCGTCGAGGCCGAAGGCGCTCGCGATGCCGTCGCGGCTGCGCAGCAGCGCGCTACGCGGACAATGGCCGGCGCCGCAGAGCGTCTTCTTCAGGGTTTCGCCCTGCGCCGTGATGCCGGCGGAATCATCCGCGGCCCAGGCCAGCACGATCGGGACGTCCACATTGAGGATGCCGGGGAAGACCGAGCGCTTGTTGTACTGGCTGGCGTCCCTGCCGAGATAGGCCTTCTCGCTGTCGCTGGCGTCCTTGCCGGCGCGGTAGATCCCGGACACCAGCACGACCGCCGCGACATCGGCGCGGTCGGTCTGGAGTTCGGGATGGGCCAGCAGGGTGGCGACGTGGAAGGCGCCGGCGCCGTAGCCGACTGCGACGATCTCGCGGGCATCGCCGTTGAATAGGTCGATATTGCCGTAGACCCAGGACAGCGCCGCCGCCACGTCGCTCGCACCCGCCGGCCACGTCGCCGAGGGCGCCAGCCGGTAGTTGACGCGCACGCCGATCATGTCGTTGCGCGCGGCAAAGCACATGGCCTGGTCCTGGATCTGGCGCGACAGCTCCGGCGCGGCGCGGTCGCCAGTGAAGGTGTCGCCGGTCACGAACAGCAGCACCGGCCGCGGCGTATCCGCCTTGGTCGTGGCGGTGGCGACATCGAGCACATTGGCTTCGCTCTCGCCGTAGCGCAGGCCGCGCGAGAAGGTGACCTGCTCGCATAGCCGCGCGGTGCCGCCTGCGGTGGTGTCGCTATCTGTGAGGCCGACCTGGACAAGATCGGACGGCGCAGCCGGCCGCGGCGGCAAGGGGCCGTGCGCGGAGGCTGCCGTCAGGCCCAGAATCAGAAAAAATGCGAGAAAATTCTTCATGTCGGTGGTGGCCCTGCGTGCCCGATATGGGCTCGCGCGTTTGGCCCGTCTTTTCAATTCGCCTTATTAGTTAGTTGGTCATGAGGCGATTTCGCGGCACCCATGGTTCTCTCGGCTCGTCCTCCACGCGTGGTTCAATTCCCCGGCTGGAACGTGCAATCCGCCCCGCTGCCGTCCTTCCGGCGGATGGCATTGGGGTCGATCGTGCAGCTCAGCTTGGTCAGGCTCTCGAAATTCGATTCTGCGGCGCCGTCGGCCGGAATGCCGGCCAGAGCTTCGGTGGCGAAGATCTCGTTGGCCGTGGAGCCATTCACCGTCCGGGTCTTCTTGCCGAAGGTGACCTCGCAGTTCCGGACGGTGATGTCGACATTGCCGGCGCGACAGACGATTCGATCGGCGGTCACCATGATCGGCTTCTTGTAGGGAATGTCGCTGTTGGCGGCGAACAGCATCGCCATTGCCTTCTTCTCGGCGCCAGACAGGACCGACGACAGCGGCGCGATCACCCCCGCGAGCGCCAGCGCCGTCGCGCCCGAGACTTTTGCGGGCGTCGCGTCGGAGGCTCCCGCGACGCCGGAGGCGGCTGCGAGGACGAGGGTGCAGGCGAAGATCAATCGACCGGCTTTCATCTTCCCTCCCTGGACCTGCAATCGCGGCTTCCCTCCGAGAAGCGCGCGGAACCAGATTAGCATGTAAATCCGAATTGGAAGGCAAGTTCGCCTCGCCTCGCGCCTTCGCGCGCTACGGCTGTTTTGCTCCGAGGTGTCAAACGGTTACGCCGCGGGGCCGAGCCCCGCGCCGAGACGGCCGTTCTACTGTGCATGGGGTTGTTTTCGCGTTTTTTTGTTTGGCCGACCTGTCAGGCCTGCTTCATCGTCCGGAAGGTGATGGAATAGCGGCGCGCCTCGACCGGCGGGATGCTGTGCTCCCATTGCGACCGCGCCTCGCCGTCCATCATGTAAAGCGAGCGCGGCCGGGCTTCGAGCGTGTGGCGCTCCCATTTGTCGCCGCTACGGCGGCGGAAACGGAATTTGCAGGACGAGCCCAGCGACATGCCGAGGATTTTGTCGAAATGCGGCTTGTCGCGATGCCAGCCGATGCCGACGCCGGCCTCGTATTCGGTGCAGAGCACCTGCCGCACGCTGCCGCCGGCAAGCCCAGCCCATGCCTCGACCTGCCGCGCGACGGGCAGGACCCAGTCCGGGATCGGCTCGGCCTCGGCCAGCCGCTGCAGCGAATAGTCATAGCGATAGCCGAAGGACGCCACCCGGCGGTTGCCCTCGAAGGCGCCGAACTGGAAGCGCTGGAGCGGCAATGCTGCGATGCGGCCGATGAGCGCCTGCTCGACGGCGGTCTCGACGAAGTCATCGGCATAGCGAAGGCCGGCGGGCCCTGCGTGCGGATCGTCGAACAAGCCAAGCTGCGTCATTCCTCGCATTTCCGTGATGGAACCTAATGGTGGCTGATGCGACTTACATATGACGCGGAAAGTAACATGCGAGGCTGTCATGGCAGAGAAGCATACCGCCGATCCGGCAGAGATCATGCGGGCGACCGGTCATCCTGAGCTGGAATACGCAGCCGGCTGGACCATCGCCGGTCTGGTCACCATCGGCACCATCGTCGCCGCCTGGGTGTTCGCGATCTAGCCATTGGAAACTGCAGCTCGAACGCCGCGCCCTGATCGGTCGGCGTGAGCCTGATCGAGCCGCCATGGCTCGCCATCACCGCGCGCGCGATCGCCAGCCCCATCCCGGTGCCGCCCTGGTCGCGGCGCGTGGTGAAGAACGCGTCGAAGATCCTGTCGCGGTTCGGCGTCGAGATCGGCTCGCCGTCATTGCTTACCGTCACACGCAGGGTCGTACGCTCGTCGATCGCTTTCAGCCTGATTGTCCCAGCCTTGTGTCGCATCGCATTATCGGCGAGATGCGACAGCACGATGAGCGCCTTCTCGGCCGACATGCCGATCATCAGGTCGAGGCTGCCGCTGGCCTCTATCGAGCTCGCCGGAAATCGGCTCCTGAGGTCGGCAATCACCGGCGCCAATTCCGTGCGCTCGTTTTGCGGCAGGCTTTCGGCACGCGCGAGTTCGCGCAGCCGCTGCGCCATCGCTTCCAGCCGCTTTGTGTCGGACAGGATGTTGGCGATGAACGTCTCCTGCTCGGCCGGCGTCAGGCTGCCCGCTTTGCCCTGAAGCGTCCGCGTCGTGTAGATCACCCCCGCGACGTGGTTGTTGACGATGACAGGCATTGCCGAAAACACGTGGACGCCGAGGCCGCGGCCATCAATTCTACGGCGTCACCGCTCCGCGGGGCACGGCGCGTGGGGCGGTCAGCTCCTTCCACGTCGAATTGGCGACATGCACGGGCGAGAACGCCGGGCGCTCGACATAACGGCCGTCGCCGGCCTCGGCGCGCAGATCGCCGTCTTTCCGGACGATTCGGCCGCGCGACAGCGTCGCCGCCGGTCCGCCGGTGCAGGAAAACCCCTCGAACACGTTGTAATCGATCCGGCTCATCTGCCGCTTCGCGCTGATGGTCTTGCTCGCCTTGGGATCCCAAACCACGATATCTGCATCCGAGCCGACGGCGACCGCGCCCTTGCGCGGATAGATGTTGAGGATGCGGGCGATATTCGCCGAGGTGACTGCGACGAATTCTTCCTTCGTCAACCGTCCCGTGGCGACGCCCGCGGTCCACAGCAGGGCGAGGCGATCTTCGAGGCCGCCGGTGCCGTTCGGGATCTTTCTGAAATCGCCGAACCCGAACCGCTTCTGCTCGGTGGTGAAGGCGCAGTGGTCGGTCGCGACCACCTGCAGCGAGCCGGCTTGCAGACCGGCCCAAAGACTATCCTGATGCGACCTGTCGCGGAACGGCGGCGACATCACGCGCTGCGCGGCATGATCCCAGTCCTTGTTCTGATATTCACCGGCGTCCAGCAACAAGTGCTGGATCAACGGCTCGCCATAGACGCGCTTGCCCGCCGCACGTGCGCGCGCGATCGCCTCATGCGCTTCGCGGCAGCTCGTGTGCACGATATAGACCGGCGTCCCCGTCATGTCGGCGATCATGATGGCGCGGTTGGTGGCTTCGCCCTCGACCTCCGGCGGCCGTGAATAAGCGTGTCCCTCGGGCCCGGTGACGCCGCCCGCGATCAGCGCCTCCTGCATCAGGGCGACGACGTCGCCGTTCTCCGCATGCACGACAGGCATGGCGCCGAGATGGGCGCAGCGGGCGAACGAGTTGTAGAGCTCGTCGTCGTTCACCATGAGCGCGCCCTTGTAGGCCATGAAGTGCTTGAAGGTGTTGATGCCGTAGGTTTTGACCACGGTCTCCATCTCGTCATGGATCTGCTTCGACCACGACGTTACCGCCATGTGGAAGCCGTAGTCGGAGGCCGCCTTCTCGGATTTGTGTCGCCACTCCTGATAGGCCGCGAGCATCGGCTGGCCTGGATCGGGCAGGCAGAAATCCACCACCATGGTGGTGCCGCCGGCCAGCGCCGCCTTGGTCCCCGATTCGAAATCGTCGGCGGTGACAGTGCCCATGAACGGCATTTCGAGATGAGTGTGCGGATCGATGCCGCCCGGGATGACGTAGGCGCCGCCGGCATCGATGACCTCGCACCCCGTCGGCGCATCGAGCGATTGCCCGACCGCGACGATGGTCTCGCCGTCGATCAGCACGTCCGCGCGGCGCGAATGATCATGATTGACGACGGTGCCGCCGCGGATGAGGAGGGGCATTGGATGCTCCGGAGAGGAAAGTGGACCTCGCGAAGCTAAGCGCGCGGCACACGACGCGACAGGTGAAATTTTAGTCAGGCACGCCGACAGTTGAGCCGTGCTCTCTCGGCCCCTACGCCGCCCGCGCGATCAGCCCGTCAATCATCGCGCGCACCAGGCCCGCGATTTCCTTCCGGAGCGCCGGCAGCGGCACCGCGACCAGTTTCTGCTCCAGTCCCAGCGCCACCATGCCATGCACCGCCGAGAACAGGCTGCGCGCGGTGATGCCGAGCTCCTCCCGACTGCGTTTTGGAAATAGCGCGGCCAGCGGCTGGTAGACGTGGCGAAACAGCTGCAGCTGGTCGTCGATGGACCAGTCGGGGAGGGGCTTGTCGGCTGCCATGCGGTGCTCGAACAGAGCGCGCCACAGTTCGAGATTCTCCGCGGCGAAATCGCAATAGGCGAGAGCAATGCGGACCAGGGTCTCCTGCGGCGACGGCTCGCGCGCGCTTTCCGCCGCGCTCAGGGCCCGGTCGAGCCGAAGCAAAGTGCGCGAGCCCACGCGCAGGATCAGTTCATCGACATCGGCGACGAGATTGTAGACCGCGCCGTTGGCGCAGCCGATCTCGCGGGCGAGATCGCGGGTCTTTAAACCCGCCAATCCCCTGTCGGCGATCATTCGTTCCGCCGCCAGGATCAAATCGGATCGAAGTTTCTCTCGGCGTTCCAATGGCTTAGTCATCTGCAAACCAAATTCTTGAGCGTCGCTCAAATATTCCTTGAACGATGTTCAAGTTTCTTGCTACAAACCATCCGTGAGCAACGCTCATAACAGGGAGCTTCAGATGTTCAAGACCGTAGTGACACTTTTCCGCGGCAGCGTGGCCGCCGCCAGCGAGGAGCTGGAAGACCGGACGGCCCTTCTGATCCTCGATCAACAGATGCGCGACGCGGCCGCGGCCGTCGAGCGCGGCAAACGGACCCTTGCGCTGGCGATTGCGCAGGACCAGCAGGAAGCTCGCAAGCTCGAGGCGACCGTCGCCCGCATCGCTGATCTCGAGATGCGCGCGGTCGCGGCGCTCGACGGGGACCGCGAGGATCTCGCCAACGATGCTGCCGAAGCCATCGCGGGCCTGGAGGCCGATCGCGATGCGGCGCTGACGGCCCGCGCACTGTTCGCAACCGAAATCGCGCGGCTGAAGCGGCACGTCGCAAGCGCGCAGGCCCGCATCACCGAGCTCGACCGCGGCCGCCGCGTCGCCCGTGCCTCGAAAGCGGTGCGCTCGCTTCGCCGCAGCGGCATCGAGGCGGCACGCCCCTACGAATCCACGCTGCCGGAGGCGGAGAGCACTTTGAGGCGTCTTCGTGAGCGGCAGATGGAAGCCCAGGCCGCCGACGACGCGCTGGTCGAGCTCGATGCGGCCACCGGTCCGCTCGCCACCGCCGAAAAACTCGCCGAGCAGGGTTTTGGCCCCAGGCTCAAGACGACCGCGGACGACGTGCTGGCACGGTTGAAGTCCAAGCGCACGCCGACGGTCTGATCCCAAACCCATCATCATTCGAACCAACAGGAGACCATCATGAACCAGAATGGCCAGCCCCACAGCGGCGCCTGGGTGACTTTCACTTACGTGTCCTTCGCAGCCTCCGCCTTCCTCATCGCCATCGGCATCTTCTTCCTGCCGATCGACCTCTGGATGAAGGGTTATCTCACCATGGGCATCGTCATGTTGATCCAGACTTGCATCACCCTGACCAAGACGGTCCGGGACAACCATGAAAGTAGCCGGATGGTGAACCGCATCGAGGATGCCAAGGCGGAACGTCTGCTGATGGAAGTCTCCAAGGCGGCCTGAGAGGCATGACAATACGCAAGGAAGCAGCGGAGCAATTTGTTCCGCTGCTTCGCGCCGGATGCATTCCGTCAAACCTTATCGCGCCAGCGAAATGCAACCGAGCCATGACGGATCGCGCGGGCGTGCGCTCTTGCGCACCGGCAGCGGCCGGAGCACTCTGCACGAGCGGCACACAAAGAATGCCGCCAAAAAGATGTGCTTACAAGATCTCGGCGAGGAACTTCATGGCGGTGACGCGGATCGACTGCGACATCCACCCGGCGGTTGGTGGCACGCGCACGACGCTGCTGCCGTATCTCAGCGATCACTGGAAAGAGCAGGTCGTGAGCCGCGCCATCGACGGGCTCGATCTCACCTCCTATCCGCCCAGCATGCCGCTGGCGGGCCGCGCCGACTGGCGTCCGGCGAACGGCGCAAAGCCTGGTTCCGATCTTGCGATGGTACAGAAGGGCGCATTCGAGCAGTTGGGTGCCAGCCACGCGATTCTCAACGTGCTCTACGGCGCTCAGGCCGTGTTCGATCCCTACATGGCGGCCGACTTCTGCAGGGCGATCAACGACTGGATCGCGACTGAGTGGCTGTCGCGCGATGCGCGCTTGCGTGCCTCGATCGTGGTGCCGATGCAGGATCCGGATCTGGCGGTCGAGGAGATCGAGCGCCGCGCCGGCGATCACCGCTTCGTGTCGATCCTCGTGCTGGCGCAGGGCGAGACGCTGCTGGGACGCCGGCATTTCTGGCCGGTCTATCGGCTCGCGGAAAAGTACAAGCTGCCGCTCGCGATCCACGCCGGCACGCAATATCGGCAGGCGCCGAGCTCGGCCGGATGGCCGTCGCACCGCTACGAATATTACTTCGTCGAGGCGCAGGCATTTCAGGCGCAGATCCTGAGCCTGATCTATGAGGGCGTGTTCGGCAAGTTTCCGGACCTCAAGGTCGTGCTGATGGAATCCGGCGTGAGCTGGCTCCCGGCTTTCATGTGGCGCGCCAACAAGACCTGGCGCGGCGTGCGCGTCGAGGTGCCCTGGGTCGAGCGCGAGCCGGCAGCGATCATCCGCGACAGTTTTCGTGTCACAATGCAGCCGTTCGACGCGCCGGGCGACGCCAAAAGCGTCGAGGAGATCATCGACCAGATCGGCTCGGACAAGATGTTCCTGTTCGCGTCCGACTATCCGCACTGGCAGTTCGACGGCGACGATCCGATCCCGCCGGACCTGCCGAACAGCATCATCTCGAAGATGTGCGTCGACAACCCGCTGGAGACGTTTCCGCGGCTGTCGCTCGCCAACTAGACCGGAGTTTCGCATGAGTGACGTCATCGACCGCCCACTACGAGAAGACGAAAAGCCTGCCGCTTCGCGGCTGCGCATCGTCGATTGCGACGTTCATCCGAGCCTGCATTCGTTCGACGATCTCAACGAGTTTCTGCCAAAGCGCTGGCAGCAGCATCTGAAGGAATATGGCAGCCATTTGCGCACGCCCTATCTGTTCACCACGCCCTATCCGCGCTCTTCGCCGCTGATCGCGCGGCGCGATGCCTGGCCGCCGACCGGCGGGCCGCCCGGTTCGGATCTCGCCTTCATGCAGAAGCAGCATCTCGATCCGCTCGATGTCGAGTTCGGGATTTTGCAGGTGCTCGATCTCTTCATCTTCTCGCAGCAGAACCTCGAATTCGGCGCCGCGATCCAGCGTGCCATCAACGACTGGCAACTGGCGTTCTGGTCGCATCGCGACCCGCGCCTGAAGGCTTCGATCCTGGTCGGGCAGGACGGCGTCGATCTCGCCATTGCCGAGATCGAACGCTGCGCGAAAATCGGCGAATACGTCCAGATCAACGTCTCGCCGCGCGCCAACGAGCCGTTGGGCCGCCGCCGCTACTGGCCGATCTACGAGCGTGCCCAAGAACTGGACCTGCCGCTCGGCATCCATGTCGGCGGCTATGGCGGGCATGCGCCGACCGGTGGCGGCTGGCCGTCCTATTATGTCGAGGAGCACCAGTCCAACGCGCACACCATTGCGGCGCAGCTTGCCAGCCTCGTGATCGAGGGTGTGCCGGAGCGTTTTCCGAAATTGAAGTTTGTCTTTATCGAGGGCGGCTTCGGCTGGATCCCGTCCGCGGTGTGGCGAATGGACCAGCATTTTGAGCGGTTTCGCAGCGAGGTGCCGCATCTCAAGCGCAAGCCGTCGGAATATGTCCGCGAGCATTTCTGGTTCACGACGCAACCGATCGACGAACCTGACGAAGCCCGGCACCTGCGCTCGTTGATCGAATGGGTCGGCATCGACCGTCTCCTGTTCTCGTCGGACTATCCGCACTGGGATTTCGACGATCCGCGCTTTGCGTTCAAGACGCCACTGACGGAGGCCGAGCGAAGGAAGATCTTCAGCACCAATGCCCGCGCGGTCTACAAGTTCTGAGAAGGTCTGCACGGATGGCCCGTCACATCGTCGCGTCCACCTCGGAGATCCCACCCGGTGGCAACAAGGTCGTCGATGTCGCCGGCCGCGACATTGTCGTGTTCCACGTCAATGGCGAGTTCTTCGCTTTGCTGAACCGCTGCCCGCACGAAGGCGCGCCGCTGGAGAAAGCGGCCTGTGTCGCGCGACTGACCTCGCCCGAGCCCGGCATCTATCAGCGCTCGCGCGTCGGCGAGATGCTGCGCTGTCCCTGGCATGGCTGGGAGTTCGACATGCGCAACGGCCAATCCTGGTTCGACCCGAAGCGCGTCAAGATTAAGTCATATCCGGTCGCGGTGGAGCGAGGCGAGGAACTCCAGAAAGGCCCGTATGTTGCCGAGACCTTTCCGGTGCATGTCGAGGACAGCTACGTGATTGTCGAGGTCTGAGCAGCCGTTTCGGATTGTGATTTCGCCGCAGGTGGGATAAGCCTCGCCCGCATTTATGGCGGAGACGAGCTTTGTCGAAACAATCACTGCGTGAGGAGGCCGAGCGCCTGATCCGCGAATCGATGGAAAAGAAAACCGTCGTCGTCAAGCAGGGCGATACTCGCATCGAGGCCGTCTGTGGTAAATGCGGCGCCCCGAACCGTGTGCAGGCGCCAAAGGGCCAGACCCGCATCAAGTTCGCCTGCAAGAATTGCGGGCATCAGCAAGAGACGCTGTAGGTTTCTTCGCCCTCTCCCCCTGTGGGAGAGGGTGGCTCGCCGCATAGCGGCGAGACGGGCGAGGGGTTTCTCTCTGCGAGAGACACTGCTCCTGAATTTGCGGATGCAACCCCTCATCCGGCGCTTCGCGCCACCTTCTCCCACAAGGGGAGAAGGAAAAACGCCTAATCCCCCTTCACGAACTTCGCGAATGCATCCGCATGGTCCGGGTGCCAGCGTGACAGCGGCGGGCGGTTCTCCACGATGTCGCCGGCGGCCCACAGCATGCGCTTTTCATCGAGCGCGCGCGGGACATCGTTGTCCGGGCACAGAATGTAGAAATCCCCGGCCTCCAGCCGCGCCAACATGAAATTCACGGTCTGCTCGGCCGTCCAGGCGCCGGCCGGCTTCTCTGTGCGGCCCTTCGCGGTAAGGCCCGTAAAGACGAAGCCGGGAATCAGCAGATGCGCGGTGATGCGGCAACCCGCAGTGTTGCGCAGCTCGTGCTGGAGCGCTTCCGTAAAAGCTTTCACGCCTGCCTTGGAGACGTTGTAGGCGGGATCGCCGGGCGGGGTGGTGATGCCCTGCTTCGACCCGGTGTTGATGATGAGCCCCGCGCTGCCGCGCGCGATCATGTTGGGCGCGAAGGTGCGCGAGCCGTTGATGATGCCCCACATGTTGACGCCGATGATGCGCTGCCAGTTGTTGGGTTCGCCGAACAGCGTGCTGCCGGGCTGGATGCCCGCATTGTTCATGAGGATGTCGGTGCCGCCGAAGCGCTCGTGGACGGCGCGCTCCAGTTCCATCACGCTCTCGGCCTTGCTGACGTCAATCGCGAAGGTCATCACATGTGCGGCGGACGTGAGGGATGAGAGTCTTGTCGCGGCGTCCGCCAGCCGCGCCTGATCCACATCGGCGATACACACCTTCACGCCGTTTCGCGCGAAGGCTGCGGCGGCGGCGAATCCGATGCCGGACGCGCCACCGGTGATCACGGCAACATTGTCTTTGATGATCGCGGGATGTGGCATGGATCGGTCTCCGGGGAGGGGCTCGGTCGTGCTATAACATGGCACTCGCGCGACCCCGCACAAGTCGGCATGGGAGGTGTTCGTTCCGCGCCGACTCTACGCCTCTACTTTACGCCTGTCCGGCATCGCAGTATTCTATCGATCAACGATCCCACCCAGATCGAACCAATCAATCATTGACAGGGAGTTCAGCCATGGCTGTGTCGCAGGCTATTCCGATCACGCGCCATCCATTCGCCAACGGATCCTACAAGCAGATGCTGATCGACGGGAAGTGGGTCGATGCTGCCTCAGGCAAGCGCTTCGAGACCCACAACCCCGCGACCGGCGAACTGCTCGCAACAGTGGCCGAGGGCGACAAGGAAGATATCGATCGCGCAGTTGCTGCCGCTCGCCGCGCCTTCGAAGGGCCCTGGAGCAAGGTCAAGCCGTTCGAGCGGCAGAATCTGCTCCTGAAGCTTGCCGACCTCGTCGAGAAGAATTTCGACGAATTGTCGCAGCTCGACACGCTCGACATGGGCGCGCCGCTCAGCCGTACCCGTGCCTATCGCCTGCGCGCCGTCGGCATGCTGCGCTATTATGCCGGCCAGACCACCGCGATCCATGGCGAGACCATCGAGAACTCGCTGCCCGGCGAAATCTTCTCCTACACGCTGAAGGAGCCGATCGGCGTCGTCGGCGCCATCATTCCCTGGAATGGTCCGCTGACTGCGACGATCTGGAAGATCGGTCCGGCGATCGCGACCGGCTGCACCGTCGTGCTCAAACCGGCCGAAGAAGCGCCGCTGACCTCGCTGCGCATCGCCGAGCTGGCGATGGAAGCGGGCGTTCCGCCCGGCGTCATCAACGTCGTGCCTGGCTATGGCGAGACTGCGGGCGCGGCGCTTGCCGCACACCACGACGTCGACAAGGTTGCCTTCACCGGCTCGCATGTCACGGGCCAGTCGATCATCCGCGCCTCGGCCGGCAACCTCAAGCGCGTCTCGCTCGAGCTCGGCGGCAAGTCGCCGGACATCGTGTTCGCGGATGCCGATCTCGATGCGGCCGTGCCGGGCGCTGCGATGGCGGTGTTCGCCAATTCGGGACAGATCTGCAGCGCCGGCACCCGGCTTTTCGTCGAGCAGTCGATCTATGAGGAGTTCGTCGGCCGCGTGGCCGAGTTCGGCAAGAAACTGCAGGTCGGCAACGGCCTCGATCCCAACACCCAGATCGGACCGCTGGTGTCCGAGCAACAGCTCGAGCGCGTCACCAGCTATCTCGACATCGGCCAAAAGGAAGGCGCGCGGGCGCTTGCCGGCGGTGGCCGCGTCACCGAAGGCGCGCTTGCAAAAGGCTTCTTCGTCTCGCCGACAGTGTTCGCGGGCGTCCAGGACAATATGCGCATCGCGCAGGAGGAGATCTTTGGTCCCGTCATTTCGGCGATCGCGTTCAAGGACATGGACGAGCTGGTCAAGCGCGCCAACGCCACCACGTTCGGTCTCGGCTCGGGCCTGTGGACGCGGGACGTCAGCAAGGCGCATGCGGTCGCGAAGAGGCTCCGTGCCGGTTCGGTGTGGGTGAACTGCTACCAGGCGATGGACCCGGCCGTGCCCTTCGGCGGCTACAAGATGAGCGGCTACGGCCGCGAATCCGGCAAGCAGCACGTCGAGGAATATCTCAACGTGAAGGCGGTGTGGATCAAGACGGCGTAACACTGGTCTTTCCCGCGTTCCGCGGGAGGGAATATCTGCTTTTGCAGGGGCGGCGCCTTCTCTCGGTAGCCGCCCCTCGCTATATGATGCGCATCCTTCCTTCGCCATTCGAGGCCAGCATGAAATTCGAGGCGTTGTTTCAACCGTTGCAGGTCGGTCCGTACACGCTCGCGCATCGCGTCGCGATGGCGCCGTTGACGCGCATGAGGGCCGAGCGCGAGAGCTTTTCGCCGCGGCCGCTCAACGCCGAATATTACGGCCAGCGCGCCACCCAAGGCGGCCTGCTCATCGCCGAGGCCTCGCCCGTGCTCTCGCACGGCCGCGGTAATCCAGCGACGCCCGGCATCTATTCGGAGACGCAGATCGCGGGCTGGCGCAAGGTGGTCGACGCCGTGCACGCCAAGGGCGGCATCATCTTTCTCCAGCTCTGGCACGTCGGCCGCGTCTCGCATTCCTCCTTCCACGGCGGGGAGCTGCCGGTCTCGGCCTCCGCGATCCCGATCAAGGCCGAAGGCATGAAGGCGATGACTGCCGACGGCAAGATCTCCAACTATGAGACGCCGCGCGCGCTGGACACGGATGAAGTCAAGGGCATCGTCGAGGCCTTCAGGCAGGGTGCGAAGAACGCGCTGGCCGCCGGCTTCGACGGGGTCGAGATCCACGGCGCCAACGGCTATCTGCTCGAGCAATTCCTGCAATCACGCAGCAACCAGCGCACCGATCAATATGGCGGTTCGATCGAGAACCGCGCGCGGCTTCTGCTCGAAGTGACCGAGGCCGCGATCGACGTCTGGGGCGCGGGCCGCGTCGGCGTGCGGCTGTCGCCCCACGGCATCGCCAATGATTCCGGCGAGCCCGATCCGATGCCGCTCTACACGCACGTGGTCAACGCGCTCGACAAGCTCGGTCTTGCCTATCTGCATTTCATCGAACCGCGCTCCAGCGGCTCGGGGCGCGCCGAAGTCAACTGGCAGAACGTGCCGTCGGCGATGCTGCTGTTCCGCCCGCTCTACAGCGGCGTGCTGATGACCGCCGGCGGATTTACCGGCGAGACCGCGAACGCCGCCATTGCGGAGGGGCATGCTGACATCATCGCCTTCGGCCGCATCTTCATCTCCAACCCCGATCTGCCGCTCCGCCTGCAGCACGATTACCCTCTCACGCCGTATAACCGTGCGACGTTTTACGGTGGCGAGGAGAAGGGTTATACGGATTATCCCGCGTACGACGAACTGACGCCGGTCTGACACTGCTGTAGCCCGGATGAGCAAAGCGATATCCGGGGTTCACTCAAGCTCTGGTCTTCCCGGATGTCGCTTCGCTCATCCGGGCTACAGAGTTATTGTGTTGCCCCGACTGACACCACGAACTCCGTCATTGCGAGCGCAGCGAAGCAATCCAGACTGCCTCGGCGGCAAGACTCTGAATTGCTTCGCTGCGCTCGCAATGACGAGAGGAGAGACAATGGCCAAAGCCGCAGCCGCCGCAGGTATAGCCACCGGCCAGTGCCTCTGCGGCAGGGTTACCTTCGAGATCGACGTTCCCGCACGCTGGGCCTGGCACGATCACTCCGCCGCCAGCCGTCGCGCCCACGGCGCCGCCTATGCAACCTATGTCGGAAGCTGGAAGAAGCGGTTTCGCATCACCGCAGGTAAGACGGCGCTGACGCGCTACGAGGACAAGGCAACGAAGACCGCGCGCAGCTTCTGCGCGCATTGCGGCACGCCGATCGCATATGAGCGCCCGCGCGGGCCGCATATGGTCAACATCCCCCGTGCGCTGTTTAGGGAACGCACCGGCCGCCAGCCGCTCTATCACATCGCGATCGAAGAGCTGCAGGAATGGACCTATACCGGCGAGCCGCTGGTGCCGCTGAAAGGCTTTCCCGGTGTGGTCTGGCAGCGCTCGAAAAAAAAGAAGCGGGCGAGCGGCGAGGATCCGTTCGAGTTGGGGCGCGAGGAGATGTAGCGCTGTCCCACGCAACGCAGCCATGACCGCGCTTCCTTGCGCGCCTCCCGCGATTTCGGCCATCATGCTTTTTGCCTTGCGGCAACGTCCGCCTCTGGAGGAAACATGAAGAACAAGATCACCGGCCGCTCCGCCTTTCTCGCGTTGCTCAAGGACGAGGGCATCACGCATCTGTTCGGCAATCCCGGCACCACCGAGCTGCCGATCATGCATGCGCTGAAGGATCACCCTGACCTCGCCTATGTGATGGCGATGCAGGAGAGCCTGGTGGTGGCGATCGCGGATGGCTATAGCCGCGCCTCCGGAAAGCTGGTCGCCTGCAACGTCCATGTCGCGCCCGGCCTCGGCAACGCGATGGGCTCGCTCTACAACGCCCAGTTCACGGGCACGCCGATGATCCTGACCGCGGGCCAGCAGGAGCAGGGCCACGGACTGATGGAGCCGGTGCTGTATGGGCCGCTGGTGCGCATGGCCGAGCCGCTGGTGAAATGGGCGGTCGAGGTGACGCGGCTCGAGGATCTGCCGCGCATCGTGCGCCGCGCCGCAAAAGTCGCAACCACCCCGCCGACCGGGCCGGTGTTCATTTCATTGCCCGGCGATATCCTCAACAGCGAGGCAGGGATCGATCTCGGTCGCTCCACCCGCATTGACGCTCGCACAAGACCATCGGATGAGGCACTGAAGGCGTTCGCCGCCCGACTGCTCAGGGCCGAGCGTCCCGTGATCGTCACCATGGACGAAGTGGTCAAGAGCGATGCGCTGATGGAGGCCGCCGAACTCGCAGAACTACTCGGCGCGGCTGCCTACCAATCCTCGACGCCCTATGGCTCGCACTTCCTCTCGGAGAGCCCGAGCTTCGTCGGCACGCTGGCACGTGTCCAGAAAGTCGCGCGCGACACGCTTGCGCCCTTCGACCTCTTGATCGCGCTCGGCGGCGATCCCTTGCGGATGTCGGTCTACAGCGAGGTCGACGCGCTGCCGGAGGGCCTTGGCATCGTGCAGATCGGCCTCGGCGATTGGGAGATCGCCAAGAACTACGGGGCTGAGATCGCGCTGAAGGCGGATTTGAAGGAAACGCTGCGCGCGCTGATCCCGGTGTTGAAGGAGATGGGCGGCGCTGCCCTGGCGAGCCGCGCGAAGCAACGGCTGACCGAACTCGCGCCGAGGAACTGGACCGCGCGGCGCACCGCGCTGGTCGAGCAGATCGGCAAGGCCGCGGACCGCAGCCCCATCGATCCGGACTGGCTGGTGCTGCAAATGGTCGAGGCCATGCCCGCTAATGCCATCCTCGTGGACGAAGGCCTCACCTCGAGCCGCCAGATCACGGCCTTGCGTGCGCACCGCGATCGCTTCGGCTATCACGGCCTTGCCTCCGGCGGCATCGGCTGGGGCCTGCCGGCCTCCGTCGGCGCCAGCATCGCCAATCCCGATCGCCCGGTGGTCTGCTTCTCCGGCGACGGCAGCGCGATGTATTCGATCCAGTCGCTGTGGACAGCGGCGCATCACAAGCTGCCGCTCAATGTGGTCATTGCCAACAATGGCGGCTACCGCATCATCAAGCAGCGCCTGCTCGCCTTCCACGGCGACGACAATTACGTCGGCATGGATTTTGTCGATCCGCCGGTGGATTTCGCGGGCGTGGCTAAGGCGCTGGGATGTGAGGCAATCAAAGTCAGCGATCCCCGAGAGTTGAAGGCGACGCTGGCGTCGGCGTTTGGCCGGCCGGGGACGAAACTGATCGAGGTGATGGTGGACGGGAAGCTGTAGGGCAGCGTCACCTGCGGCATTGGTGCCGCCACATTATCAGTCGTGATCACCCGCGAAGGCGGCTGATCCAGTATTCCAGAGCCGGCGGTGATTGAGTCGAGACGCTGCGGCGTACTGGATGTCCCGGTCAAGCCGGGGCATGACAGCGTACCTAGCGGCGCTACCCCTTTCTCCCCACTCTGAACCCTGCCGCCGGATGCGGCGCACCTAGCCGCGCCCGCCCCTCGCCGAACAGCTTCTCGCGTAGCGTGCCCTGCGCGTACTCCGCCTTGTACCGCCCGCGTCGCGTCAGCTCCGGCACCAGCATGTCGGCGATGTCCTCGAAATCGCCGGGTGAGATCGCGAAGGCGACGTTGAGGCCGTCGACATCGGTCGCCTCGAACCACGCCTCGATCTTGTCCGCGACCATTTCCGGCGTGCCGACCACGACGGGACCTGCGCCGCCGACGCCGACATGCTCGATGACGTCGCGCACGGTCCAGACGCGATCGGGATCGGCGCGGGTGACGTTATCGAGTGCGCTGCGGCCGGCATCGTTCTGAACATGGCGCACCTGCTGATCGAGCTCGTAGCCGGAGAAGTCGATTCCGGTCCATCCCGACATCAGCGCCAGCGCGCCTTCCGGGCTGATGTGGCGGCGATAGTCGGCATATTTTTCGTTCGCTTCGGCTTCCGTCCGCCCGAGGATGATCGTCATCATCGAGAACATCAGGATTTCCGCCGGATTGCGGCCGAACGCGGCGGCCTCCTGACGGATCGCCGATACGCGCGGCGCGATCACCTTGGCTGACGGCCCCGACATGAACACGCATTCGGCGTGCCGTGCCGCGAACTGCCGTCCGCGCGGCGAGGTGCCGGCCTGATACAGCACGGGCGTCCGCTGCGGCGACGGTTCGCTCAGGTGGATGGTGTTGTTGATGCGGTAGTTCGCGCCCTCGTGGTTGACGCGATGGACCTTTGTGGGATCGGTGAAGATGCCGCGCGTGCGGTCGCGCAGCACGGCGTCGTCCTCCCAACTCCCTTCCCAGAGCTTGTAGACGACCTCCATATATTCGTCCGCGATCTCGTAGCGGTCGTCGTGCCCGATCTGCTTGTCCTTGCCGGCGCCGCGCGCGGCGCTGTCGAGATAGCCGGTGACGACGTTCCAGCCGATACGCCCCTCGGTGAGATGATCGAGCGTCGACATCCGCCGCGCGAACGGATAGGGCGGCTCGAAGGAGAGATTGCTGGTGACGCCGAAGCCGAGATTCTGCGTCACGGCGGCCATTGCCGACAGCAGCAGCAGCGGATCGTTCGAGGGCGACTGGGCTGCGTTGCGCAAGGCTGCGTCAGGACTGTTGCCGTAGACGTCATAGACGCCGAGCACGTCGGCCAGGAACAGTCCGTCGAAACGGCCGCGCTCCAGCGTTCTGGCAAGATCGATCCAATAGGGCAGGCGGTTATATTCGGCAGTGCGGTCGCGCGGATGGGTCCACAAGCCCGGTGATTGGTGCGCGACGCAATTCATCGCAAATGCATTGAGCCTGATCTGCTTGGCCATGATGGTCCCCCGGCGCCCTGTACCGGGCGCTCTTCGAATGATAGAGCTGCGCCCGAACTTGGCGAAGTTCTTGCATATAGCGCGACGTTGGCAAGGCCAAAATCAGCGGCGCTGCCGCGCTTGGCAAGCCAATCTCAAGAGAGCAAGAACGAAATCCCAAGACTATCGAAGTCCCCGCCACTTTCGGAGGCCTGCCCGTATCGGGTATGCTCCTTCGCCTCGCAACCTAAAAAAGAAAATAATGACCAGAGCCGATGCCATCGCCCGCGCCCGTGACGATTTTGAATCGGGCGCGTTCCTCGCCGAACTCGACCGCCGCGTCGCCTACCAGACCGAGAGCCAGAATCCGAACCGGAGCGTCGAGCTGCGCGCCTATCTGGAACAGGAGATGGTGCCCGCTTTTGCCGCGCTCGATTTCGAAAGCCGGATGATCGAATCTCCCAGCGGCAAGGCGCCGTTCCTGTTCGCCGAACGCCGCGAAAGTGAGACGGCGCCGACCGTGCTGATCTACGGCCATGGCGACGTCGTTGACGGGATGGAAGGCGAGTGGCGCGACGGCCGCGATCCCTGGCGCACCACGGTTTCGGGCACGCGTCTCTACGGTCGCGGCACCGCCGACAACAAGGGCCAGCACAGCATCAACATGGCGGCACTCCGCGCGGTGCGCGAGGCCCGCGGCGGCAAGCTCGGCTTCAACGCCAAGTTCATCCTCGAGATGGGCGAGGAGATCGGCTCGCCGGATCTCGGCAAGGTCTGCGATCTCAATCGCGATGCGCTCAAGGCCGATCTGTTCGTGGCCTCCGACGGGCCGCGCCTGTCCGCCGACCGTCCGACCCTATTCCTCGGCTGCCGTGGCGGCATCCGCATTCATCTCGATGTGAACCTTCGCGACGGCGGCCATCACTCCGGCAATTGGGGCGGTGTGCTCGCCAACCCAGCGACCATTCTGGTCAACGCGATCTCGACGCTGGTCGACGGCCACGGCCGCCTTCAGCTGGACGCGCTGAAGCCGCCGCGCCTCACCAACCAGATCCGCAGCTATCTTGCGGACGTGCAGGTGGTGCCGACCGAGGACGAGCCGGCGTTGGCCGAGAACTGGGGCGAGGAGGGTCTTTCGGCGGCCGAGCGGCTCTATGCCTGGAACACGCTCGAAGTGCTGGCGATGTCGTCGGGAAACATCGAGAAGCCGGCCAACGCCATTCCCGGCCACGCCAATGCCGTGCTGCAACTGCGCTTCGTGGTCGGCACCAAGGTCGACGGCCTGATCGAAGCCGTCCGTGCGCATCTGGTCGAAAGGGGTTTTCCGATGGTCGAAGTGCGGGCCGCACAGAGCTTCGCGGCATCGCGCACCGATTTCGACAGCCCCTGGATCGCATGGGCGGCGAATTCGGTGAAGGAGACCACCGGCAAAGTGCCGGCGGTGCTGCCGAATTTCGGCGGCTCGCTGCCCAATGACGTGTTTTCCGAGATATTGGGCCTGCCGACGATCTGGGTGCCGCACTCCTATCCCGGCTGCTCCCAGCATGCGCCCAATGAGCACATCCTGCTGCCATTGACCGAAGAGGCCTTGACGGTGATGGCCGGCCTGTTCTGGGATCTCGGGGAATTGCCAAGCCCGCTAACAAGCCCGCTAACGCGCCCGCCGGCCTGAGCCGTTAACCGGAGCCGCGATCCAGCCAAAAGTCACATTCTATTCCAACCCAATTTGTGCTTGCATCCCGCCGGCATCATCCTGAAAGGGGACCAAAACGTGAAACATTTCCGTAGCATCGGCCTCGCGCTCGCCGCGACCTTCGCCGTCGGCCAGGCCGGGGCCGAGGAGCTGACCGGCACGCTCAAGAACATCAAGGACACCGGCGCCATTACGCTCGGCTTCCGCGACTCCTCGATCCCGTTCTCTTATCTCGACGACAACCAGAAGCCCATCGGCTACGCGATGGACATCTGCTACAAGATCGTCGACGCCGTGAAGAAGGAGCTCAAGCTCGACAAGCTCGAGGTCAAGCTCAATCCGGTGACCTCGGCGACCCGGATCCCGCTGATGGCGAACGGCACCATCGATCTCGAATGCGGCTCGACCACCAACAATGCCGAGCGCCAGAAGCAGGTTGCCTTCACCAACACCCATTATTTGACCGCCAGCCGCTACGTCTTCAAGAAGTCGAGTGGCCTGAAGGCGATTGACGACCTCAAGGGAAAATCGGTGGTTTCCACTGCCGGCACCACCAACATCAAACAGCTCACCGAGGCCAATGTTGCAAAAAGCCTCGGCGCAAACATCATTCCGGCCAAGGACCACGCCGAGGCCTTCCTGATGGTCGAGACCGACCGTGCGGTCGCCTTCGTGATGGATGATATCCTGCTCGCGAGCCTCGTTGCCGGCTCGAAGTCGCCCGATGACTACGTCATCTCCAAGGACGCGTTCTCCAAGCCTGAGCCCTACGGCATCATGCTGCGCAAGGACGACGCGGCCTTCAAGAAGGTCGTCGACGCGGCGACCGCTGCGCTCTACACCTCCGGCGAGGGCCAGAAGATCTACGACAAGTGGTTCACGCAGAAGATCCCGCCGAAGGGCCTCAATCTCAACACGCCGATCTCGGCCGAGCTGAAGAACGAGTTTGCCAAGCCGACGGACTCGCCAAACCCGGACGATTATAAGTAAGCTATAACCTCGATCTTTCGATCGGGATCGTGTCCGGCCATCTTGACTCCAGGATGGCCGGACATTTGCATAGGCGCCAGGACATCGATGACTGGCGCGTTCGCGCGGGGGACACGTGAACTACAACTGGAACTGGGGAATCTTTTTCCAGCCGAACCCGATGGGGACCGGCACCTATCTCGACATGCTGTTGTCGGGCCTGGTGCTGACCCTCAAGACGGGTGCGCTCGCCTGGATCATCGCGCTGATCACCGGATCGATCGTCGGCGTGATGCGCACACTGCCGTCGAAGGGAGCGTACTGGTTCGGCTTTGCCTATGTTGAATTCTTCCGCAATATGCCGCTGCTGGTGCAGCTCTTCCTGTGGTTTTTCGTGCTGCCGGAAGTGTTGCCAAGGTCCGCGGGATTGTGGCTGAAACAACTGCCGAACGCGCCGTTCTGGACGGCCGCGATTGGCATCGGGTTCTTCATGTCGGCGCGCGTCGCCGTGCAGTTGCAGGCCGGCATCGGATCGCTGCCGCGCGGGCAGAAGATGGCGGCGACCGCACTCGGCCTGACGACCCTGCAGGCTTATCGCTACATCCTGCTGCCGATGGCTTTTCGCATCATCCTGCCGCCGCTGACGTCCGAGTTCCTCAACACCATCAAGAACACGGCTGTGGCCATCACCATTGGTTTGCTCGAACTGACCGGCCAGGCGCGCTCGATGCAGGAATTCTCGTTCCAGGTGTTCGAGGCCTTCACCGCTGCGACCATCCTCTATCTCCTCGTCAACGCCGTCGTCGTGACCGCGATGCGCTTCCTCGAGCGCTGGGTCGCGATCCCCGGCTACATCACGGGGAAGTAGCGCCATGTTCAGCAATTTTGATTTCGGGGTCATCATCCGCACGCTGCCCTATCTATTCTATGAGGGCATGACGTTCACGCTGATGCTGACCGGGCTTGCTGCACTCGGCGGCCTCGTCTTCGGCACGGCGATCGCGCTGATGCGGCTGTCCGGCTACAAGGTGCTGGGCCGCATCGCGGGCGTCTATGTCGACTTCATGCGCTCGCTGCCGCTGGTGCTGGTGATCTTCTGGTTCTACTTCCTGGTGCCCTATATCGGGCAATGGGTAACTGGCGCGTCGCGTCCGATCAGTGTCGGCGCGTTCGCGTCCTCGCTCATCACCTTCATCATGTTCGAGGCCGCGTACTTCTCCGAGATCATGCGTGCCGGCATCCAGTCGATCTCGCGCGGCCAGCCGGCCGCAGCCAACGCGCTCGGCCTGACCTACGCCCAGACCATGCGCTACGTCGTTCTGCCGCAGGCCTTCCGCAACATGCTGCCGGTCCTGATCACGCAGACCATCGTGCTGTTCCAGGACACCTCACTGGTCTATGTGCTGTCGATCACCGATTTCCTCGGTGCGGCTAGCAAGGTCGCGCAGCGCGACGGCCGTCTGGTCGAAATGTATCTATTCGCAGCGATCGTCTACTTCACCATCTCCTGTATCGCGTCCTTCGGCGTTCGCCGCCTGCAGGCGCGCATCGCCATCATTCGATAGAGTTTGCCATGATCGAGATCAGCCACGTCGACAAATGGTACAGCCCGGCCTTCCAGGTGCTGACCGACTGCACCACCAGCGTCGCCAAGGGCGAGGTGGTCGTGGTCTGCGGTCCGTCGGGATCAGGCAAGTCGACGCTGATAAAATGCGTCAACGCGCTGGAGCCATTCCAGAAAGGCGACATCAGCGTCGATGGCACTAAGGTCAACGACCCCAGGACCAATCTGCCCAAGCTGCGCGCGCGTGTCGGCATGGTTTTTCAGCACTTCGAGCTGTTTCCGCATCTGAAGATCATTGATAATCTCTGCCTCGCGCAGCAGAAGGTGCTCGACCGGTCGCGCGACAAGGCGGTGGCGAAAGGCATGCAGCTGCTGGAGCGGGTCGGCCTGAAGGAACAGGCGCAAAAATTTCCCGCGAACCTGTCCGGCGGCCAGCAGCAGCGCGTGGCGATCGCCCGCGCGCTCGCGATGGATCCCATCGTCATGCTGTTCGACGAGCCGACCTCGGCGCTCGACCCCGAAATGGTGAGCGAGGTGCTCGACGTCATGGTAGACCTCGCCCATGAGGGCATGACCATGATGGTCGTGACGCACGAGATGGGCTTTGCCCGCAAGGTCGCCAACCGCGTGATCTTCATGGACCGCGGCGAGATCGTCGAGGACGCCCCGAAGGACGATTTCTTCGGCAAGCCCCGCAGCGACCGCGCGCAGAAGTTCTTGTCGAAGATTCTGTCGCATTGATCCCACTGTCATTCCGCGACGTGCCTCCTGGCGCCGGTCGGGAATGACGGGTTGAGGGTTTCGTGGCACCGACAAATCCCTTATACCAGCGGGTAATCCCTATTCCCGCCAGGAGACCTGCCTTGGATCCGATCGCCTATGTCAACGGCTCATTCGTCCCGCTTTCGGACGCCAAAATTTCGGTCCTCGATCGCGGCTTCCTGTTCGCCGACGGCATCTATGAGGTCTCGGCCGTGCTCGACGGCAAGTTGGTCGACAATGCCTCGCATCTGGCGCGGCTGGAGCGCTCGGTCGGCGAGATCAAGCTGAGGCTCCCGGAGACGGTCGAGCGCATCACCGAGATCCAGCAGGAGCTGATTGCACGCAACAAGGTCGAGAACGGCCTCGTCTATCTCCAGGTCACCCGCGGCGCCGACAAGGGCCGCGACTTCGCCTTCCCCAAGGGCGACGTCAAGTCGAGCCTGGTGATGTTCACGTCGGAGAAGGACATCATCAACGCCGCCTCGGCCAAGACCGGCATCAATGTGATCACCGTGCCCGACATCCGCTGGGAGCGGCGTGACATCAAGAGCGTAGCATTGCTGGCGCAAGTGCTGGCAAAGCAGGCCGCGGCCGAAGCCGGTGCGGGCGAAGCCTGGATGCTGGAAGACGGTTACGTCACCGAAGGCGGTTCGTCTTCAGCGTTCATCCTGACCCAGGACGACGTCATCGTGACCCGCAAGAACTCCAACGCGATCCTGCCGGGCTGCACCCGCAAGGCGGTGGTGGCGCTGGCGGAAGAGCGTCAGCTCCGCGTCGAAGAGCGTTCCTTCACGGTCGCCGAGGCGCTCGCCGCCAAGGAAGCCTTCGCCACCTCGGCGTCGCTGTTCGTCCAGCCGGTGGTTGCGATCGACGGCAAGAAGGTCGGCGACGGCAAGCCCGGCCCGATCGCCATGCGGCTGCGCGAGATCTACGTGGAGTTCGCGAAGGCGACGGCGGTTTAAGCTACCTACCGCCGTCATCGCCCGGCTTGACCGGGCGATCCAGTACTCCGTGACGGGAGTGCTGGACTCGAGAAGCCGCGGCGTACTGGATGCCCCGGTTAAGCCGGGGCATGACAGGCGAATGTATTGAGGCAGTTTGGCCTCCACACATCAGCACCTCACGCCACCGATGCCTTCACCTTCACCGGATGAACCGCACGGAACGCGATCGCGATTCGGTTCCAGGCATTGATGGCGCCGATCAGCATGGTCAGGTTCACCGTCTCCGCGTCGGAGAATTGCGGGCGGACCTGCTCGTAGACGTCATCAGGCGCGTGCGTCTCGGAGATCAGCGTCACTGATTCCGTCCAGGCCAGCGCCGCGCGCTCGCGGTCGGTGTAGAGCGGTGATTCGCGCCAGGCGTTGAGCAGATAGATGCGCTGCTCGGTCTCGCCGCGCTTGCGGGCGTCCTCGGTGTGCATGTTGATGCAGAAGGCGCAGCCGTTGATCTGTGACGCCCGGATCTTGACGAGCTCGATCAACGATTTCTCAAGGCCCGTCGACTGGATCTGCTCTTCCAGTGCCATCAGCGCCTTCATCGTGTCGGGTGCGGCCTGGTAGAAATTCATGCGGGGTTTCATGGTCGTTCTCCTTGCTGGCTGGGTTGACGTCAGTGGGCGCCGCCGGCCGAGGCGTGGCCGGCCTTCTTCAGGAAGAGGGTGGCGATCAGCGCGACGATCAGGGCCACGCCGAGCAGATAAAAGGTGTCGCTGAAGGCGAGGATATAGGCCTGCTTCTGCACGATATGGCCGATCGCAACATAGGCGCGATGCAACGCGTCCGCCCGATCGAGAATGCCGTGATTGACGAAGTATTGGGTGAGCTGTTCCAGCCGCGTCCGCGTCGCCTGCTCGAACAGCGAGACTGACTGCATCAGCACGTTGGAGTGATACTGCTCGCGCTTGGTCAGCAGGGTCTGCAACAGCGCGATGCCGACGGCGCCGCCGAGGTTGCGCATCATGTTGAACAGGCCGGAGGCCGAGCCCGCGTTCTCCGGTTCGATGCCTGAGGTCGCCACCGCAGACAGCGGCGCCATTACCAGCGCCTGGCCGATCGCACGAACCACATTGGGCCAGAGCAATTGATCGGCGGCATAGTTGCCGGTCATGTAGATGTTCATAAAGTTGGAGGCCGCGAACAGGACGAAGCCGACGCCGATGATGAGCCGCGCATCGAGCTTCTGCATCAACCGCGGGACCAGCGGGATCAGCACCAGCTGCGGCAGGCCGGTCCAAGCCAGCACCATGCCGATCTGCTCGGCATTGTAGCCCTGGATGCGGGCCAGATATTGCGGCAGGATGAACACCGAGCCGTAGAGCGCGATTCCCAGCAGGAAATTCGCGAGCATGCCGAAGCCGAAATTGCGGCGGACCAGCAGACGCAGGTTCAGGAGCGGCTTCTTCACGGTGAGCTCGATGATCAGGAAGGCGCTCAGCGCCACGGCCGCGATGACGGACAGCTTGACGATGAAGGGCGAGCCGAACCAGTCGTCTTTGTTGCCTTCCTCGAGCACGGTCTGCAGCGCCGACAATCCGATCGCCATGGTGATGATGCCGGCCCAGTCGCCGTCGCGCAGCAACGACAGCTTCATGGGCTTTGCATCGAGCGCGTACCAGAGCATGCCGACCATGATCGTGCCGGGGACAACGTTGACATAGAAGATGTACTGCCAGCCAAAATTCTCGGTGAGATAGCCGCCGATGGTCGGGCCGATCGCGGGCGCGAACGTCGCCGACAGCGCGAACAGCGCAAGGCCCACGGGTTGCTTGGCGCGCGGCAGCAATGTGATGATGAGTGTGAACGCCATCGGAATCAGCACGCCGCCGGTAAACCCTTGCACCGCCCGCAGCACGATCATCTGCGGCAGGTCTTGCGCCAACGCACAGGCGGCTGACAGGACCAGGAACAGGACCGCATTGGTGAGGAGATAGATGCGGATCGAGAACACCTGCGCCAGCCAGCCGGACAGCGGGATCACCACGATCTCCGCGATCAGATAGGAGGTCGAGATCCAGCCGCCGTCATCAATGCCGGCGCCGATCGCGCCCTGGATATCGGCGAGTGAGGCATTGACGATCTGGATGTTCAGCACCGCCATGAAGGCGCCGAGCGTCGCGCCGATCACGGCGATCCAGGTCTTGGTCGAGACGGCGGGCGTTGCGGGGGCCGCGACGGGAGCGGGGATATCGGCCGTGGTATTAACGGTCGGTTGGAGCGTGCTCATGGAAGCCTCGTCTCGGTTACGGAGACAGGATGGATCAGGCAGTTCGTTTCGATAATCGACCAAGTTTGGGAAGGATCATCCGGTAGGAGTTGATAGTCCCGCCGGACCTTTCCGGCTTCAACCGCCGTTCGGACGGGCCGCGTTGTCGGCGAGATGCTTCGCCGTCTCACGCTCGGCCAGCACGGTCTGCTTGGTGTCGACGGTCGGCACCGCGGACATGCCGGGGCGCAGCAGGCCGGTCAGGCTGTGGTCGTCGAGCACGATCTTCACCGGCACCCGTTGCACGATCTTGGTGAAATTGCCGGTGGCGTTGTCGGGCGGCAGCAATGCGAATTCAAGGCCGCTCGCCGGCGACAGGCTGTCGACATGGCCGCGCAGGGTCTGGTTGCGGAAACTGTCGACGTGCAGCTCGACCGGCTGGCCGGCGCGGACATGTGTGAGCTGCGTCTCCTTGAAATTCGCCACGACATAGACCGCATCGAGCGGCACCACCGCCATCAATTGCGTGCCGGCCTGCACGAACTGTCCCACGCGCAGTGAGCGGGCGCCGACCGTTCCGTCGACCGGCGCGGTAATCTCGGTGTAGGAGAGATTGAGCGTCGCCTGCTCCGCGACCGCACGCGCATGTTCGAGCTGGGCAGTAGCCTGCGCGCGCTGGGTCGTGAGCACGTCGACCTTGCGTTGCGCGGCCACGAGGCCCGACCTGGCATGTTGCAGTTGCGCGTTGCTGGCGCGCAACGCGGCGTCAGTCTGTTGCGCGCGCTGAATCGTGCCGGAGCCCGACTTCATCAGGTCGTCGTAGCGGGCGCGCTCCTCCTGCGCAAATTTCAGATTCGCGTCCGCAGCAGCGACATCGGCTGTGCTCTGCTCGATGATCGGCTGCTGGAGTTCGAGCTGGGCGTCGAGGTTCCGCACTGCCGCTTCCGCCGCAGCGACATCGGCGCGGGCCTGATTGAGCGCCGCCTTGAAGTCGCGGTCGTCGATCTTCGCCAGCAGCTGGCCCGCTTTGACCTTTTCGTTGTCGCTGACCAGCACCTTGGCGATGTAGCCCGAGACCTTTGGCGCGATGATCGTGGAGTCGGCCTTCACATAGGCGTCGTCGGTTGTCTCGAGATAACGGCCGTTGACCCAGTAGTCGTGTCCGTAATGGACAACCGCAGCCGTGCCCGCAAGGAACGCGAGCGCCAGCGCCGCCCGCCGGACCGTATTCCGGGCGGGACCACGCACCGGCGCCGTCGGGGTAGCTTGCGGTATTTCAGTCGCTTGCTGAAAGTTTTTGGTGCGGGGCATCTCGGACATGGCAGTCTCCTTCGGCTGACCCAGACTATCGGTCTTCCTCGTCCGATCGATAATCAGCGAAATGCCAAAAGGATTATCCGCTGACAGTGGATAGTCCCGGGATCTCGCCTTGGCCCGTATGATCTATCGAGCCGGAGGTACGACTGCCCCAGAGCGATTGCCGCGCCTGTCGAGGGATTGCGGCTAACGCATCCGCGCTGCCCGCAGGAGCGGTTTGATGGATAATCGGACGGAATTCCTTGCGATTATCTCTCAAGAGCGGATAATCAGTCGGCATGGACCGATTGACCAGTCTCGAAGTCTTCAGCCGGGTGGTCGAGACCGGCGGCTTCTCTGCAGCAGCCCGCAAGCTCAACATGTCGACCACCATGGTGAGCAATCACGTCCAGGCGCTGGAAGACCGGCTCGGCGTGAGGCTGCTTCAGCGCACCACGCGCAAGGTCAGCCTCACCGACATCGGCAAGGCCTATTACGACCGCTGCATCCAGATACTCGCCGAAATCAAACAGGCCGACGATATCGCGAGCGAATTGCAGTCGGTGCCCCGCGGCACGCTACGGATCCACGTCGCCACGCACATGGTGCCGTTCGTTGCGCCCGTGGTGGCGAAGCTCCTGTCGACCTATCCGGAGCTCAAGATCGATCTGCGGATGGGCGAGGCCGAAATCGACCTCATCGAAGAAGGCTATGACGTTGCTCTGCGCATGACCGCGCCGCCGGATTCGAGCCTGATCGTTCGCAGCCTCGCAACCTGGCGGCACGTGCTGTGCTGCTCGCACGACTACCTCGAAAGGCACGGTCGCGTGCAGAAGCTCGATGAGCTCACCGCGCACAATTGCGCCCGTCACTTGAATTATCCGTTCGGCGAAGATTGGCGCTTCTTCGATCGCAAGGGCACGCCGGCATCGGTGCGCATCTCCGGCAGCTTTATCACCAACAGCGGTGAGGCCTTGCGAAAGGTGGCGCTGGAAGGCGCTGCCGTCTGCCTGATGGCCGGTTTTCTCGTCCAGGGCGATCTCGAAGCCGGTCATCTCGTTCGCCTTCTGCCCGAATATCGTCCCGTCGAGATGTCGATGAACGCGGTCTATCCGCACCGGCATCATCTGTCGGCGAAGGTCAGGACCTTTATCGACATGCTCGTGCATCACAGCGCCGAGCAGCAGAAGCTGATCAATCCCTATTCATGAGCGGGGTGGCGCCGGCAGCCGTCCGAACACTTTTTCAAGCGCCATGCCGAGCGCAAGCAGGCGGCGGTCGCTGCCTGCAGGGCCATCCAGCTCGAGTCCGATCGGAAGTTTGCTGACCGCGCCGAGCGCAATCGGGATCTGGATGCCGGGAATGCCGGCATTGCTGCCGGGATCGGTGTTCTGGATGAACAACCCGAAATTCTCGAGGCTGCTGGAATCCGGATTGGAGGCAATGGCGACGCGCGGCGTGGTCGGGAAGGCGATGGCATCGAGCCGGTTGTCGGCGAAAGTCCTGCTGTAAAGCACCTGGAGCGCGGGGCGTGCACTATTGATCGCGGCGTCATAGATCGGCTTGGCGTCAACCAGCGTGCCATCGGGGGCAGGCAGTTTGCGCGGGATCACCAGGCCATCATAGGTGCCCTTGACGTCGGCGCTGGAGATGTCCCTTGCCATCGCCTCGATGCTGAGGCCCGTGCCGGTGTGGTCCAGATAGGCGACCAGATCGTCATAGGCTTCGTACAGCGCGACCGGAAAGCTGACCTGGCCATTGAACTCGGCCAGTTGCGGCATTTCGATCTCGACCATCGTGACACCCTGCGCTTTCATCTTCGCCACTGCTGCCTGGAAAGCGGCGTTGGTGTCAGCGTCGAGATTTGTCAGCATCGACCTCACGATGCCGATTCGCATCTGCTTCAGATCGGCCGCCTGAACGGCTTCGCCACCTGCTATGACGCGGTCGAGGAGTTCGACATCCGCCGCGGTCGCCGCCATCGGGCCCGCGGTGTCGCGGGTGTGCGAGATCGGCGCGATGCCAGCTTGCGGATAGCGTCCGACCGTCGGACGCAGCGAGGCACATCCATTCAGTGCGGCGGGGACCCTGACCGATCCGCCAGTGTCGGTGCCGAGCCCGCCCGCGACGATCCGCGCGCCGATCGCGACGCCCGTTCCTGAGGAGGAGCCGCCCGCGATCAGGGTGCGGTCATAGGCGTTGCGCACGCCGAACTCCGCGCCGGTCTTGAATGCGGTGTTGTAGCCGGAGATGCCGAAAGCGAGCTCGTGCATGCTGGTCTTGCCGATGATGACCGCGCCCGCCGCGCGCAATTTTGCGACCACCGGCGCGTCGGCCCTCGGAACGTAATGCTTCAGCGCCGGCGTTCCTGCGCTGCAGGGGAGCCCCGTGACCTCGATATTGTCCTTGATCACGATGGGAACACCGCCGAGCGGCTTGTCCTTGTTGTCGTTCGCGTCGAATGCGGCCGCAGCCTTCAGAGCGCCGGCCTCGTCCAGGGTGACGAAGGCATTCAGATCGGCATTGGCCTTGGCGCGGGCGAGAGCTTCCGTCGTGAGCGCGGTGCTCGTGACTTTTCCGGCGCGGAGGTCGGCCACAGCCTGGGTCAGGGTCAACTGGTCGAAATCCATGAGGCGTCACCCGGTTGCAGGAGCGCCATCAGGGCGCCCCTCGGCTCCAGAGGCTGAAGTCTCGTCGGCGCTCCGTCAACCGTAGGCGCGCATCCTTGCAGGTGATGGCGCATTGAGCTCGGCGAACAGCCGTTCGACCTCGGCCTTCACCTTCCCGATCGCGGCGTCCTTAACCGGCCCGTAGCCCCGGATATCCATCGGCGCTTTTGCAATGGCGACCAGGCTTGGCAGTTGCGCCGCGTCGAGTCCGCCGAGCAGCCGTTTGATGACGCCATCGTACCAGGTGATGAGTTCCCGCTCGGCGCGCCGCTCCGCCGTGTAGCCGAACGGATCGAACGGCGTCCCGCGCAATCCCTTCACCCGCGCCAGCATGGCGAGCGGCATCTGGATCCACTGTCCGAAGGCGTGCTTGCGCGGACGTCCGCGGGCATCGCGCTTCGACGGCAGGAACGGCGGGGCAAGGTGATATTGGATGCTGAAGTCGCCTTCGAATTCGCCTTTCAACTCGTCGAGGAAGCCGGTCTGCATGTGCAGGCGCGCCACCTCGTACTCATCCTTGTAGGCCATCAGCTTGAACAGGGCGTGCGCGACCGCCTGGGTCAATGCCTCGCTATTCAGGCTGGCTTCGGCATGGCGAACACTTGCAACGCGCTCTCGATAGCGCGCTGCGTAGGCATCGTTCTGATAAGCCGTGAGGAAGTCGGCGCGGCGGTCGATCAGCTGGTCGAGCGTCTCGGCCTTCGGCGCTTCGTCCACCTTCGGCAAGAAGTCGGGATCGGCGGCTGCAATCCGGCCCCAGGCGAAAGCCTGCTTGTTGCTTTCGACCCCGACGCCGTTGAGCTCGATCGCGCGCAACAGCGCCGACAGCGAGACCGGCAGCAGCCCGCGCTGCCAGGCAAAGCCCAGCATGACGATATTGGCATAGACGGCATCGCCGAGCAGGCGCTCGGCCAGCGCATTGGCGTTGATGGTGTCGAGATTGCCGTCGCCGATCACCTGGCCGATCGCACGCAGGCGGGCGGGTGAGGCGAGATCGGCGTCACGGAAGCGGACGACGTCGCCGGTCGGCATCTCCGCGGTGTTGACCGCGGCGCGCGTACCTTTTCGATAGGTGCCGGACGCCTTCGGCGAGGAGCTGACGACGAGGTCGCAGCCGATCAGCGCATCGGCCGCGCCCTGGTCGATACGGACCTGGTGCAATGCGTCGGGGGATGCGGCCAACCGGATGTAGCTCAGCACCGGCCCGAATTTCTGCGCAAAGCCGGTAAAATCCAGCACCGAGACACCGTTTCCTTCGAGGTGGGCCGCCATGCCGATCAGCGCGCCGACCGTGATCACGCCGGTGCCGCCGACGCCGGTGACGAGCAGATCATAGGGACGGTCGAGCGTTGCGGGCGCGGGCAGGGGAAGCGTGGCCGCGTGGCCGACCGCGTCGATCCGACTCGCGCCCTTCTTCCGGCGCCTCGCGCCCTCGACGGTGACGAAGCTCGGGCAGAACCCGTTGAGACAGGAAAAGTCCTTGTTGCAGGATGAGAGGTTGATCCGGCGCTTCCGGCCGAACGGCGTCTCCTTGGGCTCGACGCTGAGGCAGTTGGATTCGACCGAGCAGTCGCCGCAGCCTTCGCAGACGAGATCGTTGATATAGGCGAAGCGTTTGGGATCGATCATCTGTCCACGCTTGCGGCGACGCCGTTTCTCTGTCGCGCAGGTCTGCTGATAGATCAGCACCGAGACGCCGGGAATATCGCGCAGCTCGCGCTGCACGCTGTCCATCTTCTCGCGCGGATGGAGGGACACGCCGACCGGAAGATCGCCTGGCGGAAATTGCGCCGGATCGTCCGACACCAGCGCGATGCGCGCAACGCCCTCGGCGCGGACGCTGTGCGCGATAGCGTGGACGCTGATTGGGCCGTCGACGGGTTGGCCGCCGGTCATCGCCACGGCATCGTTGAACAGGATCTTGTAGGTGATGTTGGCCTTGGCGGCGATCGCCTGCCGGATCGCCATCGAACCCGAATGATAATAGGTGCCTTCGCCCAGATTCTGGAACACGTGCTTGTTGCCGGTGAAGCGTGACGAGGCGGCCCAATTCACGCCTTCGCCTCCCATCTGGATCAGGGACGATGTCTCGCGGTCCATCCAGCTGGCCATGAAATGACAGCCGATGCCGGCCAGCGCCTTCGAACCCTCGGGCACTTTCGTCGATGTATTGTGCGGGCAGCCCGAGCAGAAATAGGGCGTACGCGTCGCACCGCTGACGTTGATCGTGCGCGAGGCCTCAGGCATCAAGCCGGCTGCGCGTGCGGCGAGATTGAGGCCTGGGAACATCGGATCGAGACGGCGTGCGAGCACCCCAGCGAGCGCACGCGGTGACAATTCGCCGATCCAGGAGATCAGCCGCGCCCCTTGCTCGTCATGCTTACCGACCATGCGCTCGGGTTTTTCGCCCGGATAATCGTAAAAATATTCCTTGAACTGGCTTTCGATGATGCCGCGCTTCTCCTCGACGACAAGGATCTCGCGCTTGCCCCTCACGAACGCCATCGCGTCATGCAGCGCCAGCGGCCAGACCATGCCGACCTTGTAGATGTCGATGCCGATGCTGCGGCAGTCCGCTTCGTCGAGACCCATCAGCCGCAGCGCTTCCATCAGATCGAGATGGGCCTTGCCCGTGGTGACGATGCCGTAGGTGGCGTCCGGGATGTCGTAGATGTGACGATCGATCGGATTAGCCTTTGCGAAGGCGTAGACCGCGTGCTTCTTCGCCTCCAGCCGCTCCTCGATCTGCGGGCCGGGCAGATCGGGCCAGCGATAGTGCAGGCCGCCGGGTGGCGGCGTGAAGTCTGGCGCGTGGAAGGCCCGCGGTGGGCGCAGCGCGACGGACGCGCCGGATTCCACGATCTCAGAGATCGCCTTGAAGCCGACCCACATGCCGGTGAAGCGGCTCAGCGCGTAGCCATATTCACCGAATTCGAGATATTCGCTGACGCTTGCGGGGTGGAGCGTCGGCATGAACCAGCTCATGAAGGCGACGTCGGACTGGTGCGGCATCGAGGACGAGACGCAGCCATGGTCGTCGCCGGCGACCACCAGAACGCCGCCATGCGGTGAGGAGCCGTAGGCGTTGCCGTGTTTCAGCGCATCGCCGGAGCGATCGACGCCGGGGCCCTTGCCGTACCAGAGAGCGAACACGCCATCGACCTCGCGGTCGGCTTGCGTCTCGACCTGTTGTGAGCCGAGCACGGCGGTCGCGGCAAGATCTTCGTTCACTGCGGGGAGGAATTCGATGCGGTCCCGCTTCAGTCGCTCGTGGATGCGCCACAGCTCGAGGTCGATCCCGCCGAGTGGCGAGCCGCGATAGCCTGAGATGAAGCCCGCCGTGTTCAGCCCCGCGGCACGGTCGCGCCGCACCTGGTCGAGCGCGATGCGGACGATGGCCTGCGTGCCGGTGAGGAAGACGCGGCCCCGTTCGCGATCGTAGCGGTCGGAAAGCTCGTAAGGATCGAGAGACGAAATGGCGGCCATGCGGACCTCCCCACGGCATCCTTGCCGGATGGGAGAAGGGTAAGCCTGGGCAACTGGTAGGTCTTACCTTTCTTTCCGAATGGCGTACCTATTATGGTAGAGTTATCCAAAACGATCTACGGGAAGGTAGATTAATCCATTTTGGTGGTTTCCATGATCGAAGACCAGGACGCGCGGATTCTCGCCTATCTTCAGAAGGACGGCCGCGCCACCAACCAGCAGCTCGCCGACGCAGTCGGCATGTCGACTTCGGCATGCTGGCGCCGGGTGCGCGCGCTGGAGGAGAGCGGTGCCATCCGGGGCTATGCGGCCCTGGTCGCGCGCGAGCAGGCCGGCTTTGCGATGTCCGCGATCCTCCACGTCTCGCTGGAACGGCACGACGCAAAATTCGTCGACGAGTTCGTCGCGCGGGTGACCACGCGGCGTGAGGTGCTGGAGTGCTTTGCGACCACGGGCGATGCCGATTACCATTTGCGTGTCGTCGTGCAGGATATGGCGGCGTACAACAGATTCCTCGACGACTTCATGTTCCGCATTCCCGGCATCCGCTATGTCAGAAGCAACGTGGTGCTGAAGGAGATCAAGACGGGCGTCGCGCTGCCGTTTTGAGCTTGTGCTGAGGAGGCCGCGTAGCGGCCGTCTCGAAGCGCGACGCCACAACCGGGCCTTCATCCTTCGAGACGCTTGCTTCGCAAGCTCCTCAGGATGAGGATCACCGCTCCTCCCGCACGAACCTGTTCCGCAGCGTGCCGATGCCGGTGATGTCGATCTCCACGACGTCGCCGTGCTTGATATCAGGCGAGGCACCATCCGTGCCCATCCAGATCACATCGCCCGGCCATAGCGTAAAATACTTGGTCAGCTCGACTAGGAACGGCACCACGCCAAAGATCATGTCGTTGGTGTGGAAGCGGTTGGTCTCCTTGCCGTTGACCCGGACGATCGTTTCCATCTTGTCGAGGTCGGCCTCGGTCTCGATCCACGGGCCCATCGGCTTGAACGTGTCGGCGTTCTTCGAGCGCCACAGGCTGCGGTCGGCCTTCTGCCAGCTGCGCTCGCTGACGTCGTTGCCGATGGTGTAGCCGAAGACGCAATCCATCGCATTCTGATTGGTGAGATGCTTCACCTTCTTGCCGATGACGACAACGAGTTCGCCTTCGTAGTGGATCTTGTCCGTCGCAAAGGACGGGATCGCGACGTCCTCGTCATGCGCAATCAGCGCGTTTTGCGCGCGATAGCCGATCTCGGGGCGGTCGGGGACAGCAGGCACTTCGCCGCGCTTGTCGGCGGCTTCCTTCAGATGCTTGAGGTAATTCAAGCCGACGCAGTAGAAGGTGCGCGGAATCAGCGGCAGTTCGATCTTGACCTGCGAGAGCTGATACGTGCGCGAGGTGCGTTGCCATTCTCCGAAGGGATCGCCCTCGATCGCGATGACCTGGTCACCCTCGACGATCCCCCAGGACGTCTTGTCCGCAGCGGTGAATTTCAGCCAGCGCATGCCGTGTCTCCGTTGTTATTCCGCGGCATCGCGCGGCTGCACTTTCCAGTCGCCGGCAGCCGGCCGCTTGAGCCCGAGATTTTCCCGCAGCGTCTTGCCGCGATATTCCTTCTGGAACAATCCGCGCCGCTGCAATTCCGGGACGATATGTTGCACGAAATCGGCATAGGAGCCGGGCACATAGGTCGCGGCGATGACAAAACCGTCGCAGCCGCGCTCAACGAACATTTCTTTGAGCTTGTCCGCGATCTCCTTGGGACCGCCGACCATCGCATCCTGGACCTGGCCGCGGCCGGAGAAGGTGACGAAGTCGCGCGCGCTCGGATTGCTTTTGCCGGAGTTCTTGAGCACGCCGTCGCGGATGCCCAGAATGCCCTGCATGCTCTTCAGCTCTGCAGTCGTCAGCGGCTCGTCGAGATCCTTGGAGGCGAAATCGTAGTTGAGCGCTTCGGCCAGCAGCGACAGCGCGTCGATCTGCAGCGGCAGCTTGTTGATCAGCGCCATCTTGTCTTCGGCCTCGGCTTTGGTCGCGGCGCAAACCGGTGTCGTCAGGTTGCAGAGGAACATCGCCTCCGGATCGCGGCCGGCTTTCGCGGCCTCGTTACGCACCGACGCATAGCCTTCCTTGGCGGCGGCGAGATTGCGTGCAGCGGTGAAGATCACCTCACCCCATCGTCCTGCAAAGCGCTGGCCGCGGCCGGACGCGCCGGCCTGGATGATCACGGGATGGCCCTGGTCGGAGCGGGGCACCGTGAAGGGACCGCGGGACTTGTAGAATGGGCCCTTGTGATCGAGCCGCTTCACCTTGGCCGGATCGGCAAAGCGGCCGCTCGTCTTGTCCATGATGAGCGCGCCGTCTTCCCAGGTGTCCCAATGGCCGAGAACGATCTCCATGAATTCGTCGGCGCGGTCATAGCGGGCGTCGTGCTCGGGATGAGAATCCCGGCCCATGTTGAAGGCCTCGCCGTCATTGAGCGAGGTCACGACGTTCCATCCGGCGCGTCCGCCCGACATCAGGTCGAGCGTTGCGAAGCGGCGGGCGATGTCGAAGGGCTCGAAATAAGTCGTCGAGCCGGTCGCACCCAACCCGAGCTTCTCCGTCACCATGCCCATCGTCGTCAGCACGATCAGCGGATCCATCTTCACGCAGCGGATGCCGTATTCGACGGTGTGGGCGTGATCGTTGCCGTAGCGGTCCGGCATCGCCAGCCGGTCGTCGAAGAAGGCCATGTGGAACTTGCCGGCTTCGAGGATTTTGGCGATCTCCTGATAATAGTCCGCCGACATCGAATCGTCGCGCGAGTCCGGATGTCGCCACGAGCTCGGCAAATTCGTGCAGTTCTGGGCCTGAAGGAAGCCGACCAGTACCATCTGCCGCGTCATGCTGCTGTTCTCCGAATTGCGTCAGGCCGAAATCCGTCAGGCCAGGTCGAGGACCGTGTCGAGCCTGTACTCGCGCGCCAGCGCGCGCAGTTTTTCCCAGGTCGCATCCTCGATCTCGATGCCGTCGCGCAGGCGCTGCTGCTCACGCAAGCCCTCGATCTCACCGGGATAGAACACGCCCTTGCTGCCCTCGGAGGGCGGGGTCGATTTGAGATAGTGTGCGAACTCGGCGACCTCGCGCTTGAAATCCTGCAGCGGGCGAAACGCGGCGACGTTGAACACGGCCATGAAGCAGCCGTCATTGTGCCGGCCCGTGGGCTCGACGCCGAAACCGAGGCCGGTGAGCAGGCCGCACAGGACCTCGACCATTGCGGCGAGGCCGCTGCCCTTGTAGCCCTCGGTGCCGCCGAGCGGCAGCAGCGCGCCGCCCTTGCGATACTGGGTTGGATCGGTAGTGTGCCGTCCCTCGGCATCGATGATCCACCCCGGCGGGATTTCCTCGCCGCGGGCGACCGCGAGCTGGATCTTGCCGGCCGCGACCGCAGAGGTCGCCATGTCCAGGTAGAACGGCGCATCGAGGTCGGACGGCACCGCGATCGAGATCGGATTGGTGCCGAGCCGTGCCTCCTTGCCGCCGAATGGCGCCACATGCTTCGGCGAACGGCCGGAATCCGCCGTTGCGATCCCGATCATGCCTTCGCGCATTGCCATCAGCGGATAGGCGGCGAGGCGGCCGACATGGCTTTGCCGGAACACGGTGCAGGCGGCGACATTCGCCGTCTTCGCTTTCTCGATCGTCAGCGCCATCGCCTTGGCGTTGACGTGGAAGCCAAAACCCCACTGGCCGTCGATCACGGTCGTCGTCGGCGATTCCTGCACGATGGTCCATCTGGCGCCGGGCACGATGTGGCCGGCCTTGATCCGGTCAACATAGGTGGGAATGGCGATCACGCCGTGGGAATCGTGGCCGGCGAGATTGGCGTTGACGCAGCCGTTTGCGACCGCGTCGGCCTCTTCCTCGGAAGCCCCGGCAACCCGAAGCAGCGCTGCGCTGATGCGCGTGAGGCGGTCGGCATGGACGATCGGCATGGCGCTTCCCCGGCATGGTGCCCTTAACAGGCTGCTTGTTGGGCGCCATGGTCTCAAAGCGCGGCTGCGATATCAATCTCCTGTAAACCAATACAGGGCTGCAAATTCGCAGCGAGCAGGGCCGTCGGGCGAAGATTCGTCCCGCGCGGTGGCATTTTCGACAGATTGGCGCAGGTCGTTCGCAGCTCGTTCACTTTGATCGATGGTTTGCAGCGCGCAATAACGACCACTTAGGCGATCGCCGGTCATAACGTCATCCGGGAAAAAAAGGCAGAAATGCCCGGGAGCTGAGATCGTGCCGACGACACTCGCGCGCACCTTTGCGGCGTTGAGCGCCATCAACGAAGCGATCCTCTACGCGAAATCGCCGGATGAGCTGTACCAGAAGGTCTGCGACGCCGGGTTTGCGAGTGGAGACTTCATGGCCGTGGCCGTGTTCCTTGTGGAGCCGGATGGCCATAAGCTTCGCTTTGCCGCTGGTCGCGGCGATGACGTGGCGCGGCTGAGCGCGATCGAGATCACCACGCAGGCTGGCACGCCGGAAGGCTTGGGCGTGGGCGGCGAGGCGTTCCGCAGCCAGAAGCTCTGCATCAGCAACGATTTCCTGAACGATCCGCGTTCGCTGGCATGGCGCAACGGCGCGGTGGCGGCGGGTGTCGGCGCGGCCGCGGCGCTACCCCTGGTCTGCATGGGACGCAGTATTGGGGTGTTGTATGTTACGCGGTCGGGCGCCGGCTCGCTCGACGAGGCGATGGTCTCGTTGTTCGAGCGGATGTCGGCCAATATCTCTCACGCGCTGGAGAGCTTCGCGACCGAGGGAGCCCGCCTGGATGGCGAGCGGGCAGTGCGGCGGCTCAACCGCATGTTCGGCGCGCTCAGTGCGACGAACGAAGCAATTCTGCAAGCCAGCACCGAGCTGGACTTGTACCAGCGGGTCTGCGACGCCGCTGTTTATAGCGGCAAATCGCTTGCCACTTTCGTTCTGCTGCACGAGCCGGATTCCGAATGGCTGACGCCGGTGGCAGCGACCGGACATAATCTGGATCTGATCAGACAGTCGCGCTACTCGATTGATCCGGAGAGTCCCTACGGCAAGGGCATCTCCGGCGAGGTGTTCCGGACCCAGCAAGCGATCGTCGAGGACGACCTCGTCAATCGCACCAAGGGGACCACCTGGGAGCAGGCCAACGTCAATGCCGGCGCCGTCGCCTGCGTGGCTGCTCCCTTGATCAAGCGTGGCACCAGCATCGGCGTGCTGTTTTTCTTCGTGAGCAAAGCTTGGGCGAAAGACGAAGGCATCGTCGCATTGTTGCTGCGCATGACCGAAAACGTGTGCTTTGCGCTCGAGAACTTCGACCGCGACAAGGAGAAGGCCCAGATCGCCTTGGAGGAGGATCGGCTGGCGCGTATGTACGCAGCGCTAAGCGCGACGAACGAAGCCATTCTGCGGGCAAGGTCGCGCAGCGAACTGTTGGATCTGGTTTGCGAAGCCACGGTGCACGGCGCCAAGTTCGCCTCGACCTCCATTGCATTGCTTGACCGCGATGCGGGACTGCTTCGTGTTGTTGCGTCCTTCGGACCGAACGCCGAGGAAGTGCGATCCTTCAGGCTGTCGGTCAGCGACAAGGAGCCGGAAGGACGAGGGCTGACCGGCACCGCGTTCCGGACGCGGCGGCCCTGTATCAGCAACGACGTCCTGGCAGACGCCCGCCTCAAGCCTTGGCACGCCAGCGCGCGTCGCAATGGCATTAGGTCCTCAACCGCGATGCCGCTATTCAACGGCGACAGCGTCGAAGGCGTATTCCTGTTCAATTCGCCCGAGTGCGGCACTTTCACGGACGAATTCGTCGAGCTATTGCGCAAGCTCCAGGCCAATGTCGCCTTCGCGTTGGAGAACTTCGACCGTGCCGACGAGAAGGCGAAGGCCGACAGGCAGCGTGACAGGTTGAGCGGCATGTTCGAGGCGCTGAGCGCGACGAACGAGGCAATCATGCGCGCCAAGACGCGCGAGGAGCTGTTCGAAGGGGCGTGCCAGGCAGCCGTGCTCGGCGGCGTATTCGCCTCGGCGACAATCGGCATTATGGACGACCAGCGTGAACTCGTTCGCGTGGTCGCCGTGAAGGGGCGCCTCCAGGAGCGGATGGTGGGACGCACCTGCTTTGTTTCCGCCGACCATCCTGAGGGTCGCGGAATCATAGGGATGTCGCTGCGGACCCGCGGGCCCAGCGTCATCAACGACTATCTCCACGACCTCCGAGCGGCGCATTGGCACTCTAAGGCGATCGAAGATGGAACGCGAGCGGCTGCCAGCTTCCCGCTGCTGCGCGCCGGCCAGGAGCCGATCGGCATTCTGCTTTTCCTCGCGCCGGAAGAGAATACGTTCACACCCGATATGGTCGAGTTGCTCGGGCGCCTCGCCGAGAACGTGTCATTTGCACTCGATAATTTCGATCGCGCCGAGGAAAAGGCCCGCAACGAGGCGCGGACGGAGCGTTTGGCTCGCATGTTCGCGGCGCTGAGCGCGACCAACGAGGCGATCATGCGGGCGAAGTCGCGCGCCGAACTGTTCGACCTCGTCTGTCTCGCCGCATCGAACGGCGCCAAGTTCACCTCGACCACCATTGCGCTGGCGAGGGTCGATAGCGATCAGCTGGAGATCGTGTCGAGCGCCGGACCGTCGTCTGACACCACGCGCAATGTCCGCCTATCAATCGACCCCGAGCGCCCCGAGGGGCGCGGAATGAGCGGCACGGCGTTCCGCACCCGCCAGCCCTGCATCAGCAACGACTATCTCAATGACGATCGCGTTCGCGCCTTTCATTCCATTGTCCGCAACGACGGCGCGCGGTCGGGCGCGGCTTTTCCCCTCGTCGCACACGATCGGGCCGTCGGCGTCATGATCTACATGTCGACCGAGCCCGGCACCTTCACGGCCGAGTTCGTCGAGCTGTTGCAGCGCCTCGCCGACAACGTCTCCTTCGCGATGGAGAATTTCGACCGGGCCGACGAGAAAAACCAGGCCGACGAGCGAATCGAATACCTCGCTTCGCACGACAGCCTGACCGACCTGCCGAACCGCGAGACCTTCAACGGGTTGCTGCATGAGGCGATCGACGAGGCGCAGCGCCACGATCAGCGCTTTGCGGTGCTGTTCATCGACCTCGATCGTTTCAAGGTCATCAATGATTCGCTGGGCCACGAGGCCGGCGACCTGCTCCTGCTCGAAGTGGCCAACCGGCTGCGTGGTGCCCTGCGCGCAAGCGACGTGGTGGCGCGGCTCGGCGGCGACGAGTTCGTAGTGATCCTCGATCAATGCGGCGAGGTCGACGACGTCCAGCGCATCGCGACCGGGCTGCTGACGGCGCTTGCCGAGCCCATGGAGCTAGCGGGGCACGAGTGCCACACCACGGCCTCGATCGGCATCGCGATGTATCCGACCAACGGCTCCGACGTTCAGATGCTAACAAAGAACGCCGACATGGCGATGTATCTCGCCAAGGAAGATGGCAAGAACGGCTATCGCTTCTTCTCCAAGGAAGTGAAGACGCAGTCGATCGAGCGGCTGTCGTTGGAGAGTGCGCTGCGCCGGGCGCTGGAGCGGAATCAGTTCACTTTGAACTACCAGCCCAAGGTGGACATGGAGACCGGCCAGATCACCGGCGTGGAAGCCCTGCTGCGCTGGAGGCATCCCGATCTCGGCAGCATCTCGCCGGCGCAGTTCATTCCGCTTGCGGAGGAGACCGGATTGATCGTGCCGATCGGCCGCTGGGTGGTGAAGGAGGCCTGCGCGCAAGCCATGGCCTGGCAGCGCCGCGGCCTTTTGCCGGTATCGATGGCGGTCAACCTGTCGCCGCGCCAGTTTGTCGACGAGCATCTCTTGCAGGACGTCGACGAGGCGCTCGCCGCAAGTGGAATGTCGCCGGTGCTGCTCCAGCTCGAAGTCACCGAGAGCATGATGATGCGCAACGTCGGGCGCGCGCTCAAGGTGCTCGACGCCATCCAGAGTCGCGGCATCCGTCTCGCCATCGACGATTTCGGCACCGGCTATTCGTCGATGTCTCTGATGAAGCATTTCCCGATCGACACCATCAAGATCGACCGCTCCTTCGTGCGCGACCTGCCGCAGGATTTGGAAGACCAGGCGATCGCGCAGGCGATCATCAGCATGGGCAAGGCGCTCGGCATGACCGTGGTGGCGGAAGGCGTCGAGAATGCCGAACAGGAGGCATTCCTGCGCGCCCATGGCTGCGACGAGATGCAGGGCTTCCTGATCTCCAAGCCGCTGCCGGCGCGGCAGATGGCCGAGCTGCTGCAGCCCATGGAGCTGCCCTACGCGCCGCCGCTCCAGCCGGAGCCGGACCATGCCGCCACCGCGGCCGCGGCGCTACGGTTGAAAAGCGCTGTCGTCTGACGGCTGCGGGTGCAGCTCGCGGGCGTCGTCTTCCTTGATTTCCGCCTTGCGCGGAAAATCATCCGGCCAGGTCGGCGAGGTTTGCTTGGCGAACAGGGCGAGCAGGGCGTGCGCGCCTTCGGCAAAGCTCGAGTCGTGGCTCAGACCGAGTTCAGAACACCACGCGTGTGGCATCGGCTCGTGCGCGTCGAGCACCGCCATTGCCGGACCCCACCACCAGGCCGGCGCTGGCGATCGTTCGCCCTCCGGTACGGCCTGCCAGAGGACGAGCTCGTCCATCATGCGCTCGAATTGCAGGTTTGCGGCCTGATGCATTCGTTCCGTGCTCCCTTGGGTCGCGCCTGAAAGCAGGCCGATGCGCGGACTCGATCGTGGCCTTCGCTGTGAAAAGCTGGCTCGCGCAATTGGCTGAGCCGATTGTGCCGCTTGTGTCGGCGGCCATACAAAACACGCGGCGGCCGGGAAAGTTGCCGACACCGACTGTGACAGTCTCTTTAGCCGCTTATGAGCCCGGCCCGCAAGGCGCAATACCGGCGCCGCTGGCGTTGAAATAGCGCAGGCGGGGCTGGCAACCGGCGGCGATCATGTCGTCGTCTACTCAGCGATTATTAAAGGGCCGATGGCGGCTGAACAGCAGATAGATTGCGCGTGGGTTGGTGGTTAAATAGCGCCAGAACAGGCGGCGGGGCTCGAGCAAGGTGCGCCAAGCCCATTCCAGCCCGATCTTCTGCATCCATCGCGGCGCGCGGGCGCGGCTTCCCGACAAGAAGTTGAACAGGCCGCCGGATGTCTTGATGACGCCGACATTGGTGAGATGCGGGGTGAATTCCTCGACGAACGCCTGCTCGTTTGGCACGCCCAGCGCAACCCAGAGATAATCCGGCGCAAGCGCGTTGATCTCGTCGACCTTCGCGCGCAGCGCGTCGCCACGGAGATAACCGTGGCTGTAGCCAACGATCTTGAGGTTTGGATACATCTTTCGGACGTTCTCGACCGCAAGGGCGTTCTCGTCCTCGCTGGCGCCGAACATGTAGAAGGTGCGGCCGACCGCTTCAGCCTTGCGCGCGACGACGTGAAACAGGTCCGTCGTGGCGACCCGCTCGGGCAACGGAAACCAGGATTGTAGCCTGGACGCCGCCACCAGCGGCTGGCCATCGGCGTTGATCAGGTCAGCGCTGCGGAACAGGCGCTCGGTCTCGGGTTCGGTCGAGCACCGCGCCAGCACCTCGCCATTGGCCGAGGTCAGGTGCAGCGGACGGCCGATGCGATGGCGCGGATCGGTCGCCTCGATCATGAAATTTGCGGTCGCTTCCAGATCGAGTGCGGCCATGCGAAGGCCGCCGATGGTGATCCGCGGCACGTCGGCGGTTGCGGCCCGGCCATCGAGATTGATGCGGCGCTCAAGCATATTGTCTGCCTCGTTGGCGAGCTTGGGCCATAGGGGTGAGTTCGTCGAGCACGACGCCGACGAGCTTGCGCTCCGCGCGGCCGAGTGTGCTCAAGATCTCCTCCAGGCCGTCGTTGATGTCGAGGCTGGTCGGCAGCACCGCCACCAGCGCGTCGGCATCATCGAGCAGCTTACGGCTGCCGGCCGTGAGTGGCGCCGCGGGGCCGTCAAGGATCACAAGGTCATAGCCGCCGGCGGAGCGCGCCTGCTCGATGGCCTTGCGGATGGCGTCAGTGGCCTTGCCGGCGTCGCGTTCGGCGGCCGGCAATATCGAGATGCCGTTGAGTGTCTTGATCTCGCGCGCGGCCTTGCTGCCGATCGAAAGCCATCCGACCTTGCTGGGCTCGCTCTTGACGGGACGGCTGACCTTGTTCGAGAGCGGGTGCGCCTGATGGTCGGCATCGATCATCAGGACCCGGGCGCCGTCGCGCGCGGCCGCGAGCGCGAAATTCAGCGCGGTCACGCTGCGCCCGGTGGTCTCACCGGCACCGACGAGCGCGATGACCGGCATTGTCTTTCCGCCGGCGCGCCGGGCCGCCGTAGCGCGCATGTCGCGCCAGGCGTTGAGCAGCGTCGTCAGTGGAAAGCAGGGGCGCAGCGTTGGCCAGCCGAGCCGGGTGAGGTCGATGCCGCCGCCGGTGGCGAGAATGGCACCGAGCGTGTGGATGACGTCGGCCTCCTGGAGGCGCGCGATCAGCGGCTTTTCGATCAGGGGCTTCTCGACCATCGAAGGTTGCAGCGGCGGGGCGGCGAGTTCCGGCAGTGCCTCCGCGACTTCCGGGGCTCGCGAGACCGGCTGGGACCGGGCAGTCTCCGGCGCCCGCGAAGGCTCTGGAGCTCGCGGAGCTTGCGGCAACGGAGTGCGATTGGGACGGGCCGGCGCCGGTGCGAACGCACCGGCCACCAGCAGCTCTGCCGCGACGAACCAGCTCGATGCAGCGATTGCGCCGAAGATGAAGCCGATCATGGCGAACAGGCTCATCGCCGGCGGGAACGAGCGCCGCTGCGGCACCGTCGCTTCGCCGATGATTCGGGCCGCCGAGGTGTTCAGCGTCTCCTGCTCCTCGGTCTCGCGCGAGCGCTTGAGGAAGGATTGATAGACGTCACGGCTGGCATCGGCTTCGCGCTCGAGTTCGCGCAGGCGCACGGCGGCCTGGCTGAGCTGGACGCTCTGCCGCTTCTGCGCCTCCAGCGCCCGGCTGAGCGAGGCTTCAAAGTCGCGGGCGCGCGTCAAATCGTTCTTGGCGGACTGGGCGAAGCGGTCGATCTCTTCGTTGATGGTGCGCTTGAGATCCTCGACCTGCTTTTCGGTCTGGCGCAGCGCTGGATGACGCGGGCCGAGTTCGCCGGCCTGCTCCGCATATTTCTTGCGCGCGTCGGCATATTGCGCGCGCAGGTTGGCGATGGTTGGCGATTGCAGCGCCTCGGAGTTCGCGCCTGCATCTGCCGTCGTGCGCCGGCTCGCCTCGATCTGGTCGAGGCGCGCCTGCGCGTCCATCGTCGCGGCGCGGGCGGCGGAAAGCCGCTGGTTGCTGGCGGAAAGCTGCTGGTCGCTGATCAGCGCGTCCTGGGTGCCGACGAAATTGTTCTGGGCCTTGTAGGTCGCGAGCACGGTCTCGGCGTTGCGCAGCCGCTCGCGCAGTTCCTTCAGGCGGCCGGAGAGATCGTTGGTGGCGCGCCGCGCGGCTGACGCCTGCGAGTTGCGGGACTCCGCGAGGTAGGCGCTGGTCAGCGTGTTGGCGAGCATTGCCGCTTTCGCCGGATCGGTCGACCAGACTTCGATATCGACGATGAAGCTCTTCTCGGTCTTGCGGATCGTGATGTGCCGGTTCAGCGCCTCGAGGGCGGCGAGCTGCACTTCCTTTTTCTCCGCGGCGGAGGGCGCGTGGGGCTGAAGGCGGATCAGGCCGAGCAGCGACGACATCACGCCTTTGCCGTCGGCGCCGCCGCCGAATTCGGGATCCTTGTCCAGATCAGCCTGCTGGATCACCTGGAGCAGCACGCTGTTGGAGGTGATCAGGCGCGCCTGGCTCTCGACCACCATCGACATGCCGGAGACGTCCTGCGCGCGGGGCGTTAGCTCGCGGTCGACGAGCTGAAGCTCGCGCGGGTCGACATAGAGCTGGGCGGTGGCGGTGTAGCGGGGCGTCAGGCTCTTGCCCACGGTGACGGCAAGCGTCGCACCGAGCAGCGCGGCAACGGCAATCGCGATCTTCCGCCGCCAGAGCAGATTGACCAGCTCCAGCACGTTGAAGCCGGCCTGAGGCCGGTGCTGCGGGGCCTCCGGTCTGGCCCGATCTATCGGCTGGTTATAGTCAAGCATGATCCCCAGCTTTCATTCCAAGTGCCGCGAGCTGAGGGGGTACTCTTCGCTCTACGCCACGCACCTCAGATATAGGTGCCCACTCAACGCAACAGGGAAAATTAACCATACTCATTGAGGGACTATTCACCGAAATGGCAAACAAAGCGTTTAAGCGCGTGCCTCTCTTCGACGCGTCGTCGTGACGCGTGCGATGGCGCGGTCCTTCAGAGATTAACGGTTCGTTACCCCGTGCGGCGTGGCCGCGAGGCTTCGCTGGTCTTGCGATCGGCCGCGCGCGCACCATGGCCGTCAGCTTTTCCGCAGGATGACGTGATAATCGCCGCGGCGGACGTCGGTCCCGCGCGGGAGCACGGCGTTGAGAACGGCGGCGCCGGCGTCGACCAGGGCTGCGAACAGCGGCTTGCGCCGGCGCATCTCGGGATAGCGCGGGCTCTCGACCTCACGGCGGTAGATCATCTCGAGGCCACTGGCGGCGGCGAACGCTTCGAGCCTCGGCAGCGACACCAGGGGATGGAAGAAGGTCGGGAACGGCGGCTCGCCCGGCAGGCCGGCATCCTTGATGCCTCGAATGTGCCGGTAGAACCAGACGTGGAACCAGTGCGGCGAGTATTTGGTGACGACCCCGGACAATGAGCGCGGATTGGGCGCGCCGATCAGAATCATCCCGCCGCGCTTGAGCGCATCGCGGAAATTCAAGAGTGCGGCGTCGACCTTGGGAAGATGTTCGATCACGTTGTAGCAGATCACCAGATCGAAGGTCTCGCGCCCGAAGCGGTAGGTCTGGACGTCGCCGAGGATCGCTTCGTCCGCGTAGCTGTTGTTGCGAACCTGGTCCTCGTCGATGTCGACGACGGTGACCTTGCTGCGGTTCAGCAATTCCGGTGGCAGGACGCTGCACGAGCCGCCTCCGGCTTCGTAGGTGGCGAGCTGGCCCCTTGGCAGTTCGCGGCGCAGTACGTCGTGAACGGCGAGCAGGCTGTCGCGGGCTTCACCGGGGACGAGATCGTGCAGCGCCTGAGTGTGTGCAATGGCCGCGGGAATTTGGACCGCCGTGGTTGTCGCGAAATCGATCGTGGCTGGCTTGTTCATTTTTTTCGGACCGCGCTTGTTCGACTTAAATTTACAGGAAAAATCTCGTGTGCCCGTAGAGCAAATCCGATGCCGCGACGCTTCACCCGCCGCGGTGCTTACGATGGGGTTAATGAGCATGTGCGTTAACTACGGCATCCTCCGCGCCAGCCACCGTCGGCACGGTGGACCGCGAATTGCAGTATCACGCGTGCAAGGTTTCGCGGCAGAAACACCCGAAAGCGGTTAAGTGCATGGATGGCGGAACATCGGCGGCCTTGGCGCCGTCGTCAGGCTCAAACCGGCCGTTCATTTTGGGACGCATCCGTCCCGGGGCGATGTGCCGTCGCGGGACGGCGCTGATCCCGGGATCGAAGCAGGGCTTTTTCAATCTATCTCGGACATCTAGAACGTCATGACATTGATCCCGACAGACCTGTCCGCCACGCGTATCTCGCATGCCGTGCGCGATCCCAACCGGGAGATCGCGGCCAGCTCCCGGATCATCGACCTGTCGGTTGGTATCGTCGTCTGCATCCCCTGCTTCCGCCGCCCGCAGCATCTGCGGTTGACACTGGACTCGCTCGCCAGCCAGCGCACCCCGCGCTCTTTCGCCGTCGTCATGGCCGAGAACGATGCGGTCCGGCGCGAAAGCGCGCCGGTGGCCGCGGAGTATCTCGCCGATGGCAGACTTCAGGGTGTCTGCCTGGTCGAGAAACGGCAAGGCAACGTCCAGGCGATCAACGCCGCCTTCGAGACGGCGCTGGCGCTGTTTCCCGCCGCGACCCGGTTCCTGATGATCGACGACGACGAGATTGCCTCGCCCGATTGGCTCGAGCTGATGGTCCGCACCGCGGAGGCGACCGGCGCCGATGTGGTCGGCGGGCCGGTGCTGCCGGTCTTCGAGGACCACCGCATGCCCTGGCTTTCGCGCCACCCCGTTTTCTGTCCCGCCTATGATTACAGCGGCGCTGTGCCCTTGATCTACGGCTGCGGCAATTGCCTGATCACGCGTGCGGCGTTCGAGAGCTTTGCCCGTCCCGCCTTCGACCCGCGCTTCAACTTCCTCGGGGGCGGCGACTGCGATTTCTTCGTGCGCTGCCGCGACGCCGGCATGACCTTCCACTGGACGGCGGAAGCAGTCATCACCGAGACCGTGCCGCAAAGCCGCACCAGTTTCGGCTGGATCGTGAAGCGAGGCCTGCGCATCGGCGCGATCAATTATCGTGTGCAGTCCAAGGCCGCGCAGGGCGCTGCGGCGCGAGTGTGGGTGTTTGCGCAGATGCTCGGGAGGTTGCCGCTGTCGCTGTTGCGCGCGGCCGCTCTGCTGAAATCGTCGAAAGCCGTCGTCGCGATGCATCCCGTGATGGTCGCGCTCGGCTCGGCGCTCGCCGCGTTCGGCATCGAGCCGAAGCCCTATGAGGCCTCGAAGATCGTGTCCTGACGCCGAGGCGGCGGGCTAAATACCGAAGCAGGCGAGGGCGACCCTGACCGCGGAACGCGGCAGCGATTTGAGCGAGCGGCGCCCGACTATCCCGAGATAGGCGAAGGCCTGGCGATATCTACCGAAGCGGACCGCTTGCATTGCCGAATACGTGACGAGATGAACCTCGGCGGCCTGGCGCAGCCCGGCCGCCATGCCCGCGGGCAATCGCGCCATGATCAGCCCGTCGTCGAACACCCGCGCGATCGCCGGAAAGAAATCCTGTGGCGTCCGCACCGCCGCGTTCATGGTGTTGGCCGTGTGAAGGCGGTAGTCGAGCAGAAGGTTCGGCGCAAATTCGAATTCGCCGATCGCGGCAAGGCGGCACCAGCAGTGCCAGTCCTCGCAATATCTGAGCGAGACGTCGAACCCGCCGATGGCGCGGAAGGCCTCTGCACGTGCGAGCGCAATGCCGCCATTGACGATGAAGTTGCCGGCGGCGAGCCGCGCCAGCACGTCGCCGGACGGTTTGCGGCGGCCCTTGAGCAGATCCCGACGGCCGATCTGCCGTCCCTCGCTGTCGATCGTATTGTAGTCGCCGTAGACCAGAACCGCTCGCGGCGCGCCACGCGCAGCCGCCAGCAGCGCCGCGACCGCGCCGGGCCGCAGGCGATCGTCGGCATCGAGGAAGAGCAGCCATTGGCCGTTCGCATGCTGCGCGCCGAGATTGCGCGCTGCCGATACGCCGGCGGCGCCGTTGGTCATCAGGCGCAGTCGAGGGTCACGAATGGCGCGGACGATGGCGGGGGTATCGTCGGTCGAGCCGTCGTCCACGACGATCACTTCGGTGACCTCGGTTTGTGCCAGTGCGCTGGCGAGGGTTTCGCCGACATAAGCCGCAACATTCTTGGCCGGAATGACGACGGACACCGACGTGGTTGAGCCGACCTGCAGCGGGACGCGCGCCGCTGGAACGACGCGCGATGTGGCAGGCAATTCGAGAATGTCTTCCGCGGTGATCAAGATACGGCTCGCCTTTAACGGTCTGTTAACCAGGGCGCATCTGCGCTTGGCAATGCGATCGATCGCAACCCTGGCCGCCCTCGATGATACTCGCATCGGGAAAAAAGCGTCGCCACGAAGGCTGCCGCAGCGTTGGTTTCGTCAATTAGCGTTAAGCCGCCGGCATTAAGCCTGTGGCAAATTAGGAAGAGTGCGACAGCCGGTCCCATGCGAGAATGCGCATCAGGCCGCCGCGGATGGACACCAGTGCCCGCAAAGACATTCGACTACGATCCCGACGATATGGTCCTCAACCTGTTCTACGAGGACAAGGATGATCGCTGGTTTCCCGGCGACCGGCATCTGCGGCGCATGGCGCGTCGCATGCTGCTTGGCGAGCCGCGCATGAGCGGGCAGCTGCGCGTGTTCCTCAATCTCTGTGCGGGGCTCGATCGGCTCGGTATCCGCTATCGCGTCAACGACTATGGCTACATCGCGCGGCATCCGGGCGAACTCGCCTGCATCATCGGCCGCACCTTCTTGCTCGACAAGTTCGCCTGGAAAAATCCGATCCTGCTCGGCGTCGCCGCCCACAATCATCCGCTCGACGATCCCGACCTGTTCAAGCGCCTGCCGGTGAAGAAGGTCGTGGTGCCCGGCCCGTGGTACGCCGACATGTATCGGCCGCATTGGCCCGACACGGAGGCCTGGCCGATCGGCATCGACACGGATCTCTGGGCACCGCCGGCGACGTCGCAGAAGAGCGTCGACGTCCTGATCTACGACAAGGTGCACTGGGACCGCGATCGCTACGCGGCGGAGCTGATCGAACCCGTCCGCGCCCGGCTCACGAGGGAAGGCCGCTCGTTCGCCGAGCTGCGTTACGGCAGCTACAAGGAAGAAGACTATCGGGCCGCGCTCGCGCAATCGCGTGCGATGATCTTCCTCTGCCAGAACGAGAGCCAGGGCATCGCCTATCAGCAGGCATTGTCTTGCGGCGTGCCGGTGCTGGCCTGGGATCCAGGCGGGCCGTGGCGAGACCCCGACTACTATCCGCATCGGGTCCAATTCGCGCCGGTGTCGTCGGTGCCGTACTGGGACGATCGTTGCGGCGCCAAGTTCGTCGACATCGCCGGGTTTGAGGCGGGCTGGGATGATTTCTGGGCCGGGTGCGCCGCCGATACGTTCGATCCCCGCGGTTTCGTGCTGGACAACCTGACGCTGGAACAGCGCGCGCTTCAATATTACGAGATCGCGCGGAGCATCGTGCGGCAGCAGGCGGTGCCGCAGCGCCCCGCTGGACTGGTTGACGGATGCTTAACAGGGATCGGCTAAGACTTCGAGCTTCCCCCGGGCTTCACCACCAGCCTTGAGCCATGGATCGCAGCGCCATTGACATGACCGACGTCGAGGCCCGATCGTTCGGCGGCGTCCTGCGCGATGGGCTTGCAGGGGTCGACGCCGTGCGGGCGGCGCGCTGCCTCGTCGCAGTCGCAGCGCTGCTCCTCGTGCTGGTGACGCTCGATCCGTTTCCCGACCTGCGCAGCGAGGATGTCACCACCGTCGTCGGCGGACGAATGGCGCTCACTTATGTCGCCTGGGGCCTGCTGGCCGCGCTCGCAGTCCTGTTGGTCGCCGCAACGGATGCGCCCGCGCTTAAGACGCTGGTGACGCCGCTGCATCTCTGCCTGGTCGGCTGGCTGTTGATCAGCATCGTCTTCTCCGAGAATCGCGGAGTCTCGATGCAGCGCTTCATGCTCGCAGCCAGCGTGATGTCGCTCGCGGTGCTGTTGCCGTTGCTGCCGCCGACGCAGCGCAGCTTCAACCTGTGCCTCGGCGGCGCCGCCCTCGTACTGCTTGCGCTCTGCTATCTCGGCGTCTTCGTGGCGCCGCAATACTCGATCCACACCGCACTCGACGTCACCGAGCCGCAGTTGGCCGGCGACTGGCGCGGCAGCTTTGGTCACAAGAACATCGCTTCGCCGGTGATGACCATCCTGATTTATGTCGGCATTTACCTGTCTGCCATTGGTTCGTTCTTGATGGGGCCGGCCATCGCCGCGCTGGCTGGAATCTTCCTGATCTTCACCGGCGGCAAGACGTCGTCGGTACTGTGCCTTGCGATTTATGCGCTCGCCTCGCTGGTCTGCGTGACGCCGGGCCTGTGGCTGAAGCGGATCATCTGCTTCGTGCCGCTGATCGCGATGAACCTGCTGACGGTCGGCAGCGTCATGAGCCCGGCGCTCGGAGCGATGACGCGGCTGCTTCCGCTCGATCCCACCTTCACCGGCCGTTCCGCCATCTGGGAGTTCGCGCTCGCAGCTGTCGCGGAGAAGCCGATCATCGGTCACGGCTACGCCGCGTTCTGGGACGACGTGACCGCGCGGCAGACCGCCCAGGGCGCCGAATGGGCGACGAGCGCGGCGCACAGCCACAACAGCTATCTCGACCTCGCGGTCACCATCGGCCTGCCGGGGCTGTTGCTGGTGATCCTCGTCTTCGTGCTCGCGCCGCTCGGCAATTTCCAGACGGCCCGAACTCACAACCGCAGCGGTGCGTTGGCAAAGCTGTTCCTGACCGTATGGCTGTTCGGCCTGTATTACGGGGCCACCGAGACCTTCTTGCTCGAACGGCAAAATCCGATCTGGTTCATGTTCACTGTTGCCGTGGCCGGCCTGCACTTCCTGGCCAGGTTCCAATGCGTCGCGGAAATGGAACCGGACGACTTGTCGCAGCCGGTGCCGCCGCAATGGCATCGGCTTAACGATAAGCTGTGAGCTCACTTGTGGCCGCGACAAAACATAATCTATCTGGAAACGCCCAGTAATCGTATGTCCCGCGGATGACGATCCTCAGCGTCGAGCAACCAGATGGTCTTGTGTCCAGCGCGTCGGCAATCGCGGTCGATTTCGTGCGTGATTGGCCGCGGGCCGCATCGCGCCTGAACGCAGGCCATCGCACTGCATTCCAGCATGGCTACTGGCTCGGCGCCTGGTACGAGGCGTTCCACGATCTCTCGCCGCTGATTGCATTGATCTCCGATGCCACGACCGGCAGGGACATCGCAATCGTGCCGATGATCAGCCACCTCAGGCGCGGCATCCGCATCGTCGAATTCGCCGATCTCGGCGTTTCCGACAACAACGCGCCGATCCTGGCGCTCGATGCCGCGTTGGACGCGGCGGCGGCGGATGCGATCGGCACGGCGCTGATCGACGCATTGCGCGCATTGCCGGACCGCTTCGATTTGCTGCGCCTGAAGAAGATGCCGGCCCAGATCGGCGGCAACCCGAACCCGCTGGTGTCGCTCGGCCGGATCGGGTCCTGCTCGCTCAACGGCAACCTCGTGCTGACCGGCGACGACTATGAAGATTACCAGGCCTCGATCAAGCGCATGCAGATGCCACGCTGCTGGCGCGTCTTCAACCGTCACGCCGGCGCGCGATTCGAGATCGCCACCGATGTCGCGCGTGCGCGCGAGCTGCTGGACGTGATGGATGCCCAGCAGCAGGCGCGCATGCGAAAGCTCGGCTCGCGCTTCGTCCTCAACGACGAAACCCATGCGCAGTTCTATCGCGAGGTCGCGCGTCGGGGCGTCGCGAACGGTTATGCCGTCATCTCGGCGCTGGTTTGCGACGAGGCCATTGTCGCCACCGCGCTCGGCGTCAGGTTCGGTGAGACCTATTTCCTGCTGCGCATCAGCCACACCGGCGATTCCTGGTCGAACTGCTCGCCGGGGCTGCTCGTGACCGAGCGCACTATGGCGGCGCTGCATGCGGAAGGCGTGCGCCGTTTCGACCTCAGCATCGGCAACCAGGACTACAAGCGCCGCTTCGGCGCCGAGCCGGTGCCGCTGACGGATGTCAGCGTCGCGCTGTCCTGGCGCGGCATGCCCTTCGCGTGGCGCGACCACGCCGCGCAGGGCCTGCGTCGTCACCCCAGGCTTGCCGCCTTTGCGGCGCAGGCGATGGGCAAGAGGACGCGCTGACGCGCCGCCCTGGATTGTAGGGTCACTCGATTATCGCAATCGTTGTGTTATCGTCGCCTGTTTCCCGGAGGCGACATGGAAGATCGTTCGGCAAAATATCGCGCATTCTATGCACAGTTGATCAGCGCCGCGGCGAGGGCCGCGGACCCCCGTATCGAAGAAGCGTTTCGCACCGTCAGGCGCGAGACGTTCGCCGGACCCGGGCCGTGGTCGATCTCGGTTGGCGGCCACCCCTATGTTGTCACACCCGATGATGATCCCGCTTTCCTCTATCAGAACACGCTGCTCGCGCTCGACAGCGCGCGGGGTCTCAATATCGGGATGCCCGGCGCGCACGCCTATTGGCTCAGCGGTTGCGCGGTGAAGGAAGGCGAGACTGTGATCCAGATCGGCGCGGGGAGCGGCTATTACACCGCAATCCTCGCGCATCTCGTCGGCCCCGGCGGCCGCGTCCATGCCTACGAGATCGACGAACGTCTGGCAGGCCTCGCGCGCGAGAATCTGAAGGACATCGCCCATACGGACGTGCGGGATCGATCGGGCATCGCGTCCGATCTTCCCAAAGCCGACGTGATCTATGTCTGCGCGGGTGCGGCGCAGCCGGCCACCGAATGGCTCGATGCCTTGCTGCCCGGTGGGCGGCTGGTGTTTCCACTCGCGCCCGAAGGCATGATCGGCGGCATGTTGATGATCACGCGCCCCGACGAGGGGGCGGTCTGGCCCGCCAAATTCCTCGGGCGTGCCCAATTCATCGGCTGCGCGGGATTGCAGAACGCGGATGCCGCCCGGCGACTGGCCGAGGCGTTCGCAAGGGGGTGGGAGGGCGTGCAGTCGTTGCGGAGAGAGGGCGCTCCCGACGAGACCTGCTGGTTCGCCGGTGAGGGCTGGTGGCTGTCGACAGCGCCGGCGCCTGTCGCGACTGCGCCCATTAAGCCCAACGCGGACATCACGCAGGCCTAGTGGCTAGAGCATCATGACTTCGCGCAGCCGGCACAGTGAAAGCGGCCGCGTGAGGCCTTGAACAGGCTCCGGCAATACCAGCGCCGCGCCAGCGCCTGAGCGGGCCTGCGGATCATCTGCGCGATCAACAAGAGTTCGAAAGCCATTCGTATCGCTTTTGGTGAAATATCCTGGCCACAGAGATGGGGCGGCATCTCCAGAAGAGAATGCCGCCCAGATCGCACCTGCCATGCAGTGGTTCGGACGTAAAGCTTAACCGCGCTCAGCCGTGCAGCTTCCTGGCTGTCTCCGCGATCTGGCGGCCCTGATAGCGTGCGCCGGCGAGCTCGTTGGCGCTGGGCTGCCGGCTGCCGTCGCCTCCGGTGATCGTGGTGGCGCCGTAAGGCGCGCCGCCGGTGACCTCGTCGAGCTTCATCTGGCCGGCAAAGCCGTAATTCAGGCCGACCACGACCATGCCGAAATGCAACAGGTTGGTGATGATCGAGAACAGCGTCGTCTCCTGACCACCATGCTGGGTCGCGGTCGCCGTGAAGGCGCCGCCGACTTTGCCGTGCAGCGCGCCCTTGGCCCAGAGACCGCCGGCCTGGTCGAGGAAGTTCGCCATCTGCGAGGCCATGCGGCCGAAGCGGGTGCCGGTGCCGACAATGATCGCGTCGTAATTGGCGAGGGCGTCGATCGTGGCGACGGGGGCGGCCTGGTCGAGCTTGTAATAGGACGCCTTGGCGACCTCGGCCGGCACCAGCTCGGGTACGCGCTTGATGTCGACGGTGGCACCGGCTTCGCGCGCGCCTTCGGCAACGGCATTGGCCATCGTTTCGATGTGGCCATAGGCGGAATAATACAGGACGAGAACTTTGGTCATGATGTCTCCGATGGGATTGAGTGAGTGCTTTTTTTGGGTCGTCATGCCCGGGCTCGTCCCGGGCATCCACGTTCTTGTTCGCTCGTCGCGGGGCGTGGATGGCCGGGACAAGCCCGGCCATGACAGAGAGAGCCGTTACGCCGCGTCGACGAGCACGATCTCGGAATCTTCGAGTGCCGTGATTTTCAGCCTGTCCTCGTCGCGGATCGCGGCGCCGTCGCGGGCGTTGACGCGCACGCCGTTAATTTGGACTGACCCCGCCGCGGGCACCAGATAAAGGTGCCGCGACTTGTGCGGCACGTACTCGGCGCTCTCACCGGCCTTCAGCGTGGTGGCGAGCACCCGCGCATCGGCGCGGATCGGCAGCGCGTCCGTGTCATGCTCGAAGCCGCTCGCGATGGTGACGAGCTTGCCCGAGCGGTCTCCTTTCGGAAACGGCTTCGAGCCCCAGGTCGGCTGCCCGCCGCGCGCGGTCGGCTCGATCCAGATCTGGAAGATGCGTGTCTTGGTCGACTCGAGATTGTACTCGGAGTGGCGGATGCCGCTGCCGGCGCTCATCACCTGCACGTCGCCCGCTTCGGTGCGGCCTTCGTTGCCGAGGCTGTCCTGATGGGTGATCGCGCCCTCGCGCACATAGGTGATGATTTCCATGTTGGCGTGGGGATGGGCGGGAAAGCCGGTGTTCGGCGCGATCTCGTCGTCGTTCCAAACCCGCAAGGCGCCGTGACCCATGTTGTCGGGGTCGTAATGGCTTGCGAAGGAGAAATGATGCTTGGCATTGAGCCAGCCGTGATCGGCGCCGCCGAGCTTTGCGAAGGGTCTGAGTTCGATCATCTGCGTAATTCCTTGTTTTGGCGGATGGCGCCTTGATCAGGCGCCAAAACCGCCGTCGACGTTGAGCACCGTGCCGGTGACGAAGGAGGCTTCCGGACTTGCGAGGAACACGACGCCAGCCGCGACTTCCTCGGGGCGGCCGAAGCGCTGCAACGCGTGCTGCTTGCGCTGGGTCTCGGCGAACTCGCCGCCGTCCTTCGGGTTCATGTCAGTGTCGATCGAGCCGGGCTGCACCACATTCACGGTGATGCCGCGTGGGCCGAGGTCGCGCGCTGCGCCCTTGGTGTAACCGACCACGGCGGCCTTGGTGGCGACGTAGTCCGCAAGACCCGGGAACGAGGCGCGATCGGCGAGCATCGAGCCGACGGTGACGATGCGGCCGCCTTCGCCCATCAATTGCGAAGCGGCGCGGATCGCAGCGATCACGCCATGCACGTTGATGGCATCCTGGCGGGCGAGCGCTTCGGTGTCGGCATTGGCGTCATCAATCGCACCGCCGCTCGCGACGCCGGCATTGTTGACGAGGATGTCGAGATGGCCGAACTCCTTCGCGACGTCGTTGACGAGCTGCGTCACGTCCTTGGCCGAGGCCTGGTCCGCCTTGAAGGCGCGGGCATTGACGCCTCGGGCCTTCAACTCGGTGACGACGGCTTCCGCCTTTTCGGGAGAGGCAACGTAGCTGATCGCGACATCCGCGCCTTCATCGGCGAGGGCGCGAGCAGAGGCCGCGCCGATACCGCGCGAGCCACCAGTGACGAGGGCAACCTTGCCTGAGAGCTTCTTGGTCATTGGATTTCTCCATTCCTGAATTTCTGATGACCCTTGGATAAGCCTCTGTTTGTGGTATAGAAATAGAAACTGTCGAAACACATTGTTTCCTTAAACATCCCAATTGGATCCGCTTTCATGGCCAAACTCCCCGATTTCGAGGCGCTCGCGATTTTCGCAAAAGTCGTGGAATTACGGTCGTTTGCGGGGGCCGCTGGTGAGCTCGCGATGTCCAAGGCAACGGTGTCCAAGGCGGTCACGCGCCTCGAAGAGCGGCTCGGCGCCCGGCTGTTCAACCGCACCTCACGCCGGCTCGCGCTGACCGATGCCGGGCATAAGCTCGCCGAGCGTGCGACGCGCCTGCTGTCCGACGGCGAGGCGGCGGAGAACGAGGCGCTGGCGCAATCGGTCGCACCGCGCGGCCTCGTGCGGCTCGCCGTGCCCATGACATTCGGGATCAAGGCGGTGGCGCCGCTGCTGCCGGAGTTCTTCGAGGCGTATCCGGAGGTCTCGGTCGATCTGCACTTGAGCGATGCGACCATCGATTTGATTGGCGAGGGCTTCGACATGGCGGTGCGGATCGCGCGGCTGCCGGATTCCTCGCTGATCGCCCGCCGGCTCTTCACCATGCCGCGTTTCACGGTGGCCGCGCCGTCATATCTCGAGCAACACGGGCGGCCGACGCATCCGATGCATCTGGCCGAGCACAAATGCTTCAGCTACGCCTATCTCTCCACGCCCAACGTCTGGCACTACACCAACTCGGCCGGCGAGCAGGCCAGCGTACGTCCGGGCGGACAGCTCCGCGTCAACAACGGCGAAGCGGTGATGCCGGCGCTGATCGCCGGCCTCGGCATCGCCGACCTTCCGGAATTCATCGTCGGTGACGCCATCTCCTCCGGCGAGGTCGAAGTGATCCTGAAGGACTGGAAGCAGGTCGAAGGCGCCGTGCATCTGGTGACGCCACCTGGCGGCCCGCGCCCCGCGCGCGTCGAGGCGCTCGGTGATTTTCTCGCGGCGAAGCTGCCGGGGACGTGCAAGCGGCGAGTGCGCGGAAAGGCAAAGCCCTCTTAGAAAAGCCGTCGTAGAGCGAGCGGCTTCATCGACCTCCATCATTGCGAGGAGTGAAGCGACGAAGCAATCCAGAATGTCTCCGCGGAGGTATTCTGGATTGTTTCGCTGCGCTCGCAATGACGGGTTGGACTAAGACACCTTCTCACCATTACGCACCACAATTCGCAAGCTCGGCTTCAACGTCTCCTCCAGTTGCGACTTCAAATCATGAACACGCGGATCGCGCGAACGCTTCGCGCAGACCGCGTATTGGTGCACGGATTGCGCCAAGGCGCGTCGCGCTTCCGGCGTTCGCGTCACGTCCGGCTTTGAAAGCCGCAAGACGATGGCGGCGAGATTCACCAGCATCTCGTCCAGCGCCACGTCAATGGTCTGAAGTCTATTCATCGCTCCACTCCCTGGGAGGCAACGGTGAGCCCAGGGGGGCGTTCCTGACCGGGCGGAACATGGATAATGCTTCGTTAATCCCGCCGCGCGGCTTGTTCTTGCGGACGGTCACGCTAGCATTACAGTTGCTTTTGTTGCGGGCTTCTGAATCCATGGGCAACCATGATTCGAATGTCGTGGGCGCGGGCCGCGTCGGTTGAGGCGACGCTTGCGTTGTGGGCGGCGTCGCTTCGAGAGATCAAGCAACGGATACGTCCGTTGTTCACGCAAGAGCGTGTTGCGACGAATGCAGGTCTGTTCCTGGAAGGTCTGCTCGGAGATGAGCAGCGCAAGACCGGTTGGATGCGCGCGGAGGCGGCTGGCGATCCCGGCCCATGGCGGCAGCAGGCGATTCTGGGTCGTGGAGACTGGGACGCTGATGCCCTGCGCGATATCGTGCACGACTATGTCATCGAGCATTTGGCGGATGACGATGCGGTGCTCGTGATCGACGAGACCGGTTTTCTCAAACAGGGCAAAGCGTCATGCGGAGTGGCGCGGCAATACACTGGTTCGGCAGGAAAGATCACGAACTGCCAGATCGGCGTCTTCGCTGCCTACGTTTCGCGTCATGGCCATGCGTTCATCGATCGCGCGTTGTATCTTCCGAAGGAATGGACCGACGATCCAGATCGTCTGGAAGCCACATATGTGCCTGCCGATGTCGGCTTTGCGACCAAACCAAAGCTTGCGACGAGAATGATCGCACGCGCGATAGCCGGGTCTGTACCATTCAAGTGGGTTGCCGGTGATACCGTCTACGGTGTTGGCAACATCGAACAGCAACTACGTCGGGCAGGCAAAGGCTACGTGCTTGGGGTCAGCAGCGCTCATGTGTTTCGATCCTGGGGCAAGCGACCGCCGGTCGCCGGTACGGCTGCAGACCTCGCCCGGACGCGGCGCTCATCCGACTGGAAGCGCCTGTCGGCGGGAGCCGGAACCAAAGGACCGCGGCTGCACGATTGGTGTTATCTCGAATTGGCGGATCTCGAGGCCGAGCAGTCCAACAGTGCAAATGACGGTTTGTGGACACGCGGTCTACTGATCCGTCGTCGCATTGCCGATGATGACCTCGCCTTCTTCACCACCTGGTGCCCAGCGGGAACAGCCATTGAAACGCTGGTCGCGGTCGAAGGCCATCGATGGGCGATCGAGGACAGCTTTGAAACGGCGAAAAACGAGTTCGGGCTCGATCACAACGAGAGCAGATCCTGGCATGGCTGGCACCGTCATGTGTCCTTGGTGATGCTCGCCTTCGCCATGATGGCCGCGATCCGACATCGCGCTAATCCGCCACCGCCCAAAAAAACGAAACGGCGCCCCCCGGCAAAAGCCAAAACATAACCACCCCACCACTGATCCGTTGGTCAATCCAGGAAATCCGCCGCATTGCTATCAGACTTGCGCGGAAGCGGATTCAACCCGCACACATCATCGCATGGTCCTTCTGGCGCAGAGCTCACCAGGCTGCCGCTCAACGCGCCCACTTCAAATCAAAAAAGCAACTGTAATGCTAGGCTGGCAGCGAAATAAGAAAACAGGGGGAAATCTGCCATGGATCGACGCGATGTCCTGCGCGCGGCTGCCGCATTGCCGTTGTTGCCTGTGTTGTCGAGCGCGGCTTTCGCGCAAGCCTATCCCTCTCGCAACGTCACCATGATCGTGCCGTTTCCGGCCGGCGGCCAGGCGGATCTTGCGGCGCGCCCCGTCGCACAGGCGCTGGAGCGAATCCTCGGCAAGGCGGTCATCGTCGACAACCGCGCCGGCGGTGGCGGTGGATCCGTCGGCAATGCCGCGGCGGCGCGCGCCGAGCCCGACGGCTACACGCTGCTGATGACGCTGTCCTCGCTCGCGGTGCTGCCCGAGGCCGACCGGCTGTTCGACCGTCCGGTCGCCTACGAGCTCTCGCAGTTCATGCCGATCGCGCGGGTGCTGGCCGATCCCACGCTGCTCGCGGTGCCCGCCTCGGCGCCATGGAAGACCGCGCAGGATTTCGTCGAGGATGCCAGGAAGCGTCCCGGCCAGATCACCTACGGCTCATCGGGGCCTTACGGCACGCTGCACGTGGCGATGGAGATGTTTGCGAGCAGCGCCGACATCAAGCTGCTGCATGTGCCGTTTCGCGGCGCCGGACCGGCGCTCACCGCGCTGCTCAGCGGCACCGTGCAGGCGATCGCCGCCGCACCGGGAACGCTGAAGCCGCAAGTGGAGGACGGCAAGCTGCGCGTGCTCGGCAATTGCGGCGCCAAGCGCGTCGCAAGCTTCCCCGATGTGCCGACCTTCCAGGAGCTCGGTTACAAGGACGTCGAGATGTACATCTGGGCCGGACTCTTTGCACAGAGTGCTCTTCCCGCGCCGATCGCGACTCGCCTGCGCGAGGCGATGGCGCAGGTGATGACGAGCCCCGACGTGCTCAAGGCCTTCGAAACGTCGGGCAGTCTCGTTGCCTATCAGGACGCGCCGGCGTTTGCCGAGTTCGTGGCGGTCGACAGCGCGCGGCTGATTGCTGCGGTGAAGAAGATCGGCAAGGTCGAATAGGTTCCTGGCCCATTTTCACAATTTTTTGTTGGTCCAGAACCTCTCCGCGTCTCATTGATTGAACAGAATTCGAGAGACTCGCGAAGGAATCGGACATGCGAACAGAGCGGATCGCGCTGGGTGTGGCGCTTGCAATCGGCGGCATCGTCGCGCAAGGCGCTGCATCCGCTGAAGAGTATCGCGGAACCATGGAGCAGCAGATGGCCTGCACGCCGGATGTGTGGCGGCTGTGCAGCGATCAGATCCCTGATGTGAGCCGCATTACGGCCTGCTTGCGGCAGAATACGCCCCAGCTCTCCAGCGGCTGTCGCGCGGTGTTCCAGTCCAACAACCAGATGCCGCCGCAGCAGCAGGTTCCGGGCAATCGCGCCGCGCCGGCGCCGCGGTACAACAATGTGCCGCCACCACCTCCGCAGGCGCAGCCGCGGCCTTATGACGATAGCGACGAGTAGTGCTGCCCAAGCATGATCGGGGCGCGCGCGCAGCAGTGGGCGCGAAGCGCGGTTGTGCCGCCTCGTTCAGCGCTCGCCCTTGCCGTCCGACTCAGGTCGATCCCGGAGCGCCGTCCGCATGATGGCGCCGAAGAGCAAAGCTGCCACCGGCCAATGGAACCAGATCTTGTGCATGCCGGTGAAAATATTGATCAGAATCAGAAAGGCCGACACCGTGAGGGCCGCCGCAACCGGGCGGGGCAGCTTCGCCAGTCCGTCTGAAACGAAGCCCATCCAATTGGATGACTCGGATCTGTCGCGGTGCGCGGCGTCAGTTTGCGAGCCCGCACTTGCGGTCTGAGATGTCAGGCGTTCGCCAGGCGGAAAGCTCCGTGCTTGAGCGGCTTGGCCGCTCATGGTCACACGATAGCTGGTCACGGGAGCAATGTTTTTCATTGGACGCTGGCCGAGGCAGTCGAAGCCAACAGATAATTTGTTGTGCACCTGATCATAGGCGGAGCTGGAGATCACGATACCACCGGGTTCGGCAAGTTCTTGCAGACGCGCCGCGATATTGACCCCGTCTCCATAGAGGTCGGAACCATCCACCATCACATCGCCGAGATTGATGCCGATGCGAAACCGCATCGGGGGAGGTGGGCCCGAATCCTGGTTGGAAATTTCCTGCTGAATCTCGACCGCACACTGCACGGCTTCCACGACGCTGGCGAATTCGGCGATGACGGCATCGCCCCAGGTATTCACGATCCGGCCGTCATGGCGCTCCACCAATCGCGCGATGGCCGTGCGATAGCGGCGGAGTGTCTCCAGCGTTCCCGCCTCGTCTGCTTCCATGAGACGAGAATAGCCGTGCACATCAGCGCATAGCACGGTGGTCAGCCGCCGTTTGACCTTATCATCGGGCATGGTCCGTACATTAGCGTCCCTGACCGGCAAATGCATCAGGCATCCCCCAGCTGCCTTACGGCCTGACTTCGCAGACATCGACCCATTCAGCCCGGGTCAGCTCCGCCATCCGCTCCGGCGTGATGCGCACGGCGCTGTGGGTCGAGCCGGCGGCCGGCACCACCACGTCGAACGCTTTCAGCGAGACGTCGCAATAGACCGGCAGCGGCGCCTTTAATCCGAACGGGCAGACGCCGCCGACCTCGTGGCCGGTGATCTCGGCGACCTCTTCCAGTCCCAGCATTTTCGGCTTGCCGCCGAACGCCGCCTTCACCTTCTTGTTGTCCATGCGCGAAGTGCCGGCCGCGACGATCAGGATCACGCGCTCGCCGATCCGCAACGACAGCGTCTTGGCAATCCGTCCGGGCTCGACGCCATAAGCCTCGGCGGCCAGCGGCACTGTCGCGGAGCTGATCGGGGATTCGATAACTGATATGTCGGGGGCTTTCTCGGCGAAGAAGGCGCGAACGGATTCCAGGCTCATTCAGGTCGGCTCATTCCAGACTTACCGTTGGGCGGCGATGCCTAAGCAACTTGGCAGTTCCGAGAGCGCCCGGACGCGATGATCCGGCGCAAAGCCGAGCTCGTCCATCTGGGTGCGGATCGCCTTAAACATCGTCAGCGGTGCCACGAGTTCGTTCTCGACGCAAGCCAGCGCCATCGCTTCCGGCGTCACCCGTTCGATCCAGGCAACGTTCAGTCCGAATGCTTTCGCGCCCGCGACATCCCAGGGATTGGAGGAGACGAACAGCACCTCGTCAGGCGCGGTGCCGAGCACCTCGCCGATCAGCTCATAGGCCTCCGGGCTCGGCTTGAAGATCTTCTTCTCGTCGACGCTGATCGTGGCGTCGAGCAGGGCGTCGAGGCCGGAGTTGCGCACGAGCGCATTCAGCATGTCCGGACTGCCGTTGGAGAGGATGGCGAGCTTTCGCGGTTTCAGAGCCGTGAGCGCCGCCGTCGCATCCGGATAGAGATCGAGATGAAGGTACTTCTCGACGACGCGCTCGAATGCCTCATTCTCGTAAGCGAGCCCGAGCACGCGCAGCGTATAGGCAAGCGAGTCGCGCGTGATGGCTGCAAAGTCCTGGTAGCGCCGCATCAGCGAGCGCAACCAGGTGTATTCGAGCTGCTTGATTCGCCAGATCTGCGTGATGATCTCACCGTAGCCCGGAAACGCATCCTCGGTGGTCTCGGCGACCGACTGGATATCGTAAAGCGTTCCGTAGGCATCGAAGACAACGGCTTTGAGACTCAATTGACCTGTCCTCCGGGATCGTTGCGGTCCACGGACTATACAAGGCGCCGCGGTATCGATCCAACACGGAAACGCGAACTGAGCCCTCGCTTTTAAAGCCTGATCACGATCTTGCCGAAGTGTGAGCCGGTCCGCAGGTGCGCATACGCTTCGGGAACGTCGTCGAAGTCGTAGACCCGATCCACGATCGGGTGGATCGCGTGTTCGGTCAGGAAGCGATTCATCGCGGCAAAGTGTTCGACCGATCCGACGGTGACACCAATGATGTCGGCATTCTCCCACTGCAGGCGCGCGAGGTCGGGCTTGGGACCGAACCCCGTCAAGACACCGATCTGGACGATCTTGCCACCCGAAGCGACCGATCGCAGCGATCGGTCATAAGTGCCGGGACCGCCGAGTTCGAGGATGTGACTGGCACCTGCGCCATTCGTCGCCTTCATGAGGACGACATCCCAGTCAGGGGTGTCGCGGTAGTTGATGAGGATCGAGCCGCCCAGCGCCTTGGCGCGGGCGAGTTTTTCATCCGAGGAGGATATCACGATCGCACGCGCCCCCAGCGCCGCTGCGAATTGAAGCCCGAACAGCGCGACGCCGCCTGTTCCCTGGACCAATAGCGTGTCGCCTTTGTGCATCCCGCCGCGTGCGATGAGGCCATGGAAAGCCGTGACGCCGGCACAGGGCAGGGTCGCTGCCTCCACCGCGGACAGATGGGCCGGCACTGAGACCAGCGCGGTCGCCGGCAGCACGACATACTCAGCCAGCATTCCGTCCATCGTGTTGCCACCGAGGGATGACGGAATATAGCTGGACTTGAACGGCCCCGAGATCCAATCGCGGAAGAACGACGCAGCGACGCGGTCTCCGAGTCGCCATTGCGCGACGCCGGCGCCGATGGCGTCAACGACACCCGCACCGTCGGAGAGTGGCACGCGGCCGTTGATCTCGCCTTGGCCTGCACGGTCGAGGATCAGGAGGTCGCGGTAATTCAGACTTGCCGCTTCGACCCGAATGCGGACCTCGCCATTGGCGGGTTCGGGTTTGCTGATTTCGGCGCGCGCAAGGCGGCCAGCACCAGCATGGCCATTCAAATGGTAGGCTTTCATCGTTGCTCCCTTCACAAGTGGCATTCACTTGGACGAGCAAAGTCTTTAGGGTCTGACAGTGCTGTCAGGGTCAAGGGGCTTCAGATGAAAATCGGCGAACTCTCCCGGCGGACGGGGGTCAGCGTCCGAATGCTGCGCTACTACGAAGGCGAAGGACTGCTCACGCCGCTGCGGACGAACTCCGGCTATCGCGACTATGGCTTGGCCGAAGAGGAAACCGTACGGCGCACCAAGATGCTCGGCGGCGCGGGAATGACGCTCGAAACCATCAAGCGGTTGCTCCCATGCGTGAGGAACAACGATCCAGCTTTCACGCCGTGCAACGAGCTGCGAAAAATACTCACTCAGCAGGTCGGCCTGATCGACGAACGTATCGAGACGCTCAGCCAAAGCCGGACAATCCTGGCCGGCTTCCTCGCAGGCGTGAACTGATCGCATAACATAGCCATCAGATTCACCGCGCCAAAGTCTTAGGCCCTCAGGGCCGGAGCATGAGGGCTTCGATAGCAGCGTCGAAGCCCTCGATGCGCTGACGAGTACGCGCCTAGATCCCCAGCAGCTTGCGCGCGTTGGCCTTCAGCACCTTCGGCCGGATCTCGTCGCGGATCTCGATCTTGGCGAAATCCGACAGCCAGCGGTCGGGCGTGATCACCGGCCAGTCCGAACCGAACAGCATCTTGTCCTGCAGGATCGAGTTGATGTAGCGCACCAGGATCGGCGGGAAATATTTCGGCGACCAGCCCGAGAGGTCGATGTAGACGTTGGGCTTGTGGGTCGCGACCGACAGCGCCTCTTCCTGCCAGGGGAAGGAGGGATGGGCGAGAATGATCTTGAGCTCGGGGAAATCGGCCGCGACGTCGTCCATGTACATCGGGTTGGAATATTTCAGCCGCATGCCCATGCCACCGGGCATGCCCGAGCCGACGCCGGTCTGGCCGGTGTGGAACAGCGCGATCGCGCCGCCATTGTTGATCTCTTCATAGAGCGGATAGGCCATGCGGTCGTTGGCGTAGAAGCCCTGCATGGTTGGGTGGAATTTGAAGCCGCGCACCCCGTATTCCTCGATCAGCTTGCGCGCCTCGCGCACACCGAGCTTGCCCTTGTGCGGGTCGATCGAGACGAAGGGGATGAGAACGTCGAGATGGTCGGAGGCGATCTCCAGCATCTCCTCATTCTTGTAGCGGCGGAAGCCGGTCTCGCGCTCGGCGTCGACCGGGAAGATCACCGCGGCGATGTTCTTGGACCGATAGTAGGCGGCGGTCTCCGGCACGGTCGGCGGATGCTTGTGCGGCGACTTGAAATAGTCCGCCATCTGCGCCTGGAAGTCGTCATAGCCGTCGTCGGGATGGGTGCCGCAGGGCTCCTCGGCGTGGGTGTGGATGTCGATGGCAACGACGTCGTCGATGTTCGGCAGCTTCAGCTTCGGCATGGGTTTCCTCCCGACGGGTTGTCGAATTGATTATATGATATAACGAATTTGGCAAGGCATTGTGGGGACAAGGCGTTGTGGGATCGGCGTCGTCCGAGATGATTGAGCCCGATCCGGCCGCTTCTACTTTGCATCGGGTTGTTTTCCTGAATTTGCTGGGTGCGATCGGGCCAGTTAACATTGACATCCGGTCCTCCCATGCCTTAAGAACCGCCCCGTCCCGGGCGGTCGGTCCGCCAGCGGGAAAATCTCATTTTGCCTCATTCGCGCGTGCCGAAACGGTAGTGCCGAACACGGCCTTTCGAACGTTCAGGATTCTGCCATGAAGGTCCGTAACTCGCTGAAATCGCTGCGCGGTCGCCATCGCGCCAACCGCCTGGTCCGCCGCAAGGGCCGGGTCTATGTGATCAACAAGGTGCAGCGCCGCTTCAAGGCTCGCCAGGGCTGATCTGGGCGGCTGATTTCGCCCTGCCTGACGCTCGCGCGCCCGCAAGACCACGGTCTCACACGAGTTTGACGCCGCCCCTGCTTTGCAAGGGCGGCTTTGCGCGTTTAGACTTCGACCATGGCAGTGAGATTCCTCTTCGCGCGCACCCTGTGTCTGGCTCTTGTGCTGGGAGCCGCCGGCCTCGCTCCGGCGCTGGCGCAGGCTGATCCGCCGGCTCCGCCCGGCAAGCAGAAGAAACTTCCGGAAGCGCCGGCCAAGCTGCCCAAGGTCGACCGCACCAAGAATCTCGATTTCCTGTTCGGCGCGCTGAAAGCTGCGCCCGACGAAGCCAGCGCCAAGCATGTCGAGGCGCGGATCTGGGCGATCTGGATCCAGACCCCGAGCGACACCGCGGCGCTGCTGATGGCGCGGGCCAAGACCGCCGTCGACGCAAAGAAGATCGAGGTTGCGATCAAGCTGCTGGATTCGGTCGTCAAGCTCAGGCCCGACTACATCGAGGCCTGGAATCGTCGTGCGACGCTCTACTACATGCAGAACGATTATGGCCGCTCGCTCGCCGACATCCGCGAGGTGTTGATCCGCGAGCCTCGTCATTTCGGCGCGCTCGCAGGCCTCGGCATGATCATGCAGGAGGTCGGCGACGAAAAGCGCGCGCTCGAAGCCTACCGCAAGGCGCTCGCCGTCAATCCGCACCTCGAGAAGATCCCCGACCAGGTCAAGGCGCTGACCGAGAAGGTCGAAGGCCGCGATATTTAGCGGACAAGTCGATCATTGCTCGAGCGAATGCGGCGCAGGCGGATTAACCACGATGACACGCGCCGCGTTACAAGGGGTGTGGATGGCACCGCCGCAGGCCTACCTTCATGGCGGGAGCACAGCCATGAAGCGTTTGATCTTTGCAGGTATGTTGCTGTTGGCGTCGGGCACGGCGAGCCTCGCCGACGGACTGTTCTGGGTGGTCGGCAATCGCGCCACCGGAAAATGCAACATCGTGACCAGCAATCCCGTGATCTTCGGCGACGTCTGGTTCGGTGACGGTCCTTACAAATCGAAGGCCGACGCCAAGCTTGCCCGTTCGACCATCCGCGCCTGTCCCGCACCCACGCCTGACGAGGAAAAGGACGAGGACAGCACGAACTAGGTCGACAGCAATCTAGTGCAAAACGCTGCCTTCGCGCTCGGCGAGGCCGCGATCGACCGCTGCGGCGTAGGCCTTTGCAAGCTCCGTCTCGAGGTGCTCGTTGATCAGCAGCAGCGCGCGCACGGCACCGCGCAGGTCACCGTGGCAGCTTGCCACGATCTCGTCGATCGCAGTATCTTTGGATCTCAGGCTCATCGAAATTCTCCGGTTCAAATCAGGATAAATCCTGCCGGTCTTCCCGCATCCCTGAGGGTTGCGAGCACGATCGGCGCCCACCTGCGTCTAAATGGCGGAACCGACCATGGCGATTATAAGGAAGCCGCGATGACGAGTGCATGAAGCTGTTTCGAAGCCTGCGTGCTCCGGGGAGCAGTATTGATTTCATTGCGTTTTTCTCGCTTGAATTATGCACATATCCACAGCCCCGGCATTTCAAGTGGAGCGCGGGGGCTCCCCGGGCGAAACTGCCGGCCGCAAGCCACGTAACTGCCCTGTGCCTTGGGTCGCCCGGATTCCGTCCATGATCGTGATGTCAGTCGTGACCGCGCTGGTTGTGCTGGCGCTGGTCACGCAGGCCGGCGTCCTCGCCGTGCAACGCGCCTTTCCACCGCAGGGCCGGATGATCGAGGTCGAGGGTGCCGTGCTTCACCTCGTCGATATCGGCCCGCGCGATTCGGGCCTGCCGATCGTGATGCTGCACGGCGCGAGCTCCAACCTCGAGGCAATGCGGCGGCCGCTCGGCGATCTCCTCGCCAGGAACCATCGCGTCATCCTGATCGACCGTCCCGGCCACGGCTGGAGCACGCGGGCGCGGCGGCAGGATTCGACGCCGGAGGTCCAGGCGCGAATGATCGATGAGGCGCTCGGCAAGCTCGGGATCGATCGCGCGGTGTTCGTGGTGCATTCCTGGAGCGGCGCGCTCGGCGCGCGGCTGGCGCTCGATCATCCCGGCCGCGTCGCGGGCCTTGTGATGCTCGCGCCCGTCACCCATCCTTGGCGCGGCGGCGTCGGCCGCTACAACGAGATCATCGCAACGCCCGTAATCGGCCCGCTGCTCGCCTACACCATAACCCTCCCGCTAGGCTATTTCCTGAGCGAGTCCGGCGCGCGCAACGTCTTCCTGCCGCAAACGATGCCGGACGGTTTCGTGCAGGACTCCGCGACGCCGTTGCTGCTGCGCCCGCGCGAGTTCATCGCCAATGCCTATGATCTGGTGTCGCTGAAGCAGGCGGTGGCTGCGCAAGCTCCGCGCTACGGCGAGATAACGGCGCCGGTCACGATCATCGCCGGCGAACCCGACAAGACGGTAAAGACCGCCATTCACGCCCGCCCGTTCGCCGCCACCGTGCAGAATGCCAAGCTGATCGTGCTGCCTGATCTCGGCCACATGGTGCAGAACGCGGTGCCCGATCTCGTGAAGACAGAGATCGAGACGATGATCGGGAAAATCGTCCCGGCGCAGGCGACCGCCGATTAGAGCGTTTTCGAGCGAAGTGGATGCCGGTTCGCGTGAAGAAAACGCGTCAAAACGAGAAGCTGGAGCTTCGGTTCAGAACCGAAGCTCCAGCGGCCGCCGTTCCCGCGCTTACTGCTTGATCTTTCCGTCTTTGTCGAACTGCGACACGTAGGCCCAGAGATTGTTGATCTCGGTCTCGTTCTTGATGCCGGCGAACGCCATCTTGGTGCCGGGGATCTTGGCCTTGGGGTCCTTGATGTATTCCTTGAACACGGCCTCGTTCCAGGTGATGCCGGAATTCTTGTTGGCGTCGGAGTAATTGTAGTCCGGCGCGGTGCCGGACTTGCGGCCGTCGAGGCCGTTGAGCTCGGGGCCGACCTTGTTCTTGGCGCCTTCGCCGATCGCGTGACAGGCCAGGCATTTGTTGAACGACGACTTGCCGGCCGCGACGTCCTGCGCCATCGCGGCGGGTGCGGTGGCAATCGCGGTGAGGATGGTCAATGCGCCAAAAATCAGTTTTGTCATCGGGTGCTCTTCGTCTCTTCCCTGGGGGCTGGTCAGTTGCATGCCTGATCGGCAACGGTCGGACCTGCCGGTTTTGGCAGGCCTGCTCGGATTGGACAAGCCGCCAAACCATGGCAGGTTTCACGATTTCCTACTTGTCCCAGAGCGAACTCGCGCAGGATCGTCGATCCGACTTTCGGACGGCCTACCCAAACCACCGCGGACGTGGTTGATTTACCGCGACAAATCGATCATGCGGCCTTGGCCGGAAGGATATGCCATGAAGGAAATGTTATGGCCATCATGATGCCCGCGAGCGACCAGGCCGTGCTCGCGCGCCGCGCCGAGATCGTGGCTGCATTGCGCGCAATCGTGCCGGGCGAAGGCGTGATCGACAGCGCCGCCGAGATGCGGGCCTATGAATCCGATGGGTTGACGGCCTATCGGCAGCCGCCGATGGTCGTTGTGCTGCCCGACACGACCGAGCAGGTTTCGCTGGTCCTGAAATATTGTGCAGGGCAGGGCATCAAGGTGGTGCCCCGCGGCTCCGGCACCTCGCTGTCCGGCGGCGCGCTGCCGCTGGAAGACGGCGTGCTTCTGGGCCTCGGCAAGTTCAAGCGCATCCGCGAGATCGATTTCGACAACCGCGCCGTCGTCACCGAACCCGGCGTCACCAACCTCGCGATCAGCCAGGCCGTCGCCCATGCTGGGTTCTACTACGCGCCGGATCCGTCATCGCAGATCGCCTGCTCGATCGGCGGCAATGTCGCGGAGAATTCCGGCGGCGTGCACTGCCTGAAATACGGCATGACCACCAACAACGTGCTCGGCTGCGAGATCGTGCTGATGAGCGGCGAGATCCTGCGCATCGGCGGCAAGTCGGCGGAAAACTCCGGCTACGATTTGATGGGCGTCATCACCGGCTCGGAAGGCCTGCTCGGTGTCATCACCGAGATCACGGTGCGCATCCTGCAAAAGCCGGAGACGGCGCGCGCGCTGATGGTCGGCTTCGCGCAAGTCGAGGCGGCCGGCGAATGCGTGGCGCGCATCATCGGCGCCGGCATCATTCCCGGCGGCATGGAGATGATGGACAAGCCCGCGATCCACGCCGCGGAGGCCTTCGTGCATGCCGGCTATCCGCTCGATGTCGAGGCCCTCCTCATCATCGAGCTCGACGGTCCCAAGATCGAGGTCGACGAGCTGATCACGCGGGTCGAGACGATTGCGAACGCTTGCGGCTCGACCACCTGCCAGATCTCGACCTCGGAAGCCGAGCGCAATCTGTTCTGGGCCGGCCGGAAAGCCGCCTTCCCCGCCGTCGGCCGCATTTCGCCCGACTATCTCTGCATGGACGGCACCATCCCCCGCGGTGCGCTGCCGAAGGCGCTGGCGCGCATCCGCGAGCTCTCGGAAAAGTACCAGCTTGGTTGCGCCAACGTGTTCCATGCCGGCGACGGCAATCTGCATCCGCTGATCCTCTACGATGCCAACAAGCCCGGCGAGATCGAGCGCGCCGAAGCCTTCGGCGCCGACATCCTGCGCGCCTGCGTCGAGTTCGGCGGCGTGCTCACCGGCGAGCACGGCGTCGGCATCGAGAAGCGCGATCTGATGCCGGAAATGTTCAGCGAGATCGACCTCAACCAGCAGCAGCGTCTGAAATGCGCCTTCGACGCGCAGGGCCTGCTCAATCCCGGAAAGGTGTTTCCGACCCTGCACCGCTGCGCCGAGCTCGGCCGCATGCACGTCCATGCCGGGAATCTGGCATTCCCGGACATCCCCCGGTTCTAGGCGCTTGCGCCGATGGAAGGGCTTGCGATGCACGCCTCTTTCCTCGGCAATGCCTACAGCAGTCCGTATTGCGCCCGCTCGCGCTTCGCCAGCAGCGGCAGGGCTTCGCCAGCGATCCAGGTCTTGAAATGCGCGCTCTCCTGGTGCGCCTTGAATGCCGCCTCGTCGCGGAACAGTTCGTAGAACAGGAACTGGGCCGGATTGTCCTTTGCGCGCGAGATCAAGAACAGCTTGACGCCGTCCTCGCGCTGGGCCTCCGGCAGGAAGCGGTCGAGGATCGCGGCGATCTTGTCGGCCTCGCCCGGCTTCGCTTCCCATTGCGCGACGACGAGCAGGCCGCCGCCGTCGACGGCGTCGCTGAGCGATTTCTGCGTGGCATAGTGGTTCATGATGTCGTCTCCGTCGGTTGGTCTCTCGGTGCAGATTTGTAGCGATCGGCTGTCGGCTTTGGTTCGCCGGTGATCGAAGTGTCGATGTCGTGAATGCTTCGATGAGGATCGAATCTTGGCCGTGGCTCCGAGGTCGAGCCGGATCGCGCGGCAATGGCCGCTGTCGTCACGCTGCATTTGATTTTGGCGGCGAATTTCGCTACCGCCTTTGCCCGTGGATACGCTCAAGGTACGAGACGCCAAAGACGTCGAAGAGGTGGTGCGCGCGGCGATTGCCAATGAGCAGCCGCTCGAGATCATCGGCCATGGCTCCAAGCGCGGCATCGGCCACGCGATGGCGACCAACGCCGTGCTCGACGTCTCCGCGCTGAATGCCATCACCGGCTACGAGCCCAACGAACTCATTGTCACGCTCCAGGCCGGGGCGCCGCTGGCCGACGTGCTGTCGCTGATCGATGCCAAGAACCAGCAATTCGCCTTCGAGCCGATGAACACCGCGCCGCTGCTCGGCACGCCCGCGCTCGGCACCATCGGCGGCATGATCGCGGCTGGCCTGGCCGGTCCGCGCCGGATCAAGGCGGGCGGCGCGCGCGACCATCTGCTCGGGGCGCATGCCGTCTCCGGTTTCGGCGACAGCTTCAAGACCGGCGGCAAGGTGGTGAAGAACGTCACCGGCTACGACCTCTGCAAGCTTCTCGCCGGTTCCTGGGGCACGCTGTCGGTCATGACCGAGGTCACGCTGAAAGTGATGCCCAAGCCGGAGGCCGAGCGGACGCTGTTGCTGCGCGGGCTCGACGATGCCGCCGCCAACAAGGCAATGACGGCGGCGCTCGGCTCGCCTTTCGATGTCTCCGGGGCCGCGCATCTGCCGACATCGGCGTTCCGGACCGAGATCGAAGGTCTCGGCGATATCGCAGGCCAGGGCGAGGCGCTGACCGTGCTGCGGCTCGAGGGCATTGCCGCCTCGGCCGCCCACCGTGCCGGCTCGCTGCGCGAATTGCTGGCGCCGTTCGGAACCGCAATTCTCGTCGAGGACACGGCGTCAGCGGCGCTGTGGACCACGATCCGCGACGTCCTGCCGTTCGCGGCCAGTGGCGCGCTGGGGGCCTGGCCGGTCTGGCGGATCGTCTGCCCGCCGGCGTCGGGCGCGGCGCTCGGGACCCTGCTGGCGCGCGAGACCGGTGGCGACGTGATCTACGATTGGGGTGGTGGACTGATCTGGGCGGCGGTGCCACCGAAGCCGGACGCGCATGCTCGGGCCGTGCGCGAACGTACGAATGCCGCCGGCGGGCACGCCACGCTGATCCGGGCGGCCGAGGACATCAGGCGCGCGATCGATGTATTCCACCCGCAAGCCCCTGGCCTTGCCGCGTTGAGCGAGCGGGTCCGCGCCAGTTTCGATCCGAAGACCATCCTCAACCGGGGGCGGCTGACGCGAGGCACTGCCGCATGAAGACCGAATTTTCACTCGCGCAGCTCGCCGATCCCGACATCGCGGAAGCCGACAAGATCCTGCGCGCCTGCGTCCATTGCGGCTTCTGCACCGCAACCTGTCCGACCTATGTGCTGCTTGGCGACGAGCTCGATAGCCCGCGCGGCCGCATCTATCTGATCAAGGAGATGCTGGAGAAGGACCAGACGCCGACGGCCGAAGTGGTCAAACATGTCGACCGCTGCCTGTCGTGCCTGGCCTGCATGACGACCTGCCCCTCGGGCGTGAATTACATGCATCTGGTCGATCAGGCCCGGGTCAGGATCGAGCAGCGTTACGAGCGGCCGCTCGCCGAGCGGCTGCTGCGCCGAGTGCTGGCCTTCGTCCTGCCGCACCCGCAGCGTTTCCGCGCCAGCATGTGGCTGGCGCGGCTGGCCCGCCCGCTGGCCGCGTTCCTGCCGACGCCGCGGCCGTCGGCGACGCCCGGCCTGGTTCTGCGCCTCAAGGCGATGCTGGCGCTGGCGCCGGACCGGCTGCCGCCGCCCGGGCCCGCCGCCGGCAGTGTGTTCGCGGCACTCGGCAAGAAGCGCGGCCGGGTCGCGCTGCTCCAGGGCTGCGCCCAGCAGGTGCTGGCGCCGCGCATCAACCAGGCCGCCATCAGTCTCCTCACGCGCCACGGCATCGAGGTCGTCCTTGTCAGGGACGAGCAGTGCTGCGGCGCCCTGACCCATCACCTCGGCGACGATCAGGACGCATTGGCACGGGCTCGCGCCAATGTCGCGGCGTGGCGCGCGGAAGCGGCCGGCGAGGGGCTCGACGCCATCCTGGTGACGGCGTCAGGCTGCGGCACCGTGATCAAGGACTACGGCTATCTTCTGCGCGAAGACGCTGCGTTTGCCGCCGATGCGGCGAAGGTCTCTGCGCTCGCCAAGGACATCACTGAATACGTCGCCGGCCTTGGACTCGCGGCCACGACGCGACAGGACAACATCGTCGTCGCTTATCACTCTGCGTGTTCGTTGCAGCACGGGCAGAAAATCACGGGCCTTCCGAAAGAATTGCTTTCCAATAACGGATTCGTGGTGAAAGATGTGCCGGAGAGCCATTTGTGTTGCGGTTCGGCGGGGACTTACAACATTCTCCAGCCCGAGCTTGCGGGCCGGTTGCGCGATCGCAAGGTCGCCAACATCGCGAGCGTCAAGCCGGACATGATTGCCGCAGGCAATATCGGCTGCATGGTGCAGATTGCCAGTGGCACGTCAGTTCCGGTCGTACACACGATTGAGCTTCTCGATTGGGCTACGGGCGGGTCGCAGCCGGCATTGAACGCGCAAGACTGAGCTTTCGAAGATTAAGCTTTCGAAGGCTGAGCTTTCGTCCGGAGATAACGGCTGAAGACACCCGATCGACCATTGTTCGGCGGCAACAGGAGGATCACGATGGCGAAAGCGAAGAAGAAAAAAAGCAAGAAGGCCAAAAAGGCCAAGAAGGCAGTAGCGGCGAAGAAGACCTCAAAGAAGGCAGCCAAGAAGTCCGCGAAGAAATCCGCGAAGAAGTCTGCCAAGAAGGCTCCAAAGAAATCTGCGAAGAAGGCCGCGCCAAAGAAGGCCGCTAAGAAGGCTGCGCCTAAGAAGGCCGCCAAGAAGGCTGCGAAGAAAGCGGCGCCGAAGAAGGCGAAGGCAGCTCCGAAGCCGTCAACGCCGGCAGCTCCGGCTCCCGAGCCTGCCGCCGAGACAAGCTGGGCGATGCCTTCGTCTTCTGCGGACACGACACCGGCCGAAGGACAAGGTTAGGCCCAAGGTCAGGCCAAAGGCTGGATCCAATCCGACGACCATGATCGGCAACAGGAAGGCCGCAGCCGGCGATGCTGCGGCCTTTTTGCATCGGCGCGTCGGCGCGCGGGGATGATCTCGTCGGGAAGCAGCCTGATTCGTGGCACGGGCAGCACGGTACCGCCGGACCCGTACTAACGCGGGCCTCCCAGTGCACTTTGGAATGCAAATAATGTGATCGAGAAGACACACGGGCTGACAACCTTTCGTGGAATCGTCAGAACGCCCAAAAAGTCGGCAGATGCCCGCGTTTTTTGCTTCACGGTTTGCCTCACCCCATCCAGATTGCCGCAGTTACGAAATTTGCAATCAGGTCGAGCGTTCCGGGGGCTTCCGGGATCCGGCTGGGGTCTTAGAACTGGTGATGGGGATCGAAATGAAAAAAGTGGCTTTGTTGGCAACGGCGCTGGCAATGGTGACGGGCTCGGCTTTCGCGGCAGACATGCGAGTGAAGGCACTGAAGGCCCCGCCGGTGGTCGCGTTTGATCCCTGGGATATCGCCTTCGGCGGCGCCATCATGAGCGACTACATCTTCCGCGGCGTCACGCAGTCGAACCACAAGCCGTCGGTCGCGGCCTATTTCGAGCCGCGCTACAACGTCAACAAGGACCTCCAGCTCTACGTCGGCGTGTCCGCCGAGAGCATCTCCTTCGCCAATCGCGCTGCTGCTGAAGTCGACATCTACGGCGGTATCCGCCCGACCTTCGGCGCCTTCGCCTTCGATATCGGTGTCTGGGGCTACCTGTATCCGGGCGGCAGCTGCGCCGACAACGTGCTCACCGGCGGCATTCCGGGCGGCAACGTCTGCGGCGTCAGCACGACCACTATCTTCCTCGCCGACGGCAACGTCATGAAGAAGGACGTCAGCTTCGTCGAAGTCTACGGCAAGGTGAACTACACCATCAACGACAGCTTCACGGTCGGCGCGACCGAGTACTACTCGCCGAACTTCCTGAACTCGGGTGCCTGGGGCAACTACGCTTCGTTGACCGCCAAGTACACGGCGCCCAGCACGGCCTTCGGTGCTTCCGGCATGGGCATGTACGTCTCGGGTGAGTTCGGCCGGCAGTGGTTTGGTACTTCGGACGCCTTCTACGGCACCGGCGTCGGCACCGTTTTCGCCAACGGTATCCCCTACAAGGACTACAACACCTGGAACATCGGCATCGGCTTCACCTACAAAGTGTTCACGCTGGACCTGCGTTACTCCGACACCGACCTGAACAAGGGTGATTGCAACGCCTTCACCAGCGCCTTCAACGCCACCGGCACCACCAACGTCACCGCGATCAATCCGGGCGGTGCTGGCTCCAACTGGTGCGGCGCGGCCGGCATTGCCAAGCTGTCGTTCGACCTGACGGCCATGAGCAACCTGAAGTAAGCTTCTTCCCGAAGCGACTTGATGAGGGCGGCAGGGCAACCTGCCGCCCTTTTGCTTTGGGGCTTTGGGGCGTAGGCCAGGGGCCCGCATGGTTCGAGACGGCCGCCTCCGGCGGGCTCCTCACCATGAGGGGTCACAGATCTCACCGCGAGGACAGACCTCATCCTGAAGGCCGAAAAAGGCGGGCGTCTCGAAGCGCGGCCGCAACCAAGGGCCATAGCCTCAGAGCTTCGTCGGGCCGTCTCAGCGTGCCGCGCTCGGCTCCTTCTCGACCGGCACACCACCGTCACCGAGGACGTGGATCGCGCCGTGCTTCACCATCGTCACCTTGCGGGTATGGAAGGCTTCCAGCGTCGAGCGGTGGCCGATCGAGACGAGGGTGGCCTGTGGCAGCTTCTCCGCCAGCAGCCGGTACAGGCGGGCCTCGGACGGCTCGTCCAGCGAGGCCGTGGCCTCGTCCAGGAACAGATAGTCCGGCGCGTGCAGCAGCGCGCGGGCGAGCCCGAGGCGCTGCTGCTCGCCCAGCGACAGCATCCGGTTCCAATGACCGTCCTCCTCAAGCCGCTCGGCGAGGTCGGGCAGGCCGACCGCGATCAGCGCGTCCCTGACGCGTGCAGTTTCAAATGCGCCCGGCGCGGCCGGATAGACCACCGCGTCGCGCAACACGCCGACCGGGAAATAGGGGCGCTGGGGCAGCATCATCAGCTTCGCTTTTTCCGGGACGAAGATGGTGCCGGTGCCGAACGGCCAGATGCCGGCGATGGCGCGGAACAGCGTCGACTTGCCGGAGCCCGACGGTCCGGTCACCAGCACGCGCTCCGGCGTCTGGACGGAGAAGGCGTCGGTGGCGACCAGCGGCGTGCCGCTCGGCAGGTTCACGCAGAGCTGTTCGAGGGTGATATTGCGATTGCCGCCGGCGGCCTTGAGGGCGATCGCAGGCTCGTGCGGCGGCAGGTGCGCGGCCGCATCGACCGACATCTCGAAGCCGTCGAGGCGGGCGACGATCGAGCGCCATTCCGCCAGCGATCGGTACGCCGTGACGAAGAACGACAATGCGCCCTGTACGCTCGAGAAGGCGGAGGCGGTCTGCATCATGTCGCCAAGCTGGATCTTCTTGGCGAAGAAGGCCGGCGCCACCAGCACGTAGGGAAAGATCACGGCGGCCTGCTGATAGCTCGCGGTGAACGCGGTGAGGCGCTTGGTGCGGCTCATGATGGCATACCAATTGCCGATCACGAAGCCGAAGCGGTCCAGCAGCCGGCCGCGCTCGGCGCCTTCGCCCTTGAGCAGCGCGATCTGCTCGGAATTCTCGCGGACGCGGACGAGGTTGAAGCGGAAGTCGGCCTCGAAGCGCTGCTGCTCGAAATTGAGATTGACCAGCGGGGCACCGATCCAGTGCGTCAGCGCGGTGCCGAAGATCGCGTAGACCAGCGCGCCCCAGCACAGATATCCGGGGATCATGAGGTCGGCGCCGAACAGGTGCAACGGCGCAGCGTTGGAAAGCCCCCAGAGGATGATCACGAAGGAGAACAGCGTCACGATCGACGAGAGCAGGCCGAGCCCGATGGTCAGGGTCTGCTCGACGAAGTTCTTGACGTCCTCGGTGATGCGCTGGTCCGGGTTGTCGGCCGCATCGCCCTTAAGCTGCATGCGGTAGTGGGTGGCGCCTTGCAGCCATTCGCCCAAATAGTGCCGGGTCAGCCATTGCCGCCAGCGGATCTGGAGCCACTGGTTCAGGTACAGCTTGTAGACCGCCAGCGCGATGAAGGCGGAGGCGAGGCCGATGAAGATCCAGATCTCCCTGACGAAGCTATCCCAGTCACTTGCCTGCAGTGAGCTGTAGAACCGGTTCTGCCATTGATTGACCAGGACGTCGATCGCGACCAGCGCCAGCTCCATCGCGATGACTGCGGCAAGCAGGCCGCGGCCGGCCCATTTGTCCTCCGACCGGAAATAGGGGGCGGCGATTCGCCAGACGATCGCGAGCGTGGCGCTGATGTTCTTCACAGAGCTCTGTCTCCTGAGGGATGTGCACAACTGCCCGGGGCCAAAGACTTGGGACGACGGCGGAAATCGGCGCGCTTAGACTAAAGTCGCAAGTCCTGCAATTTGCGTTGGCTTGTCGCAGCTTGCAACCCTAGCATGGGGCTCGACGGCGCGGGGTGGGGGCCTTCGGGATTTCGCGAGCTTGTGAGCGGACGGGAACCGCTGCATTCGCGAGGAATTCGCGTCCAGCTCGGGGGTTATCGCTTCAGCGTCAAGCAGGATCGGCTGTCCACGCGGGCCGCCTGCAGCACACATGCGTGGGGGAGGAAGATCATGTGGAATCAAGTTTATGACCCGTTGCACAGCCCCGTGCTGTCGACGATCGCGGCGGCAGTCCCTGTCGTCACATTGCTGGTCCTGATCGCGAGCGGACGGGTCCAGGCTCATATCGCAGCGGTCATCGCTGTGATCGTGGCCAATTTGATCACGATCTTCGTCTTCACCATGCCGGCGAACATGTCGATCCGCGCCTCGGTGCTGGGCATCGTCACCGGGTTCTTCCCGATCGGCTGGATCGTTCTCAACGTCATCTTCCTCTACCAGGTGACGGTGAGCACCGGGCGCTTCGAATTGCTCAAGCGCGCGGTCGGCGGCGTCACCGAGGACCGGCGGCTGCAATTGCTGCTGATCGCGTTCTCGTTCGGCGCCTTCTTCGAAGGCGCCTCGGGCTTCGGCACGCCGGTCGCGATCACGGGCGCCGTCCTGATCGGCCTCGGCTTCTCGCCGCTTGCAGCAAGCGGCCTGTCGCTGATCGCCAACACCGCGCCGGTCGCTTATGGGGCGCTGGGCACGCCGATCCAAGGCCTTGCCTCGGTGACCGGGCTTGATCCCTACATCCTCGGCGCGATGGTCGGCCGGCAATTGCCGTTCTTCTCGCTGATCGTGCCGTTCTGGGTGGTGTGGGCGTTCGCGGGCTGGAAGGGCATGAAGGACGTCTGGCCGGCGATCCTGGTCACCGGCGTGTCGTTCGCGGTCCCGCAATTCGTGATCTCGAACTACGTCAATCCCTGGATCGTCGACATCGGGGCGTCGCTGATCTCGATGGGGGCGCTGATCCTGTTCCTGAAGGTCTGGCAGCCCAGGCAGCTCTGGCTGTCGCCGGCGCTGCGCGGCCGCGATGAATCGGCCGCCACCATGGCCGCGGCAAAACCGATGGACAAGACGCCGCTGACGCAGAGCGAGCTGTTCAGCGCGCTGCTGCCGTGGATCATCGTCTGCATCGTGATGCTGATCTGGGGCAATGGTGGATTCAAGACCTGGGCGAACTCGATCTTCACCTGGAACTATCCCGTTCCCGAGCTGCATCAGATGATCAACAAGATGCCGCCGGTCGCGCCGGGGCCGACGAAAGAGAGCGCGGTGTTCGGCTTCACCTATCTCTCGTTCACCGGCACCGGCATGCTGATTGCGGCGATCATCTCAGGCTTCCTGATGGGCGTCGGTCCTGGCCGGCTCTTGACGGAATACGGGCGCACCATCCGGCTTTGCGCGATCTCGCTGATCACGATCTCGGCGATGCTCGCGATTGGCACGCTGACGCGGCTCTCCGGCGTGGACGCGACGCTCGGTCTCGCCTTTGCTGCAACCGGCGTGCTCTATCCCTTCTTCGGCACGCTGCTCGGCTGGTTGGGCGTGGCGCTAACGGGATCGGATACCGCTTCCAACGTTCTGTTCGGAAATCTTCAGAAGATCACCTCCGAGCAGCTTGGTCTGTCGCCGATCCTGATGGCTGCGGCGAACTCGTCCGGCGGCGTGATGGGCAAGATGATCGACGCCCAGTCGATCGTGGTCGCGTCCACCGCGACGAATTGGTACGGGCACGAGGGCACGATCCTGCGCTTCGTGTTCTGGCACTCGATCGTGCTGGCCTCGTTGGTCGGCGTGTTCGTGACGCTGCAGGCCTATGTCTGGCCGTTCACGGCGATGGTCCTGAAGTAGCAGGCCACGCCCGGCTTTAAGCCAAATCCCCGCGAGGTTGCTCCTCGCGGGGATTTTTGCGTGGCCCATGGGCGAACCTTCTCAACGGCGCCGCCGTCTTATAGAAGGTGCCGCAAATCACGTCGGTCGAGAGGTCTCATGGTTTCGTTCAGGCAGATGGTGTGTGCGGCGGTTGCAACGCTCGCGATGTCCACGCTCGCGCGTGCGGAGGACGGTTTTCCGTTCGGCACCGAGATGACGCTGGAGGCGCTGCCGCAGCCGGGCTCGAAGCGGATTCCGAACATCGAGATCGGCGACAATGGCGAAGTCGTGCTGGAGCTCTGGTGCAAGGGCGGCAAGGGCCAGTTCTCGGTTGCCGGCAACACCGTGATCTTCGTCCCCGGCCAGATCCAGGACCGCTCCTGCCCGCCGGCAAGGGCCCAGGCCGACGACGATCTCGTTGCAGCCCTGGGCAGTGTCGAGACCTGGAAGCGCCAGGGTGACGTGCTCACGCTCGTCGGCCCCAAGCCGCTGCGCTTTCGCGTCAACGGCAATTAGCCCCCGCTGTCATTCCCCGCGACCCGGCTACGCCAAGGCTTCGCCGGGGTTGAGGTCCAGGGGCGCCGAAGCTTTAGCACAGGCGGCAGGCGGGGAATCCAGTACGCCGCGGCTTCTCGATTCATCAAAACCTTCTCGGAGTACTGGATCGCCCGGTCAAGCCGGGCGACGACCGAGAGTTGATATGCGGGCTACATCACTTCCACACCGACTTGTCGGCGTCCCAGCGCTGGCCTTTCAGCTCCTTGGTGAGCGCCTCGACCGAACCGTTGTCGTCGGGCTGATCGCCTTCCTCGTCCGCGGTCGCTTCGTCCGAGAGATTGAGCTTGGCGCCGCTGCTCTCGTCAGTGGTCGTGGTCGCGGGACTCCCGATCCAGAGCATGAGCTTGTCGGTCGTGCCGGGCTTGTCGGGCGAGACGAGGCCCGCGACCTCGATCGTGTCGGTGAGCTCGAGCGCGGGAAAATCCTGGTTCGGTCGCTTGAACACCAGCTTGAGCTTGCCGGTCGCCGGGTTGAAGCTTTGCGAGACCGGCTTTGCCGCGAGCGTCCTGCTCAGCACGCCAGCCACCGCGGCCGCGAGCTTGTCGCGGTTGATCTTGTCGCCCTCGCGCCAATCGGCGGCGGCAATGCGGATGGTGCGGTCCATCTCGGTCATGCCCGCGGTCCAGCCCGCGGCGGTGACGCCGGGCGTCGCCTTGAATTTCGCCAGCAGCGCGCCGGCGCGCTCCGGATCGACCGACATGTTGATGGTCTGCTCGCCCGCGCGCAGCGCGTCGCAGCCGACGGTGAGACTCGCCAGCGTCACCTCGACGTCCTGGCCCTTCAGGCTCTTCAGGAACTCGGTCGCGGCATCCAGCTTGACCTTGACCGCGATCGCTTCCGGCGAGACGTCGGTGAAGTCCTTCGGCTGCGGCGTGATGCCGTCGTCGGAGGTCTGGTTGTCGAGGAATTCCTTCTCGCTGAGATCGGAATTGTCGGGCGAGGTGACCTCGGTCACGGTCTGGCCAATGCTGATCTGGCCGCGGAATTCGAACGTGTCTCCGGCCTGTTTGCGCAGCAGCTTGACTGTGACCGGCGCCTTCGCGCCGAGGCTCTGCGTCGTACCCGTCAGGTTCTGGCCCGCGACCTGGAGATTGACGACGAAGCGGTCCTTGCGGTCGGAATTCTTCGCGACGGGATAGCAGACGTCGAGCACGGCTGCGGTGACGGTCTTGCCCTGGCGTGTCTCTTTCAAGATCACGTCGGCATTGCCGTCCATCAGCCCGTCGATCGAGGTGAAATAGCGCGTCTCGACGCCGCCGGGCGCCGTGGCCTTCGGCGCCAGCTTCATCTGGGCGGATGCGACCTCTGGCGAACCTGCAAGCAGAGCCGCCAGAACGGCCGTGGAGCAAAACACAAGCGCGCGCATCGACGAAATCCCCGGGCAAAGTGGGCATGATCCGGAAAGTGTGAAGCGGTTTTCCGACGAGATCAGGCCCAAACAATTCGAATCGGCCGTCACCGTAGTGGGTTTTGGCCGCCGGTTGAATTGGAAAGCACGGGCCATGATCGGCAAAAAGAAGGCCGCCCGGAGGCGGCCTTCGCAGCACTGTCAGGCGAGGTTCGGCCTTAGAAGCCGCCCATACCGCCACCGGCCGGCATGCCGGAGGCGGCTTCCTTCTTCGGCGACTCCGCGACCATGGCCTCGGTGGTCACCAGCAGACCGGCGATCGATGCGGCGTCCTGGAGCGCGGTACGCACCACCTTGGCGGGGTCGATGATGCCCTTCTCGACCATGTCGACATACTCCTCGGTCTGGGCGTCGAAGCCGAAGGTCTCGGACTTGTTCTCCAGGATCTTGCCGACGACGATCGAGCCTTCCACGCCCGCGTTCTCGGAGATTTGGCGGATCGGGGCTTCCAGTGCCTTCAGCACGATGTTGATGCCGGCCTGGACGTCGGCATTGGCGTTGGTCAGACGGCCGACCGCCTTCTTGGCGCGGAGCAGCGCGACGCCGCCGCCGGGGACGATGCCTTCCTGCACCGCGGCGCGAGTGGCGTTGAGCGCATCCTCGACGCGGTCCTTCTTCTCCTTGACCTCGATCTCGGTGGCACCGCCGACGCGGATCACCGCGACGCCGCCTGCGAGCTTGGCGAGGCGCTCCTGGAGCTTCTCACGGTCGTAATCCGAGGTGGTTTCCTCGATCTGGGCCTTGATCTGGCCGACGCGGGCCTCGATCTCCGGCTTCCTGCCGGCGCCCTTGACGATCGTGGTGTTCTCCTTGTCGATCACAACCTTGCCCGCGCGCCCAAGCATCTTCACCGTCACGCTCTCGAGCTTCATGCCGAGGTCTTCGGAGATCAGCTGGCCGCCGGTGAGGATCGCGAGGTCCTCGAGCATGGCCTTGCGGCGGTCGCCGAAGCCCGGCGCCTTGACGGCGGCGACCTTCAGGCCGCCACGGAGGCGGTTGACGACCAGGGTGGCCAGCGCCTCGCCCTCGACGTCCTCGGCGATGATGACGAGCGGCTTGCCCGACTGCACCACGGCTTCCAGCACGGGCAGCATGGCCTGCAGGCCGGACAGCTTCTTCTCGTGCAGGAGGATGTAAGCGTCCTCGAGCTCGGCCGTCATCTTCTCGGGGTTGGTGACGAAGTAGGGGCTGAGATAGCCGCGGTCGAACTTCATGCCCTCGACGATGTCCACCTCGGTGTCGAGTGACTTGTTCTCCTCGACGGTGATGACGCCCTCGTTGCCGACCTTCTGCATCGCCTGCGCGATCATCTTGCCGATGGCGGCATCGCCGTTGGCCGAAATGGTGCCGACCTGGGCGACCTCGGAGGAGGCGGCGACCGGCTTGGCGCGCTTCTCGATGTCCTTGACGACGGCCGCGACCGCGATGTCGATGCCGCGCTTGAGGTCCATCGGGTTCATGCCGGCGGCAACCGACTTGGCGCCTTCGCGGACGATGGACTGGGCCAGCACGGTCGCGGTGGTGGTGCCGTCGCCGGCGAGGTCGTTGGTCTTGGAGGCGACCTCACGCACCATCTGGGCGCCCATGTTCTCGAACTTGTCCTCGAGCTCGATCTCCTTGGCGACGGTGACGCCGTCCTTGGTGATGCGGGGCGCGCCGAACGACTTCTCGATGAGCACGTTGCGGCCTTTCGGGCCGAGCGTCACCTTGACGGCGTTGGCGAGAATATCGACGCCGCGCAGCATGCGTTCGCGCGCGTCTCCGGAAAACTTGACGTCTTTGGCAGCCATGGTCTGCAATTCCTCTTCTTCGTGATGTGTCTTGCTAATTGGGTCGCCTCATTCCGGGGTCCGCGATCGAACCCGGCGGAATGATGCATGCCCGGATCGAGTGACCCGGGCATGCATTCAGCGGCCGTTCAGGCGTCTGGCCTTAGGCCATCACGCCCATAATGTCCGACTCCTTCATGATCAGGAGCTCATCGTTGTCGATCTTGACCTCGGTGCCCGACCACTTGCCAAACAGCACACGGTCGCCGACCTTGAGGTCGATCGGGATCAGCTTGCCGGCCTCGTCGCGACCACCGGGGCCGACGGCGACGACTTCGCCCTGGGACGGCTTTTCCTTGGCCGTGTCCGGAATGATGATGCCGCCCTTGGTCTTTGACTCGGCGTCGATACGTTTGACCACGACACGGTCATGCAGCGGACGAAATTTGGATTTAGTCATGACGTTTCCCTTTGGAGGCTCGCTTCGGAAGGAGAGGAAGTGGGCGGGCGGCGCTTCCGTCCACCCTTCCCGAGGATCGATCGGCGCGCGTTAGCAATCCATCTTTCAGAGTGCTAATGGTGCGCCCGGGAATATGGCTTGGCCGCGATCCTGTCAAGCAAAGGTGGTTAAGCGATTGGTGAGACGGATATAGGATGGTGACATTGGAAACTTGTTCGGGGTGCCGGCGTATTAAAGGACGTCATTGCTCCGGCAGCGGTTTTGCGCTTGGCTGCGTAAGGGGTGCGGCCATGGTTTTGTCCGGGGGAATGCCATGATCAGTTCAGCTCACGCGCGCACGGTCGCCAATCTGGCGGCGGCTTCTTGCCTGGCGCTGCTGCTTGGTGCCTGCGGCGGCGGCATGAGCCTGCCGTCCTTTTCTTCGTCCTCACCGCCCCCCGAGGCCGAGCCCGGCACCGGTCCGGAAATGCCCGCGTCGATCCGCGCCGACGAGATCGTCGGGCGCTGGGGCCTGGCCTCGTTCCAGAACCCGGCCGACCGCGCCCGCACCGAGGCTGCCGCCCGGGCCCAATGCAAAAATCCTTACGTGATCACGGCCGGCTCCTCCGGCGGCGTGATCATGCATCTGGCCGACCAGGCAACACCGCAGGAGCTGCGCCTGAAGGGCTCGCCGAGCGGCAAGAACTATATCGGGCCGGCAGGTCCGACGCCCGGCGACCAGGACCGCGAGATCGTCTCCTTCGACGGCCGCGTCCTCATCACCCGCTTCATCGACAAGGACGCCGCCACCCGCTACGGCAACATGGTCTACGTCCGCTGCGCGCCGAGGGCGTAGTCTCTATCCTTCGTCATGCCCCGCGACCCGGCTACGCCAAGGCTTCGCCGGGGTTGAGGTCCAGGGGCGCCGAAGCTTTAGCGTAGGCGGCAGGCGGACATCCAGTACGCCGCGGCTTCTCGGCTCAATCATTGCCGTCTCTGGAATACTGGATCGTCCGCCTGCGCGGACGATGACAGCGGGGGACGATAGACAACAAAAAAACGCCGGCTTGCGCCGGCGTTTCGTTATTCAGAGCGTCGCGTCCGTTCAGTCGAACAGCGCGTCGATGTCGTCCTGCGAGGCGTGGCCGACGTCGCCTGCGAGCTTCGGGCCGTTGAGAAGCTTGTCGTCATCGCTGCGGGTGTCGACCTGCGGCACGACGTGGGACTTGATCGCGTCGACGCCGCCCCAGATTTCCATCATGGAATTGATGTGCTGCTCGATGAACTTCATCGTGCTCATGACCTTGCTGATGCGCTGACCAGTCAGGTCCTGGAAGTTGCAGGCTTCGAAGATCGAGATGACGCGTTCCTGGATATCGTCGGCGAGCCGCTTCTGCTGATCGGCCGATTGCACCTTGGCCATCGCGCTGGCCGCCTGGTCGATCGACTCGGCGGCTTCGAGGATCTGCTGGGTCGCCTGTTCGGTACCGCCGACGACCGCGCCGAGCTCGCCATTGACCTTGGCCATTTCGCCGCCGTCGAAGCTCTTGCCATGCAGTGTCGCGATCTCGCGCTTGGTGCGGTCGATGGCGTCGTGGATGAGGTCGAGCTCGACCTTCAGCTTCTCGCACTGCTCGATCTGCGCTCGGTAAGTATCGAGCATGGTACGGGCTTCCGAGAGCTCGTGGGCGGTGGAGGCGTCGATCGCCGCCATGGCGGCGCTGCCGGACAACGGCGCGGTGCCCTTCGCCATCTGCGTGCGGATCGCACGCAACTCGGCCATGATCTCGCTATGCATCGGCGCAGCCTCCTCAATCATTTCGGGGCTGGGCATCTCGCCGACAATAGCCTCCTCGACACGAAAACGTTTGCGGTGAATAGCCATCAAGAACTCCCCCCACCTCACTCACGCGTCTTTGTAGGCAGAAGCGATTTAACACGAAGTTCACAGCCGGAACTGTCGTACGGCTGTGCGCGACGGCTTGCAAACGAGCGATTAACCATGCGTGCGCGGCGTTCATCGAAAATAAACGCTGATCGCCAAATTGCGCCGCTGCCGACGACGTGGTGAATCGAAATGGCGTTTCCGTTTACCAAACAAAACGGCTTTTGCTCTTTATTGACCACGTCGCGGGTGCGGATCAGCCATCACCTCGCCACGACGCATGTGATCTAGACGAAACAGTACAGAGTACGTCGATGTTCAAGAAAATGTCCGTTGCGCTGCTTGGCAGCGCTTGCACCTTCCTTGCCGGCGTCAACAGCGCCAGCGCCTTCGACAATAGCGTGCCGAACGATCCGCCCGCGGTGCTGTACCAGCCGCAGGTGCCGCCTGCGCCGGTTCGCGTCGCGTCCAATTCGAACATGGGCGGCGGCTTCATCGAGTTCATCTTCGGTGACGGGCCCGGTCGCGGTCCGGCCTACGCTCCGCAGCAGCCGGTGTATCAGCAGCAGCCGGGTTATTATGACCAGCGCCGCCTGCCGCCGATGGGCGAACCGCAGATGCAGGACGCAGGTCTCCAGCAGGAGGCGGTCGACCCGCGGCAGCGTCAGTTCGATCCGAAATTCGAGAAACAACTCGTTGACTATAGCGGCAACGAAAGCGCCGGCACGATCGTGGTCGATACGCCGAACAAATTCCTCTACCTCGTCGAGGGCAACGGCCGCGCGATGCGCTACGGCATCGGCGTCGGCCGCCCCGGCTTCACCTGGTCCGGCGTGAAGTCGATCACGGCCAAGCGCGAATGGCCGGCCTGGACGCCGCCGGCGGAAATGATCGCGCGCCGTCCTGACCTGCCGAGGCATATGGAAGGCGGCCCCGAAAATCCGCTCGGTGCGCGCGCGATGTATCTCGGCTCGACGCTCTACCGTATCCACGGCTCCAACGAGCCTTGGACCATCGGTACCAACGTCTCCTCGGGCTGCATTCGCATGCGCAACGAGGACGTCATCGATCTCTACGGCCGCGTCAACGTCGGCACCAAGGTCGTGGTGATGTAGGCGCATAGCGCTCGGAACCAAAAACGGCCGCCTCATCGGCGGCCGTTCTCGTTTGGAGCAAGGATAAGAAGCGTCAGGCGTAATCGCTGCCGCCATCATCTCCGCCGCCGAAATCGCCGTCGTCGGCGAGGTCGACATTGCCGCCGTCATTGTCGTTCTGATCGTTGTAATTCTGGTCGTCGTTCGAAGCGTGGTCGGCGAAGCCCTGCCGGGAAGCATCGCCGCGGTTCGAGCCGATGTCGTCGAGGCCGGCATCGCGCGCGAGCGAGCCGCCGGACTGATCGCTGCCGGTCCAGGGGCTGCGATCGCCCAGGGCATTGGTGTCGCCGAAGGCCTGCTGATGCGATCCGCCCATCATGCCGCGGATGCTGGAGAGCAGCAGCGAGCCGCCGACGACGCCGGCCGCGGCGGCCGCCGCCGTGCCGAGGAACGAGCCACCGCCACCGCCGATCGGCGGCGCACCATAGCCCTGACCCGGTCCTTGGCCGTAGGCCTGCCCGTACGGTGGTTGGCCATAGCCCGGCTGGGGCTGCTGCATCGCCTGGCCGCTGTTCCATACCGGCCGCGAGTCACGCGGCGGCACGTTCGGAACCGAGCCGCGCGACGGGCCCCCGCCGAATAGCGTGTCGCGCATGGTGTCCAGGAAACCGCCGGACTGCGCCTGCTCGGGCGCCTGCGCCGCCTCCAGCTCTTGGATGCGGTTGTGAGCACGCTTCAGCGCCTCGTCCTGCAACAGCACGGTCTGCACCAGCGCATAGATGGCGCCGGGCGCCTTGCGCAGGCCGTCGGAGATCGCGGCGATCGCGTCGGGATCGCGCGGTGCATTTTCCAGTTTCGAAAGCCGGTCGAAAAGCTCGTCGACGAGCTGGCGTTCCTGCGGCGTCATGGTCAGTCTCCCTCGCGCAAAACAAGCGCGAGGCAGATGTAGGGTTCCATTGTGGCCCCAACAGTGCCGGCTGGATTAAATTTCGGTATGCGACAAGCTGCCCCGCGGGGCGGCTTTCTCGCAAACTTCGCCGGTTTTACCCCAGCGTGACGCCGCTGTCCGTCAGCAGGCGCGCAAAGGCATCGCCGGCGAGATAGGAGTGCTCGCGTTCGCGGACATCCGTCATCGGGTCGAGCCCGGTGAGAATTTCGTCGACGAAGCCGGGATGACACATCACGAGGCCGCCATCCGGCAGGCCTTCGAGAAATTGCCGCATCAGCTCGCCGAAATCGGCCGCCCGCGTGAAATCATAGGCGCCGGCGAAGCCGGGATTGAAGCTGAGGCCCGCGCTGACGGCACGGCGGCGGAATTGCGCGCTGAGAATGTCGAGCACCATGGCTTTCGGTGAGGCCAGCCGCTGCATCAGCGGCAGGTCGCGGCCGCCCTGGCGCACCCAGGCTTTTGGCGCGACTTCGCTCACCGCATCGACAAAGCCGTCGCGCACCTGCGGGTAGAGCTGCACATGCTGATGGCCGTCGACGAAGTCAGGCGCGCGTCCGAACGCTTTCGCGAAGGCTGCCAGCTGCGCCTTGACCTCGTTGCGAAAGAACTCGCGGTCGAGCCTTCGCGCAAGACCCGCGCGCAGCAGCTTCGGAAACGGGAGAAACATGTCGCCGTCGAGCGGACGGAAATGCATGGTGAGCGGCCGGAACGGTGCCGACAACGTCACGTGCAATCCGATCGCGCAGCGTGGGCTCGCTTGCGCTGCCGCCTGGAGCGCTTCGATCTCGCTGCGCTCGACCGCAGGTCCCACCATCATCACCGAGGTAGCGTTGAGACGGCCGCGTTCGATCAGGTCGCGGATGGCGCGATTGACGCCCGGGCTGATGCCGTAATCGTCGGCGCAGAGCCAGATCCGCCGCAGCGGCGCGGCCGCGCTCATTCGGCCGCCGTCCTCTTCGAGGCGTCCAGGCTTGAAGCGTCCTGGGCCTTCTCGGTTTCGAAATGCTTTTCACTGTGCTCGGCGACGAAGTAGATCGGGCGCGCCTTCAGCTCGGAGAGGATCTTGCCGATATATTCGCCGACGATGCCGATCATGATGAGCTGCACGCCGCCGATCGTCATCAGGCCGATCACGAGTGAGGGATAGCCGGGCACCTGCTTGCCGGTGGTCAAGACCTCCCAGAGGATCGACAGACCGAACAGGAACGCTCCGCCGGCGAGGATCACGCCGAGCAGGCTGGCGAAGCGCAGCGGCGCCACCGAGAACGAGGTGACGCCTTCGATCGAAAGACCAAGCAGGCGTGCGGCGCTGAAGGTCGTCACGCCATGGGTGCGCGGCGCGGGCTCGTAATCGACGCGGATCTGGCGGAAGCCGATCCAGCTCGCGAGGCCCTTGAAGAAGCGGTTGCGCTCGGGCAGCTGCCTCAGTGCTGCGACCGCGCGCGGCGACAGCAGGCGGAAGTCGCCGGCGTCTTCGGGAATCTTCTGGCGCGCGCCCCAATTGATCAGCGCATAGAAGCCGCGCCCGGCGAGCCGCCGCAGGAAGGGCTCGTTGTCGCGATGCGCCTTGGCGGTATAGACGACGTCGTAGCCGTCCTCGATCCAGTGCCGCACCAGTCGCTCGACCAGCGACGGCGGATGCTGGCCGTCGCCGTCCATGAACAGCACCGCGCCGAGCCGGGCATGGTCGAGGCCAGCCATCAGCGCGGCCTCCTTGCCGAAATTGCGCGACAGCGACACCACCTGGACGTCGACCGCGTCGGCCGGCAGCGAGCGGGCGATCGACAGCGTCGCGTCCGCGCTACCGTCGTCGACATAGACGACCTCGCAAGCCAAGCGATAGCGCTGCCGCAAGGTCTTTGCGAGATCGCAGATGCGCTGGTGTAGGGCGGCGAGGCCCGCGGCTTCGTTGTAGAGCGGGACGACAATCGACAGCCCCTTCGCGGCGGCGCTTGCCGCGTTGGTCGTCATGCCGGAAACGTCAGAGCCCAGCGTCATCGATCAAGGTTCCAGAGGCGTTCAAGGTCATCTCAACAGCATATGGTAGCTGCCGTTTGCTGTCGCTACGCTGAACGGAATTGCTCAACAAACTTTGGGCTCACTGCCGCAGGAACGCCTCGAGCCTGGCGAACAGCGGGTTCTCCCGGTCGAACACGTAATCCAGCGAAACCACCGAGACGGTCTCGGCGCCATGCCCGCGCAGGAAGCTCGCGAGTGCATAGAGCTGGCCCGGCGGGCAGTGCAGCGTGAGCATGCCTGACGAGGTCGGTCCGCCGAACGGGGCTTCGACGCCGAAGCGCTCATGGGCCTCGGTGAGCATGGCCGCGTCGCACTGGCGGAAGCGGGTGCGGACTTCGCGGTATTTGTTGGCCCGCGCCCGCGCCGCGATGTGATCGAGGATGATTCGCGCGGTCTCCCGCGCTTGCGGCGACCAATCGGCGTCCCTTGAGGCGACCAGATTGGCCTGGCTGCGCAGGATCACGCCGTCGTCGAGCACCCGCAATCCGTTGGCGGCGAGCGTCGCGCCGGTCGTGGTGATATCGACGATCAACTCGGCGCTGCCGGCGGCCGGTGCGCCTTCGGTCGCGCCCGTGCTTTCGACGATGCGGTAATCGGTGATGCCTTGGCTCTGGAAGAAGGCGCGGGTGAGATTGATGAACTTGGTTGCGACCCGCATCCGCATGTGATGCTGCTCGCGGAAGCCGGTGGTGACGTCGTCGAGGTCGGCCATGGTGCGGACGTCGATCCACGCCTGCGGCACCGCGACGACGACGTCGGCATAGCCGAAGCCGAGGCCTTCGATCAGGGAGACGCGCTTGTCGGCGTCCGCGATGGTCTCCCGCACCAGATCCTCGCCAGTGACGCCGAGATGCGCCGAGCCGCGGGACAGTTGCGAGGCGATTTCGCTCGCCGAGAGATAGGCGACCTCGACATTGTCGAGGCCAGCGAGCGTGCCGCGATAGTCGCGGGCGCCGCCCGCCTTCGACAGCTTCAGCCCGGCGCGGGCGAAGAAGGCCTCGGTATTTTCCTGAAGGCGGCCCTTGGAGGGAACGGCCAGAACGAATGGCGCGCTCATGACTTAAGCTCCCACCTTGCGGCCGATCCGGGTCAGCGCATCCACCCAGACCGAGAAACCGACCGCGGGGATCGGCTCGGCCGATCCAAGCTGGGTCATCAATCCGTCATAGCGGCCGCCGGCAACCAGCGGCTCGGCGCCGTTGCCGCGGTGATGCAGCTCGAATTCGAAGCCGGTGTAGTAGTCGAGCCCGCGCCCGAACGCGGTGGAAAAGCGCGTCGCCTTCACATCGATGCCGCGCGCGGCCATGAAGCCGACCCGGCTTTCGAACTGGTCGATCGCAGCACTGAGGTCGAGCTTCGCATCATTGGTGAGCGCGCGCAGCTCGGCCACGGCGTCATCGGGGCTACCCGATATCGACAGGAAACGTTTGAGCACGGCGATGGCCTCGCGCGGCAGCGCGCCGCCCTTCAGCGTCGACTGCTCGAGGAAGCGGTCGGCAATCTCGGCGGTGGTGCGGCCGCCGACATTGGTGGTGCCGGCGATCGACATGAGGTCGGTTACGAAAGCGAGCGCTGCCTTGCGGTCGGAGCCGGCGAGCGCCGCGAGCACGCCCTCATATTCGCTGCGGGTCGCGGTGGTCGCGGCTGCCAGCCGCTCGAGATCTTGCTCCAGGCTGATCTTGCGGTTGAAATCCTTGACCAGGCGGCGGCGCCAGACCGGATAGAGGTCGAGCGCGTCGAGCAGCGCGTTGAACAGCGCCACGTCGCCGGTGCGGATCTCGACGTCGCGAACGCCGAAGGCGGCGGTCGCCTCCAGCGCCAGCGCCAGCATTTCGGCATCGGCCGCGGCGCGGTCCTGGCGGCCGAACGACTCGATGCCGGCCTGCAGGAATTCGCTGCTCTGGCCGCTGCGGTAGCGGAACACCGGGCCGAGATAACTGAACCCGGCCGGCTGGCCGGCACGGCCAGAGCTGAGGTAATCGCGGGCCACCGGTATGGTCAGGTCCGGGCGCAGGCAGAGCTCATCGCCGGATAGGTCCGTGGTCAGGTACAGGCTCTTGCGGATGTCCTCGCCGGAGAGATCCAGGAACGGTTCGGCCGGCTGCAGGATGGCGGGCTCGGCCCTGACATAGCCGGCCTGCGCGAACGACAGCAGCAGCGTGTCCGCCCAGGCGGAGCCGGCAGCATTTGAGGTGGCAGTCGCGGTCATCTCGGGGTCCATCGTCCCGGTGGAACCGGGCAGGGCAAGCAGGGAACGAATTGCCGCAGGCCTTAGCATGGCCCGGAAGCGGTTTCGACCTCCAAAGGATCAATCGCTTAACAGCGCCGGAGCGACGCACCGTCAGCAGAGGATGCGAAGCCCAATTCAGGCGTCGTCGCCAAGCTAGGTAATATAATACCTAATCGCGCTGCGGCCGATCGAGTTAGGTTGGACGCCTCACCCTCATTCATTCGGCCAGCGAGCTCTCCGGGCCGCTTCCACGAAGGAATGGCCGCCTGGCCGGAATGCTCGCTGCCTCACATGTAACCTCATCCGCGAGCTGCTTGGCCCGGTTGAGGGTGTCCACTGGTCGCATGCTCAATTTGGGTAGGGCGGACGGTCCGTTCGCAGAGCCTTCGTTTACAATGCGAAAGTTGGTTTCCGATTCATGCGGCAACGCACAGACGTTATCGGAACGGTCGCGCGACACACGCTGGCCTATATGCTGTTTTGATTAGCGAGATGTTCCGGCACTACGACTTAGATCCACTCGACCTTCTGATCGTTCGTGCCATTCTCAACGCCCCGCGACCTGCGGCGCGCCGGGGCCAGAGCGCCGGGTGGTTTGCGCCGCGCTAAAGTCGCCGTCTCTACGAAGAACGTCAGGTAAGCAGCAGAACATGGATCAAAGCCGTCTAGTCCCTGCTCGCGAGGCAATGCAAAAGATAGCGGCGGATCGCTTGATGTCGTTCCAGGATCTCAAGCCGTCCTCGGCGCTCGAGCTCAAATCGTATGACATCGATCATTTCGGTGAGACCGAGAAATACGCCGGCGCATCGAGCATGCCGTTGTCTGTCGGGACGACCGCGATCATGCGTGCCCGGCTCACCTTGCCGACCCTGACCCTGTCGCTGTTGAAAACCTTCCCCCGGATCATTCGCGGCTATCAGCTCACCAATGCTGCCGCAGTGGTGGTACCGATGGATCACGTGACCTCTGCCCGCATAAACGGGCAATCGACCGGCGGTTCTGTTGTCATTCTAAAAGGCGGTTCAGATTGCTTGGTGCATGAGCCGGAGGGGCGTCTGCTGGCGGTGGTCTACTTCAGTCCATCCGGGCGGGAGCCATTGCCTGAATTGAGCGATGGATGCCATTTGCTGAATCCGGCGCCGGACGTGCTTGCCTCGCTGCGCCGTCTGATCTCGATCTCGCTTGAAACCGCGGCAAATGACCCGGACTTCCTGAATGAGCCGGCTTCGCAAACGATTGTCGAACGGTCACTGCTCAGCACGATGGATGCGGCGATCTGGTCCAGTGTCGCAAGCGCACCTGCGTCGTCCACCACCGAGCATTATCGGCGGATCGTGGCTGATATGGAAAAACTGATTCGGCGCGATCTGATGATCTGGCACAAGACCACCGAACTGGCGGAACAGGCGGGCGTGTCGGTCCGGACTCTCCAGAGTGCGACACGGGCCATCTGCGGCATGAGCCCACATCGCTATAGCCGGGTCTTGCGCCTCTGGTCGGTACGCAAGCAACTGCGCACCGGCCGAGCAGGCCGGAGTGTGAAGTCCTGCGCGCTTGCGCATGGTTTCTGGCATCTCAGCGAATTCGCAGCGAGCTACAGAGAGGCTTTCGGAGAGTTGCCTTCGGAGACCCTGAACCGATCGCTACGAGGCGAATAGCAACGTGCCTTAGCCGCGTTCGCCACCCCAGTCGCCCAGCACCGCCTGCACCAGCGCCAGCGCGGCCACCGCGGCGGTGTCGGCCCGCATGATGCGGGGTCCGAGCGCCAGCCGCAGGATTTTCGGCTGCCGCAGCAGCAGGACCCGCTCTTCCTCGGCAAAGCCGCCTTCGGGTCCGATCAGCACGTCGATTCCCTCCCCGGCGCGTGCGGCTTGCAAGCTCCGAATGGGGTTTTCGAGCTCCGCCGCCTCGTCGCAGAAGATCAGCAGCCTGCCAGCGGCGCGCTGGGTCAAGAAGCGCTCCAGCGGCACCGGCTCGGCAACGGTGGCGATGCTGAGAATGCCGCATTGCTCGGCCGCCTCGACGACATTGGCGCGCATCCGCTCGGTATTGACGCGTGAGGCCTGGGTGAATCGGGTCAGAACCGGCTGCAGGCTGGCGGCGCCCATCTCGATGGCCTTCTGCACCATGTAGTCGAGCCGGGCATGCTTGAGCGGAGCGAAGATGTAGGCGAGGTCGGGCAGCCGGTCCTGCGGCCGGGTCTGCTGGAGGATGACGAGACCGTCCGGCCGCTTGCGGCCTTCAATGGCGGCCTGCCACTCGCCGTCGCGGCCGTTGAACGCCAAAACCTCGGCCCCGGCGGCAAGCCGCAGCACATTGCCGAGATAATTGCTCTGGTCGCGGTCGAGCTCGACCCTGCCGTCCTGGGCAAGCGGGGCGTCGACGAACAGGCGGGGGCCGCGGAAATCGTGGGAAGGCATCGTCAAAGGTCCGATTTGCCGCCGTTCTTAACCGAAAGCAGTCCTTTCGGGGTAAATTTTGCCAAAATGGTGCGTCGGCGCGCCGCGCTCCCGCCCTATTCAACGGGTTGTTAAGGGCCGGCGGGAATCGTAAAATCGCGAGCACGCCGGTTGCGCTTCAATTGGGAAGACGCCGAACCCCGCAAGCTCCTGCCGGAGAGACTGCCTTGATGATCCGTCATTTGATGGTTCCGATCACTGCCGCCATGGTCACGATGGGCGCCGTTGGTGCCTATGCGCAGGGCTTCCCCGCGCCGCTGCCGGGCCAAGCCCCAACCAGTTCCGCCTTCCCGCCCGTCAATGGCTCGGCGCCCGTCGCCTCCGTCGGCGGCGCGCCGCAATCCTCCTTCCCCGTGAATGGCGCCGCTCCTGTCGGTGGCGCCGGCGCCTTCAGCGCGGCCCCGCCGACGCAAGCCGGTCCCGGCGAGGACTGCATGAAGGCGTTCATGCCTCTGCGCGAAGATGCCGAAAAACGCGGCAAGCTGATCAAGGCCGCGAGCGACCGTCACGCCCCGCCTGACGAGGCCTGCAAGCTGATCCGCAACTTCAGCCAGGCTGAGACCAAGATGATCAAGTACATCGAGGCCAATGCCTCGAAGTGCGGGATTCCGGCGCAGGTCGGCGCGCAGATGAAGGACGGCCACAAGAACACCGAGGCCATGGCGGCGAAGGTCTGCAATGTTGCGCAGCAGATGCAGAACCAGCCGCGCGGACCGGCCGGTCCGTCGCTGAGCGAAGTGCTGGGTTCGGGCTCGCCGCCCGAGGCCAATGCCGGTAAGAAGGGCGGCAGCACCTTCGACACACTCAACGGCAACGTCCTGACGCGATGAGCGACACGTCAGCCCGAGTTGCCGATTCCACCGGCAACTGGGTCGATACGCGTGCGCCGCAATGGGCGCGGCCTTATCTGCGCTTGTCCCGCTTCGATCGTCCGATCGGCTCCTGGCTCCTGTTGATGCCGTGCTGGTGGTCGGCGGCGCTCGCCGCCGGCATGGCCCATGACGTCCGCGGCCTGCCGCTCACCATCGTCCTGTTCTTCATCGGCGCCTTCGTCATGCGGGGGGCAGGCTGTACCTGGAACGACATCACCGACCGTGACCTCGACGACAAGGTCGAGCGCACCCGCTCGCGGCCGCTGCCCTCCGGCCAGGTGAGCGCGAAGCAGGCGCTGGCGTTCATGGTCGCGCAGGCGCTGATCGGGCTCGTGGTGTTGCTGCACTTCAACCGCTTCGCGATCGTGACCGGCATTGCCTCGCTGCTGATCGTCGCGATCTACCCGTTCATGAAGCGCATCACCTGGTGGCCGCAGATCGTGCTCGGGCTCGCGTTCTCCTGGGGCGCCCTGATGGGATTTGCCGTCACCTTCGGGCGGATCGATGTCACCGCGCTCGTGCTCTATGCCGGCGCGATCTCCTGGGTGATCGGCTACGACACGATCTACGCGCATCAGGACGCCGAGGACGATGCGCTGATCGGCATCAAGTCCACCGCGCGCCTGTTCGGTGCGCATACGCACCAGGCGCTGATACTGTTCTACGGCCTCGCGGTGCTGCTGATCGGCGTGGCGCTGGCGTCGGGCGATGCGCGCTGGCCGGCCTGGCTCGGACTTGGGGCCTTCGCCGTGCATCTGGCCTCGCAGATCGGGCGGCTGAATATCAGCGATGGCGATCTCTGCAAGCGCCTGTTCTACTCGAACCGCGACGCTGGGCTGTTGTTGTTTGCGGGTTTGCTGGCCGACGCGGTGATGCGGACGGCTTAACTCCGGGCGATGATCTCGCGCTCATCGCGATGCACCGACAACTCCCGTGCGACACCGGTGCGGCGGCGCATCAGAAATTTCGGACGGCGGTCGCGAATCGGGTTGGCGCGGCGACGGCGCGGCGCGGGCTGGCGTGCGCCTTCGTCGAGCTGCGGAAGTGCGAACAGCTCGCTCCAGATTGCCCAGGCCTCAACGAGTTCGTCGCCGTCGGCGCTGACCAGCAGCGGAATGGAGAGCGAGGGATCGCGATGAACGAGGACGAGGGTCTGGGCCTCGTCGTTGCCGCGCAGCGCGACGCCGGTGAAGTCGCTGACGCGAACATTGATTGCCATCCGCATGCCGCGGACGGCACGGTGCAGCACGACACGTTCGCGATGAAGCTCGATCTGCCGTACATATCCGTCGGCGCGCGGATCATGCGCATCGAAGCGGACCGGAAGGGAAAGGGGGTCGAGCCGCAGGGAGCGGCTCGACCCGGCGGGAGCGATCCCGCTTGTTGCTGTTTGACGCCTCACGGCTTTAGTTCTCCCCGCCAGGATTATGTTCCCGGTCGATGCGAGGACCTTAGCGCGAGCCTTTCCGAAACCGCTTAAAAAGGCTGGTTAATCCAACCTCACCGCCGCGCATGATTGACAAGACCTTGGCGCGCATGATTGACGAGACGTTGCGCGCAAGGTGCGAATCTGAGCTTTTGGTGGGCTGAAAATGCTTGAAGTCCGCGCGATCAGGGCACATCTGTGGGTTCCGGTCCCGCAGCCCGCCCCAACAGGATTTCGTTTGTGAACCCTTCACCAAGCTCGACGCTTTCGCCCAAGGATTCGTCCACAGCCAGCCGCGACCTGTTCGACCAGTCTGCGCTCTCCGATCTCGCGCAGCGGCTGGTGGAGGCTGCAAGGCGCGCCGGCGCGGATGCGGCCGATGCAGTCGCCGTGCGTGGCGTCTCGCAAGGCGTCGAGGTCCGCGACGGCCGCGTCGAGGAATCCGAACGGTCCGAGGGCGACGATGTCGGCCTGCGCGTGCTGGTCGGCCGCCGTCAGGCGGTGGTCTCGACCAATGATACCAGCGGCGATGCCGTGACCAAGCTTGCCGAGCGAGCGGTTGCGATGGCGCGCGTCGCGCCCGACGACAAATATGTCGGCCTTGCCGATCCGGCACTGCTCGCGCGCGACTTCCCCGATCTCGATCTGCTCGACCCTGACGTGCCCGCGACCTCGGAACTCGAGCGTCGCGCGCTCGAAGCCGAGGCTGCGGCGCTTGGTGTGAAGGGCGTGACCAAATCCGGCGGCGCCTCGGCCTCCGCCGGCATGGGCGGCATGGTGCTCGTCACCAGCACCGGCTTCCACGGTTCTTATCTGCGGTCCAGCCAGGGCATCTCCGCCACCGCCATTGTCGGTGACGGCACCGGCATGGAGCGCGACTACGACTTCACCTCGGCGCCGCATGGTGTAGACCTCTTGTCACCGGAGATCGTCGGCCGTTCCGCGGGCGAGCGCACCGTGGCGCGCTTCAATCCGCGCAAGGTCGAGACCTGCAAGGTGCCTGTGGTGTTCGATCCGCGCGTCGCGGGCTCGCTGGTCGGTCACGTCGTCGGCGCCATCAATGGCGCTTCGATCGCGCGCAAGACCAGCTTCCTGAAGGACACGCTCGGCCAGCAGCTGTTCGCCAACAACATCCGCATCATCGACGATCCGCTGCGCAAACGCGGCCTGCGCTCGCAGACGTTCGACGCCGAAGGCGTCGCCGTGAAGAAGATCGCGCTGATCGACGAAGGCGTGCTGACGACCTGGCTGCTCGATTGCGCGACCGCGCGTGAGCTCGGCCTCACCACCACCGGCCATGCCCACCGCGGCGTGTCCTCCTCGCCGTCACCCGGCCCGTACAATCTGCATCTTGAACCCGGCACGCCGACGCCGGCCGAGCTGATCTCCGACATCAAGCAGGGGTTCTACGTCACCGATTTGATCGGCTCGGGCGTCAACGGCGTCACCGGCGATTACAGCCGCGGCGCCTCCGGCTTCTGGATTGAGAACGGCGAACTCACTTATCCCGTGAGCGAGGTGACGATCGCCGGCCATCTGTTCGAGATCTTCAGGTCGATGCAGCCGGCGAACAATCTCGAGTTCCGCTACGGCGTCAATGCGCCGACGGTGCGCATCGAGGGTTTGACGCTTGGCGGACGTTGACGCGAACGCAACCGGTGAAGCCATCCTGACGCGCGACGCGGCGCTGCTGCAAGAGACGGTGCGGGAGGCGGGCGCACTCGCGCAGTCGATGTTCCGCACCGAGCTGAAGAAGTGGACCAAGGGCGCGTCCTCGCCGGTCTCGGAAGCCGACATTGCCGTCAACGATCTCCTGGAAGCGCGCCTGCGCGCGGCGACGCCCGACTATGGCTGGCTGTCGGAGGAGAGCGCCGACGACGAGGTGCGGCTGTCGCGGCGGATGACCTGGATCGTCGATCCCATCGACGGCACCCGCAACTATCTCAATGGCCATGACGAATGGTGCGTCAGCGTGGCGCTGGTCGAGGATGCCTCGCCAGTGCTGGCCGCGGTGTTCGCGCCGACGAGCGAAGAGTTCTTTTTCGCCGGCCGCGGCCAGGGCACGACCCTCAACGAGGTGCCGGTGCGGGCGACGTCGGGATCCGAGCTTGACTTCTCGCGGGTCGCGGGTCCGAAGCCCCTGGTCGAGCGCCTGAAGCCGTCACTGGGCGAGATCAAGCTGCATCCGCGAATCGGTTCGCTCGCGCTGCGTCTGTGCCGGGTCGCTCATGGCGCGCTGGATGCGGCTTTTGCGGGCGGCAACAGTCATGATTGGGACCTTGCGGCGGCGGATTTGATCGTGCAGGAAGCCGATGGTAGGATGAGCGATCTCTCCGGAGATCCCATCCTCTATAACCGCCGGCAAGTCACGCATGGGGTGCTGGTGGCAGCGGGTCGCGATCGTCATGCGAACATTGTCTCGCATTTTCGAAACCGCCCCTTGCCGTGAAGCGCTTTCTCGTGCTTGTCGAACACTGCTTTGCCGGGCAGCCCGTTAGGAACAGAACCGATGCCAGATAGTGCCCCGCAACAACTGCTCCACCTCGTCGTCGGCGGCGAGCTCGTCGATCTCGAGCACAACACCTTCAAGAACCTCGACGACGTTGAGATCGTTGGCCTCTATCCGAACTATGCGACCGCGCACGCCGCCTGGCGCGCCAAGGCGCAGAGCACGGTCGACAACGCGCAGATGCGCTATTTCATCGTCCATCTCCACCGGCTGCTCGACCCGAATCAAGAACCGGCGCGTTGAAAAAGCTGCTTCGCAATACGCTGAGGAGCAGCTTCGTTCAGCGTGCCGTCGGAATCCTGGCGGCCGAATATCTGCGTCTGGTCTGGCGGACGAACACATTCACGTTCGATCCGCCTGACGTCTATGACCGCGTCGAACCGCAGATCCCGGCGATCTTCGCCTTTTGGCACGGCCAGCATTTCCTCACCCCCTTCATCAAGAACAAGGACTGGTACAAGGCCAGGGTCCTGATCTCCCGTCACCGCGACGGCGAGTTCAACGCGATTGCCGCCGAGCGGCTCGGCATCGGCACCATCCGCGGCTCCGGCGACCATGGCGGCGCGTTTCACCGCAAAGGCGGGGTCGGTGCCTTCAAGGAAATGGTGCGGACGCTCGAGGACGGTTGTAATGTCGCGCTGACCGCTGACGTCCCCAAGCGCTCGCGCGTGGCTGGGCTCGGCATCATCATGCTGGCACGGGAATCGGGGCGGCCGATCATGCCTTTTGCGATGGCGACCAGCCGCTTCGTCCGGCTCAAGAACTGGGACCGCACCACCATCAACCTGCCGTTCGGGCGGGGCGCGTTGGTCGGCATCAAGGAAATCCACGTTCCGCCGGATGCGGACGCCGCCACCATGGAAGCGCTGCGGCTCGAGCTGGAGGAGACCTTGAACGAGGCGACCCGCCGCGCCTATGCGCAACTCGGCCGGCCGGGACCTGCAGATGCCTAAATCGCTACCGGGCTCGCTGCCGTTGACGCTGCGGATGTACCGGCGCCTGGCGCGCGGCCTGGTGCCGCTCGCGCCTGTGCTGATCAAGCGGCGCCTGAAGCAGGGCAAGGAAGATCCCGCGCGCGTCGGCGAACGGCGGGGCCTGTCCCGGGACGTGCGACCGCACGGTCCGCTGGTCTGGATTCACGGCGCCAGCGTCGGCGAGGTCCTCGCCGCGGCGGCCCTGATCGAGCGCTTGCGCGATCTGAACCTGCGCATTCTGCTCACCTCGGGCACCGTCACGTCGGCTGCTATTGTCGCAAAGCGCTTTCCGCCCGACGTCATCCATCAATACGTGCCGTATGATTCCCCGCGCTACGTCGCGCGCTTCCTCGACCATTGGAAGCCGTCGCTGGCGCTGTTCATCGAATCCGATCTCTGGCCGAACCTGATCCTGGCAGGCGCTGCGCGTCGCGTGCCGATGGTGCTGATCAACGGGCGGATGTCGCCGCGCTCCTTCCCGCGCTGGCGCCGCATGCAGGGCACCATCTCGGCGCTGCTGTCGCGTTTCGACATTTGTCTGGCGCAGTCGAAGACCGATGCCGAGCGCTTCTCGGCGCTCGGCGGCCGGGACGTCGTCACCACGGGCAATCTCAAGCTCGACGTGCCGGCGCCGCCGGCCGATCCTGCCAAGCTCGAACGGCTGATGGCGATGACGCGCGGGCGTCCGATCATCGTCGCGGCCTCGACCCATCCGGGCGAGGAGGAGATGCTGGTGGCGGCGCATCGCAGCCTCAGCGGTTTCTTCCCGCAGCTCCTGACCGTGATCGTGCCGCGCCATCCGGATCGCGGCTCCTCGATCACAGGCCTGATCACGGCGTCCGGCCTGAAGCCGGCTCTGCGCTCGCGCGACGAGCTGCCGACGGCGACCACCGACGTTTATATCGCCGACACCATGGGCGAGCTCGGCCTGTTCTATCGCCTCTCGGACATCGTGTTCATGGGCGGATCGCTGATCCGCCATGGTGGCCAGAATCCGATCGAAGCGATCAAGCTCGGCGCGGCCATCGTCCATGGTCCGCACGTCTTCAATTTCGCCGACGTCTACGAGGCGCTCGATCACAGCGGCGGTGCGCGCCAGGCCGACACGCAGGAGCTGCTGATCAAGCAGCTCGGCCAGCTGCTCGCCGATCCTGCCGTGCGTCACAAGATCCAGCAATCGGGCGCCGGCGTGGTCGAGGATCTCGGCGGCGCGCTCAACCGCACCATGACCGCGCTCGAGCCTTATCTTCTGCAGTTGCGGATCGAGATGGGGGCCGCCAATGCGTGAGCCGGCCTTCTGGTACCGGCCACGTTCGCTCGAATCGTACGCATTGGGGCCGCTGGGTGCGCTCTACGGCGCGATCACCGAACGGCGGATGCTGCGCGCGGGCGTCGACGCCGGCATCCCCGTGATCTGCGTCGGCAACTACCATGTCGGCGGCGCCGGCAAGACGCCGACCGTGCTGGCGCTGACGAAGCTCCTGCGCGAGCTCGGCGAGACGCCGGTGGTGCTCAGCCGCGGCTATGGCGGTAGCCTCAGGGGCCCGGTAATGGTCGACCGCATGCGTCACACCGCGTCCGACGTCGGCGACGAGCCGCTGATGATGGCGCGCGACGTTCCCGTCACGGTCGCGCGCGACCGTCTCGACGGCGTCGTGCTGGCGAAGTCGCAAGGCGCCACCGTGATCCTGATGGACGACGGTTTCCAGAACCCGCGTCTTCTCAAGGACACCTCGCTGATCGTGATCGACAGTGAGCGCGGCCTCGGCAATGGCAAGGTGTTTCCGGCCGGTCCGCTGCGTGCGCCGCTGAAGGCGCAGCTCGCGCGCACCGACGCGCTGGTCGTGATCGGCGGCGGCCGCGCCGCCGACGATGTCGCGGCCGAGCTAGCCAGGCGCAACAAGCCGGAACTGCGCGCGCGGCTGAAACCCGACGCCGAGGCGGTCGCAAGACTGTTGGGCAAGCCGGTGTTCGCGTTCGCCGGCATCGGCGATCCCGAACGGTTCTTCCGTACGTTGCGCGCCCGCGGCATCGACCTCGCGCGCACGCGCGCCTTTGCCGATCATCACATGTTCTCGAACGAGGAGATCGCAGCCATCGCTGCGGAGGCGGGGCGCGAGCAGCAAACATTGGTAACGACGGAAAAGGATCTTGCTCGCCTGCACGGCCGTGAAGGCGTGCCGGATGACATCGTGCCTTTCGCGGTGCAGCTCGAGTTCGATGACCCGGTTGCGCTTCGGCAATTGATCAGCGATCATCTCTACAAGGCGCGCGAGCGGCGGTTTTCCAGGCGATGATCTCGTAAGGTGGGCGAGATCTGATCGGGACGACATGTCGCACTGATGAATTTCCTTCCGCACGTTCGGGAGTTGATGTAGCCTCGCATGAGAGCCGTCACCGGGACGTGCCGAACTCCCGGAAATCATCGACGGCGTTTATGCCCACGGCGGGCAGTACCTTCATCATTTCAGATGCAGCGGCCGTAACGACGAGTTCGGAACGGCAGGGAAAGTCATTGCCAAAAACCCAGAGGAGAACATGCCATGCATTTTTGCCTCACCGGACAATACACACCCCGCGCTCTCAATGCCATTTTGGAGAACCCAAGACCGATCGTCAGGAGGCGGCAAGAAAACTCATCGAAGCGGCCGGCGGAAAGCTGATTTCGATGTTCAGCGTTGCGGCCGACGGCCCAGGCGTGTTGGTGATTTTCGATGTGCCTGATCCGGGTGCGGCTCCGGCCATCTCCGGCCTGACCGTCACGGCGGGCACCCTGCAGAACGTGAAACTGACGCGGCTGTTCACGCAGGACGAGATCAAGCAGGTCCGCCAGAACGCGGCGAAGCTGCGTTCTTCGTATACTCCGCCCGGAAGCTGACATCCGGATCTAAAGCGAAGCCGCCGCAGTCGAAGGAAGCGGCGGCAACGCTCACCTCACAGCAAGAAGCACGTCTGCAACCGAGGCAAGGCGAAGGCCTTCCAGCCTGCGTTGACGAACCATGCTGTCCGGTGCGTGCTGCGTCCGCGGCGTTCAGCAGTCAATCATGCTCACCACGCCCCAACGGCCATCAATCCGATAATGGTCAGGCACGAGACGCAGGCCACCATGGCGGTATAGTACTCGGGTGTATTCATTGCTGCCTCCCAAACTGTTGCCAACTGCTTGGTCACTGCTACGGGGAGAGATCGCCGGTCTCGGGCCGCTTCAATTCGGCGCGCGGCGACCGGTCTTGCGTTGTGCGTCCGTCCTCTCATCGTCACCCTGATCCGGATGATGATGCGCGTCGAGAGCTTCAAAGCGTTCAGCTGCGATCAGAAGCTGTTTCCGCATTTCAGCGAGGCGGGCGCGGCAATATTCACGATAGAGCAGGTCTAATATGGTGGGCATGATCACCCCCATCGTTGATTTTCGATTACAGATATTCCACCGCAAATTTTCGAGGTGATCGTAGCCCGACAGATGGCTCTTCGATATGAGCCCGTTCACAGACTGCGCCAATTCCAGAGCTCAGTGGCCGCTTGGCTGACTTGATTGTCTGTGCGATAAAAAGAGCAGGGCCAGTTACCTAAGATGAAGCATAGCGGCGCTTTGTTTCACCAAGACTTCGTCAAACAACCTAAGAGCGCCAATCGCAACAAAGAATCCAGCCACAACGCGAAATAACTAACCATGGAGTGCAAGCACTCTTCGATGCAACGCGGATTGGCATAACGGAAATCATCTCGGCTGTGAGAGCAGCATTTCTGATGCGTCCGAACATGCCTCGTGAAAAAGCTGCACCGCTCGTGCTATGCCGGCAGGGCAGCTGCGCTTTGCCCATCGACAGCAGCCTGCCATTCAGGCGCCATTCATCGCAAGCTCCTATCGTTTTCAGACGCTCAGGAGAATGCGATGAAGTTGCCGTCCGCCGCCGTTGCCGCCAGTCTTGTGGGTCTGATCATTGCGCCGGTGTTTGCACAGACGGCACCGCCGGCGGCGTCCACCGCCACAGTGCCGGTCCCCGCGACCAAGCGCGTGACGTGTCTTTCCACGACGGCAAGCCTGAAGGGACAGGACAAGCGCGACCAGATGCAGCTCTGCATGGCGCAGGCGCGGCTCGATTGCCTGAAGCAGGCGATCGATCAGAAGATCGTCGGCGAGACCAGGAAGAGTTTCATCAAGACCTGCGTGGGCGCGGATGGCGCGGAGCAGCGATAGACGCGCGGCTGCGGCCTCACGCCTGCGGCTTGGGCGCGCCCGGGTAATGCCGCTCGAGCACGGCGGCGGGCGTGGCGTAGGCTTCCTGCAGGTCCACGCTCCAGTATTTCAACTCGTCGAGCGGAATGCGCGTATCGGTGATCGCGCAGCGCACGAAGGTCCCCGGCGAGATCACGCGGAAATCGCCGTCGAGATACTGCACCTGCGCTTCGCCATGGCCCGAAGGGCCGAACTTGTTCAGCACGGTCGAAAGTCTCCGTGGAAGGCCGCTCCGGGATCACCTGGGAGGGCACGATGTGTTGGACGGGATGTAGCACAGATAGGGTGGCTTGTCCGCCCGGTAAACCCACCGGTTTGTGATGTTTTGGCGGCGTTTCCGCATGATAGTGCTTGAGCGAAGGATCCAACGGCAAAGTTCGATGCGCCTTCCGTTCACCGCCCTGTTCCTGACCTTCCTGCTCTCGGCCGCGCACGGCTCGCCGGCACCGCAGCCGGTCGAGATTCCGCTGGCGTCCGGCGTGCTGCATGCGCAGCTCTACAAGCCCGAGGGCACCGGGCCGTTTCCGACCGTGATCGCGCTCCACGGCTGCGGCGGCCTCGGTGGCCATTCCGATTCCGTCCTGCCGCGCTATCGCGAATGGGCCGAGCGGCTGCTCAAATCCGGCAGCGCCGTGCTGCTCCCTGACAGCTACGGCTCGCGCGAGCTCGGGCCGCAATGCCGCGTCAAGGAGATCCACGTCAAGGCGCGGCGCGAACGCGTCACCGATATCGCGGCGTCGCGCGCCTGGCTGATGAAGCAGAGCTGGGTTGCGCGCGACCGTGTCAGCCTGATGGGCTGGGCCAACGGCGCCAGCGCGCTGCTCTGGGCCGTGCGTCCGCAAAACCTTGCGCGCGAGACGGGTCCGGATTTCCGCGCCGCGATCGCGTTCTATCCGGACTGCAGGATTTCCGCCGGCCTCGGGTGGAGCACACGGGTGCCGACGCTGGTGCTGATCGGCGGCAATGACGACGTCTCGTCGCCGCCGGCCTGCCGCCAGATGGTCGAGGGCGCGCATGGCCGCAGCGCGCTCGCGCGCATCGTGGTCTATCCCGGCGCCTATCACGACTTCGACCGCGCCAACACGCCGCTGCACGCAGCGAGCGGCAGCACCGACGCCGCCGCGCCCGAGCACGGCCATCTCGGCACCGATGCGGCAGCGCGCGCGGAGTCGCAGAAGGAAGTGGCGGAGTGGCTGGCGCGGTGATGGCAGTGCCGTAGCCCGGATGAGCGTAGCGATATCCGGGTAGGCCTGTCCCGCATGTCGCTGCGCTCATGCGGGCTACATGTGGCGAGCGGGCTCGCCGCGCCGTAGCTCGTGAGAAGCGAAGGCGGGGCCGCCGAAGGGAACAACAGCGGACAGCCCCGCATCGACCACCGCCCTGCACGGAAAATGGCCGACCGTGACTCTACGGATCGCGCGCCGTTGTGGTTTCAGCCCGTGACGACGCCATCATTCGACCACGATGTCGATTAAACGCAATCCCATGCGCAACCGCTTCGTCCTGTTCTCCTCCGCCCTGATCGTCTTCACCGTCGCGGTCTTCCTGTTTGAAGCCCATGCCGGCGCGCCGCAACGCGCGCCGGAACATTGCGGCTTCTGGACCACGATCGACGCGGGATTGTCCTGCCGCTGAGACGCGCAGTCTTGTAGCCCGGATGAGCGTAGCGATATCCGGGGCCGCTACTCCCGCATGTCGCTACGCTCATGCGGGCTACGACAGCGAGTTCGTGACACGCGTCCCACACACTCACTGTCATCGCCCGGCTTGACCGGGCGATCCAGTACGCCGAGGCGGTTGTGATGGATCGAGAAGCCGCGGCGTACTGGATTCCCCGCTCCTGTGCGCAATTGCGCACAAGGCGGGGAATGACAGCCAGGGTGGAACGCCGCCCTCCGCCTAAAACAAATTCCCCTGATCCACCGGCTTGCCCACGCGCTTCGGCGCAGGCTTGGCGTCCTGCGCGGCTGGCTTCGCTTGCGCCGGCGCGCGCTTCGCTGCAGCCGCGGGCCGATCCGCATCCGCGGTCGCACCGACACGGCCATCCGCAAACTCGATCTCGACCCGTGCGCCGGGACCGATCTCATTCGCCGAATGCAGCGGATGGCCGGCCTCGTCCCGCACCAGGGCAAAGCCGCGCGCGAGCACGCCGCGATAGGACAAGGCGGAGAGCAGCTTGCCGCTGTTCTCGACGCGGGCATCCAGCCGCTGCAACAGCGTCACCAGCGCGCGGCCCGCGCGCTCGGCAAGGCGATGCGTGCGCTCGCGCTGGCGGTGAATCGCGTTGCGCTGCGCCTGCGCATTGGACAGTTTTGAGGCGCGCAAGCGCACCTCCAGCCCGGCAAAGCGGTCGCGCCGCCGCCGCAAGAGCGAGCGTGCGGATAGGCCGAGCCGTTCGCCGCACACGGTGAGGCGATGATCAGCCTGCGCGATCTGGCCGTGCAGCACCCGCAGCGTCAGCTTGGCGCCTGCGGCGGTGAACCTTCGGAAATGCGCGTGGGTGTTGGCCTTGAGGCAGCGGGGCAGGGACGCACCCGCCGAATCCAGCCGCTGCCGCGGGATCGCCAGCAAATCGCCGGCGGCCGGCAGCGCGCGCGCGGCGGCACGCAGCTCGCTGCGGCGGCTCTCATGGCCGCGCTGCCAGCAGGACCGGGTACGTCGCCCGAGATCGCCGACCTCGACAAAGAGATCGCTGCGCACCGGCACGGCCATCTCGGCCGCCGCCGTCGGCGTCGGTGCGCGCTTGTCGGCGACGAAATCGATCAGCGTGATGTCGGTCTCGTGCCCCACGGCCGAGATCAGCGGGATCATGCTCTCGGCCGCGGCGCGGACCACGATCTCCTCGTTGAACGACCACAGGTCCTCCAGCGAGCCGCCGCCGCGCGCGACGATCAGCACGTCGGGGCGCGGAATCCTGCCGCCCTCCGGCAGCGCATTGAAGCCGCGGATCGCGGCCGCGACCTGCTCGGCCGAGCCTTCGCCCTGCACCTTGACCGGCCACACCAGCACATGGCGGGGAAAGCGGTCCTCCAGCCGATGCAGGATGTCGCGGATCACGGCGCCGGTCGGCGAGGTCACCACGCCGATCACCTCCGGCAGCCACGGCAGAAGCTGCTTGCGCGCCTCGTCGAACAGGCCTTCGGCGGCGAGCTTCCGCTTGCGCTCCTCCATCAGCGCCATCAGCGCGCCGATGCCGGCCGGCTCCAGCGCCTCGATCACGATCTGGTATTTCGAGGAGCCCGGATAGGTCGTGAGCTTGCCGGTGGCGATGACCTCGAGCCCCTCCTGGGGCTTGAAGCGCATGCGCCCGTGCACGCCCTTCCAGATCACCGCCTCGATCTTGGCGCTCTCGTCCTTGAGCGCGAAATAGCAATGGCCGGACGAATGAGCCCCGCGGAAGCCGGAGATCTCGCCGCGGACCCGGACATGGCCATAGGTGTCCTCGACCGTCCGTTTCAGGGACTGGGAGAGCTCCGAGACGGTGAATTCGGGAGTGTTGAGCAGGGGTTCCGCTGAAGGCATCGGCAAACGATTCGGCATGTGGGGATCAGACCCGACGTTAAGGATTTTTGCAGCGCCGCGCCAATCCGGGTATTGACCAAAAGAGTACTCTGCAATATAGAGTTCTCTATAGCTGAATAGGCTGAGAGGAGTAGATCATGGCAATTCGAGTGCTGCGCGGGGTTGTGAACGGGCTGAAATGGGCCCTGTGTGCGGTCGGCTGTGTGGCGCTGATCCTGGCTGCCATGATCGCAACGCCGCTGGAGCGGCCGCCGGAGATGAAGTCGGTCTCCGACTCATCGAAGGGGATAGACTGGTCCACGCTGCCTCCGCTCGAGCGCTTCCAGGCCCGCGACGGCACCTGGATCGGTTTCCGCCACTACGCTGCCAATGGTCTTGCAACCGGCCGTGGCGCGATCTTCATCCACGGCTCGTCCGGCTCCAGCGGCACCGTCAATCATGCCCTGACCCATGCCATCGCCGCGCGCGGCGTGGAGACCTGGGCGCTCGACATCCGCGGCCATGGTGGCTCCGGCACGCGCGGCGATATCGGCTATGTCGGCCAGCTCGAGGACGACCTCGTCGACTTCGTCGCTCAAATCCGCAAGACCGCGCCGGAGCTGCCGCTCACCTTGATCGGCCATTCCGCCGGCGCCGGCTTCTCGCTGCGCGTCGCCGCGACGCCGATCATGCAGGACATGTTCGTGCGCACCGTGCTGCTCGCACCCTATCTCGGCTATGACGCGCCGACCAACAAGCCGCATGCCGGCGGCTGGGCCAATGTCGACCTGCCGCGCTTCTTCGCGCTGGCCACGCTGCGCAAGATCGGCATCGACTGCTGTTCGCAGCTTCCGGTGCTCGCGCTCGCCGTGCCGGCGAGTTCGGCAAAATATCTCGTCGCCACCTATTCGGACCGCCTGACGCGCAATTTCGCGACGCGCGGCTATCGCCTCGATCTTCCGGCGGCGACACGTCCGGTCACGATCTTCGGCGGCGCCGAGGACGAGATGATGATCTCGGATAAATATGCAGAAACCGTGCAGGCGGTGAAGCCATCGGTCGACGTCAAGATCATCGACGGCATCAACCACATGGGCATCGTCACCAACCCGAAGGCGATCTCGGTCATCGCCGACGATGTGGCGACGCGCGGGACAGGGCAGTCATGATCGACAGCAAGGAAGCCTCCGCGGCGCTGGCCGATATCGACGACATCGTCCAGCGCGTGAAGCAATCGCAGCTCTACGAGCTGGCGAGCCACGCCGCCGTCTGGTGGGGCGCATTGGTGTTCGCGGGCAATCTCGTGACCTGGCTTTGGCCGGTCTATGCGGGCTACGCCTGGGTTGCCGTGGACGTTTTGGGCGCCGGCGGTCTGGTGGTGCTGCGCATTCTCAATCCGCCGCATCACCCCCATGGCGCCGCCTTCAACATCAGACTGCTTCTGGTGTTCGCGCTGTTCTTCGCCTTCGGTTATCTCTGCACCAACGTGATCGGTCATTTCGGTCCGCGCCAGCTGGGCACGTTCTGGCCGCTCTACTTCATGCTGTTCTATTCGCTGGCGGGTCTCTGGTTCGGCTATGCCTTCATGGCGATCGGTCTCGGTATCTCCGCGCTGACGCTGATCGGCTATTTCTACATCGGCGAGGCGTTCCCGCTCTGGATGGCCTTCGTCAATGGCGGAGGCCTGATCCTCGGCGGCCTCTGGATGCGGCGGATCTGATGGCCGAGCTCGACGACATCATCCACCAGCCGTTGCGGCTGAAGATCATGGCGGCACTGAACGCGCTGCCGGCCACCGCAGGATTGGAATTTTCCCGGCTGAAAAAGCTCACCGGCGCCACCGACGGCAATCTCGGTGCGCATATCGAGACGCTGGCCAAGGCGGGCTACGTGTCGGTGGAGAAAGCCTTCGTCGGCAAGAAGCCGCAGACCACGGTGACCGCGACCGCTGCGGGGCGCGGAGCGTTCGCGCGGCATGTGGCGACGCTGCAGGAGATTATTGCGGGGAAGCAGGGGTAGGACGTACTCATAAATGTCGGCTTACCAACGCAAAGCGGAAGTCTCCCACCTCGGGCATGATCGATGGCTTGTGACCCGAAGCTGACCTGCGAGGCTCGCCCGTACAACGATAGTCCATATCAATTGGGGATTGCCGGCATTGCGATGGCCGATTGCTGCGGGTCCAAAGCTATCTCGATACACGCTCCTTCAAAACTGTCCGCACCTTCAAGTGCCAGAAGCTCATTGCGACGATTGAGGGCACCCACGACATCGATTAATCTATGTTAAGGCCGCGCCCGGAGGTAAAATGTTCCCAACGGGGAAGGCGTGCGATGGACTACCGCGCTTATATCATGGGCGAGGACGGGCGGATCAGCGGCGTTCATGAGATCGATTGCGCCAACGACGACGAGGCCACAGCCAAAGCGAGACAGCTGCTCGACGGCCACGATTTAGAAGTGTGGCACAGAGATCGGCGCGTCACTGTTCTCAAGCACCACACAAGACAGTAAGGCCGCTCAGTGGCGGTCGCGGCCATGCAATGTCCCCGGTCAGGCGGCCCTTAGCGGACATGCTCATCAGCTTGTCCTGACGCCGATAACCGCCATTAGCGGACCCTCGCGAACCCGTACCTACGGGGGGAACCAAGGGGCCCGTGATGCGTTAAGAGCAGTTCGGCGGGCCGGAGGGGCGTCCGCCCATTGCACGAACGACGCTCGTATCGGGTCGTCGTTCCTCTCGCCCCCGAGAGCCGGGCACCCGCATGTCGAACGTAGAAGAATTCCCACTCTCCGCCCGGCACCGCCCCACGGAGTTCGAGGCCCTGGTTGCGGCCGGCGCTGCCGCGCTCGATGCCATTCCGGGCGCAGTCTATCTCTGTGACGCGGAGGGGCTGCTGGTCGCCTATAACGCGGAGGCTGTGGTGCTGTGGGGGCGCACACCTGATGTTGGGAGGGAGCGCTTCTGCGGTTCACACCAGCTCTACCTGCTGGATGGAACTCCCCTCGCGCATGCCGACTGCCCCATGGCCACCGCCGTTCGCGCGGGAACGCCGACGCGCAATGCCGAAGTGATAATGGCGCGGCCGGATGGCTCTCGCTTCACGGCCATGGTCAACATCCGGGCGTTGCGCGACTTTTCTGGTCGCATCCAGGGCGCCATCAATTGCTTCCAGGACATCACCGGACGCAAGCAGGTCGAGGAGGAAGTCCGCCGCACGACGCAGGATCTGCAGGACTTTTTCGACAACGGCGCGGTGGGCCTTCACATCGTCAGTGGCGAGGGAATTATCATTCGCGCCAATAAGGCCGAATTGGATCTGCTTGGGTACCGGCCCGAGGAGTATATCGGGCGTCATGTCGCCGAGTTCCACGCCGACGCTCCCGTGATTGGCGATATTCTCCAGCGTCTTTCATGCGGTGAGCCGCTGCAGCGCTACCCTGCCCGGCTGCGCGCCCGCGACGGCACGATCAAGCATGTCCTGATTACCTCGAACAGCCGCATTGTGGACGGCAAGTTTGTCAACACGCGCTGCTTCACGACCGACGTCACCGAACTGCATGCTGCCGAAGAGGCACGGCAAGCAAGTGAGGCGCGGCTTGCGGCGACTTATGAGGCCGCCAGCGTCGGCATTTCGGAGACCGACGAGAACGGTCGCTTCTTGCGGGTGAATGATTCCCTCTGCCGCATCACCGCGCGCAAACGCGACGAACTGTTGGGGATGACCTTCCTCGACTACACCGATTCCAACGATCAGACCGAAGATGCCGAATTGTACGCGCGGCAAGTCCGCGGCGACATCGAGAACTACACGGTTCGCAAGCGTGTACTACGGCCTGACGGGTCCGTTCGCCATCTGGATATCTTCAGTTCGTCGGTGCGGGATTCGGAAGGCTGCTTCCTTTATGGCGTGCGGGTCGCTCAGGATGTCACCACCACCAAGCAACTGGAGGATCGCTTGCGTGAAGGCGAGCAGCGCATGCGCGATCTCCTCGAGGCGTTGCCAGCAGCCATCTACACGACGGACGCCAAGGGGCGCATTAATTTCTTCAATCGGGCTGCCGTCGAGATGGCGGGCAGAACGCCGCAGCCAGGCGACGAATGGTGTGTGACCTGGAAGCTCTATTGGCCCGACGGCTCGCCGCTGCCGCACAATGAATGCCCGATGGCTGTTGCGCTGCGCGAAAACCGGCCGGTTCGCGGTGCCGAAGCGGTGGCCGAACGTCCAGACGGCAGACGCGTGCCGTTTATTCCTTTTCCAACGCCGCTGCGCGACGCGGACGGCAATCTTGTCGGCGCCATCAACATGCTCGTCGACATTAGCGAGCGGAAGAACGCCGAGAACGCTCAAAAGGCTCTCATCGACGAACTAAACCACCGTGTGAAAAACACCCTGGCCACGGTGCAATCTCTGGCGAACCAGACCGCCCGTCACGCCGCCGATCTGCAGGAATTTCTGCCGACCTTCACGGGACGGCTGCTTGCGCTCGCCCGCGGACATGACCTGCTGACGAAGCGAAACTGGCAGGATACGCCTTTCGAAAAGCTCGTCCACGATATGGTCGCTCCGATGTCGGGCGGACGGGTGCTGACTAGCGGGCCGCACGTTGAACTAGACGCCCGCATGGCACTTAGCATCACCATGGTGCTCAACGAGCTTCTGACCAATGCGGCGAAGTACGGCGCACTCTCAGTGCCGAATGGATCAGTTTCGCTCACTTGGCGGATCAGCGCCGGCGAGCGCTCGCAAGCCGTGCTGGATTGCGAATGGCACGAACGTGGCGGACCACCTGTTACGCCTCCAAAGCGGCGCGGCTTCGGCACGCGGTTGATGGAACGTTGCGTCGAGCATGATCTCGCAGGTGAGTTCGATCTGGTATTCGAGCCGGAGGGCACTCGCTGCCGCATGGTGTTTCCCATTATGCCTGCAGCGTCCAATGGTTGAGCTGTCCGGCGCCAAGGTTCTCCTGGTCGAAGATGAGGGCCTTGTGGCCCTCATGCTCGAAGATATGCTTGAGGAACTGGGCTTGAAGGTCGTTGCCTCAGCAGCCCACGTACAAAAGGCGTGCGAACTCGCGACGACGGCATCGTTCGATTTGGCGCTCCTTGATGTGAACCTGGCTGGCGAACTTGTTTTTCCGGTAGCTCGCATCTTGCGGGAGCGAAGGATTCCCTTCCTGTTCAGCACGGGTTACGGCGGACCTCCGCTCGAGGAGGAGTTCAACAGTTCGCCCGCGATAGGCAAGCCGTTTTCTATCGATCAGTTGAACGAGAAATTGCGGGCGATTCTGGCGCTCCCATAGCAGGACGGCTTCGCGCGTTTCCTTGCGTCGGATGCCGATCCGGGCGCCGTGTGCAGGTGCCGAAAGCGAGTACGATTCTCCGGGGTCCGAGGCATCAAGGGGCCAACGCTGCTTTACTGGTACAAAGCTCGTAGGATGGGTTGAGCCCTTGCGAAACCCATCGCTTCTCTATCCCCGTTCTCCGAAATCGCGGCCGTCATCCGACTGATCGCCGGCCCAATCGGCCGGGTAATTGCCGAACTTTATGTGGCGATGAAACGAGGAGGGCGCCCAGTCACGGACTCTGTCGACGAGCCCGTGCTTGACCGGATTGATATGAACATAGTCTACATGCCGCGCGAAATCAGCTTCGTCGCGAATGGTATGCTCCCAATATCTGCTTGCCAGATGCCCCGTTCACCTTTGGCCGCGCGGCTTGGGGATATCCTCTCGTTGCGCGCCAAGCCGCGCGAAAAGGTGGATTTGATCAACTGCCAGCGCATTGCAAAATCGGCACCACCTTCTGGCAACGTCCACACCGTGTGAAGGTGATCAGGCAGCACCACGATGGCATCGATCGTGAATGGATGGCGTCGGTGCGTTTCACGAAACGCCGTGCGCAACAACCCGATATGATCCGTCAGCAACGCTAGCTTCCGCTCCGCCAGGTTGACCGTGAAGAAGAAGCACCCACCCGGAAGAAAGTTGCGGCGGTACGCGGTCATGACGGGACGTTACCACGAAACAAGTGCGATGGGTTTCGCAAGGGCTCAACCCATCCTACGGGCTGCTTACGGTACAAGGTGAGCGTAAAATGGGTCCGTTAGAGCGACTGCGTGGATGGTTTTCAACTGGGTTACTGCCACCGGCGCAATGCCCGCGTTCCGAAGGAGCGAGAGGAGCATCAAAAACTTTGCGTGCGAAATGCGATTTGGAAGTGAAGTGTTGTGAGCAACGATGAACTTTCTGATGGCTGTGAAGCCAGCAACGGTATTAGCAAGCTCGCGGTGAAGCTGCGTTACACTTGAGGTAGCAAAGCCCCCTGCCTTGCGAAGTATTGCCTCAAACTTTGATTGAAGCGGAGAGCCAACAAATCTGGAAAACATTCCTGCGACTAATCGAGTGAGATGCTCGTTGCTTCCCCACATGGAGGCCTTCGTGTCAATTATTGCCATGAGTTCATCGTTCGATGAGTACTTCGAAGCAAGCCAGATTTGGGCATACAAGCTCCATATAGACGAAGAACCGAGACCACTTAGCGTTTGTTTGATGTGTCCACGTACCCAACTATTGTCCGGCAAACGTGCCGCCACAATGGCACTGGCGATTTCGACAAGGGACGCGTCATCTACGAGATGGCCATCTTGAAGGATTTGGGTAAGCAAGTTGAGCTTGAGAGCAGGAGAGCCGGTCAATCCCATCGCTGGTCGTCTGCGTATGGTCCCGATGAATTCGGGCTCGCGCCTCAGCGGCGAGCGCTGGAATGACGGGGAGTTCGGGCGCCGCCCCCTTGAGCCCGGCCCCGATTCGTGCGACCTCCGCCCCCAGCAAATCCCTCATTTCTGAGCCCTCGATGCACATTCTCCTGCTTGGTTCCGGCGGTCGCGAACATGCCCTGGCGTGGAAGATCGCGGCCTCTCCCCTGGTGACCAAATTCTGGTGCGCGCCGGGCAATGCCGGGATCGCGCGCGAGGCGGAATGCGTGGCGCTCGATGTCGCCGACCATGCCGCCGTGATCGACTTCTGCAAGACGAATGCGGTCGAGCTCGTGGTGGTCGGCCCGGAGACGCCGCTGGCGGCCGGTATCGTCGATGACCTCACCGCCGCCGGCATCAAGGCGTTCGGGCCGGACAGGATCCCCGCCCAGCTCGAAAGCTCGAAGGGCTTCACCAAGGCGCTGTGCACCGAGTTCGGCATTCCGACCGGCGCCTACAAGCGATTCACCAACGCCGCCGATGCGCGTGCCTACGTCCAGAGCCAGGGCGCGCCGATCGTGGTCAAGGCCGACGGTCTTGCCGCCGGCAAGGGCGTCGTCGTCGCCAAGTCGGTGCGCGAGGCGGAGGACGCCATCGCCATGATGTTCGACGGCACCTTTGGCGAGGCCGGCGCCGAGGTCGTGATCGAGGAGTTCTTGCCGGGCCGCGAGATCAGCTTCTTCGCGCTGTGCGACGGCGAGACCGCCATTCCGCTGGCCTCCGCGCAGGACCACAAGCGCGTGTTCGACCATGACGTCGGCCCGAACACCGGCGGCATGGGCGCCTATTCGCCGACGCCGCTGGTCACGCCGGCGATCCATGACGCGATCATGGCCAAGATCATTCTGCCGACGGTATCAGGCATGAAGCAGCGCGGCACGCCGTTTCGCGGCATTCTCTACGCCGGGATCATGCTGACGACGCAAGGGCCAAAACTGTTCGAGTTCAACGTCCGCTTCGGCGATCCCGAGTGCCAGGTGCTGATGCTCAGGATGATGTCGGACATCGTGCCGGCCTTCCTCGCCGCCTGCGACGGGCAGCTGAAGAACTTTGACCTGCGCTGGCATCCGGAGGCCGCGCTCACGGTGGTGATGGCGGCAAAGGGATATCCCGGCGATTACCAGAAAGGCACGCGGATCGAGGGGCTCGATGACGCCGCCAAGGTCGAGACCGCCGAGATCTTCCACGCCGGCACGGTCGAGAAGGACGGCGCCATCCTCGCCAATGGCGGCCGCGTCCTCAATGTCTGCGCGCTCGGCAAGACCGTGACGGAAGCGCAGGTGCGCGCCTACCAGGCCGTCGACCGCATCAATTGGCCGGAAGGCTTCTGCCGCCGCGACATCGGCTGGCAGGCCGTGGACGCCGAGAAGTCCAAGGGCTGACACGCTTTTTTCGCACGCGCGCGCAATTTCCGCCGTGCCCGTCGGCACTCCGAATTTGTGTAGGCGGCTGTTGGACTTAGCTACTGTGCATGGGGTTGTTTTTCGACTTTTTTGTTTTGGGGCATTCTCAAGACCGAGCAGATCCCACGCTGACAGATAAGGATGCAGAAGATGTCCGATCTCGCCGACCTCTATCCCGGCTTCGCCTCCGAATGGATCAACACCTCCTTCGGCCGCATCTTCGCCCGCGTCGGCGGCAAGGGACCGCCGCTGTTGCTGCTGCACGGCTTCTCCGAGACCAACGTGATGTGGCACCGCGTGGCGCCGCAGCTGGCCGACCGGTTCACGCTGATCATCGCCGATCTGCCCGGCTATGGCTGGTCCGACATGCCCGAGAGCGACGCGCTGCACATGCCCTACAGCAAGCGCGCGATGGCCAAGGCCATGGTCGAGGCGATGGAGCGCCTCGGCCACGTGCACTTCGCGCTCGCCGGCCATGATCGCGGCGGCCGCGTCTCGTATCGGCTGGCGCTCGATCATCCCGGCCGGCTGTCGAAGCTTGCGGTGCTCGATATCCTGCCGACCTACAATTACTGGGAGCGGATGAACCGCGCCTATGCGCTGAAGATCTATCACTGGACTTTTCTGGCGCAGCCCTATCCGCTGCCGGAGACGCTGGTCGCGAGCAATGGCGAGTTCTTCCTGCGCTTCAAGATGGCGAGCCAGACCAAATCGAAGACGCTCGATGCGATCGACAAGCGCGCGCTCGAACACTACATCGCCCCGTTCCGCGATCCCGCCCGCGTCCACGCGATGTGCGAGGATTATCGCGCCGGCGCCTATTTCGACTACGATCTCGACAAGGCCGATTTCGAGGCCGGCAAGAAGATCACCATTCCGATGCTGGCGCTGTGGGGCAATGCCGGCGTGGCGCAAGCCGCCGCCACCCCGCTCGACATCTGGAAGCAATGGGCGACCAACGTGGACGGCATGCCGGTGGATTCCGGCCACTTCCTCACCGAGGAAAATCCCGGCGTCACCGCGAAGGCGCTGCGCGAGTTCTTTGCCGCGCCTTAGCGCCGCTCGCGAAAGAAGTCCTTCAGCATCCGCGCCGACTCGCTTTCGCCGACCCCGGAATAGACATCCGGGACGTGATGGCAGGTCGGCGAGGTGAAGAACCGCACACCTGATTCAACCGCGCCGCCCTTGGGGTCGGCGGCGCCGTAATACAGGCGCCTCACCCTTGCAAACGAGATCGCGCCCGCACACATGGTGCACGGCTCCAGCGTCACGTAGAGGTCGCAGTCGACCAGACGCTCGCTGCCGATCTTTTTGGCCGCCTCGCGCAGCGCAACGATCTCGGCATGGGCCGTGGGGTCGTAATCGGTTAACGTCCGGTTCGCCGCGGTGGCGATGACCTCGTAATTGCGGACCACGACACATCCGATCGGAACTTCGCCCGCCTTTCCGGCGTTTTCGGCCGTTTTGAGCGCCAAATCCATGAAAGAGGGGGCTTTCAAGCCTCGTATCATCGCGAGAAACCTGCTAGTAGCTGCGCCTTCAGCAGAAGTGCTTGACCGAATTTGCCTGAGCATGCGGCTCGAGACGAGCGCGCACAATGCTTTCTGGCCATCCCCTGAGTGAGATTATTCATGCCTCGCGACAGCGACAAAGACAACGATTCCCGCGGCCGGCGTGATCGCGGCCCGGCCAAGGGAGGCCCGGCCAAGGGCCGGTCCGGCAAACCACGCGGGCCCGACAAGAAGTTCGCCAAGCGCGGCCCTCCCGGGGACAAAGGCGACGCCCGCCCGCCCCGCGGCGACCGCGACAGCCGTCCATCATTCCGCCGCCGCGAGGAGGGCGATGCCCCGCGCCGCGACTTCAGCGACCGCCCGAAGTTCAATCGCCAAGACCGGCCGCGTGAAGACCGGCCGCGCGGCGAGGATCGTGGCGAGCGCAGCTTCAAGCCGCGTGGCGATCGTCCCTTCAAGCCGCGTGAAGACCGTCCGTTTTCCGATCGTCCGTCGCGCGACGGCGAGAAGCGCCCGTTCAAGCCCCGTGGTGACCGCCCATTTTCTGATCGCCCCTCGCGCGATGGCGACAAGTGGCCGTTCAAGCCGCGCGGTGATCGCCCGTCCTATGGGCGTGATGACCGTCCGCCGCGCAGGGATCGCGACGATTCCCGTCCGGCCGGCCGAACCGGTGACGCGAAGTTTGGCGACAAGCGACCTTATGCGCCGCGTGGCGACCGTCCGGAACGCAAGTTCGACGGCGAGCGGAAGTTTTCGCGCGGCGCACCGGACCGCAATCGCAGCGAGCGCAGCGATTCAAAACCCTGGCAGAAGCGCGATGCGGCGCCTCGCGGCGACCGGCCGCCGCGCAAGGACTTCAGCAAGGGTCCGCGCAAGGATTTTGGCGGCAGCGACCGCGGTGGGGACAAGCCCTGGCAGAAGCGCGACGATCGTCCATCGGGTGATCGTCCGTTCCGCGAGCGCCCCAAATTCGATCGTCCTCGCGATGATCGTCCGAGGTTCGATCGCGGCGGCGATCGCCCGAAATTCGATCGTCCGCGCGAGCGTTCCGAGGGCCGTTCCGACTGGCACGAGCATCCCCGCAGCGAAGCGCGTTCCGGCGATCGTCCACGCCGCGAAAACGAGGACGAGAGCAGGATCTTCGAGAAGCGTCCGGCCTTCGGCGGTCGCGGCGCCTATCGCGAGCGCGATCGTGATTCCGAGCGGCGGCCGCGCCGCGAGGAAGAGACCAAGCCGAAGAAGGCCGGCGAGCGTATCGCCAAGGTGCTGTCGCGCGCGGGCCTCGCCTCGCGCCGCCATGCCGAGGAGATGGTCACGCAGGGCCGCGTCAGCGTCAACGGCCGTGTCATCAATTCGCCGGCGCTCGACATCACCTCGAACGATGTCGTCACTGTCGACGGCAAGCCGTTGCCGGAGCGCGAGCGCACGCGGCTGTTCCTCTATCACAAGCCCCGCGGCCTCATGACGACGCATGACGATCCCGAGGGCCGTCCGACCGTGTTCGACAATCTGCCCGAAGGTCTGCCGCGGCTGATCAGCGTCGGCCGGCTCGACTTCAACACCGAGGGCCTGCTGCTGCTCACCAATGATGGCGGGCTCGCGCGCACGCTCGAGCTGCCGGACACCGGCTGGCTGCGCCGCTACCGTGTCCGCGCCCATGGCGACGTCACGCAGGCGCAGCTCGACGAGCTGAAGAACGGCATCGAGATCGAGGGCATCAAATACGGTCCGATCGACGCCACGCTGGAGCGTGACCAGGGCGCGAATGTCTGGCTGGTTTTCGCGATCCGCGAGGGCAAGAACCGCGAAGTGCGCAACGTCTGCGCTCATCTCGGGCTCGAGGTGAACCGGCTGATCCGGGTCTCCTACGGCCCGTTCCAGCTCGGCGAAGTCCCCGAGGGCCAGGTCGACGAGATCAAGTCCCGCGTGCTGCGCGACCAGCTCGGCGAAAAGATCATCGAGAAATCGGGTGCGCAGTTCGACGTGCCGCAGAAATCTGCCTCGCATGAGGGCGACGACGTGCCGCGCGCGAAGAAGCCGGCGACCAAGCGCGGCGTGATCAACGACCGCAAGGGCCGCCGCGTGCTGGTGCAACGCACCGGCAGCGAGGAAGCGCGCGAGCGCAACGAGGCTGAGGCGAGCGGCTACGGCCCGCCGCGCCGTCCCAAGCGCGGCTATCACGGCAAGCGCGATCTGGCGCCGAAGGAGGACTGACGTTGCGCGTCGTCGGCGGTCGATTGAAGGGGCGCAATCTGGCCTCACCGTCCTCGCGCGACATCCGCCCCACGGCGGACCGCCTGCGTGAGTCCGTGTTCAACATCCTCGTGCACGCCTATGACGATCCGATTGCGGATGCGCGCGTGCTCGATCTCTTCGCCGGCACCGGTGCGCTGGGAATCGAAGCGTCTTCACGCGGCGCGAAGTTCACGCTGTTCGTCGACAACGGCGCGGAAGCGCGCGCCCTGCTGCGGAATAATGTCGAGACGCTGGGCCTGGGTGGCGTGACAAAAGTCTATCGCCGTGATGCCACCGATCTCGGGCCTGCGCATCCGGTCGAGCCGTTCTCGCTGGTGTTCCTCGATCCGCCCTATGGCAAAGGGTTTGCGGAGAAGGCGCTTGCGAGCTTGCGCGACGGGGGCTGGCTCACGCCGGGCGCGCTGCTCGTGGTGGAAGAGGCGAAGGCTGCGCAGTTCGTCACGCCGGAAGGCTTCGAGGAATTGGAGCGGCGCGCTTATGACGACACGGAGTTCGTGTTTTTGAAGCGGCCGTAATTTCGAACGTTACCGTCGCCCGAACAGCTTCTCGACATCCGACAGCTTCAGCTCGACATAGGTCGGCCGGCCGTGATTGCACTGGCCGGAGTTCGGGGTGTCCTCCATCTCGCGGAGCAGGGCATTCATCTCCTCCGGTCGCAGCCTGCGGCCGGCGCGCACCGAGCCGTGGCAGGCCATGGTGGCGGCGACGTGCATCAGGCGGCGCTCCAGAGGCAGCGCCTCGTCCCACTCGGCCATGTGCTCGGAAAGATCGCGCAACAGGCCGCCGGCGTTGGTCTTGCCGAGCAGCGACGGCGTCTCGCGCACCGCAACCGCGCCGGGGCCGAAGGATTCGATCGCAAGGCCGAACGACGCCAGCTCCTCGCTGCGCTCGAGCAGGCGCTCCACCGTGGCCTCGTCCATCTCGACGATCTCGGGGATCAGCAGGATCTGCCGCTGCACGCCGTTGGCCGCCAGCGAGGCCTTCAGCCGTTCATAGACGATGCGTTCATGCGCGGCGTGCTGGTCGACGATGATCAGGCCGTCGCGGGTCTGCGAGACGATATAGGTCTCGTGGATCTGGGTGCGCGCAGCGCCGAGCGGGCGGTCGACCAGGTCACTGACTGGCTGGGATTCGATCCGCACGTCCGCGCTGGGTGCGCCGACATCGAACGCGGCCTGTGCGCGCTCGGCGAAGGCCGGCACGGCGGCACCGTCGAATGACGGCATCGGCGCGACCGGGGCGGATGGCGACTGGCGCCAGTCCCAGCTTGCCGGGCGCGGCGTGAATGCGGGGCGGAACGAGGACAGCGCGCTTTCGCCGCTGTTGGCGGCGGTGCGCCGGCCCTCCCGCGCAAGCCCGTCCTTCAATCCGTGCACGATCAGCGCGCGGACCAGGCCGGCGTTGCGAAACCGCACCTCGGTCTTGGCCGGATGCACGTTGGCGTCGACCTCGCGCGGATCGAGCGTGACAAACAGCGCCAGCACCGGATGGCGGTCGCGCGGCAGATAGTCGGCATAGGCCCCGCGGACTGCCCCTAGGATCAGCTTGTCGCGCACCGGGCGGCCGTTGACGAAGAGATATTGCCCGAGCGCGTTGGCTTTGGTCAGCGCCGGCGCTGCGGCATAGCCGGCGACCACCACGCCCTCGCGCTCGGCATGGACCCCGATGGCATGGCTGCGGAACTCCGCCCCCAGGATGTCGCCGAGACGGGTCAGGCGACCGGCGACGCCGGGCAGCGCCGCAGCCCAGGTCACCGGCGCGCGCTCTTCGCCCGCGAGCGTGAAAGCGATTTCGGGTCGCGCCATCGCGAGGCGCCGCACCACCTCACGGATCGCTTCCGCCTCGGTCCGGTCGGTCTTCAAGAACTTCAGCCGCGCCGGCGTCGCGTAGAAGAGGTCGTTGACCTCGACCCGCGTGCCGTGGGCCAGCGCCGCCGGCATGATCTCGGATTTCTCGCCGCCCTCGACATTGAGCGCCCAGGCGTGCGGCTCGCTGGCATGCCGCGTGGTGATGGCAAGCCGCGCCACGGAGCCGATCGAGGGCAGCGCCTCGCCGCGGAATCCGAGCGTGCGGATCTGCAGCAAGTCCTCGTCGTCGAGCTTGGAGGTGGCGTGACGCTCGACCGCCAGCGACAGGTCCCTGGCGGTCATGCCGCCGCCGTCGTCGGTGATGCCGATCCGCCGGCGTCCGCCGCCATCGGTAAAGACGTCGATCCGGCTCGCGCCGGCGTCGATGGCGTTCTCGACCAGTTCCTTGACCACGCTCGCGGGACGCTCGACCACTTCGCCGGCGGCGATGCGGTTGACGACCTGTTCGGGTAATTGGCGGACGGGCATGAAACTCGATTTTCGGCTTTGATCTTGGGCTTCGATCTGGATTCGCGGAGAACGCCATTCTAGGCCGTGTTGCGTCAAAAGCATGTGTTGGGCAACAGGAACGTGGCGGGCTGGGGAAAAGGGCTATCTATCGCATTGATGGGATTGGACGTTCGAGAAAATCGCGCAACCGGGATGGATCGATCTCCGGCTGCCGTCCCGATTGTGGGGTACCGGGCTGCGGTGTAGCATCGCGAAAAAATGGCAACAGGACGGGAGGACGCCATGTGCCATCTCTTCGCGCATCAGCCCCAAGGCGACTACGAATCCCAGACCCGCTCGTTGCGGATCGGTGGGCATTGCACCTCGATCCGGCTGGAAATGGCATTCTGGGACACGCTGGAGGAGATCGCGGCCAAGGAGAACATGAGCGTCGGCAAGTTCCTGACGACGCTCTACACCGAGGTGCTCGACCATCACGGCGAGGTCAACAATTTCGCTTCGTTGCTGCGCTGCTCCTGCCTGATCTACCGCTCCAAGACGGCAGCGCCGGTGCAGGCGTTCAAGACGACGGTTGCGCCCATCCTCGATGCAGCGGAATAGCCCTGATGTCGTCCTGGCGAAGGCCAGGACCCATACCGCGGAATCCATCAGCGATGGGCGGTATGAGTCCCGAACAACAAGCCTTCGCCGAACTCCTTCCCGGGGCAATGGGTCCTGGCTTTCGCCAGGACGACGAACGAGATTGGATCAAATTTCCTTCTTCTGCATCGCACCCGCAATGTAATCCGCCTGCCGGATCGCCAGCGAGACGATGGTCAGCGTCGGATTGCAGGCTGCGCCGCTGGTGAACTGGCTGCCGTCGGAGACGAACAGGTTCTTGACGTCGTGGCTTTGCCCGAACTTGTTGACCACACCATCCCTGGGCTTCTCGCTCATCCGGTTGGTGCCGAGATTGTGCGTGCTCGGATAGGGCGGTGTCGGATAGCTCACGGTGGCGCCGACGGCGTCGTAGACCGCAGCGCCCTGCTTGTAGGCGTGCGCGCGCATCGCGAGATCGTTGGGATGATCGTCGAAGTGCACGCTTGCGACCGGCTGGCCGAACTTGTCCTTCACGACAGGATCGAGCGTGATGCGGTTGGTTTCCTGCGCCATGTCCTCGCCGACCAGCCACATCCCGGCCATCCTGGGATAACCGTCGAGCGCGGCGGTGAACGGACGTCCCCAGGCGCCGGGGTTGAGGAACGCCGCCATGAAGGGCAGTCCGAGCGACAGCGTCTCCATCTCGTAGCCGCCGACGAAGCCGCGCTTCGGATTGTTGGCGGCCTCGTCGCGGATGATGCCGGCCATGGTGGTGCCGCGATACATGTGCACCGACTTCTCGAACACGGCATAGACGCTACCGGTCATGTGGCGCATGTAATTGCGGCCGACCTGACCGCTTGAGTTGCCGAGGCCGTCGGGGAACATCGTGGATGCGCTGTTCAACAGCAGCCGTGGGCTTTCAATCGAATTGCCGGCGACCGCAACGATGCGTGCCTTCTGGCGCTGCATTGCACCGCTCTCGTCGGCGTAAACCACGCCGGTGACTTTGCCGGCGGCATCGTGCTCGATCTTGACCGCCATGCTGGCGGGGCGAACCTCGAGATTGCCGGTCGCCTCGCCCTTGGGTATCTCGGTGTAGAGCGTCGACCATTTCGCGCCGGACTTGCAGCCCTGGAAGCAGAAGCCGATCTGCTGACAGGCGCCGCGTCCGTCGCGCGGCTGGCTGTTGATCGCCATGTTGCCGGTGTGCACCGTCTTGTAGCCGAGCTTCTTTGCGCCGGCCTCCATCACTCTGAAGTTATTGTTGCCGGGAAGTCCGGGAATGCCGTTGGTGCGGGTCACGCCCATCTTGTTCTCGGCCTTGGCGTACCACGGCTCCATCTCCGCGAGCGTGACCGGCCAGTCCAGCAGGTTGGCGCCGGGAATGTTGCCGTAGGTGCTCTTCACCTTGAACTCGTGCTCGTCGAACCGCAGCGACGCGCCAGCCCAGTGTGTGGTCGAGCCGCCGACCGCCTTGACGATCCAGGCGGGAAGACCCGAGAAGTCTTTTGCGACGCGCCATGATCCCGATGTGGTGCGCGCATCGGTCCAGGCGAGCTGCGAGAAACTCTCCCACTCGTCATTGACGAAGTCCTGATTCTCGATGCGGGGACCTGCTTCGAGAATCACGACCTTGACGCCCTTCTGTGCGAGCTCGTTACCCAGCGTGCCGCCGCCGGCACCGGAGCCGACGATCACCACAACGCTGGAGTCGTTCAGATCGAATTTTGCCATATGCGTTCTCCTGAACCGTTGGGTGAGCCTTAAGCCTTCGGCAGCCAGTCGATGTCGGCGAAGCCGCGGTTGATGTAGCCGCCGTGTTCGGCGGAGGAGCCCTCGTAGCCGAACCGCGGCCAGACCTCTTTCTGGTTGTAGAGAGAGACGACGAGGTCGCCGCGCACCTTCTGGAAGAAGTCGCTCTGCTCGATCTCCTTCAAAAGCACCACGCGGTCGGCTTCCCAGGGCACTTCGACATAGGGCGCCTTGTGGCGATCACGCGCGTTCTGATCGAGCCTGGTGATGCCGTCGCTGATTAGCGCCTTGACGGCGGGGTCCTTGGCGGCCTTTCCGTCCCACGGCTTGATCGCGGTGATGTAGTAGCTGTCGCCGAGGACGTCGTGTGGATAGATATCGCGCGCGACTTTCAGCAGCGTCTTCATCGTCGCGGGCGAAAGCGCGCTTGCCTCGTCGGCCCAGGCGCCCTCGATGCTGACGGCGACGCTGGTCGCGACTGCCGCGACCGGCACGGCGGCCGCGGCGCCCTTGAGAAAGATGCGGCGGCTGTGCCTGCTTCGACGATCGACTTCTCTCATGGCATTCCTCCTTTTATGATTTTGATTTTGTGGTTCGATCAGTTGAAACGTCCGCCGCGCTGGATCACCTCGATCTTGTAGCCGTCGGGATCGCTGACGAAGAAGAAGCGCGCCAGCGTTTTGCCGTCGTGCTTGAAGTCGCGCAGCGGACCCGGTGCGAGCTTCTCACGCTCGAAGCGGGCATGTTCGGCATCGAGATCCTCGACCACCACGGCGAGATGTCCGTAGCCGTCGCCGAGCGCATACGACTCCTTGCGATCGAAATTGACCGTCAGCTCCAACTCGAAGGGTGAGGAGGGGTGACGCAGATAGATCAGGGCAAAGTCTGCGAACTTCAGACGGTCGGTGACTTCCAGGCCAAAGGCCCGTCTGTAGAAGTCGAGCGAGCGCGCCTCGTCGAGTGCGCGGATCATGGAATGGACCGGCTTTGCCACTCAGTTCTGCTCCTTAAGAAAGGCGATGATGGCGGCGCGCGTCTCCGGCTTCGCCTGCCGGTAGACCATGACCACGCCGGGAATCACGGCTTGCGGATTGGTCAGCCATGCGTCGAGCTTCGTCTCGTCCCAGGCGAAGGCTGCTTTTGCGAGGGGCTCTGAATAGTGAAAGCCTTCGACCTTGCCGGCGGGCCGCCCGACGATCCCGACCAGCGGCGGACCCTGCCGCACCGGTTCTGACAGGTTCGTGGTGTGGCACACCGCGCATTGCTGCTTGAACAGTGTTGCGCCATCCGGCGGCTTTGCAGCCGGCAAGGGCATCTGCGCCTCGGCCACCCGCACCACCAGCACCACCGCGGTGCACAATCCCAGCACGATCGCGCGCATCGTCAAAAGTCCGCCCGTCGACGTCAATTCAGCGTGCGCAAACTCTAGGCGCGGCAAAACATGCGGTGGTAGTAGCGGGCTGTTTCGCTGCGTGCGGAGGTGCACGCGGGTGCGTTGTTCCGCGCTGCCGTATATGCGGAGGACAATTCCGCGAAACCGCCGTCAAATCCCTAAACGATCACCACACGAGACAGGTTGCATTGCGGTCGCGCCGTTCGAGCTCGTAACGCGATGGACTGGTTCGGCTCAGACGGACGGCGCATCAAGCCGCCGAACCGATCATCGCGAAAATCCAGGAGAAATGGATGAAGTTGGTGAAGACCTCCGCAATCGCATGCGCCGTCTCGGCTCTCATTGTGACACCGGTTCTCGCGCAAGGTACGTCGTCTGGCGCGAGGCCTAGCGGCGCCGTGCAAAGCAAACCCATGCAAGGCAGCACAATGGGCAGCGGCGACGAGGAGATGAGCGCCCAGCCGGGCGCGGCGGGCGAGACGACGGGCATGAAGCCGACGAAGGGCACCAGGGGCACGGTTGGCACCACGGGCAGTGCTGCACACAAAGGGACCGCCGACGATTCCGCGACGGGCGGTGCAGCCACGGGCAAGCGCTACTAGCCAATGGAGTGAGACGGCAGAACTCCGGTCGCCCTGCGGCCGGAGTTCTTTTGCAGTCTCTGCTAGTCGTCGAAACCGCGCCCGCGCTTCGACTTGATGTCGCTGCGGTGTTTCTTGCCCTCGAGCCGGCGCTGCTTGGAGCCAAAGGTCGGCTTTGTCGCGCGCCGCGGCTTCGGCCGGATCATGGCTTCGCCGAGCATCTCCGTAAGGCGGTCGATGGCGTCCTGGCGGTTGCGCTCCTGGGTGCGGAAGCGTTGGGCCTGGATCACGATGACGCCGTCCTTGGTCATGCGCTGCCCTGCGAGCCGGGCGAGGCGCAACGCGGCATCCTCCGGAAGCGTCAGCTTCCGGGTGTCGAAGCGCAATTGCGCCGAGGTCGCGACCTTGTTGACGTTCTGCCCGCCCGGGCCGGAGGCGCGGACAAAGCCGATCTCGATGTCGTCCTCGTCGATGACAAGATCGCGGGATATCCGCAGCATGGTGGCACCATTCGTGATGCCCGGACATATCCCGGACGCCCAAGTTCGGCAATGGCGCCCCCAAATGCAAATGGCCGGGCGAGCCCGGCCATTTCAGAAGGGTATGGAAGACGTCAGTTCGACTTCGTCGCCGGTGCGGCTGCCGGTTGCGCCGCGGCCTGCGGAGCGCGGCCGACGACGACGGTCAGGAGGCCCTGGCCCCAGAGGCGCTTTGCGGCCGCCTTGGCGTCGTCCATGGTGACCGCATCCACGACGGCGTTGCGCTTCTCGATATAGTCGATCGGCAGCTTGTCCTGCTGATATTGCAGCAGCGCCTGCGCGAGCTTCGAGGAGGTGTCGAGCGCCAGCATCTGCGAGCCCTTGAGGTAGGATTTGGCCTCGTCGAGCTCCTTCTGCGTCGGGCCTTCCTCGGCGATCCGGCGCACCTCCTTGTCGATGGCATCGATGGTGTCGCCGGCACGGTCGGCGCGGGTGCCGGTATTGCCGATGAAAACCGCCGAATGCTCCATCCAAAGCAGTGATTCGAACACCGAATAGGCGAGCCCGCGCTTCTCGCGCACCTCGCGATAGAGCCGCGAGGACAACCCGCCGCCGCCGAGGATGTGGTTGACGACATAGGCCGCCATGAAGTTCGGATCGCTGCGCTTCACCCCGGGACCGCCGAAGGTGATCACGGTCTGGGGCACGTCGAGCGTCACGAAGGCGCGTTGCGGCGGCTTGGCGGCCTCGACGTCGGGGACGGGCACGAGATTGGCCTTGGCCGGCAGGCTACCAAATGTGTGGTCGAGCAGCTTGCCGAGCGTATCGGGATCCACGTCGCCAACCACCGCGATCTTGAGCGTGTCCTTGGCGAGCACGCGGCCGACATAATCCTTCATGTCGGCAACCGTAATGGTCGGAACGCTGTCGAGGTTGCCGTTGGACTGCCGACTGTAGGGATGATCGCCAAAGGCAACCTCCAGGAATTTGCGGCTCGCGAGCGAGGTCGGGTTGGTTGTCTCGCGGCGCAGGCCCGAGATCACCTGCGAGCGAATGCGTTCGACGTCGGCAGTTTCGAAATGCGGCGAGGTCAGCGCGCTCCGCAGCAGGTCGAAGGCCTCGTCCTTGTTGTCGCGCAGCATGCGCAGGCTGCCGCGGAACGTGTCGCGGGTGGCGCTGAAAGAGAGCTCGATGGCACGGCGATCGAGCCGCTCATGGAAGGTCTTGGAATCGAGATCGCCGGAGCCTTCGTCGAGGAGATCGCCGACCAGATTGGCGACGCCCGATTTGTCCTTGGGATCCTGGGCCGAACCGCCGGCAAAGGAATATTCCATGGCGATCAGCGGCACGGTCGCATCCTGCACGAACCAGGCCTCGATGCCGCCCGGCGAGGTCAAATGCTGGATCTTCGCCGCCGCCTGTGACGGCGAGACGGTAGCGAGCGCGAGTGCCGCGCCGGTGGCAAAGGAGAATGCAACGCGTCGAAGGAAGGGATAGGTCACGAACGCTTCTCCTCGCGCTTGGTGGTCGCGGTGTCTTTGATCAGATAGCCCGTCACCGAGCGCTTCTTCTCGAGCCATTTCTGCGCGACGGTGCGGACCTGCTCGGCGGTGACGGCGCGGATGCGATCTGGCCAGCTCCGGATGTCCTCGATCGACAGGCCCGTGGTCAGTGCGCCGCCATACCAGCGCGCCAGCACCGCCTGGTTGTCCTGGGCGTAGATCGCCTCGGCGATGAGCTGGGTCTTGACGCGCTCGAGATCCTCGGCGCGGATCGGATTCTGCGCGATGTCGGCAATGACGCCGTCGACCACCTGCTCGACCTCGGCGAAGCTGACCCCGGATTTGGGCGAAGCCGAGATCGCGAACTGGGTCGGGTCGAGCGAGATGCTCGAATAGCTGGCGCTGGCGGAGACCGCGAGCGGCTTGTCCACCACGAGCGCGCGGTAGAGATAGGAATTGCTGCCGCTGCCCATCAGCTGCGCCAGCACGTCGAGGGCCGCGCTTTCGCCGGCCGCAGCCGTGGTCGCCGAGGGCACTAGGTAATAGCGTCGCAGGCCGGGTTGCTCGACGCGCGGATCGGCCAGGGTCACGGTGCGCGGCGCCGCGGGTTCCGGCTCCTGCGGGCGGACGCGGCGCGCCGGGATCGCGGGCTGCGCCGGGATGGCGCCGAAATTGCGCTCGACCAGCGGGCGGATGTCGGCGGGCTCGACGTCGCCGGCGATCACCAGGATCGCGTTGTTCGGCGCATAGAAGCGGCGGTAGAAGGCGAGCGCATCCTCGCGATCGAGCTTCTCGATCTCCTGGTGCCAGCCGATCACCGGCCGGCCGTAGGGATGGTTGAGATAGAGCGCGGCCATGATCTGCTCGTTCAGCCGCGCGTCCGGATTGTTGGCGACGCGCATGTTGTATTCTTCGAGCACGACGTCACGCTCGGGCAACACGTTCTCGTCCTTGAGGATCAGGCCGGTCATGCGGTCGGCCTCGAATTCCATCATGGTCGGCAACTGCTCGCGCGGCACGCGCTGGTAGTAGTTGGTGTAGTCGACCGAAGTCGAGGCGTTCTCGTTGCCGCCGACGCGGAGCACGGTCTGGGAGAATTCGCCGACCGCATGCTTCGATGTGCCCTTGAACATCAGGTGCTCGAGGAAGTGCGCGAGCCCGGACTTGCCGGGCGTCTCGTCCGCCGAGCCGACCTTGTACCAGATCATTTCCGTGACGACGGGCGTGCGGTGGTCGGGAATCACCACGACCTGCATGCCGTTTCCAAGCGTGAAGCTGGCGGGCGGAGCCGATGTCACCGTGGTCTGCGCAAGGGATGCGCCGGCCGTGAGGACACTCGTCGAAAGCAGCGCGGCAAGGAGGCGGGCAGCCGATCGGTAAGAGGACATCATGATCCTTATGAAAGGCCGAGCCCGGATGTCCGGCTCGGAGGCACGGCATGGTACACCGTGCGGCAAACGCTTCGCGTCACGAAGCAGAGAACTCAACTCGGGCGCAAGTTACTGATCAGCAATTAAAGACCGCGTCCGGCGCGCACGAGCCGCCGGCGCGGGACCGCGTCTGTCGCGATATCGCGAAGGGACAGGAGCGCTATTGTTCCTTGTCCTTGCCGGACATGATGTCGAAATAGGTCCGCCGGGTCTTGTCCTCTCCGGCGCCATAGGCATAGCTCGGTGACGGTGTCTGGTAGCCCGGCGGCGGCTCGACCAGCGACTGGCGCGGCGGCTCGGTCGTGAATTGCTTGGCCTCGCCTTTGTTGTTCGACATCATGCCCCACAGACCGCCGGAGAAACCGAGCTGGGCCGGGCTGAGCGACGGATTGCCGTTGGTGCCCGGCTGAATAGGATCATTGCTCGTGCGCTCGGGTGCGGCTGTCCTGCCGACCTCCATCTCGGCGGGCGACAACGCCCGGCCTGCCTGCCAGCTCTCCGTGGCCTTGACGGCCTTCTTCCGCTGCGCGATGGCCTCCTTGCGGCGTCTCTCGTCAGGGTCCTTCGGCCAGTTCGGCGCGTTCTTGGCTTCAACGCCGGCGGGCGGCGGCAGGTCGAGCTTGGGCGGCACCACCAGCGGCGACCGCTCGCGGTATTCGATACCCTTCTTCTCCATGCTCTTGGCGCCGATGCCCGACATCAGATTGTCGATGAGCTTCTCTTCGAAGGTCATGTCGTCGTCGTCCTCGCCGTCGTCACCGGCGCGAGCGACGCCAGCCGACATGACGAGACCGATGCCGAGCGCGACAGCGGACAATTTCAACGCCCGCCAGAACCCCTGCCGGGGGTCTTCAACCATCGAACCGCTGGTCTTCGAGCTGCGCATCACTGTACCTGTTCCAAAATGTGGCAGTTTGCCGCTCTCGCGCGGCATAATCCCTCGCAAAAGCAAGGTTCCGCCTGCCGGTCCGTATCGGCCGGGATCAGGGCGCTTTTGCGGCGGGTACCCCCAGGAAGGAATCATACAATAGCGCCGCCACGCCAGCAACGATGGCCACGTCCGCGAGGTTGAACACGTACCAATTATAGGTATTTTCGCCGATATTGATGTGAAACAGGGCGAAATCGACCACCGCGCCATAGGCGAGGCGATCGATCCCATTGCCGATGGCGCCGCCAATGATCAGGCCAAGCGCGATGGTTGCCAGCAGGGTGTGCGAGCGGGCCATCCAGATCGCCAGCGCAACCACCGCGACGACCTTCACGGCCATCAGCGCCATTTGCGCCGCCTGACCGTCGTTCTGGAGCCAGCCGAAGCTGATGCCGATGTTCCAGGCCAGCACCAGGTCGAAGAACGGGGTCACCTCGACCGCGCCGCGACGGGCGAGGTCGAACACGTTCAGCAGCCAGAGCTTTGAAGCCTGGTCGGCCACGAGCGTGAGCAGGGCCGCGAGGATGCCGGCGCGGAGCGGGGTCATGGGCAGTCGGCCACAACACGCTCCGTCGTCGTCCTGGCGAAAGCCAGGACCCATAGTCCGAGGCGGTCGTTGTTTGAAAGACTTGCGGTCATCAGCCTTCGTCGCAATTGGCGGCCGTGGAATGGGTCCTGGCTTTCGCCAGGACGACGGTGAGACCTAGATGCTGACCCCCAGCGCCTTCCATTCGCGCAGCGCCTTGGCGTCGCGCGGGGTGACGTCGGGATATTCGGGGTCTTCACCCACCGTCGGCGAAATCTTCCAGGAACGGGCGCATTTGGTGCCGACCGCCTTCTCCACCACGACAGCGACGCCTGGAACGGCATCGAGACGGAATGCGGAAGCCGGCACCTCGCCCTCGCGCACCTCGTAGTTCGAGGTGATGCAGATCTCGGCGAGATCGGTGTCGAACAGCGTCGCAAGCATGTCGCGGTCGGCGACATAGATGACCGGTGATGCCTCCAGCGACGAGCCGATGTTCTTGGCGGCGCGTTCGAGCTCCAGCGCACCGGTGACGACGCGGCGGACATTGCGGATCGCTTCCCACTTCGCGGCGAGCTTGTCGTCGCGCAGGCTTTCGAGGTCGTCGGGAAACTGCGTCAGGTGCACCGAGGGCTCGGCGTCGGGCCTGTACATCCGCCAGGCCTCCTCCGCGGTGAAGCTGAGGATAGGCGCCAGCCATTTCAGGATCGAGCTGCACAACAGGTCGATCGTGGTCAGCGCCGCCTTGCGCGTCGGCGAGGACGGCGGATCGCAATACAGCGTGTCCTTGCGGATGTCGAAATAGAACGCGGAGAGCTCACTGTTCAGGAACGCGGACAAGGTTGCGACCACGGTCTTGTAGTCGAACTCCTGATAGGCTTTGCGGACGACGGCAGCACGGACCGCGAGCTCGTGCAGCATCAGCCGTTCGAGTTCGGGCATGTCGGCGGGCGCGACTGCGTCGGCCGGCTTGTAGTGATCCAGCGTTCCCAGCATCCAGCGTACGGTGTTGCGCAGCTTGCGATAGGTCTCGATGGTGTTCTTCAGGATCTCCGGGCCGATGCGCTGGTCGTCGGCATAGTCGGTGGCGCAGACCCAGAGGCGCAGGATATCCGCGCCCGAATCCTTGATCACCTTCTGAGGCTCGACGGTGTTGCCGATCGACTTCGACATCTTGCGGCCGTTCTCGTCGAGCGTGAAGCCGTGGGTGAGCACGATGTCGTAGGGCGCGCGGCCGCGCGTGCCGGCGCTCTCCAGCAGCGACGAATGAAACCAGCCGCGATGCTGGTCGCTGCCTTCGAGATACATCACGGTGTCGTCGCCGCCGTCGACCTTGCGAACGATGTTGCCGAGCTGCGGGAAGTTCTGGCGATCCTCGAGCACGAAGGCATGTGTGGAGCCGGAATCGAACCAGACGTCGCAGATGTCGTCGATCTTCTTCCAGTCTTCCTTCGCGCGGGATCCAAGGAAGCGCTCGCGGGCGCCTTCCATGTACCAGGCGTCGGCGCCTTCCTCCATGAAGGCCTCGGTGATGCGCTGGTTGACGATCTCGTCCTGCAGGATCTCGGCCGAGCCGTCGCTGTTCTCGCGCACGAAAACGGCGATGGGAACGCCCCAGGCGCGCTGGCGCGAGATCACCCAGTCCGGACGGTTGGCGATCATGCCGTTGATGCGGTTCTCACCTGACGGCGGCACCCATTGCGTGACCGAGATAGCATGCAGCGCGCGAGCCCGCAGCGTATCGCCCTTCCTGGCGTGGCCATCTTCGCTGATGTCCTTGTCCATCGCGATGAACCATTGCGGCGTGTTGCGGAAGATCACCGGCTTCTTCGATCGCCAGGAATGCGGGTACTGGTGCTTGAGGCGGCCGCGCGCGAGCAGCTTGCCGGCCTCGACCAACGCCTTGATCACGGCTTCATTGGCATCGCCCTTCTCGCCCTTGTCGTTGAGCACGCGCTTGCCGGTGAAGCCGGGGGCCTGCGCGGTATAGGCGCCGTTCTCGTCGACAGTGTAGGGGGTCGCGGTCGAGATGCCGCGCTCATCGAGCTCGCGGGTATTGGCCATCCAGACGTCGAAATCCTCGCGGCCGTGGCTCGGCGCGGTGTGCACGAAACCGGTGCCGGTATCGTCGGTGACATGCTCGCCGGCGAGCAGCGGCACGATAAACGCGTAACCGCCATCGAGGCCGCGCAAGGGATGGGCGCACTCCACGGCGTCCAGCGTATCGCCGGGAATGTCGCGCAGCTTCTCATAGGCCGTGACGCGCGCCTGCTTGAACACCTCTGCTGCAAGCGCATCGGCCAGGATCAGGAGATCGCCGGTCTTCGCCCAATTGTCCGCGGCCGCATCCGTCACCTTGTAGAGGCCGTAGGCGATCTTCGGTGAGAACGAGATCGCGCGATTGCCGGGCAGCGTCCAGGGCGTGGTGGTCCAGATCACGACCGATGCATTGGCGAGCGCACCATGTGCCGGGGACGTGACGGGAAACTTCACCCATACCATGTCGGATGTGTAGTCCTCGTACTCGACCTCGGCCTCGGCGAGGGCGGTCTTCTCGACCACGCTCCACATCACCGGCTTGGAGCCGCGATACAGCGTGCCGTTGGCGGCGAACTTCATCAGCTCGCGGGCGATCTGCGCTTCGGCGGGATAGCTCATCGTCTGATAGGGATGATCCCAGTCGCCGATGATGCCGAGCCGCTTGAATTCCTCGCGCTGCACGTTGATCCAGTGTGTCGCATAGGCGCGGCATTCCTTGCGGAACGCCACCATCGCAGCGGAGTCGCGGAAGTCGGGCTTCTGCTTGCCCTTGGAACGGTAGTTCTCTTCCTCGATCTTCCATTCGATCGGCAGGCCGTGGCAGTCCCAACCGGGCACGTAGTTGGAGTCGAAGCCGAGCATCTGCTGGCTCTTGGTCACGACGTCCTTGAGGATCTTGTTCAGCGCGTGCCCGATATGGATGTTGCCATTGGCGTAGGGCGGGCCGTCATGCAGCACGAATTTGGCGCGGCCCTGGGCTTCCTGGCGGAGCTTGTCGTAAAGGCCGATGTCGTTCCAGTATTTCAGCAGCTCCGGCTCGCGCTGCGGCAGGCCGGCCCGCATCGGGAATTCGGTCTGCGGCAGGAACAGGGTTTTCGAATAGTCTTTGGCTTCGGATTTTTGGGACTTTTGTGGCTTGTCGGACATGAGGCTGACTGGCTCGGAAGGGCGCGGGAACGGATGGCGATGCGGAATCGCGGGTGAAACGACGACATCCCGGTCTTGCGCCGAGCCGAAGGCTCAGGCGGAAGCCGGGCCGCTAATCCCTATGATGCGCCGCGCAAACATGGGCTCTCCATAGCAGGGGGGCGGGGGAAGCGCAAAAGGTTCGGCGGGCCGGTTTCCGGCCTCAATCGATGACGCCAAGCCGCGGAAACGCGTCCGGGGCGGCGGCGAGCATGGCGCGGGCGCGGGCGGAATCGTTGTCCATCTGGCGGATCAGGGCATCCAGGCCCTCGAATTTCAGCTCCTCGCGGATGAAGCCGATAAAGGCGCAGTCGAGCGTCTGCCCGTAGAGATCCCCCTTGAAGTCGAACAGGAAGATTTCCAGCAGCGGCGCACCATTGTCGAACGTCGGGCGGCGGCCGAAGCTTGCGACCCCATCCAGCCGCTCCGCGCCGCGGCCGACCCGCACCGCATAGATGCCGTGCTTGAGGCCGCAATTGGCATCAAGGCGGATATTGGCGGTGGGATAACCGAGGTCGCGGCCGCGCTTCTCTCCGTGGATGACCTCGCCGGTGATAAACCAGGGCGCGCCGAGCATGGCCGTGGCCTCGTCGAGTTGGCCTTCGGCGAGCGCGATTCGGATCGCGCTGGACGAGACCGGCCGCTCGTCGATATCGACATGCGGCTGCACGTCGACCTCGATGCCGAGCCGGGGCGCCTCGTTGACGAGGAGGCTCGGCGAGCCGACCCGACCCTTGCCGAAGTGGAAGTCGTAGCCGACGGCGATTCCGCCGATGCCCAGGCGCCCGATCAGGTCGTGGTGAATGAAGTCTTGCGCGCTGGTCCCGGCGCGGGACTTGTCGAAGGTCATGACCACGGCGCCGTCAAGTCCGGTGCCGGCCAGAAGCCGCAGCTTGGCACGCTCGTCCGTCAGGCGGAATTGCGGGGTGTTGGGGCTGAAAAACCGGCGCGGATGCGGCTCGAAGGTCAATGCCAGCGCAGGGCGGCCATGTAGCCGGCCCATTTCCAGCGCCGCAGCGATTACGGCGCGATGGCCGAGATGAACGCCGTCGAAATTGCCCATGGCGACCACGGCACCCCTTGCAATGGCGGAGTCCGGCGTGGTGTCGCGGATAACGGTAAAATGCGGGGCCATCAGGGGAATCTCGAACCGGCGGGACCGGCCGGGACCGTGGCGCGACGGGCCGGATGAAGTCAAGCAGGAGGGGGCGGCCGCATCGAGTGCGATTTCAGTCCACCGGGGGCGTTCCCAGTTAACGCGCTGTTTAACGCCTTGGTGCTAGTCCTTGGGCGTGGAACCGCGGGGCTCCGGCCCGGCAGGTCCGATCGTAATATTTCCTGGGTTTGCGTTGGGGGAGTCGAGATGGCGGTTGATTTGTCGATGTCGGTTCTGGTGGTTGACGACTACAGCACCATGATCCGTATCATCAGGAACCTCCTGAAGCAGCTTGGCTTCGAGAATATCGATGATGCAAGCGACGGTTCGGCAGCGCTGAACAAGATGCGTGGCAAGAAGTACGGGCTCGTGATTTCCGACTGGAACATGGAGCCGATGACGGGTTACGACCTGCTGCGCGAAGTGCGCGCGGATCCGAACCTCGCCACCACGCCCTTCATCATGATCACGGCCGAATCAAAGACCGAGAACGTGATCGCGGCCAAGAAGGCCGGCGTGAACAACTACATCGTCAAGCCGTTCAACGCGGCGACGCTGAAGACCAAGATCGAGGCGGTCTTCCCGGACATGGCGAGCGCGTAAGGCGCGATCGAAGCCATCAGTTGAATTCGGAAAGCCCGGGCGATTGTCCCGGGCTTTCTGCGTCGGGTTCGTCGTTCCGGAATCGACGCCCCACATCAACCGGGAATGACGATCAACTCGCTACCACTTCAGTTCGCGCATCAGCGCCTTCGGGGGATGGCCGAACAATTCCAGCACCGACGCCGGGTCGAGCTGGTCGAGACCCTCGAACTCCTCGGCATGGATGCCGCGGGTCACGAACAGGCAATCGATGCCGAACTCGCGCGCGCCGGTGAGGTCGGTCCGGACGGAATCGCCGATCGCGAGCACCTTTTTGCGGTCGATCTGGTGGCCTTGGCGTTCGCCGGCGAGCGCCATCGCGCGCTCGTAGATCGGCCGGTGCGGCTTGCCGTAGAAGATCACCTCGCCGCCGAGCTCGCGATAGAGCTCCGCGATCGCGCCGGCGCAATAGATCAGGCGGTCGCCGCGTTCCACCACGATGTCGGGGTTGGCACAAACCAGCGTCAGCTTGCGCTCGCGCGCCTTCAGCATCATGCCGCGATAGTCTTCCGCCGTCTCGGTCTCGTCGTCATAGAGGCCGGTGCAGACGATGTAATCCGCCTCTTCCAGCGGCGCGGTCACCGCATCGAGGCCGCGATAGATCGAGTTGTCGCGCTCGGGGCCGAGCCAGAACATCTTGCGGCCGGGATGGTCGGCGACATAGAGCCGCGTCAGGTCGCCTGAAGACACGATCGCGTCATAGGTCTCGTCGGCGACGCCGAGCTTGCGCAATTGCCGCTGCACGGAGTCGGCCGGGCGCGGCGCGTTGGTGATCAGGATGACCGTACCGCCGCGGCTGCGGTAGGTGTGCAGCGCCTCGCAGGCTTCGGGGAAGGATTCAAGACCGTTATGGACCACGCCCCAGATGTCGCTGAGCACGACGTCCACGCCCGCCACGAGTTCACGCAGGCTTTCGGCGAAATGCAGTGTGGTCATGATGCGTGCGGCCGATCAGATACGTCGCGCGAGCGCGGCGTTGCCGGTGACGCGCTGTGGCGCAGACGCAGCCGACGTCGCGCCTGAGCTGGATATGCCGGAGCCATTGGATCCCTGAATGTCCTGTGCCTGGTTCGGCGCGGCGGTAGCAGATGACCCCTCCGGCCGCAATGGCCGGGGCGGCGCGAACAGGAACCCCTGGCCGAACCGCACGTCATAATCGAGCAGGTCGATCACGGCGCGCTCGCCCTCGATTCGCTCGGCGATCAGATCGATGCCGAAGCGGCCGAGCAGGTCGGAGAGATCGGACGGGTGGATGTCCGAGGCCGAAGCCTGCCTGGGGTCGAGCAGGAGCGAGGCCGGCACCTTGATGAAGCGCACGCCGCGATCGGCGAGCTCGCGCGGTTCGATGCGCAAATCGGTGACATGGTCGATCGAGAAACGGAAGCCGCGCTGGGCGAGCGCCGCGAGATTCTCGGTTTCGGCCGGGCCGAGATTGCGGAAGGTGGATTGCTTGAATTCCAGCACCAGCGAGGGCGCCAGCGCCCGATTGGCTTCGAGGAAATCGAGGTATTGCGCGAAGGTCGTGGAATTGCCGAGCGTGGAAGCCGCGACGTTGCAGAACACGCCGACTTCCTTGTTGCGTACCATCAGGCGCCGCAGCACCTGCACGCAGCGCAGCATGACCATGTTGTCGATGCGCCCGATCAACCCGGAGGCCTCCGCGATGCTGATGAACTCCTCGGCCGCGACCAGCTGGTCACGCTCGTCGCGCAGGCGCGTCACGGCCTCGTAGAACCGGACCTTGCGCTGCGGCAGCGACACCATCGGCTGGAGGAAGATGTCGATGCGGTTCTCGTCGATCGCGTTGCGGAGCGTCGCCAGCAATTGGGTCTGGTTGCGGCCGTTGGCGGTCTGAACCGGATTGGCGGTCTGGGTCTGGATCGCCGGTGCTGCCGGCCGCATTGGCGGCGGCGCGGGCGCCGGGGCAGCCGGCCGTTCCTCCTCGAACGTGGCCATCAGGTCGAGCGGCGCGTCCGGCTCCTGCCTTGCGACCGGCGCGGGGGCCGACACTGGCGCGTTGCCGGCCATCAGATCCTCATGGGCCGACACGGTGGTGGCGAGTTGCCTGACCAGTCCGCCGAGTTCGTTGATCTCGCCGACCACCGACTGGATGCGGTCGGAGTTGGCCGAATTGGAAGAGGCGATGCGTGCTTCGATCGTGGCGAGCCGGCGGCCGAATTCGGCGACCTGACGGGCGAGGTCGGCGGTGCCGCGCGAAAGATCGGCGATCTGGCCGCCGACGTCGCTGCGGTCGCGCAGTCGCATCGACACTGCATTGTAGAGGATCAGGAAGGTCAGCGCCGTCAGCGCCACGATCGCGGATTCGGTTCCGCTGATGCCGGCGACCGCGTAGAGCAGGAGCCCGAGCGAGGCGGCGACCAGAACCATGCAGATCGCGATGAAGATCGTCGAAATACGAATCATGCCGCGCGTTACGCCTCAAGAGCTGACTGCCTGACCGGGAAAACACGGGTGGCGTTTCGAACCCGTCACGCCGCATGCTCCCCCAAGCGGCATGACCTTAACATCATTGTTGATTCGAGGGGATAGCGGCCCAATCGCAGAGTCAGGACGGCGCCGCGGCGCCGACCGTGTCGGCCGAGACGGCCTCGCGGGTGCCTAGCGGCTTGGGCGGCCCGGTGGTCGTGTCGCGCAAGGTCTGCCGTTCGATCTCCGAATTCAGCTCAGCCCCGAACATGATGACGATGGCCGACATCCACATCCACATCATCAAGCCGATCGCAGCGCCGAGCGAGCCGTAGGTCGCGTTGTAATTTGCGAATTCGGACAGATACCAGGACAGCAGCGCCGAGCCGGCGATCCAGAGGATCGCGGCCGTCACAGCGCCGGGGCTCAGCCATTGCCAGCGCGGGGCGTCGCGGCTGGGCGCGAAGCGGTAGAGGACGGCGAGCGCCGCAAGGAGAATGACGAACAGCACCGGCCATCGCGCCAGCGCCACGATCAGCTTGCTTTCGGGCGCCATGCCGAGGTGGTTGAGCGCGAGCGGGAAGGCGACGACGGCGCCCACCATCAGCAGCAGGGCAACGATGCCACCGACCGTGAAAGCCAGCGAGACCGTGTTCAGCCGGATGAAGCTGCGCTTTTCACGCTCCTCATAGGCGACGTTGAGGGCGTCGAAGATGGCTTTGACGCCGGCATTGGCGCTCCAGATCGCGAGCACGAGTCCAAACAGGAAAGTGAAACCAAGGGTCGCGCCGCCGTTCGACACGACGCGCGCCACCTGGTCCTCGACGATCTGGAACGCGCCCTCGGGCAGCATCATCGCGAGCGATTGCAGGTTGGAACTGATCGTCGAGGGATCGGCGAACAGGCCATAGAATGAAACCAGCGCCGTGATAGCGGGAAAGATCGCGAGCAGTCCGAAAAAGACGACGCCGCCGGCGGTCGCGAGCAGGCGATCCTCGTCGATGCGCTGATAGGTGCGCCAGAGGATGTCCTTCCAGCCTGCCCACGGGATCGCGAACGGGCTTTTCGCGCGGCGGCCGCGGCCGGGCTGCGAGGCTGCGCCCGTCGGGCTCGTTTCCGGCGAATTCGCCTCGCCGTTGCGGTGGTCTTGCGGAGGTCCCGGCCGGATCAGGCCAGAATCCTGGAAATACCGTTCCGCGGTGAGCACGAACACGGTCGTGGCTGCGACTAACAGCCAGCTGTCGAATTGCTCGGCGCGCCGCATACGCATTTTCAGGTATCCGCTCCGTGGCCGTGACGCCGCCTGCGCGCGGCCGTGATCCCGACCAGCCCAACGGCCGCGAGCATCAGCCCGAGTTGCACGGGCCGGTTGGACCGAGCCGGCCACGTGCTGCCGCCATGTCCTGACTCATGTCCTCGTTCGCCCGGCGCGAGCGGCGCCAGGGGAATTGTCGTCGCGACCTCTTTCACCGCCTCCTTCACCGTTCCGCGCGGGATGCGCGGGGTGGCGATAGCCACCCGTAGGCGGCTGGCGAGCGGCACGATCGGCTTGGTCTTGCGCTTCATCTGGGCCATGGCCACGCCGGCGCAGGCGGCGGCCAGGACCAGGAGCACAGCGCCGACGGCGCCGAACCCCCAGAATTGCCCGTAATGGATTGCAATCCAGCGGTACAGGGCGATCAGGCCGACGAAGAAGGCTGCGACGACGAACAAGCCCGCAACCGCGAGCAGTCCGGCCGCAGCCGCGTACGACGTCATGCGCCCTGTGGCCTGGTTGCTCCGGTCGCGGGCATAGGACTGGGCGGCGCGCTTGAGATGGTTGAGCTTGAGCGCGACGCCGGCGCGCAGCAATTCGCCCGATGGCGCAAGCATGCAGTTATCCTCCGAGTGCGAGAAAATTCGTCGGGGGATGAACGTGGCGGTATTTGACTTGTTCCGACGAGGTCTGCCCGCCGTGATGGATCAGCCGAGATCGGCTGCCGCGATCCAGAACACTTCGCCCTCGGAGTCCTCGGTGTCGAGCCAGAGCAGCGGCAATTCAGGAAAGGCCTCGTCAACCAATTCGCGGCCGCGGCCGATCTCGCAGATCAGCCCGCCATGCGGCGTCAAATGGCCGGGCGCATCGCGCAGGATCCGGCGCACCACATCGAGACCGTCGGCGCCGCCGTCGAAGGCGAGCTTCGGCTCGGCCCGGCACTCGGGCGGCAGCGCCGCCATGCCTTCGGCGTCGACATAAGGCGGGTTGGTGATGATCAGGTCGTATTTGGTGTTACCGAGTGGGGCGAACAGGTCGCCGCGATGCAGGCTGATCCGGCCATCGAGCCCGTATTCGCCGACATTTCGTCTGGCGACGTCGATCGCGCCCTTCGAGATATCGACGGCATCGATCGTGGCGTTCGGGAAATGATGCGCGGCGAGGATCGCGAGGCATCCCGATCCCGTGCAGAGATCGAGCACGCGCTCGACGGCGCTGGAATCGTCGATCAGCGAGCCGGCTTCGCCGTCGCCGCCGAAATGCGACTCCAAGAGTTCACCGATGAAGGAGCGCGGAACGATGACGCGCTCGTCGACATAAAACGGCAGGCCGCGCATGTAGATCTTGTTGACGAGATACGCGGCCGGTTTGCGCGTGGTGACGCGCTGATGAACGAGATCGATGATGGTCCTGCCCTCGGCGGTCGTGACGCGCGCGTTGGCAAAAATCTCGAACTGCTCGGGATGCAGATGCAGGGCTTCACAGACCAGGAAAGCCGCTTCCGCGACCGGATCGGGCGTGCCATGGGCAAAGGCGAGCTTGGCCTCATTGAAGCGGCTCACTGCATAGCGGACGAAATCGATCAGCGTGAGAAGCTCGCGGCGGCCCACCTTCGCGAGCTTTGGCGCGGCGTGGCCGCGCACGGCCTTTTTGGATGTTGTTGCCATCAGGATCGGGTCCAGCGTGCGGCGGCTTCGTCGTCGCGGGCCTGGGCCTCGACCCAGCCGGTGCCGGTGGCGCTCTCTTCCTTCTTCCAGAACGGCGCGTTGGTCTTGAGATAATCCATCAGGAACTCGGCTGCCTGGAACGCTGCCTGGCGGTGCTGCGAGGCGGTCAGCACCAGCACGATGTTCTGGCCGGGCATGAAACGGCCGACGCGATGGATCACCGTGACGCCGCTGAGAGGCCAGCGCGAGATGGCCTCGTCGGCATGGCGCCTGATCTCTTCCTCGGCCATGCCGGGATAATGCTCCAGCGAGAGCGCGGCGATCTTCGCGCTGTCTTCGTCGCTGCGGCAGATGCCGGAAAAACTCACGACCGCACCGATGTCGGTGCGGTTCCCGGTCAGCACCGCGATCTCGCGTGCGATGTCGAAATCGTCTTGCTGGATACGGATGGTGACGGGGCAGGTGGTGACGGGCATGGCCTAGCCGCCGGTCATCGGCGGGAAGAACGCGATCTCGCGAGCGCCCGCGATCGCGGCGTCCGACTTGACGTGGGCATGGTCGATCGCGGTGCGGATCACCTTCGGCTTCTCGAACGCATAGGCGTAGGCTTCGCCTTGGCCGGACAGCCAGGCGATCAGCTCTTCCACGGTGCGCACGGTCGCAGGCGGCTCGATCGTCTCCTCGGCCTTGCCGATGCGCTCGCGCACCCAGGCGAAGTACTTCACCTTCATCCCTCATCCTCCTTGATGAGGTGATGGATGCCGGCGCCGAAATAGTCGTAGCCGGTGTACATGGTGAGGATCGCCGAGGCCCAGAGCAGCGCCAGCCCGATCATCGAGACCATGGGCACGACCTCATCGCCGGCCGGACCAGCCAGCAGGAAGCCGATGGCGATGAGCTGAACCGTCGTCTTCCATTTCGCAAGCTTGGTCACGGGCACGCTGACACGCAGCGCGGCAAGATATTCGCGCAGGCCCGAGACCAGGATCTCGCGGCACAGGATCACGATGGCGGCCCACAGCGACCAGCCGTGAATGATGCCGTCGGCGGCCAGCATCAGCAGGCACGAGGCGACCAGAAGCTTGTCGGCGATCGGATCGAGCATGCGGCCGAACGCCGATTGCTGATTCCAGATCCGTGCGTAATAGCCGTCGAGGTAATCGGTGACCGCAGCCGCGATAAAAATGGCGACGGCGACCCAGCGCAGCCACAGCGGGCCGTCCATGATCGACTGTGCGTAGATGCACCCGACCACGACCGGGATCGCGGCGATCCGGCCGTAGGTCAGGATGTTCGGGAGGGACATCGCGCGGCTGGTCGTCCCTCGTGTCGTGGCGATGTTCATCCGTCCTACCAATACCGCTGCAGCCTGAAGGTCAACCGTTCCGCTCCCCAAATGGGGTGCGGGATGCGACGACCATATGACCGCGGCCCCCCTTTTATTTCACCCCGGCTGGGGATGGAAATACTCGAAAATCCTGCGGGCGCTCTCGGCGCTCACCCCCGGAACCTTACCGAGATCGGTGATCGAGGCCCGTTCGATCTCCTTCAGGGTTCCGAAATGATGCAGCAAGGCACGTTTGCGTGACGGACCGATGCCAGGAATCTCCTGCAAGCCGGCCTCGCGGATGTCCTTCTTGCGCAGCTTGCGGTGCGAGCCGATGACGAAACGGTGCGCCTCGTCCCGCAGCCGCTGGATGAAATAGAGCACGGGGTCGCGCGGCTCCAGCTTGATCGCCTCGCGCTCCGGCATGAACAGGGTCTCGCGGCCGGCATCCCGGTCCGGCCCCTTGGCCACCGACATCAGCGCCACCTGGGTCAGGCCGAGATTTGCAAAGATGTCCCGGACCGCGTTGAGCTGGCCGCGGCCGCCATCGATGATCACGAGATCGGGCCATTGCGGGAAGTCGTCGTCCTTGGCTTTGGCCGCATTGTCCTCGGGTGGATTGATCAAGCGCTTGAAACGGCGTTCGAGCACCTCGCGCATCATCCCGTAATCGTCGCCGGGCGTCAGGCCCTCCGACTTGATGTTGAACTTGCGGTACTGGTTTTTCACAAAACCGTCCGGGCCGGCGACGATCATGGCGCCGACTGCGTTGGTGCCCTGGATGTGGCTGTTGTCGTAGACCTCGATCCGCTTCGGCGCATGCGTCAGGCTCAGGGTCGTGGCCATGGCGTCCAACAGGCGGCTCTGCGTCGCGGTGTCCGCGAGCTTGCGGCCCAGGGCCTCGCGCGCGTTGGTGAGCGCGTGGGTGACGAGCTCCTTCTTCTCGCCGCGCTTCGGCATGGACACTTCGACCTTGCGGCCGGCCTTGATCGACAGCGCGTTGGCGAGCAGCTCGCTCTCCTCGATCTCGTGCGAGAGCAGGATATTCCTCGGCGGCGGCTTGTCGTCATAGAACTGGGCGAGGAAGGAGCCGAGCACCTCTTCCGGCGTATAGGTCTTCTCCGCGCGCGGGAAATAGGCGCGGTTGCCCCAGTTCTGCCCGGTGCGGAAGAAGAACACCTCGACGCAGGAGAAGCCGCCCTCCTGGTGGATGGCGAACACGTCGGCTTCTTCCACCGTGCGCGGATTGATGCCCTGCTGCGACTGGATCGCGGACAGCGCAGCGAGGCGGTCGCGGTAGAGCGCGGCGCTCTCGAATTCGAGCTCGCCGGAGGCCTTCTCCATCTCCGCGGCAAGCTCCTGCTTCACCGCATGGCTCCTGCCGGACAGGAAGTCGCTCGCCTCGCGCACCAGGGTCGTGTAGCCGGGGAAGTCGATCTCGCGGGTGCAGGGGCCGGCGCAACGGCGGATCTGGTAGAGCAGGCAGGGCCGCGAGCGACTCTCGAAGAAGGAATCCGTGCAGGAGCGGATCAGGAACGCGCGCTGAAGTGCGGTGATGGTGCGGTTGACGGCGCCGGCGGAGGCGAACGGGCCGAAATAGCGACCCGGCCGCGTCTGCGCGCCGCGATGCTTCAGGATCTGCGGCGCCCAATGGTCGCCCGTGATCAGGATATAGGGAAACGACTTGTCGTCGCGCAGCTGCACGTTGAAGCGCGGCCGAAGCTGCTTGATGAGGTTGGCCTCCAGCAGCAGGGCTTCGGTCTCGGTGTGGGTCGAGATGATTTCCACGGTCACCGTGGCGGCGATCATGCGCAGGATGCGCGCCGGCTGCGGCGCACTCTGGCGCGCATAGTTCGACAGGCGCTTTTTGACGTTCTTGGCCTTGCCGACATAGAGCACGTCGGCATTCGCATTGAGCATGCGGTAGACGCCGGGCGAGGTGGGGGCGAGGCGCACCGCGCGTTCGATCGCCTCGTGGCCGGTCGCCAGCGGCTCTTCGCCGACGGTGCCGCTCTCTTCCAGGATGTCCGGCAGCCGCGCATCGTCCTCGTCGTCGCCATTCGCAGTGGCGGGATCGAGGTCCGGCGGCGCGGCTTCCGTTTCCTGGGGAGGGACGTCGGGTGCGTTGCCGCGCACGGGTTTGCGTACGCGTGCGTCGTCCGGATTGTCGGGGGAATCGTGAACCATGGTGCGAATTTAAGCGCTGCGGGTGTCGATTTGAAGTTCCGGCCGAGCGGCACGCACAGGATGGCGGCGCAGTTCCCGGTAACGCTTGCTTAAGCCTGTTAACAGCGCAGTAACCCGGCTTAACAGGCCTTTAACTTAAAACTCTCGATAAATCTTACGCGAAAAATGGTGGTTCCGTAACCATGCGGTTTTGCCTCGCGCGGCGACGCGGGCATCGCAGCGGTGACGGGAGTTGCGTTGGAGTGTGTGATGAAGAGGCTCGTTGTGGGCGCAGCCGCATTGGCTGCAGTCGGCTGGACGGCTTCGGCAGAGGCCGCCGATCTCAATTACGGGCAGCGAGCGCCCTACACGGTCAATCAGCCGCTCAACGCCTATAGCTGGGCCGGTCCGTATCTCGGTGGCAATCTTGGCTATGAATGGGGTTCGGTGAACAACAATCCCGCAAAACCGTCGGGCTTCGTCGGCGGCGTTCAGGCCGGCTACAATTTCCAGAACGGCCCATGGGTGTTCGGCGTCGAGGGCGACATCCAGGCCGCCGGTGCCGACGACACCTTCGCGCCGTGGAAGTTCTCCAATCCGTGGTTCGGAACCCTGCGCGGCCGCGCCGGCTACGCCTTCAGCAACGTGCTGTTCTACGGCACGGCGGGCCTCGCCTTCGGCGAGCTGCGCGCGCAGACGTTCGGCTGGACCGAGTCGCACACCAGCGCCGGCTGGACCATCGGTGCCGGCGCGGAAGTTATGTTCGCGCCGAACTGGAGCGCCAAGCTCGAATATCTCTATATCGATCTCTCGACGAGTCAGTTCGCGATTACGGGCGTGTCAAACGGCTATAGCGCCAGCGTTGTGCGCGCAGGCGTGAACTATCACTTCTGATAGCTAAAGAAGAAAATACCGGACCAACCTCCCGGCCGCTTGCGGCCGGGATTTTTTTGACGCTTGGCTCGCTAGGGAAGGATGACCAAATCGACCGCCTTCGGCCCCTTGCCCTTCTTGTCCGGTTCGACTTCGAAAGTAATACGCTGTCCTTCGGCAAGGTCCTTCAGTCCGGCCCGCTCCACAGCAGTAATATGTACGAAGACGTCGCGGCCCCCGTCGTCCGGTTTGATGAATCCGTAGCCGCGCTCACCGTTGAAAAACTTGACCGTTCCCGTCATGGCCATCGGGAAACTCCCCCTCATTGCTCCTCCGTCGTGACGCAGACGCGCGTCACGACATGACCGGGCCTTACGAAGCCCGGGAGCTGGCCATCCTTCGGCAGACCATTCGGTCCGACTGGATCTTTCTTAGGCCTTCACTCCGCCGCAACCATTCGCGGAAGCGGAACGTAAAGCCAGTCACTGCAACAGCATAATACGGTTCTCTGCAGATTGACTACCGCTCCTGCATATTTTTCCCAAGAATGCCGGAGTGTTACGGTCTCGGCACCTCTAACCGGAATCTGGCAGCGCCACCCTGGCCGAGCGGCATTTCCAGCTCCGGCAGGATCGTCTTGAGTTCGCCGTGCAGCGTGTAAGGGGGATTGACGATCAAGAGCCCGCTGGAGGTGAGGGCTGCGCCGTCGGCTTGCGGCGCCACGCTGAATTCGAGGCGCAGGCATTTTCCCGGCGGTTTTGCTGCGGCTGCGAGCCGCGCCACTGATTGCACCAGCGTGTCGGTGGCGCGTCGGCTCTTGGCGGGATACCAGATTACATAGATACCGGTCGGCCATTTCGCGAAAGCCGCCGAGAAGGCCTCTGCGAGCTTTTCGAACTCGTCCTTTGCCTCGAAGGGCGGGTCGATCAGAACGAGCCCACGCCGTTCCTTCGGCGGCACGAAAGCCGGCAGCGCCATCCAGCCGTCGAGGTCGACCACGCGGGCCTGTTCGTCGCGGCGCAGTACGCCGATCAGCGCCTTGCGCGCCTTCGGCTCGAGCTCGCAGAGCAAGAGGCGGTCCTGCGGCCTCAGCAGGCCGCGTGCGATCAGCGGCGAGCCCGGATAGGCCTTGAGCTCGCCCTTCGGATTGAAGGCGCGGACGATGTCGAGATAGGGCTTGGTCAGCGCCATGGCGTCGTTCGACAACCGCGCCTGCATCAGCCGCGCAATGCCCGTCAGCCACTCGCCGCCCCGGCGCGCTTCGTCGCTTTCGAGATCGTAGAGGCCAGCGCCGGCATGGGTGTCGATGACGCGGAACGCACCCGGCTTGTCCTGGAGATAGGTGATGATGCGCGTCAGCACGATGTGCTTGATGACATCGGCGAAGTTGCCGGCATGGAAGGCGTGGCGGTAATTCATGCAAGAGCACTACGCCACGTGACGGCCCGAGCAAAGAGGCACGACGCCTGGGCTAGCCACCCCGGATCGGCGGCATCGTCACCTGGTCGCGGCGGCAGGCGCGGCGGTCGATCTCCTCGCAGGCGCGGAATTGCAGGTCCTTGCTGAGGCAGATGCGGACTTCCGATAGCCGCGTCCGGTTGCAGGTGATCGAGACGGCGGCATTGCTGAGGCCCGGATTGGCCTTGATGAAGGCTTCCTCCACCTCCGCCGGCGCCACGGTCTTGGCCTGCGATAGATCGAGATATTCGGCTGGAATCTTGATCGCGGCGCGCGCCTTGCGGATCGTCTCGAAATAGCTGCGGTCAGCGAGCCCCGAGCAGGTGCCGTGCTTGTCCCACTCATTGAAGATCAGCCCCGGCGCCGGCATCAGATCGAGCATGGAGGAGACGATGCTGCGGTTCAGCCGCGGCGAGGGCCGCTGGCAATATTCCGGAAATCCGCTCTCATATTGCGGCCACAAACCATGCACCACGAAAGCGTAGGGCCGTCCGCTGCACTGGGTCTGCGAGCGGCCGCCGCGCTCCGCCGCCTCCTCGCAGAAAGAGGGCGACCAAGACAGTGACAGCACATAAAAATCGAATTCGCCGGGCGTGTTCTGCCGCTTGTCCTGGGCCTTTGCGCCATCGGCCAGCGCAGCCAGCCCGGCCGCAAGCGTCAGCGAGATCATCAGGCGGGAGAACGAATGCAATCTGGAATGAAACATGGCGACGCCCCTCAACTAGACTGTGCAGACAAGCCTAGCAGGCGATAAGAACATTTCAAGAACAAAATGCGGGTGACCGTCGTTCGGCCGCCTGATCGGTCCGGATCAGAACGTTTCAATTACTGTTTGGCGGCGCGGCAGGCCGGGTTGTAGGCCCAGTTGCGGTCGAGCCCGACCACGCACCATTCGACGCCTTGGCCGTAGCCGGCGAAGCCGCCATCCTCCACGATCGAGAAATGCACCTTGCGCATCTTGCCGTCCGTGAGCATGGCCTCGCCGGTGCAATAGCGGCGCGGGATGTTGTCGGATGCCCAAGGCCGGAACGCGGTCTCGTGAACTGCGGCGAAGCCGGTGATCTTCAACGAAGAATTCCAGAACGCGCTTTCTTTCTCCCAGAACTGGGTCGCGATCGTCGGCAGCGCCCTGTCGCACTCGGAGACGTTGCCGTCATAGCGCGGCCCGCTCAGCCAGAAATTCAGCTCCAGCGGATTGGCGGCCCTGGCCTCGCCGAGCGACAGCGCCCCGAACAGGAGGCCGAGCACGGCGGCAAAGCGGAGCGATTTCAGGAAGGTCGAGGCGCGCATGGATGATCCAGACAGCATGATCTGCAAGGGTCGGACGGTGCCGTGAAGGCCGGGGGAGGTCAAGTGCAGCGCGGCAACACTTGCCGACGAGTTGACCGCAATGCTGCGTTGGACCGGCCATCCGTTCTTTCCACCGCCGCGCCGACACCGTAAACTGCCGCCAACCAATCGGAGTGACGGGAATGCGAATCATTGCGGCCGCGGGCCTACTTGCCTTGGGTATGATGGCGAGCCAGTCGGCGCATGCCGATCTGCTTCCGGTGCCTCCGTTCAAGGGCAACGACACCGGCGGCATCATCGCCTATTCGATGGCAACCCAGGTCGATGCGCGGCAGGTCGCGGTCGATCACTGCGCGCGCTATGGCAAAGTCGCCAAATTCCTGGCGGTGCAGGCCTATGAGGGCGGCTACATCTCGTTCTCCTGCCGCTGGGTGCCCTATGGCGCCGCCGACCAGCCGATCCGCACGCTCTACTGAGGCGCTTTCGCACGCCGCTACCTCTCAGCCGGGAACTTCCCACATGACGCGCAAACTCGCTTTGCTCGGCTCCGCCCTTTGCCTCGTGTTGTCGGCAGGCAGCGCTCGCGCTGACGACCTGCCGGTGCGTAAGGCAGGGCTGTGGGAATTGAAGATGGTCCGGACCGGCACGCCGGTGCCCGAGATGACCATGCAGCACTGCACCGACGAGACCGTCGACAAGGAAATGAACAACAACGTCTCGCCGATGGCCAAGCAGATCTGCGCCAAGCAGGACATCAAGAAGACCGCGACCGGCTATGTCAGCGATTCCGAGTGCAATGTCGCCGGCATCAGCACGACTTCGCATGCTGAGATCACCGGCGATTTCAATTCGGCCTATACGGTGAAGACGTCGTCGCACGCGCAAGGCGGCGCCGCCGGCGCGGCAGGCCGCGACACGACCGTGCAGCTCGAAGCGAAATGGCTGGGAGCCTGCAAGCCGGACCAGAAGCCCGGCGACATCGTGATGCCCGGCGGCTTCAAGATGAACGTGCGTGACATGGACAAGCTGAAGGCGCTGCTGCCGAAGTAAGGCTCTTCCCCTCTCCCCTTGTGGGAGAGGGTGGCTCGCCGCGCAGCGGCGAGACGGGTGAGGGGTTTGTCTCCGCGTGTGACTCTTTTCGCTTTGAATTCGCGGAGAGAGACCCCTCATCCGGCGCTTCGCGCCACCTTCTCCCACAGGGGGAGAAGGGAAGAGGCAGCTACACCGGTATCCGCACGCTCGCCCTTAATCCGCCCATCGGACTGTCGCCAAGCGTGATGTCGCCGCCGTGCGAGCGGGCGATGTCGCGGGCGATCGCGAGGCCAAGACCTGTGCCGCCTTCGTCCTGGTTGCGGGCGTTGTCGAGCCGCAGGAACGGCTTGAACACCTCTTCGCGCAGATGGGCGGGAATGCCCGGCCCGTCATCGTCCACCGTCACGGTCAAATAACGGTGATCGCGCTGGCCGGTGATGGCGATGCTCTTGCCGTAGCGGGCGGCGTTGGTGACGAGGTTGGCGAGGCCGCGCTTGAATGAGGCCGGCTTCACCGTGACCACGGGCAGCCCGTTGAACGCAACGGTCGCCGTGTGGCCGTGGCGCTCGGCGTCGCTGCGCAGCTCCTCGAGCGCCTGGGCCATGTCGGTCGGCTGCGACTGCTCGCCGGAATCGCCGCGGGCAAACGCGAGGTAGTCCTCGAGCATCATCGACATCTCGTCGACGTCCTTGCGCATGCCCTCCATTTCGGGGCTGTCGCCGATCAACGCCAGCTCGAGCTTGAACCGCGTCAGGATCGTGCGCAGATCATGGCTGACGCCGGCTAGCATCGCGGTGCGTTGCTCCATCGTTCGCTCGATGCGCGACTTCATTTCGAGGAAGGCGACCGACGCGCGCCGCACCTCGCGCGCGCCACGCGGGCGGAAATTCGGCGCCTCGCGGCCCTTGCCAAAACTTTCGGCGGCGTCGGCAAGTCGCAGGATCGGCTTGATCTGGTTGCGCAGGAATAGCACCGCGACGATCAGCAGGATCGAGGACGTGCCGACCATCCAGAACAGGAAGATCTCCGAGTTCGAGGCATAGGCGGCGCTGCGCTGTGCGAACACGCGCATCACGGCGTCGTCGAGCTGGATCCGGATCTCGACGAGGTTGGAGCGGCCGACCGTGTCGATCCAGAAGGAGCGCCCGATCTGGCGGCCGAGCTGCACCGACAGCGTCTGGTCGAGCAGCGAGAAGAACGGCTTTGGTCCCGGCGGCGGCATGTCGCCGGCCGGGAGGAAATCGACGACGAGGCCCAGGCGCTGCTGCGCGATGCGGCGGATCTGGTCGCGATCCTTGTCTTGCGGGTAGCCCTTGTAGACGTCGATCAGCGCGGCGATGTCCTGCACCACCGCGGCCGACAGGCGGCGTGTCACCGTGTTCCAGTGCCGCTCCATGAACACGAAGGCGACCACCGATTGCAGGATCACCATCGGCACGATCATGATCAGCAGCGCACGCGCATAAAGGCCGGTCGGCATCCAGCCCTTGAACGCATTGCCCATCCAGCCATTGGCGGCGGAGACGCGGCCGGCGGCGCTCTTCAAAAGCGTCAGGCCGGTATCGATCGTGCTCATCGGTGGCGGTTCACTCTTTATGGCGAGGCTACCAGCCGGTAGCCGATGCCGCGCACGGCCTGGAGGAACAGCGGATTGGCGGGATCGGTCTCGATCTTGCGCCGCAGGCGGTTGATCTGCACGTCGACGGCGCGCTCGTTGACGCTGCCATTGCCGGTCAGCGCGCTGCGCGGCACGGTCTCGCCCGGTGTCTCCGACAAAATCCGCAGCATCTCGCGCTCGCGGTCGGTGAGGTGAATGACGTCTTCGCCCTGGCGCAATTCGCCGCGGTCGAGGTGATAGATGTACGGGCCAAACGCGATCTTCTCGACCGCAGCGGCCTGTGGCGGCGGCGCGGCGCGCTTGAGGATGTTGTTGATGCGCAGCGCAAGCTCGCGCGGCTCGAACGGCTTTGCGACGTAATCGTCGGCACCGATCTGCAGGCCCTCGATGCGCGCTTCGGCTTCATGCCGCGCCGTCAGCATCACGATCGGCACCGAGGACGAGGTCCGGATGAAACGGGCGAGATCGAAGCCGGTCTCGCCGGGCATCATGACATCCAGGATCAAGAGGTCGAAGTGCAGGCCCAAAAGCTTGGAACGGGCATCGCTAGCGCTCGCGGCGGTCGAGACGCGATAACCTTCGCCGGCAAGGAAGCGCGAGAGCAGATCGCGGATGCGGCGGTCGTCATCGACCAGCAGGAGATGCGGGGCATCGTCTGCGGGACGTGCCGGCGGGCGTGCGAGCGTGGCAGCGAGCGGCACGGTCACTCCTTGTCCTGATTGACGGTGGCAAAGATCGTCTCGAGCACCTTGTCCGGATCGTCGCGGTCGATCATCGCGCGCAGGAAGCGCTTGACGGTCTCGGCATCCTGCGGCGCCATCTCGGCAAGCGCCTTGGTGATGCGCGTGGTCTGGAGGCCGGCGAGCTTCTGCACCAGCGCCTCGCCCTTCGGTGTCGCAAACAGCAGGCGTTGGCGGCGATCATTGTCGCCGGTCTTCTGCACGATATAGCCCTCGTCCAGGAGCTGCTTGAGCACCCGGCCGAGCGATTGCTTGGTGATGCGCAGGACGTCGAGGAGGTCGGCGACCTTGAGGCCGGGATAACGATAGACAAAGTGCATGACGCGGTGATGGGCCCGGCCGAAGCCGAACGCCTCCAGCTCCTGGTCGGGATCGCCGACAAAATCGCGATAGGCGAAGAACAGCAGTTCGATGATATCCCAGCGCAAATTGCCTCCGTCGTCTGCGGCCGGCCGCGGCCCGGCTGCGTCTTGAGAAGGAGTCGCGAAATTTATGTCAGGCATATTGACGTATCTTGGTCTCAATGTTACAAAACGATCAGCCCGCACGAAATTTTAGATCGTTTCGCGTCGGGTGGGCGTCGAAGCAAGGCGGCCGCAGTGGGCCGGACAGGCGGCAACGGCCGGAGCAGATCTACCGTGCGATGTCGAACGGCATTTCGGCAAAACATACTGGACTTCCGTCTTCCGCAAAAGCATGTCCTCCGTGACATGCTGGCCACGGAAACCGGCCGTAACAAGGCTGGCGGCGGTCCGGCCAGAAACCAATCGAGCCAGCCGGGCCCAAATCGGGGCAGGCGGGTGCCACAACGGCGCCGCTACCGGCAGCGGGAGGCAAGGACATGAGCATGAAATTCGACATCCAGCCCGCATCCAATCCGACCTCCGAGAAGGATCGGGTCGCCAAGCTGGTCGACCCCGGTTTCGGGCGGGTCTTCACCGACCACATGGCAGTGGTCCGCTACAACCAGGCCAAGGGTGGCTGGTACGAGGCGCGTGTCGAGGCCCGCGCCAATTTCCAGCTCGATCCGGCCGGCGCCGTCCTGCACTACGCCCAGGAAATTTTTGAAGGCCTCAAGGCCTACAAGCGCGACGACGGCGGCGTGAACCTGTTTCGCCCCGATGCCAATGCCCGGCGCTTCAAGGACTCGGCGGACCGCATGGCGATGGCGCAGCTCCCTGAAGACGTCTTCATCGAGGCGGTCGAGCAAATCGTGCGCATCGATCGCGCCTGGATGCCGGGCGGCGAGGGCAGCCTTTACCTGCGCCCCTTCATGATCGCGAGCGAGACCTTCCTCGGCGTCAAGCCGTCGTCCGAATACATTTTCGCGGTGATCGCCTCGCCGGTCGGCTCCTACTTCAAGGGCGGCCCCGCGCCGGTCTCGATCTGGGTGTCGGAGAATTACACGCGCGCTGCCGTCGGCGGCACCGGCGCCGTCAAATGCGGCGGCAACTATGCCGCAAGCCTGCGTGCGCAGGCCGAGGCGATCCAGCACGGCTGCGACCAGGTCGTCTTTCTCGATGCAATCGAGCGCCGCTACATCGAAGAGCTCGGCGGCATGAATGTGTTCTTCGTGTTCGACGACGGGTCGCTCTCGACGCCGCCGCTGGGCACCATCCTGCCCGGCATCACCCGCGACTCCATCATTGCGCTGGCCAAAGACGCCGGCAAGACCGTGCGTGAGGAGCCGTACTCGCTCGACCAGTGGCGCAAGGATGCGGCCAGCGGCAAGCTGAAGGAAGCGTTTGCCTGCGGCACCGCCGCCGTGATCTCGCCGATCGGCACGGTGCGCTCGGTGAGCGGCGATTTCGAGATCAGCGGCGGTGCCGCGGGCCCCGTCGCCATGGGCCTGCGCAAGCAGCTCGTCGACATCCAGTACGGCCGCACCAACGATCCGCACAACTGGATCCGGAAGGTGGATTGAGGCCCTTCTTCCTTCTCCCCTTGTGGGAGAAGGTGGCGCGAAGCGCCGGATGAGGGGTTCTATCCGCGAGTTCAAGGGTCAGTTGGACTCGCGGATAGAACCCCTCACCCGTCTCGCCGCTACGCGGCGAGCCACCCTCTCCCACAAGGGGAGAGGGGAAAAGGGCATCGCTGGTTGGCTTTTCTCGCCATGAACGCGACACCATGATCGTGCGACAAAGTCCAAGACCTCGCATACCCAGACATCGAGTCATCCGGACATCGCGATCATGACATCCACTCTTCCCCAGTCCCTGAAATGGGTCGTTCTTGCCGCGGTCACCGGCATCACCGTATTCGGCATTCTGACCATCGGCCCCAAGCCGGACGTCTCCGCTGAGGGCCGTTCGCCCGTCGTCGACGTGCGCACCACCGATCCGGAGATGAACACCGCGATCGCGCGCGCCCGCGGCACGCTGCCGACCTTTTGGGCCTCCTACGAGGCGCCGAAGCCGTCGGAGACAGGGCATGCCCTGAAGGTGCACTTTTCGACCCGCAAAGGCGGTGAGCACATCTGGATGGCCGAGGTGAAGAAGCTACCCAATGGGGCCTATTCCGGCCTCTTCGCCAACGAGCCACGCGATCTGGCCGGCAAGCGGGCAGGCGATAAGGTCGAATTCACTGAAGCCGACATCTCGGACTGGATGTTCATGCGCAACGGCAAGATCGTCGGCGGCGAAACCATCAAGCCAACGCTGAAGTCGCTGCCGAAAGCGGATGCCGACGCGCTCCGGGCGCGGATGGAGCAGCCGTAAGCCATTACCCGGCAGTTGCCGCATCACGCGTCGGCTGGTAAATGCCGCGCATGGCCGAAAAACCCAAAAAATCCCAGAAACTGAAGGCGCGCCTGCCGCGCGGGCTCGAGGATCGCGATCCCGCCGCGATCCGGGCGACGCGCGAGATGGTGGAAAAGATCCGGACCGTGTACGAACTCTACGGGTTCGAGCCGGTGGAAACGCCGGCGATGGAATACACCGACGCGCTCGGCAAGTTCCTGCCCGACCAGGATCGTCCGAACGAGGGCGTGTTCTCGTTCCAGGACGACGACGAGCAGTGGATCAGCCTCCGCTATGATTTGACCGCGCCGCTCGCCCGCTATGTCGGCGAGCGATACGGGACCGACGGTCTTGTGTTGCCCTACCGCAGCTACCGCGTCGGCTACGTCTTCCGCAACGAGAAGCCCGGCCCCGGCCGCTTCCGCCAGTTCATGCAGTTCGATGCGGATACGGTGGGATCGGCCACGCCGGCGGCGGACGCGGAGATCTGCATGATGGCCGCGGACACGATGGAAGCGCTAGGCATTGCGCGCGGCTCGTATGTCGTCAAGGTGAACAATCGCAAGGTGCTCGACGGCGTTCTGGAAGCCATCGGGCTCGGCGGCGAAGAGAACGCAGCACGCAGACTGACGGTGCTGCGCGCGATCGACAAGCTCGACAAATTTCCCGCCGAGGAAGTTCGCAAACTGCTCGGTCCCGGTAGATGGGATGGCGGCGAAGAAGGCAAGGGCGACTTCACGAAGGGCGCCAATTTGAGCGCGTCGGAGGCTGACGTCGTTCTCGCCATCACCAAACCGCGCGACGATTGGAAAGAGGCGATCGCCGCGGCGGAGGTCTATCTCGCCAAGAGCGAAGTCGGTCAGGCCGGCGTGAGCGAGCTGGAAGAGATCGCGAAACTGGTGACGGCGTCGGGGTACGGCGCGGACCGCATCAAGATCGATCCCTCCGTGGTGCGCGGTCTCGAATATTACACGGGCCCCGTCTACGAGGTCGAATTGCTGCTCGAGACCAAGGATGACAAGGGCCGCCCGGTCCGCTTCGGCTCGGTCGGCGGTGGTGGCCGCTATGATGGTCTCGTCTCGCGCTTTCGCGGCGAGCCGGTGCCGGCGACCGGATTCTCGATCGGCGTGTCGCGGCTTCAGGCCGCGCTGACTCTGCTTGGCAAGCTCGACACGCGGCCCGAGTTCGGCCCCGTCGTCGTCACCGTGTTCGACCGCGACCGCGTCGCCGACTATCAGAAGATGGTCGCATCGTTGCGAACCGCCGGCATTCGCGCCGAACTCTATCTCGGCAATCCCAAGAACATGGGCAACCAGCTCAAATATGCCGATCGCCGCAATGCGCCCTGCGTCATCATCCAGGGCTCGGATGAAAAAGCGCGTGGCGAGGTGCAGATCAAGGATCTGATCGAGGGCGCGAAGGCGGCGGCCGCGATCGCTTCCAACCAGGAATGGCGCGAGAGCCGCCCGGCGCAGTTCTCGTGCAGCGAGGCCGACCTCGTCGCCAAAGTGCGCGAGGTGTTGGCGCGGCATGACGTGAGCTGGGGCTAGCCATTCGCTGACGTCGCCATGCCCGGGCTTGTCCCGGACATCTACCTCCTGTTTGATGGCGCCCGTCAATGGCCGGCGTCCGGCCCCAAGGGAGAGAAAAATGCCTGAGATCACTGTCAGCATGGCCGAAGGCCGCACCGACGAACAAAAGGCCGGCATGATGCGCGACATCACCCAGGCACTGGTGAAGAATCTCGGCGTCGATGCCGACGCCGTCGTCATCCAGATCAATGAAGCCCCGCTCCGCCACAAGATGAAGGGCGGCAAGACGTTCGTGGAGCGCGCGGCGGCTGCGAAGAAGTAGCCGGCGCTGGTTCGGCAACCACAAAGGTCGTCCTGGCGAAAGCCAAGGACCCATTACCCCAAGCGGCAGTTGTCGCAGCAGGTCGTGGTTTAGACCGCGCATGACAATGTTGGGTCGGGGTAATGGGTCCTGGATCGGCGCTCCGCTTCGCTGCGCTTGTCCAGGACGACGGGGGGAGGCCCCATGGACGCACGCGACTTCATCAAGGTCGGCATGAGCGCCGAGCGCACGCTGGTGGTGCCGGTGGAGCGCACGGTCGGGCATTTCGTGCCCGGCATGCCGATGGTCTATGCGACGCCGATGATGATCCTGGAAATGGAGATGACGTCGGGCGATGCGATTCGTGCGGCGCTTCAGCCGGGCTGGGTCACCGTCGGCACCGAGGTCGATATCCGCCATCTTGCAGCAGCCCTCGTCGGTGCGACGGTGCGGACCACTGCGAAGGTTTTCGCGGTCGAGCGCCGCGTCATCCGCTTCGAGGTCGAGGCCTTCGAAGGCCCGCGAAAACTCGGCGAAGGGCGCCACGCGCGCGGGCTCGTCAATGTCGAGATGTTCAACAAGCGGCTAGCCGCAGGCTCGAAATCGTAGGGTGGGCAAAGGCGCGCAGCGCCGTGCCCACCATCTTTCCGCGATTGCATTCGAATGGGTGGGGCACGCTTCGCTTTGCCCACCCTACGGCACACTTTCTTACTTCGCCAATTCCTTCGACCGCTTCGTCGCCGCCGCGATGGCGCGGATCATCAGATCGCGCAGGCCGGGCTCGCCCATCAGCACGCCGAGTGCCGCGGCCGTGGTACCGCCGGGCGAGGTGACGTTCTGGCGCAGCGTGCCGGAGGCAAGCTCCGACTGGTGGAGAAGTTCACCCGAGCCGGCGACGGTTTCGCGCGCGAGTTTTGTCGCGAGCGCCTCGGGCAATCCCGCCTCGACACCGGCGCGCGCGAGTTCCTCGGCCAGCAAAAACACATAGGCCGGACCCGAGCCGGACACCGCAGTGACCGCGTCCATCAGGCTCTCATCGTTGACCCATTCGACCGAGCCGGTGGCGCGTAGCAGCGCATCGGCCACCGCGCGTTGCTGTGCGCTGACATTGTTCGCGGCGACAGCCACCGTGATGCCGCGACCGATCGCGGCCGGCGTGTTCGGCATCGCGCGCACCACCGCGCCGCCGCAGACCTCCTCGAGCGAGGCGATCGTGGTTCCCGCCATGATCGACACCACCGCGGTCTTGTCGGAGACGAATGGCTTCAGCTTGGCGCCGGCCTCGCGGAACATTTGCGGCTTCACCGCGACGACGAGCGTCTCGACCTGGCCTGCCGTCGTCACATCAGGATTGAGCGCAATCCCCTTGGCGGCAAGTGCGGTGATCTCGGCCGAGATGTGCGGATCGATCACCGCGACGCGGCGCGGATCGAGCCCGCCCGAAAGCCATCCGGTCAGCATCGCGCCGCCCATCTTGCCGGCACCGGCGAGCAGGATGGTGCCGGTGATGTTCTCGAGAGTGTTGTTGCTCGTCATAGCCGTTGCCACAAACTCAGTGTCGTCCCGGCGAAGGCCGGGACCCATAACCACAACTGGTTTTAATGGATGGAGGTGTTGGCAACAAGCAGCGTGCCACAAGCGAAATCACGCGGTATGGGTCCCGGCCTTCGCCGGGACGACGGCGAGCAGGGAGCGACGCCTTCCTCACGCGCTGGAGAGCTGAGTGCGCTTACGCCTCGCCCACCGTGTCGAACATGGCCGCGTCCATGGCTTCCGTCGTGGACTTGCCTGCCCACACCACGAACTGGAACGCCGGGAAATAGCGTTCGCAGGCGTGGATGGCGCCTGCGAGCATGGCTTCGCACTGGCCGGTGGAGGCGATGAGCCCGCCCGGCAGCACCAGGGCCTGCCGGTGCATGATCATGCCGGTGGTGGTCCACAGGTCGAAGTGCCCGACCCACAATTGCTCGTTGACCGCGGCCACGAGCCGCTGGACCTCCGGTCGCCGCGCAACCGGGATCTTCATGTCAAACGCGCAGGCCAGATGCAGCGCCTCGATCTCGCCCATCCAGGTGAAGGAGATCTGGTAGTCGGTCCATTGTCCCTTGGAGACAATCGTGAGTTCGTCTTCGCCGGAGCGTTCGAACGGCCAGTTGTTGCTGGCAGCGATATCCTCGACCACCGCGAGCGGATGGTTTTTGGAATCGATGGTGCCTTCGAGCAGGGACATGCCGTCTCGACCTCTTGCCTTTTTGTTGTCTTTGATACGCACGCGGTTGGTCCGGCGCGCGCTCCCTTAAATCTTGCTAAGGCGATCCATTCGGATCAGCGCGGGCTTGTCGCGGATCAACTGATGTGATTTGCGGAATCTGCGCAACTGGCTGCCGAGTCCGTCCACAAGTCAGGACTCGTTCGTCCACAGCTCATCTCCGCCACAATTATTAACGCCGGTGAGGCCGAACCGGATGGAGAAGAACAAACCGGAATCGGATTCGCCAAAGGCCTGCCAATCGCTAATTCCGTCGCGTGCCCCCTGGACCGCCATGGCGGCATGGGACCATGCGGTTTTCCCATGCGGAACCCGCTTGCCGCGGCCCCGAACCGGCGTCATATTCCGGTCAGGCCGTTCATCCCGGGCGGCCGATGTTCTCAGGGCGGGGTGAAAGTCCCCACCGGCGGTAAGGGCCGTAAGGCCTAAGCCCGCGAGCGCCTTCCTCAAAGCCTTGCTGAGGGGAAGGGTCAGCAGATTCGGTGCAACTCCGAAGCCGACGGTTAAAGTCCGGATGAAAGAGAACGGTCGGTGGCAGACGCATCGCAGGATGCGGCTGTTTGTCGTTCCGTGTGCCCTGATTCTGGTCCTTAACTGAGGAAAGCCATGAATCAGATGTTGCAAGATCCCCAAGCCGAAACGTCCCAACCAACTCAAACGCCACCGCCGGTTCCGCAAGATCCGGTGCCCGACCATCCGCGCTTCGCGAAACCGCAGCGGGTGGCCTTCGTGCAGGCCTGCTGGCACCGCGACGTGGTCGAGGAGGCCCGCATCGCCTTCGCGAAGGAGGCAGAAGCGCGCCACCTCAATCATGTCGACGTGTTCGAGGTGCCGGGCTCGTTCGAGATCCCGCTGCATGCGCAGATCCTGGCCAAGACACGACGCTACACCGCGATCGTCGCGGCCGGCCTCGTCGTCGACGGCGGCATCTACCGCCATGAGTTCGTCGCCGATACCGTGATCAAGGCGTTGATGGACGTGCAGCTGCGCACCGAGGTGCCCGTGTTCTCCGCGGTGCTGACGCCGCAGCAATTCCACGAGACCGAGGTGCACTACGATTTCTTCCGCAAGCATTTTGCCATCAAGGGCGTCGAAGTGGCAGCCGCCTGCGCGGAGACACTGCTCGGGCTCGAACGCCTGCGCGGCCAGGTCGCCGCGGGAATCGTGTAACGCAGCGCAACGACCATCCCTCATCCCGAGGGGCGCGAAACGCGTCTCGAAGGATGAGGGCGATCGCCGCCGTCATCACCCCAGTGACACCCCCGCTTTGGCGCGGCTGATCCCAAGCGTCAGGATGCGCTGCAGGAGAGCCGGATATTTCAGTCCGTCATGTAGAGCGGCCGTGGCGAACTCCTGGCTCTTGGCGATCTCGGGATTGGGATTGGCTTCGATGAAATATGGCGTGCCGTCGGCAGTGAGACGAAAATCGATGCGCGCATAGCCGTCGAGGCCGAGCACCCGGTAGATGCGTTTCGCGGCCCGCTGGATCCTGGCGGTCACTTCCGGCGCCAGATCCTTCGCAGGCCCGTCGACGATGCCGACCTTCTCCTGATAGTCGGTGTCGTGCTTGGCCTTCTCCGTGGCGATATGCCGTGACGAGCGGCCACCCATGCTGCCGAATTTCAGCTCCCAGACCGGCAGAACGCGCAAGCGATTGTTGCCGAGCACGCCGACGTAAAGCTCTCGCCCCTCGATGAACTGCTCGGCGATGGCGGCGGATTCGACCCGCTCGTGGATGAAGGCAACCCGCTCGGCCAGCTTCTCGTCGGTGTCGACGATGGAGGCTTGCGAGATGCCGAACGAGCCATCCATGTTCAGGCTCTTGACGATCAGCGGCAGCGCAAGGCGTGTCGGGCGTTTCACCTTGCGGCGCATCGGGAAGACCGCAAAGGCCGGCGCAGCGATCCGGCGGTGATGCACCAGCGTCTTGGACAAATCCTTGCCGCGGGCCAGGGTCAGGCCGCGCGGATTGCACCCGGTATAAGGGACCTTCATCAGCTCGAGATAGCTCGCGATGTGCTGGTCGAAGGCGACGTTGTTGTGGAATTCCTCCAGCAGCGTGAACACCACGTGCGGCTTGAACTCCTCGATCGCCTCGCGCACCGGCTTGATTTCCTCCTGCGCGCCGAGTGGTCGAACCTCGTGGCCGGCTGCGCGCAAGGTACTCACGACGTCGTATTCGGTTTTCCACGCGTTGATCTCCTGCACGGTGTGTCCGTCGCTGGAGTCCGGCGGCACGAAGTCCGGATGCATGAGCACCAGAATGCGCAGACGTCTCATAGCGCGATCCATTTTCGTTGAGACGGGCCAAACATCGTGTGCATCGTCTTGGCGGTCACGAGGACGATGAAGTCGAGAACGAGCTTCTGTTCGGGGCCGACGGCACGCAGATCGAGCTCGCGGCAGCGAGAGATCATCTCGTCGAGCACGGCATCGAGTGTAAGCTGATTCTCGCCCGTCCATCGCGCCACCAGCTGCCTGATATGGGCGCGGTGCCGCCGGATCAGGGCCGAAGCCGGCTTCGAGCGGTGATGCCGTGGATCGGCTGAAAACAGCCGGGACAGATCGCGGTCGTAGGTCTTGGGGGGCGTGAAGGCGTAGAACGCCTGCTTCTTCTTGTAGTGCTCTTCGAGCGTCTGGCTCAGCCGACCCAGCGTATCGACACGCTCCCGCGTCGTGATCAGCGGTCGCTTGCCCGCGATCTCGCCCATCAGTTCGTCGACATATTCGAGCTTCTTCAGCGCCGGCCAGCCGGCGTATCGTGTCCGCCAGTTCGAACGGGGCCGCAGCCACACCGCAAAGGTCTCGGCGAAATCCTCGTCCGGATGGCTCTGCGCGTACCAGAGCCGCAGATGCTGGACATAGCGCCGGCTGGCCGGATTGGGCCGGTAATAGCGCGGATAATGTTTCGACGACGGGCCGAACAGTTGCTGCCAGCGCCGGCGGCGCTGCAACTGGTAGCCGTGCTGTATGGCGTGGCCCGCTTCGTGACGGAGGATGGCCATGCATTCACGCCAGGTTCCGCCCTCGACGTCGAACATCATCTTCTTCTCGAGCTTCATCAGGCGGGGATGAGCGAGATAGAACGGAATGGCGATGCCGGGAACGCCGCCCGGACTGAACCATTCGCTCGACATCCAGGTGTGCGGCCGCAGCCGGATGCCGCGCTCCTGGAGCTCCTCGTACAGCGCGCTGACGCAATCCTCGAGCCAGGTGCCTTCGACCGTAACCCTCAGGCTGGAGAGGCGTTGCTTGAGCAACTCATCATCCGACAGCTTCTCCCAGGCAAATTTCCGGCGTGGCATCGGGCATCCAGAGGGCAGAGATGACTCGGGATTCGGATGATGTCATGGGCGCTCGTTGGCAACAACCCGGGGGGCGGCGGCGCGTGAGGCCGTAGGGGGCAAAGCGACTTGTCCGCCGGAACTCGACGAGCGAAGGCGGAAGCGTGCTCACCGTCTTCATGGCCACAAAAAAGGTGGGCACGGCGCGTTGCGCCTTTGCCCACCCTACGATTTTCCGCAAGCGGCCAGAGGCGAAAACCTCAGTCAAACAGGCTCGACACCGACTCTTCCGCCGCGGTGCGCGCGATCGCGTCGGAGATCAGGCTGGCGATCGGCAGCGTGCGGATGTTCGGGGCCTTGCTCACCGCATCCGTCGGCAGGATCGAGTCGGTGATCACCAGCTCCTTCAGCCTGGAGTTCGTGATCCGGGCCGCCGCGCCGCCGGAGAGCACGCCGTGGGTGATGTAGGCGTAGACGTCCTTGGCGCCCTTGGCGATCAGCGCGTCAGCGGCGTTCACCAGCGTGCCGCCGGAATCCACGATGTCGTCGATCAGGATGCAGGTGTAGCCGGCGACGTCGCCGATGACGTTCATGACCTCGGATTCACCCGCCCTCTCGCGGCGCTTGTCGACGATCGCGAGCGGGGTGTTGATGCGCTTGGCGAGGCCGCGTGCGCGCGCCACGCCGCCGACGTCGGGCGAGATCACCATTGTCCTGGAGAGGTCGAACTTGTCCTTGATGTCGCGCACCATCAGCGGCGCTGCGTAGAGATTGTCGGTCGGGATGTCGAAGAAGCCCTGGATCTGGCCGGCATGCAGGTCGAGCGTCATGACGCGGTCGACGCCAGCCTGGGTGATCAAATTGGCGACGAGTTTTGCCGAGATCGGCGTGCGCGAACCCGACTTGCGGTCCTGCCGGGCGTAGCCGAAATAGGGCAACACCGCGGTGATGCGGCGCGCCGAGGAGCGGCGCAGTGCGTCGGTGATGATCAGCAATTCCATCAGATGGTCGTTCGCCGGAAACGAGGTCGACTGGATGACGAAGGCATCCGAGCCCCGCACGTTCTCCTGGATCTCGACGAAGATCTCCATGTCGGCGAAGCGCCGTACCACCGCCTTGGTCAGCGGCAGGTCGAGACCTTGCGCGATGGCCTGAGCGAGAGCCGGATTGGAGTTGCCGGCGACGAGCTTGATGGAGCCGTTCTTGGCCGACATGGACGCTTCCTCCCGCGCTTTGCTGGACACGATGTTCAACATCAAACAATACCCACTGGAAGCACGGTTACGACGGGCGAGGAAATATCAGGCCGGGGGCTGCAATGGCAACCCGGGGCACTACGTTTTCCCTGCGAAATCCCGAGTCCGGCCAACGGTTTGGCCGGAAAACGGGGCCGTGGTTTCGCGGGGGTTAGCGCTCGGCATAGCCCAGCGCCGAGGCCGGCATGTCGGCCAATGGAGCCTCCGGGATCACGCTCGCCACGGCCGGCCCGCGCAAGCCGGGCGCCGAGTTCGGCGCATCCGGTGTACCGTTGATCATGTTGGAAAGTCCGCTGAATCCGGCCTGGGCGATCTTCCGCAGCACGAGGTCGTCGGCAGCGCCCCAAGGATCCCGGCCGCCCTTGGCCGCGGTCGGTTCCTCGCCGGAAAGGCGCAGCGCCCGCTGCTGGTTGGCGTCGTAGACGTCCCAGACCCAGGCGATCACGGTCTTGCCACGAACGATCTGGGCGGAGAGGTAGCTGCGCACGCGGTAGGCAGCCGTCCCCTCGCGGGAGACCACGGACAGGCTGCGCAGCTTGGATTCGCTGTCGAGCACGCCGACCATGCGGTCGAACACTTGCGGCGGCGGCCCGTCGATCGATTCGAACGCGACTGTCGCCCCCGAGCCGGCGCTCGGCGCCATCGCATAGGAGTTCGCGGCGCCACCGCCACCGGCACAGCCGCCAAGCGCGGCCGTCAGCAGCATGACCGCGAGCACGCGCGAACCCGCGCGGCGCAAGATGAATGACGCGTCCCTCATTATGGAGGGCAGCGATATCGTTAAAACGCATTAACGTCTAGGGCGGGGGCGCCACAGGCCACTATCATCGCGCGCAGGCATCGCCCCGGAATGACACGGGGTTGCCTTTGTGTTCACGCTTCGAGCGCGATCGCGTGAACGTGGCGGCCGTAATCCGGCTCCTTGCGATGTACCGAGCGGCGGTAGCTGAAGAAGCGTTCGTCGGCGTAGGTGTCCAGACCGAGATCGTCGATCATCAGGATGCCCGCGGCTTCCAGACGCTTGCGGATGAAGCCGGCGAGGTCGAACATCGCGTGTCCCTCGCGCACCGACGGGATGAAGAACATGGCGTTGTCTCCATCCGCCTCGATGAAGCGCGCCACGAACTCGTTGCCGACTTCATAACTGTCCTGGCGGATCAGCGGGCCGATCGCGGCGATGATGCGGCTCCGCGAGGCGCCGAGTTTTTCCATCGCCGAAATGGTCTGCTCCAGCACGCCGGTGAGCGCACCCTTCCAGCCGGCATGCGCGCCGCCGATCACGCCCGCATTGGGATCGACGAACAGCACCGGTCCGCAATCGGCGGTGGAGACGCCGAGCGCGATGCCGGGCACCTTCGTCACCAGCGCATCGCCCTTCGGCCGCGGCCCGCTCGGCCACCGAGCTTCGGCCACGAGCACGTCGGGCGAATGGATCTGGTGCAGGCTGAGAAAGCGTTCGGGTGCGACGCCGACATGCTCGGCCATGCGGCGGCGGTTCTCCGCAACAAGGGCCTGGTCGTCATTGGAGCCGAGCCCGCCGTTCAGCGCGGAATAGATGCCGCCCGAGACGCCGCCCTCGCGGGTGAAGAAGGCGTGGCGCAGGCCGGGCACCGCGGACAGCAGCGAGGAGGCAAGCGTCATGAATCGTCTCCGGCGCGTTCGAGATCGCTGAGTCCCGCAAGGCCCGTCAGCCGCGGCTCGGAGATGCCGAGCACCTTGAACATCGAACCCATGCCGCTGCGCCCGGTTTCGGTCAGGCGCTTGAGCGCGATCGAAATGTCGGTGACGACGTCAGGCGCCGCCTTCTGCATCAAGGCGGCTGCACGGGTCTCGATGCCGACGCGTTTGAGGAAATCGCCCTGCGTCACCGGCCCGTGCACGCGGGCGCCGACGTCCTCCGCCCCGCGCGCGAGCGCCTGGAAGTCGACATGGGCTGTGACGTCGGCCTGGCCCGGCGCCTTCAGGGGATCGGTGAAGGTGTGGCGCGCGATCGCCTGGAAGGTGTCGCCGGCATCGCTGCGCAGATGACCGTAATCGATGATCAGCGCCGCGCCGTCCTGGTCGCGCACGCGGCTGGCGAGCTTCATGATCTCGGCATCGGGCCGCCATTCGAACACGGCCCCGACGGGCGCGGCGCGCACCAGAGGCGGCAGCAACACCTCGAAGCGCGGCGTCGGCTCGGCCGCCGCGCCGAATTGAAGTTTTCCGTTGGCGTCGACCTCGATCACGCGCTCGTGCCAGCCGTTCTCGTGTCGGACCATCTGGTGGATCGGCAGCACGTCGAAATATTCGTTGGCGAGGATGATGCTCGGTCCCTCGGGCACGTCGTCGATGCTGTCGTGCCAGGCGATGTTGCGCACGCCCGACAGCGTCGCACTCTGCCGCTCGCGGAGGACGGGATTGACCTCGACCATGTGGATGTGGAGCGCCTGGTAGAGCGGCGGCAGCACGCGGAGCGCGCGCAGGGCGTCGGCCATCATGGTGCCGCGGCCGGGGCCGAGCTCGATCAGCCGCAGGAATTGCGGCGAGCCCATCTGCTTCCACACCGAGGCGGTCCACAGGCCCAAGAGCTCGCCGAACATCTGGCTGACCTCCGGCGCAGTGGTGAAGTCGCCTTCTCGTCCCAACGGATCGCGCGAGACGTAGTAGCCATAGCGCGGATGCATCAGGCACAGTTCCATGTACCGCCAGACCGGCATGGGGCCCGAGGATTTGATCAGCGCCTTGATCTCGTCGAGTAACGGCTGGTCGGTCACGGCCTATCTTCTCAAAAGGAATTAACGAATAGCCCCTACGGGCTCGGGCGCACCGCGCCTCACTGCCAATACAATAAGTATGAGGCCTACAATAAGCATCGGGATCGACAACAGCATGCCCATGGTTAATCCGCCCCAGAGGAAGCCGAGCTGGACGTCCGGTTCGCGGAAATGCTCGCCGGCGATCCGGCTCAAACCATAGATCAGGATGAAGGCGCCGAGGATCATGCCCGGCCGTTTCAGGGCGCCGAAGCGGATCATGATCGCGAGGGCGGCAAACAGCAAAATGCCCTCCATGCCGGCCTCGTAGAGCTGGCTCGGATGGCGTGGCAGCTGGGTGGGATCATTGGGGAAGATCATCGCCCAGGGCAGCTCCGGGTCGGCGGCGCGGCCCCACAATTCGCCGTTGATGAAATTGGCGATGCGGCCGAGCAGCAGCCCGACCGGAGCGACGGCGGTGGTGATGTCGCCGAGCGACAGGATCGAGATGCGGTTGCGATAGGCGAACCACATCACCGCGACGACGCAGCCGAGGAAGCCGCCGTGGAAGGACATGCCGCCTTCCCACAGCCTGAAAATCGCGGCGGGATGGTCGATGAAGAAGGGCAGGTTGTAGAACAGCACATAACCGGTGCGGCCGCCGAGGATGATGCCGAGCGTGACCCACAGAATGAAGTCGTCGATCTGCACCAGCGACATCGGCGCCGGGCCGCCCCACAGCCGCTCCCTTTTCAGGAGCGAGCGCGCATAGAGCCAGCCGAACACGATGCCGCAGATATAGGCCAGGGCATACCAGCGGATCGCGAACGGGCCGATCTCGATCGCGATCGGCTTGAAGGCGGGAAAGTCGATGAGCAGAAGTTGCATCGCGCCTTCTATGTCTGGACGAGATTGCGGCGATAGAGCGCCAGCAGACGCTCCCAATGCCGCTCGGCGGCGTCGCGGTGATAGGCCGGACGCTTGGGGAAGGCGAAGCCGTGATGGGTGCCGGGATAGATCTCGACTTCGGCTTTGGCGCCGCTCATGCCCTGCTTCACCTTCTCGATGATCTCGGCGGGCGCGTAGATGTCGGTCTCGGCGCAGGCGAAGTAGAGTTCGGCCTTGGTCTTGGCTGCCGCCAGATGCGGGCTGTCGTCCTGGTCGGTTGCGAGCTGGGTGCCGTAGACCGAAGCGGCGGCCTTGACGCGATCGGGAAAATGCGTGGCGGCGTTGACGGCGTAGCGGCCGCTCATGCAGTAGCCGACTGTACCGATCAGTTTGGTGTTCGCGGCCGCCTGGCCCTCGGCATAGGTGAGCAACGCCCGCGTGTCGTCCATGATCATGGGGATCGTGAGCGATCCCATCAGCGCGAACATGCGCTTGCGTTCCGGGGCGTTCGGATCGGCCGGCAGCGCGCCGAGCTCCATCACGCCGGAGCGGTAATAGAGGTTCGGCAGCATCACGTAATAGCCCGATGTTGCGAGCCGGCGCGCCATGTCGCGCAGCTCTTCGCGGATCGCCGGCGCGTCCATGTAGAACAGGATGACCGGAAACGGCCCGCCGCGTTCGGGATGGCTGATGAAGGTTGCGGTGTGACCGTCCTTGGTGGGGATCGCGATCTGCTGATCGATCATCTCGAGCGCCTTTTGTGATTCTTCTTATGCAGGGACGTTGAATACGATTGCAAGGAAACCGGGGCATGACAAGGATACCGCCGATCGGCCCTTGAACCCGCCCAATCGGATTGCCATTGTCTCCCCGCGCGTTCGCGCAGAGTTCATCGAAAGCCGCCAGGAGACCGACATGACCCAGACCAACAACCGGTTTTTCGACGAGATCGGCCGCCTGATGAACGATGCCGCCGGCGCCGCGCAGGGCGTCAAGCGCGAGTTCGACACGGTGATGCGCACCCAAGCCGAAAAATTCCTGCGCGACATGGACCTGGTCAAGCGCGAGGAGTTTGAGGCGGTCAAGGATATGGCGCGCCTGGCGCGCGAGGAGAACGAGGCCCTGAAGGCGCGCATCGCGGCGCTGGAGGCCAAGCTCGGCGGGTAACTCCGCCGGCTCCTTCCGGGCGATCCGGTTCCTTCCGGCCGCCCATTCTCCTTGTTATTTCCGCGTCTTCCGGGTAAAAGCCCGCCACGTCCGCAGCCCCCGCACCCCTGGAGGCTTGCTGCGGCGTATGCCATGGGCCGCGTTGCGGCCCATTAACTTTTGCAAAAACAAGGACTTAACGTTATGGCGACCGTCAAGGAATTGAAGGCGACCGCACGTCCGAAGAGCGGCAAGGGGGCCGCCCGGGCTGAGCGTCGCGCCGGGAGAGTGCCCGGAGTGATCTACGGCAACAACCAGCCCCCGCTGACCATCTCGGTGGACGATCGCGAACTGCGCTCGCGCATCCTCGCCGGCCGGTTCCTGACCACGCTGGTCGACATCGACCTCGAAGGCAACAAGCACCGCGTGATTCCGCGCGACTACCACCTCGATCCGGTCAAGGACTTCCCGATCCACGTCGACTTCATGCGGCTCGGCGAAGGCGCCACCATCCGCATCAGCGTTCCCTTGCACGTGGTGAAGGCCGAAGGTTCGCCCGGCGTGAAGCGCGGCGGCGCCGTGAACATCGTTGCGCATGCGATCGAGCTCGAGTGCGGCGTGGAGAACATCCCGCAGTTCATCGAGGCCGACGTGGGTTCGCTCGAAATCGGCCACTCGCTGCATCTCTCCGACATCAAGCTGCCGGCCGGCGTGAAGGCGCTGACCTCCGAGGACGCGACCCTCGTCACCATCGTGCCGCCGTCCGGCTACGCCGAAGAGCTGAAGGCTGCTGCTGCTGCTCCTGCCGCGGGTGCTGCTGCTCCGGCGGCTGGTGCTGCTCCGGCTGCGGGTGCTGCTGCTCCGGCAGCGGCTGCCAAGGCCCCGGCTGCCAAGGCTCCCGCCGGCGGCGACAAGAAGAAGTAATCTCTCAAAGCTGGCGCGCGGTCCCTGATCGCGCGCCGAGCGAGGGGCGCGCCGCGTCATGCGACTGTTTGTTGGGCTCGGCAATCCCGGCCCGAAATTCGCACGTAACCGGCACAATGTCGGCTTCATGGCCGTCGACGAGATCGCGCGGCGTCATGGTTTCGCACCCTGGCGCCGCAGGTTTCAGGGCGAGACCTCGGAAGGCACGCTCGGCACCGAGCGCGTGATCCTGCTCAAGCCGATGACCTACATGAATGATTCCGGCCGCAGCGTTCAGGAAGCGGCAAGCTTCTTCAAGATCGCGCCGGGCGACGTCACCGTATTCCATGACGAACTCGAACTGCCGCCGGGCAAGGTGCGGGTGAAGATCGGCGGCGGCATCGCCGGCCACAACGGCCTGCGCTCGATCTCCGCCCATATCGGCAACGAGTACCGCCGGGTGCGGCTCGGCATCGGTCATCCCGGCGTCAAGGAATTGGTGCACGGCCATGTGCTGTCGGACTTCGCCAAAGCGGACAACGACTGGGTGGCGACGCTCTGCGACGCGGTGGCCGAGCACGCGGCATTGGTTGCCAAAGGCACGGACGCGACCTTCGCCAACAGGGTGCACCTCGCCATGCAGGCGAAGGGATTTTTGACCAAGGACGACAACGGCAAGGAATAACGCTCGTGGGATTTAAATGCGGGATCGTCGGGTTGCCCAATGTCGGCAAGTCGACCTTGTTCAACGCGCTGACCGAGACGGCCGCGGCGCAGGCGGCGAACTATCCGTTCTGCACGATCGAGCCGAATGTCGGCGAGGTCGCGGTGCCGGATCCGCGGCTCGATAAGCTCGCAGCGATCGCCAAGTCGGGCCAGATCATCCCGACCCGGCTGACCTTCGTTGACATCGCCGGCCTCGTGCGCGGCGCGTCCAAGGGTGAAGGCCTCGGCAACCAGTTCCTCGCCAACATCCGTGAGGTCGACGCCATCGCGCATGTCGTGCGCTGCTTCGAGGACTCCGACATTACCCATGTCGAAGGCAAGATCGCCCCGCTCGCCGATATCGAGACCATCGAGACCGAGCTGATGCTCGCCGATCTCGACAGCCTCGAGAAGCGCGTCGACAATTTGTCCAAGAAGGCCAAGGGCAACGACAAGGACGCCAAGGAGCAGCTCGACCTCGTCAATCGCACGCTGGTGCTGCTGCGCGAAGGCAAGCCCGCGCGCCTCGTCGAGCGCAAGGCGGAGGAGGAGCGCGCCTTCGGGATGCTCGGCCTGCTGTCGTCCAAGCCCGTGCTCTACGTCTGCAACGTCGAGGAAGGCTCGGCCGCATCAGGCAATTCGTTCTCGAAGGCGGTGCAGGACCAGGCTGCCAAGGAAGGCGCCATTGCGGTCGTCATCTCGGCAAAAATCGAATCCGAGATCGCCACCATTTCGCGCGACGAACGCGCCGACTTCCTGGAGACGCTGGGTCTCGAAGAGGCCGGCCTCGATCGCCTGATCCGCGCCGGCTACACGCTGCTCGACCTCATCACCTATTTCACGGTGGGCCCGAAGGAAGCGCGCGCCTGGACCATCTATCGCGGCACCAAGGCGCCGGGCGCGGCCGGCGTGATCCACACCGACTTCGAGAAGGGTTTTATCCGCGCCGAGACCATCGCGTATGAGGACTACGTCGCGCTGAACGGCGAAGCCGGCGCCCGCGATGCCGGCAAGCTCCGCCTCGAAGGCAAGGAATACGTCGTCGCCGACGGCGACGTGATGCATTTCAGGTTCAACACGTAAGACGCTGGAGTTCGTGCCCCGGAAGCGCCCTACCGCACCCCGCCGCCTTGATCCCTGATCGCGCCAAGATGCTCGTTGATGCGGAAGATGATCAGGATCAGCTCGGCGAGAATGCGCGAGAACACGATTCCGACGACGACGCTCGCGATCGACGACAGCAGCATCAGGAAGCCGCCGAACGGGCTGATCGCCATCATTGCGAGCCCGGAGAAGATGCCGGAGAGGCCGAACAGGCAGATCAGCGCGATCACCAGCCAGTAGAAGGTCTTGATGATCGTCGGCGTGATAAAGCGGTCCCATTGAAACAGGTCGCTGAATGAAAACATTGCTCTCCCCAGGGCAATTCAGGTGTTGTCGGGCCTTGCAAATGGATCGTGGCCCCTGCTCGATCCGACTCAAGACCGACGCCGGCGCGCCGAATGTAGCACGAGCCATGCGGGCCGGCGGGTTGAGATTGCCGCAAAGTGCGGCCACAATCTGTCGTTCCCTCAAACCTTTCCCAAGATGACCCTGACCTTCGAAGATTTCCCGCCCGGCCGGTTCGGAACATTCGGCCCGCGCCATGTCACGCGCGACGAGATCGTGGCCTTTGCCGCCGAGTTCGATCCGCAGCCGATGCACCTCGACGAGGACGCCGCCAGCAAAAGCATGCTGCGCGGCCTGTCCGGCTCGGGCTGGCATCTCTGTTCGCTGATGATGCGGATGATGGCCGACGGTTTCATCACCCGCGCCGCTTCGCTGGGATCTCCCGGCGTCGACGAAGTGCGGTGGCTGTCGCCGCTCAGACCCGGCGACGATCTCATGCTCGAAGTCGACGTCGTGGAGGCCCGCACCTCGAAGAGCCGCCCGGAGCTCGGCATCGTCAAATTCAAATGCACCGTGCGCAACGCCGGGGGTGATGCGCTGTGCGAGATGACGTCGCCGATCCTGATCAAGCGGCGCGAAGGGGCGGTCTGATGCCGTTTTTCGAGGAGATCGAGATTGGGCATCGCCGTGAGATCGGCGCCTATACGTTCACGGCCGAGTCGATCAAGACATTCGCCGCAAAGTTCGATCCGCAGCGTTTTCACCTCGACGAGGAGGAGGGCAAGAACTCCTTGTTTGGCGGGCTCGCGGCCTCGGGCTGGCACGTCGGGTCGGCCTGCATGAGCCTGCTTGTCGCCGACGGCCAGCGCCTGGCGCGGGAAGCCGCTTCGCGCGGCGAGGAGGTCGCGGTGTGGGGCCCGTCGCCGGGCTTTCGCGACCTGCGCTGGATCAGGCCGGTGCTCGCCGGCGACATCGTCACCTACGTCAACGTCGTCATCGACAAGCGCAGCTCCGCCTCGCGACCCGGTTGGGGCATCCTGACCGCGCGCACCACCGGCACCAACCAGCGCGGCGAGGACGTCTACGCCATCACCGCAACCGCCTTCGTGCCGATGCGTGTGAACGGCGGTTAGATTCGTTCCAGGATGAACGGCGAAAACAGCGCGCGAGTGTTGCCCCCGCGCTATGGACGCGATTCCGGGTGGCTGCCATAAGCCTGCGCAACATGGTTTTCCCGCGAAGCAATGCGCGGAACCATCGAGTTGCTAACCAATTATGAACCTGTCGCTGTCTATTTGAACGAACTGGGCAGAGTACAGGGGACGAGGACCATGGCAGACCGCGGCGCACTCAAGCTGGTCGGATTCATCTTTGCTACCGCGACGCTGGCCGTGATGCTGGTGGCCGGCATGGTGGTGAAGGGCTATGCCGACGGCGCCTACACCCTGGAAGCTTCGACCGTGGAAGCCGCCCGGTAAGATTTCGTTAACTCCGCGGCCTCCGCCCTCAGCGGCTATAGACGAACGCCAATGTCGCGATCGCAACCGCCAGCAAACCGACAAAACGCAGCATGATCGTGCCGAACTGGTTCGGCGCGGGCCGCAGCGGTATCGGGTCGGTGGTGTCGGGCCGAATGCTTTCCATGAAAAGTCCCCAGGCCCGGCCGCGATGGCAAGAGCGCTTGGCGTTAGTCGCCGGATGGATGCGGGAAGTTCAAACCCCTCCGCTGTTATGCCCCGCCAAAGCGGGGCATCCGGTACGCCGCGCGTCACAGTTCTAGCCTCGCTGCCTCTGGAATACTGGATCACCCGCTTTCGCGTGATGACACTTTTCGTGGGGCGCGTGCGCACCGTCACACACCCCACGAATCAAAACCGCCGCGCCCCTTTCGGAACGCGGCGGCTGGTGATGCGGGATGCAGCGATCAACTGTTGCGCAGGCCGTCGGCGGCGCGCTTCCACTGCGAGACGTTGTCGGCGATCATGCGGGTCGACTTCATCGCGGCCTGGCTGAGCTGGGCGTAGCCGGAGATCTCGCGCTGGACGCGCTGGCCTTCGGCGTGGAGCAGGTCGCGCAGGCTCTCGAGCTCGGAGATCAAATTCTCGATCTCGGCGAGGGAGGTGCCGGCGACGCGCTGGATCAGCGAGTTGACGTTGGTGACGGTGGCCTCCGCGCTCGGATCGAGCGGCGGCGCGTCCGCGGCGGTCGCTGCCGGACGGCGCAGATAGGCGATGTCGTTGCGGACGAAGTCACGGATGCCGGCTTCGACTTCCGTCACTGCGGCAAGGTTGGTGTCGATGGTCTCGGTCTCGGTGGCTTCGGTCTTTTCCGGACGCATGGCGTTCATCGTTATTCCCCTGTTCGCGTTGAGCGCAGCGCGAGTGTCCCCCGCACGACGACGTCGGTCTGGGACTAGGGCGCCGGATTTTGGCCGCAACTTGGCCGAGGTGCGGCAAGGGCGGTCCATTCGGGGGCTTTGCCGTGGCGTATGGTTACCGGAGTCTGAACGCGGCCGCCGCGCCGAAGTGAATGCGCGGCCGGTCGGTGCTCGACTCCCTCGCCCCGCAGGGGGGAGAGGCGAAAACAGCTACCAGCTCTTCTTGAAACCCGCCGTCAGGCTCTTGTTGATCGCCCCTTGCGAGGTTTCGCCGACGGAACCGGAGACGGTGACGTTGTCGAACAGCTTCTGTTCCGCGCCGACCTTGCGCAGCCATTTGTCGTCCGTGGTCGACAGCGACTGGCCCGCGGTGATGCTGGTGCCGGTATCGGTGAGAGTGACCTTGGCCGACTGCTCGGTCTCGTAATTGCGCGTGACGTGACCGCCGACGCCGGGGAGCGCCGTGGTGCCCTGCTGGTTGACGCTGTAGCCGTTCTGCAGCGTCAGCGACGTGTCGCCCGACAGCGGCACCGACTTGATCAGCGAGGCCCCGAGCTTGCTCTGCTCCGCGCCGGGATCGACGCGAGCCTCCACCGCGGTCTTGTCCCAGATCGCGCCGGCGCCCGGCGCGGTCGCGGCCGCCCAGGCGCTGCCGGACGATTGAGGCACGCTGCCGCCATTGCTGGCCTTCTGTGCCAGCAGCTCGGACATCGTCCGCGGCTCGCTCGTCACCGTCATGTCGGCGCCGATGCGGGCGTCCCAGAATGAGGATACCGACTGCTTCACCGTCACCGCCGAGGAGCCGTTGGCGTTGGCGTTCGTCGCCCAGTTCAGCCCGTCCTTGGCGGCGGCCTGCGCGCGCTTCTTGGCGGCGATGATGTCGTTGAGCGTGCCGGCGTCGATCGCGAGCTGGCCCCAGTCGAGCTTGTCAACGTCGATGCCGCTCAGCACGTCGGGGTCGTTGACGTCGGGGGCCTCCGCCGCTTCGGCGTCGTCGTCGGGCGCTGCGGCCGGGCCGGGGGAGAAGGGCGGAATGATCTGCGCCGAAACCGTCAGCACCGATCCCAAGATCAAAGCGGCCGCCAGCATCGGCAGCCTGGTCCAGCCAAACCCTGTCGCGAATTCCATCGTCCTGCCCGTCAGCCCAGTTCCCGCCGAGGATGCGGAACCATCATTGCGAAATTGTGGCGGTTCCATCAGACGCGAACCAACGGGCCGCGCGAAAGGCGCGCGCCCGATGACGAGCTTCTCCACGATTGCATCGGCGGGGCTGGAGGCCAGGACGCGTCGTGGGGTGCTCAGCCATCGGTCCCGAGGTGCGGGGCCCGTTGGTGTTCCGTTCAGCCGACGCTGGTCATCTTCGGCAGATGAATGGCGCGGCCAAGTGCCTGCTCGACCAGATCAAACGTGTCGATCAGCACGCGCATGCTGGTGAGCTTGCCCGCCCTGAACTGGGCAAACTGCGCCACCCGCAAGCTGATCGGCTTGCTGGAATCCAGTGCGGTCAGCGAATAGCGCAGCATCGAGGCGGCGGAATCGACACCGAGCATGATGCTCTCGCGGTCGAAGCGGCGGACCTGGAAATTGTCGGCGAATTGGCGGATGACGTCGAGCACGGCGTCCTTGCCCTGGCGCGCGCCGAGGAACGGAAACATGTCGATCGGCCCATAGAGCGCCCACTCGACGTCCTCGTCGATCAGGGCCTCGATGTCCTCGAAATGCCGGTCGTTGATCGCGCGGTGCAACGCACGCGAGAAACGCCAGAGGCTGTGCTCTGTCATCTTGGGCAGTCCTGAAGCTGGCTTGCGAAAAAGCGAAAAACAACCCCAAGCGCACAGGAAAGATGCCGCGGGGTCGCTCAACTCATTTGTATACGAACAAAATACGTCAATTCGGCCAAAACGCAATTCACGTTTTCGCAATGCACAATTGATTCCGGCGTGTGAGATTTACAATAGAACCCCGTATTTTCCCGGTCCGGGCCGGTTTGGGAGAGAGCTAGCCCCCGTCCACCCGCTCGCCCACGATCAGGGGGCCGATCTCACGTTCCAGCACCTGCTGCACCAGGTCGTAGGAATCGATGATCTCGCGGATCTGCGCCACCTTGCCGCGGCGAAAAGTGTAGAAGACGGCCATGTCGACCTGAATGATGCGGTCGTTGCTGCGCTTCCTGAAGAACACGCGCAGATAGGCCGCGACCGTGTCCCCCTCGGCGACGATCTGCGGCACCTCGTAGCGGATCTCGGCGTATCGCTCCTGCACGGTGCGCCAGAATTCGCCGAGCTCCTGCTTGCCGTGGCAGGGGCCCATGTGCGGCAGCACATCGATCGGCGCGTGGGTGAGGAAGTCGACGTCGTCGGTGCAGCACGACAGCGCGGCAGCGAGATCGCTGCGCGAGATGGCGTCGAGCAGATGCAGCACGCGCTGGCGATTGAGCTTCTCGACCGTCATTCCGCCCGCCCTCATCGGCCGTGTGGAGTTCGCGCAAGGCTAACGCGCTGCCTCGGACACCGGCAATCCGCAAACCACAGGGGATATTGCTGACGTATGACGCGCCAGCGTAATGCCAGGTTCATGACTGCAATTTATGGTTGAGCAAGCGCGAGCCTTCACGAATTCGTGCAGGCGTTCGGCTGCATGGTCTAGCGAAGCATCGCGTGCGCGCGCGGGAACCGGGACGGGCCCGTGCCTGTTGAGAGTGCGAATCCGGAGACATTGATCCATGAAATCCCTCGCCGCCATCGCCGTACTTCTCATCTGTGGCGCGACGTCCGCCGCCAACGCCAAGGGCTGCATCAAGGGCGCCGTCGTCGGCGGCGTCGCCGGCCACTATGCTGGCCATCACGGCGTCCTCGGCGCCGCCGCCGGCTGCCTCTACGGCCGCCACCATGCCAAGGAACAGCAAGAGCAGGAGAGACAGCGGCAACAGCAGAGCCAGGTGAACGGGCAGGGCAAGCTGTAACCCCTGGTCATTCGGGGGGCGCGCGCCTTGTTCCCGCAGAGGAAATGGGCGTGACGCATCTCACATCAGGTCGCCCTGATGGCGGCTGGATTCATCCGCATGTCCTCAGGGAGACGTGCCATGGCCGCCATCGCCAGAGTCAGAAAGTCCAGCCTGCATAACGCGCTCGAAGGCCTCGCGCTGACCGCGACGCTGCAGAGCTTCCCGACCTTCGCCGCCGCCGCATTCCTGCTCAAGCTGGTCGGCAATCACGACCTGGTCGGCGATCCCGGCGTCGCCATCTTCGTCGCCATCGCCTCGCTTGCCCATGCGCTGCTTGCGGTGAGCTTCCCGCATTTGTTCAAGACCGTCTACGAACCGAAGTTCTTCGAGGCCCATCTGTCGCTCGCCGACAAGATCACGGCATGGCGCACCCAGCGGTCGCCTCGCTGCAACTGATGACCACCGTGCTGCTGCTGTCGGTGATGGCGGTGGTGACGGCGAGCCTGGGGTGAGTTCGCGTTCTCATGATTCTCCGACGCCGCCATGAACAACCATGGGCGGCGCCGGCGCTCCGCGCCCCCTTACCTCTTCTTCCACCCACCCCTATGCCCCGGCGCCCCACCGCTCGACCTCGGCGATGGCCCGAACTCCGGCCCTGACTGCCTTGAATCCGTCGGCTGGATGATGCGGCTCTCGCCACCGAACGGCTTCGACGGCAGCGCGCGGTCGCCCCGATATGGCAACGATTCCGGGCCGTGCATCTCGTCGAGATGCGGCTTGTGGATTCGCGAGCCCTTGCTGCCGCTGGCCTTGAGCGCTGTGGCGGCGCTCTTGTTCTTCAGCGCGCTGACCGGCAAATTGGCGGCGTCGCCGTATTTCTTCGCGCCCGCATAGGCTCCGGCCTTGCCCTGCACCGTGCGCTGCTTGACGGTGGGATCGTCGACCACCGCGAGCTCGGTGGCGCGCAGGCGCTTGACCTCGTCGCGCAGGCGCGCGGCTTCCTCGAAGTTCAGATCGGCGGCGGCCTCGCGCATCCTCGTCTCGAGATCGCCGAGCACGGCTTCAAAATTGTGGCCGATCGAGATGACGTCGTCGGTCATGTCGTGGCCGCCGATCTCGACCAGCACGTGATCGCGCTCGTAGACGCTGTTCATGATGTCGCCGATCGACTTCTTGATGCTCTCCGGCGTGATGCCATGCGCCGTGTTGTACTCGACCTGCTTCTCGCGGCGGCGGTCGGTTTCGGCGATGGCGCGCTCCATCGATCCCGTCATCTGGTCGGCATAGAGGATCACCTTGCCGTCGACGTTGCGCGCGGCGCGGCCGATGGTCTGGATCAGCGAGGTTTCGCTGCGCAGGAAGCCTTCCTTGTCGGCGTCGAGGATCGCGACCAGCGCGCATTCGGGAATGTCGAGGCCTTCGCGCAGCAAATTGATGCCGACCAGCGCGTCGAACGCGCCGAGCCGCAGATCGCGAATGATCTCGATGCGTTCGATGGTGTCGATATCGCTGTGCATGTAGCGAACGCGAATGCCCTGCTCATGCAGATATTCGGTGAGATCCTCCGCCATGCGCTTTGTCAGCACCGTAATCAGCGAGCGATAGCCGGCCTGCGCCGTGGCCCGGACCTCGCCGACGAGATCGTCGACTTGGGTGCGGGCCGGGCGGATGTGGACCGGCGGATCAATCAGACCGGTCGGGCGAATCACCTGCTCGACGAACACGCCGCCGCTCTCGTTGATCTCCCAGGCGCTGGGCGTCGCGGAGACCGCGATGGTCTGCGGCCGCATCATGTCCCATTCCTCGAAGCGCAGCGGGCGGTTGTCCATGCAAGAGGGCAGCCGGAAGCCATATTCGGCGAGCGTCGCCTTGCGGCGGAAGTCGCCGCGGAACATGCCGCCGATCTGGGGAACGGTGACGTGGCTCTCGTCGGCGAACACCAGCGCGTTGTCGGGCACATATTCGAACAGCGTCGGCGGCGGCTCGCCGGGCAGGCGCCCGGTGAGATAGCGCGAATAGTTCTCGATGCCGGCGCAGCTTCCGGTTGCCTCCATCATCTCGAGGTCGAAGGTGGTGCGTTGCTCCAGTCTTTGCGCTTCCAGCAGGCGGCCCTGGTCGTGGAGCTGGTCCAGCCGCATCTTCAATTCGGATTTGATCGACTTGATCGCCTGCACCAGCGTCGGGCGCGGCGTCACATAGTGCGAGTTGGCGTAGATCTTGATGAATTCGAGCTCGTCCTGCTTGTGGCCGGTGAGCGGGTCGAACTCCTCGATGGTCTCGACGGTGTCGCCGAACAGGTTCACGCGCCAGGCACGGTCTTCATAGTGCGCCGGGAAGATGTCGATGACATCGCCGCGCACGCGAAATGTGCCGCGGGTAAAATCGGCCTGGGTGCGCTTGTACTGCAGCGCGACGAGGTCGGCGATCAGCTGGCGCTGGTCGATGCGCTCGCCCTTCTTCAGGGCAAAGGTCATCGCGGTGTAGGTTTCGACCGAGCCGATACCGTAGATGCAGGACACCGAGGCAACGATGATGACGTCGTCGCGTTCGAGCAGCGCGCGCGTCGCCGAGTGGCGCATGCGGTCGATCTGCTCGTTGATCGAGGAGTCCTTTTCTATGTAGGTGTCGGTGCGAGGGACATACGCTTCCGGCTGGTAATAGTCGTAATAGCTGACGAAATACTCGACCGCGTTGTCGGGGAAGAAGCTCTTGAACTCGCCATAGAGCTGGGCGGCGAGCGTCTTGTTCGGTGCCAGGATGATGGCGGGCCGCTGCGTCGCCTCGATCACCTTGGCCATGGTGTAGGTCTTGCCGGAGCCGGTCACGCCGAGCAGCACCTGCGAGCGGTCGTTGCGGTTGATGCCCTCGACCAGCTCGGCGATCGCGGTTGGCTGGTCGCCGCGCGGCTCATAATGCGACTTGATCTCGAAGCGCACGCCGCCTTCGGACTTTTCCGGGCGCGGCGGCCGATGCGGGGTCCACACCCTGGTGGAGCCGTCGTCCTTGCGGAACTCCGGCCGGCCCTCGCGGATCAGCGATTCCAGCGCGTCGGCGGTGGCCTTGACGCCGAGCGCCTCCATCTTGCTGCGCGGCGGACGAGCCAGGGCTTCGGCATCGTCCTCTTCCGTCGGGAGGCCGAGCTGACGCGCCAGTTCCGGATCGAGCGTCGGTATCGTGGCCGCGGTTCCGTAATTGGCCTGCGGCGCCTCGTCGAAGCCCGCGTCGCGGGCGCCGGGCGGCTGCGGATTGGGCCGCAGCGGCATTGGCCTCGTATTGTCCTGCGGAAACTCTTTCGGCGTCGAGGCCCGCGCGCGATGCGCGGCGGCCTCGCCTCCGGAGCGGCGATCGCGCGAATTGTCCGGCGGCGGCTGCAGTCCGGTGCCCGATCCGAGCCCGGCACCGCCGCGATTGATCGCGGGATTGAGCAACTCGGCCAACGCCGGCCCGATCGGCTGCACGTCGGGGCGAGACGCCTTGGAATTCGGCGCCTTCGCGTTCGGAGCCTTGGCCTTGGGGGATTTGCCGGATTTTTCGGAGGATGCAGGTTTCTTCGCCATGCTCCGAATATGGGGCGAGTCCGCCTCGCAATAAAGAGCGAATGCCCGGCAATGCTCAGACTGCTGACAGCAGGTTGGCAGCAGGCCTTGGGATCTTGCGATCAGGCCGCCGGCAGCGGTCCCTCATCGTCCCCGGCTGCCTGACGCGGCTCGAGGATGTCGAGATGGATGCCGCCGCAATCGGTGCAGCGCATGGTCCAATACTCGCATCCGGCACGGCCGCCGATCACGCGGAGCACCGTGAGATCGCCCTCGCATTCCGGGCAGCTGGACAACACATTGCGGGTGTAAATCCTCGGCCGCGGCGTGTCTTCGAATTCGATGACTGACATGACCGATTTCCCCCTTTGACCCTGCGCCGTTCCTTGGTTCGCCTGCAGTCCCGCTCGCTTATTCGTCGTCGCTGTCGTCGGCCCGCCGGCGGAAGCGATCGATGTGGTGCTTGGCATGGGCAATCGCGGCATCGGGATCAGGCCAGGCGAAGCCGACTTCCATGGCCGGAAACAGCACGCCGTCGATGGCAACCGGGCTGAAATCGGCACGCCGGATCCGGGCGTGCCACAGCCCCTGGCCAGCTTCGAAGGATTCGATGTCAAAGCCGTCGTAAAGGGTCGTCATTGCAGTCCCCAAAATGTTTTATTCGAGCGCCTTGTTGGAGGGTCAGGGGACCACGTTTGCGGATTCTGGGATGTGAAGCCGTTCACAAGCGGCGGGCTTTTTTGCCAAAGTCCGATAGCAGCGTCAGTTCCGCGCGCTGGTGCGGCCGGGCCGCCGGACGGGACGGGCGGCGGGTTCCGACGCCGCGCGCATGATCCACCGGCGGAACGCGGCAAAGTCGCGCTGCTCGGTCTGGAAGCTGCGATAGAGCAGGTACCAGCGCATGCCCTTGGGCACCGAGAGCTCGAATGGCGCCACCAGCCGGCCGGCGGCGAGGTCGTCGTCGATATAGGGTCGGATGCCCATGGCGATTCCGAGCCCGTCGGCGGCAGCCTGAAGCGCCTGGCCGTAGAACTGGAACTCCGGTCCCCGCGCGTTGACGCGCGCGAGGTTTGCGGCCTTGAGCCAGATCGGCCAGTCCTCGGGCGAATGCGCGACGCGGATCAGGCTCGGTGCCTTGAGATCGGCCGGGCGCTTCAGCGAGGAGGCGAGGCGGGGCACGCAGACCGGCGTGAGGTCGCCGGCGAACAGCGGCTCGGCCACCAGCCCCGGCCAGTCGCCGGTGCCGAGCTGGATGCCGCAGCTCCAGTCCTCGCCGAACGGCACCGACGCGCCGCCGGTGGTGAAGCGCACCTCGATGTCGGGCTCTTCGCTGCGAAACTCCGACAGGCGCGGGATCAGCCAGCGCATCGCAAAGGTGTGGCCGATGCCGATGGTGAGCACGCGGACGCTCGAGGGCGCCGTCACCTGCGCGGTGAGGCTTGCGAGCGCATCGAAGATCGGCGTCAGCCCGCTCTGATAGGCGCGGCCCGCCTGCGTCAGCAGCAGCTTGTTGGCCTTGCGCTCGAACAGCGCGACGCCGAGCCGTTCTTCCAGGATGTGCACCATGCGGCTCACGGCGGCTGCCGATACGCTCAGCTCGAGGCCGGCCGCGGCAAAGCTGCCGGCCCGCGCCGCGGCCTCGAATGCCTTGATGCCGTTGAGAAACAGCAAGCGCCGCAAATGACCGACCCTCAGGAAAGCTGATGCCAGGCCAAGATAACTCAGTTTGCGTAGACGGGGCAAGCGGGGCACGTTTCCTTCGCTTCGCGCCGCGAGCGGGGAGAAGGTCGGGAGATTTTTACGTGACGCCCATCATGATCGCTGCCCTTGGATTGCTGATGGTCGGCACCGCGTTCCTGTCGGGGCTGTTCGGCATGGCGGGCGGGCTGATCCTGATCGGCGTGCTGCTGGCCTTGATGCCGCTGCCGACCGCGATGGTGCTGCATGCGATCACGCAGATGACCTCGAACGGCTGGCGCGCCTTTCTCTGGCGGACGCATATCCGCTGGCGCCCGGTAGCGAACTATATGGTCGGCGCGGCCGTCGCGCTCGCGGCGTGGTCGCTCACGCGCTACGTACCGGACAAGCCGGTCGCGCTGCTGCTGCTCGGGATCACGCCGTTCATGGCCCGGCTGCTGCCCGCCAACATCAAGCCGGATCCCGACCGTCTCTGGCAGGGCACCGTCTACGGCACGATCTGCATGGGCCTCATGCTGATGACCGGCGTGTCGGGGCCGCTGCTCGACACCTTCTTCCTCGGCGGCGATTTCGGCCGGCGCGAGAAGGTGGCGACCAAGGCGATGTGCCAGCTCGTCAGCCATTTCAGCAAGCTGATCTATTTCGGCGGCGTGATCGACCAGGCGGCGACGCTCGATCCCGTGCTCGCGGCCGTCGCGATCGCAGCATCCATGCTCGGCACCACGCTGGCGCGGCGCATCCTCGAAGCCATGACCGATCAGCAATTCGTGGCCTGGTCGATGAAGCTGATCACCACCATCGCCTGCTACTATATCGCCTATGGCAGCTGGCTGCTGGTCCGCACGCCGGTGCTGGCAGCCTTCGACAAGGGAGGTTTGCAATGAGCGAGACTGCCGACCCGCTGGTGCTGGACTTCGTCGAGTGGGTTGCGCGCGAGCCCCGCGCCTATGCCGAGGTGATCGCGACCTGGAAGACGTCGTGCCCGCGCCTCACCATCTGGGAAGACGCCGCCGACCGCGGCTATGTCGCGCGCGAGACGCTGCCCGGAATGGGGCTGGTGATCGCGGTGACGGAGGACGGCGAGAGGCTGCTGCGCACGAACGGGCGCTAGCTCTCCACATCCGTCGTTGCGAGCGCAAGCGAAGCAATCCAGAATGCTTCCGCGGCGGCAGTCCTGGATTGCTTCGCTTCGCGTGCAATGACGGAATACCGGGAGACCCTTTCATGTCGCTCAAACTCTTCGAACTCGTCGGCACAGACGCCTCGCGACCGTTCAGCCCGTTCTGCTGGCGCACGCGAATGGCGCTGGCGCACAAGGGCCTTTCGGCGGAAACGTTGCCCTGGCGCTTCACCGAGAAGAGCGCGATCGCGCCACATGGCTCGGAGAAGGTTCCGGTGCTGCTGCATCACGACCAGCCGGTGGTCGATTCCTGGACGATCGCGATCTATCTCGAAGACAAGTTTCCGGATCGTCCGTCGCTGTTTGGCGGCGAGGGCGGGCGCGCCATGGCACGCATGCTCAATGTCTGGGGCGACATCGCCATCGTCGGCGGCATCTTTCCATTGATCATCGCCGACATTCCCAACAATCTGGATGAGGTCGACGCCGCCTATTTCCGCCAGTCGCGCGAGGCCCGTTTCGGCGGCAAGAGGCTGGAAGAGATCATGGCCAGCCGCGATGCCGGCGTGGTCGCCTTCCGCAAATCGCTCGAGGTGATGCGGCAGACCCTCAAGAAGCAGCCCTTCATCGGCGGCGCCGCACCGAACTATGCCGACTACATCGTGTTCGGCGGTTTTCAGTGGGCGCGCGCGACGAGCCCGTTCAAGCTGCTGGAAGCGGACGACCCGGTTTACGCCTGGCGCGAAAAGCTGCTGGATGCGTTCGACGGCATGGCACGGAAGTCCCCGGGGCATCCAGTGTAGTTGTCGCGAGCCGTCTCTCCTCAACGTCGTCCTGGCGAAAGCTAGGACCCATACCGCGGACGCGGAGGGTTATGTTGCCTCCGCCGCCGCACGCAAGCACGCCCGGCACAAGCAATCCTCGCCCTTGACCGGCATCGGCAGCCGCGCCGTTTCTTCCGCGCACCAGCAGGTGCCGGAGAGGTCGCAGCCGAACTCGGCGCCGCAACGAGAGCAGGCGAGGCGGCGGGGTTGCTGCGCCGGAATGTCTTGCCGATTTGTCATGATTTGCGCAAAAGCCGGGCTGTCGTTTTCATGCCGGGTTCATCTCCCGCTGCGGTATATTAGGCCTCGCGCACGTATCGGGAAAGCGGTTGGCAGCGCGCGAAGGACATATCGATGGCCCGCGATTCGCAAGCCGCGCTCGTCGCGCTCAACCGTTTCGGCTTCGGCGCCCGCGGCGGCGCATCCGGCGATCTCATCAACGCGGCCTCCGATCCTCGCGGCTTTGTGAAGGCGGAACTCACTCGTCCCAACGGTGTGCTGCTGGAGGCGCCGGGCCTGCAATCCGCGCCGCAGCTCGGGCAGGCCGTGTTCGCCTATCAGGATCAGGTCAAGCAGGCGCGCGAGGCCGCCGCGAAGGCCGGCGCGCCGACTGAAGCGCCGTTGCAAGCGCCGGCCGATCAGAGGCCCGGACCGCGCCGCAATCTCTCGCTGAACGCCGTGGCAACCGAGATCGCCGGCCAGATGGCCGAGGCCAAGCCCGGTAACAATAAGCCGGCTGACAACAAGCCGGCGGACAATATGGCCAAGCCGGACACTATGCAGCCCAACGCGGCCGCGCCGCCTGCCGCAAAACCCGCCCCGCAGCCGCTCAACGTCATCCAAAAAACCTTTCGCGCCGAGGCACTGGCGCGGTTGCAGCGCGCGACGCTGGTCGAGTGCGGCTTCACCGAACGGCTGGTCGTGTTCTGGTCCAACCATTTCTGCATCTCCGCCAGCAAGGGCGAGCTGGCGCGGATCTGGGCCGGTGCGTTCGAGCGCGAGGCGATCAGGCCGCATGTGCTCGGACGTTTCGCCGACATGTTGAAAGCGGTGGAGCAGCATCCGGCGATGCTGTTCTTCCTCGACAACCAGCAATCGCTCGGACCGGACTCGCGCGCGGGCCAGAACCGCAAGCGCGGGCTGAACGAAAATCTCGCGCGCGAGATCATGGAGCTGCATACGCTCGGCGTCGGCGGCGGCTATACGCAGGACGACGTCACCTCGCTCGCGCGCATCATCACCGGCTGGACCTTTGCTGGCCGGCAGGGACAGCTGGGAGCGCCCGGTTCGTTCGTGTTCAACGTCAATGCGCACCAGCCCGGGCCGCAAATGCTGCTCGGCAAGACCTACGAGCCGACCGGCCTTGCGCAAGGCGAAGCCGCCCTCGCGGACATCGCACGCCATCCCTCGACCGCGAGCTTCATCGCCACCAAATTCGTCCGCCACTTCGTCGCCGACGATCCGCCGCCGGCGCTGGTGGCGCGACTGCGCGATGTCTTCATCAAGACCGACGGGGATCTCAAAGCGCTGGCAACCGCATTGGTCGATTCCGACGAGGCGTGGAAGGCGCCACTGACGAAGATGCGCAGCCCTTATGATTTCCTGGTCGCGAGCGGCCGGCTGCTCGCGCGCGTGCCGGAGGATCCCGGCGCCTATCTCAACAACCTCAATCTGCTGGGCCAGCCGCTGTGGTCGCCGGCCGGCCCGAATGGTTTCGCCGACACCAATGCCGCCTGGGCTGCGCCGGAAGGCATCAAGCTCCGGCTCGACATTGCCGCGCAAATGGGCGCGCGGCTTGGGCCCAACATCGACCCGCTCGATTTGTTGGAATTTGCCGCCGCGGATGCGGCCTCGATCGAAACGCGGCGGACCATCGAGCGCGCGGAGTCGCGGCAGCAGGCGCTGGCGCTGCTGTTGATGTCGCCCGAAATGCAGAGGAGATGATGATGATCGACTGCGTCGAGAACCGGCTCCTCACCTCGCGGCGCGGCCTCCTGCTTGGCGGCGCCTCGTTCGCGGCCTGGGCTTACTTGCCGAAATTCGCGCGCGCCGCGGATGGCCGCGATCCTCGCCTGATCGTGGTGATCCTGCGCGGCGCGCTTGATGGGCTTTCGACCGTCGCGCCCGTCGGCGATCCCGATTATGCCGGCCTGCACGGGGCGATCGCGCTCACGGCGGACGGTGCGCATCCCGCGATCATGCTCGATACTTTCTTTGCGCTGCATCCGGCGATGCCTGAGTTCGCACGCATGTATCGCGACAGGCACGCCGCGGTGATCCACGCGGTCGCGACGCCCTATCGCGACCGCTCGCATTTCGACGGCCAGGACGTGCTCGAAAGCGGCTATGCCGGCCCGGGGCGGGTGCAATCCGGTTGGCTCAACCGCGCGCTGGAAGCGCTGCCGCGCGGCGAGCGGGTGTCGAGTGCTCTTGCCGTCGGCCCGACCACGCCGCTGGTGCTGCGCGGCAATGCGCCGACCGTCGGCTGGGCGCCGGTGGCGCTGCCGCAAGCCGATGACGACACCGCAATGCGTCTGGTCGAGCTCTATCGTCACCGCGATCCCGCGCTGGCGGCTGTGCTGTCGCAGGGCCTTGCGCTGGAAAAGGCCGCGAGCGGCGACGACATGAAGCCGAAGCCGGGCAACGCGGTCGCGCAGATGCGGCAGGTCGCGCGCGGCGCCGCAAAACTGATGGCGTCCGACGACGGCCCGCGCATCGCGGCGCTCGCGTTCGATGGCTGGGACACGCACGCCAATGAAGGCGGCCCTGTCGGTCGCCTCGCATTCCTGCTCGGCGGGCTCGACGGTGCGCTCGCCGAGTTCGAAAGCGGCTTAGGGGAACGCTGGCGCGACACCGTCGTCGTGGTCGCCACCGAATTCGGCCGCACCGCGCGCATCAACGGCACAGACGGCACCGATCACGGCACGGGAACGATCGCGCTGCTCGCCGGCGGCGCGGTGAAGGGCGGCCGCGTCATCGCCGACTGGCCCGGCCTCAAGCCCGCCAACCTTTTCGAGGCCCGCGACCTCAAGCCCACCACCGATCTGCGCTCCGTGATCAAGGGCGTGCTGCAGGGCCAGTTCGGCCTGTCGGATCGCGTGCTGGCCGAGACGGTGTTTCCAGATAGCGCAAGCGCACGTCCGATGAAGGGGTTGGTTGCTTAACCTACGATTCCGGGGCCCGCACCTTGCGGCGCGTCCCGGAATGACGACATGATCGGCCGAACGTCAGGAGACCATCACCCATGTACATCGCCATGAACCGCTTCCGCGTCGCCAAGGGCTCCGAGGCTGCTTTCGAACAGGTCTGGCTTTCGCGCGATACTCATTTGGACAAGGTGCCGGGCTTCGTCGAGTTTCATCTGCTGCGTGGCCCCGAGCTCGAGGATCACACGCTGTACGCCTCGCACACGGTGTGGGCGAACCATGCGGCGTTCGAGGCCTGGACCAAATCGGATGCCTTTCGTGCCGCGCACGCGCGGGCCGGCGACACCAAGCCGACCTATCTCGGCCATCCCCAGTTCGAGGGCTTCGAGGTGATGCAGACGGTGGGGCGCGGCGCCAAGTAGCGCGCGCCGCCGCAAAGATCAGCCCAGCGTGATCTTGTCGATCTCCGCCATCTCCTGCGCACCGAGTTTCCACGCAATCGCCTTCACGTTCTCCTCGACCTGCGCGACGCGGGTGGCGCCGGCAATCACGCTCGACACTTGCGGGCGCGCGGCGAGCCAGGAGAAGGCGAGCTCGAGCATGCTGTGCCCGCGCGCTTTCGCAAATGCCGTGAGCTTCTCGACGATGTCCTCGTTGCGCGGCGTGACATAGCGGTCGCGTAATGCCGGTACCTTGCCGAAGCGCGTATCGGTCGGGGCGGCCGCGCCGCGCTGGTACTTGCCGGTGAGCAGCCCGCTTGCGAGCGGGAAGAACGGCAGCAGGCCGAGCTTGTACTCTTGTGCCGCCGGCAGCAGATCCTTTTCGATGTCGCGCACCAGCAGGCTGTATTCGTCCTGGCAAGAGACGAAGCGGCTGACATTCATCGCGCGCGCGGTGAACTCGGCCTCCGCTAGGCGCCAGGCCGGAAAATTGGAATTGCCGATGTAGCGCACCTTGCCTTGACGGACGAGATCGTCGAGCGCGCGCAGCGTCTCCTCCATCGGAGTCAGCGGGTCGTAATCGTGCTGCTGATAGAGATCGATGTAGTCGGTCTTGAGCCGCGTCAGGCTCGCCTCGACTGCGTTCATGATGTAGCGGCGCGAAGCGCCCTGCTTGGTTCCGTCGGCCGCCATCGGCTTGGAGAATTTGGTGGCGAGCACGATCTCCTTGCGGCGGTCGCCGAGCACGGTGCCGAGCACCGTTTCCGAACCGCCCATGCCGGCATAGATGTCGGCGGTGTCGAACAGCGTGATGCCGAGATCGAGCGCGCCGTGGATCACCTTGCGCGAGGTCTCCAGGTCCGTGCGCTGGCCGAAATTGTTGCAGCCAAGCCCGACCGCAGACACGCGCAGGCCGGAGGCGCCGAGATTGCGAATTTCCATGGGAGATCCCCGTCGGAGATGGGCAGGGGCGCATTGTGACCGCGGTGCCCCGCCGCAGCAAGCCGTGCGCCGCGTTGCTGCCATGCTGACAAGGCTGCCGACAAGGACTGCCGACAAAAAAATGCGGCCCCTGTCAGACGCGGCGACTGACGGGGACCGCTTTGGGGCGCTTGATCGGTGACGGGGGGCTGACCAGACGCAGCTGCAGCCTAGTCCCGCTATGTTACGCGCAGGTGACAGACAGAGTTATCCACAGGCGGCGCGATCGCGAGGATCAGAAGATCTTGCGATAGACGATGAACCCGGAACGCTCGGCGACCTTGTCGTACAGGCGCTGCGCCGTCACGTTGGTCTCGTGCGTCTGCCAGTACACGCGCGGCGATCCCATGAGCTTTGCGCGCTCGTAGACGCCGTGGATCAGCGCCGAGCCGACGCCCTTGCCGCGCGCGGCCTCGGTCGTGAACAGGTCCTGCAGATAGCAGGACGGCTCGATCGCGGTGGTGCTGCGGTGAAACAGGTAATTCGTCATCCCGAGCAGGCGGCCGTCACTCTCGGCGACCAATCCGTGCACCGGCTCATAGGCATCGAAAAAGCGCTGCCATGTCACGCGCGTGATTTCGGGCGAGAGCGCGGTCGGACCGGAGCGGCCGTAGAAGGCGTTGTAGCCGTCCCACAGCGGCAGCCATTGATCGTAGTCCTGCCTGGTGACGGGGCGAATGGTGAGCGACATATGAAATTCCCGCGATCGATGAGGCGTCCTTCATACGTGATGATGGACGTGCTGATCAATCGCGCATCACTCCGCGACGCGCAGATACCGGATCAGCTTGCGGCCCGCGGGATCGCGCAGCGAGCGGTAGTAGTCGGCGCGGGACGGCGCATCGGTGTGGCGCACGAGGTCGGTCACCGGCGTGTAGCTCAGCATGCGGCCGCCGTCGGGCAGCGCGGCACAGACGAAGCGCAACACCTCGCCATTGCGCAAGGCGATGTTGATCGGCGTGGCATCGCCGATCCGGACCATCTCCATGCGCTGAGCGATGAAGGTGCCGAGTTCGTCCTCGGGCAATTCGAACGCGCCGGTGTCGCGGCCGTGATACATCAGCGCGACGAACGGCGGCTTGCCGTCGGCGATGTCGTCCGGCACCGCAAAATAATCGCGGAACGCGCGGTTGATGAATTCGGCGCGCGTCTCGGCATCGAGCAGCACGATGCCGATATCGACCTGGTCGAGCGCGGCCGACAGCCGCGCGGCGATGGCGTGACTCCGACGCTCGGCGGCAAACGTGCCGAGCAGCCGCTGGCGCATCAGGCCGGTGATGCCTGCGGTGCCCGCGGCCGTCGCGGCCAGGAGGCCGAGCTGGATCATATCCGCCGTGGTAAGGCCTGCAACGCCGTGCCGGCTGAGGAGCAGCAGTGCCGCGCCGATGACGGCGATGGCTGCGCTGGCGACGGCGGAAGCGGGACCCGAGAGCGCGCCGGCGAGCGCCACGATGCAGACGAGCAGCGGCGCGGGCCAGGGAGTGGGGACGAAGCGATCGAAAAACACCGTCAGCAGCAAAGTCGCTGCCGTCAGCGCCGGACCGGAGATCGCACGCCATCCCAACCGCATGGGGCTGTCTCGCTCCTTCCTGAACGAGGTAAGGCGGCAACACTGACCGAACATTGCGCCATTGCGATGCGGTTTCGCGCGGTGTGCTTAAGGTGCGCTTTGGGTCTCGCGCAAAGCTTTCGGATGATTTTAGACCAAGTGCGCGTGCTTGAGACGTTGTTGCAGCGCGGGCGCATTCAGCTTCGACGTCCCCTGGCCCTTGCGCGTGCCGACGAAGATCAACAGCGATGCCGCGACCAGGATGGCCGCGGTCAGGGTGATTGCAACGATGACCACAGGTGATTTCATCGACGTCCTGTCGCGATGCCGGTCGGCGCGGGCCATGCGGCGCCTTGAAGGCGGGTCCAGGATGAAGCGGGAATCAGACCGGCAGGCCCATCGCCATGGTCGCCTTGGTCGACAGCACCGTCAGGGTGACGATCAGGCACAACGAGAGCGCGGCGACGGCGAGCGAGGCCGCGACCGCGTTGGTCAGCCGGGAAGACGAAACGGTAGCGGGTGGGCCCTGAAAGCCTGCCGTGCCGGACGCCCGAATCATGGTCTAAATCCTTCAACGCGCGAGCGAATCACCCGCGACATCGAACAATTTCACTGTTGCAATCGGCAATATTGCGGCGGCCAATCGAGCGAAAATGGCGAGATTGCGGCAATGGTGACCTTTATGCCCGCTATTTGCCAGAGCTCGCCCCTCAGGCACCAGCGGCGATGCTGGCGGGGTCCTCGATGTCGGCCGGCCGCCAGTCCATTGCGACGTAGCCAGGCGCCGCTTCCACGCGCTTCAGCCAGTCCCGGATCGCCGGGAAGGTCGAGAGGTCGAAGTCGCAGCGGTCGGCGAGGTGGGTATAGCCGTACAGCGCGATGTCGGCGACCGTGAGCTGGCGGGCGGCGAAATAGGCGTTGGTCCTGAGATGATTCTCCATCACCTGGAGCGCGCCATAGCCGCGCTCCATCCAGTCCTCCAGCGAATGAGTCTGGAGGTCGCGGCCGCCCCTCACCAGCGACAGCCAGAAATAGGCCGCGCCGATGTTCGGCTCCAGCGCGTGCTGCTCGAAGAACATCCATTGCAGCGCGTCGGCGCGATCGATGCGGTTCTCCGGCGCGAGCGGCGTGCCGACGGCGACGTACCAGAGAATGGCGTTGGACTCGGCGAGATAGCGATCGTCGCCGACCTCGAGCAGCGGCACCTGGCCGGATGGGTTCTTGGCCAGGAAGTCCGGGGTGCGGCTCTCGCCGCGCAGAATGTCCACCTCGACCGCTTCGTACGGCAAGTTCAGCAGCGCCAGCGCAAGGCGGACCTTGTAGCTGTTGCCCGAGCGCTGCATCGAATAGAGCTTGTACATTCTGGGGATGATTCCGGACGACGGGAGGGCGCGGCGCTTGTTGCCCCGCAACGCGGCTAAACAATGATGCCGATGCGAATCCGCCGCAAGACCCGGCCAATAGAAAAACTCGAAAACCCTACCGCATTGCAATGCGGCGGAAGATCATTTCCGTGCGACCATCCAACTCAGTTCACGCTTGCGTCAACGCGCAAGTGCGTTGCTCGACGCGATCGTGTGCGAGCACCGCGGTCGCGTCTTGGGCACTGAAGCTTCCGCATCGTCATGGCCCGCAAAATTGCTCCGAGGGCACGCGTTGTCGGATATAAGGGGTTTGCGCGGCAAAGTTACGGAATATTGCGGGAAATCGCGGCTCGAAACGCCAGACACGTAAACTTTTGCGGGATCGGACCGAAGTTTCTTGCGGTGCAACGGCACTCGTTTTAGGGTGGTTCATTCCCACAATCGGAGTCGTGAAGCCAAAGGGCTCACGACGCTTGTCAGGAGATGACGATGTCCTTCCTTGCCGCTGCGCTCGACCGTGTGAAGCCGTCCGCGACCATCGCGGTCACGGATAAAGCACGTGCGCTGAAAGCGGCGGGCCGCAACGTCATCGGTCTCGGCGCCGGCGAGCCCGACTTCGACACGCCCGCGAACATCAAGCTGGCCGCGATCCACGCCATCGAAGCCGGCAAGACCAAGTACACCGCGGTCGACGGCATTCCCGAGTTGAAGGAAGCCATTATCGCCAAGTTTCAGCGCGAGAACGGCGTCGTCTACAAGGCGAACCAGATCATCGTCGGCACCGGCGGCAAGCAGGTGCTCTACAACGCGCTGATGGCAACCATCAATCCGGGCGACGAGGTGATCATCCCCGCGCCGTACTGGGTCAGCTATCCCGAGATGGTGGCGCTCGCCGGCGGCGAGCCGGTGCCGGTGGTCTGCACCGCCGCGACCGGCTTCAAGCTCCAGGCCGAGGCACTCGAGCGCGCGATCACGCCGAAGACCAAATGGGTGATCCTGTGCTCGCCGTCGAACCCGACGGGAGCTGCCTACACCAGGACCGAGCTGAAGGCGCTCACCGACGTGCTGGTCAAGCATCCGCATGTGTGGGTGATGACCGACGACATGTACGAGCACCTCGTCTATGACGACTTCCAGTTCACCACGGTCGCGCAGGTCGAGCCGAAACTCTACGACCGCACGCTCACCGTGAACGGCGTGTCGAAGGCCTATTGCATGACCGGCTGGCGCATCGGCTATGCCGGCGGTCCGGCGCAGCTCATCAAGGCGATGTCGACGATCCAGTCGCAGTCGACCTCGAACCCGTCGTCGATCGCGCAATGGGCCGCGGTTGAGGCGCTGAACGGTCCGCAGGACTTCATCCCCGCCAACAACAAGGTCTTCAAGGAGCGCCGCGATCTCGTCGTCTCCATGCTGAACCAGGCCAAGGGCATCGAGTGCCCGCGGCCCGAGGGCGCCTTCTACGTCTATCCGTCCTGCGCCGGCACCATCGGCAAGACCGCGCCGTCGGGCAAGGTGATCGACAATGACGAGACGTTCGTCACCGAACTGCTGGAGACCGAAGGCGTCGCCGTGGTGCAGGGTTCGGCCTTCGGCCTCGGCCCCGCGTTCCGCATCTCCTACGCGACCAAGACCTCGGACCTCGAAGACGCCTGCAAGCGCATCCAGCGCTTCTGCGGCAATCTGCGCTGAACTCACAGACATGAAGTGACATCAAAGGGCCCGCGCAATGCGGGCCCTTTTTCTTTCAAGTCTGCACGATCTGGCGCCACCGGAACTGTTGTGGCATAGACCATCGCGCGGCGTGTGCCGCGCCTCCATGCTCGCATCACATTCATCGCCGGAGATATTCATGCGCCGTTCACTCCTCCTCGCCGGGCTTGCCGTTGCGAGCCTCGTCGCCTCCGTTACGGGCGCCAGCGCGCAATCGCGGATGGTGCAGGTGGGCGTGCTCGAATGCCGCGGCGGCGCCAGCGTGGGCTTCATCGTGGGATCGGTGACCCATCTCGGTTGCGTGCTGCGCGTCGATGGTTTGCCGGACGACCGTTACGTTGCGACGATCCGCAAGGTCGGTCTGGATATCGGCATCACACAGGAGACGGCTTTGGCGTGGGGCGTGTTCGCGCCGGTGAACCGGCTCGGCCCGGGCGACCTCGCCGGCAACTACGCCGGTGCGCAGGGCAGCGCCTCGGTCGGTGTCGGTCTCGGCGGCAACGTGCTGGTCGGCGGCTCCAACAATTCGATCGCGCTCCAGCCGCTCAGCGTGCAGGGCCAGGTCGGCCTCAACGTCGCCGCCGGCCTCGAGAGCCTGGAACTCCGCCCGGGACGTTGAGACTCGGCGCCAGCCGAAGCGCTCCTCCTCAACCTCTCTCCGGGAGAGGAGGAAATACCGACGACGCACCGCAGCGATTTTTGATGCTTGCCAAATCTCGGGGACGGGCAGAGCATCAGCGTTTGCCGACCCAATCATGGGCCGAGCTCCACACCAAGGAGGCGGCGAATGGGACAAGACGTCAGAAGTCCCCGAGGTCCACGGTGCATCGCGCTGGTGGGCCCTTTCCAAAGCGGTAAAACCACACTTCTCGAAGCCATCCTGGCGCGAACGGGCGCAATCCCGCGCGCCGGCAGCGTCGATGCCGGAACCTCCGTCGGCGACGCCACGCCAGAGGCCCGTCATCACAAGATGACCGTCGGGCTGACTGCCGTCACCACGAGTTTCATGGGCGACAGCTACACCTTCCTCGATTGTCCCGGTTCCGTCGAATTTGCCCACGACATGCGCGCCGCGCTGCCTGCGGTCGATGCCGCAATCGTGGTCTGCGAAGCCGACGAGAAGAAGCTGCCGCAGCTTCAGATCATCCTGCGCGAGCTGGAGGAGCTGGAGATCCCGCGTTTCCTGTTCCTCAACAAGATCGACCGCGCCAACAAGCGCATCCGCGAGACGCTCGAGATGCTCCAGCCCGCCTCGCGCGTACCGCTGGTGCTGCGCCAGATCCCGATCTGGAAGGACGAACTGATCGAGGGCTTCGTCGATCTCGCGCTGGAGCGTGCGTTCATTTACCGCGAGCACAAGGCCTCCGAAGTGGTCGCGCTCCAAGGCGGCGATCTCGATCGCGAGAAGGAGGCCCGCTTTTCGATGCTGGAGAAGCTCGCCGATCACGACGATGCGCTGATGGAGCAGCTGCTCGAGGACATCCAGCCGCCGCGCGATGCCGTGTTCGACGATCTCGCCCGCGAATTGCGCGACGGGCTGATCTGCCCCGTGCTGCTGGGCGCCGCCGCACGCGAAAACGGCGTGCTGCGTTTGATGAAAGCGTTGCGCCACGAGGCGCCCGGTATCGCGGAAACGGCAAAACGTCTCGGCGTTCCCGAAACGAGGGACGCCCTCGGCTTCGTCTTCAAGACGTTGCATTCGCAGCACGGCGGCAAGCTGTCGCTGACGCGCATGCTCGCTGGCCATCTCGACGACGGTGCCACGCTGCAAGCCTCCTCCGGAGGGGCCAGCCGCATCTCCGGCATCCTCGCCGTCACCGGGGCCTACGACACCAAGCGTACCGCGGCGGAAGCCGGCGATACGGTGGCGCTCGCCAAGCTCGACCCGATCAAGACCGGCGACACGGTCTCGAGCGGCAAGATCCAGCCGGCAGCGCTAACCGCCGTAGAACCCACTCCGCCGGTGCTCGCGATCTCGGTTGCGGCCACCGACCGCAAGGACGACGTCAAGCTCGGCCAGGCGCTGATGCGGCTGCACGAGGAGGACCCCTCGCTCGTCTTCGTGATGAACGCGCAGACCCACGACACCGTGCTGTGGGGTCAGGGCGAGATGCACTTGCGCGTCGCGAGCGAGCGGCTGCGCGATCGTTTCGGCGTCAAGGTCGCTTCGCATCCCCCCGCGATCGGCTATCAGGAAACCATCCGCAAGCCGATCGTCCAGCGCGGCCGCCACAAGAAACAGTCTGGCGGGCATGGCCAGTTCGGCGATGTCGTGCTCGACATCAGGCCGCTGCCGCGCGGCGAGGGCTTCAAGTTCGCCGAGAAGGTGGTCGGCGGCGCGGTCCCGCGCAACTACATCGGCGCGGTGGAAGAGGGGGTCATCGACGGGCTCGCCCGCGGCCCGCTCGGTTTCCCGGTCACCGATTTGCAGGTGACGCTGACCGACGGCTCCTATCATAGCGTCGATTCCTCCGACCTCGCCTTCCGCACGGCGGCGCGGGTCGGGCTCACCGAGGGCCTGCCGCAATGCCAGTCGGTGCTGCTGGAGCCGATCCATGTGGTCGAGATCGTCTGCCCGACCGACGCCACCGCCAAGATCAATGCGATTCTGTCGGCACGGCGCGGCCAGATCCTCGGCTTTGACACCCGCGACGGCTGGAGCGGATGGGACTGCGTCCGCGCCATGATGCCGGAAGCCGAGATCGGCGAATTGATCGTTGAGTTGCGCTCGGCCACGGCAGGCGCCGGCAGCTTCACCCGCCAGTTCGACCACATGGCCGAAGTCACGGGGCGCGCCGCCGACCAGATCATCGCAGCGCATCAGCACGCGGCGTGATCGGTCTGCCGAAGTAAGGGACGCATCACTGTCTCACTCCCTCTCGCCGTTCTTACGGGGAGAGGGGTGGGGTGACGGGCTTCACAATGGGCGTGGCGAAGGTTGGACTCACGCTGCTCCTCCCAACCGTCAGTGTGAGCGCAGCGACTTGTCCGCCGAAGCTTTAGCGAAGGCGGAAGCAATCCAGTCTTTCCGCGGAGGAATTCTGGATTGCTTCGTCGCTTCGCTCCTCGCAATGACGGTGGAGACGGATGGCTCGCATGGCGAGCTTCCCCTTGCGTTCGGTCGTTTATGATGTATTTTACATCATTGTGCATGTTCCAGACATCATTTATAATCTTTCATACGTGAGGCCAAGGTGATCACGTCGTTCCAGATGCGGGCAGCGCGTGCGCTGCTCGGCATTGACCAGAGGGCCTTGGCGGAGCTCGCAGGCGTTTCGCTGCCGACCATTCAGCGGATGGAGGCGAGCACCGGCAATGTCCGCGGCGTGGTCGAGACCTTGATGAAAGTGGTCGAAGCCTTTGATCGCGCCGGCGTCGAGCTGATCGGCGAACAGGCGCGCAGCGAAGGCGGCGGACGCGGCGTTCGGCTCAAGGAGCCGGGGCCGCCGCGTCGGGTGGGAGCATGATCCCGCAATGATCATGCTCGGGAGCAGTCTTAACTAACGCACCGTCGCGCCCCGATACGCGGCCGCACGATGCATCGGAGCGTTGTGGGCAGCGGAGCATTTTGCTGAAATGAGCATCACAGGCGAACACGCAGGCAAGCTGCACCAGCCTCGTCGGCCGACCTTTACCGAACTCTATCTGCCAAAGCTCGTCACCGTATGGCGCGAGGGCTATGGCTTATCGGATTTCCGTGCCGATGTGTTCGCGGGCCTCACGGTCGCGATCGTCGCGTTGCCGTTGTCGATGGCGATCGCGATCGCTTCGGGCGTGACGCCGGACCGCGGACTCTACACCGCTGTTGTCGGCGGCTTCATTGCGTCACTGCTCGGCGGCAGCCGATTCCAGATCGGCGGTCCGGCCGGCGCCTTCATTGTGCTGGTTGCGGCGACCGCCGACCGTCACGGGGTTGACGGCGTGGTCCTGGCCACGCTGATGGCGGGCCTGTTCCTGATCGCTGCGGGCTTCCTGCGGATCGGCACCTATATCAAGTTCATTCCATATCCTGTGACGGTTGGCTTCACGGCCGGCATCGCCGTCATCATCTTCGCCAGCCAGCTGCGCGATCTCGGCGGGATCACGCTCCTCGCGAAGGAGCCCAGCGAATTCGTCCCGAAACTCGTCGCGCTTGCCGGGGGCCTGCACACCGTCAATCCGTCGGCCGTCGCGGTTGCGATCGTCAGCATTGCCATCATCGCCGGCCTGCGACGCTGGCTGCCGTCCTGGCCCGGTATCCTGATCGCGGTCGTGCTCGCGGCGGTCGCATGTGCCGTGCTGTCGCTGCCGGTCGAGACCGTCGGATCGCGCTTCGGCGGCATTCCGCGGGAACTGCCCTCGCCAGCCTTGCCTGCATTCTCGCTCGCGAAGGCGACCGCCGTGCTGCCCGATGCGATCTCCTTCGCACTGCTCGCCGCCATCGAATCGCTGCTGTCGGCGGTGGTGGCCGACGGCATGACCGGACGCCGTCACCGCTCCAATTGCGAGCTGGTGGCGCAAGGTGCCGCCAATGTCGGCGCGGCGGTGTTCGGCGGCATCTGTGTCACGGGGCTGATCGCGCGCACGGCGACCAACATCCGCGCCGGCGCGCGGGGGCCGCTCGCGGGCATGCTGCATTCGGTTTTCCTGCTGCTGTTCATGCTGATCGCAGCGCCGCTCGCGAGCTACATCCCGCTGGCCGCGCTCGCCGCCGTGCTCGTCGTGGTGGCCTGGACCATGGCGGAGAAGCACGAATTCGCGACGCTCCTGCGCTCGTCATGGGGCGATGCCGTCGTGCTGCTCGCAACCTTCCTGCTCACCATCTTCCGCGATCTGACCGAGGGCATTCTGGTTGGCTTCGCGCTTGGCGCGGTCCTGTTCATCCATCGCATGGCGGAAATGACGGGCATCGAGGAACGATCGCCACTGGTGGCCGCCGATCGTCCCGATGACGATAATGGCGGGCGCGTGCCTTACGACCCCGCACTCGCGGTCGATCGCGACGTGCTGGTCTATCGCATCACCGGCGCGTTCTTCTTCGGCGCGGCCTCGGCGATCGGCAGCGTGCTCGACGGCATCGCCGACAAGCGCAAGGGTTTTATGGTCGATTTCGCCGACGTGCCGTTCCTGGATTCGACCGCGGCCAACGTGCTCGGCCGCGTCGCCGCCAAGGCCCACCGCCAGGGCATCCGGCTGTTCATCACAGGGGCGTCGCCTGCGGTCCGCCGTGCGCTGCTCACCCATGGCGTCACGCCGCCACGCGCGCGCTATCGCGAGACCATCGCGCGTGCGGTCGCCGACATCAAGGGCGGCGCGGCGCTGCCCGCGGGTGGTGAGGCGGGCACGACCTGACGTCGAGCCTCTCCCGAGACGGCCCCGCGCGCTTGACAGCGCCTGCGGGACGCGAAATGGATCGCCTCCGAAACCACCCCAGGGGAGGACGACCGTGACCAAGGCTCCCGCAGCCTGCCTGATCGGATGGCCGGCCGCGCATTCGCGCTCGCCGCTGATCCATCGTTATTGGCTGCGCACGCTCGGGATCGAGGGCGGCTATGTCATCGAGGCGGTTCCACCCGATAATTTGCGTGACTTCGTCCTGCGGCTGTCGCTGCGCGGCTTCGTCGGCGCCAACGTCACCATCCCGCACAAGGAAGGCGTGCTCGAGCTGTCGACGCCCGATGCCCGCGCGCGAGCGGTCGGTGCGGCCAACACGCTTTGGTTTGCAGACGGCGAGCTGCGCTCGACCAACACCGACGTCGAGGGCTTTATCGGCAATCTCGATGCCAGCGCGCCCGGCTGGGACGCAGCCGAAGAGGCGCTGGTGCTCGGCGCCGGCGGCTCCTCGCGCGCCATCGTGTTCGGGTTGCTTGAACGCGGCATCAAGCGCGTCCATCTCGCCAATCGCACCGTCGGCCGGGCCGAGATGCTTGCAAGGCAGTTCGGGCCGAAGGTGCATCCTGTTGCGTGGGATGGCATCGACCACATTCTGCCGCGTGCAAAACTTCTCGTGAACACGACCTCGCTCGGCATGCACGGTCAGCCTTCACTCGACCTTGAAGTGGCGCGCCTGCCGGATGGCGCCGTGATCGCCGATCTCGTCTATGTCCCGCTGGTGACGCCGCTGCTGGCGGCCGCACAGGCGCGCGGGTTGAAGACCGCCGACGGGCTCGGCATGCTGCTGCATCAGGCGGTCCGCGGCTTCGAGCTGTGGTTCGGCCAGCGGCCGCAGGTCACGGCCGAGCTGCGTGCGCTGGTCGAGGCCGATCTCACAAAGACTTGAGAGAATAGCGCGTAATCTCCGGAGTTCTATGTCCGTAGGGACAATAGGGCGCAATCGGAGACCATCATGTCTGTTCAACGTGCAACTTTCACACGTCCGCTCATCGCCGTCGCGATGGTGGCCGTCTCGACCCTCTCGGCCCTTGCGCAAAGGGCGCCGGTGCCGACGCGCGTGCGAGGCACGATCGAAAGCGTCAATGGCGACACGATGCAGGTCAAGGCGCGCAGCGGCGAGGATGTCAAGCTGCACATCGCCTCCGACGTGAACGTGTCGGGCATTACCAGGATTTCACTTGCCGACATCAAGCCCGGCTCCTTCGTCGGCGCCACCACCGTGCCGGGACCGGACGGAGGCGCGAACGCGGTCGAGGTGCACGTGTTTCCGGAGAGCATGCGCGGCACCGGCGAGGGCTCGCGACCCTATGACCTCAAGCCCAATTCCAGCATGACCAATGCGACCGTGTCGGAGAGCGTGGTCGGCAATGACGGCCATACGCTGCTGGTCAAGTACAAGGACGGCGAGAAGAAGGTGTTCGTCGCCGACAATACGCCGGTGGTGACCTTTGTCCCCGGCGACAGATCCGATCTGAAGGCCGGCGCCAAGGTGATCGCCTTCATGAAGCAGCTGCCGGACGGCTCATTCGAAACCAACCGCGTCAGCGTCGGCCGCGACGGCCTGACGCCGCCGATGTAAATGGAGAATAACAACATGTCGAAGAGAACCTGGATATCACGCCTCGGCGTGGCCGCGTTCGCCGCCTGCATCGTCACGTCATCCGCCCTGGCGCAGCAGACGCCGACGGTCCGCATCCGCGGCACCATCGAGAGCGTCGACGGCAACACGCTCGGCATCAAGACCCGCGAAGGAACCGACGTGAAGGTGCGCATGACCGACAACGTCGCCGTCTTCGCGGTGGTGAAGACGTCGTTGTCGGAGATCAAGGACGGCTCCTATATCGGCGTCACCGGCCTGCCCGAGCCCGACGGCACCCAGAAGGCGATCGCGGTGCACATCTTCCCCGAAAACCAGCGCGGCGCGGCCGAAGGTTTTCGTCCCTGGGACGCGCGCGCCAACTCGACCATGACCAACGCCACCGTGGCGCAGACGGTGAAGGGCACCGACGGCCAGAACATCACGGTCAAGTACAAGGACGGCGAGAAGAAAGTCGTGGTGCCGCCGGACACGCCGATCGTCACCTTCGTCGCCAGCGACAAATCCGAGCTCAAGCCCGGCGCCAAGCTGATCATTTTCGGCGCGGTGAAGAAGGACGATGGTTCGCTTGAGGCCAACCGGGTGAATGTCGGCCGCGACGGGGTGACGCCGCCGATGTGAGGGCGAACGCTGAAATCTTAGGGTGGGCAAAGGCGCGAAGCGCCGTGCCCACCCTACGATTTGCGAATTGGTGGGCACGCTTCGCTTTGCCCGCCCTACGGCACTGCCGCTGCGGTTCACATCGCGATGATATGTTCGTCGATTTCGTCAATCCGGTTGACGCCGCACAGGCCCATGGTGGTGAGCAGCTCCTTCTGGATGATGTCGATCGCCTTGGCGACGCCGGCCTGGCCGCCGGCGCCAAGGCCATAGGCGTAGGCGCGGCCGATCATGCAGGACTTCGCGCCGAGCGCGAGCGCGCGCATCACGTCCTGGCCGGAGCGGATGCCGCCGTCGAACATGATCTCCATCCTGTCACCGACCGCCTCGGCGATCTCGGGCAGCACCTCGATCGATGACGGCGCGCCGTCGAGCTGACGGCCGCCATGGTTCGAGACGACGAGAGCCTGCGCGCCGGTCTTGGCGGCTTCCTCGGCGTCCTCGACGTCCAGAATGCCCTTGATGATCAGCTTGCCCGGCCAGATGCTGCGGACCCACTCGACGTCCTTCCAGTTCAACGCCGTGTCGAACTGCGAGGCGGTCCATTCGGCGAGGCGATTGAGGTCCTCGGTGTTCTTCACGTGGCCGGCGATGTTGCCGAAGGTACGGCGCTTGCCCCGCAGCACGCCGGAGACCCACGCGGGCTTTGTGGCGAAATCCAGAAATTTAGACATCGTCCACTCGGGGGGGATCGTCATGCCGTTCTTGATGTCCTGGTGGCGCTGGCCGATGACCTGGAGATCGACGGTCAGCACCAGCGCGGAGCATTTCGCCGCGATCGCGCGCTGGATCAACTCCTTGATGAAGCCGCGGTCCTTCATCACGTAGAGCTGGAACCAGAACGGCTTCTCGACATTGGCCGCGATGTCCTCGATCGAGCAGATCGACATCGTCGACTGCGTGAACGGGATACCGGCCGCTTGCGCGGCACGGCAGGCATGGATCTCGCCATCGCCATGCTGCATGCCGAGCAGGCCCACCGGCGCGAGGATTAGCGGCATGGTCGAGGGCTCGCCGAGGATCGTGGTCGCGGTGTCGCGTTTGGAGACGTCGACCAGAATGCGCTGGCGGAACTTGATCGCCTGCATGTCTTCGCGGTTGGCGCGCAGCGTTTCCTCGGCGTAGGAGCCGCGGTCGCAATAATCGAAGAACGCCTTCGGCACGCGGCGCTGATGCAGTGTGCGAAGATCGTCGATACAGGTGATGTGCTTCATGAACGTTTCCCGGCCCGTCTTGTCGGAAGAGTCTTGTATGGGAAGACTCTTGCATCGGAAGATCGAGGGGTCATCTAGCATGGTTGGATGCACAGCCAAATCGTTTGCAAATCCTTTGTGGAGAGGAGGGCGCCATGACCAGGCCGCACACCGGACCGACGCCGGAGGAGATCAAGGAGAAGCATGATCTCGAGGAAGCGCTGGAGGAGGGTCTGGAAGAGACCTTTCCGGGCTCCGATCCCGTCAGTGTCACCCAGCCGGCGCCGAGCCGCGCCGACGGCCATGTGAAGCGCTCGGACTAGGTGCCGGTTCCGCCCTGTTCCAGTATCTTCAACGGAATATAATGTTAACAAGACGTTATCGGGGCCGGGAGCCGCCCGGTTCCGTAATGATTCATCATATTTTTTGAAGCCAAGTTAGCCGTGATGGCTCTATAAGACCTCAGCAAATCAGGGATGCGGGTCCCGCTTGGGCACCCGGAGGTTGCGCTGGGGATCCCTGGTTGTTGCGTGGGGGACGATATGAGCCGCAAATATTTCGGGACGGACGGGATCCGGGGCCGCGCCAACGGACTGATCACGCCGGAGCTCGCGCTCAAGGTCGGCCAGGCCGCAGGCCTGGCGTTTCAGCGCGGTGACCACCGCCACAGGGTCGTGATCGGCAAGGACACCCGCCTGTCCGGCTACATGATCGAATACGCGATGGTCGCGGGCTTCACTTCGGTCGGCATGGACGTGCTGCTGGTCGGCCCGATGCCGACGCCCGCGGTCGCGATGCTGACCAAGTCGATGCGCGCCGATCTCGGCGTGATGATCTCCGCCTCGCATAATCTGTTCGAGGACAACGGCATCAAGCTGTTCGGGCCGCAGGGCTTCAAGCTCTCCGACGACGTCGAGAAGCAGATCGAGCAGCTGCTCGATGAGCCCATCGACAAGCGTCTCGCCCAGAGCGCCAGTCTCGGCCGCGCCCGCCGCATCGACGGCGTGCATGACCGCTACATCGAATTCGCCAAGCGCACGCTGCCGCGCGATCTGTCACTCGACGGCCTGCGCGTCGTGGTCGATTGCGCCAATGGCGCCGCCTACAAGGTGGTGCCGGAAGCGCTGTGGGAGCTGGGCGCCGACGTGATCCCGATCGGGGTCGAGCCCGACGGTTTCAACATCAACAAGGAATGCGGCTCCACCTCGCCGGAAGCGCTGTCGAAGAAGGTGCGCGAGATGCGCGCCGACATCGGTATCGCGCTCGACGGTGACGCCGATCGCGTCATCCTGGTCGACGAGCGCGGCCACATCGTCGACGGCGACCAGCTGCTCGCGGTTATCGCGCAGAGCTGGAAGGAAGACGGTCGGCTGTCGCGATCGGGCATCGTCGCCACCGTGATGTCGAACCTCGGGCTCGAGCGCTTCCTTAATGCGCAGGGGCTCGATCTCGTGCGCACGCCGGTCGGCGATCGCTACGTGCTCGAGCAGATGCTGAACGGCGGCTACAATCTCGGTGGCGAGCAGTCCGGCCACATCATCCTGTCCGACTACGCCACCACCGGGGACGGCTTCGTGGCCGCATTGCAGGTGCTTGCCGTGGTGCAGAAGCTGCGCCGGCCGGTGTCGGAAGTCTGCCACCGTTTCGATCCGCTGCCGCAGATCCTGAAGAACGTCCGTCACAAGGGCGGCAAGCCGCTCGACAATTCCGACGTCAAATCGGCGATCTCCGACGGCGAGCAGCGGCTCAACGGCCACGGCCGCCTGCTGATCCGCTCCTCCGGCACCGAGCCGGTGATCCGCGTCATGGGCGAGGGCGAGGATCGCATCCTGGTCGAGGACGTCGTCGATACCATCGTCTCGGCGCTCGGGAACGCCGCGGCCTGAACTCGCAGCCATCCTTCGAGATGCCCGCTTTCGCGGGCTCCTCAGGATGAGGTTTTGTTTCCAGGCGAAGACGTAGACCCTCATGGTGAGGAGCCCGCCACAGGCGGGCGTCTCGAACCATGCAGGCCGCAGTTTGGCCGCGAAATCTGGCGAAGCGCATTCCAGCCATGGGCGTTTGGCGGTGGATCGGTCGCCGCGCGCATCGTAACTAGCTTGTCGCGGCAATCTGCCGCGCCCGCCGGGATGCTCCAGTGAACAAGCCTGTCGTCGTCTCAGAGGAAACACTGACGGAGCCCGTCCTCGTCAGCGACGTCGCACCCGGCGCCAAAAGTGCCGCGGGGCCGGCCTATGTCGTGCTGGCCGGCATCAGCTTCTCGCACTTCCTCAACGACACCATGCAGTCGCTGATCGCTTCGGTGTATCCGATCCTGAAGGACACCTACGCGCTCGACTTCGCGCAGATCGGCATGATCACGCTGGCCTTCCAGTTCACGGCCTCGCTGCTCCAGCCGGTGGTCGGCCACTACACCGACAAGAAGGCGCAGCCCTATTCGCTGTCGATCGGCATGGCCTCGACCTTCTTCGGTCTGTTGCTGCTCAGTGCCGCCCACCAATATCTGGTCATCCTCGTCGCCGCCGCTCTGGTCGGCCTCGGCTCGGCGGTGTTTCACCCGGAGTCGGCGCGCATCGCGCGGCTCGCCTCCGGCGGCCGTTACGGTTTTGCGCAATCGGTGTTCCAGCTCGGCGGCAGTTTTGGCACCTCGATGGGACCGGTGCTCGCCGCGCTCATCGTCGTGCCGTTCGGGCAGGGCAGCATCGCCTGGTTCTCCTCGATCGCCTTCCTCGCGATCCTCATCCTCTGGCGCATCGGCCGCTGGTACGAACCGCAGATCAAGGCGAAGAAGGCGGTGGTGGATCAAGCCCATCCCGACGCGCCGAATTCGCGTCGCGTCGTCGTTGCGCTCCTCGTGCTGGTCGCGCTGCTGTTCTCGAAGCAGCTCTACGTCTCGAGCCTGTCGAGCTACTACATCTTCTATCTGATCGACCGCTTCGGCGTATCGACGCAAGCCGCGCAGATGTATCTCTTCATTTTCCTCGCAGCGAACGCGGTCGGCGCTTTTCTCGGTGGTCCCCTGGGCGATCGCTTCGGCCGCAAGATCGTGATCTGGATCTCGATCCTGGGGGCGCTGCCGTTCACGCTGGCGCTGCCCTATGCCGGGCTCTATGCGAGCGCGGTGCTGTCCGTGCTCATCGGCCTGATCATCTCCTCGACGACGTCGTCGATCATCGTGTTCGCGCAGGAGCTGGTACCGCACCGCTTCGGCATGATCTCCGGCGTATTCTTCGGTGTCGCCTTCGGCATCGGCGGCCTGGGCGCCGCCGTGCTCGGCAAGCTCGCCGACCACACCTCGATCGCGTTCGTCTACCAGGTTTGCGCCTATCTGCCGGCGATCGGCCTGCTTGCGGTATTCCTGCCCAAGCTGCCGCGGCACGCGCGTTAACATATCCTGACTTGCTGCAACGCGGCTTCATACATCGTTAGGAAATGCGGCGACGGCGTCGCATTTGGCGCTGCATTTTTGCAACGCTCGCGACGCCCGCGCGTGCGAGTTGAGAAAAAATCAACCTTAAAAATTAGGGTTAAGTGGCGCTTAAGCATTTGCTGGCATCGTCCGGGCCGTGAGTTTCCAGAACGTGAGGCGCCGTATTGCCTCACCGGCCAAAAGGACGAAGCCAATGCGTAGCGTTAAGTCTCTCCTTGCCGCGGGTGCGGCAACCCTGATCTCCTCGATGGCGTTCGCCGCCGACATGCCGATCGCGGCGCCCCCTCCGATGTACGCGCCCCCGGCTCCGCCCGCCGACTTCGGTGGCTGGTACCTGCGCGGCGACGTCGGCTTCAGCAATCAGAAGACGAGCGATCTCCACTACGGTCGCGAGTCCGCCTATTCGCAGCTCACCTCGTTCAATCAGCAGTCGTCGTTCGACACCGCCGGCATCTTTGGCCTCGGCGCGGGTTACCGGTTCAACAATTGGTTCCGCGCGGACGTGACCGGGCAGTATCGCGGCAATTCGAATTTCAAGGGAACGGATCGTTTCACCGGAACCGCGGGCGGCGTGCCCTACAGCGGGATCGATAATTACAGCGCATCCAAGTCCGAATGGCTGGTCTTGGCGAACGCGTATGTCGACCTGGGCACCTGGTGGTGCATCACGCCGTTCATCGGTGCCGGCGTTGGCGGCGCACGCGTCTCCATCTCGAACTTTACCGATACCGGCATCAACGATCTTGCGTTCTCGACGGCGAGCTTCTCGAGCGCACCAGCCGGTTCGAAGTGGAACCTGGCGTGGGCTGCCCATGCGGGTCTCGCGTACAAGGTCAATCCCAACCTCGTTCTCGAACTGGCCTACAGCTATGTCGATATGGGTGAGGGGCAAACCGGTGTCTTGTCGACCTACACCGGGGCAACCACCGGCAACGTTTTCAAGTTCAAGGACATTACCTCGCACGACCTGAAGCTCGGCGTGCGCTGGAATCTCGACAGCCCGCCGGCCTACATGCCGCCGCTCGTCACCAAGGGCTGATCGTCAGCCTCATCGCTTAATCTCTCTTAACGGCGCGGGATCATCCCGCGCCGTTTTGCTTTGCGTATTTTTCATGGCGGGCGGCGACGAAAGCCTCCGGCGCAACCATTGGTTAAGGTTAACGGGCCATGATCACGAGCGAAAGTTCGAGTTCGATGGAGCGTTCGATGCGTAGGCTTTTGTTGGCGGTGGCGATGTTGGGGACGGTCTCTGCGGCGCACGCGGCCGATCTCTCCGATCTTCCCATCCTCCGAGGCAGCTTCACCGACGGGCTGTCAAAGACGTCCCACAACTGGGACGGTTTTTATGTTGGCGGCCAGTTCGGGTTTGCCACGACCGATGTTGATTTCAGTCATGCTCCGAAGACGATGACCGACTTCATGCTTCGCAACAGCATCCTTGAGGCGCCAGTCGGCGGCTGGTCGCTGCTGCCGAGTAACCACGTGCAGTCGACCGGGTTTGGCGCCTATGTCGGCCGCAATTGGCAGCTCTACGATGCAGTGTTCGGCGTCGAGGCCAATTACAGCTACATGAAGAATATATCGAGCTCGGCAAGTGATTCCATGACACGCATTCTCGACGGTGAGACGGCGCCAACGGGCCATACCTATACCTACGTCACTTCACTCGGTGGTGGTGCTGCGCTAAAGCTGAAGGATTACGCCACCTTCCGCGGTCGGGTCGGTTGGGACGGCGGCGACTTCATGCCCTATGCCTTCGCCGGTCTGGCGATTGGGCGCGCTGAAGTTTCGCGATTCGCGACGGTGTCCTACATCAAGCATGACGACTATGACGAGTCGATTGTCCTGGGCGGTGTTACGGCGACGATCCATCGACAGGACACGATTGACACGGGTACGTTTAACAAGACTGAGCTGCGCACCAACAGCTTCATGTACGGATGGACGGCCGGTATCGGTGTCGAGTACGCGATCTGCAACAACATCCTGGTTCGCGGCGAATGGGAGCATGTCGGCTTCTCGGACGTGAAGGACATCACTGTCGGCCTGAATAACTTCCGCGTCGGCATTGGCTACCAGTTCTGAGTCGCCCGCTTCCTGTTGACAGATTCCTTCCGTCCTGATGCTCTGTCGCCGAATGCGCGGGGGCACCGATGCGGATCTACGGCGATAGCAATTCCGGCAATTGTCTGAAGGTGAAGTGGGTCTGCGACAAGCTCGCGGTGCTCTACGAGTGGATCGAGATCGACACCCGCAAGGGCGAGACCCGTACGCCGCAATTCCTCCAGATGAACGGTGCCGGCCAGGTGCCCACCGTCGCTTTCGACGACGGTCGCACGCTGGCGCAGTCCAATGCCATCATCCGCTATCTCGCGCGCGACAGTGCGCTCATTCCGGGCGACGCCTTCACTGCCGCCAAGATGGACGAATGGCTGTTCTGGGAACAATACAGCCACGAGCCCTATATCGCGGTGTGCCGCTTCCAGCTCGTCTATCTCGGCAAGGACGCCTCCGAGCTCGATCCTGAAAAGGTCAAGCGCGGCTACGCGGCGCTCGATCGCATGGAGCAGCATCTGGCGGCAAACCGCTTCTTCGCCGGTGATGACGTTTCGCTTGCCGACGTCTCGCTGCTTGCCTATACGCGCGTCGCGCATGAAGGCGGCTTCGATCTCGGTCGCTATGCCGCCATCCGCCGCTGGATCGGCGAAGCCGAGACCTTTCTCGGGCTACCCAAGGTGCGTTAGGCGCGCTTGAGGCAGGAGTAACTTTATGAACGCCGAATCTGTCTCCATTCGTCCCGCGCGCCGCGAAGATGTTGCTGCGATCGTGACGATGCTCGCCGACGATCATCTCGGGAGCGCACGCGAGCGCGTGGAAGACCCGTTGCATGCGTCCTATTACGAGGCATTCGCGCGGGTCGAGCGCGATCAAAATATCCAGCTTGTGGTTGTCGAGAGTGAGGGCAGGGTGGTCGGCTGCCTGCAGCTCGCGATCCTGCCGGGTCTCAGCTCGCAAGGCGGCTTGCGCGGTCTGCTCGAAGACGTCCGCGTCGCTTCCGATTGCCGCAGCCGCGGCATCGGCGAGCAATTGGTGCAATGGGCGGTGACGGAAGCGAAAGCGCGCGGTTGCAATCTCGTCGAACTGCTGACGCATCAGACGCGAACAGATGCGCAGCGCTTCTACAAGCGGCTTGGGTTCACGGCGAGTCACGTCGGCATGACTGTCCGCTTTTGACGCAGCACGCTATGAGCCTTGCGCGATCAGCGAAATCGGATCGCGCGTACGTTCATATTAAGAGCTGATAAACCACCGTCACGGCGTTCACGTTGGTGAAGGAACGAACGGTGCTACGGGACGTCGAAACCGGGCTCGATCGGTTCGGGGATTTCGATGACAAGCTATTCGATGATCAAGGTCGGCAACGACTACGTCGTGCAGGCCAATGACAAATGCATTTTGAAAGTCGGCAGCCGCCGCCGCGCCGCGCAATTGATCAGCGATGCCACGGGCTTGCTGAACGCGCTGGCGGTGGTCGATTCCCCCAAGATCGCACCGGAGGCGCCATCACCCGCGCGTGAGGCGCCGGAACTTCCTTGACTGGTCTTCCCGATTCCCGTATCAGCCGCGGCGGGACACCTCCCCCCAACGGGAGGCTTACTATCTGGAAGGGTAGACGATGACTGTAGCGAAGCCCGCTTCGCGGCCGAACATGCCGCATTTTTCCTCCGGCCCCTGCGCCAAGCGCCCCGGATGGAATGCCCAAAATCTCAAGGACGCAGCGCTCGGCCGTTCGCATCGCGCGAAGGTCGGCAAGACCAAGCTCAAGCTAGCGATCGATTTGACGCGCGAAGTGCTCGAAGTGCCCGCTGATTATCGCATCGGCATCGTGCCGGCCTCCGATACCGGCGCGGTCGAGATGGCGCTGTGGTCGATGCTGGGTGCGCGGCCCGTCACCACGCTCGCCTGGGAATCCTTTGGCGAGGGCTGGGTCAGCGACATCGTCAAGGAATTGAAGCTCAAGGACGTCACCAAGCTCAACGCGGCTTACGGTGAGATCCCCGACCTCTCCAAGGTCGATCCGAAGTCCGACGTCGTCTTCACCTGGAACGGCACCACCTCGGGCGTGCGCGTGCCGAACGCCGACTGGATCAGCGCGACCCGCGAAGGCCTGACCATCTGCGACGCCACCTCGGCCGCGTTCGCGCAACCCCTCGACTGGGCCAAGCTCGACGTCGTCACCTTCTCCTGGCAGAAGGCGCTCGGCGGCGAAGCCGCGCATGGCATGCTGATCCTGTCGCCCCGCGCGGTGGAGCGGCTCGAAACCTACAAGCCGGCCTGGCCGCTGCCGAAGATTTTCCGCATGACCAAGGGCGGCAAGATCAACGAAGGCATTTTCGTCGGCGAGACCATCAACACGCCGTCGATGCTCTGCGTCGAGGATTATCTCGACGCACTGAACTGGGCCAAGTCGATCGGCGGCCTGAAGGCGTTGATCGCGCGCGCCGACGCCAACACCAAGGTGCTCGCCGACTGGAAGGCTAAGACGCCCTGGATCGACTTCCTCGCCAAGGACGCCGCAATCCGCTCCAACACTTCGGTGTGCCTGAAGTTCACCGATCCCGCGATCACCTCACTCTCCGAGGACGCGCAGGCCGAGTTCAGCAAGAAGCTGGTGGCGCTGGTCGAGAAAGAGGGCGCGGGCTACGACTTCGCCTACTATCGCGATGCGCCCGCCGGCCTGCGTATCTGGTGCGGCGCCACCGTCGAGGCCAGTGATGTCGCGCTGCTGACCCAGTGGATCGACTGGGCCTTCGCCGAGACCAAGGCCGCGCTCGCCAAGGCGGCGTAGTTTTTACCTCTCCCCGTTCTTACGGGGAGAGGTCGGGTCGCGCAGCGATCCGGGTGAGGGGCTCTCTCCGCGAGCACCTCGCCTGTGGCTGCCCCTCACCCCGACCCTCTCCCCGTAAGAACGGGGAGAGGGAGAGCAAAGAGCTTCCGAGCAATTCCCCATTCCGGCCCTCAGGCCGATCTCCCTCTAGGGACGGCGAAGGACACATCTCCATGACCAAACCCAAAGTTCTCATTTCCGACGCGCTCTCTCCCGCTGCCGTGCAGATCTTCAAAGACCGCGGCGTCGAGGTCGACTTCCAGCCCAATCTCGGCAAGGACAAGGACAAGCTCGCCGAGATCATCGGCAATTACGACGGCCTCGCGATCCGCTCCGCGACCAAGGCGACCGCGAAGATCCTCGAGAAGGCGACCAACCTCAAGGTGATCGGCCGCGCCGGCATCGGCGTCGACAACGTCGAGATTCCTGCCGCCACGGCCAAGGGTATCATCGTGATGAACACGCCGTTCGGCAATTCGATCACGACCGCCGAGCACGCCATCACCCTGATGCTGGCGCTGGCGCGCGAGATTCCGCAGGCGGACGCTTCGACCCAGGCCGGCAAGTGGGAGAAGAACCGCTTCATGGGCGTCGAGATCACCGGCAAGGTGCTCGGAGTCGTCGGCTGCGGCAACATCGGCTCGATCGTCGCCGACCGCGCGCTCGGCCTGCGCATGAAGGTGATCGCGTTCGATCCGTTCCTGTCGCCGGAGCGCGCCAGGGACATCGGCGTCGAGAAGGTCGAGCTCGACGACCTCTTCAAGCGCGCCGACTTCATCACCCTGCACACCCCGCTCACCGAGAAGACCAGGAACATCATCGACGCAGCCGCGATCGCCAAGATGAAGAAGGGCGTGCGCCTGATCAACTGCGCCCGCGGCGGTCTCGTCGACGAGCAGGCCGTGGTCAACGCTTTGAATTCCAAGCACATCGCCGGCGCCGCTTTCGACGTCTTTGTCGAGGAGCCCGCCACCGCGAATGTGCTGTTCGGTCATCCCAACGTGATCTGCACGCCGCATCTCGGCGCGTCCACCACCGAGGCGCAGGAGAACGTCGCGCTCCAGGTTGCCGAGCAGATGTCGGATTACCTGCTCACCGGCGCGATCTCGAATGCCGTCAACTTCCCCTCGATCACGGCGGAAGAGGCGCCGAAGCTGAAGCCGTTCATCGCGCTCGCTGAAAAGCTCGGTTCGTTCGCGGGACAGCTCACCGAGAGCGGCATCCTCAAGGTCGAGATCACCTATGAGGGCCACGTGGCCGAGATGAAGATCAAGGCGATCACCTCCGCCGTGCTGTCGGGCCTGCTGCGGCCGATGCTGGGTGAGGTCAACGTCGTCTCCGCGCCCGTCGTCGCCAAGGAGCGCGGCATGGTGGTGGACGAGATCGTCCGCGCCGCCCAGAGTGACTATGAAAGCCTGATCACCGTCACCGTCACCACCGAGCGGCAGGAGCGGTCGGTCTCGGGCACGGTCTATGCCGACGGCAAGCCGCGCCTGGTCGACATCAAGGGCATCCGCGTCGACGCTGAATTTGGCAAGTCGATGATCTACGTGACCAACGAGGACAAGCCGGGTTTCATAGGCAAGTTCGCGAGCCTGCTCGGCGATGCCAAGATCAACATCGCGACCTTCCATCTTGGCCGCGTTGCGCCGGGCTCCGATGCCATCGCGCTGATCGAGGTCGACGGCGCGGTGCCGGCCGATCTGCTTGCCAAGGTGCAGGCTCTGCCGCAGGTCAAGCAGGTCAAGGCGCTGACGTTCTGATCCGCCGACATATTCCGACCCGCGGAACAACGCCGCCCTCTCGCGAGGGCGGCGTTTTTATTTCTCCCGCGACCGCCGGACATTGTGTACCAATGGCGCCGAGAAACCTCGACCGATGCTCCGGTCAAAATCGTTCGAAAGGGAGAAAACAATGCGTGAAGCCGTCATCGTTTCCTATGCACGCACGGGCCTCGCGAAATCCGGCCGCGGCGGGTTCAACATCACCCCGCCGATGTCGCTCGCGGCCCACGCCATTCACCACGCAGTCGACCGCGCCGGCGTCGAGAAGGACTATGTCGAGGATTGCTATCTCGGCAATTGCGCTCATGGCGCGCCGAACATCGGCCGCCAGGCCGCGCTGCTGGCGGGAATGCCGAAATCGACCGGGGGCGTCTCGGTGAACCGGTTCTGCTCGTCCGGTCTCCAGACCATCGCGATGGCCGCCAACTCGATCCGCTCGGACGGTTCCGACTGCATCGTCGCAGGCGGCGTCGAGAGCATCTCGATGCCGGGCGGCGGCACGCCGAAGGAATCGATCGATCCCGAACTGCTCAAGACGGCACCGGCGATCTTCATGGCGATGATTGACACCGCCGATATCGTCGCCGAGCGCTACAATCTCAGCCGTGAATATCAGGACGAGTATTCGCTGGAGTCGCAGCGCCGCATGGCCGCCGCGCAGCAGGCCGGCAAGTTCAAGGACGAGATCGTCCCGATGAAGACTAAGATGAAGGTGGTCGACAAGGCGACCAAGGCCGAGTCGATCGTCGATTACGTCGTCGACCGCGACGAGTGCAACCGGCCCGAGACCACGCTGGAAGGTCTCGCCAAGCTCGAGCCCGTCAGGGGCCCCGGCAAGTTCGTCACGGCCGGCAACGCCAGCCAGCTGTCGGACGGCGCCGCGGCCGTGGTGCTGATGGAAGCCAAGGACGCGGAGAAGCGCGGCCTCAATCCCATGGGCCGCTTCGTCGCCTGGGCGGCCGCGGGTTGCGAGCCGGACGAGATGGGCATCGGCCCGATCTTTGCCGTGCCGAAGCTGTTGAAGCGTCATGGCCTGAAGATCGACGACATCGATCTCTGGGAGCTCAATGAAGCCTTCGCCAGCCAGTGTCTCTATTCGCGCGACAAGCTCGGCATCGATCCCGCCAAGTACAATGTCAACGGCGGATCGATCGCGATCGGCCATCCGTTCGGCATGACCGGCGCGCGGCTCACCGGCCACATCCTCCAGGAGGGCAAGCGCCGCAAGGCGAAGTGGGGCGTCGTGACGATGTGCATCGGCGGCGGCCAGGGCGGCGCGGGACTGTTCGAAATCTACAGCTGAGATCGAGCCTCATGAATGCGGAAGGCACGGCGTCGCAAGCGCCGTGCCTTGTTGTTTGAGCACCAGGTCAGGCGTGTACTCTTTGGGTCATCGGTTTTGTGGGATGAAGCGGCTGAAGGATGGTAGTCTAAGACAAAGCTTGATGAGAGGGGAAGCGCGAGGACCGGGATGACGCACGCAGCGACATAACCTTCCGCCAGCGACGGCAGACCGAAGCTCGCCGCTGCCCACACGAGCGTGACGTTGCGGTTTCCGCTCACGAGACCGATGGTACCGGCGGTTTGCCACCCCAGTCTCGCGAACGTCATGGCAGCGAGGACGCACAGACCGAAATTGAACACGATCGCCGCGGCGAGCATCACGTCGAAACGCAGGGCGTTGCTGGTCCATTGCGCCCGTATGCCTTGCGAGGTGGCAAGCCCCACGATCATGAGCCCGACAACGGCGATCCCGGTGGCGGCGCTTTGATCGGGCAGAACAGGAATCACATGACGACGAAACCTCATGGCTAAGAAGGCCACCAGGCCTGCAGCGCCGATAATGCTGAAGAGCCGGATCGCCAGCCTGCCCATGTCGAATGCAATTCCAAGTCCGAGCACCGTGGCAAAACTCGGAATCGAGATCGGCGTGAGCAAGGTCAGTGCGATGGAAACGAGCAGTGCGAGACGTGGTCGCAAACCGAGCATTCCGGCGATCGCAGCGGCGCTTCCGACCGGCGGCGCCAGCAATGAAAGCAGAACGCCGGCCCGCAGCGCAGGATCAAGCGGAGCAAAGGACAGCAGAATCGCAGCAGCGAATGGCAGCACCAGGCCAACCCAGGCAAGCACCACGCCCATCAGGAGCGGACGAATGCTGGCTTCAGAGGGGGCAAGACCCGCCGTAAGAAACGAGCCCAGCGTCAGAAGAAATGCCGAAAAAGGCAAAAGATCGTAGCCGAGATGAGCGAAGGGAGTGATCACCAGCCCTGCGCAAAGCGAGATCACCAGGAGCATGGGTCCTTGTCCGCCAAGCGTGGACAATATCCGGCCAACGTACATATCAGCTCCTCTGGACTTACGCATCAACGACGATGCGTCTTCAGATTTCAGTCATGTCGGCCGCCATTGCGAACGTCAGAAGAATCCGGCGCTCAAATCCAGGCCGTAGGTTCGTGAGAGCACGAACACAAAGGCGCACGCTGCGCACAACAGGAGGGCGTGCTTCGCCAATTCGGCACCGATGACCGAGAGGACCGTGCGGGAAATCGTGCGTATGATTGCTGGCATGTTGCCTCCTGGTTTTTCAAATCCCATGAACCGGCTGCATGTGGCGGCCGTCAGTCGGTGTGCGAAGCGAGGATCAGGGGCGGATCACCTGGCTCGGTCGACGCGCGCTGAATCAGGATCGCGCCGATCACGTGAACGAGGCCGAATCCCAGCAGAACGAGGATCATCAGGCGCGTCTCGCCGCCTGTTCGCTTTCTGTCGTGCGATGCCGGAGATCTGGCCCGAATTGGAGACGCAGCACGGTTGTGATTGTTCACGATTGTCCTCATATGCTTTGCTGTCGCTCGTCCCGATCGCCTACGGCGCCGGCGGGTTCGAAATGTAGTGGGTAACGAAATCGTCGGAGGCGAGGTTGGCTTGGCGCTCTCGGGGCGCCTTGCTCATTGCCGCGAAGGCAATCACCAGCGCCAGGAGCGAGCCATAGAAGGCGACCACTCCAAGTCTCCACATCGCAACCAATCGCTGTTCTTGGTCGGACGCGAGAAACCTCTGCGATTGTCTTCCCTGCTGTGCGATGTCGGTCAATGCGACCTCCTGTTTGATGGCTGTTGTGATGCCGGCGTGCGATCAGTCGCCTCCGAAAAGGAGCGGTGCGACGGGCGGCGCCGACTGCGAAGCGGCCCTGAGTGTCGGGTGTGCAAAGGTCGTCAACGCTGCGTCGAATCCGGCGAGAACCACGAACAAGCCAACGACGATCATGATGAGGTGATGCGCGCGCACGCTGACTTCCGGATGAAATTGCTCCGCGTCGATCAACCAACCGGCATCTCGTCGCGATGCGATCTGAACCCACTGTCGTCGTCGCCGGCGTCACTCGGCCGTCACTGCAGCGTTAATATTGTTCGCTAAGGCGGCAATTCGTGTAGGATGTATATCCGTGAGCGCATCTGCTTATTTTTGAGGCGGAATGACCGAAACTGCACCCGCGCCCAGCCCAAGTTTTACTCTCGCACTTCTTGGACGTTTTGAACTGATCGGGCCGGACGGTGCCGTCAGCTTACCGAACAAGAAGCTCGCGGGATTGCTGGCCTATCTGGCCTACACGGCACCTCAGCCTCAGCACCGCGAAAAACTCTCGACCTTGCTGTGGGGATCGCACTTCGAAGCGCAGGCGAAGCAAAACCTGCGACAGGCCCTGTTCAAGCTGCGTCAAGTTCTTGGTCAGAGTGCTCTCAGGAGTGACGGCGAATTCATTTCGTTGAATGCCGTTGTGATCACCTGCGATGTGCCGCAATTCGAGCGGCTTGTCAGAAAGGGCAGCCGTGACGCGCTGACCGCGGCGGCAGATCTCTATCGCGGGCGCCTCGTCGATGACATCGCGGTCAACGCTGAGGGCTGGAGCGAGTGGGTGGCCGGCGAACGCGAGCGGTTATCGGAGCTGGCTGTCGGCGCGATGGTAGCGCTCGGCGACCAGGAACTGTCCGACGGACGTGCCGGCGATGCCCTGCTCGCCGGCCAGCGCGCCAATGCACTCAACAGCATGCGCGAGGATGCGCACCGCCTGATCATGCGCGCGTTGTCCGCGGCCGGCCGCAACGCCGAGGCGCTCAAATATTATCAGGCCGTCGTTGCCTTTCTGAAGCAAGAGCTCGGCACCGCGCCCGATGCCACAACCAGCGCGCTGGCTGCGGAATTGCGCAAGGTCCAGGAGCAGAAGATCGTTCTGCCGGCAGCGGAGCCGACGGCAGACCTTTCGCACCAGGCGGAGCACGTGTTCGGCAACGACAGGCCCTCCGTGGCGGTGCTTCCGTTCCGCAACATGGGTGATGAAACCGAACAGGACTACTTCGCCGATGGCGTCACTGCAGACATCATCACCGCTCTATCGCGCTTTCGCGAGCTGGTGGTGATCGCGGCCGGATCGAGCTTTGCCCTTCGGGACAAGGGAATGACCAGCCGGCAGATTGCGCAGCAACTCGGTGCGCAATACGTCCTGAGCGGTCATATTCGCAAGGCGGGCAACCGCATTCGCGTCTCGGCCGAGCTCACTCATACCGGAAGCGAGGCCCAGGTCTGGTCCAATCGCTACGATCGCCCCCTGGTCGACATCTTCGACCTGCAGGACGACGTCAGCAGCAGTGTTGCCGCAGTCGTCGATCCCGCCGTTCGTAGCGCCGAGATCGAACGCGCACGCCGCAAGCCGCCAACTGATCTTTCGGCCTATGATCTGTATTTGCGCGGCCTTCATCATTTATGGGGCGGCACCCGCGAAGGTATCGTCAAGGCCATCGATCTGCTTCGGCGGTCTCTGAGCCTCGATCAGGAGCGAACGGCGACGCTGGCGGCGCTGGCTTGGGGACTCGTGATGGCTCCGCCGCTCGGCGCCAACATGTCTGCGGATGCCGCGTCCGAGGCGGTCGGTCTGGCGCGCCGCGCCGTCGAGCAGGATAGTGGGGACGCTTTCGCCCACGCTGTCTATGGCTTCACGCTGTTTGGGCCCGCCGGCGACAACGATCAGGGGCGCATTCACGCCAGCGAAGCCGCAAGGCTCAATCCGAGTTCGGCTTTCGCATGGGGTGTACTCGGAATGATCGACAGCATGGGAGGCGATTATGCCAACGCACTCGCATGCCTGCATCGGTCTCTCGTCCTCAGCCCCGAGGACAGCATGCTCCATATGTGGATGACGGGACTGACCGCGTCCTACTTTGCCCTCGGGCAGTACGAGGAGGGCGTTGCCTGGGCGCGCAAGTCGGTTCGGCACAATCCGAGCAACGGCACCGGACATCGCATGCTCGCGGCCAACCTGGTCGGGGTCGGCCGGCTGGAGGAAGCCCGCGAGGTCACCCGGGTTCGCGATGCGGCACAAAAAACGACGATCCGCGATCTGCGCGCCATGCGCTTTTTCAAGCAGCACGAGGCGCTTGAACGCTACCTTTCGGCCCAGCAGATCGCCGGCGTGGCCGACTGAGCCTCAAGCGCCGAGTGCAACGAGCAGCGTGCGCACGGTCATGAAGACCAGGATGACCGAGCCGACGGTCCACAGCATTGCGCGAATGTCGTGAATTTGCCCGGTGAGATAGGCGAGAAAATGCAGCAGGCGTGAGGCAACGTAGCCGTAGAGCAGGCATTGCGCGAGAAGCAGCGACGGCTTTGTGAGAACATAAAGAAAGCCCGCGGCCAGGAAATACGGCAGGCTCTCGAGATCGTTCATCTGGATCCGGCGGATCCGCTCCACATCTTCGTTGGGAAGAAGCTGCGCCGGATCGGGTGCGGGATTCAGTGGTGTCTTCTTGATGTCCTCCGGCGAACGGTAGCCGCCCTGGGCCCTCACCATCCGGACCACGGTGAGCCACGACATCGCCACGGCCTTGAGGATGATCAAGCTGGCGGCAACGACATAGGTGGCGAAGAGGGGATCGTGAAGATTGATTCCGTCCAATTTGGTACCCCGCTCCGGCAGGGCCATACTACATGTCCGAGCGGGTTGCGCCACTACGTAAAGGCAGCCGCCAGTCCAGTCCCAGCCTGATCTCGCCTTATGCCTTCGCCAGCGCCGATCGGCCATCCGTTCGGCATGACCGGCGCGCGGCTCACCGGCCACATCCTCCAGGAAGGCAAGCGCCGCAAGGCGAAGTGGGGCGTCGTGACGATGTGCATCGGCGGCGGCCAGGGCGGCGCGGGACTGTTCGAAATCTACAGCTGAGATCGAGCCTCATGAATGCGGAAGGCACGGCGTCGCAAGCGCCGTGCCTTTTGCTTTCTGGCGTGTGCTTGGGGATACGCCCGCGGCAACTCAACCGTTCTTCTCGGGCGCGACAGGTCGGAACACCCACTCGCGCCAGACCACCAGCAACGCCGACATGATCACCGGGCCGAGAAACAAGCCCAGAAGGCCGAAGGCAGCCAAGCCTCCGAAGATCCCGACAAACGCGAACAGAAACGGCAGCCGCGCCGAGTCGCCGACCAGGGTCGGCCAGACGAAATGATCGCCGGCCAACATGACGATCGCGCCCCAGAAGAAGACGCCCGCGGCTGCGAAGCCGCTGCCTCCGCCAGAGACCAGCACCACCGCCGCAGCGGTGAAAGCGAGCCAGGCGCCGAACGGAAGCATGGCGAAGGCCGTGGTCAATATTGTGAATACGATGGCATGCGGCACGCGCGCGACGAAATAGGCCACGCCGATCAATAATCCCTCGCCTGCGGCGACCAGCACCGTACCGTTCACGGTGCCGCGGATCGCATCGACCATTTGCTCGGCGAGACCCTCTCCCGCCTCACCGAAAAGCCGATCGCAGGTTTCCAGCACGCGGTCCGAGATCGACCGGCCGTTGCGCAGCAAGACGAACAAGGCGATCAGCGAAAAGAACAGAAGAAACAGGCGATGAAGCAGCTGTCCGCCGAACGTTCGAAACAGTTCCGATGCGTTGTCTGCGTTGACGCTTTTCAGCCATGCGGTCGCGGCTTTGGGATCGGAAAGATTGCTGCGCCACCACTGCTCGATGCTCTCTGCGGCGATCGGAAGGCGGGCGAGCCAATCAGGCACTTCGATCCCGCTCTCTCCGGCCTGTTTCATCCAGCCCACGAGCAGATCGCCTTGCTGCGCGATCTGATAGACGGCAAGCGACATCGGCGTAAACAGGATGAGGGCGACGACGAGCGTGAAGACCAGCGGGGCCAGGCTGGAGCGGCCGGAGGTCACGCGTGCCGCAAACTTGGTGTAGAGCGGCCACAGGCTGGTTGCGAGTATCGCGGCCCAGATCACCGCGGGCAGAAAGCCCGCCGCCGTCCACAACGCGAGTGCGACCAGCGCAAGGGCAAGCACGACTCGGGCGTTCATGCGCGCGCCTGCGCCGGTAGGCAGCGGCTTTCGCTCAGTCGTGGTCGGGCCTCTGTCGCTCCGCACCGCCTCGCTCCGCTTGGGCGGACGCTGCTTCGATGCCACGGATTTCGCTCGTTCGGTCATTTGAAGTCGCTGGAGTGCGGAGCTGCAGTGTCGAACTGATCAGCAGGAGAAACGCTGGGTCCAGGCTTCAAGCCGCAACGAGGGGCTTCGGTTCCGCTCGGGAAGAAGTCGCAATGAGCTGGCGCCCTTCGCGGGGCGCGGCTCGGCCGAAGCCGCCCGTGCACCGCGGGCAGGAAATCGCGTTCGCCGCTTACGCCTGCGCCAGTGCCGGTGCGAACACCACCTCGATCAGCGAGCCGGAGTTCGCCGCGCTCTTGATGTTGAAGCGGGCGCGGTTGGCTTCGACCAGGGCCTTGGTCAGCGACAAGCTCAGCGCCGAACTGTCTTCGGCGTCGCCGGGCGGCGGCGTGCGGAACGGCTCCATCGCGGCGGCGACTTCGCGCTCGCTGAGGCCGTGACCGGTGTCGCGGATGCGAAGTGCGACCTCGCCGCGGTCGGTGAGCGCGGTCGAGACGATGACCTGGCCGCCGGCGCTGGCGAGCCGGATCGAGTTCGAGATCAGGTTCATGGTGATCTGCCGCATCGCGCGCGCATCCGCGCTCACCTGCGGCAGGGCATGGCCGAGCGAGGTGCGGATGATGATGCGCTCGCGATTGGCCTGCGGCTGCATCACCACCACGCAGGCCTCGACGAGATCGTTGAGGTTGAGGTTGGCGAAGTTGAGGTCGAGCTTGCCGGTCTCGATCCGCGACAGCTCGAGCAGGTCGTCGATGATGGCGATGACGCGCTCGCCGGAGGCGCGGATGTCCTTCATGTACTCGCCGTAGCGCTCGTTGCCGAGCGTGCCGAAGCGTTCCGAGATCATCACCTCCGAGAAGCCGATGATGGCGTTCAGCGGCGTGCGGATCTCGTGGCTGATCCGCGCCAGCATGTCGGCCTTGGCATTGGCCGCGCCGTCGACCAGACGTCGCGCCTGCGTCAGCTCGCTCTCGCCCTGCTTGCTGTGCGAGAGATCGCGGAACACGGCGAAGAAGTTCGGGCCGTCGGGCCGGGTGCGGCCCATGATCATCGCGAGCGGAATGACGCCGCCCTTCTTCTCGCGCCCCAGCACCTCGCGGCCGTGGTCGAGCAGGCTCGCGATGTCCTGGCTCTTGAGGTTTTCCAGATAGTCGATCACGACATGCTGGCTCTCCGGCGCGAACAGCGTCACCAGATTCTGCTGCATCAGCGTCTCGCCGTCATAGCCGAACAGCGCCTCGGCGCTGCGGTTGCAGGCGTGGATGTTGCCTTCGGCATCGAACATCACGATGCCCTCGGCCGTGGTGTCGAGGATCGCGGCGAGATCTTCCGCGGCCGCCTCGCCGGCGTCGGGCTCCGGCGCGGTGGGGAAGGTCTCGGGGACAATGGTCTCGGCGGTGACGGTCTCGGCGATGACGGGCGCAGCCTGCGGCAGCGCGCAGATCAGCGCATGCGCGCTCTCGCCGTCCCAGTCGATCGCGTGCAGATGCGCCTCGGTGGTCGGCAGCGGCGCTTCGCCATTGGCGAGCGTCGCGCTGATCGTGACAGGCGTGCCGGCTTGCGACGTGCTGCTGGCCGCGGACACGCCCGGCTCGACATAGAGCGCATCCAGCCCGCCGGCATTCTCCAGTGCGCTCAGGCTGGCATAGCCCATGCGCGCGAGAAACGCGGGGTTGGCGTAGAGCAGGCGGTCGAGCCGGTAGATCAGGATGCCGGTCGGCAGCAGGTCGAGCAGCGCGCGGTCGCGCGGGCTGTGGCCGTGCGCGGGCGGCGCGGGCGCGGTCAGCCATTCGGCCGGCGCGTGCGGCGTCTCAGGCTCGGGCTCCGGCGTCGCCGCCTCAGGCGTGATCTCGGCATCCGGCGGCTCGGACGATGCCGCGATGGTTTCCTTGTCGCGTTCGAGGCGCTCGGACAATTGGCGGGCGAGCTCGTTGAACGCGCTGTTCTCGACCGGCGTCAGCGTCGGCGATCGCGTGTCGCCGGGCGCTCGGAACGGCAGGACATTGGGAGGCGTTTCCACTGGCGGTTCCGGATCGGTTGGATGTGAATTCGCGTCGGGTGTGGGTTCGGGCAGTTCAGCTTCAGGCTCAGGTGCGGGCGGCTCGATCGGCGGAGGCGGCGGCTCTGGCTCGGGCTCCGGCTCGACCACATTGGCGGACAGGCTTTGCGGCGCCGCCGGTTCGGCCAAAAGCTCAAAACGCCTGAGCGCATCGAGCCGGTTGAGGCCGTCGAGATCGCGGCAGACGCCAAATCCCCTGAAGCCCGCGAAATTGCGCTCGCCGTCATAAACCGGAAGTCCGGCAAGCTCGACCGGCAGATGCTCGCCGCCATCGGCCGGCCAGTTCACGGTGATCCCGGCCCAGGTGTCCTTGCTCGCAAGCGCCTGCGCCACGCGGCTCTCAGGATCGAGCGCGAAGGCGTCGGCGATCTCGCGCCAGGGGCGGTCGAAGCCGGCGGCGGTGCGCGCACCGATCAGGTGGATGAATTCGTCGGACAGAAGCACAAAGCGGCCCTCTGCATCCGCCTTCCAGAGGAAGCGCAGCGGATGCTGACGCGGTGCGGGCGGCTCTTCGTGGCCCGACGGCGGCTCGACCATGCCGGTTACGGTCGGCGCGGCCTGCGGCGACACCATGGCTTCGGCCGAGTTTTCAACCGGAGTCTTCGGTTCGACCTCGGCGCGCGCTTCGGCCGCTTGCTCGACGGCTTGCTGGATCGAGACGATCTCGGTCGCCGGCTCGCTTACGGGCGGTTCGTGCGCGATCGTTGCTTGCGGCGCGTCGACCGGCTCGGCGAAGGCGTCGAACAGCGCGATCTCTGATGGCGCCTCGTGCGACGGCGCCGCTTGCACATCCTGCGGTACGGCGGCTGGAGCAGCGGACGGCGCAGCCTCATGCTGAGCGATGTCTTCTCGGGCGATCTCTTCGCGCGCGACCTCTTCGGCGGCCTCGGACTCGACCTCATCAGTCGCAGCCGCCGCCTGCTGCACGGCAGGCTCGATCAGCGCGACCAGGCCGACATCGGCCCCGCTGCCGACCCGCTGCAGCACCATCTGGCCGATGCCGATCGGCGTCTCGGCGCGGCCAAGGCTGAGCGCATCGCTGCGCGCCTGTTCGAGGCCGCCCTCGGTGAGATCGCGGAAGCCGAGCAGGGTGCGGGCCGTTTCGCTGGCCCCGACGAACAGGCCGTCGGGTGCGAACGCCGCCATCGGCGTCTTGGCGCCGTCGACCAGACGAAGCAGCCGCTCGACCAGCGGCATGGTGCGCAAGCCGGGGTCCATCGCGGTGACCAGCACGGCGCGGCCGCCATCGGCGAAGTCGAGCCGGGCGCAGGCGCAGGTCATCAGAGTGCCCAACCGCGCGCCGAAGCCGCGCAGCCGTTCGAGCCGGATCGCGCCGTTCGGAGGCAGCCGGCCGGCAAGCCGGATGATCTGGCGGCGGTGGCTGTCGGCGGGCCCGAAGGTCTTGTCTGCGAGCGCCGTGGCATGGGCCGCGCCGAACAGTCTTGCCCCGACCGGATTGGCCCAGAGCACGCGCGTGCCGTCGATCGACCACAGCCAGACGGGCAGCGGCGAGGTCGCGTGCACGGCCAGCCGGGGATCGCCCACGCCTCGCAACTGGAAATCCGAACTCGTCATCCGACCGGCTTCGCGTCCCGCTTGTGCGCATCAGGCTGCCGGGAATGACAGCCTTAAGAAAGGGTTAGTATCGCCCGCAGGGCCGGGCAGGTCCACGGCCGAAGCCTATGCGCCAAGGCCTAAAGCCGCGATAACCTTAATGTCCCTGACCCCGCAAGCCGTAGCCCGTTCGCATCCCCATTCTTCGAGATCCCCGCGTCCGCAGATACCCATGCCGCCCAGCCTCATCCTGAGGAGATCGCGCAGCGGTCGTCTCAAAGGACGAGGCGCGCGCTCAGGCACCACCTGATTACCTCAACCACCGGTTCCCCATACCGGGAACCTCATCCTCCCCGCGATTAAATTTGCGCAATGCACCCCAAAACCCGTTGCGTTGCACAATGTTGACATCTTAGGCAGGCATGGTCTCCGCGCTGGGCGAGCCATCATTCGTTTTGTGTTTCCAGTCTTCGCACCCGTCACCCGGTTGGCCGGCGGGCGCGCCTGAAGGCTCACTCCGTTTTTTCATTAGTGTGAGGGACAAAGCATGACAGGTACGACTGATCCATTCTCCGCCTCCGTCATTCCGTTCGAGGTTCCGGAGCAGATGCGTGCGTTCGCCGAAAAGGGCGTGTCGCAGGCCCGCGAGAACTACGCCAAGTTCAAGGACGCCGCCGAAACCCACAACGGCACCGTCGAGGCCGTGTTCGCGTCCGCCCACAAGGGCGTCAGCGAATACACCGCCAAGCTGATGGAGTTCGCGAAGGCCAACACCAAGGCCCATCTCGACTTCACCCAGGAGCTGTTCAGCGTGAAGGCGCCGCAGGATGCGTTCGCGCTGTGGACCAACCATTCCAAGACGCAGCTCGAAACCTTCCAGGCCCAGGCCCGGGAGCTCGCCGAGATCACCCAGCGCGCGGCCACTGCCGCCGCCGAGCCGATCAAGGCCTCCGCCGCGAAGCTCTACCCCGCCGCCTGATCTGGCCGGGTCGTTTGAATTAAGAAACCCGGGCCTAGAGCCCGGGTTTTGCTTTGGAAATAACCTCGTTTGCGGGACGTTTTGAGGGTGTTGCGGCCTTGCCAAAAACGCCCGTTGCACCTAGTTTCCGCCCCGTCCAGCCCCCCTCGGTGACCGGCCCTATCAAGGGCGCCCCTCGGGCGGCTCGCAAGGATGCAGTTGTAGCTCAGTTGGTTAGAGCGCCTGTCTGTGGAACAGGAGGTCGGTGGTTCGAGCCCACCCAACTGTACCAACAGAGTTGAATTGCCCTGCAATCCCGGCATCTTACTGATAGACCTGATGTATTTGCGCCGCCTAAAATACAAAAGGCGTCACAAATGGCATTGCGGATGGCTGCGTTAAATCGTGCTTCGGATGGTCGATGGTTTGCCCGCAAAGGCATCCCCGAGGATGTTCGTGTCGAATACCAGCGCCTCTACGGAGTCAAACGTGAGGCTCATCTCAAGCTTCCCGCAGACACTCCTTGGCACGAGGCAAAGACGCGCAAGGCCGAGTGGGAAGCGGAGGTGGAGACGCGCATCGCCACGCTGCGAGCCCAGCGCAATGGCGCGGGCCAGCCTCTTACCAAACTCAATGCAATCGCGCTTGCCGGACGCTGGTACAACTGGTTCGTGAAGCAGTACGAGAGTGATCCCGGACCGGCGAAGGTCTGGCGGGAATTGAGCGACCTCTTCGTGTGGGAAGTGATCAGTCCCGAGGCTCCCGACAGTTACGAGGAGGACCCAAGGTCCGATCCTCACTGGGATTGGGCCAAGGAGCCTAAAGTTCGCGAAGCGGTGCGGCCACGGGTCGCCGAGCAGGCGCGGGTCGCTACATTTCTGGCCAGCGAAGGCATCGCTTTGAACGCTACAGCGTATGCGCTTTTTGTGGACGCTGTCAGCGACAACCTCTTGCCCGCCTTCTCGGTGTTAGAGAAGCGCGCCAACGGTGACTACTCTCGGGATGAAAACCCCAGCACCTTCCCAGAATTCAAAGATGGTCCCGTGCGCGCCTCGGGCGTTGGCTGCTGGGAGCTATTCGAGGCCTACGTTCTTGCGGTCAAGCCTGCACCGACTACGGTTATGCGCTGGCGGGCTGTCTTCCTCGCCATGCAACAGCATTTCGCCGAGGTGGGTGCTGATGGAATTACTGAGGACGCTGCGAGGGCGTGGATACACAGCCAAATCTCTGAGGGGCGTCAGGCCAGCACGGTTCGCGAGGTGTGGTTGTCCGCGTCACGAACGGTATTTGGCTGGGCGCGCGTTCATAAGCGCATTCGCCAAAATCCATTCAAGGAGGTGAAGGTCGATGTTCCTCGCAAGGTTCAGAAGCGAGAGGATGGCCGAAGCTTCACGAACGAAGAGGCTCTCACAATTCTACGAGCGAGCCTCACCTATCGGAAGCCCGCTACGCCCACTGAGAGAACGCGCCGGTGGGTGCCGTGGGTGTGCGCGTACTCCGGTGCTCGGTCAGGCGAAATCACTCAGTTACGAGGCGTGGACATCGAGGAGCGCGATGGCTTCTACGTTATGAAGATTACGCCGGAGGCTGGCACTACGAAGACCGGTCAAGTGCGTGTCGTTCCGCTTCACGAGCACCTAGTGGCTCAAGGTTTCATCGAGACGGTCAGGCAGGTAGGGAAGGGTGCGCTTTTCTACAATGACAAGACACCACAAAAGATGAGTAGCGATCCGCTGAGGCCATCGCGTCCTCGTGCAGCCACCGCGCGCGCCCATCTCGGAACTTGGGTTCGTGAACTCGGCGTTGATGATCCCGACATCAGTCCCAATCATTCGTGGCGTCACCTCTTCAAAAGGATTGGTGACGAGGTTGGGATGTCCGAGAGGATCAACGATGCGATCACCGGGCACGCCCCACCGACTGAAGGTCGGAAGTATGGACCGCCCAAGGTTGCTTCGATGGCTGAAGCTTTGAAGAAGTTCCCGCGCTACAAGCTGGATTGAACTGACTGAACGACAGTCGCGTGTTCGCTCCTCAGGGCCTGTTAAGCCCACGCGCATTACCAAGGTAACCCGATGAAGCCGCAAGGCAGCTCTGGGGCTCGCGAGAACCGCGGTGGCTAACGCACGATAAGCGGACGAGCCGGAGCAGTTCGGAAGGTCGCAGTTTGACCCTAGCGGAAATCTCGGCAGAGGATTACTCAGAAACGTCAGATCGATTTGGCAGCCATCCCCTAGAGTCGAAAGTATTTCAAAATGCCACGCAAGGCGAGCGGGATGGCTGCGAGCAACAGGAGAAAATCGGGCACCAAAGCAATACCGGCAAAGCCAAGACCTTCCCATAGGCTTACCTTCCGAGGACGATAGGGCATGCCATTGACGATGCGCGGCGTTTCGGGATGCACACTATCACCCGTCTTAGCTTGTTCAGTCTGAGGCTCCATGCCCCTAGTTTAACATCCAATCGCGACAGCATCGTTCACGAATGCGGAACCGACATCGCACGACCACACCCCTTCTCGCCGCACAGCTAAGTGACGGTGAATGCAGCACATCAAATCGTGCGCAGCTTCTGCTTGTGGCCCGATGGCGACCTTCGCTCGGAAAGCCGAAATGTCTGCTCCTGGGAGATGAGCCGACCAATGTGAAGTAGCCTGCGAAGGGCAGCTTGTGACCCGTAGCAGCCTACCTCTGTTCATGGAAAATTGAGCATTAGCCGTGGTCACGGTTGACTGCCTGCTGTTTCGCAACCGAAAGACGTTCTTAGTATCGGAAATCTTGCTCGACAGTCAGAATTGAGCCCAAACGTGAGCCTTATCTGCAAAGCCGCGCTCTTAGGCCCGGTAAAAAAGCAAAATCGCAAGATCGGCGCTGTGGATAGGGCTGCCCTCTGGTTCTCGACGGGCAGCGACATTGACGGGCTTTGGGTAGGGACTCAGGAAAGTAAGCGCCACCCCGGCTTGCGCCGCGTCGAGGACGCGCTTCAACTGATCAAACGCCATGACTCGCTTCACTATTCTCGCGTCACTTATAACTTAGAGCGGGTATGGGTGAGCATACTTCCGACTGCTCGTGCTTGCTATGACACGGCACTGAAGGCTTGCGTGCTGGATGAGCGATATGTTCTTCTTGAAACAACGACGCTCGAACAGATTGCTTGCACAATAATCCATGAAGCGACCCATGCAAGGCTGGAGCGATGGGGTATCAGCTACGATGAAAAGAAACGCTCTCGGATCGAAGCGGTCTGTCTTCGGCGAGAACTACACTTCATAGCCAAGATAGCGGGCGGCGAGGAATTGTCGGAGGAGAGAGCGCTCACATTGGAGTGGTGCGCTAGCGATCACGATCATTTCTCCGATCTGAGCTTTCAGCAGCGTAACCTGCAAGGCGCGGTTGAAACTCTGCGCTACTTGGGCGCACCAGACTGGCTCATCAAAATTTTACTGAAGGTGCGGGTTGTAGTTTCCCGGGTCCACCAATTGGTTCACCGCTTCGCCTGGCGGCCCCGGCCACAAGCTTAGGGCCACGGCCGACGTCTGCTCCTGGCCCCGTTTCGGACAAGCTAGGTCGGTTCCGTTATGTCCGCTGTTCGGGGTGGACCGGAAGTGACAGGTAGAAGTCTGCATCGACGCGAATGACCCCCGAAATCGACTTGCGCGACCGTTCAGAGGGTCGCTCTCGCTTTCGTCAAAATGAACAGGTGAGAGCCGGCGGCGATCAGCGAGAAAATGACAATTCCTAATTCAGCACCGTGCACTTGCTGCGGCGCATATGTCGAAGCCAACCAAATGAGGAGGCGGACAGCCGCCATGAAGGCAATCATTCCCCACATTGCGAGCCGTTTTGGCGCGTACCATGTTGGCTGGCCGTTTGGATCCCATTGCATGGCAATGCGCTCGCCTTGGATACGTGGGCCAAAATAGAAGTTCAACGCGACGACCATCGCGAGAGCTAAGCCAAAGACGTAGTCTGCTGGTAACATGCTGTATGCCTTCCAAACACCAGCCGAGACTATCGAGAGACGGAAAAGCTATCCATTCTTGTTTAGAAGGAACCGTTCGCGTCCATTTCCTTATGGTTGCTGTCAGGTTGACCGGACGCGACGACCGCTTCTGCCCATAGCGGCATCTCGGCCAATTCGCGCCTATCTCCGCCATTACGTTCTAAGCTGACGTGCCGCGAATAAGAAAGGCCGCACCTGAGGCTCCGAATGGGAAACCCTGGTGCGGCCTAGAGGCAATTACGCGACCTTCACGAGGAGGCCTTTAGTGGCTCGGCCTCGTCCTTGGACCTTGTAGAGAACACCCAGCTCATGCAGGGCAGTCGCAATGTTGCTTGCCGCCTTCGCCAGGTCTTCCTTCAGTCTGGCGAATTGCCGCTGGGTCAGTGACAGTTGCGTGCGGATGTAGGAGAGCGGGGTCTCTCCGGGCTCGCGTGTCCTCATCAGCTCGATGACGGCTTGAGCCACGGAATTGCTGCGCGGCGCATAGACCTTGGGGCCATCCGGCTCAAAGTCCCATGTTGCCTGTCTGAGACCGGGCATGTTGGTGTGAATGTCCTGCAAGATGGCGTCTCCGCGCCAGTCTTTCGGGAGCACGATGTACACGTCGGCCTCGGCGCATCGCCCCTCAGCATCGGTTACGCGCCTGATGCAAATGCGGTTGATGGCTTGGATCGCTGATGCCGAGACGTCCTTCTGAGAGATGACCGCTAAGATGTCTTCGTGTTCGCCGTGGCGGGGAGCCTTGAGCCACGAAGCATCCTTTGGCCCGTCGATGGCGAACACGTTGTTGATCGGCCGCGTCGGATCTTGCCAGTAGAGCCCAAAGATCACAGCCACGTTGCAATTTTGCCAATCGTTCTTCCCATCCACCGCGCCCCAATAGCCGATGTGCAGCGGCAGCTCTTTTGTACTGTAGGTGCCAGCCAAGTCTTTCGCGCACTTGTGGACGCACAGGAACACCTCTCTTCCCTCTGGCAGTTGCTTTCGCAGTTCAGCGGCGAGGCGGGGCAGGCGTGTATGCTTCGTCTTCTCCATCTTGGTTTTGCCCATGCCCGAGGCCGTGCGTGCGACGTGCAGGGTCACGTTTTCGTAGTTGCGGATGCCGCGAGGTACATCGGCGATCATGACGCCTCCGCCCAGTAGCTCATACGTTACGTTGGAGCGAGCTGTGGCATCCAGCACCAGAACACCCGGCATGCCCTTTGGGATGATGTAGCGCGCAGAATTGAGGGTGTGTTGAGGACCGCTGCGGTGATAGTAGGCGAACTCTTCAAGCATGACCTGCACCGCCTCAAGCACGGTTGACACGTTTTGCGCAGCATCCTCTGCGAAGAGGTCGGGATCGAACTCGACAGAGCCCAAGGCTTCGTGGAGAGCTTCAATCTCCGAGGCTTGCTCGGGGAAGCCCTGAGCCCACAGAGGCACCGTCTGAGCATCGCCGCGAGCGTGCTCTTGTTCCCTCTTGTCGAGGTAGCCCTGCAGTTTCGTCAGTGTGATGATAGCACCTCCGAATTTGTCTCTGTCCTCGTGCGGGATCCCTCGTAATACCAGTTCAATGTCCTTGCTGCTGACCCGATGGTGGCTAACTGAGTTCAGCAATGCCTCGTCCACCACGACGAGATGGCGCTTGCCTCCAGCCCACGAGTAGAGCGAGTTCCAACGCTCCTCTGCGCCCGACCCGAACGACCAGCATGCGCGCATGAAGGCGGCATGCGTGATCACCAGAATGTCCGCGTCAGCCATTTCGTGAGCTTTCAACTTACCCTCGGTGTGACTGGTGACCGCTACAGGACGTCCAGCGATTGCGTTGATCTTCTGCACCAAGCTGTCGGCATCCTTGATAAGCCGTGTGACGATCAATGCGCCGATTGGTGTCCCTTCGCCCTTCGCGTTGGCCTCCGCTTGGAGAGCTGCGTAAACACAGGTGCCTTCGGTCTTACCCGAGCCGGTCGGAAGGGGAAGCACCACAGAAGGCTTGAACGGACTGTCACTTGCATTGTTGACGATTAATTCTCTGGACTTGCTCTCGAAGACGCACCAAGCCTCCTTGAGGGCCGGTGTGGCTGGCATGTTGCCGTCAGAGATTTCGGACCAGTGTTGAACCATACGGTTCAGGAAGATTTGCGAGGGCACGAGAGCAAGCCCGTGCTGGTCGATAGAGGTCTGCAAAGCAGAATTATCCTTGAATTGAACACGACCCCTCATCCGGCCAAAGGACGGTCAGGAAGTGTCATGTTTGATGATTGATAAAACCTCCCCCCTTTCCTCCTAAGAGAACATCCAAGGTGGAGCTTGAGGGGGAGATTGAGTTGTGAGAGAATTGACGGTGAAAAGCTCGAACCGCAGCGGTCTCGGAGCTTGCCTCGGAGCCACAGGAAGCCCGGACGGTTCGTCTGAGCGTCTTGGTGCGGCAACAGCCATCACCCATCAAGAACGCTTCAGTGGAGTCCCCAGAGCCCTTACCGGGGATGGCGTGGTTGGATTGTTTGTTGGTGTTAGGCCAAGGCGTCCAGAAGCCCGCAAGGTGACGTCAGCTATAGGATGTGGTCGGCGAGACAACACCTACACGTAGAGATAAGTTGATCTTGGTCTACGGCGTTCTCCTCTCGTGCAGACCAGCAGGCTTGCGGCCACCAACCCAAGGCTCACCAGAGGCTTCCAAGGTCTCCCATAGTGCCTCTGGTGCTCGCCCTGCGCGGCTGGTGCCGCTCGCGTCTGCTCAGTCGCCCGAGGCGATAAGCGTGTTCAGGAAGTCTTCAGGCCTATCCCGCAAAAGCGCCTCTTTGCCGGTCGGTTTGGCCTTGGTGTACGTGAGGACGATGTTGATGGCCTGAGCTTTCAATCGTGGGTTCGAGGGTCCGACAGCGAGCACGAAGGCCTCGCGCAGGGCACCCTCCGCCTTTCCTTCATCAGTAGGTGGCACGAAGATGCCGCCGTCGCTGTTCTTGGCAACCTGGCGGGGCAGGTCAGGCAGTTCACCTTTCGCCTTCAGGCCTTCGATGAACCTATCGGCAAGTTCGTTAGCTCGCGCCCACAGGTGTTCTGCTTCGGCTCGACGCATCCCATCGGGCACACCGTATCTGTAGAACTTAGCGGGGTCCGCCTTCGCAGCCGCGATCCGCTCTTTATCTCGGCGCTTCATCTTCTCGCGAAACTCAGGGGTAGCCCAGAGTTCCTTGAGGCGTGCTGATGTAGCTTGAGTGGCCCTTGGGGCGCCCTTGCCCCGTGCAGACTTCTTTCGTGGGCGAGATTTGATCGTCGTTATTTCTCTCTTTGATTTTTGCATTGGTCGCTTAGTGCAGGGTTTCGCTCGGGTCTCGTCCGATCAGGTGCGAGAAGAAATCGCGAAGGGCGGTTTCGTAGCCAATCTGCCATTCGTTCTCGGCAGGATCGCACTGGCAGAGTTCAAGCTCCCCGTAGAGCCAATCGAGTGCTTTATCCCAGTTCAGTTCTTCTTGTTCGAAGTCGGTGCCGTTTATCGGAGGTGTCATTTAAGTTCCTTGCGTAGTCGCGTTGAGGTCGCACCGGGAGTTCCGCCTTGTGCCGTTTGGGGCTCTGAAAGCGCCTTCCTGTGCTTCGGGGACGGGCTATCGCCCCTCTGCCCCGGCTATGTTGTTGATTTTTATTGCACTTCCTGGTGTGATCTGCCGAAATTAGTGGACTTAACAAAACAGGTCCGCTAATGACTTGCCGCGATGCAGACCTTCCCTTCCAACCATCCCGTCTTGCACGATGAACATGCCGCGAGAGCCGCTGTGGAAGCCTTGAGGTGGCCAGACGGCGCCGTCTGCCCCCACTGTCAGGCGAAGGCTCAGAGCTTTGAAATTGGAGGAGAGAAGCAGTCCCATCGTGCGGGGCTGCGTCATTGCCGAGAATGTCGCCGACAATTTTCAGCCACTGTTGGCACCGCGCTCGAACGGACCCGAGTGTCTTATGTGAATTGGATGCGCTTGGCTTACGTTCTTAGTCAGACCGGTAGCCGTAACGTGAGTGTGCCCGAGGTATCTGAGGCGCTCGATGTGCCTTACAAGACGGCGGCCCGCATGTTGGAGCGCGTGGCCGATACGCTGGTCACCTACAAGGGGCTACTCGACAAGAGGAGGTTTGGGCCGCCCGCCACCGAGTTCGTCGTGAAAGCTCGGGGGCCTCAGCCTCGACTTAGGTTTCCGAAGCATCCTAGCGACCCGAAGCACAGAGCAAATGTGGGGCAAAGATACGTGCGATGGAAGGAGCGTTTGAAGCTGGACGCATCGGCCACGCCTAACCCGACCGGTGTTCTTCGTTCCAAGGACAATGCTTCGGTGGCACAGGAAAACCTTGATAGGGTCGAGAGGCTCCTCATGGTGGTTTTAAATGCTGACCAAGGCGAAGCAAAAGCTGCGAGGAAGAAGCGGAGTGGATGGGAGTGGCATCGGGCACGGTTTCAGAGGTTCAGAACTCGTCTTCCAAATCGTGCAGGCGTTAGTAAGCGGCTGACCCCTTCGGTGTTGCCTTCGAGAAATGGAGAGCAGTGACCGGGGAAGAACTGGTCGCAGTTCAAGCACGCTGCTGCGGTAAGTCTGGCGGCGGCTGGCCCCTTGAAGCCGAACAGTTTGAAGTCGGGGTGGCCGGGTTGGCCAAATTAGGGTCCGGTGCGTTGGGAGAGGCTCATTTTCGGAGCCTCAAGTGTGTGGGGACTACCAGCCGTGCCCGACAAAGCAGAATGCCGGCGTCCCGAGGACCGTAGCGGCCACAGGCGCCTCGAATGACACCGCGAGCGCCGCGAGCGAGGAAAAGAAGGCTGCAGTTGTCATTGGGTTTCTTGCTTGGCTGCGTTGCCGACCGCGCGCCCTGAAGCCCGCGCTAACATCAGCTTGATTGCTGTTGGGGCGTACGGCTTACCTGTCTTCGTGGAATGCCCTGCCTCAGCAAGCGCTGCAGAGATTTCCCTTAGAGACCGTTTGCCACCCTTGGGCCTCGCGCGTGCCAGCGTGCGAGCAAACTCAACTGTCTCAGGACGCTCTTCACCGATGGACTTTCGCCCTTCCACCTTTACCCCCAAGCGCCGCTTGCGGTCCCGAGCGCCCTTCAGCTTCGCCACCAGTATGGCCTTCTCAAATTCTGAGATGGCTCCAAGCACCTGTCTGATAAGCCGCGCGGTTGGCGTGTCGTCCAGGAAAGACGTTGGGCTATCCGCGGCGATCAAGTCGAAACCCCGGGCCTTCAGCATCGCGAAGCCGACCTCCTGAACCATCAGGTCGCGCGCAAAGCGATTGGCGGTCTCAACGATAATGGTCTTGGTGCCGTTTGCCTCTAATGCCTCAAGCATTTCAGCGAACCCGGGGCGGGTATCTATGGGATCAGAGCCTTTCACGGCTTCATCATGGTAGGCGCCCGCCAGCTCGATCCCGGCGCGCTTGGCGAACCCTTCGATGGCTTGGAGCTGCCTACGGCCGCTGTCCTTGTCCTCTCCGATGTTCGCCGCTGAGGACGTCCTTAGATAAGCGAATGCCTCGGTTGATTTCAGTGATTTTACCATAGCTTGCTTTGCTCGTTCGTATCTTATTCCTGAGAAATAGATACAAGCCTTCGCAAATTCAATGCACAAGTGGGAATCCCAGCGATTCCGAATTGCATGCCTCTTTTCGTCGTGTGCAAATGCCAGCCAAAGTTGAGGGGACACGCTTTGCAAGCTGTCTGGGGGGAACGATGAGTTTCTGGAATGATCGTCCAGCGTCGGTGAGCAACGTGCGCTACTACAAGCGCGAAGACGGTTGGCGTGCTCATGACGATGCAGTGAACAAAGAGGGCCAAGTGACCGAGCGCGGCAGCTCGCGCCTCATCGAGGAATCTTTGACGGCCAGCCTGAACGCTTCAAACCTCATCCTCCTGACAGGGGCAGGCTCCTCCTTTTGTGCGAAGAATAGCGGTCCGAACGCTATTACGGCGCCCGGCATGAGGGACCTTTGGGATACGGTGGTAGCTGAAGCCATCCACGGCTCGATTGACGCAATCGCCCGCCATATGCCTCGTTCGAATCAAGATATCGCGGAAAAGAACATCGAGAAGCTCTTAACTCACTGCAAAATTTACCTGGAGCTGTTCGGACCGGAGGAGGCTCGTGACGTCGCTGAATTCATCGCATCAGCCGAAAAGTCCATTGCGGCTCGTGTGGACTTCGTGAGCGATCAAACGGACCTGTCTGCACATCAGGCGATCCTAAGAAAAATCGCCCGACGCGGTGCAAGGAAGCCACGCGCGCGTGTGTTCACGACAAACTATGACTTGGGGTTTGAATACGCGGCGAGGGCGCTCCGTTTTACGGTTGTCGACGGCTTCTCTCATTCGATGCCGCAAGTCTATGATCGCGGACATTTCGCATATGACATCGTTCGTCGTGATTCCGTCAGCGAAGGGCCTGAGTACATCGAGAGTGTTTTCCATCTCTACAAGCTCCACGGCTCGATAGACTGGCGCCGAAAGGGGGCGGAGTTGATACGCTCTCGCAGCGAGGCTGACGGACCGGCGGTCCTTATTTATCCCCGCGACAGCAAATATCAGGAGGCATTCGAGACGCCATATTTGGACATGATGTCTGCCTTGCAGACGGCTTTGCGTGAGCCCGATACCGCCCTGATCGTCTCTGGGTTCGGCTTTAATGATGATCACATCAGCAAGCCCCTAATGGCCGCACTTGAAGCCAATATGACCCTGCGCTTAGTTGCTTGCGACATCGCGTTTCTGGCCGACGAGGAGTTGGAAAGGAATGAACCTTTGCTGCCAGCAACTGCGCAAGCTCGACCAAAAGCTAGCGCGTGTTTTTCCAGATTGAAGCGGCTCGCAGACATTGGTGACGAACGAGTTACGCTTTTGAATGCTCGGTTTGATGATCTTGCTCAAGCGATCCCAGATCTTGTTGCTCAAACGGAGCGCGAGCGTCATGCGGAGCGAATCAAGGTCTTGAATGAACCCACGGTGGTCTAAGCCATGGCGCGCAGTCTTATCGACCCAAGCCGCTACGCCGGAACGATTACCCTTGTTACCGCATCGGTTGCTCACGCCAATCTTCCCTATGCTACCGCTCGTCCCGAGCGTCGGGCCCTCGCAAGAGGCACCGTTGGGGATTTTGTCTTTGTCGATTGCGAAAGCGCGAAGCTGTTAGGCAGAATCATCGAAGTCAAACTCCCTGACAACGAGCGTTTGAGCGTCGAGCCGCAGATGGGACTGGCGCCCGAGCCGCATCCTATTGGCCGCATTCAGCTGCTAGCGTCCGTCGACCAGAAGAAAAATCGGCTGATCCGCGGGCTCAGGGCGCATCCCCGTGTCGGTGATGCTGTGTATCTCGCTCAGCCTGAACTGTTTGGAGAGTTGGCTGCAAATGCTCTCTCGACTGAAGGGCAGCTTTCCATCGATCTAGGGCTCTTGAGTGCAGGTAGTGAAATGCATTTGCGATTGCCTCCCGAAAAGCTATTCGGCCGTCACTGCGGTGTGTTCGGCGCGACCGGAGGCGGCAAAAGCTGGACGATTGCCACCATACTGGATCAGATTAAAGCCAACGGCGGGAAGTGTGTGCTTTTCGATCCGACCGGTGAGTTCGCTGGCTTGCCTTCTATCACAAAGCACTATGCTTTCAACGAAGGCGAGGAGGGAACTGAGCGCGTGCACTTCCCATACACTCAAACGACCGAGGAGGATTTGTTCGCTCTATTTCGGCCGTCGGGGCAATCTCAGGGACCAAAGCTCAGAGAAGCCATTCGAAGTCTTAAGTTGATGCGTGCTTGCAGAGGACAGGCTCCCGAGGGCATCAGATTCACGGCGCGAGGTACATTAGAAAAAGCATTTCAGCTTAGAGAGCCGTTTTTTAACGCAATCGATCTTCATCGCGACGCGATTAACTCACCTCTGTGTAACTTCAGGATTGAGGGCCTTGCAGAGCAAGTAACCGCCGAATGCGTTTGGTCAAGCGGTCAGGGTGCAAATGCGGATAATTGGGGAGGCCCTGACAACTCCGTGGCTCATTGCGAAACGCTTGTCGCCCGAATTAGGACCTTGGTCGGCACGCATCAACTATCATGCCTCTTTGAAGCAGCCGGTCTGTCGTTAGTTGACGTATTGACGAAGTTCTTTGCGGACGATGAGGATGACATTATTCGTATTTCATTTCGGTCCGTCCACTTCGAACACAACACCCGAGAAATACTTCTAAATGTTATCGGTCGCTATCTATTGAGTGAGGCAAGGAAGGGCTTGTTCCGAACACGCCCGATGATTGCAATTCTCGATGAGGCCCATCAATTCCTCGGCAGGACTGTGGGCGACGAGTATGCAAGCGTGAGGCTGGAATCTTTCGGCATAATCGCAAAGGAGGGACGAAAGTACGGACTTACGTCCATAATGGCGACACAGCGGCCCAGAGACGTCCCCCACGACGTGCTCAGTCAACTAGGCACCCTCATTGTGCATCGTCTCACGAACGACGAGGACCGGCACGCAGTCGAGCGCGCATGTGGTGACTTGGACAAAAACGCCGCCATGTTTATTCCAGCACTTGCCCCGGGCGAAGCTATAATTGTTGGTCCCGATCTTCCTGCCCCGATGCCGGTCCAAATTCATGAGCCACAAGTCCCGCCTGATTCTAAGGGCCCTGACTACAATAAGTTCTGGCGGGACCGAAAGGCGAACTAACTCGTGCATTGATGGCATTCGCGCGCGCGGCAGATGCTACTGCAAGTGGACAAGCTGTTGACTTGGAAGACCTGTGGATAAAAGCCCCAAGCGGTCGGGAAATGTCGTGTCACGAAAGTCGCCGGTATACTACGAGACACCTGAGAGCCGCCTAATGTGCCGCAACAGCTGCGCCGCGGAACCATGAGCCACTCACTTTCTGCCAAGTCAGACCAATTAGCCTTCGATTGGCTCGATCCAGATCGAGACGAACTTGCGCGCTTGGCAAAGCAATTCATCGACGAGGTGATGCGGCTTCCCAAGAATGCGATTGCGCTGGTGTCCTGCGGTAAGAATAAGAAGGACACCAAATCTATTGCTTCGGAGTTGTATACGTCTCCTCGATTTCGGATGTCGATCAATCTGATCAGCCGTCTACAAAAGCGTGCTTTCATTCTTTCCGCAAAGCACGGGCTGCTCACTCTCGCCGCCCAAGTCGCACCGTACGATGTGAACCTGAGCACGTTCGACGAAGAAAAACGCTTTCAATGGCGGTCAGCTGTCCTGTCAAAGTTGAATCGCCATAAGCGCGACAGCTCAGTAGTGATCCTTCTAGCAGATGATGACTATGCAACCCCGCTGGATGAGGGCCTCAGGTCGACCGGGTTCAAAGTAATCAATCCGCTAACTGGGCTCTCAAATAGCGCCCGCTTGTTGTTCTTGAAGGCGTGTCATCATTACCTGGATCGTATTGGAAGCATTGAAGAGCTGTATGCGATTTTCGACAGGTTGCACGCTGCTGGTCACGTCAAGCCGCTTAAAGAAGCACTTGGTGGTGCTCTTCCTGATCAAGGCGTATATTTCTTTTTTGATCCGGCAGAAAAGACCGTGTTCTCGGACGTTCTGCCGAGGCTAGTGCGCGTTGGTACGCACGGCGTTTCCGCGGGATCGCGCGCGACGCTCCGCGACCGGCTCCGTACCCACCTAGGAACGTCCGATGGATACGGCAATCATCGTAGCTCGGTATTTAGGCTTCACGTGGGTGAAGCTCTCATCCGACGAGACGGGCTGCGAGACAGATATCCAAATTGGGGCATAGGACAAAACTTGAGCGGCGTCGAGCGAGACAAGGAGCGGCCACTCGAAAAGGTCGTGTCAGAGATTATCGGTAATCTGTCCATTTGTTGTATCGCCGTCGCCGACAAGTCTGCAAAGGAGAGCGCTCGGTCAGTTATCGAGCGTCTTTCAATCGCTCTCTTCACTGAGCTTCTGCTCCCCATCGAGGTTCCTGGTCGGCTTTGGCTCGGTCTGCATTCCAAGCATGACGTGATTGCGAAGACGGGGCTATGGAATCTTCGGGACGCTGGCAGCAAGGCCGACCTTTCGATACCTAGAACGATCAACGCTCGCCTGATAAAATCTGGCGTCTTGGGAAGTTAGCAGGATGTTGCGCTCCACCGTCGCGCTTGAAGAAGCGTCGAAATCCCAGCCGCAACTTCCAGTCTGGCTGTGCCATATGTGGCAACGGCTTGATCGTCGTCGATTGGGGCTCATCCTTGGAGCCGGTGTGTCCATAGACGCAAATCTGCCGACATGGAAGGGGCTGGTGGAGCGGCTTACCGCTAGGTTTCCGGCGGTCGAAAAAACGTTCAACGCTCACCGAAATGCAGGGTTGCAGGAGACCTACATCACGCAAATTGCCTACGCGTTGCATCAAGCTAGCGTCAGAGGAGCGGCTCCAAGTCTTCCACTGCAGTTTGCGCAGTATCAGATCGATTCCACTTGGATGCAGATTGTCCACCAAGAGCTTTATCGTGACATCGCAAGCGTGAGCTATGACGACATACTTCGACGCCACACGTATTTGAGCTCTCTAGGACAGCTCGTCTGTAGGACGGAGCTGACTGTAAATTTCAACTTTGATGATTTGGTCGACGAAGCAGCAATCAGCTTTGCGCGGAGCAGAAATAAAGTCCAGCCAGAGATCATTTCGCGCCCCAAAATCGAAACGAGGCGCGACGCATCAGTGATTTATCACATAAACGGCTTTCTTCCTCGCGAGGCGCGGAGGCGACGAAGCGAAGGCCTAGTCTTTACTGAGGACGCCTTCGCGGACGTTTTGATATCGCCGACCCTCCATGAATCAGACTTCTTGATGTCTCGCTTCGCGACTACGACGTTTTTGCTGCTCGGGACGTCGCTTAACGATAACTCGTTGAAAAACATGCTGAGAGCCGGGATGAAGCGCAATCCAGCGAATCATCACTACATTATTTATTGGGAGAACCCAGCTTGCCGACGGTCCGATGAAGAGCGCAAACACATCTTCGATGTAAATCTCGACGTCTATAATCTCATTTCTATCTTCTTGGAAACCCAGCAGATCGCAGCCTTGATTGATCTTCTCAACGAAGAAGATAGCGGGCTATTCGAGGCCGATTTGGTGAAGTTTTCACAGCACCCCGCTCGGAGAAAATACTATCTTGTAGGCTCGGTTGTAGCCGGGAAGTCGAGCAATCTAGAAGGATTGCGATGCTTCTCCACGTTCGAAGAGTGGTCCGGCAGGGCGCCGGAAAAGATGTACCAGGATCACATGACGCTCACAGCGTCAGAAAGAAAGGAGATTGATGATTGGCTTTACAGTCAGTTGCGTGACAAAAATGACAAAATGCGGCGAGCTGGCGTCGGTATGCACGTTATGGATCGATGCTTTCTAGACCTCTGCGCGTTTTCTAAGACGAATGCCGAAAATGTCGAAAAACTCAAGGAGCTTAGGGCACGTGTCTGCAAGCACAGTGGCCCACTTGAGGCCGGTCAAATCATATTCTTGGAAGCAGATGAGCACGCGCTCAGCGACAGGCAGGCCCGGCGCGGAAAGCTGCGAGGCGCAGCCATGGTCATCGACTATGATGGCGCTTCGCTCGTCAATCAATCGGCTGCCTTGAAAGCGGTCTATCTGCCAGAACCTCAATTTACATTCGACAATTCTCGCGAGGGCAGCGACAAGACGTCACGAAGGATAGCTAGACAGATCTTGCTAGGCGACTATACCCCCTTCGATTTCGAAAAGCGTATAGACGAGCTTCTGGCAAGCGGAGGAAAGCTGTGACGGCCAACGGAACACGAGTGTATCTTGCGGCTCCATTGTTCTCACAGGCCGAGAGGATAAGGAACAAGTCTCTCCGGGATGCAATCTCGCGCTTCGCGAATGTGTATCTTCCGCAAGAAGACGGCGGTTTGATCCTCGACCTGGTGCGAGACGGGATGCCTGTGGAGCAGGCGAAGTTGGAGATATTCGAACTCGACATCGCTGCCATCAAGGCATGCGATGTGCTCGTCATTATATTGGACGGGCGAACGGTAGACGAGGGTGCGTCATTTGAATTGGGGTATGCCTATGCGCTTGGGAAGACGTGCGTTGGCCTCAAGACTGACCCTCGTATGCTGCTTCCAATTGGGGACAATCCGATGATCGAAGCCGCTCTTCGGAAGCTCTTTTCCGACGACGGCGAGTTGGTGAGCTGGATCGAGAACTTCGACCCGAATATGCAAGCGAGCTAACGAAAGCCGTAGCTACTCGGTTGAGGGACAAGTGGAAGCGGAGCAGCCTAAAATGGTTATGAAAAAATACAAAACCACGCTACAAAAGGGAACAAGGCGAGCGTGAATTCGCTAGGTTTTTCAAGGCTGAAGGCGGGCGTTGGCAGTACCCACCCAACTGTACCAGCGGTGCAATTCTCAGACACCTTAAGCCCCGGCACATTTGCGTCTTGAGAAGACCGATGCAGATCCGACCGGGACAAAGATCACTATCGTTGCTCATTATCTTGAACGTTCAAGCGCGTCCGGGGCAGTCCGGGAGCCCAGTTTTGCTCAGCGATGGGCGAACCATCGCAGCGATGATAATCGGCAGTTACGCTCCTAGGGCAGGTGGCGGCATCAGCTTGGGCGGTGTTGACCCTCATACCTTGCATCAGACCACCCACGCGATTTCCGCTGAGTACATTCGCGAGTTGCAGTCATGACCTTCGATTTCGAAAATTCTACGTCACTTGATTGGATAGGAGCGCTTCCGGCCGCTCATGCAAAGACTATAGAAGCGATGCTCTCCAATGGAAACGAGCTTAGAGGAAATCGGTCAGAATTGGCTGTCCAGGGTCGGTCCCGAGAACACCTTCCCTTTTGGAGCAAGTAGCGGGTCGCATAGTTTTTTCCGTCGAGTGATGGAAGAGGTGCGCAAGTTCATTGCGGAGACCCCTCTTACAAGGACTTGCGCAAAAAAGATCGAGAGCCTCACTAACAAGCATAAGGTTGAAGTCGTAGGCGCCATAGCCGCTGGAATTGGCTCTGTCGTTGGTTTATCGGCAGTTGTCTTGGTTCCTGTGGTCGGCATTGCACTTGCAGTAGCTTGTCGGATCGGCGTGAACGCATATTGCGCCGTACCACAGCCTGCAAGCGAGGCGACAAGCGGACAGAGGGGCACATAGACAAAACGCCGCAATAGCAGATTGCCGCTTGAGACGTGGGGTTAGTCGACCTGCCAGGTTACCCATAACAGTGCACTAACCTCTCGATCCCAGGGCACTCGTTTTCTGTAATCCCAATTTCACGCACTGTAACCGGAATCTCTTTTGTTGCAGCGCGTTTAGGTTGCGCTTCCCCGTACGTTGCGGTTGGATGCACGGCTGGGGGAATAGAACATGCGAGTTTTGGGAATCGTAGCGCTTGGCGTCGCGCTATGTGGTTGCGCTTTTCAGCGCGCCGAAATCGCCCAAGATGCACGAACGCAAATGGTAGGCATGTCAAAGGAGCAGGTGCTCTCTTGTATGGGCGCACCGGCCAACAAAGCGGCCGAGGGCGCGACCGAGGTCTGGGGCTATGATTCCGGCAATGGCATGGAGGTCGCCAGCGTCAGCGGCGATCGGTACGGCGCCACCGCGGTCAGCTCACGTCGCTTTTGCAAGATCAATGTGGTGTTTGCCGGCGGCCAGGTCTCTTCAATGAACTACACCGGCCCAACTGGCGGTCTCCTAACTGCCGGGGAGCAGTGCGCTTACGCGGTGGACGCGTGTGTGAAGACGCGGCAATAGCCCAGGTCCTAATTTCACGCCCACGGACATCCGAACACCGAAGCGTTAATCTGCCAAGCCCCTTTCGGGGCGCCTTGGCGCGCGCCTTCTGTTAGAACCTTCGGATGGCTCGCCTCCCGCCGCAACGCGGTGCTGCTCGCCGTCGCGTTTCTCGCTGGCTGGGCCGTCTATCGTTGTTCACGTAAGGAAGCGCCGGTGTCATCGCGGCCGGAGCTGCGGCTTTCGTCGCCTATCGCCTAGGAAGCTCCCAAGCTGAGGCGGCTCGCCTCCAGGCAGAAGTTGCCAAACAAAACTGGCAAACCGAGAATGAGCGCGTCGTGCTAGAGCTGTTCGACTGCCGTATAGCAATCTTTGAAGCAATAAGACATGTGGTAGCCAAGACCATGTCCTCCGGACAACCAGACGATGGCACACTTTATGAGTACGCGGAGGCAATCGAAAAAGCGCCGTTTTATTTTGGACCAGACGTCAACGAATATCTTGAGCGCATCCGAATTGTGATCATCGATCTGATGGACTCGAACTCTGCAATCAAACTACACGACCCGGCTGGCCCGAAGCTGCACTATGATCGAATGAATGAGCTGAACGAGTATTACCGGACTGCTCCCAAGCTGTTTGGCCCCTACATTCAGGCGCATCAAAAAGTTGGGAGTTGGCAATCTTAGTCCTTGGTTGCAATTTGCTCTCGTCAAGGTCGGCTGGGCCGCCTATCGCTGGCTTTAAGCTCGGGGAATAAGCGAATGACCGACAAGGCACCGTACGAAGGCGCGATTGAAGAAAGCGCAAAAGCCGCCAGCAAGGCGCTGGACCTTGTGAAGGCCAGTTCTCAGCAAATCGCCGATGTTTACGGTATTCTGATTGGAGACCCGCTCCACGCTGCACGGCACCGGCGACTGGATGCAATAACCCGGCGAACACAGGAGATATTGCGGGAGCGCGACGCTAAGACGACCGAACTGCCAGAGCAAATCGCTATACCGTTGCTGGAAGCAGCCCAGCAAGAATCTCGCACGGAGATGCAGGAGATTTGGGCAAGACTTTTAGCTAATGCGATGGACACCGATCGTGCCGCGGATGTCCGACCCGAGTTCGTTGCTGCTCTCCAGAAGCTGCAGCCGCTTGATGCACTTCTATTGCAAGAGGCTCGCGCGCTCGTCCAAAACCCCAATCAGGCAACTGTTGATCCAAAAATCTTTGCGGACCGATTGAGTATTCGCGAGACTCTAGCGGCTGTTTCGATCGAAAATTTGGTAATTGCTCGCTGTTTGTCGCGGCATCTTTCTGGTCAAACCGACTACTACAGGTTAGCTGGATTCGGCATCGAGCTGTTGCACGCATGCCGACCTTGAAATTCGGCGCTCAGTTAGCCTGTACTTGAAGCCCGCTCATACAGTGCTGGGGCAGTGCGGCGCCGGACAAGTCGGCCAGCCGTTCCTTTTAAAACTCTTGGGGTTACGGTGACGCAAAACTCCCGATGCGGGGAGTGCCCATCCGCAACGCTGCTTAAAGTGAGTTTTGTGCGCGGTCACCGTAGCTCCCCCGTTCGCAATGCGCTATCGGTAGCGAGCCAAAAGACGTTCATGGACAAGCAAGCCGGGCGAAAAAGATCGTGAGTTTCTTCGAGCGTCTCAAGACAGCAGCATCCGTTGAGTGGCGGGCTTACACCGAGCATCCCTTCACGAGCGGATTGGCAGACGGCTCGCTCCCCGAAGCGGCGTTTCGTCACTACCTCGTTCAGGACTATTTGTTCCTCATCGAGTTTGCTCGCGCCTACGCGCTCGCGGTCTACAAGTCGCCCCGACTTGCCGACATGCGTGAAGCCGCGGCCGGCCTTTCGGCTATCCTCGATGTCGAGATGAACCTGCATGTGAAGCTCTGCGCCGATTGGGGTCTGTCCCCGGCCGACCTTGAACAGGCCCCGCCGGCGGCCGAGATGCTGGCCTATACACGCTACGTGCTCGACGCAGGAATGCGCGGCGATCTGCTGGCGCTCAAGGTGGCGCTTGCCCCCTGCGTGATCGGGTACGCGGAGATCGCAACGCGGCTCGCCTCGCTCCCCCTCGCGGACGCTGCGACGAACGCCTACCGCGTCTGGATCGCCGAGTATGCCGGCGCGCCGTACCAGGAGGTCGCTGCCAAAGCGCAGGCGCACATGGAGCATCTCGCCGATCTCTACGCCACACCGGCCCGCGAGGCAGAGCTGATTGCGATCTTCAAGGAAGCCACCCGACTCGAGGCGGACTTCTGGCAGATGGCCTGGCGCGCGGGCCAGCGTGTTCAATAACTCTTTCGGCAGTCAGGTTCACAGCCTGAACGTCATACAATTCGAATTACTATGACAGTGCACCAAACTCACCAACGTCAGGCGACACTAACAGAACCTCACCACGCGTCACGCAATCATCGCCTTGATCTGCGCAGTGTCCGCAAACTCGATCAGCTCGATGATCTTGCCGTCCTTAAATCTGAACAGATCCAGGATCTCGGTGCTTGAAGCCTGCCCGGTCGGGCGGTATCGAACGACGAGGCGGGAATGGACGGCGACGCGATCTCCGTCGACCAGCTCAGCCAGGATTTCGCGACCTTCGAAGCCGAATTCATCAATCAATCTACTGAAAGCTCCACGCAGGGTCGGGTGCCCTTGCATGCTCCCTGTCAGTGCGAGCGCGCTCTTGTCGCCCATCAAGGTGAACAAGCCCTCGGGATGAAAGGCTGTCACCAAGCCCTCGGCGTCACCGCCATCGCGTGCTGCGTAAGCGCTTCTGATCACTGCCAGTCTCTCTTCACGCTGTCCCATATCACCCTCCCTGCAGGACGTATCAAGTCAGCCTAGCGACCTTTGCGTGTAAACGCAAAATCATCAGTTGAGGGGGGCGAAGGCTCAGCACGCCACGAAGCAGGATCGGTCGCTTTCGTTCCCCCATTTCAGGAGAAATCGGCGTCGGGCAACGCCGAACCTTTTCACGACCTGGAGTGTTTGTGTTGCGGCAGGACTGACAACGCTGAGGAGCTCAGACATGAACGGCATTATCTATTTGGTCGGACTCGTCGTCGTGATTGGTGTGGTGCTCTCGTTCCTGGGCCTGCGCTGATTGTATTTGGGAGGTGGTGCGGCGCACTCGCCAAGCCGCCGACCACCTCACCTCGCCACCACCCACACCACCACCGGCAACGTCACCGCCGCCAGCAGCGTGCCCGGAGCCACCGCAACTGACACCGGGTTCACCCGCCGCTGATACTGCACGGCGAAGATGTACGTATTCGCGCAGGTCGGCACCTGCATTGGGTCGAGCGCGCATACCACCAGGATGCTCGGCTTCTCGCCCCCTCGAAGCACGAAGCCACAGCTCCGTCGGGAAATCAGTCTGCCAGCTACCCGCCCCATCACGGCGTCGGGGCGACCACATCCTTGAAGTCAGACAAAGCGCGAATGGCTGCCGTTCTGTTCAACACAAATCGCTTCACTTCCTCTTGCTGGCTCGAACTCAAATCCGTCCAGTGATGTTTTTCAGTTGGGAAGCTGATCAGAAGGCCTTCGCTGCGGTGCTGTGCGACTTGGACAGGAACAACGTCATCAGGTGTGTCGACGAGATACTGGTCTGACGGATGATTTTCGGCTTTGAGTGTTCCGGATTGCACCTGATTGGATACCTCGGGAATACCCAACGAGAAACCGAGCGCCTTCAGATCGAAGACCAATGAGCCGGGATGAGTATCGACGCTGACGAACTGGAGAAAGCTGGTCTGCGACTTGGTCACGCCGGTTTTAAGATGACCGTGAACGACCCGCACGAGCTGGCCTTCCGATCCGTTGATCCAGTCTTCGAAGTCCATGAGCGGCGTCGTGAACACGACCGGCTTGCCCACTTGCGCATCCCGCAATTGTTTGGGATCGAACTTGTCGAAGCTCACGGGCGACACCTTGGGCACCTTCTTGAACATGCCGGCACCGATGGTCAGATCACCGCCGATAATCGGCCCAAAAAGCGAAAGTTCGCGCCCTGTACTCAAGTTCTTGATCTTCACGCGGAGCAAGCTCGATTTGACGCCGATACCCGAGGCGCCAAAGAGCGCTGCGATTTTCATCTCCCAGAAGGTGCTCGGCGCATAAACAAGCCGAGGCGGACGGTGCACCTTCTTGTAACCGCCCGTACCTGTCCAAACCAGGTCGACCATGAGGACGACACTGCGATCGATGGCGGCGTTATCTTCGCCGGCCGTCGGAAACGGTTCCGTGCTCCCGACTGCCTTTTGGCCAAGCGCGACGGGCAATCCCGGCAGCTGCATTTTGACGATGGGATCGACCTGGTCGAAGATCGTTTTCGCCCTGAATTCCGATAGGCGTTGGTTCAGTGCGGATGCCGCCGCCTTCGTGCGGGCACCTCTCCAGCGTCGGCTGGCGTGACCAACGCATGTGATGCGGACCGAAACCGTCCCATCTTTGGGAATGCCCATGGAACTGCTCCTTTATTGCAGATCTCTTTTTGGTCAGTTGAGCGTTTGGACCGGTTCAATGCGCCGAAATGGATTTATCACGCGTGTGCTGTCAGGGGTTCCACGCAGATCACACGGCTTTGGACAGCGACGACAAGGTGTCGCCACGAACGCTGATATGCGGATTGCGTTCGATGCCAACAGCTGGATGACATCAAAGAAGTTTTGCTCCAAGCGAGTTATCGCGCACAGCCTGCCTCACCTCGCCACCACCCACACCACCACCGGCAACGTCACAGCCGCCAGCAGCGTGCCCAGCGCCACCGCGCCCGATACCGGGTTCACCAGCCGCTGATACTGTACCGCGAAGATATACGCATTGGCGCCGGTCGGCATCGCCGCAAACAGCACGACGACGCCGGCCGCGAGTGGCGGCAGGTCGAGCATCCTTGCCAGCGCGAAGGCGGCCGCCGGCATCGCCAGCAGTTTGAGCGCGCTCATCACGACCACGCTCAACATCTCGCCCTTGACCTCGAACCTGAACAGATTGATGCCGAGCGCGATCAGCGCCGCCGGCGATCCCGCCTGCGCCAGCAGCTCGACGGTTCGGTCGACGACGGGATGCAGGCCGAGGCCGGTGAGGCGCCAGACGAGGCCGAAGCCGATCGCGAGCATGATCGGGTTGCGGGCGAGATCGCGCAGCACCGGCAGGATCAGCGACGCGGCAGAGGCGGTCTGCTTGCGGTCGACCAGCTCCATCTGCAGCGTGCCGCAGAGCCAGAGCAGCGGCGTGTTCACCGACAGGATCAGCGCCATCGGGCCTGCCGCCTCATTGCCGAGCGCCGAGAGCGTCAGGGGAATGCCGAGCATCACGATGTTGCCGTAGACCGAGCCGATCGCGAACACGACGCCGTCCTCGCGGTCCTCGCGCCGCTGCCGCAGCAGCGCCGAGAGCAGGAGCGCCGCGATCCAGGTCAGCGCGAGCGCGCCGTAATAGGCGCCCCACATCCGCCACGGGCTGACGCCGGAAAATTCCGAGACGACGATGGTGCGGAACAGCAGCGCGGGAATCGCGATGCTGAAGGCGAATTCGCTGATGCCCTTGTGCGCGGTCTCCGAGACGAAGCGAAACAGCACCGCGGCATAGCCGGCCGCGATCAGCGCAAACACCGGCGCGACGATCAGCACCGTGGTCATGCGCCGCTACGACCCCATCTCGATGATCCGGCGCGCCATCCGCACATTGGCATAGTCGATCATCTTGCCGTCGAGCGTCACCGCGCCCTGGCCCTGCGCCTCGGCGTGCTCCATGGCCGCGACCACCCGCCGCGCGTGCGCGAGCTCGGTGTCGGACGGGACGAACGCCCGCAGCGTCGGCTCGATCTGGTCGGGATGGATCACCTGCTTGCCGTCAAAACCCATCGCAGCCGCCTTGAGCGCGCTGCTTTCCGTCAGTCTGCCATCCCGGAACGCGCCGCACGGACCGTCGATGGCGCGCAGGCCGAACGCGCGCGCCGCCACCAGCAGGCGCATCATCGGATAGGCGAACAGATCGAGCGGGGCGGTGGCATAGCCGCTCTGGATGGAGCCGACATGGCGGTAGTCGTCCGGCGACGCGCCGATTTCCGAGGAGCGGGCGCCGATCGACGCCGCGAAATCGCCGACGCCGAGATGAAGGGCGGCGACGCTGTCGTGCGCGGCCGCGAGCGCGTCGACATTGACGAGACCGAGCGCAGTCTCGATCAGCAGTTCGAGCGCCACAGGCGAGGGGCGATCCGGCGCGGCGGCGCGCAGCTGATCGGCAATGGCGGCGATGTCGCTCGCGCGCTCCGCCTTCGGCACGATCACCGAATCCAATCTGGGAAGCGCAGCGAGCGTGCCGATTTCCTGCGCGATGAAGGGGCTGTCGACGGCGTTGAGCCTGACGGCGACGACCTTGTTGCCCCAATCCAGCGAGGATAGCGCCCGCGCAGCTTCCTCCAGCGCCGCGCTCTTCTCGGAGGGCGGGACGGCGTCCTCGAGATCCATAAACACCGCATCCGCGGCCGAGGCAGCCGCCTTGGCGACGAGACGGGAGCGATGCGCCGGAACGGCCAGATAGACCCGCGTCGGCCGCTGAGGGGCCATCGTCATGTCTCCTTTGCGAGACCGAGTTCGCTGAGGATGGATTGGTTGTGTTGCCCGACGTCAGGCACGGGATCCATCCGGGGCGACAGGCCGGGAATGGTGAGAGCCGGCAGGAAGCTCATCACCGGGCCGCAACGAGATCCCACCGTTTGCACCCGGGAGCGGGCGCGGAGCTGCTCGTGCTCCAGGAAAGCCTCGACCGAATTCAGATGCGCGTTGGCGATCGAGGCCTCGTCGAGCAGCCGCAGCACCTCGTCACTGGTCATCGCTGCAAAACGCTGCTCGATATGGACCTGCAGATCGTCCCTGTTCTGCATGCGCAGCGGATTGCTGCGGAAGCGGGGGTGGTCGGCAAGGGCCGCCTCGCCAAGCACGACGGCGCACAGCGATCGCCATTCCCGGTCGTTCTGGATGCCGAAGAAAATCGTGTTGCCGTCTCCGACGCGGAACGGGCCATACGGCGCTATCGTTGCGTGCCTTGCCCCGGTTCGCGGCAGTGGCCGGCCCGTACTCTGCGTATAGAAGGCGGGATAGCTCATCCAGTCCGTGATGGAATCGAACAGCGAGGCCTGGAAGGCGGTGCCCTTGCCGGTGCGCTCGCGGCGATATAGCGCCATCAGCACGCCGTTGAGGATGTACATGCCGGTGGCGATATCGACCACCGACAGCCCAACCTTGGCGGGCTCCGCCTCGGTGCCGTTGATGGCGAGAACGCCGGCCTCGCACTGCACGAGGAGATCGTAGGCCTTCTTGTCGCTGTAGGGACCGCCCGCGCCATAGCCCGACACGTCGCAGGCGATGATCCGGGGATACTTCCGCAGCAGCGATGCGGCATCGAGGCCCAGCCGCTCCGCCGCGCCGGGCGCCAGGTTCTGGATGAAGACGTCGGCCTGCGGCAGCAGGGCCTTGAGCACCTCCTGGCCTTCAGGGCTCTTGATGTCGATGGCGAGGCTTTCCTTCGACCTGTTGGTCCAGACGAACTGGCTGGACATCCCGTTCATCACGTGATCGTAGTCGCGGCAGAAATCGCCGTCGCCCGGCCGCTCGATCTTGATGACGCGCGCGCCCCAGTCCGCAAGATGCCGGCTGGCAAGAGGAGCCGCGATCGCCTGCTCGAGCGAGACCACCGTCACGCCGGACAGCGGCAGCTCCGCCTCATGTCGCTCCATGCAATCGTCTCCGCTCCCGCTCACGCTTTTGTCCAGCGCAGGAGACAAGCCGACCACCCCACGCACGTTCTGTGATGATGGCATCATGCTCCTGTTTTGCCCGACGAGTCAAACCTCATTTCGTAAAATCCGCAAATCGCGATCCGCAAAGTTCAATCGCCACATGGACTTGGCTACTGTGCATGGGGTTGTTTTCGCGTTTTTTGTTTTGGGGGTCCCTGTTGCCGAGACCGCACACGTCCCGCCTTTCGCATCTCCCCTCGGTTGCCAACGAACCCCCGTTCACCCACTATCGTCTCCGACTCGACATTTGGGGGATCGATGCCGGCGTTCCGCTTTAAGAAATCCGTGAAGACATACACGGCTGCCGCGATCACGGGGATCGCCCTGGCCGTCCTGATCCAGCCGGGTGAAGGCTTTGCCTACTCCCAGGAGGAGCAGCAGGCCTGCACGCCGGATGCGATGCGGCTGTGCGGCGAGTTCGTTCCGAACGTCGACGCCATCACCGCCTGCATGATCCAGAAGAAGTCGCAGCTCTCGCCGCAGTGCCGCGCGTTCTTCCGGCCTGGACCGGAGCCGGGCATGGCGGCCGCGCCCCGCGCCGGCAAGCCGACCAGCATCGCGCCCAGGAGCTCGGGCCGGACGGCGAAGAAGAGCACCAAGCCGGCCAAGAAGAAGAAAGCCAGCGAAGGCTGAACGCGGGCGCCGCGTTCCCTTTTTGAAACTCGATCATGCCCGGGCCACAGCGCGCAGTGCGTTTGATGTCCCGGGCATTTGCGTGTCCAGCCCTCGTTCGCTCGCCCCTTGAGTCAAACTGACCCAGGCATCAGCCCCACACCAGCCACCGGACTCCTTTTGTTCGCCTCGGCGTGCGGAAGCTTGCGATAAGGCAGGACGGAAACGGCTAGCGAAACGGATTGCGCGGCGAGGTTGCATTCCGCTTCGTCCTGCCAAGGCTGCTCAAAAAACGCACGATTGCTGGCGTGAAGGTGTTGCGATGCAGCTCGCACCCGTCGTCGCACGCAGTAGTGTGACTCAAAAGCCAACGCGCTTTGTTATTTCATGGCGCCAGCATAACTTATGATAAATTTTTCTTTCCCGAATCACCGCGGTGATTCATTTTCGCCGCCTGGGGTCAATCTGGAGGCAGAGGTATGAACGTTATTGTTTTTGCATCGCGTAAAGGTGGCTCAGGCAAGAGTACGCTGGCCGCACATCTCGCCGCGCAGATCAAGGCGACCAAGCCGATCCTGCTCGTCGATGCGGATCCGCAAGGCTCGCTCACGCTGTGGCACAAGCTGCGTGGCACCAACGAACCGCCGATCAAGTCCGCGGTGAACTCGGTCAGCGGCATCGTCTCCGCGGCCAAGCGCGACGGTTATGAATGGGTGTTGATCGACACGCCGCCGAACCTGTCGGCCGTCGTCGACGACGCCATCCGCAACGCCACCATGGTGGTGATTCCCGCCCGTCCCGGCGTGTTCGACGTCAACGCGGTGCAGGAAACCATCCAGATGTGCCGTGCGGCACGCAAGCCCTACGCGGTCGTGCTCAACGGTGCGCCGGCGCGCCGCGACGAGTCCGAAAGCCCGATCGTCACCATCGCCCGCGAGGCGTTGGCGAAGTTCCGTGCTCCGGTGTGGGGCGGCCAGATCACCAACCGTTCGGATCTGCTGATGGCGCTGAGCCACGGCGAGGGCGCGCGGGAATATCAGGCCGAGAGCCGTGCGGCGCAGGAAATCGCAAGGCTGTGGGCGGCGATCGAACGTTCGGTAAAGGCTATTCGCGGCACGGCGTCGGCGTCCGGCGCAATGCACAAGCAGGCGGCGTAATTTTCATAAATCATTCCCCGGACGAAAAACGCGCGGACATCCGCGCGTTTTGCGTTTTTGGGCGAGCACGATCCGGAAAAGTGTGAAGCGGTTTTCCGATAAGATCGTGCTCAAGAAAGTGGATGGAAGTTACGCCACCATCAGCATGTAGAACACGATCACCGGCGACAGAGTGAGGATCACCGACCAGATGCCGGCGGCCCACAGAATGTCCTCGGTGGTAAAGCCCTGCTGTCCAGCGTCGTAATGCGACGCCATCTCGTTATGACTATTCACAAACGCCCCCGCGATTTCTTCGCTTATGGGCATGAACGCTACACGGGATATTTTAAAATTCCGGGTCGCAGTTTCGCGCGCTTTTGAACACAGCTGCTACCACGAGTTAACCATCGCGGCGCGCTGGCATCACGCCAGCCAGACTCGAAACACCAGCACCGGCATCAGGCCGAGCATCACCGCCCAGAAGCCGAACGACGACACCACCACAATTCCCCGCAAGAAATCAGCCGACGCGAACATGTCTGCCGCCGTCGGGCGGATGCGTTGCCCCATGATCATTCCCCCATTTGAAAAGACTTTGAATGAAGACGATAGGCGCGTTTGCGTAAACGAGCCGTGGATGCGCCATGCGGCAGCAGCGAAGGCCGTTGGGGCGGGGTTAACCACGGTGCATCTTCCCTTCTCCCGCAAGAGAGAAGGGAAGCCTGCCGGGAGAGGTGAAGCATCTAAGCCGCGACTTGCATCCGCCGTTCGATCTCGCAATCGAGCTGCACGGCGAGTTCGCTGCCGATCTCGACCATCGGCAGGCGCACTTCGGGGCTGTCGATCAGGCCCGCGCGCCACAGCCAGTATTTTGCCGGGGCGGGACTGGGCTCGGTGAACAACAGGCGCGTCAGGTCCGCGACCTCCTGCCAGCGCGCCAGCGCTGCATCGTGATTGCCGCGCTTCAGCTCGGCATGGACAGCCGCGAACGTCGCGGTCTCGAGATGGGCTGACAGCACGATGCCGCCATCGGCGCCGTCGCTGAGCGCCTCGAAATAATTCGCATCCTCGCCGGTCAGCACGCGAAAGTCCGCAGGGCGGTCGCGCAGCAGCGCGATGGATTGCTCGCGGCTCGCGCCGCAATCCTTCAGGCCGATGATGCTCGGATGCCCGGCGAGCCGCAGCAGCGTCTGGTTGGTGATGTTGACCGAGGTGCGATAGGGAATGTTGTAGAGCGCGAACGGCCAGGCGGCGTGATCGGCGAGCGCCTCGAAATGCGCCAGCAGCCCCCGCTGCGACGGCCGCACATAATACGGGCTCGCGATCAGATAACCGTCGATCGGCCAGTCCGCGGTCTCGTCGAGACGCTCCTTCAGCCGCGAGGTGTCCGCGCCTGAAAGTCCGAGGCAGATCGGAAGCTTGCTGTGGGCGGTGGTCAGCTCGTCGCGCACGATGGCGACGAGGCGTTCGAGTTCGGCTTCGCGCAGCGTCATGCCTTCACCGGAGGTCGCCCCCAGGATGAAGCCGTCGACGGCCTGCCCGCTGTAATGCCGTGTCAGCCGGCGCAGCGACCTCTCGTCGAGAGCGCCGTCGCGAAACGGCGTTATCAGCGGCAGCCAGAGCCCGTGCAATTGTTCCTGTAGTCCGGTCATGTTCCATCTCCTTCTCGGGAAAAATCCTGAGACGGGGCACATGAAAAAACCCCGTCCAGGCGGCGGGGTTTTCGAAGTTTCGGCTCGCGATGACGAAGGCTGTTAGCGCGCGCAAAAATCCGAGGTCCCCAGATGGGGGCCTTTTTTCGAGGCGACTGCCTGCGAGGAGATTGCGCACGACTTCGTGATCATTCGCAAATGATGCGGGGTAAGCATGGAACTGTCAATACACGCGGAGGGCGATGGCCGGATTTGCCAAAAAAAAGCCGGGCTCGATCGAGCCCGGCTTAAGGTATTGGCCACGTGAGGCCGACACAATCACCTTCCAAGAGGGATTACTGAACTCCCGCGTCACTGGAGGAGGGGGACAAATGCGCAACGCGAAGGCTCAGCGTAGAAACATTATGGGCTAGCCTCGCGCCATGCATCAAGCGTCCAAGCCGCATGTCAGACATGCGGAAATCAGGACGGCCAGCGCTGCGCTTTGCTCACCACGAAGTCGCGGAACACTTGCACGCGCGCGACTGTCTTCAGCTCTTCCGGATAAACAAAATACGTATCGAGCTGGATCGAATCCGATTCGCCGAACAGCTGCACGAGGCGGCTCTGTTCTTCGATCAGATAGTCCGGCAGCGCCGCGATGCCGAGGCCCTGCTGACAGGCGCGGACGAGGCCGAGAATGTTGTTGACCCTGAAATAGGCTTCGCGCGGACCCGAGCCGTTGCGCCCCGCTTCGACCAGCCAGTTGCGGTTCTGAAGATGCGGGGCGAAGTTGCCGTCAGAGAGCGTGATGATGCGGTGGGAGTCGAGCTCCTCCAGCGTGCGCGGCGTGCCGAAGCGCTTGATGTAATCAGGCGAGCAATAGGCGTGGAAGCCCATCGCGAACAGCTTGCGCTGAATGAGATCCGGCTGCGTCGGCTTGCGGGTGCGGATCGCGACGTCGGCCTCCCGCATCGACAGGTCGAGCTCCTCGTCGGTGACGATCAGCGAGATCCGGATTTCCGGATAGAGCGCGGTGAATTCGCCGAGCCTGGGGATCAGCCAGTTGATGCCGACGCCGGGCGTGGTGGTGATCTTGAGATCGCCGCTCGGCCGCTCGCGGCTGTCGGTCAGTTTCGCGCGCGCCGCCTGCAGCTGCATGAAGACGTCATGGGCGGTGCGGAACAGGAGGTCGCCCTGTTCGGTGAGGATCAGGCCGCGGGCGTGGCGGTGGAACAGCGAGACCGAGAGCTCCTGCTCCAGTGCCGAGACCTGGCGTGACACCGCCGATTGCGACAGGCCGAGCTGCTCGCCCGCGTGCGTGAAGCTGCCCGCTTCCGCCGCGGCGTGAAACACCTTCAGCTTGTCCCAGTCCATATCCGTAAATCCGTCGCGTGTTCTTGCCATGATGTCTATTCCGCTGCCGCGCGCTCGCTGGCGCGCAGGGCCAAAAATCGTTCCGCCTCGAGCGCCGCCATGCAGCCGAGGCCGGCCGCCGTGACCGCTTGACGATAGGTCTCGTCGGCGACGTCGCCGGCGGCGAACAGGCCGGGGACCGAGGTCGCGGTCGAGTTCGGGGCGACCTCGACATAGCCCGACGGTTTCAGCTTGACCTGCCCAGCCACGAGCTCGGTCGCCGGGGCATGCCCGATGGCGATGAAGACGCCGTCGGTCGGCACATCGGTCAACGCGCCGGACTTGACGTTCTTGAGTCGCACATGGGTGACCTTGTTCGGGTTCTCGGTGCCGCAGATCTCGTCGACGGCTGAGTCCCAGACCACCTTGATCTTCGGGTGCTTGAACAGACGCTCCTGCAGGATGCGTTCGGCGCGGAAGTGATCGCGACGATGCACGATGGTGACCTGCGAGGCATGGTTGGTGAGATACAGGGCTTCTTCGACCGCGGTATTGCCGCCGCCGACCACCACGACTTGCTTGTTGCGGTAGAAGAAGCCGTCACAGGTGGCACAGGCCGACACGCCGCCGCCCTGGAATTTCGCTTCGGACGGCAGCCCGAGCCAGCGCGCCTGGGCGCCGGTGGCGAGGATCACGGTGTCGGCGAGATAGACGTCACCGCTATCGCAGGTGAGGCGAAAGGGTCGCTGCGAGGTGTCGAGCTTCGTCACCAGATCGGTCTTGATCTGGGTGCCCACATGCAGCGCCTGCTTCTCCATCTGCTCCATCAGCCAGGGGCCCTGGATCACGTCGGCGAAGCCGGGATAGTTCTCGACCTCGGTGGTGATGGTGAGCTGGCCGCCTGCCTGGATGCCCTGGATCAGGATCGGCTCGAGCATCGCGCGCGCGGCGTAGATCGCCGCCGTGTAGCCTGCGGGGCCGGAGCCGATGATGACGACCTTTGCATGGACAGCGGCGGACATTTCGACAGATGCCTTTCACGGGGGACTGCAGCGCGGGCGCGGAACGTGCCGGGAGGCCTCGCGGAGGCGCTGAAATATCAGAGGTAATCTAAGCCTTCTGGTGAGCTATGCAAGAATTGCATTCCCTATCGGCGGATTTTTCCAACAGGGAACAAAAGTCGATTGCGCTGCACGCGCAATAAAATTGCGCCGGTCGTGCGGTCTGGGCTATGAGGATTGCGACAAAGCCACCGATACCGCCGCAAGACCAGGAGTTCCAATCACGTGTCGCGGAACCTAGACGAGATCGACCTGAAGATTCTCACCGAGATTCAGGCCGACGGTCGAATCACGAATGTCGAGCTGGCCAAGCGCGTCGGCATTTCGCCCCCGCCCTGCCTGCGCCGCGTGCGGGCGCTGGAGGAGGAGGGGTATATCCACGGCTATCGCGGGCTTCTGGATGCACGCAAGCTCGGCTTCGACGTCACGGTGTTTGCCGCAGTGCACCTCTCCAGCCAGGCAGAGGCCGATTTGCGCGCCTTCGAGGAGTTCGTCCGCGCCGAGCCGCTGGTGCGCGAGTGCTGGATGCTGTCGGGCGAAGTCGATTTCATCCTGAAATGCGTCGCACCCGACATGGCCACCTTCCAGGATTTCGTCACCCACCTGACCGCCGCCCCGCACGTCCGCAACGTGCGGACCTCGCTGGTGCTGCACAATTCGAAATACGAGGCGGCCGTGCCGCTCGACGTGAGAGGAAGAAGGTAGTTCGTCCTCTCCCCGCAGGCGGAGCGAGGTGGAGTAAGCCGCACCCCCTCGGCAACACTAGATATAAAAAGGCCGCGCATCGCGCGGCCTTTTCAAATCACGCGCGACGGCAAATCGTTACCGCCACTCCACCTTGGTGATCTCATAAGCCTTGGCGCCGCCGGGTGCGTTGACCTCGACGGTTGAGCCCTTCTTCTTGCCGATCAGCGCGCGCGCGAGCGGCGAGGTGATGGAGATGCGGCCCTTCTTGGCGTCGGCCTCGACCTCGCCGACGATCTGCCACACCGTCTTCTTTTCGGTGTCCTCGTCGACCAGTGTCACGGTCGCGCCGAACTTGATGGTGTCGCCGGACAGCTTCGAGATGTCGATGATGTCGGCGCGCGCCAGCTTGTCCTCGAGCTCGGCGATGCGGCCTTCATTGTGGGACTGCTCTTCCTTCGCGGCGTGGTATTCCGCGTTCTCCGAAAGGTCTCCGTGCGAGCGCGCCTCGGCGATATGCTCGATGATCCGCGGACGGTCCTCCGACTGGCGCTTCTTCAGTTCTTCCCCGAGCGCGGCAAAGCCGCCCGCTGTCATCGGTACCTTTTCCATCTCTTCTCTCGTCCTTCGGTCGCGCGCGCCCTGAAAAGTCAGCGCGCACGCAACTTGATTCGTCAGTCTGTCCGGGGGCTCAACGCGCGTGCCGCCGAACGTTCATATGGGCTTGGCACCGGAACAGAACAACCATATGGCCGGACAGTTCCTCCGGCCATAGTGGCTTCACCGCCAATCACTAACAGAAGGTTGGGCCTTCCGCTCGCGATCAGGTTTCCGAAAAGTAGCTCTGCAGGGTCCGAACCTCAAGGTCCCCGCCCAGATAGGCGCGGATGCCCTGCGCGGCCGCCACGGCCCCGGAAAGAGTGGTGTAATACGGCACTTTATGCAAGAGGGCCGCGCGCCGCAGAGAACGGCTGTCGGCGAGCGCCTGCGGGCCTTCGGTGGTGTTGAAGACGAGCTGGACGTCGCCATTGGTGATGGCATCGACGATGTGCGGCCGGCCCTCCAGCACCTTGTTCACCTTCTCGGTCGGGATCCCCTGGTCGGTCAGGAAGCGGGCCGTGCCCGACGTCGCCAGCACCTTGAAGCCGAGCGAATGCAGCTCGCGAACGGCCTCGGTGATGCGCGTCTTGTCGCTCTCGCGAACCGAAACGAACACCGTGCCCTTGCGCGGCACCCGCGTGCCGCCGCCGAGCTGGCTCTTGGCGAACGCCACCGCAAAGGAGCGGTCGATGCCCATGACCTCGCCGGTCGAGCGCATCTCGGGGCCGAGCACGGTATCGACCCCGGGGAAGCGGGCGAACGGAAACACCGATTCCTTCACGCCGACATGATCGAGGTTCGCCTTCTTCAGGTTGAAATCGGCGAGCTTCTCGCCGGCCATGATGCGCGCCGCGATCTTCGCCACCGGCGTACCGACCACCTTGGCGACAAAGGGCACCGTGCGCGAGGCCCGCGGATTGACTTCGAGCACGTAGATCTCGCCGTCCTTGATGGCGTATTGCACATTCATCAGGCCGACGACGTCGAGGCCGAGGGCCAGCTCGCGGGTCTGCCGCTCCAGCTCCTCGATCATCTTGTCGTCCAGCGAGTGCGGCGGCAGCGAGCAGGCGCTGTCGCCGGAATGGATGCCGGCTTCCTCGATGTGCTCCATGATGCCGACGATGAAGGTGTCCTTGCCGTCGCAGAGGCAGTCGACGTCGATCTCGGTCGCATCGGACAGATAGCGGTCGAACAGCAGTGGGTTCTTGCCGAGCACGGTGTTGATCTGGCCGGTCTTGTCGTTCGGGTAGCGCGCCTTGACGTCGCCCGGCACCAGCTCCGGCAGCGTGCCGAGCAGGTAATCACTGAGCTGGTTTTCCTCGCGGATGATTTGCATCGCGCGGCCGCCGAGCACGTAGGACGGGCGCACCACCAGGGGCAGCCCGAGATCGGTTGCGACCAGGCGCGCTTGCTCGACCGAATAGGCGATGCCGTTCTTGGGCTGCTTCAGCCGCAGCTTGTCGAGCACCCGCTTGAAGCGGTCGCGGTCTTCCGCAAGGTCGATGGCGTCGGGCGAGGTGCCGAGGATCGGCACTTCGGCGGCTTCCAGCGCGCGCGCGAGCTTGAGCGGGGTCTGGCCGCCGAACTGCACGATCACGCCGTGCAGCGTGCCGTTCGTGCGTTCCTTCGCGATGATCTCCAGCACGTCCTCGGCGGTGAGCGGCTCGAAATAGAGCCGGTCGGCGGTGTCGTAGTCGGTCGACACCGTCTCCGGGTTGCAGTTCACCATGATGGATTCGTAGCCGGCGTCGTGCAGCGCGAAGCAGGCGTGACAGCAGCAATAGTCGAACTCGATGCCCTGGCCGATGCGGTTCGGTCCGCCGCCGAGGATGATGACCTTCTTCTTGTCGGACGGCGAGCTCTCGTCCGCAGGCGCGCCCGCGAACGGCGCCTCATAGGTCGAGTACATGTAGGCGGTGGGCGAAGCGAACTCGGCCGCGCAGGTGTCGATGCGCTTGTAGACCGGGCGAACGCCGAGCGCGTGTCGCTTCGCCGTGACCTCGGCCTCCGTCGTCTCTGCGATCACCGCGAGCCGGGCATCGGAGAAGCCCATGGCCTTGAGCGTGCGCATGCCGAAGGCGTTGCCCGGCAGGCCGTTCTTGCGGACCTTCGCTTCCATCTCGACGATGCCGCGCATCTCGCTGAGGAACCACGGATCGATCTTGCAGGAATTGAAGATCTCCTCGTCCGACCAGCCGAGCCGCATCGCCTGCCCGACCTGGAGCAGCCGGTTCGGTGTCGGCGTGCCCAGCGCAGCGCGGATCGCATTCTTATCGTCGTCGCGACCGAGACCTTCGATCTCGATCTCGTCGAGGCCGGTGAGGCCGGTCTCGAGCCCGCGCAATGCTTTCTGAAGGCTTTCCTGGAAGGTGCGGCCGATCGCCATGACTTCGCCGACCGACTTCATCGACGTAGTCAGCGTGGTGGAGGCACCGGGGAATTTCTCGAAAGCGAAACGCGGCACCTTGGTGACGACATAGTCGATCGTCGGCTCGAACGAGGCCGGCGTGGCGCCGCCGGTGATGTCGTTGGCGATTTCGTCGAGCGTGTAGCCGACCGCAAGCTTGGCGGCGACCTTTGCGATCGGAAAGCCGGTGGCTTTCGAAGCCAGGGCGGAGGAACGCGACACGCGCGGGTTCATCTCGATGACGACCATGCGGCCGTCTTCGGGATTGACGCCGAACTGCACGTTGGAGCCGCCGGTCTCGACGCCGATCTCGCGCAGCACCGCCAGCGAGGCGTCGCGCATGATCTGGTATTCCTTGTCGGTCAGCGTCAGCGCCGGCGCCACCGTGATGGAATCGCCGGTGTGAACGCCCATCGGATCGAGGTTCTCGATCGAGCAGACGATGATGCAATTGTCGTTCTTGTCGCGCACCACCTCCATCTCGTACTCTTTCCAGCCGAGCACGGATTCTTCGATCAGCACTTCGTTGGTGGGAGACGCATCCAGGCCGCGCTCGATGATGTCGAGGAACTCTTCCTTGTTGTAGGCAATGCCACCGCCGGTGCCGCCCATGGTGAAGGAGGGGCGGATGATCGCGGGCAGGCCGATCTCGGACAGCGCCATCAGCGCCTGGCCAAGCGCATATTCCTGGTAGCGCTTGCGGCGGTCGCTTTCGCCGAGTGTCCATTGCCGCTCGAGTTCTTCGAGTGCAGCGCCCGATGCCTTGGCGCGTTCGGCCTGGTACTTGTCGCGGAACGACTTCTTCAGGGCGGAGGCGTTGGCGAGCCGCGACTTAGGCGTCTCGAGCCCGATCTTGGTCATGGCCTCGCGGAACAGCTGGCGGTCCTCGGCCTTGTCGATCGCGTCCGCGGTGGCCCCGATCATCTCGACGTCGAACTTGTCGAGCGTGCCTTGCTGGCGCAGCGACAGCGCGCAGTTCAGCGCGGTCTGTCCGCCCATGGTCGGCAGCAGCGCGAAGCCGCCGGGAATGACGTGACGTTCCTTCTCGATGATTTTCGCGACGATCTCTGGCGTGATCGGCTCGATATAGGTCGCATCAGCCAATTCCGGATCGGTCATGATGGTGGCCGGATTGGAATTGACGAGGACGATGCGATAGCCCTCTTCCTTCAGCGTCTTCACCGCCTGGGTGCCCGAATAGTCGAACTCGCAGGCCTGGCCGATCACGATGGGACCGGCGCCGATGATCAGGATGGTGGTGATGTCTGTACGTTTGGGCATCAACTCTCGCCGAAGTGGAATTTGGGCACAAAAAAAGGGCGCGCCTGCTGCGCGTCCCTTTGGCCGAGAGCGCGGTGGTCCCCCCTCGCGCGCGGGGTGGGTCTTAGACCAGTTTTCCGGGCGGCGAAACCCCGAAAAACGCCCATCAACCGGCAATTTTGACCGGTTTTGGCCGGGCCTGCCAACCGCGGGCGAGATGGACCAGAAGAGCCGCCGAAACGCTTAATCCGCCGACCCAGCCGAGATCGGCGGGGCTCCACGCCGCAAGCACGGCGCCGCCCAAGGCACCGCCGATCGCAAAGCCGAGATACATGGCCGAGGCGTTGAGCGAGAGCGCGATCATCGAGGCCTGTGGCTCGATCCGGATGATGCTGGCGACCTGGGCCGGGTAGAACGCCCATCCCGAGATGCCCCAGAGGAAGATCGCACCTAGCACCGCGTAATGCGCCTGTTCCGGCATCAGCTTCAGGACCAGCGAATGCAGGATCAGCGCGCTGGCCATGCCGGCAAGTCCGAGACCTGCTGTGGCGAGCGTGCCGAGCCGGTCGGCCAGGACGCCACCGAACATGTTCCCGATCGCGGCGGCGCCGCCGAACACCAGCAGCGCGAGGCTGATCTGCGACGCATCGAATCCAAGGCCGCGCAGCGGGACCGCGAAATAGGTGAAGACGGTGAAGCCACCGAGCGCCCATAAAATCGTGATCAGAAGCGCCGTCAGGACATTGCGGTGACGCGCCACTGCCAGCCGATCGCTGAGCGAGGCCGTGTTGCGTGGCAGGCCGCGGGGCAGACCGAGCAGGAGGCCGGCGAGCGCAACGGCACCGATCAGGGCGACCATGGCAAAGGTCGCGCGCCAGCCGAGCAGGCTGCCGACGAGATTGCCGAGGGGAACGCCGATGACGGTCGCAACCGTGAGGCCCGAGGTAACCAGCGCCACCGCGCGGCCGCGTCGCTCCGGCGCGGCGACGGCCACGGATACGGCCAGCGCGGTCGGCATGCACAGCCCGGAGCCCAGCGCCATCAGCATGCGCGAGGCCAGCAGCAGGGCGTAATTCGACGCCACCATCGCCGCGAGGTTTCCGGCGATGAAGGTCGATAGCGCCAAGGCCAGCACGGTGCGGCGGTCGATATTGTTCAGTGTCACCGCCAAGATCGGCGAGCCGACCGCATAGGTGAGGGCGTAGGCTGTGACCAACTGCCCGGCGGCGGGGACGGAAATCGCCAGGTCCGTGGCGATCGACGGCAAAAGCCCAGCAATGACAAAGCCTTCCGTGCCGATCGCAAAGGCTCCCAAGGCCAACCAGAATACGCTCATCGGAGAAATCCCTATGTTCAACGTTTATTGAACTATTGATGGGACCGGGTCAGGAGTCAATTGGTTCAAGAACTATTGAACATCCAGGTCATTTCGCTATGCTCTTCGGACGATGAGCCGCACCCCACCCCACCCCACCCGCGAGCAGATCGAACTGCCGATGGTTCTGGATTGCCTGAGCGATCCGATCAGATTGGCGATCGTGTACCAGCTCGCGCAGCAGGAACGTGTCAGCGGCGAGCTGTGCTGTGGCGATTTCAACGGGCTCAGCGGCAAGTCGAATCTTGCCTATCACTTCGCCAAGCTGCGCGAATGCGGCCTGATGCAGACCCGCGTCGCCGGCACCAACCGCTTCGTGCGCCTGCGCCGCGACGATCTGGACGCACGCTTTCCGGGCCTGCTCGATGCTGTCATCACCTCCGCGGCAAAAGATGCCGACCGGCTGCGGCTTGTGTCGGAATGTGAAGTGGTTGAGGCTGATTGAGGATTGGGCGGCCAGTCCCTCTACGCTTGCCCTTCGCTCCAGCTACGCCGGACACGCTTAGCCCCCTTCGGGCCTCGCGTGGCTGCGCCACGCGTAGCCCCGTGAGGGGCGAAGCGTGGAGACCCGGCCTGGATTTGAACCAGGATAAAGAGCGATGCATCGCCCTCGCGTAGACACTTCCGCCACCGGGCCGCGGCGATCATTACCGATCGGGGTGCGACAAGCCACCTCAGGCAGACGTTATGCTTAACGGATCCACCAAGCTCAACGGACCAGCGGCGGCCGCGCGACGAACGTCATGCGCCAGCTATTGTGGCCGATATTGCGGTGAGCACGCTGGACCGCGAAGCCGACTCCCTTGAGCGTGGCGGTGATCTCCTCCTCACTGTAGCGCTGTAACCCGATGCGCGTTCGCAGCTGACGGTAATCCGACAGTGCGGTGCTGATCAGCCCGATCAGTGCATCTTTCAAAAAGCCGTGACGCAGGCCGAAGCTGAGCAGCGCCGTAACGTCCCTGAACATGCCGACATTGGGCTGGAGGATATCGCCCAGCACGAGCTTGCCCGAGGGCTTCAGGATACGGGAGAAGTTGAGGAGCGCGGCGTCGAGCTCGTCCGGCGTCATGTATTGCGCGACCGAGTTCATCACGACGAGATCGATCGACTGCTCCTGCATCTTGCGGACGTCGTCGAGCGAGCGGACGCGGATTTTCGTGTTCGGGGCAAACCGCGCGATCAACCGGCCGCGTACGCCGGGCGCAGGCTCGGCGAGGATCAGCTTGCCGCAGGCCGCCGCGACCTGGCTCGCCGACAGCGCCTCGCCGCAGGCATAGTCGAGCACGGTCGCCTCGGGCGAAGAGATGTAGCCGATGATGTCCCGCGCGATGATCTGGAAGTGCAAGTCGCGATGCAGCTTGCTGACATAGATCGTGTGCGTCGAGTCGTAATAATCGATCCAATCGTCCATGGTCGTCGAGGGCCCCGGCCAAACGGTTCCGTTGCAGGAACCGGCGCTGCCCGCCTGCGTTAGGGGTGCGGCGGCGCGCCGTCAATGTCTGCGTCCTAACAGGAAGGTTTCCCGTGAGCAAAGCTCCACAAAAGGTCTCGCCCGACCTCGACACGCCCACCGATCTGTCGTCCCAGGCGGTCAACAAGGTTTCGGAGGCACTCAACGTGCTTCTGGCCGACGCGTTCGCGCTGTATCTGAAGACCAAGAATTTCCACTGGCACATCAGCGGCCGGCATTTCCGCGACTATCATCTGCTGCTCGACGAGCAGTCCGACCAGATCTTCGCCACCACCGACCAGCTCGCCGAGCGCGTCCGCAAGATCGGCGGCACCACGCTGAAATCGATCGGGCAGATCGCCAAGCTCCAGACCATCAAGGACAACAACGAAGACTATGTCCCGCCGCGCGAGATGCTGCGCGAGCTGATGCAGGACAACAAGCATGTCGCCGCCGCAATGCGCAAGGCGCACGAGGTCTGCGACGACGCCGGCGACGTCGCCAGCGCCAGCATCCTCGAGAACTTCATCGACGAGACCGAGCGCCGCACCTGGTTCCTGTTCGAAGCCACAAGACAGGAAGGCGCGAACGAGGCGTAGGGGCACACTGTCGTAGGGTGGCCAAAGGCGCGCTCTTCGCGCGCCGTGCCCACTATCTCTCCGCAGTTCAAACTGTTTGGTGGGCAGGCTTCGCTTTGCCCACCCTACTGCACCGTCTTTGTAGCTACCGCCACAACCGCATCAACGCCCCGTTCTTGCCCGTCACCGGATCGGCCGGCGGCCGCGCGACGTTTGGAATCGTCTTCAGCGCCTTGGCGTGGTTCTCCGGTGTTGCGCGGGTGACCTCCATCTTCGCGCCCGGCGGATAGGCGCCGATCACGCAGAAATCCGCGCTGGCCTTGATGCGTTGGTGACCTGTGCCGGCGGGCAGGATCGCGACGTCGCCGGCCTTGATCTCCAGCTCCTGGCCGTGGTCGCCGCCGAAGCGGACGCGCGCGCTGCCACGCGCAACGCCGAGCACCTCGTGCACCGTTGCGTGATAATGCAGATAATCGAACACGCCATTGCGCCACGTGCCGCCCCAGCCGTTCGCTTCGAACAAGCGTTCGATCGTCTCTTCCGGCTGTCTGGAATCGAGCTTCACCGCGGCCTGGTAGACCAGGAAGGGGAGGATATTGTTGGGCACGAGCCCGTCATCCTCAAATACGATGGCGAGCGGCTCGGCATTGTCGCGGACGACAGACATAAGAGGCTCCTGCGTGAGCGTAGCAGTGATCAACGAAGGGAGTTAAGCGGCGTTCCTCGTTCCGCTGTCATTCCGGATTCGCGCTGCGCTGCGCCCGGAACGACAAGAGCCCGGGCGAAGGCCCGGGCTCGATGTCGTCAAAGCAGTTGCAGGAGAGCGCGCGCCCTACACGCTCTTGTTCTGCCGCATCAGATCGGCAAAGCGCTGGAACAGATAGTGCGAGTCGCGCGGACCCGGTGAGGCCTCGGGGTGGTACTGCACCGAGAACACCGGCTTGCCGTCGAGCTGGATGCCGCAATTGGAGCCGTCGAACAGCGAGATGTGGGTCTGCGTCGCGCCCGTCGGCAGGGTGCTCTCGTCGACGGCAAAGCCGTGGTTCATCGAGGTGATCTCGACCTTGCCGGTGGTCTCGTCCTTCACGGGATGATTGGCGCCGTGATGGCCCTGGTGCATCTTCTTGGTCTTGGCGCCGACGGCGAGGCCGAGCATCTGATGGCCAAGGCAAATTCCGAATGTCGGCGTGCCCGACTTGATCACGTCCTGGATCACGGGCACGGCATATTTGCCGGTCGCGGCCGGATCGCCGGGACCGTTCGACAGGAACACGCCATCCGGCTTCATCGCCAGGATATCCTCGGACGACGTCGTTGCCGGCACCACCGTTACCTTGCAGCCGACGCCGGCGAGCAGGCGCAGAATGTTGCGCTTGATGCCGTAATCGATGGCGACCACGTTGAACTCAGGCTTGTCCTGGCGGCCAAAGCCCTTGTCCCAGAGCCAGGGCGTCTCGTCCCAGGTGAAGCGCTGGCCTGAGGTGACCATTGGCACCAGGTCCATGCCCTCGAGGCCGGGCCATTCGCGCGCTTCTTCCTTCAAGCCGTGCAGGTCGAACTCGCCGTCCCTGGCGTGCGCGATTACGGCGTTGGGCATGCCCTTGTTGCGGATCAGCGCGGTCAGCGCGCGGGTGTCGATGCCGGAGAGGCCGATGATGCCGCGCGCCTTCAGCCACTGGTCGAGGTGCTTGGTGGCGCGATAGTTCGAGGGATCGGTGATCGCGGTGCGCAGGATCACGCCGCGCGCGCCGGGCGTCGCGGCCATGTTCACCGTCTCGATGTCGTCGTCGTTAGTGCCGACATTGCCGATATGCGGGAAGGTGAAGGTGATGAGCTGGCCGGCATAAGAGGGATCGGTGAGGATCTCCTCATAGCCGGTCATCGCGGTGTTGAAGCAGACCTCGCCGACGGCTTGGCCTTCGGCGCCGAGGCCAAAGCCTTCGAGCACCGTGCCGTCGGCAAGCACCAACAGCGCGGTCGGTTTGTGGTCCGGCCAAGCGTGATCGTTATCATGTTGTGTCATGAGCCCGGTTCATAGTCCCCGCGGGCGCTGCCGTCAAAGCGGAGATGCGCCGATTCACATGCGTTTTTGCATATTTGACAGGTCGGCTTGGGCCCCTAAGCTCCGCAGCATAATTTCCGGCAAATTCCGGGGCTCGGGAGGCAATAATGGACCAGACGACGCCGATTCTGCTGGTTCCGGGATTAGCCTCCTCGGCCCGGATCTATGCACCGGTGATCCCGTCGCTGTGGCAGTTCGGCCCGGTGATGGTCGCCAACCATATTCGCGATGACAGCATGGCGGCGATCGCCCGGCGGGTGCTGAGCGAGGCGCCGCCGCGCTTCGCGCTCGCCGGCCATTCCATGGGCGGCTACATCGCCCTCGAGATCATGCGCCAGGCGCCCGAGCGGGTGGCCAGGCTCGCGCTGATCAACACTCAGGCGCGGCCCGACACGGAGGAGGCGACCGCACGCCGCCGCGGCCTGATGGAGCTGGCCCGGCGCGGGGAGCTGCGTGCCGCGCGCGAGGAGATGTTTCCCGAACTGGTGCATCCGTCGCGCCGCGACGATGCAGGCATTCGCCAGCTCGTACACGAGCAGGGCGATGACGTCGGCGTCGAAGGCTATCTGCGGCAGCAGACCGCGATCATCGCGCGGGTGGATTCACGGCCGACGCTTGCGACGATCAAATGCCCGACATTGGTGCTGACGGGCGATCAGGACAACACGATTCCCAACGCATTCTCGAAGGAGATGGCGGAGGGCATTGCCGGCGCAAGGCTCGTCGTTCTGGAGAATTGCGGACACCTGCCGCAACCGGAGCAGCCTGCGGCGACGGTGCGGGCGCTGGTCGAATGGCTGGGAACCCCGGTTGTCTCCGGGCTGCGAACGGCCTAGATCAGGCGTCGGATAGTCTAGGGGATCACGATCATGCTGCGCGACGACATCAACAATGCGGTCAAGGAGGCCATGAAGGCCAAGGAAGAGCGCAAGCTGTCCACGCTGCGCATGGTCAACTCGACCATCAAGAACGCCGACATCGAGGCGCGCGGCAACGGCAAGCCGCCGCTCTCGGACGCGGACTTGCTCGGCGTGTTTCAGAAGATGATCAAGCAGCGCCAGGAATCGGTTGAGCTCTACGAGAAGGGCGGCCGTGCCGAACTCGCCGCGCAGGAGCGCGACGAGATCGCGGTGATCTCCGCGTACTTGCCGAAGCAGATGTCGGATGACGACGTCAAGAAGGTGATCTCGGACGCGATCGCCGAGACCGGCGCCGCCGGCATGAAGGACATGGGCAAGGTGATCGCCGTGTTGAAGACCAAGTACGCCGGCCAGATGGATTTCGGCAAGGCCTCTGGTTTGGTGAAGGCTGCTCTGACGGGCTAGGCGGCCGCGCCGAAGGTTTGCCAGGAGCTGACAGACTATCATCCTGGTCACGCCCGGCCTTGTGCCGGGCATCCACGTTCTTCAAAATGGAGAGAAAGAACGTGGATGGCCGGGACGAGCCCGGCCATGACGAGAACCTCCGATGAGCAGGGCCTCTCCCATGACCGCCATCAAGCCGTTCCGCATCGCCATCAGCGACGACGTCCTCACCGACCTCAAGTCGCGCCTCGCCCGCACGCGCTGGCCGGAGGCGGAGCTGGTCGATGATTGGAGCCAGGGCGCGCCGCTGGCATGGATCCAGGAAATCTGCACCTATTGGGCTGATGGCTACGACTGGCGCGCGCGCGAAGCGAAACTCAACTGCTTCGAGCAGTTCACCACCGAGATCGACGGGCTCGACATCCACTTCCTGCATGCGCGCTCGAAGGAGCCGTCGGCACTGCCGCTGATCATCACCCATGGCTGGCCCGGCTCGATCGTCGAATTCCAGAAGGTGATCGCGCCCTTGGTCGATCCTGTCGCGCATGGCGGCAATCCTGCCGATGCCTTCCACGTTGTCTGCCCGTCGCTGCCGGGCTTTGGCTTTTCCGGCAAACCCAAGACCACCGGCTGGGGCGTCGATCGTATCGCCGCGACCTGGGCCCAGCTGATGGACCGGCTCGGCTATATCAGGTACGGCGCGCAGGGCGGCGACTGGGGCTCGGCAGTGACGACCTCGCTTGGCATGCAGGACGCCGAGCATTGCGCCGGCATCCACATCACGCTCGCCTTCAACGCCGCGCCGAAAGTCGAGGGCGAACCGACGCCGGAAGAGAAGCGCGCGCTCGCCGGCCTCCAGCATTACGTCGACCTCGACTCCGGCTATTCGAAGCAGCAATCGACGCGGCCGCAGACACTCGGCTACGGCTTGACGGATTCGGCGAGCGGGCAGGCGGCCTGGATTCTGGAAAAATTCTGGGCCTGGACCGATTGCAACGGTCATCCCGAGAACATCTTCACCAAGGACGAGCTGCTCGACAACGTCATGCTCTACTGGGCGACGGAGACCGCGACCTCGTCGGCGCGGCTCTATTGGGAAAGCTTTGGCAAGCGCCGGACCACGCCGGTCGTCAAGGTGCCGACGGGCGTGGCTGTCTTTCCCAGGGAGATCATCACGCCGGTGCGGCGCTGGATGGAGCCGAACTTCCGCAACATCACGCATTGGAGCGAGATGGAGAAGGGCGGCCATTTCGCCGCATTCGAGCAGCCGGAGCTGTATGTCGGCGAGGTCAGAAAGTTCTTCCGGACGGTGCGCTGAGACGCATTCTCCGTCAGGCCCGGACTTGTCCCGGGCATCCGCGCCCTTAAACTCAGGTCAAACAAGAACGTGGATGGCCGGGACAAGTCCGGTCAGACGACGCTGCCGGGAAACGACCATGCTCACCGAAGCCAGCACCTATGACGAACTCTACGGCAATTTCCGCTGGGAGATCCCGGCGCGCTTCAACCTGGCGGAGGCCTGCTGCGATCGCCACGCCGACGGCACCGGCCGGCTGGCGCTGGTCTATCTCGATGAGAACGGCGCCATCACGCGCACATCCTTCGACGATGTCGCGGAGATGTCGCGCCGCTTCGCCAATGTGCTGAGGGCGGATGGCCTTGTCCGCGGCGACCGCGTCGCGGTGTTCCTGTCGCAGTCGCTGGAGCTGCCGATCGCGCACATGGCCGCGTTCCGTTCGGCGATGATCTCCATTCCGCTGTTCGCATTGTTCGGCGAAGACGCGCTGGAATTCCGCCTGTCGAACTCGCAAGCGAGGGCGATCGTCACCGACGAGGGTGGCTGGGAGAAGCTTTCGAAGATTCGCGACCGTCTGCCGGAGCTGAAGAAGGTCTACATCGTTGGCGAACGAACGCCGGCGGGTACGACATCGTTCTGGAATTCGGTCAAGGCTGCATCGCCCGACTTCAGGCTGGTGGACACGTCTGCTGACGATCCCGCGCTGATCATCTACACCTCGGGCACGACGGGCAATCCGAAGGGCGCGCTGCACGCCCACCGCGTCGTGCTCGGACATCTCCCCAATGTCGAGATGTGCCACAACTTCCTGCCGCGCCCCGGCGATCTGATGTGGACGCCGGCGGACTGGGCCTGGATCGGCGGCCTCATCAACGGCCTGTTCGCGTTCTGGTACCACGGCATTCCCCTGGTCGGTCACCGCGCGCGAAAGTTCGAGCCGCAAGCGGCGATGCAGATGATGGCCGATCTCGGCGTGCGTAATGTGTTCCTGCCGCCGACCGCGCTGAAGCTGATGCGGCAGGCCGGCGTGACGCATTCCGGCATCAAGCTGCGCAGCATCTTTACCGGCGGCGAGTCCCTCGGCGGCGAGCTGCTCGGCTGGGTGCGCGAGACCTTCGGCGTCGACGCGCACGAGGTGTTTGGCCAGACCGAATGCAATCTCGTGATCGGCAGCAACGCGAATCTGTTTCCGATCCGCCCCGGTTCGATGGGCAAGGCGACGCCGGGTTTCGACGTCCGCATCGTCAATGACAGAGGCGAGGAGCAGCCACGTGGCCAGCGCGGCATCATCGGGGTGCGCCAACCCTGTCCTTGCACGATGCTCGAATACTGGCGCAATCCGGAGGCAACGTCGAAGAAATATGCCGGCGAGTTCCTGCTCACCGGCGATCTCGGGGTGCAGGACGAGGACGGTTACTTCTGGTACGTCAGCCGCGAGGACGACGTCATCACCACCGCCGGCTATCGTGTCGGCCCGTCCGAAATCGAGCACACGCTGATGAAGCACCCGGCGGTGGCGATGGCGGCGGTGGTCGGCATTCCCGATCCGATCCGCACTGAATCGATCAAGGCCTGGATCGTGCTGCGCCCGGGCTTTGCCGCCAGCGACGCACTCGCGCGCGAGATCCAGGAGTTCGTCAAGGTGCAACTCGCCGCCCACGAATACCCACGGTTCGTGGAGTTCGCGGAGACACTTCCAATGACCGCCACCGGAAAGGTGCTGCGGCGCGAGCTGCGGACGAGGGGTTAGCTTCCTGCAATGGCAAAGACGTCTCAAGCCGCGGGGCTTCACCGCGCTTCACTTGCGAAGCTGAGCGAACTCGATGCGGCGCTGGAGCTCATGTATTACGGCTGGCGCGGCATGACACTCGAAGCCGACGCATATCTCGCCAAGCAAGGACTGTCGCGCCCGCACCATCGCATCCTCTACGTGGTGGCGCGCCGGCCCGATATCGCGATCGGCTCGCTGATCGAGATCCTCGGCATTTCCAAGCAGGCCCTGAACCGGCCGCTCAATTTGTTGCTTGAGCGCAAGCTCCTGACCTCAAAACGCTCGCCCGAGCAGCATCGCTCGAAGCTGCTGCGCCTGACGGCCGCGGGGCAGCGCATCGAGCAGCGCGCATCGGACCACGAGCGCAAGGTGCTGCGCGAGGCGTTCGATCGCGTCGGAGCGACAGGTGCGGCTGCGTGGATGGGCGTGATGGAGGCGATCGCCGACACCAACTGACGATTCCTGAAGTCAACATGGTTGACATGAGGAGCGGGCTTTGCCACTTTCCTGGCCAACGAGCCGTGGGAGGGCTCCGCCATGCGTCTTTCGGATATCGTGCTGCTCCTCAACGCGCTCTGGTTCGGCGGCGCCTTCATCCAGTTCAGCATTGCGCAAGCCAATACACTGAAGATTCTCCTGCCGCGGGAAGAGCGCACCAATCCGATCGCGCCGACATTGTCGGCCAGCGTGGCATTCCTTGGCGGCATCAATCTGCCGATCGGCCTTCTGTCGCTCTACCTTCTGGCAGCCCGTCCGGTCTTCTTCCAGCCGGTCGAAGCGCAGCTGGTGCTGTTCCTGTTCTTTGCCGCCTGCCATTTCAGCCAGTTCGCCTACAACCTTCCGGTCCTGCTGCGCGGAGGACGCGTCGGGGTCGCTTATTGGCCCGTGTTGAAAGGCCCGATGCTCAGGATCTTCGTCATCGACGCGGCCTTGTTCGTGGCCAATCTGGGTGCGGCGCTTCTCCTCGCGTCGCGCTCCTGACTACCGCGACGGCGTCGACAGCGCAGATCGCAGCATGGCGGCGAGGTCTCGCCGCCGGAACGGCTTGGTCAGGATGCGGGCATCGCCGATTGCGTCGGGCGCCGAGACCGGATTTTGGCTGTAGCCGGAGGTGAAGAGCACCTTGAGCCCGGGTCGCAGCTGGATTGCTTGCCGGGCAAGCTCCGGCCCGAACATGCCGCCGGGCATCACGACGTCGGTGAACAGCAGGTCGATATCCCCGGACTGGCGCAACAAGTCGAGCGCCGCCGGGCCGCTCGCGGCCGTGATGACGCGATAGCCGAGCGTCTTCAGCTCGCTTTCGACATAAGTCCGAACCATGTCGTTGTCTTCGACGACGAGAATGGTCTCGCTTCCTTCGCGCGTGACGATCCCTTCGGCGGGTGAGGCGTCCTCGTTTGGCGGTGTTGCCAGGCGGGGAAAGAACAGCCTGACGGTGCTGCCTTGTCTCGGTGCGGACTGCATCTGCACCAGCCCGCCGGACTGCCGCACAAAACCGTAGACCATGCTCAGGCCGAGCCCGGTCCCCTTGCCGACCTCCTTGGTGGTGAAGAACGGCTCGAACGCCCGGCTCGCCACCTCGGCGGTCATGCCGCTGCCGGTGTCGATCACGGCCACCATGACATAGTCGCCTGGTCGCGGTTCGCCATTGATGTCCAAGTCGGATTCACCGAGCGAGACGTTGCGCGCCTCGATGGTCAGCCTGCCGCCCAACTGCATGACATCGCGCGCGTTGAGCACGAGATTGAGCAGCGCAGTCGTGAGCTGGCCGGGATCGACGCTGATCAACCACAGGTCCGGTGCGAGCGCGAAGGTGCATTCGATGTGCTCGCCCAAGGGGCGGCGCAACAAGTGCTCCACCTCCTTAATCTTTTCGCCGATGTCGATGTCTCGCGGCCTCAGGGGCTGCTTGCGCGCGAAGGCGAGCAGGCTCCGCGTCAGGTCGGAGCCGCGTTCGGCAGCTGTCGCGATGTCGCCGGCGATCCGGTGCAACTCCTTGTTCCCCGCCAGCCTGTCGGCAAGGTGCTCCGAATTGCCGAGAATGACGGTGAGGAGATTGTTGAAGTCATGCGCCACACCGCCGGTGAGCTGACCCATGGCCTCCATCTTCTGGGATTGGCTGAGCTTCTGGTTGAGGTCCGCGATGGCCGCCCGTTGCTGCTCAAGCGATTCGGCAGTGTCGTTGAGCAGGGTCATCAATCCGCCCAGCTCGCCGCGCGGATGGGGAGGAGGAATTCGCGCGTTGAGATCGCCGAGCCCGAGTCTCTTCGCCATGTTGGCGAGCCGCCCGACCTGGCGCCCGACGCTCACGGTCGCGAGGATCCATACGCCGGCCAGCAGCAGCAGCAAGGCCACCGCGAGGATCGCCATATCCTCATAGAGCCGGCGATTCGCCGCCGCGACCAATCCGTCCTTGGACCGTCCGACCAGGATGTAGAGGCCGGCATCACGGATCGAAGGTGAGTGGGCGACGGCCCAGACCTGCGTGCGGCCGTCGCGATCGGTCACTTCCTGAAATGCCTTTTGATCGGGAGCCGTCGCGAAGCCGAGCAGGTCGGATCCCGCGATCGACGCGCCCACGGGCGCGGTCCAGCCGGCTCCCAAGGGAGCGACGAGAACGGTGCCCTTGCCGTCGATGAGCAGAATATCCTTCTCGGCGAGCAGCCGCTTGTGGTGATACTCGGCGAATTTGCGCAGGTTGAACGAGGCAAGCAGCACCAGCTTCAGCGCGCCCGCCTCCGATCGCACCGGATATGCGATCTGGAGCACCGATATTCCGGTCAGCCGGCCGAATACCGGCTCAACCACGACGTTGCGCGAGACCAGGGCCTGCTTGAAATAGGCGCGATCCCTCAGATCGAGGGTGCGGTTGGTCCGCAGCGAGTCGCAGAACAGGCTGCCGTCCGGATCGATGGTCAGGATTCCCGTGAACTGAGGGTATTCCTCGCGCACGTCCGACAGAAACGCCGAGCACGCCGCCTTGTCGCGCGTGTCGAGGTCGCGCGCGCGGGCCAGACCATAGTGAAGCTGAGCGGTGCCCTGAATCTTCCCACCCAGATCGCTCGCAATGTCGTCGGCCGAGGCCGACAGATTGGCCAGGGCGGCGTTGACTTCACTGCTCCGGTTCTGCACGAAACGCAGCCCGACGAGGCTCGCCGGCACCAGCATGGCCGCGATGACGAGTATCAGTAGTCGGGTACGCAAGCTCATCGGTCGGACGGTCCATTCGAGTCATCGCGCTCGTTCAAAGACTCAATTTGCGGCACCACCCGCCGCTCAGTCCATAGGCATCGGGTCGAAAAAGTCCCCGACGGGGAAAGATTTCGAGCCGCGGGCAGGACGGATGAGCTTCCCGAAGGACGCGCGCCGTCGGCGCGGTGGTTTTCCCGGGTCTGCGCCGGCGGCTTCGGGATACTGTCGTCCAGCCAACAACTCGCGCGTGCGCACCTGCCGCGGGGACGCTAAGATCGAGTCAATCCGCGTGCGACGGAGATCGCGCCGGCGAACGAGGAGGAAGCTGATGTCCATTTCGGGCAAGGTCGACCCGGTGGTGCGTCCCGTCGCGGCGACCGACATCGCCGAGGCGCTGGTCGAAGGCCTGCGGGATTTCCAGGCGCTGCCGCTTTACGGCCTCTGCTTCGGTACGCTCTACGCCGCCGGCGGCATCGCCATCATGCTGTGCTTCACTGCGTTCGGCATGGTCTATCTGGTCTATCCGCTGGCCGCCGGCTTCGCGCTGCTCGGGCCATTCGTGGCGATCGGGCTCTATGAAGTCAGCCGCCGTCGCGAGCGCGGCGAGCCCGTCTCGCTCGGCGCGATCTGGTCGGCTGTGCGCGCGCGCAGCGAGATCGGCTGGATGGCCTTCGTCACGCTGTTCGTGTTCGTGGTCTGGATGTATCAGGTGCGGCTTCTGATCGCGCTGCTGCTTGGCCTGCATGCCTCGTTCTCGAGCCTGCAGGAGTTCATGACGGTGGTGCTGACCACGAACGAGGGCCTGCTGTTCCTCGGCATCGGCAACGCGGTCGGCGCGGTGCTGTCGCTGATCCTGTTTTCGCTGACGGTCGTGTCGTTTCCGCTGCTGCTCGACCGCGAGGTCGATTTCGTCACGGCGATGGTGACAAGCGTGCGCGCGGTCGTGGCCAGCCCGCTGCCGATGATTGGCTGGGCCGCGGTGATCGTGATGGTCCTGATCGTCTCGGCGCTGCCGTATTTTCTGGGGCTGGTGGTGACGCTGCCCGTGCTCGAGCACGCGACCTGGCATCTTTATCGGCGGATCGTGGTGCCGGTGGCGTAGCGGGAAGCCGGACGCAACGGCAGCGAGCTATTCGCCGGTTGCCAGCCGGCGTTCGCCGGATGAGGTCAGTTCGAGTTCGCCGAGGCGCCTGATTGCATAACCGAGGTTGGTCAGGCGCTCGCCGTGCGCTTGCGGGATTTCGCCTTGCGCCTTGCCCTTGCCGATCTCGGCCAAGGACGCAAATTCATCGGCGCTGAGTGCAACGCTGCTGTCTGTCATCAGGCAACCTCGTCGGTCCATACCTTGAAATTGACAAGGGTATTCGGACCGAAGGTTTGGGTGATCGGGACGTCCGCGGCATCGCGTCCTTGTGCGATCAACACGCGACCGATCCGCGGCGTGTTGTTGCGCGGATCGAACATGTGCCAGCTTCCGCCGAGATAAGCCTCAAACCAGCCGGCGAAATCTCCCACGGCCCAGGGCTTCGGCGTGCCGATGTCGCTGAGATAACCGGTGCAGTAACGCGCCGGGATGTTCATGCAGCGGCAGAACGCGATGGCAAGATGAGCATAGTCGCGGCACACGCCCTTGCCTTCGTCGTAGGCTTCCCGCGCCGTCTTGGTCGCGCGCGCGTGCTCATAGCCGAAGGCGATGTGACGATGAACGAAATCGCAGATGGCCTGGACCCGCGCCCAGCCGGGCGGCGTGTGCTCGAACAACTTCCATGCGATATCCGACAGGCGATCGGTCTCGCAGTAGCGACTGCCGAGCAGATAGACGAGCGTGTCGGTCGGCAGCGCCTCGACGGCGTGCTGAGCCGCGTTCGGGAACACTGGATCGGGCAGGCCGCTGTCGCTCACGACGCCGTCGCCGGCAAGGCGAAAGGCGCCAGCCGGCGCCACGATGCGGCTGCACCAATTGCCGAAGAGGTCGCGATAGGGAGTGATCGGCACCGAGGGTCTGGTGGTCAGCAGGTCGGGCACGATGACATCGGAGGCGCGGGTGAAGTGCGTGCCCAGCACCATGATCATAGGCGTGGGCTGCGGGAATTCGTACAGCATCTCAAACCCGACGCGGAGCTTCATACGATTTTCCCTTGGCTAAGCTCGTAACATGGCTACGAAGCGGCCGATCACAAGGCTTTGACGGCTTATTCGGTCGCGGGCGGCAATTGGCGCCTCAAAAGTGCGGCACGGGCGAGAAAATGATAGCTAATTGCGGCGATTGCGCGCACGGTGCGGGAATGTCGAAAGATCTGTCGTTTCTGCGCCTATGCAGCGCCACGACTATTCGCGCGACGTGAAGCGCCTCATTCCCTCGCAGCGGCGGAGCCGACTCGTAGCGACGTCGTAACAGCGGTCGTCGCGCATATTGCCCACTCCAGCGGTGAGTTGGACGCGGCAGGCGCGTGCCGCGGACACCTGAAGGTTTCACCGCGATCGATCATGAGATCGAACGCCAACCGAAAGCACCCGATGCAAACTCAACCGATGCAAGCTCTCTCGCCACGGCACGTCAAGACAGAAGAAGCGCTCCGGCTCGGCGTCGAGTCGGGCTGGTACGCGATCAAGGTCAGTGGGACCTTTGTCTCGGGCCCGCACGACTCGGAAGCGGATTGCAGTCGCAAGATCGACGAAATCAATCCGCCTCCGGTGAAGAAGAAGCGATGACGACACGGAGTTCGCCCGCTACGGCGTCTTGATACCCATCGCCTTCAACGCTTCCAGCATCTGCGCCGGCGGCGCCATCTTGATCTGCGGCGCCTTGCCCGTTTCCAGCAGGCTCTTCAGCCCCGACAGGATTGCGGGCCAGCCGGTGCGGCCGCCGGAAAGGATGTCGTCGCTGAGCGGGCGGTCGTGGCGTTCGCTCACGGTGAGGCGGACGGCCTCGCCGGCTTGTTCAATCTCGTAAGTGACAAGCGTCGCGCCGAGCTTTGCGACGAGGTCGGGCCAGTTGACGTTCCACGTCACCGTCAGCTTGTTCGGCGGATCGTATTCGAACACATCGCCCGAAATGTGTTCCGAGCCATCAGGCGCGCGCACGACGAATTTGCCGCCGAGTCTTGGCTCCATCTCGACCGCAAAGCCGGAAAAATATTGGCGGCTGAACTCGGCGGAGGTCAGCGCCTCCCACACCTGGTCCGGCGTCGCGGCGATGTAAATCGTGTAGACGGTGAGCGGCTTGAACCGATCGAGGTTCATCTTGCATCGAATCCCTTGTTGAGGGCTGCGTGCGGAATGGCCAGCACCTTGCCGCTTTCCAGCAGGCTCTTGAGCCCGGACAGGATCGCCGGCCACCCGTTGGAAACGGCGCCGAAATATTTGCCGCCTTCGACGAAGCCGTCATGCAGCACCGTCAAACGCACGAGCGAGCCGAACGGTTCGATGGTAAAGACCACCCGCGAGATCGGCTCACCGCGCAGCTCCTCGTATTTTTGGTGCTTGAAGCTGTAAGACAGCCGCCGCGGCGGATCGGCTTCGAGGATCTCGCCGGAATCGGTGGTCTCGCCGTCCAGCAGCAGCGCGAAAGGGGAGCCGATTTTCCAGTCGGACCTGACCTCGGCGCCGAACCAGTATTGCTTGGTGAACTCGCTCGATGTCAGCGCCTCCCACAGCCTCGTTGGCGTTGTCTCGATGTAGGTGACATAGACGAATTGCGGCTTACTCATCACGCTTCTCCAACTGGCGTTTCAACTCGCCGAGTGCGGCGAGCTTGCCGCGCTCGAATTTCTTGATCCAGCGTTCGCCGATCTGATGGATCGGAACCGGATTGAGATAGTGCAGCTTCTCGCGGCCGTGCCTGATGGTCGTGACCAGATTGGCCTCTTCCAGAATGGCAAGGTGCTTGGTCACGGCCTGGCGCGTCATCGCGAGGCCTTCACAGAGTTCGTTCAGCGTCTGGCCGTTCCTGGCGTGAAGTCTGTCGAGCAGCGACCGTCGTGACGCATCGGCGAGCGCTTTGAAGACCTCATCCATGGCGGCGATAATAGGCAACCAAATGATTGCATGTCAAGCGCAAGGTCGTGACTTCCGTTCCCGCCCTCGCCATGCATTAATGCCGCAAACCGCTCCCAGCGAGTCCTCCCCATGATGTCTCTGCAAGCCTATCTCGCCTTCCTTGCCGCCTGCATCGCGCTCGCGCTGTTGCCGGGGCCGATCGTCACCCTCGTTATCGCCAACGGGCTGCGCCACGGCACGCGCGCGGCGCTGACCAATGTGGCCGGTGCGCAGGCCGGCCTCGCCATCGTCATCGGCATCGTCGCGGTCGGACTGACCTCGCTGATGGCGACCATGGGGTATTGGTTCGACTGGGTGCGCTTTGCCGGCGCCGCCTATCTGGTCTGGCTCGGCATCAAGCTGATCTGGGCGCCGGTCGAGGGCGTCAATGTGGATGAGCCGCCGGCGCCGCCGCGCGGCGGATTCTTCCTGCAAGGTTTCCTGGTGCTGCTGTCGAACCCGAAGGTGCTGGTGTTCTTCGGCGCCTTCATCCCGCAGTTCATGGACATGAACCGCGACCACTTCCCGCAGGTCGCGCTGCTGGGAGCCACCTTCATGGTCACTGCGGTGATGACGGACGCGCTCTACGCCATCGCCGCGGGGCGGGCCCGGAAGTTCTTCTCGGCTCGCCGCACCCGCATGATGTCGCGCATCTCCGGCGGCTTCATGATCGGCGGCGGCATCTGGCTGGCGCTGACCAGGGCGAAATAACCGCCGTCGGGCTAATCGACCAGCCTTTCCGCCCGCAGTTCAACCTCGATCTCTGCAAAAATCCGCGCCAGCCGCTCGGCCCATTGTTGCTGGCCAGACTGGTCGGCGATCAGATCCTGGCGGATCTCAATGCCGGTATTGACGAGGCCGCGAGCTTCGCCGTGCACGGGGATGGTGTAGTCGGTGAGGTCGTTCACCGCATAGGGCTCGTTGTCGCCCACGACGAGATCGCTCTCGCTGCGGAGATGCCTGAGCAGCAGCTGCGGCAGCACGGTGTCGCGATTGTAGAGCGCGCCGATGTGCCAGGGACGCGCGACGCCGGCGTAAACGGGCGTGAAGCTGTGCAGCGACACCAGCACCGTCGGCCGCTTGTCGTGCACGCGGCGGTCGATCGCGGCATGGATATGCCGGTGATAGGGCTCGAAAATCTCGCGGCGGCGCGCTTTGCGCTCCTGCTCCGAAATTCCCTCGTTGCGCGGGATCGCGGTTGCTTCGGAAATCAGGGGAATCGAGCTCACGGCGGCGGGCGGGCGGTTGCAGTCGATCACCAGCCGCGAATAGCGCTGGGCGATCAGATGTGCGCCCAGCATCTCTGCCAGCCGGTCGGCGACGCCCCCAATGCCGATGTCCCAGGCGATATGCCGCGTCAGCTCGTTCTCGGCGACGCCAAGATCGCCAAGCGCAGCCGGCAGGACCCTTCCGTAGTGGTCCGAGGTGAGCAAAAAAGGCGATGTCCCTTGCGCATTCACCTCGTGCACCGGGGGGACGTCACCCTCGCTGAGGAGTTGATTGGTCGCCCCGATTGTGTCTAAAGCCATCCTGATTGCCTAATGAAACAGCAGTCACCCCGAAGAATCGGGCGGGATTGCTATAGATTGGTCCGCCCGACATCACCATGATTGCCTGACGATGCCGTTGCTGACGATTCATCACAAGACCGAATATCGCTACACCCGCCCCGTGGCGTTCGGCGAACACAGGATCATGCTGCGGCCGCGCGACGGGCATGATCTGCGCGTGCTCGACTCCAGGCTCGAGATATCGCCCGAGCCGATGTCGCTGCACTGGATCCACGACGTGTTCGGCAATTCCGTCGCGATCGCGAATTTCGACGAGCGCGCGGACGCGCTGATCTTCGACTGGCACGTCACCGTCGAGCACAATCCGGTCGAGGAGTTCGCGCTGACGCCGGACGACTCGGCCTATTTCTATCCTTTCGCGTATGACGATGAGGAGTTTCCCGACCTCGTCCACTACATCACGCCGCAATATACCGATCCCGATGGCGAGATCGCGGAATGGGCGCGCGGCTTTCTCGACGAGGACGCGCCGACGCCGACCTTCAAGATCCTGAGCGGCATGACCCACGGTATCCGCGAGCGGTTCAAGTACCGCAAGCGCCACGAGCTGGGCACGCAGCATCCGCTCGACACCTTGCAGTCCGGTAGCGGAACCTGCCGCGACTACGCTCTGTTCATGATCGAGGCGCTGCGTCATCTCGGAATCGCCGCACGATTCGTCTCCGGCTACATCTTCCTGCCGGAGGATATCGAGCAGCGCCATGTCGGCGGCGGTTCGACGCATGCCTGGGTCCAGGTCTACCTGCCCAGCGCGGGCTGGATCGAGTTCGATCCGACCAACGGCATCGTCGGCACCCGCGACCTCATCCGCGTCGCGGTCGCCCGCGATCCGCGCCAGGCAATCCCGCTGCACGGCGTCTATATCGGCCCTGCCGGCGCGTTCGACGCCATGGACGTGACCATCAGGGTGGTGTCGGACGAGCAATGCAGCGGCGAGACACTCGAGGCGGAGGTTTTGTAGATCCGCTGCGATTTGCACGCTGCCGATTGATGGTTATAGAAGGCCATGACCTCCAATCGTCTCTTCGTCTACGGCACGCTGATGCGCGGCTTCGACCATCCGATGGCGCGGTTGCTTGCGGGCCACGCGGATTTTCTGGGTGAAGCGACCTGCCGCGGCCGGCTCGTTCTGGTGACGCATTATCCGGGGCTGCTGCTCTCCGATGTGCCGTCCGACCGCGCCCACGGCGAACTCTTTCACCTGCGCGTGCCCGACGAACTCTTGCGCGAGCTCGACATGTACGAGGCCTGCGGCGAGGGCTTTCCGGAGCCGACCGAATATCTGCGCCAGCTGGTCGACGTGACAGGTGCAGACGGGGTGACGGCACCGGCCTGGACTTACATCTACAACTGGCCCGTCACCGATCTGCCGCGCATCGAATCCGGCCGCTTTCTTGGGCTCTAGCCCGACAGCACTTCCTTCACTGCGCGCACGTCGACCTCGCGCTCGACATAACTCCACTCCTCGGTTCGCCTGAGCATCGCGACCAGCTCCTCGAACAGCGAGGCGTGCGCAGGCGCGAATTCGAACCAGGTCAGGAAGTCGAAGGGCCCGCCGAGGTCGCGGCAATGATAGAGCTGCCGCGCAATCGCAGGCAGGAAGCGCAGGCTGTTCGCGATGTGATGCGACTTGTCCTCGAAGATCCTGCGGCGCTCTTCCTGGGTCAGATCCCACCAGGCCTGCGACTTGCGGATCGGGATCAGCGCCCCACTGGTTGCTTCCAGCCGGCCGAGGCCGGCCTGCACGGCAGTGAGCTGCTGCTTCTCCGGGCGCTCGGTGTAGCGCAAGCTGCTCGCGACACCGACCAGGCGCCAAGCATTGCGCGAGGGCACCAGCGGCAACGCGATGGCCTCGCTGTCGGTGACCGACAGCGTTGGCATGAAGGCGAGGGGCTCGCCCGTCACCGGCGAAATCGAGGTGATGCGCCAACCCCCGCTCTGGCCGCCTCGGAAGGTCCTGAACATGGCCCCCATGGAAGCGTGGAACCGGGCCGGGTTCAAGCTTTCCGTCGAATCTTCGACCTGTGAATAGCCGGGAGAAGCCCTAAGTGCATCGTATTTCCCGGGGGCATCCTTATATGCCTATTCGTTGGCAAAACGCCCGACTCACCCCAGAAATCAACCTGATGCGCTTCACGCCCCAATTCCTCGACGAGCTTCGGGCCCGGCTTTCGGTCTCCGAAGTCGTGGGCAAGCGCGTCAAACTGAAGAAGGCGGGGCGAGAGTGGAAGGGGCTGTCGCCGTTCCAGCAGGAAAAGACGCCGTCCTTCTACGTCAACGACCAGAAGGGCTTTTACCACGACTTCTCCTCCGGCAAGCACGGCGACATCATCAGCTTCATGATGGAGACCGACGGCCTGCCGTTCGCGGAGGCCGTGGAGCGGCTCGCCAATATGGCGGGCCTGCCGCTGCCAGCGGTGACGCCGGATGCAGCGCGTCAGGAGCAGCGGCGCCGCTCGCTGCATGACGTCATGGATCTCGCCGCCAAGTTCTTTGCCGAGACGCTGGCCTCGCGCGTCGGCGCCAAGGCGCGCGGCTATCTCGCCGACCGCGCGATCTCGCCGGCGACGCAATTGCAGTTTCGGCTGGGCTATGCGCCACCTGATCGCTTTGCGCTGAAAGAGCATCTCGGCAAGCTCGGCGTCTCCGTCGACGACATGGTCGAAACCGGCATGCTGGTGGCCGGCAACGACATCCCGGTGCCCTATGATCGCTTCCGCGATCGCGTGATGTTTCCGATCATGGATCTGCGCGGCCGCGTCATCGCCTTCGGCGGGCGCGCGCTGGAGAAGGACGTTCCGGCCAAGTACCTGAACTCGCCGGAGACGCCGCTCTTCCACAAGGGCGACAATCTGTACAACCACCAGACCGCGCGCAAAGCCACCCATGACGGCAGCCCCCTCATCGTGGTCGAAGGCTATGTCGACGTCATCGCCATGGTCACCGCGGGCTTTGCCGGCAGCGTGGCGCCGCTCGGCACCGCGCTCACTGAAAACCAGCTCGCGCTGCTCTGGAAAATGGCGGACGAGCCGATCCTCTGCTTCGACGGCGACCGCGCCGGCCAGAAAGCCGCTTATCGTGCCGCGGATCTCGCCTTACCCTTCCTCGCGCCCGGCAAGAGTCTGCGCTTCGCCCTGCTGCCGGAAGGGCAGGACCCCGACGATCTCGTGCGCTCCGGCGGTCGTGGCGCGATCGAGGAGGTGATCGCGGCGGCGCGTCCGCTCGCCGAGATGATCTGGTCGCGCGAGCTCGAAGGCGGCAATTTCGCCACGCCCGAGCGCCGCGCCGCGCTAGAGGCGCGCATCAAGGAGCTCTCCAACGGCATCCGCGACGAGGTGGTGCGGCGCTATTACCGGCAGGATCTTGCCGAGCGGCTTCAGCGCGCCTTTGCCCCCGAAGGCGCACGCGGCGGCTTCGGCGGCGGCCGTGGCAATTTCCGCCCCGGCTCGGCCGGCCGTCAGTTCCAGCCCCGCGGTGGGGGAGGCGCGAATCGATTCGGCGGTCAGGGATTTGGAGGCCGCCGCGGCCCACCCGGGCCCATCCAGCTGCCCTCCGGACCCTACCAGGCGGCGAGCGCGCAGCTCGCGGCAAGCCCGATCATGCGCGGCCAGCGCAGCGCCATCTCCCGCCGGGAGGCCCTGATCCTGCAAATCCTGATCAATCACCCCTGGCTGCTGCACGATCATCTCGAGGAAGTCGCGGCCCTGGAGCTCGCCCATCCCGAGGTCCATAAGCTCCGGGCCGGCATCATCGCCGCCTTTGCCAACGACCATCACCATTCGCCGGACCCCGGCGAGCTCGCCGAGAAGATGCGCAGCGATCTCGAGAAGGGCGGATTTTCGCAGGCTCTTCAAAGGGTTGAGAGCGGTATCACGACCGCGGCGGTGTGGGGCGCCCGTGAGGGCGCCGCACGGGACGACGTTCTCTCCACCTGGCATCAGCTGGTCGCCTTGCATCGGCAGTACCATTCACTACTTAGAGAGCTGAAAGACGCCGAGCTGGCCTTGGGGGATGATCCCAGCGAGGCCAACATGGCGTGGCTGCGCGACGTCAAGGCTCGGATAGGCGAAGTCGACGGCACCGAGGCCCTGATCGAGGGTTTTGGCGAGCTGTCGGGCCGGTTCCAGAAGAGCGTGTGATGAAAGAATCATGCGGACGGCCGGGACCGGAACCGCTAAAAGACTCGCCAAATCCGAGGTTTGGCGGCAAAAACAGGGTTAATCGAGGCTTAACGGTCTTGTAGCACTTTGGCCACCAGGCGGCCGCAGGCAGAACAGACGCGTCAGGAATGAATCCGCGCAATTGCTGTTGGCACTACACCTGTATCCGCTGCGACAAAGAGGCTCTACGAAGCGTTAGGCAAATCCGGCGAGTGAAAGGTCGGGGGTGGCGACAAGAGGTCCGCGCCGCCCTTTCCGTGTCGAGATCTGACGAAGCGAGAGCATCGAGCAACAGGTTCAAGTGATTTTGCGCGGGCGCGGCGAACGTCTGTGTGAAACGCGTTTAGGAGCAATGGATGGCCACCAAGGCAAAGACGCTGCAGGCGAAGGACAAGGAAAAAGACGACAAGGCAGCGGACGCGCCGGAGAAGGACTCCCAGGACGCGCCCTCGCCGTTGCTCGATCTGTCCGACGCGGCCGTGAAGAAGATGATCAAGCAGGCCAAGAAGCGCGGCTTCGTGACCTTCGATCAGCTCAACGAAGTTTTGCCGTCCGACCAGACCTCTCCCGAGCAGATCGAGGACATCATGTCCATGCTCTCGGACATGGGCATCAACGTCACCGAAGCCGACGATAGCGAAGGCGAGGAGGACAAGGACGAGGGCGGCGAGGACGAGACCGACAACGAGCTCGTCGAAGTCACCCAGAAGGCCGTCACCGAGGTCAAGAAGAGCGAGCCGGGCGAGCGCACCGACGATCCCGTGCGCATGTATCTGCGCGAGATGGGCACCGTCGAGCTGCTGTCGCGCGAAGGCGAAATTGCGATTGCGAAGCGCATCGAGGCCGGCCGCGAGGCGATGATCGCAGGTCTGTGCGAAAGCCCGCTGACCTTCCAGGCCATCATCATCTGGCGCGACGAGCTCAACGAAGGAAAAATCTTTCTTCGTGACATCATCGATCTCGAAGCCACCTATGCCGGGCCCGATGCCAAGGCCGGCATGAACAATGCGATGATCGCCGGTCCGAACGGCGAGACCGGTGAAGCGACGGCCGAAGGCGGCCAGGCCACCGGCGCCGCGCCCGCGCATGTCGCGCCGCCGGCCGCACCGCCGGCGCCGACCCCGTTCCGCGCCGCGCCTGCGCCCGGCAATGTCGGCGACGCCGCGAAGGATCCGGCGGAATCCGCCGCCGAAGCCGACATGGACGAGGACGACGAGTTCGAGAACCAGATGTCGCTTGCGGCGATCGAGGCCGAGCTCAAGCCGAAGGTCGTCGAGATCTTCGACAAGATCGCCGACAGCTACAAGAAGCTGCGCAAGCTGCAAGAGCAGGACATCCAGAACCAGCTCGAGAGCACCTCGCACGGGCCCTCGCTCTCGCCGCACCAAGAGCGCAAATACCGCAAGCTCAAGGACGAGATCATCGTCGAGGTGAAGTCGCTGCGCCTGAACCAGGCGCGTATCGACAGTCTCGTCGAGCAGCTCTACGACATCAACAAGCGCCTCGTCTCGCATGAGGGCCGCCTGATGCGCCTTGCCGACAGCCATGGCGTCGCGCGCGAAGACTTCCTGCGCAACTACACCGGCTCGGAGCTCGATCCGCGCTGGCTCAACCGTGTCTCGAAGCTGTCGGCCAAGGGCTGGAAGAACTTCGTCCATCACGAGAAGGACCGCATCAAGGACCTCCGCCACGAGGTGCATCAGTTAGCTGCGCTGACCGGCTTGGAGATCATCGAGTTCCGCAAGATCGTGCACTCGGTGCAGAAGGGCGAGCGCGAAGCCCGCCAGGCCAAGAAGGAGATGGTGGAAGCCAACCTCCGTCTCGTGATCTCGATCGCCAAGAAATACACCAATCGCGGCCTGCAGTTCCTCGACCTGATCCAGGAAGGCAACATCGGCCTGATGAAGGCGGTCGACAAGTTCGAGTATCGCCGCGGCTACAAGTTCTCGACCTACGCCACGTGGTGGATCCGGCAGGCGATCACCCGCTCGATCGCCGACCAGGCGCGTACCATCCGCATCCCCGTGCACATGATCGAGACGATCAACAAGATCGTGCGCACCTCGCGCCAGATGCTCAACGAGATCGGCCGCGAGCCCACTCCTGAGGAATTGGCCGAGAAGCTCGGCATGCCGCTGGAGAAAGTCCGAAAAGTCCTCAAGATCGCCAAGGAGCCGTTGTCGCTGGAGACGCCCGTCGGTGACGAAGAGGATTCACACCTCGGCGATTTCATCGAGGACAAGAACGCGATCCTGCCGATCGACGCCGCGATCCAGTCCAACCTGCGCGAGACCACCACGCGCGTGCTGGCCTCGCTCACCCCGCGCGAAGAACGCGTGCTGCGCATGCGCTTCGGCATCGGCATGAACACCGACCACACGCTGGAAGAAGTCGGCCAGCAGTTCTCGGTGACGAGAGAGCGTATTCGACAGATCGAGGCGAAGGCGCTGCGAAAGTTGAAGCATCCGTCAAGGTCAAGGAAGCTGCGGTCGTTCCTGGATAACTAGTTCAAACGCCGCCACTTGGTGGTCTGTTGAAACAAGAACGGCGGGCGAAAGCCCGCCGTTTTCGTTCACGCCTACTTCGACAGCGTTCAGCCCAATAGAGGCTCATGCTTTTCCAATCGAATATACACCCGACCAGAGAGGCGCATCGATTCTGGAATTCCGGGTGGATGGCTCCAGCCTCGACGTCGCAAGGATCGACATCTATGCTTTGATGATGCCGGCTCACCTCACCGTCTGGTACAACACCCGTTGCCCTGTCTGCAATGCCGGCATCGACTGGCAGCGCAACAAGCTGTTGGCGCTGGTGCGCGCGGGTAGGATCGAATTCAGGGATATCAACGAGCAGCCCGAGGCGCTGGCGTGCTTTGGCGCCACGCTCGGCGACATCAGGCGCCGCCTGCATGCGACCGATGAGGCCGGCCAACTCATCGTCGGCGCGGATGTCGCGATTGCGCTGTGGAGGCTGACGCCGAGGGAGGGGTGGCTTGCGGGGTTGTTCGGAAATCGCGTGGCGCTGCCGTTCACCCGGTTCTTCTATGACCGGTTTGCCGATCTGCTGTTTGCCTGGAACAGGCGGAGCGGACGCTGGTGAGCGCCTGCCTGGATTGACCTACTTCTTCTTCGCGCCGACCCGCTCGAGGTTCTTGATCTCAAGCGCCGGGCGGCCGGATTTTTCGGCGATCTCGCGGTCCTGCTCCATGATATAGGCGCGGGCCGGCTCGTCGCCGTCGAGGCCGCCGAGCAATTCGGCGGGCACGCGCCGGTTGGAGCGTTGTGAGCCGTCTTCATAGAAGACGTTGAAAAAGGCGAATTCGCCCTTGGGATTGGTTCCGGGTTTTTTGGCCATGGCCGGCTTTTCGTCGATCAGGGGGCCATAGTCAAATGACTTTGGCAGGTTTCCGGTGGCTGGGCGCGGACCCTGCAGCGGCAGAACCAGCTGCGCGATCGATCGACGAACCCATTTACGAGGCGCCTCGATGTCGGGCGGAAGAGTCCAACCCTTCGTAAAACCCGATGCGCTCCTTAGGAGATCCTTGCCTCACCCTTGCCTCAACAAACGGCGGGCCGCGAAGCCCGCCGTTTATTTTGGTCTTCAGCGTCGCCCGGGGCTGGCGGGGCGACAACCTAGAATAGAATGTTATAACCGGCGCCATGCCATGGCAAGGCAAATCGCTGGCGCTGCGATGCCGCAGCGAGCGCATGAGATATGCAGTGGTCGCGACATCGGACTTCATTCGTCGAGCCAGGATGCGATTGGTTCTGGTGAGGATTTGCCGCTTTGACGCGAATCTGGTTCCCGGGCATGATCGCGCGCCGCTCTCCCGCCCATTCCCTGTAGGATTCATCCGAATGTCGAAATACGCCTTGGCCATCGCCTTCATCGCCTGTCTGGCCGGCGGATCGGCGCAAGCCGCGCGCTGCGGCGGCGACTTCAACAGCTTTGTCGCCAGCATGGCCTCGGAAGCGCAGGCCGCCGGCGTCTCGGCGAGCGTGACCAGCGCGGCGCTCAGCGGCGTGCAGCAGGACGGCGCGGTGCTCGCCTTCGACCGGCGCCAGCGCTACACCTTCAACAAGAGCTTCGAGCAGTATGTCTCGACCCGCGTCGGCCCCGGCCGCATCAATGGCGGCAAGGCGCTGTTGCAGCGCCATGCCGCGCTGCTCTCACGCATCGAGCAGCAGTTCGGCGTGCCCCGCTATATCCTGGTTGCGATCTGGGGGCTGGAGAGCGATTTCGGCAAGGGCGACATCGGCAAGCTGCCGGTGGTCCGCACGCTGGCGACGCTCGCGCATGACTGCCGCCGCACCGAGCTATTCCAGGGCGAGCTGCTCGCGGCGCTGAAGATCGTGCAGCGCGGTGACCTGCCGCTGCGCGACCTGATCGGCGCCTATGCCGGCGAGATCGGCCAGACCCAGTTCCTGCCGTCCTCCTACATCAAGTACGGCGTCGATTTCGACGGCGACGGCCACGTCGATCTCCGCCACAGCGTCCCCGACGTGCTCGCCTCGACCGCGAACCTGCTCCACACCAGCGGCTTCAAGATGGGCCAGCCCTACGGCGAAGGCACCGCCAATTTCGAGGCCATGCGCGAATGGAACAGGGCGGTGATCTATCGCAAGACGATCGGGTATTTTGCCGATCGGCTGGCGGGGCAGTGAGGGGAGCCAAAGAGACGGAGCACTCGCGCACATACTTGGTGTCATCGCCCGCGAAGGCGGGCGATCCAGTATTCCAGAGACCGCGCGAGAATACGGAGAGGCTGCGGCGTACTGGATTCCCCGCCTTCGCGGGGAGTGACAACGGAGAGGTCCGTGAACGCTCGCCAGGACGACGGTTTAATTCGACGGCGCCCCTCACTCCGTCCCCTTCGCCATCCTCTCCAGCTTGCGCTGCAACGGCGCCCAGTACGTTGCCGGGCGGAAGCGCTGCAGGAGATCCATGAAGCGGGCGTCGTTGCCGATCAGGATGCGCGGCTCGTTTCTCTCGATGCCCTTGATGATGCGCAGCGCGGCGTCCCGGGGCGTGGTCCTTGCCGCGTTCTCGAACCGCTCGATCGATTGCGACCGGCGTGCGTTGTCGGTGACGCCGACCCCGGTGCGCGAGTTGCGGGCGATGGCGGTGGCGACGCCGCCAGGATGCACGACCGACAGCCTGACAGGGCTGCCCGCCATGGCCAGCTCGTGCCGCACGCTCTCGGAAAAGCCGCGCACCGCGAATTTCGCCGCGGCATAGGCCGACTGTCCCGGCGGGGCGATGATGCCGAAGATCGAGGACAAATTGACGATGTGTGCCTCGCCCAGCGTCTTCAGATGCGGCAGGAAGGCGCGCGTGCCGTGCACCACGCCCCAGAAATTGATGTCGAACAGCCAGTCCATCTGCGCCTGGTCGATCTCCTCGAACGATCCCATCAGTGCAACGCCGGCATTGTTGACGACGATGCCAAGTGCGGGATGCGCGGTGGCCGCCTCACGCGCGAATTGCGCGATGTCGTCGGGCTTGCTGACATCGACGCGATGCAGGCTGAGCTTGCTTGCGGCGCCGATCTCGGCCGCGAGCGTCTTCAGCCCGGGCTCGTCGCGATCGGCGAGCGCGAGATCGCAGCCGCGCCGTGCAAGCTCGATCGCCAGTGCGCGGCCGATGCCGCTTGCCGCTCCGGTGATAGCGGCGGCGCCGCGGATTGCAGTCATGATGATTCCCCCGTCGAGCCACTTGAGCGGAACTATGATTTACATTTTTTCATATTGGAACCGAACCGCATGGCGGTTCCCACCTTAACCTACGTTACTTGATGAAGACAGGCAGCATTGGGAGCCGCCGATGGGACAAGCAAAGCCGTTTCGAGCCACCGCACTGATCGTGGAAGACGACCTCATGCAGAGGGAGATGCTCAGTCTTCTTCTCGAAGAAAGCGGCTACGACGTCATTCAATGCGAGAGCGCCGAGGCGGCCGAGCTTGTGCTGGAGAAGAGCGCCGGCGCGCTCTGCCTGATGATGACCGACGTTCAGCTTGCCGGCCGCATGAACGGCGTCGAGCTCGCGCATGTCGCCAAGGACCGCAACCCGAAGCTCGACGTCGTCGTCACCTCCGGCCGGCCCTTGATGCAGGCCTTGCCGAACGGCGCGAAGTTCTGGGCCAAGCCATGGGCGCCGCTCGACGTGCTCCGCGAGGCCGAGATCGCGCAGCTGTCCTGAGGGTCGATCCGGCAGGCCGGCTTTCGTGGTCCGCGGCGCGGTGATAAGGTCGGTCCATGACCTTGTCCTTCCTGCTCACCTCGCTGATCGTCGTCGCCTCGCCCGGCACCGGCGTGCTCTACACGCTGGCGGCCGCGCTGACCCGCGGCTCGCGCGCGAGCATCGCCGCTGCCTTCGGCTGCACCCTCGGAATCGTGCCGCACATGACGGCCGCGATGCTGGGGCTCGCCGCCGTGCTCCACACCAGCGCGCTCGCCTTCGCCGCGCTGAAATGGTGCGGTGTCGCCTATCTGCTCTACATGTCCTGGCAGGCGCTGCGCGAGACCGGGGCGCTGGCAGTCGACGGCGAGATCCGCGAGCGTTCGGTCGGTCGGGTGATCGTGACCGGCTTCCTGATCAACATCCTCAATCCGAAGCTGTCGATCTTCTTCCTGGCTTTCCTGCCGCAGTTCATCGCCGCGGACGAAGCCCATGTGCTGGCGCGAATGCTGCAATTGAGCGGCGCCTTCATGGCGATGACGTTTGCGGTGTTCGTGGTCTACGGCCTCTGTGCGGCATCGGTGCGCGAGCGCGTCATCTCCCGCCCGCGTGTCATGGCCTGGCTGCGCCGGAGTTTTGCCGCCGGCTTCGCCGCGCTCGGCGCCAAGCTGGCGTTCGCGGTGCGATAGCTTCTCCAGCCAACAAAAAAGCGGGCCTTGCGCCCGCCATCTTCCAACTCAGAACTCCCACCCGACGCCCGGGCGGAGCGTGCTCCACCCGGGCAAAGAATAAGAAGCCTCGCTACTTCTTCTTCGCTGCCTTCTTGGCCTTCTTCTTCGTCGCCTTCTTCGCCTTCTTCGCTTTCTTAGCCATAGGATCCTCTTCAGGGTTAATGGTGAAACGCGACACGAGGGATGCTCGGCGGAGGGCCAGCCTCGCAACATCCTCGATGACAAGCTCAGCAGATTCGCGCGCTTCTGCCCCGCGCTGTCACATCCGTGTCATCGCGTTATCCACAGCTCAGATGCATTTTCGGGTGATTTTAGCTCACGAATCCGCATCGCCGGCATGCCTAACGATCCGACAATGCGCCAGCCGTTCATGAATCCAAAACCAAAGTCATGCTTTCGCGGATCGCAGTGAGACTCCGTTAAGCGCGGCGGCGGCATTGTCCCCCCAAAGAAAACGGGGACGGGATCATGGACGGTCAGCTGGCAGGGACGGAGGGCGCGACGCTGCGCGCGCCGCGTGCGCCATGCTGAACGTGCCGACACTCTGGACCGTGTTCGTCGTCAACTTCCTGGCGCTCGGCCTGATCTGGGCCTACGTGATGCGCACCTATCCGAAATTCGCGGCCGCGCGGTTCTGGATGGCATCGTCCTTTATCGGCGCGACCGGCGCGATGACGGCCCTGCTGCGCCTGTTCGTCGCGTCTCCGTTGCCGCTCCTGCTTGGCGCTGCCGGCGTCATCGCGGCGAGCTGCCTTGCCGCCATGGGCATTCAACGCTTCTATCACCGGCCCGTCTCATGGCGCGTCATGATCGCAACAGCAGGCTTAAGCCTCGCCGGCGTCGTGTTCTTCGTGGTCGGCTTCGACAACATGCAGCTGCGCATGCTCTGCTACACGCTCGGTCAGGCCGTGCCGCTGGTGCTGGCGCTGCGTCTGTTGCTGTCGCCGCCGGAAGGCCGCGTCAGTCCGGGCGCCCGGCTGTCCGGCATCGTCATCCTCGCCATTATCGCGATCCTCGTCGTCCGCACGGTGGGCAATCTGCTCGGCGGCGATTTCTCGGCAAGCGCCGGCGGCCAGGCTCATGGCGTCATGGTGCTGGGTCTCCTGTTCCTGTCCATGACGCTCAATTTCGGCTTCCTGCTGATGGCGATGGACAGCTTGCGCAACGAGGTCGCCGACCTCGCGCTACTCGACGATCTCACCGGCGTCGCCAACCGGCGGCATTTGTTGCAGCGGCTGAGCGAAGAATGCGCCCGCTCGGAGCGCAGCAGCGAGCCGTTCTCGCTGCTGGTCATCGATCTCGACGGCTTCAAGACCATCAACGACACCCATGGCCATGCCGCGGGCGATGCCTGCCTCCAGCACTTCACCCTGATGGCGCAGACGCGCTTGAGGCCCGGCGACATGCTCGCCCGCACCGGCGGCGACGAATTCTGCGTCGTGCTGCCCTCGTCGACCTTGCGCGAGGCGGCTGCGATCGCCCGCCGCGTGCTCGAGGTCTGCCGCCAGGATGCCGTCACCTGCACCGGCGTCGACATTCCGATCGCGATCTCGATCGGGGTAGCGCAGTGGGACCGCGGCGTCGGCCAGTTTCCGGACCGCCTGATCGCGCATGCCGACCACGCGCTCTATGCGGCCAAGAAGAACGGCAAGAACGACTTTGCCGTCCACGATCCGGCGCCGCCGCTCATGCCTGACCCGATCGGTCCAGGCGAGGCCTTGCGCAAATTCGCGTAAGGGCGTGCTAACGTCAGGTCCGCATTGGACCCGCATGATGATCTCTCGCCTGCTCGCGGCCGTTCTCGCCGCTCTCACTCTGATCGCACCTGCCGCTGCGACCGACGCCGAGCTCGCAAAGCTCGCGCGCGCCTCCGGCACGCCCGACATTCCCGGCCTGAAGATGGTGTGGCTGGCGCCATGGGGTGACGTCGGCAACGCAAAACCGTGGCGCAACATCATCGTGCACCAGACCGAGGGACCGGCCGGCTCGGCGCGGGGCGGTGCCGAGGTGCAAGCGAAGAACCCCACGCGTCGCGGCGTCACATTGTGGGTCGAGACCGACGGCACCGTCTATTGGGCGGTCGCGGAAAACCTGGTGCCGACCCACGGCGATGGTGCCAACCGCAACGACAACAAGTACATCGACAACAAGCCGACCTATCGCCAGGTGGTGCGCGACAATTCGATCGGCGTCGAGTTCGCCGGCAACTATCCCGACGTCACGACGGGCCCGACCGCGGCGCAGGTCGCGGCGTGGAAGATCCTCCTCCAGATCCTGCGCGCGCGCTACGGCATCCCGCTCGACCGCGTCTATGCGCACAACTGGATCGACTACAAGGACGCCCGCTATTGCGAAGGCTGCTGGCTCGCGACGCTGGCGCGGGTTTGGGGGGAGTGACGAGCTACACCGGTTGCGACATCCAGCCGAACAGCCGCCGGATCAAGCCCGGCCGCCGCGGCAGTTCCGGCGGGTCATCCGCCGCCAGCACGCGTTTGAAGAAGTAGTCCAGGAACACCATGTCGTTCGGCTCGGTGACGGTGAATGTCTCGTCGCCGAAGTAGACGCTGTAGTTGAAGAAGAACGGACCCATCAGCGGGATCGTCGCGGTCGAGGCGTAGTCCTTCGAGATCACGAACTCCGACGGCTCGAGCCCGTGGTCGCGCATCGCCTGCTCGACCAGCGGCAGCTTCCGCATGAACTGGGCGGAGAAACCGCCGACGGTGGATTGCAGGATGATCGACACGGTGCGTGTCCGTTCTCTTGATGCTGTCGGCCCGATGCTTTTGGTCGGTCGACCGGCAGCGCGGGTTCAAGGCAGAGCCACAACCCCGCTGTCATCGCCCGGTTTAGCCGGGCGATCCAGTATTCCGGAGGCCTGCATTGGAGACCTCGCTCTTGCAACAAGCGCCGCGGCGTACTGGATGCCCCGCCTTCGCGTGGCATGACGGCGAGAGTTGCGTCCAAACAAAAAAGCCGGCGTTGCCGCCGGCTTTCTGTCACTTGTCGATCCGCCAAACTCTGGCGCTAAAAACCTCGCGCTTAGAGCGCGGCTTCCAGCGCGGCCTGTTCGGCCTTTGCGATCGTGCCCTTGACCGCGGACTGCACCTTCTCGAAGGCGCGGACCTCGATCTGGCGGACGCGCTCGCGCGACACGCCGAACTCGGCAGCCAGGTCTTCCAGCGTCATCGGCTCATCGGCGAGGCGGCGCGCCTCGAAGATGCGGCGTTCGCGCGGGTTGAGCACGCCCATGGCGCCGTTCAGGGCGTCACGGCGGTGATCATACTCCTCGTGCTCCGCCAGCATGGCTTCCTGGTTGGGCGAATTGTCGACCAGCCAGTCCTGCCATTCGCCGGCTTCGCCGTCGTCGCGGATCGGAGCGTTGAGCGACGCGTCGCCACCGAGGCGGCGGTTCATGTCGACCACGTCCTGAGCCGTGACGCCGAGACGCTTGGCAATGATGGCCACCTGGTCGGGGCGGAGATCGCCTTCGTCCAGTGCGGAAATCTTGCTCTTCGCCTTGCGCAGGTTGAAGAACAGCTTCTTCTGGTTCGCGGTGGTGCCCATCTTCACGAGCGACCACGAACGCAGGATGTACTCTTGAATCGAGGCCTTGATCCACCACATCGCGTAGGTTGCGAGACGGAAGCCCTTCTCGGGCTCGAACCGCTTCACCGCCTGCATCAGGCCGACATTGCCTTCTGAGACGACCTCGGAGATCGGCAGGCCGTAGCCGCGATAGCCCATGGCGATCTTGGCCACGAGACGGAGATGGCTGGTGACGAGTTGGTGCGCGGCGTCGCGATCATCGTGCTCGCGCCAACGCTTGGCGAGCATGTATTCCTGCTGGGGTTCCAGCATCGGAAACTTGCGGATTTCGCCGAGGTAACGGGAAAGGCCGGATTCGCCATTAAGGACCGGCAGGGTAGCTGTACGGGCCATAGTGCGCCCTCCAAACAGGTTCAGGCCCCCGATAGCGGCGGGCCAGGCAGACGACCGCTTGGTTAAAGCCGATCGGTGCTGCGATGTTCCGCGTTGGTCTTCAACGCAAGCGCAATATACTCCATCGGAAGGCAAAAAGGGAAGGATTGCTGACGTCACGTCCCCGTGTGGCAGCTATAACTTTTTGTAATGTAAAGCATTTCTGAAGCGGCCTGCGTCATAGCGCCGCCTTGAGGGCCCCCTGAAGGAGAAGCAAATCCTCCGGCAGAGGCGTCTCCCAGTGAAGTAATTCTCCAGTCCTCGGGTGCTCCAATACCAGCAGGTAGGCGTGCAGCGCCTGCCGCCCCAGCGCGGCGAGGGCGGCCTGCGACTCGGGGCCCAGCTGGTTCGCCTTGGTCTTGAAATGCGGGCCGTAGACGGCGTCGCCCATCAGGGGGTGGCCGATATGGGCGAGGTGGACGCGGATCTGATGGGTGCGTCCGGTCTCGAGTTCGCAGGCGAGCAGCGTCGCGATCGGCTTGCCGTCGCGTCCGGCAAAACTCTCCAGAAGCTCCCAATGCGTCACGGCCTCGCGGCCGCCCTGGCGCACCGCCATTTTCTCGCGCGCATGCGGGTGACGGTCGATCGGCGCGTCCACGGTGCCGCGATGGCGGCCCGGCAGCCCCCAGGCGAAGGCCATGTAGCCGCGCCGCATCGGCCCGGTACGGCCGTGATCGGCGAATTGCGCGGTGAGCGAGGCATGCGCGAGGTCGTTCTTGGCGACCACCATCAACCCGGTGGTGTCCTTGTCCAGCCGGTGCACGATGCCGGGCCGGCGCACCCCGCCGATGCCGGAGAGCGAGCCGCCGCAATGGGCGATCAGCGCATTGACCAGCGTACCGGTCTCGTGGCCCGCCGCGGGATGCACCACCAGCCCCTTCGGCTTGTTGAGGACGACGATGTCGTCGTCCTCGAACACGATCTCGAGGGCGATATCCTCGCCTTTCGGCTCCGGCGCGGCCGCTTCCGGCACGTCGATTGTGATCGTATCGCCGGAGGCGACGTGATAAGCGGGGTCCCGGATCGCGGCGTCCCTGAGGCTCACCGCGCCCCCCAGAATCAGGGCTTTCAGCCTCGATCGCGATAGCTCGGCAAGGTGCAGCGCCAGCACGCGGTCGAGCCGGGTCGAGCCCTCGGAGCCTTCGACGACAACCTCCAACCTTTGCGCAGAGCCAGAATTTTCCATGACGACGTCTGATACCGTTGTTCCCGAACCGAGCCCCGAGCAGGCCGCGCTGTTCGCGCGGGTGCGGCGGATGATGCTGGTCGCGGGGTTGACCACGGCGCTGGCAATCTGCGCCGTGCTGATCGCGGTGGGCTACCGCCTTTTCAAGTCCGAGGGAAGGGCGCCCGAGCCGGCAGGCGACGTCACCGCGACTCTCCCGAAGGGCGCCAAAATCGTCTCGAGCGGCGTCGCCGGCGACCGGCTCGTGATCACGCTCGACATCGGCGGCGTCACCGAGATCCGCACCTTCGATGCCCACACGTTGAAGCCGGCTGGAAAGCTGAAATTCGCCAATGAGCCGTGAGTACGGCCTCGGAACTCGCCGCCATCGTCTTCCTGGCGAAGGCCAGGACCCATAACACCGGCTGGTGTGGTTGCGGGGACTGGTGGGTCCTGGCATTCGCCAGGACGACAGCGGAGAGCGAGCATCCGAAACCCCTCGATCCCCGCTTGCCGCCGGCAAAATTCGAGGCTATGTCCTCTCCCTCAACGCTCCCTTCGTCTAGCGGTTAGGACGCGGCCCTCTCAAGGCTGAAACAGGGGTTCGATTCCCCTAGGGAGCGCCATTGTCTTGAAGCCAGCCTTTCCCCTGATCTCGATTTGATTGTTCCGCCCCTTGGGTGCGCCTGTGGCATTGGCGATCAATATCCGGTCTGACAACGATTCAGCAGGCGAGATCGTGCGGCTGTGGCATCAGGTTGCCGTCTTCGAGGCCGAGCCCTCGATGCGTGCCCTTGGCTACCGGCCTCATTTTACGTTTGCCATCTACGATTCCCCGGCGGCTCACGAGAAGGCTGCGTGCGATGCAATGCTGGCAGCTAGTTCTGGCGAGAGGCAACTGCGGATCAGGTTCAAACGAATTCGCTGGTTCGAAGCTTCTCCGCTTGTCCTCTGGGCGGAGCCGGAGGCCAACGAATCCCTGGCTCGCATCCACGGCATCATCAGCGCGGCAATCGATCCAGCGCATTGTCGTCCTCACTACCGGCCCGGCGCTTGGACGCCCCATTGCACGCTCGGCACTGCTATTGCCGATGAACGCCGCGATGATGCGATGGACTTCGCGCACGCGTTTGACCGCAACATTGAAGTGTTGTTCGACGTGGTGGATTGCGTCGCCTTTCCGCCTGTGCGGATCATCGCCGAGCGAAAATTGCCATTGTAGTTGGTTGTCGCTTCGGTGTCATTGATCGCGACGCATCAAACTCATGCCGCGCAGGCGCTCTCCTAAGCGATCGTGCCGTCGATCGAGCGGCGGATCACCCGCTGCACTTCGGCATTCGACAGAAAAAGATCGTGGTTGATGATGCCCCAGCCTTCCGCTGACGCATCGACCACGCGTACGCCGAGGCGCGCGATGACGGCTTTTTCGGCGGCGCCGACCCTGGTCATTCCACCTGCGATCTGTCCCGACAACGCCAGTGCGCGATCGTTCGTCGCGGCGATCACGGTGATTTTGCCCGCAAGCGGACCGATGCGCTGGATCGCTGACGAGAACACGTCCATGTCGATATCGGGCGCGGCAAACACCACGGCGCCGATCTTGCTCGTCACTGTGTCGCCGTATCGCGCATAGAGCTGACGCAGGCTTTCGAGCGACAGCATGGTTCCCATGCTGTGCGCAACGATGTTCACGCGGCCGGTGCCTGGCGCCGACACGAGTGTGGAGAGCACGCGCTCGAACTCGTCGCGGGACCACATCGCACTGTCGCGGTCATAGGCATAGTCGAACAGTCCTGCCTTGGAGGGCCAGGAGAACACCATGGTCCGGCCGCGGAACTTGATCCCATCGGAGAGATGGGCGCCATCCAGCACCGCCGTCTCGAACGTCTGCTTGAAGCCGTGCACATAGATCAGCACGTCTCCTCCGCCGGCCTGCGCAACGAGATCGCCAACGTCGGCCGACACCGGTTCGACCCGGTCAAGGCGCCAATCGCCAAGTCCAACCGAGGCCAGAGAAAGGCGGCTCTCGTCCGGCGCCCCCAGCTTCGCCCGCGCGATTGTCATGGTCGTCGCGCGCTCCGGCCCGAACCAGGGCTTCGTGCGACCGCCGTTCACCGGCTTGCGCGTGGTGGTGACGAGCAATGTGGGGTCAAGGGATAACGATGACGCGTCGAAACGCGCCCCGGTCGCACCCAAGCCGGCGCATCCGCCAAGCGCGAGGGCGGTCCCCGCCGACATAAATCCGCCGAGGAGAGCGCGGCGCGAAATAGAATGACGAGGGTCGCGTTGCAGGAGACGTCGAGCGATCACACAAAACCTTTGGGAACTTTGCCCACCGTAGCGCCCCGCTACATCTCTGAATGATAATGGGGGCGAGAAGACGGCGGAGCTGCTCTGCGGTCCATTGCATGGTCGTGCAGTCCGTCGTCTCCGCCGGTTGGGCGAAACAGCCGCAAACGCAAGTCAATCCCTCTCCGCAAAAATATTCCAGTTTACCGAAATTCGGAAATATCGCATGTGTCGGCCATCCCAGCCCACAAAAGGGGCGGTCGTACGTCGTCACGAACGCGGGCTGGGAGTTGCGGTGGACGCGGGCGGCGTTAAAGGCGGGCTTGTTGCGTGCAGGGCGAGATGAACCTCGTGAGCACGGCACGAACCGCATCGACGGACGGCGCCCAGACCTCGCGAAGCCTCTGGCGAAGCAGGCATGTCCTGCGAAGCCTCTTGGCGAAGCAGGGTCAGCCTGCGTACGGCGAAACCGTGTGGTCCTGGCCGTCGTTGCTACGGTCAAGCCTTTGCGAAGGCGTCAGCGCGTCAACCGGCGCGGTGCCGTGCATTTCGCGGGGGTGACGGAGACAAAAAGGAACTCGTCTCCGGGGAGAGCGCGGCATAGGCCGTCAAACCATCGCGCAGGGAAGGCCTGGTCTCGGCTGCCCTGTGTCTCCCCTATGCATTGCGTGTGCAATCAGTTCGCATGGGGGTTTTTATGGGTGCCAGCCGGCGCCCGGTCTTCCCTGCGCCCTTTCTTTTCGAGGGGGTGAAGCGAGAAGCATAGCTCGGGCAAAACATGCCGCGAGGCTGCGAGCGCGTATCCGCAACCCGCATGCAAACTGACCTCCCTTTCGAGCCTCCCTTTCGAGCCTTCCTTGCGAGCATGATGCGTCAGCATCGGTGGAGGTGGTCGTCCCTCCCGGAATCTGCCTTGATGCGAATTCAGCGCGGAGGAATTTTGATATGAGCGGCTTGGTGATCTCTGGCGGCCGGGTGGTGGATCCCGCCAGCGGAATGGACGCGGTTGGTGATGTGGCGGTCGTGGACGGCAGGATCGCCGCGATTGGCGCCTCGCTCGGAAGCGCCGAGCGGACGATCGACGCGACCGGGCTCGTGGTCGCCCCCGGCTTCATCGACCTTCATGCGCATGGCCAGTCGCTCCCCGCGGATCGGATGCAGGCGTTCGACGGCGTCACGACCACGCTCGATCTCGAAGCGGGCGTGCTGCCGGTCGGATCCTGGTATGAGCGCCAGGCGCGGAAGGGGCGCGTGCTGAACTACGGCGCGGCCACCAATTGGGCTTTCGCGCGTATCGGCGCGATGACGGGCTCCAATGCGGAGAGCTCGCTGGAGGCGTTCGGCAACGCCATGCGCGATCGCCGCTGGATGGACAATGTGGCCAGCGATGCGGAGGTTGCCGGCATTCTCGAGCGCCTTTCGCGCGGTCTGAACGAGGGCGGCATCGGCATCGGGATCTTGAACGCCTATGCGCCGGGCGCCGGCGTGCAGGAGCTGACCGCGGTCTGCCAGCTCGCGGCCGCGCAGGACGTGCCGACCTTCACCCATGTCGCCTACATGTCGCGCATCGATCCCGAGAGCGCGGCGGAAGCCTATATCCGCCTGATCGGCTATGCCGGAGCCACCGGCGCGCACATGCACATCTGCCATTTCAACTCGTCGAGCAAGACCGACGTCGAGCGCTGCCGCGTGCTGATCGCGAAAGCGCAGGCGCAGGGCCTGCCCATCACGGTCGAGGCCTATCCCTACGGCACCGGCTCGACCGTGCTGGCGGCCGCCTTCTTCAGCGACCCCGAATTCGTCGAGCGCAACGGCACCGGTTACGATTCCGTGCAGCGGGTCACCGACGGCCATCGCTTCAGCGATCGCGAGGAGCTCCTGAAGGCGCAGGCGGAAGAGCCGTCCTCGCTGGTGCTGTGGCACATCCTCGACACCGAGAACAATGCGCATCACCGCGACCTCCTCGACATGTCGGTGCTCTATCCCGGCGGCGCGATCGCCTCCGACGCGATGCCGTGGACGACGTCGGACGGCAAGACCTACACCGGCGATGCCTGGCCGCTGCCGAATGACGCCACCTCGCATCCGCGCTCGGCGGGCTGCTTCACGAAATTCATCCGCGAATGGGTGCGCGAGCGCAAGACCGTGTCGCTGCTCGAAGGCGTGCGCAAATGCGCGCTGATCCCGGCGGAGATCCTGTCGCAGAGCACGCCCGCGATGCGCGCAAAAGGTCGGCTCGCGAAGGATGCCGATGCCGACATCGTCGTGTTCGACTACGAGAAGCTCTCGGACCGCGCGACCTTCACGGCGATGAACCGTCCCTCCGAAGGCGTGCGGCATCTGATCGTCAGCGGCCAGCCGTTAATCACAGATGGTGTGCTGGACGTCGCGGTGCGGCCCGGCCGTCCCGTGCGCCGTCCCGTCGTCGGGAGCTGAGACATGCCGGTCCCCATTCTCCTGGTGACGGGCTTTCTGGGGGCCGGCAAGACCACTGTCGTGAACCATCTGCTGGCGCATGCGGAGGGGCGGCGGATCGCCGCTGTGGTCAACGATTTCGGTGCGATCAACATCGATGCCGAGCTGATCGCCGGCGCGAGCGACGGCGTGGTCAGCCTCGCCAATGGCTGCATCTGCTGCTCGCTCGAAGGCGACCTGCTGCGCACGCTTGCGACGCTGCTGCGGCGTGATCCGAAGCCGGAATACATCGTCATCGAGACCAGCGGCGTCGCCGATCCCGCCGAGATCGTCCGCAATTTGATGGATCCCGTGATCCTGCGCGAAGCGCCGTTGGAAACGGTGCTCTGCGTGATGGACACGGCGACACCGCCGGCCGCTCTCGACGACGCGCTGCACCGCTCGCAGCTGCGCGTCGCCGACATCGTGGCGCTGAGCAAGCTGGATCTGGCGGATGAGGGTGCGGGCGGGCGTATCCGCGAGGCCATCCGCGCACAGCGCGTTCCTGCCGTGGTGGTCGACGCGCAGCACGGCGAGATTCCGTCCGCGCTGCTGTTTCCCGCGACCGTCGATCGTGCGCCCGCGCCGCGCAAACCCGGACCGAAACGTCCGGCAGAGCAACGCTTCGAAACCCTGAGCTGGACCTCGGACCAGCCACTTTCGCTCGCCCGCTTGCAGCAGGCCATCGGCCGCCTCGCGCCAAAACTCGCGCGGGCAAAAGGCCTGTTGGAGACCGTCGAGCAGCCCGGGCGCCAGATGGTGTTTCAATTCGCGGCCGGCCGCGCCACGCTCGCCCCTGCAGATGCCGCGCTCGCCGTTAGCGATGCCGCGCTCGCCGTTGGCGATGCCCCGGCTCTGCCGTGCGCGCGGATTGTTTTCATCGTCGAGCTAGGCGTGCTCTCGAAGGCGGAGCTCGACGGGATCATGGAGACCTGCGTTGCGGATCGGTGAAGCTGCCGCTTCAGGCGAATTGCGCGATGCCATTTCCAACGGACCAGTTCTCCGCGGGCGCATCGAGGACGTTGACGAACACGTCCTCGGGGCGGAGGCCCGGGTTTTCGCCGAGCAGGTCCGCGATCCGCCGGTACAGGGCCTTCTTCTGCTCGGGGGTGCGCGAGGCGAACACGGTGATCTGGATCAGCACGGCATCGTCGCTGCGCGTGACGCTGTAGGCATTGCCGCAGCGGAAGTTCGCGGGCGAATGCTCGCTGATGGTCATGAACTCGTCGCCTTCAGGGACGTTCAGGGCCTCACGCATGGCGCGGTAGAGGCCGCCGAGGATTGCCTTCCGGTAAGCTTCCGGCTTTCCGGCGCGCATCGAGATGTGGAGGAGAGGCATCGCGAAATCCTCATTGACGAAAGGGCGCATCGGCCCCAGTTTGTTTTTGACGCGGCGTCAAGAAATCATGTTTTTGACATCGTGTCAAATATGCTTGATAGGGGCAAAGCTTGAGGCCGCGCGAGTTCGACCACGACGATGTCCTGCGTATCGCCTTCGACCAGTTCTGGCGCAAGGGCGTGCGCGGCACCTCGCTGTCGGACATCGCGCGCGACGCCGGTGTCCAGCGCGGCAGCCTCTACAACGCCTTCGGCACCAAGGAGGCGCTGTTCCTGCAGGCCTATGAGCGCTATGCGGCCGATTATCTCCTTGCGCTGCAAAAGGCGCTCGGCGCGGGCTCATTGCGAAAGCGCCTCACCGCGTTCTTCGACCTGACCATCAGCAACTTCCGCGCCGGCACGCCGCCGCGCGGATGCCCGACGACGCGCGGGCTGATGGAGCTCGGCGCGGCCGAAGGCGAGGGGCTGGACGAGGAGGCGCGGCAGGCCTTCGCGAACCTCATCTCGCGCATCACCGTTCTGGTTCAGGAGACGTTGTCGGCAGGTGCGGCGCGCGGTGAATTCAACGGCAATTCCGCGGCCGCGGCGCTGCACATCATCACGGTGACGCGCGGCCTCGCCGTGCTCGAACGTGCCTTCGGCGACGAGGCGCAGCTGCGCAAGATCGCGTCCCACACCATCGATCTCGTGCTCGGCAGGAAGGGCGGCTAGGTGTCAGCAGACCGCGAGCGCGTTGACCGCCCGCGTCGTCACGGTCTCGTTCTCGTTGCCGACGAACTGGCAGACGACAGTTTGGAGCTCGCCCGGCTGCTTGCCGCGTGCCACCGCCAGCAGTCGCATCAATTCCGCCTCGTCCTTCGACAGGCGTCGGCACGACGGCGGCATGAAGCACAATTGGCAGGGCCGGCCGCTGCGCAGGATTCTGACGAGCGCGGCAACGCGTGCGACCAGCAGCGGGCTGTCGGTGATGCCAGGCGCCTCGTCGGCAAAGCGATAGGCCGCCTCCCAGCAATCGGACGCGCCGGTCGTATAGGCGGCAGCGATGAACCGGAACAGCGAGAGCGTGACGCGGCCAAAATCATCGTAGCTCTCGACGTCAGGCCGCGTCGCAAGCGCGGCCTGAAGCGGACAGAGCCGCGCCTCGCCGGCTTCCGTGGCAGGCACAGAGCCGCAACTATCCTGCATCATGCGCGATCCCGGTCAGTGCAACGTGGGGCTTCCGACCAGCCAGCTCTTCATCGCCATCGTCTGGTCATGGTCCAAAGACGGAACGTGCCGGTCGGGCAGGATGAGACCCGCCATGCGGAAGATCGTTGCAAGCCCCCGCACGGGTGCGAGAGCCCAATCGGCGCCGACTGGCGGCAGCCAGCATTCGAACTGCTCGCGCGCGATATCGTCGCGCTCTTTCTGCGCGGCCGCGATCGCCCGTAACATGCTGTGCTCGCTGTCGGACATGCGGGGGCAGGTCGGGCAGTGCACCGCGATGGCCGTATGCGCCGTGCAGGCAAAGATCTCGATGATGGATTCCAGCGAAGGCACGGCGTCGCCCACGCCAAAATGGTCGTCACTTGCTGGATGTCGGCCGCGGTCGGAACGGCGCTTCCGCTGCGCGCCTTGGCCCGAAATCCCCAAATGAAGAGCCGCTCCGCTGCGCTCAGCGCCGGAAGGTCGAGAGACCCTGTCGATGTCGATTGGTGCATTGAGCCTCTGGCCTCCGGCTGCGCCCATGCCCCGGCTGGCGCCGATGATCTGCGCCGATCGTTCCGTCAGAGCCCCCTGCAAGTCAACGCTCGGAGGGGCGATGTCGAGGTCTTCTAGTTTTGAAGAGTTCGCATCTCGGATGCAGCCAGCCTCGCGAGCCTGCGAGCCGTCTGCGGCATGCCGGTAGGATGCATGGAGTTTTGCGGGGTGGGGGAACCCGAATGCTTAAAGCTTTGCTAAGGGGCGCGGGATAAACTGGCATATCAGCCTTCCAAATCTTGCGAGCACCAATGTTTTTCTCCCGCATCAGTTTCAAGCTGGTCCTGATTGTCGGCATCAGCCTCCTTGGCATGATCGCGCTGGCGCCGATCGCGCTTTCGACCTTGCGCGCGCAGATGATCGCCGATCGTCAGGCCAAGACGCAGCACTTGGTCGACGTCGGCTACGGCATCCTGGCGCACTACCAGAAGCTCGAGAGCGAAGGAAAACTCCCGCGCGAGCAGGCCCAGGCCGGCGCGATCGCGGAGATCAAGAGCCTGCGCTACGACAAGGTCGAGTATTTCTGGCTGAACGACATGACCCCCAAGATGGTCATGCATCCGATCAAGCCCGAACTCGACGGCAAGGATCTCTCCGGGATGAAGGATCCGTCCGGCAACGCGCTGTTCGTCGGCTTCGTCGACGTCGTCAAAAAGCAGGGCGCGGGCTTCTACAGCTACCTCTGGCCGAAGCCCGGCTTCGACCAGCCGGTCGGGAAAATCTCCTATGTGAAGGGCTTTGCGCCCTGGGGCTGGATCATCGGCACCGGGATCTATCTCGACGACGTCGACGCCGTTTTCCGCCAGAATGCGATGACCTTCGCCCTGGTGTGCCTGGTCGTGTTCGTGCTCGTGCTCGGCGCCTCCTTCGTGATCGGCCGCAGCGTGACCCGGCCGCTGGCGAAGATCACGGCACTGACCGACCGCCTCGCCGCCGGCGACAGCGCGTTCGACGTGCCCCATACCGATCGTCGCGACGAGATCGGCGGGCTCGCCAAGGCGCTCGCCGTGTTCAAGGACAATGCGTCGGCGGTCGGCCGCATGCACGCCGAACAGCAGGAGACGAAGCAGAAGGCCGACGAGGAGAAGCGCAAGACGATGACCGACCTCGCCGGCAAGTTCGAAGCGAACGTTCAAGCCGTCGTCCGCGACGTGTTCAAGGAGGCGCGCGCGATGCAGCAGGCCGCGCAGGGCATGTCCGAGACCGCCGACAAGGCGACCGACCGTGCGAGCCTCGTCGCCACCGCCTGCCAGCAGGCCTCGAGCAACGTGCAGACGGTGGCCTCCGCCGCCGGGCAGCTGTCGTCCTCGATCGCCGAGATCAGCCAGCGCGTCGCGCAGGCTGCAAGCGTGGCCGACAAGGCCGCCGCCGACGGTCAACGCACCAACGACACCGTGCAGGGACTTGCTGCAGCCGCGCACAAGATCGGCGAGGTCATCGACCTCATCAACCAGATCGCCTCGCAGACCAATCTGCTCGCGCTCAACGCCACCATCGAGGCGGCGCGCGCCGGCGAGGCCGGCAAGGGTTTTGCAGTGGTGGCAAGCGAAGTGAAGTCGCTGGCGAGCCAGACCGCGAAGGCGACCGACGAGATCGGCGCGCAGATATCGGCGATCCAGGCCGAGACCAACCAGGTGGTCGGCAACATCGACAGCATTCGCAAGACCATCATGGAGGTCAACGAAATTTCCTCGTCGATCGCCGCAGCCGTCGAGGAGCAGGGCGCCGCGACGGCGGCGATCGCGCACAGCGTACGGGAGGCCGCCTCCGGCACCGACCAGGTTTCGCAGAACATCTCGGGTGTGACCGACGCGACGGCGGAGACCGGCCAGGCCGCCGGCCTCGTGCTGCAATCGAGCGGCCGGCTGTCGCAGAAGCTGCAATCGCTGGAAGACGAGGTCAGTGCTTTCGTTGCGGGGGTACGGGCGGCCTAGTATAGCAGGAGAATGAGCGCGCGCATTCTCCTGATCAATCCGAACAGTTCTGTGGCGACCACTGAGATGATGGTCGCCATCGCGAGGTCGGCCGCCGTGGACGGCTTCGACATCGACGGCGCGACCGCAACGCGCGCGCCGCAAATGATCGTGACGCCGGATGCGCTGGATGCAGCTTCCATCGAAGTTCTGGAGATCGCGCAGTCGAACCGGCATGCATGCGACGGCATCATCGTCGCGGCGTTCGGCGATCCCGGGTTGGCCGGGATCAAAGCCGCGGTTAAACGGCCCGCGGTCGGTATCGGTCAGTCCTCCATGCTGGCAGCCGCCGAGAACGGCCGTCGCTTCGGCGTGGCGACCACGACGCCGCTGCTGGAATCGAAGATCGACGCCGTGCCGGACGCGCTGGGGTTGCGATCGCGTTATACCGGCGCCCGCTTCGCCAAAGGCGATCCGCAAGACCTGATGGGCGATCCGGCGCGATTGCGTGCGGCGCTTGCCGGCGCGGTCGAGGCCTGCATCGCACAGGATGGCGCGGAGGCGGTCATCATCGGTGGCGGCCCGCTGGGCGAAGCTGCGTGCGAGCTTCAGCCGATGTTCACCGTGCCGATCATCGCGCCGATCCCGTCTGCCGTGGCGCGGATTATTCGCCTCATCACGGCGCGCGCGACCGATTGAAATTCCGGCCCGCGGGAACGGTCGTCGGGACCGCGTTCTTGCCCTTGACGGCCTCGGTTAAAGTGACGAAGCAGAACCATGGGACCTGCCGACCCGCGCTTGGGCACGCGGGCATGGAGACGCTGCATGTCGTTCAAGAAGCTCCTGATCGCCAATCGCGGCGAGATCGCCATCCGCATCGCGCGCGCCGCAGCCGATTCCGGCATCGCGACGGTCGCGATCCATCCCGCGGACGATGCGATGTCGCTGCATGTGCGGGTTGCCGACGAGGCCGTCGAAATCCCCGGTCGCGGCGCGCGGGCCTATCTCGACATCGAGGCCGTGGTCAAGGCGGCGAAGAGCGCAGGCTGCGACGCCGTGCATCCCGGCTACGGCTTCCTCAGCGAGAACGCTGCGTTCGCGAAGGCCTGCGCCGATGCAGGCATCGCCTTCGTCGGGCCCCGGGCCGCGGCGCTCGAGTTGTTCGGCGACAAGGTGGCGGCACGGCAACTGGCAAAGCGCTGCGGCGTCCCGATCATCGCCGGCACCAGCGGGCCGTCCTCGCTGGAGGACATCGCGGCGTTCTTCACCTCGCTCGGCAGCAACGCGGCAATCGTGATCAAGGCAATGGCCGGCGGCGGCGGGCGCGGCATGCGCGTGGTCGAGCGCGCTGCCGATCTCGCGGAGGCCTATGCGCGCTGCCAGTCCGAGGCCAAGGCCGCGTTCGGCTTCGACGGCGTCTATGCCGAGCGGTTGATCCGGCAGGCGCGCCATATCGAGGTGCAGATCATCGGCGATCGCGACGGCGCGATCTCCCACCTCTGGGAGCGCGAATGCACCATTCAGCGCCGACACCAGAAGCTGATCGAGGTGGCGCCGAGCCCGTCGCTCAGCGACGGCTTGCGTGGCCGTATCATCGCGGCGGCGAAGCAACTCGCCGTGGCCGCGTCGTACGACAATCTCGGCACGTTCGAGTTCCTGGTCGACGGTGCCGCCGAAGACAGTTTTGCCTTCATCGAGGCCAACCCGCGGCTTCAGGTCGAGCACACCGTGACGGAAGAGGTGCTCGGCCTCGATCTCGTCCGCGCCCAGCTCGCGGTCGCCGCCGGTGCCTCGCTTGCCTCGCTCGGCCTGGCGCAAGGCTCGATCCCGAAACCGCGCGGCTATGCCATGCAGCTCCGCGTCAACATGGAGACACTGGACGAGCTAGGCGCGACGCACCCGACCGGCGGCGTGCTCGCCGTGTTCGAACCGCCGTCGGGCCCCGGCGTCCGCGTCGATAGTTTCGGTTATGCCGGCTACAAGACCAGCGCCGCCTTCGACTCGCTGCTGGCAAAGGTCATCGTGCATACGCCCGGTGAAGCCTGGCACGACGTGGTCGCCAAGGCTTCGCGCGCCTTGCGCGAGTTTCGGATCGACGGCGTCATCACCAACATCGCCTTCCTCCAGGCGGTGCTGGCGCATCCCGACTTCAGGTCCAACCGCATCGCGACCGACTTCATCGATTGCAACATGGGCAAGCTCGTCGAAGCCGCGGATGGCGCGGCCAAACCACTTTATTTTGCAGCGACGGAGCGAAACGGCGGTCCCGGCACCGAGGCGCATACGGCACAGACCGTGCCCGAAGGCACAGTGATGGTCGCGGCACCCTTGCAGGGGACCATTGTCACTATTCAGGTGAAGGAAGGCGAGGTCGTGCGCCCGGGCCAGCAGCTCGCCGTGATCGAATCCATGAAAATGGAACATCTGGTCATGGCCGAGCAGGGCGGCCGCGTCACGAAGCTACTCGCCGGCGACGGTATCACGCTGATGCATGGCGAGCCGATCATGTATCTGGAGCCGCTCGACGTTGCGGCGGACGCGTCGGCAACGGAAACCGATGTCGATCTCGACCACATCCGTCCTGATCTCGCCGAACTGATCGCCCGCCAGGCCAACACGCTCGACGAAAATCGCCCTGCCTCCGTCGAGCGCCGCCGCAACACCAATCAGCGCACCGCGCGCGAGAATGTCGCGCAGCTCGTCGACGACGACTCGTTCATGGAGTACGGCAGCCTTGCGATTGCGGCGCAGCGGCGCCGGCGCAAGCTCGACGATCTCGTCAAGAACACGCCGGCCGACGGCCTCGTCATGGGCGTCGCGACCGTGAACGCCGAGAAGTTCGGTCCCGAAGGCGGGCGCTGCATCGTCGTGGCCTACGACTACACCGTGCTCGCGGGCACGCAAGGCCACATGAACCACAAGAAGATCGACCGCATGCTGACGCTCGCGGAAGACTGGCGCGTGCCGCTGGTGTTCTATGCCGAGGGCGGCGGCGGCCGCCCCGGCGATACCGACCGGCTCGGCATGACCGGGCTTGATGGTCCGTCCTTCGTGCAGTTCGCAAGGCTCTCGGGTCTGGTGCCGGTTATCGGCATCGTCTCCGGCTATTGCTTCGCCGGTAATGCCGCGATGCTCGGCTGCTGCGATGTCATCATCGCAACCAAAAACGCCTCGATCGGCATGGGGGGCCCCGCGATGATCGAAGGCGGCGGGCTCGGTGTCTATCACCCGGCCGAGGTCGGTCCTGTTACGTTCCAGTCGCCGAACGGCGTGATCGACATCCTCGTCGAGGACGAAGAAGAGGCAACCGTTGCGCAAAAATACCTATCCTATTTCCAGGGTGCGGTGACGGACTGGCAGGCCGCCGACCAGCGCCTGCTGCGCCGCGCGATCCCCGAGAACCGCCTGCGCGTCTACGACATCCGCAGCGTGATCGACCTCGTCGCGGATAAGGAGTCCGTGCTGGAGCTGCGCCGCGACTACGGTGTCGGCATGATCACGGCGTTGATCCGTGTCGAGGGCAAGCCGTTCGGCCTGATCGCCAACAATCCGCGGCATCTCGGCGGTGCGATCGACGCCGATGCCGGCGACAAGGCCGCGCGCTTCCTCCAGCTCTGCGACGCCTTCGATCTGCCGATCGTCTCGCTGTGCGACACGCCCGGCTTCATGGTCGGTCCGGAAGCCGAGAAGACGGCAATCGTGCGCCACGTCTCGCGCATGTTCGTGACAGGCGCGAGCCTGACTGTGCCGTTGTTCGGCATCGTGCTGCGCAAGGGCTATGGGCTGGGTGCACAGTCGATGATTGGCGGTGGCTTCCACGCCTCATTCTTCACCGCGGCCTGGCCGACCGGCGAGTTCGGCGGCATGGGCCTGGAGGGTTACGTCCGCCTCGGCTTCCGCAAGGAGATGGAGGCGATCGCCGACCCCGTCGAGCGCGAGACTTACTATCGCAACAAGGTCGCCGAGCTCTATGCCAACGGCAAGGCGGTCTCGATCGCCTCCGTGTTCGAGATCGACAACGTCATCGACCCCGCCGAGACCAGGCGCTGGATCATGGCGGGCCTGCGCTCGGTGCCGAAGCCGCCGGCGCGGACTGGGAAGAAGCGGCCCTGTATTGATACGTGGTGAGGGCGGTGCAGCAATTCTGATTGCGCTTCGCCGCGTTCCCGGTTCCCGATTGACATCCCCGCCTGCGGTGCCAGACTTTGCACAATAATGCAGGGTGGAGACGTCCGCGATGGCCAGCCTTTCGGCCTCGAACCATGTCGCCCGTGTCTTGTCCGTCGCCAATCAGGTTATAGACCGCTTGGCCGACGTCGATGCCTCTTCGCGCATTGCCAATTCCTGGCGGCGCTGCCTGGTCAGCCACAAGCTCGATCCCGGCCGTCAGGGGCCGCCGCAGACGCTCACCGAAGCCGAGATCCGTCACGTCGCCGAACCCATGGAGGAGACGATCCGGCTTGCAACACCGGAGCTCGACGACCTCGCCCGGGTACTGCGCGGTGCCGGTTATTGCGTCAACCTGGCAGACGTGAACGCAACCATGCTGTTCAGCCGCCTGCCCGGCGAGGCCGACGCACGACTATTCATGGACTGGAAGATCTACACAGGCTCGAATTTTTCCGAGGCCTCCGAAGGCACCAATGGGCTCGGCACCGCGCTCGCCGAGCAGAAGCCGATCCTGGTGCATCGCGACGAGCATTTTCGCGCGCAGTGGCACATGTTTTCCTGCGCCGTGACGCCGCTGTTTGACCAGGCGGGACGGCTCGCAGGCGCCGTGAACATCACCTCCTGCCGCGAGGACCTCGAACGCACCGCGCATCAGCTTGCGCTCGCGGTGACGATGGAGGCAACGCGGCGCATGGAGGGCGCGATCTTCCGCAGTCATTTCCGCAACGCCTGGATCGCGACCGTGCCGGGCGACGGCGGCGGCGGCCTGCTCGCCTATGACGACGATCGCCGCATCGTCGGCGCCTGCCGTTCGGCGCGCGCACTGCTGGGTCTCACCGACGGCTTGATCGCAGCCGGCATCGATCTGTCGCGCTATGTCAAATTCGACCATCCCGCCGCGCGCGACGCAGACGATCTCGTCGAACTGCGCCGGGCCGATGGCAGTTCACTAGGGCACGGCCATGTCGCGCCGCCGCTGCGGGCGAGGGCCTCGACCCGTCCGCTCGCGCCGCGCCGCGATGCACCGGTCGATCGCTTCGATGCGCTGCAGCGGCTCGCCGGACGCGATCCCAGCCTGATCAGGAGCGTGAAGCGACTTAGAAGCATCGGCGATCGCAATCTGCCGGTGCTGCTGCATGGCGAGACCGGCGTCGGCAAGGATGTGTTCGCCCGTGCCATTCACGCAGCCGGCAATCGCGCGCGCCACAACTATGTCGCGCTGAACTGCGCGGCGATGCCGGAAAGCCTGATCGATGCCGAGCTGTTCGGCTACGAGGCCGGCGCCTTCACCGGCGCACGCCGCGACGGCTCGAAGGGCCTGATCGTGCAGGCAGACGGCGGCACGCTGTTCCTCGACGAGATCGGCGACATGCCGATCGCGCTGCAGACGCGGCTGCTACGGGTGCTGGAGAACCGCGAAGTCTGGCCGCTCGGCGCGCTGAAGCCCGTGCCGGTCGACATTCGCCTGATCAGCGCCACCCATCGCGATCTCGGCCGCATGGCCGAGGAGGGCGCCTTCCGCACCGACCTATATTTCCGTCTGCGCGGCATGGAGGTGCGGCTGCCGGCCTTGCGCGAGCGCGCCGACCGCGACGACGTCATCCGCCAGATCGCTCACGAGGAGGCGCCGAATTGCTCGCTCTCGGACGAGGCCTGGGCGCGGCTCGCGGCCTATCCCTATCCCGGCAACATGCGCCAGCTTCGGCATGTGCTGCGGCTCGCCGGCTGCACGGCGGAGGACGACGTCATCACCGATGCCGACCTCGATCTGCCGCCGTTTGGTGGAAGGGCGGAGCCGGATCTCGCAGCGGCGGAGCGCGCGGCGATCGTCGAAGCCTTGCGCAAACACGGCGGCCGCGTGACGGAAACAGCGCGCGCGCTGAAGCTGAGCCGCGCCACGCTGTATCGCAAGATCAAGCAGTTGAAGATCGAGACGACGCAGTAGCGATCTTTCTTCCCTCTCCCCTTGCGGGAGAGGGCGGCTCGCCGCGAACGCGGCGAGACGGGCGAGGGGTATCTCTCCGCACTTGACTCTCTTGCTTCTGAGTCCGCGGAGAGATACCCCTCATCCGGGGCTTCGCGCCACCTTCTCCCGCAAGGGGAGACGGGAGCGGCAGCGAGCCTGCCGCCGCTCTCTACGAAAAATCGCTCCAGCTCAGATGTCGCGAGTCGAGGTCGCCGACTGTCACGGTGCCGCGGATTTCGCGCGGGGCGTGGAAGCTGCTGCGCAGATACACGAGCGGCGCCGCCCCGTCGGAATGCGATGCGCCGCGCACCTCGCCGACGAAGATCGAATGCGTCTTGGTCTCGAATTCCTGCGCCAGCACGCAGTCGAATGCGGCGACCGCATCGCTCAGCACCGGCGCGCCGGTCACCCCACGCGTCCACTCCCCGAACGCAAAACGGTCGTCGCCATTGACGCCCTTCTGGCCACTGAAGGTAAGCGCCAGGAGGGCGTGGTCCTCGTGCAGGAAGTTGATCGCGAACGCGCCTTCCTCGCGGATGCGCGCGTGCGCACTGGCGTTGCGGTTGACGCACACGATCAGGGATGGTGGCGAGTCCGACAGTGAGCAGGCCGAGGTCACCGTCAGCCCCGTGCGCTTGCCGTGCTCGGCGCCGACCGTCACCAGCGCGACCGCGCCGGCGCACTGGCGCATCGCCTGCTTGAAATTCTTAGCGTCGAAAGCACTGGCGTCCACCGTCACGCGGAAATCTCCGAAATGGATGTGGGTGCGGCACGATCGCGCCGCACCCGCGTCGGGTCAAGCCGCCTTCTTCGCGGAGCCGAGATGCTTCAGGCGCGGCATCACCTCGTTCTTCAGCAGCGACAGCGAGTGATGCCAGGCTTCAGCCTTGTGCTTGTAGTCGAAGCCGAACACCAGCAGCACGCCGAAGCCGCCGACCTCCTCGTAGATCTTCTCGATTTTCTCGGCGACGGTCGCTGGCGAGCCGACGATCCAGTTCCGCTTGGCGCAATATTCGACGGTGACGTCGCTATCGGGCACGTCGGGCGCGTGCTTCAGATAGTCCTTGAAGCCGAAATGGCCGAGCAGCGGCAGGAAGTACTCGCCCATCATCCGGCCCATCATGTCGCCGGTCGAGAGCCGCCACGCTTCCTCGTCGGTATCGGCGACGAACACCTCGCGCACCAGCCGCCAATCGGCCCGGTCCGGCTTGCGCCCGGTCTTGGCGGCACCGGCTACAACCGAATCCCAATGACTGCCGACATAGGCCGGGTTCAGGTTGAGGCTCATTGGAATGAAGCCGCGCTCGCCGGCGAGCTTCAGCGTGTCCGAGTTCTTCGAGAGCCCAGCGACGCCGATCGGCGGGTGCGGCGTCTGCAACGGCTTGATGTGGGGTTTCAAGAAGTCGAACATCGTGTCCGGCTTGGTCACCGTCCAGAATTTGCCCTTGTAGGTCCAGGGCGCGGGATCGCTCCACATCTTCAGAATGATCTCCAGCGCCTCGCGCGTCATGTCGCGGTTCTGTCCGCTCATGCCGTCGACATTGAACATGGCCCAGTCGCTCGGCAGGCCGCTCGCCGCGACGCCGAAATTGAGCCGACCTCCCGAGAGGTGATCGAGCATGGCGACGCGGTTGGCGAGCTCGGCCGGGTGGTGATAGGGCAGCAGGAAGCCGCCCGGCCCGATACGGATATTCTTGGTCTGCATCAGCGCCTGCGCGATCAGCAGATCGGGCGTGGGATTGGGTTCCCAGGGCGCGGTATGGTGCTCGCCGACCCAGGCCTCCTGATAGCCGAGCTCGTCGAGCCAGCGCATGACCTGCAGGTCCCAGTCGTTCCCTTCCTTCAGGCCGCACTCCGGCGGGTGCGAAGGCATCGTGAAATAGCCGATCTCCATGGGTTTCCTCATCTGATGTTGACGCGTCTTATTGCGCGGTTCACGGACGTGAGCAGGGTTGCTTGAGCAAGCGGTGTGCCACCGCTCCGCAAGCGGTGTGCCAGCGCTACAGCGGCTCAGTCCCGCGAGAAAACGCTGGTTTGCGGCGGCAATAGCCGATATCCCGTGGCGAATTTGCGGGCCGTCGTCTCATTGTCGCGAGACGGCGTCTTGCCGGTGAGACGAGGACGAGAACCGAGATGACCGAACCCGCTTACGTCGCGGTGGACTGGGGCACCAGCAGCTTCCGGCTCTGGTTGATCGATCGTACCGGCGTAGTGCTGGCCGAACGCCGCAGCGGCGAGGGCATGCTGGCGGCGGCAAAGACCGGCTTCGCGGCCGTGCTGCAATCCCATCTTGCCGCCGTCGAAGCACCAGCTCATCTGCCGGTTCTGGTCTGCGGCATGGCCGGCGCCAAGACGGGCTGGGTCGAAGCCGGATATGTCGATACACCCGCGCCGCTCGCGGCCGTCCTGGAGCAGGCCGCGCACGTGCCGGGCGAAGCACGCGATATCCGCATCCTGCCGGGTATCGCGCAGCGCGATACAAGAGCGCCGGACGTGATGCGCGGCGAGGAGACACAGCTGCTCGGCGCGCTTGGTCTCGATGCCGCAGGTGAGGCGCTGGTCTGCATGCCCGGCACGCATTCGAAATGGGTACGCCTGAAGGACGATACGATCGCGCATTTCTCCACCTTCATGACCGGCGAGCTCTTCAGCGTTGTGTCGCGCGAGACGATCTTGTCGCTTGCGGTCGCAGGCGCCGAAGACGCCGAGGACGTCGCGAGCTTCAAGGCGGCGGTGAGAGCTGCGTATGAGGCGCCGTCGTTCGCGGCCAATTTTCTGTTCGGCGCGCGCTCGCGTCAGCTTCTGTTCGGGAGCACACCGGCCGCGGCGCGCGAAACGCTGTCGGGCACTTTGATCGGCATCGAGCTGGCCGCCGGGCTCTCCGGCGCCGTGCCGAAAGCAGGCATTACGTTGATTGCCTCGGGGCGGCTCGCGATGCTGTACACGTTGGCTTTCGATGCGTTGTCGGTCACCGTGAACCCCGTCGATGCCGATGAAGCGGTCCGCCGCGGTCTGTCGATGGCGGCTGCCGCGATCTGGACGAAATGAGAGGACTGTTGAAATGAGCGTTCCCTTTCCGGCGATGAAGCGGCCACTGCTTGCGATCCTGCGCGGCGTGAAGCCCGAGGAAACGCAGGCCATCGTCGGCGTGCTGATCGAGGCCGGCATGACCGCGATCGAGATCCCGCTAAACTCGCCCGATCCGTTCCGCTCCATCGCCACCGCCGTCAAGCTCGCGCCGGCCGGCGTGCTGATCGGCGCCGGCACGGTGCTGACCACAGCGGATGTCGATCGGCTCAACGATGTCGGCGGCAAGCTGATGGTCTCGCCGAATGTCGATACGCAGGTGCTCACGCGTGCGCACCAATACGCCATGGTCACGTTGCCGGGCGTGTTTTCGCCGACCGAGGCGCTGCTGGCCGCGCGCTCCGGCGCCTCTGGCCTGAAGTTCTTTCCGGCAAGCGTGCTCGGCGCGTCCGGCATCGCCGCGATCCGCGCCGTGCTGCCGGCCGGCGTGATGATCGCCGCCGTCGGCGGCGTCTCCGACCAGAATTTCGCGGAGTACATCGAGGGTGGCGTGACGGCGTTCGGGCTGGGCTCCAACCTCTACAAGCCCGGCATGACGGTAACGGACGTTGCCGCTCGCGCAAAATTGACGATCGCGGCCTACGATCGGGCGATTGCGAAAGACTGAAGCGGCAATAAACAAGCCGTGATGTCGTCACGGTCGCACGTTATCCTATCTTGCTGCACCAGCGAGATCAGGAGACCGACATGGCGATCAACAATGTAGCCGATCTGTTCGTGGCAACGCTCGAACAGGCTGGCGTCAAGCGCATCTACGGCATCGTCGGCGACAGTCTGAATGCGCTGACCGAAGCGCTGCGGCGGCGCGGCACGATCGAATGGATCCATGTCCGGCACGAGGAGGTCGCGGCCTTCGCCGCCGCCGGGGAAGCGGAAATGACGGGCAGCCTTGCGCTGTGCGCGGGCTCGTGTGGTCCCGGCAATCTGCATCTGATCAACGGCCTGTTCGACGCCCATCGCAGCCGCGTTCCCGTGCTGGCGATCGCCGCGCAAATTCCGACCGCCGAGATCGGCAGCGGCTATTTCCAGGAGACGCATCCGCAAAACCTGTTCCGCGAGTGCAGCCATTATTGCGAGCTGGTCTCCGATCCGAGTCAGCTTCCCTACGTGCTGGAAAACGCGATCCGCGCGGCGGTCGGCATGCGCGGCGTCGCCGTTGTCGCCATGCCGGGCGACGTCGCCTTCCGCAGCCCACCCAAGCGCGCGCTGTCGACGGCGCGTGGCCTTGCGCTGTCGGCGCCGAAGGTTGTGCCGCAGGCGGATGAGTTGAAGGCGCTTGCGGATCTCCTGAACGGCGCCGAACGCATCACCCTGTTCTGCGGTCGCGGCTGCGCCGGCGCGCATGCGCCGCTGATGCAGCTTGCGGAAGCCTTGAAGAGCCCGATCGTGCATGCGCTGGGCGGAAAGGAGCATGTCGAATACGACAATCCCTACGATGTCGGCATGACCGGCTTCATCGGCTTCTCCTCCGGCTATGCCGCCATGCACGCCTGCGACGCGCTGGTGATGCTCGGGACCGATTTTCCCTACAAGCAGTTCTTCCCGACCGATGCCAAGATCGCGCAGATCGACATCCGTCCGGAAAATCTCGGGCGCCGCTGCAAGATCGACCTCGGCCTGGTCGGCGACGTCAAGCTCACCCTCGAGGCGCTGCTGCCGCTTCTGAAATCCAAGACGCAGCGCAAGCACCTCGACGATGCGATCGCGCATTACAAGAAGGCGCGCGAAGGCCTCGACTCGCTCGCCAAGGGCACGCCGGGCAGCAAACCAATCCATCCGCAATACCTGGCAAAGGTCATCAGCGACCATGCGAGCGATGATGCGGTGTTCACCACCGATGTCGGCACGCCGACGGTGTGGGCCGCGCGCTATCTCGAGATGAACGGACGCCGCCGGCTGATCGGCTCGTTCGTGCACGGCTCGATGGCCAACGCCATGCCGCAGGCGATCGGCGCGCAGGCCGCGCAGCCCGGCCGGCAGGTGATCTCGCTCTCCGGCGACGGGGGCTTCACCATGCTGATGGGCGATCTGATCACGCTGACGCAGATGAAGCTGCCGGTGAAGGTGGTCATCTTCAACAACGGCGTGCTCGGCTTCGTCGCACTGGAGATGAAGGCGGCCGGTTTCGTCGACACCAATGTCGATCTGGAGAATCCGGACTTCGCGGCGATGGCGCGCGCGATGGGTATCTTCGCAAGGCGGGTCGAGGATCCCGGCGAGCTTCCAGGTGCGATGAAGGAGATGCTGGCCCACCACGGACCGGCGCTGCTCGATGTGGTCACCGCCAAGCAGGAGCTGTCGATGCCGCCGACCATCACGCCCGAACAGATCAAGGGCTTCAGCCTCTGGGTCTTGCGCGCCGTGATGAACGGCCGCGGCGACGAGGTCGTCGATCTCGCCAAGACCAATTTGCTGCCGCGCTAGCCGCGCTTGACCGATGGCACGGGCAGCCGCTCATGGCGGCGCTGGAAGCGTTGCCAGTGCAGCACGATCCCGATCAGCAGCGCCGGCACGAAGCCGAGCGCGATCAGAAAGTGGGGCAGCTGCGTTGGCGAGATGAACGCGATGCCGATGTCGGAGATCAGCCAAAGCGCGGCGAACATCACCGCGAAATCGGTGCGCGGGCAGCGCAGATAGTAGAACACGGCGGTGATGACGACGGCGGGTCCGATGGCGATGCCGATCATCACCGTCGTCAGCTCCTTCGGCGTCAGCGCGTCGAGCACCATCGCTGCCAGCAGCCAGAGCGCGGCGAACATGGCGATGATGTCGAGCGGATGCCGCAAGCCAATACCTCTCGTGAGGGGACGCGCTATCGTTGTGGCCCAGACCTTGGCCGTCAAGGGAAAATGCGCCTATTCCTCGTCGTTTCCGGGCGTCGGCCGCAGCATGAAATGGCCGAAGGCTGTGGCGATCGGCTTGTTCGCATCGTCCTGCCAGGCCCGTGCCTCGAAGGCGACGATGCGCCGGCCCTGTTTCACGATCGAGACGTTGGCGAACGTGTCGAGCGCGCGGCCGGAGCGCAGATAGTTGACGGTCAGTCCGATCGGCTTGGGCAGTGCGGTGGCGCCGAGTTCACGGGCCACTCCGAAGATCGCGGTGGTTTCGAGGAAGGCGCCGGTCATGCCGCCATGGATCGCAGGCAGAATCGGATTGCCGATGATCTTTGGCGAGAACGGCATCGTCAGTGTGCCGTCGTCGTTGACGCGAATGCCGAGGCAGCGTGCGAACGGGCTGTTGGCGAACGGGCCTTCCGGATCGTCCGGCGCCTCCAGCCTCGGGATGCCGGGCGAATCCATCCTGCGATCCGCGAGCATGTTGGTGCGGTTGGCGCCGATCATGAAACAGGCGGTCGCGGTCGCGACCGGATCGTCCTCGGACTCCTGATAGGCGGTGGAGCGCACGAAGGCAATCGAACGCGTGGTGCGGTAGCAGACCGAATGCGCCTTGATGTCGAGGCCCGGCGTTGCCGGCTTCTGATAGTCGATGCGCAGATCGAGCGTCGCGATCGCGCTTGTGCCGTCCAGCGCGAGTTGCACCGCCATGCCGCAACTCTCGTCCAGCATCGCGGTGACGACCCCGCCATGCAGGACGCCGGTCTCGGTGTCACCGACAAAGACCGGCCGGTAGGGCAGGCTGGACCAGGCTTCGCGCGGTGCGAAGCGGTCGAGCTGGAGCCCGCTGATCTGGCCGTAATCGGAGCGGCGACCCTTGATCGCCTCGGCGAGGTCCTCGAACGAAAGTGTGGTCGGTGAGCTGGACATGAGGACGTTCTAGACCAGTGGCGGGCGCGGCGCAAAACCCCGAATGCGCGTCCCACGGTGGGTGCCGGGGGCGGTTTGGCCTCGACAGGGCGGGCCGAAGCAACGATGGTGGGCGCCTCGTTCGTTCGACCAGCCGTAAGGAGTGCCCATGGCCGATCCCGAAACGCCCGTCACCAGCCAGGGGCCCGTCATCATTTCGACATCGAGCTCGGAGCGGGCGCCGATCATCTATTTCGACGGTGCATCCTGCTTCGGCCACCACAACGGCGCGATTCAAATCGAGCTTGCGGCGAACCTTCTGATGCCGGTCGGCGCCGCCGTCAGGGTTGATGTGGTCCAGACCGCGCATCTGCGTTGCAGCGTGGCCGCGGCGCTGGCTCTGCGCGAAGCGCTCGAAAAGGCGCTGGCAATGTACCAGCAGGGCCAGCAGCAGCCCCGGCCGGAGGAAATTCCCTCGGTGAAGAACTGAGGCCGTTCGCGGATCGCAAGTTAATGCGATCAACTCGCTCAGCTCACATGCACCTTCGGCTTCCTGCCGTCGTTCCACTTGCCGTCGAGCGCGCGCTCGATCTGGGCGGCGAGTTGCAGCAGGAGGCCGTCATTGGCCTGCTTCGCAATCGCCTGGATGCCCAGCGGCAGGCCGTGGTCCTGCGTGGCCATCGGCATCGAGATCGCCGGCATGCCGCAGAGATTGGCGAGCGGCGTGAAGGCGAAGAAGCGCCAAAGATTGCCGAACCAGTCGAGCACGTCGGGGTTGTCGGAGATGGTGAGATATTCCCGGGTGCCGACCTTCGGCGTCGGCAGCGCCGTGATCGGGGTCAAGATCACGTCCCACTGCTCGAAGAAGGCGCCGAAGGCGCGCGAGGTCGTGTTGAACACGCCTTGCATCTTCGCCCGCTCGGCGAAGCTCGTATGCCGGCCGGCTTCCCAGATCCGGATATTCATGGGTTCGATGAGATCTTCCGGCGGCCGTTCCAGTCCGCGCGCGGCGAGCATGTTGGAGATCACCACGGCAAAATTCGAGATGTAGCAGGTGGTCTGCGCCTCGAACGCGGCGCGGAACTCGAGTTCGGGCAGGGCGTAGTCGACGTGATGGCCGAGGCCTTCGAGGAAGCGGCCGGCCTTCGCCAGCTCGGCCGCGATCTCGGGCGTCGCGGTGTAGTCGCCCCAGCTGTGCGACAGCGCGATACGAAGCTTTGACGGGTCGCGCTTGATCATCTCGGAATAAGGCTGCGCCGTGGTCCAGAACGGCATGAATTCGCCGGGCGCCGCTCCCCTTGCATGGTCGACGAAGGCGGCGGTGTCGCGCACCGAGCGCGACTGGCAGCCCTGGATCGAGACGAGGCCGGTGAGATCGGACATGTGCGGTGCGAGCGAGAACACGCCGCGCGAGACTTTCAAGCCGATATTGCCGTTGACGCCGGCGGGAATGCGGATCGAGCCGCCGCCGTCAGTCGCGTGTGCGATCGGCACCACGCCGGCCGCGACCATTGCGGCGCTCCCGGCCGACGAGCCGCAGGTGGTGTAGTCGGTGTCCCAGGGATTGCGCGTGACATAGACGGCCGGATTGTCGGCCGAGCTGCAGACGCCGAACTCCGGTGTCGTGGTGCGTCCGATCAGGTTCAGTCCGGCCTGGCGGAATTTGCCGGTCAGGAACGTGTCGGCGCTGGCGCGATTGCCGCGCATTAACAGCGAGCCCATCTCCTGGAGCCGCCCCTTCATGGTCGGGCCGAGGTCCTTCATCAGGAAGGGCAGGCCTGCGAACGGGCCGGCGAGATTGGCGCCGTCCTTGGCCGGATCGGCGATCACGTCATCGAACAGCTCGACCACGCCCGACAGTGCCGGATTGACCTTGGCGACGCCCGCGGCGGCCTGGCGCGCCAACTCCTTTGCCGTGAGCTCGCCCTTGCGGACGCGCGCGGCCAGCCCCACGCCATCGTGCTGCGCCCATTCGTTCCAGCTCATCGGGAAAGTCATGCGATCCAAACCTCTTCGTGCGGCGCCACCTTAGTTTCGCACAGGAACACTTTAATCAACTGAGCGGCGCGAAGGGCAGGGTTGCGCCGGATGGAGAGGTAATCCCGAATTGCATGCGCGCGCATCAATTGGAGAACTTTGCGATCACCGCGACCGGGCCGCCGCCGGCTGGGCCCTGATGCTCGGCGCCGCCGGAGACGTAGACCGCACCAGTGCCGGCGAGGCCGGCAATCAACCCGCCAACGGCAGCCCGGGCGTGGCGTGTCGAGCTGATATCGGTATCTTCGAGCATGGTGTGGCGGAAGCCGCGCACGCAGCCATCAGGGGAGGCCTCGGCCTTAGCGAAGATGTTGACAAGCTTGCTGCCGGTCGTCGTCTGTTGCCCGGCACGGAGCCCAACGCTCTCCAACGCCGCAAGCACCGCCGCGGTGTCGATCGCATCGCTCATCACGGCATGCCCGATCTCGAATTCGCTCGTCGAGGACATCGAATTGCCGAGCACGATGACGACGTTATGCATGAGCTCGATCCCGGACGAGGTCGAGGCGACGTTCGAGAACAGATCGTAGCGTCGCAGCACGTCCTCATCACGAACGCCGGTTGCGATCTCGCCGAGCGCGACCGCAACGCCGAGTGCGGAAGCGCCGCGCGAATAGGCCATCGAACTGTAGGCGCTGGTCGTCGCTGTCTTGTGACCGCGCGCATTCGCCGCTTCGACGCGCTCGCTGGTGAGCAGCGGGCATTTGATCTGCACGAAATGGACGTCGGCGGGATCGGCGATCCCGGCATCCGCCATCGCGGCCTTCACGGCCTTGGCTGTCTCCGTGATCTGAGCGGAGCGGCCGAGCTCTTCAGGGAGAAAATCCCGCGTGTGCGCCATGCCGATGCTCAGGCGCTTGCCGGAGAGGCCTGCCGGGCGCTGTAGAATGTCCTGGCGCGTGAACACCGTGATGTGCGGGCTGAGCACGCCCTCGGTGCCGCCCGACATCACGAAGGCGATGCGTTGCTCGACCTCCTGCGGCGACAGCCCGAGCTGCGGCGCCAGCGCCGTGCACAGCGCGGCAACGGCATATTCCCGGGTAAAGTCGTTGACGCCGCCGTTGCCTTCGGTCTTGCCGAGGATCGCCAGGATGGATGCCGGATCGATCGCGCCGGAGCCGATCATGCTCATCAATCCGGAGACGTCGCCGGGGCCTCTGGTGGCGACCTTGAAGACGCCGACCGATGTCGTCCGCATTATAATCCTCACATGAAGTTCAGGAGTCCGGCAGACGAAAACAGCCGCTGAACCGGGGCGCCTGTCAAGGTGTCGAGGCAATCCCCGTCGTCGTCCTGGCGAAAGCCAGGACGACAGCAGGACGTGCGCCGTCTGCGTAGCACCCACGATTGTGGCGAGATCGCATCGCTTCGACAAAAAATCCCTTGTCGACGGTCGTCCGCCGCACCTTGATGAATCAACCCCGATTGGTCCATAAGCGGCGTCCCGCAGCCGGTGGTTCGCCTCCGCGATGCGTGCTTGGATAGAGGGGTTCTCGCGTGGTAAATATCAACCAGAAAATTGCGCAGGAGCTTGGGGTTCGGGCGGAGCAGGTCGAGGCGACAGTGGCGCTGCTCGACGGCGGCGCCACGGTTCCCTTCATCGCCCGCTACCGCAAGGAAGCGACCGGTGCGCTCGACGACGCACAATTGCGCACGCTGGAGGAGCGCCTGGGTTACCTGCGCGAGCTCGAGGACCGCCGCAAGGCCATCCTCGAATCGGTCCGCGAGCAGGGCAAGCTCGATGCCGCGCTGGAGGCCTCCATTCTCGCTGCCGACAGCAAGGCGCGCCTCGAAGACATCTATCTGCCGTTTAAGCCGAAGCGCCGCACCAAGGCCGAGATCGCCAAGGAAGCCGGGCTCGAGCCGCTCGCCTTTCAGCTCATGGCCGAGCCCAACAACGATCCGAAGGTGGTCGCTGAAGCCTTCGTCAATCCCGAGAAGGGCGTTGCCGATGCCGCTGCGGCACTCGATGGCGCCCGCGCCATCCTGGTCGAGCGCTTCGACGAAGACGCCGACCTGATCGGCGCGCTTCGCGAGGAGGTGTGGACTAATGCGCGCATGACCTCCAAGGTGCGCGACGGCAAGAAAACCGAGGGCGAAAAGTTTGCCGACTATTTCGAGTTCTCCGAGCCGCTGACCAAGCTGCCCTCGCACCGAATCCTCGCAATGTTCCGCGGCGAGAAAGAAGAAATCCTCGATCTCCAGATCCAGGCCGAGGCCGAACCATCGCCGCCCGGCGTGCCGAGCGTCTATGAACTGAAGATCATGAAGCGGTTCGGCATCGCCGACCTTAAGCGCGCCGGCGACCGCTGGATGATCGATACCGTGCGCTGGGCCTGGCGCACCAAGATCCAGGTGCATCTCAACATCGACCTGCGCATGCGGCTGTGGAATGCGGCCGAGACAGAGGCCGTGCGCGTGTTCGCCTCGAATCTGCGCGACTTGCTGCTCGCGGCGCCCGCCGGCACCCGCGTCACCATGGGTCTCGATCCCGGCTTCCGCACCGGGGTCAAGGTCGCCGTCACCGACGCGACCGGCAAGGTGGTGGATACCGCCGTGATCTATCCGCACGAGCCGCAGCGGCAGTGGAACGAGGCGCTTGCGATCCTCGGCAAGCTCGCGCTGAAACATCGTGTCGAGCTGATCGCGATCGGCAACGGCACCGCCTCGCGCGAGACCGACAAGCTCGCGGCCGACCTCGTCAAGGGCCTGCCCGACTTGAAGATGACCAAGATCGTGGTGTCGGAAGCCGGCGCGTCGGTTTATTCGGCCTCGGCGTTCGCCTCGGAGGAGTTGCCGGGCCTCGACGTCACCCTGCGCGGCGCGGTGTCAATCGCGCGGCGGCTCCAGGATCCTCTCGCCGAGCTCGTCAAGATCGAACCCAAGGCGATCGGCGTCGGCCAGTACCAGCACGACCTAGGCCAGGCCAAGCTCGCCAAATCCCTCGACGCCGTGGTCGAAGACTGCGTGAACGCCGTCGGCGTCGACGTCAACACCGCGTCCGCTCCGCTGCTCGCGCGCGTGTCGGGCGTCGGCTCCGGCCTCGCCTCGAGCATCGTGGCACACCGCGACGCCAACGGGCCGTTCAAGTCGCGCAAGGCGTTGAAGGACGTGCCGCGGCTCGGCCCCAAGGCGTTCGAGCAGTGCGCGGGCTTCCTGCGCATCCTCGGCGGCGAGGACCCGCTCGACGCCTCCGGTGTGCATCCGGAAGCCTATCCGGTGGTGCGCCGGATTCTCAGCGCCACCAAGAGCGACATCAAGGCGCTGATCGGCAGCAGCGACATCGTTCGCACGCTGAAGCCGAAAGACTTCGTGGACGAGACGTTTGGTCTGCCGACCGTCACCGACATCCTGCGCGAGCTCGAGAAGCCCGGTCGCGACCCGCGTCCGGCCTTCAAGGCAGCTGTGTTCATGGACGGCGTCGAGGAGATCAAGCACCTCAAGAAGGGCATGATCCTCGAGGGCACCGTAACCAACGTCGCGGCGTTCGGCGCCTTCGTCGATATCGGCGTGCACCAGGACGGCCTCGTGCACATCTCGGCGATGTCCAAGACCTACATCAAGGATCCGCGTGAAGTGGTGAAGCCCGGCGACATCGTCAAAGTGAAGGTGCTAGACTTCGAGGTCGCGCGCAAGCGTATCTCGTTGACACTACGGCTCGACGACGAGGTCGGCGCCAAGAAGGACGCGCCCGGCATGCAGCGGGATAACAGCTCACGTAACCCGTCCCGCATGACGTCGTCGGCCCCGCGCCAGCAGGAGTCTTCCGGCGGCGGTGCGCTCGCCGAAGCGCTGCGCCGCGCGGCCGAGAAAAACGGCGGCAAGCGGGCGTAGCTTCTAACCTCTCCCCGCTCTCACCCCACCCTCTCCCCGCAAGAACGGGGCGAGCGAGTGAGAGAGCAGCGTCTCCCTAACTTCCGCGTCAGAATCTGGCGCGTTTGTAAGTTGAAGGCGCCTGTCCCTTCCTCTCATCTGATCCTCCTCGCGCGGCAGAATATTGTCGCGCAGCACGGAGGATGCTTCGATGGACAACAGGATTCTCAAAGGCCTCACCGCGGTGACGATCGCAGCGGTGATGGCGCTCGCTTCACCGGTGCTTGCCAGAGGCGGTGGCGGTGGCGGTGGCGGTCATGGCGGATTCGGCGGTGGTGGGCATTTCGGTGGCGGCGGCATGCACACGGGAGGCTTCGGCGGCGGCATGCACACCGGTGGCTTCGGTGGTATGCGCGTCGGCGGCATGGGCGGCGCCCGTTTCGGCGGCCCGGGCTTTGGCGGTGCACGTTTCGCGCATGCGGCGATCGGGCCGCGCTTCGCTGGCTCCGGCTGGCACGGCAGGCCCTTCATCGGCCGCCATGCCTTCTTCCGGCAACACCATCGCTTCTTCTTCGGAGCACCTTTCATCTATGCCGGCTACTATGACGGCTGCTGGCGCAGGAGCTTGACGCCCTATGGGTGGCAATGGGTCAATGTGTGCGGAGACTCTTGGTACTAGCATCGCCGTACCGCACCATTGTCGCGATCGTCATCGGACGGTTCCGCTCAGCCCCGGAACGGGATAGTCTGGTGGCGATCGTCGCGCGGAGTTTGTCATGACCGGAGCTCACCGCCGCATTCTGGTCGTCGAGGACGACGCGGAAACCGCAGGCCAGCTCGTCGAGGAGCTGACGACTTCCGGCTACGACGTCGATCTCGCCGCCACCGGGCGCGAAGCGCTCAGCCATGGCGCCGCGCGCGACTATGCCGTGATCACCATCGACCGCATGCTGCCCGATATCGACGGCATCAGCGTGATGCGCCAGTTGCGCGACGACGGCATCGCCGCGCCGTTCCTAATCATTTCCGCACTTGGCGAGGTCGACGACCGCGTGCGCGGCTTGCGGGCCGGCGGCGACGATTATCTCGTCAAGCCGTTCTCCTTCACCGAATTGCTGGCGCGGCTGGAGGCACTCGGCCGGCGCAGCGACACCGTCGCCAAGGAGACGATCCTGCGGGTCGGCGATCTCGCCATCGACCTGATCGCACGCAGCGCGAGCCGCCGCGGCCGGAAGATTCCGCTGTTGCCGCGGGAATTCCAATTACTCGAATATCTGGTCCGCAACGAGGGCCGCGTCGTCTCGCGTGCGATGCTGCTCCAGCATGTCTGGGATCTGCATTTCGATCCCTCCACCAACATCATCGACGTCTATGTCGGACGCGTCCGTCGCAAGGTCGATGATGCCCAGGCCTATCCGCTGATCCACACCATCCGCGGCATCGGATATTGTCTCCGTGCTCCTGGCTAAAACGCTCCGCTCCTCGACCTTCCGCCTTGCGCTGATCGCGATCGCGGCGTTCGGGCTGATCGTCGCGGCGATCATGGCCTATGTCTATTTCGGCACGATCGCCTATGTGCAGAGCCGTGTCGGCGATGCCGGCGACCACAGCGGCTTCACCGCGATGATCGAGCTCGCAATGGCCGCTGTCGCCGTGCTGATGCTGGTGCTCGCCGGGCTCGCCGCGGTGCTGGTGACGCGCCGCACGGTCGGGCGGATCGAGGAGATCAACGCCACCAGCCGCGCCATCATGATGTCGGGCCTCGACCAGCGCATTCCCTTGCGCGGCAGTCACGACGAATGGGACCGGGTCGCCGAAAACCTCAACCAGATGCTCGACCGCATCGAGACTTTGATGGGAGAGGTCAAGCAGGTCAGCGACAACGTCGCCCATGATTTGCGTACGCCGCTGACGCGCATGCGGGGTCGGCTGGAAAAGGCTTATCACGCCTCGCGCAATGGCGAGGCCGACGCGGCGCTGATCGGTGACACCATCGCCGATCTCGACGCCGTGCTCGGCATGTTCGCCTCCATCACGCGCATCTCGGAGATCGAGACCCGCGCCCGCCGTAGTGCGTTTCGCACCCTCAATCTCGCCGAAATCGCCGGCGAGGTCGTCGAGCTCTACGATGCCGCCGCCGAACAGGTTGCGACGCGGCTCAGCCTCGGCGGCGATCGCGAGGTGGCGATTATTGGCGATCGCGACCTGCTGTTCGACGCTATCGCCAATCTCGTCGACAACGCGATCAAGCACGGCTGCAAAGGCGGGCAGGTGACCGTCACCTGCAGCAGCACCGACGGCGGTGCGACGATCGCGATCGCCGACGACGGCCCGGGCATTCCGGCGGATCAGCGCGATCACGTGTTCAAACGCTTCTACCGGCTCGAGCAGAGCCGCTACACCCCGGGTAACGGCCTTGGCTTAAGCCTGGTCGCCGCGGTCGCTCGCCTCCATGGTGCCGAGATTGCCCTGCACGACAACGCGCCGGGCCTGACGGTCCAGCTCAGCTTCCCGCCGCACCCGACCTAGAGCTCGATCACGCCGCGGCGGGCCGCATGTGCCACCGCATCGGTGCGGCCGGTAGCGTCGAGCTTGTCGAGCAGCGAGCCGACATGGAATTTCACCGTGTGGACGGAAATGCCGAGCTGACGCGCGATCATCTTGTTGGAGCCGCCTTCCGCCATCAACGCCAGCACGTCGAGCTCACGTTGCGTCAGCGCAATGTCCTCAGGCATGATGCGCGGATCGCGAGTGACAATCGTCGCGGCGGCTTTCTCGCCGGGTTCGGCGAGGCGAAGCCCGGCGATATTGCCGAGCAGAGCAGCCAGGCGATCGGCGAGGGCGGGATCGTCGATCTCCAAAGCCAACACGATCTCGGGCGCGATGTCCTCGCTCACGCCGCCGGCCTCTCGCCGATCGTGACCTTGAAGCTGACCGGCTCGCCGCCGCGGCGCGCCGCGATATCGACCACCGCGCCCACGCTCGCCGGACCCAGCGTCCGCGACAGCGCGCGCACGCCGGACAGCTTCTGGTCGTTGACCGCGACGATGACGTCGCCCTGGCGGATGCCGGCCGCCGCCGAAGGGCCGGCCTTGTCGACATTCATCACCATCGCGCCGACGCCGTCGTCGAGCCGGACCGGCTGCAGCCCGAGGCCGAGATATCCGCGTGCGATGCGGCCGCGCGCCTCTAACTGGGCCGCGACCCGCTCGATCGTCGCTGTCGGGATCACCAGCACACGCCTCGGGCCGAGCACGGCCATGCCGAAGGCTTCGCCCGATGCGTCGAGCGCGAGGCCGCCCTGCTGGCTGGAGCGCAAGCGGACGTCGAGCTCGATCCGCGCGTCGATGTCGCCGCCGCGCAGGGAGCGCCAGCTCTTGCCGGACTGCGACACCATCGCGAGCGCGGCGCTCGGCGTATCGCGGTTGGTGGCGACGACGACCGACAACGCGCCAAGGGGCGGCACAATTGTGGCCAGCTTGACCGGGGCAATCGCCGTATCGGCGCGCAGCAGTGCGATATCCGTCGTATGGTCGCGGCCGGCGATCGTGGCGGCCGCGGTGCTGCCGTCGGGGAGGCCGATCTCGACGTCGCCCTCGTCGGCCAGCGCCTCGTCGGCGGTGACGATCAGGCCGGGTTTCCAGACGAAGCCGGTGGCGCGGGAACGATGCGAATGGACGGCGACGACGGACGGCGCGGTGCGGGACACCATATCCGCGAGCGCGGACGACAGCGAAGTCAGGGGAGTTGAGTCGGTCATGGCAGGCTCCTGTAAAGCTGTCCTCAATCTGGGATGTCGCGGGCGATCGCGTAACTGGCCGCATGGCCAGGAAATAAGCAGGGAAGCTGGTCCGTAAGAGCACGGCCGACGAACATGTGATTGGAGCCGCTCACGGGAACGTGTAGCAATCGGCTCGACCTTGTGCCGTACGGCCTCAAGCCTTTTTGCGAGCCCTGATTGATGACCATCGACCTTACCCGCCGCACCCTGCTTCAACTCGCCGGCGCCAGCTCGCTCGCAATGGCGGCTGCGGGCGCGGCGCGCGCCGAGGGCACACCGCAGGGCGGCGGTCCGACCTATGCCAGCCGCACGCCGATGCGCGTCGGCATGGTGACGCTCCGGGTGAAGAATCTCGACAAGGTTGCGAACTACTACCGCGACGTGATCGGGCTCACCGTGATGGAACGCTCGGCGAGCGCCGCCAAGCTCGGCACGGCCGGCATCGCGCTGCTGGTGCTGGAGGCCCGTCCTGATGCCGAGATCGAGCCGCGCAACGCCGCCGGCCTCTATCACACCGCCTTCCTGATGCCGACCCGCAAGGACTTGGCCCGCTGGCTGGTAGCAGCCGCTTCGCATCGCGTGCCGCTGTCGGGCTTTGCCGATCATCTCGTCAGCGAATCCGTCTATCTCGACGATCCCGAAGGTAACGGCATCGAGGTCTATGCCGACCGCGATCCCTCGCAATGGCAGTGGAGCGAAGGCAGCGTGAAGATGGCGGCCGACGAGCTCGACATTCCCGACCTGCTGTCGCTGACCAATACGCGCGTGCCTGATTATGCCAAGGCACCGGACGGAATGCGCATCGGCCACATGCATCTGCGCGTCGGCGACCTCGCGCAGGCGCAGAATTTCTACCACGGCACGATCGGACTCGACCCGACCCGCAGCCGCAACGGCGCCGCGTTCCTGTCGTCGGGACGCTACCATCATCATCTCGGCATAAACGTGTGGCAGAGCGAGGGCGCCGGCCAACGCGACGATCAGACAACGGGGCTCGCCTGGTTCTCGCTGGTGACAGCTAAGCAGGATCTGCTCGCCGCACAGGAAGAGCGCCTGCGCAAGGGCGGCGCGAAAGTCACGGCGCTAGCGGACGGCGTTGAGGCGATCGATCCCTGGGGCACGCGGGTGCGGCTGATCAGGATTTGATCGCCGGCACGAGCGTTGGTAAGACCGTCAGGCGCTAGCCAGTTTCCGGGATTCACACCTGACATGTCCGATTTTCGCGGCGTCTTCCCTTATCTCGTCTCTCCCGTCGCTGCCGATGGCGCGGTGCGGACGAACGTCCTCGCAAAGCTCTGCGACGATCTGATCGGCGCGGGCGTCCACGGTCTGACCCCGCTCGGCTCGACCGGCGAGTTCGCCTATCTCAACGCCGCCCAACGCACCGCGGTCGTGCAGACCACGATCGAGGCGGCAAGGGGACGTGTGCCTGTTGTCGCGGGCGTCGCCTCCACCTCGACGGCAGATGCGGTGGCGCAGGCGAAGGCGTATCAGAAGCTCGGCGCCGACGGCATTCTGGCGATCCTGGAAGCGTATTTCCCGCTCGCCGACGCCCAGATCGAATCCTATTTCCGCGCCATCGCGGATGCCGTGGACATCCCCGTCGTCATCTATACCAATCCGCAATTCCAGCGCTCCGATCTCACCCTCGAAATCATCGCGCGCCTCGCCGAACATCCGCGCATCGGCTACATCAAGGACGCCTCGACCAACACCGGCCGGCTGCTCTCGATCATGAACCGCTGCGGCGATGCCTTGCGGGTGTTCTCCGCCTCCGCCCATATCCCGGCCGCGGTGATGCTGATCGGCGGCCTCGGCTGGATGGCGGGCCCCGCCTGCATCATTCCGCGCCAGAGCGTCGCGCTCTACGACCTCTGCAAGGCCGGCCGCTGGGACGAGGCGATGGCGCTCCAGCGCAGGCTGTGGCGCATCAACGAAGCTTTTGCCCGCTTCAACCTGGCGGCCTGCATCAAGGCCGGCTTGGCCATCCAGGGGTACGACGTCGGCGATCCTGTCCCGCCGCAGGCCGCTCTCACCGCCGATGCGCGCAAGGTCGTAGAAGCGGCATTGCGGGAGCTGGCGTAGCGGTTTGTCACGCGGCAATGGGCCCCGGCACGGGCAGCGGAACCGTCCTTAGCTGCCCGATTCGAGAAACTTCCATTCATTTTCGACGTTGCTGCGTGAGCTGGCTCTGTCACCTCCCGGCATGTGCATTCGAGAGATCGTCTTCAGCATACGACACGGTGATCACTGATGAATCGTCGCTACGCAATCATTGCGGCGGCTTTTGCCGCCCTGCTGCTCGTGGTAACTGCCGTGAAGGTCCAGCATGCGCCATGGACAACCCCCTCCGCGCGCGCCGTCGAGCAACGTGGTCCGCTGTCCGAGGCCGAAAGGGCCACCATCGACATCTTCGAACGAGTGTCGCCCTCGGTTGTCCAGGTTGCGGTGAGATCGGCCGCTACTCCTGTCATGGGAGAGGAGGGGCAGGGCGGCGCTTCCGGCACGGGATTTGTCTGGGACCGCGACGGGCATCTCGTCACGAACAACCATGTCGTGGCCAATGGCGGCGAGATCGCGGTGCGCTTTGCGTCGGGAGAGGTGGCTCGGGTTGATCTGATCGGCACCGCCCCCAATTACGATCTTGCGGTCCTGCGGATCCGCAGCGTGCGCGAGCTTCCACCGCAGGTGGCTCTCGGCAGCTCGACCGACCTGAAAGTCGGGCAATCCGCGTTTGCGATCGGCAATCCTTTCGGGCTAGATCAGTCGATGACGAGCGGCATCATCAGTGCCCTCAAGCGGAGGCTTCCGACCCATGGCGGCCGGGAGATTGCCAATGTCATCCAGACGGATGCCGCAATCAACCCGGGCAATTCAGGCGGGCCGCTGCTGGACTCCGCCGGCCGGCTGATCGGCGTCACGACTGCGATCATATCGCCGTCCGGCTCGAATGCAGGCATCGGTTTCGCGGTGCCGGTGGACGTCGTGAACCGGATTGTCCCCGAGCTCATTCGCAATGGCCGCGTGCCGACGCCCGGCATCGGCATCGTCGCCGCCAGCGAGGATGTGTCGACGCGGCTTGGCGTCCAAGGGGTGATCGTGGTCCGGACAGCCCCCGGCAGCCCTGCGGAACAGGCGGGGATTCGCGGTGTCAACTTGTCGACTGGAACGGTCGGAGACATCATCACCGCGGTGGAAGGCAAGCCGGTGCGGCGGCTCTCCGACCTGACTGATGCGCTCGAGCAGGCCGGTGCCGGTAAGACCGTTCGCCTCACGGTAAAGCGGGATTCGGACACCCGTGATATCAATGTGGGCATCATCGACATAGAGCGCTCCTGACCCGGCAATCTGCGGCCAAAGCGGGCGTGACACGCAATGCAGATGTGCCGCGGCTCGGTTGTATCGACCGCAAAATCGGCTAAAACCCCCGCGGTCGTTTTCTGGGTTTCAAGGACATGGTGGAATGAACATTCTTCCCGGCAATTTGCGTTTCGGAGCGGGGCAGCCCGTCAAGCGTTTGGAAGACCAGCGACTGCTCACCGGGAAGGGGCAGTTCATCGACGACAAGCCGGAAGATGGCGCGCTGTGGTTGTACCTGCTGCGCTCGCCGCATGCCCATGCGAAGATCGTCTCGATCGACACCAGCGCCGCCACGGCGATGCCCGGCGTGACCGCGGTCTATACCGGCGCCGACCTCGTCAAGGACGACATCGGCGTCATCCCGACCTTGAGCATCTTCAAGCGCCCCGACGGCAAGCCGATGACGGTGCCGCCACGCCGCCTGCTGGCGCACGAAGTCGTGCGCTATGCCGGCGAGGCCGTGGCCGCCGTGGTGGCCTCCTCGCGTGCCGACGCGCAGGGCGCGGCCGAAGCGATCGTGGTCGAATATGACGTGCAGCCGGCGGTGGTCGATCCGGTCGAGGCGGTCAGGCCCGGCGCGCCCGTGGTGTGGCCGGAGGCCCCCGACAACATCGTCGGCGCGATGGCTTACGGCGATGCCGCCAAGGTGGACGAGGCTTTTGCCAGGGCGGCGCATACCGTCGAGCTCGATCTCGTCAGCCAGCGCCTGGTGCCGTCGGCGATGGAGCCGCGCTCGACCATTGCCGAGATCGACAAGACGTCCGGCCGCCTCCTGCTGCATGTGCAGTCGCAGACGCCTGCCTCGACCCGCGACGTGCTGGCCGAGGCCGTGCTGAAGCGTCCGAAGGACAGCGTTCGCGTGCTGGTCGGCGATATCGGCGGCGGCTTTGGCCAGAAGACCAACCTCTATCCCGAGGACGGCATCGTCGCCTATGCCGCAACCAAGCTGAACAGGAAGATCCGCTGGCGCGGCGACCGCACCGACGAATTCGTCGGTGGCACCCACGGCCGCGATCTTACCTCGACAGCTTCCTTCGCGCTCGACGAGAAGGGCAAGGTGCTGGCCTACCGCGTCAGCTCGATCGGCTGCACCGGCGCATATTCCTCAGGCGCGGCCAACATCATCCCGCTGGTGCTGGGGCCGTTCGTGCAGACCGGCGTCTACGATTTGCCGCTGGTACATTTCGAGGTGAAGTCGGTGATGACCCACACCGCGCCGGTCGGCGCTTATCGCGGTGCGGGCCGCCCGGAGGCCGTGTTCATCGTCGAGCGCCTGTTCGACGCGGCCGCGCGAAAAATCGGCATGGACCCGCGCGCGATCCGGAAAGCCAACTACATCAAGCCGGCGCAACTGCCCTACACCAACGCTGCAGGGCAGGTTTACGATTCCGGCGCCTTCGCGCACATGCTCGATCGTGCCGTGAAGCTTGCGGATTGGGACGGCTTTGCCGCGCGCAAGAAGGCGGCGAAGAAGAAGGGCCTGCTCTACGGCCGCGGGCTCACCTCCTATATCGAATGGACCGGCGGCCGCGCCCACACCGAGAAGGTCAGCCTGCATGCGACCGCGCAGGGCCGCGTCGTCCTGCATTCCGGCACCATGGCGATGGGGCAGGGGTTGCAGACCACCTACACCCAGATGATCTCCGACACGCTCGGCATCCCCATGGACAAGATCGACGTGGTCCAGGGCGACACCGATCTGGCGACGGGCTTCGGCAGCGTCGGCTCGCGTTCGCTGTTCGTCGGCGGCACGGCGGTCGCGGTCTCATCCAACGATCTGATCCAGAAGGCGCGCGAGAAGGCGGCGAACGTGCTGGAGACCTCGATCGAGGACATTGAATATCAGGGCGGCATGCTCACCGTGGTCGGCACCGACCGCCGCATCAGCCTGTTCGACATTGCCGAGAAAGAAGGCGGCGCAAAGCTCAGCGTCGATTCCGAAGGCGAGGTGGACGGTCCGAGCTGGCCGAACGGCACCCATATCTGCGAGGTCGAAATCGATCCCGAGACCGGCGTCTCCAAGGTCGTGCGCTACACCACGGTCGACGACGTCGGTGTCGCGGTGAACCCGATGCTGGTGACGGGACAGATCCATGGCGGTGTGGCGCAGGGTATCGGCCAGGCGCTGTATGAGGGGGTGTCCTATGATGCCGACGGCCAGCTGCTCACCGCGAGCTACCAGGACTATTGCATCCCGCGCGCCGACGACGTTCCGCCGATCGTGGTGACGCTCGACGATTCCGCGCCCTGTCGCACCAATCCGCTCGGCGCCAAGGGCTGCGGCGAATCCGGCGCCATCGGTGGCCCCCCTTGCGTCACCAACGGCGTGATGGATGCGCTCGCCGAGCTCGGCATCACCCAGCTCAACACGCCCCTGACGCCGCAGAAGATCTGGCAGGCGATCCGGGATGCGAAGGTGGGCGGTTAGCGGCCATTGTCGTGCTGGCTGTCGCCACAAATCCAACTCGTCGTCCCGGCCTTCGCCGGGACGACAGTGAGACCGGGACGACAGTGAGAATGTAGCGCCAGTGCCCCTCAGATCCCCAACATCATCTTCGCAATAATATCGCGCTGGATCTCCGAGGTGCCGCCGAAGATCGTATAGGCGCGGCCGTTGAGATATTCCGGCATCACCGTCAGCATCTCCTCCGGCATCGCCGGCTCGTGGTTGAGCTTGTAGAGCGGGCGCATCGGCTCGACCGCGAGGGCGTCATGGCCGATCACGTCGGCGCCGAGCCGGGTCACGGCCTGGCGGATCTCGCTGTTGCGCAGCTTCAGGATCGACGACACCGCACCGGGATTCTGTCCGGTCTGCAGCGCCGACAGCACGCGCAGCTCGGTCATCTCCAGCGCGTCGATGTCGACCTCGACTTCGGAGATGCGCGTCGCGATGTCGGGACTGTCGATCGCGCGGCCCGTCAGATCGGACTCGGCAAGCTCCGCGATCGCCTTCAGCCCCTCGCGCAGCTTCGCCGAGGCGATGCCGGAGCCGCGCTCGAACTCGAGCAGATACTTGCCGTAGGTCCAGCCCTTGCCTTCCTCGCCGACGCGGTTCGCCACGGGAACGCGCACGTCGTCGAAGAATACCTGGTTAACCTCGTGGTCGCCGCCGATGGTGAGGATAGGACGCGTCGTGATGCCCGGTGTCTTCATGTCGATCAGGATGAAGCTGATGCCGTCCTGCTGCCGTGGCCCGTCGCTGGTGCGCACCAGCGCGAACATGCGATTGGCGTGGTGGGCATGCGTGGTCCAGATCTTGGTGCCGTTGATGACGTAGTCGTCGCCATCGCGCACCGCGCGCGTCTTCAGCGAGGAGAGATCGGAGCCGGAGCCCGGCTCGGAATAGCCTTGGCACCAATAATCCTCACCGGACAGAATGCGCGGCAGGTAGAAGTTCTTCTGCTCCGCCGAGCCGAAGCCGATGATGACGGGCCCGACCATCTTCACGCCCATCACATTGACATTGGGCACGCCGGCCCGCGCGCTTTCAGTCTCGAAGATCCAGCGCTGCGCCGGGGTCCAATCCGGCCCGCCATGCTCGACCGGCCAGCCCGGCGCGCCCCAGCCTTGCTTGTGCAGCGTGCGCTGCCAGGCCATGCCGATATCGGGATCGGAGAACACCGACGGCGTCAGCGCCGTCGCGCGCTTCATCTCCTCGGTGAGGTTTCTGGCAATGAAGCCGCGCACCTCGTCCTGGAAGGCGCGCTCCTCGGCATTGAACGACAGGTCCATGATGCGCTCCTTGTATCAGGCCGGCACGCTGGCGCGGCCAAGCCGGGCGTGGCGGCCATAATGGTGGGCGCTGCCGCCGAACAGCGTGTCGAACGCGACCAGCCGCTTGAAATAGGCGCCGACCTCGAGCTCCTCGGTGACGCCCATGCCGCCGTGAAGCTGGATCGACTGCTCGCCGACGAAGCGCGCAGATCTGCCGATCTTCGCCTTCGCGCCCGACGCGGCCCGCGCGCGCTCGACCGGATCGGCGTCGAGCTTCAGCGCGGCGCGCAACGCCATCGAGCGCGCTTCGTCGACCTGCACCGCCATGTCGGCAAGGCGGTGGCGGATCACCTGGTTGGCGGCGAGCGGCCGGCCGAATTGCTTCCGGATTTTTGTGTACTCCAGCGTAGTATCCAGCAGTACCTGCATGATGCCGACGGCCTCGGCGCCAAGCGCAGCCATGGCGCGATCAACAGCCCATTCGATTGCCGGCAGCGCGTCATGCCCGTTGCCGAGCAAGGCATCCTCCGGCAGTTGCACGTCCGACAGCTCGATGTTGCAGGCCCGCCCGCCGCCGAGGCGCTCGTAGTCGGAGATCGCAACACTCGGAGTTGTCGCCTGCACCAGGAACAGGCCGATGCGGCCGGAGGAGCCCTGATGATCATGGATATGCGCGGAGACGATGATCTCGTCGGCGGCGTGGCCATCGAGCACGGCAATCTTGCGACCGGCCAGGCGCCAGCCTTGCGCCGTGCTGTGGGCGGTGGTTGCGACCTTGGCAAGATCGAACCGCGCCGCGCGCTCGGAATGCGCGAGCGCGAGCTTCAACGATCCGTCCGCGATCTTCGGCAGGATGGCCTGCTTCTGCGCCATGCTGCCGCATCGCTCGATCAACGCGGCGCCAAGCACGACCGACGCGATATACGGCTCCGACACAAGCCCGCGGCCGAAGGCTTCCATCAAAATGCCGATCTCGACCGCGCTGCCGCCGAGCCCGCCACACTCCTCCGCGATCGGCAGCGCCAGCCAGCCCAGTTCTGCGAATTGTTTCCACACCGCCGGACTGAAGCCGAGCGGATCGTTCGCCATCTTGCGGCGGTGATCGGCATCGTAGCTTTCGGCCACGAAGCGCTCCGCGCTTTCGCGCAGCAGGCGTTGCTCGTCGCTGAGATTGAGATCCATCCGTCTACTCCGCGGCGGCCGGCGGCTTGCGGACGGAGGGGTGTAGGCCCGATGGATCGACGATCATGCCGAATTCCTGAAGATTATGCGCGTGACAGAGCTGATGCAGCGCAAAGGCCTGGTCGATTGCAGCCGGTTGGCCCATCACGTCAACCGAACGATTCACGGCTTCCTTGGTCAGCTTCAGCGCAAAGGACGGTTTTGACGCGATTTTGCGCGCCAGCGCCAGCACGGCGGATGACAGCTCTGCGCGCGGCACGACCCGGTTGACCATCCCGAGTTGATGCGCCTCCTGCGCGCTCCATGCGTCGGCCGTGAACAGAAATTCCTTGGCCTTGCGCGGGCCGAGCTCCCAGGGATGCACGAACCATTCGACGCCGCAGACACCCATGGTGACCACGGGATCGCAGAACTGCGCATCGCCACTCGCGATGATGAGATCGCAGGCCCAGGCCAGCATCAGGCCGCCGGCGATGCACTTGCCGTGAACCTCTGCAATGGTCGGCTTGGCGAGGTTGCGCCAGCGCCGGGTGATCTGGAGATAGATCTCCTGCTCGCGCGCGAAGCGGCCATGGGCGTTTGCTTCGGCGAAGCCGCCCCAATTTCCGATCGGCGGAAAATCCACGCCCGCTTCATTCTTGCTGCCGGGTCGCAGGTCATGGCCTGAGGAGAAGTGCGGACCATTGCCGGCGAGAATGATCACCTTGACCGCGTCGTCCTGCACCGCCTCGTCGAAGGCGGCGTTGAGATCGTAGGTCATTTGCAGGTTCTGCGCGTTGCGCGCGTCGGGCCGGTTCATCACGACCCGGGCAATCGCCGGCTCCGGCCTCTCCACGAGGATGGTCTCGAACGAGCTCATCGCGTTCCCCTGGCGTTCCCGACCTGGCATTATTGTTCCCTCAAGTTGACTATTACAGCCAGGATTAAGCAAGAGGCTTGCGTACATCGGCTGCTTTTCACAGGCCACGGCCGGGACGCAAGATGTCTGGCATCTCGCGCGCGCAATCTGGTAGCTTGCGCCCGATTCCACCGGGAGAAATTTGATGCGCAAGATCCTGACCGTGCTGGCGGCGCTGGCCTCGTTGAGCCTCACCAATTGCGGCTATAACGCGATCCAGAGCGAGGACGAGCAGATCAAGGCCAATTGGTCCGAGGTCGTGAACCAGTATCAGCGTCGCGCCGATCTCGTGCCCAACCTCGTCAACTCGGTGAAGGGTTTTGCGCAGCAGGAGAAGGACGTGCTGCTCGGCGTCACCAATGCCCGCGCCAAGGTCGGCAGCATCCAGGCGACGCCCGAGGTGCTGAACGATCCCGCCGCATTCCAGAAATTCCAGGCCGCCCAGGGCGAACTCTCCGGCGCGCTGTCGCGGCTGCTCGTGGTCACCGAGAACTACCCCCAGCTCAAGTCGGATGCGCTGTTCAAGGATTTGATGTCGCAGCTCGAAGGCACCGAGAACCGCATCACGGTGGCGCGCAACCGCTACATCAAGGCGGTGCAGGACTATAACGTCACCATCCGTTCGTTCCCGAGCAACGTCACGGCGATGATGTTCGGCTACAAGGAAAAGCCGAACTTCACGGTCGCGAACGAGAAGGAAATCTCGACCGCGCCGAAGGTCGATTTCAATCCGGCGCCCGCGCCGTCGAAGTAAGTGCCTTCGACCCCGATGCATGCCCCACCCACCACCGTCATTCCCCGCGAAGGCGGGGAATCCAGTACGCCGCGGCTTCACGGTTCAATCACTGCTGCCTCTGGAATACTGGATCGCCCGCCTTCGCGGGCGATGACAACGATGTTGTGGCGTGCCGTTTTGGGCTTCTCAGCATTCGTCCTCGTCTTCGCGCTCCTGTTCACCTTTGCGCTCCCCGCCTCAGCCGATGTCGCCGTGCCGCAACTGACCGGCCGCGTGGTCGATCAGACCGGCACGCTCTCCAGCGGCGACATCGCCGCGCTGTCGCAAAAGCTGCAGGACTTCGAGATGCGCAAGGGCAGCCAGATCGCCGTCCTGATCGTGCCGACGACGGACCCGGAGACCATCGAGCAATTCGCGATCCGCGTCGCGGAGGCCTGGAAGATCGGACGCAAGAAGGTCGACGACGGCGCCATCCTCGTTGTGGCCAAGAACGACCGGCATTTGCGCATCGAGGTCGGTTACGGCCTCGAGGGCGCGCTCACCGACGTCACGTCGCGGCGCATCATCGATGAAGCCATCACGCCGAAATTCAGGAGCGGCGATTTCGCCGGCGGCATCACGGCGGGCGTCGACCGCATGATCCGCGTCATCGACGGCGAGCCGCTGCCGACGCCCTCGCGCAGCGTGAATTTCGGCGATTGGAACGACGTCGAGCCGCTTTTCTACTTCCTGCTGTTCGGCCCGCTGGTCATCGGAGGCATCCTGCGCTCCATGTTCGGGCGGCTGTTCGGTTCGGGAATAACGGGAGCGATCGTTGGTGTCCTCGCCTGGTTCGTGATCGGCTCAGCGGTCATCGGACTGGGCGTCGGTGTGCTCGGCGCTGTCCTGACGTTTATCGCCGATCTGTTTGGGGCGGGATCGGGCACGGGGTCCTCGCGTCGTGGCTCGTGGTCGAGCGGCTCGTCATCCGGCGGCTGGAGCAGCGGGTCGTCGTCGAGCGGCGGCTTCAGCGGTGGTGGCGGCAGTTTTGGCGGCGGCGGCGCCTCGGGGAGCTGGTAGGTCATGAGCATCAGGCGCATCACCCGGCATCTGCTCCAGCACCATTGGCGTGCCAAGCAGGTGTTCCCGAAGGGCGTGCTCGGCCGCATCGAGCAGGCGATCAAGCGCGGCGAAGCCAGCCATTCCGGCCAGCTCCGCTTCGTGGTGGAAGGCGCGCTCGACGGCGGCCCGCTGTTTCGCAACCAGCCGGCGCGCGAGCGCGCGCTTGACGTGTTCTCGCAACTGCGCATCTGGGACACCGCGCACAACAATGGTGTCCTGATCTATCTCCTGCTCGCCGACCGCGATGTCGAGATCATCGCCGACCGCGGTATCGATGCGAAGGTTGGTGGCGAGCGTTGGGAGAGCATCTGCCGCGCCATGGAAGTCGAGTTCAGGTCGGGGCAGTTCGAGCGCGGCGTGATCGGCGGCATCGAGGCGGTGTCCCGGGAGCTGACAAAGCACTTTCCGTCAAGCGGCCCGCACCCCAACGAGCTGCCGGATGCACCGGTGCTGATGTGACGGACAGTGATGTGGACAGAGCGGGCGTCATCCACGCCCGTCGTTGACCACGTGGGGGCGGCAGACCCTGTCCGTTGCGCGGCCGTTCATCTTCGCCCGGTTACAAATTGCTTCATACCCGCCACACCGGTTCCACGTTCCCGGCCCAATTCGGCCCCGGATGACTCCCTAAAATTTCGGTAAGCGGGTCCCGAAGTAAGGATTTCGCAAGCAATGAAAGTTACCAAAAGGTCAATCCAGAGTGGAGTATTTGAGCTGTGAGCGAACCAATGGCTGAGCAGGCTGCCCAAACGACCGGTGAGCAGACGAGCGTCGTCGAAGCCGCCGCGACCGCGCCGCAGGCCGTCGAGTCTGCGGGAATCGAGGCCCCTTCGATTGCCCCTGACCACGAGGCGCCGCCCAAGCCTGATCCGATCGAGATTGAGCCGCCGCGGATCGAGGTGCCGAAGTTCGAGGCCCAGGTTGAGCCCAAAGCCGAGACCAAGTCCGAGCCAAAGCCCGGCAAGCTCATCGTCATGGCACCCGCAGAGCGGTCCTGGGACCGTGAGGAGTTTGCGCCGCATGTGAAGGCGGACGAGCCGCGCGAGAGCGGCGGCGCGCGCCGCCTGTCGGCGATGGCCGCGGTAGTGGCGATTGCAGCCAGTGTCGGCGCCATCAGCGGCGCGCTCGCGACCGCAGGGATGATGCACTTCGCAAGCTCCGCGCCGGCACAGGTTGCCGACACCAGCGCGCTGGAATCCTCGGTCGCCCGGATTGATGCCGATGTCGTCGCGCTCAAAGCCAACGTCGAGCATACCTCCAAGACCGGCCTCGGCCAGTTCAACCGGACCAACGACCGCCTCGACAAGCTCGAGAAGGCGCAGGCCGAGCCAATGGCCAAGATCGCAAAGCTGTCCGAGACGGTCGACAAGCTCCGCGCCACCCCGCCCGCGGCGCCCGTCCAGGCCGCAGCCGCCGTGCCCGCCAAGGAGACCACTGGTTCGATCGCACCGACCCAGGTTGCAACCGCCGCAGCTGCGCCGGCTCCCGTCGCACCCAAGACCGAGGTCGGCCGGTTGCCGACGGTCGAAGGCTGGGTGCTGCGCGACGTCTCCAACGGCGGCGCACTGGTCGAGGGCCGCGGTGGCCTCTACGAGGTGTATGCCGGTGACCCCATCCCAGGGGTTGGCCGTGTCGATGCGATCCGCCGTCAGGACGGCCGCTGGGTCGTCGTCACCAGCAAGGGGCTGATCGTCGCGCGCTGAGCGGCCCATATCCGATTTCCGAAAAGGCGCTTCACCACGATGTGAAGCGCCTTTTTGCTTGAATAGCCGTCCCTGCGCGGTGTTACCTGAGGCATGAGCCGCGCCTTGCGAATTCTCGTTGCCGCCGCCGTATTTTTCGGCGGCATCGTGTCGTTGTTGGCCGCGGAGAACGCGCAACTGGCACGCGGCACGGCGATCACCGATCCCGATCTCCTGCGCGAGCTCGACCAGCACGATGCGCTCACGATCTCGCGCCTGTTGTGGCCGGAGCGGAACGCGAACTTTCCGCTGACGACCGATCTGATGTTTTCGTGGTTGTCGCAGCTCAAGGAGATTCCTCCCGCGATCGAGGCGGAGATCGATCGCTACGTCGCCCAGCAGAAGGCGGCATATCCGACCGAGACCATCGGCGTCGGCGAGGGCTTCGACGTACAATTGTTCGATCGCGCCAATCTGAAATCCCGCGACACCCGTTTCGTGCTGGCCGGCATCGTCAACCGCATGGACCGGGCCTATGTCTCGGAAGACTCCTGCGGCGAGATCAGGCTGATCTATCGTCTTGTGCGTTTCGAGACCAAACCGGATGGCGGCAGGACAGCCACGCGGCTGCCGATGACGCTCAATCTGGTGATGAAGGCGCGCGACGTGCGCCAGATGGACGGGAACGGCAAGCCGATCACCTGCGCCGAGGTCGCGCGACGCTGGCTCGGCAATGGCGACTGGCAGGGGCTGATCGGCAGCGACTTCTTCCCTTACGATGCGATGCTCGATCGCATCGAGACCAACATTCAGATCTCAGTTGCGGCGAAATCGGCGCTGCACGATTTCCGCTCCGACTATCTGCTCAAGGTGTTCAAGTACGACGCCGCCTCGAAGACGTTCGAGGAATCGACGCTGGAGAACCAGATCGACCGCGACCGCATTCTCGCTGACAATGATCTCCGGCGCGACTTCAGGGATTGGCTGCTCGCGCCCGATCATCTTCGCGACTTCGATCGCGGTACGGTGCTGATCCCCGAGAAATTCCTGGCCAAGGCTGCAATCGTGCCGACGCCAGCCGGCCTCGATGCTTCTCCGTTGCAGCCGGAGTTCGGGATGGTGCAAGGGGAGCGCAACGGAGAGGGACAGGGCGAGCCGGTCTTCTCCGACAACGATGTGGTTGGTGCGTTGAAGCAAGCTGCTGCGCGCGGGGACATCCAGAACGTCCGCTCGGTCGCGGGCTTCCAGCGCCGCCTCAATGACGTCACCTGCGCCGGCTGCCACCAGACCCGCGGCATCGGCGGCTTTCACTTCCCGGGCGTTGATTGGCTTGCGGACAAGCCGTCCAACTTGACCATCGTGCCGGCCTCGCCGCATTTTCTTGGCGACCAGGTCCGCCGCCGTGACATCCTGACCGCGATGGCCGCAGGCAAACGTCCTGATTTCTCACGTGGATTTGCCAGCCGGCCGCAGACCCGCGGCAGCACTGAGCTGGCGGGGACCGAATATCAGGACGGCTGGGGCGCGCATTGTTCCCTGGAAAATGCGGGATCGCGATCGACCGACAGGAGTTTTACGTCATGGAGCTGTGCTAAAGGATTGACCTGTCAGGCTGCCGCGGCTTCGCGCCGCATCGGCATGTGCTTCATCAAGACGCGTTAGGCTGTCTCGAACCGGTTTGGATGACCCATGACGGACTCCAGCGAAGCCAACAAGGAGCGCAATCGCGAGATCGCGCAGAATGAAGAGGCCAAGCAGGTTACCGGCAGCATCCGCGTCAGCACCTGGGCGGTCGCGGTCGTCGTCATCATCGGCGGAATCCTGTTCACGCTCGGCTGGCTGGCGCTGAAGTAGCCGCGCCCTCACTTCGCGTAATTCGTCATCCGCTTGCCGGGCAGCAGCTCGTAGGCCGGCTGCCAGCCGGGCAGTGTGGCCATGCGGCCAAGCCAGGCGTGAATGGCGGGATAGCTTTCCGCGAAGTCGAAGCCGTGCTCGTCGCTCGGATAATGCAGATAGGCCATCATCGAGATATCGGCGACGGTCGGCCTGGTTCCGATCGCGAATTCGTTGTGCTGGAGATGACCGTCGAGAATGCCGAGAAAGTCTTCGAGCCGCCTGCGAAAATGTTTCAGCACCTGCGGATCGTTGCTTTGCGTGAAGGCGCGCATGAAGCGGTAGGTCGCCATGTAGCCGGTGAGCTTGTGGTTGTCCCAGAACAGCCAGCGCAGCAGCTCGAACTTTTCCTCCTCGGTCTCGGCGCCGAAACGCCCGTGCTGCTCGGCAAGCTTGAGCAGGAGAGGCGCGGTCTGCGTCATCTTCACACCGTCGACTTCGAGCACGGGAATCTCACCCATCTCGTTCACGCTCTTGCGCCATTCCGGCGTGCGCGTGACGCCGCCGCCAAAATCGGTCCAGACCGGCTCGAACCTCTCGCCGCAAAGCGTCAGCATCAGCCCCAGCTTGTAGCTGTTGCCGGATTCGGGGAAGTAGTGCAGGCGGTAGCTGGGCATGGGACCTCGCGATGACTGTGATTGTTGAAGCGATCTACGTCGTCGTCCCGGCGAAGGCCGGGACCCATAACCACCGAACGCAGTTTGGCGAAGATTTGGAGTTATCAGCTTCGTTCGACCTCTTCCTCTCTGGGATATGGGTCCCGGCCTTCGCCGGGACGACAGCGTGGATGTATGACCGCTGTCGGCTCCTTACCCCACAGCCCCCTGCGACCGCAGCTGCTTGATCGCGGCGTCATCGTATCCCGCGCCGCGCAAAATTTCGTCACTGTGCTCGCCGACGTCGGGCGGCTTGCGCGGCTGCACTTTCTTGGCGCCGTCGATCCAGATCGGGCTGGAGATGGTGAGCATGGTGTCGTTTTCGAATGGCACTAGAACTTCGTTGTCAAGCATCTGCTTGTCGTTCGGGATGTCGTCCAGGATGCCGACGATGCCGAACACGAGACCGTTGCCGTCGAGGATCTTGCGCCATTCGGCGAGATCCTTGGTCGCAAAGGTCTCGTCAAAGATCTTGATCAGCTCGACGGAGCGGGCGTGGCGGTCGGGCTTGGTGGCAAAGCGCGGGTCGGTGATGAGATCTTCGCGGCCGAGACACCTGGCCAGCGTCGGAAACTGTTTCTCTTCGCTCAGCAGTGACAGGATCAGCCAGCGGCCGTCCTTGCACTGGTAGTGGTTGGCGACCGCGTTCAACGCGCGTTCGCGCGGCCGCCGCTCGGCGAACTTGGCGCCGCAGAGCTTTGCCTGCGCCAGCACGCTCGCAGCCCACACGCCGTTCGCCATCAGATTGGAGGCGACGTGCGAGCCCTTGCCGGTCTTCTCGCGCTGGTACAGCGCGGTGACGATCGCGCCGTAGAATGCCATGGCGCAGGGATGGTCGCCCATGCCGGCGACCGAGCGGGCTGGCGTCGTGTCGGTGTCGGCGCGGACGAGGTCCATCAGGCCGGAGCGCGCCCAATAGGCGTTGCTGTCGAAGCCGGGCTTGTTGGCCTCTTCGCCTTTCTCGCCATAACCGGTGAACGAGGCGTAGATCAGGCGATCATTGAGATGGGCGAGATGGTCATAGGTGATGCCGAGCTTGGTGCGCACCGGCGGCGGCATGTTGGTGATGAAGACGTCGGCCTCTTCGACCAGCTTGTAGAGCACGGCCTGCGCCTCGGGCTTTGCGAGGTCGAGCGCGATGCTCTTCTTGTTGCGGGCCTCCAGCAGCCAGGCGAAATTGTGCTCGCTGGTCGGATAGCCCGGAATGTTGGGCAGATTGCGGTAGGGATCGCCGGCGCCGGGCGGCTCGATCTTGACGACTTCGGCGCCGAAATCCGACAGCACGGTCGCGGCCGCTGGTGCTGCGATGAAACTCGCGCAATCCAGCACCTTGAGCCCTGCAAAAATGCCCTTTTCCATTGCGGCGTTGCTCCCTCACTCGTGTTGTATCCCGCGCGCTGGAATTGGCGAGGGCCACGTCACGGCAGCATTAGACCGATGTTTCGGCGGGATGCAACGCTCCTCGCCGCGCCTCACTCATCCCCTGCGAGCAGGGCAGCATTGCCGCCGGCTGCTGCGGTGTTGATCGTCACGGTCTGCTCGGTCGCAAAGCGCGCGAGGTAGTGCGGGCCGCCGGCTTTCGGGCCGGTTCCGGACAGGCCGTTGCCGCCGAACGGCTGCACGCCAACCACGGCACCGATCATGTTGCGGTTGACGTAGATGTTGCCGATCTGGACGCGGTCGACGATCGCCTCGATCGTATCGTCAATGCGGGAGTGGATGCCGAGCGTCAGCCCGTAGCCGGTGCGCTCGATCGCTTGCAGGACGCGTTCGAGATTTTCCGCACGATAGCGCACGACGTGGAGGATCGGGCCGAACACCTCCTCGGTGAGCTGGCCGGCATCCCCAAGCTCGAAGATGTGCGGCGCCACGAAGCAGCCCTCCGGCGCGGTGCCGGCAAAGTGCAGCCGCGCCTCTCTCTTCATGCGTGCGATGTGCGCATCGAGGCGCTGCTTGGCCTCGACATCGATCACCGGCCCGATATGGGTCGCGACGTCGCTTGGATCGCCGATCTTCAACTCGCGCGCCGCGCCCGCGATCATCTCGATCATGCGGTCGGCTACGTCCTCCTGCACGAACAGCAGCCGCAGCGCCGAGCAGCGCTGGCCGGCGGAACGAAACGCCGAGGTGACGACGTCGTCCGCGACCTGCTCTGGCAACGCGGTCGCATCCGCGATCATGGTGTTGATGCCGCCGGTCTCCGCGATCAGCGGCACGATCGGCCCGTCCTTGGCTGCCAGCGCCCGGTTGATGCTGCGCGCGACCTCGGTCGATCCGGTGAAGACGATTCCACCGATATCGGGGTGCGCGGCCAGTGCGGCGCCGATGCGGCCGTCGCCAGTGACGAGGTGCAATGCGCTTGCGGGGATGCCGGCCTCGTGCAGCAGCCGCACCGCCTCGACCGCGATGCGCGGGGTCTGCTCTGCGGGCTTGGCCACCACGCTGTTGCCGGCCATCAGCGCCGCCGTGACCTGGCCGAGGAAGATCGCCAGCGGAAAATTCCATGGCGAGATTGCCACGAAGACGCCGCGGCCGCGCATGGCCAGCGCATTGCTCTCGCCGGTCGGGCCCGGCATCGCCACATCGTTGCCGAACAGCTTGCGACCCTGCGCGGCATAATAGCGGCAGAAGTCGGTGGCCTCGCGCAGCTCCGACAGCGCATCGTCGAGCGTCTTGCCGCCCTCGCGTTGCAGCAGCGCTATGAAATGGGGCGCGCGGTTCTCCAGAAGATGCGCGGCCTGCTCCAGCGCCGCCGCGCGCGTGGCTGCGGGTGTCCGGCTCCAGGCGGCAAAGCCGGCGCGCGCCGCAGCCACTGCCGCATTGGCCTGATCCGGCGTTGCGTCCGCGATCGGCTTGAGGTCGATCGTCTCGGCTTTGACCTCCGTCAGCAACCGGTCGAGCGCGGCGCGCGCGCCGAATTCGACGCCGCGCGAATTGCGCCGCTCGGGCGCGAACAGGTCGCCCGGCAACGGAATCTTGGGATGGGCCGCGTGCTGCGGCCGGACGATGGCATCCGCCGGGCGCTGCAACAGCGCCGTAACCGGCACGCGATAATCGGACGCTTGCGCCACGAAGGAGGAGTTGGCGCCGTTCTCCAACAGTCGCCGCACCAGATAGGCGAGCAGGTCGCGATGGCTGCCGACCGGGGCGTAGGTGCGGTAGGCGATGTCCGGGTGATCCTTGGCGAGCTGCTCGTAGAGCGCCTCGCCCATGCCGTGCAGGCGCTGGAATTCGAAGCCGCCGTTCGCACCGGCAAGCTCCAGCACGGTCGCGACGCTCAGCGCGTTATGGGTGGCGAATTGCGGGAAGATGCGTGGCCGCAGACTCAACAGCTTTTGAGCGCAGGCGACGTAGTTCAGATCCGTCATCGCCTTGCGGGTGAACACGGGATAGCCGTCGAGCCCGCGCTCCTGCGCGCGCTTGATCTCGGTGTCCCAATAGGCGCCCTTGACCAGCCGCACCATCAGCTTGCGGTCGTGCGCCCGGGCGAGCGCATCGACATAGTCGATCACGTCGCCGGCGCGCTTCTGATAGGCCTGGATCGCGAGGCCAAATCCGTCCCAACCGGCAAGCGAGGGATCGGCGAGCGTTGCCGCAATCACGTCGAGGGACAATTCCAGCCGGTCGGCTTCCTCGGCGTCGACGGTGAAGTTGAGATCATGGACCTTGGCGCGCTGCGCCAGGTCCAGCAGTTGCGGCACCAGCTCGGCCATCACACCGTCGCGGCTGATTGCCTCGAAGCGCGGATGCAGCGCCGACAGCTTGACGGAGATGCCGGGCCGATCGGGCAGGGGATGGCTGCCCGCCGCCTTGCCGATAGTCAGAATCGCGCTGGCATAGGCGTCGAAATATCGCCTTGCGTCGGTGGCGGTGCGGGCGCCTTCGCCGAGCATGTCGAAGGAATAGCGCTGCCTCTCGCCGGAGCGCGGCCGGGCCCGCTCCAAGGCCTGCGCGATGGTCTCCCCCAGCACGAAATGATTTCCCATCAGCCGCATCGCCTGGCGCGTGGCGGTGCGCACGGCGGGTGCGCCCAGCCGCTTCACCAGCCGGCCGATGGTGCCATCGGGCGTCTCGCCGGGCTGGATCACCCGCGCCGAGAGGCCCAATGCCCAGGCCGAGGCGTTGACCAGGAAGGCGGTGGACTTGGTCTCGTGGTGGATGAAGTCGCCCTCGCCGAGCTTGTCCTCGATGAACTGGTCGGCGGTGCGCGCGTCCGGCACGCGCAACAGGGCCTCGGCCAGCACCATCAAGGCCAGCCCTTCCTTGGTCGAGAGCGCAAATTCCCGCAGCATATCCTCGACTCCACCAAGCCGGTCGTCGCGCTTGCGGATGGCTTCGATCAGCCGCGTCGCGGTGCGATCGATCCGCGCCTCCTGCGGCGGGCCGAGATGCACAGATGGCAAAAGGCGCGCGGCGATATCGGCGTCATCGGGCGCGTAGGCGGCGGAGAAGGGAGGCGGAATGTTCGGCATGGCGTGTCCTGTGGCTTCAATTCAGGATAATGCCCACGCTACCTTAGCTCGATAGACAATTTAGCTCATTCGGCTTAGAAAATGAAGTCGCCCAGTCATTTGACCTTACGGAATATGGAATTAGATCGAACCGACCGGAAGATCCTCTCGATTTTGCAGCAGGACGGGCGAATCGCCAATGTCGAGCTCGCGGAGCGCATTGGGCTGTCGCCGACCTCGATCGGCGAACGGCTGAAGCGTTTGCAGCGAGAGGGCTTTATCGAGGGCTATGGCGCGCGGCTAAACCCGCACCGGCTCGGCCTCGGCCTCCTGGTGTTTGTCGAAGTGCTGCTCGACAAGACCACGCCCGACAATTTCGAGCGTTTTGCCCGCGCGGTGAAGCTGGCGCCCGAGGTGCTGGAGTGTCACATGGTCGCCGGCGGCTTCGACTATCTTGTGAAGGCGCGGCTGGCAGACATGGCTGCGTATCGGCGCTTCCTCGGCGAGACCTTGCTGTCGATGCCCGGCGTGCGCGAAACGCGAACCTATGCGGTGATGGAGGAGATCAAGCGCGACGCACCATTGCCGGTGGACTAACGAAGTGCCGTCGCGATTGTCATTGCTGTGGCGTCCAATGGGCGGTCTTCGCGGGCAAATAGTTCTCCCTGTGCAATCGCAACGCCTGTCGTCGAGTGCACTGACCGTTTCTAAAATTTCTTGGCCCGGCTCCCGGATCGATCCGGGAGTTAGCAAAAGCCGGCGGGCTTATACTTTGAGGTTCTCTGCGGAGCTTTTGCCTCGGTTTGCGATCTCTTCATATTCAACCGTCTGTCCTTCGTTCAGGGACGACAGACCGGCTTTCTGCACTGCCGAGATATGCACGAACACATCCTTGCCGCCCGACGCAGGCTGGATAAATCCATAACCCTTCGTCGGGTTGAACCACTTGACCGTACCTTTAGCCATCACGACTTCTCCGCGGGTCTTCCTCCGAGATCTCGAACCGCCAGTCCCCGCCAACCGGCCGGTTCGGTCCTAATACGATACGCGGAATGTGGCTGGCTTGGTAGCTCAAACCACATCGGCATTTCGGCGAATTCCGCTCAACTTCGCGGCGTTTTTGCCGGATTTGCCCTTTTCGCGGTCACTTGGTCGGCGCGCCGCGCGCCATCCGTCAATAAGTCGCGGCCAGATAATCGACGATCTTGCTGACATCGGCATCGTCGATGGGGGCGCCATAGACCTTGATCATCTTGGTCACCTCGGCCTGCCAGAAACCTTTCTTGTCCTTCATCGGCGGCTGCGTGTTGATGTAGTCGGCGGAGTGGCAGGCGCTGCAATTGCCCTGCACGACTTCGAGATTGGGCCCGAGCTTGAACGCCGCGACCTCATCGGGGGTCTTGTAATTGACCGGTGCTGCAAGTGCCGAACCCACCACGGCGGCGAGGGCGAGCGTGATGGCGAGGAAAACGGTGCGCTGCATGATCATTCCCCTCAAGCCACGGTAACGCGGACGGTTTCGACGACGTTGCGCAAGTAACCCGCCGGATTCCAGCGCGGCGTATCCGGCTGGGTTTCGCCGCCATTGCCGGTGGCGCGCACCTTGAGCTCGTGGGAGCCCGCCGCGAGCTTCACCGGCAGCGTCCATTCACGGAATGAGTATTTGCCGAGATCCTTGCCGAGCCTGGCGTTGGTCCAGGTCTTCCCGCCGTCGGTGGAGACCGCGACCTCCTTGATACCCTTGCCGCCGTCGAAGGCGATGCCGCGCAGCGTCGTGCCGCCTGCTTTCAGCTTGGCTCCGTCCGGGACGCTGGTGATGAAGGAACGGATGGTGAAGCGGTTGATCGGGATCGTCGCCTTCGGCGCGGTGCCCGGCTCGACCGCATTGTTCGGCGTGTCCGGAATGCGATAGGCCGACTTCATCCAGAACCCGTCATAGACATTGTCGACGACGGTGATCTCGTTGAGGTGCTTGACCCAATAGGTGCCGAAATAGCCGGGCACGATCAGGCGCAGCGGAAAGCCGTTGAGGAACGGCAGGTCTTCGCCGTTCATGCCATAGGCCAGCATCACCTCACCGTCGTTGGCGTGATCGATATCGAGCGCCTTGACGAAATCGGGCGTTTTGTCGCTGACCGGACCGTCCATGCCGTTGAAGGTGACCTGCTTGGCGCCGCTCTGCACGCCCGCCATCGCCAGCACGGCCTTCAGCGGCACGCCGCGCCAGCGCGCATTGCCCATCGCGCCGTTGGCGAGCTGACCGCCGGCCACGCGCGGATCCAGGAAGCCGCGGCTGTTGCCGGAGCACTGGTTGACGGCGACGATCTCGGTCGCCTTCATCTTCCTTATATCCTTCAGCGACAGCTTGAGCGGCTTGTCGACCTTGCCCTTGACCTCGAGCGTGAACTTGTCGGGGTCGAGACTGTAGGGCAGGTCGGAAAGGTGATAGCGCACGAAGAACGCGTTATTCGGCGTGATCGGGCCGTCGTTGAACACCGCGAACGGCGTCTCGAGCTGCGGCGGGCGGCTGGTCAGGCCGATCATCGGCCGCTTCTGCGGATATTTCACCAAAGGCCGTTCGCCATTGGCAAAGGGCAGGGCGACGGTGTCGAGTGCCAGCGCTTTGGTCGAGTTCAGTGCAGTCGCAACAGCGGCAAGGCCCGCTCCTTTGAGCAGGTCGCGTCGATCGAACATGTGGTCTCCTCCCGGAGCTTTTCGTTGGATCACGGTCATCACCGCGATCTCTCACTCATCTGTCGCAACGACTCAGATGAAGTCAATTCGTGCTTTCGCAGCAGGCCCATGCCGCTGCGTTGCAGCAAGCCGGTGTTACGCCGCGACGCGTTCGCCGGGATCGACGAGCGCCGACAGCTCCCTCGCGTCCGCAACCACACGCACGGCCATCGGTTCGTCGCGGCCGCGGATCGCGACCTCCTGCTGCGGCAGCGCATCGTCGGCAAGGCCGGCGGTCCGGCGGACTTCCTCCGAGACGATCGCTTCGCAGGCCAGCGTCTTGGTCATGTCCTGGAGGCGGGCCGCGACGTTGACAGCATCGCCCAGCGCCGTGAAGACGATGTGATCGCGATACCCGATGTCACCGATGATGACCTCGCCGCCATGGATGCCGATGCCGAAGCGGATCGGCTGGCGTAGATCGTGGGACAGGAGCTCGTTGAGCTCATCGATATGCCTGGCGATGCCGGCGGCGGCCTTCAGCGCCTGCCGGCAGGCGGTTTGCGGATCGGCGCTCAGTCCGAACAGCGCCAGCATGCCGTCGCCGACAAATTGGTTCGGCTGGCCGCCATTCTCGATCACAGCCTGCGAGACGGCGCCGAGGAAGCGGTTGACGATGAACACGGTGTCGAACGGCAGCCGCTTCTCGGCCAGCTGCGTCGAGCCGCGCATATCCACGAACAGGCTGACGAGATAGCGCTCCTGGCCGATTCTGGCAGGCGTCGAGGCCTGTGTGTTCGCCGAAAGCGTATGCGCGGTGAAGAGCTGGAAGAAGGAGAGATCCGACGTCGGCCGCAGCTGGCAGGCCAGCCTGATCGAGGGGTCACTGGTGCCGACACGGGTGAGCACGAACGCCTCGCGCTGCGACGGCTCGGGCAGGGCGCCATGATCGCCGATGATGCGGATGCGGCAGGTCGAGCAGCGGGCGCGGCCGCCGCAGACGCTGGCATGCGGCACATTGTGGCGCAGGCTCGCTTCCAGCACGGAGAGGCCCTTGGGGACGCGCACCGTCTTGCCGTTGCCGTAGGACAGCGCGATCATGCCGCCGCGCCGCTCGCACAGGGCGCGCGCGCCACGCGCCAGCAGCGCCAAAGCGAGCAGTCCGAGATAGCCGGCGGTGAGGCCGCCGGTGATGCGGTCGAGCATCGCGGCCTCTGCCGTGGTGCCCAGCTGGCGGCGCGTGAGATTGTGCGTCCGCCATTCCCCGTCGTCGGCCTCGACCTCGACGCTGCGGCCACCCTGGTAGACACCCAGCAGCGACAGCGTCGGGATCAGCACGGCAGCCGCGAGCAGATAGGGCGCCGCGCGCGTGAAGAACGGTTTGAGGCGAAGCCAGAAATAGATGCCGATGCAGCCGTGCACCCAGGCGATGAGAAGCAGGATCGTCATGGTCCAGATACGGTTCGACGCGACGAAGAACAGATAGAGTTCCTGCGGATAGAGTTTTTGGTGTCCGTAAAGCGTCTGACCGAGCCGCACCCCGATCACATGCGCCATGACCAGCGCGGGGATGCTCAAGCCCAGCACGAGCTGCAGCGGCTCGACCGTCCGCCAACGGAACTGCCGGCGCTGATACAACGCGTAGATGCCGAGCCCCATATGCGTGAGCGCCGCCGTGTAGAACACGATCGCAACCGGCAGGAACTGCCAGAACAGCATGTGGTAGTAGACCCCGATCTCCATGGCATCGACCGAGATGTTGCCGAGCGCATGGTTGAGGAAATGGCTGACCACATAGGCGAACAGGATGACACCGCAAACCAGCCGCACCTGGCGTACGCTGATGGCGCGGGAAAGATCGGAAAATCGTGTGGATGCGGTTGCGGCCATGATTCTGTTGTATCAGTTCATGAAGGAGAACAGCCAGCGTCGCGTTTAATTCCGGGGGTGGATAGCGCGCCCGATCACATGCGCGGCAAGCGGCCGCAATCTCCGTGTCGTCCTGGACAAGCACCCCCGGGGGCGCACGCGGATCCGGGACGACGGTACCCAACATTGACTCCCCCTCCCAGGTTGGCGAAAAGCGCCGCCGTGAGGACAGCTCCCGACATCACGATGCTCCCCGCCGGCGCGGCGCGCCGGCCGCTCGTCATGGCCGCGGCGATCATCGCCGCGATGACGCTGCTGCGCATCGTCTACGCCTCGGTCATCGAGCTGCGCACGGACGAGGCCTATTACTGGACCTGGTCGCAGGAGACGGCGCTCAGCTTCCTGGATCATCCCCCCGGCATCGCCTGGCTGATCCGGTTCGGTACTGCGATCTTCGGCGACACCACACTCGGTGTGCGCTTCGGCGGCATCGTCGCGATGCTGGTGACGCAGCTCCTGCTCGCGGACATCGTCCGCCGCCTCACTCATGATGTGCGCGCCGTCGTGCTCGCGGTGCTGATGCCGGAGGCCGCGCTCTATTACGGACTGCTGATGGCCAAGGTCGCGCCCGATGTCGCCATGATCCCGTTTGCGGTGGCAATGATGTGGTGCCTGGTGCGGCTCGCGCAGGGCGGCGACGGCCGCTGGTGGCTCGCGGCCGGCCTGTTCGCCGGGCTCGCGATGCTGTCGAAATTTACCGTGATCATGTTCGCACCGGCGGTTGCCGCCTTTCTGCTGGTGCCGGATTGGCGCTGGCGCTGGTTGCGCAGCCCCTATCCTTATCTCGCGGTCCTGATCGCAATCGCCGTGTTCTCGCCGGTCCTGATCTGGAACGTGCAGCACGACTGGGCCGCGATTCGCTTCCAGGGTGTGCGCGCCACCACCAGCTACGGCATCTCGCTCCGCACATTCGGCGACTACATCGGCCTGCAATTCGGACTGGTCGGCTTCGTCATGCTGCCGGTGGTACTGACGGGGGTGGTGCTGACGGCGTGGCGCGGCTATAGCACGCGCGAGCCGGTCGCGATTTTGCTGTCGACCGCGGTCCTGGTGCCGTTTCTCTATTTCCTGGCGAAATCGCTGACCCTCCGCGTCGGCGACACCTGGCCGATGTTCATGTGGCCGGTCGGTTTCGCCGCCGCCGCTGTCAACCTCACCATGCTGTCGCGTGAAAAATGGTCGGCGCGGATGATCAGATCGTCGCTGTTCTGGGTCAACACGGCGGTGGTCTCCGGCACCGCCTTTGTCGTCATCGTGTTCCTCTACTACGTCGCCGCGCCCTGGAATTTACTTGGCAAGATCGATCCGATCGGTGCCGAGTCCGGTTACGAGCAGGTCGCCGCGCGCGCACAGGCCGCATTGGACGAGACTGGCGCGACCTGGATCGCCACCACGGACTACCGCACCTATGCCATGATGCGCTGGCTGTTCAGGGGCCGGGTGCCGGTGATCGAGATCAACGAGCGCGGCCGCTTCCAGGACTTTCGCGATCCGGGCATGGACCGGATCAAGGGCCACGTCGGCATCTATGTCGGGCGCGAGCCGGACAATCGCTCATCACTGTGGGAGAACATCCCCGCCAAGCGCGAGCCGCTCGGTCAGGTCGAGCGCCGCTGGCGCGGTCTCGTGATGGACACGTACACGCTGGAAAAGCTCACCGGCTGGACCCCAGAGCTGTCGCCGCCGAAAGACTCGCCGCTGTTCCGGTGGCGCGTGCTGGCGGGCGAGTTTGAGCGGCGTACGCTCGCCTAGCAAGGCGGCCTTCTTCCTTCTCCCCTTGCGGGAGAAGGTGGCGCGAAGCGCCGGATGAGGGGTCTCTATCCGCTAAGACGACTGCGAGAGGCGCGCGCGGAGAGAACCCCTCACCCGTCTCGCCGCTCTGCGGCGAGCCACCCTCTCCCGCAAGGGGAGAGGGGAAAACGAGTCCGCCGCGCAAGATGGCGTTCTACTCTTCCTCGTCCTTCTTCCGCAGCAGATCCGTCGCGAGGTCCGACAGCTTCGGCGGCGGCAGTGCGGCGAACGGCAACGGCCGTGTGACGTCGATTGCGGCGAGGCCGAGCCGCGCCGTCAGTAATCCATTCAGCATGCCTTCGCCCAGCCGCTGCGACAGCTTCGCCGCAATGCCGTGGCCGAGCATCTGCTGCACCAGGCTGTCGCTCGCCGCCATGCCGCCGGTGATGGCGAGATGGGCGATGACATGGCGGAGCAGGCGGATCATGCCCAGCGCGCCAGGCCGGCCGCCATAGAGGAAAGCGAGCTGGCGGATCAGGCGCAGCGACACGATGAACACAAACATCACGTCGATCGCCGCTCGCGGGCTCACCGCCGTGACGATTGAGACTTTTTGCGCGGCTGACGACACCAGCCGCCGCGCCTCGATGTCCAGCGGCGACATCAATTCGCGCTCGGCGAGCCGGATCATGTCGGCGCCGTCGATGATCTCGCCGGCGTGGCTCTCCAGGGCGGCACGGGCGCGCGCGAGCTGCGGGTTCTGATGCGCTATCTTGAGCAGATCCTGCACGATGATGCGGCTCTCCTTGCGATCGTCGCTGGCAAGAACAGCGGCTGCGCGCTGATGCAGCTTTTCGATGGTTGCTAGCCGCGCCAGCCCGAAAGCCTCGCGTCCGGTCACCACCGCGAGCGCAAGCGCGGTGATGAAGGCAAGGGCCACTCCGACGAAGCCGAGGCTGTCGCTGCGCGCAAACAGATCCTCGATCAGACGGACGACGCCGAGTCCGACCCCGAGCAGCGTCAGCCCGGCAACGCCGGACCAGAACATTGGGCCCCAGGGAAAGCCGCGCCGCGCCGGAAGCGTCGCTGCGATTGGCACCGGCAAATTCGCCGGATCGGGCTCCGGCGTGATCTGGATGGTGGTACGGCCGAGCCGGGTCGTCTCGTCGGCCTCGGTGACGACGACGCCGGGGTCGTCGAGCCGGAACGTCGCCGGTCGCCGTGGCTTCGATCGGTCGTTCATGACAATTTGTCTCCGATCAGGAACTGCAAGGCACGGTCGAGGCGGATGTGAGGCAGCGCCGGGTGGTCGGCCCCCTCACGTTCGAGCTTCGGCGGACGGAAGCGCAGGAAGCGAAAATCGCTCTTCCCGGCGGCCTCGGTCGAGAGGCCGCGGAATGCGTCGGTGCCGTTGAACAACGGCTCGGGATCCAAGGGCAGGTCGCCCGGAAAGGTTGCCACCTCGGTGCTGCCGTCGAAGAATTCGCCGCCGGCGCTTTCTCCCGCGGCGGGCGTTCCCAAGATCGACGGCAATTTGTCACGGCCATGCGCGACCTGCGCCTCGCGCGTGGCGCGGACGGCGGCGAGCGCGACGACGTCGATCGCCGCACCGGTATTTTCCGCGCGCGCAACGGCGCGGGTGACCGCGCGGCGCAGCACGGCCTCCAGCCGGTCATGGCTGGAATGATGCAGATGATCCGCCTTGGTCGCCGCGAACAGCACGCGGTCGATCCGCGGCCGGAACAGGCCGGAGAGGAATGTGCTGCGGCCGATGTTGAAGCAGTCGAGAATGCCCGCGAGTGCGGCTTCGAGATCGTGCAGCGCTTCGGGGCCGGCGTTGAACGCGGCGAGCGCGTCGGCCAGTACGATCTGGCGATCGAGCCGAGCAAAATGATCGCGGAAGAACGGCCGCACCACGACGTCCTTGTAGGCCTCATAGCGGCGCACCATCATCGCCCACAGCGATCCCTCCGGCGCCTGGCCACCCGCGGGTACGTCGAGCGGCGCAAAGGTCAGCGCCGGTGTGTCGGCGAGATTGCCCGGCATCAGGAAGCGGCCGGGCGGCAGCAGGCTCATCGCAAACCGCTCGTCGCGGCAGCCTTGCAAATAGCCCCTGAAGAGCTTTGCGGCCGTCAGCGTCGCCTGCTCGTCCTCGCGCGCCTCGGGCTTGAGCGTTGCGAGATGCGCGTGCCAATCCGCGGCAAGATGGACGCGCGGCGCCTCGCGTGACAAGGCGAGACTTTCGGCCGACCATTGCTCAAAACTCTTCTGAAGCAGCGGCAGGTCGAGCAGCCACTCGCCGGGATAGTCGACGATGTCGAGCGTCAGCGTGCGGTCGGCGCCGTTCTGGCGCTGGTAGTCGATGACGAGCCTGAGCTCGCTGATGTCGACAGTCGAGTTCGGCCAGCGCCGCTCCTCGATCAGCGCGCGCAGATGGCTCTCATAGGCAAAGCGCGGCACCGCGTCGTCCGGCTGCGGCGCCAGATGCGCCCGCGCGATCCGCCCGGATGAATAGGCCTCGAACACCGGAAACCGGCCGCCACGGGTGAGGCCGTGGATCAGCGCGGTAATGAACACCGTCTTGCCGGCCCGGGACAGGCCGGTAACCCCCAATCGTACCGTCGGATTGAAGAAATGCTCGCCGTAGTCGATCAGCGCCCGAGCCGACAGGCGCGCCTCCTCGATCATATCCTGGAAACTAAATGCCATATGAACGTTGGGAATCCCGGGCGAGGGCGGATAGGCAAAAAGGACTAATCACAAAAGTGGCAACTGCCTGAGGAAAATCAAGCTTCATACTTCCACCGTCTTTGTCGGCAAATCAGCCGTTTGAACGACGCGCCGATCCCGAAACACCCATACAAGAGGGTATTAACTCACCTTGCGGATTGCCATGACCGTCTTCCAATTGAAACAGCTCGCATCCTCCTCCGTCCACGCAGCCGCCGACGCGGTCGGCTGGCATTACGACCGCGCCGAGTTGATCGCCGACGGCGTGATCCACGCGATCGGCGTGCTCTGCGGCATCATTGCCGCGACCGTGCTGGTGGTGCTGACGGTGCTCTTTGCCGACGCGACCGACATCGTCGGCGTCTCGATCTACGTCGCCGGCCTGCTTTCGATGCTGGTGTTGTCGGCGACCTATAATCTGTGGCCAGTCTCGCCGGCCAAATGGCTGCTGCGGCGCTTCGACCATTCGGCGATCTATCTCCTGATCGCGGCGACCTACACGCCGTTCATCCTGGAGGTGAAGGACAGTGGGTTCGCGCTGGTGCTGCTCGCCGGCGTCTGGTGCGTGGCGCTCCTCGGCATCGTGCTGAAACTTCTCTACCCCGGCCGGTTCGACCGCGTTGCGGTCGGGATCTACCTAGCGATGGGCTGGAGCGGCATCATGCTCTACGATTCCGTGGTCAAGGCGCTGCCTGCGCTGGTGCTGGGCTTCGTCCTTGCGGGTGGACTGCTCTACAGCTTCGGCGTGATCTTTCATGCCTGGCGGCGGCTGCGCTTCCAGAATGCGATCTGGCACGGCTTTGTCTTGGCCGGCGCGGCGTGCCATTATACCGCGGTGCTCGACCTCGTGTTGAGCTGAGCAAGCTCCGCGAAGCGCAATAAGCCAAAACGGTACAAGACAAGAGGAGACGTCGCATGCAGGTGACCGGCAAGGTCGTGGTCGTCACGGGCGGCGCCAACGGCATCGGCAAGGCGCTGTGCGAAGCCTTTCACAAGGCGGGTGCGGCCAAGGTCGTCGTCGCCGACATGGACGCGGACAACGCGCGGGCGGTCGCGGCCACGGTGGATGGCGCGGCCTTCAAATGCGATGTCGCGCAGGAAAAGGATATTTCCCACGTCATCGAGGAGACCGAGCGTCAGTTCGGCCCGATCGAATTGTTCTGCTCCAATGCCGGCATCGGCGGCGGCTTCGACCCGATGTCGGTCAATGCCGGCGGCGCCTCGGATGAGCCCTGGCAGCGCAGCTGGGCGATCCACGTCATGGCGCATGTCTATGCGGCGCGGCATCTGATCCCGCGCATGAAGGCGCGCGGCGGCGGCTATTTCCTTAACACGATCTCGGCCGCCGGCCTGCTGTCGCAGGTCGGCAGCCCGGCTTACTCCACCACCAAGCATGCCGCGGTCGGCTTTGCCGAAAATCTCGCGATCTCGCACAAGGCGCACAACATCCGTGTCTCGATCCTCTGCCCGCAGGGCGTGGACACCAACATGCTGCGTTCGATCCCCAAAGGCCCGCAATCCGGCGACGGCGACCTCTCGCCCGAGCAGGTCGCCAAGGACGTGCTCGCCGGTCTCGATCAGGAGACGTTCCTGATCCTGCCGCACCCGCAGGTGCTCGGCTACATGCGCAAGAAGACCGAGAATTACGACCGTTGGATCGGCGGCATGGCCAAGATCCAGGCTAAGATGCGGGAAGATTTCGGGACGTAGGAAGGGGCCTGCCACGACCTCCGGTGTCGTCCTGGCTTTCGCCAGGACGACGGTCGGCCCTCAATGCTTCTGCCCGTACAGCACCGGCACCGCCGAATCCACGACCACCTCCACCAGGCTCGTCCCTTCGAATGCCATCCCGCGCTTGAGCGCCTCGCCCAGTTCGGCCGCCTTGCTCACCCGCACCGCATGGCAGCCCATGCCCTCGGCCAGCCGCACGAAATCGATCCCCGGCAACTCGAGTCCCGGCACGTTCCTCACCTGCATCACCTGGCTGAACGAGCGCATCGCGCCGTAGCCGGAATTGTTGATGACGATGATGGTGAGCGGCAGCTTGCGCTGCGCGGCGGTCCACAGCGCCTGGATCGAATACATCGCCGAGCCGTCACCGATCAGGCACACCGTGCGGCTCGTCGGCTTGCCGAGCGCCATGCCGACCGCGGCCGGCAGCGAGTAGCCGAGGCCTCCGCTCGCCATGGTGTAAAAACTGTCCTGGCCGCGCATCGGCATGAACTTTTGCATGGCCGGCCGGTGCGAGGGGATTTCCTCGACCAGCGACGCGCCGTCCGGCATCGCCTGCGACAGCGAATGCAGCAGGAATTCGACCGGCAACGGATCGCCGGCTAGCAGGGCCGGCGGCAGCGTTCGCCCCTTCGGTGCCGCGCGCTTGCTCTCCGGCAAGAGGTCGAGCAGCATTGCGAGCGCCGGCTTCATCGTCGCGATGATGCTGGTGCCGACCGGCGTCACCGCCGCGGCATCCGGGTCATCGGTGATCTGGAAGATCGTCGCGCCGCCGTCGAAGATCGCGGCATGGCCCTCGACGTGGAAGGTGAACACCGGCGCGCCGATCACGACGACGAGGTCGTGCTCGCGCAGCGCGTCCGACAATTGCGCCGGCGAGGCATGCAGGAAACCCGCGAATTGGGGATGACGTTCCGGGAACGAGCAGCGCGCCGAAAACGGGCTGACCCAGACGCTGGCCCTGGCCTTCTCGGCCACGCGCACCATCAGGTCGACCGCGCCGGCGCGATCGACGCCGGGGCCGACGACGAGGGCAGGGTGCTTGGCTGAATTGAATGCGGTGACCAGCGCCTTCATCGCGTCAGCTTCGGGCCCGATCTCGCGGCTGACCTTGCGTGCTTCGATGGGAGCGGCCGCATGCGCCCAGTCGTCGACCGGGATCGAGACGAAGGTCGGCCCGCATGGCGGCTGCATCGCGGTGTAATAGGCGCGCGCGATGGCGGCCGGAACGTCCTCGGGCCGCGCCGGCTCCACGCTGTACTTCACATAAGGCCGCGGGAATTCGGACGCACGCTCGGCATAGAGGAACGCCTGCAAGGGGAGGATCGAGCGTGCCTGCTGGCCCGCGGTGATCACCAGCGGCGTCTGGTTGCGATGCGCGGTATAGATGTTGCCGAGCGCGTTGCCGACGCCGGCGGCCGAATGCAGATTGACGAAGCCGGCATTGCGCGTCGCCTGCGCATAGCCGTCGGCCATGCCGACGGCGGAGGCTTCCTGAAGCGCGAGCACGTAGTCGATGTCGTCGGGCCAGTCGCTCAGGAACGGCAGCTCGGTCGAGCCGGGATTGCCGAATACCTTCTTGATGCCGAAGGAGCGTAGCAGGTCGAGCGTCGCCTGCTTGACGGTGACGGATTTGGTTGTGGCTTTGCCGTTCTTCACCATGGTTGCCGTTCCCTGTTGTCCATCGGCGCTGCTACCTCACCCGTCATTGCGAGCGCAGCGAAGCAATCCAGAATGCCGCCGCGGCGACAGTCTGGATTGCTTCGTCGCTTCGCTCCTCGCAATGACGAGGAGAGACCATCACCACACCGCGGTCCCCTTCATCGTCGGCTGCCCCTCCGCGTTCGCGGTCCACAGCTCCATGCCATCAGCGGTCTCGTTGGCGTTGATGGAGAACTCCGAGCCCTCGAACAGCGGCTGGAGGCCGCGATAGGTGAACTTCTTCGGCGGCTTGCCGCCGCGCAGCTTCGCCGCCATCTCGATGATGAAGGTTGCCTGCAACGGCCCGTGGAAGATCAGGCCCGGATATCCCTCGACCTTGGTGACGTAGTCGCGGTCGTAATGGATGCGGTGGCCGTTGAAGGTCAGCGCGGAATAACGAAACAGCAGCACGGGATCGGAGACATGCGTCTGGCGATGCTGCGCCTTCGGCGGCGGAGGCGGCGCCTTTGCCGGCGCGGACGTCGTCGTCATCTCGCGATAGACGATGTCCTGCCGCTCGCGGATGGCGATGCCGCGCGGCGAGGAGATGCTGTGCTCGACCGAGACGAAGCACAGCGTGCCGGTCGAGCCGGTCTTCACCTGTACGTCCGCGATGCGCGAGCTCCGCGTCGATTCGTCGCCGACGCGCAGCGGCTGCAGGAACTCGATCTCGCCGCCGGCCCACATCCGGCGCGGCAGCGGCACCGGAGGCAGGAAGCCGCCGCGGGTGGGGTGGCCGTCGGGGCCGAGCATCGACATCGGAAACACCGGCTGCGCCAAGCACCAATGCACCGTGAACGGCGCCGCGTCGCCCGGCTTGGGCGCGCCGACCTCCTGGAACAGCGTCGCACGCAGGCCCTTCACGAGCTGCGCGGTGACGGTGTCGGTGGCCTCTTCGCTGCGGCCGATCCATTGCCTGAGATGATCGATGTCGAGCTTCTCGGTCATGACGCCTCGCTCTTGTTATTTCTTGGATTGGGGATTTTCGCCGATCGCCGGTACAGCACCATAGCTGCGCGTCTCGCCGACAATGATCGGCGCCGGCGCGGGATAGCTGACGCGTCCCTGCGGCGTGTCCACCTCGATGCGGCGCAGATGCGGATGCTTGGTGAGGTCCGCCATGGTGTTGACCTCGGCAAAGGCGATGTCGGCCTCGGACAGCCGCTTCAATAGCTCATCGCGCGTCATCTTGCCGAAGGCATCCGCGACCGTCTTGTCGGTGAAGTCGCGGTTGCGCACGCGCTCGACCATGTTGGCCACGCGCGGATCGGCGGGCAGATCGGGCTGGTCCAGCACTTTTGCGCAAAGCGTCTTCCACTCGCGCTCGCTTTGGATCGAAATCAGGATGTCCTTGCCGTCGCTAGACGTGAACACGCCATAGGGCGCGATCGAGGGATGGCGCAGCCCCATGCGCTTGGGCGGATTACCGGCTTCGGAATTGAGCAGCGGCACGGTGCACCAGTCCGCCATCACGTCGAACATAGAGATGCGGATGTCGGCGCCCTTGCCGGTGCGTCCGCGCCCGATCAGCGCCTCCAGGATCGCCGCATGCGCGGTGGCACCGGTCGCGACGTCGACGATGGACATGCCGACGCGCGAGGCGCCGTCGGGATTGCCGGTGATCGAGGCAAGGCCGCTCTCGGCCTGGATCAGGAGATCATAGGCCTTGCGGTGCGCATAGGGGCCGTCGTCGCCATAGCCGGTGATCGTGCATGAAATCAGCCTGGGATAATCCTTCAAGAGCCGCTCCCGCGAAAAGCCGAGCTTGTCCATCGAGCCGGGCTTGAGATTCTGGATCAGCACGTCGGCGCTCGCGATCAGTCGCTCCAGTTCGGCGCAGCCTTCCCTGGTGGCGAGATCGACCACCGCCGATTGCTTGCCGCGGTTGAGCCACACGAAGTAGCTGCTCTGGCCCTTGGCCGCCGCGTCATAGCCGCGGGCAAAATCGCCCTCGGGCCGCTCGATCTTGATGACTTCCGCGCCGGCATCCGCCAGCCGCGACGAGCAGAACGGTGCCGCCACCGCCTGCTCGACCGCAATCACCCTGATCCCGTCAAGTGCTCCCATGATGGCTGCCTCAGTACGAGCGGGGCATGCCGAGGACGTGCTCGGCGATGAAGGACAGCACGAGGTTGGTCGAGATCGGCGCGACCTGATAGAGCCGCGTCTCACGGAATTTGCGCTCGACGTCGTACTCCTCGGCGAAGCCGAAGCCGCCATGGGTCTGGACGCAGGCATTCGCCGCTTCCCACGACGCATCGGCCGCGAGCATCTTGGCCATGTTGGCCTCCGCGCCGCAGTCGAGCCCGGCCTCGTATTTGCGCGTCGCTTCCTTCACCATCAGTTCGGCCGCGCGCATCGCGGCGTAGGCCTTGGCGATCGGGAACTGGATGCCTTGGTTCTGGCCGATCGGCCGGCCGAAAACGCTGCGCTCCTTGGCGTAGCTGGTGGCCTTGGCGATGAACCATTTGGCGTCGCCGACGCATTCGGCAGCAATCAAAATGCGCTCGGCATTCATGCCGGAGAGGATGTAGCGAAAGCCCTTGCCCTCTTCGCCGATCAGATTTTCCGCCGGCACCTTCATGTCGGTAAAGAACACTTCGGTGGTGGCATGGTTCATCATGGTGCGGATCGGGCGGATCTCGAGGCCCTTGTTCTTGGCCTCGCGCATGTCGACGATGAACACCGAAAGTCCATCCGTGCGCTTCTTGACCTGGTCCTTCGGCGTGGTGCGCGCCAGCAGGAGCATCAGGTCGGAATGTTCGGCGCGGCTGGTCCAGATCTTCTGGCCGTTGACGACGTAGCCGGCGTTGCCGTCCTTGCGCGCGAAGGTCTTCAGCGAAGTGGTGTCGGTGCCGCTGGTCGGCTCGGTGACGCCGAAGGCCTGCAGCCGTAATTCGCCGCTCGCGACCTTCGGCAGATATTTTGCCTTCTGCTCGTCATTGCCGTGCCGCAGCACGGTGCCCATCGTGTACATCTGGGCGTGGCAGCCGCCGCCGTTGCAGCCCGCGCGCTGGATCTCTTCGAGGATCGCCGCGGCCGCTGAAAGCTTCAAGCCCGCGCCGCCATATTCCTCGGGGATCAGCACCGAGAGATAGCCGGCCTCGGTCAGCGCGTCGACGAAGGCCTTCGGGTAGGCCATCTCACGGTCGAGCTTGCGCCAGTATTCGCCGGGAAACTGCGCGCAGAGCTTTGCGACGGCTTCGCGGATGTCGGCGTGATCTTCGGTGTGGTGTTCTTCACTCATGGGGTTTCCCGTATGTGCGGCAGTTAAGATAACGCCGGCCGATCCTCTGGCGTTGTGAAAACACTGCCAGCCCCCTATGCTCATTTGCTATAGCGTATGGAGTAGCCTTCCAGGATTGGCAAGCATGGATTTCCGTCAGCTCAGGACCTTCAGTTGCGTGGCGGAGCTCGGCAGCCTCTCCAAGGCGTCCGATACGTTGCGCGTGGCGCAGCCGGCGCTCTCCAGGCAGATCAAGCTCCTGGAACACGAGCTGCGCACGGAATTGTTCACCCGCAACGGCCGCGGCATGGTGCTCACGGATGCCGGCCGCCTCTTGCTGGCGCGCACCTCCGGTATCGTGCGGCAGATCGACCAGATCCGCGACGACATCCAGTCGTCCAAGGGGCCGCCATCGGGCCAGGTCGTGCTCGGCCTGGTCCCGACCGTGAGCTGCGTGCTGTCGGCGCGCTTCGCGCGGCGCTGCGTCGAAAAATTTCCCGGCATTTCGCTGCGCATCGTCGAGAGCTACAGCGGCCATCTCGTCGAATGGCTGCATCGCGGCGAGATGGATCTCGCCATCCTCTACGGCCGCTCCGCCGATCTGCATCTCAACGTGGAGAGCTTGGGGCGCGACAACATCGTCGCGGTTGGTCCGCGCGGTTGTGGCCTCGCGCGCAAGAAGAGCGTCGATGTCGGCTGGCTGCTGCGGCAACGGCTGGTGCTGCCCAGTCATTCCCACGGTCTCCGTGCGCTGATCGAGCATGCGGCGGCCCAGCGCAAGATCAAGCTCAACGTCCAGCTCGAGGCGGATTCGTTCCGCGTGCTCACGAGCCTCGTCGAGGAAGGCCTCGGCTTCGCGCTGCTGCCGCCCTCGTCGGTCCACGGCGAGGTCGCGGACGGGCGGCTGGAAACGGCTGTCGTCTCGAAGCCGATGACGCGCGAACTCATATTCGCCTCTCCGATCGACCGTCCGGTCTCGACGGCCTCGCTTGCCGTCACCGCCCTCCTGCGCGAGGAAGTCGCCGCCTGCCGCAAGGACGGCGTGTGGGACATCAAGTTGAGTTAGATGTGGCGGTGCGGTTTAGGACAGAAGGCCGTATGCGACCCATCGCATGTTGCGCGAGCTGTCATGCCGGAATTTTATAGCTGGGGTGGAGTCGCCCGCTCTCAATCCACCCCCGCGTGTCATTGCCCGCGAAGGTGGGCAAATCCAGTATTCCAGAGCCCGCAGTGCTTGAGCCGAGAAGCCGCGGCATACTGGATGCCCCGCTTGCCGCCTACGCTAAAGCTTCGGCGCCCCTGGACCTCAGCCCGGCGAAGCCTTGGCGTAGCCGGGTCGCGGAGCATGACAGCTGAGGTTGAGAAACACCTGCCGTATAGCGAGCACTCTACCCCGGAATCCTCACCGGCAGCGACTCGTACCCCTTGATGAAGCTCGAATAGATCCGCTTGGGCTCGCCGACTACCTCGATGCGGTCGAAGCGCTTCAGCATCTCTTCCCAGACGATCTTGAGCTGGAGTTCGGCGAGGCGCATGCCGACGCAGCGGTGGATGCCGAAGCCGAAGGAGAGATGGGTCCGCGGCCGCGGGCGGTCGATGATGAACTCGTTCGGCTTTTCGAACATCTCCTCGTCGCGATTGCCGGAGACGTACCACATCACGACGCGGTCGCCCTTCTTGATGTGCTTGCCGCCAACTTCAGTGTCCTGCAGCGCGGTGCGCCGCATATGCGCGAGCGGGGTCTGCCAGCGGATCACTTCGGGCACCATGGAATCGATCAGTTCCGGGTTGGCGCGCAGCCTGTCGTACTGCTCCGGATTCTCGTTCAATGCCAGCACCGAGCCGGTCATGGTGTTGCGCGTGGTGTCGTTGCCGCCGACGATGAGCAGGATGATGTTGCCCATGAGATTATCGGGGTCCATGAAGCGCGTGGCGTCGTTGTGCGCCATCAGCGACAGCAGGTCGTTGCGCGGCGCGGAGTTGACGCGCTCGTTCCAGAGCTTGGACATGTAGGCGTAGCATTCGTCCATCTCGCGGCGGCGCTCTTCGGCCGAGGCCACGATGCCGCTCTTGGGCAGCGCGGTCGCGACATCGGACCAGCGCGTCAGCTTGCGCCGTTCTTCCCAGGGGAAGTCGAACAGGGTGGCTAGCATCTGCGTCGTCAGCTCGATCGAGACGCGCTCGACGAAATTGAAGGTCTCGTTGCGCGGCAGATTGTCGAGCACGGTCTGCGAGCGCTGGCGGATCAGTTTTGCCAGTTCGTCCAGATGCGTCGGCGTGAACATCGGCGACACCGTCTTGCGCTGCGACGAATGACGCGGCTGGTCCATGGCGATGAAGCTCGGCCAGTCATAGCCTTCCGGCACGTCGCGGATCCCGATGCCGCCGAGCGTTGAATCCGAGGAGAACAGGCCGTGATTGGTGTCGACATGCATGATGTCGTTGTACTTCACCACCGACCAATACGGCTCGATCGGCGCATTGGTGCAGTAATGCACCGGCTCTTCCTTGCGCAGCCGCTCGAACCACGGCCACAGGGTGTCGTCCTGGAACAGCCTGGGCGCGCCCGGGTGGAATTGCGCCAGCGGCGTCGCATAGGCCTCCTCGCGCGCCCTGCGCATGCGTTCGGCCTTGTCCACTTGAACCGGCGCTTGGATGTTCATGGTGGTTTGCTCCAGTTGCTTGCTTGACCTCTCCCGCGTGCGGGAGAGGGGGCACAGCTTCCTTGTGGACGTGTCGAACTCATCTTTGCGAATCTAAGCCGCGATCTTCACCGGCAAGGTTTCAAGACCCTTCACGAAACTCGAATAGACCCGCTTGGGTTCGCCGACCACCTCGATATGGTCGAATCGCTTGAGGATCTCTTCCCAGATAATCTTGAGCTGGAGTTCGGCAAGCCGCAAGCCGACGCAGCGGTGGATGCCGAAGCCGAACGAGAGATGCGTGCGCGGCCGCGCGCGGTCAATGATGAATTCGTAAGGCTTTTCGATCGCATCGGCGTCGCGGTTGCCCGAGACGTACCACATCACGACCTTGTCACCTTTCTTGATCTGCTTGCCGCGGAACTCGAAGTCCGCAAGCGCTGTGCGCCGCATATGGGCCAGCGGCGTCTGCCAGCGGATCACTTCCGGCACGAAGCTGTCGAGAAGCGCTGGGTTTTCGCGCAGCTTGCGATATTGCTCCGGGTGCTGGCTCAGCGCGTGGAGCGAGCCCGACATGGTGTTGCGGGTGGTGTCGTTGCCGCCGACGATCAGAAGGATGAGATTGCCGAGGAAGTTCTTCGCGTCCATGTCGCGCGTCGCGGCGCCATGCGCCATCATCGACAACAGGTCGCTCTTCGGCGGCTGTTCGATGCGTTCCTTCCACAGTCGCGTGAAATAGCCCGCGCATTCCGTCAGCTCGGCCTGACGCTCGTCTTCGGTGGCGACGAGGCCGTCGGGGCCGGGAATGGTGGTCGCGATGTCCGACCAGCGCGTCAGCTTGCGGCGATCCTCCCAGGGAAAGTCGAACAGCACCGCGAGCATCTGCGTGGTGAGCTCGATCGAGACATGGTCGACCCAGTCGAACACCTCGCCGCGGGGCAGATTGTCCAGGCACTCGGCCGAGCGCTGGCGGATGCTGAGCGCGAGATTGTCCAGATGCGTCGGCGTGAACATCGGCGCCACGGTCTTGCGCTGCGCCGCATGGCGCGGCGGGTCCATCGAGATGAAGCTCTCGCGGCGCAGTTCCGGATCGATGTCGCGGATGGTGATGCCGCCGAGCGAGGAGGCCGAGGAGAATACCGAATGATTGGTCTCGATCTCCATGATGTCGTTGTAGCGCGTCACCGACCAATACGGCCCGAACATCGAGTCCTTGCAATAGTGCACGGGATCTTCGCGGCGCAGGCGATCGAAATAGGGCCAGAACGTATCGGTCCTGAACAGCTCTGGGTCGCCCGGATCGAACTGCTCCAGCGGCAGTGACGTAGCGCGTGCGCGTAACGCGTCGAGCTTCGCCGCGTTTTCGATGGTCCCATGCATGACCGCTCTCCCTGACATCAACCGCGCGTTCTCGTTGAATTCTGCGCTGCGGTATTTGATTTGCAATTACAGCCGGTTGTCTGCGCCGGAGCAAGGGCGAGTTTTGCCACATGGGTGTGATGTAGCCCGGATGGAGCGGAGCGAAATCCGGGATTCGGTCCGCCACTGCCGCTGTCCCGGATTGCACTGCGCTCCATCCGGACTACGAGGCCATTGATCCAACAACGTGATCTCGCGCACGCCCTCGGCCGTGGAATCGTGCCAGAAATCGACCGGAATCGAGCTAAATCGAACCCGCCCATCTTGGGGATCGACTAATCTCTGATCTATAAGTTTGATCGAACCAGGTCCGCACCCCGAGGTTGCCGCCGTGAACGACATGCAATGGGCCCCCATCGGCTCCGAACCCTTACCCCCGCCGCTGCCGCCCACGCGGGTCGATTTCACCGGCAACCGTACCGAGTTTCGCAAATTGGTCACCAAGGGTGCCCTGCTCGAGCTCGTCACCTTCGGCTTCTACCGGTTCTGGCTCGTCACCGACATCCGCCGTCATCTGTGGGCGAACACCGCGGTTGATGGCGACGCCGCCGAATATACCGGGCGGGCCAAGGAGCTGCTGGTCGGCTTCCTGTTCGCGCTCGCGATCCTGGTGCCGATCTACCTCGCTTACTTCCTTGTCGGTATCGAGTTCGAACGCTGGCAGGGCTTTGCCTCGACGCCGCTGTTCATCAGCTTCTACGCCTTTGGTCAGTTTGCGATCTTTCGCGCGCGGCGCTATCGCCTGACGCGCACGGTCTGGCGCGGCGTGCGGTTCTGGATGGACGGATCGGGCTGGGCCTATTCGTTCCGCGCCATGCTGTGGGGCTTGCTCGTGTTCCTGACGCTCGGGCTCGCATTGCCGTGGCGCGAGGCCTCGCTCGAACGCTACAAGATGCGGCACACCCATTACGGCGATTTACGCGGCGATTTCGAAGGCGACGGCTGGACATTCTTCAAGCGCGGCTGGTGGCTGTGGCTGCTGAGCCCGATCGCGATGGTGATCTTCCCGCTCGCGCCGTTCTTCTATGCCGAGTTCAAGGCGCGCGAGTGGCGCTGGTGGCTCGACGGTATCCGCATCGGCGACGTCAGCGTGTCCTCGCAATTGCCGCACAACGCATTCTACGCGTTGTACTGGAAAGTGATCGGCTGGTGGATGCTGCTCTCGGCCATCTTCGCCGCCTATATCGGCGGAGCGACCATGCTCGTCGTCAAGCTGAGCGGTCTTTCGGTCGAGCAGGCGTTGGTGCGGGGCAATGCCGCCAAGAGCATCCCGACGCTGGTGATGATGGTGATCGGCTACTTCGCACTCGCTCTCGCCCTCAACATCGTCATGCGGGTCTATCTCCAGCGCGATCTCTGGGCCAAGGTGCTGGAAACTGTCGAGGTGCACAACATCGGAGCCGCGGCGGATGTGCGCGGCAGCGGCGAGCTCGCCAGCGCGCTCGGCGAAGGCTTTGCCGATGGACTCGATGTCGCGGGATTCTGAGCTGTGAGTGAGTTGTCCACAGAGGTCCCGGCGCAATCCGCAAAGCCGACGATCTTCTTCGACGGCGTGTCGAGCCGCAGGCGGCAGGTGGCGCTGACGCTCGGTGACGCGCTCGAGATCCTCGAAGAGGGTGCGACGCCCGTTCGCTGGGCCTATGCCGACATCCGCCGCGCCGATAGCCCGCCCGGCATCTTGCGGCTCGCCTGCGCTTCCGCTCCGCCGCTGGCCCGGCTGGAAATCCGCGACGCTCTGCTCGCGTCAGACGTGACCGCGCGCTGCATGCGGCTCGACGAGCACCAGACCTCGCGCCGCGGGGTCGCAAAAATCGTCGGCTGGTCGATGGCTGCCGCCGTCTCCATTGTCTGCGTCGTGCTGTTCGGCGTGCCGCTCGCTGCCGACCGCCTCGCGCCGCTGGTGCCGAAACCGATCGAGCGGCGCATTGGAGATGCGGCGGAGGTTCAGGTGAAGACGATCTTCGGGCGCAGCGAGTGCCAGGATGGGGCGGGGAAAGCCGCCTTCGTCAAGCTCGTCAATCGGCTGCGCGATGCCGCCGGCCTCGACGACGATTCCATGACCGCGGGCGTGCTGCCGACCCCGGTGCCGAACGCGTTCGCGCTGCCGGGCGGCAAGGTGTTCGTGCTGAAGGGCCTGCTCGACAAGGCCGAAAATGCCGACGAGATCGCCGGCATCCTCGCCCACGAGCTCGGTCATCTCAAGCATTACGACAACATGCGCGGCCTGATCTACAACGGCGGCACCTCGTTCCTGATCGGCCTGTTGTTCGGCGACGTCACTGGCTCGAGCGCCGTGATCTTCGCCTCGCGCAGCGTGGTTGAGGCTTCCTATTCGCGCGAGGCCGAGACCGCTGCGGATACGTTTGCCATCGAGATCATGCACAAGCTCGGCCGTTCGCCTAAGCCTGCAGCCGAATTGATGTTCCGCATCACCGGCAAGGAAGGCGGCGGCCTCACGTCGATCCTGGCGAGCCATCCGCTGACCGAGGACCGCCTCGCGCGCATGACGAAAGAAGACCGCCCCGCCAGCGGCCCGCCGCTGCTCACGGATGCGGAGTGGCAGGCGCTGAAGGGGATCTGCGGCAGCGGCAAGGTGTGACGGCCCGCCCTCAGCGCATCACTTCGCGGGCGCAGCAGGTGGATTCGATCCGGTGGTGACGCTCGGCGCGTTGTTCGGATTGGAGGTCGTGGTCTGCGGGCCGACGTCGCGTCCATTGTAGAAGAAGACGGCAGCGACCACGGCGATCACGAAGATCGCGCCGATCGCCCAGCCCACCGGGCTGTTGCGGCGTGCTCTGTCTGCCCTGCGGTCATCCTGATAGGTCATCGTGCTCTCCATCGTAGAGCAGGAAAACCTTGCGCGAGCGAACCTGTTCCTAACGTGACGCGGTTTGCAAGCCGGCGCCTATCTCGTCCCGTAGGCGCGGTCGCCGGCGTCGCCGAGGCCCGGCAGGATAAAGCCGTTCTCGTCGAGACCTTCATCGACTGCGGCCGTCCAGATCGGCACGTCAGGATGCAGTCCGCGCAGCCGTTCGAGCCCTTCGGGGGCGGCGATCAGGCAGGCGAGGCGAATATCCTTGGCGCCGCGCTCCTTCAGCCGGTCGATTGCGGCCACAGCCGTGTTGGCGGTCGCAACCACGGGCGTCACCACGATCGCCAGGCGCTCGCTGAGATCGGACGGCGATTTGAAGAAGTACTCGACCGCGGCAAAGCTGTGCGGCTCGCGGTAGAGGCCAATATGGGCGACGCGCGCGGTCGGCACCAAATCCATCATGCCGTCGACGAAAGTGGTGCCGGCGCGCAGCATCGGCACGAACACCAGCTTCTTGCCCGCGATCTTGGCCGAATGCATCGTCGCCAGCGGCGTTTCGATAACGGTATCGGCGAGCGGCAGGTCGCGCGTCACCTCGTAGCACAGCAGCATGCCGATCTCCTTGATCAGCTCCCGAAACGATTTGGTCGAGATCGATTTGTCCCGCACCAGGGTCAGCTTGTGCTGCACCAACGGATGATCGACGATCGTGACGCCTTGCATGATCGGATGCCTTTCTTCCTTCTCCCGTTGTGGGAGAAGGTGGCGCGAAGCGCCGGATGAAGGATCTGTTTCCGCGAACTCGAACGAGAGACTAGAACACCGTACCGTCGCTGATCACCTTGAGCGGCGGCGAACCATCGGGCCGGCGCGCGAAGGCGATGGCGCGGCCCGCGGCCCAGGTGCCGCCTTCGAGAATGCTGGCGAGCGGCAATGTCTCAGGAGTGCGCCCGAGTTTGGCGCGGACCAGTTCGGCGAGCCGGTCCAGCAGCGCCACGGTCAGCGCGCGCCACTCGACGACGAGCAGGGAATCCACCGCATGCGCGCGCTCGGCATCGGCGGCGTCGCGCAGGCGCAGCACCTCGTGATCGACGAACAGCCCGCCATTGCGATATTCGGCAAGCCCGGTCAGGCCGTCGATGTCGGTGACGTCGAATCCGGCGCGCTGCAGCGGCTCAATCAACGAATAGCTCAGCCATTGCGACAGCTTGTGCAGGGGCACAAGGCCCGCGGTAGCGTCATCGGCCTTGATCGCCGGGTGGCGCCAGCAATCGCCGAGCGGAATCCCGGCAAGCTCCAGCCGCGACGGCCAGATCGGTCCGAGCTGATTCAGCACCGCCGAGAGAATCGCGGGCGCGGGAACCGCGCCGCCCTTCGCCTGCGCCGCGATGTGATCGAACAGCCCGCCCGGCCGCGGGGTGTCGTGCGCGCCGAACACGTCCGCCCGCTCCGCCACCAGCTTGCCCAAGCGGCGCAGCAGATCGGTCCGCCCCTCGACCCCGAGCAGCGGATTGGCATCGCTCACCTGAAAGGCCGAAGTGAGCGCGGCGAGTGGCAGTCGCGCGAGCACGTCGGCATCGGTCCTGAAGGGCGCGCGGGGATCGTGGGAAAAAAGGCCGCTTGCGAACATGTCGAGGCTCGCAATCGCGAGTCCCTCGGATCGGCCGATGCTCTGTCCCGTCACCGCGTCGCGGTATCGCCACGCGGCACCCGCGCCGGCGTCGAGCAGCACGCTGACGATGGCAAGGTCGAACTCCGCGCGCGCCCGTGCCGCGCGGTCGGGCCATGACGTCGCGTCCGCGAGCCGCGCCCAACGGTCGACGCCATCAAGCACGAAATGCCGCCAGCGCGCATGGAACGGAATCTCCAGCGTCGGATAGGCCTCGCGCGTCACGGCGAGAACGGCGTCGGCAACGCCATCCATGCGATCGAGATCGATGGTGAAATGCGTCAGCCCGCCGTTCAGACCGATCCCAAACATCTCGCCGGCACGCGCGCGAACCGCTGCTGCGCTAAGCAGCGAACGGGCCTGCAATTCCAAAGCGTCTGCCATCAATCGATCAGTATTTTTCCAGCGAACGCCCGACCACGCCGTCGACGTCCTTCTCCGGCGCAATGTCGGTGGAGTAATAGCCGGCGGCCTTCTTCGCGGCGATCTCGACATAGGCGTCGGCGGGAATGAGCTCGGGCGGGATCGGCACGCGCTCGACGATGTCGATGCCCTGCGAGGTCAAAGCGTCATGCTTCATGTCGCTCATCGAGAGGAAGCGGTCGATGCGCTTCAGGCCCAGCCAGTGGATGGTGTCGGGCATCAATTGCTGGAAGCGCGCGTCCTGGACGCCGGCGACGCATTCGGTGCGCTCGAAATAGGCGGCGGCCGCATCGCCGTCCTCCTGGCGCTTGCGCGCATTGTAGACCAGGAACTTCGTGACCTCGCCGAGCGCGCGGCCTTCCTTGCGGTTGTAGATCACGAGCCCGAGTCCGCCCTCCTGCGCGCCGCGCGCGGATTCCTCGATGCCGTGAATGAGGTAGGGCCGGCAGGTGCAGATATCGGAGCCGAACACGTCGGAGCCGTTGCACTCGTCATGCACGCGGCAGGTGATCTTGGTGCGATGGTCCGGCAGCTTGGTGACGTCGCCGAACATGTAGACGGTGGTGCCGCCGATCGGCGGCAGAAACACCTTCATGTCCGGCCGGGTCACGAGCTCAGGGAACATGCCGGCGGTCTGCTCGAACAGCGTGCGCCGCAGCTCGGTCTCGTTGGTCGCAAAGCGCTCCGCAAGGCCTGGCAGATACCAGACCGGATCAATCGCGATCTTCACCACCGACACGCTGCCATTGGCGTGCACGACGTCGCCGTCGGCGCGCAGGCGCTTGGCGGCGAGCGCCTCGCGGATCTCCGGCAGGTCCAGCCGCGCGCGCGTCACCGCGATGCTCGGCCTGATGTCGATGCCCTCGGCGATGTCCTTGCCGAAATTCTCGGCGACGAGATGCCCCCAGGGATCGAGCGCGACGATCTTGGCGGGATCGCTCCATTGCGGGAACGGCCCGATGGTCGCCGCGGGAAACGTGTTGGTGAGGTCGGGCCTACGAATCGGATCGAGCGCGCCGGCGGACACCGCGAGCGCGCGGTACATCGCATAGGAGCCGCCATGGCTGCCGATCACGTTGCGATCTCCCGCGCGCGACACCGTGCCGATGATCGGACCGCGGGTGCGTGCGTCGGCGGCGCCCCAGTGGATCGGGAAGGCGGCTGTCCTGCCCGGCTCCGGATGGGAGGTGAGGCGGATGTGGTCGGTACGGTTCGCGCGGCTCATGACCAAACTCCTAAAAAGCCAACGGCCCGCCGCTCGGACGGGCCTTGGCTCGTCGCGCTGCCGATGCGGAACACCGGCGGCGCGAGCTCAATCCAACATATTGTAGCGGGCAGTCGCGACAGACAAGTTAATCGTGCTGCGCGGGGGCGGGGCGGTTCGCGGCCAAATTCCTGTCGTCCCGCGACCCGGCAGCGCTTGCCCGAGTCCCACGCTACCGCACTGGCGGAGCTCTCCGCCACCGCAGTAAGATGATGAAGTAATTATGGTTTTCACGTTTTCAAGAGGCGCCACACGGTTGGCGTGCCGGGCGTCGAGTTTCCGGACAAAACGTGTCATCAAACCAAAACGTACAGATCGCCTTTGCCGCATCGCCTTCCTTGGAGACCGCCATGCCCGCCCCCGCCTACATCGACCCCCGCAACGGTAAGCTCTATCCGCTGGACCAGCCGCGCTGGTGCTCGGACGAGCGCACGCCGCTGCTGGTGACGCCCGGGGCAGGGATGTCGCGGGAGGAGATCGAGCCGCGCACGCGTTCGCTCTGGCGCTACCGGGCGGCGCTGCCGGTCGAGATCAAGACTCCGATCACGCTCGGCGAAGGCTGCACGCCACTGGTGCAGCAGGCCTGGGGCGAGCTGCGCCCGTTCTTCAAGCTCGAATGGTTCAACCCGACCGGCAGTTTCAAGGACCGGGGCTCCGCCGTGATGCTGTCCTTCCTTCGGCAGATCGGCGTCGACGCCATTCTGGAGGACTCGTCCGGCAATGGCGGCTCGTCGATGGCGGGTCTCGGCGCCGCCGGCGGCATGCGCGTGAAGATTCTCGCGCCGGCCTCGACATCGCCGGCCAAGATCGCGCAGGTCCGCGCCTATGGCGCGGCGGTGCAGCTGGTCGAGGGCCCGCGCGAGGAATCGGAGGCCGAGGCAATCCGGCAGTCGAGCCAGACCTTCTATGCCAGCCACAATTGGCAACCGTTCTTCCTCGAAGGCACCAAGTCGCTCGCCTATGAGATATGGGAGGACCTCGGCTTCCGCGTCCCCGACAACGTCATCGTGCCCGTCGGCGCCGGCAGCAGCCTTTTGGGTTGCGCCCTTGGTTTCCGTGAGCTGTTGAAAGCCGGCCAGATCACCAGGCTGCCGCGCCTGTTCGCGGCGCAGCCGCTCAACTGCTCGCCGATCGATGCAAGCTTCAAGGCCGGCGTCGACACCCCTGTCGCGCGCGAGGTGAACAAGACCATCGCCGAAGGCACCGCGATCAAGCATCCGCTGCGCCTGCGCGAGATCATCGGCGCGTTGCGCGAGAGCGGTGGCGGCACTGTCGCGCTGACCGAGGACGAGATCGTCGCCGCGCTGCGGCGTCTTGCGCGGCAGGGCCTGTTCGCCGAGCCGACCAGCGCAAGTGCTGCCGCCGCGCTGGAGAAACTATCCGTCACCGGTAGCATCAAGGCGACCGAGACCACGGTCGCGGTCCTCACCGGCACCGGCCTCAAGGCCGCGACCATCGTTGCCGATCTCGTGCAATAGGACCGCCAGGGAGGCGAAGCCGTCGCCGTCATGGGCTTGCGTTGAACCTTTGGCATCCGTCGTCAGCCTCATGAAAAACTGACATTGAGCGAAGGGAGAGTTCCATGGCCGACCAAGACCCGTTTGCTGGTTTCAAGGCAGTCCAGAAGGAAGCCTGGTCGCTGTTCACGCCGATGGAAGTGTTCACCACGCCCTCGGCCGCCAAGCTCGTGAGCTTCGCCGGGGTCGCGACCGGCCAAATGCTGCTCGACGTCGGATGCGGCACCGGCGTTGCCGCGATCACGGCGGCGCGCCGCGGTGCGAAGGTCAGGGGTCTCGACCTGTCGCCGGTCCTGCTCGAGCGCGCCCGCGAGCACGCGCAGCTGGCGAATCTCGATGTCGACTTCGCCGAAGGCGACGCCGAAAGCCTGCCCTATGGCGACAACGAGTTCGACGTGGTGCTCAGCCAGTTCGGCCACATGTTCGCGCCGCGTCCCAAGGTCGCCATCGGCGAGATGCTGCGCGTGCTGAAGCCCGGCGGCACCATCGCCTTCTCCACCTGGCCGCCGCATCTCTATGTCGGCCGGATGTTCGCGCTGATCGGCCGCCATCTGCCGCCGCCCGAGGGCGTGGCCTCACCGGTGTCGTGGGGCGATCCGAAGATCGTCGCCGAACGTCTCGCAGGGAAAGCGAAGGATATCACCTTCGAGATGGACATCATGACGCCGTCCGCACTCAGCCCGCAGCATTTCCGCCGCACCATGGAAACGACGATCGGGCCTTTGATCAAGCTCGTCGCCCAGTACAAGGACGAGCCGGACAGGCTGCGGAGTTTTCGCAGCGAGTTCGAGGCGCTGATCTCCGAATATTACGACGGAAGCAACAACGTGATGCGCCAGCAATTTTTGATGTCGAAGGCGAAGAAGGCGTAAAGCCGCGCCACGGTGCTTTCCTTCTCCCCTTGCGATCTCACTCCTTCAGATCGTTCACGCGCCTTACCCAAATGCGTACATCGGTGAGCACGTCGGGCAGCGCCGCCTTGACCTCAGCCACGGTCATGCCGGCCTTGATGCGGGGATCGTAGAGCAGGTTGAGGATGTACTGGTCATAGACGTCGAAATAGCCCATCGAGACGTTGTCGTTGAACATGGTCCAGGGCACGCTGGCGGTGTCGTTGATCGGGCCGAGCGATTGCAGCAGCTCCTCATAGGCGCAGTCGAGGAAGGTGAAATCGCCGTTGTCGACGGTGAGGATGACGTCGGAATGCTCGATCTCGAAATTGTCGTTCTTGCGGAAGCCGGACAGGCATTGCGGATCGAGCGAGGTGCGGATCTCGCGGGCCTTCTCCGCACCGTAGAAGCTCGAGATGGTGCGGAACAGATCGCGGTCGCGCACGAGCTTCACGCGCACATTCGCCGCTTCGCTGGAGTCGATCATGGCGATGTCGAGATGTTGCACGCGCTTGCCGATGTCGGCTACGACTTTCGCGAGCTGCGCCTTGCGGTCGGCGCGATCGCTCTCGGCGAACACGCGCACCGGTCCGTCGAACTTGCGGATGCGATCGACACGGCCGGCAAGGTGGTATTCGGCGCCGAACGCCGTCTTCAGAAAGCCGTCGACGATCTCGCCGTCGGTAAAGCTCTTCTTCTCGGCGCGCTGGCGCGAAGCGATCGCGGGCAATTCGCCCGCGACGGCGATGGTAGCGGTGTCAGGCGCGAACGCGACAGTGGCGAGCGCCAGCAGCACGATGCGAAAGCCGGACGGAGACGGGGCCAATGCGCTCATTGCCAGGCGACGCTGCCGTATTCGGAACCGACGCACAAGGCCGCATATCCACGCGCCGCCGATTCTTGCTAGTTGTTCAGCACGACCACCGTGGTGCCGACCCCGACGCGGCCGTAGAGGTCGGTGACGTCGTCATTGGTCATGCGGAAGCAGCCCGAGGACACCGCCTGGCCGATCGTCTCCGGCTCGTTGGAGCCGTGGATGCGATAGAGTGTCGAGCCCAGATACATCGCGCGCGCACCGAGCGGATTTTCGACGCCGCCCTTCATGTGACGCGGCAGGTCCGGCCGGCGCGCCAGCATCTGTGACGGCGGCGTCCAGTCCGGCCATTCCTTCTTGGCGGTGATCCGGTGCACGCCGCCCCAGCGGAAGCCGTCGCGGCCGACACCGATGCCGTAGCGCAGGGCCTGGCCGTTCTGGAGCACCAGATAGAGCCGGCGCTCCGAGGTGTTCACCACGATCGTGCCCGGGGCGTAGTTGCCGTTATACATGACGGTGGTGCGGGGAACTGGGCTCGAGCCGCCGCGGAAGAAATTCGGGCCGCCGCCCATGATGTCGCGCGAGTCGAACTCCTCGGCGAAGGCGCCGCCGGCGGTCGCCGACAGCAGTGCGATGGCGGCAATCGGCGCGGCAAAATACCGGATCATTGTTCCCCCAGCAAAAAATCGATTCAACTGAAGTTACAGGCCATATTTGCGGGCTTTCCGCAAGCCACGGCCTCGTGAGACGGGGCATCCTTAACGGTTGGCGTTACCAAACCGGCAACCGCGCCAATTTGCCGGAAAGTATTAGCCAAACCAGCGCATCGCCGCGCGGGGCAGGGCGGCGACGCCGGCTATTGCTTTGACGAGACGAGCGAACAATGATTGATCGGATGGATTGTTGGAACATTGCCGGTTGCGGGAGCTGACGGATGAACGGTGCGGAAAGTCTGGTGCGGACGATGGTCAAGGGCGGGGTCGACGTCTGCTTCTCCAACCCCGGCACCTCCGAGATGCATTTTGTCGCAGCGCTCGACCGCGTGCCCGGCATGCGTTGCGTGCTCGGCCTGTTCGAAGGCGTGGTGACCGGCGCCGCCGACGGCTATTTCCGCATGAAGGGCACGCCGGCCTCGACGCTGCTGCATCTCGGCCCCGGTCTTGCCAACGGCCTTGCCAATCTGCACAACGCCAAGAAGGCGAATTCCGGCATCGTCAACATCGTCGGCCAGCACGCCGTCTACCACATCGACTACAACGCGCCGCTGACCTCCGACATCGAGGGCCTGGCCCGGCCGATGTCGTCCTGGGTCCGCACTTCGCCGGACTCCAAATCGGTCGCCGCCGACGGTGCCGCGGCGATCGCCGCCGCCAAGAGCGCGCCGCCGCAGATCGCGACCCTGATCCTGCCCGCCGACACCGCCTGGAACGAAGCGGACGGCATCGCCGAGGTTCCGGCCGAGCAGCAGCGCGCGAGCTATTCGCCGCAGGCGGTCGAGCAGGCCGCAAAGATCCTGCACGGCGACGGCGAGGGCACGCTGCTGCTGATGACCGGCAGTGCGCTGAGCGAGCAGGGCCTGGCGCTGGCCGAGCGCATCGCCGCCAAGACCGGTTGCACCGTGATGGGCCCGACCTTCCGTCCCAGGATGGCGCGCGGCCGCGGCCGCTTCTCGATCGACCGCATCCATTACGTGATCGACAACGCGCTGCAGATGCTGGCCAGGTTCCGCCATATCGTGCTGGTCGAGTCCGACGATCCCGTGGCGTTCTTTGCCTATCCGAACAAGCCGAGCATCCTCAAGCCCGAGGGCTGCGAGGTGCATCGCATGACCTCCTGGGGGGAGAATTCGGTCGCTGCACTGGAAGCGCTCGCCGGCGCGGTGAAGGCCAGCGCGAAGGACGTCAAGCCGCAGGCCGCGGCTGAGCTGCTCAAGCCGACCGGCGCACTGACCCACGCCTCGATCGCGCAATCGATCGCCTATGCGATTCCGGAGAACGCGATCCTGGTCGACGAATCCCTCACCACCGGCCGCGCCTTCTTCCCGCCGACAGCGGCGGCTGCTCCGCACGACTGGCTCCAGAACATGGGCGGCTCGATCGGCTTCTCGACGCCGCTCTCGATCGGTGCCGCGATCGCCTGCCCGGACCGCAAGGTGATCTGCATGGTCGGCGACGGCAGCGCGATGTACACGATCCAGTCGCTGTGGACGCAGGCGAGAGAAAACCTCAACATCGTCACCATCGTGTTCGCCAACCGCATCTACCAGATCCTGCGCGGCGAGTTCGACAATGTCGGCGCCGGCGAGCCCGGACAGCGCGCCAACGACATGCTGCGGCTCGACCGGCCGACGCTGGATTTCGTGGCACTGGCCAAGGGCATGGGCGTGCCCGGCCGCGCCGTCACCAACGCGGACGAGTTCAACAAGGCGCTGGCCGAGGCCGTCGCCGAGCCCGGACCGCGGCTGATCGAAGTCCAGATGTAGGGCACCGCATCAGGAGCGCCGAGGGCCGGGGGCAAGATGCAGACCGAGCTGAACAAGGTGATCGCGGCACTCCGGGACTTCTACGCACACGAAACATTCCTGTTCGAGAAGGACATCGGCGAGCGTGCCATCACGCACCGCTTCGCCGTGCATCTGGAGAAGCAGTTCTGCGGCTGGTCGGTCGATTGCAACTACGACCGGCTAGGCGAGCGTACGCTGCATCTGCCGCACGGCACCATCATCTCGACCGACGATCATCTGGGCAAGTCGATCTACCCTGACGTCGTGGTGCATCAGCGCGAGATCCCGAACAATTTGCTCACCATGGAGATCCGCAAGGCCAGCAATCACACCGCGCTCGACCACGACCAGCACAAGCTGATGGCGTTGACCGATGCGCATGTCTGGTTCGCCTTTTGGATCGGCGTGCTGCTGGTGCTGGACAAGGACAACGTGACGATCTCGGAAGTCTATGTCAGCGGCGTCCTCGATCAGCCGCTGTCGCGCTGGTTCGCCACGCGGCTGGAGGAGGTCGGCCTCGGGATGGCGCGTTAAGGCGTGTGCCGAATTGTCGCCTTTAATTCAGCTATTCCCTTGAGTCATAGCCCAAGCGCGATCTCGGCCCATTTCAGCATGCGGTCGCTATTGAGGAACGCCAGCACCGCCGGCTCGAGCGACGCGGTGGCGCCCGGTGCGAGCAAAGCCGTCGCGGCCACCATGTCGCAGCGTTGATTGAAGGCGAGTGAGAGCGCGGCCTTGGCGTTCCCCTCGACGCGATATGCCCGGCTGCGGCCGCGCATTGGACCGACAAGGATCTCTCGGCCGGCGGCCGTCGGCGTTGCCTTCCCAATCAGCGCCAGGTCGCCCATCTGCTCGAGGTCGCCGTCATCGGCAATGCCGGTGGCGCAATTGCAAAAGCCGAGCTTGGCGCGAACGTAGAGCTGGACTTCGCCGCCGCAATCCGCGGCCTTGCAGCGGAACGCTTTTCCTTTCCCCCAGGGATCCGCACCGAAAGGCCAGTCGATTTCCGTCCACACTGGGCGAACCTCGCCGGAGGTCGCTGTTGCGCGTGCCGGTTCACCGGATCGCAATATCCAGAGCGCTGTGGCTGAGCAGAACAGTGCGATGGCTGCGCTGGTTGCAACGAGCTTGCTTGTCAGGCGCATGGAAGTTGCCGCGACATCTTTGCTAATTCTGAGCCATCAACTTTCGTGCGGCCGCGAGGTCCTCTCGCGATGAGTCGCCATTTCTCGCGGTTTCGACGACTTTCGCGTAGTACTGGCGGGCCTTCACAGGATCCCCCGCTTTCTCGGCCGCGTGAGCGGCGCCGATCGTCGCGCCAAATCGGTTCGGCTCCTTGCGCATGGTGCTTTCGAACGCGACCAATGCCTCCGTCGCCATGCCGCGTTCGAGCAGCATGGTCCCGTAAAGCTCGCGTGCGGGGGCAAGTGGACCCGGCGTCACGATGGATTTTTCGGTCTTGTCTTCGGCATCGGCGGCAAGGCGCATCGCTTCCAACGCATCCGCCTGCTTCCCCAGGGCGTTGAGCTGCCAGGCTGTAGCGACCTGCCGCTGAATGTCCACGATTTCGGCCCAATAGGCGTCCTTGTCCTGCTGCAGCTTGTCCCGCAACTCCGCCAGCTTGGCGATGTCCGCCGTTGCCGCGTCTGCATTGCCGGAGCGCGCGGCGCCAAGGGCGCGGGCGAAATAGGTGATCGCATCGACATAGGCAAACCGGCTCGGCTCGACCTTCAGCGCGGCGGCGCCCTGCCAATCACCGCGCTCGACCATATAGCGCGCTTGGCTGGCTGCTATCGCGTAGGGACCGGCGCGGACAGCCGGCACATAGCCAGTGGTCGCAATCATGTCCGCGATGACCTCGCTGGCTCGGCTGTCCTGCGCAAGCTGGAGCAGCGCGTAGACCATATAATCGTCGGCATGCAGCTGCTCGCTGGGGTCTTTGCCCTCCTTGGCAGCCTTCGCGGAACGGCTATTGGCGTCGATGGATTCGTTCCAGTAGCCGACGCGCGTGAAGATGTGCGACGGCATATGCAAGGCGTGCGGTGCCGCCGGCGCGATCTCGGAATAACGCTTAGCAGCGTCGAGTCCTTGCTCTGCGATCGCCGGATAGTCATAGAGATGGATCAGGTAATGTGCGACGCCGGGATGCCGCGGCTGGCGCTTGAAGATCGGCTCCAGGATAGCGGCGCCCTTGAGCTGGTTGGCATAGGACTTGTCGTTTGGTGACGCCGTGACGTTCAGCGTAATGGCGTAGGCGATCTGCGCCTCGTCATCATCGGGATAGCGCGCGGCGACGGCTTCGGTTGCCCTGAGATAGGCCTGCGCACGCTGTCCAAACGTCGTCTTTTCGTCGCCCGAATAGAAGGCCAGCAGCGCATCGATATAGTCGCGTTCGCGTTCGCTCTTGGCGCCGAGTGCCTTCGCCTTCTGCAGCGCGGCGAGCCCTCCGGTGAGGTTTTCCTTCGGCGCGGCAAAATGCGGATTGTACAGCAGGCTCAGCGCAATGCCCCAATAGGCGATCGCGCATTCCGGATCGGCCTGCAGCGTCTCCTCGAAAATTTCCTTTGCGGGCCGGTACCAGAACGAGTGCTGATAACGCATCCCGCGATCAAAGCGGCGCTGCGCCACCTCGTTGCAGGAAGTCTGGAAGTGCACCTTGCCAAATTGCTCATCGGCCCCGTCTTCCGCGCGTGCGGCGGGCGTGCCGGAAATCGAGCCTAAGGTAGCGAGGGCGAGAAGAGAGACGGTTCTCAAGGCGAGCGCGCGCATCGGCCCCTCCGTTTCTGTTCAGAATAAATCTGGTCAGATGGCGCCGATAAAACCGAGGGCGCCGAAGTTCGTACTGCTGAGATCGGCAATGGCAATTGCGTTGTTGAAGGATTTCTCCATTCGCGATGCGAGTCAACAGGAAGCGGACGGATTTGCGTTAGGGAAGCACGCCTGCCAGGATCCATCCGCCCGCGCGTCGAGGCGAGTGGGTCACAAGGCCGCTCGCACGACGAGCGGCCTTGCATCATCGACCGTCATCCCCTCAATGCAGCGGATCGCCCTGGCCGAGCGCGTAGGCGACGAGGTCCTTCAGCGCGAAGCTGGAGCCGGTCACCGGCGTCCATTGCGGGTCGAGCGACAGCACGGAGGAATTATCTCCGAACATCATGCCGAGGAAGACTTCGGCGACGATGCGACCGCCCACCGGTCCGAGCTGCGGTGTCTTGACCGTGGCGGGCCCACCAGTCGCGGAGATTGGCACGTCGGTCATGTTTTGCCGCGCCTCGGCCAGGATGTAAGCCCACAGCGGACAGTTGCCGGCGAACGCGCCGTTCGCGATGCTCGCGATCTTGACTTGCGGATCGCCCGTCCCGGGCTCGTCGACGGCCTTGCCGATGATGATCTCGTCGTCGCTCAGCGGCGTCAGGTTCATCGCCCTGGCGACGGCCTGGCCCGACGGCAGTCCGAGCCGCCAGCTGCGCTCGAGATTGCGCAGCGCCAGCGACGCCGGATTGGACGCGACTTCCGGCGGCAGCTTGCGCAGCGGGTCCACCAGCGAGGCATCGATGCGATAGGCAAACTGCAGCCGCCTCTTGTTGTCGGGATTGGTGTCGACGTCCTCGACCCCGTAGGGGCGCGTGTCGAGATCGATGAAGCGGCCCCAGTCCATGGCGCGTCCCGGTCCCATGGCGCGGAAGCCGGTCAGTGCGTTGTGGTCGGGATTGTTGGGATCGGGGAAGATCTGCAGCAGCATGTTGGCCGCGTCGTTCAGCCGGTATCCAGGGCGGATCATGGAGTGCCCGAGCCGGTAGGCCGCGACCGAGAACTCGACCGGCATGAACGGATAGGTCTTCCAATGGTAGTAAGCGAGCTTGCTGCGATCGTAGTGACCCGCGGTCTTCAGCTGGTCCAGCACGCTGGCGTGGACGATGCGCGGCAGGAAGTCGTTCAGCACCACATACTGATAGTGGAATCGAACGCGCTGCTGCACGTCTTCGAACGACAGGCTGTCATTGTCGTCGACCATGCGGTTGTGAAAGCGCAGCATCAAGGCCTGGAATTGCGAGACGATGCTGTTCTCGTCGTTGCGGGGTCGCCGATCAGCGCGCGGCCCTTGAAGCGCGGCAAATCGACCGCATCGGGCACGCCCGCGCCGGTGACCTTTTCGCCGAGGCGGAACTTGATGCCGTCATACATGTAGGGCTGGTCGTTCGGACCGCGGCCGTAGACATTGTCCATGTCGAGCGACGGCGTGCGGAAATCGACGAGACCGTCGGGGTCCTGCTGCTTGGTCAGCGAGCTGACCGGATCGAAGGTGATGTCGTGGTCGATGAACTGGCCGAAATAAGTGTAGAGCGAGGGAATGCCGCTCTCTTCCGCGTCCGGTCCGTCCTTCGGCCCGTCGAAGCCGGCGACCATCTTGTCGGCGAGCGCCGACAGGTTTGCGATCGTGTTGGAATCGTTCGGGCCGAATTTGGCCGGTGCGAGCTTGCGGAACATGCGGCCGAAGCGGCCTTGCGAAAGCGGCGAACGCGTTGCGTTCAGACCGCGCGGAACAATTGCGTGGCGGCTGCTCATTGAAACACCTTCCTGAAAAGTCGAATGGAAAGATCGGGCTAAGGTTTCTCGCGCTGGAGTTTGCAGCCTAGGCGCGATCACGCCTGCCACGAGCGAGATGGATCACAATTGCCCGGTATCGAAATTTTCGGAAGGTGCGCCTTGGCCCGCAAGCCACGGCTGCGCATCGTGAATTTCTCGGTGCTGATGACGGATAACATTCTCGTCATCGACGGACGCAAGCGGCTTCGCACAGTTTCAATTCGCCGGCACGTCGGCGAAGCGGGTCGTCTTCACGCAAAAATTGTGGCGGCGCGCGCGTCATACGCGCACGCCGCCAATTCGTCAGTAGTCGCGCTGCTGCGAGAACGCGTAGCGCGGGTTGATGCCGCAATAGGACGACGTGCCGGAGGCGGTAGCGAGGCACTGCTGATAGCTGGCGAACTGGCAATTGCCGGGATAGCCCCACGAGCGGCCCTGGATGCAATATCGATCGTTCGCAGGATGTGCCTGGGCTGCCGGGGATGCTACGGCGAGCAGGGCCGCGAGCGATGCGAGAGTGAGGATCGTGCGACGCATGTCAGTCTCCTTCGAGAGCGAGTGGGTGGGAATGTCAGCGAGCCTGGCTCGTCTGTTGCGCAGTCATGCCTGTATTGGTGTCGCCAGAATGCTTTGCGTTCGCGACAAGGCGCATCATGACGCAGCCTGCTGCCGGCAATGTGATCTCGGCCACAGTTCACCATGGGGTTCGAGCCCATCGTGAACGGACTTGCACGCGTCGATCCCGCAGAAATACGCTTGCCTTATTCGGATCAGGTATTTTGGAGGTTCTAATGCAGAAATCATACTTGCTGGCTGCGACAGCAGCGCTGGCGCTTCTCATGCAGACACCGCTCGCGTTGGCGCAGGGCGCACCAGCCGCCGCCGGAACCGCGGCGCCTGCGGCGACAACCGCCGCGCCGGCAGCGACGCCGGCAGCGCCGGGCGCAACCAACGACACCTCCAGCCAGCCGACCGACTCCAAGAAGAGTGCGTCGAAGAAGCCGGCGAAGAAGAAGATGACGCGGCAGCAGGAGATCGATCACTCGGTCGACAGCGGCACGGTGCCCGCGCGCTACCGCAGCTCGGTGCCGAAGCAATACCAACAATACATTCCGTTCGATAAGCAGTGACGGATCGCACGGCAGCGCGGCGTGATCGGGCATCGCCCCGCCAATGCCATCACGTGAAATAGGATCTTGGCCGGACGGAATCCGGCCATACATCCCCAGTGGCGGTCCGCGCGAGCGGTGCTAGAGTAGGTCGAAGCCTGGGGGGAGTAATGAGTGACGACGTGAAGGATGCTGGCCTCGTGGCCATGATCAGCAGCATCCTGGGAGGCAACAGGCGCGCCGCAGAAAGCATTGCGCCGCCGCCGCTCATCGAGGTTCCGCCGCCGACCGCGCCGACGAACGGATTTGAGCTGGTCGAGCCGCCCGCCGCCGATACGCCGCCGGCCAACCTCGAGGGCAAGCCCGAAACAAATTCCGAGAACGCGCCCGATGCGGCGCTGGCCCCCGCGAAGCCAGTCGAGCCGCCAGCGAAGATCGCCACGACACCTGATGGCAAGCAGTTGCTGCCTGCTGAAGCGATCGCCGATCTCGTCCTGGGTGAGTTGCGCAAGCTCGAGAATTTTCCGGCGACCGGCGCCTCCGTCACGGTCTACGGCTACAGGCACTGGAACGCGATGATCACCTTCGCGCCGTTCTCGACCACGTTCCGGGATGCCACGCGGTTCCGGCAGGCCATGCCGGACATCGTTTTCAAGCTGCGCCGTTTCGTCGTACTTGAGATATGATCCGGGATGATCGCCAGCTTCTGCCCGCCGCGATTGCTTGCGGCGCGAAGGCGCGGGCCGTGAGCCCGAACAGTTCGACAGGATTTTCGACTTGAGCGTTGCCTTTACCAAGGAAGAGAGCGCGGAAACCGCCGCCGAGACGCTGTTGCCGGATCGGCCGATCTCGCCGCATCCAAACCTCGTGACGGAAGCAGGCTTGCAGGCATTGCAAAAGCAGCTTCAGGACGCGCGCGAGGCCTATGAAGCCGCGCAAGCCATCGAGGACGTCAACGAAAAGCGCCGGCAGTCGGCGGTGCCCTTGCGTGACGCCCGCTATCTCACCGAACGGCTGCGCACGGCGCAGGTCATTCCCGCCCCGGCCTCGACCGATGTCGTCGCCTTCGGCAGCACGGTGACCTTCAGCCGCGCCGATGGCCGCGTGCAAACCTATCGCATCGTCGGCGAGGACGAAGCCGATCCCAAGGCCGGCACGATCTCATTCGTGGCACCGGTGGCGAAGTCGTTGATGGGGAAGGCGGTCGGGGATGTCGTGGGGTCCGGTGCGCAGGAGATCGAGATTTTGTCGATTGGGTAGGGGGCGTTTATCGATGGTTTCCGCTGTGTCCGCGCAACAAGGCGCGATAGCTGGATGAGGCGGTTTCTATCGGGAGCATTGCCGTTTTACGCGCTGGCCGGGTTGGCCATGTGCATGTACCTCGTCCTGTACAGGACAAACCTCTTCGACCTGAACGCCATCGTCCAGGATGCGACCGGTTCGGCGTGGTTTCCGGCTTTCATATTCGTCTGCGTGCTGCTGGAGGCGGTCTTCCCGTATTTTGGCTATTTCCCCGGAACCGCTCTCATCTTGATGTCCGTGGCGCTCAATCCGAAGCCCGCGGACGTCTCCGTTTTCATCGTGGCATGGCTGGCCATCATCCTGGGCGCCGTCCTGAGTTACGGACAGGCTCGTTTTTTCAGACCGCTGTTGCAGCGAGTTGCCTCAAAGGCGGCACTGAACCGGTGTGAGTCCCTCCTCGACGCCTACGGTCCTTACGCGCGCATTGCGCTGTTCGTTCATCCTAACGCCTGCGCGATGTATTTCACGGCACTCGGACTCCTCGGCCGCAAGCTGACGCGCGAGCTCGCCTATCTCGGCGTGGGTGCAGCAGCCTCCGTGGGCATTCTGTTCGTCGTGGTGACCAGACTTGTGTCGTCCGTAGGCACCACGGACGATGGAGAATTGCAGCTGCTGCTGGCCGCAGCGCTGGTTATTATCGGCACCCTGGTCGGTTTGTACGCAGCCTGGCGACCGGCGCGGGTTGCGTGAAGCTTGATGCGATCGCGCTTCAGGTCCCCGCGATGATGCCATCATGCCGGTGTTTTGCCCGACGAGTCAAATTCTATTTCGGAAAAGTCGCAATCCCGTAACTCATTGATCCGACTGAGGTCGGCTACTGTGCATGGGGTTGTTTTCGCTGTTTTTGATTTGGACGGGTGAAGACAGCCGCCGAGCGTCGGTTATCTTCCGCAGCAAATTATGGTTCAGGAAGGTGAATGGTGGGCGCACAAGGGATCGAACCTTGGACCTCTCCCGTGTGAACCACAACTGGTGGACTGTAGCCAACCTAATCCAGCCATAGTTTTGTTGCAAAAGTCCTTGTAAGGTAAGGACTTGTGGCCATATTGGACCATCCGTGGCCTCGGTTGGCCTTACCACATGTTGTATGTCCCTGCTGTGCCCTTCAGAGGATTTCCCTTAGGGCACATTAACTGGGAACGCGAAGGCAATGGCTTGTGGTCCATTTCTTCTAGGATCGCCGCGACCCGTCTCAGGGCGCAAGGAGCGAGAGCACAAACGATGGAAAAGAGTAAAGAATCTCTCAGAGCTGAAGGAACGACGAACTACCTGAGACTCACTGACGCGGCCATCCGTGCGGCGACGCTGCCGCCGGGCAAATCGCAGCACTATCTGCACGACACAGAGCAGCCGGGGCTCGCGATCAGGATGCGCGCGACGGGTGGCAGGACCTGGGTCTTCATGTTCACAAAGCCTGGGACGAAAGGCACCCAACGCAAGACGCTGGGTGCATGGCCCAAATTCAATGAGAAGGCCGCGCGCAGGGCCGCCACCGTCGTCGCTGGGGAGGTGGTCATTGGGATCGATCCCAATGAGGGCAAGCGCGAGGCGAAGCGGCAAGCGCTGGCCGAGCGGCAGTGCACGACACTGGCGACCTTGATCGTTGAAGATGGCCCCTACGAAATGTCCCTGACCGGGCGCCAGGTCGTCAACTGGAAACCGGCTATGTCGGCACTCCGACGCGGTCTGAAAGATCATTTCGACCTCGCCATCGCCGAGCTCACGCGACGGCAAATCATGGCGGCGGTGGACAGGATCGGCAAGACCGGCAAGCGCGGCGCAGCAAAGGACTTGCGCAAGCACACGCACACGTTCCTCGAATGGTGCGTCGGCGAAGGCTACGTCGAGCACAACGTGCTCGCCGGCTATCGCGTGCCCAAGGAGACGCGCGCGCAGCGGGTCGGGCGCCGAACGAAGGGCCGGGCGCTGCCCGACGAGGAGATCATCAAAGTCTGGCACGCATCCGGCAAGCTTGGGACGTTTGGGCTATTGACACGAATGTGCCTACTTGGCGGCCCGCGCCGCAGCGAGCCAGCCATGATCGAGTGGCAAAATCACGTCATGGATGACCGCATCACTTTCGAGGCAGCATGGACCAAGATGGGCGTTTACCACGACGTGCCGCGTACCCACCTCGTTGACGAGGTGCTTACGGCCGCAAAACATTTCCAGCGTGCGACGTCGGACTATGTCTTCCCGTCACCGAAGACCGGCGGCCAGATATCGGGCTTCACAAACTTGGTCGACCGCCTGGTCAAGGAAGCGGGTGTCGCCAAGTTCACAATGCATGACTTAAGGCGCAGCTTGCGAACCATCATGTCACGCTGCGGCTATGACAACGAAATCCAGCGGTTGTGTGTCGGGCAAAAGCCGCGCGGGATCGATCAGGTCTACAATCACGACGAACAGTGGATCATCCGCAAGATGGCGTTCGAAGCTGCTCATGACTACATCGCGGAGTTGGTCGGCGCTAAACGGGGAGGCAAGGTCGTGCGCCTGCAGCGGACGAATCCGCTCGATCCCATCAAGGCCGAATTGCTTGGCCGTCTTCGCGAGCATTATGCGGCTGCGACGACTTAGTTGTCTCATCGCGTCCGGCCAGATAGTCGCGCACCGCATCAACTCGGTAAAGCGGGCGGCCATCGATGTAGCGCCATTTCAGCGGGTGGTTCGGATTGCGCCGCCATAGCTCCAGGGCTCCAGGCGTGCGCCGGATCACGGCGGCCGTTTCTAATGCCGTTAAGTTTGAGCTGCCCGGCAGCGAATCGATATCGAACGTCGCGGGCGGCGGCATGCCGCGATTCTTCCGAGGTCGCTTCATGGTGCGGAGCGTCTCCTTCAAGTGGCCCATCGTCAACTCTCACGATTGAAGCGAGCGAGGCTCTTGTGTATTCGCCTGGTCGCTTCTTGGGCGGGGACGTCAAGAGAATCAACGCAGTCGTCGAACTTTCCCTGTCGAGTGCCGCCGATTTGACCATCATGCTCCGGTTGATGTTGCATAGGAACACGTTAATTGCGCGTCGTAGGATTGGATATCAACGCGAATAGAAGAAAAGTTGCTGGTACTAGCCGAGACCACTCCGCTCGCATTGCGGCCCTGCGAGTGGCCACGTCAGCGGCCCGGTCACGCCCGCAGGCTATTGGCCGTCGTGGGAAGCATGTCGAAGAATGAAAAACGAATTGATAGGTAGTTCGACGCTTCGTAGCTACATCGAGGCGGGCCGGCGGACATCGGAATTGATTTGGCAATACGGACTTGCTTGGCGCCAAAGGCGCCTCACGGAAACGACTCGGCACGACGCCACTAGGACGGCGCGTCATGGAAGAACTTCGATGATCCATCTACCGACCGCTTTCAACTGGCGTTCCATAAAAGCGACGCACCGCGTTCCAGGATCCGGTTCGTTCGCTGGCGGCCATTCCTATGCGCCCAATGCACGCGAGCGCCATGGGAATCTGTGTCAACCTGGCGATAAGATCTGGCTCCTTCATCGCGTCAGGCGCATTAGCCCCAAGGGCCATTCTGGCAGCAGGGTCAACAGTTCAGACGACATTGCCGCTGGAACAAGATATGTTTAAGCATCATTGTCGATAAGAAGATCTGTTTACGTTTCGCTTGACTGCGATGTATGATCTGTTTACATATCATTTCGGTGTTAATGATCCGAGAACATATCATGGCTTCGGCTCCAAACCCGCTGCTCGAGGAACTTGGCCTACACTTTCGCAGAGCGCGAAGGGCTGCTGGCCTCTCCCAGGAGCAAGTCGCCCTCCGGGCGAACATTAGCAGGCCCCGCTATCGCGACATTGAAACGGGTGCCGCTGCAGCGCGCGCAACGACACTCGTCAACGTTGCTCGCGCCCTTGGCATGGAAATGATGCTGATTCCGCAAGCGATGGTACCGGCTATTCAATCAATGCTACAGCCAGCTACGGGCGATGATGACCATCCTGCGTTCACGTCAGATGTTGAGGAGGAGCATGAATAAGCCTGTCCTCGCGGCTGAACGTATCCAATCGCTCGACATCTCATTAAACGATCTTGCCGTCGGCACGCTCGTGCGAACGCCGGGCGACTACAGCGCATTCAATCTCTTGCCCGCGTATAGGAGCTTGAACGACCCTCCGATCTTCAGCCTGTCGCTTCGCTCGGCGGATGGCAGCCTCCGCCGGGATCCCAAACCCATACGCGGCGCGCTGCCGCCGTTCTTCGCGAACTTGCTGCCCGAAGAGAAACTGCGCGAAGCAATGGAAAAGCACCACGCAGCGTCAGTAAGACCTGGAAACGACTTCGATCTCTTGGCAGCACTGGGGACAAATCTACCGGGAGCGGTACGAGCGTTGCCGAGCGACGGCGTTCCCGTTCCGGCCGGGCCAGAATCAGAAGGCAAGAAGAAGGCGCGCTTTTCGCTCGCCGGTGTCCAGATGAAGCTCTCCGTCATCAAAAATACCGGAAAAGAAGGGGGGATCACGCTCGCCGTCGACGATGAGCAAGGGCAGTACATCGCGAAATTTCCCTCCCTCACCCACATTGGGCTTTCGGAAAACGAATTCGCGATCCTAGCCTTAGCGGAAGCGCTAGGGATGGAAGTGCCTGCACGTGAGCTCGTCGAAAAGACGGATTTCGCCAGCATTCCGGAAGAGTTTAACACCATGTCCACGGGCAAAGTGCTTCTTGTCCGTCGCTTCGATCGCGGTGGCGATGCAGCGCGCGTGCATATGGAGGACTTTGCACAGGTCTTCGGCCGCTATCCGTCCGAGAAATATACCGGTGCGGCGTATCACAATATCGCGGCCGCGCTGAACAGCGGTGTCTCGTTCGATTCCGCGATCGAATTTGTCCGTCGTCTTGCGCTCACCGCGATCACGGGCAATGGCGACATGCATCTCAAGAATTGGTCGTTACTGTATCCTGGAGACGGACGGAGGCCTACGTTGGCGCCAATCTACGACGTGCTCTCAACAATTTCGTATATCCCGAAAGATGGTCTAGCATTGAGCCTTGCGGGCGAAAAGTCATTCAAGCCCCTGACTCCAGAGCGCTGGCGCAATTTCGCGAACCGCAGCCGTCTTCCAGAGGGGGCAGTGGTGACGGCTGTAGCTGAGACCGCGGCGGCCGTGCGCGACAAGTGGTCAGTTCTTCCAGAACGCGACGTCGTGCCTGGGCAGGTTCTCGAACGGATCGATGCACATATCGACGAAATGGTATCCATCCTTGACCCTTAGGCGCGGCACTGATTGCAGCGCCACCTGGGCTGATCAAGAAGCAAGAATAGTAGGAGGATTTCTGGATGCGAAACAATTCAGCATCACATGGATTGTGGGCTCTCACCGCGCCATCGGCGCCAGACACTGTTCCCCTCGCCAGTGACACCGCAGCGGATGTGATCGTGATTGGCGCTGGATATACCGGGCTGTCGTCTGCACTTCATCTCGCCGAAGGAGGGGCGCGCGTCGCGGTGTTGGAGGCGTCCGAAATTGGGTTCGGCGGTTCGGGCCGGAACGTCGGTCTGGTTAACGCGGGCATGTGGGTGATGCCTGACACCCTTCCGGATACGCTCGGCGCCCCCTTCGGCGAACGGTTGATTGAACAACTCGGCCGTGGACCGCAAAAGGTGTTCGACCTCATCCAAAAGCATGGCATCGAATGTGAAGTGGAACGTGCCGGTACCCTGCATTGTGCCGTCGGACGTAAGGGCTTGCAAGAGATCGAGGCCCGCGCCGAACAGTGGCAGAAGCGTGGCGCCCCTGTCGTAGTGCTAAATGCAGAGGAGACACGCAGGAAAGTGGGCGGTGGCGAATACAGCGGGGCGCTGCTCGATAAGCGCGCCGGGACGATACAGCCGCTGGCCTATGTGCACGGTCTAGCGAGAGCCGCGCTTGCAGCGGGCGCCAGGATATTCACACAGAGCGAGGCTGTTACTGCGCAACACAACGGCCTGCGCTGGAGGATTAGCACAGAAAGCGGATCGGTAGATGCGGAATGGGTGATCGTTGCGACGGATGCCTATGGTAAAGGACTTTGGTCGCAGGTACGGCGGGAGCAGATCCATCTGCCCTACTTCAACTTTGCTACAGGTTCTCTGCCGGATGGTCTGAGGAAGTCGATCCTGCCTGAACGGCAGGGAGCGTGGGACACTCGAGAGGTCCTCTCTTCATTTCGCTTGGATCGCTCCGGGCGCCTCGTGTTTGGCAGTGTTGGTGCCCTTGAGGGTATTGGCGCATCCGTTCACCGGGCATGGGCTCAGAGATCGTTGCGCAAGCTGTTTCCGGGACTTCAGGATGTCGAGTTTGAAACCGGCTGGTTCGGCATGATTGGAATGACCTCGAACAACCTGCCGCGCTTTCACGAGCTCGACCGCAACGTCGTTGCTTTCAGCGGTTATAACGGTCGCGGCATCGCACCTGGCACAGTCTTTGGCAGTGTGTTGGCTTCGTACGTTCTGGGGCAGATCGCGGAGAACGATCTTCCGCTGCCGGTCACTGCCGTTGAACGGCAACGCTTTCGTGCCGCGCGGGAAGCCTTCTACATCGCGGGGTCCCAACTTGTTCACCTAATGGAGACCCGGTTCTGATTACCCAAGCGAGTTCGCCAAGTATGGGACTGTCATCGGCATGCTCATGACTCAACTTCGCGCTCTGACGGCCATTGACCTCGATCTGTTGCTACGAGGCGAGCGATTTTTGTGTTCTGTACGTTCGGTCGAGCTTCACACGGAATTCTAAACGCTGGCGACGGCCTCTCTTTGGCGGCGGTATAGACCGTGCTGTCATCGGAGGGACGGGTGCTAAACTCGTCCGAACTTCGCATAAAACGAGGAAATCATGTCGCGTTATTTCTCCGTCCCAGAGGTAGATGCCGGCCTCAACTATCCGAGGTTGATGGATGCCTTAAGCGGCGCGGCGGAGAAGCGATGCCGGTGCGGCAGAGCTATAATGTTGGTACCGCTGCAAGCCCAGGTCGTCTCCTGACAATGCCGGCTTGGGAGCGGGGCAAGGCACTCGGCGCGAAGCTGGTGACCGTGTTAAGAGCGGGGGCATGCGGTCTCCCGCCTTTTCCTCGCTTTACATGCTGTTCGACGGCAACCGGTCGGCCGCGCGCAATGATCGATGGCGAAACACTCACTAATCGGCGTAGGGCCGCCGCCTCCGCGCTCGCATGACGACATCTCTCACGCCCCGACAGCCGCACGCTGCTGCTGATTGTAACCGGCCGGCTCGCCTCCTATTTGGCCGTTGCCCATCGCGCAGTTAGGCCGATTGAAGCCGTGCTGGTCTCGGGGCGCAATGCGCAACGTGTCTAAGCTCGCGGACACACTTGAGCATCAGGTCTCAAGGCCAAACCGGCTGCTGATCAGACGGACGCTCTCTCGTTGGCGGACATCGTTAGCTGCGCCACCACGTCACGTGAGCCGCTGATCGTAGGCCAGCACCTCAGGCCAGGAACACATCTCGATCTCGTCGGCGCATTCACACCAGAAATGCGTGAGACCGACGACGATGCTGTTTGCCGCAGCCGCGTGTTCGTAGATACTATGCGTGCCCTCAAAGAAGCCGGTGATCTGCTCCAGCCGATTGCGGGTGGCCGGTGGGACGCCTCAATGATTTGTGGGGATCTTCATGAGTTAACCAATGGTTTGAAGTCTGGCCGCCTTTCGCAGCAAGAGATCACTCTCTTCAAGTCTGTTGGGGCCGCAACCGAAGATCTTGTGGCTGCGAATCTTCTTGCCTGAGAAATACAATGGTTTTGAAAAAAAACGAGATCGCGTATTGACACTGATGTGCGCCTTCAGGCGAGGTTGCCGACTCTGAAGTGTTTCGCCGAAGTCAGATCGAGGCATGTAAGCGCGAAGAATGCTGACACCCTAGGCGAATCACTGTTGACGCGTCACGTAGCTGATAGCGCGAATGATCCTGTACGCAGATTTTCTGCGGATACCTTGCCTGAGCTGCCAGTCTTGATCTCTAACCTGATCAAGGCCCCCTCTGCAAGATCGGTATAGCCGGCCTTCTCGACCGCCCTGTGTGCACGAAAACGTCGGCTCCGCCATTAATCCAGCTTGATAAAACTATAGCCTGGGTCGCGTTAAACCACTTTGCGATGCCAGTCGTCACTAAGTATCTCTAATTCCAAATGAGGGCGATCTACCTAATGCTAGAGAGGGATCAAGTCCGTACTCGTTGCCAACGTGCGATCTTGTCGCCGCGCAATGAACCGGCAATAGCAAGCAGCTTCGCGGAACGGTTAGACCGAGCGCGCCCTTGGCTACTTCCGGCGGCGAAGCCTGCGAATCGCGCTGCGTGAGAATTCTAGGTATCGAGAGCTGAAAATTCACGTCGTCAACCAAACTCAGGCAACGCGACCGCCGCAGATGTTAGCGGCATCTGCCGGAGCCCGCGCTCGGCTTCAAAACAAGGACCTGAAAAGTAACGGTAGTGCACGGATCGTCCCGCGATTCGGACGCAAATTCAGAATGTCCTTTCGGATTTCGGGAGAGGCCCTTTGATGTTTTTCCCGGGCCGTTCGGCACGACTTGCCGGCTGTCCAGCATCGAAGCTGATCCTGGACAGGCCAGTGCTCCACGAACGCGAGCCCACATTTCCCGAAGAGACGCAGCCAAAAACTCGCGAGAGTGAGTTTCCAATCAAAGGTCACGACAGAGCAAGAAGATTGAAAACTACCATACGCGCGTGAATGTATCGGCACCCCTCAACTTGCCGGGCTTGCCGTTCTTGTCAACGTAGAACAGCGTCCATGAGGTCGGCATTTGAGACCCGTTGAGCTTTCCAACCCACCGGGTGAAGGAATTGCACTGGGCAAAGGTAACAACAAAATACAAGCCAGCAGGGCTAACGGCTCCCGATGCAGGATATGGAATGCCCTGGCACGCAAACCCTTGAGCATGGTTTGTGAAAGTCCCTTGTATTGCCCCGCTATTGGCGGACCAAACAAAAAGTTCTGAACCTCGTTCATTCTTCCAGTACGAGGGGGCAGGAAGCCCCTGTGCGATGGCCTCGGCGGAAAGGAAGAAGGAATGGGCGAGCAGCAAGAGTCCCAGAAGTCTCTTCATATTTAAGCCCCAAAAGAGGTCACTTAAAGGTCGCAACGTGGATCATCTAGCGTGATACAACTTGAGGTCATATTCACTGCCATTATCTCGCGTTCGGCATAGGAATGCGGCGCATATACCCGAAATCACGCTGGATCGCGGCGTAGCCGACCCTGTCGAGCCCTCGGCGCTTCTCATCCTCGAATCGGTTCGCCTGGGCGGCCGAGCGCCGAGCCGGTGCTCGGTTATTTTGATGTGCCACGCCTGTGGTCGTCGGAGGAGATGCGGAGAGTAGAGGTCATTGTCCACGAGCTGTATCGGATCGGGCAATCCGCGCCAGGACTCCGACGCGATCGAATGAGCTGCGCCGGGCAATGGGGAACCCACGGCCGTCGACAGCGCGGGCGGACCCAGGCCGATCGAGCAGAAAGACGGCGCCTAACAAGGACAAACGCTGCTAATCGCCATGGTTGCAATGGTAAAGTTCCCACTGACTGGGGGCAACATGGTTAAGGCATTTCGCAATACGGTCATGGCACTTACTTTTGTGGGAGTTGCCGGCTGCAACATGTTTTGGAATTTCATGAATGACTATATGGTCTGCGGCCTTGCGCTGGCGGCTTCAGTGACAACCGGCTTTTGCGTTGAGCGCATCTTCATCGAGCGGTCCCGTCGGGAGATGATCCGCCTCTACGGCGCGGACTGGCATTCGGCGGAGAACCGACAGCTCGACTCATGAACGTAACCCGTCGCCCGCCGTCATTTTCATCATCCAATTGTTCGCATTCGACCCGAGGAGCCTGGCCCGATGATTAAACCGGTCCATCCATTCCGGTTCGCTCGCATCGAGCGCCTGCGAGAGCTGCTTGAACGAGACTACCGAATGGCAGTTGACCCGAATACGGGCGTGAGCACCACGAAGCTGGTGAGACCCGATCCGCAGCTGCTTGATGCAGGTTTGGTGCTCGATCGTGATCCAGAAGGGTGCGAGCTGGGTCCTTGGTTGAGAGCCTGCGAGCGCTACGGCACGCAACCGGTCGATACGCCCGAGTAGCATCACGATCTGGAAGGGCGACCACCACAAGCTGGTAGGGGGCGATTGGACGCGCCCGTGCATCCACCACCCCGCATCGCCAAGAGCGGACTTTTGGATTCCATACGCAACAGAATGTTGCGGTTGAATCGAGGTGGATTTGTATGCCGGCTGGCAAGGCTCACGTCGCGAGCCCACGACACTCCAGAGCGTCTTCGCCTATCCGCCGCTGGCGCACCGTATCAGCTCTCGTTTTGAATGCAACGCTGGCTCGGCCAGACGTGAGTTTGTGCGTGCGTTCGAGGCCTATCGGTCGCGAAACCTTCACGTCCTTGTCAGCTACAGTGACACGATTCATTCCGATCGCAGATCTCGCGAAGCTTAATGAGAAAGTTCTCGCGGATGATACGGTTTTATCTGAGCGCATTCCACGTCATTCCCAAGGAGCGAGATTGGGCATTTCGGCTAGTCAGGGGGCAAGTGATTGAATCTGTGCTCGTTGCGCGTCCGTAGAGCTTCACTGGATTGTCCGGTCTCACAACCTCATTTGCTCAGCGGGGGTCATTCCTGGCCAAATGAGCCGCTTCTCGTAGAAGATCACTGCATATCCGTGCAACATCCCTTCCCTGCGGCGAACATAGCCAGCGCTCTCATAAAGTCTTTGGGCCCCTACTTGGATCGTTGTTGTATCGAGCATTATCCACTTGAAACCGAGAGCAACAGCTCGCGACTCCAATTCACGAAGAACCCTCCTTCCAAACCCTCGTCGCTGAAAGACGGGGTCGACCCGCATACGTTTTAGTTCTGCGACATCATCATCAAAAGGTTTCAGCCCACCCATGGCAGCGAACCGGGGACCAATATGCGCAACTACGAAGTCACCGCCCGAGGCGATGTATACTTCCCCGATATTGCGTAAATCATCCTCCCAAGCCCCTTCCGGGCCACACACACCAACATCCTGCGATGCGCTTCTGTGCAGATGCCATGCATCATCGCTATCCCCGGACTCGAACCGACGAAGGATCAGTTCGTCTTGAGACATCGACTATTACCTCTCGACCGGTGGCGGACGCCTGCGCCTTTGTTTTTAGCCACGCAGAGACCACCGTCGGCTTACGGGCGCGCCTCTGTCAACAGCCGCTGAGAAAGGACAGCCTCAACACTTTCCGATACCTCAACTCCGACAACTGGACGACCCGGCTCAACCGTATATTTTAAGGCCGTACTACGATGCATCCGGGTAAACCGATCCAGTGCACAAACACAGGACGTGCGCAGCGTTCCGATTTCGCCGCCGTGATGCTCCACGACTGGCGAAATGGTCGCAACCCTGGGAAAGTCCGCTTTCCCCTTTAGCCAACCTGGCTTGAGCGGTGCACTCCCTTTGCCTGACGACAGCCAGCGGAATACCTCGTGAATGCATCTCTGCGGATAATATTCGGACAGCCGGTACAGATCCCTATAAAATTGCGGTTTGTGGTGGAAGAGTTCTTCACCGACCAGTAGCACCGAGACCGCCACGATACGGGCCGAGAAGCGGCCGCTTGGACCAAGCGTATTCTTATAAGGATTCTTTCCGTAAAACACACGAAATTGGCCAAATAAGTCCGGCGACATATGTTCATAAAAGCGCGTCAGAACATTGTTTGCTGACTCAAGGCGCTCCAGGCATGTCGCAAGACATTGCCCCGCATCCACGTCGGCCACATCACGCAACTTGAGCAGAGCGTCCATTGCTGACTGCAATTCGCTCTCGATGATCTGGTGGCCCAAGCAAAAATCTCGCTCCTCGACGCCGGCCGCGCCGAGGCAGTATACGCGTGGATCGTTCTGCAGCGGATTCGTAAGGATCATATCTTCATAGGAGAGGACCTCAATGCCAGGCCGCCGTTGACAAGTCGAGCGCGCAAGGCGGATCAGTACATCTCCCACCGTCAGCTCGGCGTCCACGGGATGAAGGCCGGCAAACGCAGACATCTGATAAGCACAATTTACGAGATATTGGATGTCTGTCTTAGCGATCTCGAATTCCGACTGCGGCAGACTTAGCAGCTGCGCTTCATAGTCCGCCTCCGCAATCATCGCGTTGATATTACGCCCAAGAGCCTTAACCGCTTCATCTGGTCGTTCACTGCATTTGATCTCCGCAATGCAGTGCGGCAGTTGATCGGCGACAAAATTGCTGACAAGCCCAAGCGGGCGTTCTCGGTGCCGGCGATCAATGCTATCGGACAGATGCGAAAATATGTCCTCCGCCTGGGAGGGCGAGCCTTGCGGGGTGGAAACGGAAAAAGGAGCGACCATAAATGAGCGCGCACGCGACTTCATCGAAACGCAACTTGCATTTCGGCACTTGACCCGTATCGTGCGGCCGGTGAGTAATCGTGCTTTTCGAGCAGATCAGTTCGTTTGTCTATTATCCTACTGTCGTTGTACGCGACCCGCTCGAGTATATTGTTCGAGAAAAATAGCAGCGATACGGCGCCCGAATTGATAGTGCCGGCGGCAGTTAGCGAAAGCAGGCCGTTCGAAATGCAGATGAGTCCTGCCTCATTCAAGAGTTCAAGCTCGCGGCCAAAGCATTTCTCAATGGAAACCCCAAACTCCCGCTCGAAGCGGGAGAGCAACACCCCACTGCTACGCAGGGCAAACATTACCGTTCTGCGCATGAGATCATCTTGCGACAGGACAACACCCTTCCACACAGGCTTCTCGCCCGCCTCAACCCTATATAGGTAGCGATCTAAATCTGCCTCGTTATAGAACTGGCACTGGCTCATGTAACCAAACCCGGCAACCCCAAACGGGACCAGATTATTGTCGTTCCAGGAATCGTATTTGCGGCTCTGTTGAATTGAGTGCGGCTGCGACTGCTTACTCCAATAGAAAATCGGCCCATGGCGATAGCCGAGTTTCGTGAGGATGTGCTCGGCCATAAAATGCATGATAATGCGCTCCTTAGCCCCGGCAAATTGATATCGTCCCCTAGCCAAATGGCGGGCTACGGGGTCTGTAGATTTAAACATCAATGGGAATACATTGAACTTCTCTATTCCCATATCCAGTAAGCCGATAAGTGAGTCGTACCAGCTCCGGAGCGTTTGCTGCGGCAACCCATACATGAGATCAAGCGACAGATTCTGAACGCCCATCTCATTCAGTAACTTTACTAGTTGTACTACCTCGTCCACGTGGTGCCCGCGGTTCAATATGCGTAAAATGCTCGGATCTAGACTCTGAACGCCCAATACGAAGCGGTTTACGCCGGCTTTAAGCAGTGTGGATATGCGATCTGCAGCGTCCGCTTGCTTTGCAAGAGAGGGATGCAATTCGAAACTCACTTCCGACTTAGACAAGTCAAAGCGCCGGCTAATCATGCCAAATAGCGTTTCGAGTTGACGGTTGGTTAAGAACGAGGGAGTGCCGCCTCCAAAAAAAGCAGTCTCAACAGCTCTGCCACCGAGCGCTGCGTCCGACCAACTCATCTCTTTATCTAAAGCCGCCAGATAGCGCTCCACTCGCCCGGAAGATGGATTGATTTCCTTGGCGAAGTGGCAAAAGGTACAATACTGATCACAGAAGGGGATGTGAAAATAGAGATCAATTGACGACGAAACCTGAAGCAACAACTTTTCGGCATTCAGGTCGCCCATTGCCTTGAGAGGCGGATATGTGCCGACAAGATAATCGTTGTGCATGTCAAGGTGCAAATTCCGTGACCTCAACATGTCAAGGTTAATGTCGTACGAGCGGTCGATCGCGAATTCCAAGGCCTCGGAATAGGACGGCGCACGCATTTTTTTAAACTCCTCTAGCTTTCTTGTGAAGGCAAGGCCCGATGGCAGCTTCGTTGCTCGTGTCACATCGCGCTCTTAAGCTCGGGCTCGATACTGAAGTCGTGCAATTCGATCAGACGCGGATTTGTCGGCTCCTACTCGACGCAACCACCGTAGAGCAGACCGAGTGTCGCCATCCGCTCGGGGACACGCGGGATGATTATGGTTCGGCGAGGAAGACAGATGCCGTGGCCGAATGTCCTTCGGGCGTTGCGAAACGGCACCGAGAAAGACTTCAGGGGCTGAGGAGTGCGAATACTATGGAGAAAATGGTGCTCCACCTTCGAGTGTGACCCGCGCCGGGTCGGGCGCCGAGCTCGATCTGCTCCAGCGTGCCATTGAACAACTTCTGTCCGCTCCCCTCTTCGACAGGAAGCGGCCATTGCTCGAGACCAAGCTTGATTTGGTTTCCTCCCGGTCCGACGCCAACATTCGCATGCCGCTGCATGCATTCGACACAGAGCCGCCCAAACGTGTCACACTGGTTCGGATTTGCTCGGGAGTAAGCGCGCTCAATGCTAGTCGTGTCTGGTGGTCTTGAGAGTTACCCGACGCGAAGAACGACAGCGGCACCCGCGAGGGACGCGGCAAAGCTTTAGGCGGGACCGCACTCAATAGCGCAGGTCCAAGGCATTGAGTCGAGCAAGTTTCATTTGAACTCCTGGGCCGGCGAATGCGAGATCGTCATGGTCGTGCGGATCCATTTACGGTGTCCCAGCAATACACGTGCCACTAAAGACATTTGCGAGCCTGGCTTGAAGAGGGCAAAACCATGTGCTTCGTGTCCACCGACGGAATACTCGCGTCTCAGTGTCTGGTCCCGGACATTAACGTCTTCAGCCGGACACGGCTGAACACGACAACGCGGAATGTTGAATGACGTTGGCGGCCTCTCATGCCGAACTCGAACATCTGCTCCAACGGCCACCTTACGACCGAATCGCCCGGCTCATGAAGGCAGCGTCCCGGCACGTGACGGATATGCAAATGAACTCGTCGCTTTCTTGCGGCGCGGTGGCCACGGAGCGACTTCGATCTATTGGCAGCGCTCGGCGCGGACTTGCCAGGCGCGGTGCGTGTCGTACCGAGCGACGAGCTCGGGCGCAGAGCATCGGCGCGGCCGACTCTTCGGTCAAGGTACCGTGGATCATTCTGCCCGGTTTCATCGATCTCCATGACCATCTCACCTGGAATATCCAGCCGCGATGGCTGACCGGCCGGAATTTAACAATTGCTAAGAATGGTAGGATTCGCGGAATAGGACTGCTTGCTGAACAATCCGCACTGCCGGGCAATCCCGACTTTTTCCTGCGAAGCGGAGATGTACGCGGAGATCAAGGCGCTTGCCAGTGGGGCGACCTCGGTCCTCGGGGATTGCTGAGCAGCGATAAGAGCTCTGCAAACCATCCGTGCGTGCGGGACTTGCCCGAAATCTGGATAGGGGGTGCCGGCTTCTCGCAAAGCAACCGGTCTCCGACCGGCCTTGCGCCGGGCAGCCTCAACCTGCACGCACCAAACCCATTGGCACTTGCTGCGGAACGCGCCTCTGTGCAAGACAATTCGTCCCAGAACGGCAGTAAGGAAACCGCACTGTGACAGCTTCTCTTGATGGCGAAATTCGCGACGGCGGCCATCATATGCAGGTCCGCGTCTATTTCGAAGATACTGACTCCGGTCAGATTGTTTATCACGCAAATTTTTTGCGCTTCATGGAACGCGGTAGAACGAACTACTTGCGCCTGCTCGGAACCACTCAGCAAGCGCTACTCAGAGAAGCCAAGAAAGATGCGCCCGGCTTTGCCTTCGTTGTCCGCTCCATGACGATCGATTTTCTAAAACCGGCGGTCTTGGATGACCTGCTTGACGTCGTCACAGTCCCGCAAGAGGTGAGGGGAGCGTCGATTGCGTTGCTGCAGGAATGCAGGCGCGGAGACGATCTCCTAGTCACGGCGCGTGTACGCGTGGCGTTTATTTCAGCCGGAAAGGCGCAGCGCATCCCGAAGTCGCTGCGGCTCGCTATGGAAGGGCTTCGATAGATCTGCCGCTTAGTTCAAGCTTTTGGCTTCCAGCGCCCCACTGAAATCAAGTCATTAAGCTTCTGTTGCGACCTAGTCAAACCAGTGTTCGGCCAAATTGTGTATCACTCGAACTTTTTGCGCTTCATGGAACGCAGCAGGACGAATTACTTGCGCCTGCTCGGAACCAGTCAGCACGCGCTGCTCCAAGAAGCGCAGAACGATGCGCCGGGCTTTACCTTTGTCGTCCGGTTGATGACAATCGATTTTCTAAAGCCGGCGGTCTTGGACGACGAGCTTGACGTCGTTACTCTCCCGCAAGAGGTGAGAGGCGCGTCAATTACCTTATTGCAGGAATGCAGGCGCGCAGAGGATATCTTGGTCACGGCGCGTAGCGCGGAGGCGCGCGCCATGCCGTTCCGGTCTCCACAATCGCCTCGACCGGAATCGAACCCTGCTCTGACTCGAAATCACGGCCGAGATCGACCTATCGTAATGTCGCGAGGTCAAAGGAGGGTCTTGTCATGCGTATCGGCGAACGATCCGCACCTAGTAAGGACGCCCGATTGCTTGCTTTTGAGCGTGCCGGCTTATTCAGCCTCGTGGCACATCCGAACCCATGGCGTGGGCCCAACTCGCAATAGCTCTGTCCCGTTCAGTCGGCCGAGCAATAAGTCGGTGGATGAGGCGGGCGAATGATTTCGGGCGACGTCACATTCTTAACCGCGTCCTTGCCGCGAGCGGAAGGTGCGCTTGCCAAAAAGGTGTTGGCCAGCGGTGTGCGGCTGCTTGGTAAATCGAAAAAAGCTGCCGCACAGAATGGTGCCATGTTTCAGCAGTCCGTACGGCGAAGGCCTCCATAGCGACGCAATCGCCGAGGAGTTGGCGGCCGATTGCCTCTGCACCGTCCACCGCCGATGCTAACGCGTTCGCAAGGCCTTGAGATGCGATCGGATCGAAGCTTGCGGCGGCGTCGCCGATTGCCAGCCAACCCTCACCGGCAGGATGATCGAGCAGCGACGGCGAGGCGTCGACGCTCTTCACATGGCCGCTACGAACCAGTTCCCTTGTCCAGCGAGGAAGCGAGTTTGTGTCGTCAAGCGCAGCGAGAAGGGCTGACCGCGCGGCGTCGCTTCGGGCGCTGGCGGGATCACCGGTGAACAGGGCGCAGGTAAGCGTCCGCCCCGGGCCGCACACCGCGTACCACCATCCGACCCCAGTGGCTTCGACGGTCAGTGACGCCGGTTCGCTCTGCCTTTCTGTGTCGGGCGCGGACTGGACGTGAACGGCGAGGAGGCGAAAGAGACTCTTGCGTTTCGCACCGAGCCGGCGAGCTAATGTCGACGTAGGCCCGCTTGCATCGACCACGAACGCCGCACGCAGGGAAGCTAGACCATTCCTCGAACGGCTCTGCACAGACCAATAGCGATTGCGGCGGCTTAGACCGCGAACGTGATGGCCGGGAAACACATGGGCGCCGGCCCTCATGGCTCGGCTCACGAGCAATTGTTCGAGGGCGCCGCGGTCGATCACCCAAGCGCGCCCGCCCGGGTGACCGAGAAAATGCTCGCGGTTCGGCCGAGCCATCGACCATGCGCGATCGATGCATGCGAGGGGACATGCCAGATTGCCATTCGCTTCGATAAGGTCGAGGAGACCGAGATGAGACAGAATAGGAATGGCGTTCGGCGTCAGTACCTCGCCGGGCTTGCCCTTAGGCTGCAGTTCTTTCTCCAGGAGTGCGACGAGCAGACCCCGCTCCGCCAGAGCCGCGGCGGCGACTGCTCCCGCCGGGCCCGCGCCGACCACGAGAACGTCCCAGACGCGGTCGTCGTCCACGCCGTTCACACCTCACCCTAACGGAACTGATGGCGCGGCGGCGTGATCGGTTCGGGCGGCGCTTCGAGGCCCGCTTGGGACGGAGTCGGCTCCGGTGTCCGCTCCCGCAGCGACTCGATCCGGGCAATCAAGGCAATTTTTTCGTCGGTGCCGGCATTCGCGCAATCGCGGCCAGTCTCCACGTGGACTGTTTCGGGGAAGCCAACGTCGCGCAGCGCCTGCGGCGTTTGGCGTGGTTCGACCAGCCCGAGCGTTGCCCACAGCTGAACCATCTTGTCAATGCGCTCGTAATAGGTGCGGCCGCGCACGTCGCGCAGCCAGTCCTCCCGCAGCAACGCGTGCTTGAGACGTTGCAGCTTTGGGTCATCAAACGGATCGGTGATGTTAGCGCTTGCTCGCTCGAAAGCGGCGGAGCTCAGCACTTGGTCGGGCACGCGCGCGCCCCAGAAGCTCGGGAATGACAAATAAGTGCTTGGGGAGTAATCGGCGCTGGAGTTGCACGATGCTTCGTCCGTCTGCCAGGGCAGGCCGAGCCAGCGCGTGAGCGCACCGGGGCCCGCGGCTGTGATCGGGCCTGCGGGTCCGAGGCATGTGTCCCGCGTCAGTTGTGAACCGAAATCCTGGCGCACAGCTTCGCCCTCGGGCAAAAGGTTCAATCTGTACAGCAGGCGACCGTCGCGTTGGGCCGCGTGATGCAACGCCCACAGCTCAGGCCGCCGCATCGGCCATGTAAGCTCGATGCCTGGGTGGAACGGTCCGCCGAGGCACTCGGTCAGGCCCGCGCGCATCAGCTGAGATACTTGCGCATCGGCGGAGAGGGCCGCGAAGTCCGGTAGCGACGGTGGTCCGTGCCAATCGGACACGAACGTGCCCGCGGCCCACCGATCGAGGTGTGCGAACATCGTAGGCGTGACCGACAGAAAGGTCAGATCGACGTCGCGGGCCTCACCAAAAAGGTCCCCGTATATGTAGGGTATCTGCCGTTGCGAGCCGGGGCCGGGAGATATCGGGCGGAACAAGGCAAATACCTGTTGGCGCCATGACTTGTTCTCGGGACTGGCGTCGGCCAAGCGTGAGATCACCGAGACGGCCCGCGCATCGAGCGGCGACCCCACGCCGTGCGCGACAAGGAATCCGTGATTGATCCACTGCAGCGCGGTTAGACGGTCGAAGATCGGCCAAATGTCGTGCGAGAAACTTGTCGTCGTCGGTCGGGCGAGCCAGCCGGCTGCCATGAACGCCTCCCGGACGGTGTCGTCCATCGTCACGAGACCGTTAAGGCCGGGCGCGAAATTGGGCGGCGTGACGACCACATAACCGGGATCAGCTTCGAATTCCGTGGTGCCCACGGTTATTCGCGCGCGCACCGGCCCGTCGCATGTGTCGTCATACCAACGATCGTTGTTGGCGAAGGTGACGGGGCGCATACTGGTGTAGAACGGCGCCGACTTGCCAAAACCGCCCAAGAAAATGAGCCGCCCGGCGTCGTCAGTTCGTAGCTCGCCAAGCGTGACGAAGAAATTGAGAATCTGCCCATCGTCGAAACGGAATTCGGGCCCGGACAGGTTCAGACCGCTGATCTGCCGCGCTGCCGGGCGAATGTCGAGCTCAAGCCGCCGAGTATAGTCCACGTTGCGCCGCGTCGCTGGAACCACGAACTGCGCCGGCAGGTCCATGGCCTGGTTGAACTGGTACCAGCCGGCTTTGAGATTGGCGACTTCAACGCGCCAGGAGATCTTCACGTCCGGGCCCTGGACGAGTTCGATAGTCTCGCCTGACTTCAGCCGCGCATAGACGTGGAAGCGCACCCCTTGGCGTTTGATCTCGCCGGCCGCAGTCTGAAATCCGCCGCGCGCATCGGGCGTTCCGCCGATCACCTCGGGCGCCAGCGTGTAGTCGTCCTGCCCATGCGCGTTGCCCAGGCGAGCAATGCCGATCGGCGGATAAACGCCTATCCAGGCAATCTCGGATGCACTCACGCCCGCCATGTCGTCCCCCCCTGTACGCTGCCGCCTATTCCTTGAATCGAAGGTCCATCTCGTCTTCAGCGATGATGCTGTCGTCAAAACCGGTCGAGCGCAGTACACGAACGGTGGCACGCTCCGCAGCAGGAAACTGGTTGCGGTCAAGCACGACCTTCGGGCTCTTCTGGCCAACGGCGATCGTTTGCCATATTTTCTCGCCGTCAGGCCGCACCTGGATCGTGTAACTGACGCCCGGTTCATCGGGGGCGGCCATGGACATCGATCGCTTTTCGGGATGTCCAGGCGGCCCCGCGCCCATTTCCAATCCTTGAGACCGGGCTGTCACGGTGGGTTCGGGAGAGCCTGCCTCGAACGTGTTCACGACCTTGCCATCATGCAGCAGCACGAGACGGGCCATGCCCGCCGCATACGATACGTTCTGGTCGATCAGCCCGGTCTTCGATGCATGGTCGTCGCTGGGAAGGAGAATGGTTGGCCGCACGCGGCTCAGCTCCTTCCCATCCGCCGCTTCCACGACGAGTTCGAACCCGGTGCCTTGCGGCGGCTGGTTAGCGGGTGGAGCCGCGCCTGCCGTTGCTGATTGGCTTGCCGCCGCGGTGGCCGGATTGACATAAAGGAATTCACCCGTACCTGATCCGATGTCGACTGATCCGACGATGTGAATAACTTTGTTCTCGTATGACATCATTCTCCTCCTGATCGTCCGCCGGTATCACGCGTTCGGCGGAGCGAGCGCCATATCCTCATGGACCAAGTGATCGTGAATGGCCTCATAAGTATACGCCGAGAGCCACTGGCTGTCGGCATAGGTCATCACATCGTGATGGATGTTACCCGGCAGAGCCCGCATCTGCAGGCCAAGGGCGGGGTCACCGAAATCGAAGCCCACGAATTCCTGCGCTGGTGAGCTAATCAAGCCACCGGCATAGGGAAAGGTCGTTTCGAGGTTGTCTCGGGGCTGGCCCGTCCCCTGAACAGGATCAAAGGTCGGGAACCCCGGGTGCCGGCGCTGGAACGTGTGGCCAAGCTCGTGCGCGCCGTACCAGTCCGCAAAACTCGCGTCGCTGTCGCCGGTCCAGCCGTTAGGCACGCCGCAGGGGCCGCATGCCACCGCGCCGAAGATGGTGGTCGCCTCATCGTAAAGGGCGCTGCCGCGCATGAAGCTATTGCCCGCCTCATTGTCCACCAGGCCATAATAATGGGTCCGTGGATCCATTCCGGATGAAATCTCTCGCGTGCGCAGGGCCGATAGTTGGGCGTTGACCAGGATCGACTGATTGCCCCCGAATGGCGGCCTGAGGCGGTCGCCATCGATGACAATCTGCGACCATGCGAGCGCGGCAACCGGGTAGGCCCGTGTCAGATAGGACCGAAGGTAATCGAAATGGATTGCGCCGGGCGTGATCGTCGCCGTCGGGGCGTTCGTGCTGCGATAGCGAAGCCCGATCGCCCGGATGCGCAACACCGGCGCTGTGACGAAATTGGCGGTCATCGCCGGTTGCGCCGCGAGTGGCAGCTTCTCTCCTCCCGGCACATTGAGGTGGTCGAGACGGAGTTCGATCGATCCGGCGCCGAGCGCGTCGGCCGGAAGAACAAAATTCAGGCTTTCGGCGACATCGAAGCGTTGTCCCATGAGATCGGGCGTGCGCGCCGGATCTAGCTTCACGCGGTTCATCGCCGCGAGATAGAAAGCGCCGCCGTTGGCGCGTCGCCACGTAATCTCGCCAGTCACCAGTGTCGAGGCAGCGACCGTGGCGGGGTCAAGATAGACGCGCACGATTGTGGGTTTGCCGGCAATGAGCCGCACACGATTGTCGAGTGCCTGGATGACCTGCACGATCTCGACGCCGCGCACGCCGACATTGGCCGCTGAGCCTATCCCCGCTGCAGCCGAAGCCGCTGCCGCCATTCGCGCCCGGCGCGGCCTCCTGATGGTTGGCTGTTCGTAGGGCGAGGACCCCACCGAATCATATTTAGGCGCCGCCCTGCCGCTGGAGCTCGGCGCCTCCGCCGCTGACTTTCCTGGCCGTCGCGCACGTGGTTTTATGGTCAAGGCGCCCTCCCTTCTCTTCTGCACCAGCCACGCTTGGAGTTGCGCATGGCTACCGTGCGATGTTCCCTCAACTTTGGCAGCGCGCTCGATGATGAAATGGTCACGCGTAATACGTTGCGCTAAATTGCCAATCGTTTCACAGGCCTGATGCCATTCGGCGAATATTTCGGCACTGAGCGGCAGCGGATGCTCGTTGGGCTGAAACGTCGTCCCGAGCGGATAAAGCTCGCCGTGCGTCCTTGTCATCTCGATATGGTTTCCGAGCACGAGTGAAACCGGGTGCTCGGATGCGAACACCGCAAGGCGCGCCGCGCTGCGTCGATAAGCTGCCCAGTCGGCAACAGTCAGCAGGCCATGGTAGAGCGTGTCCCCGGTCAGCAGAGCCTGCATGCGAGGGTCATAGACGGCGATGTGATCGGAAACGTGGCCTGGAAGGGGCAACACGACCAGCGCGCGGCTGCCGAGATCGAGCGTGGCTTGCCCGTCCGGCCAGGCGGGGAGATTGAACGCGTGCTGAACCGCGCCTACGCCGCGGCCGATAATTCTCGTCTGGGGCCGCCCGGCAAACTGCCTGTCCCAGAAGACATGATCGCCGTGGCCATGTGTGTGCGCTATAATAAGCTCGCTGATGGCGCGACCTTCTTCGGCACGCCGTGACAGCAGCGTATCGACGGCCTCGCGGATCGGCAGGATTTTCCGTGGATCGCCGTCGTCGGGACTGGCCCCCGTATCGAACAGCACGGCCTTCTCGCTGCCCATAAGCAGGTACATGAACGGTGCTTCGAAACTGAAGCACTTGCTCTGCCGGAGCACATGGGTGTCGTCATCGACCGACACCACTTGCAGCGGCGGGTCGGTGCTCGCCGCGCAATCAGCGGAGCCGTGGATCCAACTGACCTCGTCAAGACGGAGCGGCATGGCTTGCCTAGAGCCGTCCGCGCGTGTCGCCGGCCGAAAGCACCGCGCTCACCGAAAGCGGCCCGCCAGGACCGCCGGCGGCACCCGCTCCGTCGCCGACGCAGCCGCGAACCGGCTGCGCCGTACTCTGGCCGATGCGCGTTGCGAGCGCCCGGATCGTCATTTGAATCCGGTCTGCGATCTGGCCACCGAACTGGATCGCTCTTCCGTCGATTAGTACATCGCCCAGCACGTAACCGCGGTCGCTCGGCACTTCGATGACGGCTCGGACCGGACGTTCTGGAGTTCCGCGCGTATACTTCCAGAAGGAGGCAGGATCGCTGCCGTCGGGGGTTTCCCATTCCTGCGTGTCCAGGCCGCCGAAATAGATGCCGACAGGGTTGGCGACAGTAACGTCTGCCTTGCTACGCGCATGAAAGTTCACGCGCGCGCCGATGAATGGGTCGCTGTGTCGCTGTTCGGCGCCGTATCGGCCACACCGGATCAATTCCAGGGTATCGACCATCGGCGAACCATCGGCGCGCAGCCGCGAAACCGTTGCCGCGCCCGCGATCTCGATCTCGGCGCCCAGTGTGTTGTTTCTCTGCACGAGGTGCATGGCCCCGTTGGAGGTCGAATTGTTGAAGCGGTTGCGCAAGATGTAGGCCCCCGATGGGGTGAAGAGGTCTGCCTGTGTTGCCGAGGCGTCGACATGTTGCTTGTAGAGTGCGAGCGTTTGGGTCGGATCGGTTGCGGCGAGAAAGCGCCAGTACTCCGGCCCTTCGCAGGTAAACGTGACCCGCGTCATCTTGTTCGTGCCGGATTGCCGGGTCACGCTCCACTCGCAGTACTCGTCCTGAACGTCGCGTGAGGCATCGGCAGAGCGCCAGCGCTCCATGTCCGAGCCGCTGCTGATCTGCACAATGCGGGGAAACGCTGTCCATTTCACATCTTCGAACGCCGGGTTGGGTCCCGCCTCGACTTTGGCGGCATTGAAGAACTGCGCCCGGGGCGAGTCGAACGGATCGCCGCTACCCTCTTGAGCGGAGTTCATCGCGTCGGAGATGAACTGATGCCAGGCATCGCGTTGGGCCGGTCCGAAATCGTCGAGAAAACCCGGTGGGTCAAACCGTTGAAACGCCATATTCACCTCCCTGATGACTGCGCGACAGGACCGGAAATCTCATCGTTCGACCACCTCGGCATCCCTGGTTACTGCCAGGGGCGGCGCGTTCTCGTCGATATTGCTGAACGGCAGCGTCAGGCCGAATTCAGCTATCCTGCGCTTGCGGAAAGCGCGCCTGCGCCAATCGGCGACACGCATGAAATCGAGAACGCCTTGCGACGTCGCGAGACGCGCGCGCACTTTGGCAACGAACGCGTCAAGCTCGGCGGCGGCCCGTGTGCGCATCGCTCCCTCGTCGAGCGTCAGGTAGTCAGCTGCGATGCGTTCCGGTGCCTCTGGAGGTAGGCCGGTCGCGGCATCGTTGATGTTCCTGCGCGTTTCGGCCTCGATCTGGCCTGCTGGCGTTGTCCCCGCGGGGACGTACTGCAGCAGACTTTCACGCGTGGCCGAGTCAGTCGGATTCCAGGCGTCCACCATCAGGAGCCCAAGCGCAAAGCCGGGAGAAAGGATGCCTCGTCGCGTGAGCTCGCCCACGACTACGCAGTCCTCGAATGCCCGCTCCGAAACAGGCCAGGCAAAGAAAGCATCGCCGGCCTGCTGGAAGCCCGCATCCGAGTGCTTCAGCACGAGCCCGAGTGCGGCGACGGCGCTCTCGTAGTCCGGTCGTCGCACCTGAAACGCTTGGCCGAGTCCGGAGATATCGAGCGCGAGCTGGTTGACGATGCTCTCCACGTCGAAGAAGAAAGTGGCCGGCAGTCCGAACTCCGGCTTGCTCCCGCGGCTTCGCTCCTCGCTTGAGACGATATTGACGGATGTGGCCGCGAGCAGGTGGCGCAACAGCTCCCTGGGCGCCGCGACACCGCCTGGCGCGCCGAGCAGGCGATCAAGGCGCGCGCGGGTCCAGCGTTGAACGGCCGGGCGGACCACCCGCCGCTCCAGGATGTCCGCGCTCTCGCGGGCAGCGAAAAGCGGATCGGTCCTCACCGGGTGATCGGGCGGAAAGGACTCGAGTGGGATCTCCTGCGCCGTGCTGTTCCAGTGCAGCCAGGGCAAGCGCAGTTCTTTCATGACCAGCGTGCCATTCACGTGGCTATCGAATGGCCCTTTGCCCCGCGCTGCATCATCGAACGCTTGCCAGGAGGAGCCTTCCCACAACCATGCGTCTCCTGCGCGCTCGTAGAAATGAAACACCTTGTTGCGACTGTCCCAGCCCGCGACCTGCAGAAAAGCGGTCGGATCGGTCGCGGGCGGTCGCGTGCTGACCAGAACCGTTGGTCCACTGGCGGGGCGGCCGCGGGTGACGACGTAGCGGACACTCCTCGGCAGCCGCGCGCTTGCACTGTTGAATGGAATCTGGCCGGCTTCCGCGACGACGAAGACCATTTGCTCAGGCAGGCCTTCGGGGGCGCCATTCGTCTCGTTCAGGACGGCGAGAAGTTCGGCAGCCGTCCCTGGGAAGCGTCCGCGCGCCAGTACGAGCTCGAAGAAGGGGTCGCCCAGGGACGCGCGTTCGCCGTCTGTCATGGGTCGGCCTCCATTGGGATCTATACCGACCACTCTCGCGCGAAGGCTGGATGGAGATGAGCCCACGGAGTCGGAGGGACGATCGAGTCCCGCCGCTGCATACGATAAAGGATGGGTGCGTGTAGGATTAAGCGGATCTTGGCCGAGACTCATGGTGAGCCTCCCTTCCGACGCCTCTGGTGCTTGCCCTCCCAACCATCAGCGTCCCCAATCTCAGTAAGTATTCTTGTCACAATCTAATATGGTATCTACTATCTGATGATGCCTCGGGTTGTGCAACAATTTTCTTGCTGATTGCCACGCGCGGAATGTCGCAGAACCGCTTGCGATGCGGCAGCGCGAACAATTGCGGATCTCGCTCTCGCCACATTGCGATTCTTTGCGCGGCCAAGAGATCGAAATCGCTGCTGATGCGCGGTGGCTGCCTTTCGAAAGGTCAGCCGCTAGACCGAGCCCGCATCCCGGCGCGAAAGCCGAACGAAATCGTGGAAGTCGCAATTGGAAACGGGACACACGACGCTTGGATGCACCGCGCCGTCGGCGTCGAAAAGCGAATTATTTCCGACAGCGGATGGGAGTGTATATAACTAATTGAATAACGCCGAAAATCGGCCTTACGAGATTGCTATTTTTCAGAAGTTTACATTTTTCGACACGCCCAAGCGCGTCGAGAAACGTCGCATCGTCATTTCGCGGGGTGACAATGCCATCTGGTCCTAAACATGCGGGGCTTGAATTGGACCTTCTGGTCCTGCTACGGCATTCGAATATTGAAATTGAATGGGCACCGTTCGAGTGCCAATGGTGAGATTCACCTCCTTCATCACGCGGCTCAGATTCGCACCAGCTTCGGTTATCGGGAAGTCGCCGCACTCTTCACCCTGCGCGGACGTCCATCCGAGAAACTTGACCGCATTGGGGCTGCTGCCGGCCCGAATGGCATCCTCCACGTCGGGGTCCGTCCGAGCCTCGTTCAGCTCGTGATAAAGCGTCGCAACGATGTTTTTCCATGGCTGATCGAACGCGACGATCCCGTTATCGGATCCGCTCGGCCGCGTTTCGGAGAAGACGCCGATAGCGTAGTAGATCGTGACCTTGCTGGTCGGATGGATTGAGCCATGATAGCCGCCCAACCCTCGCAGCGAGCTCGCTTCATCCTCGACGGGAATAGCAGCAGCGGCGGCGGCATTGCCGACGCTGATTGCAGCCGTCGGATCCTCATCGGTCGTCAAGATCGTTCCGCTCGGCAGCAGGAAATTGAAGACGGTCGAGCCGAAATCGAAACCCTGCAGCGCGCCCTGCTGGAAAAGGCTGTTGACCAGCTGTTCGACGTCGCCTTGCGAGAACTGGGATGGTCTTGCGCCAGGCAGTATGTGCGAGGGCTCGAACGTTGTGGTGATCGGCTTGTTCTTGAAATACTGCATCATGACGTTGTTCAAGTTGGTGTCCGCCATCGCGGCTGCCAAAGCATCGTCGATATTCTTGATGTCGCTTGCCGCCCATGACGATGCGCCACCGATATAGAAATTGGTATAGACGAGGTCCTGGATGATATTTCCACCGTGATTGATCAGATTGTGCGCGGGAGTTGGCGCGAATTTCGACGCGGTCGCTGCTACAATGGCGGCCATCGGCGCGGCCATCCCCCGGTAATACTTTTCAGCCGGCGAACCCGGGGAGGTAACAACGTTCATCGGACGAAATTTGACCGCTCTCTTGGTGGTTGATTTCTTGGCCTTGCCCGATTTCGCTTTCGTAACTGACTTCTTCTTTGTAACCGACTTCTTCGTCTTTGCCTTGGCCATGAGACTTTCCCCTCCTTGAGCAACCCGACATCCGGGCCATCAATATCGTTGCGCGCGTTCGCCGCCACGACGCACGAAATGCGAGAACGTCGATGGCAGCTCAATTCGTGAGCCCACCGGGAAGATCGCAGCCGCGATGGGACTTTCCCTCATTCTCCCCGTCGCTCCGCACGAGCATGCGAAGTGCTTCGGGGCGAGCGACAAGGGGCGCGTGCGAGCGCTGGCGATCTTACGGCGCGAGCTTGAGCACTCCCGGCATGAGGCCCTTGTGGATCACACAAAAGAAGTCGACCGGATCCTTGAACTTGTCCGTGACTTCCAGCCGAAGGCTTCCAGTGAACCCGACGCCGAACTTACTGGTGGTCCCGTTGCAATCGAGTTCGCGGAGCGCGGCGTTGGGTTTGGCCGTCGTGTCGTCGCAGGCAAGCACGGGACTCTTGTCCTCGGCCGGAGACCCGCCATCGGTTCGCTTGATGGTGACAAATCCGTGATGGACGGGGCCGCTGGGGATCTGAACCTCGACGATGTCGCCGACCTTCAGATCATCGACGGCGAGAGGTGTGGAAGCCGTCGATTTCTTGTCCTTGTAGGTCCAAGCGAGCCCCTGGACACCGATCACATGGGTGTCGGCCGCAGATGCAGCACCCGCAAATGCCAGAGTTGCACCGACAATGATGCTCGCCGTCGGAAGCGGCATTGACAACGTCCTCATTGGTCTCCTCCTCACTTGGCGTTTTGACGCTATTGCGCTGCCAGCCCGGGACCCCAGACCTCGATAGGAGCCATCAACCCTTTGTCCTCGTGCTTGAGGATATGGCAATGGAAAACGAATCGTCCGAGCTGCTGGCTTGTATCGAAGCTCATCACCACAAACACCGACTGCCCCGGAGGCAGCGGAATCGTATCGTGCCAGCGTCGCGTCGCGCCGGGATCCAGGTCGCTGTTTTGTTGATCGTCATAGAGATCATAGTTTGGCGTATTCGCCGGGCATGCGCCCTGGCCGCAAGTGCGCGCCGAAGCGGGAGGCTTTATGAAATAGCTGTTGAGTTCATTGCCTGTCGCCAAACGAAATTTCATCTGGTGAATGTGGAAATTATGCAGAGTGCCGGTTGCATTGGTCAGAACCCAAAGCTGTTTGTGGCTGCCCGCATGAGCTTTCTTGTCGATGAAGACACACACATGCTTCTTCGTCCAATCGACCAGCTCATCGCTTCCGACATATTCCTCGAATGGGATGCCCCCTCCGTTGAGCCCGACCGTGTTTTTGTCGGGATCTTCATCCGGTGGCGGGTTGTGCATCGGTTCGTCCTGCGGGTCCGGTCCCGTCGGGCGTATAATCTGGGTGAAAACGCTCCAATCCGTCATTTTCCCGTTGCTCGTCGTGACGCCATCCAGAAACATGACACGGCGATATTCGCGAAATGCCGGGGCCAGATCGCGAATGCATCCCGGGGGTAGCTCCGTCGTCTCAATCGCCAATGCGGCACTCGGAGTTTGGGGTGGACCGGGAGTGGCGACGGCAGCATTCAATGCGATCCGCACGTTGCTGGTCGTCGCATTTGGCTCCAGCACGATACGGGCCAGCTGGATCTCCGGCCATTCGTCCGTCCCCGCTTCGACCGTGTGCTGCTTGGTCTTGAGAATATAGACCCGCTGGCGCTCGTGCTTGTCGTCGTTGCGCACGTAAATCTCCGCACGCGTGGCCGGCATCATCAGCACATCGTCATAGTCGACGGCCTGCACCGGTTTCTGTGCCTGCCCGGGCGCAATCGGTATCGCCGGGACGACTCCATCGAGGCTGAGGATCGTCATCCGCAGAGGCTTCGTGTCCGTCGCGTCCTCGTTCCGCAGCTCCAGCCAGTACGGGATGTTGGCGCTGAGATTGCCCAGCCGGAGGAGGAGATTCTTGCCGCCCTCCACAGTGATTGTCGGGTATCGCTGCCCGTTCACAGTAAAAAGCAGTGCCTTCTTCTGCTCGCGCTGACAGAAGCCGGTTCGCAGCTTCGGATCGAGGTCCGGTCCGGAACCGTCCGGCTTCCACACCCCGCATGGCTTGCCTGGGGTAAAATCCCGCGCGGCCGGATCGGGATCCCACGTCGCGGCATCGCCGTTCGCCTCGCCGGGGAGCTTGGCGATGTTCATCACCGGCATGTCGCGGAGCAGCGCATAGCGCACCATGGTGATGCGCTTCAAGTCGCTTGTGTCCTTCGCGATGTCGTTGGAGCACTTCTCCTTGTCGTTCGGATCCGGCAGACAGCCCGCCTTGACGTTGGCCGTTGCTTCGCCGACCGAAAGCAGTCCCGACATTCCACCCATCACCTGATCCGACGAGGTGCCGTGCAGATGCGAGTGATACCAATTCAGCCCAAGAGGGTGCGGGATGAGTCCCGTGCTTTCGAGAACGCGTGCGTCGATCATGTCATTGCCGGGGATCGGCGTCTTTCCCGGGATCGGCACCTTGTAATCGAAACGCAGGCCGGACTTGAGATGGACATAGACGTTGTCACCCGTGCCAAGCTCCGCGGGCGCGGGTCGCGCGTTGTTCGGCGATACGATTCCGCCATGAAAATAATGAAGGTTCGTCGAACCGTCATTATGGTCGTGCATGCTGCCGTTGGCGCTGGGGGTGAGCGCGTTGATCAGGTGCGCCGAAACGGTATCGCCCGGCATCGCTTCAACGATTGGGGTCAGATAGTTGTAATTGTAGTTTCCGGAGGTGACCTTGTAGCCACCCATGACGATCTCGGCGCTGGCTGCCCTCAGAGTGATCTTCACCTCGTTTTGGCCAATGCCGAGCGGCGTAATGGAGCAGATGCCGGCGAGATCAGGCTGTCCTGCCGTTGCTTCAGAGCAGATTGGCGGCTGAACGAGCTCTGCTGCGATTGCCGGCTGAAGCAGGAAACCCAGGGCGACCCCGGTCACCCATGCAGCCTGGCCAAACCGGATCGGAAGCCGCGCTTCCCACGGATTTAAGCGTTGCATCACCTGACTACCCAAATGACGGTGCGCACATGACGCCGCGCACGAAAGCGCGGACCAAATTCAATCGATTCAAAAAATAGTTCGAACTAAATAAAAAGACGTGAGCCACCTCACGTTGCCGTTGATACTACATGCGCCTTTCTGATGTAGTCAATCCATTCCACGCAGCCAGCGACGAAGACCCCAGATGCGGCCATTGATTGAAATGGCTGGTCTGAGGACATTTCCGGCTCCGCGAGGGCGGCCGGTAACATAGGGACGATCAAACAGCCATTCGGAGGCAGCCGCGCCGGCTGATCCGCAGACTGTTTCAGCTCCTTCTGCGGGCGGTCGCCGGAGCTTCCAGTCCGGCCGTGACGATGCCGTTCCGCCAAAGCCAACCCAGAACAGCCAGGGCCTTCTCCATGCGGTTTGCCAGATTGCGATCAGTTCGGAGCGCGGTGGACAATGTCGACATCGATGCGAGGACCGCATGAAGCGGTACGCCGTCCACGAAGGCGACGGCTTCCTGCAAATTCGGATGGAACAGGAAGGTGGTGCGGACAACTTGGGCGCCGATCAGGCTGGGTGACTGCACGAGCTCGGCTGCTGCACTCAGGGCCAGTATCTGGTCCGGCGGCGGCAATGGTGTTGCTGGCAGGGCGTTTTCGACACGCGGCGGCATGGGCGTCGCCCGAACACGCCAAAACTCAGTCGCGTGGACATGGTACGCCTCGGCGTATCGGTCCGATGACCAGCTGCGATGTGTCGCGGCTTGCGCGGATCGGCGCGCCTTCCAGTATTCGCTTGCGGCGTCCTTGTCGGACGACGGCGCGAGCATGGTGTTGACGACCGGGCCCGCGCGGAGCGCAGATTGAATTGCGGCTTGGACGCCGCTAGACGACAGCGGATCGAGGGCTGTGTCGGCATCGCCAATCCGCGACACGCCCGGCTCGTCATTGTCTGTTTGATAGGGCGCGGCGTCGCAAACCCGCGGCTCGCCTTCAAGATCGAGGCCGGGTCCGAGCACGCCGGCTTCTTCTAATAGGCGCAAATAACGGTCGCCCAGCGAGCCCGCCATTTCCTGGAGGGGGTGCGCTGCCGCGAACGCGATGGCAAGGCGTCGACGACTTGCAATTGGCGCTGCCCAGCTCCAGGACGACGCGGCGGCGCCGATGCGCACGCTGGCCTGCGTGTTGCCGCTCCACGTGCCGCGTAGCGCCAGAGTGCGGGGACCCATTCAGGTTCGCCGCTACCGAGCGCGCGAAGTTCTGCCGCGCGCATCGATGATATAACGGTCCCGTATTGGCGGCCCGACGGTTCGGTGACATCGGCTTGCCATCCAGCCCCATCGCGTGCCAGTCGATCTATCCCGGCGGGTTGGAGAACCCGAACGCCGCAATCTGCTCCCGCACTGAGCAGGTCCGCGTCAAACCGACCTCTGTCCGCGATCAACGTGGGGACCGGTGCCGGCTGGAAACCTGACGATCCCCAACGCAATTGCACAGTGGGCCGGATCGTCCAAGATGTGCCGGATGCCCAGGAAGCCGAGTTGGTGGATGACACCGGGACTGAGGCAGACGCCGACATGTTCGCGCGGGAAGCTTCAACAGCGGACGCACGCGCTCGATGATGCGCTCGAAGCTGCCTCGGCCTCCCTTGGAGGGACGAAGGCGATCATGGACATCGGCCGGCCCATCGAGGCCGACCGTGACGGCAAAGCCATAGGCGTCGAATCGCGAGGGACAGCGCGCGCACGGCCCGGTGGTTCGTCGCCGATCCGGGGCGCCTCGGGCGCGAGCCCGGACACGCGCAGCAACTCCGACATTTGCTCATCGTCGGTCGCGGAGACGTCGCAAGACGTCCGCGAAGCTCCTTCCAGCCCTCTTGCATGTCCATGCGCGCGATCGTTCATACGCGTATCTCGCGAGCGAGCAGTAGTCTCTGTTCTCAATCTCCTGCGTCGTCCACGTGGTTGGGGTTGTGGCAGCGATCAGCGAAAGAAAGTTGAGAGTTGCAGTCGAACCCGTGCCGGCCTCATTCCAAGGATCAAGCACGAACACATTCTGTTTAGCGGCGAAAGCCCGATGGAAGAAGGGTCCGGCTGCTTGAGCAATTTCGCCCTCCGGGTCGACAACGACGTCGGCTTGATCATCAAGCCCGCTACCGAAAAGAAACGGCGCAATCGCGTTGGTAAATTTGCCGCCGCCGACGTCACCTACAATGGGCTGACTAAGATCAGCGTTGTATCGGGAAGGGCTCAAAGTCGTTCTTGCTCTCCCACCCGAACCCGACAAACATTCCCGACGATGACAGCAGCTCGGAATCGTCTGCCTCGTCGCGGGTCGCCCATCGGGCTGTCCCATGAACTGACATGCTGAATTCCCCAACCCGCCCAAGGGCGGCCCCACGCAATTGGCATTTAGATTGGCACCGTCATATTCTCACCGCCATAGAAACATCCGCCGGTTGCATAGCGCATTTTTTCATGAGACAGTTGGGTCCGGGTAGCTGAGTATCCTGGAGCCGCCCAATGGCGATCTCCAGCCTCAATCACAGCTTTTTTGGCCGGAGCACCCATGCTGCCGGCTCCGCCAGCTTTTTGCCCGCTACGCCACCGGTCAAGACCGTTGCATGGAAATCATCAGCCGCCGGATGCCTAACGACCGGTCCGGCCTTATGAGGGGGGCTGGATCAGGAAGAGCAGGCCGAGCGCAAGAATGCCTGCGTTATCGACAAGGTGGTGGTGGCCCTTCCCTTAGAGCTGACCCACGATGAAGATGAAAACGTCAGCATTGTATATGCCTTCTGCCACCGAAGGACGGGCCTCCTGGGCGGCCGCCATCCACGCTGGGCCAAAAGACCTCGATAATCCTCACGCCCACATCATTTTCAGGGATCGTGACCGAGAACCGGCAAACGGGTTGTGATGACGACCGAGCGTGGCAGTGCCGAGCGCTTCCAAGAGGGATGAGAGCAGGAAGCCAATATCGTCCTTCAGAGGGCCGGATATGACATAAGGATGGACCGGCGCAGCCTGGCAGATCAAGGCATCGACCGCGAGGCCCAATTGCATGTAGGCCCCGCACGGAGCACTACCGCGAACGATACCAGGAAGCTTATTCCGCGAGCCAGTTGCACGGCCTCGCACGGGTTTTGGCCATGAAAGCGGAGGGCGCCGCGCCGCGACGGATTCGACACGCTCGGAAGCGGCGGATTAAACTTCTTGGCAAGATCTCAGAGTCCCTCGAAAGGCTGTTCGACGGACCTGCAGGACAAAAACGACAGGACGAAGGACGAGAGATGGCAGATGACAGGAAAACAATACCATTCGGCCGGTAGAACAACAGCAGCGCCAGGCAGAGGCCGAGCAAGCGGAATCGCACAAGGCCGAGATGGAGGCCTATTTGGAGCAGCGCTCGTGCGAGCGCGGTGTTGATCGAGTAAGATCGCGATAACTGGCACGCGACACTTTATTGGAGTTAGTTCCTGCGGAGCACGTCATGGTTTATTTGCTGCTTTTTGTGATTTCTGCCGCTCTGACGATTTTTCTGACGTTTCGATCGGAGCTTCCTTTCGTCGGAAAGCTAGGAGTGAACATCGCCATTGCAACTTTTGCATTCTATTGCCTACTTTTTGCGAAAGGCGTCTTCTTCAACCCATTCAATACCGGCGACCCGACCATTCCGTTCGGCGACAAGCTGTCTGACTTCTCACCTTTGCACCTGCTGGCGGCTATCTTTGGTGCGCTCCTTGGCATCGTCGGCAGCGTGTATTTCAAGCTCGGTACCCTTCGTGCTCCTTTGGCTGCATTTGTCCGCCCCGCGTGCTGCGCACCCATGACTCTCATACCGGTCATCAAGCTCGCAGAGTCGGCCAATGACACATCGCTGCTTGGGGTTGCGACTCTTTTCTTGCTGGCCTACCAGACCGGCTTTTTTTGGGAAACGTTGCTTCGCACAACGACGCGAACCAAAGCTAGCAGGTAGTATGCGTCCCCCTCGTTTTCTCACCGCGAGGCTATGGCGACTGCTCGTCATGGCCGCAGCATTGTACTGCGAAAGCGCTCTCGCCTGTCCGCAGGTGCCAGCCGATGCCAGATTCACGGTGGTAAGGTGCGATGATCAACCCGCACCAACTCCTTGGTCCCAGCTTCTCAGGATACTCTTTGGCCTCGACGCCCGCGCAACGCGTCCCCTTAGAGTAGCCGTGGTAGCTGGCATAGACCGCTATCCGCAGATGGCCAAAGAGCCCACGCTTCCACCCGCAGGAAAGGATATAGAGAATCTTATCGATCTCTTCGCGAATTTTCTGGCCTACGATGTAGTCATCGTTTCCAAGAATGAGGCTGTGGAGCCCACTCAATTTGTTCGGCTCTTTTCAGAGTACCTACCATCGATCCTTCAAAATCGTTTTGGTTCACAAGTTGTGTTTGCATACAGCGGACATGGAGGATTCTGGGCCAACGAGTCGTATATTCTTACACAACGTGCCGAACGCTTGATTATTGACAGTCAGAAGAGCGCAGACGACGCTATTTCCATGACCGATTTGCGATCGATGTTGAGGCCAACGATTATTGCGTCACACCAATTCCTTGCCCTGCTGAACTCGTGCGAAGGCGGAGCGTTTCTGCGGGATAGGTTGCGGTTCGGGCAACCGTCTTTCAAGGACGAAGCCGCCGTCGCAGCCACAGCTGGCCGCGAGCAAGACATCGTGTACGCGGGACCTAAGGGGATGGGGAGCGTGTTCTTCGAGACCATCATCTCCATTTTGCGAACGAACAAGCCGCCGGTCTGGATGTCAGCGAGCGGGCAAAATCAGCCACCCCAAGGAAATCCACCAGATCAGCCTGCGGCGACGCCAGATGGGATGATCACGCTGACCGACCTGATGTCCCAAGTACGAGGTTTGGTAAACCGCTATGAAAACTACCGCGTTCTTCCCCAATGGGGCCCGATCCTGGATAGCAGGCGAGAAAGCGACTTCGTCTTTTTTGTCGATGCGCCGAAAGTCAAGGAAGCACTAAAGCGAACACACTTCAAAAGCGCGCGCGCTGTGTTTGGCGTGAACGAAGTGCCGACGCCCCCTGCGTGGCCTCTCACCAATCTGTTCTCGATTGAAGAGGCCCAATCTCTCGCAAAAGAAGGCGATTACGAAGTCCTTGGTATGAAGGCCGGCAGGCGTTCCCAGATTTGCTTTATCGAATCGACGGGCGTTGCATACGGAAATTCATTGTTGGAAAAGAACCAGTTCCGCATGTGGCAGATGCGATTGTTCGGCACAGGGAAGCAGACAAAACTTCGCTACATTCCGTTTCAGGATGCGCTTCCAAACACCGCAGCCGGCTTCTGGTACCTGGTCGATGCGGATGCCCTATCAACACTCCGTCCAGCAACAGGTATCGAATTCGTCGTAGATCGCGCAACTAATGACAATTCGATGAGGGTGAAGATCGATAAGCCCACAGAACGAATTCAAGAAGGGATTGGCATAGAGCTCAAGTATAGAAATGGGAATCTGTTTGACGAAATCTCGAATGGTCGATGGATTTCGGTTACGGGGTTTGAGCGAAGCCAGCCCCTCCCGTTAACGCCCACCTTGGTGGAAATGAATCCGAAAACACTTGCCTTCTTGAACAGTCGAATATCCGGATCGATCGCTATAGCCAAGATCCTCGGTGTACAAGAGGACTTCGTCAAGCGTACGGCCGCAATGAAGGATCTGGTCAGGTACGATACCGAGCCAAGCTCCCAAAACGTGTCCGACATTGCCAAACGGGGAGAGTTCAAACAAGATAACCCGTTCACGAGTCGCCACGAAAACGCGGGGTACCAAGCCCTGCCATACGATCAACAGTTGCTCATCCAACGCTTGTCAGAAAAAGATTGGTTGGCAATTCTGTCTGCATATGACGTGGAACGGGAAATCTTCGGTGAGCAAATTAGCCTTTTTGGATTCACACGCGCATTTGACAAACTCCGTGAGGCATGTGCGCCGAACAATCCTTCTCATTTTCCGCCTCTGCCAAAACGTACATAACGCGACCTAGCAGCCCGAACCGGCGCGCCGCAACCATTGAGTAGTGGGACGGAGCTGCGCCATTCCATATGTACAGGCAGAACGCCCTGGAATCGACAAAGCATCCCTACCACATGCCCGCATGCGTCTTGGGGCTTTGTGCTCAGTCGGGCGATAGCGTACTTTATCTACGCCGCGAGCCGCGGTATCTGCCCTTCGGCCAACCGAAGGAATTGAGTGTTGCAAGCCCGGGATTTGGACTTCCCTGGGAACATTCGAAGCCGCAGTTGGATCGCAGACGTTGCGCTCTTGCCGCTCGGCAAGAGCGTTTGATTTTCAGTCCGGTTGGGTTGGCACGATGGCAGCCCGGCGCCGCTGTAGATCCCCAAAGTGCAGGCAGCATTCACACGGTAGGCGCTGAATTTTCAGATTGCAGGAGCCGAGCCCAAGAGCTTTGACGATTGCTCAGTAAATTGCCTGTATGCAAGACAATTGGTTCTCGGGACCACAATTGGGGGGATCGTACCGTGACAGCTTCTCTTGATGGCGAAATTCGCGGCGGTCACCATCATATGCAGGTCCGCGTCTATTTCGAAGATACGGACTCCGGCCAGATTGTTTATCACGCGAATTTCTTGCGCTTCATGGAACGCGGCAGAACAAATTACTTGCGTTTGCTCGGAACGAATCAGCGAGAGCTCCTCAAAGAAGCGCAGAACGATGCGCCAGGCTTTGCCTTTGTGGTCCGTTCGATGACCATCGATTTTCTAAAACCGGCAATCTTGGACGACCTGCTTGAGGTTGTCACAGTTCCAGAAGAGGTGAGGGGCGCATCGATTGCCTTGCTCCAGGAATGTAGGCGCGGAGACGATCTTTTAGTCACGGCCCGCGACGCGTGGCATTTATCTCGGGCGGATAAGCACAGCGCATCCCGAAGTCACTGCGGCTCGCCATGGAAGGGCATGGATAAATCTACGCTTGTTCACGCTATAGCCCTCCAACGCCCCAATGAAATCAAGGCGCTGTGTTGCGATGTTGGCAAGCCAGAGTTTTCCGGCATCGTCTATCACGCCAACTATCTGCGCTTCATGGAGCGCGGGCGGACCAATCATCTGCGGCTGATGGGCGCCGAGCAGCAGGCATTGTTCGAGCAGGCCGGGGCGGAAGAGGCAAGCTTCGCCTTCGTGGTGCGCTCGATGCATCTCGATTTCCTCAAGCCTGCCCGGATGGACGACGTGCTCGATGTCGTGACCTGGCCGGTCGCCGTGAAGGGCGCCTCCATCATGCTGGCGCAGGAGGTGCGGCGCGGCGAAGTCGTGCTGGTCAAAGCCGAGGTGCAGGTCGCCTTCATCAGCGGCGGACGTGCCCAGCCGATCCCGAAATCGATCCGCGCCTTGATGAAGGCTGATCTGATTTCGTGATCGGGCGATAGCGGACGGCCTCTCGACTCCTCCGCGCGCGGCGATAGATTGCACTCCCGCCAACCGATGAGGCCCTCATGTCGCGCCCGCCGCTCCCGCCCTTTACCCGTGAGACCGCAGCGCAAAAGGCCCGCATGGCCGAGGATGCCTGGAATTCGCGCGACCCGGTGCGCGTCTCGCTCGCCTATACCGAGGACAGCCGCTGGCGCAATCGCTCCGAGGTTTTTCAGGGGCGCGAGGCCATCGTCACGTTCCTCACCCGCAAATGGGAGAAGGAGCACGACTACCGCCTGATCAAGGACCTCTGGGCGTTTGACGAACACCGCATCGCGGTTCGCTTCCAGTACGAATGGCACGATGCGAGCGGCCAGTGGTATCGCTCCTACGGCAACGAGCAGTGGGAGTTCGACGAGCACGGCCTGATGCGGCGCCGCGAGGCCTCGATCAACGACATCGCGATTGCGGAGAAGGACCGGCGGTTTCACTGGCCGGCACCGGGGCCGAGGCCTGCGGATGTGGTGGGGCTGGGGACGGATCCGTTCTGAGGCCTATCAAGACGAGCTTGTCGCTTTCTTCCCTCTCCCCTTGTGGGAGAGGGTGGCTCGCCGCGAAGCGGCGAGACGGGTGAGGGGTCTCCCTCAGCGAGCACCTCTCGCGATTGAATCCGCGGATAGAGACCCCTCATCCGGCGCTTCGCGCCACCTTCTCCCACAAGGGGAGAAGGGAAGAGTCTGCGTGGCGAGAGCTGCGGACTACGTTGCCGTACGCTTCGCCAGAAACCTTGCAATCGCGCCACCAAGCTTGGCGTGATCCATCGGCTGCGCCAGTGATTCCCTCGCGGTGGCAACGACATCCTCCGGCGCCTTGCCGATGCGCAGCTCGCAGCACACTTGCGCAAACTCCACGTCGAACTCCGGATGCGGCTGCAGGGTGAGCGTCGCGCCGTTGGCGTAGAGCAGGCCGGCATGCGGGGTGAAATCGGAGGAGAGGATCGTCAGCGCATCGTTGGGCGGCTCCATCACCTGGTCCTGATGCGAGCAGGCGATGGCGACCGCTTCGCCGTCAACGACGCCGTTGTCCGGCAGCACCTGATAGACGTGCCGGCCGATGCCCCAGCCCTTCTCCGACTTGCGCACGGTGCCGCCGAGCGCCTGCGCGATCAACTGATGGCCGAAGCAGACGCCGACCATGGGTGTCCTGTTGGCGTAGGCCGTGCGCACGAAATCTTCCAGCGGCGCGATCCAGTCGAGCCCGTCATAGACGCCGGCGGCCGCGCCGGTGATCAGCACCGCCTCCAAATTGCGCGGATCGGGCAGCGCATCGCCGTTCGGGATGCTGACGATTTCGACCGTAGCTGTCGGATCCTCGGCGCGGACCATGCGCTCGAACATGTCCGGGAATGAACCGTGGCGCTCGCAATATTTTTGTGGGACCTGTCCGGTCTCGATGATGGTGATGCGTGCCATGTGCCCTCCGGTAAAGGTCAAGCTCAGTCGCTTCCTGCCCCATGTTGTTGGTGTGGCGCTGTGCGCTCCAGCAGCGCACTCTCTTTCCGGACCTCGTTGAGAAACGCCTTGGCCAGGCGCGACAGCGGCTCGGCTTCCGACCATAGCATATAGGCCACGGCGTGCGTCGTCGGCGCGAACGGCCGTACGGCGAGGCCGGTCCCGCCGTTCTGCCGTGGCGAGAAGGGATCGACCACCGCGGCGCCGACGCCAGCGGCGGCGAGCACGCAGGCCGTGTTGCAGTAGCGCACCTCGACGGTCGGCTGGAACGGCGCGCCGGCGCGTGCGAAACTGTCGCGCACGGCCTCGCCAAGCCGCGTGCCGCGCTCGAGCCCGATGAAGGGCAGGCCGGACAGGTCGGCTGCCGAGATCACCGGCCGGTCGGCGAGCGGGTGCTGCGGCGGCAGCACGCAGACCATCTCGCCGGTGTGCACCACCTCATGGGCGATGCCCGGATGATGTGTCAGCCCGAGCGCGAAGCCGAGCTCGGCGACGCGGTTGAGCACGCCTTCGATGATGCCCTCATAGCGCCGCACGTCGAAGAACACCCGCGTCTCCGGGCGGCGGCGCAGGAAGCCTGACAGCGCCGCGGGGATGATGCTGTAGGCGAGCGGCGGCGTCGCGACCAGCGCGAGATGCCCGGAGCGGTTCTCGCGCAGATCGCGCACGCGGTTCTCGAGCTTTGCGTGCAGCGCGAAGATCGCCTCGCTCTCCTTGTAGAGCGCCATCGCTTCCGTGGTCGGAAACAGCCGGTTGTTGACGCGCTCGAACAGCGCAAAACCCGCCTGCGCCTCCATCGTCTTCAGCGCATTGCTGACGGCAGGCTGCGACAGCGCCAGTTCGTCGGCGGCCGCAACCGTGGTGCGGTGGCGGATGACGGCGCGGAGAATCTCGAGCTGGCGCAGGTTCATATCACTGCCGATTATACTCTGGGCCAAAACATCATAGCAGAACGAATTGATTTTGCAGCCCCGCTTCCGCGTAATGGCCGCGGATTTGCACGTCGCATCAAAGGGTTCATCCGCCCATTGAGGCGCCACTGCGCACAGATTGGAGGCAATCTTGGTTCGTGTCCTTCGCGCTGCCGCCGCACAGATGGGGCCGACGCAAAAAGCCGATCCGCGCGAGCATACGCTGTCGCGGATGCTTGCGCTGCTGGAAGAGGCGGCCGGCCGCGGCGCCAGCCTCGTGGTGTTTCCCGAGCTTGCCTTCACCACATTCTTTCCGCGCTGGTTGCTCGAAGGCGACGCGCTCGACCATTATTTCGAACGCGGAATGCCGAACCCGAACGTCGCCGCCTTGTTTGACCGTGCGCGTGCGCTGCGCGTCGGCTTCTATGTTGGCTATGCCGAGCTGACGCCGGATGGACGCCGCTACAATTGCGCCATCCTGGTTGACCGCGACGGCGAGCTGCTCGGCCGCTATCGCAAGGTGCACCTGCCGGGCTCGGTCGAGCCGCGACAAGGTGCGCGATACCAGCAGCTTGAGAAACGCTATTTCGACTATGGCGACCTCGGCTTTCCGGCCTTCCGCGCCGGCTCGGCCTGGGCCCACGCCATTATGGGCATGATGATCTGCAACGATCGCCGCTGGCCGGAATCCTGGCGCGTGCTTGGCCTGCAGGGCGTCGAGCTTGTCTGCATCGGCTACAATTCGGCGGCCTATGATCCCAATGGCGGTAGCACGGAAGATGCCTCCTTGCGCACCTTCCACTCCACGCTGGTGACGCAGGCCAACGCCTATATGAACGCGACCTGGGCGATCTCGGTGGCGAAGGCGGGCGAGGAGGACGGCTCCGGGCTGATCGGCGGCTCCTGCATCGTCGATCCCAATGGCCGCATCGTCGCGCAGGCCGCAACGCTGACCGACGAGGTGATCGTCGCCGATATCGATCTGGACCTCTGCCGCCAGGGCAAGGACAAGATGTTCAACTTCGCCGCGCACCGGCGGCCGGAGCAATACAGGGTGATCACCGAACGCGCCGGCGTCATCGAACCCGCGGTTCTCGACGCGGACTGACAGGACGTTCCAGCAACGTTGGCAAAGGAGCCGATATGACGCGCCTCTCGTATTTCCTCGGCATCGCAGCGCTGACGGCCGCCACGTCCGCGCAGGCGGCGGAGCTTCCGGCCGAGATCAAGCAGGCGGGCGCGTTGAAGCTCACGGTCAACTCGACATACGCGCCGATGGAATATCGCGATCCCGCAACGAATGAGCTCGTCGGGCTCGACGTCGATCTGGCGAACGAGCTCGCCAAGCGCCTCGGCGTGAAGATCGTCTGGAGCGAGACGCCGTTCGCCGAATTGATCCCGTCGCTCCAGACCAGGCGCGCCGACTTCATCATCTCCGGCATCTCCGATCGCGCCTCGCGGCGCGAGACCGCAGATTTCGTCGATTATCTCGGGACCGGCCCGCAGTTCTTCGTGATGGCGGAGAACGAAGCCAAGGCTGCGACCGATCTCTGCGGCAAGAAGGTCGGGACCACCCGCAGCACCAGCTTCCCGGTCGAGATCGAGAAGTGGAGCAAGCAGAATTGCGAGCCGGCCGGCAAGCCGGCGATCCAGTACGTGCCGGGCGAGAACTCGATCGACGTTCGCAACCAGCTCAAGCAGGGCCGTATCGACGCCGCCGTACAGGGCAGCGAGACGCTGCCTTATGCGCAGACGCAGGAACCCGGCAAATACCGCGTGATCGGCGAGCCCTTTGCCAAAGGCTATCAGGGCATCATGTTCCGCAAGGACGATGCGGCGCTTCGTGAAGTGGTGACCGAGAAGCTCATCGCGATGATCGCCGACGGTTCCTACAAGGCCGTCCTCGACAAATGGAGCCTTGGCGGCAACGCGGTCGCCCAGCCCATGCTGAACGCGGCGCCGCAATGAAGCCGGCACCGGCACTCGCGGAGGGTTTTCCCGATCTGTCGGGAATGCGGGTCGCGCGCGAGCCGCACTGGTTTCGCTGGCTCAGCGCGGCGCTGATCGTCCTCGTGCTTGCATTGATCGGGCGCGCTTTTGCGGGCGGCCAGATCGAATGGTCTTATGTCGGCCGCTTCCTGACCGCAAAGGTGATCATAGAGGGCATCGTCAACACCATGGTGATGGCGGTGCTGGCGATGGCGCTCGGTATCTTCCTTGGCGTCGTCGTCGCGATCATGCGGCTGTCGCCCAACCCGGTACTGAAGACCGTTGCCGCCGGCTACACTTGGTTGTTCCGCGGCACGCCGCTGATCCTGCAACTGCTGCTGTGGTTCAATCTCGCGCTGGTGTTTCCGACCATCGGCATTCCCGGCCTGTGGAGTGCGCGCGCCGTCGACGTCATGACGCCGTTCCTTGCCGCGCTGCTCGGGCTCGGCATCAACCAGGGTGCCTATACCTCGGAAGTGATGCGCGCCGGCATGCTGTCAGTCGATATCGGGCAATATGAGGCCGCGCAGGCGATTGGCATGGGACGCCTGCGTGCGCTGCGCCGGATCGTGCTGCCGCAGGCGATGCGGGTGGTGATCCCGCCGCTCGGCAACGAGTTCATCGGCATGGTGAAGGCGACCTCGCTCGCCAGCGTCATCCAGTATCCGGAACTGCTGCACAACGCCGAAAACATCTACTACGCCAATTCGCGCGTGATCGAGCTCCTGATCGTGGCCGGGCTCTGGTACCTGCTCGTCGTCTCAATCCTGACGCCGCTCCAGATGCTGCTCGAACGCCGTTTTGCGCGCGGCACATTGCGGCTCGCGCGATGACAAGACCCCTCGTCGCGATTCGCTCCGTCGCCAAGAATTTCGGCGAGTTCCAGGCTCTCAAGAGCGTCACGCTCGACGTCTGGCCCGGCGAGGTGATGTGTCTGATCGGCGCCTCCGGCTCGGGCAAGACCACACTGCTCCGCTGCATCAACCAGCTCGCGGCGATCGACAGCGGCGGCATCTGGCTCGACGGCGAGCTCCTGGGCGTGCGCGAGCAGGGCGGACGACTGCATCGGCTCAGCGAGCGCGAAATCGGGCGGCAACGGCTGAAAACCGGCATGGTGTTCCAGCGCTTCAACCTGTTTCCGCACAAGACCGCGCTCGAAAACATCACAGAGGGTCCGCTCCAGGTTCAAGGCCGAAAATCCGACGAGGTGCGCGCTGAGGCGATCGAGCTGCTGCGGCGCGTCGGATTGTCGGCCAAAGCGGACGCGTATCCCGCCCAGCTCTCCGGCGGCCAGCAGCAGCGGGTCGCGATTGCCCGCGCGCTTGCCATGAAGCCGATGCTGATGCTGTTCGACGAGCCGACCAGCGCGCTCGATCCCGAGCTCGTCGGCGAGGTCTTGGCGGTCATGAAGGAGCTGGCGCGGAGCGGCATGAGCATGATGGTCGTGACGCACGAACTCGGCTTCGCGCGCGAGGCCGCCGACCGCGTCGTCTACATGGACCAGGGCGCGATCATCGAGCACGGGCGCGCATCCGATGTGTTGGGCGCGCCGCGCGAGGAGCGTACCAAGGCATTTCTTTCGGCAGTGATCTGAATGGGGGCGTATCGATGAAGAGACTTCTGGTTACGGCGGCACTCGTTGGCGCCATGAGCGCTCCGGTCATGGCAGTCGAGCTGCCGGCGGAGATCGCCAAGCGCGGCAGCATCAAGGTCGCGCTGGTGCCGAACTATCCACCGATGGAGTTCCGCGATCCCGCCACCAACGCGTTGTCCGGCTTCGACATCGATCTCGGCGAGGCCATCGGCCGCAAGCTCGGCGTCAAGATCGAGTGGCAGGAGACCAGCTTTGCCGAGTTCATGCCGTCGATCTCGACCGGGCGGGTGGACGCCATCCTGTCCGGCTTCACGGACTATGCCAGCCGGCACGAGATCGCGTCCTTCGTCGATTATTTGCGCAGCGGCCCGCAGTTCTTCGTGCAGCAGTCGCGCAAGGCGGAGTTCAAGGACGCAGCCGCGCTCTGTGGCAAGAAGGTCGGCGCCAGCCGCCGCACCATGTTCCCCGCGCAGATCGCGGCCTGGAGCGAGAAGAATTGCGGCACCAATCCGATCCAGTTCGTCGGCACCGACGGCTCGGCCGACGCCCGCACCCAGCTCAGGCAGGGCCGCATCGATGCCGCCGCCCAGGGCAACGAGACGCTGCCCTACATCATGGACCTCGAGCCCGGCACCTATGCGACCGTGGGCGAGCCCATCGCGCAGCAATTCACCGGCATCGCTCTGCCGGTCAAGGAAAAGGCGCTGCAGCAAGCCATGCTCGAGGCGGTCGATGCACTGATCGCGGATGGCACCTATCGCACGCTCCTCGCCAAGTGGAAACTGACCGACAACGCACTCGAAAAGGCGACCATCAATGCTGGACAGTAAGGCACTCCAGAGCATTCCGCTCGTTCCGGCCAACACCGCGGATCCTGCACCGGAATACCCCTGGCCGAAGCCGTACAATTCGGCGATGTTCCTGTCGTTCGACGTGGACGCGGAGAGCGCCTGGACCAGCAAGGACGCGGTGCACGCCCAGCGGCTCATCACCATGAGCTATGGCGGCTATGAGGCGCGCGTCGGCACGCCGAAGCTCCTGGAGCTGCTCGAACAGCTCGATCTCAAGGCGACCTTCTTCGTCACGGGATGGTCGGTCGACGCGCATCCGGCGATGGCCGAGGCCATTCTCAAGGCCGGTCACGAGATCGGCCACCACGGCTATCACCATCTGTTGCCCGATCCCGGCGATCCCTGGATCGAGGAGGAGCTCGAGCGCGGGTTCGAGGCGCTCAAGCGCCGGCTCGGCGTCAGGCCGACCGGCTACCGCGCGCCCTACGGCGAATTCACCGAGGAACTGCGGGTGGCGTTAGTGCGCCACGGCATCGTCTACACCTCCTCGTTCCGCGACGACGTGCGGCCCTATCGCCATCGTCTCGCCGACGGCAAGCCGGGCACGATCGAGCTGCCGGTGACCGCCAGCTATGACGACTGGATGCACGGCCTGTCCGCGCGCTTCAGTCCGCGCTCGATTTTCCCCAAGGAGCATGTGCTCTCGATCTGGAAGGACGAGCTCGACGAAACCAGAGACTGGGGCGCGATGGTGACGACCGTGCTGCATCCACAATGCAGCGGTCGACCGATGCGGCTGCGCCTGCTGCGCGAATTCCTGACCTACGCAAAGTCGTGCCCGGATGTCTGGATCACGACCGGTGAGAAGATCGCGGCCAACTTCCTGCGCCACGAGGCCGGAAAAAGTTGAGCCACGCCATGACCCGTATCCTCGTCATCAACCCCAACTCCTCCGCATCGGTGACGGCGGCGATCGACGACGCCGTCGCGCCGCTACGCATCGCCGGCGGACCCGCAATCGAGGTCGTCGGCCTTGCCGGGGGGCCGCCGGGCATCAGCTCGCAACGCGACGCCGACAGCATGGTGATGCCGCTGGTCAACCGTGTGTCGCGCGCCGATGCGGATGCCTTCGTGCTCGCCTGCTTCAGTGATCCCGGCCTGCATGCGGTGCGCGAGGCGGCCGGCGGGCGCCCGGTGATGGGCATCGCCGAGTGCGGCATCTTTCGCGCAATGATGCTGGGCGAGCGATTTGGCGTCATCGCGCTGTCGCCGTCGAGCATTCGCCGCCAGCAGCGGATGGTGCGGCTGATGGGCATCGACAGCCGCTATGCCGGAAGCTGGTCGGTCGGCGCGAGCGCGGCGGAGACGGCAGGCGCGGACATCCGGGGACGGTTGATTGAAGCCGGCCGCGCGCTGGTCTCGCAATGCCGTGCCGATGTCGTGGTGATGGGCTGCGCCGGCATGGCCTCGCACCGCGCGGCGATTGCGGATGCCATCGGTGTGCCCGTGGTCGAGCCGGCGCAGCAGGCGGTGGCCGCTGCGATCGGCGCGGTCTTGTTGAACACGTAAGATCCTTCAGGAGCCTCTTGCAATGCCCGTCTCCCGCCGTTCGCTCCTCAAGGCCGTAGCCGCGGTGCCGGCGCTGTCATTTCCGGGCATCCTGCGCGCCGAATCCCAGACCACGCTACGCTTCATTCCGGTGATCGACCTCGCCTTCGTCGATCCCATCTATTCGACGGCACAAGTGTCGCGAAACCACGGCTTCATGGTCTACGACACGCTCTACGGCATGAGCTCTTCGCTCCAGGTCTCGCCTCAGATGCTGTCGGGCCATGTCGTCTCCGGCGACCGGCTGCAATGGGACCTCAGCTTGCGCGACGGTCTGTTCTGGCACGATGGCGAGCGCGTGCTCGCCCGCGACTGCGTCGCGAGCATCCGCCGCTGGGCCGCGCGCGACGGCTTTGGCGGCGAGCTGATGGAGGCGACTGACGAGCTGTCGGCCACTGACGACCGCACCATCCGCTTCCGCCTCAAACGTCCATTCCCGCTGTTGCCGCAAGCGCTGGGCAAGGCCGCGATCAACGCGTGCTTCATGATGCCGGAGCGGCTGGCGGGCCAGGATCCGTTCAAGCCGCTCACCGAAGTGATCGGCAGCGGCCCGTTCCGCTATCTCGCCGACGAGCGCGTGCAGGGTGCGCGCAACGCGTATGCCAGGTTCGAGCGCTATCAGCCGCGCACGGACGGCAAACCGGATTGGACAGCGGGCCCGAAGATCGTGCACTACGATCGGGTGGTCTGGACCACCACGCCCGATGCCGGCACCGGCGTCGCCGCGCTGCAGACCGGGGAGCAGGACTGGCAAGAGACCACGCCACACGACCTGCTGCCGATCATCAAGGCGGCCGGCGACATCGAGACGCGGATCCTCGATCCCCGCGGTTACGCCTGCATGCTGCGCCTCAATCATCTTCAGCCACCGTTCGACAATCCTGCCGTTCGCCGCGCGCTCCTGGGGGCCATCGATCAATCCGCCTTCATGACCGCGGTGGCCGGTACCGATCCGAACTTCCAGGTCTCACCGATCGGCTATTTCGCGCCGAATACGCCGATGGCCAGCGATGTCGGCCTCGATGTCTTCCGCGGCCCGCGTGACTACGCCAAAGTGAAGGCCGATCTCAAGGCCGCGGGGTATAATGGCAAGAAGGTCGTGGTGCTCGTGCCCACCAACTCACTGGCGCAGAAGCCGCTTGGCGAGATCGCCGTCGACTCCTTGCGCAAGGCCGGCATGAACGTCGAATATGCCGGGCTCGATTTCGCCGTGGTGCTGCAACGCCAACTCAAGAAGGACCCGATCGGGCAGGGCGGCTGGAGCGCGGCGGTCGGCAACTGGCAGGGCATCGACTGGCTCAATCCGGCCGGCAACACCAATATCCGTGGTGAGGGCAAGGTCGCCGGCTGGTATGCGAGCGAGAAGATGGCCGGGCTCCGCAGCCAGTGGCTGGCGGCCTCCGAGCTCGCGGAGCAGCAGCGCATCTGCCGTGAGATCCAGGCGGTGGCTTTCCAGGAAATCCCCTATATTCCGATTGGCCTGTACAAGCAGCCGACCGCCTATCGCAAAGCCATCACCGGCATTCTCGACGGCACCGCCGTCTTCTGGAACGTACGCCCCGCATGAGCATGATCGCAATCTTCGGCAGCTATGTGCTGTCACGCAAGGACGGCGCGCAGGACGTGTTGCGCGACCATTGGGTTCTGGTCGAAGGCAAGAAGATTGCCGCGGTCACGCGCGACAAGCCGCGGGCGGACGAGGTGCATGACCGTCCCGGCCGCTTCGTTCTGCCGGGCCTGTTGAACCTGCACAATCACTGCTTCTCCGAAGCGCTGGCGCGCAGCCACACCGAGGACGGCAACGGCCGCCGCAACAATCAGAGCATCGTTTACACGGTGCTTTTGCCGCTGACCAAGCGCGGTGCAGATATCTTGTCGGCGGAAGAGCGCATGGCGGTCGCGCGGCTCGGCATCCTCCAACTCCTGAAGGGCGGCGCCACCACGGTGATGGAGCCGTTCCGCAACTCGATCCCGGAGATGTTCGATGCCGCCGAGGAGATGGGCATCCGCTTCTACGGCGCGCCCTATCTGTTCTCGACGTCGGACGCCAAGGCCGGCCCCGACGGCGTGGTGCACTATTCCGGCGATGACGGCACAGCCGACATGGCGACCTGGGATGCACTCTACCAGCGCTGGAATAATCGCGGCGACGGCCGCATCGGCCTTGCGATGAGTCCGCATGCCACCGACACCTGCGGGCCTGATCTGTTGAGGGCCTGTGCCGCGCGGGCACGCGAGCTCGGCGTGCCCGTCACGACGCATATGGCGCAGAGCCGCGCCGAGGTCGAAACCATCGGCAAGCGCTATGGCGGCCGCACGCCGGCGCAACATCTCGACTGGCTCGGCCTGCTGGCGCCCGACCTGATGGCGGCACACTGCATGTTCAGCACCGATGACGATCTCAAGCTGATGGCCGCGCGCGGTATGACGGTTCTCAACTGCCCGCGCGTGTTCGCGCGCGCCGGCGTCACCGCGGCCTTCAGCCAGTTCGCGGAGCACGGCGTGCGCACGGTGGTCGGCACCGACGGCTACAACATGGACCTGCTCGGCGAGCTCAATGCGGCGTCGCTGATCTCCAAGATCACCTCGGCGCGTGCCGATGTCGCGAACGCGCCCGAGTTGATCGAGGCGAACACGGCAATCGCGGCCGATGTCATCAAGCGGCCCGATCTCGGCCGTATCGAGCCGGGCGCGACCGCCGACCTCACGATCGTCGATCTCACCCATCCGCATCTTCAGCCGCTGTTCGACCCGCGCCGCGCGCTGATCGCGCTCGCCAATCGCGCCAATATCGATCAGGTCATGGTCGACGGCCGCATGCTGGTCGATGCCGGCCGCTATCTCGGCGCCGACGAGGCGGCGATCACGGCTGCCGGCACCGCTGCGATTGGCAAGATCTGGGACCTGCCGGAGGCACAGGCGGCGTTCAACGGCTGAGGGGTGGCTCGTCGAATTCGGCGAGCGCCTTGCGTATGGTCTCGACCAGATCGAGCGCTACCGGCGAGGGGCTGCGCTGTGCCGGAAAGACCGCCGAGAATTCGAAGTCGATGCGCGGCAGGAAGCGGCGCACGACGACGCCGCGGGTGGAAAATTCCTGGGCGGTGAAGGGATCGCAGATGGCGACGCCAAGTCCTGACGACACCATGCCGCACATGATCTCCGACAGCGTGGTCTCGACCCTGAGCACGCGGCGGACATCGTGGCGATGGAAGACCTGGTCGACGAGGTGGCGGCTCGACGAGCCCGCCGACAGCGAGATGAAAGTCTCGCCCTCGAAGTCGCGGGGCTCCAGCACTTCCTTTTCCGCGAGGCGGTGACCGGTGGGCAGTACAGCCACACGCGCGGGCGCCGGCAGCTTCTGGCTCGGCAAGCCCGAATGCGCGATGGGCACCTCGGCAAAGCCGACGTCGCACTGATTGTTCAGTACCCAGTCGACCACGATCGGCGAGATCACGCCGAAGAAAGCGAGGTTGAGGTTCGGCCGCTCCCTCAGGAAGTGCCCGGTGAGCCGCGGCAAATAGCCATTCGACAATGCTGGAAGTGCCGCGATCCGCAGTGAGCCGGTGCGGCGGCCGCGGATTTCCTCGGCTGCCGCGGTGATGCGTTCGAGGCCGACGAAGGAGCGCTCGACTTCGGTGTAGAGTGCCATGGCCGCAGCGGTCGGCACGAGGCCGGTGCCGCGCCGTTCGAACAGCTCCATCTTCAACAGCGCCTGGAGGTCGCGCAGCAACCGGGAGACCGCCGGCTGCGTCACGGTCATCAGCGCCGCCGCCTCCGTCACGCTGCCGGTCAGCATCGTCGCCCGGAAAGCCTCCACCTGCCGCGAATTGATCCGGGCCATCCCCATTTCCATTCATAATATTTAGGCATGCAGAGGCTGCCATTATTCATTGGACGATGGAAGCCGGAGTTTGCGATCTTTTTCATCAGTGCTGGAGACGGCCCGCTTTTTCGGCAGATTGGAGGGGTTTAAACCTCCGGATCGCGCCAAAATTCGCCGCGCAAGGGCTGGAGCCCTAGTCGGAGAGGGATCTGCGCGGAAGGAAATGCGGAAGGTTCAGCCAACGAGACTCGTCGGCACGTCACCTCATCCCGGTATGGAGATCGGACCACATGAAGACTTTTCGCCTTCTGACAGCGGTCAGCATCGCGGCCCTCATCGCCGCCCCCTCGGTTGCCACGGCTCAGCAAAAGACGCTCTATGTCGCCGGCTATGGCGGCTCGTTCGAGAAGACCATCCGCGACGAGGTGATCCCGACTTTTGAGAAGGAGAACGGCGTCAAGGTCGAGTACGTCGCCGGCAACTCCACCGACACGCTGGCCAAGCTCCAGGCGCAGAAGGGCAACCAGCAGATCGACGTCGCCATCGTTGACGACGGCCCGATGTACCAGGCGATCCAACTCGGCTTCTGCGGCAAGCTCGATGGCCTGCCGACCGATCTCTACGACACCGCGCGCTTCAAGGACGATCGTGCGGTCGCGATCGGCATCGTCGCGACCGGCCTGATGTACAACACCAAGGTGTTTGCGGAGAAGGGCTGGGCGCCGCCGACCTCCTGGAACGATCTCAAGGACACGAAATACGCCAAGCAGCTCGTGATCCCGCCGATCAACAACACCTATGGCCTCGAAGCGCTGGTGATGCTGTCGAAGATGAATGGCGGCGGCGAGTCCAATGTCGATTCCGGCTTCAAGATCTTCAAGGAGCAGATCAATCCGAACGTGCTCGCCTATGAGCCGTCGCCGGGCAAGATGACCGAGCTGTTCCAGTCCGGGCAGGCTGTGATCGCGGTGTGGGGCACCGGCCGCGTGCAGAGCTTTGCCAATACCGGCTTCCCCGTCGATTTCGTCTATCCGAAGGAGGGCGCCGCGACGTTGCTGACGACCGCCTGTCCGATCACCAAGCCGAACGCCTCGCCGCTTGCGTCTAGCTTCGTCAAGATGCTGCTCGAACCCAAGATCCAGCTCGTGATGCTGAAGGATTACGGCTACGGCCCGGTGCTGAAATCGCTGGTGATCCCGCCCGAGCTCGGCAAGATGGCGCCGATCGGCGAGCGCGCGGCAAAGCTCTATAATCCGGACTGGACCGTCATCAACGAGAAGCGCGAGGAATGGACCAAGCGCTGGAATCGCGAGGTCGAGCGCTGATCGGTCATCCCGGAGACAGTGCGATGGCCTATCTCGAGCTCGAAGGGGTCGCCAAGCAATTCGGAGCGCAGACTGTCGTCGACGACTTCAGTCTCGCGGTCGGGAAGGGGGAGTTCGTCTCCTTTCTCGGCCCCTCCGGCTGCGGCAAGACCACGACCCTGCAGATGATCGCGGGCTTCCTCGATCCCACCCGCGGCGCGATCCGGCTGCAAGGCAAGGATCTGACCGCGATCCATCCGGCCAAACGCGGGCTCGGGATCGTGTTCCAGAGCTACGCGCTGTTTCCGCACATGACCGCGGCCGAGAATGTCGCCTTCGGGCTCGAGATGCGCAATGTGCCGCGCGGCGAACGGACCGAGCGCGTTCGCGCAGCGCTCGCGATGGTCGGGCTTGCCGGCTACGAGGATCGCCATCCGCGTCGCATGTCCGGCGGCCAGCAGCAGCGCGTGGCGCTGGCGCGCGCGCTGGTGATCAAGCCGAGCGTGCTGTTGCTCGACGAGCCGCTATCGAATCTCGACGCCAAGCTGCGCGAGGAGATGCAGATCGAGCTGCGCCAGATCCAGCGTACCATCGGCACCACCACGATCCTCGTCACCCACGACCAGAACGAGGCGATGTCGTTGTCCGACCGCATCGTGGTGATGAGCCAGGGCCGGATCGAGCAGATCGGCACGCCGCAAGAGACTTATGAGAAGCCGGCCTCGGCCTTCGTCTCGCAGTTTTTGGGAAAGACCAACGACTTTGCCGCGACGATCGATCGGACCAGTGCGCCTGGGCGATTGATTGTCGGCTCGTGGAGCGCGCCTGCGCATGTCGGGCGCAGCGGTCCCGTCACCATTAGCATTCGCCCCGAGCGGATCGACTTTGGCGACGCGGGCCTCAGCGCAAAGATCGTCACACGCATCTTCCAGGGCAATCACTGGCTGTTCCAGTGCGAGAGCGAATGCGGCCCGGCGACCGTGATCCGCCAGAATGACGGCCGGTCGCAGCCGGTCGAAGGCGAGGCCGTTCACCTCACCTGGCGGCCCGAGGACATGAGCGTGAGGGGCGTCGCATGAGCGCTTCCGCCGAGGAACGAAACGCACGCACGCCCTGGGCGCTGACGGCGCCCGCTTTGATGCTGTTCGTCGGCGTGCTCCTGATTCCGCTGGCAATGACCGTGATGCTGTCCTTCCATGATTGGGGCCAGTACAAGGGCATCGAGCCGGTCTTCATCCTCAAGAACTGGCATGAGATCGTAACCGATCCCTATTACGCCGAGATGTTCGGGCGGACGTTTCGCATCGCGATCCTGACTACGCTGCTCACCGCCGTGCTCGGTGCACCCGAAGCCTACATCCTCAACCGCATGAGCGGACGCTGGAAGAGCGTTTTTCTCCTGGTCATCCTGGGGCCGTTGCTGATTTCCGTGGTGGCGCGGACGCTCGGCTGGGCGCTGCTGTTCGGCGGCAACAACGGCCTCGTCAATAAGCTGCTGATGTCGGCCGGGCTGATCCGCGCGCCTATCCCCTTCATGTTCACCGAAACCGGCATGGTGGTCGCACTCGCGCACGTGATGATGCCGTTCATGGTGCTGTCGGTGTGGGCGGCGCTGCAGCGGCTCGATCCGCAGATCGAGAATGCCGCGATGTCGCTCGGCGCCGGCCCTGCGACCATCATCCACCGCATCATCATGCCGCAGATCATGCCGGGCGTGCTGTCTGGGGCGATCATCGTGTTCTCGCTCTCGGCCAGCGCGTTTGCGACGCCCGCCATCATCGGCGGCCGTCGACTCAAGGTCGCGGCGACGCTGGCCTATGACGAGTTCCTCAACACGCTGAACTGGCCGCTGGGGGCGGCGGTCGCCACGCTGCTGCTGGCCGCGCTGGTCTTGATCGTCGTCGGCAGCAACGCACTGATCGAGCGCCGTTACGCGGAGGTGTTCCGATGAGCCGGAATGGCCCGCTCGCGCTGATCTTCCACACCATCTTTGTCATCGTCATGGTGGCGCCGATCCTCGTCGTCTGCCTCGTTGCGTTCACGCCTGAAGGCTTCCTGTCGTTGCCGACAAACGGTTTTTCGTTGCGCTGGTTCAGGGCGATCGCCAACTATCCCGAATTCGTCCATGCTTTCTGGGTCAGCCTTGGCCTGGGCGCACTATCGTCGTTCGTCGCGCTATTATTCGCGGTACCGGCGGCGCTCGCGATCGCGCGCTATCGCTTCCGCGGCCGTGATGCGCTCGCGGCCCTCTTTCTCTCGCCGCTGATGATCCCGCATGTCGTGCTCGGCATCGCGTTCCTGCGCTTCTTCACCTCGGCCGGGATGGGCGGCAGCTTCGCCGCGCTGATCATCGCGCATGTCATCATCGTGTTTCCGTTCGCGCTACGGCTGACCCTGGCGGCGGCGACCGGCATGGACCTTTCGGTCGAGATGGCGGCGGTCTCGCTCGGTGCCGGCGGCTGGACGCTATTCCGCCGCGTGACGCTGCCGTTGATCCTGCCCGGCGTCATCAGCGGCTGGGCGCTCGCCTTCATCCAGTCCTTCGACGATCTCACCATGACCGTCTTCCTCGCGGGACCCGGCACCGAAACACTGCCGGTGCGCATGTTCCTCTACATCCAGGACAACATCGATCCGCTGGTGACGTCCGTCTCGGCCTGCGTGATCGCGATCACCATGACCGCCCTCATTCTGCTCGATCGCTTCTACGGGCTCGACCGCGTGCTCGCCGGCAAGGGCGATACAGGGCGATAGGAGAATCCATGCGAACAGATTACGACGTCGCCGTCGTCGGCGGCGGATTGCTCGGCTCCGCCATCGCCTGGGGCCTGGGAAGACTCGGCAAGAAGGTGGCCGTGCTCGACGAAGGCGACATCACCAAGCGCGCCTCACGCGCGAACTTTGCGCTGGTTTGGGTCCAGAGCAAGGGGCTCGGCATGCCAGCCTATACCGTCTGGACGGTGCAGGCGTCACAGGCGTGGAGCAGGCTCGCCTCGGAGCTGAAGCAGCAGACCGGCCTCGATGTCTCGCTTCAGCAGAACGGCGGTTTTCATCTGACGCTTGGCGAGGACGAGTTCGGTCAGCGCGCCGAGCTGGTCAAGCGCATGCACAACCAGACGGGTGCCGCCGATTACAAGATGGAGATGCTGCCGGCATCCGAGGTGAAGAAGGCGCTGCCGCTGATCGGGCCCGAGGTCTCCGGCGGCAGTTATTGTCCACTCGACGGTCACGTCAATTCGCTGCGCACGTTTCGTGCGTTCCACACCGGCTTCAAGGCATTCGGCATCGACTATCTTCCGGAGCGCCCGGTCTCGGCGATCAGCAGGAGCAGCGGCGAATTCTGCCTGACGACGCCGCAGGGCGAGCTCCGTGCCGCCAAGATCGTGCTCGCCGCCGGCAATGCTAACCAGACCCTGGCGCCGATGGTCGGTCTCCACGCCCCGATGGGCCCGACCCGCGGCCAGATCGTGGTGACCGAGCGCACCATGCCCTTTCTGCCGCATCCGCTGACCACGATCCGCCAGACCGACGAGGGCACGGTGATGATCGGCGACAGCAAGGAAGACGAGCTCGACGATCGCGCGCTGAAGCACTCGATCAGCGCCGTGATGACGGATCGCGCCCAGCGCATGTTTCCGCATCTCGCGCGGCTCAACGTGGTCCGGAGCTGGGCCGGCATCCGCGTCATGCCGCAGGACGGCTTTCCGATCTACGACCAGTCGGAGACGCATCCCGGTGCCTTCGTCGCCTGCTGCCACTCCGGGGTGACACTCGCCTCCAACCACGCCTTCGAGATCGCGCGGATGGTTGCGCAAGGCGCGCTCGAGCCCGAGCTGGTCGGCGCGTTCTCGGCCAGCCGTTTTGGCGCCGCCGGTGCCGCGAACAACAGCGGCTACTAGGGACATTGAAGGAGCCAGGATGTTCAAACGATCCGAGCAGGACAAGCGGCCAGCGGTGCAAATCTTCGTCGATGGCGTTGCCGTCGCGGCGCGGCAGGGCGACACCGTCTCCGCCGCGCTGCTGGCCTCGAGCTGCGATGCACGCCGTTCGACCGCAGTCAGCGGGGCGCTGCGTTTGCCCTATTGCATGATGGGCGTGTGCTTCGATTGCCTCGTCACCATCGATGGCGTCGGCAACCGACAGGGCTGCCTGGTGCCGGTCACCGACGGCATGCAGATCGAGATTCAGAAGGGCAAGCGGGAGATCGGGAAATGACTGTGGCTCCCAAGCGCGAAGAATATGACGTCGTGGTGATCGGGGCCGGGCCTGCCGGCCTTGCCGCCGCCGCGACGGCCGCCGAAGCCGGCCTGTCCACGCTGCTGCTCGACGAGAATATCGGCCCCGGAGGCCAGGTGTTTCGTGCCATCGCCTCGACGCCGGTGACCGACCGCAGCCAGCTCGGTGAGGACTATTGGGTCGGTACCGATCTCGTGCAGGCGCTACGCGCAGGCAACGCGGAGGTCATTCAGCGCGCAACGGTCTGGAGCCTCGATCGCAATCTCGATATCGCCGTCTCGGTCGGCGGCGCGTCCGCCTTCGTCAAGGCCAGGCGCGTGATCCTCGCGACCGGCGCGCTGGAGCGGCCGTTTCCGATTCCCGGGTGGACGCTTCCGGGCGTGATGACCGCGGGCGCCGCGCAGACCATGTTGAAAACATCGGCCCTGGTGCCGGATGGCCGCACGGTGATCGCGGGGCAGGGGCCGCTGCTCTGGCTGCTCGCCGCGCAGATCTTGCGTCTCGGCGGTCGCATCGATCGCATTCTCGACACCACCGAGCGCGGAAACTATTTCGCCGCACTCCCCCACGCTTTCGCTTTCCTGACCTCGCCGTATTTCGCCAAGGGCTTGTCGATGATGCGCGAGGTGAAGGCGAAGGTGCAGGTCGTCTCAGGTGTCAGCGAGCTTGCTGCCTCTGGTGACGGCCAACTCGCGAACGTCAGCTATGTCGCCGGCGGCAAACGCGAGACCGTCCTTGCGGATCTCTTGCTGCTGCACCAGGGCGTCGTGCCCAACGTCAATCTGGCGATGGCGGCCGGAATCGAGCATCGCTGGGATGATTTGCAATTGTGCTGGTCTCCGGTGCTGGATGCCAGCGGCAATTCGTCGGTCGCCGGCATTGCGATTGCTGGCGACGGCGCCGGCATCGGCGGGGCGAACGCAGCCGTAGTGCGCGGCCGCATCGCGGCACGCGCGGCAGTGGAGGCGTTGGCGCCTGCGGCTGCAAAAAAATCTGCGCCGATGGCGAGCCTCCGCGCCGATCTCGCCAAGGCCGAACGTGGTCGCGTTTTTCTCGACACGCTGTTCCGGCCGGCGCCGCAGTTTCGCATTCCCGCAGGCGACACCATCGTCTGTCGCTGTGAGGAGGTCACCGCAAAGGATATTCTCGACGCCGTCGCGATCGGCGCGACCGGGCCGAACCAGCTCAAGGCCTACCGCCGCACCGGCATGGGGCCGTGCCAGGGCCGGCTCTGCGGCCTCACCGTCACCGAGCTGATGGCGCAGGCGCGGGGCAAGAGCCCGCAGGAGATTGGCTATTACCGGCTGCGCGCGCCGGTCAAGCCGATCACGCTCGCCGAGCTCGCCGCCGTTCCGAAGAGCGCAGACGACATCAAGGCGGTGGTGCGCGGATGACGAAAAACGTGGATGCGATCGTCGTCGGCGGCGGCATCCACGGGTGCTCGACCGCGCTATATCTGTGTCTCGCCGGCCTCAAGCCGGTGCTGATCGAGAAGGACTATGCCGGCCGGCACGCTTCCGGTGTCAACGCCGGCGGCGTGCGCCAGCTTGCGCGGCACATCCCCGAAATCCCGCTTTCGATCCGCTCGATGGGTATCTGGGAGAAGATCACCGATCTCCTCGACGACGATTGCAGCTTTGAGAGCTATGGCCAGGTCCTCGTCGCCGAGAACGAAGAGGAACTCGCGGTCTGCCGCGCACGTGTGGCCGAGCTCAACGCGCTCGGCTTCACCCACGAAGAGCTGATCGATGCCGCAGAGCTGCGGCGCCTCGTGCCGGCGGTGGCCGAGACCTGTCCCGGCGGCGTGGTCTCGCGCCGCGACGGTGCGGCCAATCCCGCGCAGGCGACGACGGCGTTCCGTCGCAAGGCGGAGCAACTAGGTGCGACCGTGCGCGAGGGCATTGCCGCCACGAATATCCGGCACACCGATGGTCTCTGGCATGTCGATGTCGGCGCCGAGAGCTTTGCCGCGCCGGTGCTCGTCAATGCCGCCGGCGCCTGGGCCGGGACCATCGCAGCCGCGCTCGGTGAGCCCGTTCCGGTCGAGACGGTGGCGCCGATGTTGATGATCACCTCGCGCGTGCCGCATTTCATCGATCCGGTCGTGATCCTGCGCGGCCGCAAGCTGTCCTTCAAGCAATTCAAGAACGGCACGGTGCTGATCGGCGGCGGCCATTTGGCTACGCCCCATCAGGATCGCAACGAGACGGTGTTGGACTGGAAAAGCCTCGCGACCAGCGCCCGCACCGTGTTCGAGCTGTTCCCGGTCATGCGCGACGCGACGATCATGCGGGCCTGGGCCGGCATCGAGGCCAAGACCAAGGACGATCTGCCCGTGTTTGGACCGAGCAGCCGGCACAAGGGCCTCTATCACCAATTCGGTTTTTCGCTGCACGGTTTCCAGCTCGGCCCCGGCGCGGGCGCCGTCATGGCGGAGCTGATCGTCAACGGCGGCACCCAGACCCGCATCGGCGATCTCGGCATCGACCGTTTCCACCCCTCCACGCTCTAGCAAAAGAGGACATCATGAGCATTACCCGCAGCATCCGCACGCCCATCATGCACCGCGCCGTCGAAGCCAACGGCTTCGTCTTCATTGGCGGCACCATCGCCGACGACACCTCTGTGTCGATGGGCGAGCAGACCCGCAACATCCTCGGCAAGATCGCCGGCTATCTGAAGGAAGCGGGCACCGACAAGTCGCGCGTCGTGAGCACCTCGATCTTCGTCACGGACCTTTCCAAGAAGAAGGAGATGGACGCGGTCTGGACCGAGTTCTTCGGCGACAATCTGCCGACCCGCGCCACCGTCGGCGTCGCCGATCTCGGCGGCAGCGCGCTGATCGAGGTCGTGGTCACCGCGCTCAAGGGTTGATCGCGCGGGCCTGCGGCGGACGTCGGCGCTCCGCGCGCCGTCGTTCCTCAGAGCCTCGCCTTGATCTCGCCCTTCGATGGGATTAGTTAGAGAGCCCTCAAACAGGATATTCGAGATCCATGGATTTGACCCCGACCGCAAAGCCGACCTGCCTTGCTCACGGGGAATTCCATGCCTGCTTCCATCATCCTGTCCAACCTGTCGCTGTCCTCGCCTGACGGCCGCTCTCTTTTTTCCAATATCGATCTGACGTTCGGCGCCGAGCGGACCGGCCTCGTCGGCCGCAACGGCGTCGGGAAGACGACGCTGCTTGCGTCGATTTCGCGAGAGCACATTCCTCAATCGGGGCGCGTTGCTATCAACGGAACCGTTGGTCTGTTGCGCCAGGACGTCCAGCCCCTTGCGGGCGCGAAGGTGATCGACCTGTTCGGTGCGCGAGCCGCGCTCGATGTGCTTCGCCGTGCCGAGCGCGGGGATGCCTTGGCCGAGGAGGTTTCCGAGGTCGATTGGACCCTCGAAACACGGCTTACGTCCGCCCTTGCGCGTGTCGGGTTCGACGTCGCTCCGGAGATCGAGCTCGACCGCCTGTCGGGCGGGCAGGTCACGCGGGTTCGTCTGGCCGCGCTGATCTTTGCGGAGCCAGACTTCCTGCTGCTCGACGAGCCCACCAACAATCTCGATCGGGAGGGGCGCAAGGCGGTGATCGATTTCCTTGCGTCTTGGCGCGGTGGGGCGATCGTCGTCAGCCACGATCGGAGCCTGCTCGAAACCATGGATGCGATCGTCGAGCTGACGTCGCTCGGAGCTACGCGATACGGCGGCAATTGGAGCAGTTATTGCGAGCAGAAAGCCGTTGCGCTCGCGGCTGTCAGGCACGACCTCGCGCATGCCCAGAGGCGCCTGTCCGAGATCGACGGGAAAGCGCAGGAGGCCGCGGAGAGGAAAGCGCGCAAGGACGGCGGGGGCAAGAAGAAGCGCGCCAAGGGCGACATGCCGCGCATCCTGGCCGGCGCACGCAAGGACCGTAGCGAAGACACCGGCGGCAAGACCGCGCAGATCGCCGAGCGGCGGCGTGCGGATGCGCTTGAGGCCCTTGATACGGCGCGCCGGCGCATCGAGATTCTTCAGTCGCTGTCGGTGAAGCTGCCCTCGACCCGGCTGCCAGCGGGCAGGGAGGTGGTTTGGCTCGATTGCGTCAGCGCCGGCTATCGGCCGGACCGGGAAGTCTTGCGCGATCTATCGCTCGCGATCGTTGGTCCGGAGCGCCTGGCAATTGTCGGACCCAACGGTTCCGGCAAGACGACGCTGCTGAAACTCGTCGCCGGCGAACTACGTCCGCTCTCCGGCACCATGCGGGTCAGGCCGGATCTTGCGCTGTTCGATCAGAAGGCCAGCCTGCTCGATCCCGCGGTCTCCATCCTGGATAACTTCAGGCGCTTCCATCCGAAGGCGGGTGCAAATGAATGCCATGCGGCGCTGGCCCGGTTCATGTTTCGAGCCGATGCCGCCTTGCAGATTGCGGGACATTTGAGCGGCGGGCAGATGTTTCGTGCAGGCCTTGCCTGCGTGCTGGGCGGAGCGATGCCGCCGTCGCTGCTGATCCTCGACGAGCCGACCAATCATCTGGACATCGAATCCATCGAAGCCGTCGAAGCGGGCTTGAGGGCCTATGACGGCGCGCTGCTCGTCGTCAGTCATGATGAGGCGTTTTTGCAGGCGATCGGGATTACCCGACGGCTCGATCTTGCTGCCCCGAGGCAGCGCGCCGGTTGCAGGATCATTTGATCCCGCTTTGCGGTTCGGCACGACGACAATTTTCAAAAACCCGACGCCCTGCCCCCAGCGCGTCGGGTGGAAAAAGATGAGTATCAATCCGTGATCCCAACGCAGCAGTTGTGACTCGCGTCGCTCCAATTTACCACTCCGGGAAACTACCGCGTTGGAACCGGACGCCGCCCAACCCGCGCGCGGCCTAGGAGGCGGCGCTGCCGCCCGGTTCGAGCGCCTCACCCATCTCCAGCGGATGGGCCATGGTCTCGTGCAGCGCATCGCGGTCGAGCTCGCCTTCGGAGATGCTGATGACGACACAGGCGACGCCGTTGCCGATCAGATTGGTCAGCGCGCGGCACTCGCTCATGAACTTGTCGATGCCGACCAGGATCGCAATCGACTGGATCGGGATGTCGGGCACGATCGAGAGCGTCGCCGCCAGCGTGATGAAGCCCGCCCCCGTCACGCCAGAGGCGCCCTTCGAGGTGATCATGGCGATGCCGAGAATGCCGAGCTCCTGCCAGATGGTCAGATGGGTATTGGTCGCCTGCGCCAGGAACAGCGTTGCCAGCGTCATGTAGATGTTGGTGCCGTCGAGGTTGAAGCTGTAACCGGTCGGAATGACGAGGCCGACCACCGAACGCGAGGCGCCGAGATGCTCCATCTTCTGGATCATCTGCGGCAGCACCGTTTCTGATGACGAGGTGCCGAGCACGATCAGCAGCTCGTCCTTGATGTAGGCGATGAAACGCAAGATCGAGAAGCCGGCGAGCCGCGCGATTGCGCCGAGCACGACCACCACGAACAGGATGCTGGTGAGATAGAACGTGCCGATCAGGGCCGCGAGGTTGAGCAGCGAACCGAGGCCGTAGGCACCGACGGTGAACGCCATCGCGCCGAACGCTCCGATCGGGGCGACGCGCACGATGATGCGGATGATGCCGAAGAACATCTTTGCGGCCTTGTCGATCGCCTCCGCAATGGGCTCGCCGGCCTTGCCGAGGAACGCGATGGCGAAGCCCGACAGGATCGAGATCAGTAGCACCTGCAACAGATCGCCGCGTGCGATGGCGCCCAGATAGCTGTCGGGGATGATCGCCATCAGATGGGCGACGATGCCTTCTTCCTTGGCCTTGGTGACGTAGGTCGCCACCGATTTCGGGTCGATCGTGGCGGGATCGATGTTGAAGCCGTGCCCGGGCTGGAGCACCTCGCCGACCAGCAGGCCGACCGCGAGCGCCACGGTCGAGACCGTCTCGAAATAGATCAGCGACTTCAGCCCGACCCGACCGACGCGCTTGAGGTCGCCCATCGAGGAGATGCCGTGCACCACGGTGCAGAAGATCACCGGCGCGATCATCATCTTGATCAGCGCGATGAAACCGTCGCCGAGCGGCTTCAGGGCCTTGCCGAGATCGGGATAGAAATAGCCGACGAGCACCCCGAGTGCGATCGCGATCAGCACCTGAATGTAGAGGATCTTGTACCAGGGCTGGTGCCGGCGGTGGACGGCTGGCTGGATCGCAATGTGTGTCATAGAATAGGCCCCGGACGTATTGATCTTGTTTGATTTGCATCATGTGATGGCCGCTGCAGAAGCGACAATCACATTTTTATCTGTTCGCACGAAGATCTGTCGCTGCACCGCAACTGGGGGGAACATGCCGATTGCAACGGGCTCCGATGAGCGAGCGCAAGGCTATTTTCCGCGTTGGATTCTGAAGTCCTCCGGCGTGATCATGCCCGAGCAGCGGCTGCCGCTTGGCCAGACCGTCGTCTCCGGTCTCCAGCATTGCGTCGCAATGTCGGGCTCGACGATCATCGCGCCGCTGCTGATGGGGTTCGATCCCAATGTTGCGGTGCTGTTTTCCGGCATCGGCACGCTGATCTTCTTCGTCATCGTCGCGGGGCGCGTGCCGAGCTACCTCGGCTCGAGCTTCGCGTTCATCGCGGTCGTGATCGCCGCCACAGGCTATGCCGGGCACGGGCCGAACCCGAACCTGTCGGTTGCGCTTGGCGGCATCGTAGGAGCCGGCGTCCTCTACGGCCTGATCGCGCTGGTCGTGATGTGGTCGGGGGTTGGCTGGATCGAGAAGCTGTTGCCGCCGGTCGTCACCGGCGCTGTGGTCGCCGCGATCGGCCTCAACCTCGCGCCGGTGGCGGTCAAGGCAGTGAGCGCCAATGCGTTCGACACAGGAATCGGGCTCGCGACCGTTCTGATCATCGGCGTGGTTGCCGTTGGCGCGCCTGGCCTGTGGCGCCGCCTGCCGATCATTCTCGGCGCGATCGGCGGATATCTTTTGTACCTGCTGTTCGCGAACGGCCTCGGCTTCGGCAGGCCGATCGACTTCACGCAAGTTTCGGCTGCGTCGTGGATCGGCCTGCCGAGTCTTACCACGCCGACCTTCCAGGCCGATGCAATCGTCCTGATCGCGCCGGTCGCGATCATTCTCGTCGCCGAGAACCTCGGTCACATCAAGGCCGTCGGCGCCATGACGGGCCGGAGCCTCGATGACTATCTCGGCCGCGCCTTGCTTGCCGACAGCCTCGCGACCATGGTGGCCGCCTGCGGCGGCGGCACCGGCGTCACCACCTATGCCGAAAACATCGGCGTCATGGCGGCGACGAAGGTCTATTCGACCTTGCTGTTTGCCTTCGCGGCGATGGTGTCGATCGTGCTCGTTTTCTCGCCGAAATTCGGCGCGCTGGTCCTGTCGATCCCGGGTCCCGTCATCGGTGGGCTCTCGATCGTGCTGTTCGGGTTGATCGCCGCAATGGCCGGATCTGGGTCGAGAACAAGGTCGACTTCTCAAGTCCGGCAAACCTGATCACCGTCGCGGTCGCGCTCACCGCAGGCGCCGGCGACCTCACGCTCAAATTCGGCGCCTTCACGATCGGCGGGATCGGCACCGCAACCTTTGGCGCCATCATCCTGTACCAGATCCTGACTTCGCGACTGGCTCGCCGCTAGGAGTGAATCCCAGCGGTGCGCCGACGGATGGAACAAAACGCCGGTTCCCTCCATGTTGATGTGTCCCCCGGAGAAGAACGATGCCACATATCGACCGCTCGACCACCTTTTCTTCGCGCCTCGTCGGCCAATACGCGCTGGTGACGGGCGCCTCGCAAGGCATCGGCCGCGCCGTCGCCATTCGGCTTGCCCAGGAAGGCGCGACCGTCGCCATCAACTATGTCGATCATCCGGAAAAGGCAGAGGAGGTGCTCGCGTCCGCGCGTACGGCATCGAGCGATCGCGGCCACGGCAAGCTCGACCATATCGTCGTCAGGGCCGACGTCAGCAACGAGCAGGACGTAGCCGCGATGTTCGAGACGATCCTGGCGCGCTGGAAGCGTCTCGACTGCCTGGTCAACAATGCGGGCTTCCAGCGGGAATCGCCGAGCGAGGCGCTCGACATCGACACCTATCGCCGCATCATCGACGTCAATCTCAACGGCGCCGTGCTCTGCGCCCAGAAGGCGCTCGCGCATTTCGTTGCGCGCGGCGCAGGCGGCAGCATCATCAATTGCTCCAGCGTCCACCAGATCATCCCGAAACCCGGCTACCTCGCCTATTCCATCAGCAAGGGCGGCATGGCCAATCTGACACGCACGCTGGCACTCGAATTCGCCGGCCGCGGCATTCGCGTCAATGCGGTCGGTCCAGGCGCGATCGACACCCCAATCAACGCGGCCTGGACCGGCGATCCGGAAAAGCGCGGTGTGGTCACCAGCCACATTCCGCTCGGCCGTGTCGGCACGCCGGAGGAGATCGCCGGCGTGTTCGCCTTCCTCGCCTCGGATGAGGCCAGCTACATCACGGGGCAGACCATCTATGCGTGCGGAGGTCTGACGCTGTTTCCCGAATTCCGCGAGAACTGGGCAAGCTAGCGGGCTTCCTCGCCATCTGGCAAAACCGGCCTGCGCAGACTACATCTGCGTCATGGCAAATCATCCGCTCCGCGATTTCGTCGGACGGCACGAAAATCTGTTCGTGCTGACCGGCGCTGGCTGCAGCACCAATTCGGGCATCCCCGATTATCGCGACAGTCACGGCAACTGGAAGCGGACCCAGCCGGTGAACTTCCAGGCTTTCATGTCGGAAGAGCATACGCGTCGGCGCTATTGGGCGCGCAGCCTGATCGGCTGGCGGCGGTTCGGCCAGGCGAGGCCGAACGATGCGCATCACGCGCTCGCCCGGCTCGAGGCGAGCGGGCGTTGCGGAATGCTGCTGACCCAGAACGTCGACCGGCTGCATCAATCCGCCGGCCACCGCCAGGTGATCGACCTGCACGGCCGGCTCGATCTGGTCCGCTGCATGGGCTGCGGTCAAAAGACCCCGCGGAGCGAATTCCAGAAGACGCTCGGCCACGCCAATGCGGAATGGTTGACGCTCGACGCGGCCGATGCGCCCGACGGCGATGCGGACCTGGAGCATGCGGATTTTTCGTCGTTCAAGGTGCCGGCCTGCGAATCCTGCGGCGGCATCCTCAAGCCCGACGTCGTGTTCTTCGGCGAGACCGTCCCGCGCGACGTGGTCGTGACCGCGCAGGATCATCTGGCGCAGGCGGACGCCATGCTCATCGTCGGCTCGTCACTGATGGTCTATTCCGGTTTCCGCTTTGTGCAGGCGGCCGCGCAACGGCAAATCCCGATCGCTGCGGTCAATCTCGGACGCACCCGCGCCGATGATCTCCTCACGCTGAAGGTCGAGGAGCGCTGCGAAGCGGCGCTTGCATTCCTGCTCTGATCGCGCGGCCTGCGAACACGCCTTGCCTATTGCATGGGTGCCAAGCAGAATAGCTGGACGGCAGCATGTTCCTGTCATCCATGGCATGGAAATTGCTGCGCTTTTGTCCTCGGTCTTGACGATCAGCACGGAGAGTTTGGAATGCTTGAGGGAGCCGAGGTGCGGCTTGCCGTCGATATCGGTGGCACGTTCACCGACATCGTGCTGGACGTGGGCGAGGTGCGCAAGACGCGCAAATTGCTGACGACGCCGCAGCGGCCGGAAGAGGCGGTGCTGGACGGCATGCGGCTCATTCTCGCTGATGCGCGCGCCTATATCAGCGACATCGACGTCTTCATTCACGGCACGACGCTCGCGACCAACGCCATCATCGAGCGTCGCGGCGCCAAGACGGCGTTGATCGCGACCGAGGGCTTTCGCGACGTGCTCGATATCGGCACCGAGAGCCGCTACGACCAGTATGACCTCTCCATCGACAAGCCGAAGCCGCTGGCGCCGCGATCTTTGCGCTTCACCGTGCCCGAGCGCATCGACGCGCATGGCGCCGTCCGCCTCCCGTTGGACGAAGCGGCGGTGCGCGCGCTCGCGCCAAGATTGCGCGCGCTGAACGTCGAGAGCGTCGCAATCGCGTTCCTGCACTCCTACGCCAATCCCGAGCACGAGCGCCGCACGGCCGCGATCATCAGTGAGGAGATGCCCGGCATTTCCGTGACCGTATCGTCCGCGGTGTGCCCGGAGATCCGCGAATATGAGCGCACATCGACTGCAGTGGCCAACGCCTATGTGCAGCCGCTAATCGATGGTTATCTCGCTCGCATGTCCGACGCCTTGCAGGTCGAGCAGTACCGCGGCGCGATCTATCTCGTCACCTCCGGCGGCGGTGTCACCTCGATCGAGACGGCGCGGCGCTTTCCGGTGCGCCTCGTCGAATCCGGTCCTGCCGGCGGCGCCATTTTCGCGGCGCAGATCGCGGCGCGTCTCGGCGAGAGCAAGGTGCTGTCCTTCGATATGGGCGGTACCACGGCAAAGATCTGTCTGATCGAAAAATACCAGCCCGAGACCTCGCGCGTGTTCGAGGTCGATCGCGCAGCGCGCTTCCTGAAAGGTTCGGGTCTGCCGGTGCGGATTCCCGTGATCGAGATGGTCGAGATCGGCGCCGGCGGCGGCTCGATCGCCCATGTCGATGCGATGAAGCGCGTCACGGTCGGTCCTGAGAGTGCCTCGTCGGAGCCCGGGCCCGCCTGCTACGGCCGCGGCGGCCTGCGCCCGGCCGTGACGGATGCCGACGTCGCGCTCGGCATGATCGATCCGGACGACTTCGCGGGTGGCACGATCAAGCTCGACCCTGAACTCTCGAAGCAGGCGCTGCTGCGCAGCGTCGGCGAGCCGCTGGGTCTGTCGGCAGAGACTGCGGCCTATGCCGTGCACGAGGTCGTCTGCGAGAACATGGCGAGCGCGGCGCGCGTGCATGCGGTCGAGCGCGGTGAGATTGTCGGTCAGCACACGCTGATCGCCTTCGGCGGCGCGGCGCCTCTGCATGCGGCGCGCGTCGCCGAGAAGATCGGTGTCTCCCGCGTGATCGTTCCTTCCAATGCCGGCGTCGGCTCGGCCGTTGGCTTCCTCGCGGCTCCGATCGCCTACGAGCTGGTGCGCAGCCGTCATGTGCGGCTCGACGATTTCGACACCGAAGGGGTCTCCGATCTGCTCCAGGAGATGGTGACCGAAGCGCGTGCGCTGGTCGAGACGGGTGCGGCAGGCGCGCCGGTCCGCGAGCGCCGCGCGGCCTTCATGCGCTATGTCGGTCAAGGCCATGAGATCTCGATCGAACTGCCGAACCGGCGGCTGGCGACGGCCGATCTGGCCGGCCTGCGTCAGAAGTTCGAGGCGGATTATGCGGTGATGTTCGAGCGGCCGATCCCGGGTGCGGCGATCGAGGTCTTGAGCTGGTCGGTGCTTGCGACGACCGAGGCGCGCAATCCGCCTATTGTCGCGGCCGTTACGCGCAAGCCCGCCGGGAAGGCGACCGGCAGCCGCAAGTTCTTCGATGGCCGGGTCGGGGAGGTGATCGAGATCCCGCTCTATCGCCGCGAGGACATGGCGCCAGGCGCGACGATTGCAGGTCCCGCCGTGATCGCGGAGGACGAGACCTCGACGTTCGTCTCCAACAGTTTTGATGCCCATATCGACGGTGCCGGCAGCATCGTCATGGAACGGAAGGCGGCCTGATCATGAGCAAGGCAAGCGGCGCGAGCCTGATCGACCTTCAGATCATGTGGCACCGGCTGATCGCCGTGGTCGAGGAGCAGGCGCAGGTGCTGCTCCGCACGGCCTTCAGCCCGATCGTGCGCGAATGCGGCGACCTCTCGGCCGGCGTGTTCGACCTCAAGGGACGGATGCTGGCGCAGGCGGTGACCGGCACGCCCGGCCACGTCAACTCGATGGCGGAATCGGTCAAGCACTTCATCGCCCACTTTCCGATCGAGACGATGAAGGAGGGCGACGCCTACATCACCAACGATCCCTGGATGGGCACCGGCCATCTCAACGATTTCGTCGTCACCACGCCCTGCTTCAAGGACGGCAAGCCGGTCGCGCTGTTTTCCTGCACCAGCCATCTCATGGACATCGGCGGCATCGGCTTCGGACCCGACGCCACCGACGTGTTCATGGAGGGGCTCTACATCCCCATGCTGAAGCTGATCGACCAGGGCGTCGTCAACGAGACGCTGATGGCGATGATCCGCACCAACACGCGGCTGCCGATCGACACCGAGGGCGATACCTATTCGCTCGCCGGCTGCAACGACGTCGGCTGCGAGCGCCTGGTCGAGATGATGACCGAGTTCGGCATCGACTCGCTCGATGCGCTCGGCGACTACATCTGCGACCGCTCGCGCGAGGCCGTGCTGGCCGAGATCGCCAAACTGCCGAAAGGCAGCTGGCGCAACACCATGGTGGTCGACGGCTATGATGAGCCGGTCACGCTGGCCGCCGTGCTGACGATCTCGGACGAAGGCATCCACGTCGACTTCGACGGCACCTCGGCCGCGTCCAGGTTCGGCATCAACGTGCCTCTGTCCTACACCATCGCTTACACCGTGTTCGGTCTCGGCTGCGTCGTCGCCTCCCAGATTCCGAACAATGCCGGTTCGCTCTCGCCACTGACGGTGTCGGCTCCCAAAGGCGCGATCCTCAATGCGCCAAAGCCGGCGCCGGTCGCCTCGCGCCACATCATCGGCCAGATGCTGCCCGATGTCGTGTTCGGCTGCCTGCGCCAGATCATTCCCGAGCGCGTGCCCGCGGAAGGCACCTCGTGCCTGTGGAATCTCAACGTGCGCGGCCAGACCCGCTCGGGCGCCGGCGGCAATTACGGATTTTCGATGGCGGTGACCTCCAATGGCGGGACCGGCGCGCGCTTCGCGAAGGACGGGCTGTCGGCGACCGCCTATCCCAGCGGCGTGCGCGGCACGCCGGTTGAGATCGCCGAGACGCAGACGCCGCTGATCTTCTGGCGCAAGGAACTGCGTCCGGATTCCGGCGGGGCAGGGCGAACCCGCGGGGGCCTCGGCCAGATCATCGAGGTCGGCAGCGGTGTCGATGGGCCGTTCGACATCCTGGCGGCATTCGATCGCATCGATCATCCGCCACGCGGACGTGATGGCGGCAAGAACGGCGAGGCCGGCTATGTCGGCCTGAAGTCCGGCAAGAAGCTGCGTGGAAAAGGCTTTCAGCAGGTGCCGCCGGACGACCGGCTGGTGGTGCTGACACCAGGCGGCGCCGGCATCGGCGATCCCCGGGAGCGCGCGCCGACAGCCGTCAACGACGACATCGAAAGCGGCCTCGTGTCTGCCGACAATGCGGTTGAAATTTATGGGCACACGCGATGACGCTTCAGGCGTCGTGCGCGTAGCAAACGGAGGGGCTCAATGATCACGCGACGGACTTTTACCGCGGGCGCAGCGACGCTGCTCGCAGCCGGCCACATCTCGACCCGCGCGCGAGCGGCGACGGTAAGCTGGGACATGTCGACGGTATGGCCCGACGGCAATTTCCACACCCAGAACGCGTTTGCCTTCGCGGAAGAGGTGAAGAAGCAGACGGCTGGCTCGGTCGCGATCACCGTGAAGGCCGGTGGACAGCTCGGCTTCAAGGGCCCCGAGCATCTGCGCGCCGTCCGCGACGGTCTGGTGCCGCTCGCCGACGTCCTCAATATTCAGCAGGTCGGCGACGAACCCTTCATGGGCGTCGAAAGCATTCCCTTTCTCTGCGGCTCCATGGACGAATTGAAGGTGCTGCACAAATACGTGCGGCCCGAATACGAGAAGGTCGCCGCGCGCAACAACCAGAAGATCCTCTACATCGTGCCCTGGCCGACGCAATATCTGCATCTCAAGGTCAAGGTCGCCGATGTCGACGGCTTGAAGAACATCAAGATCCGCGTGCCCGACAAGAACGCCGTCGACATGCTGGCCGTGGTCGGCATGGCGCCGGTGATGATTCCGTGGGGCGAGACCATCCCGGCGCTGGCGTCGGGCGCGGTCTCCGGCGTATCCACCTCGTCGGTGTCGGGCGTCGACGGAAAATTCTGGGAATTCCTGAAATACATCTACCCGACCAACCACGTCTGGTCGTCGCAGATGCTCACCGTCAACCTCGATTCCTGGAAGGCGCTGAGTGCCGATCAGCAGCAGCTCGTCGCCGGCATTGCCGCGAAGATGGAGCCGGGCTTCTGGGCGAACTCGCTCAAGGCGGACGTCGACAGCCTCAACCGGCTCAAGGAAGGCGGCATGGAGGTGATGCCGGTCTCGGATGCCATGATCACGGACATTCGCGCCAAGACCGCGCCGCAGCTCGACGCTTTCGTCAAGCGCGTGCCGGCGGCCGACAAGCCGGTGCGGGCCTATCTCGCGGAAATGAAGCGCTGAGGACTTGCAGTGGCGGATGTTTTGCCTGCGTCGTCCCATAGTCTCAACGCGGCGGCGCCGGAGCCGCTGCGCATCCTGCTCGACGGCATCGACCGTCTTGGCCGGCTGGACGGCTGGATCGGTGGCGGCTGCCTCTTGATGCTGACGCTGCTGATGCTGTGCGAGGTCGCAACGCGCTTCCTCTCGAACTTCCTGCCGTTCTTTCCGCCCACAATCTCGATCGCGTGGGAGTATTCCTCCTATCTGATGGCGGCGTCCTTCACCTTCGGCGCCGCCATGACCCTGCGCGTCGGCGGCCATATCCGTGTCGTGCTGCTGCTGAAGAACGTCCCCGCTCCGTTTCAGCGCGCGATCGAAATCCTGTCGGCCGCCGCCGGCTTCGCCTTCATGGCCTTCCTGACATCGTCGATGGCGAAGTTCGCCTTCGGCGCCTATGTGCGCGGCCAGGTCTCGACCTCGAGCGACACCCCGCTGTGGTTTCCACAGGCCGTCGTCACCTTCGGCATGCTGCTGCTGACGCTGCAGTTCCTGGCGCGCGTGATCCAGGCCGTGCTCGGCCTGCCGCTGGAGGACCACCGCATGAAGGCCTCGCCCGTCGAATGATCGCCCACGCGCCAGCCAGCAGACACCGGATACCATGACCATCGAAGTCATTGCTCTCTTCGGGATCCTGTTTGCGCTTCTGGCATGCGGCGTATGGATCGGCCTGACGCTTGCGCTCACCGCAACGCTGCTGCTGGCGATGTTCCGCTCAATCCCGCTCGACAAGCTGCTGCCGCAATACGCCTGGAACATCTTGACGACGCAGGAACTGCTGGCGCTGCCGCTGTTCATCCTGATGGGCGAGTTGCTGTTTCGCACCCGTCTGTCACGTTCTCTGTTCCAGGGGCTCGCGCCCTGGGCGGGGCTTTTGCCGGGTCGTCTTCTGCATGTGAACGTGATCGGCTGCACCATCTTCGCCGCAATCTCCGGCTCGTCGGCGGCGACGACGCAGGTGATCGGCCGCATGTCCCTGAACGAACTGCTGCGCCGCGGCTATTCCCGCGACATCGCGATCGGCTCGCTCGCCGGCGCCGGCACGCTCGGCTTTTTGATCCCGCCATCCAACATCATGATCATCTACGGCGTGCTCGGCGACGTCTCGATCCTGAAACTGTTCACGGCCGGGGTGCTGCCCGGACTGCTGCTGGCCGCCACCTTCATGGGGTGGGTGATGCTGCACACGACCCTTAACCCCGGCATGGTGCCGGAGGCGGAAGCCAAGCTCTCGCAAGTGCCATGGCGCGAACGGTTTGCGGCGCTCAAGGACCTCGCGCCGGCGCTGTTCCTGATCGCCTGCGTGCTCGGCTCGATGTATGGCGGGCTGGCGACGCCGTCGGAGGCCGCCGCGGTCGGCGTGTTCGGCGCGGCGCTGGTCGCCTGGGCGCAGGGCTCGATGTCGCAGCAGGTGATGCGTGACGTGCTGATCGGCTCGGTCGTGACCTGTTCGATGATCGCGCTGATCGTGCTCGGCGCCTCGATCCTCGGCAACGCCGCGGCCTTCCTCGGCATCCCGCAGGCAGTCGCCGCCTTCGTGAAGGGCTTGGGGCTATCGCCGTTCATGCTGATCGTGGTGCTGATTATCTTTTATCTGATCCTCGGCTGTTTCCTCGATGGCTTCTCGATGATCGTGATGACGCTGCCGATCGTGCTGCCGATCGTGAAGGGCGCGGGCTTCGACGAGATCTGGTTCGGCATCTTCCTCGTGCTCGCGGTCGAGATGGCCCAGATCACGCCGCCGGTCGGCTTCAACCTGTTCGTGATCCAAGGCCTGACCGACGACGGCCTCGGCTACATCGCGCGCGTCACGATGCCCTATCTCCTCATCATGGTCGGATTCGTGCTGCTGCTGACGCTCTGGCCCGGCATAGTCACGATCCTGCCGAGGGTGTTGTACGGATAGATTGCGCCGTCCCGGCCGCTCAGCCGGGACGGCGCGCCTCAATCGTCAAAGCTTACGCCGCGGCCTTCTTCCGCGCCTGCTCGGCCTTGTACAGCTCGAACTCTTCCGCGATCGCCTTGGCGATCGAGGGCCGTTGACGCAGGCGTTCGTAATAGGCCTTCACGTTCGGCCATTTGGCGAGCTCGATCGGCGGCGTCGCCATGGTCCAGTTGATGACCGTGACGAGATAGGCGTCGGCGACGCTGAATTGGTCGAGCAGGAAGTCGCGCCCCTTCAGGTAATTGTCGAGATAGTCCAGCCGCGACAGGTTCTTCTCCAGCGCGTAGGCTTTCGTCTCCTGCGGCGCCTTGCGGTCGAGCACCGGGATGAACAGGCCCTTGTGCAGCTCGGTGCCGATGAAGCAGAGCCATTGATGCAGTCGCGTGCGCTCGATGCCCGCTGCGGCTCCGAGACCCGATTGCGGGAAGCGGTCGGCGATATATTGCAGGATCGCGGCGTTCTCGGTCAGCACCACGCCGTCGTCCGTCCGCAGTGTCGGCACCAGGCCGATCGGGTTCACGGTTCGAAAGTCGGTGCCGTCGCTCAGCACCGTCTTGGTCGGCGGATCGACTTCGAGATAATTGGCTTCGGCGCCGGCTTCATACAGCGCGACGCGGCTCGCCATCGAACAGGCGAGCGGCGAGAAATAAAGATCCATCTTGAGCCTCCTTGGGCAATTCTTCGATGTGACTTTTGGAGTGGCGCTCAACCTGGCCAGATTGATTTTTGTACTGTCTTGCATATTATGGAGTTGGTCAAGGATTAAATTGCGAAATGGTACAAAAATCGAAGCCGCCAGCTGCTGCCACTGAGCCCAAGCGCCGCGGCCGTCCGCGCGCCTACGAACCCGAGGTCGCGCTCGGCAAGGCGCTCGACCTGTTCCGCACGCAGGGTTTCGCCGCGACCTCGCTCGACGATCTCAGCGAAGCCACCGGCATGAATCGCCCGAGCCTCTATGGCGCCTTCGGCGACAAGCGCGAGCTCTACATCAAGAGCTATCAGCGCTACCGTGAGGACGCGCGCGCATCCATGGTGGAGATCTTTCGACAGGAGATGCCCGTGCGCCAGCGGCTGGAGCGTATCTTCGCCTCCGCGCTGAACATCTATCTGTCCGGCGCAACCGGCCCGCGCGGCTGCTTCACCGTGGTCACGGCGGCCTCCGAAGCGGTCGGCGATCCCGACATCCGCGCCATGGTGCTCGATGGCCTTAACGAACTCGACAAGGCGTTTGCGAGTTGCTTCCGCCGCGCCAAGGAGAAAGGCGAATTGCCCGAAAGCGCCGATCCCGCCGTGCTGGCGCAGCTCGCTTCAGCGACCGTGCACTCAATTGCCATTCGTTCGCGCGCGCGCGTGTCGCGGAAGGATCTCGAGGCGATCGTGAAGGGAGCGATCGACGTGATGGTGGGACGAAAGAGCTAGGCGGTTGCGTGGCGCGAGCTAACGTCGTCCTGGCGAAAGCCAGGACCCCTAGCCACCGAATCTGGTTTGGCGAAGATTCGGAGTTGCCGCCGTCGCGCCGCAGCTCCTCCCTGTAGCCCGCCTACGCCGCGCGAATATGCGCGAGGAAGCGGTCCACCTCGTCCCGCAGCCGCTGCGATTGCTTTGACAGCTCGATCGCGGAGCCCAGCACCTCCTCCGCTGCTGTTCCCGTCGCGGCGATGCCGGCGGTGACGCCTGCGATGTTTTGCGAGACCTCGCCGGTGCGGGCGGCTGCCTGCTGCACGTTCTGGGCGATCTCCTGCGTTGCGGTGCCCTGCTGGCCGACGGCGGCGGCGATCGCGGCGGAGATCTCGTCGACCTCCTGGATCGTTGCGCAGATCGACTGGATGCCGTCCACTGCGCCGGTGGTCTCGCCTTGTACCGCCGTGACCTGGGCGCCGATCTCCTCGGTCGCTTTGGCGGTCTGGGTTGCCAGCGCCTTCACCTCGGAGGCGACCACCGCAAAGCCGCGGCCGGCTTCGCCCGCGCGCGCCGCCTCGATCGTCGCGTTGAGTGCCAGCAGATTGGTCTGCTCGGCGATGCCGCTGATGAAGGAGACGACGTCGCCGATTTTTTGCGCGGCGTCGGCCAGACTTTGCACGCGCTCGTTCGACCGTCGTCCGTCGCTCGCGGCTTTGCCGACCACCGCGGTCGCGTGCGCAAGGCGCCGGCTGATCTCGGTCATGGACGACGACAGCTCTTCCGCGGCGGCAGCGACCGTCTGCACATTTTCCGAGGCGAGCGCCGAGGCCGACGACACCGTGCCGGTCTGCTGCCGCGACCGCTCGACGATATCAGACATCGAGCGCGCCGTGTTCTCCATCTCGACCGCGGCCGAGGAGACCGTGGTGACGACCTCGCGGATGCTGGCTTCGAAATTGTCGGCGAGCGCGGCGAACGCGCGTCGCTTCTCCGCTTCGGATTGCGCCTTAGTGTCGGCCTGTTCGGCCTGGAGCCGGTTGAAGTTGACGGCGTTGTCGCGGAACACCGCGACAGCCTTGACCATCGCGCCGACCTCGTCATTCGCCTTGCTGACGGGGACGGTGACATCGAGGTGTCCGTCGGCCAGCTCGCGCATCACGCTGGTGATGGAAATGATCGGGCGCGAGATGCTGCGGGCGATGAGATAGCCGACGATGGCGGCGAGCACGAGCCCGAGCGCGGCGATGCCGAATGCCAGCAGCCAGGCACGGTCGGCGGAGGCCACATAGTCGGCATTGTCCATCACCAGTTCGACGGCGCCGAGCGGCTTGCCGGAAAAATCCCTGATCGGTCCGAGCAGCGCCGCTACTGGCGTCGTGTCGAGCTTGGCCTGCCGTACCGTGAAGTCGCCGCCGGCGGCGCGGCCGTAATCGGCCGCATCGAAGAAGCTCTTCCCCTTCAGCGTGCCGCCGAACAGCTTGAAGCCGCCGCCGTCCGCGAGATGGAAGGCGATGTCGACATGGCGGTTGGTCTTGAAATCGTCGAGGAAGGACTGGCCGAAGGTCAGGCCAAACTCCACTGAGCCGAGATGCTTGCCGCCTTGCGCGATCGGCACGACGCCGCGGATGCCGAGCCCAGCCAAGCCGCCCTCGAGGCCGACCACGACCTTGCGCTCCTGGTTGGCCATGATCACGGTTTTGCGGAAGCCCGAGAGGTCGTCGCCAAATTTAGCAGGCTGGTGCACGCGCAGGAACGAGGTCGCGGGCGCCACGTGGAACTGGAACTGTTCGACGCCGTACTCCGATTTGGTCGCAGCAAACACCGGCCCGAACAGGCTGATCAGGGCATTGCGATCCTGTTTGGCCATCGCGTCCTGCGTTGCCGGCATCGCGGCGACGACGGCGCTCATGGCGGCGGCGCGCTGGGATTCCTCGGCAATTCGCGACTGGAGCGCGTCGTAATGACTGCGAAGCTCGCGCTGGTCGGCCCGGTCGATGATGCCGGAAATGATCCACATCGCCCCGAGCACGGCGAACAGGGCGGTCGCCGCCGCCGTCACCGCCAGCGCAACCGTGATCCGCATCCTGAGGCCGAGCGTGAAGCGCATGTCCGACTCGTTCGTTGAGCGTTGATTAAGGAGACCTATCAACTTCTCGCTAAGAGAGGGTGAACGGGATGCCGGCCGAGCGGGTGCCTTCGGGGGTGACGGAGTGACCAAAGAAGTCTGGTGTCGTCCTGGCTTTCGCCAGGACGACACGGAGGGTAGGGAGCGGTCGTGCCTTTTTCAGGCGTGCGGCCTAATACCCCCGCGTCCGGTCCACCACGTTCTCCAGCACACCACACGCCTCGAACCGCGCGATCTGCTCGGCGACATAGGCCGAGATCGCGTCGGCGTCGGTGTCGGCGGCGTTGTGCGGGGTCAGCAAAACCTTGGGATGGGTCCAGAACCGGCTGTCCGCCGGCTGCGGCTCCTGTACGAAGACGTCGAGCGAGGCGGCGCCCAGCGTGCCGTCGTCGAGGCAGGCCAGGATGTCGGCTTCATTCTGGAGGCCGCCGCGGCCGGCGTTGATCAGCACGGGCGCACCGAGCGGGCTCTTGCGGTTGAGCTTGGTGAAGACGTCGCGGTTGAGGATGCCGTGTGTATCAGGCGTCAGCGGCAATAGGCTGACGAGAATATCGGTCGTGCGCAGGAACGCGTCGATTTGCCCGGCGCCATGGAAACATTCGACACCCGCGATGATACGCGGGCTGCGGCTCCAGCCGGCGACGCGGAAACCAAGCCGCCGCAGCACATCGGCCGCATCAGTACCGAGCGTGCCCAGGCCCATGATACCCACCGTGACGGCGCTCGCTGGCCATTGATAGGTCGGCTCCCAGCGCTTTTCGCGCTGCGACTGGCGCAGATAAAGCTCCTGGCGGTGGTGCATCAGCACGTGCTGCACGACGTATTCGGTCATGCGGCCGGTCAGATCAGGCACGGCCACGCGCACCAGCGGCACGTTCGGAAGGCTCTTGTCCGCCATCAGCGCGTCGACGCCGGCGCCCAGATTGAAGATCGCACGCAGATTGGGGAAAGAGCCGAGGTCGCCCGGCACCGGCTTCCACACCGCGGCATAATGCACCTCGGCCGGATCGAGCCCGGCATCGGGCAGCAGCACCACGCGGCGGCCGCCGCAGACGGCGTCGAACCGGGCCTTCCAGCGCTCAGGCAGCCAGTTCTGCTGCGTGCTGTTGATCAGGACGGCCAGGGTGCCAACGGTCATTCGAAGTGCCTCTTTAAGTTCCGCTTTTGAAGGCCCTCCTTGGCACGATCTGCCGGATTTTTCTTGCAATTTTTTTCCGCAGCCATGTCGGGGCAAGGCATACTGGATCGTCTTCAAAACAAGCGCTCAGAGAAGGTACTGCCCATGCTTTATGCGATCCTTTGCTATCACGACGAGGACTTCGTCGGCTCATGGAGCAAGGACCAGGACGAGACCGTGATGAAGAAGCTCGCCGTGGTGCAGGAAGGTCTCGCGAAGCAGGGCAGGCTCGGCCCGGTGGCGCGGCTGCTGCCGACCACTGCGGCAGCGACGCTGCGCAAGGAGGACCCGCCACTGGTGCTCGACGGCCCCTACGCTGAGACCAAGGAGCAGTTGCTCGGCTTCTATATCGTGGATTGCAAGAATCTCGATGACGCACTCGATGTCGCCCGCGACCTCGGTGCCGCCAATCCCGGCGGCGCCTACGAGGTGCGCCCCGTCGGCGTGTTCAGTCCCGGAGGGAATCTGAAATGAGCGAAGCCGATACCGCCTGGATCGAGACCGCGCTGACCTCGGCGCGCCCCCAGGCGGTCGGCGCGCTGCTGCGCTATTTCCGCGATCTCGACACCGCCGAGGAGGCCTTCCAGAACGCCTGCCTGCGCGCGCTGAAGACCTGGCCGCAGAACGGACCGCCGCGCGATCCCGCCGCCTGGCTGATCATGGTCGGCCGCAACGTTGCCATCGACGAGGTGCGCCGCACCCGCAAGCAGCAGCCGCTGCCGGAGGACGACCAGGCGATCTCCGATCTCGACGACGCCGAGGGCGCGCTCGCCGAGCGGCTCGACGGCTCGCACTACCGCGACGACATCTTGCGGCTGATGTTCATCTGCTGCCATCCAGGGCTGCCGGCAACGCAGCAGATCGCGCTGGCGCTCCGCATCGTCTGCGGCCTGACGGTGAAGCAGATCGCGCGCGCCTTCCTGGTGTCGGAAGCGGCGATGGAGCAGCGCATCACGCGTGCCAAGGCCAAGGTCGCGGAGGCCGGGACGCCGTTTGAAACGCCGGGCGCGGTCGAGCGCTCGGAGCGGCTCGCCGTTGTCGCGGCGATGATCTATTTGATCTTCAACGAGGGCTATTCGGCGAGCGGCGACACCGCCGAAATCAGAAAGCCGCTGTGCGAGGAAGCGATCCGGCTGGCGCGGCTGCTGCTGCGGCTGTTCCAGAGCGAGCCGGAGATCATGGGACTCACGGCGCTCATCTTGTTGCAGCATGCGCGCAGTGCCTCGCGCTTTGCCGCGGATGGCTCGCTGATCCTGCTGGACGACCAGGATCGTTCGCTGTGGAACGGCACGATGATCGCGGAAGGCCTCGCGCTGATCGACAAGGCGATACGCCATCGCCGCAGCGGGCCCTACCAGATCCAGGCCGCGATTGCTGCGCTGCATGCCCGCGCCTCCACGCCTGAGGAGACCGACTGGGCGCAGATCGACCTGCTCTATGGTGCGCTGGAGGTGGTGCAGCCCTCGCCGGTGGTGACGCTCAACCGCGCGGTCGCGGTTTCCAAGGTGCGCGGACCGCAAGCCGCGCTCGACCTGATCGAGCCGCTGGCGCCAAAGCTTGCCAACTACTTCCATTTCTATGGCGTGCGCGGCGCCTTCCTGATGCAGCTCGGCCGCAACGACGAAGCCCGCATCGCCTTCGACCGCGCCATCGCCCTCGCCAACACGTCCGCAGAAGCCGCTCACATCCGCATGCATCTCGATCGCCTGATCCGGGACAGCCAGCCCAAGGGCGCCAATGGCGGCGCCAGGCAAGACGCTAAGGTCGAAGGCGCAAAGGTGAAGTAGGGAGCGCCTGCCTGGGGCATAACAAATTTTTCCGCTTCGCCTTGTCGGGCCCGGTCCCCTCCCTTCGTCCTAGGAGCGTATCCAGGGAGCCATTCATGCTGAAAGCCATTGCCGTCATCGCCATCCTGCTCGCGGTCGGAATCGTGGGCGTGCTCGGCTTTGCCCTGACGAAGCCCGACACATTCCGCGTCGAGCGCAGCCTCGCCGTGAAAGCGCCGGCCAATGCAGTCTATCCCTTGGTTGCCGATTTCCATCGCTGGACGGCCTGGTCCCCCTACGAGAACCGCGATCCTGCGATGAAGCGGGCGTTTGGCGGCACCGCGCAAGGCAAGGGCGCGACCTATGCCTGGGACGGCAACAACAATGTCGGCGCCGGCCATATGGAGATCCTCGAGGCGAGTGCGTCGTCAAAACTACGCATCAAGCTCGATTTCGAGCGGCCTTTCGAAGGCCACAACACCGCCGAGTTCACCTTTGTGCCGCAAGGCGATGCCACACTGGTCACGTGGGCGATGTCCGGTCCGGCCCCGTTCCTGTCCAAAGTCATGCAGGTGTTCGTCAACATGGACAACATGATCGGCAAGGATTTCGAGGCGGGCTTGGCCAGCCTGAAGAAGCTCACCGAGAAGTAGCGCCGTCACCCCGAACCAAAGCAAAAAGGAGAGAAACGATGCTCAATCCCTATCTGTTCTATCAGGACACCTGCGAAGCGGCGTTCAATTATTACGCCAAGGTTCTCGGCGGCAAGATCGACGCCATGATGCGTTCTTCGGACGCACCGCCGGACATGGCTGCGGCGCCCGGCCGCGAGAAGACGATCATGCATGCGCGGATGTCGCTGCCCGACGGCAGCGTGCTGATGGCCTCCGACGCACCAAGCGAACATTTTCACAAGCCGCAGGGCTTTTCGATCTCGCTCACGGTCGCGGACCCGGCGGAGGGCGAGCGCAAGTTCAACGCGCTCGCCGATGGGGGCAACGTCACCATGCCCTTCAGCAAGACGTTCTGGGCCAAGGGTTTTGGCATGTGCGTCGACAAGTTCGGCATTCCCTGGATGGTGAACTGCCCGGCCGAGGAAATGTGACAGGCGCGATCGCCTGACGCGCTGAACGGCGATCCCCTCTCCTCTACGATGCGGGAGAGGGGCGCCCATGAGGACGTCGCGTCGACCGCGTGCCCCTCAGCGGATCGATCCGGTCACGTCATTGCTCGGTGGCTGGGAGGAGGGAACGCAGCGCGGACAGATCACGAGCTTTGTCCCGAGCTGCCTGTCATTCTCCGCTTCGATTTCGTCATGGATTGCCCACCACGCCGGGGAGTACGGGCGCAAGGTGCCGAGGACTCTCTCCCGCTCCTGATTCGGATCACTCGCCGCGGGAGCTTGGGTCGCCACGCGACGCTTGATCCCGGAGGGACGGTTCGGATCCTGACCGAGGCCGTCCCATGCGATCGGACGGCGATCCTGCGCAGGCGCGACCACGCATCCCATGAGCGTTGCGCAAAAAGTGAGCAAGACGAAGCCGTGTCGGATCATGCCGGACCCTTGGGTGTTGTATGCGACGCGCCAAGTCCGCTTACCGAAGCTTGCGTCGCACCGCTCAAATGGAACCTAAGGGAAACGCGTGGCCGACATGGCCGAATATGAATTCTGCTGTCGCACCACATTGCGAGAGCAGTGAGGCCGCTTCGTGAAATGATGCGGACCGCATCGCACAACAACTGGCGCAATATTAGGCTGTGAACTCCGGGACAGAATCGTTATTTATTCCGTCATAAATTCTAAAAACTGGGGCGGGCGGACTTGGAAGGGGAGCGACCGATGGCGGCGGCGCTGCAGATCAACTTTGCACTTTGGGGTATGCTCATCTGCGCGAGCATGGAATTGACCGAGTTGATCCAGAGTTTTTACTAGAGCTCTCGAAGCAGGTGACCGGCGCAATTTTGCCGGGCACTCGCGTCCGTCGATCATCACCGGCAGCGCGGATAGATCGCGGCGAGGTCGCGTCCCTTCAGCAGAAGCAACCGCGACGAGAGGCCGCCGCGGCGACTGATCCAGTCGCGCACCGGGCCGGGATAGGCCGCAAGCACCGCATCGGATGCTTCCGGCTCGGCGTAGAAGCGTCCGCGCCGATCGACCGAGCGCGCCGCATGGAAGCCGAGCACGGCGCGTTTTGTCACACAAATCCGCTCGCCCGGCACGATGCTCAGTACCAGTGTGCAGGCGGACAGGCAGGGACCGTCGATCACCACGCGCTCGCCGCTCTCGCGCACCTTCTCGAACAAATCGAGGAACGGCCCGACCTGTCCACCGGGCGACTGGATGATGCGGATTTCGGCCGAGGCAGGTGTGGCGGCGAGCAGCGCGGATGCGAGGATCAGGGCCCTGAGAAAGGTGACGCGCCGCATGAAGCCTCCGCGAATTCGAGTCCGTAGGATAGGCCGACGAGAAGAGGTGGTAACGCTTCGCTAGGCCAACCTACGCGGTGCCTACCCGTTCCTCCGCTCGCCGCGCAGCGTCGGCAGGCCGATGCCTGCCGCATCGAAGCCGCCATCGACGGCCAAAATTTGTCCGGTGATGTAGCTCGATCGTTCCGAGCACAGGAAGTAGATGGCTTCGGCGAGTTCCTCTTCCAGGCCGTAGCGGTTGAGCGGAATGGCGTCGTGATAATCGGCGCGGATCTCGCTGGTGTGCACCTGCTTCGCCATCGCGGTGTCGACCGGTCCCGGCGCGACCGCGTTGACGCGGATGTTGAGGGACGCGAGCTCAACCGCGAGCTGCTTGGTAAGGTGCGCGAGGCCGGCCTTGCTGGTGCCGTAGGCCGAGCGCAGCGTCGAGGCGCGCACTGCCGAGATCGAGGTGATGTTGACGATGGCGCCGCCATTGCCGTCGCGCATCAGCGGCACCGCCGCCTTGGTGCAGAGGAACGGGCCGGTGAGGTTGACCTCGAGCACGCGCCGCCAATCGGTCTCCGACGTCTCCATCAGCGGCGCGAACACGGCAACGCCGGCATTATTGACGAGCGCATCGAGCCGGCCAAACCGCTGTTCGACCGTCGTCATCGCGGCGGCAACCGCGGCTGCGTCCGAGACGTCGCAGGTCAACGCCAGCGTGGCCTCGTCCCGGCCGATCTCGGCGACCGCGCAGCCGAGCAACTCGCCCTCGATGTCGATCAACGCCACCCGCCAGCCCTCGCTCAAAAACTTCTTCGCGGTCGCAAGCCCGATGCCACGCGCGGCTCCGGTGACGAGGGCAACGCGGTGCGGGGTAGGGGGCATTGGCTGATCGGTCCTTATGAAAGATTGGGTCGCGCAAACGCGAGCCTCTTTTTACTTCGCTTTCGTCCCGACGAGGAAGGCCTTAACTCGAAGGCACGATGTCGGGACGGTCCTCGATGGATCGTCTTCCAGGGGATCATTGCCAGGGAGATCCGCAATGTCCAACCACGAGCGCCAGATTCGAGACCTTTTCGCCGCTTATCTCGGCAACGACCGGCAACGGGTCGCCGACGCGTTGGCGGACGATTTTCGCTTCACCAGCCCGTTCGACGACGATCTCGACAAGGCGGCTTATTTCGAGCGTTGCTGGAGGGACACCGGCTGGATTGCGCGGCACGACATCGAGCGGATTTTCGTCCAAGGCGACGAGGCCTTCGTCACCTATCTCTGCCTGGCGACAGATGGCAGGAGCTTTCGCAACACCGAGTTCTTCACCTTCGCCGGCGGCAAGATTCGCTGCATCGACGTCTATTTCGGCGCTGCCCGGCAGGACGGGCGTTTCCTGCCGCAGGCGCGCTAGGGCCAGCCAATAATCGCCAGAATAATTTTCGTCACCTGTCGGTTTCGTCAAGGTTCCTTCGTCTTGGAGGTGAGGGTGGGCGGCCCGGGCCGTCGCTCCGCCCATCCGGAGTGGCGCCTCGGCGCGCAACCCGAACGAAAAAGCACGCAAGGAGTGCTCATGCGATTCATGATGCTGATGATCCCGCTCGGCTACGAGACCGCGGCGCCCGACGTTCAACTCGATCCCGAGCGGGTCGCTGCGATGATGCGCTACAACGAGGCGCTGAAGGACGCCGGCGTGCTGATCACGCTCGACGGCCTGCACCCGCCCTCGATGGGCGCGCGCGTCTCGTTTGCGGCCGGCAAGCCCATCGTGACCGATGGTCCGTTCGCCGAGGCCAAGGAGGTCCTGGGCGGCTACTGGATGATCGAGGTTGCCTCGCGTGCCGAGGCGATCGCCTGGGCCAGGCGGTGTCCGGCCGCACCGAACGAAATCATCGAGATCCGTCAGGTGCAGGAGATGAGCGACTTCCCGCCTGACGTGCGGGAGGCCGCCGGTTTCGGCGACCTGAAGAAATAGCCGCAGCTTCGTCTATCCATCACCAAAGGAGAGAACCGATGAGCACCGACACCTATCTCGCCGTTTTCCTCGGCAGCAAGACCAGTTCCAAATGGACCGCATGGAATGCGATGCCCGAGGCCGAGCGCAAGGCGAAAGAGCAGGAGGGCATGGCGGCGTGGAAAGGCTGGGTCGAAAAGCACCAGGGCGCGATCGAGGCCATGGGCGGCCCGCTCGGCAAGACCAAGAAGGTCGACGGCAAGGGCATCGCCGACATCGCCAACGAGATGGGCGCCTTCACCGTGGTGCGCGCAGCGTCCCATGAAGCCGCGGCGAAGATGTTCGAGAACCACCCGCACTTCACGATCTTCCCCGGCGAACGCGTCGAGATCATGCCGGTGCTGCCGATCCCTGGCGGCTAGGATCTCGGGCCGCCTCGCCGGACCGGGAAGAATACGGGCTGATCAACCCGTCGCCGCTAGTGACCTTCACCGCCGGCTCATGTAAAGGTCGTTCACATGAGCTGGCGCAAGGAGACGCGCCGCGCCGAGCGCGGCTATCACCACGGCAATCTGAAGGAAGCCCTGTTGCAGGCCGCCCTCGGATTGATCGCCGAGAAGGGCGCGGCCGGCTTCACCTTTGCCGATGCCGCGCGCATGGCCGGCGTCAGTGCGGCGGCGCCGTACCGGCATTTTCGCGACCGTGAAGAACTGCTGTCCTCGATCGCGCAGCGCGGCTTCGAGCAGTTTGAATCGCGCCTGACCGCGGCTTGGGACGACGGACGGCCCGACACCGTCACGGCGTTCGAGCGTGTCGGCAGGGCCTATCTCGCCTTCGCCCGCGAGGAGCCCGCGTTCTACAACGCGATGTTCGAATCTGGCCTCCCGGTGGATGCCAATCCGGCGCTCCAGGCGGCCAGCGAGCGTGCTTTCAACATCATTCGTGCCGCGGCGGAGCGGCTTGCCGCGCTGGCGCCGCCGGGCACGCCGCGGCCGCCGGCGATGATGATGGCGCTGCACATCTGGTCCATGGCGCATGGCGTGGCCTCGCTGTTCTCCCGCGGTGACGCCGCGCGTCGAAAGCTGCCGATGTCGCCGGACGAGCTGCTCGAAGCTGAGGTGCTGATCTATCTGCGCGGTCTCGGCTTCCCGACCGATCGCCGTCCCCCGGCGAAAAGCGCCGAGCCGCCGCCGGTGCCGCCGGAGGCATCCTCCGGTTCAGGCGTGCCGCCCGGTGGTCCCTGGGGCAAGCCGAAATAAAGTTACCCAAATAATTGCCCCGCCCTGTCAGGCGGTCGGCTTGACAAAACCGCGGGATGATCTACCTATGTAAATGTTATTTACATTCACAACGGCGCTGATGCCGTCATGGAGAGGGAAATGGCCTACACCGCTGATGTCAATCGATGGCGCGGCCCTTCGGACCAACAATACGAGCGCCCCCACATGCTCAATACGCCCTGGCATCCCGGCTGGATCGCCGTGACCATCCTCGGCTTCATCATCTGGTGGCCGATCGGACTTGCCCTTCTCTTTTTCACACTCGGGAGCAGAAGAATGTCGTGCTGGAGCAACCAGGATCGCTGGCAGAACAAGATGGAGCGGATGCAGTACAAGATGGATCGTATGCGCGGCCGCATGGAGCGCCACGGTTTCGGCTTTGGCTTCGGTCCGCCCTCGAGCGGCAACCGCGCCTTTGACGAGTACCGCACCGAGACATTGCAGCGGCTCGAGGAGGAGCAGGTCGAGTTCAAGAACTTCCTCGACCGTCTGCGTCACGCCAAGGACAAGGAAGAGTTCGACCAGTTCATGGCGCAACACAAGACACGCCCGACCCCGCCGCCGACCGACCAGCAGCAAGGTTGATCTCAAGCTTGATCTCGGGACTGACGCCTCTCAAAGCCGTCAGGCGCATGCCCCCAAAGTCCTGATGGCCCCGAGCCGCCCGCCTGCGCAACCCGCAGGCGGGCGGTTTGATTTTGGGAATGCGCGTCAGGCTGCCGCGACCGTCCGGATTGCCTTGGTTTGGAAAAGTCTTGATCTGGAAAGTCCTGGTCCAGAGAGACTTGGTCAGCGCGCCGTGGCGAGCTGCGCGCGAACCGACTCCAGGAAGTGTTCGTAGGCATAGTCCACGATCTCGTTCAGTGATCGCGTTCGCGCAAACATCGCCTTGGCCTCGGCGAGAAACTCGTCGCGGGTCGGAATCTTCGGCAAATGCAGATGCGTCAGTGCATCGACACCTTCGTGCGCGCGACTCAGGATGTCGTGCAGCGTCGGCAGTTGCAACTGGGCCAAATCGGCTCGGCGGAGCGCCGACGAAATCGCATGCGCCAGGGTCTGCGCATCGAACCGTCCGGCAAGCTCGCGGGCCGCCCGGTTGATGACGCGTGCGCCAAGCGGCTGCTCGTTGCGCAGCACCTGCTCGGGTGGCGACTTCATGTTCCAGACGATGCCGAACCAGGACAGCACCTTCAGGATGTAATAGGTGACGTCGATTTCCCACCAGCGAAAACCCTGCCGCACGCTGCTCTGGTAGGCGTGGTGATTGTTGTGCCAGCCCTCACCGAGAGTGAACAAGGCCAGCAGCCAATTGTTGCGTGAATCATCGCCGGTCACGTACCGCTTGCGTCCATGCACGTGGGCGAGGGAATTGATGCAGAAGGTCGCGTGATAGACCAGCACGGTGCTCCACAGGAAGCCGACGACGAGACCGGACCATCCGCCAACCAGGAAGCAGAGCGCAGCCAGCGTGACGGCTGGCAGGAGTTCCAGGCGATGCAGCCACATCAACTCCGGATAGGCGGCGAAATCTCCGACTTTCACGAGGTCGGTGCCATCGTGCTCCCTGTAAAAAATCCAGCCGAGATGACTGTAGAGGAAGCCTCGATGACGCGGCGAATGCACGTCGTCTTCGGTATCGGAATGCAGATGATGATGTCGATGCTTGGCCGCCCACCACAAAACGCTTTTCTGCGCGGTGCTTTGCGCAAGCCAGGCCAGGATGAACTGAAACACTCGACCGGTCGCAAAAGCCCGATGGGAGAAATAGCGGTGGTAGCCTGCTCCGATCGCAAACATACGGACGACATAGAGTGAGGCGCAGATCGCGATGGCCTGCCAGGTAACGCCGGTCCAGATCGCAGCAATGCAGCCGAGATGGACCAGCAGGAACGGCAGGGCGGAGGGATACATGATGTCGTCGTGTTGGTCGTCAGCGGGGGCGTTGGGCGACATGTATTGGCGTGACCTTGGAGGACGGGGATTCGGGATTCGCTTCGGCAGCACTGAGGGCCGCTGTGTGCGACAATCCCGGGGATGGCGGACCACTGCGGGGCTTTGAACGAGATGCTTTGCCTGAGCAACCCGGGCCAGCGCGGCAGCACGAACCTGAGACCATAGCTACGGGCGGAACTCGGCTGCCTCCATATATATGATCCCGACTGCTTGGCATGCAAGCTCGTAGCCTCACGGGGTGCGTGGCGCGCGGGCTGCCGACGGCCTATAGCCGACAGTGAAAAGGAAGCGTCAAAATACCGCAGGCAGCAACGATGGCGGAAGCGGCGATGATGGCGAGCGAAACCCTCTGGCAGAAGATCCGCGACGAGGCGCAGCGCACCGCGGCAGCCGACGCCATATTCGGCAAGGCTCTTGTCGGACTCATCCTCGTCCATGACGATTTTACCGCCGCACTGTCCGACCTGATCGGACGCCGGCTTGGCGACAGCGAGGTCGAACGCGCGCGCTTCACGACATTTTCCCGCGACGCCTTCAATGGTCAGCCGGATCTGATCGAGGCGGCCGGCCGCGACTTGCAGGCCATCGTGCTTGGCGATCCCGCCATCAGCGGAGTGTTGGCGCCGCTGCTGCACTTGAAGGGCTACGTCGCCTTGCAGGCGTGGCGCGTCTCGAACTGGCTCTGGCATCACGACCGTGGTGACGCGGCGCTGCTGTTTCAGAACGAGGCGTCGAACGTCCTGCAGGTCAGCATTCATCCGGCGGCGAGCTTGGGATCGTCGGTGTATCTCGACCACGCCACCGGCATCGTGATCGGTGCCGATGTGGTGATCGGCGACGAGGCCACCATCCTTCAGAACGTCAGCATCGGTCGTGGCACGGAACTGCCGGCGCGCTCGCCTCGCATTGGTCGCGGCGTGTTCATCGGCTCCGGCGCGACAATTCTCGGCAACGTCAGAATCGGCGATTTTGCAAAGATCGGCGCCGACACCGTCGTGACGAGCGACGTGCCCCGGGGCTGCACCGCAATCGGCAATCCGGCGCGGCTGACCAATTGCCCAGAGCCCGCTTCCGCGGCCTGACTCGCCGTCACGTCATCAGGCGACGTGCTCCTCGTTCACGCGGCGCGGCGGCGGCTCTCGCCGCCATGACGCGGGCTGACCGGCTCCGAACTGGTCTGGCCCGGCGCGTCCAGCACCGCGACGTGATGCCGGTAGACCAACTCCCAGCCCTTCCAGCCCGTGAAAAGCAGAATGCCGACCACGACCAGGGACAGCGCCACGCCCCACGGCTTGATTGCAGCTTCCGCGCCTTGCGCGTAGCGGAGGTAGAAATTGATCAGGGCCAGCACGACGGCTACGAGATTGCCGATCATGTGATACCAGGCGTCATTGAGGCTGCGGATGCGGGCATCGCTGAAGAAGTCGGTGAAGCCGGCCACGGCCGCAACGAGCGCCATCACAATACCGGCGCCGATCAGCCAGATCGCGGCTCTGGCCCAAAAGCCGTCACCGGTGCCGATGAAGGCGAGATCGGCGATGGGCGCGCCGACCAGGAAGGCGACGGGGAACGGGATGATCATGGGGTGGAGCGGATGATCGCCGACCGCGGCGGTCGTCTTGGGGTTGATGCTCATGGCAAAACCTCGCGAGAAGTGATTTTCCAGACAATTTTTCGGACGGAGGCTGGTTCCTCTGACCGGGATAGCGGGCTCCGCTCCTGATGCGCACGGGAAAGCGGAACTCTGCTGTCCCGGGCGCAGCGCACCGTCCCGTCGGGAACACGGCCCGCCCGCCGCGCCTCCCATCCCCCTGTGCGACCTCCCTTTCCCGCACTCAAATTCGTCTGCGGTAACCCAGCATTAACCATCGCCGGGCTCTGGTAATTGCGGACAATCGCGCGCCCAAAGCCTGAAGTCTGAGCCTTGGGGTCGGGCCCATAGTTTTGACATCTTGGCAGGGAATGCAGGCGGCCGGCTTTGGACGAGCCCTGCACCCCAGAAAGACAAGGCTTTGAGCGGGCTTGCCGGCCGCGCCGGTTCTAGCGCGGCTATTGGGGAACCGGCGGCCATTTGCTGGCCGGGACATTAGGTCGGGACATCAGGTAACGATCGCCTTGAGAGGATACTGCTTATGAATCCGGCCGACGTGGCTCAGTCAGCCCTTCCGGTTGCCGCTTCCGCGGACGTGTCGCTGATCGCGCTGTTCTGGCAGGCTCACTGGATCGTGAAAGCGGTGATGCTGGGGCTTCTCGCCTGCTCGGTCTGGGTCTGGGCGATCGCCATCGACAAGATCTTCCTGTTTGCCCGCACCCGCCGCTCGATGGACCGTTTCGAGCAGGCTTTCTGGTCCGGCGAGTCGATCGAGGACCTCTATCGCACGCTCTCGGCCAAGCCGACACATTCCATGGCGGCCTGCTTCGTCGCCGCGATGCGCGAGTGGAAGCGTTCGTTCGAGAGCCAGGCCCGCTCGGTCGCAGGCCTTCAGATGCGCATCGACAAGGTCATGAATGTCTCGATCGCCCGCGAGGTCGAGCGGCTGGAACGCCGGCTGCTGGTGCTCGCCACCGTCGGCTCCGCAGGCCCCTTCGTCGGCCTGTTCGGCACCGTCTGGGGCATCATGTCGAGCTTCCAGTCGATCGCGGCGTCGAAAAACACCTCTTTGGCGGTGGTGGCCCCTGGCATCGCGGAGGCGCTGTTTGCGACCGCCGTCGGCCTTATCGCCGCCATTCCTGCCACTATTTTCTACAATAAGTTCACCTCCGAGGTGAACCGGCAGGCCCAGCGGCTCGAAGGCTTCGCCGATGAATTTTCAGCCATCCTGTCGCGCCAGATCGACGAGCGGGGCTGACGGACGGCATGTATAGTGTGAAGGGCAATTTGGGCACCAGACCATGGGCATGAACGTTGCGAGTTCGTCCGGAGGCGGTGGGCGCCGTGGCCGGCGCAAGCCGGTCGTGGCCGAAATCAACGTCACGCCGATGGTGGACGTGATGCTGGTGCTGCTCATCATCTTCATGGTCTCGGCGCCGATGTTGACGGTCGGCGTGCCGCTCGACCTGCCGCAGACCCAGGCCAAGAGCCTCGAAAACAACGACCAGAAGCCGATCCAGATGTCGGTGGACATCAAGGGCAAGGTGTTCATCAACGACGCCGAGATCGCGATCAACGAACTGATCCCCAAGCTGAAGGCGATCACGGACGCGCGCGGCGGGCTCGAGGAACGCATCTATTTGCGTGCCGACAAGAAGGCGGATTACGGGACGGTGGCCAAGGTCATGGGCCAGTTGTCCGGCGCAGGCTTCAAGAAGCTGGCGCTCGTCACGGAAGCGGATCAGGGGTAAACCGTGAAGGTGAAGGTCGACAAGACACTCGTTGCGTCGATTGCCCTCCACGTCCTCGTGCTGGGATGGGGGCTCGTCACCTTTAGCAGCAGGGCTTTTGTGCCGGCGGAAGAGTCGCTGCCGATCGACATCATCTCCACCGATCAACTCGCGCAGATGATGTCGGGGCAGAAGACCGGCGACAAGAAAGAGCCGAAGCCGAAGGTCGAGAAGATCGCGGAAGCCAAGCCCGAGGAAGACGCTGTCGGCAAGGTCACCGAGAAGAAAGAGCTGATCAAGACCAACTCGACGCCGGAGCCGCCGCCAAAACCCGTGGAGAAGCCGGTCGAGAAGAAGCCCGAGCCGCCCAAGCCCGTCGCTGAGGCGAAGCCCAAGGAAGAACCGAAGCCGCCGGAAAAAAAGCCTGACCCGGCCAAGGAAGATCCGATCGCCGAGCTGCAGAAAAAGCTCGAAACCAAGAAGCCGCCGCCCAAGCCGCCGGAGCAAAAGGTCGCGGCGGTGCAGCCGCAACAGCAGCTGCCGAAGCCCAAGGAGCGCAGCTTCGATCCCGCGCAGATCCAGCGCGATCTCGACAAGCGCGCCGCGACCCGGCACGAACTCGCCGGCTCGACGCTGAATGCGTCGGCCTCGCTGGGATCGACGACCGGAACGGCCGCCAACAACATTGCGACCTGGCGGGGCGCGTTCCAGGGGGCGGTGAAGCGCTGCTTCACGCCGACCTATAACGGCCAGGATGCGGATCAATACGAAGCCGACATCGACATTCCCATGAAGATCGACGGATCGCTCGCGTCCGAGCCGATCGTCGTCGCGGTGAGGGGACCGTCGCGATCGATCGCACAGGCGGTGGCGGAGAGTGCCAGACGCGCCATCGTGCAGTGTCAGGTCTATTCGTTCATGCCGAAGCAGCAATACGAGAGCTGGAAGCTCATTCCGATGACTTTCGGCCTGAAAGACATGTTGTGACATCCGAACAAAAGAATTTTGCGATGAATGACGTTCGATCGATGAACCGCCGCCGCTTCATGACCCTGACCGGATCGACGCTCGCGATGCTGGGGGGCGGACAAGCCTTGGCCCAGCAGCCGCAGGGACGGCTCCGCATCGATCCCACCGAGTTTCGGCCGATTCCGATTGCGATCACCAATTTTGTGCCGGGCTCGCCGGCCGACGGTGACGTCGGCAACGGCGTCACCCAGGTCATCACCAACAATCTGAAGCGCTCGGGCCTGTTTGCGCCGGTCGACCAGGCCGCCTTCATCGAGCGCATCAGCAACATCGACGTCGCGCCGCAGTTCGAGAACTGGAAGACCCTGAACGCGCAGGCCCTCGTCACCGGCCGCATGACGCGGCAGCCGGACGGCCGCCTCAAGGCTGAATTCCGCTTGTGGGACGTCGTCACGGGCCAGCAGCTCGCCGGCCAACAATATTTCACCTCGCCGGAATATTGGCGTCGCATCGCCCACATCATCTCCGACCAGATCTATGAGAAGCTGACCGGCGAGAAGGGCTATTTCGACAGCCGCGTGGTGTTCGTTGACGAGACCGGGCCGAAAGAGCGCCGCGTCAAGCGGCTCGCGATGATGGACCAGGACGGCGCCAATGTGCGCTATCTGACCCGCGGCTCCGACCTCGTGCTGACGCCGCGCTTCTCGCCGAACTCGCAAGAGATCACCTACATGGAATTTGGCCAGGGCGATCCGAAGGTCTACCTGTTCAACATCGAGACCGGCCAGCGCGAGATCGTCGGCAACTTCCCCGGCATGACCTTTGCGCCGAGGTTCTCGCCGGACGGCCAGCGCGTCATCATGAGTCTGCAGCAGGGCGGCAATTCCAACCTGTTCGTGATGGATCTGCGCTCGCGCTCGACCACGCGCCTCACCGACACGCCCGCGATCGACACCTCGCCTTCCTACTCCCCGGACGGCACCCGCATCTGCTTCGAGTCCGATCGCGGCGGCAGATCGCAGATCTATGTCATGGCCGCGGGCGGCGGAGCGGCGCAGCGCATCTCTTTCTCCAAGGACGACAACAACGCCACCTATTCGACGCCGGTGTGGTCGCCGCGGGGCGATTACATCGCCTTCACCAGGCAAGGTGGCGGGCAGTTTTCGATCGGCGTGATGAAGCCGGACGGCTCCGGCGAACGGCTTCTCACCTCCGGCTATCATAACGAAGGTCCGACCTTCTCGCCGAACGGCCGCGTGCTGATGTTCTTCCGCGATCCGGGCGGCAGCGGCGGGCCGTCGCTGTTCTCCGTCGACATCTCGGGGCGCAACGAGCTGAAAGTGCCGACGCCGGGCTTCGCCTCCGACCCGGCATGGTCGCCGCTCTTGTCCTCGACATCGGGCTAGCCGCCGCCCCCGGCGCGCGATGATTTGACCGCGCGCCTTTTCCGAAAACTTGGCGAGATGTTTCCCCGCGATAATTGTTCTTTAAGGTTGCACTAGGCAAACTTTTCCCATGGGTTTGTTTCTATTGATGTATTCCGACTATTGGTCATTCAAAACAACTCGACTTTAACGATGTTCCCTCAGAAAGACTTCATACCGGATCGGTAAAACTGCGCTCCAGACAGGACGCGCGTAAACACCAGATGCAGTTTGCAAGTCAGAGCGGAGAGCCGGAACAGCGGCCGCCGAAAACTTCGGCGGCGCAAATCGATTCGCTGTTCGAAGCGCCTGGCCCGTTGCTGGCGGGACTCATTTTCGTGTCGATTGGTGCGGCCCTCACCGCGCTGAGGACGGGCGAGCCGCTGATCTGGGCGTGCGTCGCACTTCTGATCCTGGCCGGGACCGCGCGGGCGATCGACCTGCGCCTCTATCAGGCACGTCACGCGGTCATGACCGTCGAGGCGGCCGCACGCTGGCAGAAGCGCTATCAGATCGGAGCAAAGATCCAGGCGGCTGCGATCGGCATCTGGTGCGCCACCACCCTGTTGGCCACGGACGACGCCGTGGCCCACATGATCGCCTTGTCCGTCACGACCGGAATCGCGGCAGGCGGCGCGGGCAGGGCATATGGCCGGCCTGCGATCTTCCACCTCCAGGCCGTGCTGATCTTCGGCCCGGCCGTGCTTGCCTTGGCGCTGCGTGGAACACCCTACTACATCGCGATGGCGCTGGTCAGCGCCGCGTTCCTGATGGCGATCATGCAGCTCTCGGTGAATCTGCATCGAATCTTCATGGGAGCGGTCGTGGCACGTGAGCGTGAAGCCGCGCTCGCCGGCCAGTTCGATACGGCTCTGAACAACATGCCGCACGGCCTCTGCATGTTCCGCGTCGACGGACAGCTGGCGGTCATGAACCACCGCTTCGGCGCAATGATGAATCTGCCGGAAGGTCTCGCGCAGCGCGGGGTCAACGCGCGTGACATCGTCGCGGCGTGCGTGAGCGCGGGATCCATCTCCGCTGGGAGCGGCGAGCGAATCGTCGCGGACATCGAGAGTTCGCAAGCCAAGGAGATCATCACCGCCGATCCCGATACGCAGCGAAACCGGTCGTTGTCCTGGACTGTCCAGCCGATGGCTGACGGTGGCGCGGTGGTGCTGCTCGAGGACATTACCGAGCGACGTAGCGCCGAGGCCAAGATCACGCATCTGGCGCGCTACGACGACCTCACCGCGCTGCCCAACCGCGTTCATTTCCGCGATGAGATCGAAAGGCTGCTGGCGATCTCGCACGGCGCCGAGCGCCTGTCCGCGCTGCTGTTCGTCGACCTCGACCAGTTCAAGCAGGTCAACGACACGCTCGGCCATCCCTGCGGCGACCAGCTCCTGTGCGCGGTCGCCAACCGTCTGCGCGAGATGCTGCGCCCCGAGGATTTCGTCGCCCGCTTCGGCGGTGACGAATTCGTCGTGTTCCAGGAGAACATCTCCTCGCCCGAGGACGCCGCTGCGCTGGCGCGCCGGATCGTCGAACGGCTGAGCGAGCGTTACCGCATCGACAATCATCTGGTCGAGATCGGCGCCAGCGTCGGCATCGCATTGACCTTGCCGGAGGGCATCAGCGCAGACACGCTGCTCAAGAATGCCGACATGGCGCTGTACCGGGCCAAGGCCGACGGCCGCGGCACCTTCTGCTTCTTCCGCGACGAGATGGCGGCGACCGTCGAGGCGCGCCGCATCCTCGAGCTCGATCTGCGCAAGGCGCTCGCCAACGAGGAGTTCGAGCTGTTCTATCAGCCGCTGGTCAATCTGAAATCCGGCAAGATCACGACGTGCGAGGCGCTGCTGCGCTGGAATCATCCGGTGCGCGGCACGGTCTCGCCGATCGACATCATCCCGGTCGCCGAGGACATGGGGCTGATCGTCGATCTCGGCCGCTGGATCCTGCGCCGCGCTTGCATGGAATGCATGAAGTGGCCGGAGGGCGTCAGCGTCGCCGTCAACTTCTCGCCGCAGCAATTCCACCAGCGCGACGTCTTGAGCGAAATCCGCTACGCGCTCGAGGTTTCGGGGCTCCCGGCGCATCGGCTGGAGATCGAGATCACCGAATCCTCCCTGTTGCGCAACACCCAGCTCACGCACGACATCCTGTCGCAATTGCATGCGATCGGCGTGCGCATTTCGCTGGATGATTTCGGCACCGGCTATTCGAGCCTCAGCTACCTGCACAATTTCCCGATGCAGAAGGTGAAGATCGACCGCTCCTTCCTCGAGGGCATCGATGCCGACCGGCCGCTGACGCTGCTGCGCGGCGTAGCGCGGCTGTCGGCCGATCTCGGCATGGCGGTCGTGGTCGAGGGCATCGAGACCAATGATCAGCTCGAGTTGATCAGCGCCGACGGCACCGTGACCGAAGGGCAGGGCTATCTGTTCAGCCGGCCGGTGCCGGCAGTCCGGATTCGCCAATTGCTCAATGCCTCGCATGGCCGCCGCGGGGCTGAGGACCACATCGTCATGGTGTCCTCGCGATCGATCGCCTGATCTTTCTCCGCCTCGCTCCTTCAACGCATTTAGCTCTCGTTCGCCCGTGTTTTTGCGGGCTGCAAAGGTTAACCCTAACGTTTCTAAGCCTTTGCAATTCCGTTAATGAACCATTAATCTCCTCACACTCGCAGAAGTTGCTTTGGAGTGTAGGGGTACTGGATGACGTCTGGAGCTGAACCGCAAACGGTGCTCCTTCCGCGGGGAGCCGCTCTGTTTGACCGCATCGATTACCGCCTGATCGAAACTCCCGAGGACCGAGACAACCTCTATTTGATGCGGTACCGGGCCTATCTGCACGCCGGTCTGATCGAGCCGTCGGAGTCGCGGCGCGTAACCGATCGCTTCGACGATGCGCCCAACACCTGGAATTTCGGGGTCTATGTCGATGGAGAGCTCTGCAGCTCCGTTCGCATTCACGTCCTGACGTCGGACTGGCGGATGTCCTACACGACCGAAGTGTTTGGCGACGTGCTGCATCCCCGCCTCGACCGCGGCGAAGTTCTCATCGATCCATGCCGGTTTGTTGCCGATCCCGAAAAGCACCAGCGTTTTCCGGAGCTGCCCTATCTGACGGTGCGGCTGGCCTTTGTGGCCTGCGATCATTTCAACGCCGATACCGGGCTGGCCATGATCCGGACCGACCACCAGGCGTTTTATCGTCGCATCTTCCTGCACGAGACCATTTCACCGGAGCCACGCGGGTTTCCGGGCTGGCCCACCAAGAAGGCCGTGCTGATGGCGTCCGATTTCCGGAACCAGCGGGAAAAGGTCCTGACGCGCTTTCCGATCATGCGCTCCAGCGCGTTTGAGCGGCGCATGCTGTTTCAACGCAGCAGCCCCCGCCAGGCTGCCGCGCGCCCGGTGTCGCTGGCCACGCAGCGGCCCCCGGACGTAGCCGTCTCGGCAACGGGTTCTGCCCGCTAGGCCCCACGCGACGAGCCTAAAATTCCAGCAAAGGCCGCGGTTTTTGCCGGTCGTTGCGGCTTGCCTTCACCGTCGCGCCACATTTACAACCCATTAACCATGACGGTTGCTTTTCGCTGGTTGGGGGCATTTGACCGGCTGTGGCAAGGTTCCATCAAGGTTGACGGAACGTTCGCTTAACCAACCCCCTGTAGACCGGACAGCAGTGGACGAAACGTGAGCGTGGAGGCTCCGGAATGAAACATCCTATGCGCATCCTCCAGGGATTGAAGCTGGCCGCGGTGCTTGCCGTCGCGTTGTCGATGGGTGCCTGCGCCAACAAGAACTCTGCCACGGATGCGATGGCCAACGCGGCGACGCCGGGCAGCCAGCAAGACTTCGTCGTCAATGTCGGCGACCGCGTGTTCTTCGAAAGCGACCAGACCGATCTGACCCCGCAGGCGATCGTGACCCTGGAGAAGCAGGCGCAGTGGCTCCAGAGCTATCCGCGCTACAGCTTCACCGTCGAAGGTCATGCCGACGAACGCGGCACCCGCGAATACAACATCGCGCTCGGCGCTCGCCGCGCCCAATCGGTGCGTTCGTTCCTCGCCTCGCGCGGCATCGATCCGAACCGCATGCGCACGATCTCGTACGGCAAGGAGCGGCCGGTGGCCGTTTGCAACGACATCTCCTGCTGGTCGCAGAACCGCCGCGCCGTCACCGTGCTGAACGCGAGCTCCTGACGATCGGTCAGGCGCCGTTCATCTTCAGATAGCGATTATGCCGGCGCCCTCTCGGGCGCCGGTTTCGTTTCAGCGATCTGTGACAGAAACCCGTTTGTTACAGTCACAGTTTTGGCGTACTCCCCTTCAATGTGTGGCGCGTCGAATGTTCGGTCGCAGGCCATTTCGCTTTCGTCGTCAGGGCAAGATGTCATCCAGATTTAAGGTCTTCACCGGCACCGTGGCGATCGCCGCGCTGCTTTCGTTGTGCTCGCCCGCCCTCGCACAATCGGACGATGCAGATCCCGAGATGCGGATCGAGCGGCTGGAGAACCAGCTGCGCCAGCTCACCGGTCAGAACGAAGAGCTGCAATATCGCAACCGCCAGCTCGAAGAGCGGCTAAGAGCGCTCGAGGGCGGCGCGCAAGCTTCGCCCGGCCAGACGCCGGTCCAGCCCAATGTCGCGGCCATGCCGCCCGCACAAGCCGCGCCGGCCTATCGCCAGCAGCCGCCGCACCAGCAAGCGGCCCAGCCGAATTACGAGCAGCCGCAGATCGCCTCTCCGGCACCGATCGTTCAGGAGCAGCCTGCGCCCGGCGCGCCGGGCACGCGCCGCCGCGGCGATGCCTTCGACCCGAACCAGAGTCCGAATGCGCCGGGTGCGCCGCGCGCGCTCGGCGGCGGGCAGCAACCGATGCCTGCAGGTGCCCCGAGCGGCGCGCCCGGCGGCCGTGGCGCCGGCGAACCGCTTGATCTCGCCAACAGCGGCCCCCGCTATCCGCAGGCGGTCGGGCCTCAGGCTGCGCAGCCCGGCTATCCGCCGGTCTCATCCGGCTCTCCCGCGCCATCAGGCGGCACGGGCCTTGCGACCCTGCCGCCCTCGGCAACGCCGCGCGACGAATTCGACCTCGGAATCGGCTACATGCAGCGCAAGGACTACGCGCTGGCCGAGCAGACCATGAAGAATTTCTCGCAGAAATATCCGAGCGACCCGCTGCTCGGTGACGCGCAATACTGGCTCGGCGAGAGCTATTTCCAGCGCCAGCAATATCGCGACTCCGCGGAAGCCTTCCTCGCCGTCACCACGAAATACGACAAATCCGCCAAGGCACCGGATGCCCTGCTGCGGCTCGGCCAGTCGCTGGCGGCGCTGAAGGAGAAGGAGGCGGCGTGTGCCGCCTTCGGTGAAGTCGGGCGCAAATATCCGCGCGCTTCCGCCGGCGTCAAAGCTGCGGTCGACCGCGAGCAGAAGCGGGTGAAGTGCTGAGGCGCGGCGATTGATCCTGACAAGACGGATGGCGCTGCGCTAAACAGTGTCCATCCGCGGACGATTGCAGTGTCATGTCAGAGGACAATTCACCGATCTCGGCGCGTGAGGCCAAGCGCCTCTTCGCAGGCCTGAAAGGCGCGCAGGGACTGCTGCTCGCGGTCTCCGGCGGGCCCGACTCGGTGGCGCTGATGTGGCTTGCGGCGCGCTGGCATCGCAGCCTTTCGCGCGGCCCGCGTCTCACCGTAGTCACCATCGACCACGGCTTGCGGCCGGAGGCGGCGCGCGAGGCGCGCGCGGTCAAGCGTCTCGCAACCGGGCTTGGCCTGCCGCACCGGACCGTGCGCTGGCGCGGGGCAAAGCCGAAAACGGGACTGCCGGCCGCCGCGCGCGAAGCTCGCTACCGCCTGCTTGTGCAGGCCGCGCGCCTCGCCGGTGCGAGCCACGTGCTGACCGCCCACACCCGCGACGACCAGGCCGAGACCCTGTTGATGCGGCTTGTGCGCGGCAGCGGATTAGCCGGGCTGTCGGCGATGGCCCGTCTCACCGAGCGCGACGGCGTCGTTCTTGCGCGTCCACTACTCGATGTTCCGAAGTCGCAGCTGATCGCGACCTTGAAGCGGGCGAAGATCGGCTTTGCCGACGATCCCACCAACCACGACGCTGCCTTTACCCGGCCGCGGCTGCGTGCGCTGCTGCCGCAGCTCGCGGCGGAGGGCGGTGATGCCCGCAGCCTGGCTCGGCTCGCGGCAAGGCTGGCGCGCGCCAATTTGGCCGTCGAGGTGCTGACCGATGGAGCCGAGCGCTTCCTCCGTTTGCGGGATCGCGGCGATGCGCCGCAGGCCGGCGTTCGAAGCTTCGAGGCCTCCGGGTTTGCCGCCCTGCCGGAGGAGGTCCGGCTGCGGATCCTGCTGCGGGCCATCAACGCGTTCGGGCATGAGGGGCCGGCGGAACTCGGCAAGGTCGAATCCCTCCTGGCCGTGCTCGATCAGGCCATTGCCGCAAGTGCCCGCGCACCCGCAAATGGCCGGCCGGCCCTGAAGCAGACGCTTGCGGGAGCCTTGATCAGCCTTGCCGGGGGACGTATCCGCATCGCCCCGGCGCCGGCCCGGCGCAAGGGTGGATCAAGGGTGGATAAGGGCGGATCATGGCACCGGCCATTTCGAGACCGCGCCGTGAGGACACCTTAACCAGGCAGGAAAAACCCGGATCCGGGCGCCATTATTTCAGCGGGAATCGGACTAAGATGGGCTAAATAGTCCCATCTCGTTCCCTTGGCAGCGACCGGAGCGACACCTAGATTGTATGCGTCTAACCGAGAGGATTCCTTGGGGATTTCCTCGCGCTGCCCAAATAACTGCCCAAGGCTCAGGCCGCGATCCGCGCGACCACGAAGGAAGATCGATGAACGCCAATCTGCGCAATTTCGCCCTCTGGGTCATCATTGTCCTGCTGCTGTTGGCGTTGTTCACGCTCTTCCAGAATCCGGGTCAGCGCGCCTCCTCGCAGGACATCGCCTTCTCCCAGCTCCTGAGCGAGGTTGACCGCGGCAATGTGCGCGACGTCGTAATCCAGGGGCCGGACATTCACGGCACCTTCACCAACGGCTCGAGCTTCCAGACCTATGCGCCGAGCGATCCGACGCTCGTGAAGCGCCTCTATGACAGCAAGGTGCAGATCACCGCGAAGCCGCCCGGCGACAACGTGCCGTGGTTCGTCTCGCTGCTGGTCTCCTGGCTGCCCTTCATCGCGCTGATCGGCGTGTGGATATTCCTGTCGCGGCAGATGCAGGGCGGCGCCGGCAAGGCGATGGGCTTCGGCAAGTCGCGCGCAAAAATGCTGACTGAAGCGCATGGCCGCGTCACCTTCGAGGACGTCGCGGGCGTCGACGAGGCCAAGCAGGACCTGCAGGAGATCGTCGAATTCCTGCGCGACCCCGGCAAATTCCAGCGCCTCGGCGGCCGAATTCCGCGCGGCGTGCTGCTGGTCGGACCTCCCGGCACCGGCAAGACCCTGATCGCGCGTGCGGTCGCGGGCGAAGCCAACGTGCCGTTCTTCACCATTTCGGGTTCTGACTTCGTCGAGATGTTCGTCGGCGTCGGCGCCAGCCGCGTCCGCGACATGTTCGAGCAGGCTAAGAAGAACGCGCCCTGCATCATCTTCATCGACGAAATCGACGCCGTCGGTCGTCACCGTGGCGCCGGCCTCGGCGGCGGCAATGACGAGCGCGAGCAGACGCTGAACCAGTTGCTGGTCGAGATGGACGGCTTCGAGGCCAACGAGGGCGTGATCCTGATCGCCGCGACCAACCGTCCCGACGTGCTCGATCCCGCGCTGCTGCGTCCCGGCCGCTTCGACCGTCAGGTCGTGGTGCCCAACCCGGACGTCGTCGGCCGCGAGCAGATCCTCAAGGTCCACGTCCGCAAGGTGCCGCTGGCGCCGGATATCAACCTCAAGACCATCGCGCGCGGCACCCCGGGTTTCTCCGGCGCCGACCTGATGAACCTCGTCAACGAAGCCGCGCTCACCGCCGCCCGCCGCAACAAGCGGATGGTGACCCAGGCCGAGTTCGAGGAAGCCAAGGACAAGGTGATGATGGGCGCCGAGCGCAAGTCGCTCGTCATGACCGAGGAAGAGAAGCTGCTGACGGCCTATCACGAGGGCGGCCACGCCATCGTCGGCCTCAACGTCGTCGCGACCGATCCGATCCACAAGGCGACCATCATTCCGCGCGGGCGTGCGCTGGGTATGGTCATGCAGTTGCCCGAGCGTGACAAGCTGTCGATGTCGCTGGAGCAGATGACCTCGCGCCTTGCCATCATGATGGGTGGCCGCGTCGCCGAAGAGCTGATCTTCGGTCGCGAGAAGGTAACCTCGGGTGCGTCGTCCGACATCGAACAGGCGACGCGTCTGGCGCGCATGATGGTGACGCGCTGGGGCCTGTCCGAGGCGCTCGGTACCGTGTCCTACGGCGAGAATCAGGACGAGGTTTTCCTGGGCATGTCGGTGTCGCGCACCCAGAACGCATCGGAAGCGACGGTTCAGAAGATCGATACCGAGATCCGGCGCTTCGTCGAAGAAGGCTATAACGAGGCAACGCGTATTCTCACCGAGAAGCGCGCCGATCTCGAAGCTCTCGCCAAGGGCCTGCTCGAATTCGAGACGCTCTCCGGCGACGAGATCATCGACCTGCTCAAGGGCAAGAAGCCGAACCGCGAATCCGTGCTCGAGCCGACCACACCGCGCGCCTCGGCCGTGCCGCCGGCCGGCAAGTCGCGCCCGCGACCCGATCCGGATCCCGGCCTGGAGCCGCAGCCGCAGGCGTAATCGCGTACGGCAGATCGAATTGAAAAACGCGGCGGAAACGCCGCGTTTTTTGTTGGTGATGGTGATTTGCGGGTGGTGCCAACTCAGCGCCCGTCATTGCGAGCGCAGCGAAGAAATCCAGAATAGATCCGCGGTGACAGTCTGGATTTGCTTCACTGCGCTCGCATTGACGATTTTGATGCAGTTGCACTGGAAACTCAGAAGTACGGCAGGCAAAGGTGCCTAAGCGCCGGGCCCACCATCTCTCGCCAATCACGCTAGAAGTGGTGGCACACGCTCCGGAGTTTGCGTCATCACTTCGGCGCCCGCATCGCCAGCCGCAGATTGGATTCAGGAATGCGGCGACATTGCCGGCTCGCCAGACCCTGCCGGACTGCGCAACGCGCCGAACACGACGCCGATGAGAGCGACGATGAGGAGCGGCGATAGTCGTCCCGCCGGAATATACACCGCCGGGCTGAGCAACGGCACCATCCAGATGCCGAGCCCGATCAGCCAGTCGCGAAAGCGTGGAGCATCGATCGATGCGGCAAGCCACAGCACGACGGCGACCGTCAGCAGCGTCGCGTCATAAGGGCCCGAATGCGGGGCTGCCAGCACGGTTGCCGCAAGCAGTACGATCAGCTTGTTGTTGGTACGGAGCGAGGAGCGAAAGACCGCGAACGTTGCCGCCGCGCTCGAAAGGATCGCGGCCAGCTGCAGGATGGAGGCCAGCCGCTCCGGCAGGCCTAGCAGCATCGCGCAGGCCCACACGCTGTGACCCCAGATGCGGCCATAGGCCAGCCATTTCGCGTCGGGGCTGACCAGATTGTTGTACGCCTGCGGTATCCACCAGAGCCACAATTCGACGCCAAAAATCATGGCACTTGCAGCCGCCAATGCGAATGCCGAGCATGCAGCAGCGCACAGGCTGCCATAGCGGCGCGCCCCCATTAGCGCGAGCGGGACGAGCAGGAAGAATTGCGGCTTGAAACTCAGCAGCCCGAGGATTGCCCCGGCCAGGAGCGGTCGCGGTCCGAGCAGCCTGACGCCCGCGACCAGCAGTGCGGCAACGAGAAAGGCGCATTGTCCATCGGCCAGGTTGAGAGATGCCGATGGCGAGACCAGCACGGCCGCGATGATGTAGGGCTTCAGTTGCGGCTGATCGGACCGGTTGCGAAGCGCCCAGGCCAGGAAGCCTGCGGTCGCGGCCTGGAATGCGACATAGGAGCCGATGAAGCCAAGCGGCGCGAATGGCAGCAGCAGAACGAGGAAGCCGGGCGGATAGAACCATGGACGGAACTCCAGAGGCACCGTGAGCCATGATGCGAACGACTGGTTGAGATAGGCCGTGAACGCGTCACCATCGGTGACCAGCGCAAGATTGCCGGCGAGCGACGATTTGACGGCGCCGTAAAACACCATCCAGTCGGTGCCGGGAGCGACGTGGTTCAGCCCGATCCAACCGGGATGGGTGAAGGTGGAGATCAGGACGCCCCAGGCGAAGAGCGTTGCGATCGAAAACGCTGGCAGCATCACGAGAGGAATTCCGATCCAGCGGCGCGATGGACCGGATATCGGCTGCTGAGCTGACGCGCTCACTTGACGGCTTCCCTCGAGGACTCCGCTTCCGGCATCGCGCCGGCCTCTGTGCCGCCGGTTCGCACGTGGATCACGGCGATGTTGTCCGCGTAGAGCCGCTTCCAGCCCTTGATGTGGTCCAGCACCTGGGCGGCCGGTGCGTCCGCGACCATGAGCGTGGCGTCGATCTGGTACGCGTCGAGCAGCCGCGTCAGACTGTCGAGCTTCTTGAGCTCCACGGCCTTGAAGACGTCCATGGCGAAGGTTTCGCCGTAGAGCTCGGCGCGGCCGTCGATGAAGACCGGGATGTCACGCGAGATCAGATAGCCGCCGAACTGGTAGGCGTTGAAGATGCGTTGCGCCTTGCGTTTCTCGAGCAGATCGACGGCGGCGACCGGTGTCTGATCCATCGTGAAGGTGAAGCGGTGATGCGCCATGTAGAGTGAGGTCGAGGTCCAGCCTGCGGCCACGATCATCAGCGCGCCTGTCGCGGTGACGTAACGGGCAGCCCAACTCTCGCCGCCCTGCGTGCCAGGCTGCGGCAGCGCAGACCGTTCGCCGAGGGGCTTGGCCAGTACCAGCGGCACCAGGAAGGCGAAGGCCTCGATGCTCCTGACGTGGGTGAGCGCCATCCAGGTCAGAAGCAGGATCAGAAGAATACGCGGGGGCGAGAGCGTCAGGCCGCGATACAGCCCGATCGCAATCAGGCCGAACAGCGCGCCTTCGAATGCGTTGAAGGAGGCGAAGTTCGCGGGCGCCCACTCGGAGATGATCGTCAGCAGCTCGCCCAGATTGAGGATGTTGATCGCGCCGAGCAATGTGCGCCAGCCATAAGGCGTGACGCAGCTTGCGGCGAGTGCCGCAACACCGAACAGGAACCAGCGCGACAGCAGTCGGACCTGCTTGCCGGACTCCATGCCCCAGAGCGCCACAAATGACATCGGGCCGATCAGCGCCAGGCCCAGCACGAAGCCGCCATGCAGGTTCGACCACAGGGACATTAGCGGCAGCCAGTACCATGACGGGGCGCCCTTGCGGTCGGCTGCGGCCATCAATACGCCGACCCACGCGATCATCACGGGCAGCGCCAGCATGTGTGGCCGCGCCAGAACGTGGTGCAGCGACAGCAACAGCGCGAACATCGCGAACAGGACCGCTCGCGGAATTTCCAGATGGGCCTCGAGCAGGCCGACCAGCATCGCCGCCGACAATGCGACCGCAAGCGCGGTGAGGATCACCGGGCCGGCCCAATCCCATTGCGCATAGGAGAGGGCGAACAGGACCTGCGACAGCCATGAGGTCGAAACCCAGGGCGCCCCCGGACGGGTGAAGGAATAGAAGTCCGTGTAGGGAAGCGCCTGGTGATCGAGGATCCATTGTCCGATCTTGATCTGCCAGAGCGAGTCGGAGTCCTGAAGCAGCGTGTCGCCGACATACACGAAGAAGAGATAGGCGCTCGCACCGACGCACAGCGGCACCAGGGCTCGCGCACGACCCTGCACCGTGATGCTGTTGGCAAAGGAAAGGGACATGCCGCCTCGTCGTCCTGGTGTTTTTGTCGTTGTGCCGAGCGATCGACATTGGACCACGGCGGTCATAATTCCGGGTAAACCGGTGAGGCGGGGCCGGCTTGATGTCTCGACAATTTAACGGATCGTTTTAGATTTCGGTTTACCATCGACGCATACACGCAAACCGCTCTGTGTTTCCGCAGTCGAATTAACTGCGGCGCAATTCTTTGCCTCTACGTTCGGTTCCATGGTCAAGCGGCGCTGGGAAGCCCAAAAGACCAGATCAGTTGTAGCCTCGTGTACTCATTTGGAGCTCTTTATGAAGAACCTCGTTGCGCGTTTTGCGAAAGATGAATCCGGCGCCACCGCTATTGAATACGGTCTGATCGCCGCCGGCATTGCGCTGGCGATCATCACTGTCGTCAATAACCTGGGCACCACGTTGAACGCCAAGTTCACCTCGATCTCGAGCAGCCTCAAGTAACGCTGTACGAATCGCGAATTCAAAGAGCCCCGTCCTTGACGGGGCTCTTTTCTTTTGGCGGACGATTTCCGGATCTGGGAAGTCGTGAAGCTGTAGCAAGCTTGTAGGGCGGCAAAGCGTCTGCCGCGGCTCCGAAAGCGCAGGCGTTCCCACCGTCGAGAACATTGAACATTGAAAGTTGCCGGCGGGCACGCCGCTACGCGCGGACCCTAGGGCAACTTGTCGGCTGTCATTCCGCGAGGCCGGGCTGCCAGACCGCCGACGGCGCAGGCGCGGCAGACGTTTGCTGCGCGCGGCGGTGCCATTCGAGATAGAATTTCGCCGCCCAGATCGACGCTGCGGCGACTGCGATTCCGCCGGCGACGTCGATGACGTAATGCGCGCCGATCACCGGTGTTGCCGCAATCATCAGCAGATTGAGCGCAGCCGCGATGCCGCCGAGGCCGCGCACCGGCCACAGCGCCCACATGTAGAGCACGGCGGATGCGGCGTGGAAGCTCGGAAACGAGACAACGCCGGCGAGGAAGAACAACTGGAGCTCGTGCAGGCTACCGTCGCGAAGCGCGAGGATGTCGCGCAACTGCCCGGCATAGACCGCGGTGTTGATTTCGGGAAAATGCGCGGCGGACAGCTGCAGCCCCCAATAGGTGCCGATCGCGGGCACGACGGCGGAGATCGCGATGGTGACCGCGAGCGCGAGGCTCATCGCGAGCATGAACAATTGCAGCCGCATATAGTGCGCCGTCAGTGCCAGCACGACGGGAATGCCGAGCAGCGGCAATTTGATCAGCCCATATCCGCGAGCCAGGCAGTCCGCGAGCCAGGGATGGTCGTTGACGTATCGCGCGATCGGTTCGGGATCGAGGCCGAGTGCACGGTCGATCGCAAGCAGCGCCTGGTCCTGCAGCGGCCAGTTCAGCTTAGCCGCGACATAGCTGAGCGGTCCGACGATGGCGCAGGTGAGAATGATCTGTCCGATCGTTCCGAGCGAAAACAGCAGCTTCGGGTCGGCAAGCTCGCCTTTGACGATGCGGTGGCCATAGGCCAGCGCGAGCAAGACTGCAGCAACTGCCAGCGTCACCCAATAGGCGACTGGTTCGAGGCTCAGGCCGGTGAAGGCGAGGCCCAGCGCCAGCAGGCTGCCCATGGCTGCGATGGGAAGCCAGTTCAGGTGGAAGAGCTGCCAGGCGGTCCGGGCGTCCGTGTCGACCATGCTGCACCGAGGTGGGATCGCGATACCGCAGCACAGTCGCGGAGCAGGTTTAAGATGGCGGTAACGATCGTGGTTACCCCTTCACCAAAGCAGTTCGCGACGTTTTTAGCTGTTTGAGCTCGCGTTTTTTTTGCGTGACGCTTCATGCATTTGCACCTTGTCATCCACTCTGAATAGTTGTTCAGTCCTTGCGGGGCGATTTGCGATATCAGTGACGAAGCGTTCGGCCGCAAGGCGTGCGACCGGCGTGTGGGACAGGAAGCGCGCCATGGTTTATCGGCGGACGCATCAAGTGGTGAAGCGCCTTGCGGCCCGGCGCAGTGCGATACTGGCGGCGGCGCGGGAGGCGGCGGCGGAAGGCGGGATGGCGGCGGTGCAGATTGCGCCAGTCGCGGTTCGCGCCGGCGTCGCTGCGGGTACGGTCTACCGCTACTTCCCCTCCAAGGCCGATTTGATCTCCGAGTTGATTGCCGAAGTCTCCCGCGACGAGCTCACGGCGATCCGGCGAGCCGCCGATGCCGCGCCGGGGCCGTCCTCGGCGCTGGCGGCGGCGGTCACCACCGTGGCTGTCCATACCCTGTCACAGCGCAGGCTCGCCTGGGGCATCCTGGCCGAGCCGGTCGATGTCGATGTCAGCGCTTCACGTCTCGCCAGCCGGCGCGAGATCGCGGGCGAGATGGCCTCGCGGATCGACGCCGCCGTGCGCGCCGGCCACCTGCCGGCGCAGGACACGGCCCTTGCTGCCACCGCGCTGCTCGGCGCGCTGCACGAGGCCCTGGTCGGACCGCTCGCGCCGGACAATCTCGACGATCCCGCCAGGATGCGCGATGCCGTGCAGACCGTGACGCTGCTGGCGCTCCGCGCGGTCGGCGTCATGGACGCCCGCGCCAGGGGGCTCGTCGTGCAGCAGACGCTGCTGCCGACGGCGAAAGCGCTGGTTGGGGCCTAAAACGTCATCCTGATCGACCGGCGGACCTGATCGCGCCCAGGCCGTTGCTCGAGCTCGCCTTTTCAAAAAACCTCAGCACATCCGCCGGACCCGCCGGCTACTGTGCATGGGGTTGTTTTCGACATTTTTTGTTTGCCGGGTGCCGGCGGAGCTAGATATTCGCTTCGCCCTCGGGGCCGACCGAGGCGATGCGCACCATGTTGGTGGTGCCGGGGATGCCGAGCGGCACGCCGGCGACGATGATCACGCGCTGGCCCGCCCGGACGAAGCCGTCGCGGAACGCGATCTGGCCGGCGCGGCTCACCATGTCGTCCTGGTCGCGCGCATCTTCTGCCACCACGCAATGTATGCCCCAGACGACCGACAGCCGGCGTCCCGCCGCGACATTCGGCGTGATCGCCACGATCGGCGGCTTCGGCCGCTCGCGCGCCACGCGCACGGCGGTCGATCCCGAACTGGTCCAGCAGATCAGGGCCGGCAGGTCGAGCGTCTCGGCGATCTGCCGCGCAGCGTCCGCGATGGCATCGCCGGCGGTGGCTTCCGGGGCCGGGCGCTGTGCGGTGATGACGGAGCGATAAATCGGGTCGCGCTCGACCTCCTCGCCGATGCGATTCATGGTCGAGACGGCCTCGACCGGGAATTTGCCGGCCGCCGATTCCGCCGACAGCATGATGGCGTCGGCACCTTCGTAGACGGCGGTGGCGACGTCGGAGACCTCGGCGCGGGTCGGCACCGGCGACTGGATCATCGATTCCAGCATCTGGGTCGCGATCACCACCGGCTTGCCGGCGCGCCGCGCCATGCGCGTCATCTGCTTCTGCAGGCTCGGCACGCGTTCCAGCGGCAGCTCGACGCCGAGGTCGCCGCGCGCCACCATCAGGGCGTCGGAGGCGTCGATGATGTCGGCGAGGCGATCGATCGCCTGCGGCTTCTCGATCTTGGCCATCACCGCCGCACGGCCGCGGATCATCTTCTTGGCCTCGAGCACGTCGTCGGCGCGCTGCACGAAGGACAGCGCGATCCAGTCGACGCCGGTGACCAGCGCCGCTTCGAGATCGGCGCGGTCCTTCGGCGTCATCGCCGAGACCGGCAGGTCGGTGTCGGGCAGGCTGACGCCTTTGCGGTCGGACATCCGGCCGCCGACCACGACGCGCGTCACCGCGTGCTCCTTCGAGGTCTCCTCGGCGATCAGCCGCACCTTGCCGTCGTCGAGCAGCAGCGCGTGGCCCGGCCGCAGCGCGGCCAGGATCTCCGGATGCGGGAGCTGGACGCGGGTGGTGTCGCCCGGCGCCTTGTCGGAATCGAGCGTGAAGGTCTGGCCATTCTGGAGCTGGACCGCGCCTTCGGCGAAGGCACCGAGCCGGAGCTTTGGCCCCTGGAGATCGACCAGAATGCCGATCGGCCTTCCATAACTGCTCTCGACGTTGCGGATCGTCGCCACCAGCTCGCGCATCTTGTCATGCGGGGTGTGGCTCATGTTGATGCGGAAGAGGTCGGCGCCGGCCTCGAACAGGCGGCGGATCATCGCGAGGTCCGAAGAAGCGGGTCCAAGGGTCGCGAGAATCTTGATACGGCGAAGACGCCTCATGGCTTATTTCCAGACGGGGGCGAGGGAGCTGGCGGGAGGCCAGGCGCGGCGGGGGGCGTACCACCGGGCGGGCCATTGGGCAAACCCGGGACCCCCGGGCCAACAGGGCCGGGGAGGCCTGGCACGCGCTGCTGCTTTGACGGCTGTTCGTTGGCATCGGTGAGCTGCACCGTCCAGGCCCGCTGCTCGCCGGTATCGACCTCGAAATAGCCGGTCCGGTCATAGCCGCGCGCAAGGCAATCCTCGGTGCCGCGGATGGTGAACTCCTTATCGCGCGAGCACATGAAAGCCTGGCCCGACCATTCGCCGCCGCGGTCATAGTCGATGGCGTAGATGTAATAGAAGCGGGCCACCAGAGTTCCGCGCAGCAGGGTCTCGCAGGAGCGCGACGAGATGTTCCACCAGCCTTCGGTGGTCCAGCCCTCGGCATCCTTGTAGCCGAGCGCGATGCCGACCCGGCTCGATGTGTTGTTGCAGAGCCGGAAATCGGCGGAAGCCGGGCTGGCCCAGAGGTACAGCAGGCCAACCACCAGCACCGGGACCAACCGGGCGAGCAGGCGAAGGCGGGAGCGGGGAGATTCGGCGATCATTGTCGCGGAAGCTATATCAGATCATTGACGATTTGGCGTAGGGCCCAGGAACTGCCTGAAGCCGGCTTCGCGCCCGTTTGCGCCGCGATATGGCAAAATCTGTGACAGGCCCCACCTGATCTCGTAAGGGTGACCCATCCAGGTCACAGCCAATTCGCAAAGCCGAGGGATCCAGCCATGGCAATTGACGACAAAACCAGAACGGAACTCGAGGCTGCCGCTTTCCGGCGCCTGGTCGATCATTTGAAGACGCGGACGGACGTCCAGAACATCGACCTGATGAACCTCGCAGGCTTCTGCCGCAACTGCCTGTCCAACTGGCTCAAGGACGCCGCCGACGCCCAAGGCGTCGCCTTGAGCAAGGATGAGAGCCGGGAAGCCGTCTATGGCATGCCCTATGAGGCCTGGAAGTCGAAATACCAGGGCGCGGCCACGCCTGAGCAGCTCGATGCCATGAAGAAGGTTCATCCGGGGCACTGAACGGCCTCGCCGGCAGCCTGATATGCGGTGCCTTTGAGTCGCATCACACAACCGCTTTCTTCGACACGCCGCAGGAAGGTGTGGGCGCGCTGTGGACGAGCGCGATGCTGCCTTGAACGCGAGAGGTCCGAACCCTAAGGGTCTAACCAGCACGCGCGGTGAGGATGCCGGCGTCACCTCGTTTTGCCAGTTCCATTGGGAGTACCAAGATGGCCACCTCCGCCGCCGTCCGCGACGACGAGCCCGCGACGAAATTTGCCAAGGACCAGCTCAAGTCCATCATCGAGCGCATCGAGCGGTTGGAGGAAGAGAAGAAGGCGATCTCCGACGACATCCGCGACGTATTCGCCGAGGCCAAGGGCAACGGCTACGACGTCAAGGCGCTGCGCACCATCGTGCGCATGCGCAAGCAGGACCCGAACGAGCGCGCCGAGGCCGAGACGATCCTTGAGACCTACATGCAAGCACTGGGGATGATCTGAGCTATCGGTGTCGTCCTGGCTTTCGCCAGGGCGACACCATGCCGATCGAAGGAGACCGCGGTGACTGCGCCGCCGCTGCCGCGCGAGGTAAGCCGTGCCTACGATGCTTTTCCGGCGTCGATCGGCAAGCGGCTGCTTTGGGTACGCGAGCTGATCTTCGCGGCCGCCGCGGCGCATGAAGGCATCGGCCGTCTTACCGAAACGTTGAAATGGGGCGAGCCTGCTTATCTGACCGAAGAGACCGGCAGTGGCAGCACGATCCGGCTCGGCCGCCTGAAGGACTCCGCGCACGCCGCGATTCTGTTCAACTGCAAGACGACGCTGGTCGATACCTTTCGTGAACGCTTTCCCGATCAGTTCGAATATCGGCAGACCAGGGCGTTGCTGTTGCCGGTGTCGGGCAAGCTGCCGAAGCAGGACCTATCGGTCTGCCTGTTGCTGGCGTTGACGTATCATCTGGATCGACGGAGGAAGCGTTAGCGGCGCGCGAAGACGTCAGCGCAGCGAAGCCGTCCGTACGACGAAGGACGTCGTCTCGAGTTTGGCGGTGGCGGTGCCCGAGAAACTGTCGCAGGACAGGCCCTGCATCGGATCGTCGGCAAAACCCATGGCGATCACGGACTGCGGCTTGACGAAGTAGGCGCGCATTGCGGCGGTGTCGAGCTCGCCCATCAGCGTGACCGACATCGCGCGGCTGGCGCTCGGCGACAGCATCACGATCTTGAGCCAGATGCTTTCGCCCTTGGCTGCGGAGAGCCGGGTCGCGGTTGCGACCATGCCGTCGATGCGCTTGCCGACCACCGTGTTGATCTCGGTCGCGGGCGCAACGTTGCGCGATGCGGCGGCGGGACGGGCGGAGCGCGGGATCGGCGCAGAGGCGGCGACGACATTGGCGCGGTCGACCGGGGAGGCGGACGCCGGCGCGTAGGCCAGCGCCTGATAGGCGGCGCTGGACACGCTCGCGGTCGGCTGCGGATCGGTGGCGGCGGCAAGCGCCTGCCGTGCCTTCAGCGCAGCAATTTGGGCCGGCGTCGCCTGCTGCGGCGCAGTCGGGGTATCCCAGAAGCCGCGGGCATTGATGATGTCGGCGGGGGTCTCGGGCTTGGCGTCAGCAGATTTGCCGGCGGCCGGCTTGTCAGCCACGGGGGCCGGCTTCGGCTTGGCAAGCGCGACGATCTGCGCATCGGCCGAGGCGAGCTGGATCGTCGCCGCGACTGACGGCTTGGCGCGCGGCGTCGGCACCGGATCGGCCGGCTTGGTCGCGGCGGCGACCACGGTCGGCGCGACAGTCTTCGCGGACGGGGCGGGCGCGCCCTCGTCATCCTCGTCGTTGCTCGCCGCGGCCGGAGCCGACTTGCCCTTGAACAGGGCGGCAAAGAAATTCGACTTGCTGCCGGAATCCTCGCCGCTGCCGCGCCGCTCGATCTCTGCCTTGGCGAGCTCATAACCCTTCAACGGCGTGCCGTCGGTCGGGAGGTGGACGGTGCGTCCGTCCGGGAAGACCCGGGCGAGCTGGTCATGCGTCATGCGCGGCCAGTGCCGGATGCTGCCGGTGTCGAGATGTACGAACGGCGAGCCGGAGGTCGGGTAGAAGCCGACGCCGCCGCGCTGGAGGCGCAGGCCGGCGAAGCGGATCTGCTCCAGCGGCACGTTCGGGATGTAGAAGTCCATCGCATGCCCCAGCATGTGCTGGCTGAAGCGCGCCACGCCGGAGGAGCGGCGGCGGAGCATGGAGTTGGTCGCGGGCGAGCGGTAGGCGGAGATGATCTGGATCGGCTGCTTGCCGTCGACGTCGCGGTAGACTTCCCAGAGGATGTCGAAGAGGTGACGGTCCATGACCGTCTCGTCCTGGCTGCGCCAGTCGCGCAGGAAGTGGTTGAGCTGCTTCAGCGCCGCTTCGTCGTAGCGTCCGTCGCGCTTGAAGGTGACGGTGAGGTCTTCGCCGGAATGGGTGTGGTGGAAGGAGAGCGTCTTGGTCTCGTTGAGCGCGGCGGCGTTGTGAACTGAACCCGCGGCAGCAAGCAGCAATACGGCAGCGAGGCCGATTCTGGATCCGGCCTTCACTCCCGCATGGGACAACGACAGCACAGCGAATTGGCGTGCGATTCCAGTCAGCACGTTAGAGCCCACCCAGTCGACGAGCGTTCAAAATGGACTCTCCCGCTAACCCCGTTAGCGCGCGAAAGAGGATGAACGCTTTGTTAAAGCGAGAAGGTTAATTCGAGGTTGACCTTCCCGCCCCCAAACCAAGTCAGATCGCGAACCTAACCGGGTGAGTGTGGCAAAAAAACGCCCGCTGCCTGAGGTCAGGTGGAGAATGGTTAACGTTAAGCGACCCCATCCAGAGGATGAGGTCGCTGATTTTACTGCAGAATTTCAGGAAATCAGGCGCCGGGCGGCCTGGCTCAGCGGGTGAATACCCGCTGCTGCTGCGGCCGGCGGCCGACCGGGGCCGGCGGCGGGGTGGGCGCTCCGAACAGCCGCTCGAAGAAATTCGGCCCGGACGAGCCGCCGTTGTTGGCCGCCAACACCCCGTTCGGCAGTGTCGTCGCCGGGCGTGAATAGCTCGGCTGGGAGTGCGCGACGACGTTCTCGAGATCCTTGCCGCGACCGTTCTTCAGGATGTTGATCATGGTCGCGTCGCGGCCATAGACGTCCTTGCGGAATTGCAGCTTGCCGCCATCGTCCACGAATGCGGTCTGATAGGTGATGTTGACCGGGATCGGGGTCGGGAATTTCAGGTCGATCTCGCTCTTGCCGTACATGCTGCGGATGCGTTCCGGCGTGTACTTCTCGTTCGGCATCGCGATGTTGAGCAGGACCGAGGCGTACTGATCCGGGTTCTGCACGCGCATGCAGCCGTGGCTGAAGGCGCGTTCGTCCCGGGCGAACAGGTTCTTGTCCGGCGTGTCGTGCTGATAGACCAGGAACTTGTTGGGGAAATTGAAGCGGATGCGGCCGAGCGCGTTGGCTTCACCGGGCGGCTGCGAGATGTGCACCGAACCATCGCGGTTCTGTTCGAGCTTGAGGCCCATGCGCTGGAGCACTGTCGGGTCCTGCTGAAGCGCCGGCAGATATTCGTTGTAGACGATCGACGGCGGCACGTTCCAGGTCGGATTGACCGTGATGTACTTCATCGTCTCGGTGAGCAGCGGGGTCGCATGCGTGCCGGGCTTGCCGGTGACGACGCGGGTGGTCCAGACCTGTTGGCCGCGCTGCATCACCTTCAACGTGTAGTCGGGAATGTTGAGGATGACATAGGCATCGCCCAGCGAGGGCGCGCCCAGGTCGCGCGGCAGCCAGCGCCAGCGCTCCATGTTCACCAGCACCACGTCGATCTGCTTGTCGCGCTTCGGGGCGTTGATCGCCCTCACCGTCTTGTCGTCGAGGATGCCGGTCGCCTTGAGCTCGGCGCTGTTCTGGAATTTGCGCACGGCTTCGGCGACCGCCGCGTCATAGCGGGTGTCGCTGGCGTTCTCGGTGATGCCGAGCTTGGCGCGCAGCTGCGGCACGCGCGGATCTTCAACGACGATTTCAGCCTGCTTCTTGCCGGCCGGGGTGTATTTCAGCGCCGGACCATCGGCGATCTCGATCACCGGGCCGTTGCCCTGGCCGCGGAGCTCCGCGAGCTTCGCCTTCAGCTCCTTGTAAAGTTTTTGCGGCGGATTGTAGCTGTCGAGCGCCGCGGAGGCGTCCGCCGCGGTCGTGACCTTGGCGAGCACCTCGTTCGGATCGACCGGATGCTCGGGATAGAGGATGTCGCCGCTGACCTGCGACCAGTGCATGCGGCCGCTCTGGGCCTGGCGCGCATAGTCGAACATGCTGGCGGTGAGCTTGAGCTCGGCATCGGCGAGCGTATCGGGTGTCGTGGCGGCCGCGAAGTCCGGCACCGGGTAATCGGCGGGATTGAGACCGTCGGACGCCGCGTCCTTCAGCCGTGCGATCACGCCCTTGGCCGCAGCGGTCAGGCTGCCGCCCTGGCTCCAGACCGGCGCGAAGTCGCGTGCACCGTAGAACTTCTCGATCGCAGCGCGTTCGTTCTTACGGTCGAGATAGCGCGAGGCCTTTGCGCCAATGATGTCCTTGAGCTTGTCGGCGACCGGCTGGTCGGCCGCGGGAACGTTGCTCGCGGCCCTCACCGGCTCCGAGGCCGGAGCCGCAGCGGTGGCGGGCGCGGCCGGCGTTGGGATCGCCGTGTCGGCCTTGGCAGGTTCGGTCTTGGCAGGTTCAGTCTTCGCCGTCTCGCTCTTCGTCGCCTCGGCGGCGGGCGTGGTGGCGACGTCGGAAGGCTTGGTCTCGACCTTGTCCGGCGCGGGGGCGGATTCGGCCTTCAGGGGTTCCTTGGCGGGCTCCTTAGCAGGGTCCACCACCGTGGCGGTGGTGTCGAGCTTGATGTCTGATGCGGTCGGGGGCGGGACGTTTGCGGGTTCGGGGCGCGGGATGGCGGCTTCGATCGCGAGCTCGGCAGCGCTGCTGTGCGCCTGATCCTGCGCCAGGGCTGAGCTGGCCGATACCGTGAGGAAGGTCGCCGCGACCGTGATCAAGACACGGTCAAAGCCTGCACGGTGGTTCAAACAGTCACGCATTGTGTCGCACCCCTCGGGTGAACTGTCCCCCGTGGAACAGCTTCGTTATCGCCTATTGAGCTTCGGCTAAACCGCGCCGGCCTCTCGAAAGTTGCACGCCTGCACGCAACGATTCCTACGCAGACGAATCTTACGCGGACGATATACAGGCCCCGATTTCGCAGCCAGCGCTACCCGGGACAACTCACGACAAACTGACTTCAAGCACGCCTCTTGGCAACGGATTGTGCGCTTCTGCCACGCGCTTTTCCCTGTGTCTGTCACTTCCAAGTCACGGTTCAAATCGCAGTCGAATTCCGTCGTCATACGAACGGCTTACAGTCGTATCGCTCCGCCCGGACGAACCGCCGTTCGCGTCCGGCTCAGTGCGTCTCCTCACCGCTTTTGCCGCCATGGCCGGGAACTCCGGCTTCATCGAGTTTGCGGTAGAGGGTGGACCGGCCGATTTTGAGGCGGCGGGCGACCTCCGACATCTGCCCGCGGTAATGCGAGATCGCGAAACGGATGATCTCGTTCTCAATGTCTTCCAGCGGCCGGACGTCGCCGGTCGCGGTCAGCATTGAGAGGGCACCCGCCATGGGCAGCGGCGCGATCGGTATTTCATTACCTGACACCACGGAGGGGGCCGCGATCGGCTCCAGCATCAGCGGCGCGGTCGGAATGTCTGTTCCCGGATGCGGCTGCGAGGCGATCAGAGGGAAGTCGTCGAGGCCAAGCTGGTCGCCCTCGCTCATCACCACGGCGCGATAGACCGCGTTTTCGAGCTGGCGAATGTTGCCGGGCCAATCGAGCTGGGCAAGGTGCGCAACGGCCTCGCCGCTGATGCCGGTGATGGGGCGGTTCTCCTCGGCGGCAAAGCGCGCCAGGAAATGCCTGAGCAGATGCGGAATGTCCTCGCGCCGGGCGCGCAGCGATGGGATCGTCAGCGGCAGCACGTGCAGGCGATAGAACAAGTCTTCCCGGAAGTGGCCCTGCTTGACCCGCTCGAGCAGCCTGCGGTTGGTCGCCGAGATGATGCGGACGTCGACCTTCACGGGTTTGCGGCCGCCGACCGCCTCGACCGCGCCTTCCTGGAGCGCGCGAAGCAGCTTGACCTGCGCGCTCAGCGGCAGCTCGCTGACCTCGTCCAGGAACAGCGTGCCGCCATGAGCTTCGACGAACTTGCCGGTGTGGCGTTCGGTGGCGCCGGTGAAGGCACCCTTCTCGTGACCGAACAGAATGGATTCGACGAGGTTGTCGGGGATCGCGCCGCAATTGACCGCGACGAACGGCTTGGCCTTGCGCTCGCCGCTGCCATGAATGGCACGCGCGAACATCTCCTTGCCGACGCCGGACTCGCCCTCGATCAGCACCGGGATCGAGGAGTTTGTTGCTTTCTGCGCCGCGCGCATCACGCCCGCCATCGCCTCGGCGCGTGTGATGATGTCGGAGAAGGTCAGCCGGCCTTCGCGGCTGTGACGGATGCGCTGCAGTTCGCCCTTGAGCGCGGACGAATTGAGCGCGTTGCGAAGCGAGACCTGGAGCCGCTCCAGGCCGACCGGCTTGACCACGAAGTCGGCCGCACCCGCGCGCATCGCCGAGATCACATTGTCGATGCCGCCATGGGCCGTCTGCACGATGACGGGGATGCTGAGACCCGCTTCGCGGATTTTCGCCAGCACGCCCATGCCGTCGAGGCCGGGCATCACGAGATCGAGGATGACGCCGTCGATGGCCGCGTCGGGGGCGGTGAGGGCGGCGATCGCCGCATCGCCGGAGTCCACCACGATCGTCTCATAGCCGCATTTCTGCACCATGTTTTCGACCAGCCGGCGGGCTACAGCGTCGTCGTCGGCGATCAAAATACTGGCAGCCATGGTGTTCCCCGCACGCTACTACTATCTGTCTCGAATCGGGGCACTCTGGCCGAAGCCGATTAACGCACTGTTAAATCCTGATGCCCCCGCCCGCCGTCGCGATTGTTGAACACAGGTTTCCCACACAATGAATTCGAGCTCCAAGCTTGCACTCAAAAAGTCTGCTCTCAAAAAGTCTGCTCTCCGCAAACCAGGCACCAAGCAATCGGTCATCAAGGCAAAGTCCTCCAGACCTTCACCCGCAAAGCCTGCGAGCAAGACCGGCAAGCTTCCGGAGTGGAACCTCGCCGACCTCTATTCCGGGATCGATGCGCCGGAAGTGGCGCGCGATCTCGCAAAGATGGATGCCGATTGCGTCGCGTTCGAGACGGACTACAAGGGCAAGCTCGCAACAGGAACAGCAAAGGAAGATGGCGGAAAATGGCTCGCAGAAGCCGTGCGACGCTATGAGGCGATCGACGACCTCGCCGGCCGGCTCGGCTCGTACGCTGGCCTCGTTCATGCCGGCGACAGCGTGGACCCCAAGATTTCAAAGTTTTACGGCGACGTTTCCGAGCGCCTGACGGCGGCATCGACGCATCTGCTGTTCTTCGCGCTCGAGCTCAACCGGATCGATGACGATATTTTGAACCGCGCGATGCAGGCCACCGAGCTCGCGCACTACCGTCCCTGGATCGAGGATCTACGCAAGGAGAAACCGTACCAGCTCGAGGACAAGCTCGAGCAGCTCTTCCTGGAGAAGGCGCAGACCGGCTATTCCGCCTTCAATCGGCTGTTCGACCAGACCATTTCGAGCCTGCGCTTCAAGGTCGGGCCCAAGGAGCTCGCGATCGAGCCGACGCTCAATCTGTTGCAGGACCGCGACGGCGCCAAGCGCAAGGCCGCGGCAGAGGCGCTCGCAAAGACCTTCAAGGCCAATGAGCGCACCTTTGCGCTGATCACCAACACTTTGGCCAAAGACAAGGACATCTCCGATAGCTGGCGCGGCTTCAAGGACGTCGCAGATTCCCGGCACCTGAACAACCGCGTCGAGCGCGAGGTGGTGGATGCGCTGGTCGCCTCGGTGCGCGCAGCCTATCCAAAATTGTCGCATCGCTACTACGCGCTGAAGGCACGCTGGTTCGGCAGGAAGCGCCTGGCCTATTGGGACCGCAACGCGCCGCTGCCTTTTGCTGCGACCGACGTGATCGGCTGGGGCGATGCGCGAAACATGGTGCTCTCCGCCTATCGCGGCTTCTCGCCCAAGATGGCTGATATCGCCGAGCGCTTCTTTGCCGACCGCTGGATCGACGCGCCGGTACGTCCGGGCAAGGCGCCGGGGGCCTTCTCGCATCCGACCACGCCGTCCGCGCACCCCTACGTGCTGATGAACTACCAGGGCAAGCCGCGCGACGTGATGACGCTCGCCCATGAGCTCGGCCATGGCGTGCATCAGGTGCTGGCGGCCAGGAACGGCGCGTTGATGGCGCCGACGCCGCTGACGCTGGCGGAGACCGCGAGCGTGTTCGGCGAGATGCTGACCTTCCGGCGGCTGCTGGCGCAGACCAGGAGCGCAAGGCAGCGCCAGGCGCTGCTCGCCGGCAAGGTCGAGGACATGATCAACACCGTGGTGCGGCAGATCGCGTTCTATTCCTTCGAGCGCGCGGTCCACACCGAACGCAAGAACGGCGAGCTCACCGCGACGCGGCTCGGCGAGATCTGGCTCTCGGTGCAGGGCGAGAGCCTTGGTCCGGCAATCGAGATCAAAGCGGGCTACGAGAACTACTGGATGTACATCCCGCACTTCATCCATTCGCCGTTCTACGTCTACGCCTATGCATTCGGCGATTGTCTCGTGAACTCGCTCTACGCCGTCTACGAGAACGCGGCCGAAGGCTTTGCCGAGCGCTATCTCGACATGCTCGCCGCCGGCGGCACCAAGCATTATTCCGAACTGCTGCGGCCGTTCGGGCTCGATGCCAAGGATCCAAAGTTCTGGGACGGCGGCCTGAGCGTCATCGCCGGCATGATCGACGAACTGGAAGCGATGGGCTGAGCCGAACCGCCTTCAGCGCTGCAGCGAGCAGGTCGGGTCGGCCGTCCGAGTGTCCCGTTGTTCCGACAACGGGGGAGGCGGGTTGTAAAGATCCCGCCATGCACATTGAACGTTTGTGCCCGGGACCGGACTAATTCTTGCAGGCGGGTTCGACCTGCAATGCAATCTGTGATCGTTGATCGTCGCGTGTGCTCGGCCAGGGAGGCGAACATGGCCAGGATCAGTGCCCCAGACCCCAAGGTGGAGCCGCCACGGGCTGTGGGGGAACAGCAGCTGTGGGGGACGCAGCACCGGAAGATCGTCAAGCGCGAGCTCGCAGCCATCAACAACCGCCGCCTAGCCCAGGGTATGGATCCCGTTGCATACCCTGGCGACGAAAAGGCGATCGACACGGTCGGCCTTGCGCTGTCAGGCGGCGGGATCCGATCCTCCGCAATCTGCCTCGGCGTCTTGCAGGCTTTCAATCACCACGGGCTCATCAAGCACATCGACTATCTGTCGACCGTATCGGGCGGCGGTTACACCGGCTGTTCGTTTACGGCGACCATGACGCGGGCGCAGAATTTCGTCTTCGGAAGCACGCCGACACCTGGAGCCGAGAGCGCAAATGAGATCAGTGACACGCCTGCGGTGGGCCATATCCGGAATTACTCGAACTATCTCGTTCCGGCCGGCGCGCGCGACCTGATCACCGGCGTCGCAATCGTCGTGCGTGGACTCGTTGCCAATCTGAGCCTGACGCTGCCGGTTGTACTGCTCGTTGCAGTGATCACGATCCTGTCCAACGCCGCACGCTCGTCACTCTATACGACCAATTTCTTCGGCCTGAGCGTCGACGACACCCACAATCTTGGTCCCCTCTCCAGCCTGGGATTGATGCCTGCCTTCTTTCTTGTCGGCCTTGTTGTCGCTTTGCTGCTTTTGTTGGTCGGGCGCCTTTTCAAAGTCGGGCGGCGCGAGCTGTTTCGGTACCTGGCCGGTCTTGCGTTTGCGATGGGTCTCATCTGTGCGATCGCCAGCTGCCTGAATGTCGATCACTTTGGCCTTTCGCTTGCAGCGGTCCTGCTCGGCCTTGCGCTTTTCTTTGGCTGGGCAGTGCTGCGATCGATTTCGTCGACCAAGGGAGGTGAATTCCGCGGCTATCCGTCGACGGTCGGCGCGACCTATCTCGTTCTGCTTGCCGCCATCTGCTTCTTCGAATTTCAGCCCTTCATGATCGCCCAGATGTTCGATGTCGCCGACGCTAACACGACTCAGTCCGGCGGCATCATTGGCGGCGTTGCAATCAAGTGGGTCCAATCGCTTGCGGCCATCACTGCGCCGGTTGCGGCGGCTGTCACGCTGTTCCGGCAGCAATTCGCCGACCTGCTGAAGGGCGCCGGCGCCTCGGACCTGGGATCACGCCTGCTCGCCCATGCGGCGAAAGCAGCCGTGCTTGTCGCGGGACTGGCGCTGCCCTTGCTGATCTGGGTCGGATATCTCTATCTTTGCTATTGGGGCATCGCGAACGACAAGACCCTCGACGCCGCCTACCGTCAATACCCCATGATCGAGGAGTGGGGAGCGGCTGGCGTGCAACCCGTGCCGCCCGCGGCCGGTGTCGATGTCAAGGGAAATGTCCAGTTTGACTCGGCGACCCGCAAGCTCTCGGCCGAAATCACCAATCGCGAAGCGAAGGTCGTCGTCTCCAAGCCGGTGGGGCCGATCTCGCACATTCCCGCATGGCTGTTTTCCGTTGCGTCATTGCAGTCCCCGGACAAATTCACTTGGTCGAAGTACCAGTTCGGCAACAGTGTCAGCTGGCGGATGATGCTGCTCTACTTCTTGTCGGGCTCGGCCATGTTCGGCCTGTCGTGGGTTCTCGGGCCGAATGCCAATTCGTTGCACCGGCTCTATCGTGATCGCCTCAGCAAGGCCTTCTTGTTCAATCCGCTCTATTACGCCGACGGGGAGCCGTCGCGGAACATGCCGAGCCTGGACCAGGGGAGGGATTTCCTTCCGCTCGACGAGGAGAAGCTGAGCGGTCTGTTACATCAGATGGTCTACGGGGTCGATCCAGCGGGAGCGATGACGGTCGCGACATCGAAAAAATGCAGCCTGGCCTCGCCATATCCCATCATCAACGCCGCGCTGAACATCCAAGGATCCGACTTCGCCAATCGGCGGGGACGGAACGCGGATTTCTTCATATTCTCGCCGCTGCACGTCGGCAGCGAGGCCACTGGCTATGCGAATACACCGGCATTCGAGAAGGTCGCGCCGGGCCTCGATCTTGCGACCGCGATGGCAATCTCCGGGGCCGCTGCTTCGTCGAACATGGGCTCGGGGTCGATCCGCTCGCTGACCCCGACCCTGGCGCTCCTCAACGTGCGCCTGGGGTACTGGTTGAAGAACCCGCGCTGGGTCTCGACAAAGGACAAGCCGCAGCACCACTCGACCCCTTTGTTTCTATGGTCTGAGATCTCGGGCCGGCTTTACGAGAATGCCGATGCGGTCTACCTGACGGACGGCGGACACATCGAGAATCTCGGTGTCTACGAGTTGTTGCGACGACGCTGCAAGGTGATCATCGCGGTTGACGCCGAAGCCGATGCACCCATGAATTTCTCATCCCTGGTGACGCTGCAGCGCTATGCGCGCATCGATCTCGGGATCATCATCGATCTGCCGTGGACGCCGATCCGCAACACCACGCTCGAGTGGATGAAGTGCAACGCAACCAAATCCCCGGCCCGGCGCACGGCGGGCGGACCGCACGTGGCGGTCGGCACCATCGACTACGGCTCGGGGGAAAAGGGGTACCTCGTGTACATCAAGTCGTCCCTGACCGGAGACGAGAACGACTACATCCGCGACTATGCACGCCGCAACGACACCTTCCCGCATGAAACCACCGGTGACCAGTTCTTCTCGGAGGAGCAGTTCGAGGTCTACCGCGCGCTGGGTTTCCACATGAGCCACGGTTTTCTCACCGAGGATGCCGGCGCGGATGCAATCGTCGTCAACGTTCCGGGAGAACGCTGCGCAAAGCGAAACTTCTGCGACAGCAAGGTGGAGCCGATCGGCGCAGTCCGCCGTGCGCTCGGCCTGCGCTGAGAGGCCTCGGCTCGTGGCATCGGAGACCGCCTCTGACGGGCGGATCACCGGTCTGAGCCGAATTCCCGCCCATTGGAATTCCAAATGACCTGATTTGCCGGGAAACCGCGCCTCCGTGCCGTTGCCCTGCCCGGAAGTTTGCGGTATCCCAGCCACGAAATTCGACTTTCGACTGGGGACAATTCATGGCTGACCATAGCGAAGTGGCGTACAGCACCGCCGACGGCAACGACTACGTTGCCCACGAGCAGACCTACGAGGGCTTCATCAAGCTGGTGAAGTACGGCACGGTCTCGGTCGCGCTTATCGTGATCCTGATGGCGATCTTCCTGACCTGATTCATCCCCTGCAGCACCGCCAGTGTCGTCGGTGCCTATAAAATTTGCAATCAAGCCGGATTGAAAACCGGTATCCAACGTTGCGGGAGTAACGCTAAGTTCGCGTGCGCGCTTCTTCCCGCGTCGCCGGAGGGCCTATGAAGATCGCCGTTGCCAAGGAAATCGATCCGTCGGAGCCGCGGGTCGCCGCTTCGCCGGATACGGTGAAGAAGTTCAAGGCGTTGGGCGCCGAGATCGCCGTCGAGCCGGGCGCCGGCCTCAAGTCGGGCCTGCCGGACTCCGAATTCACCGCCGTGGGCGCCACCGTCAGCGCCGACGCGCTGAAGGACGCCGACATCATCATCAAGGTGAAGCGCCCTGAAGCCTCCGAGTTGGCGCAGTACAAGCGCGGCGCGCTCGTCATCGCCATCATGGACCCCTACGGCAACGAGGCCGCGCTGAAGACGATCGCCGATGCCGGTGTCTCCGCCTTCGCGATGGAATTGATGCCGCGCATCACGCGCGCGCAGGTGATGGACGTGCTGTCCTCGCAGGCCAACCTCGCCGGCTACCGCGCCGTGATCGAGGGCGCCGAGGCCTTCGGACGCGCCTTCCCGATGATGATGACCGCGGCCGGCACGGTGCCCGCCGCCAAAGTGTTCGTGATGGGCGTCGGCGTCGCCGGCCTCCAGGCGATCGCGACCGCACGCCGTCTCGGCGCCGTCGTCACCGCGACCGACGTCCGGCCCGCCACCAAGGAGCAGGTCGAATCGCTCGGTGCAAAATTCCTCGCCGTCGAGGACGAGGAATTCAAGAACGCGCAGACCGCCGGCGGCTACGCCAAGGAAATGTCCAAGGAATACCAGGCCAAGCAGGCCGCGCTCACCGCCGAGCACATCAAGAAGCAGGACATCGTGATCACCACCGCGCTGATTCCGGGCCGGCCGGCGCCGAGGCTCGTCACGGCTGACATGGTCAAGTCGATGAAGCCGGGATCAGTGCTGGTCGATCTCGCCGTCGAGCGCGGCGGCAATGTCGAAGGCGTCAAGGCGGGCGAGGTCGCTGATGTCGGTGGCATCAAGATCGTCGGCTACACCAACGTCGCCGGCCGCGTCGCGGCGTCGGCCTCCAGCCTCTACGCGCGCAATTTGTTCAACTTCATCGAAACGATGGTCGACAAGACCAGCAAGGCGCTGGCCGTGAACTGGGACGACGAGCTCGTCAAAGCGACCGCGCTGACCAGGGACGGCGCCGTCATCCACCCGAACTTCCAGCCGAAAGCGTAAGGAGAGCCGCCATGGAGCATGTTGCACAGGTCGTCGACCCCTTCGTCTTCCGGCTGTCGATCTTCGTTCTCGCCGTCTTCGTCGGCTATTTCGTGGTGTGGTCGGTGACCCCGGCGCTGCATACGCCGCTGATGAGCGTGACCAATGCGATCTCCTCGGTGATCGTGGTCGGTGCGCTGCTCGCGGTCGGGGTCGGCATGATCTCGAGCGGCTCGGGCTGGGCGCGCGGCTTCGGCTTCATCGCGCTCATTTTCGCCTGCGTGAATATCTTCGGCGGCTTCCTTGTCACCCAGCGCATGCTGGCGATGTACAAGAAGAAGGTGAAGTGAGCGGCGTTCACCTCGGGGTGACAAAGACAAAGGGGACCTGAGATGAACGCCAATCTGGCTGCAGTTCTGTATCTCGTGGCAGGTGTGCTGTTCATCCTGTCGCTGCGCGGGCTGTCCAGCCCCGCCTCATCGCGGCAGGGTAATTTCTTCGGCATGATCGGCATGGCGATCGCGGTCGCCACCACGCTGGCCAGCCATCCGCCGGCGGACGGCCTCGCCTGGATCCTCGTGATCCTTGGCATCGCGATCGGCGGCAGCGTCGGCGCAGTGATTGCCCGCCGGGTGCCGATGACCTCAATGCCGGAACTGGTCGCCGCGTTCCATTCGCTGGTCGGCATGGCCGCGGTGCTGGTCGCGGCCGGTGCGTTCTACGCGCCGGAGGCCTTCGACATCGGCAGCCCCGGCAACATCCATCCGCAGAGCCTGGTCGAGATGTCGCTCGGCGTCGCCATCGGCGCGCTGACCTTCACCGGCTCGGTGATCGCGTTCCTGAAGCTGTCCGCGCGCATGAGCGGTGCGCCGATCATCCTGCCGTTCCGCCACATCATCAACATTGCGCTCGCGATCGCGCTCGTCGTCTTCATCGTCGGGCTGGTCATGACGGGCAGCGCGCTCGACTTCTGGCTGATCGTCATCATCGCGCTGGCGCTCGGCGTCCTCATGATCATCCCGATCGGCGGCGCCGACATGCCGGTCGTGATTTCGATGCTTAACTCGTACTCGGGCTGGGCCGCGGCCGGCATCGGCTTCACCCTCGGCAATTCCGCGCTGATCATCACCGGCGCGCTGGTGGGATCAAGCGGCGCGATCCTGTCCTACATCATGTGCCACGCGATGAACCGCTCCTTCATCTCGGTCATTCTCGGCGGCTTCGGCGGCGAGACCGCGGCGGCCGGCGGTGGCGGCGGCGAGCAGAAGCCGGCCAAGCTCGGCTCGGCCGACGACGCAGCCTTCATCATGAAGAACGCGCAGAAGGTCATCATCGTGCCCGGCTATGGCATGGCGGTGGCACAGGCTCAGCATGCGCTGCGTGAAATGGGCGACATCCTGAAGAAAGAAGGCGTCGAGGTGAAATACGCCATTCACCCGGTCGCCGGCCGCATGCCCGGCCACATGAACGTGCTGCTGGCCGAGGCCAACGTGCCCTATGACGAGGTGTTCGAGCTCGAGGACATCAACTCCGAATTCGCGCAGGCCGATATCGCCTTCGTGATCGGCGCCAACGACGTCACCAATCCGGCGGCCGAAGAGGACAAGACCTCGCCGATCTACGGCATGCCGGTGCTCCAGGTCTGGAAGGCCGGCACCGTGATGTTCATCAAGCGCTCGCTCGCTTCCGGCTATGCCGGCATCGACAATCCGCTGTTCTATCGCGACAACACCATGATGCTGCTCGGCGACGCCAAGAAGGTCACCGAGAACATCGTCAAGGCGATGTAGCGCGGAGGCAAGCGGGCCATTGCCAATGCGACGCGCGAGCAGCGCGTCGCGTGGCACACCGCTCACCAGGCGGCGTGCGGCTGCCGTGACGTTCCGGCCCGCCTCGGGCGATGTCATGAAATTGCTGCCGAGCCGGTGCAAACCCTGAACAGGGGCCGGGTCGCGTCATCATGACCATCGTCAAATGGATCGCCATCCTGCTCGTGACCGTCTATTGCGCCGGTCTCCTCGTGCTGTATGTCAGGCAGCGCGAGATGCTGTTTCCGATCCCGCCCGTCGGTCGCACCACGCCGGACGCCGCAGGCTTCCCCGAGGCCGAAGAGCACGTCCTGACTACCTCCGATGGCGAGAATGTCATCGTCTGGCACGTGCCGGCGAAGCCAGGCCGCCCCGTGATCCTGTATTTTCCGGGCAATGGCGATTATCTCGCTGGTCGCGTCAGCCGCCTCAAGGCCATGACGGCGGACGGCACCGGCCTGGTCGCGCTGTCCTATCGCGGCTATGCCGGCTCGAGCGGGGCGCCGAGCGAGGCGGGCCTGCTGCGCGATGCCGCGGCCGCCTACGCCTTCACCACCGCGCGCTACGCGGCGGAGCGAATCGTCGCGTGGGGCTTTTCGCTCGGGACCGGCGTGGCGGTCGCGATCGCCTCGGAGCATCGTGTTGGAAAACTCATCCTGGAAGCGCCCTATACATCGACGGCCGATATTGCAGCTTCATCGTTCTGGTACGTTCCGGTCCGCCTGCTGATGCGAGATCCATTTCATTCCGACGAGCGCATCCCGCGCGTCACTGTGCCGCTATTGGTGATGCATGGCACCGATGACCTTGCCATTTCCATCGTGTTCGGAGAGCGTCTGTTCGCGCTTGCGCACGAACCGAAGGAGTTCGTTCGCTTTGCGGGCGGTGGACACGACAATCTCGATGCGTTCGGTGCGATTGAAACGGCGAGGCACTTCATTGCTTTCTAGACGGCTTGTCGTTCGGCGCGCGAGCGGGTTCATCGCCGCGATCCTCGTCGTGTTGTTGCCACAGCACGCATGGGCGGCGACCGGGCTCGACGGCGCGGCGATGCGCTGGCCGTATGCGCTGCCCTTTGCCGGCCTCCTGCTGTCGATCGCTCTCGGGCCGCTGCTGTTTGCAAAAGTCTGGCACCATCATTACGGCAAGATCGCCGCGGCCTGGTCGCTGCTGGCACTCGCCTCGCTCGTCATCCTGGCCGGGAGCATGGCGACGTTGGCGGCGCTCGTTCACGCCATGCTCGCCGAATATCTCGGCTTCATCGTGCTGCTGTTCTCGCTCTATGTCGTGGCTGGCGGCATTCTCGTGACGGGCGACATCAAGGCGACGTCGGCATCAAATGCCGGCATCCTCGCGCTCGGTACGGTGATGGCGAGTGTCGTCGGCACCACGGGGGCGGCCATGATCCTGATCCGCCCTCTGATCCGCGCCAACCGACCGCGGCGCTACAACGCCCATGTCGTCATCTTCTTCATCATCCTGGTCGCCAATGTCGGTGGCGCGCTGAGCCCGCTCGGCGATCCCCCGCTGTTCGTCGGCTTCCTGCATGGTGTCGACTTCTTCTGGACCACGCGGACCATCTGGCTGCAGACGGCGATCGTTGCCGGACTGCTGCTCGCGATCTTCGTCGTCATCGACGTCTGGCGCTTCCGCAGCGAACCCTTGCTCGGCGCCGCCGGCGCCGCGAAGCCGGTCCGCATCCGCGGCCTCGTCAACCTGGTGCTGATTGCAGCCATCGTCGCGAGCCTGCTGGCCTCGGCGATGTGGAAGCCCGGCATCGCTTTCGACATTCTCGGAACCAGGCTGGAGCTGGAAGATATCGCCCGCAACGCGGCGCTGCTGGCCATAGCGGGCCTGTCGGTGTGGTTGACGCCGGACGAGCACCGGCAGGCCAACGGCTTCACCTGGGAGCCGATCCGCGAAGTCGCAAAGCTGTTCGCCGGCATTTTCATCGCGATCATCCCGGTCATCGCCATGCTCGATGCCGGCCATCACGGCGCGTTCGCCTGGCTGTTGTCGGCCGTGACCGCTCCGGACGGCACGCCGCGCGAGGTTGCCTATTTCTGGTTCACCGGTCTGATGTCGGCATTCCTCGACAATGCGCCGACCTATCTGTTGTTCTTCGAGCTCGCCGGCGGCGACCCGCAGGTGCTGATGCACGAACTCTCGGGCACGCTCGCCTCCATCTCCATGGGCGCAGTCTACATGGGCGCGCTTACCTATATCGGCAATGCGCCGAATTTCATGGTGAGCAGCATCGCCAGCGAGAACGGCATCGAGATGCCGAGCTTCTTCGGTTATTTCCTGCGCGCCAGCGCGGTGCTGATCCCGCTGTTCGTGCTGCTGACGCTGCTGCCGTTCGCTCCGATCCTGCGCTGGCATTGAATCTGCCGCGCGATTGCTACTGCTCGGCTGAGACAATTGGAGCCGATGGATGAGCGCGCACAATCCGACGCCTCGATCGGCCTGGATCTTTCCGGCGCTGGCCGTGCGAGGCGCATCTGTCGGGCCGGGCCTTGGTGCTCAGCGTCGTGCTGCTGCTGATTGCGCTGCTGGCGGTCGTGTTGCTGTCCAAGAAATTCTCGCTGGTGGTCGATGCCGTCGCGGCCAGGATCGGCGCGCCGCCTGCCTTTGCTCCTGACCTTCTTCCTGAGCATGCTGACCTTCGGTACGGGCAGGACCAATGTCCTGTTCGGGCTGGTCCATAAGGTGGTATTTGCCGTCTACGTGTTCGTGGTTTTCGTGCCCTGAACCGGTTTTCCGGATATGCCCCAGGAGAGTTCCGATGCTTGCCGCCGAGTCCGAGGTTCAGGTCGACAATGAGCAGGTTCGGGTAACCGAGTGGCGGCTCGCGCCAAACAGCGCCACGGGGCATCACACCCATGGCATGGACTACGTCATTGTTCCCGTGGTCGGAGGGGAAATGACCATCGTGGCGCCCGATGGCGAGCGGTCCAAAGCACAGCTTGCGGCCGGGAAATCCTATTTTCGCAAGGCCGGCGTCCAGCACGACGTGCTTAACGAAACCGCAACCGAGATCGTGTTCCTTGAGGTTGAGCTGAAGTCGTAAGTCCGGCGTACCCCTTTGCCATTGATCCGTCGCAGTTGATCCCTCACTATGCCTCAAAGTTCCCGCATCAGATCGCGCGGGGAGTGGCCGGAATGCTGAAATACATCGCTAAAATCTCGATGGACATCTTCCCCTCGGTGCTCGCAACGATCATCGGGGCGTATATCGTTAATCATTACATCAACGCCAAGCCGGCGGCGGATGCGCCCGCGGCCGTGACGGCGCCCGCCGAGGCCGGCAAGAACGGCAAGCCCGCCGATGTGGCCAACCTCCCCGCGCCCGGCGTCAAGGCCAAGGGCATCTCCGAGAAGAACGTGACGGACAAGCCGGCGGCCGAGAAGGCTGCCGATCATCCGGGCGCGGAGTCGAAGACCTCGACGGCGGACGTGGCACCGGCCGAGGCCGCCCCGCGCGGCAAGCCGTCCGGTCGCGAGAAGGCAGTCGCCAAGTCCACGCCGGCCGTCAGTGCAGCCGCTCCCGCCACCCCGGTGGTGGAGGCCAATTCGGCGCCCGCTGCTGCCGCGCCGGCCGCAACCCCCGACGCCAACGATCTCGTGCGCGCCGCGATCGAGCGCCTGCGCAAGTCGCCTGAGAGCAAAGCGGCTGAGGCCAAAGCTTCCGACACAAAGGCTGCCGACACAAAGGCTTCCGACAACAAGTCTTCCGAGACCAAGGCGCCCGAGAAGACTCAGGAGCCTGCGGTGCGTGAAGCCGCCCGCACTCCGGAGGCCCCGCGTATCATTCCCGTGGATACGTCATCGGTGCGTCCGTTGCCGCCGCCGATCACGGTCTCGACACCCGCAGCCGAGGCCTATGGCAATGGCGGCTCGTCGCAGCCGAGCCCGCCCTACACGGCGTCGGTCGGCAACGAGAACCCGAATCGGCTGACGCCGCCGGCTGATATTCCGGTCCCGATGATTGCGCCCCCGCTCGATCTGCGCGCCGATGCCGGCGCGTCGATGCCGCGGCCGAAGACCAATGTCGCCGACGACATGCTGTCGGGCGTCAGGTCCATGTTCCACTCCGTTCTGCCGAAGAGCGTCACCCCGGATTAAGACGGCGCCTGCGCTGCGCCAGACTCGTCAGCCGCCGACGCGGGCGAGGCCGCTGCGGGCGGCGTCGTCGCGTGGGCGAAGCGAGACCGCCTTGGTGTAGGACGCCGCCGCCTTGGTCCTGTCGCCCAGCCGTTCATAGGCTTGTCCGCGTATGGTCCAGACTTGGGCATTGTGGGGATCGGCCTCGGAAGCCTCATCCAGATCGGCCGCGGCCTCCTTGACCTTGCCGAGGGCGAGATAACTGGTGGCGCGGCCGAGCAGCGGCTCGACCTTCTGCGGGTTAAGGCCGCTCGCGGCACTGAAATCGGCGATGGCGAAGTCGTGCTGGTTCTTGCCCTGGTAGATCAGGGCGCGGCCATAGAGCGCCTGCGCATTGTAGGGATCGAGTCCGACCGCGTGATTGAATTCATCGAGCGCGGCCGCCGTCTCGCCGGACTTTGCCAGAGCCTGGGCCTTTGCCGTATGGGCCTGGGCTTCGCTGACATTGCCGGCGCTGACCACGTTCTCAGCGGTCGTGGCCGCCTTGGGTGCCTCCTGCGGCTTCTCCTTCTCCGGCGTCAGCGACCCCAGGTCGAAGGAGCAGCCGCATAGCGAAATCCCCATCAAGGCCAGCGCAAACGGCTGCTGCAAGATCTGCCGTAGCCGCGCCAAGCCGCGCTTGGGGAGAGGGGAGGCCATCTACGGTTCGCTCGCGCTAGTGCCGCATCGGTAGTGCCCCATCCCAGCAAGGCACCGCTCACAAAACAATAACGCGGGCCAGGGGCCCGCGTCATCGAAAACTGAAATCTCTCAAGTCGGGTAAATCAGCGCGGTCCGCGCGGACCAGCACTTGCACCTGCGCCTGCACCCGGGCCGCCGCGACCGCCACGATCACCGCCGGGGCCAGCACCGAACACCGGCTTCGGCTTCATCGGCAGCAGGCCTTCGCGCTGCAGCTTCTTGCGGGCCAGCTTGCGTGCGCGACGCACGGCTTCGGCCTTTTCACGGGCCTTCTTCTCGGAGGGCTTTTCGTAGTGACCGCGGAGCTTCATCTCGCGGAAAATACCCTCGCGTTGCATCTTCTTCTTCAGCGCCTTGAGGGCTTGATCGACATTGTTATCGCGAACGAGAACCTGCACGCGGCATCCTCTTCAGTGGATCGGATTTGAATTCTGGTAAGTCAAAGGGGATGGCGAAACGCACAAGCCCTTAACCTTGAGGGCGCGGATGTATCAGACAAAACTTGGGATGTCCACCGGCCAAGCGGGTTTTCGGGCCAAGTTCAGCCATTAAATGAGGCAAAATACCTCTGTGCGGCCCTGATTTGGGAGATTTGACGCCAAGGGCGGGGCCGTTTCCGGAGCTTTGTTCCGGAATCTTTGAAAGCAGGGGACGACACATGGATATGAAGAAATACGCGGCCGAAGCTATCGGTACCTTTTGGCTCACATTCGCAGGTTGCGGAAGTGCGGTGATCGCAGCCGGCTTTCCGCAGGTTGGCATCGGTCTGGTCGGTGTCTCCCTCGCATTCGGACTGAGCGTGGTCACCATGGCCTATGCGATCGGCCACATCTCAGGCTGTCATCTCAATCCGGCCGTCACTGTCGGTCTTGCCGCCGGCGGACGTTTTCCGGCCGGACAGATCCTGCCTTATGTGATTGCGCAGGTCGCCGGCGCGATCGTGGCCGCGTGGCTGCTCTACGTCATCGCAAGCGGAGCTCCCGGCTTCGACGTCAGCAAGGGGTTCGCGTCCAACGGGTACGATGCCCATTCTCCCGGCCAGTACAGCATGATCGTGTGCTTCCTCACCGAGGTGGTCATGACCATGATGTTCCTGTTCATCATCATGGGCGCGACTCACGGCCGCGCGCCCGCCGGCTTTGCGCCGCTGGCGATCGGGCTCGCGCTGGTGATGATCCATCTCGTCAGCATCCCCGTCACCAACACCTCCGTGAACCCGGCGCGTAGCACGGGGCCCGCGCTGTTCGTCGGCGGCTGGGCGCTGTCGCAGCTCTGGTTGTTCTGGGTTGCGCCACTGATCGGCGGCGCGCTGGGCGGGGTGATCTATCGTTGGCTCAGCGAAGAGCCCACTGGCGTCGTCGCGGGCGCGAAGACGGCATAACTGCAAAGCGGGATCGCGGCATGCGCCGCGGTCCCGTTATTTGCCGGTCGTGGGTCGCACTTCGGTGACATGTCCCATCTTGCGGCCCGGACGCGGCGCGCCCTTGCCGTAGATGTGCACCGTTGCGCCCGCGACGCTCAACCACTTGTCATATTCGTTGATCTCGTCGCCGATCAGATTGGTCATGGTGACGACTTCGCCGTGGCGCACGGGCTTGCCGAGGGGCCAGCCGGCAATGGCGCGGATGTGCTGCTCGAACTGCGAGACGGACGCACCGTCGAGCGTCCAATGTCCGGAATTGTGCACGCGCGGAGCGATCTCGTTGACCAGCACCTTGGGTCCGGTGCCGTTGGCGAGCACGAACATCTCGACGGCAAGCACGCCGACATAATCGAGCGCGCCCGCGATCTTGCCGGCGATACTGCGCGCTTCCTCGGCGAGCACGTCCGGGATCCGGGCGGGCGCACGGGAGATCTTCAGGATGTGGTCGCGGTGCTCGTTTTCGGTGACGTCGAAACACTCGACCTGGCCCGTGGCCGAGCGGGCGGCGATCACGGAAATCTCACGCTCGTACGGCACGAAGGCTTCCAGGATGGCCGATTTGGTGGCGAGACTGGTCCACACTTTCGCGACGTCGTCGCCCTCGCGGATGATGGCCTGGCCCTTGCCGTCATAGCCGAAGCGACGGGTCTTCAGCACCGCCGGAAGGCCGATCCTGGCGATCGCCTCGCGCAATGACGGGACCGAGGTGACGTCGGCGTAGGCTGCGGTGCCGATGCCCAGCCGCGTCACGAAATCCTTCTCGGCGAGCCGGTCCTGGGTGGTCTCGAGGATCTTGCGGTTGGGCAGCACCGGGCGGCGCGCATCCAGCACCATCGCGGCCGCGGACGGCACGTTCTCAAATTCGTAGGTGATGACGTCGACGTCGTTGGCGAACAGCTCGAGTGCTTCGACATCGGCATATTCGGCGCAGGTCGCATTCAGGACGACGTCGAAGGCCGGTGAGTCCGGATCGGGCGAGAACACCTGGCAGCGCAGGCCAAGCCGGGCCGCCGCCATGGCCAGCATCCGCCCCAATTGTCCGCCGCCGAGGATGCCAATGGTGTCGCCGGGCTTCAGCTTCACCTGCTTTGCGTCAGTCACGCCTTGTCCTCCGGGCGCTCGGCCACGGCCTCGGTCTGCGCCTTGCGCCAGGCGGCGAGGCGATCGGACAAGGCCGGGTCGGACAAGGCCAGCACGGCCGCCGCCAGCAACGCCGCATTGATGGCGCCCGCCTTGCCGATGGCGAGGGTGCCGACCGGGATGCCTGCGGGCATCTGGACGATCGAATAGAGCGAATCGATGCCCTTGAGCGTCCTGGATTCGATGGGGACGCCGAACACGGGCAATTCCGTCAGAGCCGCCGCCATGCCGGGCAGGTGGGCTGCGCCACCCGCGCCGGCGATGATGACCTTGTAACCAGCCGTCTTGGCGCCTTTGGCGAACGTAAACAGCCGGTCGGGGGTGCGGTGGGCCGAAACGATGCGGGTGTCGGCGGCAACGCCGAGCCCTGCGAGCGTGTCGGCGGCATGCCGCATCGTGTCCCAGTCCGACTGGCTTCCCATGATGATGGCGATCGGCGCGGTCATGACGTGAATTGTTCTCGAAAAACAGAAAGATAGGCCAGACTAAAGGTTCCGGCCGGTGGCTCGCAAGGCGGTGGCAAGGAGAAGGGAATGAACTATCCTGTCTTGGTGAATCCCCGCAAGCCTTCATTGAGCAGGATGCCCATGAAGAAACCAAAAAGGGCAAGCGCTGCGAAGGCCAAAAAGGGCCCGAAGGCCAGTGCCGGCCGCTCCAAAGTTGCTCTCAAGCGTCCGGCCAAGCGTCGGATCAAGGGTCCGGCGCGGCGTCCGACCAGGCCGTCGCAGCGGGCAGCGTCTGCCGATGACGGGGCCAAAGCGGCCATCGAGCCGGCCATCAACGCGACCATCCGCGAGCTCCGGAGCAAGCTCAGGGGGGCGCTGCGGCGGGTCGCGGAGCTCGAGGCGGCTGCCGACACCGATTTCCTGCTCGAAATTCCGAACCGGCGCGGCTTCGAACGCGAGCTCGCCCGCGCCGTCGCCTACATGAAGCGCTACCGCGCCAGCGGGGCGCTGATCGTGCTCGACGTCGATCGGTTGAAGCCGATCAACGATTCCTTCGGCCATGCGGCCGGCGACGAGGTCCTGAAGGCGATTGCCACCACGCTGACGCGGCAGATCCGCGCTTCGGACGTGGTCGGCCGGCTCGGCGGCGACGAGTTCGCGCTGCTGCTCTGGAATCTCAGCGAGACCGACGCCAAGGCGAAGGCCGCGGCTTTCGAGCAGGCCATCGACGAATTGTCCTTTGTCTTTCGCGGCCAGCACGTGAGCGCGGGCGCTTCCGCCGGCGTCGCCCTGCTCGGAGTGCAATCCGACGCCACGCGCGCCCTGGAGGAGGCCGATGCCGCGATGTATGTGCGCAAGGCGCACCGGCGGCACGAGCCGCACATCAGGCTCGTCAGCAGCTAGTTAAAGCGTCCCGAGGTCTTTCGGTACGTCGCCGAAGCTGCGGAGCAGTTTTGCGTCCCCGAATTCGCCGGTCATGGGATCGCCGCTGCGGCTGAACGCGACCGCGCCGGTGTGGCCGGCGCCGTGCGACATAATCTCGGCGCGCCGTAGCGCGGCCGCCGCGCTCTGGCATTCCTCGGCCGCACCCGCGACCGGCGATCCGTCCTCGTCGGTCAGGAAAGGTAATGCAACGTAATAGGTGACATCGGACATGGTCGGCTCCGATAGCTGACAGTCAGGCGGCGCTGCTCTTGCTCCGCATCTTGCTGCGCGAGGTCTCCGGAATGCAGCCTGCGGAAACCGCCGCCTGCAATTCTTCCAGCTCGGCCTCCAGATATTCATTGGCCATGATCAGCGCCTTGATGGTGCTGCGCAGATTGCCGTCGCACATCGCGATCGCCTGATCGCAGGCTTGTTCATAATGGCTGTTGTCGAGAAGGGCGGTTGCCGACATCTGCATTTTCCTTAGACGGTTTCCCCGGGGGTGTTGGGTGCTCAAATGTTCTTATTTTGTTCCTTTCGAGTCAAGCGGATTTACGTGCGGCGGGGCCGCCGTAAAGTTCTACCCGTGGATCAGGCGATGATGTCGGGCGTGATCTGGTCTTCGATGAACGCGATACGGTCACGCAACAACAGCTTGCGTTTCTTCAACCGCTGTAACCGCAACAGGTCGGGGGCGGGCGATTGATGCAGTGCATCGATCGCCACATCGAGATCTCGGTGTTCCTGGTGCAACCGGGCGAGCTCGGATTCGAGTTCGCGCGCATCTTCATTGGTCATGTCTGCGGTGGCCGAAAAACCGATAGGCGTGAGATTAAGGCTGTGGATGCCCTGTGGAAACTATCGTCCTTGCGCGCCGTGATCGCAAGCGATCTCGGGCTGTCGCGCGCCGATCTCCCGCGAGATATTTCTGCGGTCGCTCCGGCGTTGCGCAAGCGCATTGATATCACGGATTTTTCCCGCGTGGTTCCCTTACTCACGCTTCGTTACATATGAATTTCTAAAAATGACAGCGCGACGACTGATATCCATCGACAGAACAAATCGGTGATGTACACTTCCTCGTCCGGTCGAATCCAAGGTTCACCCCTACCGAGGAGGTTTCGAATGACAATTCAGGCACATCTGGTTGAATTGGAACGGAAGCACAAAACTCTCGAAAACGAATTGCACGAAGCTCTCGTGCACCTTTCAACAGACGACCTGCAAATTGTTGAGTTGAAGCGCCGGAAGTTGATGGTCAAGGACCAGATCGAGCGTCTCAGGCACGGCGACACGCTCCACTAGTAACCCCGTAACAGCGTAGAGGTGATCGCACCCTTTCAGGCAGGGATGGGAGCCTTTGCGCTCATCCCTGCTGCAAGGCGCGCAGCGTGCAAGGATTTGCGCGGCTCCAGCGTCTTGTCTGGACGCAGTTCTTTACGCGCAACCGGAATCCAATTCGCTTTAAACCACTAGATGTTTGCGAGCTCGGCGACGTGATCCGCGATCGCGAGCGATGACGTCAATCCGGGCGACTCGATGCCGAACAGATTGATCAGGCCTTCGACGCCGTGATCGCGCGGGCCCTGCATCAAGAAATCCTGCGTGGCCACCGCCGGCGGCACGATCTTCGGGCGGATGCCCGAATAGCTCGGCATGAGAGCACCGTCAGGCAACGTCGGCCAGTATTTGCGGATCGCCGGGTAGAAGCGCTCGGCGCGTGACGGGTCGACCTCATAGTCGATCGTCTCGATCCACTCGACGTCAGGGCCGAAACGGGCCTGCCCGGCCATGTCCAGCGTCAGATGCACCCCTAGGCCACCGGGCTCGGGCACCGGATAGATCAGGCGCGAGAACGGCGCCCTGGCATTGCAGCTGAAGTAGTTTCCCTTGGCGAGGTAGGCCGTCGGGATCCGTTCCAGCGGCATGCCCTCGATGTTGCGCGCCACGGTGGTCGCCGAGAGCCCGGCGGCGTTGACGAGGAGGCTGCATTGCAGCGTCATCGGCGCTTCGCCGCCCGCCTCGATCTCGATGACGCCGGCGGTCGCCTTGGCACGGATCAGCGGGGTGTGAAACGCGAAGGCCGCGCCCGCGTCCTCGGCTTCGCCGCGCAGCGAGAGCATGTAGGCGTGGCTGTCGATGATGCCGGTCGACGGCGACAGCAGCGCGGCGTCACAGGCGAGCGCCGGCTCCAGCGCACGTGCCGCATCACCCGTGAGCAACTGCATGTCGAGCACGCCGTTGGCCTCGGCATGCGCCTTGATCGATTGCAGCTTCTCGGTCTCTTTCGGATTGGTCGCGACGATCAGCTTGCCGCAATTCCTGTGCGGGATGCCGCGCTCGGAACAGTAACGATAGAGCGCGTGCTTGCCGTCGACGCACATGCGCGCCATCCAGCTTCCGGCGCGGTAGTAGATGCCGGCATGGATCACCTCGCTGTTGCGCGAGGAGGTGATGGTGCCGATGGCCTCGGCTTGCTCGAGCACGATCACCTCGCGCCCGGCTTGCGCCAGCTTTCGAGCCACCGCGAGCCCGATCACGCCGGCTCCGATGACGACGCAGTCCACCCTATCCATGGTCGTGCAGGACGTCCGCTCGAAGCGACGATGGCCCCACGCCTGGGGAGGGCGGCGCGGGGGCTTTTTCCGTTAAGGAAGCATTTATCATGTCAGGGCAATTGCCGTATTTGATGCCACATTGTTCCGTTGCGCGTACAGGCGTTTACCCGATCCAAACTCGCGAGGCCAGACAATCCGACGTTGAAATCGCGGGTGGCTGATGGCTGAGAAGAACTGGCACGCGGGCAGCGCGCTTCCGATTGCGGTGCAGGCCGTCGTGTGCCTGGCCGCAGCGGTCGCGCCTGCGCGCGCCTTTGCCCTCTCAGACAGCTTCACCCCTCCGAGCTATCTCGGCGAGCTTGATCCCAACGTGATCTGGGAAGCCCTGATCGCGGGAATTGTGATCTGTTCGTTCTTCGCCGCGATCGCGCTGTGGATCCATTCCTCGCTGCGCCGGACCAGGCGTCTGCAGCTGCGGCGCAATGCCTTCGTCTCCTCCGCCATGAACAATCTCAACCAGGGCGTGGTGATGACGGATGCGCAGCGGCGCGTCATCTTCTGCAACGACCGCTATATCGAGATTTACGGCCTGGCGCGGTCGGATCTCTGGGCCAACATGAACGGCTACGAACTCCTTGAGCTGCGACGCAAGCGCGGGGTGCTCGGCGCCGCCTCCAACGACGAGTTCTACGAGAAGGCGGCAAGCACCAACGGCTTGATCACCGAACTGCCGGACGGGCGGGCCATCCTGGTGAAATATTTCGTGCTGCCCAACGGCGGCTCGGTGACGACGCATCTGGACGTCAGCGAGCAGCGCAGGCTGTCGCGGCAGCTCGCCTCCACCAAGCAGTTCCTGGAAACGGTGCTGGACAACGTGCCGGCCTGCGTGGCCGCAAAGAACATCGAGGATGGTCGCTACATCTTCGCCAACAGCGCCTATGAGCGGTTCTGGGGCTTCTCGCGCGACCATGTCGTCGGCAAGAACGCGCGCGAGCTGTTTGCGCCGATCTCGGCGGACAGCATCGAGGCGACCGACCGCACGGCACTCGATTCGCCGGACGGCCAGTTTCGCAACGAATTCGAGGTCGACCGCGCCGGTGAGCGACGCATGGTTGCCTCGATCCGGATCGTTGTCCGCAACGAGAGCAACAAGCCCGAATTCCTGATGCTCGTGTTCGAGGACATCACCGATCGCCGCTCGCTGTCGAAGGAGCTGGAGAGCACGAAGAAGTTCCTCGAGCTCGTGGTCGACAACATCCCGGTGGCCCTGATCGTCGAGCAGGTCAAGGACGGCCGCTACCTGCTCGCCAACCGCAGCGCCGAGACGATCCTCAACCGCAGGCGCGAGGAAGCCACAGGCCTGACCGCGTCCGACATCTTCAATCCCAAGGAAGCCAAGCTGATCATCGCGCGCGACGAAGCCGCGATCAAGAAGCGTGGGATGATCACCGAAGAGCACCCGATCTCCACAAAGGACGGGCTGCGGCTGTTCCTCACCCGCCGCGCCACCGTGCTGAGCGACACCGGCGAGCCGCAATATCTGATCAAGACCCACGAGGACGTCACCGATCGCCGGCAGACCGAGTCGCGCATGGCGCACATGGCCTATCACGACGGCCTCACCGATTTGCCGAACCGTGCCGCTTTCCTGCAGGCGTTGACCCAGATGATCGAGGCCTGCGAGGGCACCGGCGAGGAGTTCGCGGTTCTGTGCGTCGATCTCGACGGTCTCAAGGAGGTCAACGACGTCTTCGGTCATGCGCACGGCGACAAGCTCCTGGTCGAGGTGGCCCAGCGGCTCCAGGACTCCGCGCGCGGCGGCGTGGTGGCGCGCCTGTCCGGCGACGAGTTCGGCCTGATCATCGACGGTAAGCAGCCGGATGCAGGTCTCGCGCTGGCGCAGCAGATCGGTGATGCCGTCGCTAAGGAATTCCAGATCGACGGCCGCCCGGTCCGCGCCGGCGTCACCACCGGCATGTCGATCTTCCCGCACAACGGCGCCGACGCCGCCTCGTTGCTCGCCAATGCCGGCGCGGCGCTGTTCCGCGCCAAGCAGAAGTCGCGCGGCACGATCAGCCTGTTCCAGCCGGAGATGGACCAGCAGATCCGCGATCGCCGCGTGCTGCACCAGGATCTCTCGATGGCGATCAAGAACGGCGAGCTCTCGCTCGCCTTCCAGCCGCAGGGAGCAGCGGGCCATAGCGTCGCCGAGAGCGAGATCATCGGCTTCGAGGCGCTGGCGCGCTGGCAGCATCCGGTGCGCGGCCAAGTCTCCCCGGCCGAATTCATCCCGATCGCGGAGGAAAGCGGCCTGATCGTCGAGATGGGCGAGTGGATCCTGCGCGAAGCCTGCCGCGAGGCCGCGTCCTGGCCGAAGCCGCTTCAGATCGCGGTCAACCTGTCGCCGGCGCAGTTCATGCACGGCGACGTGGTCGGGCTCGTGCATTCCATCCTGCTCGAGACGGGTCTCGCACCCGGTCGGCTCGAACTCGAGATCACCGAGGGCGTGCTGATCGAGGACTTCGATCGCGGTCTGGCGCTGCTGCGCCGGCTCAAGGCGCTCGGCGTGCGCATCTCCATGGACGATTTCGGCAGCGGTTATTCCTCGCTGAGCTATCTCCAGGCATTCCCGTTCGACAAGATCAAGATCGACCGCGCCTTCATCATCAATCTCGGCCGCAACCCGCAATCGGCGGCGATCGTGCGCGCGGTGATCGATCTCGGCCATGGCCTGGAAATGTCGATCGTCGCCGAGGGCGTCGAGACGCTGGAACAACTCGCCTTCCTCGCCGCGGAAGGCTGTGACGGCGTGCAGGGCTATCTGCTCGGCAAGCCACTGCCGATCGGGAAATATGCCGGCCTCGTCGGTCGTGCCGAAGTCATGGAGCTTGCGCTCAAGACCGGCTAGAGCGTTTTTCGAGCGCAGCGGATGCGGGTTCGCGTCAAGAAAACGCGCCAAATCAGAATCTAGAGCCCCGTTCCGATTTTCATCGGAAGGGAAATGGCTCTAGAGATGGCGAGCGTTTCGCTCCCATTCGACGGCTTCATGGCGGATTACGATTTTGCGATCATCGGCGGCGGCCTGAACGGCGTCAGCCTCGCCCGCGATGCCGCCGGCCGCGGCCTGCGGGTCATCCTGTTGGAGCAGGGCGATCTGGGCGGCGCGGCGTCGTCGGCAACGCCGCGGCTGATCCATGGCGATCTCTCGGTTCTGGAACGGCGCGGCTTCCGCCGGGTGCGCCGGGCGCTCGCCGAGCGCGGGATCTGGCTCCGGATCGCGCCGCATCTGGTTCGGCCGATGCGCTTCGTGATCCCGGCGCATTCCGACGAGCGCCCACCATGGCTGCTGCGCGTCGGCCTGCTCCTCTACGACAGCCTCACCAGCCGGTGCGGCCTGCCTGCAACGGCGACCCTCGACATCACGCATCATTCGGTCGGCAACGCGCTGAAACGACCATTCGGCACGGCCTTCGAATATTCGGATTGCGTTGTCGACGATTCCCGACTGGTGGTGCTCACGGCACTGGATGCGGCCGAGCGCGGCGCCGTGATTCGGACTGGAGCGCGCTGTGTGCGCGCCGATCGAACCGACACATGGCGGCTCGCGGTGGTCGACCGCGGCCATCGTCGCACGATCACGGCCCGGGCGCTGGCCAACGCCACCGGCGGCTGGACGTCGATAGTCGCCGAGACCGTGCTGCGGCAGCCGCAACCCGCCATGGCGGCGATGCAGATGAGCCAGATCATCGTCCCGCGGTTGTTCGATTCCGATAACGTCTACGTCTTCCAGAACAGCGATGGCCGGCTGATCTTCGCGAGTCCCCTCGCGCGCGATTTCACCCTGATCGGAACAGTCACGCACGATTTCACCGGCGATCCTGCGATCGTCGCGATGCGGGGGGCCGACGTCACCTATCTCTGCGAAGCGGCCAGTCGCTATTTCCGCGAGCGCGTTGCCCCGACCGACGTGGTGCGCGCGGTCTCCGGCGTCAACCTGACGCTGGCGTCCGCGCGCGGGCGTGATGGCACGACGCTGTTCGACGCGCGACGGCGCAAGGCGCCGCTGATCACGATGTTTGGCGGTGACGTCACCACCTCGCGCCTGCGGGCGGAGCGCGCGGTGACGAAGTTGACGCCGTTCTATCCGATGTCGCCGCCCTGGACCGCAGGCGCGGCGCTGCCGGGCGGAGATTTTGCCTGGGATCGTTTCGACACCGAGGTCGATCTTGCGCGTGACCGCTGGCGCTTTCTCTCGGAGGCGCAGGCCCAACGCCTCGTCGCGGCCTATGGCTCGCGGCTATCGGCTGTGCTTGCCGAGGCGAAGACCCGGGACGATCTCGGCCCCGCCTTCGGTCCCGAACTGACCGGGGCCGAGGTGCGCTATCTCATGACCCACGAATGGGCGCGTTTTCCCGAGGACATCCTGTGGCGCCGCTCCAAGCTCGGCCTGACGATGTCAGCGGGGGAATGCGATGCGCTGGCTGCGTTCATGGCGAATGCGTGAACGAACGGCCTCTAACCGGTTGAGTGAGGGACGATCGGCCGCTAGCGTGCGGCTTGATTGGGGTTGGCAGGAACCATGACTGACGAGTTGCCCAGAACAGACGCGGCTGCGGCTGCGGTCGGAGAGACGCAGTTCGCTGCCGGCGAGCCGTTGCTGCGCATCGAGGGCGTTGCCAAGACGTTCGGGACGTTCCGGGCCGTCGATGGCGTCTCGCTCGACATCAAGGCCGGCGAGTTCTTTGCGCTGCTCGGGCCCAGCGGCTGCGGCAAGACCACGCTTCTGCGCATGCTCGCCGGTTTCGAAGCGCCGGATCAAGGGCGCATTCTGCTCGGCGGCAAGGACATCGCGCAGGCGCTGCCGCATGAGCGGCCGATCAACATGATGTTCCAGAACTACGCGCTGTTTCCGCACCTGTCGGTGCGCGACAACATCGCCTTCGGCCTGAAGCGCGCCGGTATGGCGCGCGCTGACATCGCCACGCGTGTGGCGGAGATGGTTGCGCTGGTGAAGCTCGACGGACTCGAGAAGCGCAAGCCCGACCAGCTCTCCGGGGGACAGCGCCAGCGCGTGGCGTTGGCGCGTGCACTGGCGCGACGCCCGCAGCTCCTTCTGCTCGATGAGCCGCTCGCAGCGCTGGACAAGAAGCTGCGCGAAAGCACCCAAGGCGAACTGATGGAGCTTCAGCGCCGGCTCGGCATGACCTTCATCATCGTCACCCACGACCAGGAAGAGGCGATGACGATGGCGAGCCGGATCGGCGTGATGAGAGACGGCAAGCTCGCGCAGGTCGCGAGTCCCCGCGAACTCTACGAGGCGCCACGCTCGCGCTGGATCGCGGAGTTTGTCGGCGACATCAACCTGTTCGACGCCGAGTCCAAATTGCGCGACGGTCATCGTCTGGTCATAGGCACGCGCGATGCGGGACCGTTGGTGGTGGCGGAGCCGCGCGAGCCGTTCGGCGAGGTCAGATTATCGGTTGCGATCCGCCCCGAAAAGGTCAGGCTGTCGCGCCGTGGTCCGGCGAGGGAGGCCGGTCATGAAACGGCGATCAACCAGCTGGACGGCGTGATCGCCGACATCTGCTATCTCGGCGGCACCACCACTTACAAGGTGAAGCTCGAGGCCGGAGGGATGGTGCAGGCTTCGGTCGCCAACAGTGCGCGCCTTGATGTCGACGCCTACAGCCTGAACCAGCCTGTCGTCGCCTGGTTCACGCCCGACGACTGCGTGGTGCTGCCGTCATGAGCGGGCGCCGCATTTTTGCGCGACCGGCTCGCTTTGCCGCGATCGCGCCCTATGTCTGGATGGTGCTGTTCTTCCTGGTGCCGTTCGGCTTCGTGCTGAAGATCAGCCTGTCGCAGACGGCGATCGCGCAGCCGCCTTACGAGCCGGTGTTCGACCTGATGGCGGGATGGGGGGCGCTGAAGGCCGCCTTTGCCGCGCTGTCGATCGACAATTTCAGGCTGCTCGTCTCTGACGATATCTACGTGTTCGCCTATGTGCGTAGCCTCACCGTCGCCGTCACCGCGACCGCGCTGTTGCTCCTGATCGGCTATCCCATCGCCTACGGCATGGCGCGGCTGCCGGCGCGCTGGCAGGCCGTGGCGATGGTGCTGGTGATCGTGCCGTTCTGGACCTCGTTCCTGATCCGGATCTATGCCTGGATCAACATCCTCCAGCACGACGGCCTGCTCAACCAGATCCTGCTGGGGCTGCATCTGGTTAGTCAGCCCGTGGTGTGGCTCTCCACCGACAGCGCGATGTATATCGGCATCGTCTATTCCTACCTGCCGTTCATGATCCTGCCGCTCTACGCCACGCTGGCCAAAATGGAGCCGGTGCTGGAGGAGGCGGCCTCCGATCTCGGCGCGCCGCGCTGGCAGGTGTTCTGGCTCGTCACCTTCCCGCTGTCGCTGCCCGGCGTCGGCGCCGGCGTGCTGCTGTGCTTCATCCCCATCGTCGGCGAGTTCGTCATTCCGGATCTCCTGGCCGGCTCCAATGCGCTGATGATCGGCCAGACCTTGTGGCTCGAATTCTTCACCAACAAGGACTGGCCGGTCGCCTCCGCCGCGGCCATCGTGTTGTTGGTGGTGCTGCTGGTCCCGCTGCTGCTGTACGAACGGCTGCAGAAGCGGCAGCTGGAACAGGGGCGGTGAGGCGATGCGCAAGGTCTCCCGCCTGTCCCGCTTCAACGTCGCCTCGCTCGCGCTGGGTCTTGCCTTCCTCTATCTGCCGATCCTGATCCTCGTGATCTATTCCTTCAATGCCTCGCGGCTGGTGACGGTGTGGGGTGGCTGGTCGCTGCGCTGGTATCACGAGTTCTTCAATGACCGCGCCATGATCGAGGCGGCCTGGATGAGCCTGCGCGTCGCGGTTTCGTCGGCGACTATTGCGACCCTGATCGGCACGCTCGCCGCCGTGGCGCTGTCGCGCGGCGAGCGGTTTCGCGGCCGCACCCTGTTCTCCGGCATGCTCTATGCGCCGCTGGTGATGCCGGAGGTGATCACCGGATTGTCGCTGCTGCTGCTGTTCGTGGCGCTAAACGCGGAGCGCGGCTTCTGGACGGTGACGATCGCCCATACCACGCTGACGATGTGCTTCGTCGCCGTCGTCGTGCAGTCCCGCCTCGGCTCGCTCGACCGCTCCTTGGAAGAGGCCGCGATGGATCTCGGCTGCGACCCCCTGCGCGCGTTCGTGGCCGTAACGCTGCCGCTGATCGCGCCTGCGATCGTCGCGGGCTGGATGCTCGCCTTCACGCTGTCGCTGGACGATCTCGTGATCGCGAGCTTCACCACCGGCCCCGGCTCGGCGACGCTGCCGATCCGGATCTATTCGGAGGTGCGGCTCGGAGTGAAGCCCGAGATCAACGCGATCTGCACGCTGGTGATCGCCTTGATTGCTGTTGTCATCGTCATCGCCTCGCTCGCCTCGAAACTGTCGAGTTCGCAGGGCGAGAGCGCGGCGCCGCTATAACGGGAGGCGATGATGACGTTTGCCTATCAGGTCCTGGTGCATACGCCGCTCTGGGTCTGGACCTTGCTCGCCTATCTGGTCTGGCAGGGCATCAAGGCGATGCAGCCGCGCAAGACGCCGGTCTGGCGTGCGCTGATCGTTCCGATCGTATTCATCGTCTGGGGCATTTCGCGGATTGGCTTCGGACATCAGGATAGCGCGTGGCCGCTGGTTGCCTGGGGCGGGGCCGCATTGGTGTTGTTGCCGATCGGCGTATTAACGTCGCGTCCGTTCGACGTCGATCACAAGACAGGCGAGATCATCCGCGCGGGTGGCGCCTTTGCGCTGATCCGCAACCTCGTCATATTCTCTCTGCAGTATGCGGTCGGCGTGATCTCGACGGTCGATGCGAGCGACCGTGCACTCGCACTCGTCGTCGGCCGCGCGATTTCGGGCGCGACCGCGGGCTATTTCATCGGCTCGACGATCGCGCTACTGGTTGCCTACCAAAGAAAGCGCGCCGTGGATCTCAGGACTTCACCGCACCGGCCGTGAGCCCGCCCACCATGTAGCGCTTGAAGGCGTAATAGACCGCGGCCGGCGGCAGCGCGTAGATGAAGCCGGTGGTCATCAACAGCTCCCACGGCGAGTCGTCGGCGGCGAGGAAGTTGCCGAGCGCGACCGGCAGCGTGATATCGGTGTCCTTGGACAAGAGCAGGAACGCGTAGAGATATTCGTTCCAGGCCAGCAGCACGGCATAGGTGCCGATCGCGACCAGCGAGGGCATCATCAGCGGCACATAGACCAGGCGGAACAGCTGCAGCGTGGTCGCGCCGTCCATCACGGCGGCCTCGTCGAGCTCGACCGGCAGCTTGTCGGACGCCTGCTTCAGCACCCAGATCGCGTAAGGCGAAGCGATCGTCACCATCGCCAGGATCAGCGACCAGTGATTGTTGAGCAGGCCGTAGTTGCCCATGGTGCGGTACATCGGCACGGCGAGGAACGCCGCCGGGATGAAGTAGGTGAACAGCGCGAGATTCATCACCCAGCGGCCGCCCGGCGCCTTAAGCCGCGAGATCGAGAATGCGGCGGCGGTCGCGACGAACAAGGTCAGCGCGCCTGCGGCCAGCGCGATCACCGTCGAGTTCCAGAACTGGATCCAGAAGTCTCGCAGGAAATAGTGCTCCTGGTAGAACACGATGTGAAAGTTGTGCAGCGTCGGATGATCCGGCCACAGCTTGCCCGAGAACGCGTCCTCCTTGGGCGAGATCGCGAACAGGAACATGTGGTAGATCGGAATCATGGTCCAGATGAAGACCGGGATGCCGATCAGCAGGAGCTTGGCTTCGGTGCCAACTTCGCGGAGGGTGGGAAGCTTCATCGCGACAACCGTTTCATCATGAAGTATATCAGCGGCAGCACGAGCGGTATCGCGCAGACGATAGAGGCCATCGCAAGCGAGAGCTGGTCGAGCCGGAGATAGCGGATGCCGAGTGTCGACAGCACGTGCGTGAGGTCGGCCGGCCCGCCGCCAGTGAGCAGATAGACGCTGTTGAAGTCGCCGAGCGTCCAGATCATCGAGAGCAGCGTGCAGGTGACGTAGAGCATCTGCATCGACGGCCAGGTGATGAAGCGGAATTTCTGCCACGGACTGGCGCCGTCGACCTCGGACGCCTCGTACAGATCCTGCGGGATCGCGAGCCGCCCGGTCAGCAGGATCAGCGTCCAGAACGGCAGCGACTTCCAGATATGCACGGCGATCGCCATGGTCAGCGCGACCGTCGGATCGTTCAGCCAGTTCGGCCCGTCATCGCCGGTGAGAGAGAAGATGAAATGGTTGACCATGCCCCATTCGGGATTGAGCATGAAGCGGACCGACAGGATGGTCGGGATCGACGGCACCGCCCAGGGCAGGATGAAGATCACCGACAGCCATTTGATCCAGGGGCGCTGCTGGGCGAAGAAGCCGGACAGGAACAGCGCGATCAGCATCTTCACGTTGATGCCGATGACCAGGAAGATCAGCGTGTTGACCGCGGCGCGCGCGAAGATCGGGTCGTTGTACAGCGCGACATAGTTCGCCGGACTGCGCGCCAGCCACAGGCCGTAGCCGACGGGATAGACGACGAAGGCCAGGAAGACGAGTAGATAGGGCACAAGCAGCAAGATGCCCCAGACCTGCTGCGTGGTCAGGCGCGCCGACAGGGGAGGGGCCGGAATTGTGTCTGAGCCGGAAAGTGTGATCGCCATATCGCATACCCACCGAAAGCAACCGGTCGCGGAGAGCCGCGACCGGTATTAGCATATACCTTATTGCAGTCCGAGATCAGCCCGCGACCGCCTTGATGCGGGCGATCAGCTCGTCGACCGCCTTGTCCACCGGCACCTTCTCGCTGACCACGCGGTTCATCGCCTTGGCCCAGACGTTCTCGTTGTTCAGGATGGTGAACTTCCAGTTCTTGGTGAAGTCGAACGCGGCGGTGCCGCCCTTGAACTGCGAGTAGACCGCCTTGCGATGCCGGTCAGCCTGCCAGAACGGGCTCTCTTGGCTTTCCTTCGTCACCGGGAACCAGCGGCCGAGCGCACCCTCGATATAGGGCCGGACGTTCTCCTCCTGGAGCAGGAAGGCGATGAACTGCTTGGCCTCGGCCTTGTTCTTGGCCACGGAGAAGACCAGCCCGGTCTTGACGTCCGAGCGGTAGCGGATCGTCGAACCGTCCGGAGCCTTCGGGAAGGACGCGGTGATGATATCCTCGCCATAGGCCTTCTTGCCGGCTTCGCGCTGCTCGGGCGTGAGCGTCTGGTTCTGGGAGTCCTCGAACCATTTCGCCGCGATCGAGATCGTGAAGTTGTGGGTCATCACGATGGTCTTGTTGTGGAACGCGACGTTGTTGTCGGGATCCTTCCAGGTCGTCGAGGACGGCGGGGTGCAGCCTTTGATGTAGGTGTCGGTGTAGTCCTTCATCGCCTTGATCAGGTTCTCGCGGACCTTGGGATCGTCGACCGTGAGCTTGCCGTCGTCGTCGACCAGCTTGACGTGATAGGCATCCATGAAGGTGTAGAACGACTGGAAAGCGTCGGTGGATTCCACGCCCATCGGCTGGCCGACGCCGTAGACGCGCTGGCCGGTCGCCTTGCGGATCCCCGGTTGCACCTTGTCGCACCAGAATGTCCAGTAGCCTTCCCAGTCGGTCGGGATGTCGGCGAGCTTGAAGCCGGCCTTCTCAAGCATGTCGTTCCAGATCTCGACATGCATGCTCTGCTGCTTCAGCGGGAAGCCGTAATAGGCCTTCTTCTTGGTGACGTCGTTATAGAGGATCGACGCATCCAGCGTGTTCTGCACGAACCGATCCTTGATCGGCTCCATGATGTCTGAGAGGTCCTCGAGCCTGCCTTCGTAGGCCCACTTGCCCTGGACCTGCACGTCGTAGGTGTCGGAATAGGCAACATCGGGCACGGTGCCTGAATCGAGTGCGGCGACCGTCTTCGGAATCATGTCCTGGATCGCGTACTGCGACAATTCGACCTTGATGCCGGTCTTGGCTTCGAACTTCTTGATCGTCTCGAGCAGCGCGTCGTCTTCGGAGCGGTAGAAGCCCTTGCCCCACCAGACCGTAATCGTCTTCTGCTGCGCAAATGCGGGTGCAGCGGCTGCAAACAGCCCGGCCGCAGCGACCGCCAGTGATACTGCGCCAATAACCTTGGATTTCACGTTTTTCTCCCTCAAACGGCCGGTGTTTTTAACCGGTCGTATAAAACACTAGCGCATGGCCGCTATCCGATCTAGCGGCTTCTTGTCAGACATAGGTCGTGGGGTGTCGGGCGAGAGGAGATGCTTAATGTGCGCATCGATCCAATCGCCGCATCAATTCGCCCTGATCAATTCGCGCCGATCTGCTGGCGCCGCTTGATCGCCGTCCTTAATTGGACTTCGCGCCTTCCTTGGCGTTCTCCGCCGTCGGCGCTTCGGCCGGTGCGGGACGTTTTCCGGTGCCGGTGATGCGCTCGATCGCGGAGCGCACCGCGTCGCCCGGCTTGCGGTCTTTCAGCATGTCGAGCAGGGGCGCAGAGGCCGGCGAACGGCGGATCAGGCTTTCCGGATCGGGGAAGACGAGGGGGTCGTCCCAGGGGCCCTGCACCACGAAGGGCAATTCGAACCCCGACGCGCTGTTGAGGCTGGCCACGCCCTTCATGTCGTATTCGCGCGTCGGCACCGAGGCGGTACCGGTCATGGTGATCTTCGCCGCCGGTCCTTCGACGCGGATGTCCTCGGCGGTGGCGACGCCGTCGGAGAACTTCACCGCGATGGTGAGATTGTCGTAAGGGGTAGAGCCGTTGCGGAAATTGCCGCCGCCGGACAGCGGCCGCCGCTCGAGCCGCTTCAGGAGCTGCTCGGCATTGAAGCCCGCGATCGCGCCGTCATGCCCGGTCACTGTGGCGCTGCCGTCGAGCGACTGCACGAGGCCGAACGGGCTCGAGCCGGACGCGAGGAGCGAGACGTTGATGTTGCCGCGCCCGGACAGCTTGTTGATGCCAAACAGCTCGGAGGCGCAGGCCTGAAGGTCGACGTCGGTGAACTGGAATTGTGCCTTGATGTCGGCGACGGTGTCGGAGCGCGCGATGCCGAACGAGCCCTTGGCGATACCGCCATAGACCTGGGCCTCGCCGACCGAGAGCGCCAGCGTGCCGTTGCGGAGATTCGCGCCGATCGCGGTGCGGCCGAGTTTCGACGTCCCGACCGTCAGCTTGGCGGCCGACAGGCGCATGTCGAGGTCGGTGGTCGACAAGGCGTTGAGATCGAACAGCTGCCTGTTCCAGTCGCGCGCGCCGCTCGCGAGCAGGCGGAAAGTCGAGATATAGGGGGTGAAGTCGAGCGCGTCGGCTGCGAGCGTCGCCTGCAGCGTCTGCCGGCCGTTATTGGCGTAGGTCATCACGCCCTCGGCGGTGTTGCCGTCGAGCTCGACATTGACATTGGTGAGCGCGATGGACGCGCCGACGACATTGGCCCGCGCCTTCAGCGCGAAGCGGCCGAAGCCGCCGCTGGCGGGCTGCGGTTGGCCGGTCCAGCGTAGCGCGTTGCGCAGGGACGGGCTGTCGATGGTGAGCGTGCCCTCCATCATCGGGCTGGTGCGGTTGGCGACGCTGCCGTCGAAGGCGAGCTTGAGCGGCGCGCTCGCGATCCGCGCCTTCAACCCCGAGCGCTCGCCGGAGAGCGCGGCGACGAAATCGGAAAAGCTGATCGAGCCGTCGACCCGTTCGCCGCGCCAGTCGAACTGTCCGGTCGCGGCGAAGGAGCGCGAGATCGAGGGCCAAGCCAGCGACAGGTCGATGTCCTCGAGCTTCTCGGTGCCGTGCGTGGCAGCGTCCTCGTAATTGAGCACGCCGTCCTGGATCCGGATCTCAGAGAACGACACTTGATTCTCGGCGCCGGGCTTCATGGTGCGCGCGATGGTCTGGATGAACGGTGTCCAGTTGCTTTCACCGTCCGGCTTCAGGCTGACATGGATGCGCGGCCGCAGCAGCGTCAGGTCCGCGATCTCGAACCGTTGCAGCAGCAGCGGCAGCAGCCGCAGGTTCGCGGTGAGAACGTCGACATGGAGCGCGGGATCGCTGGTGCCGCCGCCCTTCAGCCCGACGTCATGGAAGGAGATGTAGCTTGCCGGCAGCACCGAAATGTCGATCGCGCCTGCGACGTTGACCTCGAGTCCGGTGACGTCGCGGATCTGCGTTTCCACGGCCTTGCGCAGTGCGTCGCGGTTGATGAGCCATGAGGTCGCGATCAGGGCGATCAGCGCCACGCCGAGCAGCGCCGCGATCGGCGTCCCGAGGCGCTTCATTCCTTGGGCCATGGTCAATGGCATGTCCTGATCGAGTTGGTCGCTGGAGCCAGAAGGCGGGCTGGGAAACCTGCGCGCCCCACGCCCAAGACCTATTGTGTTAAGTGCCGCAACTTGATGGGTTTTCTTGTCGCTTTCAAGGCCGCGGGAACGGTTGCGCCCACGGCTTGGGCAGCTTCTATCACCCAGGGGCGGAGCGGAGAACCCCGTATCATTGACGGCTTCGGACGATTTCGCCTAATAATCGCCGCCACTAAGGCGCGACGCCTGCAAGCCGAAGGTTCACTCGAAGGTAATTTGCATGAACAAGGTCTATCCCGACGCCAAGTCGGCTCTCGAGGGCGTTCTGAAAGACGGCATGATGATCATGTCGGGCGGCTTCGGCCTCTGCGGCATCGCCGAGACGCTGTCGGACGCGATCCGCGACTCCGGCGTCAAGGACCTGACGGTGGTCTCAAACAATGCCGGCGTCGACGGCATTGGCCTCAGCCGCCTGCTCGAAACCCGCCAGATCAAGAAGATGATCTCGTCCTATGTCGGGGAGAACAAGCTGTTCGCCCAGCAATTCCTCGCCGGCGAGCTGGAACTCGAATTCAATCCGCAGGGCACGCTGGCCGAGCGCATCCGCGCGGGCGGCGCCGGCATTCCGGCCTTCTACACCAAGACCGGCGTCGGCACGCTGATCGCCGAAGGCAAGGAAGTGAAAGAATTCGACGGACAGAAATACCTGATGGAGCGCGGCCTGTTCGCCGACCTCGCCATCGTCCACGCCTGGAAGGGCGACACCGCAGGTAACCTCATCTATCGCAAGACCGCGCGCAACTTTAACCCGATGATGGCGACCGCCGCCAAGGTCACGGTGGCCGAGGTCGAGCATCTGGTTCCGGCCGGCGAACTCAATCCCGACCACATCCACACGCCCGGTCTTTTCGTCAAGCGCATCGTCGAGGTCGGAACGGCCAAGAAGCGCATCGAATTCCGCAACACCCGCCCGCGCACGGCAGCTTGAGATCAGGAGACTAAGATGGCCTGGACCCGTGAACAGATGGCTGCGCGCGCCGCGAAGGAACTGCGTGACGGCTATTACGTCAATCTCGGCATCGGCATCCCGACGCTGGTCTCGAACTACATCCCGGACGGCATGGACGTCAGCCTTCAGAGCGAGAACGGCATGCTCGGCATGGGCCCGTTCCCGTATGAGGGCGAAGAGGACGCCGATCTCATCAACGCCGGCAAGCAGACCGTGAGCGAACTGCCGTCGACTTCGTATTTCTCGAGCGCGGATTCCTTCGGCATGATCCGTGGCGGCCACATGGATCTGTCGATCCTCGGCGCCATGCAGGTGGCCCAGAACGGCGATCTCGCCAACTGGATGATCCCCGGCAAGATGGTCAAGGGCATGGGCGGCGCGATGGATCTCGTCGCCGGCGTCAAGCGCGTGGTCGTGGTGATGGAGCATTCGGCCAAGGACGGTCCAAAGCTCCTGAAGCAGTGCAATTTGCCGCTGACCGGCGAGCGCGTGGTCGACATGGTCGTGACTGACCTGGCCGTCTTCACCATCGACAAGCACGGCAGCGGCGGCATGGCGCTGATCGAGCTCGCCGACGGCGTCTCGCTCGACGAGGTCAAGGCCAAGACCGAGGCCGAATTTCGCGTCGCACTGAAGAACACGTAAGGTTTTCGCGAAGGGGGCGCGCATGACGATACGGTCTGCGCGTCCCGAAGACGCCGATTTCATCGCACAAACCATCCTTTCATCGCAGCGCGGCTACCGGCCGCGTGGCTGGTTCGACGTTGCGCTCGGTTGGCCTGAAACACAGTGCCGTGATTTCATCGCGCACGTCGCAGCCGCTCGCGCGGTGTCGATGTGGCACGTCTCGCAATTTCTGGTCGCCGAGATCGATGGCAAGCCTGCTGCCGCCTTGTGTGCGCTACCGGCGGCCGGCACGGGACCAGCGGCTTGGCGTGCGATCGAGGAAGTCGCAGCCGCGTCCGGAATCGCCGCGGCAGAGCTGGAGGCCATCCGTCAACGCGGCGGCTACACCCGCGCCTGCTGGGTTCAGGGCGGCGAGGGCGATTGGATGATCGAGCATGTCGCGACCGATCCCGCCTATCGCGGCCGCGGCCTGGTGCAGTCACTGATCGCGCATGCGCTGGAGAAGGGGCGAGCGGCTGGATGTGCACGGGCGACAATATCGTTCCTGATCGGCAACGAGCCCGCCGAGCGCGCTTATACCAAGGCCGGCTTTGTCCTTGCCGAGGAGAAGCGCGATCCTGCCTTCGAGGCGATCATCGGTGCGCCGGGCTTTCGCATGTTTGCGCCGGTGATGTGATCGGTCTTGAAAATCAAGCCGCGGTTGCCGCCAATGGCCGGGCGCCTTTGCGCCATGCGGTGATGGTGCAGCCGAAATGGCCGCGAAACCAGCGGGCCATGGCGCTCTGTGCGGAGAAGCCGAGCTGCACGGCGATGTCGGCCAGCGGCCGGCCGGGGTCGTCGATGAGCTGGACCACGAGATCGGCGCGCTGCGCGTCGAGAATGGCCGAGAAGCTGGTGCCGGCTTCGGCGAGGTGGCGGTGGATGGTGCGCCGGGTGCAGGCGAGGTGTTCGGCGACGCGCTCGACCGTGCAGTCGCCGCCGGCGAGCAGGAGACGCACGACCTCGTCGACCTTCTCCTCCCAGCTTGCCGGCCGCGTCTCGATCGCCTCGATCCGCTTGCGCAGATAGCTCGCGATCAGCGGATGCGCGCTCGGGATCCGGCGCTCCATGTCGTGTGCCGACAACAGGATCGAATCGGCCTCCGCATTGAAGGTCACACGGCAGCCGTAGAACTCGCGGTAGCGTTTGCGGTCGAGCGGCGGTGGGTAATGCAGGTGAACTTCCTGCGGCCGCCAATCGCTGCCGAACAGCGACTGGATGATGCGGTGGACGCTGCCGAGCGCCATGTCGATCGACTGGCGCGGCGCGGCCGGCTGCCGGCCACGCAGGTGCAGCGTGACGGTCACGGTCTGCTTGTTGCGGGTGACGTCCAGCTTCATGCCGTCGTGATGGATCGGGATGAAGCGCGAGAAGGCTTCGATGGCTTCACCAACGGTCGCCTGTTCGCGCACGATCAGGCCGACCGCGCCGAAATTGGTCAGCCCGCCGCGTTCAGCAAGCCGCAAGCCGAAATCTTCGGCGCCGGACGCCTCGGCCGACAATTCGAGCAGACGGCGGAGACCGGTGACGGCAATGGGCGTGTCGGGCTTGTCGAGGCAGGCCAGCGGCAGCCTGACCTTGCGCATCATGTGTTTGGGGTCGAGCCCGACCGACCGGGCGACCTCCGGGTAATAGCTCAAGCCCGCGCTGCGAATGAGGTCGGTCATGCGACCCGTTCCTGCCGGACATCCCGCAGATGTCCCGAAATGTAAAGTTTCTGTCCCGATCCGTCAAATCCGGGAAATGGGTGGAACATACATAAGTAAAACCGAAGCACGGGCGTGAATGCCGTGCATATGACGGCGCGGCGCGACGAGGCCCCGCTGCCGTCTCGGACCATTTGACCCAAGACATTGCTGGATCGGAATTATGCCGGGGGACATGCTTTCCAAGGGTGAGGTATTCGTCATCGACACCGATGCCGCCTCCCGCGAACAACTTTCCACCGCGCTTCAACAAAGCGCATACAACGTGATCTGCTTCGCCGACGGCGCGTCTCTGCTCTCGGAGGCCAAGGCGCGGATGCCGGCCTGCGTGCTGCTGGAGATGCCGCCTGATCGCTCCGGTCTCGACGTGCTCAAGCGCCTGCGCGAGGAAAACTGCATGGCGCCGGTGCTGGTGACCGCGACGAACGGCAGCATCGCCATGGCGGTCGACGCCATCAGGAGCGGTGCGGCCGACTTCATCGAGAAGCCGTTCCGCACCCGCGACATCGTCGACCGGATCGATGCCGCCATCGACGAGTTTGCACAGCCCGGCTCCAACCGGCAGCGCTGGCTGCCCGGCTGCGAACCACTGACCGCGCGCGAAGGCGACGTGCTCGAGCATCTCGCCGCCGGCCTGACCAACAAGGAGATCGCCCGGCGCATGCATCTGAGCGCGCGCACGGTCGAGGGCTACCGCGCCGGTATTCTGAGGAAGGCCGGTGCGAAGAACGTGACGGACCTGCTTCGCCGCATCTTCGGGCAGGGTTCGACTCCTCAGGATTAAGCGCTCCGTCGCGGGCCTTGCTGCCGCCGCGGCGGCGCCCCACGGAAACCCCAATCGAACCAGTTCCTTCCCTGCCGCGTCCAACCATGTTGGCGAGGCATTGGATCGCGCGTCCGGCTGGCGGCGGCGATGACTTGGAGGAGGGACTTGATGCGCATCACCGCAAGATGTTTGGCGACGACGAGCCTGGTTCTGGTGAGCACGGCATTCGCGTCGTCGTCATGGGCCGCCGAATTGGACGCCACGTCGGCCATCGATACCGTCACGGTTTACCCGGATGGCGCGACCGTAACCCGCGTCATCGCAGTGGACCTGCCGTCTGGTGACTCGACGCTCGTTGCCAAGGACTTCCCGCTTGGTCTCGACACCTCCTCGATCCGGGTGGAGGGTGAGGGGGGAGCGAAGCTCACCATCGGCACGATCGATGCGCGAACGCCACGTGCGGCGCCGGTCAATTTGCCGGAGCTGGACAAGCGCATCGAGGCGCTGAACGACCAGCGCGCCGACCTGCAAGGCGCGATCGACTCGGCCATTGCGCGGCGCAAATTCGCGGAGCACTTTGCGGAAGCCTCTCCCGCGGGCATCGGCGACAAGGGCGAGGCGCGGCCGATTGCCTAATGGCGCACGGCCTTTGCCGCCGTTGGCGACGAAATTGCGAGCGCCGATACCGCCGTTCGCGACGCCACGCGCAAGATGCGCGAGATCGATCGGCAGATCGCCCAGCTCGAAGTCGAGCGCAAGGCCAAGCCGCCGAGCAAGCTCGAAGTCGGCATGGACATCGCGGCGCCGGCAGCAACCAAGGCGACGTTGCGGGTGACCTACAATGTGCGTAATGCGCGCTGGCTGCCGCTCTACGACGCCCGCCTCGACACCGGCGCGAAGGACCGCAAACCGCAGCTCGAGCTTGTCCGCCGCGCCGAGGTCACGCAGGCGACCGGCGAGGACTGGTCGAACGTCGCGCTCGGCGTCTCCACGGTCCGCATCGGCCGCGGCGGCAGCGCGCCGGAGCTGAATTCGCTGGTCGCACAATATCCGCAGGTACCGAGGCCGCGGGCGCTGGGCTCAGTTTCGGATTCGGCAATGCCTGCGGCGGCGCCCATGCAGCAGCGCAAGATGGAAACTTCCGCGGCCAAGGCGGCGGACGATATCCGCGAACGCGCCGAAGAGCAGCAGGCGGTCGCCGAGATCGGTGACTTCCAGGCCACCTACAAAATTCCCGGCCGCGTCAGCCTCGGGGCCGCCGAGGGCGCCAAGAGCCTGCGCATCGCCTCGATGACCGTGCCCGCCGATCTCATGGTGCGCGCGGCACCGGTGATGGACCCCACCGCCTTCCTCGAAGCGAGCTTCAAGCAGAGCGACGACACGAGCCTGTTGCCGGGCAAGGTTGCAATCTATCGCGACGGGACTTTCGTCGGCCGCGGCAAGCTCTCGGCTTCGGCCAAGGACGATATCGTGCGGCTCGGCTTCGGCGCCGACGACAAGGTCAGGATCGAGCGCGCGGTGCTCAAGCGCAACGAAGGTTCGGCCGGTCTCCTGGTCACGACGTCGAAGACCGACGAGCGATCGTTCAAGACGACGATCCGCAATGGTCACGACTTCCCGATCAAGGTCGCGATTGAGGATCAATTGCCGGTCAGCGAGAACGAGGACATCCTCGTCGAGATGCTGCCTGCGACCACGCCGCCGACCGCAAGCAACATTCGCGACCGGCGCGGCGTGCTGGAATGGTCGTTCGACGCCAAGCCCGGCGAGGTCAAGGACATCAACTTCGTCTGGCGCATTCGCTGGCCGAAGGACAAGAGCATGGTGATCGTGCCGGCGGGTTGATGTGCGGCGCCGAGGTGCGAGTTGTCTTTACCTCGTGCTCGCTCACTGTCCGTCATGTCCCGCCTAGTGCGCAGTTACGCACGAGGGCGGGGCATCTAGTACGCCGCGGCCTCACGATTTGATCGCTGGCGCCGCGGCGTACTGGATCGCCCGGTCGAGCCGGGCGATGACCCGCGTTGAGAGAGCGCTGGCTTACTTCGCCTTCAGGAAGTCCGCGACATCGAGCAGCATGAACTCGTCGTCGTCGGCCTTGTTGGGATCGCGGCTGGACGAGAACGGTAGATTGTTGTCATTGCCGACGATGATGTGGGTTTCGTCGACACGATCGACGTTCTCGATGGTGAAGAACGGGAACGTGTAGACGCCGTCATTGAGCGGCTTCTTCGCCTTCTTGTCGGGATCCCTGATCTTCAGGAGGTCGATGTAGCCGATCTTGCGCACGGGCTTGCCGACATTGGCGTCGGTGAGCTCGATCTTGTAGACGCGCTTGAACTTGGCCACGTCGGGGAAGCAGTTCTCGCCGCGGGTGCCTTGCGGGCAGGCCTTTTCGGGCGTGCCTTCGCCGTTGTCGCGCTCGATGATCAGGCCGGCGCTCGGGTCGATTATGTTGAAGTCGCCGATGGCATTGCCGTTCTGCTCGAACACATACTGCCAGTAGCGGCCGGTGAATTTTTCCGCGGCGACGTCGAATTCGAGGATGCGCGAGGCTTCCTTGCCGTCGACCTTCTCCCAGTCCTTTTTCTCGGCATCCCAGAGCGGCCCCTCGAGCAGGCCGTAGAGAAACTTGCCGTCTTTCGAGGCGGCGAAGCCCTCGTAACCCTTGGAGCGTCGGAGGTTGACGTTGGTGTAGGTCGCACCCGGCGCGCCCGGGGTCGCCACCGCCCAATGATCCGGCGATCGCACGGGCTTACCGTCGGCGACCGTCTCGAATACGGCCAGAATCTTGCCGGTCTTGTCGGCCTTCAGGATGTAGGGGCCGAACTCGTCGCCGATCCAGAAGGTGTCGCCGATAATCTGGAAACCTTCGGTGTCGAAGTCGGAGCCGGTGAGGTAACGCCTCTCGGTGTCTTCATGCACGATGCGGAACGGCACGCGTCTGTCGGGATCGTGCAGGAACACGGTCTCCAGCCGCTCGATCTTGCCGCCGGCCCAATCCATCCTGTAGCGGTTGAGGTACAGCATCGAATCTGGCGAATTGGCGCGCGCGCCCATGCCGTTGTCGGTGATGACCCAGAAAGTGCCGTCCCCCATCGACTTGATACCGGAATGGCCCTGCAGCGGCTGGCCCTTGAACGGCAGCGACACGCCGGTGGCCCGCTCATAGGACTTGCCCATCACCGTGCCGAGCGCGTCGACCCGCTTCCCGGTGGTGTATTTACCGGATGTCTTGAGATCGGCGGGAGCATCAGCCGGCGCGTCGATGAACGTGGCGGCCGGCATCACGACGTGGCCGGCGAGCTTGGCGGGGAATTCGCCTTCGCTCTGCGCCAGCGCGGAGCTCGCGGTCAGAATGATCGTTGCGACGGTACTAAGCAAAGTCGCGCGCATGTGCGTCTCCTGTTAACGGAGGCCGTCTTATGCGGACCGCGCATTGCAGTTTTGTGAAACCGGGCCAAACGCCGCAGCCGACAGCTACTCCTTGACCGCGCCCGTCAGCGACGACACGTAGTAATCGACGAACAGCGAGTAGAAGATCGCAACCGGCAGCGAGCCGAGCAGCGAGCCCGCCATCAGCGCGCCCCACTGATAGACGTCGCCGGTGACGAGCTCGGTCAGGATCGCGACCGGCACCGTCTTGTTGGCGCCGCTCTGGATAAAGGCGAGCGCGTAGATGAACTCGTTCCAGGACAGCGTGAAGGAGAAGATGCCGGCCGAGATCAGGCCGGGCACCGCCAGCGGCAGCGTGATCCGTCGCAGGATCTGGAGCCTGGTGGCGCCGTCCACCAGCGCGCATTCCTCGAGCTCGTAGGGGATCGACTTGAAATAGCCGATCAGGAGCCAGGTGCAGAACGGCACCAGGAAGGTCGGGTAGACCAGGATCAACGCAAGCGGGCTGTCGAACAGGCCGAACTGCACGACCACGGTCGCGAGCGGAATGAACAGGATCGACGGCGGCACGAGATAGGCCATGTAAATGCCGAGGCCGACATAGGGACTGCCGCGGAAGCGCAGGCGCTCGATCGCATAGGCGGCCAGCGTGCTCGCGATCAGCGACAGCGTAGTCGCCCCGACCGCGACCAGCATCGTCGTCCACAGCCAGCGCGGATAGGCGGTGTCGAACAACAGGTGCTTGATGTGGGCCAGCGTCGGCGAGGAGATCCAGAACGGGTTGTGCTCCCGGTAGTTCATCAGCTCTGCGTTCGGCTTGAACGACGTGATCGTCATCCAGTAGAACGGAAATAGGAGGATCAGCACGAAGCAGCCGAGCGGCAGATAGATCATCATCAGCCGCCGCAGCCCGGAATCCCAGGCCATGGTGTCCGGCGGCGTGGTGGCGACGGCGGCCGGCTCGGCGGCGGTATCAGTCATTGCTCTCTCCCTGCTGCCATTTGCGGCGCGCCAGGCCGAAATAAGAGAACAGCGTTGCGAACACGAGGAACGGGATCATCGACACCGCAATCGCCGCGCCCTCGCCGAGCTCGCCGCCCGCAATGCCGCGCTGGAAGGCCAGCGTTGCCAGCAAATGGGTTGAGTTGCCGGGGCCGCCCCGGGTGATGGCGTAGACCAGCTGGAAATCGGTGAAGGTGAAGATGATCGAGAAGGTCATGACGATCGCGAGGATCGGCATCATCATCGGGAAGGTGATGTAGCGGAACCGCTGCCAGGCGCTGGCGCCATCGAGCATCGCGGCTTCGTAGAGCGAGGGCGAAATGGTCTGCAGGCCCGCCAGCAGCGAGATCGCGACGAAGGGAATGCCGCGCCAGATATTGGCGGCGATCAGCGAGAAGCGCGCCGGCCAGGGCGAGCCGAGGAAGTCGATATTGGTGGTGCGCCAGTGCAGCACGTCGACCAGAAGGTAGGAGATGATCGAGAACTGCGGATCGTAGATCCACCAGAACGCCAGCGCCGAGAGCACCGTCGGCACGATCCAAGGCATCAGGATGATCGCACGCAACAGGCTCTTGAACGGAAAATGGTTGTTGAGCAGCAGTGCGAGCCAGAAGCCGAGCGCGAACTTTCCAAAGGTCGCGATCCCCGTGTAGACCACGCTGTAGAACACCGCGTTCCACCACAGGGAATCGGTGAGCAGATACTGGAAATTCTCGAAGCCGACGAAGACGCCTTTTCTGCCGATTGTCGTGTCGGTGAAGGCGAGCCAGATGCCGAGGCCGAGCGGATAGGTCAGGAACACCGTGAGCAGCCCGATCGCAGGTGCGAGGCACATCACGATCAGGAACGGCTTGTAGTCGAACAGGCGCACCAGCCAGGAGGGTTGCCGGTGCACGAGGGCTGGAGAAGAGAGTGTGGTCACGGACATCGGTTTGTTGTCCCGTCTCTGAAAGTCACCAAGCCCGTCATTGCGAGGAGCCCGTGACAAAATTGCGAAGCAATTTTGCACTGGTGCGACGAAGCAATCCAGGCTGTAACTGGGAAGACAGGCTGGATTGCTTCGCTTCGCTCGCAATGACGCGCTTTGTCCAGCGCTACTTCTGCCGCCGGAAGTACCGCTTGCAGCGCTGCTCGGCTTCCGCGGCCGCGGCTTCCGGCGTGGCAGCGCCGGTCGCGACGGATGCGAACATCTGAATCAGCACGTAGTCGGCGCTGACGGCACCGGTCGCGGTCGAGATCGGGCCAGCATAGCCGTCATAGTAGATGGTGTTCATGGTGTCCTTGAAGATCTTGATCTTGGGATCTTCGCTCCAGACCTTGGCCTCCGCGTAAGCCGCGAGCGGCTGGGCCCAGTAGCCGGAATTGGCGTTGAGCCACGGCTCGTACTGGTCCTTTTCCAGCATGTATTGCAGGAAGGCCTTTGCGGCGTTGGGGTACTGGCTGTGCTTGAACAGCATGGCGTTCAGCGTCAGGCCCGCCATCGGCGAGACCTTCGCGACACCCTTCGGCAGCAGTTGATGTTCGCTGTCGTCGGCGATCGCCTTGGTCGCCGGATCGTTCTTCAGTGAAAAATACAGCGAGACGCCGTTGGCGGTCAGCGAGATCTCCTGCGCGGCGTAGGCGCGGTTGTTGCTGACGTCGTTCCATGACGTCGTGCCGGCGATGAAGGTCGGATAGAGCTGTTTGACCCAGTTCAGTGCGGCGATCGTCTCCTTGCTGTTGATGACGACGTTCCCCTCTTCGTCGAGCAGCGCCGCGTTGTGCGACCACAGCGCCCAGTTCGCAAAACCGTTGCCGTCGCCCTTGGCGTTGCCGAGCGCCAAGCCGGCCGGCTTGCCGGCCTTCTGAAGCTTCTGGCAGAGATCGAGGATTCCGGCATGGTCTTCCGGCACCTTGTCGAAGCCGACCGATCGCAGGATCGACTTGCGGTAGATCAGCGGACCCGCGGTCGCGCCGAACGGCAGTCCGATCCAGGCGTCGCTCTTGTTCTTCTTGCCGTAGCGCTGCGCCAGCGGCAGCCAGCCGCCGTACCGCTTGCCGACATAGTCGGCGACGTCGGTCAGCTCGATCAGCTTGTCGATATAGATGTGCGGCGCATCGGAGAAGCCGATGATAATATCGGGGCCGGCACCGGAATTCGCGGTCACCGCGGTCTGCTGGTTGATGTCCTCCCAGCCGACGAAGTCGACCTTGACCTCGACCCCGGTCTCCTTGGTGAATTTGGCCGCATTGGCGCGGAACACGTCCTCGTCGGCCTGGACGAAACGTACCGGTCGCAGCATGCGCAGGGATGCGCCTTTCTCGATCGGCAGTTTCGGTGTGGGGACGTCCGCGGCCTTGATCGCGGATTGCGCATTTGCCGGAGCACCGGTTGCCGCGATTGCCGCAGCGGACAGGCCCAGCGCCAAGGCATCACGACGCGTGATGTCGTTCCTCATCGGTTCCTCCCTATATGTTTCCCTTCCCGGCGTTGATCGCCGGTGAAGGGTCTTTCCGGTTGCCGGCGCGCCTTCGCGGCCGTCCCGTCTAGCTGTTCGGGCCGCGGTCCATGCTGACAGGCTGCCAGCGGCGGAGCGCGGTGTCTTGCAGCACCGACGGATTGACGCAGCTTACCGGCCACATGCCCTGAAGCACCAGTGACAATTCGTAGCCCACCCGGCGCTTGCGCGCCTCGTCAAACCGTGCCGAGGCGGAGGCGACGTGGGCGGTCAGGGTGACATTGTCCATGCCGAGCAGCGGATTGTTGTGCGAGGGCGGCTCCTTCTCCAGCACGTCGAGGGCGGCATGGGCGATCCAGCCCTCCTGAAGCGCCTTGATCAGGCTTTCCTCGTCCACGGTGGCGCCGCGGCCGGTGTTGATGAAGACCGAGCCCTTCTTCATCTGCCGGAAGTGCTTCTCGGTGAGCATGTGATGCACCTCGGGCCGAGCGGGGGCGTGCATCGAGAGGAAGTCGGATTGCGACAACACCTCGTTCAGCGTCGCCGGAATCACCCCGTGGTCGGACATCAGCGTTTCCTGGATGAAGGGATCGTAGGCCATCATCCGCAGACCGAACGGAGCTGCGCGTTTCGCAACTGCACGCGCGACGCGGCCGAACGAGATGAAGCCGAGCGTCTGGCCCATCAGTCGTGGGATCTTCGACAACGCCGGCCGGCCCTCCGCCCAGCGGCCGCTGCGCGCCATCCGGTCCTGCTCGACCAGGCGGCGGAAGCCGGCGAGCAGCAGCATCATGGCATGGTCTGCGACCTCCTCGATGAAGGTGTCGGGGATGTTGGTGACGGGAATGCCGCGCGCGGTTGCAGCCTTGATGTCGACGCTGTCGACGCCGACCGAGCCGAGCGTAACGACCTTGCAGCTCTCCAGCGCGTCGATGATGGTCTTGGTGATCGGGATGCCCTTGGCGTAGATGGCGTCCGCTGTCTTCGCGGCGGCGATGAACCCGGCCTCGTCGGCCGGCGCCTCGACGATCTCGGCGTCGATCGGATCGAGCGCCTCGCGCTCGTAGGAATAATCGCTGCTCGCGACCGTGAAGCTCGCGCCCTTCGGCGTCACCACCCTGTATTTCGGCATATCCTGCTCCCGATTTGGTTTCTTGTTGTGACCCATGCTTTGCGCGGGCCTTTGCGTCTTTTACGCGAAATCGAGGAGGTCGCGTACAATTCCCGGTTGTCATTGAGGCGATTTATACGACTGGTTCGACGTCTTCTCCGGGCTTCTACGGGGCGCCCCGTAACAGCTTGCTAAGGGGTCACCCCCTAAAGGTTAATTTGATTTCGATCGATTCACTCGCGCGTCCTTATCCCTGTGTTGCCGGAGCATCCCGTGAAATTAAGCAATATGAAGATCGCCCCCAAGCTCGGCATCCTCGTCGGCGTCACCTTGTTCGGACTGTGCATTTCCGGGATCCTCGCCGGATACCTGATGAAGCAGGAGATGGTGAACGCGCGCATCGATCAGGCCAAGGCGATCGTGGAGATGGGGCGCAACTACGCCGCTGCCCTCAAGAAGCGGGTCGACGCCGGCGAGCTGACGAAGGATGCGGCGATGGCCGAGATTCGTCGCTACGGCAATGCAATGACGTATGACAACGGTGCGGGCTATTTGTTCGGCACGTCCTATGACGGCATCACCCAGCTCGCGCCCGATCCGAAGCAGATCGGCAGCAACCGCATGGATGTCGTGACCAACGGCCGCAAGCTGTCTGCCGAGTTGATGGACGGGGTCAAGGCCAATGGTTCGATCCTGCTGTATTATGAATATGTGAAGCCCGGCCAGGAGAAGCCGATCCGCAAGCTCGGCTACGCGGTCGCGGTCCCCGGCTTCGACATGTATCTCGGCACCGGCGCCTATCTCGATGATATCGACGCCAAGATGGGTCCGGTCTACTGGCTGCTCGGCTTGGCCATGCTCGGTATCGTCATCGTCGCCGGCAGCGTTGCCTGGCTGATCGGTCGCAGCATCAGCCGCCCGCTCGCCCTGCTCGGAGCCCGCATGAAGGATCTCGCCGAGGGCAAGCTCGACGGCGACATTCCGGGCGTCGGCCGTGGTGACGAGGTCGGCGCAATGGCGTCGACCGTCCAGATCTTCAAGGACAACGCTGTCCGCATCCGCGACATCGAGAAGAGCGAAGCCGATGCCAAGGATCGCGCAGCGGCGGAACGTCGCAGCGTGATGGAGGGCATCGCCAGCGACTTCGAACGCAGCGTCAATGGTATCGTCCGCTCGGTCTCCTCGGCTGCGACGGGCATGCAAGCCACTGCGCAATCGATGACCGCGACCGCCGGCGACGCCTCGTCGCGTGCGGCGACGGTCGGCGCGGCCTCGCAGAGAGCGTCGGGCAATGTCGGCACGGTTGCCGCGGCTGCCGAAGAGCTGTCGAGCTCGGTTGCGGAGATCTCGCGCCAGGTCACCCGCTCGACCGAAGTGGCGAGCCGCGCTGTCAACGACGCCGAGCGCACCAATGCCACGGTGCAGGAACTCTCCACCGGCGCCGAGAAGATCGGCGAGGTGGTCAAGCTGATCCACTCGATCGCGGCACAGACCAATCTGCTCGCCCTCAACGCCACCATCGAAGCGGCGCGTGCCGGTGAATCCGGCCGCGGCTTCGCCGTCGTCGCTTCCGAAGTCAAGGCGCTGGCCAACCAGACCGCCAAGGCCACCGAGGAAATCTCCGCCCAGGTCGCGGCGATGCAGACATCGACCAGCGATGCGGTCGCCGCCATCGGCGGCATCACTCAGACCATCGCCGAGATGAGCGAGATCACCGCGGGCATTTCCGCGTCGATCGAGCAGCAAGGCGAGGCGACCCGCGAGATCGCCCGCAACATTCAGTCGGTCGCGGCCGGATCGAACGAGATCAACGCCAATATCGGCAGCGTCACCTCGGCCGCGGAAGCGACCGGCACGGCGGCAAGCGACGTGCTCACCAACGCTCGCGAGCTCGACAGCCAGTCCGGCGCGCTGCGCAGCGCAGTCGACGGCTTCCTCGCCAAGGTGCGCGCGGCGTAGGTCGCCACACCAAAGCGACGCCATCTCCTCTATCGTCATGCCCGGGCTTGTCCCGGGCATCCACGTTCTTGGACACCGGACGCTTTGATCGACGTGGATGGCCGGGACAAGCCCGGCCATGACGGAGAATGCCGAGCGCGCGGCTTTCGCGAGCCCCTACTGCTTCTCGATCCCTGCCTCGCGGATCAGCTTCTCCCACAACACCAGCTGTTCGTTCACGAACGTGCCGAGCTGCTCGGGCGTGCCCGAAAACGCGTCCATGCCGAGGGTGGCGAGCTGGGCCTTGATCTCCGGCTTCTCGACGATCTTCCGGATCTCGGCGTTGAGTCGCGTCACGATCTCCTTGGGCATGCCGGCGGGGCCAAAATAGCCCTGCCACGACGAGATGTCGAAGTCCGGCACGCCGGCCTCCTGCATCGAGGGCAGGTTCGGCACCAGCGACGAGCGGTCCTTCGTCGTGACGGCGAGCGCGCGTAGCGCGTTGCCCTGGACATGCGGCAGGCCGGTCAGGATGTCCACGAACATCATCGAGACGCGGCCGCCCATGACGTCGTTGAGCGCCGGCGGCGAGCTCTTGTAGGGCACGTGCAGGAGGTCGAGCCCGGCATTGTGTGCAAAGGTCGCCCCCGACACGATCGCCGAGGACGAGCCCGAGGCGTAGCTCAGCTTGCCCGGATTGGCCTTGCCGTAGGCGATGAGCTCGCCGACGGTCTTGGCCGGCACCTCCGGGTGGATCACCAGCATGAAGGGCAGGTCGCCGGTGCGCGCGATCGGGGTGAAGTCCTTGACCGGATCGTAGGTCAGGCTTTTGAGCAGATAGGGATTGGCCGAATGCGTGGTGTTGGTGGTCACCAGCAGCGTGTAGCCGTCGGGCGCGGCGCGCGCGACATAGGTGGCGGCGATCATGCCGTTGGCGCCCGCCTTGTTCTCGATGACGATGCCGACGCCGAGGGCCTGCGACAAATGCTGCGAGATCAGCCGCGTCGTGGTGTCGGTGCCGCTGCCGGCGGCGAACGGCAGCACCAGCGTGATGTTGCGGCTCGGATAATTGTCGGCCTGCGCAGCGGACGCGGCGGCGAGACAAAGGGCGCCCGTGCCGATGGCACGCAGGTTTCGGATCAACGCTGAAAGCATGTCTGGTCGTTCCCTCTTTTTTGGTTGGCGGGGAACCTAGCGTCTCCTCGTCGAAATCGGAAGGCGCGAGTTTGTCGCCTCGTCTCGCGTCGCGGAATTACTTCACCGCAGAACCCTGGCGCGAGGCGATCACGACGCCGGCGAGCACCAGCAGGTAGCCGATCAGGTGGAAGGGCTGAATCTTTTCGCCGAGCAGCAGGATCGCCATCGCCGAGCCGAACACCGGCACCAGATGGAAGAACGGCGCGGCGCGGTTCGGGCCGATCAGCGCCACGCCCCGGTTGAAGAAGAGATAGGCCAGCGTCGAGGGAAAGATCAGGATGTAGCCCAGCGTCGCTAGCGTCACCCCGTCGAGTTGCAGGACGCGACCACTCCAGGCCTCCCAGATCGCGGTCGGCAGCAGCATCGTCGCGCCGCAGCAGGTGGTGAAGGAGAGAAAGGAGAGCTGGTGGATCTTGGGCCGCCGCGGGATGAAGGCAGAGTAGATCCCGAACGCCACCAGCGAGGAGGCGAACATGATGTCGCCCCTGTTGAAGCTGATGCTCGCGAGCGCGGCGAGATCGCCGCGCAGGATGATGATCAGCACGCCGAGAAGCGAGATCCCGATGCCGGCGAGCTGCGCACCGGTCAGCCGCACGCCGAACAGCACCAGCGACCACAGCGCCACGAACAACGGTCCGGCCGACTGGATCAGCAGCGCGTTCAGCGCTTCCGTGTACTGCATCGCCCAGTACGAGATCGCGTTGTTGAAGGCAAAGCCCACCAGCGACAGGAACAGCATCAGCGGCAGGCTCTTGCGCAGATTCGGCCAGTCGCGCTTCAGATGCGGCCAGGCGAAGGGCAGGAGGATCAGGAACACGCCGAACCAGCGGATCGTGGTCACCGTCAGCGGCGGCACATGCGCGCCGACGTGGCGCGCGAGCACGATGTTGCCGGCCCAGAACAGCGAGCTCAGGCTGAGCAGCAGATAAGGCTGGTTGTTGAGCCAACTGGCCGGATTGGAGGCCGGTGGCGCGGGCGAAGCGATCGTCATTGGCGTTGCATACGAGCTTGCGCCGGATTTGCGTCGTGACACAAGTCATGCGACCGCAATGCTACAATGCAGGCATGACCAGAGGAGGCGGCATTGGCGGTTAATATGTTGAACATCGATGGCCTTGATCGGCTCGATCGGCATGCACCGGTGGTGATGTTGAACCTGATGCGCTTCCACGCGCACTCCGGCGACGGCGACGGTTCCGGCTGGGACGCCTATCTGCGCTACAGTGCGGTCACAGTGCCGATGATCAAGGCACGCGGCGGCACGCTGCTCTGGACCGGCGAGGCCAGGGCCGTCGCGCTCGGCCCGCAGCAGGGCAACGACTGGGATTTCGCGGCGCTGGTCTATTATCCCACCGTCACGGCTTTCATCGACATGATGACCTCGAAGGCCTACGAGACGGAGGCTGATCCGCACCGCGTCAACGCCTGCGCCGAGCACGTCATCATTGCGACCAGCGAAGCGTACAGCAAGTTCAAGATGAAGTAGCGCCGCCTGCTGCCGGCTTACTTCAGCCCGTCCACAGCCGCGTGGCACGCCGTCTGCAGCAAGCGACAGACCTCCTCCGTCGACCGCTGCCGGCTCAGCGCTGCAAACGTCGGATAACTCGTCAGCACGAAGATCAAATCAACCGTGTCCCGCATGGCGCGCTTTGCCGCGTGCTTGCCCACGATCCGCGACAGCAGCGCGGTCAGCAATTCGCGCCGTCGCTCGTTACGCTCGATCAGCGCCTCGCCGAATTCCGGATCGGTCGCGATGGCCTGGTTGAGCCCGCCGATGGCGGGATCGCGCCCCCAGAACGTACAGAAGATTTCGATGACGCGGTCGAGCGCGGCGCGCGGATCCGCCATCGTCATCACCTCGGCCAGTTCGAACAGTCCGCCCTGGTGCGCGATGTCGTCGAACACGGCCTCCAGCAATCCCCGCCGCGATCCGAACTGGTTGTAGACGGTCAATCGCGTGACGCCGGCCGCCTTGGCGACCACGTCGAGGGAGAAGTTCGCAATGCTCGCGTCCTCGCGTAGGAGTCGCGCGCCGGCCGCGATGATGCGCTCGCGCGTCGCCGCCGCCGCGGAAGCCCGCGCGGAGCTCACATAATTGCGCTTCGGCATCGCCTTGCCATTCTGTTGACGTATTGACTATACATGTAGTATATCTAATTTAGAAGCCGGTTCGGAGCTTGCCATGCAAACTGCCCTCGTGATCGCCTTGTCACTTCATGTGTTGTCGTCCGTGTTCTGGGCGGGATCAAGCTTTGCGCTGGCCCGCATCGGCGGAGTTGCCGGTGAGCAGCTGGTCTTTCCACAACTCGGCGCGGCGACGATTGCCATCCTGACCGGCGGCTATCTCGGCCATCTCGTTCATTCCCACAGCTTCGGCACGACCGAGCAGGTGCTCGCCGTCGGTGCTGTCTGTGCACTGATCGCGGCCGCTATTCAGGCTGTCATCGGTCCTCGTGCGCTCGCGGCCTTGCGTCGCGGCACCGGCAAGCCGGAGGACCTCCGTGCACGTATCGCCGCCGCCCAACGTGCGGCGGCCGGCCTGCTGGGCATGGCCGCGCTCTGCATGGGCGCCGCGCGCTACATTTGAATGCAGTCCAGGGAGGAGTGTTGAGAGCTCTCTGTTCCCAATGTCAGACCATAGCGCGGCTTCCAGCCGCTTTCGAAGGAAAAGCAATGTCCAAGATGATTCTGGTCAACCTGCCGGTACGCGATCTCGCCGCATCGACAGCGTTCTACGTAGCCCTGGGTGGCGCGGTGAATCCTCAATTCTCCGGAGCAAATTCGACGTCGCTCATGTTCACGGACGCGATCGGCGTGATGCTGCTGACCCACGACCGGTATCGTGAATTCACCAGCCGAACCGGGCCCCAAGCCTAGCTCGCCTGCTTCCGTGACGCCACGAACACGCCGGCCAGCACCAGCGCGAAGCCGATGAAGTGGAACGCCTGCGGGTGCTCGCCCAGAAACGCCATTGCCATGATCGAGCCGAACACCGGCACGACATGGAAGAACGGCGCGGCGCGGTTGGCGCCGATCAGGCGGACACCGCGATTGAAGCAGAGATAGGCGAGCGTCGAGGGGAATACCGCGACATAGAAGAGGGTCAGGAGGTTCGGCCCGTCGAGCTTCATCCCGGGACGCGCGGACAACTCCCAGATCTCCAGCGGAATGAGACAGGCAGCACCGCAGCCGAACGTGAAGGCGAGGAACGACAGGCCGTGCATCGGCGGCCGCTTCAAGGTCAGCACCGAATAGAGCGCGAAGATGATCAGCGCGACGACAAAGATGAGGTCGCCCTTGTTGAAGTCGATGTTCGACAGCGTGGTGAAGTCGCCATGCAGCAGGATGATCAGCACGCCGCACATCGACAGCAGCACGCCGAAGGCCTGCGCTACGGTGAGGCGGACGCCGAGGATGGCGAGCGACCACAGCGCCACGACCAGCGGCGCGGCGGATTGCAAGAGGAGAGTGTTGAGCGCCTGCGTATGCTCCAGCGCCCAATATTGCAGCGTGTTGAAGGCGCCGATGCCGGTGATCGAGAGCGTGACCATCAGGCCGAGCTTGCCGCGGATCGCGGGCCAGTCCTGCGCAAGGTGTTTCCAGGCGAACGGCAGCACCAGCAGGAAGGCGAAGAACCAGCGCAGGAACGACAGCGTCACCGGCGGGATGTGACCGGCGGCGAGCCGGCCGACGATGGCATTGCCCGCCCAGCACAGCGCGGTGATGCTGAGCAGCAGATAGGGCTGGTTGGCGATCCAGTTGTGGCCGGACGTGGCGGCGCCGGTGGTCTCGTCGGTGGCGGACATTGGATTGTTGTGGCCCCGCGTCATGCGCCAAGCCTCCAGCCCGGTGGCACCCGGGCCGGTTCAAACCCGGCCCCGTTCAAAGACACGGAAATCGAGGTTGCATCAACGGGGGCCGGATGCATCGCGACCATGCAGCGGCGGAAGCAGCCTCTCACGCTTTGGTCGAAGCATTGCACCCGCCGCGAAGGTTTCTGGATTTTCAGGGGATATCAAAGGCTTGGAGTGCGCTCGCGGCCTCGAAAAAGTCCCGTTCTTGCTTGCCTAGAGAGGCTGCATCCTTTATCCGGTTGGCTGCCTCGCGTTCGAGCGGCCCCGGCCGTGATTGGGCTGGGCGCATCTGACAGATTGCATAGGGATTACCCGCGAATGGCCAATGTTGTCGTCGTCGGCGCCCAGTGGGGCGACGAAGGAAAGGGCAAGATCGTCGACTGGTTGTCGGAGCAGGCGGACATCGTCGTCCGTTTCCAGGGCGGCCATAACGCCGGCCACACGCTGGTGATCAACGGCAAGACCTACAAGCTGGCGCTGCTGCCCTCGGGCGTGCTGCGCGAGCAGAAGCTGTCGGTGATCGGCAACGGCGTCGTGTTCGATCCCGCCGCCTTCCTCGACGAGGTCACCAAGCTGCGGTCGCAGGGCGTCGCGGTCGGCCCGGACAATCTGCGGGTCGCCGAGAACGTCACCCTGATCCTGCCGCTGCACCGCGAACTCGACGCGCATCGCGAATCCGCCAATGCGGCGACCGCGATCGGCACCACCCGCCGTGGCATTGGCCCGGCCTACGAGGATAAGGTCGGCCGCCGCGCCATCCGCCTGATGGACCTCGCCGATCTCGACACCCTGCCGCACAAGATCGACCGGCTGCTGGCGCATCACAACGCATTGCGCCGCGGCCTCGGCCTGCCGGAGTTCGACGGCAAGGAGATCGTGAAGGAATTGACCGCGCTCGCGCCGCAGCTCCTGCCCTATGCCGAGACGGTGTGGCGGCTGCTCGACATCAAGCGGCGCGAGGGCAAGCGCATGTTGTTCGAAGGCGCGCAAGGCGCCCTGCTCGACGTCGATCACGGCACCTACCCTTACGTCACCTCGTCCAACACGGTGGCGGCGCAGGCGGCGACCGGCTCGGGCCTCGGCCCCGCCGCGGTCGGCTATGTGCTCGGCCTCTGCAAGGCCTATACGACCCGCGTCGGCCAGGGCCCATTCCCGACCGAGCAGGACAACGAGACCGGCCGCAAGATCGGCGAGCGCGGCCGCGAGTTCGGCACCAATACCGGGCGGCCCCGCCGTTGCGGCTGGTTCGATGCGGTTCTGGTTCGCCAGGCGGTCCGGACCTGCGGCATCAACGGTCTGGCGCTGACCAAGCTCGACATCCTCGACGGCTTCGATTCGATCGAGGTCTGCACCGGCTACAGGCTGGACGGCAAGGAGATCGATCATTTCCCGGCGGGCGAAGGCGCCCAGGCCCGGGTCGAGCCGATCTACGAGACCATCGAGGGCTGGAAGGAGCCGACCGCCAATGCGCGGTCCTGGGCCCAGCTGCCGGCCCAGGCGATCAAATATGTCCGCCGGATCGAGGAATTGGTGGGGTGCCCGGTGGCGCTGCTTTCCACCAGCCCCGAACGCGAGGATACTATCCTGGTACAAAATCCGTTTGAGGCTTAACGATCTCTTACCGGGACGCGCGTATAATTGAGTAGAAATGGCTGATTACTACCCGCTGATCGCCCGCGCTATTGCCGCCCTGGACCCCAACGCTCCCGGCGAGAGCCGTCGCGCGCTCTATGAGCGGGCGCGCACGGCGCTGATCGCGCAGCTCCGCAGCGTGCAGCCGCCGCTCTCGGAATCCGAGATCACCCGCGAGCGCCTCTCGCTGGAAGAGGCCGTCCGCAAGGTCGAATCAGAGGCGGCCCAGCGTGCCCGCGAGGCCTCGCGCCCCGCTGGCGGCGCCCGCAGCAGCGGCAGCGGCGACGCCTTCCGCCGCGCCAGCACCCGCGCCACCGAGGGCAACTCGCCCGCGCCGCAAACGGCTGCCCCGCCGCGCACCCGTCCGGCTCCGCCGCCGCCGCGGGCTGACCGGCCCTCCTTCAATGTCGATGACCAGGGCGACGCCCCGCGTGCGCCGCGGGCCCCGCGTTTCGACGCGCCGCGGCAGCCGGGTCCGCCGGCCCCGTCGTCGATGCCGGAGCCTCCGCCGGTCGGACGTGATCGCGCTGGTGGGCGCCGTCCGCCGGACATGGGACCGCCACCGCCGCTGCCGCCCGCACCGGGCGTGCGCGGCTTCCGCGACATCACGGCGGACGCCAACGAGCTCGGCGGCGCCGCCGCGCAGGCCAACCGCGCGGCGCGCCGCACCTACGCCAACGTGCCCTCGCCCTCGCCGGAATTCGACCGGCTCGAGCCGAGCCTGGAGAATCGCGGCGCCGGAGCCGACGCGCCGTATTCCTACGACGAATCGATCGAGGAAGCTGAGCGCTACGCGCCGCCGTCGCAGCCGCCGTCGCAACGTCCGCACATCCCCGTTCTCGACCGCGAACCCAAGAAGAAGCGCGCCCGCACCGGCCGCGCCTTTCCGTTCAAGAGCGCGATCGCCGTCGGCATCGTGCTGATCCTGGTCGGTGCCGGCATCCTGTGGGGCAAGCAGCTGGTCCAGACCGCGACCAACCTGTTGAAGTCTTCGCCGACGCAGGTGGTGGAGGCGCCCAAGGATTCGTCTCAGCCGCAGAGCAAGCCCAAGATTCCGGATCGCGTCGGCCAGCCCTCGGCCAGCGACCAGCCGGTCGCGCCGGTGGCGCAGAAAGTCGTGCTCTACGACGAGGATCCATCCGATCCGAAGGGCAAGCAATATGTCGGCTCGGTGGTGTGGCGGCTCGAGCCGATCAAGGCGTCGGGCAACCAGAAGGCCGACGTCGCCGTGCGCGCCGACATCGAGATTCCCGACCGCAAGTTCAAGATGACGATGTCGTTCCGCCGCAACACCGACTCCTCGCTGCCGGCGAGCCACACCGCGGAGCTGACCTTCGTCCTGCCGCCGGACTTTCCGGGCGGCGGCGTTTCCAACGTGCCGGGCATCCTGATGAAGTCGAACGAGCAGGCACGCGGCACGCCGCTCGCAGGCCTCGCGGTCAAGGTCACCGACGGCTTCTTCCTGGTCGGCCTCTCCAACGTCGATGCCGACCGCAGCCGCAACGTCCAGCTGCTGAAGGAGCGCTCCTGGTTCGACGTGCCCTTGGTCTACGCCAACCAGCGCCGCGCCATCATCGCCATCGAGAAGGGCGCTCCCGGCGAGCGCGCCTTCAACGACGCCTTCGCGCAGTGGGGCGACTAGATCTCTACTCCGTGAGACCTCGGCCTGCATGGTTCGAGACGCCAGCCTTGGCGGGCTCCTCACCATGAGGGTTTGATATCTCGCCGCGAAACGAGACCTCATCCTGAGGGCCCGCCCCTTGGGCGGGCCCTCAGGATGGCCGCAGATACGCTCTCTCTATTGCGCGGCTGCTTCCCGCTTGCGCGATCCTGTCGCGGCGGCGTGCTCGCGGTCCATCACGGCGCGACAGCCCGGGCTGACCTGAGCCTTCTTCTGCACCATGCAGGCCCTGATCCTGGGGATGTCGGGGATCTCACTGGAGCACAGCCGCATCGCATCGCCCGAGCACATCTGCTGCGCTTCGGACGAGAACGCGAAGCTTGGCGATGTCGGGATTGCGATGGCGGTGGTGGCGAGGGCGAAGAGAGTTGCGATCGTCTGATTGCGTGTCATGTAGAATGCGTCCCCGAGTTCCGTGGGCTTGAGCCACTTGGTTTTGGGGCGCCGCACGCGGCTTGACCTGCCGCATGTCTCAGCCATCACGCCGGGACCTCAATCCCGCATGTGGTTGCTCGATCTCTGGTGATGTTCGAATCGAAAAGTGCTGCGCCGCCCGAGCCAAGTATGCGCCATTGTTGCGCGACCGCAATGGCAGGCAAAAAGGAATTCGCAATTGTTGCGCGCACGTCACGCACAACGCGACTCGCGTGCGATCAGATCAACCGATCGGAGGATACGCTCGCTTGTTCCACATCGCTTGCGCCAAGCGCTGCATGCTCTTCGACCGCCGTAACGCCCTTTGCCGTGAGCTCGAACAGATCTCCGTCCTTCATCACATAACCGTCGGCGATCAGCTCGCCTATCTTGCCGTGCCGGTCGTCGGCAAAGGCGATGGATTGGCTGATGTCCCTGAGGATCGAGAGCTGTTCGTCGCGCAACATGGCTTCACTCTCCGTTCGCCGGGGATGGTTCCGGTCCTCACATGCCGTGGCTCTGAAAGACCTTGCTGCAAGACCGCGACAGTTTGGTCCGGTTGGCTTGCAGGCAGGCCTGCACCGCACCGTCATTGCCGAGGTCCTTGCGGCAGAAGCGCGAGGCGTCCCGCGAACAGGCCTGCTGCTCCTGCGGCGAACCCATATGGCCTTGTGCGAGAGCGGGCGCGTTCGACAGGCCGCTCACGGCCGTCAGTGCGATCGTCGCCAGGAAGAACAGTTTGCGGGACATCGGCGGCTCCAAATCTGAGAGGTGAATTTCAAGTCCGTCGCTATGCCGCTTGTTCCCAGCGCAGAGCCCGCACCCCCCGCTATTCAAGGTTCCCGCGGCGCTGCTATAGTAAGGTGAAGGATGAGGGTGCCTGATGAAACGCTATCTCGTGTTTGCGCTGGTCGGCCCGTTCGTGGGCGGGTTCCTGCTGCTGCTGACGACGACCTATCAGTCCGGCTATTGGACCCAGACCAGTCTCGCTGAGGTCGGCAAGCTGTTCGCGGTGTTCTTCAAATCCTTGCAATACAGTTATCTGTTCGGCTTCCTGCCCTCGCTGATGATCGGTGCGGTCGACGATATCCTGGTCCACGTCCGCCGGATCGGCCCGGTGCTGCGGATGCTGCTGGTCGGCGTGTTCGCCTTCATCCTGGCCTCGCTGACCTACAGCTCGCGCGGGCCGGACTCGGGCGCGGTGCAGTTCATCCTGTACGGCCTCGTCGGGTTCGTGCCGGCGGTGATTTCATCCTGGCTCGTGCATAAATATGTCGCGGAGCCGCAGCCGGCGGCGGCACAGACTTGAGGGCGCGACCTTCGATCACGCCGCAGCAACCTCCGCCGCGCTGGCGCGTTCCCTACAGGCCATGACCATGTCCGATGACGATATTCTTGCTCCGCGTCGATCCCGTTCGGGAAGCCGCTCGGGTGCGGCCTCTTCGGGCACCGACGGGCGTGGGCCGATCATCGATCAGGACGGTCACGAGATCCGGCCCGAAACGCTGGGGCAGGGCTTTCGCGAATTTCGCTTCGAGTTCGGGAAGGACAGTCCCTTCGCCGGCAACCCGTTTGGCAATTTAACGCGCGAGCAGCGGATCGCGCGGATCGAGGCGATCGCAAAGCTGCTCGACGTCGCCTTCGTGCTGCCCGGAACCAACATCGGCTATGGCATCGATGGGTTGATCGGGTTGATCCCCGTCGTCGGCGACATCATCACCACCGCGATCTCGCTCTGGCTGGTGCAAGAGGCGAGGGCGCTCGGGGCGCCCTGGTACATCACCGCGCGCATGCTCGGAAATGTCGCCCTCGACGGCGTCGTCGGTATCGTCCCGTTCGCGGGCGACGCATTCGACGTCATGTTCCGTGCCAACATGCGCAACGTGCGCCTGCTCCGCCGCTGGCTCGACAAGCAGCCTCGCATCTGACACGCCCCAAAACGCAAAAAGCGCGACGGCCTTTCGGGCCATCGCGCTTTCAGCGCACATCGGAGCGCGTGACGAAAACTTACGCCGCGTCGGCAGCGTCGGTGCTGGCTTCCACCGGCTTGCGGTGGCGGGGCAGCGGGAAGGCTTCGCTCTCATAGAGCGACCGGATGCCGTTCTGGTCGAAGCGCGCTTCTTCGACTTGGAGATAGGCGCCGTTCAGCGAATCCGTCGGCAACTGCTCCATCGCGAACTGGACGGCTTCGGCCGCGGTGCCGAACCGGCGATAGGTGAAGCCTGCACGCTTCTTCTTGCGGATCGCAGCGGGGAAGAGTTCGGCGGAAGTGTTGAAGTTGAACGGACGCAGTGGACGCATGGTCAAAGACCTCGTGATCTCTCTGGGGCTTTAAGCGCGTGGGGTTGGGACGGGCAGAGGCCACGATTGAGTGGGCGCCGCACATGTCATTTTCGTCCTCTAATATAGCCCGTTTTGACAAAATTGCGACCCCCGCGATGCGAGATGATGAATCTGCGCATGGCAGCTCCGCAGCCCGGGAAATTGCAGGAATATCAGCGACTTGAATGGTCTACAGCTTGCCAAGGAGCAGCAGCACGAGCAGCACCACCAGGACGAGGCCGCCGATCCCCATGCCGGAATGACCCATTCCGTAGCCGTAGCCGCCGAAGCGGCCCGACAGGCCGCCGACGAGATAAATGATCACCAGGATGATCAGGATGGTCCCAAGCGTCATGGCATCCTCCCTGGCGGCCGCCGCCACGCCATGGCCAGCCGCACCACCAGGGAAGAAAAGCACATCGCGGCGCCGGGTTCCATGACGGAACTCGGCGCCGCGCAAGGTTTATTTGGGTTCGAGCTTCAGCGCGGCGGAATTGATGCAGTAACGCAAGCCCGTCGGTCCCGGGCCGTCGGGGAAGACATGGCCGAGATGACCGCTGCACTTGGCGCACAGCACCTCGGTACGGATCATGCCGTGGCTGACGTCCCGCTCCTCTTCGATATGGCCCTCGACGGCGGGTTGGGTGAAGCTCGGCCAGCCGCAGCCGGAATCGAACTTCGCGTCGGACTCGAACAGCACGTTGCCGCACCCGGCGCAGGTGTAGGTGCCGGCGCGGTGGTCGTGCTCATATTCGCCGGAGAAGGGACGCTCGGTCGCCTTCTCGCGCAGCACCGCGAATTGCATCGGCGACAACTCGCTGCGCCATTGCTCTTCGCTCTTGATGACCTTGTCGTCCGTGGTTTTCGTCTTGGTGTCGGGCATGGGTCTCCCGTTTTTTCAGTTGGTGGCCTTGCTGGCGCTCACCAGCGTCGGCTTCTCGATATAGTTATCCGCGAACAGCTTTTTCAGGTTCTCGACCTTCGGAAGGTCGTTGTAGGCGATATAGGGCTGGTTCGGGTGCAGGGTCAGATAATCCTGGTGATAGGCCTCCGCCGGATAGAATGCCTCCAGCGCGCCGACCTTGGTCGCGATCGGCTTGCTGAAGACCTTGGCGCCGTTGAGCTGGGCGATATAGGCCTCGGCCACCTTCTTCTGTTCGTCGGACGTGGTGAAGATCGCCGAGCGATATTGCGGACCGGTGTCGGGGCCCTGCCGGTTGAGCTGGGTCGGGTCGTGCGCCACCGAGAAGTAGATCTGCAGGATCTTGCCGTAGGAGATCTTCTTGGGGTCGTATTTGATCTCGACGGATTCCGCGTGGCCGGTCCGGCCGCTCGAGACGGTCTGGTAGTCGGCCGTCGCCTTGGTGCCGCCGGCGTAGCCGGAGACCGCGTTGACGACGCCCGCGGTGTGCTGGAACACGCCCTGCACGCCCCAGAAGCAGCCGCCGGCGATCACGGCGGTCTGGATCCCGCTTGCGGGGGCCACATCAACGGCAGGAGCGGGGATCACGACCGCATCCTCTGCGGCCCGGGTCGGCGCGGCAAAGGCCAGCGTCAGTGCGGTGGTTGCGGCGAGCAGGGACAGGACGGCAGGTCGGCGCATGGCGATCCTCTTTCGGAAGGTCTGACAGTCTAGGGCGGTTGGGGCCGGGCGAACAGCCTGCCCGGCATTTTCGGACATTCGAGATACGGGCGGACCGGGCGATTGTTACGGCCGGAGGGACACGAGTCCGTGAAACGCGCCGCCTCCAGCGGCCCGGCTTGGCGACGACCGGAACTCCGCGCTAGATGAACCGGCGCGATCGGTGATCGACTTAAGAGAATCGTGGCTGGAGCTGACCTGACAACATGCTGCGCGTGGCATCCCTGACCCTCGTCGTCGTGCTCGCCATCCTGGCCGGCTGGAGCTCGCTCGCGGCGGCCGAACCGCAACCCGGCGACGACCTCGCCATTTGCCGCGACCGCCAGGCGGATGCACAGGCGAGGGCGCAGGCCTGCGACAAGCTGCTCAACGCCGACCGGCTCACCGGCAAGGACAAGGCCATCGCGCTCTCCGTGCGCGGTAACACACTGCTCAACAAGCGCGACTACGGCCACGCCATCGAGACCTTGTCCATGGCCGTCGACCTCGATCCCGACAACGTCGTCACGCTCAATTTGCGCGGCCTCGCCTATGAGCGGACGGGCCAGGACGATCATGCGATGGCGGACTACGACCTCGCGCTCCAGAAGCGCCCGACCTACGGTGTCCCCTACAACAACCGCGGCGTCATCCAGTTGCGCCGGGGTGCGCTGCAAAGCGCGCTCGACGATTTCAACCTGTCGATCAAATACGCGCCCAGGTTCCTGCTCGGCTACACCAACCGCGCCCGCGTGCGCACGCTGATGCAGGATTTTGACGGCGCGATTGCCGATTTCGCGGAGGCCGAGAAGATCGAACCGGCCGCGCAGCAGATCACCGGCAACCGCTGCATCACCTACGGCATGATGGGCAAGTTCGACCAGGCCTTCGCCGACTGCAACGGCCTAATCGAGAAGCAGCCGAAGAACACGTACGCGATCAACAATCGCGCCGACGTCAACATGTTGAAGGGCGATTTCGACGCCGCGCTGAAGGACTACAACACGGCCATCCAGATCAACCCGAACAACGTCCGGGCACATTCAGGTCGCGGCCAGATCTACGAGCGCAAGAAGGATCTCGCCCAGGCCCGTGCCGACTATCGTGCGGCGGCCTATTCGCTGACGAAGTTCGACGAGCTCGACGTCGCGCGCGCCCGCGCGATCGCGCAGGAGCGATTGGCCGCGCTGACCCCGCAGGCACCGGCCGGATCCACGGGGCGCCGTGTGGCGCTGGTGATCGGGAACGGCGCCTACAAGAACGTCCACGCCTTGCCCAATCCGCCACGCGACTCGAAAATGATCGCAGCCGCGCTGCGCGATGTCGGCTTCCAGACCGTGATATCCGTCAGCGACCTCACCCGCGACAAGTTCTTCGAAGCGTTGCAGACGTTTGCCGCCGAGGCGGAGAAGGCGGATTGGGCGGTGGTCTATTATGCCGGCCACGGGTTCGAGATCGGCGGCGTGAATTATCTCGTTCCCGTCGACGCCAAGCTCGCCGCCGACAGGGACGCCGAGACCCAGGCGGTCGCGCTGGAGCAGGTGATCGCGGCGGTGGGCGCTGCGCGAAAAGTGCGTCTGGTGATGCTGGATGCCTGTCGCGACAATCCGTTCGCGCCGACCATGCAGCGCACGCTGTCGCTCAAGCTCGTGGACAAGGGCTTTTCCAACATCGAGCCGGGCGCCGGCTTCATGGTGGTCTACGCCGCCAAGCACGGCGAGACCGCGATGGATGGCGACGGCGGCGCCGACAGCCCGTTCGCCACCGCGCTCGCTCGCGAGATCAAGATGCCGCGCGTCGAGATCCGAAAACTGTTCGACATCGTTCGCGACGATGTCTGGCTTGTGACCAAGCACGAGCAGCAGCCGTTTTCCTACGGCTCGCCGCCGGGGCGCGAGGATTTTTATTTCGTCGCGGGGAAGTGACTTCGTAGCCCGGGTGGAGCGCAGCGAAATCCGGGAATCACGATCGCGGAGCTAACCCCGGATTACGCTGCGCTCCATCCGGACTACCGCAGTTTCAAACCACGATGCTCAGCCGCTTCGCCGCCCGCGTGATGCCCGTGTACAGCCACCTCGCCCGGCTCTCCTGAAACGCAAAGCTCTCGTCGAACAGCACGACGTCGTCCCATTGCGAGCCCTGCGACTTGTGCACGGTCAGCACGTAGCCGTAGTCGAACTCGTCATAGGGCTTGCGCTGCTCCCAGGCGATCGCCTCGACGCCGCCCTCGAAGCAATCGGCGCGCACCGAGACCTTGGTCACCTTGTGGCCGAGATCCTCGTCCGGCGACAGTCTCATGCTGAGAATGCGGGATTTCGAGCGCGAGGTGTTGCGCGACTTCACGCGCCACAGCCCGCCGTTGAACAGGCCCTTCTTGCGGTTGTTGCGCAGGCAGACCAGCTTGTCGCCGGCGACGGGGAAGATGTCCTCGATGTTCTGGCGCTGGCGCACCCGCATGTTGTACGCGCGTCGCGTGTTGTTGCGGCCGACCAGCACCTGGTCGGCGGCCATGACGCGATCAGGGTCGAGCTCCTTGCGCGACACCACCTCGCTCTCGCCGTAGCGGCCGATGTCGAGCTCGCGGCCCTCGCGGACGTCCATCGACATCCGCACGATCGGATCGTCCTGGGCCTGGCGGTGCACCTCGGTCAGCATCGCGTCGGGCTCGGTATTGGTGAAGAAGCCGCCGCCCTGGATCGGCGGCAGCTGCGCGGGATCGCCCAGCACCAGCAGCGGGCAGTCGAACGACATCAGGTCGCGGCCCAGTTCGGCATCGACCATCGAGCATTCGTCGATCACGATCAGCTTGGCCTTGGAGGCCGGGGCGTCGTCCCACAGCTCGAAGCTGGGCTGCTCCTCACCGGATTCGCGGGTGCGGTAGATCAGCGAATGGATGGTGGAGGCTTCGTCGCACCCCTTGTTGCGCATGACCAGCGCCGCCTTGCCGGTGAAGGCGGCGAACTTCACCTCGCCGTCGACGCCGTCGGCGATGTGCCGCGCCAGCGTGGTCTTGCCGGTGCCGGCATAGCCGAACAGGCGGAACACCGGCGGCGTGCCGTTGCGGCCGGGTTTGGCCTTGAGCCAGTCGCCAACGGCCTTGAGCGCGGCATCCTGATGCGGGGTGAATGTGGCCATGTCTGTCTTGAGGAGGGGGCGAAAACGGAGCGATTCGCCAGCCCCAAAACTAACCATTCGCACCGCTGGTTCAAGCCGGGCGGGGCGCCCTATTGCCAGCCGGGAACGCCGCGCATGTCGGGCAGATGGTGGGCGATGCCCTTGTGGCAGTCGATGCAGGTCTTTTCCTTGGTGAACAGGAAGCGCTGGTGCGCGACCGAGGCGCGCGGCGACTGCTTGGTGATGTCCATGGAATCGGCGCTGTGGCAGTTCCGGCATTCCAGCGAATCGTTGGACTTGAAGCGCGCCCATTCATGCGCCGCCAGTTCGAGCCGGTGATCCTGGAATTTCTCGCGGGTGTCGATCGTGCCGAAGATCTTGCCCCAGACCTCCTTGGAGGCCTGCATCTTGCGGGCGATCTTGTCGGTCCAGTTGTGCGGCACGTGGCAATCCGGACAGGTCGCGCGCACGCCGGAGCGGTTGGCGAAATGGATGGTCGACTTCAGCTCGGCGAAGACGTTGTCCTTCATCTCGTGGCAGCCGGTGCAAAATTTTTCGGTGTTGGTCAATTCCAGCGCGGTGTTGAAGCCGCCCCAGAAGATCACGCCGGCCATGAAGCCCGCCAGCACCAGCACGCCGAGCCCGAACACCGAGCTCGGACGGATCAGCACCTGCCAGAGCTCGCGCGCGAAGTCCCAGCTTCGCGCGACGAAGCCGCGTCTGGCCTTCAGTCCCTCGCCGGGTTCATCAGCGGTCGTCGTCATCGGCGGCCACCGGGGCTTGCGCGCGACAGCAGCGTGTCGATGTCGGTGAAGTCGTTGCTGACGGGCGGATTGGCGGTGTTCTGCGGCACGTGGCATTCCGTGCAGAAGAAGCGGCGCGGCGAGATCGAAGCCAGAAACTGGCCGTCGCGGTCCATGAAGTGGGTGATCGAGACCATCGGCGCCTGCGATTCCGCGATGCGCGCCCGCGCATGGCAGGACAGGCACTTGTTGCCGTTGAGGTCGATCTGATAGCCGTCGATCGTGTGCGGGATCACCGGCGGCTGCTCCGGATAGTTGCGCACGGGTTGGCCGATCCTGTTCACGCCCATGTACTTCATCGCGATCTGGGCGTCTCATTTCCCGAACGGCGGCTGGTCCCGCAGCTGGCCACCGGTGCTGCCGAATTTCCCCCTGACCCATCTCTGGTTCATCTATGTGCTGCTGGAGCTTTATGTCGTCGTGCTGCTGCTGCGCGGCGCATTTGTCTGGCTAGATGCGTCAGGCAGGTGGCGAGCGGTGATTGACCGCGTCTTCGCCGGGATCATGAAAAGTCCGCTGGCCCCCCTTGTTCTGGCAATCCCGATCGGCGCCGCCTTCTGCCTCGACCAACGCTGGATCAACGTGACGGGCGTGAGGACGCCGGATCAATCGCTCGTCACCAACGCGCAGGCCTGGATTGGCTTCGGCACCGCCTTCGCGATCGGCTGGCTGCTGCATCGGCAGATCGATCTGCTGCGACTGATTGAGCGGCGCTGGCTCCCGCATCTTCTGCTCGCAATCACTCTGATCCTGATCAGTTTCGTGCTGGTTGGGGCGATGACGTCCGCGCCGGGGGCACTGAAACTGCCTTTCGGCTTCGCCACGCTCCGGCTTGTCTCCGTGATCCTGTATGCGCCGGCGATATGGATTTCGACCTTTGCGGTCATCGGCCTCGCGCTCCGCTTCATGTCCGGCTTCAGCCCGACCTGGCGCTATCTCGCCGATGCATCCTACTGGGTCTATCTGATCCACCTGCCGATCGTGATGGCGCTGCAGGTCGCGCTGTCGCAGCTCGACTGGCCCGGTCTGATCAAGTTCGGTGTTCTTCTCGTCGTCGCGCTTCCTCCGATGCTGGCGAGCTATCATCTGCTGGTGCGCTTCACCTTCATCGGCGTGGTCCTGAATGGCCGCCGCGCCGAAAAGCACCTTCTCCCGCAAGGCGGAATTGCGACTGCGTAGACAGCGCCGCCCCGCCCATTAAGATGCCCGCAACAAAAACATAAGCGGCAAGAAAATTTGCAAGAAAACTTGCAACAAAACCTGGGAGAGACGGCGTCATGAAGTTCGGCATCTTCTATGAGCTGCAACTGCCACGGCCGTGGGTGGCCGGCGACGAGCTCAGCCTCTATCAGAACGCGCTGTCGCAGATGGAACTCGCAGACAGCCTCGGCTACGACCACGCCTGGGTTGTCGAGCATCACTTCCTCGAAGAATACTCGCATTCGCCCTCGCCGGAATCGTTTCTCGCAGCCGCGAGCCAGCGCACCAAGAACATCCGGCTCGGCCACGGCATCCTCCAGCTCACGACCAACCACCCCGCACGTGTCGCCGAGCGCGTCGCGGTGCTCGATCTGCTCTCCAACGGCCGCTGCGAATTCGGCATGGGCGAGAGCGCCTCCATCACCGAGCTCACGCCGTTCGGCCGCGACATGGAGACCAAGAAAGAGGTGTTCGAGGAGGCCGTCGCCGCGATCTTCCCGATGTTCAAGGACCCAGGAAGCGAGCACCACGGCAAATATTTCGACATCCCGTTGCGCAACGTCGTGCCAAAACCGGTGCAGAAGCCGCATCCGCCATTGTGGATGGCCTGCTCGCAGCTGCCGACCATCGAGCGCGCCGGCCGCCAGGGCTTTGGTGCGCTCGGCTTCCAGTTCGTCAGCGCAGACGCCGCGCACGCCTGGGTGCACGCCTATTACAACGCCATGACCAAGCGTCTCGCCAAGCTCGCCGACTACGAGATCAACCCGAACATGGCGCTGGTGTCGTTCTTCATGTGCGCAAAGACGGACGAGGAGGCGCGTGCGCGCGCCGACGGCGCCACCTTCTTCCAGTTCGCGCTACGCTTCTACGGCGCGTCGCAGAATCGCCAGCGTCCGGCGCCCTATACCGTCAACATGTGGGACGAGTACAACAAGTGGAAACGCGACAATCCCGAGGCGCAGGAGGCTGCGCTGCGCGGCGGACTGATCGGCTCGCCCGAGACGATCCGCAGGAAGCTAAAGCGCTTCCAGGGCTCGCATATCGACCAGGTCATCCTGCTGAACCAGGCGGGCAAGAACAGCCACGAGCACATCTGCGAATCGCTGGAGCTGTTCGGCCGCGAGGTGATGCCGGAATTCCAGAACGATCCCGCGCAGGCGGCCTGGAAGCAGGGCGTCATGAGCGGCGAGATCAAGCTCGAGGAGATCGACACGCAGGCGTTCACCGACCGCTATGGCAAGCTCGCGATCAACGTTCCGCCGGCGAAGGCGGCGGCGGGGTAGGGTCTTTCGCCGCTGCGGCCGGCTGAGTTTATTTGGATTGGGTTTTCGTCTGGATGTTCTGAACGGCTCCGCCCGCCGGAGTCCACTGCACGCGGCCATCCAAAGCGGAGAAGTTTAGACCACCGCCGGTCCCGAAGAGAACCATGTGACCCGAGCTGACGGAGTCCACAGCGAGCGTCGCACGGGGAAGTTTTGCAGCATTGTACATCGTCAAGGACGCATCCTGATGATCGTTCAGGGACAGCACTGCCCGCTGACCCTGCTCCGTATCGAGGAGCGACACCGAAGGTACGCCATCCTGGCGAAGCCCGATGCTGAGACGCACCTTCTCGCGGCTATCCAAGAGCGAGATGTGCGGCGTTCCGTCGGAAGTGGATGAGATCAAGGCGACGATTTTGCCGGTGCCATTTCGTAAGGCAATTGTTTCCACAGACAGGGTCTTGGCCTTGACTGTATCGGCATTAGCGGTCGCATGCCATTGCGATGAAATGATCGCCGCAGCCGCCAGGATCGTAGCCCCCAAAACGCTCCAACTCATAGCCTTCAGTGACCGGTCCTGCCGCTGGATATGCGATGCGAGATTTTCAAGCGTGGGTTCGACCTTGAACATAGCTGCGCCTTTGCCTTGGAGTAAGCTTCACATCCGAGCATACCCTGCTGGGTGCGAATTCTGCTAACCTAGCAGGGGGTGCCGGCAAAACACTGTCGAGACAGTCACCTCAGCGGCCGCCCGGAACGTGGTTGCGCTGGCACGATGCAGAGTGCCGCAACTGCCTTGAACGCTCAGTGACCGATATCACTGGCGCTTTGATGGAGCGCATTTGCCGCCGTATATTGCTTCGCGGGGCTTCTCAGTCAGAACCTCTACAGGCAACTCCATCGATGATATCGTATAAGGCCTTCGGCCGCAGCGAGATCCATGGAGTGGTTATGGCGAAACACAGGATCTATACCACCAGCTTCGCAAGCGTTTACCCGCTTTACGTTGCGAAGGCGGAGAAGAAAGGACGTACCAAAGCAGAGGTCGATCAGGTCATCTCCTGGCTGACGGGCTATGGTCAGACGGAATTGGAAGCTCAACTGGAGCAGGGGACGGACTTCGAAACCTTCTTTGCGAAGGCCCCAAAGATCAATCCTTCGCGAACCCTGATCACAGGCGTGGTTTGCGGCGTCCGGGTCGAGGACGTCAAAGAACCCACGATGCGAGAGATCCGCTACCTGGACAAGCTGATCGATGAGCTGGCCAAGGGAAAAGCAATGGACAGGATTCTGCCAAAAGTGCTTCCTGAGCCCCTTCGTCCGCCGGCTCGGCGACGTGGCAGGAGATATCGGGCGACACCCGCCTTCCGCTGCGCGGCCATTGCTGATAAATTTCGTCAAAAGGCGATGGGGAGAAAACGATGCGCCCTCGCGGGACGCCCGCAAATCCGGCAGCTGGGGATGTCACGCCCGCCGTGCTTGCCATCGGTCGCCCGGATTTCCCTGATGTCCTGATCGAGACGTTGCGTCGGCAGGCCGGGGTCGGGCATTGCATGGTGTTCGCGCTGAGCCGCGCGGGCGCCGCACACTGCCTGCTCGATGCCGGCAACATCCCGATCGGCGGCGATCTCGGCGCTGCCTATGCCGGCCAGTTCCACCAATCCGATCCCAACCGCGATGCGCTGTTCGAAGGCGAGGGCCGCGCCACGCTCGTGCTGCCCGCCTTCGCGCCGCGCATGTACGGCGCCCGCTACCGAAAAATGTTCTTTGTGGATTCCGGCATCGTCGACAAATGCGCGACCGCGATCTGGGTCGACGACACCTGCTTCTACGTCAATTTCTATCGCATCGCTGTCCAGGGCCGCTTCAGCGCCCCCCAGCGTGCGCGGCTTCAGGCCATCGCACCGGCCATCAGTGCGAGCGTGGCACGCCATTTCCAGCACGGCTCGGCTGCGACGACCGAGCAGTCTCTCGCCGCGCTCTTCGCGACGCGCGCGCCGCTCGCCAGCCTCACCCCGCGCGAGCAGGACGTTTGCCGGCGCATCCTCTCCGGCTTCAGCTCCGAGGCGATCTCGCAGACGCTCGGCATCAGCCTGCATTCGACGCTAACCTATCGCAAGCGCGCCTATGAGCGGCTCGGCATCTCGTCACAAAGCGAGCTGTTTGCGATCGTGCTGCGCCTGCTCGCCGGCCCGCGCGGCCTGAACTGAAGCTGTCCCAATCGCTGGGGACAGACGGCGCCTCCTGAAGCCGCTAACCTCGGTGGCGAACAGCAATGGAGCGAAGCTTGAGCACCGCGCCGCGCATCGACATCGACCCGGCCGCATTCTGGGCCGATCCATATCCGATGCTGGCAACGATGCGCAAGGAGGCGCCGATCGCCTTCGTGCCGCAGCTCGGCTCGACACTGCTGACGAGCCGCGACGATATCTCGATCTCCGAGAAGCAGATCGACGTGTTCTCCTCGCACCAGCCCGCGGGCCTGATGAACCGGCTGATGGGCCACAACATGATGCGCAAGGACGGCGAGGCGCATCAGGTCGAGCGCCGCGCGATGTTTCCAACGGTGTCGCCGAAGACGGTGAAGGCGCACTGGGCCGCGCTGTTCCAGGCCCATGCCGACCGCATCATCGAAGCGATCGAGCCCGGGCGGATCGATTTCATGCGCGACTTCGCGTTGCCGTTCTCCGGCGAATGCCTGAAGTCGATCACCGGCCTCACCAATATCGGCTTTGCGGACATGGACGCCTGGTCACAGGGCATGATCGAGGGCATCGCCAATTACAGCGGCGACGCGGCCGTCGAGGCGCGTTGCCATGCAGCGACGTCGGGCATCGATGCCGCGATCGACGACATCCTGCCGGTGATGCGCAAGCATCCCGACCAGAGTATCCTCGGCGTGCTCCTCGCGTCCGGCATGGCGATGGAGAGCGTGCGCGCCAACGTCAAGCTCGCGATCTCCGGCGGCCAGAACGAGCCGCGCAAGGCGATCGCCGGCACGGTGTGGGCGCTGCTGACCCATCCCGACCAGCTCGATCTCGTGCGCAAGGGCGAGGTGACGTGGCTCCAGGCCTTCGAGGAATATGCCCGCTGGATCTCGCCGATCGGCATGTCGCCGCGGCGCATCGCAAAGCCGTGGACGATCCGCGACGTCGCGTTCGAAACCGATGAACGCGTATTCCTCATGTTCGGCTCCGCCAACCGCGACGAGAAGCATTTTGAGCGCGCCGACCAGTTCGACGTGCGGCGTGATACGGCCAAGAGCGTCGCGTTCGGCGCCGGTCCGCATTTCTGCGCCGGCGCCTGGGCCTCGCGCGCCATGATTGCCGACGTCGCACTGCCGACCTTGTTCGCCCGTGCCGGCCGGCTCGAGATCGCCGACGACGAGCCGGTACGGATCGGCGGATGGGCCTTTCGCGGGCTGCAGAATCTACCGGTGAGATGGCTGCATTAGGCCGGCAGGGACCGGTCCATCCGCAACGCCGCCACGATGCCATCCTGCTCCTGTTTTGCCCGACGAGTCAAGGTCAATTTCGGATAAGCGTAAGTCATTGTTTTCGCGCGCCCCGGCTACTGTGCATGGGGTTGTTTTCGCGATTTTTAATTTCTCGGCTCGGTTGCGTGCGTTTTTCACATTCGCGTGCGGAAAAATATCCCCTGCGTTCGCTCCGTGGATCGAAAGATTAATCATGCGCTCCGCCACGTGCGCAGTGCATGCATCGCTATTTTTCCGCGCGTCTCGACACCTCCGATAAGCCGCCCCATCATTCCCGAGCACGAATGAAGGACGGCCGCACGCGGCCGGGAGTGTCGGATGCAACGTCGGGATTTTCTCAAACTATCCGTTGGAACTGCGGCAGCCGCCGCATTCGTTTCGCACGCCAACGCGCAAGCAACGTCACAAGGCGCGGTGAAGGACATTCGTGTCGGCTACCAGAAGACCGGCGTGCTGGTTATCACGCGTCAGCAGGCCGCCCTGGAAAAGCATTTCGCGCCCCTGGGCATCGACGTGAAATGGGTCGAGTTCTCGTCGGGGCCTCCGATGATGGAGGCAATGAATGTCGGTAGCATCGATTTCGGCGCGGTCGGCGACTCCCCGCCGGTGTTCGCCCAGGCCGCGGGCGCGGCGATCGTCTATGCCGCCGGCCAGCCCATCACCAACGGGCAGGGCATCCTGGTGCCGAAGGATTCGCCGATCCGCGGCATCGCCGACTTGAAAGGCAAGCGCGTCGGCTTCACCAAGGGCTCCAGCGCCCACAACATCGTGGTGCAGACGCTCGAGAAAGCCGGCCTGACCTATGCCGATATCACGCCGGTCTATCTGACGCCGCCGGATGCCGGGCCTGCCTTTGCCAATGGCAGCATCGAGGCCTGGGCGATCTGGGATCCGTATTTCGCGATCGGCGAGACCAAGCAGGGCGGCCGCATCCTGATCAATGCGCGCGAAGTCACCAAGACCAATTCCTTCTTCATCGCCAACCGCGAATTCGCCAGGAATCACGGCGCCATCCTGCAGCAGATCATCGATGTGACGACCGCGGCTGGTCAATGGGCCGAACAGCACCGCGACGAGGTCGCCAAATCGCTCGCCGCGGTCACCGGCGTTCCACTGGACATCCAGACCGTCGCCGCCAATCGCGCGAATTTCGTGGTCGGCCCGGTCACCGACGACATCGTCACGACCCAGCAGGGCGTCGCCGACCGCTTCCACAAGCTCGGCCTGATCCCGAAGCCGATCGTGATCCGCGACATCGTCTGGCGCAACCCGGCAGCCTGATCGTGCCAACCAGCCTTCCCATTCAAAAGGGTTTGAACATGAGGCGTATCATCCAGCGTCTGATCGCAGCCATCGTGCTGTCGATCGGCATCGTCGCCGCCGCGGTCGGCACCTCCTACGGACAGGACAAGGTCGTCCGCATCGGCTACCAGAAATACGGCAAGCTGGTGCTGCTCAAGAGCAAGGGCACGCTGGAGCCGAAGTTAGCTGCCGACGGCTACAAGGTGGTGTGGACCGAATTCCCCTCCGGCCCGCCGCTTCTCGAGGCGCTCAATATCGGCGCGATCGATTTCGGCAACACCGGCGAAGCCCCGCCGATCTTCGCGCAAGCCGCCGGCGCGCCGATCCAGTATGTCGCCTACGAGCCGCCGGCGCCGAAGGGCGAGGCGATCCTGGTGCCAAAAGACAGCCCGCTGAAATCGGTCGCCGACCTCAAAGGCAAGAAGGTCGCGCTCAACAAGGGCTCCAATGTCCACTACCTCCTGGTCAAGGCGCTGGAGAAAGCCGGCGTCAAATATTCCGAGATCGAGCCGGTGTTTCTCGCACCAGCCGATGCGCGCGCCGCTTTCGAGCGCGGCGCGGTCGATGCGTGGGTGATCTGGGATCCGTTCCAGGCCGCCGCGGAAGCCGCGACCGGCGCCCGCACGCTCGCCGACGGCACCGGCATCGTCGCCAACTACCAGTTCTATTTCTCCTCGAAGAAATTCCTCGAAACCAATCCGAGGATCGTCGACGCCGTGCTGGCCGAGCTGAGCGCGGTCGATGACTGGGCCAAGGGCGACATCCACGCAGTTGCCGAGCAGCTGGCGCCGTCCATCGGCCTGTCAGTCCCGGTGGTCGAGGTCGCGCTGAAGCGGCAATCCTACGGCATCAAGCCGCTGACCGATGCCGTCATCGCCAATCAGCAGCAGGTTGCGGACGCGTTCTTCGCGCTCAACCTGATTCCCAAATCCATCAAGATTTCCGACGTGGCCCGGAAGCCAGGATCATGAGCAAACAAATGAGCAAGCAAGCGAACGCCAACATCCTCTGGTTCCTGCCGACCCATGGCGACGGCCGCTATCTCGGCACCGGCATCGGCGGCCGCGAGGTCAATTTCAACTATCTGCGCCAGATCGCGCAGGCCGCCGACCAGCTCGGCTATTTCGGCGTGCTGCTGCCGACCGGGCGGTCTTGCGAGGATTCCTGGATCGTCGCCTCCTCGGTCGCGCCGTTCACCGAGCGGCTGCGCTATCTCGTGGCGGTCAAGCCCGGCCTGCAATCGCCGAGCGTGGCCGCGCGCATGACCGCGACGCTGGACCGCATCACCAACGGCCGGCTCCTGGTCAACGTCGTCACCGGCGGCGATCCCGTCGAGAACAAGGGCGACGGCATCTTCCTCGCCCATGACGAGCGCTACGAGGTCACCCGCGAGTTCCTCAACGTCTATGGCGAGCTGCTCGCCGGCAAGACCGTCAATGTCGAGGGCAAGCACATCCATGTCGAAGGCGGCAAGCTGCTGTTTCCGCCGGTTCAGTCGCCGCGTCCGCCGCTCTATTTCGGCGGTTCGTCGGATGCCGGTATCGACGTCGCCGTCGACACCGTCGACAAATATCTCACCTGGGGCGAGCCGCCGGCCTTAGTCGCCGAGAAGATCGCGAGGGTGAGGGAGGTCGCAGCAACTCGCGGTCGAAAACTATCCTTCGGCATCCGGCTCCACGTGATTGTCCGCGAGACCAATGACGCGGCCTGGCGTGCGGCGAATGAGCTGATCAAGCACGTCAGCGACGAAACCATTGCGACCGCGCAGAAGAACTTTGCGCGGATGGATTCGGTTGGCCAGCAGCGCATGGCGCAGCTTCACGGCGGCAAGCGCGACAAGCTCGAGATCGCGCCGAACCTGTGGGCCGGTGTCGGCCTCGTGCGCGGCGGCGCTGGCACGGCGCTGGTCGGCGACGCCCAGACGGTCGCGGCCCGCATTCGGGAGTATCAGGACATCGGCATCGATACCTTCATCATGTCGGGCTACCCGCATCTGGAAGAAGCCTATCGTTTCGCCGAGCTGGTGTTTCCGCTGCTCTCGCTGGAGCAGCCCAGCAACGTGACCAGGCTGCACTTCAACGGTGGTCCTTTTGGTGAAACGGTCGGCAGCGACTTCCGTCCGCAACAGAAGGTGTCGCAGTCATGAGTCTGATCGACAGCGTTTCACTTCCCCGCAGTTTGCGCCTGCCGCGCGTCGACGGCCTGATCCAGTGGATCGTGCCGCTCGCCATCATTGCGATCTGGCAGGTCGCCAGCGTCACCGGCTTCGTGCCGACGCGGGTGCTGCCGGCGCCGAGCGACGTGTTGCTTGCGGGCTGGAAGCTGCTGCTCTCCGGCGAGCTCGTTCGCAACATCTGGGTCTCGTTCTGGCGCGCCTCGATCGGCTTCCTGATCGGCGGCAGCATCGGCTTTGCCTTCGGCCTCGCCAATGGCCTGTCGCAGCTGTCGTCAAAGCTCACCGACACCACGCTGCAGATGGTGCGCAACGTGCCGCATCTGGCGCTGATCCCGCTGGTCATCCTGTGGTTCGGCATCGACGAGAGCGCGAAGCTGTTTTTGGTCGCGCTCGGCGTGTTCTTCCCGATCTACCTCAACACGCTGCACGGCATCCGCACCGTCGACCCGCAGCTGATCGAGATGGGGCGGATCTACGGCATGAGCGACGGCGAGCTGTTCCGCCGCGTGATCTTCCCGGGCGCGCTGCCCTCGATCTTCGTCGGCATCCGCTTCGCCCTCGGCATCATGTGGTTGACCCTGATCGTCGCGGAGACCATCGCGGCGTCCTCGGGGCTCGGCTACATGGCGATGCAGGCGCGCGAGTTCATGCTGATCGACGTCGTGGTGCTCTCGATCCTGATCTACGCGCTGCTCGGCAAGCTCGCCGACAGCGCCTCCCGCGTGCTGGAGCGCCTGACGCTCTCCTGGCACCCCGCTTATTGGAAACGCTGAGCAGACATACTGGGAATCACATGCAGACAGCCCTTCGTACCTCCCTTCCGGACACCGAACTCGCCAGCCGGGCCAATTTCGCGCCTCACGCCCGCGTCGTGCGCGAGGAGCGCCCGGTGCAGACCTCTGGCCTGCCGCTCAGCATCTGCGGCCTGCGCAAATCCTACGGCGACAACGAGGTGCTGCGTGGCATCGACCTGCAGATCCCCGCCGGCCAGTTCGTCGCCATCGTGGGCAAGAGCGGCTGCGGCAAGAGCACGCTGCTGCGCCTCATCGCCGGCCTGGAGAAGTTCGAAGCCGGCAGCATCTCGCTGGGCGACGCGGTGAAGCCCGAGGATATCCGCGTGATGTTCCAGGAGCCTCGGCTGTTGCCCTGGGCCCGCGTTCTCTCCAATGTCGAGGTCGGCCTTGGCCGCGATCGTCCATCCAGTGATGCGCATACACGCGCCGATAAGGCGTTGACCGAAGTCGGACTGACCGACAAGCGCGACCAGTGGCCCTCGGTGCTGTCGGGCGGCCAGAAGCAGCGCGTGGCGCTTGCCCGCGCGCTGGTCTCGCGCCCCCGCGTGCTCGCCTTCGACGAGCCGCTTGGCGCGCTGGACGCGTTGACCCGCATCTCGATGCAACGGTTGCTGGAGCGCGTCTGGCGCGACCAGGGCTTTACCGCGATCCTGGTGACCCACGATGTCGCCGAGGCGGTCGCGCTGGCCGACCGGGTGCTGGTGATCGAGGAAGGGCGGATCGCCCATGACGTCGTGGTTAACACGGCCCGGCCCCGCCAACGCGGTTCGGCCGAGCTCGCGGGTCTCGAAGGCTCGATCCTGAGCCACCTTTTGTCGGCGGACGATCGTACCTAGATAGACAGGGACCCCGCTTGGGGACGAAGCCATGAATGTAGTGCCCCGCGATCTCATGACCGAAAATGCCGTCTCCTCCGCCGATTTCCGCGGCGCCATGCGCCACCTTACCGGCGGCGTCAGCGTCATCACCGCCGGACGGGGCAAGGACATCACCGGCATGACCGTCACCTCGGTCAGCTCGTTCTCGGTCGATCCGCCGACGCTGATCGTCAGCATCAACCGCGACGCCTCCTCCTTCCCGCTGATCCGGCGCCACGGCGCCTTCGGCGTGAACATCCTCGCGGCCGATCAGCTCGACATCGCCGAGCGCTTTGCCGGCAAGGGCGGGCTCAAGGGTGCCGATCGTTTCGCGGGCGCCAGATGGGTGACGGCGGTCTCGGGTGTTCCGCTGCTGGTTGGCGCATTGTCCGCCGTCGATTGCGAGGTCGAAGAGATCTTCGAGCGCCATTCGCACGGGATCATCATCGGGCGTGTCAGAGACGTCAGGAATTCGACCCGCAACGCTGCGCTGGCCTATTGGCACGGCCAGTACGTGGCGGTGGATCAGGACGAAGACGCACTCCGGCTTGCGGACGTCAGCGTTCCCACCCAGGTACGGCGCGGCATTTGATCGCCGCCGGCGACAGGCCGTGCAGGCTGGCGTTTTCCTCCTCATCGCTCTAGAAGCGCTGCCTGAGCCTCCCGCCGGGACAGCAATGGAGCGCAATGATGAAACGCGTCGCGACCTGGGCCTTCTATGCGGTCGGCGCGCTCGCGATCGCCTATCTCGCGCTCTATGCCTATGCGATGTTCAGCGGCCATCCGATCGTGCCGGGCGACCCCATCCAGATCTTCCGCAGGCCGGATGCGCCGAGCTATTCGTGAGGTTTTCGCGGGCGGGCGCGGCACCTGTTTTTACCCCCGCAAGATCGCCAGCGCCAGCGCCTGTGCGCGCGGCACGATGCTGTCGAGCTCGAGATATTCCTCCGGCGAGTGCGCGAGCCCGCCGACCGGGCCGAGCCCGCAGATGGTCGGTGTCCCGACCGCGGCGGTGAAGCCGGAATCGGCGCAGCCGCCGGAGAACTCGCCCTGGAGCGTGGTGAGGCCGGCCTGCCTTGCGGCGGCCTGATAGTTCTCGAACAGCGCCCTTGAATCGGCGCTCTGTACCACCGGCACGAACTCGCCTTTGACCGTCAGCGTCGCGCTGGTGCCAGGAACGTAGGACGTCGCGATGATGGTCTCGATCGCGGCCATCACCCTCGCGCGGTCCGCCGGATCGACGTAGCGCAGGTCGATCTGTCCTTCGGCGTAAGGCGCCGTCGTGTTGACGGACTGCCCGCCCGAGACGAGGCCGACATTGAGCGTGATGCCCTTGTCGAGATCAGTCAGCGCGTGGATATGGACGATCTTGTGCGCGAGCTCGCCGATCGCGCTGACGCCGGCGGCGAAATTGGCGCCGGAATGCGCGGCTTTGCCGGTGATCGCGACATGCATGAAGATGCCGCCCTTGCGCCCCGTGACGATATTGCCGGTCGGGCGGCCCGGCTCGGAATTGAACACGGCGCGCGCGGCGCGCCCTTCGCGCTCGATCACCGGCCGCGAGGAGGGCGAGCCGATCTCCTCGTCCGAGGTGATCAGCAGCTTGATCGGGTGCGGGTTGCCGCCGAATTTGTGGAACGCGGTTGCGACGAATATGTTCATGACGACGCCGGACTTCATGTCGGCAACACCAGGACCATAGGCGCGCTTGTCTTGAATCGTGAACGGACGCCGCGCGGCCTCGCCCTTGCCGAACACGGTGTCGCGATGTCCCATCAACAGCACCGGCTTCTCGTTGCTGCCGGGCTTTGCGACTTCGGCATGGATGGCATCGCCGAATGTGGCATGGCTTTCGCGCCGGAACGGAATGCCATGCTCGGCGAAATGCCGCTCGAACCGCGCCCCGACCGCATCGACGCCTTCCTTGTCATACGACCCGGAATCGATGTTCACGACATCGCGCAGCAGGTCGATCATCGCCTGCCGCTGCGTCGCCAGCCAGTCCGTGATTTGAGCTTGAGACATGTTGACCCTCGCGTGGTTCTCACGCGGGTTATAGGGCCTAGCGCCGGTGTGACCTAGTCGGAGAACGCGGTGCGGCCATGTCGCCGGTCCACGGAATTGGACGCACCGTGCCTTCCACGTCGTCCCGGCTTTCGCCAGAACGAAGTTGAGCGTGTGGCAACCGGCTAACGCCTCGGCTCCGCCATCGCTTCCACGCCGCGAAGCTGCGTGGCGACGGTCAGCGCGCCGATCTTCCGGCCCATCTCCTTGCCGATCTCGGTCGAGAACCGATAGTGAAAGCCGGCCCAGATACGGGCGTTGGAGACTTCGTCGCTATAGTCCTGGAGCCGCGTCCATTTGCGGGTGACGCCTGGTGCCGTGGGGCTGGTCACCGAGAACTCGCCGAAATCTCCAACGATGGTCTGGAGCACGGTCGAAATCGCTGCCGACGTAATGCAGTAAGCACAGGGATATTCCGGATGCATCGGCGTGTCCCCCAGCGGCAGCCAGGATGCGTCGCGAGGCGTCGCTGCGTTCGATGTCAGGTCGGCGTTGCATATGGCCGTGATCGGCCGCCAGAAATTGTAGTGGTACTTCGCGTCGAAAACGGCGACGAAGGCGTCGTTGCCGGCAATTGAGGTCAGCGCGTACAGCCGGGCGCAGTCGACGAGATCCATGCCCTTGGCCGTTGCCGCCTGCCTCACGATCGGATTGTAGGTGCGGGCACCGACAAAGAACCAAAATCGACCGACCGTGGTTTGCTCGGGCGTCCGGATCACACTTGTTCGGCTGCCGACCTCGCGGATTTCGTTGACGTCCCGGGTCCACAGCTCTGAACCGAGCGCCGGCGGCGGGCCGGGGCGATACTGAGATCCGGACGTCATGACCCAGGGCGTCGTCGCGCCCGCGATCGAGAACAGCGGGACGGTCGTCGGAACGTAGGCACCCGCCGTTGTCAGGGGCCGGTAAGTTTCAAGGGCGGCGCTGCCATCGTTCTCACGAAGCGCGATGATCTGCATCGCGGCCTCCTTGCCGAGGCCGATGCCCGCGATCTTGGACTCGCCGTCGGCGATCGGCACCAGAGAACTCGTCAGCGCCGCATCCAGCTCCGGCTTGAGGTCCGGATAGAGCGACAGCAGCACGTCGTGAGCCGCAACTGCGGCCGCAGCTTCCCGCGACGTCGAACGATCCGCGGATAGGGCAAGCTTGTAAGGCGCGTACCGGCGATCGATCGCGTTGACCGCCTCGAACATCGCGACGTGCATCATAGACAAGGCACGGCTGTGGGGCGCTGGAAGGATTTGCTTTTCAGTGGCGATCGCGTCGGCCTTTGCATTCCAATCCATGATCACGTCGGCGCGCGCAAGCGGCGCCGACGCTGCGAGCAGCGTTACAATCAATGAGAGGCGGAAGATGGTCCACGACGAGTTCTTCATGGGATGCCCTTTCGATGTAAAGGACGTTTCGCGAGACCAATGCGGCTCTGCCCGACATCACGTCGCGCGGCTCGAGGACTTTAACCATCTTGTTGTGGTTTGATTGTGAACTGCTTCACGCGGCGGAAGAGTAGCTCCGAATGGGTCGGCGTGGCTTACCGTTCGCACTGAGTAATGGATCCTGACTTTCGCCGGAAGCCACGGATTGTGGTGACTGCTTTGCGTTCTTCTCAAAGAAAAATGCCCGGGACCAGCCCGGGCATTCGTTTCTCTCAGTCAGCGTAGAGCGCCTACGCCCCCACCATCGGCATGCGTGGATATTCACCCGGCGTTCCCGCTGGCGTGATCGGAATGCCGCCGTCGGAATATTCGTTGAGCTTGTTGCGCAGCGTACGGATCGAGATGCCCAGGATATTGGCGGCATGGGTCCGGTTGCCGAGGCAGTGCTTCAGCGTCTCCAGGATCAGGTCACGCTCGACGTCGGCGACGGTGCGGCCAACCAGGGCCCGCGTCACCTGCTCGGCGGCCATGGTGGCATGGGCCACGGCCGGCACGGTTTTGGCGAGGTCGAGGCGGTCGCCGTCGGGCGTGAGGATCGCATCGGCGCCGATCTCGTCGCCCTGCGCCATCAGGACTGACCGGTGCATGGTGTTTTCGAGTTCGCGGACGTTGCCCTGCCAGCGGTTGGTGGACAGCACCCGGCGCGCTTCCGCCGAGATCGGGCGCATCGGCACGCCATTGGCTTCGGCGTATTTCTTCACGAAGTGCTGGGCGAGCTCGAGAATGTCGGCGGGACGCTCGCGCAGCGGCGGGATCTTCAGGTTCACGACGTTGAGCCGGAACAAGAGGTCCTCGCGGAACGTGCCCTCGCGCACCGCGTCCACCAGGTTGCGGTTCGAGGTCGCGATGATGCGGATGTCCACCGGGACGGGCTTGGTGCCGCCGACACGGTCGATCACGCGCTCCTGGATGGCGCGGAGCAGTTTCGATTGCAGGCGGACGTCCATCTCCGAGATTTCGTCGAGCAGCAGCGTGCCGCCGGTTGCCTCCTCGAACTTGCCGATGCGGCGGGCGATCGCGCCGGTGAAGGCACCCTTCTCGTGGCCGAACAGCTCGGACTCCAGCAGATGCTCGGGGATCGCGGCGCAGTTGATCGAGATGAACGGGCGCTTGGCGCGGGCCGAGCGGGTGTGGACGTAGCGAGCCAGCACTTCCTTGCCTGTCCCGGATTCGCCGGTGATCATCACCGAAGCGTCCGAGCCTGCGATCTGCTGGGCGAGCTTGATCACCTTGGCCATCGCCTCGTCGCGATAGACCAGCTCGCGGGAATCGTTGGCGACGGCAGCCAGCACCGCCGCGATCAGTTCCGGGTCCGGCGGCAGCGGGATGTATTCCTTGGCGCCGGCGTGGATCGCGGCGACCGCGGCGCGGGCGTCGTTGGTGATGCCGCAGGCGACGATCGGCGCGTGGATGTGCTCGGCCTCGAGCCGCATCACGAGATCGCGGATGTCGAGGGCGACGTCGACCAGCAGCAGGTCGGCACCCTTGCCGCCGCGCAGCACGCGCATTGCCTGTTCGTTATCCTCGGCGTGGGTCACGGTGGCGCCGTTCGCCATCGCGATCTTGGTGGCGGTGGTGAGCTGGCCCTTCAATGTGCCAACGATGAGAAGCCGCATATCAGTCTCCTGTCCGTCTGGACGCGCTGCCGCGCGTCGTCGCTTTAGGCGCGTTCAGTCTTGATGATTTCGGTCATGGTCACGCCGAGCTTGTCCTCGACCAGGACCACTTCGCCGCGGGCGACCAGCTTGTTGTTGACATAGATGTCGATGGCCTCGCCGACGCGCCGGTCGAGCTCGAGCACGGTCCCGGGTCCGAGCTTCAACAGCTCGCTGACGTCCATCTTGGAGCGGCCGAGCACGGCCGAGACCTGCACCGGAACGTCGAACACGGCCTCGAGGTCGGCGGCGGCGCGCGTCGCGTATTCGTCCTCGTTGTAGCCGACGTCGGTGCCGGTAGGCGGCATCGGGCCGTTGAGATCGGGCAGCGGGACCTGTCCGTCAGTGTCGCTCATGGCTTAACTCCCCCTGCGGGACGCAACATAGCGTCCCACCATTTCGTCGATCTTGGCCGTGATGGCGGCGCGCTCCAGCACGACGCCGCCATCGGCCCATTCGATCCGGCAGTCGCCGGTGGCAATCTCGGGTTCGGCCAGAATCACCAGCCGGCCTTCGAAGCCGTTCTGCCTAGCCAGGCGCTCGATGTTCTCGCGCGCGGAATCGTAGAGCGCGTCGTTGATGCGGACGACGAGATGCGGCGTCGCGACCAGATGCGAGAAGCAGTCCTTGACCAGCGCGACGATCTCGCCGAGCGGCTCGGCGGCGACCAGATCGGCGCACAGCTTGCGCGCCACCGCGACCGCGACGTCGACCGCCTCGGTTTCCATCTTGGATTCGATGTTGCCGATGCCCGAAGCGATGCCGCGGATGGCGATGTTGATCTCTTCCATGGCGAGCGCGACACGGCGGTCGCTCTCGGCCTTGGCCTCGCGCTGGCCGGCGGCGAAGCCGTCCTGATAGGCGCGCGCCTCGGCTTCCGCGACCTTCTGGGCGATCTCGGCCGCGGTGGCGGCCTTCTCGCGCGTCCGGTCGGGCGCTGCAAAGTCGTTGTCGAACAGGAATTTTGCCGGAGCGGCCATCAATACACCAGCTCGTCGTCGGCGCGGTTCTTGGTCAGCATGATCTCGCCCTTGGCGGCGAGATCCTTGGCGAGGTTGACCAGCAGCGCCTGAGCCTCGTCGACGTCGCGCAGGCGGACCGGGCCCATCGCCGCCATGTCGTCCTGGAGCATTTTTGCCGCACGCGAGGACATGTTGCCGAAGAAGAAGTTGCGGACGTCCTCGTTGGCGCTCTTGAGCGCGACGCCGAGCTTGTCCTTGTCGACGTTGCGCATCAGGGTCTGGGCGGAGCCGGAATCCAGCTTCACGAGGTCGTCGAAGGTAAACATCAGCGCCTTGATCCGCTCGGCCGATTCGCGGTTGTCCTCTTCCAGCGAGGTGATGAAGCGCGTTTCGGTCTGGCGGTCGAAATTGTTGAAGATTTCCGCCATCACCTCGTGGGCGTCGCGTCGGCGGGTCTGTGACAAATTGGACATGAATTCGGTGCGCAGCGTCTTCTCCACGCTCTCGATCACCTCCTTCTGCACCGCCTCCATCTTCAGCATGCGGTTGACGACGTCGAGCGCCAGGTCCTCCGGGAAGATGCCGAGCACGCGCGCGGCGTGTTCCGGCTTCAGCTTCGACAGCACCACCGCGATGGTCTGCGGATATTCGTTCTTGAGATAGTTGGCGAGCACCTCTTCCTGCACGTTGGAGAGCTTCTCCCACATGTTGCGGCCGGCGGGGCCGCGGATTTCGTCCATGATGCCGTTGACGCGCTCGGGGGCCAGGTATTGCTGGAGCAGCCGTTCGGTGGCGTCGAAATTGCCCATCAGCGCGCCGGAGGCCGACATCCGCGAGACGAATTCGAGCAGCATGTCCTCCACGGTGTCGACCTCGACAGTGCCGAGCGTCGACATTTCCAGGGAGAGCTGGCGCACCTCGTCGTCGTCGAGCAGCGACCAGATCTTGCCGCCATATTGCTCGCCGAGCGCCAGCATCAGGATCGCGGCGCGCTTCGGCCCCGCCACCGCTTCGGTCTTCGCGCCTCCGCGGCTGCCCGCACGCTGACCGAGCGTGGAGATCACGCTGGTGATGTCGTTGGAATTGGCGTTTTGCAGGGCGGCGGCCATATCAGATCACTTCTCGATTATTTCGTGGGTTCGGTCAGCCATTGGCGGATGATGGCGACGGTCTCGTTGGGATTGCGCTCGGCGAGTTCGCCGACGCGATGGACGGATTGGGCATGGACCTGGCCCTGGACCGTGGCGACGTCGATCGCGCTCGCGGCGCCGCTCGGCAAGAGCGCCTGGCTGGCAGGCGCGGCCTCGTCGCTCGCCGGACCGGTGAGGGCGCCGGAGATGGCGGCTGCGACTTCGTCGGATGCCAGGATGCGCTTGACCAGCGGCCGGACCACCAGGAACAGCACGACCAGGCCGAGCAGCATCATCACGCCGAGCTCGACGAAGTACATGACGTCGTCCTTGGTGAACTGGAGCATGCCGAGTAAGCCGCTCGGCTCGGCGATCGGGGGGGTGGAGGGGGCATCGGCAAAGCGCAGATTGACCACCTCGACCTGATCGCCGCGCTTCTGGTCGAAGCCGATCGCCGAGCGCACCAGCGTGGCGATGCGGTCGAGCTGCTCCTTGGTGCGGTCCTGGTAGGCCAGATCGCCCTTCTCGTTCTTGGAGTAGATGCCGTCGACCAGCACCGCGACCGAGATGCGGTTGACCCGGCCGGCCTCGGTCACCTCGGTCTTGGTGGTGCGGGAGATCTCGTAATTGTTGGTCTCTTCGCTCTTCTTGCTCTGGTCCTTGGCCGCAACGCCGCCGTTCTGCTGGTTGCCCGGCAATTCGTTGTTGACGGTGACCTGGCCGTTGTTGTCGGCGGTCATGCTCTGCTCTTCGCGGGTCTGGCTCGAGCGCAGCACGCGGCCTTCGGGATCGTACTTGTCCGAGGTCTGGGTGACCTTGTTGAAGTCGAAATCGGCGGAGAGCTGGACCCGGGCGCGTCCCGTCCCCACCACGGAGGAGACGATGTCCTCGACCTGCTTGCGCATCCGCTTCTCGAAGGCGGTGCGGCGCTCGTCGCCGATCTGCTGGTCCGGATCGGTCTGGGCGCCGTCGGCGAGCAGCTGCCCGGTCTCGTCGACGATCGAGACCCGCTGCGGCTTCAGCCCGTTCACGGCCGAGGCGACGAGGTGGCGGATGGCGCGGATCTGCTGGGCTTCCAGCGCGCCGCGGACCCGCACCACGATCGAGGCCGACGGCTCCGGCGCCTCGCGCGAGAACAGCGGGCGCTCGGGCAGCACCAGATGGACGCGGGCGGCCTGGATGCGGTCGATGGCGCGGATGGTGCGGGCGAGCTCGCCTTCCAGCGCGCGGAGATGGTTGATGTTCTGGACGAAAGAGGTGGTGCCGAGCGCATCCGACTTGTCGAACACCTCGTAGCCGACGCCGCCGCCCTTGGGCAGGCCGCCCTCGGCGAGCTTCATCCGCAGCCGGGTGACCTTGTCCTTGGGCACCATGATGATGGTGCCCTCGTTGCGCAGCTCGAACTGGATGCCCTGACGCTCCAGGTCCTTGATGATGCCCGAGGAGTCCTCGACGCTGAGGTCGGTGAACAGCGTCGTCATCTGCGGCGTGGTGACGCGCATGATGACGAACGCGAAAAAGCCGACGAGCGCGGCGGTGACCGCGATCATCGCCCCGAACCGGGCGGCTCCGATACCCTTCAGAAAGTCCGCAAGACCTTGCAAGCAACCGCCCCGACAGATTCGGCTGCTTTCACAGGAAAGGCCGACTGGGCAATTATTGCCTAGGTGATGGTTTCGATATGGTTAACGAAGGTTAAGAGCTGCGACAAAAGTCGCGCCAAAACGGAGCATGAAAAAAATCGGCCTCGCAAGGCGAGGCCGATTTTCGTCAAAAGCCGCAGATTTCCGGATTGCCTACTGGCGATATTGTTGGATACGGGTGGTGCGAAGTCCCGCCAGACCATGCTGGTCGATCGAAAACTGCCAGGAGAGGAATTCGTCAACCGTCAGCGTGTAACGGCTGCAGGCCTCCTCGAGGGAGAGAAGACCGCCACGAACTGCGGCGACGACCTCGGCCTTGCGGCGGATGACCCAGCGTTTGGTGCCGGGTGCAGGCAGATCCGCAATCGTCAACGGACTACCGTCCGGCCCGATGACGTATTTTACCCTCGGGCGATGGGGTTCTGTCATGGCGTACTCACAAACTCTCAACCACTGAACTCACTCAGGAACCCTACGCGCGCCGGCTTAAAAATCCGCTAAGCCTAAGGCTTCAATACAATTCTCGTTGAAAATGGCTGGAACGCAGCCGACTCGGCCGGCGGGACGGTGCGTCCAGGCGGGCCGAAGGGGGTGTTCGTAAATACTTTACTAACAAACGAGGCCTGCGCGGGGTGTCGCAGAGCCTCAATTGTCGTCCTGGCGAACGCCAGGACCCATTACCCCAGGGAGGAGTCGCTACAACGACTCGGGGTTACTTCGTCGAACCAAACGACTTCGGTGGTTTCGCCAGGACGACACCGAATATCCAGCGGCATTCCGCCTTTAATTACTCGTCGTCGCGATGATGCTCTTGACCTGGCTCAGCGTGTAGCTGGCGCCGTCGATGGTCAGCAGCGGCGGCGACTGGGTCAGGTCGACGGACGACACCGTGCCCTGCACCTGCGCGGCGATGCCGACATTGTTGTTGGCGACGTCCTTGCCCGTGGCCGAGATCGTGTACTTGCCGTCGGGCCATTGCGTGCCGTCATTGCCCTGGCCGTTCCAGGTGAATGGAACGTCGGTGCCGGCGCCGGCGGTGTATTTGCCGGTGAATACGGTCTGGCCGCTGGCATTGGCGATGGTGATGTCGACGGTGGCGTCGCTGGGCACGTTGAGATGCCAGGTCGCCGACGAATTCGTCATGGTCCCGGTGGTGCCGTCGACCAGGGCGGTCTTGCCGACGAAGCCCAGCGCCTGGGTCGCCTGCGTGGTCTGCTGCAGCGTGACGAGCTGGGACAGCGAGTCGTTGGTCTTGAGCTGCTGCTCGACCCCGGCGAACTGCACCAGCTGCTGGGTGAACTGGTTGGTGTCGAGCGGATCGAGCGGGTTCTGGTTCTGCAGCTGCGTCGTCAGCAGCGTCAGGAAGGTCTGGAAATTGCCGGCGAGCGTCGCGCCGGTGGTCGAGCCCAGGCTCGGGTTCGACGAGGATTTCGGCAGGTCGGTCGTGCCCGAGACGACGGATGGGGCGGTGGCGGCATTCGTGGTGGTCATGATCGAATACTCCTCACACTCTGATGTCGACGCCGCTGCTCGATCCGAGCATGCGGCCGTAGCTGCGCCCGACCGGGGCCGCGGGAACTGCGTCCTCGTCGCTGACGATCAGCCGGCGGGCATTGCCGCCATTGTCGTTGTTCTGGCCGGAGTTCTGGCCCGATGAATTCTGGTCGCGCAGGCTGAAGGACAGCCCGTTGCTGCCGGTCTTGAGGCCGGCATCGTCGAGCGCGCGCTGCAATTGCGGCGCGTCCTGCCGCAGCATCTGCAGCGTCTCCGGCTTCTCGACGGTGAGATGCGAGGTGACCTGTCCGTTGCGGTCGACATTGATGCGGACGTCGATGCGGCCGAGGTCGAGCGGATCGAGGCTGATGTCGAACCGGGTCTTGCCCGCGCGTGCGGCGGCGGCAATTTCGATCGGCACGCCTGTGATCGGAATGGCCGTATTGGTGGCTGCGGTCGCCGTGAGCGTCGCGGTCGATGCGGTCGCGGCCGAAGTCGTATTGGTCAGCGACGCCTGCACGGCCGAGGCCGCCTGCGCGCCGGTGTCGGTGGTGGAGACAGCGGCCTGCGTGCCCGCATGGGCATGCGGTGCTGCCGTCGCCGGTGCCGCATCGGCGGTGCGGTCGGAAGTCCCAGCCTTGGCGTCGGTCGCGTTCGCGTCGATCGGCGGCTTGTCGGCGTGCGGATGCGCCGCGTTGGCGGACGCTGCCGTCGCCGAGGTCTGCGCGGCGTTGGCCTTGCCGGTGTCCTGGCCGATATTGGAGACGTCGCTGGCGCCTTGCGCAGTGACTGCGGCCTTGAACGAGGTTTTTGGCGTGCCCTGGTCGACGGCGGCGATCAGGCCGCCATTGGTCTTGGCATCGGCCGCGGTCGAATCGGTGGTCCCGGTCGCGGTATCGGCCAGCACTGCCGAGGTGTCGGCATCGACCTTGGCGCTTGCGGTCTTGGCGCTCTTGTCGCCCGGCGTCGCGGTATCGGTCTTGGTGCCGGCGATCTGCGCTGCGATGGATGCGCTGGCGGCGATGCCGGCGGCGGCAATCGTCAGCGGCGAGGAGGCGGAGCCGGCGGCTTGGTTTGCAGCCGCGTTGGAATCGACCGGCACGGCGACCACGAGTGCATTCGGATCGGGTACGGCGGCCTGCGTCGCGTCGACTTGCGCGGCGGCGGCGGTATCGACGGCGGCGGCGAGGCCATCGATGCCGCCGGCCTTGTCCGCATTGGTCTCGTCGGATTTGTCCGCAGATTTGTCGGCCGATTTGGCGTCGGACGCCTCCGGCTTGTCCTTGGTCTTGCTATCAGCCTTGGCCGCATCAGCCGTCGAGTCGTTCTTGGCGTCGCTCTTGGCGTCGTTCTTGATGTCGTTTTTGGCGGGCGCGGAATTGTTGGCGTCGTCGCTGGCCTTGCTCTGCGAGGACTGGTCGCTCGCTGAGCGATCGCGCGGGCTCTTGTCGGAGGCGGAGGACGAGGAATCGGTGCGGCGCGGGGAGTCCTGCACGGAGGACGCCGCGCTGTCGCTGATCGCCTGGGTGTTGCTGTCCACCAGCGAGCCAAAGGAGTCGTTGGACGTGTCTTTCGGCGCTTGCGACCGGGCAGGCTTTTGCTGCGCGCTTGGGACTTGCACGCTTGCCACGACATCTGACGTTCGACCGACCACAGGCAACCCCTTGGAAACATCTTCGCCATGAGAGGTAGCAAGGAGCGGGCCACCCTTGTGGATGGGAATTTTATCCAATCAAATCAATGCGTTGACGAATTCGCGCCCCGCCGCGGAGCCTCCCAAAGCCCCGCCATTTCTGCCTCCCCGGCAAGAATTGCCGTAAACCTTGCGGGGTCCGTGATTGCTTCACCGGAAGGCCGCCTATATTAAAGAGAGAGCTCTCAACCGCTTTCGACCGGGCAGGCCGCGCCCTTCGGGAACTCTCGGTTCCCGGGGATTGCCTTTGTCCCGCCGGAAGCACCCAGCGGATCGCCCAACGCCGCCGTCCACAACGCTTTAAGGCCCATGCTCAACAGTCTGGATCTCGAAGGCCGTCCTGAGGATACCAGGGTCGTCGTTGCCATGTCAGGCGGCGTCGATTCATCGACGACGGCTGCGCTTTTGAAGGCGGAAGGCTACGACGTTGTCGGCATCACGCTGCAGCTCTATGACCATGGTGCGGCGACCCATCGCAAGGGCGCCTGCTGCGCCGGCCAGGACATCCACGACGCCCGCGACGTCGCCGCCAAGCTCGGCATTCCCCATTACGTGCTCGACTACGAGGATCGCTTTCGCGAATCCGTCATCGACAATTTCGCCGACAGCTACGCGCTCGGCGAGACGCCGGTGCCGTGCATCGAGTGCAACCGCTCGGTCAAGTTCCGCGACCTCTTGAAGACCGCGCGCGAGCTCGGCGCCACCGCGCTTGCCACCGGCCATTACGTTGCCTCGCGCCGCCGCGACGACGGCTCGCGCGCGCTGGTGTGTGCCGCCGACGCCGATCGCGACCAGAGCTACTTCCTGTTCGCGACCACGCAGGAGCAGCTCGATTATCTGCGCTTTCCGCTCGGCGACATGACCAAGCCCGAGACGCGCGAGCTGGCGCGGCGCTTCGGTCTTGCCGTCGCCGACAAGCACGACAGCCAGGACATCTGCTTCGTGCCGACCGGGCGCTACACCGACATCATCACCCGCCTGCGGCCGAACGCGATGGACCCCGGCGACATCGTCGATCTCGACGGCCGCGTGCTCGGCCGGCACAACGGCATCGCCAATTTCACCATCGGCCAGCGCCGCGGCCTCGGCATCGCAGCCGCCGCGCCGCTGTTCGTGGTGCGGCTGGAGGCCGCCAACCGCCGCGTCGTCGTCGGCCCGCGCGAGGCGCTGAAGATGCACCGCATCGTGTTGCGCGACGTCAACTGGATCGGCGATGGCGACATCGACCGCGCCATCGGCAATGGCCTCGAAATGTTCGTGCGCGTGCGCTCGACCCGCGCGCCCCAGCCGGCGTGGCTGCGCGGCGCGAACGGCCATTACGAGGTCGAGCTCGTCGCCGGCGAAGAGGGCGTTTCGCCGGGACAGGCCTGCGTGTTCTACGACGCACCTGGCGGCCAGGCCCGCGTGCTCGGCGGCGGCTTCATTCAAAGCGCCGCCGCGAAGGCCGCAAGCAGCACGACGAGGCCGCTCGCAGAAGCGGTCCGCGGCTAAGCGCATGATCCGGAAAAGTGTGCAGCGGTTTTCCGAACAGATCATGCGCAAAATAAGAATCTAGGCAGGGCAGGGGGCATGGCAGCAGACATCTCGCGGGCCGGGGTCGAGAAGGCCTATGGCCGCTGGGCGCCGGTCTATGATCTCGTGTTCGGCAAGGTGTTCGACGCCGGCCGGCAGTCGACCATCGCCGAGGCCGATCGCATCGGCGGCCGCATCCTCGACGTCGGCGTCGGCACCGGGCTGTCGCTCTCCGACTATGCGCGCACCACGAAGATTTGCGGGGTCGACATCTCCGAGCCGATGCTGCGCAAGGCGCAATCGCGCGTGCGCGCGATGCGCTTGAGCAATGTCGAAGTACTCTCGGTGATGGACGCGAAGAACCTCGCCTTCCCCGAAAACTTCTTCGACGCGGTGGTCGCACAATACGTCATCACCGCGGTGCCCGATCCCGAAGGCACGCTCGACGAGTTCATGCGCGTCTTGAAGCCCGGCGGCGAGCTGATCCTGGTCAACCACATCGGGGCCGAAAAAGGTTTGCGCAAACTCTCCGAGCTCGCGTTTGCGCCGCTCGCCCGCCGCCTCGGCTGGCGCCCGGAATTTCCATGGCAGCGCCTGGTCGACTGGGCCGCAAAACACGGCGGCGTTACGCTGGCCGAGCGTCGCCCGATGCCGCCGATGGGCCACTTTTCGCTGATCCGCTACCTCAAATCGTGATCGGGGGTGCGGAACACGCGGGCTGACCCGCGCGTTTCCCTCCCATGCGCACGACATCAAACATCATTCTGGCCAGCCTCCTGATCGCCGCCTCCGGCAGCGCGATCGCGCAGGCTCCGCCCGCCCCGGCGACGCCGCCGCAAGCGACCGCGCCGCCATCCCCGCAGCATGCGACCAATTGCACGCCGCAGGACCGCCCGAACCGCTCGGCCGACGGCACCACCACCGGCCAGTCCCGGGAACCGCTCGGCGACAAATTGGCAAAATCGGACGGCGTGCTCTGCCCGCCCTCCGGCGTCGATCCCGAGATGCACGCCCCGGCGCCCAGCACGAACGGCGCCATGCCCGTCATCCCGCCCCCCGGCAGCCCCGGCGGCGACCCGACGGTGCGGCCGAAATAGCTCGTCGCGCCGAAGCCTTGGCGTAGGCGGAGCCTGTTCCGCATCCCAATCTCGTCGTCATGCCCGGGCTCGTCCCGGGCATCCACGTTCTTGTGGCCGGCCGGGATGGCCGGGACCAGCCCGGCCATGACGGATTCAGCGCCAAAAGGCCCAAATCCCCCGCCGACATGTCCCGCCGAAGCTTTAGCGAAGGCGGAAGCCTTGGCGAAGGTGGAAGCTTTGCCAAACTCGGATTGACAGCCCGCCGCCCCCTTCCTTATATGCCGCGCGTTCGCGAGGTCGGCTTGTTTCGGCCCTCGCGACCCTGTGGCGGGGTAGCTCAGCTGGTTAGAGCACGGGAATCATAATCCTGGGGTCGGGGGTTCGAGTCCCTCTCCCGCTACCAACAAAATCAATGACTTACCAAGAATGTTCGCAGCCTCAAGCAGTCGCTAGCGCCGCCGGGGTACACGTCTGGGTACACAGCCAAGACGATTCCGGCAAGGCAACAAGAGCGAGACTTCTGAATAGGTGCTCCTCACTGTGGAACAGGAGGTCGGTGGTTCGAGCCCACCCAACTGTACCAAGTTAAATCAATAGCTTAGGTCAAGCTGAGCTTGCTGCCATGCCCTTAAAAGTAACGGGTGAGGTAACAAACGAGCTGGTGCGAGTGGCCAGACCATCAACACTGAACGTCCCGGGGACACATTGGACGACACCCATTTCCAACGTTAGGCGGCCCCGCATCTGAGAGGTGCGGATCTTACGGGAGTCAGCCGCCAGCTTGAGGCCTCGTTTCTACCGCGGGTTCGAATCTCTCTCGCCCCGCCAGCCGACCAAAGTTTGCCCGCACTCCTATCGGTAAACGGGCTGAAAATCCGGCCATTTTCTTCCATTTTTCGTGCCGGAGAAGTTCGAGCGCTGGTCCGACCAGGCATTCGAGACGCCGGGAGAACCGAATTTTCTCCGATTCTTAGTACCCTTCGAATTGGTCTAGTACGCAATTTCTCCGGAAAGCTTAGCGGGGAGCCAGTTTGGGTTGCTCTCGCTCAACCAACGTCCGCGGCAGGTACGGTGCTCACTAAAGTTTACCCTTGTGAGCAAAACCATCGTGGGCGATGCCGCGATAGAGGCTGTCCGGGGCGAGGCCAAATTAGCGCAAGTGGGGCTATCCGATGAATGGGTGCATCTTGCACCCTGTCTGCCCCCGTGCGCGAAACGCCATTAGGATATGCACCCTCCCGACCTAGCAAGCCCAACCCAAAGCGCGTCCGGCAAGACCGAGCCACAAGGCGTGAGAGCCTAGGGAGAGAAACGGGAAGCGAGGAGGGCACCCCGCTGGGGGGAAACGCGGGCTAGCAGGGTACGATCGGTCTCTCAAAAGTTTGCCGGATTTTTAGAGCGGCTTACGTTGACTGTAGGCGGCAAGAGGAACGACAACATCCCCTAGTGATCGACCCGCCGTTGGCCTCCCGGTTGCGGTGGGGGCTTTTTGTGAAGTCTGCAAAAGCGGCGGTCGTTCCATGGTCATTGACCATGGCCAGATGCTGACCACTACTGCCAGTGCATCCCCAACAATTGCCCGACGATGCCTTGGTCCCACAGCGGCTTCTCGGCACATCGCCGAGGGCCTCCGTCGTCCGGTTTCGACAGTGTGTAACGGCAACATTTGGAAAATTTGTGTGGCGACTGGCTCCAGTTGATCACGGAGTCCTACACGCCAAAAATGTCCCTTTTCAACCCAGCATAAGTAGCCGTGTCTGGCGTGATCAATGGACAAAGGACATTTCGCGCAAATGCTTTCTGATCGTTTCCGATTTTTGTTAATCCCAGTATTTGCTTCGCTCTTGTGTAAATTAGTCCTGCAGCAGACTTAACGTCGTCGGGTGCTTTACCCTGCGCTTGCACGACAGAAAGAGCGTTTTTCTTTTCCGCCAGCAGCAATGGCACTTCTGCGGCTTTGCCGACGGATTGGCAGAGCGCGGTCAAAATCTCGTCATCGTATAAGTACGATTCAAGATGTCGCCGACCGAGTACCCTAATGCCCTCCGTCACCATCTGAGCCGCTTCACCTGGCGCATGATCGTCTCCATCAATTAATCTGCGCACCTTAATTCCAGCTACAATCATCGGAAAAGCTGCAAGGAATCCCATTCGATCTGACTTGACGTCATGGGAGTTGCCGCCCGCTATAAATTTCACGTCCGGCTTCTCATCAGCGAATATAGTCTCGTAGCATCTCGCATCATGCTCGGCATTTTTACCTGGAACGGCCCCAATTGGATTGCCTTCGCATACGACGATCTCTTGAGGAGCAACAAGGCCTGCCAAGTCATCTAGCGCAACCCGCAAAACCTTCTCCCAGAAAATGCGAGTAGGGCGAGACGGAGAAATAACAACCTTGCTATCAAAATCGTGACCATCGAAGTCAAGGAATGCAACCGTACCGGGCGCAAGCTCATAAATTTCCCGTGCCTTACGCATCATACCAATGGAATGAGTGGAAATCCAAAGTTGGCCGCTCTCCGGGACTAAGTTAAGTAGCTCTTGCAATAGTGCGCCCTGAAGTCGCGAATTCATATGGGCTTCAGGTTCATCAATGCAGTAAATTGCGTCGGGAAAGGCTGGGCGCTTCACGATAATATCGAGCAGCAAATCGAATGCTGCTTTTTCGCCACCAGAGAGATTCTTGTAATCGAACCCTGAAACAGTGCCTTTGTCGAACCTAAAAGTTCCCCCGGAGAGCGGGTTGCCAAGGCTCCTTAGCACGAGATCAGGAAATATGCGGTTTACCGAATCTCGAATTTCACCAACGACGCTTTCGCGAAATTCTCCAATGTTTGTTTCCGGCTTCGCATGCTCGAATACGTTTTGGAAGGCGTCAGACGTCAGCCTTCTATAGTTCATGGCAACAGCAGCATCTCCTTCGATCATTCGTCGGAATCGGATCTCATCGACCGCCGGACCCACTCTCTCAAGGCTATCGAAAGAGAATTCGGGATCGTTCCGATATGCGGAGCGGAAGTAGAGTATGCCAGGCCTCCAAGCAGAAGCTATGTCGTGAAAATAGACGGCGACGCAGTCCTTGAGTTCACGGCTAAGTGGATCGTCCATCAGTTTCCAATAATATTTCTTATCATCCATCCAGCTATTCTTAACATTCATCTGATAAAATAGATTCATGGCGTCGAAAACAGACGACTTGCCACAGCCATTTGGTCCGGCCAACACCACTAACCTTGCAGTCTTCGGGATATTTTCGATCTCTAAGTCCGTGAACCGCCGAAAATTGTTCGATCGAAATCCCTTAATTCTCACGGTCTAAATCCAATCGTTGATCGCTACGGAGCGGTATCGTCCGCGACACTTCGTGCAAGTCTATCGCCACTGATCCCGCGTGGCCGGACGGCCTTCAAATCAAGAGCTGCGAGCATAGACGATGTCGCGCCGAGAAGACCAGTGATTCGGCTTCGGCAACGGGCGCGTCTTTCGGTTCACTTTCGGTGGTCGATTGGCACGGTCGACGCCGGTGTCAGACGCAAACGCCCATCACCGGAGTCCACAGCAGCGTATCGCCTTGTCATTGCCTAACCGGTTAAACGGCGCTTTAGTGCAGCCTTCAACGGCACATCGCGGGGGGTGGGTATGCCTAGAGCGGAGGCTAGTGGGATCTCGTTGACCGAAACCGAGGCCATGATTGCCAAAGGTATGCTAGCCAGGGGCGATCGACAGCACGACATAGCGGCTTGGTTTGGGGTGAATGGTGGGCGTATCGCAGACATCTCGACAGGGAAGAAATTTCCCAACCTTCCCTCCGCGCCCGTGGAAAAACTTCCACCACCCGGGCCGTACCTTACCGGTCGCGATGCCCACGCCGCTATGATTGCGCTCGAAGCGGCGGCTGAGACCATCAATGCTGCGCTTGCGTTAATTCGAGAGCGGGCGGACGTCGCAAAAGCACGATAACCGCAAACGCTTCGGCTCAATGGGGATAAGCCGTGTTCAATCGTCAAGTCTACTTCGGACTTTATCCGGAAAGCTTGCTATTCTAGGTCGAATCGATACAACCACATATTGCCAATGGGGGAGACGCGGTGCTGCTCTTGCGCCGCTTTTTAATGAGCGAAAATAAACAAACAGTATTTGATACTCTCGGGCGGCATCCGATCCATCCGTTCCCGGCGCGGATGGCCCCAGGGATTGCGCTGAGCGCCCTTTCATCAGCTCAAAAGCCTATGCGCGTTTTAGATCCTATGATGGGTTCGGGAACGGTACTGGCCATGGCTCGAGCGCACGGCCACTACGCCACCGGCGTCGACGTCGACCCTCTAGCGGTTTTATTAGCTAAAGTATGGACAACAGCAACGGATCAGCAGGAGATAGTTGATGCGGGGGCAAACGCTTTAGCCAAGGCGAAATCGATCTTTGACAACGTCACGTATGGTTCTGCCTATCCATCGGACTGCAGCGCAGAGACGCGACAGTTTTTGCGGTATTGGTTTGACCAGTATGCGCGGCGGCAGCTGGCGGCCCTCGCGATTGTAATTGGGCGTGTGCGCCGTCAACCAATAAGAGATGCCCTGTGGGGAGCGTTTTCTCGCCTGATCATCACCAAAAGCAGCGGCGCATCGCTTGCAATGGACCTATCGCATAGCAGGCCGCACAAAGCGTTCCATCGAGCACCGGTAAAACCATTCGATGGCTTTCCGGCCGCTGTATCTCATGTTGCGAAAAACTGCGTTTCACCAGACGCCCAGAACCGGGGTCCGCAGCCCACCACAATTCTCGGTGACGCTCGGAAGTTGACCGCTGCATCGAACTCGTTCGATTTAGTGCTCACGTCGCCGCCGTACCTTAACGCGATCGATTACATACGATGCTCTAAGTTCTCACTCGTATGGATGGGTCACAACATTGACGAGCTGCGCGATACTAGGGCGGCGAGCGTTGGTTCTGAGCTCTCACATGCGGGCGCGTTGGACGATGAAGCTGTGAGAGCCGTGATTGCCGATCTAGGCCTAAAGCCAAAGCTTAGCGCCCGAAACAACGCGATTTTATCTCGCTATGTCTGGGATATGCGCGATTCGTTATCCGAAGTCTCCAGAGTGCTGAAAAAGCGTGGCGAAGCCATTTATGTAGTAGGCGATTCGACGGTGAGGGGGACCTTCGTTCGAAATTCCGAGATTGTACGGTCGGTTGCGGAGTTGAGCGGCCTCGCATTGGTGGCGCGGCGCACTCGGAACCTCCCGGCAAATCGAAGATACCTACCGCCACCCACGAAGGCATCGCTCCCCGCTCCCTTGGATACGAGGATGCGTCGTGAGGTGATCCTGACTTTCAAGAAGTAGCATCTCCGCCTTGGGTAGAACTTTCGAGGAAAGGGGCAGATATGGATTGGTCAAGAGTAGTCGGCAATGTTGGTACGAACCAATATCACGAGCGCATTCGCGCATTGAACGCCAAGGGTATGGTCACTTCGGAGATCGAAACGACGGTCGAACACGCCGTCGAAAACCTCTCCAAGGATACGAAATCGTTTGTCATCTTTGGCGAGCCGCAAAGCGGTAAAACCGAAATGATGATTGCCTTGAATGCGCGACTCTTAGATGAGAAATTTGATGTCATCATCAATCTTCTTACCGACAGTGTCGACCTTCTAAATCAGAACCTATCTCGTTTCCGAAGCGCCGGTTTAAGTCCGTCCCCAAAGCAATTCTCAGAGCTTCCCGACGACCCCAAGACGCTGGAGGGAAAGCAATGGGTTATCTTTTCAAAGAAGAATGCGCGGGATTTGGAGAAGCTCTCGGAGAGCCTTCGTTCTCTAAAGAAGCTGGTAGTGATCGATGATGAGGCTGACTACGCTTCACCAAATGGCAAGGTCAATCAGGATGACCGGACCCGCATCAACGAGCTAATTTACGACCTGCTCGGCGACGAGGGGCACTACATCGGCGTAACGGCCACTCCAGCGAGACTGGACCTCAATAACACGTTCGATAACGACACTTGGAAGTGGGTGAATTTCAAACCTCATGCGGCGTATGTAGGGCAGGAGTTTTTCTTCCCGCGAGATGGAAAGGCCGAGTACAAGCTATTTCTCTTCGCAGCAGATGAGGGGAATGAAAGGACTGAAATTAGAAACGCTGTGCTTCATTTCATGTGCGGCGTCGCTGAACAGTATCAGCGCGGGCTTGCAGAGAACTTTTCCATGCTTGTTCATACAAGCGGAAAGATCGATGAACATAACGAAGACGTAAAGGTCTTGCGGTCGACCATTGAGGTATTGACTGATCCCCAGAGCAAGAACTTCGCATCCTATTGCAAGCTGTTGGAAAAGTACGCTCCGCTTTACAATAAGGAGACTCCTCATTCGATTGTTGAGTTTGTGCTTCGAAACATCAACAAGCATCAGATCGTCATCGTTAATTCTAAGGGTAAAAAGCAAAGCGTTGCCGATGTCTTGCGCCCAACTAGCCTCTTCTCATTTGGTGTAGGCGGGAACATCATCTCCCGTGGGGTAACTTTTGAGAACCTGTTGTCTATGTATTTTACACGCAGTGTGAAGGGAAAATTTGCTCAAGATACGTACATTCAGCGGGCACGAATGTTTGGGTCACGCAACAAGTACAAAGAATCCTTTCAACTTTGGATACCAGCAGAGCTGATCGAGTCCTGGAACAAATGCTTTATGTTTCACAAGCTCGCAGTAGATGCGGTCCGATCGGGTAAAGGCGCTCCCGTGTGGTTGGCAGATCACAAGACGACCCCTACATCGCCAGCGTCGATCGATCGCTCTTCAGTAGATTTCGAGGATGGCGAGATGTCTTTCGGTATCTTTAGGCATGCAGAGAATGAGGCAGAAGCCATCATGCTCGAAGACGGCCTAACTGATATTGACAAGCTGCAGAAGCTTCACGGTGCGCTGCCCGCAGAATTGTTTCCGAGCTATGTTCTGGAATACATCAGCGAAGATGCCCGCCTTGAGGATGGGGCAATATGTTTTCATCCGGCAAGCGAGTTTGGCGCAAAGTCAAAGTCGTACACAGATGAAGAGATACGCACCATCCGCCGACGCAAAAGCATTTTCTCCAACAACGAATTTACACGGGGGCCTCGGCCCGGCGCACGCCACCACCTTAAAATCTATTACAACAGTTACGGAGACGCGCGGCTGTTTTACAAAATTAACGGCCATTCCGTGAAATTCATTCAGAATAGGCGGTAACATGCTCCCCGATTACGGCCGGTACTACGGAAGTGTGCTCACTCACATAGTCGATCACTATGGAAAAGCAGTTTCCATAGAAAAGCTCGCTGTGGGCGTTCAGGGGTTTTATCTGCTGAACGGGAAGTCGCCACTGTATATTAAGTTCAGCCGCAGTAGAAAAGGACCGTGGTCATTCAATTTTCGGCGTGATCACCAGACTGAGTACCAACATTTGGTCAAGAACTATGGCGACTGTATTACCGCACTCGTCTGCGGTAAGGACGGCATAGTCGCGCTCAATGACGTTCAAATGCGCCAAATCCTCGATCAAGATTTTGAGGAACAAGAAAGTGTGAGCGTTAGACGAAAGCTTAATCACATGTATTCGGTCAAGGGATCGAATGGAGAGCTTTCACAAAAGGTATCAAGAGATTCACTCATGTCCCATTTGGGCGCTCTTGTTGCGGACAGCAGTAATGGCACTGAAGAAAGAATGCTGGGCGAAACAGCAGCCTGAAGGACCGCAATCCCGTCGCTAAAATTTGCGACATTCGTTCAGCCTTTCGAGGTCGACGCGCCTTCTCGCGAACTTGCGTATTCATGCTGCCGCCGATGGCGTTGTGCCAGCGACGTTGTGTCGGGGGAATGAGGCCATCGCCTCGATCCGCTTCTTGAGGGTGACCTTGGTGTAATCGTCGCCCTTACTCTTAGCCGAATGCCCGCAAATTGCATCGAGCGTCAGATGGTCCAAGCCCGCTTCGTAGCCGTATGTCTTGAACGTATAACGCCACGCATGGTTGGGTTGAACTTTGGAAAGGAACAACGGCGCGAACCGCCTCTAGAATGCGCTTGTAAACGCCTTCCGCGGGGCCGGTCGTAGTGCCGGCTTCCGCGGCGAAACGGCATGGGCAATCTCCAGCCGGAAAGTTTTCTGATTACCAATCTGAGGGGGACGTTCGAACCGTTCCGGGCACGCCTTTAAGCTTCCAAGGCATGGAGTCCTCACCGGGATTCTCACCCGTGAGAATCTCTTGTCGATTCGCCAGCTACTGGGGCCCGGCGCTTCGGCCCGACGGGCTGCCAACACCACTCTGCGTTTCTCTCACTGAGGAGCGAATTAGTTTGGCCAAGTGTTAGCTCTATTTTCTAACATTCAGGAGCTAACTTTTATGTGGCGCGCGGTCTACCGGGGCTTGGGTTCATTACTCGCGGCGATGATGGGGTAAGTTTGTAACCCGCGTCACATGGGATGGGAAACGGGGAGGGGCGATCTTCTTCAGATTGTCCATTGCAGGCCAATTAGGTAAGCGCGAATTTCCCTGCACCTTTTGCTTTTGAGTGCTCTGATGCATGAGGTGTCCACCAAAATAGGTGGACACCTTGTGATGGCAGACGATGATCAGAAACTGCGGGTCAGGCTTGTTGGTCGGAACGGTCGCCGGCGCTACGAGGCGGCATCGAAGGAGCGTCTTGTCGCGAGTTGTCTTGAGCCTGGCGTTTCGGTATCGAGACTTGCGCTCGAACACGGGGTCAACGCGAACCTGCTTCGGAAATGGATCAAGAAGCACACCGCGACCAGGTCTCTCCCGCGGTCTCCCCCATCGGCGTTCATCCCGGTTCAACTTGAGGGGGCTTCCGATCGCGCCCTGTCGCGGGGGAGCAGCGTGGCGATGATGGGTTTGCCGGCGGCTTGCGATGAAGTGCGCGGGTCGGAACCCAAGGGGACTACAGCTTTTTGTTCTCCGGCCAAAGTGAGCGCGTCGCTGCCGAACGGCGTGAAGGTCGCGCTGGAATGCGGCGATGTGGATGCATTGACGGCGATCATCGGAGCCCTGGGCCATGTTCAGACTGGGCGGTGACCTGCAGGTCTATCTGCACCGTGAGCCGATCGACTTCCGGGCTGGCATCAACAGCCTTGCGGTTCTGGTCCAGGAGACGATGGCGCTCGATCCGTTCGCTCCGGCGGTTTTTGCGTTCTGCAATCGCCGTTGCGACCGGATGAAGTTGCTGTTCTTCGACCGGTCCGGCTTTGTGCTGGTCCTGAAGCGGCTGACCGAGGACAAGTTCCGATGGCCGCGCCGCCAGGAGGCGGTCGTCACGCTGACGACCGAGCAATTGCACTGGATCCTTGACGGCATCGATATCGATGCGATGGTCCGCCATCCGGTGCGGCAATATCAGGTTGCCGGCTGAGCTCTCGACTTGAGCGGTTGACGCGTCGGTACGGTTCAGATTCAAGAATCCGATGAATCGAACCGGCGAACCGAGTGTCGAAGCGCTGTTGGCGCGCATTGCTGCGCTGCAGGTGGAGAATCGTCAGCTCACGGAGCGCGTCGTCAGGCTCGAGGAAGAACTGGCGCTGGCACGCCTGCATCGTTTTGCGCCGCGCAGCGAAAAGCACGTCGACCGTCTGTTCAATGAAGCCGAGCAGGCCGCCGACGAGGATGATGCCGGCAGCGAAACGGACAATATCGCCGAACTTCCGGACACGGGCTTGCCACCCGTCGAAAGCACAACGGGAAAGAAGCGCGGCCGCAGACCGCTGCCGGCGAACCTGCCGCGTGAGCGGGTCGAGTATGACCTGCCCGACGATCAGAAGGCGTGTCCTTGCTGCCGTGGCCAGATGCATCGCATGGGCGAGACTGTCACCGAGCAACTTCATATCGAGGTGAAGGCGAAGGTTTTACAGAATGTGCGCTTCAAATATGGGTGCCGCCATTGCGATCGCACCGGGATCAATGCCCCTGTCGTGACCGCGCCGATGCCGACGCAGCCCTTGCCGGGCAGCGTTGCCACGGCCTCAACGCTGGCGTTCGCGCTGGTTCACAAATATGTCGATGGCACGCCGCTCTACCGTCTGGCGCAGGCCTTCGAACGCGCAGGTGTTCCTGTCAGCCGCGGCGCTTTGGGTCACTGGGTGATCGGCTCGAGCGAGAAGCATCTGCATCGCATCTCAGACGCCCTGAAGCTGCGGCTCAGACTGCAACCTCTCATCCATGGCGACGAGACGACGGTTCAGGTCCTGAAGGAGAAGGACAAAAAAGCCACCAGCACATCGTACATGTGGGCTTATCGCAGCGGCCAGGGCAGTCACGAGCCCATCGTTCTTCTGGATTATCAGCCGGGCCGCGGCCAGATCCACCCGCAGGCCTTCCTCGGCGATTACCGTGGCATCGTGATGAGTGACGGCTATACCGCATGGCGCACGCTGGAAGGGACCACCCACATTGGATGCATGGCCCACTCCCGACGGCGCTTTGTCGATGCCCTCAAGGCGAGGAAGAAGGGCGGCGGCCCGCCAGAGCAGGCGCTGCGGTTCTTCGAACAGCTTTACCGGGTTGAAAGGCAGGCGCGGGACGAAAAACCAGACAGAGGCGAAACGCCAGATCAATGCATTCGCCGCTTCCGCCAGCAACACAGCATTCCCGTCCTGAACGCCCTCAAGGAATGGCTCGATCAAATCGCCCCGAAGGTCTTGCCCGACAGCAAGCTTGGCGATGCCGTATCCTACACTCTGAACCAATGGTCATATCTGACGCGCTACACGCAAGACGGCAGGATGCCGATCGACAACAATCTCCTGGAGCGCGATATCAGAATCTTTGCCACTGGCAGAAAGAGCTGGCTGTTCAGCGACACCGTCGAGGGAGCCAGGGCCAGTGCCGTCGTCTACAGTCTGATGCTGACCTGCCGCGCCTCACGCGTCGAGCCGTTAGCCTGGTTGCGCCACGTGCTCACCGAATTGCCTCAGCGCGCCGACGACGCCGATATCACCGACCTGCTGCCCTTCAACTTCCCCAAAACCGCCGCTGCCTGAACGGGTCAGATGCCGCCCTCGATACGAAGGCCATCCGTCAAAAGCGCGGGCGTCATCGTGCGGAGAAAATCGCGCTTACCCAATTAGAGTAATCCCGCTCCGGCATGGTCTTTGAAGAGTTCACTATCGCGGATGTAACCTCGGAGCGTCTCAATGGATCTGTGGCGGCTCACATCCATCATCTTGAAAACGGAGGCGCCGTTCGCAGCGGCGGAGGTCAGAAAGCCGGATCGCAACGAATGCCCGGAAAGAGCGCTTGCATCTAAGCCGATCCTGCGGGCCATCTCTTTGATGATGCTAGCGACGGAGCGCGACGTCAGCCTGGCTTGACTGACCCGATCTCGCTTGTTGATCGGGCGAAATAGAGCGCCACTCTCTATTCCGGCGGCACTCAGCCATTCGCGCAACGCTCTCACCGGGCAAGCGACCGTGCCGCGCGTCACGGCGATCGTCGAGCCCTGGCCATTCTGGTCGGTCTTCGACCGTCGAATGATCACACGAAGACCCAACTCGACTTCTTCAATATCCGCGACATCCAGCGCCACTAGCTCGGAGCGGCGGAATGCCCCGGCAAAGCCAAGCAGGATCAAGGCGCGGTCCCGTTTTCCGCGAAGCGTATCAGGAGATACTGCGATCATCGCTTTGACGTCTTCCGCCATCGCCGGCGCCTTGCGGACCTTCGCCGAACCTACCGAACGACGAATGCCCCGGAGGGTCGCCTTGACGGCCTCCGCGTCCGTTGGCGTGGGAACGCCCGCCAGCTTGTGAAAGTAGCGGATCGCGGCGAGGCGCCTGCCCATCGTGGAAGGTCTTTTCCCGGCCTGGGCTTCGGCGGCCAAGAAAGCCGCCACTGTCTCGGCGGCGGCCGGAAGGCTAGGTGATAGGCCCTTGGCCTCGCACCAGGCCACAAACAGCCCGTGGTCAGTTTGGTAGGCCCTTCGGGTAGCTGGGGCCTTCTCGGCCGTCGCGTAGCCGATGGCTGCGTCTAAGTCCGGGCCAAGCATCCCGGGAAGGGAAGGGGATGGCCCAAGGACGGCAGGAAAAGGGGGCATGCAGAATACTTCCGATAAGGACAATTATCGGAAATTAAGATATACAACCATTACGTGCAGTGCCATAGCGCAGGTTTGCAAGGAACGTCAGCCATACCGCGCGGGCTTGCGAAGCGAACTATGAGTGGATCGTCTCGACTGAAGGATGGTGTAAGCGCCGGTGCATCGAGCTGATGGCCGGCAGGGCTGCCGAAGCAAAGCTGTTGGGCGACAGCGAGCCTGAGCCGCCGGTCGATGATCTCAGGAAAGCGCGCGAACTGGCCCCACTGTCCTGCAAGAGCGAGGAAGCAATCGAGACGTTCATCGCGCACTGCGATGTCGCCGCGCGTGATTTGCTGATGTTCTATGGTGATGTCGTGATGGTGCTGTCCATCGTATTGCGGATCAGGCGCACGCTGGACGACGCCGAGATTGATCGGATCATCTCGGATATGGAGGCGAAGAAGGTGTTGGCGGCTGAACGCAGGCGGCGCACGGAGGGGCGCAGGTGCGAGTTTGCGTCCGAGCGCTTTCGAGCCGAATGTAATCACACCAACGTCGCAGCCTCTGCCACATTCTGAACCAGATCGGTGCGGTAATCGGCGACATCAGTGATCAGAAGGCGCGGCGGATGTACCCGGCCTGACGATCTTAAAGGCCCCGGCGGGAATACGTCGGGGCCATTTAATTAGGAATTCATCAGCCGCTTCTGGGCCAACGCGAGGTCAGTCTTCGGGCACCCCAGCCATCAGCATTCCATCGCGGATGCGCTTGCTGCCGGCACGAAAGGTCGGGTCAATACTTAGGAAGAGCCCTTTCGTCCGGCGTACCGTAAAGTCTGGATCAAATGAAAACCCGGCCTGCGCAGCGGCTCGCGCTTCGTCTAGCGACCAGGAGAGGGCGAGTGCGGCAGCAAACTGGAAATGCGCAATTGGGAAATTTCGATTGGCTTCCAGAGACCGGCGCAACCACTCGACCGCTTCGGTGTCGGCACCAAGGATCATCTTCACAACGCCGAGCAAGTGCATCCACCGAAAAGCACTGATGTCGCGTGGGGAAAGTCGGAGCGCATGCCGGATATGAGCTTCGCTTTCCGGGCCTCGACCAATGAAGACCTTCGCAAATCCAAGCAACGCGTGCGCGTCGGCCAAATTGCGGTCGAGCTCCAGCGCTTGCTCGAATTCTCCGATTGCCTGCGCTGCGCGATTAGTGAACGCTCGCAAACCAGCCAAAACACCATGAGCCCGGGCGTGGCGCGGCGCCATCGACAAGACCTTGATAAGCGTCGCTTCCGCCTCAGCGAGGCGCGCGCCGCGGTCATCGAGCATGAAATTCGTCACGATTATTGTTTGTATCATGGCAATGCCAACTAGAGCTTCGATATTCTCCGGATCGAGCGCTAACGCCCGTTCGAAAAAGCGGCGAGCATGTGATAGGTACTTGGTTGTAAGTCCTTGATTTAAAAAATGACGACCCTGGAAACACAAATCTAGAGCATCGGGATGCGGAGAACGTTCGGCGCGCCGCGCCTCGGCTTCGACAAGCTGGGCGTCGAGCGCATTAGCAATTCGTGCGGTGACTTCATCCTGCATTTCGAATAGATCGGCGACAGGTTTGTCGAAACGATCCGTCCAAAGATGCGAGCCGGTTTCTGCGTCTACAAGCCGAACGTTGGCGCGAAGTCGATTTCCACCTCGCTGCACGAACCCTCAATCACGTAGTTCACGTTTAACTCACGACCGACCCGCTTTATCCTTGTAAGTGAATGCCGTGTGTCGGCCAATAACAAGTGAGCCGCTGATGTGCGACAAGTCTGTAGTCAAACTCTCGGTCACTCCGTCAACAAAGTAGTCGTGTGCGTGATCACCGCTGAGGTTAGCGAATGGCAGCACAACGATGGAAAGACGAGGCGACCAAGTCGAAGTCCATGCGCTGTCAGATGATGTCGCCGCGTCGGGTGAGCCACTCGTAGCAACCGTATAGACGCGGACCGGGCGCGTGATGTTCTTGAGGTGCTGCTCGCCCAGGTCCCCGAACTCCGTTCCCACCTTACCTTGCACTTGATCGTAGACAGAAGACGAGATGCAGATACCGTCCGGCTCTGCAATGCTCTCAAGCCGAGCGGCGATGTTGACGCCGTCGCCGAAGATGTCATGAGGCTCGACTATCAGGTCGCCAATATGATGCCCACGCGGAAGGCGATGCGTCTGTCTTCGACATCAACGGCTGTACGCTCCTTAGTGCCGGTCTGGAACTGAATAGCAGCTCGGACCGCTTTGACTGCGCTCGGAAACTCAGCCAAAAACCCGTCGCCGGTGTTCTTCACGATGCGACCGCCGTGCTCCGCGATAGCCGGATGAATAACATCCGTCAGTAGTGAGGTCAGACGTGCGTGCGTCGCCTCTTCGTCGTCGTGCATCAGCCGAGAATAGCCCGCCACATCAGCGGCCAATATTGCCGCCAATCTCCGTTCGATCCGGGCTGGGCGATCTTGCAACATACGACGGCCTCTCGGCTCAGAGTTATACGACAGATCAGCCAAGGTGCCTACTCAGGTTGATATGGTTTTGGCGCAGAGCCGAAGAGCGGTTCAGCTGCGTGATGTCCGCTGTCGCTGGTAAGCCGGACGCCGAGCTGCACTCGGCTCGACCGCTGCCGTTGACCCACAGCAGACCTCCGTGGCTTCACGACCCGCGCGTTGAGGCACTACCAGCCGCGCGGTGGATGAAGACGCATGCGCCAACGGCGATGATCGCAGTGCGCTGCAGCAATATTCCCAGCGTACACCTAGCAATCAAGTCTGGCGCCGGTATCGCTCCATTGCCGGCAGTGTATGCGGCCGCTGACGAAGAACTTGTCTGCGTGCTTGGTCCGTTGCCAGAATTGAACTATTCACTGTTCCGTCTTACACACACCGCGATCTTCGCAAGATACCCCGCGCAAATGTCGTTTTTGAGTTTTGCCTCAGCGAACTGAAGAGCGTTCTGATGCGCGGTGAGATGACAAAATGAGCGTACTTCGACTTCCGTTGTTGGCCCGTGGCTGCCTTTCGCGCAGAAGACTGAGGTGTCAGCTTTCGGGAGAAGAAGCCGAACAGTGCATTGAGCCTGGCTAAGGCAGCCTTTGACCCATCAGAGACATTCGCCACTACAGACACTGGGATGAAATCAGCGTAGCGTCCCCACATGGTCAAGCTATTTGCCTGACCGAGAGCTGCCCAAAAAGCGGCGACCTTCCGAAATCGCCGCTTACAAGAATTGGCAGCCTATTGCCGTCGGTAGGCACAAAACTATTCTCAAAAATTGATGTTGGTTTGAATTGCGAAGGCTGCGGCCAAGCAGTCGGCCTTCGCGCCAGACTTTTCGCGACTTCGTTCAAGTCTCTGTCGCTTGCGTCGGCGGGTGACCAACCCGCGCATCCTGGTCGCTATTGTTGCAGCAAATTAATATCGGAGGCATTCATGAAGCGACGTGACTTTCTGAGGCGAACCGCTGCCGGCATTTCCGCAAGCCTGCTTCTGGCGAACGTTCGGTCTGACGGCTATCGTTTCGTCGGTTCAGCGCTTGCCGCCGGCGAGGGCGATCGGCAGAAAGCCACCCTTGAACAGAAATTCGCCGAATTTGCCCTCTCCATCAAGTATGAAGCGCTGCCTGCGGACGTTATCGCCGCGGCCAAGCGGGTGCTTCTCGATACGCTCGGATGCGCATTCGGATCCGTAGGAAGCGAGCCCGCAAATATAGCCGAGAGGACCGTCCGCAAGACCTTCGGAGAGGGCAATACAGCCACCGTGATCGGCTATCCGCGCCCCGCTACGGTTGAAGGCGCATTGTTCGTCAACGGCCTCCTGGTCCGCTCCCTCGACCTCAACGATACCTATATCGGCACCGAGCCCCTTCATCCGAGCGAGCTGCTTCCGACGGCCATTGCGCTTTGCGAAGAGAATGGACGAAACGGCCGTGATCTCATGGAGGCGATGGTCGCTGGCTACGAGGCCAGCATGCGCGTCAATGACGCCATTTCCTTTATCGAGCGTGGTTTCCATCCTTTGTGTGCGGCCGCCTATGGCATCCCTCTGATTGCGGGCAAGATCTGGGGACTCCCCAGGGAAGCCATCGCCAACGCGGTTGGAATTTCGGGCGCCCGTGGCTTCACGAGTTTTGTTGTCAATAGTGGCGCGATCAGCATGATGAAAGCCATGGGACTTGCCGCTACTGCGGCTGACGGCGTTTTCGCGACACGGCTCGCCGCGCAGGGTTTTACGGGCCCGTCCGGCACGTTGGAATGGCTGGCGTCGAAAATGAAGCCCATCAAGGAGGGGTTTGCCGTTGACCTCGAGCTGGCGCGATACCGGCTACCGCGGGTGGCATTCAAACGCTTTCCCATTCAAATCGAGTTGCAAGCGGTGGCAGAAGGGGGTGCGGCGCTCTCCGCGAAGATCCGCGATCGCGTACAAGACATCCAGGCGATCACGGTTGAGACCTATCCCGGAATAATCGAGCGCGTCGCGGATCCCCCAAAATTCAAGCCGCAGACAAGGGGTACCGCAGATCACAGCCTTCCCGTCTGCCTTGCCATGGCTCTTCTAGACGGCGATGTGACGGCCAGCCAATTCGAGAAGGACCGCTGGCGTGCGCGGGACGTGATGGCGCTGGTGGAAAAGACGTCGGTGAAGACCGGAGAAGCACTGATGGCGAAATTCCCCAAGGGGCGCGGCGCAAGCATCGAACTTGTATTCACAGATGGTCAAGCCTTGCGCGAGACCGTGGAAGTTCCTGAAGGCGACGCGGAACGTCCGCTCTCAAGATCGTCGCTGGAACGCAAGTTCATGAACTTTGCGGTCCCTGTGGTTGGCAAGGCCGGCGCAGAGCGTGTCATGTCACTCGTCGATGGTCTCGAAGAGCTAAAGGATGTCCGGGAATTGACCCAAGCCCTCCGTGGAAGTGGAAAGCAAACTCCGATGTGAATTTGGATAGCAGCGATAAAATGCCGATGTCGGTTGTTGGCCCCACAGCGGACCTCGCTGTTCATGGAAAATTGAGTAATTGCCCGGTTCTTGGTTGACGGACTAACCAACTGCAACCAAGAAGGTGTGCCTCAGTGGAGGCGAGCCGAGCAGGGAACATGCCCGAATTTGGACGTAGGCAATACCGCGAGACTCACGCCGAAACATCCGACATGATGAAGTGGGTCATTTCCTCCGCGGTCGCGGTGCTGATAGCGGGCCTATTCCTCAGTTACCGATTGTTTATTCATCCCGGCAATCCAGATCCACTTTTGAATAAGCGGGGGTCATTTGCAGAGATGGTACAACGGAATGCGTTTAGCGCAGATCAACTGCTTGAGCATCCGTCCAGTAGCACCACGGTGGTTTTGATCCCTTTTGGCAAAAAAGTATACAAGGTGCCGCACAAACCTCGTGGATCTAGATCGGTCAGCTGTCGCCCCCAATCCTCTAACGACGACGTTCGAAATTCACGTCCTGCTCCCCGGCTTGACGCCTAGGAACGCGAACAATGGTGATGGATTTATTGAGCATCCATATCGCGACGGCTTCCATGATCAGCTGAGCGCAACGATCCGAGGAGGACAGGAAGAGTTGGATTTTCCGAGCGAAAGCGACAGTGGGAGAGTCGGTGTGAACAGAAAAGCCAAGGTCAGTTTCGAGAGGTCGAATCCGATTACAAGCTATGCCAGGCGGATTCCGATTTATTTATGAGAGGTACGACCGAGGGACCTCTGATTTTTGCCTGCAACAAGATCTCCGACAAGAATCCTTACTGCACTCTCGCCGAGCACACCGGCGCGGAATACGGCGTTCTGAATTTAGAATTTAGTCGCAAATACGTTTACCAAGCGGACGAGATTAGGAAGCGGTTTCGTGCGCTCCTCGATTCTTTCGCCGAGAACTAAGGCTGTTTTCGATAACGCCTCACAGGCGCGATGTGTGCCCGGCATGGAAGTACACACAGCAAGGCCTCTCTTCAAGACGGTCGGCTTAGTATTCGGGTTGTTCTGTCTTCTTATGACCTATGCTTCGGGCGTTCGTCTTTACGAACACATGCTCGGGGGCCGATCCATCCCACAGCACGGGGTAAGTCTTGTGTTGGACATCGGCGGGAATGTCCTCCTTTTAGGCATGAGTTGCTTCGGAGTGATTGCGCTACTGCTTATTGGCCGAAGGGGGTTGGACGGAGTTGTCGGAAACTGGCCATATGTCCTTCCTATCGTGTTGGTCGCTGTATTTTGCGCTGCGATGGCCGCTGCGTTCGGCGCCAGAAGGATGACCTGGGTTCTTCCTGCGGCCAGTTTGTTCGGCCTCGTCGGGTTATGGGTCGGATGGAGTGGTCTTAGACAGCATGGATTGCCCATCACTACCCGCGTCTCGGACATGTCTCTGATCCGAAGACCGAACGAGACCAATCACTGACAGGACATCCCGCAGCTATGCCCGCTTGTGGCCCGCTTGAGATCTTGTTATGGGCACTTAAGATGTCTGCTCATCGGGGCTGACCGGGAGTCATCGCGGGAGCATTACACCGACGCGATTGACGCTGAGCGGTCATTGGGCCCTTTCCGATTAACAGCCAGCTGTCAGTTTCGGACCACCTTGATTTTGTCGGACGTACGGCCTGGAAACTGCATTCGGAATTGTGACGGAGACATCTCCGCATGATGATGAAAAAATTTCACAAAGTTCGTCGCCTCGCCGAATCCGACGGCCTCCGCAATCGACTCGATGGGCCACGCAGTATACGCAATGAGTCGCTTTGCCTCGAGGATGACGCGCTCCTCGATCATCATCTTGGGCGGAACACCGCGAACGGCAACGCACGCGCGACGCAACGCCTTGGTTGAACAGCCTAGCCTGTCGGCATAGTCCTCGACACGCCGCGTCCGCATGAAGCGGGCCTCAAGGTCGGTCAGAAAATGCCGGACTGTCCGATGATAGCTCGAAATCAATAAGGATTCATGCCGATCCGAGCAGCGAGCGACCTGCAACAACAGGACGTGAAGCTGGTGCTGCAGGATGTTTGCGCAGATCGTCGAGCCATCACTCCGTTTATACTCATCAGTTATCGTCGCAAACCCGGCGTGAACGCGCTCGTACGAATCCGCATCGAGGTTGATCGCTCCACTTGGCGCCGCATGCTCGAGCGCCGAGCCCGGGACCAGCGGATGGTTCGCCGCTCCATCTGGCAGAACAAACTCGGGCGTAAAGAGAAGAACCGTCGCCTCCGCCTCGGCACCGGGCACGAACTGCTGCACCTGGCCGGGGCGAACATGGAGAAGCGTCCGCGCCGTGCAGCGCAAACGCTCGAAGTCGAGGAAATGCGTGGTCGCCCCCGATGAGAACAGCATCAAAAGATGAAAGGCAGGACGCTGCGGATGGTCGAAATGATCCGGCGGGACACGCCTGAACAGATCAGACAAGGAGAGCGGCTCGATTCCCAATTCTGGGAACCGACGATTGAAGTAGCAAACCCCTTCAATGGCTGGCAAGCCGACCTCGCGCCGCATTCGTCGCTGTCCGATTTTGATCATCGAACAGTAGCAAACTGACCTAGCTGTCCGCAATACGACGCGGCACGGTTTCCCGATGGAAAAGTGAGGACGTCACCATGTCGAACAAGCTGATCCGAACGATCGCCGCAACACTTGGTTTTATCGTGCTCGCGATCCTCGATGCGGCCGCGCCACGCGCCGAAACCGGCGCGGAGAGCGCGGCCATCGCAGCCGCCAATCACGTATTTGATCGGGCGTTATCTGCGCGCGATATCGCCGCGATGGACACGATCTGGGCGCACGAGCCAGATGTGATCGCGGTTCATCCCGCGAGCAAAGCACCGATTGTCGGCTGGGCCGCCGTGAGGAAGAGTTGGGAAGCGACGTTTGACCGTTTTGCCGATATCTCAGTATCGATGCAGGACCCGCAGATTCGCATCAAAGGAAACGTTGCCTGGGTCGTGGGTCTTGAGGAGGTTCGAGGCAAACTGAAAAACGGCGAGACTGCAGTCTTCACGGCATTGACCACGAACATGTTCGAGAACACCGGCGGCCGCTGGTTGATGGTGGTGCACACGACCTCGCGCGTTCCACAATAGTCCCTATGCGAGCCAGTTTCGGGGTCAGATCGCCGGGAATGGTGCAGGCTGAAAGCGAGTAAACCTACGACTGCGTCTGGCCCTTCGCGACCGCCCTTGCGGTGCCCGGTCTTGCCGAAGTTGAGGGTAGGCCGGCCCTGACTGCCCGCGGCCGAAACCGGCGCTGTTAATCCGATGCGGACATTCGGTCTTCCCCTAAACTCGTGAAGCTTCGAAGTATTACTGTTTAGCAGCCTCTAGCCCCTTGACAGCACGATATCGAAATTTAGCGCGCGGTGATCGCATCCGTCTTCCGAAGGAACGGGCTTTGCCACCAGCAAATCCGGACGTATCGCGGCGTTAAGCAGTCTGTCGCAGGCATTGAGCGGCTCGTCAGGAAAATACATCTGGGTGATCAGCCGCTCGAACCGACCGTGAATCTCGAAGTGAATGTGCGGCGGGCGCATCCAGTCCGGTCCTGCGGGATATGCGCCGGGCTTGACGGTCTTGATCCGATAAAACCCCTCGTCATCTGATCGAATGCCGACGCAACCCACGAAGCTGAAATCCAGCGGGGCGGGATTGGGGTCGTTGCCGTGCGCGTAACGACCGAAGGTGTTGGCTTGCCACACGATAATGGGGATATTGCGAACGGGTTCGCCATCAAGGTTGAGCACCCTTCCGGTGATCTGGATAATCTCTCCCTGGGCATGCCCTTCGATCCCTTTGACCGAGGTCAGGTCGTCTTGCGGGACCGCCGTGTGTCCCGTTGGGAAGTAGGGGGCCGAGAATCTGGTCTGGCGTTCGGTACCGGCGCGTGGCGCTTGAGTTGTTCATAACCCGCCTCAATCTTCTGGCGTAAAGCCGGAGGCCTGCACGATTGGTCCCCAATGGTCGAAATCGGATTTGATCAGTCGCGCAAATTCCTTCGGCGTTTCGCCGGCCGGATCCATGGCAAGCGTGGCCAAGGCCGTCTTGAAGGCGTCAGTATTCACCACCGCGCGGATCGCTTCATTGAGATGGTTCACCATTTCAGCCGGCGTATTTGCCGGAACAAAGACGCCAAACCACTCATTGGCCTCCAGCGCCGGGTATCCCGCCTCGCGAACCGTCGGCACATCGGGAATTCGTGACGATCGTTGCGGTCCGGTTGTCGCCAGTGACCTAATGGCGCCGGATTGCACATACGGAAGGGCGGTACCGATTGGATAGATCGTCGCAGCAATCCGGCCGCCGATCAGATCCTGGATGCCGCCCGGCCCGCCATAGGGCAGGTGCACCAATGCGAACTGGCCGGCCTTGGCTAGGCTCACGCCGGTGAAATGCAACATCGATCCGGCCGCCGCCGTGCCGTAGGTCGCCAGCTTGGGATTGGCCGCGCACCATGTCACGAAGTCAGCCAGCGTCCTGACTTCGGCCGGCACCATCGGGCCGACGGTGATCAGAAATGGAAAGGAGCAGACAGTCGTGACCGGAGCGAAATCCTTGAACGCGTCATAGCCAAGCGACTTGTAGACATGGGGGAATACGGCGACGCTGGAGGCGGGCGTCAGGATTATCGCCGTGCCATCAGGCGAACTGGTTTTCAGCGCGCCGAGTGCAAGCCGACCGCCGGCACCGGGGCGATTGTCGACGATGAAAGAAGATGAGTATCCCTTCATTCCATCGACCAGCATTCGGGCAATCACGTCGATCGCGCCGCCGGCGCCGAAGCCCACCAGCATGCGCGACGTGCTCTCGGCGGACGCGCTGCGGATTGCGTTGGGGAAAATGGCCGCGAGGCCGCCGGTGCACGCCAGCGCTATGAGTCTTCGCTTCGTGATCATGGGATCGTCCTCGTTTCCCGCCCGGCCCTCATCGAACCGCTGTCACTCTGGTCCACCGGGGTATTATCTGGTAGACTGAAAATTGCGGCATCCCTGTAACTCCAAGGTTAAGGCTCGCCATGGACTGGTCGGATCGAATTGGCCGCCGCATCAAGTTGCGCGACCTCCATATCCTGATGGCGATCGCCGATACCGGTAGCATGGCGAAGGCAGCCGCCAGGCTGGGAATTTCCCATCCCGCTGTCTCCAAAGCGATCTCCGAAATCGAAGGCGCGCTCGGCGTCCGATTGTTCGATCGCGGTTCGCAGGGCGCCGAGCTCACGTCCCATGGCGAGGTGCTGCTTCGCTGCGGCATCAATGTCTTCGACGAGATGCAGCAAGGGCTTCGCTCGCTTGAGCATTTGTCCGATCCAAACTCCGGCGAAGTGAGATTGGGGTGCACCGACATCATCCTGCATAGCCTGGTGCCGTCGATCGTGCGGGAATTTTCGACAAAACATCCCGGAGTCCAGCTCGATGTGAAATTGACCAATCCGGGCGAACATCAGATCCTGGAGCTACGTGAGCGAAGGATCGATTTGCTGATTACGAGAGCCACGGTACTGAAGGACGATTTCCATTCCGAAGTTTTGTTCGATGAGCCCCTTGTCTTTGTTGTGGGGACCCACGGTGAATTGGCGCGAAAGCGCCGAATCTCCCTCACGGACATCATCATGGGCAATTGGGTGTTGCCGCCCTATGACAGCGCCCCAGGCGCCATCGTCGGCGAGGTATTTCGAGCCAATGGTTTTTCACCACCGAAGCCACGGGTCAAAACTATCGCCATTCAGCTCACGGTATCGCTGATTGCAAGCGGACAATTCGTCGGAATTCTTCCCGCATCGGTAGCGGCACTGAGCGCGCACCGGGCCGCGTTAAAAGTTCTGCCGCTAAGAACCGCTGGTCCCCGGATTTCGGCCGAGATCGTATTCCTGAAAAATCGAACGCTCAGCCCCCCGGTTGAAGCCTTCATCAACTGTACGCGGGAAGTCGCGAAATCGCTTGTTCATGGCTGATATTGACCCGTAGCGTCGTTGTGCCGGTATGCAGCACGTCAGTTACCGAGCGATAGCAGTGTCGGCCCTGCGGATTATGGGTTCACAGCCTGGGTCAGGTGGTAGTTGGCCTGCTGTGGACAGGCCGAACAAAGCCTATGGAGAACGAGACCGCGCGACCGGCTCGGGGCGGAGGAATTTTGGTTAACGCTTCCCTGATACGGTGCTCATCGTCGCGGAACCGTATCGCGTACCGCGGCCATTGGTCATTGGTGTTGCATGCAAACCATCGAAATTACTGACCCGCGAGAGGCCAGACGCTGCCGCTATGCGCAATATCGGGGCGAAAAGGCGATAGTGATGTTGAATGGATTGCTCGTCGCGGGGATGGTCCGTTCGATAATGGAGGTGAAGTCAAGCAGCCCGACGCGGTGGACTGTCACCGTCGCACTGATAAGGTAATTCGAGAGTCCAAGGCATCAAGCTGTCACGCGGCGACCGGAAAGCCGTGCTTGCCCCTCGCGATGAGCACCGAGCCGCGCGAGAGCCGGGCGGTGGCCAGGGCAGGCGGTAATCGTGACGTTTTCGGTGCAGTGGAGCCGCTGGTGATCCTATATCCGGCGACCGAAGAAACTGAAGGGCCGATCCGGTGATGTCCGCTTTTCAGTGCAGACCGGAAGCGGCATTTCCCTGCCGTCAGGGCAGCTCGTGACCCAAACCGGACCATCAGGGGAGTCGCACTGTCTTATCTAGTTTCAACCTTTTCTTTGGCATCCTCCATCCCTGGGATTACAAGGCTAAAGCGGCGGGTCGTATCTAGAACTGAACTTGCAGACGCTTGCTCACCGAATAGGAGAGCACGATGAACTCGCAATCGAAAGGTTACGGCGCAATGGTTTCTCGCCGTGCTATGATTGTCTCCATAGCAGTTTGCCTAGTGTTGTCTCGCCTGACGAGCCAGAACGCTCGGGCAGAAGACAACGCGGTCAGAATTGTCGTGCTCGGGGATTCTCACACCGCCGGCAGCGGTATCGCTGTTGGCTATCGCTTTACCGATCAACTTGAATTTGCATTGAGGGCCAAGGGAAAAGCAGTCGTAGTTTTAAACGCCGGTGTTGTTCATGATACAGCTGTAAACGGCCTCACCAGATTGGATCGAGCGGTCCCAGACGGGACCCACGCGGTAATTTTGCAACTCGGCGGAACCGACATGTTGAGAGGTACCGATCCAAATGTCACTCGCGCAGCGCTCGCAGCGATTCTGCAAAACCTCCAAGCCCGGCGCATTGTCGCCCTCCTTTGCGGAGCGCGACCTCACACCAATTTCGGGCATGAGTACGAAAAAGCCTTTGCCGCAATGTTCGCTGGACTTGCCAGCGAGTACAATGTGCTGCTCTACGACGCTTTTGACGACGCGTTTGTCGACGATCCTCAGCTTAAGGCTCTCGGGGGCCTGCATCCGAATCCGGCTGGGCTCAAAGAGGTCGTCACGCGCATACTGCCAAAAGTCGAGGCTCTCATAGGACGCGTGAGCCTCGAAGACCGTTGATCCTCTAGTGCAGCGTCATTTCCGCTTCTCGGCCCTTAGCCGAAGGTCAATTGAGCGCGTGTCATGTCGGCTGTCAGGGGTAAACCGGACGTCAATCCAACTTGACGTCCACCGCTGCTTTTGGACCCAACCCGGACATATCGTGCACCGGAGACAAGTAGCCTTTTTTGGGTGTCCGGTAAGGCCGCCGCCTCGCCGGACCGATTAAGCTTCGACCGCTTTAGTTGAATGTTTGCAGCCTCAATTTGAGCGATCCGTCGGCTTGGCGTTCGAAGACATGCGTCGCTAAACCACTGAAGGGAGACGGCTCGCCCTCCTCCTTACCCGTGGCGCTCCACTTGGCTGTGCCGAAGACAACCTTATCGTCTCCGCCGGCGTCGATCATCTCCAACTTGTGATCCGTCACACCGCTCGCGAAGAGTCTGGCAAAGAACTTCTCGATCTCGGCCGGACCCGACGCGACCTGATGTGTGGGTGGCATCAATTTTGCCGTCGCAACATAGGAGGCGCCGATGGCTTTCTCGTCGTGCTTATTGAATGCGGCATCCCAGGCGGCGTAAGCCTTCTCCACGTCGCCCTTGGCGTCCGCGGCCAACGAAGTTCCCGGCGCACCGAGCAGACAAATGACTAGTGCTGATGTTAGAGCCAACTTCATAGGATACTCCTCTGTAGGATAACGCCTTTCCCGATTGATTAGATCATCACTCCCGGTCCTCTGCCGCAGCTGCGGTCCGCCAGTATGACGACACCGTCGCCGGTCGCGTTGTGGCTGCTATTAGTTCACTGCGGAAACCGACGCGATCGGCACCGTCCCGTGGGTCATTCGCTCCCACAATCGATTACTTACGAAGAACGAGCCTTAAGCCTTCAGGTCGGTGATCCGCATAATCGCGACCACGTTCCCATCATTGAACGCCTGCTCCTTTGTGTCCTTGTTGCAGGTCCAGACAAAATTCTTCTTGCCTATAAAGGTCTTTTCGTCCTGCTCAAGCCGAAGCTTTCCTTCGGTGATATGGCAGACCATGGCATTCATCATGGGAGGCCCCATGGTCTTCGATCCCGGCTGCATGATGATGTCGCGCATTGAGACCGTCTTAAAGCCCGGGATCAGCGATGGTGTGTCGCCATCATACTCGCGCACCACCACGCCCGGCCATGGAGTTGTGTCCTTGTAGCCCGTAGTCTGAGCGGCGGCGGGCTTTATCGTGGCCGCCGTAGCCGCTGCCAACCCGAATGCCAGTGCAGACCTTCGATCGATCTTGCTCATCGCTTTTCTCCTCTGCAATAAGCCGCCGCAAAAGCTGCGCGCGTGGAAATGTGAAGTCGTGGTGAGAAACCGAAAAGGGGCGGTCTCAGAGGGTAGGGCACCTGCCGATAGCGCTAGCACTTCTCGTTGGTCCCGAACGGCGACTTCGGCACATCCCGCTTCAAGGGCAATCACATTCTACGAGACTGGTGCACCCGTAGAAATGGGTGTTTCGCCCCCAAGAGGCATAATGCCTCAGCTTGTTTAGGGCCCGGAGAATCGTACTCGCTTTCGGCACATTCACACGGCGCCCGACTGAATACCCAAGTCAGTGTCGCTGACTGGTCCTACGGTGTGTGCGTGCTGGTCGCTGGGCATATTTCGCAGAGGCCCTGAGAAAGTGATGTAGTCGGCTGCTTTTTTGAGAAGTACGCGCACGATAAGTCATGACTTCTAACCCATCCAGTGGTGCGATTACGTGGCAACCTTGGCGCTCGTTTATAGGATGTCGGCACGTGACCCGAAGTTGCCGCTGCGCCGATGCCCTGCATCTCACAGCCGTGAGTGCACCAACTATCGAGACGTGATACTCTGTGTTCGATCGTCCTCGGGCTCCGATGAGGATCGAATGAAGCGGCGGGAGTTCATAGCCGGCACTGCGGTGCTGCTGGTTTCGCCAACACCTTTGCGGGCCCAAGGCGCGCCTCGCCGGATCGGCTTCTTGGGCGGATTCCTAGATTCTCAGGGTCGCAACGCGTGGCGCAATGGTTTGCGCGAGAAGGGCTGGATCGAAGGCAAGAACCTGCTCGTTGAATATCGATTTGCCGAAACTCCGGATCGCATGGCAACCCTAGCTGCGGAGTTGGTAGCGCTAACTCCCGATCTGGTAATTGCCCTCGGGCCGTCGCCAGCCCTTGCCCTTAAATCGGCAACTGCCACCGTTCCGATTGTATTCGTGGTTGTCGCCGATCCCGTGGGGCTCGGTCTCATCCAAAGCCTCGCGCGTCCAGGCGGTAACATCACCGGCCTTGCGAGCTGGGTGCCGGGAGATTGGACCGCCAAACAAATACAAATCCTCCAGGAACTGGTTCCTGGCGCGTCGACAATTGCGCTCTTGGTCAATCCGGGCAACCCCATGCACAGGCTGATGGTAGCCGAGGAGGCACCAAGCGCAGCGCGGAAGCTGGGCGTGGCTCTGCCGATAGTTGAGGCGACCACGGACGAGGAACTTGATATCGCCTTTGCCTCGGCCGCCGCCCAGCACGCCGATGCAATGATTGTCTTGGGCGATGTTCTGATCATTCGCCAAGCCCCGAGAGTTATCGCGCTCGCGGCGAAACATCATCTGCCCGCAATCCATTTCTTCCGACAATTCGCGGATGGCGGCTTGGTCGTCTACGGCCCCGATATATTCGATCTATTGCGTCGTGCTGGCAGCTACGTTGATAAGATCCTCAAAGGCATCAAGCCTCCCGAGTTGCCGGTCGAGCAGCCGACCAAATTCGAATTGGTTATCAACATGAAGACGGCCAAGGCGCTCGGCTTAACAGTGCCGTCCTCACTACTAATTCGCGCTGACGAGGTGATTGAATAGAGCTATCTCGCTGCGATGCAGGAGTCCGTTCATGGCCCATCGCTGCCGTCCACAGCGCGGCCGCTAACGTCCGCATTGGGGGTTACCGCCGTCATGCCTCTCGGAATTTGGGAAGGCAGCCGTGACTCAAAGCTGACCTCGCTCAAAAGCTGTAGGCCATTGACACAGCACGCTGCTTAGCTCAATGTTACTCACCGTAGCATTCGTGGTGAGGAGCAGTTGGCCCTCTCCAGCGATTTCGAGGTCGGATGGGCCAGGTTTGCGAACCGCGATTTTATCACTCTTGCAAGCGGCGCAGCGGTAGCTCCGATACCAGCGCCGGGAAAGTACTCTCGCGACGCTCTGTGCTGACCGGACTTGCGGCAACCTGGGTTGCGGCGTCGGCGAAATGGAGTTGGGCTGCTGAAATCGGTGGTGGTCCGTCCTTTTTCGCCGATGGCCCGGACGCCGAACTTTACGGCGCGGCCGAGAACTACCCGATCAAGGACCGGTGGAGGATCTTCCAGCCCGGCAATCCGGCCTCGCCAAAATACCGCGTCGGCGCATTCAGTCATTACGATGAGATATTCCCGACACGCCAGGTCGATCGCGCGGCCACATCCTGGCCATTCAAGCGAACGCCGGCGGATGTCAGCTACCAGTACAAGGGAAACCGCGCTTCGCTTGCGGATTATCTGTCGCGCAATCCGGTGACGGGCCTGTTGATCGCTAAGGACGACCGGATTCTGGTTGAGTGCTATCAGTACGGCCGCACTGATCGAGATCGGCTGATATCGCAGTCAATGGCAAAATCTATCACTGGCATGCTGATAGGGATCGCGACCGCGGAAGGCGCGATCAAGTCGATCGACGATGCTGCGGAGACCTATGTTCCCGGCTTGAAAGGCACGGAATACGGTGCAACGCCGATCCGCGCGCTGCTGCACATGTCGTCTGGCGTAAAGTTCGGTGAAGAGAACGATGAAGCGAAAGGCAGCGGAGACGACCTCGATCGCCTGTGGGGCGACACGGTGCGCAAACACTGGTTTTCCCAAAAAGGCACCGTTGCCAGCATCGCGCAATTCAACCAACGGATCGCGCCGCCGGGGACGCGATTCCATTACGCCAGTATCGAGACGGACGTGCTTGGTCTCGTGCTGCATTACGCGACCGGTCAATCAATGTGCGGCTATCTCCAGGAAAAAGTTTGGCAGCCGATCGGCACGGAAGCGGATGCCAAATGGCTAATTGATGCGGAAGGCCATGAGGTAGCGCACGGGTTCTTCAATGCGGTACTGCGCGATTACGCGCGGCTCGCCCGTTTGCTGGCCCACGACGGAGCGTGGGAAGGCAAACAGATAATACCTGCACAGTGGGTGATTGATGCGACCACGGTGCTTGCCTCCGAGACGTATCTGGCAAAAGCCGAGGGAGGGTTCGGGTACGGCTATCAGGTCTACCTGTTTCCCGGCAGCAGACGGCAATTCGCGCTCTTGGGGCACCTCGGGCAGCGCATCCTCGTTGATCCGCCCTCGAAGCTGGTCATGGTGCAGACCGCCGTCGATGAAAAGTCCCCCGAAATCTGGCGTCTGTGGTCGGCTGTGGTCGCGCAGTTCGGGTGACGCCACCTTTTCTCCCAGGGGAAGAGAGGTCCACTCCGCTCTCGACGTCGGAATAGAAAAGCCGAATGAGCTGCGAGGTCTGCTTCTGTGAAGGGTTTCGGATGCCGGCCCTATGACGGTGTTGCCGCGCACACGGGGCCGGCGTCCGAAAGCCTCCAAAGGAGGAAACCGCGCTGGGGGGACGTAGGACGTCGCGTCAAACAACCTTCAGACGATCAGGACGATCGCCTATGGGGATTTGATGTTTGGCGGCACCTGTACTTTCAATGGCTTGGCTATAGCAAAAATACCACACCACACAATCTAAACGTGAGCTCCTCGATATTCGAAGGCCATGAGGCTAACCGATCTCTGGTGGCTGGAAAGCCCCCAGAGCTATCAGAGCCGAAACTGTTTCGATCTGCTCGTCAAGAGCATCACCGCATTTGTAACTCTGCTTACGTCGAGATTCCGACTCGTCCAACTAGCGCGACGTTGCACACAATCGCGATCGAGGGTTCGAGTTGGCTCTTGTGCAATGGTTGGTGCTCCGCCACGCCTTCCAGATCAGCACGTCCTCAATCATCGAATCATCGTCAGCTACGGGCTAATTGCCCCGCTCGTCACGATGAGCTGTCGCCTATTGCTTCGCCGTGTCGCCAGCCGCGGCGTTCTACCGCGCGAGCGGTTTAGTCCTCTGGCGCCCTAGCTGACTTGCCTCGCGCAGCCCGTCGAGGACCGCTTGTGTGAAGGGTTTCGGATGCCGGCCGCATGATTGACGGCGCGGCACATTCGGGCGGCCGGCGTCCGAAAGCCTCCAAGGGAGGAAACCGCGCATGGTGGGCAGGACTGATGCGGCAGGCTCTATGGGGATTTGAGCGCTGCAGGCGAGTTTGGTGATGGAGTTCGAACCGGTGCAGCGCGCGGCACGACGCTGTCGCTATCATGGAATGGGCGGTGGACGTTGTCGAACGCGATCAATGATCGACGGATGGGCGACGACCGATGAGCGTTCGGGTGCGCTGCGCCGTGGCCGGTCGATGAGCGGCGGGCATGACGAACAGCTTTGCGGAATGGCCGATGCGCGGTCATGAGGTGTCGATCCTGATGGCGCTGATTGGCGCGGTCGATTGACGGTGCGGCATTGCACCTCGCTCAAAAACCTCGATGACGATCATGCGGCCGCCGCAGCATGGACACGGTGGCTTGCCGCTGTCGACGATGGTCTCGGTCGGTTCATCCTCACGATCGCTGACGGCGAGCAGTTCGCGCGCGCGTGCGACATTGTCGGCGCAGACGCCCCGTGCGAGCAGGCCGTAATGGCGGATGCGGTGAAGGCCTTTTGGCAGCACGTGGATGAGGAAGCGGCGGATGAACTCGTCTGTGGCGAGCGTCATCCGCTTTTGCCGGTCGCGGCCTTCGACCCGATAATCCTTCCATCTGAAGGTGACATCGTGCTGGTCGAGGGCGATCAGGCGGCTGTTGGCGATGGCGACGCGGTGAGTATAGCGCGACAGATAGGCCAGCACGGCTTGTGGTCCGCCGAACGGACGCTTGGCATAGACGACCCATTCCGTCTTGCGCGACGCTGCAAGCAATGCGGCGAATGACTGCGCTGCAGCGAGATGAGCGTCGTTGCCGAAGAAGCTCAGGCGCCCGGCCTGGTGGAGGGCGGCGAGGCGACCTAGGAACAGCCGCCGAAACAGGCGTGAGAGCACGCGCACCGGCAGGAAGAACCCCGGCCGGCAGGACACCCAGCGCTGTCCGTCGGGCGAGATGCCGCCGCCTGGCACGATCATATGCACATGCGGGTGGTGGGTCATGGCCGAGCCCCAGGTGTGCAGCACGGACGTGATACCGATCCTGGCGCCGAGATGCTTCGGATCTGCGGCGATCGTCAGCATCGTCTCGGCCGAGAGCTTGAACAGGAGATCGTAGATGATGGCCCTGTTCTGGTAGGCGATGTCGGCGATCCGGGCCGGCAGCGTGAACACGACGTGATAATATGGCACCGGCAGCAGCTCGGCTTGGCGATCGGCGAGCCACTGCTTCGCCGCGGCGCCCTGGCACTTCGGGCAGTGCCGGTTGCGGCAGGAGTTGTAGGCGATGGACGTGTAGGCGCAGTCCTCGCAGCGCGCGACATGGCCGCCGAGCGCCGCCGTGCGGCAGCTCTCGATCGCCGACATCACCTTCAACTGGTCGAGGCTGACACGGCCGGCATGGGCCTGCCGCCATGCCGGGCCACGGTCGCGGAAGATATCCGCAACCTCCAGAGCCGGACGAGACACGCCGGCCTCGCGTCAGCCGGGCGGCCGGGCCTCCTTCAGCTTGATCGCGATGTGCTCCAACGGGCTCATGACCTCGCTGATCGTCTTGGTGGCGACGCGGGTATAGAGCGCGGTCGTATCGAGCTTGGCGTGACCGAGCAGAACCTGGATCACGCGCACGTCGATGTTCTGCTCCAAGAGATGAGTGGCGAAGCTGTGCCGCAAGGTGTGCAGCGAGACCCGCTTGTTGATCTCCGCCATCTGGGCAGCGGCGTGGCAGGCGCGGTTGAGCTGGCGCGTGGTCATCGGCTGGGCCGGATCGCGGCCAGGGAAGAGCCAGCCCTGTGGCCGTGCCGCCTTCCACCAGGCGCGCAGCAGATCGAGCAGGTGTGGGGAGAGCATGACGTTACGGTCCTTGCCGCCCTTGCCCTGTTCGACCCGGATGATCATCCGCTTGCTGTCGATGTCGGAGATCTTGAGCGAGACGACCTCGTTGGCCCGCAGGCCGGCGCCATAGGCTACGCTGAGCGCCGCCTTGTACTTGAGCCCCGGTGCCGCATCGAGCAGGCGCGCCACTTCTTCCGGGCTCAGCACCACCGGCAGCTTGCGCGGCTCGTGAATGACGTGGGTGTGCTCGACGATCTCGTTGCGCTTGAGCGTAACCTTGAAGAAGAACCGCAGCGTCGAGACGGTCTGGTTGATAGTCGGCACGCCAACGCCGTTCGATGCCAGATGCAGCTGGTAGCGCCGCACGTCCTCAAAACTCGCCGTTTCCGGCGATCGCCCGAGGAATACCGCGAAGTTCTTGACCCTCTGCACATAGTCATGTTGGGTCTTCGGCGCGAACTTGCGGATCGTCATGTCTTCGATCATGCGCCGCCGCAACGGGCTCGTGGCCTCGTCGGTCATGGGGATGCTCCTGTCTTGGGTGAAGGTTGCGAACCCCTCATCTCAAGACAGGACGCCTCGTTGCGCTATCCTCTCAGCCGCGCTGCCGGCCGTCGTGCCTACCGCGCGAGCGGTTTAGTCCTGTGGCCCGTTCGAGACGTGCTAGCCCGGTCTGACCACGTCCGCTCATCCGCCTTGAACGGAAGTCATGGCCTCACGGGCAAGCCGACGCGAATGGCCCCAAGGCGAAGTGGTCCAATTGGACGTTGAGGTCCGCTGTTAGTTTCAGATCGGACCTGCCTTTCTGCTCACAGCTCCATTGCCGGGTGAGTGCGGTTCTTCACCTTGACCCAGTACTTGCTCCGAGCGGCCTGATAGGGCCGGTCGCGGCGTTTACACCAGCTCCTCAAGACCCATGTTGCAGGCCCCAAGCTCGCCACGTTCGCTCGTTCAGGCTATCTAGGGCTGATCCTTCAGTCGGTCCTTGAACTTGATGGTCGTGAACTCCCTCTTCCCACTGGGCAACCAGGGAGTGTGCATCTCGACATCCCCGTTGGGCAACTGGCGGCAGTTCTTCATGCCCCCTACAAAGTCTGACAGTCGCTCGCTAAGCGCTTACGCTCGGAGATGCTGACCTGCACCTTGGGGCGCACCGCGTGCTCCTCGCACGCGAACGTGTAATCGTCATACAGCTTGGCCCACTCATCCCGGACCTGCTCACAAATCTTCTCGGGTAGGGGATAGTTGACCGCCGCGATCAGTGCGCGGACGTGTAAACCACGAGGAACATGCTGCTCATCGCCTTCTCTCCATTGCCCCAGCAAGGGCCACCACCGCTCCCCTGTCATGCGGTGTTCGGCGTGCACTGCGTGTTGCTCTCGGAGGCAATGTGCAACAGAGGCTTGCATGTCTGTCGAGGCTCGATGTGCGCTATGTCCCATTCCGTGCGAGTAAAGGAATTATTTCGAGCATTCTGTTGTGAAAGCGTGTTTGCTGTCCCATGCCGGGAAATGGCACGACGTATCGTGCGGCGTTGCTCCCAGCCGCCTTTGCAGCCGCCTCAACAATGCTCTTGATACTGATGAGCATAGATACAATCGTGAGAGGCTGATACGCCGCAATTCGATCTCTTAGGCCGTCCATGGCAGCGAGGCATGTCGCCTTGCGTTCGGAAGCAGGCAATTTGTCCACGGGCGTGAGTACGAGGTCATCGAGGAACCAGCCGTATGCCTTGAACCGATCTAAAAACTCCCCCTCGGCCGGGCCGAGCGCTGCCTCTGTGGCGCGCTGCACGTGCCGTAGCATGGCATTGTTGCCAAAATAGAAAAAATCGCCGCTGGCTGGTGCGCTCTCACCGACGAACAGCGTGGTAATTCGGTCTGGCCGATAGCTCGCCCGGATAAACTCAACGTCCATCATTTTTTAGCCGCATCCCGAAAGCGTGGGCGTTTGATTGTGATCCGCGCAGCGCAGTGCTGCGACGGCTTTGACGAGCCGCGCGCGGCTAAGATTTGTGGGGCTGCACATTTCCAGCCTTCAAGGCATTGGCTCTACGTGTCGCAACAGCTTTGCGCGCGACCTCGCTGCGCAACTTTGCTGCGGCGTTTGCTGCTCGTGTGACAGCGGCCTTTTTGCCAGCGTCTTTCATGAAAGCGTTAGTTCGCTTACCCTTCATCTCTTGCCAGTGAGCGCGTTGTACCTTCAACGCGGCAAGCGAAAACAGACCAACGTCGTACATCCAGTGATGGTGATTGCACAGCCACGCGAGGTTTTCTGGATCGTTGTTTGAAGCCTCGTGATCGAGATGGGCAAGCTCCTGACCGATGGTCTGGCCGCACAAGCAGCAGCCCGGATAAGGATAGACGGTTTTCGCAATTTGCCTCGCTTCGTTTTGGTTCCGCATTCTCTTGATCATACGTAGCTCCCTCAGGAAAAGCTAAGCTATGTGCCGTACAGGATACCTTGGTATTGCAGCCGCGGCTTCATCGTGTGTGATGACCCGTTGGAAATTGCCGATCCGTTCGTTTTAAAGGGTATCTTCACCACAGAAGAGGACGGTGATCCAATCATGATGCGGATTGACAGTAGGTCGCGTGGAATACGTTTTTGAGAAGCACTCGGCTCTCAATGGATAAGCCTCAGGCTGCCCAAATCCAAATGTTTCGTACGCATGTTTGAATTCGACATGCACGGCCAAGACCCTGTCAGACCGAGAGCGTAGGAAGAAGATCGCGTCAGACTCGAAGCCTTTGCTACCTTCGATCCTGCAAGTGCAATGGGCGTCCCTTCCACACCAATAATTCGCCCAAAAAGGCTGCTTCATTTGGCTCCTCTGCCAACGCCTTTTACGTTGTTCATCGATGAGAATATCGGCGCCAAGATACTGAGCTTCGGCTGGCGTGCCGGTGATCAGCCAATCTCTGATCGTCTCTGAGGAAAAGACACCTTCTGCAATCGCGTCCAAGTATGGCAGGGCTTTTGACGAATATGCGGGCAAGGTGCCCCTCCCAATTATCGTTCGTGCTTGTCGGCAACTTCTCGCGCAGCCAAGCTAAGCTCCAGCTCTCTGATCTGCTCCATCAGCAGTTCTACGATTTCATCGTAGTCGGCTGGCGATAGCGAGTTCACGCCGCGAACGGCCATCTGGTCTCGGAGAATGGCCGCCATCAAGGCTTTGACGCTCATGCGTCCTCGTTGGGAAATGGATCGTCATAAAATCAATCTGAAGTAGATGCCAAAGATAACGGATGCGCAACGGCCGTAGAATTACGGACGCGTGCTGCACTGCGATGTTAGTCGGGGTAACCTCGACTCAGAAAGAGGCAGCGACGGCAATCCAACGGTCACTTCTTCAACAGTATTCTCATTGTTCGCGCCATTCGCCTCACCGATCCGGCGTGGCGGCCCAGTTCGGCGGCTATCTTCGTCGTGCCAACGCCCTGCCGGGCGAGCTTGACCAATCGCTGGACCTCGCGTTCAGCCCATTGCTTTGGCTTTTGTGTTTTCATGGTGCGGCGCTTACCTGCCGCCCTGCCTATCAGTCAGCCTGGTTGCCGACACTTGGGAAATTTACGGGTGGTCTCAGCTCGCCCAGGGGGCTAGCGGTGCGGCGGCTGTGGCGCTTCGCGAGATGGCGTGCGCGGCGTCCTGATACATTCCGCGAGCTCTATTAGGGACCGGATCGGCGCACGGTTTAGTTGGCATCGCGGGCGTAGGTCGGTCCGCTATCAAGGTAGATGGGACCTGCCGTATGCGAAACGGACCGCCGTTTATGATCCATGTCAGACATCATTGCCCAATAGACATGCCCAAGCTCCGGCCATAGGCTTTCCTGCTGATGTTTCGGTGCGGATGAGCCGAGCCGTCCCGCGATCTTTTCTATGGCGTCACGGAAGGCACGACAATGGCTGAACTTATCAAGGTTGGCGAAATGCAATTGCGGTTTCTGCGCACCAAGTATGATACCAGCGGGGCGCTTGATATGTTTGAGGTGGTGATCCCGCCCAACTCCCGCATGCCGGTCCCGCACCATCACCGTGACTGGGAAGAAACGATCTATGGTCTTGAGGGCGTCATCACCTGGACGGTCGCCGGCAAGCGCATCGAGATCAAGCCCGGAGACGATCTCTTCATCCCGCGCGGTGTTGTCCACGGGTTCGTCAACGAGACGCAGGCGAGTGCGAAAATGCTTTGCGTTCTCACGCCAGGCGTTCTCGGGCCGGAATTCTTCCGGGAAATGGCTGTAGCGATCGGCGGCCCTGCGCCTCCTGATCCTGCCCGGATGGGCGAAATCATGAAACGTCACGGCCTGATACCTGCGCCATTTTGATTAGGTGGGCTGGCTGCATTCGCGCTCTGCTCGCGAACTGCGTTATTTCTGAATGTCGCTTGTTGGCCCTGAGCCGAACAATGTACCAGCCGAACGCCGTGTCGGCTGTCCGCAGAAGATCGGACTCGGCACGCCACGGCCGCTCCCCCGGTCTCACTCGTAAGCTCAACTGACGAGCTGTCTCGGCAATACCATCACGATGTCGTCTCGCGCTCCAATATCTTTGAGGCAATGATGATATGTGCAGCGCAAATTCATCTTCGATCTTCGCGGCCGTGTCCTCGTCCTTGGTGTAGACGAACAGGATGTCCCCATACTTCATCGAACCGCGCGCCTGCGAACAAACGGTCGAACGTCCTTGCGCCGACGATCCCTCGTGCTATCGCTCGATCTTTTCCTTCATCGCCACGATCACGAGTTGAGCGCATCATCTGGCAAAGGCCGTCGCAACGCCTTCGCCTCTTTCCATGGTGCTCCCATCCAGACATCGCGTCGCGCCGTTAAGGAACTGGTTACTAGTCACTGTCACCATTTGCTGTATTAGGTCGTCACATACAGCAGCGCATTCCGAGAGAACGGTTCAATACTTCGACACGCCCGCTTGGCGGTCTCTTGAAGGAGAGGCCCAATGTTTAAGGGCTTCACGGTGGCAATTGTGGCGCTGATTAGCACGGCGCAGCTGGATCGATATCTAACCAACGGTCGGTACACCGACGCGGCCACGGATATGCTGCGGCAAATCAGGCACGCGTTCGGGTTTTAGATAATTCCTTTAGCGCGGAGGCGCGTGATGGACATCTCATGGGCTGATCTCGATACCGCTGAACAGCGCACCATTGCGATATTGGGAGCCGGACTTTCCATCGAACTCTGCGACCCTCTTGCCTTCCTGACGTTAAGCCGGCTCGGCCTAGTCATAGGGTCCCATTTGACGGCTGCCGGCCACAATCTGCGAAGGGATGCCGTGGTGAAGAGTGTCGCGGGCTAATCGTTGCGGGTGTTCATTGAGACTAGGATCGGGGATGCCAAGCGCAATCGAGCTTATTGTGGATGCTTACGTTAGCCTCAACGACAGGATAGCTCTCGACGATTTGCGCATACAGCGCCGGAAGCTGGCCGTGGACTTGAAGGCACGCACCGGCTTTGACTGCCGGACAACCATTCAGCAGATCGAGGAAGATATCATCGTGATCGAGGCTGGGCTGGCGCAGCTGGATGATGCGAAGACCTAACCACCCAAAGACCTTTTCGCGCTCGACCTATATCATCCGCTCCTTAGTGACCCGCAAACTGCGAATGTAATAGCCTTGTCCCTGAACGGCTGCCTTGATCTCGTCGCTGACTTTGAGAACTCGTTTTCTGCTCTTGCGCCACTTATTCTGAGAGCAAACTACGGGTATCGCCGTGCCTGTGCTTAGAACGAGAAAGTCGCGCTTATCATTGCGATAGACATCAAACACTTTCCGTCCCTGCTATTCGTATGAAGTACGCTATGAAAGTATGTTCAGCCCGTCTCGATTGATGAGCTTAGTATCTTGAATGCTTATGCGGGTGGTAAATCTGCAACGCCCGTGACTTTGCTTCCGCGGTCCAGTTCGGCAATCAAAGTCTCTTGCTTCAATAGGTGCTTCTCCACGCGAGAGCGACATGTCGCTCGGCCATAGCAAGGTGCCTCAGGAGCATGTTGCGGTTTATATCGTGGCATTGTGCAGTAGTGCGCGGAGCGGCCGGGTGATCCAGATCAGGAGCAAATCAGGCCCGGCAGTCGCAACCCTAAAACGACCACGGGCCTGAGCGCCAGCCAATATCATCACGGTATGAAACCCGGTCAGTCTTGCTGACACTGGGGGCGCGGGTCTGTTCGCTTCCCGACCTTCACCTGATCCGGAAAACTACGGGTGTCGTCCAGCGGAACGCTCCTCAGGCCGCCTCCCGCGGCCGCATCACCACGCCGCGATGACGCCGCAGCTCGGCCGCGCTTGCAACAACGACTTGAGGAAGCGAGCAGTAACACCCTGTCCTCGATCATCGAGCGGTCGATCGCCGCCGATACCGTCTTCCAACCTGCCAGAGGTAATTGTCCGGCGAAAACTCGCCAGTCGGATCGGCGCGCACGAGCAGGTGCCGCCATGACGGTTTCGGATGAACATCGCGGTAGAAAGCCCGGAAGTTGGCCCAGCGTGTAAATCGGCGTGGCGTCCCGACGCCGATCGGCGAGCTAAAGCATTGATCCAGCAAGCGGCGAAGGGGTTAATCTTGGGGTCTGACTCATTTCCGATGAAGTTTGCCGGGCGACTGTGGTTCTCAAACGGAGAATCAGCGCCATGCGGACGGGCTTTCAAATCTCATCGCTAGTACCGAGTGGTTTGGTGTTTGATGGTGTAAGTGACTCAATGGATTCGGTTATTCTGGCTGTTCGGTCAGAGGCTGCGGAGGCCCAATGCCCTTTGTGCGCGACAGCGTCGCGCCGAATCCATAGCCGATACATCCGGCACGTGGCTGATTTGCCGTCAGCGGGCAGAAGGGTGCGCCTCCGATTGCTCACGCGGCGCTTCACATGTGAGGTGCCGCATTGCCGCCGGCGGATCTTCGCGGAGCGGTTTGGAGAAGACATCGTCCCGCTTCGACGGCGCCGGACGGCACGGCTGGAATACATCGTCCATCACTTGGGGTTGGCGCTCGGCGGCCGGCCGGCGGCAAGCTTCGCCAAGCGGCTCATGCTGCCCGTCAGCAACGATACCTTGCTGCGGGTGGTCCGCCGGCGGACGGCGATGCCGACAGATCCATTGCTTGTTGTGGGCATCGATGACTGGGCGTTCCGGAGAAATCATCGATACGGGACGATCGTGTGCGATTTGGAGCGCCGGCGGATCGTTACCCTGCTGCCCGACCGGGAAACGGCGACCGTTCGGGCGTGGCTATCGAAGCACCCAGCGATCAACATTGTGTCGCGAGATCGCGGTGGTGGATACGGCGAGGCAGCAGCCAAGGCGCTGCCGAACGCCATCCAAGTCGCCGACCGCTGGCATCTGATGGAAAATGCGAGCGCGGCCTTCCTTGATGCGGTGCGCCGCTCCATGAACAGAATCCGAACCGCAATTGGAGCGACGACGATCAACCCGGAATTGCTGACCTGTGCGGAAAAGCTGCGCTATCAGGGCTATTTGCGGCGGCAGGACAGCCATGCCGTAATTACGGCTCTCGTCAGCGACGGTGTGTCGCTCAAGGAGATCGTCCGCCGCACAGGACATAGTCGCAATCTGGTTCGCCAAATTAGCCGCGGCGGCGGTACGGATATGTTCCGCACCCGTCAAAGCACCCTGGACGGGCATCTGCCGTTCCTGGACGCGCAGTGGTCAGGCGGCTGTCGCAACGGTGCCGAGCTCTGGCGCCGCTTGAAGGGACAAGGCTTCAAGGGATCGCTGCGCGTCGTGGCGGAATGGGCGACGCGACGGCGACGTGCCGAGACCATCAGCCATCAACAATTGCAGAAGGTCCCCGCCGCCAGGACGATAGCGCAGCTGATGACGACGAAGCGCGACCACCTAACCAAAGCCGAGACCGTCACGCTTGCGGTCATCGAACAAAACGTTCCTATGCTGGCCGATGCCCAAGCTCTCGTTGGCCGCTTCCACGCGATGATCCGAAAGAAGGCCGAGATGGAGCTCGAACCTTGGATTGATGACTCCAAGCGGAGCCTCATTGCCTCGTTCGCGAATGGCATTGCCAACGATAAGGGCGCGGTGCACGCGGCTATCACGCAACCATGGTCCAATGGCCAAGTGGAAGCTCAGATCACCAAGCTCAAGCTGGTCAAACGGCAAATGTACGGGCGCGCTAAGCTCGATCTCCTTCAGGCTAGGCTGATTGGCGCGCCATAAAAACAATCACGATCATCGAATATGCGTCAGAGCCAATCTTGAACGCTTGTTCACAATGGATCCCGGGCTCGCGACTTCGTCGCTCCTCGGGATGACGACCGTAACTCCCCTCCTGCGACCGTTCAGTTGGCGGCGCGGCGCAGGAAGGCCGGGATATCGAGAATAGCCTCATCGGGCGCATTGCGCGCAGCGGTGCGGCCGTAAGGATCGAGCGGCCGGTCGGCCGCGTGGCGCGCATATTCCGGAGCCGCCCTTGCCGGTTGCCCCACGGGCTGTCGCGCTTCGGAGCGGAGCGGCGGGCTTTCCACTTGCGGAAGGGGTGCACTGCGCTCGATGCGATCGGCGATGCGGCGGCCGTCGTTGCGCAGCCTGCCCGCGAGCTGGGCGATGGCGGTTTCCACCGGTTGCGCCTGAGACGCCGGGTCGAGATTATCGATTCCGGTGGCCACCACCGAGACGCGGACGATACCGTCGAGGCTATCGTCAAACGACGCGCCGACGATAATGTTGGCGTCCGGGTCGGCCTCGTCGCGAATGCGGGTCGCAGCTTCGTCGACTTCGTACAGCATGAGATCCTTGCCGCCGGTGATAGAGATGATGAGGCCACTGGCGCGCTTGATCGAGGGATTCTCGATCAATGGATTGGAAATCGCGGCCACAGCAGCGGCAAGCACGCGCTTCTCGCCGGAGGCCTCGCCCCGTCCCATCATGGCCTTGCCCTTCTCCTTCATGACGGAGAGGACGTCGGCAAAATCGAGATTAATCAGGCCTTCCTTGACGATGAGGTCGCTGATGCAGGCTACGCCGGAATAAAGCACCTGGTCGGCAAGGGCAAAGGCATCGGCGAACGTGGTCTTCTCGCTGGCCACCCGGAACAGATTCTGGTTCGGGATGATCAGCAGGGTGTCGACCGTCTTCAGCAACTCCTCGATGCCGGCTTCGGCAAAGCGCATGCGGCGCTGGCCCTCGAAGTAGAATGGCTTGGTGACCACGCCGATCGTGAGAATGCCGAGCTCGCGCGCGATCCTAGCGACGATGGGGGCAGCCCCGGTGCCGGTGCCGCCGCCCATGCCGGCCGTCACGAACACCATGTGTGCGCCAGTCAATTGATCGCGGATCGTATCGACCGCCTCTTCGGCTGCGGCGCGTCCCAATTCCGGCTGCGAGCCGGCGCCGAGGCCTGCGGTCACCTTTGTGCCGAGCTGGATGAGGCGCCTCGCCTTCGACATGGCCAGCGCCTGCGCGTCGGTATTGGCGACCACGAACTCGACCCCTTGCAGCCCGGCAGTGATCATGTTGTTGACCGCATTGCCGCCGGCGCCGCCGACCCCAAACACGACGATGCGGGCCTTCATTTCGTGGATATCGGTGGTGCCAGTCATTCTTCCCTCGTGATTGCTCCGGCAAGCCGGGGATGGAGATGAGGATCGAGTGCTACCTGCGAGTCGCGCGGTCTGCTTCCACGATCGCAGCGGCCAGATGTCCCAATCGACGCGCGGCTTGTCCCGCGATCGCGCCGCCGGCGTGGCGACCGTTCCGCAGAACCGCCACTTCGTCTTCCAGTAGTGCCGCCCACGCATTGGCGGCCGTCGTCTCGGCGGCCGCCTGCGTCAGCTCGACGGCGAGGCGATCGGCGCGCTCGCGCTCGAACACTGCCCTGTAGGCGGTTGCGACGGCCGCGAGCCGCGCGACCTCCGCCTTGAATGCCTCGATCTTAACTGCTTCGATCTGTGCCAGGAAGGCATCGATCGGGTCTACCCGGCGGCCGCGTCTTGGGCGGGGTGTGCACCGGAGCTCGGGGACATCAACGCTCAACAGGGCCTTGCCGTCCTCCGACTGCGAGCGCGGCAACCGGCGGCGTCTCGCAAGCGAACGCGCGGCCTCTCGGGAGATATGGAGGCGGGCACCCAGATCGGCATACGTCAACAACTCAACGTACATCGGCGCTTCTCCTGGAGCGAACCGGGAAGGCATTTCAAGCTAATGATGGCTGGACGATTACCGCAGGCTAGGCCGCGTTGGTTAATGGACGGTTAACGCGCGAGCGGCGCGGTTTACGAGTGCCGTCACCGTGCCGACCCCGGGATCGCAAGACACCATCAGCCGCGACGACGTCCTGTCCGTCTTGCGCTGGCAGAGATAGAGCTTGAGGACCTTGGAGATGTTTTCGGAGCTCTCGTGCCGGTGCCGTCACAGCAGATGACGAGGTATTTGGGCTCGGGTTTCGGTGCGTGCTCGGGATGCGCCTCCGGGTGATGCTACCGCGGCGATTATAGCGGAAATGGATGGCAGCGAGGAGACGAAGGCGGCGTCGCCGGCATGGTGCCCCGTGTATCATCTGTTGACATTAACCACTTGTTAACCATGCGGTCGGCTAATGTGGACGGGTGGGGGATCACCATGTCGGCCCATGTGACGCGACCGAAGTTGATGCCTGTTTCGGCCGATCCAGCCTTTCGGTCGCTCAACCGGCTGGCGGTTCGCGCCAAGGCCGTCCTACAGACCAAAACGGCTGTCCTACGGAGCAAAGCCATGTTCGGAAAGGACGATTTAGTGGACAATCTCAGCCGCGATCTTGATCGCGCGCGCGGAAGACGCGATGCACTCGCATCCGAAGCCACGACCCTGACGGCCCAGATCGCCGAAATTGAAGCCCGCCTTTCGGAGGAGAAGACCAGGCGGGAGCGTGATCGCGTTTTGGGCGAAATCGAAGCGATAAAATCCCGAATCAGGCAAGCTGCCGGCGCGTTTGCACCCGTCGTCGATGGTCTCTCCAAGGCGATTGAGTCGGCTGCTGCAGTTGTGCCCGAGGCTCGCGAGCTCAATAGTTTCCTGGTGTCGGTGGCGACCGAAATCGACAGTGTGCTCGATCCCCTGCTGCGCGAACTGGATCAGCGCGCTGATGCGGTGCGAGTCGGCCACGTAGCGCTGGACCTCCCGAGTTCGTCCAATGAAGCTCCCGTCGTGCTGCCGAAAGACGGCAACGAACGCCTGCTTCGCTTTCCAGCATGGCTGTCTCGCGACAAGGAGACGGACAAGGAAACAGCGGAGAGCCCGCGCAGCACGGCAGCGTGAACCTGGCGGGCGGCGTCGTCCTTGCGGCTTGTGACAATAGTCAACGACCAGGTTGCCTTAGGGCTTGTGGCCAGCATCGCGCGGCCGGGCGGCAACATCACAGGCGTCACCATCGGGACGGAATTGGAACTCATTGGAAAGCGTATCGAGCTACTGGTCGAGGCGATGCCGGGACTGTCCACCCTCGGTTACATTGTGTCGCGATCGTGCTGGGAAGACATGAGAGGTGCGGCAACGCGCGAGGCAGCCAAACGAGCGCGGGCTTGTACGGGTTCCTTTTGGTCGCTGAAGAGCCTTCAGTATGACAATCTTGATGGCGCGGCATGGCGAGCTATCGCCGATGATGAGTCGATGGGGAGTGCCCGTCGGAGAGGTTCGCTTAAATGAGTCGCGCAGGTTCTTGACGATTTATGGATTGGCCGCTTCTGGTGCCAAGCGGCTATTCGTGTAATGGGCGGTAATAGAACGGCGCTAATGCAAAGGCAGGCGAACGTAAGCCGCTGTTGATGGCCCGATCGATAGGGGGACGGGTCGATTGGCTCGCCATCGCTCCACGTCCGCTCGTTCCAGCTTTCGCAGAGCAGCGTGTCGGCCTGTTTCTCAACCTGAAAAACCTGTTCTGCTGCTCAGAGGGGAGATATTAGCTCTATAACTTCCGAGAAGAGCTGTTATCGGAAGTAATCATCTCGTCGTCTAGCTGTACCATGCATGGCCACGACCCTGTCACTTCGCAAACCTCACTCAGACCAAACACAGGTCGCCATCTGAGGGTAGGAGGTAGGGGATGTGTGCTGCATTAGTGCACTGACCATGGCCATGCCAATGACGGTTGCGGTTTTTTGGCTTGCGGCGGCGCCGGCTTCTGCGTCTGGGCGACATTGGCCGACTGACGCGGACGAGGCAATGGTATTTCGGGCATCACCTTTGGTTCTCCGGAGCTCACCTCAGGCATCGCCTTTGGCGCTGAGGCGTTTGCGATGACGTGGGCGAGTTGTTCCTGGCTCGCGTTGAGTTGCTCGGTGAGTGTCTGGCTTTCGCGCGCCATCTGGATCTGGGCCGCCTTGATCTGGTCGATGGTACTGTGGTTCCACGCCATCTCTTCCTGGCTCGCCTTGAGTTGGCCTGCGAGATTTTCATTGCGGCGGACCAATTGTTCTTGCCTCATTTCGAGCTGTTCCACCGTTTGCTTCAAGGCGGCTAAATCGCGCGCCATCGGTTGGAGCTGCTGCGCAATCTCGGAAGACACGGAAACGGAAGTCGGCGCGACGTCATTCGGCGCGGCTTGTACCGGAGGGGGCGGTACTGCGGCGACCATCATTGTCGAATCAACGGAGGATGACCATCGCCACCCGACGACAGTAATCGATGCTACAAATAGAGAACCGATGAAAGCCAAATAGCGCCAACCGGCTACTCGATGACCCGTGCCCGGCGGGGCGCGTGACGTCTTCATCCTGGTCGGTCGGGCCAAAGGGCCGACTCCCTTTTCGCGCGCCAAGCTCGCCAGGCTAGAAAAATGCTCCTCCAAGCTTTTCGTGATCTGCTCTTCCGCGAGCTTGTCGCCTAACGTGGAAGCCATTTGGCGCTCCATATGAAATGCAATAGCACCTGCCGGAGGGCGATCCGCGCATCTGCGCTACGGCGAGTTAACCTTCAACGAGACGCAGATGGTTTTGAGCCTGCGAAGTTTTCCCAGGGATGAGCATGCAGCTGCACGTCACGTTGTCTTTTTTGCCAGCTCACCTCAGAGCTATACTGGCGCTTTTAACGCAGCCGAGGAGGCGAAACTATGTTGTCGGCCGGAGAACTACGGAAGGAACCCTGACCGTTCGCCAGCGCGCTCCATGCGAGATCACGCCGGAGGGCAGTTCGTTAGATATGGCCACAGCATGCTGTAGAGGTTGGCTCTCGCTATAGAAGCAAGCTGGGAGATTACTTATTTCCGATGCTTCGCCGCCGAGGGCCCCTGCACAATGAGTACACAATCTCAGACAGTGCTAGCTTCCAGCCGACTCAAGATTGTGACAAGTGTGCTGAGCTCGTCGTCAGTTGCCCTCGTCAGATCATAGGATCCGATCGCGCCAGAATGCACCATTGCCTGAGGCGCCTTTCCAACCGCGCGGTCAAAGATCTCTCTGATCGCTCCGAGCTTGACGGCCTCACTTTCAGCCGCCATTGCCATTGCGCCGAGTTCTTCCATGGCCCGCGGGACGAACTGCATAGCTATCTCTTTCAGCTCGCGCGTGACCTTGTTCGGTGTGCCGGCTCTCCTTCCTCCGGTCTTGGGGCTTCCTGGCTTCCGTCCGCGCTTCGCGCCCATTCCTAAGCATTTCTACTTTTGAATTTCACCCGCCGGCCCGCGGCCAAATCTCATAATAATCATTCGCCTTGAGGATGCCACCCTTCGCGATTCAACCCAGGTCACGACTACGTCTTCTTACTGCACCTCCTGTACCCCTCGTTCCCGCCCAACTACATAAGTGGTTCACGAGGCACCTCCACCGTACGGTATCTTCTTTCAATTCCAGCTATATAAAAAGGGGGGTACGGGAGGTACAGCAAGCGAAGAACCTATCTGTTAAAGCTTTCTGGTGCGCCCACCCAGGGGGAACGGCCGAGCGCCAAGGGGGTATACTCAAAAGGGCGCGTCTTCGTAACAGGCTGACACAACATGCGGCGAACTCCTGGTCACCACGATGCGCTTCAGAGCGGTCGCCTTTGCATCGCCTCTCACGTATACGTGCTGCACCTTTCCCTCTAATCGAAGCTTCTTCCGTTCCCAACCCAGGGCGCGCATCGCTCTTCCAAATCGAGCGTTGTGTTCCTGCATTCGTTGGCCGGCGGGTAGGCCGATCACCGTCCACGCGTCGCTGGCGAGCAGCTTCCCCTCCATGTCGCCAAGCACGCCCGCGATCTGATCTATCCACGGCTCATCGATGGTGCGCTCGGCTTGCTCGGCGGCGGCTGCCTCCCAGAATTTCGGATCGAGCCGGATGCTCTCGTCCCGCGCCTCCAGTTCCGCTGCCTCTGCCCAGAGCTGGTCGCGGTCGCGCCTAAGTGCTGCAGTATCGAAGGCTATCACCTTCACCGGCCAGAAGCGCCGATTGCCTGTCAGATCGCGGAGATATTTGTGGTCGTTTGTAGAACCGAAGATGACACATTGACGGAGCAGCTCCGTGGTCATACGACCGTAGGCCAATCGCGCTCGATCAGTGCGCCGCGACAGGAACGCTTTCAGGTGCTCTACGTCGGCCTTGCGCATTCCGTTCAACTCTGCGGCCTCGATTATCCATCGGCCGCTGATGTGCTCGATCATCCTCTTGCTGTCAGCTCCCAGCGGAAGGTCATCGGAGAACCAATCCGGATTTACGGCCAGGATCTCAAGAGCCTTCGATTTTTCGGTTCCTTGTGTACCCTCGAGGATGGGCATCTCGTCGAACTTGCATCCGGGGGAACGAATCCGGCGCACTGCCGCGATCAGAACGAGCCGGCCGATCGCGCGGACGTACTCAGTATCGACGGCCCCAGCGTATGTCGTCAGCCATCTGTCGATCCGATCTACGCCGTCCCACTTCAAACCATCGAGATAATCCCTCACGGGATGGAATGAGTTCTGTCGGGCAGCGTCGCCGACCACAACCCAGAAAAAATCTTTCGGCGGGAGAAACTCGAAGCGTTCATCGATCGATAACCAGAGCCGCTCCATGGCGGCATCATCTAGTAGATCGAACCCTGGCAGACCCTTGATGATCATCCGACCATCGAACGAGTTGTAACGCAACGTGACCCCGAGGCTAATGAGCGCGGTTGAAATGTTCTTCTGGCTCCGACAAATTATCCTATTATTTTTGTCACGATCGAAGATCGTCTCTTCGGAAAGTTTATTGAGCACCTTCGCGATCTGACGCCTGACGTATGCTTCACCGCCGTTCTCGGCGACGTGCTCGTGGATGCCCTTGCCTGAATATATAGCATCGAGGCAGGCTACGATAATCGTATTCTTGTCGAGCTCAGCCCGCAATGCGTTAGCGATGAATGCAAAAAACAACTCGCTTCGGGACTGATACGGTCCCGCGCCAGATACATGGAGCATCGTCACCAGCCCACGCGGCATTTTTGTCGTGTTAGATCGACGGGTCTGCTTTTCTGTTTGTTTCTCAAGCGGAGCAGGGAAATCAGATAGTGTGTAGGATATTGTGTTGAACTCGACCAGTGACGACAGGCAGGCGGTCCTCCCGGCCTTCAGTTTCTTCTTGTTCGGCCAGTTGATCGTGCCTGGCAATCGAAGGAGGCGGTCTATGTTGTGGGTACCCTTGGGGGCGCCGAGTAGTTCCAGTAGAGCTCTGTTAGCGCTCTCTAATGCACGCACATCTTGAACCGGCTCGGTTAACCGATACAGAATCTGGAAGCCGTTGCCAGAGTCGACAATGGCCGTCGCTGTCGGAGCGAGTGCTTTTAAAATCGGAATGAACCGTACCTTGAAAGCTTCCGAGCTTTCCCCTTCGTCTGGGTCGGCGTCGACGTGAAGAAATTCCCCAGCGATGATGTCCTCCTTGCTAGGCTTCTTCATTGTGGCTTTGCGGACGGGATTGGCGGTGTAGTAGATATTCCTCCCCTCAATGTTCCGCGAGCGTATTAAACTACGCAGTGCCTCGCCCTCGTTTGCGGCAAAGGTATTAGTCAGGGTCTTGCCGTCAGGAACGATAGCCGTGACGACCCAGGGTCCGCCAGGACGAAGTCGCTCAAGAAAATCAACCGCCGCTTCGACGTCGGGCTCTGATGGAGGAATGGTGCCGTGCATCACCTTTCCTCCCCGCCAAGATCGATCTTCGGAAGGGTGGGGGTTCGCCGGGCGTCATCGAGCGGTAGCCTGGCCATCTGCCGGCGATCGTTCATGTAAGCTATGGCGAGCCGCCCGGTAGGGACTGGACTTCCACCTTGACCTTCCTTAGCGGGATCCTTGCGGCCTGCCAAAGCCGTGGCTTTGCGACCAACAGAGGTGCCTCCAGTAGCCAGCTGGGGGCGCCTTTCTTGTTCATGGGGGGTGACCATCTTGCCAACTCCGGTCATGCGCCGGAGGCGGAAATGACAATAGGCCGCTCCGGCGCTAGTTGTGCTAGCGCTGCGCTAGTTGAACTAGCGGGTGAGCGACCTGGCGTTTGGTATCCAGTCCGTGGCCCAGACTGGAGTTGCCCCCGTCCGGGGCCGCTGGTCGGTGCCGTTGCCACACGGCCTGCACTACCCAACTATACTGAACGCGTGTCGGGCTGGTTTTCGGGCTTTCGACAAAGGTCCATATCGTCCGCTTGATAAGCCAGCGCGGAAGCGATGGTGCCTAAAGCTAGAGGATCAAAGACGAGTCTCGTTGTCCAGATCAATTTTTCCGAGCGTCTGATCGTCCGATCGTCGCGCGTGTCGTTGCTGCTTGGAAGTCACGCTTGACAAACTTGTGACCGCCTCAACGCATCTATTTCTCTGAATAGTGAGCCTCATCTCCCGGCGTTGGCTCGCGCATCTCGGTTTTATTAGCGTCTTCCACCCGCCAGTTTCGCCTATCAGTATGGGCGTTCTCATCATGAGGCCGACGCCATACTGTGTGTCCGTTGAACTCCTGATGGAGCGCCCAGCCAAGCCCCTTCGGCCTCGGCTGAATTTCAACATTCCACGGTCCTTCCATTGTTTCGACAGTTTTGGTGTAGGTCTGCTCTACCTCACTGCCAATCAGGTCGACCGTCAGGCATGGCGGAAAGGACGGCTGCTCCTCAAACCTGAGATCGTTGCCAGTGGATTCGACGTGGTGAATGTAAAATCGTTTCAGGGGCATCACACTACCTTCTCGCGCCTTACAACGCGCGACCGCATCCAATCATCGACCTCGTTCAAATTGGTGTAATCGATGTTGTTGATTCGAGTTGGCTGCGGGAAATTGAGCGACGCGTCGCGTTGCCAGCGCCAAATGCACATCGCAGAGACGTCGAGGTAGCGGGCTAGCGCGGCGTTTCGTACCCATCGGGGTGTCGGCGGGCCACATCTGGGCGCCGAGACATCGGGCCTCGAATTCCTGCTCATCAATTGTTAGATCCTGTTCTAACAGAAGGAGCAATTCTAATAGCAAGTTCTCGGGGCACCAAAAACCTCACAACGGCAACTGTTTTTGTGCCGTTGCGGCGCTAGTCCTAGCATTACTTTGGCAGATTTATTCACGCCGCGGCTTTCCGCCGATTTGTCTTCTGCAGTATGGGCATCGCTGAGGTCGTGGTTGAACGATGAGATCGACGATGAGTTGGCGTACGGCCGGCAAGCTTGGCTGAGGTGGAGGTACCATCGGTTCTTTTTTTTCCGCCCGCTTGTGCGAGACGACGATGCCGGAGAAAGGCGTAAGCGATCATGGTCATGAGTGCGTGACGGTGGAGACCTTGCCTGGATCCCCCTGGAAGTGATCAAGCCCGAGTTCCTCCTTCAACTGCTGACGCGCCTGTTCGCGGATCATCGAGCCTTGATCGCGCCGAGGCCATATCCCGCGTCCGCCAGCACCCAGCCGAAGTGCACGCCTCTCGGCCAGCGCGATCTCTGGCTTGGATCGTGATGTTCGGTATTCGACCGGTACGCCGGCGCGCCTCAAACGTACCGTATCAGCAGTTCTCGGGGAGGAAGAGACGCAATGCGAGCATCACTGACACTTCACCCCGCGCAAGCGTCAGCGGCACCAGGGTGTGGCAATTCGCCGTTTTGCCGAGACTCGATGCATATTGCGCAGCGACACCAACCGAGCGTTCGCCCTTCTTCGGCATCGCCGTGTCGTCGATGACCAGCACCGCATCTTTGCCGCCGACCAGGCGATCCGCCTGACGAGCAATTCCGCCTGCAATGGCGCCGCATCCCAGAGGCCATCAGCGATGAAATGGTGCAACTGGTCATACTCGCCCGGTGCCAGCCGCGGCCGCCATCGGCTGGACGCTCTTGCGATTGCCCGGTCCAACGAGGCTAAGCCTTCTGGCGGCTTTTTCGCCGCCACGCCCTGAGCATCTCATCGTTGAACAGTCCATACTCTTCCAGCTCCCGGAAGTGCTCGACGCATGCATTAGCGCAGCTTCCTTTCTTGCGGGTTGCCATTTTGTAAAGTAGGTCGGCGGTCGTGAAGAATTGGCCGTCCTTAGTTCGTGACGGGAGTTGATTTGAATACCAGTGTGTTAGCTGAAAGGCATGTCGGGCCGTAACCATCTTTCTGGCAGCCGCGAACTTGGTACCACCGCTGGGCCGGACGTCGATCCTGGCGGCCAGCACCTCGCTCTTCTCGATGAGTCGACTGCAGTTGCGGAGAAATGTGCTCGGTGTCAGCCTCAGTGCCACATCATCGGGCAACTTGCTGATCTCGATGCACAACTTCCTCGCTGCCTTCGCGATCTGTGTCAGCCGCCTCTCGACCTCAGCGGGCCGTACTGTCGTTGGCTTGACCTGTCTGATCTTCCAGATGGCGAGGGCGATGTCGCGGCGGCATTCCTCCAGCACCTCTGGCGGCGGGCCGAGATGCTCGACCACGAGATCGATGTCATCGGCGGACACGACACCTTCTGGCGCTTCCGCGTTCGAGTCCGCATCCCAGAAGGCATAGAACGAATTCATGTCTTTAGGGCGCTTCGTGATCATCGCTGGCCCTGCTAGATCTGGGCGATCGACTTTGGCCCTGGCCCGCGTGCTCGTCTTGAATTTGGCTTCGTCGACGTGCGTGATCTTCAGATGAGGATTGTGCTTCTTGAGAAACTCGACCATATCCGCATATCGGTCCCACGCCTTTGATCCCTTGACGCGCGGGGGCGGCCAGGTCACCTCGACAATTTCCAGGTTGCCGCCGAAAGTGGGCTTACTTGGCATGGTGTGTCGCGGTGGCTTCGGTTTTGCCAAGGATCACGCCTCCTTGTCCGTCAGCCGACGCAGCGGCGTCACGATCGCCAGTCGCCTGGAGATCAGGCCCTCGACATGCGCAGCCCAACGCTCTAGCGCTGCCTTGCGCTCCAGCAGAAGCACGGCCCTGTTATAGACGCCCGCCACGCCGCCGCGGTGTCCGCTGATGTGATTGACCGCCTGCTCGATGACGTCCGGCCTGATGCCTAGCTCGGCATGCCGGTCACGGCGGTACGGCGAAGGTCGTGAAGCCCCCACTGCTGGATCGCGAAATTCTCGCCGCGGTCTTCTCTAGCGAGCTCTAGCATTTGACCTTCTACCTTTCGCTTGATCTTCGACCAGCCAGAGATCGGCGTGCTGCCAGTGGTGGTTAACACATAGGCCCCGAGCACCGGCTGCTCGACGATCAGAGCCATGGCGGCCGGGGGCAGCGGCACGATGTGCGGCATTTTATTTTTTGTCCTCTCCCTCGGAAGATGCCACTCCCCGTCCTTGCGCAACTCATCCCACCGCATGCCGCCAATTTCGCTGCGGCGCTGCCCCGTGAGCAGCATGATCTTCAGCGCGGCCTCGAACGCCCCCATACCCTCGCACGCATTCCAGAACCATTTGATTTCCTCATTGCTGAGGACCCTGTCGCGGGCAGATGGCAGGTGAGGCGGCGCGACAGTCTTGCAGGGATTGAATTCGACAAGCCTCTGGCGATGCGCCCACGTGAAGAGCGCGGACAGCGCAGCGCGAACGTGGCGGGCTCGATTCTCGTTTCCTACCTGCATCGCAAGCCAGATGTCGTGGCCATCTATGTCCCGCAGAGATCGCTCAGCCCACAACTCGGCCAGTCCGTGCTTAATCAACTGCGGCTCATCGTCTGGCGGGTAGGAGAGTCCGAGCCGCTTGGCGCGGTCGCGCCAGCCGCGCAGTCGCTTTCTGGCGTGCTCCTCTATGTATCGTCGGGCAATGGGCGCGAAGTGCTCCTTCTGCTTCTCCTCAATCTCGGCCAGCCTCCGGTGTCGCTCTGTCTTGTGGGTGGCGATCACATCCTGCTGAAGGCTGCGCTGGCGGCTTATCTCTGCGGCCAATTGTCTGGCAGCCCGCAGTGTCAGAGGCATGCCGATCGTCGGCTCGGCAGACATCTCGCCGCCGGTAAGGACTGGCCCGAGCGTAATCTTGCCGATCTTCCCGCCGGGGCGGCGAAACCTCATCTGCCACGACTTGTGGCCCGACCGCTGAATGATCAGGAATAGCCCTTGGCCTTGGCAGCCGAGGTCTCGAATGCGGCGCCGCTCCTTGCCAGGCTTGAGCTTGGAGACGGCAACGTCCGTGAGCAGGATAGCGGAAGCGGACTTGGGTTTGGTCATGGAAAGAGCTTGCTGGGGTACACATGGGGTGCACGGAAAGGGTCGTTAAGCTGAAATAGTAACAGGTTATAACTTCGGCTACCAGAAGCCAAACTCGGTAGCTTTATCAATTAGATAAGAAGAAAAAGATGTTAGGCAAGGTTTTGGCTTGTTAGGAGAGGGCAGGAGAATCATAATCCTGGGGTCGGGGGTTCGAGTCCCTCTCCCGCTACCAAAAATGCAATAAAGTCAATCGCTTATGGCCATGGGTCCTTCGGCGAAAAAACTCCGTAGCAAATCCGTAGCAAGCGTTCGGCGCTTATCTTTCGTGATCAGACGCACCGCTTAATAGCGTTGCCTCTCTGCCGCAGCGCACACGATCGTTCGTCTCATGAAAGTCTTCATCGCAGCCGACATCGACAGCGAGGTCGGGCCGCACGACTACGACGTTCCGGGGGGCCTGGACTTTGACGTCGCGGTGTGCGCCGGCGACGTCCACCACGCCCAGCGGGCGGTGGGCTGGCTAACCAACCAGCCGTCGCTGTGGAGTAAGTCGGTCCTCTTCGTCGTCACCACTCACCGCGTGCTCATCCACTACAAGGCCCGGATTGAGGCGGCGCATGCGTACGGGATCCAGCAGCAGCCGCGCTACGTCGACGAGGAATTGCGGAAGCGGTGGGCTGGCGTGATGACCGCTCGGGCTCAGCACCCCATGACCGCCGTTAACGCCAACGTGTAGGTGAACAACTCGCACTGACGCGGCTAATACCAAGAAGCCAGCAGGGAATCGATGGAAGAGATTCTTCCACAACTTCCTTCGCTATTGCGACCACGTGTGCGCCATCTACAGTGTCGTTCGAGAACACCAGCGGCGCGAAGCATCGGGAATATCGTCTTGGTTGCCGGGGCGCTACATCGCATCTCATTTAAGCCGAGCCACCGTACACCCCGGTCGATCCAAGAAGCAGATGCAATTTAAAAAGAACCCGCCGTGACGGCGGGTTCAAGCATTCAGCGGCTGCGGACCCAATCTCGCAGCTCGACAAGCCCGTCCATGAGCGAGCCATCGACCGCGCAGCCCTCTTCCCTTGCCTGGTTCAGATAGGCATCACAGATGACTTGGAGCTCTGTGCCCGTGGTTTGCCCGGTGACATCACCGCCCGGCGCAACCCACTCCCGCACAAACTCACCAACTTCCACTGGCTTCAAACCCTTCCGCTTCATTCGTCTTCTCCGAAAGCCATAGAACTGCCGAACTCTGTGTGACCACAGCAGTCTGCGTTTCATACAAGCTAAAGCTTGGACGCGGAGTTCTAATGGTGTTGATAACGGACCCGCGCGAACGCGGAAAAAAGCAAAACCTACCCGCGCGGAACGCGGAAAACACATGGCAGATGCGTACAACCGAAGCCACCTACTTAAGTTTTCTTGTAAACGGCTTCAAGCCTCACGGCAGCAATTGGTTAATGCCTTCGCGGGAGTGCAGGCGCGTGAAGGCTTTGTCTACCGTCCACGTGAATAAGACCCTAAAACAGCTGCGACGATGGTCTCCGCTTCGCCAAGCGATTGACCCATCCTGGACCGGCACGACGGCGCTTGCTGGGATGCAGGTAGTTAACATGGAAGTCGGCAAACTCCTTGAGGCATTGCCCCAAACGAAAAGCCATGCCCCCGAACCCGGACTCGACTCTGTGTTCTTGTTATAGGCGGTGCGAAATCGAGATCGCGGCCGTTCTCCACAGCAAAAGATTTTTGTCAAATTGACTAAATTTGTTTTTCGTTGTCTCGCCCCCGCGCGCCGGCATAATTCGCCAATGGATATTCGGGAGGTGGCGGTGACGGACTCGGACTTCGAGGCGGAAGAGCTCTACGACATGGCGTTCGACGGCACGGGCTGGGAGCGCGCATACCATGCGGCGATCGAACGGTTGGCGTTCGAGGCGGCGGCGAAGTGCGTCCATCCCTACGATCCGGACACGTTCGTGGATGCCGTCGCGGCCTCGATCTTCCATCCCGACGTCAGGACCGAGATTGTCCGTATCTTCATGGCGGGCATCCGCGATTTCATCAACGAACAACTCGACCTCGGGCTCGACATAGAGATGACGCGCTACGGAGGCGCCTTCGCACGCGGTGGTAGCGTCTACGGACGGATCGAGACCAATATTTCCGACGCGGAGCTCGTCGAGCGGATCCAGCGTTTGATGGTCGCGCGCTGCGGCGCCGTACCTGATTTCGCGTTGGATGCGCAGGACGCTTTTTGATCGAATGGTTGCTGGAGTGCATCGAGGTCGCCGAGAGCAGCAATGTCGACCACTATCCGGAGGGCGACTGCGCGATGGCGATTGCGGAGAGGCTCCAGGAGGACGGCCTCGTGCTCCAGTGCCTCCGCAAGGCGTTGCGCCATGCCGAAGTGGAGCGGCGCCTGGGCGATCCCGGCGTTGTCGCCTTCGAACAGAAGCATCGCGCGAGAGCGAAATACTTCTGAGCAGCAGAAAATCGAAACCACGATTTAAAGTACATGACCGATCATCCTTGCAAGGGCATGACCAGAGCCGCGACCCTCGCCTTCGAGGCCATCGCCATCAACCAGATTCCGCGCTGTTCGAAAGCGACCCTTCAGAAGCTGATCGATTGCGGGCTCATCGTGCGCCAGGACAAGCTTCTGCATTTCAACGACGGGCTGCCGCCGGTGAGAACGGAAGACTATTTCGTGCCCGTGGCGATCCACTATCAATGGTGCGTGTGGGGCCGCGAGCGGTTTCGCGAATAGGGCTATGAAACCAGTCGCGAACACAGCAAGCAAATGGGGCATCGGCGGGTCGCGTGGACGATCCGGTTTTCAAGGCGAAAATCAACGAGCTCAGGGCAGGGATAGTCGCTGCAGAGCGCGACCGCGACCGGGCCGCGAAAGCGGAGTTGGCACGGATGGATCTGCTCGAAGCGAGATCTTCCTGGGCAGAGGCGCGCGCATTCGCCCGCCGGCTCGAAAGCGCGTCCAGGCGACGAGCTCGTTCGCCTCAGACGCTTGATCATACAAAGGATCCGTACCGTGCTTGCCGAAGTTCGCTTTTCCTCCAACTCGATCGCAGTTGTGGTGGAGCTCCCGGGTAAGCCGCGCGAAACGCCATTCGGGCCGATGAGGTGGATGCGAACCATCGAAACCAAAACGGACGGGGACGTCGAGCGATTTTTCGAGACTGGGCAGGGAGCCTAACAAGCCGGGAGCGGGAAGCTATCTCTACCCCGCGGAGAGATTACCTGAGGCTGGATGAACGAGCGGCAGAGAGGGAGCGAATTCCCGATGTTGAAGATCAGAACCGCCAAAAACCGAAGATGAAGGATTCCGATGAACGACGTCGAGCGGCTGCCGCGCTCCCCGCCGACCCGCACCGCGACCATCGTCGAATCGGCGAGATGGCCGATGCGGAGCGCGACGTCGACACCCTCGTCGATCAGATTGACCGAACGGTCGAACATCAGGAGCTTTGCCGAGACCGTCGGATAGGCGTCGAGAAACGCATCGAGGATCGGTCGGAGCACCATCTCGCCCGACACCACGGGTGCGGTTATCGTCAGCAGGCCACGAGGCGCCGTGCGCGGTCCGGCCGCGATGTCGTCTGCCTCTTCCAACTCGGCGGCGACAGACCGCCACGTAGTGCTCGCCCTCTTCGCTGAGCCTGATCGATCGCGTCGTCCGGTGCAGCAGCTCGGCGCCGACCCGCTCCTCAAGGAAGGCGATGGCGCGGCTGACGGCCGCCGGGGAGCGGCCGATCTTGCGCCCCGCCGCCGCGAGGCTTCCCTCGTCCACCGCAAGGACGAACACGTTCATTGCATCCGTCTCCCTCCATGGTGATGGTGGGTACGGAGATCACGGGCGCCTGCGCCAGACGCGCCTCGTACGCGTCGTATTTCGCCTCGCCATCTGCGAGGCCTAGCCGCCAGCGGTAATTGTGGACCACGATCGCCACATGATCCGGATTGTCGAAGGCCTGAGCGCTGCGATCGAAGGTGGCATCGTCGAAGTGCCACTGGGGCGACGCGAGTTGCCAGATCAGCTTCGAGAAATCGTGGCGATACTTGTCGTACCCCTCGCGGCCGCGCTCGGTCGCGAAATAGATCTGGTACCACCATTGCAGCTCGGCCTTGGGCGGCAACGGCATCTTGCCGGCCTGCTGGCTGCCGATCAGATAGCCGCTCACCGAGACCGTCGCCTTGACCCGCTCCGGCCACAGCGCGGCGATGATGTTAGCGGTGCGCGCACCCCAGTCGAAGCCGGCAATGGTCGCCTTATCGATTTTCAGCGCGTCCATCAGCGCGACGATGTCTGCGGCGATGGCCGAGGGCTGTCCGTTCCGCATCGTCGCCTCCGACAGGAAGCGGGTAGTGCCGTAGCCGCGTAGATAGGGGACGATCACGCGATGCCCGGCGGCGGCGAGCAGCGGGGCGACGTCGATGAAAGCGTAAATATCGTAGGGCCAGCCGTGCAGCAGGATCACGGGCGGACCGTCGGCTGGGCCCGCCAAAGCGTATCGCGCACAAGGGTATCTGGGTCGAGCCGAAACTACTTGCCGAGATCGAGTACCGGGCCAAGTCGGCGGAGGGAAAAGTTCGCCATCCCTTCTTCAAGGGTCTGCGCGAGGACTTGTGAACAACGAATCTCGGCGGACTACTAACGCTCAGGCTGCCGCGGCTGCTGCACCCAGTTTGTCATTCGGCCTGCAATATTGGCTCTGACTCACTTTTGATGAAGTTCAAGCGTCGGCTCGCGTTGGTTTCACAAAGGAATCAATATGATGCAGCGAGCCCTACGTCCGTCGGCCTTGGTCCCTCGCGGATTTGACGTGGAAAGCGCCTTTTGTGATGGCGCTACGACCGTGATCACCATACGCGCCACGAGGGGGACGAGTCTCTGCCCCAGCTGCGGGACCAGTTCTGGGAGGATCCATAGCCGATATCAGAGGCGCCTAAATGATCTGCCGCTGGCGGGGCGGCAGGTTCGCCTGGTGGTCGTGGCGCGCCGCTTCCGCTGCGTTACTGTTCTGTGCGGTCGGCGTATTTTCACTGAGCGCTTCGACGACGGCGCTCTGGCACCGTGGGCGCGGCGAACGACCCGGCTCGATCTGATCGTCCATCACCTTGGCCTTGCCTTGGGTGGCCGCCCGGCGGCGAGTTTTGCCCGTCGACTTATGCTGCCCGTGAGCAACGACACATTGCTTCGGGTGGTTAGAAAGCGCGGGTGTCCGCCCTTTGCTGCGCCGAGCGTTATCGGCATCGACGATTGGGCCTGGCGGCGCAATCAGCGGTACGGAACGATTATCTGTGACCTCGAGCGGCGACGACCGATCACTCTCTTACCCGACAGAGAGCCAGCCACTGCGCAGGCCTGGCTCGCGGGGCAGCCACAAATCGCTGTGGTCGCGCGCGACCGCGGCGGTGGCTATGCCCTTGCTGTGGCCAAGGCACTCCCGCACGCCACCCAGGTCGCCGACCGTTGGCACCTCATGGAGAACGCCAGCCACGCCTTCCTGGATGCGGTTCGCAAATCCATGCGCCAGGTCCGGATCGCGGTCGGCTCCGCCACCATAAATCCCAACTTGTTGACCGCCGCCGAGCGCATTCAATATGAGGGCTATCTTCGGCGAGAAGACACCAACGCGGCTGCCGCCGAGGTGTTGGTTAGAAGAAAGATATGACAGCTGCTGCGGCGGGGTGACCAGCGCGGTGAGGAGGTACGGCGAGAGCGAATTGGCATTCACGGGGCCTGACACACGGTATTCGGCGGCGTTGTGGATGATCACGTCGAACTTTCCGAGCGCATTGATCTGCTCAGCGAGTGTGCCCGCGTCTGGTCGAGATGCCGGAGATCGCCGATTACCACCTCTTCCAGCCCCGGTAGGTCGCGTCGCACGTCGGCGGCGCGTTGGGCATTGCGGGCGTGGGCGACGACCGTGTGGCCGCGCTTCAAGAGGTAAGCGGCGGCAAGCTGGCCGGCTCCGGCGGTTGAACCGGTGATGAGCACGCGCTTCGGCTCGCCATCGAGTGGCTGAACGTTCTCGCCGATGTAGACAAGTTCGTCGGCAACCTCCTGCGTGTTGTACACATCGACACCGTAGAGGTCGCCCTACGGCTGGACGCTTTTGCGGGCTGACTCGGACGGCGTGGGGTAGCAGTGGACTTCTGCGGCAAGGGTTCAGCGCAACCGTTGGATGCGAGCGCGCCGGCACCAACCATGACACCGGAAACGAGGAGGGATCGTCGGGTAATTTCGGTTGTACTCATGCGTTGTCTGCTCATTATTCCTGGTGCCTCGGCACGCGGTCACGTGGCTAGACTTCGTCGATGACGAAGCCGAAGGACTCGAAGTCGATGCTGTCGATGTCGATGGTGTCGCCGGAATTTAGTGCGTCGATCCGGGCCAGCTCGTCATTCGTCAACTCGAAGTCGAACACGTCGAAGTTCTCGGCGATACGTCCCGGGTTGATGGACTTCGGGATGGCAGAGCGGCCCTGCTGGAGGTGCCAACGCAGGATCACCTGAGCGTTCGTTTTTCCGTGTTCCTCGCCGATGGAACGGATCGTCGGATCATTCAGCGGGTTGGAGGTCTCGCCGTTGTAGCTGCGGATCCCGCCGATTGGAGACCATGCCTGGGTGAGGATGCCGTGTGCGGCGTTCTTCGCCTGCAACTCGGCGCGGATGTTGTATGGGTGCAGCTCGATCTGGTTGACCGCCGGAACGATGTCAGTCTCTGCGAGCAGCGCATCGAGCCGGGCGGGCACGAGGTTGCTTACGCCGATGGCGCGAACGGCACAGTCAGCGAGGAGCTTCTCCAGCGCCTTGTAAGCCTCGACGTTCCGGTCGAACTTTGCGATCAGCGGTTGGTGAAGGAGCAGCAGGTCCAGCTGCTCGACGCCGAGCTTCTTGGCGCTCTTCTCGAACGCATGCAGCGCCTCCTCGTACCCATAATCAGAGACCCACACCTTGGTCTCAATGAACACCTCGTCGCGTGGAATTCCGGAACGACGAAGGCCCTCGCCGACCTCGCGCTCGTTGAAGTATGCGGCGGCGGTGTCGATGTGCCGATACCCTACTTCCAGTGCCGACTGGACCGCAGCGGCAGTCTCTTCTGGCGCGGACTGAAACACGCCGAAGCCGATGGCAGGCATTTGGATGCCGTTATTGAGGGTCAATTGAGGGGCGCTATTTGTCATGATCTTTCTTTCGTCTTTAACGGGCGGCATCAATGTCTCCTGGCACGCCGGTCGCCGGATTCCTTGGCACGATTGAATACCCCGGTATTAAAATGCACGCCGCGCGAAGTGTTATCCGGGCCGCTTTGCGAATACATCCTTGGCGACGTTGGCGGCATTCATTGCCATAGGCCAACCGGCGTAGAACCCAAGGTGAGTAATGACTTCAGCGACTTGCGCTTCGCTCATGCCGTTATCGATCGCCTTGTTGATGTGATAGGGAATCTGGGCCGAAAGATTGGCAGTGATCAGCGCAGTCATTGTTACAAGGCTGCGATCGCGCGGGCTCAGCGCTGGACGGAGCCACAAATCCCGGAACAGGACATGGGTCGTGTAGTCGGCGAGGGTTTTGAACGCAGGCCCGAGAAGTCCATCAACAATGGCGACGCGTGCCGCCTCGACCTGCTCATCGAGCGGAAGAAGTTCCACGTCCGCTTGTGCAAGTTGGCTGAGGTCGATTCCACGTTCGGCAAAGATCTTGGCCGCCACGCGGACGGCGGCGCCGCCATTGCCCCATCCAGAATAGAAGGAGAGCTGGGTTATCGTCTCCGAGATCTCGGTCGCGGTGACGCCGTTGTCGAGCGCCAGACCTATTTGGTGCGCAAGCTCATCGGTTTGCCCGCGCTGGATCATCGCAGCAACCGTCACGAGGCTGCGATCTCGCGGGGCCAGGACTTCGCGCGACCACAAATCGCCGACGACGGTTTCACGCGTATAGCGCGCGAGTCTGGGAGAGACGGCTTCGATCGTCTCCGTCTTAAGGGAAGTGGTGTTTGTCATAACCGGAGATTCCTTGGCTCAACGGCGTCACGCAAAGGAGACGCCGGAAATCGTCTGAAGATAGGCCATCAGGCGGTCCTGAGTGGCACCGTCATATGCGGCGGAGGCAGCTTTCCTCCGCTGGCGATGATGAAAATACTCGCCAGTCACCCTGGCTGTCGGCTCCTGGCTCACCGCGAGCCAGGCCTGTGTGTCCGCGCCGAGGTCGAGATTGTCGGGAGCGCCTGCCCCTCCCAACTTGGTCGGGACCCACCCCGGATCTACGGCATTGGCCATCACGTGCGTCCAGCGTGCCGCCACAGCCATCGTTAGGATGGTGTCGTGGAGCTTGGTATCCGAATAGGCTTGCGAGGCATTCCAGCGCCGATCGGCCCATTGTGCATCGTCGAGTTCGGGCCGCCCGCCGGTATGCATCCCGGAACTGAGATAGATCAGTCGGGCAGGTGGGATCATCAGGGCGGTCAGCACATACGGCGCAAGCACGTTGACCGCGAATATCCGTGCCAGCCCGTCTTCGGTCACAAAGCGCTCGCGGTCATGGTACCCCGTGGCCACGTTGTGAATGACGGCATCGAACCGGCCCATGGCGTTTGCCTGGCTCGCAACTGACTGCATCGCCGCCAGTGTCGAAAGATCGCCCTCGATGACGCTCTCACAGCCTGGTAGCGCCACGCGCGCGGCATCTGCCCGCGCCGCGGCCTTCTTCGGCTGCTTGGCAGCGCGTTGAGAACGGGACGCTGTCTTCTTCGCCCTTGCCGCTGCCACTCTCTTGTTGGCTCTCATAGGGGCAGGCCCGCGCTTCTTCCGAGCGAACAGCGGAGCTGGCGTGGCCGCAGCGTCGGTCGCTTCCGGAATGTAGACCTGTTCCTTTGTAGTTGCCGCCACCGCTTCGGGATCCGGCTTGAGCGCTGCCGCGGCTGCTGCCGAAGCGGTGTCCACGATTTCTGTAACCGTGTCCGAAATCCTATCGACTATCGACTTTTTCTTTGCCAAGTGAGCCTCCTGAGTGGATGAGAATACCTGCCGCTAGGTGCACACGAACGACAGAGCGTCGGGATCGGATACTGCATTCGTCATATGGAGGCGCTCGGATCGGCCGGGCTCGGCGGTGGTAGCCCATATTCCGCTGCCCGCTTGGCCGCGAGCTTTCGGTAGGCTTGTGCCTGGGTCAACAACTGGTCTTTGAAGCTGGTATCGGCCTCGTCCAAAGCCAACTGCTCGAGCTGGTGTGCTCGTTCGAGATATTCAGTTAATAGTTTCACGAAACGCGTGCTTTTTCGTTCGGTCTGGTGAGCTGACGCAGCGGTGCCGCGGCCGATTGTTTTGGCGCAGCCAGCCAATCGTCCATCTGGGCTGCCGCCTCAGCTTGCCGGCTTCGCCTGATCAGATTCTCTCGCTGGGTACCCGGCGGCGACTGCTTGGCCGCTTCCCGGCACTTGGCCCCCTCTTCAAGTAGCCGCTCGTGAAATGACTTCGCTTGAGTTATCCGGCGGCGACTTTGAGTCATGCGTGAGCATCCTTTGGAGGGTGCAACGCGCATTCTCCAGTCGTTTAACGCGCGACAGGAACTTACGTTCCAAAACACGGAACTGCTGCGGGAATCTAAAGCAGCATCCGCAGCCTCCATGAGAACCGCTCAATAATGACGCGGGGTTACCGATGGTAATCGCCTTCCGGCCTAGGGGTCTGGTGCAAAAGCTCAAGAGCTCCGCAGAGGAGTGCCTCGCTGCGGTCAAAAGCCCAGCTTCGTGACATCCATTCTTGAGCCGACAACACGCCGCTTTCTTTCGGATTTATAGATGCGACAATTGTGGTGAGCAGTCATGGAGGTCGGAGCAATGTTAAAGGTGCATGTAATTGGGTAAAGTGCCCTGGGGGCAGCGCATATGGTATCTGTACTTTTGGTCGAAGATGGACCGCTCATTCGCATGATGATTGCGGACATGCTGGCGGAGTTGGATCATAGCGTTGCTGGCGAGGCTAACGATCTGCAGAGGGGGCTTCTGCTCGCTTCTGCCCCATGCGTTTACGCCGCCATTCTCGACGTACAGTTGGAACAGATCGTTCTGAACCCATCGCAGAAGCCCTGCGAAGCAGGGGCATACCTTTTGCCTTCGAAAGCGGGTATGGCGCGGACGGGGTGCCCGAAGGATTTGCGGGTCATCCGGGCCTTCAAACCTTCAAAAGCCATTCCCTCTGAAAGAGCTTGAACGCTGTTTAGCGACTCTGCTGCCCTAACAAACGCCCGTAGTCTGTTCCATCACGCGCGCGAGGTCTTCTTCCGAGAACGGCTTCCTGAGCATCGGGAAGCCATCACGCCTTCGCTCGCGGCCCGATAGCTGGAGAACTTTGAGTGAGGGCCGAATGCGCATGGCGCGTTCAGCCAGTTCATGGCCGTCCATGCCGGGCATGTTGATGTCGGTGATCAAGATCGAAATGTTCTGCTGACGCGTCAATTTTTCCAGGGCTTCATCGCCGCTGTTTGCGCATACGACCTGGCAGCCAATGTCTTCGAGCATGCACGCGATCACGTCGAGCACGGCGGTGTCATCATCAACGACTAAAACTGTATGTCTCATTGAAAAAACCTCTGATTGCTTAACTTAGGTGAAGTTCGGAAGTTCCGACATTCGCTACTCCATCTATCCTGAGGGTTTTCGCCTAACGCCGTACCGGCGACATCCACCAAGAGGTCCTAACCCACGGCTGGTGCACTGGATTTGCCTACATTGAAGTTCGCATAGACCACGCTGGACTGTGCAACTCTAGTCCTGAGCTGATCTAGCCATGTCCGCAATCAAATAGGACCCATGTCGTGCGTGGTCCGTTACCTTGCCATCACTGTCCACGATTCCGGGGCGTCGGTGACTGAGAGACGCCAACGCATTCCCGCCTTTTGAGCCGGGAGAGCCTCGTGTGGCGACCGTTTAGCCGACAAACAGAAGAACTACTCGCTCGGGCTCAGCGGGCCGTCGACGACGCCATTCAAACGCGTCAAACCACGCGGCTCTTGCTTATGGATGCCAAGCAGCGCCGGCAAGCGGCTTTTCCTAACCAGCCTAGTGGGGTCCCAAAAGCCGTCGGAGTGAACTGTAGTGCCTTAACGGACGTATAAAGAGCATGGATCACGAAAGAGAAAAGGAAGTCACTCAGGACAAGTTGGCGCGATGCCTGCAGCTTGCGCGGGAGTTCCCCAGTGGTCCAACAGCAGAGATGATACGCGACCTCGAAGCAGAGCTTCGCGGACAACTCCGCACCTTGGAAGAAAAGATTAGGCGGACGGGGTGAGCGGCAGCTCTTAGACGGTAACCGCGTCCGCTCGTAGGCCTATCTGAGTCAGAAGTCATCTAGACAGTAGGTCGTGCAAAAGCGCAAACGTGATCCGCCGCAGCTTCCCAGCCGCGTTTCACGCCTGATGTGGCGAAGCATACCGTGTGCCGGGTTCTCGGCTTGGAGCCAGACCCGCTTGCGGGGTCGCCGCCGGTAGCGTTTGACGGTACTCGCCGTCGACCACGGCCAGTACCATTGAGGAATCGACGGGCGTGCGCGAGCGGTCGGGCGACTTGGCGGCAGGATTTTCGATGAGCAGCTCGTTCGAGTCGAGCGCTACAACAATCCGCTGAGGTGTCGCCATGCGCCGTTTCCGAAGCGCCGTCGAGGAGGTCACGCACCTTCCTAGATCGCTGAAACCGAACGGCTCGACGATCAGCTGCACTTCCTTGTCGAGCCCCCTGTAGTGGATGACCGCGTTGCGTATCCCGTCGTGAACAGAACCTTTCCGGGCGCTCAGCCTACGATGACACCTCCGCTGCAGGGGCCGCTCTTGCGGTGCGAGACCACTAGGGCCGAAGTGCCCCTTCGCCTTGCAGCGGCATACGGAAGGTGAACCTGGTCTCCGCTTCGGACGAAGCGACGTCAATCGAACCCCCGTGAGCTTTGGCAATCTCCGCAGCGATGTAGAGGCCCAGCCCTAGCCCTTGCGCCGGTCCGTGAGCCTCTCCCCGGTAGAACGGCTGAAACAGGCGTTTGCGAGCTTCCTCCGGAATGGCAGCGCCTGCGTTCGCCACAGAGAGTTCGAACATTTCTGCCTTGGCGCTCGCTTCGACGCGCACCGGCTCGTCCGGCGCGCCGTGGCTGATCGCGTTGCCGAGCAGGTTGGAGAACAACTGCGCGACGCGGGCTGGATCGCAAAACACGGGGGTTCGAGTTGAAAATGGGTTTCGATGTCACGCTCCGGATGCGCGGCTTTCAATTCCGCGACCACCTGGTCGAGAACGGGTTCGATGGCGGTGATGGCCTTGGACAGCGAGATGCCTCCGCCAAGCCGACCTCGAGCCAAATCCATGACGCTTTCGATCATCTTGGCCATGCGCCCCACGCTGCTCTGCATCATGGCCTCTAACCGCAGCGCGTCCTCCGGCGTCTTGGCCTTGAGCATCAGCCGCGCGCCAGCCGCGATCGATGCGAGTGGATTGCGCAGGTCATGGCCGAGGACGGCGATGAACTGCTCGCGCAGTTCGGCATTTTCGCGCTCCTGTCGCAGACGCTCTTCCAGAGCCGTCTTGAGCTCGTCGCTCTCGTTGCGCGCGTCGATCAGCCCGCGCTCGTAACGGCGCCGGTCTGCGGCCCGCATGATTGTCAGGCGCGTGAACAGGAGCGCATCAGCGTCGGTCCGCCGCTCACGCGCGTTGGCGATTGCCGGCAGCCGCGTTCCGGTTTTGGTCAGGAGATCGAGCGCGAACTCGTCGAAGAAGCCCTGCATGCGCAGCAGCGGCGCGACATGGGTCTCCAGGAATATGCGCCCCGCCATGTTGAGCAGCTCGCTAAGCCGCATCCCGGGAAGGTCATCGGGCTGGTAGCCCATCCAGCCCGCAAGGGTCCGATTGGCCCGATCGATGCGACCGTCCGGACGAACGGAGAGGTACCCGCAAGGCGCGTTCTCGTAGAGATCTTCGAAGTCGCTGTCGGCGGGATGATTGTTGTTCACTCAGACGAAATCTCGAATTGCGGCGACGACTTCGTCGGGCGCGCTGAGGTTGGGACAATGGCCGGTCGCCTTCAGCACGACCATTGTGCTGTTCGGGATGTTGCGGTGGACGTACGCACCCACTTGTTGCCCGGCGATGATGTCTTCGCTGCACTGGAGAATCAGCGTGCGCGCTTTGACCTTGGCCAAATCGGCCCGGTTGTCTGAGAGAAAGGTGACCCGGGCAAATTCCTTGGCGATGGCTGGGTCGGTACGGCAGAAGCTGTTGGTCAGTTCCTTGCCGAGTTCGGGACGGTCGGAGTTGCCCACGATGGCAGGCGCCATCTGCGCCGACCATCCCATGTGGTTCTCCTCCAGAAACGAAAGAAGCTCTTCGATCTGCTGAGCGCTGAACCCGCCGACGTAGTCGCTATCGTCGATGTAGCGCGCCGAAGGCCCGACCAGCACCAGGCTCTCGAACAGTGTCGGATCCTTGATCGCGGCAAGAACTCCGATCATCGCGCTCACGGAATGCCCCACGAATACGGCGTCCTTCAGGCGCAGCGAGCGCCCGATCTCGACGACGTCGTCGGCATAGCCGGACAGCGTCGAATATTTTTGACGGTCGTAGGCGGTGAGGTCCGAACGGCCAGCTCCCACGTGGTCGAACAGCACCGTGCTGAAATCGCGCTCGAACGCAGGCGCCACGAGGCGCCACATGTTCTGGTCGCACCCGAACCCGTGGGCAAACATCATGGCCCGCTCGCCGTGACCCCGGATCTGCACGTTGTTGCGGAATTCGATTGACACCGGGACCCACCCCCTTGCGCATGGCCCATTGTTCTCACACCCGTACCTTAGGTCAAACGGTGATCGGCGTATCCATCTTCTATTGCCGGGCTGACCCGCAGCGCAGGAGAAGTCTCGATATAGCCTCAGCCAACTGGGCGCCCGCGAAGGGTTTGGCCAGGAGGACGCTTCGGGGAACGCCATTCGCCGCCCAGCGATGCGCGCTATCGCCGGACACGCACAGGATCGCGCAACTTGGATCGTTCTCCCGCGCGAGACGGGCGAGCTCCCACCCATCCATCCTGGCGCGGCCCAAATTGATGTCGTGACGAGAGCACGCGGCAAAGGCCTCCCGCTGAGAAGGTTGGTTGCCTCCTCGCCAGATGCGGCGCTGAGTACGCCGTATCCTGCCTCCGCCAAGGTCTCCTCCAGCATCTCCCGCAGGAGATCTTCATCCTCGACCAGAAGAATTGTCGATCTTTCTGCGGGATCTTGGGAGTTGCTCAGGTGCATCTCGCATCTCTCATCGAAAAAGGGCACCCGTCCACAAGCAAACGTGCCACCCGCTCCAACATAGCAAAGGGCGAAGTGTTCACCTTTTCAGCCATCCGCGCCGAGCGACGATGCTGCTGCTGGTCGGCGTCGCTGCGTTGCTGGTGCAGCAACCGGAGCTAGTCGTGACCGGACTTCGGTGGTGAGCGGCCGTCCTTTCGCCTTCTGAGAAGTTAGGCCCGCAGGGGGCACTGCCCTCACGAATGAGAGGCGTTCAACCACACGGGCGCCTCGCGGGCCGCGAATGCGCGATCGTTTCTGAGCACGTCGCTGCGGAGGCCGGCAGAACAGGCAGGCGACGAAACAGACGCTGTCAATATTCGCATGGGAGCAAATCCCGGCTGGGGTCGATCGGCGCAAGAACGCCGAGGTCGCGGGGAAATCTCCTATTTCGCCGGCGGCCGTAGCGGGCTGTCCGCCCACTTACGGGCCGTCGGGTCCTGCAGCGGGTCGTCTCCGCAATTGGTGCAGACGTACCGCAGCTTCCCGTTGGTGATTTCGTCAGGCACAGCCTTCATCGGCTTGCCGCACGCCGGGCACGCCTTCCGAACCGGATAGGACACTTGCATCTGATTTTCCCCTGCGACGGCCAGTCTACGTCCGCCGCCATACCGATCTCAAGACGGTCGCGGAAAGTTGCAAGAGCGTGTCGTGTGCCTTCTTGACTCAACGACCGCGGGCTACTCAACTCGGGGCAGTGATGTTGTGGGTGCGTCATGGAGCAGGAATTCTATCAGGGTCTCGCGCAGCGGGTCCGTGTCATCGCCGAAAGGGCCGATCCGTTCACCCGACGTCGTCTGCTGGATCTCGCTAAGCGGTACGACGCCAAGAGCGGCCCTGGGCAATCTGGAGCAACTGAACGACCACTGCCGATCCCGCGCACCACGCAGCCGGCTTCCATCTTCTCCGAACCGGGCGAGGCCTGACCTCAGGCCTTCCCCGCCAGCCGGCTGCTCCGTCGCGTTCAGGAAAACTGGAGATCCGGCGATGTGAATTCAAGGCCGCGCCCTATGTCGTCGTCCGTTAAGAAGGCGAATTGAGCGGGGCTGGACCGGCCAGCACGCGGCATAGTCGGACCAGGAACAGGCACAAGAGTTCTCTGAGCCAGGCTAGGATGCGGCGGAAGTTGTGGCCGACGGCTGAGAGGATGACGTTGGCGGCGTCTCCGGCACGGCCTTTGAGGTAGCAGCGACCGAGGTGACCTTCGGTCTTCATGTGGCCGATGATGGGCTCGATGGCGGAGCGGCGGCGCAGCTCGCGCTTGATGACGCCGAAGACGCCGCGCTTTTGGCCGGAGATGAAGACGCGACGTGGATTTTGAGCATCGTGGCCGCGGTATCCCTTGTCGACATAGGCCCGCTCGATCGGACATCCGGTGAGCGTCTCGGTCCGGTCGATGACGTTCCGCAAGGTGTGACCGTCGTAGGGATTTTCGGGCAGCGAGCTGGCATGCAGTACGAACAGGCCGCCGGGAGCTCGGCGATTGTTGGTGACGATGGAGGCCTTCACGCCGAACTCGTAAGGGGCTGAGGCCTTGCCTTTGCCGATGCACTCCACCTCCGGGGCATGAAAGGAATAGAGCTTCCAGCCGCGCTGGCGCTGCTGCTGGGAGCGGATCTGGCTGGCTCGGCCAAGCGGAAGGGCGAATGCCTCCTCGAGGGCTGGCTGGCCCTCGATCTTGCGACGGATGTCGCGGATGATCCTGCCCAGCCGGCTGCGCAGGATACGCAACTGCCGCTGATGCCGCCCGAACTGTTTGGCATGGGCGTAGCGGCCCGCCATCATCGCAGCGGCCTTGGCCACGCGAGAATAGGATTGCCGGAGCCTGACGCTGTGCCTTCTCGCCAGGCGGTTGAGGCCCTGGATGGCCGCATGAAGCAGCTTGGCGTCGGTCGGGAAAGTGATGGCCTTCGGCTGCATCGTGGTGTCGACCGTGACGCGCTTGAGGTCCTGGCTGCGTAAGGCGCCGGCTTCGTGCGCCACCCGCAGGCTCTCGGCCAGCAGCAGCTCCAGCTTGTCGCCGAGCCGCTTGCGCCAATGGCTCAGGTCCGAGCGTTCGTGCGGGAAAGCGTGCCGGAAAAACTCTTCGCCGGTGAAGAACTGGAAATAAGGGTCGTGGACCCAGCGCTCGCACACCCCCTCATCGGACAGCCCGTAGATATGCTTGAGCAACAACAGCCCGATCATGAAGCGGGTCTCGATCCCGGGCCGGCCGTTCTCGCTGTAGAGCGGCGCGACCTCGCCGTCGATCCAGTCCCAATCGATCTTGCCGGCAAGCAGAACCAACTCGTGCTTCATGTTGATGATCTGGTCCAGCCGCGCCCGGAACAGATCGTTCGATCCCGTCGTCCTGTGCTTCTTCGGCCGCATCGTTCCCTCCGATGCACCACAGAATCATGGTCCGCAGGGAAAGGGAATCCAAAAGCGAAATTGCAGGGTTTGGCGGCTTCAACCTCCCATTCCCTGCAATCTCAAACCGCCTCGAATCCGAAAAAGAGACTCCTGCTCAATCGCTTAGAACCTTGTTCACGGACGACTATGTCCGTGTGAAGCTTGCCAGCGAATGCTCGAAAAAGAAGCGCAGCATCTCCCTGGTCGCGTCCGGCCCGCGCGGATCGGTGTAGGACCCGGCAGGACTGCCTCCCGACCAGGCATGGCCGGCCCCGTGAACGCTCCAGTGCTCGGACGTGCCCAAGCCACCTTCATCGGTGAGGATGGTGCGGGTATATGCGTGCCCCTCAGGTACTCGCCCGCGAAGAATTTCCGTCCTCAGGCTCGCATCTTCGCTCGGGCCACGGAGAATCCGGTCAGCATTGCTCGGATGCACCGTGGTGTCGCGATCGCCATGGAAGACGATGGTCGGCACCGATGCGCCAGCCGTCCCGATCGGTCCAGCGCTGCCCTGCCGCATAGCGGCCAGTGCGGACGGAAGGTCGCTGGCAGCCCCGCAGGGCAGGCCGGAGTGGACGCCGACGGCGGCATATAGGTCGGGGTACGTCGCACCCATGATGGCCGCGGCGGCCCCGCCGGCCGACAGGCCTGCGACGTAGACGCGCTTGGGATCGATAGGATGCTCCCGCATGATCTGGCGGGTGATGCCGGCGATCAGCGCAGGCTCGCCGCCATCCCGCCGCTGGTCTCCTGTGCGAAACCAGTTCCAGCATCTCGCATGGTTGGCTCCGCGTGGCTGCTCCGGATAGACAACGAAGCAATCCCGCTCGTCCGCCAGAAAATTCATCGGGTGCCGGCGGCGAAATCGTCGGGTGACTGGGTGCAGCCGTGAAGCATGACGATGAGGGGACGCGGTCCTCCATCAGCGCGGCTCGGGATGAACAGCTTGTAGGTCCGGCTGCCCGCCGCGTTGCTGAACGTGGCAGAGACGAACCTTGTGCGGTCCGGTGCAATATCCGCGTCGGACAGTGAAGCGCGCCCGACCGGACCTGGCATGCCGAAACCGGAAAGATCTTTCATGCCGCCGAAGGGCGGGGGGCCTTTGTGTCGTTTGGCAGGCGTGGCTTCTGTGGACGGTCCGCTCTCCTTCTCCTCGACGACATTGGCTTTCAGCTCGAGTGTCGGGGGCTCGAGCCTCGCACGCTCAACAGGCACAGCATCTCCCCTTGAGGCTGCGGGGCCGCCATCGCCGCGCAGCATTCGCTGCAATAGTGCAGTGGCTTCGACCAGTTGGCCGGCACGTGTGAGGCGGGTCGCTTCGCGGACCATGTCTGGATTCAGCATCGTTTCACCTCGTTCGGTCGGCGAGAGCGGCCTTGACCGCGGGGCTGGCATGAAGGGCTCCGAGCACTGAGACCGAGGCAATTGTGGCGCGGGCCAGCTCGGGCGTGACGTCTTGGCCGATGGTCGCAAGGCCCAGAACGTTGATGTGCAGCATCTCGCCGTCGCGCCGCGCCCTCTCGAGATCGACGCGGGCATAATTGCGCAGCCCCAGGTCCAGATTTTTACGGGCCGTCGACTGCTTGACCACATCCGCGTGCCGCTCGAGCTGGTTGCGGATCGCCGTCCGAATGAAATCGGTGCGGTTCGAATAAAACCCTTCCTGCACCATGAGGTCGACCTGGCCGAGGTCGACATAGCCAAGGTTGATCGTGATCTTCTCGGTATCGGGGTTTCGGGGTCGCAGTTCGCGTACATTGTCGTTCATCGGTACGCTGCGCTTCGGGATCGGATGTGCTGCCGTTCGCGAACTTCCTGGGGGTGGGACGAACCCTTCGTGCGGCCGTCAGGTCTACTTCCGCCTGAATCAAATCGAGGGCTCGCGTGCTATGATCGCGGTCCAGGAGGAAGATACATGTCCACTTCCAAGAAGCCGTTGGAACCCGATGATTTTCCGGTGACCGCCGAAGGACAAAAGATCAAGAAGCAAGACGGCGAGCCCATCGCCAGCACCGATCATCCAGAAATCGCTGCCGACTTGGCCTACCGCATCAACGACGACGAAGCGCGCCGCGAGGAGGACAAGTGGTCGGCCTGAGCGCCTTCTCTCGGCCGTCCAGCAGGGTATCGATCAGCTTCAGTCTGGCGGTCAGGGCCGCCCGCCGCTACGCGCAGCGCCCACACGTCACCATTGCTGCTTTCGTAAAGAACTCGCTCGGTCATACCGATCAATCGAACGGGCAATAATCCGTCCAGATTGGCCTAAGGCAGGTCCGAGCATCTGTGCCGATTTGCTCGCTCGCGACGAGCAGGGCGCGCTGCCGCAGCGCCCTGCACAGCTACTTCTGCCCGGACGGCGCCTGGGCGTTCGAGTTGCTCGGGTTATTGGCATTCTGCTTGTTGGCCTCATGATGTCCGATTGCGCAGCCGGCTACCGCCCCGAGCTTCCCATGGCCCGCCATGTGGCCGGCAACACCACCCACGATCGCGCCCTTGATGCATCCTTTGGCCTGCACTGGCGAGGCCAACGCAATTGCGAGCAGGCAGGCAGTGGCGACGATGGTTTTCATGATCGTTCTCCTCCGAAATGAAATCGCACCGATCATCAAGTCGGGGCGAGCATCGCCGTTCCGCGAGAAATTCAGGCTGAGCCATTCCAGTCCCTGCGGCCTACGCCACTCGGTGAGGCTCGTCCCCTTTCACTGCCCTCGCGCGTAGGAAACGTCCCACCTCATGGTGAGTGCACCGGGAGCATCTGAACTCGACCTCCACCTCCCGTGGGATGCTTTTGGGAAGGTTTGCGGCCATAGGCCATGCCCCGCAGTTCGGGCATTTTACCAGCAAGGTATCCGTTTCAAGCATGGTCGAGCTCTCCGCACCCGCGTGGCAACCGCACGAAACTGGAGACGTTCCTGCGCTTTGCGCCGGAGGGACAAGGCGCCGCTGGAGTGCCACCCGCCCGGCAGCAGACGAGGCAGGGACCGAATCTGCTCCAGCTCCCGGACCGAACGGGCGCTCCTGCGAGGGCTTGTAACGTTCGGCGGTCCGTCTACGATCCCGAAATGACAGAGCAAAAAGCTTGCCCGAAATGCGAGAGGACCATGGAGCAGGGCTTCATTCCTAGCCCGGGGCGTGGGCAGTTGCCTTGGTTTGCGGGAGTGCCGCCTGCCACGTACCGCGAGTCGTTCATGTTCGGCAGGAAGGCGCTTACCGTGACGACCTATCGGTGCTCGGCCTGCGGCTATCTGGAATCGTATGCGGAGGGATGATCGCCCGACGCTAAATTGAGTGCTTCATGGAAACGATTGCCACATCTACCGCCCTTGTGCTGGCGATGCTCGTGGCGCTGGCGTTCTATTCTCGCCTGAAAATAACAGGCCTGCAGCGGCGACTGGTCTCGCTGGAAAGAGTCGAAGCAAAGCTCGACTTGCTACTGAAACATGGCGGTCTGAGCTATCAGCCGCTGGGTGGTTCGACAGAAATAGAGGACGCGCTCAAAGCCGGCGAGAAGGTCCGCGCAGTTTCACTTTTCCGTGCCGCGAACGGCTGCACCTTGGCAGAAGCAAAGGCAGCGATTGAAAGGGCGCAGCGGCCGTAGCCAGCGTCCCGTCATCTGCCTCTGAAGCGCTTCGGCGCGCAGCGCCGAGGCCGGAACTGGACTTCGCGCCCGCGGTAGCGGACTCCGTGGACGGAACGAATCAGCGTGACGACGTTGAATCGGCATGTGTGCTGTGGCGTTGCGTCAGTCTCGTTCGGGAGTATCGCGTGTCCATGGCGCCGTCAAAGCTGCTATTCCTGGTTACATCGAGCCGTGTGATCCCACGTTGCGCGAGAATCCGCCGCGCGGCGAAGACTGGGTCTACGAGATCAAGGCCGACGGCTACCGCGCGCAGCTGCACCTGCGAGATGCGGACGCCAAGGTCTATTCACGCACCGGCCTGGACTGGACCGAACAATTCTCCTCGATCGCCGCGAGCGCAGACAAGCTCAAGGCAAACAGTGCAATCATCGACGGTGAGGCCGTGGTGTACGGCAGTGGCGGCCTGCCGGACTTCCAGCAGCTCAGGCGGGAGCTCGGCCCCAAGCGCAGCGAGCGTGTGCGCTACCACGCGTTCGATCTCCTGTATCTGGACGGCTATGACTTGCGGGGCGTCGCGTATGAGGATCGCAAGCGCCTGCTGCAGCGGCTTCTGAAGAACGCACCGGAAAGCTTCATTTACGTCGAGGCGCTTGCGGCCGACGGCAACGTGATCTTCGACAAAGGGTGCAAACTGGGTCTCGAAGGTCTGGTCGCCAAGCGGCTGGGCGACCCGTACCGCTCGGGTCGGCAGGAGAGCTGGGTCAAGCTCAAGTGCATGAAGAGCGAGACCTTTCCGATCGTCGCCTTCGTGGAGAAGCTTGGGGCGCGCCCGCGCAAGGTCGCCTCGCTCTACGTCGGCCGGCGCCAGAACGGCAAGCTGCTCTATGCCGGCAAGCTGCGTACCGGCTACAGCGAGACGACGGCGCGCGAATTACGCGAGCGGCTGGATCCGTTCATCCGCAAGACTTCTCCACTCGATATGGCGGTCAAAAAGCCGAAGGCGACCTGGGTTGAGCCGACTCTCGAGGTCGAGGTCCAATATGGCGCGCTGACCGATGATGGCCTGCTCCGCGAAGCTGTGTTCAAGGGTTTTCGCGACGATCTCGCATTGCGCAAGGTCAAGGCGCCGCGGTTGGTGCCCTCCGTGGCCGGCCGGCCGAAGCTGGGCGTCCCCCGAGAGAACATCCTGCAACTTCTGCCCGAAGCCGTTGCTCCATCGAAAGAAGAACTCGCAGACTATTGGACCAAGGCCTGGAAGAAGGCGCTGCCGCACCTCGGGCATCGTCCGCTGAAGCTCGTGCGCCACGTGCACGGCACGACCTTCTATCACAAGGGGCCGCTGCCGAAGGACATCCCGGCCGCCGTGCACCAGCTCCGTATTCAGAAGCGCGAGGGCGGCCAGGGAACGCGCCTGTGGGTCGACAGCCTGGATGGCTTCCTTGGTCTGGTCGGGATTGGGGCCGTCGAACTGCACCCGTGGAATGCGACCGTCGAGGACTTCGAACATGCCGACCTCATCGTGATCGACCTCGATCCCGGAGACGGCGTCGATTGGGATGCAGTCGTGGAGACCGCGCTCGATCTGCGCACGCTGATGAAGCGCGAGGGGTTCGAGACCTGGCCCAAGCTCACCGGCGGCAAAGGCATTCACCTGATGGCGCCACTGGATCAACCGGTGCTGCACGATAAGGCGCATCGGGTCGCGCATCAGCTGGTCTCCGCTCTCGCAGCGCGCCATCCAGACCGCTATCTCCTGTCCGCTCAGGCAAAGCGTCGCGATCGCATCTTCCTCGATTATCTGCGCAACGGCCGTGGGACCACCGCGATCGGCACCTATTCCCCGCGAGCCCGAAAGGGAATTCCGATCGCAGCGCCCGTGACCTGGAAGCGCATCGAGAGCGGGATCGCGCCGGACGCCTTCACCATCGACAGTCCGTTCCGCGCCAAACCGAGGAGGTGAGCCCTATGTCGGACGCATTCGATCGATGGGTGGAATGGCGCTACAAGCCTCCCGGCGACAGGCGCAGCATTCCGGCCGAACTCTACGCCGCGGTGACGTCGCTGCCTGAAGCCGATCGATCCGACCGGCAGAAGGTCAACGAGGTGGTACGCAGCCATGATGAAGTTCGCCGCGAGGGCAGGACCGTATGGCTCTACCTTGATGACTACGAGAACGGCGAGTCGCGCACGATGGGCGATCGCGGCTGGGTCAAGGTATTTGCATCTGGAGGTGCCGCCGACGCCTGGCTCCAGGACAATGACCCCGAAGGCGTTGCCTGGGAATACGAAGTGGAAGGCGGACCAGTCGAGGGATGGGTGTGGCTCTGCTTGCCCGATTCGGCGTCGAGAGCCACCGGTGAGCCCGATTGGATCAAGCTCTTTGCCTCGAAAGAGCGCGCGCAAAAATGGCTTGAGGGCAACGAGCCAAAGCGCGACATTTGGCAGTACCCGATTCAGGAGTGACACGCATGAGTGCGTTCGTTGACAGCTCCGTCTGGGTCGCTGCGGCCGCCAAGCGGGATGCTCAGAATGAGCGCGCCAAGTCGATCCTTCAGAGCATCGACCACTGGAGGCCGGTAAGCCCAGCGTTTTGATTGCCACTCAGTCACTTCCGGTACTGGTCGTCCCGGACCTTCTCCATCCATTCAACGTTCTTGCCGTTGAGAGTTTCCTGGATGGCGATGTGCGTCATGGCGGTCGTCGCCGATGCGCCGTGCCAGTGCTTCAGTCCGGGCGGAAACCACACGACGTCGCCTGCGCGAATTTCCTCGACCGAACCGCCTTCGCGCTGCACCCAACCGAGGCCGGCAGTGACGATCAGCGTCTGGCCAAGTGGGTGCGTGTGCCAACCAGTCCGCGCCCAGGCTCGAACCTGACATAGGCGCCGCTCGCGCGGGCCGGCTCCGGCGCCTGAAATAGCGGATCTACTCGTACCGAGCCGGTGAACCAGTCTTCGGGCCCCTTCTGTGAAGGGCGGGATCCGTTCCTCTTGATGTCGATGTCCATTTTGGTCTCCTTCCGTGTTGAAGCCGCGAGAACCAGCGGGTGGTGAATTCCGGCGACAGCGACGCTGCCGCCAATGAGGACGGCCCTGCGCTTGATCACGGTCGCTTCTCGATCACGTCCTTGACGACCGGCGCCGCCGAGAATGCGTTGGGCCTGCCGGCGTAAAAGGCGACATGGCCGAGCACCTCGCCGGCTTCCTCCCCCGTCAACCCGTTGTCCATGGCGCGGTTCAGATGATAGGTGATCTGCGCAACTTGACCGGCGGCGATCAGGGCGCTCACGGTTACCAGGCTTCGGTCGGGCGGAGCCAGCACCGGCCTGAGCCAGAGATCCCGGAACAGCACGTCGGTCCTGTACTGGACAAGGCTCGGTGTGATCTGCCCAAACTGCTCTTCGACGCGCGTTGCCCGCTGCTTCTCCGCCGCCTCGTCGAGCGGTAGCTGCGGCCCCGAGGCCGGCGGGAGTTGATCGACCCTGATGTTGCGGGTCGGGAACCCTACGGGCCAGCGAGAAACGGCGTGCAGCGCTTCCTGACTTTGGTGGCTGCGGTCAATTGGCTTTTCGTTGTAAGATGGCTCACGACGGATCCTTCGGAAGGTATGCTCTTGGCATCGCTCCCGCTTGCGAGATGTCACACGCTTTTGCCGAGTATGTAGCGAATCCGAGCGGCAGTTCGTTCATTGTGAACGGTTTGTCGATCAGTTCCACCCCGGGGTCAACCACCTCGTTGTGCACGACGGCGTTGCGCGTGTAGTCCGCCATGAAGAGTACCTTCCGCCGCCCCGCAACAGCCGTGATGCACGCCACGGTGATTGCAGACCGCAGAGCCGTCAGTATGGAGAAGCGTTGCCATTCTGGTGCAGGTACGCTGCATCAAATCCGCCCTCAATGAGGACTCTCTCGACGTCGATCAACTTGACCATCTTCTTCTGCAGATCGAGAACGCCATCCGCGCGGAAGCCCTGAAGAACGCGATTGACGTGTACGACGCTTAGCCCAAGCGCCTCGGCCAATTCAGATTGCGTAACAGGAAACTCAAACTCGTCATCGCCGACGAGTCCGACCGCAGCCAAACGCTCGCGCATTTCGGCGAGAAGATGCGCCATACGGGCCGGTGCTTGGCGCACTGCCACGTTGACGATCCACTCACGGAAGATTGCGGCGTCGATCAGCGTCTCGCACCAGAAAGCGCGCGCGACTGCGGGCCGCTGCTCGATCAGTGCCGAAAGAGCGGAATGGTCGACGAAGCCCAGTGTCGCGTTGGATATTGTCGCCAGATCATGATCCATGACACTGAGAAAAAGACTCTGTAGGTCCGGAATGTCTCCCGGGATGTGGAAGGACAGGATCTGACGCTTTCCGTTCTCGGCAATCTTCGACCGGCAGAGGAAGCCACTCAGGACCAAACAGCTACGTTTGGGGCAATCACCTTCCCGAACGACGTAAGTGTCCGCTGTAAGCTGCTTTACATCGACGGGCAGCGTCTTGATTGCGGCGGCGTCCTCGTCGGACAGCCGAGTGTTCGCACGCAATCGTCGGATCAGGATTTCTGTGGGATGCATGATGATTCTCCTGATGGCCGAAGGCAAGACCATCCGTTGGGGTCGGTTCACAGATGCCAGGAACACGTGATCCAAGTTGCATGGCCAGGTGCAATCGGACGCTACGACGAAAAGCTGAATGTCTCCGGAGTGAGGAACGAGTAATGGGTCCGAGCGGTCCTCAAACCCTCTTATTCACTTTAAGGAGTTGAAACGACCGTGCGATTGCTTCCTGGCTATACGCGACGAGTTCGGTCGTTGTCGAAAGCGTCTCCTTCGTGTGTTGAATACGTTCGGATGTACTCGTCGTGCAGCGCACAATTTCCCGCTTAAGGCGGTCCATGCGCGCGTAGAAAGCGCTATTTTGGCAAGTTTGATCCGATCCTGGGATGAACTCTGCCTGAATCAGGCTGCCTTGACCGTGAATGGTGGGATTCATTGGCGCCATCACCCGCACTATCGGACCAGGGCGCGAGCACGACACTAAACTAGATCAAGGTCACGACCGTGCAATTGAGGTACAGGAGGCACCAAAAGTGTCGTCCGGCGTTCTCCCCGTGGAGGAAACCCATGGACAGCCCGCTAATCAGGAAACTGGAGCAGTTCGCGCCGTTCAGTGACGAAGACCGTCAATTGCTGAACCGTATCAGCTGTGAGCGGCAGCGACAGTATGGTCCGGGACAGGACATCATAAGGGAGGGGGAGCACTCTTCTGATATCCACCTCGTCATCACCGGCCTGGCATGCCGCTACAAACACCTTGAAAATGGCGCCCGTCAGATCATGGCGTTCCTGGTGCCCGGCGATCCCTGCGATTCGGAAATCTTCATCCTTGATGAAATGGATCACAGCATCGGGACATTAACGCCAAGCCTCGTCGCATCCATCTCCGGCGAAATCATGAAGGATCTCCTTCTCAATCGACCGAGCATCGCGCTGGCGTTCTGGTGGAACACCTTGCAGGACGAAGGCGTCCTGCGTGAGCGCATCATCGATGTGGGCCGTCGCGACGCATATGCGCGGATCGCGTTTCTGACCTACGAGATATTCCTTCGGATGCGCGCCTTCGGAGTGGTGGACGACCAAAAGTTCGAATTTCCCGTGACTCAGACGGATCTGGCCGACGCGACCGGTCTCACACCAGTGTATGTCAACCGAATGCTGGGACGCCTCCGTCAGGAGAATCTGATCAGCATTGAGGGAAATACCTGGACGGTGTGTGATCCTGCCGGGCTGCGCAATGCGGCACGTTTCGAAAGCAATTATCTGCACCTCGATCGGGCAAAACGGGAGCCTGACAGCGAACCCGCCAGGCGAATGCGTGGGCTAATCTGATGTCTACTTTTCTGGATGCGCGGTCGTCTCCCGCTAAAGGCACTCCGATCAACCTGACGGAGATCGCGTCTGGTATGAGCTGGAGGGAAGCGTGCGAAACCTTGCGCGTTTGTTACAGATCCGAAGCGTCTTCTCTCAGCATACTGCCTCTTGACCGCGTTGAAAGCGGAGCAGCCGACGACGGTTCCGCTGATGCCATCTATATTATCGTTTCGGGCTACGGGATGTTGCGCTTGGACGGCAAAGAGATGGAATGCACGGCCGGCGATTTGCTGTTCATCCCGCGGGGCTACCCGCATCGCTTTGAACGTACGGATGGAGAGATCCGGATTTGGAAGATCAGTCTCGCCCAAGATTCTGCTGACAATCTCTAGCTCGCATAGCCGTCCCGCCGCCTTCAGTGCGCTCGGCCTACCGAGTTCCGGTAGTTGCGCATCGCATCGCTCACGCGTGGTTCTCCATCGGCTCCCAACATTGGCTCTGACGCATATTCGATGATCGTGATTGTTTTTATGGCGCGCCAATCAGCCTAGCCTGAAGGAGATCGAGCTTAGCGCGCCCGTACATTTGCCGTTTGACCAGCTTGAGCTTGGTGATCTGAGCTTCCACTTGGCCATTGGACCATGGTTGCGTGATAGCCGCGTGCACCGCGCCCTTATCGTTGGCAATGCCATTCGCGAACGAGGCAATGAGGCTCCGCTTGGAGTCATCAATCCAAGGTTCGAGCTCCATCTCGGCCTTCTTTCGGATCATCGCGTGGAAGCGGCCAACGAGAGCTTGGGCATCGGCCAGCATAGGAACGTTTTGTTCGATGACCGCAAGCGTGACGGTCTCGGCTTTGGTTAGGTGGTCGCGCTTCGTCGTCATCAGCTGCGCTATCGTCCTGGCGGCGGGGACCTTCTGCAATTGTTGATGGCTGATGGTCTCGGCACGTCGCCGTCGCGTCGCCCATTCCGCCACGACGCGCAGCGATCCCTTGAAGCCTTGTCCCTTCAAGCGGCGCCAGAGCTCGGCACCGTTGCGACAGCCGCCTGACCACTGCGCGTCCAGGAACGGCAGATGCCCGTCCAGGGTGCTTTGACGGGTGCGGAACATATCCGTACCGCCGCCGCGGCTAATTTGGCGAACCAGATTGCGACTATGTCCTGTGCGGCGGACGATCTCCTTGAGCGACACACCGTCGCTGACGAGAGCCGTAATTACGGCATGGCTGTCCTGCCGCCGCAAATAGCCCTGATAGCGCAGCTTTTCCGCACAGGTCAGCAATTCCGGGTTGATCGTCGTCGCTCCAATTGCGGTTCGGATTCTGTTCATGGAGCGGCGCACCGCATCAAGGAAGGCCGCGCTCGCATTTTCCATCAGATGCCAGCGGTCGGCGACTTGGATGGCGTTCGGCAGCGCCTTGGCTGCTGCCTCGCCGTATCCACCACCGCGATCTCGCGACACAATGTTGATCGCTGGGTGCTTCGATAGCCACGCCCGAACGGTCGCCGTTTCCCGGTCGGGCAGCAGGGTAACGATCCGCCGGCGCTCCAAATCGCACACGATCGTCCCGTATCGATGATTTCTCCGGAACGCCCAGTCATCGATGCCCACAACAAGCAATGGATCTGTCGGCATCGCCGTCCGCCGGCGGACCACCCGCAGCAAGGTATCGTTGCTGACGGGCAGCATGAGCCGCTTGGCGAAGCTTGCCGCCGGCCGGCCGCCGAGCGCCAACCCCAAGTGATGGACGATGTATTCCAGCCGTGCCGTCCGGCGCCGTCGAAGCGGGACGATGTCTTCTCCAAACCGCTCCGCGAAGATCCGCCGGCGGCAATGCGGCACCTCACATGTGAAGCGCCGCGTGAGCAATCGGAGGCGCACCCTTCTGCCCGCTGACGGCAAATCAGCCACGTGCCGGATGTATCGGCTATGGATTCGGCGCGACGCTGTCGCGCACAAAGGGCATTGGGCCTCCGCAGCCTCTGACCGAACAGCCAGAATAACCGAATCCATTGAGTCACTTACACCATCAAACACCAAACCACTCGGTACTAGCGATGAGATTTGAAAGCCCGTCCGCATGGCGCTGATTCTCCGTTTGAGAACCACAGTCGCCCGGCAAACTTCATCGGAAATGAGTCAGACCCAATTTTGGACGCCGATCCCCCGGCTTAGGGGGTCAATATTGCAGGCCGAATGACACTCGACCTGAGCAAATCTTGTCCGCCATGCCTCAATAAGCGGACCTCGTGGAGCGATGCTGCCACTTCGCCGAAGGGCCAGACTCGGTCCTGCAGGCTGTCCTTGCTGCAGTCCGGTCTTTACTCAGAAGCTGTTGTTCGGTCCGATCGAGGAGCCGCGCCGTCCCGTCATTTTCGAGAGGCGAGGCCCCTTGATCTATGCGAGTCGGCTTCCGTGGCCGAAAGATCCACGTTTCAGTTGCTGGCTCGGCCCATTTGGGTGCGAGAGTCGGCTACGACGAACTACTCTCGGGTAGGCACTATTTTCCACTCGGCGCGTTTCCCGTTGCAGTCGCCGTGGTCCCCGCTTGTTGCGGCTGCGGCGGCGGTGCCTTAGGAGCCGACGTCAGCATACGAATCTTCCATTGCCCATTCTCACGAACATCAACAGCAGTCCAAATAGCGGTTACTTCTAGGGGGCGCCTTTCTCACTCTTACCGGTAATGTGAGCTTCGCCAGTTGATAGGGCCATGTTTTCTGACAGCGGCTGAACTTCGGTCACCTTCACCTCGAGGCGACTAAGTCCAGCTTTGAAACCGTCTTCGTAAAACTTGGTATTATCGGGCTCAATTCCATTCTGAGTAACACGCAGGTAGTTCTTCGTATAAAGTTACGCCTGGGCGCGCTCGCGGGCTCCTTGCGCATGGATCATCGGGCCCATAATCCGGCCGCTCCAGACTACCTCTCCACACTTTTCGCGGAGGATTCCGCAGGTGCCTCGCCGATTGGTCGTTGCCCAATAGCAGAAGGCAAGTTGAATCCCGAGCGGCGAGTACCATGGTTTCGATGAAAGCTTGATGGGCAGGCGAGATCTCCGCGCTATCGTCTCATCATACAGGTAGCGAAGATGCGAGGCCGGGCCAAGTTCTGTGTAACGGCGAAGTCATCTTAGGCAGTCGCGACGTCATTCGTTTCAGGCCAAAAGCCGAATTTTGACGTAAGGGCTGGCGGTTGTTTGTTTTCGTAGGGCAATAGACCTCTGCTACAACACCTCAGCACGGACCTGAGCCACGCCACGTTCAGTTATCCCCAAGCTGCGCGCCGCGCCGAGCGAGAGGTCGAGGACGCGGCCACGGACCCAGGGTCCGCGGTCGGTGATACGAACCACCACTGACTTATTCGTCTCAAGATCAATGACCCGGACTCTCGTGCCGAACGGCAGACGGCGGTGCGCCGCGGTTAGTAGATTCCGATCAAACGATGAACCGCTCGCTGTCTTGCCTTTGGAATACGAATAGTAGGAGGCTTTTCCGGAAATGACTCGATTGTAAGATTGACCGCCTGAACGATCTTTCAACAGCTCTTCTCCGTTCGGAGGTTGCGCTTGTGGCTCCTCCTTCTTTATCTGATCGGGTCCTTCAGGAGCCGGCTCCGCGTGAGCCTTCGGAATGATGGACCATCTATCATTGAATGTTTGCCCGACAGCAGGGGGCGCATGAAGTCCCGTCCAAGTCGAGACTATTGCAATCACGATCTTTCCAGAAAGCGGACGCATGATCGACCTCGCTTCAAATCACAAAACAGAGAAAATAATGCAAACTCGCAAGGTGCGTTCCGGCACATCCGGGATTCATACGGTGATTAGGTGATTTCATACCGATGTTTTGAGCAATGTGCTGCAGGGCGGAACGTAGACGCAGTGCAGCAAGCAGATAGCCCGCTGGAACACTCAGGCGAGCGCCTCTAGAGCTTTCTGGCGAAGCGAGCGTCAACACCGCGTGTGCGTCCAGGCGTTGAACGGACCGCGACAATTCAGTGGGCGAGAGGCCGCGTAAGACGCTGCCCATGCTCCAGCCTCGCTCGCGCTGGATGCAAACGGACGAAAACGACCGGTTCGTCACGTTGGTCCGTGGTCGCCGCTCATGGGGATGTTGAAATCCCGCGGCAAGCTCCAGCTCGAGCTCAGTGATCCGCTCAAAGATGCGAGCAGCAATCGCCTCCGCCTCTCCGCGGATAAGGATCGATGCCCCTAAAGGATAGCTCGTCCCTGAGAACCTTCGCCACAAGCAATTGGATGGCCAGTGGATCAAAAATCCAAAAATCCTAAAATGACGATCCAACCGGAGCGTCGTGCCGCGCCATGAAGTCGATTTGAGATTGAGCTCGTTGTTGTTCGGTGACATCTTCACAACTGATGAGCCAGCCGCCATCGGATGTGGAGCGATGAGCGATCGAGACAACGCGTCCGTCGCTGAGCTGCTGGAGGTAGTGATGCGCCATGCCTCGATAAGCGGACGTCGTGAAGTGATGCTGCCAGTTCGCCGAAGGGCAACAAGCTGACTTCGTCGGCATTATCGCTGCCGCGGCTTGAAGGGCCGTCGCGGCTGGGGGATTTATCCGGTCTCAAATGACTTGATGCGGAGCTATCGCTCTGATAATAATAATTATGATGGTTGCAAAAGCTATTACATTGCGTGGATCCTCGGAGGTCGACCCGGCGCCACAGCCTTATCGCCTCGTTCCGGCATATCTGATCCGGCGGCTGCACATGATCTCGACCGCTGTCATCGCCGAAGAATTTGAAGAGGAGGACATGAGCGTCCCCGAATGGGCGGTCCTAACGATCATTGAAAACCATCCGGAGATAGATCAGAGCCGCCTTGCCGAAGTGGTCGCCGTCGACAAGACAAACACTGGCCGACTGGTGGATCAGCTCGAGGCAAAAGGGCTGGTCGAACGGCGGCCTAATGATTCAGACCGGCGCGTCTGGATGCTCCGCTGCACCCCTCTCGGTCACAGGATCAGAAAGCGGCTGCGTCCACGAGCGCTCGCCACTCAAGAGAGGCTGCTATCCTGCCTCGAACCGGCGGACCGCGAGCTGTTCATCGAGTTAATGTCCAGAGTGGTCAGGGCCAACGAGAAATATGTCCGCCCTGGCGCCGGACGTCGAAAGCGGAAGTCGCGCTGAACGCAATTCGGAAGGAGTAGGCATGAGCATCTTCGTTCGCTTCTTCGCTGCCGTCGGTCTTCTCCTCGCCATCTCCTGCTGGAGTTCCAAGCTCATGGCGGCCGACTGGCCTCACCGGACGGTCCGCTTGATTGCACCCGTGCCGGCTGGAAGTGGTTCTGACTTCAGCGCTCGACTGTTTGCCGAACGGCTTTCAGAACAGTGGGGACAGCCCGTCGTCGTGGAAAATCGGCCCGGCGCCGACGGAGTGATCGGGGTCTCTGCTTTTCTCAACACGGAGGATGATCACACCCTGCTTTATGCCATCTCCGCAGTATTTACTTTGCTTCCAATTACGCACGAGAAGTTACCCTATGATCCTGTGCGTGACTTGGTCCCGATTTGCCCCACGTCGGACGTTGTCTTAGCGATAGCGGTGACCGGAAAAAGATCGATCCGTTCGCTCGATGATCTGGTTCAAACAGCTCGCGCCGAACCGGGCAAGCTGAACTGGTCAAGCTCGCCGGGCCTTCCGCCGTTTGTTGTTGGCGGATTCCTCAAGAATGCAAAACTGGAGCTCGCCTTTGTGCCCTATAGGGACCTTGCTCCTGCACTACAGGACCTGGGTGAGGGGCGCATAGACGTCTTCGTTCATGCACTTAGCGTGACAATGCCGCAGGTGCAGTCAGGGAGAGCTCGGCTCCTGGCGGTAGCGAGTGACGCCCGCGCACCCCTTGTCCCTGATGTCCCCACGGTCGCGGAGGCTGGTTTCCCGGACCTTCGCATGGACGGTGTGGTTGGCTTATTCGGCAAGCGCGGAATTCCGCATACCTTGCGAGACCAGATTGCATCCGCCGTCAGCGCCGTCGCGAACGATCCTGCCATCAGGCAAAGGCTGGCTCACGTCGGACAGGCCGCTCATCCAGGGACGGCGGCCGAATTTGCAGCTTTGCTCGACGAACGCCGTCGCAGTCTTGCTGACCTCGCGAAAGCAATGAACTTCAAGCCGACCCAGTGATTTTCGCAGCATCCGGACCATGCCAAGCCAGAACCGTCACTCAAGGAGCGCATCCATGACAAGCGATCCTCGCCTCGACTTGCTGACTCTGATCAATGGCTTCCAGGTCACGAAGGCGATTAGTGTCGCAGCAAAGCTGCGGGTCGTCGAACATCTGAATGACGGCGCTCGATCGGTGGACGAGCTCGCGGTGCTGACGAAGAGCCATCCCGATTCGCTGTACCGGCTGTTGCGTGCGCTCGCCGCCATCGGTGTGTTCCGGGAGGAAGAAGGCAGATATTTTGCGCTCACCCCGGTCGGTGATTGCTTGCGTGCCGACTCCGCGACACCCGTCGGAGCCTGGGCGGAAGTGGTCGGAAGCCCCTATTATTGGCAAGCGTGGGGGCATCTGCTGCACAGCGTGCAAACGGGCGAGAACGCATTTCAACACTTGCACGGCAAAAGTGTCTGGCAATTCCGCGCAGAGTACCCCGAATACGGCGCGACCTTCGATCAGGCTATGGCGCAATTCTCACGGGACGGAGCCGACGCAGTGCTCCGCGGCTATGATTTCTCGCCGTTCAGTCACGTAGTCGACGTGGGTGGCGGGCGAGGCTCGATGTTGGCGGCCCTGCTATGCGCTCACCCTCACCTTGGCGGTACGCTGTTTGATCAACCCGACGTCGTCGCGGGAGCAAAGGCCGTTCTGGCAGAACGCGGCGTGCTCGACCGCTGCAAGATCGTGGGTGGAAGCTTCTTCGAATCGGTCCCTGAAGGCGGAGACGCCTATCTGATGCGGGTGGTCATTCACGATTGGGAAGACACGGAAGCTGCTGCTATCCTCACCGCTTGTCGGCGCGCGATGACCAAAGGCGCAAAGTTGCTTCTGATCGAACGGATTGTCGGACCTCCGAACGAAATGCCGGCAACCAAGTTCAGTGATTTGAACATGCTGGTCTCCCCCGGCGGGCGAGAGCGAACCCTTGAGGAGTTCGCGGAGCTCCTTGCCAACTCGGCCTTCGAGTTGACGCGGGTGTTTCCCGCTGGCATCCAGAATGTGATCGAAGCACAACCATGGTAGGCCTCGCGGCTTATCATTCGAGCCCAAGGACTGCGAGCCCGAACGTCTGCCTAAGGTCCAAACGTCCTCGGTCACGCTGAGATTGCTGCAAGGTCCGCAATGGGTCTTGGCCGTGTAAAAACACCCGTTCATGAAGACGATGGGAAGCGAGGACCGGTTCGGTCTCAGGCCGCGATTGCAGCCATCAGCGGCTTGGTCCCGACGATGTTCATGACCCGTCGCGTTGGTGGCCTGCCATTGGGTCATTATGGAAGAGATGAAGGCGATGGTAACTTCAACAGCGCCGTTCACCTCGGGAGTCCATATCGCGCGCAATGCCACCGCTCACGCAACCGGTCACACATGCGCCGAACTCCAACCACCAGGACCAGTTTTGCAAAGGCACATTCATCATGGCTGGTTGCCGGACGAGTCCATCCAATAGTTCGCGGAACAGCAATTCCGGGCAATTACCGTCAACCACGTTGACAAATGGGAGGAGCGCCCAGCGCCACAGTGCCTGGGCCGGAAATCCCTGCGCTGGTAACGGTGTAATTCGCGCTTTGGCCCTGACTGACCTTGGCTCAGAACGCCGCGACGGCCGCTTCCGGGAGGTGAGCCGACCAAATCATGCAAGCTGCCGATCTGCAGCATGCTATGATGGAGGTTGGCCGCGATCTGGGATCAAGTAGATAAATTGACGCAACCCGGTGACAGAGGCATTCCATGACGAAGGGCTTTTTCTTTCGTGAGAAACTTGCGGCGTTGCTGCGCTTTAGTTCGGCGCCAAAATGGTCCGCAACTGCTCCTTCAATTGGTCGATGGAAAACGGCTTGCCGATCGCCGGCGCATTCCTGAATTCCTCCTCCAGCGGCGGCCCGCCGTAGCCCGTGCTGAACAGGAAGGGAATTTTCCGTGCGCGCAGGATGCGCGCCACCGGGAAAACCAAATCGCCCGCAAGGTTGACATCGAGAAGCGCCACATCGAATGATGCCGCGGTGGCAAGTTCGCATGCCTTTGGCACGTGAGCGGCCGAGGCGACCACTTTCAGTCCTAGTTCCTCGAGCATGTCTTCGATCATGAGGGCCACCAGACCCTCATCTTCGACCAGGAGAGCCCTTGCGCCGGACAGCTCAACCATTGGACGCGGCAGCCGCTACGGGAAACACCATACGGCAGCGGGTGCCCTCCGGCTCGAACACCAGATCGAACTCGCCCGCGAGGTCATGCTCTAGGCACCGCTCCATCAGTCGCGTACCGAAGCCACGCCGCTTGGGCGGCAAAACCGGCGGACCGCCGCGTTCGCGCCACTCGCATTCCACCGCATTTTGCGACACTTCGTTTGGGCCAAGCCGCCAAGTGAAGGACACAGTCCCATCGGGCACCGAGAGTGCGCCGTACTTGGCGGCATTGGTCAGAAGCTCGTTCAGCACCATGGTGATGCTCAGTGCGCTGCGCGCGTCCAGATCGACGTGAGGCCCGTCTGTCACTACCCGTCCGCCTGACACCGGAGCGACGACGTCGTGGACCAGCTGTTCGAAAGGTGCGTCCTGCCAGTTTCGCTTGGTGAGCAGGTCATGCGCGCGGGCCAGTGCAAGCAACCGTCCAGTGAACGTCGGCAGAAATTCCTTCAGGTCGCCCGCGTGGCGAGCCGTCTGGTTCGCAAGCGACTGCACGGTGGCCAGTGTGTTCTTCACACGATGGTTCAGCTCGTCAATAAGGACCTTTTGGGCGTTCTCGGCGCGCTTGCGCTCGCTGATATCGACCAGCATGTTGATGGCGCCGACCAGATTGCCGGCCGCGTCGCACAACGGCGTCGGATAAGGAATAAATGGTACGCGTCTGCCGTCCGGTCGTTCGGCTACGGCTTCGGCACCGCGGACCTCACGGTTCTCGCGCAGCGCGATGGCCATCGGGCATTCGTTGTGTGGCAGTGGCGTGCCATCGGGCCAATAGAGCTTCCAGGTCACACACCACTCGTCGCCCGCTGCGGCGTTCTGCCCGCCATCTCGACCGCGGCCCGATTGAAGAAATTGATGCGGCCCTCGGCGTCCGTCGTGTAGATGGCTGCGGGCAACGCCTCGAGGAGATCGCGCATGCGCTGCTCGCCTTCGCGCAGGCGGTCCTCCAGCTGCTTGGTCGTGGTGACATCCTGGGCGACGCGCACGCCATAAAGGAAGCGGCCTGCCGAGTCCCGCACCGACGAACTGAAGATATCGAGATGGCGCACGGACCCGTCGGGCCGCAATGCCCGCTTGCGTACCGTGTAGTTCTCGATCTCGCCGCGGACCTGCCGCGCGTACAGCTCGGCATCCTCGGTCTGGTCGTCGGGATGGGTGTAGTCGAAGAAGGTCATCCGCAACAGCTCGTCGCGCGGGCGAGCGGTGATGCGGCAGAGGGAGTCATTCACCCGCAAGAGGCGGCCGTTCTCATCGATCTCTGAGATGCCGACGCTGGCGGCCTCATAAGTTGCTGCGAGCCTGGCTTCACTGGCTCGGCGTGCCTCTTCGGCAAAACAAAGTTCGGTGACATCTGTGGTGAAGCAGCGTGTGTTGACGAACTTGCCGTCCACAATGCGGCTGTTCGAGGTAATCAGAACATGCGTGACCGTGCCGTCGCGGGCGCGCAGCCGGGCAGGGTAGCGATGCAGCGGCTCACCGCATGAAAGACGCTGGAGAATATCGCCGATCACGGGACGCCGGCGTGGAACTCGGTGACATGACGCCCGATATACTCCTCGGGCCGGTATCCAAGCAGATCCAATTCGGCCTTATTGGCGCGAATGATAATTCCCTCGCCACTGACGATGTGAAGGCCCACCGCGCCGTTGTCGAAGAAATCCTCCAGGTCCTGAGTCTTCCGGAGGACTTCCTCCTCGATCTGCTTACGTCCGGTGATGTCCTGGAAGCAATTGATGGCGCCCTGGATCCTGCCAGAATGGTCGCGCAAAGCGCGGATGTTGACCAGGGCCGAGAAGCGAGAGCCATCCGGCCGCGCCATTATGACTTCGGCATTGCGCGTGGGCGTTCCCACACGGATCGCGGTGGCCATGGGACAGTCGGCATGGGCAAGCGGAGTTCCATCGAGCAGGTAGAGCTGATGTGAACCGCAGAAGCGCTCCTTCCCGGCAATATCAGGTGTTCGCCCCCACAATTCCACGGCTTCGGTGTTGTAGGCGGCAAGCAGTCCGTCCGCGTCACAGAGATAGACCGCTCCGGGGATGGCATCGAGCGCGGCGTGGCCGGCCGCAACCAGCGCCTCGAACTCCGTGGGCCGGTGGCGGGCGGAGAGCGGAAATTCTTCGACGTTTGACATAAGGCGCTCGGCTCTCGGGGGGCCGGAGGTGCGACGGCCTGCGGAATCCGGGGCAAAGCGGCCACCGATTCCGACGGAAGGCGGCCACCGATTCCGATCGAAAGCGGCCACCCGATCCGAACGAATGCGGCCACCCTGTTGATAGGGTGAGACGGGGGGCGTTGTCGGCAATCTGAACGGGGCAAGGTCCCTCCTTTTGCGGTTGACGCAATGGGAGGTCCGATGCCCGCCGAGAGATTGCCGATGCGGAAGATTCGAGAAGTTCTACGCCTGAAGTATGCTTGTGGGGTGAGCGATCGGGTGATCTCCCGATCGGTCGGGATCGGTCGCACGGCGATCGCGGAGTATGTCCGCCGGGCCGCGGTGATCGGCATCACCTGGCCGATCCCGGAGGAGCTCGACGACACAGCCCTGGAGCGCAAGCTGTTTGCGCCAGCCGGCTACAACCCGCCACGATCGAAGCCGCTTCCGGATTGGGGGCATGTCCATGCCGAGTTGCGCCGCCGCAGCGTAACGCTGGCACTGCTGTGGGAGGAATACCGCGGCCATCATCCCGACGGCTACGGCTACAGCCGGTTCTGCGACCTCTACGTCGAATGGCGCCACGGCATCACGGCGACCATGCGGCAGACCCACGCGGCCGGCGAAAAGCTGTTCGTGGACTTCGCCGGCGATACCATGCCGGTGTTCGACGGGCTCACCGGGGAGGTGCGCGCCGCCAAGATCTTCGTCGCGGTCATGGGAGCGTCGAATTACACCTTTGCCCAAGCCCGGTTCAGCGAGGCGCTGCCCGACTGGATCGGCGCCCATGTGGATGCGCTCACCTTCCTGGGCGGGGTGCCGAAGGCGCTCGTCTGCGACAATCTGAAGGCCGGGGTGACGGTGGTGAGCCGCTACGAGCCAGGCGTCAACCGGACCTACCAAGATCTTGCCGCCCATTACGGCACCACCATTATGCCGGCGCGGCCCCGCAAGCCGCGCGACAAGGCCAAGGTGGAGGCGGCGGTTCTTATCGTCCAGCGATGGATTTTGGCGCGGCTGCGCAACCGGCGCTTCTTCTCGCTCGCCGAGTTGAATGTTGCGATCCGCATCCTGGTCGACCAACTCAACGCCCGCCTGATGCGCAAGCTCGGTGCCAGCCGCCGCGAGTTCTTCGACACCATCGATCGTCCGGCCCTGATGCCGCTGCCGGCCGAGGCCTATCAGTACGCCGAATGGCGTCGTGCCCGTGTGGCGCCGGATTACCATGTCGAAGTTCAGGGACACTTCTACTCGGTGCCATCCCGCATGATCCGCCAGGTTGTCGAGGTTCGGGCCACCGAAGCCACCATCGAGGTGTTCCATCGCGGCACCCGCATCGCCAGCCATGCACGCTCGGGGGTGAAGCGCCGCCACACCACGATCCCCGAGCACATGCCGAGCGCGCATCGCCGATACGCCTTCTGGACGCCGGCGCGTCTGCTGGCCGCCGCTGAGAAAGTCGGTCCGTCCACAATCGCGCTGTGCGAGGCGATCATGCGGACAAAGCCGCATCCCGAGCAGGGCTTCCGATCCTGTCTCGGCATCCTGCGGTTGGAAAAGACCTATGGGACGCAACGTCTCGAAGCCGCTTGCCGCCGCGGGATCAGCATCGGCTCAGCGAGCTATCGGTCGATTGCCTCGATCCTCAAGACCGGCCTGGACAAGTCCTTCCTTCCCGACACCACCCCCGACGCCGATCCCATCCAGCACGGTAACATCCGTGGCCGCGGCTACTACCACTGACCAGCAACAAGGAGGCATTATGCTCAGCAATCATACCCACGAACGTCTCGCCGCTCTCGGGCTCGCCGGAATGGCCAAGGCCTTCGATGATCAGCAACGCCAACCGGACGTCACCGCGCTGACCTTCGAGCAGCGCCTCGGCCTGATGATCGATCGCGAAGCAACTGAGCGAGAGAACAAAAGGCTCATCGTACGCCTGAAGTTTGCCTCGCTACGGCAGGCCGCAATCGTCGAAGATGTCGATCTGCGCGCTCCGCGCGGCATCGACCGCGCCTTCTTTGCCAAGCTCGTCGATGGCGATTGGATCGGCCGCAAGCAAAATTTGCTCATCACCGGGCCGACCGGCGTCGGCAAGAGCTGGATCGCCTGCGCGCTCGGTCACAAGGCATGCCGCGATAATCGATCGGTCTTGTACCATCGCCTGCCAAGGCTGTTCGAAGCTCTTGCGCTCGCCCGCGGCGACGGACGCTATGCGCGGCTCCTCAAGACGTTATCGAGGGTCGATTTGCTCATCCTCGACGACTGGGGCCTCGCTCCGATTACCGGCGAGCAGCGTCGCGATCTCCTCGAAGTCGTCGACGATCGTCACCAGCGCGGATCGACCATCATCACCAGCCAGGTACCGATCGAAAATTGGCATGAGATCATCGCCGACCCGACCATCGCCGACGCCGTCCTCGACCGCCTCGTCCACAACGCTCACCGCCTCATCCTCAAAGGAGACAGCATGCGGAAAATAACTGCCCAACGCGCCAATCTTGACGCCGCGAAGAAAACCTGACCCAACTCCTCATGCCGGCAACGACACCCCGGCCGCCTTCGTCGGAACAGGTGGCCGCCTTCGATCGGAATGCATGGTCGCGTTCAATCGGAATCTCTGGCCGCAATCCCCGGAATCCGCAACGGCCCGATGCGACCCTCGCTAACTGAGATGAACATGGGGCGGACGCCCCTGCGGCCCGCCGAACCGTCCCCAACGTACGACGCACCATTTGGTTCCATAGTGGATCGCTGGATCCCGCTAAGGGCGCTTATCGGACGTCAGGTCGAGGCGGGCAGCGACTCGGCTAAGGGCCCACGGGACTAAACCGCTCGCGCGGTAGAACGCCGCGGCTGGCGACACGGCGAAGCAATAGGCGACAGCTCATCGTGACGAGCGGGGCAATTAGCCCGTAGCTGACGATGATTCGATGATTGAGGACGTGCTGATCTGGAAGGCGTGGCGGAGCACCAACCATTGCACAAGAGCCAACTCGAACCCTCGATCGCGATTGTGTGCAACGTCGCGCTAGTTGGACGAGTCGGAATCTCGACGTAAGCAGAGTTACAAATGCGGTGATGCTCTTGACGAGCAGATCGAAACAGTTTCGGCTCTGATAGCTCTGGGGGCTTTCCAGCCACCAGAGATCGGTTAGCCTCATGGCCTTCGAATATCGAGGAGCTCACGTTTAGATTGTGTGGTGTGGTATTTTTGCTATAGCCAAGCCATTGAAAGTACAGGTGCCGCCAAACATCAAATCCCCATAGGCGATCGTCCTGATCGTCTGAAGGTTGTTTGACGCGACGTCCTACGTCCCCCCAGCGCGGTTTCCTCCTTTGGAGGCTTTCGGACGCCGGCCCCGTGTGCGCGGCAACACCGTCATAGGGCCGGCATCCGAAACCCTTCACAGAAGGAGACATGGCCCCCGGTTAGCGGTCAGTCCGGAGTGTCACGGCTCGTTCCGATGGCGTGGAAAGTCTTTCCGCACCTCTCCGCCCTCCCTAATGTAGCAAGATCAAACTCGCGCCAAGTGCAACGCGATCTCAACGCCGCCTTCCAAGATCTGCTCCGCCTGGACAGTGTGGGACGGCTCGCGCGAACTGGAGGATCCCACCATGAGGCCGAAGATGGCGGTGGCGAAACGTCGTGGCAAACACGTTTGCGGCACATATACAGCGCCAGCGCGGCTCCGGACATGGAGGACAAACGGACCATCTTCAACGCTCCTGTGATCTTAGTTCATAAACGCTCAGGGGCGCGTGGCGCGAGCCCTGTCAGGATCGTTCCCAGCAAAGCCGGGCACTATCGCTGCGCGATAGCCCACTGAAGCGGGCGCCTTATGCGCTTGTTCGGAGCCGCGCATCAAAGATGCCGTGCCACCACGGCAACGGATTCTTGCGCCCTTTGCTTTTGTCCAAGCGTTACCGGTCGACTGGTGTGCCGGCTGGGACATGAGCGCCCGACGCGGTCCACTGGTCGTACGTCTGGAACTTCAGGCCGAGCTTGTCGTAGTAGACCCCCAGATAGCCGTCGCTGCCGCGCAGTACCGCTGCGGGCATGACTGTCTGGACTTCCTGCGCCATCACGCCGACATAGGCCTTGTCGCTGCCGTTGTAGCTGAAGCGGTAGAAGCCAAGGCCGTTATCGAGGTGGCCGAGAAGCGAGATGTCGTGCTTAAGCATCATGTCGGATCGCCGAACAACACGCCGGGTAGTACGTCGGGCAACACCTCGGACGGATGCTACGCCGCCGGGTCGGACGACGGCGCCGGGTCGGACGACGCAGCCGGCGCGGTAGACACCGGCGGCACAATAGACGACAGCAGTTGCCTCAGGTATCTCGACAGCCATGGTTGCCGAGAACGCGGTAATGCCGAGCGCGGCGAGTAGAAGTGAGCGCATCGTTTTTCTCCTTCGTTCAATTGTTGGCAGGTTGGCAGGGAGGCTTGCCCCAAACAATAGCATAGATTTTCGCCCGGCGAGCAACTGTCGTTCGGAGCAATGCCTGCCGCATAAAAATCGCATCCCACTTAGCCGCGGACAGCAGCGACGTCAGCCTTGGGTCCACAAGCCGCCCAACTGGCGCCCGGCTGCAAACTTCCGGTTTGTCCCTGTGAGCCGACATGTCGCGACACTCCGCGAACGGAAGCGATGGTGGACGGCTCCAGGTTGGAAGGAGAATCTTCACTTGCGGCGTTGGTCGGAGCAGCCACGTGTTCGGCCTTCTTGTGCGGTACTCATGACCGCTGGCCATATGCCCTCCGCGGATCAGGTCCCGATCAAAAGCACGCATTCGAAGATGGCATGGCCCATGTGGGTTGTCCTGATCGCCGGATCGACCGGCGCCGCATTGGTGCTGTTCGCCGTTCCAACCGTCACGTCACACCCGGATGACCGGCTGTGATCTCGTTCACGCCGTAAGAGCGGCGGGTTCCTTGTAGGGTTCGTTCCTGGCCATCATCGCCCATGCCATCCTGGCGAGCTTATTGGCGAGTGCGATGGCTGCGACCTTGGTGGGGCGCCGTGCCAACAACGCAGTGAGCCAAGGCCGATGGCTTGTGCCATGGATCTTGGCATAGCGGATCACGGCGCGTGCGCCCGCTGTGAACAGGCTGCGTAAATAGCGATCGCCTTGCTTGCTGATACTGCCAAGCTTGTCCTTGCCCCCACTCGAGTTCTGCTTCGGCACAAGCCCGACCCAGGCCGAGCAGTCCCGCCCCGATCGGAAGCCTTGGCATCGGCAACGCTCGCGACTAGCGCCGTTGTCAATGCTGGACCGACGCCAGGGATCGCATCCAGTCGCCTGCTCGTCGCGTTTGATCGATGCCAGGCAATAATGCGCCTATCAAACTCCAGGATCTGAGCCTTCAGTGCCCGCAACTGACTGCCGAGAGCCGCAAGACACGCGCGGGCCACCTCCGGGAGCCGGCGGTCAGCTGGATCGGCGACGACTTCCAACAGCTGTTCGACACCCCTGCGCCCGACGGGCGCAACAATCCCGAACTCGGCCAGATATGCGCGGATCGAGTTGATAACGGCAGTCTGCTGACGAATGAAGAGATGGCGCACGCGATGAAGCATCAGACAGCTCTGTTGTTCGATCGTCTTGGTCGGCACGAACCGCATGTTGGGCCTTGTGACCGCCTCACAAATAGCCTCCGCATCGGTGCTGTCGTTCTTCTGCCGCTTGACATAGGGCTTCACATAAGCTAGAGGCATCAATCGCACCGTATGCCCTAACGCCTGCAGCTCGCGGGACCAATGGTGCGATGAAGCGCAAGCCTCGATCCCAACTAGGCGCGGCGGTAACTTCTCAAACAAGGATAGCACGAAACGGCGCTCAGCTGACGGCGTATGACCACCTGGCCGGCTGCATCGACGCCATGCACTTGAAAGACCGACTTCGCGATATCCAGACCCATCGTTGAAATTGACTATAGGCTGCTCCTCCGAATCGTGGGAGCGCTTAAACAGCGCCCACTCCTTGGCACTCTCGTGCCCGTGGATGAGCCGTCCACTGTCTGTCCTCGGCTGGCCAAACACCGCAGAGGTCGAGTTTGCCATTCCATCGAAGCGCACAGTTTCTCTGCTGGTATCGCTTCGATCAGCCTCGAAGCAAAAATACTCCAGGACGCTGACCGACTGCACGCCATTGCTTGGATCGGCATTGCGCGTTGCCTCTATCTCGCCGGAACGCGCAGGGCAGCAATCTATGACTTTGAAGACCCAACAGCTGCCCGAAGGAAGCCTGATGATATTTCCTACGCGTTAGACCACTTCCAAACCAAGCTTTTCGGTCTCCCGGATAAATTCTGCACCGCTACAGGGCGCAAATTGGCGGCGCAACCTTCTGTCCGACTTCACAAATTGTACAGGGGTCTCTAGACGAAGTGGGCTGCGAGGTCCGCTACGGGTCCAAGGGCGGCGGTCCGCGTCGGAGGCGATGACTTCTGCTCTACTCCCGTCAACAGACCTCAACAGCATATTTTCAGGGCGCGGCCACGTCATTGACCAAGCGCATAAAAACCACTCAACGCCCGCTCAGCACCAGCGCCATGCACAGCAGCATGGCGTGCATGATGCCGGTTGCGGCGCGTGCAGCGGAAAGCGCTTGAGAGCGCCGGTATCTTTGGCCTCAATCACATCGTGATTACTGGTGAGATTCCTGACGCCAAAAATCGAGCTATCGACCGCAGGAATTCATTGTGGCTCAAATCCCGTCCGCCAAGGCGTTCCACCAACAACGCAGCCCCCGTTCTCGAGCGGATCACTGTGAATTTCGATCCTTACTTGCTCCCCTCAACCGTGTCGCAGTTGACGGCGACTTCAGCCAATCTGCCATTTGGATGCACGTAAGAAGATCAACATAGCTCTGGTCTACGATTGTGGCTTCACCTTCGCACCTATCACGAAGAGGCACGGATGCAGTGGCCCAAACCGTGTTGAGCTGCTTTTGTGCGGCCAACTCATCGCGCATGCAGTCGGCAAAGCTTTGAGGCAGGGCAAGCCCCATGGTCTTGTCGTCAGCCGTAGTGGCTCTGCAAAGCGCCTCTGCCTTCAGTTCGGGGACGCGATCCGAGACCGGCATCACAAATAAATGGGCTCCGAGGAGCGCTGCAGATAACGCCGCTATCTTCATTTTGACCTCCTTCAACGCCTACCGATTTAATTGCAACCAAAAGTACCGCGTTAGAACTGGCCTGCTTGAGCCGGAGGACTGGGCCAATCGAAGCGCAGGTTGTTCCTGTTGTTACGATCAAACAAGTCCTGCCTGCAGATGAAGGTGCTTCTGCAGCTATCCACGAGAGGTGTGGCCCGACGAACATCGGCGGCCATCGCGGCTTTCGTGAGCGGTGTCCTGGCGGGGGCGGCCGTCGCGAATACCACTTCAAGGCCGTAAAGTATGGTGACCAGGAAGATCTTTGTCATTGGACCGCCTGCCTCGATGGCAAGGGTGTGCCGTACGTGTAGATCGGATCGAGGAGAGCGAGATCGGCCTGCGCGTTCAGCCATTGTGTTTTGCCGTCATAGATCGTGACCGACCAGAATGCCTCGACCGGGAGAGGCCCTCCAGCAGGAAAGGTCAGTGTGTAACTATGCTCGGAGCCGTAGAGCGGGCCGCCGCTGGCAAGCGACTTGGTAAATGGGTAGACCTCCTCAACGGCGTCACTGCCATAGAGACCGCCCTTGGCGGGGGCGGTGTCTTTGTAGGTTGCGACATACGCCTCGTTTTTCAACTGATTGAAAGGCGCTTTGAACTGGCTCGAATTTCGATCCACGGAGAATTCGTACATCGCCGCGTAGTTCATTACGATCGGGAGGCCGTAGATGAAGCCTTCCTCGGGGATGGCCTTGGCCTCGCGGATGTCAGGCCATTCCGCCTTGGCCTGCGAACCCGCAGGGCCGGGCATCATTGTCGTGCCAGTGAGCGCAGATAGCGCTGCGCTACGAAGCAGATCGCGCGTTGTAATCACGTGAACACTCCTCTGTCTTAATCGCTTCGGCTGAGGCGCGTGTCGATCCTGGGTTCCGAGACAGCGGGATCACGACGATGGAGAGTCCGCGCTACCGCTCGACGTGCTAGTTCACCGCGAAGATCGCCGGCGGCTTCCAAGAGCCTTCGCCGGCGGGCAATATCGACGGTGCCTCGGTCTTCGGCCAGTAAAGTCGCATCACCAGATAGATCGGCCCCTTCGGTGCAGGCAGCCAATTGGCTTCCTTGTCGGCGCCCGGCGAGTTGTTCTGGATATACAGCGTCAGCGAACCGTCCGGGTTCGTTCTCATGGCCGGTATCATGGGGGAGTTGACCAGATATCGGTTGATCGGATTTTCGATCAGCAACTGCGTCTTGCCGTCGTACATTGTAAGTGACCAGAACGCATTTACGGGCGGCTGCTGACCCGACAGGAATGTCAGCGTGTAGCTACTTTTGCTGCCGTCGAGTGTCTTGCCATCGACGTCGACGCGCGTGAAGGGATACATCGCCTCCGCTGCGTCGTTGCCGTAAATGCCCGCCTTCGCGGCAACGGCACGTTTCAACCAGTCGCCATCGTAATGGGCGCTGTCGCCAGGCAGCGAACCGATCCGCCAGCCATTGACCGCCTTGCCGACATTGGCGACGGCTTCGTCGACCTTGCGTTCACCTTCTTTCATGCCCAAGCCGACCTCGAGCTTGTCCTCCAGCGATAGGTCCCTGAAGTTGAACGTTTTTCCTGGGCCAACGCCAATGCTTGCGAGCTTTGCGCGGATTTCATTTTCGTTCTCCTGGGCGGGGGCGAACTGCAGCGCGAAGTCGAGATACTCGAAGAAGTTCGTCTTCACGAGTTCCTTGTCGATCTTGGGGAAATCGATCACGGGCGCGGCGGTCGGTGCGGGCTGGTTGAGATAGGCCGACAGCGGCTGCGCCTTGTAGCCGGCCTGAACCTTCTTGACGTTGTCGAGGTCTTCCGGATTGAAAAGCTGAGTGCGGTAACCGGCCAGGGAAAACTGCGTTCCGGAGCGAAACACCTTCTTGATGCCGGGCGGCGTCGCGCCCTTCCAGTCCGGCCCGACCACCATGTAGTCGCCTGGCTGGCTGCCCGTCGCACGGTTTCCGATATAACCGTAATTGTAGGTATTGCCGTCGCAAAGCATGACTGAGTAGTAGCGTTTGGGATCGACCCCCGGAACCGAAATGACGATCGGCTCCGCCCGCAGGTCCATCCATACGAACGAATACGGCGTGTCGCTGTTCGGAGTTACGATGGCAGTGTCCTTGTAGGTGAATACGTTCGGCTCGTTCCTGATCTGATTGAAGGGAGCCTTGAATTGCCCGGAGTTGCGGTCGATGGCGTATTCATTCATGACCGCGTAATTCATCACGATCGGCAGGCCATAGATAAAGCCTGCCTCGGCAATGTCTTTTGCTTTGAGGAAGCCCGGTCGCGGGGCGCTTGTCTGCGCCTGTGCCAGGACGGAATTCGCCGTTGAGGCGGAGATTGCGGCCAGCGCCGCGGAACGAAGAAGATCGCGCTTCGTCAACATGATGTCAGCTCCTGTTTTGGGAGTGTTGTTGTTCGCGGTCGGTCGCCGGCGCCGAAGCCCCGACGTCCTGTCAACTTTCATTGGGCCGAAATGCCCACCGTCGTCTGCGCCTTCATGATCGGCGGCGGATTCCATTTACCGGTCAGCGCTTCCGACTTCGGCGCGTACAGCCGCATCGTCAGATTGAAAGCTCCCTGCGGCGCCGGAAGCCAATTGGCTTCGAGGTCCTTGCCAGGGCTCGCGTTCTGGAAATAGAGATCGAGCGATCCATCCGCGTTGTACTTGAACGGCATCCAGCTGCTGACCGCAAAACGGTTCAGCGTATTGCCGACCTGGAAACCATCCTGGTCGTAGAGCGTGATGGACCAGAACGCATTGACAGGGGGCGTGGCGCCCTTCTGGAATGTGACGGTGTATTTGTTTGCGCCATCAAGCGGCTTGCCGCTGTCGTCCGCGAGATTGAGCGGATAGATGGCATCCTCGACCACGTTCGCGCCGAGACCCTGCTGCGCGAGAATGGCGCGCTTCAGGTAATAGTTGCCATATACGCCCACCGTGTCGGTGTTCATCGCCCATCCGTTGGCAACGCGCGCCAGCGTCGGCAGCTTCCAGGCCATCAGTTTCTGCGCGTCCTGCGGTGCGGTTTCGAGCGCTCGCTGCAGGATTGGATCGAGCTTGCCGATGTCGAAGCTTTTGCCAGGCTCAATGCCGATTTGCTTCATCTGCGCGAGAATCGGATCGTCAGTGACATGAGGCGGATGCAGCTTGAGCAACTCGGCAGCATTAGCGAAATACACGCCCGCGGACATCGTATCGACCTGGGTCTTTGGCGGTGTCTTCATGTCGATGCTTGGGTCGGGCTTGAATTCGGCCGGCTTTGGCGTTTTGCCATACTCGGAAAGGAGCGTGACCTTGTAGCCGGCCTGGATCTTGTGAACCGCATCATAATCCGGCGGGCCGTCGGTCTTGGTCCGGCCGATCAGCCAGACGTAGGGGGTTGGCGCGTCGATGCGTTGAGTGTCTTTTGGAAGCTTGAACTCCTCTGCAAACTTGTCGCGCAGATCCGGCCTCCAGTTCGCGCGTGCCACCAGGAACGTCCCGGCCCTAGTGCCCGTCGTGCGCCAGCCGGGCGACGCAAAGACGTCGGTCCACATGTCGAGCATTGGCAGCAGGTAGTATCGCCCATTGGTATCCGGTGCTGAGATGACGACTGGCTCCTTGGTCATGTCCAGCCATGAGGCGGAATACAGCGTATCGAAGTTGGAGCGCACTACGCCTTTAAAATCCGCCGGAGGGTATTTACCCACATTGACGAACGTATTCATCGGCCCTTTGAAATTGCCCATGCCGTTGGTGAATTGCTTGCGAGAAACGTCCATCGACATGATGGAGTAGAAATAAACATAGGCGTCTACCGCGATTGCGTGCGCCTCCTGTTCGGTGATGGGTGCTGCCGATTGGGCCAGCGCCACGGGCGCTGTCGCGGCGCCAAGGCAAAGAGACAATGTTAGCGGCAAGATTCCTCGAAACATGTTGAACCTCGTTTTCTGAATCGTTGATCGTTGATTGACAGCTTCGTTCAATTCTCTTTGTCAAGGTCGGGCTCTTCCCGCCTCACCTGATGGTCGGCGTGACGTTTCCTTTGGTTAGCTGGTCGGCATCATTCGTTCGCCGCCTTTGGCCAACCGGCGCCGCGATCCCCCTCTCTTCATTCGTTTCAGTAACAGGGTGGATAGGGGTAATAACCGCAAGCCGGGCGGGCGTATGGGTGGTAGTACGCAGCCGCTCCGTATGCAGCGGCGCCTACGACGCCAGCATACATGGCGCCGCGAAACGCCGAACGACGTGCGACGCCGGCAAACGACATCGGCGTGAACGGCCGGCCGATAATGTCGATGAAGAGGGCGGCTCCACCGTCGGCGCCGGCGATATCTCCCTCCAGGGTCTGAACGTTGAACGTTAGCTTGTCGCCTTCGAGCTTCGGATTTTTCAGCACGACGACCGCGTCCTTCATCGAACCGTCCTTGCCGAACACGGACAAGGTCGCGTTCGGCGGGTTGTTGGTGAAACTGTCCGCGCCCGATCCCCATTCCGCGATTACGTCGGCAGTGGGCTGGTGCCCGGCGGACCGCACCGGCCGATCGGCGAAGATGATCGAGCTGGGTGTTACGCCAATTAAGGTGAGCGTGTCGCCCTGCAACGTCGCGCCACGCGAGTTGAGCACGAACAGCGAGGGCACGATCTCGGGTTTGGCCAGAGCAGATGGAGTACCGATTGTTTTCAGCGAAAGCGGCGCTGCCGCGCTCTGAGCAAGCGCTACTTCTGTGCCGTACAGCGCAGCGGTCACGGCGACACTTCCGACAATCAGATTCAGTTTTGTAATGCGCATGAAACCCATTCCTTTTTTTCCTTTTTTGCAGAAATTCGATCGGTCGACCTGGAAGCACCCGCGCGCGGGGGGCGCGAGAGGTCGCATTCAAAGAACATGCAACATCGGCTGCATTAAACGCCGCAGGGCGTGTGCAGGACTCGAATAAGGGGCGCTGGAACTAAAGGCTCGTCGAGCTTAACGTTGAAGGGCGATCTCGAAATGATGCATCGGCTACCTCCACGAGTATCACGTTAGCACAAACTATGAGAGCGAGTCATGGTCATAATTGTATGCCTATACGTTGTCGCGCTGTGGTTGGTGTTTTCGAAATTTCGGCTCGTGAAGTGGGGCTGGTTGTCCGGGACAATTTCGCTGCTGATTGGCGGGTTAGTCCTCGCAACATTTCTCGCGCTTTTTAATTATCTCACCCCGTTGGGCCGCGTGACGGTGACCGGCCGCGTGCTGGAAGTGACCCCGAATGTGACGGGACAAATTGTCGCAATCCCGGCCAAGCCGAACGTGGAGGGACAGCGTGTTGTTTCAGATCGACCGGGCCCCATTCCAGTACAAGGTCACGCAATTGCAGGCCTCGCTGGCCGCGGCAAAGCAGCAGACCAAAATTCTAAAGGCGAATTACGAGCAAGCGACAGCGAATGTCACCGGGCTCAGCGCGCAGAGTACAACGCGAAGCGCCTCGCCGACATACAAACGCTTGCGTCAGACGATGCGAACTCGCAATTGAAGGCGCAGGTCGACTCCGAGATCGGTGGCGTCAACACGTCGGTCCGCGCAAGTTCAGGCACAGCTCGATAACGCCAACTGGGAATTGTCACAGACGGGTGTGTGCGCCGGCGGAAGGCTATGTCACCGTTGTCGCATTGTCCGTGGGCGATCGGGCGCTGCAGGCACGCTCGGCGATGTCGTTCATCGTGGAAGATGACATCACGCTGGTCGGGATGTTCGCGCAGAACGGTTTCCAGGCGGTCAAGGAAGGCGCGCCGGTTGTTATCGTTTTCGACAACGTTCCAGGCCCCATCTATCATGCAAGGATCATCGGAATCCCGAGGGGATCGGCCAACGCCCGATCGCCGCGTCCGGGACGCTGGCGCCCACGAACGCGCTCGGTGGAACGACGGTGTACCCGGCGGTCATCTCCATACCGGACGAGATGAACCGGGAACTGCTTCTTTTGGGATGTCGGGAAGCGCTACCGCCTTTGCTGACAACGCCGGCGTCATCGGTCTTCTTGCCTCTATCCTGTGGGTCAGTTCGTATATTGCGCACCTGTGAAACTACTGACTAAATCGAGCCGGGCAGGATTGATGGCGCGCCATTGGTGATGGCCAGGTATCGGAGGATTAGGGTGCAAAATGCGGGACATTGCCTTCGACGTGTCTTGGATGTCAGCTCCTGGCCTGAGCCGAGACCCTGCCAAGCGCTCTCGTCTAAAACCGCGTCTGGCGCAAGGCGGCCATTGGGCCGGGCCCGGACAGGCGACTTTAGACTAGCCGGTTTGGCGCAAAGCGGGGCAGCCTTGTTCAAGTTGAGAATTCCGCCGAGGTGCTTATTCTTGGCTCTGGAAACTGCTATTGGGGGCGCGCTGCTGGCGTGGACCTAGAGTCAGCGAGTACATTGTGGTTTGAACATTTGCGCACTAAGTGGCGCGGTTCATGGCAGACGTGTTTCACCATCTGAAGCGGCCATGCGGTAAAGTCAGGTTTGTGTCGAACGCGGAGCCTGCATTGTTTTATCTTCAAACTACCGTAGCGGCTGCACTCGCCGCCGTGCTGATCTGTCCAGTGGCCAGCTCGTTGGCTGCAGATGCCGCCGATGACGGCGAGGCAAAGCCGGCTGTGCCGACGATGTACCTCGACCTTAGATTCTATTACGGGCAGATCCCGGCGGGATCCCTAGCGTTTGGTTTTGGCCACCCCTCATTCTTCAATGCAGTGCAGACGCTCTCTGGGCCGAACGGCGCGGCATTGCCGGCCAGCTTGCCAGCGGCGAAATCGGTAAACGTTGATCTTCCGTTCACTGTTGACGTCACCGATAACGTCTCGCTTTACGGCGGCGTCTCCGGCAGTTCAACGCAGTTTGGGGGCGGAGGATGGTCGTCATTTGACATTACGAGCTGGAATATCGGTTTACAAGCGGACCTCTATCAGCAGAACGGCGGTACCTTTCCGACTGTGACACTGCAATCCACCATCACCCAATCTATCCCCAATGGACCGCTGACCGCGATATCGTTCAACAACATCCTCGAGTTCGACTATGCGCTGAATGCCGACGAGACCAGGGGGGTGCTTGCGGGTATCCAGCACACGCGCGTCGATGTCAGTAATGCGGTGGTCAATGTCAGACCCAACACGATAGGCTATGTCGGCGCATACTACCAATGGCCGAACAATTGGAAGTTCACCGGACGTATTGGCGTCCAGTCGTTTGAGGGCGCACAGCTTCTGAACCTTGCGCCGATCCAGCCGTTCATCGAGCCAATTGTGCGCCTTGATCTCGATCGCATGGACGGCAATGACAACCGCCTGTTCGGAGTTACCGCCGAGATCATGTGGGTGCCGAAGCCTGCCTTCCAGCTAACGCTCAGAACGCCGCTTTACGCGGCACGCAATTAGTACGCGAGTCTTGATCGCTTAATGCATTTGGCCCTTCATGGCCCTAGGCAGTCGCAACAGTTAACGTTTGAAATGCTTGACGAACTTTGTCAGCGCGAGATCGGTGGGCAGGCGCAAGCCGCTCCGCTGATTCCAACTGCCGCCCACCGCCGGCTGAGCGCGGTCGCCGCCGCGAAATCGTCGTTGTCATTGATCCTGAGCAGCTTGCCTTGAGGATCGCAGCCGCGTCAGGACCCGAAGTAGCGGAGAGTGGGCGTGACTTTAGGGCAACATACAGCGTGAATCTGATGAGATTACTACCTTTGAGCGAGACATAGAACCGGCCATCGATACACTGTCATTCGTTAGCGGAGGGGCAGGCAGATGACGCAATGCGTATCCAAGCGCAAGTCTTGTGGTTTTGTTCGCGCAACGATTGGCCTGGCCGTGGCGTTTGCCGGCTTCTTGTCCGACGCTGCTTATGCCGACGAGGACGGCATCTCGTACTGGCTTCCGGGGCGTTTCGGCAGCCTCGCGGCAGTCCCTGCGATGCCGGGCTGGTCGATGGCCGAAGTCTATTATCACACCAGCGTATCCGCCTTCGGTAACGCAGCCGCAGCGAGAGAAATTCGCGTTGGCCGGATCCCCGCTAACGTCAATGTCGATTTAAATCTGCGTTTGAACGCTCAGGCGGACCTTGTCCTGCTCAACCCAACCTACACGTTTGCGACGCCGGTACTCGGGGGACAATTGGCAATTGGCATCACCGGCTTGTTTGGTCGGTCCGCCGCCACGCTTGACGGAACGCTGACGGCGGCGGTCGGGCCGTTTGTGACGACCCGCACGGGTACGCTCTCCGATTCAATCACCTCAGTTGGCGATTTATACCCGCAGGCAACACTGAAGTGGAATGCCGGCGCCCACAATTACATGACGTATTTGACGGGCGACATTCCTGTTGGCGCCTATTCTGCAAGCCGCCTTGCTAACCTCGGCATCGGTCATGGAGCCATCGACGGCGGCGGCGGCTATACCTACTTCGATGAGAAGTTGGGACACGAATTTTCGGCGGTCGCCGGGTTCACCTACAATTTCAAGAACACTGACACTCAATATCAGAACGGCATCGATTTTCACATCGATTGGGGTGCTTCGCAGTTTCTGTCGAAGCAGCTCTTCGTCGGATTGGTCGGCTACTACTATCAACAGATTACGGACGATTTTGGTCAGCCTCCGATCCTGGGTGGGTTCCGGTCGCGCGTGGTGAGTGTCGGTCCTCAGATCGGCTACCTGTTTCCTGTCGGTGATCTGCAGGGATATGTGAACCTGAAAGGCTATGGCGAGTTTGCCGCAGAAAATCGGCCGGCCGGCTGGAATACGTGGCTGACTTTCTCGCTTTCGCCAATGGCGCCGACCACCACCGTCGCCCCGTCGCGGCGGATCGTGACGAAGTAGTAGCATGCAGGCCGCTATCGACCCATTGGCTGGGCTGAAATGAAGGTGTAGCGCTGTGCGAAGCCACCACGGGCTTACTAGGCGAGCAAGAATCGAAGTCACGACGATGGATTCTTGTTTCGAGAACGCGGGCCGTTTTGTTCGTGGCATGTTAGCGGCCGAGGGGTGATGTATGTTGCCGTAATGGTTCGGGCTCCAGCTTAGGAGCGTTTATATTTACGTTGGGTCAATAGCGTCGGGTCCGCGCGCGAGCGCTTCCGGTCTGCCGAGAAAACGGGACTACTGGTGAACCGTCCGGGATTTCGAGTGGGGGCCAAGTGCGCTATCGAGGTCGATAGGCAATATGGCATCAGTAAGCTGAGCTCGCATATGGGGGACGCAGAGATACTCGCGGGGATCGTGAGGTGATCCCCAGAGCCGCATCGTCGCCAAAACAGCAGGAGCTGCATGGAGCATGTTTATTGCGGGGGTCGCGTTCGTGTTTATCTTCGGCGGAGCCTTGCTCGGAATTTTCCTGCGCAATGTCTTTCCCGAGCACCATCTCAATTCCGACACAAGGGATGTCGTTAGGGTAGGAACCGGTTTGATTGCGACGCTCTCGGCGCTTGTTCTTGGCCTTCTCATAGCCTCCGCGCAGAGCGCGCTGTATACGCAGAGCAACCAAATCAAGAATATTACCGCCAACGTCATTTTGCTCGATAACATGCTCGCGCGTTCAGGTGCCGATGCACAGCAAGTGCGTGCTTTGCTACGAAGTGCCGTGCAGAGTCTCGTGGATCGAATTTGGCGGGAACAAGATGGAGTTTCGACAAAAGCTGCGCCGTTCGAAGCCACAGCCCAGGCCGACCTCTTCTTCGACAGTTTGCTCAAGCTCACCCCGCACAATGACACTGAACGCATCACGCAGACCAAGGCCATTCAGCTCGGTATCGATTTGGCCCAAACACGGGTCCTTTTTGCACAATCGTCTTATTCCATCCCAGGGCCGTTCGAAAACGTACTTGTTTTTTGGCTTACGGCCACCTTCATCAGCTTCGGGTTGTTTGCGCGTCCAAACGTAATCATCGTGGTGACGCTGTTCGTCTGTGCGCTGTCGGCATCAACGGCAATTTTTCTCATAGTCGAGTTGAGCCATCCCTTTACTGGTCTGATGGCAATCTCGAGCGAACCGTTGCTGAGCGCGTTGGCCCCATTGGATCGGTAGCTTAAGGAACGCAACGATTTCCGCTTCGGAGTCAAGCGCGTCGGTTTGACCCTCTGCCGGTCACTTCCGGTCTCCCCCTAACTCCGGACGTACCGCAGCATCGCCCCGTATATGGACCCCGCCCGATTGCAACGACTGGCTTGATCAGGATCGACGGCCACAACTGCTGACGTATATCCGGCTTCTTGATGCGGCTGGACAACGTCTCCGCCGCGAGCCTCGATGGTTTTCGCCCGCTTCCACCTCAACGGCCCCGAGACATCGGCGCAAGCCGTGCCGGTCCACACATCAGGTTCGGGAAGCGACGGGGTGACCGTTTCGCCATCTCCTGCCATTTGTTGCAATTGCCGGTGAGACCTCCTTTCCTTGATTGCCGCTTCGCTTCAGGCCGCCTTCACCGAAAGCGCCGGCTCATAAGCCGCGCCGCCTGTGAGCATAGCCCACACGATCCGCGCGTTCTTGTTGGCAAGAGCCACGGCCGCGACATTGGGATGGCGCCGTTGCCGCATCTTGCCGAGCCATAGGCTTCGCGGATCCTGCTTGCCATTAGCACGGCTTAAAGCGGCGCGAGCTCCGTGAATCATCAGCGTCCGCAGGTATCGATCCCCCCGTTTGCTGATGCCGAACAAGCGGGCCCGCCCTCCACTGGATCGCTGCTTGGGTACCAGACCAAGCCAAGCCGCGAACTGTCGGCCGTTCTTGAAACAGCTTCTATCGCCCACGGCGGCGACCAAGGCTGTTGCTGTCACAGGTCCGACGCCTTCGATTTTGCCGAGCCGCTGGCACTGCTCACTCGTACGGAAGATTTCCCTTATCCGCCGGTCATAGGCTGCAATGCGGGTATCAAGCTCGGACAGCTCCTCTTGCAGTTCCCTCATGAGCGCTCGGAGCATCTCGCTGAGGTCGTCATTGATGTTTCCTACGATGACCGCGAGGCCACGCCGCAGCTGCGCGATGTCACGGGCAATGACAATCCCATGCTCGGACAGAAGACCGCGAATTTGATTGACGAGCCTGACTCGATCGGCGACCAGGCGCCGGCGAATGCGGTGGACGGCCTGTACCGCCAGCTGATCGGTTGATTTCGGTGGCACGAAGCGCATGGACGGACGACCGACCGCTTCGCAGATGGCTTCCGCATCGTTCTGGTCGTTTTTGTTCGACTTGACGTATGGTGTCACGAACTGAGGGCTGATTAGTCGGACCTGATGGCCAAGCTCCGTGAGCACGCGAGCCCAATAGTGTGCCCCGTTGGAAGCCTCCATGCCGACCAGGCAGGCCGGTAAATTGGCGAAAAAGCCGGCCACCGCATCGCGACGTAACCTCTTTCGCACAACGACTTTCCCGTGGTTGTCGACGCCGTGAACTTCGAAGACATACTTCGCCAGATCTAGACCTATCCGAACGACCTGCATAACATCCTCCTTCGCTGCAGTTGACGCTTGAGATTCCACCGCCGCAAGGGCGGGGTCCATACCATTGGCTCCGGGTTGGCAAGGAGAATCTTCACTTGCAGCCTTGGTCGGAGCAGCCATGTGTTCGGCCTTCTTGTGCGGTACTCATGACCGCTGGCCATAATGCCCTCCGCGGATCAGGTCCCGATCAAAAGCACGCATTCGAAGATGCCCTGGCCCATGTGGGTTGTCCTGATCGCCGGATCGACCGGCGCTGCATTAGTGCTGTTCGCCGTTCCAACCGTTACGTTACAGCCGGATGACCGGCTGTGATCTCGTTCACGCCGTAAAGCCGGCGGGTTCCTTGTAGGGTTCGTTCCTGGCCATCATCGCCCATGCCATCCTGGCGAGCTTATTGGCGAGTGCGATGGCTGCGACCTTGGTGGGGCGCCGTGCCAACAACGCAGTGAGCCAAGGCCGATGGCTTGTGCCATGGATCTTGGCATAGCGGATCACGGCGCGTGCGCCCGCTGTGAACAGGCTGCGTAAATAGCGATCGCCTTGCTTGCTGATACTGCCAAGCTTGTCCTTGCCCCCACTCGAGTTCTGCTTCGGCACAAGCCCGACCCAGGCCGAGCAGTCCCGCCCCGATCGGAAGCCTTGGCATCGGCAACGCTCGCGACTAGCGCCGTTGTCAATGCTGGACCGACGCCAGGGATCGCATCCAGTCGCCTGCTCGTCGCGTTTGATCGATGCCAGGCAATAATGCGCCTATCAAACTCCAGGATCTGAGCCTTCAGTGCCCGCAACTGACTGCCGAGAGCCGCAAGACACGCGCGGGCCACCTCCGGGAGCCGGCGGTCAGCTGGATCGGCGACGACTTCCAACAGCTGTTCGACACCCCTGCGCCCGACGGGCGCAACAATCCCGAACTCGGCCAGATATGCGCGGATCGAGTTGATAACGGCAGTCTGCTGACGAATGAAGAGATGGCGCACGCGATGAAGCATCAGACAGCTCTGTTGTTCGATCGTCTTGGTCGGCACGAACCGCATGTTGGGCCTTGTGACCGCCTCACAAATAGCCTCCGCATCGGTGCTGTCGTTCTTCTGCCGCTTGACATAGGGCTTCACATAGGCCGGTGGCATCAGTCGCACCGTATGCCCCAACGCCTGCAGCTCGCGGGACCAATGGTGCGATGAAGCGCAAGCCTCGATCCCGACTAGGCACGGCGGCAACTTCTCAAAGAAGGACAGCACGAAACGGCGCTTGAGCTGACGGCGTATGACCACCTGGCCGGCTGCATCGACGCCATGCACTTGAAAGACCGACTTCGCGATATCCAGACCCATCGTTGAAATTGACTGCATAGGCTGCTCCTCCGAATCGTGGGAGCCTTAAACGGCGCCCATTGTTTGGCACTCTCGTGCCCGTGGAGGAGCCGTCCACATGGGGTAATCGCGGGAGCGAGTCGCCCCTCAAGCCGGGTCAACCGACAATGGAAGCTGGTGGCTGTTCCCCGATAGGATGGAAATACGGGCTCACGACCGGACGCCGGGCCCAAGCATCGAATGGAGAACAGCCATGGAAGAATATATCGGTCTCGACGTGTCGATGAAAGAGACGTCAGTCTCGATCCGCCGAGCAGGTGAACGGATCTGGCGCGGCAAGTGCGCATCTGATCCCAGAATCATAGCCGAGCTCATCCGCAAGCGGGCGCCATCCGTGAAACGCGTCGTATTCGAGACCGGACCGCTGTCGGTGTGGTTCTATCATTCTCTGCGCGCCGAAGGCTTGCCGGCGATCTGCATCGATGCGCGCCATGCTAAAGCGGCGCTCGATATGGCGGCGAATAAGACGGACGCAAACGACGCCGATGGCCTGGCGCAACTCGCGGAAGTCGGCTTCTTTCGTGAGGTGCGTGTGAAGGGATTCGACAGCATGCTGACCCGCACGCTTGTCGCAGCGCGGACGCGGCTGGTCCGAATCACTACCGAGCTTTCCAACCAGATCCGCGGCGTCATGAAAACCTTCGGTCTGGTCGTTTCTGCCGGAAAGGGAAGCACCTTCGAGAAGAACGTCCGGAGCCTTCTTGCCGATCAGGACGGACTTGCATCGATCGTGCTTCCGATGCTGGAAGCCTGGCGTGGCATTCGCATCCGCGCCGCCGAACTCGGACGCCAGTTGGTCCAGGACGCGCGCCAGAGTGAGGCTTGCCGCATCCTTATGTCCATTCCCGGCATCGGTGCGATCACCGCAACCGCCTTCACAACAGCCATTGAGAGGCCGGACAACTTCAGGAAATCCCGATCTGTTGGCGCCTGGATCGGCCTGACAACGCGCCGCTACCAATCCGGAGAAGTCGATTATGACGGCCATATATCCCGACGGGGCGACCACCATTTGCGAGGGCTTCTGTACGAAGCGGCTGCGGTCATTCTGACGCGCAGCTCAACCGACAGCACTCTGCGCACGTGGGGTCTGAAGCTCCGGGAGAGGATTGGCTTCAAAAGAGCTGCCGTGGCCGTGGCGCGCAAACTGGCGGTTATAATGCATACGATGCTTAAGACTGGCGAACTCTTCAATCCGAATGCCGGAGCCACCGCATAAGCCCGATCGCGTTCAGAACCCGAACGCCCAAGGTGTCCCTGCCGAGACGTGAGCCGAGCCATTCCGCTGATGCTGTTGCACTGCTGACTCAGCAAAGTGCGTCGTCCACATTGAAGGCTCGTCCTGCGAAGCTCCCTCATGCGGCGGCTAATGCCGACCGCGAAGACAACCATGCACCCGGCAGTGTCCCCTGAACGAAATTATATGCTTGACGCCTCAGCAGCGATTAGACAACAGCATCAAAAGCGGCCAATCGGCTATCCGTCGTGGCGCCCATTTTTGTTTGAAAAAACTTGGTTCGCCTCTTCAAAGCGGCGGACGGCGCGCTCAAGATCGAACCGTCCTTCAGGAGGGTTTCCGGATCCCACTGGCTTCTATGCGTGGGGTCGAGAATCGCCCCCATACACATGAATCGCGCCCGTCAGGCGGGAATGCCAATGTGTGCCGCCTTGGTTTTGCATTTCGCCGAAGGCGCCTGAGTCGTCTCGTGACGAGCCGTTTCAGGTCATTTCCCCGACCCGAATCGATGCCGGCCCGGCCTGATGTCCGCGAAAGAAGCCGTATGCAAGCTCTGCCCGATTGCCGGAAAATTCAGTTCGGGTATGCTTTGCCGGTTAACCCGCGCCAGTTTGCTTTTCCCAGAATAAGTACGACACAGGAGGTAGCATGGGCCACAGATATCAAACCATCCTTGAGACGGTCGGCCATACACCCGTCGTGCGGATCAATCGTCTCGCTCCCACGGGAGTCAATTTGTTCGTGAAGGTTGAGGCCTTCAATCCGCTCGGCTCGGTCAAGGATCGGCTGGCTCTGGGCGTGATCGAAGCCGCAGAGAAATCCGGGGAGCTGAAACCTGGTCAAACCGTCATCGAGGCGACCAGCGGCAACACGGGAATTGGACTTGCGATGGTTTGCGCCGCCAAGGGGTACCCGCTGGTGGTCACAATGGCCGAGCCCTTCAGCATCGAGCGCCGCAAGCTCATGCGATTTCTGGGTGCGAAGGTCGTCGTGACGCCTGCGGCCGATCGGGCCATTGGAATGATCAACAAAACGATCGAGCTTGCCAAAACGCACGGCTGGTTCATGACGCGGCAATTCGAGAACGAAGCCAATCCCGACTTCCACTCCAAAACCACGGCGCTCGAGATTCTGGACGATTTCGCAGGAGAACGACTGGACTATTGGGTAACCGGTTACGGAACCGGCGGCACACTGAAGGGTGTTGCGCGGGTGCTCGCTAAGGAGCGCCCCGACACCAAGATCATCGTCTGCGAGCCCGAAGAAGCGCAGCTCTTGGGCAGCGGTATCGAGCAGCAGCGGAACCCGGATGGCACGCCGGCGGCGCCACATCCGGATTTCAAGCCACATCCAATGCAGGGCTGGACACCTGATTTCATTCCGAAGCTGACCGGGGACGCCGTTATGATGAAGGTCATCAATCAGATTCTGCCGATTCCCGGCCCCGATGCTATTCGATGCAGCAAGGAGCTTGCGACCAAGGAAGGCATCTTTGTCGGCATCACCTCGGGCGCAACCATGGCGGGTGCGCTGAAGGTCGCAGCCCAAGCAGAGAAGGGCGCAAATATTCTTTGCATGCTGCCTGACACCGGTGAACGTTATCTTAGCACACCACTCTTCGCGGATGTCTCTGCCGACATGAACGAGGAAGAGCTCAAGATATCGCGCTCCACGCCGACTGCCCAGTTCAAGCCATAGTTGTTCGGGACGCAATCCTGCACTGAATCAGCTGAAAGTGGACATCACCGCATGACTTGGTTGGATCAAAAAGCCGCCGTAGTACGGTGTCTGCGACATGTCCGGTGTACTGCTGATCGCGACTGAATGGCGGAGATCGTAGGACGCCTTGAATGGGCCAAACGCAGACATTTCGTGCTTTTCTCGCACAGATTGCTAACATGACACGGCGCTAGACCTTCGGTATCGCCCCTTAGCGAGAAAGCTCGAAATTTCGGAGGGTGAGAGGATGCCATCTTTCCGAAACCCCGCCGTTCAGTGAGTTCATTGATGCTGGCGACCACGATCTCGTCGGCTCGCTTTAAGTCGTCCATGCGAGCGGGTCGGCACACGACAGCCATTTTCGAGTCCTCCTTCGGGATCAGCACGCCAGACCAACTATAGAACCGGGCCGCAGCGTAGCGGCCTTCCACTGACATCCTGAACCAAGATGAGAGGGACGAAATGCCCTCACCTGGATCAGGCCAGCGGCCGGATGTTCTGATTCATGCGGAAGAAATTGTTCGGATCATACTTAGCCTTGATCTGCTGCAGACGCCGGTAGTTCGGTCCATATGCGGCAGCGACGGGATCGCCCACCTCGTCATCGTCGAGATAGTTGACATACCGACCGGAGGAGAAGAAGGGTCGCATGCCTTCGTAGGTTTCGCGTGCCCAGGAGATGCATTGCCTCGTATCGTCCGGCTGCATCCATTGCGCGAGTACCAGGAAGTTGTAGCCTTCTTGCCGATGCGGAAACGCCGTATCCCTTGCATCGACACGGGCCGCCGCGCCGTGGATGTGTTCGAGAAGCAGCTGCCCCATGGGCGTCGGGCAGCGCGCGAAACATTCGATCATGGTCGCAATCGCACCATCACTCAGCTCACTGAGGAAATTGGACTTCCAATAGTTGAGGGCGCCTCTGGGGTAGTTGGCATCGAGCATGCTGTTGAGCTGGCAATAGGGCATCGGCCCGATTGCGTCCACGATCGGAGCCCCGAATTGTTTCAGCGGCCGCACGGCTCGTTCGGCTTCCGCTGCCGGACCGCAATGGCTGGTGACCAAGGCAGCTACCTCTGCGCCGGACCCGTCGGGCGCGTGCGTCAGGGTTGCGAACAGCGTGTGCTCGTCCGGTAGCGATCGCGTGCTGGCCCGGAAGAATTCGAGCACGTCACGGGAGCGATCGATAGAGTAGACGATGGGGCCGCCGGTAATGATTGGCCCTACTGCATGAAGGTCGTATTCGAGACTGGTGGCAATCCCGAAGTTTCCGCCGCCGCCGCGGATGGCCCAGAACAGATCGGGTTCCTCTTGCTTGCTAACCTGCAAGACCTTGCCATCGGCGGTGACGAGTTCGACAGCGCGCAAATTATCCAATGCCAGGCCGTACTTGCCCATCAGCCAGCCGAGTCCTCCGCCGAGGGTCAATCCGGCGATACCCGTGGTCGAGACCACACCTCCGGTGACCGCGAGGCCGTGAAGTTGCGTCTCGCGATTGACATCGCCCCAAGTCGCCCCGCCCTGCGCGCGTACGGTTTTGCCGACAGCATCGACATGGACGCCCCTCATTGGGGACAGGTCGATCATTATCCCGCCGTCGATGGTCGCGCGTCCCGCGACGTTATGGCCGCCGCCACGAACCGCGACCTCGAGGCCGAGCTTGATCACAAGAGCGACGGCGTCCACGACGTCGGCCACACTGCGGCATCTGGCAATCAACGCTGGCCGTTTGTCGACCAACCCGTTGTGGACCTTTCTCGCCTCCTCGTAGCCCTCGTCCGTTGGCTTGAGCAGTTGTCCTCCGAAGGAGGCGCTAAGGTCGGCGGCGGCGCTCGCGACAGATGTGATGGACGACATGACACGGTCTCCTCAATTCAACCCGCTATATCTTCAATCGGCGGCCCTCTCGGAGCAAACCTGAAGAATTCAGGTGAAGATGAATTGGTTTCATCTAGACTAGCCGCATGCACAAGCTGCCGCCCCTGATCGAGCTCCGCGCTTTTGAAGCTGCCGCCCGCCATCTGAGCTTCAAGAAGGCCGCGGCAGAACTCGGCGTGACGCCAACCGCGATCAGCCATCAAATCGTGCTGCTTGAGCAGTATTGTGGCCGCGCTCTGTTTCGCCGCAGACCGCGACCTCTTTCGCTCACCGATGCCGGAGCGCGGCTGTTTCCCGCCATTCGCGGCGGCCTTGAGGTGTTTGCCGCCGCAATCGCGGCCGTCAGGCGGGATACCGACCAACAGCCTCTTCGGGTGACGACAACGAATGCTTTCGCCAGCCGCTGGCTCGTGCCCCGCCTGCCCGCGTGGCGGAAGTTGCATCCCGATGTGCCGCTGGAAGTCATCGGCACGGACACCGTGCTCGATCTGCACGCCGGCGATGGCGATGTCGCCATTCGTTATGCGACTAGCCGAGTACTGCCGACGGACGGGATCATCAATGATCTCTTCAGCGATACATTCTGGCCCGTCTGCAATCCACGTTTGCTTTCAACGGGACGCCTGAAGAGACCAGTCGACCTCGCAAACCACGTTTTGATTCACTCCTATTGGTCGCCGGCCGATCGTGAGCCGCCCACATGGCAGAGATGGTTTGCCGTGGCCCAGCGCAGGTGGCGCGAAGTGCCCCAATTCAAGGATATGCAGCACTTGAGTTTCCGGGAGGAACTGCACGCCATCGAGGCGGTGATCGCGGGGCAGGGAGTCGGGATTTTCAGTGATGTGCTCGTCGCACACGAACTCGCCGCCGGTACGCTCGTGAAAGCGTTCAAGTTGAGCTTGTCTGGCTATAGTTTCCATGTGGTCAGTAGGCCAAGCCATCCGCGCGCGAAGACCATCCGAACCTTCTCAGAGTGGTTGCAGTCAAATGCTTAATTCGCTTCTTCTGCGCCTTCGAAATGTTTGCTCGGCGTCAGAATGCGAAGAACTCAGCGTGGGCAAATCTCGTCCGCTGTGCCCGACTAAGCGGACCTCGATAAGGCGTGCGCCGATTTCGCTTCCGGGTTCATAAGCAGTCATTGCGAGTTTGGATCGGTTTTTGAATGCACCGACCCGCACTGAATGAAACGGTGCGAGCGAGAGCAAGTGCGGTGCGCGAGAGCCCGGTTGAGCGTTGGACCCGGGGTAGCCTGGATGACCCACATTGGCGCGGAGTCGTGGCGGCGCCAGCGTGGACCGGCGATGCGCAGATGCGGAGGAACAAATGTGAGCCGGCGAAGAGCTGAACAAACTGCATCACTTCAACCGATCGAGGAGCGCCTTTGCGTCTTTCAGGTCCGAAGTACCTAACCCCTCGGTGAACCAATTGTAAATTGGCGCGAGAATGTCGCGTGCCTTCCGTTCATGGTGTTCGGCTATTACCCGGGCTAACGCTGTGGCGGAACGGAGCTCAAAAAGTCTAGCTCCCTGCTGGCGGGCCGTTTCTATGGCCTTGGCCAGGCATTCTTCTACCATGTCAGTAGGTGCGCCCTCGCACTGAAACAACAAAGCGTCCAGCCGATCCATTTCCGCCGCGAGATAGTTTTCGCCAAAACTCGCGCAATGCGCTCGCGCGGCTGACAAATAGGACCGCGCCGCCACGGCGTGACCTTGCACGAGAAAACTCTCCGCCAAGCAGATCTCGGCGTGGGTAGTGTGCAGGACGGCTCCGGTTTCGTACCATCGCCTCACGCCCTGTCGCAGGAGATTCAGGCCGCCCTCGAAATCGCCGAGCTGATGAATTGCCCAGCCTTTGCATCGCTCACCGAGAGCCAGCCATTGGGGCATGCGGTGCTCGCGCGCCGTCTCAATGGCTTCCGATGCGAAGCGGGCCGTTGCCGCAGGCTCGTGCTGTGACTGAGAAACGTGCGCGGCAACGCCGAGCGCCCAGGCAAGGCTGTGCGCGTTATTTTGCTGGCGCGCATGCGCTACGGCCGCCTCAATCAGCCTCATCCCGGATTCGGGGAAACCCATCAAGATTTTTACCTGCCCGCCATAGGCTCGGCAAACCATACTTGGATGCTCGCCATAAATCGCGAATTCGCCCTCCGGAATTGTGTCGGCGATAGTCGCTCCCTGAGCAAGCATTTCGGCGGCCTCTCGGAATTCGCCTGCAATAAGTAGCGAGTAGCCAGATGCCCGATGCGCCACGGCGAGTTTTGCCGGATTCCCGTCTTCTTCTGCCAAGCCGACCAAGTCTCTTGCCAAAGCCGCCGTCCTCGGAAGCGGCTGGCGCATCAGGCTGGAATTCCATGCGATCCGTTGCGCGGCGAAGCGACTCTGCGACTCGTCGAGCTTGTCCGAAAGTTCCTTGGCCCGAACAGCACACTCCTCCAAACGTATCGACCCAAAGCCGTGGACCGCGATCAGGGATACCGCGAGAGCAAGCATCAGACCCAGCTCACGCTCATCGCGCTGATGGCTCGGCGGCAGCTTTCCCACTAAATCGAGCGCGCATCCGAAATGACCGACCGCCTCGTGATGAGCAGATCGGTCTGCGCTGCGCGCTCCGGCGCGTCTCCAAAACTCGATCGCGAGATCGACCAGGCCTGCCTGGGAGTAGTGATGAGCTAAAGTCTCTGGCTGCGCCCCGATCGTCTCCTGGAATTCTTGTTCGAGCACCTTGGCGATACGGGCATGCAACTCCTGGCGTTGACTGCGTAAAAGAGTGCCATAAGCCGTGTCCTGCACCAGGGCATGCTTGAACAGGTAGGTCGCACGCGGCGGCGCGCCCTGCCGGAACAGCAAGCCAGCCGCAATGAGACGGTCCAACGCCGATCCCAGCTCTGGTTCGCGCTGGCGCACCACCGAAGCCAGCAGGGCGTAGGAGAACTGGCGCCCGATCACCGCCCCGACCTGCGCCACCTCCTTGGCCGCGCCGAGCCGGTCGAGCCGCGCCATAAGCGACGCGTGCAGGCTTGCGGGGACCGCCAGCGCCGGGGGCGGAACCGCGCTGGCTGTCCGCCGCGCTTCGCCCTCGCCCTCCGACTCCATCACAGCCTTGGTCATTTCCTCCACGAAAAGGGGAATGCCGTCGGTGCGCTCGATGATATCCTGCCGGATGCTTGCCGGCAGACCCTTGTTGCCGACAAGATGCTCGATTATGGCATCGATGTCGCGCTGACCTAACCGATTGATGGTGAGGGCGGTCACGTAAGACCGGCCGATCCAGGGTGGATTGAATTCCGGCCGAAACGTCACGCTCAGCAACACGCGCAAGGTCGGAATCTGGTCCACCACCCGACCAAGCACTTCCAGACTCGTCGGGTCGATCCAGTGCACATCCTCGAAGATCATTAGCACCGGATTCGCTCGCACTAGCGTCTCTAGTTGGGCGGCGAGTGCTTCCAGCGTTCGTTGCCGGCGTTGCTGCGGTGTCAGCTCGATCACCGGATAGCGGTCATCGTTCGCGAGCGACAGCATCTCGGCAAAGAGTGCCGCGTCCTGGGCTGACGTCGAAGTCTGCGCGAGCAGTGCGTCGAGTTTGTCGAGCTTCGCTTGCGGGGAGTCGTCGTACGCGAGTCCGGCGGCACGTTCCATCTGGTGGATGAAGGGATAGAGCGCGCTGTCGGTATGCTGTGGAGAACAGAAATAGCGCAGGCGCGTGTGCGGCTCGCCGGCAAGGCGTTCCAAAAGCGCAACCGTGAGCCGCGATTTGCCAATGCCGGGCTCGCCCGAAAGCAACACGACTTGGCCTTCGCCGGCTTTTGTCTTCGACCAGCGCCGTAGCAGCAGTTCGAGTTCTTCTTCCCGCCCGATAAGTTCCGTCAGCCCGGTCGCGTGAAAAGCCTCGAAGCGGCTTTCAACTGAAGCCGGTCGCAGTGCCGCCCAGGCATTGGCAGGCACCGGTATGCCCTTCAGATCCTTTACTCCGAGGTCCTCAAGCTCGAATAGATTGCCGAGCAGCTTGCGGGTATTTTCGGCAATAACGACCGTGTTCGGTTCTGCAATGCCCTGCAAGCGTGCCGCATGGTTCGGCGTCTCGCCAACGATTGCCTGCTCCTGAGCAGAGCCCGACCCGATCAGGTCGCCGACCACTACTAGCCCGGTGGCAATGCCGACCCGCGTCTGCAGTACCGCCCCGGTCTTTTGATTACTTACGGCACTCACCAACTCCAGCCCCGCGCGTACCGCTCGCTCTGCGTCATCTTCGTGAGCCTGCGGGTAGCCGAAGTAGATCAGCACGCCGTCGCCCATGAACTTCGCCACGAACCCGCCGAAGCGGCTCACAGTTTCGGCGACGCAGTTCTGATACGCCGAAATTACTTCGCGCAGGTCCTCCGCGTCCATGCGGGCGGAGAGCGCCGTCGACCCCACAAGGTCCGAGAACATCACTGTGACTTGGCGGAACTCGGCGGTATCGTTCGGTTGAAGAGTTGCAGCAGTAGGCTTGGGTGTTCCGTTGTCGACGCCATCCAGTTCGGCTATCGCACGTAGCATCTTGCGGCGATGGCCGAGCAAGACCCCGAGGTCCTTAAGATCCTGATCCGTCAAATCGCGGAGCACGCTGAGGTCGACACCGTTTTCGGCAAAGCGTTCGGCGTACTCGGACATGCCGAGCTTTTTAAGCCAGTCCGCAACTTGCTGCATGGCGGCCTCGCGCGGATTGTTTGCCCCGACCCAGCTTCGGGACCGGGGCGACAGTTGGCGTGTCAATCCGCATACGCGCGGCCAGTTTACCGCCCAGGATGGCCGGCATTCAATCTACCAATGGAGCCATCAGGGGCCGAAATGACAAATCGGGTCGAACTGAGAAGAACTCGGTGCGAGCACCACGTTGTCGGCTTTGCCGATGAACGCGGACATTTTACCTAGCCGGCGGCATGTCTCAGAAGAGGCCAGAAGGCGACGCTCGACCCATAAAATGCGCCACAGAGTAGTTCCGACCTACCCAAAAAATCACCCTAAATTGATGACGCTGTTCCGTTGTATGCTGCTCTGCACACTCGGGAACGCCGCTTGTTAACAATCATTGATTCTTTGTTTTGTCAGTGAGCTTCGAACACGATCGCCTTATAGCCGATCGTCATTGAAGGCGTGAGGCTTCAGGATGTCGGCGAACGCCCACAGTCTTTCTTCGTCGAATGTCTCTTTGGGTCATTCGCGTCGGTTTGGCGCTCGGATGCAAACTTCCGGTCTACCCCTGTGAGCCGAAATAAAGCTGCAGCACGCCAACGGAAGCGATGGGCCAAAGGACTAAACCGCTCGCGCGGTAGGGCACTGCGGCGGGCGTCGGGGCCAATGGGATAGCGCAACGGGGCGTCCTGTCTTGAGATCGAGGGGTTTCGACAACCTCACTCAAGACAGGAGCATCCCCATGACCGACCAGGCCATGAGCCCGTTACGCCGGCGCATGATCGAAGACATGACGATCCGCAAGTTAGCGCCAAAGACCCAACAAGGCTACATCCGCACCATCAGGGATTTTGCTGCGTTCCTCGGCCGGTCGCCCGACACGGCGAGCTTTGAGGACGTCCGGCGCTTTCAGCTGCATCTGGCGGCGAACGGCGTGCACATCCCGATACTCAACCACACCGTGGCTGCATTGCGGTTCTTCTTCAGGGTCACACTGAGGCGTTCCGACATCATCGAGCACACGACGTTCCTCCACGAGCCCCGCAAGCTGCCGGTCGTGCTCAGCGCGGAGGAAGTGGCGCGGCTGCTCGATGCCGCGCCGGGCCTCAAGTACAAGGCGGCTCTGAGCGTGGCTTATGGCGCGGGTCTGCGCGCCGCCGAGGTGATCTCACTCAAGATTGGCGACATCGACAGCAAGCGCATGGTCATCCGCGTCGAACAAGGCAAAGGACGTAAAGACCGCTACGTGATGCTGTCTCCACATCTGCTTGAACTGCTGCGTGCCTGGTGGAAGGCTGCGCGACCGCAGGGCTGGCTGTTCCCGGGGCGCGACCGCGTGCAGCCGATGACGACGCGCCAGCTCAATCGCGCCTGTCATGCCGCAGCCCAAACAGCCGAGATCGACAAGCGCGTCTCGCTGCACACCTTGCGGCACAGCTTCGCCACCCATCTGCTTGAGCAGAACATCGACATCAGGGTGATCCAGGTGCTGCTCGGTCACGCCAAGCTCGATAGCACGGCACTCTATACCCGCGTCGCCACCAAGACGATCCAACAAGTCATAAGCCCGCTGGAGCATATCGCCCGCAAGGTCGAGAGGGCTGAGCCGCCCGCCTGACGCGAGGCTCCTCGTGTCGCGTCCATCGCTGGAGGTCGCGGACATCTTCCGCGGCCACGGCCCGGCATGGCGCCGGGCCAATGCCGGCCATGTCAGCCTCAGCCAGTTGAAGGTGATGTCGGCGATCGAGAACTGCCGCACGGCAGCTCTCGGCGGCCATGTCGCGCGCTGCGAGGACTGCGCCCATAGCCAGATCTCGTACAACTCCTGCCGCAACCGGCATTGCCCGAAGTGCCAAGGTGCCGCGGCAAAGAACTGGCTGGCCGCGCGCGAAGCCGATCTGTTGCCGGTGCCGTACTATCACGTGGTGTTCACGCTGCCGGCGGCCATCGCCGATATCGCCTACCAGAACAAGGCTGTGGTCTATGGCCTGCTGTTCAAGGCTTCGGCCGAGACGATGCTGACGATCGCCGCCGATCCGAAGCATCTGGGCGCCCGGATCGGCATCACCTCGGTTCTCCATACCTGGGGCTCGGCCATGACCCATCACCCGCACGTCCACATGATCGTGCCGGGCGGCGGCATCTCGCTCGACGGCGAGCGTTGGGTGGCGTGCCGGCCCGGCTTCTTCCTGCCAGTGCGCGTGCTCTCGCGCCTGTTCCGGCGGCTGTTCCTGGAGAAGCTGATCGTGGCCCACAAAGCCAGCCATCTGAAGTTCTTTGGTGATCATGCCGTTCTCGCCGACCCGCAGGCGTTCGCGGCATATCTGGCGCCGCTACGACGATCCGAATGGGTCGTCTATGCCAAGCGCCCGTTCGGCGGACCACAGGCCGTGCTGGCCTATCTGTCGCGCTATACCCACCGCGTCGCCATCGCCAACAGCAGGCTGATTGCGGTCGACGGGCACAGCGTCACCTTTCGATGGAAGGATTATCGCGCCGAAGGTCGCGACCGCCGGAAGGTCATGACACTGGCCACCGCCGAGTTCATCCGCAGATTCCTGATCCACGTGCTGCCGCAAGGCTTCCACCGCATCCGCCACTATGGGCTACTCGCCAGTGGCACGCGCGCCGACAATATCGCACGCGCGCGTGAGCTGCTCGCCGTTGCAATCCCTGACGGCCAGCCCACCGCTGCCGCCGCCGGTCAAACCAAGCCGAGTTGTCCATGCTGCGGCGGTCGCATGGTCCTCATTGAGGTCTTCGAGCGCGGTGCCACGCCGCGGTATCGGCCGACAGCTCCAACGATCGTGATCAGGGTCGACACCTCATGACCGCGTCTCTATCCGGCAAATCTGCTTGTCGTACTCGCCGGCTCTCCACCGGCCACGGAAAAGCGCGCCAAGACATAAAGCTGCCGCCCCAAATCGTTCGGCAGTTCACGACGTTCCACCCGACTCGCCGCTCATTCATGAGCCGCTTTACCGCAGGCGAACTTGCTGAACCGGCTCAGCTCCAATCACACACCTCAGCCGCGGCACTCAAATCCCCATAGCCCACGCCGCGCCACCTACGTGCCCACTCCCGCGGTTTCCTTGTATGGGCTTTTGTCAAGGAGGCGGCATTTCAAGAGGCGATAGGTCGGCGCATCTTTTTTCCTTCGTCACTTTCTTTGTTCGATCTGAGAGCCGTTTCTTCGTCCCGACCCGCACTTCGCTTGCGCTGGCGCGCGCAGAAGCTGTCAAGGTTGGCCGTCGCGCGAATCTTACGACAGGCTCCACCGTTGCCAGGCCACACCTTGACAGCTTCGAGCACGACGGCACGGTTGGTGCGATCGGGATGACGATCGGAGGGGAGCCCGCTTGCGGGCGCGATCAATCGCGCCACAACCTTGTATCCGGTGGGTCCAAGGACCCGAACCATGATGCAGTCGTGCGCATCGGCAGCGAAGCTCCGAAGCGGCGGACCCATTCTCCCTTTCGGCATTGAAGCCAAGGAAACGCGTCGGGACCCCGCCACCTCGAACCGTCATCGGCGATACCGTCACCAGCGGACGGACAAGGCCGAAACTGTTGGGTCTTCTTCAGTGACCTCCGTGTTTATGATGCCGGCCGCAGAACGACGCCGTCCGGCACTACGCCCTCCCGCACGAGCCGCCACAGGGCGATCAGTAGCTTGCGCGCCAAGGCCACGCTCATGGTCTTGCGCGCCCCGCGGGCGTTCTCGGTACGGCTTCGAAACCACTGCGCCAAGACGCTGTCCTTCTGGAACCTGAGAAATCGCCACGCCAATTCGATCATGCCCCGTCTCACTCGAGCATTGCCGGAACGGGTCAGCCCTTTCTCCCGGCGTTTTCTGCCGCTCTCGTCGGGCGAGCCGGTGAGGCCGGAATAACGCGCTACAGCCCGTCGGTCGCGCATGCTTCGCGACAGTACCTCCTGCACCAGCATGTCGGCGGTCTCGACACCAACCCCGATCACCCGCGCCAACAGCCGCACCATTGCGTGTGGTCCATCACTGGGCGCTTGCGTGAGACGCTCCAGGCGAGCGTCCTCGATCTGCCGTATCTGATCGCCGACGAGCCGCCGGCGCGCCATGTCGCGACGCAGCTCAGCCAGGGTGTTGGGCGGGATCGGCTCGCCCTCGGGGGAGCGCAAGCCGTCAAGGCGTTCGGAAGCTTTCTTCAGCTTGGGATTGAAGCCGCGGATGCCGAGCCGGATCAACGCCGCTTTCATTCGGTTGACGATCCGACTTTGTTCTCCGATGAGGCTCTCGCGCTCACGGTTGGGGCGCTTGGCATCTTCGTCCTTGATTGTCGGGATCGCGACCATCTTGCAGTGATCACGCTCGCCACGCAACCAGCCGAGAAAGCTGCGTTTGAGCAGTTCGGTGTCGAGACGATCGGTCTTGGCGCGCCGGTGCTCGCGCGATACCGCTACGCTCGATGCGTGAATGACATGCGCCTCGATGCCGCGCGCCCTGAGCCATCGGGCCAGCCAGAAACCGTCACGGCCGGCCTCGAAAGCGACCGCGATGCGTTCGATTCCGTATCCTTTCTTCTGCGCCTCTTCTCGCCAGCGATTGAGCAGTTTCAGCAAGGCGTTCTCGTCGACCTCAAGCTTCTTCGACGGCTGGCGTTCGACGCCAGGCACAATCCCCGCAACGAGCCAGCTCGACAGGCTCATCTCGATCACGGCGATCAGCGTGCCGTCCGGTTTGAGGGACGTGAGGGATCGGCTCAGGTCGTTCAACTTCTGCATGGGGTGCTCCATCGGTTCACATCAGCGCCGATGAATGCCATATCCTTACCTTCCTCACCGCCGCCGTCTGCTGCATAGCATCTCCCTTGGAGGTTTGCGGACGCCGGCCCCGTGCGCGCGGCGACACCCTCATGGGGCCGGCATCCGAAAACCTTCACAGAACCGGAAGTCGAAATTCGCCCGAACGGTGTTCCAGCTTGGCTTTGGCAATGGACTATCGATGCGCCCGCACAATGTGAGGACCAGGTCCGAACACGATATCTCGCCTCAGGACGCCGTAGTACCGCTCGGCTATTTCGGGAAGTCCTAGATCTTCTATCACATTAAAGCGCTCGCCTTGCAGCAGTTGCAGCAGTTCGATCGGATCAAAAAAGCTGAGCCAGGGTTCGCCCCGCGACGCTGCCCTTGCGGCAGTTGCCATGACGCTGGCGCGGCGCTCAGCAGGATAATTCTGGAATGGTTCGACGTAGTCGAAAGCCACGGCTGCCTGCGGCACCTCGGAAATAAACTTCAATGTGGAGGAGACCGCATCTTTAGTCAGATAAGGCACTACGCCAAGCCATTGAAAAAACGCCTGCTCGTTCAGTTTGAACCCCGCTTTTACTAACCCCTCCGCGAGGCTTTCTCGTTCAAAATCTACCGGTGCGAAAGCAAGCGACGGCGGCTCCGCGAGACCTGCGGTCCTTATCTGATCGCGTTTCCACATTTGTGTCGAAGGGTAGTCGACCTCGAAAGTGCGAACGCCGAGATGAGCATAGGGATTTCGCAGCGAGAAGGTATCGAGGCCTGCCCCCAGCACTACGACCTGTCGTACGCCGCATGCGATGCAATCGCCCATCGTGTCCTCGGAAAACCGGCTGCGCGCTGCGATAAATAAACGCCAGGGCCGTAGCGAGTCGTTTGCAGCGATCTCGTCTAAGGCAGCGGCTGTCTCTTGGTCTATTATCCTCGACGCTAATGGATCTTTGAAGATCGCTCCGCCTTCTAGCTTTTGATGAATGGCACGATAAGCAGCCGCACCCCGAGCGGTCTGACTAGCTTGTCCATCGCGCATAATGATCTGTCCCGAAAAGGGTGCACGGCTCATGGCATCGTTGCTGCTCAAATTCAGCACCCTCGATAAGGGACTCTTGATGTCCACCTCGTCAAGAGCGCCGCCCGGCAGGGCCTTCATCATTTGTCAACGGAGACAAGCCACCGCCGTGGATCACCAACCGAGGTGCATCTTTCCACGCTGCACGACGCTATTCGAAACCCTTTGCCTTCAGAACGGTCCGGCTGGCGGGCATGGACAGGAATGCGACCAGCGCTTGTGCGGCGTCAGCCTGACTGCTACCTGTAATGATGCCTGGGGCGAACTGGGTGTAATTCTGTATATCTGGGGGCAACGGGGCAATAAGTTCGACGGTTGGTTGAGCCAAGATTTCGCTTACTTGATTGAAGCCGATCTCGACTTCCCCGCTGGCCACGCTCGCATACAGTGTTCCAAGCGTTGACAGTCTTGTCTTGGCCTTCATCTCCCCAGCAATCCCCATTCGTTCGAGCAAGTTGGCCACGTAGATGCCACTGGCACCTCCTCCGGCCGGATCGGGATAAGCGATCGCTCTTGCGACCAGCATCGTGCGTTTAAAGGCGTCGGCCGAACTTATATCGGGCTTCGCGGCACCCTTGCGCACAAACGCGCCAACACCGACCTTCGCGATAACGATGCGGTTCCCGGCCACGATTCTGCCCTGCGCTTCAAGCCGGTCGACCGTTTGGACCGAACTCAAGATGATGTCGGCAGCCTCACCCTTTTGGACGCGGTCCGCAACAGCACCAGCGGTTCCGTAGTCGACCGTTACCTTGTGCCCCGAGGATTTCTCAAAATCCGGTATGAGGGCATCAATTGCGGGATGCAATGCAGAGGCAGATAGAAGCTTGACCTCGGCGGCTTTGGCGGCAGCTCCCACAGTGACGCCGAGCGATACCAGCCCAATTGCAACTCCCGCAGAGACACTTAGTAAGTTGCGCCGGTTCATGGCATTTCTCCCTTGGACGTCTTGTTTCGCTTTCGGGGAGATAGGCGACCATCTAATGATTAGCACGTAAGCCTACGTCGCCCCGGGTTCTTCGCGCAGAGTTTGCCGCAACGCGCCGCGACGCAATGGAAAAGCGCAGAGAATTTCCACATCGTGGACACTTGCGGGGAGCTGTGCCACGGTAAGGTTGGCACCTCACCGGGGAGCAATATCGTTTCTTCAAGGCGCATCCCATGACAGCTCGTGGCTCTCGCCATACCGCCGGCGCCGCATCCGTCGATTTGCCGGGCGGAACGCAAAGCATTCAGAGAGCAGTGGCTGTGTTGCGGATCCTGGCAACTGCCCGCGAGGCTGGCCTAGGACTCACCGAAATTGCGAAACAGGCGGAACTAACTCGCCCAACGACACATCGCATACTGAGCGTCTTGATTGCGGAAGGCATCGTTGAGAGGCGACAAGGCTCTCAACGATATCTGATTGGCGAGCAGATACCACTGCTGGCGCTTTCGCGGCGAATACGGGATCCCCTACTCGATATCGTTAGTCCTCATCTGCGGGCTGCCGTCCGTGAACTTGGTGACACCGGCTTTTTCACACGCTGGGTGGGACTTGAGACGGTCTGCGTCGCAAGGCAGCTCGGAACCTACCCTATCCAGGCCCTCGCTTGGGATGTCGGTGAACGCCGCCCCCTTGGCGTTTCCAACGCCGGAATTGCGATCCTATCCAGCATGCAAACCGACGCGGCGCGCGAAGTGCTCGCCAAAAACCGATCGCGTTTCTCTCGTTACGGCCTATCGACGGAAGCGATCTTGCAGGAGGTTGCGGTGGCCCGATCGAAGGGCTTTGCAGAACGCGCAATATCCCTCATTCCTGGCGCAAGCCCCGTATCCGTGATGATCCGGTCTTCTTTTGGCATAGCTCGTGGCGCTCTTACCATAACGCCAACACCGCGACGGCGCTCGCCCGAACGCACCGAGGAGATCGTAGCTTGCCTTCTCAGGCACGCCACGGCGGTTGAATTTGAACTCAGCAATGCGGCCACCCTGCGACCGCCGCGCCGTTAGCTTTGCGACAAAGGGAAGCCGGCTTCACCAATGGCAACGCCTAGAGTTATGGGAGGCATGTCGGCAATGGGTCTTGGTCGTGTAAAAACGCTGTTGCATGACGCGGACCGGCGCGGTCGAATTCAGGCTATCGCGGTCCGATCAATTTGGGCAAGTTTTACGGCCGCTCGACCAGAACTCATCCTGAGGCAATGTCGGGGCTCTTTTACGCGCCCCATGAACCGCAACGGCGCGCGGCAACGGCCGTATCACGCCCTCACCGCCGCCAGCAGCGGTTTCATCCCGACGATGTTCAGCACGCGTGTCAGATTGTAGCCGAGCACGCACAGCGCCATCTCGGTCGCAACTTTCGGCAGCGTCACGCACAAGAAGTGCGTCGCGCCCATGCGCATCTTCAGTGTGCCGAACGGATGCTCGACGGTCTCGCGGCGTGTGCGCATGGCGTTTGGATTCTTGTCGAGCCGCGCCTGAGCGCGTTCGAGAACGTCCTCGTGCACCCATCGCTTGATACGGCGTTGTGGGCTCGGCGTGCACTTCGATTTGAGTGGACAGGTTTTGCAGGCGTTCGTCCAATAGTTGCGCAGCTTCTGGCCGTCTTCGTCGTTGGTATAATAATATTTGAGTTTCTCACCGGCAGGGCAGCGATAAACATCCTCATTTGGCAGATAAGCAAAGTCCTGTTTGCCGAAGCGTCCCGAAGCCTTCGCACCCGATGTCATCAGCTTGGGCAAAGTCACCGTGATGCCAGATTGCTCGCACGTCACGATTTCTTCACCCTTGAAGTAGCCGCGATCGGCGACAACATCGAGCGTGTCGGCCTCAAGAACTGCTTTGGCTTGCCGGGCTATGTTTGCAAGTTGCGACCGGTCTGAGCCGCTTGTTGTCACCTCGTGCGCGACGATCAGATGGTTTTCTGTATCAACCGCCGTCTGCACGTTGTAGCCGACGACGCCAGAACCACGGCCGCTCGTGGCCATCGAACGGCTGTCGGGATCAGTGAACGATATCTGCTGATCGGGCGACGCCAGAACCTGTTTTTCAATCGCTGCGAGTTTCGCCATTTCAACGGTCAGATTTTTGAGCCGTTCTTTGATCCGCGTCTTTTTTAACTCCAGTGTTTCCGACGGCTCCTGCCGGTCGGCGGTATCGAGCTGAGCGAGATAGCGCGCAACACTCTCCTCCAATTGCGTGCGCCGCCGCTCGACTTTGCCGCGCGTGAAGTTCTTATCGCGATTATTGACTGCTTTGAATTTGCTGCCGTCGATCGCAACGCTGGTTGTCGCGAGCAAGCCCATCTTGCGGCACACCTCGACGAAGCGCGCGCAGACCTTTTTGATGCCGGGACCATTGTCCTTGCGGAAATCGGCAATCGTTTTGTGATCGGGCGCAAGCCTGGCGAGCAGCCACATCACTTCGACGTTGCGGCCAGCTTCACGCTCAAGCCGGCGGCTCGAGTGGACACGGTTGAGATAACCGTAAATGTAGAGCCCTAAGAGCGCGGCCGGATGATACGACGGCCTACCTGTGCCGGCAGGCTCAACGCCACCGAACCCAAGTTCAGCCAGATCGAGGGCTGCAACGAAGGCGTCGATCACGCGAACCGGATTGTCATCTGCAACCCAGTCGTCCAGGCATTCCAGCAACAAAGTAGATTGCCCGCGATCAGCTCCTTGAACAAAACGAGCCATGCCAGCCCCCGCCGATTCAGTGCGGGAATCATAGCAGGCACGGCGTTTTCACACATGGGATAATTCCGGGCTCGGAGCCATACTCAGGCTCTGCGAATCAGCTCTCCAGGACTCGACGAGGCCCACCCCAGGGCCTTGCAATGATGGAGAGAGGCAATGGAGCACTATGTCGGATTAGACGTGTCACTGAAACTGACCTCGATCTGCATCGTCGATCGGACAAGGAAAGGTCGAGCGCGAAGGGGTGGTTACGTCTGACCCGGAGGCGATCGCGACGTACATCAAATTGCACACGTCACACGTCGTTCGGATTGGACTTGAGACCGGAGCAACGTCGACATGGCTGTGGACCGAGCTGAATAAGATCGGGTTACCCGTTATCTGCATTGACGCCAGGCATGCGAAGGCGGTTCTGAAGATGCAGATCAACAAAAGCGACCGAAATGACGCTGCTGGCATTGCGCGCATCATGCAATGTGGTTGGTACAAGGAGGTTTGCGTCAAGGATCTCGACAGTCATGCGACCAAAGCCCTTCTTGTCAGTCGAGCTCTGCTCGTCAAGATCAAGCGGGATATCGAAAATCAAATCCGGGGGCTCCTCAAGAATCTTGGGCTCGTCATCGGACGAGCAAAGATGAATGTGTTTGCTGTGCGCGCCGCGCAGTTGGCCGAGGAACGGTCAGAGCTTTTTGCCGCTGTCGATCCATTGCTAAAGGCACGCGAGGCCGTCGAGCAACAGATTGCGGACCTTGACCGCAAGGTGCTGCGGCTGGCTCGCAACAATGCTCAGGTGCGACGGTTCATGACGGCTCCTGGCGTCGGCCCGGTCACGGCCCTTTGCTTCCTTGCGACGATCGATGACCCCGCTCGCTTCAAGAGGTCACGAAGCGTCGGAGCCTACGCAGGGCTAACGACTCGCCGATACGCATCCGGGGAGATTGACTGGACGGGCCGAATCTCGAAATGCGGCGATAAGATGCTGCGAAGTTACCTCTACGAGGCGGCCAATGTGCTGCTGACACGCGTAGCAAAATGGTCAGCACTCAAAGCGTGGGGTATTCGGCTTGCGAAACGAAGCGGCCTACGCAAAGCCAAGGTTGCGGTTGCCCGAAAACTTGCTGTCATTCTGCATCGGATGTGGATCGATGGTACCGAATTTAAATGGTCATCAAGGGATGCTGCTGATCAGCCTGCATAATGGATAACGAGTTCCCGCCGAACAGCGGGAGCGAACGTCCCTGCCGGGACGCTGGCGTTGGTGAGATCGCCCCTGGCTTTGCGGTGCTCGAGAGGGCAAAGCGCGCTTCACACATTGATCCGCTAACGTCATCTTACGCCATCATGCGGAGGGCACGCCCCTACCGCGGAGAGAACCATGGACCCGGCAAGGATGTTCAAGGAGAGCTTGACCTCACTCCCGGAATTAGAGAACAGCCAGGGTCAATCGCGTTGGTCTGCGCCTGAATCCGGCTCTTCAGGTCCACCCCCAGCACCGGACATGTCGCAGTACTGCGCCAACCTACGCGATGGGCCATCAGCCGACATGCACCAGCGGGTTAAGCAATCCGCTGTAGCAGCGTCTATTGAACGTCGTTGCCCCACGAAGCAGCTGATTGTTTCACCCCGGCGTCATACCTTTGCTCTTGATCACCGATATGGCGTCCGGCGTTTTCAGGTAGTCGACGAGCGCCTTCGCGGCTGCGGCTTCCTTCGTGGCCGCACCGAGCGCGGCCGTGAATACGACATCCTGCTGCAAGTCAGCAGGGAACGGGCCAACCACATCGAGGCCCGGCACCGTCAAGACGTTCATCAGGAACAGCGCGAGTTCGGCCTCTCCGTTGGCGACTACAGCGACGACCTGTGCGGGGGTCGGCTGCGCTTTCATCTTGGCTTTCATCTGTTCGGTGATGTTGAGGCGCTCGAATACTTTCGCTATTGAATAGCCGGTTGCGCTTTCCGGAATCGAGGCGACCGATTCCGCGTTAAGCAAGGCAGCTTTAAACACGTCGGGCGTGGAGATGTTGGGCTTCGGCGCACCGTCGCGAACCGCGACACCGAGGCCAACACGAGCTATGTCCAGCGTCGGCCCGGCTGCGAAGTGTGATCGCGCGGCGGCGTCCCTCATTACCTCGACCGGCACGACGCCGACATCGAACGGCTTGCCGGAGGTAGCTTCCTTGATCAGGTTCGGAGTGGTGCGAAGAAGATATCGAGCTTGTGACCTGAGGTTTGTTCGAACTTCGGCTTGAGACCCGCCCACACTGCTGTCATGGCGCCGCCGGCCAGAACCCTCAACTCAGCTGCGGTCGCCGCTGGTGACAGCATCATGCCGACCAAGATACCCACTGCCGCGAAGGAAAACACAGTCCTCATGAAACCTCTCCCGAGTATATGAACCCACGTTTGACGCACGTGGACGTTACGCTGCTCCTGGTCCACCGTCTAATGTCTCAGATGGGTCAAAGGCAGCCCTCGGCGGCTCCAAGTTCAACCCTCGGAAGCGGAACGGGCTAGGCCCAGAGAGGAAGTCAGCCACCGGCCATTTCCTGACTCCAAAGTGCGCCACGACCAACGCCCTTTTCAACTGGTTGGCACCACGGTAGCCTTTACCTCCGTGGCTGAGGAAAAAGGGGTGTACTCAGTCGTCCGTTAAGAAGCCGAATTGAGCGGGGGCGGACAGGCAAGCGTGATGCGATAGCTGGATCAGGAAGAGGCACAAGAGTTCTCTGAGCCAGGCGAGGATACGGCGGAAGTTGTGGCCGACTGCTGAGAGCACGACGTTGGCGGCGTCGCCGGCGCGGCCTTTGAGATAGCAGCGGCCAAGGTGACCTTCGGCCTTCAGATGTCCGATGATGGGCTCGATGGCGGAGCGGCGCCGGAGCTCGCGCTTGATGGCGCCGAACACGCCGCGCTTCTGGCCCGAAATGAAGACGCGACGGGGATTTTGCGTGTCGTGGCCGCGATATCCCTTGTCGACATAGGCCCGCTCGATCGGACAGCCGGTGAGCGCCTCGGTGCGGTCGATGACGTCCCGCAGGGTATGACCGTCGTAGGGATTATCGGGCAGCGACCTGGCGTGCAGTACGAACAGGCCACCGGGCGCCCGGCGGTTGTTGCTGACGATGGAGGCCTTCACGCCGAACTCGTAAGGGGCTGCGGCCTTGCCTTTGCCGATGCATTCCACCTCCGGGGCATGGAAGGAATAAAGCTTCCAGCCGCGCTGGCGCTGCTGCTGCGAGCGGATTTGCACGGCCCGGCCAAGCGGGAGGGCGAATGCCTCCTCCAGTGCCGGCTGGCCCTCGATCTTGCGGCGGATGTCGCGGATGATACGGCCGAGCCGGCTGCGCAGAATGCGCAACTGCCGCTGATGCCGGCTGAACTGTTTGGCATGGGCGTAGCGGCCCGCCATCATCGCGGCGGCCTTGGCCACACGAGAATAGGATTGCCGCAGCCTGACGGCGTGCCTTCTCGCCAGGCGGTTGAGCCCCTTGATAGCCGCATGAAGCAGCTTGGCATCGGTCGGAAAGGTGATGGCCTTCGGCTGCACCGTGGTGTCGACGGTGACGCGCTTGAGGTCCTGGCCGCGTAACGCGCCGGCCTCGTGCGCCACCCGCAGGCTCTCCGCCAGCAGCAGCTCCAACTTGTCGCCGAGCCGCTTGCGCCAATGGCTCAGGTCCGAGCGCTCGTGCGGGAAGGCATGCTGAAAGAACTCTTGCCCGGTGAAGAACTGGAAATACGGGTCGTGAACCCAGCGCTCGCAAACGCCCTCATCGGAAAGCCCGTAAGTGTGCTTGAGCAACAGCAGCCCGATCATGAACCGGGTCTCGATCCCGGGCCGGCCATTCTCGCTGTAGAGCGGCGCGACCTCGCCGTCGATCCAGTCCCAATCGATCTTGCCGGCGAGCTGAACCAGCTCGTGCTTCATGTTGATGATCTGGTCCAGCCGCGCCCGGAACAGATCGTTCGATCCCGTCGTCCTGTGCTTCTTCGGTCGCATCGGCCCCTCCGATGCACACAGAATCATGGTCCGCAGCAAAAGGGAATCCACAAACCAAAATTGCAAGGTTTGGGGGCCTCAAGCCCCCAATCCCTGCAATCTCAAATGCCGCCGCAACCGGAAAACTGACTCCTGCTCAATCGCTTAGAGCCTTGTTCACGGACGACTTTCTGATCTCGGGCCGAAGGCGCAGAAGTCCCGCTTGCTTGGGCCAGCGAGTAAGGTGACTCCAACTGGCTGCGGTATTGGTCTCCGTAAGACATTTGGTCCACTACCCGCGTGGGCCTTAGCATGAGGCGCTGCCCAGGTGATCCCACGTCAGCGCAGCGCGGTTCGCAGCGTGATATGGATTGTCATCCTTCAAGCGTGTTGGCCGGACTGGCGCATCCTCTGATACGCCATGACCGCGGACACGCGGTTGGTCGCGCGGGAGGCCATCGAAGGCGTCAAGGCGCGCGGCGGGATCGTCATCGTGATCGCGCACCGGCCGAAGGCGCTGGCGGCGGTGGACTACGTCGGCGTGGTGCAGGGCGGCAAGTTGGTCGCGTTCGGACCGAAGGACAAGGTGGTCGGCGCGCCGGCGGCGCCGATCCCGTTCCCCGCCGCAGCGACGGCTTGATCAGCGGGAGGTGGCCATGGACGATCGGCTGTCGTTGGGAATTCCGGACCGCAGCGCGCTCGACGCGCCGGCGCGCCGCTTCGCGCTCATCGAAGAGCGGTCGCGCGTCAGTTCCATCGTGCCCGCCATCCTGATCGCATCGTGGGGACTGCTGCTGAAACAGGTGTTCGGCGAAGGCAAGGAGGATGCGCCCCATCTGCCGAAGCCGGACTCTCCGGAAGCGGCAACGCAGCCGGAAGCGGATACGTCGGTCGCGCCGTCCATCGCCGTGGAGCGGAGCGCAGGATCGTCCGAACTCGTCCGTGCCTTCGGGCTGCACGCGGTATCGATGAACGAAGCGTTCGAAGCGGCAGTCGATCCGGACAGGCTCAGGTTCGACAGGACGGAAGGGCCGCGGCTGTCGCTGGTCCCGGCGAACCAGAACGCGCCGGCTCCCGCGCATCCGCTGCCGCGGGGGCAGACGGCACACCGGTCGCCGGCGGAGGCGGGGTGGGGGTGGTGGAGGTGGCGGAGGCGGAGGGTCTTCCGACGACCACACGGGCCCCATGTTGACGAGCCAAAAAAGCCGCCACCGACGATCAAGGACCCGCCCCCCGATCCGACGAAGCGGGTCAACCACGCCCCGGTGAGCGCCGGGGCGGTCGATCTCGGCAGCGGGCTCGTCAACGAAGCCTTCATCATCTCGCTCGGTCAGTTGCTGAATGGCGCCAGCGATCCGGACGGCGACCGGCTTTCGGTGCAGGCCCTCCAGGTCGATCACGGGTCGCTGCAGGCGTTGGGAGCGGACCGTTGGCTCTACACGCCGGAACACGACGATATCGGCCCGGTCCAGTTCAGCTACCGCATCTCCGACGGCACCGTCTCGATCGTCCAGGCGGCGCATGCGGATCTGCACGCCGCGCCCGACGAGGAGATACACGGTACCGAAGGCGACGATCTTCTGATCGGAACGCCTCTCATCGACGTGATCGACGCCGGCGCCGGCAATGACATCGTCTACGGCCGCGAAAGCGCCGATACGATCTACGGCGGCGAGGGCAATGACCGGCTGGTGGGCGGCGACGGTGACGACACCCTGTTCGGAGGCCCGGGCAACGACATCATCTTCGGCGGGGCGGGCAACGACACGCTGTTCGGCGAAGCCGGCGACGATACGCTCTACGGCGAGGACGGCAACGACCTCATCCTAGGTGGCGAGGGCGACGACTTTGCCTCCGGAGGGCGGGGCAACGACACGCTCATAGGCGGTCCCGGCAACGACACCCTCCATGGTGACGACGGGAACGACAGGATCGAGGGCGAGCAAGGCGACGACCATATCGACGGCGGCGCCGGCAAGGACGTGCTGCTGGGCGGGGCCGGCAACGACTGCATCGCAGGGGGCGCCGGCGACGACACGATCCATGGCGGGGAAGGGGACGACCACCTGGACGGCGGTGCCGGTAACGACACCGTCCGCGGAGACGCGGGAGACGACCACATCGCGGGCGGCGCGGGCGGCGATGATGTGGACGGCGGCGCCGGCGACGACGTGCTGGCGGGGGGCTCGGGCAACGACTGCATCGACGCCGGCTGCGGGGACGACGTGATCGTCCTCGGCGTCGAGGCGGGCCACGACGTCATTCACGGAGGTGACGGCGCGGACACGCTGGATCTGTCGCAGATCGTGTTCGACGAGAACGTCGACCTCCCCGACGGAATCGTCGAAATCTGCGACGGGCAGAGCGCACAGATCTTCGAGATCGAGAATGTCCAGGGCGGCCACGGACGCGACCGCCTGGTTGCCGACGCCCACGTGAATATCATGGAGGGCGGCGACGGCAACGACACCTTCGTCTTCCAGGACCTGGCTTCTCTGAAGAACGACGGCGGACCACGCGACCACATCGTGGACTTCAGCGTCGGCGACAAGCTCGATCTGTCCAGAGTCGGACAGGAACTCGACGATTTCTCGGGCAAGAGGCTGTTCTTCGCCGGGGCCGACCAGGCCACCTTCGACGAGGTCGGCGCCGTCACCTACCGCCATGAAGTCGTTTCGGACCAGGAGATCACGATCGTCTCGGGCCATCTCGACGGCGACGCGGAGCACGATTTCGAGATCGTGCTGGATGGTAACCTCGACCTCAACGAGAGCAATTTTGTTTTCACTGCCCCCCAGCAAACGAACGCGCACCACTTATCGTGAATCGGCGGACACGTGCCGGCTCTAACAACGGAGAATGAACGATGAACCTGAAGCCCACGGAACGGCCCGCGCGCGCTGCGAAGCAGTCGTTCGGGATCCGCTCGCGCGTGACCATGGTGGCCGTTCTCGCCATCGCCCTGATCGGCGGATGCGGCGGCTGGGCGGTGCACGCCGAGCTGACCGGTGCCGTGATCGCGCAAGGCAAGGTCGCAGTCAGGAAGCAGGTCAAGCTGATCCAGCACCGCGACGGTGGCGTCGTGGGCGAGATCCTGGTCGCCAATGGCGACGCCGTGAAGGTGGGCGATGTCCTCGTCAGACTAGACGAGACCCAGACCAAGGCGGAACTAGGCGTGCTCAAGGGGCAGCGCGCGGAGCTCGAGGGCCGAAGGGCGCGGCATCTGGCCGAGCGCGAAGGAGCCACGGCCATCAGGTTCGACTCCCGGTTCGAGCACGACCCGTTCACGGCGGAGATCGCGCGGGGCGAGATCCGGCTCTTCAACGAGAACTTGGCCGTGCGGGAGGCCAGGCGCGATCAGTTGTCGCTGCAGATCGCGCAGTTCGAGGAGCAGGTCCGCGGGCTGACCGCGCAGCAGGAGGCCAACGCCAATGAGCGCAAGATGGTCAAAGAGGATCTCGAGCGTCTGACGCCGCTCTACAACAAGGGTTTCATAGAAATCGGCAAGATCCGCACCATGGAGCGCGATCTCGTCAAGATCGACGGCCTCAAAGGCGAGATCGACGCCAACATCGCCCGCGTCAAGGGACAGATCAGCGAGTCGCGGATCAAGATCATCGAACTCGACCAGCAGGCGCGAACCGACGGTCAGCGGGACTTGCGCGACGTCGACGGAAAACTGGCGGAGCTTCAGGAACGGATCGTGGCGTCGCTGGACCGCCTGTCGCGCATCGTGATCCGTTCGCCTATCTCCGGCACCGTCAACGAGCTCGCCGTCAATTCGGTCAACGGCGTGATCGCCCCCAAAGAGACGCTCATGTCCATCGTGCCCGAAAGCGCCGACCTGGTCGTCGAAGCGAAGCTGTCTCCGACCGACATCGACCAGGCCACGACCGGGCAATCGGCGAGGCTCAGATTCTCCTCCTTCAACCAGCGGACCACGCCGGAAGTGGCGGGTACGGTCGAAACGATCGGGGCGGCGGCGACCCTGGACCAGGCCAGCGGCCAGACGTACTATCTCAGCACCATCGCGATAGCGGGTGGCCAAAGGCAAGTAGCCGGCAAGCCGATCGTGCCCGGCATGCCGGTTGAGGTTTTCCTAACCACCGGCGATAGGACGGCACTTTCCTACCTGATAAAGCCGTTCACGGATCAGATGATGAAATCCTTCCGGGAGGAGTAGAGTTCTGTTCCCTGCTGCGAAAATGTTCAAGCTCAAGTCCCATTGCGCGACGCACAGCCGATACCGGCTGGCGCCGGCGTTGATCATGATTCTATCGGCGGCAATCCAGCCGGCACGCGCGGACGACCAGTTGTCTCCCAACCTGGGACTGCCTGTCGACTGCCGCCTGGGCGTGGACTGCTTCGTGCAGCAGATGCCGGACGTCGATCCAGGCGACCAGGCGTTGGATCCGCTCTGCGGCAACGCCACGTACCAGGGGCACGACGGTTGGGACATTCGCATCCGCACGCTCAAGGATATCGATCGTCAAACGCCCGTGATCGCAACCGCCGAAGGAACCGTCGCGCGCGTGAGGGACGGCATTCCAGACCGCATCTACGATCGGGCACAAGATAAAGATACCGGGGGAAAGGAGTGCGGTAACGGCGTCCTTGTAGAGCATTCCGGGGGGCTGGCCTCACAATACTGCCACCTCAAGGAAGGCAGCATCGTCGTCCGGCCCGGAGCGCACGTGAAGAAAGGCGACCGCCTGGGGTCGATCGGGGCATCGGGCTTGGCCGAATTTCCCCATCTGCACTTGTCGGTCCGAAAGGATGGCAGGACGATCGAACCCCTGACGGGCCGGCCACTTGGAATCGGTCGAGAAACCTGCGGCGCAACCGGGGGAAGCCTGTTCGAACCGGCCGTCCGGGATGCACTTTCCCGTTCGGCTTCGGCGATCCTGCTGGTCGGGCTCGCCAACGCTCCGCCCGAGCTTCCGAGGCTCGTTCGCGAAGGTGAACCAGCCGTGCCCAATACGTCGCAACCGGTCATCGCTTGGGTCTGGGGGATCAACGTCGAGGGCGACAGCGTTTTCAGAATGCGCATCGTCGATCCGGACGGAAAAACGCTGATGCAAATCGAAACCAAACCGCTCGAAAGGCGGAAGGCGAACTACATCGCCTATGCCGGAGGGAAGCCCGCGCAACGAGCAGGGGAGTATGGACTGCAAGTCGAAATGGTCTCGGGTGGGAAGACGATCTCATCGGCCACCCGATCAATCCTGATCCGAAGCGAGGGCGAACGGTAGCTTGATACGCTGTGAAAGCTAAACTGCACCTGGAACTGCCGCCCAGAATTTCTTCGACCGCGGAATAATCCGGCGCTCGTGGTTTCTTGATTCTATGACGCCAGGAACGCGCAATGAGCCGCTCTTCACCCAGGACACCAGCGAGCCGATGGCTACCCGGAAATATCCGGATCATGGGGGTGAAGCTCGTGGCCCTCACGAATACGTTCAGGGGCTTTGTCGAACAGTTCGGCATTCGGCACGGCCCACGCAGCGAAAAGCTGCGAGGACCCATCCTTTGGCTGGGAGACCTGCACAAACGCAACGACGTGGGCCAAGGCCCCGCCAATCCCGCAGTTTCCGATACTTCGAGCGAAAAGCAGCGTTCACAGGCGCCATGATTGCCCGGCACCCGCCTGAGCTGAACAACAACTATCATTTGCAAACCAATTGATTGGTCTCTTCGAGAGAGCCCGGCTCGATGGGACCTGGGACTTGGGATTCTCTCGTTCATGAAGCATGTTTCGCAGGCGTCGCAATTGGTCGCGGGTCGACATGTGCGGTCTGCGGTCGTCGGAACGTTTCGCCGTGAGCACGATGAGTTTTAGATCGTCTTCCGGTGTCCAATGGTCGGTACCGGTGATTGCGGCGGACTAGTTGGTAAGCGCGCTGGGGCTCGGACCTTGGTCCTTTGACGTTCAAATCGAGGCCGCCCCGGTCGGCTTTGCCGGTATTCACCCCCAGCGGCCGCTTCCAAGTAAAAAGGCGGCGCGACCCGAGCCGCGCTTTGCGCTAAAAACTACGGTTCTGATGCTATGAAAATGACCGTTGTAAGGACCGTAGCTAGTGCCGCTCAGCTCAATAAATTGATGTTAGAACAACGGGGTTGACTAGACACCCCTTCCGCCCCAGCCGCAGCGCGCGCGGCCACACCGCCTGGAGCTTTCCTTTCGTCTTAGAGTCCGCGCTTGCGAACAGGGTGACGTCGTGTTCCGGTTCGACCAGTTCGTCCACCAGCCAGGCGATCACGCGCTCGGTGCCGCCGTAGAGCTTTGGAGGTACGCTCTCGGCCAACGGAGCAAGCTGGGCGATCCGCATCGGCTAGGCCCCCAACACGAACCGCACGACCGTCACGATCGTCCCAGAAATGAGCGACGAAATCGCGAGCAGCGTCCAATTGGGCCTCGTGCTTCCCCCTGCCACGCGCGCTGCGAGCGCCTTCACGGCCGTCAACATCCGTCTCGAGAAAGCCGCTGCAGGTAGGCTATTCCGAAGCCTGCGAGCTCTTCGGTATCGCTTGCGCGCGCTTCCGACCTGCTGTGGAGGTGACGCTCCAGCAGGCAGCGCCGGCTGTCGTGCGCATCGACCTCGGGGTGCCGCGTCCGATACACCGTCCAGGCGGTCTCCGCGGCGTTCTTCAAGACGACTTCGTCGACCATACTCACTCTCTCCAGAGACCGAACCCAGTCGCTGCCAACTCAAGGCGCTCCGGAAAGTTTCCGGATTTTCCCGACAGTAGACGAAGGGAGGAAGCTCAGGATGCTCTGACATGCGCCCGCGTACGTGCCGCACGCCGGCGCTGCAGGCGTTGGCTTCGGCCGGACCTTCTGGATGCAAGGTGGTAGTTGTCGGGGTTGCGGCGGTCGGCTCCGCACTGGAGCTTCGCGCGCCGTCTCTGGCGGCGAGGATTCCATGGCCCGCGCCGCCCGGGCAGCTGCAACCATTGCCTCTTTTTCCCGTTATCGGTAGGGCGCGAGCAATGTGCAAGGAATCTCGATGAAGAAGATCGCGATGTCGGCGCTGATGGTCGGCGCTCTTGGTCTATCCTCGGTGGCCACCATCTCTCCTGCCGAAGCGCACTGGCGAGGTGGCTGGGGACCGGGCATCGCTGGCGGTCTGCTGGCTGGCGCCGTAATCGGCGGGCTTGCCTCGTCGGCTTATGGATGGGGACCTGGCTACGGCTACGACGAGCCCTATCGCTGGGGCGGTGGTTACGCCACCACGACCTACTACACGGCGCCCGTGTCTTACGGCTACCGGTACCGCCGAGCCGTGCGGCCCGCTTACGCCTATTACCGCGGATCATATCCGGTCGTGCGACACCGCTGGCACCATCACCGCTGGTGACAGGCCCCGACAGCAACAAGCCGCGCTCGTCGAGGGCGCGGCTTTTCCTCGGTCAAGCGCTTACCACCACTCGCCGAGAAAGGGTTCGTGTGACCAAGGGCGGCTGACGGGCGTCCCACTTCCCCTAGCTTAAGGCCCTGCTCGTGGGCTTGTTTCGGAGTCGATGCCGTCGACACAGGATCTGTTGGCCTAGCGAAAGGATTGCTGTAGCCACGATCTCGACCACCACATCAGCAAGCCGTCGCCGGATCAGATCGCGTCAAAGACAACGTCCAAGCCGGCGCGTTCGTCCGTAAACGCTATCGAGCCGTCGCCAGCCTCCCTCCTCAATCTGCACCAAATCCACCTGATCCCATCCGAGCTATTCTCGTCCCTGATTGAAGCTGGCTCCGAGAGTGCGGCGGGGGCTGGGCGAGAACATCTGCTGGTCTGGACCGCGAACGAATGCCGTCGGGACGATCATCTAGCTCGGACCCATGGCGATATCGAGCTGACCGAAATCTGGACGCCGTGTGTTCTCAACGGCCCCTTGTTCAGAAAGGCTTCAAACGACAGGTGCTCTCGTCGGCGGAAGGCGATCACCCGCAAGTCAAGAATCCTGCTACCAGCCATCGTGCCTGAACGATCTCTGATGGTCAGGCGATCGACTTTACCGCACCTCTGACCGGCATTCCGTCCTGCGCCCCCTCTTTAAGGCAATTTAATGCGGCAGCCTCGCATCCAATTTCCAAAGACTTTTGCAACGGCACCATCTCACTTACCATAGACGCGAAAGCGCCGACGAAGGCATCGCCGGCCCCGGTCGTGTCGATGGGGGTGATGCAGGGTGCAGGCGCGCGGAGACAGCTGCCATCGGCGGTGAAGGCGAGCGCGCCTAGCGCGCCAGCGGTTACGATGCAGTTGAGGTCACCGGCCCTGGCAAGTTCGGCGGCTGCGGCGTCGTAATCGGACAGCGGGGCGAGGCCGATGGCCCTGGCGGCATCCAGAGCCTCATGCTCGTTGACCAGGAGATAATCGGTCACGGAGAGAAGCTGGACCACCATCTCGCGGGTCATCAACTCCGGCACGGGTGCGAGATTCCAGATGACGCTGCCGGAGGCGCATTTCGTCCTGCGTGCGGCCTCCAGGGCTTCTGCGAAAGGCACTTCCATCTGAAGCACCAAGATTGTGTCACGGCTGAATAGCGCGATGGGGAGGTCATCGGCGCTGGCGGTCGTGTTCGCGCCGCTTGCCACCGTAATTGCATTCTCACCGGCCTGATCGACCACGATGAAGGCACAGCCGGTCGGCTGGTCCGATCTGACGACGAGATCCGTGTCGACGCCGTTTGCTCGGAGATTCTCTACCGCTCTGTCGCCGAATCCGTCGCGTCCGATACGGCCCGCCATTCGGACGCGTCCCGGCCCGGCAATGCGCGCGGCAGCCACGCCCTGATTAGCGCCCTTGCCGCCGAAATGGGTCCGATAGGAGGGCGCGAGCACGGTGCGGCCGGGGCCCGGAATGACCGGGACACGGGCGACCAGATCGATGTTAAGCGATCCGAACACTAGGATCATGGCGGAGAAACCGTCAGCCTTGCTCGTCCAAGACTCGCAGCTTCTCGACGCGTCGGCGGAAATCCTCGTCGGTGGAGAACTCGGCGGAGAGATAGGACGAGACGAGATCGACGGCAAGCCACGCGCCGACGATCTGCGCGCCGATGCACATGACGTTGACGTCGTCATGCTCAACGCTCTGATGGGCTGAATGGATGTCGTGGCACACCGCGGCCCGAATGCCCTTCATCTTGTTGGCGGCGATCGAGGCGCCGACGCCGGTGCCGCAGACCATGATGCCACGCGCGGCTTCGCCCGAGGTCACCTTCCGAGCCACGGCGCGGGCGATGTCGGGGAAATCCACCGGCTTGTCGTCATAGGAGCCGACGTCGACGACGTCATGCCCGAGGCTGCGGATGTGGTCGATGACGGTTTGCTTGAGCGGCCAGCCGGCGTGGTCGGATCCGATGACGAGACGCATGTGATGCCCTTCTTGATTTTGCATGGGTCGTGGCAGCCGCGTGCGGCTGCCACGATTGTTTCCGGTCTTAGCTACGCATATCCGGCGGCAGCTCGACACCGTGGAATTTTTTGTAGATCGCATTGAGCTTGCCGTTCTTGACGTTCTCGGTGATCCAGGCGTTGAGCTTGTCCATCAGGCGCGGCTCACCCTTCTTCAGTCCGATGGCGAGGTCGAAGGTCGCCAGCGGAATCCGGGACTCGAACACGCGCGAGGGGTTCTTCACGCCGATCTGGTTGATGATCGTCGCGGACGAGGCGACGCAGTCGACCTGACCGGACACAGCCGCCGTGACCATGGTGGCGTCGTCATCGTAACGGGAGATCTTGAGGTCCTTGTCCTTCATGTTGGACAGGGTCGTGTCCTGCGTGGTGCCGCGCGAGACGCCGATCGACTTGTCCTTGAGGTCGGGCCAGTCCTTGACCGTCGATGATTTCAGGCAGCCGACGTCGGATTGCAGCGTCGCATAACGCTTGGTGAAATCGATCACCTTAGCGCGATCGGGCGTCACAGACAGCGTCGAGATGATGATGTCGGCCTTGCCGGTCAGGACGTTCGGGATACGGGTTGCGCCGGTGGTCTGGATGAACTCGAGCTCGAGTCCCCAGTCCTTGGCGAGCAGCTGCGCGACTTCGACGTCGGAGCCGGTCGGCTTCATGCTCGAGTCCATCATGCCCGAAGGTGGGATGGCGAGGTCGGTCGAGATGCGGATCTTCTTGGCCTGCGTGATATCGTCGAGCAAGTCGGCTGACGCCGGCGTCGCCGCCATCACGACGAGGCCACACAGCGCGGCGGCAGCTCCCAGCAATGTCTTGTTGGTCATTCCTAGTTCCTCCCTACTATGATTTTAAGTTTCCCGTGCCCACGAATTGCGTGAGTTCGGGGGTCGTCGGCGACGTCAGGATCGAGGCAGGTCCGGTTTCGTGAACCTTGCCGCGATGCATGAAGACGATTCGGTCGGCGATGCCTTTGGCAAAGCCCATCTCGTGGGTGACCATCACCATGGTCATGCCATCAGCCGCCAGCTGCTCGATCACCTTCAGCACTTCGCCGGTGAGTTCCGGATCGAGCGCGGATGTGACCTCGTCGAACAGCATCACTTTCGGCTGCATGGCGAGCGAGCGGGCGATTGCGGCGCGCTGCTGCTGGCCCCCGGAAAGCTGCTCCGGGTAGGCGTGAAGCTTCTCCTCGAGCCCGACCTGCGCCAGCACTTTTCGCGCAAGGTCTTTGGCCTGCGACGCTGTCATGCCCTTCACGGCAGAGGGCGCCAGCGTGATGTTCTGCTCGATCGTGAGATGCGGAAACAAATTGTAGCTCTGGAACACGATTCCGACGTCCTGGCGCAGCGCGCGAAGGTCGACGTCGGGACGATCGACCCGATGTCCGCAGACGACGATCTCGCCCCCGTCGACCTTCTCGAAGCGGTCGATGCAGCGCAGCGCCGTGCTCTTGCCGGAGCCGGAGCGGCCGATCAGCGCCAGCACCTCGCCGCGCTCGACGGCAAAACTGACACCATCGAGCACCCGCAGCGAGCCAAAGCTCTTCTGCACGTCGCGGAGCGACACAATCGGTTCGGAGGAGGAGGCGTTCTGCTGCATCTTCAGGCCGGTGCAAGGTGAAACTTGCCACGCCCCATGCGACGTTCCAGCTTCTGGCTGAACAACGACAGGGGATAGCACATGGTGAAATAGGCGACGGCGATGACGGCGTAGATGACGAACGGCTCGAAAAGCGAGTTGTTGACGATCTGGCCCGAGCGCATCAGCTCGACAAAGCCGACGACGGAAGCGAGCGAGGTGTTCTTGATGATCTGCACCATGAAGCCGACGGTGGGCGGCGTCGCGATGCGGATCGCCTGCGGCAGGATCACCTTCATCATGCGCTGGGTCCGGCTCAGCGCGAGGCCTTCGGCAGCCTCCCATTGCGGCTTCGGCACGGACTGGATGCAGCCACGCCAGATCTCGCCGAGATAAGCGGCGACATAGAGTGTCAGCGAGGCGCCGGCGGCCGTCAGTGAGGAGACCTTGAGGCCGATTGCTGCGAGGCCGAAATAGCCGAGGAAGAGGATGACCAGCAGCGGTGTGCCCTGGATGAGCTGGACATAGACGCCGCTGGCGATCCGCACCGATTTGAGCGGCGAGATGCGTGCCAGCGCAATCACGAAACCCACGATGCTGCCGCCGATCAGCGCAATCACGGATAGGCCAATGGTCCACAGCGCGCCCTGGCCGAGGAACATCAGATGGTTGATGTTGAGATGTCCGCCCATGGTCATCTCACAACGGTGTGCCGAGCCGGCGACGGCGCGGGAACAGCACGAGGCCGAGGCCCCAGAAGCCCGCGCGCATCACCAGCGACAGGATGATGTAGAGCACGGCGACGATGATGTAGGTCTCAAACGCACGATACGTGTCCGACTGGACGTAGTTGGCGACCGCAGTGAGCTCTTCGGTCGAGATCTGCGAGCAGACCGAGGAGGCCAGCATCAACAGCACGAACTGGCTCGTCAGCGCCGGATAGACCTTCTCGACCGCCGGCAGCAGGATGATGTGCCAGTAGATCTGCAGGCGTGACAGCGCCAGCCCTTCGGCGGCCTCGATCTGTCCGCGAGGGATCGCCTCGAAGCCGGCGCGCATGATCTCGGCGGTATAGGCGCCGACATTGATAGTCAACGCGGCCACCGCCACGGAGAAAGCCGAGAGTTTCAGTCCCAGGCTCGCGAGGCCGAAATAGACCAGGAAGATCTGCACCAGCAGGGGCGTGTTGCGGATTGATTCGACGTAGACCTTGCAGGCGCCGGCGATCAGCGCGCTGTGCGAGCCGCGGCCGACGGCTGCAAGCGTGCCGAACAGGGCGCCGAGCACGGTCGCGAAAACCGCCAACTCCAGCGTCAGCGCGGCGCCGGCGAGAAAGCTCGGCCAACGCTCCAGCACTGCGGGGAAGTCGAGTTGCACGCTCATTGTGTCAGGTTCAGCCGGTGGTCTGGTTGGTCATGCGGTCATAGACGCGGAATAGCGCCTGGTTGCCATTGTTGCCTTCGCCATGCGCGCGCGCGTCCACATATTGGCTGGTGACGAGCGCCGTGCCCGGCAGCGGCACGCTCAGCGCCTGCGCGTGCTCCTGCACCAGGCGAAGGTCCTTGAGCTGCAGATCGATCCGGAAGCCGGCGGAGACGTCACCGGCGATCATCGCGGGGCCGAGCTTGTCGAGCATCCAGGAGGCCGCGGAGCCTCCGAGCAGCACCCGGCGCAGCAGATTGAGATCGAGGCCCGAAGCGCGCCCGAGCGCGAGGGCCTCGCAGATGGCCTGGATGTTGATGCCGCAGATCAGCTGATTGCAGAGTTTGACGGTCTGCCCGGCGCCGGACGCGCCGACATGCGTGATGGTGGTGCCCATCGCTCGGAAGAACGGTTCGGCCTGCGCGAAGGCGCTCGCATCGCCACCGGCCATGATCGAGAGTGCGGCGTTCTTGGCGCCCAACGGCCCACCCGAGACCGGCGCGTCGATGAAGCTGACGCCAACTTTTTGCAGGTCGGCATGGATACGGCGGACCGCGACCGGCGAGATCGTGCTCATGTCGACGATCAGCTTGCCGGGCGGCGGCGACTTCAGCAGCCCATGCTCGCCGTAAACGGTCGCCTCGACATGGGGCGTGTCGGGTAGCATGGTGACGACGATGTCGGCGCCTTGCGCCGCATCGGCCGGGTTCTTGGCCCGGATCGCACCTTCCTTGACGATATCGGCTACGGCGGTCTCGTTGAGATCGAACGCGTGCACCGCGTGCCCCGCCTTCAGAAGGTTGCGCACCATCTCCACGCCCATCGTGCCGACGCCGATGAAGCCGACGCTGCCCTTGTCGTTCCGTCCCATGTTATTCGTCCGTTTCTTGGTTAGTCCGCGATCAGCGTGAGGCGCTGGTCTTGTCGGTATCGCCGACGACGGCCCGCCTGCGGTATTCGTCGCCGATGGCAAAATGCTTGCGCAGCGTCGCATCTGCTCGCTCAGGGTCGCGCGCGATGATCGCGTCGAAGATGCGCCGGTGGTCGTCGATGAGGTACGTCTTCATCGACGGGAAGGCCTGCACCAGCTTGCGGCGGCTGCGATGCGAATGCGTCAGCAGACCCGCCAGCGACCCGTGCAGGACCGTCAACGTCTCCGAATGCGAGGCCACGACGATGGCGCGATGGAATTCGAAGTCGGCCATGCCGCCCGCATCGGCCTCGTCGATGGTCTCCCCGATTTTCGCCAGTGCACGCTGCAGCCGTTCGAAATCGGCAATGTTGGCGCGCTCGCAGGCGAGGCGGATCGCCTGGCATTCGATCGCGACGCGCGCCTGCATGACGTCGTCAAGCATGTCCGCCTGGTGGGCGAGGGCGAAGGTGAAGAAGTCGTTCAGTACCGAGACGTCCGGCCGGGTCACCACAGTACCGATGCGGTCGCGGATCTCGACGATGCCGAGCACCGTGAGGGCACGCAGCGCCTCGCGAACGATCGGCCGGCTAACGCCTAGCAGGGTGGCGAGCTCGCGTTCCGAAACCAGGCGGTCGCCGGGCCTGAGCGAGCCCGCGAGCAGGCGTTCGCGCAGGAAGGCAAACACCTTCTCAAACCCTTTTTCGCCTTCGGCCGCGCGCTTAAGCTCCATCCCGATCTCTTTTGGTCTGATCTTGGTCAGACCAGTATGATGACAAGCTCACCTCGTCAACTCCTTTGATGTGGGTTATCCGTGGGATTCCGGGTTCATATGCAAAGTGACCGAGCTGGAGTCGTGTAGTGCGCGGCCCCCAGGCGTGTCTTGAAACGACGCCTCCTTGCGATCGTGCCCGACGGCTGACCGCGGAGCACTGCGGAAGGCACTCATCCAGATGGCCCTTGCTCCGCAGCATCGGGGGTAAGGCGATTTGACGGCAGGCCGCATCGCGGTAACCTGGATAGCAGCGTCGTTCCACTGAAGGGACATCCGCAGGGAACGGGCCCTCCATTCAAATGCGGGGTGCTGGGCGTGGTCGGGGTCGGCGGAGCGGTCGCGGCTTCCGTGCCTTGCCGGCTCTGTAATCCACCCCGTGCACAACTCGGCACCCCGATGACCGAATCGAAACGCGCCCGATCGGGTGGTATGGCCGCAAACAAGGTAACGGCGGTACGCGGGGGGCTGGGGGAAGCACTCGACAGTTCGGGACTATCAAGCCGCCGAGCCCACCTGGCGGCTTCTTTCTTTGATCAGGACGCTATCGCGCTCGCTCGCTCGCGCCTCGCGCCACCGTTCGCGGCGTTTGCGCCGGCACGGTCAGCGGGCTGCCGCAGCGCAGGAATTTGCTCCGCAGCGACTATCTCAGTCGGAGCTTCCTCGACCAAAGGCGCCTGCATCGGTTCGCTCGCAGCGGGGCGGGCTTCCATGAACTCGAGCACCGCCCGTCCCTTGGCAGTGATCTGCCATCCGCTGCTGCTGCGTCCGACCAGCCCGGGAAAGATGTCGAGATCGGGCACCCGTGCGGCGAGGCGCTTGGTCCGGTCCGCCCAATCGCGGCCGCTGGTCGCAAGGATGGCCATGTCGCGTTTGAGGTCCTCCATGACGGGGAAGCCATCCGGATAGCTCACCAGGATGTTGAGGACCGTCACCTGGAGGTTCACACCGCCTCGAGCTATCAGCGCCCCATGGCGGGCGTGCAGGAGAGGGCACCGCGATCAACGCGCCCAAGCCAATCCGGAGACACCTCGCCTTTGAAAGCGCCGAAATCGCTATGCGGTGCCCATTGTCCCCTAGCTTACCGTTTCTCGGCCTCGACGCGAACAGCGATCGGGCCGGGACGGTCGAAAACGGAGACATCCCCCGTCACGTTCCCGAGTATCACAATCCCGGGCTGTGGGACCCTCCCTTTGCCATAATAGATCACGAAGTGATCGGGTCCCCACAGCCCTAGTGTGCCCACGTCGAAATCCCGCTGACGCGAAACCTCCGGCAGCGGCGACGGAAGACTGCCTGTCTTCTCCTGGCGCAGGTGGTCGCTCATTTGAATCGTGAACGGCAGCATGCTCACAAACGAGCGCGCCGCGTTATTGTCGGAGAGCTCGGCGGTGACATTCCCCCAGTCCGATGAAATCCGGATACGTTCTTGGGCCATGGCGGGCTCCATTGAAGAAAACGCGAGAGCGGCTGCAGCGATCTGGAAATTGCGCATAGAGATTCGTCTGTCCTGACGTTGCGAGATTATTTTGCAGTCGCCGGGGGGCACCTAAAGCGACCAACCGCCGTCGACCACTATCGAGGCCCCGGTCACGAAGCCGCCGAGGTCCGAGCACATCCATAGTACGGCCTCCGCGATCTCCTCGGGCTTTCCGAGACGGCCTACCGGTTCCAGATCGATCGCCTTCTGAATGTCGCCCTCCGTGAAGCGGTCCATCATGGGCGTCGCTATGTTGCCGGGCAAAACAGCGTTCACGCGGATGTTCTGCTTGGCATAGTCGATTGCGGCGGACTTGGTCATGCCGATGATCGCATGCTTGGAAGCGGCATAGGAGGCACCGCCCGCGACACCGCGGATGCCGGCACCCGATGAGGTATTTACGACTACGCCGCCGCCTTGGCTCAACATCTGTGCGATCTCATGCTTCATGCAGATGAAGGTGCCACGAAGGTTTATGTTGAGAACGCGGTTCCACTCCTCCAACTCGATTTCATGAAGCGGCGCCGCTTTGTTCTCAACTCCAGCGTTGTTGAATGCGCAGTCGATGCGGCCGAAGGCCTTGACTGCCTTGGCCAGCGCCGATGCGACCTCTTCAGGCTTTGAGACATCACAGGTGACCGTCAGCACGTCTCCACCGACGGCCCTCACCTGCTCGGCAGTCTCCTGTAGCGCGGCCTCTCCTCTGTCCGTGATAGCAACGCGCGCGCCCTGCAGTGAAGGCTATAGCGGTCGCTCGGCCGATGCCGCTTGCGGCTCCAGTGATGAAAGCAGTCTTTCCTTCAAAGCGTTTTGAACCGGTCATTGCTGTCTACCTCCTGGAATTGGCTGTGTCGGGCTAGTTTGGTGGACGTAGAGTGGCTGAGAGGAAATCAAATCCTCCGTCGAACGGGATCAGCGCCCTCAAAAGCGGACTCAACCCTGGCAAGCCGGAATCCGACCGCTTCGGTCGCCGCTCGATCACTTGCGGTATTGTTCGTCCCGGACCTTCTCCATCCATTCAACATTCTTGCCGTCGAGAGATTCCTGGATGGCGATGTGCGTCATGGCGGTCGTCGCCGATGCGCCGTGCCAATGCTTCAGTCCCGGCGGAAACCACACGACATCGCCTGCGCGAATTTCCTCGACCGAACCGCCCTCGCGCTGCACCCAGCCAAGGCCGGCGGTGACGATCAGCGTCTGGCCAAGCGGGTGCGTGTGCCAAGCGGTCCGCGCCTCAGGCTCGAACGTGACATAGGCGCCGCTCACCCGGGCCGGTTCTGGCGCCTGAAATAGCGGATCGATGCGCACCGTCCCGGTGAACCAGTCCTGAGGCCCCTTTTGTGAAGGGCGGGCGCCGTTTCTCTTGATGTCGATGTCCATTTCCGTCTCCTTCTGTGTTCCAGCCGCGAACACCAGCGGGTGGTGAATGTCGGCGATGGCGACGCTGCCAACAATGAGGACGGCCCTGCGCGTGATCACGGACGCTTCTCGATGACGTCCTTGATGACCGGCGCCGCGGAAAACGCGTTGGGCCAGCCGGCGTAGAAGGCGAGATGGCCGAGCACCTCGCCGGCTTCCTCCCGCGTCAACCCGTTGTCCATGGCGCGGTTCAGATGATAGGTGATCTGCGCGACCTGACCGGTCGAGATGAGAGCGCTCACGGTGACCAGGCTTCGGTCGCGCGGAGCCAGCGCCGGCCTGAGCCACAGATCCCGGAACAGCACGTCGGTCGTGTACTGGACAAGGCTGGGCGTGATCTGCCCGAACTGCTCCGCGACGAGCGTCGTCCGCTGCTTCTCCCGCGCCTCGTCGAGCTGTAGCTGCGGCCGCGACGCCGGCGGGAGCTGATCGGGCCCGACGTTGCGGCTCTCGAAGACTGCCTTCGCCGCCGGGATCGCATCCATCGCGTTAGCCCAGCCGGTGTAGAAGGCCAAATGCGTGATTATCTCCGATATCTCCGAGGGCTTCACGCCATTCTCCAGCGAGAGAGCTAGATAGTACGGCAGCTCCACCGTCTTATTTCGGGCGATGAGCGCCGCGACCGTGACGATGCTGCGGTCCCGAGCTGAGAGACCCGGCCGGTTCCAGAGATCGCACTGGACAAATTTTTGCGCGTAGCCTTCGAGGGCAGGCGCAACCGCGCGGACATCTTCCGGCTTTGACATGGTCTTTGCTCCTTCGGTGGATTCCTGTCCCGCGACGGCGGAGCCGCCAGCAAACAGGCAAAATGAAACCATGGCCGCTGCGAGCATTCTCATTGCGAGGATCCTTCCAGATTTGACGGGTGCGCGATCAGCCACGAAGCGACGAGTGCCGCGCAGAGGACGGTGCCACCGCTAACGAGAAACACGAGGTTCAACCGAGCGCCGGCTGCGATCAATCCGAGAGCAGGGCTGGCGAGGCCTTGGGCAAGATCGAGAAACGCAGTGTAGGCGCCCATCGCCAGGCCGCGACTGTGTGCCGGAACGCGGCGGACCGCTTCGACGCCGAACCCGGGATAGACCAGCGAGAAGCCGAAGCCGGTCAGTGCGGCGCCAAGCAACGCCATCTCGGGCCGGGAGGACATCCAGATCAGTGCCTGACCCGCGGCTTCGATGACCGTGCACACCAGCGCGACCTTGGCGCCGCCGAGCTTGTCGGCCACATGGCTGAAGAAGATCCGGGCCGTGATGAAGGCAACCGCATAGGCAGTGTAGGCGAGCCATCCGTTCTCCCATCCGTGGTTCGCGAACAGCAAGGCGACGAACGTGGTCACGGCTCCGAATCCCACGCTGCCCAGAGCCGAGCCGAGGCCCGGTACCCAGACGGCGCCGATCACTTCGACGAACGAGAAGCGGGCGTGGTGCGTGGGGGCAACGGCGGGAAGCCGCGCAACAAGCATCAAGGGAGCAAGAGGCGCTGCGGCGGTCGCGGCAGCGATGGCAGCGAAGCCGTACTTCGTGTACAGGGCAGAGCCAGCAGGCGCGCCGATCGCGAAGGCCGCGAACATCGCCATGCCTATCCACGCAATGACCTTGCCCGTGCTGCCGGCATCGACGAGCGCCAGCCCCCAGCTCACCGCGGCTGTGATGATGAAGCTCTCGGCGCCGCCCAGAAGTCCTCGCCCCAGCAGCAGTAACGCCACGGAGACCCCGGGAACCGAAGTAAAATAAAGCGAAACGAGGTACAGCAACCCCGACGCAGCGGCAGCGACCAGCCCAACGACCACGCCGCGCTTGGCTCCTTTGCTGTCCGAAAAGTTGCCCGCCCACGGCCGCGAGACCAGAGACGCCGCGAACTGACTGCCGGCGACCAGGCCGACCACGAACGTTCCCTGACCCAAGCCGTCATGGACGTGAAGCGGAAGGACGGGCATCGCGATGCCGATGACGAGGAAAGCGACGAAGACCACCCCCATGATCGGCAGCAGAGTAGCGGGGAGGCTCTGCGCCACGGGCGGCGTTGGGAGTGTTGTTACCGACATGCAAGGACGCCCTCCGCTCACACCGTGAGCATCGTCTTGATCGCACGCCGTTCGTCCATTGCGCGGTAGCCTTCCGCGACCTCGGCCAGAGGCAGCGTGAGATCGAACACCTTGCCAGGCTTGATCCTGCCCTTCAGAACGCGATCCATCAGATCGGGCAGGAAGCGACGGACCGGGGCGGGTCCGCCCAGCATTCGACGTTGCGCGAAGAACATCGCCTGGCCGTCGAAGGTCACGCCATGAGGTACCCCGACGTAACTGATCGAGCCGCCGGGACGCACGGAATCGATGGCTTGGGTCATGGATTCCTGCTTGCCGACGCACTCCAGAACCGAATCCGCACCGATGCCGGCCGTGAGCTCTTTCACTCGCTGGATGCCGGGTCCCCCCCGTTCTGCCACGATGTCGGTCGCCCCGAAGCCGCGTGCCAGTTCCTGGCGGCTCTTGTGCCGGCTCATGGCGATGATGCGTTCTGCCCCCATCTCCTTCGCTGCCAGCACCCCCATGAGTCCCACTGCGCCGTCGCCGACGACGGCCACCGTCGAGCCTGCTCGGACGTTGGCGGCGTCCGCGGCGTACCAGCCCGTCCCGAGAACATCGGACGTCGCCAGCAAGTGCGGGACCAAGTCCTGGTCCGGCACTTCGGCGGTGGCGACGAGCGTTCCGTCGGCGAGCGGCACTCGCGCGTACGGCGCCTGCGCGCCCGTCACGAATTCGCGCTGCACGCAGGAGGAGTGAAAGCCGAACTTGCAGTGCGGGCAGGTATTGTCGGACAGGCAGAACGAGCCGACGACGAACTGCCCAGGGCGGACGGTTCTGACCTCGCTGCCGATTTCGACGACGATGCCGCAGTATTCGTGACCCATGTGAGCCGGACCATCCGTCGGCTGCAATCCGCGATACGGCCACAAGTCTGACCCGCAGATGCAGGTGGCCGACAACTTTATGATGGCATCCGTCGGCTTGACGAGTTTCGGGTCGTCGACTTGTTCGCAACGGACGTCGCCCGCCCCGTACATGACTGTGGCAAGCATGACTGTTCTCCGTCAGGTTGGTGAAAGATGCTCGATGCGCAACACGAACTTGCCTTAGTTACCAGCGGTTGTGACCGCCGAGACCGATGCGGACGGCAGCACAAATCAAGAAACCGCCGGCAAGCGATCCAGGTGTTTATCCAGGGTCACCGGGTATTCACGGACACGGACGCCGGTTGCGTTGTAAACTGCGTTGGCAATTGCGGCGGCAACTCCGCATATGCCGAGTTCGGCCACGCCCTTCGCCTTCATGGGCGAGACCTTGTCGTCAGCCTCGTCGAGGAAAATCACTTCCTGATGCGGTATGTCGGCATGAACCGGCACTTCATAACCGGCCAAGTCGTGGTTCACGAAGAACCCGCGCCGCTTGTCGACCGCGAGTTCCTCCATCAAGGCGGCTCCCGCGCCCATGGTCATGGCTCCGACGACCTGGCTGCGCGCGGTTAGCGGATTCAGGATTCGGCCGGCTGCGCACACCGCGAGCATGCGGCGGATTCGGATCTCGCCAGTGAAGCTATCGACGGCAGCCTCGACGAAGTGGGCACCGAAGGTCGACTGCTGGTAGCTCTTGTCGAGGCCGCCCCATTCCATCTTGTCCTCGCCGAGCAGATCTCCTTGGCGGACGGCGTCCGCAAGCTTCGCAGAACGATTGCCGCTAAGCACATGCCCATCCGAGAACGTAGCGTCCGCCGAGTTGAAGCCGAGCCGCTGCGCAACGGCTTCCCGAAGCTTTACGCATGCCGCGTAAACGCCCGAAGTCGAACAGTTCGCGCCGAACTGTCCTCCGGATCCGGACGAAACAGGGAAAGAGGAATCGCCAAGCCGAACCACGACCTTGTCGAGGTCGACCCCCATCATCTCGGCGGCCGTCTGCGCGATGATCGTATAGCTGCCGGTGCCGATGTCGGTCATGTCCGTTTCGACGACAACCACCCCGTCCGTTCCCAGACGAACGCGCGCCCCCGAAGGAATCAGCAAATTGTTGCGGAACGCGGCTGCTGTGCCCATGCCCACCAGCCATTGTCCGTCCCGCACCGCGCCCGGAGACGCGCTTCGGCGCTGCCAGCCGAACCGCTCGGCGCCCTCGCGCAGGCAGCGCACCAGATTGCGCTGAGAAAACGGACGGTCCGGCTTCTCGGGGTCGACCCGGGTGTCGTTCCGCACGCGTAGCTCGACCGGGTCCAGACCAAGCTTCTCGGCCAATTCGTCCATTGCGATCTCGAGCGCCATCATGCCTGGCGCCTCGCCAGGAGCGCGCATCGCGTTCCCTTCCGGCAGATCCAAGACGGCGAGGCGCATCGCTGTCAGGCGATTGGCGCCGGCATATAGCAATCTCGTCTGATTGGTTGCCGTCTCCGGTTGACCGTCAGGAAGATCTCCGGAGCCGCTCTCGTGCGCCATGGCGACGATGCGTCCATCAGGGCCCGCCCCGATCCTGATACGCTGCCGGGTGGCGGGGCGGTGTGTGGTGTTATTGGGAATGAGCGCCCGCTGCAATGCGACTTTCACCGGACGGCCGGCGGCCTTCGCTGCCAGCGCGGCCATCACCGCATCCGAGCGCAGGAACAGCTTGCCGCCGAAGCCGCCTCCTATGTACGGCGACACGAAGCGGACGTTCTCTTTGGGGATGCCGATGGTGGTCGCGAGATCCGTCCTGCCCCAGTCGATCATCTGGTTCGACGTCCACACCGTGAGCTTGTCGCCGTTCCAGGCCGCGATCGAGGCGTGAGGCTCCATCATCGAATGGCTCTGGTCGGGGGTCGTGTAGAACTCGTCCAGCTTCACCGGCGCCTGAGCAAAGGCCGGCTCGAAGTCGCCGACGCGACTTTCGGGTGGCCCCTGTTTCTCGGGACTGTTCGGGTCCTTCGCAAGGGGTGCGGCCTTCAGCGCCTCTTCGAGATCGAAGCTGCCTTCAGAGGGCGTGTATTCGATCCATAGCAGCCCGGCTGCCGCCGTCGCCTGTTCGAACGTTTCCGCGACAACCACCGCGACCGCCTGATGGTAGTGGTCGATCTCGGGACCGCCGAGCAGCTTTGCCGTGTTGAATTTTCCCTTGCCGAGCTTGCCGGCGCTCTCGGCCGTGACGATGGCGATGACGCCAGGCTCGCGCTGCGCCTCCGCCAGGTTCATGCTCTTGATGCGTCCCTTGGCGATCGCCGACCCCACGATGACACCGTAGGCCGGATTGGTCACGACGTCGTGGTGCTCATATGCGTAGGTCGCTTTCCCGGTGGTCTTCAAGGGGCCATCGATGCGGGGATGGGCGCGACCGACGACACGCAAGCGGTCGATGGGGTTGGTTTCGGCGGGTCTGTCGAACTTCATCGCTGCCTCATTTCGTTCATGGCGGCGGCCACGGTCCGCTCGACCAACGGTAATTTGAACGCGCTGGCGTTGGTGGGTTTTGCATCGGCGAGCAACCCTGCGGAGAAGGGCTTTGCACCTTTAGGAAGCTCGGCTTCGGCGGCTTCGACCCGCCACGGCTTGTGGGCGATGCCGCCGACGGCTACCCGCCCGGTCCCGTCGCGCTGCAGGATTGCAGCGACGGAGACCAGCGCGAAGGCGTAGGACGCGCGGTCGCGCACCTTCCTGTAGATGTGCGTTCCGCCGACGGGTGGCGGCAACGTCACCGCGGTGATCAGTTCACCTGGGGTGAGCGTCGTCTCGATGTGAGGCGTATCTCCGGGCAGGCGATGGAATTCTGCGATCGGAATCTTGCGCGTCTGCCCTTTGTCGTCGACCGTCTCGATCTGAGCGTCTAGGACTCTCATGGCGACGGCCATATCGGAGGGGTTGGTCGCGATACATGCTTCGCTCGATCCGATGACCGCCAGTTGTCGGCTGACGCCTTCGATCGCTGCGCAACCGGAGCCGGGGCTTCGCTTGTTGCAAGGCTGATTGGTGTCGTAGAAATAGGGGCAGCGCGTGCGCTGGAGCAGATTGCCGGCGGTCGTCGCCTTGTTGCGGAGCTGGCCCGAGGCGCCGGCGAGCAGCGCCCGGCTGAGGACACCATAGTCGCGCCTGATGCGCATGTCGGCGGCGAGCGTTGTGTTCCTGACCGACGCGCCGATCCGGATTCCGCCGCCCTCGGTATTCTCGATCTTGTCGAGACCGAGACCATTGACATCGATGAGATGACGGGGCGTCTCGATCTCGAGCTTCATCAGGTCGAGAAGATTGGTGCCGCCCGCGATGAACTTCGCACCTCTCGTTTGCTGGGCCTTTGCGGCCGCTTCTTGAGACGAAGCGGCTCGTTCATAGGTGAATTCCTTCATGTGCTGCTCCCGGCGACCTCGGCGATTGCCTCGGCGATGTTGGAGTAGGCACCGCACCGGCAGATGTTGCCGCTCATGCGTTCGCGCAACTCGGTATTCGTCAGTTCAGGTGAAGCGGTCAGGTCGCCGCTGACGTGGCTCGGGATTCCCGACTTGATCTCGTCGAGCACCGCCACCGCCGAGCAGATCTGCCCGGGCGTGCAGTACCCGCACTGGTAGCCGTCGTGTTTGACGAAGGCCGCCTGCATGGGATGAAGGCGCTCCGGCTGACCCAATCCTTCGATCGTGGTGATCCTGTCGCCTTGGTGCATGACCGCAAGCGTAAGACAGGAATTGATGCGCACTCCGTTCACGATCACGGTGCACGCCCCGCATTGGCCCTGGTCGCAGCCCTTCTTTGTTCCGGTCAGACGGAGATGCTCGCGCAAGGCATCGAGAAGCGTCGTGCGGGTGTCCAGTTGAAGGCTGCACGGCTTCCCGTTCACCTCGAAGGCGACAGCGGCTTGCGGCGCTTTCCGACTCGCCGCTTGCGATTGCGCCGGTGCGCCCGGGACGACGCCGATCATGGCTGTGGCCGTACTGGCGGCGAGAAGACGCCGCCTCGAAACTTCCAGTTCGGATTTTGGCATGTCTTCACCGCTTCGTTCCTGGTGGGTTGGCCCGGGTGCGGTCGCAGGCGCGGTTCCGCTGCCGATCAATTCCCAAACTGTACGCAAGTTCTTGCGAGCGGTTCGAATGCCACGATGAATGTTTCTCATGTATGCAAAGCCGGGCGATCAACAGCGGCCTCATCCTTGGGCGATCGGCAACTTGCACGCCATGCCCAGTAGGCCAAGAGCGAAGAGGCACAAAGGATAGTGGCGCTAACGCTGAAGGTGCTTTGGTAGCCGCTGCCGTCGTAGAAGAAGCCGCCGATAGTGGCCCCCAAAGTGATCGCCAACTGGATGATGGCGACCATGAGCCCTCCGCCACGTTCGGCATCGTCGGGCAGCATCTTGCTTAGCCAGGTCCACCAGCCGACGGGCGCGGCTGTGCCGATCAACCCCCACCCGGCGAGCAGTGCCGCGACGGCCGGCACCGCCCCTCCGAACAAGATGAGTCCGGTTGCAATCAGCGCCATGAACAGCGGCATCGCGATCAGAAGACCGTAGAGCCTGTTCTTCAGGAGCAGACCGATGAAGGAGGTCCCCAGGAGACCGGCGATGCCCATGATCAGCAGCAGCGAGGAAAGCGTGGATACGCTCACGTGAGTGACCGCTTCAAGGAATGGGCGCACGTAGGTGAACAGCGCGAACTGCCCCATGAAGAAGAACGCGACTGCGATCATCCCAAGGCCGACCTTCGGCAAGCGAAGGATTCCGAACACGGAGCCCCTGCGGCTGTCGTCCGCGGCTGGCATCGAGGGGAGCGTGAGAAATTGCCAGGCCAGCGCGAGCGCGGCGAGCGGAACGACTGAAAAGAAGGCTCCGCGCCAGCCGATGTACTGACCGAGAAAGCTTCCCAACGGCGCGGCAATCGTCGTGGCCAACGCATTTCCGCCGTTGAAGATGGCCAGCGCCCGCGGGACCTGAGTTTCGGGAACGAGGCGCATCGCGGTAGCGGCCGACATCGACCAGAAGCCGCCGATGACGATCCCGATCAGCGCCCGCCCCGCCATGAAGATGGCCTCGTTCGGCGCGAGCGCGACAATCAGGCCCGACGCCACCATAACGACCGTGAGAGACAGCAGGACGGTCCGCCGGTCGATGCCGCGGGTCGCCCGCGAAATGAGCAGGCTCGCAAGAACGGCGAATATGCCGGAGACTGCGATGGCCTGGCCCGCTTGACCTTCGGTAATGTGGAGGTCCGCTGCGATCGGCGTCAGGAGACTGACGGGCATGAATTCGGACGCGATCAGCGTCGCGACGCAGAGAGTGAGGGCGAAGACCGCGCCCCATGCCGGCGCTTCTCGCTGGACGGCACCGTCCTCGAAAGTGGTTTCGCTTGTCATTCTAGCCTCGGAAACAAACTGCTCCGCACCCGGTCGGCCGGGTCCGGGCGGCGATCGGCCGCCGTTCTCAGATAGTTCCGCGCGAGGCCCGACAGCAGACTGGCGCTGTCGGATGTTCCGTTGAGAAGGATTCATCGATCGGAGGGGCCTCAGAGGCCTAGCGGTCGCAATTCCCGGACGAGATCGATGAAGAGCCGGAGCGCCGCCGGAACCTGCCGTCGGCTCGAGTAGTAGATGTGGAAGCCAGGCCCGAGGGGCGCCCACTGCTCCAACACAGTGCGCAGCGTGCCGTCCCGCAGGTCCTTGCGCACCATCGGCTCGGCCACGTACATGAGCCCCGCCCCGTCTCGGACGGCGACCAATCCGATCTGCCCTTGATCAACAGTCATCCCGCCCGGAACATTGATCTCGATCTTCTCGTCGCCGCGTTCAAACTCCCAGCGATAGATGCTCTCGTCCCCGATCCTGATCTTCACGCAGCGGTGAGATTGCAGGTCACCTGGATTCACCGGAGTGCCCATGCGGTCGAGGTAGGAAGGAGCCCCGACGACGAGCCAGGGGATATCGGCGGACAGACGCTGCGCGACCATGTCCTGCGGCACTGTGCCTCCGTACCGGATACCCGCGTCGTACCCGTTTTCGATGACGTCGATCATACGGTTGTTGACCGAGAACTCGATCTCGACCTCCGGGTACCGTTCCAGGAACGTGGCCATCACGGGTCCAACGAGAAACTCGGCAGCTTCCGTCGGTACGCTCAACCGCACCCGACCCATCGGCACGTCGCGAAAGCGGTTGAGAACGTCCAGGGCGCTGCCGATCTCGTCGAAGGGCTGCGCAAGCGCTGACTGCAACGCCTCGCCCGCGGCGGTAAGCGTTACGCTGCGGCTTGTCCGGTTGAGCAGTCGAACCCCAAGGCGCTCCTCCAGGCTGCGGAGCGCGTGGCTTAGAGCGGAGGCTCCGATGCCGAGTTCGATCGCGGCGCGTCGGAAATTCCGGTGCTTGGCAATCTCCAGAAAATAGGAGAGGTCGGCGAGGTCCGAGCGACGAAGCTGCATCTCAAGCGCGTGTGTCCGACGGCTGCCCGACTGCCGGGCGAGCAAGGGTCGAGGTTGGCCTATTGTCCGGCGGAGTCAACAATGCTCGGCGGCCGAGGCGCGGAATTGGACTTTCCCGGACTGACAGACGGGTGCTCACCGCAGTCCTTACAGCCCCCTATGGTCTCGCCCGCGCCGCCCGCGGGCGTTCCGGCTGCCGCCCGAGATGACGTCGGTGAGGTGCTAGATCGACGGCGGGGGCGGGACAGTTATGCATCGCAAAAATGGTCGGACGGGAAAGGCCCCGAACTGCCCCGACATCGCCGGACGTTGACGACCTTTTCAGCGGATCAGGTGGTACACACGGGTGGTCACAAAACTCGGCCGGGCTTTTTAGGAATCCTTGTTTTCTGCGGGTTTTGGCGCATTCTCGTCATTGGGGGAGAGATTCCCACTCTCTCCGCTGAGGTAAGATCCATTGAGGTGACGCGTTCGACGCGCGCGTAGCACCGGCAGGTGATCCGGAGCTCGCGGTCGATCACGCACCCTCGATGTGGATGTCCCCAGCGGGAGTCAGTCGCTGGGCGTGCAAGTCGCAGCGAGTCGTCAGCCAGCGGCCACTGCGGAGAACCCCCGTGTCGCCGCACACGTCACAGGTGCAGGCGTTGCGGGCCTCTGCCAAGTCTATCGCGTCCTCAACCAAGGCGCTCGCTTCCGGAGACAGCCGGCCGGTCCAGTACATGCGGACGGAACCGTACTTCGCCTTGATCGAGGGCCTCGTGCGGGCGTTCGGAGTTGAACTCGCGGACGAAGGCATCGAAGCGTTCCTGCTGCTGCAAGCTATTGCCGCCCGGCGGCCGGGTGGTTTCCTTTTTGAGGGTGAGGTGCATGCGCTCATGACGGCCGTTCTGTTGCGGGTGGCCCGGCTTGATGCGTTCGATTGCAATACCAAGTCGGAGCCACCACACCGAGAGCTTGGAGAGGTTGAACAAGGCGTTGGGACTGGCGAAGGGCACGCCGTTGTCGGAGCGAATGGCGAGCGGCAGGCCGCGCTCGAGGAACAAACGCTCGAAGGCAGTAATTACAGGGTCTTCACGCGTTGAATCGAGCGCTTCGCACAACAACAGGAAGCGCGAGGCATGATCGGTAACGGTGAGCGGATAGCAGTAGCGGCCATTGCCGAGCTTGAACTCGCCCTTGAAGTCGGTGCATCACAAATCATTGGGTCCGGTACCCGTGGACAGCGGCGTGCCGCGCGCGCGGTGGCGCGGCCCGCCGCCACGCTTGACCAGGCCATGGCGATCGAGCACCGCATGGATGGTGCTTTTGGCCGGAATCCTGACATCGCCATCGAGCCGCCGGACCAGCAGTTCGCGGATCTTGCGCGCGCCCCAGTGCGGTTTCTCGGCTTTGAGGCGGACAATCAGACCCTCGATTTGCTCCGGGAGCTGATTGGCATAGCGTACCGGCCGTCTGGACCGATCGCTCAGGGCGGCCAGCCCCTGCTCTTTGTAGCGATCGAAAATCTTATAGCCGGTCTTGCGGGATACGCCGAACTCCCGGCACACATCCGTCATGGCTTCCCCATCCAGAAGCCTGGCCACAAAGCGAAGGCGTTCTTCCATGACCGAACTCGCTTTCCACGGCATCCACACCTCCCGCAGAACAAAAGCGGAAAGTGTAACCCATGTGTCCGGTACGTTTTGTCACCTATGTCTCGGGCCGCTCAAGGCACTTCCTGCTAACCTGCGATCCTCGGACTCTCTTGGTACCACATTAGTCCCACCAATTCGCAAGCTGGCGAGCATGAAGCTACGCGCTGCGGAGGGGAAGACGGCGGGGTACATTTAGCGGTTTAGCGCCCGGAGTCGAAGCGTGGCCGCTTCTCAGCGGGCAGAACCCTACGGCTGAGCCGTGCTGCAGCCGACGCGATTGTGCCAGAGCCGCGGAACACGGGGACAAACCTCAGCTCTGCCGATTGCGAATCCCTGCTGCGTGCTAACCGCTCGGAACGAAAAGACGGGCCAAAGGATTCGTCCGGGCAGGAGCAAGCTCGATGCTGATGACGAAGGAAAGACGGCCGGCGATCCGAACGCTGCGCGGCTGGGCGCTCAGCGTGCTGCAGGAGGCGGGCGCCATCCACGAATGCGAGGAGCACGGCTGGGCGAAGGACCGGGCCGACCCGCATGCACGCGAGCACGCATTGGATATAGCCAGGCAGGAGCCACCCGAGGGCTTATCTCCGGATCAGGCCGTCGGGCAAGTGCGCGAGGTTTTGCATTCGATCGGCGATACGTGCCCGGAGTGCCCGCCACGTCCCGATTAAGTCCCCTGCGCTGTCGCGCCGCTCGAATGGCGTGCGAGCCTCAAACGCCTTTGGCAAACTTGGACGACGTAACGGATATCAGCGGACTATTGCCAAAAGGCCCTTCAAGCGAGCAAGTCTAGTGCGTTCTCGATCGCTGCGCCGGCTGCGGTGTTGTCGAAGATGCACCAGGTCTCACTAGATGACGACGCAGCACCGAGCCGCAGCTTCAGCGATCGCAGGAACGCCCCGTCGTACGCGGAGTAGTAAATGCGCGGCGCTCCATGCAATCGAAAATAGCGCAGACTAGGCCACCCGCCCGGCAGGTCGGCATCGGGCCCCCGCGCCGGATCCGCGGCGACACGGGCAATCCGACGTTCCCCGAGCCAGGCGCCGACCTCGGGCGTAAACCAGCTGACGTGACGCGGCTCGCACGCGAGAGCGGCTGAGGTCTTTTCCTGCAGCGCGCGGAACAGGAACTCCGCATCGGACTCAACGAACATTTTGCGAGGCGCAAACTGAACGAGCAAAACCCCGAGCTTCGCACCAAGTCCGGCGCTCTCTTCGATGAACCGATCGAGTTCACCCTGCGCAAGCTGTGACGAGTGAGTAACAGACTTCGGCACCTTTACCGAAAAGCGGAAATCATCTGGCGTCGCGTTCGCCCATTTCTCATAGGTCGAACGCCGGTGCGGCTTATGAAATGATGAGTTGATCTCGGTGGCGTTCAACACCCGCGCGTAGCGTTCAAGCTGGCTACCTACCCCGCCAACTCTTTCCTTGCAGACTCGCGGAACATTCCATCCCGCTGTGCCGAGCCGCAGCTCAGCCTTGACATGCGCGGCCTCTTCCATGTCAGTCCGAAACTGCCATCGGGTATCACCGGATGTTTCACAATCTCACGCCGACTTCCGCCGCGTCCCTGCTGTCGGCTTCTTCGCCGCCGCTTCCTTAGCCAGCTTCTTACCGGCGATCGGCATCAGCATCTCCTTCTGAGCCGCGGCAGCCTTCTTCGTCTTCTTGGCAGGCTTTTTCGGAGCCTCGGTCTTTGCTGCCGCCCCGCCGACGCTCTTGCGTAGCGCGTCCATCAGATCGACGACGTTCTCGCCTTTCGGCCGATCCTTCGGCACGATCGGCTTGCCGGTGCGCTTCTGGTTGATGAGCTCGATCAGCGCGCTTTCATAATGGTCCTCGAACTTCTCCGGCTCGAATGATCCCGCCTTCTGGTTCACGATGTGCCTGGCCAGATCGAGCATGTCCTTCGTCACTTTGACGTCCTGGATCTCGTCGAAGTATTCCTGCTCGCTACGAACCTCGTAGGGATACCGCAGCAAGGTGCCGACCAGACCCTTGTCCATCGGCTCGAGCGCAATGATGTGCTCTCGGTTGGTGAGCACCACGCGCCCGATCGCAACCTTGTTCATCTCGCGGATGGTCTCGCGGATGACCGCGAAGGCGTCGTGGCCGACTTTTCCGTCCGGACGGATGTAGTAGGGGCGAATTAGGTAGCGCGGATCGATCTCGGCCTTGTCTACGAACTCATCGATCTCGATGGTCCGCGTGGATTCCAGCGCGATCTCCTCAAGCTCCTCCTTGGTCACCTCGATGAACTGGTCCTTCTCGAGCTGGTAGCCCTTAACGATGTCCTCGTTGGGCACCTCGTCGCCGGTGTCGGCGTCGACTTTCAGGTACTTGATCCGATGACCGGTCTGACGGTTGAGCTGGTTGAAGGAGATCTTCTCGCTCTCCGACGTAGCTGGGTAGAGCGCCACGGGACAGGTGACCAACGAGAGACGCAAAAAGCCTTTCCAGTTCGCGCGGGGGGCCATGGTACGCAAAACTCCATAAGGGGACTTGGACTCAAGACGAACGGCGCGACACAGTTCCGACACCGCCCGCAGGTGTCCACCGCAAATTGATGCCAGATCCCGGTCAAGCGCCCGGAATAGATGGCGGGCAGTCTTAACCCAACGAACAAAATAAGAACGTGTATCGGTGACGCAATCCCTGGCACTCCGCGGTGATTAGACCTCTGTGGAAAACGGCCAATCCCTTGCTCTAGGGAAGCGGCAACCCAGCCCGTCGGGCAACACACCCTTCTCCCGTCAATCCCTCTCCGCAAAAATATTCCACTTTACCGAAATTCGGAAACGGCGTATGTGTCGCTCATCCCGGCTCATCCTTGAGGGGCGATCTCGTTGTCGTCTTGATTGCGAGCCGGGCTTGCGATGGACGCGGCAGCGTCGGTACGAGATGGTGCGGGCAGGGCGGGTAGACCCTGTGAGCCCGCAACCGCGTGCGGACGAGCGGCGCTGCTAGGCTTCGTCTCGCCTGTAAGTTTTCGGCTTCGTCGACAGGGCTGGAAAAACTGCGGCGAAATGGCGGGCCGTGCGTACGGCAAAACCGTGTGGTCCTGGCCGTCGTTGCTACGGTCAAGCTTTCGCGGAGGTGTGTGCGAGCCCAACCGGGCAGACAGCATCATCCAAATTCGCGAGGCGAGGGAGGCCAAAGAGAACTCGGCTCCCGGGAGAGCACGGCATAAGCCGTCCAACCGTCGCGCAGGGAAGGCCGAGTGATTGGCTACACCTGTATGCTGCTGTGCGGTTTTCCTGCGTGTGCTTTTCGCGCAGCGGACCGCGGGTGCCAGCCGGCACCCGGCCTTCCCTGCGCCCTCTTGGATATGAGGGCGGAGTGACGAAGCAAAGCTCGGGCGAAACGCGCCGCGAGAACGAGAAATCATGTCCGCTGTTTGAATGCCTGGTCGCGTCATGTGCCGCGACGTCTCGGTGGCAGGCGCTCAGGATGAATTGCCGAAGCGGTGTTCTGGAAGTCCCTGTGCGATGCCATCGATGGCCAGAACATGACCCGCCTGGGGTTCGCGGCCCAGTTGCTCGCGATCAAGAAACTTTCTCGCCGTCGTCACGAACAGGGTCTTCAGATCGGCTCCGCCGAAGCATACGCAGGTCGGATTGGTCGCCGGCACCCGAATGACGGTATCGATCCGGCCGTCCGGCCGATAACGCACCACCCGGCCGCCGGAGAAGAATGCGGTCCACAGTCCGCCCGCAATGTCGATGCACGCGCCGTCGGGCCTCTCGCCGGAGGCGCTGTAATCCGCGAACAACCGTCTGTTGCTAATCACGCCGTTATCGAGATCGAAGTCGAATTGCCAGGTGCGGTATCGCCTCGTATCCGTGAAATAGAGCGTGCGATTGTCGGGTGAGAACGCAATTCCGTTCGTCACGATGACGTCGCCGAACATGCGCACCGTCCGGCCGTCCGCCTCCACCCGATACAGCGCTCCGTTCGGCCGATGCAGCTGGTTGTCCATGGTGCCGATCCATAGCCGGCCCCGCGCGTCGACGCGCCCGTCGTTCAGGCGATTGTCGGGGCCGCTTTCGACCTCGCAGAGCTGACCTGGAGGATCGTCATCGGACGCGCGGCGATAAAGCCCCAGATCCTGCGCGAGCAGGTGGGAGCCATCTGCCGTCAAGGCCTGACTGCCGAGGAAGTTGCACGCGTACGGAACAACCTGATGCGCGCCGGTCGCCGGATCGAAGGATTGATGCAGCCGCCGGTCGATGTCGACCCACCACAGCTTGCGGGAGCGGTCGCACCACAATGGCGTCTCGCCGAGGATGTCGCCTGCGGCGACCGCGGTCTCGACCCGATATGCGGGAATCATGTCAGGAGTCATCCCGAAATCCGATTGCAGCGACGAGCGCTGTCTCCGAACGACGTCAGGCCGCGGACGATCAATCCTCGTTCCAGGAGGCGAGGGCGTGCGCGACGCACCCGTTGATGTGATCGGTGAGCACGGTTTTGGCGCTTTTGATGTCGCGCTTGAGGGCGCATTCGAGCAGCGCCTTGTGCTGGTTGATCGTCTCTGCGCCGCGGTAGCGCAGCGCATAGCGGAAATATTTGTCGAACACGATCGCGTGGGTCTGCATCAGCTCGCGCGAACCGCAATTCGAGATGAGAGCCTGGTGGAATTCGCCGTCGTAGCGTTTGCGCAGCTCGGGATCGTCCCCCTCCTTGAGGACGGTGCGTTCGGTGGCCGCCAGCTTGTGATGCGCGGACACCACGCGGCCCTCCCACTCGACGTCGCCGGCACGAAACGACTCGGCCATTGCATGCTGCTCCAGCAGGATGCGCAGGCCGGCGAGTTCACGCAGGTTCTGGATGGATATCGGCGCCACCTCGAAGCCGCGCTGGCCCTCCGCGACCACGAATCCCTCCGAGGTCAGCCGATTGAGGATCTCGCGCAGCGTGGAGATGCTGACGCCGTAGTCCTCCTTCATGGCGTCGAGCTTGAGACGTCCGGACGGCGTCAGCACGCCGAAAATGATGTCGGATCGAATCCGCTGATAACCGCTGTCGCCCGCCGACAAAGGGCGCCCCTCGAGTGACGTCATGCTCTCCGATCCCGCAATATGCGCGCAACGCCCGTGGTGGGCGGCCGAACCATCAATGTTACCAGCAATATAGCAGACGCCTACCAACAGACGTAATCAAAAATATCGGATGAATTGCGATTTATCATTTGACCAAAAAATGTAGTTATGTTTTTTGATTGACCTGAGGGTGCAGAAAAGAATGGCTGAAGCCGCCGTCGTGCCCCGATCGAACAGGGAGGTCAAAATGAGCTTGTTGGTACGGGCGCTGTCTGCGACGGCGATCTGCGTGGCGCTGACGGTCGGTGCATCCGCTGAGGACATTCAGGAGCGCACGATCAGGTGGGGACACCTGAACAACACCGATCACCCCGTCAGCGCGGGGGTGCAGAAATTTGCGGAGATCCTGCTGGCGAAGAGCGGGGGCAAGATGAAGATTCGTGAGTTCGCGGCCTCGCAGCTCGGCAACGAGCTGCAGCAGCAATCCGCGCTGCGCGGCGGCACGCAGGAAATGCTGTCGGCCTCGACGACGTCGCTCGCAACCGTCGTGCCGGAGTTCGGCCTCATCGACTTTCCATTCATCGTGAAGACCATCGAGCAGGCGGATGCTCTCGGGACCGGCAAGTTCGGCACGTCGATGCTCGATACGTTGCCGTCGAAGGGGCTGATCGGTCTGGGCTATTGGGGCCTCGGCTTCCGCAACGTCACCAACAGCACGCGGCCGATCACCAAGGTCGAGGATTTCAACGGCCTCAAGCTCCGCGTCATTCCGAACCCGGTCTATCTCGAGACCTTCGGATCCTTCAAGGCCAATCCCGTTCCGATGGCCTTCGGCGAACTCTATTCGGCGTTGGAGACGCGCACCGTCGATGGCGAGGAGAACCCCTTCACGGTCATTCTCTCCAACAAGTTCTACGAAGTGCAAAAATACGTTTCCGCCACCAATCACACCTTCACCCTGAACATTATTCTGGTGAGCAAGGCGTTTTGGGACAAGCTCTCGCCGACCGAGCAGCGCCTGATGCGCGAGGCGTATGAGGAAAGCCGAGGCTATCAAAAGGAGCAGACCCGCCTTCAGACCGAAAAGGCCCTCTCTGAATTACAGGCGAAGGGCATGCAGTACAACACCGTCGCGCCGGAAGAGCTCGATCGCATGCGCAAGACGGCGCAGCCGGTCGTCGACAAGATTGCCGCCAATCTCAAGCCGGAGGCGGTCAAGCTGTTCAACGACGAGCTCGATCGCATCCGCAAGGACGTGAAATAGTCGACCTCGTCAGCATGCAAGAGGCAGAGCCGGCCAGTGGGCCGGCTCTGAACCCGACTTTGCCCGGACGGCACGCATGGCGCGAATTCTCGACCTCTATTGCACCCTGCTGAAGGGCATCATCGCCGCATGTCTTGCGGTGATGGTGGTGCTGGTTTTCGGCAACGTTGTCCTGCGCTACGGCTTCAACTCCGGTATTGCGATTTCCGAGGAGCTGTCGCGCTGGCTCCTGGTCTGGCTGACTTTCCTCGGTGCGGTCGTGGCAATGCGTGAGCACGCCCATCTCGGCGTCGATAGCCTTGTGCGGATGCTGCCGGCTTACGGCAAACGCATCTGCTTCATCGTCAGCTACGTCCTGATGCTGTTCGCCGACTGGCTTCTGCTCTCGGGAAGTTGGCGGCAGACGATCATCAATATCGACGACCGCGCCCCGGCGACCGGCCTGTCGCTCGGCATCTTCTATGGCGTGGGCGTGATCTTCGGCGTTTCGGCCGGAGTGATCCTTCTCTACGACCTGTTCCGCGTCATGTCCGGACAGGCCAGCGAAGCCGACATGGTAGCCGTCAGGGAATCGGAGGAGCACTGATGCTGTCTCCTCGTATCGTGCCGCCCGGCGCTCACATCCTGGAAATCACCGGGATCACGCCATGACGATCGCCGTCTTCACCTTCTCGCTGCTCGGCGCCATGGCGCTGGGCATGCCGATCGCCTTTGCGCTGATCGTCTGCGGCGTGGCCTTGATGAGCACGATCGACATGTTCGACGCCCAGATCGTGGCGCAGAACGTCATCAACGGCGCGGACAGCTTTCCGCTGATGGCCATTCCATTCTTCATGCTCGCCGGCGAGGTCATGAACAAGGGCGGTCTGGCCAAGCGAATCGTCAACGTTGCGCTCGTCGCGGTCGGGCATTTTCGCGGCGGACTTGGTTACGTGACGATCCTCGCGTCCTGCATCCTTGCGTCGCTCTCGGGCTCCGCGGCAGCCGACGCTGCGGCTCTGGCCGCCCTGCTGGTGCCGATGATGGTGGCGGCGGGCCACAAGAAATCCTACGCGGCGGGTCTGGTGGCGGCCGGCGGCATCATCGCGCCCGTGATTCCGCCCAGCATCGGGTTCGTCATCTTCGGTGTCGCCGCGGGGGTGTCGATCTCGAAACTGTTTCTGGCGGGGATCGTCCCCGGGATGTTGCTCGGGGCAGGGCTCTGCCTGGCCTGGTGGTGGGTGGTGCGCCGTGAGAACCTGACGCCCCCGCCAAGAGCATCGCTCTCGGAAATGGTGAAAGCGGTGGTCGACGGCTTCTGGGCATTGATGCTGCCGGTCATCATCGTGGTCGGCCTGCGCTTCGGCATCTTCACGCCGACGGAAGCCGCAGTCGTCGTCGCCGTCTATTCGCTTTTCGTCGCGACCTGCATCTATCGGGAATTGAAGCTGTCGCAGCTTTACGAGGTGTTCGTCTCCTCTGCGCTGACGACGAGTATCGTGATGTTTCTCGTGGCAGCGGCGCTGGTATCGTCCTGGCTCATCACTGTGTCCGAGATTTCGACACAGATCGTTACCCTGCTGAAGCCCTTCATGGGCAACAACACGCTCCTGATGCTTGCGATCATGGTCGTGGTGGTGATCGTCGGGACGGCCCTCGACATGACGCCGACCATCCTCATCCTCACGCCGATCCTGATGCCGATCGTCAAGGCGGCGGGCATCGATCCCGTCTACTTTGGTGTTCTCTTCATCATCAATAATGCCATCGGCCTGATCACGCCACCGGTCGGTATCGTGCTGAATGTGGTTTGCGGCGTCTCCAGGATCAGCATGGAGGATATCATCAAGGGCGTCTGGCCCTTCTTGATCGCGCAACTGATCGTCCTGTTCGCGATGGTGCTATTCCCGGGACTGGTGACGATCCCGGCCAAGTGGTTCAGCGGCTAGAGGCGTCGGCAACAAAAGAAGGACAAGCGAAAATGGCCGCAAGGATCATGATCCTCAACGGACCCAATCTCAATTTCCTCGGCATCCGCGAGCCCCACATCTACGGCTCGACGACGCTCGATGAGATCGAGGCGAGCTGCCGCGCGCTGGCCGACCAGCTCGGCGTTTCGATGTCGTTCCATCAATCGAACATGGAGGGCGAACTCGTCAGCCTGATCCAGTCCGCCCATGGCAACGCGGACGCCATCATCATGAATCCCGCGGCCTATTCATTCACCTCGATCGCGCTGATCGATGCGCTGAAGATTTTCGAGGGTGTGAAGATCGAGGTGCACATCTCGAACATCCACGCGCGGGACGAGTTGCACCGCCACTCGATCACGTCGAGTGCTTGCACGGCGGTCATTTGCGGCCTGGGTCCCTATGGTTATCTCGCCGCGATGCTCGCGGCGGTCCAACGGCTGGGCCAATTGCCTGAGGCCATCGCACCGGCTCTGCACGGGCTTGCGGCCGGCGGCAAGGCGTAGGCATGGAGGGCGGGATGCGCGGCACGGGATTTCTCGCCATCTGGAGCGACGTCGAGGCTCACGACCTGACCGACTACCGGCACTGGCTGACGCGCGAGCACACGACCGAGCGCGTGACGACGAAGGGCTTCCTGGCATCGCGTGTCTTCCGCGCGGCAAGGGACGACATCAGCCGCTTCTTCATTCTGTATGAGCTGGAGACGCCGGAGGTCCTCGACGGCGAGGCCTATCTGGCGCGCCTCAACGCACCGACGCCGTGGTCCCAGCGTATCATGCCGAAGCTCGGCAATTTCATGCGGGGCGGGGGCGTCATGATCGCGCGGGCAGGGCGGGGCGAGGGCGCATCGATCGTGGCGCTCCGGATCGAGACATTGCCGAAATATCCCCAAGGTCTGGCTCAGGCGCTCGTTGCGTGCGACGGGGTTGCCGCGGTGCAGATCGGCGCGACCGACGAGGCGCGGACATCGGTGCCGACCGCTGAGAAGGGCATGCGGAAGAACGAGGGGTTCTTCGCGGGGCTTTTGCTGATCGAGGCGCTCGACGTCGCCTCGTTGCAGGCTGCCTTGCAGCGGGCGAGCGAGCTTGCGCCCGACGTCATGGCCGGGGCGAGCGAGCCGGAAGTCTATCAAAGCATCTTTGCGCTCGACGCCCGCATCGCGGATTTCGGCTGATGGCAACGTCTCGCTAGGAACTCTTGCGCACCATCGAGGCTTGACTCAGCGGGCCAGCGTCGCCGCCGATTTGCTGGCCTGCACGGCCCCGCCTCCAAGCCCCCATACCCCCCAGGGTGGGGCCGTGTCTCTTCGCAGGAGATGCAATGCCGGAGCCGACCGATCACGACATCAGAGAACGCGCGCACCGCCTGTGGGAACAGGCGGGCAAGCCGGAAGGCCGCGAGGAAGAGTTCTGGCACGCGGCCGAGCAGGAGTTGCGCAACGAGGACAAGTCGAACCCCATGCGGACGCCGGATACGCTGTGACCAACAAGAGATGCCCATTCTGCTATGGTCTGGGATGGGTCTGCGAAAACCACCCGCTCCGCGCCTGGAGTGAGGAACTGGGCGGCTGCCGCTGCGGTGCGGGCATGCCCTGCACCTGCAACACGACGGAAGATCCCGAAACAAGGGCGGTGATCGTCGAAGCGGACACGACGTGGCATTGAAGGACCTGGCATTGAAGGCGGAACAGAGCCTTCCAGCAGGAATTGAGGATGTGAGCAGCACGGGCTGCGACGCAGGCCCGTGGCTACGGCGGGGTTTGCGGTGGACGAGCGGCAAAAGATAGAGCACCAGATCGAACTCGCAACGCGAGCGGCTGCGCTCGTCAAAGACGAAACCACCGTCGAGCGATTCAGGAGCTTCGCCGAGGAGCTGAAGCAAAAGCTTCTTCGCATGATGCGGCGCGGCAAGGTGCGAGCGCGCGCGTACGAGCTCTGGGAGCAAGCCGGTCACCCGGCCGATCGCGATGTGGAGTTCTGGGTCGAAGCGGAACGGCAGATCGAACAAGAGCGCGATCAGCGGAAGCTCTCGGATCCGCCAGAGAAACGATAGAAGCTGGCGCTTCCGGTAGCCACCTCGGCAGCGAACAAGGTTCGTCCGCGCGTTCGCCGGACAGAGAAAAAGCCGCCGAGTTCTTCACCCTGGCGGCCTCAAAAGTTCGTAGCTGTTGGTCGCCTCTCCAGCCTGGTGCGTACCGCCGTTACCTTGTTTGCGGCCATGCAAGTTCAGTCTAGGCCAAGGCGCTCGATTCTGCTGTGACCTGAAGCACACATTGGAAGGACGATGTCGGGAAGCTTGGGAGGTGACCGACGTTGACGGGACTGCTCCGTCATCGCGTTACGCGCCAGCCGCGACACCCAGGCGGCCTATGCCGGGAAGCTTCAGCGCGGGGCGGCGGATGTCGAGGCCGAGCACCGCGCCGAGGAAATTGATCTCGACCCCTTCGACCCAGCCGATGGTCATGCCGAGATAGCCCGACAGCGAGGCGTAGAGCCCGGTGCCGGACGCCGTGATGCCGGCCCAGCGTCCGCTGTAGGGAAAGTCCTTGCCGATAGCGGTCGGCGGCAGCACGGCACGCAGCTCGGGAACAGCATCCAGCGCCGCCTGCACGAAGGTGTTGGAATTCGGTCCCGGCCAGGCGCTGTAGTCGCCATAGGCGCGGAACTTGTAATTCTCGATGACGGCACGGATCTTCGGAATCAGCGCTTCGGCCCGCGCGCCATCGACGGCGACCACCGTTTCCGGGAGGGCTCCGAACCAGCGGCCGTCGGGCGGAAAGCCGTTGCTGCGAACAGGGTCGCCCCAGGCCGTGTAGTCGTATCGGCTATAGGTTGTGGCGCCCTTCTCCTTGACGACGATCCAGGTGTGGACGGCAAAAATACTGCGCCAGCGCACGGTGCGCGCGGCGAACACTCGGATCAGCGCATCCGGATTGGCCGATGCGGGCGGCAGCAGGCCGGCGCTGGAGCGATCCGCCGTCTGCCAATTGCCGCGGCCGTCGCCGCGCAAATAATAGCGGCCGGCCGACACGCCGATCGGCAGGAAGATCAGCAGCAGGAACAGAATCAAGGATTTCCTCAAGGGCAAACGGCGATCAGGCGGGACGATGCCACCAATATAGTTCGCAAGGCACGCCGCGCCAGCGCTCTCCTGCTCTTGCATTCGGGTGGTGCGGCCATATGTTGCCTCCATGAGGAAGTTGTCGCTCGTCGAGGACCAGGCCATCCAAGCGCGAATCGCGTACATCGCGGGCGCCGAGATTTTCGATCGCCTCTTCGCCGGCATCCGGTTCGACGAAATCGACGGCAATCTGCTGTTTGCCATTGCCAGCGACGAAGACTGCGCGGCCGAGATCGAGGACGAGTTCTCGCACCAGCTCGCTGTGGTCGCCACGCACATCCTCGCGCAGAGCGTGGACGTGGTCGTGGTGCTGCCGAAGGTTCTGCAATAGCCGCCTGCCCGTTAGCCTTCTGCCCGTTCAGGCCGCTTGCCTTTGCCCCCTGTCTCTGCTTTTCAACGCAATTGCAAAATTGTAATGACGTCAGTGGGCGCTCAAGCCCGAGGCGCGTTATCGACGGAGCTCGACGGGAGGGCTCGTCGTCGCTCGCCTCTATTTGCGAAACAAAGTTGGATACACATTGGCGCCCACCAGCAAAGCCCGGGCCACGACCGGCGCGATAAAGACAAAAAGCAAGAGCTCGACAAGCGTAGGCTCGATAAGCAAGAGCGCGAAGAGCACGAGTTCGAAAAGCAAGAGGTCGAAAAGTACCAGCTCGACAAGCAAGCGCCCGGACAAGAGCGCCTCGCGTTCCGCGGTCGCCTCCTCATCGCCGCTCGGCATGCTGGCGCTGCATCTGCTCGAGCAGTGGGAGAAGTCCGGCCGCGACGGCCTCGTCTTCCTCTGCGACGACGAGAGTAGGGCGGAGCGGCTGGGCGGCGTGATCCACGCCCTCGATCTCTCGGTCGACGTGCTGGTGTTTCCGCGCCTGAACACGCTGCCCTTCGACGGCCTCGAGCCCTCCCGCGAGATCGCGGGCCGGCGCAGCTCGGTGCTGCGGCGTCTCGCCAAGACAAAGAAGCCCGTCTTCCTGGTGTCCACCGCGGAAGCCATCATGGAACGGCTGCCGCTGCCGGCGAGCTGGTCGCGGTCGAGCCTCACGCTGAAGGTGGGCGCGCCCTATTCCGAGACCGAGCTGGAGACGCGGCTGGAAGCTCTCGGCTACGATCTCGACGAAGAGGCGGAGTATCCGGGCGGTGTCCTGTTCCATGGCAAGACGTTCGAAGTGTTTCCCGCCGGCGCACTCGCTCCCTTCCGGATCGAGCATTCCGGCGACACGATCCGCAAGATCGTCGCGGTTGATCCTATCGAGCACGAGGTCGTCTACGAGACCCCGGAATTGATCATAGATCCCATGTCCGAGCGGATCGCTCTGGGAGCTACGCGCGGACAGCGGGCGACACTGCCTGATTATTGCAGCCGCGCGCGATGGATCGCGGATGCCGGGGTATCGGCTCACGCCGAGAGCTGGCTGGGCACGATCGAGGACGCTGCCGGCCGCAGGGATGCGGAACGCGAATATCTGGGGCAGGCGGACTGGAAGCAGCTGAAGAAGCGCATCAGCGTGCTGCCGCGCAAGACGGCCTTCATCTCGACGCCGGAGTTCTCGAAGCTGGCCTCGCCTCGCAAGGCGCTTCGCGCCTTCGTCGCCGACATGCAGCGCGGCGGATCGCGGCTGCTGTTCGTCGCGGCCGTCGAGGACGACCTTCGCGCGATGGAGCGCATGAGCGGCATCAAGGCGGAGCGCCTGGCCGATTGGAGCGAGGTGACGAAGGCACGGAGCCGCGAAGGCGCGCTGCTGGCCGATTTCGACGCGGGGTTCATTGGCGCCGGCCGCAAGCCGCTCGTCGTCGTGACCGCGTCCGACGTGCTCGGCAGCCGAGCCCATCATCCGCAGCCGATGGCGCGCGCCTGGAATCCGGCTTTCGATTATCCCGACGTGCCGGAAAAGGGCGCCGCTATCGTCCATCTGCAACGCGGGCTCGCCGTGCTCGATGGCTTGCAGACCCTGGATATGGGCAAGGGATCGCGACGCGAGATGATCAGGCTCAAATTCGCGGGCGACAATGCCGTGCTCGTACCGCCCTCCGATCTTGCCGTGATCTGGCCTTATGCCGGCGAGCCCGGCAAGCTGACGCTGGACAAGGCGGACGGTAGCAGCTGGTGGGCGCGGCGCACCGAGGCGGAAGCGGAAATCCAGGTCGCCGCCAAGGCGCTCGCCAAACACATCAGCCAGCGCCTCCGCCGTCGTGCACCGAAACTGGTGCCGCCGGGGCCAGCTTACGAAAAATTCGTCGCGCGGTTCCCCTATTTCACAACAGTGGACCAGGCCCAGGCGATTCAAGACGTCCTCGACGATCTTGCGGCGGGCCATCCCATGGACAGGGTGATCTGCGGTGACGTCGGCTTCGGCAAGACCGAGGTCGCGCTGCGGGCGGCGGCCGCAGTGGCGCTGTCCGGCAAGCAGGTGGCGATCGCGGCGCCGACGACCGTGCTGGCGCGGCAGCATGTCGAAACCTTCCGCAAGCGATTCGGCCCTCTCGGCATCGAGGTGGGAAGCCTGTCGCGGGCCAGTTCAGGCCCGGAGACGCGAGAGACCAAGGAGGGGCTGCGGCGCGGCACGCTGAAAGTCGTGGTCGGCACGCAGGCGCTTGCGGCAAAGGACGTGAAGTTCGCCGAACTCGGCCTCGTCATCATCGACGAAGAGCAGCATTTCGGGGCGGCCGAGAAGGCGAAGCTTTCAGGCCTCGCCAAGGGGGCCCATTCGCTGTGGATGAGCGCCACGCCGATCCCGCGCACGCTCGCGGCGGGTCTTGCCGGCTTCAGGGACCTCAGCGTGATCGCCTCGCCGCCGGTTCATCGCCTTCCCATCGTGACCAGGATCGCGCCGCTGTCCGATGCTGCCATTGCCGCAGCGCTGCTCCGTGAGCGCAGGCGGCACGGTCAGAGCTTCCTGATCTGCCCACGCATCCAGGATCTGGAGCCGATGCTGGCGCGGGTGCAATCGGTGGCGCCGGAGCTGCGCATCGTCTGTCTTCACGGCAGACTGCCCGTGGACGAGATCGACGATCGCATGATGAGTTTCGTCGATGGCGAGGCGGATGTGCTGCTGGCGACCAATATCGTGGAAAGCGGTCTCGATATTCCGCGCGCGAACACCATCGTGGTGTGCTGGCCCGAAAAGTTCGGGCTTGCGCAGCTGCATCAGCTCAGGGGACGGGTGGGACGCGGCGGCACGCGCGCTTTTGCTCATCTGCTGACGGAATCGACCTCGGAGCAGTCCGAGAAGCGCCTGGCGGTACTGGAGGAGTTCAGCAAGCCCGGGGCCGGCTTTGCGATCAGCGAGCGCGACCTCGACCTCAGGGGCGCCGGCGATCTGTTCTCGGAACAGCAGTCCGGGCATGTCCAGGTGTTCGGACCGGTGCTCTACAGTCATCTGCTGAAGCGCGCGTCCGAGCGAGGCAGCGATACCGGGGCCGATCTGTGGGTGCCCGATCTCAATATGCCGCTCGCCGACATGCTGCCTGAAGGCTACGTGCAATCCGAGGCGGTCCGGCTCGAGATCTATGGGCGCGCTGCCAGGTGCCGGAGCGACGACGATCTGGAAGATCTGGAAGAGGAGATCTCGCGTCGTTTCGGCAGGCTGCCGCCGGAGGCCCGCGACTTCTTCGCCTCCGCCAGGCTGCGGATCGATTGCAAGCAGCGCGGTATCGTCAGGCTCGATGTCGGGCCCGAGGCCGTCGCCGCGACGTTCCTGCCGGGGCGACTACGGAAATCGAGGGCGAAGTCGCAGACGGGGGCGCTGCAGCGCGACGGCGACCGCGTTGTTCACGCCGGCCGCCGCGACCAGGATCCGTTCAGCCGGGTCGAGGAGTTTCTCGACCTGCTGGACGGCTAGGGATCATTCGGTCTGCTCGACTGCCGCCGGCATTTTCGCCACCGACATCAGCGAGCGAGCCACCTGGTTGAGAAGCTGATCGGCGTTCTCCTCCTCGGCGAGCGATTTCGACAGCAGGGCGACAATGGCACTGTGGCGAAGCTGCTGGGCGAGGTTGCGCGCCGTGGTGTAGCCCGCGATCTCGTAATGCTCGACGCGCTGCGCTGCGCCGATCAGGGCGAGGTCGGCCGCCGCGTCCTCCTTGTCCTCGCCCTCGGCCATGATCTCCTGGCCTTCCTCGACGAGGCCCATCATGCCCTTGCAGGGCTTGGCGCGGGGGGATTTGCCGAGCATTTCGAAGCATTCGTTGATGCGCTCGACCTGCGCTTCGGTCTCGGCGAGGTGCTGCTCGAACAGCTCGCGCAACTGATCGAAGCGGGCGGCCTCCGCCATCTTGGGAAGCGCCTTGGTCAATTGCTTCTCGGCATGCAGGATATCGCGCAGCTCGTTGATGAGCAGATCGCCGAGACCCGCTTCGTCCGCGGGCGGCGAGCTCTCGGTGACGATGGCCGAGGCCGGACCCGGTTCGCCCGCCTGGATCGCCGGCGACTCCGTGAACACCCAGTCGCCGCCCTCGTTCCACGGGCCGCGCGTGTCGATCTCGCCATGGTCGCCGGCGCCGGTGGAATCGTTGAAGAACTGGTCCACGAGGCCGGGCGTCGGCGCGATGCGGCCGATGCTGAACGCTGGCTTGCCCATGCTCTCGAGCGCGAGCGCGAACGCCTTCATGTGCGTGATCTCGCGGGTCATCAGGAACTGCAGCGCGTCCTTGCTGCCGGCGTCGTCGCAGAAATTGATCAGCCGCTCGTAGACGATCTTGGCCCGCGCCTCCGCGGCGATGTTGCTGCGCAGATCGACGTCAAGCTCGCCGGTGATCTTCAGATAGTCGGCGGTCCAGGCATTGCCCTGGGAGTTGAAGAGATTGACGCCGCCGCCGCCGGCGATGGCGATGAGGGGATCGGCTTCGGCCGCCTGGCGGTCGAACTTCGACGGCTTGAGATGCATCCGCGCCAGCGTGCCGACCACTTCCAGATGGCTGAGCTCTTCGGTGCCGATGTCCATCAGCAGGTCCTTGCGATCGGGATCCTCGCAGTTCACCCCCTGGATCGAGTACTGCATCGCGGCGGCGAGCTCGCCATTGGCGCCGCCGAACTGCTCCAGCAGCATGTTGCCGAAGCGGGGATCCGGCTCGTCGACGCGAACGGTGAACATCAGCTTCTTGACGTGGTGATACATGGTGGGGACTCTCGTATTGGAAGGACAGGAAAGAGGATGTCTTCCGAACGGGCGGCTTTAGCGTTCGTTCCTCGCGAAACGACCTGCGCCGATGATATCGGGCGCAGGTCGTTCGAAGTCGATCGGCAGGATTGTGGGCGTATTCGTTTAGCGTTGGTCCGGACGCTTGGCGGGCGGCCCATTCTTGTTGCCTGGCGCGCCCTGAATATTCGACGGGTCCTGCGACTGCACGGCGGTGTTGCCAGTGGAGCTCGTCGAACTCGATCCAACGGTCTCACCAGGCTTTGCGGCCGGCCCGTTCTTGTTGCCGGGCTGCCCGGCAATGCCGGCACCCGAATTCTGCGCGCTCGGCGCGGACGAAACGTCAGGCTTGCTGGCCTGCGCCCAGGCTGCTCCAGGCAGCGCGAGAGCGGCGAGGATAACGGCACCTGTGAACTTCATCTCGGTGTTCTCCGACTGATGCCCCATCTACTCGAACGCCGATAACCTGCGTGCGTTCCCTGTCGTCATCAACTCGAAAGCGTCGGCTCACCGTGTCACGACCAACTACCCCGGCAGCGGCGCCTCCACGACGTCCAGCAGCGCGCCGAGGCCCTGGCGCAGGCGGCGCGTGGCGATGGTTTCGGTGGCGAGACCGAACACCACGAGGGATCGCCCCGTCATCGCATAAACGTGCCCGAACTCGAATGCGGGCATTTGCCCCTCCGGTTGATTGGTGTCGATCAACCCGATCCAGCTGCGTCCCTCGGCGACTGCGGGCAAGGTGAAATTCACGACGTCGTAATGGGCGTTGTAGATCAGCAGCATGGTTGCGTCCGAGCCGCGGCGCTTGATCCCGGTCTCCTGGGCGCGGCCGTCGAGCAGCAGGCCGAAACATTTGGCGTTACCGTCCTGCCACTGGTCCGTCGTCATTTCCTCCCCGGACGGCGCGAGCCACGTCACGTCCTTCACGTCCAGCTCTTCATTGTGGGAGCCGACCAGGAAGCGGCTGCGGTAAAGAATCGGAAATGCCTTACGCGTGGCGATCAGCTTGCGCGTGAATTCGCGAAGGCTGCGGCCATTTGCGGTGATGCGGAGCCAGTCGAGCCATGTGATCTCGTTGTCTTGGGCGTACGCGTTGTTGTTGCCGTGTTGGGTGTGTCCGAATTCGTCGCCTGCAAGCAGCATAGGCGTGCCGTGCGACAACAGCATGGTCGCCAGCAGATTGCGCTTTTGGCGCTCGCGCAGCGCCGTGATGTCCGGATCGTCCGTCGGTCCCTCGGCGCCGCAATTCCAGGAATGATTGTTGCTGTGGCCGTCGCGATTATCCTCACCATTGGCTTCGTTGTGCTTGTCGTTGTACGAGACGAGGTCATTGAGATTGAAGCCGTCATGGGCTGTGACGAAGTTGACGCTGGCCCATGGCCGGCGGCCGCGCTTGTTGAAGAGATCGCCGGATCCGGACACGCGCTTGGCGAAGTCCGCGATCGATCCCTCATCGCCCTTCCAGAAGGCGCGCACGGTGTCCCTGAACTTGTCGTTCCACTCCGCCCATCCCGGCGGAAACTGACCGACCTGATAGCCGCCCGGACCGATGTCCCAGGGCTCGGCGATCAGCTTGACGCTGGAAAGCACGGGGTCCTGCCGGCAGGCATCGAGGAAGCCGCCGCCTTCATCGAACCCGTAAGGTTCGCGCGCCAGGATGGTGGCGAGATCGAAGCGGAAACCGTCGACCCGCATCTCGGTCGCCCAGTAGCGCAGGGAATCCGCGACCAGTTGCAGCACGCGTGGATGCGACAGGTTCACCGTGTTCCCGGTACCGGTGTCGTTGATGTAGTAGCGCTGCTGGTCCGGCAGCAGGCGGTAATAGCTGGCGTTGTCGATGCCCTTGAACGAGAGGGTTGGGCCGAGCTCGTTTCCTTCAGCGGTGTGATTGTAGACGACGTCGAGGATGACCTCGATGCCATGGGCGTGGAACTGGTTGACCATGGCCTTGAATTCGTTCGCGAACGGCGTCCTGAGGTAACGCGGCTCCGGCGCGAAGAAGGCAAGGGAGTTGTAGCCCCAGTAATTGCGCAAGCCTTTCTCGACCAGATAGCTGTCGTCAACGAAGGCATGGATCGGCAACAATTCTGCACTGGTAATGCCAAGCGAGCGCAGGTAGGCCGGAACTTCCGAGTGCGCGAGACCGGAGAACGTGCCGCGGTCTGCGTCGGGCACCAGCGGATGCAACTGGGTAAACCCCTTGACGTGCATCTCGTAGACGATCGTCCGCTCCCACGGCACTTCCGGCTTGCGCGCGGCGCCCCAGGTGAAGGCCGGGTCGATGACACGGCATTTCTGCATCAAGGGCGCGCTGTCGCGTTCGTCGTAGGAGAGATCCTTGTCGGCATGGTCGAGCTGGTAGCCGAACAGCTCCGGTCCCCAGCGCAACCGGCCGACCAGCTGCTTGGCGTAGGGATCGAGCACGAGCTTGTTGGGATTGAAGCGGTGTCCAGCGTCGGGTTCGTAGGGGCCATGGACGCGGTAGCCATAGACGGTGCCGGGGCGGGCCGAGGGCAAATAGCCGTGCCAGACTTCGTCGGTATATTCGGGGAGTTCGATCCGCTCCAGTTCGGTTTCGCCGCTGTCGTCGAACAGGCAGAGTTCGACCTTGGTGGCATGGGCTGAAAACAGCGCGAAATTGACGCCGAGCCCGTCCCAGGTGGCGCCGAGCGGAAACGGCTTGCCCTCGCTGATGCGGGAGCGGCGCAGGCTCGAGGCCGCCCGCGTCAGGGTGTCGTCTGAATGTACCGTTTGATCCATCGCTGCCCCCGAATAGCCCCTGAAGAATTTGGTGAGGTTGCCGTCACTTCCGCGTCGCCTGCTCGCCGACGGTCGCAGAAGTAATCACCGCGACAGGAGGCACATCGTCCGGCTTCGGCAGCGTGGTTGCCCTTTGCAGCGCCGCCTCCTTGCTGATAGCCGCAATCGAGTTGCCAATCCGCTCGACGATGCTGGTCAGCTCTGCGTCGGATAGTCCGAGACGCTTTCTGACGAGGCGCACCTGAGTACGGTCGGCCAGGTCGAGCTTGTTGCGGATCGGCTGTGGCTTCGAGCGGCGCATGACGAAAACTCCCGTGTGGAGTTGCAACCGTCGCCCCGGCGATTCCGTTCCCTGTTTGCAACTTGATCTTCCCCAAGCCATCGTCGCCGCACCTCGGCCCAAAAGTGCACACAACGCACATGGCGCATCGGTGTGGCGCCGGCCTGAGGAACGAATGCCCACATCTCGGCTTCTCCCGTTGAGCATGCTCAAGCGATCGTAAAATCGAGCCTCGCGAAGCGTGCCGTAACTTCCAGCCATGCACGCAAAGGCGGCCAGGTTTGAGTCACAGTTTGGGAATGGCTGGGCCAGCGCGACACCACGGCCCTCGATGCCTCGACCACGGGGTCTGCTTCAATCTGTGGGCGCCGACGGCGCAATCGGTCGAATTGCTCGAAGCCGGCCGGCCGCCACTCCGGATGATGCGCGACCACGATGGCTGGTACCAGGCGTTGAGTCCCGCCGCGCATGTCGGCACGCGCTATCAGTTCAGGATCAACGAAGACCTGGTCGTTCCCGATCCCGCCTCGTTCTTCCAGCCGGACGACGTCGGGGCCCCGAGCGAGGTGGTGGACACTGCGGCGTTCCGAGACTCGGTGCTCTATCCCGGCCGCCCTTGGGCGGAGGCCGTGATCTACGAGTTGCACGTCGGCACCTTCAGTGAGGAGGGCACCTATGCCGGCGTCGAGAAGAAGTTGCCCTATCTGCGCGATCTCGGCATTACCGCAATCGAGCTGATGCCGCTCAATGATGTCCCCGGCCGGCACAATTGGGGCTATGACGGCGTGCTGCTGAATGCGCCGAATGCGCGCTACGGCAGGCCGGAAGACCTCAAGCGGCTGTTACGCGCGGCGCATGCCCTCGACATCATGGTCTATCTCGATGTTGTCTATAACCATTTCGGACCGCAGCTGAACTATCTGCACCTCTATGCGGAAAGTTTCTTTACCGCGCGCCACAGCACCGGCTGGGGCCCTGCCGTCAACCTCGAGGGACACGACGGTGCGTTCGTGCGCGAGTTCCTGATCGAGAACGCGTTGATGTGGCTGCGCGACTACGGGTTCGACGGCTTGCGGCTCGACGCCGTTCACGCCCTGAAGGACGATTCCGACCGCCATTTCCTGATCGAGCTTGCCGAGACGGTTCGCAGTCAGCTGCCGGACCGGCGCGTGCATCTGATGCTGGAGAACGAGGCCAATCAGGCCCGCCTGCTCGACCGTGCTCAGGGGCGAACCCGGCTCTATGACGCGCAATGGGGCGATGATTTTCACAACGCGCTCCACGTCCTGTTGTCGGGCGAGGACGAAGGCTATTATCGCGCGTTCGCAGACAGGCCGCTTGAACATCTCGCGCGAGCGCTCACCGAGGGCTTTGCCTACCAGGGCGAAATCTTTCCGCTGCATGACGAACCGCGCGGCGAGCCGAGCGCGCATCTGCCGCCTGATGCCACCATCTTCTTCGCCCAGAACCACGACCAGATCGGCAACCGCGCGCTCGGGGAGCGGCTTTCCGCGCTGGTCGGTCCGGAGAAGCTGGACCAGGCCATGGCACTGGTTCTCTTGAACCCGCATATTCCCCTGTTGTTCATGGGTGAGGAAGCCGCGGCCGAGACGCCATTCCTGTTTTTCGCAGACTGGTCCGGCGAAGCTGCCGAGCTGACGCGGGAAGGGCGGCGCAAGGAGTTCGCGCACTTCAAGGCGTTCTCGACGCCCGGCATGCGCGCCAGGATTCCGGATCCGTGCGATGAAAAAACCTTCGGGGCATCGAAGCTCGACTGGGCCGGCATCGACCGCTCTCCCGCCAGCGCCAGGTTTCGCGGCCTCACAGCCCGATTGCTGAAGATAAGGCGCGAGAAGATCGTTCCGCTGATCAAACGGGGTTTCGTTTCGGCTCATTGCAGGTTGCTGGGGGAGAACCAGCGTAAGGGCGGCCTGGATGCCCGTTGGCGGACGCAGAAGGGAGACATCTTGCAGATTCTTGCCAATTTCGCCGACCACGAACTGCCCATGCCGGCGCTGGTCGCGGGCGAGAGCCTATGGCGATTGGGCGCCGCCGACGCGCCAGCGCTGTTGCCGAGCGACATCATCGTGCGGCTTGGCCACGAGGCGTGATGGAACCGCGAGGAACGCTTCCGAAAGCTTTCCGTTAGCGGAGTAAATCCCTGGAGCCACTCCATGACCGAATATCCAAAGCCGCCTTATCCGTCCCAGCAGCAATCGATGCCCGGTTCGACCCGCGCGATGAATCCACGACCGGATCACGGCGAAGAGAGTTACAAGGGCTCCGGGCGACTGTCCGGAAAGAAGGCAATCATCACCGGTGGCGACAGTGGCATCGGCCGCGCGGTCGCGATCGCCTATGCCCGGGAAGGTGCCGACATCGTCATCGCCTATTTGAACGAGGACGAGGATGCCGCTGAGGTCAAGACGCTGGTGGAGCGCGAGGGACGCAAGGTCGTCCTGATCCCCGGCGACATCCGCAATCCCGATCATTGTCGCGCGATCATCCAGCGCACCGTCGAGGCGTTCGGCGCAATAGACATCCTCGTCAACAACGCGGCGCATCAGGACACGTTCAAGGAGATCGCTGATATCAGCGACGAGGAATGGCAGCGGACGTTCGAGACCAACATTCACGCCATGTTCTATCTCACCAAGGCTGCGGTCCCCCACATGCGCCCGGGAGCGGCGATCATCAACACCGCGTCGGTGAACTCCGACATGCCGAATCCGACCCTGCTGGCCTATGCCACGACCAAGGGCGCCATTCAGAATTTTACCGGCGGGCTCGCCCAGATGCTGGCGGCGAAGGGCATTCGCGTCAACGCGGTCGCCCCGGGTCCGATCTGGACGCCGCTGATCCCGTCGACGATGCCGGAGGACAAGGTCAAGAACTTCGGCAAGCAGGTGCCGATGCAACGGGCCGGCCAACCGGCCGAACTCGCGACCGCGTATGTCATGCTCGCCGATCCGCTCTCGAGCTACACGTCGGGAGCGACCCTGGCGGTCACCGGCGGCAAGCCGTTTATCTAAGCGATCGTGCAACGGGAACGTGGCGACCCGCGAGCAGGACCGCCACGTTCAGTACGTCTCGATCAAGCCGCGCTGGACGCCTTGGCATTGACGCCCTTGCGAAGCGCCACGGTGTTCAGCTTGGTGTTGGCGGCCTTCTCTTCGTTCAGGTTCGTCGTGAGGAAGCGCACGATGTCGTCGTGCCCGAGTTCCTCCGCCCATGCGATCAGCGTGCCGTAGCGGCACATCTCATAATGCTCGACGGCCTGTGCGTTGGCCACGATCGCGGCATCGAGCACGGCCTTGTCCTCGATTTCGCCCGCGGTCTCATCGGCCTCCTTGATGAGGCCGTCGATGGCGGGACAGTGTGTCCCGCTGGGCTCCTTGCCGAGCTTCGCGAATGCCTTGCCGAGCCTGTCGACCTGCTTGTTGGTCTCCTCCAGATGGGCTTTCAAGCCGGCGGCAAGGTCCCTGTTTGTCGCCTTCTCGATCATCTTCGGCAGAGCCTTGAGGATCTGCTGTTCCGCGTAATAGATATCCTGCAGGCCGTGCAGCAGCAGGTCTTCCATCGATTTGATGTCCTTGGTGAAGAATCCCATAAACGACGTCTCCTTTGACAATGATGGAACTGGAACGCTGCACAGCCCTAGCTGTTCCATTCCCGTGATCAGATCAGGAGAGCCGAATGAGCGATGGTGCGGATCATCTTGCGGGCCTGCTCGGACGAGCGGCGATGGACGTGTGGGGTGACATGCCCCGCGACATCCAGGAAGCGCTGTTCGAGACCGCCATGAAGGGGCGTCCTGCGGAGCGGGAAGAGCTCGCGCGGCTGCTGCACGAGCGGCATCCCCGTACGCTTCATCCGGCACGGCCTGGCTGAGCCGCGGCAGGAACGATTGTGTCAGAAGCCGATTTGTAAAATGGGCGAGGCGCGGTGAATGGGATTGACGAAGCCCGTGAGCCGTAGCTCGCCCAGGATCAAATCGGTGAGTCGATCGGCGTGACTGAAATGATGATCGGAAAATGGTACGACCCGATCTCCCAGCGATGGATCGTGCCTCGCGAGGAACGTCCGGTGGCGGACTATTCGCAGTCCAACCCGGAGAAGGGGCCGGAAAGCAGCGCATCGCGCGAGGCGCAGCGGATCTGGGACCTGTTGGTCGATTGCTGCGCGCGCGGTTGATGTCCGAGCCGCACCATCATTCGCTTCTACTTGGCAATTCAGAGAGTGATGACATAGACCGCGAAGGCAATGATGAGCGCCAGGCTTACGACGGCGGTGCTGATCAATATCTTGCCCATGGCGCGTCCGTGCTGTCTCGCCGCGTCAATGTAACAGCCGCCATTTTCGTTCCGGAGCGGCAGGTGAAGGTGGCTCCCACTGTTCACATGTGAACAAAGGGTGTCGGCACCAAATGGCGTGAACTATATCATTTGATACAGACATGGCTGCGCTCGCACTTATCATCGGCAATCCGGAAAGGCACCGCATGGTGCCATGAGATGGAGACCCGATCGTGCTCAGGCGGCGTCGCGTTCAGCAAACCACCACTCTGCAAGAACGGCTTGCGGAGTTCACCAGGACCATCCGTGAAAAGGCCGAGGCGTTGCCCGACGGCAAGGAGCGGGATGAGCTGATGAAACGGCTCAGAAGCGCCGACGCGGCGTCAAACCTCGACCGTCAATTCGCCGGCAGGGATTGAGCTGGTGGTCTGCGGAGGCGGAGTTTGCGCGTTCAGCCTCTCCGGCGTCAGCTGCGATACCAACTCGCCAGATTCCAGGTCGTGACGTCCCATCCCGACATGTCGACCATGAGGTTGTTGACCCCTGCGTTGACGATGTTGCGGGATAGAAGCGGCAGGAACACGTTGGCCTCGCAAAAAGTTTCGTCGACCTTGATCAGCAGCGCGGCCCGCTTGACCGGATCAAGCTCGTTCTGCGCAGACTTGTAGGCCTTGTCGGCCTCGGGATCGGACCAGCGCGAGACGTTGCGGCCGAGCCATTTGTTCTCCTTGTTGGAGATCTCCCAGGAGACGCACTGGTTCAGGAAGCGCTCCGGGTCGGGCTGCGGCTGCGTGGTGTTGTACATCTCCATGTCGGCATAGAACTTGGAGTAGGTGTCGGGGTTGCCGACGTCGGACGAGAAGAACACCGATGCCGTGACCGCCTTGATTTCGATCTCGATCCCGGCCTTCTGGCAGGCCTGCTTGATGATGGCCTGCGTCTTCTGACGCGGCGCATTGGTCGAGGTCTGGAAGACGAATTTGAGCTTCTTGCCGTCTTTCTCGCGGATGCCGTCCGCGGCCTTGGCCCAGCCGGCCTCGTCGAGGATCTTGTTCGCCTTGTCGACGTCGAACTCGTATTTCAGCTTCGGCGACTTGAACTGTTTGGGCGCGTTGACGAAGCTCGCGGTGGCGACGCCGCCGCGCCCGTAAATGAATTTCTGAATCGACTCGCGGTCGATCAGCAGATTGATCGCGCGGCGAACGGCGGGATCGGACAGCGTCGGGTGCTTGGTCTTGGGGCTTGAGCGCTCGCCGTCCACCTCGGTCCAGGGGTCCGTCGTGTTGAGGATGATGAATTCGACGTTGCCTGATGGCGTGACGTCGAGCTTGCCCTTGCCGCTGGCCTCCATGCGTTTGAGGACCTCCTCCTCCACCTGCATGTTCCAGGCATAGTCGTATTCGCCAGTCTGCAGCACGGCGCGAGCCGCGGACACCGCATCGCCACCGCCCTTGATCTCGAGCGTGTCGAAATGCGGCTGGTTCTTGACGTGATAGTCGGGATTGCGTTCGGCCCGGATCAGGTCACCCGGCTTGAACTCGACGAATTTGTAGGGACCAGTGCCGACCGGCTTCAGATTGCCGGGCGCTTCGCGCGACTTCGCGCCGACATAGTCGCCGAAATGATGTTTCGGCAGGATCGGACCGACCGAGCCGACGAAGGGATCGGCCCAGAACGGCGTCGGCGCCTTGAACAGCACCTTGACGGTGTGGTCGTCGATCTTCTCGACCGTGATGTCTTTGTAAGACCCCGTAGTGTACGCCGCCGTGGCGAGATCCGAGGCGTATTGCCAGGTGAACACGACGTCGTCGGCGGTGAAGGGCTTGCCGTCATGCCATCTCACGCCCTGCTTCAGTTTCCAGGTCACGCTCAGGCCGTCCGGCGAAAGGCCGCCGTTCTGCTTGGACGGAGCCTCGGCCGCGAGGCAGGGGACGAGGTTGCCGTCCTTGTCCCAGCCGGCGAGCGGCTCGAAGAAGACGCGCGAGGCGATCTGGTCCTTGGTCCCGAGCGCGAAATGCGGATTGAGCAGTGTAGGGGCCTGCCAGAGCAGGATCTTGAGTGGGCCGCCGCCGCCGGCCTTGGTCGGCTTGTAGGGCAGGGTGGCGTCCGCCATCGCCACGTCGTTCCAGACCAGGATCTGGCTCGCGACAGGCGCCGCGATCCCGATCGCAGCCATCGTCTGCATGAACGAGCGTCGCGACAGGGTGCCCTGCTGCACCTCAGTGATGGACTTGCGGATTTCGTTCTCGTTCATCGGATGATCCCCCACTTCAAGGACAAGTCGTCACCGGCCAAGGCCCATCATGTTTGATCATGGGCGAGGCGGCAATGCCACCAAGGTCAGAAAACCCTGCGGCGAAATGACGAATGTGCGGGGAGAGGTCTGACGCCCGGATGGAGCCGAGCGCAACCAGGATAAGTCCAGCCGCGCTGGCGGCGCCCCGGATTGCGCATCGCTCCATCGGGCTACGGGCAACGTTCCGTGGGTTTTGTCGTGACGCGTCTCACGCTTGCGCAGATGCATTCGTTCCCCGCATGCCGTCGAACGGAGAAGCGTCGTCCGCGTCAATCGGTCAATATGGATTTACATTTCATTGATTTCGCGCCGCGGAGAAGCGAATACGGTTCCAATCATTGCCGAGTCATGGAGACCAAGATGTCATTCTGTTCCACCCTGATCCTTGCGACCGTGCTCGCCGTCTGGTCGGCCGCCGCTTCAGGCGAGACCATCAAGATCGGCGTGACGCCGGGGCCGCACGCCCAGATCTTCGAGGCGGTGAAGCCGATCGCCGCCAAGCAGGGTCTCGACATCCAGCTCATCGAATTCTCCGACTACGTCGTGCCGAACGCAGCGCTCGATGCCGGTGAGATCCAGGCCAATTCGTTCCAGAACCAACCATATTTGGACAATCAGAAGGCGGACCGTGGCTACAAGATCGAAGCCGTCGGCCTGACCGTGAATTTCCCGATCGGCGTCTATTCCAAGAAGCACAAGGCCTTCGCCGATATCCCCGAGGGCGGCAAGGTCTCGATCCCGAACGATCCGACCAATGGCGGCCGCGTGTTGCTGCTGCTGCGAGACAAGGGCGCGATCAACCTGAAGGACGGCACGGGTTTCAAGCCGACGGTGCTTGATATCACCGAGAATCCCAAGAAGCTGAAGTTCATCGAGGTCGACGCGGCGCAGGCGCCGCGCGCGCTCGACGACGTCGATGCCGCCGCGATCAACACCAATTATGCAACCCAGGCTGGCCTCGATCCCGTCAAGGATCCGATCCTGCGCGAGGACCCGAAGGGTCCCTACGTCAATCTCATCGCCGTTCGCACGGTCGACAAGGAAAAGCCCTGGGTCAAGATCCTGGTGGACAGCTATCACACGGCGGAGGTCAAGGAGTTCGTCCTGACCAAGTTCAAGGGCGCCGTGCTGCCGAGCTGGTAGGCAGTCTGCCCAGCCAGTGTCCAGCTCAGGGCGATCCCGGCGGGCAGCCTTGCGTACTAGCCCTGCGCAATGCCCGCTTGTCTGGAGCTGCGGCAACCGACATCATCGGGGCCCATCCTCGCCCGACAGGGGTCGTATGAAACGCTTAGCAAATCTGAAACGCCTGGGGTTTTTCACACGGCTTCTCGACGAGGCCCCGCCGGCCGACCGATATCGCTTCGCCGCCGAGCAGATCGTGCGCGCCGAGACGGCGGGCCTCGATTCCGCGTGGATCGCGCAGCACCATTTCCACGAGCGCGAGGGCGGCCTGCCGTCACCCTTCACCTTTCTTGGTTACGTCGCAGCCCAAACCTCGCGCATCCGGCTCGGCACCGGCATCGTCACCTTGCCGCTTGAGAATGCGGTACGCGTGGCTGAGGACGCCGCGGTGCTCGATCTGCTCTGCAATGGTCGCTTCGAGCTCGGTGTCGGCACTGGCGGCAATCCCTCCGCCTTTGCCGCCTTCGGCCTCGACAGTGCCCAGCGCAACGAGATCTTTGCGCGCAATCTGGAAATCGTCCGCACGGCGCTGGTGGGCAAGCCGCTCGACGGTGGCGACACGCTCTATCCGCAGCGGCCGCAATTGGACAACCGGATCTGGCAGGCGACGTTCTCTGTGGCGGGCGGCGCGCGTGCCGGCAAGGCGGGCGACGGCCTGTTGCTGTCGCGCACCCAGCCTCGAACCAAGGAGGCGCCGAAGGCAACGCTGGCCGAGATTCAGAATCCGGTGATCGATGCCTATCTCGAAGCACTGCCGCCGGGACGCGAGCCCCGCATCATGGCCTCGCGCACCGTCTTCGTCGCCGACGACCGCGCTGAGGCGATGCGCCTTGCCGATATCGGGCTGCGGCGCGCGCTGCCCCAATTCCTCAAGGGCGGCCACGCCAAGCCGGGCGAGACGCTCGAGGAGATGATCGCGGCGTTCGACACCCATGTCGGCGCGGCCGACGACGTCATCGCTTCGCTCCGCGCCGACGCCACGCTGGAGCGGGTGACCGATCTCGTCTTCCAGGCGCATTCGGTCGATGCCCCGCATCCCCACATTCTGCGCTCGATCGAGCTGGTCGCGGAGAAGGTCGCGCCGGCGCTGGGCTGGGCGCGGACGGCGCCCGACGTGGCGCTGGCGGGATAGTCGGAATGAACGGAATCGCGTTGCACGAGGCTGCAAGAGGCTGAATGATGGCTACGAAAGATATCATCGACACGCTCGCCGGGATCGAACCGGGTTCGGCTCTGGACGGCATTCGGGCCAAGCGCATCCAGGCGCGCGACAATGCGCAGAAGAGCTATCTCTCGCTGTTCGAGCCGATCGACGCCGGCGATGTCTCGCTGGTGGAGCGCGCCGCGGTCGCGCTCTTCGTGATCGGGCTTCACCGCGAGCCCACGATGGCCGGCTTCTATCGGGCGAAGTTAGCTGCGACCGCCGATGGCGCGCGCCTGGTCGAAGCTGTCGATGTCGAAATCGCGCGGGGCGAGACCTCGGGCCCCTACGGTGCCTTTCCAGCCGGCCCCCTGTCTGTCGAAAACAAGGCCGGCTTGATCTACCGCGTCAGCGCGGAGCGCAAGCCCGATCTCGGGGACCGGCTCGCTGCGGCGTTCGAACATGCGCATCTGCTGGTGTTCCGCCCGCGCGATGCGGCCGCCGCCGACATGAAGGCTCTGCTCGCCGCCGGTTGGTCGAACACCGGAATCGTCACGTTCTCTCAGCTCGTTGCGTTCCTGTCGTTCCAGGTGCGCGTCGTCACCGGACTGCGCGTGCTCGGTGCCTCGCTCGGGCGCACCACGAACGCCGCGGCCGGCGCGTAAGGAGGCTGCATCATGAGCGCTGCAAACAATGTCAATCCGCCCGCCGTCTTCACCCAGGATGAACTGGGTTGGGTGTCGTGGATCGATCCGCTGCCCGAAGCCGAGCTGACCGAGCGGCATTTCGCCGGCCTCGTCGATCGCTCTCGTTCCAAGTCCGAATATTTCCGCCTGCTGGTGCGCGATCCCGAGGTGCTGGAGGCCCGCACCAAGACCGACAAGGACATCTTCTACAACGTCGCCGACGGCCTGCCGCGCGCCGAACGCGAGCTCGCGGCGGCTGCGACCTCGCGCTACAACGGCTGCATCTACTGCGCCTCCGTGCATGCGCGGTTCGCCAGCACTTATTCCAAGCGCCGCGACGATGTGCAGCGCCTCCTCGACGAGGGCGTCGGCGCCGATCTCGGCGAGCGCTGGAATGCGGTCGTCAAGGCCTCGGTGGCGTTGGCTGCGACGCCGATCGCGTTCAGCCCCGACAATATCGATGAGCTGCGCCGCGCCGGTCTCGACGATGCCGAGATCGTCGACGTCATCAACGGCGCGTCGTTCTTCAACTGGGCGAACCGGCTGATGCTGTCGCTTGGCGAGCCCTCGAAATAGCCAATCTCACCGGCATGGAAATTGCTAGTTGTTTCAACGCCTGACAGGATGGAGCCGTCCATGAGCAACATCGATCGTCGTACCCTGGTCAAGGGCTCGCTTGCCGCCATGATGGCGGGGGCAGCCTTCTCGCGCGCCGCGCTTGCGCAATCGTCCGAACCGATTTTGCTGGGCGTCAGTGGTCCGTTGACCGGGCCGAACGCACAATATGGCACGCAGTGGAAGCAGGGCTTCGATCTCGCGCTCGACGAGATCCAGGCAGCGGGCGGCATCAACGGCCGCAAGCTCGCCTATAATTTCGAGGACAGCCAGAGCGACCCGCGCCAGTCGGTGGCGATCGCCCAGAAGTTCGTCTCCGATCCCAGGATTGTCATGGAGCTCGGCGACTTCTCCAGCCCCGCATCGATGGCGGCCTCGCCGATCTATCAGCGCGGCGGGCTGGTGCAGTTCGGATTCACAAATTCGCATCCCGATTTCACCAAGGGCGGCGACTTCATGTGGAGCACCTCGGTCAGTCAGGCCGACGAGCAGCCGCTGCTGGCGTCCTATGCCGTCAAGCGTCTCGGCCTGAAGAAGCTCGCCGTGCTGCACCTCAACACCGATTGGGGCCGCACCAGCCGCGACTATTTCGTCAAGGCCGCGAAGGAGCACGGCGCCGAAATCGCGGTGACCGAAGGCTACATCGCGGAGGAGCGCGACTTCCGCTCCACGCTGGTGCGGGTCCGCGACGCCAATCCTGACGGGCTGATCCTGATCTCCTATTATTCCGACGGTGCGCTGATCGCGCGCCAGGCGCGCCAGGTTGGGCTGAAGCAGGTGATCTGCGCCGCGAGCTCGGTCTACTCGCCGAAATTCCTGGAGCTCGGCGGCGAGGCCGTCGAGGATGTTCATGTCGGCACGCGCTACTTCCCGGAAGACCCGCGCCCCGAGGTGCAGACGTTCATCGCCGGCTTCAAGAAGAAATACAACGGGGTGGAGCCCGACGCGTTCAACGCCTACGCCTATGACGCGATGAACATGGCGGCCGCCGTGGTGAGGATCGGCGGCGCCGACCGGCGCGCGATCCGCGACGCCTTCACGAAAGTGAAGGACGTCTCGAGCGTGATCTTCGGCAAAGCGACGTTCGACGTCGAGAGCCGGCGCGTCAAGGGCGCCATGAATGCGGAGCTCGTCGTGCGCAAGGGCCAGTTCGCCCTCTGGGACGGCAAGCCGACCTGAGGGGATCTCCTGCGTGTCTTCCTGGCTCGACTACACGATCAACGGGCTGATCGTCGGTAACGTCTACGCCCTCGTTGCGGTCGGGCTCGCGCTGATCTTCGGCGTCAGCCGGCTGATCAACTTTGCGCAAGGATCGATCTACCTCGTCGGCGCCTATATCGGCTGGGTCGCGGTGGTGCAGCTGCATACGCCACTGCCGCTCACCATCATTCTGGTCGCGGTGGCGGCGGCGCTGGTCGGCTTGATCATCGAGCGGTTCGGCCTGCGCCCGCTGCAGAACTCGGTGCGCATCGCACCGCTGCTGGCGACCATCGGCATCAGCTTCGTGCTCGATCAGCTCGTGATGCTGACTTTTTCGCCCAATCCGCGCGCATTGCCGAGCCAGTTGCCGGATGTCCGCTTCCAGATCGGCGGCGGCACGATCGGCCCGCTCGATCTGCTCATCGCCGGTGTCGGCCTCACCACCGCGTTGCTGCTGTTCGTGTTCCTGCGCTACAGCAAGCTCGGCTGGGCCGTGCGTGCCACCGCGCAGGACCGCGACGCCGCGATGCAGATGGGCGTCGACGTCAACCGCGTCAATCAGGCCGTGTTCGGCATTGCGGCTGCGCTCGGCGGCGTCTCCGGCCTGCTGGTCGGTATGTACTATAACCAGATCGACACCGCGATGAGCCTGCAGGCTACGCTCAAGGGCGTCGTCGCCGAAGTCGTCGGCGGTGCCGGCAATGTGCCGGGTGCGGTGATCGGCAGCCTGCTGCTGGGATTGGTGGAGAGCTACGGCGTTGCCGTGTTCGGCACCAGCTACCGCAACCTGTTCGCGTTCCTGCTGCTGGTCGTGGTGCTCGTGCTGCGCCCGAACGGTCTGTTCGCCAGCGCGCGGCAGGCGCCGCCCGAGCCGCTCACCGGCACTTTCATCGCGCCGAGCCGCCCGGTCTGGATTCCGCGCTGGGCTCTGCTGATCGCTGCCGTCGTCTTCGCGATCCTGCCGCTGTTGCCCGTGTCGTTCTACGTGCTCCAGACCCTGATCAACGCCTGGCTGCTCGGCATGCTCGCGCTGAGCCTCACCCTTGTTGCAGGCACGATTGGTCAGGTCTCGCTGGGACACGCCGCGCTGCTCGCGATCGGCGCCTACACCTCCGCGCTGCTGTCGCTCACGTTCGCTGTCCCGGTCGGCCTTGCCATCATCGGCGGCGGCCTGATGAGTGCTGCGCTGGGCACGGCGCTGATCTCGCCGTCGTTCCGGCTGCGCGGACATTATGTGTCAATCGCGACGCTCGCGATCGGCGAGATCGTCTCGCTGGTGATCCTGAATTGGGAGAGCGTCACGCGCGGGCCGATCGGCATCTCCGGCATCCCGCCGCTGTCGCTGTTTGGCTATGAGCTGGTCAGCCCGATTTCGATCTACTGGTTCAGCTTCATCGTGATGGTCGTGCTGGCGCTGCTGCAGGGACGCCTGCTCGGCTCGCATCTCGGCCGCAGCTTTCGCGCCATCCGCGACGACGACATCGCCGCGCGGGCCTATGGCCTCAGCCTGAATCGCTACAAATCGCTGGCCTTCATCTTCGGCGGCTTTGCCGCGGGGGTCAGCGGCGGCATCGCCGCGCATCTCTATTCCTATATCAACCACGAGACCTTCAACACGCAGCAATCCATCCTGGCGCTGACCGTCGTCATCCTCGGCGGTCTCGGCAATGTCGTCGGGGCGATTCTCGGGGCGGTCGCGCTGGTCGGCCTGCCGGAAGTGTTCCGCATCGCGGCGGAGTATCGCATCCTGATCTACGGCATCGTGCTGCTGCTGCTGGTGCGGTTCAGGCCGCAGGGCCTTTTGGGGACGGTGTGATGATGGACGCACACACGGCGATGCTGTCCCTGCGCGGGCTCACGCGGCGCTTCGGCGGCCTCACCGCCGTCGACGCCATCGATCTCGATCTCGCCAAAGGCGAGCTGATCAGCATCATCGGCCCGAACGGGGCGGGCAAGACAACGCTGTTCAATCTCGTGACCGGGCTTGACCTTCCGGACGCCGGGACGGTTCGCTTCGAAGGTCAGGACATCACAGGTTTCTCGCCGGAACGCCTGGCGGCCGCAGGCATCGCGCGGACGTTCCAGCTCGGCCGCGTCTTCGGCAATCTCAGCGTGATGGACAACGTCCTGATCGGTGCGCATACGCGCTTGCGCGCGGTGAAACCGGCAGTGCCGGTGATCGGCCCGCTGCTGGAATTGGGTCTGGCGCTGCTGCGCCCCGCCAGCGTCAAGGCGGAGGAAGAGCGGCTGCGCGAGGAGGTGAAGGTCATTCTCGCGCGCTTCGGCGAGCGGTTGCTGCCGCGTATCGATCAGCCGGCCTACAGCCTCTCTTACGCCAACCGCCGCCGCGTCGAGATCGCGCGCGCGCTCGCCTTGAAGCCGCGCCTGCTGCTGCTGGACGAGCCGACCGCCGGCATGAATCCGACCGAGACCACGGAGATGCAGGGGCTCGTCGCCGAGCTGAAAGCCGAAGGGCTGACGATCTTGCTGATCGAGCACAAGCTCGAAATGGTGATGCGCCTCTCCGATCGCGTCATCGTCATGGACGAGGGCAAGAAAATCGCGGAAGGCCCGGGCGAAGCGGTGCGCGGTGATCCCAAGGTGATCGAGGCCTATCTCGGCCACGGCCTGACGACGAAGCAGGAGAGCGCGGCATGACGAACCCGCCTCCCGATGCGCTGCTCGCGATCACCGACGTCAATACCTTCTATGGTCAGGCCCAGGTGCATTTCGACCTGTCGATATCAGTTCCGCGCGGCCACATCGTCTGCCTGCTCGGCGGCAATGCCAGCGGCAAATCGACCACGATGAAGATCATTCTAGGCCTCGTGAAGCCGCGCTCGGGCGACGTGACGTTCGACGGCACTTCGCTACTGGGACTTACCACGCCGCAGATCGTCCGCCGCGGCATCGCCTCGGTGCCGGAGGCACGGCGGCTGTTCGCCGACATGAGCGTCCGCGAGAACATTTTGATGGGCGCCTTCGTGCGCGACGACCGCGAGGCGATCGCGCAGGATCTCGACAAGATGCTCACGCTGTTCCCGAAGCTCGGCCAACGGCTGTCGCAGCGCGCCGGCTCGCTCTCGGGCGGCGAGCAGCAGATGGTCGCGATGGCGCGGGCGCTGATGAGCCGTCCCCGGATGATCGTGATGGACGAGCCGACCATGGGCCTGTCGCCGCTTTACGTCGACCGCGTGCTGGAGCTGATCCGCACCATCAACCAGGAGGGCGTCTCGGTCTTCATGGTCGAGCAGAACGCCAGCCTCGCGCTCGAGATCGCGCACGAGGCCTATGTGCTCCAGACCGGCAAGATCGTTCTCTCCGGCTCCGCCCGCGCGCTGAAGGACGATCCCCGCATCCGCGATGCCTATCTCGGCGGCTCCGAGGCGGCGTAGCGCCATCTCGGCCTGCATGGTTCGAGACGCCCGCCCTTGGCGGGCGCCTCACCGTGAGGGTCTGGCGATCTCGCGGCGAAGCAAGACCTCATCCTAAAGGAGCCCGCGCAGCGGGCGTCCCGAAGGACGCCGCAAGCACTGCTGCAGAACCGTGCCGCCCCTCCGGGATTGCACTGGTCAGTATGACCACCTTATGAAAGGATCATACCGCTCGTGCGATGGGTCGTGCAGCGGACGGAATGATTGGCGTGACGAAATTATCTTTGCGGGCGGTCGACCCCGGAATGATGCTGCTGTTCGGCGGGTTGATCGCGGCCAACATCGGGGCGTGGGCTTGGGCGTTCGCGGCGTTCGGTGACCGGCCGACGGTGATGGCGACCGCGCTGCTTGCCTGGGTGTTCGGCCTGCGCCACGCCGTGGATGCCGACCACATCGCGGCCATCGACAACGTCGTGCGCAAGCTGATGCAGGCCGGCGATGCGCCGCGCAGCGTTGGTCTCTATTTCGCGCTTGGTCATTCCACCGTGGTTGTGGTCGCGACCATGCTGCTCGCGCTGGGCTTGGTGAGCCTTGGCGGCGACAGCCTGCTCAAGGACGTCGGCGGTTTCATCGGCACGTCGGTGTCGGCGCTGTTCCTGCTGGTGATCGCGGCCATCAACCTGGTCATCTTCGCCGGCCTGTGGCGGACGTTCCGGATCGCGCGCGCGCAAGGCATCCACGACGCCGCGCAGCTTGATGCGCTGCTCGCCAGCCGCGGATTGCTGGCGCGGCTGCTCGGCCCGATGTTCCGCCTGGTGACCAAGCCGGCGCATATGTACCCGCTCGGCTTCCTGTTCGGCCTCGGCTTCGACACCGCCACCGAGATCGGCCTGCTCAGCATCTCCGCCAGCGAATACGCGCTTGGTGCATCGCTGGCCGACGTCATGGTCTTTCCCGCGCTGTTCGCATCAGGCATGGCGCTGGTCGATACCGCCGATTCCGCGCTGATGGTCAGCGCTTATCGTTGGGCCTTCGTCGATCCCTTACGGAAGCTCTGGTACAACCTCACGATCACGGGTGCCTCGGTCGCGGTGGCGCTGTTGATCGGCGGCATTGAGGCGCTTGGCCTGATCGGGGATCGGCTCGGCCTGTCTGGCGGTGTGTGGACGCTGGTCGACGGCCTCAACGATTCGCTCGCGAACGTCGGCTTCGCCGTGATCGCGCTGTTCGCGATTGCATGGCTGGTTTCGGTCGTGCTCTATCGCAGGCTATTCGCGCTCGAGCGGCGGCGCACGCCTGATGTGCTGGTGGGCGCCGATGCTACCGAGACAGCGTGAGTCAATCGTGGGCTCAAGCCGAAGCTGCGCTCTCCGCCGGCAGGTCGTCGGCATTGGGATCGCCCGGCGCGGTGGCCCAGGCCAATTCCACCAGCGTCACGAACCGGCGGCCGGCGCCGTCGAGCTGGCAGACGATCAGGCCCTGCTCTTCCATGTAGCCGAGCAGGCGCTGAGCCCGGCGCAGCGAATGCGAGCCGTAGGCGCGGGCGATCGCGGCGTCGCCGGGGCAGGGCCAGCCTTCTTTCGCCGCGCGCGCGATCATCATGAACACGCCCTGCATGTCGTCGGGCAGGATCGAGGCGCGCAGCGACACGTCCTGCCAGGCGTCGTCCTCGGCATGCTCGGCGCCGAGCCCGGCGCGTGCGCGTGTCAGCATGCGGCGGAATTCGGTGAGGTCGGGCACCGCCGAGCCGAGGCCCTCGATGCGGCAGCGGACCACGAACTCCTGGTACAGCACGCCCACCGCGCGGAAACCGGCATCGGGCGCGGCGAGCACGGCACGAAGGGTCCGATCCACGCGTTCGCGCCGTTCAGCGAGCTCTTCGGCACTAATCGGGACCTCGATTATTTCGGGGCCGAGCTCCGGTGCGGCAGCCTTCGCGGCGCGGAGCTGCTCGAGCAGATCGGGCGCGGGCCGGCGCTGCGGCCGGCTGGCATCGGGCGGCGGCGCGGCCAGGATCACGGCGCGCATATTTTCGAGTGCGGCTTCGGGCATCGGCATCAGCCGCGGCGTGGAATTGCGCGGCTGGGTTTCGGTCGCGCCGATGTTCAAACGCAGCGGCCGGCGTGACAGCGCGGGGCCGAGCGCCATGAATTGTCCGCGTTCGAGATCGCGAAACGATTCGGCCTGCCGCCGCTCCATGCCGAGCAGGTCGGCGGCGCGCGCCATGTCGATGTCGAGGAAGGTGCGGCCCATCAGGAAGTTGGACGCTTCCGCCGCGACGTTCTTGGCGAGCTTCGCCAGCCGCTGGGTCGCGATGATCCCGGCAAGCCCGCGCTTGCGGCCACGGCACATCAGATTGGTCATGGCGCCGAGCGAAAGCTTTCGCGCTTCGTCAGAGACTTCGCCCGCGACCGCAGGCGCAAACAGCTGCGCCTCGTCGACGACCACCAGCATCGGGTACCAATGGTCGCGGTCCACGTCGAACAGCCCGCCGAGGAAGGCCGCGGCGCGGCGCATCTGGTTCTCGGCGTCGAGCCCTTCGAGGTTGAGCACGGTGGAGACGCGATGCAGCCGCGCGCGCTCGCCGGCAACCTGAAGGCCGCGTTCGGTGTGATCCTCGGCCTCGATCACGAGATGGCCGAAATGCTCCGCCAGGGAGACGAAATCGCCTTCGGGATCGATGATCGCCTGCTGCACCCAGGGTGCGCTCTGCTCCAGCAGCCGCCGCAGCAGATGTGATTTTCCGGAACCCGAATTGCCTTGCACCAGGAGGCGGGTCGCCAGCAGTTCCTCGAGGTCCATGGCCGCCGCGGCGCCCGCCGTGGTCTGCCCCATCTCGATCGCAACCGTCATGCCCGACTCAAGTCCCATCATTCGCGGACAGGGGCTTATCAATCCGGCCGTGGCGCGTCGAGCACCATGGCGTAAATCATGCGTTGTTGCCCACGGCGGATTTCAGGCGCGATTCGATTGCCGTAGAAGTGCGGGCCGATAGGGCGCTTGCGGACCGGCGTCCTGGGGTATCACTTGCGCGAGTTCCCCCCTTGATGTGCGAAACCGCCATTGCACCGTGCGCTTGGCATGCGCCCAGCCAATGATGGGTGCGGGGCAAAGGGGATCGCGGCCCGTTACAGCGCGCCCGATCCGCCCTGCACGATCTTCTCGTTGAGCTTCAGGTCCACGGTCTCGACCGTGCGGTCGATCTCTGCATTGGGCGCGCCGAGCTGATGCGAGATCAGCTTGACCAGCAGGTCGACGCGCTCGATGAAGGGTGCGCCGCCGGCCACCGCGCGCGCGGCCGATGACGGCTTCAGCAGGCTCTCGGCAGCCTTGGCGTATTTCGCGAACGGCACCTGGTCCTGCGGATCGGCGCCGAGACGCCGGGCGATGGCGTCGACATGCTCATAGATCGTCTGCGAACGCGCGAGATCGCCGTGCACGGCGTGGCGGATCGACTGCGGCTCGTGCGGCGTGATGCAGCGGTAGTTGCCGGTCAGCAGCATCGACCATTTCGCCAGCGGCACGAACAGGGAATCGAACACCTTCAGCTTCACCGGCACGTCGTGGCCGTCGAGGGTCACCGCGTCGATGTCGGCTTCGAGCTCGCGCAGCACCTTGTTGTGCTTCTCGTCGCCGAACACGGAGGCCTTGAAATTCGTGGGCAGGCCGACGTGCAGCACGTTCGCAGCCTCTTCCGGCGGACGGAACGCCTGCGGGTCGGGCGAGCACAGCGTCACCAGCCCGGGCTCGAAGCGCTCCCACACCTGCGCATTGGTGTAGGCCTCCTCAAGATCCATGTCCGCGAGCGAGGGGATCCGCTTCAGATAGGGCAGCGGCGGCATGTTCATGATGGACAGGCACGGCAGCTTCGCCGCGGCGATCCTGACCATGAGAACGCGCACCGTGTGGTTGGTGTATTGCGGCTCCTGCATCGCAAGGCCGACCATGTCGTAACGCGACAAGTCCACATTGGCCGGCGTCACGGCGTCGAGCTTGCCGGGCAGGTCGCGCGAGAAGATGGCGCGGTGAACAGCCTCGTCATGCAACTTGATGCGCACCTCGGTCCCCTCGCGGTTGATCAGCTCCGCGGTCTTGGTGCGGCAGACCAGGGTCACGTTGTGCCCCGCCATCAGCAGCTTCGTGCCCAGCAGGGAGCCGTAGGAAGCCCCAAGAATCAGGATGTTACGCGCCATGTCTCGTCCCTTTGACAATTGTGATTTTTGAGCCCGGCCGTCATCCGCGGGCGAGTTTGGCGGGCATGTAAGGCAAAGTGCGTGAGGATGGCAACTGGGATAATGGATACAAGGCGCGGATCAGCGGGCGGCCCGCCGTGTTGCTTGACGCCAAAGCAAGACGACGCCAAACCGGCGGCGGTTGTGCAGGGTCGTTGAGTTGCTCAAATAACTGGCTTACCGAAGTAAGAAATGTTGCACATCTCGATCGCCCAAGCTCTCCCAGAACGCGATCATACCTCGTCACGTCTCGCGCGCCGGGTGCGGATGAGCGACTTCGAGGATTTTGTCGCGCCGGTTTTCCTGCGACATTGACTAGCGGAAAGTCCTTTGGCGAAGGCCGTCGGCATCGATCAGGCGGTAACCCGCCGCATTTTTTATCGCTGGCGTGATTGGTGGCGCGCCGGATCAGCGTCATGAGGAATCATGATGGAAGCCGACACAGGCGATGCCTTCTCCCTCGTTAAATGAGCTCCAATTTTAGTCGTCCACCGCAACAAAAAACTGCAAACGCGGGACAGCAAAAAATGGCAGAGTGGTGCGGGCCTAAACTGTGTATCAGCAACGGAGCTGAGACGTGACGATTGAGTTGGAGTCGGCGTGCGACTTGTTTTGCGACCGGTTCGTTCGGACTGTAGTCCGTCCGGTCCAGTGCCCCCGCCCGCGAAGGGAAAACGGAACGATCATCGGGACGGCAGACGCAAGCGCGATCACGCACGCGTGCCATCGCATCGAGCAGACATGCAGGGCGTTGCGCTGACAGCGCTGCGCCGAGTCCAAGCAACCGCCGACGCGCCGTTCGGGGACGGACATGGAAGATGATCATTGGCCTCACGGCACGTGCGACGGCGCCGGTCGAAGCCTGGCGTGCTTGCGAAAACGTGCGTCCCATTTTTTTGAAAGCTTGTCCGTCGGGGAACTCGTGCGCGAGGCGCACAGGCATCGGTGGATTTCGGAGTGGTTGAGGATCTCAGGCGAGTACCGGATATTCGCCGAATCGGCGCGCGTAACCAGTTCAGCTCAGATCGTGCGGGAAGCGTGGCTGTGCTCGCTGACGGCCCTTGAAGTCGCGAGGAACCTGTCTTGGCCCGGAGATCCCGGGGGTACCGACCTCGTAGACAAGGTCAGACTCTGCCTCCGGGGCTTCGAGGAGGACGCCGGTTCGGCGATCGAGCGTGTGGAGATCGACTGCTTTGATCAAGGCTCGCTTGCGGGCTACTTTCTGCCGGCGTTCCCCGATCGGTCTTTCGCACCCGCGGTTATCTGCGTCAGCGACGAGGACATCACCCTCGGCTCGATGATGAGCAGGCTGTTGCCGGCTTCAGGGCGACGGAACGTGTCACTCCTGCTCGTTGATGCCGGCGATTCATCCGGTCGTAGCCCCTTCAAGCCGGCGCATATTCTTCAATGCTGGCTGGATTACCTGGAAGCTCGTCCGGACGTCGATTCGCAGCAGATCGCGGTCTACGGCGAGGGGGCGGCCGCCAGTCACGCATCCCGTCTTGCCCTCGTGGATCGCAGAATGGCTGCCGCCGTGTGCGACGGCGGCATTGCGACGCCGGTCATGCGCCGGGCATCGCTGCGCTGGATGATCGGCGTCGAGCAGGCGGTCCGTGACGGGCCCTCGACGGGTTCGTTGCTGCCGTTGTGTCGGATACCTTGCCCGCTTCTGATGGTCGTCGGCAGCCGCTCAATGGTTTGGGAGGAGGATGCTCTCGAACTGCAAGCCGGCTATCGGCAGGCCGGAGCCGATTGCGCGACCGTCGTGCCGAACTGCATTCCGTACCCTCTGGGGGAGGTCGAGAATTTCATCGCGGTGGACGATTTCATTTTCGAATGGCTCGACAGCAAACTTGGAATTGCCCGCCAGCTGGATTCCGTGACCTACCTCTAAGGCGCCAAGAGATTGGGGGAAGGCGAGAAAAGATTGGGAAGGCGAGGAGAGATTGGGGATGAATCGAGGCGCGCGTTCCGCGCCTGACGTCAGGGAGTCAGGAAGCGTCGATGGCCAGCAACCGTGCGGCCAGCCGGGCATTCTTGGCAATCGTTGCGAGCGCGGCATTCAGATCGGCCAAGGTCGTCTCGTCGAGCTCGTTGAACATGGTCGAGTTCAAGGCGAGCTTTCTCTTCGACAGTTTTTCGATCTCCGTCGTTGCTTTCGCCGTCAGCGACATCAGGACGTAGCGTGCGTCGTCTGCGGCCGGCCGTCGCGACAGGAAGCCGCCCTTTTCGAGACTCTTGGTCTGGTTGGTGACGAAGGCGGGGTGGACGCGCAGCTTGTTCGCGATGTCGATTCCCGCGACACCTCGCCCCTGGTCCAGTTCGGTGATGGCCATCAGGATCAGCCACTGCGGCTCGGTAATGCCCAGCAGTCCGGCCCAGCTGGTGTGGATGTCCTCCAGCTGGGAATGAATTTCGACGACGTTCCAGATGAAGTCCGTAATCGCCCTGTCGAGTTTCTTCTCGATCATGTGGCTCCCTCCCCGTTTATCCCTTGCCTATCCTTAATGGGATATCTTGGAAGCGTCTCGAAAATCGCGCGTCGACCAAAGGGGAGATACCGCGCGGAAGAAATCGTAGGCTCAATTATTACTTGCAAAGAACAATTAATTTTATTATCTACTATCGCACTCTATTTCGCTGCTCTTGACCCACGCGACGGACAGCGATGCGAGACCTCCAAGAAGCCCTCGGGATGCCCCCCGAGGGCTTTTCTGGTTTTTCTATAGTGATCTTCCGGCGTAATATCGCCGCTGTTGCCCTCAAGCCACATCGCGACCTGAAGTGTCGATTCATCAAAGCAATGAATTGAGACCATTGTTTTTATAAACTATATGTGAAGCCGCGACGGAGGGGGCACCTCGCTGTCGTTTCAGTCCGAACCTTCGGTGCGGGCCTGAATTGAACGGAAATTGAGAGGGTAAAGCGGCGTCCACCGAGGACCCGAGCCCCCTGAACCGACCTGGAGGTTTACTGATGAAGTTGACGAAGACACTCTTTCTCGGCTCGGCTGCCGGCCTGATGGCCGCCTCCGGGGCGTTCGCTGCCGATCTTCCCGTGAAGGCCAAGGCGGTCGAATACGTGAAGATCTGCTCGCTGTACGGCGCCGGTTTCTACTACATCCCCGGCACCGACACCTGCATTAAGCTGGGTGGTTACCTGCGGGCCGATGCGAACCTCAACACCAATTCGGACTTCAACCCGAACCAGAGCGGTGTTGCCGGTGCACGCAACCGCCTGATGAACTACTACACCTTCCGCGCTCGTGAAGACCTCAACATCGACACCCGCACCGCGACCGAATACGGCGTGGTCCGCACGTTCTTCGACGGCGTCTTTACCTGGACGACCGGCAACTATTCGGGCACCGGTTCGGCAACGGGTGGCACCCAGTACAGCGGTACGCTCGGTCTCAACGCTGCGGGCACAGGCCTCGTCGGTTCGGGTAGCGGCAACGTCAACGGCACCGACGGCAATACCTCGGCCGGTGCGCTCGGCGTATACTACGCCTTCATCCAGTTCGCCGGCTTCACGATGGGTAAGGCCGTGTCGCAGTTCGACGCGCCCTGGACCAACTATCCCGGCAACATCACCGACAACCTCGTCGGCGGCAGCGGCACCGTTACCGGCGTCACCCAGTTCACATACACCGCCGACTTCGGCCAGGGCGTCACGGCATCGTTCTCCGCTGAAGATGCGACGGCCTACTATCAGGCCGGCAACCTCAACATGACCGGCGCGACCGCAGGTGGCATCATCGGCGGTTCGTACGGCACCAACGCCCTCGGCGGCTCGCGTTCGCCGAACCTCGTCGGTCAGCTGCGTGTCGATCAGGCCTGGGGTCTCTTCCAGGCGTCAGTGGCTGCGCATGACAACCATGTCGCCTATTACGGCGCGACCGAAGCCACCGGCCATCCCGACGACAAATGGGGTTGGGCTGTTCAGCTCGCTTTGTCGATCAAGAACATCCCGACCGGCGCGGGTGACACGATCAACATCCAGGGCGTCTACACCGACGGCGCGACCCGCTACAACTTCCAGAACCTGTCGGGCAGCAGCTACTCGCTGTTCGGTAGCTCGGGTGTTGCCTACCAGAGCGTTGGCTTCGCCAATGCTCCTGACACGGTGTACGTGACCGGTAGCTCGCAGGAAACCGTCAAGACCTGGGGCTTCCGTGGCGCTTACACCCACAACTGGGATCCCAACTGGAACTCCTCGCTGTACGGTGCTTACGCTCAGGCCCAGTTCGGCACGCTGGCCAAGACCACCATCTGCGGCGCCGGCGGCGGCGCCGGTGTGTTCGGAGCCCTGGCAGGTGTGACGGGTTGCAACCCGGACTTCGCGATCGGCCAGCTAGGTGTCGTCACCCGGTGGACCCCGGTCAAGAACCTGACCTTCTCGGCGGACGTGTCCTGGACCCATCTCGACCAGAAATATTCTGGTACGGTTGGCGCCTCCCCGAGCGTCGCGACCGCCAAGCCGACCGCGGCCTACGAGCTGAAGGATCAGGACTCGGTCGCCATGATCCTCCGCGCTCAGCGCAACTGGTAAAATCTATCGAAACACATGAACGAACACCCGGCGGGAAACCGCCGGGTGTTTTTTTGCGCAAGGCAGATGATAGGGCGGCGAAGCCCCGGTGCCCGGATGGAGCGCAAGCGTGATCCGGGGGCTGCTCGCGCTGCGTCTGGCACCTTCCCGGATCACGCTTCGCTTCATCCGGGCTACGGGACCGCGCCTGTGTCGCCCCCGTGTCAATCCGCTCTCACAAAAAATATTCCGCTTTACCGAAATTCGGAAATGGCGTATGTGTCGTCCATCCCGGCTCATCCTTGAGGGGCGATCTTGTGGTCGTCATGTTCGCGAGCCGGGCTTGCGGTGGACGCGGCAGCGTTCGGGTGCGAGAGGCCAAGGGCAGGGCGGATTGCTCTCCGTGAGAAGGCTGCGTGCCGACGAGCGGCGCTGCTAGGCTTCGTCTCGTCTGTAAGTTTCCGGCTCCGTCGACAGGGCTGGAAAAACTGCGGCGAAATGGCGAGCCGTGCGTACGGCAAAACCGTGTGGTCCTGGCCGTCGTTGCTACGGTCAAGCCCTGGCGAATGCGGCATCCGCGTCAACCGGCGCGGTGCCGGTGACTTTCGTTGGGACGAGGGAGGCCAGAACGAACTCGGCTCCCGGGAGAGCACGGCATAAGCCGTCCAACCATCGCGCAGGGAAGGCCGAGTGATTGGCTACACCTGTATGCTGCTGTCCGGTTTCCTTGCGCTACATTTTCGCGCAGCGGACCGCGGGTGCCAGCCGGCACCCGGTCTTCCCTGCGCCCTCTTGGCTTTGAGGGTGGAATGACCAGGCAAAGCTCGGGCGAAACGCCGCGAGGACGCGAAGGCGTGTCTACGGCTACACACTCCCTGTCATCGCCCGGCTTGACCGGGCGATCCAGTATTCCGCGACGGTGGCGTGGGCGGGATCGCAAGGCGGCGACACCGGTAAGCTCGGCATCATCGGCTTCTGCCGCGGCGGACGCACCGTCTGGGAATATGCCGCTCACAGGGGCAGCCTCAAGGCCGGCGTCGCCTTCTACGGTCCGCCGGTCGATCCAGCCAATCGGCCGTGGCCGAAGAGCCCGATGCAGCTCGCGCCCGAGATGAAGGCACCGGTGCTCGGCCTCTATGGCGGCGCCGATACCGGCATTCCCGTCGCCCAGGTCGAGCAGCTCAAGACAGCCTTGGAGCAGAACAAGAAGACGGCCGAGTTTCAAGATCTATCCGGAAGCGCCGCATGGCTTCCATGCCGACTACCGCGGCAGCTATCGCAAGGACGCAGCAGAAGATGCCTGGAAGCAGGCCCAGGCCTGGTTCAAGAAGTATGGCGTGTTGAGCTGACGCTTGATCCTGATCCTCCTTCCCCCGCTTGCCACAACGCATCCAGGGCGTGGCGGTAGGTCGGATAAGCAAGCGTGACGCCGAGCTCGCACTTCATTTTCGCGTTGGAGACGCGGGCGCTGCTCGCATAGAAGCTGCGGGCCATCGCCGACATCTCGGCGGTCTCGAACGGCTCTTCCGGCGGCGGTGCAACATTCATCAGCTTCGCCGCGTAAGCGATCACCTCCTGCGGCGGCGCCGGCTCGTCGTCGCAGACGTTCCACGTGCCGCCGCTCGGGTGATGAATCGCAGCCATGATCGCGCTCGCGATGTCGTCGACGTGGATGCGGTTGAACACCTGTCCCGGCTTGATGATGCGCCGCGCCGTTCCAGCGCGCAGCGTCACCAGCGCGTTACGGCCGGGGCCATAGATACCCGCAAGCCGCAGGATCGCGGCGTCGCCACCGGTCGTGTCGGTCCATGCCTGTTCCGCCGCGACCCGCATGCGCGTCCGGTCGAGGTCCGCCTTCGGCGGCGTGCTCTCGTCGACCCAGCCGCCGGCGTGATCACCATATACGCCGATCGTGGACAAATAGACGATCTTGCGGTCGCCGCCCGCCGCCAGCAGGCCGGAGAAGGCCGCGATTGCGGGATCGCCGGCACTGCCGGGCGGGATCGAAACGAGAAGGACATCCGCGTCCCTCATGCGTTCGATCGTCTCGCGTGCCGGACTGCTGCCGGAGAAAGCATGCACCTCGACGCCGGCGAGAGCGCCCCGCTGCGCGGGATCGCGCACCGTGCCGGCGATATGCGAGAAGCGGCCACCGAACAGGCGGACGAAGTGCCGCGCACTGTAGCCGAGGCCAAGGATAAAGAGCCGCATACATCTTCCTTGCAGGTCGGAGTTCCCGTTCGCGCCGCAGCGCGCCTCCGCTCATAAGAGATTTTTGGGTCCGGCAAAAGATATTGCAATTTGTCTCGCCCGCCTGTGCAGGCGATGGTCGCTCACCGGAGGGACGCATCGATCATGCAGGCAGAAGCGCCAGCCATCATGCTATCTGACGCGGCTGAGCTAGTCCGCCGCGCCGCCGCGCTGATCTTCGACGTCGACGGCACCTTGGCTGAGACCGAAGAGCTGCATCGGCAAGCCTTCAACCATGCCTTCGCCCGCCACGGTCTCGATTGGCAATGGGATCGGGCCGTCTACAAGGACCTGCTGCGGGTCACGGGCGGCAAGGAACGCATTCGCGCCCACCATGAAAGGCTGAGGATCGCCGCGCCATTATCGGATGTGGACATCGCGGAACTCCACCGCATCAAGACCGCGCATTATGCCGAACTGGTCCAAACCGGCTGCTGCCCCTTACGGCCCGGGGTGACGGATCTCCTCGTCGCTGCCAAGGCGCGCCGCCAGCGGCTCGCGATCGCGACGACCACGTCGCACGCCAACATCGACGCGCTGCTGTCGCGCGCCCTGGGAAAGGGCTGGGCCGCGGATTTTGATGCGATCGTCGCCGGGGATGACGTGCAGCACAAAAAGCCTGCGCCGGATGTCTATGTCGAGACCCTGGCGCGGCTGAAGCTCAACGCGTCCGACTGCGTCGCGATCGAGGATTCCGCTAACGGCCTGACCGCAGCTTCGCGGGCGAACATTCCCGTGCTCATCACCAGAAGCATGTTCTTCCGGGACGACGATTTTAGCCAGGCGCGGGTCGTGCTGGATGATCTGTCGGGGCTCGGGTGAGGCGGCAAAACAAAAAAACTGAAAAACAACCCTATGCACAGTAGAATGTGCCTGCGGGCCGGGCGCCCTCAATGGACGCGGTGGCTCGCTCTATCGTCCTCAGCTTGCTCGACAATCTGCGCGATCGGGCTGGACTGGTGGTGCACCAGGCGCCAGTCGTCGCCGACGCGCCGAAAGTGGTTGGCCGCAGCCAATGCCGTGCCGTCGACGATCTCGATGCAGAGCACGCGCGCGCTGTCGCCATCGACGATGGCCTGCGGTTCCGCGCAGACGATCTGCGGCCGCTCCGGACTCTGCAGGATGTCGCGCCAGCTTCCGATCACCGTGGCCCGGCCGATGATGGCCGGCCAGCCGGGATGAATGCAGGAAATGGCGTCATCGTCCGCCCACATCCGCTCCATTTCGTCGAAATCGCCGGTCGAAAAGGCGGCGTAGAACGCTGCGTTCGCGGCGATCACCTTGCTGTCCTTTGCCATGCCTCTCGGGTGGGGCAATGACAGGCAAAAATCAAGCAAGACTTCCGTCGACTTTCCGTCGATCTGGACCGCAATGCAGCATCGCTGCCCGTTTTGTGGTCACGCCGAGACCAGAATCTCCACCGCACGCCGCGCGCCATCCTTGTAGAGCCGGCCGAGCGCAGCGGTCACGGCTTCGCGCAGGCGCGGCTCGGCGCCCAAGGGCCCGAACACTTTTCCGACGCCGAGCAGCGCGGGTGCCAATCGTTCGGCGACGGGACCTGCCTCGCGCGCCAAGCCGGCGAACTCGGCTGCGAGCGGATCGCGCACGTCGATGGTGCGGCCCTTCTCGTCAAGGCCGCTGACGTAGCGCATCCAGCCGGCCACCGCGAGCGCATGCGTCGCGATCGGCAGGTTCCTGGCGAGACGATCCTGGATCGCGCCGAGCAGGCGCTGCGGCAGCTTTTGCGAGCCGTCCATCGCGATCTGCCAGGTGCGGTGATGCAGTGCCGGATTGGCGAAGCGCTTGAGCAGTGCGGCGCGATAGGCGGCCAGATCTGCGCCTGATGGCATCGTCAATGTCACCGCGGCCTCTTCCATCACCTGCGCGGCGAGGCGCGCGAAATGCGGATCCAGCATGGTGTCGGCGATGGTCTCGTAGCCTGCGAGATAGCCGAGATAGGCCAGCGCCGAATGGCTGGCGTTGAGCAGCCGCAGCTTCATCAGCTCGAACGGCTTGACGTCGTTCACCAGTTCGACGCCCGCGGCGGCAAGATCGGGCCGGCCGGCCGTAAAGCGATCCTCGACCACCCATTGCGTGAAGGGCTCGGTCATGACGGGCCATGCATCGCGTAAACCGAGCGCCGATGAAACCGCATCGCGGTCACTATCCGTCGTCTCCGGCACGATCCGGTCGACCATGGTCGAGGGGAAGGCCACCGTATCCGCGATCCACTTGCCGAGATCCTTCGAGCGCAGCGCGGCGAATTGCGTCACGATCCGCTGTACGGTGTGGCCGTTGGCGGCGAGGTTGTCGCAGCTCAGCACGGTAAAGGGCAGGGCGCCCAGCGCCCGCCGGCGCGCCAGCGCGGCGACGATGAAGCCGGGAGCCGAGCGCGGCGCGTCGAAATTGTTGAGGTCGTGCACGACATCAGGATGCCGTTCGTCGAGATCGCCGGTCTGCGGCGTGTGGCAATAGCCCTTCTCGGTGACGGTGAGGGAGACGATGCGAATGGCGGGATCGGCCATTCGCTCGACCAATCGTGCCGGGCTTTCGCGCGCGACCACGCTGTCGAGCAGCGCACCGATGATGCGGTGTTCGGTGCCTTCGGCTGCACGGATGGCAACCGTATAGAGATGATCCTGCGGGGCGAGGGCATCGCGTGTATCAGGGCTGCGCAAGCTCGCGCCGACGATGCCCCACGACGTCGCGCCGGCGCCAAGACAATCGTCGATGACGACGGCCTGGTGGGCGCGATGAAACGCGCCAAGGCCGAGATGCACGATGCCAGAGGTGACGCGCGAACGGTTGTAGGCCGGGCGGCGGATGCCGGGTGGCAGCCGGTCGAGATTGGCGCGGCCGAGGCGCATGTCGTCTCTCCCCTTGTTTGGCCGCTGCTTGACATGGCGCCCGTCCTCGGTCAATGCTTGCGGTCAATTGGTAAGACCAATTTTCCAAAATTGGCGGGCCGCGGGCAGCGAGAGCTGCCGGCATGACCCTTTCGGGAGGACCAGCGTGCCGCTGGAAGCTGTGGAGGCGAGACGGCTTTATCGCCAAGTCGCCGATCAATTGCGAAGCCTGATCGACAGCGGTGAGTACGCGGTCGGCAGCCGCTTGCCGACCGAGCGCGAACTCGCCGAGCAGCTCAAGATATCCAGGCCGACGGTGCGCGAAGCCCTGATCGCGCTCGAAGTCGAGGGCCGCCTTCGTATCCGCGTCGGTTCCGGCATCTATGTGATCGAGCCTGCGGCGGTTGCGGCGACCGCGCCTGCTTCCGTCATCGAGGGCCCGTTCGAGCTGTTGCGTGCCCGCGAGTTCCTGGAAAGCGCCATCGCCGAAGAAGCCGCGCGCGTGGCGACGAAGGACGACCTTGCCCGCATCGATGCGTCCCTTGTCGCGATGGAGAATGTAGAACACCCCGGCGAAGCCTCGATGGTCCACGACCGCGCCTTCCACGTCGCGATCGCCGGAAGCCTCGGCAATGCCGTTCTGGTGCGCGTGGTCGGCGAGTTGTTCGACCAGCGCCTCAATCCCTATTTCGCGCAGCTTGCGCATTATTTCGAGAGCCCGGGCACGTGGCGCACTGCACTCGACGAGCATCGCGCGGTGCGCGACGCGATCGCGGCGCATGATTCCGGGGCCGCGCGCGAAGCCATGCGCGATCATCTCGCGAGATCCCAGGAGCGCTTTGCGCAGAACTTCGGAGCCGAGAGCGCGGCAGGACCGTCCTCCGGGCGCGCGGCGCGATCGACGGCAAAACCGACAAAACCGGAACGTGCGCCGAAGAAGAAGCGAGCTGCGAGCAGCAGCGCGCGACCGCGATGAGATCGTGCGGCCCGCACCCGCGTTTGGGGGCGGGCGGACAAGAAGCGGATTTAAAAGAAGCAGACTTGAAAAATGGAGGAAAAGTCAGTGTTGAAAAAGATGACAATGGTGCTGGCGGTCTCGGCCGCGGCGATGATTGCTACGGCTGGCGCCGGCATGGCGCAGACCAAGCTCAAATGGGCCCATGTCTACGAGACCTCGGAGCCCTTCCACACTGCTTCGGTCTGGGCCGCGCAGGAGATCGGCAAGCGCACCAACGGGCGCTATGCGATCGACGTCTATCCAGCGTCGCAGCTCGGCAAGGAGGCCGACATCAACCAGGGCCTTTCGCTCGGTTCGGTCGACATCATCATCTCCGGCTCGAGCTTCGCGGCCAAGAGCTTTCCGCCGATCGGCGTGACCTATTATCCCTACACCTTCCGCGATGCCGATCATCTGCTCGCCTACACCAAGAGCGACATCTTCAAGGAGCTCACCAAGGGTTATGAGGACAAGAGCGGCCACCACATCGTCGCGGTGACCTATTACGGCGTGCGCCAGACCTCGTCGAACAAGCCGATCAAGACCTGTGCCGACCTCAAGGGTCTGAAGATGCGCGTGCCCGATGTGCCCGCCTATCTCGCCATGCCGCGCGCCTGCGGCGCCAACACCGCGCCGATCGCGTTCGCCGAAGTCTATCTGGCGCTCCAGAACGGTACCGTCGAAGCCCAGGAGAATCCGCTCACCACGATCGAGGCCAAGAAGTTCTACGAGGTGCAGAAGCACATCGTGCTGACCGGCCACATCGTCGACCATCTCAACACGGTGGTGGCCGGTGCGCTTTGGAAGAAGCTCAGCGACGAGGACAAGAAGACCTTCACCGACGTCGCGCAGGAGGCCGCCGCCAAGGCGACCGCGGAGATCAAGCAGAACGAGGCCAAGCTGGTCGCCTTCTTCAAGGAGAAGGGCCTGACCGTCACCGAGGTCGACAAGAGCGAGTTCCGCGACACCGTGCTGAAGAACGTCGCGTTCGAGACCTTCGGCTACCGCAAGGCCGACTGGGAACGCATTCAGGCGGTGAAGTAATGACGTAGTCGCCATCCCGGGGCGGTCCGCTGGACCGAACTACGGTGTGCAATTGCGCACCTGAAAATCTCGCGGTTCCGGGTCTGGTGCTGACGCACCATCCCGGAACGACGTGATCAGTTTGAGGAGCACACCCATGTCCACCGCCGAAACGCACCGGCAGATCACCGCGGACGAGATCGCCCACACCTTCGAGGAAGAGGCGACGCCCAAGGTCGATCTCGGCATCTACGCTTTTGAGGACTGGGTCGCGCTGGCGATCTTCTGGGTGATGGCGCTCGCCGTCTTCCTCCAGTTCTTCACCCGTTACGTCCTCAACGACAGCTACGCCTGGACCGAGGAGATCGCGACCTACTGCCTGATCGGCGTGGTCTTCATCGGCTCCTCGATGTGCGTGCGGCTGTCGCGGCACATCCAGGTCGACCTGCTCTATCGCTATCTTCCGCACCTTGTGGCGCGCGCATTCTCGACAGTGATCGATCTGATCCGGATCGTCTTCTTCGGTTACGCCATCAAGCTGGTCTGGGTCTACATCCAGATCATCGGCGACGAATCCATGACCACCATCAATCTTCCCAAGGACTACGTCTATTACGCCGTGCTGGCGGGCTTCGTGCTGATGTTCGTCCGCTCGGTGCAAGTGGCCATACAACATTTGCGGCAGGGCTACTCGATCCTCGAACGTCCCGGCGCCTACGACGGCTTTGAAGGGTAATTCCATGTTGCTGTTGCTTGGAGGCTTCCTCATCCTCATGCTGCTCGGCGTTCCCGTGGCCATCGCCATGGCGGCGTCGTCGCTGCTCTACATCCTGGTCAGCGGCGTGACGCCCGACGTCACGCTGGCGCAGCGCATGATCGCCGGTATCGAGAGCTTTCCGCTGCTCGCCGTGCCGTTCTTCATCCTGGCCGGCAATCTGATGAACATCGCCGGCGTCACCGGGCGCATCTATAAATTCGCCGTCGCGCTGGTCGGCTGGATGCGCGGCGGCCTCGGCCACGTCAATATCATTGGCTCGGTGATCTTCTCCGGCATGTCTGGCACCGCGATCGCGGATGCCGCCGGTCTCGGTACCATCGAGATCAAGGCGATGAAGGACCACGGCTACTCCACGGAATTCTCCGTGGGCGTCACCGCGGCCTCCGCCACGCTCGGGCCGATCATCCCGCCGTCGCTGCCTTTCGTGATCTACGGCATGATGGCCAACGTCTCGATCGGCGCGCTGTTTCTGGGGGGCGTCATTCCAGGCGTCGTGCTGACGCTCCTGATGATGGCCACCGTCACCTACTTCGCGCACAAGAACAAATGGGGCAGCGATACGCCGTTCTCCTGGCCGCAATTGGGATCGGCGGGGCTCGAGATCCTCGTCGTATTGAGCTTCCCGATGGCTGTCTGGCTTCTGACGGTCGCCGGTCTCTCCACCAATTGGGCAGTTGGTCTCGGCCTGTTCGCGCTGCTCGCGATCGACTGGTACTTCGACTTCTCCGCGGTGATGGCGCTGATGGCGCCGGTGATCCTGATCGGCGGCATGACGCTCGGCTGGTTCACCCCAACGGAAGCCGCGGTCGCCGCCGTGATCTGGTCGCTGTTCCTCGGCCTGGTACGCTACCGCACCATGACGATGAAAACGGTCGCGAAAGCGACTTTCGACACCATCGAGACCACGGCTTCGGTGCTGTTCATCGTCACGGCAGCCTCGATCTTCGCCTGGCTGCTGACGGTGTCGCAGGCAGCCCAGATGCTGTCGGACTGGATGCTCAGCATCACCCACAACAAATGGGTGTTCCTGGCGCTCGCCAACGTCCTGATCCTGTTCGTCGGCTGCTTCATCGACACCACGGCGGCGATCACCATTCTGGTGCCGATCCTGTTGCCGATCGTGCTCAAGCTCGGCATCGACCCGATCCATTTCGGTCTGATCATGACGCTGAACCTGATGATCGGTCTGCTGCATCCGCCGCTCGGCATGGTGTTGTTCGTGCTCGCGCGCGTCGCAAAGCTCTCGGTCGAGCGCACGACGGTGGCGATCCTGCCGTGGCTGGTGCCGCTGATGGTTGCGCTGATCGCAATCACCTACATCCCCGAACTGACCCTCTGGCTGCCGAAATACATGGGACTTTCCAAATGACTTCAACTGCTCTCGCCGCAACCCTGTTTGGCCCCGAAGATCTGCGCATGGTCGAGCATCCGCTCGACAAGCTCGCTGAAGGCATGGTGCGCCTCCGTTTCGGCGCCGGCGGCATTTGCGGCTCGGACATGCATTATTTCCGCCATGCCCGCACCGGCGATTTCGTCGTGAAATCGCCGCTGGTGCTCGGTCACGAGATCTCCGGCGAGGTCGTGGAGATCGCGGGCTCCGCGGCGAACCTGAAGCTCGGCGACCGTGTCGCCGTCAACCCGTCGCGCTGGTGCGGCCATTGCGTCGCTTGCCGCGAAGGCCGGCAAAACCTCTGCGAGAATATCTACTTCATGGGCTCGGCCTCGAAGACACCGCACATGCAGGGCGGCTTTGCCAACTATTTCGACGCGATCCCGGCACAGTGCGTGAAGATTCCCGATCATGTGTCCTATCAGGCCGCGGCGCTCGCCGAACCGCTCGCGGTCTGCCTGCACGCCGTCGCGCGTGCCGGCAACATCGATGGCAAGCGCGGCATCATCTTCGGCGCCGGTCCAATCGGGCTTCTGACCATGCTCGCCGCGCGCCGCGCCGGCATGACCGACATCACGGTGGCCGACATCGCGCCGGCGCCGCTGGCCTTTGCGACCCGGCTCGGCGCCTCTCACGTCGAGAATGTCGCAGCCGGCGAGGAAGGCCTGAAGGCGCAGGCCGCCTCGCGCCCCTACGATGTCGCTTTCGAAGTCTCGGGCACGGCTGCAGGCCTTGCCAGTGCGATCGGTATCGTCAGGCGCGGCGGCGTTGTGGTGCAGATCGGCAATTTGCCGGGTGGCCAGATTCCGGTGCCGGCCAATGCGGTGATGGCCAAGGAGATCGACCTGCGCGGCTCGTTCCGCTTCGGGCTCGAGTTCATGACGGCGGTGGAGCTGATCGCGGACGGCAGCGTCGACGTGCTGTCGCTGGTCACCGCCGAGCGGCCGCTGTCCACCGCGCCGGACGCGCTGCGGCTGGCGCTCGACCGCTCGCAGAGCGTGAAGGTCGTGCTGACCGCGAACTGATCCGGGAGAATTCCTATGATGCTCGAGGGATGGCGCTGGTATGGGCCGGACGATCCGGTCTCGCTGGATGATGTCAGGCAGGCCGGCGCGAGCGACATCGTCTCGGCGCTGCATCAGGTGCCGATCGGCGAAGCCTGGACACGCAAGGTGGTCGAGGAGCGCAAGAACTTCATCGAGAGCGGCCAACCCGGGCGCTCGCGGCTGACCTGGTCGGTGGTGGAATCGATTCCGATCCCCGACGACGTCAAGCGTCTCGGGGCTAAAGCGACGCGCTCGATCGAGACATGGATCGCCAGCCTGGAGGCGGTTGCCGCGGCCGGCATCAAGATCATCTGCTACAACTTCATGCCCGTCGTGGATTGGTGCCGCACCGATCTCGAATGGGAGCTGCCGAACGGCGCCCGCGCCATGCGCTTCGATCAAGACCGTTTCGCGGCCTTCGAGCTGCACATCCTGAAGCGTCCCGCCGCCGTCCAGGAATACTCGCCCGAGCAGCAGGCCCGCGCGAAAAAACTGTTCGAGCAGATGAGCCAGGCAGATATCGACTATCTCGTCATGGTCATCGCCAGCGCGCTGCCGGGCTCGACCACCGAGCCGATGACCATCCCGCAATTCCGCGATCGGCTCGAAACATATCGCGACGTCACGCCAAAAATCCTGCGGCAGCATCTCGCCGAGTTTTTGGGCCGCGTCACCCCCGTCGCCGAGCAGCTCGGGGTCTCATTGACGCTGCATCCGGACGACCCGCCGCGCCCGCTGTTCGGTCTGCCGCGCGTCGCGTCCAGCGCCGATGACTATCAGGCGTTGTTCGATGCGGTGCCGTCAAAGGCGAATGGTATCTGCCTGTGCACGGGGTCGCTTGGCGTGCGCGCCGAGAACAATCTTCCCGCGATGGCCGAACGCTTCGGCTCGCGCATTGCCTTTGCGCATCTGCGCGCGACCAAGCGCGAGGCGGATGGCCTGTCCTTCTACGAGTCCGATCATCTCGACGGTGACGTCGACATGGTCTCGGTGCTGAAGGCGCTGCTGAAGGAGAACGCGCGGCGTTCGCCCGGCCAGAAAATTGTGTTCCGGCCCGACCACGGCCATCGCATGCTCGACGATCTCGCGGCCACCAAGCGCACCAATCCGGGCTACACCGCGATTGGCCGCCTCCGCGGCCTGGCCGAGCTCCGCGGCGCGATCCGCGCGATCGAGCATCGATAGAGGCCAAAACTTTATCCATACCGTCATTGCGAGCGTAGCGAACCAAACCAGAATTCCTCCGCGGAAGGACTCTGGATTGCTTCGCGACGCTCGCAATGACGCGGAGGGAGAGGTGCCTCGTCTCAACCTTGTCCCCTTAGGCGCAAAGGCAGAATACGTCACGGGCACGCGCACAGATTGTCAAAATTCCAGCCATATGCGAAGGTAGCGTCATTCCGATTTCGATCGACGCATTGCAGCAATAAGCCATTTAGGAGCTTGATGTGAGCATTCTGGTCGAACTTCCTCCCGATCAATATGACCGACGGGCATTTGCAAAATTCAACGAGACATCAACCGGCTTTGATCTCGACATCGCTCGCGCGATGATGTGGATGTCGCAACTCGCCTACGAGACCCATGTGCCGGACACGATCAACAGGGTCTCTCCTTTCTGGGATCTGTCCGGCGTCAAGTTGCTGAGCCAGCCGGCGCATTCGACGCTGCCGCTGACCGACACGCGCGGGATCATCGCGAGCAAGGGCGACGCAACCATTGTCGCATTCGCCGGCACCGACCCGCTTCATCTCCTGAACTGGGTCAGCGATTTCACGCTTGGCCGACCGAAGGCGCCCGTGCACCAGGGGTTCGTCGATGCGGCGGCGGCCGTGTGGGACGACGTGAAGAGCGCACTGGCGGCAGCGCTGGCGCGCAAATCACCGATCTTCATCACTGGGCACAGCCTCGGCGCCGCGATCGCGGTGGCAACGGCGGACTTGGCGCGGGAGCAGCTCCAGCTCGCGGATGCGCAGATCTATCTTTACGGTTGTCCGCGCGTGGGCCGCGACGATTTCGTCGCCCTCTACAGCGGTACGCTCGGCAGGACGACCTATCGTCTCGTGCACGGCACCGACATCGTCCCGACCGTGCCTCCGCCCGGGCTTGGCTTTCATCACGTCGGCCGTTATCTCGCCTGTGCACGCGGCGCCAAATTCAGCGCCAGCCAGCTCATGACGAATGTTGGTTCGGATGAGCCAATGGCGAATGCTGGAATTGGTGAGCAGGTCCGCAATCTCCTCAGCGGCGTATCCGAGAACACGCGGACGGATGTCGTCGGCAGGCTCACGGTGCTGCTGCCGGCAGGGATCGGCGATCACCTGCCCGATCGTTACTGTGCCGCGCTGACACCCGCCTAGACTCCGGTTTTGATGCGTTTTCTTCACGTGAACCGGTCCACTTCGCCCGAAAAAGCTCTAGTAGCAAGCCGCCATCGCGCCGAGCTTCGGATAGAGCCGGTCGATCGCGGCGATCTCGCTTTTCATCTGCGCGGTGATCCAGTCGCGGATCTCGGCGGCGATGGGACGCATCGGCCGGTTGCGCGGTGGCAGGAATTCGCAGATGCGGCGTGTGGTGGTGAGCGTGTCGGAGGCCGGCACCAGCGCGCCGGTCAACAGCCAGTGCGAGGCGACCGTCAGCCAGCCGAGCGCGATGCCCTGGCCGAGCAGGGCGGCCTGCATCACGACGGCATAGTCCGTGAAGCTCAGCGCCTTTGCCACACCGCGGCGCCCGGTGAGAAGCGATGCGTAATCCGCGGCCCAGTCGCCCGGCGTCTCGGCGAGCCGAATGATGGTGTTGCCTTCGGCGGGATCGGTTTCGCCGAGATAGGCAGGGCTGCACATCGGCAGCATGACCTCCTTCATCACCAGCGTGCCGCCGGATGACGGCTCCTCGCGATCGCGGAAGCGCATGCCGAGGTCGACATTCTCCACCGGTCCGCGCAGCGCGCCGGAGATCAGCTGAAAGCGCAAATCGACCTGAGGAAATTGCTTCTGCAGCTTGTCGATGCGCGGCATCAGCCAATGCGTGGTGAAGGCGGAGGAGACCGACGGTGTCACCGTCTCGGTGCCCTTGCGGCGGCGCTCGATCTCGACCAGCCCGCTTTCGATGCTGCGAAAGCCTTCGAGCACGCGGCGATACAAGAGTTCGCCGTCCTCCGTGAGCACCGCGCGTCCCGCCTTGCGATCGAACAGGCGGACGCCGAGATAGTCCTCGAACTGACCCAGCATCCGGCTCACCGCAGGCTGGGTGACGTTCAGTTCGGCGGCCGCCGCCGTGAAGCTGCCATTGCGCGCCGCTGCGTCGAAGACGAACAGGGCGTTACTTGAGGGCAGCATCCGGCGCAGCTCTGGCATAACACCATGTTATGACCCAGGTGAGAATTTGGCAATTGCCGAGTTTTGCCAAGTCTGGTGTCATTGGCGTCATAGCCAAAAGACAGGGCCTGCGAGCGAAGATGTTGGTGCGGTGCACGCTTCGACCAGGAGTGCTCAAATTCCTGTCTATAAAGCAGGCTTATGGCGCGCAGTGAAGCACGCCGGCTCAGGAGATGGCGAGGTCGATCGTTGGACAAACGAGCGGAAAGCGTCGAGATCAGATCCGCGAGCAAGGCCTATGGTGCCGTTCGCGCCCTCGACGACGTGTCCCTCAATGTTGCCGCCGGCGAGTTCGTCTCCCTGCTCGGCCCCTCCGGCTCCGGCAAGACGACGTTGCTCGGCATCCTCGGCGGCTTCATCCTGCCATCGAGCGGAACGATCTTGTTCGGCGGCCGCGACGTCACCTGGATGCCGCCGCACAAGCGCGACATCGGCGTCGTGTTCCAGAACTACGCGCTGTTCCCGCATATGAGCGTCGGCGAGAATGTTGCCTTTCCCTTGCGCGCGCGACGGCTGCCGAAGGCGGCCTGGCCGGATAAGGTGCGCGCGGCGCTTTCGATGGTCGGTCTTGCCGGCTACGAAGAGCGCGGTATCGCGCAACTCTCCGGCGGCCAGCGCCAGCGCGTGGCGCTCGCACGCGCCATGATCTTCGAGCCGCGGCTGATCCTGATGGACGAACCGCTGTCCGCGCTCGACAAGCAACTGCGCGAATCCATGCAGATCGAGCTGCGCGCGCTGCACAAGCGCATCGGCGCCACCATCATCTACGTCACCCACGATCAGCGCGAAGCGCTGACCATGAGCGATCGCGTCGCCGTGATGAAGGACGGCAGGCTGATCCAGATCGACGCGCCCGAGCGCCTGCACGATCATCCCGCGGATTCCTTCGTCGCGAGTTTCATTGGCGAGGCCACGATGCTTCCCGTGCGACGCGTCGATGCCTCCGGCGTTGCGCTCGGCAATGTGCTTCTGCGCAGCGCCCGCGCCATTCCCGACGGGGACGCGCTGATGCTCGCCGTGCACAGCGAAAAACTGCTGATCGACGATGGTGCGCCGGACACCGCCTGCAATCGGCTCACCGGCACGGTCACCGACATCGTCTATCAGGGCGAGAGTCTGCGCATCTTCCTGGCGCTCGCCGATGGCATCGTGCTCAGCCTGCGCCAGGCGAGCTATCACCAGGCCTACAGCCGCATCCCGCCGCTGGGCGGCAGCCTTACCGTGACCCTTCACCCCGAGGACACCATCGTCGTGCCCAGGGTGAGGGACTGAACCCAAGCCTTGTCCAACCGAGAGAAGAAGCCAAAAATGTCGTCAGCAGCCTCGTTCAGCAATTTCAAGGTTCTCACCTTCGACGTCGTCGGCACCTTGATCGATTTCGAGACCGGCGTGCTCTCCGCGGTGCGCCGGATCTCGGGCAAGTCGCCGGCCGAGCTCAGCGACGACAAGATCTTCGAATCCTACAAGCGCGGTCGCGACAAGCACCACGAGCGTTCGAGCGAGGTGATGTTCCATGTCTATCGCTATCTTGCCAAGGAACTCGGGCTGCAGGCCGATGACGCCTCCTGCGACGTGTTTCAGCTCGCGGTGCTGCGCTGGGGACCGTTCCCAGACTCGGTCGAGGCTCTGAAGCGCCTGAGAACCAAATTCCGCCTGGTCGCGATGACCAATGCCGACCGCGTCGCGCTGTCCTGTTACGCGCACGCGCTCGGCAATCCCTTCGACGATACCGTTTGCGCCGACGAGACTGGCGTTGCGAAACCCGATCCGGAGTTTTTCGCCTACAACAAGGGCCGCCAGTCCGCTTTCGGCTACAAGCAGTCCGATATCCTTCACGTCGCGCAGAGCCAGTATCACGACATCGGGATTGCGCGGAAACTCGGCTACAAGGTGTGCTGGATCGAGCGCCGCCAGGGCATGGCCGGTTTCGGAGGCACACCGGCCGTGGAGACGCTGACCAAGCCGGACTTCCATTTTCCGACGTTGAAGGCGCTTGCCGATGCGGCCATCGGGCCGGCGGCGTAAGGCATGAGCGGTGGCATGACACGGGACTGGAACGCGCTGCCGTCGGCCAACTCGCTGTGGGCCGCCACGGCCGAGCCGGCGCGCGAGTTTCCGGTCGTGTCAGGCGAGCACCAGGCGGATGTGGTGATCATCGGTGCGGGCTACACGGGCCTGTCTGCTGCGCACCACATCGCCAAAAGCGGTTTGTCGCCGATCGTACTTGAGGCCAACCGCCCGGGCTGGGGCGCGAGTGGACGCAATGGCGGCGTGATCACCGCAAAGTTCCGCCTCTCGTTCCGCGAGATCGACGCCGTGCACGGCCGCGCCATGGCGCAGCGCATGTACGGGATCGCGCATGAATCCACTGATATCGTCGAGGAGCTGGTCTCCGAATTTGGCATCACCAGTGCCGCGTTGACGCGCACCGGCCAGGTCAAGGCCGCTCACAACGAGACGACCCTGAAGGCCGCGATCGACGAGGCCAACTGGATGAAGCGCGAGATGGGGGATGCGGAGGTCCGCATCCTCGACAAGGGGCAAGTGCGCGACGAGACTGGCTCCGACATCTTCGTCGGCGGCGTGCTCAATCCCGGCTCCGGCGGCATCCATCCGCTGAATTATCTGCGCGGCCTTGCCGATGGCGTGGCGCGCCGCGGCATCCCGATTTTCCAGGAGTCGCCGGTCGTAAGGCTCCGCCGCGACAACAGCGGCATCGTCGCTGAAACGCCGCAAGGCGCAGTGCGGGCAAAGCAGGCGATCATCGCCACCAACAGCTATTCCGACCTCACCGGCGCGACGACGAATATGCAGCGCACGCTGATCCCGTTCCGAAGCGCCATCATCGCGACCGACAGGCTGCCGCGCAACCTCGCGGGAAGCCTGATGCCGACCGGGCGCACCTACACCGAGACCAAGCGCATGATGCGCTGGTTCCGCATGGTCGACAATCGTGTGATTTTTGGCGGCCGCGGCGCGTTCGGCAAGCAGGATTCGGAAACCGCTTTCGACGCGCTGCGCAAGGCGATGGTCGGAATCTTTCCCGACCTTGCCGACGTCCCGCTCGCCTACAAATGGTCGGGCCTGGTCGGGATGACGTTGGACTCCGTGCCGCATATCGGCCGGCTCGACGACCGCACGCTGTTCTCGATGGGCTACAACGGCGCGGGCGTGGCGATGTCGAGCCTGATGGGCCGCTATCTCGCCGCTTTCGTGCGCGGCGAGACGCCAGAGGTCGGGCTGCTCGACGCGAGGCGATTGAAAGCCATCCCGTTCTATCCGTTGCGCGAGCCCGCCGTGCGCATGGTCGCCGGCTGGTACCAGTTTCTCGATGCGATCGGACAATGACATTTAATTAGTGACAGAGGAGGCGAGGATGACGACGAAACGAGATTTTCGATTTGGCTACGCTTTGTTGGGCGGATCGCTCGGAATTATCGCAACAACCGGCATCGCCGCCGCTGCCGAACAGATCACCTTCGTCTCGCAAGGCGGCGCCTACCAGCAGGCGCAGACGGTGGCGATTCTCGATCCCACCGCCAAGAAGCTCGGCATCACCGTCAACCAGGACTCCATTCCCGATGCCTGGCCCGCAATCAAAACGCAAGTCGGCAGCGGCAAGCCGATCTGGGATGTCGTCGATACTCCGACCGGCAACTGCCTGCGTGGCGGCGAGCAGGGGCTGATCGAGAAGCTCGACTTCTCGAAGATCCCGAATGGCGCCGCGATGCCGGAGTCCTATCGCAGCCCCTATTCGGTTTCCTACGAGTTCTATTCCAGCGTACTGGCTTACAGCCAGAAGACGTTTCCGAAGGACGCGCCGAACAGCTGGGCCGATTTCTGGGACGTCAAGAAATTTCCCGGGCGCCGCGCACTGCGTAACCACCCGTTCGCGACGCTCGAGGCGGCCCTGATGGCCGACGGCGTCGCGCCCGACAAGCTCTATCCGCTCGACGTCGAGCGCGCCTTCAAGAAGCTGGAAGAGATCAAGCCGCACATCACGGTGTGGTGGACCTCCGGTGCGCAGTCGGCACAGCTTCTCAATGACGGCGAGGTCGACATGGAGATGGCCTGGAACGGCCGCGTCAGCGCAGTCGCGAAGGAAGGCGCCAAGGTTGCCTTCACCTACAACCAGGGCGTTTTGCAGAGCACCTCGCTCTGCATTCTCAAGGGCGCGCCGAATCTCGAGACGGCAGTCAAATTCCTCAACGAGGCCGTCGATCCCGTGCACCAGGCCAATCTGCCGCTCAATATCGATTACGGCCCGGGCAATCCCAAGGCGTTCGATACCGGCGTGATCAAGCCGGAGCGCGCCGCGCAATTGCCAAGCGAGCCGGCCAATGCGGCCAAGCAGGCCCTGATGTCCTACGCCTGGTGGTCCTCGCCGGCGGGCGAAGCCACCGAGAAGCGTTGGGCGTCGTTCATGCAGAAGTAGGCGAAGCGAGGCCGCGTCGATGACATCCGTGCCGGATCCCTCCCAAAAGCATCAGCGTCGCGAACACGGCCTGATGCTGGCATTGGTGTCGCCGGCGCTGCTGGTGATCTTGGCTCTGATCGTGCTGCCGGTCGGCTGGCTCGCCTGGCAGTCGATCTACCATGACGGCTTCACGCTGGAGAATTATCGCCGCGTCTTCACCGAAGACATCTACTGGCGCAGCTTTGCGCTGACCTTCGAGATCAGCCTCGTGGTCACGGGAATCGCGCTGCTGCTTGGCTATCCCGTGGCCTACCTCGCCAACTCGGTGCCGAAAGGATGGAGCATTCTCATCCTGTCGCTGGTCGTGCTGCCATTCTGGACCAGCGTGCTGGTGCGGGCCTATGCCTGGCTGGCGCTGCTCCAGCGTACCGGCGTGATCAACCAGCTTTTGCGTTATCTCGAGGTGACGAGCGAACCGCTCGCGCTGGTGCACAACACCTTCGGCACGGTGGTTGCGACGGTACACATCCTCTTGCCGTTCATGGTGCTGCCGCTCTACGCCACCATGCAGAAGATCCCGTCCGACCTCATGCAGGCCGGCGCCAGCCTGGGAGCGAGCCCGTCGCTCACCTTCGTCCGCGTCTTCCTGCCGCTGTCTCTGCCGGGCGTGCTGGCAGGCTGCACCATGGTGTTCGTGCTCTGCCTCGGTTTTTACATCACGCCGGAACTGCTCGGCGGCGGCCGCACGGTGATGGTGTCGATGCTGGTGAGCCGCAATGTCGAGCTCTACAACCAGTTCGGCGCGGCGAGCGCAGTCGCCGTCGTGCTGCTCTTAAGCGTGCTCGCGATCTTCTTCGTCGTCAGCCGCTTCATCTCGCTCGATCGCATATTGGGGCAGAAATGACGCGATTGTCACCCGCCCGGATCGCCCTCTATGTGATCAGCGCGCTGGTGCTGGTCTACCTGATCCTGCCGGTGCTGATCATCGCGCCGATCTCCTTCTCCAGCGCGCGTTTTCTGACCTTTCCGCCACCGTCGTTCTCGCTGCGCTGGTATCAGCAGTATTTCTCCAACGCGGCCTGGATGCAGGCGACGCGGGTAACGCTGACGGTCGCGCTCCTTACCGTGCTTATCGCAACGCCGCTCGGCGTCTCCGCCGCCTATGCCATCAGCCAGTCGAAGCTGCGGATCATGCGGCTGATCCACATGATGCTGCTGTTGCCGCTGGTGGTGCCGATCATCATCACTGCGGTGGGGATCTTCTTCCTCTATGCCAAAATCGGCTTGGTCGCGACGCTGCCGGGCCTGGTGCTCGCCAATGTGATGCTGGGGCTGCCTTACGTGATCATTTCGGTGCTGGCGGGCTTGCAGAGTTTCGATCCGGCGCAGGAGATGGTCGCACGCAGCCTCGGCATGAATCGCCTGCGTAGCTTCTTCGCGGTGACCTTGCCGCAGATCAAGTCCAGCGTGGTCGCAGGCGGCATCTTCGCCTTCATCTCGGCGATGGACGAGACCATCGTCGCGCTTTTCATCTCCGGCGGCCAGTATCAGCCGCTGACCAAGCGCATGTTCACCGCCCTCCGCGACGAGATCGACCCGACCATCGCTGCCATCTCGACGCTGATGACGGCGGCCTCCTTCGTGCTGGTACTGCTGGCGAGCGCGCGGCAGAAAAAGGGCGGGTGATTTTTGTTCATCGTCCTGGCGAAAGCCAGGAGGTCCTGGCTTCGCCAGGACGACACCGAATGCTTGGCACGAACCTCGCCGTCTCACGCTTTCGCCGCCAGCCACGCCAAAATCATCTCCACGATCTGTGCCCTGCTGTTTGCCGGCACGTCGGCCTCGCTGAGGTCGCGGTCGAATAGGGCACCGATCTGGTTCGGCCAGGTCGTCAACGAAGGCGTCGAAGCTCGCCACCTCTCGTCCGGCAAGCGGCTGCGACATGGGCTGCAGTGCAACCAGCAGGGGCGGGCATGACGCCTGCGCAGGGTGCGAGGAGCCTTTCGATCTTGCGCGCCCTGTCGGCCTGTCCTACGCCAGCTCCGAGCAAAATTTCGCGAAGCTGCGAAACGCATCGCCAAAGCCTTGAGGGAGCCGTCATGACCATTCGCAACGCCCGCACCGGGGGCCAGATCCTGATCGATCAGCTCGTCGCCCAGGGCGTCGAGCGCGTCACCTGCGTGCCGGGCGAGAGCTATCTGGCGGCGCTGGACGCGCTGCACGACAGCCCGATCGACGTCATGATCTGCCGCGCCGAAGGCGGTGCGGCGATGATGGCGGAAGCCTATGGCAAGCTCACCGGGCGTCCCGGCATCTGCTTCGTCACCCGCGGCCCCGGCGCCACCAATGCGAGCCACGGCGTCCACATCGCGATGCAGGATTCCACGCCAATGATCCTGTTCGTCGGTCAGGTCGACACCGGCATGCGCGAGCGCGAGGCGTTTCAGGAACTCGACTACAAGGCGGTGTTCGGCACCATGGCGAAATGGGCGGTCGAGATCGATCGTCCCGACCGGATTCCGGAGTTGGTCGCGCGCGCTTTCCGCGTCGCCATGCAGGGCCGTCCCGGTCCCGTGGTGATCTCGCTGCCCGAGAACATGCTGACCGAGACCGCAGCCGTTGCGGACGCCATGCGCATCGAGCCGGCGGTGAGCTGGCCGGCGCCTGCCGATATCGAGCGCGTCGGCGCCATGCTTGCGAGCGCCAAGGCGCCGCTCGTCATTCTTGGCGGCTCGCGCTGGACGGATGAAGCGACCCGGAGCATCGCGCGCTTTGCCGAGCGGTTCGACCTGCCGGTCGCGACCTCCTTCCGCCGGGCCTCGCTGATCGACGCCGATCACTCGCATTATGCCGGCGATCTCGGCATCGGGCCGAGCCCGAGCCTGAAGGCGCGCCTCGACCACGCCGACGTCATTTTGCTGATCGGCGGCCGCATGTCGGAAATGCCGTCCTCATCCTACACGCTGCTCGACATTCCGACCCCGCGGCAGAAGCTGATCCACGTTCATCCCGGCTCGGAAGAGCTCGGCCGCATCTATCAGCCTGAGCTCGCGATCCAGGCCACGCCCGCCGCCTTCGCGGCCGCGGTCGAGACGCTGAAGCCGGCAGGCGCCGTTGCCTGGAAGGGCGAGGCCGCCAAGGCGCATGCCGACTATCTTGCCTGGACCGAAAAGGCGCGCGAGCTGCCGGGCACGTTCCAGTACGGCCAGGTCATGACCTGGCTGCGCGATCGCCTGCCCAAGGACGCGATCGTCTGCAACGGCGCCGGCAACTACGCCGGCTGGATCCATCGCCATCATCGCTTCCACAGCTTTGCCGCCCAGCTCGCGCCGACCTCGGGCTCGATGGGATATGGCGTGCCGGCGGCGGTGCTCGCGAAACGGCAATATCCGGATCGCACCGTTATCGCGTTCGCCGGCGACGGCTGCTTCCTGATGAACGGGCAGGAATTCGCGACTGCCGTGCAATACGATGCGCCGCTCGTCGTCATCATCGTCGACAATGCGCAATACGGCACCATCCGCATGCACCAGGAGCGCGACTATCCGGGACGCGTGGTCGGCACCCAGCTCAAGAACCCGGATTTTGCGATGTACGCAAAAGCGTTCGGCGGCCATGGCGAGCGCGTCGAGCGCACCGAAGAGTTCGCGCCGGCGTTCGAGCGTGCGCTCGCCTCGGGCAAGCCGTCGATCCTCCACTGCATCATCGATCCGCGCGCGATGTCGGTCGGCAAGGACTTCGCCCCTGCGGTGAAGGCTTAAGCGATGTCGGAGGGCCGCCACGTCGCCATCATCGGTGCCGGCGCGGTCGGCGTGATCAGCGCCATCGAGGCGCTGCGCGAGGGATATCGCGTCACGCTGATCGACGCCGGCGAGCCCGGTGGCGAACAGGCGGCGAGCTACGGCAATGCCGGCTGGCTCTCTTCGCATTCGGTAATCCCGCCGGCCGAGCCCGGTGTCTGGAAGAAGGTGCCGGGTTATCTGGTGGACCCGCTCGGGCCGCTCGCGATCCGCTGGTCTTATCTGCCGAAGGCGCTGCCCTGGCTGGTCAAATATCTGCTCTCGGGCTGGACCGAGGCGCGGGTCGAGACGACGGCCTTCGCGCTACGCGGCCTCCTGAAGGACGCGCCGCAGTTGCACAGGAAGCTCGCGGAGGAGGCGGGCGTCCCTGAATTGATCGAGCGTAACGGCGTGATGCATGTCTTCCCGTCACGCGGCAATTTCGACAACGATCTCGGTTGGCGCGTGCGCAAGCGCGTCGGCGTCGAATGGCTTGAGCTTTCGTCCGACGAGATGCGTCAACGCGAGCCGGATTTGCATCCGCGCTACACTTTTGGCGTGGTGGTGGAGGAGGCCGGGCGCTGCCGCGATCCCGGTGCCTATGTCGCGGCGCTCGCGCAACATGCCCTAGCAAGCGGCGCCAAGCTCGTGCGGGCCAAGGCAATTGGGCTGAAGCTATCCGGCAACAAGCTCGTGGCTGTCCTGACCGAGACCGGCGAGATTGCGTGCGATGCCGCGGTGATTGCCGCCGGTGCGCATTCGAAGCGGCTCACGGCGTCCATCGGCGATCCGCTGCCGCTTGAGACCGAGCGCGGCTATCACGTCATGATCGAGAATCCGGAATCGGGGCCGCGCAGCTCGATGATGGCCTCGGATGCGAAGATGGTGGTGAACTGGACCGACAAGGGTTTGCGCGCCGCCGGCACGGTCGAGATCGCCGGCCTCGAGGCCGCACCGAACTGGAAGCGCGCCGAGATCCTGCGCAACCATCTCGTCAGCATGTTCCCGAAACTGCCCACGGACATTCCGGCTTCGCGTATCAAGACCTGGTTCGGCCATCGGCCGAGCATGCCGGACGGACGTCCCTGCATCGGTTACGCGCGGGCCTCGCGTGACATCGTCTATGCCTTCGGCCACGGCCATATCGGCCTGGTCGGCTCGGCCCGCACCGGTCGTCTCGTCGCCCAGCTTCTGAGCGGCAAGCCGCCGGAAATTCCGCTTGCACCGTTTTCGCCCGATCGTTTTCTCTGAGATCGCATCATGACCGCTCCAGCCAACTCGTCCCCCCGAATAGCCCGCGGCGGCAAGGCCATCTATGGAGCGCCGCTCGGCATCCTGATGCTGGAGGCGCGCTTTCCCCGCATTCCCGGCGACATGGGCAACGGCACCACCTGGCCCTTCCCCGTGCTCTATCGTGTGGTGAGCGGGGCTTCGCCCGAGAAGGTGGTATTGAAGGGCGCCGCCGGTCTGCTGCCTGATTTCATCGACGCGGCAAAGGACCTGGTGCGGCTCGGGGCCGAGGCCATCACCACCAATTGCGGCTTCCTCTCGCTGTTCCAGAAGGAGATCGCGGCCGCGGTCGGCGTTCCCGTTGCGACCTCGTCACTGATGCAGGTGCCGTGGGTGCAGGCGACCTTGCCGCCGGGCAAGCGCGTTGGCCTCGTCACGGTATCCGGTTCGACCTTGACGCCGGCCCATCTCGCAGGCGCCGGCGTGCCGCTCGATACGCCGCTGGTCGGCACCGAGCATGGCAAGGAATTCTTCCGCGTCCTGATCAAAGCCGAGAAGGAGGACATGGACATTGCGCAGGCCGAACGTGATGTGGTCGAGGCCGGCAAGGAGCTGATCGCCAGGAACCCGGATGTCGGCGCGATCGTGCTGGAATGCACCAACATGCCGCCTTATGCAGCGGCGCTTCAGGCCGAGGTCGGATTGCCCGTCTACGATATCTATTCCATGATCACCTGGTTTCATGCCGGGCTGCGGCCGCGCCAGTTTGGCTAGAGGTCGAGAAGTTGTCTATGACTCCTCTTCCTTCTCCCCGTGCGGGAGAAGGTGGCGCGAAGCGCCGGATGAGGATATCTCTCCGCGCATATGGATGCGGATGAGTTCGCGGAGAGATACCCCTCACCCAAATGAGTTTGTATCTGTCAGCGGTGATGTCCTCTCCCGCAAGGGGAGAGGGCGCAGCCATGCGCATCGTGCGCTGTCCCACCGGCAGCGGAAGAGGCAGCTATACAATCCCTCGATACCTGATCGCGCCAGACGGTCAGAGCTTTGGCGCCTGAACATCGCTAGAGTGCCTCTCGAAATCCACGGAGACCAGCGGTGCACAGCCTTCAATCCAATCCCGACACGCGCGCAGACGATTGGCCGTCCGAGCTCTACCGCATCCTGAAAGCCGCCGACGTGCGGCAGATGTTCTACGTTCCCGATGCCGGTCACAGCCAGCTCATCCGCCTGTTCTCCGCCGACCGCGACGTCACCACCAACGTGCTGACGACGGAAGAGGAGGGCGTCGCCATCGCCGCAGGCGCCTGGCTCGGCGGCCAGCGTAGCGTGCTCTTGATGCAGTCGAGCGGGGTCGGCAATTGCATCAACATGCTGTCGCTGTCGGCGATCGGACGATTTCCACTGCTGATGCTGGTGACGATGCGCGGCGAATGGGCCGAGTTCAATCCCTGGCAGGTGCCGATGAGCCGTGCGACGCAGCCCTCGCTGGAAGCGATTGGTTTGAAGGTGATGCGCGCGGAGACGGCGGAGGATCTGGTCGAGACCGTGGAATCGGCCGCAGCGCTCGCCTACGATTCCGATCAGCAGATCGCGGTGCTGATCGGGCAACGCCTGATCGGCAAGAAGAAGTGGTGATGCCAATGCAAGCTCAGCTCGACCGCCGCGCCGCCGTCGCCGCGCTCCTGAAGAATCGCAAGGACACGCTGGTCGTGTCCGGCCTCGGCTCGCCGACCTATGATCTTCATTCGGTCGGCGACCATGACGGCAATTTCTATCTCTGGGGCGCCATGGGCGGCGCCGCGCTGATCGGGCTTGGCCTCGCGCAAGCCCAGCCGGGAAAGCGCGTCCTCGCTTTGACCGGGGATGGCGAGCAATTGATGGGCCTCGGCGGCATCGCCACCATCGGCGTCGCGCGCCCGCGCAATCTCGACATCGTCGTGATCGACAACCAGCATTTTGGCGAGACCGGTATGCAGGCCAGCCACACCGGGCGCGGCGTCGATCTCACTGCGATCGCTGTGGCCTGCGGCTTTGCCGCGACCGGGACCGTGCGGACGCTCGAGGAGGTGGAACGTCTGGCGACGCAGCTCGACGAGCCGGCCGATGGCCCGCGCCTTGTTGTCATCAAGGTTCTGGCCGAAAATCCGCCGCGCTCGCTACCCTCGCGCGATGCCGTCTTTATCAAGAATCGGTTCCGTGCTCATCTTAGCTTCGCGTAGGTCTGAGCCGGGTTTCTCGCCCGGCGACAGTCTGCTGTCGAAGCAGCTACTCTGGAGTGAGACCATGAAACTATCCGGCAAGGTCGCCGCCATCACCGGCGCGGCGCGCGGTATCGGCAAGGCTTGCGCAAAGCGATTCCTGGACGACGGCGTCAAGGTCGTCATCTCGGATGTCGATGCCGAGGGCTTGGCCGCGACGGCCGCCGAACTCGCGCGACCGGATGCCTTGCGCACTGTCGTCGGCAATGTCGCAAAGCGTGCCGATGTCGACCAGCTGGTCGCAACTGCCGCAAAAGAGTTCGGCCGGCTCGACATCATGGTCAACAATGCCGGCGTCGCTCGCAACCGGGACCTCCTGGAGATCTCCGAAGAAGAATTCGATGAGATCATCGGCATCAACCTGAAGGGCGCGTTCTTCGGCGTGCAGGCGGCGGCGAAGCAGATGATCGCGCAAGGCGGCGCCGGGGTCGTCATCAACATGTCCTCGGTCAATGCACTGCTGGCAATCCCGGCGCTTGCGACCTACGCCATGTCCAAGGGCGGCATGAAGCAGCTCACCTCGGTCGCTGCCGTCGCACTCGCTCCGCACAATATTCGTGTCGTCGCGGTCGGGCCGGGCACGATTCTGACCGACATGGTGGCATCGTCCATCTACACCTCGGAAGATGCCCGCAAGACCGTGATGTCACGCACGCCGGCCGGCCGTGGCGGCGAGCCGAGCGAAGTTGCCTCCGTCGTCGCGTTTCTTGCGAGTGACGATGCGTCCTACATCACGGGGCAGACGATCTATCCAGATGGTGGGCGGTTGATTCTGAATTACACGGTGCCGGTGAAGTAGATCACTCCGCCGCAGCCGTCATCCCGTGACCCAGTCGTTTCGAAATGCCGCCCGCGCAATCGCGTAGCGCATGGGCGATCGGGCTGTCCCAGCGCGCGTCAAAAGTGCCTTCCGGCCCCATCGCGGTGATTACCAGCGCGACATGGCCGGAATGGTCGAACACCGGCGCAGAGAATGCGTTGACGCCGGGCAGGGGGTCGCCGAGCGCGCGGGCGAGGCCGTGCTTGCGGACCTCTGTGAGCATCTCAGTGACCTTCGCGCCTTTCACAGCGCGCTTCGGATTATAGCCGACGCCGTAACGATCGAGGCCGCTTTCGAGTGCGGCGTTGATCGTCTTTTCCGGCAGGAAGGCCGCAAAGGCCCGGCCCGTGGCCGTCTCCAGCAGCGCCATCACCGAACCGGCGCGCATCACGATGTGAACGGGCTGGCCGGGTTCTTCGAGCTGCACCACGGTGGGGCCGTGCGTGCCCCAGACCGCGAGCGAGACCGCATGCCCGATCTGGGTTGCGAGCGCCGCGATCTTCGGTCCTGCGATGCGTACGCCGGATAGTCGGCGCAGGCTGATCAGGCCGAGCTCCAGCGCCAGCGCGCCGATCTCGTAACGGCCGGTGGTCTCGTCCTGCTCGATCAGGCCGATGCGGGAGAAGCTGGCGAGATAGGGATGCGCTTTGGCCGGCGTCATGCCGGCCTCGCGCGCGAGATCGCGCAGCATCATCGGCTCGCCGCATCTTGCAAGCGCGCGGAGCAATTCTCCGCCGACCTCGATCGACTGGATGCCGCGGCTCTCTCTTTTCATGCGCCTCCTGGCGTGGCTTACGCCGCGTTGCGCTTGGCGGCGCTGTCGGCGAGATGACGGCCGGCAATGTAGCCGAAGGTCAGCGCCGGCCCAAGCGTGATGCCGGCGCCCGGATAATTGCCGCCCATGATGCTCGCCATGTCGTTGCCGGCGGCATAGAGCCCGGGAATCACCCGTCCCTCCGCATCGAGCGCCCGCGCGTTCTCGTCGGTGACGATGCCGGCATAGGTGCCGAGATCGCCGACCACCATCTTGATGGCGTAGAACGGGCCGTTCTCGATCGGCGCGACGCAGGGGTTCGGGCCGTGCAGCGCATCGCCCTGGTAGCGGTTATAGGCCTTTGAGCCCTTGCCGAAGGCGGCGTCGTGTCCCTGTGGTGCGGTCGCATTGAACTGCTTGACGGTCTCGGTAAACGCGCTGGCATCGATACCCGCTTTTGCCGCGAGTGCCTCCAGTGTCTCGCCGCGCATGAGATATCCCGTCTTGAGGTGATGACCCAGCGGCATCGGGAACGGCGGCACGCAGCCGAGGCCGTATTTGCGCAGGGTCTGGTGATCGCAGACCAGGTACGCCGCGATCTCCTCGCCGGGTTTCGCCGCCTTGACCATGGCCTGGACGAAGTCGTGATAGGAATTGCCCTCGTTGGCAAAGCGCTTGCCGTCACGCATCACCGCGATCACACCGGGTTTGGCGCGGTCGATGAAATGCGGCATCACGCCGTGTGAGCCGTCCTTGCGCTTGGTGACCGAGACCGGGACCCAGGCTGCCGCGTTCGGCAGCCTGTCCTCGACATGTCCGCCGGCGCGTTCTGCGAGCCGCAGCCCATCGCCGGTGTTGCCGGTCGGTCCCGGCGAAAAATGCTCGTTCCCGGTCGGCGCGTGCGGGAACATCTTCTTGCGCCGTTCGACATCATGCGGGAAACCGCCGCAGGCGAGCACGACGCCTTGTCTCGCACGAATGCGGACGTCGCGTCCGTCGCGGGCGACAATGGCGCCCGTGACAGTGCCGTTCTCGACAGTGAGCTCGCGCACCGGCGAGGACAGCCACATCGGTATCTTCAGGTCCTGGGCCGATTTTGCCAGGCGCCCGGCGAGCGCATTGCCGTTGGTCAGCGTCATGCCGCGGCCATAGCGCAGTACGTCCATCAGATGCCGCGACAGGCGCTTTGCGACATAGACCGCCGAGGTTAGGGACTTCGTCGCGCGCATGAAATGGACGATGTCTTTGCCGGATCCGAGCATCATGCCGAATACGGTCAGCTCGGGCAGGGGCATGCCGAGGGTCTTGATCTGGTCGCCGAGTTCGCGGCCGTCGAACGGGCGCGCCACCATCGAACGACCACCCTGGGCGCCGCCGGGCGCCTCGGCGTGGTAGTCCGGGAACACCAGCGGCATGTCGAAACGGAGCGCCGTCTTGCTGGTGAAAAAATCGATCGCCTCGGGCCCGGCGCTCAGGAATGCATCGACGCGCGCGGCTTCAAAGTTGTTGCCGGCTTCGTGCCGCAGGTAAGTCCGCGCCTGCTCCGGTGTCTCCTCGATGCCGTAGGCCTTGGCCAGCGAGGTACCGGGAATCCAGAGCCAGCCGCCGGAGCGGGCGGTGGTGCCTCCGAAGCGCGGCTCCTTCTCGACGATCAGCACGTCGAGGCCGCGATAGCGCGCGGTGATGGCGGCCGACATGCCGGAGCAGCCCGATCCGGCCACGAGCACATCGCACTCGTAAGTCTCGTTGCGCTCGTTGCCGGTCATGCAGGCCTCACTTCTTGAGCAACGGACATTTCGACTCGGAGACCGGGCGGAAGGCGTCCTCGCCCTTCACCGTCTTGATGATCTCCAAATAATCCCACGGTTCCTTGGACTGCTCGGGTGTTTTCACCTTGGCGAGATACATGTCGCGAATGACGCGGCCGTCCTCGCGCAAGCGTCCGCCATGAACGAATGTATCCTCGATCGGCAGCTCGCGCATCTTGGCCATCGCCTTGGCGGGATCATCGGTGCCGGCGGCCTTGATGGCCTTGAGATAATGCAGCACCGAGCCGTAGACGCCGGTCTGAATCATGGTCGGCATCACCTTGGTGCGCTCGTAGAATTTCCGCGACCATGCGCGGGTCGCCTCGTCCATGTTCCAGTACGAGGCCGTGGTCATGTAGGTACCCTGCGCGGATTTGAGGCCGATCGCGTGGACATCGGTGTCGAACATCAGGAGGCCGACCAGCTTCTGGCCACCCTGCACCAGGCCGAACTCGCCGGACTGCTTGATGGCATTGTCGGTGTCCTGGCCCGCATTGGCGAAAGCGACGACGTCCGATTTCGAGCTTTGCGCCTGGAGTGCAAAGGACGAGAAATCGGCCGTATTGGTGGGGTGCTTCACGCCGCCCAAAACCTTGCCGCCCATCTCGTTGATGAAGCGCGTGGCATCCTTCTCGAGCTGCTGCCCGAAGGCGTAGTCGGCGGTGATGAAGTACCAGGATTTTCCGCCTTCCTTGATCACGGCGGAGGCCGTCACCTTCGACAGCGCGTAGGTATCGTAGGTGAAGTGCACGGTGTTCGGGCTGCAAAGCTCGTCGGTCAGCGAACTCGCGCCGGGCCCGGAGAGCAGCGCAATCTTGTTGCGCTCGCGCACCATATTGTGGACGGCGATCGCGATGCCGGAATTGGGGATGTCGACGACGGCATCGACCTTGCCGTTGTCGAACCAGCCGCGCACAATCTGCACGCCAACATCGGTCTTCATCTGGTGATCGGCGCTGATGATCTCGATCGGCTTGCCGAGCACGGTGGGCCCGAATTCCTCCAAGGCCATTTTCGCGGCCTCCACGGAGCCCGGCCCGCTGTTGTCGCGGCCCCAGCTCGACAGATCCGTCAGCACGCCGATCCGCACGGCGTCGTCGGAGATTTGCGCGTTCGCAACGGTGGTCATGGCAGCCGAAGTCATGGCCGCGAGCATGGCGCAGGCCAAAAACCCTCTCATCGTCGTTCCCTCTCGTTTATGGGCGCGCTTGGCGCGGCCGGTTATTGTGGCAGCAAGTTAGATATTAGCAAATAAGTTTGTCAATGGAGAATAAAGGCTCCGCGTCGTCTTGGCGAAGGCCGGGACCCATACCGCGTGATCTCTCGAAGTCGGGCGGTCGCAGTACCGGGGCGCCGGTCTTTGCCAAACTCCTCCCTGTGATTATGGGTCCCGGCCTTCGCCGGGACGACAGTGAGGAGGCAGTGGCGCGAAAATCTCGCATTCTGATCTTGGGAGAACTAACACTCCCGCAAGTTGCAACCGCCACAACGATTGGCCATCATGTCGCCCAGGAATCTTGGGGCGGATGGCAATGACGGCAGCATCGGGAGTCTCCACTGCGGCGGAGAAATCGACGACGGCGCATGTGGTGTGGGCAGCCGCGCTCGGCACCGCGATCGAGTGGTACGACTTCCTGATCTACGGCACGGCGGCGGCGCTCGTGCTGAACAAGCTGTTCTTCCCGAGTTTCGATCCCATGGTCGGCACGCTGGCGGCGTTCTCGACCTATGCGGTCGGCTTTGTCGCGCGGCCGATCGGCGGTGCGATCATCGGGCATTACGGCGACCGGCTCGGCCGCAAGAAGATGCTGGTCGCGACCATGTTCGCGATGGGACTGGGCACGTTCCTGATCGGTTGCCTGCCGACCTACAGCCAGATCGGCGTCTGGGCGCCAATCTTCCTCGTCATTTTGCGCTTCGTCCAGGGCATCGGGCTCGGTGGGGAGTGGAGCGGCGCGGTGGTCATGGTGGCCGAGCACGCCGGCAACCGCCGCGGCTTTTACGGCAGTCTGGTGCAGATCGGCTTCCCCGTCGGCGTCGCCGCGTCCACCGGCATTTTCGGTCTGATGACGCAGCTGCCCGAAGCGGACTTCCTGAGCTGGGGCTGGCGCGTGCCGTTTCTGATCAGCATCCTGCTCGTCGGTGTCGGCTTCATCGTGCGGCTGAAACTCGCGGAGACGCCGCACTTCAAGGAGGTGCTCGAGCGCAAGGAGGTGCTGGCGCAGCCGGTGCTGGAAGTCCTGCGCCGCGACTGGCGCAGCTTCCTGCTGGCGATCGGCATCACGGTGTCCGAAGTCGGGCTCGCTTATCTCCTCACTGTTTTCACCGTGGTCTATGCCACGACGCAGCTCGGCCTTCCGCGGCAGGTGATCCTCAACGCGGTGGTCTATGCCGCGCTCGTCGAGCTCGCGACGCTGCCCCTCGCAGGCTGGCTGTCCGACATCTTCGGCCGCAAAGCGCTGTATCTCGCCGGCGGCGTGTTCTCGGTGGCGCTGGCGTTTCCGTTGTTCTGGTTCCTCGACACCAGGGAGCCTGCGCTGATCACGCTCGCGCTCGTCGTGACGATGACACTGACGCATGCGCTGTTGTTCGGGCCGAAGGCGGCCTTCATGCCGGAGCTGTTCCGTACCCAGGTGCGCTATAGCGGCTCATCGCTGGGAGCCAACGTTGCCGCCGCGCTCAGTGGCGGCTTCTCGCCGCTGATTGCGACGGCACTGCTTGCATGGGCCGCCTCGTACCGGCCGGTGTCGGTGTATATCATCGCACTGTCGGTCATCACCATCATCGCAACGTTGATAGCGCCGGAGACCGCGCGGGACTCGCTCAGGTCCTGAGGGCCGCCTTCATCTTATGCGCGTTGCCAAAAGCCGGTGCAGCGGGGCGAATCATTAGCCGCGTTTATGCAGCGAATTTTTACTTCCAATTTTACTTCACGACCTCCCGCCCATAGCCTCCCTCGCAATTGATCACATCCGCAGCCGGTCAATGGCGACCGGTGCGCACGTTCATTGTAGCCAACGAGGGTTGCCATGCTTGACAGGGACAAGGGGACATCCACTGCCAATCCGGCGGGGACGAGCGACAAGTCTGCGAAAAAGCTGAGCAGGCGCACGCTGTTGAAGGGCGCCGCGGCGGTGGCCGGCGCGGCTGCAGGATCGGACGCGATCCGCGGATTCCCAACCATCTGGGCGCAGGAGATCAAGGACATCGAGCTGCGCCATGTCGGCGTGTCCTATTCGGTGGTGAAGGCGATCGGCGACCAGGCGGCCAAGGATCTCGGCTTCAAGGTGACGATGCAGAACCTCGACACTTCCGCCGCCATCAACCGCTTCATAAGCCAGCCAAATACGGTCGATATCGCCGATCTCGAGGGCTGGCAGGCCAAGCTCGCTGCCAAGCGCGGCGTGATCCAGGGCATCGAGGTCAAGAAGGTCAAGGAGTTCGACAACATCCTGCCGATCTTTACCAAGGGCGAGATCGACGGTCACAAGATCCCGCGCCAGGGCATCTCGCCCTACGAGGCCATGTATATCGCCAAGCCCGATTCGACCGATTTGAGCGACGGCGTGACCGAATGGGCGACCTTCCTGCCGCAGGTCTACAACGCCGACTCCATCGGCTATCGCCCCGACCTCGTCGGCCATGAAGTCACGGAATGGAAGGATCTGATCGATCCGAAATTCAAAGGCAAGGCCGCGATCCTCGACGTGCCCGCAATCGGCATCATGGACGCCGCGCTCTGCTTCGAAAGCGCCGGGCTGATCAAGTACGGAAACAAAGGCAACATGACCAAGGAGGAGATCGACTTCACCTGCAACAAGCTGATCGAGCTCAAGAAGCAGGGCCAGTTCCGCGCGACCTGGACCACCTTCGACCAGTCGGTGCAGCTGATGGCGGCGGGCGAAGTGGTCATCCAGTCGATGTGGTCGCCGGCGGTTGCCGCGGTACGCGTGAAGGAAATCCCCTGCGTCTACGCGCCGGTCAACATCAAGAACGGAAAGGAAGGCTATCGCGGCTGGTGCAACGGCATGGGCCTGATGAAACATCTCTCCGGCAAGAAGCTGGACGCGGCCTACGAATATCTCAACTGGTATCTGTCGGGCTGGCAGGGCGGTTTCGTCGCGCGCTACGGCTATTACAGCCCGGTCCCCTCGACTGCGAAGAAATTCCTCACGGCGGCCGAATGGGCGTTCTGGTACGAGGGCCAGCCCGCGCCCGAGGTGGTCAACGACCCCTATGGCGTGCCGATGGAGAAGAGCGGCACCAAGCGTGACGGCGGCTCGTTCCTCGACCGCGTCAAGAACATCTCCTGCTGGAACACGCTGATGGACGAAGCCGCCTACATGAACAAGCGCTGGAACGACTTCAAGGTGGCCTGAAACCTGCTTTCCCTGACGTGAACGAAGCGCCGGCGCGGCGATGCGCCGGTGCCAAATGACCGACTTCGAGGCGTTTGCCGACATGAAGCCAAGTCTTAGTCCAGCTCAAACCCCACCACGCGCAAATCTCGCCGGCTGGCTCTACGTGTCGCCGCTCGTGCTGGTGCTTGTACCGTTCTTCGTGGCGCCGATCCTGGTCGTGCTGGCCGCGAGCTTCTTCGCCACCGACGGCTTCGGCGGGCTGACGCCGGGCTTCACGCTCGCAAGCTATGTCGAGGTGCTGCATTCGGCGCTGACGCTGAAGCTGTATCTGGCGACGATCAAGTTCACGTTGCTGACCTGGATCCTCACGCTGATCATCGGCTTCTTCGTCGCATACTTCCTGGTTTTCCACGTCCGCAACCAACTACTGGCGATTGGCCTGTTCCTGCTCTGCACGGTGCCGTTCTGGACCTCGAACATCATCCGGATGATTTCCTGGATTCCGCTGCTCGGCAAGGAAGGCCTGATCAACCAGGCGCTGCTGGGACTCGGTGTGATCCGCCAGCCGGTTGAGGTGCTGCTGTTCTCCGACCTTGCGGTGGTCATCGCCTATGTCCATCAGCTCACCATTTTCATGATCGTGCCGATCTTCAATTCCATGGCACGGATCGACAAGAAGCTGATCGAGGCCGCGATCGATGCCGGCGCCAGTCGTTTCGACATCATGCGGCTGATCGTGGTGCCGATGTCCAAGAGCGGCATCGCCCTCGGCACCATCTTCGTCGTCTCGATCGTGATGGGCGATTTCTTCGTGGTCAAGGTGATGTCCGGCGGCGGCTCGGCCTCTGTGGTCAGCGCCTTCTACGAGGATGTCGGCGTGCTGCAATATCCGACCGCGGCGGCGAGCGCAGTATTGCTGACGCTGGTGCTGGTCGCGATCGTCTCGCTGATCCTGCGCACGGTCGACATCAGGCAGGAGATCACGCGATGAGTGCGGTTCTCGCCGACATGCCCAAGGCTGATGTGTCAAAGGCGATCGCGCCGGTGACAAAGGCGATTGCGCCGAGCAAGGGCGGTCGGCCGTGGACGTTCTATGTTCTGGCGACACTGTTCGCGTTCTATGTGATTGCGCTGTACGGCCCGATGTTCTGTATCTACGTCCTGTCGTTCCAGGACATCCGTGGCGGCCTCGTGTTCCCGATGAAGGGCACTTCGCTGCACTGGTTCGTCGATCTCTTCACCCAAGTGCGGACCGGCGACGTCAAGGGCTCGTTCGATCGTTCGATCAAGCTCGCGATCATCGTCACTATCATCACGGTGGTGGTGTCGTTCCTGGCCGGGCTCGGTTTTCGCAAGCGCTTTCGCGGCGACACCGTCGTGTTCTACATGATGATCGGCAGCCTGGTCGCACCGGGACTCGTGCTCGGCCTCGGTACCGGTCTGTTGTTCCAGGCCCTCGGCCTCAATGCGAGCTGGTACACCTCGGCGCTCGGCGCGCAACTGTCATGGACGCTGCCGTTCGGCGTGCTCGTGATGTTCGCGGTGATGTCGCGCTTCAACCACGTCTGGGAGGAGGCGGCCTACGACCTCGGCGCCAGCCGTTGGCAGTCGATCCGGCTGGTGATGATCCCGGTGCTGGCACCCGGCCTGGTGGCGGTCGCGCTGTTCGGCTTCACGCTCTCCTACGACGAGTTCGCCCGCAGCCTCCAGACCGCGGGCTCGCTCAACACGCTGCCGCTGGAGATCTGGAGCATGACGCTGAACGTCACCTCGCCTTCGCTCTATGCGCTCGGCACCGTGACCACCATCGTCTCCTTCATTGTCATCGGCGCGAGCCTGGGCAGCATCGTGCTGATCCAGAAGAAGCGCGGCAGCAGCACAAAGGGTTGAGCTGGGAAATGAAGAGCGATCGCGGCGATATCGAACTGGCTGGCGTCTGCAAGAGCTTTGACGGAGTCGGCAATGTGGTCGACGGCGTCAACCTCAAGATCGCCGACGGCGCCTATTGCTGCTTCATCGGCCCCTCCGGCTGCGGCAAGACCACGATACTGCGCATGATCGCCGGCCACGAGGACCCGACCGCCGGCGAGATCGTGATCGGCGGCCAGAACGTCGTCGGGCTCGCGCCGGTGCAGCGGCGCACCGCGATGATGTTTCAGTCCTACGCGTTGTTCCCGCATCTCACCGTGCGCGAGAACATCGCCTTTGCGCTCCGCGTGCGCGGCATGTCGAAGGCCGATCGCCTCCGCGCAGCCGATGCCATGATCGAGAAGGTGCATCTGACGCAATTCGCCGACCGCCTTCCAGCGCAGCTCTCCGGCGGCCAGCAGCAGCGCGTGGCGCTGGCGCGTGCCGCGATCACCGAGCCGAGGGTCCTGTTGCTCGACGAGCCGCTGTCCGCCCTCGACGAGCAGCTCCGCGTGCAGATGCGCCAGGAGCTCAGGCGGATGCAGCAGGAGCTCGGCATCACCTTCATCCACGTCACCCACACCCAGCTCGAGGCGATCGCGCTCGCCGATCTCGTGGTGGTGATGGAGCAGGGCAGAATCAAGCAGGCGGGCGCGGGGCGCGACGTCTATGCCCATCCGCACGATCGTTACGTCGCCGAGTTCATGGGCGGGCAGAACGTGCTGTCGGGGCGGGTCGAGAAGGTCAACGGTTCGACCTTTACGCTCGCGCAGGCCGCGCCTGACGGCATCGAGGTCCCGCTTCAGGCGCGGCCCACGGTCAGCGTCGGCGACAAGATCGACATCGCCGTGCGCCGCGACGATGTCGCGCTGGTCCGGCCGGGCAGGGAGCTGCCGCCGGGCTGCTCCACCTCGCTGCCGAGTCGCGTGCTCGCGATCGAATACCAGGGCTATTTCGTCAAGGTCATGCTCGACACCGTGCCGGACGACGCGTTCGTGGCCTACGTGCCGGAAAAGACTTTCTTCGCGGATCCCTTCACCGTCGGCGATGTCGTGATGGCCACATGGGCCACCGGCAGCGCGCTTCCACTCGCCTAAAGACCCGTCGCGCACAGGAGTATGATCGTGCAGATATCCTTCACACTCAACGGACGGCCGACAACTGTGGATGTCGAACCGGCGACGCTGGTCGCCGAGCTGCTGCGCGAGCGGCTCAACCTCACCGGCACCCATATCGGCTGTGACACCAGCCAGTGCGGCGCCTGTGTCGTGCACCTCGACGGCCTGCCGGTGAAGAGCTGTACGCTGCTTGCGCCCGCGCTCGACGGTGCGACGCTGCTCACCATCGAGGGCCTGCAAGGTGCGCCGGGTTCGAACCGGCTGCATCCGATGCAAGAGGCATTTCGCGAGCATCACGGTCTGCAATGCGGCTTTTGCACACCCGGCATGCTGATGACGGCGGTGGCGCTCGCGGCCGAGAAGCCGAACCTGACGGAGGCCGACGTCCGTCACGGCCTCGAAGGCAATATCTGCCGCTGCACCGGCTATCAGAACATCGTCATCTCGGTCATGGCAGGCGCCGCCGCCATGAACGCGGCCAAGGGAGAGTGACCATGGGCCATGTGATCGGGATCGGCGCTTCACCTAAACGGAAAGAGGACCAGCGCTTCCTCACCGGACGCGGCAGTTACGTCTCCGACATCAAGCGTCCGGGCATGACGGCGGGTGTGTTCGTGCGCTCGCCGCACGGACACGCGATCCTGCGCGGCATCGACAAGAGTGCGGCCCTGGCATCGCCCGGCGTCATCGCGGTGCTGACCGGCGAGGATGCCGCCGCCGACAAGCTGGGCTCGCTGCCCTGCGGCTGGGGTATCTCGGATGCCAAGGGCGTGCCGATGAAGGAGCCGCCGTTCCCGATGCTGGCGCAGGGCAAGGTGCGCTTCGTCGGCGACATGGTGGCCTTCGTCGTCGCGGAGACGCCGGCGCAGGCCGGCGCGGCAGCCGAGCTGCTGACAGTCGATTACGAGGTGCTGCCCTCGGTGGTCGGCGTGCTCGAAGCCGTGCGGCCCGGCGCGCCGCAACTGTTCGACGACGTTCCGAACAACATCTGTTGCGATTGGGAGCTCGGCGACAAGGCCGCGGTCGAGACCGCCTTCCGGAAGGCGGCCCATGTCGCAAAGCTCAGCCTCGTCAACAACCGGCTGATCGGCAACCCGATGGAGCCGCGCGCGGCGATCGCCGAATACGAGCCCGGCACGGATCGCTTCACGCTTTGGACCACCAGCCAGTTCCCGCATGTCGTGCGCTTCCTGATGGGCGCGCTGGTGCTGAACATTCCGCAGCACAAGCTGCGCGTGGTCGCGCCCGATGTCGGCGGCGGCTTTGGCGTCAAGCAGTTCCACTACGGCGAAGAGGCCGTGATTACCTGGGCCGCCAAGCGCGTGATGCGGCCGATCAAATGGGTCGCGAGCCGGTCGGAAGGCTACGTCTCCGATCGCCACGGCCGCGATCACGTCACCGAGGCCGAACTCGCACTGGACGAGACCGGAAAGTTTCTGGCCTTCCGTGTCAACACGCTCGCCAATATGGGCGGCTATCTCTCGACCTTCGGACCGAACATCCCGACCAATCTCTACGGACCGTTGCTCGGCGGCGTCTACACCACGCCGGCAATCTACTGCAACGTGAAGGTGGTGTTCACCAACACCGTTCCGGTCGACGCCTATCGCGGCGCAGGCCGGCCCGAGGCGACCTTCGTGCTGGAGCGCATCGTCGACGTCGCAGCCAGCGAGATGGGCATCGACCGCGTCGAGATCCGCCGACGCAACATGATCCCAAAGGAGGCTTATCCGTACCAGACGCCGGTGCTGGTGCAGTACGATTCCGGCGATCCGATGGGGTGTCTCGACGGCGCTCTTGTCGCGGCCGACGTCAAGAATTTCGGTATCCGCAAGGCGGAGTCGGCGCGCAGGGGCAAATTCCGCGGGCTCGGCTACTCGACCTATGTCGAGGCCTGCGGCCTCGCGCCGTCGCGCTTCGCGGGACGATTGGGCGCGCGTGGCGGGCTTTATGAGAGTGCCACGGTGCGGGTGCATCCGACCGGCCAGGTCACGGTGATGATCGGCACGCATAATCACGGCCAGGGCCACGAGACGACGTTCGCGCAGATCGTCTCGGAAAAACTCGGCGTCGCTTTTGACAATGTCGACATCGTGTTCGGCGATACCGATCGCGTGCAGTTTGGCATGGGTACCTATGGCTCGCGATCGCTGGTGGTCGGCGGCGCGGCGCTGTCGAAGGCGACGGACAAGGTGGTCGCGAAAGGCAAGAAGATCGCGGCGCATCTGCTTGAAGCGGCCGAAGTGGATATCCAGTTCGAGGCCGGAAAATTCTCGGTCGCGGGCACCGACCGCATGAGGACGTTCGAGGAGATCGCGGGCGCCGCCTACGTGCCGCACGACTATCCGCTCGAAGTGCTGGAGCCGGGGCTCGAAGAGCAGGCTTATTATGATCCCGTCAACTTCACCTATCCCGGCGGCTGCCACATTGCCGAGGTCGAGATCGACCCGGAGACCGGCACGGTGACGCTGGTCAATTACACCGCGGTGGACGACGTCGGCACTGTCATCAACCCGATGATCGTGGAGGGCCAGTTGCACGGCGGCATCGTGCAGGGCGTCGGTCAGGCGCTGTACGAGAACGCGGTCTATGACGAGGGCTCGGGCCAGCTGCTATCGGGCTCGCTGATGGACTATTGCATGCCGCGCGCCGACCACATGCCGATGATGAACGTCGCGACCCATTCGACGCTGTGTACGCACACGCCGATGGGCGTGAAGGGCTGCGGCGAGGTCGGCACCATCGGTTCGCCGGCCGCCGTCATCAACGCGGTGGTCGATGCGCTGTCGCATCTCGGCGTCACCCATGTCGACATGCCGGCAACGCCGAACCGGATCTGGCGCCTGCTGCAGAACGCGTCGCTGCCGGTCGCTGCGGAATAGGGAGGATGACAATGAAGCCGTTTGCCTATCACCAGCCGGACCGGATTCCCGACGCTGCCAAACTGCTGACCTCGATCGAAGACAGCAAGCTCCTCGCCGGCGGCATGACGCTGATCCCGACGCTGAAGCAGCGGCTCGCCAGTCCGCCAGCCCTAGTCGACCTGTCGAGGCTCGGAGATCTGAAGGGCATCACCAACGACGGCGGCACCATCACCATCGGTGCAATGACGCCACATGCCATGGTGACAGCCTCGAAGCTGGTGCAGACGAAGATCCCGGGTCTCGCCGCGCTGGCCTCGATGATCGGCGATCCCGCCGTACGCATCCGCGGCACTATCGGTGGCTCCGTCGCGAACAACGATCCGTCGGCCGATTATCCGGCAGGTGTGCTCGGATTGGGCGCGACCGTCGTCACCAGCACGCGCGAGATCGCGGCCGACGGGTTCTTCCGTGGTCTGTTCGAGACCGCGCTTGAACCTGGCGAGATCATCACGGCGATCCGCTTTCCCGTGCCGCTCAGGGCGGGCTACGCCAAGTTCAAGGCGCCGGCGTCGCGCTATGCGCTGGTCGGCGTGTTCGTCGCGAAATTCGCCGATGGTGTTCGCGTGGCCGTGACCGGCGCGGGCTCCGGCGTATTCCGCGTTCCCCCGATGGAAGAAGCACTGTCGCGAAATTTCGATCCGTCCGCGATCGCGGCGATCAGGATCGACACCGACGGTCTCACCTCCGATATCCACGCCGAAGCCGACTACCGTGCACATCTCGTCACGGTCATGGCCAAGCGCGCCGTCGACGCGGCGCTCAGCTAGCTCTTTTAGGGTTGATGATGACTGATGGTTCCGGCCGAACGGCCTTCCCGCCGGTGCCGACTGGCCTTGGCTCGCTTTCCGCAACCGAGATCCTGGCCGGCTACCGGCGCAAGGCGTTCACTCCGCGCGATGTCGTCGACGACACCATTGCCGCACTGGAGGCGACGAACGAGGCCTGCAACGCGGTGGTGACGCCGATGTACGGGCAGGCGAGGGCGGAGGCCGACCGTCTCACCAGGGAGATGCGCGCCGGCGAGACCAAGGGAGCGCTCGCCGGTGTCCCCGTCACGATCAAGGACCTGGTCTTTGTCGCGGGCGTGCCGGCCTATGGCGGCTCACCGATGAACAAGGCGTTCGTGCCCGATGTCGACGCGGCGGTTGTCTCAGCGCTGAAGGAAGCGGGTGCGATCGTCACCTGCAAGACCACGACCTGCGAGTCCGGTTACAAGTTGACGGCGGACAGCCCGGTCACCGGCACCACGCGCAATCCCTGGAACCCGGGTCGCACCAGTGGCGGATCGAGCGGCGGCGCGGCGGCGGGCGTTGCCGCCGGCTGCGGTCCGATCGCGATCGGAACCGATGGGGTCGGCTCGATCCGCGTGCCCTCGTCCTTCTGCGGTGTGTTTGGCCTGAAGCCGACCTTTGGCCTGGTGCCCCGTTCGCCCGGCTTCTCGCCACCGTCCTGGGGCTCGCTCGCGCATACCGGGCCGATTACGCGCACGGTCGCGGATGCCGCGCTGACGCTGGAGATCATCGCTGCTTACGATCTGCGCGATCCCGCAAGCCTGCCGGTGACGGCGCGTCGGTTCGATACGAAGGCCGCGCCGTTGAACGGCATTCGCATCGGCGCCAGCGTCGATCTCGGCTACGCCGCGGTCAGCCCCGATGTGCGCGCGGCGTTCGGCAAGGGGCTGGCCATTCTCGATGCCTGCGGCGCGCAGGTCACCATGGATGGTCCGGGCCTCGATCCCGGGATCCTGGAGCACACGCTGAAGCCGATCGCCTTTACCGAACAGGCGGGCGCGGTCTCGAGCAAGACCACGGCCGATCTCGCCAGCTCCGAAGCAGATTATCTTGACGTCATCAGTGCCGGCAGGCGCTACAGCGGCACGGACTATATCGAAGCAGGGTATCGCCGCGCCCAGGCTCGCAGCAGCTTCCTGAAGCTGTTCGAGCGAGTCGATGCGCTGGTGACGCCGACCGTCGCGGTGACCGCGTTCGAGGCCGGCCGCCTCGGCGTCGACACGATCGACGGCGGCAAGGTCGATCCGCATCTCGGCTGGTCGCCCTTCACCTGGCCGATCAATCTCGCCGGCCTTCCGGCCGCGACGCTGCCCTGCGGCTTCGATCGCGATGGGCTGCCGATCGGCTTGCAGATCGTCGCTCCCTGGCTCGACGAGCCCATGATCTTCCGCATCGCCGCTGCGTTCGAAGCGGCCCAGCCATGGGCGGCGTTCTGGCCACAGCTGGCGTTGCGCGAACCGGATCGTGCCCGCGCGAAGGCGTGAGCCGAACCCGGCCTGGAGCGGGCCGGCCGCGTCCTGCCGGTCGGCCTCTGCGCCCGAAAAATTTTTCGAGGGGCCCTCTTGAAGTCGACTTGCGTTCTTCTAAATCATTTTCGCCGCGAGAGCGGTGTGCCGGGTGCCCGCGAGGGGCCCGGAGCGGGCGCCGGGTCGGTGTCTTTGGACCCGTCTAAAACCCTGTCCTGCGCTCCTTCGTATCCATCTTGCTCTTTGGAGGACTTGGTTATGAGGACCACGTTTGACTTCGCGCCCCTGTGGCGCTCCACCGTCGGCTTCGATCATCTGGCCGGTCTCGTCGACAGCGCGCTGCGCCAGGCGAGCGAAGACAACTATCCCCCCTATAACATCGAACGCTCCGGCGAAGATCACTACCGGATCAGCCTCGCAGTGGCGGGCTTTGGCGTCAACGATATCACGGTGACGGCCGAACAGAATGCGCTGACCGTCGAGGGCAAGAAGCCCGAAGGTGCGACGGGCGAATATCTGTACCAGGGTATCGCCGCACGGCCGTTCCGGCGCGTGTTCAACCTGGCCGATTATGTCCAGGTGAAGCAGGCGTCCTTCCAGGACGGCCTCTTGATCATCGACCTCGTCCGTGAGGTTCCGGAAGCGATGAAGCCGCGCCGGATCCAGATCGCGGGCGCGGCCTCTCCTGCAACTCAGATCGAGCAGAAGAAAGCAGCCTAAGCGCTCGATCGAGGGGAATGGTGGAACGCGGCGCTCAGATATGCGCGCCGCGCTCCCACATGCATGAGAGAACGGCCATTCGATCATCAGCACATCCATCCCTTCGAAAGGAGCGTCAGGGGAGGCCCAACCGATGACAAACGTGAATACGAATTCCGGAAATCTCAACCCGCTGTTTCATCCCGCGGTTCACTACGGTTCGCCCGCGGATGTCCTGAATGCAAAGGAGCTCTCCACGCCGGAGAAGCGGATCATTCTGTCGTCATGGGCGTCCGACATGTACGCCGTCGAATCCTGTCCCGCTTTGCGTGAAATTCCCGGCATGAACCGTACGATTCGGCTCGCCGATATTCTCGCGGCCCTGCGCCGGCTCGACGGCGACAATGACGACGACGACCCGCCGCGCGGCGGCGGCGTCCCGATGCGCTTGCGGCGGCCTTGGGCCGCCGCAGAACGGCGAGGCGCGTGATGCTCACGCAGGCCGTTCTTGCTCTGGTGCTGGTCGGCCAGGTCTCCGCGGCCTGGGCCATTCCATTTCTAGCCTTGCAAGGCTGGCTCGACGTGCCGCCAGACAAACGTGAAGCGGCTCTCTGATTTCAATCTCAGACGATGCGACTGGTCATGAAGACGATTGCTATGCGTTCGTTCTCGCTTGCGTTGCTGGTGCTGATACTGACGGCGTCACATCCCGCCGCAGGCCAGATCCCCGATCTGAAGCCGGGCGGCTCGGTGCCGACTTTGGCGCCTCTGGTTCGGCAGGTGACGCCGGCGGTGGTCAACATCTCGGTGCACGGCCGGGTACGCGAGGACAATCCGCTCTATCGTGACCCGCTGTTCCGCGAATTCTTCGACGTTCCGAGGCAGATCGAGAAGGAAGTCAGCGCGACCGGCTCCGGCGTGATCGTCGATGCCCGGAGCGGCTACGTGCTGACCAACAACCACGTGGTCGAAGGCACCTCCGCCCTCCAGATCACGACCAAGGACGGCCGGCAGTTTTCCGCAAAGGTCGTCGGCCGCGACTCGCCGACGGACGTCGCCGTGCTCCAGATCCAGAATCCGACCGGACTGAAGGCGCTTCCCCTCGGTGACAGCGACGCACTGGAAGTCGGGGACTTCGTGCTCGCGATCGGCAATCCCTTCGGCCTCGGCCAGACGGTGACGTCGGGCCTCGTCAGCGCCCTAGGCCGAACCGGCCTCGGCAAGCAGGGTTATGAAGACTTCATTCAGACCGACGCCGCTATCAATCCCGGCAATTCCGGCGGCGCGCTGGTCAGCCTGCAGGGCGAACTGGTCGGCATAAATTCGGCCATCATCTCGCCCGCTGGCGGCAATGTCGGTATTGGCTTTGCCATTCCCGTCAACATGGCGCGCAAGGTGATGGAGCAGATCATCGCCACCGGCAGGGTCGAGCGCGGTCGCATCGGCATTTCGCTGAAGGACCTCCACCCGTCCGTCAACAAGGGACGCACCGAAGGCGCGCTCATCGCCGAAGTTGCCGCGGATTCGCCGGCCGAGAAGGCTGGCCTGCACAAGGGCGACATTGTCACCACGGCGGAGGGCCGCCCGATCCGCACCGCCGCGCAGCTGCGCAATACCATTGGTCTTGCGCGGGTCGGCGACGAGGTGAAGCTCGCTCTGCTGCGCAACGGCACACCGCTCACGGTCCTCGTCCGAGTGGCTCCAGCAACCGAGCCGCGCAATGCCAATGCAGGAAGCAACCGCCTCGTTCGCTAGGCCAATCAAAGAGGATATCACCGCAGCAAGCCGGTCGCTCTTTGTCTGCGATCGTGGACCCGGGACGCAGTTTGGGACGACCACTGCGCGAACGTCCGGATGGCTTTATCCCAGCTCGATCGGCTCGCCGCGGCCGCTGAGCTCCTCGTCGAGGCGCAGATAGTGCGCGAGATAGTCGTGCAAGGCGGTCGCCGCCTTCGAGGTCGCGCCGCTCGACTTGTAAAGCAGCAGCTCGATCTTCGGCAGCGGCGGCAGGCCCTCGTTCGGGCCGATCTCGCGCATCGCCGGCACCAGCGCGCTGCGGCCGAGTACGGTCACGGCCATGCCGGCGAAGGCCGCCGCCTGGAGGCCGCCGACGCTTTCGCTGACGCAGGCGATGCGCCAGCGCAGATTCGCACGTTCCAGCGTGTCAATCGCGTAGTCGCGATAGATGTTGCCGGGCGGCAGCAACGCCAGCGGGATAGGCCGTTCCTGGTGCGCGGAGGACTGCTCGCCGGTCATCCAGACCAGTTGCTCGCGCCGTACCACCTGGCCGCCCGTAAAATCGTTCATGCGGGTGACGAGCGCGATGTCGACATCGCCGCGCTTGACGAGGCCCACCAGCGGCGTCGAGAGCGCGCAATTGAGCTCGACCTGGACGCGCGGGAATGATTTTCGGAACACGCTGAGGATCTGCGGCAGCATGAAGGCGGCATAGAGGTCGGGCGTGCCGAGCACGACCTGACCCTCGATCTCCTGTGACGCCAGCTGCGAAATCAATTCGTCATGCAACCTCAGGATGGATTTGGCGTAGGTGAGAACCGTGGTGCCGTCCTCGCTCAGCGTGAGCCGGCGCCCGACATGCTCGAACAATTGCTTGCCGGTGAGCTCCTCCAGCCGCTGCAATTGCAGAGTGATCGCCGGCTGAGTGCGGCCCAGCCGCCGCGCGGTCTCGGTGATGCTGCCGGTCTCGACCACGGAGATCAGCGACCGGAGCATGCGGATATCGAGGCTGATGAGGTTCATGCGGCGTCCATGTCGCCCAGAATTTATGCAAGTTCCATGCTAGGGCGAAAGGGAGCGGGTTTCGGAAGGCTCGGCTGCAGCCGGCCTGTTCTCAATTAGACGACCTGCCGGTCCAGCATTGCTGGCATACTGAATATTGATTATCAGGCGGCTCGGCGCGCATGATGCGCCCAACGAACATAAAAAGGGAGCACAACCATGAAAGAGACATCAGCAACGCGACGGGAACTGCTCGCAATTGCCGCGGCGGCAAGTGCTGCCTCAATCGCGGAAGTTGCGCCGGCCGCGGCGCAGGCAGGGCCGAAGCCGATCTTTCCGGTGCCGATGGTCACCATCCCGATCGTCGGCGAAACCCAGGTCGTTCCAGGTCCGCCGCATCTACTGCATCGGGCGCAACTATGCGGCGCACGCGATCGAGCGCGGCTCGGACCCGAACCGCGAGCCGCCGTTCTTCTTCCAGAAGCCGACCGACGCGATCCAGAACGTCGCTGTGGGCGAGGTCGCCGATCATCCCTATCCGTCGCTGACCAAGAACTATCACCACGAGGTCGAACTGGTCGCCGCGTTGAAATCCGGCGGCAGCAACATCCCGGCCGAGAAGGCGCTCGACCATGTCTATGGTTATGCGCTCGGCCTCGACATGACCCGGCGCGATCTCCAGAACGGCATGGCCGCGGAGAAGAAGCCGTGGGAGATCGGCAAGAGCTTTGACCACGCCGCGGTGATCGGTCCGATCCACCCGGCCAGCAAGACCGGGCATTTCGACAAGGGCGCCATCTCGCTGGCGATCAACGGGACGGTGAAGCAGAACTCGGATCTCAGCAAGATGATCTGGAGCGTGGCCGAGCAGATCGCAAAACTGTCGGAAGCGTTCGAGCTCAAGGCCGGCGACATCATCTATTCCGGCACGCCGGAGAATGTCGGCCCGGTCGTGAAGGGCGACGTGCTGTTGTGCAAGCTCGACGGCTTGCCGGATATGTCGATCAAGATCGTCTAACGCTCCCCTCTCCCCGCCTGCGGAAAGTGAGGGGCCGGACGTTTTCGCTTCGTCATGCCCGGGCTTGTCCCGGGCATCCACGTTTTGGGTGCCGGTTGCGTGGAAGCCCGTGGATCGCCGGGACAAGCCCGGCCACGACGACGCTGAGAGTGGCTTCGATCCCATCTGTCGCAGCGCGGCGTCCTGATCTAACTCTGGCCGAGGATCTTCTTTGCGGCGCGAAGATGCGGCTTGTCGATCATCTGGCCGTCGAGGCGCAGCGTGCCGGAGTTCGGATTGCTCGCGAACGCCGCGATCACCTTCTCGGCCCAATTGCGCTCGGCCTCGGTCGGCTCGAACGCCGCGTTGACCACGTCGACGTGCTTGGGATGGATCAGCGCTTTCGCCGAAAAACCGTCACGCCGCGCCGCGCGCGTTTCCTGTTCGAGTCCGGTGAGATTGTCGATGTCGGTAAAGACGGTGTCGATCGGCGCGACCTCGGCCGCGGCGGCCGCCATCAGGCAGAGATCGCGGGCCAGACGATAAGGGCTGTGGAACACGCCGCCCGCCGCTTTCTCAGTCGCGCCGAGCGAGGCCGAGAGATCTTCCGCGCCCCACATCAGGCCCGCGAGGCGAGGAGAGCAGCCCTTGTAGCTGCCGAGCCCGAAGATCGAAGCTGCGGTTTCGGTCGCGACGCAGACGATGCGTGTTGAGCCAATGGCGATACCAGCCGCAGCTTCCAAAGCTTCCAGCCAGGTCGCGACCTGTCGCACGTCGTCGCCGCCCTGCGATTTCGGCAGCACGATGCCGTCGGGCTGGCCCGGAATCACCGCGGCAAGGTCGGCGAGCGTCATGCCGGTGTCGAGCGCGTTGACGCGGACATAGAGCTGGTGGGGCTTGTTGCGGCCCTTCAGCATCGTCAGCGTCAACCCGCGCGCCTCCGGCTTCTTGTCGGTGACGACGGAATCTTCGAGATCGATGATCAGCGCGTCGGCGTTGCCTTCGCTGGCCTTCTCGAATTTGCGCGGGGAGTCGCCCGGCACGAACAGCATCGAACGCATCAGACCGGCCTCTTGTGCATCATCGCCATGCGGCGGCATTTGCCGACGATCTCGTCGTTCTGGTTGAGAGCGTGGTGCTCGAACTCGACGATGCCCGCCTTGGGGCGCGATTTGGATTCCCGCAACGAAAGCACCTTTGTCGTCGCCCGCAGCGTATCGCCATGGAAGACCGGTTTCGGAAAAGTGACGTCCGTCATGCCGAGATTGGCAACGGTGGTCCCCATGGTCGTATCATAGACCGTCATGCCGATCATGATGCCGAGGGTGTAAAGGCTGTTGAAAATGCGCTGGCCGAACTCGGTCTGGGCCGAAAAATGTGCGTCGATGTGCAGCGGCTGCGGATTGAGCGTCAGCAGGCTGAACAGGGTGTTATCCATCTCCGTGACGGTCCGCGTCAGGGGATGCCTGAACTCCTGGCCCACCGAAAACTCCTCGAAATAAAGTCCGGCCATCGCGGTTTCCTCCCTGCGAAATAACGGCGCGCTCGCATCCTCGCGCCGCATGACCCTATGCATGCTACACACAGTTGATAGGGAAATTCACGTATCTGTACCCTGCTTTTCAAGTTAAAGAACGCAAGCGAAGGCACGTTCGGGCGCACCAATCCGCCACGGCCTTCGCGTGGGGAACGCGACGAGGGGGAGATTGCGCGTTCGCTTCTCCCAAGAAGGAGATCAAGAATATGGATTTCGCGCTCACCGCTCAGCAGGAAGCCATTCGCGACGCCGTCGCAAAGGTTTGCGAAGACTTTCCCGACGCCTATTGGCTGAAGAAGGACCACGACGGCGGCTTCCCGCACGACTTTCACAAGGCCATGGCGGACGCCGGCTGGCTCGGCATCTGCGTGCCGGAGGAATATGGCGGCTCCGGCCTCGGCATCACCGAAGCCGCGATCATGATGCGCGCCATCGCGGAATCCGGCGCCGGCATGTCCGGCGCCTCCGCGGTGCACATCAACGTGTTCGGTCTCAATCCCGTGGTCGTGTTCGGCACCGAGGAACAGCGCAAGCGCATGCTGCCGCCGATGGTCGAGGGCCGCGAGAAGGCGTGCTTTGCCGTGACCGAGCCCAACACCGGCCTCAACACCACACAGCTCAAGACCCGAGCGGTGGCCAAGAACGACCGCTATATCGTCAACGGCCAGAAGGTGTGGATCTCCACCGCGCAGGTCGCGCACAAGATCCTGCTGCTGGCGCGCACCACGCCGCTGGAGGACGTGCGCTCGCCGACGCATGGGCTGAGCCTGTTCTATACGGACTTCGACCGCAACAGGATCAAGGTCCACGAGATCGAGAAGATGGGCCGCAAAGTCGTCGATTCCAACGAGCTGTTCTTCGAGGACTTTGAAATCCCGATGGAGGATCGCATCGGCGAAGAGGGCAAAGGCTTCCAGTACATTCTCGAAGGCATGAACCCCGAGCGCATTCTCATCGCCGCGGAAGCCGTCGGCCTCGGCAAGCTCGCGCTGTCGCGCGCGACCGAATACGCCAAGACCCGCGTGGTGTTCAACCGGCCGATCGGCAAGAACCAGGGCATTCAGCATCCGCTGGCTGTAAACTGGGTCGAGCTCGAGGCGGCCTGGTTGATGGTGATGTCGGCGGCCTGGCAATACGACAAGGGCATGCCTTGCGGTGGCGCCGCCAATGCCGCGAAATACATTGCGGGTGAGGCCGGATATCACGCCTGCGAGCAGGCGGTGATGACCCATGGCGGTTTTGGCTATGCCAAGGAGTTTCACGTCGAGCGTTACTTGCGTGAAGTTCTGATCCCGCGCATCGCGCCGGTCAGCCCGCAGCTTGCGCTGAGCTTCATCGCGGAAAAGGTGCTTGGACTGGCCAAGTCATACTAAGCTCGAACACGTACCATTGCCGGGCGCCGCGATATTCGCGCCCGATCACCGCGACGCGCTACGGCAGAGCTATTCGGCCGCGATCCGCTCCATCGCCATGGCCCGAAGTCGGGCGCGCTGGATCTTGACGCCGTTGGCGCTGTCGGTGACGGGGAAGGCCTCCACGACATAGATCCGCGCCGGGACCTTGTAGCCGGCGAGCCGCTCGCGCAGGCGGGCGATCAACGCGTCCTGCCGCGGCGGCTCGTGGGGTTGCTGGGCGGGGATCACGAAGGCAACGCAGCGGGCGTTTCCCTTCAGATCGACCGCGACGACCTGGGCGTCGGCCACGCCAGCGCACGATTTGAGTTCGTCCTCGATCTCGCCGGGCGCAACCAGGAAGCCGCCGAGCCGCATGGCGTCGCCCGCGCGGGTTTCGTAGACGAAGGAGCCGTCGCCGCGCAGCTGGCCGATATCGCCGGTGCGGAAGAAGCCGTCCGCGGTGAAGGCGTCGCGCGTCGCGTCGGGATTGTTGTAGTAGCCGAGAAAGAGTGATGGCGCACGGATCTCGATCTCGCCGGAGACGCCGCGAGGGGCGAGTTCGCCGGTCTCGGTGTCGCGCACCCGGACCTTGGCCTCCGGCGACATCGGCCAGCCGCCGCCCTCGATGCGATCGGCGAAGCCATCACTCGAGCGTGCGATCGAGAACAGCGCCTGCACCTCGCTCGAACCGTAGAGGCCGTGCAACCGCATGCCGCGCGCTTCGGCCTCCGCCGCAAGCTCGCGCCAGCCGGGCTGGAACGCGGCAAAGCCGCATGCCTCGAGATGCGGAAATGGATGCGGCGCGTCGGTGAGGGCGAGGATGCGGCGGAACATCTCGTCGGAACCAAAGGCGTGCGTGATCCCGCACTTGCGGAGAATCTTTAGCGCCGGCGCGGCCTCGAAGGCGTCGAGCGCATGGACGGCCGCGCCCGCTGCGACGAAGCCGAGCAAGCTCGTCATGCCAAAAGTGCCGCAGAACGGCAGCATCGCCAGCAGCGCATGGCGCTGCGGCGAGAGTTTGAGCGCCTTGGCAACGGCGGCGGCGTGCGTGGCCAATGTTCGCTGTGAATGCGCGACAAGCTTCGGTCCCTTGGTGGTGCCCGACGTCGTGTAGAGCAGCAGAGGCAGATCGACGTCCTCCTCCTCCGGCGTAGCCGGCGGATAAGGCTTGTCGAAGGCGTCGAAACGTACGCATGGCCATTGGGCGGGAATCTCATCCGCGCCGACCACCGCGAGTTCTCGCAGCGCGGGCACCTCGTCCTTGGCGACGTCGGCGAGAATAGCGGCAAAGTCGATCGAGCGGAACGCGGCTTCGATCACCATCACACGGGCGCCGGACAGCTTCAGGAGATGCGCGACCTCCGCGCTGCGGTAGCGTGTATTGACGGCGGCGACGATTGCCCCACGCCGGGCGGCGGCGAACAGCAGTGCGATCCATTCGATTCGGTTGACCAGCCAGACCGCAACGACGTCGCCCTTGCCGATACCCTGCGCGGCAAGCCAAGCGGCGGTCTGCTCGATCTTTTCCGAGAACTCCGCGCGCGAGACCGGCGTGCCGTCGAACACGAAGGCGGGATCGGCGGCGGCCTCGGCCCGGATCAGCGATTGCTGCGAAAATTCGTTGGCGCCCATGGCAATCGAACTAACCCGATCGCGCGCACCTGTCTACTTGGTGCCGAACATCCGGTCGCCGGCGTCGCCCAGCCCCGGCACGATGTAGCCGTGGTCGTTGAGCCGCTCGTCGATCGCGGCGGTCCAGACCGGCACGTCCGGATGCTCGCTCTGGAACTGCGCGATGCCCTCAGGCGCGGCCAGAAGGCAGACGAAGCGGATGTCGCGGGCGCCGCGCGCCTTCAGCAGCGATGCGCCGGCACAGGCCGAATTGCCGGTCGCCAGCATGGGGTCCATCAGGATCACGGTGCGATCCGACAGGTCCTGCGGCGCCTTGAAGTAATACTCCACGGCCTGCAACGTATCAGGATCGCGGTAGAGCCCGATATGAGCGATGCGCGCCGAGGGCATCAACGCCAGCATGCCGTCGAGGAAGCCGACGCCGGCGCGCAGGATCGGCGCCAGCGTGAGCTTCTTGCCGGCGATCTTGGGCGCCCGCATCGGCGCAATCGGCGTCTCGATCTCGACCAGCTCCAGCGGCAGGTCGCGCGTCACCTCGTAGCCGAGCAGCATCCCGATCTCGTTCAGGATTTCGCGAAAGCTCTTGGTCGAGCGGTCCTTCTCCCGCATCAGGGAGAGCTTGTGCTGGACCAGGGGATGGGCGACCACGTTGACGTTGCTGATGCTCATGAAACCGATCTACACGGTTCCGTGAAACTGCGCCAGATCGGCCGAGTGTTTTTGGTGCGGGAGACGTGCCCTCAGCCGGGCGTCGCGACCGCGCTGCGGAGCCGGTTGCTCGCCCCGTAGGCAGCCATGGTCAATTCGCGGTCGATGGGCGTGACGGTTTATGCTCCGAGCCCGCGCGCCACGAGTGTGATGACGAGCGTCAGGACCGCGCCCACTAGCCGAAATTTTCGCAGCCTACCGGCTCGTAGAGCGGGTCAGGCGCGGGGCGAACAGCGGGAACACTCGGACGCGAAACTTCCAGGGCCAATGCCCGACCCTCGATGAAAGCCGACAGCAGTGCGAGCGCGAGAGGAGTAGCGCGCCTCGACCGCGGCGTCGAGCCAGTCCGGCAATTCGCGCTCGCGCGAGAGAGCGCAATGCCATTCACCCTCGTCATAGGCGATGCGGCGGACTTGCCAGAGCGGCAGCTCCAGCTCCATCAGTGCGCGGCATCGGCCCAGGCCTCTGCTTCGATCAGGCGCGTGACGCGCGCGGTGGGCTCGATCTGTCCGAGCGAAGGGAAGTGCCGACACGCCTTGTCGATGATCTCGAGCATCAACGGTTGCGTCATCACCTGCGCATTGCGCAAGCGGTTGCCAAGTGACGGTGGATCGTAGTGTCGGAGAGCGGCGGTGGTCATGTCAGGCCTCCTGGAGGTGGCGTCGGTCAGTCGGCGGGCCTCTCCAAGATGGCCAAAACGGCATTTGAAAACGAGATGGGGGCGGGGCGGGAGATATAGGGATTTCATAAGTGCGGGATGGGGGCGGTCGCGCGCCATTCTCCGCCTTCGCCGGGACGACGATGTGATGTGCCTCGCGAGCGTTGTCCGACCAGGCCAGCCTCGGCCTTTTATGAGATTCCTATAACTTCGCCACGGCCCTCGTCTCGAAAACCTATGCCTGGGGTGGCACTTCAGCACGGTCAAAGGTCCCGGTGGGCGCGGTGGAAATGCACTGGCATTTCCTTTCACGCGCCGACCGGGTCTCCCGAGAAACGGTTGCGTCCAAATCAATGGCGCAACGAGGAGTATCTCCATCATGGACATTCTGATGCTGGCGCTGGGCTTCGGCTTCTTCGCCCTTGCGATTGGCTACACCTACGCCTGCGAACGGCTTTGAAGGAGCGGCCATGATCTTCGATTATTCGCTCGCCGGCGCCGTTTCGCTCGGCCTCCTGTTCTACCTCACTTACGCGCTGCTGCGGCCCGAGCGGTTCTGACCGTGCTCACGAAGCCTGAAGGGTTGATATCATGACTATGATCGGTTGGCTCCAGATCATTCTCTTTTGCGTCATTACCGTCGCGCTCACAAAACCGCTCGGCTGGTACATGACGCGCGTGTTCAACGGCGAGCGGACCTTCCTGTCTCCGGTGCTGCGTCCGATCGAGGCCGGCATCTACCGGTTCTCCGGCGTCGACGAGAAGCGCGAGCAGCATTGGCTGACCTATACGGTCGCCATGCTGTTGTTCCATGTCGGCGGCTTCCTCATCATCTACGGCGTGATGCGGTTGCAGGCCGTCCTGCCGTTCAATCCGGCCGGCCAAAGCGCTGTCGCCGCGGATCTCTCCTTCAACACCGCGATCTCCTTCATCACCAACACCAACTGGCAGAATTACGGTGGAGAGAGCACGCTGTCCTATCTCGTGCAGATGCTCGGCTTGACGCACCAGAACTTCTTGTCGGCGGCAACCGGCATCGCGCTGGCGGTCGCCCTGATCCGCGGCTTCTCGCGCGCGTCGGCGCGCACCGTCGGAAATTTTTGGGTCGACGTCACCCGCTGCAGCCTCTATGTGCTGTTGCCAATCGGTATTGTCTATACGCTGTTCCTGGTCTGGCAGGGCATCCCGCAGACGCTCGGTGACTATGTCGAGGCCACCACGCTCGAGGGTGCCAAGCAAACCATCGCGGTCGGCCCGGTCGCCTCCCAGGTCGCGATCAAGATGCTCGGCACCAATGGCGGCGGCTTCTTCAACGCCAATGCGGCGCATCCGTTCGAAAATCCAACCGCGCTGTCGAACTTCGTGCAGATGCTGTCGATCTTCGTGCTAGGTGCGGCGCTGACCAACGTGTTCGGTCGCATGGTCGGCAACGAGCGCCAGGGCTGGTCGATCCTGTCCGTGATGGGCGTGCTGTTCGTCGCCGGTGTCGTCATCACCTATTGGGCGGAGGCCAACGGTACTTCGACCCTGCACGCGCTCGGCCTGACCGGCGGCAACATGGAAGGCAAGGAGGTTCGCTTCGGCATCATCGCGTCCTCCCTGTTCGCCGTGATCACGACGGCCGCCTCCTGTGGCGCGGTCAACGCCATGCATGACAGCTTCACGGCGCTCGGCGGCATGATTCCCCTGATCAATATGCAGCTCGGCGAAATCATCGTCGGCGGCGTCGGCGCCGGCCTTTATGGCATGCTGCTGTTCGTCGTGCTCGCGATCTTCGTGGCAGGCCTGATGGTCGGCCGCACGCCGGAGTATGTCGGCAAGAAGATCGAGGCGCGCGAAGTGAAGATGGCGATGCTCGCGATCCTGGTGCTGCCGCTGATGTATCTGGGATGGACCGCGGTCGGCGTGGTCTATCCGGCGGCGGTCGCCTCGATGGCGAATGCCGGGCCGCATGGCTTCACCGAGGTGCTCTATGCCTTCACCTCGGCGACCGGCAACAACGGCTCGGCATTCGCGGGCCTTACCGGCAACACCTTCTTCTACAATCTCACGCTCGCAAGCGCGATGTTCGTCGGCCGCTTCTTCATGATCATCCCGGCGATGGCGATCGCGGGTTCGCTGGCCGCCAAGAAATCGATCCCGCCGTCCGCGGGCACCCTCCCGACCACGGGCGGGCTGTTCGTCGGCCTCGTCGTCGGCGTGATCCTGATCATCGGCGGCCTCACCTTCTTCCCGGCCCTCGCCCTCGGCCCCATCGTCGAGCATCTCGCGATGAACGCCGGCCAGGTGTTCTGAACGACTAGTGTTCTGATCGACCGCCTTCTGATTGTTTGGAGGGACCTCCATGGATACCACGAAACTGCAAAAACGCGCGTCCGTCTCGGCGATGCTCGATCCCAAGATCGTCGTGCATGCGATCCGCGCGTCCTTCATCAAGCTCGATCCGCGCTTGATGATCAAGAATCCGGTGATGTTTGTGGTCGAGATCGTGGCCGCGCTCACCACTGTGATCTTCCTGCGCGATCTCCTCACCGCCGGTGAGAATCTCGGCTTCACCTTCCAGATCATCGTCTGGCTCTGGTTCACGGTGCTGTTTGCCAACTTCGCCGAAGCGGTGGCCGAAGGCCGCGGCAAGGCGCAGGCGGAATCGCTGCGCAAGACCCGCACCGAGAGCCAGGCCAAGCTACTGACCGGCTCTGACCGCACCTTCAAGTTGGTGCCCGGCACCAGCCTCAAGGTCGGCGACATCGTGCTGGTCGAGGCCGGCGATACCATTCCCTCCGATGGCGAGGTGATCGAGGGCGTCGCGTCCGTCAACGAGGCCGCCATCACCGGCGAGTCCGCACCCGTGATCCGCGAATCCGGTGGCGACCGTTCGGCGGTGACCGGCGGCACCCAGGTGCTGTCCGACTGGTTTCGCGTGCGGATCACGGCAGCGCAGGGCTCGACCTTCGTCGACCGTATGATCAAGCTGGTCGAGGGCGCCGAGCGGGCGAAGACTCCGAACGAGATCGCGCTCAACATCCTGCTGGCGGGCCTCACCATCATCTTCGTGTTCGCCACCGTCACCATCCCGAGCTACGCGGCCTATGCCGGCGGCTCGATCTCGGTGGTTGTGCTGGTCGCGCTGTTCGTGACGCTGATCCCGACCACGATCGGCGCACTGCTGTCGGCGATCGGCATCGCCGGCATGGACCGTCTGGTCCGCTTCAACGTGCTGGCGATGTCCGGCCGTGCGGTCGAGGCCGCCGGAGACGTCGACACGCTACTGCTCGACAAGACCGGAACGATCACGCTCGGCAACCGCCAGGCGACCTCCTTTCGCCCGGTGCGCGGGGTCACCGAGCAGGAGCTGGCGGACGCGGCCCAGCTCGCCTCGCTCGCCGACGAGACCCCGGAGGGCCGTTCGATCGTGGTGCTGGCCAAGGAAAAATACAGTATCCGTGGCCGCGACATGGCCGAGTTGGGAGCCACCTTCATCCCGTTCACGGCGCTGACCCGCATGAGCGGCGTCGACGCCGGCGGCTCGTCGGTGCGTAAGGGCGCGGTCGATGCGATCCTCAACTATGTCGGTGGCGGTAGACCGCTGGTGGTCGCCTCCGGCAACACGGCTCGTTCCATCCAGCCCGCCGGGCTCTCGGACATCGGCCGCGAGATTCAGACCATCGCCGACGACATATCGAAGGCCGGCGGCACGCCGCTGGCGGTCGCCCGGGACGGCAAGCTGCTCGGCATCATCCAGCTCAAGGACATCGTCAAGGGCGGTATCCGCGAGCGCTTTGCCGAGCTGCGACGCATGGGCATCCGCACCGTCATGATTACCGGCGACAATCCCATGACGGCGGCCGCGATTGCAGCGGAAGCCGGCGTCGACGACTTCCTGGCGCAGGCAACTCCCGAGGACAAGCTCAAGCTGATCCGCGACGAGCAGGCCAAGGGTAAGTTGGTGGCGATGTGCGGCGACGGCACCAACGATGCGCCGGCGCTCGCGCAGGCAGATGTCGGTGTCGCCATGAACACGGGCACCCAGGCGGCTCGCGAGGCCGGCAACATGGTCGACCTCGACTCCAATCCGACCAAGCTGATCGAGGTGGTCGAGATCGGCAAGCAGCTCCTGATGACGCGCGGCGCGCTGACTACATTCTCGATCGCCAACGACGTCGCGAAATATTTCGCGATAATCCCGGCGATGTTCCTGGCGTTCTACCCCCAGCTCAATGTGCTCAACATCATGAATCTGTCGAGCCCGCAGAGCGCCATCCTGTCGGCGATCATCTTCAACGCGCTTGTTATCATCGCGCTGATCCCGCTGGCGCTGAAGGGCGTCGCCTATCGCGCGGTCGGGGCCGGCGCACTGCTCCGGCGCAACCTGCTGATCTACGGCCTCGGCGGAATCGTCATTCCCTTCATCGGCATCAAGGCGATCGACCTCGTGGTGACCGCTTTGCATTTGGCCTAACCCCGTCATTGCGAGCGAAGCGAAGCAATCCAGAATTCTTGCCGCGGCTGAGAGACTGGATTGCTTCGTCGCTTCGCCCCTCGCAATGACGAAAGAAATAGGAGAAACACATGCTCAGAGAAATCCGCCCCGCCATCGTCCTGCTGCTGGTGCTCACCGCCATCACTGGCTTAGCCTATCCGCTCGCGATGACCGCTATTGCCGGCGCGATCTTCCCCGCGCAGGCGCAGGGCAGCCTGATCGAGCGCGACGGCAAGGTGGTCGGCTCCGCCCTGATCGGGCAGGAGTTCAAGGACGACAAATATTTCCACGGCCGTCCCTCGGCGACGGTGGCGCCGAATCCGAACGATTCGACCAAGACGGTACCGGCGCCCTACAACGCCGCGAATTCGGGTGGCTCAAATCTCGGCCCGACCAGCAAGGCGCTGGCCGACCGGCTGCAGGAAGACGTGGACAAGCTCAGGGGCGAGAATCCGAATGCCGCCGTGCCGGTCGACCTCGTGACGACCTCAGCCAGTGGCCTCGATCCGGATATCTCGCCGGAAGCGGCGCAATTCCAGGTGCCGCGCGTCGCGAAGGCGCGAAACGTGCCGGAGGATCAGGTCAAGCAACTGGTGGCTTCCAACACCCAGGGCCGCCTGCTCGGCCTGATCGGCGAGCCCCGGGTCAACGTGCTGACTCTGAATCTCGCGCTCGATCGTGCCACGAAGTAGTCTAGGCTGGGTCCGCGCGGATGATTATATTGATCTGATGGTCCGAGAGCGCCGCGATCCCGAACAACGTCCTTCGCCCGAGGCGCTGCTGGAGGCCGCGCGCCGGGAGGAGGGCGTGAGCGGCAAGCTGAAAATCTTCGTCGGCGCCGCTCCCGGCGTCGGCAAGACCTACGAGATGCTGCAAAGCGCCCACGCCAAGCGCAAGGCCGGCATCGACCTCGTGGTCGGCTTCGTCGAGACCCATGGCCGGGCCGAGACAGAGGCGCTGGTGCGTGGGCTGGAAGTGATCCCGCGCAAGAAGCTCGACTACCGCGGCCAGATTGTCGAAGAAATGGATCTCGACGCCGTGATCGCGCGCCGCCCGAAAATCGCGCTGGTCGACGAGCTCGCCCACACCAATGCTCCCCTTTGTCGCCATCCAAAACGCCATCTCGATGTCGAGGAGCTGCTGTCCCACGGCATCGACGTCTACACCGCCGTCAATATCCAGCACATCGAGAGCCTGAACGACGTTGTCGCGCAGATCACCCATGTGCGGGTGCGCGAGACCGTGCCGGATTCGGTGTTCGACCGCGCAGACGCCATCGAGCTGATCGACCTCACGCCCGACGACCTGATCCAGCGCCTGAAGGAAGGCAAGGTCTATGTCCCCAGGCAGGCCGAGCGGGCGCTGGAGCATTATTTCTCGCCGGGCAACCTGACCGCGCTGCGTGAACTCGCGCTGCGGCGCACGGCCGAACGGGTCGACGAGCAGCTACTCAGCCACATGCAGGCGAACGCGATCGCCGGTCCCTGGGCCGCAGGCGAGCGCATCCTCGTCTGCATCAGCGAAGATCCGCGCGCGGCCAGCCTCGTGCGTTACACCAAGCGGCTGGCCGATCGGCTGCACGCGCCGTTTATCGCGGTGTCGATCGAGACGCGGCGGTCCCTGCAAATGTCCGATGAGGAGCGCGACCGGCTCGCCGATACGCTGCGGCTCGCGGAATCGCTCGGCGGCGAGGCACTGACGATTCCGGGCGTCGGCCGCCGCCTCGCCGACGACGTGGTCAACTTCGCGCAGGGCAACAACGTCACCCAGATCGTGATCGGAAAGTCCACGCGCTCGCTCTGGTTCGAGATGACGCGCGGCTCCGTCGTGCGCGATCTGGTGCGCCGCGCCGGTAACATCAGCGTGCATGTCATCCCTGGCGACGAATTCACGAACGAGCCGCCGCCGAAGACGGCGGTACAGACCGCAACGCGATCGGACCCGTTCGATGGGCGGCCCTATCTGAAGGCGGTCGGGATCACCGCGCTTGGCCTCGCTGCCGCCGTGGCGATCAAGCCGTATTTCGGCATTGAGAACGTCGACCTGATGTTTCTGACCGCCGTGGTGACGGTTGCCGTGCGCTACGGATTGTGGCCGTCGTTGCTTGCGAGTGTCGCGGCGTCCCTCGCCTACAATTTCTTCTTCCTGCCGCCGGTCTATACCTTCACCATTGCCGATCCGACCAATGTCGCGGCGTTCTTTTTCTTCATGCTGATTGCGTTCGTGGTGTCGAATGTGGCGGGGCGGGTCCGCACCCAGGCTGATGCTGCGATCGGCCGCATCCGGACCACCGAGCAGCTCTATGCTTTCAGCCGCAAGCTCGCCGGCACCGGCACGCTCGACGACGTGCTGTGGGCGACCGCCTACCAGATCGCGCTGATGCTGAAAGTCCGCGTGGTGCTGCTGTTGCCGGACGAAGGGCTGCTCACGGTGCAGTCGGGCTATCCGCCCGAGGACGATCTCGATCAGGCCGACCTTGCGGCCGCCAACTGGGCCTGGAGCAATGACCGGCCTGCAGGCCGCGGCTCGGACACGCTGCCTGGTGCAAAACGGCTATTCCTGCCGATGCGCACCGGGCGCGGCCCGATCGGGGTCATCGGAATCGACAACGACCGCACCGGTCCCTTGCTGACGCCGGACCAGCGCCGGCTGCTCGACGCGCTGGTCGACCAGGGCGCGCTGGCGATCGAACGCGTGCTGCTGGTCGAGGACGTCGATCGCGTCAAGCGCTCCGTCGAATCCGAGCGGCTGCGTTCCGCATTGTTGACCTCGATTTCACACGACCTGAAGACGCCGCTCGCATCCGTGCTGGGTGCGGCCTCGACCATGCGCGATCTCGCCAGCGCGCTCTCCGACACCGAGAATCGCGACCTGCTCGCGACGGTCATCGACGAATCCGAACGGCTCAACCGCTTCATCGCCAATCTGCTCGACATGACCAAGCTCGAATCCGGCGCCATCGTGCCCAACGCTGCGTTGCACGATCTCGGAGAGATCGTCGGCAGCGCGCTCCGGCGGGCAGCCAAGATCCTCACCGCCCACAAGGTGGAGCTGGAGTTGGCCGCAGACCTTCCTATGCTCCAGCTCGATGCGGTGCTGTTCGAGCAGGTGCTGTTCAACCTGCTCGACAACGCCGCCAAATATTCGCAGCCCCACGCGACGGTCTCGATCCGCAGCCGGCGCGACAGCGATCATGTGGTGCTCCAGATTGCCGACGAGGGCGACGGCATTCCGTCTGAGGAGCTCGAGAGGGTGTTCGACAAGTTTTATCGCGTGCAGAAGGGCGACCATGTCCGTCCCGGCACCGGGCTCGGGCTCGCCATCTCCCGCGGCTTCGTCGAGGCGATGCGTGGCACGATCTCGGCGGCGAATCGCAGCGACCGGAGCGGCGCGGTTCTGACCATCCGTCTGCCCATTCCCGCCCGGACCCGTGCATTGGATACCGCCGCATGAGCGCCGCCCCGATCAAAGTGCTGGTCATCGACGACGAGCCGCCGATCCGCAAATTGCTGCGGATGGGGCTCTCGACGCAAGGCTATGAGATCCTGGAGGCGTCGAACGGCAAGACCGCGCTGGAGAAGCTCAGCGAGGATCCCGCGCTGATCATCCTCGATCTCGGCCTGCCCGACATCCAGGGCCATGAGCTGTTGCGTACCATCCGCGCCCGCAACGAAGCTGTGCCGATCGTGGTGCTGTCGAGCCGTGGCGATGAGGCCGGCAAGGTGCAGGCGCTGGATCTGGGTGCCGACGATTACCTGACGAAGCCGTTCGGCATGGACGAGCTGCTGGCGCGCCTGCGCGCCGCGCTGCGCCACCAGCTTCAGATCCAGGGCGAACGGCCGGTGTTTCGTGCCGGCGATCTCTCGGTCGATCTGGTGCGCCGGGTCGTCAGGGTCGGCGAGCGCGACGTCAAACTGTCGCCGAAGGAATATGACCTCCTGCGTGTGCTGGTGCAGCACGCCGGCAAGGTGCTCACCCACCGCTTCCTGCTGAGGGAGTTATGGGACGAGCTGACCGACGCGCAATATCTCCGCGTCTATGTCCGCCAGCTCCGGCAAAAGATCGAAGCGGATCCGGAACGGCCGCAACATGTGCTGACGGAGACGGGGATCGGCTATCGGCTGAAGGCGGGGGATTGACGCTGCATCCCTCATCCTGAGGAGCGCGGAACGCGCGTCTCGAAGGATGAAGGTCCCGACTGTTGCAGCGAGGCCTGCATGGTTCGAGACGGCGCTTCGCGCCTCCTCACCTTGAGGGAAGAGAGTGAGGTGCGCGGTGGAGAGCTAACCCGCCTTCCTCTGCCGCGCTGTCGACCGATGCGTCTTCTTCGCGGCGCCCGTTCGCCCCGACGCCCGGCGCGCATGGGACTTCGCCGCCGTCTTCTTCCCGCCGCGTCCCTTCAAGCTCTGCTTCAGCGCATCCATCAGGCTGACCACATTGCTCGGCTTCTCCTCGGGCTCCGGCAGTTCGATTGTCTTGCCGCTGGCCTTGCGCTTCACCAGGGCCTTCAGCGCGGTCTCGTAGTCGTCCTTGAACTTGCTGGGATCGAAATGGGAGGTCTTGGTCTGGAGGATATGGCCGGCGAGCTCAACCATGTCCTTGGTGATCTTCGGGCTCTTGATGTCGTCGAAGAACTGGTCCTCGTCGCGCAGTTCGTAGGGGAAGCGCAGCGTGGTGCCGAGCAGGCCCTTGCCGAGCGGCTCGATCGCGATGATGTGCTCGCGATTGGTGAGCACGATCTTGGCGAGCGCGACGCGATCCTGGTCCTTCATGGCGTCGCGGATCACGGCAAAAGCATCGACCGCGGCCTTGCCGTCGGGCGCGATGTAGTAGGGGTGGTTGAGATAGCGCTGGTCGATCTCGTCGCTCGGCACAAAGCTCTCGATGTCGATGGTGTGGTTGCTCTCGATCTGGACCGCTTCGAGCTCCTCCGGCTCGATCTCGACATATTTGCCCTTGCGCAGCTCGTAGCCGCGCCCCTTCTGGTCGCTCTCGACGACGTCGCCGGTCTCGGCGTCGATCATCTGCTGCTTCAACCGGTTGCCGGTCTCCCGGTTGATCATGTGAAACCGCGTCTTCTCGGCCGCGGTGGTCGCCGGATAAAGCACAACGGGGCAACTGACCAGCGAGAGCTTCAACGTTCCCTTCCAATAGGCGCGCGGTGCCATTCCGTTCTCCAGCGTCTGCGAGTCATTTTGGAACCCCAACCGTCCCGCGGGGTTTTGGTTCCGGGTGGGATGCGGGCCGTGATAGGCTTCACGCCAAAGAGAATCCGGGACCAGTCGTGCTGCAAAAGCTCTCCAAGTATCGACAGAAACGTGATTTCGAGAAGACGCCCGAGCCATCGGGCAAGACCGCGGTGGCGCCGTCGAAGCAGCGCCGCTTCGTGATTCAGAAGCATGACGCTTCGCGGCTGCACTACGATCTGCGGCTCGAGTTCGATGGCGTCTTCAAGTCCTGGGCGGTGACAAAAGGGCCCTCGCTCGATCCGCACGACAAGCGGCTGGCCGTCGAGGTCGAGGACCATCCGCTCGACTATGGCGACTTCGAAGGCACGATTCCGGAAGGCCAGTACGGCGGCGGCACGGTCATGCTGTGGGATCGCGGCACCTGGGAATCCGATGATCCCGAACGCGGTTTCAAGAAGGGCGATCTGAAGTTCACGCTGCACGGCGAGAAGCTGCACGGCAGCTGGGTCCTGGTGCGCATGCGCAACGACCGCACCGGCGGCAAACGGACCAATTGGCTCCTGATCAAGCATCGCGACGAATATGTTCGCGAGGGCGCAGACAACGACATTCTCGAGGAGGACAAATCGGTCGCCTCCGGCCGCGCGATGGATCAGATCGCCGAAGGCAAGGGCCGTGCGCCAAAACCGTTCATGCTGGCGAAGGGCACCAAGGCCAAGGCCGACGCGGTCTGGCAGTCCAACCGGGCGGACGAGGCGAAAGAGCGCACGGTCAAGCCGGCGCCCCGCGCGGCGTTGAAAACCGGCAAAACAGTCAAGAAGAAAGCGACGACCGCGACGACCGCGAACAAGGCGGCGGAGATGCCGGATTTCGTGGCGCCGCAGCTCTGTACGTCGGTCGAGCGCCCGCCGGGCGGCGACGGCTGGTGCCACGAGATCAAGTTCGACGGCTACCGCGTGCAGCTGCGGGTCGAGGGCGGCAAGGCGACGTTGAAGACGCGCAAAGGCCTCGACTGGACCGAAAAATTCGCAACTATCGCGAAGGAGGCGGGCGCGCTGCCGGATATGATGGTCGACGGCGAGATCGTCGCGCTCGACCACAATGGAGCACCCAATTTTTCGTCGCTCCAGGCGGCGCTGTCGGACGGCAAGACCGAGGAGCTCATCTTCTTTGCGTTCGACCTGCTGTTTGCGGAAGGCCTCGATTATCGCCGGCTGCCGCTCGGCGAGCGCAAGGCGCGGTTGAAGGAGCTGCTGGAAGCGCGTAAGCGCAAATCGAGCCAGATTCGCTATGTCGAGCATTTCGAAAGCGGCGGCGACGCCGTGCTGCAATCCGCCTGCAAGCTCGAGCTCGAGGGCGTGGTGTCGAAGAAGCTGGACGCGCCCTATCGTTCGGGGCGGACAGAAAGCTGGACCAAAGCAAAATGCCGCGCCGGCCATGAGGTCGTGATCGGCGGTTACAAGACCACCAATGGCAAATTCCGTTCGCTGATGGCCGGCGTGCACCGCGGTGATCATCTCGCCTTCGTCGGCATGGTCGGCACCGGCTTCGGCGCGGACAAGGTCAAGCGCATCATGCCGTCCTTGAAGGCTATGGAGGCGAAGCAAAGCCCCTTCGGCGGCAAGAACGCACCGAAAAAGACGCGCGAGGTGCACTGGCTGAAGCCGGAGCTCGTGGCGGAGATCGAGTTCGCCGGCTTCACTGCCGACGGCAATATCCGCCAGGCCGCCTTCAAGGGTCTGCGGCAGGACAAGCCGGCGGAGGAGGTCGAGGCCGAGACACCGGTCGATACCGAGCTTGCCGAGCCCTCGACGAAGCAGCGCGCGAAGCCGCGCGCGCAAGCGAAGACCGGTGCACGAACAGCGCAAGCCGGCACTGCCGAAGTGATGGGTGTCGTGCTCTCGAAGCCGGACAAGGCGCTGTGGCCGGACGACGGCAATGGCGATCCCGTTACCAAGCTGGATCTCGCGCGCTACCTCGAAGCCGTCGGCGAATGGATGATCGTGCATCTCAAGGGCCGGCCGTGCTCGCTGATCCGCGCCCCTGACGGCATCAAGGGCGAATGCTTCTTCCAGCGCCACGCCATGCAGGGCACCTCGAACCTTCTGGAGCTCGCGCGGGTCTCCGGCGACCGCAAGCCCTATTTGCAGATCGACCGCATCGAAGGGCTCGCGGCCGTGGCGCAGATCGGCGGCGTCGAGCTGCATCCCTGGAATTGCGCGCCCTACGCCTACGATACCCCGGGCCGGCTGGTGTTCGATCTCGATCCCGCGCCCGACGTCGTCTTCGCCGAGGTCGTTGAGGCCGCCAAGGAGATGCGGCAGCGGCTGACCGACATCGGCATGGAAAGCTTCTGCAAGACCACCGGCGGCAAAGGTCTGCACGTCGTGGTCCCGCTGCGTCACGGCGCGCGCGACCAGGTGAGCTGGAAGGAGGCCAAGGCCTTCGCGCAAGGCGTCTGCCAGTGGATGGCGGACGACGCTCCCGAGCGCTATCTGCTCAACATGTCGAAGAAGCTGCGCAACGGAAAGATCTTCCTGGACTATCTGCGCAACGATCGGATGTCGACGGCGGTGGCGCCGCTGTCGCCGCGTGCGCGAGATGGTGCGACTGTGTCGATGCCGGTCACGTGGGCGCAGGTGAAGAGCGACCTCGATCCGAAGCGGTACACGGTGCGGACGGTGCCCGGCTTGCTGGCGCGATCGAAGGCGTGGGATGGTTATGACGATGCAGCCGCGTCGATCAAGGCGGCGATCAAGAAGCTCGCCGGGAAAACGAAGTAGGGTGGGTAAAGTGAAGCGTGCCCACCATCTTCTCTCAGCCGAGCAAAAAGGTGGGCACGGCGCATTGCGCCTTTGCCCACCCTACTAGATCTTCGTTTGGTGGCTAGATCCGTCCCAGCAGGAGCAGGATCAGCAGGATCACGATGAGGAGCCCGAGACCGCCGCCGCCGTAATAGCCGGTGCCGTAGAACGGGCCGCCGCCGATGCCGCTGAAGCCGCCGAGCAGCGCGATGACCAAAATGATCAGAATGATCGTACCGATAGACATGCGGAAATCTCCTCCAGCCCTTCGTTAGAAGGGTCGTTTGCAACCTGTCCCGTGGTGCGAGGGCAACTTGCCGCAGGTTCTAAAGTTCCGCCAATGAAACACCGGGTGCACGCGCAACTTGCATGGAACCTTTGTGGTACCGCCGGGCATGACTATGTGAGGTTCAATCACTAACCGGGCAGAGCCATGTCAGCACCGCTTGTCGTCTCCATTCCCCACCGCTTGGGCCGCGAGGAGGCGGTGCGCCGGCTCAAGACTGGGCTAGGCCGCGCTGCGGCGAGCATTCCCGTGATGCAGGTCGAGGAGGAGAGCTGGAGCGGCGACAGCATGAATTTCCGCATCCGCGCGCTCGGGCAGATCGCGACGGGGCAGGTCGACGTCGCCGACGACAATGTCAAGGTGCAGGTGGTGCTGCCTTGGCTGTTGCAGCGTTTTGCGGAGATGGCGCAGGCCACGATCCGCAAGCGCGGCCAGCTGCTGTTGGGCAAAGACACGAAAAGTTAGCGCTCAAGCGCGGGCGCGCTGCCGCACCGGCTTCGCCGCACCCGCGGGGCGCGCCGGGATCACCGAAGCTGGAAAACCGCGAAGCGCCTGCGCGAGCGGCAGATCGTTGCCGGCGAAGCCCGGCACGTTATAGCCCGTAACGTCGATGGTGGCGTCGGCCCCATCGAGCGCCGGCCATTCGCGTCCTGCTTGCGTGAAGGGTGCGAACTGGCGCCCGACCGCGACGATCGCCGCAGCCCGGCCGTGGCGGCGGGCAAACGCTACGACATGGTCGGCATGTGCGCCCCGCACCTGAAGCGGCTGGTAGTCACCTCGCGCGAAGACGTCGGGCAGCTCGTTGCGCAGCTTGAGTAGGTGCCGCGTCCAGGCCAGCTTGAGCTGACCGTCCGGCCAGCTCTTGATTAGGTGATTCCAATCCGGATTCTCCAGCCTGCCCAGCGCCGCATGTCGCGCGGAAAAATCCACCGGGCGGCGGTTGTCGGGATCGACCAGCGACAGGTCCCAGAATTCGGTGCCTTGGTAGAAGTCGGGTACGCCCGGCAATGTCGCCTTGAGCGTGAGCTGGCTCAGCGCGTTCAGCGCGCCGAGCAGCGCGACGCGGCGAGCCAGCGTGTTCAGCGCCTCCAGGAATTCGCCTGATTGCGCGGGATCGAGGATCTTCGCAATGAAGCTCTTGACGCCGTTCTCATAGGCCTCGTGCGGGTTGAGCCAGCTGGTCTCCTCCTTGCCCTCGCGCGCGGCCTTGAGCGCGTAGGCCTGGATACGCGCGACGAAACCGGCATCGGCCGGCTCCTGGAGGGAGCAGGCGCCGAGCAGCGTCTGGTAGAGCATGTATTCGAACGTTGCCGACGGAGCGCGCAGATTGCCGTCGAGCGCGAGGTGCGGCGCGTTCAGGACTTTCCAGCGTGCCACGGCGCTGGTCCATTCGCCGGGAATTTCACTTAAGGCAGCAATCCGCGCGCGGGCGTCCTCGCCACGTTTGGTGTCGTGCGTGGCGGTCGCCGTCATCCCTTGCGGCCATTCCCTGGCGCGGGCCTGCATGGTCTCGTGGAAAGCGGGAATGGTGAGGCCCTTGCTCGCGGGATCGCCGCCGACTTCGTTCAGGGCGAGCAGCCGGTGAAATTGATAGAAAGCAGTGTCCTCCAACGACTTCGCCATCATCGGCCCGGTGAATTGCTGCACCTTCAGCGCAAAGCGGCGCACCCGCGGGGCGCTGTGCGGGGGACGACCGGGCTTGAGCAGGTCCATGGTGAGGGCGTCGCGCAGGAAGTCGAAAATGCCTTCGTCCGCGGCGAACCATTCCCGGCGAGCGTGCTCGATGGTGTTGTCGATCAGCTTACGATCGTTCGCCGTTGGCGCGCTTGTCGTCAAATAGGTGCGGTACACCGGGAAATGCAGCACATAGAGCTCGAGCGCCTGCCGCAGGCTGTCAGCGGAAAAGTCGCGGGTCGAGTAGTGCCCGTTGGCGATGCGCGCAAGCAGGCGCGTCAGAACCGTGAATTCGCTGGTCAGCAGCGTCTCCAGCACGCGCCGTTTGGCGTCCTTGACGTAAGGCGCGAGCCGCGGCGGCCGGTTGCTGATCTGCCGCCAAGTCTCGTCCATGGCCTCCAGCCCCTTGGCGTCGACCAGAACGTGAGTGATGGCGTTCATCCACTCATAGCCGGTGGTGCCCTGGACGCCGGCGAAATGCGGCAGGCGCTCGTGCTCGCACAGGATTTTCTCGATCACCGTATAGAACGGCTTTGTGGTGCCCTGAGCGTCGCGCACCAGCCGGCGCAGCCGCTGGCAATATTGCGCGGGATCGCGCAGGCCGTCGATATGATCGAGCCGGATGCCTTGCAGTTTGCCGTCGGCAATGAGTTGCTTCACCAGCCGGTGCGTGGCGGCGAACGTGCCGGGATCCTCGACGCGCATGCCGGCGAGCCCGTTGACGTCGAAGAAACGTCGATAGTTGATGTCGCTGGAGGCAAGCCGCCAGTGCCCCAGCTTGTAGTGCTGGCGCTCCAGCAAATGATGCAGCGCCAGCGTCTGCGCGGGACGGTCCTTGGCCGCGCGATAGGCGCCGAGGCCGCGCCCGATGATATCGGCGCTGCCTGCGATCTCCCTGAGCTCCGCCTTGAAGCCGGGTGCTTCCTTGCGGTTGGGGCGGCGCAGTCCCGTGTAGCGCGCCGCGAGCGACAGCAGGCGCTTGCCCGTCTCGGTCTCGGCGGCGTCGGCGTCCTTCACGATCATCCGCAGCACCTCGCCATAGCGCTCCGGCGCGATCGGCAATCGATGTTCGAAATACCAGGCGGAAAAACTACCTTCGTTGGGATCGTAGCGCAGCTCGATATCGCCGCTCTCGAGCGCTTCGCCATAGGACGCTCCGAGGATCGGCAGCAGCACGCCGCCGCGGGCGCGGAAGGCCAGTTGATCCCAGTCGATATCGAAGGAGACGGCGTGCGGCGAGGCCTGGCCCCATTCCAGCACGTCTAGCCACCAAGGATTGTCGGCGAAGTGCACGCCGACATGGTTCGGTACGAAGTCGATGATGAGGCCGAGGTCGTGTCGCGTCAGCGCCTCGCTCAGCCGCGCGAAGCCGGCCTCGCCGCCGAGCTCCGGATTGAACTGGCTGTGGTCGACGGTGTCATAGCCGTGCGTCGAGCCCTTGCGGGCCTTCATCACCGGCGAGGTGTAGAGATGCGTGATTCCCAGCGCCTTCAGGTAGGGCACCACCGCGGCGGCCTTGTCGAAGTCGAAATCCGCGGTGAGCTGAAGCCGGTAGGTTGCGAGAGGAATGGCTGGAGCCATCTCAACCTCCGAGGCGCCAGACCACCGACCAGCGCGCAAGCCGGTCGCCGGCCGCGCCGCCCCAGATCAGGGTCCCCACACCGCCGTCGGAACACGCGATGTCCTTGTCGGAGAGATTGGCCACGAGGCGCAACGTCGCGCCATCTCCCATGTGCCAATGTGCGGTGAGCAGGCCGCTATCGGCCACGGCGGCATCACCGAAGCGCGCACCTTTCAGTCGTGGCGCGATCTCCTTGTGGCGGAGTGCGAGCAGCTCCCGCACCAGCGCGAGACGCGCATCCTGCTCCGGCGTGTGGTCGGTCCAGTCGAGCACGGCCGATTGCAGTGTTGCCGGATCGAGCGGGTCGGGGACCTCGTCGCCGTACTTTTCATAGGCCCAGGCGTATTCCTGCCTGCGCCCCTTGCGGACGGCATCAGCCAGTCCGCCCTGGAAGTCGCAGAAGAACGGGAAGGGCGCGATGGAGCCCCACTCCTCGCCCTGGAACAGCATCGGCACCATCGGTGCGAGCAGGGTCACCGCGAGTGCGGCTTCGATCTGCTCGGGCGATGCCAGGCTTTCGAGCCGGTCGCCAAGCGGCCGGTTGCCGATCTGGTCGTGGTTCTGCAGGAAGTTGACGAAGGTTGCCGGCGGCAGCTCGCCGCTGTTCTCGCCCCGCGGCTTCTTGCCCCAGAATTCCGAGATCTCGCCCTGATAGACGAAGCCGGAGGCGAGCGCGCGTGCGAGATCGAGCCGCGGCGTTTGATAGTCCGCATAATAGCCGGCGAGTTCGCCCGTCAGCATCACGTGCCAGACGTGGTGGTAGTCGTCGTTCCACTGGCCGCGATATTTGCCGTTCGGAGGCTCCTGCGCCGCGTCGAGCAGGCTCGCGCGGTTGTCGCCGTTCTCCAGCACGAGATGGATATGGCGCTCCGTCGCCTTGGCAAGCTCGCCCGCGGCGACGCTAAGGTCTTGCAGCATCGATTGCTCGCCGGGGATCGCCATGATGTGATTGGCGGCATCGAGCCTCAGGCCGTCGAAGCGATAGTCGCTGAGCCACGACAGCGCGTTCTCGACGGCAAAAGCGCGAACCTGCGGCACGCGATAATCGATCGCACTGCCCCATGGCGTGTGCGCGTCGGTGAAGAAGGCCGGCGCGTAGCGGCCGAGGTAATTTCCCTCGGGGCCGAAATGATTGTAGACGACGTCGAGGAACACCATCAGCCCGCGCAGATGGGCTTCGTCGATCAGCGTCTTCAATTCATCGGGATGACCATAGGCGCTGTCGGGCGCGTACCACAGCACGCCATCATAACCCCAGCCGCGGCGACCGGCGAAGTCAGCCAGCGGCATCAGTTCGATCGCGGTGATGCCGGTCGCGACGAGATGATCGAGCTTGTCGATCATCGCACGATAGGTGCCTTCCGCAGTGAAGGTGCCGACATGCGTCTCGATCAGCACCGTCTCTTCCCAGGGGCGGCCGCGCCAATCGGATGCGCGCCAGTCGAAGGCGTCATGATCGATCACCTCGCTCGGGCCGAACACGTCGTCGGGTTGGAATGCAGACGCCGGATCGGGCACGTCGATCTCGTCATCGATCCTGAATTTGTAGTTGCTGCCGACGGGCAGATTGGCAATCTCGGCGACATACCAGCCATCCTGCCGGCGCTGCATCGCGTGTCGTCTGTCGAGCAGGAGATCGACACGGCGCGCGGCAGGCGCCCACAGCCGGAACGATACGCCGTCCCTCGTCGGCCTCGCCCCGAAGGATGGCCTCATAGCGCCCCCGCGAAAGCGAGCACGGAGCGCGGCGGCGCCTTGCTGTCGCTCCCGGGCTGGAAGTCGATCGTATTCAGCTTGGCGTCGGTCGTGTTCAGGATCTGCTGCCAGCTCTTGTATTCAGTCATTTTTGGCAATTTGAATGCGATCTCTTCGGGGGCTGCGTTGAGTACGATAAAGATCGCGGCGCTGCCCGGTTCCATCGGCCCCATCACATAGGAGAGGAACCGCCCTTCCGGGAATTTCCAGTCGCTTTCCGTCATTTCGTCGCCGGCCGGCGTCAGCCACAGCGCGCCATAGGAGATGCCGTCCTTGGGGCGGCCGTCGAGCCAGCGATGGCTGCGAAGCTGCGAGAACCGGCGGCGGATATCGGCGAGTTCGGCGACAAAACCGACCATGTCGTCGCCGTCCTTGCCGAGATTGTCCCAGCCGACCCAGCCCACCTCGTTGTCCTGGCAATAGGCGTTGTTGTTGCCTGATTGCGAATTCCCGACCTCGTCGCCTGCGAGGATCAGCGGAATGCCCTGCGCCAGCATGAGGCAGGCCAGTACGTTCTTGCGAAGCTGCCGGCGCAAGCTGACGATTTGGGGATCGTCGGTCGGACCCTCGACACCGCAATTGTTGCTGTGGTTGTCGTTGGAGCCGTCGCGATTGTCCTCGCCATTGGCCTCGTTATGCTTCTCGTTGTAGCTGAAGAGATCGGCCAGGGTGAAGCCGTCATGCACGGTGATGTGGTTGATGCTGGCGCGCGGCCGCCGTCCGTCGTGGTTGAACAGGTCGGAGGACGCCGTCATGCGGCTGGAGATATCGCCGATCAGGCTGCCTTCGCCGCTCCAGTAGCGGCGCATGGCGCTGCGGTAACGGTCGTTCCACTCCGACCATTGCGAGGGAAATGCGCCCACCTGATAGCCGCCAAGGCCGAGATCCCAGGGTTCGGCGACGAGCTTGACGCTCGCCAGCACCGGGTCCTGGCGGATCGCGGTCAGGAACGAGCTGCCTCGATCATAACCGTTCGGTCCGCGGGCCAGCGTGGTGGCGAGGTCGAAACGGAAGCCGTCGACGTGGCAGACCTCGACCCAGTAGCGCAGTGAATCCATCACCATCTGCAGCACGCGCGGGTGGGTGAGGTTCACCGACGAGCCGCAGCCGGTAAAATCGTCGTAGTAGCGCGGGTTTTCGCGGTTCAGCCAGTAATAGGAGGCGTTGTCGATGCCGCGATAGCACAGCGTAGGACCGAGATGATTGCCCTCGGCGGTGTGATTGTAGACGACGTCGAGCATCACCTCGATGCCGGCATCGTGCAGACGTGCGATCGTGGTGCGGAAGGAATCGAGAGCGTTGTCCTGGGCGTAGCGCTGCTCGGGCGCGAAGAAGGACAGGGTGTTATAGCCCCAGTAGTTGACGAGCTTCTTCTCCACCAAGATGCGGTCGTCGACGAAGCTGTGCACCGGCAGAAGCTGTACCGTGGTGACGCCGAGCTTCTTCAGGTGCTCGATCATCGCGGGCGAGGACAGGCCGCCATAGGTGCCGCGCAAATTCGGCGGCACGTCGTCGCGCTTCTGTGTCAGTCCCTTGACGTGGGCCTCGTAGATGATGGTATCTTCCCAGGGAATGTTGGGCCGGATCTCGCGGCGGCCCCAGTTGAAGGTCTCGTCGACGACGACGGCCTTCGGCATGCCGCGCGCGTTGTCGCGCCGGTCGAACGACAGGTCTTCGCGCGGGCTTCCGGTGCGATAGGCGAAATGCGCGTCACTCCAGACCAGCCGCCCGGAAAGCCGCTTGGCATAGGGGTCTAGCACGAGCTTGTTGGCATTGAAGCGGTGGCCGTGCTCCGGCTCGTAGGGGCCATGCACGCGGTAGCCGTAGAGCTGGCCGGGCGAGACGTCGTTGAGATAGGCGTGCCAGACATCCTCGGTGCGCTCCGGCAGCTCGACGCGCTCGAGTTCGCGGCGGCCCTGCATGTCGAACAGGCACAGCTCGACCTTCTGCGCGTTGGCGGAGAACAGCGCGAAATTGGTGCCGCGTCCGTCCCAGCTTGCGCCGAGGCGTGCGGGCGATCCAGCAGTCAGGCGCATCGTTCAGCTTTCCGGAACGAGGAAGATCGCGGCGAGCGGCGGAATGGTGAGGCGGAGCTCGCCATTGACGGCGTGGACTTCGCCGATGTTGCCGACATTGCTGCCGCCGTAATGGGCGGAGTCCGAGTTGAACACTTCCTTCCACTTGCCACCGAACGGCGCGCGAACGCGGTAATTGCGATAGACATTGGGTGAGAAGTTGACGATCACCATGCACCGGGCGTGCTCGTCAAATCCCTTGCGCAGCCAGGCGAACACGTTGCGGTTGGCGTCGTCGGTGATCAGCCATTCGAAGCCGGCCTGCTCGCAGTCCATCTGGTGCAGGGCGGGCACCGCGCGATAGAGCCGGTTGAGATCGCGGATCAACGCCTGGATGCCTGAATGGGGCTTGTACTCGAGCAAGTGCCAGTCGAGCGATTGGTCGTGATTCCATTCTCGGCTTTGCGCGATCTCGGCGCCCATGAACAGCAGCTTCTTGCCGGGATGGCCGAACATGAAGCTGTAATAGGCGCGCAAATTCGCGAAGCGCTGCCATTCGTCGCCGGGCATGCGCCCGAGGATAGAGCGCTTGCCGTGCACGACTTCGTCGTGCGACAGCGGCAGGACGAAGTTCTCCGAGAAGGCGTAGTGCAGGCCGAACAGGATGTCGCCGTGATGATGCTTGCGGTGGATCGGGTCCTTGCTGATGTAGTTCAGCGTGTCGTGCATCCAGCCCATATTCCACTTGTAGCCGAAGCCGAGCCCTCCGAATTCGACCGGGCGCGAGACCTGCGGCCAGGCGGTGGACTCTTCGGCGGCCGTGGTCGCCTGCGGGAAACGCGCGAACAGCTCGGTGTTGAAGCGGCGCAGGAACGCGATCGCCTCGATGTTCTCCCGGCCGCCATGCTGGTTCGGAATCCACGCGCCGGGCGGACGGCTGTAGTCGAGGTAGAGCATGGACGCGACGGCATCGACGCGCAGTCCGTCGATCGCGTAGCGCTCGAGCCAGAACAGCGCGTTCGAGACCAGGAAGTTCGTCACTTCGGTGCGGCCGTAATTGTAGATCAGCGTGCCCCAATCGAGATGCCGGCCCTGGAGCGGATTGGCGTGCTCGTACAGCGCTGTGCCGTCGAAGCTGCCGAGCCCGTGCGGATCGTCCGGGAAGTGGCCGGGCACCCAGTCGAGCAGCACGCCGACGCCCTCGCGGTGGCAGGCATCGACCAGCGCGGCAAAATCCTCCGGCGTGCCGAAGCGGCTGGTCGGCGCATACAGCCCCGTCGGCTGATAGCCCCACGAGCCGTCGAAAGGATGCTCGCTGACGGGGAGGAATTCGAGATGGGTGAAGCCCATGTCGCGGGCGTAGGCCGGCAGCTGCTCGGCCAGCTCGCGATAGGTCAGCCATTCATTGCCGTTCTTGCGCCGCCATGAGCCGAGATGGACCTCGTAGATCGACATCGGCGCGGACAACGCGTTGATGCCGTCGGGCGCCGGTCGCGGCCGGGGCAGATGTGCTTCGTCGAACACGATAGAAGCGGTCTTCGGGCGCACCTCGCTTGCAAAAGCCATCGGATCGGACTTCAGCGGAAGCAGATGGCCATGCGGTCCGATAATTTCGAACTTGTAGTGGTCGCCGGCCTTGGCGTGCGGGATGAACAATTCCCAATAACCCGCGCCGCGCACCCGCATCGGATGGCGCCGTCCGTCCCAAAAATTGAAATCGCCGACCACGGAGACGCGCCGGGCGTTGGGCGCCAGCACCACGAAGCCGATGCCATCGATGCCTTCGAGCCGCATCGGATGCGCGCCGAGCTTGTCGTAAAGGCGCTGGTGGGTGCCTTCGCCAAGCAGATAGATGTCGAAATCGGTCAGGATCGGCGGAAAGCGATAGGTGTCCTCGAATTCGATGACGTTGTCGCCGAACTTCGCGCGGAGCTGGTAGTGCTTCGCGCCGTTCGGCAGAGCTCCGATGAACAGGCCGGCATCATGGACGCGATCGAGCTTCGCCACCTCGCCGTGCTCGCCCACCGCCTCGACGTTGGAAGCATCGGGAAGAAACGCGCGCACCACGCTCTTGTCGCCCTCGGGATGCAGCCCGAGATAGTGGAACGGATCGGAGTGACGACCCTCGATGATCGCATAGGCCTCGGCAGGGAGTTTAGGCATGGGCTTCGCTCTCGATACTGGACAGAATGCGAAGCAGTCCGGACAGCGGCGCATGGAGCCCCTCAGGCCGGTGGGACAGCTCGTACTCTACTTCCTCGAACGCTTGATCAAGCAGGAAAAACCTTAACAGGCCAGCCGCAGATTGCGGATCTTCCGGCCACAGCCGCCGATCGGTCATGGCTTCGCGGTAGGCGGTGAGGAACGTCGCGGTGGTGCGCTCGCGCCATTCGTCGAGCGCAGCCGTGAGACGGCCCTGTTCGTCGGAGGCGCCCGTGAGCGCGCGGTGAAGCGCCGCGTTAACCGAAAGATCAATCGAGCGGATCAGGCCGGCAACGTCACGCGCCGCAGGCAGCTTGCGCCGCTTGTCGGCCAGCGGCAAACGCGGATCTCCGTCGAAGTCGATGATGAAGATATCGTCCTTCACGATCAGAGTTTGCCCGAGGCGGAAATCGCCATGATGACGGATGTTCAACCCGCCGAGCTCGGAAGGTAAGAGCGCGTTGAGCCGGCCGGACAGGGTCGCGCGCTCCGCGGCGAGCTGATTGATCAGCGGTCGGTCCACCTCCCGCAGGCGGTCGGTGCTGGCGGCCAGCCGCTCGAAAACCCGCTCGGCCCGTGTCTCGAGCTCGGATGACCAGCGCTTGACGTGTGCGGAGCCAATGGGCTCCGGCGCGAGATCTCCGGGCTTTGCAGCGGCCAGAGCCACATGCAGCTCGGCGAGCCGTCGGCCGATCTGCGCAATGAAGTGCAGATAGGGCGCTTGCTCCTGGGTCTCGCGGGGCATCTCGCCCGGTGGCAGCACCCGTTGCTCGTCGATATAGCGGTCGAGATAGCCCGCGGTGACGCCCCAGCCGTCGCCCTGATTCTCGACATAGGCGTGCAGCACGCCGACTGCGCTGCGACGGTCGTCTTCGACCAGCTCGACGCTGCCGAGCAGTGCCGGCGTATTGGCAAAGCGGGCGATCTCGGTGAGGTAGGAGCCGATCTCGATCTCGGGATTGATGCCGGCTTCGAGCTGGCGATAGATCTTGGCGACATACTGGTTGTCGACCAGCGCGGTGCTGTTCGACTGCTCGATCGTGCGGATGCGTTCGGGCTCCTTGATGGTGTACTCGGCAAACCGGCTGGTCGCCTTGAACTCCAGCCGCAGATTGTTTTCTTCCACCACCAGATTCTGCGACAGATTGCGCAGGAACAGGCCGATGAAGATCTGCTCGGTTGCCACGTCCAGCAGCGTGCCTTCGCGGGCCCCCTGACGCACGGCGGCGAGCGCCCTGGGATTGAAACGTTCGCGGTCGAAGCGCACCCATTCGATCTGCATCGGCAGCACGTAGCGCGTGGTGACGTCGCCCTGCGCGGCCTCGAAGAATGCGATCCAGGGCCTGTTGTCGCCGATGTCGCAGAACGGTACTGCCGAGGTCAGCGTCGGCTTGATGTGCTTGGGATTGTGCTCCGGATACCAGCGCGTGCGCGACAGGAATCCCGGCAGCACCTCGTGCTCGAACACGCCGCGCTCGCGCGCCAGCGACACCCAGGTCGAGTTCACCGGCACCACCAGCGTCTCGAATTCGGGCACTGCGCGCGGCGTCACCGGCTCGGACTTGTCGCGCTCGGTGAGCTGGAACCAGTAGAAGCCATAGGGCCCCAGCGTGACCATGTAGGGCAGTTCGCCGATCGCCGGAAAACGCGTGCGGCCGAGCATCTCCTGCGGGATGCGGTCCTTCCAGGGCGACAGATCGAGCTCGGTCGCCTGGGCCGCGCGCGACAGATTGGCGACGCAGAGGATCACCTCGTCGCGGTACTGCCGGACATAGGCCAGCACGGCGCGGTTGGCCGGGCGGATGAAGGTCATGGTGCCGCGGCCGAAGGCGAGCGTCGATTTGCGCACCGAGATCAGACGCTTGGTCGCGCTGAGCAGCGAGGACAGGCTGCGCGACTGCGCCTCCACGTTCACCGATTCATAGCCGTAGACCGGATCCATGATCAGCGGCGCGTAGAGGCGGGCCGGGTCGCAGCGCGAGAAGCCGCCGTTGCGGTCCGGGCTCCACTGCATCGGCGTGCGCACGCCGTTGCGGTCGCCGAGATAGATGTTGTCGCCCATCCCGATCTCGTCGCCGTAGTAGATGATCGGCGTGCCGGGGAAGGACAGCAGCAGCGAGTTCATCAGCTCGATCTTGCGCCGGTCGTTGTCCATCAGCGGCGCGAGGCGCCGGCGGATGCCGACATTGATGCGGGCGCGCGGATCGTTGGCGTAGGTGGTCCACAGATAGTCGCGCTCGACGTCGGTCACCATCTCCAGCGTCAGCTCGTCATGGTTGCGCAGGAACAGCGCCCATTGGCAGCTCGCCGGAATATCCGGCGTCTGGCGCAGGATGTCGGTGATCGGGAAACGGTCCTCCTGGGCGATCGCCATGTAGATGCGCGGCATCAGCGGGAAGTGGTAGGCCATGTGGCACTCGTCGCCGCGGCCGAAATATTCCTGCACGTCCTCCGGCCATTGATTGGCCTCGGCCAGCAGCAGCTTGCCCTTGGAGTAGGAATCCAGCTCGTGGCGGAGCCGCTTGATGATGGCATGCGTCTCGGGGAGGTTCTCGTTCGAGGTGCCTTCGCGCTCGCAGAGATAGGGAATGGCGTCCAGACGGAAGCCGTCGACGCCGGCATCCAGCCAGCGCTTCATCACCTGGATCAGCGCGCTGACGACGCGCGGATTGTCGAAATTGAGGTCCGGCTGGTGCGAGAAGAAGCGGTGCCAATAAAACGCCCCGGCCTCGTGATCCCAGGTCCAGTTCGACTTCTCCGTGTCGGTGAAGATGATGCGGGTGCCCTGGTATTTCTGGTCGGTGTCGCTCCAGACATACCAGTTGCGGGCGCTCGAGCCTGCCGGGCTGCGGCGAGCACGCTTGAACCAATTGTGCTGGTCCGAGGTGTGGTTGACGACGAGCTCGGTGATGACGCGCAAGCCTCGCTTCTGCGCCTCCTGGATGAAGCGCTTGAAATCCTTCATCGTCCCGAAATCGGGATTGACGGAACCGTAGTCGGCGATGTCGTAGCCGTCGTCGCGGCCGGGCGAGGGATAGAACGGCAGCAGCCAGAGCGCGGTGACGCCGAGCTCCTGGAGATAGGGCAGCTTCTCGGTCAGCCCGGCGAAGTCGCCGATGCCGTCATTGTTGCTATCGGCAAACGCCTTGACGTGAAGCTGATAGATAATGGCGTCCTTGTACCAGAGCTCGTCCACGATCTCGGCAGCCTCGGCTTTCTTGGTGTCGACGGAAGACAATACGTTCATGGCGTGCGCCCTTACGCCAGGCAGCGGAACAGCAGCGCCGGATCGCGCTCGGGATCGATACGCAATTTGATCCCGCCCCATTCGATGCGGGCCTGTTCGCCGGTGAGGAGGTTTTCGAGTGCCGACACATGGTGTCGCTGCCCGCCGGCGTCAACCGTGACGTCGCCGAGCGGCAACCAGAATTCGCGCACGTGGCACGAGAGCGCAACCACGGCCACGACGATGTTGGCCGGGTCGGTCGCTTCCTTGACGAAGGCGATCGTCTCGCCCTCTTCGATGCCGAGGAAGCGCAGGTTCGCCGTCCGCTGAAGCGCAGCATTCTCGCTGCGGATGCGATTGAGCTCCGTGATGTAGGCCTTGATGTTGCCGGGCTTGTTCCAGTCGCGCTGCTTGATCTGGTATTTCTCGGAGTTGAGATATTCCTCGCGGCCGGGGATCGCGTCGTGCTCCAGCAGCTCGAACCCGCTGTAGACGCCGTAATTGCCGGACAGCGTCGCCGCCAGCGCGACGCGCGATTTGAACGCCCATGTCTCGCCGCCCTGGAGATGATAGGGCAAAAGATCGGGCGTATTCACGAACAGGTTCGGCCGATAGAAGTCACGTTCGGGATAGCGCGTCAGCTCGCCGAGATATTGCTCCAGCTCCCACTTCGCCGTGCGCCAGGGGAAATAGCTGAACGATTGCGCAAAGCCGAGCTTGGCGAGGCCCTTCATCAGCTTCGGGCGCGCGAACGTCTTGGAAAACAGGATCACCTCGGGATGCCGGCGGCGGATGTCACGGATCAGCCACTCCCAGAAGGCGAGCGGCGCGGTGTCGTGATTGTCGATCGCGAAGATGGTGACGCCGTGGTCGATCCAGAACAGCATGGCGTCGCGAAACGCGTTCCACAGTCCAGCCCGGTCGACGGACGCGAAATCGGGGATGACGATATCGGAATAGGGCCCGTCAGCCGTCCGCACCGACCGATCCGGGCGCCATTTGAACCATTCCGGATGCTGCGTCAGCCACGGGTGGTCCGGCGAGCATTGCACGGCGAAGTCGAGCGCGAGTTCGAGGCCGTATTCCAGGCAGGTCGCGACCAGCGCGCGAAAATCCTCGATCGTGCCGAGTTCGGGGTGCAGCGCGTCGTGCCCGCCCTCGATGGCGCCGATCGCATAAGGCGAGCCGGGATCGCCGTCGCCCGCCACCGGCATGTTGTTGCGGCCCTTGCGCCGGGTGCGGCCAATAGGATGGATCGGCGTGAAGTACAGCACGTCAAAGCCCATCGCGGCGATGTCGGGCACGCGCGCGATGCAGTCGCGGAGCGTGCCATGCTGTCCTGGCACCACGCTCTGGCTGCGCGGCATCATCTGATACCAGGCGCCGAAGCGTGCCTTGTCGCGGTCGACGAACAGTGGGAATAGCGCCGAGCGCGTGAGATCAGGCCGCAACTGGCTCTCGGCCATGGCTGCGCCGAGCTCGGTTGCCAGCAGCGGGGCAACGTCGCCGGTCTGAAGATAGTCCTCGCATCGCCTGACGATGACGGCGGCGGCGTCCTGCTGCGCGCCATGCGCCTTGGTCAAAAGGCCGGCGCCCTCGATCGCATCGAGCGTGACGTCGGCACCGGAGCGCTGCTTGCGCGCGACCGCGTGCGACCAGGTGGCGAATTCGTCGGTCCAGGCTTCGATCGCATAGACATATTTGCCGGGCTCGACGGGTGTGAACGCGCCGGACCAGCGGTCATTGCCGTGAGGGATCATCGGCTCGCTCTGCCATTCGCGGTCCTGCTCCTGTCGCCAGATCAGCGCTGCGCCGATCACGGCGTCGCCGTCCCGGTAGATGTCGGCCCAGACCTCGACCGGTTCGCGCGCGATCCGCTTCACGGGGAAGCGCCCGCCGTCGATCAGGGGATAGACGTCCTCGATGAGGAAAGTGCTGCCGGCTGCGGCACTCTCGACAGTTTGAATTGTCTTGTTCACGGTGATGCCATTGACAAGAAAGCAGGAGCCCGTTTCCCTTGCCGGGAACCTACGCTTGATACCACTATAGAAAGCCGCTTGTGTGTCATTGGTTCCCTGGGGAACGGCAGGCGCGGCTCGCGAGTTAACCCTGACTAACCTCTTCCGCGACCTCGTTAAAATCGATGCCCCCGGCCACAAAATGGCCTGCAAGCTGCGTGCCGAATGGATCTTTTAGCTCAAGCCCGGATCAAGGGCGTTCAATCCGAATTCGTCGATGCCCTCGGAAAGCTGCGGGTCACCGATCCCGTGGCCCTCAAATCCATCCTCGACGCCTTGCCGGAAAAGCGGGTTTACCGCTTCGTCAGCGGGCCTGTGGTGGTACGCGCCTTGGGCCATCCGCGCACCGAATTGGTGACGATCGGTGCGCCGCCGCTCAAATGGAAGATGACCGGCAACGGCAATTTGATCGCGCAAGGTGAGACGCGCGAGCCCGTGATTGCCTGGCCGGCCGGCCTGCCGCTCGGCTATCACCGGCTGACGCTGACGGATGCCGGAGGCGTGACGGAAGAGGTGCCGATGATCGTGGCGCCGGAGCGGGCCTTCGGCGGCGATTTCGACCGGGGCTGGCTGCTTGCCGTGCAGCTCTACAGCGTCCGCTCGGACCGCAATTGGGGCATCGGCGATTTCACCGACCTCGCCGGTCTGGTCCGGCTCGCGAAGCAGTTGGGCGCCGACGGCGTCGGGCTCAATCCCCTGCATGTGTTGTTCGATGACCATCCGGCCGATTGCAGCCCCTATTCGCCGAACAGCCGGCTGTTTCTCAATCCGCTCTATATCGACGTCGAGGCGATCCCGGAATTTTCCCCCGACCTCGTCCCCGATGCGGCCGCGACCGCCGCGCGGCTCCGCGACGGTGATCGTGTGCCCTATCCGGACATGGCGGCCTTGAAATGGTTGGCCTTGCGTGCCGCCTTCGACAGCTTCGTGAAAACCGCGAGCGGCGTCCGCCGCAACCAGTTCGACGCCTTCCGGGCGGCTCGCGCGCCGCTGTTGTCCCGTTTTGCCTGCTTCGAGGTGCTACGCCATCGCTTTGCGGCGCCGTGGTGGGAATGGCCGCAGGAATGGCAAAAGCCGGATGAGACGAAATGCGCCGAGCTGCGCAACGGCCCGGACAAGCACGAGGTCGAGTTCGTCGAATTCGTGCAATGGACCGCCGATAGCCAGTTGCATGCGGCCAAGGAGCTGGCCGGCCAGCTCGGCATGCGGGTCGGGCTCTATCTTGACGTTGCCGTCGGCGTGCAGTCGAACGGCTTCGATGCTTGGAACGAGCAGGAGGCGATTTCTCGTCATCTCGCCGTCGGCGCGCCGCCGGACGTGCTCAATACCATTGGCCAGGATTGGGGCTTGGCCGGCTTCAATGCCGGCGGCCTGGAGGCGCAATCCTTCGTGCCATTCGCCGATATGCTCGCGGCTTCGATGCGCCATTCCGGAGCCATCCGTCTCGATCACGTGCTCGGCTTGAAGCGGCTTTATCTGGTGCCGCGCGGCTTCAAGCCCGACAACGGCGCCTATGTGCAGATGCCGTTCGAGGCGCTGCTGGCGACCGTGGCGCGGGAGAGCGCGGCCCATAAGTGCATCGTCATCGGCGAGGACCTCGGCACGGTGCCGGAAGGTTTTCGCGAGACCATGCAGGATTTCGGCATCTGGTCCTACCTCGTCATGATGTTCGAGCGCGACGATGCCGGTCACTTCCGGCCCGTCGATCACTACCGGCCCAACGCGCTGGTGACGTTGAACACGCATGATCTGTCGACCTATGCCGGCTGGCGCTCTTTCAGCGATCTCAAGATGAAGCGCTCGCTCGGGCTCGATCCCGGCGAGAACGATCAGGCCCGCTGGGATGCGCTCGGCCTGCTCGACGAGATCCTGCGTGCCAACGGCATCCGTGCCAATGATGTCTATTCGGTGCTCGCCTTCCTGTCGCGCACGCCGTCGCGGCTGCTTGCGGTGTCGCTGGAGGATCTGCTCGGCGTGATCGACCAGCCCAACATTCCCGGTACGATTGACGAGCATCCGAACTGGCGCCAGCGCCTGCCTGTGACGCTCGACAAGATCGTTTCGAAGGTCGATGTCGCAGCCTTGAAGGCCGCGACACGGGAACGCTCGTTACCCGGCGGGCGTTGATCGCCGGGGTCTCCGGACGTCGTTTTCGAGGCTCGCACGACATTGTCTCAGAGGATTGAAGATTATGCGCTGATCGGCGACTGCGAGACCGCGGCGCTGGTCGGCCGCAACGGCTCGATCGACTGGCTGTGCTGGCCGGCCTTCGATTCCGATGCCTGCTTTGCCGCGCTCCTCGGCACGCACAAGAACGGCCGCTGGCTGATCGCGCCGAGCGAGGACGTCACCGCGACGTCGCGCCGCTATCTCGGCGACACCCTCATCCTCGAAACGCGCTTTGAGACTGACGGCGGCACCGTTGCGCTGATCGACTTCATGCCGCCGCGCGGCAAGGCCTCCGACATCGTGCGGCTGGTCCGCGGTGTCAGCGGCACGGTGAAGATGCGGATGGAGCTCGTCATCCGCTTCGGCTTCGGCGTCGACATCCCGTGGGTGCGGCGGATCGACCATTCCCTGCTGGCGGTCGCCGGGCAGGACATGACCGTGCTGCGGACACCGGCCAAGACCCGAGGCGAGGATCTGACCACGGTTTCCGATTTCGAGGTGAAGGCCGGCGAGACCGTGCCGTTCGTGCTGACCTACGGCCCCTCGCATCTCGAGCCGCCCGCGCCAATCGATCCGGAGGTCGCACTCAAGGAGACCGAGAAATTCTGGCAGGACTGGTGCAGCCACTGCAATCGCGATGGCGACTATCGCGACCTGATCGTGCGCTCGCTGATCACACTCAAGGCGCTGACCTTCGCTCCGACCGGCGGCATCGTCGCGGCGCCGACCACCTCGTTGCCGGAGAAGCTCGGCGGCGCCAGGAATTGGGACTACCGCTTCTGCTGGCTGCGCGATGCCACCTTCACGCTGCTGGCGCTGATGAACTCGGGTTACACCGAGGAAGCCTCGGCCTGGCACAATTGGCTGTTGCGTGCGGCGGCAGGCTCACCGGCGAACATGCAGATCATGTACGGCATCTGGGGCCAGCGGCGGCTGCTGGAATGGGAGGCCGGTTGGCTCGATGGCTACGAGGGCGCACAGCCGGTGCGCGTCGGCAATGCCGCGCATGCGCAGCTCCAGCTCGACGTCTACGGCGAACTGATCGACGCCTTCCACCAATCGCGGATGGCCAAGCTCAAGCTCGACGACGAGAGCTGGGCGCTGGAATGCGCCGTGCTCAAGCATCTCGCCGAAGTCTGGGACCAGCCCGATCACGGCATCTGGGAGCGGCGCGGACAGCCGAAGCACTATGTCTTCTCCAAGGTGATGACCTGGGTCGCCTTCGACCGCGGCATCAAGAGCGCCGAGACCTTCGGCTTCAAGGCGCCGCTGCTGCACTGGCGCACCTTGCGCGACGCCATTCATCGCGACGTCTGCAACCGGGGCTTCGACGCGGAGGAGAATGCCTTCGTGGAGTCCTACGGCTCGAAGCTGCTCGATGCCAGCGTGCTGCTGCTGCCGTCCGTTGGCTTCCTGGAAGCGTCGGATCCGCGCATTCGCGGCACCATCGCGGCGATGGAAAAGCACATGATGCCTGACGGCTTTGTGCTGCGGCACGATCCGCGCGAAGTGTCCGAGGAGAAGCAGCCGATCGAGGGCGCCTTCCTCGCCTGCAGCCTGTGGCTGGCAGATGCCCATGTACTGGCGGGCGATCTCGACAAGGCGCAAGCGTTGTTCGATCGCGTGGTCGGTGTCGCGAATGATGTGGGACTGCTGGCCGAGGAATATGATTCAGGCGCCAGGCGTCAGACCGGCAATTTCCCGCAGGCGCTGACTCATATCGCGCTGGTCAACACCGCGCATAACCTGTCGGCCGCAAGGCAGGGCAGCAAGAAGCCCGCGATGCAGCGGTCGAAGCAGTGACCTAGGTGACCTCGTTCCGCTTCAAAATCATCTCCATCGCTTCCGCAAAACCGTCCTGCTCGTTGGTCGCGGTGACGTGGGTCGCCTGGTCCTTGACGTTGTCGGCCGCATTGCCCATTGCGATCGAAACGCCGCTGACGCGAAACATCGCGAGGTCGTTCTGCATGTCGCCGATGGTGGCGACCGCGTCCGTTGAAATGCCGAGGCGCTTGGCCATGGCTTGCACGAATGTGCCCTTGTCGAAGCCGGGCGGGGTGATGTCGAGGTAATAGGTCTGCGAGCGCACCGCCATCGCCTCGCTGCCGAGCGCCTTCTGCATCGCCTTCTCGCAAGCTTCGAGGCCGGCTGCATCGGCGCTGGCCCCGACGATCTTGCAGGCGCTCGCGAGATACGGCGAGAAATCCGTCACGATGGTCGGGTCGGAGCGGATGGTGTGCTGCTCATGTGCCACGTATTGGCCATCAGGCTTGTCGATCAGCCATTTGTCGGTGGTGAACAGCCAGATGTCGGCGCCGAAGTCCCGCAGAATTTGCAAGCTTCGCTCGGCCGCCGCGGCGGGGATGAGATGCTGTTCGACCGGAGTCATCTCGGGGTCGACGATCGAGGAGCCGTTGAACGGGCCGACCGGCAGCCAGAGCGCCAGCGGTTCGATCAGGAAACGCATGCCGATCGCGGGGCGGCTCGACGTAATCGTGAAGCCGATACGGGCCTGGTGCAGACGCTGAACCGCGGACCTCGCGCGGTCGGTCAGCGTCTTGTCCTTGGTCAGCAGCGTACCGTCGACGTCGGAGACGACGAGCGAGATTTTTGTCATGACGGTCCCTTGGGTGTTTCTTGGGTGTTTGGCCTCAGCGTTTCGCGCCGCCCAGTTTCAACTGCCGCACCGCGCCATCTACGATCGCTTCCACGGATTCGTCGATCGAGACTGTGATCACGTGCTCGCCAGCCTCCGGCGGCTCCAGCGTGTTGAACTGGCTCGTCAGCAGGCCGGGCGGCATGAAGTGCCCCTTACGTTGCGCGAGGCGAGCGGCGATCAGCTCCTTCGTCCCCCTCAGGAAGATGAAGCGGACGTCGTCGCGTCCGCGCAGGAGCACGTCCCGATAAGTATGCTTCAGCGCCGAGCAGGCGATGATGACGTGCTCGCCCTTGTCACAGACCCTCGCGATCTCGTCGGCAATGGCGTTGAGCCAGGGCCAGCGGTCCTCGTCGGTGAGGGGATGGCCGGCCCGCATCTTCTCGACATTGCTGGCGGGATGAAAGCTGTCGCCGTCCTCGAAACGCCAGCCGAGGCGCTCGCCGAGCGCTTTTGCAACCGTGCTCTTGCCCGAGCCCGACACGCCCATCACGATCAATGCACAAGGTGCTTCAACGCCCGCCACGAATTCCCTCCGGAAGCGCGGCCTGGTCGACCAGCCAGACGGTCTCGCCATTCGAGCGCGCGCGTACAACCGGCAGAGTCTCGCCATTGAGCAGGCGCGTCAAGATCGGCTGCTTGTCGTGCCCCGCTATCTCGAACAGCATTTCGCGGCAGGACGCCAGCGCGGGCAGGGTGAGCGAGACCCGCGGCACGAAGGGGGCAACATTGGCCTTGGGGACGCCGACCACCCAGCCTCCCATCTCCTCGATCGCGGGGTAGCCCGGGAAGAGCGAAGCCGTGTGGCCGTCCGGCCCCGCGCCCATCAAGACCATGTCGAACAGCGGCCGTGCCGGATCCAGGCTTTCCGCGCCGTAGAAAGCCTGCAACTCGCGCGCATAGGCCTCGGCGCTCTGATCAGGGTCGTCAGCCGTCGTCGGGATCGGGTGAACATGGCCGGAGGGCGCGTTGCGATCGAGAAAGGTCGCGCGCGCGACCGCCATGTTGTTGAGGGGATCGCTTTCGGGCACGAAGCGCTCGTCACCGATGAACCAGTGCACGCGCTCCCACGGGATTTTTTCGCGCCAAGCCTCGCTGCCCAGCAGCTGGTAGAGCCTCTTTGGGCTGGAGCCGCCGGTCAGGCAGATCGCAATGCGCCCGGGATTGGCCGCGATTCGCGCCATCACCCGTCCGGCCGCGGTCCGCGCGAGAGCCTCGGCGTCGGCCTCGACGATCAGCTTCGGCTGTCCGGCCGTCGCCGTCACGAAAATTTACGCCAGCTTCGGCCGTCGCGGCGGAGCAATTCATCGGCGCAGGCGGGGCCGTCGCTGCCGGCTTGATAGGTCTCGATGCCGTTGCTGCCCGCGTTCTTCCAGGCGTCAAGGAACGGCTGCACCGCCTCCCATCCGGCTTCGATGCCGTCGGCACGCTGGAACAGGATGTTGTCGCCGATCATACAGTCGTAGATCAGCGTCTCGTAGCCGGTCGAGGGATCGGCCCGGAAATAGTCGCCATAGCGGAACTTCATCTCGACGCCGTCGATGGTGACGCTCGGCCCCGGGATCTTGGCGTTGAACTGGAGCTCGATGGTCTCGGTCGGTGCGATGCCGATCGTGAGGAAGTTCTGAGAGAGACGATCGACAGCCGTGCCTGAGAACATCGACAGCGGCGCCTGCTTGAACTTGATCGCGACTTCGGTGCGCTTGTGGCCGAGCGCCTTGCCGGTGCGCAAATAGAACGGCACGCCGGCCCAGCGCCAATTGTCGATCATCAGCTTCAGCGCGACATAGGTCTCGGTAGTGCTGCCGGGTTTGACGTCCTCGGTCTTGCGATAGTCCGGGATCTCATCGTCGCCGATGCGCCCTGCGAGATATTGGGCGCGCACCGAGCTCTTCAGCGCTTCCTCTTCGCTCGGGCGCTGAATCGAGGTCAGAATCTCGGCCTTCTCGGAGCGCACGGAATGGGCGTCGAAACGCGCCGGCGGCTCCATCGCGACCAGCGACATCAGCTGGAACAGGTGGTTCGGCACCATGTCGCGTAGCGCGCCGGTGGCGTCGTAGAAGCCGCCGCGATGGCCGACGCCGAGCTTTTCCTCCACCGTGATCTGGATGTGATCGATATGGTTGCGATTCCAGATCGGCTCGAACATGCCGTTGGCAAAGCGCAGCACCAGGATGTTCTGCACCGTCTCCTTGCCGAGATAGTGATCGATCCGGTAGATCTGGTGCTCGTCCATGATCTTCAGCAGCTCGCCATTCAGCGCGCGCGCCGAGGCGAGGTCGGTGCCGAACGGCTTTTCGATCACCAGGCGCCGCCACGCCCCGTTCTCCTTCATCATGCCGGTGCGGCCGAGCTCGCGCGCGGTCGGCGCGAACGCAGCCGGCGGGGTCGCGAGATAGAACAGCCGGTTGCCGCCGGTATCCTGCGCGCATTCCAGGGAATCCAGATGCTCACGCAGGCGATCAAAGGATGGCGGATCCTTTGCGTCGGCTTCGACGAAGGTCACGCATTCCAGCAGCTTCTTGGCAATGTCGTCGTCCACCGGCCGGGTCGCGAACTGGCGCAAGCCCTTCAACAGGCTGTCGCGCAGCTCGTTGTCCGACTGGCCCCGGCGGGCGACGCCGACCACGCAGAACTTTTCGGGTAACAGATGCTCGGCCGCCAGATTGTAGAGCGATGGCATCACCAGCCGATGGGTGAGGTCGCCGGTGACACCAAAGATGACGAAGGCGCAATTTTCCGGCTTGCGCTTGGCTTGCGGGTCTTTTGTCACGAACTACTGGCCTTCGCTCTGCTAATTGCTATTTCGGCTTCGAAGCGGCCGGCTGCTTCGGCTCCTTGTGGCCGCCGAAGCCGGCTCGCATCGCTGAGAGAATTTTCTCGGCGAAAGTGTGTTCCTTGCGGGAACGGAAACGTGCGAACAGCGCCGCGGTCAGGACTTCGGCCGGCACGGCCTCGTCGATCGCCGCGTTCACGGTCCAGCGTCCTTCGCCGGAATCCTCCACGAAACCCGAATACTCCGCCAGTGCAGGGCTATCCGCGAGCGCGGTCGAGGTAAGGTCGAGCAGCCACGACGGGATCACGCTGCCACGCCGCCACACCTCGGCGATATCGGCGAGATCGAAATCGTAACGATGATCCGCCGGCAAGGCCTCGATGTTGGCGTTCTTGAGGATGTCAAAACCTTCGGCGTAGGCCTGCATCAGGCCGTATTCGATACCGTTGTGGATCATCTTGACGAAATGACCGGCGCCGACGGGGCCGGCATGGATGTAGCCCTGCTCGATGCGGGGATCGCGCCCCTCACGTCCCTCCGTGCGCGGAATGTCGCCGGCGCCGGGCGCGAGCGCGGCGAAGATCGGATCGAGCCGATCGACCACCTGTTTCTCGCCGCCGATCATCATGCAATAGCCGCGGTCGAGGCCCCAGACGCCGCCGGAGGTGCCGACGTCGACATAGTGGATGCCGCGCTCCTTCAGCGCCTTGCCGCGGCGGACGTCGTCCTGCCAGAACGTGTTGCCGCCGTCGATGATGACGTCGCCTTCCTGCATCGCGCCCGCGATCGTGTCGATCGTGGTCTCGGTGATGTGGCCGGCCGGCAGCATCACCCAGGCCGTGCGCGGCCGCTCCAGTTTCGCAATGAACTCTTCGAGCGTCGCCGAGCCGACCGCGCCGTCTGCCGCAAGGCCGGCGACGGCCTTGGCGTCCTTGTCGTAGACCACGGTCGAATGTCCCTGGCGCATCAGTCGGCGAACGATATTGCCGCCCATCCGGCCGAGGCCGATCATGCCGAGTTGCATTTGAAGAATTCCCTTAGTTCAGTGCCTCGTTGAGCGCCGCATTGAGCGCCGCGAGGCCCTTCTTGAGCCCGCCCTTCAAGTGGACCCGCAGCGCGCGCCGGCCGCGCTCGGTAAGCACGTCGAAGTCGCCGCGCGCCTGCGCGGCCTTGATGACGCCGAAGCTGGCCTTCTGGCCCGGCACCGGCAGGTCCCTGGCATCGTCGGCGGTGATCTGGAGGAACACACCGCTGTCCGGCCCGCCTTTGTAGGCTTGCCCCGTCGAGTGCAGGAAGCGGGGGCCGAACTCGGCGCAGGTCGCAACGTGTCGTTTCTCGCGCACCTCGAGCCGCATGGCCTGGAGCGCGTCGATCGTCGCCTTGTCGCGGGCGATGTAGCCGAGCAGGGCGACATAGTCGCCATGATTGGAGCGCGACAGATGCGCCTTCAGCCAGGAGGTGAGGTCGCCGTTGGCGCCGGCAGCGCGCAGGGCTGCGGCATTGGTCTCGTCGGTGTAGAGATCGGCCTCGGTGGTGCTGACCACCGGCTGCTCGGCCGGCAGCGCGCCGGTCTTTTCGAACGAGGCGGTGAGCTCTCGGGTCTTGATCTTGGCCGCTTCCACGTCCGGCTGGTCGAACGGGTTGATGCCGAGGATGCTGCCCGCGACCGCCGTTGCCATCTCGAAGCGGAAAAACTCCTGGCCGAGATGGTCGATCGACTTCATCACGATGCGCACGACGGGATGGCCGGCCGCTTCGATCGCAGCAAGCTGCGAGTCATGGGCGGCGTCCGCTTCGCCCTCGATACGGATGTCGATGAAGAGCCGGTCATTGCCGTAGACCGCCGGCTCGCCCAGCGGCTCGCCGTCGATCGGGATCAGGCCCTTGCCGTCCTTGCCGGTCGATTCCGCGATGAGCTGCTCGGCCCAGGCGCCGAAATCGGCAATCTTCTTCGACGACAGGATCGTCACCTTGTCGCGGCCTTCGAGCGCTGCATGGCCCATGGCAAGGCCGAGCTGCACGCCGGGGTTCTCGGCCGGCGGCACGTCCGGTCCGCAGGAGCGGGCCATCGCAAGCGCGTGCTTGATGAAGGTCTTGATATCGACGCCCGCGGTTGCCGCCGGCACCAGGCCGAATGGCGAGAGCACCGAGTAGCGTCCGCCGATGGAGGGCTCGCCGTGGAAGATGCGCGCATAGCTTAGCGTCTTCGCCGCCGTCTCCAGCGACGATCCGGGATCAGTGACCGCAATGAAGCGATGGCCGGTCTTGACCTTCGGTCCGACCGCCTGCGCGACGCGCTGGTGGAAATAATCCTTCATCGCATTCGGTTCGGTGGTGCCGCCGGACTTGCTGGAGACGATGAACACGGTGTTGGCGATGTCGATCCTGGCCTCCATTGCCCGCACCTGCGCCGGATCGGTGGAATCCAGCACGTGCAGCTTCGGGAACCCGGGCTTCTTGCCGAAGGTCTCGGCCAGCACCTCCGGCCCGAGGCTTGACCCGCCCATGCCGAGCACGACGGCGTCGGAGAATTTCTGGCCTTTCACGCGGCTGGCATAATCCTCATAATCGGCGACGTCGGCCTTGGCGGCGCTGTCGAGCCAGCCGAGCCATTTGTCCTCGTCGGTGCCGGTCCAGACCGATTTGTCCCGTTGCCACAGCCTGCGGATCTTTGCCGACGCGCGCCATTCCTCGGTGCTCTTGGCCACGGCCTTGCCGAGGCCGTCGCCGAGCGAGAGAAGCTGGCGGTCGATCGCAGGCCCGAGCACGGTGGCGCGCTTGTGGGCGACAGCGCCATAGAGCTTGTCGGCGGCGTCGGCGAACTGCTTGACGCCGTCCTTGACGAGTTCCTCGGTGATAGCATCGAGCGAGACGCCGGAGCGCTCCAGTTCTTCCAGCACGCGCCTGGCGTCGTCGACATTCTCTTCCAGGCTGTCCCGCGGCGTGCCGTGGTCGCGGAACGCATCCAATGTCGCCGGCGGCACGGTGTTGATGGTGTCGGGACCGATCAATTCCTCGACATAGAGGACGTCGCTGTAGTCCTTGTTCTTGGTGCCGGTCGAGGCCCACAGCATGCGCTGCGGCTTGGCGCCCTTGGCCGCGAGCTTGTCCCAGCGCGGACCTGAGAACAGGCGCTTGTAATCCTGGTAGGCGACCTTCGCATTGGCGATCGCGACCTTGCCCTTCAGCGCGGCGAGCCGTTCCTTCTCGCTCGGGTCGTTGGCGCGGGCAATCTTCTCGTCGAGCTGCTTGTCGACCACCGAGTCGATGCGGCTGACGAAAAAGCTCGCCACGCTCGCCACGTGCGAGGGATCGCCGCCACCTGCGACGTATGTCTCCAGACCGGCGAGATAGGCCTCGGCAACCTGCAGATAGACGTCCCTGGAGAACAGCAGCGTGATGTTGATGCTGATGCCGTCGCCGATGAGGGTCTCGATCGCCGGCAGGCCCTCCGGCGTTGCCGGCACCTTCACCATCAGGTTCTTGCGGTTGACGTCCTTCCAGAGCCGCCGCGCCTCTGTGACCGTTTCACCCGTGTCCATCGCCAGATAGGGCGAGACTTCCAGGCTGACATAGCCGTCGCCGCCCTTGAGGCGGTCGTAGACCGGGCGCAGCACGTCGGCGGCGTTCTGGATGTCCTCGACCGCGACGGCCTCGAACAGATCGGCGACCGACCGATCGCCGCGCTTCAATGCCTTGCCGATCGGCGCGTCGTACTCGTCCGAGCTGCCGATCGCTTTCTCGAAGATCGAGGGGTTGGAGGTGACGCCTTTGACGCCGTCGGTGTCGATCAGCCGCTTCAGGTCGCCCTTGGCGATGAAGCCGCGGGCCAGGAAGTCCAGCCAGACGGCTTGTCCGTGCTTTTCCAGTTCTTTGACGGGATTCATGATGCTAATTTATCTCCAAGCCTGCGGGCGAGGGGTTTCCGCGCCGGTCCTGACGCGCTATCCTCTAGCTTACATGCTTCCTTGAGGGAACCAATCAAGGGTATGGGCGTCATATCCTCCAGTGTAACTCCGTCGCGATCATGGCGATCCGCGTAGAGGGAGCCGAGTTGCGTAAAAGGTCGTTGGCCGTGAGGAATCGGCTAGGCCCTTGTTGTGTAACGCCAGCTGCCTCGCCTCGCCGCCAGTGGCTGCGCGGAGTACTCATCAGCGGATTCCGGTCCGCCTGATGCATCGTGGCTCGGTCGCGAATGGCCATGCTGGGGGAAAGCATGCAAGCACATCATGACCGTCTGGCGCTCGCTGTCACAGACAGCCCCCAGTCGGTCACGTCGACCGGATGCGTCGATGCGTCCCACGATCTCGAAATCGGTCCATGTACGACCCAACTGCGGTTGCTGATCGTTGCGGGTTTCGCCATGACGCTGCTCAGCGCAACGCTCGCCTTGGGCTGGTGGAATGCTTTTGGCGATTACGACACGACGGTCGGCTATGCCGGCGTGGTGGCGTTCGCCGCGATGACCGGCCGGCTGATCTGGATGCTCCCCGCCGAGCGGGCATCGGTGGTGATCGTCACCCCCTATGGCATTCGCGACCTTCGCATCGGCAATGAATTTCTGCTGTGGGACTCGATCGCGGAGATTTCGGCTGAAGAACGCCGCGGGCGCAAGGTGATCGTGCTGACGCCGACGCCGGCCTTGCAGAGGCAGCTCTGCAGCATCCGCGGCTTGGCCCGCGGTGCGACGGACGATCGCATCGTCATCCGGTCGGAGGGCCTGGCGACCGATTTTGATACACTGCTGCGCGTTTGCCGCGACTGTCACGCCGCCGGCGGTCCACGCACCGCATTGCAGCAGGAAGATGAACGCGCCATGCAAGGCTTCGCCGCACAAGCGTCATAAGATCGCCGTTCGCAGACGGCTATGATGCGGCGCCGGATGAACGCATCCCCGGTAATGCCCGGATGTTGCGAGCGAGTGACATTTTCTGGAAATGAGCCAATATAGACAAAGATTCGCTCAAATATCAGGCAGGTGCCTGTTCGTAACTCACCCTGTGCCTACGTTGTGCGTTGCGCCGAGAAGGCGCCCGGGTGTCGAATGATCGTCATGTGCTCACGCTGATTCGAGAGTGGCGCTAAGGAACGGTCCGGTCGCTGCTTTCGTTCAATTGTGTAGCGGAACTCACGCGGAGAGGGATCATGTACAACGATTCTCTATTCAACGCTTTCGCTAAGTCGTTCGAGGCGAGAAGCCAACACGACATGTCGATGGCGGAATATCTGGAATCGTGTCGAAGCGATCCCATGAAATACGCAAACGCGGCCGAACGACTGCTAGCAGCGATCGGTGAGCCCCAGACGATTGACACGGCCAAGGACCCACGCCTTGGCCGTATTTTTTTGAACCGCACGATCCGTACCTATCCGGCCTTCGCCGGTTTCTACGGCATGGAAGAAACCATCGAGCGCATCGTCGGTTTCTTCCGTCACGCGGCGCAGGGCCTCGAAGAGCGCAAGCAGATCCTGTATCTGCTCGGTCCGGTCGGCGGCGGCAAATCCTCGCTCGCTGAGCGGCTCAAGTCGCTGATGGAAGTGCATCCGATCTACGTGCTCAAGGCCGGCGACGAGCTCTCGCCCGTGTTCGAAAGCCCGCTCAGCCTGTTCGATCCGGATCAGCTCGGCCCGATGCTGGAAGAGAAATACGGCATTCCGCGCCGCCGTCTCACCGGCCTGATGAGCCCGTGGTGCTACAAGCGGCTGGAAGCCTTCGGCGGCGACATTTCCCAGTTTCGGGTTGCAAAGATCCAGCCGTCGCGGCTGCGCCAGATCGGGATCGCCAAGACCGAGCCGGGTGACGAGAACAACCAGGACATCTCCTCGCTGGTCGGCAAGGTCGACATCCGCAAGCTCGAAACCTACGCGCAGAACGATCCCGACGCCTACAGCTATTCCGGCGGCCTCAACCGCGCCAACCAGGGCGTGCTCGAATTCGTCGAGATGTTCAAGGCGCCGATCAAGATGCTGCACCCGCTGCTCACCGCGACGCAGGAAGGCAACTATATCGGCACCGAGAACATCGGCGCGATCCCCTTCACCGGCGTCATCCTTGCGCACTCCAATGAAGCCGAGTGGTCGAGCTTCAAGGCCAACAAGAACAACGAGGCCTTCATCGACCGCATCTGCGTGATCAAGGTGCCGTACTGCCTGCGGATCACGGAGGAGCAGAAGATCTACGAGAAGCTGATCCAGGGCTCCGAGCTCGCGGCCGCGCCTTGCGCGCCCGCGACGCTGGAAACGCTGGCGCGGTTCTCGGTGATGTCGCGCCTGCGCAAGCACGAAAATTCCACGATCTACGCCAAGATGAGGGTTTACGACGGTGAGAGCCTGAAGGAGACCGATCCGAAGGCGCGCAGCGTCCAGGAATATCGCGATGCCGCCGGCGTCGACGAGGGCATGGACGGTGTTTCCACCCGCTTTGCCTTCAAGATCCTGGCTGCGACCTTCAACCACGATCCGCAGGAAGTCGCCGCCGACGCGGTGCATCTGATGTACGCGCTGGAGCAATCGATCAAGCGCGAGCAACTGCCCGAGGAAGTCGAGAAGCGCTACCTCGAATTCATCAAGGCCGACCTTGCGCCGCGTTATGCCGAGTTCATCGGCAACGAGATCCAGAAGGCTTATCTCGAATCCTACTCGGATTACGGCCAGAACCTGTTCGACCGCTACGTCGACTACGCCGATGCCTGGATCGAGGACCAGGATTTCAAGGACGCCGACACCGGCCAGCTGCTGGATCGTGAGCTTTTGAACCAGGAGCTGACCAAAATCGAGAAGCCGGCGGGCATCGCCAACCCGAAGGATTTCCGCAACGAGGTGGTCAAATTCTCGTTACGGTCGCGCGCCCAGAACGGCGGCAAGAATCCGACCTGGATCTCCTACGAGAAGATTCGCGATGTGATCGAAAAGCGGATATTCTCCCAGGTTGAGGACCTGCTTCCGGTCATCTCCTTCGGGTCGAAGAAGGACGGCGAGACGGAGAAGAAGCACGGCGAGTTCGTCGCACGCATGGTGGAGCGCGGCTACACCGAGCGTCAGGTTCGCCGGCTCGTCGAATGGTACATGCGCGTGAAGCAGGCCGGTTGAGGCGGATGGAAAAGTGCCGATTCACATTATTGACAGGCGCCTGAATCCAGGCGGCAAGAGTCTCGAGAACCGGCAGCGGTTCTTGCGTCGGGCCAAATCCCTGGTGCAGGGCGCCGTCAAGAAGACCTCGCAGGAACGCGACATCAAGGACGTCCTGGAGGGTGGCGAGGTCACCATTCCGCTCGACGGCATGCACGAGCCGCGTTTCCGCCGCGACGGCGGAACGCGCGACATGGTGTTGCCCGGAAACAAGAAGTTCATCGAGGGCGACTATCTCCAGCGCTCCGGCCAGGGCAGTGCCAAGGATTCCGGTCCGGGCGAAGGCGACAGCGAGGACGCCTTCCGCTTCGTGCTCAGCCGCGACGAATTCGTCGATCTCTTCCTCGATGACCTCGAACTTCCTGATCTCGCCAAGCGCAAGATCGCGCAGACCGAGAGCGAGGGCATCCAGCGCGCCGGCTACACCACGTCGGGCTCGCCATCCAACATCTCGGTGAGCCGGACGGTTCGGCGCGCAATGGCGCGCCGTATCGCGCTCAAGCGTCCCAGCAAGGAGGAGATCGAAGAGCTTGAATCCGCCATCGCTGCCTGCGCAGATGAGGACGAGCGTCTGCTGCTGCTAGCCCAGCTCGAAAAACTGAAGGCGAAATCCAAGCGCATTCCCTTCATCGATCCGCTCGACATCCGCTACCGCCGCTTCGAGACGGTTCCAAAGCCCGTTGCCCAGGCTGTGATGTTCTGCCTGATGGACGTGTCGGGCTCGATGTCCGAGCACATGAAGGATCTCGCCAAGCGCTTCTACATGCTGCTCTACGTATTTCTGAAGCGCCGCTACAAGCATGTCGACATCGTCTTCATCCGCCACACCGATCGCGCCGAGGAGGTGGATGAGCAGACCTTCTTCTATGGCCCGGCTTCCGGCGGCACGCTGGTCTCCAGCGCGCTGCAGGCCATGCACGAGATCGTGCGCGAACGCTTCAGCCCGTCGGACTGGAATATCTACGCTGCGCAAGCTTCCGACGGCGACAATTCCTATTCCGACGGCGAGCTCGCGGGCATGCTGCTGACCGACAAAATCCTGCCGGTCTGCCAGTTCTTCGCCTATCTCGAGGTCGGCGAGTCCGGCGGCAGCGCCTTCGATCTGTCCGACTCCTCGCTCTGGACCCTCTACGAGCGCTTGCGCAACAGCGGCGCACCGCTCTCGATGCGCAAGGTCAGCGAGCGCAGCGAAATTTTTCCGGTGTTCCACGATCTGTTTCAGCGCCGCGACACTGCCCAGGAGAAAGCCGCTCCATGACGGAACGCTTGTTCGAAGGCGCCGATTGGGATTTTCACACCTTGCAGCGCATCACGGATGCCTGCGAGGAGGTGGCGACGAAAGATCTCGGGCTCGACGTCTATCCGAACCAGATCGAAGTCATCACCGCCGAGCAGATGCTGGACGCCTATTCGTCGGTCGGCATGCCGCTGTTCTACAAGCACTGGTCGTTCGGAAAGCACTTTGCGTATCACGAGGCCTCATACCGCAAGGGCCTCATGGGCCTCGCCTATGAGATCGTGATCAACTCCTCGCCCTGCATCTCCTACCTGATGGAAGAGAACACGGCGACGATGCAGACCCTGGTGATCGCGCACGCCGCCTTCGGCCACAATCACTTCTTCAAGAACAACTATCTGTTCAAGCAGTGGACCGACGCCGACGGCATCCTGGACTATCTGGATTTCGCCAAGAACTACGTCATGCAATGCGAGGATCGCTACGGCCGGGTGGAGGTCGAGCGCACCCTCGATGCCGCGCATGCGTTGATGTCGCATGGGATCGACCGCTATCCCGGCAAGAAGAAGCTCGACCTCCGCGCCGAAGAGAAGCGGGCAGGGCGCCGCCGCCAGCACGAGGAGGAGGTCTTCAACGACCTCTGGCGCACCGTGCCGGCGGGAAAGAGCAAGACCCGGTCCGCGCTCAGCATCGAACGCCGCCGCAAGCTGCTCGGCCTGCCGCAGGAGAACCTGCTGTATTTCCTCGAGAAGAGCGCGCCGCGGCTGGCGCCCTGGCAGCGCGAGCTGTTGCGCATCGTCCGCCACATCGCGCAATATTTCTATCCGCAGAGCCAGACCAAGGTGATGAACGAGGGGACGGCGACCTACGTCCACTATCGCATCATGACCAAGCTGCATCAGCAGGGCCGCATCAGCGACGGCAATTTCCTCGAATTCCTGCAGTCGCACACCAATGTCGTGTTCCAGCCCGAATTCGATGACCAGCGCTTTTCCGGCTTTAATCCCTATGCGCTCGGCTTCGCCATGATGCAGGACATCGAGCGCATCGTCACCAGGCCGGAAGACGAGGACCGCGAATGGTTCCCGGACATCGCCGGCAAGAACGACGTGATGGGCGTGCTGCGCGACGTCTGGGCCAACTACCGCGACGAGAGTTTCATCGCCCAGTTCCTGAGTCCGAAGCTGATGCGGCACCTCCGCATGTTCCACCTGCATGATGACCCCGAGGAACGCGCCGGCATCCGGGTCGACGCCATTCACGACGAGCGGGGCTTCCGCCGCGTTCGGCGCGAGCTGGCACGGCAGCACGATGTCGGCTACATCGACGCGAATATTGAGGTGGTCGACGTCGATCTCTCCGGCGACCGGCGGCTGATCCTGCATCACCATGTCATCAAGGGCGCGCAGCTCAACGAGACCGACGCCAAGCGCGTGCTCCAGCATCTGGCCGATCTCTGGACCTACGACGTCGCACTGATCGAGGTCGACGCCAATGACAAGGTGCTGCGCGAATATGTCGTGAGCCCGCGCCCGATCTCGGCGGTGGCCTGACGCTGCTGACTATGCGGAGCAATACGGCGAGATGCGCGTTGATGCGCCCTCGCCCCTTGTGGGAGAGGGCGGCGACGCTCGGAGACACAAGCTCACTGCGGTGAGGGGTATCTCTCAACGTTTCCCGTGTCGATAGAGACCCCTCATCCGGCGCTTCGCGCCACCTTCTCCCACAAGGGGAGAAGGAAAGCGTTCGTGGCTCCACAACGGCTGTTCTATCCGGAACGTTTCGCCGGCTTCTTCTTGGACGCATTCAGCGCCACGGCTGCGCGGATCAGCGCCTTCAACGCCTTCTCGTTGATCTTCTCGCCTTCGCGAATATCGATCGCGCGCCGCACGTTGCCGTCGAGGCTCGAGTTGAACAGGCCGGCTGGATCGTCCAGCGCTGCGCCCTTGGCAAACGTCATCTTCACCACGGCCTTGTAGGTCTCGCCGGTGCAGATGATGCCGTCGTGCTCCCACACCGGAACGCCGCGCCATTTCCATTCCTCGACGACGTCAGGATCGGCCTCCTTGATCAGGCCGCGGATTCGTCCGAGCATGTCGCCGCGCCAGTCGCCGAGCTCCTTGATCCTGCCGTCGATCATCCTGGATGGCGAAGCGCCATCCGCCTTCGTCGCGCTGCTGTTTTTCACGGTGACGGCCTTCTTCATGTTCACGCCTCTTGTCGGGCGCCGCGGCGGCGGCCGAGATATGGCAGCGCGAACATGTAGAGTCCGGTCGCAAGCAATGGGATCAATGGGACGAAGGCGAGCAAGCCGATCCACGTCGCCTGGACTTGCAGCGTCAGGGCGACGATGTTGGCGATGACGGCAAGCGTGAAAGCGATCGACAGCCAACGATGGATCTGTCGAACCCACATGTTTCCGGTCAATGAAACCTCCTCTTGAGATGATTGAATGAAGGCCGGCGGCCAAGCTAGTCTGCCCTTGCCAGCAGCTCGTCCAGCTTGGCGAGAAACTGCTTCCAGCCGGCATGCGCGCCGCCAAAAGCCTGCTTCTGCGTCGGGCTGAAGCCCGCTTGCTCGACGCGCAGATGCGTGCCTGCGCCCGCCGGCGTCAGCGTGAAGGTCACGACGCTCTTGAGATCGAACGCCGCGTCGTCATGCGAGAAATTCCAGGTGTAGGCGAGTGTCTTCTGCGGCTCGATGGTGAGGACCTCGCAGTCCAGCACGCCGCCCCACTCGCCGCGAAGGTTGAAGCGGTGGCCCACGTTCGGCTTGAAGTCGTTCTTCATCAGCCATTCCTCGATCAGATGTGGCTGCGTCAGCGCGCGCCAGATCCGCTCTGCCGGAAAGGCAAATTCGCGCTCGACGACGACAGATCGGGTTTCGGTGGGGGATTCGTTCATTGGTCCATCCTCTTCAGGAGATCGTCGAGCGCATCGAGCCGGTTCTGCCAGAATCCGGTCATCTGGCTGGTCCAGTCGATCAGCGGATTGAGCGCGCCGGGCTGGGCGCTGTAATGCGTCTGCCGCCCTTGATGCCGGTCGCGCACCAGGCCAGCCTGCTTCAGCGCGCCGAGATGTTTTGAGACTGCGGGCTGGGAAACGCCCGACAGTGCTGTCAGGGCTCCGACCGTCTGTTCGCCCTCGCGGCACAATCGCTCGAAGATCGCCCGACGAGTGGGGTCGGCGAGCGTCCTGAACAGAAGGTCGTGAGCGGTGGCGGGCATAAAATCCATAACCTGCAAGTTATGGATATATTCATAACCCTGGGGTTATGGGTACGTCAAGGGGGATGTCGAGCGCGCGCTCCTACGGCCGCAGATAGAGATAACCCTGCGACTGGAGCTCGGCCAAACGGACGACGCCACCCTTCTCCGCGCTGACGAAGCCCGGCAGGAGATCCGTGAGCGTGACGTTCTGCGCCTTCATCGTGTTGCCGCAGGCGGCAAGCTCGACGCCATCCTTGGAAAAATCACCGACGCGCTTGCTAATGTCAGGGTTGGCCTGCGCCGAGTGAAACGCCTTCAGTGCCGGGCCGTGGATCACCAGCGCGATCGTCACATGGTCGGGGCCGCCGACGCCATCGATGTGGTTCTGGATGTTGCCGAGGACGAAGTTGACCTTCTCGGCATCGCTCAGGTGATAGACCACCTTCAGCTTGTTGCCCGTGCCGGCCTCGGTCGAGGCCTTCGCGCTGGAGGCGCCAAGTGCCGCGCCCAGGCCTGAGACGGCGCTCCACAAGATGTTCCGGCGGTTCATGACGATCTCCCCTCGATTGTGCCGGACACATATCATTTGTGGCGGAGCGCGGCGAGTTCCTTGCGGTCGGTCACGAGCGAGGCGCATTCCTTATTGTCCGTTCGATCTAGGCGGAAAATCCCGTCGTCGGCCCCGGCGACCAGTGACAGTTCGGCATCGTCGTCCGGCTTGTTGTTCTGCCAGACCCTGACCCGCGCCAGCCGCACGATCGCCGATTTGTCGTCCTTCGAGAGCGCGACGCCGATGCCGCCGCCCTCGCAGTCGACGCCGCAACCGAGGCGGATTTCGGTGCCGTCCTTGGTGAACACAGCGTGATGACAGGAGCCGCTGGAATCGAAATCGCCGGAGCGGTGACGATATCTGAAGCCGAGGCGGAAGGAGTTGTGGAACTGCTTGTCTTCGGTGTCCATCTCCGCCGAGATCAGCAGCTTCATCGAGGCGACCTTCTGCTTCGGATGGTGCGCCAGATGCTCGGCATCGTAGCGGCGCACGAAGCAGGCATAGGCCTTGTTGCCGGGTTCGCCGGCATACATGCGCGCGTTGAAGGTTTCGGCTTCGGCCTTGATGGCCTCACGGATATCGTCGGCCTCCTCGGCGTGAGCGGCGCCGCCGAGCGCGGCAAGGAAGACGGCCGCAACGAGAAAAGACTTCATGATGGCCTCGCGTGCAGCAGCTGAGCTGTACGCTGTAGACGCAGCCCCGGTGCGACGCGTTCAACGTCCGCACAGCTGACAGCATCATCGCAGGGCGGAGCGAGGTGATTAGTTCCACGCCGGGCATTAGTCGTCGGTGGGGTCCTGAAGGTTCATTCGACGTGACGCCTTCGCCTTTCGGAACTCGGCGCCTGCGATTCCACGGACATTGCCCGATTCCATCGATGTGATAGCCTTCACAGACGATCGCCTTTGGCAGTCGTAGGCTGGGGTCTGCCTTTGCAAGTTTGTGGAGTCCCCGCAATGGGCGAAATTCGCAACTTCAGATCCGGGAATGACGAGCCGCCTTCGCACGGCCCTATGCCTCGTCGCCTCGCGGCCATCATTGTCGGTGACATCGCTTCCTACAGCCGCCTGATGCAGGCCGACGAAGAGGGCACGCACGTCCGCGTCAAGCGGATCGAGCGGGATCTCATCCAGCCCAGCATCGTCGAGCACAACGGAAGTCTGGTGAAGACGACGGGCGATGGCTTCATCGCGATTTTCGACAGTCCGGTCGAGGCCGTCCGATGCAGCATCGTCATCCAGCAGAATCTCATCGGCCGCAACGCCTCGCTTCCGAAGAACACCCGGATCGAGTACCGGATTGGCGTCAATCTCGGTGACGTCATCGTGGAGCCTGACGACGTCTACGGCGACGGCGTCAATATCGCCACGCGTATCGAGGGCATCGCCGAGCCAGGCCAGGTCTTTATCTCCGGCGCGATCTACGAGCAGATCAAGCACAAGGTCGTGTGCGGTTACGAGTCGCTCGGGGACCGCAAGGTCAAGAACATCACCGATCCCGTGCGCGTTTATAAAGTGCTGCCGGATGCAGACGCGGTCGGCAGGACGCGGGGGCGGCGCGAGAATGCCCTGATCTTTCTCCTGGGTATCACGCTGTCGGTGATGGCCGCCGGCGTGCTGTGGTATCTTCTGGCTCAGGCGCCGGGCAGGGTGGGCGAGCAGGCCGCCGTCACTCCCGCCTCTCCTGCCGCATCGCCGAGCCCGCAGCCTCCGCCGCGCGAAGCGGCGCCGCAGACGCCGCAGCCTTCTCCCTCGTCGGCTTCATCATCTCCATCGCCCGCTCCGGCGCCAAGTCAATCGACGAGTCAATCGGTAAGTCAATCGCCGATTCCCGTCCGCGAACCCGAGATGGTCGCCATTCGCGGCGGCAGCTTTGCGATGGGAAGCAACGACGACCCGACCGAGCGTCCCGTCCATCAGGTGACGGTGAAGCCGTTCTCGATCAGCAAATATCCCGTGACCGTGCAGGAATGGAACGAGTGCGCCGCTGCAAAGGCGTGCAGCTTCACCGCCATCGGCAAGGACGATGCGCCGGTCAGCAATGTGAGCTGGACCGACGCGCAGCAATATGCGGCCTATCTCGCCAAGGCGACGAAGAAGACGTATCGGCTTCCGAGCGAAGCCGAATGGGAATATGCCGCGCGGGGCGGAACGCAGACCAGATATTGGTGGGGCGACAAGCTGCAGCCGGGCATGGCCGGTTGCAAGGATTGCGGTGATCTCGCGGCCGAGCAGCCAGCGAAAGTCGGCAGCTTCAAGCCGAACCCGTTCGGGCTCCACGACATGGGCGGCAGCGTCGATCAGTGGGTCGAGGACTGCTGGCACAAGACCTATCAGGGCGCGCCCACCGACGGCTCGGCATGGAGCAGCGGGGACTGCAGCGCTCATGTCCTGCGCTCGGGCTCCTGGAAGAACGATTCGAGATATGTGCGGCCGTCCAACCGCGATGGCTACGACACCAATGTTCGTTACCCCACGCACGGATTCCGCGTGGCGCTCAGTCCTTAAGTGGTGGAGTTGGTTTGATGCAGATCCTTCGTTGCGTCGCGCTGGCGGCGGCGCTCGCATTGCTTCCGGGGGCAGCCTTTTCGCAGGGCAAGGCAGCGCCCAAGGACGCAAAGCTCTATTTCATCACCCCGCGTGACGGGCAGAAGGTGCGCGGCGGATTCTGGGTCCGGTTCGGCTTGCGCAACATGGGAGTGACCCATGCCGGCGACGAGTACCAGAACGCCGGTCACCATCATCTGCTGATCGACGTCAACGACCCCATCGATCCCAAGGAGCCGATCCTGCAGGACAAGTCGCATCTGCATTTCGGGGCAGGGCAGACCGAAACGCTGCTCGAGCTTCCGCCCGGGACGCACACGCTTCAACTCGTGCTGGGCGATGCCAAGCACTATCCGTTCGAGCCGCCCATCGTGTCGGAGAAGATCACCATACGCGTCCGGCAGCCGGCCGCGGCGCGATAGGCAATCACCGCAGGCTGGCGTTGAACTTGTCCAGCGCCGCCGAGCCCGGGCAGAGCGTGTCGGCTTCCAGCGTGTTGAGCGGCGTTTCGACCGTGTTGAGATGCTCGTGCAGGTCTTCCGCGTCGGGATCGACATAGAGCAGGCCGGTGACGATCTGTCCCTTGGCGGCGTGCTTTTGCAGGAAGGTCTGGGCGCCGAGCCGGTCGTGCGGATCGTAGTCGGCGTCGATCTTGCGCAGCGCGATCCTGCTGCCGTCATGCTGCTCGACCATTTGCACGGTGCCCGGTGCGTAATCCACCGCAATCGGATCGCGGCCGACCAGCACATCGAGCCGGTTCACCGCGTCATTGTGCTCGCGGACATAGTCGAAGCTCTTGGTCGAGCCGGCATGGTTGTTGAAGGCGATGCAGGGGCTGATGACGTCGATGAACGACGCGCCCTTGTGGCGGATCGCGGCCGCGATCAGCGGCACGAGCTGGGTCTTGTCGCCGGAGAACGAGCGCGCGACGAAAGTCGCTCCCAACTGCAGCGCGATCGCGACGAGGTCGATGGCGTTGTCGGTGTTGGTGACGCCCTTCTTGGACTTCGAGCCGCGGTCGGCGGTCGCCGAGAACTGGCCCTTGGTCAAACCGTAGACGCCGTTGTTCTCGACGATATAGGTCATGTTGACGCCGCGCCGGATCGAATGCGCGAACTGGCCGAAGCCGATCGAGGCGGAATCGCCGTCGCCGGAGACGCCGAGATAGATCAGGTCGCGATTGGCGAGATTGGCGCCGGTCAGGACGCTGGGCATGCGGCCGTGCACGGAGTTGAAGCCGTGCGAATTGCCGAGAAAATAGTCCGGCGTCTTCGACGAGCAGCCGATACCCGAAATCTTGGCGACCCGGTGCGGCTCGATCGAAAGCTCATAGCAGGCCTCGATGATGGAGGCCGTGATAGAGTCATGGCCACAGCCGGCGCACAGCGTCGAGATCTTGCCCTCGTAATCGCGATGGGTGTAGCCGAGCTCGTTCTTCTTCAGCCCGGGATGGTGGAATTTCGGCTTTGCAATGTAGGTCATGACACGGTCTTGCGGAGCGGGGTCACCTTGATGTGATCCTGGTGGTCGCCAATGGCTTTTGCGATGAAGCGGGCGGTGATCGGCGAGCCGTCGTAATGCACGATCGGCACCAGCCGCACCGGGTCGATGCCGTTTTCGTTGACGATGAGCTGGCGCAGCTGGCTGTCGCGATTCTGCTCGACCACATAGACGAAATCGTGCTCGGCGAGGAAGCTCGCCACGCTGGAGTGGAACGGGAAGGCGCGGATGCGCAGGCGGTCGAGCTGATGCCCGCGCGCTTCCAGCAATCCGATCGCCTCGTCCATCGCCGGCGTGGTCGAGCCGAAATAGATCACGCCGTATTTGGTTGGCCGTTCCGCATTGGCCTGGAGCGGCCGCGGCACCAGATCCTGCGCGGTCTCGAACTTGCGCATCAGGCGCTGCATGTTGTCGGCGTAGACCGAGCCCTCTTCGGAGTAACGCGCATAGCGGTCGCGCGACGTGCCGCGGGTAAAATAGGAGCCCTTGGTCGGATGCGTGCCGGGATAGGTTCGGTAGGGGATGCCGTCGCCGTCGACGTCGAGATAGCGGCCGAAATCGCGGCCTTCGTCCAGCATCTCCGCGGTCATCACCTTGCCGCGGTCATATTGCTTGGCGTCGTCCCATTTCAGCGGACGGCAGAGCCGGTGGTTCATGCCGATGTCGAGGTCGAGCATCAGGAAGATGGTGGTCTGAAGCCGCTCGGCGAGATCGAAAGCCGCGGCCGCGAACTCGAACGCTTCGGCGGGATCTTCGGGGAACAGCAGCACATGCTTGGTGTCGCCATGCGAAGCATAGGCGCAGGCGATGATGTCGCATTGCTGGGTGCGGGTCGGCATGCCGGTCGAGGGACCGGCGCGCTGGATGTTCATGATCACGGCCGGGATTTCGGCGAAATACGACAGCCCGATGAACTCGGTCATCAGCGAGATGCCGGGGCCGGAGGTCGCGGTGAAGGCGCGCGCGCCGTTCCAGGAGGCGCCGATCACGATGCCGATCGAGGCGAGCTCGTCCTCGCCCTGCACGATGGCGTATTTCGCCTTTCCGGTCTCCGGGTCGTGCCGGTACTTCTTGCAGTGGGCGGTGAAAGCTTCTGCCACCGACGAGGACGGCGTGATCGGATACCAGGCGCACACCGTGGCGCCGCCATAGACGGCGCCGAGCGCGGCGGCGCTGTTGCCTTCGATGAAGATGCGGTCGCCGACCTTGTCGGACTTCTTCACCCGCAGCCCGGTCGGGCATTTCAGGTTTTGCAGCGCCCAGTCGCGGCCGAGATGCAGCGCGTGGACGTTGGACGAGAGCAGCTTCTCCTTGCCCTTGTACTGCTCGCCGATCAGCTGCTCGATCAGCTTCGGATCCATGTCGAGCAGCGCCGAGAGCGCCCCGAGATAGATGATGTTCTTGAACAGCTGGCGCTGGCGCGGATCGGTATAGGTCGAGTTGGTGATCGCGGTCAGGGGGACGCCGATCACGGTGATGTCGTCGCGGAATTTGGTCGACGGCATCGGCTTGGTGGAATCATAGAACAGGTAGCCGCCGGGCTCGATGCCGGCGACGTCCTTGTCCCAGGTCTGCGGGTTCATGGCGACCATCATGTCGACGCCGCCGCGGGCGCCGAGATGGCCGTCTTCGGTCACCCGCACCTCGTACCAGGTCGGCAGGCCCTGGATGTTGGAGGGGAAGATGTTACGGGGGCTCACCGGAACGCCGTGGCGCAGGATCGCGCGCGCAAACATCTCGTTGGCGCTGGCCGAGCCGGATCCGTTGACGTTGGCGAAGCGGACGACGAAGTCGTTTACGCTGCTGATCGGCTTTTTGTCGGACATGCTGAACCTGCGTGAGTCATCTCGATCAAATATTTCTGCATGTCCCAGGCGCCGGTGGGGCAGCGCTCGGCGCACAGCCCGCAATGCAGGCAGACATCCTCGTCCTTCACCATCACGCGCCCGGTCTTGAGGTCGCTGGACACATAGAGATCCTGGTCCGGATGCAGCGAGGGTGCTTTCAGGCGCTGACGGAGATCGCCTTCCTCGCCGTTGTCCGTGAAGGTGATGCAATCCATCGGACAGATGTCGACGCAGGCATCGCACTCGATGCAGAGCGAGGTCGAGAACACGGTCTGGACGTCGCAGTTCAGGCAGCGATGAGCTTCGCCCAGCGCCAGCTTGACGTCATAGCCGAGCTCGACCTCGGTGCGGATGTCCTTCAGCGCGATCACCTTGTCGCGATGCGGCACCTTGTAGCGCTTGTCGTTGGAGATGTCGTTGTCATAGCTCCATTCGTGGATGCCCATCTTCTGCGAGGAGATGTACACGTCGGGCAATGGCCGCTCGGTGATGTCCTCGCCCGAGAGCATTTTGTGGATCGACAGCGCGGCGTCATGGCCCTGCGCCACCGCCCAGATGATGTTTTTCGGCCCGAACGCGGCGTCGCCGCCGAAGAACACCTTCGGGTTGGTCGAGACGAAGGTTTGCGGATCGACCTTGGGCATGTGCCATTTATCGAACTCGATGCCGCAGTCCTGCTCGATCCAGGGGAAGGCGTTCTCCTGGCCGACCGCGACCAGCACGTCGTCGCATTCGATGGTCTGGTCCGGCTCGCCCGAGGGGACGAGGTTGCGGCGGCCCTTGGCGTCGTATTCGGCCTTCACCTTCTGGAAGGTGATGCCGGTGAGCTTGCCGTTTTCGTGGACGAAGGCTGTGGGAACGAGGAAATTGAGGATCGGAATGTCTTCGTGGAGCGCGTCTTCCTTCTCCCAGGGCGAGGCCTTCATTTCCTCGAAGCCGGAGCGCACGACGACCTTCACCTCTTCGCCGCCGAGGCGACGCGCAGTGCGGCAGCAATCCATCGCGGTGTTGCCGCCGCCGAGCACGATGACGCGCTTGCCGATCTTGTCGGTATGACCGAACGAGACCGAGGACAGCCAGTCGATGCCGATATGGACGTTGGCGGCTGCTTCCTTGCGTCCGGGGATGTCGAGTTCGCGGCCGCGCGGTGCGCCGGAGCCGACGAAGATTGCGTCGTACTTCTCCGCGAGCAGCGCCTTCATGCTCTCGATGCGATGGCCGCCCTTGAAGTCGACGCCGAGACCCAGGATGTAGCCGGTCTCCTCGTCGATGACCGAATCCGGCAGGCGGAATTTCGGGATCTGCGAGCGCATCATGCCGCCGGCTTGGGCATCGGCGTCGAACACGGTGCAGTGATAGCCGAGCGGCGCGAGATCGCGGGCGACCGTCAGCGAAGCGGGACCACCGCCCACGAATGCAACGCGCTTGCCGTTCTTGGCCGAGGGGCGCGGCAAGCGCTGCGTGATGTCGTCCTTGAAGTCGGCGGCGACGCGCTTCAGGCGGCAGATCGCGACCGGCGTCTCCTCGACGCGTCCGCGGCGGCACGCCGGCTCGCATGGACGATCGCAGGTCCGTCCCAGAATTCCTGGAAACACGTTCGATTTCCAATTGATCATATAGGCGTCGCTGTAGCGGCCTTGGGCGATCAGTCGGATGTATTCGGGAACGGGAGTGTGCGCAGGACAGGCCCATTGGCAATCGACCACTTTGTGAAAGTAGTCGGGGGCCGCAATATCGGTCGGTTTCATTCCTACCCTGTCCGCGCAGGCTCAAAGACCCCGCGGCCTTTTCTTGAGCTTGCGAACGCTAACGCGCGGCGATCTGGTTTCTGAATGACGTCATTGGGTTAGCTTATTAGAACCGCTCCGAAGTACAACGGCAAATTTCGCGCTTCCCCTCTTTCATGGGAGCTACGCGCGCACAGATTAACGGCCGTGCGCAGTATGTGGCGGTGCAGCATGTTGCGATGCGTCCAATGGCTTAGTTGCGCGCGATGTCGCTCTTCGCGAGGTCCCACATCAGGCAGTAGGAGCCGACCGACACGGGAAGCGGGAATGGCGAGGCGGCAGGGCCGGTGAAGCGCTCGGCGATCACGGACGAGACCGCGCCGACATGCGTGCCGTCGATCAGCACGAACCAGTCGCGCGCGCCTTCGTTGCGCACCGCCGGAATATCCGCGGTCGCGCCTGATAGTTCCGGCTCGCTTTCGAGCAGATGCATGGAGATGATGCCGTCGTGTTTTTCCGGCGCCAGCCGTTCTTGCAGTGCGTCACGCCACGCGACTGCATTGTCCGCCGTCGGCCGCAGCCGCACGAGGCCGAGCGCCGCGCCGCGTCCGGTACCGTTGCTGATCGTGATGCGGGCGACCACGCGGAGCATGTCCTTGAAATGCGCCATGCTCCGCCGCGACCATTCGGTCTGACTGGCGAGCCTCGCCCGGTAGGCGGGACTGTCGAGCACGTCGAGCGTCGCGGTTGAATACAGCGAGAGATATTTGGGATTGGCGGCGTGCGCGACATAGCGCCGCGCTTCGAGAAAGCCCTCGATCGCAACGCGCTCTTCCAGATGCTCGCGATCGTACCAGCGGTCGAAATCGGGTTCATTTGGAACGTCGATATTCATCGACGTGAGCAACATGCCCTTCCCGGCGAGTGGCATTTTCTTGTCCCGCTATCGCGAAATCTTCGAAGCGATATCTGCGATCGACTTCATGACCGCGTCCCGCACGCCGGTATCATAGAGCGAATGGCCGGCTTCTTCCACGATGCGAATCTCGGAACCCGGCCACACTTTCGCGAGCGCCTGCGATGTCTCGGGAGGGCACAACAGATCGTAGCGGCCCTGGACGATGATGCCGGGAATGCCGTTGAGCTTGCCGGCGTTCCGCAACAACTCGTTCTCCGTCATGAAGCTGTCTTGGACGAAATAATGCGCCTCCATGAACGGCGTCGCCGGCAATGTGCGCCACACGTTCAGCGACGCCAGATCCAGCCGTGTCTTTGCCGCCTTGTGCTCCGACAAGGCGCGTTCGGTATCGTGCCAGGCGCGCGAGGCCGGGCCATGCACCGCCGGATCGGGATCGAGGATGCGGCGATAGTAGGCTTCCACCGGTTGCGCGCGCTCCTCTACCGGCAGCACGCTCAGAAAATCGTCGTAGAGCGCGGGGTAGAATTGCGACAGGCGCGAGGTGAAGGCGATCTCGACTTCAGCACGCGTGCCGAGAAAGGTCGCGCGCAGCGCAATTCCGGAGACGCGCTCGGGATGCGCCTGCGCATAAGCCAGCGCCAGCGTCGCGCCCCAGGAGCCGCCGACCACCATCCAGCGCGCGACGCCGAATTTCTCGCGGATCTTTTCCATGTCCGCGATCAGATGCTGCGTGGTGTTGTGTGCGCGCGATCCCTTCGGCCGGCTGCGACCGCAGCCGCGCTGGTCGAACAGCACGGCATGAAAACGGTCGGGATCAAACAGCCGGCGGTGGTCGGGCTGGCAGCCGCTGCCGGGGCCGCCATGCAGATAGACCGCCGGGATTCCGTCGGTGCGGCCGACGCTCTCGACATAGAGCTCGTGGCCGCCGCCGACGTCGAGCATTTCGGAGGTCAGCGGTGCAAAGGGATCGGCGCGCTTGACTGAGCTGGCCGCGTCGGCGTCAGGCACCATTCTCGGATTCCAGGGTGCCGCCGGCGAAATTGCGATAGAGGAAGCGGTTGGTTTCGCCCTCAGCCTCGCGCTCGGCCTGCTTGAAGATGGTCTCGTGCAGCGGCGACAGCGCGCAGGCGGGATCGGTGTTGGCGGCGTCGCCGGTCAGCGCAAAGGCCTGGCAGCGGCAGCCGCCGAAATCGATCTCCCGGAATTCGCAACTCTTGCACGGCTCCTTCATCCAGCCGGTGCCGCGGTAGCGGTTGAAGGCGTCCGAGTTCTGCCAGATCCAGGCGATCGAATGGTTGGAGCGCACGGATTCGAAGTCGAGCCCGGTGATGCTCTCGGCGGCGTGGCAGGGCAGCACCTTGCCGGCCGGCGAAATGTTGAAGAACTGCCGACCCCAGCCGCCCATGCACTTCTTCGGCCGCAGCGCGTAATAATCGGGCACGACATAGTCGATCGTGAGCCGGCCCTTCAGCCGCTCGCGCGCCTCCTCGACGATGCGGGTGCACTCGTCGAGCTGCGCCACCGTCGGCATCAGCGCGGCGCGGTTCTTTAGCGCCCAGCCGTAATATTGGACATTGGCGACCTCGAGCCGGTCGGCGTCGAGGTCCACCGACATCTGGATGATATCAGACAGCTGGTGCAGGTTTTGCCGATGCATCACCGCATTCACGGTGAGCGGCAAATCGAGCTCGCGCGTCCATTTTGCGACTTCGAGCTTCTTGCGGTGCCCGTTTTTGTAGCCGCCGACGCGGTCGGCGAGGGCTTCTTCAACGCCCTGAAAACTGATCTGGACGTGGCAGAGCCCGGCATCGGCAAGTTCGCTCAACCGCTCACGCGTCAGCAGCACCGCCGAAGTGATGAGGTTGGTGTAGAGCCCGACGTCGCTCGCATGCTTGACCAGCTCGACGAGGTCCTTGCGCGCCGTCGGCTCGCCGCCGGAGAAATGCACCTGCAGCACGCCGATCTCGGCGAGTTCGCTCAATACCTTCTTCCATTCCTCGGTCGTCAGCTCCTTGCCCGAGCGGTCGAGCTCGACCGGGTTGGAGCAATAGGGACATTGCAGCGGGCAGCGATGGGTGATCTCGAGCAGCACGGCGAGCGGAATGCCGAACGTCTCTGCCGTCGAGCGGCTCTTCTCCAGCACCGCGAGGCTGTCGCTGGCGTCGGGCGGGATGGTGGGATTGCCGAGCACATCGCTCATGACGTCTTCTCCCGGGCCTCCGTGAGAAAGCCCTTGTCGGCGAGATCCTGCAGCATGACGATGACGTCGGCCAGGATCGCCTCGCGCGGCGCGGCGTATTTTGCCGCGAGTTGGTCGGACATTTCGCCGACATTGCGCTCGCCGTCGCAGAGCTGCAAGACCTCGACCGCGATCTCGTCCGGCGCCAGCACGCGTTCGGGCGCCAGGATCACCCAGACTTTTCGCGTCTCGTCATATTTCAGCTTGGCGTGCCGCGGCAGAACCGGCCTGCTCGTCTCGCTGACGCTGATGTGACGCGGCCCGGCCATCGCTCGTTCCTCAGCTCGCCTTTTGGTGTTCTTGGGGCACGAACGCGCCCGGCGGAATATGGCCCTCGACATAGGCGTGTTGCAACGCGTCGAGCTGCACCCATAGCACGTTGGTCTTGAAGATCAGCGCATTGCAGACGGACGCGCGTTGCTCGGGCGTGACGGCATGCGCCTTGACATAGTCGAGCGCAAACCCGGCGTCGCGCGGCGCCTGCGCCAGCCGGCGCTTGAAGTAGCTCATGATATCAGGATTGACGAAGTCGTAGTGCTCCAGCATCCCGGAGATGCGCTCTTCGTGCAGGTTCGGCGCGAACAATTCGGTGAGCGAGGACGCGATCGCCTCCAGCGGCGACTTCTCGCGGCAATAATGCACATAGGCTTCCACCGCAAAGCGCGTCGCCGGCAGGATGCCTTCGGTCGATTCCACGTAAGCTGTGTCCAACCCGAGGCCTTCGGTCAGCTTCAGCCAGCGCTCGATACCGCCTTCGGAGCCGATGTCGCCGTCATGATCCTCGATGCGGTGGCGCCATTCCAGCCGCGTGGCGCGGTCGCGGAAGCGCGAGATCACCACCGCGTCCTTGATCGGGATGGTGCTCTGGTAATAGTAGCGGTTCAGCGCCCAGGCCTGCACCTGGCCCTTGTTGAGCTTGCCGCCATGCAGCAGTCTATGGAACGGATGCAGGCTGTGATAGCGCGTCGCACCGATGTGACGCAGCGTCGCCTCCAGCTCCTCGGCGCAAGTGAGCCTGATGTCCTTGCCGATCGAGAGCGCGGTCATTCCAGTCAGTGACGCGGCATTCACAGCACGATCTCCGTTCCGTCCGCGGGTATCTGCCAGCCCGCCGCTTCAGCGGCCTTGCGCTCCGGGGAAGCGGGCAGCAGCGCCGGATTCGAATTATTGATATGCAGAAATATCTTCCTGTCGAGTGTGAGGTCGGCGAGCCGCGCGATGGCGCCGTGGTCGCCGGACATCGCGACGTGGCCCATGCTTTTGCCGGTCTTGTGGCTAAGCCCGGCCTTGATCATCTCGTCGTCCTGCCACACCGTGCCGTCGAAGAACACCAGCGCAGCGCCGTCGATCTCGGCCTTGAGCGCGTCGGTGACCTCGGCGCAGGCGGCGATGAAGTAGAAGCATTTGCCGGTTGCTTTGTCGGTGATCTTCAGCCCCAGCGTATCGCCTTCGCCGCTGTCGCCGCCCGGATGCGTCTTGCCTTCCAGGTACCAGGCCGATTTGCCCGAGACCGCGAAGGGCAGCACCTCAAGTCCTGAGCGCGCCCCGTCCGGCAGCCGCGGCTCGAACGGCTCATTGATGTCGACCGGCAGGCGCTGCACGTTTTTCTCGTTCAGCACATTGAAGATGCTGTTCGCCTTCAGGATCGCCAGCACCTTCTCGTGCGCATAGACCGTGAAGGGCGAACCCTCGCGCATCGACAGCAGGCCGGCCACTGCGTCCACCTCGCTGTTGGTCAGGATCACGCCTGCGATCGGCGTATGGCGCAGCGCGCCTGCCTTCGGATGCAGCTGTGGCGTCGCATTCAATTGCTGGCGGAGGTCGGGGGAGGCGTTGATCAAGAACCAGTGCTCGCCGTCGCCGCTGAAGGCGACCGAGGCTTGGGTCCGTTGCAGCTCTTGGCCGTTATCACGGGCCGTCCGGCAGCCCTCGCAGCCGCAATTCCATTGCGGCACTCCGCCGCCGGCTGCGGCGCCCAGGACGACGACGCGAAGCATGATCCGTCTCCTGGAGGCAATGTCGCGAGGTGGACCTCACGCAAACACAAATCCTGTCTTCCGGACATGCATCGTGACCGAAAGATCCACCTGCGCAGAACGCGAACTCACCAACCGCTTACTTGCGGGTGGCGCTCACATACATGTTGATTTCCATGCCACAGGGCACTTCGACGATCTTCGGGGCTTTCCAGGCCATTTTCGGCTCTCCATTTTCGAGAATTCGGACGTATCCGCCCAACCCTTAAGTTAGTGCGGGTGGAAAAGTTCGCCAGTGAAATTTTCCCGAGAAAGCCATGTTGCGGCGCGAAAAATGCTGCCGGAACGATACTTGCTGGTGATGCTGCCTTGCGCCCGGCGCATTCGGTCGCGAACCCTGTCCTGATAAAGCGGTTGTGAGTGCAGTGCAGCTTTCAATCCGGTACAGGCGACCCAACTGGAACTTCGTGATGCCCAGATATTTCTTCAACACCCGTATCGGCGACGAACTGATCGTGGATCCTGAGGGAGAGGATTTGCGCAATCCCGATCGCGCCTGGGAGGTTGCCCGCCAGATGATTCTGGAGGTGCTGAGATCGGAAGGCACCCAGCCGGCCCTGCTTGAGGCCGTCATCGAGGTCACCGACCGCGAAGGCGAGATCGTGCTCGAATTCCCCTTCACCGAGGCACTCCTGGACATTCCGGACCAGTCCGCCACCCGGCATTAAGGCTTGCTCTCGCCACCGTCGCAATGGCGGAGGAATCCCTGCGAAATCCGCATGGCTTTGCCGCGTTCCCGGGGCTAAAAGACGCCGGTTACACGGAGCAAGTCATGCAAGATCTCTGGCGCCTGTCGGCGGCCGACCTCGCCAATCTCGTCAAAACCAAAAAGGTCTCCGCCAGGGAGGCCGCGCAGGCCGGCCTCGCCCGGCTCGACGCCGTCAATCCGAGCCTCAACGCCGTGATCGACCACCGGCCCGAGGACGTGCTCAAGCAGGCCGACGCCGTCGATGCCGCCATCGCCAGGGGCGAGGACCCCGGCATGCTGGCCGGAGTGCCCGTGACCATCAAGGCCAATGTCGACCAGGAGGGCTTTGCCACCACCAACGGCCTCAAGCTCCAGCGCGACCTGATCGCGCGCGAGGACAATCCGGTGGTCGCCAATTTCCGCAAAGCCGGCGCCGTTCTGCTTGGGCGCACCAATTGCCCGGCCTTCTCCTATCGCTGGTTCACCACCAACCTGGTCCACGGCGACACCAAGAACCCCCGCGACGCCTCGCTGACGCCGGGCGGCTCGTCCGGCGGCGCGGGCTCGGCGGTCGCGGCCGGCATCGGCCATATCGCCCATGGCACCGACATTGCCGGCTCGATCCGCTATCCCGCCTATGCCTGCGGCGTGCATGGCTTGCGCCCGACCTTGGGCCGCATCCCGGCCTTCAATCCGGCCCTGCCGGAGCGCCCGATCGGGCCGCAGATCATGGCGGTGTCGGGGCCGCTGGCGCGCACCGTCAACGACATCAGGATTTCGCTCGCGGCCATGTCGGCCCGCGACATCCGCGATCCCTGGTTTGTGCCGGTGCCGCTGGAAGGCCCCGCGCGGCCGAAGCGCGCCGCGCTCTGTCTCGACCCGGACGGCCTGGCCACCGCGCCCGAGGTGAAGGCCGCCGTCATCGACGCCGGCAAGCGGCTCGAACGGGCCGGCTGGACCGTCGAGACAATCGAGAACACCCCGCCGATGCGCGAAGCGGTCGAGTGGCAGATCAAGCTCTGGCTCGGCGACGGCTATGAGGCGCAGCTCGAGATGGCCGAGCGTGAAGGCGATCCCGGCGCGCTGGCGTGCCTGCGTGGCAACCGTGCCAGGGTCACGCCGATGGACCAGGCCAATTACGCCAAGGCATTGACCCGCCGCGCCAGGCTGACCCGCGACTGGATGCTGTTCTTCGAGACCTATGCCGTGCTGCTGACGCCGGTCTCCGGCGAACTGCCGTTCCCCGATCATCTCGACCGCAAGGACGACTCTTCCTTCAAACGCGTCTGGGAAGCGCAGTTGCCGCAGATCGCCATTCCCTTCATGGGCCTGCCGGGCCTCGTGGTCTCCACGGGCCTCGTCGGCAAGGCGCCGGTCGGCGTGCACATCGTGTCGGGCCGCTATCGCGAGGATCTCTGCCTGCTCGCAGGCGAGGCGATCGAGGCGGGCGGCGTGCCGCCGTCGCCGATCGATCCCGTAGGTTAGCGATGTCCGCGATCTACGACTTCAAGGCCAACTCGCTTCTCGGCGAAGAAGTGCCGATGCGCAGCTTCGAGGGGCAGGTGCTGCTGATCGTCAACACCGCGAGCAAATGCGGCTTCACGCCGCAATATCGCGGGCTGGAGGATCTGCATCGCGACCTGTCCCCGCGCGGCTTCTCGGTGCTCGGCTTTCCCTGCAACCAGTTCGGTGCGCAGGAGCCAGGGCAGGCGAGCGAGATCCAGGCGTTCTGCTCGACCAATTACGACGTCACCTTTCCCCTGTTCGAGAAGATCGACGTCAACGGCAGCAATGCCCATCCGTTGTATGAGTACCTGAAACGCCAGCAATCCGGCCTGCTGGGCGCCTCCATCAAATGGAATTTCACGAAATTCCTGGTGGACCGCGCCGGCAAGGTGGTTTCGCGCTATGCGCCGACCGCGCGGCCCGAAGGATTGCGGCAGCAAATCGAGACCCTGTTATGAGCGAGACAATCATGAGCGACGAATTTCCGGACCGCCTCTCGGTCGATCCGAACAGCCCCTTTTACAATGCGGACATTCTGGCGCGCGACGTCGGCATCCGCTTCAAGGGTGTCGAGAAGACCAATGTCGAGGAATACTGCATCAGCGAAGGCTGGGTCCGCGTCACCGCAGGCAACGCCAAGGACCGCCACGGCAACCCGCTGACCATCAAGGTGCACGGCCCGGTCGAGCCGTATTTCAGGGATAAGAAGTAGTTTTGGAATGCGAAGCGTGCTTGGGGCACGCCGTCATGCCCGGGCTTGTCCCGGGCATCCACGTTCTTCGAGCGGCTAAGACGTGGATGGCCGGGACAAGCCCGGCCATGACGAGAGGAGGGAGCCCGCAGAAAGCCAAACCCCATGTCCGTCCGCATCGTCGACGTCCGCGAGATCACGAAGCCGATCTCTTCGCCGATCCGCAACGCCTATATCGATTTCACCAAGATGACGACGAGCCTGGTGGCCGTCGTCACCGACGTCGTTCGCGACGGCAAGCGCGTCGTCGGCTACGGCTTCAACTCCAACGGCCGCTACGGGCAGGGCGGCCTGATCCGCGAGCGTTTTGCCTCGCGCATCCTGGAGGCCGATCCGAAATCGCTGCTGAACGCGGCCGGCGACAATCTCGACCCCGACAAGGTCTGGGCCGCGATGATGACCAACGAGAAGCCGGGCGGTCACGGCGAGCGCTCGGTCGCGGTCGGCACCATCGACATGGCGGTGTGGGATGCGGTCGCGAAGATTGCGGGCCAGCCGCTGTTTCGCCTGCTGGCTGAGCGTCACGGCGTCAAAGCCAATCCGCGCGTGTTCGTCTACGCTGCCGGCGGCTACTACTATCCCGGCAAGGACCTCTCGATGCTGCGCGGCGAGATGCGAGGCTATCTCGATCGCGGCTACAACGTCGTGAAGATGAAGATCGGCGGCGCTGATATCGAGGACGACCGCACCCGCATCGAAGCGGTGCTGAAGGAAATCGGCAAGGACGCGCAGCTCGCCGTCGACGCCAACGGCCGCTTCGATCTCGAGACCGGCATCGCCTATGCCAAGATGCTGCGGGATTATCCCTTGTTCTGGTACGAGGAAGTTGGCGACCCCCTCGACTACGCGCTGCAGGCAGCCCTCGCCGAATTCTATCCGGGCCCGATGGCAACAGGCGAAAACCTGTTCAGCCACCAGGATGCCCGCAATTTGATTCGCTACGGCGGCATGCGCCCCGACCGCGACTGGCTGCAATTCGATTGCGCGCTGTCCTACGGCCTGTGCGAATACCAGCGCACGATGGAGGTGCTGAAAACTCATGGCTGGTCGCCGAGCCGCTGCATCCCCCACGGCGGCCACCAGATGTCGCTCAACATCGCAGCCGGCTTAGGCCTTGGCGGCAACGAGAGCTACCCCGACCTGTTCCAGCCCTATGGTGGCTTCCCCGACGGCGTCCGCGTCGAGAACGGCCACATCACCATGCCGGAGCTGTCAGGCATCGGCTTCGAAGGCAAGTCGGATCTCTACAAGGAGATGAAGGCGCTGGCGGAGTAGGGGGCGCGACGGCCACGCCATGCTTTCCGCTGTCATGCCCCGGCTTGACCGGGGCATCCAGTACGCCGTGGCGAATGTGGCGAGAGCGAGCGCTTCAACGGAGGCCTCTGGAATACTGGATCGCCCGGTCAAGCCGGGCGATGACACCGAGATTGTGGACGAACCAACGCAATCAGCCGAGGTCGTCCCTTACGACAGTCGCATATCCAACAGCCGCCGCCCTTCGCCCTTCAAGAGCTTCTTCACCGCGCTCGAGGCCACGACTTCGCCGTCATTGGCGTAGGCTTCGTGGTTCTTCTCGATGTCGTCGAGGCGGTAGAGGTAGTTGACCATCACGCCGGCGGACTCGCGCACGCCCTTCGGCGAGAGATCGCCTAACCAATTGATGCGCTCGAGGCGGGCGCCATTGCCGAGATGGAAGCGCGCGACGGAGTCGATCAGCTTGCCTTTGGGTGTGCGCGCCTTCAGGAAATAGTGCGCCGCGAGCGGTTCGATCACGCCACGTAGCAGTGTCGTTGTCTCGGGGTTCTCGAACCATTTGGGATCGTCGAGGCGCTTCAGGATCTCGCGGTCCTCGTCCGACAGCGGCAAATCCTTGTCCTGCTTCACCCATGGCATGAAGCCCGGCACCGGCGACAGCGTCACGAAATTGTCGAGCTTGGGCAATTCGCGGCGCAGCTCCTCCACCACCTGCTTGATCAGGAAGCTGCCGAAGGAGATGCCGCCCAGACCGCGCTGGGTGTTGGAGATCGAGTAGAACACGGCGGTACGGGCGCGCTCGATCGGGACGGATGGGCGATCGACCGCGAGCAGCGGCGCGATCGCGCCGGGGATCGTCTCGGTCAACGCGACCTCGACGAAGATCAGGGGCTCGTCCACCATCGCGGGATGGAAGAAGGCGTAGCAGCGGCGGTCGACCGGATCGATGCGGCGGCGCAGATCGTCCCAGTCGCTGATCTCGTGCACGGCCTCATAACGGATGATCTTTTCGAGGATGTTGGCCGGGGTCGACCAGTCGATCCTGCGCAGCACGAGAAACCCCCTGTTGAACCATGACGAGAGAAGATGCGAAACGTCGCGATCGAGTGCGGCGAGATCGGCGTGCCTGTTCATCATGTCGAGCAGGTCGGCGCGCATCTTGACGAGATCGCCGGTGCCGCCGGGTGCGCGGTTGAGGCGGCGGATCAGCTCCTGCCGGCGCGGCTCGGAGGCGAAGTGCAGGGCGCTGGCATCCTCGTCGGCCGGCTTGGCGCGCCATGTCTCGATCGCCTTGGACAGGCGTTCCCGATCCGGGCCGAAATCGCGCACCAGGGCTTCGAAAAAGGCGCGACGTCCCGCCGCATCCAGGTCCTGGTAGATGTCGAGCACCTCACGCGCCATGGCGGTGCCGGAAGCTTCACCCCGGCCCGACAGCAGCGCGCCACAGAGCTCGATCAGCCCATCGGCGTCCGGCTTGGTGTCGGCAGAATCCCCGCGGCGAAGCAGCGTGCGGCCGCGCTCGGAGATGGTAGTAAGTAAGTCGGAGAAGAAGGCGTTGGCCATCGGGGCTTTCGTGTCGGGTTTGTGCGGTGCGGGAATCTTACACGGGATTTGGGCGGAATCCGATCACAATCAAGCGGGGGATTTTGGCAAGTTTAGCGGGGCTATGCGCCCCAAGTGAGTTGTCATGCCCCGGCTTGACCGGGGCATCCAGTACGCCGCAGCTTTTCGCTTCTAGCCGCGCCGTCTCGGAGTACTGGATCGCCCGGTCAAGCCGGGCGATGACACCGAGTGTGTGGCAAACTCCGTCGGCGTCCGTCCCGTCACCTGACGGAACGCGGCCGAAAACGCCGGTACGCTGGCATAGCCGAGCTGGGTCGCGAGCTGCTTCACGGACACATTGGCATCGGTGGACAGCCGCTGGATCGCCGCCGCAATCCTCGCACGCTGGCACCAGCTCTTGAAGCTCAGCTGCGTCTCTGTCGAAAACAGCCGCGACAGTGTGCGCGCGGAGGTTCCGACCTCGCGCGCCAGCGCGTCGATGTCGTGCAGGCCGGTGGGATCGTCGAGCACGATCATGGCCGCGCGCCGGCAGCGCGGCTCGTGTGGCAGCGGCACGAAGGTCGCGGAATCCTCGGCCCGGACCAGTTCCAGCATCACTAGCCGAACCAGCAGATCGGTCCGCTCCTCGGTATTTTGCGCGTCGAACAGCGCGAGGATCGCCTGGTTCAGCAGCGGCGACACCCGCACCACGAATTCCTTGGTCAGTCCCTCATGGCGCTGCGCGCGCTTCAGCCAGGCCAAGTCGAAATACAGCGTCCGCATCTCGATGTCGGCGAGCAGATCGATGGCGTGCTGGAGCCCGGCGGGGACCCAGACCGCGCGGTCCGGCGGCACCAGCCAGCGCCCTCCGGGCGTCGTCACCTGCATGGTGCCCCTGGCGGCATAGATCAGCTGTGCCTCGCGGTGCATATGCGGATCGATCCGCATGCCCTTGGGATAGTCGCGTGCGACCAGATGCACGCCCGCGGGCGAGCGATGATTGCTCCGGACCGCCCGGAGGATTGGCGTCTCGACGACAGTCATTGGCAGCATCCCGTCATGCCCAAGACATATAACTCATTTCGGAGCAGGAGAGGATTCCCATGAACAGCCCCAGCCGGGTGATCAGTTTCGTCAACGCGGGCCATTTCATCGACCATTACGCGATGCTGATTTTCGCCGCCGCGGTGATCATCATGGGACCGGCGCTCGGCATGGCCTATTCGGAACTCCTGCCTTACGCGACGCCGGGCTTTGTCGCCTTCGGCGCGGGCTCGCTGCTCACCGGCTGGCTCGGCGACCGCTGGAGCCGTCGCCACATGATGCTGATCTTCTTCGTCGGCATCGGCGCCTCCATGATCTCGGTTGGCTTCGTGCAGACCCCGGCCCAACTCGGCGCGGCGCTGTTCGCGATCGGCATTTTTGCCTCGATCTATCATCCCGTCGGCACTGCCATGATCGTCTCCTACGCTGACAGGCTCGGCCGCGAGATGGGCATCAACGGCGTCTGGGGCAATCTCGGCGTCGCTTCGTCGGCGCTGGTCACCGGCGTGATCGGCCAGTATCTCGGCTGGCGCTTCGCCTTCATCGTCCCCGGCATCGTCACCATCCTGATCGGCATCGCGTTCGCGACGATGGTCGTTCACGAGGACCGCAAGGGCTCGAAGCAGGCGGCAGCGCAGGCGCGGGTCGCCAAGCAGGACATGTGGCGCGTGATCCTGTCGCTGCTGATCGTGGTGATCGCGATCTCCACGACGTTCAACGCCGTCACCGTGGCGCTGCCAAAGCTGTTCGCGGAGCGGCTTGCCGATCTCACCAAAAGCCCGGCGCTGCTCGGCGTCATCGCGGCCTGCGTCTACGTGTTCGGCGCGATGACGCAGTATACGATCGGCCGGCTGCTCGACCGCTATTCGCTGAAGACAGTGGCGCTGCCGCTGTCCTTCATGCTGGCGCCGTTCCTGTATCTCGCCGCGAGCCTGTCCAATCTGCCGCTGATCCTGGTCTCGATCGGCATCGTCATGGGCGCGTTCGGACAGGTCACGGTCAACGACGCCATGGTCGGCAAATACACCAGCGAGGAATGGCGCTCGCGCGCCTATGCCGTGCGCTATTTCATCGGCTTCACCGCGGCCGGCGCCTCGGTCGGCCTGGTCGCCTGGCTCTACGAGCAGGGCGGCTTCGTCACCATGCTGCATGCCTTCGCCGCACTCTGCCTGCTCGCGATCGCAGCCGCGATCATTCTCCCGCGCGAGATCAGGACACCGCAGGCGGTGTGAGGGATCGGCGTGAGGCGCGCGCCCGTTTCAATCCCGTCATTGCGAGGAGCGTAGCGACGAAGCAATCCAGAATCTTTCGGCGGACGGATTCTGGATTGCTTCCGCCTTCGCTAAAGGTTCGGCTGTCAAGTCGCCGCGCCCGCAATGACGTGGGAGTGGCGGCGGCTCGCGTAGTCTGCCGATGATGCCATCATGCCAGTGTTTTGCCCGACGGGGCAAGCATTTTCGGCAAAGCGAAATTAGATTTCGGCAAAGACGAAATTTTCTCCAGTCTTTTCAACCTCATCTCTACTGTGCATGGGGTTGTTTTCGCGTTTTTTTGTTGAGGCCCCTTACCCGCCGCGAAGTCAAGGAACTCCTGTTGCCTGCCGCGGGTTCTATCCCCGTCATCCCGGCACCTCGCCGGGGCAGATGAAGGGGTAAAATTCCTGCATGCAGTGGAGCCTGCTCCGACCGGTCGGCCTTGTCCCCGCGGCGCTTGTCCTCACCACCGTTGCGGCCAGCGCCGAGGGCGGCAAATCGGCCGGTCCCTCGGAATTCCTGCTGGTGGCCCAGATCGTGCTGTTGATCGCGGTCGGCCGCGGTCTCGGCGAGATCATGCAGCGCCTCGGCCAGCCCTCGGTGATCGGCGAATTGCTCGCCGGCATCCTGCTCGGTCCCTCGCTGTTCGGTTGGGTCTGGCCTGACGCACAGCAGGCAATCTTCCCCAAAACGCCCGAGCAGAAAGCGATGATCGACGGCATCGCGCAGTTCGGCATCCTGCTGCTGTTGCTGCTGACCGGCATGGAGACCGACCTCAAGCTGGTCAGGAAGGTCGGCAAGGCCGCGATCGCGATCTCGATTGCCGGCATCCTCGTGCCCTTTGCCTGCGGTTTTGCGCTCGGCGAATTCCTGCCAGATGCGCTGTTGCCGAATCCGCAAGCCCGCCTGGTTGCGTCGCTGTTCATGGGCACGGCGCTGTCAATCTCCTCGGTGAAGATCGTCGCGGTGGTTGTGCGCGAGATGAACTTCATGCGCCGCAATGTCGGCCAGATCATCGTCGCCACCGCCGTCATCGACGACACCATCGGCTGGATCATCATCGCCGTCATCTTCAGCCTCGCTTCGCACGGCGCGCTGGATATCGCCTCGGTGGCGAAAGCTGTGCTGGGCACGCTGGCCTTCCTCGCGATTAGCTTCACCATCGGCCGCCGCATCGTGTTCCAGCTCATTCGATGGGCCAACGACAATCTCGTCAGCACCGCCCCGGTCATCACGGTGATCCTGCTGCTGATGTGCGCGATGGCGCTGGTCACGCATCTGATCGGCGTCCACACCGTGCTCGGTGCCTTCGTCGCCGGCATTCTGGTCGGGGAGTCCCCGATCCTGACGCGGCAGATCGACGAGCGGCTGCGCGGGCTGATCTCGAGCTTCTTCATGCCGGTGTTCTTCGGTTTGGCCGGCCTGAGCGCCGACCTCACGGTGCTGCGCGATCCCCATCTGCTGATGCTCACCGGCCTGCTGGTCGTGATCGCCAGCGTCGGCAAGTTCGGCGGCGCCTTCGTCGGCGGAACCGTGGGCGGGCTGAACACAAGGGAGTCGCTGGCCCTCGCAAGCGGGATGAACGCGCGCGGCTCGACCGAGGTGATCATCGCCACCATCGGTCTTTCGATCGGCGTGCTCAGCCAGAACCTGTTCACGATGATTGTGACCATGGCGATCGTGACCACGATGGCGATGCCGCCGATGCTGCGCGCCGCGCTGGCAAAGCTGCCGATGAACAAGGACGAGCAAGAGCGCCTGGAGCGGGAAGAATTCGAGAAGCGCGGCTTCGTCGGCAATCTCGAACGCCCCTTGCTCGCCGTGGACGAGAGCGTGAACGCCACCTTCGCTGCCCACATCGCCGGCCTGATCGCCGGCATGCGCGGCTTGCCAATCACCGTGCTGCACATCGGCAAGCGCGCCAAGGATCAGGAGAAGGGCCGCGATGAAGAGGAAAGCGCGGAAACCGTGGTGAAGAAGGCCGCCGAGATCGTATCGGCCCATGGCGATGGCGATGTCGGCAGCGTCGACGTCGTCACCCGGGCAAGGCGTGCGGAGCTCGGCGAGTCCATCGCCGACGAAGCGCGCAAGGGCTTCGATCTTCTGGTCATCGGCGTCGACAAGGTTGCTGCCGCCAAGGATCGCTTCGATCGGAGGATCGAGGACATCGCAGCGAAGTTCGAGGGACCGCTCGCGGTCGTGGCGGCCAAGGGCAAGCACCTGAAGCAGCCGACGCCCGAGGCGCTCAACATCCTCGTTCCGGTCTCCGGCAGCGGCGTCTCCAAGCGCGGCGCCGAGGTCGCGGTCGCGCTGGCGCAGGCGGGATCAGGCTCGCTCCGGGTGATCTATGTCGCGACGACGCGCGACAAGGGCGCGCAGCGCGGCGCCTCGCGTGGTCTGAACCAGGAGGCCGGCATCCTGAAGGACGCCAGCGATCTCGCCGCCCGTTACGAGGTCGACATCACCACGACCTTGCGCGCGAACCGGGCGCCTGAAGCGGCGATCCTGCGCGAGATCGAGACCACCGCCGTCGATCTCGTGGTGATGGGGGTCGATCGCATCCAGGCCGATCATCTCTCCTTCGGCGGCGTCGCCGACGCCGTGCTCAGGCAAGCGAAGGTGTCGGTGCTCCTGGTCTCGAGCGGGGAGGCGCGGCCGACGTCCACGGAGAAAGCCTAGGATTTCACTTCGGCCACTGCCACCGCCTTCGGCGTTTTCTTCGACGCACGCCAGTTCTCGAAGCGCTGCACCACCACGAAGAACGCCGGCACGAACAGCACCGCGAGGCAGGTCGAGGCCAGCATGCCCGAGAACACCGTGATGCCGATCGACTTGCGCGCGCTGGCACCGGCGCCGGTCGCGATCACCAGCGGCACCACGCCGAGGATGAAGGCGAACGACGTCATCAGGATCGGGCGGAAGCGGGCGCGCGCAGCTTCGACCGCGGATTCCAGCACCGGCTTGCCATCGCGGCCGTGCAGCTCGAGCCCGACCTCGACGATCAGGATGGCGTTCTTGGCCGACAGCGCGATCAGCAGGATCAGGCCGATCTGGCAATAGAGGTTGTTGTCGATCTTCAGTGCGTTGAGGATCAGCATGGGGCCGAGCAACGACAGCGGCACCGCCAGGATTACCGAGATCGGCGCGTACCAGCTCTCGTACTGGCCGGCGAGCACGAGATAGACCAGCAGCATGGCGAGCCCGAACACCCAGTAGATCTGGTTGGAGACGGCCTTCTCCTGATAGGACATCGCGGTCCATTCGAAGCCGGTGCCCGGCGGCAGCGTCTTGTCCGCGATCTCCTCCATCAGCTTCAGCGACTGGCCAGAGGAGTAGCCCTGCGCCGGCAGGCCGATCACGGTCGACGATGGATAGAGATTGTAGAGGCTGATCAGCGACGGGCCGGTGGCGGGCGTGATCGTGGCAACCGTGCCGATCGGGATCATGTCGCCGTTCGAGTTGCGCACCATCATGTTGGCGATGTCGCGCTCGGTGACGCGGAAGGCGGGATCGGCCTGGGTGTAGACCTGGAACACGCGGCCGAACTTGTTGAACTGGTTGACATAGGACGAGCCGAGATAGGTCGAGAGCGCCGCGAACACCTGGTCCGTCGTCACGTGCAGCGTCTGGGTCTTGATGCGGTCGATCTCGACGTTGAATTGCGGCACCGAGGAGCGGAACGAGGATTGGACGCGCTGCAGCGCGCTCTGGCTCTGGCCATTGCTGACCATCGCGCCCGTGATGGCCTGGAGCTTGGCGAAATCGCTGTTGCCGTCGCGCAGCTCGACCTGCATCGAGAAGCCGGCCGCGTTGCCGATGCCCTGGATCGGCGGCGGCGGCAGCACCAGCGTGCGCGCTTCCATGATGGCCGCGAGCTTGTCGTTCAGCCCGTAGACCAGTGAGCGCAGATCCTCGCCCGGTCCTTTGCGCGCGTCCCAATCTTTCAGGATAATGTAGGCGACGCCGGCATTGGCAAGGCTGGCGCTGTTGTCCAGCGCGGAGATGCCGGCGATGGTGATGACTTGCTGGACTCCGGGCGTGTCCTTGATCAGCTCGCTCGCTCTGTCGAGCACCTTCTGGGTCCGTTCCAGCGCGGCACCGTCAGGCAGTTGCACGGCGGCGATCAGGTAGCCCTGGTCCTCGATCGGCAGGAAGCCGGTCGGTACCCGGGACAGCCCGTAGCCGCCGATCCCGATCAGCACCAGCGCGATCGCGACCGAGATCGTGCTGTTCCTGCACAGCACGCCGATCAGTCGGATGTAGCCGCGCTCGACGCGGTTGTAGACCGCGTTGAAGCCGCGATAGAAGAAGTTGCGCTGCTCCGGCGGCACCGTCGGCCGCAGCCAGAGAGCGCATTGCGTCGGCTTCAGCGTCGCCGCGTTGATGGCGGACAGAAGCGCGGTCGCCGCGATCACCAGCGCAAATTGCGAATAGATGCGGCCGGTGAGCCCGGCGAGGAACGACGCTGGCAAAAACACCGAGATCAACACCAGCGTGATGCCGACGATCGGCGCGAACAGCTGGTCCATCGCCTTGATCGCGGCGTCATGGCCGTTCATGCCCTGCTCGATGTTGTGGGCCGCGCCTTCCACCACGACGATGGCATCGTCGACGACGATGCCGATCGCTAGCACGATCGCGAACAGCGTCGACATGTTGATGGTGAAGCCGAGCGCGGCCATGGCGGCGAAGGCGCCGATGATGGTCACCGGCACAGTGGTCGCCGGCACCAGCATCGCGCGCCAGTCCTGCAGGAACACCAGGATCACGACCAGCACCAGCAGGCCGGCCTCGATCAGCGTCATGTAGACCTCGTGCACCGAGGCCTGCACGAATTTGGTGGTGTCGAACGGCGTGTCGTACTTCATGCCCTGCGGGAAGGCCTTGGCGAGCTGCGCCATCTTCTTCTCGACAGCCTGCTCGACCTGGAGTGCGTTGGCGCCGGGTGACTGGAACACGCCGATGCCGGTGGCAGGCTGCTTGTTGAGCGAGAAGATCTGGCTGTAGGTCTGCGCGCCCAATTCGACCCAGCCGACGTCGCGCACCCGCGTGACGTCGCCGCTGGTGCCTGATTTGACAATGATGTTCTCGAACTCGGTGGTATCGTCGAGCCTGCCGTTGACGTTGAGGGTGTACTGGAACGCCTGACCCGGCGGCGTCGGCGGTGCGCCGACCTGGCCGGCGGAGACCTGCTGGCTCTGCTGCTGGATCGCCTGGATGACGTCCTGCGGCACCAGGCCCCGGACCTGCAGCTTGTTCGGATCGAGCCACACCCGCATCGAATACTGGCCGGCGCCGAACACGGTGACGTTGCCGACGCCGGGCAGGCGCGAGAGTTCGTCGCGGAGGTTGATGGTGGCGTAGTTGCTCAAATAAAGGCTGTCGAACGTCTTGTCGGGCGAGGTCAGCGTCACGAACAGCAGGATCGACGTCGACCGCTTCTGTACGGTGACGCCCTGGTTCTGCACCGACTGGGGCAATTGCGACAGCGCGCTGGAGACGCGGTTCTGCACCAGCACTTGCGCGAAGTTCAGGTCGGTGCCGATCTTGAAGGTCACGGTCAGCGTATAGGTGCCGTCGGAGCCGCTGTAGGACTGCATGTAGAGCATGTCCTCGACGCCGTTGACCTGTTGTTCGATCGGCAAGGCAACTGTGTCGATCACGGTCTTGGCGCTGGCGCCGGGATAGCGTGTGGTGACCTGCACTGTCGGCGGCACCACGTCGGGATATTGCGCGATCGCGAGGTTGAACAGCGCGACGCCGCCGATCAGGATCATCAGCAGCGCGATGACGTTCGAGAGGACCGGCCGCTCGATGAAGAACTTTGAGATCATGGCAGGCGCTCCTACTTACTTGGCAGACGCCTGCGGCTGCTCGATCTTCGTCACCTGCGGCTCGATCTTCTGGCCCGGAATCACCCGCAGCAGCCCTGCGATCACCACGCGATCATCCGGCTTCAAGCCGCTTTCGATCACGCGCAAACCGTTGTCCACGGGACCGATCTGCACCTTGCGCTGCTCGACAACGTTGTCGCCATTGACGACGAGGAGATAGCGGCCGCCCTGATCGCTGCCGAGCGCGGTGTCGGGCACGAGCAGGGCGTCCTTCTCCTGAGTGAAGGGCACGCGAACGCGGACGAAATAGCCGGGCAGCAGCACCCGCTTGTCGTTGGGGACAAGGCCCCGCACTGCGAGCGTGCCCGTCGACTGGGTGAGGGTCGGGGCGACATAGTCAAGCTTGCCCTCATGCGGATAACCGGCCTCGGTCTGCAAACCGACTTGAATCGGAAATTGCTTCATGTCTGCGGCGGTGAGCCCGCGGCGGGCGGCCTCGGCACGGATGCGCAGCACGTCCTGCTCGTTGACGGTGAAATTCACATAGATCGGGTCCATCGCGACGATGGACGCGAGTTGAGTTGGAGAGGAGACGCCGACGAGTTCGCCGACCGAGACCATGTGAGCGCTGACGATGCCGTCGAAAGGCGCGGTCACGTTGGTGTAGCCGTAGTTGACCTGGGCGAGCTTGGTGTTGGCCTCGGCCTGCTGGAGATTGGCCTGCGCGTTATCGCGCGTCGATGTCGAGGTGTCGAGCGTGGCCTGCGAGACGGCCTGGCGCTGCACCAGCTCAGCCTGCCGTTTGTAGTCGGCTTCCGCCTGCCGGACTGAGGCCTGCGCGCCGGCCTCGGCCGCCCGCGCCTGGTCGAGCTTGAGCTTGTAGGTCTCGGGCTCGATCGTGAACAGCTGGGTGCCCTGCTTGACGAAGGCGCCGTCCTGGTAGTCGATCGATTGCAGGAATCCCTGCACGCGCGCGACGAGATCGACATTCTTGAACGGCGCGGTGTTGCCGGTGGCCTCGACATACCGCGTCACCGGGCGCTGCACCGGCGCGGCGACGTCCACCTTGGGCGGCGGCGGAGCGACGAAACTGTTCTTGTCCTCGCAGCCGGCGAGCGCGGCCACGGCCATCGCGGCGGCCAGTGCCTGCCCGACATGTCTCCACGCTTCGTTGCGCCGTGCGGGAGATGCGGGATTCGCGCAGGTCATTCGGTGGCCCCCGGTTGCTGTCTATCGAGGCGGGAGGCTACCAACAAATGCCCGGACGTGGAACACCATAGCCATGGCAGTCGTCGGCCTTGCGCTGCGGACCGCGCTGTGGCCTTTGGCAGTTTTGCCATCACAAACCGCTTTTTATCGCGCACCCGATCGACCAGAACTATGTCACAGGCCGAGCGACGGCGCGCGAAGCGGTCGGGACGAACAAGAGAAGAATACAAGAAGAAAAGGTCGGGAGATCATGACATGCCCACGTCGGTCCTTAAGTCGGTCCTTGCCGGCCTCATTCTCGCAGCGGCGGTCGTCATGCCCGCGCTAGGCGATGGACTTAAGGACGAGATCGCACCGACCGGCAAGCTGCGGGTCGCGATTGCGATCAGCCTGGCTGGCGGCGCGTTCTGGTCCACCAAGACCGGAGACGGCTATGCCGGCGTGCCGGTCGATCTCGGCAGGGAGATGGCCGGGCAACTCGGCGTGCCCGTTGAATATGTCGTGTACCAGAATTCAGGGCAGATCACTGACGCGGCATCGAACGGCAACTGGGACGTCACCTGGTTGCCCAAAGATCCTGAGCGCGAGAGCAGGATGATGTTCGGCCCGATCTACGAGGTCGCGGACGCCACCTACATCGTCAAATCAGGCTCGAACGTCACCAATTTCGCCACGCTCGATCAGGGGGGCATCAAGGTCGCGGCCGTGAACGCCACGACCACGATGCGCGGCGCGGCCGCGCATCTGAAGAATGCGAAGGTCACGGGCTATCAGACCTATGACGAGATCTTCGGCCTCCTCAGCAGCGGCCAGATCGATGCGTTTGCGCTGTCGCGCGACCAGCTCAACAAGATGGCGCAGAAGATCCCGGGCACGCGCGTGCTCGACGAGACCTTCAAGAAGACCGTCACGGCGGTCGCTGTACCGCTCGGCCACCCCCAAGCGCTGACCTTCGTCACCAAATTCATGAACGAGGCGGTGACGAATGGCACCTTGCGCAAGGCCTACGACAGCAATGGCCTGAAGGACGCGCCGATCCGCACCGAATAGGACGGCGGCGCAGGATGACTGCGCCGCGCTCCGGCCCTACGGCTCCGCGGTGCGGATGCCCGCGGGGCTCACTTGCATCTTGAGCGTGGATGTCTTGTTCAGCGCCTTGCCATCGAACGAGAAGGCGATCAGCTCGTTTTCGACCATGCACTGGGCCACGACATATTTGGACTCCTTGGACCACACCATGCCCTGGCACCAATGGCCGATCTTCGCTTCCGTCACCGGCGTAAGGTCAGTGCCCGAAATCTTGTAGACCTTGAGCAGGCCGAAATCGTTGAAGAACGGCGACGCCGACGGCTTGTTCGAACCGTTCATGACGGTCACGGCCACGTAGTTGCCGTCCGGGGACATCTTCACGGCTTCCGGCGTCTGCCCGACGGTGACTGTCGTGACGACGCGGATCGGTTTCGCCGTCATGTCGATCAGGCTGATCGAGTCGTTGTCGCCGCTGCTGGCGCCGACATTGCCGACGATGGCGGCGGCGCTGCCGGTGACATCGATGTCGTAGGGGCGGATGCCCGCGGAGAGATCGCGCTTGGCGTACTCGACCTTGCTCCCGTCCACAGTCAGAAGCGAGATCTTGCTGTCTCCGTCGCGCGTGACCAGCGCGGTCGCGCCGTCATGGGAAAAGACCGCGTGGCTGGGGCCTGATTTGGCGTCGCCGAGCTAGATCTTGCCGACGGGCGCAAGCGTGCCCCCGCTGATGGTGAAGACCGAGACCGTTCCTTCGCTGCGGTTCGCAACCAGCGCCAGCGTGCCCGCGCGGTTGATCGAAACGCCGGCAGCGCCCGCGCCGGCTTGCAAGGTCGCCAGTACTTTGGGCGGCGTGGATTTCAGGTCGATGACCGAAAGCTTGTCGTCGGGCACCGTCTTGGTCGGATCCGCGGGATCGAGCTTCATCGCGCCGGTAACGAGGGCGAACGCGCCATCCGGCGCAATTGCCACGCTCGGCGGCGGTCCGACGACGCTGGCCGGGGCGGGCACCTCGCCTAGAAGTTTCAAGGCACCGTCGGTGAAGTCGATGACGCTCACCGTGTCCGGCAGTGGTTGCTTGCGCACCAGGGCGCTGCCGTTCTCGAGCACCATCTTGCCGTCATTGGCCGTGACGACGATCTCGGCGTGCGCGGCGAAATTGGCGAGGCCCGCCAGGGATGTTGAGATCAAAGCACATGCGGCACGGCGCGTGCGCTTGCGAAGAGCGGCTGTCATATGTCCCCCCGAGATTTGTTCTTGTCCGGAGAAGCTAAATGCACCGGGCGCAGGACGCAATGACCAGGTGGCGAGCGTTTGCCTTTGAAGACGCCGACGGACGGCTACAAGGCGGGAGCTAGCCTCTCAGTCGCGTGCCACGCGGCGAGGCCCCTCAGCGTGGCTTGATCTCCGCGTATTTCGCCATCGCCTTCTCGAACTTCCGCTTGAACAGCCACATCGCGCCAAGGATTTCCCGGAAGCTTGCCGAGGTGCGCGCCCGGTCGGCCTGTCCGAATGCGAAGATGCTGTTGTTGCGCAGGTGCTTCATGATCGTCGGACTGGACACCCTGTAGTTCAGGAGATCGCCGGACCTGAGCGCCGCCCGCGTCGGCGTGGGAACGATCTGGATCAGCTCGAACAGCTTCATTTGGTCGATCGGGTCGGGCAGCGTCTTCACGATTCCTGGGATCTCCCGGAAAATATCCGCATGCGCGTTCATCAGGCCGTCGCGCACGTTGGTCCAGTGATTGAAGCGATGATCGGTGCCGCGGGCCCGCGCCTCCTCCTTGTCGTCGCGCGCGCTCAACCCGGGATCGGCGGCCGCGATCTCGCCCTTGATGGCGTCCCATTTCCTATGGCCGTTGCGGTCCTCGGACGGGCCGGTCTGGAAGCTGCCCATATAGGTGTTCGAGCGCCCGTTGCGGACGTTCTGCTTGCCGTTGGTCTCGGCGAAGAACAGCCCCAGACTGATCCGGCCCGCGGCTTCGGCGTGGTCAGGCGCCAACCCCTTGGCGCGTGCGATCGCGACCGCGAGATCCACCACGTCCTTGAACGGTGTCGCCGAGTTCTGCGCGCCGGCCGGCGGCGCTTCCATGATCTCGAACAGCTTTGAGTATTCGTCCACCAGCGGTTCGATGTCGGCATCGAAATAGGCCGGCGGGATCTCGAACTTGTTGGGCCTGCCGGTCCGCGACGGCATGACGTCGGTGAGATCCTTGTAAGCACTGATCACGGCGACGCGTGCCAGATAGAGCGCCTGGCCCGGCAGGTTCGGCAGCGGCTGTTTGGCGTCGATCTGGCGGCGCCGCTCGGAGAGAATCGCTTTGAAATCGCCGAGCGCACGCTCGTAGGTCGCAACCGCCTCCGATTGCCTGGCCGTGAGCGTTTGCGCCAGGCTCGGGACGAAGGTCGCAAGGATCAGCCCAAGCGCCGTTATGACTGCGGCGGCGCGATGTCGTGCTCTCATGGCCGGTTCCCTGGGCCTGTCGATTCGATGGCCAAGGGGATCGTAAGCATCGGAGGCGAGGGCTGGCGAGCGGCAAATCCCACTCGGCCCGAATTCGCGGCCTCACGCCGCTTGGTAATCCGGCGCGGAGGCGAGAAACCGCGCATAGGCGTCCGCGTCCGGCGGCCGGAAGTGGCCCGCGAGCCCGCCGCGCTTCTGCTCCTTGGCGCCGATGTCGGCCATCAGCTCGTCGAAGTGACGGTAGTGATAGGGCGCGACGCAGAGGCCGCCATAGACGCCCGCAGCCGGCCGTTCGACCCGCTTGAAGTGCAGCATCATCTCGATGTTGTCGCGCATCTGTTGCGCGGTCGGCTGGCGTGCGAGCTGTCCGTCGGCGTAACGGACCAGCCAGTTGGCGGCGAGGTCGGCGCAGAGCACGGTGCAGAACGAGGAGTTGAAACCGACGAAACCGAGCTCCGGCAGGTCGGGATTGGCGATCAGGCGATAGAGCCGGTACTGCCCATCCGCATCGACCAGTTTTGCCTGGTACGCGGCGGGCAGGAATGGCACGCCGAGCTTGTAGCCGATCGCGAGCACCGCGACATCGGCCGCCACGCGCTCGCCGCCGCTCATCACGATGGTGTCACCGTCGTAATGATCGAAGCTGCCGAACACGGCCTTGATGCGGCCGTCGGCTACCATCGGATGGAAGCCGGGTGTTGCGATCGGCACCGAGCAGTTGACTCCGTCCTCGATCCGCTCCTTCGGCACCATGTTGCATTGCTTCAGCTTGAGCTGCGCCTTCAACAGGCTTTCCAGCCCGCGCCAGTTTGCCCAGACGAACGGTGCTGCGATGCGATGCGCAAGGCGCGACATCGCGCCGATGCCCCAGCCCGGAAACATCTCCTCCTGCGCACGGATGTAGAGGATGCGCTTGAAGTTCACGAGACCGCCGATGAAATAAGGAATGCGCCAGACCGGCTCGCGCATCACGATCGTCACCTCACGCGCGCCCGCTTTCACGGCGTTCACCGCGATGTCGGTTGCCGATTTCGATCCGCCGAGCACGACGACGCGCCGTCCTTTCACCACTTGAGGATCGTTGTATTTCGATGAATGCAGGATCTGCCCGCCCTGTGCTAGAAAGCCGTCTTCGCCTGGGCAGTGCAGCTCCCGCGGCTCGTTGAACTGTCCGGTGCAGACCGCGACGAAGTCGAAATCCTCAGCTGTGCTGGCGCCGCTCTTGTCCGAGAGCGCGAGCGTCCAGCCTGGTCTGCCGTCGGCGCGTCGCGCCATGCCCGACACGCTGGTGTTGAAACGCAGCATACGGTCGAGGCCAAAAATTCGTGCGTAGTCGGCGAGGTAGGCGTGGACTTGCGATCCGGTCGGCCATTCCGGATAGGCTTCGGGCATGGCGCGGTCGGTGTAGCGGTAGAGCTCCTTCGGGCTCTGGGTCTGCACCTCCGGATAGGAGCGCGCCGGCTCCCAGACGCCGCCGAGATCGGCGCTGCGTTCAATGATGGTGACCCGGTGACCGCGGGTCGAGAACGCCTTTGCGGCGGCAAGGCCGGAGACGCCGGCGCCGATCACGCAGACATGCTTTGGGTTGACCATGGGATTGCTCGCGAGCTCGAATGTTCTGGGCACAGCAGGCCGCGTTCGGCCGCGCTGCGCCGCCGCTGGACCTGCGACGAAACAGAAATGGGAGTGGGGCGGCCGCCTAGTCGTTGGCTTCAGGCGGCAGGAAGTCGACCTCGTGCAGGGCCGAGATGCGCACGACCTCGGCGGGGTCGGCCAGATTGTGGAGCTGGTTGAACAGCGCCTCCAGCTTCTGCATCGGCGAGACCCAGAACAGCGCGCGGGCCGGCTTGTCGGACTTGTTGAAATAGCCGTGCGGGATGCCGCGCGGCAGGCGCACGAGATCGCCGGCGTTGGCCTTGACCCATTTGCCGTCGAGCTTGAGGTCGAGCGTGCCCTCCTGCACCAGGATGAATTCGTCCTGGGTCGGATGGATGTGCACTGGCACGAACTGGCCCGGCTCGCTGTTGGTCTCGAAGGCAAAGGTGGAATCGGTGACGGCCTTGGGAAAATAGACCTGGCCCAGAATATTCCAGGTCTTGCCGCCATAGCCCGTGCCGTTCGCGGTAATGCCCTTCTCGAGTGCAGTCATGGCTCGCCTCCATCGTGGATCCCGACGAGGGTGGAGCTTCGGTCAGGCGCGGGCTGCTGTCTATCCGCTAAACGAATCCGGACACGTCCTGTGCCGTGCGGCACGACGTTTTTGCGACAGGGCTCTTTCCGGGGACGGGGAACTATTATAGGTTTAAAATATTCCGTGATGCCAAGCGTGGTCGGCGATGTCCGCAGCCGAGCTGGAAATGAGCACGCCTCGATCCGCGGCCGAAAGGCTCGCGGCTTTCGCCCGCGTCACCACCGACGACGCCGACGAGGCGGCCGAGCAGGTCGGGCGCATCTTCTGCCCGCATGATCTGACGCCGATGCGGAGGTCGGGCTTCTCGGCCAGGCACAATTGTGCCGCCTTCGACGGCTTTTCCATCAACTATGTCGCCTATGGCGGATCCGTCACCATCGATCCCGGCTGCCTCGACCGCTTCTTCCTGGTGCAGATCCCGCTCGCCGGCACGGCCCGTATCCGCGCAGGTACCCGCGAACTCGAGACAGCGCCGGAACGGACGGCGTCGCTGTTGTCGCCGACCATCCCGACCCGGATGATCTGGACCGAGTCGGCGCAAGCGATCCTGCTGCTCGACCGCCGCATGGTCGAGCAGCGCGCAGCGGCATTGTCGGGCAGGGCGACCGGCGCGGTCGAGTTCGACCCTACGCTCGACCTGAACGTGCCGGCCGCGCGCGGCCTCGCGGCGAAGCTCGTCGAGCTGATGATGCTCGCCGAAGGTCTCGGACCGTCCGGCAGGCTTTCACCGGTCGCGACCGCGGGCTGGCGCGAGGCGCTGCTTCATTACCTCCTCGACGGCCAGCGGCACGGCCTGTCCGACGCGATCAGAACGTTCTCGGGCCAGGGCGAGCGTCTGCCGCGCGCGCTGCACACTGCGCGGGACTGCCTCGCGGCGAATGCCTGCGAGCCGCTCGACGTTGCGCACCTCGCCTGTGAGTCCGGGATCGGCATCCGCGCGCTACAGCTCGGTTTCCGCCGTCATTTCGGCGTGTCGATCTCGCAGATGCTGCTCGACATGCGCCTCGCCAATCTCCACACCCGGCTCACGCAAGCCGAGCTGGACACTTCGATCACCGAGATCGCCTTCGATCTCGGCTTCACCCATCTCGGCCGCATGGCCGGCGCCTATCGCGAAAAATTCGGCGAGACGCCGTCAGCGACGCTGCGGCGGAAGATGAGCTGATGCGCCGGCGGCTTCCCGATGTCGGTTGGGGAGCGCGCGGCGCGAAGACGCGGCATCATTTGAACGTCGTCGCCTGAGTAACATCGCCCCAGCAATACTGATCGTCGCAGTCTTTTAGCTTGTCGTTGATTGACCATTCAACCATGCCACCCGCGTTGGAATTCGCAGCGGATGGCCTAGGTCTTCCGCGACCTTGTCGCGCCATCGCGTTCAGCCGCCTGCCTGCGCAGAAAGCCTTCGAGATCGGCCTGCACGGAATAGGGCGTCGGGATCGGATCGCCCGCGTCGTCGACAGCGGTGTCGAGAGAGCGGCGCAGCATGCGCGCGAGCTCGGCCTTGCGGTAGGGCTTTGTCAGAAGCGGTGCGCCCTTGGTGGCGCGCCCCTGCGCATGCGGGGCGTCGTAGGCATAGCCCGACGTGAAGAGCACCCGCAGCGAGGGGCGCGATGCCACCATCTCGTCGGCGAGCTCTCGTCCGTTCAAGCTGCCGGCCATCACGATGTCGGTGAAAAGCAGGTCGAAGGGCGTGCCTTCGGCCGCGATGGCCAGTGCCTCGGCTGCATTGGCGGCCGAGATGACCTTGTAGCCGAGGCTTTCGAGCTGAACCGTGACGTACTGGCGGACGTCGCGGTCGTCCTCGACACAAAGAATGGTTTCCGTCCCGCCCACGACCTTGCGCTCGTCATAGCCGGTGGGGCGAAGCGTGCTCGCCTCCGCCTTCGGCAGATAGATCGTGAAAGTCGTGCCGCGTCCTTCTTCGGAAGCGACCTTGATTCCGCCACCGGACTGCTTGATGAATCCGAACACCATGCTGAGCCCGAGCCCGGTGCCCTTCCCGATGTCCTTGGTCGAGAAGAAGGGATCGAAGATCCGCTCCAGAATGGCCGGCGGAATGCCAGTGCCGGTATCGCCTATCTCGATCTCGACATAGTCGCCGGCATAGCCGGCCCCGACCGCCACGGCCTCGCGGACGCCGAACACGACGTTGCGCGTCGTCAACGTCAGTCTGCCGCCGTCCAGCATCGCGTCGCGGGCGTTGATCGCGAGGTTGAGAAGCGCCGAGCTCAATTGGCCGCGATCGACGAGGGCGAGCCAAATGTTGCCGTCGAGCCGGGTCACGATCTCGATCTTCTTGTCGAAGGTTGCCAGCAGCAGCTTTGCGAGCTCTTCGAGCAGCTCGTTGATGTCGCTCTCGGCCGGCTTGAGCGCCTGCTTGCGGGCAAAGGACAACAGGCTCGACGTCAGCGCGGCGCCGCGATCGGCGGCGTCGCTGATCAGCTTGGTGATGGTCGCGAGCGGCGGATTATCCTTCACGGCGTCGGCGAGGATCTCGATCGTGCCCGTGATCACGGTGAGCATGTTGTTGAATTCGTGCGCAATGCCGCCGGTGAGCTGACCGATCGCCTCCATCTTCTGGGCCTGGATCAGCTGCTCCTCGGCGGCGCGCTTCTGGGTGACATCCTTGACGAAATTGTTGATGAGGGTGCGCCCCCCGATGTGGAGCGCCGTGCTGGAGGCCTCGATCAGGATCTCGTCGCCGTCCCGGTGCAGCAGGGTCGCTTCGAACCGGATGCCGATCGGCGTATCCGACAATTCCGGCAGCAGCCGCATCATGCGTTGCCTGAAGCCGTCGCGCAGCGGCTCGGCGATGAGGAGATTGACGACGTCCGTGCCGAGCGCCTCCTTGTGCGTCCATCCCGTCAGGGCCTCGGCCTGAAGGCTCCATTCCAGCACGATGCCGTTCTGGTCGGTCTGAACGAAGGCATCGAGCGCGGTCTTGATGACCGCTTGCGTCATCTGTGCGCTGGCCCGCGCCTGCTCGGTCAGTAGCGCGGCGGCCCGTTTTTCCTGCGCCGTTTCGATCGCGCGCGTGCACAGACGAGCGAGCAGGACCGCAATGGCGCCGCTTGCGAGCATGGCGACGATCTGGGCAATGCCGAACCCGGTTCCGGTCGCGGCATAGGAGACGAGGAGAGCCGCCGCGGTCACGATGACCTGCGCGGCCATCGCGAGTGTCAGAAGCCGCCTGAGTTTCATGGTCTCACACCAACGCGTCAGTGGCAGACCCTCGTGTCCGCCCTGTCAATGACCGGCTCCACGTGAGCTACAGATGTGAGCTACAGATTCCGCGCGGCAGCGTCGAGGGGCAATTTGCGGTGGTGCCGGGCTGGCGGCGCTTTCAACCTGCCGGCGAATCGGTCTGGCGCAGCGTCGTCACCCAGATCACGCGGGCCGTCTGCTGGGTCGGGTTGTCGAACATGTGCGGCACGATGCTCGGAAAGCGAAAGCTGTCGCCGGCGTCGAGCAGATGGGCCTGGTTGTCGAGCCACAGCCGCAGGCTGCCTGAGAGGATGTAGCCCGCCTTCTCGCCGGTGTGCTGCAGGAAGTCGGTGCCGGACGAGGCGCCGGGATTGAGCGTGAGCTCGTAGAATTCGAGCTGGCCTTTGTCTGCCGGCGTCAGCGCTTCCTTGACGACGCCGCTGGCGGTGAGCCGCAGCAGGCGCCGGCCGTTCTTGCGCACGATATAGCGCTGCACGTCGGCGGGATCGGTGGTCTCGAAGAAATAGGAGATGGGAACGTCGAGCGCGATGCTGAGCAGGCGCAGCGTGCGTATCGACGGCATGGCGCGCGCGCGTTCGAGCTGGCTGATCATGCCGTTGGAGAGGCCGGTCTTCTTGGCGACGTCCTGGATCGACAGGCCCGCGCGCTGCCGCAGCAGCCGCACGGTCTCGCCGAGGCGCTGGTCGACGGCATCGTCGGCTTCGGTCGGCGGGGCATCCTTCGGATCGTTGATCTCGCCGCGACCATCCATGTCGCTCTCCCATGCATCATCTCAGCCCGGACAATGACGTTCCGGAGCTTCAGTCGGAGTGAAAAGGTCGCGCATCCTAGCAATATGATTGACAGCTGTATTTAGTCGTGATGAACTTTTGATAGAAAATTTAGAAGCACTAAAGCCCATTCCTGTCCCTTTGCCGGGGTCTCGGGCCCGGGAGACGGTGCCGCGTGCGACAACGGAGAGTGGTCATGGCGGACGACACCGGGAAGTTCGGCGTTGGGGCACTGCATCTCGGCAATCCGAATCGCCGTCAGATCTTTCAGCTCGGGGCCGGCGCCGCGGCGGGATGGACGCTATCGGGCAACGCATTTGCGCAGACAGAACGCCCGACCAATCCGCCGGACAAGCCGCGCGGACAGGTGATCGCGGCGCTGTCGCAGGAGCCGACGGTCTTTCATCCCCTGATGCCGGGCATCGAAGTCGATCAGGGCATCTGGTGGCAGGTGTTCTCGCCGCTCTGGTTCATCGATCCCGACGGCAAGTTCGTTCCCGACCTCGCCCGCGAAGTCCCGACGGTCGAGAATGGCGGCCTCTCGGCCGACGGCCTGACCTGGAAGATCAAGCTCCGCAGCGACGTGAAATGGCACGACGGCACGCCGTTCACGGCCGAGGACGTGAAGTTCTCGCTTGAGCTGATCAACAACCCCGATTTTCGCGCGCGCAGCCGCGTCGGCCATAGTCTCGTCAAGGACATCAAGATCGTCGCGCCCGACGAGATTCACTGGCGCATGGAAGCTCCCTATTCGCCCTATATGTCGATCCTGGGATCGCTGACCTTCATCGTGCCCAAGCACATCCTGGAGAAGGTGACCGATCCGAACGCCTCGCCGTTCCACAATGCGCCTGTCGGCACCGGACCGTTCCGCTGGGGCGAGCGCGTGCCGGGCGACCACATTCAGTTGAATGCCCATACCGGCTATCACGCCAAGGGACCCTACGTTGAGCGCGTGGTGTTCAAATACATTCCAGACCTGACCGTGCTCTACACCCAGTTCCGCACCGGCCAGGTCGATTACACCGGCCTGCAAGGCATTCTGCCGAACTTCGTGCAGGAAGCGAAGACGCTGAAGGGCCGCAAGATCTTCGTCTCATCCACGTCGTCGGTGGAGCACATCGCGCCCAATCTGGAGTTCGGCGCGTTGGCGGACCGCACGGTGCGCGAGGCGCTGTATCTCGCGATCAACAAGCAGGCGATCATCGACGCGCTGAACTACGGCTTGCCGACGCAGACCGAAAGCTTCGTGCCGCAACAGGCCTGGTCGTTCCAGCAGGGACTGCCGCAGCACAAATACGATCCGGCCAAGGCCAACACGCTGCTCGATGCGGCCGGTTGGGTCCGCGGCGCCGGCGGCGTGCGCGAGAAAGGCGGCGTCAAGCTCGAATTCACCAATTCAACGACGTCGGGCAATGCGGTGCGTGAGCAGACCCAGCAGCTGCTGATCCAGGACTGGCGCGCGATCGGTGCCGCGATGCGCGTCAACAACATGCCGGCCGCCGTGATCTGGGGCGACTTCTGGCAGCAATCGAAATTCAATTCGGTGATCGTGGGAGTGAATTTCATGCTCGGCAGCGACCCCGACGTGACGCCCCGCTTCGGCTCCGGCGCCATTCCTGCCAAAGGTGGCCGCGGCTACAACACCTATCAGTATCGCAACCCGGAGGCGGATCGGCTTCTCGCCGAAGGTGCCAAGCAGTTCGATCTGGCGCAGCGCAAGACGACCTATGGCGCTCTGCAAAAGCTCATCCGCGACGACCTCGCGATCCTGCCGCTGTTCCAGGGCTTCATCGCCGAAGGTGTGAAGGAAGGGCTGCAAGGCTTCCGTCCCAACATCAACATGTCGATCAACTGCTGGAACATTCGCGAATGGTATTGGGCCTGATGGTTCAGGCGCGCGAGATCGCCTGAGATGGCCCGTTACGTCGCCAATCGCCTGGCGCAGGCGATCATGCTGCTGGTGATCGTGTCCGCGATCGGCTTCGCCATCCTGCATCTGGCGCCCGGCGGTCCGCTCTCGCAATTCGCGGCGTCCGCGCAGATGACGCAGGAGGATCTCGACCGCGTCACGCGGCAACTCGGCCTCGATCGTTCGCTGCCGATCCAGTATCTCGATTGGTTCGGCCGGATGCTGAGGGGCGATTGGGGCCGCTCGTATCGTGACGGCGAGGCGGTGCTGGCGGTGATCTCGTCGCATCTCGGCGCCACGCTGGAACTGATGGCGACTGCGACCATCATCGCGGTGCTGCTCGGCTGCTGGATTGGCGTGCTCGGTGCGCTGCGCCGCTATTCGCTGTTCGATTCGCTCGCAACCGTCGGCGCCATGATCGCATTGTCGATCCCGACCTTCTGGTTCGGCCTCGTCACCATCTATGTGTTCTCGGTGAAGCTCGGCTGGCTGCCGGCCGGCAACCGGCAGACCGTCGGCGATGGCTCCCTGCTCGATCTGCTCCATCATCTCATTGCGCCGGCGCTGGTGCTGGCGCTGGTGGAGACCGCGATGTGGGGCCGCTTCATGCGCTCCTCGATGCTCGAAGTCATCAACCAGGACTACATTCGCACCGCGCGCGCCAAGGGCATGCCGGAATGGCGAATCCTTACGGTTCACGCCTTGCGTAACGCGCTGCTGCCGATGATCACGATGGGCGGCCTTCAGTTTCCGACGCTGCTCGGTGGTGCGCTGGTCGCTGAAACCGTGTTCACCTGGCCCGGCATGGGCCGGCTGTTCCTCGATTCCATCGGATATCGCGACTATCCCGTGGTGATGGGCATTCTGATGTTCTCGGCGATCATGGTGCTGATCGGGTCGCTGCTGGCCGACATCCTCTATGCGGTCGTCGATCCGCGCATCCGGGTGGGCTAGGGATGACGACCGTAGACTTGTCCAGCGCTCAACCCGCACCCGGCCAGGCCGCGTGGCGGCGATTTCGTCGGCACCGGCTTGCACTTGCAGGCGCGGTGATCATTCTCGTCCTTGTTCTCGGTTCGGCATTCGGCCCGTACCTCCTGCCGTTCGACGACACCTACATCGATATCATGAAGCGGTTCGCACCGCCGCTGTCGGGCGCGCACATCCTCGGCACCGACGAACTCGGCCGCGACGTGCTGGCGCGGCTGATGATGGGCGCGCGCGTCTCGCTGTCGATCGGCTTCGTCGCGATGGTGATGGCGATGGCGGTGGGCATCGTCGTCGGGGCCTTCGCCGGCTTCTATGGCGGCGTGGTCGGCGCGGTGCTGATGCGGCTCGTCGATGCCATGCTCTGCTTTCCGACCATCTTCCTGCTGCTTGCGCTCGCGGCGCTCATCGAGCCCGGCTTCATCACCACCACCGTGCTGATCGCGGCAACCGCCTGGATGTGGGTGGCCCGCGTCGTCGAGGCCCAGGTGCGCTCGCTGCGGGAGCGCGAGTTTGCGGTTGCTGCACTCGCGTTCGGCTCGTCGAATCTGCGGATCATGTTCCGCGAGCTCGTACCCAATGCGATCGCGCCGATCGTGGTGGCGGCGACGCTGAACGTGGCCAAGGCCATTCTGCTCGAATCCTATCTCAGCTATCTCGGTTACGGCATCCAACCGCCGGCCGCGAGCCTCGGCAACATGCTCAATAACGCGCAGATCTATCTCACCAGCGCGCCCTGGCTCGCGATTGCACCGGGCCTCGCCATCACGCTTGCGGTGACGAGCTTCAACTTCCTCGGCGACGGCCTGCGCGACGCGCTCGATCCGCGGATGAACATCCCATGATCTGCAAACTAGCGACGAGCCGAGCTGTCTCGATCGAACTGAATATCTGGAGTTTCCCATGTCCCCGCCGCTCACCCGCATAAACAGTGACGAGCGCCTGCCAGCGCAGGTGGATGTCGTCGTCATCGGCGGCGGCGTCATTGGCGTCTCCGCGGCCTATCATCTCGCAAAGAAGGGCCTCTCCGTCGCCTTGGTCGAGAAGGGCCATGTCGGCGGCGAGCAGTCGAGCCGCAATTGGGGCTGGTGCCGCCAGCAGGGCCGCGCGCGTGAGGAGATCCCGCTGGCCCGCGAGGCGCTGCGGCTGTGGGAAGACATGCAAAACGATGCCGGCGTCGATGCCGGCTTCCGCCGTACCGGCGTGCTGTTCCTGACCAAGAGCAAGGACGAGCTCGCCAGCTGGGAGCGATGGGCCGCAACGGCGCGCGAGATGCAGGTTCACTCGACCGTGCTGACGCCGGCGGAGGTCGCCGAGCGCCTGCCCGGCAATGCCGAGACATGGGTTGGCGGATTGCACACGCCGAGCGACGGGCGCGCCGAGCCCTCAATGGCCGTGCCGGCGCTTGCGACCGCCGCGCGAAAGCACGGCGTCACGATTCATCAGGGCTGCGCCGCGCGTGGGTTGGAGACGCAAGGTGGACGGGTGAGCGCCGTCGTCACCGAGAAGGGCACCGTTCGCACGCAATCGGTGCTGCTGTCCGGCGGCGCCTGGTCGTCGCTATTCTGCCGTCGCCACGGCATCGAGCTGCCGATCGGCCTCGTCAATGCGACCGCGTGCCGGACCACGCCGGGGCCGGAGATCACCTCCGGTGCGCTCGGCACCGATTTCTATTGCATCCGCCGCCGCCTCGACGGCGGCTTTACCCTGGCGCTACGCAACCGCGGCACGGTCGAACTGTCGCCTGATCTGTTCCGGTACGCGCGAACTTTCTGGCCGACCTATCTGCATCGCAAGAATGGGTTGAAACTGTCGTTCGGCAAATCCTTCTTCGACCAGCTCATGCGCGGCACGAACTGGAGCTTGGACAAGCCGTCGCCATTCGAGACCGAGCGGGTGCGCGATCCCGCGCCTGACATGTCGCTGGTCAATGCCGCGCTGGCTTCGCTGATCAAGTCGAACCCTGAATTGAAGGACATCGAGATCGCGGAAGCCTGGGGCGGGACGATCGACTGCACGCCGGATACCATTCCGGTCATCTCGCCGGTCGATGCCATGCCTGGCTTCTTCCTTGCCACCGGCTTCTCCGGCCACGGCTTTGGCATCGGTCCTGCGGCCGGCAAGCTCGCGGCGGACATCGTGACGGGCGCGACGCCGCTGGTCGATCCCGCGGCCTACAGCCACAAGCGCCTGATCGACGGCCGCCGGCTCGCGCCGGTCAGCCCGTTCTGAGAGTTTTGGCGGCATGACGGTTCTCTACAAGGCCAACATGGTTCGGGGCGCTGAATGGGCGGGCTTCTTCGCCGAGCGCGCGCCCGATGTGCCATTCCGGCTCTGGCCCGACATCGGCGATCCCGCCGACATCCGCTATCTCGTGGCGTGGGTGCCGCCCGACGACATCGCGACGACTTTCCCAAATCTCGAGCTGGTCTTCTCGGTCGGTGCGGGTGTCGATCAGTTCGACGCGAAAAAACTTCCAGCGCACATTCCGCTCGTTCGCATGCTGGAGCCTGGCATCGCCGAGACCATGGTCGAATACGTCACCATGGCGGTGCTCGCCCTGCATCGCGATCTCCTGCACTTCATCGCCCAGCAGAAGGCGCAGGTCTGGCGCGAGATCCGGATCACGCCGGCGAAGCGGCGGCGCGTCGGCGTGATGGGTCTCGGCCAACTCGGCCAGGCCGTGCTCGAACGCCTCACGGCTTTCGACTTTCCACTACTCGGCTGGAACCGATCGATGCGCGAGATCGACGGCGTCACCTGTTATACGGGCATGGGGACGTTGCCGGATTTCCTTGCGCAGACCGACATTCTCGTCTGCCTGTTGCCTCTGACGGATGAGACCCGCGGCATCCTCAATGCGGACTTGTTCGCGCGCCTGCCGCGCGGCGCGTCGCTCGTCAACGTCGGGCGTGGCCCGCATCTGGTCGAAGCCGACTTTCTCGCGGCGCTCGACAGCGGCGCGTTGTCGGGTGCTGTCCTCGATGTCGCCGAGCCGGAGCCGCTGTCTGCGGGTCACCCTTTCTGGAGCCATCCGCGCATCCTGGTCACGCCGCACAATGCCAGCATGACGACGCCGGATACGGCGGTCGATTTCGTGCTGGATGTGATTGCGCGCCACCGCCGCGGTGAAGAATTGCCGGGGCGTGTCGATCGTAGTCGCGGCTATTAGGACACTGGCATGAGCATGGGCGCAAGCGGAGCTGATCAAATCGCTGCCAACGCGCAGTCGCCGGTGCTGTCGGTTTCCGGCCTGACGACGTCCTTCCTGCGTGAGCGGCGATGGATTCCCGTCGTCTGCGACGTGTCGTTCGATATTGCCTCGCGGGAAACCGTGGCGATCGTCGGCGAGTCCGGTTCGGGCAAGAGCGTCACTGCGCTCTCGATCATGCGGCTCATTCCGAAGGAGAACGGCCGCGTCGAAGGCAGCGTCCGGCTTGCCGGTCGCGACCTGCTGACGCTGCCCGAAGCGAGCATGAAGGATGTTCGTGGCAACGAAATCGCCATGATCTTCCAGGAGCCAATGACGAGCCTCAATCCGGTGCTGACCATCGGCTTCCAGATTGCGGAAGCACTGATCCAGCACCGCGGCCTGTCGCGCGCGGCGGCGGAGGTCGAGACCATATGCCTGCTCGACCGCGTGCGGATACCTGCGGCGAAATCGCGCTTCCACGAGCATCCGCATCGCTTCTCCGGCGGCATGCGCCAGCGCGTAATGATCGCGATGGCGCTGGCCTGCAAGCCGAGGCTGCTGATCGCAGACGAGCCGACCACCGCGCTCGACGTCACGATCCAGGCCCAGATCCTGGAGCTTCTGAAGGAGCTTCAGCAGGAAGAGGAGATGTCGATCCTCTTCATCACCCACGACATGGGGGTGGTGGCCGAGATCGCGGACCGCACCGTGGTGATGTATGGCGGCCAGGCAGTGGAAACCGATGCGACCGCGCGCATCTTTGCTTCACCCTCGCATCCTTATACCCGCTCGCTGCTCGCGGCCGTGCCACGCCTCGGCTCGATGGACGGGCGGACGCGGCCGATGCGTTTTCCGACCGTCGACAAGGTGACGGGGACCTCTGACGAGCCGGCGGAGACGCCCGATACGGTCTCGATTGCCGAGCGACCGCTGCTCGAGGTCTCCAACCTCACGACGCGCTTTCCAATCCGCTCGGGCCTGTTCGGCAAGGTCTCGGGCCGCGTCCATGCGGTCGAGAACATCTCCTTCACCTTGCGCGCCGGGGAGACGCTGGCGCTGGTCGGCGAATCCGGCTGCGGCAAGTCGACGACGGGCCGCTCCATTCTCAAGCTGACGGAGCCGGACAGCGGCACCGTTCTGGTGGACGGGCAGGATGTGCTGGCGATGAATGCCCGCACCCTGCGTGACTTTCGCAAGCAGATGCAGATCGTGTTCCAGGATCCGTTCGCGAGCCTCAACCCGCGCATGTCGGTGGGAACGGCGATTGCGGCCCCATTGCTCGCCAACGGGCTCGTCACGGCGTCGCAGGCACGGGAGAAGGTCGCCGACCTGCTTGTCCGCGTTGGTCTCACCGCCGACATGGCCGCGCGCTTTCCGCACGAATTCTCCGGTGGCCAGCGCCAGCGCATCTGCATTGCCCGCGCGCTCGCGCTCGGACCGAAGCTGATCGTCGCGGACGAAGCGGTCTCGGCGCTCGACGTTTCGGTCAAGGCGCAGGTCGTCAATCTGATGCTGGACCTTCAGGCCAGCATGGGACTTGCCTATCTCTTCATTTCCCACGATATCGCGGTGGTCGAGCGCATGAGCCATCGCGTCGCGGTGATGTATCTCGGCGAGATCGTCGAAACCGGTCCACGCGCGGCCCTGTTCGGAAATCCGCAGCATCCCTATACGAAGAAGCTGATGGCGGCCGTGCCAGTGCCCGATCCAGCGCGCCGCGGCACCAGGCGCGAGGCCACGAATGACGAGATCAGAAGCCCGGTGCGCGCGCCCGATTACCAGCCGCCCGTGCGTCAATTTCGTGAGGTGTCGCCGGGCCATGTCGTCCAGCTCTGGGGCGAGGAATGGTCCAACTGACGTGCGCAGGCCGCAAATTATTTCCAAAATGCACGATGAAGTCGCCCCGCGATCTGCCGGGCAGGTCAACGGTGGTGTCCTTCGCGACGCCAGGCCGGTGACATCACGCTGAAATCACAATGAAATCATCGCGGCACGGCCCGGTGCGACGGCTGGCCGCGCCAGCTTCGTGTTATGCGCTGCAGCTGGACCGTCGGCCGGCGATCTCCGATAATGCGCGGATCTCGGGAAGGCCGGCGAAGACGTGCCTTTACGGATGGATTTACTAGAATGACACAAGCAGGCGTCTACGGGCAGAGGCTCGGGCAGGGCCTTCGCTCCAAGCAAGCACCGGTCCTGATCACGCGTTCGCTGCACAGCGCCGAGCTCGCGGTCACCGAAGTCCGCAACGACGATCCGACACCGGATATTTCCGGATCGCTGGCTGCGGAAGATGCCTATCTCCTCAGCCTGAAACTCCGCGACTATCCGGATTGCGAATGCTGGGAGGAGGGCCGCTGCGTCACCAAGGCGGATGTTCGCGCAGGTGCGACTTATCTGTACGACCTCAAGCGTGACCCGCGCTATGTGATCGACAAGCCGTTTCACTCGCTCTTCTTCTATTTGCCGCGCTCGGCGCTCAACAGCGTTGCCAGGCAACCGGGCGGGCCGCGCGTAGGCGAGCTCAGCTACGAGCCCGGTGTCGGTCATGACGACGAGGTCGTTCGACATGTCGGTGCCTCGTTGCGGCAAGGACTGTGTCGGCCCGACGAGACCAACCAGCTTTTCGTCGATCACATGATGCTCGCGCTCACCGCCCATGTCGCCCAGACCTATGGTGGGCTGAAGCCGGCCGCGGAACCGAGCCGCGGCGGTCTCGCGCCATGGCAGGTGAAGCGTGCGTGTGACCGGCTCGATTCCGATCTCTCGGGCAAGATCGCGCTGCAGCTGATCGCGACCGAGCTTGGCCTGTCAGTCAGCCACTTCTCACGCGCATTCCGGATCTCCACCGGCCTGCCGCCGCATCAATGGCTGCTCCAACAGCGCGTCAAGGCGGCCAAGCAACTGATGACAGTCCGCGACCTGCCGTTATCCGAGATTGCCATCTCGGCCGGATTTGCCAATCAGAGCCATTTCACGCGGGTGTTCTCGTCCATCGTCGGCGTCAGTCCGGGCGCATGGCGCCGAGAAACGGATGGTGGACGGGACAAGACTTGAAGTTACCGACGCTTCGCCAGCGAGATCGTGTAGGCCGTGCGGCGCGCCGCAAAAATCTCGTCCGGCGGATGGCCGATGCCGTCGGCAAGATTGGCTGGATTGAAGATGGAGCCGTCGCAGGCCGCGTTGGCTTCGAGGCTGGTGATGACGATCGTCCCCAGCCGCACCTGCTCACGGTTGTCCTCGTCCGGCCATCGCAGGGTCACGTCCATAGTGGGATCGCCGGGACGGTCGAGCAAGGCCATCACGTTGAATCGGACGTCGCCGGCTACGATCCTCCGCGCGAGATCGTCATGCAGGAAATCGGCCGACTTCGCCCTCGCTTCGTCCTCGCTCAAGGTGACGTCGCCGCCGACCGGCGAGACCTTGAACTTGATGAAGCGGGTCTCATCCTTCGCGTTCGTCGCGGGAAAGGAGTGCACGCCCCAATAGGTCGTGCCGGCAAAGCTGCCGGGCAGCCGGCGTGCCGCGACGTAATTCGCCTGGTTCAGTGTTTCAGGATTGGCTGCCGAAAAGGCCCGGACCTTCTCGATGTCAGGCTTGCCGTCCGCACCCGGAATGCGCGCCTCGAGGAAGGCGAGCATCTGGTCGAGCGTCCGTGCAAAATGCACCGGAGCGGTTTCCGTCAGGATGTCCGAGCGATGGGCGTCGTCGCCCAGCCTGAAGCTGAAGCCGCGCAGCACGAGGTTGTTGGTGTCGGTCACCCCGGGATTGCCGCCGCCGACGGAGAAGCGCGCCAGCACGCGCGACGGTTTTGTGAAGCTCAGCGATCGCGTAATCTCTGCCGCGCGGTCGGACGGGGCATAGGTCCCGCGCACACATCGACCCTTGGCGAAGCTCGCGCGCACCTTCGGCGGATTGCCTGCGACCGCCTTCAATGCATCGACGACCGCGGCGGGTGTTGCAGCGGGGGTGGGAAGTTCGGACATGGCTTGGCCTCCGGCAAAAGCGGCATGTCCGTGTGTTAGGGCTGGCGGAGCGCCGGCGTCTTTCCTAAAGCCGCGCTGCCTTGTCCGATCCTGCTGATTGCTTGCTCGCGCTTCAGGAATTCACGTGCACGAAACACGGTATGAGGGGATAGATCTGATGTCGGCGAGACGCGGGACAACTTGTTTACTGATTCAGCTCCCGTGCTCCCGTGCTCCCGGGTCTCGCGACGATGCAGACTTGTCCTCCGGAAATTGTGATCGGATAGAGCGACGGGGAACCGCGTTATGTGAACCGTCTCATATTTCATCACTCTCTTTCGAGCTATCACTCCCGCAAGAAATTGCCGCACCCGGACCTAACTGACCGACACGGGTGAGATGCAATGCCTGCGTAGCCGCGTGCTCGCAGCTTTGGATTGGCTCTCGTCTTGCTCACGAGCAAGCCAGCCCCATCACTCAGCACAGATTTTTCAGAAATTGGAATCAAGGCAATCGCAAAACGCGTCCACGAGGCTGCCTCTATTCGGGGTCGGCCGGTAGGCCGCTACTTACCTAAGAAGGAGACCCCCAATGAAAATTAGTGATGCAGTTTCCAGCGCATTTTCCCTAACGAGGGGCTCCGGCAATCTTCGGATCGCTCGTTCCGGTCTGATCAGGTCGGCCCATCTTCTTGAAAGAATTGGGCTCGCAGCCGTTGGGGCCTCCTGTGGCCTCTATGTGGGTGCGACCCTGTTGCGTGAGAAAGGCGGACTGTTTGAAAGCGGCTGGATCGTGCTGATAACGATGCTCTATGGAGCTCTCAGCTATTATGTCGGAATTGATTTGTCTCGCAGTGTCGCGCGGAAGTCGATCTCGAGCAACTCGGAAGAGTGGAATGGTTCCGAGCCGGCTGAGATCATGAGTGCGGCTGGAACGTTCGGCGCCGCGATTGCCGCAACTCTGTCCGTCAGCATCCTTGTCCTTGATCAAAACCCAGCCAATGGCCTGATAACCTTTGTTGCCGGCTGTTGGGTGGTTGGTTCCTCGCTCCAAGTTGCGGCGGGCATGATGGCTCGCAACTACGAAGCGCGCATGGACAAGCAATGAAGGAATTGTCCTCACGCAAGAACGTCTGCTTGGCGTCATGACGAGTGCACAAGCCGCAGTGTTGGATTCGATTTCAGGTCCGGAGTGAGTAGTGACCACTCATCGCAACCTCTGTCGTCCAACGCTGCGGGAAGACGATTTTTGGTAGCGCAGTCGTTCGCATCGGGCGGCGACCCGGCTTGGAAGCCGTGTCGGTACTGAGTAACCTAAATTATCGCACAACAAACAAGACGTGCCATCATGGCGGTGTTGGGATATCGTCCCCGCGCCGTGGTCCAAAATCCTGCTAACCGCCAACCACACGATCGGTGGAGCCAATGCAGATTGCGGAGTGGCTCGAGAAACTGGGGCTTGGGCAATACGCAGAGCGTTTTGCCCAGAATGGAATCGACGTGGGCGTCCTCCCCGAACTGATGGACGAGGACTTTGAAAAGCTCGGAGTCCTGCTAGGCCATCGCCGCAAAATGCTGCGTGCTATTGCCGACCTCGATCCAGCCGCGTTGATCGCATCGCCGACCCCTCCTCAGGACGCCGAGCGGCGCCACCTCACCGTTATGTTTTGCGATCTGGTCGGCTCGACCGCGCTCTCGGCGCGTCTCGATCCCGAGGATATGTGGGAAGTGATCCGGGCCTACCGCGCCGCCTGCGCGAGCGTCATTGCCGCTTATGACGGCAGGATAGCCAGGTTCGTTGGCGACGGAATACTCGTCTATTTCGGCTATCCTCGCGCGCATGAGGATGATGCGGAGCGCGCAGTACGAGCTGCCCTCGACACTATCTCCGCAATTGGGCAGCTCAAAACGGGCGCCGACGAACGGGTTGAACTGCGCATCGCAATTGCGACAGGGCTTGTGGTGGTCGGTGACCTCATCAGTGGAGATGCATCAGAGGAGCAGGCAACCGTCGGCGACACACCAAACCTCGCCGCTCGGCTCCAGAGCCTGGCGGAACCGGGCGCGGTCGTCGTTGCTTCGTCGACGCGCCGGCTGCTTGGTGATCTCTTCACGTTTCGCAATCTCGGCCGCCGTGAGGTCAAGGGGATAGCCGAACCAATCGCAGTCTGGGCGGTGGAGGGGGCGATCGCATCCGAGAGTCGCTTCGAGGCGGTCCGCGCGGTACGCTCGATCGGTTTTGTCGGCCGCAGGGACGAGATCGAGTTCACTCTCTCGCGCCAGCGGCTGGCATGGCAGGGGCAGGGCCAGATGGTATTGATTTCTGGCGAAGCGGGCATCGGCAAGTCGCGCATTGTCGCAACCCTGTCCGAAAGCCCCTCGTTGGGGGCGCACCGCCGGGTGCGATATCAGTGTTCGCCCTACCATACCAACAGTGTGCTCCATCCCTTTGTCGCGCAGCTCGAGCGCGCCGCCGGCATCCGGTCGCACGACACGCCTGGGCAAAAGCTCGACAAGCTCGAGGCAATGCTGTCGCTTGGAACACAGCAGGTCGCCCAAGCGACACCGCTCATTGCGGCTCTCCTTTCGATTCCCACCGGCGACCATTGTCCGCCGCTGGCTTTGAGCCCGGCGCAGCAGCGGCGACAGACATTTGCCGCCCTTCTGGATCAGCTTGAGGGGTTGGCGCGAGAGCAACCCCTGCTGATTATCTGCGAGGATATGCATTGGGCCGATGCCACGACACTTGAACTGTTCGATCTCGCGGTCGATCGTATCAGAGGACTGCCGATACTCGTGCTCATGACATCCCGGCCAGAGTTCGAGCCCTCCTGGTCGGGCCTTGCCAACGTCAGTCTGTTGCGGCTCGACCGACTCGATCGGCGGGACTCGCGCGCGCTGGTCGAACAGGTGGCCGTTGGTCGCCAGCTGCCACGCGAGATGATGAAGCAGATCATCGATAGGACGGATGGCATCCCACTATTCGTCGAGGAATTGACCAAGATGGTGCTGGAGTCCGGGCTACTCCTCGAAGATGCCGGGCGCTATCGTCTCGATAATCCGCTCCCGCCGCTCGCTATTCCCGCGACGCTGCAGGATTCGCTGATGGCGCGGCTTGACCGGCTGGCCCCCGTCAAGGAGTTAGCGCAGATAGGCGCCGCCATCGGTCGCGACTTTTCATACGCGCTGCTGAGATATGTGGCGGGACGCGATGATCTGACGCTGAGCGCTGCGCTAGCGCAACTCGAAGAGGCCGAACTGCTGGTGCGTCGCGGGGCTCCGCCCGAAGCAAACTATAGTTTCAAGCACGCCCTCGTTCAGGAAGCGGCCTACGAGAGCCTGCTCAAGAGCAAACGGCAGGTGCTTCACAAGCGCATCGGCGATGTCCTGCGCGAGAAGTTTCCAGTCGTCGCCGAGACTGAGCCGGAAGTTCTGGCACACCACTTCACTGAGGCGGGGCTGAACGAGGTCGCCCTCGAATGGTGGCGCAAGGCGGGCCTGCAGGCGCTGAAACGCTCCGCTTATTCCGAGGCGATTGCACATCTCGGCAAGGCGATTGCCATCGCCGATGACCTGCCCGATGAGCACGACCGGATGATGGGTAGGCTACATCTTCAAATCGCATATGGCCGTGCATTACGGGGCAGCCTCGGGCACAGCGCTCCCGAAACGGTCGCCGCATGGACGCGCGCCCGACAGTTCGCAGCCGACATCAATGATCCGGTTGAACTTGCGCCGGTCCATTCGGGTCTCTTCAATGCCTGCCTGACACACGGCGAACTCGCGCCGATGCAGGCGCTGGTGGATGCCATCGTGAACGCCGCTGACCGGCGACCGGCCTCACCGGTGGCCGCCGTCGTTGCACATTGGACGGGCGGGGTTACCTGCTGGTTCGGGGGCGACTACTTGAACGCGAGATTACATCTTGAGAAGGCACTAGAGATCTATGGTGACGAGCCGGATCCCGCGACGTTCAGGGGCTCGGCGCTGGATCTCCCATTCGTGATCATGAGGTTTCTTGCCCTGGTGCTTTGGCCCCTTGGCAGGATCGCCCGCGCACGCCGCCTCGCCGCGGAAGCGATAAGGGCTTCCGGAGAAAAACGGGCGCTTTCTCAGGCCAATGCGCTTGTTCATCGAGCTGTGTTCGACGGACTATGCGGGGGCATGTTGCAGCAAACAGAGACGATCCTGGCGCTTGGTCTCGCTCGCGACCACACGATGCCGCTGTATGTGGCCGCCGGCACTTACCTGAATGGCCTGGCCAAGTGGCGCGCTGGCGACGGAATGGCCGGGCTAACGGAAATGCGTCGCGGCTGGACCTTGCTGCACGAGAATGACTGCTACCTCTGTGAGCCGTTTTGGGGGATGCATGTCGCCATGGCGGATGCAGAGTCGGGCCAACTCGAAAACGGGCTGGAAATCTTGAGCGGATTGATCGCATGGGCGGGGCAATCCGGTCAGCATTGGCTTGATGCCGAGCTGCATCGCGTCTACGGGGAGCTTTTGTTGCGTCATGATCCTTCGGACCTAGCCAGGGCCGAAACTGCGCTAAGCCGAGCGCTTGAAATCGCACGGCACCAACGGGTGAAGACTTTCGAGCTGCGCAGCGCCATTGGACTTGCACGCCTGCATAAGACAAATGGCGGAGCGGGCGCGGTATCCGAGGTGCTCGCTCCCGTGCTCGCTGAATTCGATGCGGAGCGCAATCTTCCCGAAGTCGTTGAAGCCAGAGAGCTGCTCAAGCAAGTGCATTAGGCACGTGCGGTTTGTTTAGCTAGCCGTTTGGTCAGGAGAGACGTCTCGATCCTGACCCATCTCCGGTCGCCTCACTGCAATTGCGCGTTGAGGTTCGCACGTGACGTACGGGCCAGGGGCTGACGGGTTACGAATTCACGTGCACGAAATCCCGCAAGAGCGGGTAGATCTCGTTGTTCCAGCGTTTGCCCGAGAACACGCCGTAATGGCCGACGCCGGCCTGCATGTGGTGGACGCGGCGGTAGGCGCGTACGCCGGTGCAGAGGTCTTGCGCGGCCAGCGTCTGGCCGATCGAGCAGATGTCGTCCTTCTCGCCCTCGACCGTCATCAGCCCCATGCGGCTGACGGCCTTGGTGTTCACCGGACGTCCCCGATGCATCAGCTTGCCCTGGGGCAGAAGATGCTCCTGGAACACGTCTCGCACGGTCTCGATGTAGAATTCCGCGGGCAGGTCCATCACGGCGAAATATTCGTCGTAGAAGGTCTTGATGCTGGCCGCCTTCTCCTTCTCGCCCTTGGCGATGTGATCGGCGAGATCGATGTGCTGCTTGATATGGCGCTCGAGATTCATCGAGACGAAGGCGGTGAGCTGCACGAAGCCGGGATAGACTTTCCGCAGGGCACCGCGGCACTGCATCGGCACGTAGTTGATCAGGTTCTGCTCGAACCAGTCGATTGGCCTGCTCTTGGCGAATTCGTTGACCCTCGTCGGCTGGATGCGCGTGTCGATCGGGCCGGCCATCAGCGTCAGCGTCGCCGGCCGCGAAGGATGGTTGCCCTCGCACATGATCGCGGCGGCCGCGAGTGCGGAGACCGAGGGCTGGCAGATCGCGACCATATGCGGGCGGGGGCCTAATTGGCCGAGGAAGTCGATGAGATGCTCGGTGTAGTCGTCGAGCCCGAAACGGCCCTCGCTGCGGGGAATGTCGCGTGGATTGTGCCAGTCGGTGATGTAGACGTCGTGATCCTGCAGCAGCGTCTTCACGGTGCCGCGCAGCAGCGTCGAAAAATGGCCGGACATCGGCGCCACCAGGAGCATGCGCGGCTGCTCGCCCACGCCTTCCTTCTTGAAACGCAGCAGCGAGCCGAACGGGGTCGCGTAAGCGATCTCCTCGGTTACGGCGACCTCGCGATTGCCGACCATGACGCTGTCGATGCCGTAGGCGGGGCGGTGATAGGTGAGGGTGGAGCGGGAGATCAACTCCAGCGCGGCCGACAGCCGGCCGACGACCTGATCCGATAAGCCCTGCGGCACCAGATTGAGGAATTTGAGTGCGGACGAAGCCCCCGACCGCCACGGCGCCGTCAGGTCCATATGGTTCTGAAAGGCCTGATAATACATCGACATCATACTGAAACGCCCACCTGTCCCCGTGCTGCTATGCAATATCGGAGCCAAACCGGAGATGGGCCGTCCTCAAGATTGGCACGTCGCTTGCTGCTCTTTTGGCGGGAAGCACAGGCGGTGCGCACTCCCGCAGTCCAGGCGGGTGCAAGTCTTAGGCGTGAGGGAAGGCCATATGGCGAAGGCGACACTGACCATCAGCAGCAAGAACTATTCGTCCTGGTCGCTGCGTGGCTGGCTGCTGACGAAATTTTCCGGGCTCGATTTCGATGAGATCGTCACCGCGCCGGACGACGCGTCGGCGCGTGCCGAAATCCTGCTATTGTCGTCGTCGATCCTGGTGCCGTGCCTGCGGCACGACGGCGCGATCGTCTGGGATACGCTGGCGATCGCCGAATATCTCAACGAGGCGATGCCGGATGCCGGGCTGCTGCCCGCGGATCGCGTTCAGCGCGCGCATTGCCGCTCGATCTGCGGCGAAATCCATTCCGGCTTCACCACCTTGCGCGCCTCGCTGCCGGTCAATCTGAAGGGGCACTTCCCCGGCTTCAAGATCTGGTCGCGCGCGCAGGCCGACATCGATCGCGTCTGGGCGATCTGGCGCGACTGCCTGGACAAATCGGGCGGCCCCTTCCTGTTCGGCGAGACCCGCACCATGGCTGACGCGATGTACGCCCCGGTGGTGACGCGCTTCGTGACCTATAACGTCAAGCTCGAGCCACAGCTGCAAGCCTATGCCGATACCATCATCGCCATGCCGGAGATGAAGGAATGGATCGCGGCGGCACGGGATGAGCCGGCCGAGATCGAGGAGCTCGAGGTCGAATATTAGGCAGGCCGGGTGCCATCTGCCTGTTTTGGGAGCGAGCATCCAACCGCCGCACCCCGCGGTCATGTCATTGAAGGCGTTAACGTTTGACGCCCGTGGTGGGCTGAGCCCGCTCACGCGCTGTGCAGATATTGTATGCGCGCGCTGGCCGGTTGCGACATCTAGCCGTGAACAGGCGCGTACGGGGCGCTACGGCTGATTCGGACGTGATTCGTTCGGGCCGCGTTCCGAAGGTTAAAGCCGGGACGCGGCCCCGTTGCATTTTGAGACAGAAATCAGTGCTCAGGCCACGCCCGAATGCTTCATGCGCGGGACGCGCCAGCCGATGACGGTTGCTTCAACTGCGACGCCGGCCGCGTGGTTCTGCCAGCGTCCCTCGATATAGCGGCAGGCGAACGGCAGCTGATACGTTCCGCTGTGGTCCTCGCACAGCACTTCGACTGCAAGGCCGGGCGGCGGTTCTCCGGCGCCGTCGAATTCCGCCAGTCGTCTGTCGCGCGTTGCCATCAAAAAACTCCCTTAAACAAAGCCGCGGAAAGAGTGCCCATTTCCTCCGCGTGCAGATCATCGCTCCCCGTGCGAGGGAACAGCCGCAAGCTCAACGCGAGAATGCGGTGCGAGTGTGGTAGCCTCGACAGGCTGCGTGCAAAAAGCGCACATTGCCGTGATTGATTTGACAAGGAACCTGTATGCTGCTTCGAAGCGCCGTCGTTTGTTTCGCGATGTTGCTGCTCGCTACGCTGGCGATTGTGCCGGTCCGCGCGCAGGACGTGCCCGGTATCGAGATCTGCACCGTCGAGAAGACCATGGAGCGCCGCACCAGCTGCCTCCAGAGCAACGTCGACTTCCTCCAGAAGACGATCACCAAGTTCAACCTCGATCACCAGCAGAAGCTGGACGCCGCGGCTCGCCAGATCGATGCGTTGAAGACGACCGTGGCCGGCTTGCAGAAGATGCTCGGCGATCTCCAGGCCGCGCAGGCGAAGACCGCGGAGGATGTGAAGAAGAAACAGGATGCGCCGCCGCCGAAGGATGCGGCGAAATAGGCGCCGCGCTCAGGCGACGCGATATCGCTCCATGACGCTGCGGGCGGGCTCATAGCCGAGCCCAGGTCCGGTCGGCACCGCGACATGGCCGGTGGCATCGACATCGGCGCGGCCGCCCCAGAGGCAGGCCTCGCGCTTCAGGTAAAACATCTCGACCAACCCGTCGTCGCGCCCCGCCAGGAGATGCAAGGTCGCCAGCAGGCCGGGGCCGAAATACGGGGAGTGCGGAACGATCTTGACGTCTTGCCGATCCGCGAGCGCCGCAACCTTCAGAAATTCCGTGATGCCGCCGACCTTGATCACCGACGGCTGGGCGTGGCTGACCGCGCCCGCCTCCATCATCTGGCGGAATTGATATTCCGTGCAGGCGTTCTCGCCGGCGGCGACGCCGAGCCCGCCCTTGCTGCGGACCTCGGCGAGCGCCGCAAAATCCTCCGGCGGCCAGACCGGCTCTTCCAGGAACATCGGCTGCGCGTCCCCGCATGTCCTGGCGAACGCGACCGCCTGCTCGCCTGACAGCGGGCAGTTCATGTCCACCATCAGCGGAATGCCGGGCCCGATCGCCGCGCGCGCGGCAAACACCGCCGGCGCCGTGGTCTCGTGCAGCTTGATGGCGCCATAGCCGAGTGCGAGCGCCTTCTTGCATTCGGCGGCGATGTTGTCGGGCGAACCGATCCGCAACAGGCTCGCATAGGCCGGAATGGCCGAGCGCCTGGTGTCGCCGAGCAGGCGGTTCAGCGGCACGCCCTCGATCTTGGCGGCGAGGTCCCACAGCGCGATGTCGAGCCCGGAGATCGCGAACATGGTGATGCCGTAACGGCCGAACAGATGCAGATTGCGCTGGATCTGGTCCATCACCGGGGGGATGCCGGCGGCATCGGGAACCTGCAGCCCATGGGCTTGTGGTGCGATCATTTCCTCGACGGCACTGCGCGTGGTGCGGGGGCAGACATAGGCGAAGGCATCGCCCCAGCCGGTGAGCCCGGCGTCGGTGGTGACCTCGAGGATCACCATGTCGAGGGCGGTGATGGCGGAGGCGCCCTGACGGAAGCTCGCGACACCAGCGTCATAGGGGATGCGGATATGGTGCGCCCGCACATCGGTGATTTTCATGACGCGGTTCCTCCTGCTTTCTTGTGAGCGGTTTCAAGGACGTCCCGAGTGTAGCCATGAACGCCCGGACGTTGCCAGTGGCTGTTCCGGCGTTATCCTCCTGCGGGACCGCAACGCCGATCAAGCGAAACCCGCGGACTTCCGTGCATCATGGTCGCGCTTCGAACGAGAAACGCCATGAACCCAGCCCAGCGCGCGCTCTGGTATGTCGAGAGCCATCTGGCCGAGCCGATGACGCTCGACGAGATCGCTGCGATATCGGGCGTGTCGCGGTTCCACATCGTGCGCGCGTTTGCCGTAGCCACCGGCCTGCCGGTGATGCGGTACGTGCGCGCGCGGCGGCTGAGCGAAGCGGCGCGCAGTCTTGCGAATGGCGCGCCGGACATCCTGTCGCTGGCGCTGGAGGCCGATTACGGCTCGCACGAAGCATTCACCCGCGCGTTCCGCGACCAGTTCGGCACCACGCCCGAAGCGGTGCGCGCCGCGCAATGCACCGGCCATCTCAAGCTTCAGGAGCCGATCCTCATGGATTCAACCATCTCGGACAAACTCGCCAACCCGCGCTTCGAAACCACAAAGGCCTTCCTCGTCGCAGGCATCAGCGAGCGCATCTCCTGCGACAACGGCGCGGCCATTCCTGGACTGTGGCAGCGCTTCCACCAGGAGGTCGCCGACATTCCCGCGCGCGTTGGACCGGTCGCCTATGGCGTCTGCTGCAACGGCGACGATGCCGGCAATTTCGACTACATTGCCGGCGTCGAGGTCGCCGATTTCTCCGAACTGCCGCGCCCCTTCGGCCGTATCCGCATCCCCGAGCAGCGCTATGCGGTGTTCACCCACACCGACCACGTCGCCTCGATCAGGCGCACCGTCAACGCGATCTGGAATCAGTGGCTGCCGGCCTCCGGCCTGAAGGCTGCCGATGCGCCGAACTTCGAGCGCTACGACGAGAAATTCGATCCCGCCACCGGCAATGGCGGCCTGGAGATTTGGATACCCGTGCGAGATTAGCGCGCAACGCTGGCATACCATCCGGCTTGCTTGGCAAGCCCCGGTGACTTTGTCATAACCGCAGGCAATCTTGCGTGTGGGGCCCGTGCCGGACATCCCGCGCAAGTCATAACAAGCAGCCGGGAGGGTCCCCACATGTCCAACGTCCGCGTTCTCGCCACCGACCTCGAATTTCCCGAAGGGCCGGTCGTGATGCCGGACGGCTCGGTCGTGCTGGTGGAAATCCGCGGCCAGCGCCTGACCCGAATCCATCCCGACGGGCGCAAGGAGGTCGTCGCGAAGATTCCGGGCGGCCCGAACGGCGCAGCCCTCGGCCCCGACGGCAAGATCTACATCTGCAACAATGGCGGCTTCTCCTGGATCCCGACCCGCAACATGATCATGCCGGGTCCGCAGCCCGACGGCTATCTCGGCGGCTCGATCCAGCGCGTCGATCTGCAATCCGGCCAGATCGAAACCGTCGTGACCAGATGCGCCGAGCACGATCTGCGCGGGCCGAACGATCTGGTGTTCGACAAGCAGGGCGGCCTCTGGTTCTCCGATCTCGGCAAGCGCCGCGCGCGCGAGATGGACGTCGGCGGCATGTACTATCTCAAGCCCGGCATGAAGGAGATCGTCGAGGTCGTCCACGGCGTGTTGCCGGCGAACGGCATCGGCCTCTCGCCGGACGAGACCACCGTCTACATCGCGGAGACGCCGACGGGCCGGCTCTGGGCCTACGAGCTCTCCGCGCCCGGCACGCTCAAGCCGCGCGACGCGATCTATCGCGGCGAGCGGGGCAAACCGATCTGCGGCCTCGGCGGCTACCAGATGTTCGATTCGCTGGCGGTCGAAGCCAACGGCAATGTCTGCGTCGCCACCCTCGTCTCCGGCTGCATCTCGGTGATCGCGCCCGATGGCACGCTGGTCGAGCAGATCCCGACCGGCGACCGCGTCACCACCAACATCGCCTTCGGCGGCCCCGAGCTGAAGACCGCCTACATCACCCTCTCCGGCAAGGGCGAGCTGATCGCCATGGACTGGCCGCGCAGCGGTTTGCCGTTGAATTTCCTTAACAAGTAAACGGTGCTAGTGACCATCATTGCAACCGAAGCGAAGCAATCCAGGAATGCGTCCGCGGTGACAGTCTGGATTGCTTCGTCGCTTCGCTCCTCGCAATGACAAAGGAGAGAGTTTCAAATGCCCTGGCCTGATCCCATCACCCTGCGCGGACAGCATGCCGCTCTGGAGCCGCTGTCGCATCAGCACCGCGAGGGGCTGAGCGAGGCCGTGAAGGATGGTGAGCTCTCCACCATCTGGTACACCGCAATCCCGACGCCGGACAACATGGGCAAGGAAATCGACCGCCGGCTCGGTCTTCAGGCCGCCGGCTCGATGCTCCCCTTCACCGTATTCGATGGCAGCGCCAAGATCGTGGGCATGACGACCTACATGAACATCGATGCGGCCAACCGCCGCGTCGAGATCGGCTCGACCTGGTATGGTAAGAGCGCGCAACGCGGCCCGCTCAACACGCAGTGCAAATTGCTGCTGCTCACCCACGCCTTCGAAACCCTGGACTGCATCGCGGTGGAATTCCGCACCCACTTCTTCAATCACCAGAGCCGCCGCGCCATCGAGCGCCTGGGCGCCAAGCAGGACGGCATCCTGCGCAGCCACCAGGTCGCGCCGAACGGCACGCTACGCGACACCGTGGTCTACAGCATCACCGCGGCCGAATGGCCTACGGTGCGAACGCATTTGAATTATCAACTCAACGACAAGCCGCGCTAGAGGCGGCCGAGGCACCATGGACAGATTTGATTATGTGATCGTCGGCGCGGGCTCCGCCGGTTGCGTGCTCACCAGCCGGCTGAGCGAAAACCCTGCGACCAGCGTTTGCGTGCTCGAGGCCGGCCCGAGCGACTGGCATCCCTACATCCATCTGCCGGCCGGCTTCATCAAGACCTTCCACATGAAGAGCATCAACTGGGCCTACCAGCAGGAGGTCGGACCCTGGACCGGCGGCCGCAGCATCTACGCGCCGCGCGGCAAGACGCTCGGCGGTTCGTCCTCGATCAACGGCCACATCTACAACCGCGGCCAGCGCATGGATTTCGACACCTGGGCGCAGATGGGCAATCGCGGCTGGGGCTATGCCGACGTGCTGCCCTACTTCCGGCGGCTGGAGAAGCGGGTCGGCGAGGGCGAGGACATTTATCGCGGCCGCGAAGGCAATCTCACCGTCACCACCATGAACTGGCGCGATCCGCTTTGCGAAGCCTTCATGGAAGGCGCGGTGAGCCTCGGCATTCCGCGCAACCCCGACTACAACGGCAAGACCCAGGAAGGCGTCTCCTATTGCCAGCGCACCATCGACAAGGGCTTGCGCGTCTCCGGCGCCACCGCTTTCCTCAAGCCCGCGATGAAGCGGCCGAACGTGCATGTCCGCACCCACGCGCATGCGACCGAGATCATCTTCGAGGGCAAGCGCGCCGTCGGCGTGCGCTACATGAAGGGCGGTCATGGCGGCACGCCGGTCGAGGTCCGCGCCAACAAGGAAGTGATCCTCTCCGGCGGCACCTATAATTCGCCGCAGCTGCTCCAGTTGTCCGGCATCGGCTCACCGGATCTGTTGCAGGCCCACGGCATCGCCGTGCGTCACGCGCTTCCGGTCGGCGAAGGCCTGCAAGATCACTACGCCCCGCGCACGGTCGCGCGCGTCAAGGACATCAGGACCATCAACGAGCTCCGCCGCGGCTGGCGTCTCTGGGTCGAGGCGATGAAATGGGCGACCGCGCGCAAAGGCCTGCTGTCGCTGTCGCCGACCATGGTCTACTGCTTCTGGCACTCCGGCGAGAGTGCGGAGAGCTCCGACCTCCAGCTCACCTTCACACCGGCGAGCTACAAGGAAGGCGTGCAGGGCCAGCTCGAGGACGAGCCCGGCATGACGGTGGCGTCCTGGCAGCAGCGCCCCGAGAGCCGCGGCTATGTCCGCATCCGCTCGGCAGATCCGTTTGCGCCGCCGATCATCCAGACCAACTATCTTGACGCCGAGCTCGACCGCCGGGTCATCGTCGGCGGCATGAAGCTCGCGCGCAGGCTTTTGAAGAGCGCGCCGCTGTCGCCCTATTACGCCTACGAGGATTTCCCCGGACCCAACGTCAATACCGACGACGAGTTTTTGGCGGCCGCCACCGAGCGCGGCACCACCACCTTCCACCCCGGCTGCACCTGCCGCATGGGCCCGGCGGATTCCACCTGGGCGGTGGTCGACGATCAGCTCCGCGTTCACGGGTTGCAAGGTCTCCGCGTCATCGATGCCTCCGTGATGCCGCGCATGATCTCGGCGAACCTCAATGCCTCAACCATGATGATCGCCGACCGCGCCTCGGACTTGATCCGCGGCAAGAAGCCGATGGAAGCCGCGCGCGTGCCGGATGCGGCGGTGGCGTAGCAAGGTCTCGTGCTCCGGACGCAGCGCTGCGCTTCCCCGGCGATGCGAAGCATCGTCCGGTGCAGCTGTGCGCTGCAGAGCCGGAGGCCCATCTCACGCGACCTTGGTCGCCCCTCGCGATTTGAAGCGCGAGTTGGAGAGGGCGATGCTCACCCTTGCTCCGTCATCGCGAGCGCAGCGATGCAATCCAGGATCTTTCCGCGGAGGCAGCCTGGATTGCTTCGCTGCGCTCGCAATGACGAGGTGGAGAGAGTGCGCCACACTCTCGGTGTCATCGCCCGGTTTGACCTGGCGATCCAGTATTCCAGAGGCGGTTATGATTGATTCGAGAAGCCGCGGCGTACTGGATTCCCCGCCTTCGCGGGGAATGACACCGGAAGGTGGGGCGGCAGCGGAGTGCGCTCGAACCTACACTTCCCTCCGGCTCAGGAACGCCAATCGCTCGAACAGATGCACGTCCTGCTCGTTCTTGAGCAGCGCACCGTGCAGTGGTGGGATCAGCTTGCGCGGGTCGCGCTCGCGCAACTGCTCGACGCTCATGTCTTCGTTGAGCAGCAGTTTGAGCCAGTCCAGAAGCTCTGAGGTGGAGGGCTTCTTCTTCAACCCGGGCACTTCGCGGACCTCGAAGAAGATGCGCAGGGCTTCCTCGACCAGCCGCTTCTTGATGCCGGGGAAGTGGACGTCGACGATCCGGGTCATGGTGTCGGCATCGGGGAACTTGATGTAGTGGAAGAAGCAGCGGCGCAGGAACGCGTCCGGCAGCTCCTTCTCGTTGTTGGAGGTGATCATCATGATCGGGCGCTGCTTGGCCTTGATCGTCTCGCCGGTCTCGTAGACGTGGAATTCCATGCGGTCGAGCTCAAGCAGGAGATCATTTGGGAATTCGATGTCGGCCTTGTCGATCTCGTCGATCAGCAGCACCGGGCGCTGCTCGGCGGTGAAGGCATCCCACAGCTTGCCGCGCTTGATGTAGTTCTTGATGTCGGACACGCGGGCATCGCCAAGCTGGCTGTCGCGAAGGCGCGATACCGCGTCGTATTCATAGAGGCCTTGCTGTGCCTTGGTGGTGGACTTGATGTGCCAGGTCAGAAGCGGGGCGTTCAGCGCCTTCGCCACTTCCTCCGCCAGCACCGTCTTGCCGGTGCCGGGCTCGCCCTTGATGAGCAGCGGGCGCTCCAGCACGATCGAGGCATTGACCGCGACCTTGAGATCGTCGGTCGCAACATAGTCCTTGGTGCCGGTAAATTTCATCGCGCGTCCTTGTTGGTCGTCGTCCCAGGAATTGCCAGTTTCATGGCCCTGGTCCAACAAACGGAACGGCCGCGCGTGGCGGCCGTTCCTGGTTCGGTCAGGCTTTCAGACCCGTTTTATCAGCGAAAGGATGACGAGCACAATCGCTCCGCCAATCCCGCCTGGCGGACAATCCTGCCCAGAGCTCGTCGGGTGGGGTCTCCGAGGCGCCCCTTGACGCCGACAATCCAAAGGGCAATCTGTCACCCATGTTCCTGCAATTCTTCACTTCTCTGCGCGATGCGCAGGTCCCCGTGACGCTGCGCGAATACCTCACGCTGATGGAGGCGCTCGACGCCGACCTCGCGGACTACTCGGTCGAGAATTTCTACTATCTCTCGCGCACCTCCCTGGTGAAGGACGAGCGCAACCTCGACAAGTTCGACCGCGTCTTCGGCACCGTCTTCAAGGGGCTGGAAAGCCTGCTCGACGCCATGGAGGGGGCCGAGATCCCCGAGGAGTGGCTGAAGAAGCTCGCCGAGAAATACCTGACCGACGAAGAGAAGAAGCAGATCGAGGCCATGGGCTGGGACAAGCTCATGGAGACCCTGAAGAAGCGTCTCGAGGAGCAGAAGGGCCGTCATCAGGGCGGCTCGAAGTGGATCGGCACCGCCGGCACCTCGCCGTTCGGCGCTCATGGTTACAATCCCGAAGGCATTCGCATCGGCCAGGACAAGAACCGCAACAACCGCGCCGTCAAGGTGTGGGACAAGCGCGAGTTCAAGGATCTGGACGGCAATGTCGAGCTCGGCATCCGCAACATCAAGGTGGCATTGCGCCGCCTGCGCAAATTCGCGCGCACCGGCGCGCCGGATGAACTCGATCTCGACACCACCATCCGCGAGACCGCCAATCACGGCTATCTCGACGTGCACATGCGGCCCGAGCGCCGCAACGCGGTGAAGCTGCTAGTGTTCTTCGACATCGGCGGCTCGATGGACGCGCATATCGAGCAGGTCGAGGAGTTGTTCTCGGCGGCGAAGAGCGAGTTCAAGCACATGGAGTATTTCTACTTCCACAATTGCCTCTATGAAGGCGTGTGGAAGCAGAACAAGCGGCGCTTTACCGACCGCACCCCGACCTGGGACGTGCTGCACAAATACCCGCACGATTACAAGATCGTGTTCGTCGGCGACGCCTCGATGTCGCCCTACGAGATCATGGTGCCCGGCGGCTCGGTCGAGCACGTCAACGAGGAGCCCGGCTCGGTCTGGCTCGACCGCATCATCCGTACCTATCCGCATTCGGTGTGGCTGAACCCCGTGCAACAGAAGCACTGGGACTATTCGGAATCCACCACCATCATCAAACGCATTTTCGCCAACCGCATGTATCCGATCACGATCGAGGGACTTGAAGGTGCGATGAAGGAATTAACGCACTAGCTCGCGCTCCGCGCCGGGAATGACTACAAGAGGGAGAACCACGTGCCCCAGACCATCACCCGTGGCATCAAGGCGCTGATCGACGAGGCCAATGCCGAGATCGAGACGCTCACCGCCAAAGACGCCATCGAGATCTCCAAGAACGGCGACGTCGTCATCGTCGACATCCGCGATCCCCGCGAGATCGAGCGCGACGGCCGCATCCCCGGCGCGTTCGCCTGCACCCGCGGCATGCTCGAATTCTGGATCGATCCGCAGAGCCCTTATGCCAAGCCGGTGTTCCAGGAGGACAAGAAGTTCGTCTTCCATTGCGCCGGCGGCTTGCGCTCTGCGCTCGCCGCCAAGACTGCGCAGGACATGGGCCTCAAGCCCGTCGCCCACATCGCGGGCGGCTACGCCGCCTGGCGCGACGCCGGCGGGCCGACCCAACAGTGGGAGCCGAAGAAGAAGGGGTGAGGGTGCTGCGCTGCCGCTCCAATCTCCGGCGTCATTCCCCGCGAAAGCGGGGAATCCAGTACGCCGCGGCCTCTCGGCTCAATTACAATCGCCTCTGGAATACTGGATCGCCCGGTCCTAGTGCGCAATTGCGCACTGGCCGGGCGATGACAGCGGAGTTGGATGCGCACTGCTTCAACCTCGCTCACGTTGCGCTCGCCCGGAATAATAGAAAGATCTCGCATGCCCACCGATCCCCTCATCTCTACCGAATGGCTCGCCGCCCACATCAATGACGCCAACGTCAAGGTGCTCGACGCCAGCTTCAAGCTGCCGGGTGTGCTGCCATTGCCGAAGGACGATTATCTCGCCGCGCATCTGCCGGGCGCGGTGTTCTTCGACGTCGATGCGATCTCGGACCATTCCAACCCGCTGCCGCACATGTATCCGAGTGCCGAGCAGTTCGGCCGCGACGTCGGTCATCTCGGCATCTCCAATGCCGACACCGTCGTGATCTATGATGCCGGCGGCTGGGTCGCTGCTCCCCGCGCGTGGTGGATGTTCCTGGCTTTCGGGCACGGCAATGTGCGCATCCTCAATGGCGGCCTGAAGAAGTGGCGCGCCGAGGGGCGTCCGGTCGAGAGTGGCGAGGCGAAGCCGAAGCCTGCGACGTTCACGGCCAGCTACGATTCAAAACGCGTGCGCAGCATGCAGCAATTGATCGCCAACGTCGAAAGCCGTGCCGAGCAGGTGATCGACGCGCGCGCCGCCGACCGGTTCGAGGGCCGGGCGCCGGAGCCGCGCGCAGGCATCCGCTCCGGCCATATCCCGGGCGCGCGCAACGTGCCCTACAATCTCCTGTTCGACGCCGCGACCGGCACGATGAAGCCGCTTGATGATCTCCGCGCTGCCTTTACCAACGCCGGCGTCAGGCTCGATGCGCCGATCGTGACGAGCTGCGGCTCCGGGGTCTCCGCCGGCGTGCTGACATTGGCGCTCTATCGCCTCGGCATCACCGACACCGCGCTCTACGATGGCTCATGGTCGGAATGGGGCCAGGAAAAGGGACCGCCGATCGCAACCGGGCCGGCGTAACCCTACTGACGTGCGCGCGCGGTCGTCGTTGCGGCGAGCGTGGGTTGCGGTTGTCCGAACGGATCGAGTTGCTGAACCGGCGGCGGCGCGCGCCAGACAATGCGGCGGCGCTTCTTGACGCGATGCGCCCGCGGCTTGGTCGCCTTGCTCTCCGGCGACCTGCTGTCGGCCTTAGAGCCGGCCTTGGCCTTCGCCGGCGGACCCTCCCAGGCCGTGGTCGCCGGGTCGTTCAATGCGGCGAACTTCGCGCTCGCCATGTCGAACCTGGACGAAGCCGAGGCTCCGCTGGGGGCGGCAGGTGTTGGTTTGCTCGCGAGAGCGATCGAAACGGGCTTGGCCTCGGCGATGGATGCGCTGGCGTCGGCCGGAGTAAGCGTGTTGCTTGAGGCCTGCACCGCGGCGTCCGTCGTCGTCTCGGCCTTGGTCTTCGCATTGGCCGGTTCGGCCGGGACGTCAGCCGGAGGGGCAACGACCTGCGGCTGACCGTCGGTCTCAGTCGTCAGCGCGACCACTTGTTCGGGCTCGCTCATCGGCAGTGCGATGGTCGGGACTTGATCGCGCAGCGACGGCGTCGGATCGGTGGCCGCTTCCGGCTCGGCGCGGAGGACCGCGAGCACCGGCTGGGCCGGCTCGGGAGCTTGTGCAAACACCTGCTCCTGCGGGCCGTTCCGCCAGGAGGGGTTGCTGACATACTGCTCGTGGCTCGCCCGCAGCAGCGCGGCGGCGCCCAGGCCGAATACCAGGATGGAGGCTGACAGCAGGATCGCGGCAAACAGGAAGCGAAAGCCGGGAAGCATCGAGGGATTGCGAATTTCCGCCCCGGCGGTGAAGTGGCCAGGGCCCATGAGCCATCTGAACGCGGTGACGGTACTGCTTGCCGCGTTCGCCACGCGGGGATCGAAGCTCAAAGCGGAGGCGAATCAGGCTGATTCGAACATACCGCAACGATTCCGCGCCGTTCCGTAAAAAACGGAGCCGGCGACTCCGGCGATCTCGGGCGTGGGCTGATTTTCGCCCCATGATGCAAGGAGGCAACGGTAGTCTTGCGGATCACAAATCGGCAAATCAGGCACAAATCCGCCTGTAATGTCTTGAATGTGCCGCTATCTTCCGTCATCTGGCCGTTAACGGTCCGGACGGGGCCCGGGGACTATACAAGAGCGATGATGATCAAACATTTTCTGACGATATGCGCTGCCGCAACAGTCGCTGCGGCGGGAACCTCGCTCGCACAGGCCCAGAGCTATCCGGTCCAGCAGGCGCCGAGCTATGGCGGGCCGCCGGCCGAATATCGGCCCGGCGACCGCGCGCCGAGTTTCGACGCGCTCGACGATGAAGATGACGCGATGCCGCAGGCAGCGCTGCCGCCGCCCGGTCCGGATCCGCGTTACGGCCGTCCGCCCGGCGCTCCCCCGGTGTATTCCGCCGCGCCGCCGCAGGGTCCGGTGATGTCGCCCGATGATCCCCGTTATGGCCGTCCCGCAGGTGCCCCCGTCTACTCGGCCGCGCCACCGCAGGGTCCCGTGACGTCGCCCGACGACCCGCGCTACGGCCGCCCTGCCGGCCCGCCCGCGGTGATCTACGCCGATCGTCCGACTCAGGCGCCCGGCAGTGACGGCCTGCGTCCGCCCGAGGCGGTCGGTGGTCCCGCCGCGACCGGAACGGTCCAGGCCGGGCAGCCGCCCGTTGGTGCCGACGGCCGGCCGATGGTGATCGCGTCGCTGCCGCCCGAGGAGCAGCCTGACGCTGCTCCGGCGCAGCTGCCGCAGAACCTGCGCCGCCAGGAGGTCTCGCTGGCGACCAAGGAGCCGGCCGGAACACTCATCGTCGATACCCCGAACACCTATCTCTATTACGTGCTGGGCAATGGCCGTGCGATCCGCTACGGCGTCCGCGTCGGCCGCGACGGCTTCACCTGGACCGGCGTGCAGAAGATCACTCGCAAGGCCGAGTGGCCGGATTGGCATCCGCCGACCGAGATGATCGAGCGCCAGCCCTATCTGCCGCGTTTCATGGCCGGCGGTCCCGGCAATCCGCTCGGCGCCCGTGCGATGTATCTCGGCTCGACCGTCTACCGCATCCACGGCACCAACCAGCCCTCGACCATCGGCAAGTTCGTGTCGTCCGGCTGCATCGGCATGCTGAACGAGGACGTCTCCGACTTGTTCGATCGCGTCAAGGTCGGCACCCGCGTGGTCGTGATGCCGGGTGGTCCGCCGCCGGGAACGGCGACCGCATCCGCCGCGCCCATGCCCGGCACTGCCGGCCCCGCACCAATGGCCGCGCAGGCCGGCCCGGTCGGAGGCACCCAGCTGACAGTGGTGCCGCCGCTGCCCGCGCCCGTCACCGTGCGCTGAATCGGCTTCGCAAGAATTGATCTGATGACGGCGCGTGGCCTTCGGTCACGCGCCGTCATCATTTGACGCATGCGTGCAAGTCTCACTTGCGCATACTTGAACGGCTCCGCACCTCGATTACGTGCGGGAGGATTGCAACGAATTGAGGAGCACAGGATGCGCATCTTTGTTGCGGGCGCGACCGGCGCGGTCGGTCAGTATCTTGTTCAGGCGCTGGTCGCCGCGGGTCATTCGGTGATCGGCACGACACGGAGTGCGGCAAAAACAGACCTTGTGCGGCGATTGGGTGCGGAGACGGTCGTTGCCGACGGCCTCGATGCCGACAGCATGCGCGCTGCGGTGATTGCGGCAAAGCCCAACGCCGTCATCCACCAGATGACAGATCTCGCGGCCGCCACGGACCTCCGGCATTTCGATCGGGCTTTCAAGCGAACCAACGAGCTCCGCACCCGCGGAACCGACATTCTGCTCAACGCCGCGCGCGAGGCCGGCGCCAAGCGCTTCATCGCGCAAAGCTTCTGCGGCTGGACCTTCAGTCGCGCCGGGGGAACGGTCAAGACCGAGACCGATGAACTCGACTCGAATCCACCGCGAGAGCTGCGACGCACGCTTGAGGCAATCCGCTATCTGGAGCGAATCGTCACCGCTTCGACGAAGCCGGAGGGCATCGTGCTACGCTATGGATTCTTCTATGGACCCGGCACCGGCACGCTCTCGCCGGCGATGATCGACCAGCTGCGCCACCGGCGTGTGCCGGTAATCGGTGACGGCGGCGGCACGTGGTCGTTCATTCACACCGAAGATGCAGCCTCTGCCACGCTCGCCGCGCTTGAACGCGGACGCACCGGCAGCATCTACAATATCGTCGACGATCATCCGGCGCCGGTGAAGGATTGGTTGCCCGCGCTGGCCGAACTCCTCGGTGCCAAGCCGCCGCGTCACATCCCCGCCTGGCTCGGGCGCCTGCTTGCGGGCGAGCATATGGTTGCGATGATGACGGAGGTGCGTGGAGCCTCCAACGGCAAGGCCAAGCGCGAGCTCGGTTGGCTGCCGGCGCATGCCTCCTGGCGCGACGGCTTTGCCGATGCGGCACGGCAGCCCACCAGCCAGCGCTCGGCGGCCTGAGGCATCACGCCAGCTTGCGCGGCAGCTCACTGCCCTTGGTGAAGGCGTCGATCGCCTCGACCATCTGGCCGTAATGGATGCGCAAGCCGTCCTCGGTGGCGTAGCCGAGGTGCGGCGTCAGCACGAGGTTGTCGAGCTTGCGGAAGGAATGGTCCGTCGGCAGCGGCTCGACCGAGAATACGTCGATGCCGGCGCCTGCAATCCTCTTCTGCTGCAACGCCTCGAGCAGCGCCTGCTCGTCCACGATCGGCCCGCGCGCGGTGTTGACGAGGAAGGCCGTCGGTTTCATCCGCGCGAGATCGGAAGCCCCGACCAGCCCGCGCGAGCGCTCGCTCAGCACCACATGGATGCTGACGATGTCGGCCTTGGCGAACAGCTCCTCCTTGGTGGCGTAGCCGACGCCGGCATCCTTGCACTTCTCCGGGGTCAGGTTCGGGCTCCAGGCGATCACGTTCATGCCGAACGCCTTCGCGATATCAGCCATCTTGCTGCCGAGCTTGCCGAGCCCGACGACGCCGAGCGTCAATCCCTCGATCTCGACGCCGGCAAAGGCCTGCCAGGGCTCGCCCGCATGCATGCGCGCGTTCTCGCGGCCGATGCCGCGGGTCAGTTCCAGGATCAGGCCCATGGTGAGGGGCGCGGTCGGATCGCGCGAATATTGCGTGCCGCCGATCGTGACGCCCCGCGCCTTGGCGGCCTCCATGTCGATCGAGGCGTTGCGCATGCCTGACGTCAGCAGGAGCTTCAGCTTCGGCAGGCTTTCGAACAGGCTCTTGGGGAACGCGGTGCGCTCGCGCATCGCGCAGACGATCTCGAAATCAGCCAGCGCGCTCGCCGCGGCCTGCTCGGAGGCGAAGGGATGGCTGAACACGGTGACGTCGATGCGGTCGGACAGGCTTTGCCAATCGGCGACGTCGAGGGCGAGGTTGAAATAGTCGTCGAGAATTGCACAGCGCAGCCGCGTCATCAGCGTTCTTCCATGGCGAGAGGTGGAACCAGGCCATGGTTGCGCGCAATCAGGACCGTGCGCAAGCCGTTCGCGTCTTCAAAAATCCGACAGGTGATAAAGGCTCAGAGGTCGCGGGGCTTGAGCCGGAACGGCGCATTCATGCCGTGCTTGGCGCGCCAGGCCGGGCCGGGGCCGCGCATGTAATGCAGTTCGGGCCGGTAGGGGTTGAAAGCGGTGGCAAAGAAGCGCTTCCAGAAGCCCTTGATCTCCGAGGCAAATGCGGAGGCGCTGCCGGCTTCCGCCGGAACGGGAAGGGAGTTGGTCTCGATCATGGCCATGACGCTGTCTCGCTGTGCTCCCCTTCATTCTGAGCGGGTGGCGCTGTTTCCGCGCGAAACCGAGCTTTGGCCTGATTTATTAAAAGATGGTTTCAATTGTCCGGATCGGCGGCGGGATGGTGTCCGTCCCGTATTCATCCGTGGTGAACGGAGGGAAAACATTGCCCTTTCGGGGCGGGATCGCTACATCGGCGGCAAGCAAATTTCCTCAAATCGAAGGTTTTCGGGACCGATGGCGCGCCAGTTCATCTATTTCATGCAGGGCCTGACCAAGAGCTACCCGACCCGGAAGGTGCTCGATAACATCCATCTGAGCTTCTACCCGGACGCCAAGATCGGCGTGCTCGGTGTCAATGGCTCGGGCAAGTCGACGCTGCTCAAAATCATGGCCGGCCTCGACAAGGAGTACAACGGCGAGGCCTGGGTCGCCCAGGGCGCCCGCGTCGGCTATCTCGAGCAGGAGCCGCATCTCGATCCGGCATTGAGCGTGCGCGAGAACGTCATGCTGGGCGTCGCCAAGCAGAAGGCCATCCTCGATCGCTACAACGAGCTGGCGATGAACTACTCCGAGGAGACCGCCGACGAGATGACCAAGCTGCAGGACGAGATCGAGGCCCAGGGCCTCTGGGATCTCGACAGCAAGGTCGACCAGGCCATGGACGCGCTGCGCTGTCCGCCCGACGATGCCGACGTGTCGAAACTCTCCGGCGGTGAGCGCCGCCGCGTCGCGCTCTGCAAGCTGCTGCTCGACCAGCCCGAGCTTCTGCTGCTGGACGAACCGACCAACCATCTCGACGCGGAGTCGGTGTCGTGGCTGGAAGGCCATCTGCGCAACTATCCCGGCGCGATCCTGATCGTCACCCATGACCGCTACTTCCTCGACAACGTCACGAGCTGGATTCTCGAGCTCGATCGCGGCAAGGGCATTCCCTACGAGGGCAATTACTCGTCCTGGCTGCAGCAGAAGCAGAAGCGGCTCGAGCAGGAGGGCCGCGAGGACGCTGCGCATCAGAAGACGCTGGCCCGAGAGCAGGAATGGATCGCGTCCTCGCCGAAAGCCCGCCAGGCCAAGTCCAAGGCGCGCTATCAGCGCTATGACGAACTGCTGAAACAGGCGAGCGAAAAGCAGACACAGACCGCGCAAATCACGATTCCGGTGGCCGAGCGACTCGGTCAGAACGTGGTCGACTTCGAAGGGCTCAGCAAAGGTTTCGGCGATCGCATGCTGATCGACGATCTCACTTTCAAGCTGCCGCCCGGCGGTATCGTCGGCGTGATCGGCGCCAACGGCGCCGGCAAGACCACGCTGTTCAGGATGATCACCAAGCAGGAGGAGCCGGACAAGGGCACCATCACGATCGGCGAGAGCGTTCATCTTGGTTACGTCGACCAGTCGCGCGACGCGCTCGATGGCAGCAAGAACGTGTGGGAGGAGATCTCCGGCGGCAACGAGCTGATCCTGCTCGGCAAGAGGGAAGTCAATTCACGCGGCTATTGTTCGTCGTTCAACTTCAAGGGCGCCGACCAGCAGAAGAAAGTCGGCGCGCTCTCCGGCGGTGAACGCAACCGCGTGCACCTTGCGAAAATGCTGAAATCCGGCGCCAACGTTCTGCTGCTCGACGAGCCGACCAACGACCTCGACGTCGACACCCTGCGTGCGCTCGAAGAGGCGCTGGAGGATTTCGCCGGCTGCGCCGTCATCATCAGCCATGATCGCTGGTTCCTCGACCGCATCGCGACCCACATCCTGGCCTTCGAAGGCGACAGCCATGTCGAATGGTTCGAGGGCAACTTCCAGGACTACGAGAAGGACAAGATGCGCCGGCTCGGCCAGGACAGCATCATCCCGCACCGCGTGAAGTACAAGAAGCTGACGCGGTGATCTCAAAATGATGCGGCGGGTGCTGATAGCTGCGGTGATCGCTATCACCTGCGGCCTGTCGCCCGCGGGCGCTGCCGACGCCGCCTTCGCGCAGTTCATCGCCTCGCTGTGGCCGGAGGCGGAGGCCGCCGGCGTGTCGCGCGCGACGTTCGAGCGAGAGACGCGCGGGCTCGAGCCGGACTACAAGCTGCCGGATCTGATCCTGCCGGGGCGTCCCGCAACGGGGGCGCCGTCACAGGCCGAGTTCGTGCAGGTGCCGGCCGACTATGTCAGGGAAGCCTCGATCGCGCGGCTTGCGGGCGAGGGGCAGCGGTTGCTGCAAAAATATCGCCCCGCGCTGACCGAGATCGAGAAAAACTCCGGCGTGCCTGCTACCGTGATGCTGGCGATCTGGGGCCGCGAGACCGACTATGGCCGCTATACGCTGCCTTACGATCTCGTCCGCGTGCTGGCGACGCAGGCCTATGTCGGCCGCCGCAAGGACAGCTATCGCAACGAGTTCATCCTCTCGCTGAAAATTCTCGGTGACGGCGTAGTGACACGCAAGGACATGCGCTCGTCCTGGGCCGGTGCGACCGGGCTCACGCAATTCCTGCCGTCCGAATATTACAAGCATGGCGTCGATTTCGACCGCGACGGCCGCATCGACATCTGGCACTCGGTGCCGGATGCGCTGGCCTCCGCCGCGCAGCAGCTCGTCAACAAGGGCTGGCAGAGCGGTGTACGCTGGGCCTACGAGGTGCAGGCACCGGCCAAAGTCGATTGCACCGCCGGCGTGCCCGAGGTGACGAAGCCGATCGGCCAATGGCTGCGCGAAGGCTTTGTACCGGTGCGTGGACAAAAGCTCACTGCCGCCGAGCAGGCACAGCCGGCCTCCCTGCTGCAGCCTGAAGGCATCTACGGCCCGTCCTTCCTGACCACGAAGAACTACTTCGTGATCAAGGAATACAATTTTTCCGACCTCTACGTGCTGTTCGTCGGACATCTCGCCGACCGCATGACGAGCCCGCAACCGTTCGCGACCCCATGGTCTGCCTCGAAGCAATTGCGGACCAAGGACGTCGAGGCGATGCAGCGGGGGCTCACGCGCGTCGGGCTCTACAAGGACAAGATCGACGGCAAGGCGGGCATGCAGACGCGCGCTGCGCTCGGCGCCTACCAGAAGTCGGCAGGCCTCAAGGTCGATTGCTGGCCGAGCGAAGAGGTGCTGCGCTCGATCCAGGCGGCGCGATAGGCGCAGGGCTGGCTAAAAGAAAAAAAGCCCGGCCGAGGTGCTCGGCCGGGCTTCGATCGCGGCGCTCATGAACGCCATGCGGTCAGATCAGTAGCAAACGCGAACCGGGCGGACGGTCCAGCCGTAGCCATCCCAGTAGCGCTGGCGCTGCCAGTAGCAGGGCGGGGGCGGCGGGCCGGGCTCGGCCACATAAACCGGTCCACCATAGGCGGGACGGCTCGATGCGATGGCGCCGCCGACGATCGCGCCGCCGATCAGGCCGGCTGCGATGCCGACGCCGACCCCGTCATGGGCCTGGGCGGACGGCGTGGCGGTCACCAGCGAACCGGCGATCGTCGCAACCGTGAGGGCGGCAACTAAAGTCTTCTTCATACTCTTGGCTCTCCTGAGAGATGGATGCTCCTTGTTAGGAGCGCCCGGGGTTCAAAGGTTCACGCAGACTCTGATGGAATTGGCCTTGCAGCTAGGAAGCGCGCAAATGGTCAATCCGCGGTAAACGCACACGGAGCTGTGACGAGAAAAAGCGGTCTTTTTCAGGCCCCTAAATGGACGGCGCATCTGGAATGAGCCGGCTTGGGGCGACTTCAGCCACAGACTCTGGCGCGGCGGACGCGCCAGGCATAACCGTCCCAGAAGCGCTGCTTCTGCCAGACGCAGCCGTTGCCGTAATAGTCGTCCGCGACGTAGCCCGGGCCCGGCGCATAGTAGCGCGGCGGATAGTAGCCGGCGCCATATCCGGGACCATATGCGTAGCCCGGGCCAGGGCCTGGCCCGTAATAATACGGAGAGGCCAGCGCCCCACCGACAATGGCGCCGCCGATGATTCCGGCTGCCACACCCGCGGCGACGCCGCGTTGCGCCTGGGCTGGTGTAATGGCGCTAAGGGCCACAGCGGCGACGGCAGCAATTGCCAGGAGCGACTTCTTCATTGGCTGACCTTTCGAGCAAACACGCGGGAACTCTTTGAGGGTAAAGTTCCATACTTCGTTTGAATGATCAATGAACGGCACCTTTGCCGGGGCGACCAATCGGTAGGACCGCAGCCCAGCCAGGGGAGGGCGACGATGGGTAACGCGATGATAAATGCATTGATCGCTGCCGGGATCGTCTTCGCGATCGGCTACGGCTGGATTACCCATCTCCAGAACCGCGGCCAGCGCGGCTCCCGCGCCGGGGCCAGCGTCAATGGCGGCGGCGACACCGCCACCGGCACGAGCGACGGCTTCTCGTTTGGGAGTTGGTTTTCCAGCGATAGTTCCGGCTGCGCGACCGACGGCGGCAGCTGTTCCAGCAGCGATAGCGGCAGTAGTGGCGGAGATTGCGGGGGCGGCGGCGATGGTGGAGGCGGTGGGGGCGACTAGGTCCGCCGCAATCTTGATCCAGTGCAAGGCCCTATTTTAGAGCCGTTCTAGGCTGTTTCCGGGCTAGTTTGGAATAGCTTCAAATTCCGCTTTTTCCTTTTGCATCCGGCCGGCCCCTTAAATATCGATGATGGCGCATCACCAAAGGGCCTGCCGCTTCCATGATCGTTTGTTCCTGTAACGTGCTGAGCGATGACGACATCCGCGCCGCCGTCGCCGAGTCCGACGACGCTGTGCGCCATGCCAAGCAGGTCTATGGGTGTCTCGGCTGTAGCGCCGAATGCGGCCGCTGCGCTCGGACGATCAAGACCATTATCGACGAAGCGCTTGGCACCTGTGCCACGTCCTGCTGCTCCGGCTGCCCGCACAACCACACTGTGGCGGCGAACGACGAGACGGCCCAGCCGGCCGAGTTCGCCCTCGCGGCCTGCTGAAATGCTCCGCAACCCTGGCTGAGCTTTTCCCCGGCTGCGTCCCCGTAGCCGGTTGCTCCAGTCTTCAAACTCATTTAGAAGCGTTCTAAATTCGGTTTACGGCCGATTTGGACTGCAAGAGCTGGAGTGAACCATGCAGGGCGACGCAAAAGTTATCGACTATCTCAACAAGGCACTGCGTCACGAGCTGACTGCGATCAACCAGTATTGGCTGCACTACCGCTTCCTCGACAATTGGGGCCTGCGGGACATGTCCAAGGTCTGGCGCAAGGAGTCCATCGAGGAGATGGAGCACGCCGATAAGCTCACCGAGCGAATCCTGTTCTTCGACGGCTTCCCGAACATGCAGGTGCTCGATCCCTTGCGCATCGGCCAGAACGTCAAGGAGATCATCGAGTGCGATCTCGCCGCCGAGATGAGCGCGCGGGCGCTCTATCAGGAAGCGGCGACCTACTGCCACAGCGTCAAGGACTACGTGACGCGTGATCTGTTCGAGAAGCTGATGAGCGACGAGGAGCACCACATCGACTTCCTCGAGACCCAGCTCGACCTGATCGGCCGCATCGGCCTCGAACTCTACACCCAGAAGCACGTTGGCGGGCTCGAGGGGGACGGGCATTAGTTCGGCGCGTTAGCGATGGCACAACTCCGTATCGGCCTGATGCGCGATTGCGCACCAGGCCGGGACGACAGCCTGGACGCCAGCTACAACTGCGTCTTGTAGAGCTCTTCCACGATCTCCTGACTCTGCGGCTCACCAAGGCCGGTCTGCTCGTGGACCACCTCGACGATGCTCGGCATCACCGAGCGCGGCACCTTCTCGGACGACCAAAGCTTCGAGCGCATCAGTGCCTTGCCGCAGTGGAAATAGACTTCGCTGACGGCGACGTTCAGCACCGCGCGCGGCGACTTGCCAAACTCCACCATCGAGGCGAGCAGGTCCGGATCGGCGGACAGCGAGCCGCGGCCGCCGACGCGCAGCGTCTCGTCGATGCCGGGGACGAAGAACAACAGATGCACGAAGCCCGAGCCCTCGACGACATTTCGAAAACTGTCGATCCGGTTGTTGCCGGAGCGATCAGGCATCAGCAGCTGGTTGGGGCCGGCGACGTGGACGAAGCCAACGCCGCCGCCGCGTGGTGAGGCATCGACGCTGCCGTCCGCTCCCGATGTCGCGAGCACGCAGAACGGCGACATCTCGATGAATTTCTTCGCATGCGTGTCGATTGCGGGGCGCGCTTTCGCGATCACGCGCGGGCTCGGCTGGGCATAGATGGTGGCGAGGTCTTCGGCGCAAAGATCAGTCACGAAGGTCTCCCTGGTGGAATGCCCCGAGAATATCATCTCTCGGCCCGATCGCTATCCCCCTTTGTCACGCCGCCGCGTCCAGTCGATCACGCCAGCGCAGTTCAGAGCCCACCAGATCAGGACTGGCTGCAGCGCCAGCCGCGGCCCGTGATAGAGCCAGCTGTTGGGGATGGGTGGAAGGTCGATGGCCCTCCAGGACCTGCTTGATGCTTGCCGCCCACACGCAAGGCGGATAGAGCGCGAGCTCGCGTTCAGTCGTTCACAGGAGCTATCGGCCGAGCTAGCACGCGCCGCGTCGAGGCGCTATCGCGCTACACCGCATCCGCCGGCACGAAGCAACTGATGATGATGGCGCCGCGGTGACGGACGTACCACACCACGGCCTGGCCGACCGGATTGCCGCGGTCGCGGATGATGGCGCGCTCGGGCACCTCCATCCATTGTCCCTCGATCGGCACCCAATAGGCACCGCTGCGCACGTCGTACTCCGTGCGATGGCCGTCGGAGACGTCACAGCAGGGCACGCCGTTCGGTGCGATCACGCTCTTGAACCAGGCGCGGATGTCGGGCGGGACGTGATCATATTGCCCGTTGTCGAACGCGAACGCGGCGCCCGTCAGTGCGGCCAGCCAAACGCACAGTGCGAGCCTGTGCATGCGATCCTCCTCATCGCGTGTCGTGCCGTTGGCGCGCGATTATCCCGCGCGTCGATTCGGACATCGACGCAATTAAGCCCGAGCCGTCAGCGTAATGCATGCTCAAATAATATGCGGGCTAGACGGCCGTTGATGCGATGCAAAATCAGCGGCGCGCAGATTCGATCGTTTGCTGCGGCGCGGCTTGCAGAAATTGCTGGACCTGCTCGCTGTAGAATTTGGCGTTTCCGGTGGTGCCGTGGCCGCGCGTCTCGGTGCTTGCCGGGATGAGATACAGTTTGCTGTTCTTCACCCGCGTCATCGCAGCGTCCGTGATGCCGGTCTCAGGCGGGTTGCGTTCGTCGTCGGCTGAATTGATCAGCAGCAGCGGCGCTTCGATGGCCTCCAGCTTCTCGCCGGCATTGTAGTCATGCGAAGACTCCCACTGGTAGACGAAGTCGTTGGCATCTGCCGTGATCGGCATGGCCAGCCGCTCGTCGACGATCTTGTCGGCCTTCGCCGCCGTCGGCGCCTGCGATTGATAGGCCAGCGTTCCACCGATGCTCGCGATGCCGTAGGCGGTGATGGCGTATTTCATCATGCGCGGCTGGCTGGTGTAATTCCCGCCGTTGCAGTCGGGGTCGCTGCGGATGGTGTCGAGCATGATCCGCCGCAGCATCCAGTTTCGGGATGCCATCTCGGTCGGCTGCGAGGCCATCGGGATCAGCGCGTCCATCGCCTTCGGATATTTCTCGCCCCACAACCAGGTGTGCATGCCGCCCATCGAATTGCCGATGACGAGCCGCAGATGCTTGACCCCGAGCCCTTCCGTCACCAGGCGATACTGGGCCTCGACCATGTCGTTGTAGTCGTATTTCGGGAAGCTCGTCTTCATCCCGTCGGACGGTTTTGACGATTTGCCATGACCGATATTATCGGGGATGATGATGTAATATTTGGAGGCATCGAGTGGCTGCCCCGCGCCGAACAGCTCGCCGGCAAAGGCTGATGACAGCATGCTCGCGCCCGAGCCGCCGGTGCCATGCAGCACCAGGACCGGCTGGCCGCTCGGCTCACCCACGGTTGTGTAGTGCAGCTTCAGCTCCGGCATGGTCTCGCCGGTGTGGAACTTGAAATCCCTGGCGATCCAGGCGCCCTGCTTCGGCGTCGGATAATCGGCCGCCCATGCGGATGTCGAGATGGCCGCCAACGAGACGGACAACAGGATGGCTGACAGCGCCGCGCAAGAAGCTTTCATGTCGATTTCCCCCGTGCGGCTCTGGTCGGCGGCCGCGTTGCGGCGGAACTTAGCAGAACTGTCCGGAAGGATGTAGGATTTCGTTTTCGCCGGTCGTCCTTGAGGGAAAGGTCAGGAGAGACTGCATGTGCCGCAACATCAAGACGCTGTTCAACTTCGAGCCGGAGGCGACCGAGGATGAGATCCACGCCAGCGCGCTCCAGTTCGTTCGAAAACTGTCTGGCTTCAACAAGCCGTCGCAGGCCAACGAGGCGGCCTTCGATCGTGCGGTGGCGGAGGTCTCGGAGGCTGCGCGAAAACTCCTGACGTCGCTGCACACCCATGCGCCGGCGCGTGATCGTGAGGTCGAAGCGGAAAAGGCCAAGGAACGTTCGCGGCTGCGGTTCGGTTAGGCGGCTCGAAGGTCCGTTCCGTGACCTGCCTCACGGTGACAACGGTCTCAGCGCGCGATGATGTTCGCCGGGCTTTTGACACCCCGGAGCACGACCATGAGCCGCCCCCTTCTTCCGCTGAAAGCAGGTGCCATCGTTTTCACGTTGCTGTGGACCGCGTGGATGACGTGGTGGAGCGGCTCGTTCTCGAGCGCGAACGTCGTGATCCTGGCCTTGTGCGGCGCAGCGGTCGGCTATCTCTGGTACCGCGCCATGCGCTGGCAGTTCGAGCGCATGGGCATGCTGCCGCGACGCGAGAATGGGACGAAATAGATTCGTCCGTCAGTCCTTGTGGCCGTGCTTCTTCTTTTTCTTCTTCTTCCTGTGATCGCCTTCGCTGTCCTCGTCTTCGTCATCGAGGGGCGCGTCGTCGGTCTCCTGCACCGCGGCTTCCAGCGCCTCGCGCTCGGCAGCCTCATGCTCGCGCTGGCGGCGGCGTTCGTCCCAGGCGTCGAGCAGCTGATCGAGCCACGGCAGCACCTGTTCGATCGACGGAAGTTGGCCCGGAGGTCCGGCTTCACCACGCGGGCCTTGCGGCCCCGCCGGCCCTTGCGGCCCGACAGGTCCCTGTGTCCCCGGCGCCCCGCGCGGTCCCGCTTCGCCCTGCTTGCCTTGCGGGCCGGGCTTGCCCAGCGGTCCGGGCTTCCCGATCGGCCCCGGCTTGCCCTGAGGTCCTGGCTTGCCACGCGCGCCATCCGGCCCGCGCTTGCCCGGATGACCCTGCGGTCCCGGCCGCCCCGGTTCGCCCTGCCGTCCGCGCGGTCCCTGAGGTCCCTGCCGTTTTTGTTCGTCTGCCACGCCGCTGCTCCCTCGACCGGAAGCAAGCTAATTAGCGGCGTTTGACGACAGCGGCAATTCCGCCCGGGCTCGCGCCTGGGCATGATCAACACCAATCGGCGGCACATCGCGCGCTAGTCGTGATAGGCCGGCACCTCTATGCCGGAGGCGGCATAGAGCCTGATCTTGTTGCGCAACGTGCGCACCGAGAGGCCGAGCACGCGTGAGGCGCGCGTGCGATTGCCGTCGCAGCGGGCGAGCGTCTGCAGCACGAGCTCACGCTCGACCTCGTCGACGGTCGCGCCGATCAGCAGCGGAACGATCTGGTTCGGTGAAAGGACATACGCGCCCGGTTCGGACGCAGCGACATGAACAGTGGTCATCGACACACTCCCCGATCAACGCCCGCTTCCGTCTTTGGAAGCGGATCGAGAACAAACGACCCCCAAGCCGTAGATCTACGGTGGGCGGGTTTGGTTAACGAAAGGTTAACAGCGGGCGATCGCACGAATTGACCTTGGGAATGCCGCCGCGCCGCCGCGATTGGCACGGATTGCATATTCCTGCGAGCATACCCCGCAAAGCAGGCATCCCTCCCGCTCACACCGTCCGGTATCCGCCATCCACCATCACGATCGTTCCCGTGACGTAGGCCGACATGTCCGACGCAAGGAAGATCGCGGGACCCACGATGTCCTCGGGCTTGCCGGTGCGCGCCAGCGGGGTGTGATCGACGAAAGCCTGCACCAGCGCCGGATTGGTCGCACGCACATTGGCGTTGATGTTAGTCTCGATGAAGCCCGGCCCGATTGCATTGACGCGCACGCCCTCCTTGCCGAGCTCGACCGCGAGCGCCTTGGTGAAGCCGAGCACGCCGTGTTTCGAGGTGGTGTAGGCCGCCGAGCTCGGCGTGCGCAGATGCACGAAGGACTGGATCGATCCGATATTGACGATGCGGCCCTTGGCTGCTCGCAAGGGCGCGAGGAACGCCTGCGTCATGTTGAAGACGCCGTTGAGGTTGAGCGAGATGATGTCATTCCAATCCTTCGCCACCGTCTCGGTATCGGCGGTGAAGGCGTTGCGGCGGGTGATGCCGGCATTGTTGACGAGGATCGAGACCTGCCCGACCTTGTCGGCGACTTGCCTGGCGAGCGCGAAGCAGTCGTCGCGTCTGGTGACGTCGAGTGCAAAGCTCTCGGCCTTGCCGCCGGACTTGCGGATCCCCTCGGCGGCTTCCGCGACCGTGTCGGCGTTGACGTCGAGCAGCACCACCTGCGCGCCCTCGCGGGCGTAGCCGGCCGCGATGGCCCGGCCGATGCCCGAACCGGCGCCCGTGATGACGGCGATATGGTTTGCGAGCAATGCCATGACAATTTCCTCCCGATTTCTTTTCGAAGTTTCATGAAAGGCTAACTCGAAATTAAGGGGTCGGAAACGGCGCCCTTGGCATACTGATCTTGATTGCTAAACGTTGCGCGCATGATGGAACGGCTCGAATCCTGGAAACTCGCACTCGAACGCCTGCGGTCGGTGGACGGCGCCGATTGGGCCGAGGCCGGACGGCTGGTGGCCGAGATCGCGCGGATGAGCACCGATACCATGCTGCGTCAGGCCGCCGAGCAGGCGCTTCCTGTGCTGCGCCAGGCCGTGGACAATGACGATCACAGCGTCACGCTGGCGGCACGGCGCCGTCTCGGCGTGGTGCTCGATGTCGTTCACGACCTGACCGCGCCGCGCTTCGGGCGCCGCAATGCTGCGCCGAAAAAATTGTCCAGCGAGGATCGTGCCCGCAAGGTGCTCGGCCTGCCGCTCGCGGTGCAGCTCACCTGCGAGGACATCAATCAGGCGTATCGCCGCGCCGCCAAGGGCATGCACCCCGACCAGGGCGGCAGCGCGGAAGCGTTCATCGACCTCGCCGCCGCGCGCGACCTCCTGATCCATCCCGGCGCGTACAAGGACGCGTGAGGGCTCATGTGCTATCCTGTAGCCCGGATGAGCGAAGCGACATCCGGGACGGGTCTAGCCCATGGTTTTGTATCGCAGAAATTTTCTTCCCGGCGGCACCTACTTTTTCACTGTAGCGCTCTTCGACCGCAGATCGACCATTTTGATTGAAAACGTTGGCGCCCTGCGTGATGCCTTCCGGGCCGCTCGCAGGGAGCGCCCGTTCGAGGTCGATGCGATCGTGATCCTTCCGGACCATTTGCATGTCGTCATGAGCCTCCCGCCGCATGACGCCGATTTCGCGGGACGTTGGCGAAGGATCGAGGGGCATTTCAGCAGCGCACTACTGCATGCGGGTATCGACGTAGCCCGCCACTCCAATGGAGAATTGGCTCTGTGGCAACGACGCTACTGGGAGCACACGGTTCGCGACGAAGATGATTTCGCCCGCCACGTGGATTACATTCACTTCAACCCCGTCAAGCATCGCTACGTCCAGCGCGTTTGTGATTGGCCGCATTCGTCCTTTCACCGATATGCGCGGGCGGGATTGCTCTCGGAAGACTGGGCGGGCGATGCCGGCGAAAGTGGGATTGCTTTCGGTGAGCGAGCCCAGGGAGGCTGACCGGGAATTCCCGAATATCGCTTCGCTCATCCGGGCTACGGACGTCAGACTTGGAGTCGGACGCTGGTGCGCCCCGGACAAGATGTGAGTGGGTCCGCCAACCGGCCAGGTTCAAAGCGTGTGCGCGGAAAATGCGTGACGTCGGCCGAAAAACCGGTGGTCCGTCCAAAAGAAAAGGGCGGTCCGCTTGCGCGATCCGCCCTTTGAAATCCGGTCTGTCGCCTCACGCCTAGAGCGTGCAGCGGCGCTCCGCGCGCAGCTTGATCTGGAGCTCCGAGGCGGCCGTGAAGGTCGGGAGCGGCTTGCTGACGACCTTGTAGGTCGACACGCCCCACTGGAACGGCTTGTACTTGAGGTCCTCGTTCCAGACCTGGCAAATGCCGGTGTTGTCCCAGCGGATCACGTAATAGCCGACTGCCGCAGAGGCCGGCACGGCGAACACGGAGGTGGCGATGCCGGCAACGGCACAAAGGGCGAGAACGCGACGCATGAAATATCTCCTGATGGGAACGTGAGAGAAAACTGGTGCGGCAAATCTGCGTGGCTGGCAAGCGGGGCGGCGACCGTTCACGGATATGTCAGCCGTTGGTCGGCTGTTCGGACGACCCTTATCCCTTGACTATCGCCTGACGATCACACGTCTAACTCTTGGCCAGCGACGCCACCGCCTCGATCTCGATCAGCATCTTCGGATCGGGCAGTGCGTGGATCACGCAGGTGGTGCGGGCAGGGTAGGGCGGCGGGCCGAAGGCGCCGGCATAGAGCGCGTTCATGGCGGCGACGTCGGAGGCGCGGGTCAGCAGCACGTTGACCTTGACGAGATCGCGGATCTCGGCGCCGGCCTCCGCCAGCACGCGCTTGATGTTGATGGCGACATTGGCGAACTGCGCCTCGAAGCCGTCGGGCAGCGCGCCGTTCGCGTCGAAGCCGGGAATGCCGGAGACGAACAGGAGATCGCCTGCGCGCGTGGCAAAGGACAGCGGCGGCGCCTTGACGTGCGGCGGGGGCGCGAAATGCTGGATCGGCATGGGATCACCTCGGATGGAGGGCTGGAAGCGCAAGCGTAGCGGCAGCTCGGGGCGCCTCCAACAAAAAACGCGAAAACAACCCCATGCACAGTAGGCATCTAGCAGGAATCATTGAGCTTTCTTTTTCACTTCGGGAAAAACAAAATAATCGTTGCTCCGTCGGGCAAAACAGGGGCAGAATGGCATGATGGCGGGTGAGCGTCTTGTCGCGCCAAACTCCGCCGTCATGCCCCGGCTCGACCGGGGCATCCAGTACGCCGCGGTTTCGGTTCACTATCGCTCTCTCTGGAATACTGGATCGCCCGGTTGAACCGGGCGATGACAGTTGGGTGTGTTGCTACAGACCGCGACTCGCGCCCATCCCATCATGTTGCCGCCCCGATCCATCGGATAGATTCCGCTCGTTCGATTCGTTTCCCTCCTTGAAGAATAGCCCCCGGAGACTCCCATGAAGTTCGCATCCACCCTCCGCGCCGCGCTGGTCGGCATTGCCGCGCTTGCCGGCCTCTCGACCTCGGCTCTGGCCGACGGCGGCACCGTGGTGCTGACGATCTACAAGGCGGGCTGGATCATCGGCGGCTCCGGCGGCTCGGGCGTGCTGAACTTCCGCGGCCGCGCCTATTCGCTCTCGACCGGCGGGCTCGACTACGGCCTCGTCTTCGGCGGCTCCAAGACCGTGCTGCGCGGCCGCGTCTCCAACATCAACCGGCCCTCCGACATCGCCGGCGTCTATGGCGCCGCCGGTGCGGGCATCGCAGTGGGCCGCGGCGCGCGTGCGATCGTGCTGACCAACCAGAAGGGCGCCGTGCTCGAGCTGTCCGGCACGCAGGTCGGCCTGATGGCGAATGCGGATCTGAGCGGGCTTGCGATCACGCTGCGGTAAGGCCGATGTCGTAGGGGGAAATGGGGCGCAAGCGCCGCGCCCACCATCTCTTCCCGACAATTCCGGCCGGGGTCGCTATACTCACGATCCCAGTGACCTCGGCAAGATGGGGATCCCATGGCGAGAGAGTTGGACGGCAAGGTGGCGGCCGTGACCGGGGCTGCGTCGGGCATCGGATTGGCCAGCACCGAGGCGATGCTGGCCGCCGGCGCGCGCGTGGTGATGGTCGACCGCGATGAGGCCGCGCTGAAGGCGCTCCGCGACAAGCACGGCGACGCGGTGATCCCGCTGCTCATCGATCTGCTGGACCCAAAAGACTGTGCAACGGTGCTGCCGCGCGTTCTGGAGCAGGCCGGCCAGCTCGATATCCTGCATGCGAATGCCGGGACGTATGTCGGTGGCGATCTGGTCGATGCCGACACCATGGCGATCGACCGGATGCTGAACCTGAATGTCAACGTCGTGATGAAGAACGTACACGACGTGCTGCCGCACATGATCGCGCGCGGGACCGGCGACATCATCGTCACGAGCTCGCTGGCGGCGCATTTTCCCACGCCATGGGAGCCGGTCTATGCGTCGTCCAAATGGGCGGTGAACTGCTTCGTCCAGACGGTGCGGCGCCAGGTCTTCAAGCACGGCATCCGCGTCGGCTCGATTTCGCCCGGTCCGGTCGTCAGCGCCTTGCTCGCGGACTGGCCGCCGGAGAAGCTGAAGGAAGCCAGGGACTCGGGAAGCCTGCTGGAGGCCGGCGACGTGGCTGAGGTCGTGATGTTCATGCTGACGCGGCCGCGCGGCATGACCATCCGCGACGTGGTGATGCTGCCGACCAATTTCGATCTTTAGGGCGCCAAGCGTGCCCCGGTGAACACCGCCAATTGCGCATCGAACGCCCGCCTGAACGCGGGCCGCGCTTCGCCGCGAGCCACATAGACGGCGATATCTGGATATTCGTCCAGCATGCCTGATGCGTTCAACCTGCGCAGCACTGTCACCATCATGAGGTCGCCGGCGCTGAACGCGCCGTCGAGCCAGTCGGCATCGCCGAGGCGACGGGCCAATTCGCCGAGCCTGACATGGACGCGATCCTGCAGCATGGGCAGCCGCTCCGCGTACCAGCTCTTGTCGCGCTCGAACAGCATGGCCATCCCGAGCTCGATGATCGGCGGCTCCAGCGTGCTCAGCGCAGCAAACATCCAGGCGATCGCGCGGGCCCGGGCGTGCGGCTCCGTCGGCAGCAGCCCGGCGTGACGCTCGGCGATATGGAGCACGATCGCGCCGGACTCGAACAGGGCGAGATCGCCGTGCTCGTAGGTCGGAATCTGCCCGAATGGATGCAGGGCGAGATGCGCGGGTTCTTTCATCGCTTGGAACGAAACCAGACGCACGTCGTAAGGCTGGCCGACCTCTTCGAGCGCCCAGCGCACCCGCATGTCGCGGGCTTGCCCCTTGCCGCGGTCGGGCGAGCTTTCGAAGGCGGTGATGGTGGGGGGCATCGGGAGGGGCTCCGGGGTTGATCGCGTTTTGCGTTCGGAGGACGAATGGAATGAGTGGATTCCGACAGGTTAATGCGTTTTCGTGGACCCCGTAGGCCGCATGAGCGATAGCGATATGCGGGGCAGCTGCCGGCCCCGGATGTCGCTGTCGCTCATCCGGGCTACAAGAAAATCCCGCCGCCGCTGTCGGAACGTCCCTACCTGCCACGTCCTTGGAACATCGGCGCGCCGCCGCGCGCCCGCCCGAGGCGAAAGGATATCCGTTCATGACCTCCATCACGCCGTTTCTCTGGTTCGACAACAACGTGCCGGCGGCCGTCGCCTTCTACAAATCGGTGTTTCCCAACGCCAAGGTTGAGACCGTCAGCGACTTCATGGCGGTGTTCGAGCTCGAAGGCCAGCGCTTCAACGCGCTCAACGGGGGCCCGCAATACAAGTTCAACGAAGCGGTGTCGTTCTTCATCAGCGTGGAGACGCAAGCGGAAGTCGATTATTTCTGGGACAGGCTCACCGCCGACGGCGGCGAAGAATCCCGCTGCGGCTGGCTCAAGGACAGGTTCGGGCTGTCCTGGCAGGTGATCCCATCAGCGCTCGGCCGCTACCTCGGCGACCCCGACCGCAGCAAGGCGAACCGCGTCATGCAGGCGATGATGCAGATGAGAAAGATCGTGATTGCGGATTTGGATAGGGCGTATGCTGGGTGAGGCAGGTGCCCGTGCCCCGGACGCAGCGCATCGCGCCGCTCTTCGCGGCGTGGTGCGCTGCAGAGCCGGGGCCCATGCCGCATCCGTGCCGGAGCTTCTGGGTCCCGGGTCTGCGCTTCGCTTGCCCGGGACACGCGAGCAGGCCAAAGCGGGGACACTCTCGACTATTCCGTTGCAGCGATCCACGCCGCAAGCTCGCGCCACGGCTCCAGCGTCCAATGCCCGGACGCCGCGCCGGACGGCGAGGGCAGCACGAACATCTCGGGCAGACTCTCATCCCGCAGCTGCCGCCCCAGCGCAATCCCGCTTGACGGCCTGCCATAAAACAAGCTCGCCGCCTTCTTGCTCGTGAACGCAATTGTCCTTGGCTGATACTTTTCGATCTTGGCCCTGAACCCCGGCACGTCGATCGTCTCCGCCGCGATCTGGTGATCCATCCCGGCGCCCGATTTGGAAAGATCGGTGAAGCCGATCCCGAGATCGAGCAAGCTTGCGAACTGGCCCGGCTGATAGCGCCGCGGCGTGATCCCGGCCTCATGAATCGCGCGCCAGAAGCGGTTTCCGGGATGGGCGTAATAGTGCCCGAGCTCGGCCGACCGCGTCGAGGCGGCGGTGCCGACGAAGACGAGACGGAGGTTGGGAAGGAGCTGGTCGGGGAGGCGGTGAGGGGATGTATCCGGCACGTCAATTATCCGCGGCTGTAGCCCGCATGAACGGAGTGATATGCGGGGCGGCAAAGACCCGGATGTCGCTGCGCTCATCCGGGCTACGCTTGCCCGCGCTAGTCCGATTTGCGCGTCACACGCACCGCCCGAGCCGCATCTAACTCATAAACTCCGTCGGTGCAGTGGTCTGTCAAAAGATCGAGGCTGAATGATACCCAAGAGTCTCCAATTGCAGACCATGCTTCGCCGGTAAGTTTGGTTTCGTGGACATTGATACTGCGGAAGCTATCCCACGAAATCCGCGGACTAATCCATCACAGGTCATCTGACCGAACCGCGCTAAAATCGACCAACCCTTGGAAAACCACCAGTCCAAGAGCCGGTACCGCAATCACTTGTCCGGTGTCACTTGCAATGCGATCTCGAATGGCGTGGTGTTCCGGATCGATAATGCAAGTATCGCCACACGCGACAACGATCACGTCCCTTCCGTTGGGATGATCGAGCACAGTGGTGCAATCGAAGATGCCTCCCACGAAATTGCCGATCCATGGATCGGAACCCTTGGGATAGAAGCGGACAACCAAACCTTCCCGAAATTCGCGCTCACCGTGTCCGGTCAAAGAGATGGCCGGAGGTCCGTACGGTGGTAGTCCTGGTAGTATTTCAGACCGCATGGGCCGTTCGCATTGCGTTTCCAACTTTGGGGGCGACGATCGTCGCCCCCAAAGTTCGCACGGGCCCGCTCACAACACCCGATTGCTCTCCTTCACCTTCTCCGCATCCAGATACAAGTTCTCGCCCATCTCCTTGAACTTCGCGCTCATCTTAGCCATGCCGTCCTCGGCGGTGCCGCTCATCGACATGCCCACGCCGTTCGGGTCGTTCAGCGTCGCGGCGTAGTCGCGGACGTCCTGCGTGATCTTCATCGAGCAGAATTTTGGGCCGCACATCGAGCAGAAATGCGCGACCTTGTGGGCTTCCTTCGGCAGGGTCTCGTCGTGGAAGTTCTTGGCGGTCTCGGGGTCGAGGCCGAGGTTGAACTGGTCGCTCCAGCGGAAGTCGAAACGGGCGCGGGAGAGCGCGTCGTCGCGCAGCTGGGCTGCCGGGTGACCCTTGGCGAGATCGGAGGCGTGGGCGGCGATCTTGTAGGTGATGACGCCGACCTTGACGTCGTTGCGATCGGGCAGGCCGAGATGCTCCTTCGGCGTGACGTAGCAGAGCATGGCGCAGCCGAACCAGCCGATCATGGCGGCGCCGATGCCCGAGGTGATGTGGTCGTAGCCCGGCGCGATGTCGGTGGTCAGGGGCCCGAGGGTGTAGAACGGCGCTTCGCCGCATTCCTTGAGCTGCTTGTCCATGTTGATCTTGATCTTGTGCATCGGCACGTGGCCGGGGCCTTCGATCATGACCTGGCAGCCCTTGTCCCACGCGATCTTGGTGAGTTCTCCGAGCGTCTCCAATTCGGCGAATTGCGCGCGATCGTTGGCATCGGCGATCGAGCCCGGACGCAGGCCGTCGCCGAGCGAGAACGAGACGTCATACTTGCGCATGAGATCGCAGATCTCGTCGAAATGGGTGTAGAGGAAGCTTTCCTTGTGATGCGCCAGGCACCACTTGGCCATGATCGAGCCGCCGCGCGACACGATGCCGGTGACGCGGTTGGCGGTGAGGTGGATGTATTGCAGGCGCACGCCGGCGTGGATGGTGAAATAGTCGACGCCCTGCTCGCACTGCTCGATCAGCGTGTCCTTGTAGAGCTCCCAGGTCAGCTTGACCGGATCGCCGTCGCACTTCTCCAGCGCCTGATAGATCGGAACGGTGCCGATCGGCACCGGCGCGTTGCGCAAAATCCATTCGCGGGTGGTGTGGATGTTGCGCCCGGTCGAGAGGTCCATCACGGTATCGGCGCCCCAGCGGATCGCCCACACCATCTTCTCAACCTCTTCCTCGACCGATGACGTCACCGCCGAGTTGCCGATATTGGCGTTGATCTTGGTCAGGAAGTTGCGGCCGATGATCATTGGCTCGAGTTCGGCGTGGTTGATGTTGCAGGGGATGATGGCACGTCCCCGCGCGATCTCGCTGCGGACGAACTCCGGGGTGATGAAGGCGGGCACTTCCGCGCCAAAGCTTTCGCCGTCGGCAAGGGCTGCTTCCGCACGCTCGAGCTGCTCCTTGCGGCCGAGATTTTCGCGTGCCGCGACGTAGATCATCTCCTTGCTGATGATGCCGGCACGGGCGAATTCGAGCTGCGTAATCTTGTGGCCGTCGCGGCCGCGCAGCGGCTGGTGATAGGCCGAGAAGGCGCGCGCGGCCTTGTCGGTGGAGACGCTGCCATTGTCCTCCGGCTTGATCTGCCGGCCCTGATATTCCTCGACGCCGCCGCGCTCCAGCACCCAGGCCTTGCGGCCGCGCGCCAGACCGGCGTTGACGTCGATGGTCACGCTAGGGTCGGTGTAGGGGCCGGAGGTGTCGTACACCGGCAGGTTCGGTTCGCCGGCGCCTTCGGACAGGATGATCTCGCGCAGCGGCACGCGCAGGTCGGGCGCGGCATCGGGCGAGGCGAAGATTTTTCGCGACGAGGGCAGCGGGCCGGTGGTGACGGCGGGGACGGTCTTGTCGGGATTGGAGCGGATGTTCATGGGATCCTCCGGTTTAATTCGTTGATGTCGCTATGCGAGAGGCAAATTCGGCTGTCATCCCCGCCTAGTGCGCAATTGCGCACGGGAGCGGGGATCCAGTACTCCGAGACGGTGCGGCTCAAGCCGAGAAGCCGCGGCGTACGGGATCGCCCGGTCGAGCCGGGCGATGACAGTGGCGTGCGGGGTGAGAGAGTGAGGCGCATCACGCCGCCTCCGCGGACAGGCCGAGCCATTGCCGCACCCGCGCATCCGGGTCGGCATTCTGGGTGACGTCGCTGACGACGGCGATGGAATCCGCGCCCGCGGCAAAGATCTCCGCGGCGTGCTCGAACTTGATGCCGCCGATCGCGACCAGCGGGATGTGGCCTACGCGCTTCTTCCATTCCGTGATCTTCGGAATGCCCTGCGGTTCGAAACGCATCGATTTGAGCGTGGTGAAGAAGATCGGGCCCAGCGCGACATAGTCGGGCTCGGCGGCAAGCGCGGTGTCCAGCTCCGCATCGTCGTGGGTGGAGACGCCGAGCGACAAGCCGGCCTCGCGGATGGCAGCGAGGTCGGCGTCGGCAAGGTCCTCCTGGCCGAGATGCAGATATTTTGCGCCGGCGACGATCGCCGCGCGCCAATAGTCGTTGACGACGAGCTTGGCTTGCGTGCCCGCGGTGATCGCCAGCGCGTCGGTGACCATCTGCAGCGATTGCGAGTCGTCGAGGTCCTTTGCGCGCAGCTGGATGGTGCCGACGCCGAGCTTGGTCAGGCGCTCGACCCAGGCGAGGCTGTCGACGACGGGATAAAAGCGATCAGGATACGGCATGCCAGAACGGTGTCCCAACGACAGGGGTGGAAGGGGAGGCGAAATCGCGGGCGTTCATCAGCCCGGCCTCAAAAGCGGTGCGGCCGGCCTCGACGCCGAGGCGGAAGGCGTTGGCCATCGCGACGGGATCGGCGGCCTTGGCGATGGCGGTGTTGAGCAGCACGGCGTCGTAGCCGAGTTCGAGCGCCGCGGCCGCATGCGACGGCGCGCCGATGCCGGCGTCGACCACCAGCGTGATATCGGGCAGCCGCTCGCGCATCAGCTTGAGCGCGTCACGGTTGGTGATGCCTTTTGCGCTGCCGATCGGCGCCGCCCACGGCATCACCACCTTGCAGCCGGCATCGACCAGGCGGTTCGCGATCGAGAGATCCTCGGTGCAATAGGGGAACACCTCAAAACCGTCCTTGATCAGGATGGTCGCGGCTTCGACCAGGCCGACCACGTCGGGCTGCAGCGTGTCGTTGTCGGCGATGACTTCGAGCTTGATCCAGGATGTGCCGAACAATTCGCGCGCGAGCTTGGCCGTCGTCACCGCCTCGCGCACGCTGCGGCAGCCGGCGGTGTTCGGCAGCACCGTGACGTCGAGCTCGCGGATCAGATTCCAGAACGCATCGCCGGTCTTGCCGCCGGCGGATTCGCGCCGCAGCGACACCGTGACGATGTTCGAGCCCGAGGCGCGGATCGCCGACTGCATGATCGCAGGCGAGGGATAGAGCGCGCTGCCGATCAGGAGGCGGGAGGGGAAGGTTTTGCCGTAGAAGGTCACCATGGGGTGTCTCTCCAAATGACACTGTCATCCCCGCCTAGTGCGCAAATTGCGCACGGGGGGCGGGGATCCAGTATTCCAGAGGCGGTGCGGTTAGAACCGAGACGCCGCGGCGTACTGGATCGCCCGGTCAAGCCGGGCGATGACAGCTGAGTGTTCGGCGAGCGCGCCATCATCATCACCCTCCCTGCCGCGGCGTGATGATCTCGATCTCGTCGCCGGGCTTCAGCGCCGTCTCGGCCCAGCGGCTCTTCGGCACGACGTCGTAGTTGAGCGCGATCGCGAAATGGGTGCCCTCGTAGTCGAGCTCGCTGAGCAGCGCGTCGACGCTGGCCGAATTCACCTCGCGCTGCTCGCCGTTCACGATCACGCGCATTGCATCACCTCATTGTCGATCTGGCCGCGCTCGACAAAGCCAAGCGTCAGCTCGGCCAGCGCCGGGGCGATCAGGAAGCCGTGACGGTAGAGGCCGTTCACGCTGATCGTGTTGCCGCGAATGCCGATGCGCGGCAGATTGTCGGGAAAAGCGGGGCGCAGGCCGGAGCCGAATTCGACGATGCGGGCCTCGCCGAAGGCGGGATGCACGGCATAGGCCGCGCCCAACAGCTCCAGCGCCGAGCGGACGCTGACGCCGGTGTCCTCGGCCTCGATCGAGGTCGCGCCGAGCATGAACAGATTGTCCTCGCGCGGGATCACATAGAGCGGCCAGCGCGGATGGATCAGCCGCACCGGCCGCGCAAGCTGCACCTCGCTGGTCTCGATCAGGATCATCTCGCCCTTGACGCCGCGCAAGCCGGGCTGCTCGTCGCGCGCAGCAAGGCCGCGGCAGTCGATCACGATGCCTTCAGGATCAAGTTTTGCGAGTTCGGCCGCGGCGACGTCGCTTTCGAACTTGATGGTGCCGCCGGCGGCGCGGATGCGCTCGTGCAGTTTCGGGAGCACGCGGCGCGGCTCGACATGGCCCTCGGTCGGAAAGAACAGCGCGTCGCGGAAGCGGCCTTCGAGCGAGGGCTCGAGCTCGGCAAGGCCGGCGGCATCGAGCCGGCGATGGCCCTCGGTCATCCGGGCAAAACGCTCGAAGTCGCTGCGCTCGCGCGGGTGGGCGACGACCAGCGAGCCGTTGAAGGGCGTGTCGGGCAGCTCGCGCCGCCAGATGTCGAGCGAGCGCAGGCCGAGCCTGGAGATGATCGGTTCGGAAACTTCCGCCTCGCAATAGGGCGCGAGCATGCCGCCGGCCCAATGGCTGGTGGCATCGGTCATGTCGGCGTCACCGCGCTCGTGCAAGGTGACGGCGTGGCCGGCCTGCGCGAACAGCAAGGCCTGCCAGGCGCCTGCGATGCCTGCGCCGATGATGGATACCGGGGAATCCGGTCGCTTGGTCGTCTGCAACATCCCTGTCCCTTCGCCGGCATGACCCGGATCAGGTTCAAAGGGTCACCGCGGTCCTGGGCGGATTTGCCCATTTAGCGGTATCTCAGCTCCTCCTCGGAGCACCCCTCGGAACGGCTCTAATGTATGCCAGCAGGGCAGGGTGGTCAACGCGCTTGGGCGGGAACCGCGCTTACCTGGGCGCCTGCGCCCGGGCGTTGCGGACGCGCTGGGCGAGCTTCCTGTGCGGCGCGGCGCCGAATATCGGCTGCGGATTGCCGTTCGGCTCGAGCCAAGGGGCGCCCATATTGGCCTCGCTCGTATTGGCGACCTGCACGGCCTCCTGCCGCTGCCGCTTTGCGGCGTAGTAATAGCCGCCGGCGAAATAACGCACGGCGCGGGCGTGATCGCCATTGGCGGCGTGATAGGCGCCGGCGAGATATTTCACGGCATAGGTGAGGTTGGTATTGGGATCGCGCAGGCCGGCGGCGTCGCCGGTGTAGCCGACCCCGCGCGCGGTCGCGAGCTTGATCTGCATCAGCCCGATGGTGCCGCCATGGCCGACCAGGCCGGGCTGATAGCGGCTTTCGCGCATGATGACGCGATGCACCAGCGCCTCCGGCACGCCGTTGGCGCGGGCATGGGCCGCGACCATCTCGGCGTACTCCGCTTGGCCCGCGAATGCGGCCTGTGGCAACGTCAGTCCGGCCGCGAGCAGCGCGGCGACATGTAAAATTTTCATCAAATGTTCCTCGGCACCGCTCACCTGCGCCCGCTCGCGTTAGGCCCCGCGAACGCGGCGATGATGTGGCGAAACGCCTCCGATTACGTTTTTGCAGCGCAGAGCCGTCATTCGGACGCAAGGCCGGCGTAGGGCTTGTCATGCAGACGAAGCCGTCATTCGCGACAGCGGGCCTGTCTATTCGCGTGCGGGCCCGAAAGCGAGTAAGAGAGCGGCGCAAATCGGGAGAGGTGCCATGACAAAAGCAAACGTGGTGAAGGCACACATCGGCGACATTCCCAGGCAAAATCCCTGTGCGCAATGCGGCGCGCCGATCCCCCAACCTGATTGGATCGAGGCGGGCGACGGACGCATCTCCTATCTTTGGACATGCCGTGCTTGCAATTATCGCTTCGAGGCGGTTGCGATTTTTGATGAGGGAGCCGTCGCGCACCCGCCGCTTGCGGCCTGAGGTTTAGTCTTCGGGCCTGATCTTTTCGGAAAACCGCTGCACACTTTGCGCTGGCGCGACCCTTCGGGTCCGGATCATGGCTTAAGCCGCAAGCTGCGGCTGCTGCCGTACCGGCAATTGCATCCGCACGATCGGCCCATGCGGCTCCGGGTCGTGCAGCGACAGCTCGCCGCCGTGGGCGATCGCGATCGCGCGCGCCGCATGAATTTATCCACGAAATCGTGCGCTGCGAAATGTTCCTGAGTGACTTAGGAACAATTGAACGCAGCCCAGATGCTCGCGCAGCACGCGACGAAATTGCAGCACGCGCGGAACTGGGACTGATCCGAGCTGTTTTCTCCGCACAAGTTTTCTGCTGAAGGAGAGGACAATATGTTGATGAAATCGATCGCGGCCGGTCTTGCCGGTACCGCACTGCTCGCAACCGTTGCGTTCGCGCAAAATCCGACCGCCACCACCGACAAGGCGCCGGCTGCCGCGGCGACGACGACCACCACGACCGCGTCGGGACAGTGGCGTACGTCCAAGATGGACGGCATCAAGGTCTATAACGACGCCAATGAGAACATCGGCTCGATCAACGATCTGCTGATGGACAAGAGCGGTAACATCAAGATCGCTGTGATCGGCGTCGGCGGCTTCCTCGGCCTGGGCGAGCATCTGGTTGCGGTGCCCTTTGAGAAGCTGAAATTCGTCAACGAGGCGGTTGCCTACACCGGCGCTGCCGGGAACAACCCGAACAGCGCAGCCAACCGGCCCGCGGCGACTACCACGACGGGTGCCGCGACCGGCACCGACAACAAGCCCGCGACGACAACGACGGCCACGTCCGCGTCGAAATGGTATCCGGACCACGCCGTGTTCAATGCGAGCAAGGACGAGCTGAAGAACATGCCCGAGTTCAAATACTCGGAGTAACGCGGCTCTGAACGGCTAAACGAAGCGCGCCCGGTTTTTGCCGGGCGCGCTGTCGTGCTCTTCCCAACCTCTCCCCGCAAGCGGGAAGAGGGAGAAGAACTTCAGTGCGTCACCAGCGGGCAGCCGCCCTTGTCGAGCGGACGGAAGGCCTCGTCGCCGGGCACGGTGGCGATCAGCTTGTAGAGGTCCCACTCGCCCTTGGAGTCCTCGGGCTTCTTGACCTCGAACAGATACATGTCGTGGACCATGCGGCCGTCGATGCGGATCTTGCCGTTCTTGGCGAAGAAGTCGTTGACCGGTGTCTTGCGCATCTGCTCCATCACCTTCGGTGCCTCGTCGGTCTTGATGGCGTCGATCGCCTTCAGGTAATGCATGGTCGCGGAATAGAGCCCCGCCTGGATCATGGTCGGCATGTGACCGACCTTCTCGTTGAAGCGCTTGGAGAAGGCGCGCGTCTCCTCGTTGGTGTCCCAGTAGAACGCGTCGGTGATGATCAGGCCTTGCGTCGACTTGATGCCGAGCGAATGAACGTCGGTGATCTCCATGAGCAAGGCGATCATCTTCTGGCCGCCCTCCGTCAGGCCGAACTCGGCCGCCTGTTTCAGCGCATTGGTGGTGTCGCCGCCGGCATTGGCCAGTGCGACCACCTTGGCCTTGGAGGCCTGGGCCTGGAGCAGGAAGGAGGAGAAGTCCGACGAGTTGAGCGGATGGCGGACCTCGCCGAGCACCTTGCCGCCGCTCTCCTTGACGACGTTGGCGGCGTCGCGCTGCAGCGCCATGCCGAAGGCGTAGTCGGCGGTGACGAAGAACCAGGTGTCCTCGCCGCGCTTGACCATCGCCTTGCCGGCGACGTTCGACAGCGCATAGGTGTCGTAGGTCCAGTGCACCGTGTTGGGCGAGCAGGCGACGCCCGTGATATCGGATGAGCCGCCGCCGGAATTGATGTGGATCTTGTTCTTCTCGCGCGTCAACGCCGAGATCGGCAGCGCCACCGACGAGGTCGGCACGTCGAAGATCGCGTCGACCTTGTCGTTGTCGTACCAGTTGCGGGCGATGTTGACGCCGACGTCGGGCTTGTTCTGGTGATCGGCGGAGACCACCTGCACGGGCTTGCCCGCGACTTTGGCACCGTAATCGGCGACCGCCATCTCCACGGCGGCGAGCGAGCCCTTGCCGGTCGCGTCCGCATAGAGGCTCGACATGTCCGTGAGCACGCCGATCTTGACGACGTCGTCGGAAATCTGCGCCTGGGCGGCGCCTGACGTGGCGGCGAGCGCGAGACCGGCCGCGATCGCGGCGATGAGCTTTTGCATTTTGTTTCTCCCTCAGCGTTGTTGTTTGGGTTTTGTTGCGGGGACCGTTCTAACGACAATCTGTCCCCGGAGCAAAGCCCGAGAATGCGCGAGGAGGGTTGAGAAATAAGCAGGGCGCGGCAGTGTTTTCACCCTCTCCCCGGGAGAAGGAAGAAGCTCACGCGCTGCTGCCCTTGAGCCGTTCGTTGCGCCGGCGCAGGCCTTCCAGGGTGGCGAGCAGGATGACCGAGACCGTCGTCAGGATCACCGCTGCCGCCGTGATGGTCGGGCTGATGTTCTCGCGGATGCCGCTGAACATCTCGCGCGGCAGGGTGCGCTGCTCGGGACCTGCCATGAACAGCACGATCACCACCTCATCGAAGCTGGTCGCGAAGGCGAACAGGGCCCCCGATGCCACGCCGGGCAGGATCAGCGGCAGGATCACGCGGCGGAAGGCGTCAAGCGGCGAGGCACCGAGCGAGGCGGCAGCGCGGGCCAGATTGGTGTCGAAGCTCTGCAGCGTCGCGCCGACCGTGATGACGACGAAGGGCGTCGCCAGCGCGGTGTGGGCCAGGATCAAGCCGAGATAGCTGCCAGTCAATCCGATCGGCGCGAAGAAGAAATAGAGACCGACCGCGGTGATGACCCCGGGCACGACGACCGGCGACAGCACGAAGGCCAGCACGAGCGGCTTGAACCGGCTCTTCCACTGCGCCAGCCCTAACGCCGCCAGCGTGCCGAGCACCATCGACAGCAGGGTCGAGGCGACACCGATGATCATGCTGTTCTTCAGCGAATTCATCCAGCGCGGCGAATTGATGAAGTCGTCGTACCAGCGCAGCGAGAGGCCCGGCAGCGGATAGGTGAGGTACGAGCCCGAGCTGAACGACAGCGGCATGATCGCAAGGATCGGCGCAATCAGGAAGATGAACACCAGCGTGGAGATCACGATGGTCGCGGTCCACGCAATGCGCTGGCTCGGCGTGCGGATGGAGGAATTGTCGCTCAATTCTTCATCCCTCCCGTGACCTGCTGTCCCTGCACCAGCTTTCCGTAGACGAGCGCGAGCAGAATAGTGGCGAGCAGCAGCACCGCACCCAGTGCCGAAGCAAGGCCCCAATTGGCCGTCTCGGTCGTGTAGAGCGCGATGAAGTAGCTGATCATCTGATCGGCGGCGCCCCCGACGAGTGCTGGCGTGATGTAATAGCCGAGCGCCAGGATGAAGACGAGCAGGCTTCCCGCGCCGATGCCGGGCAGCGTCTGAGGCAGGTAGATCCGCAGGAAGGCGGTGAGCGGCGGCGCGCCGAGCGAGGCGGCGGCACGCATGTAAGCAGGCGAGATCGCCTTCATGCTGCTGTACAGCGGCAGGATCATGAACGGCAGGAGAACGTGGGTCATGGCCACGCAGACACCAAAGCGGTTGTAGATCAGGCGCAATGGCTCGTCGATGATGCCAAGCCAGAGCAGGCTGTCGTTCACGACGCCTTTGCCCTGCAACAGAACGATCCAGGCGCAGGTGCGGACCAGAAGCGACGTCCAGAACGGCAGCAGGACGAAGATCATCAGCAAATTCGACCGGCCGGGCGGCAGCGCCGCCAGCAGGTAGGCGACCGGGAAGCCAAGGATCAGGCACAGCACCGTGACACTGAGGCTGATGAGGAAGGTGCGGACGAAAACGTCGCGGTAGATGGCCTGATCGGGCGGAGCTGCGACAATCGCGCCGTCCACGTTCCGCGTCAGATCGAGCGCCGACAAAAGATAGAAGCCGGTCACGGGGCCACTGGCGTCCTTGATCGTGGTCCAGGTGGCGCGTTCGCGCCAGGCCGGGTTGATCTTGCCCAGCGTCTCCCTCGCCGTGCCGGGCTCGGGCGCAGTCTTCAGATTGCGTGCGGTGCTGGTCAGGATCGTGCGGAAGCCGTTCAGTGCGTAGTTGAGCCGCTTGGCCGCAATCGCAATGGTGCCGGAATCGCGCGCCGCCATGATGTCGCCCGCCAGCGCCGCGTAGGCCTTTTCGTCCGGCAGATCCCTGCCGTCCCAACTGGCGAGAGCCGCGATGGTCTGAGGCAGAACCAGACGCACCTCGCGGTCATCGACGGCACGCCACAGCATGCCGGCGATGGGCCCAGCGAAGGTGAAGAGCAGGAAGACGAGAAGCGGCAGAACCAGCGCCAATGCTTTGACCTGGCGTGCTCGCTCCGCCCGCCGCAATCGGCGCTTGAGCGGCACCTCGGTCGGGCCATGGGCGCCGGTCAAGAGCGCATCCGTCATTGGTCTAACCTTGGGTCGAGCTTTGTGGGGACGCTATTTCGCGGCCCATTTGTTGAAGCGCTCGGTCAGGCGGTCGATGTTCTCGAGCCAAAAGGCAACATTGATCTCCACCGCATTCTTGATGTTGTCAGGCGCTGTCGGCAGGTCCTTCAGAACAGCAGGCGCGAGCAGGGCGGCTGCGTCCTTGTTCGAGGTGCCATAAGCAATGTTCTCCGACAGTTTCGACTGGTTCTCAGCCTTGCCGACGAAGTCCAGGAACTTGTAGGCCGCGTCCTTGTTCGGGCTGCCTTTCAGGATCACCCAAGTGTCGAGGGTGAAGAGCGCTCCGTCCCAGACCATGCCAAAATTCTTCTTCTCGTTCTTGTTCGCGGTGTCGATGCGGCCATTGTAGACCGAGGTCATTGCCACCTCGCCGGAGGCGAGCAATTGCGGCGGCTGAGCGCCGGCCTTCCACCAGACGATGTCGCCCTTGATGGTGTCCAGCTTCTTGAACGCGCGCTCGACGCCCTCGTCGGTCGCCAGCACCTTGTAGACGTCCTTTGGCGCGACGCCGTCGGCCATGAGGGCGATCTCCAGCGTGGTCTTCGGCCCCTGACGCAGGGCACGCTTGCCCGGGATCTTCTTGGTGTCGAAGAAGTCGGCCCAGCCCTTCGGGGCCTCCTTGAGCTTGTCCTTGTCGTAGCCGAGAACGAAATCGTAGAGGATGGCGCCGACGCCGCAAGGATTGACCGACGGTGGGATATAGGCGGCCTCGCCGCCGATCTTCGAATAGTCGAGCTTTTCGAACAGGCCTTCCTCGCAGCCAACCGCCAGCTCGTCGCTCTCGACCTGGACGACGTCCCAGGTGGCGGCACCACCCTGCACCTTGGCGCGCAACACGCCGACGCCGCCGTCCCAGGACTCGTCATTCAAGGGAACACCGGTCGCTTTCTTGAACGGCTCGAAATAGACCTTCTTCTGGGCATCCTGATAGGCGCCGCCCCACGACACAACGGTGAGGTCACGCGCCTGCGCGACCGTGGCCAGCGTCGCGCTGGCGGTGAATGCCGCGGCCAAACCCAGAATAATCTTGCGCTTCAGCATGGTCTTTGTTCCTTCTTCTTCACGTGACTTGCGTTGAGCTTGGTTGGTCCAGGTCCGCCCACCTTGGAGCGATGCTGCATGGTCGGATCAGACGGGATCGAGGGCCAGGCAGTCCTCCGGGCGGAAGGTGATGAACACGTCATCGCCAGGTCTCAGGCTGCCAGCTGTAAGGCTGCCAGCTCTCAGGCTGTCGTGTGTCCCCGGCTGAAGCTTGACCATGAACTCCTTGTTGTCGGCGACGTCGAGCACGGCCAGCGCGTGGTCGCCGAGGTAGATGGTGTTCTGCACCTTGGCCGGCAGTCGGTTCGGTTCGTCGCTGGAGATGCCATCCGGGATGATGGCGATCCGCTCCGGCCGCACCGACAGCGAGGTCGATGCGCCCGCGCCTGATACGTTGACCGCTCGTGCGGTCACGGCGCCGCCGCCCGCCAGCACAACGCGGCAATATTGTTTCTCGACCGTCTCGACGGTGCCGGACAGCACGTTGTTCTCGCCGATGAAATGGGCGACGAAGCTGTTCACCGGATGCTCATACAGCGCGTCGGGCCTGTCGATCTGCTGCACGATGCCATCGTTGAACACGGCGATGCGGTCCGACATGGTGAGCGCTTCACTTTGATCGTGGGTGACATAGACGACGGTGATGCCCATGGTCTCGTGCAGCTGCTTGATCTCCAGTTGCATCTGCTCCCGCAGGCGCTTGTCTAGGGCGCCCAGCGGCTCGTCCATCAGCACGAGTTGCGGATTGAAAACCAGCGCGCGGGCCAGCGCCACGCGCTGCTGTTGACCGCCGGACAGCTGCCCGGGCCGCCGCTGCGCCAGAGTTTCCATCTTGATCATGCGCAATGCCGCTTTGACACGATCCTGCGCTTCGGCCTTGTTCGTGTTGCGAACGGAGAGCGGGAAGGCGATATTCTCCGCAATCGTCAGGTGCGGAAACAGGGCATAATTCTGGAACACCATGCCGATGTCGCGCTTGTGTGCCGGCACGTTCTTGATCGGTCGGTCCGCGAGGAAGATCTCGCCATGGGTCGGAACCTCGAAACCCGCCAGCATCATCAGGGTGGTCGTCTTGCCCGAGCCCGACGGACCAAGCAGGGTGACGAACTCGCCCTTCCTGATGTCGAGATCGAGGTTTTTCACCACGAGGTGCTCGCCATCATAGGTCTTCTGAATGCCGGAAAAGCGCACCAGCGCCGGCGCAGGCGTAACCATGCCGGCTTCCATGTCGTCCTCGCGTTGTCAGCCACAGTGCTGTCAGCACCCCGTCCCCGGGGTGCGAGGAACAGCTTAGCATCGTCCGACCAGATTGCCAGCGGCGCAAGCGACTGCGCGCACGGACCCGTCGGGAAAAGGGGCGCGCTACATCCCCGACAGCTTCGTCACGGATACATTCAGCGAGCCCCCGGCTTCCGCGATCACGCGCAGCGTCTTGGAGTCGAAGGCGATGTCGGCGAGGCTCAGGCTGTCGATCTTCGCTTCGACCTTGATGCCATCCTCGTTCTTCTGATAGTCGGCGATCGCGGCGGCGATCTTCTCGCGTGCGTTGGCGGCAATCGGCTTCAGATCGACCGTCGCTTTCTGCACCAGCGCCTGCTGCATCTGCGGCACCACCGCGCGCGCCGCGGCACCCAGCAGGCCGAAGGCCGCCTCGGATTCCACGGCGAGCTGGATGTCGGCGAGCCGCAGCGTCTGCTGCGCCTGGTCGAGCATCGGCCGGCCCCAGATGTGCACGGTCGCTTCGGCGCCGAGACCAAGCCAGCTCTTCTTCTCCTTGGCGCGCACCAGCAGCGAGATCAGGAGGCGCTCGCCCGACGGGATCACGTTGACGCTCTTGACGGTGACATCGACCGGGCCGGAGCCGTCCTCGGGATAGGTGTGGCCGACCATCTGCGCCGCGATGAGCTTGTTGATCTCGGTGAAGGGCACGTCGATCGGCACGCCAATGTTCACACCGGTGCCGGTCGGCGGCACGATCGAGATCTTGTCGGGGAACGGGCAGTCGGGCTTGGTCGGCGTCGAGATCACGCGCGTCTCGAGCTCGAGGCCAAGCAGCAGCGTCACGTTCTGTGCGTCGACGCGCGGCTGTGCCGCGATGGCGCGGGTCGGCTTCATCTCGAGCCAAAGCGGCGGCAGCGCGGCGGAAGACCCCGAGCCTTGCAGCGGGATCGAGCGGCAGGCCTTGGCCCATTGCAGCTTCGCGTTGTCCCGCAAGGTCGGATCGTTGCGCATGCGTTCGGAGACGGCGTTGATCTGTTCGCCGACGGTCTTGTCGATCAGCGGCTTCACCTGGGCAGGCACGTTGACCTTGGCGCCCGAAATGTTGAGGTTGGTATCGCCAAGATTGACCTGGGCGCCGAGATTGGGCTCGAGATGCCAGTTGGCGGCGAGCTTCGGCCGCGAGGTAACGACGACGTTGCCCTTGATCTCGGCGCTGGCGTTCAAATTCTTGATGTTGACCGCGCCGATCTGTTTCGCGGCATTGCCGCCGAGCACGCTGCCGAGCGCCTCGCCGAGCGCGCCGGTGGCTTTCGACGACAGCGAGCCCGTCACGTTCAGCTTGCCCGTGAGCGGCGTCGAGATCGTCAGCACGTCCTTGTCGCCGGCAGTCGCCATCGGTCCGCGTACCGCCGACCAGCCGATGTCGGCGTTCTCCAGGATTTGCGAGATCGGGTTCTCGGCCTTGCCGGCGAAATTGCGCGGAGCGGCCTTCTCGGCCTGCTCGCGGATCGCCGACAGCGCGATGGCGACCGGCGCCACCACGATCGAGCTCTTCGAGACCGGCGGCAGCGGCGGCAATTGCGCGACCGGCGGCGCGGAATTCGTCGCCCGCGGCGACAGCCAGTCCATCGCCTTCAGGCTGATGAAAAACGACGCCGCGAGCACCGCGACGGCGATCAGGACAGTTTTCAAGTTCAGCGTCAGTCGCATCAATCCCCCAGGCCGCCCCGGGGCAGAAGTCTACAGGGCAGGCAAGGAGGGCGCTAGAGCCCACCGATGGGGTGGAATTGGGGCAAACATATTAACGGCCGCGAACGCACCGTTGCCGCGCATTCGTCCTCGCGTACCTAGCCGCGCTTCGGACGGCGCACCGCCCTCACATTGCCGCGATCTCCGCCACCGCAGAAGAAACGGTCGCCGCCATCGGACTCCAATCCTGACACCATCGTCCCGGCGGGCAGGTCGAGCTGCTCCAGCACCTTGCCCGTCTCGGGGTCGATCCGCCTGATGTCGCTGTCCTCGCCTTCCCAGGTGCCGTGCCAGAGCTCGCCGTCGACCCAGGTCACGCCGGTGACGAAGCGCTTGCTTTCGATGGTGCGGAGAATTTTTCCCGTCTGGGGATCGACCTGATGGATCTTGCGCTCCCGATACTGTCCGACCCAGAGCGAGCCCTCGGCCCAGGCCAGTCCGGAATCGCCGCCGCCGCCGGGTGCCGGGATGGTGGCGAGCACCTTGCCGGTCACAGCGTCGATCTTCTGGATGCGGTCCTCGGCGATCTGGAACAGGTGGCGGCCGTCGAACGCCGTTCCCGCATGCGCGGCGACATCGATGGAGCGGGTGATCTTGCCATCGGCCGGGTCGACCGCGTTCAATCTGTCGCCGGATGCGAACCACATAAGGCTGCCGTCATAGGTGACGCCGTGCACGGCTTCGACGCCTGCATAGGGCCCGTATTCCCTGACGATCTCGGCGGCTGAACGTTTCATCTGCTCGGTCCCTGCGGTGTGAATCCCACTTTACGTCTTCATGAGCGGTCCGGGGAGTAACAAGCCTGTCGGGAAACCCGGCACGGGCGGCGTCATCCAGCGCCGCGCCCGTCCGTGTCCGAAGGACTGCACCTTGTTCGATCGCGCCAGCTCTTCGAGGGCCCGTTGCACGGTGCGCGCGCTCGTTCCCAGCGCCAGCGCGAGCGCCGAACTCGACCAGGGCTCGCCATCAGAGAGGAAGGCGAGCACATTGGCGTGCTTCTCCTCGACGGGCCGTGCGAGGACGAGAACCTGCCGCGTGTTGCGCGGCGTCAGCGCAAAACCTTGCCTGGTCGCGCTGACGTCGGCCAGAGGCTTGAGCTTGGTGCGGAGCCGCCCGATTTCGACGCGCAGCCGGGCGCGATGCGATTCATCGACGTGCCTTGCCTGAAACGCTCCCGTGATCAACCCTTCCCGCGAGACATCGGCCGGCCAGGCCTGCGCCAGGATGCGCGCGAGTGCGAACAGCACCGGCCGCGTTCCGAGCGGCACGAGGATGCCTCGCCTGCGAACCGCGTGATGGAACGTGTCCACCACGAGCGCCTCCGATGTCACGAGGTCCTCGACCTCCTCGAGCAGTAGCGGCCGTTCGTGCCCGCGCGTGATCAAGCGCGCTGCGGGCGTGTCGAGCACGCGGCTCGTGCCTTCGACCTCGGCCGCAAGCGCGGGAATGCCGGCCTGTCGTGCTGCGCTCGCCGCGCGCCCGAGCGCCGCGCGCGCGTCTTTCGTTCTGAGCCGCCGGATCGCGATGCCGGCAATCACGAGTTCGCGGCCGACCTGCGCAGCCGGGGGCAGCGGCGTGGACTTGATGTCGGCCAGCGTGCGTTCGGCCTCGTCAAGGCGCCCGAGAAGGAGAAGTCGGCGCGCCTCGATGTGACCCGCATGGGCCGCGTTGGCGAGGTCACCGTGGCTTGCGAGCGTCGCCCGCGCGGCCACGAGCGTGTTGGCCGGCCAATTCAGGTCGCGCGAGACGAGTGCGATCTCGGCCTCCGCGACGACGCATCTTGCCCGCGCGACCGCCTCTCTCGGGCCGAAGGCACGTGCGGCGCTGCGCAGCAGCGTCTTCGCCTTGGCGAGATCGCCGAGTTGCGCCATCGCGATGCCGCGCAGCGCCAGCGAAGGTGCATCGTTGCGCAGCGCAACGCGGTTCAGCGCGCCGAGCGGATCGCCGGCTTGGAGCGCGCGCGCCGCGGCCGTGATCAGCGACTCCATTCAAATCCCGCCACACTTGTTACTCCCACCACGCAACCGTCCGGTGCGAGAGATCGTTGACGGCCGACAATGTGCGGCGAGGGGCGAGCGGTTCCGCATCTTGCATAGCGAGATACGGAACGGCCGCCCGGGAAAAGTTGGAGAGCCATGATGACATCAGCTGACAACGCAGGAAATAACGGACAAGCCGCCATGCAAACACCGCCGGTGGTGTCGCCGCAGGACTGGGAGGCCGCCCGTCAGCAACTGCTCGTGAAGGAAAAGGCGCATACCCGTGCCCGCGATGCCCTGGCGGCCGAGCGCCGGCGCATGCCGTGGATGGAAGTGACCAAAACCTATGCGTTCGAGGGGCCGGGCGGCAAGGTCAGTCTGCACGACCTGTTCCAGGGCCGGCGGCAGCTGATCGTCTACCGTGCGTTCTTCGAGCCGGGCGTGTTCGGCTGGCCGGATCATGCCTGCCGCGGCTGCTCCATGGTGGCCGACCAGGTCGCGCATGTCGCGCACCTCAATGCCCGCGACACCACGCTGGTGTTCGCCTCGCGCGCACCGCAGGCCGATATCAGCAGGCTGAAGCAGCGGATGGGCTGGACCATGCCATGGGTCACCGTCACCGACAGTTTCGATGCGGATTTCGGCGTCGACGAGTGGCACGGGACCAACGTGTTCTTCCGCGACGGCGACCGGATCTTCCGCACCTATTTCGTCAAGAGCCGGGGCGACGAGCAGATGGGCGGCACCTGGAATTACCTCGACATCACGCCGCTGGGACGGCAGGAGGTCTGGGAGGATTCGCCGAAAGGCTATCCGCAGACGCCGACCTACAAATGGTGGAACTGGCACGACAGCTACACCGAAGGTGCGGCGCCCGACAAGAGATGGGTCGAGATCTCGACCGCGGGCGAGAAGGCTTTTCGCGAGGAGGCGGCTGAAGGACGTGACTAGTCCCGTCAGCGCAATGGCCGGCGCGAGCCGCAACGGTGTGGTGGCTGCGCGCCACCTCGCCAGATGGTTGGGGCTGGCGGCGACGCCGACCTTCGCGATCATGGCCGTACTGACGGCCATGCTTGATGGCCCGGCGGACATGCTGTGTGGCTCCGGACATGGGGCGATGCTCGGCGGGATGGTGCCGATGTATCTGCTGATGAGCGCGTTTCATTCGGCGGCGTGGCTGAGGCTGATCGCAGATCGGCGGGGCCGGTGGCCCTACTGCGAAGCCGCCTGCAAATAGGCAACGATCTTGCCCGCTTCCTCCGCCGAGACGCCGCCATAGGGCTGCATCTTGTTGCCGGAGACGACCTCGTCCGGCTTGAGCATGAAGCGGGTGAGTTTGTCCTGGTCCCAGACGAAGCCGGCTTCCTTCATCGACGAAGAATAGTTGTAGTTCGGCAGCGCGCCGGCCTTGCGTCCGACGATTTTGTTGAGGTTGGGGCCCAGACGATTGTCGCCCTCTTTCACCGAGTGGCAGGTGCGGCAGGAATTGTTGAAGGCTTGCTGGGCTGCATCGTCGCTCCCCGGCTGCTGTGCGCGCGAGGTGGGCACGGTCAGCAGCAGTGCCACGGCGGCAGCGATCGCGCGCAGGCATTTGCCTTGCGGCGTTTGCGGACGTGATTGCATTCGCGCCGCCATCGGGGATCGCGCCGCAGCACGCGCGCGCATCGGTATGCAGAGGGCCAACGAAAACGGCCCCGGTGGGTTCCGGGGCCGCTTGCGTCACAATGTCCTGTCGCTTACCGCGTTGCGGCTCCGAGTTCTGCGCGGCGCTCCGTCATCGGCAGCACGATCACCTTGGTGCCGACGTTGACGCGGGAGTACAGGTCCGCGACATCGTCATTGGTCAGGCGGATGCAGCCGGAGGAGACGTGCTTGCCGATGGTGTCGGGTGCGTTGGTGCCGTGGATGCGGTAGATGGTGCCGCCGAGATACATGGCGCGGGCGCCGAGCGGATTGCCGGGACCGCCGGCCATGTGGCGCGGCAGATAGGGTTGGCGGGCGATCATCTCCGGCGGCGGGGTCCAATCCGGCCACTCCGCCTTCTTGGTCACCGACTGGGTGCCGGACCAGGTGAAACCGTCGCGGCCGACGCCGATGCCGTAGCGCATCGCCTGGCCATTGCCGAGCACGAGATAGAGATAGGTGTTGGGCGTATCGATGATGATGGTGCCCGGCGCCTCACGCGTCGCATAGGAGACGGTCTGGCGGCGGAAGCGGGCCGGCGTTTCGACCGCGTCCTGCTCCTCGGACGGCGCGGCCCGATAGGGCGTCGCTTGATAAGGCTGGTACGGCTGCGGCGCTGCGATCGGCGGCAGCGGCTGGAAGAAGGGGAAGAGCTGCACAGGCGCGGCCTTGGCCGGGCCGGCGAACGCGATCGCGGTGACAGCCACTGCGCCAAACGCAACGGCGCGCGAATAAGTCTTCAACGTCTCCAGATTGATCATCGGTCGCCCCTGTTTGCGCGGTGTTTCTTGGTCACCCGGCACCGTTGCGGTGCTCTGTTGCCTAGATCACTAACGGCAAGAAGTTTCGGGACGTTTGCGCGGAAAACCGAAAACGGTTTCATGGCGGAAAGGATTGTTTCATGACGGTTTCGTGGCTGCGCGGACCCGTTAACGAACAAAACAGCGGGCCGACACTTCCATGACGTCACACGCCTGAAATATCCGTGGTTGATGGTCCTAAGCCGAGAATCATAAAAATCTCGGGATTTCCCCATGCGGGTATTAATCGCGACTGACGCCTGGCATCCGCAGGTCAACGGTGTGGTGCGGACGCTGACCTCGCTGGCTGGCGCGGCCAAGGCATTGGATGTCGAGATCGACTTCCTGACGCCGGACGGCTTTCGGTCATGGCCGTTGCCGACCTATCCGGGGCTGCGCATTGCGCTGCCGAGCGGCAGGGAGATTGGGCGGCGGATCGAGAGGGCGGCGCCGGAGGCGCTGCACATCGCGACCGAAGGGCCGATCGGCTGGGCGGCGCGGGCTTATTGCCGTCGCAACCGGCTCGCCTTCACCACCTCCTACACCACGCGCTTTCCCGAATACGTCTCGGTGCGAACCGGCATCCCCGCGAGCGTCGGCTACGCCGTGCTGCGCCACTTCCACGATGCCGCCGCCATGACGATGGTCGCGACGCCCTCGCTGCGGCAGGAGCTGTCCGAGCGCGGTTTCAAGCGGCTCGGCTTCTGGACCCGCGGCGTGAACACCGAGCTGTTTCATCCGGACTCTCCAGCCAAGCTCGATCTGCCCGGGCCGATCTTCATGACGATGGGCCGCGTGGCGGTGGAGAAGAACCTCGAGGCTTTCCTCTCGCTCGACCTGCCCGGCACCAAGGTCGTCATCGGCGACGGTCCGCAGAAGGCCGGCCTTGAAAAGAAATTTCCCGACGTGGTCTTCCTCGGCGAGAAGAAGGGCGCTGACCTCACCGCGCACCTCGCCGCCGCTGACGTGTTCGTGTTTCCGAGCCTGACCGACACGTTCGGCGTGGTGCAGCTCGAAGCGCTCGCCTGCGGCACGCCGGTTGCGGCGTTTCCGGTGACGGGACCGAAGGACGTCATCGCAGATCATCCGATCGGCGCGATCGACCACGATTTGCGCGAAGCGTGCCTGCGCGCACTGACCATGTCGCGCGAGACCTGCCGCAACTTCGCGCTGGAGCGCTCCTGGGAAAACAGCGCGCGCCAATTCGTCGGCAACCTCACTTCACTTCAGCCCAGCCGCGTCTTGCGCGCCTCGCCTCGCATGGCGCGGCGGCCGGTGCGCGGCTGATCCCGTTCGACCACAGCGAGAACCTCATCGATGGCTAAGATCATGAACCTTGACGGCACCCAGCAGCTCGACCTCACCCGTGGCACGGTCGAGCAGGCCTATGATCGTTGGGCACCGGTCTACGACCTCGTGTTCGGAGGCGTGTTCGCAAAAGGCCGGCAGGCCGCGATCGCGGCCACCAACAAGATCGGCGGCCGGGTGCTCGAGGTCGGCGTCGGCACCGGCATCTCGCTGCCGCTCTACGCGCCGCATCTGCGCATCTTCGGCACCGACATCTCGGAGGCGATGCTCGACAAGGCGCGCCAGCGCGTCGTCGAGGGCGGCCTAGAGAACGTCGAAGGCCTCGCGGTGATGGATGCCGAGAAGCTCGAATTCCCCGACAACTCCTTCGACGTCGTGATGGCGCAATACGTCGTCACCGCCGTGCCGAATCCGGAAGTTGCGCTTGACGAATTCGCCCGCGTGCTGCGCCCGGGCGGGGAGCTGATCATCCTCACCCGCGTCAGCGCCGATACCGGCATGCGCCGCTTCATCGAGCAGAAGCTGCAGCCGGTGGTACGTCCGCTCGGTTTCCGCACCGCCGAGTTCGCCTGGTCGCGTTATGCCAAATGGCTGGCCGGTGCCGACGGCATCGAGCTCGCCGAGCGCCGCCTGATCCCGCCGCTCGGTCATTTCTCGCTGGTGCGATTCCGCAAGATCGACGTCGCCAAGGCGGCTTGATCCAAGCTCACGTAACCCGTGCGTCATCGCGCCGCTGCGCATCGTCACATGACAAAATGATGATGTCACACGGCCTACATCGAATCCCTGTAAATCCTGAACCCGAAAGCATTTGGGGGAGAGCATGATCAAGAACTATCTCGAGCAGCTGCGGATCCAGCGCTGGGACGACCATCGCTACTATCACCACAGCCGCATCAATCAGAGCCTGCACTTTGTCAGCGCGCTGAGCTTCCTGTTCGCCTATGTCTGGCTGTTCGTCGACCCCATGGTCTCCGCGCTGGTGGGCTGGCTGGTCTCGATGACCTCGCGCCAGGCCGGCCACTTCTTCTTCGAGCCGCATGGCTACGACCAGATCAACCAGGCGACGCACGAGCACAAGGAAGAGATCAAGGTCGGCTACAACCTTCGGCGCAAGGTGGTGCTGATGTCGATCTGGGCGCTGTCGCCGGTGGTGCTGTTGGTCGATCCGACTCTGTTCGGACTGTTCACGCCTTGGGCGGGCGCGACCGACTTCATGCGGCAAGTGGCCAAGATCTGGCTCGTCGTCGGCGGCGGCGGTCTCATGTTCCGCACGGTGCACCTGTTCTTCATCCGCGACGTCGAGACCGGTCTCGTCTGGATGACGAAGATCCTGACCGACCCCTTCCACGATTTGATGCTCTACCGCAACGCGCCGCTGGCGCTGATGCGTGGCGAGCTGATGGATCCCGGCCTGCATCTCAAGCCCGAGCACACGCTGGGCCTCATCGGTGAGCCCACGCTCGAAGAGCAGCACGCCTGAGCGCGCCGTTCTCACCAAGGCCTCCGATGTCTGATGGTTGCGTCATGCCCGGGCTCGTCCCGCCTGCGCGGCCGAAGCCGCTTCGGCGAGGCGAAGGCCCGGGCATCCACGTCTTGGAGGTCTCGCGCGGAGACGCGTGGCTGGCCGGGCATAGGCGAGCGGAAGCGACGCCGTCCTTCGGACGGCTGTGCCCGGCCATGACGCCGTTGGAGGAACCAGCCTCAGCGCCCGAAGCGCTTGGCCAGCATCTCTTTCAGGATCTGCCGCTTGATGGTCTTGTTGGTGAGGACGCCATCGTGCCACCAGAAGCCGTCGGCCTTCATCTTCTCGGCCGCGCGGACGAAACGCTCGGCGACCTCGGTGAAATCGGCGTCGGTGTAGTTCAGGCTGAAGATCAGCCTGCCGGTGCCGACCCAGCTCAAGGACAGGCCTTCAGCGCGCAGGTAATATTGCAGCATCCAGTTGTAGCGGGACGGCGTGGTGTATTTCACCGTCCAGATCGACGAGAAGTTTGCGAACCGCACCGGCAGGTCGGCATCGCTCATCATTTGGTTGAGCTTTTGCGCGCGGCCGTTCCAGGTCTCGTCCAGTCCGTCATAGACGGCGCGGAAATTCGGGCTGGCGAGCCGGCTCAGAAACTCGTCCATCGCCGTCATGACGTAGGGGTGCGAGTTGAAGGTGCCGCGGGCGAAGCAGACGTCGGCGGGGCGGTCGTCGCGGAAGCGGCGCATCAGCTCGCGTTTGCCGCAGACCACGCCGACCGGCAGGCCGCCGGCGAGGCTCTTGCCGTAGGTCACCATGTCGGCCTTGACGCCAAAGTATTCCTGGGCGCCGCCGGCAGCGAGACGGAAGCCGACGAAGACCTCGTCGAAGATCAGCACGATGTCGCGCTCAGTGCAGACCTCGCGCAGCTGCTTGAGCCATTCGGTGTAGGCCGCGCGGTCGAAATTACCGCCCCGGGAGGAATCGACCAGCGAGGAATCGCCGGGCGCGTTGCCGTTCGGATGCAGGCCCTGCAGTGGATTGACCAGCACGCAGGCGATGTCCTTGCGCGTGCGCAGCACGTGCAGCGTCTTCTCCGACATCTCGGCGAGGGTGTAAGTCTCGTGCGCGGGAATCGGATTGCCGACGCCGGGCTGCACGTCGCCCCACCAGCCGTGATAGGCGCCGGCGAAACGGACCAGATGCGTGCGCCTGGTGTGGTAGCGCGCGAGCCGCACTGCCTGCATCACGGCCTCGGTGCCGGACATATGGAAGGACACTTCGTCGAGGCCCGAGATCTGGCACAGCCGCGCCACGTTCTCGAGGATGACGGGATGGTAGGGTCCGAGTACCGGTCCGAGCGCGTGCGCCCGCTTCTCGGAGCCTTCGATGCACTCCTTGTAGAAGTCGTTGCCGAAGATGTTGACACCGTAGGACCCCGTGAGGTCGTAGGAGGTGTTGCCGTCGACATCCGTGACGGTGACGCCGCGCGAGGACTCCACGAAGGTCGAGGTGCCCAAATGCTCGCGAACGAGACGCGAGAACTGGAAAGGCACGCGGTAGGTCTCGGTGAAGTGCAGGTCGGAGATCTTTTCCGCCGCTTCCTTCGTCATCGCGCGGCCCTTGGGGTAGCGCTCGGCGTAAAGGCTTGCGAGGCGGAAGAAGCCGTCCCTGCGCAGGCCTGCGATGTTCGCCGGCGCGCCGTCGCAGGCAAAGTAGGCATCGCCTTCGAATTCGTAGAACGGAAGCAGCTTTGCCACCCGGCGCGACATCTTGGAGTGTCCGGCGAGCGAGCGGTGCTTGGCGCGGGACAATTCGATCCGCGCCTTGATCTTCGGGAAGGCGGCGGCAGCAGACGCTGCGGCGGCCACGGACAAAGAAAGAATCGGGAGTGTCGTTTCCATGACAACAAGCGCTAATACTGCGAGCTGACAGATTCATGACAGTCAAAGCCCTCATCGCCTCTTTCACCCAGCAGGAAGACCTCAACTTCCTGTTGACCAACCGCATCCCGCGCGCCGCGTTGACCCGGTTCATGGGCTGGTTCTCCAAGATCGAGAACCCGCTGGTGCGGGACGGCTCCATCGCGCTGTGGAAGCTGTTCTCCGACCTCGATCTGTCGGAGGCACGCAAAACCCATTTCCGGAGCCTGCACGACTGCTTCACCCGGGAGCTCAAGCCGGGCCTGCGGCCCTTTGATCCGGACCCGTCCATTGTCGCGAGTCCGTCCGACGGCATCGTCGGCGCCCATGGCCGGATCGCCGATACCGAGCTGTTCCAGGTCAAGGGCGCGCCGTACTCGCTGCTCGATTTGCTCGGCGATTCCGTGCTGGTCGACCAGCACCGCAACGGGTCCTTCGTCACGCTGCGGCTGACCTCAAGCATGTATCACCGCTTCCACGCGCCTTATGACGCACATATCGAGCGCGTCACGCTGATCCATGGCGATGTCTGGAACGTCAACCCGATCGCGCTGAAGCGCGTCGAGCGCCTGTTCTGCAAGAACGAGCGCGCGGTGATCCGCACGCATCTATCAACTGGCGAGGCCGTGACGCTGGTGCCGGTCGCCGCGATCCTGGTGGCAAGCATCCGCCTGCACTTCCTCGACATGGTGCTGAATGCGCAGGCCAGGGGGCCGGTCAATTTTCCCTGCGACGTCAACGTGAGCAAGGGCGAGGAGCTCGGCTGGTTCGAGCACGGCTCGACCATCATCATTCTCGCGCCCGGCGATTTCACCTTCTGCGACGGCATCGCCGAAGGCACGCGCATTCGCGCAGGTCAAGCGTTGCTGAGAAAAAACTAGCCTTCAATCCGCCGCGGCGGCCGCTTATATCGTCGGTGGGGACGTTTCTACGACGACGGATTGGGTGATGGCACGGGCGCCGGTCATGGCGGCGGGTGGTATTGTGCTGCAGCGAGGTGCGTCGCCGCTGATTGCCGTCGTGCGCCAGCGCAAGCGCAACGAATGGGTTTTGCCCAAGGGCAAGCTCGACGACGGCGAGACGCCGAAGCAAGCTGCGCATCGCGAAGTGCGGGAAGAGACCGGCCACGACGTCGCCATCCACGAATTTTTGGGTACGCTCGTCTATCAGTCAGGTGGCCGCTCCAAGGTCGTGCATTTCTGGCGCATGGAGGCCGGGGGCGGTCCCGTCCGCAAGCTGATGAACGACATCAAGGCGGTCGACTGGCTGCCCCTGGAAGACGCGCTCGCGCGCCTGTCGCGCGAGTATGAGCGCGTGTTCCTGACCCAGGTTGGCCCGATCGCGCTCGCGGCGGCGGGGCTTGCATCTTCGCCTGCGCCCGAGCCGCCACCGCTGGCGACCGACGATGTCGATGCGGCTTTGCAGACACTGACACCGGCTGAAGCAGCCTCGGTGGGCGAGTTGCGGCACGGCCTGTTGCAGAAGATGAAAGCCTGGCTACGCGGAGAGGCGTGAGTTTTCTTCACCTCGCCCCGCGTTGACGGTGCACCCTCGCCCCTTGTGGGAGAGGGTGGCTCGCCGCGAAGCGGCGAGGCGGGTGAGGGGTCTCTCTCCACGCGTGAAGCTGTCGATGAGTTTTCGCCGATAGAACCCCTCATCCGGCGCTTCGCGCCACCTTCTCCCACAAGGGGAGAAGGAAGAAAGTCACCGCCGCTCCTTCTCCTTCGGAACTGGCGCTGGCCGTCGCGGCGCTGCGGGGCGTTGTGCGGCGGGGAGGCGCTGCTGGAATCCGCCCGGGCGTTGCAGGCCCGGCTGTTGAGCAGCGGGCGGCTGGCCGGGTTGCATGCCGGTGCGCGGCAGTTGCGGCTGCGGACCGGGCTGCTGTTGCGTTCCGCCCGGCTGCGGCGGCGCGACTCCGCCGGGCTGCGTCGGACTCTGTCCACCGCGTCGCGGCCGGGTTTGCGGGGTGCCGTCAGGCTGCGTGCCTTGACCGGCGCGCGGTGGGCCTGCCGGACGTCCCGCGCCTTGTTTCTGGCCTTGTTGCTGCTGACCCTGACCTACGCGCGGCGTACCGGGCTGCACGGCGCCACCTTGGCCCGGCGCTTGGCCCTGCCGCTGCGGCTGTTGCGGCTGTTGTCCTGGCGCCGTGTTCGGCCGCAATTGTTGCTGTTGCGGCGGCTGGAACGGCCGCGGAATGCGCGGGCTCGCGGTCGGATTGGCGCGGCGGAAGTCGCGCTGCTCGGTGACGATCTGCCGGCCCGTGGTTTGCGCCAGATGCACCTGGCTGACGAAGCCGCGGTCGCGCGCGATCTGCTGTGCGGGAATCGTGATCGGCACCGCGGCAAAGCGCATGACGCCGGCCGCGGCTGCGCCCGGCCGGATCGCAAAACCGCTCGCGCCTTGCGTCAGCGCGCCGAGCCGGGTCCCACTTGTGCGGTCGTCGACGTCGATGTGTCCGACCCGGCCATCGGCGTCGGGATAGAGCTTGATGTTGACGTTGTTGGTCTTGTTCGCGGCCGCGCCTTCCGGCACCTCGACCACGCCCGTGGTGCCGCGGATGCCGAGCGTGGCCGTCGGCGTCGTGATCTTCATGTCGCCGGTCTTTGCCACCGCCGCCGCGACGAAGGCGACCGTGCCCTTGCCGATGTCGAAGATGCCTGCGTTGTGCTTGCCGCCGTCCTCATAGACGTAAGTGTCGATGGTGATCTTCGTGCTGGCGGAGAGGTTGAACGTGGTCGCGTCGTCGAAGGTGATGCCGAGCGATGAGTTCGACGAAGTCTGCACGACGTCGTTGAGATAGATGTCGTCGCGCACGCGCAGCGGATAGGAATTTTTGTCGCGGATCACGGTCGCGATGCCCGTCACCGTCGCAACGTTGCCGATCGGCTCGACGGCAGCGGGCTGCGCCTCGGTCGCGGGAGCGGGTGAAGCCGATGGCGTCGGCGAAGGGGCGGGCGACGGCTGCGCTTCTGGCTGCGCCTGCGCAAGCTCGATCGCATCGAATCCGAACGCAACGCTCGCGCCGGCCGGCGGCGACGCCAGCAGCACAAGCGCGAACATGAAGCGGCGCCAGGCCACGGTAAGAGTCACGAAGAATCCCGGTGAGAGATCGACCGATATCAGCCGCGTACAGCTGAACGGCGGATGAATGTCTATCGCACGGAGGCGGTGAACGTTCAAACGGTACGCGATGCTTGCGGCCAAGCCTCTCCACCGTCATGGCCGGGCTTGCCCCGGCCATCCACGCCTTGAAGCGCGGGACTAAGAACGTGGATGCCCGGGCCTTCGCCTCGCCGAAGCGGCTTCGGCCGCGCAGGCGGGACAAGCCCGGGCATGACGAAGAATGTGCATGTGTTGGAGACGACGCCTGCGGCGTCAGCTCACGCGCTTCCAGGTCTGGCCGCCGCAGAACATGCCGCCGAAGGCGCAGCCCTGCACGCGCATTGCATTCGGGCCCTTCATCGCGATCGTCGAGTCGTAATTGCGGCCGGAGTCGGGATCGTGGATACGGCCGCTCCACTTCGCGCCGTCGGGCTTCATGTTGATCAGGATGCGCTCGTTGGTCTTTGCGGCGTAGCCGCAGAGATTGACGCCGCACTGTTCGACGCGGACATTGCCCTTGTTCTCTTCGGTGGCCCAGACGCCGATCGGTGTGTTGGCAACCGCGACAGGCGCGGCGGGCACCGGGGCCGGAGCAACCGCGACCGGCGCGGGCGCAGGAGTGGGAGCCGCAACGGGCGCGGTCTGCGTCGTGGCGTCGTAACCGACGGACGGAACAGCGGCAACCGTCGTGCTCGGTGCTGCGATAGCGGGCGCTGCCGGCGCAGTCGCCTGCACCGGGGGCTGCTGCACGGGATGCTGCTGCACCGGAGCCGGCGCGGGCTGCGCGGTCGTGGCAGGAGCCGGCGTGGTGTCGACGTCATCGTCTTTGGAGCCAAGGCCCTTGAGGTTGATGTTGTTCAGCTTGATCGGCTTGTCCGAGAGGCCCGGCGCGATGATGGTCACGCAATTGAGCGAGGCGCAGTTGCGTGGCGTCTCGATGCGGATGTTCTGGCCTTCGATCTGGAACGAGATCGCATTGCCGGCATGCGCGGCGGCGGTGGACGCGAGGAAGAGGGCGGTGGCGGCGATGGTGAGCTTGTTCATGACAACCTCCGAAGATGTGTGGTCCCGATGGGACTGAAGTCGCGGGTGGATGAAGCGTGGTTCGACCCTACGCCGGGCTGGCCGGACGTTCTGTGATAGACGTCACAACGGCTCGCCGCGGCTGGGTGACGCAGCGCACATTCGGTCGCGATTCCATTTGCGTAACGTCGTCGCCACACAGTGGGAGGCGCCGATGACGCGGCTTGTGACTTCGCTTGGCACATTGATCGCGCTGCTGGCGATTGCGCCCGCAGCCGAGGCCGGGTCTTACGCGTTCTCGATTGCCGGTCATCGATTTCAGGTCGAGGCGCCCAGGAATTGCCGATCGGCTTCCTGTGTCTCGGTTTCCTCCCATCGCAGCTTTCGGCCTGACGTCGACACGACGCCAGCCCCTGCGCCGGTGCTTCCGCCGCCGCAGCCGCTCTATCCCGTGGCTCCGGTCAGGCCAGCGCAAGCGATTGCGGTCGCGCCTGCGACGGCGCAGACGGCTCCTGTCCTTGCCTCAACGACCTCGCAGCCAATTGTCCTGCCGCAGGCGCCAAGCTCCAATCCGCCACGGGTGGAGCTACCGCAGACGGATCCGCCGAAGACCGTCGCGCTCGATCCGCCGCGCATGGAGGCACTCGTCGTCGCGCCAAGGCCGCAGCTCGAGCAGGCCGTGACGAGCCCTGAGCGCGGCGACGACGAACTCTCCTATTTGCCGCTCGGCGAATGGGAGAGCGCAGGCGCCAAGGGCACGGTCCGCATCGAACGCTGCGGTCCTGCACTGTGCGGCTTCGCGCTGACTGAAGCATCGACCAGGGGCGAGAGCGTGCTCGTCAACATGAAGCCGAAAACGCACGACGTCTGGACCGGCAACATCTACAGCCGCTCCAGCGGCAGTACCTATTATGCGAGGATGACGCTGAAGAGCTCCGGCAAGCTTCACGTCGAAGCCTGCGCACTGGGCCATTTCTGGTGTTCCGGCAACGACTGAACGCGAGCCGAAGAGCGGCCGGAGAAGCTGATCACGACGTCGCGGCAGTGGAGCGCGCGGTCGTAAGGGAAGCGTTCGATACCTCCGGCTGAAGCCGCTAGATCATGCCTAGCACGATGGCACCGACAAAGGCCATGGCGAGGTACGCGGTGATAACGCTCAGTCTCCCGGCGAACGTCATGAGGTCGCTCCCGCTGTCGCGCCGCCTTGCGCGAGAGGATCACGGTTAACAGAGAGTCTCTTTTCGAAAAAGTCAGCCTTGCTGTCGCTCGTCACCGGCAGCGCTCCTGCTGGCGCCGGCCGACATGGTTAAAGAACACTGAAATCAACACGTTGAAGAGTCTTTAAGTAAATTCACCGAACGTGCGTGCATGACGCGCGGAGTTCGTTTGTATCTCGTCGGCTCCATCGTCCTTGTTTCGTTAGCGGGTTGCGGACGCGGCGTCTTCCAGGCCGAACGTGAACCGTGGCGGGCCGAGGCCGAAGCCGCATGCCTGAAATCAGGCGCGGTGAAAGAAGGGCCGGATCTCGTCCGTATCGAGCCGATTTCCGGGCCGGGCATGTGCGGCGCGGAGTTTCCGCTCAAAGTCGCCGCCCTCGGCGAAGGCTCGAGCAGCTACGGCTTTGCCGACGAGGAATTGCGACCGCCCGGTAGCGTCGGCAACCAGCCGCGCTGGCCGGTGACGCAGCCCCGATCGAATTACCCGCAGAGCCAGAACTATCCGGCATCGTCCTATCCACAACGCTCAAACTATCCCGAGACCGCGGTGCGCCAGCCCTCCGGCTATGGCGCTTCCCCTGGTCCAATGCCTCTGAATGCGCCCGGTGTGGCGCAGCAGGAAGACGAGATCGATCTGCCGCCTGAGGGCACCGATGCCGCGGGCGCGTCGCGCTACATGAATGCACCGAGCTATCCGGCGCGGCCGGCGCCGTACTCGCAGGCGCCTGCGCAGCAACCGCTGCCGCGTCTTGGTCCGGCACAGGGCAATCCCGTCACCGCCGTCGGCCCTGTTGCGATCAAGCCGGTTGCGACGCTGGCCTGTCCGATCGTATCCGAGCTCGACCGCTGGCTTGCCGATACCGTGCAGCCCTCGGCGATGCGCTGGTTCGGCACCCGCGTCGCGGAGATCAAGCAGATCTCCGCCTATTCCTGCCGCGGCATGAACGGCAATTCGCATGCCCATATTTCAGAGCACGCCTTCGGCAACGCGCTCGACATCGCCGCCTTCGTGCTCGCCGACGGCCGCCGCGTCACCGTGAAGGATGGCTGGCGCGGCATGCCGGAAGAGCAGGGCTTCCTGCGCGACGTGCAGTCGGGCGCGTGCGTGCATTTCACCACGGTGCTGGCGCCGGGCTCGAACGTCTATCATTACGATCACATCCACGTCGATCTGATGCGCCGCGCCAACCGCCGGCTGATCTGCCAGCCCGCCGCCGTCTCCGGCGAAGAGGTCGCCGGGCGGGCGCAGCAGCGCAACCCTTACGCCAGCAGGCGCGATCCCACCATCACCGGCTCGCTGGGTACGCGCAAGAGCACGCTGCGCAAGCACGAAGAGGACGAGTACGCCGACGATTGAGGCGCGCGTGCGACCCGTAGCCTGGATGGAGCTAAGCGCATTCCGGGGACGGCGTTCCCGCATCCCGCTGCGCTCCATGCGGGCTACGACCCCAGGCCGGCCCGCCTCGCGCTGAGCCCTGCCTGTTCAGTCGACGCCGCGTCTTTGGCAGAGCGCATCTCGGGCGCAAAAATTTGCGCACGCGCAAACCTCGCCTAAGCCATTGAAATCATCGATACAATCCTGCCGCGACGGGCTTTTCCCGCAGTTGGCACGGTCGCTGCAATGAGGAGGCCGCCACGAAGCGGCGCTGCCGGCGCCGTGAGCCAGCGGATCCCGTCATGCAGATGCCTGTCAGCCCTCCTTATTCGGATCTCGAACAGCGCGTGCTGTCGCGCATCACGGAGGAGCGCTGGCTTGAACTGGCATCCGAGCTGATCCGCACCGGCCAGCCCCGTTCCGGCAATCCGCTGGATCCCGATTTGCCGCCCGCCGAGGAAGAGGCGATCTCGATGCTGGTCGCGGGCAAGCTCGAAGCGCTCGGCATGGAGGTCACCAAGCACAGCGCGCAGCCGCACCGGCCGAACGTGCTGGGCGTGCTCAAGGGACGGGACGGCGCCCCCTCGCTCATTCTCAACGACCATCTCGACACCTATCCGGCCGTCGAGCCCGAGAAATGGCACATGACGGATTTCGATCCGTTCAAGGCGACGCGCCACGGCGATCTGCTCTATGCGCGCGGCACGTCCGACACGCGCGGAAACCTCGCGGCATCGTTGCTGGCAGTGCAGGCCCTGACCGAAGCGGGCGTGAAGTTCGATGGCACCCTGATGTGCTGCTACACCGTCGATGAGGAGCGGAACGGCACCGAAGGCTCCATCTACATGCTCAACAAGGTTGGCCTGACCGCCGACTACGAGATCACCGCCGAGCCGACCGCCTGGGGCGACGTCAACAAGGATTGGGGCATGAACCTATCGGTGGCCAATTCCGGCCACTGCCTGATCGAGCTCACCGTTCACGGCATCAAGTCGCACATCTGGCGACCGGACATCAGCGTCAACGCCATCATGGAAGCGGCAAAGCTGTTGCCGAGGTTGAAGGACATGGCGTTCACCCATGTCCACAGCAAGTTCATGGGGCATACGCCGCCCTGCTGCGCCGTGGTGCGGATTCGGTCCGGCCTGCCCGGCGAGATGCAGTTCTCCCCGGATGCCTGCACCATCACGCTCGCCGTGGTCGGCATCGTGCCGGGCATGACGCTATCGAGCGTGATTGCGGACATCGAGCGTCTCGGACGGGACACTTTTGCGGGCGTGAACGACGTCAAGGTCGAGGTGCGCCAGGTGCCGGGCTCGCTGTTCGTCAACGCGACCGAACCGGTGCCGGTCGAGGAGGAGCCCTGCCGCTCCTTGCGCGCGGTTTACCGGCGTCTGATGGGCCGCGAGCCCGGGGTCAACCGCAAGAATGCCTTCAACGACACGATCCGCTTCCGCGAAGCCGGAATCAATGCGGTGACGTTCGGTCCCGGAGAAGACGGTTGGGCCGTCGACAACGAGAACATCTCGATCACCAAGTCGGTGATGGCGACGCGGATCTACGCGCTGACCATCATGCAGATCCTGGGAGTGCGGACATGAGCGTCGAGGCGACCCACATGACGATTCCAATCTCGCCGGATCGCACCCGACGCGGCAGCTTCCGGCTGCGGCTTCCGAAGGTCTCGCGATCGGTGCTGCTCTCGACGCTGACCGTGGCCGTGCTGCTGGCCGGCTGGGCCATCGTCACGGAGATGGGCTGGGCCAACGAGCTGTTCCTGCCGAAGCCGCAGGCGGTCTGGGCCGCGTTCGTCAAGACGATGACGAAGGGATATCAGGGCGCGACCCTGCTTCAGCATCTCGGCGCAAGCCTCTATCGCATCCTCACGGCCTTCACGCTGGCCTGCCTGATCGGCATCCCGCTCGGCGTCCTCATGGGCGTGTCGCGCAACGCGCGCGCGCTGCTCAATCCGCTGATCGAGTTCTACCGGCCACTGCCGCCGCTCGGACTTTATACGCTGCTGGTGATGTGGCTCGGCATCGGTGAGAGCTCGAAGCTGTCGCTGCTGTTTCTTGCCGGCTTGCCGGGCATCGTCATCTCGACGATCCAGGCCGTCACCAGCGTGGACCCGGTCTATGTGCGCGCCGCCCAGTCGCTCGGCGCGACCCGGCGCCATTTGCTGTTTCACGTCTATTTGCCGGCGGCGGGACCGCTGATTCTGGCCGGCATGCGCATCTCGCTTGGATTCACCTACACCGTTCTCGTCGCCGCCGAAATCGTCGCGGCCTCCGCCGGCATCGGCTGGATGATCTGGGACGCGGCAAAATTCCTGCTCTCCGACGTCGTGATCATGGGGCTGATCGTCCTCGGTCTCACCGGCGTCGTGCTCGACCTCTTTATGCGCGGCATCGCGAAACTGTTGATGCCGTGGGCCTGAATCCAATTCTGATCGTAGGGGAGACCTCCATGATGAAGAGACTGATTGCGACGCTCGCGGTTACCACGTTGGCGCTCACGGCCGCAGTCCGCGCCGAGGACAAGCCGGCGAAGGTGACCGTCGGCTATCTGAACCTGGTCAATGCGCAGCTGGTCACCAAGCATCTTGGCCTGCTCGCCAAGGAGATGCCGGGCGTCGACATCAAATACGTCAAGATCGGTGGCGGCGGTGACATGCTGCGCGCGATCGCCGGCAGCGACGTCGATTTCGGCGGTCTTGGCAACCCGCCGACCGCGATCGGCGCGACCCGCGCCCTGCCGATCAAGGGCATCCTGGTGATCAACATGCTTGACTACGTCGAGTCGATGGTGGTTCGCGCCGACAAGAACATCACCTCGCTCAAGGACCTCAAGGGCAAGACGGTGGCGGCGCCGTTCGGCTCCACGACGCACTACCTCCTGCTCCAGGCGCTCAAGGAGGAGGGTGTCGATCCCGCCTCGATGAAGATTCTGGACCTCGCGCCGGCGGACATCGCGGCGGCCTGGCTTCGCGGCGACATCGACGCGGCCTGGTTCTGGGAGCCGAATCTCGGCAAGGCCGTGAAGAACGGCGGCAAGATCCTCGTCACCTCGGGCGAGATGGCCAAGCGCGGCTACCCGACCTGGGACATCGGCGTCGTCATGAACGCGTTCGCGGAGAAGTATCCGTCCTACGTCGGCAAATTCATCAAGGCCGAATGCGAAGGCATCGATTTCTGGCTGAAGAACCCGGAGAAGACTGCCGAAATGATCGCGGAAGAGCTTTCGCTGCCTCTCGAGGACGCGCAGCGAATGATGAAGGGCACCGGGATGATCCCCTGCAGCACGCAGCTCACGGAGGAGTATCTCGGCACATCCGCGAAAAAGGGCAAGTTCGTCGACACGCTGATCTCGACCGCCGATTTCCTGGTGAAGCAGGAGCGCCTGCCGAAGCTGCTGCCGCGCGCCGACTTCGAAGCCTTCATCCAGCCCGCCTATCTGGAGAAGGTGATCGGCCGCTAGGGTCGGTGCCGGCGGGCTTGCCTCGCCGGCACATTGTCAATTCCTGCAAGCACGTGACCGACATGAATCTCGCACCTCGCCACCTCCGCGCCGCCTATCGCAGCGGCGAGCTCAAGCCGTCCGATGTCGCCGCGCACGTGTTGTCGCGCCTCGATGACGCCGACCAGAGCGGCGTCTGGATCTCGACGGCAAATCCGCAAGGCGTCATGGCGAAGGCCCGCGCGCTCGATGCCCGCATTGGCGAGATCGGCGAGCTGCCGCTCTACGGCCTTGTGTTCTCGGTCAAGGATTGTATCGATGTGGCCGACGAGCAAACCACCTCGGCCTGCCCGGAATTCGCCTACACCGCGAAAGACACGAGCCCGGTTGTCGCCGACGCCATCGCCGCCGGCGCGATCTATCTCGCCAAAACCAATATGGATCAGTTCGCGACCGGCCTCGTCGGCGTGCGCTCGCCCTATGGCATCGCCCGCAACCCGCACAACCCCGACTACATCCCCGGCGGCTCCAGCTCGGGCGCAGCGGTATCGGTCGCGACGGGCACCTCGTCCTTTGCGTTCGGCACCGATACCGGCGGATCGGGCAGGGTGCCGGCGTCCTATTGTGGCGTGACCGGCTTCAAGCCGGCGCCCGGCGCCTTCAGTCAGCGCGGCATGGTCTACGCGTGCCGTAGTTTCGATACCATCTCGCTCTACACGTGCGATCCCCGCGATGGCCACGAGATCTATCGCGTGTTGGCGCGGCGCGATGTCGAGGACTGTTTTTCACCGGTGGATTCCGCCGGATGGACGGAGCAGGCATCTCCGGCGCGGCCGCTCAACATCGCAACGCCGCGTCCGGATCAGCTCAGGTTCTTCGGCAATGCGGAAACGGAGGCGCTGTTCGGCGATGGACTCCGCAAGCTGCGGCAGCTCGATCTGTCGGTCGCATTGGTCGATTTCGCGCCGTTCATCTCGGTCAACGATTTGATGTTTTTCGGACCTTTCCTCGCCGAGCGGGACGTGTCGGTCGGCGCATTCCTCGACGCCAACCCGGAGGCGGGCGTGAAGATCGTGCGCGACCTCGTCATCGGCAGCCGCAAGTTCACGGCGGCCGACGCCTATCGTGCGCTCTACAAGGTCAAGGAGGTCCAGCGGTCGCTGCGCGATTTCTGGCAAGTTCATGATGCGCTGGTCGTGCCGACGGTCGGCACCGTGCTGAGCATCGACGACGTCGCGCGCGATCCGCTGACGGCCAACTTCAACAACGGCTATTACACCAACTACGCCAACCCGCTTGGGCTGGCCGCCATCGCCGTTCCGAACGCCGTCACCGCAGCCGGCGTGCCCTATGGCATCACGTTCCTGGCGCCGGCCGGCCGGGAGCGCCTGCTCACCGATCTGGCTTGCGCTTTCATGGGGGCTTCGGCCGAGCCAGAACATCTGCGCCGCGTTGCAATCCGAGCGGAGACCTCCTAGCCTTCGAGCCGTCACTCGAAGGGAGACCGATCGTGGGGCGCAGCGATGCGCATGAGGTGGCCGATCCAGTTGAGCCGCGCGCCGACCTGCCACGGCCCGGGACCGGACGTTATGTGCTGAAGGCGTTGGACAAGCCCGATCTGGAGCTGGTGATGCGAACCGGCAGGCTCGCGACCTACCAGAACCGCGAATATCTGCTGCGGGAGGGCGAGCCCGCAAACGGCATCCACATCATCCTGAACGGGATCGTCGAAAGCACCCATGCCGGCACGCAGGGGCGCGAACTGATGCTGTCGACCTGGGAGGCCGACGACTTCGTCGGCGCGCCCTATATCCTCGGCGATCACCGCCACAGCTGGTCGGCCCGCGCGCTCGGGCGCGTCGAAGCACTGCATCTCGACCAGGATGCGGTCCGCCGGTTGATCGCGCAGTCGCCGCCGTTCGCAGTCGCGCTGATCGAGTGCCTCGGCTTCAAGGGCGAGACCTATTCGATGCTGGCGCAGACGCTGGCCGGGCAGAAGGCGGCGGAACGGTTGGTGCTGCTGCTGGTCAAGCTGTGCGAGAACGCAGCCCAGGACGAGAGCGGCCCGATCTCGCTCGGTCGCATCACGCAGGCCAATCTCGCGCGCATGATCGGCGCGACGCGCCAATCGATCAGCCTGATCCTCAGCCGCCTCCAGAACGACGGCATCATCTGGACCGGCCCGACCAAGATGGTCGTCAACGATCTCGCTGCGTTGAGGAAGCAGGTGGCGGACTAGGCGTGAACCAATAAGGTCAGCTTACCGACGCAACGGAAGTCTCCGCCTTGAGCATGATGGGCGCTTGTGACCGGAGCGCACATGCTGTTTGTAATCTTCGATAGTCCTTTAGCGCACAGGGACTGCGCGGCTCGTCTGACATCAGCTTTGGGCCAGCAAACGCACTAGCTTCAACCGAACTGGAACAATCTCCAAGCGATCCGGTTGAAGTTTGTTATGGCCAATCTGGGACAGGCACGGATTAGTCCTGGAGAAGCGTGTTGTTTATCAGGAAAGGTGCTTCACATGGATGACGAACGAAAATCATCAAAAGCTGGGGAACGCGCCGCTGAAGGCCTGCGCGAGGCGGCTGCTAAGGACGAAGCGAAAAACGAGAGCAAGACGGGACACGATTTAGCGAAGGGCGCTGACCGCTTCGAAGAACGCTCCAAAAGCTCGGATGGAAGAAGCGCGGAAGAGAAACAAAAAGGGTGAATGTCTACAGCAGATCCGGCGCTGCGTTTCAGTGGAAGAAAGCAGGCGAACTTGGAGCCGATAGCATCGAGGTTGTGCCGACGACAATCCATCCCGGTAACAGCCACCTGACGCTGGTGCTGCGGACTGTCACGGAAGCGTCAACTAGCTCGAACTCGTCGCACTGACTTAGATCTCCCAGGGTGCGAGGGTTGTCCCAGCTGCAATCATCTGTGCAAACTGCGAGCATGGCAGCTGTGAACCACACCTCCCTGAGAAGCCGCGTCCGTCGCCTCTACGAGGGTACAACGCCCAGCGCCGTTGGTTTCCGCTATGCTTTGCTCGCGTTTGATGTTGTGACCATACTGTTCATCATCGGAACGTCGTTCCTGCACCCCAGTGAGATCATCGAAACCTTCGACCTGCTATTCGGCGCAATGATATTGGCCGATTTTTCAGCACGGCTACTCGCCCACCGGCATCCGCTTCGAAAGTTCGGCCGCCTCTCGACATGGGCTGACATGGTCGCCATCGTTTCATTCCTGGCGCCCCTCGCTGGCGAGGCTGGCGGCTTTCTGCGGATTTTGCGGACGCTGGGAATGCTCCGTGACTACCAGATGCTCGCCAGGTTGCGCATGGATTCGTCGTTCTTCCGTCGCAACGAGGAGGTCATCTTTGCCGTCACCAATCTTGCGGTTTTCATATTTGTCATGACGGGGATAGTTTACGAGACCCAGAAGTTTCGCAACGATCAGATTCGGAATTATGCTGACGCCCTGTATTTCACTGTGACCGCGCTGACGACGACTGGCTTTGGCGATATCACCCTGCCAGGCACAATAGGTCGTTTGATAACCGTCGTGATCATGATTTTCGGCGTAACCCTGTTCTTCAATCTTGCGCGCGCATTGTTGAGTCCGAACAAGGTCAGATTTCCTTGCCCAACTTGCGGACTGCAGCGGCATGAGAGCGATGCCGTGCATTGCAAAGCATGCGGCGCAGTTCTCAATATTCCCGATGAAGGTTTGGCGTAGCTGTTGCTACCTCGGCGATCGAAACGTATTGCCATCATCAGAATCTGTGCCCAAGCGGCCATTCGACCATGGCCTCTTTCTAGGCGCTCGCAGCCATCGCAATCGTTGCCGTGGTAACGGCCGGCCTTGTCTAGCGCCCCGTAGAAATCATTTCAGGCCGGCTTCGACGCTGCCGGCACCAGCCCCATGCAGCACTGCACCTCGGCCGGGACATTGTAGGTCCGCATGATGTGGCGGCTGTCGCGCAAGCCGGATGCCTCACGCTGCACCACCAACATCCAGAGCGCGTGGCCGGCTTCCATCACCAGCTTGCGTCGGGCCGGCTGCATCGCGGCCGGCACCTCGGGGAGGGCATGGGCGGCGTCGAACTCGCGCAGGCGCGCCAGCGCCTGTTCGAGCGTGCGGCCCATCCGTCCGAGCGCGGAGGCCTGTTCCTGGACAATCTCGTAATGGAGGATATCGACGGGCGGGCGGAGATCACGGGACATGAGCCCGAATATAATGCCGCCGGAGCGGCCTGCAACGCAGGCCCGCCTTGCCGCTACTTCGCCCGATACGCTGCCAGGAACATCCGCGTCGCGCTGTCGACGACTTCGCTCATGCGCTCTTCCGACGGTGCGGGCGCGGCCTGGAAGACGAAGGGCAGGAACAGCGAGGCCTTGCACAGTTCCATGAACTGCGACGCCGCCAGATCGCAATCGTCGATATCGAGATCGCCGGCGGCGGCGTGGGCTTTGAGATAGTCGGAGAGGCGGTTGATCGACTTGTCCAGCACCCGCGCATAGTAGCGGCGGCCGAGATCGGGCATGCGCTCGGCGATCGCCATCACGGTGCGGATCGCCGATCCGCCGCCGGGCCGGCACAGCAGACGGTTGTAGGCCCGGCCGAAATCCTTCAGCGTGGTTTCAACATCGCGTGCCGGATCGAAATTGAACGCGACCTGCCCGTGCTGGAGCGCCTCCTGCTCGAGGATGGCTTCGAACAGCGCGCATTTGTCGGCGAAGTAGACGTAAAGCGTGCCCTTGGAGACCTGCGCAGCGCGGGCGATCTCGCCCATGCTGGCACCGTCAAACCCGAGATCCATGAACACCTTGCGGGCCCCGTCCAGGATCTGGCGGCGTTTGGAGCTGTCCTCCTCCTGGACGACGTGGAGATGTTCGCGGCCGGGTACAATCATTGGTTCAGGGTCTCGGAAAGTTTTTGCATCGGTCCAGGGTGATGAAACCGAAATAAAGGATTCGGGCCGGTAGGGTCCGTTCGGGTATTATCTATATTGACCGAACCGTTCGGTCAATGATATTTGGGATGGGTGAGAGGGAACCGGCCGTAGGGCGGGTTGTCCCTCATCGCGCTTTTTTGGGGAGGCCTCCATGGCCGTAGTGAGAGACCAGGCTGCGCGCGTCCTTCGCCCGGACGCCGTGGAGACGCCGGCGCCCGCGGGTGGTGACGCTGCCACCGAGACGTCTGTGGCTCTCGCCGAGCAGTTGCGCTCTCATGTGGCCGAGGAAACCAAGCGCCGTCCCAGCGAGGCGCCGGAGAAGCCCGTGACCGACAAGCCGGCCGCAGCCCCAGACGCGCCCGCCGCCGGCGCGCCGAAGTCCGGCAAGCGCAAATTCGTGATGATGGGAGTAGGGCTCGTGCTGGCGCTCGCGGCCGCGAGCTATGCCGGCTATTACACGCTGGTCGGCCGCTTCTACGTCGCGACCGACGACGCCTATGTCCGCGCCAACAACACCATGCTGGGCGCGCGCGTTGCTGGCCACGTCTCCTCGATCCTCGCCGGCGACAACACGACGGTGCGCGCCGGCGACATCGTCTTCCGCGTCGACGACGGCGACTACAAGATCGCCGTCGACGCCGCCGCGACCAGGATCGCGACCCAGCAGGCCACCATCGATCGCATCGGCCGCCAGGTCGCGGCGCTCGACAGCCAGGTCGCGCAGGCCAGGGCGCAACTCGTCTCCGCCGAAGCCGGCCTCAAGCGCGCCGACCTCGATTATGAGCGCCAGCAGGCGCTGAGCAACAAGGGTTTTGCCTCGCGCGCCACCTTCGAGAGCTCCGAAGCCGGACGCGACCAGGGCGCCGCCGCGGTCAAGGCTGCGCAGGCCGCCTACGACGTCGCGCTCAGCAATGTCGACGTCGCCAAGGCGCAGCAGGCCGAAGCGCAGGCGCAACTCGCCGAGCTCAAGACCACGCTGGCCAAGGCCGAGCGCGATCTCGCCTTCACCGCGGTGCGCGCGCCGGTCGACGGCACGTTCTCGAACCGCCTCGTCAGTGCCGGCGATTTCGTCGCGGTTGGCCAGCGGCTCGGCAACGTCGTGCCGCTCGATAACGTCTATATCGACGCCAATTTCAAGGAGACCCAGCTCAAGCGCATCCGCCCCGGCCAGCCTGTGACGATCAAGGTCGATGCCTACGGCATGCGCAAGTTCTCCGGTGTCGTCGACAGCATCGCAGCGGGCGCGGGCTCGGTGTTCACGCTGCTGCCGCCTGACAATGCCACCGGCAACTTCACCAAGATCGTGCAGCGCGTGCCGGTCCGCATCCGCGTGCCGAAGTCGGTCGCGAAGCAAAACCTGCTCCGCGCCGGCATGTCGGTCACTGCAACGGTCGACACCAACAAGGGCGCGGCCGACGCCGACAGCGAGGTCGATCTCGACGACGCCACCATGATCCATCCGCAGTAGCGCGCCTGCGCCGCGAGGTCAGACCATGGCGAACGCCACGACCGCTTCACCTGCCATGATGGCGGACCCCGCTTCGGAGCGCATCGCGCCGAAGCGGCTGTTCGCTTTCATCATCATGGTGTTCGGGATGTTCATGTCGATCCTGGACATCCAGATCGTCTCGGCGTCCCTGAGTGAAATCCAGGCCGGCCTGTCGGCAAGCTCTAGCGAGGTCTCCTGGGTCCAGACCGCCTATCTGATCGCCGAAGTGATCGCGATCCCGCTGTCGGGATTCTTGTCGCGCGCCTTCGGCACGCGGCTGTTGTTCGCAATCTCGGCGGCAGGCTTTACCGCATCGAGCCTGCTCTGCGGCTTCGCCACCACCATCGAGGAGATGATCCTCTGGCGCGCGCTGCAAGGTTTTCTCGGCGCCGGCATGATCCCGACGGTGTTCGCCTCGGCCTACACCGTTTTCCCACGCACCAAATTCCACATCGTCGGTCCCATCATCGGGCTCGTCGCAACGCTGGCTCCGACCATCGGGCCAACTGTCGGCGGCTACATCACCGACCTGATGTCCTGGAACTGGCTGTTCTTCATCAACATCGTGCCTGGCATCGGCATCACCATCGGCGTGCTGGCGCTGGTCGATTTCGACGAGCCGCATTTCGAGTTGCTCGACCGTTTCGACTGGTGGGGGCTGCTGTTCATGGCCGGCTTCCTCGGCACGCTGGAATACGTGCTGGAGGAAGGCCCGCAATATGAATGGATGCAGGACCCCTCGGTCGCGATCTGCGCCTGGATCTGCGGCATCTCGGCGATCGCCTTCTTCTGGCGCGTCTTCACGGCGGCCGAGCCGATCGTCAATCTACGCACCTTTTCCAACCGCAATTTCGCGATCGGCTGCGTCCTTCAGTTCTGCATCGGCATCGGCCTCTACGGCCTGACCTACATCTATCCGCGCTACCTCGCCGAAGTGCGTGGCTACAGCGCACTGATGATCGGCGAGACCATGTTCGTCTCGGGCATCACCATGTTCCTGATCGCGCCGGTGGTCGGGCGTCTCATGGCGAAGTACGACATGCGCTACATGATCGCGTTCGGGCTCGTCGTGTTCGCGCTCGGCTCCTACCAGATGACCTGGATCACGCGCGACTACGATTTCTATGAGTTGCTGATTCCGCAGATCCTGCGCGGCATCGGCATGATGTTCGCGATGGTGCCGACCAACAACATCGCGCTCGGCACGCTGGCGCCCGACCGGGTGAAGAACGCCTCGGGCCTCTTCAACCTGATGCGCAATCTCGGCGGTGCCGTAGGTCTCGCCGTCATCAACACCGTGCTCAATGACCGCACCGATCTGCACATTACGCGCCTGCAGGAGCGTGTGACCTGGGGCAACGCGACCGCGACCGAAACCCTGACCATGTTCATGCAGAAGTTTCAGGGGCTTGGCGATTCCACGCTGATGGCGATGAAGCAGCTCAGCCAGCTCGTGCATCGCCAGGCCGTGGTGATGGGCTTCGGCGATGCTTTCTTCATCCTGACGCTGTTCTATCTCGGCCTCACCCTGCTCGTCACACTGTTGAAGAGGCCGGCCTCGCCGTTCGGCGCCAGCGGCGACGCGCACTAATTTGCAACACTCGTGCGTGATCTCGCGCGAGCCCCGTTGCAAATCACCACTGACACATCTATAAAGCGCACCTCATTCCATCGAACCGGGAGGATTTGCATGATTTCGTCGCATTCGCAGATCGCACGCCCGCGCTCGATGATGTTCTGGCTCGGTATGTGCTCGGCCTCCTAGAGGCCTCTTCCGCCAGCTTCGATTGGGCTCCTGGTCCCGATCGCCCCGCTTCCCAAGTCAAAACCAACTTTAAGTGACGCCGTCTCGGCCCTCGCGGCCGGCCTGCGTCCATCAATGGAGCCGGCCCGCGCCATAAGCGGCCGGATGATGCCATGACCGCTCTGTCAAAAAGGCCCGCGGCGATACGCGTGGTGCTGCCCTTCGTGTTCCGGCACTGGCTGAAGCAGCCGGGGCGTACCCTCATCGTCGCCGGCGGCTTGTTGGGTGCGACCATCGCCGACCTGTTCATGCCGGTCTTCTCCGGACATCTGGTCGACGCCCTGACGCGCGGCCCATCCGATTCCGCCGCGCGGCACGCGGCGCTGATGGCATTGGGCGGTATCGTGGCGCTGGGCGCAGCCTCCATGGTGCTGCGGCTGACCGGCCTCCAGGCCATCGTGCCGTTCTCGCTGAAGATCATGTCCGAGGTCGCGCAGGAAGCCTTCATGCGCGTGCAACGGTTCTCGACCGACTGGCACGCCAACTCCTTTGCGGGATCCACGGTGCGCAAGGTCACCCGCGGCATGTGGGCGCTCGACCTGTTGAACGACACCATCTTGATGGCGCTGGCGCCGTCGCTGCTGGTGCTGATCGGGTCGATGATCCTGCTCGGCCTGCACTGGGCCTCGCTTGGCGCGGTGATCGCGCTGGGCGCGCTGGCCTATGTCACGATGACGGTGCTGTTCTCGACGCGCTACATCGCGCCGGCCGCGCGCATCTCCAATGCCTGGGACACCAAGGTCGGCGGCACGCTGGCGGATGCGTTGACCTGCAACGCGGTGGTGAAATCGTTCGGCGCGGAAGCGCGCGAGGATGCGCGGCTTGCCCGTGTCGTCAACCGCTGGCGCGTGCGCGTGCGGCGGACCTGGCTGCGCTACAACTACACCAATCTGGCGCAGCTCTCGGTGCTGCTGGCCCTGCGTGCCTCCGTGATCGGCGGCGCCGTGCTGCTGTGGATGTCGGGGCGAGCCTCGCCCGGCGACGTCACCTATGTGCTGACGAGCTACTACGTCATCCATGCCTATTTGCGCGACGTCGGAATGCACATCAACAACCTGCAGCGCTCGGTCAATGACATGGAGGAGCTGGTGGCGATCCACGACGAGCCGATCGGGATTACGGATGCGACGGACGCGCGGCCGATTGCGATCGAGCGCGGCGAGCTCGTGTTCGACGACGTCACGTTCCATTATGGCGGCCATCATGCGCCGCTCTATGATGGACTGTCGGTCACGATCCGCGCCGGCGAACGCGTCGGTCTCGTCGGCCGCTCCGGCTCCGGCAAGACCACCTTCGTCAAGCTGGTGCAGCGGCTCTACGACGTCACCGGCGGCCGCGTTCTGATCGATGGGCAAGACATCGCCAAGGCCACGCAGCATTCGCTGCGCAGCCAGATCGCGGTCGTGCAGCAGGACCCGATCCTGTTCCACCGCTCGCTCGCCGAGAACATCGCCTATGGCCGGCCCGGCGCCAGCCTGGAGGCGATCGAGCAGGCGGCACGGCTGGCCAACGCGCATGACTTCATCCTGCGCCTGCCCAAGGGCTACGGCACGCTGGTCGGTGAACGCGGCGTCAAGCTCTCCGGCGGCGAGCGGCAGCGCGTGGCGCTGGCGCGCGCCTTCCTGGCGGACGCGCCGGTGCTGATCCTGGACGAAGCGACCTCGAGCCTCGATTCGGAATCCGAGGCGCTGATCCAGCAGGCGATGGAGCGGCTGATGCGAGGCCGCACCTCGATCGTGATCGCGCACCGGCTCTCGACGGTGAAGAGCCTCGATCGCATCCTGGTGTTCGACCGCGGCGAGATCGTCGAGCAAGGCACGCATGCCAAGCTCGCGGCCAGGCCCGGCGGCATCTATCGCGGCCTGTTCGAGCGCCAGGTGGTGGAGCTCGGACAGATCGCAGCAGCGGAATGAGTGGCGCGCGGCCGGCGGACCAATGTCGGCCGCGTCGCCAAGGAATCGGTCAAGGATGGGTGAAATGAAAGACCTGACCAACGGCTCCGTCGCGAAGCACATTCTGGGCATGGCACCGCCGATCATGGTCGGTATGGTCACGATCATGCTTTGCCAGCTGGTCGATCTGTACTTCGTCTCGGGCTTGGGCGATGCCGCGGTCGCGGGCGTGGCGGCGGCCGGCAATGCCGGCTTTCTCATCAACGCGCTGATGCAGGTGCTCGGCGTCGGCGCGGTGTCGTTGATCGCGCATGCCGTGGGACGCAAGGATCGGCCGGATGCCAATTTGATCTTCAATCAGGCGATCGTGCTGTCGGTGCTGTTCGGACTGTTGACCCTGGTCGCAGGCGCGGCGCTGTCGCGCGCCTACATGCATGCGATCGCCGCGGACGAAGCCACGATCGAGGCGGGGGCCACGTATCTGCTGTGGTTCATGCCGGCGCTCGCGTTGCAATTCGCGAGCCAGGTGATGGGATCCGCGCTGCGCGCTACCGGCATCGTGCGTCCCACGATGCTGGTGCAGGCGCTTGCGGTGGCCATCAACATCGCGCTGGCGCCGGTTCTGATCGCGGGCTTGGGCACGGGCCATGCGCTCGGCGTTGCCGGTGCGGGGCTGGCGAGCTCGATCGCGGTGTTGATCGGCGTCGTGACGCTGCTTGCGCATTTTCGTAAGGTCGAACGCTATGTCGCCTTCAATCCGGCGCAGTGGCGTCCGCAGGCGCAGCATCTGAGGCGCATCCTCAATGTCGGCCTGCCTGCCGGCGGCGAGTTCGCGATGATGTTCATCCTCATGGCGGTGGTCTATTTCGTGCTGCGCGATTTCGGTGCGGCGGCGCAGGCCGGTTTCGGGATCGGACAACGGGTCCTGGGCCTGATCCAGATGCCGGCGCTTGCAGTTGCGCTCGCCGCTGGGCCAATCGCCGGCCAGAACATGGGCGCCGGAAAAGGCGAGCGCGTGCGCGAAACCTTCGTCAAGGCGGCGCTGATCACCAGTGTCGTGATGATAGGCTTCATGTGCCTCGCGCAGTTGAAGCCGCAGCTCCTGCTCTCGGGGTTCTCGAACGACCGGGAAACCATGGAGATCGCGTTCCTGTTCCTGCGGATCATCTCGCTCAACATGGTGGCGCAGGGCGTGATCTTCACCTGCTCGAGCATGTTCCAGGGCCTCGGCAATACCAAGCCGGTGCTGTGGAGTTCGGCAACGCGCGTGCTCACCTATTCGCTGCCGGCGATCTGGCTGTCGACGCGGCCGGGCTTCCGGATCGAGCACGTCTGGTACCTGTCGATCGCGACAACCACGCTGCAGGCGGCCCTGAGCTTGTGGCTGCTACGGCGTGAATTCAGGAAGCGCCTTGCCACGCTCCGGCATGAGAAGTCCCCGGAGCCGGCTGCGCCCAAGCGCGTGGCGTCTCCTGTACGCGCGCCAGCGTAGCGATCGCTTGTCCCCGCCCCACGGCTCCGGCAAACTTGCCGCGCCGTGGGGATCGGCTGCAGGGGCCAAATGACCGAGGTGTTGAACGAGCAGCGGCCCAATTCCTGGCTCGCCGCGATCTGGGCGGCACGCTATCGCACGCCAGCCCGCTCCGTCGCGCTGATCGCGTTGCTGTTGCCGTGGACCACGACCGGGCTCATTTTCGCGCTCATTCCCTGGCTGATCGCGTTCGCGTTCCTCGACCTTCGCGAATTTCCGCGTTCGCTGCTTCGGGCAATCTGCCTGCTGCCGATTGCGCTGGTCCTACTCGCCGCCATCGGCACGCTCTGGTCGGATGCGCCGTGGCCGGACCGAATCCATGCGATCGGCCCGGCGGCGAAGCTGCTGGTAATTCCGCTTCTGATCTACCAGTTCGAGCGTTGGCCGTTTGGCGGCTGGGTGTTTTCCGCGTTCCTGGTATCCTGCACGGCACTGATGCTCTATTCCTTCGCCGTCGCCGTCGATCCCGCATTGTCGCTGAAACTCTATCTGTCGCGCGGGCCCTACAAGGTCGAAAGCGGGATCGCGGTGCGCAATTATATCGACCAGAGCCAGGAGTTCGCGCTCTGTGCGATCGCGCTGGTCTACCCGATCGTGTCGCTGCTGCGACGAGGCCGCTACCGCGTCGCGGCGCTGTTCGTGGCGCTCGCGATCGGATTCCTCGCCAACATGATGTTCGTCGTGGTCTCGCGGACAGCGCTGGTGACGCTGCCGATCCTGATCGTGGTCTTCGCGCTTTTGCATTTGCGCCGCCGCACCGCACTCTTCGCCGTCGGCGCGATGGGGCTGTTGGCCGTGCTGCTGTGGACCGCCTCGCCGCGTCTGCGCGCAACAGTCGCCAAATTCAACGGAGACTATGAGGTCAGCATCGCCGGCAATGATGTCAGCGGCATGGGGTCACGACTGGAGTTTTGGCGCAAATCGCTGGCGTTCACCGCGGACGCGCCGCTGCTCGGTCACGGCACCGGGGCGATCCGCGGCCTGTTCGCGCGCGCGGCTGTCGGCGAGAGCGGGGTTCGAGCGGAAATCGTCGGTGATCCGCACAACCAGACGCTCAATGTCGCCGTGCAGTGGGGCGCGTCGGGCGTCGTGATCCTCTATGCGCTCTGGTTCGCGCACCTCTCGCTGTTTCGCGGAGAGGGGCTGGCCTGCTGGGTCGGCCTTCTGGTCGTGGTGCAGAACATGCTGTCCTCGCTGCTCAACTCGCATCTGTTCGATTTCGCCGAGGGCTGGATCTACGTGCTTGGCGTCGGCATTGCCGGCGGCATGGCGCTCGCCGCGAAGACAATACGGAGTCAGTGCGTGCCCAAACTGTTCCAGACCAGGCCGAGGCCCGACAGGAACAACAGACCGAGCACGACATCGCCGAAATGCTTGTCGCTCAGCGCATGATAGACGCGCGCGCCGGCCCATGCGCCGATCAGCGTGCCCGGAAATGCGATCACTGCGAGCCAGACCACCTTGAACGCGACGAGGCCCGAGGCGGTCTGCAACACCAAGGCGGCGCCGAGCACGGTGAAATTGAAGAGCTGGAAGATGCCGCGCCGCTCGTGCTTGTTCCAGCCTCGGATGTTTGCCCACAGGATCGGAAGTGGCCCCGACAGTCCGGCAAGGCCACCCAAGATGCCGCCGGCAAAACCGATCGCGCCGTCGGCAATGCGGCCGCCGAACGTGACGGCGAGCGGCCGCTTGTTCAGATAGAGAGCCGTCGAAAAAACAAGGATCAGCACGCCGACGCTCAGCTTGAACACTTTTGGATCGGCGGAGGCGACCAGCATGGTGCCCAGCGGCACGCCGATCAGTCCTCCAATCAGGAACGGCCAGACCAGCGAGAGATCAAAACTCTTCCACATCGACGGCAGCGTCGAGCTCTGCGCGATCACCGAGCAGATCAGCACCAGGGGCACCGCGAGAGAGGGCGGCAGCACGTAGAGCCAGATGCCGAGCGCCATCAGCGCCGTGCCGAAACCGGCAAGGCCCGAGACGAAGCCCCCGGCCAGTGCGCCGAGCAGCAGCAGCCCGTAGGTGAGTATTTCCAACAGATTGTCCCTGTTATCTTGACGATCCCGAACTGTTGATCGCCATCGCTCGCATAGCACAGCTGCGGCCATGCAGGTCAATTTCAAAACCGCACGCAAGCGTGATCCCCAGCAGCGGGCGTTCGCGAAAGACAGGCCTACATGACGCTCGTACTTCAAACTGGGGGCCCGCTCGACGCCATCATGCGGTTCGATCGGCCAGTCTCCCGAATGAGATATGGAGAAGGACGATGACCCGCACGAAGATTGCCGTCGCGGCCGCACTAGTGTCGGCGGCGGCCTTGATGCCGACCATGGCGCAGGCCCAGTTTTCCGAGCCTGCGGCCTATCAGGCTGCCCATCCCGACCGCGACGTTCTGAATGGCGGCCAGCTCACGCCCGCCGCGCGCGGGGCTCTCGGCCAGCCGAGCGATGCCTACGCATCGCAAGCTTATCCATCGGCTGTTGCGCCGGTCGTGCGCTCCCACCATCGCCGGCAGCATCGATAGGTATTTGCTAGACGATCTGCCGGGTGTCGGCGGGCCTGTGCAGCGCGCTCATGAGGATGCGCAGCGCCTCCGTCAATTCCGCCCGGTTGCGCGCCGCGCCTAGCGAGACGCGTGCCGCGTGTGGTGCGGTCCCGTCGACGGTGAAGGCCTCGCCGGCGACGACTGCCAGTCCATTCCGCAGCAGATGCGCCGCGACATCGGGACGGTCCTCCGGCAGCCGCAGCCACAGATGATGCGCGGCGGGCTTGGCCTGGAACTCAAATCCCTTGAGCGCCCGTTGCGCGAGCTGCTGGCGGCCGATCGCCTCGCTTCTGATGGCGGTGATGATGCGGTCGGCGATCCCGGTCTCGATCCAATGCGTCACCAGCGCGACCATCAGCGGCGCCGGCATCTGCACCGTCGCCTGCAAAGAGCTACGCATCTCCCGCTGCGAGCTGCCGTCGGGCGTCACCAGATAGGCGACCCGTAGTGCGGGCGCCATACATTTTGACAGCGTGGTCGCGAGATATGTCTGATCCGGAATGAGATTGGCGATCGGCGATGCCGAGCGATCGAGCAGCCCGTAGGCATCGTCCTCGATCAGAATCGTATCGGCATCGTTGATGATTTTGGCGATGGCGCTGCGGCGCTCGGGGAGAAGCGTCGCGGTGGTCGGATTGTGCAGCGTCGGAATGAGATAGACCGCTTTCGGTCTATGCGTGCGGCAAGCCTTTGCCAGCGCCTCTGGCAGGATGCCGCCGTCATCCATCGCGACGCCGACGAGTCTGACGCCGAGGCGCGCGGCGGCGGCCCTGATGCCGGGGAAGGTGAGGGCTTCCGTCAGCACGATGTCGCCGGGCCGGGCGACGTGGGCGAGCAGGTTGAACAGGATCGTCTGTGCGCCGGGAAAGATCACGAGCCTGTCGGCATGCGCATGCGGCACGCGGGGGCGCATCCATCGCGCCGCGACCTCGCGCTCGTGTGCGCTGCCGCCGGGCGGCTGGTAGTTGAGATGCGCGGTCAGGCCCGATTGCGCGCGGATGGCTTCCATCCCGGCGATGATGCGCTCGTCGAGCTGCGCTTCGAGAGGTTGCGGCGGCACGTTCATCGAGAGGTCGATCGCGACGGGATGCGGCAGATCGACCACGCGGCGCGCGCTGGTCTCCGACACGAACGAGCCCTGGCCGACCCGGGCCTCCATGATGCCGCGGCGCCGCGCCTCGGTGTAGGCGCGTGTCACCGTGGTGAGGTCGATGCCGAGCGCCTTTGCCAGCGCCCGCTGCGTCGGCAATTGCTGGCCGCGCACCAGCCGGCCGGCGGCGATGTCGGCCTCCATGGCTTCGACGATGCGCTGATAGCGCGGCCCGCTCAGCTCCGAAATTGTAGGGGTCCAATCCATGCAATGAAGGCCCATATCCTTTGAATGTATGGATACAAGATATTATTGTATGGATCCTAGAAAAGGAAGAGGTGGGGTCATGGCAACCGGTTCAGTCTCTCTGGCAAAGGCGATGTGGCGCGGATTTCGCGGCAAGTGCCCGAACTGCGGCGAAGGCCATGCGTTCGGCCGTTTCCTGAAGGTGGCAGATACCTGCGACCATTGCGGCGAGGAGCTGTTCCACCAGCGCGCCGACGATTTCCCGGCCTATCTCGTGATGGTCGTCGTCGGCCATCTCGTGGTGCCGGCAATCCTCGCGGTCGAAACCGCCTATGCGCCGGCCGTCTGGCTGCAACTGGTGGTGTGGCTGCCGGTGACGTTGTTCGCTTCGCTCGCGCTGTTGCAGCCGACCAAGGGTGCCATCGTCGGGCTGCAATGGCAGATCGGCATGCATGGTTTTGAGGCGGGCAAGCTGCGGCGCGAAGCTGGTCGGCCTGCAGCCGTCCTCGTGAAGGTGAACGCGCGCGCGGCTTAAGGGGCCGTAGCGTTTACATCGCGGGACCGGCCGCTACACTCCATCGTACAAACAAGAACGATGGAAACGCCGATGGCCGCACGCTCAAAAACCTTCCTGCTTTGTCACGGCGCGTGGTCCGGCGGGTGGGCCTGGAAGAAGATGCATCCGTTGACGGCAAAGGCCGGCCATCGCCTCATTGCGCCGACCTATACCGGGCTCGGCGAGCGCGCGCATCTGGCCAGTCCCGCGATCGATCTCGACACGCACATCCAGGACATTCTCAACGTCATCAGGTTCGAGGATCTCGAGGACATCGTGCTCCTCGGCCACAGCTATGGCGGCATGGTCGCCACCGGTGTCGCCGATCGCGCGCGCGAGCGGGTGACGCAATTGATCTATCTCGACGCCTTCGTGCCGCGTGACGGCCAATCGCTGTTCGATCTCCACGAGGGCGGGCGCGAGCCGATGCGCAAGGCTGCAAGCTCAGGCGACGGCTACCGCATCCCGCCGAACCCGCCGCCGCCGGACACGCCGCCGGCCGATCTCGACTGGCTCAACGCCCGCCGGATCAACATGCCGATCAAATGTTTCGAGACGAAGCTGAAACTCGAACATGGCGAGCCGGCGATGCCGCGCAGCTACATCTATTGCACGCGCATTCCGCCGGGCGACGCGTTCGGGCAGTTCGCGAAGCGCACCAAGACCGAGGATGGCTGGCGCACTTTCGAACTCGATGCGAGCCATGCGCCGAATGTGACAGCGCCGGAGGCGCTGATGGGTGTGTTGCAAGAGATCGTCGGATAGCAAGCCCCCAAATGGTGAGGGGCCCGATGCAGTCAGCATCGAACCCCTCGTTGAAGATATCAGCCGGCCTCTAAGCCGGGTTCTGTAGGGCACCGTCCGCTTGCGCGAACGATACGTGACGGCCATTCCTCTGGGACCATGTTTGCACATGGCCTCGAGCAACCTACCCGGACGGCGGGCCTGACATCGCCCCGCGGCGTTATCGCTTTCGCGAACACTCCGCTATGCCGTCCCTATTCGGTTTTGCTCCCGGTGGGGTTTACCATGCCGGCTCCGTTGCCGCAGCCGCGGTGCGCTCTTACCGCACCTTTTCACCCTTACCTGCCTACGCAGCTTGCGCTGCTACGGCACGGCAGGCCCGAGGGCTTGCCGCGCCAAAGCCCCGAAGGGGCGACGGCGGGCGGTTCGTTCTCTGTGGCACTTTCCCTGGGGTCGCCCCCGCCGGACGTTATCCGGCACCGTATGTCAAGGGAGCCCGGACTTTCCTCCCCGGCGGCCTTTCGGCACTTGCCGGAGCGGCCGTCCGGCCGACTGACGGCTTACGCATGAAGCATTTGTGTCGGTTCCGCAAGCCGATATCGCCATGCACGGTTCGCCCGAAATAATTTATCCTGAAGATGTCGTTGGGCGCGTGTCCCGTTCGACTGGATGTCGGCGATCCAGCCGTGCAGCAGGAGTTAAGCGATGCAGTATTTGCTGATGATCTACCAGAACGAAGCCGAGTACGCGAATATGCGTCCGGCGGCCGGCCAGCAGATGACGGCGGAATATCAGACCTTCACGCAAGGCATCATCCAGAGCGGCAATTTCAAGGCCGGCGACCGTTTGCAGCCGACCACGACTGCAACGACCGTCCGCGTGCGCGACGGCAAGACGCTGACGACCGACGGCCCGTTTGCCGAAACACGCGAGCAGCTCGGCGGCTATTACCTGGTGGAGGCCAAGGATCTCGATGCTGCGATCGAGATCGCGTCGCGGATTCCGTCGGCGCGTATCGGCTCGATCGAGGTGCGGCCGATCTGGGTCTACGACAAGTGACGGCGCCGTCGCGCATCGGCGCATGACGCTGTCCGAGATCGACAAGATCTTCCGCGACGAGGCGGGGCGGGCGCTGGCCACGCTGATCCGCCTCGTCGGCGATTTCGATCTCGCCGAGGACGCGCTCCAGGACGCCTTTGCGGTGGCACTGGCGCGCTGGCCGGCGTGCGAGGTCCCCGACAATCCGCGTGCCTGGCTGGTCAATGTCGCCAGGCACAAGGCGATCGACCGTATCAGGCGCCAGGCCGTTTTCCGCGGCAAGGAGCAGGCGCTCGTGCACGAGCTCGAGCTGAACGCGCAGGCGCCCGCCGAGCCGCCGGCAATGCTCGACGACGACATGCTGCGGCTGATCTTCACCTGCTGCCATCCTGCGTTCGCGCCCGAAGTCCAGGTCGCGCTGACACTGCGCACCGTCTGCGGGCTCTCCACGGCGCAGGTCGCGCGCGCCTTCCTCGTCAGCGAGGAGGCGATGGCGCAGCGTCTCGTCCGCGCCAAGCAGAAGATCAGGCTCGCCGGCATTCCCTATGAGGTCCCCGAGCGCGACACGCTGGTGCCGCGGCTCGATGGTGTGCTTGCCGTGATCTATCTCGTCTTCACCGAAGGCTACGTGGCGACGTCCGGTGCGGATTTGATGCGACCCGATCTTGCCGCCGAGGCGATCCGGCTTGGCCGCTTGCTCGACCGGCTGCTACCCGATCGAGCCGGGATCAAGGGCCTGCTGGCGCTGATGCTGCTGCACGATGCGCGCCGCGCAGGGCGCCAGACCGCCGCCGGCGACATCGTGCTGCTGGAAGAGCAGGATCGTTCGCAGTGGGACCATGCACAGATCGAGGAGGGTCTGCGCCTGGTGGACGACGCACTGCGCGTGCCCGGCCGGCCGCAGCCGTATGCAGTACAAGCCGCGATCGCTGCGCTGCATGCGCGTGCGCCGAGCTACGAGCAGACAGACTGGCCGCAGATTGCCGGGCTCTATGAAGTGCTGCTGCGGATCAATCCGTCGCCGGTGATCGAACTCAACCACGCGGCGGCGGTGTCGATGGTCGATGGGCCCGCGCGCGCGCTCGATCTCGTGGATGCGACCGCCGCACGCGGCGCGCTTCATGGCTATGAGCTGCTGCCAGCGGTGCGGGCGGATTTGTTGCGGCGGCTTGGCCGGAAGGAGGAGGCGCGCGAGGCCTATCGCGCTGCGACGGAGGCGACGCAGTTAGAGCCGCTGCGACGGCTTTATGCGCGAAGGATGAGGGAGATGAACTGAGTTTCCGTCATGGCGGGGCTTGTCCCGGCCATCCACGTTCTTCCGGCGCGACAAAGACGTGGATGCCCGGGACAAGCCCGGGCATGACGGAGCAAGAGGTCACGTTCTCGAAGACGTCAGCTACTTCGTCACGATGGTCGTTGTCTCCTGAGGGAGACTCCCCAACAGCGCCTGCAAGGTCGAGAGCGTCGAGTGATCCGCGACCCCATCCAGTCGCGCCGGGCGGAAATGGCGCTGGAACGCGGTGACGACTTCCATGGTCGCGGCGTCGTATTTGCCGGTGAGGGGAACGCCGTAGCCGTATCTGGCGAGCGCTTGCTGCAGGCTCAGCACCTCATCGCTGATGGTGCCGAGCATCAGGCTTTCGCCGCGCACCACCGGCGCGGGCGTGACCCAGTGTCCGACGCCGGAATTGGCCAGCGAATGCCACGGAAATTTTTCGCCGGGATCTTTCTTGCGCGCCGGCGCCACGTCGGAATGGCCGAGCACCCGGTGCGCGGGCACCTTGCGGCGGAGCATGATGCCGCGGCACAGCGCGATCACGGCGGCGATCTGGCGCAGCGGAAACTCCGGATAGCCCCAATCGTGGCCGCGATTGACGATCTCGATCCCGATCGAGCAGGAATTGATGTCGTCCTCGCCGGACCAGGACGAGACGCCGGCATGCCAGGCGCGCCTGGCCTCCGGCACGCATTGCACGATGCGGCCGTCTTCCAGCACGACATAATGTGCCGATACCTCTGTGCCCGCGGAGCAGAGCCGCGCCAGCGCACCTTCGACGTCGGGCATGCCGGTGTAGTGCAGCACAATCATATCGGGTCGGCCCTTGTTGCGGTCGCCATGGTTCGGTGAGGGGATGATGTCGGAGACGATCGAGGAATCCGGCTCGAACGTCCGCATGTTCGCGGCCGCTTTGGGAACCGGCAGAACGCGTTGACGCTTCGAATCAGATCCAGACGGCGTGGACGAACCGGACGACATAAATAGCTCGAGACAGACAGAGAGTGGGCCAAGCCCTTTTCTTTACTATTCCTTTACCCTCCACCGTGCGCAACCGCGCGACGAGGTTAACGGATGCATTTTGGCGCATGTGTGTGGATGAAGCATCACCGCCGCGTCAGCTTTTCGACTTGTCGCGAGCCGATCAACGCTTTCTTAACGCTAAGGGCCGTTACTGAGAGATGAAGAGCCGACCCGCGTCCGGAGGCGGCCAAAGCGTATTTTGGCTCGAAATCCCATGGCTGCCCGACAAATTCCAAGGGGAATACTGGGTTGGTGGCCCGGGACGACCGGGCACGGTAACCATATCGGACGGGGGTTGGGTCGTGGAACCGCCGCGACGCGGAATCATTCGAGGCGTTATGAGCTTGTTCGTCCCCGATCTCACTTGGGAGTCCGGCGGGGCGATCGGCAGGCCTGGCGCATGAGCTCGGCTCCGCACATCCCCGTTCTTGGCCGCGAGGCCATCGACCACCTCGCCCCGCGCGAAGGCGGCCTTTATATCGACGCGACCTTTGGTGCCGGCGGCTACAGCCGCGCGATCCTCGACGTGCCGGGAACTCAGGTGATTGCCATTGATCGCGACCGTACTGCGATCGAGGGCGGCGCCGAGCTCGTCGCATGCTCGGCGGGCAGGCTGACCCTCGTTGAAGATCGTTTCTCCAACCTCGCCGAGGTCTGCGCGGCTCAAGGCATCGATGGCGTCGACGGCGTCGTGATGGACGTCGGGGTATCCTCGATGCAGCTCGACCAGGCCGGCCGCGGCTTCTCGTTCCGCCTCGATGGTCCGCTCGACATGCGGATGGGGCAGGCAGGCCCGACTGCGGCCGATGTCGTGGCGCGCGCCTCGGAAGGCGATCTCGCCGACATCATTTATCTTCTCGGCGAAGAGCGGCAGTCGCGCCGGATCGCCCGCGCTATCGTCGCGGACCGTCAGGAGACGCCGTTCACGACCACGCGCGCGCTCGCCGAGCTCGTCGGCAGGGTGGTTCGGTCCAAGCCCGGCGATATTCACCCGGCGACGCGGACGTTCCAGGCCCTGCGCATCTTCGTCAACGAAGAGCTCGAGGAACTCCAGAGCGCGCTCATCGCTGCCGAGCGCGTGCTCAAGCCCGGTGGTCGCCTCGTTGTCGTCTCGTTCCATTCGCTGGAAGACCGCATCGTCAAGAATTTCCTTAGCCTGCGCAGCAAGACGGGTGGCGGCTCACGCCATTTGCCGGAAGTGTCGCAGGCGGTGCCGAGCTTCCAGCTGCTGACGCGGCGGCCGGTGATCGCGGGCGAAGACGAGGTCGCGCATAACCCGCGCGCGCGGTCGGCAAAACTGCGCGCCGGCGAGCGCACCTCGGCGCCTGCGCATGATGATCGCGAGCAATCGTCATGGCCAAAACTCTCCGACGTCATGAGGGGTGGCTAGCGCATGCGCTTCATCCACCTCCTCGTCATCGGCGCGCTGATCTTCGCGGCAGCCTATGTCTATAGGATCAAGATGGACTCCACGGCGCGCACCGAAAAGGTGCTGCGGCTGCATGCGGAGATCCGCGAGCAGCGCGATGCGATCGCGGCGCTGCGCTCCGAATGGGCCAAGCTCGATGCGCCCCTGCGCCTGCAAGGCCTGTCCGACCGGCATCTGCAGCTCAAGCCGGTCAACGGCACGCAATATGATTCACTGAAGAATTTGCCCGAGCGTCCGCTGCGGATGTTCAGGCCGGGCGAGCCGGATCCGATCGGCGCCATGCTCAACACCATCGAAGCCGCCAGCGATCCCGATAATGTGACGGGCTCCGTGCCTCAGCCCGAGGACAAGCCATGAGTGCTGTGACCCCGGCCAAACCTGCAGAAAAGCCCGCTGAGCCCTGGCGGCAGCGGCTGATCCGCAGCCTGCTGTACGGGCGCAACGTCGATCGCGCGGCCAAGGCGCGGGCGCGCGTCGGCCTGGCGATGCTCGCCTTCGGCGCGGTCTACGCCCTGATCGGCGGCCGGCTCGTGATGTTCGCGATCGGCGCCGACGCCCATGGCGCACGCCGCGCCGCGGCGCAGGAGGTGGTCGCGACCGCGCGGCCCGACATCGTCGACCGCAACGGCGCGATTCTCGCGACCGACGTCAAGGCCTCGAGCCTGTTCGGCGAGCCGCGCCGCATCATCGACAAGGACGAGGCAATCGAACTTCTGACCGCCACGGTGCCCGACCTCGACGAGGCCGAGGTGCGCGAGCGCCTGAAGACGCGCAAGGGCTTCGTCTGGCTCAAGCGCGAGATTACGGCGAAGCAGCAGCAGGACATCCACAAGCTCGGCATTCCCGGCATCGGTTTCCTGCGCGAGAACAAGCGCGTCTATCCGACCGGCAACGAGGTCGCCCACCTCATTGGTCTCGTCAACATCGACAACCAGGGCATCGCCGGCATGGAGAAGTGGCTCGACAATCAGGGGCTCGCCGATCTCCACCGCGCGGGCTTTGCCACCGACCGGCTGCAAAAGCCGATCGAGCTATCGGTGGATCTGCGGGTCGAGCACGCACTGCGTGACGAGCTGCTGAAGGCCAAGGAGAAATACCACACCAAGGCTGCCTCCGGCATCGTCTCCAACGTCAAGACCGGCGAGATCGTGGCGATGGTCTCCCTTCCGGACTTCGATCCCAACAATCCGAAGGAAGCGCACGATCCCGACCGCATCAATCGCCTGACCACCGGCGTTTACGAGATGGGCTCGACCTTCAAGGCGTTCACGCTGGCGATGGCGCTCGATTCCGGCAAGATCAATCTGAACACATCGTGGGATGCACGCGGAAACCTGCACTACGGCAAGTTCACCATCCACGACAGCCATCCGCTCGGACGCTTCATCAACACCAAGGAAGTGTTCACCTTCTCGTCCAACATCGGCGCGGCGCGGATCGCGCTCGGCCAGGGCGTCGAGGCCCACAAGGCATTCCTCGGCAAGATGGGCCAGTTGACGCGGCTGCGCACCGAACTGCCGGAAAGCGCGGCTCCGCTGATTCCGCGCCGCTGGGGCGAGCTGAACACGGTCACCATCGCTTTCGGCCAGGGCATGTCGGTGGCGCCGCTGCAGGCGGTGATGGGCATCAACGCGCTGGTGAACGGCGGCTATTTGATTCCGCCGACCTTCATGAAGCGCAGCGAGTCCGAAGCGGCGGCGATGGCCAAGCGCGTCATCAGGACGGAGACCAGCGACAAGATGCGGTTCCTGATGCGGCTCAATGCCGAAATCGGCACCGCCAAGACCGCCGACGTCAAGGGTTACTATGTTGGCGGCAAGACCGGCACGTCGGAGAAGGTCATCAACGGCCGCTATGCCAAGAAGCGCGTGCTCAACTCCTTCACCGCGATCATGCCCTGCGACGATCCGAAATATCAGATCCTGATCATGCTGGACGAGCCCCAGGCGATTCCCGAAACGAAAGGTTTCATCACCTCGGGCTGGAACGCGGTGCCGACCGGCGGCAAGGTGATCGAGCGGATCGCGCCGCTATTGGGCGTCGAACCGCGGTTCGACCTGCCGCCGTCCGAGCGCCTTATTCTTGCAGCATCCAGGACAACCCAGTAATCAACCGGGTGGGCCGTTGCCGCTGCTGAGTCGGGATTTCCCTGCAGATTCGGCAATCCGGTCCGGCATGTCGACTGGAAGACCATGAAGCTGCGCGACCTCCTCGATCAGGACGTTCAGGGCAATGATGCCGCAATCGAGCCCGCGGTCGCGGCGCTCGACGTGACCGGCGGCGCCCTCGACAGCCGCGCGGTCAAGCCCGGCGATCTCTTCTTCGCACTTGCGGGCAGCAAGACCGACGGTGCGCGCTTCATCGATGCCGCGATTGCCGCCGGCGCGGTGGCGGTCGTCGGCGACCATGCCCCTGATGGCTGCAAGGTGCCGTTCATCACAGTCGCGAATCCGCGCCGCGCGCTGGCGCTGGCCGCGGCAAAATTTTTTCCCGCGCAGCCCGCGACAATTGCGGCGGTGACCGGCACCAGCGGCAAGACCTCGGTCGCCGCATTCACCCGGCAGATCTGGGAGCGGCTCGGGCACGCCTCCGCCAGCATCGGAACCATCGGGCTCGTTTCCCCGAAGCGTACCGTCTACGGCTCGCTGACGACGCCCGATCCGATCGCACTGCACCGGCAGCTCGACGAGATCGCACGCGAGGGCGTCACGCATCTCGCCTTCGAGGCCTCTTCTCACGGGCTCGACCAATATCGCCTCGACGGCGTGCGCGTGTCCGCCGGCGGCTTCACCAATCTCTCGCGCGACCATATGGATTACCATCCGACCGTCGCGCATTACCTCGCGGCCAAGCTCAGGCTGTTCCGCGAACTTGTCCCGCCGGGGGGCGCGGCCGTGATCTCCGCCGATCATGATTGCTCGGCGGAGGCGATCAGTGCTGCGAATTCGCGCGGCTTGCGCGTGATGGCAGTCGGTCGCAACCGCGACGGGGCGGGCGAGGGCATTCGTCTCGCCGGTGCGGAGGTCGAAGGATTTTCGCAAGTGCTCGCGCTCGAACATCGCGGCAAGCGGTATACGATCCGGCTGCCGCTGGTCGGCGAGTTCCAGATCGAGAATGCGCTGGTGTCAGCTGGCCTCGCCATCGGCACCGGCGGCGACGCCGCGGACGTGTTCGCGAGCCTCGAACATCTCGAAGGCGCCAAAGGTCGGTTGGAGCGCGTCGGCGAGCGCAACGGTGCGCCGATCTTCGTCGACTATGCGCACAAGCCCGATGCGCTGGCGAAGGCGCTGCAGGCGCTGCGTCCCTACGCCAGGCGCAGGCTGGTCGTCGTGTTCGGCGCCGGCGGCGACCGCGATGCCGGCAAGCGTCCGATCATGGGCGAGATCGCCGCCGGCAACGCCGACGGTGTCATCATCACCGACGACAATCCGCGCAGCGAGAAGCCGGAATCGATCCGCGCCGAAATTCTCGCCGCCGCCAAGGGCGCCCGCGAAATCGGCGACCGGGCCGCGGCGATCCGCACCGCGATCGCCGAATTGGAAGATGGCGATGCGCTGCTCATCGCCGGCAAGGGCCACGAGACCGGGCAGATCGTCGGCGGAGAGGTTTTGCCCTTCAGTGATCACGAGGCGGTCGCCGCCGCATTAGCGTCGAGGATTGCATGAGCGCGCCCATATGGACGGTGGCCGAAGTGGCGCGCGCGCTGGGCGCCGCCGGATCGTTCCCGGACACGCCGATCGACTTCGTCACCCAGGACAGCCGGCTGGCGAAGCCGGGCAGCCTGTTCGTCGCGCTGAGCGGCACGCCAAGCGGCGGCTTCATTTCGGCCTTCGCCAGCGCGCGTGACGGCTGGGAGTTCGCGGACAAGGCGGAAGCCTCGGGCGCGGTCGCGATGATCGTGCCGCACGAGATCGCGGGCATCCGCATTCCCCAGATCGTCGTCAAGGACACGCTGATCGACGGCCTCTGGGGCCTTGCGCGCGCGGCACGCGCGCGCTTCAACGGGCCGGTGATCGGGCTCACCGGCAGCGCGGGCAAAACCAGCACCAAGGAATTCCTCGCGGCCTATCCCAATGCCTATGCCAGCCCGTCGAGCTTCAATAATTTCTGGGGCGTGCCGCTGACGCTGTGCAATGCGCGCCCCGATGCCAGTCTCTGGGTCGTCGAGATGGGCATGAACCAGGCGGGCGAAATCGCGCGGCTTAGCGAACTGACGCGGCCGACGGTGGCGCTCGTCGTCAACGTCCAGCCGGTGCATCTGGAGAAGCTCGGCTCGCTCGAAGCCATCCGTCGCGAGAAGGTGTCGATTGCACTCGGCCTGCCCGCGGAAGGCGTGCTGGTGCTGCCCGCCGGGATCAAGGCGCCGGACTGGAAGGGCAAGGTCATACGCTTCGGCGAGAAAGCCGAGGTGCATGAAGTCGCGCACGCGCCGCACGGCGACAGCTGGCAGGTCGTGGCCGCGCTCGGCAAGAAGGAGATCGCGTTCAGCCTGACGCCGGGCGCGCCGCATCGCGTTCAGAATGCGCTGGCCGCGCTCGCATCGATCCGTGCGACCAACCTCGATGCGGCGACGCTTGCGATCAAGCTCGACCGGGTCGGTATCATGAGCGGCCGTGGCGTCGAGCAGGCGGCCGGTGGCGTCACCGTGATCGACGACAGCTTCAACGGTAATCCGGCCAGCGTGGCTGCCGCGCTGCAAAGCTTGCAGGCGCGCAACACGACCGGTGGCCGCCGCATTGCCGTGCTCGGCGACATGCTGGAGCTGGGCGACGGCGCACCAACCTATCACATCGACCTCGCCAGGCATCTCGACGGCATCGACGGCGTCTATTGCGTCGGACCCCTGATGCGTCACCTGTTCGAGGTGCTTCCAGCCGGCAAGGGTCTCGGTTGGCACGACGACCCCGTCACGCTGAAGCCGGGGGAGGTCGCAAATCTGCTGAGGGCAGGCGATGTCGTGGTTGTCAAGGGCAGCAAGAAGATGTTCTGGGTCAACAAGTTTGTGCCGGGCCTAGTGGCCGCCTTGCAGGCAAGGGCGTAAACTGCTTGGAAGGCGCTGTTCCCGAATCCCCCCTTTCCGGCGCGAAGCCGTTCGTTTTCTTTAGAGGTCGCCCGACCCGATGATGAAGACCAGCGAATGCGCGTGAGGCAGGTTGACAAGGCCAAGATCAAGGCGCGTGCAAAGGCGCCATAGGACCGTCTGAATGTTTTACTGGCTGATCGAGCTCTCCAACACATTTCCGGGCTTCGGTGCCGTTCGCACCTTCCTGAACGTCTTCCGCTACATCACCTTCCGCACCGGCGGCGCCGTCGTCACCGGCGCGCTGTTCGTATTCCTGTTCGGACCCTGGATCATCGACCATCTGCGCATCCGGCAAGGCAAGGGCCAGCCGATCCGGGCCGATGGTCCGCAATCGCATCTCGCCAAGAAAGGCACGCCCACCATGGGCGGGCTGATGATCTTGTCCGGTCTCACGGTCGGCACGGTGCTGTGGGCCAATCCGCTCAACCCTTACGTCTGGATCGTGCTGGCGGTGACGCTTGGCTTCGGCTTCGTCGGCTTCTATGACGATTATCTCAAGGTGACGAAGCAGACCACGACCGGGTTCGGCAGCAAGCTTCGCCTGCTGATCGAGGCGGCGATCGCGCTGGTGGCCTGCTACGCGCTGGTGCGGCTGAACCGCGATCCCGCGTCGACCGCGCTGACGATTCCTTTCCTGAAGGACACCGTGCTGCATTTCGGCTGGTTCTTCGTCGTGTTCGGCGCCTTCGTCATCGTTGGCGCCGGCAACGCGGTGAACCTGACCGACGGTCTCGACGGCCTTGCCATCGTGCCGGTGATGATCGCGACTGCGAGCTTTGCCATGATCGCCTATCTCGCCGGCAACGCGGTGTTCGCCGATTATCTCCAGATCAAATATGTCGCCGGCACCGGCGAGCTCGCCGTGCTCTGCGGCGCGCTGCTGGGTGCGGGCCTGGGCTTCCTCTGGTTCAACGCGCCGCCGGCCTCGATCTTCATGGGCGACACCGGCTCGCTCGCGCTCGGCGGCATGCTGGGCGCGATCGCAGTGGCGGTGAAGCACGAGATCGTGCTCGCGGTGATCGGCGGCCTGTTCGTGCTGGAGGCAGTCTCCGTCATCGTGCAGGTGGTGTCGTTCAAGATGACGGGAAAACGCATCTTCCGGATGGCGCCGATCCATCACCATTTCGAGCAACTCGGCTGGACCGAGCCCCAGATCGTGATCCGGTTCTGGATCATCTCGGTGATGCTGGCGCTCGCTGGCCTATCCACGCTGAAGCTGCGGTGAACGATCGATGATCCCCGTCACGTCCTTTGCCGGCAAGACGGTCGCGGTGTTCGGCCTCGGCGGCTCGGGACTCGCCTCCTGTCACGCGTTGAAAGCGGGCGGCGCCGAGGTGATCGCCGCCGACGACAGCGCCGAGAATGTCGCCAAGGCCGCGCAAGCGGGCTTCATCACGGCTGATTTGCGCAACGTCTCATGGGCGAATTTCGCCGCGCTGGTGCTCGCGCCCGGTGTGCCGATGACCCACCCAGTCCCGCATTGGAGCGTGCTGAAGGCGCGCGAGGCCGCTATCGAGGTGATCGGCGACATCGAGCTGTTCTGCCGCGAAAGGCGCCGGCACGCGCCGGATGCGCCGTTCGTCGCCATCACCGGCACCAATGGCAAATCGACGACGACGGCTTTGATCGCGCATCTCACCAAGGTCGCCGGCTATGACACCCAGATGGGCGGAAATATCGGCACCGCAATCCTGTCGCTGGAGCCGCCGGGCATGGGCCGCGTCCACGTCATCGAGATGTCGTCCTATCAGATCGACCTCACGCCTTCACTCGATCCCTCCGTCGGCATTCTGCTCAATGTCAGCGAAGACCACATCGATCGCCACGGCACCATCGCGCATTACGCCGCGGTGAAGGAGCGACTCGTTGCCGGTGTGCAGGCCGGCGGCACCGCGATCGTCGGCGTCGACGACGGCTTTTGCCGCGATATCGCCGACCGGCTCGATCGCGCCGGCAAGAACGTGGTGCGGATCTCCGTCAAGAATCCGCTGGCCAGCGGCATCCATGTCGAGCACGGCCATATCGTGCGCAATTCGGGCGGCGCGCGCAGTGAAATCGCGGCGCTCGGCGGCATCGGTTCTCTGCGCGGCTTGCACAATGCGCAGAACGCGGCGTGCGCGGCAGCCGCCGCGCTCGCGATGGGCATCGGCCTCGACGTCTTGCAGAACGGCCTGCGCAGCTTCCCCGGCCTTGCGCATCGCATGGAGCAGGTCGGCCGCCGCGGCAACGTGCTGTTCGTCAACGATTCCAAGGGCACCAATGCCGACGCCACCGCGCATGCGCTGTCGTCCTTTTCGGACATCTTCTGGATCGCGGGCGGCAAGCCGAAGGCCGGCGGAATCACCGGCCTCACCGGCTACTTCCCGCGCATCCGAAAAGCCTATCTGATCGGCGAGGCCGCGCAGGAATTTTCGGGCACGCTCGGCACGAAGGTGCCGCACGAGATCAGCCAGACCCTCGACGTCGCCGTCGAGCAAGCCGCATGCGATGCGGAGGCGTCAGGCATCGCTGACGCGGTCGTCCTGCTGTCGCCCGCCTGCGCCTCCTTCGACCAGTATCGCAACTTCGAAATTCGCGGCACCAGGTTCCGCGAGCTGGTGCAGGCGCTGCCGGGCATGAAGCCGGTGGTGTAGGGACGCTGCTGGTTGTTGCTCCGCTGTCGTCGCCCGGCTTGACCGGGTGATCCAGTACGCCGCGGCTGTGGTTATGAACCCTCGACGTCTCTGGAATACTGGATGCCCCGCTTTCGCGGGGCATGACGGGCATTTGAGGTAAGCGCTCGCCTTCATCTCCAATCATCCCCGTTTCCTTAACCCCCCGGTAACCAACCTCGGCGACCAATGGACCGACCTCTGTCCGAAAGCGGCCGCCATGCTCTCCCGTGAAGAACGCACCCCCTTTTCCGAGTGGTGGTGGACCGTCGACAAGCCGCTGATGGGTGCCATCCTGGCGCTGATGCTGACCGGCGTGATCCTGTCGCTGGCGGCGAGCCCGCCGGTTGCGACCCGCATCGGGCTCGATCCCTTCCACTTCTTCAGCCGGCACGTGCTATTCCTGGTGCCGTCCTGCATCGTGCTGCTCGGGGTGTCCTTCCTGTCGCCGCGGGCGATCCGTCGCTCGGCGCTGATCATCTTTGCGGTCAGCATCGTCCTGATCGTGCTGACGCTCGCGATCGGCCCCGAAGTAAAGGGCTCGCGGCGCTGGATCACGCTACTCGGCCTCAATATCCAGGCCTCCGAGATCGCAAAACCGTCGTTCGTCGTCATGGCCGCCTGGCTGTTCGCGGAATCCACTAGGCGGCCAGAAATGCCGGCGACCTCGATGGCGCTGGTGCTGCTCTTGATCCTGGTCTCGCTGCTGGTGATGGAGCCCGACTTCGGCCAGACCATGCTGATCCTGATGGTGTGGGGCTCGCTGTTCTTCATCGCGGGCATGCGGATGATCTGGGTGTTCGGGCTCGCCGGCCTCGGCGCCGCCGGACTGTTCAGCGCCTATCTTTTTGTTCCCCACGTCGCCGGCCGCATCAAGCGCTTCATGAATCCGGCCTCGGGCGACACCTTCCAGGTCGATACCGCCATGGAGGCCTTCTACAATGGCGGCTGGTTCGGCCTCGGACCGGGCGAGGGCATCGCCAAGCGCAGCCTGCCCGACAGCCACACCGATTTCGTGTTCGCGGTTGCCGCCGAAGAGTTCGGCATCATCCTGTGCCTCGCGATGCTGGCACTGTTTGCTTTCGTCGTCATCCGGACGCTGTCGCGCGCCTATGCCAACGAGGACATGTTCTCGCGCTTCGCGGCCTCGGGCTTGGCGATCCTGTTCGGCGTGCAGGCCGCCATCAACATGTCGGTCAATCTCCAGCTCATCCCCGCCAAGGGCATGACGCTGCCCTTCATCTCCTATGGTGGCTCCTCGATCGTGTCGCTGGCCTATGGTGTCGGCATGATGCTCGCGCTGACGCGGCTGCGCCCGCGCACCGAAGTCGAGGCGAGCGGCCACGCCGAGGCGATGCGCAGCTACGCATAGTTTTTCGTCATTGCGAGCGAAGCGAAGCAATCCAGAATCTCTCCGCGGTGGCAGTCTGGATTGCTTCGCTGCGCTCGCAATGACGAAAGAGTCCTTGTAAAACTCGCCACCATGGACACCTCCCCCCTGATTCTTCTCGCCGCGGGCGGCACCGGCGGCCATCTGTTTCCGGCCGAGGCGCTCGGCGTCGAGCTGATCCGGCGCGGCTTCCGCGTCCGCCTCGTCACGGACGAGCGCGCGCTGCGCTACAGCGGACTGTTCACCAAGGACATGATCGACGTCGTCTCGAGCGAGACTGCGCGCGGACGCAATCCGCTGCAGCTCGCCTATGCCGGCCTGACGCTCGCGGCCGGCACGCTGTCCGCCTACAGCCTGATCAAGCGACTGAAGCCGGTCGCCGTCGTCGGCTTCGGCGGCTATCCGACGCTGCCGCCGCTGGTCGCCGCAAAATTCGCCGGCGTGCCCGGCATCATCCATGACGCCAATGCGGTGCTCGGCCGCGCCAACCGGTTCCTGTCGAGCCGCGTCCAAGCCATCGCGACGTCGTTGCCCGGCGTGCTCGATCGCGATCCGGCGCTATCAGGCAAGACCACGACGGTCGGCACGCCGATGCGTCCGGCGATCCTCGCCGCAGCTGGCGTGCCATATGCTGCGCCTGAAGTGAACGGTCCGCTGCGCCTGCTCGTCGTCGGCGGCAGCCAGGGCGCGCGCATCATGGCCGACATCGTGCCGGGCGCGATCGAGCGCCTCGAGCCTGCGCTGTGGAGCCGGCTCGTCCTCACCCAGCAGGTGCGCGACGAGGATATGGCGCGCGTGCGTGCGGTCTACGACAGACTGAAGATCAAGGCCGAGCTCGCGCCGTTTTTCACCGATCTTCCGGCACGGCTGGCCTCCAACCATCTGGTGGTGTCGCGCTCAGGCGCCGGCACCGTGGCGGAACTTGCCGCGATCGGGCGGCCCTCGATCCTGGTGCCGCTGCCGGGCGCGATCGACCAGGACCAGTTCGCCAATGCCGGCGTGCTGGCCAAGGTCGACGGTGCGATCCGCATTCCGCAGACCGAGTTTTCCTCCGATCGCCTCGCCGCCGAGATCTCCGCCTTCGCCGCCGAGCCCGCGCGTCTTGCCGCCATGGCGCAGGCCGCCCGCGGCGCCGGCCGGCTCGACGCAGCGGAGCGGCTGGCCGATCTGGTGGCCAAAATCGCGGGAATCTGACGCGAAATCGGCCGGAATTCCTACTTTTGCCGTCATGGCCGGGCTTGTCCCGGCCATCCACGTCTTGCAAGAAGTGGTAAGGATTCGTGGATGCCCGGGACGAGCCCGGGCATGACGAAGGGAACTGCGGGATACACCATGAGACTGCCGCGCGAGATCGGACCTATCCACTTCGTCGGGATCGGCGGGATAGGCATGAGCGGAATCGCCGAGGTGCTGCTCAATCTCGGCTATTCCGTGCAGGGTTCGGACGCCTCCGACAATTACAATCTCGACCGCCTGCGCAAGAACGGTGCGAGGGTCTCGGTCGGCCACAAGGCGGAGAACGTCGACGGGGCCGAGGTCGTCGTGGTTTCTACCGCGATCAAGCGCGACAATCCGGAACTGACGGCGGCGCGCGAACGGCGCATCCCCGTGGTGCGCCGCGCCGAGATGCTGGCCGAGCTCATGCGGCTGAAGAGCTGCGTCGCCATCGCCGGCACCCACGGCAAGACCACCACGACCACGATGGTCGCGACGCTGCTCGACGCCGGCGGCCTCGATCCCACCGTGATCAACGGCGGCATCATCAATGCCTACGGCTCCAATGCGCGTCTCGGTGCGGGTGACTGGATGGTGGTCGAAGCGGACGAGAGCGACGGCACGTTCCTGAAGCTGCCGACCGAGGTCGCGATCGTCACCAATGTCGATCCCGAGCATCTCGATCACTTCAAGACCTTCGAGGCGGTGCAGGACGCCTTCCGCCATTTCGTCGAGAACCTGCCGTTCTATGGCTTCGCCGTGATGTGCATCGATCATCCCGTGGTGCAAACCCTTGTCGGCAAGATCGAGGATCGACGCATCATCACCTATGGTGAGAATCCGCAGGCCGATGTGCGCTTCGTCGACCTGACCCCGGCGGGCGGCGGATCGAAGTTCAAGGTTGCCTTCCGCGATCGCAAGACGGGCGCCGTGCACGAGATCTCCGATCTCATGCTGCCGATGCCGGGGCGCCACAATGCCTCCAACGCGACCGCCGCGATTGCGGTCGCGCGCGAGCTCGGCGTGTCGGACGAGGCGATCCGCAAGGCGATCGCCGGCTTCGGCGGCGTCAAGCGCCGCTTCACCAAGACCGGCGAGTGGAACGGCGTCACCGTCATCGACGACTACGGCCATCATCCGGTCGAGATCGCGGCGGTGCTGAAGGCGGCGCGGGAATCCACCAACGGTAAGATCGTCGCGGTGGTGCAGCCGCATCGCTACACCCGCCTGCAGTCGCTGTTCGAGGAATTCTGCACCTGCTTCAACGATGCGGATGCGGTGATCGTCGCCGAGGTCTATGCTGCGGGCGAGACGCCGATCGAAGGCATCGATCGCGACCATTTCGCCGCGGGCCTGCGCGCCCACGGCCACCGCGAGGTGATCCCGCTGCCCGCGGCGTCCGATCTCGCTGGCATCGTCAAGGGCGTGGCGAAGTCCGGCGATCTCGTCGTGTGTCTGGGCGCCGGCAACATCACGCAATGGGCGTATGCCTTGCCCGGCGAATTGAAGGCGCTGCGGTAGCGCAGTGAGCTTCCCCGACATCACACCCGACCTCAAAGCCGTGATGCCCGATCTTCGCGGCCGGCTGCTGGCGAACCAGTCGCTCGCCGAGCTCACCTGGTTTCGCGTCGGAGGTCCCGCGCAGGTGCTGTTCACGCCGACGGATGAGGACGATCTCTCTTATTTCCTCGCGCATCTCGCAAGCGACATTCCCGTCTATGTCGTCGGCGTCGGCTCCAACCTGATCGTGCGCGACGGCGGCATGGCGGGCGTGGTGATCCGGCTTGCGCCGCGCGCCTTTGGCGAGGCGAGCGCGAGCGGCGATGTCGTCACCGCGGGCGCAGCCGCGCTCGACAAGCGCGTGGCGGAAGTCGCCGCGTCGGCCAATATCGGCGGGCTCGAATTTTACTTCGGCATTCCCGGCACGATCGGCGGCGCGCTGCGCATGAATGCGGGCGCCAATGGCGGCGAGACCAAGGACGTGTTGATCGAGGCGCGTGGCGTCGGGCGCGACGGCACGAAGCACATCTTCTCCAATGCCGACATGAAGTTTGTCTACCGCAACAGCGGCGTCGATGCCTCCATCATCTTCACCTCCGCGCGGTTCTGCGGCGAGCTCAGGGATGCCGAGGCGATCCGCGCGCGCATGGCGGAAGTGCAAACCCATCGCGAGACCGCGCAGCCGATCCGCGAAAAGACCGGCGGCTCGACCTTCAAGAATCCGCCCGGCCATTCCGCCTGGAAGCTGGTCGATGCCGCCGGCTGCCGCGGTTTGCGCGTCGGCGGTGCAGAAGTCTCCGAGATGCACTGCAATTTCCTGATCAACACGGGCAATGCCACCGCGCACGATATCGAGACGCTGGGCGAGACCGTACGTGAACGGGTGAAGGCAAATTCCGGAATTGAGCTACACTGGGAAATCAAGCGGATCGGAATTCCCGGCTAATTTGGACAAGCGACGAGAGAACATGCGCATCACCATCCTCTTCGGCGGCTCCAACCGCGAACGTCTGGTTTCCGTCGCCTCAGCCCAGGCGCTGCATCAGGCGCTGCCCGAGGCCGATCTCTGGTGGTGGGACGTCGAGGACAAGGTGCATGTCGTGCAGTCCAAACAGCTGCTCGAACATGCCCGCCCGTTCGAGGACGAGTTCAAGCCGGGCACGTCGGGCATTCCGTTGGAGCAGGCGCTCGACCAGGCCAGGGCGGAGGACCGCGTGCTGGTGCTCGGCCTGCATGGCGGGCGTGCCGAGAACGGCGAATTGCAGGTGATGTGCGAAGCGCGCGGCGTGCCGTTCACCGGATCGGGCTCGGCCTCCTCGCATCTCGCGTTCGACAAGATCGCGGCCAAGCATTTCGCCGCGCTCGGCGGCGTGACGCCGCCGGCCAACATTGCGCTGGACCAGATCGACGAGGCCTTCGCCGAATACGGCCGGCTGATCGCAAAGCCCGCCAGGGATGGCTCGAGCTACGGCCTGATCTTCGTCAACGCCAAGCAGGATCTCGTCGCCGTTCGCAATGCGGCCAAGCACGAAGAGTACGTGATCGAGCCCTACATCTCCGGCGTCGAGGCGACCTGCGGCGTGCTGGAGCGGCCGGACGGCTCGATCATCTCGCTGCCGCCGATCGAGATCATTCCGGGCGAGGGCAGTTTCGACTACGCGGCGAAATATCTTTTGAAGTCGACCCAAGAGATCTGTCCCGGCCGTTTCGCACCCGAAATCACCGCCGCGCTGAAGCACCAGGCGATGCTGGCGCACCGGGCGATGTCGTGTACCGGCTATTCCCGTTCGGACTTCATCGTCTCGGACAAGGGGCTGGTCTATCTCGAAACCAACACGCTGCCCGGCCTGACCAAGTCCTCGCTCTACCCCAAGGCGCTGAAGGCCGAGAGCATCGAGTTCGTCGACTTCCTGCGCGGCCTGATCGAGCTCGCTGTGGCCGGTGTGCGAAAATAATTAGGACTGGTTAACGGCCGAACTGGCGAAACGGCCGGTTTTGGAACCCAAAACCGGTAAAATGCCGGATATTGCGGCATAAATGCCTCACAGGCCTGGGCAAAAAGCTCACGTCGTTAACGAACTTTACCTTTTGTTTACCAGGACGTCCGAAGGTTAACGCTGGCGGCGCATATGACGCTTTGGCTGCCGGCGCGTGGACCGTTGCGGGTGTTGTCACCCCCAGCGAACGCTCTGAAGGGGAGAGGTTTTCTTCTGCTGAAGACCAGCACCCGGCCCGGCAAGTCCGAGACGTCATGTTCGCCAGGACCCGCGCGATGTCGCGGGCAAACTGTTGACGAGCTCGTGCAATGGATGGAGCAGGAAGCCTCACTCGGTCGCTTTTCAGATCGCTGAGGCCCCAAGCTGACCTGAAGGCGGCCGCTATCGGAGCGGTCGTGCTTCTGCGCGAGTGGGTGCAGGACAAGCGTCAGGAAAGAGTTCTCGGCGCCCGTGCTGCCGCCAAGGAAAAGACCAGGGCCAAAGCCATCGTCGAGCGCGAGCCGCCGCCGCGGTTGGTCGCGCTGGTCGAGCGCTATCTGCCGCGCCGGGTCGGGATCAGCATGACGGTGCTGCTCCTGATCGGAAGCTGCGGCTTCGGTATCGTCAAGGGCGGCCATCTCCAGGATTTCATCACGGCGGTCAACGACACCCGCAACGCGCTGGCCAATTCCGCCGGCTTCCGCATCACCTCCGTCGTGATCAACGGTCGCAAGCAGCTCAGCCAGGACGAGATCCTCGCGATCGGCGGCGTCAGCGGCCGATCCTCGCTGCTGTTTCTCGACGCCGACGCCGTGCGCGACAAGCTCAAGGCCAATCCCTGGATCGCGGATGCGACCGTGCTGAAGCTCTATCCGGGCCAGCTCATGATCGAGCTCACCGAGCGCAAGGCGTTCGCGCTGTGGCAGGAGGCCGGCCGGCTCTCCGTCATCGCCGATGACGGCGCCGTGCTCGAACCCTACGTCTCGCGCCGCTTCCTGTCGCTGCCGCTCGTGGTCGGCAAGGGCGCCGAGACGCAGGCCCGCGATTTCCTCGCTTTGCTGGCGCGCTATCCGCAGGTCAATTCCATTACCAAGGCCGCGATCTTCGTCGGTGAGCGGCGCTGGAACCTGAGGCTCAAGGACGGCCTCGACATCCGCCTGCCCGAACAGGACGTCGGCAACGCGCTTGCGATGCTGTCCAGGCTCGACAAGGAGGATAGGCTGTTCTCCCGCGACATCGTCGCCGTCGACCTGCGCCTGCCCGATCGGCTCGTCGTGCAGCTGTCCGAGGACGCCGCCAAGGCGCGCGACGATTTGTTCAAGGACAAGAAGAAGAAAAAGGCCGGGGACGCTGCATGACCGGTCTTGATCGCACCCAGACACCGAAGACACGCCCGATGCCGCACAAGCGCGGCGGCCTCGTCGCCTGCCTCGACATCGGCACCAGCAAGATCGCCTGCATGATCGCGCGGCTGAAGCCGTCGGCGCCGAGCGAAGCCCTGCGCGACCGGACCCATGCGGTGGAGCTGATCGGCTACAGCCAGATTCAGTCGCGCGGCATGAAGGCCGGCGCCGTGATCGATCTCGGCGAATGCGAGCAGGCGGTGCGACAGGCCGTCGGGCTTGCAGAGAAAATGGCCAAGGTGCGGGTCGAGTCCGTGCTGCTGTCGGTCTCCGGCGGCCGGCTCTCCGGTCAGCTGGTCGAAGCTGCGGCCGACATCCGCGGCGGCGCCGTGACACCGGCCGATGTCAGCCGCGTCACCTCCACCGGCATGCGCCACGCCACCGGCGAAGGCCGCACCGTGCTGCACGCGCTGCCGGTCGGCTACACGCTTGACGGCGTCAAAGGTATCCGCGACCCCCGCGGCATGGTTGCGCATCAGTTCGGCATCGACATGAATGTCGTCACCTGCGACGCCACGGTGGCGCGGAACCTGATGCTGGCGGTCGAACGCTGCCACATCAACGTCGAAGCAATGGCGGCAAGCCCCTATGTGGCAGGCCTGTCGGTGCTGACCGACGACGAGGCCGATCTCGGCGCCGCCGTGGTCGAAATGGGCGCGGGCACCACCACGATCGCGGTCTTTTCCGGCGGCCACTTCGTGCATGCCGCGGGTTTTGCGGTCGGCGGGCAACACATCACGATGGATCTGGCGCGCGGACTCTCCGCGACCATTGCCGATGCCGAGCGAATCAAGACGTTATACGGGACCGTCATCACCGGCGGATCGGACTCGCGTGAGCTGATGTCTGTACCGACAGCCGGTGACGAGCAGGATCTGCCGCAGATCGTCTCCCGCGCTACCATCGCCAACATCGTCAAGCATCGTGCCGAGGAAGTCTTCGAAATGGTTCGGGACAAGCTGAAGGACTCGCCCTTCGCCTCGGAGCCGAACGGCCGCGTCGTGCTCTCGGGCGGGGCCTCGCAGCTCACGGGTCTCGTTGAGCTCGGAACGCAGATTCTCGGCCGGCCCGTGCGGGTCGGACGTCCGCTCGGTTTCGGCCGGCTGCCCAACGAGGCGAAGAACGCCGCCTTCGCGGTGCCGGCCGGACTGCTCGTCTACCCGCAATATGTTCACCACGAACATGTCGAACCGCGGCATACGCGGCAGCAGGTCAGGACGGGGACCGGCGGGTATTTCGGAAAGGTCGGACGATGGCTACGCGAGGGCTTCTGATGACTCCTTCCCGCAATATTCGATTTTCACCAACTCCCGCGGCCGCCGGCCGGGGCGAACCCACGCGCGCGTGATCGAGAGGCAAACATGACCATCAGCATCAATGTTCCTGATATTCACGAACTGAAGCCCCGCATCACCGTGTTCGGCGTCGGCGGCGCCGGTGGTAACGCCGTCAACAACATGATCACGGCGGGCCTCCAGGGCGTCGACTTCGTGGTCGCCAACACCGACGCGCAGGCGCTGACGATGTCGAAGGCGCAGCGCATCGTGCAGATGGGCACGGCGGCCACGCAAGGGTTGGGCGCAGGTTCGCAGCCGGTGGTCGGCGCGGCCGCGGCCGAAGAAGTCATGGACGAACTCCGTGACCATCTCTCGGGCGCCAACATGGTGTTCGTCACCGCCGGCATGGGCGGCGGCACCGGCACCGGCGCAGCTCCCGTGATCGCCAAGATCGCGCGCGAGATGGGCATCCTCACCGTCGGCGTCGTGACCAAGCCCTTCCACTTCGAGGGCGGCCGCCGCATGCGCACCGCGGAAGCGGGCATCAATGAGCTGCACAAGGTCGTTGATACGCTGCTGATCATCCCGAACCAGAACCTGTTCCGGGTCGCGAACGAGAAGACCACCTTCGCCGACGCCTTCGCGATGGCCGACCAGGTGCTCTATTCGGGCGTTGCCTGCATCACCGACCTGATGGTCAAGGAAGGCCTGATCAATCTCGACTTCGCCGACGTCCGCGCCGTCATGCGCGAGATGGGCAAGGCGATGATGGGCACGGGCGAAGCCTCCGGCGACAAGCGCGCGCTGACCGCCGCCGAAGCCGCGATCGCCAACCCGCTGATCGACGATAGCTCGATGAAGGGCGCCAAGGGCCTCCTGATCTCCATCACCGGCGGCAAGGATCTCACCCTGTTCGAGGTCGACGAAGCTGCGACCCGCATCCGCGAGGAAGTCGACCAGGACGCCAACATCATCGTCGGCGCCACCTTCGACGAGGCCCTCGATGGCCTGATCCGCGTCTCGGTCGTCGCCACCGGCATCGAACAGGCCGCGATCGCGCGCAACAGCCAGGCCACCAGCGCTCCCGTGGCGAATCCTGCTCCGCAGGCGCAGCAGGCTCCCGCCGCTCCCGCCGCGGCTGCCGAGAGCCGTCTTGCCGATCTGACCGCGCGGCTGCGCGCTGACAATCAGCGCATGGCCGAGCGCGCCCAGAAGTTCGAAGGACAGACCCCGGCCACAGGAACGGGCCAATTTGCCGCCGCTCCCACGGCTCCGCGTCCGAACGTCGAGCGCGCTGCGCTTGCCGCCATCGCCGCCGCCGTTGCGGACGTTCCGCAGGCTCCCGCGCCGATGCAGACCTATGGCGACGTTACCGTGCGCCCGATCGCGCAGAAGCCCACGCTGTTCCCCGAGCCCGAGCAGGCGCCGATGGCCATGCAAGAGCCGATGACGCCGGAAACCTTCATCCCTCCGCAGGCCGAGCGTGCACCGGTCCGCACACCGCGGATGCCGCGGATCGAGGAACTTCCGATGCCCGCCCAGGCCGAGCTTCGCCAGGCCCGCGGCGAGGTCGAGGAGGAGACCCCGCAAAAGACCCGGCTGTCGCTGCTGCAGCGCCTCGCCAATGTCGGCCTCGGCCGTCGTGACGAGGAGACCGAGGCGCCGATCGCGGCCCGCACCGCCGGTCCCGCGATGCCGCCACTGCCCGATCGCCGCCCCCAGAAGACCGTGGCGCAGCAAATCGCTTCTACCGAGCCGGTGTCTGAGTATGCCCGTCGTCCCGCGCCGCAGGGCCTGGACATGCACGGCCGTCCCGCGCCTGTTGCCCCAGCGCCACAGGGAGATGACCATCTTGATATCCCGGCCTTCCTGCGGCGGCAGGCGACCTGAGGATTGTTACAATAAGGCAGACGAAAAAAGGTCCCGGGGGGAAGCTTGCCGGGACCTTTTCTTTTGCCCCGTGCATATCCGGATTGCGTGGCCAAGCAACTGATTTTAAATCATTAATTACGTATTCGATGGTTCAGTAAAACTACCGAAAACGGTCCCGAACTCCGGTCCAATTTGGTTAAGCCTTGGCGCGAATACGGCGGGTTTGGGGTAACAATCAGTAAAAAAGCGTGAGTTGGCGCTGTTTGGGGCAGTGACTATGGTTTGCCGTGACTTGGGGATACGGATTCGGAACAGCGGTCTAGGCCGCAGTCGGGTTCAGTATAAGTCGCGATGGTCGTAGTGGGGCGGTTCCTGATGAAATTTAGCCGGCAAACAACGCTTCGTGCGCAAGCCAGTGTGGCAGGCGTCGGCGTTCATTCCGGTCTTCCTGTCACGCTCGCGCTTGGACCCGCGCCTGTCGACGCGGGATTTGTTTTTATCCGCACCGGGCTCGAGGGAAGCGACCGCGAAGTTCAGGCCACCGCCGAGCAGGTGATCGCGACGGATTTCGCCACCGTCCTCGGTGATCGCAACGGTCCGCTGGTTTCCACCGCCGAGCATGTCCTTGCTGCGCTGCGGGGAATGGGCGTCGACAACGCCATCATCGAGATCGATGGGCCGGAAGTGCCGATCATGGACGGCAGCGCGGCAGCCTTCGTTGCGGCGATCGACCAGGCCGGCATCGTGACCCAGCCGGCGCAGCGCCGCTTCATCCAGGTTTTGAAGCCGATCTCGGTCAAGATCGGCGACTCCTTCGGTGAGATCAGGCCCTATGCCGACGGGTTCCGCGCCGAGGTCGAGATCGACTTCACCAATCCTGTCATCGGCCAGCAGAGCTATGCCTTCGACCTCAACCCGGAGCGTTTCCGCCGCGAAGTCGGCCGGGCCCGGACTTTCGGTCTGATGTGCGACGTCGCGCGGCTCTGGAGCGCCGGCTACGCGCTCGGTGCCTCATTCGACAACACCGTCGTGTTCGACGAGGAGCGGCTGCTCAACACCGAGGGCCTGCGCTACGCCGACGAATGCGCCCGCCACAAGGTGCTGGACGTGATCGGCGACCTCGCGCTGGCGGGTCTGCCGCTGCTCGGCGCCTACCGCTCGGTACGTGGCGGCCACAAGCTCAACCACGCCGTTCTGACCGCGCTGCTCGCCGACCGCACCGCTTGGCGGGTGGTCGAGGGCGAGGCAGCCCGCCGCACCACGCGTCCGGTGGCCGAAACCGGTCGCGGCATCGTCGGTGGCCGGATCGCCGCGGTCTACGGGCCGGACGTTTCCTGAAGAGAGACGTTTCCTGCAGCGGACGTTTCCTAGACGAGAGACGCGTCCTGAAGAGACCCGTCGCCGCGGGCGTTTGGCGGCGGCTTTCCCCGGGAAACTCCTGGTAACGATGATCGGCTAGGATTGCGGCGCCTCGCCTTAATCCGGGCGGAATGCCTGCCTATCCGGTTGGTTGAAGATCGTTTTTCGGTTACACCGGCGTGGTCGCACGGCAGGCACCACGGCTATATTTCGCGCCCAGGACGGGGTTCATGGGCTGGCGGACACCGCACCACAGGGCGTCAGGGCAATACTCATGTCGGCACAGCGTATGACGCGCGGATATCTTCAAGTCCCGTCTCGAGAAGTCTCGTCTCGAGCCCGTGGGCTGCTTCAGGTTGTCGCCCTCTTCGTGCTCGCGCTGCCGCTGGCCGGCTGCGGCACCGGCGCGCTTTGGGACAAGTTCACCGCCAAGGACGACACCTTCGTCGAGGAGCCCGCCGACAAGATCTACAATGAGGGCCTGTACCTCATGAACGAGAAGAAGGACATGAAGGCGGCGAACAAGAAGTTCGAAGAGGTCGACCGCCAGCATCCTTATTCCGACTGGGCCCGCAAATCATTGCTGATGTCGGCCTACGCGTCCTACCAGGGCGGGGATTATGACAATTGTATCGGCGCGGCCACCCGCTACGTCACGCTGCATCCCGGCAGCCCGGATGCGGCCTACGCGCAATATCTGATCGCCGCCTCGCATTACGACCAGATTCCGGACATCAGCCGCGACCAGACCCGCACCGAGAAGGCGATCGCCTCGCTGGAAGAGGTGGTGCGCAAATATCCGACCTCCGAATATGCGACCTCGGCCAAGGCCAAGATCGAAGGTGCGCGCGACCAGCTCGCCGGCAAGGAAATGAACGTCGGCCGCTATTACGCGCAGAAGCGCGACTACACGGCGGCGATCAACCGGTACAAGGCCGTGGTGACGCAGTACCAGACCACCCGCCATGTCGAGGAGGCGCTGTACCGCCTGACCGAGGCCTATATGGCGATCGGCATCGTTGGCGAGGCCCAGACGGCCGCCGCCGTGCTCGGGCACAATTTTCCTGATAGTCGCTGGTACAAGGACGCCTATAATCTTGTAAAATCAGGCGGTCTCGAACCGAGCGAGAATCAGGGGTCCTGGATTAGCAAGACCTTCAAGAAAATGGGTCTCGGCTAGGAAATAGAATTCCATGCTGGCGCGTCTGTCGATCCGTGACATCGTCCTGATCGAACGGCTCGATATCGAATTCGCACCGGGCCTCGCGGTTTTGACCGGCGAGACCGGTGCGGGCAAATCCATCCTGCTCGATGCCTTTGCGTTGGCGCTCGGCGGCCGCGGCGATGCCGGCCTCGTGCGGCATGGGGCGGAGCAGGGGCAGGTCACTGCCGTATTCGATATCCCAAAAAACCATCCCGCGGCCAAAATCCTCGCGGAGAACGGGCTGGACGATACCGGCGAGATGATTCTCCGCCGGGTCCAGCTCGCCGACGGCCGCACCCGCGCCTTCATCAACGACCAGGCGATCAGCGTGCAGACGCTGAAGGCGGTCGGGGCTGCCCTGGTCGAGATCCACGGCCAGCACGACGAGCGCGCGCTGGTCGATGCCGCCACCCACCGCCGCCTGCTCGACGCCTTCGCCGGTCTCGAAAAGGACGTCTCGGCGGTCGAGGCGCTCTGGGACGCACGCCGCACCGCCAACACCGCGCTGGAGGAGCATCGCGCCGGCATGGAGCGCGCCGCGCGCGAAGCCGATTACCTCCGCCACGCCTCCGACGAATTGAAGCAGCTCGCGCCCAAGGACGGCGAGGAGACCTCGCTGGCCTCCCGTCGGACCACGATGATGCAGGGCGAGAAGATCGCCTCCGACCTGCGCGAGGCGCAGGAGGCGGTCGGCGGCCACCATTCGCCGGTCGCCTCGCTGTCGGCCGCCGTGCGGCGGCTGGAGCGTCGCGGCGTCAACTCGCCGGCGCTGGTCGAACCCGCGGTGAGGGCGATCGACATCGCCATCAACGCGCTGGAGGAAGCCGACCAGCATCTTCAGGCGGCGCTTGCCGCAACCGATTTTGATCCCTCGGAGCTCGAACGCATCGAGGAGCGCCTGTTCGCGTTGCGCGCCGCCTCGCGCAAATATTCGACGCCGGTCGACGGGCTCGCCGCGCTGGCCGCAAGATACGCCGCCGATGTCGTTCTGATCGATGCCGGCGCCTCACGGCTGAAGAAGCTGGAGCAGGCCGCGATCGAGGCCGATGCGCGCTATGCGGCGGCTGCGAAGAAGCTGTCGATGGCGCGGCAGAAATCGGCGGAGAAGCTCAACAAGGCCGTCAATGCCGAGCTCGCGCCGCTCAAGCTCGAGCGCGCAAAGTTCATGACCCAGGTCGAGACCGACGAGGCAGCTCCGGGCCCGCAAGGGTTCGACCGCGTCGAGTTCTGGGTGCAGACCAACCCGGGCACCAAGCCGGGGCCGCTGATGAAGGTCGCCTCCGGCGGCGAGCTGTCGCGTTTCCTGCTGGCGCTGAAGGTCGTGCTGTCCGACCGCGGTTCGGCGCCGACCTTGGTCTTCGACGAGATCGACACCGGTGTCGGCGGCGCGGTCGCGGACGCCATCGGCGGACGGCTGGCGCGGCTCGCCGGCAAGGTCCAGGTGATGGCCGTCACCCACGCCCCGCAGGTCGCCGCCCGTGCCGACCAGCATTTGCTGATCTCAAAGGACGCACTGGACAAGGGCAAGCGCGTTGCGACCCGCGTCAATGCGCTTGCCGCCGACCACCGCCGCGAGGAGATCGCGCGGATGCTCGCCGGTGCCGAGATCACCGCCGAGGCGAGGGCTGCCGCGGACCGTCTGCTCAAGGCGGCGACGGCTTGATTTCGTGTCCCGGACGCGCGCAACCGCAGGGCCCTAAACGTTGAGTCCGGGGTACGAAACTGTAACCGCCTTTACCCTCCTGCCCGCTCCATCGTATCCAAGCACCATGGCCAGAGCAGCAAAATCGAAACCAACACCGCTTCGCGAAGTCGCCGACCTCACCAAGGCGCAGGCCAAGGTCGAGCACATGCGGCTCGCGCTCGAGATCGAGGGGCATAACGAACGCTACTACCAGGACGACGCGCCCACCGTCACCGACGCCGAGTATGACGCGCTACGCCAGCGCTTCAACGCGATCGAGAAGCGCTTTCCGGAATTCGTCAGCGCGGACTCTCCGTCGCAGAAAGTCGGTGCTGCACCATCAGGCCGCTTCAAGAAGGTGCGGCATGCCGTCCCCATGTTGTCGCTCGACAACGCCTTTGCGGAAGAGGATCTGCGCGACTTCGTCGGCCGCATCGTGCGCTTCCTGAAGCTCGACGACGACAAGATCGATTTTTCCGCCGAGCCGAAGATCGACGGCCTCTCGATGTCGCTGCGCTACGAGGGCGGTGAACTCGTCACCGCGGCGACTCGCGGCGACGGCGCGGTCGGCGAGGACGTCACCGCCAACATCCGCACGCTCGAAGACGTGCCGAAGAGGCTGAAGGGCCGCAACGTCCCCGACATCTGCGAGGTGCGCGGCGAGGTCTACATGACCAAGAAGGCGTTTCTGGCGCTCAACGAGCGGCAGAAGGCGGAAGGCAGCACCATCTTCGCCAATCCACGCAACTCGGCCGCGGGCTCGCTCCGGCAGAAGGATCCGACCATCACCGCCTCGCGCCCCCTCGGCTTCTTCGCCTATGCCTGGGGCGAGATGAGCGCGATGCCAGAGGGCACGCAGAGCGGCATGATCGGCTGGTTCGAGCGCTGCGGCTTCAGGACTAACCCGCTGACCAAGCTCTGTCACTCCGTCGAGGAACTGCTGGCGTTTCATCGTGCGATCGAGGAACAGCGCGCAAAACTCGACTACGACATCGACGGCGTCGTCTACAAGGTTGACCGCATCGATTGGCAGGAACGGCTCGGCTTCGTCTCGCGCACGCCGCGCTGGGGCATCGCGCACAAATTCCCGGCCGAGCGCGCCACGACGGTGCTGCGCGACATCGAGATCCAGGTCGGCCGCACCGGCTCGTTCACGCCGGTGGGCAAGCTCGAACCGGTCGGCGTCGGCGGCGTGATCGTGCAGAACGTCACGCTGCACAACGAGGACTACATCAAGGGCATCGGCAACAAGGGCGAAGTGCTGCGCGAGGGCCGCGACATCAGGATCGGCGACACCGTCGTGATCCAGCGCGCCGGCGACGTCATCCCGCAGGTGGTCGACGTCGTCCTCGACAAGCGGCCGAAGGCTGCCAGGGAATTCCAGTTTCCGAAGAAGTGCCCGTGCCCGTTGCACACCGATGTCACGCGCGAGGAGACGGCGGCGGGCGAAGAGGGCTCACGCGCTCGCTGCACCGGCGAGTTCGCCTGCCCCTATCAGAAGATCGAGCATCTGAAGCTATTCGTGTCGCGGCGCGCCTTCGACATCGACGGTCTTGGCGAGAAGCAGCTCCAGTACTTCTTCGACGAAGGTTTTGTGAAGGAGCCAGCCGACATCTTCACGCTGGAAAAGCGCAACGCAAAGCTCAAGCTGGAGGACATCGAGGGTTACGGCGCAACCTCGGTGCGCAATCTGTTCGGCGCGATCGAGAGCCGTCGCAAGATCGCGCTGGAGCGTTTTATCTACGCGCTCGGCATGCGCCATATCGGCGAGACCACGGCGCTGGCGCTGGCCCGCGGCTACGGCTCCTGGGACGCCTTCCACGATGCCAGCCTGAAGGTCGCCAAGGGCGACGAGGAGGCGATGGCCGAGATGGACGCGCTCGACCAGATCGGCGAGACCGTGATCAAGAGCATCGCCGATTATTTCGGCGAGAGCCACAATCGCGGCATCGTCGAGCGGCTCACCAGGGAGGTCGAGATCATCGACGCGGAGAAGCCGAAGAGCAACTCCGCCGTCGCCGGCAAGACCGTGGTGTTCACGGGCTCGCTGGAGAAGATGACGCGCGACGAGGCCAAGGCCACCGCTGAGCGGTTAGGCGCAAAAGTGTCCGGCTCGGTGTCCAAGAAAACCGATCTCGTCGTCGCAGGCCCCGGCGCAGGTTCGAAGCTCGCGGAGGCCAACAAGCATGGCGTCAAGGTGCTGACCGAGGACGAGTGGCTGCAGCTGATCGGGGAGTGACTCTTCCCTTCTCCCCTTGTGGGAGAAGGTGGCGCGTAGCGCCGGATGAGGGGTTCTATTCTCGAGTTCAAGCTTTGAGAGGGGACCCGCGCGGAGAGAGACCCCTCATCCGGCGCGCTACGCGCGCCACCTTCTCCCACAAGGGGAGAAGGAAGAAGGCCTCACCGCGCCCGATCACATCATCCCGCTCTCTTCCTCTTCCGCCTGCTCGATCAGCGTCTCGCTCATCATGACCTCGCGGCGGGGGACGACGAAGATCATCGTGCAGGCGCAGAGCAGGGAGATCGCCAGTACCGCGGCGGTGAGCGGCAGCGTGGTCGCGGAATGGCCGCCGAGATAGGCGGCGAATTGCGACATCAGCGCGCCGATGCCTTGCTGGAGAAAGCCCATCGCACCTGATGCGGTGCCGGCGGCCTCGGGACGGATGCTGATCGCGCCGGCGGCCGAGTTCGCCATCACGAAGGCATTGCCGACCATCACGATCATCTGCGTGCCGAACAGCCAGGCGGGCGCCTCGTTCCAGCCGGTGAAGCTCCAGAGCAGGTTCAACAGGCTGCCGCAAAGCTGAAGCGCGAGGCCGAACCAGATCAACTTCTCCAGCGAGTGCCTGGGCGCGAAGCGCACGCAGAGCAGATTGCCGACGAGATAGGCAAAACCCGTCGTCGCGAACCACGCGCCGTATTCGGCGCTCGTCCTGCCCATCTGCGTCACCACGATATAGGGGCCGCCGCCGGCGAAGGTGAAGATGATCTGCGAGGCCAGCACCTGGCACATCACGTAGCCGACGAAGGCGCGGTTGCGGATCAGGATGCCGACATCGCCGCGAAAGCCGCTGCCGGCGGCGCGATCTCGGCGCGTCTCGGGCAGCGCGAATGCGATGCCGACGGCGACAATGATCGCGGCGACGGTGATGGCGTAGAAGATCGCGCGCCAGCCGAACGCTGTCTCGATCAGGCCGCCGCTGAGCGGAGAGACCATCTGCCCGATCATCAGCGCCGCGACCACGAGGCTGATCATCGAGGCGACGCGGTCGCGCTCGTAGATGTCGCGGATGATGGCGCGGCTCACCACCATGCCCGCGGCGCCGCCCAACGCCTGGAAAAAGCGCGCGGCGATCAGCTGCGGCAGGGTTTCCGCGAAGATGCAGGCGGCGCTGGCGACCACCATCAGCGCCAGTCCTCCGAGCAGCACCGGTCGCCGCCCGAAACGGTCCGACAGCGGGCCCATGATGAGTTGCGACAGCGCGATGCCGACCATGTACAGCGACACCGTCATCTGCGCGACCGAGATGTCGCTGCCAAAGGTCGTCGCCAGCACCGGCAGCGCCGGAACCAGCATGTAAAGCGAGATCGGCGCGATGCCGGTCATGACGACGAGCAGCAGCAACACCACGCGCGAGGTCGCGAGGTTCTTCGCCGTGTCCGGCGGCTTGCTGATCATGCCGTGCATGCGTGTCCGTCTCGTAGAAATTCGAATCGGACTGTAGCGCGCTCGCGCAAGACGCATATCGGCGTTTCGGAATGCGGCTATACGGATTCCGGGACGGTTATGATGAGGGCGCCATAGCGCCGCTTGGGCGCGTTGCTCGCGTCAAAAAGTCGGTGTCATCGCCGGCTTGACCGGGCGATCCAGTACGCCGCGGCTTCTTCGCATGCGTTTCCTGTCTCTGGAATGCTGGATTCCCCGCCTGCCGCCTTCGCTAAAGCTTCGGCGCCCCTAGACCTCACCCCGGCGAAGCCTTGGCGTAGCCGGGTCGCGGGGCATGACAGCTGTGGTGGAGAAGCAGCCTTGCGCAAAGCGCGTGGAGCCATGCGGCTTTGCGACGACGCGCTTACGCCTTCAACTCCGCCGTGGCCTGGTCCAGCCAGGCCTTGGTCGTCTCGTCCAGCGCCGGCCGCACCTCGGCCCTGACGCGCGCGTGGTAGGCGTTGAGCCAGTCGAGCTCGTCCTTGCTGAGCATGCCGACATCGATCAGCCGGCGGTCGATCGGCGCCAGGGTCAGCGTCTCGAACGCGTTCATCGATTTTTCCGCGCCCTTGATATCGGCTTCGACCACCAGTTCGAGGTTCTCGATGCGGATGCCGAAACCGTCTGTCTTGTAGTAGCCGGGCTCGTTGGACAGGATCATGCCGCGCTTCAGCGGCGTAGTGCCGAGCTTCGAGATTCGCGCCGGCCCCTCATGCACGCTCAGATAGCTGCCGACGCCGTGGCCGGTGCCATGCTCGAAATCGACGCCGGCGGCCCAGAGATATTGCCGTGCGAGTGTGTCGAGCTGCGCGCCGGTGGCGCCGTCGGGAAAGATCGCCCGCGCAATCGCGATGTGGCCGCGCAGCACACGCGTGAAGCGGTCGCGCATCTCGTCGGTCGGCTCGCCCACGGCCATGGTGCGGGTGACGTCGGTGGTGCCGTCTTCGTATTGTGCACCTGAATCGATCAGCAGCAGATCGCCGTGGACGATCCGCCGGTTGCTCTTGCGGGTGACGCGGTAGTGCACGATCGCGCCATTCGGGCCGGTGCCCGATATGGTCGGGAACGACACATCTTTGAGCGCGCCGGTGTCGCGGCGGAATGTCTCCAGCGCCTCGACCGCGTCGATCTCGGTGAGCTTGCCGCTTGCCGCCTCGCGGTCGATAAAGGCGAGGAAGCGTGCCAGCGCCACGGCGTCGCGCCGGTGCGCCGATTGCGTGCCCTTGATCTCGGTCGTGTTCTTGACCGCCTTGAGCAGCGCGATCGGATCGCTGCCGCGCACCGGCTTGCCGCCGGCGCCCGTGATCAGCCGGCTGAGGGCGTCGGCCGCGGTCGCATTGTCGAGCGCGATCGATCCGCCGCTCTTGGCGAGCGCCATCAGCGTCGGCGCCATCGCATCGGGCTCGCGCACGTCGGCGGACTGCTCGAGATGGTCGCGGGTCAGATTTGAGAGCTTGCGGTGATCGATGAAGATGGTGGGACGGCCGTCCTTCGGCACCAGCGCATAGGACAGCGGCAGCGGCGTATGCGCGACGTCGGCGCCGCGGATGTTGAAGGTCCAGGCCACGGCATGGCTGTCGGACAGCACCAACGCATCGACGCCGAGCTTGCCGATCTCGCTCCTGATCTGCGTCAGCTTCTCGGCTTCAGTCACGCCGGCATGTTGCATTCCGTGCACCGTGACCGGCGCAATCGGCGGCTGTGGCCGGTCTTGCCAGATCGCATCGACCGGATTGCTGTCGACGGCGACCAGTTCGGCACCGGCCTTGGTGCAGGCGGCGGCCAAACGCTCGGCTGCTGCAAAAGTGTGCAGCCACGGATCAAATCCTAGGCGGTCGCCGGCCTTCAGGTGTGCCGACATCCAGCTTTCCGGCGGGGGATCGATCAGAGATTCCACGGCCCAGGCCCTTGAATCGACCTGCTTGGCCGCCTGGATCGTGTAGCGGCCGTCGACGAAGACCGCGGCCTCGTGCGTCAGCACCACCGCCAGTCCCGCCGAGCCCGTAAAACCGGTCAGCCAGGCGAGACGTTCTTCGGACGGCGGCACGTACTCATTCTGCTGCTGATCGGCGCGTGGAATCACGAAACCGGTCAGCTTGCGGCGGGCGAGTTCTTCACGGAGCGCGGCCAGCCGGGCTGTCAATGCGACGCCGGCCTCGGGCTCCTCGAATGTCTGGAAATGCGCTTCGAACATGGTGGATCACTTTAGGATCATGCGGATCAGTCCGCAATGTAGACGCATTTGAGGTCGCATCTGGCATGGACTGTGCTTGAACAAGTTCCATTCGAATTGAGTGGAGTACAGGATGCGGCAGTTGCGCTTCGTCCAGATGACAGGGAAATTCGAGCAAGTTGTTCATCTCAACGACGAGGGGACACTCGATGCCAGCGTTCACGTTTGAAAAGATTACGCCGCCGGTGCGCCGCGCCCCGGCTGCGGCAACACCGAAGAAACCGCGCGGCCTGATCAGCCAGATGATCGACCGTTTCGCCGAACGCCGCGCGAGGCGCGCCTCGCAGGCCGAGCGCGCGATGCGCCGGGACGAAGAGACGGCAAAGTAGCGGCATCTACGGCAGCAGCCGTACTCACCCCATCTTCCGCAGCAACAGGCTGCTCCATCCCTGGATTCGCATGTGCTTCAGAGGCACGAGGCCGCGCGCGCGGTAGGCGGCGATCACGGCGGGGACCTGGGGCGTCAACAGGCCGGAGAGGATGACGCGCCCGCCAGGGGCGAGGTGGCGCGTCATCGGGCCCGCCAATTGCCGTAACGGATTGGCAAGGATGTTGGCCAGCACCAGGTCGAACGGGCCGCGTCTGCCGAAATCAGCCGCCGCGAAGCCGATGGCGCGGATCACTCGCACATGGTGACCGACCTCGTTCAACACGGCGTTCTCGGCTGCCACCTTGACCGAGGCCGGGTCGATGTCGGAGGCCAGCACCGCGCGATGCAGCGCTTTCGCCGCCGCTATCCCGAGCACGCCGGTCCCGGTACCGAGGTCGAGCACGCGGTCCGGCCGGGTGCGTTTCAGGACATGGTCAAGCAGGAGTAAACAGCCGCGTGTGGTGCCGTGATGGCCAGTGCCGAAGGCGAGAGCCGCCTCGATCTCGATGGCGAGCTTGTTCGGGGCCACGCGGTCGCGGTCATGGCTGCCGTGGACGACGAAGCGCCCGGCCGGCACCGGGACGAGATCTTCCAGGCTCGACTTGACCCAGTCCCTGGCTTCGACGGTGTCGAAGGCCAGCGTGTCCGCGATCTCATTTCCTGCTGATGTTGCAACGAGTTCGCGCAGCCACGCCCGGTCCGGCGCGTGGGCGAAATGCAGCGCGACGTCCCACTGTCCGTTCGGCTGCTCGAAGGCGGCGACCGCCGCATCATCCTCGAAGAACATTTCGGTGAGGACGTCGACAATGCGCCTTGCGGCGATCTCGCTGCCGATCGAAAAATTGGCGCGATGGGTGGGGGCAGGCTGCATCTCAGGGTTCCGTCCGGTTCAATTTTTGGAACTTTTGTTCCCGATTTTTCTAATAACTTGCATTTATGAGGTTAACCCGACCGCAGGTTGTGCCACGTAGATTTGCGGGTGTTGGGCAACCCACACAGCTTGAAATGGAAAAGGAGGCGAGACTTGAAGCGCATGATTTTGAAATTCTGGACCGACGATTCAGGTGCAACCGCAATCGAGTACGGCCTGATCGCAGCCGGCATCGCGCTGGCGATCATCACCGTCGTGAACGGACTGGGCACCACCATGAACGACAAGTTCACTTCGATTAGCAGCTCCTTAAAGTAATTTCCGCCTCCCATTCCCGGCGGGGCAATTCTCCATACGACTGCTTTCGAGCCGCGCCCGCCGGGGGAATTGCCCCCTGGCGGGCGAAGTCGTTTTGGGGAGAGGTTTTCACAGAATGCCCACAGGCTACCCGCTGGTTTGTCCGGACTTTGTCCACGGATTATCCCGCCGCTCATTCCCGGATTTTCCACCGATTTGTAGCAGGCTTTGAAGGGGCATAACCCACCGCCCTTTCACAGCTTTGCCAACAGTCTGTCCACAGCCCATCCACAGGCTTATCCACGGCTTCCGAACAACGACCGGTGATCCCTCAGGATTGCCTGGGCGGCGTTGTGGCCAGGCGCGCCGGTGACGCCGCCGCCGGGGTGGGCGCCGGAGCCGCAATGATAGAGGCCCTTCACGGGCCCGCGATAATCGGCGTGGCCCAGCATCGGCCGCGCCGAAAACAGCTGGTTCAGCGTCAGCGCGCCGTGGAAGATGTCGCCGCCGAGCAGGCCGAACTGCCGTTCGAGGTCGAGCGGTGACAGGATCTGGCGGCCGAGCACGCTTGTCGCAAAACCCGGCGCGTATTTGTCCACCGTCGCGATCATGAGGTCGGCAACCTCGTCGCGATGGTCGTCCCACGACTTCCCATCGGGAAGCTCCGGCGCGACGTGCTGGCAGAACAGGCTTGCGACGTGGTGTCCTGCGGGCGCGAGCGTGTCGTCGAGCGTCGAGGGGATCAGCATTTCCACGACCGGCTCCCGGCTCCAGCCGTGCGCGCGGGCATCGAAAAAGGCGCGGTCCATGTAGCCGAGATCAGGGGCCAGGATAATGCCGGAGGTGAGATGATCGCCGTCGCCCGGCAGCGCCGTGAAGGAGGGCAGGCGGTCCAGCGCCACGTTCATGCGGAAGGTGCCGGAGCCGTTCTTCCAGTGCCGGATGCGGGCGAGGAAGTCTTGGGGAAGCGCATCGGCGGCGACCAGCCGCGTGTAGAGCAGTTTCGGATTGACGTTGGCTGCGACATATTTCGCGCGGATGGTCGTACCGTTCTCCAGCGCCACGCCGACCGCGCGATCGCGCTCGACGATGACCTCGCGCACGCCTGCATCGGTGTCGATCACAACGCCGCGGTCGCGTGCGGCGCGCGCCATGGCCTGCGTGATCGCACCCATGCCGCCGATGGCGTGACCCCAGACGCCCTTCTTGCCGTTCACCTCGCCGAAGGCGTGATGCAGCATCACATAGGCCGAGCCCGCGGCGTAGGGGCTGGCATAATTGCCGACGATGGCATCGAAGCCGAACAGCGCCTTGACCAGATCATGCTCGAAACGTTCGTCCAGCATCTCGCCGGCCGAGCGGGTGAAGAGATCGAGCAGGCTGCGGCTCTGCTCCAGCGACAGCCCGCGCAGGATGTTGGCGCTCTGGAATGCGTTCACGGCTTCGCGGATCGAGGCCGTGCCGAAACCATCGAGCAGGTTTGGCGGCGCGCGCAGCACGAATTGCCGAAGCACGTCGGCGATATCTTCCAGTTCGCGCGAAAACCCGTCGAGTGCATTTGCGTCATGCGGGCTCAGCCGGGCGACGGACGCCTGCGTCCGCCCCTCGCCGGTGAGAAGATAGCTGCCGTCGGGGGCGGGCAGAAAATTCTGCGCGCGCCGTTCGACGATGCGCAGGCCCTGTTCGGCCAGCTTCAAGTCACGGATCACCAGCGGATTGAGCAGGCTCACGGTGTAGGCCGCGACCGAATTGCGGAAGCCGGGATGAAATTCCTCCGTGACCGCGGCCCCGCCGACCACCTTGCGGCGCTCGACCACGCGCACGCGCAAGCCGGCCATCGCGAGATAGGCCGCGCAGGTGAGGCCGTTATGGCCAGCGCCGATGATGATGACGTCGGTTTCGATCATGAAGGGGTCAGCTGTTCCACGCCCATTCCGGGATGGTCTGAACGACCGGGCTCGGGACATCTGTATATCAAGCATTCCCCGCTGCAACATCACGAGACCCTTTATTGCCCGTTCAGGCGCCTTGTGCTCCATTGCGCGCGCCCGGCGCCCGCCGGGGCTGGAGCTTCCATGGATTCGATCGTGCAACCCGCCGCCACGGAGCAGCCGTCCTCGTCACGCAACCGGCTGCTGCTGACGGTCTACACCGCCGCGATCTTCGTCAGCGCGCTGTTGCTGTTCTCGGTGCAGCCGCTGTTCACGAAAATGGTCCTGCCGCGGCTCGGCGGCTCGCCGGCGGTGTGGTCGGTGGCGATGGTGTTCTTCCAGTCGCTGCTGCTGGCGGGCTACGCCTATGCGCATTTGTTGATGCAGGTGAGGAACCGCATCGTTCCGGTGGTGGTGCATCTCCTGCTGCTGATCACGGCGTTCGTCACGTTGCCGCTCGGCATCGCCTCGGCCTATGGCGATCCGCCCGCTTCGGGCTACGCGATCTGGCTGCTCGGTCTGTTCGTGATCTCGATCGGGCTGCCGTTCTTCGCGCTTGCCGCCAACAATCCGTTGCTGCAGGCCTGGTTCGTCCGCACCGGGCATCCTGCCGGACACGATCCCTATTTCCTCTATGCGTCCTCCAACATCGGCAGCTTCCTCGCCCTGCTGTCCTATCCGTTCCTGCTGGAGCCGATGTTCACGCTGCACACGCAGAACCGGCTCTGGACCGGCGGTTACGGCATTCTGATCGTCCTGATCGCCGCCTGCGGCGTGCTGCTGTTGCGCTCGCCGAAACTGGCCATGGTCGATGCGCGAACCGAGGATTTGAATGCGCCGGCGCCCGGTCTCATGACGCGGCTGCGCTGGATATTCCTCGCCGGAGTGCCGTCCGGCCTGCTCATCGCCGTCACCGCGCACATCTCGACCGATGTTGCGGCAGCGCCGCTGCTGTGGGTGCTGCCGCTGTCGCTGTATCTCCTGACCTGGGTGGTGGTGTTCCAGTCGCGGCCGTTACTGCCGCACAAATGGATGCTGATGCTCCAGCCGGTCGCGATCGCGGGCGTCGTCTTCCTGCTGGCGTTCGGCGGCGAACAGAACCTGCTGCTGACGCTCGGCGGTCATCAATTGTGCTTCTTCGTCATCGCGATGGCCTGCCACGGCGAATTGGCGCGAACCCGGCCGGCCGCCAAATATCTCACCGGATTCTATGTCGCGCTATCGTTCGGCGGCATGGTCGGCGGCCTGTTCGCAGGGCTCCTTGCGCCGTTCACATTCTCCTGGATCGCCGAATATCCGATCCTGGTTGCGCTTGCCGCGCTGTGCCGGCCGCCCGCGAACGAGCGGCTGGCGGGCATCGTCAAATGGTACTGGCTGGCGCTTGCCGCGCTCGCCGTCGTGCTCGTTGTGCCGTCCACCACGACGGGCGGGCTATCGACCTGGTTCGAGGATCACCGGGTCTGGATGGCCGGCGGCGTCGGCGTGCTCGCCGCGCTGCTGGCGCTGGCGGTCAACGCCGGCCGCTGGAAGATATTCGCCACCGTCGCGCTCGCGCTGGCGTTGATCCGGGTTTATCCGGCGGACGAAGGCCGCGTCACCACGGTGCGCAGCTTCTTCGGCGTGCACAAGATCGTGGTGACGCCCGGCGGCTATTTCCACGTGCTGATGCACGGCACCACGATTCACGGCGCCGAGCGCTTCCTCAACAATGACGGCACGCCGGTCACCGGCCGGCCGGAGCCGATCACCTACTATCACAAGGACGGCGGCATCGGTCAGGCCGTGACCGCGATGCGCGAGCGCAAGGGCGCGCCGCTGAAGGTCGCGGCGATCGGCGTCGGATCGGGCACGCTCGCCTGCGCCGCCGAGCCCGGCGAGAGCTGGACATTCTTCGAGATCGATCAGTCCATGGTCGACGCGGCAAGCGATCCGAAGAATTTCCGCTACATCTCGAGCTGCATGCCGGGCCTGAAGCCGGTGATCGGCGATGCCCGCCTCACCTTCGCGAAGGAGCCGGACGGTGCCTATGATCTCATCATCGTCGATGCCTATTCGTCGGATGCGATCCCGATCCATCTTGCGACCGAAGAGGCGATGAAGATCTACAAGGACAAGCTCGCTCCGCACGGCGCCGTGGTGATGCACGTCTCCAACCGCCACCTCGATCTCGAGACGGTCGTGGTCGGTATCGCCGATGCCAACGATCTCAAGAGCTGGGTCTACAACGAGGATTCCGGGCGCGATGGTGACTACATCTTCTCGACCGACGTCGTCATCTCCGCCCGCGAGGATGCCGACGTCGGCAGGCTCGCATCGTCGAAAACATGGGAGCAGACCGAAGCCGACGACCGGGTGCGGGTCTGGACCGACGATTACTCCAACATTTTGGGCGCGCTGTACCGGCGCTTGCGGGACGGGGAGTAGGGCCCGCTTCTACGGCTCCACCGGCGTCCCCGCGGGCAACGCGATTGCCTTCTCGCCAGCGACCTGCCGCAACAAATCGGGCCTGTCGGAGATGATCCCGTCGACGCCGATCTCGATCATGCGCGCCATGTCTTCGGGTTTGTTGACCGTCCAGACCACGACATGCAGCCCGAGCGCATGGGCCTCGGCGATCAGTGCCGCGGTCACATCGCCGAAATAGGGTGACCAGACCGCGCCGCCCGCCGCCTTGATGGTCCGCGGCAGCGACCCGCCGTGATCGGCCGGGCTGAAGCCCGCCGTCCAATTGGTCGCCTTGTCCAGCGCCACCGTCTGGCCCGAGCCGCGCTGGAGCGTCAGGTACACCGTCGGCATCTTTGGTGCCCGCTGCTGGACGAGCAGCAGGGTCCGCCAGTCGAACGACTGGATCATGACGCGGTCGGAGAATTTCTCGGCTTCGATCACGCCGAGCAGTTTGGTGACGAAAGATTGCGGATCGAGCGTCTCGTCCGGATGGTTCGGATCGATCTTGGTCTCGATGTTGAAGCGCACGCGCGTATTGCCGGATTTGCGCACCAGCGCGAACAGCTCGCTCAAGGTCGGAATACGGGTCCCGGGCATGGCGCGCTGGTCGGGGAATTGCTTCGCGTAAGGGCTGTCTGGCCGGATCTGGCCGACGTCATAGGTCCTGACGTCGGCGAGCCGCAGTTTCACGAAGGGCGTGCCGGGAGGCGTGACGTAGGCGCCGCTCGCATCCCGCGTGATATCAGGATTGAGCCCGCGCTCATGCGAGACGACGACTTCGCCGTCGGCGGTGATGCCGACATCGAGCTCCAGCGTGTCCACGCCGATCGACAGCGCGTTGGCGAAGGCCGGAAGCGTGTTTTCCGGCAGCAGTGCCCGCCCGCCGCGATGGGCCTCGAGGTCGAAAGCCGAATCAAATGCCGAATCGAATCCCATGGCCGGTCCCGCAATGAGAAGTGACAGTACGGTCAAGATCGTCGCAGCACGTGACGGCATGGTGGCTCATGGGGCAAGGGGAAAGGGGCGATATTTCAACGCGTTTGGCGCGTGCGTCCTATTGTATAGGCTTTCCTGGCTGTTGAAACCTTGGGCGGTGGCTTGGGTTGCGCCCGCCGCGGGGGTATGTACTCATAGTCGGTGCCCTGGAATCCCGCCCGTGCAGCAGCAACGCGATCATCGAATTATCCGCAGCCGGCATTTTCGCCGGATGCAGCGCCGGCATTTCATGATCTTCGACGTTTTGCCCTTCGTCGGCACGCTGCTGGCGCTGGTCCTTCTGTTCTACCGCCCGATCGGCGCGATGGAGCTTGGCCTGTTCGTCGGCTTCTGGCTGGTCACCGGCCTCGGCCTTACCGTCGGCTATCACCGGCTCTTCACCCACCGCGCCTTCGCGACCTCCACGGCGATGAGTGCGATCCTGGTCGTGATGGGATCGATGGCCGGCCGCGGCCCCATGCTGTCCTGGGCGGCAATGCACCGCCGGCACCACGAATTGTCCGATCACGACGGCGATCTGCATTCGCCGCGGCTGCACGGCGAGGGCGCATTCGGCCGCCTGCGCGGCTTCCTGCACGCGCATTTGACCTGGATGATCGCGCACGATTATCCCAATGTTGCGCACTATGTCCCGGACCTGATGGCGGATCGCAGGCTGGTTGCCGTCAACAGCTACTATTACAGTTGGGTCGGTCTCGGCCTGGTGCTGCCGGCCGCGATCGGCGGCCTCGCCACCATGAGCCCGTGGGGCGCACTGACCGGCTTGCTCTGGGGCGGCGTGGTGCGCATGTTCGTGGTCGAGCAGACCATGTCGGCCATCAACTCCGTCATGCACAGCTTTGGCGCGCAGCCGTTCGTCACCCGCGACGACAACAGCCGCAATCTCGGCGTGGTGGCCTGGCTTGCCTGGGGCGAGGGCTGGCACAACAACCACCACGCCTTTCCCTATTCCGCGGCCTTCGGCTTGCGCTGGTTCGAGTTCGATCCGGGCTTTGTCTTCATCCGGGCGCTGGAAGCGCTGGGACTGGCCTGGGACGTCAAGGTGCCGAGCGAGGAGAAGATTGCGCGACGCATGCTGCGGCAGCCGGGTGACGCTGCGCCCGACCTCGAAACGGGCTGAGCATCATCCGCCGGCTCACGCCGGCGATGGCGCGGCTGTGAACCGATGCTGTTCAACGACTATCCCTTTCTCCTGGTCTTCCTGCCCGCGGCGCTGCTGATCTATCGCTTGGCCGATCCCTATCCGGGCTTGCGTATCGGCGTGCAGGTCGCGCTGTCGCTCGCCTTCTATGCCTGGGGCAGCCCGTCCTTCATCCTGCTCCTGATCGGCTCGATCGCGATCAACTGGCTCGCCTCGGTTGCCTATGGGCGCGTGAAATGGCCGGCGCTGCTGACGCTGGTGATCGGGCTCGATCTCGCGGTGCTGGCCCTGTTCAAATACGCCAACTTCGTTCTCGCTAATCTGGGTCTCGTGCTCGGTACGACGCTGCCGGTGCTCGACGTCGGGCTGCCGCTCGGCATCTCCTTCTTCACCTTCCATCACATCATGTATCTGGTCGACCTGAAGCGCGGCAGGGCGCCGCTCTATGCGTTCGACCGCTATGCGCTCTACATCGCCTTCTTCCCGCAGGCGATCGCCGGGCCCCTGGCGCGCTGGTCGGAGGTGATGCATCAGTTCGGCAGGCAGGTCTACGTTCCGGGCTGGCAGCGTCAGTTCTGCATCGCCACCTGCTTCATCGCGATCGGCCTGTTCGAGAAAATCGTGATCGCCGACGGCCTCGCGCATCTGCTCGATCCCATCTACGCGCAGGCCGCGAACGGGCCGCTCGCGGGCGGTGACGCCTGGCTCGCCTTCTGCTTCTCCTTCCAGATCCTGTTCGATTTCTCCGGCTATTCCGACGTCGCGATCGGCCTCGGCCTGCTGTTCGGCGTGCAGCTGCCGTACAATTTCGATGCGCCGCTGCGCTCGACCAACATCCAGGATTTCTGGCAGCGCTGGCACATCACCCTGATGCTGTTCCTGCGCGATTACGTGTTTTATCCGCTGGTCAATCTGCGCCTGCTGCCGCGGCGCTGGCTGCCGGTGCAGTTTTTCGGCGCGATGATGATCACGATGGCGCTGTGTGGCCTCTGGCACGGCGCGAGCTGGACCTTCGTGCTGTGGGGCGTGCTGCACGGGCTTGCGCTGGTCGCCTGCACGCTGTGGCGTCGCTATGGCCCGGAGTTCCCGTCATGGCTCGGCTGGGCGCTTACCGTGCTGTTCGTGCTCGCGACCGGCGTGATCTTTCGTGCAGGATCGGTGGAGGCGGCCTGGCATGTCTTCGCCGGACTGGCTTCGCGGCTCCCGCTCGAGCGCGGAAAGCATTTGTGGCCGCTAATCGCAGCGCCGCTGTTCGCCTTCCTGCTGCCGGCGAGCCAGGACATCGTGGCGGTGCTCACGCGCCGTCCCAATCCGTGGCTCGCGGGTCTGCTCGGTCTTGGGCTATTCGCATTGCTGCTTCACATGGGTGGTCGGGATCTCCATGAGTTCGTCTACTTCAAGTTCTGAGACCGATCCCGGCTGGGGCCGGAGCTTGCTGGCGTGTCTGGGCACGCTGATCGGGGCTGCGCTGCTGGTGCTCGCACTGATGGTGGCGGTCGATCCCTATGACAGCGGCAAGCTCGGCCTGCTTGGCATCGACGGCGTCGATAATCGTCTGACCAAAATCACGGCCGCGAGCCGCGCGCGGGATCCGGATTTCAATGCCGCGATCCTGGGTAATTCGACGGCGCAGATGATCGAGCCGGCGGAATTGTCGCGCGCAACCGGCCTGCGATTCGTGCAGCTCTACATGACCGGTGCGTTCCCCCGCCAGGAACTCGCGGTGCTGGACTTCTTCCTGCGGAATCACCGGGAGGTCGGCGCACTGGTGATCGTGACTGACCCTGGCTGGTGCACGCATGCACGGGCGAAGGAGGAGGGCGGCGTCCCATTCCCCGACTGGCTCTATGACAGAACCGTCGTCACTTACGCTGCACGCCTGATCTCCTGGCAGGCCATCGAGCACGCCTTTCAACGCATCAGCATCGGCCTTGGCCGGCGACCAAGGATGAACCCCGACGGCTTTGTCAGCTACGAGGACATCTGGCCGCCGGGCCAATTCAAAGAAGTCGGCTGGCCCAGGGATCCGGCGCCGGCCTCGTCTGCCGAGATGCGGGCGACATTTCCCGAGATCGCTGCGCTGGCAGATATCGTCAGGGCATTGCCGGCCGATGTGCCCGTCGTCATCATCGTGCCGCCGACCTTGGCGACCACCGTGCCGAAGCCCGGTACGGAAGCCGCCTTGGAGCGCAGCGCCTGCGATGCCGCGCTGAAGAAAGTGGTCGCGGGCCGACCGCGCAGCAATTTCATCAGCTATCGCGTCGACAACGATCTCACGCGCGACCGCGCCAATTTTGCCGACTTCATCCATTATCGCCCAATTCTCGCGCGCAAGATCGAGCAGGGGATCGATGCGAGCCTGCGCGATGGGGAGAGCGCGAAGATCGATTTCTGAATCGTCTCAGCCGAGCTGTTCGAACCCGCCATCGAGCCAGAGCTTGCGTGCCAGCTTGCGCTGGATCTTGCCGCTGGTGGTCTTCGGCAGCGTGCCGGGCCGGATCAGCGCGATGTGACGCGCGGAGAGTTCGTGGTTGTCGGCGACGGCCTCGCGAATTCGGCCCTTGATCGCTTCGGTGTCGATCGAGTGGCGCGCGGTGCGCTCGATTTCCTGGACGATGACGAGCATTTCTTCGCCGGTCTCGTCCGGCACCGAGAACGCCGCGCCGCAGTTTTCGCGCAAAGCTCCATTGAGCGATTGCACCGTGCGCTCCACGTCCTGCGGATAATGGTTGATGCCACGGATGATGATGAGGTCCTTGATCCGTCCCGTGACGAACAATTCGCCTGTGACGTCGATGAAGCCGAGGTCGCCGGTGCGCAGCCACGCTCCGTCTTCGCCGGCAATCTGCGCATTGAGCCCCTCGCGCGTCGCCTCGTCGTTGCGCCAATAGGCGCGGGCAATATTGGCCCCACTCACCCATATCTCACCGACGCGGTCCGCGGGCAGCCGCGTGCGGTTGTCCGCGTCCACGATGGCGATCCGTTCGCCGGTGAGCGGGCGCCCGCAGCCGACGGCGACCTGTGTATCTTCGGCGTCGGAAGGCGCCTGCGCCGCATGCGCCTGCAGCGCCGTGCGGCTCACGCTGCGTGTGACATGACCGCCGCCACGGCGTCCGCCGGAAATCAGGAGCGTCGCTTCCGCCATTCCGTAGGCGGGATACATTGCGCGCGGATCGAAGCCGTGGGGCGCAAATGTCTGGATGAACCGCTCGATGGTTTCCGCATGCACCGGTTCTGCGCCGTTCAGTGCGATCCTGAGCGAGGACAGCTCGATGCCTTCCATCTGGTCGGCGCGATAGCGGCTGACGCAGAAATCGAAGCCGAAGTTCGGGCTGCATGCCACTTCCGCGCGATAACGCGCGATCGCGCGCAGCCAGCCGAGCGGCCGCTGCATGAACGCGTTCGGCGCCATCAGTACGCAGGTCGCGCCGACATAGAGCGCTTGCAGCGCGTTCAGGATCAGCCCCATGTCGTGATAGAGCGGCACCCAATTGACGTAAGTCGATTGCCGGCTGTTGCCGAGCGCGAGCCGGATCATCTCGAGATTGGCGAGCAGATTGGCGTGGCTCACCATTACGCCTTTGGGCGCGGACGTCGAGCCGGAGGTGTATTGCAGGAAGGCGATGTCGTCCGGCGCCGGCTCGGGTAGTTCGATTGTCTCACCTTCGGCCGCGGCGAGATCGACCTCGATCCAGCGAATGTGCTCATGCGCGAAGCGTGCCCGCAAATCACCGCGGAGCGCGACGGCCGAATTGGTCAGCGCCACCGCCGGCGTGCAATTGGCGAGGATCGCGGCGCTGGCATCGCGCGCTCCGTTTCGCCGCGGCATCATCATCGGCACGGCGATGATGCCGGCCATCAGACAGCCGAAGAACGCCACCATGAATTCGATGCCGGGCGGAAACACCAGGATGGCGCGATCGCCGGGACGCGCGGCCACGGTCAGTCGCGACGCGAGCGCGCCCGCGGCATCGTGCAGCTGTCGAAAGCTGAGGACAGCGTCCTCCGTCCCGCGATCGGAGACGAAGACATAGGCGCGGTCGTCGGCCTGCTCCGCCGCACGCCGGGCCAGCAATGCCACGAGCGAGCGGAAGGTTTCCATGGGTTGCGCCGACTTCAACCGCCCTCAGGCGGCGGGGCGGATTGCGCGCTTGTCGGCGAGAAACCGCGACAACGCCTCAACGGTCGGATGGTCGTAGAAGTCGTCCGTCGACAGCTCGAGGTCGAGCTTCTCCTCGAGTTCCATCATCAGGTAGACCAGCATCGCCGAATCGAGGCCGAGGCGGCTGAATTTCGTGCCGATATCGACGCGGTCGCTCGAAATTCGCAGGATATTTGCAGGGCGGTAACGCAGAAATCCGAAATCTGCTCGCGTGTCATGTCATGTCCCAGAAACAATGGGAACGACAATAGGGGCGACCCCCTGGTTGTCAATTTGGTCGGAACGCCGCTGCGTTGAAGGTTGTGGACTGTTGCTTCCTTGCGTCGGCCGGTGCCCAATCCGTGCACAAGGCTGGCGTTATTTCCTGCGGTCGATTGCGGCAAGCGCCCGTCGCGGCAGCGGCTTTCTGATTCGCTGGCGCGGCAACGCCGCGTCCAGATAGGTCAGTTCTGGTAGTAATAGCCACGCGGTTGGTAAACCTGCCGGGGCTGCGGCTGATAGTAGGTGCCCTGCTGGCCGTAGCCCTGATTGTAGTATTGCTGCGGCTGCGGCTGATAGACCTGTGCGTCATAGAGCGGGCGGCTGCCGCGCGGCGCGGGGTAGCGCGCGCCGGTGTCGCTGCCGTCGGCCGGATAGATGTAGTTGTCGTCTTGCGGCATGTAGCGGCGGGCAGGTGCGGCCTGAGGCGTCAGGTTCACGGGATCGCCTGATGTGGCGTACTGCTCTTCGGCGGGCTGCGGCGCGCGGGCCACTGCCGTGGGATTGCGGCCACGCGGATTGCGGGCGAGCGCCACCTGCGCCGAGCCGGTCAGCGTTACCGTGGTGTTGAGCACGCCCTGCTGCTGCACCAGCGCGTAGAGCGTGGTGGCATTCTGGCGCGACAGCCGCACGCAGCCATGCGAGGCGGGCGTGCCGAGCCGGCCGACCGAGTCGGTGCCGTGGATGGCGTGCCCGACCTTGGTGAAGAAGATCGCGTGCGGCATCGGCGCGTCGTCGAATTCCTTGGAATAGTGATCCTCTTCCATGCGGAAGGCGCGGAACGCGCCGTTCGGCGTCTCCCGCGAGGGGATGCCTGTCGACACCGGCCAGTGGTAGCGCGCGACGCCGTCGACGGCGACGGTCATCTGCTGATTGTCCTTGTCGACGGTGATGTCGACCTTGGCCTGCGCGGCGCCCGCGCTCAAAAGCATCAGGGAGGTGAAAGCAATAAAAAACGAACGCATCTGACTCGTGGCCTCCGGCCTGTTCATACTAGGCGCCGCGGCTCTCCGTCCCCCGGCGTGCATTATGCCTGCAATCGCGCTTTCGTTCCAGCGGCCTGCAAAGCAAACCTTATTGCCATCGTTAACGGGACGCCCGGCGTAAGCAAGGCCGCTTTGTGCCGCAAAGCGAGCGGCAGCGCTGACATTTTCGCGAGCGGGAGATGCGTTCACAACGCCGACAATTCATCACAATGGTGCAACCATCCGGGGCGCAACCATTTGGCCGCATCGGCGTTGACGATCGCTGCCTCGACCGGCCGCTTCCGCGGCCGGTTTTACCTTTGGGAATGAAGATGAACAAAGTCTGCGTCGCCGCCGCTTCTCGGCCGGCTGGTCTGCCTTTCCGTGTGCTCTTCGCTGGCGCCGCCGTTCTGGCCGCGCTGTCCTGCGTCCCCCAGCCTGGCCATGCCCAAGGCATCGTTCGGGGCGCCCAGGAAGGTTCTTACGAAGGCAACCGGATCGCCGGCCCCGTCGGCGGCGTGGTTGGGGGCGCGGTCGGCGCCGGTGTCGGCGGTGCCGTCGGCGCGGTCGAGGGGGTGTTCGGCATTCCCCATCGCGGCCACCGTCGGTGTCGCGGCTATTACGACGGATACAACCGCTTCCACTGCTATCGGTAGAGCTTGCGATTCCGGGGCGCGCGCGTGCCCCCCGGAATGACGGCCGGATCAGTTCTTCAACCGATATCCCGTGCGGAAAATCCACCAGATCACGACCAGGCAGATCACCAGGAACGCCGTTGTCATGCCGATGCTGACGGCCATGCTGACGTCCGCGATCTCGTAGAAGCTCCAGCGCAAGCCGGAGATCAGATAGACGACCGGATTGAGCAGCGCCACCGTGCGCCAGGCGGGCGGCAGCATGTCGATGGAATAGAAGCTGCCGCCGAGGAAGGTCAACGGCGTCACCACCAGCATCGGGATCATCTGCAGCTTTTCGAATCCGTCGGCCCAGATGCCGATGATGAAGCCGAACAGGCTGAACGTCACCGCCGTCAGCACAAGGAAGGCCAGCATCCAGACCGGATGATGGATGTGCAGCGGCACGAACAGGCCAGCCGTGGCGAGGATGATCAGGCCGAGGATGATCGATTTGGTCGCGGCCGCGCCGACATAGCCGAGCACGATCTCGAAATAGGAGATCGGCGCCGACAGGATCTCGTAGATCGTGCCGGTGAATTTCGGGAAGTAGATGCCGAACGAGGCGTTGGCGATGCTCTGCGTCAGCACCGAGAGCATGATCAGGCCCGGCACGATGAAGGTGCCGTAGCTGACGCCCTCGACCTGGCTGATGCGCGAGCCGATCGCGGCGCCGAACACCACGAAATACAGCGAGGTCGAGACCACCGGCGAGACGATGCTTTGCAGCAGCGTGCGCCAGGTGCGCGCCATTTCGAACAGGTAGATGGCGCGGACAGCGCGGTAGTTCATGACGCCCTCACGAGATCGACGAAGATGTCCTCGAGCGACGATTGCGTCGTGTCGAGATCGTTGAAGCGGATGCCGGCTGTACGGAGATCGCCGAGCAGGCTGGTGATGCCGGTGCGCTCGCCCTTGGTGTCGTAGTCGTAGACCAGCGTCGCGCCGCCGTCGCAGAGGTCGAGCTCGTAATGCCTGAGGCTCTCCGGCAGCGCATCGAGCTTGCCTTGCAGATGCAGCGTCAGCCGCTTCTTGCCGAGCTTCTGCATCAAGGTGGCCTTGTCCTCGATCAGCACGATCTCGCCCTTGTTGATGACGCCGATGCGGTCGGCCATCTCCTCGGCTTCCTCGATGTAATGCGTGGTCAGGATGATGGTGACGCCGGATTGCTGGAGCGTGCGCACCACCTCCCACATGCCCTTGCGCAGTTCGACGTCGACCCCGGCGGTCGGCTCGTCCAGGAACAGGATCTGCGGCTCGTGCGACAGCGCTTTGGCGATCATCACGCGACGCTTCATGCCGCCGGAGAGCGTGATGATCTTGCTGTCCTTCTTGTCCCACAGCGAGAGGTCTTTCAGCACCTTCTCGATATGATCGGGGTTCTTCGGCTTGCCGAACAGCCCGCGGGAGAAGCTCACGGTCGCCCACACGCTCTCGAAGGCATCGGTGTGCAATTCCTGCGGCACCAGCCCGATCAGCGAGCGCGCCTTGCGATAGGAGGTCTGGATGTTCTCGCCGCCGACGAGGACCTTGCCTTCGCTCGGATTGGCAATGCCGCAGATGATCGAGATCAGCGTGGTCTTGCCGGCGCCGTTGGGGCCGAGCAAGGCGAAGATTTCGCCGCGCGTGATGTCAAGATTGACGTTCTTGAGCGCCTTGAAGCCGGACCCATAGGTCTTCGACAAATTGGCGACGGAAATGATGGAGGACATGATGGCCGCAAGTCTGAGGGGCTAAGGCTGGGGAGGGGAGGCTGGAACCTACCGGGAGGGGCGGGTCAGCGGAGCCCTGACATAGGAAGGCCCTTGCGCGGCTGCAATTAGCGGGAGAAAAATGGCCTCGAAACAGCTCCTTCCGTGGCAGGTTTCGGGCAAGTGTTGCGCGATGGTCACGGCTTGATGCTAAGATCGTCGTTCACGCGGCTCTTTGTTGCGTCTGCGAGCAGGCCATGGCTACGATTCCGGCCGAAGCATATTCCCAGGGAAAAGATCGATGAGACCGAACGGCCGTCACACCGCTGGCGTCAGCCAGTTGTCCGCCCTCCGTGCCTGGGCGATGGGCCTGCTCCTGCTGTCAGCTGTTGCCATCAGCCCGACCACCGCCACGGCGGCGCCAAGCCAGGCTGCCGTCGCGACCACGCATGTCTACCTGCTCCGCGGCGTGCTCAACATCTTCTCGCTCGGGCTCGACACGATCGGCGCCCGGCTCCAGGCGCAGGGCATCCCGGTGACCGTGGCGAATTTCGTGTCCTGGTCCTCGCTCGCGGATGAGGCCGCGACCGCCTACAAGGCCGGCCGGCTCAAGACCATCGTACTGGTCGGGCACTCCTCCGGCGCGACTGCGCTGCCAGACATGATCGCCAAGCTCAACCGTCTCGGCGTGCCCGTGAAACTCGCGATCGGGCTCGACTCCGTGTTCAAGACCAAGCTGTCGACCGGCGCGGAGCGCTACATCAACATCTATATCGGCGACGGCCCCGGCGAGCCGGTGAAGCGCGCGGACGGTTTTCGCGGCAAGCTCGACAATGTCGACGTCCGCGGCTCCGGCGTCGGCCACATCTCGATCGACAAGAACGAAGCGATCCAGCGCCGCGTGATTGCCGAGATCGACGCCGCAATCATGCGATCGCGCGCACCGGCTCCGGTTGCCGAACCCGGCGCGCCCAGGTCGGCGCGCTCGGCGGCGGCAACGGCTCCCCGGAATTAAGCCGTTCGCCGCAAGCAGGTGAATTGACAATGCCGCCGTCACGCCGACGGCGGCATTGTCGTATCTGCACAAGCCAAGCTCGATCACCCGCCGGTCGAGGAAGGGAACTCGGCGTACGATCTGGTGTTGTTACAGCATGACAAGCGGACGAAACGTCGGCCCCATGGCGGTTCAGCCCGAGCGGACGTGGGCCGGTCGGCCTGTTTCCGAAAATGTCCTTGAGAAAAAGCCGCAGCCTCAATCGAGCCAGTTGAGCGCGACGCGAGCCGGCTTGTTAAGACAGCACGCGCTGCGGACGCAGCGTGCGTTGCTCGCCGGCAACAGCGACGGTCGCAAGAGTTCCTCGAAGTGCAAGAGTTCCTCGAATTGACAGGCCGGCCTTCCGGTGTGCCGTCTGTCTGGGGCCAGTCCACGTGAAGATCTTTCAGTGCCCGTCATGCCGCCATCCTGTCTCGTTCGAGCACATCGCGTGCGCGAATTGCAGCACTGAGCTGGCGTTCGACTCCTCGCGCATCGAGATGACTAGGCTTGCATCCCATCAATCTTGCCGTAACCGCGAGATCATCGGCTGCAACTGGTGTGTCGAGGGCGCGGACTGGTATTGCGGCTCGTGCCGCCTCACGCGCACAATTCCAAACCTCGGCAGCACCAGAAACATCATGCTCTGGCGCCTTATGGAGGAAGCCAAGCGCCGTCTTCTCTATGATCTCAGTCGCCTCAAGCTTCCGCTCGCATCGCGCAACGGCGCAGAATTGGCTTTCGACATTCTTTCGGACGAGGTCGGTCCGATCGTGACGGGGCATCTCTCGGGCCTGATCACGCTCAACCTTGCGGAGGCCGACGATGTCGAACGAGAATCTCGCCGCGTGGCGTTCCGGGAGCCGTACCGCACGCTGCTCGGGCATTTCCGGCACGAGATCGGTCACTTCTATTGGGACCTGCTCGTCGACGGCACGACATTCCAGGCCCCGTTCAAGCTGATCTTCGGTGACCAGGCGCAGGACTATCAGGCCGCGATCAACTCCTATTACAGCCGCGCCGATCGTTCATACGACCGAAGCGGCTTCATCAGCGAGTACGCCACGTCCCACCCCTGGGAGGATTGGGCGGAAACGTTCGCGCATTTCCTGCATATCGTGTCGACGCTCGACTCGCTCGCAGGTTTGCCGTTGGCGCTGGACGAGCGCGCCCGGCAGACCCTGACGGATCCCTATCTCGAGAGCGACTTCGAGGCACTCCTGGCACTGTGGATGCCGCTTGCTCGCAGCATCAACGAACTCAACCGCTCGCTCGGGATGAGCGATGCATATCCCTTCGACATATCGCCGGCGGTCAAAGGCAAGCTGCATCTCGTCCATATGGCGATCAGCGCATTCCGCGCTCAGCAGAGCCTGGCGGCGTAACTTTCGCGGAGGACAGCCCCCGTTACGTCAGGAAGGTACGAATGCTGTCCGCGATTTCCTTCGCGTGCGTCTCCAGCGCGAAATGACCGGTGTCAAAGAACTGCACCACGGCGTTCGGATTATCGCGCTTGAACGCTTCGGCGCCGGGCGGAATAAAGAATGGGTCGTTCTTGCCCCAGACCGCGAGGAACGGCGGCGTGTGCTTGCAGAAATAGTCCTGGAAGGCCGGATAGAGCGCGACGTTGCTCTTGTAGTCGCCGAACAGGTCGAGCTGCACGTCGTCCGAGCCCGGGCGCGCAAGGTAGAAATTGTCGAGGTTCTGGCCGTCCGGTGACACGGTCATCGGATCGGGGACGCCATGCGTGTACTGCCAGCGCGTCGCTTCCGGCGTGAGGAGCGCGCGTAGCGCGTCGCGATTGGCCGGCGACGGATCCTGCCAATAGGTCTTGAGCGGAGTCCAGTCGTCGCTGAGCCCTTCCTCGTAGGCGTTGCCGTTCTGTGAGATGATTGCCGTGATCCGCTCGGGGTGACTGAGCGCAAGCCGGAAACCAGTCGGCGCGCCGTAATCGAAAACGTAGACCGCGAAACGGTCGAAGCCGATCATTTCGGTGAAGCGTTCGATCACGCGCGCGAAATTGTCGAACGTGTAACGGAAGCTTTCGCGCGAAGGCATGTCGGATTGGCCGAAGCCGGGAAGGTCGGGCGCCACGATATGAAACCTGTCCGCCAGCAGCGGAATGAGGTCACGAAACATGTGGCCTGCGCTGGGGAAGCCGTGCAGCAGCAGGAGTTTTGGCGCTCCGACACGACCGGCCTCGCGATAGAACACCTTGAAGCCCTCGACATCCGCGGTGCGGTACGCGATTGCGGCCATGACATTCTCCATCTTAGTAACCACTAAATTGCCTACTAAGAGGTTACGTCTCCTTACCGTAACTTGTCAACGCCGTTCTATCAGGTTATCTGAGTCCATGCTCCCGACCGGCCAAGGACCGCTCATGGACCGCCCGCCCGCCATGTTCATCGCCGACTCTCTCGGCCTCGACTTCCTCAACTCGGTGGCGACGCCGCTCGATACGCCGGTCGACTGGATCGATGATGGTCATGGCCTGATCGACTGGCTGGCGCAGGCGAAGCTGGTGCCCGCGGATGATCTGCACGCGCTGACGGCGCGCGCCACGCCGGACGAGCTGGACAAGGTTGCGGATCAGGCGCGCGCCTTGCGCGAATGGTTCAGGGGCTTCGTGCGCAAGCATGCAGGCCGACCGCTCACGACGGATGCATTGCGCGAACTCGATCCGTTGAACAGCCTGCTGGAGCGCGACGAAGCGTTCAGCCGGATCGAGCCGGGCCATGCCGATGGCGGCGCTCTGGCATTGCGAATGAGGCGGCGCTGGCGATCGCCGGAGGCGCTATTGCTGCCGGTTGGCGAGGCCATGGCGAAGTTCGTTTGCGACGAGGATTTTTCGAACGTCAAGGCGTGCGAGGGGCACAACTGCACCATGCTGTTCGCTGACCACACGCGCAGACGCGCGCGACGATGGTGCATCATGGCGGTCTGCGGCAACCGCGCGAAACAGGCCGCACACCGCAGCAGGCTCAAGAGCATGCAGTGATTGGGGGGCGAGATGCTGGAATGAGCGCGGATCGAGCCCCGGTTCCGTGCCCCAAATTCCGCCCAATCGACCGTCACTAAGCGCCTTTGGGGGAGGCTGCAGCCTCCCGGAGTGGGACTGCTGGACTGATGATCGATTTGAGGCGACTTCTCGCGCTGGCAGCCGTTGCGCTGCTCGCCTTGAGCACCGGGACGACCGCTGCCTCACCTGCCAAGACGAAGCCCGCCGCGGCCGCACCCGCCGCGCCGCCGCCCCCACCGTTCGAGCCATTGCCGCCGCCGAAGATCTACCTGTTCCGTGGCGCCATGGGGCCGTTCTTCTCCACCGGCATGGACCGGCTCGAAGAGAAGCTGACGCAGGCCGGCTTTTCGGCCAACGTCTATGAATTCACCATCTGCCGATGGATCGGCGATCGTGCGATCTCCAGCTACAAGGAAGCGCCGGCGCCGATCGTGCTGATGGGGCATTCGATGGGCGGGCTTTGCTCGATCGTCATCTCCGAGATGGCGGCCAAGGAGAACATCCCGATCAGCCTCGTCATCACCATCGATCCCGCGCATGCGACCGGCGACGTGCCGCTCAATGTCGAGCGCTTCATCAACATCTATCTCTCCGACAGCGTGCTTGGCGGCGGCAACGTGGTCGCGGTGCCGGGCTATCGCGGTCACTATGCGAGCTATGACCTGAAGGAGAACGCGCGGGTCAGCCACATCAACATCGAGAAGTCCGACGACATCCACCGTCAGATCGTCGACATGGTCACGCAGTTGCCGCGCATTCCGCCCCAGACGCAGGTGGATGCCGTGCCGCTGCGTTATCTCGTGCCGGCGAATACGCTCGTCGAATTGTGGGACAGTGGCGTGCGGCTACCGGTGCGCCGCGGCGACACCATGGAGAGCATCGCGGCAGCCAATCGCGTGCCGCTGTGGTCGCTGGCGCAGAGCAACTCGCTGCCGGAGAACGCGACGCTCACCCCCGGCCAGTCCATCATCGTTCCACGCCACCTGACGCCGCCGGAGCCGACAGCCGCTATGGCGAACCCGCCGCCGGGACGGCGGTAAGCAGTCAGCAACGGAGATGGTCGGGATGGGCTGATGCAGGCACCATCCCTCGCGGCACCTGTCATTCACGCATCTTGTGCCGCGGCAGCCATCTTGATGCGGGTGTCGCCAAGGAGGAGCGAGCCGTGGCGGAAGCCCGGCCCGCCGGGCGATAGGGCGCGGCGAGAAGCATCATAAACAAGGCCCTGTCAGCCGCATATTTGGCAGCGGGTCGGCCATTTTCGAAGCCGTGCATGACCAGGCGTCCTTCCGTCGTGCAGACACGCCATCGCCATGTCCTTCGACCGCACTTCTTCAGGAACACTTCGAATGTCGGGAGGTGTTCGGGCATGTCGATCACCCGTGCCGGCTTGCCGTCAGGCGCGTGGTGGCGTTCCCCATCGCCCGGCTCGGAGCCTGAAAGGTGAGCGGAAAGGCGGAGACGGCGAGCTTCTCGATCGCCGAGCGCTCCTCGGACACACGTCTCTCGATGAACCGCCGTTCGAACTCGGTCAGCTCGGTCTTGAGCAACCGCTGATAGCGGCTGATGTTGCTGCGGTGGCCGCGCAACAAGGCCAGCTCTTCATCAAGCATCATCGCAATCCCCGTTGAGCTGTCGTTGCCTAGGCTGCGAGGCCGGTTCGTTCGACGGATCGCGTGCGGACCGGCTTGCCGCCCGGAGGGCCCTTCGGATGGTGGTCGAGGCTCGCGAGCGCTTCCAGAATTTCGTCGATGGTGACGGCTTTGTCCGAGCCGGGCAGCTCCCGCAATGTCGGGCTCGAGGCGACACTGGCTGCGTCCGAAGCCCAGGACGCTAGGATCGCGCGCTTCTCGCCGATCGACAAAGTTGGATCGGCTATGACGTCGCGGGGATGATCATAGACGGAGCCAGGGTGCAATATCGCGTTCAGATCGATGATGTTGTCGGCATGATCGAGCATGAGAGGTCCTCCTCCTTTCTCTAAAACCTCTGACTTGCATTCGGGTACGCGATCGAAGGCCATGGCCCATCCCGCCCGACGATCGGGCGGGATCACCGGGCCTCCGACAGACCGAATTCAGGCGGCTTTGCCCTCGAGTTGATGCACGTTGCCGGACGGCGCGGCATTGATCGCAATCCGCCGCGGCTTCATGGCTTCAGGGATTTCCCGGACCAGTTCGATCTTGAGCAGGCCGTTTTCGAACGAGGCGCTGTGCACCTGAACATATTCGGCCAGGTTAAACTGCCGCTTGAACGGCCGCGCGGAAATGCCCCGGTAGAGATACTCGCGTTCAGTTCTGTCCGGCTTGTTTCCCTCGACGGTCACCGCGTTCTGCTCGGCCGTCACCGCGACCTCGTTGGGTGAGAAGCCCGCAATCGCAAGCGAAATCTGGTAGCGATCCTCGCCGAGACGTTCGATGTTGTAGGGAGGATAGTTGTCCTCGCCGGCACGCTGTGCCGTTTCAACGAGGTCGAAAAGGCGGTCGAAACCAACGGTCGAACGCCACAAGGGAGAGAAGTCGTAAGCGCGCATAGCCAGATCCTCCAAGGAGCAAAATGGATACGAACGACACCGGACACGACCGGTGCCCGTCTCAGCTTCCCGACCCACCAGGCGTCGGGAACGCCACCTCTCGGCGGCAGCGGAAAAATAAAAAAAGCCCGTTTTGGTTTCAAGAGGGGGGCTCAAAATTTTTCGGAAACCCTGGCGCCTCCCGCTGACGTAGCTCGGATTACACGTTCGATCCGTGGATCGCTTCGATCACGGCATCGGTCACGTCCTTCGTCCTCGCCTTGCCGCCGACATCGGGCGTCAGCACGCCGGCCGCGCAGACGCGCTCCACCGCGGCCATCAACCGCACCGCCGCGTCCTTCTCGCCCAGATGCTCCAGCATCTGTGCGCCGGTCCAGAACGTCGCGACCGGATTGGCGATGCCCTTGCCGGTGATGTCGAAGGCCGAGCCGTGGATCGGCTCGAACATCGAGGGGAAGCGGCGCTGCGGGTCGATATTGGCGGTTGGCGCGACGCCGAGGCTGCCCGCCAGCGCCCCGGCGAGGTCGGAGAGGACGTCGGCGTGCAAATTGGTCGCGACAATGGTGTCGAGGCTCTTCGGATGCAGCGTCATGCGCACCGTCATGGCGTCGACCAGCATCTTGTCCCAGGTCACATCGGGGAATTCGGCCGCGACTTCGGCTGCGATCTCGTCCCACATCACCATGCCATGGCGCTGCGCGTTCGACTTGGTCACCACGGTCAGGAACTTGCGCGGGCGCGACCGCGCCAGCTCGAATGCATAGCGCATGATCCGCGTCACGCCGACGCGGGTGAACACCGCGACCTCGGTGCCGACCTCTTCGGGGAGACCCCTGTGGGCGCGGCCGCCCATGCCGGCATATTCGCCCTCGGAATTCTCGCGCACGATCACCCAGTCGAGGTCGCCGACGCCGACATTGCGCAGCGGCGAGGCGACGCCCGGCAAGATCTTGGTCGGCCGCACATTGGCGTATTGGTCAAAGCCCTGGCAGATCGGCAGCCGCAGGCCCCACAGCGTGATGTGATCGGGCACGTCGGGCGCACCGACCGCGCCGAAATAGATCGCATCGAATTTCTTGAGCTCCGCGAGACCGTCGGCCGGCATCATCACGCCGTGCTTCTTGTAATAGTCCGAACCCCAGTCGAAGGTCTTGATGTTGAAGGCGAGGTCACCGCTGCGGTTGGCCAGCGCCTCCAGCACGCGGACGCCGGCGGAGATGACCTCGGGGCCGATGCCGTCCGCGGGGATCGCTGCAATCGAATGGGTGCGCATGAAGGGCTCCGTCCAGATGTCGGTGGGGTTGCGTGACACGAGCGAACCTAGGCGGGGAGGGGCAGGGACTCAATCGGCGCTGGTTTATACAAAAAAATGATATAATCCCGTCACGGGATCAGAGGACAGCGAGATGGAATTGCATCAGTTGCGATGCTTCGTGGCGGCGGCCGAGCAGCTGCATTTCGGCCGCGCAGCGCAGCATCTCCAGATGCTGCCCTCCGCACTCGGCCGCCAGATCAGGCTGCTGGAGCAGGATCTGGGCACGCGGCTGTTCGCGCGGACGACGCGTGCGGTGTCGCTGACGGAAGATGGCGTGACGCTGCTGCGTGATGCCCGTGCCATCCTCGCCCGCGTCGAGGCGGTCGAGACCAACCTGCGCAATCGCGCGCGCGCGGGGGCTGCTCGAAAACTCCGGGTCGGCGCCATCGACAGTGCCGCGGCGGGGCTGTTACCGGCGCTGCTGCGCGATTTTCGCGCAAAGCATCCCGATATCGCAGTGCAGCTCCTGGAAGAGAAGACCGTCCGGCTGCTGCCAAAGATCCTGACCGGCGCGCTCGATCTTGCCTTCGTGCGTCCACCGGCTCAGCGGGACAAGCGGCTCGAATTCCGCGATCTGCTGCAGGAAACAGCCATCGTGGCCTTCCCGCAGCGCCACGCGCTGGCCAAACGCAAGTCGATCACGCCGGCGGAGATCGCCGAGGAGGCGATGCTGGTGCCGGATCGTCGCTCGCGGCCGCACAGCCACGACCTCACGATAAGACTATTCGAGCAGGCAGGCCTCACGCCGCGCGTCGTGCAGGTCGCCGACGAGAAGCAGACCATCATCAATCTCGTCGCAACCAGGCTCGGGGTCGCGATCGTGCCGCGCTGGACCATGCGGATGGCGGTGTCAGGCGTGCGCTTCGTGCCGCTGCGGCCAAAGCAGATCGGGCCCGTCGGCCGGCTGCCGCTCGCTGCCGCATGGCTGCGCGGCTCGCGCGACCCCGCCCGCGACGCAATGCTCTCCGTGCTCGAGACGCGCCTGCGCAGCTATGCGCGCGACGCCTGAGGCGCTATGACATCGACTTGGCGAGAGGGGTGATGCGATGGCTGAACGGACAGCTTCGAACGAATTGCGGGTTGCCGTCGCGGGGCTCGGCTCGATCGGCACCAAGATCGCCGCCGCGCTCGATCAGGGCATCGAGGGATTGACGCTCTCCGCCGTGGCGGTGCGCGATCCTGCAAAGCATCAGAAATTGCTCGGCAGCCTGCGTCGTCCGCCATCCCTACTGCCGCTCGACCAGCTCGGCGACGCCGCCGATATCGTGGTGGAGTGCGCGCCGAGCAGCCAACTCCGCGCGATCGTCGAGCCCGCGGTGAAACGCGGCAGGGCCGCGGTCGTTGTCAGCGTCGGTGGGCTGCTCGACAATTTTGATCTCGTCGATCTCGCCCGGGCCAATGGCGGCCGCATCCTCGTGCCGACCGGCGCGCTGATCGGGCTCGACGCCGTCAACGCCGCCGCGATCGGCACAATTCACTCGGTGAAGATGGTGACGCGCAAGCCGATCGACGGCTTGAAGGGCGCGCCGTTCATCGTCCAGAACAACATCGATATCGACAATCTGCGCGAGCCGCTCAAGCTGTTCGAGGGGACCGCGCGAGAGGCAGCGAAAGGCTTTCCGGCCAATCTCAACGTCGCGGTCGCGCTGTCGCTCGCGGGCGTCGGGCCGGATCGCACCCAGGTGCAAATCTGGGCCGACCCGACCGTGACGCGCAATGTTCATCGCATCGAGGTCGAGTCGGATTCCGCGCGCTTCTCGATGTCAATCGAGAACGTCCCCTCCGAGAATCCCAAGACCGGGTTGATCACGGCACTGTCGGTGATCGCGCTGCTCCGCAAGCAGCGCACCACGCTTAGCGTTGGAACATAACCTTCAAGCGCCCGTCACGCGCCAGATCACGTTGCCGACGTCGTCGGCCATCAGCAGCGATTTCTTGTCGGGACCGATCACGACGCCGACCGGACGGCCGTAGGATTCTTTCTCGTCCGGCGCGAGGAAGCCGGACAGGATGTCGCGTGCTGGACCCGAAGGCTTTCCGTTCTCGAACGGGATGAACACCAGCTTGTAGCCGGACAGCGTGCTGCGATTCCACGAGCCGTGCTGGCCGATCGCCATGCCGTCGGGGAAGCCCGGCAGCGTGCCCGCGGGCATCCAGCACAGGCCGAGCGAGGCGGTGTGGCCGCCGAGCGCGTAGTCAGGCGTGAGTGCCTTGGCGACCATCGCCGGATCCTGCGGCACGCGGTCATCCACCGTCTTGCCCCAGTAGCAATAGGGCCAGCCGTAGAAACCGCCGTCGCGCACCGAGGTCAGATAGTCCGGCGGCGTTTCGTCGCCGAGGCCGTCGCGCTCGTTGACGACGGTCCAGAGCACACCGGTCGTCGGCTCCCAGGCGAGACCAACCGGGTTGCGCAGGCCGGCGGCGAAGATGCGGTGCGTACCGGCGACGAGGTCGAGCTCGTAGACCGCGGCGCGGCCTTCCTCGACCTCCATGCCCATCTCGCCGATGTTGCTGAGCGAGCCGACGCCGGCATAGAGTTTCTTGCCGTCGGGGCTTGCGAGCAGGCTGCGGGTCCAGTGGCCGCTCGGCTTGAAAGTGGTGAGGCGCTTGCCCGGCGCGGTGATGCGATCGGCATTCGCCACGTACGGGAAGGCCATCACGCCGTCGGTGTTGCCGACATAGAAGGTGTCGCCGACCAGCGCCATGCCGAACGGCTGGCTGAGGTTTTCCATGAACGCGCCGCGATACTCCGCGACGCCGTCGCCATCCTTGTCGCGCAGCAGCGTGATGCGGTTGGCGCTGACGCCGAGCGCGGCGGCGCGCCGCATCGTCGCTTGCATTGCGTAGTGAAACACGGACCGCGGCGCCCCCGCGATCTGCGTCGCCTCCGCGATCAGCACGTCGCCATTGGGCAGCACCTCGATCCAGCGCGGATGGTCGAGGCCGGTCGCGAACGCATTGACCTTGAGCCCGGGTGCGACCGTCGGCTTCTGTCCTTCGCTCCAGCCCCGCGCCGTCGGCATCTTCAGTGTCGGAATGGCGCCTTGCGGTTTTGCTTCGGGAATCGCGGGCGACTGGCCCCAGGCCGGCGCAGGCACGGTGCCTGACAGCTTCCGCCATTGCAGCGCGATGCCGCCGAGAAGCGCAACGAACTGCGCAAAGATGCTGGAAAACGTCATGAGAAGCCCCTGTTTGCGGGCGCATCCAACGGGCTGGCGGGGCAGACGTCAACCTGTGCGATGGGCCGCGGGGCTCTATTCCCGTGGAATGGCAGCCGTTCGAATTTGCATGGGACGAATGCCGGCAAGCGGGGCCCGGAGATCAGTGGCCGATCTGCCGCTCTGCCCGGCGCGCCGCGCGAAAATCATCCAGATGATGGATGTTCGGCGCGAGCGCGGCCTCCCTGGACAGGAGATGATAGACACGCGCCACGGTGCGCTGCTTCTGCTTCGGCCGCCCCGGCGGCAGCGCCCGCGCCTTGCGGACGGCGGCGATCGCGTGCTCGCGAAAATAATCGTAGGCGTCGGACATGGCTCGATGCTCTGCGGTCAGTGGCAGGTATCGAGAGGCTAACGGGCTGGAGGGAAGGCAGTTCCTCTCGCTGTCGTCCGGCGAAGGCCGGGACGACAGCGAATGTGGGGCGCGTCCGCCGCTCTCAGCGCGGCGACAGGAACGGGATGATCATCGGCACGCGGCGGCAATAGGCGCCGTAGGCGTCTTCGCCGAGCTCCTTGGACAGGAACACTTCTTCCATCCGGCCCTTCTGCCACATGCCGAGCGAGATCAGGATCGCGCCGAGCATCGCGGTCACCGTGCCGACCGCGATGCCCGTCACCAGCATGCCGAGGATCAGGCCGGTGTAGATCGGATGGCGTACGATGCCGTACGGGCCGGTGTCGATGACGCGGTGGTCTTGCTTGTGGGTGATGGTGTTGGACCAGAATTGTCCGAGATGCAGCCGTCCCCACCAGGTGAAGGAGATCCCGGCCAGCACGATCAGCGCCACCACGTAGACAGCTGTATTGCTGAACACCCAGAGCGGCTTCTCGCCGAGCACTTCCGCGGTCCATGGCGTGAACAGGATGCCGCCGACCAGGATCGGGATGCGATAGCGGCCGGACTCCAGCGTCATTACCTGCTTCTGGGTGCGGCCCTGCCAGAACGAGGCGCCGACCCAGCTTGCGAGCCAGGCGAGCCAGATCAGGGCGAGCAGTTGCGTCGGCCAAGTCGTGGTCCAACCACCCCAGGCGACAGAGAGAAGCTTGCTGAAATCGAAGGACATGCGGAAAGGTTCTTTGGGTTGGGCGGCAGCTCAGCTGGCGCGCGAGGAGAGCGCGTGATGCTCGATGGCGCCGGAGGCAAGCGCGCCGCCGCGGGCGAGAAGATGGGTGATGGTTTCGCGCAGGACCGGCTCGATCGGGCGCGGCGCGTAGCCGAGTTCGGTGCGCGCCTTGCTGATCGAGAGGTCGCTCGCGGCGAGCGCAATGCGCACGCCCTCGGCGGTGCCGTTGGGCGGCCTGCGCGTGATGCGGTCAGAGAGATATTCAAGCATGATGCCGGACAGCTCGGCCATCTTGCCGGGAACGACGACCGGGAATTGCCGGCGGCCGCTCATCGCGGACATCATCCGCAGAATCTGGCCGAGCCTGACGCAGTCGCCGCCGAGGATGTAGCGCTGGCCGTTACGCCCGCGTTCCATGGTCAGCACGAGGCCCATGGCAACGTCGCGAACGTCGACGAGATTGACCGGGAAGTCGAGATGCGGCTGCACTTTCTTCTGCAGGAAGTACCACAGCATCGCAGTCGGCGGCGTCAGATTGTGGTCGGCAGCACCGATCGGCATGGTCGGGGTGCCGATCACCAGCGGAAAACCTTCAGCTGCGGCCTTCGCGGCGCAATGCTCGGCCAGCGATTTCGACCGCGTGTAGGCGCCCGGCATCGCATCGGCCGGCTGCAGCGCCTCTTCGGCGGGAACACCGTTGAGGTCGGAATAGGGGAATAGGATCGATTCCGTCGAGCAGTGCAGAAAGCGCGAGACCCCGCGCTTCATCGCGGCCGCGAGCACGATCTCGGTGCCGCGGCAATTGACGTCGTGAAAGGCCTGCTTGTCGGCGACCCACATGCCGGGCAGGCCCGCGAGGTGATAGACCTGATCGACCCCAGCAATCGCGGCATCGACCGCGGCACCGTCGAGCACCGAGCCTTGGGCATATTCAACGTCGGCATACGGCGCGGCAGGCGCACGGACGTCGAGAACACGCACCCGCTGCCCACGGGCGCGGAGCGCTTCTACAAGATGATGTCCGATGAAGCCGCTGCCACCGGTAACCAGTACGAGAGCCATGCAGTAGGTTTGCTGTTTCGCGTCTAGAACTATCGGGTTGAAAGGGAATTGGTCGGAGCAGGCGCCAGAATCGCGGCAAGGTCGCGACGGAAGCCCAATGCAATGAATAATTTTGCCATGACAAACATCGGTCCAAGCAGAAAATGCGTGGGGTGGTCGACCATCGACGGCTGCCGCTCCTCGAAAACCTTGTGACCGACGATTTGCGACGCGACGCCGAGCCCGATCAGCACCACAAAAATCGACCACATCATGACGATCGAGACCTGATTGCCAATCGCGGTTGCGACCGAAAGCAGCACGATCATCGAGGCGAGGATGCCGAGCCCGATCCCGGCGTCCAGCATCAGCCAGTAGGCCAGCACCGGCAGGGCAAGAACCATGGCCAGGCTGACCTCGATCCCGAACACCGGGAAATGGACCAGCGTCAGCGGCAGCACGGCGCCGGTGAAGAGCAGGAGGATGCCGACCACGTGCATCGCGCAGTTCCAGGGATCGCGATGATATTCGACGTAGTCGGCCAGCTGACGTTGAAAATAACTGGCCATCTCGGTCTCGTGCAGCATGGGGTCGGGCAGGGCGAAAAAAGCCTATAGCACCTGATAGGGCGGTGCACAAACCGGCGTAATTGTCGCGCGAAACCGCGCTGTTGCGCTGTGAGACAGGTCACAAAAGAAACGTGACTTCAAAGGGTTGCGTCAGACGCCGTGGCGCGTCCGCTCAGCGCTTCTTGGCGGGCTTTTTCGCTGCAGGCGCAGGTGTCGCAGCCGGATGCGCAGGCGCTTCCTCCGGTACCTTGGCGTAGGTCAGGATTTGCAACTGGGCGTTGGCGGCTGAGGTCGGCCTGGCCCGGTCGAGAAACTGCTCCTCGCCGAGGCCGATCGGATGCAGCCGCTTGGTCGAGATCTTGAACGTGTTCACCAGCACGTCGCGTATCGCGTCCGCCCGGCGCTGGCTCAGGATCGCGTTGGCCTCGCGCGTCTTCGCGTTGGATTCGACATGGCCGACGATCAGGAACGTGTAGGGCAGCAGCGAGGCATGGACCAGCGCATCGGCGAGGCGGCCGACGGTCTGGTAGGACGCCGGCTGGATGATCGGCGTGTCGGCGTCGAACTGGATCTGCGCAGTGAAGGTCGGCAGATTGACCAGATCAGGCGCGATCAGCGGCCGGTTCACCGGACCGGGATCGTTCTTGATCCTGGCCTTGGCCCGCTCCATCACCTGCAGCTTCAGCGCGGGGAGATCGATCTCGGCGGCTTGTTCGAAATGGTTGAGCTTGCCGACGATGTCGTCGCGGGTTGGCGGCGCCGTCTGCGCTTCCGCTGTGCCCGCGAGCAAAGCGAGGCCGAGCGCGATGCATATTCCGGCGGTGGAAAGCCTCGTCGCTGGCATCACCGATACCCCGCGTCGTCAACGGCCTTCAGGCAATTGTTGCTGATGCCCTTGGGCGTCGAGACCAGGCAGGGGACCGCCTTGCTGGTCTCCTTGGTCGAGCCGCCGCAGACCTTGACGATCTCGCGCTGGCAGACGTTCGCCACGGTGACACGGGCTGCGACGCGCTTCTGGATGGCGTCGAAGGCACCGAGATAATCGCTCTGGCACTGCTGCGAGAGCACGTCGCGGTTGCGCGAGAGGCACTCCTTCAGGCGGGTCGAATCCGGGTTGACGCCGCGGCAATTGGCGACGATTTCCGCGCCGCAACTTTTCGCCAGCAGCCCGATCGCATCGCCAAAGCTCATGGTCTCCGCCGCCGCAAGCGACGGCATACCCAATGCCAGCAAGATCAGTGTGATGGAGCCCCGGACCATGGCCGCATCTGATACGGGGAAGTTCACGGTGGTCAAGGGCTGTTCGGACCTGAACTGTCGAGAGTCCGACCAGTGCGGCGAACAGTCCTCACTCCGTGGCCTCAGTGAGGGGTGGCCATTCGATCAGGGCGACCGTGTGCTTCCCGAGCTCGTCGGCGACATCAGGGTCGGCCTTGAGCTCGTCCAATGTCCGCGGCGGGGGAAGCTGGCGGCCGTCCGCGGTCAGTTCCTGTGCATAGAACGCGAGTGCCTCGGGCGCATTCTCCAGGGCCTCATCGACGTCGTCGCCGCCGGAAATGCAGCCGGGCAGGTCCGGAAACCACACGCCGACGGCTTCGTCCGGGCCGGCGTCCTCGATGATGGCGATGTAGTGCGGCATGCAGGCCTCACGCCCGCTGCACAAAACTGTCCACGACCTTCTTCTCCCCCGCCTTGTCGAAGGCGATGGTGAGCTTGTTGCCGTCGATCTTGGTGACGCGGCCATAGCCGAATTTCTGGTGGAAGACGCGGTCGGAGAGGGAGAATTCCGAGGTCGTGCCGGTGGATTTGGCCACCAGCTCGCCCTCGATCGTCAGCGGCCCGCGGCGGCGCGAGGAGAAGCTGCCGAAATCGGGCGAGGACGACTGGGACGAAAACGACGAGGCCTGTTCCTCGAAACTGCCGCGGCCGCCATTGCCGCCGCCACCGCCGCCGCGATTGCGATTGGCCTGGGCGCGCTGCCAGCCCGGGGTCGAATAGGTGGAGCCGAACGCTTCCATGTCGTCGAAGCGGGAGGCGCCGTAGCCGCCGGTGCCGCCCCAGGCCGAGCCGCCCTTGGATTCCGTGATCTCGACATTGGCCGCGGGCAGTTCGTCGAGAAAGCGCGAGGGGATCGTGGTCGACCAGGTGCCGTGGATCCGGCGGTTGGTGGCAAAATAGATTTTGGCGCGGCGGCGGGCCCGGGTCAGGCCGACATGACCGAGCCGGCGCTCTTCCTCGAGGCCGGCGCGGCCCTGTTCGTCCAACGTGCGCTGGCTCGGAAACAGGCCTTCCTCCCAGCCGGGCAGGAACACGTTGTCGAATTCCAGCCCCTTGGCCGAATGCAGCGTCATCAGCGACACCGCGTCCTCGTCGGCGCCGCTGTCGCGGTCCATCACCAGTGAGATGTGCTCCAAAAACCCTTGCAGGTTCTCGAACTCCTCCATCGAGCGCACCAGCTCCTTGAGGTTTTCGAGCCGACCCGCGGCGTCCGCCGAACGGTCCTTCTGCCACATCTCGGTGTAGCCGCTCTCGTCGAGCACGATCTCGGCGAGCTCGGTGTGCGAGGTGACCTCGCGCTGGGCGCGCCAGCGGTCGAACTGGGCGACGACGTCGCGCAAGGAGCCGCGCGCCTTCGGCTTCAGCTCATCGGTCTCGACCACCGCGCGCGCCGCCTCGAACAGCGGGATGCGGCGCTTGCGGGCGTGATCGTGCAGCATCTGCACGGTGGCATCGCCCAGGCCGCGCTTGGGCGTGTTGACGATGCGCTCGAAGGCGAGATCGTCGGCCGGTGAATTGATGACGCGGAGATAAGCCAGTGCATCGCGGATCTCGGCGCGCTCGTAGAAGCGCGGGCCGCCGATGACGCGATAGGGCAGGCCGAGCGTGACGAAGCGGTCCTCGAACTCGCGCATCTGGTAGGAAGCGCGCACCAGAATCGCGATCTCGTTGAGCTTGTCGCCCTGGCGCTGGATCTGCTCGATCTCCTCGCCGATGCCGCGGGCTTCCTCTTCCGAATCCCAAGAGCCTGTTACCGTGACCTTCTCGCCGTCCTGGTCCTCGGTGCGCAGCGTCTTGCCGAGCCGGCCCTCGTTGTGGGCGATCAGGTGCGAGGCGGCGGCGAGGATGTGGCCCGTCGAGCGGTAGTTGCGCTCGAGGCGGATGACCTTGGCGCCGGGGAAATCATGGTCGAAGCGCAGGATGTTGTCGACCTCCGCGCCGCGCCAGCCATAGATCGACTGGTCGTCGTCGCCGACGCAGCAGATGTTTTTGACGTGGCGCGTCTGCTCCTTCTCCCCGCTTGCGGGGTCGCGACGAGCTTCGCTCACGCTGAGAAGGTCAGGATGAGGGGCTGCCTCCACGAGCTCAGCTTGCTGAGAGTCCCCCTCACCCGGATCGCTCGGGCGCGCAATTGCGCTGCCGGGCGATCCGACCTCTCCCCGCACGCGGGGAGAGGCAAAAGAAGTCGGCGCTTGGGACAGCAGCCGCAGCCACAGATATTGAGCGACGTTGGTGTCTTGATACTCATCGACCAGGATGAATTTGAAGCGCTGCTGGTACTGCCGCAGGATATCCGGGTGCTCGCGGAAGATGCGGATGTCCTCGAGCAGCAGATCGCCGAAATCGGCGGCGTTCAGGATCTTCAGCCGCTCCTGGTAGCTCGCATAGAGCTTGCCGCCCTTGCCGTTGGCGAACACGGCGGCTTCGCCCGACGGCACCTGCGACGGCGTCAGGCCGCGGTTCTTCCAGCCGTCGATCAGCCCGGCCAGCATGCGCGCCGGCCAGCGCTTGTCGTCGATATTGTCGGCTTGCAGAAGCTGCTTGAGCAGTCGGACCTGATCGTCGACGTCGAGCACGGTGAAGTTCGACTTGAGCTGCGCCAGCTCGGCGTGGGTGCGCAGGATGCGCCCGCCGATGGAGTGGAAGGTGCCGAGCCACGGCATGCCTTCGACGGCATGGCCGAGCATCTGACCGAGCCGATGTTTCATTTCGCGCGCGGCCTTGTTGGTGAAGGTCACCGACAGGATTTCGGATGGGCGGGCGCGGCCCTGGCTCAGGATGTGGGCGATGCGCGTGGTCAGCACGCGGGTCTTGCCGGTGCCGGCGCCGGCCAGCACCAGAACCGGCCCGTCCAGCGTCTCCACAGCCTCGCGCTGCTCCGGATTGAGCCCGGACAGGTATTGCGGGCCTACCGAGGCGCGCGCACGCGCGGCGATGCCGCCGGCTGCGGGCTGGTGGTCGGGGACGCTCTGGGACGTGATCTTGCTCGGCTCGGTCATGCGAATCATTTGCCCCACGTTGGCACCGCGGGGTGGTGAAAGGGGAGCCTTCTTAACAGGGATTGGTCCCTATATGGGGCCGCGGACAGGGGTTTTCCACGTGCGCCGAAAGCCAATTTGTTCCTGTCGGTCAGGCGAATTTCCGGCTTCAGCGGCCCGGAACCATTGTTCCGAGTTGGCCATTGGTTCTGCAAGTGAGGCGCGTCAGCCGCGCCGATCGCAGACAGACATCGAAACAGAGGTTCGGATCATGCTTAGCTGGGTAGTTACGTTTCTGGTTATCGCCCTGATCGCCGGTATCCTGGGCTTTGGCGGCCTCGCCGGCGCGTCGATCGAAATCGCCAAGATCATCTTCTTCATCGCAGTCGTGTTGTTCCTGGTCTCGGCCGTTGTCGGACTGGCACGGGGTCGTAACAGGGTTTAGCGCGCTTACCGCTTCGAGGGCATCGCCACGTTCCGGCCGATGCCCTCGGGCCGCGGGACGGCGCTGTGGGCCTTGACCACCGCTGCGATGCGCTCACGGATGTCTGGGGGAAAAGCCGCCACCTTTCGTGAGCCCATGTCGATGTGAAGCGACATGTTTTCCGATGTGGCGGACAGCCATCCTTCGGTCGCGTGCCGCAGCTCCTGGAAGGTGTGCAGCCGCTTGTCGTCGGCTTCCAGCAGCCAGACCGAGACCTGCACGAGATCGTCGAGGTGGATTTCGCGCAAATACCGCACGTGGCATTCGGCGGTGAAGGTCGAGCCGCCGCGCTCCTTCATGTAGCCCGGTCCGATCCCGAGCGTCAGCCACATCTGGTCGATCGCGCGGTCGAACATCACGTTGTAATAGGCCATGTTGAGGTGGCCGTTGTAGTCGATCCATTGCGGCTCGATCTGCATGATTGACGAGCGGAACGGCACGCCCTCGATCGTTGTGGCAGCAGTCTCCGGCATGTGTCCTTCCCCAGCTATGCGTCCGGTCGCTTGACTTGACCGGTGAGATGTCCTTTGCCACGGTTCGTCTCGTCGGGAGGAACGTCCGTGGGTACGACCATCACCAATAATCCGCCGCGGCCGGCGCCGAAAGCCCTCGCGAGCGCGCTGGAGCAACTTGCCGCGCGGTTCGGCAACCGCCTCATCACCTCGCAAGCCGTCCGCGAGCAGCACGGCCATACCACCACATGGATCGTGAACCAGCCGCCGGACGGCGTGGTGATGGCGCAGGAGACTGCCGACATCCAGGACGTGGTGCGGATCTGCGCGAAAAACGGCGTGCCTGTCATCGCCTTCGGCACCGGCACCTCGCTCGAGGGCCAGGTCAACGCACCCGCCGGCGGAATTTGCATCGACCTGCGCGACATGAACAAGGTGCTCGCGGTGCATGCCGAGGACCTCGACTGCGTGATCCAGCCCGGGGTGACCCGCAAGGCGCTCAACGAGCATCTGCGCGACCAGGGCCTGTTCTTCCCGATCGACCCCGGCGCGGACGCTTCCCTCGGTGGCATGGCCTCGACCCGCGCTTCCGGCACCAATGCGGTGCGCTACGGCACCATGCGCGACAGTGTGCTGGCGCTGAAAGTGGTCCGCGGCGACGGCGAGATCATCACGACCGGCACGCGTGCGAAGAAATCATCCGCCGGCTACGACCTGACGCATCTGTTCGTCGGCGCCGAGGGCACGCTCGGCATCATCTCGGAGCTGACCATCCGCCTGCGCGGCATCCCCGATACGATCGCGGCCGGAGCGGTGTCGTTCGAGACCGTGCACGGGGCGTGTCAGGCCGTGATCCTGGCGATCCAGACCGGCATTCCCGTGGCGCGCATCGAGCTGCTCAACGCCGCGCAGGTGCGGGCCTGCAACGCCTATTCGAAGTTGACCCTGCCCGAAACGCCGCTGCTGCTGATGGAATTCCACGGCAGCGAGATCGAGGTCGCCGAACAGTCCAAGGCCTTCGGCGAGATCGCCAGGGATTGCGGCGGCGGCGACTTCTCCTGGACCACCAAGCCGGAGGATCGCACAAAGCTGTGGCAGGCGCGGCACGACGCCTATTGGTCGGTGAAAGCGCTGCGGCCCGGCGACAGCATCGGGGTGGTCGCGACCGACGTCTGCGTGCCGATCTCGCGGCTTGCCGAATGCGTCGGCGAGACCGAGGAAGATCTCAAGCGCCTCAACCTGTTGTCGCCGATCGTCGGCCATGTCGGCGACGGCAATTTCCACTGCTCGCTGGTCTGCGACACCAACGATGCCGACGAGATGGCGCGCGGCGAGGAGTTCATGCATCGGCTGGTCGAGCGCGCGCAGGCGATGGACGGCACCTGCACCGGCGAGCACGGCATCGGTCAGGGCAAGCAGAAATACCTCAAGGCGGAGCTCGGCCCCGAGGCGATCGACGCGATGCGGGCGCTGAAAAAGGCGCTCGATCCGCAGAACATCTTCAATCCCGGGAAGATCGTACCGGAGGCGTAGCGCGCGGCGTGGCCGCCGTTTATGCTCGCTCCCTCACCACGGAGCAGGCAATGCAGTGGTTCGCGCGCAAGACGCGTCAGGACGTCTGGGACGAAGCGATCGAACGGCCGCTCGGCGACATCGAGGCCGCCGAGCGCATCCGTGCGATCTGTGACGCCGCTGCGGCGAGCGCGGCAGGTAGCGCGCGCAGCGACAAGCGCGACAGCGAGCGCTACGAGCGCGCGGCGAAAGTCGCGATGGAAATCGCGATGAAGATCTCGGATGGACTGATGCGCGACGACGCAGTCCGTCGCATCGTCGATCTCTGCATGAAGGCGAACGACCTCAAGACGGCGCAAATCCTGTTTCGCGCGATCCATGCCAGCTGGATCCGCGAAACGATCCAGCGCGATCACCCGCCATTGGCGCAGTGAGCCCAGTTATCGCGCCAACTTCCGCACGGCCTCGTCGACGCTGTGGAAGACACGCTCTCTCGGCAGGGCGTCGAACAATCTAAACCGCTCGAACGCGTCCTGCGCGCGCACTGATTCCAGCCGGGCCAGCGCGACGGTGACGCCCTGTTCGCTGCACGCCCTGAACACGTCCAGCAGGATCTGCGCGGCGGTGAAGTCGATCTCGACCATGCCGCTCGCCTCCAGCACCAGCAGCTGTGGCGGCATCGTGCCGAGCACCTTGATCACGTCGCTGCGAAAGCCGGGCGCGTTGAGGAAGGACAGCGGCGCCTGCAGCCCGAGCACGGCGACGCCGGCGATGCGCTCGCCGGCGATGTGCGGATGTGCCGGCCACCAGATCGTGGTGCCCGGCACGCGCTCGAACTCGACCAGCCGCGCGCGCGTCGTGCTCCAGATGCCGTGCAGCAGCGACAGCACGATGCCGAGGAACGCGCCTTGCTGGATCGGCAGCACGATGATCAGCGCGGCGGTGGCGGCGATCAGCAGGAATTCGCTGGGGGATTGGCGATAGATCGTGACGATCTGCTTCACGCGGATGATGCGCAGCGCGACGAACAGCAGGATGCCGCCGAGGGCTGCGTCTGGAACGTGCTGCAGCAATCCCGTTCCAAACGCGAGCAGCGCCAGCACGATCGCAGCGGCGGCGAGACCCGCGAGCTGCGATTGTCCGCCGGTCTCGGCGACAATGCCCGTCCGCGGCGGGCTGGCGTTGACCGGAAACGCGCCGAACAGGCCCGACAGTACGCAGCCTACGCCCGCGCCGAGAAAATCGCGATCGACATCGGCCGGCTTGTCGGGATCGGACGGGAATGAGCGCGTCGTCGCCGCGGTCTGCACCATCACCACGACCGTGATGACAAAGGCGAGCGGCACGAGGCGGACCCATTGCTCCGGTGCAAGCTCGGGGAAGGTCGGCCGCGGCAGCGTCCCCGGCACGAGGCCTACGACATTGACGCCCTTGCTCTCGAGGCCGAGCGCGATCGTGGCCAGGGTCGCGGCGACGAGCCCGATCAGCGCGCCCGGAATTTTTGCGCTGATCTTCTCGGCGACGAAGACCACGGCCAGCACACCGAAGCCGATGCATAGCGTGAAGGGATTGGTGCGGCCGAGCTCGCTTGCGAGCACACCGATGCGATCGAGCGTCGGCCCGTTCGGCGAGTCCAGGCCCAGCACGCCCGGTAATTGCGACACGATGATGTGGACGGAGATGCCGGCGAGGAAACCGACCATGACGGGCACGGACAAGAGATTGGCGATGCCGCCGAGGCGGAAGGCGCCGCCGGCCAGCATCATTGCGCCGACCATCAGTGCCAGCGCGATCGCGAGGCCCTGATACTCAGGCGAGCCGGCGGCGGCCAGCGCCGCCAGCCCGCCGGCGAAGATCGGCGTGATCGTGGAATCGGCGCCGCAGGACAGGAAGCGGTTTCCGCCGAGCATCGCAAAGCCGAGCGATCCCGCCATGAAGGCGAAGAAGCCGATCTGCGGCGCGAAGCCGCCGAGCCGCGCCGTGGCCATCTGCTCTGGGATCGCGATTGCCGCGAGCGTCAGGCCGGCCATCAAATCGCCCGGCAGCGAATAGGACGCGAGTGAGCGAAACAGCGGCCATGATGTTGCGGTGTGAGCGTCCTGCGCCATCAGCAGCGAATCCCCGAAGTGTTCCGTTGGTCGACCAGACCACAGCTGCCGGTCGTCGGCAAACATGGGGTTGCCGGCCTCGCCTGTATATCGTGCGACACCGCAGGGCTCGCGGCACTTATCGCGTCTGCGAGCCCCACGCGCACTCCCGCGAGGCACGCCCTATGGCTTCGACGCCTGCGCCTGCTTCAGCGCGCTCTTGCAGCCATCCGACAGCTGGTTGAAATGCTCGATCATGCACTGCTTGACGCGGCCGCCTCCCGGCATGATGCCGGAGCACAGCGCGCGCATGTCCGCGGTGCACGCTTGGCGTATCTCCTGTCGCGGTTGCTGGGCGGACGCGGCGCCCGCGGACGATATCGCGACCAACGCGGCGATGATGGCCGCGATCGCGCGTCGCAGCTCCCGTAGCTGTACAGGTCTCACCATGCGCAGACCCTCCGCACGCCGAATGGCGTGCTGGTCCACCAACAGGCCCCAGGATAGGGAGGCGCCGCATAGGCATAGGGTGGATGGGCGTAGGGCACGATGGTCCGCCGGCACAGGCCGTTGGCCGTCAGGTGCCAGCCGGGTCCGCAGCCGCCGCTGACTTCGGTGAGGCCGTCGGACATGCCGGGGTGAGGGCTGGGGGTGAAGGCTAGCGCGGTCGAACCTGCGGCCAGTGCGGCTGCCGCGGCCGACGCCAAGATCGTCAATCGTCGCATTCGAGATATCCATGCTTGCAAGTTGGAGGAAGGCAGTCCGCGGCCAGTGTTCTGACCCCGGCCGGAATTCACGGTCGTGCGGCGCGAGGGTCAGTACCGGTATCCGTAATAGGGATGAGTCCCGACCGTGCCGCTGCGCGTCACGCTGTTGCCGTTCGGACCCGTCGTGGTGCGCGTGTAGTCGAATGCATGCGGAGCGACGCGCGTGATGCTGCCGCTGCGTGCGATCGTGCCGCCATAAGGTCCCGTCACCGAAGCCGAACGCGAGCAGGTTCCGCCGGCGCATCCGCCGCTGGCGCTGCCGTAGTAGGTACCTCGCCAAGTCGTGACGCCGCCGCTGCGAACCCAGGCGTTTGCACCGGAGGCTCCCGTGAGGGCCAGCACCGTTGCGAGTGATAGCGAAGCCAGAATGGGTTTCATCGGATACTCCTGTTTGTGAGGACGCGCCGGAACGAGACCGGTCGCCGCATGGGGCCAATCTCGCCTCGATCTTTTGCCGTGATATTGCCGGCGAGGCCGGAAGTGTAACGTTTTGTAACGAGTGACGGGGTCGCCACATTCCTGCCAGCGGGCTGCTCGATAGAGGCCGCGATGGACACTCGGACGATCATGATCGTGGAGGACGACCGCGAGATCCGCGCGCTCTTGGCGGACCTGCTGACGCGGGAGGGCTATGCGCCGGTTTGCGTCGAGAACGGCGCGGCGATGGACCGGGCGCTGATGCAGGCATGCCCGGATCTCATCGTGCTTGACATCATGCTGCCGGGCGAGGACGGACTGTCGATCTGCCAGCGCCTGCGCAGCAAGAGCCGCACGCCGATCCTGATGCTGACGGCCAAGGCCGACGATGTCGACCGCATCATCGGCCTGGAGCTCGGCGCCGACGATTATCTGCCGAAGCCTTTCAATCCTCGGGAATTGCTGGCGCGCATCAAGGCCGTCTTGCGGCGTGTGGACGGCCCGCTGCAGATGCCGCCGCCGCGGCGAATTGCTTTCGGCAGGCTGGTGGCCGATCTCGACGGGCGCAGCCTGACCAACGACCAGAACCGTGTCGTCGAGTTGACGGCAGCGGAGTTTGATCTGCTGGCATGTTTCCTCGAACGGCCCAAGCGGGTGCTGTCCCGCGACCAGTTGCTCGACTGGACACGCGGCCGGACCGCGGATCCGTTCGACCGCGTCATTGACGTGTCGGTTAGCCGGCTGCGCCGCAAGCTCGTCGCCGCGGATCCCAAGGCTGCGTTCTCGATCAGGACCGTGCGCAATGGCGGCTATCTCTTCAGTGCTGACGTTCGCCCGCTCTGAGCACGGAGCCTGTGCGGAATGAGCAGGCTTCACATCGCCGCCCGCCTCGGCCTTATCGTCGTCGGCGCCATCATTCTCGTGCAGTTGCTGTCGGTCGCCATCTATTTGGTGGAGCAGCGCGGCCGCGGCGAGCCGTCCGGATTTGCCGCTTTGCTCGCGCAGGTCGCCGCCTTGGCGGAGGCGATCGACAGGGTCCCGCGCGACGATCGCGACCTGGTGCTGCGCGCGGCCACGACGGCGCGATTTAAGCCCGTCGTGCGTCAGGACGTGCCGCCCAACCCGTTGCATGGCCGTTTCCTGGGCAGCGCGGAGCAACGGTTGCGCGCGCTGAGCGGTGTGCCAGCGGAGCGGCTGGTCGCACTGTCCTTCGTCAACGTCAGGGACGGCCAACAGGTGGCCCGCTTGCGTGATCTCGTCACCTCGCGCCTGCAAGCTGTCATTGAACTTGCTGGCGGCGGCTATCTGGTGATCGAGACCGCAGGTGAGCTCAGCCTTCGCCTGCTCGGCATTCCTGTCGGCCTGCTGGCCGGAATTCTCGGCTTCGTCGTCGCTTTGGCGGCCTTGCTCGCGGTCCGCCACGAGACCAGGCCGCTGTCCGAGTTGACCGTCGCCATCGAGCGCTTCGGCGCTGCCATGGAGACCATGCCGGTCAGCGAGCGGGGTGCTCCCGACGTCCGGGCGCTGATCCGCGCCGTCAACGCCATGCAGGCGAACATCGCCGAACTGCTGCGCAGCCGCACCCTCGTGCTCGGCGCGATCAGCCATGATCTGCGCACTTATGTCACGCGGCTGCGGCTACGTCTCGAGCTGCTGCCCGAAAGCGTGCAGCGGGACAAGGCAACCGTCGATCTCGACGACATGCAATCGCTGATGGATGATGCGCTCGCCTTTGTCCGCGCCTCGTTCGCAGGCCCGTCGGCGGAAACCGTCGATCTTGCCCGCGTCGCGCGGACCGAGTACGAAGCGCGCAAGGGCGCCTGCGCAGCGCTGACGCTCACCTGCGAAGATCCGGCTCTCCTCATCCGCGGCTCGGCTGCGGGCATGGCTCGGGTCGTTGCCAATCTCGTCAACAACGCGATCCTCTATGGTGGCGCCGCGGACATCTCGTTGTACGCCGAGACCGATGTGATCGAACTCCTGGTCGAGGACCGCGGGCCGGGAATCCCGGTTGACGAACGCACCCGCGTATTCGATCCATTCTACCGGCTGGAGACCTCGCGCAGCCGCGAGAGCGGCGGCGCAGGATTGGGACTCACAATCGTGAGGCAAGTTGTCGAAAGCAACGGCGGCACGGTCGCCATTGAGGATCGTCCCGGTGGCGGCACCCGTGTCCGCGTCCGGCTGCCGCGCGAGCGGTCTCAGTAACGGCTGCGGTAGCCATCGCCGTGTCCCGGGCCGCCGTAGTTGCCGCCTCGACCGCCCATGCCCATGCCAATTCCGATGCCTATTCCGACACCTAAGGCTTCTGGCGGCGGGCCGCGATCCGGTGGCGGCGCGCGCTCGTAGATCACCTCATCAGGCGGCGGCCGGCGCGGCCTGGGCGGCGTGTCGACCACCTTGCGCTTCGGCGGTGTGTCGTCGACGCGCTTCTTGATCACAGGCGCGATCGTCGGGTTGATCGGCGAAGCCGGTGGTGTGGGCGTCGAGCACGGGCAGGTCGGGGCCATCGCGACGGCGACCGGGGCAGGAGCGGCCGCGACCGCGGCAGGCAAGACGTAGTTGCGGTTCTGCACGCGGAGCAGCAGCCGGCGTGCGGTCGCGGCCAGATCGCTGTTGTCCCAGTTCGCCAGATACGCCTCGAACGAGGCGCGGGTGTTGATCGCGGTGGCGCGCTCCCACGCCAGCATCTGGCGCCGGCGCTCCACAATCGTGCGCAGCCGCGGCGTACGGGTATCCTGAGCGTACAACTCGATATAGGCCTGATACGCCGGCACGGTGTCGTCGGTGATCACTATCTCATAGGCGACCATGGCCGGCTTGCCCTGCAAATCCTTGCGCCAGTCCTCGAGGCTGCGCGTGCCGCTCGCAAGTGCCATGGAGGATGCGCCAGGAAGCGCAGTCTGACTGCCGCTGCTGTCGCCGCCGAAGAACTTGAAGTCAGTCGTCAGCGACGAGCTTTCCCAGGGGATCTGGCGTCCGTCGGTCGATTGCGCCACGGCGACGCGAATGCGCTTGAACACTTCCTCGATCGGCAGATTGGGCTGCTTGGCGACGGTCAGCGCCGCGGTGGTATAGGGGCTGTCGATGCCGGAGCCATCCTCGGCTTCGGAGCCCGGCGAGGTCGAATAGGAAATGAAGGAGCCCGGCGCGCCGGCCTTGGTGTCGACGATCGCAAGCCCGTGTCCGGCGCCGCTGAGCGCAGGGAAGGGATTGTTGCGGCAGGCATCGAGCATGAAGATGCGCGCCCGCGTCGGCAGTGCGCCGAGCGTGTTGAGCAAATCGTTCAGTCGCACACCCTGCAGCGGAATGTCGGCTTCGCGCTTGGGGTCGAGATCGACGGGAACGAGATAGTTCTCGCCGTCGATCTGGAGGCCGTGGCCGGCATAGAACACCAGCGCGACGGTGTCGGCGCCGCTGGCGCTGACCTTGCCGGCGAAATCCGAGATCGCCTGACGCATATCGTTTTGCGCCAGATTGGATGCCGTGGTGACGGTGAAGCCGGCATTGCCGAGCAGCTCCGTCATGCCCTTGGCGTCGTTGGCTGCGTTGGGGAGTTCCGGCACGGTGCGATAGGCCGATTGGCCGATCACCAGTGCGAGCCGCGCTTCGGCCGCGGCCCCCGTCGGCATCGTCAATTGCGTGAGCGCGAGAAGAGCGGATGCAAGAAACAAATTGCGAAAGACTGGACGGCGCATGGTGTCACCTCCATCGGCAATGCGCGCGATGATGTCACCTTTTCTAGGTGGCCGCCATGCGTCTGTCTGTGCACTGGATCACGTTGAGCTGCGGCAAAATGGGGCAGAAGGTCTGCCAGAGCTGGTGCGGCATCGTTCTGGCGCCATCCATGTGAATTGCGCATTGATCCATGCGCCAATTGGATCGATGCCCAACGCTGCGCGAAAGCATCTTCTCGCGCATCGGCCCCATGCCGATCTGATCGAGAATCCCGCAAAAACATGGCTGTTTTGCCGCGCGCTGATGCCGTTGATCCTCGCGACACGCCGCTTTGCAACGGCCGGCCGCAAGCCTTGCCTGCGCCGTCGCTTTGGCCATACAGTCCGCGCAACGGGCTGCGGCAACGACCGTTGCTCGAAAAACAATAATTGGGGAGAAACCGCATTATGTCCATCGTGCCCGTGAACCGTCGCGCGTTCATCAAGTCGTCGACGGGACTTGCTGCCGGCCTCGTGCTTTCCCCCGCACTCATCGGCCGCGCCGAAGCCGCGACGCTGAAGCTGAAATGCTCCTCGTCGCTGCCGAACGATCCCAAATTCGCCAACGGCCGGGTCTACTACGACAATCTGGTGAAGAACCTGAAGGCGAACGGCCTCGGTGAGCAGGTCGAGGTCGCGTTCTTTCCCGACAACCAATTGGGTCAGGAAATCGACGTCATCAACTCAGTGAAGCTCGGCGTCATCGACCTCATGGTGTCGGGCTCCTCGATCTCGGCGAATCTGGTGCCGCTGGTCGGCACCTACGACCTCGGCTTTCTGTTCTCGAGCTTTCCGCAGCAGACCAAGGCGTTCGACGCTGGCGCGGCCAAGCCGATCGAGGACGCGCTGCTCAAGGGCAGCAACATCCGCATCATCGCCTGGGCCTATAATTTCGGTTCACGCAGCGTACTTGCGAGGAAGCCGGTGAAGACGCCGGAAGATCTCGCCGGTCTCAAGATCCGCACGCTGCCAAATCCCGTCATCACGGAATGCCTGCGCCTGATGGGAGCCGCCGCGACGCCGCTGGCGTTCGGCGAAATCTACACGGCATTGCAGGCCGGCGTGCTGGACGGGCTAGAGCACGACCCGCCGACCATCCTGGCCAGCAAGTTCTTCGAAACGGCGAAATTCTATGCATTGACGCAGCACAATTTCTCGCCGCTCGCGATCTATTTCAGCGACACGACCTACAATCGCATGGATCCGAAGCTGCGCGAGGGATTTCTCGATGCCGCGAAGAAGGCTGCGGCCGACACGCGGACCCACGGGCTCGCCGTCGAGAAGGAAGCGCTGTCGGCCTTGACCGAAAAGGGCGTGACGGTGGCCGAATGCGACCGCGAGGCGTTCAAAAAGCGCGTCGCGCCGCAGATCGAGAACTTCATGAAGGCGCGGCCGGAATCCAAGGCCGTGATCGACATCATCCGCGCCACGCAGGCCTGACGTGGCAATGACAGCTGCCGTACCTCTCTCGGGCGGCCGCCACGGGAGCATCGCCCTGCTGCTTCGCTTCAGCGACGCGATCGCGGCCATCCTGCTGGCCACGGATCTCGTCGTCGTCTGCGGTTCCGTGCTGCTGCGCTTCTGCTTCAACGCGCCGGTGGAGTGGTCCGACGACGTCGCGCGCGGACTGATGGTCGGATCGGCCTTCTTCGGCGCGGCGAGCGCGCTCGCGCGCGGCGAGAATGTCGGCGTCTCTTTCTTCCGCGATCTGGCTCCGGTACGGCTGCGCGCGCTGGTCGACGCCGCGAGCGCGCTGCTGGTGGTGCTGATTTCGGGCTACGTCGCCTACAACGCCATCAAGCTCGGCTCGCTGACGGCGGGCCAGACCACCGGATCCGGCCTGCCGCTGGAGCTGACCTTCTACCCGATGGGCGCCGGCGCGCTGTTCATGACGGTGTTTGCGATCGACCAGCTCTGCGCCAGGCCGCTCCCTGACATCGTCAGAGGCCTCGTCGCGATTGCCGTCGTGACCGGCCTTTATCTCGCCTGGGATTATCTGTCGCCCGCCACGGTGCCGTCGGCGGGCACGCTGATGCTGATCGGTTTCTTTGCGACGTTGGTCGGTGGCTTGCCGATCGGCTTTGCACTGGCGCTGGCCGCGCTGATCTTCATCTGGGTCGAGGGCGCGCTGCCCGGCGTGATCTTCGCCCAGCAGATGGCGCGCGGCATCGACAATTTCGTGCTGCTCGCGATTCCGTTCTTCATTCTCGTCGGCTACCTCATGGAAGCCAACGGCATGTCGGTGCGGCTGATCGAGCTGTTGCAGCGCGGGGTCGGCCGCATGCGCGGCGGTTTGAACGTCGTGATGGTGGCCTCGATGGTGCTGTTCTCCGGCATTTCCGGCTCGAAGATGGCCGACGTCGCCGCGGTCGGCTCCGTGCTGATTCCGGCCGCGCGCCGCTCCAAGCAGAATCCGGGCGGCGCCGTGGCGCTGCTCGCAGCCTCCGCGGTGATGGCGGAGACTATTCCGCCCTGCATCAACCTGATCATCCTGGGCTTCGTCGCGAACCTGTCGATCGGTGGTCTGTTCGTCGCAGGGCTGTTGCCCGCGGCGCTGATGGCGCTGGCCTTGATCGCCGTCTCCATCATCTTCGGCAAGACTCCAATTGAGACTCCAACTGAGTCTCCAGCTGATGCCGAGGTCATCGCGCCGCAGATGCCGGTGTCGGGCCTGTGGAGCGGCGCGATCGCCTCGTTCGGCCTGATCTTCATGATCTTCTTCGGCTTCAAGAGCGGCTTTGCCACCGCCACGGAAATCTCGGCCTTCGCCGTGGCTTATGCACTCGTCGTCGGCAGCGTGGTGTTCCGCGAACTCAGCTTCACATCGGCTGCGCACAGCTTCGTCCAGGGAGCGACGCGCGCGGGGCTCGTGCTGTTCATCGTTGCCGCAGCGCAATCGCTGGCGTTCACGCTGACCCTGCAGCAGGTGCCGCATGCGGTCGGCGATTTCATGCTGGGATTGTCCAAGACCAGCGGCACCTGGCTGTTCATCCTGCTCGCGATCGGCGTGCTGATCGTGATGGGCTCGGTGCTGGAGGGGGCGGCCGCGCTGATCATCTTCGGGCCGCTGCTGCTGCCGGTGGCCGTGCAGCTCGGCATCGATCCCCTGCATTTCGGGGTGGTGCTTGTGATCGCGATGGGCATCGGCCTGTTCGCGCCGCCGCTCGGGCTCGGGCTTTACGGCGCCTGCCTGATCGGCAATGTGCCGATCGAGCAGACGGTGAAGCCGATCATGGGCTATCTCGGCCTGTTGTTCCTTTGCCTGCTCGTGATCGCGTTCGTGCCATGGCTCAGCACGGCATTGCCGCGCGCGTTCGGCTATTGAGGGAGTATCGCCGTGAAAGTCCTGCTGGCCCACACGCCGGAGATGCGCCGCAATTACTACGGCGATCGCAGCCTGAACGGCTTGCGCGCGACCGCCGAGGTGATCCTGCACGAGAGCGATGAGACGCTGGTCTCAGCCAGCCTCGTGCGCGCTGCGCAAGATGTCGACATCATCGTGGCCGATCGCATGACCGAGGGACGCGGCGAGATCTTTGCGCAACTGCCGCGCCTGCGCGCCTTCGTCCGCTGCGCCGTCGACATCCGCAACGTCGATGTCGAGGCGGCCTCGAACGCCGGCGTGCTCGTGACCCGCGCCGGGCCTGGCTTCGTGCAAGCCGTTGCCGAGCTCGCGGTTGGCTTCATGGTCGATCTCTCCCGCGGCGTATCGCGAGCGACGGCCGATTATCACGCCGGCCGCAAGCCGGAAGCGCGGATGGGCCGTCAACTCGCCGGCAGCAAGATCGGCATCATTGGCTATGGCAGCATCGGGCGCTATCTCGGGGAAATCGCCAAGGTGATGCGCATGGAAGTGCTGGTCGCAGATCCCTTTGCGACCGTGACCGACGGTGCCATCCGGCAGGTCAGCCTCGACGAGCTCCTCGCCGCGTCCGACTATGTCGTCTGCCTTGCCATCGCCAACGAGCAGACCGAAAATCTGATCGGCGAGGCGGCGCTGGCGCGGATGCAGAAGCATGCGGTCTTCATCAATCTCTCCCGCGGCAACCTGGTCGACGAAGCGGCGCTGGCGAAGGCGTTGCTTGAAAATCGAATCGCGGGTGCCGCGATGGATGTGGGCCGCGCGCCCGACCAGATGCCAAGCCCGGAGCTTGCGAAGCTTCCCAACGTCATCGCCACGCCCCATGTCGGCGGCCTGACGCCGCAGGCGATCGAATATCAGTCGCTGGAAACCGTGCGGCAGGTCGAAGCGATCGTCAAAGGCGAGATCCCGCAAGGCGCCGTCAACGCCGACCGCTGGACGCGGCGGCCGTGATCTGCTCTATAGCCGGTCCACAGCTTTGAACGTCCCGTCCTTCTGGATCACCGTCAAAAACACCTTCGGCGGCGCGTCGAGCATGCGCATGCCGACGGTGATGGTGCTGCCGCTGATGTCGAAGCGGCCGACATCGTTGATGGTGCGCAGCAGGCTCGCGCGCGTCGGTTGCGGTCCGGCTTGTTCCAGCGCCGCGGCCGCGAGACGGCCGGCGATATAGCCTTCGAGCGCCACGAAATTCGGTGTCAGCGCCGGGTCGAACGCCGTCTGCGCCGCCTGGTAGTCGGCGACCAGCTTAAGCGAGCGGTCCCAGGGAAACGGCACGACCTGCGTGACGACGACGCCTTCGCCCTCGGGGCCGAGCTCCTTGGCGAGCGCAACGGCGCCGACAAAGGAGATGTTGACGAAGGTCGGATTGGCGCCGCTGCGGTGCGCGAGCTTGATGAACTCGGCGCAGGGACCGTAGGTCCCGACCATGACGATCGCCTCGGGTTCGACGCGCTTGATCGTGCGCCAGGCCGACGCGACGGCGCGGGTGTTGCGCTCGAAGGTGCCTTCGGCGGCGAGCTCGAGGCCGCGCCTGGCAAGCGCGCGCTTCACGCCGGAAAGACCGTCGCGCCCGAACGAGTCGTCCTGGTAGAAAATGGCGATGCGGGTGAAATGGCGATCCTCGGTGAGATGCTTGACCCACGCCTCGGCCTCGGCGCCATAGCTTGCACGGATGTTGACCACGTTCGCAAGCTCGAAGTCGCGCAAGAATTCAGCGCCGCTGAAGGGACCGATGAAGGGCACGTTCCTGGCGCTGGTGATCGGTATCGTCGCCACCGCGGTCGGCGTGCCCACCGCGCCGATCAGCGCGAACACCTTCTCGTCCTCGATCAGCCGCAGCGTCTGCGCCAGCGAGCGGTCGGGGTCGTAGCCGTCGTCACGGCTGATGAGCTGGAGCTTGCGGCCGTGGACGCCGCCTTTGGCGTTGATCTCGGTGAAGGCTGCGACAATGCCCTGCCGCATGCGCTGTCCGAGTGTGGAGGAGGGACCCTCGAGCGCTGCGGCTTGGCCGAACAGGATCGCATCCTCGCTGACGCCGATCTCGTCGGCTTTCGCCGGCAGCATGATTGCTGCCAGGACGGCGACGGTCATGACGATGCATGTCGCAGATCGAGATCGATACATCAGAAAAGTCTTGCTGGGTGCGGTGAGTAGCTTCGTGAAAGCTATCGCCACGGGATGAATCGGCGATGTATCGACGGCTCCGTACTACTCCGGGGAAAACCGGCAACTTGCTTCGACAGAGCCCGCATCATCCTGCACTTCATTAACTAAACCGGGTAATGCGGAAAAGCCGGGTTCCGAAATTGTGCAGTTCTTAACCGCGGTCCTGTTCCGATAGTGGCTCCGGCGGCTCAACCAGAGGTTCGGTTGAGCGGGACAGGGGACGGCGGTTTTTGGAATGGGCGGTCGGGATCAGAACGATCAGGATCGGGGGCGTATGACCGGATGGTGGCGTGCCGCGCCGCTGCTCGGGCTCTATCGCCCTGCGCTCGTCGCAGTCGGCGTCGGTCTTCTGTTCTCGGTCGTGGCTGCAGCCGCCGTGGCGCGATGGGAAGGCCGCGTCAACAAGATCGAGTTCGAGAACGCGGCCGAGACCGAAGTGATCGTCATGCAGAACGGCATGAGCGAGTACATCTCCAGGCTCGTCGCGCTGCGCACGCTGTTCGAATCGACCAATCAGGAGATCACCCGCAGCGAATTCGAGACCTTCAGCGCCCGCCTGTTCGAGCGCCATCCCGGCATGCTGCGCATCTCCTGGGTGCCGCGGGTGAACCGCAAGGAGCGCGCCGAATACGAGGCCGCGGCGATCACGGACGGCGTGTCCGGCTATCGCATCAAGTCGCTCCAGGGCGATGCGTTCGCGACCGCGCCGCAGAGCGACGAATATTTTCCGGTGTTCTACTCGACCCAGCCGAAGACGTCTCCAGTCTACGGAATGGACTACGCGACCGTTCCGGAGCGCCGCGCGGTCCTCGAGCGCGCGCGCGACACCGACCGGATAGGGGCCATTCGCACCCGCCTCTACGAGCCGAAGGAGGGCGGCCGGTTGCCCGACGTCCTCGTCGCCATTCCCGTCTACGCCAAGGGAACGTCGCGCGACGCGGTCGTGGACCGGCGCCGCAATCTCGCCGGCTTCGTCGTCGGCGTCTTCGACCTGCCGCTGCTGATCCAGTCCATTCGCGTGACCACCGGGGCAAGCCCCGCGGTCAGCGTCAACGTCTATCCGCCGTTCGCGGGTCAGATCGTCGGCCTGGAGCAAATGCTGCCGGATTACTCGTCGGCCGCGACGGCGCCGCAGACGATGCGGGACGTCGCGCTAGCCCTGCACTGGTCGGGCAATCTCAAGATCGGCGACACCGATTGGCAGGTGCGGGCGGTTCCGGCTGCCGGCGGTCCGCTGGAGACGACTTACGATCGCGCGGGTGCGGTGCTGATCGTCGGCATGCTGCTGACGCTGTCGCTTTCGACCTATCTCATGCTCGCAACCCGCAATTCGCAGCGGCTGTCACTGGCGAACCGGCGGGTGCTCGAACTCGCCCAGACCGACATCCTGACCGGATTGCCGAACCGCGCTTTCTTCCTGGCCCGGCTCGACGAGCTCAAGGGCCGTTTGAAGGACGCCGGTCCGACCTTCTCGATCCTGATGCTCGACCTCGACCGCTTCAAGAACGTCAACGACTCGCTCGGTCACGGTGCCGGCGATGCGCTGCTGCGTCAGGTCGCACAGCGGCTGAAATCCGCTTTGCGCACCAGCGACGTGCTGGCCCGGCTCGGCGGCGACGAATTCGCCATCATCCAGGAAGCTTGCGAGGATCAGCGCGTCTGCTCGACCGAACTGGCGGGGCGGATCGCCAAGCTCGTGGCCGAGCCGTTCCTTCTTCCCGGACACCGCGTCGAGATCGGTACCAGCATCGGCATTGCGATCGCGCCCGATCATGGCAGCGATCAGGAGCAGCTGCTGAAGAAGGCGGACCTGGCGCTCTACCGCTCGAAATCGTCGGGCCGCAACTGCTTCACCATCTACGACAAGGCGATGTCGGCCGAGCTCGAGGCGCGCAGCACGCTGGAAGGCGATCTGCGCGACGCCATCGCGCGGTGCCAGCTCGAGGTGCACTACCAGCCGTTCGTCGACGCCCTCAGCGGCACGCGGCGCGGCTTCGAGGCGTTGGTGCGCTGGCGGCATCCGACGCGCGGCTTGATTGCGCCGGACCAGTTCATCCCGCTTGCGGAGGAGACCGGGCTGATCGTGCCGCTCGGCGAGTTTGTGCTGCGGCGCGCCTGCGCGGACGCGGCCGGCTGGCCGTCCGATCTTGCGGTCGCCGTCAACCTGTCGCCGATCCAGTTCAAGGAGGCCGAGCTGTTCGAGATGATCAGCGCGGCGCTCGCCGATTCCGGATTGCCGCCGCCGCGGCTGGAGATCGAGATCACGGAATCCGTGCTGCTGGAGCGTGGCGTCGAGAACCACGCCTTCATGGAGCGGCTGAAGAGCATCGGCATCGCGCTCGCACTCGACGATTTCGGCACCGGCTATTCGTCGCTCAGCTATCTGACCGCTTTCCCGTTCGACAAGATCAAGATCGACAAATCGTTCATCCGGAACCTCACGCATCAGCCGCGCAGCTCCGCCATCATCTCCTCGATCGTGACGTTGGCGCGCGGGCTGGACATGTCGGTCACCGCCGAGGGCGTCGAGACCCGCGAGGAGTACGAGCGGCTGAAGGCGCTCGGCGTCAATTTCGCGCAAGGCTATCTGTTCGGCCGCCCGCAGCCGATCGAACGGATCCTGTTCGACGCGCCCGCCAAATCGTCGCAACGCGACGCGGCCTGAGGGCGGCCGCCCAAGGATCGCTCAATGAGGCATGCGCGAAAAGCGCTTGACCCGGGCAGTCCTGGATGGTCGGAAGGACCGTCCAGGGATGAAACACACAATGCGGCTTCCGTTCTTCTACGGCTGGGTCGTGGTCGCGGTGACCTTCGTCACCATGGCCATCGGCGTCAACGCGCGCACCGCCTTCTCGCTGTTCTTCCCTCCCATCATCTCCGAATTCGGCTGGGAGCGCGGCGTCACCGCGGGCGCCTTCTCCTTCGGCTTCGTGGTGTCGGGCATGGTCAGCCCGCTGATCGGCCGGCTGATGGACCGCGCCGGCCCGCGCGCGGTGATGGAGCTCGGCGTCGTTCTGATGGGCGGCGGATTGCTGCTCGCGCCGCTCACGAGCCAGCCATGGCATCTCTATGTCACCATCGGCGTCATGGTCGGCGCCGGTTCGGTGTGTCTCGGCTATTCCGGGCAGTCGTTGTTCCTGCCGAACTGGTTTATCCGCACGCGCGGCCTCGCCATCGGCATCGCCTTCGCCGGGGTCGGCATCGGCTCGGTCACGCTGCTGCCATGGGTGCAACACATGATCGAAGGGACCGGCTGGCGCACCGCCTGCACGGCGATGGGCCTGATGATCCTGATCGTGCTGGCGCCGATCAATCTGTTCCTGCATCGACGTCCCGAGGATATCGGCCTTCGGCCTGACGGCGATGCGGCCCCGGCCGCAGGCGCCGCAAAACCCGCCTCCAACGTCGTCGATCCCGTCTGGGCCGGGACCGAATGGACACTCCGGAAAGCGGTCGCCACGACACGGTTCTGGTGGATCGCGCTCGGCTATTTCTGCGGCCTCTACATCTGGTACGCGGTGCAGGTGCACCAGACCAAATTCCTGCTCGACATCGGCTTCAGCCCGGGTGTCGCGGTGTGGGCACTCGGCATCGTCAGCCTGCTCGGCATTCCCGGCCAGATCCTGCTCGGCCATGTCTCCGACCGGATCGGGCGGGAATGGGTGTGGGCGATCAGCTGCGCGGGTTTTGCGATCTCTTTCGCGGCGCTGATGGCCCTGAAATTCCAGCCGTCATTGTGGCTGGTCTACCTCATGGTGTTCACGCAAGGCGCGCTCGGTTACGGCCTGACCTCGATCATGGGCGCAGTGGTGTTCGAGATTTTTCAGGGCAAGCACCAGGGCAGCATTTTCGGCACGATCATGCTGGCGGCATTGGCCGGCGGCGCTGCCGGTCCCTGGGTCACCGGCTTGCTTTACGATCGGGTCGGCGACTACACGCTGGCCTTTGGCGTCGCCATCATCGTGAGCGGATTGTCGGCGCTCTCGATCTGGCAAGCTGCGCCCCGCAAGGTGCGCGCCGTTGCCGGCAAGCTTCAGGTGGAAACCGGCGCCGAATAGGTTCCGTGCGCGCCCAATTACCTTCGTTTCTTTCGCGGAATGTTAATCATGTCGCGTCTTGGCGCGGTGCGAGGGGACTGCAAAAAGGACTTGGACACCATGGTGGCGCTAGCGTCGGTTGCATATTTTCCCGATGCCTCCGGGTCTAGCGATGTCCGCCTCCGATTGTGCCATGACAGAAACTCCGGAAGTGCTGTTGGCCGCGCTCGAACGCGCCGACGAGGGCATCGTCATCGTCGACAGCGCGCATCGCATCACGCATTTCAATGCCGGTGCGGAGCGGATTTGGAAACTCGCACGCGCTGATGTGCTCGGTCACGACGCCGAAATTCTCACCCTCAAATGCCTTCAGGCCGATCCGGTTGCAGAATTCCGTGACGAGATCAGCCTCGTGCGAAACGACGGCAGCCGCATCCGGGCGGCCATCTCGCTTTCATCCATTGCAAGTGAAGGCATCACCTATCGCATCGTGTTCGCGCGCGACGTCACCGCGAATGCCGAACGCCGCGCCAGGATCGGGCTTCTCCACGCCGTCTCCGACCAGACCAACCGCGCGGTGCTCATCACCGACACCGACCAGAGCATCGTCTACGTCAATGCCGCCTTCACGACGCTGTTCGGCTACACCAGCGAGGAAGCCGAGGGCCGCCGTGCCAGGGGCCTGCTCGCCGGCCGCCACACCGATCGCAAGGCCGTTGCGAAGCTCGTCAAGCGCCTGATGGAGGGTGGCCACCGCGGCGAGGTCGAGATGCTCGCCTATGACAAGGACGGCGAGGAGATCTGGGTCTGCGCCCGCATCGATGCCTTCCGCGACAGGAGGGCCAGGTCAAGCACATCTTCGCGCTGCTCGAGGATATCACCGAGACCAAGCAGCTGCGCTCGCTGCAGCAGCTCATCATGGGCGCGCTCGCCGACGAGGTTCCGATCGGCGAGATTGCCGACCGGCTGTGCCGCCGTGTCGAGCAGATCGCGCCCGACGTCGTCTGTTCGCTGCTTCATATCGATGCCGCGGGCCTGATCCATCCGCTCGGCGGCCCAAGTCTGCCCGAGGACTATTCCCGCGCACTGGACGGCGTTGCCATCGGCCCCAATGTCGGCTCGTGCGGAACCGCGGCCTTCTACGGCGAGCCGGTGCTGGCGACGGATCTGGAGACCGATCCGCGCTGGCGGCCGTACAAGGCGATGCCGCTCGCGATTGGCCTGCGCGCATGCTGGTCGACGCCGGTCAAGGCCAAGGACGGACGGGTCATCGCCACGTTCGCCTTCTACTACCGGGAGCCGCGCGCGCCGAGCAATTGGCATCGGCGCATCGTCGAGGCCTGCGTCAATCTCGGCGCTTTCGCGATCGAGCGCAAGGAAGCGCGCGCCGAGATCGCGCGGCTCGCCTATCACGATATCCTCACGGGCCTGCCGAACCGCGCGCAATTGCGGCGCCTGATCACCACCGCCATCGATGCCTGCCCGACCGGCAGCCACGTCGCGCTGGCCTTCCTCGACGTCGATCATTTCAAGGACGTCAACGACACACTCGGTCATGCCGCCGGCGACGAGCTCCTGATCCAGCTCGCGCAGCGCCTGCGCGAGCAGATCGGGCCCGAGGACATGCTGGGGCGACTCGGCGGCGACGAGTTCGTGATCCTGCTGCCGCAGCGCAACGCCGAGGGTGCCGAGCGCGTCGCGGCCGGAATCACCGAAGCGCTGGCCGCGCCGCTGCGGCTCGGCTCCAGGCAACTGCAGATGTCGGCGAGCATCGGCGTCAGCCTCTATCCCGATCACGCCACCGACATCGACACCCTGATGCAGCAGGCGGACGCGGCCATGTACATGGCCAAGCAGGCCGGCCGCTCGACCCATCGCCTGTTCAGCGCCGAGATGAACGGGCTCACCGAGCAGCGGCTGGCCTTGATTGCGGCGCTGCGCCGCGCCATCGCCGAGGGCACGCTGACCCTCCGCTATCAGCCGCAGATCCGCAGCTGCGACGGCGCGATCCATGGCGTCGAGGCGCTGGCGCGCTGGCACGATGCCGAGCTTGGCGACGTCTCGCCGGCAAAATTCATCCCACTCGCCGAAGAGTGCGGCCTGATCGAGCAGATCGGCCTGTGGTCCGTGCGCGAGGCCTGCCGGCAGATGGCGAGCTGGCGCCGCGCTGGGCTGAACATTCCATCCGTGTCGGTGAACCTGTCGCCGATCAATTTCCGCAACGTCACGCTGGCCGCGCGGCTCAAGGATATCCTCGCCGAATACGATCTGGCGGCGGATGCGCTGATGCTCGAGATCACCGAGGGCGCGTTCATGCAGGACAGCGTCGCCGCGCTCGAGACGATGAACGCGATCCGGGAGCTCGGCGTCGGGCTTTCCGTGGACGATTTCGGCACCGGCTATTCCAGCCTCAGCCGGCTCGCCCATCTGCCGATCCGCGAGCTCAAGATCGACCGCAGCTTCATGCGCGACATCGAGCGTGACGCTGGCGCGCTCGCGATCGCCACCGCTGTGGTGCGCGTCGGGCAGGGCCTCGGCATGACTGTCGTCGGGGAAGGAGTTGAGACCGAGGCGCAGCGCAAGGTGCTGGCCGAGCTCGGCTGCGACGTCGTGCAAGGCTTCCTCTACGCGCCCGCGCTCGCGCCCCTAGCGTTCGAGCGCTGGCTGATCGAGCACTGCGCCGAGCAGGCGCGGGCGATGCTCGCTCGTCTCGACATTGCACCGGCCGGCGCGACCGCGGTGAAGCGGTCGGCGTAGGGCGTCTACTCTCGGAGCCGCCACGGCAGCAACGACCGGCTAGTCATCGAAATCAACGAAACGCGTTACTTCGATCGTGTCTGGTTTGATTTTGCTCGGCATTGACGCGGCAATGCATAGTGAACGGTCAGCAGGCTTTCGTTCCTGTCATCGAAAATCAAATGATCGGTCAAGGCCATTTCCGCGCGCATCGCGTTGCAGCAGAAGATCATCCATCGATTGAACGTGGGCAGCTGGCTCATGGAGCGGTAAAGCTCGCCACACTCGATGGTCAGGTTCGGCCGGCCTTGCGCGTTCGCCAATTCGAGCCGGGATCGAATCTCTTGCCGGAAACGATCCGTTGAAACCATGCGACATCCGATTGCCGAAAACCCTTCTGAGAGGGGGATCAGCCGGCCAATAATGAAATCGAGCGAGGAACCCCGTCAACTCAGACGCCAGGCCGCGTGACCATAGAGCAATGCCAACACAAAGATACAGCTAATAAAGCCGATCGGATTGATGCGCTCGTCTCGCTATTGGGTGACGGCGTTCCTATATGCTCGAGATCACCGCCCGCCCTTGGCAGTTATCGGTGACTGAGAGCATTTCGCTCCCGCCTCAACCACGCAGGCGGTCGCATGTCCGATATCCCAAAATACAAATCTCCTGGACCGATTGGTATCTCGGGTGCCGGTGCGGGTCGCTGCGTCGGCCTGCATGCAGCGGAATCCATTTTCAATTGATCTGCGGCAGCGATCTCGCACGCAGATCGTCAGGAGGTTTACGTGGCAAACACAGCAACGATCCGAAATTCGAACGGACTTCCGGCCACATTCACGGGATCGAAGACCGGGCAGGACGACGCTCCGTTTGTCTTCGTCAAGGTCGGCGATGAAGAGCGCCGCATGCGAAGGGCCGAATGGGATGCGCTTCCGCCCTGGACCGGTCCGCGCCCGGCACGAACAGCCAACGACTGATCGCACAGCCTTGGGGAGGCCCGCTTGACGGTCGAACATGCCATCGTGCGAACCAAGCCGAAGCCCTGGGGCAGTCTCGATCTGCGGCCCTGGAGTGAGACGTCGACGAGCGACGGGCCGATCGGGGAATTGTGGTTCGAGCGCCCGGGTCTTGCTGCGCCCAAGACGACGTTGCTGCTCAAAATGCTCTTCACCACCGAGCCGCTGTCGATTCAAGTTCATCCGGATGATGCGTTCGCGCGTTCGATCGGGCTTGCCAATGGCAAGACCGAAGCCTGGTATATCGTCTCCGCGATCCCCGGCGCCCGGGTCGCGGTGGGATTGAACCATTTGCGCTCCGCCGCGGAGTTGCGAACCGCGATCACTGATGGCTCGATCGCCGATATCGTGGATTGGCAGCCGGTTCATCCAGGCGACGTCATTCTCATTCCTGCTGGAACGATCCACGCGATCGGCGCCGGCATCGTGCTCGTGGAAATCCAGCAGCACAGCGACGCCACGTTCCGGCTGTTCGACTATGGACGAGCGCGCGAACTGCACATCGACCATGCCGTCGCGGTGGCGACGGCAGGCCCACGCCAGATTCAATCGCCGTCCGAACGCCTGAGCGGCGCGCGAACGGTCCTCACGGTCAATTCCTATTTTGCGCTGGAGCAGACGGACCTTGCTCCTGGCTCCGTTTGGATGCTCGACGCACCGAAAGAGACCTGGCTGCTGGCGATAGAAGGCCAGGCCCAACTCGGCTCGACGAGGCTGGCGCCGGGGGACGCGATCTTCCTGGAAGCCGACCATGCGGAAATCGAGGTCGGTGCGAGCGGCTTGAAAGCGCTGCTGGCCTATCCCGGCCCGAAGATAAACCCTGCTGCGCTAACAGAGCGCAGTGCCGCGAGCGCCAGTCTCGCACCGCACGCCTTTCCCGGCACCCTGGTCCCGTCTCCCTTCGAGACCGCCACGCTCAAACAATCGGAGACGCCAAATTGGCTGCCGTAAATCGTATCGCATTCATCGGCAATTCGCTTCCCCGCCGCTGCGGCATCGCGACCTTCACTACTGACTTGCAGAGCGCCGTTGCGGCGTCCCGGAGTGATCTGGAGACGGTCATCGTCGCGATGACCGATCACGGCCAGGTCTACGATTATCCTACCGCCGTGGGCCTGGAGATCGACGACGACAGGCAAGATGATTATGTCCGTGCGGCTGCCTATCTGAACAGCGGCGGCTTCGAGGCCGTTTCGCTGCAACACGAATTCGGAATTTTCGGCGGCGAAGCCGGAGGCCAGATCATGGCGCTTCTGTCGCGCCTGACCATACCGATCGTGACAACCCTGCATACGGTCTTGTCCGAGCCGACAGAGGCTCAGCGCGACGTCATCACGCGCATCGTCGAGTGCTCGTCCAAGATCGTCGTGATGGCTGAAAAAGGTCGGGAATTGTTGCGCTCCGTCTATCACATGGCTGACGAGAAGATCGAGATCATCCCGCATGGCATCCCGGAATTTGCGTTCGTCGAACCCGACGCGGCCAAGGCTGCGCTCGGATTCAGCAACAAGTCGGTCATCCTGACCTTCGGATTGCTGTCGCCGAACAAGGGTATCGAAGTCATGATCGATGCGATGCCTTCGATTCTGAAGACCCGACCCGACGCCGTTTACGTCGTCCTCGGTGCGACGCATCCCAACCTCGTGCGCGACCGTGGCGAAGCTTATCGTGAGTCCCTGATGGCGCACGCGCGCCAGGCTGGCGTCGAGGATCACGTCGTGTTCCTCGATCAGTTCGTCGACAAGAAAACGCTGCTCGATTTCATCTCGATGTCTGACGTCTACGTGACGCCGTACCTCAGTGAGGCCCAGATGACCTCGGGCACGCTGGCCTACAGTTTTGGCCTCGGTAAAGCCGTGGTGTCCACCCCGTATTGGCATGCCCGTGAACTATTGGCCGAGGGCCGCGGCATCCTGGTTCCGTTTGGCGACGCGGCAGCGCTCGGCATTGAAATCGCCAAGTTGCTCACCAACGACGTGCTTCGGCAGGCGATGCGCAAGCGCGCCTATTCGAGCAGCCGCGCGATGACATGGGAAAGAACCGCCGAGCGCTATATGTCGGTCTTCGAGAACGCCGGCCGCCGGCATCGGCTCAAGACCATCGCGCGTATGGATACTGGCACGCTGCTGCGCGACAGCCGCGCCCCGCCGGAAATGCAGCTCGGCCATTTCCTGTCGATGTGCGACGACACGGGACTGTTTCAGCATGCCGTTCATAGCGTGCCGGATCGTGCCCACGGCTATTGCGTCGACGACAACGCCCGGGCGCTGCTCGTGGCCTGTGCGCTCAACAATCCGGGTGAAGAGCGGCTGCCGGATGCGCTGACGGCACGATTTGCCGCTTTCGTCCAGCACGCCTGGAATCCGGATACACGACGATTTCGCAATTTCATGGGCTTCAACCGCTGCTGGTTGGAGGACAAGGGGTCGGAGGACAGTCACGGACGTACGCTCTGGGCCTTGGGGGTGTGCGCGTTGACCGACGCCAGCTCGTCGCGGCGCTCATGGGCCGGGGCCTTGTTTTCCGAAGCAATGGCGACAGTGGAAGATTTTCGTTCGCCCCGTGCGTGGGCGTTCGTATTGCTGGGCCTCGATGCTTACTGCTCGGCTGTCCCGGGCGATGTCCAGGCGACCCGCCTGCGTGCCGTGCTTGCCGATCGCTTGATCTTGATCTTCGACACCGTGGCAACCGGCGATTGGGTCTGGTTCGAGGACGGGTTGGCCTATGATAACGCGCGCTTGCCCCAGGCGCTGATCATAACCGGTCTTGCCAGCAAGACATCGCGCTATGTCAATATCGGGCTGGAGTCGTTGCGCTGGCTTGTGAAGCGGCAAACCTCAGCGAAAGGCCAATTCCGCCCGATCGGCACGGCGGGGTTTGGCGATCGACGCCAGCCGTCGCAAGCCTTCGACCAGCAGCCGCTGGAGGCCGCGGCGACCATCGCGGCATGCCTCGCCGCGTGGCGGGCCGATCACGATGTCGAGTGGAAAGCCGAAGCCGCGCGGGTCTTCGCGTGGTTTCTGGGCAGCAACGACCTGTCGGCCTCGCTGGTCGATCTGGAGACCGGAAGCTGCCGGGATGGCCTGCATCCCGATCGTCCCAATGAGAACCGGGGAGGGGAATCCGTGGTGTCTTATTTGCTTGGGCTTTCCGAGATTCGGCAAATTGCCCGCCTGAGCGAAAGCCGGGCCAAGCCTGCTCCTCTCGTCGCTTGACGGAGCAGGATTACGATTTCCTCCTTCAACCCATCGAGGCCGTCTTGTCGCAATCTCCCTTCCTCAAACGTCAAGCCCTTCAGCTGCGGCCTGATCCGACCCGTGTCATCGTTCGGCCTTTCAAGCCGGCAACAGAGCCGCGCGACCTCAATCCGACGGACAAGACCCGCGCCAACCATATCGTCGAACGGGTCCTCGCGCTCGATGCCGAGACGGCTGACCGGCAATTGGCCGACGTTCTGGAGAATTTCCTCGGCCGTCACCGCAACCTGTTGCAGATATTCGAGACACGCGCCGCGGAAATGGAAGAGGCGCTGGCCGACCATGCTGTATTCACGCAGGTGCAGCGCCAACTCGCGGGCGCCTATTTTCTCAACGAATATTCGTTCGAGGCCTCGGCATTGTTCAATCCGAGTATCGTGCCGCATCCCGATCAATCCGGAACGCCGGAAGGCAGCCTTCGCTTCATCCTAAGTCTTCGTGCCGTCGGCGAGGGTCACGTGTCGTCCCTGACATTTCGCTCGGGGCTTATTGCGGCAGACGGGACCGTGACCATCGACCCGACGGCGCGCCTTGCATCCAGCCCCGATCTCGTCAAGCTGACATCGGGCGCCGGCGGCGACGAGATTGATGTTACATTTGCGGCCGGCCAGGATCTGAGCGAGCGGGTGATTTTCCCGGTCACTGAAGCGCAGTCGAACGGGATCGAGGACGCCCGCTTTGTGCATTTCAGCAACGCCGGCGAGACGATCTACTACGCGACCTACACCGCTTATAGCGGACGGGCGATCCGGTCGGAGCTGATCGAGACGTCCGACTTTGTATCGTTCCGGCTATCGACCCTGAAGGGCAGTGCCGCGCGCAACAAGGGCATGGCGTTATTCCCGCGCAAGATCGGGGGCAGATATGCAATGATCGCGCGCCAGGATAACGAGAACCTCTATCTGATCTTTTCCGACGATCTCCAGACGTGGGATGGCGGCCAGCCGATTCTGAAGCCGCGATACCCCTGGGAATTCGTGCAGATCGGCAATTGCGGATCACCCATCGAGCTCGACGTCGGGTGGCTGCTGCTGACGCACGGCGTCGGACCTTTGCGAAAATATTCGATCGGGGCCGCGCTGCTGGACAAGAACGACCCTTCGAAGGTGCTCGGCCGCCTGCGCGAGCCACTATTGCGCCCGGACCCTTCCGAACGCGAAGGATATGTTCCAAACGTCGTCTACACTTGCGGCGCGATGCGCCACCACGACAAGATCATCTTCCCCTACGCGGTCTCCGACAGCTACTGCAATGTCGCGACAATCGAGATCGGATCCTTGATCGCGGCCATGGACAGGAGCGCATAGGAACTGCGCTGACCGTTCTCGACATCCATCCGGTGGATTGGAAAAGCGTGAAGCGGTCGGCGCAGAACACTGCGTCGAGCTGGTGATATCCGGGCTCAGGCATCCGGTTGCAGGAACGTGCCGTACTGCTTGGTCGCGGCGACCGCGGCCGCGGCCTGTCCGATCATCCGCATCGCGGCCATCATCGGCCACGGCCCGAGGCTGACCCGCCGAACGCCGACGCGAGCCAGATCCGGAAGTGCGGGAACGCCTTGTGTCACCATGATGTTGACCGGCAGAGGCGTGAGCTGAACCAACTTTTCAATGAGAGCGAGATCGGTGAGGCCGGGGACGAAAATTCCGTCGGCGCCGGCCTCGGCATAGACCTTCGCCCGCCTTGCCGCTTCGTTCATGCACTCGTCCGGCGATCCGAATTTCAGCAGGAACGGATCTGTTCTCGCATTGATGAACAGCTGAACTCCAAGATCTTTCGCGGCGTCGCGCACGGCCTTGATCTTGGCGGCATGGAGTTCGGGATTGACCAGTTGCCGCTTTCCCCCCGATAGCCCGTCCTCGATATTGATGCCGACGGCGCCGGCTTTCAAAATCTCGGTCGCCGATCTGGCGGCGGCCTCCGGGGTGTCGCCATATCCTGCCTCCAGATCGATTGAGACTGGAACTGACACGGCCGCAGTCATCCGCGATACGAGGCCGGTCACCATGTCGAACGGGACATTTTCTCCGTCGGCGTATCCAAGTGCGGAGGCGACCGCGCCGCTGCTGGTCGCGATGGCCGGAGCGGTCTTCGCGATGGCTTTGGCGGTGGCGGCGTCCCAGGCGTTGAACAGGACGAGCGGATCGCCCTTCCTGTGAAGGGCATGAAAGGTCTCGGCATATTGATGTTGTGTCTTGGCGTCCATTGCGCGCACTCCAGATTAGAAAATCGAAGGATGTTGTGGGCCACCGCCCTCTGCGTTCAGTCAGGCGCGTGCGTCTTGAACCAGTCCATGATCAGGCCGGTGACTTCTTCCTCACGCTCGAGGTGCGGGAAGTGCCCGACATCGGGCAGGACAATCCGCTTGTGCGGCCCCTTGAACAGCGGCTCCTCCTTGACCGAGTACCTCGCTGTCGGATCGTTGCTGCCATAGATCGTCAGCGTCGGCGTGTGCATGTCATTGATCGGCAGCCGGCCCGTGAGCCCCGCATCGGTCAGGCCTCCGTAATATTTCAGCGCCGCGGCCATCGTGCCGGGCGAGCTGAGTGTCTCCTTGATCGAACGGATGTGCTCGGCATTGTTGAATGTCGGTGACCACAGCTTCCAGAGATAGTCGACAAAGGGGAGGCCCTCGGTATTGACCGCGGATTCGGCGCCGGGCAGCTGGAAAAAATAGACGTGGAAGACGGCTCGAACGAGCTCCGGATCCCGTCTGATGCTCGAAATTGTAATCGGGTGCGCGGTGTTCATGACCACGGCGGCCTTGATTGCCGATGGCGCCGTGGCCAGCGCCTGAAAGGTCGAGGTGCCGCCCCAATCCATGCCGACGACGCGTGCCTGTCCGTCGTCGCTCAGCGCCGCGATGAGGGCTTCGAGATCCTTGCCCAGTGCGATCGGATCGAAAATGCCGTCCGCCGGAATCTCGGTCGGCGCATAGCCACGCAGGAACGGCGCGACGGCACGATACCCGGCATCCGCGAAGACCTGCAGCTGCTTTCGATACGACCAGGCATTGTCGGGAAAGCCGTGCAGGAACATGACCAGGGGGCCATCGCCCTGTTCGAGATAGGCGAAGCGCACGCCGTTGGCCTGCACGTATTTCAAGGCGGGTTCGGTGCCCCTGGTATCCGCTTGGGCATTCGCTTGTCGTGCCGCGCTCCGAGTATTCATCGTCATTCTCCATGTGATCGAGCCCCGCGATCCAAATTATGTGCGGAGCGCACATATCGTCAAGTTGTTTTTTGTGCGCTCCGCACATATTGTCGGTGTATGGAAATTGGAATCGCAAATTTGCTGGGGGCGCTTTCGCTCGCCGTCATGGATCGGATCGAGCAGGGCGCGCGCGAGGTCATCGGCCGCGGTGGCGAGACCCCTGCGGCACTGGTCGTCATCGGCTATGGCCAGGGCATGACCAACGACAAGCTGCGGCGGATCCTTGGCCTGTCGCATTCAGGAACGGTCCGGCTGGTGGACCGTCTGGTGTCGGATCGGCTGGTCGAACGTCGGCCCGGACAGGACGGCCGCGAGGTTGCCTTGCACCTGACGGCGAAGGGCGCCGCAACCCGCAACGATTTGATGACTTCGCGGATTTCGGCCGTCGCGTCGCTTCTGGATGTACTGTCGCCGGCTGAAACGAAGCGCCTTGAAACGCTGCTCCATGAGTTGTTGGCTCGGCAGGATACCTCCGAGATGGATCGCTTCACGATCTGCCGCATGTGCGACGACAGCGCTTGTACGAATTGCCCCTTGCCCACGGACAAGGGCAAACGCGCTCGCTAGCGGGCGCGCTCGAGACTATCATCCGGCTTGGGCGCAACGCGCGTTCACATCGCGGAAAGGAACGTCCGGCGTTTCCCCACGTTGTCGGCCCACCAGCACAAGCCGGTCCATACGATGAAGAAGATCGCCACCATCCTTGTCATGCTCTGTGCCTTTCCGGCGGCCGCCCGCGCGGACAGCTGGAGTGGCTATCGCATTCCCGAGACCGGGACCAGCGTCGATATCCCTTCGTCCATCTTCACCGAGCAAGCCGGCCGGCCCGACGGCTATGGCATGCAGTACCGGACCAGCGACGGCCGTGCGGATTTGACGGTGCAGGCCGTTCCCAATGACGGCAGCTCACCGGCCGCTTTCCTGGCGCGGAAGAATCCGCCGCCCGGCATCACCTACAAGCGCATCACGCCGCGCTTCTTCGTGGTCTCCAGCACCCGGGGCGGCAAGATCTGGTACGACCGCTGCAACTTTGGCCGCCGCTACGTGCATTGCGTGCTGATCAACTATCCGGCCGCCGAGAAGCGGCAGTGGGATGCACTCGTGACCCGCGTCAGCCGCACGCTGAGCGGCGGTTGATCCGTTCACCAACGAAAAACCTGCTCACAAAGAAAAACTGCCCGCAGGTTGCGGGCAGCAGTCTCGTGAGGATGGTTCAGCGCACGTTGGTCGATGTCGTCGACATGGTCGGCTTGGAGCCCGGCACGTGCGACATGGTCTTGGTGGTCGACCCGACCTCCTCGCCCGCCTTGACTTTCGTGCGGGTGTGGGAGCGGCTGAACGTACCACCCTCATGCGCCTGCGCGCGCGCATTGGAATTGAGCACCGGACCGTTGCCCTTGTTCATGCTGGTGCCGGACTGCGCCTTGCCGTTGGCAGACGCGGCGCTGCCGCCCGCTGCAATCGACGAGCCGGTCTGTCCGGAGCCCGACGTCGACGTGCCGCCGGTGCCGAGCGTGCTGGCCGAGGTGCCGCCGGCCGCGGCCGAGCCCCCGGTGCCGCCGGTCATGCTGGTTTGCGCCGACAACGGCGAGGCGGCGGCGAGCAGAAGTGCGACCGACGAGGTCGCGATCAACATTCTCATCTGTGAAATCCTTTTGCTAGGGCGACGATGTCGAGATGGTGCAGCCGTTGACCGTGACGGTGCTCGCGCTGGTCGAACCCGGGCCGCCGGCCGTCGAGGACGAACTCGACACGTTGCCGCCACCGGCCTGGACGTGCACCGACGATCCGCCGGCCGAGCTAGAGCTCGACAGCGAGCCGCTCGATGAGGTCGAGCCGGTGGTGCCCGAACCCGATGACCCCAGCGCGGTAATGCTGCCGTCGGGATGTTTTTCCACCGTGACCCGGCAGGTCTCGCCGGACGCGGTCTTGCCGGTTTTCTGCATGGTTTCCCCCGCAGCGGCGCTGCTCATCAAAGTCAAAACTGCGATCGCAACGATTGGTCTGTTCATGCCAGTCCTCCTCAGGAAGGACGAAGGAGCGGCATTGCTGCCGCTCCGCCGGCCGGATGTCAGTCCTTGTCCTTCTTCATCTCGTCCTTGTGGTGGCCTTTGCCCTTTTCCATGCCCATGTCGCTGGCATGTCCCGCGGAGGAGCCGGCCGCTCCCACGGTCGAGCCGCTCTTGCCGCCGCCGGCCGACGAGCCGCCCGTGCCGACTGTCGATGCCGAGTTGGAGCCGGAGCCTGCCGCAGAGCCGCCGGTGCCGACGCTGGACGAACTCTTGCCGCCACCCGCCGACGAACCACCGGTGCCGAGCGTCGAGGCCGAGCCTGAGCCGCTGCCGGAGCCTGCGGCGGAGCCGCCGGTGCCGATCGACGAACTGCTGGTGCCGCCGCCCGCCGACGAGCCGCCGGTGCCAAGCGTCGAGGCCGAGCCCGATCCGCTGCCCGAACCCGCCGATGAACCGCCCGTGCCTACGGTCGAGTTGCTGGTGCCACCGCCGGCTGACGACCCGCCAGTGCCGACCGTCGAACTCGACTGCGCCACGGCGAGCGCGGTACCGGCCAGCAGCGCAGCTGCGGCCGCAGACAATTTCAGAATCCTCATCGCTGTCTCCTCGAATGATCAAATTGCCAAAACAGGCACGGGATAAAGTGGCAAGCTGCAGAAACGTTCCTTGGATCGGTATGAGGATGTGGAAAATGCGCGCGAGAATTGCGACGAGGTTCCAGCGGCGCGGCGCGCCGATGCCGAGCGGGAACAGCGAAGCGCGACGATCTGAAGAAAACAAACGCTACTTCAACGACAATCCCGTCCTGCGCCGCAGATCCGTGATCGCGCGCAGAAAACTGTCGGCCGGCGTCGTCTCCGGATCGATCAGGCGGTGCAGGCGAAAGCCGTCTTCCAATGCCAGCACGACGGAGGCCATCCAGGGGGGATTGAGCGTGTCGCCCTTCGCGTTGCTCTTCAGCGTTGCCTCGATGATGTCGGCGACCAGCTTGCGCCGCGCGCGCAGGCGCTTTGCAAGCTCCGGTCGGCGCTTCTCGGCGCGGGCGACAAACAGGATCATCTCCATGTGGAGCAGCGGCGAGCGGCCGAGCGGATCCTGCCTTGTGCGATCCATCGCCTTCAGCGCCGCGATGAAGTCGTCGAGATTGTCGTGCTGCGCGAGGATGTCCATGTTGCGCCGGATCGACTGCGCGACATGCTCCTCGAGCATGGCGATAATCAGCTCGTCCTTGCTCTTGAAGTTGGAATAGAACGCGCCGCGGCTAAATCCGGCCGCCGCCGCGATCGCCTCGATGCTGGCGCCGCCGATGCCGTCCTGCTCGAACACGCGCGCCGCCGCCTCGAACAGCCTGTCGCGCGTGTCGTCCCTGGTCGGCCTGGTTCTCACCCTTGACATCGGGGCAGTTTAGGGCAAAATGCAACTCGATACAACAATGTATCCAGTTGATAATTCCGGGATGGTTACGCTGCGCAAGAGGGGCTGCGGCGTATGCGATTCATGCGGCAACCGATATGAGGTCACCATGAACGAGCACGTGCAGGGCACCGGCGGTCCGCTGTTCAACCCGCTGTCGCCGGACTTCATCCGCGATCCCTATCCGCATTATGACCGGCTCCGCGCGATCTACCCGATTCACGTGACGCCGTTCGGCCAGTTCGTCGCCAGCCGCCATGCCGATGTCAGCCTCGTGATGCGCGACAAGCGTTTTGGCAAGGATTTCGTCGAGCGCTCCAAGCGCCGCTATAGCGAGAAGATCATGGAGGAGCCGGTCTTCCGCAGCATGAGCCACTGGATGCTGCAGGCCGATCCGCCTGACCACACCCGCCTGCGCGGCCTCGTCGTGAAGGCCTTCACCGCCCGCCGCGTCGAGGACATGCGGCCACGCATCCAGGAGATCGTCGACCAGACCATCGATGCCGTGATCGACCGCGGCCACATGGACCTGATCGAAGACTTCGCCTTCCGCCTGCCTGTCACCATCATCTGCGACATGCTCGGCATCCCCGAGGACCATCGCGAGACTTTCTATAACAGCTCGCGCGATGGCGGACGGCTGCTCGATCCCGTGCCGCTGTCGCCGGAGGAGATCGCCAAGGGCAACGCCGGCAACATGATGGCGCAGATGTATTTCCAGCAGCTGTTCGAGCTTCGTCGCAAAAATCCCGGCGACGATCTCATTACCCAGCTGGTGCAGGCCGAGGAAGACGGCAACAAGCTCACCAACGAGGAACTGACCGCCAACATCATCCTGTTGTTCGGCGCCGGCCACGAGACCACGGTCAATCTGATCGGCAACGGCCTGCTGGCGCTGCATCGCAATCCGGACCAGCTCGCGCTTTTGAAGGCGCGGCCGGACCTGATGGTGGGCGCGATCGAGGAGTTTCTGCGCTACGATTCCTCGGTGCAGATGACCGGGCGGGTCGCGCTGGAGGATATCGACGATCTCGGCGGCGCCAAGATCCCCAAGGGCGAGACCGTGCTCTGCCTGCTGGGCTCGGCCAACCGCGACCCGGCGGTCTATCCTGACCGCCCCGACCGGCTCGACGTCACCCGCCAGAATGTGAGGCCGCTGTCGTTCGGCGGTGGCATCCATTTCTGCCTGGGGGCCCAATTGGCCCGCCTCGAGGCCGAGATCGCCATCGCCACGCTGTTGCGTCGGCTGCCCGACCTGCGCATCGACGACGTCGAAAACCCCGAATGGCGGCCGACCTTCGTGCTGCGCGGCCTGAAGCGGCTGCCTGCGAGCTGGTGATGGCTGCCGGCGTTAACCTCCGCGCGCAACAGTCGCTGTGACTTCGCCACACTTCCCCCTATATAAGGGGCTGTTCCGGTACGTCTGAGGCCCTGCGGCTCAGGCAAGGCCCGCATCCGGTTTGGCCGAGGGGAGACCCGTGCAGACGACGCTGCTCGGATTGGCGATTGCCTTTATCTTAGCGCTGCTGGCCGCTCTGATCGGACCGTACTTCGTCGACTGGAACCAGTTCAGGCCCCAGTTCGAAGCAGAGGCCGGCAGGATCATCGGCGTGCCGGTGCGGGTGGCGGGCGAGCTCGACGCGCGGCTGTTGCCGGCGCCGACGCTGCGGCTGCGCGCGGTCACCTTCGGCGGCAACAACGATCTCGGCCGCCTGCGCGCCGACAAGCTCGATGTCGAATTCAGCCTGAGCTCGCTGATGCGCGGCGAATGGCGCGCCACCGAGCTTTCGGTCAATGGCATGGCGGTCGATCTCGGCCTCGACGCGCGCGGGCGGGTCGATCTGCCGTCCACCGCGAGCGGGAGCTTCAATCTGGCATCGCTGGCGATCGAGCGGCTGAATCTCACCGGTCGCATCGCCCTGCATGATGCCGCCAGCCATTCGACACTGGAGCTCAACGACATCGCTTTCTCCGGCGATGTGCGCTCGCTGGCCGGCTCGGTCCGGGGCGACGGCAGTTTTGCCCTCAGCGGCGTGCGCTATCCGTTCCGCGTCTCCTCCGGCCCGAGCGCCGACGGCAATGCCACCCGCCTCCACCTCAACATCGATCCCGGCGAGCGCGCGATCCTCGCCGATCTCGAAGGCGTGCTCGCCTTCGACAACCGCCTGCCGAAATTCGAGGGCGCGCTGACGTTCGCCGTGCCGGCGCCGAAGAAGCCGGGCGAGGCGGGGCCGATGCCCTGGAAGCTCACGACGAAACTCAAGGCTGATCCGGCCGGCGCCAAGTTCGAGCAGGTCGACGCCAGCTTCGGGTCCGAAGACTCCGCGCTGAAGCTCGGCGGCGTCGGCGATATCAGGTTCGGGGCTTCGCCGCTGCTGCGTGCGGTGCTGTCGGCGCGCCAGGTCGATGCCGACAAGCTGACCGGCAAGGACGAGCCGCAGCGCATCCTTCCGGCGCTCCGCGCAGGCCTCGCCGCAATCCCGCAGGCGCCGATCCCGGCACAGATCGAGTTCAACTCCGACCAGATCATGCTCGGCGCACGGCCGCTCCAGAACATCACGGCCGAGCTTGCGACCGACGGACGATCCTGGACCTTCCAGCGGCTCGAGCTGCGCGCGCCGGGACAGACGCAGCTCTCGCTCAACGGCGCGACGCCCGGCGCCGACAGCTTCAGCGGCCGTCTCAGCGTCGATTCCTCCGATCCCGATACGCTAGTGGCCTGGCTCCAGGGCCGCAGCGAGGTCAACCGCCGCAGCACGCGGCCGCTGCGCCTTGCCGGTGACGTGACCATCGCCGCCAACCATTTCGCCATCGACAGGCTGAAGGCCGAGATCGACGGCGGCGCGGTCGAAGGCCGCATCGCTTTCGTCCAGACCGGCGCGAGCAAGGGCTCGCGGATCGACGCGGAGCTCAAGGCCGACCGCCTTGACCTCGATGCGGCCGCAAGTTTTGTGCGCGCGCTTTCGGGACCGCAGGGCGAATGGCCGGAGGAAGCGAAGCTGTCGCTCGATATCGGCCGCGCGATCTCGGCCGGGCAGGAGCTGCGGCCGTTCACCGCGAAACTCGGCTACGGCCCCGCATCGCTCTCGCTGGAGCAGTTGCGGTTCGGCCAGGCCAGTGGCGTGACCACGGAAGCAAGTGGCAGCTTCGACCGCGCCAAGGCCACGGGCAAGCTCGCGCTGAAATCCTCCGCCAATTCGCTGCGCGATCTCACTGCACTGCTCGAGCCGTTTGCGCCATCGGTGCGCGCGCGCTTCGACGCCATCCCGTCGCTGCCGGCTGCGACCCGCCTGAAGCTCGACCTCAGCCTCGACAAGAACGCCGAGCACGCCGATCGCAACGACGCGCGCGCTGTCCTCGAACTCGACGCGCCGCAGCTCAAGGCCACCGCGACGCTGGCTGCGCAGACGCCGGTGGCCGCCGTCAACGGCATCGACGTCGACCGCTTGCGCAACAGCGACTTCACGCTGGACTCGAAAGTCGCGACACCGCAAGCCAGTGCACTGCTGGCGTTGCTCGGGCTCGATCGCGTGGTGGCCGCAGGCGAGGGCGCTTCGCAGTTCGAAGGCCGCTTGAGCGGCGCGTGGCGCCATCAGCTGCAATTGAATGCCAAGCTTAGCGGCGGCGGGCTGGATGCGGACGCACAAGGCAACGTCGAATTGTCGGAGCCGAAAGGCAGCGTAAATTTGCGCGTGCGCAACGCCAATCTGGGGCCGCTGTTCGGGACCAGCCCGGCCGATAAATCGGTGCAGAGCGTCAATCTGTCCTCGCGCGTCGGCCTCTCCGGCAACCGCCTGACCTTCAACGATCTCGAGAGCACCCTGGCCGGCTCGCATTTGCGCGGTCATCTGGCGGTGACGCTCGATCAGGAGAAGACCGTCGACGGCGAAGTCGGCCTCGATACGCTCGACCTCGTGCCCGCGCTCGCGATGGCCATCGGCGCGGCCGGACACGATGCCAATGCGCCGCTGAGTGCCGGGCTTCTCGGCGGCTGGCGCGGCCGCGTCGCCTTCCAGGCGTTGCACGGCACGTTGCCCGGCGGCATCGAGCTGCGCCCCTTCGGCGGTACGGTCCGGAGCGACGGTCAGTCGCTCGCGCTCGACGCAATGAAGGGCGGCGTCGGCGGCGGCGAGATGTCGGCGAGCCTTGATGCGCGCAATGGCGCCAATGGTCTGACGCTCAACGCGCGCATCGAGCTCGGCAATGTCGACGCGGCGGCGCTGCGCTACCGCGACCTCGCGCTGCCGAAGGGACGAGCCTCGGCGCAGATGGCGCTGACCAGCCAGGGCCGTAGCGTCGCGGCGCTCACCGGTGCGCTCGCCGGCAACGGTACGGTGACGCTCGAATCCGCTGAAATCTCCGGCCTCAATCCACGCGCCTTCGAAATCGCCATCCGCGCCAGCGACGGCGGCCAAATTGCCGACGACAATCGGCTGCGGCAGCTGGTCGAGCCCGCGCTGTCGGCGGGTCCGATTGCAGTGGCCTCGGCGCAGATCCCGTTCACGATCCGGGACGGGCGCCTGCGCGTCGGCGCAACGTCGCTAGAGGCGAAGAACGCGCGTGCCATCGTCTCCGGCGGTTACGACATCCCCGCCGACCAGGCCGACATCCGTGCCAGCCTGACGCCGATCATGACCGGGCTCTCCGGCGCGCCGCCCGAAATCCAGCTGTTCGCGGCCGGTCCCCCCGACAGGCTCAATCGCACCGTCGATCTTGGGCCGCTGTCGTCGTGGCTCGCGGTACGCACGATCGATCGCGAGACGCGCCGGCTGGACGCCATCGAGCGCGGCGAGCCGCCGCCGGCCACCGCCGCGTTGCCGACGCTGGTGTCGCCCGAACCGGCGCCGGAGCCGTCGCTCACGGATGTGCCGATGCCCGGCCGCGATCCGCGCCGTGCGCCGCCGCCGAAGCCCAAGTCCGATATCAGGGTTGCGCCGACGCCAAAGGCGCCGCAGGCCGCTCCCGCGGCACCAAGCCCGCCGCTTGCAAGCACGCAGATCGCGCCGCTGCCTCCGCCGATCGACGTCAGGCCGGCCCCGGGCCCGCCGCCCGCAAAGCCCAAGCCAAAGCCGCCGCTGGTGCTGACGCCGTCAAATCCGTAGGCGATAGTCCGTCATGCCCGGGCTTGTCCCGGGCATCCACGTTCTCCGTCCCAGGCGGTGAGACGTGGATGGCCGGGACAAGCCCGGCCATGACGCCGGAGAGACACCCTCACCCCAACCCTCTCCCGCAAGCGGGAGAGGGGGCGCAGCTTCCTCGTGACGTACCGGTAAACTCATTCTCTCGCTTTTTATCGAATTTTCCGCGGCAAAACTGATCTGCCGACTTTACCGGATTCTCGCGTTTGTTCCCTAGCCTCTGTTCCCAGAGGAACTCGGCGTCCTGCCGGCACAAGCAGGATGGCCAGCCAAGAACTGGGGTCATCGGGATGAACGGCGCGACAACACTTCTGCAGGATCTGGACGACGCAATCGCACGCGGCACCGACGAAAGCCGGACCAAGGCGTTGTGGCATGCGACCGACATTCTGATCACCGGTCGCTACAGCGACGACGAGATCAGCACGTTCGGCGAAGTCATCGGCCGGCTCGCCGACGAGATCGAGGTCGCCGCACGGGTGCAGCTCTCCGAGGTGATGGCAGCCTGCGATCACGCTCCGCTCAATGTCATTGCGCAACTCGCGATCGCCGACGAAATCGAGGTCGCCGGTCCCGTGCTGCGCGATTCCAATCGTATCGACGAGAAGCTGCTGGTCGAGAGCGCCATGACCAAGAGCCAGTCGCATCTGCTCGCGATCGCCCAGCGCAAGTCGATCGGCGAGGCCGTCACCGACGTGCTGGTCAAGCGCGGCGACCAGGAGGTCGTGACGTCGGTCGCCAAAAACGAGGGCGCGCGCTTTTCAGGTTCGGGTCTGCTCCACATGGTCCGCCGCGCCGAGGGTGACTCGATTCTCGCCGAGCAGCTTGGCCTGCGCAAGGACGTGCCGCGTCACATCTTCCAGCAACTGATCTCGAAGGCGTCGGAGGACGTCCGTCGCCGGCTCGAGCACGAGCGCCCGGAAATGATGGCGCAGATCCAGAGCTCGGTAAGCGACGTCACCGGCGATCTGCAGTCCAAGTTCGGCCCGTCCTCGCGCAGCTATTTCGTTGCCAAGCGCGTGGTGACGACGCAGTACCGGCAGGGCAACCTCAACCAGGACTCGATCTCGAACTATGCTCGCCAGCACCGGTCCGACGAGGTGCAGATCGGCCTGTCGCTGTTGTCGTCGCTGCCGGTCGACGTGATCGAGCGCGCGATGATGGACCGCAATCGCGAGATGATCCTGGTGCTGTGCAAGGCGCTCGACTTCTCCTGGGACACCACCATGTCGCTGCTGTTCCTCGGCGCCAAGGATCATCTGATCACGGCGCGCGAGCTCCACGACAACGAGCGCGATTTCGGCAAGCTCAAGATCGAGACCTCGCGCAGCGTCTTGAAGTTCTACCAATCGCGCAAGACCGGCACCGATCCCGTCACGGGTCGTCAGCCCGAGCTGCAGGTGCACTGAGCGGTACACCGAACAGGTACACCGAGCATCATCCGGGAATTGGCAGGGAGTATTTTCAATGTTGCCTCAATTCGGCACCGCAGTTCGCAAGAAGAACCTCAACAACGCCGCAGCCGGCGAGATCGGCGGCGGAGCAGCGGACCAGGCCTCGGTCGATGCGGCATGGCTCGTGCTGGAAGCCGCCAACGACCTCGGCGACCATGCCGCGATCGAGGCTTGCCGCCGCGTCATCGACGCCGAGCTGAACGGCACGGCGGCCGGCAGCGCGGATGTCGATCTCGTGCTCGGGTATTTCAGGTAGACTCCGCGGGCGTCCGCTCCATCCGCGCGATAGCGGCTGTTTCCACACCGTCATTGCGAGCGCAGGGCACCGCCGTCGCTCCTTCAACGGCACATTAACGCGCCGACAGCCCCAGACCGGGCGGCCATCCCGCGAACACGCGCATCGCACGCAGCTGTGATCTCCGGAACCGGCCGACGCGGGTAACGACCGAAGCTCCCCTTCGTACAGCCTTCAGCGAGCGTAGTCTCGCAGAGCTGATGGATGTGAAACCGGGGAGACATGGTCGGATGAAAGAGTTCAACGTCGCTGAGGTCGGGGGCGGTTCCTATCGTCCTCTTGCCATTCTGCGCTGGGTCATGGTGATCATCTTCGTATCGTTTGGCATGCAGAAATTCACGCCGCAATCTGCGCAGGGCATCGCGCAGTTCATCAGCAACAGCCCGTTCATCTCCTGGCTGTCGGTGTTCGGCCTGAGGGGAGAGGCCTATGTCCTCGGTGTCGCTGAATTCGTGATTGCGGCGCTGCTCGCGGCAGGCAGCTTCAGCCCGGTTTCGTCCGCCCTCGGTTCATTCATGGGCATGGTGACCTTTGCGATCACCTGGTCGTTCTTCTTCACGACGCCCGGTGTGGTCAAATGGAGCCTTTCATCCGATCCGATGGCGTGGAATCTGACCGGCGAATTTCTGTTCAAGGACATCGTCCTGCTGTGCGTTTGCGCGGTGTTGTTTCTGGCCTCCCTGCCGCAATCGGTTGTCCGGCTGCGCACCGGGTGATCGTCAGGCCGTCTCTCACCGCCGGATCCGGTAGAGGACGCCGTTCTCGCCGTGACGGAACGTGGTTCGCTCGAGGAGATAGTTGGACTTCTCCAGAACTCGGCGCGATGCGCCATTGCCGACATAGACCAGGCCAATGAGGGACGGCAGCTCATGGTGTAACAGTCCAATATCGGTGAGTGCGGTCGCGGTCTCGCTTGCAAGGCCACGGCCCCAGAATTCGCGCTTGAACGCGTAGGCAATCTCGATCTCGTCGACATCGTCCACGAGGATATGCCTGATGCCCGCTCGCCCGGCGAATGCCCCGTCTTTCGTTCGCAGCACCCACAGACCGAAGCCATGCTGATCCCAATGCGCCATATTGGCGTCGAGATAGGTCTTCGTCTTCTCCGCCGAACGGACGCCGCCGAGATAGCGCGAAACCTCGGCATCGAGATGCAACGCGACGAGGTCGGCGAGATGATTTTCACGAAGCCTTTCGGCGCTGAGCCTCGCCGTTCTGAAATGTTCCATTGGGAACAGATAGCCGCTTCCGAGGTGGGGCGTCGAGTAACATTGACGCGGAATGACTTGGCTGGCAGTGCTTTTCACCGTTGCAAGGACGCGCTTTCAGTTGGGCGGCCGGCCCGGGGCGAATGTTCCCAAGCGGAGTGGCAATGGATTTCGAGCGCGACATAGCCAAGATCAGCGGGATCGCTGCGGTCTCGACCATCCTCGACGTGGTCAGCCGGACCACCGGCATGGGGTTTACGGCCGTTGCCCGCGTCACCGAGGACAGGTGGATCACATGTGCCTCGCGTGACGAACTTGCGTTCGGGCTGAAACCCGGTGACGAGCTCAAGGTCGAGACCATGATCTGCCATGAGATCCGGCAGAGCCGCGAGGCGGTCGTCATCGAGAATGTCAGCAAAGACGCCGGCTACTGCAAGCATCACACGCCTGCACAATATGGCTTCCAAAGCTACATCTCCGTGCCGATCATTCTGCCCGACGGTTCATTCTTCGGAACTCTTTGTGCGATCGATCCGAAGCCGCGCAAGCTTCGGACTCCCGAAGTCATCGGCATGTTCAAGCTTTTTGCCGAGCTGATCGCGTCTCATCTCGACGCGGCCGAGCGCGTCGAACTGATCGAGAACAGGCTCGCGCTGGAACAACGCAATGCGGAACTGCGCGAGCAGTTCATCGCCGTGCTCGGTCACGACCTCCGAAACCCTCTTGCCTCGATCCAGGGCGGCCTGCGGCTTCTGAACAAGAAGGTCGATGACGAGGGGAAGAACTGGATCAACCTCCTGCAGGGAAGCGTGGGCCGGATGGCGGGCCTGATCGACAATGTCATGGACTTCGCCCGCGCGCGGCTCGGCGCCGGGATGCAGCTCAAGTTGAAAGAACAGCCACTCGAGCCTGTCATCAGGCAAATCGTCGCGGAGTTCGAGAACGTGCACCCGGATCGCGTCATCGAAACGGTCGTCAACGTTCCGGGACCTGTGAGAATCGACGCCGACCGCATAGGTCAGATGCTGTCCAATCTTCTCGGCAACGCGATTTCCTATGGCGCCGCCGACAAGCCGATCAGGGTGCTGGCGCAGACGACCGGCGCTGGCTTTGATCTCAGCGTTGCCAACAAAGGCGCGCCAATTCCGGCTGATGCGATCCCGCGCCTTTTCACTGCGTTCGATCGCGGCGACGTTCTGCCGAACCAGAAAGGGCTTGGGCTCGGACTGTACATTGCCCAAGAGATCGCGCGCGCCCATGGCGGGTTGATCGTCGCGTCGTCGATGCGAGATGAAACGGTGTTCACCGCGACGTTTCCGGCGAGCCCGGCCCGCGGCTGAGAAGGCGTGCTACGCCGGCCTAGCTTGCCGTCACGAAGCGTCGCGCCAATTCTCCGACAATACCATCATGCGCCTGTTTTGCGCGACGGTGCAACCGGCGAACAGCTGATAGCGCTGATTGTGCGAGGCTCTTTCCGGATGCGGTCCGGCGATTTTCTTGCGGGCAAGGCATTGTGCCTCTTCAGAGAGAGAGCTGCACGAAAACGTCCAGAGGATGTGAATTGGTTCACACACACGTGGTCGCTCCGGATTTACGGTACGCCTAATTCCGCGTAGAGCGGCCCGTTCGAACTATCTCGCTCAAGAGGGAGTTCAGGCTATGGCTAGCATCGTGTTGGGAATTGTCATTTCCATTTTACTATCGACACAAGCCTCCGCAGATCAGGTCCGTGACGCCGCGTCCGACCTGGTTCCTTCGCTGGTGCGCTGGTCCATCACGTTGTTGGGCCTGGTGGTGGCAGGCCGGTTGGCCTGGCAGGCTTTTGGCCGCGCGGTCAACATTGCCGAAGTCCCGACTTTCCCGCGATACATGACGACCCGGCAGCAGTATCGATTGGGCGGGTTCATCTTTGTCGTATTCTCATGCGGCTTCTTCCTTCTTCTCATCCATGAGAACCGCGACGTCATTGCCCTGGCGCCGCTGGTTCCTGCATTTCCAGTAGCCTTCATAGAGGCTGCGAAAAGTCAGTCTGCTCCGTACCTGACCGTCGTCGCCGCAATGGGGATCGTGTATCTGTTCCTCCTGACGAAGGAGGCTCAATGGAACGTCCTGCTGATGGTGCGCGATGTGATCCAGAGCTGGATCAGCGTGCCTCAGCTCGCGAAGCAGATCATGGCGCAAATCCGCTTTTCGCTGCGTGTGCCGCAGGAGGTGCTCTCGAAAGTCATCGCGAATTCTCCAGATGTCGTCGATCAGGACTTCCGCAAGGATCCGAACACCCCGGATCGGATGTGGGCGGAAATCTGTTACATGAAATGGTGGCTGACGCAGGGACGCGACACCGGAGATGACGCCACCTTCTTCACCGAGGACAGCTTTGGTTTCGACAAGCTGATGGCAGACTTCCAGCAGGGGGCGCCGACGATGAGCCAGTGGAAGGCTGGGACGTTGACGGGCCTTGCTGCGCCCCAGGCCACGCAACTGATCAAGGACCTCTACAACCGATTTGCCCGGCTTGTCGCGTGTTACCTGATCTATCGCAACGGCTCCCGCATCGACCTGCGCAATGAGGCCAGCAAATTCGGCATCGAAATCGATGCGCCCATTCACGACAATCCGCTACGGTACTGGATCGTCTATATCATTGCCTTGATCTGCTCCGTTTATCTGGGCGTGACCATTTCGGCCGTGATTTATGACGTGCTGCAAGGCAGAGGCGTCGTCTGGGCGCAGGACCCCAATCGCTCGATTGCATGGGTCATGTATTCGCTTTGCAATTATGGATTGGCAATCGTCGTCGTTCTCTTGCTTCGATTTGCGATGTCATCTCTGGGAAGCGATTCAGATCAGTCCCACCTCACCACTTATTGCTGGAGCTTCCTGGTCGCGCTCGCCGTAGGGCCCGCTGGTCTGACGTTGGCCGTGCATAACTTTGGCGAGGGCAATTTGCGGGAAATGTCCCTTGCCAGCCTTTACTTTGCGATGTTGCGGTGGGGCCTCGGGCCGGCGCTCGTGACAGTCTATATTTCGTACTATCTCGACAGGCAGAGCTGCTCCGATCTGCCGGACATCGACAATTCGATGCGAACGGTCGCGTGGCGGCTGTTCAATTGCTTCGGCTTTGCGGCAACCAATGTGTTCTTGCTTCTGCCCCAACTGCTGTCGCTGATGGCACAGGAGGGGGCAATCTGGGAAACCAATAAGCTGCGCTTCATTGCGGCTGGGACGACGTTCTGCCTGGCATTCGGCCTCGCATTGGCCGCGCAGTTCGCGCTCAAGAAGGAGCGGATTGGAACGGTGCTGGCGCATAAACCGGCTTGACGCCAGATATGGTCGGTCGTGGCGATGATGGCATCATGCTCCTGTTTTGCCCGACGGAGCAACTGGCGCAGCCCTGCGGCCGGACGATTTTCGCACAAGTGTAAGTCATTGATTTCACAACACCCGTCTACTGTGCATGGGGTTGTTTTCGCAGTTTTTTGTTTGGGGCCTACCCCGCCCCGAACGCGACCGCGACATTGTAGGTCAGAAGGCTCGCGGCATAGGCCAGCACCAGCATGTAGAAGAAGGTGACGGCCATCCAGGTCCAGCTTCCGGTCTCGCGCCGGATCACGGCCAGCGTCGATGCGCATTGCGGGGCAAAGATGTACCAGGCAAGCATCGACAGCGCGGTCGCGAGCGACCATTTCGTCGCCAGCACCTGGCCGATCTGCTCGGCCGCTTCCTTGCCGCCTTCGATCGCATAGACGGTGCCGAGCGCCGCGACCGCGACCTCGCGCGCCGCCATGCCGGGGATCAGCGCGACCGCGATCTGCCAATTGAAGCCGACCGGCGCCAGCAGCGGCTCGAGTGCCTTGCCGATGATCGCAGCGAGGCTGAAATCGATCGCCGGTTCGGTGGCGCCTGCGGGCGGCTGCGGGAACGAGGCCAGGAACCAGATCAGCACCATCATCGAGAAGATCGTGGTGCCGGCGCGGTGCAGGAACATCTTGGCCCGCGTGTAGACGCCGATCGCGATCGATTTCAGCCGCGGCATCTTGTAGTCCGGCAGCTCCAGCATGAACGGCGCCGGCGCATAGTCGCGCAGCATGAAGAATTTGATGAGAAACGAGACCAGCAGCGCGCTGATGATGCCGGCAGCGTAGAGGCCGAACATCACGAGGCCCTGGAGGTTGATGAAGCCCCAGACGTCTTTGGCCGGAATGAAGGCGGAGATGATCAGCGTGTAGACGGGAATGCGCGCCGAGCAGGTCATCAGCGGCGCGATCAGGATCGTGGTCAGCCGGTCGCGCTTGTTGTCGATCACGCGCGTCGCCATGATGCCGGGGATGGCGCAGGCGAAGCTCGACAGCAGCGGAATGAAGGCGCGGCCGTGCAGGCCGGCGCCGCCCATGATGCGGTCCATCAGGAACGCGGCGCGCGCCATGTAGCCGAAATCTTCCAGCAGCAGGATAAACAGGAAGATGATGATAATCTGCGGAAGGAACACGATGACGCTGCCGACGCCTGAGATCACGCCGTTCTGAAGGAAGCTCTGCAGCAGGCCGGCGGGTAAGGTCGCGTGCACGAACTCGCCGAGGGAGTCGAAGCCGGAATTGAGCAACTCCATCAGCGGCTGCGCCCAGGCGAACACCGCCTGGAACATCACGAACAGGATCGCCGCGAGCACGATCAGCCCCCCGACGGGATGCAGCACGACCGCGTCGATCCGCGCCGTCCAGGTGTCGGGCCGGCTGGGCAGGCTGACGCAGTCGGCGATGATGCGGTCGGCTTCGCGCTGGGTGGCGCGCAAGTCGGCCACGCTGAGCGCCCGCCAATTGTTCTCTCCCGGCTCGGCGGCGAGCTTTGCCGAAATCTCGTCGGTCAGCGACAGCAGGTCGGCCGTGCCGCCCTTGCGCACCGCGATCGAGGTGACCACGGGCACGCCGAGCTCCTTGGCGAGCCGCTCGACGTCGACAGTGATGCCGCGGCGGGTCGCGATGTCGAACATGTTGAGCACGAGGATCATCGGCCGGCCGGTGCGCTTGAGCTCCAGCAGCAGGCGGATGGTCAGGCGCAGATTGGTCGAGTCCGCCACGCACAGCACGAGGTCGGGCACGATCTCGCCGGTGGCCTTGCCGAGCACGAAGTCCCGGGTGATCTCCTCGTCCGGGCTCCGTCCGCGCAGCGAATAGGTGCCCGGCAGGTCGACCACGGAGACCTGGCGTCCCAAGGGCGTGACGAAGAAGCCTTCCTTGCGCTCGACGGTGACGCCGGGATAGTTCGCGACCTTCTGCCGGCTGCCGGTCAGCGCATTGAACAGCGAGGTCTTGCCGCTGTTTGGCGTGCCGACCAGGGCGAGATGCAGCAGGGGTGCTTCCATGGAATTGGGGTCCGGTCGCTTCAGGCGACGATAATGGCCATGGCTTCGCGACGGCGGACCGCGATGGTGATGCTGTCGACCCGCACGGCGATCGGGTCGCGGCCGACCAACCCCTCGTGCAGGATCTCGACCCGCGCGCCCTCGACGAAGCCGAGCTCGATCAGCCGACTCTCGAGTTCGATGTCCGAGAGTGCCGAGCCTGCGTCCTTGGGGGAAAGGTGCTGGATGACGCCGGTATAGCCGCGCTGGGCCAGGCCCAGCGGCATCTGCGGACGCGTATCATGGATGTCGGTCATGCCCTGTATTTTCAACGCAGGGCATCGAGGTCAAGCGCGCTCGGTCGCTGAAACTGCACCTTAGAGTGATTTTAAAGTACCAGCTTCGTGACAGAAGCGATCGGCGCCAGGATCGGCATCAAGGATCGGCGCAAAGACGGCTACTGGGCCGGGACCTTTTCCGCCTGGATGGCGGCCATGGCGCGGCTCTTGAAGTAGTCGAGCACGAACAGGCGGATCGCCGAGGACAGATTGCCCTGCTGGCGGTTGCTGTCGATCTCGCCGACCAGCTCGGACAGCGTCATGTTGCGCAGGCCCGAGATCTCCTTCATGCCGTTCCAGAACGCCTCTTCCAGGCTGACACTGGTCTTGTGGCCGGCGACGACGATCGACCGTTTCACGACGGGCGACTTCATGGCTGCTCCTCGCAATCGATCCGGTGCTGGTCCAGGTGCGTCTTCGCCTGATCCGCGCGCGTCTCCTCCGCCGACCGCTCCGCCTTCGTGCGGCCGAACTTCGTTCGGTTGGCGTCCGCCTGCTTCGCCGTGGCTTCCCGCTCGGCGCGCTTCCGGAAACGATTCAGGTTGATGACGTTCGCCATGTCGCGTCTCCATCATCCGATCCTCCGTGGGCAGGATGAAACATTCAGAAACTGTGCGCCGAATTGCGCCCGATGAGACTTGATCGCCATTCGCTTGTCCTCGTCAATCGACCCTTGGGCCATCAAACGATGAATTCCGCCCCGTGGGGGCGGAGGGGCTACGTAACACGCAATCCCGCCGCGACATTGACGGTAATCAAATCCCGTCCTTTAAGCCCTACATTTAATGGAGCTAGGGGCTCCGTATCATTACGGATGGCTATCGGAATTCGGAATTTATCCCGGGCTGGTCATCTTCTCGGGGCGCACCAGGCGGTCGAATTCCTCGCTTGAGACGAAGCCAAGCCGCAGCGCCTCTTCCTTCAGGGTGGTGCCGTTGGCATGCGCCGTCTTGGCCACCTTGGCCGCGTTGTCGTAGCCGATCTTGGGGGCGAGCGCCGTCACCAGCATCAGCGAGCGCTGCATCAGTTCCTTGATGCGCTTCTCGTCGGCGCGGATGCCGCTGACGCAATGCTCGGTGAAGGAGCGCGCGGCGTCCGCCATCAGCCGGATCGAGTGCAGCATGTTGTAGGCCAGTACGGGCTTATAGACGTTGAGCTCGAAATGGCCCTGGCTGCCGGCGACCGTGATCGCGGTGTGATTGCCGAACACCTGGCAGCACACCATCGTCATCGCCTCGCACTGCGTCGGATTGACCTTGCCCGGCATGATCGAGGAGCCCGGCTCGTTCTCCGGCAGCATGAGTTCGCCGAGGCCCGAACGCGGACCCGATCCGAGCAGGCGGATGTCGTTGGCGATCTTGAACAGGCCTGTCGCGACCGAATTGATGGCGCCGTGCGCCGATACATAGGCGTCGTTCGAAGCCAGCGCCTCAAATTTGTTGGCCGCGCTGGTGAACGGCAGCTTGGTAATCCCGGCAACGTGCTTTGCGAACAGTTTTGCAAAGCGCGGCTTCGAATTGAGGCCGGTGCCGACGGCGGTGCCGCCCTGCGCCAGCGGATAGAGCTCCTTCACCGCGACCTTGAGCCGGGCGATGCCGCTTTCGACCTGTGCGGCATAGCCGGAAAATTCCTGGCCGAGCGTCAACGGCGTCGCGTCCTGGGTGTGGGTGCGGCCGATCTTGACGATCTTTGCGAACTCCTTCTCCTTCTTGCGCAGTGCACGCAGCAATTCGCCAAGGGCAGGGACCAGATCGGCGGTAATGCGGCTTGCCGCCGCGATATGCATCGCGGTCGGGAACGAGTCGTTCGACGACTGGCTCATGTTGACGTGATCGTTGGGATGCACCGGCTTCTTGGCGCCAAGCTCGCCGCCCAGGATCTCATTGGCGCGGTTGGCGATGACCTCGTTGAGATTCATGTTGCTCTGGGTGCCCGAGCCGGTCTGCCACACCACCAGCGGAAAATGATCGTCCAGCTTGCCCTCGATCACCTCGCGCGCAGCGCGGATGATGGCGTTGGCGCGGCGCTGGTCGAGCAAACCGAGCTCCTGGTTGGACTGCGCTGCGGCGAGCTTGACGATGCCGAGCGCATGCACGAGCGAGATCGGCATGCGATCGATGCCGATGCGAAAATTCTGGCGCGAGCGTTCGGTCTGCGCGCCCCAATAACGATCGGCGAGGACCTCGATCGGGCCGAAGCTGTCGGTCTCGGTGCGGGTCGCCGGGCGCGAGGAGCCGTCGGTCTTCGAGGGGGAAGTCTTCGAGAGGGAAGTTTTGGCCATGAGCACATCCATTCCGCCGCGCGAAATGCCGCGCGGCCTCATCATGTGCCTCTATATAGGGAGTTTGGCCGCCTGCGACGGGCGCCGACCCGATCTAGATCATTTCTTGCGGAAACGATCCAATCGCACGACTTCGGCGCCGCCCTGGTTCGGAGCCGCCGGCTCCTCAGTGCCTTCCGCAGGGTCAGTGGCAGGGGCCACCGCGACCGCGGACGGGGCGGGAGCGGCCGGCAAGGTCTCGGCCGAGACGTCGGCGACATCGGAGGTGTCGAACTGGAGGCCGAATTTCACGGACGGATCAAGGAAGCTCTTGATGGCGCTGAACGGCACGATCAGCCGCTCCGGAATGCCGCCGAAAGACAGGCCGACCTCGAAGCGGTCCTCGAGCACGGTCAAATCCCAGAACTGGTGCTGCAGGATGATCGTCATCTCTTCTGGATATTGGGCCAGCAGCCGCGACGACAGCTTCACGCCCTCCGCCTTCGACACGAAGGTGATGAAGAAATGATGCTCGCCGGGTAGTCCCTGGGACGCGGCGTCGGTCAGCACCTTGCGCAACACGCCGCGCAGCGCGTCGCGGGCCAGCACATCGTATCGGATATGATCGGTCGCCATGGTGGTCCTGTTGCATTCCAGGAGCTGGGCCCTGCCGGCCCGACTCGCCAAGTCGCAATAGTACCGCGCCTGACGGGTCAGCAGGAGTCCCCGCGGGGTAGGAAATAAGAGGTAAGTGGAGGCTTCTGTTGCCAGGTGCCTCCGAACCCCGCCTAACGGAGCTTAACCCGTTAGGACTTCAGAATGGTCTTTCAAACTGCGTTACGCAGCCTGAGCAACCGGAGCAAAGTTGTCGTTGGCAACTATTGCATAGCCCGATAACGGCGGAACAATACCGGGAAAAAGAACGCCCTTTACGCCCTCGTCGATCCTATTTCGCCCCCGCCAAAGCCCGCTTTCAGGGCCAGCCCGCTGGTGGGCTTTGGTGGAGGCGCCGGGTACCGCCCCCGGGTCCGAATGGTTTATTGCGACGACCGTTTATTTCCATAGCCGGCGAACCGGCACTCCCAATATAGGGGGCAAACGTTTCAAATAACAGGTGTTTCGAGGGATCATTCCGAGGTTCCCTCTGGATAGGTTCCCGGCAGGCTTGGCCGCCTGCCGGCCGGCGTTCTAAGCTCCTGACATGTCCGAGGATTCCGCACCGGTCGCGCAACAACCAGTTCAAGAGCCGGACGGTCCAGCCACCAGCGCCGTTCCGCCGGGCTTGCTCGCGCTGTTCCTCGCCTTCGCCAGGATGTCGCTGGCGGGCTTCGGAGGGGTTTTGGTATTCGCCCGGCAGGCCATCGTCGAGCAGCACCGCTGGATGACGGCGGACGAGTTCAACGAGACTTTTGCGCTCTGCCATTTCCTGCCCGGGCCCAACATCGTCAATCTCTCGATGGTGTTCGGCGCGCGGCTGCGCGGGATCGCCGGCGGCATTGCCGCCTTTGCAGGGCTGTTGCTGCCGCCCACGCTGATCATGACGGTGCTCGCGATCATCTACGCCCGGTTCGGCGATGTGGACGTGCTGCGCCGCATCCTCGCGGGCATTTCCTGTGCGGCCGTCGGCCTCTTGATCGCGGTGGTCTTCCGGATGATGACGCCGCTGCTCAAGCGGCTGGACGCCTTGGCGCTCATCCTGATGCTGGGCGTGTTCCTCGCCATCGGCGTCCTTCGCCTGCCGCTCCAGGCCGTGCTTTTGGTCGCGATCCCCGTCAGCGTCGGCGCCACTTTCCTGATGCGGCGGAAGGTAGCAGCATGAACGCGGAGAACCCGATCTGGGGGCTGATCTCGACCTTCGGTCTGATGTCGCTGTTCGCGGTCGGCGGTGCCGCGGCGGCGGTGCCCGAGATGCACCGCATCGCGGTCGATGTGCATCACTGGATGACCGACAAGCAGTTCGCCGATGCCTATGCGATCGCGCAGCTCTCACCAGGTCCGAATGTGCTTATCGTCACGTTGATCGGCTATGCTGTCGCCGGCATCCCCGGCGCCCTGGCGGCGACTTTGGCCATGTGCCTGCCCACCGCGTTGCTTGCCTATTATGTCAGCCGGCTCCTCAACCGGCCGAACCAATCGCGCTGGCCCGGGCTGATCCAGGCTGCACTGGTTCCGCTCTCGATCGGCCTGATGGCGGCGAGCGCCCTGATCCTCGCCGAGTCGACCGATCGTACGCTTGCTGCGCTGCTTCTGACCGCGACGGTTGCAGTGGTCGCATCCGTCTCGCGCATCAATCCACTATGGATTTTGCTCGTCGGGGGCTTGTTGGGTTTTGCTGGCATTGTGTAATGAAAATGGCTAGGCAGGGATCCGGGCGGGGGCATCGATTTCCAGCCGATTAGAACAACAGTGCTCGTGGCTTACGGGTCGCGGAGGAGACATGCATGGCCGATACGATGGGCCACTCGGCGACAGCCAACCGAAACACCTCGGTGGTGATCAGCTTTTGTCTGCTGGCCATAGCGCCGCAGATTTTCGAATTCATCTGGTCGTTCGGGACGATCTTTGGCTGGGGCGCTGGACGCGGGCCGGCCGCCGTCGTCATCAGCCACGCGACTGCGCTGCTCGCGGGGGCGCCCGGCGCGTTGCTCGGGGCGGTCGGCGGTGACACCAAGAAGGCGTCATCCGATGTGCTGCTGGCGCTGATCTATTCCTATCCGATCTTTGCGGTGGCGATTCTCACGTTCTTCATGACGATCAGGTCCGCGCAGGACTATGTCGGCGGAATCGTGCTGATGGCGCTCGCCTTGTTCGCACTGTGGGCCTCTAGCGATTTGCAGGGGATGCGGGGCTTCTCCTTTGGCGCCGGCACGGCGCCGCGGATGTTTGGCGGGCTCCTCGTCGCACTTGGCGCCGGCATCGCGTTGACGGGGCTGCTGACCGACGGGCCCAGCATGGCGCACTATGCCTGGCGTGGGCCGCTCTTCGTGATGTTCTCGATCGTCTTCTTCGCGCTGGCGATTCGTCCGCTTGGGGTGGTGGTAACGGCGTTCGCAAGCTTCATGATCGCGGCGATGGGTACGCATGAGACACGCTGGGTCGAAGCGCTCATTGTCGGCGCCTGCCTGACGCTCGGCTGCGCGCTGCTCTTCCCCTACGTGCTAGGCCTGCCGATGCCGATGTTCCCGCGCTTCCTGGTTCAGTGAGGGTGTGATGTTCGATCTCTTCCACAATCTGGGCCTTGGTTTCGGTGTGGTGTTTCAGATCTCCTGGTGGTCACCCTGGTGGCTCTACGGTCTGTCGCTCCCGATCTCGATCAATATTCTCATGTGCCTGATTGGCGCATTGGTTGGCACACTGGTCGGCGTGCTGCCCGGTATCGGCACCGTCGCAACCGTGGCGATGCTCCTGCCGATCACGTTCGGATTGCCGCCGGTCGGCGCGCTGATCATGCTCGCCGGCATCTATTATGGTGCCCAGTACGGCGGCTCCACCACCTCGATCCTGGTCAATATTCCCGGTGAGGCGACGTCGGTCGTTACCGCCATCGACGGTCACCAGATGGCGAAGCAAGGCCGTGCCGGCCCGGCGCTGGCGATCGCGGCGATCGGCTCGTTCTTCGCCGGATGCGTTGCGACCGTGCTCATCGCCGTGCTCGGTGCGCCGCTGACCAAGCTCGCTCTGGCGTTCGGCCCGGCGGAATATTTCTCGCTGATGGTGCTCGGCCTGATCTTTGCGGTGGTGCTGGCCAAGGGCTCGGTCCTGAAAGCGATCGCGATGATCGTGTTCGGCCTGATGCTGTCGATGGTCGGCTCCGACATCGAGACCGGCGCCTCGCGCATGGCGTTCAACATTCCGGAGCTTGCCGACGGTCTCGGCTTTGCGACGGTGGCGATGGGCGTGTTCGGCTTCGCCGAGATCATCCGCAACCTCGACGCCGGCGCCGAGATGAACCGCGACCTCGTGCAGCAGAAGATCACCGGCCTGATGCCGACCAGGAAAGACCTGATCGACTCGGCGCCTGCGATCCTGCGCGGCACCGTGCTCGGATCGATCCTCGGTATCCTGCCGGGCGGCGGCGCGGTCATCGCGTCCTTTGCGTCCTACACGCTCGAGAAGAAGATCGCCAAGAACCCGTCGCGGTTCGGCCGCGGTGCGATCGAAGGCGTGGCGGCGCCGGAAAGCGCCAACAATGCCGCGGCGCAGACCTCCTTCATCCCGCTGCTGACACTCGGCATCCCGCCCAATGCCGTGATGGCGCTGATGGTGGGCGCGATGACCATCCACGGCATCGTGCCCGGTCCGCAGGTGATGCAGAAGCAGCCGGAGCTGGTTTGGGGCATGATCGCCTCGATGTGGATTGGCAATCTGATGCTGATCATCATCAACCTGCCGCTGGTCGGAATCTGGGTGCGGCTGTTGCGCGTCCCTTACCGGCTGATGTTCCCCTCGATCGTGATCTTCTGCGCGATCGGCATCTACTCGGTGAACAACGCGCCGGTCGACGTCATCCTGGCAGGCGTGTTCGGTCTGGTCGGCTACTGGCTGATCAAGCACGATTTCGAGCCGGCGCCGCTGCTGCTCGGCATGGTGCTCGGACCGCTGATGGAAGAGAACCTGCGCCGCGCGCTGCTGATCTCGCGCGGCGACTGGAGCGTGTTCCTGACGCGTCCGCTGTCGGCCGTGCTGCTCGGCATCGCCGCTTTCCTCCTGGTGCTCACGGTGCTGCCGGCGTTGCGTGCCAAGCGCGACGAGGTGTTCACCGAATCCGAAAACTAGGGGCGCCGCCAGCGTCGGCGCGCCGTGACCCGAACCCAAGCCGGCAAGTTGGCCAGCAGGATCAATCTGATAGACAAGGGGCGGGACGCTGAGTTCCGCCCCTTGTCGTTTGCACCGGGAGCGCTCACTTTTCCGGGTATAATGCGCATGGATGGCGAATCGCCGCTGTCGCAGCGCGGGGGCGGCCGCTAAGTTCGCCGCCTCCCCAAAGGCTCACGCACATGCACCAGTATCAGGACCTGCTCGAGCGGATTCTTTCAGACGGCGCCGAAAAGACCGACCGGACCGGCACCGGCACGCTGTCGGTGTTCGGCCATCAGATGCGCTTCAACCTGTCCGCCGGTTTTCCGATGCTGACGACAAAGCGCCTGCCGCTGAAGGCGATCGTGCACGAACTGTTGTGGTTCCTGAAAGGCGATACCAACATCAAATATCTGCGCGACAACGGCGTCACCATCTGGGACGAGTGGGCCGACGCCAACGGCGATCTTGGCCCCGTCTACGGCCACCAGTGGCGCTCCTGGCCCGCGCCGGACGGACGCAGCATCGATCAGATCGCGAATGTGATCGACATGATCAAGCGCAACCCGGACTCGCGCCGCCTGATCGTCTCGGCCTGGAATCCGGCCGAGGTCGACAAGATGGCGTTGCCGCCGTGCCACTGCCTGTTCCAGTTCTATGTCGCCAACGGCAAGCTGTCGTGCCAGCTCTATCAGCGTTCGGCCGACGTGTTCCTCGGCGTCCCCTTCAACATCGCCTCCTACGCACTGCTCACCATGATGGTGGCGCAGGTCACGGGCTTGAAGCCCGGCGACTTCGTGCATTCGTTCGGTGACACCCATCTCTATTCCAACCATCTGGAGCAGGCGAAGCTCCAGCTCACGCGCGCACCGCGCGCGCTGCCGGTGATGCGGATCAACCCCGACGTGAAGGACATCTTCTCCTTCCGTTACGAGGACTTCGAGCTCGTCGGCTACGATCCGCATCCGCACATCAAGGCCGCGGTCGCGGTCTGAAGTCGATGCAGCTCAACATCCGCCGTGTGCGTCCCGGTGAGGCCGGGCTGGTTCTCGCTTTCATCCGCGAGCTCGCCGAGTACGAAAAACTTTCGCACGAGGTCGAGGCGACCGAGGCTGACATCGCCGACGCACTGTTCGGCGAACGACCGCAACTCCATTGCGCTCTCGCCGAGTGGAACGGCGAGCCGGTCGGCTTCGCGGTGTGGTTTGCGAATTTTTCGACGTTCAGCGGCCGCCACGGCATCTATCTCGAAGATTTGTATGTGCGGCCATCGCATCGGGGCAGGGGCCTCGGCAAGGCTCTGCTCGTGCACCTCGCCAGGGAATGCGTCGAGAACGGCTGGTCCCGGCTGCAATGGGCGGTGCTTGACTGGAACGCGCCGTCGATCGCGTTCTACAAATCGCTCGGTGCCATCATGCTGGAGGACTGGACGCTGTGCCGCGTCACCGGTCCGGCGCTGACGCGGCTTGCCGGGAGCGCGACCTGATGGAGATCGTCTTCGTCGTCGCGATCGCGGAGAACGGCGTCATCGGGGCCGGCAACGCAATGCCGTGGCGAATGAAATCCGACATGGCGCGCTTCAAGGCGCTCACGATCGGCAAGCCCGTGATCATGGGCCGCAGGACCTTCGAATCCCTGCCCCGGCCGCTTCCCGGCCGCACCAACATCGTCGTCACGCGCGATGCGGATTATCGCGCCGCCGGCGCCATCGTGACGACATCGACTGCCGCCGCAGACGCCATCGCGCGCGGCGATGCCCTGCGGCGTTCGGTCGCCGAGATCGCCGTGATTGGCGGCGCCGAAATCTTTCGGCAATGGCTCGATCGCGCCGATCGCCTCGAGATCACCGAAGTGCATGCCCGGCCCGAAGGCGACACGCATTTCGACATCGACAGGGCAGAGTGGGATGAGGTTGAACGCATCCGTCATCCTGCCGGACCCCACGACAGCGCCGACTACTCCTATGTGACATATCGTCGGCGGGCAGGCCATTAACCGCATTTGCCAATGTTAACATTGACTTTTCTGCCCCCAAGCTTAGCTCGGAGGGCGGCGAGGGCTGCGTTGTAAGGGACCTGCCTGTCCCCTATAAAGCCGGACCGGACAAAGCGGGCGGGGGCAATTTCACCCTGCCGAGGAGAGCGTCGAATGCCGTGGAAGAATCAGGGCGGTGGCCCATGGGGCTCGGGTCCGAAGGGACCATGGGGCAACGGCCCGCAACCGGTCGGGCCAAGGCCGCCGGATCTGGAAGATCTTCTGCGGCGCGGCCAGGATCGCCTCCAGCAGATCATGCCGGGTGGCTATTTCTCCGGCATCGGCATCACGCTGATCGTGCTGCTCATCGTCGCGTTCTGGCTGCTGTCGGGCTTCTTCCGGGTGCAGTCCGAAGAGCTCGGCGTCGTGCTGCGCTTCGGCAAGCATGTCCGCACCGTGGAGCCCGGCCTGAACTACCATCTGCCCTATCCAATCGAGACCGTGCTGCTGCCAAAGGCCTTGCGCGTTTCCACCATCTCCATCGGCATGACGCTGATCGACGACCCGGCGCGGCGCGGCCGCTCCATTCGTGACGTGCCGGAAGAGAGCCTGATGCTGACCGGCGACGAGAACATCGTCGACGTCGACTTCACCGTGCTCTGGCGCATCAAGCCCAACGGCGTCGGCGATTTCCTCTTCAACATCCAGAATCCCGAAGGCACCGTGAAGGCGGTCGCCGAGAGCGCGATGCGCGAGGTGATCGGCCGCTCGCAGATCCAGCCGATCCTGACCGGCGCGCGCAACGTTACCGAACAAGGCGTGCAGGAACTAATCCAGAAGACCCTGGACAGCTACGGCGCCGGCATTCAGATCAGCCAGGTGCAGATGCAGAAGGTCGACCCGCCGGCGCAGGTGATCGACGCCTTCCGCGACGTCCAGGCGGCGCGCGCCAATCTCGAGCAGCTGCAGAACGAGGCGCAGACGTATGCCAACCAGGTCGTGCCGCAGGCACGCGGGCGTGCGGCGCAGATCATGCAGGCCGCCGAAGGCTACAGGGAGCAGACCGTCGCCGAGGCCAAGGGCCAGAGCTCGCGCTTCCTGAAGGTTTACGAGGAATACAAGAAGGCGCCCGACGTGACGCGTGAACGGATTTATCTGGAGACGATGGAGCGCGTGCTCGGCGGTTCGGAAAAGCTCATTTATGACGGCGGCCAGTCGGGCCAGGGCGTCGTGCCTTATCTGCCGCTCAGCGAGTTGACGGCCAAGCGGCCGCCTGCAACCGGCCAGCAGACGACCGGAGGCAACCGATGAGATCTCCGGTCACAGGTATCGTCACGCTGCTCGGCCTCCTGCTCGTCGTGATCGTGGGCTACATGTCCCTGTTCACGGTGGCGCAGACCGAGCAGACCATCGTGCTGCAGTTCGGCAAGCCCGTCGATGTCGTTACCGCTCCCGGCCTGCACTTCAAGGCGCCGTGGAATTCGGTGATCAACATCGACAAGCGCATCCTCGATCTGGAGAACCCGTCGCAGGAAGCGATCGCGTCCGACCAGAAGCGGCTCGTGGTCGACGCCTTCGCGCGTTACCGCATCAAGGACGCGCTCCGCTTCTATCAGAGCATCGGCTCGATCCAGGCCGCCAACATCCAGCTCACCACGCTCTTGAACGCTGCGCTGCGCCGCGTGCTCGGCGAGGTCACCTTCATCAACGTGGTCCGCGACGACCGCGAGAAGCTGATGCAGCGCATCCGCGATCAGCTCGACCACGAGGCCGACGGCTACGGCATCCAGGTCGTCGACGTCCGGATCCGCCGCGCCGATCTGCCGGAGCAGAACAGCCAGGCGGTCTATCAGCGCATGAAGACGGAACGCGAGCGCGAAGCCGCCGAGTTCCGCGCGCAGGGCGGCCAGAAGGCCCAGGAGATCCGCTCCAAGGCCGACCGCGAGGCGACTGTGATCGAGGCGGATGCAAGGTCGCTGGCCGAGCAGACGCGCGGCGTCGGCGATGCCGAGCGCAACCGTCTGTTCGCCGAAGCCTACGGCCAGGACGCGGATTTCTTCGCCTTCTACCGTTCGATGGCGGCCTATGAGACCGGGCTGCGCGCGAACGACACCCGCTTCCTGCTGCGCCCGGACTCGGATTTCTTCCGGTTCTTTGGTAACCCGTCCGGCAAGACGGCGACCACGACGCCAGCGAAGCCGTAAGTGAGACAAGGGCGGCAAGTCTGGCCGCCGTTCGTCCAGACAAGAACAGCACAACGGGAGGTTCCAATCCGATGAGGTCCATTGCGTTCGCCGACTTCCTCATCGGTTTGGGCATCCTGTTCGTGCTGGAAGGCTTGATGTTCGCGGCAAGTCCGGCCTGGATGCGCAAGGCCATGAAAAGCGCGATGGCCACGCCGGATAACGTCCTGCGGGCGGTCGGCATTGGTTCGGCCGTGGCCGGCCTGGTCCTGATCTGGGTTATGCGACGTCCAATTTAGCCGTCGCACCAACGCCAAAGTGAAGGCGAGGGACCGGTTTTCGCCTTATTATCCGGGTCTTGAGGCCCGTTAAGGTCCGCGCTTGCGCCGTCCCCCCGTTCGAGCGCAGTCTTGACGTCGAATCCTTGTTTCCTGGAGATCACAATGACCGCTGCCACCATTGCCCCGACCCGTTTGCGCTTAGGGCTGGCCGCGCTCGCCGTTGGCGCTTTCAGCGCACTCGGCACACCGGCCTATGCGCGCGGACCGGATGGCATCGCCGACGTCGCCGAGAAGGTGATTGACGCGGTCGTCAACATCTCGACCTCGCAGACCGTCGAAGCCAAGGGCGGGGGCGGCGGCAGCAATGCCATGCCGCAACTGCCGCCCGGTTCGCCCTTCGAGGAGTTCTTCGACGACTTCTTCAAGAACCGCAAGGGTCCCGGCGGCGGCAGCAAGGGCGGCGAGAACAGCCCGGCGCCGCGCAAGACCAACTCGCTCGGAAGTGGCTTCATCATCGACACGTCAGGCGTCGTCGTCACCAACAACCATGTCATCGCGGACGCCGATGAGATTAACGTCATTCTCAACGACGGGACCAAGATCAAGGCCGAACTGGTCGGAGTCGACAAGAAGACCGACCTTGCCGTGCTCAAGTTCAAGCCGTCGAAGCCGCTGGTGTCGGTGAAGTTCGGTGATTCCGACAAGCTGCGCCTCGGCGACTGGGTCGTCGCGATCGGCAATCCTTTCAGCCTCGGCGGCACCGTGACGGCCGGTATCGTTTCGGCGAAGAACCGTGACATCTCCTCAGGTCCCTACGACAGCTACATTCAGACCGACGCCTCCATCAACCGCGGAAATTCCGGCGGTCCGCTGTTCAACCTCGATGGCGACGTCATCGGCGTCAACACGCTGATCATCTCGCCGTCCGGCGGCTCGATCGGCATCGGCTTCGCCGTACCGTCGAAGACGGTGGCGGGTGTCGTCGACCAGCTCCGCCAGTTCGGCGAATTGCGCCGCGGCTGGCTTGGCGTGCGCATCCAGAGCGTCACCGACGAGATCGCCGAGAGCCTCAACATCAAGCCGCCGCGCGGCGCGCTGGTTGCCGGTGTCGACGACAAGGGCCCGGCCAAACCGGCCGGCATCGAGCCCGGCGACGTCGTCGTCAAGTTCGACGGCAAGGACGTCAAGGACCCGAAGGATCTGTCTCGCGTGGTCGCCGACACGGCGGTCGGCAAGGAGGTCGACGTCGTCATCATCCGCAAGAGCCAGGAGGAAACCAAGAAGGTCACGCTCGGCCGGTTGCAGGATGCCGACAAGGTGCAGGCCGCGGTGAAGACCGACGAGCCTCCGCCTGAAAAGACCGTGACACAGAAGGCGCTCGGCCTCGATCTCGCCGCGCTGAGCAAGGACCTGCGTGCGCGCTACAAGATCAAGGACAGCGTCAAGGGCGTGGTCGTCACCAATGTCGACGCCAATTCGGATGCCGCCGAGAAGCGCCTCTCGGCCGGCGACGTCATTGTCGAGGTGGCGCAGGAGGCCGTCTCCAGCGGCGCCGACATCCAGAAACGGGTCGACCAGCTCAAGAAGGACGGCAAGAAATCGGTGCTGCTGCTGGTGTCGAACGCCGACGGCGAGCTGCGTTTTGTCGCGCTGAGCGTGCAGTAAGAGCGCTCGCTTTCACCTCTCGTCATGGCCGGGCTTGACCCGGCCGTCCACGCCTTGCCATGCGGACGAGCGTAACGTGGATGCCCGGGACAAGCCCGGGCATGACGGCGGAGAGGAGGAGGCTACGCCTCCACGAACTCCTCGCGCCGATACCCCTGCGCGTACAGCAGCGCGGTGAGATCGCCATGATCGATCCGCGCCGCCGCAGCGGCGGCCACCGCGGGCTTGGCGTGATACGCCACGCCCAGCCCCGCCGCCTGGATCATCGCGAGATCATTGGCGCCGTCGCCGACCGCCAGCGAGTCGATGTCGTCGAGATCGAACGATTCCATCAGATCCACCAGCGTCGCGAGCTTTGCCGCGCGCCCCAAAATCGGCTCCTTCACCTCGCCAGTGAACTTGCCGTCGCGGACGACGAGCTCGTTGGCGCGGTTCTCCTGGAAACCGATCCTGGTGGCGACCGCGCTGGTGAAAAGCGTGAAGCCGCCGGAGACGAGGCAGGCATAGGCGCCATGGGCGCGCATGGTCGCGACCAGTTCGCGGCCACCCGGCGTCAGCGTAATGCGCTTGGCCAGCACCTCGTCGACGGCACTGGCGGGAAGGTCCTTGAGCAGCGCGACGCGCTCGCGCAGCGCCGGCTCGAACTCGATCTCGCCGCGCATCGCGCGCTCGGTGATGGCGGCCACATGGGCCTTCACCCCGACGAAATCGGCGAGCTCGTCGATGCATTCCTGACCGATCATGGTGGAATCCATGTCGGCGAGAAAAAGCTTCTTGCGCCGGAAGCCGACTGGCTGCACCACGATGTCGATGGGCAGGTCGCCGCGAAGCTCGCGGAGCCGCTGCTCGATGGCGTGACGGTCGCCTTCGAGGTTACTGTCGGCGCCGAACGGGATGTCGACTGCAACCCCGTCGAACAGCCAGTGCGCGGGAGCTGCCTGAGGCAGCACGGCGCGGGCGCCGTCGACGATGGTCGAGTCGAGCGCGGGATTATTCGGGTTGCAGATCAGCGTGGCAACGAGGGACATTTGAGGTTTTCGTGAGCGAGGGGCAAGTCGGCAGAAGGCATGTTGGCAAGGCGGTGCTTATCGCAGGCCCGACCGCCAGCGGCAAGTCGGCGCTGGCGCTCGAGCTTGCGCTCGCTGCGGGCGGGGTCGTGATCAATGCCGATTCCATGCAGGTCTACCGTGACCTCCGCATCATCACCGCGCGCCCCACCCTTGGCGACGAGGCGCAGGTGCCTCATCGCCTGTACGGCCATGTCGATGCGGCCGTGAATTTTTCAGCCGGTGCCTGGGTGGGCGACGCGGCCAAGGCGCTCGAAGCGGCGAAAGCCGAAGGGCGCCTGCCGATCTTCATCGGCGGCACCGGGCTCTATTTCAAGGCGCTCACGGCGGGCCTTTCCGTGGTGCCACCGATCCCTCTCGAGGTGCGCGAGGACGTCCGGGCGCGGCTGGAGCGGAACGGCGTCGAAGCGCTGCACGACGAACTCGCAGCCTCCGATCCGCGGGCGGCCGAGCGCTTGAACCGTCGCGATCGCACGCGCATTGCGCGCGCGCTCGAAGTGGTCGAAGCCACCGGCCGTTCGCTGCTGGACTGGCATCATGAGGGCCAGCCGCCGCTCTTGCCCAAGGACAGTTTTCGGGCGGTGTTCCTCGCGCCCGAGCGCGACGAGCTCTATGCGCGCATCGACGCCCGCTTCGACGCCATGTTGGGTGCCGGCGCGCTAGAGGAGGCGGTGCGTCTCGCCGCCCGAAACCTCGATCCGCTGCTGCCGGCGATGAAGGCTCATGGCGTGCCGGCGCTAATCCGGCATCTGCGCGGTGAGCTCAGCCTGGAGCAGGCGGCGACCATCGGCCGCGCCGACACCCGCCACTACGCCAAGCGGCAGTTCACCTGGTTCCGGCACCAATTGCCCGAATTCGAGTGGGTGAAGCCGGGGGAGATTCGGGGCTGGCTGGCGGCGATCGTGAACGCGGCGCGGGACCAAGGCTGACACGCTTTTGTGCCTCGGCTCCCGAATTTACCTCTCGCCCAACCCCGGGAACACCGCTACACTGCCAAAATCGCGCGGGAACGGCCGCATTGCCTTGACATCGGGGCGCTGGCCGCTATGTTTCGCGCAACCTTTGGGAAGCCGGGCACCTGCCATGCGTAACATTATTACCAAACTCCTTATCGCCGTCGTACCCAGGCACACCGCCGGGGGTGGCTAGCTGCCATCCACATGACAGGCGGTGTGCATGGGCCCTCTTCGGGGCCTTTTTTATTTCCGAAAACCCGACACGAACGAAGCCGCTGACAACAGCGCATCCGGAGCAAGCCAATGAGCGACAAGAGCCACGATCCGAACCAGATGACCGGCGCCGCGATGATCGTCCGCGCGCTCATCGATCATGGCGTGACCGACATTTTCGGCTACCCCGGCGGCGCGGTGCTCCCGATCTACGACGAGATCTTCCAGCAAAGCGAGGTCCAGCACATCCTGGTTCGGCATGAGCAGGGCGCGGGCCACGCCGCCGAGGGCTATGCGCGTTCGACCGGCAGGCCGGGCGTTGCACTGGTGACCTCCGGCCCCGGCGCCACCAACATGGTGACGCCGCTCACCGACGCGCTGATGGACTCGATCCCGCTGGTCTGCATCTCCGGCCAGGTGCCGACGCACCTGATCGGCAACGACGCGTTCCAGGAATGCGACACCGTCGGCATCACGCGCCCCTGCACCAAGCACAACTGGCTGGTGCGCGACGTCAACGATCTCGCAAAGGTGCTGCACGAGGCGTTTTACGTTGCGACCACGGGTCGGCCGGGCCCGGTGCTCGTCGACGTGCCCAAGGACGTGCAGTTCGCGACCGGCACCTATCATCCGCCGCGCAAATCCGACGTGCATCGCTCCTACGCGCCGCGCGTGAAGGGCGATGCGACGCAAATCCGCAAGGCCGTCGCGCTGCTCGCAGGCGCCAAGCGCCCCGTGATCTATAGCGGCGGCGGCGTGATCAATTCCGGTCCCGAGGCGACTAGGCTGCTGCGCGAGCTGGTCGAGGTCACCGGCTTTCCGATCACCTCCACCCTGATGGGCCTCGGCGCATATCCCGCCTCGGGCAAGAGCTGGCTCGGCATGCTCGGCATGCACGGCACCTATGAAGCCAACATGACCATGCATGATTGCGACGTCATGCTGTGCGTCGGCGCGCGCTTCGACGACCGCATCACCGGCCGCGTCGATGCGTTCTCGCCGGGGTCGAAGAAGATCCACATCGACATCGACCCGTCTTCGATCAACAAGAACATCCGCGTCGACGTGCCGATCATCGGCGACTGCGGCAACATCCTCGGCGACATTCTCCAGGTGTTCAAGGCGGAGGCGAAGAAGCCCGACATCAAGGCCTGGTGGCAGCAGATCGCGCAGTGGCGCGCCCGCAACTCGCTCTATTTCAGGAAGAGCAACGACGTCATCCTGCCGCAGCATGCGATCCAGAGCCTGTTCGAGGCGACGCGCGGCAAGGACACCTACATCACCACCGAGGTCGGTCAGCATCAGATGTGGGCCGCGCAGTTCTACGGCTTCGAGGAGCCGCATCGTTGGATGACCTCGGGCGGTCTCGGCACCATGGGCTACGGCCTGCCGGCCGCGGTTGGCGTGCAGGTTGCCCATCCCGACAGCCTCGTCATCGACATCGCGGGTGATGCCTCGGTGCAGATGACGATGCAGGAGATGTCGACGGCTGTGCAGTACGAGCTGCCGATCAAGATCTTCATCCTGAACAACCAGTACATGGGCATGGTGCGGCAGTGGCAGCAGCTGCTCCATGGCAACCGCCTGTCGCATTCCTATTCGGAGGCGATGCCGGACTTCGTCAAGCTCGCGGAAGCCTACGGCGGCGTCGGCCTCCAGGTGCACAAGCCCGGTGATCTCGACGGCGCCATCCAGGAGATGATCTCGGTCAAGCGCCCGGTGCTGTTCGACTGCCGCGTCGCGTCGCTGGAAAACTGTTTCCCGATGATCCCCTCCGGCAAGGCGCACAACGAGATGCTGTTGCCGGAGCAGGCCAACGACGAAGCCACCGCGAAGGCGTTCGCCGGCGGTAAGGCGCTGGTGTGAGCGTGATGTTCGACCTGAACGAGCTCGAACGCGCACATGCGATCGTGGGGCAGGCGGTGCCGGCAACGCCGGCGCACGCCTGGCCGCTGCTCGCCGAGCGGCTCGGCACGCAGGTCGTGGTCAAGCACGAGAATCACACGCCGACGGGCGCCTTCAAGGTGCGCGGCGGGTTGGTCTATCTCGATCGGCTGAAGCGCGAACGGCCGAACATTCCGGGCATCATCTCGGCGACGCGCGGCAATCATGGCCAGAGCCTCGCCTTTGCGGCGAGCCGCCATGGCGTAACTGCCGTGATCTATGTGCCGCGCGGCAATTCGGTCGAGAAGAACCGCGCGATGAAGGCGTTCGGCGCCGAACTCGTTGAGCACGGCGAGGACTTTCAGGCCGCACGCGAGGAAGCCGGACGCCACGCGCAGTTCGCCGGGCTGCACATGGTGCCGTCGTTCCATACGGACCTGGTGCTGGGCGTGGCGACCTATGCGCTCGAATTGTTCCGGGCCGCGCCCGATCTCGACATCCTCTATGTGCCGATCGGGCAAGGCTCGGGGATCTGCGGCTGTATCATGGCGCGCGATCTGCTCGGCCTGAAGACCGAGATCGTGGGCGTGCAGTCGACCGAGGCGCCGTCCTACGCGCTGTCGTTCGCGGCGGGTCAGGTGGTGACCACCGAGACCAGCAACACGCTCGCGGACGGCATGGCGACGCGGATTCCCGATCCGGAAGCGCTCGCGGTCATCCTCAAGGGCGCCTCGCGTATCGTCCAGGTGACGGACGATGAAATCGCGCTCGCGATCCATGCGCTCTGGACCGACACGCACAATCTCGCCGAAGGCGCCGGCGCCGCCGCGCTCGCCGCGGCGCTTCAGGACAAGACAGGATTGTCGGGCAAGCGCGTCGGTCTCGTGCTGTCCGGCGGCAATATCGATTTCGATCTGTTCCGCGGTTGGGTCGGGACGGATGCGCCGGTCGCTCATCAGGCGACGGCGTAACGACGAGAATGAAGGGGACGACAATGAACCAGCCCGCATCTGCCTATTTCATCGAGGAGCGCCACGACCCGAACGAGACGCATACGCTTTCGGTGCTCGTGCAGAACGAGCCCGGCGTGCTCGCGCGCGTCATCGGCCTGTTCTCGGGGCGCGGCTACAACATCGAGAGCCTCACGGTCTCGGAGACCGAGAGCCAGAAGCATCTCTCGCGCATCACTATCGTCACCACGGGTACGCCCATGGTGATCGAGCAGATAAAGCATCAGCTCGACCGCATGATCCCGGTCTATCGCGTCGTCGACATGACGCTGACCAAGCGCTCGATCGAGCGCGAGCTGGCGATGGTCAAGGTACGCGGGCAGGGCGAGCATCGCGTCGAGGCGCTGCGGCTGGCGGACGCGTTCCGCGCCCGCGTGATCGATGCCACCACCGAGAGCTTCGTGTTCGAGATCACAGGCAATACAGACAAGATCAATCAGTTTATCGACCTGATGCGTCCGCTTGGCCTTGTCGAAGTGTCGCGCACCGGTGTTGCCGCGATTGGTCGCGGGCCTGAGGGAATGTGAGCCATGCTGGCGCGCGACTGGTATTACAACGAGCGGAACCGGATGGGGATCGGGCCTGCAGTGGCCTCGATCTACGACAGTCATGACGATGCCGATCTACGGGCGCGCGCCGCGCTGAAAATGCTCGGCGTCCAGCGCGGCTGGCGCATTGCCGATATCGGTTGCGGCAACGGCGTGCTCGCGACCGAGGCGGCGCTGATGGGCGCCGAGGTCGATGCCATCGACATCTCGCCCGCGATGCTGGCGCTCGCCGAGATCTACGCGCGCGACCGCAAGGCGCCCGTGCGCACGCAGTCCGCCGGCCTGCTCAGCTTCGCCTACCGGCCGGAATCCTATGACCTGATCGTCAGCGAGTTCACGCTGCACCATCTGCCGGATTTCTGGAAGGCGGTAGCCATGTCGCGGATCTATCGCGCGCTCAAGCCCGGTGCCACTTTCTATTTGCGCGACATCGTCTACGCCTCGATGCCCGATGCCGTCGAGCGCGACGTTGACCAATGGGCCGACTTTGAGATCAAGAACCACGATGTCCCGCGTGAAAGCGTCGTCACCCACATGCGCGACGAGTATTCCACTTTCGGCTGGGTCATGGAGCGGATGCTGACCGACGTCGGCTTCACGCTGGTCTCGGCCGATTACCACGCCCCGATGCACGGCACCTATCTGCTGCGGAAACCCAATTCCTCCACGTAACGGCCGGCGAGCAAGGCTCGACCAGAACAACAAACAGGGCTGCACGACAGGGCAGAACCGGGAACGACAATGAAGCCGGCCGACATCCTCATCGCCATCCTGGTGGCGGTCATCTGGGGGCTTGCCTTCGTGGCGAGCCGGATCGCGCTCGACGAATTTTCGCCGGAGCTGATGACGGCGATGCGCTTCACCATTGCCGCGGTGCCGTGCCTATTCATCCGCAAGCCCAAAGTCGCCTGGTCGCTCCTGATCGCGATCAGCTTCACGCTCTTTCTCGGCCAATTTCTGAGCCAGGCCTATGGCATCGCCCATGGCGTGCCGGTGGGGCTGACCAGCGTCGTCGTGCAGAGCCAGGCGCTGTTCACGATCGGCTTTGCCGCGATCGCATTCGGTGAGCGGCCGACGCCGGTGCAGACGCTGGGCATCGTCATCGCAGCCATCGGCCTTTTGATGATCTGCGGCACGGTCGGCTATGATTTCAGCGTCGGTGCCTTCGCCGTGCTGATGATCGCGCCGGTCAGCTTTGCGGTCGGCAATGTCCTGCTGCGCGGCGCCCGCGGCGTGCCGATGTTCGATCTGTTCGCCTGGTTGTGCCTCGCCACCGCGGTGCCGCTGTTCGCGCTCACGCTGGTCGTCAACGGACCAACGCCGACCTGGCAGTCGCTGATCCACATGTCGCTCACCGGCCTCATTTGCCTGCTGTTGATCGGCGGCATCTCCACCAGCATCGCCTATTGGCTGTGGGGCCGGCTGCTACGTGACTATCCCCCTGCGCAAGTGGTGCCGTTCGCGCTGCTGGTGCCGTTCGTCGGCTCGGCTGCGTCCAGCATCGTGTTCGGCGAGCGGTTCGGCCCGCTGCGTCTCGCCGGCATGCTCACCGTGATCGGCGGTATCGCGGTGATGGTGCTCGCGAAGCGTCCGCAAGTCCTGCCGAAGACCGCGTGAGGTGACTATGGCCTATTCGCTCTTCTATGCCTTCCTCGCCTTTATGGTCGTGATGTATTTCACGCCCGGGCCGAACAACATCATGCTGCTGGCCTCGGGCCTGACCTACGGCTTTCGGCGCACCATCCCCCACATCGCCGGTATCGTCATCGGCTTTGCTTTCATGATCGCCGCCGTGGGTCTCGGGCTCGGCACAGTGTTTCTGGCCTATCCGATCCTTCAGACCATCCTGAAATACGCCGGCGCGGTCTATCTGATTTACCTTGCCGCCGTGATTGCTTTGTCCGGCCCGACCACGCCGGACGGCGAGACCGGCCGCGGCCCGATGACCTTCTGGGGCGCGGCGATGTTCCAGTGGATCAACGCCAAGGGCTGGGTGATCGTGATCGGCACAATCACCGCCTACGCGGCGATTGCCCGATTCCCCATCAATATCGCGATCCAGACCCTGGTCAGCCTACTCGTCGGCGCGGTCTCGACCGTGGTCTGGGTCCTGTTCGGCACTGCACTACGGCCGGTGCTGACCTCCGAGCGGCTGGTCCGCGCCTTCAACATCCTGATGGCGATCCTGCTGCTGGCGTCTCTCTACCCCGTCGTTATGGATGCATGATGCCTCAGCTTTCCATGCAGAAACGGGTTTCCCAGGGGGCCGAAAATGCTCTAGACAGCCCCCGAAATCCGCAAATTTCACCGTCCGAGACCTGACCGACAAGACCTGACCAACGGCCGATTCCGGCCCCTGAACGAGGAAACGACCATGCGTGTTTATTACGATCGCGACGCCGACCTGAACCTGATCAAGGGCAAGAAGGTCGTCATCGTCGGCTATGGCAGCCAGGGCCACGCCCATGCGCTGAACCTGAAGGATTCCGGCGTCAAGGACGTGGCGATTGCGCTCCGCAAGGGTTCGGCCTCGGCCAAGAAGGCGGAAGCTGCCGGCTTCAAGGTGATGGAAGTCGCCGAGGCCGCCAAATGGGCCGACCTGGTCATGATGCTGACCCCGGACGAGCTCCAGGGCGACATTTACCGCGAGCACCTGCACGACAACATGAAGAAGGGCGCCGCCCTCGTCTTCGCGCACGGTCTCAACGTCCACTTCAACCTGCTCGACCCGCGCGCCGATCTCGACGTTCTGATGATCGCGCCGAAGGGCCCCGGCCACACGGTGCGTTCGGAATACCAGCGTGGCGGCGGCGTGCCCTGCCTGATCGCGATCGCCAAGGACGTCTCGGGTAACGCCCACGACCTCGGCCTGTCCTACGCCTCCGCCGTCGGCGGCGGCCGTGCTGGCATCATCGAGACCACTTTCAAGGAAGAATGCGAGACCGACCTGTTCGGCGAGCAGGTCGTGCTCTGCGGCGGCCTGGTCGAGCTGATCAAGGGCGGCTACGAGACGCTGGTCGAAGCCGGCTACGCCCCGGAGATGGCCTATTTCGAGTGCCTGCACGAAGTGAAGCTGATCGTCGACCTGATCTATGAAGGCGGCATCGCCAACATGAACTACTCGATCTCCAACACCGCGGAGTACGGTGAGTACGTCACCGGCCCGCGCATCGTCACCGACGAGACCAAGAAGGAGATGAAGCGGGTTCTGAACGACATCCAGTCCGGCAAGTTCGCCCGCGACTGGATGCTCGAGAACAAGGTCAACCAGACCTCGTTCAAGGCGACCCGCGCCAAGCTCGCCGAGCACCCGATCGAGGAAGTCGGCGCCAAGCTGCGCGACATGATGCCCTGGATCAAGAAGGGCGCGCTGGTCGACAAGTCGAAGAACTAAGCGGCCGTTCGGATGCGGCGTATCGGTTGCGCCGCATCCGGACACGCGAGCGAAAACACAAGCTTCGCTCGCCAAACCAATTCTTAAATCTTCGCGATTATATTCGAGCGAGATCGCAACCAGCGGTCTCGCTCTTTTCGTCTCGCGCGAAGCATTGCTGCTTCATTCAAATTCTTCGCGAGCTGAAGTGCTCCCTGAGCATGAAGAACTGACGCTTAAACCACATTCTTGGTCTCGCGTTGTTTTCGGAATTTCTCAGAAGCTCCCGATCCTCAAAAGCCCAGCGTCTTCAGGGTCAAGGATTCGGCTCTTCATCCATACCTTCAGGATGCAATCAATCGCACGTCGCGAGGTTCGCACCTCGCCTTCAACTTAAGAACTGACACCCGCGGCGTCTCCTTGAGCGGTGGACGGCATTGCGCCCCGGCACCTTTCGCCTGCATGATCGCGGGAGCTCTTGGGGAGGAAGATCATGCGATCCGTCGTCGTCACCGGCGCGTCCACCGGCATCGGCTGGGCCATTGCGAAGTTTCTGATCGGGCGCGGCTATCGTGTTTTCGGTAGTGTCCGCAAGCAGGCCGATGCGGATCGGCTCATGGGTGAATTCGGTACGAACTTCACGGCGCTGCTGTTCGACGTCACCGACGAGGCGGCGGTCCTCGCGGCTGCGCGAAAAGTCCGCGAGGCGCTGGGCGGCGAGACGCTGGCCGGTCTCGTCAACAACGCCGGCGTCGCGGTCGCCGGTCCCGTGCTCGAATTGTCGGTCGACGACTTTCGCCGGCAGATGGAGATCAACGTCATCGGCCCGGTCATCGCGACGCAGGCCTTTGGGCCGCTGCTGGGCGCCGACCCGTCGCTGGAGGGACCGAAGGGCCGGATCGTGATGATCAGCTCGGTCGCGGGCAAGAACGGCAATCCGTTGTCGGCGCCTTACTGCACCTCCAAGCATGCCATCGAAGGTCTGTCGGAGAGCTTGCGCCGCGAATTGATGCTGTTTGGCATCGACGTCATTATCGTCGCACCCGGCGCCGTCAAGACGCCGATCTGGAGCAAGGCCGAGCAGATCGATCTTTCGGTCTACCAGAACTCGCCTTATCTGCCGGCGCTGAACAAGGTCATGGCGTTCATGATGAAGCTCGGCGAGACCGGGCTGCCGGCCGAGCGGATTGCCGAGGTCGTTTTCGAGGCGCTCACCGCCGAGAGGCCCAAGGTTCGCTACCAGATCACGCCGGACCGGATGCGGCATTTGATGACGGCCACGCTGCCCAAGCGTGTGGTCGACCGCATCATCGCCAAGCGGCTCGGGCTGCTGCCGCAGGGCTGAGCCTCCGAGGTGAGACCATTGCCGGACAGGTGATCAATTTCCGATCGTGGGAGCGTCTTGAGATGCCGGCTTATGTGATTTTCGACGTCGAGATCAGGGATTTGCAGCAGTACCAAAGCTTCATGTTGGGCGTGAAGCCCGCCCTGGAGGCCGCTGGAGCTCGATATCTGGCGCGAGGGGGCGCCCACAAGGTCTACGAGGGAGACTGGCAGCCCCGCAGGATCGTTCTGCTGGAATTCCCATCCGTCGCAGCCTGGGAGGCATTTTACACAGGCGCGACCTACCAGGGTCTCAAAGCGGTCCGGGACGCTTGCAGTTCTGCCCGCCTGGTCAGCGTCGAAGGCCTCGACTAGACGGCAAGTCGGTTCTGCACTGCGGGATTTGCCCTAGGGACGAATTGGGCCCGGAGACCGATCGGCTTCCGCTAACATTAAGCGAAGGTCGGACCGCGACACGCGTTGCTTGTCCGTGACCGTTCAATTACAGTTTTATGACACGGTGCAGGCCTTCCGGCTGCGCCGAACGCCGCAGGCCCGGTCAGCCGGCTCGGCATCACCGTGCCGGACCAGCAGTTGCGTGTCGTCGATGGCGTCCGCGCCCAATCCAGGTCCTTCTGCCACGACCGCCGTGCTGGCAAGCGTCGCTGCGCTCGGCATCTGGCGGCTGCTCGCGGTTGCAGCGCCGCATCTCGCGGCGCTCGTCCTGATGTACGAGACCGAGACGGATTTCGGCGCACGGCTCTCCTTCGTGCTGGCCTGGGGCATCCTCAACTTCTTCTGGATCGCGCTGCTGCGGCGGCCGGCGCTCTCGGGTGCGCTGTCGCTGACTATGGTCGTGGTGCTGGTGCTGCTGTCACGGCTGAAGCACGACGTCGTGCAGATGACGGCCAACTTCATCGACCTGATGATGATCGACCGCGACACGGTGGCGTTCCTGTTCACGATCTTCCCGAATTTGCGCTGGTCGGTGATCGGGGCCGGCCTGGTCACGCTGCCGCTGATGTATGCGCTGTGGTGGCTCGACCCATTCCGCATCCGTAGGCTACCGGCGCTCGCCTCGATGCTCGCCTGCCTCGCCGCGCTGGTCGGCTATTCGCTCCACCATCCGGACGAGGCTTGGCGCGGCTATTACGACGACGGCTATCTCTCGAAGTTCTTCCGCTCCGGCGTCAGCGCGGTCTCCGACTTCGCGCAATACGGCTTCATGGAGTCGGCCGCTTCGACCAACGAACGGCTCAACATGCCGCTGGTCGATGCCTGCCATCCTGCCGGCCGGCGGCCGAACATCATCATGGTCCATGATGAATCGAGCTTCGACATCCGCGCCGCGCAGGGCATCAAGGTGCCGGCCGGCTACGGCAGCCATTTCAAATCCTGGGACGGCAAGGAGCGCGCGTTCCTGGCCGAGAGCAATGGCGGGCCGAGCTGGTTCACCGAATACAACGTGCTCGCGGGGTTGTCGTCGCGCTCGTTCGGCCGCTTCGCCTATTTCGTGACGCGCATTGCAACAGGCCGTGTCGAGCGCGGCCTGCCGCTGGCGCTGCGCCGCTGCGGCTACGACACGATGTCGCTGTACCCCGCCTATGGCGGCTTCATGGCCGCGCGCAGCTTTCAGGTGACGACCGGCATCGAACGCTTTCTCGACTCCAAGGATCTCGGCGCCAAGGATGTCGAGCCGGATAGCTTCTTCTACGACAAGGCGCTCCGGCTGATGGGCGAGCGGACGCCGAACAAGCCGCTGTTCACCTTCATCTATCTCGGCGCCAATCATTTCCCCTGGGAGACGCGCTTCCGCCCGGATCTGCTGCCGAACTGGCGCGCACCGGGCAATGTGCCGTCCATCGACGAGTACCTGCGGCGGCAGGCGATGAGCGCCGAGCAGTACAACGCTTTCCTCGCGGGCTTGAAGAAGAAATTTCCCGGCGAACCCTTCCTGATCGTGCGCTACGGCGATCATCAGCCGGAATTCGCGCCCGGTATCCTCGAGCCCGGGCTCGACGAGGGCGCTCTCGGCAAGAAGCTCGACGCCTACGACGCACGTCTCTACGCGACTTACTACGCGATCGACGCCGTCAATTTCGAGCCGGTGAAAAGCGAGGCCGTGATGGACACGGTCGACGGCCCGTATCTGCCGCTGGTTATCCAGGAAGCCGCCGGCATCCCGCTCGATCCGTCCTTCGCCGAGCAGAAGGAGATCATGCTCCGCTGCAAGGGCATATTCTACGGATGCAAGGACGGGGCCGAAGCGCGCCGGCTTAACCGGCTGCTGATCGATGCGGGGATGATCAGGGGGCTGTAGCGTCTCTCCAACGTCGTCCTGGCGAAGGCCAGGACGACATCGAACGAATGGCGCGGCTACCGCCCACCCACCTTCTCCCACAGCCATTTCGCCACTGCATCCGGCGACGAATTCGCGTCATTGCCGGCGGCGCGCAAATTAGCTTCGCGCATGGTCGCGATGTCGATCTTGCCGAGCAGCGGCTTCACCGCGGCCCGCAGCCGTTCGTCGCCGGCGCGCTTTGGGGCCAGCAGCAGGATCGCATCGTAGGGCGGGATCGCGTGCCTGGGATCGTCGAGCGCAACGAGATCGTATTTTGCGATCAACCCGTCGCTGGTGTAGCCGGCGATGACATCGACCTCGCCGCTGGCGACGGCCGCATACATGAAGTCCGGCTGCATCTGGCGCTGGGCGCGGAACGAGAGGCCATAGGCCTTTTGCAGCGCCGCCCATTCGGGTCGCGAGAAAAACTCATAGTCGCCGGCGATCGACAGGGTCGAAGCATGCGCGGCGAGATCGGCGATGGTGCGGATGCCAAGCGCCTCGGCGCGCTTCTTCGGGATCACCAGCGCATAGGCGTTCTCGAAACCGAGCTCGCCGAGCAGGGTGATGTTCTCCTTCGCAAGCGTTGTCTGCAGCTCCGCCAACAGCTCCGCGCGCGGCTTGATGTCCGTGCGGTGAAGCTGATTGGCCCAGAGCGTGCCGGAATAATCGACGTAGAGATCGATATCGCCGGCTTTCAACGCCTCGAAGATCACGCTTGAGCCGAGACCGGAGCGTGCGACGGCGGCGAGACCGGCGGCCTGAAGCCGGTCCCGCATCAGCGCCGACAGCACATACTGCTCGGCGAACGTCTTGGCGCCGACGACATAGTTCTGTGACGAGCGCCCCATCGTCGGCACCAATGTTGCGGCGACCAGTGCCGCGATCCCGGCCGCGCCAAGCGCCGCACGCACGCGGCTGCGCCAGCGCAGGCCGCTCTCGACCAGGCCGAGCAGTTGATCGACGGCGAGCGCCAGCAGGGCCGAGGCAAAGCAGCCGAACAGCACGAACACCCAGTTCTGGGTCTGGAGCCCGGCAAAGATGTAATTGCCGAGGCTGGTCTGCCCGATCGGGGTCGACAGCGTCGCGGTGCCGATCACCCACACCGCGGCGGTGCGGATCCCCGCCATCATGACCGGCAGCGCCAGCGGCAGTTCGACCATCACCAGCGACTGCCGCGCGGTCATTCCGACGCCTTTGGCAGCCTCTATCAGCGCGGGATCGATGCCGTTGAGGCCGGTGATGCCATTGCGCAGCACCGGCAGCATCGAATAGAGCGCCAGCGCCAGCATCGCCGGCAGGAAGCCGAAAGCGGAGAAGGAGACGCCGAACCAGGCCAGCGCCACGGAGGCCGCGAGCAGCAGGAGCGGATAGAACAGCGCGAGCAGCGCAAGCCCGGGCACCGTCTGCACGATGCTGGCGAGCGCGAGCAGCACAGCGCGCGGCGTGGGACGGTTGCGCGTCAGAATCGCCAGCGGCAGGCTGACGATCAGGCCGAGCGCAAGCGCGGCGAGACTCACCCGCACGTGGTTGCCGAGATAGTCGGGCAAATGCGCCAGCGCTTCGCCCCAACGCGGATCCGTGAAAAGGCTCATGCCGCCCCGCCCTTTAGCAGCAGCGCGTTCAATCGCTCGACCTGGCGTCGCGGCGTCCGCAGCAGCTCCAGCACGTAGGCGTCGCTGCTTTTCGAGAGCTCCACTGGCGTGCCCTGCGCCAGCAGCTTCCCGCTGCGCATCACCGCGATGCGGTCGGCGAGCAGGATCGCTTCCGTCATGTCGTGGGTGATCATCACGGTGGTCAGGCCGAGCTTGCGGTGCAGCTCGCGAAAATCGTCGCCGAGCGCATCGCGGGTAAGGGGATCGAGCGCGCCGAATGGCTCATCCATCAGCACGATGCGGGGCCTTGCCGCAAGCGCCCGCGCCACGCCGACACGCTGGCGCTGGCCGCCCGAGAGCGCATCCGGCAACCGCCCGCGATGGGCGGCCCGGTCGAGCTGCACGAGCTCGAGCAACTCATCGACCCGTGTTGCGATATCCGCTGCCGAGACGCCGAGCAGCTTCGGCGTGATCCCGATATTGTCGGCGACGCTCAGATGCGGGAACAGTCCGCCGCTCTGGAAAACGTAGCCGATGCGGCGCCGCAGCGCGACCGGATCGACGGATTGCACGTCGTCGCCCTCGACCGTGATCGTGCCCCCATCCGCCTCGATCAGGCGGTTGGCGAGCCGCAGCAGCGTCGTCTTGCCCGAACCCGAGCCGCCGACGACGGCTACAAATTCGCCTTCGGCGATGTCGAGTGACACATCGTCCACGGCCTTGAGCGCGCCGAAGCTCTTGGTGACGTGGGCATAGCCAATCATCGGCCTGGACGGCATCGGGCGGGGCTCACTGCGCTGACCCGCCCCAGGGAAGGGAGGGGGAAGGGAGGGGATGACAAGGCCCATGCGTAGCACGCTTGGCGGCTTGATTGAACTTGGTCGCGCGAGCGGCTAAGGCATCGGGCCAAGTTCGGAGGAAGCATATGATAACGCCTACGGCAGTGGCGCTGGAAGATGCCAAGGTCGCGTTCCAGTTGGGGGACGGGCGGGTCTATACGGCGGTGGAGAAGGCGCATCTGACGGTGGCGCAGGGCGAGTTCGTCGCCATCGTCGGCCCGACCGGCTGCGGGAAATCAACACTGCTCAACGTCGCGGCCGGGCTGCTGAAGCCGGCTGCGGGGAGCGTCAGGATATTCGACCAGCCACTTGCCGGGCTGAACCGGGACGCCGGCTACCTGTTCCAGGCCGATGCGCTGTTCCCCTGGAAGACCGCGCTCGACAACGTCGCGATCGGGCTCGAAGTCAGCGGCACGCCGCGCAGCGAGGCACTGCCGCGGGCGCAGAAATGGCTGACCTCGGTCGGCTTGGGTGCCTTCGCCAACCGCTATCCGCACATGCTCTCGGGCGGCCAGCGCAAGCGCGTGGCGCTGGCGCAGGTGCTGATCCGCGATCCAAAGATCCTGCTGATGGATGAGCCGTTCGGACCGCTGGATGCACAGACCCGGCAGGTGATGGGCAACCTGTTGCTCGACCTCTGGAACGCTGACCGCAAGGCCGTGCTGTTCGTCACCCATGATCTGGAAGAGGCGATCGCGCTCGCCGACCGCGTCGTGATCATGTCGGCGGGGCCGTCCTCCCGCATCATCGGCGACTGGCGCGTGAGCCTGCCGCGCCCGCGCGACATTTTCGAAGTGCGGCTGGACAAGGAATTCCATGCGCTTCATCGCGAGATCTGGAGCGTGCTCAAGGACGAGGTCATGAAGGGCTATGCGCAGTCCACGCAAGCGGCGGAGGCGGTCTGATGTCGCGCGTCACGCTGCTTACGCTGCAAGTGCTGGTCGCGGTGGTCTGCCTCGCGCTGTGGCAATTGCTGTCGACCGTGCCCGTGTTCGGCAAGATCCTGCTGCCGCCGTTCTTCTTCTCCAATCCGGTCGATGTCTTCGCCCAGATCGTCAAATGGTTCTCGTCCGGTGTGATCTGGAAGCATCTCGGCATCACGCTGACGGAATCGATCCTGGCCTTCGTGATCGGATCGGCCGGCGGTGTGCTGATCGGCTTCTGGTTCGCGCGCCAGCCGCTGGTCGCCGCGGTGTTCGATCCCTACGTCAAGATGGTCAACGCTCTGCCGCGTGTGGTGCTGGCGCCGATCTTCGCGCTGTGGCTTGGGCTGGGCATCTGGTCCAAGGTCGCGCTCGGCGTGACGCTGGTGTTCTTCATCGTGTTCTTCAACGTCTATCAGGGCGTCAAGGAGGTCAGCCGCACCGTGCTGGACAACGGCCGCATGCTCGGCATGAGCGAGCGGCAGCTGATGCAGCACGTCTATTGGCCTTCGGCGCTGTCGTGGATGTTCTCCTCGCTGCACACGTCGGTCGGTTTTGCCGTGGTCGGTGCCGTCGTCGGCGAGTATCTGGGATCGGCGGCGGGGCTCGGCTACCTCATTCAGCAGGCCGAGGGCATATTCGACGTCGCCGGCGTCTTCGCCGGCATGTTCGTGCTGTCGGCCTTCGTCATCCTGATCGATTTTGGCGTGACATTGGTGGAGCGGAGACTGCTGGTCTGGCGCCCGACCGTGGACGGGCGTGGCTAAGCCGCGAGGGGCCCGCGCACCGCGCGAGCCCCGGATCGCGAAAGCTCAATCCAGCAGCTTGGTGTCATCGGGGGCCTGCGGCGGCGTCTTGATCGCGATCGCCTTGACCTGTCCGCTGATCGGCTTGGTGCCGCCATGCGGCGTCCCCTTCGGGATGATGACGAGGTCGCCCGGCTTCACCGTGACCTCCTTGTCGCCGAACCAGATCGTGCCGGTGCCCTCTAAGATGTACTGGATCTCGTTGGTGTTGGGATGCATGTGCTTGGGCACATTGCCGACCTGGATCGAGATGGTGGCGCCATCGGCGCTTGCGAACGTCTTGGAGCGGTAGCCGACGGCGTTGGCATTCCCGAGCGCGTCGCCCTCCATCTCGCCGGTGTGGATGATCTGCGGAGGGATGTTCTCCGCGGCCAGCGCCGGCCGCAGCAGGTGGGTTGCGCCGCATCCGGCGGCAAAAGCGGTGGCGATCGACAGTCCGATTGCAAGGCGATTCATGGATGATCCTCCCCATCAAGAATTGTTCTTGTGGGCTTCATGCTATTGCGCCGAAAGGCCGATGGCCAGCGCCTTCGGTCCTGCTTCTCAAGCCAGCCCGGCTGCTTTATGGTGCCGCCAGCCGAACGGAGGAAACCAATGAAGAACACGATAGCCAGGCTCGCGGGCGCGCTGCTCGCGCTGACGCTCACCACCGGTCTTGCCGCGGCGCAAAGCAAGGTCACGATCGCGATCGGCGGCGGCTCCTGTTTGTGCTATTTGCCGACGGTGCTGGCAAAGCAGCTCGGCGAATACGACAAGGCGGGTCTCGACGTTGAGCTCGTGGACCTCAAGGGCGGCTCGGACGCGCTCAAGGCCGTGCTCGGCGGCAGCGCCGACGTGGTCTCCGGCTATTTCGACCATTGCGTCAACCTCGCGGCCAAGAAGCAGGAGCTTCAGGCCTTCGTGGTCTATGACCGTTATCCCGGCCTCGTGCTGGTGGTTTCGCCGTCGCACACCAACGAGATCAAGTCGATCAAGGACCTCGCCGGCAAGAAGGTCGGCGTCAGCGCGCCCGGCTCCTCCACTGACTTCTTCCTGAAGTATATGCTGAAGAAGAATGGCGTCGATCCCGCCAGCACCGCCGTGATCGGCGTTGGCCTCGGCGCCACTGCGGTCGCCGCCATGGAGCAGGGCCAGATCGATGCGGCCGTGATGCTCGATCCCTCCGTGACCGTGCTCCAGGGCAGCCACAAGGATCTGCGCATCCTCTCGGACACCCGCACGCAAAAGGATACACTTGAGACGTTCGGCGGCGAATATCCGGGCGGCGCGCTGTACTCGACCGCGGCCTGGGTCGCCGGCCACGAGAAGGAGACGCAGGCGCTGACCAACGCGATCCTGGGCACGCTCGCCTGGATCCACTCGCACTCGCCCGAGGAGATCATGGCGAAGATGCCGGAGGAGACGGTTGGCAAGAACAAGGACCTCTATCTCGCGGCACTGAAGAACACGATCCCAATGTTCTCCGAGACCGGCAAGATGGACCCGAAGGGCGCCGACGCCGTGCTCGCGGTGTTCAGCGTTGGATCGCCCGAGGTCGCCAACGCCAAGATCGACGTCAGCAAGACCTTCACCAACAAGTATGTCGAGCAGGCCAAGAAGACCACGGGAAGCGTCAAATAACTGACGCGAAGGTGTGGTCATCAGGCGTCATGACGTCACCAATCATTCATCGGGTCACGACGCTTGAACTTGCCGTGCGGCCGATCGTCTGGGCGTTCGCGGAGGAGCGGCGCGCCGAGATCGCCACGCATTTCGCCGAGAAGCAGCGCGAGCGGCCAAAGATCTGGAACGGTCGCGTCCTGCTCGGGCGTGATGCAACGTTCGCCGACGGGCATCTTTCTGCGACCTATTTCGAGACCGATTTCGCGAGCTTCCTCGCCTGGCGCGATTGGGGTTTTCCCGACAAGGCCGTGTTCAACGGTTTTGGCATGGGCGCGTTGCGCGCCTCCGACGGCGCCTTCGTCATGGGTGAGATGGCGCAGCACACCGCCAATGCGGGCCGGATTTATTTCCCGTCCGGTACGCCCGATCTCGAAGACGTCAGGGGCCACACGCTGGACATTCCCGGCAGCGTGATCCGCGAACTCGAGGAAGAGACCGGCCTGACCGCCGCCGACTATCGGGTCGAGCCGGACTGGCACTGCGTCGTCACCGGCCCGACGATTGCGATGTTGCAAATCGTCAACCTGGACATGCCGGGTGATGTGGCGCGTGCGCGGATCGAAGCCAATCTGGCGGACGAGGCCGAGCCAGAGCTCTCGGCCATTCATCTCGTGCGCGGGGTGAGCGATCTCACGCCGTCCATGCCGCGATTTGTCACGGCCTTCGTCGAGCAGCAGTTCGCGTTGCGCTGATGCGCGAGGCTTGACATCGCTGCGCTCAGCCCATGTGATGGGCGAAAATATAAAACCAAAAAGAATGCAATGCACAATCGTCCAGGGAGGTTTTGATGCGCGTGCGCATGGCTGCCCGTTTGGTACGTGGGCTGTTGGTCGCGGTATCGGCGACAGGCTTGGCGCTGTCCGCCCAGGCCCAGGATCAAGGCAAAGAGAAGAAGATCAAGATCGGCGTCGTTTTCGATCTGACCGGGCCTCTCGCCGGCGGTGGCTCTGAACTCGGCTATATCGGCGCAAAGATCATTCTCGACCATTTCGCCAAGACCGGCGTCGAGGGTTACAAGATCGAAGCGGTCTATGCCGATGCGCAAAGCAAGCCCGACATCGCGATCAACGAATCCGTCCGCCTGCTCGAGCAGGAAAAGGTCGACATGGTGCTCGGCTTCTTCTCCTCGGCGCAATGTGTGCCGGTCGCGGCCCGCGTCGAGCAGCTCAAGAAGTTCATGTGGATGACGACTTGCATCTCGTCGGCCGTGTTCAACGAGAAGGGTTACAAATACGTCTTCCGCCCGCAGGCGAGCGGCGACCAGTTCGGCATGATGACCATGGATTTCATCGCGCAGAATGCCAAGGCGAAGTTCGACAAGGAGCCGAAGGATCTGCGCGTCGCCATCATTCACGAAGACGGCGCCTATGGCGTCGACGTGTCCAGGGGCAACGAGGCCGGCGCGAAGAAGGCGGGATTCAACGTCGTGATGAAGGAGGGTTATTCAGCCACCGCGCCTGACCTCTCCGCGCTGGTGACCAAGCTGAAGCGCGCCAAGCCTGATGTCATTTTCCACACTGGCTACAACCCTGATATCACGCTGTTGCTGCGTCAGGCGCGCGAGCAGGGGCTGAAGTTCGGCGCGCTGATGGGGCACGGCGCGGGTTACGGCGTCTATGAAAAACTGAAGGAAGGCATGGGAGCCGATGCCACCTACATCTTCAACACAGACCCGATCTCGATCTGGCTTGCCAACCAGAAGACCATGGATCCCAAGCTCCCGCCTGTGATCAAGATGGTTGGCGAGGAATTCGACAAGATCCGGCCCGGCGTCGCGATCCGCTCGGCGCATGTCGGCATCGGTGCGTCCAACACCTATGTGTTCATGAATGACGTGCTGCCGCGCGCGATCAAGAAGTATGGCGGGGTCGATCCGGATGCGCTGCGCAAGGCTGCCCTCGATACTGATATTCCCGAAGGGGGCACCATGCTCGGCTTCGGCGTGAAGTTTTACGGCGAGGGCACGCCGATGGCCGGGCAGAACGAGCGCTCGTTCCCGGTCGTGATCCAGTACATCGACGACAAGTCCTCCGTGGTGTGGCCCAAGAGTCAGGCGCAGCGCGAGGCTGTGCTGCCGCTGCCGAAGGGCACCACCTACAGCAATCAGTAGCGCAAATGCGCGCAGAGAGGAGAGCGGGACGGTGCTGGAAGTCAGCGGGCTGGTGAAGCGGTTTGGTGGCTTCACCGCCGTCAACAATGTGTCGTTCAAAGTCGATCAGGGCGAGATCCTCGGCCTGATCGGCCCCAACGGCTCGGGCAAGAGCACGATCTTCAATATGCTCTCGGGTACACTGGCGCCGACGTCCGGTTCGATCCTGTTCGACGGCTCCGAGATCGCGGGCCTTCCGCCGCACCGGATCATCAACAGCGGCATCGGCCGCACCTTCCAGATCCCGCGACCATTCCGCCGCCTGACGATCTTCGAGAACGTCGCGCTCGCCGGATTCTATGGCCAGGGCCGCCACAGCCGTGCCAGGGCCGAGGAGGCGGCCGAGCGCTCGCTGGCGATGGTCGGCTTGCCGACCGATCGCCATGCCAGCGTCGACGGCCTCGGCGCAGCCGGCCTGAAAAAGCTCGAACTGGCGAAAGCACTCGCCACCGCGCCCAAACTTCTGCTGGCCGATGAGAGCCTCGGCGGCCTCGACGAGGCCGAGATGGGGCAGGCGGCTAACATGCTCCGCAACATCCGCGACGAGCTCGGCATTACCATCATCTGGGTCGAGCACATCATGGGCGTGCTGATGCGCGTCGTCGATCGCGTCATGGTGCTCGATCACGGCGAGAAGATCTCGGAAGGTTTGCCGAGTGCCGTTGCCGGCGATCCCCGTGTCATCGAGGTCTATCTCGGCACCGATGCCGAGACCACGCAGGCTGCTGCCGCCGCAGCGCGCCGCCGCGCGGGGGTGCAGTGATGTTGGAGCTCCGCGGCGTCAATGCCGGCTATGGTACCTTCCAGGCACTGTTCGACGTCGATCTCGACGTGAGGGCGGGTGAGGCCGTCGGCGTCATCGGTCCCAACGGGGCCGGCAAGACCACCCTGATGCGCGTCATCTCCGGCCTGATCCGCCCCTCGCGTGGGGCGATCAGAATGGAAGCCGTCGACGTCGTGGCCACGCCGCCGCACAAGATCGTCAGCCTCGGGATCGCGCATGTGCCGGAGAACCGGCGGCTGTTTCCGCAGCTCTCGGTCGACGACAATCTCAAGATGGGCGCCTTCATGCAGGAGGCGCGCGGCCACTATGCCGAGCGGCTGGACGTGGTGTTCGAGCTGTTTCCGCGCCTGAAGGAGCGCCGCCACCAGATGGCGGGCACCATGTCCGGCGGCGAGCAGCAGATGTGCGCGATCGGCCGCGCGCTGATGTCGAATCCAAAGCTGCTGCTGCTCGACGAGCCGTCGGCGGGGCTCGCGCCGGTCGTGGTGCAGCAGGTGTTCGAGCTGGTGAAGCGGATCCGCGCCAGCGGGCTGACCGTGCTGATCGTCGAGCAGAATGTGCAGCAGGTGCTGAAAGTGGTCGATCGCGCCTATCTGATCGAGGCGGGTACGATCAGGTCCTCAGGCACCTCGGCCGAGATGCTGGCGAGCGACACGGTCAAGGAAGCGTATCTCGGGGTGTGAGGTTCATGCAGGCATGCAAGCATTTCTGGACATTTTCGACATCTACCTGCTGGAGGCCGTGATCAACGGCATCCTGCTCGGCGGCGTGCTGGCGTTGCTCGCGCTCGGGCTCAATTTGATCTTCGGCGTCATCGACGTGACCTGGATCTGCTACGCAGAGCTGGTGATGATCGGCATGTACGCCATGTACTTCCTGGTGCAGTATTACGGCATCAGCTATTTCGTCGCCGCGCCGCTCACCATCCTGCTGGTCGCGGTGCTCGGCGCGGCGCTGCATTACCTCGTGATCGCGCCGCTGCTCACGGCGCCGCCAATCAACCAGTTGCTGGCGACCGGCGGGGTGCTGTTCGTGCTGCAGAGCTTTGCCACGGTCGCCTTCGGCATCGACTTCCGTAACCTCGGCATCCGCCTGCCGGTGCTCGCCTTCGGCGACATGAATTTCAGCTACGCGCGACTGCTGTCCTTCCTGGCCGCGCTGGTCGGCATGGTCGCGGTCTATCTGTTCATGACGCGGACCTTCACAGGGACCGCGATCCGGGCGATCTCGCAGGACCGGCAGATCATGGCGCTGATGGGCGTCGACACGAAGCGGATCTATCTCATTACCTCTGCGATCGGCGGGGGGCTGGCCGGGCTCGCAGCATGCCTGCTGGTTCTGCAATATGACGTGCATCCCTTCGTCGGCCTGTCGTTCGGCCCGATCACCTTCCTGATCTGCGTGCTCGGGGGCCTCGGCAATTTCATCGGCGGCTTCATCGCCGCCTTCGTGTTCGCCGAGATCATCTCGCTCGGCGGCCTGTTCTCCGATCTCGAATGGGGCTATGTGCTTGCCTTCGCGTTCTTCATCGTCATGATGTTCATCCGGCCCGCGGGCCTGCTCGCGAGGCGCCGATGATGGGGCGGGGACGGCTTGCAGCCTGGGGGATCGGATTGGCGGCGCTGGTCGCGCTGCCTTTCGTCTATCGCGATCCCTATCATCTGCACATCCTGGTGCTGATCCTGATCTGGTCGTTCGCCTATACGTCCTGGTCGATGATGGGGCGGTTCGGCCTCGTCTCGCTCGGCCACGGCGGTTTCATGGGAATCGGCGCGTATGTCACCGCGCTACTCTGGAATCACCTGGGCTGGTCGCCCTGGATCGGCATCCCCATCGGCATGGTCGCGGCCGGCGCGCTGGCGCTGATCGTCGGCTATCCCTGTTTCCGCTTCCGCATCACCGGGCACTATTTCGTGCTGGTGACGCTCGCGCTCTCCGGCATCGTGCTCCAGGTCATTACGGCGACGCGCGACTACACCGGCGGCTCGCTCGGCTACACGCCGAACCGGGCCGCGGGCAACAAGCTCTGGTCGCTGCAATTCGACGACAAGATCACCTGGTACCTGATCGCGCTCGGGGTCTGGCTTTTCGGCATCGTGGTCTGGCACTGGGTCGACCGCAGCATGGCCCGCTATGCGCTGGAGGCGATCTCGGAGGACGAGGACGCCGCGGCCGCCGCCGGCGTCGACGTCACCGCGGAGAAGCTGAAGATCACGCTGCTCAGCGCGCTGATGACGGCATTGGCCGGCGCGCTCTACTGCCAGTACCAGATGTTCATCACGCCTGATACCGTCAGCGGCATCGCGGTGTCGCTCCAGATGGTGTTCGCGGCCATCGTCGGCGGCCTGTTCGTCTCGCTCGGCCCGACCTTCGGCGCTATCATCACGATTATGCTGGCCGAGACCCTGCGCATCGGCTTCGGCACCAAGGCGGTCGGCTGGGACAATCTCGTCTACGGCGTGTTGCTCGTCCTTTTCATCATATTCCTTCCCAAGGGTATCCTTGGTAGCTTGCTCGACCGATTGAAGCCGCAACGCAAGGTGTCCCGCGCTCATGAGCAAGAAGTCGTCCAAATCGCTCGCCCAGGAACTTGACCGCTACATCACGCCGTTCCGCTACGATGGTTCGGGCAAGTTTCATCTCAAGGATCACAAGACCAACGAGAAGGGCGACCTCGACAAGGAGAAGGCCCAGGAGATTCTCGATGCCAACATGAAGCGGCTGATCGCGTTTCAGGAGAAGCTCTACGCCCAGGACCGCTGGTCGGTACTGATCGTGTTCCAGGCGATGGACGCCGGCGGCAAGGATTCCGCGATCAAGGCGATCTTCGAGGGGATCAATCCGCAGGGCTGCGAGGTCAGTGCCTTCAAGGCGCCGAGCAGCAAGGAGCTCGATCACGATTTCCTCTGGCGCCACGTGGTCGCGCTGCCGGAGCGCGGGCATATCGGCATCTTCAACCGCTCCCATTACGAGGAATGCCTGGTGACGCGCGTGCATCCGGAGGTCCTCGCCAAGGAGAAGCTGCCGTCAATGCTCGTCACCAAGAACATCTGGAAGGAGCGGTTCGAGGACATCTGTGCGTGGGAGCGCTATCTCGCGCGCAACGGCACCGTGGTGCTGAAGTTCTTCCTCAACCTGTCCAAAGACGAGCAGCGCGAGCGCTTCCTCGACCGGCTGGAGGATCCGTCCAAGCAGTGGAAGTTCTCCATGGACGACATTAAGGAGCGCGCGCTGTGGCCGCGCTACCAGGCGGTCTATCAGGACATCGTCCGGCACACGGCAACGCCTCATGCGCCGTGGTATGTCGTGCCGGCCGACCACAAATGGTTCGCGCGCGTCGTGATCGGGTCGGCCATCGTCGCGGCGCTCGAAAAGCTCGATCTGCGCTTCCCTCGCGCCGACAAGGCCTCGGCGGGTGAATTCGACGAGGTGCGCAAGGCGCTGGAGAAGGAGGAGAAGGCGGGCAAGAAACAAAAACGCGAAAACAACCCCATGCACAGTAGCCGGGGATAACGAAATCAATGACTTGAAGGTCAGCGCGAGCGCTTGCGGATTTAACGAAATCGTTTGACTCGTCGGGCAAAACAGGGGCATGATGTGATCATCCCCAAATTCCTCAGTACTCGCGTCCACCGGTAGCAGAAGCGTTCTACATTGGCGGGAAGGGCGGCCTCGCAATTCGCCCACTTCTCGCATTTCGCTGCAAGCGAATCCGTCGCAGTCAGATGGAACGCGCCCTCAAATGTGATTTGCGCGCCGTTGATCTTGCTTGACAGTTCTTCGTCACGGGAGGACCATCTCAATGGTCGCAAACAAGCGACGCGCAACGTCCACATCAAGAGCAAGGGGAGGTCTATGACACCACCTCCGCAGATCCAGCCGCGTTAAGTGCGATGGAGCTCGTTCGGACTATCGCATAGCGGCAGAAAACCGCGAACGGCACGCCGGGCCAAGGTTTAGAGGGCTGCATCAGTGTGGCATAGCCCCTACCTGCCCGGCGCTGTATTGTGCATCACATCGATTGCACACCGATCCACGTCGGAGGGCCGTGACGCGGCCGCCGTGCTTTTGACATCGTGCTTCTCTCTTCCTCCTCCTCACGGCCGTCATTCCGGGCCGACTCCCGGAATGACGGAGGGCTGTCGCATATCAGGGCTGTCGCATATGACGTCTCAGCGGCGCCTGAGCGAGCGCCTCGTCCTTCGAGACGCCGCGTTCTGCGGCTCCTCAGGATGAGGCTCAGCTGCATCCATCTGCGTTGAAATGTTGCCGCATATTCATCCCTCATCCTGAGGGCTCGCCGCAGGCGGGCGTCTCGAAGAATGGCCGCGGTTGAGCTTCCAGCCGCGTGCCTGCATTCCGATCGCTGCACGTCCTGCCTTGAGACCGCGGTTCCCGTTTACTGCACCGCGGCAAATGCCAAGAGAATGTCGCCTCATTGGCCAACTTCCGACACAGCGCCCGGGCGAATAGCGTCGATCCGACATGATGCATGTGCTTCGGCGGTGACGGGCCCGACGTCGCCGTCGCATTCATTTTCCCAGGGATCCCTCGTGTCGCATAAGCTTGCCTCCGCGCTTCTCGCCGCGCTCTTGATCGCGATCTCATCTCTCTCCTGCGCCCGCGCCGCGCCGCCGACGAGTAGCGCTGCCGCGTTGTCGCCCGATGAGGCCAAGCGCGCGCTGGAAACGCTGCAGGACGACAAGAAGCGCGCGCAGATGATCGACACGCTGCGCGCGATCGCCAATGCGTCCGGTGCACAGCAGCCCGCGCCCGAGCCAAAATCGCCGATCCCGCTCGCGGCCGACGGCCTCGGTGCGCAGCTCATGCTCACCGTGTCCGAGGAAATCGGCGAGATTTCGCGAGACGTCGCCGATATGGCCAGGACGCTCACGCACTTCCCGGCGTTCTATTACTGGATCGTGCGGACCGCGAACGATCCCGCGGCCTACAATCTCCTGATCGAGATCGCCTGGAAGCTTGCGCTGGTGTTCGGCTGCGCCTTCTGCGCCGAATGGGTGATCTTCCGTCTGATCCGCCGCCCCGTCGTGTTCCTGGAAGGGCGCATGCCGCAAACGGCGCGTCTGCCGGTGCAGGTGTTGCCCATTGCCGATCCGCCGTCATCCGTGGCCGATGTCACCCCGGCGCCCGAACTGCACATGCGCCGCCACAGCCTGGCGCGGGCCTGGCAAATCATGCTGCGGCTGCCGCTCGTGCTGGGACGCTTCCTGCTCGAGCTGCTACCCGTGTTGGTCTTTGTCGGCGTCGCCACGGCGCTGCTCGGCACCGAGATCGGCGGGCCCACCACCGTCCGTCTCGTGATCCTCGCCGTCGTCAACGCCTATGCGTTCTCGCGCGGGCTCTTCTGTGTGGTCCGTGTGCTGGCGGGACCGTTCGGCTTGTTTCCGGTCAAGGCCGAAACCGCCGCCTATATCGAGATCTGGGCGCGCCGTATCGTCGGTGTCGGCGTCTCCGGCATCGCCTTTGCGAATGTCGCGCTGCTGCTCGGCCTGCATCGCGGCGGCTACGCCGCGCTCCTGCGCATGGTGATGCTGGTCGTGCATCTCTTCATCGTCGTCATCATCCTGCAATGCCGCCGCCAGGTCGCCGAAGCGATCCGCGCGCCGGCCGACCGGCAGGGGATCGCGGCGCGACTGCGCAACCGCATCGCGGGCGGCTGGCACTATCTCGCCATCGCGCTCGACCTTGCGCTGTGGGCCGTGTGGGCGCTGAACATTCGCAACGGCTATTCGTTGCTGCTGCAATATTTCGTCGGCACCATCGCGGTGGCGCTGATCACGCGTGTCGCCATCATGCTGACGCTGGGCCTGATCGACCGCGGCTTCCGCATCAAGCCCGAGATCCTCCAGCGCTTTCCGGGCCTCGAGATCCGCGCCAACCGCTACCTGCCGCTGCTGCGCAAGATCGTATCCGGCGTGATCGCCTTCATCGGCCTGGTGGCCGTGCTCGAAGTCTGGGGCGTCGACGCCATCGTATGGTTTTATGGGGGCCAGATCGGCAGCCGGCTGATCTCGGCGGTGGTGACGATCGGACTTGCCGTGTTCATCGCAGCTGCGATCTGGGAAGCCAGCAACGCGCTGCTGGACCGCCAGATCAATACGCTGTCGCGCGATGGGCACTATGCCCGGGCCGCGCGGCTGCGGACCTTTCAGCCGATGCTGCGCACGGCCTTGCTGTGCGTGATCGCCACTGTCGTCGGGCTCACGGCGCTCAGCGAGATCGGCGTCAACGTCGCGCCGCTGCTGGCGGGCGCCGGCATCGTCGGCATCGCCATCGGCTTCGGCTCGCAGAAGCTGGTGCAGGATCTCATCACCGGCCTGTTCCTGCTGCTGGAGAACACCGTCCAGGTCGGCGACAGCGTCAGCGTGTCCGGGCTATCGGGCGTGGTCGAGAACGTCTCGATCCGCACGATCAGGCTTCGTGCCGGCGACGGTGCCGTGCACATCGTGCCGTTCAGCGCGGTCACGACTATCACCAATGCCAGCCGCGGCGCCGGCAATGCGTCCGTCAGCGTCAACGTCGCCTACAAGGAGGATACCGACCGCGCCGGCCAGATCCTCAAGGACATCGTCGACGAGATGCGCCGCGAGGTGGAATTCCGCAGTCTGATCCGCGGCGATCTCGAGCTCTGGGGCATCGACAAGGTCGACGGCGCCATGGTGTCGATCGTCGGCCAGATCCGCTGCACCGAGGCCGGCCGCTGGCCGGTGCAGCGCGAATTCAACCGCCGCATGAAGCAGCGTTTCCAGCACAACGGCATCGAGGTCGCATCCGCCACCCAGACCATCCTGATGCACATCGCGCCGCCGGCTGATGGCGCCGCTCATCTGACGCCAAGGCGAGCGGTCGGCTAGAGAGTCTGTCCATAAACGTCGGCTTGCCAATCGAAAGCGGAAGTGTCCGACCTTACGTGTGATCGGCGGCTCGTGATCCAAACCGGAAGTCGGCATGCCAACGATAACTCAGAACAGAGGAGGTGGCGCCTTTTGGCCCCGCCTTGCCCTTAAGTTCGTTTGTGTCCACGCCATGAACGTACTCGCGCGTGTCCTTCAAACGTTTTTCTTGGATGTACGCGCTCCTCAAGTCGATTGTGTCTACCCCAATCGCCGATGACACCCACGGCGCGCGCCATGGGGCAGTCGGGGGGTACCCATTTGCTTGCGTGCTTCCTGCCGTCTGAATGCTTTTTTAAGTCAAAGCAATTGCAGAGATATCGATACCGACGAGGACAGATTCGGTATTTATACTTCCGTCCGGGTTTCTCCTGAACGCGCGCCGTTTGGTTGGCATCATAATCCCTTGAATGTTCTTGTACTCGGACATGTAGTGCGCGGCTGGAGCACCACCTGCCACGAGTGTGGTATAATCCAAACGAGCGATGAGCCCGTTTTCATCGACGTGGAATATCTGGTCCGGACAGTGAGTTCCAACCTTCTCGGGAAAAGTGATCTTGAGCCGCCGGCGTACCGTGCCTTGGTCGGTCGCCGGGTCTATCTCTTCCGCTTTGGCACTCTCAGTGACAAACATAAATGGAGTATTCAGATAATTCCAAAGTGCATACCCGGTAAAGTAAGCCAGATGCAGCCTATCCCACGTCGTCTGAAGAGTATGTCCTTCAAACGCATTTCTTGGATGTACGCGCTCCTCGATAAGCTTCCCGTCGATTGTCTCTAGCCGAACACGATCCGGTTCGTAGATGCTTTGCACGCCTTCTTCGGTAAAGTGCGTAAAGCAAGTTCGCTGTTCTTTCGTTTGCGCCTTCAATTGAACATTTTCGAAGACACCATCCCATCCCTTTCTAGTCCAGTGCGAACCATGCATCGAGAGGTTCACGTCGATCGCGTTGAATTTTCGCCATCGTTCAAGAGTTCCGTGAGACTCAAGCACCAGATCTAAAAGAGCAGTCATGTGTCCTCCGGTTCGCCCTATTGGAATTAGGGCCATCGCTTTCGATATCGCACTAGCTGCGGTTTCAGGCGCTTAGAATTCAGGGCGCCTGACCGTTGATCATCCATTAGTTGGGTTTCAGAAGGACTTTCCCGCCTTTTTGCGCATGCGCCATGGCCTGAGTTGCCTGCTCGAGCGAATAAACGCCGGCGACCGGAACGTGCAGTTTGCCTTCGGCGATCAGTCGCTCGGCTGTCCGCGTATGAGCCGCAAGCTTTTCGTGTGCATCTCGAAAGCGCGGAAATCCCAGCCAAAACCCTTCCAGGGTCATCTGCTTGAAAATGATGTTCAGAGGACTCATGGCCGCGGGCTTTCCGCTGACGCCGCCATAGACGACCATCTTGGTGTTCGACGCGAGGCAAGACGCTACCGAGTGCGAGGACTCGCCACCCACGCCGTCGATGCCCAGCTTGATTTTAGCCTTGCCGGTCGCCGCTGCGACCTGCTTCACAACGTCGGGTCCATCGACAAGGACGACGTCAGCTCCGGCTGACTTCAGCTCATCCACCAGCTCGGGTCTGCGCACGAGGCTTACCGAGCGCAGTCCGAACTCCTTTGCAAACGCAATGACGCTGCGTCCCACACCGGAATTGCCGGCGTTCTGGATGACCCAGTCGTCCTTGCCGAGTTCGACATACTCGGTTAGGAGCAATGCCGCTGTGAGCGGATTGATCCGAAGCATTGACATCTGTTGGGGATCGGCTTGCTCAGACAAGACGATGAGATCGGTGGCCGGCACCGTGATGGCCTGTCTCCACACGGGAAGCCCGATCGGAATGGCCACACGATCGCCAGTCCTTACATTTTTAACCGAGGCTCCTAAGGCGACAACGCGGCCAATAGCTTCGTTCCCGAGCGGCGCGGGCGGCTGCGGCCTGATCGCATACATGCCACGGATCATCAGAAGTTCAGCAAGTCCGATCGCTGAGTATTCGACCGCGACCGTGGCTTCATTTGCTGCCGGCGGTGGGGGTGGATCGCTTTCGACAACTTCAACCACCTCGGTGGGTTTGCCAAACTTAGACATTTGCAGAAACTTCATTGTCCCCTCCGCGAGAGCTGTATGGCTCATTCCGCCAAGTAATCTTACGGTTCCCTGACCGCTCGACGCCAAACCATGCTAAGTTCATATAACGAACTGTCATTAACGTCAACCTGTGTATGAAAAATGAACTCAGAAAAAGCGCATTCGCCCGAGCTGGATCTTCGCTTGATGTTGGAGCTAAAAAACAACTGCTCCATCAAGCGAACGCTCGAGATTGTTGGTGAAACCTGGACCTTGTTGATCTTGCGCGAGGCCTCATGGGGGGTTCGCCGCTTCCAGGACTTTCAAACGTTTTTGGGCATACCAAGAGCGGTGCTGTCTGAGCGCCTGGAAAAACTTGTTGAGTACGGAATCTTTGAAAAAACTCCTTACAAGGAGCCGGGGGCGCGAAAGCGCTATCAATACGAACCCACCAAAGCCGGCATCAAGCTATTGCCTGTGCTGATGGCATTGAGCCAATGGGGAGATGAGCATCTCGGCAAAGGATCTGCCCGCATGATCGACAAAGCGACTCGGGAAGAAGTGTTTCTGAAGGTCGTCAGCAAAAACGGCGACCATGTCCCAGTGGAGCGGGTGCGACCAGTAGTGCGGAGGTAATCACACGTTTGTGGTCAATAATGTTGATCGGCTTGCTGAAAGTAAGAAAGAAGTTCTTGAGCGATTGAGCAGGCGGGGTCCCATCGTGCGATTTGCCGAGCCTGCGGATCATCGGTCGGACACGCGCCAATGAAGCACTAACGCCAGCTGAGCGGGCCCCACGCGATTTCCACACATGGCCCAACTCGGACCTAGGGTGAGGTGCGCCAACGCGGCCGGTATCGGAGGCAGAGTGGACCTCAGACGAAGTGCAGCGCGAGTTTATGAGTACATGTCCTAACACTACTTTGGCAGAATGTGTTTTCGCCGCTGTTTTTCAAGGATTTGCTTTCGGCAATATGGGCACTGCTGGGGCGGCGGCCGAAGGATGAGATCGACGATGGCGTGACGTACGGCGGGCATAGTCGGTTGAGGCGGAGGCCCGTTGATTCTTTTTTTTTCGCCCCGCGTTTGCGAGGCGACGATGTTGCAGGAAGGCGTAGGCAATCATTGTCATAAGGGCGTGGCGATGAAGACCTTGCCATGATCGCCCTTCGAAGTGATCAAGTCCAAGTTCCTCCTTCAACTGTTGATGCGCCTGCTCACAAATCCACCGTGCCTTGATGGTGGCGGCCAGCGTGCGCAGATCCGTCGTCGCCGGAAGATTGGCGAGATAGTATTTCTTCTCCCCGGAGGCACGTTGCTCGCCAATGAGCCAGGCTTCGTCGCCTGGGAGATGCTGCTGACCTTTATCCCATATCCGCTGCGGAGGGCCGTCGGCGGTGCGGACACGGAGAGCAGCAAATCGGGCTTTGAGCCGACCTTTCGTCCCGCTGCGCCAACTCACGGTTTTCCATTTGGCGCTGGCCAGCATTTGTTCTGCCGCAATCGATAAGATATCGGGCACGTGGTGCTTTCGTGGTTTGCCACGGGCTTTGGTGATCGGCCAAATGAGCTTCACATCGACCGGATACACTTTCTGGTGCCGAGGGATACCGACCGCCCAGGCCAGCCCGCGCTCTGTTAGCCCTTGTCGAAACGGCGCGCTGAGGCCGTATCCTGCATCCGCCAGCACACATCCAAAGCGTATGTTGGCTGCCATCGCGCGGTCAATCTCGGCCAAAGCGATCTCCGGCTTGGACCGCGGCGTTCGGTGTTCGACTGGCACGCGAGCGCGCTTCAAGCGAGGCATGTCGCTTGTCCAGCTGTCAGGCAGAAAGAGACGTAACGCGACCATCACGGGCACTTCCCCGCGCGCAAGCGTTAAAGACACCAGCGTTTGGCAATTTGCAGTTTTACCGAGAGCCGACGCGTATTGAGCCGCAACACCGACCGATCGCTCACCCTTTTTCGGCAGTGAGGTGTCATCAATAACCAGCACCGCATCCCTGCCGCCGACAAGTCGGTCCGCCTGGTTGAGCAGCTCTGTCTCTAGCGGCGTCGCGTTCCAGACGCCGTCCGCAATGAAATGGTGCAACTGGTCGTAGTTGCTCGTGGCAAGGCGTTCCGCCATCGGCTGAACGCTCTTGCGATCGCCAGGACCGATCAATCCCGCAACATATAGAGGACACATCCGCTGTCGGGTCTTATGACCCAGCCGGTCCAAGAACGGCATCAGCCAGCGTTCGAGTTCGTCTTCCCATCCCGGCATGGTCAGCCCTCCAAGAGCCGACCACCCATGAATCATTGAACAATTGATTCGGGAATCCTATAAATCGCGGCAAAATCAACAATCTGCCAAAGTAGTGCTAAGCTGTCCGACATCATTTTCAGCTTGCCTCGGCCCGCGCCGCAGCGTTCACTCCGGCTCCAGCCTGCTGACAACATGCGGGCGACAAAAAGCGTGGGGGGAGACTGATGCGGGGGCTGTGGGCCGGATTGCATAATCATGCGATCGTCATTGCTGGGCTGATCGCCTATGGGTTGATCGCGCCGCTAAGCGCCCAGCCGTTTCCGTCGCGGCCGATCACCCTCGTGGTGCCGTTCGCGGCGGGCGGTCCGACCGATACGCTGGCGCGCATCCTGTCCGAACGCATCGCCGCTGAATTGCACACGTCGATCGTGGTGGAGAACATCGCCGGCGCCTCCGGCAGCATCGCCGGCGCCCGCGTCGCGCGCGCAACGCCTGATGGCACCACGATCACGATCGGCCATTGGGGCACGCATGTGCTCAACGGCGCGATCTTCAAGCTGCCATACGACGTGATCGCCGATTTCGAGCCGGTCGCGACGATCGCGATGGGCACGCAGCTCATCGTCGGCCGGAAGACGCTCGAAGCCAACACTCTGAAAGAGATGATCGCGTGGCTGAAGGCCAACCCCGGCAAGGTGACTGCCGGCACGGCCGGCGCCGGCACGGGGGCCCACGTCGCCGGTGTCTTCTTCAAGGAGAGGACCGGCACCGACTTCCAGTTCGTGCCGTATCGCGGCGCGGGGCCCGCCATGATCGACCTCGTGGCCGGGCAGATCGACATCATGTTCGATCAGGCCTCGAACTCGCTGCCGCACTACAAGAACGGTGCGATCAAGGCGTTCGCGGTGACGTCGCCGACGCGGCTCGCCTCCGCGCCCGATATCCCGACGGTCGACGAGGCGGGGTTGCCCGGTCTCTACATCTCCTACTGGCACGGCATCTGGGCACCGAAGAACACGCCGAAGGAGATCGTCACAAAGCTCAACGCGGCCATTGTCACCGTGCTTGCCGATCCCACCGTCAAGCAGCGGTTTGGCGAATTGGGGCAGGAGATTCCTCCGCCCGATCAGCAGACGCCCGCAGCGCTCGGAGCCTTCCAGAAGGCCGAGACCGAGAAATGGTGGCCGATCGTGAAGGCCGCCGACATCAAGGCGGAATAATACCACTGCCTCATCCTGAGGAGCCCGCGGAGCGGGTGTCTCGAAGGATGCGCCGCAAGCGAGAGCAGGGCCTGCGTGGTTCGCCCGGCGATGCAAAGCATCGTCCGGAGACGCGCGTTCCGCGCTCCTCACCATGAGGAGAACGACAGCCTCGCGGCGTTAACCTTTTCGTGCGCACGACGACCGGTCTGTCACCAAAACCTCGCTGCGGTGCGGGATCACAATGCTTGCCGCAGTTTTCTGCGTCCTTGATCTCAGGTGAGTGCTGGCCGACAATGCTCGCCCTTCAATAAGAAACTCCCTGGGGGAATTCGTGAATAGACCTGCTCGGGTCAGCGCCCATTCGACATCGTCCGATTCCGTGCACGGCATGGCGCTGCTGCGCGATCCCCTGCTCAACAAGGGCACCGCCTTCTCCGCGCAGGAGCGCGACGATCTCGGCCTGCGCGGCCTGCTGCCGCCTTGCGTGCTGACGATGGAGACCCAGGTCGAGCGCGTGCTGGTCAATCTGCGCACGCTGCCGACCGATCTCGAGAAATATGTCGCGCTGAATGCCTTGCACGACCGCAACGAGGCGCTGTTCTTCCGCGTCGTCGTCGACAATATCGACGAGATTCAACCGATCATCTACACGCCGACGGTCGGGCTCGCCTGCCAGAAATACGGCCTGATTTTCCAGCGGCCACGCGGCATGTTCATCTCCTCGCGCGATCGCGGCCAGATCGCCGAGATCCTGAAGAACTGGCCCTATCCGGCCAAGCTGATCGTCGTCACCGATGGCGAGCGCATCCTCGGCCTCGGCGATCTCGGCGCCAACGGAATGGGCATTCCGGTCGGAAAGCTCTCGCTCTATTCGGCCTGCGCCGGCGTGCATCCCGAAACGTGCCTGCCGATCGTGCTCGACGTCGGCACCAACAACGAAGAGCTCCTGAAGGACCCGTATTATCTCGGCCTGCGCGAGCGGCGGCTCACGGGCGAGGCCTATGACAGCTTCGTCGACGAGTTCATGGTCGCCGCGCGAAAGACCTTTCCGGGTGTGCTGATCCAGTTCGAGGATTTCGCCAACCACTCGGCGTTCAAGCTGCTGCACAAATACCGCGATGAGGCCTGCGTCTTCAACGACGACATCCAGGGCACGGCTGCGGTGGCGCTCGCCGGCCTGTTTTCGGCGCTGCGCGTCAACGGCGGCAAGCTGAAGGACCAGCGCATCCTGTTCCTCGGCGCCGGCGAGGCCGCGACCGGCATCGCCGATCTCGTGACGTCCGCGATGATGGCGGAAGGTGCCTCTGAAGCCGAGGCGCTTCGGCGCAACTGGCTGGTGGATTCCCGCGGCCTCGTCGTTGGCGCCCGCCAAGGCCTGTCCGGTCACAAGCTCCGTTATGCCCATGCCGGTCAGGCGCCGATCGCCGATTTCCTCACCGCGATCAGGACGCTGAAGCCGACCGCCATCATCGGTGTTGCCGCGGTCGGTGGCGCCTTCACGCCCGACGTGCTCAAGGCGATGGCCGAGCTCAACGAGCAGCCGATCGTGTTCGCGCTCTCCAATCCGACTTCGAAGGCCGAATGTTCGGCGGAGGACGCCTACCGCTACACCGGAGGCCGCGCGCTGTTTGCCTGCGGCAGTCCGTATGACCCCGTCAAGCTCAACGGCCGAACCTTCGTGCCGCGCCAGGGCAACAACTCCTACATCTTCCCGGGCGTCGGCCTCGGCGTCATCGCCAGCCGCTCGCGGCTGGTCACGGACGAGATGTTCATGGCGGCCGCCCATACGCTCGCCGATTGCGTCGGCAAGGACGATCTCGCGCAAGGCAGCCTCTACCCGGCGCTGCCACGCATCCGCGAAGTCTCGGTGCGTATCGCCGCCGCCGTCGCCGATGTCGCCTTTCAGCGCGGGCTCGCGGACGGACCCGCGCCGAACGACGTGAAGGGACTGGTTCAGTCCCAGATGTACGAGCCGCAGTACTGAGGCCTCCGCCTCGTCATGGCCGGGCATAGCCGTCCGAAGGACGGCGTCGCTTCCGCTCGCCTATGTCCCGGCGATCCACGCCTCGCCGGATGGTACGAAGAACGTGGATGCCCCGGACAAGCCCGGGCCCGACGACCGCTTGAAGCAAGCCACGTTAGGTCAGCACAGCGATACCATTTCAGGTAGAAACCCGGTTGCGCGGCGCGGCCGTATATGCGACGCTCTGTAGCGTTACAAGAAATTCAATCAAGGTAAGCCGCCATGGACGATCGTTTGCCCGAACTGGGCGACCTCGAGCACGAGGTCATGCAACTGGTTTGGGCCCATGGTCCTGTGACGGCCGAAATTGTGCGCGAGAAGCTGTCGCGTCGGCTGAAGGAATCGACAGTCCGCACGGTGCTGCGCCGGCTGGAAGAAAAGGGCTATGCTCGGCACACGGTGGACGGACGCACCTATGTCTACCACGCAGCCGAAGAGCGCGCGCGGGTTGCGGCCAAGGCGGTGCAGCGCATCGTCGACTGGTTCTGCAACGGCTCGATGGAGGAGGTCCTCGTCGGCATGGTCGACAATGCGATGCTCGATCAGCAGCAGTTGCGCACACTGGCCGACCAGGTGGCCAAGGCGAAGAAGGCGAGGGGAGTGAAGAAAGAATGATCGCAACTCTGGCGGAGGCGGCGCTGCGCTCCCTTGTGCTGGGAGGCGTCGTCTGGTTCGGCCTCAACCTGTTTCGCGTGCGCAATCCGCACGTCCACATGACGGCGTGGGTCGTCGTGCTGCTGGCGTCGCTGGCGATGCCGTTCGTGATGCATTGGCCGACGGTCACGATCACCCGGCTGCCATCGCCGGTATCGGTGCCGGCTGATGTCATGCCAGTTGATATCTCGACGTTCGAGATGCCGCAGCCCATGCAGCCGATGACGCCCGGCGCGGCGATTCCGCCGTCGAAGAACGGCGTCTCAATCAATTGGTGGCTGATCGCTACCGTCATCCATGCCGGCGTCGCCAGCCTGTTGCTGCTGCGGCTGGCCATCGGCCTCTGTCTGACCTGGCGCCTCGCGCGCGCGGCAAGGCCGATCAACGGTCCGCGCATGGTCGACGCCGATGTGCGCGTCAGCCGCGACGTCGGCGGTCCCGTCACGTTTGGCTCGACCATTCTGGTGCCGCCGCAATTTTCCGGCTGGGACGCCAAGAAGCGCCTCGCGGTGCTCGCGCATGAGGGCGCGCATGTCGCCAACCGCGATTTCTATATACTCCTGCTCGCCTCCCTCAATCGCGCGGTGTTCTGGTTCAGCCCGTTCTCGTGGTGGCAGCTCGCGCGTCTGGCCGAACTTGCCGAGATCATCAGCGACGCCGAGGCCATCGAGGTGATCGACGACCGGCTGTCCTATGCGGAAATCCTGCTTGATTTTGCAAGCACGGTAAACCCGCGGCCGGTCGAGCTCGCGATGGCGCGGGCCTCGACCGTGCGCGCCCGCGTCGAGCGCATCATCGCGGCCGCCGCGATGCCCGTCGCGGTCGGCTGGCGCAAGCGGGCGTGGATCGCGGCTGCGATCGTCCCGGCCGTGATCGTGTCCGCCGGCATGATCGCCTATCGCACGCCGGAGCCTGCGCCGCTCGCCGCGGATAGTGGAGAGGTGCCGGCCCAGCATTACCGCCCCTTCGTCAATTTCTACGCCATGGGTCCGACCTCGGTGTTCGCGATCTTCCGCGACGGCGACGAGGTCTACGGCCAGCTCACCGGGCAGCGCAAATTGCGCCTGACGGTCGGCACTGACGGCATCGCATCCTACCCCGCCTCGTCCGGTGAGATCACGTTCCCGCTCGATGCGGAGCGCCGCTCCGCCGAGCTGATGCTGCGCATGAATGGACGCGACATCCGCGCACTTCTCGTTGCCGAGATGCCGACGGCGGCCACCGATTCCGGATCACTCGATCAATATGTGGGCTGGTACAGGATCGCACCGAACCGCGTGCTCACGGTGGACCGCGACGGGGATCGGCTCCAGGTGCAGGAAACCGTACAGGGCCGGGCTGCGCTCCTCGCTGAGGGGGCCGACGCCTTCTCGATCCGTGGCGACAATCTGCTGGTTTTCCTGCGCGACGAGCAGGCCAGGGTCTCGCGCGTGCTGGTCCAGAACGCGGTGTTCGGCGCCCGCCTCGCACCGCGGATCGATGCGGCCGCGGCGCAGGCGATCGAGGCCGACTTCGCGCGTCGCGTTGCGGAAGTCCCCGATCGTTTCCGCGAGCAGGTCCCGGTCGCCGGCGGCAAGGAGATGATCCTGCGCGGGATCGAGGATCTGCGCAGCGGCACGCCGAACTACGACCGGATGAGCGCACCGCTCGCCGCCAAGGTCCACCGCCAGGTCGACGAGTTGCACGCGACCTTCGTCGCCCTCGGTCCGGTGGAGTCGCTGTTCTTCCGCGGCGTCGGACCGGGCGGCTACGACATCTATGGTGCGAAATTCGAGAACGGCACGGCGGAATTCCGCCTGCTGCTCGAGCCAGACGGCAAGGCCGGCGACGTCATCTTCCGGGCCGACGGCAATGATGAGCTCGGCGGCATCGTCACGTGCGCCGAGGAGGCGAATGTGCGCGGCCGCGCCGGCACTTCGCCGATCCGGATCATGGTCTACAACGAGATGGGCGAGGACATCCGCGTCTTCAATCTCGATGCCGACGGCAATCGCAAGGCCCAGAGCGTGGTCCGGCCCAACATGAGCTGGGCGGCCACGACCACGGTGAACAATCCCTGGGTGATCGCCGACAAGTCCGGACGGTGCCTCGAGGTGCTGATGCCGGGTCGGCAGACGCGCTTCCACAATGTCGAGGCTTCCAACATGGGCGCGAAGCCGGGGCGCGCCGCCCGCCGCGCCGTTCCGATCGCCAATGGCGAGGATATGCTGCGCCGCTATATCGCTGATGTCGGCAAGGGCCAGCCGGACTACGAGCACATGACGTCGGAAGTCGCCGACATCACGCGGCAGCAGCTTCCGTTCGACCAGGCGATCCTGGCGAAGCTCGGCGCGCTGCGTGCGGTCTCGTTCCGCGGCGTCACCGCGCTCGACAGCGACATCTACATCGCCCAGTTCGCCAACGGCTCGGCGGAATGGCGGATCGGCGTCAGGAACGGCACGATCACCAAGATCGCGCTCGGGCCGAATTTCTAGGAGCGTTGCGGCCGTCCATCAGTCACGCCGGATGGGCGGCTCGCGATATCGGACGGGACAGCGCAATCTCTGCTTGCGGGCCAGCACCGCAAATGCTACGATATGTAGCATTACGGTTCGTAGCCTTGCGCGGCGTGCCGCTGGCAGGCTCGAGAAAATCAGGCGTTCGCGATGACCAATTCCGCAAAGGCCGAAGCTGTGCTGGCGCTTCATCGCTTCGGGATGGGGCCGCGACCGGGATCGATCGCCGCCGTCGGCACCGACCCGCGCGGCGCACTGATCGCCGATCTCGACCGGCCGCTCACGCTGACCGCCGCCGCCGTCCTTCCCACCAGCGCAAAGGCCTATCGCACCGTTGCCGACGCCAATGCGCGGCGCGCGGCTAGGGCCAAGCAGGCGCAGCAGCAGGCCAAGAGGCAGCAGACGGCGTCCGCGCCGACAATGTCGGAAGACCAGACGCAAGGGCAGGGTGCGGACAAGGACGCCGCCGAGATGGCGGCCAAGCAGGCGGCCGAGGCCGTGCCCGATCCCGGGCGTCCGATCTATTTGCAGGAAGCCAAGCTGCGCACGGAAGCCGCGCTTGCCGCCGAGATCGGCTTCGCCGAGCGGCTGGTGTGGTTCTGGTCCAACCATTTCTGCATCTCGGCCAACAAGATCCAGAGCATGTCCGGCGCCTATGAGCGCGAAGCCGTTCGCGCCAATATGCTCGGCCGCTTCGTCGATCTCCTGTTGGCCGTCGAGGGCCATCCGGCGATGCTGTTCTATCTCGACAATCTCGGCTCGATGGGTGCGAACTCGATCGCCGGCATCAACCGCAGCCGCGGCCTCAACGAGAACATCGCGCGCGAGATCATGGAGCTGCATACGCTCGGCGTGCGCGCCGGCTACACCCAGGACGACGTCATCAGCTTCGCCAATGTGTTGACGGGATGGACGCTGGTGCCGCCCGGCGACAATCCCGAGCACGGTGGCGAGTTCACCTTCAATCCGCGGCTGCACGAGCCCGGCGGGCAAACCGTGCTCGGCAAGCGCTACGAGCAGGAGGATGCCGAGCAGGGCCGCGCGGTGCTGCGCGATCTCGCCGCGCATCCGGCGACCGCAACCCATATCGCGACCAAGCTCGCGCGCCATTTCGTCGCCGACGAGCCGCCGCCTGTGCTGATCGAGCAGATGGCGAAGACTTTTCGCGACACCGAGGGCGATCTTAAGCAGGTCGCGATCGCGATGGTGTCCTCGGACGAGGCCTGGCGCGGGCCGCCGTCGAAGCTCAAGCGTCCCAGCGAGTGGGGCGTTGGCATGGTGCGCGCGACCGGCGCCACGACGGTCGATCCAGTCCGCTTCACCGGCGGGCTGGAGCTGCTCGGCGAGGCGCTGTGGCGTCCATCCGCGCCCAAGGGCTATCCGGACGACGAGGCGAGCTGGATCGACGGCGTCGGCCGGCGGCTCGACATCGCCAACAATTTTGCCGAGCGCCTCGCCGGTACGGCTGATCCGCAGGCGATCATCGAGGACGTCTTCGCATCGGAGATATCACCCGAGGTGAAGCAGGCCGTCGGCCGCGCCGAGAGCCGGCAGCAGGCGCTCGCGCTGTTGTTCATGTCGGCGGATTTCCAGAGGAGGTGACCATGGGCTTTGACCATCATCTGCCCACGCGGCGCGAGCTTCTGGTCGGCTCCGGCGCGCTGTTCACGTGGAGCCAGATGCCGCGGATCGCGCGTGCCGAAGGGCGCGATCCGCGCCTGCTGGTCATTGTGCTGCGCGGTGCGCTCGACGGCCTTGGCGCGGTTGCGCCGGTCGGCGATCCCGACTGGATCTCCTTGCGCGGCGATCGTGCGCTGGTGCTGGACGGCAAGCCGCCCGCGCTGCCGCTCGATGCCTTCTTCGCGCTCAATCCGGCGATGCCGAATCTGCATCGGCTCTACAAGAGCGGCAAGGTTGCGATCGTCCATGCCGCCGCGACGCCCTATCGCGAGCGTTCGCATTTCGACGGCCAGGACGTGCTGGAAAGCGGGCTCGTCAAGCCGGGCATGACCAGCTCGGGATGGCTCAACCGCGCGCTGCTCGCGCTGGAATCCAGCGGGCGTGTCGACCCGCGCGGCAGCCGCGCGCTCGGCATCGGCTCCGTGACGCCGCTGGTGGTGCGCGGTTCGGCGCCCGTCATGACATGGGTGCCGCAGAGATTGTTGCCGGCGAGCGAGGACACGCAGAACCGCCTGCTCGATCTCTACCAGCACACCGATCCGAAGCTTGCGACCGTGCTCCAGGCCCGCATGAGGCTCGCTTCGCTCGGCGGCGCACCAGGCGCGGGCGATCCGATGTCCGACGATCCGACCTTGCCGCCGCCCGGCATCGCGCGCGTGCGCGCCTATTTCGCCGAAGCCGCCGGCACGGCCGCGCGCTATCTCGCCAAGCCTGACGGCCCGCGTGTCGGCGCCATGGGCTTCGTCGGCTGGGATACGCACATCGCCGAGGGCGTGGCCTCGGGCCAGCTCTACAATCTGCTCGGTGCTCTCGACGGCGCCTTTGCCGCGATCGAGAGCAATATGGGCGAAGCGTGGCGCGAAACAGTCGTGGCCGTCGTCACCGAGTTCGGGCGAACCGCGCGCATCAACGGTACGCAGGGTACCGACCACGGCACGGGCACGGTCGCTTTCCTGATCGGCGGCGGGCTCAACGGTGGTCGCGTGATCGCGGACTGGCCCGGTCTGAAGCCGGCGCAACTCTTCGAGGATCGCGATCTCAAGCCGACCACGGATTTGCGCGCGGTGCTGAAAGGCCTGCTGAGGGATCATCTGCGCGTCGAGGAGAAGGTGCTCGCAGAAGCCGTCTTCCCGGGCAGCGCCGACGTCAAACCGATGGGAGGCCTCGTCGGCTGACGACGCGGCTCTCGCAACCGGATCGGGTTCATGATGTGCACGCTGACACAACGGGAGCTCGACTTTCTCGCCAGCTTGAAGACCGGCTGGCAGCGGCTCTATCGGCGCGAGCTCGCGCGGCTCTCGAGGAGCGGCGCCGAACCTGACGAGGTTCCGCCGGAGACGCGCCCGATCTGGCGCGTCGTATCGGGCTTATCCCACGAGCCTGTCTCGATTCAGGACAAGCCAGTGTGGTGGAATCGCCACAGCTAACCCGAAACGGCTGCGGCCTCAGGCGCGCTTTCGTTCCGACAAGGTTCTGCCCTCATTGCCCACCGAAACTCGGGGCCATTCGGAGGGCGCATCATGTCTTGCTTTGCACGTGCCGAAAATGCCCGGATTTCGCCGGCAAGCCTGTGCCGGATCCTGCTCGCCACCATCGGCGCGGCGTCGCTTGCGGCGTGTGCGCAATCGCCGGTCGGCCACCAGAAGGCCGATCTCGGCACCCACCGCCAGGCCGCTGTCGAACGACCGCACAGGGTGGCGGCGCTGCATCCGCGTCCGATCAGCCGGGCGCGCATCCCCGACGGTGATGCAAAGCAGAGCGTCTCCCACGGCGTCGCCAGTTTCTATTCGGACACGGAGACGGCGAGCGGCGAGAGGTTCGACAAGAACGAATTGACCGCGGCCCATCCCAGCCTGCCGTTCGGCACCAAGCTGCGCGTCACCGATGTCTCATCCGGCCGCTTCGTCACCGTCAGGATCAACGATCGCGGGCCGTATGTTCGCGGACGCGTGGTCGACGTCTCTCCCTCCGCGGCGGAGGCGCTCGGCATGGTCGACAAGGGTGTCACCAATGTCCGGCTCGACGTGGTGCAATAATTTGCGGCTGCATCGATCCGAAGCGCTGTGCTTAACCGGCTGTTAGCCGCCTCAAGCCACCATGGATACCCAATCATTCGGGACTAGATCTAAGCTCTTGGGAGGCGGCGTTTGACCACGATCCAGTATCTCGAAGATCAGGCCGCACGCGCCGAGCGGCTGGCCAAACGGATCACGGATACATTGACGATCGAAAAGCTCCTGACCTTCGCGCACGAACGCCGCCGCGAGATCGAGGTCATCGCCGGCAAGTACCGGCGCGCCTGATTCTCATCCCCATGCGCGCTCAGCTGTGGCTTTCGACGAAGTCGCTGAGATAGTCCGGCAGCGTCATGCCATCAATGTCACAGCGCGCCCGGATCTCGCCGGCGACATCGGTCGAGATGTCCTTCATCCAGTGCTCCAGCGTGTTGAACGAGATGACCTTGATGGGGTCGTTGAAGCAGCCAGCGACGAGCTCGCCGATCGTGGCGTCGAGATCGCTTCGCTCGACGCGAATTTCGGTCGCCTTGTCGAGGCGGTCGATCACCACGAACAGGGTCTGGTCTGCGCCATAGGGCACGACAGGGGCTGGCACGCCGGCTTCAAGCATGTGAGGCACTCACGCCTTCGCTTCCGATCACCATCAACGGGAAAAACCGGCAGAAGGTTCCCGCGCTCAGCCGGTGCTTCTGCGAGGATCAGAGAAATTCGCGCAGCCGCGCCAGCTCCGTGATGTGCTCGGGCGAGAGAATGTCCGTGACCAGCGGCGGTTGCGCGATGGTGCGGATCTCATAGAGATGCCTGGTCGCCGCCGGCTTCGCCATGAACGCCGAGATGCATTCGTCGAGCGTACCCTCGATCACCTGGTAGGACGCTCGGTCCGACCGTCGCTGGTTCGCAAGCGACGGCCATTTATGCAGCACCGCAAGGACACCAAAGTCGACCTTTGAATCCCCAACCACGTCCCCCATCGTCCCGCCTCACGCAAAAAGACCCCGGCACACGATCGTGCGTACCGGGGCCTACACCCATTACTGCATCTCAATGCCTCAGCACCAAACGCGATGACCGGGAAATAGTTCCCGGCAAATGTTTGCTTTCAGCTCGCGGCCGCCGCGATTTTATGGCCCGGGCTGGTGTGCCCGTGGCTGGTCTCATCGCCGCGACCAACTTCGGGCGGAAGCCCGGCAAAGCGCCGCAAGGCCTCGGCCATCTGCACCCGGCTCGGCGCGCCGGTGATGATCACGTCCACCATCGTGAAGGACGAATGGAAATGGCCACGCGCCTTGAGTTGCTCGACCGGGACGCCGGCGGCTGCCATCGCCTCGGCATAGGCGATGCCTTCGTCGCGCAGGGGATCGAATTCGCAGGTGACGACGAAGGCCGGCGGTAGCCTTTCGACCTTGCCGCGGAGCGGCGAGGCGCGTGGATCGGTGCGGTCGGTCGGCGAGCAGTAGAGGTCCCAGAACCAGTACATCAGCGAGCGCGTCAGGAAATAGCCGGTCGCATTGTCGTTGTAGGAGGGGCGGTCGAAGGTGCAGTCGGTGACCGGGCAGATCAGGAGTTGGCCCGCGATCTCAGGGCCGCCGCGATCGCGCGCAAGCTGGCAGGTGACGGCGGCGATGTTGCCGCCGGCGCTCCAGCCCGCGACCAGCACCGGGCCCGGCCTGCCGCCGAGCTCGGCGGCGTGCTCGGCGATCCAGCGCGTCGCCGCATAGCCGTCTTCGGCCGCGGCCGGGAAACGATGCTCGGGCGCATGACGATAGCCGACGCTGACCAGCATCATGCCGGTCCGCCGCACCATGTCGCGGCAGAACGGCTCGTCCGACTGCTCGTCGCCGAGCACCCAGCCGCCGCCGTGGAAATAGACCACCACCGGATGCGGCCCCGGCGTTGCCGGCCGGTATACCCGGTAAGGCAGCGGACCGTCGGCGCCTGTCAGGGTGCCGTCGACGATCTCGCCGATCGGCCGTCCCGCCGGGCGGCCCTTGTTGAACTCGTCGACGAAGGCGCGGGCGCCGAGGGCGCCCATCGACTCGATCGGCGGCAGGTTGAGTGACGCCAGCAGGTTCAGCACCAGCCGCACGTCCGGCTGCAGCCGCACCACCTCGCCGTCATTGCATTGCGCGGCGACGTCGGGGCCGGTCAGCTTGAAGCCGAGCATGCCGCGGCTGACCACCTCGTCGCAGATGCTGCGATAGGGACCGACGCCGCCGGTATAGGGCATCAGGCCCTGCACCTTGCCGGGCACGTTGGCGCCCGTGTACCAGGTGTTGGCGAGCCGGTGCAGCGTCACCATCGAGCAATCGGCCATGTGCCTGTTCCAGCCGGCTTGCGCCGTCTCGCTCGGCTCGATCGTGGTGAAGCCGCCGTCGCGCAATGCTTTGAGCCGGTCGACGACCCAGTCGACATGCTGCTCGATTGACACCGCCATGTTCGACAGCACCGACGGGCTGCCGGGACCGGTGATCATGAAGAAGTTCGGGAAGCCTGCGACGGTGAGGCCGAGATAGGTCTGCGGCCCCTGCGCCCAGACGTCGGTGAGCGACTTGCCGCCACGTCCGGTGATCGGATGCACGGCGCGGATCGCGCCGGTCATGGCGTCGAAGCCGGTCGCGAACACGATCACGTCCACGTCGACGCTGCGCTTGGCCGTCGTGATCCCACTTGCGGTGATCGCCTTGATCGGCTCCTGACGCAGATTGACCAGCGTGACGTTCGGCCGGTTGTAGGTCGCGTAATAGTTGGTATCGAGGCAGGGGCGTTTGGCGCCGAACGGATGATCGTCCGGCATCAGCGCCGCGGCGGTCTCGGGGTCTTTGACGGCGGCGCGGATCTTCTCGCGGATCAGGTCCTGGACGATCTTGTTGCCGTCGATGTCGACCGCCTGGTCGGCCCAGAGCTGGGTCAGGATGTGGACGAGGTCGCCGGCCGCCCAAGCGCGTTCGAACCGCTCACGACGCTCGGCATCGCTTAATTGCCAGCTAACGACCGTCTGCTGCGGATAGGGCACGCCGGCCATCGACTGGCGCGCCTGCTCGCGATAGGCCGCGCGATCGCCTTGCAGCAGGCTCATGCGATCGGACGGCGCGGGACCGTTGTGCGCCGGAAGCGCGAAATTCGGGGTGCGCTGGAACACGGTCAGGTGCGCAGCCTGCTCGGCGATCAGCGGGATCGACTGAATGGCCGACGATCCCGTGCCGATCACCGCGACGCGCTTGCCGCCGAGATGGACGCCGTCATGCGGCCAGCGTCCGGTGAAATAGACCTCGCCCTTGAAGTCCTTCACGCCGTCGATCTCCGGCGGCTTGGGCGCCGAGAGGCAGCCGGTGGCCATGATGTAATGGCGGCAGGAGACCGGCGGGCCATTATCGGTGGTGAGCTGCCAGCGCTCGATCGCCTCGTCCCATTTCGCTTCCGTGACCTTGGTCTTGAAGCGGATGTCACGCCTGAGATCGTAGCGGTCGGCGACGAAGCCGAGATAGCGCAGGATCTCGGGCTGGGTCGCATATTTCTCCGACCAGGTCCATGCGGTCTCGAGGTCGGGATCGAAGGTGTAGCTGTAATCAATGGTCTGGATGTCGCAGCGCGCCCCGGGATATCGGTTCCAGTACCAGGTGCCGCCGACGTCGCCGGCTTCTTCGAGGCCGACCGCCGTCAGGCCGGCCTTGCGTAGCCGATGCAGAAGATAGAGGCCGGCAAATCCGGCACCGACCACGGCAACATCGACCTGCTGGCTGGTTCCGCGCCCCGTGTCCGAGGCACGTGCAGCAACCATTGCATCAGGCATGGCATTTCCTCCCGTGTGTTTTGTTTTGCCCGCAGGCTATCGCTGCAGGTTCGGCTTGTCATCACGGCATGTGCAATCTTCGGTAGCCATTTGCGGCGTCATCATGGCCGCGTGAATGTTGCGGCGGCACACGCATCGCGATGCACAAGGGCCGTGATTTCCCGGGCTAATCAGGGTCGATCCACCTGTGTATGCTCTTGTTTTTGCCACGCGTGCAAACGGGCGTCATGACAGAGTTGAGTGAGCGGACCAAAGCGAACATGGACGTCGTCCTGGAGGAGACGTGCCGCCAACTGCCTCACGGCGGCGATCACGACAGCCGCAGGTTCATCGCCGAGCGGCTGATCGAGGCGGCGCGGTCCGGTCACTCCACGCTCGGCGAGCTCGGCATCATCGCACGGCACGCACTGGCGGAGCTTGCCGCCAAGCGGAGCTAGGCGCAGCCGCGGCGCTTGCTTCGCGGCGGGCCACGGACATAACCTGCCCAAAATCCTTCCGCGCGTCGAGATGCTCCGAAGATGCGGTCCGTGTTCGAGCTTTTTGCGACGTCACTCGTCCTCTGTTGCGCCGGCTCGGTCGTGGCCCAGCCGGTCGGCCAGTTTCCATTTGCGCTGACGCGCGAAGGACAGATGCTTGGCGCCGTCGAAGGCGAGGTGGCCTCGTTCAAGGGGCTGGCCTATGTGGCCGCGCCGCTCGGACCGCTGCGCTGGCGTCCGCCGCAGGCTGCACCCGAGAGTTCGGAGATGCGCACCGCCTATGCCTATGGCGCGCCGTGTCTTCAGCCCTCGCTGCCGGGATCGAGCGAGGATTGCCTCACGCTGAACGTGTTTCGTCCGTTCGGGGTCGACGGCCCGCTACCGGTGATGATGTTCATCCACGACGGCGCTTTCGTCAGCGGCACCGCGAATGATCCGCTGTTCGACGGTGCCAGGCTCGCGCAAGCCGGCCTCATCGTGGTGACCGTGAATTTTCGCCTCGGCGCGTTCGGCTGGCTCAGCGATCCCGCGCTGTCGGAAGGCGGCTCCGGCAATTTCGGCCTGATGGACCAGATCGCGGCGCTGCATTGGGTGCACGACAACATCGCGGCCTTCGGCGGTGATCCCACCAACGTCACCTTGTTCGGCAGTGGCGCAGGCGCAACGTCGATCGCGCTGCTGATGCTGTCGGAGCAATCGCGCGATCTCTTCCAGAAAGCCATTCTGCAATCGATCCCCGGCCGTGCGCGCCTGCGTTCGGCACAAGAGGCCGAAATTGTGGGGCGGCAATTCGTGGCGGTGCTGGGGCGACAGGCCGATTTACGTACAGCCGAACCGCAACGCCTGCTTGCCGTCGAAAAACATTTCCTGGAAAAATCGCCGCGCAGCTTCGCGCCGACGATCGATGGGAGTCTGGTGAGCGAGGAGGTCGCCGCGGGCTTCGCAGCTGGACATGAGAGCCGCATCCCCTTGATCATCGGCTCGAACGACGACGAGACCGGTTTCGACGGCGAGCTGGATATCCGGGAAGAGCTGGCATCGTCAGGCACCACCAGCGATGAGCTGCGCAGGCTCTATCCCGATCTCGCCAGACCTTCGGACCGCGCGGCAAGGTTCTACACCGACAGGGTCTTCTCCGAGCCAGTGAGACTGCTGGCGCGCCTGCATGCCGCCAGCGGTGCGCCGACCTTTCGCTATCGCTTCACCTATGTGCCGGAGGCACGGCGCGCAAACCCCGAGGGCGGTCACGGGCGGGAATTGCAGTTCATCTTCGGCGTCGAAGGCATGCCCGGTGCAGGCATCTTGTCAGGAGCCGATCGCGAGGTCGCAAATCGCATGCGCGCCTACTGGATCAATTTCGCCAGGAGCGGCGATCCCAACGGTGCGGACCTGCCGCATTGGGATTCGGCCGCAGGCAGCGATCGCCTGCTGCTGATCGCGAACGATGGCATCGCGAGCGGAGACGACCCCTGGTCGGAGCGTCTGGACCGGTTCGCGCATTAGAGGGATGAGTTGGACTTAAGCCGCGAGCTCGACGCGCGGCGCCGGGCTTAGCCGGTCTTCCTCCAGATAATCCATCGCGCCGTCTTTCTCGACGGCGTAGAACTGCTGGCCTTCCTTCGACTTGTAGGCGGCGCGAACGACGCCGCGGCGGCCCTTGTCACTGTTGACGACATCCCCCAACGCAAACTTCTTCATTTCACGTCCCTGGCTGCTGGCCGACTCCTTCGGCTACGCCCGGGATTCTGGGCAGCAAATCGTTAACGTCTTGCTAACCATACGGGTTTGCCTATGCTCGCGGCCGATCGCGCGGGCAACTCGCACGCGCATGTTGCCAACGAAACGAGCCTTCGCCCATGGTGCGATTTCCCACCTTCTTCCTGTCGCATGGCGGCGGTCCGTGGCCGTTCATGGAAGACAGGCGGGTGCAATACGCGAAAACCGCCGAGGCGTTCGGCCGGCTGCCACAGCTCTTGCCGGAGAGGCCCAAGGCCGTGCTCGTCATATCAGGACATTGGGAGGCTGACGCCTTCACCGTGTCGACTTCCGCGCATCCGCCGATGGTGTACGATTATCACGGTTTCCCCGAGCACACCTATCACCTCAAATACCCGGCGCCGGGGCGGCCCGAGCTCGCCGCGGAGGTAAAGGCGCTGCTCACGCGCGCGGGTGTTGATTGCCGGGAGGATCCCAACCAGGGGTTCGATCACGGCACCTTCGTGCCGCTCGGGCTGATGTATCCGAACGCCGACATGCCGATCGTGCTGCTGTCGCTGAGATCGAGTTACGATCCGGCCGAGCACATCAGGATGGGGCAGGCGATTGCCTCCCTACGCGACGAAGGCATTCTGATCGTCGGCAGCGGACTCACCTATCACAACATGCGCGGGTTCGGCCGTGCCGAATCGAAGCCGGTCTCGTATGATTTCGAGGCTTACCTGAACGAGGCGATCAGCCACAAGGACGCGGCGCGGCGCAACGCGATGCTGGTTGACTGGGAGAACGCGCCGAGTGCGCGCCTGGCCCATCCGCGCGAAGATCATCTGCTGCCGCTGATGGTGGCCGCCGGCGCCGCCGTCAGCGACACGGGCAAGCGCGTCTTCGTCGACGAGGTCGCGAATGTCGCGATGGCGTCGTATGTGTTTGGCGGGTGATCTTCTCCTCTTCCCGCAAGCGAGGAGAGGTGAAGAAGAGTGGCTCACCCGTATTTCAGCTTCATGAACAGGATGCCGCCGGCGAGCACCATGGTGATGGCGTTCGCGGCGACGAGGGGCGCATCGCCCGACAGCAGGCCATAGACGAGCCAGAGCGCCAGCCCAAGCACCATGACCAGGAACATGCCGAGCGAAATATCGCCGGTGGAGCGGGTCTTCCACACTTTGATGGCTTGCGGCGCGTAGGCCACGGTGGTGCAGGTCGCGGCGGCAAAGCCGATCAGCTTGATCAAGAACGGGTCCATGGCGGCTCTATAGCATTGATTCGAGGATGGTCGCGCCTCAGGCGCGCGCGGTCATGAGGCCGCGATAGAGCGCGGCATAGTCACCGGCGCGGTTGCGCCAGGACACGTCGGTCGCAAGGCCGCTCAGTTGCAGCCGGCGCCAGGTCAGCTTGTCGTGGAAGGCGATGTTGGCCTTGCGCAGCGTGCCGGCGAGGGCATCCGCGGTGACGGGTGCGAACTTGAAGCCGGTGGCATCGCGGCCTGATTTATCGGCCTCGCCGATATCGACGATGGTATCCTCGAGGCCGCCGACCCGCGAGACGATGGGCACGGCGCCGTAGCGCAACGCGCAGAGCTGGGTCAGGCCGCATGGCTCGAACCGCGAGGGCACGATGAGCGCGTCCGAGCCGGCCTGGATCAGATGCGCCATGATCTCGTCGTAGCCGATCACGACCCCGATCCGGCCAGGGTTCGCGCGCGCTACGGCCTGATAGCGATCCTGGAGATCGCGATCGCCGCTGCCGAGCAAAGCGAGCTGCATGCCTTCGCGCAAAATGGTCGGAATGGCTTCGAGCAGGAGATCGAGCCCCTTCTGCCACGACAGGCGGCTGATGACGCCGAGCAATGGCGCTTCGTCCGAGGAATCCAGATTGAACTGTTGCTGAAGCACCGCCTTGTTCGCGGCCCGGAACGTGAGGTCCTCCGCGCCGAAGCGGTAGGCGATGTGCGGATCTTCTTGCGGATTCCAAACGGATACATCGATGCCGTTGAGGATTCCGCTCAGCGCGTTCGCGCGGGCGCGAAGCAGGCCGCCGAACCCCATGCCGCCCTCGTCGGTCTGGATCTCCTGCGCATAGGTCGGCGAGACCGTGGTGATGCGATCGGCGAATTGCAGGCCGGCCTTCAAGAAACTGATGCCGCCGAAATATTCGAGGTCGTTGACGCCGTAGGCGCGCCACGGCAGGCCAATCGAACCAATCAGCTCGGGCACGAACTTGCCCTGATAGGCCATGTTGTGGATGGTCATCACGGTGGCCGGCCGCGGCCGATTGTCATAGTGCAGATAGGCCGGCGCGAGCCCGGCCTGCCAGTCATGGGCATGCACCACGTCGGGCACGAAGGCGGGAACGAGGCCGTGGCCGATATCGGCCGCGATGCGCGAGAGCGCGGCGAACCGCACGCCATTGTCCGGCCAGTCGACGCCTTCGGGCGTCACGTAGGGGTTGCCAGGCCGTGCGTAGAGATGCGGCACGTCGAGCACGAACAGATCGAGGCCGTCATGCGAGCCGGCGAGCAGACGTCCGGGTCCGCCGAAATAATCCGGCCAGCGCCGGATTTCGTCGGCTCCCCCCAGCACCCGCATCACGTCAGGATAGCCTGGCATCAAGGTGCGCATCTCGACGCCATGCGCCTTGAGCGCAATCGGCAGCGCGCCCGCGACATCGGCGAGACCGCCAGTCTTGACGATGGGATAGACTTCAGAGGCGACCGCGAGGACGCGAACAGGCGTCATGTATTGAGCCTGTCGAGCATCGGCTGGGTGATGAGCGAAATGCCCTGCTCGGTGGTGCGGAAGCGTCTTGCGTCCAGCTCGGGATCTTCGCCGACGACGAGCCCTTCCGGGATCTCGACGCCGCGATCGATCACGACGTTCTTCAGGCGCGCGCCGCGGCCGACATTGACATAGGGCATGATCACGGCGTTCTCGACATTGGCGTAGGAGTTGACGCGCACGCCGGTGAACAGCAGTGAGCGCCGCAGCGAGGCGCCGGAAATGATGCAGCCGCCCGAGACCAGCGAGCTCACGGCCTGGCCGCGCCGGCTCTCCTCGTCGTGGACGAATTTTGCCGGTGGTGTGATCTCGGAATAGGACCAGATCGGCCAGGCGCTGTCGAACAAATCGAGCTCGGGCACTACGTCGGTGAGGTCGATATTGGCGGCCCAATAGGCGTCGACCGTGCCGACGTCGCGCCAATAGGCGCGGGGGTCGCTGCCCGAGCGAACGCAGGAGGTCGAATACTGGTGCGCCATGGCGCGGCCGTTCTTGACGAGGTAGGGGATGATGTCCTTGCCGAAATCGTGGTTGGAATTCGGATCCTCGGCGTCGCGCTTGAGCTCTTCGAACAGGAATTTTGCGTCGAACACGTAGATGCCCATGCTGGCGAGCGAAACGTCCGGCTTGCCCGGCATCGGCGGCGGATCTTTCGGCTTTTCCAGGAACTCTTTGATCCAGCCGTTCTCGTCGATATGCATGATGCCGAAGCCGGAAGATTCCTGGCGCGGCATCTCCAGGCAGCCGACGGTGACGTCGGCGCCGCTGTCGACGTGCTGGCGCAGCATCACCTCGTAATCCATTTTATAGATATGGTCGCCGGCGAGAACGACGATGAAGCGGCAGGCGTGGGATTCGATGATGTCGATGTTCTGGTAGACTGCATCGGCCGTGCCGACATACCACATGTTTTCGGAGACGCGCTGGCTCGCCGGGAGGATGTCGAAGCTCTCGTTGCGCTCGGGGCGGAAGAAGTTCCAGCCCATCTGAAGGTGCCGGATCAGGCTGTGCGCCTTGTACTGGGTGGCGACGGCGATGCGGCGGATGCCCGAGTTCACCGCGTTCGACAGCGCGAAATCGATGATGCGGGATTTTCCGCCGAAATAGACCGCAGGCTTGGCGCGACGGTCGGTCAGCTCCAGCAGCCGGCTGCCGCGTCCGCCGGCCAGGACAAACGCCAGCGCCTGACGGGCAAGCGGCTCGGGTCTCGCGGCACTCATGTCATCCTCCCACAACTCTTGCGCTCGCGAGAAGCCTCCCGGCCGCGCTCATTTGGAACCGATAGTAACGGCACGAATAGTAAATCGGGAAGGTGGTTGTTGGTTGCGAATGCGCCGGAAGCTTAATGCTTTGCCGCCGTGATCGGGCCCCAGGCACCGTCCTGCCGGTGTCACTCGCGGCAAGGTTGTCGAGCCCGTCAGGTACCGGTTGATCAGAATGGAGGCATGCGTCTTGTGCGGTGCACGCAAAACTCGAGGCTTTGACCTCGCGCCAGGATGCCCGATGATGGCGCTGCGATCCATGTCCAAGCCAAACGTCAGAAAGGAGTAAGACGATGAGGGTCTGGAAAACGGCAGTCGCCGGTTCGCTCGCCGCCGCGGTCATGGCGGGGGGGATTCAGCAGGCGGCGGCGGCTCCGCTGCCCACCAATGTCGCAACCATGAAGGCCGCCGTCGGCGACGATGTCACGCAGGTGCACTGGCGCGGCCGAGGTTTTGGATGGGGTCTCGGCGGCCTTGCCGCTGGCGCGATCATCGCAGGTGCCATCGCCAGCAGCGCGCCCTATGGCTATGGCTACTATGGCGGCGGGCCCTATTATGGCGGCTACGGATACCCGGGCTACGGCTATGGTTATGCGCCGGCCTATTACGGCTATGGTCCGGCCTATGCTTATCCGCGCTACTATCGGCCTTACCGCCCGTATTTCGGCCCTCGTTACGGCTACTACCGGCCGTATTACCGGCACTATCACCGCGCGTATTGGTGATCGATCAAACGGGCGGACCCGCTCGCCGCAGGGCGACGACGCTGAAGAGGTTTGAGGGCCGCTGAATGCAAGCGGCCCGATCGGCTTGCGCGCGCTGAACCCGGTGATGCGGCACGACGAGCCGGCCATGCCCGCCCACGACAATCCCGATGCAGATCGCGACGATGATCGCGATCTCGATGCACCATTCGAGCGGTCCCGAGCTCATGGCAGCGCGATGGCGTTGGCGAGATCGAACTCGGACAGGCCCGGGCCGCCGCACGCAAGGTAGATGGCGACGAGGAAGATGCGGCTGAGGACGGTGAGGCCCAATATGACCCTGATGTCGTAATGGCGAATGGCAAAAGCGAGAGGCGAGATCGCCAGATGTTTTAGAATGCTCATGGCCAACTCCTTGCCAAAATTCAGGCATCGACTGCCTGCCGACTGAAATGACAGCGTGATGAAAAGGCCGTCCGACGCCTTGCCGGCGTCTCTGAAATGGACAGGCCAATGCTAGTGCCGGCGCAGGGCGCAGGTCTTTATCGCGTCCTTACATTTGGCTGAGCTTTCCCTTAAGATGGGCGAGCATCCGGGGGTCTGAGCCGTGCGTAGAGACGCGCTTGCCTTTGGTGAATTCCGCCTCGACCGTGCCAACGCGCTGTTGTGGCGAGGCGGGGAGCGGATCGCGCTGGCGCCGAAGCCGTTCGAGGTTCTTTGCTATCTCGTCGGTCGGCCCGGTGAGCTCGTCACCAAGGAAGAGTTGCTCGACGCGGTCTGGTCCGATCTGCACGTCAGCGAGTCGAGCCTCGCCGTTGCCGTGAACGCGCTACGCTCGGTGCTCGGCGACGACAGGCAGTCCCCCAATTACATCGAGACGGTCACGCGGCGCGGCTATCGTTTCATTGCGCCGGTCGCGACCGCCGACTTGCCTGCGATCGAGCGGGCGCCCGAAGAAGAGACCGCTTCCGTCACGGAGCAGGTCGTCGATCGACGCCGGCACTGGAGTGGGCGCACCGGGGCACTCGACACGCTGGAGAAGGCATTGCAACTCGCTCGCACCGGACAGCGTCAGGTCGTCTTCATCACCGGCGAGGCCGGGATCGGCAAGACCACCCTCTTGCAAATGACGCTCGACAGGATGAACCAGCAGGGACTGGGCGTGCTGCATTGTAGCTGCAACGAGTTGTTCGGCACCCATGAGGCCTTTCTTCCGCTGATCGGAGCGCTGAACGAGTGCTGCCGTCGCACCGATGGAGCATCGCTGCTGACGTCCATCCGCGAGCACGCGCCGACCTGGCTCGCGCAGATGCCCGGTTTCCTCGGCGAAGCAGAGCGGGCCACATTCCAGCATGAGGTCTTTGGCGCAACGCGGGAGCGCATGCTGCGCGAATTTTCCGATCTCATGGAACATCTCGCTGTCACGCGACCATGGGTGATCATCCTGGAAGATCTGCATTGGAGCGACTTTGCCACCGTGGATGTGCTCTCCCGGCTGGCGCGGCGGGATCGGAGGGCTTCTATCCTCGTGCTCGCCACCTACCGGCCGATGGAAGTCGCCGTCGGCGGACATCCTATCCGTGCCGTTCATCAGGACTTGCGGATTCACGGACACGCCACCGAGCTCGCGCTCGATCGACTGACCGGCACCGACGTCGAACGCTATCTGTCCCTGCGCTTCAACTCGGCCGATTTTGCCAGAGAGCTGGTCGAGCGCATCTTCGCGCGAACCGGCGGGCATCCTCTGTTCGTGTCGTCTCTGCTCGATCATCTCGTGGCGCAGGGTGCACTGGTCGAGCACGAATTGGGCTGGCGGCTGGTCAGCGAAGACGCGGCCTCGCATGACAGCATGCCGCGCGATCTGGAAGGAATGATCAAGCAGCAGATCGATCACCTCACCGAAGACGAGCGCTGCCTGCTCGAGGTCGCCAGTGCGGCGGGAGCGGAGTTTTCCGCGCTCCATATCGCCGGTGCGCTGGACCGTCCCGTGCTGGATGTCGAGCAGATGTGCGAGGACCTGGCACGGACCGATCGCATTATCGTCGGGGCCGGCATGACCGAGTGGCCGAACGGAAGCGTCTCCGGTCGCTATGCGTTCCAGCACGCGCTTTACCAGGAGATCCTCTACCAGCGGCTCGCACCAGCGCGCTGCGCGAAAACCCATGCGCTGCTTGGGGCGGGGCTCGAGCAGGGCTATGGGCCGCAGGCTGCGGAGATCGCCGCCGTTGTCGCGCGCCATTTCGAACTGGGCCGTGATTTCCCGAAAGCGATGCATTATCTGGGCGCGGCGGCCGAGGGCTCGGCGCGAAGGTTCAGCACGCGCGAGGCCGCCAATTACCTGTCCCGCGCCTTGGAGCTGGTGCCGCATCTGCCGCCGGAATTTCGGGTGACGACACGTCTGAAGTTGCTGCTTCAGCGCGCCTGGGCCTGGCGGGCCAGTGGAGATTTCCTGAATTCCCTGCAGGATCTCAGCGCTATCGTGGCGCACGCGGCGGAGAACGGGCACGTGCGCGAAGAGGTGAACGCGCTGGTCGATCTCAGCAGATTCTGTCTTTACGTCGATCGGCGCCAGAGCCTGCCTGTTGCGGAACAGGCCCTTATCAAAAGCAGGGCGATCGACGACGCCGCATTCAGCGCTCTGGTCCAGGGCAACGTTGCCAATCTGAAGCTGATGCTCCGCGGCTGGGATCGTGAGAATGCGGACCTTGCCGAGCGTGCGTCAGCACTGATCACCGGAGAGCAGGATCTGAGCATGCGGCTGCGACGCTGCTCGATGGAAATGGTGCTGGAGTTTCTGCGCGCGAATTATCCGGCCTGCTGCGATGCGACGACCAGGGGAAAGGAGCTCGCCCGCCTGGTCGGTGACGTCTATCTATTCGTGCTTTATGAATCGGTCGAGGCGTTTGCCCAGATTTATCTCGGCGAATGGGGCCAGGCGCAACGAAACCTCGTCTCCGCGTTGGCTATCTCGGAGCGGAATGCAAATCCGCAGGCCGTCGCGCTGTGTCATCTCGCGATCGGATGGCTGTACTCCGAGGCGGAGGAATATGGCAGCGCGTCACGGCGTGCGGAGGATGCGCTCGGCCCGATGATCGAGGCCAATCCGTTCACCTTCTTCGTTGGCAGGAATCTGCTGGCGCGAGCTTATGTCAGGATGGGCGACCTGGCTCGGGCGCGGCAGCATCTCGATGCGATGGAGCGGCGAATGGAGGTCGACCGGGTGCCGATGGAGTCGCTGGTCATCCCCCATTATCTGCTGACTTGCTGCGACTATTGGATCGCGATCGGCGATCTGGACCGTGCCCAGGGCTCGGCCAGCCAGTTTCACGAGGTGACGAGCGCGGCACCTGACCGGCCGTTTCTCGCGCTGTGCTACGAGGCCATGGCGAGAATTGCGATGCTGAAGCACGATGCGCAACTCGCCGGCGGGCATCTGTCGGCGGCCATGTCGATCCTCCGCCATGCCAGGTTGCCGCATGCCACCTGGCGGGTTTACCGCACTACCGCGGGGCTCTATGAGAGCCTCGGACAAGCGCAAAGGGCTGCCAAGTGGCGGGACCGCTCCTGCCAGGTGATCGCATCGCTGGCAGAGACGCTTGATCCCAATGATCCGCTGCGCTCGGCATCCTTTTTCGACGCAGGCCGGGACACCGGGCCCGATATTGCGGGACGCTGATCGGCTCAATCCGGCAGGTCCGCGATCTCTCGCGGTTCGCCGGGCCGTTGCTTGACCTTGAATTGATTCTGCTGCTGCCGCAGCGTGCGGGAGGCACGGTAGGCATCCCTGCGCAATCGCATGATCGAGCCGAGCGGCTGATGCGCGGCGAGACATCGCCATGGATCGAACGAAAGCACCTCGTCGGAATAGACGCGACGCGCGGGGCTGTCGGCGGTCTGGCGCGGAAGCGTGATCTTGCCGAGTGCTTGCGGCGGCGCGACGTCTTCAGGCCAGTCGATCGAGGCATCTTCGATCGGTGTTCGCTCGAGGTCGGTGCAGAGCTGGGCGAATAATTCGTACTCGGCCGCATTATCCTTGAAGAAGGCAACGACGCTGTTCAGCACGGCATCATCGGCATCGTGGCAGGGTCGGCCGGTGAGTTGGCGAACCGACGCCGACATCGGCATCAGGCGAAGCCTTGCGATATAATCGCCAAACCGCAATGCACCCTCGGTGTGAAAGGTCTCTCCGAGGATGTTGCTGCCGGCATCACCGAGCGCTTTCAAGACGATCGGGATCGGAATGCCTGTTCTGTCCGATGCGGCGACCAGGGCGCGCGCCAAAAAGCCTATGGGTCCGTACGCCAGATCAGGCAGGAACAGGGTGTGCTCGACCTTGTGCTGTGCGCGCATATAGGCCATCGCATCCGCGAAATAGCTGGGGTGATTGACGAGCAGGAGATCCTGGTTCGTCGAATCGTCGTCGCCGAGCGCCTTAGCCCCCGTCACACCCAAAACCTTGATGGCAAACCCTCGCGGCGAACGTACACGATCGCTCCTGTTGAATGCGGTGGAGAGGCGGACGATGATCGGGAAGTGGCCAGCCTGCTTGAACAGGCCTTGGCGCAGATGATCCGGCAAATTGTCGTAGACGATCAGCTCGCCCCGGAGATAGCCGGCGCCCTTGGCGTGCTGCTGCCGGGTCCCATGCTTGTTTTTGCGAAAAGTGCGATCACTCGTTCGCGAAATCGAAGCAACGATCTCCTCGACCGCCGCCGCTTCCTCCGGCAGGATGTGTTCGACGGACGGATCGTAACGAAGATACTGATCGGCTGACATGGCGCTGATCTCCAGCCCGAAGGTCGCCTTCCCATTGCAAGCGTCGACGGCCGCAGGGCGGATCACTGTAAGCCCGTCCAGTCGGGATCGGCAACCCGAGAGCGAGTTGTGATTGCCTGGACAAGCCGCGGGATGAGGCATCCTGTTACCGACGCGATCACAGGGTCGATGCTAGGCCAGCGGCGTCTCGTAAGTCCTTATGGGTTCCTTATGTTGTCCTGATTTTTTCCTTAAGGCCGGGCCGGCGAGCGGGGGTCCTGGCTGGCGTCTAAAGCGACAGCCACACGATCAGGCTCATGCAGGCCAAATGCGCGAGTAAGATCGCGGCGAGATGCAGCGGGCCAGCGTTGAGACGGAGCCCGCGCATCCCGCCGCCTCCGCCTAGTTCGATCCCGCGGCCGCAGCGGTGAAGCTGCGGTCGACGGCTTTGCTGACGTCGAGCTTCTTCGGCAGGATGCCGTAGCGCGTCGAGCGGTCGGAGGCTTCCTGCACCTCCTTCACGACGTTCTCGTCGATCGGAATCGGGCTGGTGCGCTGCGCGGTGTAGGCCGAGAGCAGCACATCCTCCGGCAGCTTGGTCAACTCGGCCGTGCTCTTGGCGTACTCGCCGAGATGATCCAGCGACCACAGCCGCGCCTTGTTCAGCCGCTGCACGAGGTCCTGCACCGCTGCGCGCTTGGTGGCGATGGCGTTGTCGGAAGCGACGATGAAGGTGATGGTCGGCGTCAGGCCCTCGCCATTGGCGATGACGCGGGCCTTGTCCTTGAGCGTCGCGAACGAGACGTAGGGCTCCCACACCGCCCAGGCGTCGATCGAGCCCGCAACCAGCGCGATCTTGGCGTCGACCGGGCCGAGCGGCGCGAAGGTCGCGTCCTCCAGCCTGATCTGCGCCTTCTCCAGCGTGGCGTCGATCAGAAACTGGCCCCAGCCGCTGCGCGTGCCGGCGAGGCGTTTTCCCTTGAGGTCGGCGGCCGATTTGATCGGGGAATCCTGGCGCACGAGGATGGCTTGTGTCTTGGCATCCGACCTTGTGCCGCCGATCGCCTTGATCGGCGCGCCGGCCGCGTAGACGGAAAGGAACGAAAGGTCGCCGGTATAGCCGACGTCGAGCGCGCCGGCGTTGAGCGCCTCCAGGATTGGAGCTGCCGCGGGGAATTCCGACCACTCGATCTTGTAAGGCAGATCCTTCGCGTAGCCCGAGATCTCGAGCAGCGAACGATTGCCGCCCTTCTGGTCGCCGACCCGCAGCACGACGGCATCGGCTGCGAACGACGCCGCGGCCGTCGACAGGGTGATGGCGGCGGCAAGCAGCGATGCAGCGAGCCGGCGCGCGATGGAATGATCGAGGGAGTTGATGCTCATGTGGCCTGTCTTGTTGCTTTGCCCACGACGCGTGAGCGAACGATGCATCGAGACGATCAAGTCTATGGCCGCATGATGCGCGGTCAATGAAATGGCTAACCGTATTGCGCGCGCGATCGGCAAGGACGTTTCAGCGAGGCGCCGATTTCGAGAACGTGCGGTATGCGCCACTGATGCTGCGCAAAAATGAAGCAGGAGAGGGAGTAGCCCCGTGCTCCGTCAATCGATCCATCGGCGGAAATCCTTTCGTCGTCCTCGCACGCACCGGTGGAGAGAATGACTTCGCTTCGTGCCACATTCGAAATTCCATTTCATTGACGATACGGCGAACGCGCCGCATGATTTGCGCATCGCATCAAGGCACCGAGCAGGCGCCGGCGAAAAGATTTTCTCTCGACGCAGGTCCGCACGGAACAGGCGCAACGCAAGCTGTTGTGCCGATGGCGGAGCCGTGCCAGCGCAGGAGTGGAGACGGATGAACGACGACGACAAGCGCGACGGATCGAGGCTCGACCGGCGCCATTTGCTCCAGGCGGGATTAGCTGCGGCATTCGCTGCGCCGCTCGGTGCCTTCGGTGCGGCACAGGCCTTTGCGCCGCGGACAATCGCGCCCGGCGTCGATCTCTCGGAGTTTCCGCTGTGCCGGACTGCGTCGGATGTGCCCGCGCTCACCGGCGCGCCGCGCAAGCTCAAGCTATCCTGGAACGCGGGCGCGGTCTGTCTCGCCCCGGTGCCGGTCGCCATCGAGCACGGCTTGTTCCAGAAGCATAATCTCGACATCGAGCTCATCAATTATTCCGGTTCGACCGACCAGCTGCTCGAGGCCATCGCAACCGGCAAGAGCGATGCCGGTCTCGGCATGGCGCTGCGCTGGCTAAAGCCGCTGGAGCAGGGCTTTGACGTCAAGATTGCCGCCGGCACCCACGGTGGCTGCATGCGGGTCCTGACCCGCGCCGATTCCAGCGTGAGCAAGCTTGCCGATCTCAAGGGCAAGATCGTCGCGGTCGGTGATCTCGGCGGCCCAGACAAGAATTTCTTCTCCATTCAGCTCGCCAAGCTCGGTATCGATCCGAACAAGGATGTCGACTGGCGCGCCTATCCCGGCAACCTTCTCAACGTCGCCGTCGAGAAGGGCGAGGTGCAGGCATTCCTGTCGTCCGACCCGCTGGGTTATCTCTGGCTCAAGGACAGCCAGTACAAGGAGGTCGCCTCCAATCTCGATGGCGAGTATCGCGACAAGAGCTGCTGCATCCTCGGCCTGCGCGGCAGCCTGGTGCGCGAGGAGCCGCTGGTCGCGCGCGCCCTGACGCAGGCGCTGCTTGATGCCGCGATGTTCACCGCGCAAAATCCGTCTGTGACGGCGAAATCGTTCCAGCCTTACGCGCCGAAGACGGCGTCGCTCACGGATATCGAGGGCATGGTGCGCTACCACACTCATCACCATCACCCCGTCGGCGAAGTGCTAAAGCGCGAGCTCAAGGCCTATGCCGACGATCTCAAGAGCGTGCAGGTGTTCAAGCAGAGCACCGATACGGCCAGATTCGCGGAGCGCATCTATGTCGACGTATTCGCTGTCTGACGGCCTTGCCTCCGGCGCGCCGCGCCTCTCGCGCGCACCCTGGCTGACGAGCTGGGTCCGGGACTCCGGTGCCGGCATTCTCGCCAGCGTGGCGTGGATTGCCTTCGGCCTGTCCTGCCTGTGGTGGGAGGACGTCGGCGACTGGTCGCGGACCCATTCGCTCGGCATTGCCGCGTTTGTCATCGCAGCGATCGCGTTGTTCGGGACGGTCGGCGCCGATTACCTCGGTTCGACGGGCCGGGCCTTGCGCCAGCGCGCGCCGTGGCTCGTCGTGCTCGGCGTTGTCCTGACCCTGTGGGAAGTCGCGACGGCAAAATTCGCCTGGCTACCGTTGCCGTTCTTTCCGCCGCCGCAATCGATCATCGAGGTCTACACCGACGATCTGCCAAAACTGCTCGACAGCGTGTTCGCCTCGGTCAAGCTCCAGCTCGGCGGCTATCTGATCGGCGCGACGGTCGGCTTCCTGACCGGCGTCTCGATCGGCTGGTCGCGCGCGGTCGGCTATTGGGTGCATCCGGTGCTGCGCTTCATCGGCCCGTTGCCGGCGACCGCCTGGCTGCCGATCGCCTTCTTCACCTTTCCGTCGAGCTGGAGCGCATCGAGCTTTCTGATCGCGCTGGCAACCGGCTTCCCGGTCACCGTGCTGACTTGGTCGGGTGTCGCGAGCGTGAGCAACGCATATTACGACGTCGCGCGGACGCTCGGGGCGAAGCCTTCCTTCCTGGTGCTGAAGGTCGCGATCCCCGCGGCCTTGCCGCACGTTTTCGTGGGCCTGTTCATGGGGCTCGGCTCGTCCTTTGCCGTGCTCGTCGTCGCCGAGATGATCGGCGTCAAGGCAGGGCTCGGCTGGTACCTGCAATGGGCGCAGGGCTGGGCCGCCTATGCCAACATGTATGCGGCGCTGATCGTGATGTCGTTGCTCTGCTCCGGCGCGATCACGCTGCTGTTTGCGATCCGCGATCGCCTGCTGGTTTGGCAAAAGGGGACAGTGAAATGGTAGCCACAACCGCACTGGCTGACTTCGACGCTCACCCGGCGGCCGGTGCCGCGCTCGACATCGAGCAGGTCAGCCACGCCTTCGACATCGACGGCGCCGAGCTGCCGGTGCTCAGCGACGTCAGCATCTCCGTCGAGCCGGGCGAGTTCGTTGCGCTGCTCGGCCCCTCCGGCTGCGGCAAGTCCACGCTGCTGCGCCTCGTCGCAGGCCTCGACAAGCCCCGGTCCGGAACGCTGCGCGAGGACGAGGCGCGCATCACGCGACCGCACCCGTCGCGCGTCGTCGTGTTCCAGGATCCCACCTTGTTTCCTTGGCGCACGGTCTGGGACAACGTCGCGCTCGGGTTGGAGGCGCAGGGCATCTTGAAGAGCCAGCGTCATCGCGTCGATGCCGCGCTCGATCTCGTCGGGCTATCGTCCTTCCGCAATGCCTATCCGCACCAGCTCTCGGGCGGCATGGCGCAGCGCGTCGCGCTGGCCCGCGCACTGGTCAATGATCCCAAAATCCTCATCCTCGACGAACCGCTCGGTAAGCTCGACTCGCTGACCCGCATCACCATGCAGGCCGAGCTGGTCTCACTGTGGCAGCGCAAGGGTTTTACCACGCTGCTGGTGACGCATGACGCCGAGGAGGCGCTGGTGCTCGCCAACCGCGTCATCGTGTTCAGCGACCGCCCGGCGCGTGTGAAGGCAGACATCCGTGTCGACCGGTCCTATCCGCGCCATCGCGGCGATCCGTATCTGGTGGATTTGCGCCGCCAGATCCTTGGCCTGCTCGGATTGGACGCCACATGGTGACTTCGATCGCCAAGGGCCGCGCGGCGCATCACGAGCCCGACTACATCGCACGTGCCGAGGCGCTGGCCGAGGCTTTCGCCGCCCGCGCGGCCGAGCACGATCGCACCGGCAGCTTCCCGTTCGAGAACTTTCGCGAGCTTTCCGAAGCAGGCCTGCTGTCGCTGACGGTGCCTGCCGCCCATGGCGGGGCCGGAGCTGGCGCACGATACGCCGCCCGCGTCCTCGGCATCATCGGCAAGGCCGATCCGTCGACAGCGCTGGTGCTGTCGATGCACTACATCAACCATCTGGTGATGGCACGGAGCCCGACCTGGCCGGCGCGGCTGTCGCGCAAGCTCGCGCGCGAGAGCGTCGAAGGCCTTGCGCTCGTCAATGCGCTCCGCGTCGAGCCCGAACTGGGCTCGCCTGCGCGCGGCGGCCTGCCCGCGACCATTGCACGTCGGACCGAGACCGGCTGGCGGCTCTCGGGGCACAAGATCTATTCGACGGGATCGCCGATCCTGAAATGGTATCTGGTCTGGGCGCGGACGGACGAAGCCGAGCCGCGCGTTGGACAGTTCCTGGTGCCGGCGGGCCTGCCAGGCACGCGCATCGTCGAGACATGGGATCATCACGGCCTGCGGGCCAGCGGCAGCCACGACGTCATCTTCGAGGACGTCGTGATACCCCTCGATGCCGAGATCGATGTGCGCGAGCCGGCGGACTGGCGCGCACCTGATGTGGCGCAGGCGACGGTCCACACGATCTTTGTCGCCGCGATCTATGACGGCGTTGCGCGGGCTGCACGCGACTGGCTGGTCGGGTTCCTGAAGCAGCGGGTCCCTGCCAGCCTGGGCGCGCCGCTTGCGACCTTGCCGCGGGCGCAGGAGATCCTTGGCGCGATCGAGGCGCGGCTCATCGTCAATGCACGGCTGATCGCATCCTTTGCCGGTGATTTCGATGACGGTGTCGCGCTTTCCGCGGCCGAGTCCAACGTCATCAAGCTGGCCGTCACCAATAACGCCGTCGCCGCGGTCGAGAATGCCTTGTCGCTGACCGGCAATCACGGCCTGTCCCGCGCCAATCCGCTGGAGCGGCACTATCGCGACGTCCTGTGCGGTCGCGTGCACACGCCGCAGGACGATTCCACGCGCACCGGCCTCGGCCGTGCCGCATTGGGCCTCTAGCCTGCCGCCAAACATTCAGGGAGAACATCATGTCGGTCGAGTTCATCGGCTTTATCGCCAACAGCAATGCTTCCGAGACCATCGTACGCCAGGGCCCGGTGCTCGATGCCGCCTATATCGAGACGGTGGCGAAGGCGCATGAGCTCGCGGGTTTCGATCGTGCGCTGCTGGCGTTCCATTCAACCACGCCCGATGCGCTCCAGGTCGCACAGCATGTGCTGACCATCACCAAATCGTTGAAAGTGATGATCGCGCAGCGACCGGGCTTTACCGCGCCGACGCTGCTCGCGCGGCAGCTTGCGACGCTTGACCAACTCTATGGAGGCCGCGTCTCGCTCCACGTCATCACCGGCGGCAATGCAGCCGAGCTTAGGCAGGACGGCAATACGCTCGACGACAAGGACGAGCGTTACGCCCGCACCAGCGAGTTTCTCGACGTGGTGAAGCTGGAATGGACCAGCGAGAAGCCGTTCAACTACAGCGGAAAGTACTACAACGTCGAGAACGGTTTTTCGCAGGTGAAGCCGCTGCAGAAGGCCGGCATCTACACCTTCGTCGGTGGTGGCTCTGACGCTGCGATCGACGTCGCGGGCAAGCATGCCGACACCTTTGCGCTGTGGGGTGAATCCTATGCGCAGGTGCGCGACGTCACCTCGCGGGTTCACAATGCGGCCGTCAGGCAGGGCCGTCGGACGCCGCGCTTCAGCCTCTCGGTGCGGCCGATCATCGCTCCGACCGAGAAGCAGGCCTGGGAAAAGGCGGACGAGATTCTTGCGCGCGCCACCGCGCTCCAGGACAAGACCGGCTATCGCAAGCCCGCCGACGGCCATGCCACCGCTGGCGCGCGGCGTCTGCTCTCGCTCGCCGACCAGGGCAGCCGCATCGACAAGCGGCTGTGGACCGAGATCGCAAAGCTCACCGGCGCCAACAGCAACACCACCGCGCTGGTCGGCACGCCCGAGCAGGTCGCCGAGGTCTTCGGCGACTATTGCGACCTCGGCGTCAGCCATTTCCTGATCCGCGGCTTCGATCCGCTTCCCGATGCCATCGAGTATGGCCGTGAGCTGATCCCGCTGACGCGCGAGCTGATCGCCAAGCGCCAGCCTGTTCGCGGCGAGGCGGCGGAATGATCCGTCTCATGCTGGCCGACGCGATAATGTTCGGCTGGTCGCGGACGAGCAGAGCGAAATCGACCTCTACCTTCACTGGGGTCTGATCAAGCAGAAGCTCGAGGCGGCCGAGATCGCTACTGCGCAGAGCCGGGACCCATGCCGCACAGATGCTCCCGGTGAGATAGGCCCCGGCTCAGCAGCGTACCACTGCGTGATGCGCTGCGTCCGGGGCACGAGATCTCAAAAGGCTCTCAAGCATCCGTGAAGCGGGCAGGGCGCATTCCAACCCGGCCGGATTTCGCGATGCGTTTGTTCTGCGTTTCATGCCAGCGACAGCACTCGCATTGCTATTTGCACCAACTCCCTTGCAGTACGCCCGGTGTCTTCAAAAATCATCCAGACGACCACATCGGGAGACCGGCCATGGGCCTGCAAGAAACAAAAATCGAATCGCTTCCCTTCGTCACCGCTGAACTCAATTACCTCGCGCCGGTTTCGGGCAAGCCGCGCACTTACGCCTTCGATCCACCGCCTGGCGAGCCCAAAAGCACGTCATTGCCGGAGCCGCATCAGGTACCGATCTTCGATGCCCGGCTGATCGCACAAAACATCTCGCTCGACCGCGAAGGCTTTGCGCTGGTGCGGCATCCACATCAGGTGAAGGACTTCTCTAATGAGGAGGAAATCAAGGCGGTCTACTATCCCGCCGTCGAGGCCTTCCTGCGCGCAACGCTGAAAGCCGACCGCGTCGTCATCTTCGACCATACCGTGCGCAGGCGCGTTGAGGGTGCCGCGGACATCCGCGACGGTGGCCCGCGTCAGCCGGCAACGCGCGTCCACGTGGATCAGACCGCCGTCTCAGGCGCCAACCGCGTGCGCGAGCATCTGCCCGACGAGGCCGAAGAGTTGCTGAAGGGCCGCGTCCAGGTGATCAATCTGTGGCGGCCGATCCGCGGTCCTTTGCGAGATTCGCCGCTGGCGATGGCCGACGGCACGACGGTTGCGCCCGACGATCTCGTCGCCTCGGATCTGATCTATCCCAACCGTCGCGGCGAAATCTATTCGGTGAAATACAATCCGAACCATCGCTGGTTCTATTTCCCCGAGATGACGGCGGACGAAGCACTGCTGCTCAAGTGCTACGATTCCGCAACCGATGGCCGCACCCGCTTCGGGCCGCACGCCGCGTTCGTCGATCCGACCACGCCGGCCGATGCCGCGCCGCGCGAGAGCATCGAGGTTCGGACGCTCGTATTCCACAAACAGTAACAGAACTGTGATGGCACTGCCGGGCGCGGCCCGGCAGTGGCTCAGGAACCCACGGGAACCGACAAACGTTTGCGCCCGGGGCAGGCCAACCCGGAGGGGTGCCGTGCGAGCGCAGACCACGTTATTTTCTTGCCTTGCTACGTTTTCGCTTTCTGCAGTTTCCTTTGCCCAGGCCGAAAGCGGGCTTGCCTCCTATTACAGCTACGGAAAAGCCGGGAAAGGTGAGCTGACCTGCGCGCACCGGACGCGTCCGTTCGGAAGCGTGCTGAGGGTGTCCTACGGCAGCCGCTCGATTCAGTGCCGCGTCAACGATCGCGGCCCCTTCATCCGCGGCCGCATCGTCGATCTCTCGGTGCCGGCTGCCAAGGCGCTGGGCATGATGAGCGCCGGCGTGGTGCGGGTCTCGGTGGAATAGACCTGCCAGCACGCTATAGTGCCGCCCAAAGCGGGGGGCGCTATGGCCAGGATCAGGGTGGGACTCGTCGGCTGCGGCTTCGTGTCGGAGCTGCATATGTATGCGTTCCGGCGCGTCTACGGGGTGGATGTCGAGGTCGCGGCGGTCGCTGCGCGCGGCGACCATGTCGTCGAATTCGCCGGCCGCCACCAGATCCAACGGGTCTATCGCAGCTTCGCCGAGCTGATCGCAGACCGCGAGCTCGATGTCATCGACATCTGCACGCCGCCCAATCTTCATGCGGGGATGATCGTCGCCGCCATGCAGGCCGGCAAGCATGTGATCTGCGAAAAGCCGTTCGCCGGCTATTTCGGCCGCGACGGCGACCGGCAGCCGATCGGCAGGCATGTGGCGAAGGCGCTGATGTATGAGCGCGTGCTGGAAGAGATGGACGCCACGCGTGCCGCGATCGAGCGCACCGGAAAGCTCTTCATGTATGCCGAGGACTGGATCTACGCGCCGGCCGTGACCAAGACCGCGGAGATTCTGAGAGCGACCAAGGACAAAATCCTGTTCATGAAGGGCGAGGAGAGCCATTCCGGATCGCATGCGGCCCATGCCGCGCAATGGGCGATGACCGGGGGCGGCTCGCTGATCCGGATGGGCTGCCATCCGCTCTCGGCGGTGCTGTATCTCAAGCAGGTCGAGGCCAAGGCGCGCGGTGAAACCATCCGCGTCGCCAGCGTCAGCGGCGATGTCGGCAATGTCACGGCCATCCTCAAGCCGGAGGAGCGCACCTACATCAAGGCCAATCCTGTCGACGTCGAGGATTGGGGCACGCTGACCGCGACGTTTTCGGACGGCACCAAGGCCACCGTGTTCTCCGGCGACATGATCATGGGCGGCGTGCGCAATCTGATCGAGACCTACACGTCAGGCGGCTCGCTGTTCGCCAACATCACGCCGAATGATCATCTGATGAGCTACCAGACCTCCGAGGAGAAACTCGCCTCCGTCTACATCACCGAGAAGGTCGACCGCAAAACCGGCTGGCAATATGTCTGCCTCGAAGAGGAGTGGACGCGCGGCTATCTCCAGGAGATCCAGGACTTCATGGAATGCGCCGCGACGGGACGGCAGCCGCTGTCGGACCTCGCGCTGGCGTACGAGACAATCAAGGTGAACTACGCGGGATACTGGGCGGCGGAGGAGGGACGAAGGGTGATGATGTAGGGCGTGATGAACTCACTGAGCTAGCCGCAGGCACGGTGCCAATCCTTCTCCCCTTGCGGGAGAAGGTGGCATAGGCGGCCTTCGGCCGCCGTTCTCAAGAACGCCGAAGCGTAGCTTCGGCTATAGCGCCGGATGAGGGGTTCTCTCCGCGGTTTAAAATGAGAGAGGTTTGCTCGCGGAGGCAACCCTCACCCGTCTCGCCGTTTCGCGGCGAGCCACCCTCTCCCGCAAGCAAGGGGAAAGGGTGCACCGTCGGCGCGGCGCGTAGCCTCACGTCCCGTAGGTCGAGCCCTTCGGCAGCGGAAACACCGGGTCCCGCGTCCGGATGTTCGTCGGCCACACCACCGAGATGTGTTCGCCGGCATTCTGCATCACCACCGGGGTCGAGCGCTCGTTCTGGCCGGACATCGGCGTGCCCGGCGGGAAGAATTTCACGCCATAGCCCTGGATGGTGCCGCCGGCTGGAATGTCGACGTCGAGCGCGGCCTTGCGAATGGCCTCGGGCTCGAAGCTGCCGTACTTCTCCTTGGCGACCGGCAGCACGTTGTTGAGCAAGATCCAGGTCTGGTTGAAACCCATCGAGCAATGCGGCGGCACGTCGGTGGCGCTGGTCTTGGCCTGGTAGCGCGAGACCATGGTCTTGGTCAGGTCGCCGATTCCAGGCGCGAGCTTGGAGGCATCGAGCAGTTGCGCCGGCACCGGATCGATGTTGCAGAAATTGTCGATGTCGGGGCCGAAGGTCGCGCGCAGCTTGTCGAGCTGGCTGTAGCCGGCGCCCGCGCCGAACAGCATCTTGAAGCGCAATCCGCTCTCGCGGGCCTGGCGCAGGAACAGGGTGATGTCGGGGTTGTAGCCGGCGTGCGAGATCACATCGACCTTGGCGCGCTTGAGCTTGGTCACGAGCACCGAGAGATCGGGCGCGGAAGCCGAATAGCCTTCGCGCATCACCACCTGGATGCCCGCCTGCTTGGCATAGGCCTCGTCGGCCGCCGCGACGCCGACGCCGTAAGGGCCGTCCTCGTGGATCAGCGCGACCTTGACGTCCTTCGGGTCCATGCCGAGCTTGCCTTGCGCGTGCTCGGCGACGAAGCCCGCGAAGGCCTGGCCGTACTGATCGGAATGGATCTGCGCGCGAAACACATATTGCAGGTTCTTGTCCTTGAACACGGCGGTCGAGACCGCGGTGGTGATCCAGAGGATCTTCTTCTGCTGCTCGACCTTCGCCGCCATCGGCACCGCATGCGCGCTGGAATAGACGCCGTTGATGATGTCGATCTTTTCCTGGCTGATCAGCCGCTCGGCCTCGTTGATGGCGACGTCGGCCTTGCTCTGAGAGTCCGCCGCGACCGGCACGATCTTGGTCTTGCCGCCGATGCCGCCCTTTTCGTTGACGAGGTCGATGGCGATCTGCGCGCCGACCGAGGAGGCGACCGAGCCGCCGGCGGCAAACGGACCGGTGAGGTCGTAGATCAAGCCGATGCGCAAATTCTCGGCTTGCGCCTGGGCCCGTGTCCAATCGAGGCTGAGTGCGGCGGCGGCAGCCGCCGAGCTCTTCAGCAGCTGCCTGCGTGAAGTGGGCATCCTATCCTCCCTCAAAGATCGTCTTATGATTTGGTCTTGTTATTCTTTTTCGAAGTATGGGGAGCGGGGCGGCGGAAAGTCAACATGGCGAAAGTCGGGGTCCGGTCTCCGCGACGCAGAACGCAATTGCGAAATGGGTGATGAGCGCGCCCGTTACTGTTTCAAGCGACGGGCAAGATAGCCAGCGGTCTTCCCGCCGGCCGCGGCGACCTCTCGCGGCGTCCCCGACGACACGATACGGCCGCCTTCCTCGCCGGCGCCGGGACCGAGGTCGATGATCCAGTCGCTATGAGAGACGACATCCATGTCGTGCTCGACCACGACCACGCTGTTGCCGGCGTCCACGATGCGCTCGAGTTGGGCGATCAGCCGCTCGACATCCCTGGGATGAAGACCGGTGGTCGGCTCGTCCAGGACATAGAGCGTGTGACCGCGTTGCGGCCGCATGAGCTCGGTCGCAAGCTTGATGCGCTGGGCTTCCCCGCCCGACAATTCGGTGGCGGACTGACCGAGACGAATATAGCCGAGCCCGACCTCGCGGACGACCGATAGGGACCGGTTGAGGGTTGGATCTTCGTGGAAGAATTCGAAGGCTTCGTCGACGCGCATCGCCAGCACATCCGCGATGGATTTTCCGCGGATCTTCACCTCCAGCGTCTTGTCATTGTAGCGCGCGCCCTTGCAGGTCGGGCAGGGCGCATAGACGCTGGGAAGAAACAGAAGCTCGACGCAGACAAATCCTTCGCCTTCGCAGGTGCTGCATCGGGCCTTCGCGACATTGAAGGAAAAGCGCCCGGCATCGTAGCGGCGGGACTTTGCCTGCGGCGTCACGGCGAACAGCTTCCGGACGTGGTCGAACAGGCCGGTATAGGTTGCAAGGTTGGATCGCGGCGTGCGGCCGATCGGCCTCTGATCCACCACGACGAGACGATCGACCTGGTCGAGGCCGGCGACGATCTCGCCGCCCAATGTCTCGACCGTGGGTGCCAGGCTATCGTCGTCCGCGTCCGCAGCCCGTGCATGGCCGAGATGCTCCGCCATGGCATCGACGAGGAATTGGCTGATCAGGCTCGATTTGCCGGAGCCCGACACGCCGGTCACGCTGGCGAGAACGCCGAGCGGGATATCGACGTCGAGGCCGCGGAGATTATTCCGGGTCACACCCCGGACTTTCAGATGCGCCTTCGGCTGGCGGCGGACCATCGGCAGCGGCTTTCGTGGATGCGCGAGATAATGGGCGGTTCGCGATTGCGCGACCTGCCCGAGTCCTGAGGGCGGTCCGCTATAGAGGATGTTCCCGCCGCCTTCGCCGGCATGAGGCCCGACATCCACCAGCCAGTCGGCATGCTTGATCACCTCGATCTCGTGCTCGACCACGAAGATCGAATTGCCCGCGTGTTTCAGCCGGTCCAGCGCCCGCAGCAGCGCCTCGGTGTCGGCGGGATGCAGACCTGCCGACGGTTCGTCGAGCACATAGACGACGCCGAACAGGTTGGAGCGAACCTGGGTCGCAAGCCGCAGCCGCTGCAACTCGCCGGGCGACAGCGTTGGCGTGCTGCGCTCGCAGGCGAGATAGCCGAGGCCGAGGTCGAGCAGGACGGCCAGCCGCGCCGACAGATCCTCGCAGATGCGCCTGGCGACGATGGTTTTCTCCGATGCTCCGACGGTCGAAGTCTCCGCGAAAGGGTTCATCACCTCCTGCAGCTTCTCGAGCGGCAGATGAGACATCTCGGCGATATCAAGTCCGGCGAATTTGACCTTGAGTGCCTCGGGCTTCAATCGCGTGCCATGGCAGGTCGGGCAGTCCTGGGTGATCATGAATTGCGCGACGCGGCGCTTCATCATCGCACTCTCGGACTTGGCAAAGGTCTGCATCACGTAGCGCTTGGCGCCGGTGAACGTGCCCTGATAGCTCGGCTCCTCCTTGCGGCGCAGGGCCCGTTTGACCTCGGCCAAGTCGTAACCGGCATAGACCGGAACGGTCGGCTGCTCCTCCGTGAACAGGATCCAGTCGCGGTCCTTCCTGGGCAGCTCACGCCAGGGCTTGTCCACGTCGTAGCCCAGCGTGGTCAGGATGTCCCGGAGGTTCTGCCCCTGCCAGGCACTCGGCCACGCCGCGACGGCGCGCTCGCGAATGGTGAGGGTGTCGTCGGGCACCATGGACTTCTCGGTGACGTCGAGCATCCTGCCGATACCGTGACAGGTCGGGCAGGCTCCTTCCGGCGTGTTCGGCGAGAACGATTCCGCATAGAGCATCCTTTGTCCGCGCGGGTATTCGCCGGCACGGGAATAGAGCATCCTGAGCAGGTTCGAGATGGTCGTCACGCTGCCCACGGACGACCTCGTCGTCGGCGCGCCGCGCTGCTGCTGGAGCGCTACGGCGGGCGGCAGGCCTTCGATGTCGTCCACCTCAGGGATCTGCATCTGGTGGAAGAGGCGCCGCGCGTAAGGCGACACCGATTCCAGATATCGCCGTTGCGCCTCGGCGTAGACCGTTCCGAAGGCGAGCGAGGATTTTCCGGAGCCCGACACGCCGGTGAACACGACGAGGGCGTTGCGCGGAATACTGACGTCGACGTTCCTGAGATTGTGCTCACGCGCGCCCCGCACGCGAACGAAGCCGTCATCCTGCATCAGGTCATCGGGGTGTCTTGATCGGTCGTCCATCTCGCTGCTCCGGCCCACGCATGGGAGATAACGGCAGGATCGCAGGATGGGTCCACAGATGCCAGCGCATCGGTTGCGTTCTGCACAAAGCGAAGGCCCGCCGCGATTGAAGCGACGGGCCATGCAAGGGCGATGGGGCGCTCGGGACGGGGCCCTGGTGCCCCAGCGTGGCGTGTTACTGCGACAGCTTCACGAAGCTCGGAAACTTCAGCTTGCCCTCCGCGATCTTCTCGGGCCAGACCACGACCTGCTTGGAGTCCTGCCACTGGAAGACCAGACCGGATACGGTCGTGGGACCGGACTTGATGCCGTGGGTGAACTCGTCGTCCTTGCCGTAGAACTGGATGCGGCCGATCGTGCCCTCGTAGTCGGTCTTTTCGAGCTCAGCGACCATCTTGTCCGGATCGGTCGAGCCGGCGCGCTTGATCGCCTCCGTGATGAAGTAGACTTCGTCATAGGCGGTGTAGCCGGTGTAGGCCGGCGGCGAGCCGAACTTGGCCTTGAAGGCGGCCGCGAACGGCTTCGTCTTGGAGGTCACGGCGACGTCGGGCGTTGCGACCGCCAGCGACGGCACGCCGTCGGCGGCGCCATTGGTGTCCTTCCAGAAGGTCGGGCTCAGCGCCTGCGCGCTGATGCCGAACATCGGGACCGGCACCTGCTGGTTCTTCCACTGCACCGTCGGCTGCACGCCGACATGCGAGATGCCGGTGACGATCACGTCCGGCTTCTTGGCCTCGATATTGTTGAAGATCGGCGTGAAGTCGGTGGTATCGGGCGAGAACCGCACGTGCTCGACGACCTTGAGGCCTGCTTTCGGAAGACAGGCTTCGTAGCCGACGTCGAGCGGCTTGGTCCAGGCGGCGTCCTCGCTCATGATCGCGGCCGTCTTGAACTTGAGCTTCTCGACCAGCAGATCCTTGGCGGCGTCGCAGACGAGCTGCGCTTGTGCGGCCGAGGTCAGATAGCCGTGGAAGGTGTATTTGTTCTTTTCGTAGTCGTTATGGATCGCCTTGGTGATCTCGTTCGAGGCCGCGCCGGGGGTGATCAGCGGCATCTTCAGCCGCGCTGCCCAGGGCTCGAGCGCCAGCACGACCTCGCTGATATAGCTCGCGATCACGGCGGAGACTTTGTCCTCGCTCACCGCGCGCTGGAACGCGCGCACCGAGTCCGCCGAGGAGCTCTTGTTGTCGTAGGTCACGATCTCGATCTTGCGGCCGAGAATGCCACCCTTGGCGTTGATCTCGTCGGCGGCGATCTGCGCGCCGCCGGGCGTCGCGGCACCAGCGATCGACTGCACCTCGGCGATGACGCCGATCTTGATAGGATCGTTCGACTGCGCATAGGCGGGAGCAGCAAGGCACAGCGCCAGCGCGGAGGCGAGGAGGAAGCTGCCGCTCAAACTCTTCGATGGTCGCATGGTCGTTTCCTTTTGCTTGTTTTGTTGTTGGTATGGGCGAACTAGAGAAAATCGGCGCCAGCCTCCGCGGCGAAGCGGCCCGGATCGCCCTCCCAGACGATCCTCGCATGCTCGAGCACATAGACGCGGTCGGCATGCGGAAGCGCGAAGGTCACGTTCTGCTCGCCGAGCAGCACCGTAATCGACGTCGTCTGCCGCAGCCTCGTTAGGGCCTTGGACAGGAGTTCGAGGATGACGGGGGCGAGACCCAGCGTCGGTTCATCCAGGATCAGGATCTGCGGCTGCATCATCAGCGCGCGGCCGATCGCAAGCATCTGCTGCTCGCCGCCGGAGAGCGTTTGCGCCATCTGGCCCTGACGCTCTTTCAGGATCGGGAATAGCTCGAACAGCCAGGCGAGCTGTGCCGCGCGCTTGTCGTCGGCCAGATGTTGCCCGCCGAGATCGAGGTTTTCGCGCACGCTCATCTCGCCGAACAGCTCGCGCGATTCCGGGCACTGCACGAGGCCGCTGCGGGCGATCTTCGCCGGCGTCGTGCCGCGCAGCTTCTCGCCGTTGCGCACGATCTCGCCGCTATAAGGCAGGAAGCCCGAGATGGTGTTGAACAATGTGGTCTTGCCGGCGCCGTTGAGACCGACGATCGAGACGAACTCGCCCTCATGGACGTGGATCGAGACGTTCTCCAGCGCCTGCGCCTTGCCGTAGAACACGCTGACATTCTCGACCTGGAGCAGCGGCACCTTGTCCTTGAAGCTGGTCTCGGGCCGCGCATGGGTCTCGATGGCGCCGCCGAGATAGACCCGCCGCACCGTCTCGTTCTTCATGACGTCCTCGGCCTTGCCGGTGACGATCTCCTCGCCGAGATACATCGCGAGCACGCGGTCGACCAACGCCGCGACGCTCTTGACGTTGTGGTCGACCAGCATCACCGCGCGGCCCTCGTCGCGGAAACTGCGGATCAGGTCGGAAAACATTTCGACCTCGGCCCGCGTCAGCCCGGCAAAGGGCTCGTCCACCAGCACGACCTTGGGATCGCGCGCGATAGCCTTGGCCAGCTCGAGCCGGCGCAGGTCGGCGAAGGGCAGCGTCGGCGGGCGGCGGTTCATCACGTTGCCGAGCCCGACGCGATCGGCGATCCATTTGGCGCGCTCGAGCAGCGCCTTGTCCGGAAACAGCATGAACAGGCTGTCCGGCAGCAGCGCGACCATGATGTTCTCCAGCACAGTCTGCCGGTTCAGCGGTCGCGAATGCTGGAACACCATGCCAAAGCCCTTGCGCGCGATCTTGTGCGCCGGCAAGCCCGCGACGTTCTCGCCCTCGAATACGACTTCGCCTGATGTCGGGCGCTCGATGCCCATGACGCTCTTCATCGCGGTCGATTTGCCCGAGCCGTTCGGGCCGATCAGGCCAAAGATCTCGCCGCTATTGACCTCGAAGCCCAGGTTCTTCACCGCCGTCAATCCGCCGAAGCGCTTGGTCAGGCCGCGGACTTCGAGCACGGCCCGGTTTGAAGATCGCATATCCATCACGAGCGCGCCTCACGCGAGAGGGCCGCTCCGAGGAAGCCGCCGGGGAAAAACAGCACGACGAGCAGCGCGACGGCCGAGACGATGAAGGTCGCAAGCTCGCCGGTGGGCCTGAGGAACTCGCCGGCGACGATCAGGAAGATCGCGCCGAGTGCCGCGCCAAGCACGGTGCGCCGGCCGCCGAGCACGGCTGAGACGATCACGTTGACGCCGACCGCGACGTCGACGACGGTGCCGACCGAGGCGGTGCCGAAGTAGAACACCAGCAGCGCGCCTGATAACCCCGAGAAGAACGCACTGACGATGAAGGCGGCGAGCTTGTGCTTGACGATGTTGAAGCCGAGCGCGCCGGCCTGGACCGGGTCCTGGCCGCTGGCTTGCAGCACCAGGCCAACAGGCGATTGCGACAGGCCATAGAGAATGGCCGCCGAGATCGTCATGAAGCCGAGCGCGATCCAGTAATTGACGCCGGCGTTGATGGAGATGACGTCGGGAATGGTCAGCCCGATCTCGCCACCGGTGAGGTCGGCAAACACCACGATGAAATTCTGCAGCATCAGCACCGCGACCAGCGTGGTCAGGCCGAAATACGGTCCGCGCACCCGAAGCGCCGGCAACGCCAGCACGAGGCCGGCGATGACGGAGGCGAGCGCGCCGAGCACGATGCAAGCGTAAACCGACCAGCCGAACTGGGCATTCAGGATGCCGGCGGTGTAGGCGCCGACGCCGATCAGGAAGGTCGGCCCGAAATTGACCTCGCCGGCGAAGCCGAACAGCAGGTCCCACGCCATTGCGAACACGCCGAAATAGAAGGCGACGGTGAGAAGCCCGAGCACGTAGCCGGAGACGTAGAGCGGCAGCGTCGCCGCGATGACGACGAGCGCGAATGAGATGAAGAACAGGCGTGTCGTAAAGAAGCTGGCCATCTCAGCGCCTCCCCAGAAGGCCCTGGGGCCGGATGTACATCACGAACACGAGCAGCAGCAGCGCCGGAATGGTGCGGTAGGCCGGCGAGACCAGATAGGCCGTGAGCGTTTCGAGATAGCCGACCACGAAGGCTGCGATCAGCGAGCCGGAGACGCTGCCGAGGCCGCCGAGCACGACGATCGAGAACGCGCTCGCGGTCAGCGGTCCGACGCTGTAGGAGCTGACGCCGAGAAACATTCCGAGCAGCACGCCGGCGATGCCGGCGAGGATGCCGTAGATCGCCCACACCACGACGTAGATGTTGGTGAGCTCGAGGCCGAGCAGGGTGACGCCGCGTGGGTTCATCGAGGCCGCCAGCACCGCCTTACCGGTGCGGGTGCGGTTCACCAGGAGCCACAACAGAGCGATGACGAAGCAGCACACGATCGCGGTAAAGATCTCGTTCCTGGGCGTGCGGACGCCGAGAATCTCGACCACGCCCTCGACGATCGGCAGCACGGTCTTGGCGTTGTTGGTGAACAAATAAGCGATCACCTCCTGGATCATGATCCCCCATAGCAGCGTGCCGGTGAGGACGAAGATCTCCTTCTCTTCATTCGGGATGCGCCGGGAATCCTGGATCGGCTTCACCACCGCGAAATAGGTCGCAAAGGATGTAAGGAGGGCGACACCGACGCCGATCAGTGCGCCGGCATAGGTGCCGACATTCAGGATGCTGGCGGCAGCCCAGGCCGCCACCGCTGCCGCCACCATGATGGCCCCGTGGGAGAGGTTGAGGACGCCGGAGACGCCGAAGATCAGCGTGAAGCCGGTGGCACCGAGAGCATAGAGAGCGCTGATGGCAAAGCCATCGATCAGAATCTGGAAAGCACGCATCTAGGGTTGGCAATCCGATTTATGAGAGACGATGTTGCTGGAGCAACGTGCTGCGGGGGCCGCATGTGGAAGCTCCCGGGAGCTGGTCCCGGGAGCGTGTCCTGCTAGTTCGAGAGCTTGATGAGGCTCGGGAACTTGACGTCGACCTTGGCGACTTCCTTGGGCCAGACCGCGCTCTGCTTGCCGTCCTGCCATTGCAGCATCAGCCCGGTGATCAGGCCCTTGCCGTATTTGATCGAGTGCGTGAACGGATCGTCCTTGCCGTAGAACTGGACACGGCCGATCGTGCCTTCCCAGTCGGTCGTCTCCAGAGCGGCGACCAGCTTGTCGGCGTCGGTCGAGCCCGCGCGCTTCACCGCATCGGCGATGTAGTAGACCTCGTCATAGGCGGTGTAGCCGGCATAGGAGGGATAGTTGCCGAACTTCTTCTTGAAGGCTTCGGCGAACGGCACTGATTTCGGCGTCACCGCGACGCCTGGGCCGGAGACGCCCTGGTAGAGTACGCCCTCGGCCGCCTGATTGGTGTCCTTGCCGAAGGTCTCGTTGGTGGCCTGCGAGGAGATGCCGAACATCGGGATCGGCACCTGCTGGTTCTTCCACTGCACCGTCGGCTGCACGCCGACATGGGAGATCCCGGTGATGATCACGTCGGGCTTGGAGCCTTCGATCTTGTTGAAGATCGGCGTGAAGTCGGTGGTATCGGGCGAGAAGCGGATGTGGTCGAGCACCTTCAGCCCGATCTTGGGCAGGCATTCCTCGTAGCCGATGTCGAGCGGCTTGGTCCAGGCGGCGTCCTCGCTCATGATGACCGCGGTCTTCATGTGCATCTTGTCGACGAGCAGGTCCTTGGCGCCGTCGCAGACGGAAAGCGCCAGTGCGGCGGAGGTCAGATAGCCGTGGAAGGTGTACTTGTTCTTCTCGTAGTCGGCATGGACGCTCTTGCTGATCTCGTTGGAGGCGGCACCGGGCGTGACGAACGGCGTCTTCAGCCGCGAGGCCCAGGGCTCCAGTGCCAGCACGACTTCGCTGATGTAGCTGGCGATGACCGCATTGACCTTGTCCTCGTTCACCGCGCGCTGGAAGGCGCGCACTGAATCTGCCGAGGAGGAATGATTGTCGTAAGAGACGATCTCGATCTTGCGGCCGTCGACGCCGCCATTGGCGTTTATCTCGTCGGCGGCGAGCTGTGCCGCCTGGGGGATGGAGGCGCCGGCAATCGCCTGCGCTTCCGCGATCACGCCGATCCTGATCGGGTCGGCCGCAAGCGCCGCGCCTGACGTCATCAACACAGCGGCCGCGGCGGTACCGAGTGCTATTCGCAACGCAACAGAGAGCGGTTTCTTCATCTTGTTCTCTCCCTTAACAGGCCTCTTATGAGCCATTATGCCGCGACTATACCGGCGGAGACATTCTCGGCAAGTGAAACCGCGTTCAGGATTGTGAGGCACGAACTAAAGTCTAGCGCTGGGCAATAGCGGGCAGGAAAGCTGTCGGACCCGTTTCACGCGGAGGCATGCAGATTTCGTCGGTAGGCATGCGCAGCTATCGCGGGCGCACAGCAACCGGAACGCTGAATTGCGATGCCGTCGCGTCGGCTCAGCGCGCTTGCAGCAGCGATGGATCGAGCGGCGCGAGCCGGGCCGGATCGAATGGCGAGATGTCGACGTTGCGCGTCGCACCCTCCGCGATCAGTTGCGCCATGACCTCGCCCGTGGCGGGCGCATTCAGGATGCCCCATACATTGTGCCCCGTCGCAACATACAGACCTTCACTTCGCGGCACCTTGCCGATCAGCGGCAGGCCGTCCTGTGTCACCGGCCGGAAGCAGGCTTGTTGCGCAATGATCCTCTCGGAGCGGAACAGCGGCGACAGCCGCTCGGACATGGTTTGCAGGCGCGCGATCGCGTCCTTGTCCGGCGTCACGGCCGCCGGATCGAGCGGAAGCGGCGCGATGTCGGAGAGAGCGGTGATATGCGTGCTGCCGTCGGCGCGAGGAAAGACCTCGATCGACACGGCACTGCCATTCTCTTCATACTCCAGGAACAGCGCATCGGCCGGCGCATCCGTGCCGGTGTCGTACACGATGCTCGGGCTGCGCTGGCCGTAGACGGCGGGCAGGCTCATCCATTGCGCCGCGAGCAGCGACCATGGTCCCATCGCGATCACGACGGCGTCCGCCTCGACGATGCCGCCGTCGACCTCGACGCCCGTCGCGGTGGTGCCGTTCGCATCGCGCATGATGCCGGTCACCTGGCCGGGACGAAACTCGGCGCCTTCCGCGAGCGCCGCGTTCATCACGGCTGCGGTGAATTTTTTGGGGTGAACGATCGCGGCGGTCTCCATCGTGCCGATGCGCTGGGCGATGATGACGCCGTTGCTGAGCCAGCCGAGCGCGGACGGTGCATCCCGGCGCGGGTGGCCATCGGCGGCAACGAAGCCGCTATAAGCGGTAATCGGGCGATAGCCCCAATCGCCTGCGATCTGTTCCGGCAGCTGCGCATGGATCGCAAAGCTCCGTCGCGCCAGCGCATCGAGCGGCGAGCCCTCGCACCAGTCGCGCGCGAGGAAGCCGCCCGCCTTGCCTGACGCCGCGGCCGCGACGCCCGCCCGCTCCACGACGACGATTTCGATGCCACGGCGGCGGAGAAACCAGGCGATGCAGGCGCCGATCACGCCGCCGCCGCAGATCACAACGCGCATGAATGCTCCCTTACACAATGAAATCCTTCGCATGGAGATCCGCGGTATGGATTCCCGCCAGCGTAATCGTATCGGTCGCCGTCAGGTGGATCACCGCGTTTCCTGTGCTGTCATCGCTGATCAGGCTTTTCAGCGCCGCCCAGTCTGCGAAGCCGTAATCGTGCAAATTGATCAAATCATGCTCTCGCGCCGTGCTGCCGACAGCCTTGTTGCCCTGGTCGAAATCGTTGATCACGTCCAGGCCCGAATTTTTGTCGAAGACGAATCTGTCGTCGTTCGGTCCGCCCCAGAGCTGGTCATTTCCGCCACCGCCATTCAACATGTCCTTGCCGCCGGTGATCGAGCCGGCTGTGAACGGAGCGTAGGTCTGTGCGTCGCCATACAGGAAATCGTCGCGGCTGCTGCCGAGGAGGATATCATCTCCGCCATGCGCATTGCCTGACATGTTCGAGGCGTCTCCGACGAGCACGATGGACGTGGAGTCCGGGTTGCCGTCGACGGTCGCGATCAGGATATCGTTGCCGCCACGGGTATCGTCGCTCATGTAGCCGGCGTCTCCGACCAGAGACGCGCCGCCGGATCGGGCTGGGGCACCGACGGTGTAGATGAGCATGTCGTTGCCGCCGTGCGCATCGCCGCTCATGGAGACGAGGGCATCGCCGGAGATTGAAGCGCCGCCGTAACTGCCGCCCTGGGTCACGCTGAGGATATCATTGCCGCCACGCGCGTGATCGCTCATGGAACTGCCGGAATCTCCGCCGAACGTGCCGGACGATCTGTTTCCCATCGATGCAATGACGACGTCATTGCCGCCCCCCGTGTCGGCTGACATGGCGGTTTCGGCATCGCCAAAAATGCCGAGAGACGCGTAGATCGATGTCGATGCATCGACATGAAGTACATCGTTGCCGCCATGGGCGTCGCCGGACATCGCCTGCGCATCGCCGTCCAGGAACACGTAGTCCCCGAAGCCTGTGACGGTCGCGGCGAGATGGTCGCCTCCTCCGTGAGAATGTCCTTGGAGGGTCTGGTCGTCGCCAACGAATATCAGGACCGCGTTGCCACCGTCGACGGTCGCGATCATCTTGTCGCTGCCGCCGCGGCCTCCGTTCGGAAGGCCCGGGTCTCCGAACTCCGTCACGAATTGCTGGTTCCCCACGCTGACGATGATGGTGTCGTTCGGCATACGGCGCATCGCGCAACTCCCGGTTCAAGTCGGGCGCGAGAACGAAGAGCATCATGCCTTTGCACCGCGCTGCGGCCTTGCCGCGCGATTCAATCTTCGTTGGATTAATGGCGGAGATTTGCCCGCGGCGTAATTTGATTGCGATCAGGGAACCGCGGGCGCCGGCGATCCACGCCGACGCCCGTGCTTGCGATCTTGCGCGCGGGCTCAGCCCGGTCCGGCGCCTTGCGTGGCCGTGTACACCGCATAGAGCGATTGGCTCGCCGCCATGAACAGGCGATTGCGCTTGGGGCCGCCGAAGCAGACGTTGCCGCACACTTCGGGCAACCGGATGCGGCCGAGCAGCTTGCCCTCCGGCGACCACGTCGTCACGCCGCTGTAGCCGACGGCGCGGCCGGCATTGCTGGAGGCCCAGACATTGCCGTTGACGTCGCAGCGCACGCCGTCCGGTCCGCACTTCACACCGTCAATCACGCACTCGCTGAACCGCTTGTGGTTGGTGAGCTTGTTGTCGGCGCCGACGTCGAACACGAATATTTCGCCCTTGCCGCCGGGGCCGGTGTCGCCGGGTCCCTTGCCAGTCGAGACGACGTAGAGCTTCTTGAAGTCCGGCGAGAAGCACAGCCCGTTGGGATCGGGCACCTGCTCCTCGGTGACGACGAGATCGACACGGCCGCTAGGGTCGATGCGATAGCAATTGGTCGGAAGCTCGCGCTTGCCCGGTGCGAAGCCGGCCGGCTGTCCAATCCGAGGATTGAGCTTGCCGCCGGAATTGCTCGGACCGCCCACGGCATCGGGCTCACCTTCGTAGAGCTGGCCGCCATAGGGCGGATCGGTGAACCAGTAGCTGCCGTCAGGATGCGCGACGACGTCGTTCGGCGAGTTCAGCTTCTTGCCGTTGTAATTGTCGCAAAGCACGGTCGCGGTGCCGTCATGTTCATAACGCGTCACCCGCCGGGTCAAATGTTCGCAGGAAAGTTGACGGCCCTGGAAATCGAACGAGTTGCCGTTGGAATTGTTGGACGGCGAGCGGAACACGCTGACGCGACCGTCGTCTTCGCTCCAGCGCATCTGCCTGTTGTTGGGAATGTCGCTCCATAGCAGATAGCGGCCCTGTGCACTCCACGCCGGGCCTTCAGCCCACAGCAAACCCGTATAGAGACGCTTGATCGCAGTGTTGGGCTGCGCGAGATCGTTGAAGGACGGATCGACTGTGACGACATCGGGGTCCCAGAAATAGGTGGTCGGCGCGCCGTTGGGACCGAAATCGCGTGGCGGGGTGGTAATCGTCGTCGGCGGTGCGGCTGGTCCGGTCTGGGCCAGCGCGGAGCCGGCGCCGGCAAAAGTGGCGGCGCCGAGCGCAAACCCCTGAACGAGCGTTCGTCGTGAAAGCGCAGCATCCTGGTCACGCTGCTTTTGGCGTGTCATCGCGTCCTCCCGGTCATGTTCGGCTAGCCGGTTGATCCGGCCGAGCAGGGCAAGGTTAGTCCGGTCCGATGACGGTTGCGAGGGGGAGGTACGCATCCTCAGCGAGATCGGGGCGGCAAAGCGCTGCAACGTCGAACATGGAAACGACAAATTCATCAGGCGTGACGGGGTTTACCGGAGCTGTCTTCGGGACATTGCCAAGCAGGGGAATGTCAAGCCTTGACCTCCTGCGCGATGCTGGCAGAACGTCATTCGGGGCGTAAGTCGGAGTTTACTGTGGTCGCTGTCGTCGTACTGGTTTTGCTGCTCGGGATTGCATTTGCGGCCGGCTATTTCACCCGCGACTACGTCTCCCGAAAAAGACGAGCCGAGGCGCGCCGCTGGCGTGAGTACAGCGAGCCGGATTGGCTCAGTGCCAACGCACCAGCCAACACCAACGATATCGCGATCGCTGGCACGGCTACGCCGGTTGCCACCAGCGAGCTCGGTCAGATGCTGAACCGCTGGGAGAGCAGGGCTCGCGCTCGCCGCTCGGCATAGCTTGACCGCCTTGCCGGCGTTCGGTCGGCCAAACAATTGGCACCGGTCACGCATCCGGCGCTGCGATCATGTCAGCCCTTCTGTCCATCTTTTGGCGTTGCGGTTGCTGCCATTTCTCGTCTAGAAACGACGCATCGAGCCTCCCGGCAACCAACCGTCAACGGTTTTGACCGAGGATTTGAGGGCTCAAAGGGTCCGGTAATGCTGATTCGCGGCCAAATCGATGGGATTTCGGGGGAGGTGGCTCTTGCCGCCGCCGCGATCCCGGCCGCGCTGCTGCCTACCCTCCTGATTGGCGGGCTTCTTCTTACTTGCCCCTGAGGGCCGGCTGGGCGCCATGCGCCTGGGCGCTCAGGGGTTGGTCGAGATCACCGGACACCTCAAGCGCCCAGAAGACTGACGGCGCAAAAAGCTCAAAAGGAAATTCAAATGGCCCCCGTGAACAAGTCCGATAAGGACCGCGTCATCATTTTCGACACCACCCTGCGCGACGGCGAGCAGTGCCCCGGCGCCACCATGACCTTCGAGGAGAAGCTCGAGGTCGCCGAGATGCTGGACGATATGGGCGTCGACGTCATCGAGGCCGGCTTCCCCATTACCTCGGAAGGCGACTTCCAGGCGGTCAGCGAGATCGCCCGCCGCTCCAAGAACGCCGTCATCGCCGGTCTGTCGCGTGCCCATCCGGCCGACATCGACCGCTGCGCAGAAGCGGTGAAATTCGCCAAGCGTGGCCGCGTCCACACCGTGATCGCGACGTCGCCGCTGCATATGCGGGTGAAGCTGAACAAGACCCCGGAGCAGGTGCTCGAGACCTCGGTGGCCATGGTCGCGCGCGCCCGCAACCAGATCGACGACGTCGAATGGTCGGCCGAAGACGGCACCCGCAGCGAGATGGACTATCTGTGCCGCATCGTCGAAGCCGTCATCAAGGCTGGCGCCACCACGGTGAACATTCCTGATACCGTCGGTTACACCACGCCCGACGAATACACCCACTTCATGAAGACGCTGATCGAGCGCGTGCCGAACTCGGACAAGGCGGTGTTCTCCGTGCACTGCCATAACGACCTCGGCATGGCGGTGGCGAACTCGCTGGCAGGCGTCATTGGCGGCGCGCGCCAGGTCGAGTGCACCATCAACGGCATCGGCGAGCGTGCCGGCAACGCCGCGCTGGAAGAGATCGTGATGGCGATCAACGTGCGCAACGACAAATTCCCTTTCTGGAATAAGATCGACACGACGCAGCTGACCCGCGCCTCGAAGGTGGTGTCGGCGGCGACCTCGTTCCCGGTGCAGTACAACAAGGCCATCGTCGGCCGCAACGCGTTCGCGCATGAGAGCGGCATCCATCAGGATGGCGTGCTGAAGGACGCTTCCACTTACGAGATCATGCGGCCCGAGATGGTCGGCCTCAAGCAGTCCTCGCTGGTGCTGGGCAAGCATTCCGGCCGCCACGCCTTCGTGCACAAGCTGGAGGAGATGGGCTACAAGCTCGGTCCGAACCAGCTGGAAGATGCGTTCACGCGGATGAAGGCGCTGGCCGACCGCAAGAAGGACATCTACGACGAGGACATCGAGGCGCTGGTCGACGAGGAGATGGCGGCTTCGCACGACCGCATCAAGCTGACCTCGCTGACCGTGATCGCCGGTACCCATGGCCCGCAGCGCGCGACGATGAAGCTCGATGTCGACGGCCAGATCAAGATCGAGGAGGCCGAAGGCAACGGGCCGGTCGATGCCGTGTTCAACTGCATCAAGCGCCTGGTGCCGCACGAAGCCAAGCTCGAGCTGTACCAGGTCCACGCCGTGACCCAAGGCACCGACGCGCAGGCCGAAGTCTCGGTGCGGCTGTCGCACGAGGGACGCGCGATGACCGCGCGCGCGGCGGATCCGGATACGCTGGTGGCCTCAGCAAAGGCCTATCTCGGCGCGCTCAACAAGATCGTCATGAAACGCCAGCGCGACACCGTAACGACCGCGGCGGCGAGCTGAGGTGGCTACTACCGCCTCTTCCGGAAGCGGGAGAGGCGGTGCTTGCGGCGTTCACCATGAATGGCTGCCCTGCTAACGACCAATAGCAGCTGGTGATGTCGACCTGTATTGATGCTGACGGCATAGGCCACCCGCGCGCCCGGTGGCCCAAATAACAACAGGGAGAGATTATGCGCACCTTCGCGATCGCTGCGTCCATCGCGGTCCTGGCACTTGGCTTGACCGGGCCGGCATCGGCCCAGTCGCCCATCATCATCAAGTTCAGCCACGTGGTGGCCACCGACACGCCGAAGGGCAAGGCGTCGGAGAAATTCAAGGAGCTCGCCGATAAGTACACCGGCGGCAAGGTCAAGGTCGAGATCTACCCGAACTCGACGCTTTACAAGGACAAGGAAGAACTCGAGGCGCTCCAGCTCGGCAGCGTGCAGATGCTGGCGCCGTCCAATTCCAAGTTCGGCCCGCTCGGCATCCGCGAGTTCGAGGTATTCGATCTCCCCTACATCCTGCCTGATCTGAAGACGCTGCGGAAGGTGACGGAAGGTCCGCTCGGTGCCAGGCTGCTCAAGCTGCTCGAACCGAAGGGCATCACCGGCCTCGCCTATTGGGACAACGGCTTCAAGCAGATGAGCGCCAACAAGAAGCTGGTGACGCCGGCCGACTATCAGGGCGTCAAGTTCCGCATCCAGTCCTCGCGCGTGCTCCAGGCCCAGTTCAAGGCGCTCGGCTCGCTGCCGCAGGTGATGGCGTTCGGCGAAGTCTACCAGGCGCTGCAGACCGGCGTCGTCGACGGGCAGGAGAACACCTGGTCGAACATCTATACCCAGAAGATGCACGAGGTGCAGAAGTACATCACCGAGAGCAACCACGGCTACATCGGCTACGTCGTGATCGTGAACAAGAAGTTCTGGGACGATTTGCCGGCCGACATCCGCGACCAGCTGACGAAGGCGATGAAGGAAGCGACCGACTTCAACAATACGCAGTCGCAGAAGGAGAACGAGGACGCGCTCGCCGAGATCAGGAAGAGCGGCAAGAGCGAGATCATCAAGCTCACGCCGGAGCAGGACGAGGCGATGCGCAAGGCCATGGAGCCGGTCTACAAGGACGCCGCAGGCCGCGTCGGCCAGCCGCTGATCGACGAGTTCCAGAAGGAAGCGAAGAGCACGACGAACTGATTTGAACGGAGGTTGAAAGGGGCTTCCGTGCCTGGCGCGGAAGCCCCTTTTGTTGCGAATGATTCCGATTGCGACTGAACTAAAATTCAGGAGCGTTACATCTTGGAAAGGACTCGCTCCCTGTCCAAGTTGTAAGTTGCGCGTAAGCCGCGCTGCGCTCATCCTCACGACATCCTTCCAGAGGAGAGTTCGCATGAGGAAATTCACCATCGCCGCCATCGCCGTGCTCAGCATCGCCGGCTCGGGCGCGGTCTATGCCCAGTATCATCGCCCGTGGATGCACGAGCACATGCGCCACATCCGCATGAACCCGGAAGACCGCGCCGCCATGGTCGACGCGCGGATCGCTGCCGTCCATGCCGGGCTGAAGCTCAACGCCGACCAGGAAAAGCTGTGGCCGCCGGTCGAGGCCGCCGTGCGCGACTTCGCCAAGCTGCGCATCGACCGCGCCAATGCGCGGATGAATGCCGGAGCCGGCGATGCCGGCAAGGACGCTAACAAGGACGCCGTCAGGCCGGAGGATCCGGTCGCCCGCCTGCGTCAGCGCGCCGAGGACATGGGGGCAACGTCGGCGGCCCTGAAGAAGATCGCCGATGCCGCCGATCCGCTCTACAAGACCCTCGACGAGGGCCAGAAGCGGCGCCTCGCCGTGCTGACCCGTCACCGCGGCCCGTTCGGCGGCGGCGAAGACGGCCCGCGCCGCCACTTCATGGAGCGTGGCATGGACCGCATGATGGAGCGCGGCATGGACCACTTCCACCGCGACCGTTTCGACCGCGACGATGGCCCGGACCGGGACCGCGAGGGCCGGCTCTGAGCCTACAAGGGTTGCCGCGATCAACCCTGGCGAAGCCGCTGGAATCCAGCGGCTTTTCGCTTTTTTGGGGGATGTGGGCACGCCCTTGGCGTACCCTTGGCGTACCCTTGGCATACCCTTGGAAAACTTACGTGCCATCGCTTGCCAGACCCGGATCGCTTTGCTAAACGACCGGCCTCGCAAGGCTTTAACCGCCTTTCGGGCGCATAGCTCAGTTGGTAGAGCAGCTGACTCTTAATCAGCGGGTCCCAGGTTCGAGCCCTGGTGCGCCCACCATATAATTCAAACACTTTGCGGGCTGAGCAAACGGCAAAACCAGCGCCGTTTACACCACCGTTTACAGTTTTGTTCTCGCTTCGAGCTTCACCACCGCAGCTTCAGCGAGCTGAATGTCGCGACCGAGGTAGTGCGCATCGAGAATGGCCTCGACGTCTTTCAACGAATGACCTGTGACGGCTGCGATCTGTGGCACGCTGGCGCCTGCGATTGCGAGGCGCACCACTGCCGTGCCGCGCAGGTCGTGAAAGGTCAGTTCACCCATACCGGCGCGCTCACATGCCCTTCCCCAGGACGTGCGAAAGCCGTCCGACGTCCATGGCCGACCGAGCGTGTTGGTCAGGATCAGGGGGCCTCGGCGCTCGGTGATATCGAGAAGGGTTCGCAAAGGCGCGCCGGCTGGCATCGCGACGCGCCGCCCGCCTTTAGACTGGCGCAGGCGAATGTAGGGGTTCTCGTAGGCGGACCAGGGCAGTCGCAGCAAGTCGCCTTGGCGCTGGCCACTCCACAACGCCAGGACTAAGGCGGGCTGGATCTCGCTAAAGGCGATCGCAAGAACCGCTGCGATGTCCTGCTCGGTCCAAATCTTGTCTCTGCGGTCTGCTACGTAGAGGCGGCCCCCGCGCTCGCATGGGTTGGTCGCGATGATGCCGCGGTCTTTTGCGAACGACATGATCCGCGCCAACGTGGTCCAGGCGTAGTCCGCCTTACGTGGTGTCTCGGCGAACAGGTCGCGCCAGGCCTTGAACTCACCACGCACTCGACGATCGGCCAGAGCTGCCACCGGCAGGTCGCCGAATTCATCTTCGATCAGCTTAATGTAGGCGAGGTACGCACGACGGGTCGATGCCGCTAGTCCGGTGAACTCTGGTGCGGCCTTGTACTGCGCAACGATCGTCATGAAGGTGCCGGCGCGGGGCTGCCGAAGGCTCGCATGCGCATCGTGATACTCTCGAACGAAGTCTGGCGCACCGGGCTGCGCATGGATGGCGGGGCCCCCACGCCATGCGTAGCAATGTACTTTCGTCTCGCCATTTGCGAGCCGTCTCTTGACCTTATGAATTCCTTTCAGAACGACGCGCACGGTTCATCCTCCATTCGTCCAAGGCCGCACCCTCTGTCTCGCAGTTTTTGGCGTCGCCTACGCCGCTCAGGGTCTGTCGCTCGGCACGGATATGCTGGGCCCATTTCCTCTGCGAGGAACTGGAGCCTTACTTTGGCTACGACAACACCACTAGGGCGACCGATAGGAAGGTTTTCTTCTTCACCCTAGTCGACATCAACTGTGCGAGGTCGCTGAACGAACGCAAGGTCGATCTGAAGCCGATAGCGTGCAAGCTGCAGCGGGGGCTAGCCGACTGCATCGGCCGCCAGGATCGTCGTCAGCCGTCGATTTGGCCGCTCTATCGCCAAATCTCCCTCCTGGCTCGGTCGGACCCAGTCTACGCATTTAGCTCCAGGTGCCAAGGGATTCGGTGATGAGGGGGAGCTGTTCGGTATGAGGGCTTCTGGTCCCTTAACGAGGCATGCATTGATTGCCCGCTTATGGCCCGTTAGCGAAGTACCGGCACATCTCGACTAGGTCCGCTTAATGAGGCATGGCGGACCAGATTTGCTTAGGTTGAGTTCTTCGCACTTTGACCCCTAACAGACATCGCGCCCAGCGGCGTTCACTTTTCGCCTGGGCCACTGTGTTACATTGGGCAAGACGTCCGGCGCTTCGGTCGACAGATGTGCCTTCGCAAGCCTCTCCAATGTGCTATTCTCATCGTATAAGCCATAGGTATACCATGGCAGGTATTGCAGAGTGGCTAGCATCGATCGGTTTGGGCGAGTACGCCGAGCGATTCCGCGAAAACGCCATCGACCTCTCGGTCGTTCGCGATCTCACGGAGCAGGATTTAAAGGATTTGGGCGTCCTGCTTGGGCATCGCCGCAAGATGCTGCGCGCGATCGTAGAACTTCAGAGAGAGGTCCTGCGAACGCCTCAAGCGGGCGCTAAGCCGGCCTCGACGGATCACGCCGGCCGGCGTCAGCTTACAATCATGTTTTGCGATTTGGTCGGCTCGTCGGCACTTGCGGCCCGCCTTGATCTGGAGGACCTGCGGGCCGTAATGGGCACCTATCACCGCTGCATCGCGGAGGTTGTTGCCAGGAATGAAGGGGTTATCGCGCGGTACATGGGAGATGGCGTGCTCGCCTATTTCGGTTATCCCCAGGCCCACGAGGATGATGCCGAACAAGCGACACGCGCCGGGCTGGCGCTGGTCGATGCCGTAGCTAGCCTCCGGACAGAACCCGCCACCGAGCTGCAGGTTCGCGTTGGCATCGCTACCGGTATGGTGGTCGTGGGCGATTTGACCGGCGAAGGTTCAGCTCAAGAGCAGACGGTCATTGGCGAGACGCCAAACTTGGCTGCGCGCCTGCAGACCTTCGCCAATCCCGGTACCGTGCTGATTTCCGAAAGTACGCACCGGCTCACTGATGGGCATTTCGAGTTCCGCAATCTCGGCCCTGTCGCGCTTAAAGGATGGGCCGAGCCAATGCCAGCCTGGCAGGTACTGGGAACAACCGAAGTGGAAAGCCGCTTCGAGGCACAGCACAAATCTCGATTGGCGCCGCCAATCGGGCGTGACGAGGAAATCGAGATGCTCTTGCGTCGCTGGCAGCACGCCAGGCGTAGCGAAGGTTGCGCGGTGATGCTCACCGGAGAGCCCGGTATCGGCAAGTCGCACATTGCGCTGGCGCTTGAGGAGCGGCTCCAAGGCGAACCGCATATAACGGTGCGCCAGTTCTGCTCGGCGCACCACACCAACAGTGCGCTGTATCCTTTCACCCGCCAGCTCGAACGCGCTGCCCGGTTCGAGCGGGGCGACCCGCCCGCAGAGAAGTTCGCTAAGCTCGAGGCTCTGCTCGTGCGGGCTGATGCCGACCGCGTGTTGCTACCTCTGGCCAACCTTCTGTCCCTTCCACCGAGTAACCGCTACCGTATGCCAGAGCTGAGCCCGCAGAAGCGCAAGGAGCTAACGTTAGCGGCGTTTTTGTCCCAGCTAACTGGCTTGGCCGCAAGACAGCCGGTGTTCGTCATTGTAGAGGATGTCCATTGGGCAGATCCGACGTCGCTGGAGCTGCTCACGATGACCTTGGAACACCTACCCCGGCTTCGGGGGCTGCTGCTCATCACGGCGAGGCCAGAGTTCACTCCGCCGTGGCCAGGTCATGCGCATGTGACGACGATCTCGCTCACGCGGCTGAACCGACGCAACGGGGCGGCGTTAATCGAGCGCGTCACCGCTGGCAAGACGCTCCCGGAAGAGGTAATGGACCAGATCCTCGCCCGCACCGATGGCGTGCCCCTATTCGTGGAGGAACTGACCAAGACGGTGCTCGAAACCGGGCTATTAAATGAACAGGACGATCACTACGTCCTCAACCGTCCTCTCCCCCCGATGGCGATTCCAACGAGTTTGCACGCATCGCTGATGGCAAGGCTCGATCGATTGGCTCCAGTGAGGGAGGTGGCTCAGATCGGCGCTGTGGTGGGTCGCGAGTTCTCCTACGAACTGCTGAGCACCGTAGCCGGGTTGTCAAAAGAGAGACTTGAGGAGGCGCTTGCTCAGTTGGTTCGCTCGGAGTTGATATTCTGCCGGGGCGAGATACCGCAGGCAATCTATACCTTCAAGCACGCGCTTGTGCGGGACGCTGCCTACTCGGGACTCCTGAAGAGCCGACGCGCAGCGCTGCATGCTGCGATCGCGGGTGCCTTCGAGCAACGGTTCCCGGACCTTGTGGAGACTCAACCCGAAACTCTTGCGCATCATCTGACAGAGGCCGGCCTGTTTCAAAAGGCGGAGGCATATTGGCTGCAGGCAGGCAAGAAGGCCGCCATGCGCTCGGCCAACCTTGAAGCCATCGCACACTTGCAGCGGGGTATCGAGGCCTCGGGCCATCTGCCAGAAGGCGCCGGAAAGGATAAGCTGGAACTTGCCTTCCACTTCGCCCTTGGGCCCTGCCTGATCGCTACGCAAGGGCCAGCCTCGAACAAGGCGATGGCAACCTTTGCCCGCGCGCGCGAGCTGTGCGAGCGCCTGGGAGACCCTCCCGAGCAACTCCAGGTGATGTTCTGGTTGACCACTGCGAGCGTAATGCGCGGTGAGTTGCCGGTCGCCGAGGAAACGATCGCGGCCCTGCTCCAGCTCGCCGAAGCGCGCGACGATCTACCGGCGTTGCTCAACGCGATGCGCGGGCAGGCAATGATCCGCCTCTTCATGGGACAGCTTACCGGTGCCCATGAAGCGATTGGACGCGCCTATGAAGCGTTCGAGGCGAGCAGCGAGGACGACAGGCTGGCGGCGCGTTCGGCCGGCCAGGATGCCGGCGTGGCGGACCTGGCGCTGATGTCGTGGGCGCTCTGGCTGCTCGGCCAGCCCGATACGGCAATTGTGCGAATGGACGCTGCCATTCGGCGCGCAGACGCTATAAGTCATCCGCATTCCCAGGCGTATGCCTGTTACTACGCATGCATTCTTCACGCGCTTCGCGGCGAGTTCCTGGTCGCGCAAGGTCATGCCGAACGTTGCATCGCCCTTTCCGAGGAACATGGATTCCGGCAATGGCGCCTGGCGCGCGCCCTTCGGGGCATATGCGTGGCTTCGCTCGATCCTTCACCCAGCGCACTGGGGGAGATCGGTGCCGTCTTGGACGGATATCGCAGCGCCGGTTATCAGCTGGCCATCACCGCGCTCGACGTGTTGTTGTGTCCGCCATTGTTAAATAGTCACGACTACGAGGCCGCGCTGGAGTTGATCGAGCACGGCCTAGCTACAGCTAACCGTAACAGCGAACGAATCCTAGAAGCCGAACTGTATCGTCTAAAGGCACGGGTGCTGGTCGCCCGCGGTGGACCGGCCGTGGAAGCCGAGGCGCAGGCGCTGCTCGACCGGGCATTGAGCACGGGAAGAAGTCAACACGCCAGGACGCTTGAGCTCCGCGCCGCAACGGACCAAGCTGCTCTGTGGATCCATCAGGGCAGACGCGAGGAAGCGCTCAATTTTCTCGCGCCGATTTATGCCAGCTTCACCGAAGGGTTCGAGACGCATGATCTAAAGGTGGCAAAGGTGCTTCTCGATGGGCTACGGTGATCAAGCCGGGACAACGCTTGCGCAGATTTAAATCGCAACGCGATCTGCTTACTTGGGCTTGGCACCACTAGCCGCCCTCTTTAGAGCCGCATAAGTACGATCTCGCAGCTCTAACCAATTCGGGTCGTCCTGTGGATTCTCGTTTATGAAAATGGGCTTGAGCAGCTTGTCGTCTTTACTATTCGCCTTAATCTCGTTTTCCGCTTTGTTAAATGCATCGATTGCTTGTTTAGCGGCGGCGTATCCTAGCGTTATCGAATTTTCGAGATTGCTGTGGTTCCACTTGAAATTGATGTGCCCCGGCACGTGAATCTCGACGACTACGCCTCTCCAAGGCGTTTTCCCGTTCCTCCTGTCCACGGCTGGTTTGTCGAGCATCCCGCACTCGACCGCTTTCTCGAGTATTCCGGCTTCGGCTGCTCTGTCGAGTGTGTGCGCCTCTTTGACGTGATATTTGAAAAGCTTGACGTCATCCTCACCGACCGTTGCCGCAAACAGTTGGCAGAGATTTGCTAGTGCATCGTGAAGATTTTCCGGAACGCGGATTTGCTTCGCATCGACGATCCGGCTCACCCAGATTTCATCCAAATCAGGGTGCTCCTCGAGCAAGCTATCGAAGTTCACAGTATCGACTAACGCCCCTTCGCAATATGTAACTTGGTCGATCTCAACCGTCCCTTCGACGAAGGGAAGAGACGAACACGCACACAGGCTGCGTGAGTCGATAGCTCCCCTGTACTGCTTTTTCTCGTCCTCCTTCATCCGACGATTGGAAAACAACGCCAGCTTCTGTTCGTCGAGATTCCAGGCGTTGTGATAGATGTGTGGCATACCGTCCTTTTTCAGCTCGTCGAAGTTTATGCTCTTCATAAACTCGCTATCCGGATAGTTGATCCTGGATAGGCCGTTGACCTTGGACAAGTACACCAGGGAGGTGAGGTATCGGACAAGTGGATTAGGTGCGAGCACCTTATTGAGTATCCAGTTGTTGATGTCTCCTTCGCGCCATTCCTTGAAGGGTTGTTCACCACGAGGCAGACGATTGAACCAAGCGGACATGTTGCCCTGGATCTGTTCCATCATTTTGTACGGTTGCCATCGGAAATCACTGTAACTTTTGGGATCGGTGACGAAGTCCTGGAAGGCCTTGATGTTGGCGTTCCAATCCGTCCCGAATACGGTGTTTATGGGGAAACGCTCATAGCCTTCATCGTCCCGAAACACGCCGTCCCTGAAGAATTCATAGGTCAGCTCGGCTCTGCTTTTGTTTTCTTTTTTGATTTTTTCTTCATCGAATTGATTGTAGACGATGCCAACCCAGGCGCCGATGCAGGACAACGCCCACACATCAGACTTATCGTCGAACGTCTTGCCGTCCTCAGCAAGTGCTTTCAGAACCCCGATGTGTAGCCCTGCTGCCGGTCCGCCGCCGCCGAGCGTAATCGCTCTCTTCACCATTGGTTCCTCCCATCTATTTTATCGTGTGGCTTATTCTCCGATCGAGTTTCCGAATTGCGTGAAGAGGAAGAGATTAATCGTTTTTGGGATCATTGGAAAGCGCGGTTGAGGTGGATATTCGACGCTTTCTTGGACCTTCGCATCGAACTAGCGCACATACGCTAGGAGCGCGAGGACTTGGTATCGTGCGATTACGTTTGACCCTCTCGTACAGGTGTGAACCAGTTCGCGTTAGATATTAATCGCTGACGGTAGTAGGAGTAGCTGTAGTCCATTTCGTGACTTCCGGTAATGGCGCGTCAGCGAACTCGCTGAGCGCTTCGTTGAGGTCCGCTCTGTACGGCAAGGCGGACCAGATTTGCTCCGGTTGAGTTCTTCGCATTTTGACCCGAAGTCGTCCTTGGACGGAGCATGCGCTGACCTCCATGGAGAGCGCACCTACGATCGATAAAATCCACTCTCTAAGAGAGACGTGCCTTTGCGACCAAAAAACAATCCTACACATCGTCGCGGGCGTTTTGATGGCCCGGCAAATGACGCCCGAGTACCGAACGAACGTAGGTTACAGTCGCCGCGCAGTGAGATCGCCCGCGGCTATGTCGAAGATGTTGGCAAACTGTGAGGTAGTTTATATCCCTGCATTCTTGGCCCACCCTAATGTGGCAGAGGCTTCTTACTTTAAAGGAGGCATCCAATGCTCGCCGCAATCAAATGGAACTCCCGATATAGCGCTCGCGAATGGGTGATGATGGCTGGGGTGCTCGTCGTCCAACTCCGCACACTGAATGCAGACCGACAGAAGGGTGAAAGCAAGCCAAAGCGGCCACTCTGGAAACACTTCGACGACACTCATCATTGGGACTCAACCGCGGAGGAATGGGTCCCCGACAAGATCAGTGATAGTGCAACGCATTATGCGTCCCGCAGGCCGAGTTCCGAGACTCCCTCTCACTAGTGGGCCTATCGAGCGGTGCGGTCGCGCACAAGTAGCTGGATCGGGATGTGCGTGCCTCTGGCCGCTTGATAGCGATCCAGCAATTGCTTGGGCCGTTTGCCGGCCGCTTTGGTAAACAATCTGGATAACAAGGCCATCGCGCGCGTCGAGCAAGACACTTTCATCTGTCACATGCGTCAACTTGCCTGTCTTTCCCGACCGCATTCGCCGCATTCTCGAAGGAATGCCGCCTCCGTCGTCGATGATCAAAGTTGGCGCGCGCCAAGCCGTGCAAAGTGGCATATACTCGTAGTATTACAGCCTAACGAAAGAATGCCCCCCGGAACAAATGCAACGCGACGTCCTACGTCAGGAGGACGTCGCGATGCAATTGTGCATCACAACCAGAGGGGAAGTTGCTATGAAGCGACGTTCATTGCTCTTGGCATTGTGTTCTTCCGCCTTCATCTCTGCACCGGCACTGGCCGATGAGGTCAAGCAGGAGGCCGAAAAATTAGCCGTCGCCTACACCGACTGCGTCGCCAAGAAAGACGCGGCCTGTGTCGCTGCGCTCTATACAAAGGACGGGGTCCAGATCAACCCGGGCGGTGTGTTTTCCGATCTCAAGACCGTATACGAAAACAACTTCAAGAACGGCACCGATCATATAGAGATCAGAGTCGGCAACATGTCGGTCATCAACAACGATCTGGTCGTTGCCAACGGCGAGACCGACATCTTCGGTAAGGACCCTAAGAGCGGCGACGCCACCAAGGTTACAGTGTTCTGGGGCGCCATCGACATACGTGAAGGCGGCGCTTTAAAAATCCGCCAGTTGACCGTCGGCATGAAGCCGCCTCCAGCTAAGGAAGCCAGCGCCGAGAAGAAGTAGGACGTCATCATGTCGTAAGTCACCACGCGCCCATCCTCTTTGAGGGTGGGCGTTTGATCTTGCTGCACGCGTCCGAAAGCGAAATACGGTTGCCTCGAAATGCACACCGCTCGCGCGATGTCTGCAAGTGGCCCATCCACGTCTCATTGAGGTCCGTTCCATGGGGCTTAGCGGACTGAATATGCTCGCGTTGAGGTTTTCGCTTTTGAACCCGCACCGCACATCGCGCGGCTGGCAGGCGTACTCGAGATTCTGTGGCAGAAGTCATGCCCGGCCAGTCCCAATGTGTTAGTTTGGGGCGAGTGATAGGTTGTCTCTACCTTTGCCGAGGCATCAGACATGAAGCGGCGCGAGTTCATAACGGCACTCGGCGGCGCTGCGGTGTGGCCGCTGGCGGCTCAAGCGCGCAATCTAAAAAGATTTACCGCATTGGATATCTGACGGCTAATTTGCAGCTATCCTTGGGTAAACGGCTTCGTTCGCGAATTAAGTGATCGCGGCTATTCGGAGGGCAACAATCTCACCATCGAATGGCGGGAGGCAAAAGGACATTCGGAACTTCTGCCTGGGATGGCTGCCGATCTGGTCCGGCAGAATGTCGACGTGATCGTGGAACGTTTGAAGTTCGTTCACCGCCGGAATTTGAGGTCGCGTTTGCTTCAATCCTGCGCAAAAGGCAGGATCCGATGATTGATGCGATGACTACCGTCACCGATCCGATGTTCGTCTTTGATCGGAAGAGGATTGTCGACTTCGGAATAGAAAACAAAATTCCGAACGCCCATGAATATCGAGAATGGGTGCAGAGCGGCGGACTGCTTGCCTTTGGTCCTACAATTGATGGAATATGGCGTCGGGGCGCATATTTCGTCGAGAAGATCCTCAACGGGGCAAAGCCAAGTGATTTGCCCGTCGAAGGGCCGAGCGAATTCCATCTTGCGATCAACCTCAAAGCTGCCAAAGATATGGGCCTATCTGTTCCTCAGCATTTGGTCGCGAGGGCTGACGAGTTGATTGTCCGCTAATGACCACCGATTGCAGACCTCCGGGTTGAGGACCGGGAGCATTCCGATGTTCTCGAAGGTCAAGGCGCTCGGCATCGATCTCCCTGCGACGCTGCTCGGCCGAGGTGATTGAATAACGATCTTCTGCGCTGCACGAGTCTGCTGTTGGGCCCATCTCGGACATTCTGACCGGCGCTGATGATGGTCCCCGGAGCTCAAGCGGAAGTAAGCAGCCTGGGACACCAAAGGCCGCTCGTGACCCACTCTAGACGTCATATGCTTCAGGACCGCCTTGCCGTTGAGAGCGTAGCAGCGTCGCGGCGCATAGCGGGGCAGGTGGTCGCCTGCGCTCAGCAGCCCGCGAGATCAAAATGCGAGGGGTACGCGGATATGTCAGTTGGCCGAGGTTTGCATCCAGCCTAGGCCAATGCTACGGGTTTACCAGCGTCCCCTCGTCGGAAACGCGCCACGCTGCCAAGCCGAAACATAGCGTTAGCATCAAGTTGGCCAGCAAGAGCAGGACCGAGGCAAAGTGGCTCACACGCGCCTCGGGAACAGAACGTCCCTCCAGTCCGGAGACAGGTGGATGATTCGAAAAATGCAGCTGTGCTGACCTGGTTGTAGTTTGTAAAAATGCTGGATCAACAGCTTCGAACGGGGAGCGCATCCATCGAGCGGTTCGTGGGGAGCCGGGGACTTCGCGCCGCGCTGATCGTAGCTAAGAGGCACGGCAGGAGTTATGATCTGTTCCTTCTCGCTCGGGTCATTCGCTTCGAAGGAGTCTGGCGTGATAAAAATCTTACAAGGAATGCTCCTCGCGACCACGGTTCTGGCTGCTGCTAGTGGGGCGCACGCAGCGGGTGGCTGTGGCGAGGGCTGTCATAGGACAACCGGTGGCGCATGTGTCGTCGACGGCTGGGGCACGGGAGCCAAGGTTCGGAACGAATGCCCGGCGACCGCTCGCCCCCGTCCACCCTGCGGCGGCGGGGATTTCATCTGGGACCGCACCAAACAGGCATGCTTCCAAAATAACCGCACCTGGTTCTGATCTCGCGCCCCATTCAGGCGGGCTCTACACAGCGCAATCTGATCTCAGTGCGATGGCCTCAGAGCGGGTGACAACGAGTTCAGACGGGAACAGCTTGGCCCTTATCTCGGCCAGTGCGTTGCTTCATGGCCCGCTGTCGGCGCCGGCGCTGACGGGCTCGGTTCACGTGCTTCGGATCAGGTGCGGACCTCCAGGCACGGGAGCCGGATAGGGCTGGACTGCTATGATGGTTGTGCGGCCCTGCCGCTGGCTTACAGCTCAACTGCGGACTAGCCGTCTTGGCAGGGAATACCGAAGTTGTCACAAGCGAGAGCGAATGACTCTTTTGCTTTTGTATCCTCGAAGCAAAAGCGAGTGCCGACCTCTGCCTGATCGATCCACCAATCGACGTTACTGCCTTTTGCGATGCGGGAGGCTTCGTCGCGTAACAGGTCCAGTTGTCTTCCCGCAGCACGAACAATCAGGCAATTTTTCTCTTTGGGCATAATACCTTCTCCAATGGCACAGGACGCGAAGTCATTGGTACTAAGAGCCGTGATCACGAAGGCCGCAGCAGGGGGACTGCTGCTGCGGCCCGCGCGGTCAAAAATTCCGGGTCAAAAACGACTAGGTGAAATATGCAGCCAGCCCCGGTGCGATGATCGTACCGCAGCATCTCTGGCTCGCAATATGATCAGTTTCACAATCGGCAGAAGGCTTAACGTGCATCAGTGCCCCGGCTCTCAGGTCCATGGGGATCGGGAACATTCGGCAATCTGGGTGCGTTCGCCTCCAGCTCCGGGCGATGTCTCGGAGCGGACGCGTAGAACTTCCGGCCTCAGGAATCATCTGCCTGGGGCCGCTTTTTCCAGGACCGTCTTGGCGCCCAGTTTGATTTAGCGGTCGCCTATGTCAATTTGGCAGATGAAAGGGTGGCGGTCGGAAGCTATCCGGGATATGTTGGCAGCGGAAGCTGGCGCACTGAGAGACGACCCCGGCTTGGGGGCTTGAGGGTTGATGCCGGGGCCGCTCCGCCAGCTCGAAGAAGAGAGCTAACAAAACCTGCAATTTTTCCTCTGCGCGTTCGTTCCTCCAACGAGCGCTCGATCTCGCAAACTGCGGCGGCTTGCCGGTGCTAAAATCCGGTCTGACCTGAGCCCCTCGGTTGCCGCATCCGGCGCATACACAACGCGCCTCGATATCAGACAGGCGAACATCGTCCGACCAGCGAGCGGCGCTGAGTGCAACGTTGTGGCCGGAGTGGCAGCAGACCAGGACACCGCGTAGGCCCATCTCGCGCATCTCGCCGAAGGTGATCTTGAGCGCTCGGCCGTTGGCGTGTGGCGTCTAGCAGGAGGGGACATGCCACCATCAAAGCGGAAGTACCTCGCAACCTATTGAATGCTCCGACGTAGCCGCCCTAACCGGGCCGCTTTTTCGTTGTGTCGGCTCGGTTTGACCCGACGGGGGGCACTTCCCCATCTAGCCATTCCTGCTCCTCGGCTAAAGCTCGCCACGCCTCTTCCATGCGCCGGTACCGCTTGTAAGCCGGACTATTCTTAGATGGTTCCCCTTCAGCGAGCGTTGCGCAGTTGTCTGCGTTCTCTTTGTAAATCTCTGATGGCTTCATCATCGGCCTCCTGCGTAATGCTTAGGAGAGGAGTCTGAAAGAAATGTGGTTTCGCCCGTCCCAGTTCGAGACGTGAAAGTAACCGGCTAGAAAGCTTCAGCCGTTGTAAAGGCATCGCATTGGGGGATCACAAGGTTCTACCCCGACTGTCAGGACGGCCGGGCTGTGAAGGACGAACACGGGGAGGAAGACCCGAGCGCCGCAGAAGTAAAGCATGAGTCGTTTCTGGTGGTCGCAACGAACTGCTCCGCGAAGGAGCGCTAGCGCTTCGATTTACTCTTGCTCTTCTTCGCGGTCTTCTTAGACGCAGAATTCTTGGTCGCCTTCTGTGGTGCGGCTTTCTTTGCAGCCTCCTTGGGTGGCGTTTTAGCCGGCTTCTTGGCAGACTTCTTCGCCGCGGATACGGTCTTCTTTGTACGAGCAGCTGCGACCCGTCTGTTAGCTCTCATAGGGGCAGGAACGCGCTTCTTCTTCCGAGTGATGATCGGCGGCGGAACAGCGGCAGCATCGGTCGCTTCAGGAATGTAGACTTGCTCGTTGGTCACTCCGGCAACCGCTTCTGGATCGGGCTTCATAGCATCCGCGGCTGCAGTCGAGGCGGTGTCCACGATCTCTTTTACAGTGTCTGAAATTCGTTCGACTATTGATTTTTTAGCCATGGGAGGCTCCCTGAGTCGGGGCAGGATATCTCATTTTTGCGTCGGGAGGGATTGGTGCCGTTCTGGCATCTCCGAGGATTCATTCGAAAGAGGGAAGCGGGATTTAGCGCCCGTTCTATCAAATGATACACCAGCTAGTTATTGCCGGAAGCAAGATGGCAACGGCGCGCTGCTTCGGTGGCACGTCGGGCGGCCCCGGCGCGTCCGGCGCCAGCCCCGGGACGACCGGGGTCGTTCCCCGTGCGCAGCGCGGACCAAAAATTGTGGCTGGTCGACGATCGAATGCCGGATGCGCGGCAAATTCGTACGGCCATCACCTCAGCGGCATCTCCGCTTCGCACGGCCGAAACTAGGCTCAAGGCCGCAACGAAGACGGACCCGGCATAGATAAAGAGGCAGATCAAGAACGCCGCCACAATGCTCACGAGCCATCTTATGGACCGGCAAATCAGGGTGGAAAGGGCATTATTCCAAGATGCGATCGGCAAGGACCTTTGACGCCTCTTGCGCGGCTGTCACCATGGATCGATCTGTTCGTCAAGGTCGCGCTTGGAGCGGCTCAGGGGGAAGCCCATCATCCATCGGGGAATGGCTCAAGCAAGGTCCGATCGATTTGGTTGTCGTTGTCAGGAGGGCTGAGAGCTCCTGCGTTCCAGCTTGGTGGCGTGAGGCGGCGGAATGGGACAGAGAGGGCGCTCGGTTTGCGACTTCGAAGGCGGCGCGAAGTAGGGCGTGTGAAGCGAAATGGGGGCACACCGCGGGCGTGACGCTCTGCTTCGTCGACCAGACCTCGAAGATCTTCCAATTCTGAGAGCTGAGAAGTGAGTTCGCTAAGTTGTTCGACGTAAAGGATTGCGCGAGAGCCTCGCATAAATGTCCTCCCCAGCACAAAAAAGGCACTATCAGGACGGCGTCAGAGCAAAAGATCGCGAGTAGTAAAAGTAAAAGACTACCACAGGTAAAATAGCTGACTGATTCGTCAGGCTCACTGCGTCAGGGTGTCGCGCTTGAGCCGCGGTCCGGTCGTTGGGCCGTCCGCCGGCCGGCACGAGCTGCTCGGTCCGAACGACCGGGATTTCGTTGCCCGTCGTCGTACTGATCGCTTGCGATCTGCTCGATGGTCTACCGATGCCTTTTGACCGTGCCGGCAATATCATTCGGATCGGCGCGGTCGGCGGCGGCACGTTCGCGCAAGGCTGTCCATTCGACCCTGCAACCAATACGGTCCTCGGCGCCGAACATCGTGAATAGAGCTTCAGGCGCCCCTCAGCGAAATCGCCGGATGGGTCAGGGGTAGGGGTATTTCGAACTCCGGACTCGGGGCCGCGAGATGCCAAGTATCGACTCCGCCCGTCGATCCTATTTTGCTCTTTCAGGGGATAGCCGGCCAAGGTTGTGGCGCCATCTCTCAGGAGAATGCGATACAATCGAAGCGGGAATCAGCTCAACTAGGTCCGACGGAATATTGCGATGACCAGAACTTTTCCTGCCGTCGGCCTATTTGCCGGACCGACGTTGGCGCAAGAAGGGCGACTGCCTTTCTGTGCCGAGCAACAGTCGTAGAAGCTCCTGCAGCTCCACTGATTGCTGCACGAGGCATCGGTGAGCGGCGAAGATCCGCTCACCGTGCTTCCGGGGTGCTTCCGGCGCGAATTTTGCGGAGAGCACGATGGAGGTAAGTGTTTGAATTAGCTGGTGCTGCCAGACAGGATTGAACTATGATCACAATCCTGCTTTTCATTGATTTTATTGATGTTTTCGGTCCGGCGATCTGTTTTTGTGTGGCACTCTTGCGTGGCGCCGTAGCACTGAAATTAGCTTAGAGCAGCCGCGATTGCATCACCTTTATTCACGTCGAATGTGACATGAGCAGTCTCGGCGCGAAGGTCGATCTCAGGACACCTGATGGCCCTCCCGCTGCATCGAACCCGCGCGGCTGCCTAGGGAAGTTAGTGGCTTCCATCGACTATCAGATCGGCAGGCCAAACTGCGGCTCTGCCAAGCCCTCCCCTTGCAGCGAGGAGAGTGAGACGTCCAACAGCCGGACCAGCCTGGGAAGCGGCATCGCGTTTTGAAGCAGTGCGATGGACAGCGCTCGAGGTCGTCTCTGCTCGAGACCACCACGGAGACAGACCGCTGCGGGTGATGATCCCGAAGTCCTTGAACTTTATCTTCAGCGTGTCCGTCCGGCCCGGTGCGCCCTTGTCCTCGCAGTGGGGCTTAGACTGATCCCGGATACGCAATCAGCGGGCCCGTACTCGCCGAACAGGCCGAAAGGCTTGCCACGGAAGCCTCCGCAGGATCATATTCGAAGTTCTCCTGAGTTAGCCAGCGCGTCGAATCCCTTCAGCTAAATTCTCTGCACGGCTCCTGCGTCTCGAACCCGATGCCGCGCTCCATTCCCGCCTGTCCGGGTTGCAAGAAGCCGAAAGTTGCAATTGCAACGCGCCCTCGACGTGGCGCTGCTTCAAATGCGAATCCGCCGGCTGATTCCGCTCTGTGCCTCCGGCATCGCACCCTCTCCCCCGGCGTTCCTGGAGAGTGCTGCTTTCAGCATATTCTCAATTCTCATTTTCGATTTCTTCGAGGGGCACTGCTGGCACTCTTGATTCCCGGCCGAGTTCGTGGAGCGGGTGAGAGTGATCTCATCACAAACGGCCTTTGAGGTGGCTGCTGGCGCCGGTGCCTCAGGCCTCGCCCGGTCCGGAGAAGATCGATGGCGGTGGCGTTGTGCGCGGCCCCGGGAGCGGCCGCTCGCTTGCTCCGGACCGGGACGCCGGCTTGCCCTTCGCATCGTATCGCTTGGCGAGATCCAGCAACCGACGGCGGGTGAACGGATCGGCCTTCGGGGCGATGGCGCGGACCCGCTGCGCGAGACCCTGGTAGAATTCCTGCTCCATGACGCACCTCGCAACATCACTGCTCTCAGTTGAGTAGGCTACGGTTGCGAAGTCAAGAAGAGCCGACGCACCCGCGCAACTTTCTGCGACCGACTTGAGATCGCAGTGGCGAAGGACGTTGATGGGCAGCGCGGGGAATCAGATGGCAGTGTCCTATCCATTCCGGAAGGCTTGCCCGGCCGGCCGATAACGGCTGCTTCCGATGAAACCGTGAAGGGGAGGCTGCGGTTCAGCGGATTAGACTCGCACTGAAAATGCAAGCGCCATTTCAGAACTGGCCTGGCTTCAAACAGATACGTCTCGCGTAAGTCGTTGCGCATGCAACCCCGAAATTATTGGACGAATGATGGCGAATATTTATGTCTCGCGATTCCGCAGAGGATTTGAGCATTCCGGCATCTGGAAAACGATCAACTTCGGGAGGAGAAGGACGGCACCCATCCGAAGGCCGGCAAATGAATAGCCTCGATCCGATTTCAGTCATGTTTGTTCGTCAAGAATTCTTCGTACTTTCTCCGCCAGACCGCGAAAGGTAAATGGCTTGCTCAACAAGTTGACCCCCGCATCAAGTCGACCGTTGTGGACTATCGCATTCCGTGTGTAGCCCGTCGTGAACAGCACCTTGATCATTGGATGCAACCTTCTAGCCCGATCTGCGATGTTACGTCCGTGAAGGCCATCCGGGAGCACGACGTCGGTGAAGAGAAGATCGATGGTGCGAGATGATTCAAGGAAAGCAATCGCTGATGCCGCGTCGGCTGCTTCGAAAACTTGATATCCGAGATCGCGGAGCACACCGGATGAATACGCGCGCAAATCGTCATGATCTTCCACAACGAGGATGGCCTCATTCCCCCGTAACATTGTTGCTGTCGGAATACTGCGATCTTCCTGCTTGTCGGGTTCAGTCTTGGACCGAGGAAGATAGAGTTTGACCGTCGTGCCATGCCCCGGTTCGCTATAAATCCTAATGTGGCCACCCGTCTGTCGCACGAACCCGTAAACTTGACTTAGCCCCAGCCCAGTTCCTTTGCCGACCTCCTTAGTCGTGAAGAACGGCTCGAACACGCGATCCAGGGTTGCCTTATCCATTCCGGTTCCAGTGTCGGTGACAGCAACCAAAACGTATTGGCCGGGAGGCACGGGTTCTGGGAGCGCGGCAACATACTCATCATCCAGCCAGGTGTTGCCGGTCTCGATTGTAAGTCGTCCGCCGCCGGGCATTGCATCCCGCGCGTTAACCGCCAGATTGAGGATGCCATGTTCTAGTTCCGATGCGTCAGCAAAGGCGCTCCACAAACCGGCATTGCCAACTATCTCGATCCTGATTTGCTCTCCTAAAGTGCTCTTGAGCAGTTCGCTCATTCCCCCGAGCAAGCGATCTACATCAATGGACTTTGGATCCAGCGGTTGGCGACGTGAAAAAGCTAGCAAGCGGGCGGTGAGTGTGGCCGCGCGCTGGGATGCATGATGCGCCATCGCCTGCGCTCGCATGATGCGCCCAAACTGTGGCGCATCGGACATGCTTGCGATCTGCCGTCCGATCGTATCAAGACCACCCATGATCACCGTAAGCAGGTTGTTAAAGTCGTGTGCAACACCGCCGGTAAGCTGACCGATGGCCTCAAGCTTTTGAGCTTGGCGCAGCGCTGCTTCGGCCTCCGTTCGACGCGCGATTTCTTCCGCTACACGCTGTTCCAGCGTCGCATTGAGTTGCTGTAGCTTTAAGGACGTAGCGGACACATCTTTACGCGCACCATCGAGTGCTCTCGCAAGATGCGTTGCGTGAGTAGCCGCCTCCGTGGCAGAACTTGCGCGCGCTAGGGCCATATGAACCCGCGCTTCAGTCTTTAGTAGTTCAATTAAAAGCGGAAGGCTCGATTCGATATCATTCCAAGGGATAGACAAGTTCCTGCCGACAAATACCAGGATTGCCGCAGGGGTCGAACGAGCGACCGCGGGAACGAGCGTGTTAGCGTCGGGAAATGCTACCTCTCCGAAGAACTCACAGCAGCTTGATGCTTGCTTCAAAAACGCTCGCCAAGACGGGCCGCCAGGCAGGCGCTGGTCAAATCCCTGAGCTGGCGTAAAACTCCCCGTTTCTTCATCCTTCAAGAAAATGAGGAAAGCATCGCCTCCCATAAACTTGGCTAATCGCGCGGCAGCTTCTCGCCTCCCGTTGGCGTTGGCAAAACCACTTAAAAGATGAGCCCCGTCATCCTTCAAGTGACCTACTCGGGAAATACGCAAACGACTGCAGTGCAGTTGTGAAAGCCACTGAACTGCCCCTCCGCTCGGGCGATTTGACCGTGGGTGTTACACCCCGTCAACGGCACTTCCGAAAATCGTTCTTGCAGGCTTGAGAGTTCCAACCCGAACTCGTCTCCCATACGGAGGCGAGTAGCGACGCAATCAAAGAAAAGGGCCGCCGCTGGGGGGCCGCCTAATGCATCCAAAGCAGCATTTGCAGCCTGCTTCGCGGCAGAAACTGCGGATGCCGTGCTAGTCTTCATAATTCTTACAACTGAACCAACGGGGACCTCAGCGGCGCACACAACTGCGCCTTCCTCATCCACAGCCAGAGGAACACGCAAGCGATGTTCAGCTCCGCTATCAACCCCAATAATATTGTGCAGGAAGAATGGTAACGGTTCTTTCCGATCCAAGTTCTGATGAGTCTCTTCCGCGTGTTCTACGAATGCTTCGATCGCTGGAAACCCATCAAGGCTTATCACTTTCATGCCGTCGCTCGCCGTGACGCGATAGGCTCGGGACGCAGGTTTCCAGCCGTGACTAACACCCACGCCGATCGGCTTCGAGGAGAGAATCTCCAATGCCACCGCGGCGTCGGACAAAACTTCTTCTCCACAAAATACAGTGGTCTTTTGAAATTGAGCGTTGTCCCCCGCTCCTCCACCAAAAAACTGATACTGACCGGCTGTAGCTAACGTCAACTGATCTACTAAAATATCAGCATGCCCAGCTAGAGCATCAGCTAGAACGAGAGCAGCCCGAAACGCAAATCGTCCGGGCGGTGTTGGTGTAAACCTCGAAACTATCTCCTGGGCTGCCGCAGTGGCATCCATCGCGAGGTTACGTCCAACACTATGTGAGAAGACCACATCGTCGCCCACCAACCCCAGTGCACACGCCAAGCCTTGACCACTGCTCACATTCGTAAACTCGCCGGCAGATGAAGCTCCAACAACGATGGTATCGGGCAGCTCCTTTTTTATGGCAGAAAGTATCGCTCCGTGGTCATGCTGAGGAGCTGCAAATAACACCAAGGCAGCAGGCGGTGTGCTTAGGGATCTTCGTATTTCGGTGGCCAGAAATTCGCCTGCAGTCGAGCTATCGCTCGAATCCGTCGAGACTACCGACGCTTTCATTGTTTCCCCCACTTAGACAACAGCAGTAAACAACCTCCGAAAGGATAAGTTCCAAGTAGCTCGAAAATATCAAGGGGCCTCGAGGCGGCAAAGTGACGTAAACCTTTTGGGGCTTTTACTCTGCAATCTGCCAATTCTCACCGTCGGTAATCAAAGGTTTAAAGCGAAGTTGGTTCGGGGTGTCGTAACGCTTTAGTCGGGACGCTTTCCTTCTGGCGACCCAAAGCGGACAGCTATCCGCGATCGAGCCGTGGTCGGCTGGACCTTTTTTCGGAGCGGCGGCCTGATGCGAATGTCTGCTGTCGGGCCGACGAGAAGTGGTCAACCGAACGGCCGACCGACGCGATTGACCCGAAGCGGACATCGCGAATCCTGCAAGTGCTGCTCCTGTCGCCTTTCCGAGTATGATTTTGGAGGTTACAATGACTCATTATTATCGTGCCTCGGAGCGGAAATGAAGTAGCGCCCCTTCATGGCTCTTGATGGCCGTGCAGCTTCTTGATGGCCGTGCAGCTGATGGCGGTGCGGGTCCATGAATGTGATCGGCGCAGCCATGGGAGCGCCCCGGAAAACGCCAATCAGCCGGACGCGACGAAGGCGTCGGCGGCTCTCAGAGGATCAGATCGTGTTGGAAGGGTAGCTGTCCGCCCTCGCCAGCAGCCTCCCCGTCGAAACGCCAACCCTCCGGCGCCTCATCGGCCGGATGGGGCCATGCGGCCGCGGCGGAATCGTACTCCGGATTGAGCGCGGCGACGGGTACCGAGGAAGTGACCGCTGGGGGCGTCGAGCTGGCATGCTGCTGTTCCGCACCCGCCTCGAAATGGAACGCGGGCTCGGCCCGGTTGTCAAAGCCTTGGTCGTCGGCGCCCTGAATGACCACGGTCACGATCTGCGGCGTGCCGTCGATCGTGGTCACGGTGAAGGTGTCGGTCAGCGCGTCACAAGACCTCAAGGCCTGGACCGCGGGATTGTCGGGGTTGAGGACATATGTCCACGTGCCGCAGGTCGTCATCGTGAAACTGCCGTAGCCGTGGTCGCTCGCCTGCGGACATGTCGTGGCCGTGAAGGTGTCGTCGGGATTGTCGACGTCCCGCTCGGACAAGGTGCCGCTGGCGCTTGGCGGGGGTTCGCAGGAATTGCTTGGCTCGGTCACGCGTCCGCAAATATCGCCGCAGACGACCGCGGCGTCGTTGGCGCCCTCGATGGTGACCGTCACCGTCTGTGCCGTACCGTCCGCGGCCCTCACGGTGAAATCGTCAGTCAGCGATTGACCTGCGTTCAGCGCCTGCACCGCGCAGTTGCCGTTGTCGAGCGCGAAGGTCCAGTGCCCATCCGCGGTCATGGTGAAGCTGCCGTAACCGTGGTCGCTCGGCTCCGGACATTTGACGGGATCGAACGCGTTCGACGGGCCGTCGACGTCGGTGGCGGTCAAAAGGCCGCACGCGGTTGGGACGCCCTGCGCGGAATTGTCGGCTCCGCCTGCTTCGACCACGCGACCATGCGTGTCCCCGGAGATGACGGCCGGATCGTCGGCGCCTTGGATGGTCATCGTGACGACCTGCGGCGTGCCGCCGATGGTGGTCACGGTGAAGGTGTCTGTCAGGGTCTGGCCCGCCGTTAGCGCCAGCACCGCGGCGCTGGCGGAATCCAGCGCATAGGTCCAGTGCCCGTCGGACGTCATCGTAAAGCTGCCATAGCCTTTGTCGCTGGCATGCGGAGAACTCACCGCCGTAAACGTGTTGGCCGGATCGTCGACATCGGTGTCGGCGAGTTTGCCGGTCGCGGTTGGGACGTGGTGCGCCATGGCCGCCGCCGCGATTGCGGCGGCAGTCATGGCGATCGTGGCGACGGATCCGCCGGTCTCGCCGCTTATCGCTGCCGCGTCGTCGGTGCCGGCGATGTCGATCGTGAAGGTTTGGCTTGCCGAGGCAAAGTCGTCGGACGCCGTGATCGTGAAGCTGTCGGCGTTCGGCGCCTTCAACGCGTTGATAGCGTCGTTGTTCGGTACGTAGGCGTAGGCGCCGGTCCCGCTGTTCAAGTACAGGATTCCGAAGGAGCCGGCCTTCTCGACGTCGTAGCTTGCGCCCGCGACGGTGAAAGCGCCGATCGCGCCGCCCGCGATGCCGAAGGTCGGGGTCGTGCCGGAGCCGAAGCTCGTGGCCGAGAAGCTGCCGCTGCTCGCCGAGAACTCATCGAACGCGACTGTGTCGATCTCGACGGGGCCCGACCCGAGCGTCAGTGTCGGTGGCGAATGGATCAACGGCCCATCCGGCACGAAGCTGGCCGGCACCACCAGCCCGGGAAGGGCATGTTGTGGATTGGGCCCGTCCGGCGCGTGGAAATCGATCGGCTGCAGCGTCTGATCGACCGCTTCGCCCGGAGGCGTGCCGGATCCGGACGGCCCATGGTCCTTCGAGTAGTTGTCGAGCACGTCCTGCTGCCGGCTCTGCAGGTCCTCCATCCGCGAAGCGTTGTTGGCGACCTGCGCGAAGCTGACGGACGATCCGGTCTTGCTGAGGATGACCGTCTGCCCGGGATCGTCCACGATGATGTGGCGCGGCACCGCCTCCTTCGTGATGAGTTCGAAGGTGCCATGCTCGAAGCCCTTGTAGGTGATGGAGGCATCGTCGAACAACGCGAGATCGGGATCGGCGGCCCACGCTTCTTTCAGCGCCGTCAGGATCAACGGGACGAAAGACAGCGCTCCGGCCCATCCGAGTCTCGCGACAACCGCCGACTCTACAGCGCGCCCGCCGCGGACGGACGACGGACTGCGTTGGTTCTGCGCCGGCCAAAGACCGGTGAAGACACGTGCGAGCGACATCTTGAACGCCTCGCATGCTGCCCGCTTCCGCCGAAGCGGCCGGACCCATGGATCGCGTGTGAGTCCACCCGCCGAGGTGTCCGGTTTTGCGCATCAGACTACGCTTTGTCATCCCGAGACCCCTTCACGAAATGTTGACTGAGTGCGCGCAAATGCGCTCTTTTGTTGGCGCTGAGCGGTCGGGACCATCGTCCGTTGCGACTAAAGAGTGGCGGTCGCAACATGCGGTATGGTGCGCCGGGCGCGCTCTGGCATCATTCCGCCGAAGCGGGCACTTCACGGACGGGAGCGACGCATGCACGGACTAAGGACGGTCGCAGGACTTCTCTGCCTTTTGCTCGTTGCAGTGGCGTATCCGCCTGCGCCGCTTCGGGCGCAGGACGTCAAGCCAATCGGCAAGGTCGTGACCGTCGCTGGCAAGGCAGTGATCGAGCATATCGATGCCGCGGTTGTGCAGGCGAGACTGTCCGAGAACGGGGCCAGCGCGAAGGTCGGCGATCCAGTCTATCGGGGCGACGTCGTCAGGACGGGCGCCGACGGGCGCCTCGGTATCAATTTCGCCGACGGCAGCTCCTTCAGCCTGTCGAGTAACGCCAGCATGGAAATGAGCGAGTTCGTCTACGATCCGGACGGCAAGGACAATTCAACCCTGATCAGCCTGACCAGAGGCACCTTCACCTTCGTCGCCGGCAGCGTCGCCAAGACCGGGAGCATGAAGGTGGACACGCCGGTGGCGACGTTGGGGATCCGGGGCACCACGCCCCACATCGAGATTTCGGACGACGGCACGGTCAAGTTCGCCACCCTGATCGAGGAGGGCAAGGATGCGGTCATGAAGCGGAAGGCCGGTCCGACCGTTGCGCCTCCCCGGCAGCGGAGGGCCGACCGCGCTCTCGGCATCTGCCGGGGATGCTGAAGGTCTTCGGGACGGCGCCAGTTATGATCCTGCTGCTGGCCGCCCCCGCGTCGGCGCAGAAGCCGGAAGGTCAATTCCGGAACGTCGAGCTCTGCAACGCCGCTTCGTCCCCCGACCGGAGGATCGAGGCCTGCTCTGCCTTCATCGCAGCCGGCCGTGGCGGGCCACAGGCCTTGGCCATCGCCCACAACAACCGCGGCATCGCCTACGCAGCGAAGGTCGACTACGACCGCGCTGTCGCCGACTTCGAGGCGGCCATAGGCATCGATCCGACCTTCGCCAAGCCCGTCAACAACCGCGGCGCGGCGAGACTGAGGACAGGCGACTACGACGCCGCGATGGAGGATTTCGACCGAGCCATCGCCCTCCAGCCGGCATACCCCGGCGCCTTCGTCAACCGCGCCCAGGCCTGGCTGAAGAAGGGCGATCTCGTACGCGCCGAAAGCGACTACACCGCCGCGACTCGTCTGAACGCCGACATGGAAGTGGCTTGGAGCGGCCTTTGCTGGATCCGGGCGAGCACGGGCGACCCGCAAGGCGCGGTGGAAGCCTGCGACAAGGCGATCGGGTCGGGCGCGCATACGGCTGCGACCTACGATTCCCGCGCGCTCGCCCACCTCAAGGCTGGACGGACCGATGCGGCCATCGCCGACTACGACGCCGCGCTACGCATCGACCCCACGCTCGCCGCCGCGCTGTACGGTCGCGGCCGGGCAAAGATCCGCCGCGGCGAGACGGCTTCGGGAGAAGCCGATGTCGCGGCCGCGAAAGCTGTCCGGGGCGACATCGCCGAGGAATTCGCGCGCTACGGCGTACCGTAGTCCGTCCTCAACGCGTGCCCGTCGGAGAATGCCATCTCTCCCCTACCGAGAGAACCTGAGCTGCAGCAGTCGAGCAGTTTTTTTATTGATTTTTCCCCCAGCGAGCGATACCCGAAAAATGCTAAACGGTTCTGCTTCCTACAAAACCGATAAGCAGACGTACGAAACAGAGCCAGATGGCGAACTCATCAGCTTTCGAGTCAAAACGGGGTCAGTTGATCGACTGATAAGCTTTCATACGAAGCGGAGTCAGCTGGCCAACTGATAAGGTAATACGCAAAACCTTATCAGTGCTCCGCTGGTCCGGAATGTGGACGAGTACGTATCCCGCCTACCCGAGGATCACCGCTCCTCCAAACGGGAATGACCAAGGCGTTGAGGATTCTAAAATTTTCGGTGGGGTGAGGCGCGGTTGACGTGACTAACTACGGTTACAAGCTACAGGATTTGCTCGCCGCTGCGAGACCACCGCGGCACGTCCGGCCGACGAGCGTGCAGGTCGGCGGAAGGCCGGGATGTGAATCGGCATCGAAGCATGCCCCCTCCAATGTGATGTGAATCAGAGACTTATCGTGCCGATCAGCCTCGGGCCACGCCGATTCACACCACGGCTCAAGGCTCAATTCGCGCTTCAATAGTCTTCGCGCGCGAATTCGGAGGTCCCGCGCCGAAGCTCGCCGGCGCAGAACATATCGGCCAGTGACACCGCTAGGGTAACGTAGCCGATCCGGCCACGCCGCGATATCCGCTCAGGCGAATTGAGAATATCGGGAAAGCTGAAAGAAGGACTCCGCTTCGTAGGACGGATCGGTGGCCAGTCGGGCAAGCCTTTGCCCGATGGCAGGCGCGAACTTCGCACCGTGGCCTGAACACGCGGAGCAGACGATTAGGCGGGAATCCGGCCAGCGATCGATGACGAATTCCTCGCCCGCATCGGGCAGGCGGTCGGCGGGCACGGTGTTGGTGTAGAGGCAGACGTCTCGATCGATGATTGGCCCGGCCGCGCCCGGGACAAGGGCCGCCAACGCATCGCCGACCGGGCGGAGTTCGGCCTCGGTGGCCTGCGGACCCCAGTCGTCGGGGCCGACCACGGGCCCGTGGTTGTGAGGCGCCGCTTTGACGCCGCGCTGTTCGAAGTCCGGAAAGCCGTAGACCACGTCGTTCGGACCTCGGTCCAGAATGAAGATCGGGAAACGACCGAGCGCCACAGTGTCAGGGCGGGTCGGCTTGAACCAGCCGACCGCCTGTCGGGTCACGTTGAGCAGCGCGCCCAGTGTCGGGAGTGCGCGACCGAGCCATGGACCCAGCGCCAGAATCGCGCGCTCGGCGAAGAACTCTTCGGTCACCGTGCGGATCGATACGCCGTCGTGGTGCGGCGTGAAGCTCGCGCGTTCCGGAATCACACGGTTGCCGGCGCGTGAGCGCATCAGTCTCATGACGACACCGGTCCGCAGTATCGCGCCACCGTCTTGTACTACGACGTCCCAGTCGTCGGGCAGGGCGAAAGCCGGAAATTCCTTGTTCGCTACGGTCGCGGTCAACATCGGATCAGGGCGCCCTTTCGCGATCGCGGCCGCGCGTGACGACGCCACCATCGCAGAGCCGGGGAGGCCTGCCTCCAAAACAGGGGTTTCCGTCAGAACCGTTTGACGGCTTTCGGCCTGCAGCCGGATCCAACCGGCATGAGCCTCGTCGCTCAGGCTGGTGTAGTTGGGGTTTTCGAAATTGAAGCGACGGAAAATTCGACATGAACCATGTGACGAGCCTCGATCCGAACCGGGTCCGACAGGGTCGAAGCCGAGCGCATCGACGCCGGCATCCAACAATGAGTTGAGCGCTGCTCCGCCCATGAGTCCTAGACCCAGCACGGCGACTTCGCATTTTCGCATGAAGGCCTCGCGAGCGATGCTACGACTCGCCGATCATCCTGATGATTTCGCGGGTTTACAAGGTCTACGGGAGGGCGATTACGTAGCGAAAGGGACCGCGGGGCGACAGCGGGCCAGATCCGAAAGTCTGAATAGGAGCCGCAGTCAACGGCGCCCGTCTCCATAGCTTTAGTTTCGGCCGCAGGAGCAGGTCGGTCGCGGCTTAGCGCGACCATGGCCACGATAACGACGGTTGCGGTTTTATAGCTTGCGGTCTGGCAATTGGCGCCGGCTTTGGCGCCTGGGCAACATTGGCCGACTGCCGTGGACGCGGCAATGGTACTTCCTGCATGACCTGTGGCTTTTCTGGGATTGCGTTCGTACCTTCAGGCATCATCTCCTTTGGTGCTGAGGCGTTCGCCGTGGCGCGGGCGAGTTGCTCCTGGTTTGCGTTGAGGCGATCGGTGAGCGTTTGACTTTCGCGGGCCATCTGGATCTGGATCCCTTTGACATCGTCGATGACACGGCTGTTACGTGCGAGTTCTTCCTGGCCTGTCTTGAGTTGGCGCGCCACATTTTCATTGTCGTGGACCAATTTCTCTTGCGTCACGTTAAGCTGTTCGACTGCTTGCCTCAAGGCAGCGAGATCGCGCGTCATCGACTGCAGCTGCTGCGTCAAGTCGGAAACCAGGGCGATTGCAGACGGCGCCGCGTCTTTCGGCGCCGCAGCATCTCGGGGGCCCCGCGTCAGGGGTGCAGGGTCCGAAGGGGCCCTCATCGCCGGTTGTGCGGAGGACGACCACCACCACCAAGCAGCAAAGGACACAGCCAACAGAGAGCAGACGAAGGCCACGTGGGGCTGTTTCGTCGGTTGATGGTTCGTTGCCGGTGCGCGAGACGTCTCCATGGTCGGCTGGACCGAGGCACCGTCTTCCGCCTTGCGCGTCAGGTGCGAAAGCTCCTCCGCGATCTGCCGTTCCGCGACGCTGTCGTCCCGCGTGGAAGCCATTTGGTGCTCCATGTGAACCCTTGACGATGGTGCTGACTTTCGTTGTTTAGCACAGTTTTAGCCTGTGCGCTCGGGCCCAGCGCTGCGCGCGAAGGCGCCGTCGGCAAATGAGTCCGATCGCCGAAAGTTCGAGGCTGATCGAGGCAGGAAAAAGCGCCTAAACTCCAGAGCGGCGTGTGCTTATGCCGATGTATGACGTCGAATGGCAGGCTCGCGTGTCTTGCAGCGGGCGCACTCAACCTCCAGCCAGGCGAGTCCGCCACTAAGCATTGATCGATCGTCGGGCAGGGCTGCGCAGGGCCCCCGTAGCATTCCATGCGGACGGACCAGGCTTCCGCCTCCGCCCGTCGGCTTCTCGAACGGCCTCCTGGGCGCGCTCGCGGGCTCCTTGCGCATCATCATCGCGCCCATAATCCGGCCGCTCCAGACTACCTCTCCACACTTTTCGCGGAGGATTCCGCAGGTGGCTTGTGAGGCTAACCGTCAGCCGGGAGCCCCACACCTCACTTCGGGTCAAGCGCGACTGAGCCTAGCGGCTCCCGCGATCTAATGTGTCAACGTGGCTCGAACCGTAGAAGTGACAAGCTCCGCGCGGAAAAAACGCAGAGCGCTTTCGCGGAAGGGGGCGAGCTACTGGTCCCTGGTTCTCGCCGCGCCGAGGATATCCACTCCTCCGAACTCTGGGCGCTAAGCTTTCGCGAAGACGTTCATTTTTCGCAAACCGTGGACGGCTCTAGAAATAAGCTACAGTAAGGAACTACGGTAACTCGGCTAAATGGCGATACGTGATGCCACTGTGGACATCCGCCTGCAAGGATTTGAACTTCTTTGTCCTGCTGGGCTCTTCCGACTTCGACGGGCATAGTGTCCTTTGGCACGCCTCGTGCCGCTCAACTGCGAATACTTTCTGCACACGCCGGTTTCGATTGTAGCTTCTAAAATCTTCCTTGCAGTCGCTCTTCGTCGCGTTCGTGCTCGGAAGGTCGATCCCCCGCGGATTTAAGAGAGCTGCCAGCCTGCACGCAGGATGCAAGTTAGATCAAGATTTCAGAGCTCGCTGGGCGTCACCGATCTCGCAATTTCGCCTACGTGAACGGGCGCGGGAGCAGTTGGATCATCGCGGCCAACCGGGCTCAGGCCATGGCATGTAAAGACGCAGCCCTGCCGGGAAAGGCATCGATGAGCTGCAGCCGCGCCCTCTCATGCTGTGAGATAACGGCCGGCACGATCCAGACCTACAAGGCCGGCACGTAGGGCAGGGGGCTCCGGCTAATCGTCGAAGCACGGTCCGCATTGCAAGTTAGACGGGCAGCCGAAGCCAAAGGTCGTTGCTGGACAGCGTACCGGCCGGCGTGGCTATCTCCATATCGACGACGCGAAATGAGCCGGGTTGATCATCATACAGGTAACGAAGATGCCAGACGGAGCCAAGTTCTGGTGTAATGGCGAAGTCATCTAAGGCACTCGCGACGTATCGAACGGCATCGCGATGTGCTATCGGCGCGGAGAACATCGTGTCCGTCAGCGTGGCGAGGCTCATACCCTCCAGGAGCATGGTTCGCGCGACTTCGTCTCCGTGGACGAGCCTGAGGACGGATACGAGGGCCGCGATAGCGTCAGGGTTCTTTAGAGACACGGCAGATTCGTTTCAGGCCAAAAGGCGGACTATTGACGTAAGGGCGCGTGGGCGGCGGTCGCGTGTTTTCGCAGGGCATGGTCGTCCGCTACAACACCTCAGCACGAACCTGAGCCACGCCACGATTCGTAATCCCCAAGCTGCGCGCAGCCGCCAGCGAGAGGTCGAGGACGCGGCCACGGACCCATGGTCCGCGGTCGGTGATACGAACCACCACCGACTTGTTCGTCTCAAGATCAATGACGCGGACTCTCGTGCCGAACGGCAGACGGCGATGCGCCGCGGTTAGTAGATTCCGATCAAACGATGAACCGCTCGCTGTCTTGCCTTTGGAATACGAATAGTAGGAGGCTTTTCCGGAAATAACTCGATTGAAAGATTGAGCGCCTGAACGATCTTTCAGGGGCTCTTGTCCGCTCGGGCGTTGCGCTTGCGGCTCCTCCTTCTTTGTCTTATCGAGTCCTTCAGGAGCGGGCTCGGCGTGAGCGTCTGGCACGATGGACCATCTATCATTGAATGTTTGCCCAACGGCTGGGGCGGCGTGAAGCCCCGTCCAGATTGAGACCGCTGCAATCACGATCATTCCAGAAAGCGGACGCATGATCGACCTCACTACAAATCACCAGACTGACAAACAATGCAAACTCGTAAGGCGCGTTCCGGCACATCGGGATTCATGTGTAGAGAGGTCATCTGATACCGATTTGAATGTGTTGCATGGCGAAGAGTGGAAGCAGTGCAACAAGCAGATGGTCCGCTGCAGCGCATTCACGAGAACCGGCGAGCCGTTCTAGAGCTCGACGCTTTGCGAAGCAGCGTCAACCTGGCCTGGCGTGCAGGCGGTTCAGTGGCGTGAATCTCTTCGCCTGATTATAGAGACGAGCAGGACATTGAACGGGCCACGGGCAGCTCGTGGGGCGAGATGCCGCGAGCCGCCTAAGAAGCTCCGCGCGTTATCCAGCCTCGCTCGCAGTGGATCGCAACCGTACACGGCTCTTCTGTGTTATTCCAATCGCCGGCAGTTTGCGTCTTTCGCGCTTCTTCAGCGAAACTGCCTCGGAGCAATTGCTATGAACATAAATCTCCGAAACGAACTCGCGAAGTTGTTGGATGACGTCCAAATAACGCCAGAAAATGTCGGACCTCAGCAGTTGGCTACCACTTCTCCCACAGGAATGCATGCGCGAAGGAGGCCGGTGACATAGGGACTGCTCTCAGCTGGCGCATGCGCTCTGGTTCCACTGGCGTTTAACGTGGCCGCTGTCCTCTCTCCTCACTAAAACGGTTGAGCAAAGAACCAAAGGCCGCCTCAGTTGGCGGCCTTTTTACAAGTAGGGTACGCCAGTTTACGTGAACGAAACCTCTGATCAGTAGCGCCGATAGTACCGATGGGCATAAGGCCGACGAACGACGACTACGCCGCGGCGATAGGCAGGACGATAGACCGGGCGGGTTCGGACGCATCCGTGCCGGCCGCAAACCAGAGCTACCGTCTCAACGTTCGCGATGTTTGATTGTCCCAACGGAGCAACGGGCATTGCCGATGCCGTTGCAATTGAGAATGCCGCCCCACCGAGAACGGTTATTGCGGCAAGTGTAAGTTTGTATTTCATCCATGCTACTCCGGCGGAGCCCATCCCCGCTGACCAACCTTAGACGTTCCTTCCTGAACCTCGGATGACCACGCCGCAGCTTTCGCGCGCGCCCTGGCTGGCTGTATGTTTCGGCACAATTGGGCCACGCGCGAGGGGTTGTTCTCTCGATCCTATCCGTCGGGCGGCCGCGCGGTGGCTCTGCGACATGGCTTGCCAATGAAGTTCACGCTGGCGCGCCGATCACCTCGTATTCGAAGCCGACGCCCTCCCGATCGTTCTCATCAATCCAAGCCTGCGCCACCTCCTCTGTAGCGAACCACTTTCGGCGGGGGCGAGGCGCGCCATTACAGATCCTCGCGCAAGGAGGATCTTGTGAATGCAGCGCGCGTCGCGCGGAACGGCCCCGACCCCTGCGCAAGCATGGCTCACCGGGGAAGGGGCGCCCCGGTCCCCATTGCGGAACGAACTCCAACCGAAACGGATATTCGGGTATTCGGGTCCGTAGGCGCCGGTTGGTTCCTAAGCCATAGGTCGATCTTGGGAGCCTCGTAAATTGTTCTAGAGTACTGCGATGGCTGGCAAGAGAACGTCCGAAAGAGAGTTCCTGCCCTCCTAAACCAAACAGGCGAGGTGGAGGCGCGGCAGGTTGTCCAAGAGCAAGTCTCGATCACCAGCCGGCGCTCGTCAAAGGTTCGAAAGTAAGATGAAACGAAGGCCGTCACAGTTGGCGGAGTCGTATTGTAGCTTCCGGCACTTGGGAACTGCCATGCGGTACGTTGCGTATGTGGTCGATTTATCCGGCGTTGCTCGGGCGGTTTATCAAGACAGTCCGACGGATGAAGGCGCCAGAACGCGAGCAGAGAAATTTCTCGATACGTACCCCGCCGTAGAGGTGTGGGATGGTCCTCGCAGAATTGCCCGGCTGGTGCGTGAGAGCTCGGGCTGACCGGTCGAGAAAAAGCGAGAGCTACGCCGGGTTGGTTCGGATCTGCTTACGATCATGAATTGACATTTCGCCGCGGCTCGTGGCTTCCAAAATCTTCATGGCGCGCAGGAACGAGCGGTTCGACTTTTAATTGTTGCCCGAGCAACCGTCCAGGTGCGGGAACCTCGTGGCATTAACATCGACGCGCGTGTTATGACGACTGTTCAAACGGCCTTGCTATTGCGGCCGCAGTGCACGCTCTGCACTAGATCGTGGGCGGTAATCGACACATCAAGCATCAGAGGGCACGGCGGATGTAACCGGCTCGACGATCTTAAGGGCCCGACGTGGAATGCGTCGGGGCCGTTTGTTAGGGCTCCATCTACACCGGCAGCCGCTCAGGGGCGCGAAGCGGAAATTATATCGCTTCGATCCGAGCGTTGCCGGTGGTCACCCCGGAGCAGACTTGACAAGTCGGACGAGTGCAAGGCTCTCTCTCTCTCTCTCTCTCTCTGCGAGTTAATCAGATAGCGTCGCAACGTCTGGCCGTGAGGGTTGACGATATTGGACCGCGATCGCTGTTAACCTTGGCCGCTTTTCGGCCAAATTGTTGTTTGTTGCTTGGTACTCGGGGCAGGACCTCATTTTGGAGCCCTGCAATGTTCAAGCAAGTATTTTCTGCGTGTCTCTTCGTTGTCCTCAGCTCGATCTGTTCGGAAGCAAGACCCTACCGCATCGGCCACGCGCCCGAATGCAACGTGATCATGCCATGTGACTTCTCGTCCGCGCAGACGCGCGGCGAACGAATTTCGCAATATTCACTGCAGGCGTATCGTCCCAAACAACTCGTAGTAACCGCAGCCAACAGCTTGGCGATGAGTGTCCCTGCTGAGAGCCGGATCGCCGGGGGTCGGCCGCCCGGCTGCCCGGCGGCATTCTGTGGTTGTGGCGCAGCGCTGCGCGTGTTTGGTCGTGTGGTGCCTGAACTAAACCTCGCAGCCAACTGGCTACGCTTTCCGCGTACGTCGCCGTCGCCCGGAATGGTCGCGGCACGCCGTGGGCACGTCTTCGTACTAGAACAGCATCTCAGAGGCGACATTTGGATGGCGTATGACGCCAACTCAGGCGGACACGCGACAAGGATGCACGCGCGATCGTTGCGCGGCTATACAGTTGTCAATCCACACGTTGCGGCCTGAAAGAGCGCGCGCCAGTTGGTGTACCGGTTTGTCGCTACCCGAACGTCAGCGCGTGTGCCCACGACCGCCGCCTGTGGCGCACTGGAAGGGACGGCCCCCGACCGCCAGCCCCCGTGTTGGTCGGGGCCGATTTTCGTCTGGTGCCCAACGCTCTGACACCATCTGACGAGAACCAGCCGGTTGGTTTTCCGGTTTTTTACAGAGTGGCGTTATGTCGCGTGCGATTGCCACCGTTCAAATTCGACTGGGGCGCCGCTACGCGCTTCCAAGTGGTTCGCAGCGTCATACCGTTTGGAGTTCAGGGATTGTCGAATTTTAGTTCGTCTGAGTTTAGCAAAGTAATCGTTCTTTTCTGATTGGGAATGGCGGCGACATTCGCGGAGGTGCTGGCTGCAAGGTTGACCATCATACCTTTTGTATTTTCGTCAACCGAGTATGTGCCGTAATAGGCAAATGCTTGACGCCACGATACTTTGCGCCTCCTCGGGCGTCGCCTTGGCTCGGTCATTAGCCGCAATCTTTGGAATTTCCGCGCGCGATTGGAAAAGCGAGAAATGGCCATCATCTGAGAAAATCATCACACCCTTTGGGGAAGGACCGAAGGGTTCGCCTATTTGGCCGTCGTCCATTTCACTGGTAACAGCGACTAGCGTCCACGCACCAACAAGCTGTTCCTTAGCCGACTTCTCTTGCGCGAATGCTGCGCCCGACAGGGCAAGCCCAAGCCCGATAGCAACAATGGCTTTGTTCATTATGTCCTCCACCACAAAATTTAATTGTTCAACTACGGTCACGTGAGATCAAGGTCGGCGTGAGCTTCGGGGTCAAAATCGGCGATGAAAACCCACACGATGCCATTCCGATCTAACCTGGACAGCGGGCCCACCCACAGACACAGACTAGCCGCAGTACCCACGTGCCAACCGCCAACCCAGCAGGAATGCCGGCTGATCTCCTACCCAGATGTGTGTCTCGGGATCATCGACCTGCGGCGGAGAGCGGGTCGGCCCACCCGTAAATTTCCCAAGTGCCGCGCCTGCCCCTGATCTGGTACGACGGCCCCAGCTCACCGGAATGAGGCGCATTCGGCCAAATGGATGATCTCGCAATGCTTCTCGCCGAGCTGGAGCGGTGCAAGGCAGAGTTCGAGCACCTGCAAACGGAGCTGAATTCCCCAAGGGGCGCCGGCCCAGTACAGCCAACAACGCTCCAAGATCTGGCGCGCCGGATGAGCGAGATCGCGGCCCGTCTTGAAGCTGCAACGCGCGCGATCTCAAAGGGACCTGCCAGCGGAATACATTGAGCAGTTCCGTAGCGCCCTAGCGAGCCGGCCATCTCCGGTTTGAAGCCAGAACGGACTTGTCCACTTCGCGGAGTACATGGTCTAGTTCGCCATTGGCCGTTGCTCAAGCACCGCAACTCTCCGGCTTGCGCAGGATCAAAACGGACAGCCCCGTTCTCACTAGCCTCACACCTAGCCGAACAACCTGCGGTTCAGTCTGCTGAGGTTATGGGCGCCCAATTGACCTACCCCGATGGAGCGCCGCGCCTGTTACGCCAGTACTCTCGCAATGGCATCCCGCAAGGTTTGCCGTGCGAACGGCTTGCGCAAATAGGCGACGCACCCGGCGTCCACCGCCTCAGGGCCTCGGTCAGATGCAGCTGGAACGCGCGCAGCTCTTCCGCCGTCGCACTGTCGGGGGGAGGGCTGAGGAAAACCCTAAGCCTCTTGACGGCGCGGATGTACTCGCGTTGCGTATCGGGTACGAACCTGCGCATGTTCATGTCGTCGAGCATGCGTTGGCGCAGCGGGCTGATGGGCTTCTCGCTCATTGGGGGCTCCTGTCTTGAGGTTGGAGTGCTTGACCCCTCGATCCTGCAGACGGAGCGCCCGCCCGTCACCTGTGCTCGTTCAAACGGTTACAGCGGTAGACGTGATCGGCGGACCGCGCCGCCAGCCCTCCCGCGAGAGCGGGTTCGTTCTTTGACCCGAAGCCGAAGTTATCAGTCAGCCTTTCATGCCATCCAGACCGGGATAATCTTTGTAAATGTTTTCCTGAAGCACGGAGTCTATTCCGAGAGATGATATCGCCGACCGATGTCCTCAATCTCAGAAACTCAGCTACTGGAGATTCTTGGGCGAGCGTGAGCGCCAGGGATAACTCTCCATGATCCGATCTACGTGCTGTTTAAATCGTGTGGCTGATTTCGCGTCCATAGACCATCTCGCGGCAACAGGGCCTGCCTGGTAAGAGGCCCCTCCAAATATCTAGAGCGCTACTCTACCGCTTGGCCCAAATGCGAAGTGCACGACGTCCGCTATTTGAGTCGCTATCGGGGGAAAAGAGGACGTCGCACACAATCCGCGGGTCTTACTGTGCTAGAAATCCGAATGCGACAACCAGTGCCACCATGCTCGAGAAAATCAGCAGTGCCGGAAGGGATTTTCGGGTCATTGGCCTCGTCGAATGGCGCGCAGCCGATTGGCCGGGTTGAGGTGTAGGCGGTCTCTAGGACCGCACGACGTTGCCCTCTCTCGTTGGCGTTGCCCGTGGAGAGACGTTCCACCGGCCTGCGACCGTATGGCCGGGTTCACTCAAACATCAGTGTTGAATTGTTCTGCAATTGAGAGTTGAATGTTTGTATTTGAGAACGGGGGTTAATTTGCTGCAGCTGGAGGCACATCTCGGTATATCCGATGTGCTTCGTTTGATTGAAGAAAAGCTGGGAGCAGGTGTCTGGCGCTGTGATGCAGCCGGCCAGATGCAATGGTCGCGTGGCTTTTTTAGGCTGCTCGGATTGGATCCGCATGCGGTGTCGCCGTCATACACCGAAATCCAACGAAGGATTCATCCGGACGATCGCGGTCCGACTCGCGGTCCCAGCGAGTTGATGATAGATCGGACGTTGCTCGACGGTGAATTTCGCATCATTCGGCCCAATGGCGCTTTGCGCTGGATTAACTGCCATACCGAAGTGCTACTGAATAGCGCAGGTGAGCCGGAATGTATTTTGGGGATCGCTCTCGACATTACAGCGCAACGTCGGTTGGTCCAGACGCTGCGAAGTGACGCCGAGCGCTACAGCGCTTTGACCCAGGTGGTAGGCGGTCTGCTGTGGATCGGTAGTTCCGACGGTCGAATCACGGCACTGCCGAATGGCGAGAAGACACCAGAGGCGCATCGGTTGCTTGGCAAAGGCTGGGCTGATCTTCTTCACGAAGACGAGCGTGAGGCGGCCTTGAGAAGCTGGACGGCCTCGGTCGAGACCGGACGGCGGTACAGCGTCGAGCATCGCCTGCGAGAGCCCGACAATACATATCGGTGGTATCATTGTACGGCCGTGCCTGTCACCAATGCGGACGGCAGCATCCAGGAATGGATGGGTCTCTCCATTGACGTGCATCAGGAAAAGCTCTCCGTTCAACACGCGGCAACATCGCAGCTTACGGGCGCGCAACTGCGCGCAGCCCGCGGCATCCTAAATTGGTCTGTGAAACAATTGGCCGCGCGAACGGGGATTTCGTCCGCCATCATTCGTCGGCTTGAAGAGTACGATGATGCTCCCCCAATGTCGGACGAGACGACGGAGATTCTTCGTCGCGTCTTTTCGGATGCGGGAATCGAGTTCTTGTTCCCGTCTGTCGGCGAGCCTGCAGTTCGGCCGCGACGATGATTTGAGACAAGTTGTCGCAAGCTGGCTATCTCACTTTCCATAGGTAGCTTTGGAAGGACCGTCTTGGGGCTCAGTTTTTGGGTTGCTCGCGCATTTCGCGGCCGGGCGAACCAAAAATTTGCGAAATGCGCCGAGCTAATTTCGTCATACGCGCTGAAGCAGCAATTTTTGCGCGCGTGAGGAAAATCAGGGTCGATTTCTTCTTAACCAACTCGCAGCCAATTGTCTTCACCATGGTCTGCACGCTCAAGTAGGGACGGGAAACCTGAGCTACTGTTTTATTATCGAGTGACCCCACGAGGGATCTTTTTGCCATCTGACCTAAAAGCCGCCGTCGGTTGCGGCGACTAAGCGCGTCACATCCAAATCCATTCTTGCCAATCTTTTTAAGGGTCCAATGACCCGCGGAGTGTTGCCATGCCCTTCAAACTCAAACTTCGGATTCGTGGCCGGCTGATTTCGGGATTTCTTTCCGTATGCGCGATCATCGCGCTTTCAGTCGGATACACCGTGTTTGCGGTCGGCGGGATTTCCACGACCGTCGATCGCATGGTGAACCTGCGGACACCCGTCGCGCTCGCGAGCACAGAGCTGGTCGGCAATCTCTATTCCACACTGGCGACATTGCGTGGCTATCTCTTGACCGGAAATCCGCAAGGCAAGCTAGATCGGGCCGCGATGTGGAAGGAAATGGATGCCACAGTTGCCGGCTTCGATGAGAAGGCGGTACATTTTACCAACCCGGAGAACAGCCGAAAATGGGCCGAGGCCAAGGCGCTGCTCGCAGAGTTCCGAGCTGCCCAAGACAAAGCCGAAGCCGTCGCGTTCACTTCCGATGCATATCCAGCGACAAAGCTACTTGTGACCGAAGCCGGTCCGCGCACCGAAACAATGTTTTCCGAGATCACCAAGATGATCAACGAGGAGGAGGGCCAGGAGGCGACGGCGGAGCGTAAGAGATTGCTGAAAGCAATGGCGGACACGCGCGGCAATTTTGCCGCTGCCACCGCTCAACTTCGCATGTACCTCCTGTCGGGCGAAAAGAACGACAAGGAGAAATTCTTCAAGCCGTGGGAGCTCTCTGAAAAAGGCTATACCGCCGTGAGTGCGAAGAAGGACCTGCTTACGCCGTCTCAGCTGCTCTCTTTCGAGAAGATCACGAAGGCGCGGGGCGAATTTGTTCTCCTTTACGAGAAGATGTTCGCGTTCCGGGAGTCAGCGGACTGGAATGCACCCGTGCATATTCTCATAACGGAAGCGGCGCCGCGCGCGGTGAAGATTCTCGATCTGCTCGACGGGCCGAAGGGCGCCGACGGCACCCGCTCTGGAGGCATCAAGACGAACCAGAACAGCATGCTTGCCGAGGAAAGCCATCAGGTGCAGACGAGCATATCCTTCCTGAGGCTGGTCCTGTGGGGCTTGCTTGCGGCAGGACTGGGCCTCGGGGCCGCCATTGCGCTGCTGACCGCTCGCGCGATCGCCCTCCCGATCCAGGGGATGACCGCCGCCATGGGCAGGCTCGCGAGCGGCGATACGTCGACCTCGATCCCAGGTGTCGGCCGCGCTGACGAGGTCGGCGAGATGGCCGAGGCGGTTCAGGTCTTCAAAGACAATATGTTCGAAACCGACCGGCTGCGGGCCGAACAGGCGCAATCAGAGGCCCGTGCGGCCGCCCAGCGCAAGACGGACATGCACCAGCTCGCTGGACGCTTTGAGGATGCGGTCGGAGAAATCATCCAGACGCTCTCATCATCCTCGACCGAGCTCGAAGCGGCGGCCAAGACCCTGAGCAGGACAGCCGAGAGCACCCAGCAGCGCTCTAGCATGGTCGTTGCGGCTTCCGAGGAAGCCTCGAGCAACGTTCAATCGGTTGCCTGCGCCACCGAAGAGATGAGCTCATCAGTCGTCGAAATCAGCCGCCAAGTGCAGGACGCAGCCAGGATTGCCGGCGCAGCGGTGGATCAGGCACAGAAAACCAACGATCGCGTCAACAAGCTGTCACAGGCGGCAACTCGTATCGGCGACGTGGTCGAACTGATCAATACGATCGCGGGGCAGACCAACCTTTTGGCGCTGAACGCAACGATCGAAGCGGCGCGGGCCGGCGAGGCCGGACGCGGCTTCGCTGTCGTTGCCTCCGAAGTCAAGGCGCTCGCCGAACAGACTGCCAAGGCGACTGGGGAGATCAGCCACCAGATCGCCGATATACAGGCCGCCACCCAGGATTCCGTCGTCGCGATCAAGGAAATCAGCGGCACGATCGGTCGGATCTCAGAAATCTCTTCCGCCATTGCAGCCGCGGTGGAAGAACAGGGAATGGCTACGCAGGAGATATCGCGCAACGTCCAACAGGCCGCGCAAGGTACCCACGAGGTCGCCTCCAACATCACGGAGGTGCAGCAAGGGGCCACGGAAACCGGCTCTGCCTCTAGTCAGGTGCTTGCCTCGGCGCAAACGCTGTCGAACGACAGCGCGCGGCTAAAGACAGAGGTCGAGAAGTTCCTGATCACTGTGCGCGCAGCTTGAGGTGCTTCCATGACAAGTACCTCAACATCAGCGAGTCACGCTGGAAGTGTCCCAGCGAGGATCCGTGATGGAGCGTCCGAGCCGGTGGCTGCCAACATCATCCCGCTGCCATTTAGTCGAGAGCGATACCTGATCGTCCAGACCAGAACGGACTAAGTTGCTGCGACGGAAGGTCAATGTCGTTATCGAATGTCTTAGAGTTCTCAATGGCCTGCTTGAAGATGTGGATAACGGATCGATACGTGAGGAATTTCAGTCTCGGGTAGCGCGGCTGAACGAGCTGCTCGTGCTTCGGCTTGATCAGCTATCCGCCGCGGATCGCTTGCTGCAGGAGATGCTCCCTTATGCCTGACACGGGACGGATTGTACTGCAGCGCGTACGTTCGTCCTTCAATACTTCGAAGCAGGTGTCGGTGACCACGCAGCCACATCTTGTCCCGTCGCGCGGAATCGGCCGCACGACCGCTCTGACCCGTTACAGCAATAGCGGCGACGCGAGCGATCGATTAGCTAATGCGACGGTAGGTCCCGCGGTCGCGATATCTCCCTTCACCAATGCAAGCGGTGTGACCGATGTGCAACGAGCGCGTAGCTTCACCACAGCTATGTCGGCAACCGAACAATCCGGCTCACGAGTACGCGGTAGCATCCGCGCGACCAATTACTGAGGGCCTGCGGATGAACTTTTCAAGCTCGGAAGATCAGACGTTATTGTCTCTTTGGGAAAGTGTGCGGCGGCAAGTGTTGGCTGATCGCGCGAATGGCGGCCGCTCCCGCATTGTTGGTGACAATCTTCGCAACTATGCTGAGTTGCTCCGTTCGGAAATAGATCGGCGTGAGCTCAAGTACACCTCGATCAATTCAACTGAATGAAGAGGATGCTGCCGGGGGCACTCTAAAATGAGAGACATCCGTGAGCAGTTGGACAGACTCCGCAACGATGCCGCCGACTGCAAATCGATCAGCGATCTAGCCACTGATCTGCGAAAACGAGAATTGTTCGCGAGGCTTGCCGATCATCTGAGCGCGTTGGCTTCAGAGGTCGAACGCGCTACGGCTGTGACAGTCTCTGGCACCCCACCAGAGCTATCACCGCAACATCGGCAATGTTGGGATGCTGCAGCAGGCAGGTTTCGACCTCGGCCGGGTAAATATTCTCTCCGCCGCGGGATGTCCTCGAGGCGGCCCGTGACACGCAAGTAGCCGCGCTTATCCAGCGTCCCGAGGTCGCCCGTGCGCAGCCATCCGTCAGCCGTGATGGCCGGACGCGCATTCTCCGGCGCGTCGAGATAGCCGATTGTGGGTCTGATATCCACGGACTTGAATTACGCCCTAAGTGCCGGTCGGCAAAATACGAAGATCCATCGGAACCGCAACGCGCACTTCCGACGTTCCAGAGCGCTTTCCCGCGGTCCGGACGAACTCAGTCTCCGGATGTCGACGCTCGTCTGGGCGACAATCGGGCTGAGCTCGGTCTGACCGAAGACAGTAAGGACCGGAAGGTCGAGCGCTACCCTCACGCGGCGATGGATCTCGGGAGAGACCAGTGCACCTCAGACAACGCGACGTGCAGCGACGATCCCGACCGTCTCAGGCGTGCCCGCCGGACTTACCGCGCTGTGCCTCGGTGCCGCGATGGCATTCTGATAATTTCGTTAAGCCAACGCTCGGAGCCGCGGCCCTTCCAGCATCAGTGCCACGTCGCAGGCAGGCCGCGGCTTGCTGAACAGATAGCCCTGTGCCTGGGTGCAGCCCTCGCGCCGGAGCAACTCGAGCTGCGCGTCGTTCTCGACCCCTTCCGCGGTCGTGACGATGCCGAGGCTGCGGCCGAGGCCGGTCACGGCGCGGATGATCGCCATGGAATCGGCGCGGGTTGCCAGCTCGGAGACGAAAGAGCGGTCGATCTTGATCTTGTCGAAGGGGAAGCTGCGCAAATAGCTTAGCGACGAATAGCCGGTGCCGAAATCGTCGAGCGAGATACCCACGCCCATGGCGCGCAGCTCATGCAACGTGGTCAGCGTCGCCTCACCGTTTTGCAGCAGCACGGATTCAGTGATCTCCAGCTCGAGACGACGGGCTTCCAGTCCCGCCTCCTCCAGCGCCGCGGTCACGGATGCGATCAGGTTCGGACTCTTGAACTGCACCGGCGACAAATTGACGGCGACGTCAATATCGTCGGGCCAGGTCGCCGCGTCGGCGCAGGCGCTGCGCAGCACGAACTCGCCGAGCTGGATGATGAGACCTGTCTCCTCCGCCAATGGAATGAAGTTGATCGGCGCGATCAGGCCACGCTGCGGATGTGACCAGCGCAGCAACGCCTCGAAGGCGACGACGCGGTTGGTGGCGACGTCGCGGATCGGCTGGTAGTGCACCTCGAATTCGTTCCGTTGCAGCGCCGCGCGCAGATCCATTTCCAGCAGCCGCCGCGCCTGCGCGCGCGCATCCATGCCGGTCTCGAAGAAGCGATAGGTGCCGCGACCGTCCGCCTTGGCGCGGTACAGCGCAAGGTCTGCATTCTTCAACAGCTCGTCCGGATGGCTGCCGTCCTGCGGCGACAGCGAGATGCCGATCGAGACGCCGATCACGATCTGATGGTGGTCGATCTCGTAAGGCGCCGAGATCGCCTCGACGAGACGGCCGGCCAGGAACCTTGCAGCGGTTTCCTCGGAGCGCCCGATCAGGACCACGGCGAACTCGTCGCCGCCAAGCCGGGCCACGGTGTCGCTCTCGCCGACGGTCGCCTCCAATCTGCGCCCGACCTCCTTCAGCAAGGCATCACCGATGGGATGGCCGAGCGAGTCATTGATGTCCTTGAAGTGGTCAAGATCGAGGCAGAGAACGGCGAGTTGGTCGCCTGAATTGGTCCGGCGCAGCCCATGCTCGAGCTGCTCGTGGAATAGGATGCGGTTGGGCAGGCCGGTCAGCGCGTCGTGGCGGGCCATATGGGAGATCCTCGCCTGCGCCTCCAGCCACTCGGTGATGTCCTCGAAGGTCGCGACCCAGCCGCCACCCTGCATCGGCTGGTTGACGACCCGGATGGAGCGGCCGAACCTGGTCACGATGTCGGTCGTGGTGCGGCTCTCGCGCGCGTCGGCGACGAGGCGGGCGAAGAATTCGCCAGCATCGCCTTGCCACTGGCCCTTGGCCTGCTCCTCCCGCAGCACGTCGACCAGCAGCCGGCCGGTGAGCAGGATGTCGGTGCGGCCGAGCATCGCGGCATAACGCTCGTTGAACAGGATGATCTTGCCGTCCGCGTCGAACATGCAGAGCCCCTGCGACATGTTCTCGAGCGCCGTGTCCAGCACCCTCTGCTGGCGGCCCAATTCCCCCTTGGCCCGCCGATCGAGCAGCGCGGCGACCAATGCGATCACGATGATCGCAGCCGCAGCACTCGCGGTCAGAACCGACAGCGACGTCGGCGGGATCGACAGGCCGCTGATCGGCAGCGTCGGATCCGGCGTCAGCTGCACCGCGCCCATCGCCGTAAAATGATGCGAGACGATGGCGACCGTCAGCAGCACCGCAGCACCGAGCGTGCCGGACAAGTTGTCTCGCCGTTCAGCGACATGGAGCGCGAATGCGCCGAAAACCACCCCGAGCAGGATCGAAGCGGCCACCGTGCCCGTCGCCCAGCTGACGCGCGCAGGGATCTCGAGCGCCATCATGCCGGTATAGTGCATCGCCGCCACACCGCCGCCGACGATCGCCCCGCCAAGAGCGACGAGGCCCGGTCGCATGGTCGAGACCGCAACGCTCAAGCCAACAAAGGTGATGGCGATGGCGAAGATTAGCGACAACAGCGTCACCGGAACATTATAGGCGCCGCTGGCGCCCGGTCCGTAGGCCAGCATCGCGATGAAATGCGTCGCCCAGATGCCGCAGCCGGCAACGACTGCATCGAGCGCCAGCCACACCAGGCGGCCCGATCCTTGCGTCGCGCGCGCCCGGTGAAACAGGCTGATCGCAGCCGTACTTGCGAGCAGGCAGAGCGCGCCCCCAAGCGCGACCAGTCGCCAATCGTGTTCATCGGTCAGACAGTAGAGCACTTGATACATCAGCATCCCCCAAGGCCTGCGATCACCAGAGCGGGGAAGTGGTGGATTTTAGGTAACGAAGGAGGACCGGCTTGCCGGATGGTGAACAGAGGCTTCCAGAATCAACCATTCGTTGTCAGTCGAACGACATTCGTCAAACTTCTTTCAACGGGCGATGGGCTTTGCCTGGACAATCAATCTTGACGCGCAAGCAGCAGCGCCGGTTTGCAGAGGGGACGGCGCATCATTGTTACGAGCAGGCTCTCGTCCATGGTGCCTCGCAAATAGAACGGCCACCGCGGAGCAACGCGAAGGCCGCTGCTGGGTTGCCTAGAGCTGACAAGGGCGTTTCCAACCTCCACCCGAGGGGTGAAACGAACTGGATATTTCGGGTTATATTCGTCGCGCTCCGCCGAAGGGCGACAACATTTGGGATGTTGCCGAGAGGGCGCGGACGAATGGCAGAGTGCCGAAGGTACGCCGCAGAGAGTAACGCCACCTCAGTTGCCGGGCTCCTGCGCGATGGCGGAGAGTGCCCCGGCTTCAGCTTGGCTCTGAGGCGGATGGCCGGAGCCGCCTCCGCCGGCTCGGCGGCGGGCCGGCACGGATTAGCTTTCTGCTGATTTTCCATGTTCCCGTAGTACGTGAGATATTGCATACTTTTCCCGATTTGAGACTGCTGCTTTTCCCTTGAGGCTTTTGCAATGTCGAACAGAATAATCGAAGATGATCTGGAGATGCTGCGCCTGATCAAGGCATTCCAGAAAATAACTGACCAGGACACCCGGCGAATGATCCTTCTCTACGTCGAGGAGCAGCTCGAAAAGCGCCAAGCGAAGGTACCGGAAAGCCCTTCGCGCTAACGCGCCAGGCGCCGAAGTCGCGGCCTTTCGAGAACACGTCTCCAGTGCCGATGGCAGCCACCATCGCGCTCGAGATGATCGGGCCAATGCCGGGCACCGTCATCAGTCGCTCGCAGCTTTTGTCTTGACGGGGCAATGCTTCGATCTCGCTGGAGAGGTCCTCGATACGCTCATCCAGCCGGCGCCAGTCGCCCGCCAGATCCTCAATGATGCGCAACATGCGAGGCGAGAGCACATCGGTGCGCGTCGCGAGGATACTCGGCAACTCGGACCGCAGGCAGCGCAGGCCTTGCCGCACGGCGATGCCCCGCTCCAGCAGGAACGCACGGATCTGATTGATGACGCCGGTGCGCTGACCGACTAATCGCTCGCGCACGCGGTGCAGCGCATGCAGGTCGAGCTGGTCGGCGGTCTTGGTTGCGGCGAACTTCATGGTCGGGCGTTGGACCGCCTCGGCGATGGCTTCCGCATCTCGGAAGTCGTTCTTCTGTCCCTTCGAATAGGGGCGCACGTATTTCGCCGGCATCAAGCGGGCGTCGTGGCCAAGCGTTTGCAGCTTGCGACTGAGGTGATGCGCGCCGACGCAGGCCTCCATGCCGATCAAGCACGGCGGCAGGTTGGCGAGCCGGGTTTCCACCTGGCCGCGCGACCACTTCTGCCGCAGCACGATGCCGCCGCGCTGATTCTGGCCAATGATGTGGAACGAGTTCTTGCCGATATCGATGCCGATGACGGCGGGCGAAGCGTCGAGTTTCTGAGACATGGCGTGCTCCTTGTCTTGGGCGCCCTTGCCAGCTTCTCGTACCGCCAGGGCCGCAGCACGGCCGGACCATTCCATTAGCGGAAGTTCGAGCCGAGGCACGCGGAAAACAAATGGTCAGTAAATTGGAACCTGCCTCCTGGGCGAGGGTTTGAGCCGCGTTGTTTCTGCGTGCTTGAGAGGAATACCGGCGATTTCGCTCCAGAATGGCCTTGGGAATAGGCTGCTGGCGGCAACGCCGCCAGCGGACCTTAACTTGCTCGCGCCCTACACCCAGAAAACGTCGTTCGACCTTGATACTGTACTGGTGCGAACGGGAGATGAGTTCAAGCTGGTCTATTTCCCCCTCAGCGGGGCCATAGCGTTCCTAGTTGAAATGTCGGACGGACGCATTGTCGCGTCAACTCTCATGGGCTCGGAAGGGGCGGTCGGCGCTCTCTCCGTCCTAAGTCCCTCACGCTCCCCAGTCACAGCAACTGCCTACGTCCTTGGAGCCGCGCTCCAGGTCCCTGTTTCGCAATTGCAGCTTGCTTATGAGCAAAGCGACACGATCAGGCGTGTTCTACGGCTCCATCTCCGCACACAATTGTTGCAGCTTAACAACGCGGCAGCTTGCAACGCGGTGCATCCGGTGGAGTGCCGCATGGCTCGATGGTTGCTTGAGATTCACGACCACACCGCAGAGAGCGGAATCCAGCTAACGCATGAGGCGCTCGCACAACTTCTCGGGGTCCGCCGAACGACCGTGACGCTAACGATGGGCAGACTTCAGGCCGCGGGCGGCGTCTTATCGGACCGACGCGGAATGCTAGACATCGACCGAAGGCGGCTCGAGAAGATCGCTTGCGAGTGCTACGCCGTGATGCGACACAGAATCAAGCGCATGTATGACAAGGAGCTGGTGGCCGCCTGATCCGCGAAAGTGAGCCGCCGCTCTTTGTTTGACTGGACCTTCGTGCTTGCCTGCGGCTCAGTAACGGCCGACGGTCGCGGTCTAGCGGTAAGTAGCTCACGTTCACCACGCCCCGACAAGCATTAGACCGATAATGGTCAAACACGAGACGCAAGCCACCGTTACAGTGTAGCATTCTGGGGTGTTCATAGTTGCCTCCCGAGCTGTTGCCTGTCACTGCTGCGCCGGGAGAGGCCGCCTGTCTCGGGGCCGCTGTTCGGCACGCCTGTGACCGGTTCGGTGCGGTGTGTTGGTCCTGTCGTCGCTGCTGTGATCCGCAGGATTGTAATCCCACATGTCTGGAGCTTCAGGGCGTTCAGCTGGGATCAGAAGCTGCTTTCGCATTTCAGCGAGGCAGGCGCGGCAATATTCACGATAGAGCAGGTCGAATATGGCGGGCATCGTCACCCCCACCGTTTGAGTGTCAGTGTCAGATCTTTCCACCGCGATCTTCGCGTGATTGTAGCCACTTCAGACGGCTCTTCGATGTGAGCCCGTTCGCAGACTGCACCAGTTCCAAGCTCAACAGCCGATTGGTTGACCTGATTGTCTGCCCGCAAAAACAAAGTCACGCTAACACAGACTATAGCAACTCATTGTTTCAGGAAAACTTCGTCAAACAACTCCAGGGCGCCGAACGCCAACGAAAATCCAACCACAGCGCGAATAACTTTACCACTGAGTGAGAGCAACATTCGTTGCAAGCCGACCGAGTATGAGGACAGCATTCTTCCACGCGTTGGCCGACGGCGGCTTCGTAGCCAGCGGCACGCGTGACGCCGCGCTCACCACCGCCTCGGCAGAAGTGAAGTGTATCAGCGGCTGGTCCGGCGTGGCGACGTCGTTTTCCGACGTGAGCCGGTGCTATGCCGGGCAGGGCGTCGTTCCTCGACTTCCGGTGTTGGCCCATCTGCGACCTCGGAGCCCACCCGCTCTTTGGCCGATGTTGGCGGCAAACCGGACATCAGGCGGCCGCCGCTTCATGAGTACGTGCCCTAGTACGGCGCCGGCGAAATAGTTTGAGCTTGTGCATGTGAAACTTGGGGCGTGCCGATTACGGCCGATTGCGGCACGTGCAATGGGACACCGGCCCCGGCTGTTTCTCCCAACCTGGCTGGGGCCTACGCGCCCTTCAGAAAACTGTCAGCACTGTTGGCTGTTTATTTCGAGCGACGCCGTAACGCAGTTCGCTATATGGTTTCGTTCCCGTTTTTTACATCACCGACTGCCGGGCGATCATAAGAAAGCTGCTCCGCAAGTTTATGCTTTGGACTTTGCCGTCGTCGCCGGGTGTTCCGGGATTTTTGTATGAAATACATATTCATCGCGGTCGGCTGCTGGCTGCTGCTGAACCTGCTCTACATTCTCATAGTCACTCCGCCACGTAGGTCGCTCTGGCCTAGACAGCTCGCTCGCACCATTGCTGCGGTCAAGCGACTCATGCAACGCGGACGGCAGCCACCTACCTGAAGGGAGTGAACTTGGGAGTTTTGTGGCGCCATTCCACCCATAGATCGAATGCATCCGACATACGGCTCACCTCCTTGGCTTGACGCGAAATGGACTGTCGATGGAGAAGGCGTCCGGCGCGATCCCGCTCTCGATGCGCTTCCAGGTCACGGGCGCTGCGATCGGAAATCCCTCGCGCGCTCGCGGGGAATAGGTGCCGATCGCCGTCGTCCCGCGGCCATTGCGCAGATAATCGAGGAAGATGCGGCCGCGACGTTTTGATTGCGCAGACAGAAGGTAGCGGTCTGGATGACGCGCTGCGAGCGCGGAGACGAGCTGATGCGCGATCCGATGCGCCTTGTCGTGCAGCATCGGCTGAGCCAGTGGCGCCATCAGATGAATTCCTTTGCCGCCCGTGAGCTTGGGCCAGGTCTCGAAACCCTCGCACTTCATCAGCGTGCGCAGATCGAGCGCGGTCTCCACGACGGCCTCCCAGCCGACGCCCTCGCCGGGATCGAGATCGATCACGATACGGTCGGCATGTTCGAAGTCCTCGACGGTCGCATTCCACGGGTGCAGCTCGACAGCGCCGATCTCGACGAGACCAAAGAGGCCATCGAGGCTGTCGACCCACAGGCGCGTTCCCTGGCCGCCCTCCCGCTTCTGAATACGAAGCTGGTGCACGGCCGCCGGAATGTCCTTCGGCAGCGGCCCCTTGTGGTAGAAGGTGGTGCCTTGCACGTGGCGCACCAGCTTGAGCGGGCGATGGCCGAGGTGCGGGAGGGCCTTCTTCCACACCCTGCGCCAGTAGTCGGCGAGTTCTTCTTTGGACGGTGCAACGGCTTCGGGCAGAAGCTGCAGGATGTTCTCTCTGGGGACGCCGAGCTTCGGGCGGCCGGCCGCGCAGGGCACGAGGCGCGGCGCCTTGACCTTGCGCACCGCAAGATCATCGCGAAAGCCTTTGAACACGGCCTCGCGAAGCAGGCCATCATCGGTAAGCGCGCCATACCGGACCTCGATTTCGAGGATCGGATCGACCCAGGTCGCCTTCGGCTTTTTGACTGGCACGTCCAGGGGAGACGTCTTGCGGATCAACGGATCGAGCCGCTCGCGCAATTCGCGCGCGGTCGTCTCGGTGTAGCCGGTCCGCACCTTGCCGGCATAGAGCAGCTTGCCGTTCTCGCGCCGGCCGACGTAAAGCGAGGCCACTTTCCGGGGGCGCGCCCCTAACTTCTCCACGAACGCGACGATCGGAAAGGCGTCGCTCTTCTTGCACTTGAGCTTGATCCAGCTCTCCTGTCGGCCCGAGCGATAGGGCTCGCCGAGCCGCTTGCCGATCAGGCCTTCCAGCCCCAGCTGGCACCCTTTTTCGAAGATTACGTTGCCGTCGCCCGCAAGCGCCTCGACGTACATGAACGTCTCGGGCGCGTCCTTCAGAAGCCGCTGCAGCAACCGCTTGCGCTCTTCGTACACGACGCCACGCAGGTCATAGCCGTCGAGGTACAAGAGATCGAAGGCGTGATAGCGCACGCGCTCGCTTTGCTTCGGGCCGAGCTCTCGCCTGAGCTGCTGGAAATCCGGCAGGCCGCCACTGCCGTACACCACGGCCTCGCCGTCGATGACCAAGCTGTTTGCTTTGAGTTTGGCCGCGCCCACCGCGATCGAGGAGAACTGTTCCGTCCAGTCCAGGCCGGTCTTCGAATAGACCTTGGCGTCCTCATCTCCCCGGTGCAGTTGAGCGCGGTAGCCGTCGGCCTTGATCTCGTAGACCCAGTCCTTGCCGCGCGGCGGATTCTCGCGCAGCGTGGGATCACACGGCTCGATGTAACCAGGAATCGCAACTTTGGTGGCGCCATGGACACGCGATACTCCCCAACGAGACTGACGCAACGCCACGGCACACATGGCGATTCAACGCCGTCGCGCTGATTCGTTCCGTTCCGCGGAGGCCGCTTGACGGCCTCGCCAGCGCGGCAGGTCGAGGAGGCCAAATCCGACGAAACCGGGTGGTCGCGCTACGTCTGCACCAGGATATTCCACTTGCGCGTCGGTCTCCCGACAGGAGCACCGGGCCTTCGGCGGAGCTCATGATCGTACCGGCAGGCCGAACCCGCGCCCCGAGCAGGTGCGCTCGATGTTACGGGATGAGTTCGTCGGGCTCTGGACGCGGCGCCGCCGTGTCGGCGCGCAGCGGCGGGCCACGAACATCGCCGCGCTCGCGGGGTGGTGGGCGCGTGGACAGGTCCCGGCCGATCGCGGCTCGCAGCTCCATCAGGTCGGTGAACACGTCCGCCTGCCGCCGGAGTTCGTCCGCGATCATCGGCGGCTGGGTCGCCATGGTCGACACCACGCTCACCCGTACGCCTCGGCGCTGCACCGCCTCCACCAGCGAACGGAAAGTGCCGTCGCCCGAAAACAGAACCATTTCGTCGACGTCGCCGGCCATCTCCATGGCATGCACCGCGAGTTCGACGTCCATATTGCCTTTGACCTTGCGCCGTCCGAACGAGTCGACGAACTCCTTTGTCGGTTTGGTCACGACGGTGTAGCCGTTGTAGTCAAGCCAATCGAGCAACGGCCGGATCGAGGAGAATTCCTGATCCTCGATGACAGCCGAGTAGTAGAAGGCGCGGAGCAGGATACCTCGGCTCTGGAATTCCTGCAGAAGGCGCTTGTAGTCGATGTCGAAGCCAAGGCTTCGGGAGGTGGCATGAAGATTGGCGCCATCGATGAACAGGGCAATCTTGCTGGGCGAGGACGACATGTTGGCAGGCCCGAATGATCCCGGCGGAAGCACCGCTCCCGCTTGGCGGATGGTTTGCTCAAAGATGGAGTTTGGGCACGGGGCGGCCTTGGCCCGCCGCTCACTCGCATTCTGCGTTGCGGCAAGAACGTGAGCTCCGACGGAGCAAGGCTATATCCAAGAATTCGAGCTTTCAAATCCTTTTTCATGAACAGTTGAACCAGGAGCCTGCTGCAAAGACAATGCAGTAGGGGACGCCGTGAATGCCGCACGAATTGCCGCTCTTCGAAATCCACCTCAGGCGGCGCCGCCGGGCATGCAGATGGTGTCTCTGCACGACTGATGGGCAAACCATCATGCAAGGCTCGGAAGCCAACCGGCCGGCTGCCCGGTACCAGGCCAATCGGGCGCTCTTTCTGATGCTGCTCGCTTCCGGGAGTCGCTCGGCAGGCCGCGAAGACCCGTCGCGGAGTCGCTCGCGCCGAAGCGCCTGATCACCCGGGAAATTGCCCGCAAGCGGGCCGACAGCTCGTTATCACGCAATCGCCCGTCGAGCGACGTTCATCGTCACTTGAACGCCCTTGTTCGGCGCGGACTCGACCTTGAAGTCCGGTTTCGCGTTTTCCCTCAAGGTCTGCACGATCAGCGCGCCGATCTTTCCCGGGATCGGCCATGTAATGCCCTCAGGCAACCCGACTCCGTCGTCCGCGATGACCACGCGATACCGGTCTTCGCTCTGGCGCAGACATTCGATCGTGATCACGCCGTGGCCGCGGCCTTCGAAGGCATATTTGAAGGAGTTGGTCAGCACCTCGTTCACAACGAGCCCCACCGACCGCGCGGTGTTGACCGAAACCGGGGCATACTCCGTCTTCTGCTCGAGCCGAATTCCCTGGACGGCGCAGGTGTTCATGACCGCGGCGGCGATCTGGCTGAGGTAATGGCCCAGATCGACCTCGTCGCCGGCGGCCTCGTTCGACAGGCCTGATAGGGCAGATGCAGGGATTCGATGCGGCCGGCCAGCGTGTGCAAGTCGACCCTCTCGCCCCGTCTTTCGTTGCGTGCTTCGAGCCGTATGAGGGCGACGATCAACTGAAGATTGTTCTTCACGCGGTGCTGCAGCTCGCGCAGCAGGATGTCCTTGTCGCGGATCCGGCGCGCATACTCCTCACGCTCGGCACGCGCCCTGTCGGTGATGTCGATCAGCGCCGCGATGCGATAGTTCTCGGTCCCGTCCTCGTTTTGAATGAGACCGGAGAAGGCCTCGACCAGGAGCGGTCTAGGCCGCTCCGCCCGGAAGGTGCCGAGAAACTCTCCTCCGTCCTTCAGCACGGCCAGATCCAGCGAGACGTTCGGATCGCTTTCGTCCGTGAACCCGGCCAGGATCGACCAGCCCTTGCCGGCGCAGTCTTTCGCGTCCTGGCCGAAGAGCGTTTCGAATTCCTTGTTCGCGTAGCAGATGCGCTGGTCGCCGCGGAAGAATTTCGAGACTGGCATCCTGCTCGATGGACGGCGCATTGGTATGATGCGCTCATCGTCAACATGGCCCTACCACCCTGCTGGACGTCTTCGAGGGCCACAGCATCTCGGGTGGAATTCCTACGAGGTCGAATTGCCCCAACAGCTTGTTGTCGGCCGCCAGCTCGCGTTCGCCCTGGAACACACGTACCGTGACGGCATTCTGATTGTCCTCTGCCGTCGAGAACACCTGGCTGCGTTTTGCGGGAATTGTGGTGTTGCGGTTGATCAGCTTCGTCATCACGCCGCCGAGCGTCTCGATACCCAGGGACAGGGGAGTGACGTCGAGCAGCAGCACGTCCTTCACGTCACCCTGCAGCACGCCGGCTTGAATGGCGGCCCCGATGGCCACGACCTCGTCGGGGTTGACGCCCTTATGCGGCTCGCGCCCGAACAAGGCCTGGACGGTCTCCTGCACCTTGGGCATGCGGGTCTGGCCGCCAACCAGCACGACTTCATCGATCTGACCAGGCTCCAGACCGGCGTCCTTCAGGGCAGCCCGGCATGGTGGAATGGTTTTCTGGATGAGGTCGTCGACGATCGCCTCCAGCTTGGCTCGCGTCAGCCTGATGTTGAGGTGCTTGGGTCCGTGCTGGTCCGCGGTGATGAACGGGAGATTGACATCTGTCTCTGTGCTACTCGACAGCTCGATTTTGGCCTTCTCCGCAGCGTCCTTGAGACGCTGTAACGCCAGGCGGTCGTTCCGCAGCTCGATGCCACTTTCTTTCCTGAATTCATCTGCGAGGTAATCGATAATGCGCTTGACGCCCCTGTGCTGGAACTCCTCGATCTCTTGCTCGCGGCACGAGCGGCATCGGCCTCGCCGGCGCGATGAGGACGGCGCGCCGCCGATCGCGCACGCCCAGACTGTCTCCCAGCCCTACATTGTCGCGCTGATGACCGAAGCGGCCGCACTGAAGTCCACGGACAAGGTGCTCGAAATTGGAACCGGTTCAGGCGCGCGGAGCTCAGTGAACTGCGCGGATCGGACGGCGGACGGGCTTCCGCATCACGCAGCCCGTGCACTTTCTCCGGGTCTTGCAGAGCATACGGTCGGAAGCTTGGACAAGGGAGCCGTGCCGCCGTCGAGATCGATCAGCGCATCAATGGCCTCATTGAGCTCCGAGGCCGCATCCGACTGCATGCCTTGCTTCGCGGACGCTACGAGGCGGTATGCGTCTAACGCCCACCGGCGGAGCAGATCTCGCTTCTGCTCCTCGCATAATGTCGGGTCGCGCAGAACCTCGCTCGGTCGCGTATAGCGATCGCAAGTTCGACCTGCACGCTCTCCTCGGCCGCTAGGCCTTTTGCGGCCGCAGGTTGAGGTGGCTTTCTGGCGACGGCACTCGCCGAAGCGCGTAGCGCGTCTTGCCGGTCGCCACACCCACTGCCGGATTGTCTGACATTTGGGATCTTGTTCGGCATAGAATCCTCCCGATACAGCGGGAGCAGGGGTCAAATGGTATCAGTCCCAATACACCTCCAATGGCGTTGCGCCGCTGGGTGTCTGAGCCAAACGCCGGCGAAGGGCGACAAGCAACTAGTGAGCAGCCAAGGAATTTCAAGAAGGACACCAAGCCTCATTACTCCACAAGATTTCCGAAGCCTGAGGAGTTTGCCTGCAGAAACTTCTCGGGAGCGGGTTGGCTATGCCGTCAGCCGCCGTGCCTTTTGGATGAGCAACTGCCGCAGGCGTTGAGGGGTCAGGCATCCCCACAGGTCCGTCGTCCCCAACATGATTGGGCTGCCATCCAGGACCTCTGAGGGCGCGTCCGCAGCGAGCGGCCCCTTCAGCCGCCGTGCGGCGGAGCCGTCTGCGAGTTGGCCCCGAATCCACCTAGGATCACGCGGGGGCGGGCGCCCCCTGCGCACCGGCAAATGATGGGTCCGCGATCCAGCCAAAGGTCACTCCTCATACTCTTGAATCGGTGTCGCCGTAGGCGGGTGCTCGCCGACGCCCCCGTTACTACCCCCAACTTGTATCGTTGTGTTGGGCAAGAGCGAAACGCCCGGGCGGCCGGCAGGCACGGCGAGGATCGCAGGATACGTGAGGTGTAACTTAGCGTGCGATAAATTCGCATCTAGAATTTGCGCGGGTTGTCGTTCTAGGTCCTCGTTTGTCTCAGCCACAACACACAGTTCGTACGCGCGGTGCCGATTACTGTTCTCGGCCACGAATTCGGATCGGAGTCCGAGTCCCTCCCGCCATGCCAGATTGAACAGCCGACGGCATTAGGGACGACAAGGTGGGTGCAACGGACCAAGACAATCGATTGGCGGCGCGTCTTGCGCATTGTCTCACGGACGTGTATTACAGCCTCAGCAAGGCAGCGTGAAAAGCACGATTTTTCATAGGGTTACGTAGGAGTCTTCGGAGGTTCGATCCCTCCCGCCCCAGCCAGATGTCAAGCTGTTGAGTTCATTCGGTAAGCAGTTTCACTTTGGGCGCGTTTGGAAACACAGATTTTAAGGCTCGGTCCAGAATCGAACTAAACGGCGTGGCCATGCTGGCTTATCTCCGAGGCTTCCATCCGAACATATACCGTGGAAGCTGGGCGGGCAGGTGTTTTGCCCTCATCGTAGAATAGGGTGCTACGGCGAACGAAGCGGACAACCGGTCCAGATGCGCATGTGCGGAATTGCAGCCGTGCCGCAGTCGGCCCGGCCGGTGGCCTCGGGCGCGGTCGTTGCCCCGCTACCGGGGACCATTACGACTGCAAATCGCGTGGCCTTCGTTTCCTTGGCCGACCGGAACGATATAGACCCCGCACTTCCTGCTGTTGAAAGAGCTCCGCGCAGACGCCACGCAGCCATTGGCTTGCCGGGTCATGATGGAAGCGGGCGTGCCAGTATTGCTTCACCGTAAATCCGGCGATTGCCAGCGGGCAGTCGAGCACGCGCAGTCCGTAATAGTGAGCCAGCGTTTCACCAATGTGCCTTGGAAGGGTGGCGATCAGGTCAGTCGTCCCGACGATTGCAGGCAACCCCAAAAAGCCGGGTAGCTCCAGCCCAACGTCTAGGACTAATTTCTGCTCCTGCAGCGCAGCGGCGAGCAACTGATGCCCGGTGCCGGAGCGAATGAGGACGTGTGCCTCACGCCTGAAATCCTTTGCCGTGATGCGGTCGCGGATCCGGGCATGTTTCGCGCTCGCCAGGCAGACCCAATCCTGCGGAAACAGTGCCTGTTGGAAGTGTCCCGCGTCGAGATCCGAGATGTAGCCGAGCGCCAGATCGGCCTTTCCGGACTGCAGCATTCTTGGGGTGTCGGGGCCGATCTGTGTCGCCTCGATACGAACGCCAGGCGCAACGCGACGGACCTGAGCGAGAATGGAGGGAAGCAGCGTGACGTGACTTCCATCCGTCATGCAAATGGCGAAACGGCGTTTCGCGGTTGTCGGATCGAAGTCGCTGCGAAGCTCGGCCAGGCGACGCAGCATCTCCAGCGCCTGCCTCGCCGTGCCGATCAGAGCCTCCGCGCGCGGCGTCGGCAGCATGCCGTCTGCTGACCGGACGAAGAGCGGATCGTCTAATTCCTTTCGCAGACGGGCCAGCCAGATCGAAATGGTCGGCTGACTTTGACCGAGCTTCTCGGCTGCCTTGGTGACGCTACCCGTTGCGAACAATGCGTCGAACAGCCTGAGCAGGCGCGGGTCCAGCAGGTTGGTCTCGATGGGATCCTGGTGCTTCATTGCGATTCACAATAATTGCTATAAAGATCATAATATATCTAAATATCGAGCGGCCGGCTACCGTGCTTCCAACGCCGAGAATGGCGCGGGAGAAGCGTTCGGATGAGGATCTGCTTTATCGGAGCGGGAGCCTTGGGCTCGACCATCGGCGGTACGCTGGCGCGCGGCGGGGCCGAGGTCTGGCTGATCGATCCGTTCCAGGCTCATGTCGACGCTATCAATGCCGGCGGCCTACGGGTGCTCGAAGTTGGCGCCGAGACCGTTGTGAAGGTCACTGCGTGCACTTCCGCGACCCAGGTTGGCGTAGAGGCAGACCTCGTCATTGTCCTCGTCAAATCCTACCACACGCGGGATGCCATCCGTGCCGCGGCGCCGATCATCGGGCCGCGGACGGTCGTGATGTCGCTTCAGAACGGTCTTGGTCACGAGGACATCCTGTCGGAGGAGGTTGGTCGTGACCGGGTCATGGCGGGCAAGACCTACGTCGGCGGTGTGCTGCTCGGCCCTGGTCATGTTCGTTCCGGGGTCCTCGGCAAGGAGACCATCATCGGCGAGCTTGACGGTCGCTTGACGGAACGTGCGCAGCTAATCTCCGGGACTTTTAATCGCGCCGGAATTCTCACGCGGCTCAGCGACAACATCTTGGGCACGATGTGGGACAAGTTGTTCATCAACGTCGCCGGAGGAGGAATTACCGCCGTTACCGGGCTGACTTATGGCGGCCTGTATTCGCTGCCAGTTCTGGAAGATTGCGCGCTGGCCGCAATCTCGGAGGGCATCGCGGTTGCGCAAGCTGCCGGCGTGAAGATCTCGATTACCGATCCGCGACGCGCCTGGACGATGGCGTCCGCCGGACTTCCGCCCGAGTTCAAGACGTCGATGCTGCAGAGCTTGCAGTCCGGCAATCTGACCGAGGTTGACTACATCCACGGCTCCGTCGTGCGTTGGGGCGCCAGGCTCAACGTGCCGACCCCCGTCAATTCCACCCTCGTCGCGCTGGTCAAAGGCATCGAATACGCCCGCAGCGACTATCCTGGAAGGTCTTGAGACAATGTCATTGCCCCGCGCTTATGTCGAACACGTCGCGATCCGTGTGCCGGACGTTGATCGTCACGTCGACTTCTTTCGTGAGGTGCTTGGTCTCGCCAATCGCGATGAGCAACCCGCCGATGGTACGCGCCCGCGTCAGGTTTGGGTGCTCGGAAGCGTGCAACTCATTGAAGATCCGAATTTCGTCGGACCAGAGGGGCGTCTCGCCCATCTCGGCATCATGGTCGACGATTACGAAGGTGTACTCACCCGTGCCGCCGCCTGGGGCGCCAAGGCGTTGCCCGCCGGGCCGAACTGGCTCGAGCTGCCGGGCGGGCTCAACGTCGAAATCTTGCAAGCCAGCGCAGGCGCCGTGGAAGCCGCCCTGGCGATCAATCCCCGTGCCTAGAGGAAGACGCGATATGACAGATGAGCGCTACTGGGACGATGCCAAGGTCGGCGATGAATGCGTTACGCCACCGGTGACGGTCACAGAAGGAATGGTAAATGCCTACGCCGAACTGACGGGCGATTTCACGCCGGTCCATGTCGACGAGGAGTACGCGAAGACAACGCCGTTCGGCACGCGCGTCGCGCACGGGCTGTTTGGTCTGTCGCTGGCCGACGGTTTGAAGACCCGTGCCTACTACCGCTTCCTCCCGGGAATGTCGCTGGGCTGGACGTGGGATTTCAAGCTGCCGATCAAGCTCGGGGACACCGTGCACGTGAAGTTCCGCGTGGGTTCAATGCGCGAGACAAAGCGGGACGGGTGGGGCATCGTGGTGCTGCCCTCGGAGCTGATTAATCAGCGCGGCGAAGTGGTGCAGCTCGGTGAGCATCGGCTGATGATTCCGATGCGCCCGAAGACCGGCGTCGCGGGAGAGCGCGCATGACCGCGCAAGATCTGCCGCTCAAAGGCGTCCGCGTCATCGACTACAGCCATTTCCTGGCCGGCCCGTTCATGGGCCGTTGCCTCGCCGCGATGGGCGCGGAGGTCATCAAGGTGGAGCGTCCAAAGGGCGGCGACGCAGGCCGGGCCCATGGATATTTCAAGGACGAACAATCCGGCTACTTCCTACAGCAGAATATGGGGAAGCAGGGACTTTGCATCGACCTGCGCGACAAGCGTGGTCTCGACATGATGATGAAGCTGGTCGACACAGCCGATGTCTTCATCGAGAATTACCGACCCGGCGCACTCGAACGTCTCGGGCTTGGTTACAAAGCGCTATCGGGGCGGAATCCGAAGCTGATCTATTGCTCGGTCTCCGCCTATGGTCACACCGGTCCCTATGCCGATCGTCCGGGCTTCGGCCTGATCGCAGAGGCGATGTCGGGGGCCCTGGCGCAATTGGGCAATCCCGGCGAAGCGCCGCCACTGCTGCGGATGCCGCTGGCCGATATGTACACTGGCATTCATGGCGTCGCTGCTATCAATGCGGCGCTGGTTGGCCGTGCGTCGTCCGGGCGCGGCCAACATATCGATCTGGCGCTGTACGATTGCATGGTCTCGATGCACGACTATGCGGTTCAGCGTTACTTCCTCTCGGGCGGCGCTGACCTGCCGAAGCAAACCGGCAGCGGACAGCCGGACTCGACCGTTTACGGGGTCTTTCCGGCCAAGGACGGCAATCTTGTCATCGCTGCGCAAGTCGATGATGCGTGGCGACGATTGGCGAGCCTGATTGGAGGAGACACGCTGGCATTGGACGAGCGTTTCGCCAAGCCCGCCGCGCGGAACGCCCATTATGCTGAAGCCATGGAGATTGTGCGCAACTGGACGCTATCACAGCCGTCTCGGGATGCGTGTCTTGCGGCACTCGAGGAAGCAGGTGTGCCGTCCGCTCCCGTGCAGACCATCGAAGAGGTCGCGAGGGATCCGCAGATCCATGCGCGCGGCATGCTGGTCGAGCAGGAGCATCCGGTGCTCGGCAAGGTAACGCTGCCGAACCTGCCGTTCCGGTTCTCCGATTGCGACACTACGGTGCGTACTCCGGCGCCACTGCTTGGGCAGGACAATCGCCGCATTGCCGCATCGCTGGGACTGTCGGCCGAAGCCGTCGACGCGATGGTGCGCGACGGCGTGCTTTACAACGAAGCTGCAGTGCGGGAGTGAGCGATGAGCGATCGTTATGCGGTGATTGGCAATCCGATCGGCTTCAGCAAATCACCCTTGATCCATGGCACTTTCGCCAGAATGACGGGACAGGATCTCGTCTATGAGGCGATCGAGGGACCTATCGATGGCTTCAGCCGACGGGTCGACCAATTCCGGACAGAGGGTGCCAAGGGGCTGAACATCACCGCCCCTTTCAAGCTCGATGCCTTCGCTTATGCAAATGAGCTTTCAGAGAGCGCCAGACGGGCAGGTGCCGCAAACTGCCTGAAATTCGAGGGCGACCGGATCATCGCCGAAAATTTCGACGGGGTAGGGCTGGTGCAGGACATCACTGCCAATCTCGGCGTCAAAATGGCCGGTCGGCGCGTCCTGATGCTCGGCGCCGGGGGAGCGGCGCGTGGCGCGTTGCTGCCTTTCCTGCGCCAGCAACCGTCCGAGTTGGTTCTCGTCAATCGAACGCTGTCCAAAGCCGTGGCATTGGCCGAAGAGTTTGCCGGCTGTGGTCCCCTGATGGTGAGCGGCTACGCTGAACTGGCGGACCTTGCCGAGGGCTATGACGTCGTGGTCAACGCGACCTCTGCCAGCCTGCGAGGTGAAATGCCGCCGCTTCCGGGGAATGTCTTCCAGGGCGCGGAGCTGGCGTACGAACTTGCCTATGGCAAAGGATTGACTCGCTTTCTGCAAGCGGCCCGCGCCGAAGGCGTGGCCAAACTGGCTGACGGCGTCGGCATGCTGGTCGAGCAGGCGGCGGAAGCCTTCGTCTGGTGGCGCGGCGTGCGACCGAGCACGGCCCAGGTCATCGCCGAATTGACTGTTCCATTGAGCTGACGGACGACGCCGACAATGCATCGCAAACCCGGCTTTCTCGTCGGCCTGATCGGCAGCGGCATCTCGGCGTCTCGCACGCCGCCCATGCACGAAGCGGCCGCCGACGCCGCTGGCATCCGCTATCTCTACAAGAAGATCGATCTGACCGAGTTGAACCTCGGCGTCGAAGCATTGCCGGAATTGCTCACGGCCGCAAGGCGGATGGGCTTTGACGGTTTGAACGTAACCCATCCCTGCAAGCAGGCGATCCTTCCACTGCTGGACGAGCTTTCGCCCGACGCCGAGGCGCTTGGTGCGGTGAACACCGTGGTCGTCAGGAACGGCCGAATGACCGGCCACAACACCGACTGGTTCGGCTTCGCGGAGAATTTCCGCCGCAACATGCAAGGTGCACCACTTGGTCGCGTCGTGCAATTCGGCGCAGGCGGCGCCGGTGCGGCGGTTGCTTTCGCGCTGATGAAGCTTGGCGTGCAGGAACTGACCATCATAGACGTCCACCTGGCCAAGGCGCAGAGCGTGGTCGACGGCTTGTCCTCTCGATTTGTAGAAGGGCGCTTGAGGGTCGGCCAGGATGTTGCCGCCGCCGTGGCGGCCGCAGACGGAATTGTCAACGCGACGCCGATCGGCATGGACAAATATCCGGGAACGCCGCTGCCGCTGGCGATGCTGTGTTCCGGTCTCTGGGTTGCCGAGATCATCTACTTCCCGCTGGAGACCGCGCTGCTGCGCGCGGCGCGGGCCCTCGGCTGCCGCACGGTCGATGGTGGCGGAATGGCTATCTTCCAGGGCACCGAAGCGTTCCGCCTGTTCACGGGCGTCTCGCCTGATCCAGACGTCTTCTTCGCAACTTTCGCATCCCTGGGAGGGTGACACCCGGCCGATGGGCGAGCGGCACGCACAACGCCCGAGAGGAAACGCAAGATGGGCTACACGCTCGATTTCTCGGTGGTTTGGCACGCAATGCCCGCGTTGCTGTGGGGTTGCGTGGGGACGTTGGGTTTGGCGCTTGCTGGCATGACGCTCGCAATGATCATCGGCGTCGCGGGCGTCGCGGCCCGCGATGCGAAGGCGGCCTGGTTGCGCGCCATCGTGATCGGCTTCGTCGAAATCGTGCGCAACACGCCGTTCCTGGTGCAGATCTTCTTTCTGTTCTTTGCACTGCCGCTCGTCGGGGTAAAGCTCAATCCGACCGCCACGGCCATTATCGCACTCGGCGTCAACGGAGGCGCGTACGCCATCGAGATCATCCGCGGCGGCGTGCAATCGATTCACAAAGGGCAAATCGAGGCTGGCTACGCGCTCGGACTGCACAAAGGGCAGGTATTCCGTTCCATCGTACTCAAGCCCGCGCTTCGCGCGATCTATCCCTCGCTCACGGGACAGTTCATCATGCTGACGCTGACCTCGTCGATCTGTTCGGCTGTGTCGGCTTACGAATTGACGTCGGTCGCGCAGCGAATCGAAAGCGACACATTCCGCAGCTTCGAGGTCTATTTTTTCGTCACTTTCCTCTACCTCGCGATCTCCTGGCTGCTGATGGCGGGCTTCGCAATCATCTCTCACCGCTTCTTCTCATATCCGACGCGCTGAGGAGCACAGATCATGACACCGCATTTCGGCGTTCCCGAGTTCGGCTTCCTCCTGCGTGGTCTGCAATGGACGGTACTCCTGACGCTGGTTGCATTCGTCGGTGGCTGTACCGCCGGCCTGGTCGTCGCATTGTTGCGCACCTGCGGTCGCACGACCGTGGAATGGATAGTTCGGATCTATATCGGAATCTTCCAGGGGACACCGCTGCTGCTGCAACTGTTCGTGGTGTATTACGGCTTGGCGCTCCTCGGATTGAAGCTGTCAGCATTCGTTGCGGTCGCGATTGGGTTCACCGTCAACGCCTCGGCTTTTCTGGGCGAGATCTGGCGCGGCGCAATCCAGGCCGTGCCTCGCGGTCAGACCGAGGCCGCGATGGCGCTCGGTCTACACTATTCCGCGCGCATGCGCGACATCGTGCTGCCGCAAGCCATTCGCATCGCGCTGCCGGCGACCATTGGCTATCTCGTGCAGCTCATCAAGGGTACCTCGCTCGCTGCCATCGTCGGCTTCATCGAACTCGCCCGCGCCGGTCAAATCGTGTCGAACCAGACCTACCAGCCGTTGCTCGTCTTCGGTGTGGTCGGCGCGATGTATTTCATCCTCTGCTGGCCACTCTCGTGGTGGGGCAGTCGGATGGAGGCCAGGCTCGCCCTGGCCGGTCAAAGGTAGGTTCGGCGCACCTACTCAATCAAACACAGCCATCACCAGGAGGAGATACTCATGTTGTTTTCGCTCAATCGCCGCCAACTCGGCGTTACGCTGCTGACGCTGTCGGCCATCGTTGTCGCAGGCGGCTCGCAGGCGGGCACTCTGGAGGACGTGAAGAAGAAGGGCGTCGTCGTCATCGGCATTCAGGGCGATAATCCGCCCTGGGGCTATGTCGATAGCTCAGGAAAGCAGGATGGGATCGATGCCGACATGGGGCGTGCCTTCGCTGAATATCTCGGCGTGAAGGCCGAGTTCGTCCCGCTGGCGGTGGCCAATCGTATTCCGGCGCTGACCACAGGCCGCGTAGACATTCTGTTCGCGACCATGGCCATGCTGCCCGAGCGTGCGAAGGTGGTACAATATTCCAAACCCTATGTTGCCAATGAGATTACACTTGTCGCTGCCCAGGCAACGCCGATCAACAGTAACGCCGATATGGGGAAGTACGTTATCGGCGTCCCACGCTCCTCCACGCAGGACACCCAGGTAACCAATAATGCTCCTGCGGGCGCCGAAATCCGCAGGTTTGATGATGACGCGGCCACGATCCAGGCACTGCTCTCGGGTCAGGTGCAGGCGGTCGGGGCAAACAGCTTCTACCCGCAGCGTCTGAACGCTGCAAAGCCGGAACTTGGGTTCGAGCCCAAGCTTCACTTCACCGCCTTGTACAACGGGGCCTGCACGCGCCTCGGAGAGAAGGAGTGGAACGAGACGGCGAACAAATTCGTCGACCAGATCAAGTCCAATGGCAAATTGGCCGCTTTCTACGCCAAGTGGATGAAGGCGCCCGTGCCGGTCTTCCCCGACTCGGTCCCCGGCGTTCCGTTCACAGTTCAATAGTCACTGCAAGCGGCCGACGCGCTGGGCGCGTTGGCCGCCGTCCGATAACGGAGGCCGAATCCATGCAGGACCAGATCCTGATCGAAATGAAGGGCGTGCAGAAATGGTACGGCGGGTATCAGGCTCTCCGCAACGTTGACCTCACTGTGCGCAGAGGGGAAAAGATCGTGCTTTGCGGTCCGTCCGGTTCGGGCAAGTCGACGCTGATACGCTGTATCAACCGCCTGGAGGCAATCCAGCAGGGCAGTATCGTGGTGAACGGTCATCGGTTTGACGACAGCATCAAAGCCATCGATGTCGTACGCCAGGACGTCGGCATGGTCTTTCAGAGCTTCAACCTTTTTCCGCATATGACGGTCTTGCAGAACTGCATGCTCGCGCCCATTCGCGCGCGCCGCATCAGCAAGACCGAAGCGGAGGCGAGCGCGCGAAAATATCTCGAGCGGGTGCGCATTGGCGAGCAGGCCGAGAAGTATCCGGCGCAACTCTCGGGCGGTCAGCAGCAACGTGTCGCGATCGCGCGTGCTCTCTGCATGCAGCCCAAGGTCATGTTGTTTGATGAACCGACTTCGGCTCTCGATCCGGAAATGGTCAAGGAAGTGCTCGACACGATGATTGGCCTCGCCAACGACGGCATGATCATGATTTGCGTCACCCATGAAATGGGTTTTGCCCGCCAGGTTGCCGACCGTGTCATCTTCATGGCTGAAGGGCAGATCATCGAAGAAGGTGTGCCCGACGCTTTCTTCCGCAATCCGCAGCACGCTCGCACCAAGCAGTTCCTTGGCGAGATCCTCGCCCATCACTGAACGGAGTTATTCCATGAGCCGTCTTGTCTACGTCCTCAACGGGCCAAATCTCAATTTGCTTGGCAAGCGTCAGCCCCACATCTATGGCCACGAGACGCTTGCGGATGTGGAGCGAGATTGTCGGGGGCTAGCCACGGAGCTGGCTCTGGAGATGCGCTTTCACCAGTCGAACAGGGAATACGAGCTGATCGACTGGATCCACGAGGCGCGCGAGACGGCTGTCGGCATCGTCATGAATCCCGCGGCTTTCACCCATACCTCGGTCGCCATCCTAGACGCTTTGAACACGTTCGAGGGGACAGTAATCGAGGTGCACATTTCCAATGTGCACAAGCGCGAGGAATTCCGCCACCGCTCGTTCGTTTCCAAACGAGCTGATGGCGTTATTGCAGGCTTCGGCACTCAGGGTTATCTGCTCGGTTTGCGTCGGTTGGCCAAGCTGCTCGATGAGAAGGGATAGAATCGTATGAGTGCACCCGTCCGCCTGACGGTCATGGGAGCGGGTCTCATCGGCAAGCGACACATTGAACATATTCTCGCGCGGCCGGAGGCGGTCTTATCGTCAATCGTCGATCCGATGCCGGTTGCACGGGAGTTGGCGGTATCGCTCAAGGTGGACTGGTTTTCGTCCGTTCAGGACATGATCTCTGAAAACCGGCCGGAGGGGGTGGTTGTCGCCACCCCCAACCAGATGCACGTGGCCAACGGCATGGATTGTATCGCTGCGGGCATCCCGGCGCTGATCGAGAAGCCGTTAGCGGATGATATCGTGGCGGCACAGACGTTGGTCGAAGCATCCGAGCGGGCGGGCGTGCCGCTGCTAACCGGCCACCACCGTCGCCACAACCCGATGATCCAGCGCGCCAAGGCGGAGATCGACAGCGGCAGGCTCGGTCAGATCGTGTCAGTGCATGGCATGTTCTGGCTGATCAAGCCGGACGATTATTTTGAAGTGCCCTGGCGCGGCGAGAAAGGAGCGGGTCCCGCTTTCGTGAATCTCATCCACGATGTCGACCTGCTGCGGTACCTGTGCGGGGATATCGTGGCGGTACAGGCTGCCCAATCCAATCGGCTGCGTGGAAATGCGGTCGAAGAGACCGCGGTGATCATCCTGCACTTCGCGTCCGGCGCGCTGGGAACGGTCAATGTCTCCGATACCATCCAGTCGCCTTGGAGCTGGGAATTCACCACCGGAGAGAATCCGGCCTACAGCATACGCTGGAGACCTGCTACCAGATCGGCGGCACGAGGGCATCGCTGGCCATTCCGCAACTCGATCTGTGGCATCACCCGAGCAAGGCCAGCTGGTGGGATCGAGCGCGAGCGGCTGAGGTTCGAGAAAGAAGACCCGCTTGGCCTGCAGATCGCAAATTTCTGTGGCGTTATCCGCGGCACGGCCACGCCTGTGGTGAGCGGGCGCGAAGGGCTAAAAACGCTCAGGGTGATCGACGCGGTCAAGCGCGCAGCGGAAACCGGAGATCTCGTGTCGTTTTGACTCTGGTAAGCACAGGTGTCTACGCTGAAGTATCGATATTTTATTTGGCGAACCATCAAGGTGCCGCTGATAGACAATGCTGGGAGCACTATGATCCTGCGACGAAGGCCCGTTTTCGGCCGGATAAACCCAGTGGTGCGATTGGTAAGTCATTGATTGTTCTCTACCCGTCGCTATCTCTTAATCAGCGGGTCCCAGGTTCGAGCCCTGGTGCGCCCACCAAATAAATCAAGACCTTAGCAAGAGAAACCGTTTGAGACCGACGGACTAAAACGGTTTTTCAAACGGTGTTCTTGACGGCCAGCCGGCGAGTCCACTCTCGGCATTGTGATCTACTCTGTCCGTCTCGACGGAGGCCAAGGCGACTCGAAGGCCGTCCGGCAGAACCACTTCCTTGATGTTGTATGTAGATCAGAGCCGCCCGACATAGCCGGCATTCTCCACTTCTGTTCAATTTCATCAGCGACGCATTGGGTAGCCGCGCAGCGCCTCCACCGAAATAGTGCTTGAAGTCGATGTGAACTCTTATGTTGTCTGGCCAATAAGCCGCCATGCGGTCATAGAGGAGAACCGATCCGGTCTCGAAGCGCCGATAGACCGATTTGTGCATCGGCGATTTTGATTCCGCCATTCGGAGGTTCGATCTCTCCCGCCGCAGCCAAGCAGTCACTCAATTATAGAGAGTGGGACCGTATTGGCTGAAAGTGCCGCATTTTACGGGATTTTTGTGCGGCTCTCTAAAGTCTCTGCTCCTCTGAAACCGGCAACCTTGGCGAGAAGTCGTCGAAAGTCTCCAGCCCAAACCGCAGAAATTACCTTTTTCCGTGGAGACGATTGGCAGAGACCGGTTCGATCACCACTGGACAGTGGGGGTGGCAGTGAATTTTGACGGTTTCAAACCGCTCGACGACTATTGGCTCTGCGATGGCGATAGCTATTCTGCAGAAGCGGAAAACGGAACTCGAAATTGCTAAACGGCTCTGTCGAACGATTGCTATCGCATGCGCGGCAGGGCTCACAGGGGACAGTGGTGATGCGACAGCGCGTTCGCTTTGAAAGCGAGTGCAACCACACCCTTTAAATTGATCACTTCTCTCTCCAGAGGCATACGTAGCCAAGCGCGCATTCACGCTTCGCAGTCGATAACCGCTCCGAGTGGGGGCAAGTGGGACGGTCGGTAAGGTTCATGAGCATACTGAACCAATCTCATTATATACTGTCGAGCCGCGGAAGCCCTTCCCACCAGCACCGATCGTGTCCCGTGGCGTGGTGTAGCTGGCGGCGGGTCACCGCGTTCGCCGGCTGGAGAGCCGGGCTGGTCAGCTGGCGATAGCCGTGATGCTGACGCTCGGATCATCGCTCAACGGCGCGATGGTTTCCAGTGCCATGTAGCGGGCACGCTGGACGGCCCATTCATCATTCTGTTCGAGCAGGATCGCGCCGATGAGGCGAGTGATGGCGTCATCGTTGGGGAAGATGCCGACCACCTCGGTCCGCCGTTTGATCTCGCCGTTGAGACGCTCGATCGGGTTGGTCGAGTGCAGCTTGGTCCGATGCTGTGCGGAAAGGTCATGTAGGCGAGCACATCGGTCTCGGCCTCGTCGAGGAAGCCGGCAAGTTTGGGCAGCTTGGGGCGGAGCTGGTCGGCGACCTTGCGCCACTGGGTTCGCGCGGCCTCGGCGTCGTCCTGGGCAAACGCTGTGGCGATGAAGGCGGAGACGACGCGCCGCCCGCTCTTGCCGGCATGCGCCAGCGCGTTGCGCATGAAGTGGACGCGGCAACGCTGCCAGCTGGCATCGAGCACCTTGGCCACGGTGGGCTTGATGCCTTCGTGGGCGTCGGACACGACCAGCTTGACGCCGCGCAGGCCGCGGCGGGCGAGCTGGCGCAGGAACGCCGTCCAGAACGTCTCGGCCTCGGAAGGGCCGATGCCAATGCGGAGGACCTCGCGTCGGCCGTCGCTATTGACGCCAACCGCGACAATCACCGCGACTGAGACGATGCGGCCATTCTGGCGCACCTTCACGTAGGTGGCGTCGATCCACAGATACGGCCAGTCGCCCTCGATCGGACGGGCGAGGAAGGCCTTCACCTTGTCATCGATCTCGCCGCACAGCCGGCTGACCTCGCTCTTGGAGATGCCGGTCATGCCCATGGCCTGGACGAGGTCGTCCACCGAGCGGGTCGAGACGCCCTGCACATAGGCTTCCTGCACCACGGCGGTGAGCGCCTTCTCGGCCATGCGTCGCGGCTCCAGGAAGCCCGGGAAGTAGGAGCCTCGCGCAGCTTGGGAATGTGCAGCTCAACCGCGCCGGCGCGGGTCTCCCAGATCCGGTCGCGGTAGCCGTTGCGCTGGGCCAGGCGTTCGGGGCTCTTCTCTTCGTAGGCCGCCCCGGTCTGGCCTTCCACAGCTCCATCAGGCGCTGGGCGGCAAAGCCGATCATCTCGCGCAGCAGATCGGCGTCGGGGGTCTTCTCTACGAGCGTGCGCAGGTTCATCATGTCTTCGGTCATCGGTGGTTCCTCGGTTGCGTTGGCGTGTCGCAACCCGATCCTACCGGAGAACTGCCGGTGACCACCGCAAAGCTGCCCGCCCGCTACGGCGCTATTTGAAGGCGCGCATCCGGGCGGCTTTGCTCTACCGAGCTACACCACCACCGGGGACACGACCCCAGCAACTAGTAAGTGCTGGCAATATTTCAGAATTATAAGTAGCGTCGCGGCAAGAAAAATCGCGATGGCCGCCCGGTCAACGCAAGTTAAAAATGGGGAGATTCAAATGCTTTTGCTGAAAGCCGCAGTTGCAGCCGGTCTAGTCATCACAGCTTTTACGGGCGCTGCGCTTGCGCAGAGCAAGCCGCCGGAAATCAAGATCGGTATCACCACTTTCCTGTCGGGACCGGCTTCCGTATTCGGCGTACCGGCAAAGGCCGCGGCCGAGATGATTGCAGAAGACCTCAACAAGAAGGGCGGAATCGGCGGTGTACCGGTAAAACTGTCTTTCATCGATGAAGGCGCCGGCGGCGAGGCATTGGTCTCGAACTACCGGCGCATGGTGCAAGACGAAAAGGTCGACGTGACTTTCGCCTCCATCTCCTCGGGCAGCTGCAATCAGCTTGTCCCGGTCGCCGAAGACCTCAAAGTCATGAACTTTATGTGGGATTGCGGTGCGGCTTCTATTCTGGAGACGAAGAAATATCGCTACAATTTCCGCACGCAGGCTAACGGCACGCCGGAGATGCTGGCGGTGCTCGTCTATCTCCTTAAGACAAAGCCCGACTTTAAGACCATCGCGGTCGTCAATCAGGACTACGCGTGGGGCCGCGAAAGCTGGGAAATCTTCTCCACCGCATTGAAGGCGCTGAAGCCCGACGTTCAGGTGTTGGCGGAGCTTTTTCCGAAGTTCGGTGCGCCGGACTATTCCACCGAAGTTTCGCGCTTACTGGCATTGCGGCCGGATGTCGTTCTAACCACCTCCTGGGGCGGCGATCTCGACACGCTGGTCCGTCAGGCCGGTCAACGCGGCCTGCTGCAACAGTCGACCTTCGTGTTGGGCATCGGCGAATCCTCGATCCAGCGACTGGGCAAGGATCTGCCGGAAGGCCTGATCGTCGGCGCGCGTGGCGATCATTGGTTCCTGCATCCTGAAAAGAAGAACGATCCGGCCTTCAAGGCGTTTGCCGAGGCATTCAAGGCAAAGACCGGCGCCTGGCCGATTTACCCCGTCTACCACATGGCGCAGGCTTTCACGGCGCTGCAAGCTGCCTATGACAAGGCGATCAAGGCCAATGGCGGCAACTGGCCGACACGGGAGCAGGTCGTAGACGCAACCTCCGGCACCGAGTTCGCGACCGGTTTCGGCCGGCCGATCACGCTGAGGCCCGAGGACAACCAAGGTCTGGAAGCGCAGCTCGTCGGCGTCACCAAGTCTTTCCCGGGCTATGACTTCAAACTGCTCGACAACATGATGATCTTTGATCCGAAGGTGATCACCAATCCGGCGGGCGTGCGCTCGGTCGAGTGGCTGAAGACGCTCAAGCCGGAATTCGTTAAAATGGACGTTCCGACCTTCAAGCAGTAGGCCAGATCATCGTCCTCCGGGCAAAAACCGCAGGACGGCTTTCCTGAAGGTCTCCATGAATTCGACTCTCGCCATATTGGCCGTCCTTGACGGGATCAGTTACGCCGCCTTGGTGTTCCTGGTTTCCGTCGGGCTGAGCCTGATTTTCGGTGTGCTTCGCGTGGTGAATGTCGCGCACGGGTCGCTTTATGCCTTTGGCGCCTATCTCGCCGCGACGTTGAGCCTCGTGATTGCGCAGGTGTCGCCGTGGCTTACCTATCCCGCATTGCTGGTTGCCTCCATCGTCATAGGGTTTGTGTGCGGCGGTTTCATCGAGCGCTTCCTGTTGCGGCCGCTTTACGGACGAGACGACGTGTTGCAGCTCCTGATCACCTTCGCGGCCTTCATGATCATGGACAATCTGCAGCGTCTGATCTGGGGCGTGCAGCCCATCTTCGCTGCTGAGCCCTTGAAGCTGTTGCCGAACATCAGCGTATTCGGCGTGAACTATACGTCCTACCAGGTCGTCCTGCTTCCAGGCGTGGCAGTCGCGACGCTGTTCGGACTGCGTTACTTCTTGCGGAAAACTCTTGCGGGAGCCGTGATTCTAGCAGTAACCGAGGATCGGGAGGCGTCAACCGCCATCGGCATCGACGCCCAACGCGTCTACTCTATTACGTTCATCATCGGGGCGAGCCTGGCGGCGCTCGGCGGCGCGCTTGCTTCGCCGACCACGTCGCTGGTGCCCGGCATGGGCGCGGACATGATCGTGCTCTCGTTCGCGGTGGCAGCCACTGCGGGTCTGGGGCAGATCGAGGGCACCGCCCTTACGGCCCTTATGATCGGTTTGACGCGCGCCTTCGTCATCTATCTGCAGCCGGAGTTCGAAGTTCTCGTACCCTATCTGCTGATGGTACTGGTGCTTCTGGTGCGTCCGTTCGGACTGTTCGGTACGGTGCAGATGAGAAAAATCTGATGGCGGGCCGTATCAAGCCGATCACGGCAGTCGCAATCATCTTGTTTCTGGCCAGCGCGGTACTGCCGCTCTTCGTCGCGAGCTGGGCGACGTTATTCGCGCTCATCCTCGCCAAGGGCATCGTGGTGCTCGGCATCGTCCTGTTGCTGCAGGCGGGACAAGTATCGTTCGGACACGCGATGTTCTTCGCCACCGGCGCCTATACCGCGGCGTTCTGGGGCAAGTACATCGGCGGCGGCGATATCCTGATCTTTCTCGCGCTGGGAGGCATAACCTCTACCGTTTTTGGCCTGATCGTCGGCCTGTTCGTGGTTCGCTACAGGGAAATTTTCTTTGGAATGCTGAACCTGGCATTCTCCATGGTCTTGTGGTCGCTGCTCGAGAAAATGTTCCACTACACTAACGGCGCGGACGGCATCCGGGTCGCCCGTCCTGGCTTGTTTGGGTTTTCGTTCACGCCGGAGACGTTCCAATACGTTATTCTCTACGTGAGCCTTTTGGTCGCGATTGCTGCCTTCTACGGCGTGCAACGCTATCTCGACAGCCCGCTCGGTCACATGTTGCGGGCAATGAAATCTAACGAAACCAGGCTCGAATATCTTGGCATGTCGGCGCGGCGCGTGCTGCTCATCGGCTACGTGTTCTCCGCATTTCTCGGCGGCATAGGCGGCACTCTGGTATCGATCATTCAGCAGATCGCGACCCCCGAATTCGGCTTCTGGACCAAGTCCGGCGAGTTCGTGTTCATCGCGATCCTCGGTGGCAGCGCCCATGCTTTCGGTGCGTTTGCAGGCGCGGCGATGTTCGAATGCGTACGGTTCTATGCCGCGGCGCATCTGGCGGATTCTTGGCAGCTCATTCTCGGCGTCGTGCTGGTCGTCATCATTCTTTACGCGCCGAACGGCCTTATCGGCCTCCGCCAGCGCTACGGTCAATCCGGGCGGGGAGGGCATTAATGGCCAACGTCCTGCTTTCTGCCAAGAACATCAAGATCCGGTTCGGCGGCGTCATCGCCGCCGATGGCATCGACCTCGACGTCCTGGAAGGCGAAAACCTTGCCATCATCGGGCCGAACGGGGCCGGCAAGACGACGTTCCTCAACATCTCGACCGGTTATCTTCGGCCGCAAGCCGGCACCGTTACCTTTCTCGGCCACGACATCACCGCGCAGCTGCCACGTACGATCACCAGGCTCGGCATTGCCCGCGCCTTCCAGATACCACAGCTGTTCCTCGACCAGACCGTGATGGAGAACATGTTGATCGCGGCCGCCTCCCTGCGAGGCCGTCCGTCTGGTTTCCAGGCTCTTTCTCTCATGCCGGAAGTGCCGGAAATGAAGCGGCTGCTGGATCTCGTCGGTGTCAAATCGTATGCGGAACGAACGGCGCGCGAACTGCCCGAAGGGCAACGCAAGCTGGTCGATATTGCACTCGCGCTCGCGCTGAAGCCAAAGCTCCTCCTGATGGATGAGCCGACTTCGGGCGTCGCGTCATCAGAGAAACTCACCATCATGGACATTCTAACCACGGCGCTGGCAAAGGAGAAAGTCACCTCGGTCTTCGTCGAGCACGACATGGATATGGTGGAGCGCTATGCCAACCGCGTCGCCGTGTGGAATGTCGGCAAGATCCAGATGGTTGGGACGCCGGCTGAGGTTCTGGCGGACCCGAAGGTCCGGGAACAGGTGATCGGGATATGACACCGATGCTGAGTTTCGAGAATGTCAACGTCGCGATTGCTGACGCGCCTGTGTTGCGAAATGTGAGTTTCTCGCTGCTGCCGGGTGTGAGCGCAGCGCTTATCGGGCGAAACGGCGCCGGCAAGACCACGACCGTGCGCACTATCATGGGCTTCACAAAAGCGAGCGGCACCGTTCGTCTGGGCGGCGAAGATCTTGGAGCGATCGCGCCGCATCGCCGGCCGTCGCTGGGTCTTGGCTACGCGCCTGAGGACCGGCGTCTGTTTTCCGCCTTCACCGTCGAAGAAAATATTTTGCTTCCCGGTCGTGTCGCCAAGCTGAATCCGGACGAGACGCGGCGGCGGCTGGAGCGAGCGTATTCGGTGCTGCCGGAACTCAAAGAGCTTGCCAAACGTCCGGCGGGATCGGTCTCGGGCGGCCAAGGCAAGATGGTGGCGCTTGGGAGGGCGCTTATGCTTGGTACCCGGCTGCTTATCCTGGATGAGCCATTTCAGGGTCTCGCGCCTGTGTTAGCGCAGCGATATGCGGAAGCACTCCGGCGGCTTCGTTTGCAGGATAAGGACATTACGCTGCTGATCACCGAGTCGAATCCAAAGCTGCTCGAAACCTTTGCCGACGTGACGCTTACCATTGAAAGAGGTGAGATCGAGGCCCGCCAAGCTAATTGAAGACGCGGTGGAGGAGCCGCCGGCCTAAGCAGACCTCGGCGGTTTACCGATTCAGCGTCCGCTCTGCCACGTGATCGTGGCACTCTGTTTCGACCGTTCCTCGTAATCGTCGCGATTCAGATCGACCGTCGTTGGATTTCGGGCACGTCGGCTTAGTGCAGGTGTTTTAGTTTGTCCGCAGGGGCTGGCCGTCACATGGTCGCGGCCCGCTTCAGCCGCCCAGTTGAACAACCCCGAGGCGGCCTTGCGCATATGAGGTGCGTTGCTGACGGAGGGCTTGCCGAACTTGCCCGCGACGATGTCATTCGAGAGTGTCGCGATGTCATGCTTCGTCACCCGGCGCTGACGCACCATGAATTCATGGAAATGGTCGAGATTATCCGCGCTCTCGGCAATTCGTATCGCCTGGCTGCACTGGAGCCAGGAAGCGGCTTTCTCTACGGACGCTTCACCTTCAATTTCTGCCGGGTCGTTGTGTCGTGTGTCGAGCGGTAGGCGGCACTTCGGTGGCGCCCGGGTGTCGAGCATCTACGGCAGCGACCGTTTGCTGTGCGTGCCCATTATGGTTCAACCCGTGCAGACCATCGTGCGAGGCCCATGAACTGCCTCACGCGAAGGATCGGATCAGATATCGCAGGTCTGGTTGGTGTGGGGAAAGACGGTAGCACCCTAGTGACTCGAACCCCCGACAGATCACCGCATAATCTAATACGCTTACCCTCGCAGGCCTCGGCTGCTCCGCCGCAAGTCCAAGATCCCACTGACGCGCCGAGCGCCGTTCTCCCTCGCCGCCGCCGCAACGAAATCGCAACGAATTGGGTGAAACGAGCGTGAACAAAAACGGGACGGAAGCACCTGCCGATGAGAGAAAGATCAACAACTTAGAAGATGTTCACTGCGTTCGGGACGCAGCGGTCGCAGGTACAGAAGGCGCCGCCGAGCAATTTACATTTCGTCTGTAACCTGTTGATTTCGATAGTGCTGTTGTGACGGCGTTTTACAGCTAAGTAGCTGAAAGTTATTGTGAAAGATGAGACTCTTAATCTGCGGGTTCCAGGTTCGAGCCCTGGTGCGCCCACCAAGCATAAGCCCTCTTCTTCAAGAACTGACGAGAAGGGTCGCTGAGAACAAAACGGGTCTCGTGCGACGTTTTGTTGTCGGCGTTGTTGCGGTCGGATTGCTGCGAGACTTTCCTTTGTTTCTGCCCCGTCGCCGCAGGGGACCGCTGCTGCAGAATCGGTTGGTATCGTCACAGGATGCTGCCCAACGGGCTAGATGACCCCGTCTTTGCGCATTCGTTCCAGCTCGGGCTCCTGGAGCCCGAGAAGATCACCGAGTATCTCTCGGTTTCGTGCCTCGATAGCTTCGCCAACCAGAGAATTTCTCCAAGGCGTCGCGGCCCCGTGCGCATTCGCTTGTTCGCCGGGGCAGGTGATCGAGGAGCGACGTCAAGGCGCTGCCGGGGGGCGTCGCCGCGGTCGATGTCGACGCGGCCACAGGGCCAACCGGGATCGTTACCCGCGAAGAGCTCCAGCGCGAGTCCGATCGCGCAGCCGGCATCGTCCGCAAGGCCGCCGCGCCCTGACAGTGCCTTGGGCGCGGCGGCGGCGTGGTCGAAACTGCAACCGGTATTCTACCTGCTAGCCGATCATTGAAGGCCAGCACTTGGTCGCGAAGCGATCATCTCGCCTCCGGCTTTGATGGCTGTCAGTGTCACGCATCTTGCGGCGCGGCTGCTCCGGCGGTCCGCCGCCGTGCCGGCAGGAAACACCCCGCAATCGCGCCGGCCAGTGACAGCGTCGCGGCGAGGCTCATCGCCGCGGCAAATCCGCTCTCGAAATGCGCGGCCGAATCGACCCCGCCATGCGCCGAGAAGTTCGCCACCAGCGCGGCGATACCGAACATGCCGCCGAGGAAGCGGCCCATGTTGAAGATGCCGGACGCCTTGCCCATTTCGGCCACCGCGACCGAGCTCAGGATGGCGTTCTGTGCTGCCGGCATCGCCATCGAGACGCCGACGCCGGCCAGCACCAGCGGCGCGACCAGGGCGGAGTAGGTAACCGCAGAGCTCACGAGCTCCGCGATCCAGCCAAGTCCGATCGCCTGCATCAGCAATCCCGTCACCACTAGCGGCCGCTCGCCGAACCTGTTGACGACCGCGCCGGCGATCGGGGCGGTGACGAACAGCGTCGCGGTCCAGGGCAGCAGGCGAAGTCCGGCGCCGAAGGCGTCGAAGCCCAGCGCGGTCTGGAGGAACTGCGGCAGCAGGAACAAGACGCCGTACATCGCGGCGTAGAACAGCACGCTGGCGGACATGCCGGAGGCAAGCGCCCGCGATGCAAACAGCCGCATCGGCACCATTGGCGCGGTCGCGCGCAATTCCCAGAGAACGAAGCCGGCTGTGAACACCAGGCCTGCCATCAGCGCGGCCATGATTTCGGCGCTCGCCCAACCCACGGCGTTGCCGCGCAACAGACTCCACACCCACGCCAGCGCCGCAAGCGCGACAAGCGCCAGTCCGGGGATGTCCAATGCGGCGGCCGGGCCGAAGCTTTCGCGCAAGCGTGCCAGTACCAGGGCGATCGCGATCAGGCCGATCGGCAGGTTGATCCAGAACACCCAGCGCCAGCCGAAATGTTCGGTAATGAAGCCGCCGATGGCGGGACCGATGATCAGCGCGCAGCCGGTGATGCTGGCGAAAATGCCGAGCGCGCGAGCGCGCTCCTCGCGGCCGAACGTGCCGCTCAGGATCGCCATTGCCAGCGGCATCACCAGCGCGGCGCCGGCGCCCTGCAGCGCGCGGGCGGCGATCAGCGCGGTGGCATTGCCTGCGAGCGCACAGGCCGCCGATGCAACGACGAACAGGGCGAGCCCGGCCGCGAACATCCGGCGGCGACCGAAGCGGTCGCCGAGTGCGGAGCCGGTCAGGAGCAGCACGGCAAAGGTCAGATTGAAGGCGTTGACGGTCCATTGCAGCGTCTCGACCGGGCTGCCGAATTCGGCGCGGATGGTCGCGAATGCTGTCGTGATGATCATGGCATCGAGCGCCATCATGAAGGATGCCAGCGCGGTGACGCCGAGCACCCAGTTCTGCGCGGCGCGATTGATCGGGGTCTGCATCGCCCTGTCTCCGTGTGTCGCGCCAGCCTGTCGCGGCGCGTTCTGCGGGCTAGACGAGGGCTGAGCGGCAAAGGATGCGCCCAATAATAATTTGTTCCGGGCCGCATCCTTCGCCTGCCGGCAAACGTCCTAGGGGTGATGCGGCCATTTGCCCGATTTTGAGCGAACCAGGTCGCGACATCAGCAAGGAGCGCGCGATGAGAAGGACGTTGATCAGGTACAAGGCCAGGCCGGAGCTGGCCGATCGGAATGCCGAGCTGGTTTCGGCCGTATTTGCCGAATTGAAGGCGGCCGGCCCGGACGGCGTGCGCTACCTGACGCTACGGCTGGAGGACGACACCTTCATCCATCTTGTCGAGGCCGCGGCCGAAAACGGCTCGAGCCCGATTCCGAAACTCAAGGCATTTCAGACGTTCCAGGACGGCATCCGCGACCGCTGCGCGGAGCCGCCGCTGGTTCGTGATGTGAGGATCGTCGGCAACTATCGTATGCTGGACGAGTCCTGAACAAGCGAAGCGGAGGAGCAATGGCGCCAGACCCGCTGGCCACCATCGATACCGAGGCCCTGCTGGCGCGGATGCGGCCGAAACTGCATCGCTACTGCGCCCGCATGGTCGGCTCGGTCATCGACGGTGAGGATGTGTTGCAGGATGCGCTGATCAAGGCGATGGAAGCGCTGCAATCGGTCACGCCCGTCAATACGGAGGGCTGGCTGTTTCGCATCGCGCACAACACCGCGCTGGATTTCCTGCGTCGCCGCAACCGGCAGGAGGCGCTGCACTCGGCTGAAGAGGTGGAGATGATTGCCGACCAGCTCGATGATGTGGAAAGCCGCCAGATCGCCGCGACCAGCCTTCGCACCTTCATGCGGCTGCCGGTGGCGCAGCGCTCCAGCGTGATCCTGATGGACGTGCTCGGCTGCTCGCTTGCCGAGGTCTGCGACATCATGGATTTCAGCCTGCCGGCGGTGAAGGCCGCGCTGCATCGCGGACGCACGCAGCTGCGGGAGTTCGCCGGAGAGCCCGACGATGTGCCGCAGCCGGGCCTGTCGGAAGCAGATCGCACGCGACTCAACGCCTATGTCGGCCATTTCAATGCCCGCGACTTCGACGCGATCCGCGCCATGATCGCCGACGACGTCAGGCTCGAGCTCGTCAACCGTACCAGGCTGAAAGGCAAGGCCGAGGTGTCGAACTATTTCGGCAATTATTCGAAGAACAGCGACTGGCACCTGGTGACGGGGCAGGTCGAGGGACGTCCCGCGATCCTCGTGTTCGATCCGAATAAGCCGGCCGGGCGGGCGAAATATTTCATGCTTCTCGACTGGTCCGCCGGCAAGCTCGCCACCATCAGGGATTTTCGTCACGCAGCCTATGTTATTGATGGTGCGGAGTGCGTGGTGGATAGAGGGTGAACTCGCCTTCTCCATCGGAGCAGGCGCGTCGCTTGACTAGAAGGCCGTGGCAGGTTGAATGGGAGGACTGCCCGTCGGGCAAAACACCCGCCATCCCGTCAACCCCTCTCCACAAATATATTCCGCTTTACCGAAATTCGGAAACGGCGTATGTGTTGGCCATCCCGGCTCATCCTTGAGGGGCGATCTTGTGGTCGTCATGTTCGCGAGCCGGGCTTGCGGTGGACGCGGCAGCGTTCGGGTGCGAGAGGCCAAGGGCAGGGCGGATTGCTCTCCGTGAGCCCAAGGCTGCGTTCCGACGAGCGGCGCTGCTAGGCTTCGTCTCGTCTGTAAGTTTCCGGCTCCGTCGACAGGGCTGGAAAAACTGCGGCGAAATGGCGAGCCGTGCGTACGGCAAAACCGTGTGGTCCTGGCCGTCGTTGCTACGGTCAAGCTCTTGCGGATGCGGCAGTCGCGTCAACCGGCGCGGTGCCGGCGACTTTCGTTGGGACGAGGGAGGCCAAAAGGAACTCGGCTCCCGGGAGAGCACGGCATAAGCCGTCCAACCATCGCGCAGGGAAGGCCGAGTGATTGGCTACACCTGTATGCTGCTGTGCGGTTTCCCTTGCGCTACATTTTCGCGCAGCGGACCGCGGGTGCCAGCCGGCACCCGGTCTTCCCTGCGCCCTCTTGGCTTTGAGGGTGGAATGACCAGGCAAAGCTCGGGCGAAACGCCGCGAGGATGCGAAGCTGCGCGGTTCGCCATCACGCATGCCGAACTACAGTCGCAACCAGGAGGACGAGGACCGCGAAAACGACAATCTCCATGGCATGCGAACGATTGGCCGACGACGGAGGTTCCCCGATTTCACGAGCAATGCCGAGCAGGAGCCCGCAAGGTCGCGCACAGCAGGCCCAAGACATCGCCAAGCCGGCAGTGGCCAGGCAGCGAAATTTTAAGATCATTAACAATGTTGAATCCCTGGCCGGAGCGATTGCCCTACCGTGAACCTTTCCGCCGGGGCTTTCCATGATCGATACCGCGACCAAGGCGTTGTTGCGCACCGTTCTCGACGAGGTGTGTGAAGCTGTTCCACGCTGTGAGATCGGCGCCAGGACTCGCGTAGCCTCGAAGCTTCTGGAGACTGCAAGCAGGGGCGACATCTCTGCGGATCGCCTCAAACTAGCGGCCCGCAATGCCCTTTCAGAAGTCCCGACGATGTGATGATGGTCATGTGGGGGCAGGGGTGAATTTCCACGTGACGGTCCTCAAGATCCTGGTGAGCTACCCGGATGGGTTCGCGGCCATGGAGGATCTCAAGCGGGATATGGCCATTCTGGCGACCAGCGGTCGCGACTGGACCGAGCGCACCCGGCGGCTCGCCGGGCGGGTGCCGGGGCTGGACATCTTTTCGCAAGGGCTGATCGACCGGACAAATGGCGGGTGGCGCATCACGGCCAAGGGCCGCGCCGTGCTCGGTCTGATGGAAGCTCGTCCGGACCAAGCGCCGATTGCCACCCAACAACCTCCCTCAGAACCAGAGCTTGCCCCGGCGATCTCGCGGCACATTCCGGCGGAGAGGATCCGAGGACGACTCGCCGCGCGCCGTCGCCGACGCAATGCCCGCATGCAGGCTCGGGCGTCCTAGCGAGGAACGAGCGTCGCTCCCGAAGCTTGAGCAAACGCCTTGTGATGGAAGACGCTCATGCAAAGTTCCGACGCTACCTTGTCGACGGCCCGTTTGTCGCGAGCGACGGACGATATCTGGGTCGTGGACGATGCCCCGATCAGCGCTGCCGGTCTGAAACTTCCGGTGCGTATGACCGTCATTCGGCTCTCGAACGGCGATCTTGTGCTGCATTCGCCGGTGAGACATTCGCCGACTCTCCGCGGTGAGTTGGAGCGGCTAGGGCCGATAAGGTACTTGCTCGCGCCGAATATCGCGCACTGGATGTTCCTGTCCGACTGGCAGAGAGAGCTGCCACAGGTGACGACTTTCGCGGCGCGCGGCCTTTCGGCGCGTCGGCAAGTTCGAGCAGCACGGATCCACATCGACCGCGAGCTTGGAGAGGCGACGCCTGAGGAATGGAGGGCCGACCTCGAAGCCGTCTCGGTGAACGCTCCGATGTTCTCCGAGATCGAGCTGTTCGACAAGCGCAGCCGGACACTGATCCTGACGGATCTGGTGCAAAATCTCGATCCCGATGATCTCAGCGCGTCAAACGAGGCCGCGGCAAACCTCCTCGGCATTTCCAAGCCAAACGGAACGGCGCCGGTCTATCTCCGACTGCTGCTGCGCCTCGGCGGCCGTTCCGTGCGGTCGGCAGCCGAGCGGCTCATACGGCTGTCGCCGGAGCGGGTGATCTTCGCGCATGGCGACTGGTTCGAAGCGGACGGAACCGAGCGTCTCCGGCGATCCCTGCACTGGCTGCTTCCGGCGGGCGGCTCCGGATCCGAGCCGCGGCAAATGACTGGCACGCGCGTCGTCATAACCGGTGCCTCGAGCGGAATCGGGCGTGCTGCGGCGCTGGCCTTCGCCGGAAAGGGCGCAAGCGTGGTCCTGGCGGCACGCCGTGCCGAAGTCCTGACGAGCCTCGCTGCAGAATGCGAGGCGCTCGGAGGCCGCGCATTGGCAATCCCGACCGATGTCACCGATGCCGAGGCGGTGCAGCGGCTGGCCCGAGAGGCGGAAGACGCGCTCGGTGGCATCGACGTCTGGATCAACAACGCCGGCACCGGCGTTTTCGGGGCCTATCAGGACGCGGATATCGCACTTCATCGCCGAACGATCGAGGTCAATCTCCTCGGCACGATGCATGGCGCTTTCGCGGTGCTTCCGATCTTCCTGCGCCAGAACCGCGGTATCTTGATCAACAACATCTCGCTCGGGGGCTGGGCTCCGACGCCTTTTGCTGCGGCCTACACAGCGAGCAAATTCGGCCTTCGGGGCTTCACCGCGAGCCTGCGTCAGGAGCTCAGGGCTCATCGCAACATCCATGTCTGCGGCGTCTTCCCGGCCATGGTCGACACGCCGGGCTTCGTCCACGGCGCCAACATGTCCGGCCGGACGCTCGATCCCGGTCCGCTGCTGTATCAGGCGGAGGACGTTGCCGAGACGTTCGTGAGCCTCGTCCGCGCACCCCAAGATGAGGTCGCCGTGGGCTGGCCGGCGCGTGCCGGCCAAATTGCCTACGCGATGGCTCCGCAGATTACCGAGAACATCCTGGGGGTTGCCTTCCGCTACCTGCTGTCGCGCGCGCGCCCGGCGAAGAGCAGCGAGGGCACCATGATCGAAGCTGGTCCGCAGGGCACGTCAATCGATGGCGGTTGGCTGTCACGCAAGCAGCTCCCACCTGCCGGGGTCATCAGTCAGGGGCTCGCGGCGCTGGGACTAGCTGCGGGCGTGGCTCTCCTGGCTTCAGCAGTTGCGCGTCGCGCTGGCAGATCGGGACAAGGCGTCGCCAAGCACAAGCATGTCCTGCCGAGGCAGATCACGGCAGCGCGTAGGCCCGCACGTAATCGCCGAGTTTAGTTCCGAACGAGCCGTGGCCGCCATCGACCGTGACGACATATTGCTTGCCGTTGGCCTCATAGGTCATCGGCGTCGACTGGCCGCCGGCAGGAAGGCGGTCCTGCCAAAGCCGTCTGCCATCGCGAACGTCGAACGCGCGGATGTAGTCATCCATCGTTCCCGTGATGAAGACGACGCCGCCCGCGGTGACGATCGGACCGCCCAGCATGGGAACGCCGAGCTTGAATGGCAGCGGCAGCGGGGCCTGATCGCGGATCGTGCCGATGCGATGCTGCCAGACCACCTTGTGCGACTTGAGATCGATCGCGGCGATGTTGCCCCATGGCGGGGCAAGGCAGGGGATGCCGAGCGGTGAGAGGAAAATGCCGAGGTCGACGCCATAGGGGGCGCCGTACATCGGCTGCACGCCGAGCTCGGTTCCCGGCGGATGCGCCGCGTTCGGCGCTGCCGGATTGTCTTTCCCGCGCGGCACGAGACGCGAGACGAAGGGAATCGATTGAGGGTTCGCGATCGCGATCAGGCGTTGCGGATCGACGGCAATGCCGCCCCATTCGAACATGCCGAAGTCTCCTGGAAACACCAGCGTGCCTTGTTCAGACGGCGGCGTGAACGGCCCCTCATAGCGCAGGCGCTTGAACTTGATCCGGCAGGCGAGTTGGTCGAACATCGTGCTGCCCCACATCTGCGCGTCGGTCAGCATGCCGGGCGGGCGAAAGCTCAACTCCGAGAAGGGCTGGGTCGGCGACAGCCGGTCTCCCTTCGCGGCGCCCTGCGGCACCGGCTTCTCCGGTGCGGGCACCAGCTGACGCCCGTCGCGGCGGTCGAGCACGAAGATGTCGCCGGTCTTTGCCGGGATGTAGATCGCAGGCGTCACGCCGCCGTTAAGGCGCAAATCGACCAGACTGGGCTGCGACGGCATATCCATGTCCCAGAGATCGTGGTGCACGTTCTGGAACGACCAACGCAGTTTCCCGGTCATGAGATCGAGGGCAATCAATGCCGAATCGTAGCGCTCGTTCTCGGGCGAACGGCCGCCGCCCCAAATATCCGGAGAACTCGAGCCGAGCGGCACATAGACCAGTCCGAGCTTCTCGTCGACCGCGGAAATGCTCCAGGAATTGGGTGAGCCGGCCGTGAAATGATGCGAGGCCGAGGGCATCTCGTTCGGATCGGAATTGCCGGCATCGAATGCCCAGATCAGCCGTCCTGAATAGATGTCGAAGCCGCGGATCACGCCCGACGGCACGCGATCGGAATAGTTGTCGATCACCGCTCCGCCGACGATCAGCAACTTGTCCGTGACGACGGGCGGCGAGGTGCCCTCGTAGAAGCCGAGTGTCTGGATCTCGCTGCCCTGCTTGAGATCGATCTGTCCCTGATTGCCAAAATCCTGGCAAGGCACGCCGCTCTGCGCATCGAGCGCGAACATCCGTCCGTCGTTGGTCGGTATGAAAATGCGCCCCGCACAATCGCTCGGGGCCGGCGTGCCGTCGGCAGTTATCGCGCCGGGCTTGGTCGCGTGATAGGACACGCCGCGGCAGGTCATGTGCTGGAAGGCCTTGTTGTGCTGCACCTGCGGATCGAACTTCCAGCGCAGTTTTCCGGTCGCGGCTTCGAGCGCGAACACGATCTGGTGCGGCGAGCAGGTGTAGAGCAGATCGCCCACCTTGAGCGGCGTCGCCTGGTTGGTGATCTCGTCGGGATCGTCCGGGCCCTTGTGATCGCCGGTGCGGAATTCCCAGGCGAGCTTGAGGTCCTTGACGTTGTCCTTGGTGATCTGGCTCAGCGACGAGAAGCGCGTACCGAAGCCGCTGCCGCCGTAGGCCGTCCAGTTCTGGCCGGCAGCGGGCTGGTCCGGTTCGGGAGACGCAATGGCCCCCGTTGTTTCGCCCTCAGGTATCGTGCCGGCAAGATCGCGGCGATCGCTCGTCAGGGACATGCCGACGACGATGGCTGCGGCGACCAACACAAGGCCAAGCGCCCATCGCGCTGCGCGCAAGCGAGGCGCCAGGCGGGAGGCAATGAAGGGCAGCATCAGCCACAGGCCAAGCGGCACGAGTACGTCGCCGCGCGGCGCCAGCGACCAGAAATCGAGGCCGGCCTCCCAGATCGCCCAGGCCATCGTTCCGGCCAGCAGCGCGGCATAAACCCAGAGCGCCTCGGCGCGGCGGCGCCCGAGCAGCCAGCTCGTGAGCAGAAGCATGATGCCCGCGATCAGATAGTAGACGGAGCCACCGAGGGCCTCGAGCCAGGCACCGCCAGCCAGGAGGCCCAGTCCCATGATAGCGACGAGCACAATGGTGATGGCCAGCAATGGCGCGTCACGGAGCCAATTCATTGAACGATGCATGGGAGGCATGATGGTCACTTCAGCGTATAGAGAAACGCCGCGATGTCCCGCGCGTCCTTCTGCGGGATGCCCATTCTCGGCATGGCATTGCCCGGCAACGCCCGCTGTGGATCCTCGATCCAATCAGCCATGTTGTCCGGCGAGTTCTGGATGTAGCCGGCGATGTAGGTCCGCGTGCCGATCCGATGCAAGGGTGGGCCGACATTGCCTTCGGCGCCGGCAATGCCGGGAATATCGTGACAGCCGCCGCAGTGATACTGCTTGACGAGGTCGGCGCCACGACGCGCGTCGCCGGTGAAGTTGTCCGGGCCCGCAGCCTTGCAGGCGGCGCCTGTGGTAGCCAGCAGCGCGGTGACTAGCAATCTCGTGATCGGATTTGCCATCGCTGCTTCCCGGCGATCAGGGCTTCTGGCCGAAATTGAAAGACTTGGTGGCAGACCAGGGATCGGTCGTCGAGACCTGCTCGCTCGGGACTTGCTCGACTTCGGGCGAAGGCAGATTCGCGGAAAAGGTTCGGCCCCATTGGTGGCTCGGCTCGTTGCTGATCTTGCCGATATAGGTGACGAGATCCCAGATCACGCTGTCGGGCAGCACGCCGCCCCAGGCCGGCATTCCATTCGGCCGCCCCTGGTAGATCGAGAGAAAAATGTTCTCTGGCTGCGAGCCGTAAGTAAAGTTGTTGTTGCTCAGTGCCGGACCCATGCCGCCGCCGCCATTTGGCGCGTGGCAGCCGACGCAGTTGAAGTTGACGTAGTAGGTCATCCCGCGCTGCTCCGCATTGGGATCGCCCTGCACAGGGTTCTTGATCTGCGGCGGGTCCGGCTGCGCGCCGGGATGGAGGTGACTGACGGGGACCTGCATGAAGACGCCGGGCCTGCCATTGCCGACGCTGCCACCGAAGTTCGGGCGCGGAGACAGCGTCGGCATCTGCGCCTCCTGCGACTGCGGCAAAGTCTGCTGGGCCAGTCCCGCACCATTCGGCACAACCGCCAGCAGCAACGACAGGGCGCTCGCGCGCAGCACTGGAGCAGACATCACTCATGTCCTCCCGATACCGTAACCGGTTGGTCCACCAGCGGAACGCCGTAACTGCGCAGCAGCGAGGTGATCTCGGACCGGTGCTCGTCGATGAATGCATTCAGTCGGTCGCGCAAGGCGTCGTCGCCTTTGCGCACGCCCATCGCGATGGCGAACTGGAACTGCTGAGGTGCAAAGCGCTCGTAATCCCGGATCGGCGTGACCGTCAGGGGGACGGGAGAGCGCTGGGCGAAATATCCGGCGAGCGGACCCCAGGCTGCGGCGACATCGAGGCTGCCGCTTTCGACGGCTTCGATCAGGCGCGCCGGCGGATCGGCCTGGCGATAATCACCGTAGATGGAGTAGCCGCGGACGTTGTCAACGATGCCCTGTTCGCCGAGCGCTTGCGCGGGCGGCGGATTGTTGCCGTCATCGCCGATCAGATGCACGCCGATCGCGAGGTGATGCAGGCGCGGGTCGAGCAGGGACGAAAGGTCGAGGTGCTGGTCCTGCCGCGTGACGAACACGTAGCTCGAGCGATAATACGGCTTCGTCGTCTCGACGAGATCATAGCCGGACGGCACGCCCATGACGACGTCGCATTTGCCGGCTTTCAGCGTGTTACGGATGAAGCCGCGGCGCTGCGCCCACCAGGTGTAGGAGACCTGCAGGCCGAAATGCTCGGCCACCATGGCCGCGAGCCTGTTCTCGAATCCTGCTTCGGCGCTGTTCGAGAAAGGCAGATTGTTGGGATCGGCACAGACGCGAAGCTCGCGATCCGACGCTGCCGCCGCCGTGGTTGCAAGCCCGACCAGAAAACCAAGAGCGATGCCGGGATAACTATTTCGAAGGCGCATGGCTGGTGTCCTCACCATTCGCGCCGCCGAGTTTGAAGACCAGCAGCTCACTCCCGCCCGCGGTGTAGAACGGCAAATCCTGGGTCGCACCGACAAAACCGAGCGCGCCGTTGCGCACCCGCGGATCGACCTCGGCGTTGGCCACCACACCCGGCCAGCCGCCGACGCCCGACAGGATCGCGATGTATTGCTGTCCGTCGGAGCCGCGATAGGAGATCGGCTGGCCAATGAATCCGGAGCCGGCGCGGAATTGCCAGAGGACATGCCCGTCCTTGGCATCCACGGCCTTGAACAGCCGATCCATGGTGCCGTAGAACGCGACGTCGCCTGCCGTAACCAGCGCGCCGCTCCAGACCGGCAGCTTCTCGTGGATCTCCCAGACCTTCTTGCGCGCGACGGGATCCCACGCCATGAATTCGCCGCGGTGGCCGCCGGGGCCGGCATACATGTCGACATCGGCGCCCACATAAGGTGTGCCTGCGATATAGCCGACCTGCGATGCCTTGAAATTCATGCAAAGATGCTGATGCGGCACGTAGAGCAGCTTGGTGCGGGGCGACCAGGCGGTTGGCTGCCAGTCCTTGGCGCCCGGCGCGGCCGGGCAGATGTTCTCGACGGTCTTGCCGGCGAGCGGCGTCTTCTCCTCGTTGGGGATGATCTTGCCGGTCTTGAGATCGACGCCGTTATAGGCATTGACGAATTCAAACGCGTCCGCCGAGATGACTTCGCCGGTCGCCCGATCCATCACGTACATATAGCCGTTGCGGCCCGGGTGGATCAGCACCTTGCGCGGCTTTCCATTCAGTTCGAGATCGACGAGCACATTCTCGTTGATCTCGTCGTGGTCGAACAGGTCGTGCGGGTTGATCTGGTAAGCCCATTTGGCGCGGCCGGTGTCGGGGTCGCGGGCAAAGATTGTGGTGCTCCAGAGATTGTCGCCGCTGCGCTGGTTGGCGTTCCATGGGCTCGGATTGGCTGTGCCGTAGTAGATCAGATTGAGTTCGGCATCGTAGGAGATCCATCCCCACATCGTGCCGCCGCCGACCTGCCAGCGGTCGGCCGGCCACGTCTTCACGCCGAGATCCTTGCCCTTGAGACTGTCGTAGAACGGCTTGAAGTCGTCGCCGATCAGCACGTCCTTGTCCGGGCCCGTGGCGTAGGCGCGCCACGCAATGGCCCCGGTGTTTTCATCGAGCGCGGTGACCCAGCCGCGCACGCCCATCTCGCCGCCGCTGTTGCCGACGAGCACCTTGCCCTTGACCACGACGGGAGCCATCGTGATGGTCTCGCCCTTGTTGATCTCCCCGAGCTTCGTATGCCACAGCTCCTTGCCGGTCTTGGCGTCGATCGCGACCGTGTGGTTATCAAGCGTGTTGAGGAAGACCTTGCCGTTGTCGAAGGCGAGTCCGCGATTGACGACGTCGCAGCAGGCAACGCCCGCGGCTGCCGGTTCAGGCTTTGGCGCGTAGGACCATTTCAATTCACCGCTCGTGGCATCGAGTGCGAACACACGGTTGGGGTAGGGGCCAGCATAAGGGCCGACCACATACATGGTGCCATCGACCACGAGCGGCGCCGCCTCCTGGCCGCGATCGGCACCGACCGAGAACGTCCATGCAAGCTGGAGGCGCGATGCATTGGACGTGTTGATCTGATCAAGGTTGCTATAGCGGGTGTTGGCGTAGTCGCGCGCCGCCATCGGCCACTGGCCGGGATCTTTCATGCGGCTGGCGAGATCGCTCTGTGCCGAGGCGGACGACAGCAACGCGCAGGACGCGCAAAGGGCACAAAGGAAGCCTGGAAGTCGGCCCAGCAAACGCGTGAGACCACGCACTAACATATGTAAAGATCTCCACGGCAGTGATGAGGCCGTGCGCCGTTGCAGGCCGGTTTACGAACCTACAAACGTTCCGACTTCGCTTGGTTCCAAAGAGGTGAGACCGACGACGAGCTATCTCACGACGTTGCCGGACACGCCGGCGCCGAGGTCAACTGCGATCTGATCTTCCTTGCCGTTACACTTGGGGTGGCCAAATCCAGACGGACTTTTGCCGTCGGGTCCGATGTCATAGATGATTGCGTCTTTCATGTTGGGGCTGACGCCGGCCGGCACGCGGTCGAGCCCGAGCTGGTGACGCACGCGCCAGGCCACGTTGTGATCGGCGCAGGAGCTGTCGCCGCTGACGCCCAGCGCGCCCGTGATGCCGTTGCCGTCATAGAGCGCCAACCCGCCTCCGAACACGATGGTGCCGCCGATCGGCTTGCCTACCATCGGATCCTGGGCCGTGCCGAAGTTGTCGGGAGATCCGGCGTACAAGGCTTCCGGAGACGGCGGGTTGCCGAGTGCCGCTCCGAACAGGAACCCGCCGGGCTGCGCACCGGCATAGAGATTGGCGGTCGCGATCGCCTTGTCCTTCAGGCTGAACGCATTTGCCGTATTGGCCTTCTCGGCCGCGATGGCCCGGCTGCCGAGCCACTGGTCGTCGACCTTGCCGCCGCTATAGGCAACTGCGCAGACGATGCCCTGCCGATTGACGACGGCAGCCCACTCGTTGTTGTCGAGACCGCCGTTGCTGGGGCCGCCGCCCGGCTTGACACTCTTCTTGAGGATATCGGCGAGCTTGTCATGGTCGACCGGGCACGACATCCCTGACTTGGGTTGGTCCTGCGCGCTCAAGACTGCAGGCACCAAGAATGCTGCGGTGATTGCCGTTAGCACCATGACGGATCGTTTTTCCATGTGGCCTCCGTGGAGTGTCGCAGTCGGCAGGCGAACGTTCGAACAGAACTTGCGGTTCCTATGCAGCGTCGCTCAGCCCGGATGTTGAAGGGAGCGGCAGGCGGGAATGACCGCCGTTCGCAGTCAGCCAGCGGTGAGCAAAGAACAACGCGGCGCCGGTATAGAGTAGGCCCATGGGCACCCACATCAGGATGCCGGCGAGCTGCTGGTCCTCGAGTGCCGAGAGGCCGAATTCCCCGGCGAGGGCGCCCTGGCCTGGGATCCACAGCCGCGGCGACACGGTCAGCAGAGCTCCGAGCACGCCGGAATGCAAAATGGTGATGAAAAGGCACGCGACAGCGATGCCGTCGCGAATTCGAGTGCTACGGCCCTGACCGCGGCCATGCAGCAGCACCCACCAGAACAACAGCGCAGTCGCGAAGAAGCTGATGTGCTGGAGACGATGGATCGCCGTATTCTCGAGCGCCCACGCATATAAAGGCGGTGCATGCCAGACCCAGAGCGCTGCGCCGTGCAGGATGGTCGCGCTCATGGGGTGGCTTACAAAACGCCAGGGCCACGCCAATATCGGCAGATCGAGCATGCGGCCTGCCGCCGGGCGAAGCCGGGCCGGCAGGCTCCACAGCAGAGGACCATTGATCCGGGCGAACGCCATCAGCGGTGCCGCGACCACCATCAGCAGTTCGTGCTCGACCATGTGCGCGGTGAACAGACGCTCGCCGAGCCAGTGCAGCGGCGAGGTCACGGCAAGTGCGGCCACCAGCCATCCGGTCCAGAACGCGGCCACCTGGCGGAAGCTGACGCCACGGCCACCACCTGCATGATGCCAGAGCCGCTGCGTTCCGACATAGAAGCCGATACCGACGGCATAGAGCGGGGCCATGAGCCAGGGATCGTAGCTCCACAGCGAACCGGGATCGACATCCGATAGTCCGTGCGCATCGGCCGGCGCCGCGAGCAGCGCGAGCAGCAGTGCTGCAAAGCTCAGCGCAGGCATGGGCTGATCATGAGCGAGGCGGCGAACTGGTTCGCAATCACCAGCGCAAATAACACGCCGGAGCCGACGCCGAGCCAGGCCATGAACGTTCGTGGTCCGCCACCCCGCGCATCGGCCCATTCAGCCCCCGCGCCGCGCCGAACGGCGCGGGCCGAAATGACAGTGCCTGCCAGCGCGACGACAGCCAGAACCGCGCTCATGATCGCGCCGCTGAGCCTGGTCTGTTCGCAGGAGAAGTGCGCGAGCACGTAGACGCCCTGCAAGTTGATACCCCACGCGATGGGCCCGAGCGCAACGCCGGCCCAATAAAGCAGTCTGGAATGTCGATCGGCTGCGGTCATAGGCGTGGCACCCAATCGAGCAAGACATAGAGCGGCAGCCAGGCGAGCACGACGAAGTTCCAATAGAACACGTTGTCGGTCACGTCGCTGAACCGGCGCGGTTTCGCATGGCGCGTGAACATCAATACCGCCAGCACGACCGTGTCGCCGACATCGGTGGCAAGGTGGGTCGTGTGCAGCCCCAGAATGAGCCAAACAATGGAGCCGTAAGCTGAATTGTCCCAGCGGGTGTTGAGATGCGCGAACTCGAAGCCGCGCAGCACCAGCAGGGCAATGCCGATCAGGGCCATCACGATGAGTCCGGTCCGCACCTTCGCGAGATCCTGCCGGTGTGCGGCGCGGTTGGTGATCTCGTTCGGGATGATGCTCAGCAGATAGACCACGACTTCGGCTGTGCCTGGCCAGAGATCGGGCGGCGAGGCGCCGATCGGCCAGCTTGGGTTGACGGCGTAGAGATAGAGATAGGCACCGATGGCAATGGCAAAGCCCATACCTTCCAGCGCCATGAAGCCCATCGCGCCCCACCACGGTCCGCTGCGCGGGCCGTAGCCGTAAGTCGGCAGTTCAGCGACATTGCGGACGATGGTCTGTCTCACTCCTCGTCCTCCTTGCTGCCGCTCGGCCAGAACCAGCCGATCAAGGTGACGGCCATCGGCGGCGTGCCCCAGAGCACCGCCCAGGGCGTGAAGATCGAGCCGATGAAGAACACGGTCGTTGCGATAGCTGTGAGCAGTGGCCAGATGCTGGGTTCGGGCGAAGCCTCGCGGATCTGCGGCTCGGCTTCCGCGAGCGACGTCAGCAGGACCTCGCGCCGCTCGGCGCTCAGACCCGCGACCACGGGCAGGCTCTCGCTATCGGCCCACAGCGGATCGCGGTGCTTGACCACCGGAATGCGGTCGAAATTCTGCGGCGGGGGCGGCGATGACGTCGCCCATTCCAGCGTGGAGGCATCCCAGGGATTGTCGCCTGCGAGCGCGCCCTTACGCAAGCTGTAGACCACATTGACCAAAAGCAACGCGAAGCTGAGCGCGAAAATGAGAGCACCACCGCTGGACACGAGATTCAGGTGCGCCCAGTCCATGTCGGCGGTGTAGGTGTAGACCCGGCGCGGCATTCCGATCAGCCCGAGGATGTGCATCGGGAAGAAGGCGACGTTGAAGCCGATGAAGGCGAGCCAGAAATTCCAGCGCCCGAGTCGCTCGCTGAGCATGCGGCCGGCGATCTTGGGAAACCAGTAGTAGACCGCGCCGACCAGCGGGAACACAGCGCCGCCGATCAGGACATAATGGAAGTGGGCGACGACGAAATAGGTGTCGTGCACCTGGGTGTCGATCGGGACCGAGGCGACCATGACGCCGGACAGCCCGCCGAGCACGAAGATCACGATGAAGCCGATCACGAACAACAGCGGGGTCCGGTAGACCGGACGCCCGTCCCAGAGCGTTGCCAGCCAGCAGAAGATCTGCAGCCCGCTCGGCACCGCGATCAGCATACTGGAGGCTGTGAACAGGGCCGCGCCGAGTTGGGGCAGGCCCGTGACGAACATGTGGTGGACCCAGAGACCGAACGACAGGAAGCCGGTCGCGATCAACGAGAGGATCACCACGGGATAGCCGATCACCGGCCGTCGTGCGAACGTCGCGAGGATCGCCGAGACCATTCCCGTGCCCGGGATGAAGATGATGTAGACCTCGGGATGGCCGAAGAACCAGAACAGATGCTGCCAGAGCAGGGGATGTCCGCCCGAGGAGGAATCATAGAAGCGCGTGTTGACGAGGCGATCCAGGATCAGTGACGTCGATGCGACCATGATCGAGGGCATCGCGAACATCACAAGGAAGCTCGTCACCAGCATGGCCCAGACGAACAGGGGAATGCGGTCGAGCGTCATGCCGGGCGCGCGGAGCTTGAACACGGTCACGATGATTTCCACGGAGACGGCGAGCGCCGCGACCTCGGTGAAGGTGATCATTTGCGCCCAGACATCCGGGCGCTTTGTCGGCGTAAATTGCAGCGAGGAGAGCGGGACATAGGCAAACCAGCCAACGTCGGGGCCGACATTCAGCGCAAAGGAAATCCAGAGAAAGCAGCCGCCGAACAGAAACATCCAATAGCTGAAGGCGTTCAGTCGCGGAAAGGCGATGTTCCGCGTGCCGACCATCAACGGCACCAGATAAACGGCGAACGCCTCCATGACCGGCACGGCGAACAGGAACATCATCGTCGAGCCGTGCATCGTGAAGACCTGATTGTACTTGTCGGCGGAGAGAAACGTCTTCTCCGGCCCGGCCAGCTGAATGCGCATCAGGACCGCGAGGAGGCCGCCGAGGAGCAGGAATACGAACGCCGTGATGATGTAGCGGCGGCCGACCACCTTGTGGTCGACCGACGTCAGCGCGCCCATCCAGCCGGACGGCGTGCGCCACACTTTCTCCAGCTGTGTGGAAAGTCGAAGGCCGTTCAGGACGTCGTCCCGCAACTCATTTGGTTCAGCGGCGATGCTCACTTGAGCTGCTCCAGATAATGAATGATGGCGATCATTTCATCCGATTGCAGCGGCATCCTCGGCATGAGATTGCCGGGCTTGATGTGCTGGGGATCGGCGATCCAGGCGCCGAGCGTGGCCGAATTATTCGGCAACGTTCCCGCCGCGATGGTCGTGCGGCTGCCGATATGCGTGAGATCCGGGCCGAGCTGCCCGCCGGCCAGCGTGCCGCTAATGTTGTGGCACAAGGCGCATCCGCGCGCCCGGAACAGAGCCTCGCCCTGCTTGCCGAGCGGATCGGCAGGGCTGTTGGCGCTCTGGTTTTCATGGTGGCGCCAGCGGCCGAACTCGTCGGGTGACATCGCGATCACGGCAAATGCCATGTGGGCGTGCTGGATCCCGCAGAACTCGGCGCATTGCCCGCGATAGATGCCCGCGTTCTTCGCCGTGAATTGCAGCTCGTTCTTCTGCCCGGGGATCAAGTCCATTTTGCCGGTCAGGCTCGGCACCCAGAAGCTGTGGATCACGTCCGCCGATTCCAGCTCGACCTTCACCGGCTGGCCGGTCGGGATCCGGATCTCGTTGGCCGTCACGAAACTCTGCTGCGGACTGTCGGCCTCATAGCGGACCTCCCACCACCATTGGTGGCCGATGATCTTGAGGATGTGGGCTTTCTCGTCCTTGGCAAAGACGGTACGTTGTCCGGCATAGCTCACGAAGGAGAGACCGAGCACGACGGCGGTGGTCGCAATCCCAAGCGCGAGGATGACGCGCCCGGAGCATTCCTCGAAGGCTTGGTGAAGGTCAAGCGGCCGATCAGCCGAACGTTTTCGCCGCATCATTCCGATGCAGAGCGCGATCACGACGGCGGTCCAGACGACCGCCGACACAGCGAGGAAGATGAACAGCGTGTGCAAGATCTGGTCGGATTGCAGCCCTTGCGGATCGAGCGCCGATTGCCGGCCCGCACACGCCGTGAGCGGCCAGATCGTGCACAACACCAGAACCCTTCGCACCCAGACCTGCATTGACGCCTTGTCGCACTCCGCTTCACAGGCGGAACCGGGCAGGCCTACAAAGGTTCCTATCCGCTAATCGGAGCGATGGGCCGAAGAGGGATGTCCGACATCAATCATCGGGCTAGAATGGCCAGCCCTTCACGGCGATCACGATCGCCGCATCGCCAGCGGCCATCAGCAACAGGACGGCGAGACTGGCGATGATTGCGCCCGGCTGGGCAAGCACGCGCAACTCTCCGAGCATGTGTCGGCTCCAAAAAGCAGCAATGCCGCGATGACCCTGAGGGTTCCTGCGGACACGCCGGGCGTTGACGTGCGAGCGCCGGAACGAAGGCCCGAGATCGCGCGTTCCTGCGACGAATTGAGGGTTCACGTGCCGCGCTATCATTTTGATCTGGTCGACTCCGAGACCGTCGCCGACGAGGGAGGAGCTGAATTGCCCGACGACATCGTGGCGCTGGACGTTGCCGAGGAGATCGCGAAGAGGCTCCTTGCGGAGCGTCCCGAACTCAGGAATCGTCATTTTTCCATCCTGGTCACGAACCAGCAGGGTGAGGAGATCGGGAAAGTGCCACTGGATGTCCTGCACTGAAGTCGCGGCCTGACATGGCGTTGAGGATCGGAGTGATCTCGGATACGCACGGCCTTCTCAGACCTGAGGCCGGACGCCGTCTTGCAGGGGTGTCGCATATCCTCCACGCTGGTGATATCGGCGCGCCGGAGGTTCTGGAGAGGCTTTGCCGAATAGCGCCCGTCACCGCCATCAGGGGAAACGTCGATGTCGGCAGTTGGGCGAGGCGCTATCCCGAAACCGAAACAGTGCACCTCGGCGCTCGTTGTTTCTACCTCCTTCACGATCTCAAGGCGCTCGCCATCGACCCCGCGGCAACCGGTGTGAACGTGGTGATATCAGGACATTCGCATCGGGTGCAGGTCAACACGATCAACGGAGTGCTTTTCCTGAATCCTGGAAGCGCCGGTCCAAGGCGATTCAACCTGCCGATCACGCTGGCAACGCTCGATCTCGATGAGGGCGGCGACCTGCGGCCCACCATCCATGAGCTCGACGCGTGAACGAAGCGCATGCGTAGCAGCTAGTGGGTATTCGACTTTTGCCATCGCTCCAGATCAATCGGGGGACGCTTTGGGTCGATCTGCTCCTTCTCGGGATTTCCCTGCCAAGGCTGGTCCGTCTGCCGGTGGGTTGGCAAATCCGTCTGCTGTCGCGGATCGTCGACCGGTGTTTCTCTCGGGTCGTTTTCAGGCGCTTTCGCTTTCGGCATAACTTGTCCTCTCTGCGATCTGTCGGTGTGGTGGCACGCGATCAACGTACGCCAGCGATCCCGCCATCATCAGCTTCCGGGTGCCGTCCTTCTCCGTTTCCCGCGATAGAGCCTGGACCATGAACAAAAAGCCTTCCGTATGAACTGCGGGGTCAACACGGGCAGGAATCGTTCGTTCCTAGGGGCATGCATCAGCATCGATCAGGAACGACCGCCGCCCCATCTCATTGCCAGCGCATGAGGTCGCGAGACCGAAACAAGGAGCATGCAATGTCCAAATTGCCCCCCATACGCCAGAGCAGCGCAGCGACAAGGGACCCGGATCTGATCCCAGGATCGAGACGGATGAAAGAGTCCCCGACCGCGAGAACTTCGACACCCAGGGTCGTCACGGCAACATCAAGCAGAACACGACAAACCAAGGCTACCAGCAGGACCGATGAATGCCACACAAGAACTCAGACAGTGAACGCTTCGGTGGTCCGGGCTCCTCGCGGCAGGATCGCAAGCACCCCGAAAAGGGAGGTCGCGAGCATGAGCGCCCTGCGCCCGGAACGGCTACCAACGACCGCAAATCACACGTCTCGGGAGGCGGTGGTGAGCGCGATCAACATCACACGCACGACGATCGTGAGAGGAGCTGAGCAATGGCTAAGACAACTTCGAGCTTGATGCTGATCGCGTTCCTGGCGACCGCGTCGATAGGGGCCGCCTCGGCGCAGAGTGGCGGTGGCGGCGGTTCGGGAGGATCGGGCGGAGCAAGCGCGAGCAGCACGAGCGGCGGCACCGGCGGTGCCACAAGCCCTGGGTCGGCAGGCCTTGGGTCTGCAGGAGCTACAAACCAGACGGGCGGTGCATCGCCCAGCCTGGGCAATCCAGGCGACGCGGCCGCGGCTTCGCGTGGCACGACGGCTACCGGCACGAACACCGCTGGAACGGCCCAATCGAGCGGTGGCGGGCCGCGAGGATCGACCACCGTCGGGCGGGCCGGCAATCCCGCAGGGGGGACCAGCAGCGGACGGATTGACGGAACTGCGACACCCGGTCCGTCGATCCCGGGCGACGCCGAAATACGCTCGGAGAACTCTCAGGATTCCCACGTCGATCGAAAGATCAAGAGCATCTGCAAAGGCTGTTAGATCGGCGATCAGGACGCCGGGTTTTCCGGCGTCCAATCGAGGTCGTCCTCGCTTCGAGGTTCGGGGTCGGGCGAGCAGGGCTTGATCTTCAGGTCATCCTCGAGCCTGGGCTGACCCCCGCCGCTTTCGACCAGACCGGCGTCTTCGGCCTTTTTCAGGGTTTCCTCTTTGGTTGAAAACGTCCGGCTCAGTTTTTCGCCGTCCTTGAACAGGGCATACGCCATATTGGCTCCTCGCGATTGGAATCATCGAAGACTTTGACGTGGGCGGACACACACGGCCACCGTCGCGCCTTTGTCGCTTGGTGAAGCTCTAGCCGACTTCCCTGAGATTGCTCAGGATCGCCAGGTGACGCTGAATGATCGGCGGCGACATCTATGCGACCTGCTGTTCGCCGGGGTGCCATCTGATCGCAAATACGACGTGGAATCTCCAATGTTGGATTCACAAGACGCTGCGACCGTTTCGAACGTTCCTATCGCCGCCGAAAGCAGCCGGGCGATGCTCCACCTGATGTCGGCATCCTGGCACGAGCCCGCAGGTTAACGCAGGTTATTGGCACGGGAAGTGCGTCATGATCATAGGAACGGCAGCACTGAGGACGGTTTGTCCATCATCCAGATGCCGACCGGCGCACGAGCAAAATCATGCAACACAGAAATTCACGCAGCTTTCCGATTTCCGCGGGCGTCCTTCTCGGGCTTGGTCTGGGCGGGTTTTTTGACGGCATCGTGTTTCATCAGCTGCTGCAATGGCATCATATGTTAAGCGGCTGGTATCCGCTCAACTCCATCGACAGCGTCAAGCTCAACACGACCTGGGACGGCATCTTCCACAGCGCGGCCTATGTTGTTGTGCTCCTCGGCCTGTATGTGCTGTGGCAACGGGCGCGCGGGTCTGACATCCACTGGTCGCGCGGCCAGTGTCTCGGCGCGGTGTTGCTCGGTTGGGGCATCTTCAATCTGGTTGAAGGCGTGGTTGACCATGAGGTCTTCAAGCTGCACCAGGTGAATGAGACCGTGCCTCACGAGCAGCGCATCTTCTGGGACATCGGCTTCCTGCTATGGGGTGCGGCCATGTTGGTCATCGGCGCCGCCATGACACGCGCCGGCACGCAAGGGAGGGTCCATGCGGAAAGCAGTCTACAGCCTCGCTAGAGAGACCTCGCCAGCTCTGGTCTATGCCATTTTTATATTGCTGCTGATGCTCGCTACAGCACCGGCCTTTCGCATCGTGCTGTTGGGTGTGTCGCTGGATGATCTTCTGCAACTACGCTGCTTCAATCCCGGCTGATGCGCGGTTATCACGCCTCATGTCTTCCCGGAGGTAACATGGTCGAGTTCAGGCTTCCGAAACACTCCCGCGTCGAAAAGGGAAGGATCTGGCCCAAGCCGGACAGCAAATCGTTGCGCGAATTCCAGGTCTATCGCTGGAATCCCGACGACGGACGCAATCCCCGGCTCGACACCTACTTCGTCGATATGAGCGATTGCGGGCCCATGGTTCTGGATGGTCTGATCTGGATCAAGAACAACATCGACTCCACGCTGACATTCAGGCGGTCCTGCCGCGAAGGCGTGTGCGGCTCCTGCTCGATGAATGTCGCCGGCCAGAACACGCTCGCCTGCACCAAGTCCATGAGCGAGGACGTTCCGAACGGCGAGCCGCTGCGCGTGCTGCCCTTGCCGCATCAGCCAGTGGTCAAGGACCTCGTTCCCGACCTGACGAATTTCTACGCACAGCTCGCATTGATCGAACCTTGGCTGCAAACCGTGTCACCCACACCACCGAAGGAATGGCGACAGAGCCATGAGGATCGGGCCAAGCTCGACGGGCTCTACGAGTGCATCCTCTGCGCCTGCTGCTCGACATCTTGTCCAAGCTACTGGTGGAATTCCGAGCGTTTCCTCGGCCCAGCGGCCCTGATCCAGGCGGCCCGCTGGGTCAATGACAGTCGCGACGAGGCGACGGGCGAGCGCCTCGACAAGCTCGAAGACCCCTTCAGGATTTATCGCTGTCACACCATCCTCAACTGCGCGAAGGCGTGTCCCAAGGGCTTGAATCCGGGCGAAGCCATTTCCGGATTGCGCCTCAAGATGGTCGAACGGAAGTTCTGATCGGGGACGGACACTCGCGCATAAAGGAACGATGGCTGCGGGGTAGGCTTATCGACCAAACTGGAGGCGCCTGATGGGCAAGAAACAATGCGCCGCGTTGCCGTTCATGCTGAACAATTCCGAATTGCGCGTGATGCTGATCACGACCAGGCGCAAGCGCAGGTGGAGTGTCCCGAAGGGATCGCCGATGCGCAAGACGGAGCCGCACCGTACGGCTGCGCTCGAGGCGTACGAGGAGGCCGGTCTCGTCGGCGTCACCGCAAAGCGCGCGCTGGGCTCCTTCAAGCATCGCAAGCGGAAGGGTGATCGCAAGCGGACCATGAACGTTGCCGTCTTTCCCATGAGGGTCCACGGGCAGGAGCGCTGGTGGCCGGAAAAGGGAGAGCGTGAAGCAATCTGGGTCTCGCCGAAGACGGCGGGCCGTCTGGTGCACAAGGCGCAGCTTCGTCGTCTAATCGCCCGCTTCGCGGCGCAGACGGAGAAGACCGCCCCCTCACCGCTGAGCGATGGCATGGCTCCAGGAACCCGCGTCTCGTCCAGTTATTCAAGGTAGATGAACCAGCAACCGACCGGACTCGCATTCGAGGAGCGACCGCCTCATGAGGTCTTGGCCGCGGCGATCAAGCGACGCTGCGCGATCCTGTTCGTCGGCGCCGGCGTCTCGATGGCTGTCGGCCTGCCGTCCTGGCAATCTCTGATCGACCATCTGCTGGATGACCTTGGACTTGAGCGCGACGTGATCGCTGGGATGCACGGCGGCTATCAGATGCTGGCGGAGTACTACCGGCTGAAGCGCGGCGGAATCGGCCCGCTCCGCAGCTGGCTCGACCGCAACTGGCGCGTCGACCCGGACAGGATCGCGGCCTCACGGCTCCACCGGCTGATCGTGGAGCTCGATTTTCCGACCATTTACACCACGAACTACGACCGCAACCTCGAGACGGCCTTCGAGGTCCTGGAAAAGCCCTATGCCAAGATCAGCAACGCAAAGGACATTGCAAGCGCCCGTTCCGGCGTCACGCACATCATCAAATTTCATGGCGACTTCGACGACGATGCCTCGCTCGTCTTGACCGAGACCGACTTCCTCAACCGGCTCGCGTTCGACTCGCCACTCGATATCCGGTTTCGCGCCGATGCCTTGGGCAGCACGCTGCTTTTCATCGGATACAGCATGTCCGATCCCAACATTCGGCTCCTGCTGCATCGGATTTGGCAGAGTTGGGATGAGTCCGGGCACCGCCAGGACCGACCGAGGTCCTTCGCGTTCGTCACGCAGCGCAATCCGGTGCAGGAGGCTGTATTGGCGAACTGGGGCATCACCACCATAGCGTCGCCTGACGGCGTCAGCCCAGATGATGGTGTCAGCCAGTTTTTGCTGGACATCCGCCGGCGTATCGAGCGAGAGAGCTAAAGCGGTCCCTGGCGCGCCTTGAGCGTTTGCTCTGCTGCCGCGGGGCCGCTCGGCTCAGCGGCGGGATCGGTCAGAAGGAGGATCGATGACCAGTCTGCACCTGGGCCGGTCACCGATATCCCCTATATCGCCGTGCATAGGCATAGCGAGGATTGACGCCGCAATAGGCGTGCGTTCCCGATGCAGTCGCCATGCACTGAGCGTAACTGGCGAACTGGCAGTTGCCCGGATAGCCCCAGACGCGGCCCTGAAGGCAGTAGCGGTCTTGTGCGACGGCCGCCGTTGGGGAGCCGAGGCCCGTCACGAGCGCGAGAGAGGCGGCGGCCAGGAGCAATCGATGCTTCATGGAAATCTCCATTTCAACATTGAACGTGCCTCGTGAAGCGGCGTTCCAAGTGCAACGTTTACCGACTCCTCTAATTGCGACCTGAACGCGATGCGGCCCCGGCGAGGAGAGGATCTCACCGAGGCCGCTCTCATGCGCGCAACAGCAAGGGCGCGCTTTGGAGGATTGCTAACCGCGAACCGCTAGCGACGCGGCGTGGCGCCGTTGGACGGTGGGGTCGTTTCGTTGCGCATGCCGGAAGGACTGGAAGCACCTTGTCCGCCCCGCTCGACATGGGTGATGCCGCCGCCGCCGCCGGTTCCGCCTGAGCCGCCATCTCCAGCTCCAGCACCGCCTGCGCCTGCGCCGCCAGCCCCGGCACCAGCGCCCGCGCCGCCGCCAGCACCGCCTCCGGCCCCACCACCGGCGCCGCCTGCGCCACCACCGGCGCCACCGCCAGCACCTTGCGCGAACGCTGCGCCGACTGAAGCGCCTGCAAGCATTGCTGCCGTAAAGATCGTCAGGATTGTCTTACGCATCTGTCTTCTCCTTGAGGTTTCGATGTCGGATCAATCATGTGAAGCATCCACCGTTCCTAGCCGTGCAGCGTGATCAAGCTCTGTCGTCGACGACTCCGCGTCGATATTGCGAAGGCACGGCAACTTCGTCGAACCGTTGGGCGAGAGCATCGAGAGCCGCGCGCATCTGCGGCCCCTGCATGGCCGCGCCGTGCCCCGTGACGACGATCTCCGGAGCGAGTGCGGCAAGTGCGCGCACCGATGTCTTGGCGCTTCCCCAATCGGGGGTGAAATACATCGGGGGCCCGTGCATCTCCGGCGTTTGCGTCACTGCGGCGTAGACGGATTCCTGCCGCGTCGTGATGAAGGCATCGCCGGCAATCAGCACGCGGTCGCGTTCGCGCCAGAGCGAGATATGCCCTGGGGTATGGCCGGGGGTATGGATCCACTGCCATTCCGGCATGAAGGGCACGCTGTGATCACAGGGAAGATCATAAAGGCGCGATGCGACATCCACCGGCTTTGTCGGGAAGAGCGGAGAGAGCCGAGCGAGCAGCCCGCCACCGACGCTGGGATCGGCCGACGGATAGGATTGGCTTCCGTCCAGATAGGGATGCTCGGCCGCATGGGCATAAACCGGCACGTGCCATTCATTCCGTAGCGTTTCGAGCACGCCGACGTGATCGAAGTGCCCATGCGTCATGACAATGCAGGAAGGCCGGCCGTTTCCTCCAAACCGGGCTTTCGCGGCGGAGCGGATGGCGCCAGCCGATCCGGGAATGCCGGCGTCCACCAGCACCCAATTGCCGTCGCCGGCGTTTTCGAGGCCAACGAAAATCACGTTGACGATCGCGAGCTGACGATAGGCGACGTCAGCGACGATCTGCCGCGTGTTGTCATTGCGGTCGAGGTCGGATTGCGCGTGCTCCGCGTCGGCGGAAGAGGGAAGCGGGATCTGCGTCATGTCCATTCAAGTCCGAGTTGGTCAGCTCACTAGCGCTCGATTGTGCCGATCCGCCGGATCTTCCTCTGAAGCAGCATCACGCCGTACAGCAGCGCCTCCGCGGTCGGCGGGCAGCCGGGCACGTAGATGTCGACCGGCACGACACGATCGCAGCCGCGCACGACCGAATACGAATAGTGGTAGTAACCACCGCCATTAGCGCACGACCCCATCGAGATGACGTAGCGTGGCTCGGGCATCTGGTCGTAGATCTTGCGAAACGCCGGCGCCATCTTGTTGGTGAGCGTGCCCGCGACGATGATCACATCCGACTGGCGCGGCGATGCGCGCGGCGCGAAGCCGAAGCGTTCGGCGTCGTAGCGCGGCATCGACATCTGCATCATTTCGACCGCGCAGCAGGCGAGCCCGAACGTCATCCACATCAGCGACCCGGTTCGCGCCCAGGTGATCAGCTCCTCCGCGCTCGCCGTGAAGAAGCCCTTGTCCGCAAGATCGTCGCGGATCGTCATGAAGAACGGATCGGAAGTGTTGTCGGGCCGTCTCTCGCCCGGACGGCCAAGTGCAGGCCGGCCAAGCGGAGGGCTTGGGTTGCTAATTTGCGGAGAGCTGTTTGTCATTTTGTTCCTGAGCGCTGCGGCCGTTTGCCGATGCGACCACGCTCCGGAAACCCGTCGGCTGTATGCAGCGTTCCTGCGGCGGTAGAGGATTTGTGTTCTGTTATCGCAGGTTAGCCTCGGGTCCGGCGGCCGGAACCCAGCGTCGGCGTCACGGATCACTCTAGGAACGATCCACCGAAACTGCGGTTGGCGGCGACAAGGCCGGTGAAATGGAGGAACATGAAATGACGAACGCAGCCCGCGATACATTCGTGGTTGGATTACGCAATGCGCATGCGATGGAAGTGCAGGCGCGAGAGTTGATGGAACGTCAGTCGGAACGATTGGACGAATATCCCGAGGTCAAGGCCAAGGTTGCCGCCCACCTTCAGGAAACCAACGAGCAGCTGAAGCGGCTGGAGAGATGCCTGGAAGCCTGCGGGGAGAGCACCTCCAGCCTCAAGGATACGACGCAATCCATGATGGCGAACATGCAAGCCATGGCACACTCTGTCGCCGGCGACGAGATTCTCAAGAACACATTCGCCAACAATGCCTTCGAGAATTTCGAGATTGCTGCATACAAGTCTTTGCTCGCCCTCTGCGGCGCCGCTGGGTTCGCGGAGGCCAAGGAGCCTCTTGAGACGTCGCTGAAGGAGGAGCAGCGCATGGCCGCCTGGATCGACTCGAACGTCGAGAAGGTGACAATGGAATATCTGGCGCATCAGCGCCAGGCGGCCTGATCGCACTCCACACCCACCACGGCGAGACCGGCGGCTTCGGCCGCCGAGTCCGCCTGCGGTCATATCGGCTCGCAGGACCGGAACCCTCTTATCCACGTTTGGCTGTAATGGCGCACATCATTTTCAGCGACTACCGTAGTCCCGCTGCCGAACAGGCCTATGAGATCGCGTGGGACTTTCTGGCCCGCAGCGGGGCGATCCACGATGAGTTCGAGGCGTGCGTGTTTCTGGCCCAGCGCATCACCATGATGGTCGAGGAAGGCCAGGAAAACCGGATCCGGATGGCCAATCGCGCGATCTCCGAATACCAGTACCATCTCGAGAACTTCTGCAAGCGGGCCCGTGGCGCGGCTGCTACACGGGCTTGAGAGTTCGCGCGGGTTCCGCGCGTTCCTCGGCTCGTTCTGCCGTTTACTGCCCATCGGCGATCGTTAGCTGTCCGCGTGCCCCGGTACGTCCGCTCCTGCGCGGTGCAATGGCCGGAACAAGTGCCGGCGCTTCCCCGGCCATGCGCATGGCGAAATAGGCGATCGTCGCCTTGAGACCGTCTTTGAGCGCCACGCGCGGGCGCCATCCCAGCGCTCGAACGGCTGTGTCGATCACCGGTTTGCGGCGCTTTGGATCGTCCTTCGGCAACTCCTCGAATCGGAGCGGCGAGATTGACTCCGTATACGCCAGCACGTCCCGCGCAATAGCCTCGATGGTGACCTCGTGGGGATTGCCCAGATTGCACGGACCAGTAATCGAGGATGGACTCTCCATGAGCAGCTGGAGGCCGCGCACGAGATCGTCGACGAAGCAGAAGCTCCTGGTCTGCGTACCACCTCCATAGATCGTGATCGGCTCTCCGCGAAGCGCCTGCACGATGAAGTTGGAGACCACGCGTCCGTCATTCTCCAGCATACGGGGTCCGTAGGTGTTGAAGATGCGCGCGACCTTGATTTCGACGCCGTACATGCGATGGTAATCGAACATCAGCGTTTCCGCGGCCCGCTTGCCCTCGTCGTAGCAGGCCCGGGGCCCGATCGGATTGACGTTGCCGAGATAGGTTTCCGGCTGGGGATGCACTTCGGGATCGCCGTAGACCTCGCTGGTCGATGCCTGCAGCACCCGGGCGCCTTTCCGTTGCGCGAGCTCCAGCATGTTGATGGTGCCGAGCACGCAGGTCTTCATCGTGCCGACTGGATCCTTCTGGTAATGCCTGGGTGAGGCTGGGCAGGCAAGGCTGTAGATCCGGTCGATGTCGCCCTCGATCTCGATGGGATCGCGCACGTCGTGTTCGATGAAGCGAAAATTCGGATGATTGAGCAGCGGGCGGATGTTGTCGATCCTTCCCGTAAACAGGTTGTCGAGGCAGATCACGGTATGACCGCGCTGCAAAAGCGCATCGCAGAGGTGGGATCCGATGAAGCCGGCGCCGCCGGCCACCAGAACGGTGGGAGAGCGGCGGGACGCGTTGATGCGGGTCTGAACTGTCATGTGCTGCCTTTCAGATTTGAGCGACCTGCATGGGACGCGAGGCGGGAAGTTGCGGGGCTTTCCGGCGGCGGCGGACCGACGCCTCGGCGTAGTAGGTCTCGACTTGCCGGGCGCGGTGGTCGGAGGTGTGGTCAGCCAGAACGCGGCGCCGTGCGTTTTCCGCGATCGTGCGCCTTTGCTCCTCGGGCATGTCGCGCAGGATCTCCACGACGTCGCGGGGGCTCGATGCGAGCAGGATTTCCCGGGAAGGCTCGAAGACGGTCTCGATTCCAGGCCACCGGTCCGAGATGACGGGCGTGCCGCACGCGGCCGCTTCGAACAACCGAACGCTAGGCGAGAAGCCGAGCGCGCGCATGTCGGCGCGGGTGGCGTTTAGCGTAAAGCGTTGCTCTGCGTAAAATCCCGGATGATGTTTGGGCGTGAGGTGCTCGATCCGGGCGACATTGGCGGGCCAGACCACCTCATCGGGATATTGCGCGCCGGCGACGACGAATTGCTCGCGTGAGAGAGTGCGAGCAGGGGCGAGCAGCAGCTGCTCCAGAACCGGCTGCCGGTCCTCGCTGTAGGTTCCGAGATAGCCAAGTGCCCATTTCTTCTCCGCGCGTTGCGGCGCGTAGATGTCGGTGTCGGCACTGCAATACAGCACCCGAGCCAGCGGACTGCCATAGTTCTCCTCGATCATGCCGGGCACCGGGCCGCCGGCAAAGGACAGGTAAAGGTCGAAGCGCGGGATCATCGCCGCGGACAGATAGTTCAGGCCCTGCTCGAGCTTCGCAAGCGTGACAGGCGTGTCAATGTCGTAGAAGGCAGTAATCCCCCGGGCGTGGGTCGTGATCCATTCGGAGATCGCGATGCCGTCGGGCACGTAGGAGCCGATGACCACCAGATCGGCATCCCGGATCATCTTTCCGAAACGCTGCGGGATGTCCTTCAAGGATTGGTAAAGCTCGACAGTCCAACCGGAAGGCTTGGCAAGATCACGATGCTCGCGATACCAGGGGACGTCGCGTTCCAGAAACGTGACGTGGTGACCTCGTCGTGCCAGGGCTTCGATCAGGGCGCGATAGGTCGTGGCATGACCGTTGCCCCAGGACGAAGTAACCGAAAGACCGACGACGACGATGGTGAGGTTCATTCTGCTGCCTCGATTCGCGAACTGCTTGCGGCAAAGAGATCGTTGAACTGGCGGGCGCGCTGCCGGTAGGTGTGATGGCTCAGAATGCGCGCACGAGCGCGCGCTGCGATCGCCTGAGCCCGCTCGGGGCGCAGTGCGGCAAGATGCTCTGCGACCTCCGCCCCGCTCGCGGCCACCAGCACCTCGCGATCTGGCTCGAGAAAATGATCAATGCCGTCCCACTGGTCGGTGATCAGGCAGGCTCCGGCACCGATGGCCTCGAACACGCGCGTTGGCGGCGAGAAGCCGTAGCGCGCCATGCTGTCGCGATTGACGTTCAGCGTAGCCAGACCGGAGCCGAAGAACGCGTTGTGGTCGCCGGTCCCGACATGCCCGACCTTATGCAGATTGGATGGCGTGTCTTTGGAGTCCCACCCCGATCCACCGAGCACGAACGTTTTGTCGGGCAATTGGCGCGCGACGTCGAGAAAGAACCGCTCGACGCGCTGCTCGCGGTCCGGGAGGCGGTTTGCCAGCAAGCTCAGATCGCACGTGAAGTGTGGATTGGGCGGCGCCGGAAAGTGCGTGGCGGGGTCGAGCGCATTGTAGATCGGCACGCAGTCTCGCGCGCCGATGCCGCGATAAGCGGATACGACAGCATCGCCGCCGCCATAGGTCAAAACCATGTCGTAGGATCGGATCGCATGGCGCAGATGATGGTCTGGATTGTCCGCCACGGACTCCAGCGTCGCGGGGGCATCGACGTCCCAGTAGATGCGCATTGCATTCGACGGAATGTCGGCGACCGCGTTCTCCAGCTCCCGATCGAAGACGCCGACGCCGCTGGCTTTGACCAGCATGTCGGTCGAGCGGGCGGCTTCCTCAAGCGAGCTACGCCAGCCCTCGGGCGTCGCGGCGTAGACCACCACCTTCGCCCAGTCGGGATCGTCGATGTCGCGATGGGCCTGGCGCTCGAAGGCATCGGGCTCGAAGAATGTGACGTCGTGGCCGAGGGCCGCAATCTCCTTCAGCATGCCGCGGTAATAGGTGGCGGCACCGTTCCAGTAGGATGAGACGAGGCTGGATCCGAAGAAGCAGATCTTCATGCGGAGGCTCCGATGTATCGCAGGGGCTGTGTCGCGTGGCTTGAAGCCCTGAGGTCCTGCACGATGCCGACAAGCTGCTCCGCCCGGTGACGGCAGGTGTGACGCTCCTTGATCGCTCGGAGTCCAGTCTCCACCGTGGCTGACCATAATTCCCGGTCATCGAGGAGCGCACGAAGCGCCCGCTTCATTGCGGTGCCGTCGGAGGCGCTGAGATAGGCACCTTCCGGGAACAGGCCTTCCGCGTCCGACCAGGGGGCCGAGACCATTGGAATGCCGCACGCCATCGCCTCGAAGATGCGAATGGTCGGAATGCCCGGTAGCAAGCGGACATAGGGACCGCGGGGGACGTGGACAGTCGCGCGTGCGCCGGCGAAAGCGATGGGAGCCCAGTGTGCGGGCAGCCAGCCGCCATACCGAATGCCCCCCGCCTGAATGGTCGCGAGGGCTGCGTCCGAATAGCGGACGCCATAGACGCCCGCGCGCAGCTTCAGCTCGGCCACGGGTTCGACCAGAAATTCGTTGAGCTCGGCGCTGCGTTCGCCGTCGCCCCAATTGCCGATCCAGACGACATCGTCGGTGCGCTCGATATGCGGCAGCGGATGATACAGGGCGATGTCGGCCGCCTCGTGCCAGGTGAAGGCTCGGTCCGCCCAGCCGAGCTTCAGATATATTTGGCGAAGGACCTCGCCGAAGGCGAGCACACCATCGAAGCCGTCGAGGTCGAACTGCGCGAGTTCGTCCGGTGCGCTGACGGCGCGATGATGGGTGTCGTGGAACAGCAACGTGAAGGGCGCGCCGTGAGCCCGTCTCGATCCGATGTCTGCGATCAGATCAGGCGAATTCCATTCGTGGACGATGACGAGATCGGCGCCGTGCAATGCCTCATCGAGATCAAGGGAGGCGTCGTAGCGGCGGATGCCGATGCCGGGAAACAGCGTTGGAATATCCTCCATCGTCTGACTGCCACCCTCGCGGATCGCATTCAATCGGCTCCAGCCGTCGATCGGCTCGAACACGACGACCTCATGACCGAGCGCGTGAAGTTCGCGGGCATAACCGCGCAGGAAATGGGCATTGCCGTTGTTCCAGCAGGAGGTGAACGCGTGATAGAATAGAACGCATTTCATGCGCGTACCTCCATGGGGGCAGGCGCGTGATGGACGGCAAGCAGCTCCTCGTAGAGGCTGAGATAGGCGCTCGTGGTTCGGGTCAGCGAGTAGGTCAGGGAATGCTCAAAGGCGGCACGTTGCAGCCTCACCCGCTCGCGATCGTCGGTGCACAGACCTGCGAGCGCTCGATGCAACGCCTTGCTGTCGGTGGGATCGACGAAGAGCGCGGCCCCGCTCCACAATTCCCTGAAAGTCGGAATGTTGGACAGGACGAGAGCGCATCCCGCCGCCGCGGCTTCCAGAACGGAGAGGCCGAACGGCTCATAGAGCGCGGGGCTGGCGAAGATGCCGGCCTGCCGCAAATGCGCGCGCATGACTTCGTGAGGCAAATGCCCGAGCCAGGTGATGGAAGCCGAAGGGCACTCATCCGCCGGGCCCGCGACCTGAACGGGCCAGTCCAGCCCAGGCGCCGCGGCCGCCAGGACCTCGATGTTCTTGGCGCGGTCCCAGAGCCGGCCCGCCGCAAAGATCACGTCTTGCTTCCGTCCCGCAAAGCCCTGAGGGCCAATTCCATTCCAGATCACGATGCCGCACGAGCGAGGCCGATAAATTTCCGCAATGTCATCGTGGAAGGACTGGCTGGGACAAACCCAGGCCTGTGCCGTGTCGAGTGCGGCCGTTACCCGTTCGGTGTAGCTGCGCCATTTCGGTTCGCGGAGCCAGCTCGTATCGTGGCAGGCGTGCCCCCAGGAGTTGACGCAGGAATGCGCGACGACCATCACAGGAGCGCGCCAGGCGAAGGCCGCCTCGCGAAAACTATTGAGGTGAACGACGTCAGGCACGATTCCGGCCTCGAGCTTCGCAAGGACGCGCCTGGCCTGGACCAGATCTTGGCCTTCCGGATCCTGCCATTCGAGTGCAAGGTCCGTTTCGATCAGGCGGACCCGCGAACCACGCAGCATCTCTAGCTGGCCGGCCTGCGCGCGCGGGCCCATCGTCACCAGGGTAACGTCGGCGCCCTTCGAAGCAAGGGACGAAGCTAGAGAAGACGAGTAGGTCCAGACGCCTCCGACAGTATCGGTCGTCATCAGGATTCTGAGCTGCGAGCTGCGGCTCATGATGCCACCTGCAGTTCGAGAGCCTCGAGCGGGACCGGGCGATCGTTCTGCACGTCGCTGAACTGGTCGAACATCGCGAGATAGTGCCGGTGTGCGCGCTCCCAGGCGAAATCGTCGGGCTCGCCCCACAGCTTTCGATAATCCGGCGACCCGGGATAGGGATACAGCGGGACCGGATCGTTGGCCCAGATGCCGGCATCCTGCATGGTGCGACGCCAGCGCTGCACGATGGGGTCATCGTCCTCGGGGACTTCGATCAAATTGGCCTGGACGAAAGGAACGTGACGGCGCGCTTCGACCAGCCGTTCGGCAAGCTGGTCGGTCGTCATCTTGCAGTTCTTGGCGAGCGCGGCGCGACCCTCGACGGTGAGGCTTTCGATGCCGGCTTCAATCGAGACGCAGCCGGCGCGGCCGAGCAGAGCCAGCATGTCCGGCTTCCAAAGGTCGATGCGGGTCTGCACCCCGAACTTCAGTCCGCGTGTGGTCAGCCCTTCCAGCAGCTCCGCGTTCGGAAGGAAAATCTCGTCGATGAAATAGACATATTCGATGCCTTGACGGCGCAGACCGTCGATCTCTTCGAGAACGATAAGGGGGGGCCGCTTGCGGTAGGCGTTGCGAAAGTTCTCCTTGGCGCAGAACGTGCAGTTGTACGGACATCCCCTGGATGATTCGACCTCGGCGCCTGGCGCCTGCGGCTCGGCTTCGAAGCGGTGATGGTGATGGTGGTGTCGCCGGATCATCTCCTCCGGCCAGTCGAGCGGCGGCTGATCCTTGAACGCGACGGCCTGCGGGCCGCCATTGACGCGGAGCGATGCGCCATCGGCAAAGCACAAGCCCGGAAAGTCCCGTTCGCCATTGGCTAGACGCAGCAAGGACGCCTCGCACTCGCCCATCACGACGATGTCGGTGCCGAGCTTTCGAAGCGCCGCCCTTGGCACGGTCGAGCCATGGGGACCCACCGCGATGAGGATCGGAGCCAAGTCGCGCACCGCCATCGCAAGCTCCTGCGGAACGCGGAGCTCGGGAGGGGCGCAGCGCCAGAACAGATAGGTCGGCGCTGTCGTGATGACGATCTGGTCGGGGCCGAACGCGCGCAGCTCGGCTTCGATCTCGGTGAGAGAAAGGTCAAACATGTGGGCGTCGAGCAGCAGCGTCTTGTGCCCGGCCGCCTTCAGGTAGTGCTCGGAGATCCCGAGTTCGAGCGGAAGGTGAGGCGATCGGCAGCCGAAATAGATGCTGCCGCCAAAGTCCCAGTTTGGGTTGATGAGGGCAACACGCGTCATGCGAGCGCCTCGCGGTTGTCTTGTGACGATCCGAACCGGCCGGCCAGCCAGGTGTGAAGGGATCGGAGTCCGTCTGCGAATGAAATCTGAGGTGCCCAGCCGAGCGCGCTGGAGAGCGCGCGCGTGTCGGTCACGTACCAGGGCTGATCGCCGGGCCTCCAATCGGCAAAGCGATAGGCCACCTTGCGGCCGGTCAGATCGGTGATGCGGTCGATCAATTCCAGCAGACTGATCGCGTTGGCCGGACCACCGCCGAGATTGAATACGCGCCCACGGGCGAGCGCGATGCCATCGAGCACGGCGAGCCAGGCCGCGGCCGCGTCGGAGACGTGAAGCGCATCGCGGACCTGATGGCCGTCGCCATAGATCGTCAGCTCTTTGCTGCGGATAGCGCTGAGCAGGAAATGCGCGATCCAACCCTGATCCTCGGTGCCGAATTGACGGGGCCCGTAGATGCAGCTCATGCGCATTACCACGGTCTGGAGGCCGTAGACCCGCGCATAGTCGTGGACGTATTGATCCGCCGTTCCCTTGGAGCATCCATAGGGGCTGTAAAAGTCGAGCGGCGCATTTTCCGAGATGCCGGCCGCCAGCAGGCCGCTTTTCGGCGTGTAGCGGCGGCCGGTGAGCGCGATGTCGCCATCATCGATCAGGCGTCCGTAGACCTTGTTGGTCGAGGCGAACACGATCGGTGCGGCGTTGTTGTGGAGGCGCACGGCTTCGAGCACGTTCAATGTGCCACGCGCATTGATCTCGAAATCGGCGGCCGGATCGCTCACGCTGTCGGTGACGGCGACCTGGGCGGCCAAGTGCAGCACGGCGCGGGCTTCGCGTACGGCGTCGATCACCGGGATCGGCTCGCGAATGTCGGCCACGGTGATTGTGACCCGGTCGCCATGCCGGGACTTCAGCCACTGCGCATTCTCCCGCACGCCGGTGCGGGCGAGGTTATCCAGGATCAGCACCGGCTCGCCGCGCTCCGCGAGGCGGTCGGCGAGGTTGCAGCCGATAAACCCGCAGCCGCCGGTGATCAGGACGGGTCTGTTGTCTCGTTCACTCATCACGCGACCAATCCTCGTTGCTGCAGCTCCTTGGTGGCTCGCTCCGCCTGATCGTCGGCGATCTGGTCGGCGAGATATTCCGCCAGCTCTTCGAGCCCGTCCCTGAATGCGACGCGAGGCTCGAAGCCGAGCACGTCGCGGGATTTTCCCATATCGGCGAAGCAGTGCCGGATGTCCCCGGCGCGATATTTCCGCGTCAGCTCGGGCGCAATGTCGCGGCGCCCCATGACTTCGGCCAGATCCTCCGCGACCGACAAAATGGTGCGACTCTGACCAGAGCCGACGTTGAAGACGTCCTGCGCATGCTCCGCCTCCAGCGCCATCCGGCAGGCGCGGGCGACGTCATGGACATGGACGAAGTCGCGGCGCTGCCGGCCATCCTCGAACACGAGGGGAGGACGGCCGTTGAGCAGCCGGGCGGCGAAGATGGCCAGTACGCCGGTATACGGATTGGACAGGGCCTGACGTGGCCCGAACGCATTGAAGAAGCGTAGCGCCACCGTCGGAATGCCATACGCCTTGCCTGTGATCAGGCACATGCGCTCCTGCGCATATTTGTTGAGCGCATAGATCGAGCTCAGCGAAGGCTGCTTTGTCTCCGGCGTAGGGACGGGATCGAGCGGGTTGCCAGCGGCATCGCGCAGCTCCCAATCGCCGCGGCGAAGCTGCTCGACCGCCCGCTCCTCGCAGGCGACCACGCTCTGATCGGCGCTCCGGTAAAGGCCCTCGCCGTAAATACTCATGGACGAGGCCACCACGAGCCGCGCGACCGGGCGCTTGGATAGTGCTTGCAACAGCACGGCGGTACCGAGCTCGTTGGTTCTGACGTAGGGTTCGATGTCATACATGCTCTGGCCGACGCCGACCGCTGATGCGAGATGCAGGACCATGTCGGTGCCGCGCAACGCATGATCGACCGCGAGAGCGTCGGTGACGTCACCGACGACGAGCTCCGCGTCTTTGGCAAGATAGGCGGGACGCTGGCGGTTGCCTCCGTGGACCTGCGGCGAGAGATTGTCGAGCAGGCGGACTTCGTAGCCGGCCGCGAGCAGCGCGTCCGCTGCATGCGATCCGATGAATCCCGCACCTCCAGTGATCAATACTCGCGTCATTCACCGCTCCGTGCCGCCGTAAGATCGATCCTGCGGGATCAATCCGTGATGAGAATGAAAGCGCGCTGCTGTTCTGGTCGAGCGACCGGCGCGCCAGTCACATTTGGAAGTAGAAGCGGTGCAAGGAATGTTCGTTCCTGCGAAACCTACAAACGAAAATTTCTCTAACCTGGATCAATAACCCAGGTGAATCTGCGCGGTGCAGCAGGCTAAAAATACACGCCGTGACCCGGTGCCTGCAGCTCGAGATGGCTCGCGACCGTCGCGCCGATGTCCGCAAATCCGGCGCGCTTGCCGATCGGAGAAGTTAACCGCGCGCTCCACGCCAAAACCGGCACTTGTTCCCGCGTGTGATCGGTACCGCTCCAGGTCGGATCGCAACCATGATCAGCCGTGATGATCAGGAGATCATCCTCGCGCAGGCGGTTCAAAAGATCCGGAACTCGCGCATCGAAGGCTTCGAGCGCCGCTGCATAGCCTGCCACATCTCGGCGATGGCCGTACAGCGTGTCGAAATCGATGAAATTGGCGAACAACATCCCGCCCTCCGCGAGAGAGGCCAGCCCATCATACGTGGCATCGAACAGCGCTTGGTTGCCATCGCCGCGCAGGTTCCTCCCGGTGCCGCGATGGGCGAAGATGTCGTCGATCTTGCCGATCGTTACGATGTCACGGCCTGCGCTCTCGGCAAGATCGAGGATCGTTCGCTCCGGCGGGGGGACGGAGAAGTCCTTCCTGTGCGCTGTTCGCTTGAAGTCACCTACCGACGTGCCGATGAAGGGGCGTGCGATGACGCGCCCGATGTTGAGGGGGTCGACCAGTCGGCGTGCAACACGGCAGACCTCATAGAGGCGTTCGAGACCGAACGTCTCCTCGTGCGCTGCGATCTGAAACACGCTGTCGGCCGATGTATAGCAGATCGGTTCGCCCGTTCTGATGTGACGCTCGCCGAATTCGGCGATGATCTCCGTGCCGGAGGCGTGACAGTTCCCGAGGATGCCGGGCACTCGAGCCTGTTCGCACAGGCTCTCCGTCAGGTCGCGCGCGAAGCATGGCTTGGTTCTTGGAAAATAGCCCCAGTCGAATGGCACCGGCACGCCGGCGATCTCCCAATGGCCCGAGGGCGTGTCCTTGCCTTTGGAGATCTCGCTCGCGCAGCCAAATCGCGCATGCTCAGTTGGGCCATCGAGCCCCGGCGGCACGCGCCCGGTGGCGAGACGGCAAGCCTGGCCAAGGCCGAGCGCAACCAGATTGGGAAGCTGAAGCGGCCCCTCCCGGTGCGGTCCGTCGGCATTGCCGGCCATGCACATCTCGGCAATGTGGCCGACGGTATCGGCACCCTCGTCGCCGTAATTGATGGCATCGGGCGCGGCGCCGATCCCGACGGAGTCCATCACCAGGATCACGGCACGCATGTCGGCTCCGAGATGGCCGGGCGCGAAGACGCTGCGGACGGCGCGAGCCCGGTTTTCGCGCAATAGCGTTCGACCATCTGCGCGCAGAACTCGGCGAACTCGTTCACGTCGAGCGGCGGGCTGGTGTGATGAGGCTCGATACCCCGATGTTCCGGGGTGAAGCAGAAGGTCACCGTGACCTGAAACTCGGCCAGCGCGTCCATCTGCCGATCGAACCAGTCGAGCGCATTGGGACGGAAGCTGTCGGCCCAGGACAGGCCAGTCCTGAGATGCTGCACGCCCAGCCGGCGCATCCAGCGCACGGCGTCGTCGAGGCGGTGGTCCTCGAAGTGAAACCACTGGCACAGGCCCATCGCAGGTGCATATTGGGCGAACAGGTCCGCCGAGGCTTTCGGCGTTCCGTCCTCGCGTAGCAGGCCCATGTGAAAATGCCTGTAGTAGGATGAACCTTCAGCTTCCTTGTGCCGGGTCGTGGCCTCCCAACTCGAAGGCAGATCGTAGAGGCTGTACCAGTGAATGCGCGGAGCGCGGCCGATCAACAACTCCGCCGTTCGGGTCAGGCCCCAAGCCTGCACCTCCTCGGCGCCGAAAGACGAGACTCCCACCTCCGTGACCCAAACAGGCAGCGGGGTGACGGCCTTGATCTCGTCGATCTTGGCCGGCCATTCCGCGATCTGCCACAGGTTCCAGTCCAGCGGAAAGCCGTGCACGGCCACGACATCGACATGATCGAGTACGCCGCGCGCCTGCATGTTGCGCAGGAAGGACGGATCGATCGGCGATATGCCGCCAAGCACACGTGGGAGTGTGGGATGCGCGCTGCGGATCGCCTTTCCGGCAGCGAGCGACAGGCTCGCGAACATGGTCCAATCCGGATCGATCAGGATGTCCCAGTGCGACTTGTTGTTGGGCTCGTTCCAGATCTTGGCGGCTTCGATCATCGGCCAGTCTCCCGCGACGGATAAACCGGACCTTCCGCCTGCGGCCTTGTCACCCGTTTGCAGAGATAGACTTCCTCTTCCGGATGCGCCGCGATCGCAAAGCCGGCGCTGCGCAGCATGGCTTCGGCGCAGGCGCGGTTCGGCACCCACCAATTGGTGGGGTCGTCGGCATATTTGTTCTCGATGAAGTGCAGCTTTGGATAGCCCGGGGAATCGAACTGATCGGTGGTCCAGAAGTCATAGTTCTTGTCGAGGGAATCCACGCGGCTGTCGCCGCGCTGCATCGACTGGAACAGCAGGAGATCGTCAGCCACGTGCTCGTGGATCAGGTCGAGTGCCAGCAGAGGGTGCCGCAGGTGGTAGAGCACGCCCATGAAGATCACGAGATCGAATTTTTCGCGCAGCTGGCCGACATCATAGGCTGACATCTTGCGGAATTCGATCCTGAGCCCGTTCACCTCGGCCGCGAAGCGGGCTTGCGCGAGATATTCGTCGTCGGTGTCCAGGCCGAGGACGCGCTCGGCGCCGCGCCGCTTCATCTCCATGGCGTAGAAACCGGCATTGCAGCCGATATCGAGCACGGTCTTGCCTTCGAGGCGGTCCGGAATGATCCCGGAAAAGCGGCGCCATTTCACGTTGGGATAGTCGCCGAGAAAGTGTGAAGGCGCTGTCGGCACGCCGTTCAGGTCCAGATTGTGAAACCATGGCCCGAGCGCATCGACGCGCTGGCGGATTTCCTCGCGGGAGAGGGCGCCTCTGCTCATGCGGTCACTCCATTGTTCATTGCGGAGGCAGGGCGGATTGCCTCCGGCGAACCGCCGGCCAGCAGTCGAGAGCGTCCGTTCCCGGCGGAGCTTTCCGCGAGCAACGCCATTGCCGTCCGGTAGCCATCGATGGTGCCGACGTCGACATAGGATTCGCCGGCCTTGACGCCGAGACCCTGGCCGCCGCCCGCGATGTAGGCATTGACGAGCGTCCCGAAATATTCATCGCGGCGGTCGCGCTTCGTCCACAACGACTGAAGCTCGCGAAATCCGTGGCCGGACATCTTGAAGGCGCCCCATATCCATTTCGACACCGCATCCGGCTGCTTGACCTGGATCTCCGTGACGCGATCGCCGTCGAGCACGACGGCATCGAAGAACTCGGGATGTTCGACCGGAAACAGCAGAAACGACAGGTCGGCGGCCGGCAACGTCTGCAAGGCCGCCTTTGGGAACCATACGGTATCCGGAAGTCCGACCAGGACGTCTTCGTCGTGGCCAACGACCGTGCCCGCCCTGAACACGGCATCGCACAGCCCCGACGCATCGGGCTGCACGACATAGGCGAGCTGGGCGCTGCCATAATGATCGCCGAAATATTCGAGGATGTCCGATTTGCCGGGGGAGATCACGAAGCAGATCTTGTCGGCGCCCCCAAGGATCAGCCGCTCCAGCAGATATTCGGAGACGGCGCACGGACGGTCGATGCCGTCGTCCCGTTGGCTTCCGACCGGAAGCAACTCCTTGGAGAAGGCGAGCGGCTGGATGCGGCTGCCGCGGCCCGCGGCCGGAACGATGCCCCACATGATCAGGCCTCCTCGGGTTGCTGTCGGCGCGCGCCGAGCGATGCCGTCTGCTCGAGCAGCCAAATCAGTTCGGCTGCGCGCTTGTCGGATGTGTGCTGATCCATGGTCCGTTCATAGGCGCGCCCGGCAATGTGCTGAAGCTCGGCGTCGGCCATCGTCAACGCAGCAAGCGTGTCCTTCGCATCGCATGCGATCAGGATCTCCTGCCCAGGTACAAAGAATTCATCGAGTCCCGGCCAGTCGTCGCTGAGCAGCGGGGCCTTGCAGGCAGCGGCTTCGAACAGGCGGCCGGAGGGGCACCAGCCCATCTCGGCCATGGCGCGGCGCGTGACGTTGAGTGTCAGCCGGGATGACGCAAAGAACGCCGCGTGCTCCGACGGCGGCAAGTGCTGCACGAAGTAGATGTTTGGCGACCAGGGAAAATCTTCCGGATATTGTGCACCTCCAATCAGGAAGCGCAGATCCTGCCTGTTACGTGCGGGTTCGACGAACAGAGCCTCGAGTGCGCGCTGGCGATCCTGCGAATATGTGCCGAGATAGGACAGATCCGCACGGTAATGCGGCTGCGACGGCACCGGCCGATGGATGTCCGTATCGACGTGTCCGTAGAGCGGGCGGACGTTGCAGGCGCCGAGCCTGTCGCGAAATTCGTTGCAGATGCGGGAGCCGCCGGTGAAGCTCAGGACCAGGGCGAAATCCCGCAGGCCGCGCGGCCCGATATAGGGAACGGCCTCGCCGGCCATCAGCTTCGTCAGCGTGACCGGCGTGTCGAGGTCATAGAACACAGGCACCGCACGACCCTCGGACAGGACAAGCTCTGTCGCGGCGATCGCGTCGGGACAATAGGACGTTATGATCGCGACATCTGCATCACGGATTTCGCTCCGCGCCAAAGGCAGCACATCGTCCCAGTTCGAGAACAGTCGCAATTGCCCGCCGGGCAGTTCGTGCAAATCCCGCGCGCCCGCGTAGTAGGGCACGTCGCGCTCGAAAAAGACGACGCTGTGGCCGGCTCGCGCGAGATGCTTGCAAAGCCCTCGCCACAGGGTGGCGTGACCGTTGCCCCAGGACGAGGAAATTGTCAGGCCGAAAATGACGATCTTCACGCTGGCACCCGCTGATTGATCCCGGTGATCTTGAGTCCGCGATTGTCCACGCTGAGGGTGCTGACGCTGCCGGGGTCGATCTCGATCGAGAGGAAGTCGTCGAGCTCTTTCCGGGAATAGTGCAGCAGCGCCGCGCGGATCGGTTCGGCATGGCTGACGGCGACGACGACGGTGCCGCTACCATGATCGTTGCGCAGCTGCTCCAGATGGGCGACGACGCGCTTCTGAAGCGACCGCATGCTTTCGCCCCCCGGCGGGCGGTTCGTTCCGCGTTGTTCGTTCCAGCGCGACCAGCGGGGATCCCGGGCGAGCGCCTCGAACGACAGTCCGGTCCATTCGCCGTAGTCGAGCTCGTCGAGTGCCGGCACGATCTCGACCGGCAAGCCGAAGCGCGCCGCCAGGATGCAGGCCGACTGCATGCAGCGCCGCTGCGGGCTCGACTGAACCATGCTCGGCGGGGGCGTGAAAGTATCGGCGCATCGCGCGATTTCCTCGCAGCCGAGATCATCGAGCTCTACGCCCTTCATCCGGCCACAGAGCGTGCGGCCGAGCAGGGCATGATGCCCGTGGCGGATCAGATGAATGATCTTCGCCATCAGGTATACGCCTTGTCGTCGATGAAGGCGCGCGTTCGCCGTCCGGCCTCTTCGTCCGTGAACTGCTGAGGCGGCGACTTCATGAAATAGCTCGAGGGGCCCGTCAGCGCGCCGGCCTGCCCGCGGTCCATGGCGAGCTTGGCGCAGCGGACCGCGTCGATCACGACACCCGCCGAGTTCGGGGAGTCCCAGACTTCGAGCTTGACTTCCGCGCTCAAGGGAACACCGCCGAACGTGGTGCCCTCCAGGCGGATAAAGGCCAGCTTGCGGTCGGTCAGCCACGGCACATGGTCGCTCGGGCCGACATGGATATTATCGGCATCCATGGGCACGTCGAACTGGCTGGTTACGGCTTGGGTTTTGGAGATCTTCTTTGATGTCAGCCGCTCGCGCTCGAGCATGTTCTTGAAATCGGTGTTGCCGCCGATGTTGAGCTGGTAGGTTCTGTCCAGCCGTACGCCGCGTTCACGGAAGAGATTGGCGAGCACACGGTGCAGAATGGTGGCGCCGACCTGGCTCTTGATGTCGTCGCCGACGATCGGCAGGCCTGCATCCTCGAAACGCCGCCGCCAGTCGGGATTCGAGGCAATGAAGACGGGGATGCAATTGACGTAGCCGCAGCCGGCCTCGATCGCGCGCGCGGCGTAAAATTCGCTCGCACGCTGCGAGCCGACGGGAAGATAGGACACAAGCACGTCCGTGCGCGAGGTCGCGAGCACTTCGGAGACGTCGGCTTCCGGGACATCCGCAATCGGGACGTCGTCCTTTAGATAATGGCCGACACCGTCCATGACGGGGCCGCGTTGGACCATGACGCCGGTGGGGGCGACGTCGGAGAAGCGGTGCGTGTTGTTCGGCGCTGCGAAGATCGCCTCGGCCACGTCGCGTCCGACCTTGCCGGCATGGACGTCGAAGGCCGACGCGACCTGAATGTCGCTGATGTGGTAGCCGCCGAGATCGGCGTTCATCAGCCCAGGCACCGGTTCATTCGATTTGGCGTCCCGGTAATAGGAGAGCCCTTGAACGAAGGAGCTCGCACAATTGCCGACACCGACGATGCCGACGCGCACGCGCCGCCTGTCCTGAAGACGAGAATGCATGGCTAGAGGCCCTCCGGAAGACGTGCAGCGTTAAGGCATGCAGTGTTGAAGAGATGCAGTGTTGACGTAAGTACGTCGGCGAACGTGGGGAACGTATGTTCGTTCCTGAACTCACTGCACTATGTCCGCCTCACGTCGGATTCCGGCCGAAAAAATCTCGCGCGCTTAACCTGGGATAGAATCCCGGGCGGGTTGGTGGGAACGAAAAGCTTCCATGATGAAGATGAAGAAGATGATGTTTTGAGAGAGTCCGGCCTACGAAAGAACAAATGCTCGCGCCCGGCGTTCACGGCGAAACAGTCCGACGCGAGGGCCGATCCGTCGCTCGCTCCTTGTCAGCAATCGAGGTGTCACATGTCATCCAAATCACAAACCAGCGAAGCCCAGCAGACCACCAGCCATGATGTGATCCGGAAATGGGCGGAGGAGCGCGGCGGAAAGCCTGCAACGGTCAAGGCCACGGAGGAGGACGGACACGCCGGTATCCTGCGCATCGATTTCGATCCGCCCGACGAAGGTCTCGATCGGATCAGCTGGGACGAATTCTTCGCCAAGTTCGACGAGGCCGGCATTGCCTTCCTCCATCAGGACCAGACCAAGGATGGGAAGCCGAGCCGCTTTCACAAATTCGTACGGCGCTAGTTGGATCACCACGTGTCGGGCAGCTGGACCGAGGCGATGCGGGCAGGCGACTTCGAACGCGCCTGGGCAATCAATGACCGCGATCTGGCAATGCTTGCGTATCCACCCAAGCACACCGGGCCGCGTCACCTGCAGCGGATCTGGCGTGGTGAGGAACTGAGGGGCAAGGATGTGCTGGTCCGCTGCTACCACGGGCTCGGCGACACTATCCAGTTCCTGCGCTTCATGCGGCCGCTTCGTGACGTCGCGCGCCGCGTCACGGTCTGGTGCCAGGGCGAGCTTCTGCCGCTGGTCGAGCGAGCGGCTGGCGTCGATCGGGCCTTCGCGCTCCATGATGGTGCACCTGAGGTCGACTTCGAGGTCGATATCGAGATTATGGAGGTGCCGCATGCCATAAGGGCGAGGCGAGAGCAGGTCGAGATGCGCGCACCTTACCTGTCGTTGCCGACCAAGGTCGAACCAGCGCTCCCGCAAGACCGAGGTCTCGAACTCAGGGGCCTTGCCGTGGGCCTGGTTTGGGAAGTCGGCAATTGGGACAAGCGGAGGACCGTTCCGCCGTCCCTGTTGGGACATCTTGCCGTTCCCGGCGTGACGCTCTGCTCACTGCAACGCGGGGCCCGAACGTGCGAACTGGCCGAGATCGGCGCGAGGGACGTCAGCACGCCTGACGTTACGGTTCTCGGTCATCTCCTCCAGCGGCTCGATCTCGTCATTTGCGTCGACACTATGGTGGCCCATCTCGCGGGAGCACTCGGCTGTGAGGCGTGGGTCTTATTGCATGCGGATTGCGACTGGCGCTGGCCGGCATCCGAGGCCCATTCCCTTTGGTATCCGAGCCTGCGGCTGTTTCATCAGAGGACACCAGGCAACTGGGATAGCGTCCTTGAAGAGGTGCGGGAGGCCCTGATTGCACGCTCCGCAAGTTTCCAAGGTGTCGTCCGAAAGGAGCTCAAGCGAGCGCAAGGTCCGCCGTAAGTGGCCTGAGACGCGAGGACGACGCATCGTCGCGGCTGGACGAAATGCTCAGGTAAGTCGGATCGAATCTTGCGAGCCGCACGAGTCCCTGCCAGTCCGTGATCGTTACCGTCTTGCCCTGCCATTGCAGGAGATTGCATCGTCGCAGTTCCTGAATCGTGCGGTTGGCGTGGACCGGGGAGATGCTGCATGCTGCCGCAAGGTCCGATTGGGTGAAGGGTGACGGCAGTCTGAAATCTCTCGCCAAGCCGACGCTTTGCAGCCGGGTGGTGATCTCGCACAGCAGATGCGCCACGCGCGTCAATGCATCACGGCTACCCAGGTTCACTGTCCAGTTGCGCTGAATGGCGTGGGTGGTGAGCAGCATCAGCAGCAATGCGCGAGACATCGCGGGCGAACGCGCGGACAAATCGTGAAAGAAGCGGTGTGGCACGAGAGCGACGATGGCAGGGCCGAGCGCGATCAGGTTGCCGTCAACGCGAGGACGATAAAGCGTGTGTAGATCGGCGATGTCACCGGGAACATGGATTGACGTGATCTGCCCGTCCGCACTCTCTGCATCCTGCCACGACAGATATCCCTGAAGGAGCAGGCAGCACTGGGTGGCATCATCGCCATGCCGCAAAACGGCCTGACGCGAACCGAGATGCGCGATTGTGCTTGCCATGTCCGCGAGCAGGTGGAGATCGTCGGCCGTTACGGGAGTGAGGCTCGCCAACCGGTCGGCGAGCTTGGAGAACGCAAATCCTGCCTGCATTGGTCGCCTAATAACTCAGAACCCGTCCCCAATTTGATCGATGAGAACGACAGAGCGCATTAAACTTTGATAGTTTTACTCCATGCAGGTCATTGTTTGTCTGCCCAGCATGCGCCCAGAAGTGCGAGGGCGATCGGTCAAACGGTTCCGGAATAGTAGACGGCGCATGCGATCGTCCTCAAGGATCGGACGATTCGGGAACCGGAAGCGCGAGTCGCGCTCAGGCGAAGCATCTGTGTTTCTCGCGGCGGGATCCGCGGAGATCGCGCTAGTCATGCTCATACTGTTCCGAGAGAAACTGATTGATCGCGTCGAAGGCCTGCAACCGGTTCTTCTCCAGCAGGACCATGTGCGTGCCTTCGCCGATCTCGACCCGTCGCCGATATCGCGCGGGTTTGTGCGCACTGAAATTGGCGTGCGTGACGCGTGCCCGTGCTCCAGGTCCACGCCGAGGGCACTAGGACGTGCGTATCAGCTGGTCACATGCTCCGCTGTGCGAGATAGACAAGAGGTGCGATTCCGACCGTCCAGGGCCGGTTTGACCCGCTACGGCTCTCGCCGCGACGGCGACGCATCATTTCCTGATCGTCCCCCTATGGAGGCTCGTTCTGAAACTTGACGCTTGCGCAATCAATTGCGTTGTCAGCGTTGCCGCCATCGCGCAGGCGCCAGGCCGAATTCCCGGCTGAATGCTTCTCCGGATCCGTAACCCACTTCCTCTGCGATTTGGTCGATCGGCTTGCGTGTTTCTCGTAGGCTCACCTTGGCTGCCTGAAGCCGCCAGATGGTCAGATACCGGATTGGTGGCACCCCGATCAGGGTTGTGAAGCGGTCGACGAAGGCGCTCCGCGACATCGAGACTTCTCTCGCAAGGGACTTCCGCGGACCACGGCAGCCCGACGTTATGATGAATGGAGGCGAGCGCGCGTCCGATTTTCGGATCGGCAATCCCCTTCAGCCATCCTCCATCTTGATCGGTGTATGTCACGGAATATTGCCGCATCGCCTCTACGAACAGCAGTTCGGAAAGCCGAGACATCAGGTTTGACGAGGCGAACCTGCCGGCCGTCAGTTCGCCGGCTGCATATCGCACTGAAGCCTCGATCCAGTCGCGTGCGACCCCCTCGCGAATGTCGAGCTTCAGCACTCTTGGCAGGGCCGCGATCAACGGATTATAGGTTTCCTCGCTGCCGAGAAAACCGCACACGATTTGCGCCGGCTCACCGCCTCCGCCGTGCATAATTTTTGCCAGCCCCCCATCCGGTGACGGCTGAATGAGATGACGCGCGTTTGTCGGTACCAGACCCGCGTCGCTGGCGAGTGTATGAACATCGTTTCTGGGCAGCAGTACGATCTCGCCGGCCCGCACCTCGACTGTAGGTTCGCTGTCGACGCTGAGCAGAAATTTTCCGGCGATGACGAAGTGGTAAGCGATCAGCAGCGAGGGCTTGACCGCGAAGGTCACGCAGTCCTCAGCGACGATCTGCGTATGGACGCTCCACGGCGCGGTGAACCGCGCATCCAGAAAAATGCCGCCGGTCAGGCGAACCGATCGAAGCACTTCCGATAGCGGATCGATCATTAGGCTAATCTCAGATTTGGACGATCGGTCAACTGATCCGGCTGGGCGATCATTCACCGTGGCGGTCCCCGCGCTTATACGGGGCTCATGAATGAACTGCCAAGCAACCGATTCCTCCACGTTTCCTTGAGACGCTGTCCAGACGGTCAGGCGGACGCGGAACCGGTTGCGGAAGAATGGAAAAGCGGGACGCCACGACGGGGTTCTGGATGGCAACCAAGCAGACGGATATCCCGATCATGAGCATCGCGCAGGCTACCGCAACCGTCACGCCGTATATCGATTTCTGGAACGCTGTACTGGCTCCGAAATTCAATGCGTGGCGGCACATCCTCGCCGGCGGCCTTCACCTGCATAGCGCTAAAGTCTTCCCGTCGCTGCCGATCAGAGCCGGCGACAGGGCCCTGGATGTGGGATGTGGCTGGGGCGACACCGCAATTGAACTTGCGCGGCGCGTCGGACCGACCGGATCCGTCCTCGGCCTCGATTGCTGCAATGCCTTCCTCGACGTCGGCCGCGCAGATGCGAAGGAGGCAGGGGTGACCAATCTCAGCTTTCTCGAAGCGGATGTTCAGACCCATCCGTTCGAGCCGGTACATGATTTTTGCTTCTCTCGCTTTGGAACCCAGTTCTTCGAAAACCCAACGGCTGGCTTGAGCAACTTGCGATTTGCGCTCAAGCCGGGTGGACTGATGACGATGGTCGTCTGGCGCGAACGGGCGGACAATCCGTGGCTTACACTGTCGAAGGAGGTTCTGCTTCGCTAGCTGCCCCCCGTCAGGGAAGACGCTGCAACCTGCGGGCCCGGACCGTTTTCTATGACCGATCCCGAGGCCGTGACTCGGCAATTGATGATTGCCGGCTACGGCGGCATCAGGTTCGAACGGATCGATGCCGAAGTCTTGGTCGGGCGAGATCTTGACGAAGCGGTCGCGTTTCAGCTCGCGATCGGTCCCGCAGGGGAGGTTTATCGCGAAGCCGGTCCGAAGGCTGCTCGTTTGTTTGATACGCTGGTGGCGGCCTTGAAGGACGAGTTGAAACAATTCGTCCGCCCTGAAGGCGTGATGATGAATTCAAGCTCTTGGATGGTCACCGTGCAGAATCCGGGATCACCGCCGCGGCCCCGGGGTGACGTACCCGCGCCAGTCGCTGCTCGAAATCTCTTCATTGTAAGCACCGCCGCAGCCGCCGCCGCTATCGGACGAATCGATGCAAAAAAAATGAACTCTCTGGGAGAAGATTGATGGCAGGTCTAGTTGCGGTCCTCTACGGCACTGCCGCTTACGGTGTCACGCTCGTCGCCTTGCTCTATCTCACTGGCTTCACCGGGAACCTGCTCCTCCAAAGTCTATCGATTCCGGGGCCATTGGTCCGGTTCTGGCAAGCATTGTTATCGATGTGCTGCTAATCGGAGTGTTCGCGATCCAGCACAGCGTGATGGCGCGTCAGGGCTTCAAGCGCTGGTGGACGCGAATCGTGCCGGCTTCGGTCGAGCGCAGCACCTACGTGCTGTTCGCCAGCTTTGCACTGCTGTTGCTGTACTGGCAGTGGCAGCCGATCCCCACGCCGGTCTGGACCGTGAACCACCCGGTCGCGGCGGGGGCGATCGACGCCGTCTTCTGGCTGGGTTGGGTCGTGCTGGTGGTCAGCACGTTTCTTCTCAATCATTTCGAGTTGTTCGGCCTCAGCCAGGTGTTCATGCACCTGTTCGGTAAACAACCGCCCGAAGCCAAATTCCGCACGCCGTTGCTCTACCGGTATGTCCGCCATCCGATCTATCTCGGCATCCTGCTCGCAGTCTGGGCCACGCCTGCGATGACGGTCGGTCATCTGGTCTATTCGCTTGGCATCACAGCCTACATCCTGATCGGCATTCAGTTGGAAGAGCACGATCTGATCCAGCAGTTCGGCAACCGGTATCGCCGCTACCGCCGTCACGCGGCCATGCTCGTCCCGCTTTCATGCCGAAGCTTCGCCGCGTCCCAGGACGCCGACATCTGACCCGAGACGCTCGTCAAGACAGGCCAATCAGTCCGCAAGCAGGGGTGGATTCAAGCGGCGCGGCGTCCGGTCGCAGCCGTATCGACACGGCCAGGGCGGCGTGCGCATCGCGTTCTGATCAACTCATTTCAACCTGCGGCGTCCGGCCAAGAGGATCACCGACCGCATGACCATCCTCCATTTGAAGGATGGCCGATATTCCCTGCGGCTCCGGTGGGACACGATCAAAATGATTTGAGCGCGATACCGGCTCGCTATCAGCGGAAAAGCTTAAAGTTGTCTCACAGCTATCCTCACACCGGGGGCGCGTCTTCGAATGAACAGGGTTTCACATCCGCGGTCGGTTTCGGAATCGTCGAAAGACAATTCAGATGATCAGCAGCAACTGAGCGACCTGATCAGCGTCATCTACGATGCCGCCATCGATCCCTCTCGTTGGGAAGACGCCATCGTCAGCATCGTGCAATTCGTTGGCGGCGCAGCAGGCGGGCTGTTCTGCAAGGACGTCGGTGTCCAGCACGCCACGGTGCCCCATCGCTTTGGATTTGACGTGCCGTTGCGGGTCGAACTCTTTCGGCAGATTTATTCCTCCGCGGAGGGGCACTTTCTCGGTGACCTCGAGCAGCCGATCGCGACGACCGATTTGATGTCTTTCGCAGCACTCACCCAGAGTGAACTATACCGGCAGTGGGCCGAGCCCCAGGGGCTTGTCGATTTTGTCAGCGCGGTTGTCGACAGGACCACGGTCAGCACAGCTATTTTCGGGGTCTTCCGCCACCGGCGAAATGGGCTCGTCGACGAGCACGCGCGCCGGCAAATGAGGCTGATCGCGCCGCATATCAGGCGTGCCGTCGTGATCGGCAAGATGTTCGAGTTCAAGGCCGCTGAACTCGCGACGTTCGTTGACACGCTGGACGGGCTCGGTGCTGGCATGTATCTCGTCGATCCCGGTGGACGTCTCATTCACGCCAATACGGCCGGCAATGCCATTCTCGACGCTCGTGATATTCTGAGTTCCGTGGGCGGGCGGCTGGTCGCCAGCGATCCTCAGGTCGACCGCACCCTGCGAGATGTCTTCGCCACCGCGGGGCAGGGCGATGCCGCACTTGGTATAAGGGGCATCGCGTTGCCGCTGACCGGCAGGGAGGGCGACCGCTATGTGGCCCATGCATTGCCCCTCACGTCAGGCGCGCGTCGGCGTGCTGGTATTGTTTACACCGCCACGGCGGCCTTGTTCGTTCGCAAGGCGTCGCTGGCGGTTGCTTCTATTCCCGGAGCCATCGGCAGCGCGTTCAAGCTGACGCCGACCGAACTCCGCGTGTTGCTGGCCATCGTCGAGGTCGGTGGCGTTCCTGAGGTCGCTATGGCGTTCGGGGTCGCCGATAGCACGGTTAGGACGCATGTCAGCCGGTTGTTTGAAAAAACAGGCACCGCGCGCCAGGCGGATCTCGTCAAGCTGGTTGCAGGCTATACGACGCCCCTGGCGGGATAGGAGAGAGGGCGCTCATTGCAGCACCCAGAAGCAGCAAATATTTGCGCGCTCCTCCCACATTCGCAGGACGACACCCAAGCAGTGGTTGTTCAGGATGGCATGCGTCCGGCCAGCATGCAGTGGGTAGGTGATCAGGCGTCCCTGCCTCGCCGCATCTGGACAGGACTTGGGAGCGCAGCATGTCCATTGAAGTCGAGGGCACGGTTTCTGCGGCGGGGCACGGACGTCAAGCAGGGGCGGCGGCGCGCAGAATAGTGATTTGTGCCCTGGCGGCGACAGGAATCCTTGCGACCAACATCTTCTTGCCTTCGCTGCCGGTCATCGCGGACGATTTGCATGTATCCAGCGCGGCGGTCACGTCGGCCTTCACGATCTTTCTGGCGATTTTCGCCATAGGGCAATTGATTGCCGGCCCGCTGTCGGACCGGTTCGGGCGACGCATGCCGATTCTGATAGGGCTCGGAATTTTCATCGCCGGTACGATCTGGTGCGCTTTCGCGCGCGATCTATCGAGCCTGCTGATCGGCCGATCAATGCAGGCTTGCGGCGCATGTGCGGCTTCGGTGCTTTCACGTGCGATCGCCCGGGATCTGTTCGATGGCCAGGCACTTGCAAAGGTCATGGCCTCGATCACCATGGCAACCGCGGCCGCCCCAGGCTTTTCACCGCTGCTGGGGAGTGCGCTCGATCTATTCTTTGGCTGGCGCTCGGAATTTGCCTTTGTCGCGGCCTTCGCGCTCTGCACGGCTTTGGCCTATGCGACCTTCGTCGGCGAAACCAATGACGGCGCGCGTCGTTCTCTGAATCCGCTCAAAATTGCCGGCTTCTATCTGGAGCTTGTTCGGGATCGCCGGTTCGTTGCGCCTGCTAGAACCGCTGGACTGGTGATGGCCGGTCTTTTCGCGATTTTCTCCAGCGCGCCGCGGGTGCTGCTCGAATCGTTTGGATTCTTGCCAATCAAACTTGGTGAGCTATTTGCGGGCGTGGTCTTCCTGGTGTTTGCGGCCGGCATGCTGGCGCCTAGGCTATCGGCGCGGGTTGGTTCCTGCCGTGCGACGTCGGTCGGCTTGGGACTAACCGTCCTCGGAGGCGCCGGGCTGCTTTGCGCGGTGCTGCTCGCGAACGGCGCGCTGCTGCCATTTCTGTTAGCGGCTTCCGTCTTTCTGTTCGGCGTGGGAATAGTGAGCCCGCTGTCGAGCGCGGCAGCGCTGTCGCCGTTTGGCAGCAAGGCCGGTATCGCCGCAGCCCTGTTCGGATTCTCGCAAATGGCGGGCGCTGCATGCGGTGCCTCTCTCGCGGCGATTGTCGCCAGCGATCCGGCCGTCGGGCTAGGAATCGTGCTGACAGTAACGTCGCTCGTGGCGGTTATCCTTCACGAGCGGCGCTAATCTGAGGTGGATCTTGCCGAGAACACAATGGGTTTGGTGTGAGGTTCTTTGCGGCGCCCTGGCATGCCTCGAGCGGCGATGGCCGTGATCTCGAGTTTGACGCCGGGACCGAGATCCGCCACGCCGATTGCGGCGCGCGCCGGCAGATGAGCCTCTGCAAAATGCGCCTTCCAGGCCGCGTTGAAGTCTGCCTTCTCCTTGAGGCTCGTCATGTAGATGGTCACCTGCAAGACGTCCTCAGATCGGATCCGAGGGTCTTGAGCAGCTGCGCCAACTGCCCGAGGACGTCATTTGCCTGGCCCGACATGTCGAGGCTCGTGTCCTCTGGGACGATTCCACCGATGTAGAGCACGCCATGATGCTCGACCACTTCGTGGAGCAGACCCTCGTAGGGCAAGACGCGCTTGATCATGATGGGACCGATGTTGTGTGTGACGGGCGGCATATCGCACATTTCAATGTCAGTGTCGTCGCAAAGAGATCTCGCGCCAAGTCTCACCGAAAGACGGACCGCGCGGCTCTGAATGCAACCGACTAAAGCGTTGAAAATAAAAGCAAAATTGGACGAAAAATCGCCGCCGGGTCGTTCCTGCGAACGTTCGCCAATCTGTCCTTGCACGAGCGCCCGGCATTTTCGCCGGCCCTGACCCGACGACATCGAAGCGCGGATCGCTATACTGCGACGCGGATGACATCGGTGCGGCCGGGACAGTGCCGCGACCGGAACAAGGAATGCGACGATGGACGATACGATTGGCTTCCCCGACCCCGGCCTCGACCTGTCCGACGGCTTCAAGCCGCACACCTCGCATTGGGGCGTGTTCTCGGCACGTCAAGGCGAGGCCGGGCTCGAGGTCAGGGCCTATGCGGGCGATCCCGATCCGAACCGCATCATCGACAATTTTCCCGGCGCGCTACGCCATCAGGCGCGCATCACCCAGCCGGCGATCCGCCGCGGCTGGCTCGAACGCGGTCCGGGTCCGGACGATCGCCGCGGCCGCGATGAATTCGTATCCGTCAGCTGGGAAAAGGCGCTCGATCTGCTCGGCGACGAGCTGGCACGCATCCGTGATACGCGCGGCCCCGGCGCGGTGTTCGGCGGCTCCTATGGCTGGTCGAGCGCGGGCCGCTTCCACCACGCCCAGAGCCAGGTGCATCGCTTCCTCAACATCGCCTTGGGCGGCTATGTGCGCTCGGTGAACTCCTATTCCTCCGGCGCGTCCTCGGTGCTGCTGCCGCAGATCCTCTGCGGCTACGAGGATATCACCAAGCGCAATGTCACCTGGGAGCAGATCGCGGCTGATACCGACATCGTGCTGGCGTTCGGCGGCATGGCGCTGAAGAACTCGATGGTCGCAGGCGGCTCGATCAGCAAGCATGTCGAGCGCGGCGCGATGGAAGCTGCGCGCCGCCGCGGCTGCGCGTTCATCCTGGTCAGCCCGTTGCGCGAAGACCTGCCCGTCGAGGCCGGCGCCGAGTGGATGACCTGCGTGCCCGGGACCGACACCGCGCTGATGCTCGGCATCGTTCATACGCTGATCGCGGAGAACCTGCACGACCAGGCCTTCCTCGATCGCTACACCGAGGGCTGGCCGGTCTTCCTGCGCTATCTCACCGGCGAGAGCGACGGCCAACCCAAGCACGCCGAATGGGCCGCCGCGGTCTGCGGCGTCGACACCGACACAATCCGCAAGCTGGCGCGCCGGCTCGCCGGCAAGCGCGCGCTCATCACCGTCTCTCATTCGCTCCAGCGCGCCGAGCATGGCGAGCAGCCGGTGTGGATGGGCATGGTGCTGGCGGCAGCGCTCGGCCAGATCGGCCTCTCCGGCGGCGGCTACGCCTATTCGTTGGGGGCAATCGGCTATTACGGTCGCCGCGTCAACGACGTGCCGGGGCCGACATTAGGGCAGGGCCGCAACGCTGTCCGCGATTTCATTCCGGTGGCGCGCATCGCCGACATGCTGCTCAATCCCGGCAGCGCCTATCGCTACAACGGCGAGACGCGCACCTATCCGGATATCCGCCTTGTCTACTGGGCCGGCGGCAATCCCTTCCATCACCACCAGGACATCAACCGCCTGCGCAAGGCGTTTGCGAAAGTCGACACGCTGGTCGTGCACGAGCTCGCATGGACTGCCACGGCCCGGCATGCCGACATCGTGCTGCCCTCGACGATGACGCTCGAACGCGAAGACATCGGCTATTCCAGCAACGATCCCCTGATGGTCGCGATGCACCGGATCGCCGAGCCGTTCGGCCTTGCGCGCGACGACTACGAGATCTTCGCCGATCTTGCCGACCGTCTCGGTGCGCGCGAGCCCTTCACCGAGGGGCGGACGTCACGTCAGTGGCTGGAACATCTTTATGAGCCGACCCGCGCCTCGCTCGAAGCGCGCGGCCTGGAAGCGCCGAGCTTCGAAGAGTTCTGGCGGCGCGGCAGCCTGGTGGTGCCGCAGCAGCCCGACGACGGTGGCCGGCTGCGCCGCTTCCGCGACGATCCCGTCAATCATGCTTTGCCCACGCCGAGCGGTCGCATCGAAATATTCTCTGCCAAGATCGCAGGTCATGGTGATGCGGATTGCCCGGGCCATCCGGTCTGGCTGGAGAAGTCCGACACGCCCAAGCCGGGGGCGCCGTGCTTCCTGGTCGCCAACCAGCCCGTGACGCGTCTGCATAGCCAGCTCGATTTCGGCGGACATTCGCTTCAAAGCAAACATCGCGGCCGCGAGGTCGCGCGCATGAACCCGCAGGACGCAGACGCACGCGGGATCAAGCACGGCGACATCATCCGGCTGTTCAACGCGCGCGGCGCCTGTCTCGCCGCGGTCCACGTCACCGACGGCATCGCGCTCGGCGTGGTCCAGCTCCCGACCGGCGCCTGGTACGACCCGATGGACCCCGAAGACGACGCGCCGCTCTGCGTGCACGGCAATCCGAACGTGCTCACCCGCGACGTCGGCACGTCGTCCTTTGCGCAAGGCTGCACCGGTCAGCTCACGACAGTCGAGGTCGAGAAGTTCACCGGCAATCTGCCGCCGATCCGGGCTTTCGATCCGGTGTAGAAAAAAAGGGGCCGTCCTGTGTGGGTGCAGGGACGGCCCCGAGTGGCTCGCAGGCCCGGGAGGATGAGGGCGCGAGCGAATGCTTACGCGGCTGCGCTGATCCAGTCCCTCTCCGTAGCAGGACGACGCGGCGGGAGTGCTTGCACCTCTCGCCGTTCGCCCTTGCTGGCGAGGCGCCAGCGTGCCGGGGATTGATCGGTGATGCGCTTGAAGACAGTCGAAAAATGCGCCTGCGTGCTGAAGCCGACGGCGAGTGCGATCTCGGCCAGCGGCCGCTCGGTGGTCGCCAGCAACGTCTTGGCCTGCTCGATCCGGTGATTGAGCAGATATTCGCGGGGGCGATAACCGGTCGCGACGCGGAATTGCGCCGCAAAGTGCATTCTGGACAGGCCGGCGACATTGGCGAGCTCGGACAGGCTGATGCAGCGGTGGAAATGATCGGCGATATATTGCTCGACGCGCCGCAGCCGCCATTTCGGCAGGGCATTGACCTTGGCGCGTGGCAATTCCAGCCGCGCCAGATGCATCGCGAGGGTTTGGCCAATGCAGCGCGTGAACTCGTGGTCCGCGGCGTCGCCAAGTTCGATCAGCGCCTTGGCAAGCTCGGCCGCGAGCGGATCGCGCAACAGGACGAGATCATTCAAACCTTCAGTTCCGGAAAATTGTGCCGGAAATTGATCCGCGGAGATGTAAAAGTGCAAGAAGGCGCATGGCGACTGGAATTGTACGGCGAGGGGCTTTGACGGCGCGGTGAGATACAGTGTGCCCGCGGGCATGGTCCCGTCGAAAATGACCTGGCGATCCCGGGTCAGTTTCGCGCGCGTGGTCTTGAGGGCGATGCCGACGAAATAGCGATCCTCGGGCGTCGTCGCTTGGTGCGACGAGGTGCTCCGCGGGTCTTCCCATCGCGAGATCGCGATGTCCTCGGCCGCCGCTCCCGTGCGCGGATCGATCTGACGCCATTGACGCTCCCGAATGATCGCGTGTGTTGCCCGGGGGAACTCGCAATCCCCCGAGGTGCCCGGAAATTCAATCCAGGCATCACCTGCCTGCAAATTGGTCAACATCGTTCGTCCTCTCCGGGCGTTCTCCGCTGTTTGCAACCAGCAAACGCGCAAAGCCCACGTTTTCCATGGTGAGAGGATAGGCGTGAGCTGACCTGCAAGCTCGTTAGTGGTGATTAGGATGTGTTAGTTTTTGTGGGAGCGCATCAGGTGCGGCATCCCGTCTCAGGAAGCGTCGTTTTTGTACAGTTTATCAGACATTTGCGTATCCCCGACACGACTCAGGAGAGCACCGGTCATGGCGTGGAGATCGATGTGGAGGTGTGAGTTCTGTGGGTTGCCCTCGCTGGACCTCGCACTGGCGCCGGGTATAGTCGCGCCGCATTTCGCTGGAGCGGCCGTCAAGATGAGCCAAAAGTGATCGAGCTCTCGGCAGGACAGGGCCCCCGCGGCCGCGACGCCGCGGCGATCCCAGATTTCGATGCCGTCGCGTTCGGGCCATTTTCGCTGCGGTCGCGGCTGCTGGAGAAGGATGGCTTGCCGGTCAGGCTCGGCAGCCGTGCGATGGATATTTTGCGCCTGCTGGTCAGTCGCGCCGGCGAAGTGGTCCCGAAGAACGAAATTCTCGGCTATGCGTGGTCCGGACTTTCCGTCGAGGAGGTCAGCCTGCGCGTCCATGTCGCGGAGCTGCGCAAGGTGCTCGGCGACGGAAAGGATGGTGCCCGCTACATCACCAACATCCCGGGCCGGGGCTATTGCTTTGTCGCGCCCGTGCGGCGTGGCGGGCGCGCGGAGGTGGCTACACCGGCGTCGCGTGTGCCTGAAAGGGCCGCGCCGCCACCGTCGCTACCGCGCCGATTGGACCGGATGGTCGGGCGAGAGGACGCCGTGGCCGAGTTGGCAGCGCGCTTGCTCCGCGATCGCTTCGTCACGCTGCGAGGGCCGGGCGGCATCGGAAAGACCACCGTTGCGACTGCGCTCGCGCACGAGATGTGCGATAGCTTCGACGGCAACGTCCATTTCCTCGAATTCGGTCCGCTCAAGGACGGAGCGCTGGTCGCGAGCACGGTTGCAGCCGCGTTGGGCCTCGTCGTGCACCACGAGGACCCCTCGGCCAGCATCGTCAATTTCCTGCGCGGCCGCCGGCTGCTTCTCGTGCTCGACAGCTGCGAGCACGTCATCGAGGAGGTCGCGCGCCTTGCAGAAAACATCTACCGGGAGGCGCCTGGCATCGTCATCCTCGCAACCAGCCGCGAGTCGCTGCTGGTGGAAGGCGAGCAGATTTTCGAGCTCGTTTCGCTCCCCGGTCCGCCGCAGGGCACCCGCCTCAGTGCCGGCGAGGTGCTTGCTTATCCCGCCGTGCGCCTGTTCGTCGATCGCGCCGTCGCGGCGGGGCATCGCGACGACATCACCGACGAGCATGCCGAAGTCCTGGCCCGGATTTGCGGCAAGCTCGACGGCATCGCGCTGGCGATCGAGCTGGCTGCCGCACGTGTCGGTCTCTATGGACTGCGCGAGATGGCGGCGCTGCTCGACAACCGGCTGCAGCTCGAATGGCGCGGGCGGCGGACGGCGCCGCCGCGGCAGCAGACGCTCGGCGCTACGCTCGACTGGAGTTTCGGTCTGATCGGCGAGAGCGAGCGGATCGTATTTCAGCGCCTCGCCGTCTTCGCAGGTCACTTCACGTTGAGGGGCGCGATAGCAGTCGCGGCCGGGGCGGAGATGGCGGAGGATCGCGTCGTCGAGGCCCTGGAGCAACTCGTGGTGAAGTCGCTGGTTTCCACCCAGCCGGACGGCGCATCGCGGCGCTATCGCCTGCTCGACGCAACGCGTGCCTATGCCCTGCAGAAACTGGCCGACGGCGGACAGCTGGCGCAGATCGCGCATCGTCATGCTCTCTATGTTCAATGCACGCTCGAAGCGGGCATGAGGGACAAGGAGGGCGGCGATCATGCGTCACGTTTGCAGGAAAGCGCGAGCCTGCTCGCCGATGCCCGCGCTGCGCTGCAATGGGCTTATGCCAACGACGACGGCGCCGGCTTGCGCGTGCCGCTCGCCGGCAGCTGCACAAGGCTGTTCGTCGAACTCAATTTGCTGAACGAGGCCCGCATCTGGTCCGATCGCGCACTCGCAATGCTGGACGAGGCCGACCGGGGCGGCGCATGGGAGCTCGAACTTCAGTCGACGCTCGGTCACGCCTTGATGTTCACCGAACGTAACAGCGAGCAGGCGGAAGCGGCGCTCAGGCGCGGGCTGGAAATAGCGGAAGCGCTTTCCGATCACGCCAACACATTCAGGCTGTTGTCCCGGCTCAACATGTTCTACCGCCGGACCGGTCGCTATCGGCATCTGGTGCCGACTGCGCTTCACGCCGAGCGGATTGCCCGCGTCATCGGCGATACCGCGGGCATCGCCGGGAGCAAAGCGCTGCTCGGCGTGTCATATCACCTCGCCGGAGACCAGGCCGCGGCGCAGGCTCATCTCGACCAGGGCCTGCGAGACGACGCTGCGCTCCGCGGCACCCAACCCGGGCATTTCGCCTACTCACGCACACCGCAAATTCCGCTCGCGCGCGTGCTATGGCTGCGCGGCTTTCCCGATCGTGCGCTCGAATGCATCCGGCCGCTGGTCGGCGCTTCGGCGCCGCATGACGTGGTCATGCATTGTATCGCATTATGCTGGTCCGCTTCGGTATTCGGCTGGCTCGGCGACTGGTCGTCGGTCGAGGCGATGACCGGTCGTCTGACCGCGCATGCGAGCATGCACGGGCTCGTGCCTTACGAAGCCGTCGCGGCGGGTTTTCGGGCGCAGAGCATGATCGCTCGGGGCGAGGCGGCCGGCGGCGTCGACCTGATGCGGAGTGCGCTTCCACGCCTGCATGCCCACCGCTACGAACTCTATGCCTCGGCGTTCGCCGCGGATCTGTCTCGGGGCCTGGTCAGCTTGGGACAATTGACGGAAGGCATTCAGGTTCTTCACGAAACCATTCTGCGGGTCGAGCGGGAAGGCGGCGCGTTCGACATGCCCGAGCTGCTCCGTCTGCGGGGAGAGCTGGAGGTCCAGGGCGGCAATCCCGACGCGGCCGAGGCCGATCTTGTCGCCTCGATCTCGCTCGCCGAACAGCAGGGCGCGCTATCGTGGCGGCTGCGAGCCGAGATGTCGCTGGCGCGGCTTCGAACCCGGCAGCATGTGCAAAATCCGCTCGAACAGCTCGCTCAAACCTATGCCCGGTTCTCCGAAGGGTTCGAGACCGCCGATCTCATTGCAGCACGACGCATGTTGAACGAACCGGGGGCCTGAACAGTCGATACGACCGTCTCTTCTCGCTGCTGAGCGCGTCCATCAGCGCTCAACCCTTGTGTCCAGCCAGCTGCCCCAGGAAGTCGCGGACAAGCAAAGCGATCTCGTCGGTGGCTTCATCCAGCGCGAAGTGGCCGGCTTCGAGAATGTGAACCTCGGCATCCGGCACGTCGTCGCGATAGGCCGTCGCGCCTGCGACGGCGAATGACGGATCGTATTCGCCCCAGACCACCAGCGTCGGTGGCCGCGTCTGGCGCAACCAAGCCTGCCATTTCGGATAGGAGGCGACGTTGGTCCGGTAATCCAGGAACAGCGTGGTCTGAATCTCGGCCTGGCCGGGACGCGTCAGGAACGCGTATTCGTCGATCCAGGTGTCGGGGTCATAGCGCTCGGGACGCGGACTGGAGCCGAGATGCCGCTGACTCGTCGCCTCCAGGGACGTAAAGTTGGCCTTGAGCGCCTCGACCTCGTGCGCCGGGTCGGCCCAGTACTTCCTGCGCGCATTCCAGAGCGGGCTCAGCCCCTGCTCGTGCGAAACCGCGTTCTGGACGATGACACCGCGGACGCGTTCGGGATGCGCCAGCGCCATGCGGAAGCCGACAGGGCCTCCGTAGTCCTGCATGAACAGGACGTAGTCGGTGAGGCCGAGCTTCGTTGTGAGCTCGCCGATCACGGCGGAGATGTTGTCGAACGTATAGGTGAAGTCGCATGGCGGCGGCGCGCTGCTGTTGCCGAAGCCGGGATAGTCCGGCGCGATGAGATGATATTTGTCGGCGAGCAGCGGCATCAGCGGCTCCCACATCCGCGACGACGAGGGAAATCCGTGGAGCAGCAGCACCGTCGGAGCGTCGGTGGGCCCAGCCTCGCGGTAGAAAATCTCGAGACCCCGGATATCGGTCTTGTGATAGCTGATCGAGCGCCGGCTCGATCGCAGATCCTGTGCCGAGGCCTGCACGGTCGCGCAGGCCAAAGCGGCCGAGAGGGCAAGAGTGGCTGGGATGTTCATGTCATCGCTCCGAATCCGGCATGTGAAGTGAAGATGTGTCGCAAGTAGGGGACATCCGCTTGTGACGGCGGCGTCGAGAGGCACCATCGCGGGCGCCTCTCGCGATGTGCCGCATCTGGGCTTTACGACGCGCGCGCCAGCGGCTCGCCCTTCAGGGCGGCGAGCAGGGCCTGCGCGGCCGGACCCGAGGAGTGCGGGTTCTGGCCCGTGATCAAGAGGCCGTCGGTGACGACGTGAACGCCCCAGTTTGCCGTCTTCGAGAAGACGGCGCCAAGCTTCAGCATTTCGTCTTCGACCAGGAAAGGCACCACCTTGGTGAGGCCGACGTCCTCCTCTTCACCATTGGTGAAACCGGTCACCTCCTTGCCCTGAACCAGGGGCTTGCCGTCGGGCGTCTTGACGTGGCGCAGCGCACCAGTCGAATGGCAGACCACGGCGACTGTCTTGCCGGCGGCAAGGAAGGATTCGATGAGCTTGACCGAGTCCTTGTCCTCGGCGAGGTCCCACATCGGGCCGTGACCGCCGGGATAGAAGACGGTGTCGAAATCTTCCTGCTTGACGCTGTCGAGGCGAACCGTCTTGTCGAGTTGGGCTTCGGCGGCGACGTCGGCCTCGAAGCGTAGCGTCAGGTCGGTGCGGAATTCGCGCTCGTTGCTCTTGGGGTCAAGCGGCGGACGGCCGCCTTTCGGCGAGGCGAGGGTGATCTCGGCCCCGGAATCCCTGAAGATGAAATAGGGGGCGGCGAGCTCCTCGAGCCAGAAGCCCGTCTTGCGCCCGGTGTTGCCGAGCTGGTCGTGCGAGGTGATGACCATCAATATTTTCATGACCGTTCTCCTTGAGTGCGTTTGCTGCGATGACGCGCTCCATTGCGGTGGAGATGCGCGGAGCTGGGTCTCGTTCGAGCACGTCACGTCGTTCGTTGCTCGCGAACCCAATCTGCGCTCAAGGCCGACTGTTGGCTCGTTATGTATTGTTAGACGTTGAGAGTTGGAGATATCGCGCGGGCCGCTACTCGAAGACGGCGTCAAAGATCTCGACATCCATCAGCACGGGCTTGGCGACCACGGTTCCGTCGGGCCGCAGCGTCTGCGCGCGTCGGAGCGTCGGCACCACGATGCCGCCGAAGCTGTCATGGGCCCAGGAGTAATGCGCGACTTTCATTCCGAACAGATCGTGATCGGTCCGCCGTTGCAATGCGTTCTCGTCGAAATAGAAGATCTGTTCGGGCGCGAGCGTGATCAGGCTCGGTGGGAATTGCGCCCGCAGCCGCCGCCATGACTCGTTATTCTCCTGCCACGGCGGCAGCTCCTCCACCAAGACATCGGGATGGGCGAGCAGGAATGGATTGGTCAGATAATTCCAGATCGCGACGCCGCAGAAGAAGACGAGATGCAGCTCGCCCGCGAGCGCGGGCGAACCGGCCTCGGTGAACGCAAGACTCGGATTGCGCCAGGTCCGCAGAATCTCACCTTCGAGGCTTTCGATCGTGATCGCGTCCGGCTGAAACGAGCCGGAGTGTTCGCCTCCGGTGATGCCGGTGAAGCGGACCGATTGCGTGCGGGTCGAGCCCTCCGCCGTCACGTCCTTGAATTCGCTGGCATGTCCGGTGCTGGAGAACAGCGTTCCCGCGACGGAGAGGTGAAGCGTGAACCGGCTCAAGCTATTCCAGCGGGCCATTCCGCCGCTGGCATCAATTACATCGTCAAGAAGCGCCATGTCCCGCCATATCCACCATGAAGTGCCACCACCATGGCGGGGCGGATGCGGCTTGGCGTGTTAGAATTTGTTAGGAGTTGCGAGCGGATAGCCTTGCGGTATCTCATTGAAGATACTCTCAATTCAGCGCCGCAAGGAGCTCCCTGGCGGCGACGAGATCACGGGTCTGGAGGCCCTCCTGGTACCGCGCGACGAGGGGGGCGAGCAGGGCGCGTGCGTCGGCGGCTTTTCCGGCCCCGCGCCAAACCCGGCCGAGACTAATTGCCCCCCGCAGCTCCCAGCCGAGCGCGCTTTGGCGGCGTGACAGATCGAGCGAGTCCAGGAAGCAGCTTTCGGCTTCCGCGGCATTGCCCGACCGGGCGAGGATGTCGCCCTTGACCCTGAGCATCTCCGGCATGTCGAAGGATTCGCCATGATCGGGGATCTCTGCGATGGCATCGTTGATGGTCTGCAAGGCTTCGTCGGCCTGGTTCTGCGCCACAAGTCCCTCCGCGAGCGCGGTCGCAAACACCGTGGTCATGATCCGGTGTCGCGTCGCGTACAGCGTGGCCTGGCTGCGGCGGAGGTGCTCGATGCCGGCGGCGACGTCGCCGCGGCGAAGCAGCAGCTCACCCTTCTGGCCGATGCCGACCGCGTGATAGGGCCCGAGGAAGTGGCGCGCGGAATGATCGATCAGCCGCTCGATCAGGATTTCCGCATTGGCCAAGTCGCCGACCCAGAGGAACACGTAGATGGTCCAGATCAAGGAAATACCGAGAGTGAGCGGCTGTTCGAGCAGTTCGGCTTCGCGAACGGTGTATCTCGACGCCTCGATCGCACGATCGGGCCGGCCGGTGAGCCAAAGCCCGCGTGCCAGCGCCACCAGTGCGACGATGCGGTCGTCATAGCCGAGATGGCCGATATTCAGCCGCTGCGAGCCGGGATTATGCAACATCGCGCTCTCGCAGAGCTGCACCGCCTTGTCCTGGTTGCCGATCAAATGATGGGCGACGCCCAGCATCCATTCGACGTTCAGCGTGCTGGCGGGATCGTTCAGCTTCCGCGCGACGCTCTCGCCCTGTTCCCCGGTTCCGAGTGCTCCGTGAAAATCTCCGACCCTGGTGAGATAGATGTGCAATCCGCGGAGCAGCCAGAGCTGCCAGTGCAAATCCTGGAGCTCCTGGGCAAGCTGGAGACTGCGCGTGAATGCCGAGCGGACCGCTTCGGTATTGCCCTGCGTGAACATCGCGGAGACGCCGAGCGCGGCCTGCAAGATCATTTCATTGCGGCCATCCACCGCGCTCGCGTCGAGGGACGCCAGCGCCTGCTGGGTCCAGCGGTAGCATTCCGTCAGCAATGTCAGCTCAAGGAAGAATTGCGCCGCTGACGCCGCCAGATCCACGCCGATCGTTCGGTCCCCGCCGTCCGAAAAGCTCCAGGTCAGCGCGGCCCTGACGTTGGGCAGGTGGTCGGCATAAGGAAGGAAGCCGCCGGCGCTCTGCATGCCCGTGGATTTGACGGCGATGTCGCGCAGGAAGTCGCGGAAATATTCGGCATGGGCACGTGCGACGCGGTCCGCTTCGCCGTTCTCGACGAGCTTCTCCGCGACGAAGGCACGTGTGGTGTCGAGCAGGCGATAGCGCAGCCGCCGCTCCGCAGGCGAGGTCGCGATCAGCGATTTGGAAAGCAGATTGGAGATCGCCTCGGCGGCTTCTGCTTCGCCAATGCCCTGACAGGATGCGACCGCAAGCGCGGCTTCCAGGGTGAATGGCCCGACGAATGCCGACAATCCGCGCAGCGTTGCGCTTTCGGTTGCCGGCAGCAAATCATAGCTCCAGGCGAGTGCCGCACTCAGGGTGTGGTGCCGCGGCACAGCGGTGCGCCGCCCGCGCCACAGCAGCGAGAAACGGCTGTCGAGCAGAGAGGCCGTCCCAGCGATGCCATAGGCATTCACGCGCCCGGCCGCGAGCTCGATGGCGAGCGCGATGCCGTCCAGCCGACGGCAGATATCGGCGACGAGCGGCGCATCCTCTTCGCTGAGCTCGAATTCGCTCAGACTCTCTGCGATGCGTTCCACGAAGAGCTGAGTTGCAGGATAGGCAAGGATGTCGGCGATGCCGAGCCCGTCGCGCTGTGGCGGGCAATCCAATGGAAACAGCCGATGGACACGCTCACCTTCGGCGCGGAAAGATTCGCGGCTGGTGGCGAGAATATGCAGCTCGCCCGCTTCCCGGACGATGCGCTCGGCCAGGGGGGCGAGATCGTCGAGGATGTGCTCGCAACTGTCGAACACCAGCAACATCCGCCGGCTGCGCAGGAATGCCAGCAACCCCGGCATCGGGTCGTCGGAATTGACTGTCAGGCCCAGCGCGGCCGCAATCGTTCCCGTAACGAGCCGGGTCTCCCTCAGTGCGCCGAAATCGACAAAACACACTTGGCCGTCGAAGGCCTGGAACTCGCGATGCGCGACCGCCAGTGCGACCGAGGTCTTGCCGATCCCGCCGGGGCCCACGATCGTGACGAAGCGATGCAAGGCAAGCTCGGCGGAAATCTTCTCGACCGCATCGTCTCGCCCGATCATCTTCGCGAGCGGCGAGGGCAGCGAGCGCGGCGCAGCAACGGGCAGGCTGGTCCGGTTCTCCGATGGGGCGGCCCGGAGCAGCGCGGCCGTGAAGCAATAACCCCGTCCGGGGACGTTGACGACGTAGCGGGAGCCTTCGCCCGGATCGCCCAAGGCCTTGCGCAGCGTCGTGATGTGAAAGCGCAGGCTGCCTTCGTCCACATTCACGTCGGCCCAGACCCGCCGCATCAACTCACGCTTGTCCACGACCTCGCCCGCGCGCTCGGCGAGAAAAACGAGAATGTCGAGCGCACGGCCACCGAGGTGAACCGGGGCGCCGTCCTTCTCGAGCAGCCGCGTCTTTGCGAACAGCCGGAATGGCCCGAAAGCAATGGCCGAATCCTGGTCGTTAGTGTCCGGCACGGGCCAATCATTCCAGTGAGAGCTGAACTCTGCACTTTGATCTAGCAGAAGGGAACCCTGAGTAAACTGGCCGAAAGTGGCGAAATCGCGTGGAGGGTGCCGGCAATTGGCCGGTCGCGCGCGACGATCCGTCGCAAATTGTACTCAACGCGAGCCTCTTTCGAAGCGATCGGGACAACCCGGCAGTGTGCTTGACCGACCAGCTCACGTTCGGAGTGCCCGTCGTCGTACCCCATCATAACAGAATCTTGCAACGTCTAACGAGCAATGCGCGCGAACTGCATCCAGTATCTGTTCCGAGTTTGACGCTAATTCCAACGGGGAGGCTACGATGTCCGGTATCAATGCTCGGCCGAATGACGACGTCGTTCGATCTCAATTTGTGGCCAGTTTAGACGATCAGTCGCGTGACTGGGAGCTCGTGCTGCGGGAATCCCACCATCGGATGAAGAATACGCTGACGATACTCGGTGCGTCAGTCCGCCGCGATTTCACCAGAACGGGTACCAGGGATGTGTCGCTTGCAGCGGACCGGCTCGAGCGGCGCATTGTCGCCTTCGGCAGGCTCTATCAACTCTTGTCCGACAATGACGACCATACGGCGATCCCGGTGGCGGCCTTCTTCGAAAATCTGTGCGGAGCGATTTCCGAGGCCGTGCTGGAGCCGGCGGGCATCCGCTGCGAGGCTGCAATTGAAAGCGGCACGCTGCCGGCGTCGCAATGCCATCGGCTCGCGCTGATGCTGACGGAGCTGGTAACGAATGCGGCCAAGCATGCCTTCCCGAACAGGAATGACGCACTGATCCGCATCGAGACGGCCAATCGCGACGGCGCCTGGTTCTGCACGGTAATAGACAACGGGATCGGCGCGACGGGCCGCTTCAGGGCACCGGCAGCCGGATTCTCGAAGGACTCGCACGCAGCATTCACGCCCGGCTGCAGGGCGAGGCGGGAGAGGACGGCACACGCGTAACCATCGTGATGCCGATCGCAGCTGCTTGAAGCTCGTCTTAAATCCAACCCAGGGAGTTCGACATGGCCACTACCGAAATCGACCGCGACGCCGCGGCCAAGCCTTCCAACAAGCCTTCCAACAAGTCTGCCAACGAGCCTTCGGTATCGCGTAGCGTTGATCAGAGGCTCGAGGTGATCGTGATCCCCGTGTCCGATGTTGATCGCGCCAAGGCCTTCTACGCGCGTCTCGGTTGGCGACTGGACGCCGATTTTGCCTCTGGCGATGATTGGCGCGTGATCCAGTTCACGCCGCCAGGTTCGGCCTGCTCGGTGATTTTTGGCAGGAACGTGACGGCGGCAGCGCCGGGCTCGGTGCGAGGCCTCTACCTGATCGTCTCCGATCTGGAGGCGGCGCGAAAGGATCTGCTGGACCGCGGCGTCGAGGTCAGCGCTCCATTCCACGGTGCCGGCGATGTTCACGCGGGGACCGACGAGCCTTATCTCTCCGGCAGCGTTCGGGTGAGCGGTGCTGACCCGAAGCGCGGCAGCTACGGCTCATATGCGTCGTTCAGCGATCCCGACGGCAATGGCTGGTTGTTCCAGGAGGTCACGACGCGATTGCCGGGACGGATCGCGGGCGACGGCACGACATTCGCTTCGCAGGCTGCGCTGGCCGCAGCACTGCGCCGCGCGGCGGCGGCCCATGGCGAGCACGAAAAGCGGACCGGCGGGCACGACGAGAACTGGGCCGATTGGTACGCCGATTACATCGTCCGCGAACAGGCGGGCCAGCCGCTGCCATCCTGAGCTGGGCAGCACGGATTCTTCGACTGATGCAAGCCGACACGGCGCGCGATGACTGAGCTCATCGCGCGCCGTGTTGTTTTGGCGGCGCGCGTCGCGAGTCGACGATCGCTCTCCTCGGTGTCGCGCGGCTCGCAACGGCTAACGCGCTCTAACAACCCATAACGAGCAAATTGCCAGGGCCTGCGCCAATCTCTCGGCATGGCGAACCGAGGCGTTTATGTCAAATTCGGTCAGCGTCACCGACCAAAGCCAGGGAGATCGAACATGACCACGCAAGCACGTACCGACATTCTCAATCCAGACCGCCGTCAACTGTTGAGTCAAGCCGCGATGACCGCGGTCGCGGCAAGCGTGTCGAGCCTGCTGCCGCTGCATTCTGCGAAGGCCGGCGTGAGCGGGGCGGTCCGCCCGTTCCACGTCAGCGTGCCCGAGCAGGATCTGCTCGATCTCCGTCGCCGTCTCGCCGCGACGCGCTGGCCTGATCGTGAGATCGTTGCCGATCAATCGCAGGGCGTGCAACTGACGACGGTGCAGCAGCTCGTGAGCTACTGGCAGAACGACTACGACTGGCGCAAGATGGAGGCGCGGCTGAATGCCTTGCCGCAATTCGTCACCGAGATCGACGGCGTCGACATCCATTTCATTCACGTCCGCTCCAGGCACGAGAATGCCTTGCCGATGATCGTCACGCATGGCTGGCCCGGTTCGATCATCGAGCAGATGAAGATCGTCGGCCCGCTCACCGATCCCGCCGCACACGGCGCGACGGCGGCGGACGCTTTTGATCTCGTGATCCCTTCGCTCCCAGGCCACGGTTTCTCCGGCAAGCCGGCGGAGCTGGGCTGGGATCCCCAGCGCGTCGCGCGTGCCTGGATCGTGCTGATGAAGCGGCTCGGCTACAACCGCTATGTCGCGCAAGGCGGCGATTGGGGCAATGCCGTGACGGAGCAGATGGCAGTGATCGCGCCGCCGGAACTGCTCGGCATCCACACCAACATGCCCGCGACCGTTCCTGACGACATCGCCAAGGCGCTTCAGCCCGGCGGATCGCGGCCGTCGAACCTCTCGGCCGACGAGCGCTACGCTTACGATCAGCTCGATGACTTCTACAAGCACGGTCTCGGCTACGCGATCGAGATGTCCAACCGGCCGCAGACACTCTATGGCCTGGTGGATTCGCCGGCGGGCCTCGCGTCCTGGATGCTCGACCATGATGCGCGCAGCGCCGCAATGATCGCCCGGGTGTTCGACGGCAAGACGGAAGGGCTGTCGCGCGACGACGTGGTCGACAACATCGCGCTCTACTGGCTCACCAACACCGCGGTGTCGTCGGCGCGGCTGTACTGGGAGAACAAGCTGGTGTTCTTCGAGCCCAAGCACATCAAGATCCCGGTCGCCGTCAGCGTCTTCCCGGACGAGATCTACGCTGCGCCGCGCAGCTGGACCGAGAAGGCCTATCCGAGGCTGATGCACTACAACCGTCTCGACAAGGGCGGCCATTTCGCCGCCTGGGAGCAGCCCGCGTTGTTCTGCGCGGAAATGCGCACCGCCTTCCGACCGCTGCGTCAGTCGATCTGAGACCTGCGGGGACGCGCACTTCCGCGCGTTCCCTTCTTTCCCCACAGACCAGGAATCCAATCATGAACCGCCCCGAACGCACCTTCACGACCGACCAAATCCGCCTGGAACGTCGGCTGCCGTCGTATTGGCGTGTCACCTTCGACATGCCCCCAGTCAATATCTTCGGCCCCAAGCAGCTTCCGCTTCTTGATGACGTCGTCAAGGCGATCGAGACCGATCCTGAGGTGAAGGTCGTGGTGTTCGACAGCGCCGTCGAAGGCTTCTTCATCACGCATTACGACTTCCTCGCGCCGCTGGAGGATTCGCTTCGTATCCCGCCGGGGCCGACGGGCCTGCAGGCACTGCCCGACATGCTGGTGCGTCTCAGCCGCGCGCCGGTGGTTTCGATTGCCTCGATTAGGGGCCGTGCGACCGGCGTCGGCAGCGAACTGGCGCTGGCAAGTGATATGCGCTTTGCCAGCCGCGAAAAGGCGGTCCTGTCGCAATGGGAGGTCGGTGCGGGCCTGGTGCCCGGCGGCGGCCCGATGGCGCGGTTGCCGCGCCTGATGGGCCGCGGCCGCGCGCTCGAGGTTCTGCTTGGCGCCGACGATATCCACGGCGATCTCGCCGAACGTTACGGCTATGTGAACCGCTCGTTGCCGGATGCCGAGCTCGATGGCTTCGTCGAGGCGCTGGCCATGCGCATCGCGTCCTTCGACAAGGAGGCGATTGCCGAGACCAAGCGCCTCGTCGACGTTGGAGCCTGCCACCGGATATCGAGATCAAGCCGGAATGGGACGCGTTCCTGGCCTCGCTCAGCCGCCCGGCAAGCCAGAGCCGCATCAAGGCGCTGATGTCGCGCGGCTTCCACCGCGCCGGTGATGTCGAGAACCGGCTCGGCTTCCATGTCGGACAGATCGGTAGCTAAAGCGTTTTCAAGCGAAGTGGATACCGGTTCGCGTGAAGAAAACGCGTCAAAGCAAGAATCAAGTTCCGTTCCGATTTTATCGGAACGGGATTTGGCGGAACTGCTGCGGCGCTCGGCCGGTTGGAACGGCGACAGGCAGTCGTGCCAATGTCGCTTTCGTACCGTACCGAGTGCCGGTGCTAAAAAAATCAACCAGGAGAATTGAGATGATCCGCAAGGCAACAGCAGTCTGGAAAGGCACCGGTCGCGATGGCACTGGTCAGTTATCGAGCGAATCCGGCGTGCTCGCCGCGACGCCTTATTCGTTCAAGACCCGCTTTGAGAACGAGAAGGGCACCAATCCCGAGGAATTGATCGCTGCGGCCCATGCCGGCTGCTTCACTATGGCGCTGGCCTTCGGCCTGCAACTCGCCGGCTTCACGCCGGACGAGCTCACGACTGAAGCTGCGGTCAGCCTCGAGCCGGAAGGCAAAGGCTTCAAGATCAGCAAATCGGCGCTGACGCTACGTGCCAAGGTGCCGAACCTCGACGACGCTGGTTTCGCCAAGATCGCGGGCGAGGCCGAGAAGAACTGTCCGGTGTCGAAGGTGCTCAACGCCGCAATCACGCTCGACGCGAAGCTGACGTAAGGCGCGCTCAATTTATGTCCATCTGGTTCTGCTTGGGGAAGCTGAGGTCGTCGAAGCTTTGGCCTCCACGAGAGGAACCGGATGGGCAAATGCCTGGCTTTCGACTGGGCCGCCGAAAGCATAGGATGCGACGGGTTCAGAACGGACAGACCGATCAATTGGGAGTGGAGATATGACAACGGAACGCGCAATTTTGGCCGGAGGCTGCTTCTGGGGCATGCAGGATCTGATCCGCAAGCAACCGGGCGTGGTCTCCACCCGCGTCGGCTATACCGGCGGCGCGGTGAAGAATGCCACCTACCGCAACCATGAAGGTCATGCCGAAGCGATCGAGATCACCTTCGATCCCGCCAAGACCAGCTTTCGGACCATGCTGGAGTTCTTCTTCCAGATCCACGATCCGACCACGCTCAACCGCCAGGGCAATGATTTGGGCACGAGCTATCGCTCGGCAATCTTCTATACCAGCGACGAGCAGAAGCGGATCGCCAAGGACACGATTGCAGACGTTGAGGCGTCCGGTCTCTGGCCTGGCAAGGTCGTGACCGAGGTCGCGCCCGCGGGCGAGTTCTGGGAAGCCGAGCCGGAGCATCAGGATTATCTCGAACGCTATCCGGACGGGTACACCTGCCACTTCATCCGCCCCGACTGGAAGTTGCCGCGGCGCGGGGCTGCCGCGGCAGGCTAAAGCTGGTCGTCGCTATTGCCGGGGAGAGCCATGGCTGAAATCCGCGAGATCATCGCCGGCATCCGGAGATCACATCGACCGCTTTTCGGGCCATCTCCCTCAGCTCGGAGCGGCGGGCGCCGGCACGGGCGCGAATGGCGATGGTGTGCATCGTGGCTGAAGCGAGAATGGCAAGCGCCGCCGGATCGGCGTCGCGCTTCAGTTCGCCCTTGTCCTGCGCGAGCCGGAAGCGGGCTTCGAAATCGGCATCTATCATGCGCAGTCCCGCCGCAACGCTGCTCCGGATCGCGGCATCTTCTGCGACTTCGGTCACCGCCGTCCCCACCACGAAGCAGCCGCGTGCGGCTCCCTTGCCGGAAAAGTAGATCGACAGCGCCGCGTCATAGGCCAGGATCAGCGCTTCGTCCAAGGGATGGTCCCCGGCGAGAGCCTCACGCGTCGCGGCAAGGCTGATCTCCCAATACCGCGCGAGGGCCTCGAGATAGAGCGCATGCTTGTTGCCGAACACCGCGTAGAGGCTCGGCGGACTCATCCCGGTCGCGGCAGCGACCTTGTCCAGGGAGGTACCGGAATAACCGGTCCTCCAGAACGTTTCCGTTGCCCGCTTCAAGGCCGTCTCTGCGTCGTAGGCCGGTGGGCGTCCCCGGCGCGCCGGGCTCGTTTCGCTCTTTTTCCGTGCCATATCGTCAGAACCCCGGTTGGCATGTTCCACACGCATATTTGTATGGATCGTTATAAAAATCAAGGTCGCGGACTTGATCGCCGCGTCGGGGTACAATATTTGTAACGAACGTTATTAAATAGATTGAACCCGAGGATCTTCCGATGCGTTTCGATTTCGCGCCAATCGCCGGCGGGCTCGGCGTTCGCAACAGCTTCCGCCCGAGCGACGCAGCCGCCCAATGGTTTGGGGCAGGGCTCGGCAAGCCGCTGCGACGGCCGCTGATGCTTGCGCTGCCGATGGCGGCGGCCGTGGTCGGCGCATTCATCTATCTGGCGCAGGAGCAATATGTCTCGACCGACGACGCCTTTGTGCGTGCCGCCAAGGTGACCATCAACGCGCGCGTTTCCGGCCAGGCGGTCGAGATAGCCGTGCGTGACAACGAGCGCGTCCGGCGGGGGCAGGTGCTGTTTCGCATCGACCCGGAGCCTTATCAAATTGCCGTCGACCAGGCCGAGGCGCGCCTCGGCAGTGCGCGGCTCCAGATCGAATCCCTCAAGGCGACCCACCGTCAGCAGCAGGCGGAGCTGCAGTCGGCCAAAGAGACGGCTACGTTCGACGAGCACGAATTCGACCGCAAGAGGATGCTGGTTGCCTCCGACTTCACGCCACGCGCGGTCTATGAACGGGCCGAGACGGATCTCAAGGTCGCTCGCCAGCGCGTGGCGTCGGTCGAGCAGCAGATCGCCACCACGATCGTCGCACTCAACGGCGAGCTTGAGGGTGATGTCGATCGCCATCCGGCAGTCCGCGCAGCCAAGGCACAATTCGACCGTGCGCGGCTGGATCTCTCCTACGCCACCGTGACGGCGCCGGACGACGGCATCGTGACCAAGGTCGACGATCTCCAGATTGGTGGCTTCGTCAATGCCGGGGCACCGACGTTCTCGTTGCTGTCGAGCCGGCACGTCTGGGTCGAGGCGAATTTTCGCGAGACCGGTCTCACTCATATGCGCCCTGGCCAGGAGGCGACGATCGACGTCGATGCCTATCCCGATCGCAAGTTCAAGGCACACATCGTCAGCATGAGTCCGGGGACCGGCTCGGACTTCTCGCTCCTGCCGCCCGAGAATGCGACGGGAAACTGGGTCAAGGTCGTCCAGCGATTGCCGGTGCGCTTGGAACTCGACGATCTCGATCCAAACCGGCCGCTGTTCTCAGGCATCAGCGTGACGGCGCGGGTCGATACAGGCCATCGCCGCAGCTGGGCGCATCTGCTCCAACCGGCGCTTGCGATGGAGGGCAAATGAGTACGCCCCTCCCATCGTCCACGGCGCCCGGCGGTCATCACGCGATCGCCGCGGCCGCCCTCATGGCGACCTACATGCAGGCCGTCAACATCTCGATACCGAACGCGGCGCTACCCCATATTCAGGCGACGCTCTCGATGGCCAATGACGAGGTCGGTTGGGTGTTTTCCTCGTATATCGCGGCGAGCGCCGTGACCATGTCGATCACGCAATGGCTGGCGGGACGCTACGGTCGGAAGGTGGTCTATCAGGCCGCCGTCACGATCTTCGTGTTGGGTCTCGCGCTCGACGCGCTGGCGACGACGTCGATTCAGTTCGTGCTGGCGCGAATCCTCCAGGGCGCGGCGAGCGGACCGCTGGCACCGCTCTCGCTGGCGATCCTGCTCGAGGCGACATCGCCGGTGCGACATGCGCGCATGAGCCTGGCGTGGACCGTCTGCTCCCTACTCGGCATCAGCAGTGGCCCGGCCATTGGCGGCTGGCTCAGCGAATATTACGGCTGGCCCTCGATCTTCTATTTCAGCCTGCCGATGACGGGCTTCATTTTCCTGACGATGGCTCAGCTGCTCCGCGAGAAGCGGGCGGAGCGGAGCCGGTCCTTCGACTTCTTCGGTCTGACGACGTTCTCCGTCGGCATGATCGGGTTGCAGATGTTGCTCGACCGCGGGGAGCGCCTCGAATGGTTCGCCTCGACGGAAATCTGGATCGAGGCGGGCGCCTCCGTGCTCGGCTTCTATCTCTTCATCGTGCACGTCATGACGACAAAGGAGCACTTTCTCCGCACGGCGCTGTTCAGGGACCGCAATCTCGTGCTCTCGACGGTCATCTCCTTCGCGCTTGGCTTCGTGCTGCTGCCGACCCTGGCCTTGACGTCCCCGATGCTGGAGGAATTGCTCAACTACCCCGTCGACACCACCGGATACATGACCGTTCCTCGCGGCGTCGCGCTGGTGGGGGCGCTGGTGCTGACGAGCCTGGTCCCGGCGCAGATCGACTACCGGCCGTTCCTCGTGGGTGGAATGACGCTGGTGGTCTATGCCAACTGGCTGATGCTTGGCTATTCACCGGCGATGGATTGGCGGCCGGTCGTCGAGGCCGGCCTGCTCCAGGGAGCGGGTCTCGGCATGTTGCTGCCCGCGCTCGCCAGGGCCGCGTTCGGCACGCTCGATCCGAAGCTCCGCCCGGAAGGCAGCGCGCTGATCAACCTGTCGCGCCTCTATGGCAGCACCATTGGCATCGCGGTCGTCCAGCTCTTCTTCTACGCCAACACGCAGGCTGTGCATGTCGCACTCGCAAAGAACCTCACGCCCTATCGTGTCGCCGCTTACGTCGGGGGCTCGGTCGGCAAGCCGGGTCTTGCGGCCCTCAACGGCATGGTCACGCGTCAGGCGGCGACCGTCGCGGTCATCGACCAGTTCGAGATCCTGATGTTCGCCATGCTCGTCATGATTCCGCTCGTGTTTTTTCTCCGTAAGCCGCGGCCTACCGGTTAACGCCTGGAGTCGTGGAATGACATCGCATCGTCAATTTCGAATACCTCGTCCCTTACTTTTGAGGGAGCTGAGGGCAAACAAAGGAGCATCAGCATGACAACGTCGGATTCGCTTCGTTATACGAGAATTCTAACTCATCAATCCGGGACGATTCCCGCGGTGGGATTTGGCACGCTCATTCCGGATCCGCTCGTGACCAGGCGGGCCACCAAGGCTGCATTGGAGGCCGGATTTCGACATCTTGATTGCGCGGAGCGCTATCGCAACGAAGAGGCGGTCGGCGATGCGCTGCGGGAGGCATTCAAGGCGGGGACGCTTCAGCGCAAGGACCTGTTCGTTACGACGAAGCTATGGAACACCAATCATCGGCCGGAACGGGTCAGGCCTGCCTTCGACGGCAGTCGCCGGCGGCTGCAACTCGACGAGATCGATTGCTACATCATCCATACGCCCTTTGCCTTTCAACCCGGCGACGAGCAGGACCCGAGGGATGAGCACGGTCGGGTCATCTATGATTCAGGGGTTACGCTGGCGGAGACATGGGGGGCGCTGGAGCGCCTCGTCGACGAGGGGCACTGCAAGTCGATCGGTCTGTCGGACATCACCCTGGACAAGCTGCGCGAGATCGTTTCGATCGCGCGGATCAGGCCCGCCATGGTGCAAGTCGAATCGCATCCGTATCTTCCCGAATGGGACCTGCTCGACTTCTGTCGAGAGCACGGGATTGTCTTGCAGGCGTTTGCAGCGCTGGGACACGCCATGAAGCCGAACGTGCTAGCCGATCCGGTGATCACTGCCATCGCGGAGCGCTTGCACAGGACGCCGGCTCAAATTGCGCTGGCGTGGGCGGTCCAGCGCGGCACCGCTTTCCTGACGACTTCGACCAATTCCCGGCGCATCCAGGAAAACTTCGATATTTCGGCCTTGCCCGAAGACGCCATGCGAGAGATGAGGGACCAGATTACGACAAACATCAGGTTCAACACGGTCGTCGAGACCGGCGTGCCCGGATTCATTCCGCGGGCCGGATGAATCGGCGCCGGTCAGCCGACTCGTCAAGCCCGGAGCTGCTCGATCAGATCGTGGGCGCTGCGGATCTCGGCAATGCCGGCGCCCTCGGTGAACGGCCCGCATGCGCGTTGCAGAATTGCCAAGGCCTCCGCGCTCTGGCCGGCCCCGATCATGTACCGCGCCAGGCTGACCGCGCTTCGCAGCTCCCAGAAAAGCGCGCCTTGCTGGACGGCAATGTCCATGGCCTCGCGAAAGCGCGCCTCGGCATCCTCTGAATGCCGGGCGTTCCTGAGCATCAACTCTCCCTTGATGCGGATCAGCTCCGGCAGATACCAGAGCTCCTGCCGGTCGTTGCAGCGGGTCAGGACATCCTCGATCACGTCGAGCCCGCGATCGACCTGGTCGGCCTCTCCGGAACACGCGGCGAGCTCGCCGAGCAAGGGCAGAAAGCGCGGCAGGAAGCGCGCATCGCCGGCGCGATTGAGCTCCTCGCGCAGCAGCGGCAGGCCGGTCGTGACGTCGCCGCGCCTGACCATGACTGCGGCGTTGAAGGCCCGTGCCCACAGGCCCCACAGCCGGATGGCGTGGCGCTCGGTGTGTTCGAGCAGCTCGATGCCGTGACGCTCGGCGGCGTCGAAATCGCCGGACCAGAAGGCGATCGGGCAGGCGGCTTGTCCGAGCACGCTGCAGAATGTCAGCGCGTGGCCGTTGGCGCGGCCTTCCTCGATGTTTCTGGCGGTGAGGGCCTGAGCCTGATCGGCCAGACCCTGAAGCCACAGGATGCGAGCTCGAAAATATTGCGTCGATATTCTCAGATCGAGCGGGAAGATTTTCGGCTTCTCCGCCAACACATGCAACGATGCATTGACCCGGTCGATGCGCAGCCGAGCCTCGTTCTGATCCCCGAGATAATGCAGCGCGACGGCCATCAGCCGGTCGCCCAGCATGACATCGGTCCTGTCGGGCGAGTTCGCGGCTGCGTTCGCAAAGCGATCGGCGAGCGCACGGGCCTTGCCGAACTGTCCGTTATTGAACTGGTCGATGCACAAGCCCCAGAGCGCGCGCAGCCGGAAATCCTTGTCGTCGAGCCTGTCAGCCAGCTCGAGGGTCGTCTCGAGGATCGGCCGCGCCTCGCGCGCGCGGCCCTCGCCATACATCAGCGACCATCCGAGCGCCGACAGCAGCTGCATGCGGATGCGGTCGTCGTCGGCGGTGTCTCCGAGCGCCGCGAGCGCCGTTCTGCTGCGCTCACGGCATTCCGCGAACAGCGAAAGACGCACCCACAGCGTGACTGCGGCCGACGTCAGCGCGATCCCGAGTTTCGGCTCGCCGTCGGGCCCGAAGGCCCAGTCCAACGCCGCGCGCACATTGTCCAGCTCCGCGCCATACATGCTCAGCCATTCGGGCAGCGGCGTCGAAATATCGGCCTCCGCGCGCTGGAATAAATCGCGAAAATGCTCGGCATGACGCCGCGCGAACTGCCCGGCTTCGCCGAGCTCGTTGAGTTTTCCGTATGCATAGGTGCGCGTGGTGTCGAGCAGCCGATAGCGCAGCGTCCGCGAGCCGGACGGCGAAATCAGAGACTTGGTCACCAGGCTGTCGATTGCTTCGAGGGTCTCGGAGGCGTTGAGGCCGTCACCCGACGCGACCGCCGCAGCCGCCTCCGGCGCGAAAGGCCCGGCGAAGACCGACAGGCGTCGCAGCGTTGCGCTCTCCGCGGCAGGCAGAAGGTCGTAGCTCCAGTCGAGCGCCGCAGCGAGTGTCTGGTGCCGCGGCACGGCGGTGCGTCGGCCGCGCCATTGCAGCGAAAAGCGGCTGTCGAGCAGGGATGCCGTGCCGGCGATGCCGTAAGCATTGACGCGGCCCGCCGCGAGCTCGATTGCCAGCGCGATGCCGTCGAGGCGCCGGCAGATGCTCGCGACGAGGGGGGCCTCTTCCGCGCTGAGCTGGAACGGGCCCGAGCTCTGCGCAATGCGCTCCACAAAGAGCTGAGCCGCAGGGTAGGCAAGGACCTCGTCGACAGCAAGCCCTTCGCGCTCGGGCGGACAGTCCAGCGGGAACAGCCGGAAAATTCGCTCGCCTTCGCTCCGGAACGACTCGCGGCTGGTTGCGAGAACACGAAGCTGCGGTGCTTCGCGAACGATGCGCTCGACCAGCGGCGCCAAATGATCCAGCACATGTTCGCAACCGTCGAAGATCAGCAGGGCCGGGTCGGTCTTCAGAAACGTCAGCAGGGCCGGCGTCGGATCCTCCGCGCTGATGGTCAGTCCGAGCGCCGAAGCAATGGTGGTCGCGATGTGACTGGCATCCCTCAGCGGACCGAAATCGACAAAGAAGACTCGCCCGCCGAAATCCTGGGAGCGGCGATGCCCGACGGTGACGGCGACCGAGGTCTTGCCGATGCCGCCCGGGCCGACGACGGTCATGAAGCGATAGAGCGAAAGTCCGTTCGAGATCTTCTCGATGACACCTTCCCGGCCGACCATCCTGGTGAGCTGAGCGGGCAAGGAGCGGGGAGGGGCGCTTTCGGCCGGGAGCGGGGCGGCCGGAGGAGCTGCTTGAGCGAACGAGGCGACAAAGCAATAGCCGCGGCCGGGCACGTTGACGACGTAACGCGCCGACTTGCCGGTGTCGCCGAGCGCCTTGCGTAGCGCTGCGACATGGAAGCGGAGGCTACCCTCGTCGACATTGACGCCGGCCCAGATGCGCTTGACCAGCTCTCTCTTGTCGACCACTTCTCCGGGGCGTCCGGCAAGGAAGATGAGAATGTCGAGCGCGCGGCCGCCGACATGAAGCGGCGAGCCCTCCTTCTCCAGGAGCCGGGACTTCGGAAACAGTCGAAATGGCCCAAAGGAAATGGCCGAATCTTCGCTACGATCTGGCACGCGCCATCGCCCCCTCGAAGGGAGTCAAAAGGTATTACTTTCTGATCTAACAGAACGAGGCGTACAGTAAACCGGTCGAAAGCAGTGGGCAGGGCTGACAGCCCTGCGCGGACGGATGGCTCGCCGAAATAATGCTTGTGAAATAAAGAGTTAGGCCGACATGACAATGCGATGACGCCGGGGCACGGCCGGATGGAGCATTGACTGTGATGCCGGATTGCTGCGATGGCATGGTCCGGGAGCCGGTCCCGCCACCACATTGACTGCCGACTTCCGGAATTTCCAGCATGGCCTCTTTCACGCGGCGACAATTGGTGCACGCGTTGTCGGGCGCAGCGGCGCTCGCCGCGCTTCCCCGCAGCGGACAAGCCGCCGACTATCCGTCTCGTCCCATTCGCCTGGTGATTCCCTACGGAGCCGGCGGATCGGGTGACCAGATCGCGCGCCCCTGGGTGGACAGGATGCCGTCGCTGCTCGGGCCGACCTTCGTCGAATATATCGGCGGCGCGGGCGGCGCCATCGGGACCGCGGCGGTCGCGCGCGAGGAGCCCGACGGCTATTCGCTGCTGCTCGGCAACGGCAGCACGCAGGTCATCATTCCCATGACGGCGGCAAATCCCGGATATTCCGTTGGCGATTTCCGCGCCATCTACCGGCTGATCAACAGCGCGCTGGTTTTCGCCGTCAATCCTTCGGTGCCTGCCGCAAACCTGCGCGAGTTGATCACCTATGCGAAAGCCAATCCAGGAAAGCTGTCCTATGGCACGCCGGGGATCGCCACCGGAAACCATCTGGTCGGCGAATCCTTCAAGCAGCAGGCCGGCGCGCTGGACATCGTCCACGTGCCCTATCGCGGCATCGCGCAGGCGACCAACGACCTCGTCAGCGGCCAGATATCGCTCGTCATTGCCGTCATGTCCGTTCAATTGCAGCAGCTGGCCCAAGCGGGAAGAGTCAGGCTGCTTGCGGTCACCACCGAAACGCGGCTGAGCGGCGCGCCGGAGATCCCGACCGCCGTCGAATCCGGCATGCCCGGCATCCGGTATGAGGGATGGTTCGGTCTGTTCGCACCCAAGGACACCGACGATGCGATCATCGACCGGATCGCGCAGGCGACGCGGCTCGCCATGGCCGATAGGGCGCTTCTGGCGAGCTATCGCGCCCAGGGCATGGAGCCGGACAACGATTCAAGCCCGGACAAATTCCAGCGCATCGTCGAGGCCACATCCGCAAGCCTCGCGCCCCTGATCAAATCGATCGGGCTGATCAATTTGTGAAGCCGCTCAGGCATCGGCGCGCGTGACAATGCGCGCCGTCAGCGTGACGAGGCCCATCAGCGCGGTCAGGAGCCAGAACGCCACCGGCAATCCGCCAAGACGTGCGATGAAGCCGACACCGGCGGGGCCCACGAGAACGCCGGCGTAGCCGGCGGTCGTGATCGCCGCGACGGCGAGGCCCGTTGGCATCACCTTCTGCCTCGCCGCTCGGCGGAACAGCACCGGCACGAGGTTGGATGCGCCGAGGCCGATGAGTAGGAAGCCGCCTATGGCGACCGCCACGACGGGAGCGGTGAGCAGGACCACGAAACCCGCGATCGCAATCAGGCTGCCCCAGAACAATGTCGTGCGGTCTCCGATGCGCGCGACGACGGCGTCGCCGCCGAGCCGCCCAATCGTCATCGCGACCGAGAACACGATGTAGCCGATCCCGCCTTGCGCTTCGGAAACGAGACCCGCGCCGATGACGAGCAACGCGCCCCAATCGAGCATCGCGCCTTCGACGAGGAAGGTGATGGCGCAAAGCAGCGCGAGCAGGAGCACGGCGCCATGCGGCAGCACGAACAGCGGTCCTTCCTGCACCTGCACGGAGCGAAGCAGCCGCGGCCAGGCCCCAAGCATCGCGATCAGCATCAGGACGGAGCAGATCAGCGTGCAAGCGAGCGCGCCGAGTTGCAGCGAGAGCAGTGCGGTCATGAGCGCGGCCCCGGCGAAGCCGGCGATACTGAACAGCGCGTGGAAGCCGGACATCAGCGGACGTCCCGCGGCGCGCTCCACCTCAACCGCGTGGATGTTCATGGCGACATCGATGGAGCCGAGCGCGGCGCCGAATGCGAGGAGTGCCAGCGCCAGCATCGCGGGCGAGTTCGCGATTGTCAGCAGAGGCAGGACCAGGGCAAGACCGATCCCGCCCGCCATGATGATCGGCTTGCTGCCATAGCGCGCACTCAGCACGCCGGTCAGAAGCATCGCGACGACCGAGCCGATGCCGAGGCTGAGCAGGAGCAGTCCGAGGATGCCGTCGTCGACGGCGAGCCGCGCCTTCGCGAACGGCACCAGTGGTGCCCAACACGCCATGCCGAAACCCGCGACGAGGAAGGCAAGTCTGGTCGCAAGGCGTGTCGCTGGCCTGTCGGCAGAAGACATGGGAACTCCGGGAAGGGGGAATCAGGGCAGGGGCAATCGACAAGCCCCGCAATTGTCGCGTCTTTATGTCCGCGGCGGACTCGGATTGTCGCAGGCGGCCCCCGGGCGGCCGCAAGCGGACACCAGGCCTTTTGGCTCGTCACCGGCATCTCGGCGCGCCGGTGGGCTGCGCCGTCGGGCGAAACACCTTGACAGCCCGACCCGCACCGGTGTCAAGCCGCACTGATGAAAATATTCCGCTTTACCGAAATTCGGAAACGGCGTATGTGTTGGCCATCCCGGCTCATCCTTGAGGGGCGATCTTGTGGTCGTCATGTTCGCGAGCCGGGCTTGCGGTGGACGCGGCAGCGTTCGGGTGCGAGAGGTGTGGGCAGGGCGGATTGCTCTCCGTGAGCCCAAGGCTTCGTTCCGACGAGCGGCGCTGCTAGGCTTCGTCTCGTCTGTAAGTTTCCGGCTCGGTCGACAGGGCTGGGAATACTGCGGCGAAATGGCGGGCCGTGCGTACGGCAAAACCGTGTGGTCCTGGCCGTCGTTGCTACGGTCAAGCTCTGGCGAATGCGGCATCTGCGTCAACCGGCGCGGTGCCGGTGACTTTCGTTGGGGCGAGGGAGGCCAAAGAGAACTCGGCTCCCGGGAGAGCACGGCATAAGCCGTCCAACCATCGCGCAGGGAAGGCCGAGTGATTGGCTACACCTGTATGCTGCTGTGCGGTTTTTCTGCGTGTGCTTTTCGCGCAGCGGACCGCGGGTGCCAGCCGGCACCCGGCCTTCCCTGCGCCCTCTTGGACAAGAGGGTGAAGCGACGAAGCAAAGCTCGGGCGAAACACGCCGCGAGGATGCGAAGCTGTGTCTGTAATCGTTCTAGCCGCCGAGTATCCGCTGGCAAGCGTCGACAAACACCTGGGCGCCGGTGACGATGTCGACGTCGGCGGTGTTCTCGGTCCAGTGATGACTGATGCCGCCGATCGACGGTACGAACAGCATGCCCGCGGGCATGATTGTCGCCAGCATCTGCGCGTCGTGGCCGGCGCCGCTGGGCATGCGGATGGACCGTCCGCCGGCCAGGGCCTTGCTCGCGGCTTCGATCGCGTCCTGGATGCCCGCGTTCATCATGGCCGGCGCACCGGTGCGCAGTTTGTCCACGGTGACGGTGCAGGGGCCGTTCGCGCTGACCTCGTCCGCCATGCTCCGCAGCAGTTCTTCCAGCCGTGCGACGACGGAAGGATCGTCGTCGCGGATCTGGAACAGCATTTCGGCCGCACCCGGAATGATGCTCGGTGCGCCCGGATCGAGCGTGATGCGGCCGGTGGTCCAGACCGTGCGCAGGCCGCAGCTCTCGGGGAAACGCTTGTCGATCGCGACGCAGAACTTTGCCAGCGCCAGCCCGGCATCCTTCCGTGCAGCCATGCGGGTCGTGCCGGCGTGATTCTGTTCACCGACGAAATTGATCTGGTATTGCCAGATGCCGACGATGGAGGTGACGACGCCGATCGCAAGGCGACCGCTTTCGAGCGTGTCGCCCTGCTCGATATGGGCTTCCAGATATCCGACGTGCCGGCCCGGCTCGGCGGCGATGCGTGGTCGTCCTGCGAGCCCCATGTCGGCAAGTGCGGCCCGCATGGTGCGGCCGCTGGTGCGGTCGCGTGCGGCATCGATGTCGGTCTCGGTCAATTGGCCGACATAGGAGCGCGAACCGAGAAAGTGTCCAAAGTGTCCTTCCTCGTCGCACCAGGCGGCAACCTCGACCGCGCCTTCGAGCGAGGGATCGGCATTGAGCACGCGGGCCGCTTCGAGCGCGTAGACGACCCCGAGCGGGCCGTCGAGCCAGCCGGCGTAGTTCTGGCTTTCGAGGTGCGATCCCGCGAGCAGCTTGGGTCCCGACTTTGCGCTGGTGCCAAAGACATTGCCGATGCCGTCGATCGCGGCGGAGAGGCCTGCGTCGGGCAGCTTCTGCACCAGCCAATCCAGCGAAAGCTTGTGCGGCTCGGAGAAGGTCGGCTTGTGCACGCCGGTCTTGTACGCGCCAATGGCACGGAGCGCATTGAGATCGGCGAGAACGCGCTCGCCGTTTGCGCGTGAAAAGGTGTTAGGCATGCTCGGCAACCTTCAACGCCTCGGTGCGGATCTCCTCGACCAGCCGTTCCTTCAACTGCACAAATTCGGGCGTGGTCTTGATCTTGTAGGAGCGCGGATGCGGCAGGTCCACATTGATCTCGGCCTTGATGCGGCCGGGACGCGCGCTCATGACGATGACGCGGCTGCCGAGGAAGATCGCTTCCTCGATGTCGTGGGTCACGAACAGCACGGTCTTCTGGTCGCGCTCCCAGATCCCGAGCAGCATTTCCTGCATCAGGGCTCTCGTCTGGTTGTCGAGCGCGCCGAAGGGCTCGTCGAGCAGCAGGATCTTGGGATCATTGGCGAGCGCGCGCGCGATCGCGGTGCGCTGCTGCATGCCGCCGGAGAGCTGCTTTGGCCAATGGTTCTCAAAGCCGGACAAACCGACCTGGCGGATGAAGGCATCGGCGACCTTGTTTCGCTCCACCTCGGGCACGCCGCGCTCGCGAAGGCCGAAGGCGATGTTCTCGCGCACCGTCAGCCAGGGAAACAGCGTGTAGGACTGGAACACCATGCCGCGGTCGGCGCCCGGGCCAGTCACCTCGCGTCCGTCGAGCACCACACGTCCGCCGGTCGGGCGATCGAGGCCGGCGACGATGCGAAGCAGCGTGGACTTGCCGCAGCCGGAAGGGCCGAGGATGGTGACGAAGTCGTTGTTGCCGATCACAAGGTCGGTCGGCTCCAGCGCCCTCGTTGGCGCGTTGCCGTGGCGCGCGGGAAAAGTTCGCGAGACCTGTTCGATCTTGAGGATCGTCATGCGAGCCTCCAGGGAAACAGCCACGCGTTGAACGCCTTGAACAGGAAGTCCGAGACGAGGCCGATCAGCCCGATCACGATGATGCCGAAGATGATCTGGCCGGTGTTGAGCAGCGCCTGGCTGTCGGTGATCATGTGGCCGATGCCGGAGGAGGAGCCGATCAGTTCGGCGACGATGACATAGGTCCAGGCCCAGCCCAGCACCAGCCGCAGGATCTCGGCGATCTCCGGCGCGGAAGAGGGCAACAGCACGCGGCGGATGATGCCGCGGTCGCTGGCTCCCAGCGTATAGGCCGCCTCGACCAGGTCGCGCCGCGTGGTGCCGACGGTCACCGCGATCATCAGGATGATCTGGAACACCGAGCCGATGAAGATGACGAGCAGCTTCTGCAGCTCGCCGATGCCTGCCCACAGGATCAGGAGGGGAATGAAGGCGGAGGCCGGCAAATAGCGCGCAAAGGAAACGAACGGTTCGAGGAAGGCCTCGACCGGCTTGTACGCGCCCATCAGCACGCCGAACGGCACCGCGATGATTGCGGCCAGCACGAAGCCGCCGACGACGCGCCAGATCGTCATGCCGATGTCGAACAGGAAGCCCTGTTTGATGATCAGATCGACGCCTTCCTGCACCATGGTCAGCGGGTTGGCGAGGAACACCTTCGACACATGGCCGCCGAAGGTCGCCCAGGACCAGAGGGCTACGAACACCACGAAGAACGCAAGGCCGTAAGCCACGCGCTGCCTTGACGTCACGGGATCGAGGGGACGCATCAAACTGTCTATCCGGGCGGTGAACAAGTTTGCCGGCCCCGCGGCGAGACGGGGCCGGCGGCTCCTGGGAGATTTACTTGATATAGCTGGCGTCGAAGAGATCCTCGACCTTCGGCGCGGCCTTGATGATCCCGATCTCGAGCAGGAGGTCGGCGGCCTCCTTGTTGAAGGTCAGGAAATCGCCGGCGAAGAATTTCTGGTTCGCGGCCTTGTCCTGCCAGCGCAGATATTTTGCCGAGTTGCCGAACGCCTCGCCGCTCTGCTTCACGTCGGCACCCATGATCTCGTAGGCCTTGGCCTGGTCCTTGGCGATCATGTCGAGGGCCTCGAAATAGCTGTCGGCGAGCGCCTTGGCGGCCTTCGGGTTCTCGGTGAGGAATTTCGGCGTGCAGCCGAACGTGTCCATGACCATCGGATAGTCGAGCGTGGTCGCGATGATCTTGCCCTTGTCGGGGGCGGCACGAACCGTCGACAGATACGGCTCATAGGTCATCGCGGCATCGTTCTGGCCGGAGACAAAGGCCTGTGCCGCCGCCGCCGGCTCGAGGTTCACGACAGTGACGTCCTTCACCGACAAGCCGTTCTTCTTGAGCATCCAGGCCAGCGCGAAATAGGGCGAGGTACCGGGCGCGGAAGCAGCAACCGTCTTGCCCTTCAGATCCTTGATCGCGGCAAGCTCGTTGCGCACGGCCATGCCGTCGGCGCCGTAGCTCTTGTCGAGCTGGAAGATCTGCTTGGTCGCGACGCCGTTGGCGTTCCAGGAGATCCAGGTCTCCACGGTGGTCGCCGCGCACTGGACGTCGCCGGACGCGATCGCGAGATGGCGATCCTTCTGCGGAATCTTCTTGATGGTGACGTCGAGGCCGTTCTTCTTGAAAATGCCGGCTTCCTTCGCCAGCGTCAGCGGCGCGAACCCGGTCCATCCGGAAATGCCGACGCCGACCTTGACGTCATCGGCGAGCACGGGGGTGGAGACCGCAAGTGCAATGACTGCCGCAAATACTTTCGAACTACGCATGATTGTCGTCCTCTTGCCGATCGATGGATTGACGTCCTGTTGATCTTGGTCGGTCCTCGCGGACCGTTGCCCGAAGCTTTGCACGATTTGTGCCGACATCGTCCTCTCAGCCTCCCTTGAATCGGGCGACAAGGCGGTGAGAGTCACCGGGATAGAGCAGCCGCACGGCGGTGATCGTGCGCGCGCTGCGCCAGGTATAGCGGTCGATCACGAGGCAGGGCGCGCCGACGGCGATGTCGAGCGCTTCGGCCGTGCGATCGTCCGCAACGATAGCGCTGATCGTATGCTCGGCCTCTGTCCATGGCACATGGTGAAGCAGCCACGAGCCGGGCGGCTCACGCGAAAAATCCGCGGCCGCCGCATCCGGCACCGACGCGAGATCGATCAGCCGGTCCTCGACGGCGAACGGCACGTTGTCGGCGCTGTGGCGGCAGGTGATCGCGACGACCTTGCCGGCCTTCTTGACGCCGAGGCGGTCGCGGTCGGCAGCCGTTGCGGCGCGGAGCTTGCGGCCGATCAGCTCGTAGCCGTAAGCGCGCCCGAGCGCGGTGATCTCGGCGCGCATGTCGGCGATCTTGAGCACGGCGGATTGATGTTGCGGGCGTCGCACGAAGGAGCCGGCACGTCGCCGCCGCTCGATCAGGTCGGCTTGCGCGAGCTCCGACAGCGCCTTGTTCACGGTCATGCGCGAGCAGCCGTAACGCGCCACCAGTTCGTGCTCGAACGGGATGCGATGCCCGGGCGGCCACTCGCCGGTCAGAATGCGCTTCTCGATATCGGCGCGGATCCGCTTGTAGAGCGTCGGCTTGTCGCCGGCATCTGTGGCGAGGCTCATGCGACGAGCCTCCGCACCGATGCGTTGAAGTGTTCGCGCGCGGCCTGGCGCAGTCTGTGCCGCCCGCCTTCGACGACCTTGTCGCCGCCGGCCCAGACGCAATCGATCGCGCCGTTGCCCCCAGCGAAGATCCAGCCGTCGATGGCGGCATCGCGCGCGCGCCCCGCCAGCGAGGGATGCGTGATGTCGAGCGTGACGATGTCGGCGCGTGCACCTGGCGTCAGACCGACTGACATCTGGGCTAGTGCCCGCGCACCGCCTGCAAGCGCATGATCGAACAGGGCGCGTCCCGTCGAGCGGCCTGCGCCGGCAGAGAGCACGTTGCGTTCACGGTGCTTGAGCCGTTGGCCATATTCGAGCTGACGCAGCTCGTCGGCGACGCCGACCAGCACATTGGAATCCGTGCCGACGCCAAAGGCACCGCCGGCACCGACGAATTCGCGCGCCGGGAAAATGCCATCACCAAGGCTTGCCTCGGTGATGGGGCAGAGGCCGGCGACCGCACCGGTCCTAGCGAAGGCGCGGACTTCCTCGTCCGTGGTGTGGGTGGCGTGAATGAGGCACCAGCGTTGATCGACGGGTGCGTGCTCCAGCAACCATTGCACCGGACGTCGTCCGGACCACGCCAGGCAATCCTCGACTTCCTTCACCTGCTCGGCGGCATGAATGTGCACCGGGCCGCCCTCCGCGAGTGGAATGATCGGTGCAAGCTCGGCCGGCGTCACCGCGCGCAAACTGTGCGGCGCGATGCCGATATTCGCGCCCGGCAGTCGTTCAATCGCCTTGCGCGAGGCAGCCATCAGTGCGGAAAATTGATCAACCGTACAGATGAAGCGGCGCTGGCCGGCATGCGGTGCTGCGCCCCCAAATGAGCCATGCGCATAAAAACTCGGCAGCAGCGTCAGCGCAATACCCGAAGCTTCGGCGGCCTGCGCGATGCGTGCGGCCATTTCGCCGATGTCGGCGTAGGGCGAGCCGTCGCGATCATGATGCAGATAATGGAATTCGCCGACGCGGGTAAAACCCTGCTCCAACATCTCGACATAAAGCAGTGTCGCGACCGCTGCGACGTCGTCAGGCGTCATCGCCAGCGCGAAGCGGTACATCGTCTCGCGCCAGGTCCAGAAGGTGTCGGTGCTATCGCCGCGCAGTTCCGCGAGACCCGCCATGCCGCGCTGGAAAGCGTGGCTGTGCAGGCTCGCAAGTCCCGGAAACGCGATGTCGTGGCGTTCATCGCCGGAGACCGGCGCCATGCCCGGCGTCACCTCGGCGATCGCGCCGGCGGTGATCACCACCTGCACGTCATTGGCCCAGCCCGAGGGCAGGAGCGCGGAGGCGAAATGCAGTCGTGTCATGTTTCCATGCCGGCTGGACAGAACCGCGACACGATTATATGTCTAGACATATAAGTCAAGCATCCCACGCGAAGGGACAGTTGCATGGCAGAACGCTTCGACCGGATCTGGCATAACGCCCGGCTCGCCACGATGCGGGCCGATGGTCCCGATCTCGGTGAGATCGAGCACGGCGTGATCGCCGCGCGCGGCGGCCGTATCGCTTATGCGGGTTCGCAGACCGATTTTCCGGCGAGCGCCGATGCAGCCGACCGGATCGATTGCGGAGGGCGCTGGATCACGCCCGGTCTCGTCGACTGTCACACCCATCTGGTCTATGGCGGTAACCGCGCCCATGAGTTCGAGCTGCGCCTGAAGGGCGCGAGCTACGAAGAGATCGCGCGCGCCGGCGGCGGTATCGTCTCGACAGTGGCCGCGACGCGCAAGGCAAGCGAGGCCGAGCTCGTAGCACACGCGCTGCCGCGGCTCGATGCGCTGATTGCCGAGGGTGCCACCACGGTCGAGATCAAGTCCGGCTACGGCTTGGACACCGAGACCGAGATGCGGCAGCTGGCCGCCGCGCGAAGCCTGGGCCGTCAGCGGCCGGTCGCGATCCGCACGTCGTTTCTCGGCGCGCATGCGCTGCCGCCAGAGGCCGATGGCGACAAGGATCGCTACATCGATCTCGTCTGCAGGGAGATGTTGCCGGCGGTCGCGAAGGCGGGCCTCGCCGATGCCGTCGATGCCTTCATGGAGGGGATCGCATTTTCCGGCGAGCAGACGGGGCGGGTGTTCGAGACGGCGAGGCGGCTCGGACTTCCGGTTAAGCTGCATGCTGACCAGCTCTCGAACCTCGGCGGGGCTGCGCTCGCCGCAAAATTCTCGGCGCTCTCGGCCGATCACCTCGAGCACACCGACGAAGCCGGTGCAGCGGCGATAGCGAAGGCCGGAACGGTGGCCGTGCTTCTGCCCGGCGCCTTCTACTTCATCCGCGAGACGCAAAAACCGCCGGTCGAGGCGTTCCGCAAGCACGGCGTTGCCATGGCGCTCGCGACCGACTGCAATCCGGGCAGCTCGCCGCTGACCTCGCTGCTGCTCGCCATGAACATGGGCGCGACGCTGTTCCGGATGAATGTGGCCGAGTGCCTTGTGGGTGTCACCCGCGAAGGCGCGCGAGCGCTCGGCGTGCTCAATGATACCGGCACGTTAGAGGCCGGCAAATGGTGCGACCTTGCGATCTGGGACATCGATCGCCCCGCCGAGCTGGTGTACCGTATCGGCTTCAATCCGCTTCACCGCCGGGTGTGGAGGGGACAGTGATGGAGGAGAGCACAGCGATCGTCGTCAAGCCGGGAACGGTTAGCCTCGACGATCTCGCGCGCGTGCTCGAAGGCGCATCTGTCGTTCTCGATCCCTCGTTCTGGCCGCGCGTCGACGCGGCCGCGGGGATCGTTGCAAGGGCTGCGCGAGCCGACGTCCCCGTGTACGGGATCAACACCGGCTTCGGGAAGCTGGCGTCGAAGCGGATTCCACCTGACCAGACCGCGCTGCTCCAGCGCAATCTCATCGTCTCGCATTGCTGCGGCGTCGGTGCGGCGACGCCCGAGCCGATTGTCCGGCTGATGATGGCGCTGAAGATCATCTCGCTCGGGCGCGGTGCTTCCGGCGTGCGCCGCGAGGTGATCGAGCAGCTGCAGGCCATGCTGGCGCGGCGCGTCTCACCGCTGGTGCCGCAGCAGGGTTCGGTCGGTGCTTCTGGCGATCTCGCGCCGCTCGCGCATATGACCGCTGTGATGATCGGCGAAGGACAGGCGTTCGTCGACGGCAAGAGCGTATCAGGCAGCGACGCGCTCGCCGCAGCCGGCCTACCGCCACTGACGCTCAGTCCCAAGGAAGGGCTCGCGCTGATCAACGGCACGCAATTCTCCACTGCCTACGCCGTCTCCGGCGTGCTGCGCGCATTTCGCCTGGCCCGCGCCGCGCTCGTCACCGGCGCGCTGTCGGTCGATGCCGCGATGGCTTCGACGGCGCCGTTCCGCCCCGAAATCCAGGCGCTGCGCGGCCATTCGGGACAGATCGCGGCCGCGGCAACCTTGATGGCGCTGCTCGACGGCAGCGACATCCGCCTGTCGCATCTCGAAGGCGACGAGCGCGTGCAGGACCCCTATTGCCTGCGCTGCCAGCCGCAGGTCGCAGGCGCGGCGCTCGACCTGATCCTGCAGGCGGCGCGGACGCTGATTATCGAGGCCAATGCCGTCACCGATAATCCGCTTGTCCTGGTCGAGACCGGCGAGATCGTCTCCGGCGGCAACTTCCATGCCGAACCGGTGGCTTTTGCCGCGGATACCATCGCGCTGGCGCTGTCGGAAATCGGTGCGATCAGCGAGCGGCGCATCGCGACGCTGGTCGATCCCGCGCTCAATTTCGGCCTGCCGCCGTTCCTCACTCCCGATCCCGGTATCAATTCCGGCTTCATGATCGCCGAGGTGACGGCGGCCGCACTCTATGCCGAGAACAAGCAGCGCGCGGCCGTGTGCTCGATCGATTCGACGCCGACCAGCGCCAACCAGGAAGACCATGTCTCGATGGCCGCGCATGCTGCACGGCGCCTGTCTGACATGGCGGACAATCTCGCCACCATCCTGGGCATTGAGCTGCTGGTCGCCGCCCAAGGCATCACGCTGCGCGCGCCGCATGCGACCAGCGCGCCGCTCGCCGCCGTCATCGCCGCACTGCGCGAGCAGGTGCCGCAGCTCGGCGCCGACCGCTACATGGCCGGCGATCTCGCCAGGGCTGCAGCGCTGGTCGAAGCCGACGCGCTGCCGGCTGCGGCGCTCGCCGTACTGTCAACTGACCCGTTTCCGACACTTGCCTGACGAGGTGTTCCGCATGAACCGCCGACTGGACAACGACCGCACCATCCGCGCGCCCCGCGGCAGCGAAATCAGCGCCAAGAGCTGGTTGACCGAAGCTCCCTTGCGCATGCTCATGAACAATCTCGATCCCGACGTTGCAGAACGTCCGAGCGAGCTCGTCGTCTATGGCGGCATCGGCCGCGCCGCGCGCGACTGGGAGAGCTTTGACCGGATCGTTGCTTCGCTGCGCGAGCTCGAGGACGACCAGACGCTGCTGGTCCAGTCCGGCAAGCCGGTTGGCGTGTTCCGCACTCATGCCGACGCGCCGCGCGTCCTGATCGCGAATTCCAACATCGTGCCGCACTGGGCGACGCTCGATCATTTCAACGAGCTCGATCGCAAGGGCCTGATGATGTACGGCCAGATGACGGCGGGTTCCTGGATCTATATCGGCAGCCAGGGCATCGTGCAGGGCACCTACGAAACCTTCGTTGAAGTTGGCCGCCGCCACTATGGCGGCAGCCTCGCCGGCAAATGGATTCTGACGGCCGGTCTCGGCGGCATGGGCGGCGCGCAGCCGCTGGCTGCGACCATGGCCGGGGCCTCGATGCTGGCGGTCGAATGCCAGCCGAGCCGCATCGAGATGCGTCTGCGCACCGGGTATCTCGATCGCCAGGCCGCAACGCTGGACGAGGCGCTTGCGATCATGGCCGACGCAGCGAAGACGAAGAAGGCGGTCTCGGTCGGCCTGCTCGGCAATGCCGCGGAGATTTTTCCCGAGCTGGTCCGCCGTGGCGTCAGGCCCGACATCGTCACCGATCAGACCAGCGCGCACGATCCGATCAACGGCTATTTGCCGAAGGGCTGGACGCTCGCCGAGTGGGAAGCCAAGCGCGCTGCCGACCCCAAGGCCGTGGAGCGCGCCTCGAAGACCTCGATGGTTGAGCACGTCCAGGCCATGCTGGATTTCCATGCACTGGGCATTCCGACCCTCGACTATGGCAACAATATTCGCCAGATGGCGCAGGACATGGGCCTGAAGAATGCCTTCGATTTTCCCGGCTTCGTTCCCGCCTATATCCGTCCCTTGTTCTGCCGCGGCGTCGGGCCGTTCCGCTGGGCCGCGCTGTCGGGCGATCCCGAGGACATCTTCAAGACCGACGCCAAGGTCAAGGAGCTGATGCCTGACGACAAGCATCTGCACAATTGGCTCGACATGGCCAGGGAGCGCATCAAGTTCCAGGGCCTGCCGGCGCGGATCTGCTGGGTCGGGCTCGGCGATCGCGATCGCCTGGGCCTTGCCTTCAATGAGATGGTGGCGCGCGGCGAATTGAAGGCACCCATCGTGATTGGCCGCGATCATCTCGACAGCGGTTCAGTGGCGAGCCCCAACCGCGAAACCGAAGCGATGAAGGACGGGTCGGACGCTGTGTCCGACTGGCCCTTGCTCAACGCCCTGCTCAATTGCGCCAGCGGCGCGACCTGGGTGTCGCTGCATCACGGTGGCGGCGTCGGCATCGGCTATTCCCAGCATGCCGGCATGGTGATCGTCGCCGACGGTACGCCGGAAGCGGCGAAGCGGATCGCGCGCGTGCTCTGGAACGACCCTGCCAGCGGCGTCATGCGCCACGCCGACGCGGGCTACGACACCGCGATCGACTGCGCCCGCGACAAAGGGCTCGACCTGCCGAGCCTGCGCTAGGCGCGACTTAGGCCACGACCCTGGCTTCGGCGCTGCCGAGGCGCTGGCGTTCCTTTGCGAGATACTCGTCGATCGCGTCGCCGTGCATGGGCTTTGCGAAGTAGTAGCCCTGGATGAAGTCGCATCCCAGCCGGCCTGGAGTAACCGTGCCTGCCCGTTTTGAGCATGGCGGCCATAGCCGCAACGCGGCCGGCTGAGGTTTGACCGCGCACAGTCGGCTCGTCATACTTTGCGCCAAGGCGAGCCAGAAAGACTCGTCGGTATCGGGAGCTGAAATGACCAAATCATTCTCCGTCCTTGCGGGGACGCTGATTTCCGTCGTCTCCTTCACTTCGATTGCCTTCTCGCAGCCGGCCTGCGTCACCCAGAACATGGCCGTGCCGCCTGGGGCCAACACCACCGACAAGGCGGGCCCGTTCTTCATTGATACGACGGGTCTTGACTTCAAGACGGCGCCTCCGACGCGCGATCCATCCAATCCCAATTATCCACGCGCCACAGAGCTTCCTGACGGAACGCTGCCGCCACCGGGTGCCGAGGGCAATTTCATCATCGGTCCCACCCACAATCCTGCGCCGGAGACGATCGCGAAGGAGGGCGTGCCGCGTGGGACGACAAAGTCCTTCACGCTGTCGTCGAAGGAGAGCACCATCTACAATCCTGGCCTGATCCGCGATGACGCCGCCGGCTGCACCAATTCCTCGATCATGACGACCGTCACGGCGCCGGACGACAAGTCGCACATGATCGTCACCACCAGCCATCCCGGCGTCTGGTCGCGCACCATCGACGTCTATGTGCCGGCGCAATATGTGCGCGGCAGCGAGGCGCCGTTCATCGTGGTCGGCGACGGCGGCTCCAACGCCTACAAGGACCTCGCCGTCACGCTCGACAATCTGATCGCGCAGCGCCGCGTGCCGCCGATGATCGCGATTCAGATCGGCAATGGCGGGCAGGACGCGCAGGGCAGTCAGCGTGGCCGCGAATATGACGCGGTGTCAGGTGCCTACGCGCAGTTCGTCGAGCGTGAAGTGCTGCCGCTGGTCGAAAAGAACGCCGATGTCAAGCTGACCAGAAATCCCGATGGGCGTGCGACCATGGGGCTGAGTTCGAGCGGTGTGGCCGCCTTCACCATGGCGTGGTTCTATCCGGATCTCTATCACCGCGTGCTGGCGTTCTCGCCGACCATGGTCAACCAGCAATGGCCGCACGACCCGTCGCTGCGCGGCGGTGCCTGGGAGTATCACAGCGCATGGACGGGGCCAGCCACACCCCATCTCATCTCCAAGGCGGGCGTGCTCACGCCGGCCGAGCCGCCCGGCCTGCCGCTGATCGTCGCCGCGCCGACCAAGCCGATCCGGTTCTGGTTCTTCGGCGGCGACCAGGACCTGTTCTATCCGAACCCCACCATTCCCGATGGCATGCACGACTGGACCCTCTCCAACGCGCTGATGGCCAAGGTGCTCGCGGAGAAGGGCTACCACTATCAGTTTCTGTTCGTCCGCAACGCCAAGCACGTCGACCGTCCCACGATCGCGCAGACGCTGCCGTCGGCGCTGGAGTGGGTCTGGAAGGGCTATCCTATCCCCTGAGCGAAAGTAGCCTAGCGCCCGATCGTCACGCCGGCGGTCGAGCGCATGGCGTCCTTGAGGCTCGTCGCGTTCTTGTCGTCGAGGACCTCTCGCGTCAGCACGGTGGTCTGGCCGGGCGTGTTGAGGATCGTCTCTCCGCGCGAAAAGGAGAGGCGGTCGGCCTTGTAGGGTGAGGCCTGATCGGTCGTGGGCATGGCGTTTACTGGATGCGGCGAAGGCTCCTTGCGAGACGCAGAGGACGACAATCACGACCAGTCGCAACGATCTTGCGGGCATGCGATCTCCCAAATTCAGGGCGTTAGCCTAGCATATGGGCTGCTCGTCACTGGAATAAAGGGTCAGGCGAGAGCGGCCTGGCGTTCCCGCATTAATTCGCGGACCGGATCGGGTTTCCCCGGCTCGGCGAGCCGTGTAAAACTGCGCTGGCTTGCATGCGCGGGGGCTTCGACAATCACGCCTTCGCAGACGATCTGTCCGCCGAGCATCCGGAATTCCAGCTTGTCGTAGCGCGGCATCGTCTCGCCGGGCGCGGGCGGCAGCAGCCCGACGCTGCCCTGGATGTTCAGCGTGGCATCATCGGCGCCGTGGAGGCGGGGATTCCACATCCTGATCCCGGTCTCCGCCCAGCGCTGCCGGATTAGCGCGGCGCGGTCGGCGGGCTCTGCGGCTCTCACGCGAGCTTTCGGTGCATACGGGATCTCCGGAGCCGGAGACACGAGGGCCGGAGCTGGCTCGATAGTTGTGACGACGCCGAGCGTCTCGGTGGAGTCTTCCGCGGCGCCGGGGGAAGGATCGCTCTCGATGCTATCCTCAGGGACATGCTCCGGCGAGATGTCGCGATCGGCGAACGCGACACACGTGTCGTCGAGAGTCGAGGAAGTATCCACGTCGACGACCAGAGCGATGGCGTCAACCGTGACGACCTCGACATCGACAGAAGAGGCCTTCTCCGCCACAACGGGCTCAACGTCGGCCGAAAGTTCGGAAGTTGGATCGCTGTTGATGATGAGTTCGGGGACGTCGACCGCTTCGCGCACGACGTCGATAGTCGCGACCGAAACTTCCACGACGATCGGCTCGACTTCCGTCGGCGTCTCCTGGGATGAATCGTCGCTGCCGCTGACATCGGCTGGCGTTTCCGACGGGCTCTCCGCGATGACAGGGCTGGAGGTGTTGTCTTCGGCGGCTGAAGCCGCGACCGGGACGTCGCAGTGCGACGTATCCGCGTTGATGCTGGTGTCGAGAGCCGGAGCCGTATCTGCAATTTCTGCAACAATGGCGGGTGAGGCGTCTACTGCGTCAGGCGTGACGTCGATGCTGCCACCGTGCGGCGCGGGGCGAAGCCGGGTGAACGCCCATTTCACCGCGGCGATGCGGCGCAGCAACGATATCAGTCTCGAAAGCACTGGGAGTTGTCCAAGAGGTACTCGGCTTGAGGCCATCGCTGATTCGCCAGCAATGTAAAAATCCCCGGCTGTCACACTGATGTCAATGTAGGTAGGACCAATTGCAGAACATCCACGCCTTCAGGGCGCGCGGCTGCGATTTAGCCGGCGTGACTGTAACCAAGGTGCAGCCCCGCCAATACGCTTCGTTCGACACCAACACCTTCGCACATGACATCGACAAGCTTTGACGGCACAAAGGTTCTGGAGAGGGGACGATCGCCCCTCTCCAGGATTTTCGATCGATACCGGCCTACTTTCCGGCGCCGGAGCCGGAGCCAGCGCCGCCGCCGGCCTGGCTGCCCATGTTATTGGTGTTGCTGCCGCCGGCCGACGGGGTCTGCTTGCCCTTGCTGTCGGCGGCCTCGTTCTGCATGTTCGACGACGCGCCGGTTGTCATGCCCTTGGTCGCGGGGCCCCGCGACGAAGGGCCAACGTCGCCCTGGCCGGATGCGCCTGGGGCGGGTTGTGTCTGCGCAAAGGCGCCGCCGGTCGCCAGCGCCATGATGCACGCGGATGCCAAAATGATCTTCTTCATCTGGTTTCCTCCTGGGTTGCCTTGACGACAACTTGCGCGCGGAGCGGACGTTCCTCACTTAGGAGCGCCGCGAGGCTCATGACCAAGCGCATTGCGGCGCTGTCGAGGTTCCCTGTACAGCTCTATCGACGGTAAAGTTTGGAACATCGAGCATCTTGTGTAAGGACGAGGCATGAAAAGGATAATGACTCTCGGAGCGGTTCTGCTCTGGTCCACCATCGCGTTCGCACAGGAGCGCACCATTACTGTGGCCTCGACGACGTCGACGGAACAGTCGGGGCTGTTCGGTTACTTGCTGCCGCTGTTCTCGAAGGCCAGAGACGTTGACGTGAAGGTCGTTGCCGTCGGTACGGGTCAGGCGCTCGACATCGGGCGGCGCGGCGATGCAGATGTCGTGTTCGTCCATGACAGGCCTGCCGAAGACAAGTTCATGTCCGAAGGCGAGGGCGTGAAGCGCTTCGACGTCATGTACAACGACTTCGTCATTGTCGGGCCGAAGAGCGATCCCGCCAAGATCGCCGGCGGCAAGGATGTGGCCGAGGCGCTGCGCAAGATCGCGGCCGTGAAGGCGCCGTTCATCTCGCGCGGCGACAAGTCCGGCACGCACGCGGCCGAACTGCGGCTGTGGAAGGAGGCAGGCATCGACCTCGGTGCCGCCAAGGACGGCTGGTATCGCGAGATTGGCCAGGGCATGGGTCCAGCACTGAACATGGCGTCGTCGTCGAACGCCTATCTGCTGTCGGACCGCGGCACCTGGTTGTCATTCAAGAACCGCGGCGACCTTGCCGTCCTCACCGAAGGCGACAAGCGGCTGTTCAACCAGTACGGCGTCATGCTGGTCAATCCGGCCAAGCATTCGAACGTGAAGGCGCGGGACGGGCAGGCCTTCGTCGACTGGCTGATCTCTCCTGGGGGGCAGGAGGCCATCGCGGGCTACAAGGTCGGGGGCGAGCAGCTATTTTTCCCCAACGCGTCCCACTAGCAGGAAGGCGACGGTCGACACTGCGACGCTGAGTGCGAGCAGGATCAGCCCGAGCCCGAGCGCCAGCGGCAGGTCGCCCTTGCTGGTCTCCAGCGCGATCGCGGTCGTCATCGTGCGCGTGAAACCGCGAATATTGCCACCGACGATGAGGATGGCGCCGACCTCGGCGATCGCGCGCCCGAAGGCTGCGAGAAAGGCCGTCAGCAGCGAGGTCCGACCCAGCGCGAACAGCAAGCCGATGCTGCGTAGCGTTGACAGCCCGTCGATCCGTGCGAGGTCGCCATACTCCGCCCACAGCAGGCTCGCCGGCCGGTGCACCAGTGCGACCACGATCGGTGTGGCGAGCAGCGTCTGCGCGACCACCATGGCCGCCGGCGTGAACAACAGGCCGGCGGCCCCGAGCGGGCCCGAGCGCGACAGCAGAAGATAGAGCGCGAGCCCGACCACGACCGGCGGAAGGCCAAGCAAGGCATTGGTCAGGACGATGATGACCTGCCGCCCACGGAACCGGGTGATCGCAAGCAGCGCCCCGAACGGCGCCCCGATCAGAAGCGCGAGGATGCTGGCAGTCAGGCTGACGCGCACCGACAGCCCGACGATGCCCAAAAGCTCTGCGTCGGCCTCGCCGATCAGTGTGAATGCGGCGCCGATGGATCGCGCGAAGTCGTTCATCCGTGCCCGAGCTTCGGCGCCCGCCACGATGCCTCGGGTGCGCCGATTTCGGGACTGCGGGGGTGATTCACGTATATTTCCCTGAGGGCAGCGTCGTGCAAGGCAGCGGCGGAGCGGTTTGGTAACCCGAATTTGACCGGAAATCAAAGCCTTGCGCGGCATGGGTACGAGGTGGCGTTCGGCCTCATCTTTTGCCCGATGCGGGGACGGTCGGGGCTCAGATCAAGCCGCGCAGCACTTCAACGAGCCGGGCACACTCGGCCTCCGTTCCGATCGTGATGCGCAGAAAGTCCTCGATGCGCGGCTTTCCGAAATGCCGGACCAGAACGCCACGCTGGCGAAGCGCTGCCGCGAGATCTGCTCCGCTCCGGCTTCGATGGCGCGCGAAAACGAAGTTGGCGAGCGACGGCAGCACATCGAAGCCGAGTTGTCTGAGATCGCGGGCCAAGGTTTCGCGGCTTGCGATGATACGGGCACGGGTGTCTCGGAACCAGCCGTCGTCCTCGATCGCGGCGACGGCGCCGGCGATCGCGAGGCAATCGAGCGGATAGGAGTTGAAGCTGTCCTTCACCCGTTCCAGCGCTTCGATCAGCGGTCGTTGGCCGATGGCAAAACCAACCCGCAGGCCAGCGAGCGAGCGCGACTTCGAGAAAGTCTGGATAACCAGCAGATTGTCGTGGCGTGCAACCAGCGGCACGGCGCTCTCGGCGCCGAAATCGACATAGGCCTCGTCCACCACCACCAGCCGGTCCGGCTGTTCGGCGAGCAGCCATGCGATGGCGTCGCGCTGAAGGGCGATGCCGGTTGGAGCGTTCGGATTGCAGAGCAGGATGGCGCTCGATGGTCGCCTGTAGTCGGAGATATCGATCCTCATCGCAGCATCGAGCGGCACCTCGTCATGCGTTATTCCATAGAGGCCGCAATAGACAGGGTAGAAGCTGTAGGTGACGTCGGGGAATAGAAGCGGTGGTTCGTGCTTCAGAAGTGCCTGGAAGGTGTGGGCCAGCACCTCGTCGGAGCCGTTGCCGACGAACACTTGCTCGGGCGCCACATCGCAATGGGCCGCGATGGCCTCGCGCAGGCGCGTTGCGCGCGGATCGGGATAAAGGCGCAGCCGCTCCGCGGCCGATGCGATCGCCGCCAGCACGCGCGGCGAGGGCGGGTAGGGATTCTCGTTGGTATTGAGCTTGACGATGCCGTCCTGCTTGGTCTGCTCGCCGGGGACATAGGGCGAAAGCGTGTGGACGACTGGACTCCAGAAACGGCTCATGAGCTCCAATCCGAATTTGATCGGGGCACAGTAGGGTATGCGGGAGCCCGGTGGAAGTGCGCCTGCGTTCAGCATTGCAGGCAAATCCGCACGAGGCTTACTGCCGGAGACGTTCCCGCAAGCGCGACCCCTATGCTAGGGTCATTGCACCACCGCCCAGAATGAAAAAGAACGAAGGCCGGCGCGCCCCAAGGCGCGCAACGGCCGAAAAGAGAGGAACACATGCCGGGTGCAGCCCTTCCCACCGCCCCCTCGATTCCGAGCGCGCCGGTGACGTCAGCCGTTCTCGACCGCTTGCGGGCCATCGTCGGCGACAAAGGCCTGATCGTGGACGAGCAGGACAAGCTGCCCTTCGTGACCGACTGGCGCGGCACGCTGGCGGGGCAGGCCGCGGCGATCGTGCGTCCGGCCATCACCGCGGAAGTCTCCGCTGTCGTCAAGCTCTGCTACGACAACGGCATTGCCATCGTTCCGCAAGGTGGCAACACCGGCCTGATGGGCGGTGCCACGCCGTGGCCCATGCACCGCGGCATCGTGCTGTCGCTTGGTCGCATGAACCAGGTGCTGAATATCGATCCCGTCGGCTATGCTATGACTGTGGAGGCGGGCTGCATCCTCGAGACGCTTCAGGACACAGCCGCGCGCCACGACCGCCTCTTTCCGCTCAGCCTCGGTGCTCAGGGCTCGTGCATGATCGGAGGTAATCTGTCCACCAATGCCGGCGGCGTGCAGGTGCTGCGTTATGGCAATGCGCGAAATCTGGTGTTGGGTCTCGAGGTCGTGCTGGCTAACGGCGATATCTGGGACGGCCTGCGCGCACTCAAGAAGGACAACACCGGCTATGACCTCAAGCATCTGTTCATGGGCGCCGAAGGGACGCTCGGCATCATCACCAAGGCGGTGCTGAAACTCTGGCCGGCGCCGAAAGACGTGTGCACGGCATGGCTCGCAATTCGCGATCCCAAGGCAGCCATCGACCTTCTGTCGGAGGCGCATGCCGCTTCCGATGACAATGTCGGCTCCTGTGAGCTCATCAGCCGTGCGTGCACCGACATGGTGCTGCGCCACATTCCCGGCACCCAGGATCCCCTCAAGGCTGAGACGGAATGGTATCTCCTTCTCGAATGGTCATCGGTACGGCCACGGCAGGACGGAGGCACGGGCATGTCGGACAGGATGGAGCAGTTCTTGGCCGACCAACTCGAGACGGGCCGGGTGCTGGATGCGGTGATCGCGCAAACCGAAGCGCAGTCGCGCAACATGTGGCGGATTCGCGAGAGCGTGGCCGAGGCATCGCGCACCGAAGGTCCGGGCTTGAGCTACGACGTGTCGGTCGCGGTCTCCAGGATTCCCGAGTTCATCGACAGCGGTCTCGAGGCCGTACTCGCAATCCTGCCGGCGATCCGCCCCTATCCGCTCGGCCACATCGGAGACGGCAATGTGCACTTCTCCTTCATGGGCCCGAAGGGCATGGACCGCGATACGCTCTCCCAATATTCCGCGGCGATCACACGGGCCGTCAACGACCTCGTCACCTTCATGGGCGGCTCGATCTCGGCGGAACATGGCATCGGCATCGAAAAGCTCGACGAGCTCCAGCACTACCGTTCCCGGACCGAGCTCGACATCATGCGCACGATCAAGCGGGCGCTCGATCCCAAGAACATCATGAATCCGGGCAAGGTGCTTCGTCTCGGTTGAGCTGTGCCCACCTCAAGCCCGGTGCTCCCGAACGCTCGGCGCTCACGGAGACGGATGCCGCGGATAGGCCGGGCCAAACAGCCGGGGGCGTCAAATCATGCCGTGTGGCGGCCGAAAGGCGGCTTTATTCCCGCCTTGGATGCTTTAAGGAAGGGACAGGATCAGGTCGCACCCGCCCGGGGGCGGTGCTAGACCCTGATGCAGGAACAAAGGGGCGGGCCGGCATGGCACGTCCGCAAGGATGAAGGATTTGAGGCAATGATCCAAAGCGTTGGCATCATCGGGGCAGGCACCATGGGGAACGGCATCGCGCAGATCTGTGCCGCGGCCGGGCTTTCGGTCGTGATGGTCGATATTTCCGATGCGGCGGTGAACCGCGGGATTTCGACGGTTGGCGGCAGCCTCGAGCGCCTGGTCAAGAAGGAGAAGATGTCGGCGGGCGATCGCGACGCCACGCTCAAGCGCATCACCGGCACCACCGACCGCGCCAAGCTCGTCGATTGCGATCTCGTCATCGAGGCCGCGACCGAGAACGAGGAACTCAAGGTCAAGATCCTGAAGGATCTCTGTGCGACGCTGTCGCCACGCACGCTGCTCGCCACGAACACCTCGTCGATCTCGATCACGAAGCTCGCCGCGGCGACCGACCGTCCCGACCGATTCATCGGCATGCACTTCTTCAATCCGGTTCCAGTTATGGCGCTGCTGGAGCTCATCCGCGGCTTGCAGACCTCCGACGACACCCACGCCAAGGCGCTCGATTTGGCCAAGCGCGTCGGCAAGGTGGCGATCACGGCCAAGAACAGCCCGGGCTTTGCCGTCAACCGCATCCTTTGTCCGATGATCAACGAGGCGATCTTCGCGCTGCAGGAGGGGATTGCGACGGCGGAAGAGATCGATGCCGGCATGAAGCTCGGCTGCAACCATCCGATCGGCCCGTTGGCGCTCGCCGATCTCGTCGGGCTCGACACCATGTTGTCGGTGATGGAGGTCTTTTACAAAGGCTTCAACGACCCCAAATACCGTCCGGCCCCCTTGCTCAAGGAAATGGTCGATGCCGGCCATCTCGGCCGCAAGACGGGGCAGGGCTTTTATACCTACAGCGCCTGACAACGGCGCGGGCGGCGGGCGTTGAGTGTGCTCGCCGCCAGACCCCGCGATTTGCGCTGCGACAAAGACGCCGCGCGCAATCGGCCCGACAATGTCGAACGGGCGCCGTGCGGGAACAACGGAACGGATAACAAGGGACATGTCGGATCGACTGAAGGCCGAGCGCGAGGCTGCGACCGCGCGGCGGAATTTGCTGACCCAGGATGCAATCGAGCGCACGGGGATCACCGAAGAGATGATCGGGGAACTCGTGACCCGCTTCTACGGGCGCATCCGCGAGGATGAGCTGCTGGGGCCGGTGTTCGCGAACGTGCAGAATTGGGACGAGCATCTGGCCAAGCTCCGGGATTTCTGGTCGTCGGTCGTGCTGATGAGCGGCCGCTACCATGGTTCACCGATGCGGGCGCATATGCCACTGAACCTGATCGGGGATCATTTCGACCGCTGGCTCGATTTGTTCGAACAGACGGCACGCGAGGTCTGCCCGCCGCCGGCAGCCGCGCTCTTCATCGACAGGGCGCGCCGCATCGCCGACAGTTTTGAGATGGCGTCGGCAACGTTGGCCGGACGCATCGCTGCGCCGCGTCACGTGCTCCGCTCCTAGAACACAAAACGCCTGCCTGAGAAATGCGCAGCCGCGCTGATGGCGCCGAGCGTCGGCGCATTGCACCAATACCGGCAGCATTGATCTGATCTGCAAAATCATCATGCCGGTCGCGTAGCGTGACGTTGCAATTAGAAAAATGCGCGTAAATGCGCGTGTTCTCGTTCAATCAGTGCGAGCATAACCATGTGATGCACTGCGGGAAAAAATCTTTGCCTTTTTTTCGGCAGAGTTCCAGCGCCTGCTTGCGGGCATGTCGCGTGCATCGTTCAACACATCCTCTTCATCCTCCGACAACACAGCGGAATCCGACGCTGACGCCTGCACGGAGCAAACCCGGCGGGCGCTGTTGATGAATGCGCTGGCCACCACGGCGTGCCTCGCCTGTTCCACGCAGGTCCACGCGGGCGAGGATGCGCCCGGCTCCGACGAACGGCCTCAGAAGGGCGATCTGCTCGTGTTCTCCGAAGGCGATCAGGAGGGAAAGCCCGTCACCGCGGCCGCTCTGTCGGCCGGCGGACCGCCGGTGCATGCCTGGCCGAAAGATCCGAAGACATCGGTCGTGCGCAGCGCCTCGCGCCTCAATGAGATTCTGATCATCCGCCTTGACCCCACCGAGCTCGACGAGCAGACGAAAGCGCGCGCTGTCGACGGCATCCTCGCCTATTCGGCAATCTGCTCGCATGCCGGCTGTCCTGTCACGGCCTGGGTGAAGAGCGATGTCGGCGACAAGGAAGTGCTCAAATGCATGTGCCACAACTCCGAATACGATCCTCGCGCGGGCGCGCAGGTCGTGTTCGGGCCGGCGCCGCGACGGCTCGCTGCGCTGCCGCTGGCGCTGGCTGACGGCTCGCTCAGCGTCGCCGGGAACTTCATCGGAAAGGTAGGTGGCGCGCAGCCGGGATGATGGGCGTGCGGGTTGTGCCCGCGTCACGAGAGGCCGCATCCGCCGATGGGCGGACGACGGGACGAACGACAAGAATTCAAAACAAGAATTCAAACGGATATAAAAGGGGAACGTCCATGACCAGGAAGCAATGGTTACTGTCCGGCTTTGTCGCCTTCACGTGTCTTGCATCGACCGCCGCCATGTCAGGCCCGATCGAGAACTACGCGCCGGTTACCGCGCAGCGGTTGGAAAACCCGGAGCCCGCCAACTGGATGCTTTACCGGCGGACCTATGACGGGCAGGGCTACAGCCCACTCGACCAGATCAACACCTCGAATGTGAAGAACCTCACCCCGGTCTGGACTTTCGCGACCGGCGTGGTCGAAGGTCACGAGGCGCCGCCGATCGTCAACAACGGCGTGATGTTCGTGGCGACCCCGATGGGCCAGGTGATCGCGCTGAACGCCAAGACCGGCGACGAATATTGGCGCTACAAGCGGCAGCTCCCCGACGACCTGTTCCAGTTGCATCCGACCAGTCGCGGCGTCGGCCTCTGGGAGGACAAGCTCTATCTGGCCACTACCGACGACCATGTCGTCGCGCTCGACGCCAAGACCGGCAAGGTGGTGTGGGACACCAAGGTTCAGGATTACAAGAAGGGCCAGTACATGACCCTGATGCCGCTGATCGTCGACGGCAAGGTCATCGTGGGCGGCTCCGGCGGCGAGTTCGGCGTGCGCGGCTATGTCGCCGCCTATGACGCCAAGGACGGCAAGGAGCTCTGGCGGACCTATACGATTCCGGGCGAAGGCGAACCCGGCCACGACACCTGGCAGGGCGAGGACTGGAAGAACGGCGGCGGCTCGGCCTGGATGACCGGCAATTACGACAAGGACACCAAGACGATCTATTGGGGCGTAGGCAACGCCGCGCCCTGGCCCGGCGAGATGCATCCGGGCGACAATCTCTATACCTCGTCGGTGCTCGCGCTCGATCCGAACACCGGCAAGATCAAGACCTATCATCAGTATCACCAGAACGATTCCTGGGATTGGGATGAGGTCGAAGCGCCGATGTTGATCGACCTGCAACGCGACGGTCGCAACATCAAGAGTCTGGTCCATCCGGGACGCGATGCGATCTTCTGGATACTCGAGCGCACGCCGACCAAGATCAACTACGTCGCCGGTTGGCCGTTCGTCTCCACCGACGTCTGGAAGGGCATCGACGCCGAGAGTGGCAGGCCGATCGTCGATCCCGCGCACAAGCCGATGGTCGGCAAGCGCGTGGAGTTCTGTCCGTCGCTGTGGGGCGGCAAGGATTGGCCCTCGGCGGCCTACAGCCAGAAGACCGGCCTCGTCTACGTGCCCGCCAACGAGAATTTCTGCGGCGGGTTCACCGGCGAGAAGGTTCCGCTCAAGCCCGGCGAACTCTGGCTCGGCACCAAGCCGGAGGACATCGGGCTGAAGACGAAGCCCGGGGCGGATCATTTCGGCGAGCTCCAGGCCTGGGACCCCGTTACGGGCAAGAAGATGTGGCAACACAACTTCCCGAAATCGCAGCTGTTCGGATCGGTGACGGCGACCGCGGGCGATCTCGTCTTCGTGGGCGGCACCAACGACCGCAACTTCCGCGCCTTCAACGCCAAGAGTGGCGAGCTGCTGTGGGAGCAGAAGACCAACTCCGGTATCATGGGCATGCCGGTGTCCTATGAGATCGACGGTACGCAATACATCGCGATCCAGTCGGGATGGGGCGTGGATGCGCAGCGCATCCAGGATGCCCTCGTGACCAACAATATCGGCATCGAAGCCAACGTGCCGCAGGGCGGCGTGATCTGGGTGTTCGCGCTGAAGAAATAGGCCCCGCTGGCGGATCGAAAGAAGCGGAGTGTCAGGGGGCAAATGCGGCGGACGGTAACGTCCGCCGCATTTTGCGTGGGCGTTGTCCCTTCTTCCCCTGCGGGAGAAGGTGGCGCGAAGCGCCGGATGAGGGGTTCTATCCGCGCGTCTCAATGTGCGGACCCGCGCAGGCATACCCCCCACCCACGCGTGATCGTGGCAACTGGCGTCGCTGCCCTCTCCCGCAAGGAAAGAGGGCACATCGATGCGCTTCGGCGAAGAAGTAGAGCCGATATTCGCGATGTCAAAACGCCGATGCTCAGATCGCTACTTCCCCTCGCGCTCGACCTTGTCCTTTTCCTTCTGGTTCATCTCGCGAACCTTGGGATCGGGATTGTGCTGTCCGGTAGTCTGGGTGGTCGAGGGCGGCGTGGCATTGGCGTTGGGCAGCGAGTTCTGGTCCGGCGTGCTGGGGCGCGTCGCCGTTGTCGGCGGCGTGGTGTTGCTCTGGGCGTATGCGCCAGTGGCCGTCAAAAGAAAGGCGCTCGACAGCAACGAGACTGCGAGCGCCTTTGGGATATGGGTCATCGATCTGCTCCTGTCAGATCGATGCAAACGGCGCGAGGCCGCCTTGTGTTCCCGCCTTTACGCTTCCAATTGCTTGCCGAGCGGAAGGCTGCGGATGCGCTTTCCGGTCGCGGCGAAGATGGCGTTCATCAGCGCCGGCGCGAATGGCGGGACGCCAGGCTCGCCCACGCCGCTCGGCGGCGTGTCGGGTCCTGGCGGCACGATGTAGACGTTGGTCACCGCAGGGGATTCGTCGATCCTGAGGACCTGGAAGTCGTCGAAGTTCTTCTGCTGCACCTTGCCGTCCTTGAAGGTGATCTCGCCGTATTTGGCGAGACTGAGCCCCATGATCGCCGCGCCCTCGATCTGGGAGGCGATGCGCTCGGGGTTGACATAGGTGCCGCAGTCGATGGCGGTGTCCACCCGCGGCACCGCCAGCTTGCCCTTGTCGTCGACGGCCACCTCGACGATGGTCGCGATATAGCTGACGAAGCTGCGGTGCACGGCGATGCCGAGGCCATGGCCCTTCGGCACTTGACGGCCCCATTCGCCCTTCTCGGCGACCAGCTCGACCACCTTGCGCAGGCGCGCGGTGTCGATCGGATAGCTGTCCAAGGGCTCGCCGTAGTTCCACATGTCCTTCACGGCGGGCTTGACGATGCGCGGGCTCCCGATCAGCGCGAGCAGCGTCTCCTTCTGGTCGCGGCCGGTCGCATGGGCGATCTCGCCCACCATCGACTGGACCGCGAAGGCGCGCGGGATGTTCGAGACCGAGCGGAACCAGCCGATGCGGGTGAACGCCGCGGCTTCCGGGTTCTCGCAGGAGATGTTAGCGATCTCGAACGGCATGTCGACGAGGCCCATGCCGAGCTCGAAGGGCGCCTCATGCTTTGCACCCGCCGCGAACGTCGAGGCGATGCTCGGGGCCACGCTGCGATGGCGCCAAGCGATCACCTTGCCGCTCTTGTCGAGCCCCGCCTCGATCCGTTCCACGGAGACCGTGTGCAGGAAATCGTGGCGGACGTCGTCCTCGCGCGTCCACTGCACCTTGACGGGTACGCCGAGCTCCTTCGACAGCAACGCGGCCTCGAGCGCAAAGTCGCATTTCGACTTGCGGCCGAAACCGCCGCCGAGCAGCGTGACGTTGACCGTGACATTGCCCTCGGGAATGCCGAGCGTCTTCGCGACGTCCTCGCGCGTACCGCCCGGGCTTTGCACCGGCGCCCAGATCTCCGCCTTGTCACCCTTGACGTCGGCGACCGCCACCGGCGGCTCCATGCTGACATGAGCAAGATGCGGCAGATAATATTCGCCGACGACGACCTTGTCGGCGCCCTTCAGAGCAGCCTCGGCATCGCCTTCCTGGCGCACCACAAGGCCCGGCTTGCGCGAGGCCTCCTCGAGCTCCTTGCGGTAGGCGACGGAATCGTATTTGCCGTTGGCGCCATCGTCCCAGGTCAGCTTCAGCGCGTCGCGACCCTTGATCGCCGCGCCGGTATTGCGCGCGATCACGGCAACGCCGCCGAGCGGCTGGAATTTCGACGGCCACGGCCAGCCGCGCACCTCCATCACCTTCTCCACGCCCGGGACCTTCAACGCCGCGTCCGGATCGAACGAGACCAACTTGCCGCCGGTCACCGGCGGGCGCGCGATCACGGCATACTTCATGCCAGGCAGCCGCACGTCGGCGCCGTAACGCGCTTTGCCGGTGGTGATGTCATGGAGATCGACGATGCCGATCTGGCCCTTGCCGAGATAGCGGAAGTCCTTGGGGTCCTTCAGCTTGAGCCCTTCGATGCTCGGGACCGACTCCTTGGCAGCGTCGGCTGCGAGCTCGCCGAACCCGAGCTTGCGGCTCGTCGCGCTGTGGACGACTTCGTGATTGACGGCCTTGACCTCGGTTGCCGGCACACCCCAGCGTTTCGCGGCGGCCTGCTCAAGCATGGTACGGGCGGAGGCACCGATCTGGCGCATCGGCATCAGATAATGCCGCGTGCTGCGCGAGCCGTCGGTGTCCTGGTTGCCGAACTTGACCTCGTCGCCATGGGCCTGTTCCACCTTGACCCGTGACCAGTCGGCTTCCATCTCCTCGGCCACGATCAGCGGCAGGCTGGTGCGCACGCCCGTTCCCATCTCGGCGCGGTGGGCGAGGATGGTGACGGTGCCGTCGGGCGCGACCGCGACGAATACGCGCGGATCGACCACGACGCCGTGCGGCATCTTGCCGGCGCCGGTCTCGTAGGCGAACGCCTGGCGCGACATCACGGGCGCCGCGAGCACAAAGCCGCCGGTGATGCCGAGCCCCTTCAGGATGCTGCGGCGCGAAACCTTCTCGACCTTGATGTTCTTCTCGAAGCCACGAAGCTTCTTCGGGTTGTCGATGAAATTCATGTCACACTCCCGTCGATGCGAGATGGACCGCATTCTCGATGCGCTGGTAGCAGCCGCAGCGGCAGATGTTGCCGGACATCGCCTCGCGGATCTGGTCGTGCGACGGCTTCGGGTTGTCCATCAGCAGCGCAGCCGCCTGCATGATCTGGCCCGCCTGGCAGAAGCCGCACTGGGGTACGTTGACCTGACGCCAGGCCTTCTGCACCGGGTGATCGCCGTTCGGATGCAGTCCCTCGATCGTCGTGATCTCGCGGCCGGCGACGTCGTTGATCGACGTGATGCAGGCGCGCACGGCTTCCTTGTCGACGATAACGGTGCAGGCGCCGCACAGGGCCTGGCCACAGCCGAACTTGGTGCCGGTCAGCCCGGCCTCGTCGCGCAGGAACCAGAGTAGCGGGAGATCCGGGTCGCCGTCCCAGCTCTGTTCCTGGCCATTGATCTTCACCTTGATCATGATCGTCCCTCGCTCTTCATAAGCTTGCCGATTTCAGATTTTCCAGATGCCGGTCGGTGGAACGCCCGCTGCGCGGCGTCGCGTTCCAGCCGTCCTCCCGCGCGGGCAGATCCCGGCAGGACTCAGAGGAATGCCAATGTCATGTCCGGATGTGCTCGATACCTCCCGTCGTGTTCTTGATTATTGAATTTCGCGCGGCATCGTCACGACGCGATCGTAGCAGGATCGCTTCGGTCTGGCGTTCACAGCCAAGTGTTTTCCAATCAGCTGTTCTCGACGGGAAAAGATTGCAACGAAGGTTTGTCAAAAGCAGGGCGCCCCATCGCGCCGCGCGCCTCTCGAGATGGGCGCACTAAAAAAAGAGCTTCGTCCGCCAGAAGACCTGTGCGGACGAAGCAGGATGCCTCAGTCGAGGGAGGGAGAAACGCAGGCCGCGGACTTCAAGCCGGAAGCCGGCGGCCCTGCGCAGTCATTCAGAGACCAGGACTGAGGGAGTTGACGGTCCCCACACAAGTGCAGTTGAAAAGCGGCGGCATCGCCGCGATTGTCCCGGGCCGGCTCCGTCCGCTCGCTGGGTGTGGTGGAACGCGAGCGGACGGGGCGCAGCAAACGTCAGGCGACCTTTGCTCAGGCGGCCTTTGCTTAAGCGGCCTTGGCTTTCGCCACGTGGGTCGCGATCGCGTCCATCAGCGCCGGTGACAGGCAGTCATAGGGCTCAAGTCCAAGCTCCTTGAACCGAGCCCGTATTCCGCCCATCTGCTCCGGCTTCACGCCCGATTCGATCACCGACGAGACGAAGGCGGCGAATTGCGGCGCCTGCGAACCCTGCTCCTGGAACAGTTCGGGGTGGATGAAGTCGAGGCCGTAGAACGGGTGATCCTTGTTCTCGATGCGGCCGTACATGTGCGTGCCGCAGGCCTTGCAGGCGTAGCGCTGGATCGTCGCCGATGGATCGACGATCTGGAGCTTGTCGCCGTTCTCGAGCACGGTGACGTTCTGGCGGGGTACCACGGCGACGACGGAGAAATTCGCCCCCTGCGGTTTCCAGCACTTGGTGCAGCCACAGGCGTGATTATGCGCGACGTCGCCCTTGACGGCGACCTTGACCTGATGGTCCTTGCATTTGCATGCGAGCGTGCCGCCGGCGAAGCTGCCGCTGCCCTGTTTGATGCCGTTATCGATCGAGGGATGGAGTGCAACAGTCATGGGTCGATCCTCCTTGGGGTGACGCTTTTCGAACTAGAACACGACGACTGAACGGATGGACTTGCCCTCATGCATCAGGTCGAAGCCTTTGTTGATGTCTTCGAGCTTGAGCGTGTGGGTAATCATCGGGTCGATCTGGATCTTTCCGTTCATGTACCAGTCGACGATCTTCGGCACGTCGGTGCGGCCCCGCGCGCCGCCGAAGGCGGTGCCGCGCCAGTTTCGCCCGGTGACGAGCTGGAACGGGCGGGTCGCGATCTCCTTGCCGGATTCGGCAACGCCGATGATGATCGAGGTGCCCCAGCCGCGATGGCAGGCTTCCAGCGCCTGGCGCATCACTGTGGTGTTGCCGGTGCAGTCGAAGGTATAGTCGGCGCCGCCGTCGGTCAGGGTCACGAGATGCGGGACGATGTCGCCGGTGATCTTCTTGGGATTGACGAAGTCGGTCATGCCGAACCGGCGTCCCCATTCCTCCTTGGAGTCGTTGATGTCGACGCCGATGATCTTGTCCGCGCCAGCCATCTTGGCGCCCTGGATCACGTTCAGGCCGATGCCGCCGAGGCCGAACACGACCACGTTGGAGCCCGGCTCGACCTTGGCGGTGTTAACGACGGCGCCGACGCCCGTGGTGACGCCGCAGCCGATGTAGCAGCTCTTGTCGAACGGCGCGTCCTCGCGGATCTTGGCGACCGCGATCTCCGGCAGCACGGTGAAGTTCGAGAAGGTCGAGCAGCCCATGTAGTGGTAGATCGGCTTGCCTTTGTAGGAGAATCGGCTGGTACCATCGGGCATCACGCCTTTGCCCTGCGTCGCGCGGATCGCGGTGCAGAGGTTGGTCTTCTGGCTGAGGCAGCTTTTGCATTGCCGGCATTCCGGCGTGTAGAGCGGGATGACATGGTCGCCCGGCTTCACCGAGGTCACGCCAGCACCGATCTCGCGGATGATGCCCGCGCCCTCATGGCCCAGGATCGACGGGAAAATTCCCTCGCTGTCGAAGCCGTCGAGCGTGTAGGCGTCGGTATGGCAGATGCCCGTCGCCTTGATCTCGACCAGGACTTCGCCGACCTTTGGTCCTTCCAGATCGACTTCGACGATCTCGAGCGGCTTCTTGGCTTCGAAAGCGACGGCGGCACGTGTCTTCATCTTAAGCTCCTTAAATTCCAGCAGGGCGCCCAGATCCAGGTCCTGGTCGGGCTCCGCACGTTCATTTCTTGCCCATGCACGAATCTTCGTTCTTGGTATAGGCGTCGTTCTTGTCCTCGTGCTTGCCGGGTCTTGTGCGGCCCCAGGCCTCGTTGGAGCGGGCGCGCAGGTAGACGTAGAGATCGTCCATGTAGCAGGCGACGTTCGGGTTATCGCCGAAGGCCGGCATCACGTTCTCTGCAGCAGTCGAGATGTTCTTGCGGCCGGAGGCGACGACGCCGAGAAAATCGGCATAGCTCATCGTCTTCAGCGAATCCTTCAACGCCGGGGCGTAGGTCGAGCCCATGCCGTCCGGGCCGTGACACACATGGCAATCCGAGTGATAGCGGCGGTATCCGGAATAGGTGTACCAGTCGACGGATCCGTCGGTGATCTTGTAGGTTGGGTTGCCTTCCTTGTCGGACCATTCGCCGGTTTCGTTCTGCTTGACGGCAGTCGGGTCACCTGATCCGTCAGCGACGGCAATTCCCCCGGACGCGACCAAGAACATCGCAGCAATGGCAGAGCAGATTTTACGCAAGAGATTTTCCTCGGAAGGCATTCGGTGAGACGAGCCGGCGCGTGGAGTTGATCCACGCGCCGGAGCGATGCTGAGAGGCCTAGTTGGGCAGCGAGAACACGGTCAGCGTACCGCCGAGTGCCGTGTAGTTGCTGAGCGCCGCGTAGCCACCGACGGCGCCGAGACCGGCGGTCGGATCGGTCAGGCCTGCCGCCAGACCGATGCCGGCCCAGCCGCCCACGCCGGAGAGCACTGCGACATACTGCTTGCCGCCGTTCTCATAGGTGGTGACGTTGCCGATGATGCCGGAGGGAGTCTTGAACTTGTAGAGCTCCTTGCCGGTCTTGGCGTCGACTGCCTTCAGGTAGCCTTCGAGCGTTCCGTAGAACACCACGTTGCCCGCGGTTGCGAGCGCACCCGACCAGACCGAGAACTGCTCCTTGTTCGACCAGACGATCTTGCCGGTCTTGCCGTCCCAGGCGATGAAGTTGCCCATGTGGGTTTCACCCTGTGGCGGATACATCGAGAGCGTTGCGCCCACGTAGGGCTGACCCGCGGTGTAGCTCACCTTGAACGGTTCGTAGTCCATGCAGACGTGGTTGGTCGGAACGTAGAACAGCTGCGTGTCCGGCGAGTAGGCTGCCGGCTGCTCGTCCTTGGTGCCGAGCGCGGCCGGGCAGATGCCCTTCACGTTGTGGTCCTCGCCCGCCTTGTCGGTCGAAGCTGCATCGAGCACCTTCGGGCGGCCGTAGGTCGGCGAGTTCTTGTCCATGTCGACGCCGGAGGTCCAGTTCACCTTCGGATCGTACTTTTCGGCGACCAGAAGCTCACCGGTGGCGCGATCGAGCGTGTAGCCGAGGCCGTTACGATCGAAATGCGTCAGCAGCTTGCGCGGCTGGCCGTTGATGGCCTGGTCCGAGAGGATCATCTCGTTGACGCCGTCATAGTCCCACTCGTCGTGGGGCGTCATCTGATAAACCCACTTGGCCTGGCCGGTGTCAGGGTTGCGAGCCCAGATCGTCATCGACCATTTGTTGTCGCCGGGACGCTGCTTCGGATTCCAGGTCGAGGGATTGCCCGACCCGTAATAGACGAGGTTCAGCTCGGGGTCGTAGGAGATCCAGCCCCAGGTGGCGCCGCCGCCGATCTTCCACTGATCGCCTTGCCAGGTCTTCAGGCTCGAGTCCTTGCCGACCGGCTTGCCGAGTGCGGTGGTCTTCTCTGCGTCGACCAGGATCTGATCGTCCGGTCCTTCAGAGTAGCCGCGCCAAGCCAGCTTGCCCGTCTTGATGTCGTAGGCGGTCATATGGGCTTGAACACCGAACTCGCCGCCGGAGATGCCGATCAGCACCTTGTCCTTGACGACCATGGGGGCCGAAGTACCGGTCTCGCCCTTGCTGGCGTCGCCGTTCTTCGCGGTCCATGCCACCTGACCGCTCTTGGCATCGAGCGCGACGAGCGTGGTGTCGGCCTGATGCAGGAAGATCTTGCCGTCGCCATAGGCCAGGCCGCGGTTGACCGTGTCGCAGCACATCACTGGGATTACGTTCGGATCCTGCTTCGGCTCGTACTTCCAGACGATCTTGTTCTCATTGGAAAGGTCAATAGCGTAGACCTTGTTTGGGAACGGCGTGTGGACGTACATCATGTTGCCGATGATCAGCGGGCCGCCTTCGTGGCCGCGCAGCACGCCGGTCGAGAAGGTCCAGGCGACCTGGAGCTTGCCTACGTTTTGTGCGTTGATCTGGTTCAGCTTGGAATAGCGGGTGTTGGCGTAGTCGCCGGTCGGCATCACCCAGTCTTTCGGGTTCTGCGACATCTTGAGCACTTCGTCGTTGGCCGACGCGCTGCCGACGGCGAGAGCCGCCGCGGAGCCAAGATAGGCCGCGAGTAGTACCTTGCGCATAGTCATTCCTCCATTGGTCTCGTTTATTGTTTCCGAAGCATTGCTTAATCGCCGGGCTTTTCGTCCGGCGTCTGCTCGTGCAGGGCGGTCACGATTGGACCAGAAACGATGCTGTGGTGTTTCCTCCTCCTGATGAGAGCCACGGGTCCACGTGCGGAGCGGCCCGTTCTTGTTGTTCCTGATACAATCCCTAACGACTTCGTCATCGGGAAACTTGCCCAAGAGAGAAGCTGGTTTGCTTGACAGCGCACGGGTCGGAAGTTTTTGATTTTGCAGTAGCGAATTCAGCGGCTTCCGCAACGCTTTGGCAGCGCCTTCACCGCTCAGGTTCCGCTTGACGGCGCTGCAACTAAGGCGGAGGATTAACTTACAAGGGTGGCAATGGAACGATGGCGCTCGTTCTAGAAGATCGCTCAAAATCGAGGTAAACGTCACGCAATCACGGTTCAGGGCTCCGGCAGCGCGGCTCGCGATTCGCGTCAAATCTCCGGATCAAACCAGTGGCTGGATTAATGTCCGACACGATTCACACGCTCTCGACGACGGGCATGACGCCGAAACGTCAGATCCAAAGCTGGATCGACGGGCTGACCAGCCTGTGTGGGCATTTCGACGTAGATCCGCTGGAAGCGTCTTCGCTCGAAGGCCGCATCGACTACACCAGCGTCTCGCGTCTGAAGCTCTGCCAGATCGAGGTCAGCCAACATCGCATCGCGCACACGCTGGCGCGCGCCAAGGCCAATGAACACCCGTATATCAAGATCCACTTCCAGACTTACGGCGTGTCCTATTTCGAGCAGGAAGGCCGCCACATCGAGCTGAACCCGGGCGACATCATCGCCTATGACGTCTCCTGTCCGCATTCGATCATCAGTCCCGCTTTCACGCGCCATGACGTGGTGATCGTGCCGAAGGCGCTGCTGCGCGACCGTGGATTCCCGTCGCAGCGAATGCCCGCCTGCAAATTGACCTCACGCACGGGGACGGGGCGCATCGCCCATGATTTCGTCCATGCGACCTTCGACGAGGCGGCCAAGCTGTCGGCGAACAGTGCGGTCGGCGTCGCCGATTCGCTGATCGACCTCTTGCTGCTGCCGCTGCGCGAGGCCGACACGATGCTCGATCGCGTCGGACCCGAAGCGACCTATGTGCGCGCGCAATTCTTCATCCGCGAGCATTTGCGCGATCCGGATCTGTGCATCGACCAGATCTCCGGCGAACTGGGCTGCTCCAAGCGTTATCTGCACATGCTGTTCTCGGAGCGCGGCACCACGGTGAGCGACTACATCTGGCAGGCGCGTCTTCAGAATTGCCGCCAGGAGCTCGAGGCCCACGCCGGCAAGACCATTACCGACGTCGCGTTCTCCTGGGGCTTCTCCAGCTCATCGCATTTCAGCCGGGTGTTCCGGAAATATTTCGGCGTAGTGCCGTCCTCGATCCACAAGGCGCAACAGGGCGCGGTTGCGGCGGACGAGCACTAGGCAAACGCCAGGTTCGGAGTCGACGCGACGGTTGACCGTCACGCGCCCGCGATGTCTCTCATGCCGATATGGCGATGTAGGGAATGCTGGTCAGGAGAGCGACGAGCAACACCGCGTTGCCCAGCATTCCACTCCAATGCAGTCGGCGTAGCCGGCGCGGGGCCTCGGCATCGCCGGCGTCCCTGGCGCTGAGCTGTTCGTCCATCTGTTGCATGAACCAGCGGCGCCCATAGATCGCCAAGGCTGCAAGGAGGCCAACGCCCATCGCTGCGACCAGACGACCGTCGAGCAGGAAAGCGACCGCTCCGATGATTCCGGCAACGCGCATCACCAGAAAATGCGCATTGAACATTCCGCGCAAAAGCTGGGCGACGGGCTGGATATCCAGCTTCACCAGCAGGAAGGCCGGAGACGCCAGGGTGAAATAGCCCATCGGAAAGAGTAGGATGATCATGACGGCTACGGCAACGCCATCCGGTGTCATGGGATCGGCCTTTCTCGTCCGCGCCGGCGAGACCTTCCCGCCAGCGTCGCACAATCATAGCGGGAAAATGCGCTTCCGGCACTAGGCTTTGGTCGGACGCCGCGCTGCGAAGGGCGTCATGCCTCGCGGTTCAGGCGGGTTCGAGGCCGAGCGATCGCGCGCTCTCGATCCAGATCGGCAGCTCGCGCTGATACAGGGCGTTGGTTTCCTTGAAGCCGATCGCGGGTTCGAGCACGAACGTGTTGAGAACCTCCTTCACCTTCGGATCGCTGTTGGCAGCGACGCAAAGCTCCGCCAGGCGGTCGACGACCGGCTGCGGTGTCGCTTTCGGCACGGCCCAACCGGAGAAGCCGCTGACGGTGAAGAATTTCGACGTCGCGCCCTGCTCGGGGAGGGTCTTGATATCAGGGATGGCGTCGACCTTCTTCGAATGCACCGCGAACACGGTGCCGCGATCGCTTTGCAAGACCGATTGCGCTGCGGTGTAGCTGCCCATGGCCACATCGAGCGTACCTTCCAGCATGCCCGTCCACATCGGGGCTTCGCCGCGATAGTGGATCGGCTCGATGGCAAGGCCATACTGCTTGTTGAGCTCGTGGACCGTCATATGCGGGGCCGAGCCCGCGCTATAGGTGCCGAAGTTGACTTTGCCGCTCTTGCGCGCAAAGGCGACGAAATCCTCCAGCGTCTTGACGCCGGTTTTCGGGTTCGCCACCAGCAACAGGCCGGCGCCCGGAATGACGCTGACCAGCGTCAAATCCTTGTCCATGTCGTAGCCGGGAGTCTTCATCACCACCCGGTTCATGATGTAGGTGGTCGAGATCGAGCACAGGATTGTGTGGCCGTCGGGCTCTGCGCGGGCGACCTCCGCCGTCCCGATCGCGCCGGCGGCACCGGGCTTGTTCTCGACGACGACGGTCTTTCCGACCTGCTTGGCAATGAATTCACCATAGGCGCGCGCGAGCAGATCGGTCTGTCCGCCGGCGGGATAGCTGCAAATCATGCGGATCTGCCGCGATGGCCACGCAGCCTGCGCCGAGGCGCCACGCGAGACGAAAGGCATCGCGAGTGTGGTGGTGCCGGCGGCGATGAAGCGGCGGCGATCGAGTTTTGCGGACATGATTCTCTCCCGGGTTCTCGCCGACGGTACTGCATCGGGTCGCCTCTGCCATGGGTGGCTGGCGAGACAGATTGGCGCATTCGAAGGGCCGCGCTGGGTGCGCCAGCTGTCCACTAGCGCTGAATGATCTTCAACCAGACGTCGCCAAGGATCGCAGGCTCCCGCGGCGGCAGATAGCTCAGCCCCGCCTGTGTGCCGAATTCGGCGATCTTGCCCTCGGCAGCAAGCCCGGTCAGCGCCTTGTTGACGGCGTCGAGCAGTGCGGGATCGCTGGCCAGCCCGACATAGCCGCGATTGGCCCCGATCGGATAGTAATAGCCGGACGCGGTGATCGCCGTGTCGGGGTGCGCGGCGCGATGGGCGTCGAAGCGGCCGAGGTCGATCAGCGTCGCGTCATAATCGCCACGGGCAAGTGCGCCGAGGAGATCATCGCGGCCGGGGACGAGATGCGTGATGTCGTCGATCAGGCGCCCCTTGTCGAAGGTCATGAGGATCGCATCGCCGAGCGAGCCGCTCTCGATGACGAGGCGCAGGCCGGCGAGATCTCCGATATCGCCGATGTTGCGACCCCGCGCCTTCGGCCCGAGCACGACCGTCATCGGCGAGTAGACATAGGGCTGGCTCGGCGCGAGCACGCCGAGCGCGACGCGGCGGCGCCGGTCGTCGCGCGTGGCGCCGGCAAAATCCGGCAAGCGCGCCGTTTTCATGCCGGGCTTGACGAGGGAGTCCGTCGTCAGCGCGTAGCCGCCGACGAGCGAGCAACGCCCATCGGACAGCAGCGCATTGGCCTCGAGCTGCGGGCTCGAATCCTCGTCCAGCTTGCTCTCGAACCACTGGATCGTCAGCGGCCGTCCGAGCCGGTCGGCGATCGCCTGCGCCAGCAGCACGTCGAAACCCGAGCCGGGCTTGCCCTTGTGATGCACGGAGAGCGGCGGCCTGACCTCGTCGAGACAAATCTTGAGCGGATCGTCGGCCGCGCGTGCAGCTGCGGCCGCCGCCGCGAGAATCGCGGCAATGCTCCAAACGGCCAGCCAGCGCCTCATGGTTTTCTCCGGCTCGAGATGAAGGCCCAGAGATTCCCGATCTCCTCGTCGCTGAGAATGTCAGCCCAGGGCGGCATCTTGTTGTTCTTGCCGTTCTTCACGGTGGTGACGAAGCGCGTCTTGTCGTCGGGGAAGGCGCGCAGGTCCGGCGTGATGGTGCCGGGGTTCATCATGTTGGGGCCGTGGCAGTGCGAGCATTTCTCGGCATAGGTCGACTTGCCGTGGTCGATCTGTGCCTGCACGGGATTGCCGGTTGAATCATCCGCGGCACGAACGGTCGCCGCAAGCGCGACCGTCAGCACCGCGACGGCGGCGAGGATCGCCACCGTCTTGTGAGATAGCTTTCTCAGCATCGTGCCGTGGTTATTGCTTGACCGCAAAAACCCAAAGTGAGCCGCCGGGCGGGACTTTGGCCAGCCGTTCGTCGCCGGAGAACAGCGAGTAGACGCCGCCATAGCCGCTCGTCACGGCGACATACTGCACGCCGTCCTGCTGCCAGGTCACCGGTTGTCCCTCGATGCCCGAGCCGGTCTGGAACTGCCAGAGCTTCTTGCCGGTATCGGCATCGAAGGCCTCGAACTCGCCGGTCAGCGCGCCCGAGAACACGACACCGCCCGCGGTCGACAGCACGCCGGAGAAGCGCGGGATGTCGCTGGGTGCTTCCCACTTCGCCTTGCCGGTCATGGGATCGATCGCCTTCAGATGACCGCGCGGGCCGTCACCCCATTCCCAGAGATCGGTGAGGTCCATGCCGAGATACCATTCACCCTGCTTGAAGGTGGCGGGTTCGGTCTTGTACCTGCCGCCGAAGGCGAGCGTGTTGGCGTAGGCGAGGCCGGTCTGCGGATTGAACGACATCGGCTCCCAGTTCTTGCCGCCGAGGATCGACGGATAGACGGTCACCTTCTTGCCCTCACGCGCATCCTTCGAGACGTCGGTCTCGATGGGACGTCCGGTCTTCATGTCGATTCCCGTCGCCCAGTTGACCTTCACGTAAGGATTGGCCGCGAGCAGCTTTCCGTTGGTGCGGTCGAGCACGTAGAAGAAGCCGTTGCGGTTGGCGTCCATCAACACCTTGGTCGGCTTGCCCTCGACGTTCATATCGGCGAGGACCATCTCGGCCACGCTGTCATAGTCGAACGGATTGTTGGGCGAGAACTGGTAGTGCCACTTGATCTTGCCGGTCTTGGGATCCATCGCCAGCACGGAGCAGGTGTAGAGGTTGTCGCCCGGGCGTACCGCCGAGTTGAACGGTCCGGGATTGCCGATACCCCAGTAAACCGTGTTCAGCTCGGGATCATAGGAGCCCGTAATCCAGGTCGAGCCACCGCCGAGCTTCCAGGTATCGCCCTTCCAGGTGTCGCCGCCGGGCTCATCCGGAGAGGGGATCGAATGGGTGCGCCACAGGTGCTTGCCCGTTGCGGGATCCCAGCCGTCGATGAAGCCGCGGGTGCCGAACTCGGCGCCGGAGATGCCGGTGATCACGACGCCGTCGGCGACCAGCGGCGCCACCGTCATCGAATAGCCTTCCTTGATATCGGCCGCCTTCTGTCGCCACAGCTCTTTGCCGTCCTTGGCGTCGAGCGCGATCACGTTGGCGTCCAGCGTGGTGCGGAACACCTTGCCCTCATAGAGTGCTGCGCCGCGATTGATGATGCCGCAGCAGACGATGCGCGGCGTTTCGGCAGGATACTCGACCTTGGATTTCCAGATCTGCTTGCCGGTCTTGGCGTCGACCGCCATGGTCGCGTTGTGCGACGTCACGTAGATCACGCCCTGGTACACCAGCGGCTGCGATTCCTCGCTGCGATCGTCGTTGAAAGAGTAGTTCCAGACCGGGACAAGGTTCTTGACGCTGTCCTTGTTGATCTGGTTCAGCGTCGAGAAACGCTGAAGATTGTAGCCCATCCCGTAGTTGAGAACGTTCGATGTATCGGTCGCGCCTTTGACCAGCTGCTCGCTGGTTTGTGCACTTGCACAAGTCGATGCAAGCATGACGAGGCTCGCGGCCATCGCAAAGCGTTTCATCCGTCCCTCCCAATATGCGCGCCTATTGACGCTGCGACAGCAACACTCCGCCCGAATGCAAAACGCGTCAATACGAAAGTCGTAATTGCGATGCCGATATGGTAGGCGGCGCGGGATGCCGTCACCTGACGGAGACCTGACAAAGCAACTCTCACTTGTGCGCAGGCGCTGAAGAAATTCCGCGGCATGGAGCAGAGCGCGTGCGCCACGGCAGCGGTCGCGCCGACGGGTTCTGCAAGTTGTGCGGTGCGCAGGCTGCAATTCGGGACTTGAACCGAGGCTCGCTTGTGGACTTATGTCGTTTCGATCCGGTTCGAATCGGAGCTCTTGGTGAGGGAGGTTTTCATGATATCGCGTCGCTCTGTTGCACTTGCGCTCACGATTGCACTGCTGTCCGGTCCGGCATGGTCGGCCTCCGGCAACGCGGTCAAGACGTTCGATACCGACAATGACGGCACCCTCGATCTTGCCGAGGTGAAGAAGGCGGCGGCGGCGTTGTTCGCCAAGCTCGATCCCGATCACGACGGCACGCTCGACGCCCGCGAATTGCGCGGACGGTTAACAGCGAAAGAACTCGCCGCCGCCGATCCCGATCGCGACGGGACTCTCACGCTCGACGAATATCTCTCGGTGGTGGAGCAGCGCTTCAACGCGGCGAATCCCGACAAGGATGGAACGCTGGATGCGAAGGAGCTGAACTCGCGCGCCGGTCGCGCGCTGCTGCGCTTGTTGCGGTGAGAACCGCGCCGCTTGACTGGGAGCGAAGGCGAGTTGCCCGAGAGAGAAATTTGCAAGCGCGATGCGACAGTTCGCTGTGTCAACGGTGCGATTCCAGACTTGCGCTGTGGCTGACGCAGCCCTAGGTTTTCGCCGGCGCGATGTCGCGCTCAATCCCTTGGGAGTCCCCGAATGGCCTGGAAAGCTCCGAAGATCGTGGAAGTGCCGGTCGGCATGGAAATCAACATGTACGCCTGCGCTTTGCGCAAGTAAGACCACAAGTAAGACTGACGACCTGCCGCGGCTTCGATGGCAACCACCGTCGAAGCCGTGGTAGTGTCGGGGATGCGCGCGAGAGCCCTTACATTCTGGACCATAGCCGCCTGCACCGTCGCGCTCGCGCCGGCATGCGTCCGCGCCGAAGAGGGCTTCGATACCGAACACATCTTCGGCTTCATGATCGGTACCGATGTCGGCAATCCCGGCGAGCGCGAATTCCAGACTCAGACGACAGGCCGATTCGGCAAAGGAGGCGGGACCTATCGCGCCCTCTCGCAGGAGGTCGAGATCGAGATCGTGCCGCTGCCGAACTTTCGCATCGAGGTCGGCGGCACTGCCACCCTGCACGACATCACCGGCGTCCCCGACATCGGCGACCGCCGCCAGTTCAATTTTCAGGGCGCTTCGCTCGACCTGCGCTATCGCCTGCTCGATCGCGAGCGCGCGCCATTCGGGTTGACCGTCGCCGCCGAACTCCATGGCGACCGCATCGACGAGACTTCTGGAGCAAAAGGGCGGATGTACGGTACCGATTTCACGCTCGCCTTCGATCGCGAGCTGATCCCGAACTTCGCCATCGGGGCGCTCAACCTGATCTATCAACCCGAATGGGCGCGTTTCGAAATGGCGGGACTGTCCGAAAAGAGTTCGACCATCGGCGCGGCCTTCGCCGGCCTGGTGCGCGTGCGGCCCGATGTGCTGCTCGGCGGCGAGGTGCGCTACTTCCGGCAGTACGAAGGCATCGGCCTCGGCGAGTTCGCAGGACAGGCGCTCTTCGTCGGTCCGACCGCTTATTTCCAGCTTTCCGAGCGCTCGCGCCTGACCATGAGCTGGAGCATGCAGGCATGGGGCCGGCCGGCCGGATCGGGCGGCAATCTCGACCTCGTCAATTTCGAGCGCCACCAGGCAAGGCTGGTCTTTGGAGTTAATTTCTAGCGCTCGGGGAGAGTTGACAGGCAATTCCCGCTTTATTTCGGGCGGCCGGATTGAAACTTCCCGCTCATCGGAACGTAATCTTTTGTGCTAACTTCATCGCCTCTGCGAGGATCCCGGCATGAATCCGATCGACCTGGTGGTGACTGTGTGTGCGTTGCTCTCGCCAGCGACCTGCGAGGAGCAACATCTGGTGTTCAACTATGCGGGGTCGCCGACGCAATGCGCGATGGCTGCGCCGCCCTATATCGCGCAATGGATTGGTGACCATCCGAAGTGGCAGGCGGTGCGGTGGCGCTGCGAATATCCGCATCCGAACGACAAGGCGTAAAGCCCTGAGCTGCGTTGCCGGTCGCGACTGGCTTAGGTCCTCATCCTGAGGAGCTTGCGAAGCAAGCGTCTCGAAGGATGGCCGCAGGGCGACAGACGGGCCTGCATGGTTCGTGACGCGCGTTCCGCGCTCCTCACCATGAGGGGATAACGCTCGTAACGCAGCCCCCGTTACTTGCTGCAGTCCTTCAGATCCTTGTCGGCGATCGAGAACACCGCATCCGCCTTGATCTCGATGTCGCGCACGATGCATTGCCGCGCATTGGGATAGCTGACCCTGGCGTCGTAGCGGCCGGGCTCGACGCCGGTGATGCGCAGCCGCTCGTCGTGGTCGACCTCCTTGTCTTTGTCGTTCAGGCACTGGTTCGGCCCCCACTCGGTCTTCCCGGCCGGGGAGAGCTGGAAGCCGGAGATCGCCTCCGTCGTCAGATTCCAGAGCCGGATACCCTTGCCCTTGGCCTGGGCGAGCGCCGCGCCCGGCATCGCAACCAACAGGATGCCGATCGCAATCAGCGTACGCCGCATGATGACCCTCCCGCGAAGATGTCGTTGGTCCAATTGACCATGAGTTCTCATTGCGATTCAAGCTGCAACGCCGCGAGCTCGGCCCTGATCTTGCCGAGTTCGGCCTCGCTGCGCTCCGCGCGCGGGATGGCAATCGGCACCTCGCGCACGATGCGCGCCGGTCGCGGCGACAGCAAGAACAGGCGGTCGCCGAGCCGGATCGCGTCATCCAGACTGTGGGTGACGAGCAACGTCATCACCGGACGGCGCGCCACCAGCGTCGCGATCTCGTCGCGCAAACGGCCGGCGAGTGCGTCGTCGAGCGAGGCGAGGGGCTCGTCGAGCACGAGCAGGTCAGGCTCGACGGCAAAGGCGCGAGCGAGCGCGACGCGCCGGGCGAGGCCAAGCGACAGCTCGCCTGGAAAATGACTGCGATGCGCGTCCAGCTCCAGGATCCTGAACAGCTCGGCGAGCTTGGCGTCGGTGACATCGGGTGCCGCAAGCCGCACATTCTGCTCGACCGAGCGCCATGGCAGCAGCCGCGGCTCCTGGAAAACCATACCGATCCGCGCTTCCGGCGGGCGCGAGACGCGTCCCTCGAAATCGCGGTCGAGGCCGAGGATAATGCGCAGCATCGTGCTCTTGCCGCAGCCGGACGGTCCGATCAGCACGCCGACCTCGCCGGATTGAAGCGCGAAGCTGACCGGCGCGAGCACCTCCTGCGTCCCGCCCGCGGCACTCTTGAACCTCTTGCCTGTGATATCGACCTCAAGCCGCACGGGGTCGCCATCGTGTTGCGCGGGCTTCGAACGGTTGCACCAGCGCGGTCTCGATCACGAGCACGACGGCGGCGAAGGTTAGCGAATAGGCCAGCAGCCGCGGCGTGTCGAACAGCTGGAAGGCGACGCCGATCTCGAAGCCGACGCCGTTGGGTCGCCCCAGGAGTTCGGCGACCAGCACGATCTTCCACACCAGCGACAATCCGGAGCGGGCTGAGGCTGCGATATAGGGCGCCAGTTGCGGCAGCACGACGTGGCGGAAAGCGCGCCAGCGCGGCATCGCGAACACGCTCGCCATCTCGTCGAGCGAGCGGTCGAGCGCGCGCGCGCCCTCGCGCAGGGTGACGATGGCGGTCGGCAACTTGTTGATGGCGATCGCCGCGATCGCTGCGGCTTCGGTGAGCCCGGCCCAGATATAGGCCAGCACGATCACGACCAGCGCGGGCAGGTTCAGGAGCAGGATTAGCCAGGGATCGCCGAGCCGGTCGGCGAGCTTCACCCGTCCCATCAGATAGCCGATGGCGCTGCCGAGCGACATCGCCAGCACGAAGGCGAGGCTTACGCGGGCAAGCGTTGCGCCGAGATGCAGGAACAGCGCGCCGCTCGATGCTTCCGCGACGACGACGTCGAGCACGGCGGGCGGGGAGGGCAGCTTCGCGGCGCCGACGAAGAGGGCGGCGATCCACCAGATCGCGAGCAACAGGGCAAACGACAGAAGACGCAGCACCTCACTCCCCGGCAACTGCGTGAAAGAACGTGCCGGGATCGAGCTCGGCAGCCGGGCCGACGAGGTCGCGGCCGCCGGTCTCGGCCAGCACGCGGTAGAGCACGCGCGCGTCCCTTTCTTCGTCATCGATGCTCCGGCGCGGAATGCCGTCGCGATAGCGCTCGCGATAAGTCTTGAGCAGGGTGGCATCGCTCGTGCCGGTGAGCGGTGCGATCTTGTCCCAGGCGGCATCGGAGGTCACCAGCAGCTGCTTGGCCTTGCGGGTCATCGCGATGAAGCGCGCCACCGCATCGCGATGACTTGCCGCCCAGGTTTCGTCGAAGACATAGCCGACCGCGGAGACCGCGCCCTTGGCGCCGAGTTTCGGCAATATGTCCTCGATACCGGCAAGGCGTCTAAAACCCTTGGCCTCCAGCTGTGCGCAGAAATTCCAGAAATTGAGGCTCGCATCCATCTCGCCGTCGAGCGCCTTGGCGGCGAGCAGAGGCGGAGCACCATAGACGATGGTCGCCTCCGATTTCAGGTCGATGCCGTCCTGCTTCATGCGCGCCTGGAGCAGCAGCCAGCTCTTGTCGATGGGACCGCCGCCGACGGCGAGCTTGCGGCCCTTCAAGTCGGCGAGCGACTTGATCGGCGAGGAGGCCGGCACCATCACCGCGCCGAGCGCGCTGGAATAGGGATAGAAGGTGAGCTTGGCGCCAAGCGTGCGCTCGCGAGACACCCACAGCCAGTCGGAGAGGATGATGTCGGCATTGCCGGCGCGCAGCGCGATCTTGCCGGCCTCGGGGCTCGCAAGCTCGGCGACGTCGAGCGACAGGTCGGCCTCCTTGTCGAGGCCGTTGGCGCGGATCGCGGCCAGCTCCCAGGAGAATGTTCCGGTCTTCTGCACCGCAAGGCGAATCGTATCCGCGGCGCGGCCGGGCCCGGTTAGCGTCAGCGCCAGCGCCACCGCGAGCGCCAATGATCCACCAAATGTTCTCATCACGTTGTGAGCCGTTTCCTCTGACAGAAGTGCTTTTCAGGACAATACGCATAGCATAGCTTCCGTCGCAACCAGCGGGAGGACGCTCATGAATCTGGCCGGACAGCTACGACCGATTGTCGCCGCATTGGCGGTGTGGGCTGCGACCGCGCTCGCCGCGCAGGCTGAACAGGCCAATGATTATCCGACGTCGGCGCGTGCCGAGTATGTCTATGGCTGCATGAAGGCGAATGGCGAGAGCCGGCAGGCGATCGAACAATGTTCCTGCTCGATCGACGTGGTGGCCTCGATCGTGTCCTATGAGCGCTACGTTACCGCAGAAACCGCGCTCAGCATGTCCCAGGTCCGCGGCAATCTCGGCGTCCAGTTCCGCACCTCGGAGCAGGCGAACTCGGCCGTGAATGATTTGAGGCGTGCCCAGGCGGAAGCCGAGGTGAGGTGTTTCTGACCGCTTGGTTGTACGACCACCGTATTCGTCATGCCCGGGCTTGTCCCCGGGCATCCACGTCTTGGCGGCACCTAAGATCGTGGATGGCCGGGACAAGCCCGGCCATGACGACCGGGAGCCTCACGTCCCCGGCTTCTCCACGTCCCACTCGTTCCGGAACACGTGTCCGTCCGTGTCCTTGGCTTCCGCGCGAAAACGCCTGGCGCCGTTGGATACATAGGTGAAGCGCAGATTTGGATCTTCCGAGATCGAGATGCCGCCTTCCATCGACAGCACGGGGCTGTCGTCCTGCGTCAGCTTGAGCTGGTTGATGAAGAAGGCGGGAATGTAGAGCTGTGTGACCTGGTCCATCTGCAGGCCGGAATTGTTGGGATGGCCGATCATGATCTGCGCTTCCCGCATGCGGCTCGCCGGGGCCTCCTCGCGCGCGAATTGGCGGTAGCGCATCTGGCCGAGCCGGTTCTGGGCCTCCTCGGCATTCTTCCCTGCTGGTGCCGAGCAGCCGCCGGAGGCCTTCACGTAGACTTTCGAGACATAGAGCTGGCCATCGCTGAGCTCGGCCACCGCATGAACGTCGGTGTAATTGTTGACGCGCACGCGGGTCGAGATTTCAGTGACGTTGGCATCCGGTCCGAGCTCGAACTTCGCCGCCATCGGCGCGGGATTACGATCGATCACCAGCGTGATCGAACGGATGCGGCGGGCATCGCCGGGCGAGAGCTTGCTGCGCAGGGTCACCGGCACGATGGCCGCGTCTTCGGCACGATACGGCATCTCGATTCCAATGACATTGCCGCCGTCATTCATCGGACGGCTGCTGAAGATGTCCTGCACCAGGCCCGGCCAGGGATCGTAAGCCTCTTCCGCCTGCGCCGGCACGGCGAATGCAATGCCGAGGAGCAGGGCGATCAGAGGCAGTCGGCGCGTGCATCCCGTCATGGTCATGGTCCCGCGGACGAAGCAACGTTTCACGCATCGTAGCGCGTCCGCTACTCCCATTCAATTTCCGAAAATGCTGCGGTTGCGTTGCGGGCGTTGTAGTCGTCGAACAGCTCCCAGTGCGGCCGTTCCGAGGCGGCGGCCCTGTCTGCAGCGGTTCGGATCGGCTCGCCCTTCTTGTTCGACGCCCGGATGTCCGCCAGCAGTGCCGTCAGATAGCGCCGTTCATCGGTCAGCGCGGCAGGCCATTCACTCACAGGTCCGTGACCGGGAACGACGCGCTGCGCCGGAATGCTCTCGAGTTCCGCGAGGATGCGAAGCCAGCCGCGAATGCTGCCGTCCATCACCGGAATATGGCGGAGGAAGATGAGGTCGCCAGTGAACAGCGTCTTCGTCATCTCATCGAACACGGTCAGGTCATTGTCGCTGTGCCCGGCCGGCCAAGCCCGCAGGTTGAGGCGGCGCGCACCGAGATCGAGCATCAGGGTGTCCGTGACGAGCATTGTGGGCGGCACGATTTTCACGGGAGATATCAATTCGTCGCCCATGATGCGCCTAAAATTGTCGAGATAGTACGGCCCACGGGCAGCGAGCGCCCGCGGCAATCGGCTGTGACCGACGAAAATGGTGTCCCCGGCGACGAAAGCCGCATTGCCGAAAACATGGTCGGGATGGCCGTGGGTATTGATGACGTAGCGGATCGGCTTGCTGGTGCGGGCCCGCACCGCCGCCAGCAGCGCCTCGCCCTCGCGAACGCTACCGCCGGTATCAATCACGGCCACCGCATCTTCGCCCACGATGAAGCCGACATTGGCGATGTCGCCCTCGTTCTCGCGGGTCATCAGGGCGATGGTCCCGGAGTGTACGAAGATTCCCGGCGCGACTTCGCTCACAGGCAATTCGGCCGCTGCGGCGCATGCTAGCGTCGCTGTTACCAGGGACAAGGCTGCGATCACGAGAGCGATGCGAGACACTTTTCAGCCTCAGTTCAAAGGTTGCGCGCATTGCACTGCAACAAAGAAAGCCAGCACAAAGTCTGGCAAAACATGGCGCGTCATGCGTTGCATGGCTAGCATTCAAACAAGCCTAGGAGGAAGCGCGATGACGGAGGCCGGACGACATCGTCGCTGGTTGCTTTCACTGAGTATCCTGGTTGCGTCTTGCGCGTTCGGCGACGTCGCCATAGCGCAGACCAACGAGACGGGTGACCTCTCGTTCGAACTGGTCGACCCCAAGGTGCTACGCGTCTGTTCCGACCCGCGCAATCTGCCGTTCTCGAATGAGAAGGGCGAGGGGTTCGAGAACAAGCTTGCCGAGCTGTTTGCGGACAAGCTCCAGAAGAAGCTCGACTATGTCTTTTTTCCGCAAGCCACCGGCTTCGTGCGCATGACGCTCGGCTCGCATCGCTGCGACGTCATCATGGGCTTCCCCCAAGGCGATGACCTCGTGCAAGGCACCAATCCCTACTACCGCACGAGCTATGCCTTGGTCGCGAAAGCAGGTAGCGGGCTGGAGGAGGTCGACACGCTGGAGGATGCCAGGCTCAAGGGCAAGCATGTCGGCATCGTCGCCGGCACGCCGCCTGCGACCAACATGGCCATTGCGGGACTGATGGGTGATGCAAAGCCCTATCCGCTCATGATCGACACGCGCTACGACAATTCGGCGCAGGCAATGATCGATGATCTCACGGCGGGCAAGATCGACGCCGGCGTGCTGTGGGGACCGATGGCAGGGTTCTACGCGAAGAAGGCGGGGTCGCTTCATGTCACGCCGCTGGTGAAGGAAACCACCGGGCCAAAACTGGTCTATCGCATCGGCATGGGCGTGCGTGGCGCCGACCAGAACTGGAAGCGGCAGCTCAACAAGCTGATCCAGGAGAACCAGGGCGAGATCAACAAGATCCTGCTCGATTTCGGCGTGCCGCTGCTGGACGAGAACGATCGGCCGCTTGGCGCGGAGACGACCAAGAAGGCACCATGAGGCAGACGCCATGAGGCGGCACCTTGCGGCTGCGCTGGTCGGCGCCGTGCTGGTGGCGCCGGTCGTTGCGCAGCAGCAGGAGCCGTTCGAGCCCGAAGGCTATCGCACCGACAACTACCGCGCGCCCGTGCCGCCGACGCTCGGCGGCGCGCGCGTGCTGTCGACGTCAGAAGCCGAGGCGATTTGGCGCGCGAAGAGCGGCGCCTTCATCGACGTGCTGCCGCGCGCGCCGAAGCCGAAAAACCTTCCCGCGGGTACCGTTTGGCGCGAGGCGCCGCGCAAAAATATTCCGGGCAGCATCTGGCTGCCGGATACCGGCTACGGCACGCTGCCGCCCGCCATGGACGACTATTTCCAGCGCGGCCTGGCGCGTGCATCACACGGCGATAAGAACGCGCTGCTCGTGATCTATTGCCTGGCCGATTGCTGGATGTCCTGGAACGCCGCCAAGCGCGCGCTCGCGTATGGCTACTCCAACATCGCCTGGTATCCCGATGGCACCGACGGCTGGGAGCGTGCAAAGCTTCCTACTGAGGAGGCGCAGCCCGAGCCGCGGCCGGAGCAATAGGCAAGAGATCGTCATGCCTGGGCTTGCCCGGGCATCCACGTTCTTGGTGCCTCGTGGCTGTGCGTGGATGGCCGGGACAAGCCCGGCCATGACGCCCTGTCGCACGTGGGAAGAGGCGAGGAAAAGCTTACTGCTTCTGCAACTTCGTCAGCGTGCCCGTCCCGTTATTGTCGGTCGCAGAGTAGCTCACCCTGTCGCCGGCGTGGACGGCGTCGAGCATCGCGGCATCCTTGGCCTTATACTCCTGGAGCGCGCCGGCGCCGCCTGCGCTGCCGCCGACTGTGCCCTTCTGCGTCTGCTGGATCGAAATCGTGCTGTTGAGCCGATCTATCCGGGTGACCATTCCGGTCAGATCGTCAGCGAATGCGCTGCTTGCGAGCATGCTGATGGCTGCAGCGCCTGCGAGGATGAATTTCGTGGTTCCCATCGAGGCCTCCCGATGCCTTGGATTACCCGTCGACAAGACATCCTAGACCGATTTGGTTCCGGCATATAGCACGGCGGCAGGTTAATGATCGCCATGGAGGCGCGGGAACCGGCCGCAAGCGGTCAATGAGGCTGACTCTATTCCATTTCCTGCTGGATCACGCGTCCAAGCGCAAACAGCCGCTGGTCGATGGTGGTGGGAACCTCGCAGACGAATCGCACCACCTTGTGGCGGTCCTCGAAAATGCGAGTCTTCCAGATCAGCTCGTTGCTGAGCGCATCGACCTTAGCCTCGTCGCGCGGCGTGGCGCCTTGGAGCGCCTGAAGCTGGACGCTCTCCTCGCGGATCTTGTCGGCGGCTTCGCGCTGCTTGCGGCTGACGCGTTCCAGCCCGCTCATGACCTGCGAGCGCTGAGCGTTGAGCGTGTCGAACAGGCCTGCGAACAGCAGTTTTGCGTTCGTGGTCTTGTCGGCCGCGGAGCCCGCCAAAAACTCCTTCACCAACTTCTCGCCCTCGTCCAGCGGCGTCTTGCGTGCCGACAGTTTGGCGACCAGCGCGCTGACCTTGGCGTCGTCCTTCCATTTGTTCTGCACGTCGTCGAGCGGAGGACCGGCCCATACGGCGGCGAGCGAAATTTCCGGCACTTTGGCCTGCGTGCAGGGCCAATCCGGATAGCGCGGATCGGCCGCGCGTGCCGCCGTGCTCGCGGCTGCGAGCATCAGAGCGGCCATGGCCAGAACCCGAACCGTCATCCTTCGCCTCCCGCAGGCCCCCGTCGCGCCAGCCCGCGCGAGGGATCATAGGCCAGAATCGCGCCGATCATGAAGACGATTGTGCAGGTCGCGACCACCGCCAGCGAGATCCAGTTGATCTGTCCGTACAGCGCGAAGCGGATCAGCTCGACCGCATGGGTGAACGGATTGGCCTCGCAAACATAGTAGAGATATGGGCTGCCCTCCTGCACCCGCCAGAGCGGGTAGAGTGCCGATGAAGCGAAGAACATCGGGAAAATGACAAAATTCATCACGCCGGCAAAGTTCTCCAGCTGCTTGATGCCGGAGGAGATCAGCATGCCCAGCGAGCCCAGCATCAGTCCGGACAGGATCAGGGCCGGCAGCACGGTGAGATAGCCCGATAGGGGAGGGGTGATGTCCCAGAACCAGGCTATCAGCAGGAACGCGTAGACCTGGAGCAGCGACACCGCGGTGCCCGCGAGCAGCTTGCAGAACAACAGGTAGGCGCGCGGCAGTGGGCTCACCAGCAGCGTGCGCATGTTCCCCATCTCACGGTCATAGACCATCGAGAGCGAGGACTGCATGCCGTTGAAGAGCTGGATCATGGCCATCAGCCCCGGCGCGATGAAGACCTCGTAGAGGATGTAGGTCTCGTAGGGCGGGATGATGGAGATGCCGAGCACCTGGCGGAAACCGGCGGCGAAGATGAACAGCCAGACCAGCGGCCGCACCAGCGCCGAGACGAACCGCTCGCGCTGGTGCAGGAAGCGCAGTCCCTCGCGCCAGACAATGCCCGTGAGGCAGGTCATGTATTCGGCGGCCGAGAAGCCGCGCTGCGCCTCGCGCGTGGTGATGCTGCTCATGCGCCGCCGCCCGGCAGGGTCTGCGCGCCGGTCAGGCGCATGAAGGCGGTGTTGACGTCCTGCGCGCCGGCTTCCGCGACGACGCGGCTCATCGGTCCCTGCGCCAGCACCTTGCCCTGATGCAGCACCACGAGATCGTCACCGGCCATGATTTCGTCGAACAGATGCGTGGCCCAGAGTACGCCGATGCCTTGCTCGCTCACGAGCTGGCGCACATGGCTGATGATGTCGGCGCGCGCCTTGACGTCGAGGCCGACGGTCGGCTCGTCCAGCAAGAGCAGGCGCGGCCGGTGCAGCAGCGCCCGGGCGATCTCCAGCCGCCGCATCTGCCCGCCCGAGAGATCGCGCACCTTGCTGCCGGCGCGCTCGGTAAGCCCGATGCGACCGAGCAGCTCGGCGGCTCGAGCGCCGGCTTCGCGGCGGCTGATGCCGTGGAGTGCGGCGTGATAGAGCAGGTTCTGCGTCAGCGACAGATCGAGATCGAGCGTGCGCGGCTGGAACACGACGCCGAGCAACCGCAGCGCCTCGCCGGGACTCTTGCTGATGTCATGGCCGAAAATGCCGACGCGGCCGGACTGGATGCCGAACAGGCGCGTGATCAGCGAGAACAGCGTGCTCTTGCCCGCCCCGTTGAGGCCAAGCAGGGCCGTGAAGCTCGCGGGCTGCACGTTGAAGGACACGTCCATCAGCGCGCGGCGCGGTCCATAGGCGTGGCTGACGTCGTCGATCGATAGCGCGGGCACGGTCGCCGGATCGGGCCTTGGTGTTTCGCGTTGTTCGGCGATGGGAACAGGGCTGGTCATGGCGCGATCGTGATACCCCAGGGCAGTTCGCCCACTTGAATGGTCTTGATCACCTTTTGCGCGGCGACGTCGATGACGGAGACGTCGTTCGAGACGCCATTGGTGGTGAGCAGAAATTTTTCGTCCGGGGTGAATGCCATGTGCCAGACCCGCTGTCCCACCAGCAGATATTTCGTCACCTTGCGCGAGGCGGTATCGACCACGGCGACGCGATTGGCGGGACCGAGCGCGATGAAGGCGGTCTTGTCGTCCCGGGTCATGCCGATGCCAACGGGCTGGATCGCCTCTTTCCTCAACCCCGGAATCTCGAAATTGATCTTGCCGGTCACCTCGTGCTTTCCGGGGTCGATGATCGAGACGGTGCCGCCGATCTCCGAGGACACCCACAATTCGGAAGCGTCGTGCTTGAATTCGGCAAAGCGCGGTCGCGCGTCGACCAGCACGTTGGCGACGATCTGGCGCGACGACGTGTCGATGAAATGCGCCATGTTGGTGGTCTCGGACGTGTTGATCAGCGTCTTGCCGTCCGGGCTGATGGTCATGCCCTCGGGCTCGACGCCGACCTGGATGTCGCCAAGGCGAGCGCGCTTCTCGAGGTCGATCACGGTCACTGTGTTGTCGTTCTCGTTGGCGACATAGAGGACCTTGCCGGCGGCATCCTGGGCGAACAATTCAGGGTCGGGACCGGAGGGCAGGCTGTCCACCACGGTTTGCGTCTTCGCGTCGATCATCTGGATCGTGTCGTCGTCGCCGACCGCGACCATCACGAACTTTCCGTCGCGCGTGAAGTCGATGCCACGCGGGCGCTGGCCGACCTTGATGGTCTTGGTCACCGTCCAGCTTTCGGTATCGATCACCGACACCGTGTTGCTCTTCTCGTTCGAGACATAGGCGATGAACGCATGCGCCGGCGCTGCCGCCAGCGCCAATCCGGACAGCAACCCAACACGCCACGCGCGGAACGTCCAAGTCCTCACTTTAATGTCCTCACTTCAGCTTGCATTTGCTCTCCGGGCGGTCATAGCCGAGCGTGTCGAGCTCGGAGACCTGGTGCAGGAAACCTTCTTGCGGCGACACCGACACCACCATGCGGCCATCGACCAGCAGGATCGGCTGGCGCAGCTGCAGGTTCCAGTCGCGCAAGGTCAGCTTCGTGCCCTTGAAGGCGGCGACCGAGAACTCCGGGCCCTTGATGAAATCGGTGACCTTCTTGACCTCGCCGGAATTGGTGCGCGACGTGGCCTCTCCGATCATGCGCACGGCGGTCCACGCCTGCATGTCGAGCGCAGTCATCCGCCGCGCGTTGAGCTTGACGAAGCGGTTCTGCATCTGGATCGCGCCCCACTGGTCCTGCGCAGCGTCCCAGCTCCGCGGCACGAGGCCGGCCGAGCCCGCGACAGGCCGTGGATCCCAGGTGCGATAGGGCAGGTAGGCGCCGAACACCTCGCTCTCGTCAGCGGCGACCAGTACATCATAGGCCGGAGCTTGTTGCGTGAACACCGGCATCTGCCGCTGGATCAGCGTCACGCCGGAGTCCGTGCGGCGCGCGCCGCCTTTGTCTTCGAAGCTGCGCTCCTGCACGATCTTGGCGCCGAACCGCGTCGCGGTGCGCCGGAGCGCATCGGCGAACAGTCTGTCCTCGTCATGCGAGCCAACCACGAGCAGCCAGCGCTTCCATTGCTTCCACACCAGATACTGACCGAGCGCATCGGCCAGCATTGCGCGCGTCGGCGCGGTGTGGATGACGTTGGCACGGCAATCGGCCTCGCGCAGCCGCTCGTCGATCGCGCCGGCGTTGAACAGCAACGTGCCGCGCTCGCGCAGGGCGTCGGCGACCTTCAGCAGCGTGTCGGCCGGCAGGTCGGCGATGATGAAGCCGTTGCGTGCGGCGAGCTCTGTCGCGGCCTGCACGGCATCTTCGCCCTCCTTGATACGACGCTCCTCCAGCGCAAATCGCTGGTTGAGGAATTTGCCGGTAGTGTTGTTGTCCTCGATGGCCAGGCGTGCGCCGGCGACGCCGTCATTCTCCGCGGGCTGCTCGACCAGCGACAGCGTTGATCTGGTGCCGGCGATTCCGAGATAGCCGACGCCGATCATGACAGGGTCGGCTGCGAGCGCACTCGTCGCAGCAAAACCCAGGCAGATCAGGCCGACCAACCATCGGATCATGTTTCCTCCAGATGTTCTCCCCGGCTTGACCGCCGATGGAGAATTGTCTCTGCTAAAGCATGACCGATTTGTCAGGGCATGCAACCCCGCATTTCGTCCTCACGCCGCCACGCCGGGAATCACGATCATGCGAGCGCTGATATGTTTCGCCGCTTTGCTGTTGACGGGCTCGGCCGCATTCGCCGATCCGCCGAAACTCGCGGTGTTCGATTTCGAACTGATCGACACCAGCCTGCCTGGCGAGTTCTACGGCTCCAAGCCCGAGGAAGCGCGGCTCGACCTCATCAGCGAGCAGTTGCGCAAGGCACTGGTTGAGTCAGGCAGGTTCCAGCTGATCGATATTGCGCCGGTCCGGGATGCGGCCCGTCACGCCAATCTGCAGGCCTGCGGCGGCTGCGACCTCAAGCTTGCCGGGCAGCTGGGTGCCGATTTGGAAATCACTGGCATGGTGCAGAAGGTCTCGAACCTGATCATCAATCTGAACATCTACCTGCGCGACGTGAAGACCGGCAACATGATCACGGCCGCCAGCGCCGATATGCGCGGCAACACCGATGAATCCTGGACGCGCACGATGAGCTATCTGATCCGCAACCGCTTGCTGGCGCCGAACTACGGCAAGCCGTGAGGGAGATATTTACCCCTTCAATCGCTCCGCATGCCAGTGCAGGTGATCGCCCATGAAGGTCGAGATGAAGTAATAGCTGTGGTCGTAGCCCGCCTGCCGCCGCAGCGTCAGCGGAATGTTGGCCTTGGCACAGGCCGCCTGCAGCAATTCAGGACGAAGCTGCTCTTTCAAAAAGTTATCGGCCTCGCCGACGTCGACGAGGAAGCCTGAAAACTTCGCGCCGTCCTCGATCAGCGCCACCGTGTCGTGGCTGCGCCAAATGTCCTTGTTCGGCCCGAGATAGCCGGTCAACGCCTTGATGCCCCAGGGCACGAGCGACGGCGCGACGATCGGCGCAAAGGCGCTGGCCGCGCGAAAACGGTGCGGGTTGCGCAGCGCGACCGTCAGCGCGCCATGGCCGCCCATCGAATGGCCCATCACCGATTGGCGCTTCGCATCGACCGGAAAATTTTCCGCCACGAGTTTCGGCAGTTCGTCGGTGACGTAGCTCCACATGCGATAATTGCTTGAAAACGGCGCTTCCGTCGCGTCGACATAGAAGCCGGCGCCAAGACCGAAATCATAGGCATTATTGGCATCGCCGGGCACGTCGGGGCCTCGCGGGCTGGTGTCGGGCGCGACGAAGATCAAGCCGAGCTCGGCGCAGGCTTTGCGGAATTCGCCCTTCTCGGTGACGTTGGCGTGCGTGCAGGTGAGGCCGGAGAGATACCAGACCACAGGCAGCTTGGCGCCCTGTGCGTGCGGGGGAACATAGACCGAGAACGTCATGTCGGTTCCGGTCGCCTGGCTGGCATGGCGATACACGCCCTGCACGCCGCCATAGGATGTATTGGTCGAGACAGTCTGGATCGTCATGCCGTTATGCTCCGTGGCATCAAACCACATCAGGATTGCAACGCTTGTGTGACCGAATTCGCGGCGGCCGTCAGGCCACGCCGCTGTCGATCGCCAGCCGCACCAGCTCGACAGAGGTTTTCACCCCGAGCTTCTGGCGCATGATGGACGAGGTGTTGGCGACAGTCTTGTAGGACGACTGCACCAGCCAGGCGATCTCGGATAGGCTCTTTCCGGCGCTGAGCAGCCGCAAAATCTCCATCTCGCGCGCGTTCAGCTTCGACAGCGGGCTTTGCGCCAGCGCGGGTCCCGCAAAGGCGATGCTGCGCGCGATCGCGCTCGGCAGATAGGTGCCGCCGCCGCCGACGGTGCGAATCGCCTCGACGAGATCGTCGGGGTCACCGGTCTTGGAGACATAGCCCTTGGCGCCGCACTCGATCGCCCGCGCGGCAAAAGCAGGGTCGTCGTTCATGCTGAACATGATGATCCGGGCCTCGGGCGCGCGCTCGAGGATGCGGCGCGCGAGCTCGAAGCCGGACACGGTCGGCAGGTTGATGTCGATGATCGAGAGGTCGGGGCGCTCGACGATGAAGACGCACTCGCCGTCTTCGGCGTCGGCGGCCTCCAAAATCTCGATCTCGCCCTCGTCCGCCAGCACGGCACGGCAGCCGGAGGCGACGATGGGATGATCGTCGACGATCAAAATGCGCATAGGCGTTCCTCGCGACAGCGTCTTGGCCTGTTTCGCGCCCGGCCGGGATTGCTGTACGCTTTCGATTAGATATCGGGCGCTTCGCCTCTGTCAACGTTATCGGACAAGGGGCAGGCCAATCCTTCGCGGGGGCACGGGCGATACCAATGTGGCAAAATCTATCCTTGCGCGGGCGCATCAACCTGCTGCTGGCGCTGCTGCTGGCGCTGGGACTCGCCGTCAATATCGGCCGCCAGGTCGCGGAAGCCGGGCCGCGCGTGCAGGCCGAGGACCAGAGCGTGATCCGGCTCGCGCGCGAATTCATCGAGATGATCGTTGCGGATCTCAACGAGGCGCCCGATCCGGATGCCAGGCTGAACCAGATCGCACGCGACCTCAGCCGCCTGCGCCATGTCAGCATCGCGCTTCGGGACGAAGCCGGCCGTCCGCTGACGCAGCCCCGGACCGACGCCGATGACGACACCCGCGCGCCGCCGGCCTGGTTCGTCAGCCTGGTTCATCCCGAGCAGACCGCGGTGAGCGTGCCCGTCTCGATCCATGGCAAGCCGGGTTCGCTGCTGATCACCTCCCATCCCGATGACGAGATCGCCGAGATCTGGGACGCCATCGTGACCCAGCTCGAGGTCGGCTCGGTGATCGCGCTGGCGCTGTTCCTGGTGATGATGAATGTGATCGGCCGGGCATTGGCGCCGCTCCAATCCCTTGCGGACGTGATGGCCGAGCTCGAAGACGGGCGTTATCAGGCGCGCGTCGCGCCGGGCGGCGCGCCGGAACTCGCCGCGATCTGCACCAAGCTCAACCATCTTGCGGCAACGCTCAGTGACGCCATCGAGGACAAGCGGCGCCTCGCCGAGCGAACGGTGTCGCTCCAGGACGTCGAGCGCAAGGAGATCGCGCGCGAGCTCCATGACGAGTTCGGGCCATACTTGTTCTCGCTACGCGCGCATGCCAGCGCGCTGGCGAAGCAGGCGGACGGACGCGCCCCGAATGCGGAGGCCGTGCGAAAACACGGCAGTGCCATGCTGGAGCAGATCAACGCGCTTCAGCAGTTCAATCGCCGCGTGCTGGAGCGCCTCCGGCCAGTCGGCCTGGCCGAGTTCGGCCTGCGCCAGGCGCTGGAATCGCTGTCGCGGCTGTGGCGGGAGTCGCATCCCGATGTCACCATCGAGACCGTGATCTCGCCGGCGCTTGGCGTCACCGGGGAGACCGCCGACCTCACCATCTACCGCATCGTGCAGGAGGCGCTCACCAACGTGTTCCGCCACGCCGGCGCGACCTCGGTTAACGTCGTCATCGAGCCGGTGGCGGAGGCGGCAAGCGACGGCCGCAGCTGTGCCCGGGTGCGGGTCAGCGACAATGGCCGCGGCATGGAGCCCGGCCAAAAGCTCGGCTTCGGGCTCGTCGGCATGCGCGAGCGGATTCTCGCGCTGGGCGGCACGCTCAACGTCGTCTCGGGTGACGGTGGTCTGACCGTAGAGGCCCTGGTCCCGACGGCAGCGGCCTGATCGCGTCGGGAAAAATTCCCGATTTGGTCGGGAAATTTGGTGCGATACGGCCCGACCTTTTGTGGCTGGCGCACGCATTCCTGCCGATTACACTCGTCTCGACCAACCGGGGGAAGATCAAAACAGTCGGTGGTCACGGATGGGAAGGCTGGGATGGGCGATCGTGTTTGGTTCAAGCGTTTTCGGTTCAAGCCTATTGGGTTCAAGCCTCTTGGGTTCAATCGTCGTTTGTTGATCGCCTTGGTTTCGACCGGGCTGCTCTCCGTCTTCGCGATCCCCGCGGGGGCCGCGCAGGACGAGGAAACCAACGTCCAGAACCTGCCGCCGGTCGAGGTGACGGCGCCGCCGCGGTCAACGGCGCGGCGCACCGCGTCATCGCGTCCGGTCGCGCACATCGGAGCGCCGTCATCCGCCAGCCCCAAGACGCGCCTCTACGTCTATCCGACCGCGCCGGGTACCGGCAGAGGTCTTGACGTCGACAAGGTCCCCTCGGCGATCAACGCCGTCGACGCCAGCCAGATCAAGCGCACCGGCTCGCTGAACATCACCGACGCGCTTCGCGACAACATCGCCGGCGTCAACATCAGCGAGGTTACCGGCAATCCATTTCAGCCGGATGTCGAATTCCGCGGCTTCGTTGCCTCGCCGGTGACGGGCACGCCGCAAGGCCTCGCTGTGTATCAGAACGGGGTTCGCATCAACGAGGCCTTCTCCGACGCCGTCAACTGGGACCTGATCCCGACCGCGGCGATCCGGTCGGTGACGCTCGTGACCAACAATCCCGCCTTCGGCCTCAACGCGCTGGGCGGCGCGATCAATTTGCAAATGAAGGACGGTTTTACCTATCAGGGCGCGGAGCTTGATCTCATGGGCGGCTCGTTCGGCCGCATTCAGGGCTCGGCGCAATGGGGCAAGACGGTCGACAAGAACTACGGCGTCTATGCCGCGCTCGAAGGCCTGCACGACAACGGCTTCCGCAATTTCTCCCAATCGGACGTGCGGCGCTTCTACGGCGACGTCGGTTACAAGGCGGGCGACAGCGAATTCCACGCCAACATGGGCGTCGCCAAGAACGATTTCGGCGCCAACGCCACCGTTCCCGCCGAGCTGCTCGACAAATATTGGGGCGCGACCTACACGACCCCGCAGACCACTTCCAACCGCGTCGGCTATCTCAACCTGACGGGCAAGGTCGATGCGACGCCGACCTGGACACTCGAAGGCACCGCGCATGTGCGCAGGTACGAGCAGAAGCTCGTCGACGGCAATCCGACCGACGCGCAGGAATGCACTGACCCGGGGCTCGCTGGGCTTCTTTGCTTCGGCGACGGCGCCACACCGGCAAACGGCGTGAACGGCCTGCCGCTTGCCAATCCTTTCGCGTCCGGGACCATCCTCGGCGAGATCGACCGGAGCTCGATACGTTCGACCACCTTCGGCGTGTCGGGGCAGGCCACCAACACCGACCAGCTGTTCGGCCACGACAACCGCTTCGTGATGGGCGCGACCTATGACGCCAGTGTCACGCGCTATAACGCCACCGCCGAAATCGGCACGATCGGAGAAAGCTACGTCGTCAGCGGCGGCGGCCTCTTCCTGGGGCCGACTGGCGTACCTGATACCGTTGCCGGCCCTGTCTCGCTGCGGACCGTCAATCAATATAACGGCCTCTACGCAATGGACACGTTCAATATCACGGACGCCTTCGCCGTCACCGGCGGCGGCCGGTTCAACGTCGCGCGCATCACGCTGGAGGATCAGCTCGGGACCGATCTCAACGGCGATCACACCTTCACCCGCTTCAATCCGGTAATCGGCGGCACCTACAAGATCACGCCGGAGCTGACGGCCTACGCCGGCTATTCCGAGGCCAACCGCGTTCCGACGCCGCTCGAGCTCGGCTGCTCGGATCCAGCCCGTCCCTGTCTGATTGCCGCGTTTCTCGTCTCCGATCCGCCATTGAAGCAGGTCGTGTCCAAGACCGTGGAAGCGGGCCTGCGCGGCAGCAGGGAGCTGAACATCGGCACGCTCGGCTGGAAAATCGGCGGCTTCCGCGCCACCAATTACGACGACATCGTCGCCGTTCCCGCAGTCGGCCGCACCGGCTTCGGCTATTTCTCCAACGTCGGCCGTACCAGGCGTCAGGGGCTCGAAGCTGAGGTCAACATCAAGTCGCCCACGCTTCAGTTTCAGGCGAGCTACGCTTTCGTCGACGCACGCTATCTCGACGCTTTCGCGCTCGGTTCCGAAAGCCCGTTCAGGGATACTGTCACCGAGACCATTCAGGTGCTACCCGGCAACCAGCTCCCCGCGATCCCGCGCCATCGCGTCAAGGTCGGCATCGACTATGCCGTCACCGACGTGTGGAAGGTTGGCGGCAACGCGCTGTTCGTCTCCAGCCAATATCTGGTCGGCGACGAGTCCAACCAATATACGAAGCTGCCGTCCTACACCGTGTTCAACTTGCACACGTCCTACCAGGTGACCAAGAACGTCCAGCTCTACGGCAAGATCGACAATATCTTCGACAGGCGCTACGCGACCTACGGACAGTTCTTCGACCGCGAAGCCGTGCCCAACTTCACCAATGGCGGTGCCGAGTTCACCGACCCGCGCTCGCTCAGTCCGGCAAGGCCGCGTGCGTTCTATGCGGGGATGCGGGTGACGTTCTGATCTTGGCTCGGTAAGCCCGGGTTGGCGCCGCCCGGCATGGCGTGTCACGCCGGCTCTGCTCTACCTCAAGCCGATTGACTCATTGTTCATGTTTTGTTCTTATGCTGCTCGTCCAGCCAAGGGAGCGAGCCATGGACAACCGCATCAACGAAATCCGCAGGATCATCAGGGCGTTACGCGTCAGCATGCGTGAGGCCGAGGCGATCATGCATGAGCAGATCAACAGGGACGAGGACTGCAGCTTCGTCGCAGGCGAAGTCATGAAGATGCGCACGGTAATGAGCGGGCTCGTTCAGGAGCGGGCCGCGCTCGGAGACACCGACCCGATCGTCGTCGCCAGCCTGTTCGTTCCCCGCCGTCGGCCGATGCCATCGCGCGTCGGGGTTGAGAAGCGCAGCCTTGTTCCGCCGCGAAAGATGGCACGAGCATGAAGGGGGAGAGGCCGACCTACTTCTCCGACATGCAGGAGCCGCCGGAATTTCTGAAGGCGCTTCATCATGCGCGGCGCCTGTCCTGCCTCGAGGGTTGGTGCCGCATGCACATCGAGGCCATCCAGGTTGCGATTGATCAGTACGCGGAGGCGGCTCTCGGTAACCGGGAGTTCTTCCTCAATAAGCCGCACAGCATCGGTGGAAGTCGCAGCGGCGGCGACGTGCCGTGACAGCGGTGCGTGTCAGCGTATCGACCTTTTGACATCTCCGATGATCCCGCCCGCCGGCGAAGCTTGGCGTCGCGTTGTTTTTACCGATTGGAAACCATAGCGAATGATCCTAAAATTGTAACGAAACTGTTCGGCTGTCTCTGCGTCGGTTCGTCGGAGGGCCCGTCCGATGACAGAGCACCAGTTGAGAGAGCAGGAATTCCAGATCGCGCGGTACCGGCATTTGGAGCGCGAAGTGACCGATCCACTTGCCGCCTGTCTGCTTCACAGCATCATTGAAGACCTGGAGGCCGAGCTGCGCAGGAATAGCCCGGATTGGCTCGGGCCGCGCGATTAACGCTTTGTTAGCGCTGATCGTGTCGATATGCGCGAGGAAATACCAGGGGAGACTGCTCCCATGTTGAAGGACGGCACCTACGCCGCCTGGTACAAGACGCCGCTCGATCAGGGGACCGGGATCGTCCATATCGCAGACGGACAGATCTGGGGCTGCGACAGCCTGATGACCTATCACGGCTCTTGCAAGGTCGACGGCGATCGCTTCACCGCCACCGTGTCGACGAAGCGCCATACCGACGGACGCGCAACCGTGTTCGGCGTCGACGATGAGCTCACGCTGGACATCGAGGGAAACTGCCCGGGCAAGGTGGCGACCTACACGGCGACGGCAGCGCAAGCGCCGGGAATGATCCTCCAGGGTACGCTGATTCTGACGGAACAGCAGGCGCCCGCACCTGAACGAACCGGGCAGATGCCGCCGTTCAATCCCGACAAGCTGCCAAAGTTGCCGAAGCGCTCGCGCTGATCGCGGAAGCCCGCGCGCCACCGCGGCGGAAGGACCTCATGTCTGCTCCCGACCCAGGCAGACATTCCGCAATCCAGGCTCGCCAAGCAGCGAGAACGGTCCCGTCGTTGGTCATGGCAACACCGAGCCAATTCATCCGCGCTGGATTCCCGCCGTCATCAAGCGATCACTGCGAATACGAAAGCTGATCTTCCGTGACGACTCGCTCGATTTTCTCCGACTTGCACTTGATGCGGTATCGGAGACGTCCATCGGACTCGATGGGCATATGCTGGACGATGGTGTAAATCATCGGTGGCTCAGTTGCGGCACGTCCTTGTGGGCCTTGGGGCTGGTGGCGAACGTCTTCATTCAGCTTGTAGGCATACGACATATATCTACCTCGAATTCACGGTGGCTCTGACGCGGGTCAGTCATTGTATCCCTGGCAGGACAGGCGCTTGGTCAAGCGGAAGAGGTTACCACAGTCTGATGCGGTCAAACCGCGTCATAAGTCAGTCGTTCTCTTGCTTGACCGGTGCAGACAGACAATCGCCCAGAGCGGAGCGGCGATGGCTGCAGCATACGCCATATTTGCGAAGTTTGGTCGTAATTTCCGAGCGGTATATGGCATTCTGTGAGCCTACGGGCCCTCGTATCGAGGGAACTGACAACTTCCTTGCCGGATTGGGCTGGAATTCGAATGACGGTGGGGCTGGTATTTCGGCTTTGGGGTAGCTCTGCCGACGATCGCCCTAGCCCCTTTCGGACAACTTTGTCGCATTCCGCAATCCTGCATCCTCGGCCCTCGGCTCGCCCGCTTCTCAAACGACCCGCGATTCGCCATGGTGCCACCGAAAGAGCATCACCCCGGAGCACGATCAATGTCGGACAAGGTCTCGCGTCGCCAGTTCGCCACGCTGGCGGGATTGTCCGCAGCCGGAATCGCCAATCCTCTCGAGGTCGCGGACGCCAAGCCCGCATCGCCGCCGCGAAACGTGGACGGTTTCCCCGCGGGCTTCGTCTGGGGCACGGCGACCTCGTCCTATCAGGTCGAGGGCGCGGTCAACGAGGACGGGCGAGGGGCCTCGATCTGGGACAAGTTCGTCCGCATCCCCGGCAAGATCGAGGATGGCTCGACCGGCGACCGCGCCAACGAGCACTATCACCGCTACAAGGAGGACATCGCGCTCATCAGGGAGCTCGGCTGCAAGGCCTATCGCTTCTCGGTGGCCTGGCCGCGGCTGTTTCCGGACGGCGACGGCAAGCCCAACCCGAAGGGACTCGATTTCTACAACCGCCTGGTCGACGAACTCCTCAAGAACGGCATCGAGCCGTGGCTGACGCTCTATCATTGGGACCTGCCGCAATCGCTCCAGGACCGGTTTGGCGGCTGGCGGTCGACGGAGACCTGCAAGATCTTCGGTGATTACGCGGCCTATGTCGCCGAGCACCTGACCGATCGCGTCAAGAACGTATTCACAGTGAACGAGAGCGGTCGCTTCGTCTATTTCGGCTACGGCATCGGCATCGACGCGCCCGGCGTGACGCTGCCACAAGCCGAGGTCAACCAGATCAGGCACAACAGCGCGCTCGCGCACGGGCTTGCGGTGCAGGCGGTACGCGCCCATGGCCGCCGTGGCACCAGGGTGGGGCCGGCGGAGAACATCGATGCCTGTGCCCCCGCGATCGACACGCCGGAGAACGTCCGCGCCGCAGAGATCGCGCTGCGCGAAATGAACGCCGGCTATCTCAACGTCATCATGACGGGCCAGTACACCGACGCCTTCCTGAATTTCGCCGGGCGCGACGCGCCGAAATACACGGATGCGGAGCTGAAGATCATCTCCTCGCCGGTCGATTTCCTCGGCCTCAACATCTACGCGCCGCAGAACTATGTGGTGGCCTCCGACCAGGGCGCGGGCTTCATGCCGCTGCCGATCCCGAAATCCTTCCCGCACATGAATTCGGACTGGCTGCGCGTCGGCCCCGAGACGATCTACTGGGTGCCCAAGCTGGCGGCAAAGATCTGGAAAACGGACGCGATTTATATCAGCGAGAACGGCACCTCCGGCGACGACGTCGTGACGCCCGACGGCAAGATCTACGACACCGACCGCATCATGTATTTGCGCAACTACCTGGCCCAGCTCCAGCGCGCCACCGCCGAAGGCGTGCCGGTGCGCGGCTATTTCCTCTGGAGCCTGATGGACAATTTCGAATGGGTATTTGGGCTCAACAAGCGCTTTGGGCTCTACCACGTCAATTTCGATACGCAGGTGCGTACGCCGAAACTCAGCGCCAGCTTCTATCGCAACGTGATCGCGAAGAACGCAGCGGGGGTTTGATTGCTCTCCCTCGCCCCGCTCTTGCGGAAGGGCGACGAGCTTGGCTCGCGTTGAGAGGGCGGGGTGAGGCGGTTCCGCCAGCGCGCATTGACTCCCTTCGCCCGCTGATTCAAAACGCTTCCAACCGTTCAACAAGAGGATAATGCCAATGATCGACGCACTCATCATCGATGCCTGCCGGACCCCGCGGGGCGTTGGCAAGGCCGGCAAGGGGGCGCTCTCGGGCATTCATCCGCAGCAGCTGGGAGCAACCGTGCTGCGCGCGCTCGCGACGCGCACCGGCATCGACACCGCCGACGTCGACGACGTCATCTGGGGCTGCAGCGCGCAGGTCGCAACGCAAGGCGGCGATCTCGGCCGCATGTCGGCGCTGGACGCCGGCTACGACGTGCGCGCGAGTGCCGTAACGCTCGACCGCTTCTGCGGCTCCGGCATCACCGCCGTCAACATGGCCGCAAGCTCGATCATGTCGGGCACGGAGGACCTCGTCGTCGCCGGCGGCTGCGAGATGATGTCGATGGAAGGACGCCGCGGCGGCGGTCCGATGATGATGGACAACGGCAATCTGCGCCTGCGAGCGCGGCATCCGCAGTCGCATCAGGGCGTCTGCGCCGACGCGATCGCGACGCTGGAAGGCATCACGCGAAGGGACGTCGACGCGCTCGGCCTCGAAAGTCAGAAGCGTGCCGCGCATGCGATCGCGAACGGCCACTTCAAGAAGAGCCTCGTGCCGGTGCATCGCGAGGACGGCAGCCTCGCGCTCGACCATGAAGAATATCCGCGGCCGCAGACCACGATGGAAGGGCTGAGCGCTTTGAAGCCCGCATTCCCCGCAGTCGCCGACCATGCGCTCGACGACAGGGGCACGACCTATCGCGGCCTGATCCTGCAGAAATACCCCGACCTCGAGATCGACTTCATGCACCACGCCGGCAACTCGTCCGGCGTCGTCGACGGCGCCGCCGCGATCCTTCTGGCTTCGCCCGCTTACGCCAGGGCGCACGGCCTGAAGCCGCGCGCCCGCGTCGTCGCGATGGCGAATATGGGGGACTCGCCGACGCTGATGCTGAACGCGCCGGTGCCGGCGACGCGCAAGGTGTTGGCGAAGGCGGGGCTGACCATCGACGACATCGACCTGTTCGAGATCAACGAGGCCTTTGCCGTGGTTGCGGAAAAATACATCCGCGACCTCAAGCTCGACCGCGCCAAGGTCAACGTCAACGGCGGCTCGATCGCGCTCGGCCATCCCATCGGCGCCACCGGCTCGATCCTGATCGGCACCCTGCTCGACGAGCTTGAACGGCGCGACTTGAAGCGCGGTCTCGTCACCATGTGCGCGGCCGGTGGCATGGCCCCGGCCGTCATCATCGAACGTATCTAGCGCGAGCGAAGCTCGTCGCGCTCCCTAGAAATAAGGGAGAGAAAGTACCCGCGATCGCCACATCACGACGATCTAGGCTTATTTTCCAGGGTGAATCGCGACCGGACTCCGACAAAGAGGCCGGTCATCGCTTGTCGAAAGCATCGAATCAGCTTTAGCAAGGCTGCGTGCGGGCCTTTGAAACAAGGTAAAATCCGCTGCCTGAGGCTTCTCCCGCTCCGGAAGTGGCTAAAAAGCAGGGTTTTTTGCCACAGAGGGCCAAAAAAGCCCGTAAAACCCCGACAAAACTGTGCAGAAGGCTATAGGCCTTCACCGGTTGGTCTAATATGCAGCCGTCAACGAATCAGAGGAGACACGATGGCCACCCAAATGTCGAAATCGCAGCTGATCGAAAAGATCGCGACCACCACCGAGCTTTCCAAGCGTGACGTCAAGAGCGTCATGGAGACGCTGACCGACGTCGGTCACAAGGAGCTCAAGAAGAACGGCCTGTTCCTGGTGCCGGGCTTCGCCAAGTTCGTGGTCATCAAGAAGCCCGCCACCAAGGCGCGCAAGGGCACCAACCCGTTCACGGGCGAAGAGATGATGTTCAAGGCCAAGCCGGCCCGGAAGATCGTCCGCGCCCGCCCGGTCAAGGCCGCCAAGGACGCCGTGGGCTAACAACGCAAAGGCCCCCTCGAGCGAGGGGGCCTTTTGTTCGGGGCTGTCGCGAGGACTTGAGACGGAGGGCTCAACCCTTGCGGCGCTTCGCGCGGACCGGGATCGGCTGAAGCCGCGGTCCGGATGCCGCCAGCGCATCGCGAACCCCGTCTATGGCGCGATCGAGCAACTGGCGCAACCGCTGCGTCTTTCGCGATTGCTTCGCTTTTTCCAGCAGTTTCTTCATCGCATTCACTCCGCCGCTTCGACCTTGGCCTCGATTTTGGCCTCGGCCGGCTCGAGCGCCGCGGCGATGGCTTCGTCGACGCGCTCCAGCCAGATGAATTCGAGGTTGTCCCGCGCGCTCTGCGGGATATCGTCGTAATCTCGCTTGTTGCGCGCTGGCAGCATCACCCGCTTCAGGCCCGCGGCCGCGGCTGCCACCACCTTCTCCTTGATGCCACCGACCGGCAGCACCAGGCCGCGCAGCGAGATCTCGCCGGTCATGGCGGTGTCGCTGCGCACCGTGCGATTGGTGAGCAGGGACGTCAGCGCCGTGAACATCGCAACGCCCGCGCTCGGTCCGTCCTTCGGGGTCGCGCCTGCCGGCACGTGAACGTGGATGTCGCTCTTTTCGAACAGCTGCGGATCGATGCCGAGCTGCGTGGCCTTGCTCTTCACCAGCGTCATCGCAGCCTGCACGCTCTCGCGCATGACCTCGCCGAGCTGGCCGGTCAGGATCATGCCGCCGCGGCCTGATACCCGCGAGGCCTCGATGAACAGGATGTCGCCGCCGACCGGCGTCCAGGCCAGGCCAGTGGCCACGCCTGGAATGCTGGTGCGCTGCGCGATCTCGCCTTCGAAGCGCGGCTGGCCGAGCACAGTGCCGATGTCCTTTGGCGTCACGACGATCTTGGCAGCCGTGCCCTCGGCGACCTGCACGGCAGCATGGCGGAACAGCTTTCCGATCTCCCGCTCGAGGTTACGCACGCCGGCTTCGCGGGTGTAGCCCTTGACCACCAGCTTCAGCGCCTCCGGCTCGATCTCGGCCTGCTCGGCGGTCAAGCCGTTGGCCTCGAGCTGCCGGCGCACCAGATAGCGCTTGGCGATCTCCAGCTTCTCATCCTCGGTGTAGCCGGCGAGGCTGATCAGCTCCATGCGGTCCAGCAACGGACCCGGGATCTGGTCCAGCATATTGGCGGTCGCGATGAACACCACGCGCGACAGGTCGAAGGGCACGCCCAGGTAATTGTCCCGGAACGTCCCGTTCTGCTCGGGGTCGAGCACCTCCAGCATCGCGGCGGAAGGATCGCCCTGCACGCCGCGGCCCATCTTGTCGATCTCGTCCAGCATCATGACGCAGTTCCGGGCGCCGGCCTTCTTGATGCCCTGGATGATGTTGCCAGGCAGCGCGCCGATATAGGTGCGCCGGTGGCCGCGGATCTCGGCCTCGTCATGCACGCCGCCGAGGCTGACGCGCACGAAGGGACGGTCCATCGCGCGTGCGATGGACTGGCCGAGCGAGGTCTTGCCGACGCCGGGCGGTCCGACGAAGCACAGGATCGGCGCCTTGCCCTGCGGCGCCAGCTTGCGCACCGCCAGATATTCGATGATCCGGCTCTTGATCTTCTCCAGGCCAAAGTGATCGGCGTCGAGGATGCGGCGCGCTTCCTTGATGTCGATCGGCTTCTCCGCGGGCAGTGCCCACGGCAGCTCGATCAGCCAGTCCAGGTAAGTGCGGACCATGCCGGCCTCGCCGGCGGCCTCCGGCATGCGCTCGTAGCGGCGCAGCTCCTTCTTCGCATGTGCATCGGCCTCGGGCGGCATGTTGGCCTTGGCGATGGCAGCGGTCAGCTCGGCCACCTCGGCCGCCTTGCCGTCGCCTTCGCCGAGCTGGCGCTGAATGGTCGCCATCTGCTCGCGCAGGATCGCTTCGCGCTGCCGCTCGTCGAAGCTGGCGCGGGTCTGCTGGCCGATCTCGTTGCTGATGCGCAGCACCTCCAGCCGTTCGGCCAGATGCTTCGACACCTTCTCGACACGCAGAGCGAGGTCGATGGTCTCCAGCACCTCCTGCTTGTCCTGCGGCTTGATGTCCATGAACGAGGTCGCCAGGTCCGCCAGCGCGCCGGGCGCCGTGGTGCCCTGGAACATCGCGACCAGTTCGGGCGGCGCCTGCGGCAGCAGCTCGATCGCCTCGATGGCCTGGCGCTGCAGGTTCAGCCCGCGGGCCTCGATCTCGGGCGTGCTGGTGGTCGGCTCCGGAATCTGCTGGATCCGCGCGGCCGGGAACGGCGTCCCCGGCAGGAAGTCGAGGATGCGCGCGCGCTGCACGCCCTGGCAGACGATGTGATGGGTGCCGTCGGGCGCGGTGATGTAGCGCACGATGTTGGCGATGGTCGCGACCCGATAGAGGTCGTCCGGTCCGGGCTCCTCGGTCTCGGGGCTGCGTTGCAGGACGATGCCGACCGGTCGCTGCTCGCGCAGCGCCTGTTGCGCGGCGGCGACCGACTTCGGCCGCGCGATCGCGATCGGCGCGATGGCGCCGGGGAACAGCACCATTTCGCGCACGGGAATGATGATCAGCGCGTCTTCGGGAATCTTCACCTCGGAATTGCTCTGGGGATTGGTCGGTGCGGTATTCATTGGTTCGGTGGTCATGATCGACCTCAGGATTTGGCGAGGCGCAGCGCGACGCAGCCGTCCATCACGAAGCGGCTGATGGCGTAACGGCCAACGGGCAATGCAATGCGGCGCTCAAAACGCCCCTGCGGCAGTTCGAGCCGGTGGATGCGGGCGTTGCGAAGCTCTGGCGGAAGGGTGCGCTGGCCGGAGATGACGAGCACGCCGTCATGGATGACAGTCTCGACATTGTCGGGATTGACGCCGGGAAGCGCGACCAGGATCAGGAGCTCATGCTCGGTTTCGAGCACGTCGATCGGCGGCTCCCAGCAGGCTTCCTGCCGGCCGAACTGCTGGCGCAGCCGTTCGGCGCGGGTCAGCGAGTCCAAGGCTTCGGACAGCATCCAGTCGAGGGGATTTTTGGGTTGCATGATGCGGGCTCGGCGGGTGAGGAACGCTGAATATGGGGCCGGTTCCCGAGAATTCCAGCCCGGCTGCGCGCAGGTGCCATGCGGATCGTGCGATCCGAAAACAAGCGCCGCGGCCTTCCGGGCCGCGGCGTTCCGTCGTCACCCTATGTGTGCCTCAGGCCGCCTGGCGGTATTCCTCTTCCGCCTCGAGGTTGATCACGGAGGTGGCGAGCTCGGTCAGGGCGTGATCGGTCGCCTCTTCCTCGTCCAGCGTCGCCTGCAGCAGCTTTGCCGCGTCCTGCATGCCGAGCTCCTCGGCCCAGGTGCGCAGCGTGCCGTAGCGGGAGATTTCGTAGTGCTCGACCGCCTGCGCGGCTGCGAGCAGGCCGGCGTCGAGCGCAGGCGCGTTCTTGAACTCCTTCATGATCTCGGCACCTTCGTCGGTGATGCCGTTGATCGCTTCGCAAGGCTTGCCGCGGGCCGGCTTGCCCAGCATCTTAAAGATCTGGTCCAGACGTTTGACCTGGCCCTGGGTCTCGCGCAGATGCTTGTTGAAAGCCGCCGCGAGCTCCTTCGAGTTGGCAGCCTTGGCCATCTTGGGCAGGGTCTTGATGATCTTGTTCTCGGCGAAATAGATGTCCTTGAGCGTCTCCAGGAATAGGTCGCTCAACATCTTCGGCGCCTGACGGGCGCGGCCCGTCGACGATTTCTTGCTTGTGCGCTTCTTTGCTCGTTTTGCCATACATCCTCCTCTTGAGGTGACGCGCGAAGGCATCGCCTTCCGCAATCCTCAGGCGATCAAAAGCTTTCGGAGAACGAAAGTTCCAAACTGCAGCCTGCGCTCAGGTCGGGCGCTTGTAGGGATCTTCCTGCCGCTGCCGCGCCTCGGTGTTGCGGTCGAGCTGCGCGCGCTCGCGGCGCCGCAGGCGCCCCGCCTTCGCCACGCCGTAGACGAGGACCGCACCGAGCACGAAGGCACCGATGAACCAGAGCCAGAGCAGGTTGCCCGAAAGGTGACCCAGCAACATTCCAATTCCACTGTCACTCATTGTGCATCTCCGGTGATTTTCAAAGCGGTTCTATCGGGCTAAGTCAGTCCGCCAGCCATCGTTCCTGCGTCCAGGGAGCCCACCGAGACATGATCGACTTCACCCTGTCCGCGTTCGTGACGCTGCTGCTCGTGGTCGATCCGGTGGGCCTTGCGCCGGCCTTCCTCGCTGCGACCGGAGGCATGCCCGACAAGACCATGCGCACCATCGCGCTGCGTGCGCCGCTGATTGCGGCGTCGATCCTGGTGGTGATCGCCCTGATCGGAAACTGGCTGCTGCGCCAGCTCGGGATCGGCATCCCCGCCTTCCAGATCGCCGGCGGGCTGCTGCTGTTCGGCGTGTCCTACCAGATGATCTTCGGCGACCGTCCGCATCGCGAGGCCCGCGAGGCCGATAAGGCAACCTCGGAGCATGCCTCCGACGTCGCGGTATTCCCGCTGGCGATCCCGATGATGGCCGGTCCCGGCGCGATCGCGACCACGCTGCTCCTGACCGGCGATGCCGGCTACGGACCGAGGCTCGCGATCATCATCGCGGTCGTGCTCGCCGTGTGCCTGCTCTGCATGCTCTGCTTTGTCTCCGCGAACATGATCGCGCGGAGCCTCGGGCGCACCGGCAACGCCGTCCTCTCGCGCGTGCTCGGCATGCTGCTCGCGGCCTATTCGGTGCAGTTCGTGATCAACGGCATCGCTGCGGTCCGGGCAAGCTTGCCGTAGAGCTGCGACAATCTGTTAATGCGTTGATTTTCATGTTTATTCCATGATGCCATGAGGCGGCTGGCGGGATCGCGCGCGATCCGGTCCGCTTTCTCTTGCGCTGCCATATTGCTTGACGTACTCCCCGTCTGACAGGCGCCCATCGTCAGGAAATCGAGATGTCGATGACAGCGGACGAGCTCGACAAGAGACAGGCCATCATCGGCGCCTGCCGCCGCATGAATGCGCTCGGCATCAACCAGGGCACCTCGGGCAATATCAGCGTCCGGCATGTGGACGGGCTTCTGGTCACCCCGACCAGCGTGCCCTACGACGCCATGACGCCGGACCAGATCGTGTTCATGACGATGGACGGCTCGCACGCGCCCGATCAGAAGCCGTCCAGCGAGTGGCGCTTCCACCTCGACATCCTGAAGGCCCGGCCAGACGTCGACGCCGTCGTCCACGCCCATCCGACCTATTGCACCATCCTGGCGATCATGGGCCTGGAGATCCCGCCCGTGCACTACATGATCGCGGCCGCCGGCGGCGACAGCATCCGCTGCGCGCCCTATGCCACCTTCGGAACGGCGGAGCTGTCCGAACATGCCGTGCGGGCGCTGGAGGGCCGACTTGCCTGCCTGCTCGACCATCACGGCATGATCGCGATCGGCAAGTCGCTGGACAAGGCGATGTGGCTCGCGGTCGAGGTCGAGACGCTGGCGCGGCAATATCACGGCTGTCTCCAGATCGGAGAGCCGCCGCTGCTGTCGAGCGCCGAGATCGAGCGGGTCCGCCAGCGCATGTCCGGTTACGGCATGTCGGAAGGGTAGGGCGGACAGAACGTGTTCCTGCGGATCAGACATCTCGCCGACCGCAAGGGGACGAACCGCATCATGGTTCGGCTGCGGGCGCTGCTACGCAGCAACGAATTCTATCTGATCCCGCTGGCGCTGGTGATCGGCACGCTCGCCGGCGCCATCGTGACGCTGATGGCCGAGATTGCGCAGATTGCCCACATGGTGATCTACGGCATTCCCATCGACGTCCGCCTGTCCGCCAATACCAGCGTCAGTCCGTGGGCCGCGCTGATCGCGCCCGCGCTGGGCGGGTTGGTGCTTGGGATCATGGAGTGGTGGCGGCGACGGCTCAAGCTCTCCAGCGCGGTCGATCCGATCGAGGCGAACGCACTGCGCGGCGGCAATCTGTCGATGCGCGACAGCGTGGTGGTGTCCAGCCAGACGCTGATCTCGAACGGCTGCGGCGCCTCCGTCGGCCTCGAGGCCGGCTATACCCAGATCGGCTCGGGTATCGCCTCGTTGCTCGGCAAGTTCTTCAATCTGCGCCGCAACGATCTGCGCCTGATCGTCGGCTGCGGTGCCGCTGCGGCGATCGCGGCGGCCTTCGGTGCACCGATCACGGGCGCCTTCTACGCCTGCGAGCTGATCGTCGGCGTCTACTCGGTCGGCAGCGCGGCGCCGATCCTCGCCGCCTCGCTCGCGGGCGCCCTGACCGCGCAATGGCTCGGCGGCGCGCCATACTCGCTCGAAATACCCAAGGTCAGCGCCGTCGGCGTCGAGCAATATCTCGCGCTGATCGGTCTCGCGCTCGTCACCAGCGGTGTCGGCATCGCCGTGATGCGCTCGTCCTCGATGTTCGAGCGCCTGTTCAAATGGCTGCCGGTCTGGTTGCGCCCGGTGATCGGCGGCCTCATCGTCGGCGGTTTTGCGATCGTCACGCCGCAGGTGCTGGCGGCCGGCCACGGCGCAATGGTGCTCGATCTCTTTCACGACATGACGATCGGCCTGATCGCGCTGATCATCGCCTTGAAGGTGACGGCCTGCCTGATCTCGCTCGCCTCCGGTTTCCGCGGCGGCCTGTTCTTTGCCTCGCTGTTCGTGGGCAGCCTGATCGGAAAGTTCTTCTCCGCGGTGCTGCTCTTGATCAGCCCGAACTTCGTGATCGATCCGCTGGTCGCGATGCTGACGGGCATGGCGACGCTGGGCGTCGCCATCGTCGGCGGTCCCTTGACCATGTCGTTCCTCGTGCTCGAGATGACCCGCAACGTCGACGTTACCGCCGTGGTGCTCGCCGGCTGCATCGTCACCTCGATCTGCGTCCGCTTCATGTTCGGGCACTCCTTCTCGACCTGGCGCCTGCATCTGCGCGGCGAGACCATCCGCAGCGCCAACGACGTCGGCTGGCTGCGCAACCTCACCGTCGAGCGGCTGATGCGCTCAGATGTTGGCAAGGTGCCGTCGACCACGACGATCGCCGCGGTCCGCCGCGAATTCGCGCTGGGCTCGCGGCCCGGGATCGTCATCGTCAACAATGCGGACGAATATGTCGGCCTTGTCCTGCTGCCCGACCTGTTCTCGGGCGACCTCGACACCATCGCCGACGAAATCCAGGTGATCGAGCTCGCGCGCCTGACCGAGATCGTGCTGATCCCGGAAATGAACGTGAAGTCGGCGATGGCGGTGTTCGACGAGGCGGAGGCCGAGATGCTGGCGGTGGTCGATTCCACCGACAGCCGCAAGGTGGTCGGCTTCCTTACCGAGACCTTCGCCCGCCGCCGCTATGTCGAGGAGATCGACAAGGCGACGCGCGGCGTACTCGGCGCGCTGTCGTAAGGTCACGCGGAAGCGGGACGGCGTGCGTCATGCGCCGCCGTCCGCGCCTGCTATCGGCCTGGCTGCAAGGGAGCAGCGACGACGCTAGCCACGATCCGGCGGACCAGTGGCAGCACCATCAGCAGCGTCGGAAAGGCGACGAGCCATGACAGCGCCCAGGCGCCCGGCCAGGTCGCGAGGAACGCCGGCGTTGCGCCGAGGCTTCGAAGGGTGGAAATGACCGACACCACGGCTGTCATGAGGATGGACAGCACAAATGGCATCACGATCGACGCATAGCGCGCCGGCAGTTTGCGAACCGCAATCATCTGGTTTCTCTTGGAATAAGACGCGTCAGTCACGGTGAACCCAAGAATGGCATCGATCCCGACGGCGTCGGTTGATGCGTTGGTTCACGTAAAACGCTTACGGCGACCGAAAGACGGTGCGCCTGTTCATTATCCGCTCATGTTGGATGGTTCAAGCTGGATCTGGACGTTCGATCTACAATCGTTCAACGCGTGGCAGATTGCCGCGATCACGAAACCATTTCAGTGGTTTGGACGTTTAGTCTTGTTTGATTATGTCGCTTCGAGCGAGAACAGGAAGGTCAAGATGAATAAAGGACCGATGATTTCCGCAGCCGGCCGCAGCGTTGGGCTGGCAGCTTTCGCAAGTCTTGTTCTGATGACGGCCCCGATCACCCCTTCGGCTGCCAACTCGCCCGCGCCCACCAAAGCCGCTGCCGCGGGCTCGGTCGCTCCGGCTGCCACCGATTTCAGCGCGGCTCGCCGCCACCACTATTATCGGCGAGGTCCGAACGCTGCAGGCCTCGCTTTCATGGGCGTGGCGGCAGGTCTGATCGGCGGCGCGATCGCAGAGAGCAGGCGCCAGGAGTACTACGAGGACCGCTATAATTACGGTCCCGGTCCTTACTACGGCGGCCAGAGATATTACGGCGGCGGTCCCTACTATGGTCCGCGTGGCTATTATCAGCCGTATTAGGCGCCTGTCCTCGCCGCAGTCTCGTTCTCGCCAATGGGCGGTGTTTTGCACCGCCCCTTGTTGCTTCTGCGCGAGGCGTCTCATTGCGCGACCTGTGTCGCGGGCGCGTCAATCCCCTCCAGAAAAAAAGATTCCGCTTTACCGAAATTCGGAATTGGCGTATGTGTCGCCCATCCCGGCTCATCCTTGAGGGGCGATCTTGTGGTCGTCATGTTCGCGAGCCGGGCTTGCGGTGGACGCGGCAGCGTTCGGGTGCGAGAGGCCAAGGGCAGGGCGGATTGCTCTCCGTGAGCCCAAGGCTTCGTTCCGACGAGCGGCGCTGCTAGGCTTCGTCTCGTCTGTAAGTTTCCGGCTCCGTCGACAGGGCTGGAAAAACTGCGGCGAAATGGCGAGCCGTGCGTACGGCAAAACCGTGTGGTCCTGGCCGTCGTTGCTACGGTCAAGCCCTGGCGAATGCGGCATCCGCGTCAACCGGCGCGGTGCCGGTGACTTTCGTTGGGGCGAGGGAGGCCAAAGAGAACTCGGCTCCCGAGAGAGCACGGCATAAGCCGTTCAACCATCGCGCAGGGAAGGCCGAGTGATTGGCTACACCTGTATGCTGCTGTGCGGTTTTCCTGCGTGTGCTTTTCGCGCAGCGGACCGCGGGTGCCAGCCGGCACCCGGCCTTCCCTGCGCCCTCTTGGACAAGAGGGTGGAGCGATCAAGCAAAGCTCGGGCGAAATCAGCCGCGAGAACGCGAAGCTGTGTCTGCAAGTAAAAATGCGAGCTGGAAGAGTGGCGCTGCCGCCTCATACTCCGTCATTGCGATCGCAGCGAGCGATCCAGAAATGCATCCGTGGAAAATGTCTGGATTGCTTCGCCGCAAGAGCTCCTCGCAATGACGACGTGGAGGCAGTTTCGCTGATCGCGCTAGGCTTCCGGCATCACCGTCCCGCTGGTGCAGACATCGCGCCGTTGGAATAGCGGGACCAGTCGGGCCCGGTCGGCTGCGACGGCCAGAGCGCGGCGTTGGAGTCGCGCACCGACTGGGTGATGGGATGGGGCTGCGCCTTGCGGACATGACGGCGGTCGTTCGCCGCGGCAGTCTGGATGGTGGCGGCGGCAATCAGCGTCGCGCCGAGAATGATGAAAGTCTTTTGCATTGTTTCTTTCTCCCGTGACGACGCCCGGCTGTGAGATGTGTGTTTTGTGTGTCGCCGTCGCGGCTGACAAGGCGACGCGCCCGGCCGATATCACCGCTCGCGACATCACATTGGGGCGAGCCAATTTTCTAGCCTCGGCTAAATATTCGGCAATCGCGACCGGTGGCACCGGTGGACTTGCCTGCTCCAATCCGGTTCAATGGGCCAAATCTGGTTTTCAGGCGACAATGATGTCGAAATATCTGCTGGTCCTTCTGCTGATCGCCTCGCCGGCCGTGGCGCAGGTCAAGCTGACCCCAAAAACATCGGCGGCGCATCCGGACCCCTGCGCGCCGATCGGGCGGACCGCGGACGGCAAGCTGGTCTACTCCATGAAATGCGAGAATTTGCCTGTGCCGCCTCCGTCGCCGCAGGCGGAACTGAGGGAGGCGCCGCAGCCCGCCGCCGAGCCGGAGCCCGAGACGCGGCGGAGTGGCGTTTTCGGCTGGTCCTACGACCGCAGGTAACGGGCCGCGCCCCTTGCGCGAAGCCCGACGGAGTGCTCTTTGCCTGAAAATTCCCCGTGGGGCCACCGCCCCCGATCCAGAGAGATGAGATGACCAAACTCGTTATCCGCGCCGGCGACTTCACCTTCGATGCTCGTTTCGAGGAGCAAGCGGCCCCGAAGACTGTCGCCGCGTTCCGCAAGGCGCTGCCGTTCGAAAGCCACATCATCCACGTGCGCTGGAGCGGCGAGGGGGTGTGGATGCCGCTCGGCGACTTGGACTTCGGTGTCGGTTACGAGAACCATACCAGTTATCCCGCGCCCGGCCAGATCATCCTCTATCCCGGCGGCATCAGCGAGACCGAGATCCTGATGGCCTATGGCGGCGTGCACTTCGCGAGCAAGATGGGCCAACTCGCCGGCAACCATTTCATCACGCTGACCTCTGGCCTGCAGAATCTGGCGACGCTCGGCAAGAGCGTGCTGTGGAAGGGCGCGCTGCCGATCCGCTTCGAGGAAGTCTGAGTGACTGGTGCCCGCTACCCGCGCGATCTCCGCGGTTACGGCCGCAACCCGCCGCACCCGCAATGGCCCGGCAACGCGCGGGTCGCGGTGCAGTTCGTCGTCAATTTCGAGGAGGGCGGCGAAAACAACATCCTACATGGCGACCCGGCCTCGGAAGCGTTTCTGTCCGACGTGCTCGGCGCACAGCCTTGGCCCGGCCAGCGCCACGCCAATATCGAATCGATGTTCGAGTATGGCTCGCGCGCCGGCTTCTGGCGGCTCTGGCGGATGTTCAGCGAGCGGAAGTGGCCGACTACCGTGTTCGGCGTCGCCACAGCGCTGAAGCGCAATCCGGAAATCGTAGCTGCCATGAAGGAAGCGGGCTGGGACATCGCCAGCCACAGCCTGAAGTGGATCGAGCACAAGGACATGACCGAGGCGCAGGAGCGCGCGGAGATCGCGGAAGCGATCCGCGTCCACACTGCGGCGACCGGCTCGCGGCCGCTCGGCTGGTACACCGGACGCTCCTCGATCAACACCAACCGTCTGTTGATGGAGGAGGGCGGCTTCCTCTATCTCTGCGATTCCTACGCCGACGATCTGCCCTATTGGGTCAAGGGCGCCAGCGGCAAGCAGCTCATCATTCCCTATACGCTTGACGCCAACGACATGCGCTTCATCAATCCGCAAGGCTTTGCCGAAGGCGAGCAGTTCTTCACCTATCTGAAGGATGCTTTCGACGTGCTCTATGCCGAAGGCGAGAGCGCGCCGAAGATGATGTCGGTCGGCCTGCATTGTCGTCTCGCCGGCCGCCCCGGCCGCGCGGCGGGGCTGATCCGCTTCCTCGACTATATCGGCAAGCACGAGCGCGTCTGGGTGCCGACACGGTTGCAGATCGCCCAGCATTGGCACGACAAGCATGCGGGCCTTGCCGACGATGCTTTCGAGATCGGATAGGGCAGCAATGTCACAGATCGCCTTGTCTGATCTCAATGCCGCGAGCTTCGATGATTTCGTGGCCGTACTTGAAAACGTGGTCGAGTACTCGCCTTGGATTGCCCAAGAAGCGGCGGCGCGCCGTCCGTTTGCCGGCATCAATTCACTGCTCGACGCGATCAAGGCGGCGATCGCTAGCGCTGAGCCCGAGGTGCAGCTGGCGTTGATACGCGCGCATCCCGACCTCGCGAACAAGACCCAGCGCGCAGCGGGACTCACGCCTGACTCGACTGCCGAGCAGAGCAGCGCTGGTCTAGACCGTCTGTCGGACACCGAATATGCGGCCTTCGAGCGGGCGAACAATGCGTATCGCGAAAAATTCGGTATCCCCTATATCGTCTGTGCGCGCCGGCACACCAAGGACTCCATTCTGCGTGACTTCGAGTCGCGACTGCAGAACATTGCCAAGACCGAGACACGCCGCGCGCTCGAGGAAATCTCCCGCATCGCTGCGCTGCGGCTGGACCAGCTCGTCAGTGCTGACGACAAGCTGAAAGTGCACGGCCGGCTCTCGACCCATGTGCTGGACAACCACGCGGGCAAGCCCGCATCGGGCATTCCGGTCGAGCTGGTCGAGCTCGCGAACCTCGGCGAGAGCCGCGTGATTGCGCGCGCGGTGACCAACGCGGACGGCCGCACCGACCAGCCGCTGATTGGCGGCCGCCCGCTGCCGATCGGCCGCTACGAGCTCCGGTTTAGCGTCGCCAAATATTACGCCGAGCGCAACGTGCAGCTCACCGACCCGCCGTTCCTCGACGAGATCCCGCTACGCTTTGCGATCAGCGAGCCGGAAAGCCACTATCACGTGCCGTTGCTCGTCACGCCGTGGAGCTATTCGACCTATCGCGGCAGTTAATTGCCGAACTTCTCGTGCAGCGCCGGAAACAGCCGGTCCGGCTTGTAGGGCGGCGCCGTGAAGCGGATGCCGGTGGCATCGGCAATCGCGTTGCCGAGCGCGGCGGCGACCGGATTGTACGGACTCTCGCTCATCGACTTCGCCCCCAGCGGGCCGATCGTGTCGGAGGTCTCGGCGAAGAAGACCTCGGTGCGGGGGACATCGGCGAAAGAGGGCAGGTGATAGTCGCGAAATTTGGGGTTGGCGACGCGGCCGTCCGCGTCGATCACCATCTCCTCGTAGAGCGCGGCACCGAGCGCCTGCGCGACACCGCCTTCGACCTGGCCGCGGCATTGCATGGGATTGGCGACGACGCCGGCGTCCGCCGCATGCACGCTCCTGAGAATCCGGAGCTCGCCGGTGCCCTTGTTCACGGCGACGCGAAAGCCCTGCACGTTGAAGCCGACCGAACGCGGCGTCCCGCCGGAATTGCCGGCGCCTGCCAACGGCTGTCCGCGCTCGCGCGCGAGCTTTGCCAGCTCGACAAAGGACATACGCCGCACGCCACTGACGACGGCCTCGCTCTCGAGCGTGCAGCTGCCGACTTCGCAGAGCCATGCGCCGGCGGCGGCCGCCTTCAGCTCGGTTGCGAGCTGCACGGCTGCCGCATGCGTCGCCTTCCCGGCGACGAACATGCCGGCGCTGCCATAGGCGCCGGTGTCGTGGCCGCCATGGGCGGTGTCGGACTGGCGCAGGCGGATCCGGTCGACGGTGGTCGCAAGCGTGGTCGCCGCGATCTGCCGGTGCACGGTGCTGGTGCCGTTGCCGAATTCGGCGGTGCCGACGGTGAGGTCGAAGCTGGCGTCGTCGTTGAGGGTGACCATCGCGTCCGCGAGATGGCCCGCCGGGGGCACCGTGTCGATCATGGTCAGCGCGACGCCGTCGCCGATCAGCCACTCCGGCGACAGGTCCGGCTGCGGGCCATCGGCCTGCATCGCGCGCTCGACGAGGTCGAGGCACTGGTCGAGCCCGTAGGAGCCGTAGAACACGTCGTGAAATTCCGACGGCGGTGGGGACACCATGGGATCGCCGGGCTTGACGACGTTGCGCCGGCGCATCTCGTAAGGGCTGATGCCGAGTTGCTTGGCCAGTTCGTCGATCGCGGCCTCGACCGCGATCAGTGTTTGCGGCAAGCCGTAACCACGAAACGCGCCTGCCGGCACTGTATTGGTGTAGACCGCGTGGCCGTCGACCCGCTTGTTCCGGCAATTGTAGACGCTGATGGATTCCGCCAGCGAGTGGAACATCACCGGGCCGGCGTGATTGCCGAAGGCGCCGGTGTTGGAGAGCACGTCGAGCTGGAGCGCGGTGAGCTTGCCGTCCGCGTCGGCACCGGCCTTGACGTGGACCCGCATCGGGTGCCGCGTCGAGGTTGCGACGAACTGCTCCTCCCGGGTGAGCTCCAGCTTCACCGGCCGTCCGGTCTTGAGCGCGGCGAGCGCCAGAATGTCCTCGACGAACATCTCCTGCTTGCCTCCAAAGCCGCCGCCGACGCGCTCGCAGAAGACGCGAACCTTGTCCATGGGAAGCTCGAAGATATCAGACAGCGCGCGCCGGGTCAGGAACGGCACCTGCGTCGAGGTGCGAACGTTGAGCACGCCGGAAGCATCGAGCCAGGCGAGGCCGCCATGGGTTTCCAGCGCGGCATGCTGCACACGGTGACTATGGAAGGTGCCCTCGAAGGTGACGGCAGATGTCGCGAGCGCAGCCGCCACGTCGCCGAATTCGCCATGCGTCTCCGCGGCAAGGTTGCGCTGGGCGTCGGCGACGCGGTTCGCGGTGGTGCGGTCGGGATGAATGATGGGTGCGCCGGGCGCCATTGCTATTTCAGGGTCGATCAGCGCGGGGAGGACCTCGTAGTCGACCTTCAACCGGCGGCAAGCGTCCTCGGCGGCGGCTTCGCTGTCTGCGACGACGGCGGCAACCTTCTGGCCGATGAAGCGGACGATTTCGTCGAGAACACGAGTGTCCTCGGGATCCATCCAGTCCTTCTCATGCCGCGCGGTCGAGAGCAGGATCGTAGGCGCATCCTCATGCGTCAGCACCGCCTGCACGCCGGGAACGCCCAGCGCGTCCGACTTGTCGATCGCGACGATCTTCGCGTGGGCGTGGGGCGAACGGAGCAGCTTGATATGCAGCAGGCCGTCGATCTGCGTGTCGAACGTGTAGCGCGCCTTGCCGCGCACGACATCGGGGCCAGCTGGCGCCGGCAGGCTGCGGCCGAATGCGGCGCCGGCCTCGACGCTCTCCTCGATGTTGGTCTTGCCTAGCAACGCGTCCTCGATGGCGCGATAGCCGGTGCAGCGGCAGATATTGCCCTTCAGCGCGACGCCGAGATCGGTGCGCTGCGCCTGGTTCAGCGAGGCGCAGGTCAGGATCATGCCGGCGGTGCAGAAGCCGCATTGAAAGCCCTGCGCATCGAGGAAAGCCTGCTGCATCGGGTGCGCGCCGCCGTCTCCGTCCAGACCTTCGATCGTGGTGACGGCGCGACCTTCGGCGCGGAAGGCCGGGATCAGACAGCTATGCACCGGTTCGCCGTCCAGCAGCACGGTGCAGGCGCCGCAATCGCCGGCGTCGCAGCCCTTCTTCACGCCGAAATGGCCGAGCTCGCGCAGGAACGTGCGCAGGCACTGGCCGGCGCGTGGCTCCTGCGGAAACGTCGTGCCATTGACCTCGAAGCTCATGACGACGGTGCTCCGAGGAGTTCGTCGCGAATCTCTTCGGCAAGCCGCAATGTCATGTGCTTGCGCCAGAGCGGCTTGCCGTGGATGTCGGTGTGGTACAGATCGTCCGTAATCTGCTGCGCGATGGCGTCGCGAAGCGCTTTCGTGTCGGGGGCCTCGCGAAAGGACAACCGGATCGGCCGCACCGTCGATGCGGTGACCGTGAGCGTCAGCGTGCCATCGGCATCCAGACTGCCGATCAGGAGCGCCGCCGAGCGGCCGACCGGCGCCAGCGAGATCTGGCGGAAGGCCGTACGACGCTTCAGCGCGGCGATCGGAATATCGATCTGCCGGAGCAGATCCCCCGGCGCCAGAAGGTTACGCTGGTTGCCGGTGACGAAGTCGATGACGGGCATCATCTGTTCGCCGCCGCCGGCCTTCCAGATGGTGCAGACGCCCTCCAGCGCCGCGGTGAGCGAGATCATCGGTCCCGCCGGCAGCGACATGCAGAGATTGCCGCCGACCGTCGCCGTCTTCCATATCTTGAACGAAGCAAGGAAGGCGCGGCAGCACTGGTTGATCAGCGGTGCCGCGAACCAGTCGGGTGGGCAGGCGAATCCATCGAGCTGCGCAACGGTGCAGGTGGCCGCGATGCTGAAATGGCTCTCGGTGACCGTCAGCGCCGGCCATTTGAGGTCGGTGAGATCGATGAGCCGAGTCAGGTGAACTTGCGGCTCCGAGAACAGCCAGGTGCCGCCCGCGAGCCAAGCATCACCTGGCGTCCAAACGGGCAGCTGCGCGCGCGTTTGCGGATGGGCGACCGCTGTGATGGTATTCAAGTCCATGGCGACGCCAACGCTTCCAACGAGTGAATCGAGCCCGGAGAAAGTCTTGCAAGACGAGCGCCAAGTCGCAACAACAAGTCGCAGCAAAAGCGCAATCGGGCCGGCCCCTGCCTTGCAGGCCTGTCGGGAGCGGATGTGAGGAGGAGCAGATTCATGAGCGACGCAAAGCCGATCTGGATCAGGGATCCCCTGGCTATCCTCGCCGATGGCGCCGAGCGCGGCGTCGTGGTGCGGGACGGCCGAATTGTCGAGCTGGTGCCGGCCGGCGGTGCGCCCGCAACCGCTGACGTCGCGGTGTTCGATGCTGGCGACCACGTCGTGCTGCCCGGCCTCATCAACACCCATCACCATTTTTACCAGACGCTGACGCGGGCACTGCCCGCGGCGATGGACCGCGAGCTGTTTCCCTGGCTCCAGGCGCTCTATCCGGCGTGGGCGAAGCTGACGCCTGATGCGCTCGAGCTCGCTGTCACGGTGGCGATGGCCGAACTGCTGCTGTCGGGCTGCACCACGACGACGGATCATCACTACGTCTTCCCGGCGGGGCTCGAGGAGTCCGTCGACATCGAGGTCGAGGTCGCAAAGCGGCTCGGCGTGCGCGTGCTGCTCACGCGCGGCTCGATGAACCTGTCGCAGCGCGACGGCGGTCTGCCGCCCGATAGCGTCGTACAGGATGAGGACACCATCCTCGCGGACAGCGCGCGCGTTGTGGCGAAATATCATCAGCGCGGTGCTGATGCGATGGTGCAGATCGCGCTGGCGCCGTGCTCGCCGTTCTCGGTGACAACGTCCCTGATGCGCGCCACCGCCGATCTCGCCGACAAGCTCGACGTACGTCTGCACACCCATCTCGCCGAGACCGAGGACGAGAACAAATTCTGCCAGGAGATGTTTGGCTGCCGTCCGCTCGACTATCTCGAACAATGTGGCTGGCTCAATGCACGGACGTGGCTCGCCCATGGCATCTTCTTCAATGCAGACGAGATGAAGCGGCTAGGCAAGGCGAAGACGACGATCAGTCATTGCGCCTGCAGCAACCAGCTCCTGGCCTCCGGCTGCTGTCCCGTCTGCGAGATGGAGGAGGCCGGTGTCGGCATCGGCATCGGCGTCGATGGCTCGGCCTCGAACGACGGATCGAACCTGATGCAGGAGGTGCGGGCCGCGTTCCTGCTGCAACGGGCGCGCTACGGGGTGACGAAGGTCAGTCACAGGGATGCGCTGCGCTGGGCCACCAAGGGCTCGGCGGCCTGCGTCGGCCGGCCGGAACTTGGCGAGATCGCCATCGGCAAGGCGGCCGATCTCGCGCTGTTCAGGCTCGACGAGCTCCGCTTCTCCGGCCATGGCGATCCCCTGGCTGCACTGGTGCTGTGTGGGGCGCATCGGGCCGACAGGGTGATGGTGGCGGGAAAATGGGCCGTGATCGACGGCGCGATCCCCGGCCTTGATGTGGCAGACCTCATTCACCGCCACAGTTCGGCGGCGCGGGCCATGCAGGCCGGACAATAATCAGGCGAAAATAGAAAGAGGGGGCGACCACAAGTGCCGGGTGCTTCTGGCCACCCCCTCCGAACCTCCTCCGGGAGGAGCAGGTGATTTAGGCGATGCAAGAAGCGTGCTACTTGCCCGGCAGCTTGTCGTCGATGCCTTTGACATAGAAATTCATGCCGAGGATCTGGCCGTCGTCGAGATTGGCGCCGCCCTTGCACTCGACCTCCTTGCCGTCCTGCCCAAGGACCGGGCACTTGAACGGATGCAGCTTGCCCGCGGTGATCGCCGCCTGGGCATCCTCGGCGATCTTCTTCACGTCGTCAGGCATGTTGGTGTAGGGCGCCATCGCGAACATGTGGCTGTCGAGGCCGCCCCATGTGTCCTCGGATTTCCAGGTTCCGTCGAGCTCGGCCTTGACCCGGGCGATGTAGTAGGGACCCCAGGTGTCGAGGATCGAGGTCAGCTGGGTCTTCGGCCCGAACTTGATCATCTCGGAATCCTGGCCGAAGGCGAGCTTGCCGCGTTCGCTGGCGATCTGCATTGCCGCCGGCGAATCCGTGTGCTGCATGATGATGTCGGCGCCCTGGTCGATCAGCGCCTTGGCGGCGTCGGCTTCCTTGCCTGGGTCGAACCAGGTGTTGGCCCAGATGATCTTGACCTTGATGTTCGGGTTGATGGTCTGCGCGGCGAGGATCGTCGCGTTGATGCCGGAGACGACCTCGGGAATCGGGAACGAGCCGATATAGCCGAGCACGCCGGACTTCGACATCTTGGCCGCGATCAGGCCCTGGATGTAGCGGCCCTGGTACCATTTGGCCGAATAGGTCGACATGTTCGGGTTGCGCTTGTATCCGGTCGCGTGCTCGAAATGCACGTTCGGGTATTTCTTCGCGACCTTCAGCGTCGGATCCATGTAGCCGAACGAGGTGGTGAAGATCAGCTTGTTGCCGGCGCGGACGAGCTGCTCGATCGAGCGTTCGGCGTCGGGGCCCTCAGGCACGTTTTCGAGAAAGGTGGTCTCGATCTTGTCGCCGAGCTCCTTCACCAGCGCCTGGCGTGCCAGCTCATGCTGATAGGTCCAGCCGAGGTCACCGACCGGGCCGAGATAGATAAATCCGACTTTCAGCTTGTCGGCGGCGGAGGCTGCACCGACGCTCCCGGCAAGCAAGAGCCCGGCGGCCAGCGCAAGAAGTGATTTCCTCATCGTCAATCTCCAAACATCAGGGGAAAGCCATGATCCGCAACGTGCGCGCCCCATCGCGCACGGTGCGGAAATGAAACGCTAGCGGTCAGGCACGAACACGGTGCCAAGCGCAGCCGGTGCGGTCGATCCACCCGTGCGCGCGCGGGAGAGCAGGACCAGGACGATGACAGTCGCAAGGTAAGGCAGCGCCGACATCAGCTGCGAGGGAATGCCGACGCCCCAGCCCTGCGCGTGCAGTTGCAGGATCGTCACCGCGCCGAACAGATACGCGCCGACCACGAGGCGGCCCGGCCGCCAGGACGAGAACACCACCAGCGCCAGCGCGATCCAGCCGCGGCCTGCGGTCATGCCCGGAATGAAGAAGGGCGTATAGGCGAGCGGCAGATAAGCGCCGGCAAGTCCTGCGCAGGCGCCGCCGAACATCACCGCTAAGGTGCGGATGCGCAGCACGGGATAGCCGAGCGCATGCGCAGACACGTGGTTGTCGCCGCAGGCGCGCAGGATCAATCCCGGCCGCGTACGGTACAGGAACCACCAGACGCCGATGACCAGCGCCAGCGAGAAATAGACGAAGGCGTCCTCGCCGAACAACACGCGGCCAACCAGCGGAATATCCGTGAGACCGGGAATGTTGAGATGCAGCGCCGGCGTGATGCGCTCGCCGACGAAGCCAGCGCCGATCAGGCCGGAGAGTCCGACACCCAGGATGGTCAGCGCCAGCCCTGTCGCAACCTGGTTGACCGCAAGCCCGAGCGCCATCAGTGCGAAGACCAGTGATATCAACGTGCCGGCGACGATGCCGAACAGTGCGCCGATAAAGATCGAGCCGGTCAACCACGCACCTGCAAAGCCACATGCGGCGCCGACGATCATCATGCCCTCGACGCCGAGATTGAGCACACCGGAGCGCTCGGTCACGAGCTCGCCGGTCGCCGCGATCAGGAGCGGCGTCGAGGCGGCGAGCACCGCGAGGATGATGGCTTCAATGAGTTCCACGAGCCACCTGTCGGTTCGGGAAAACCAGCTTGAAGCGGTAGAGGATGAGGGAATCGCAGGCGAGCACGTAGAACAGCAGGATGCCCTGAAAAACCTTTGTCACGTCCAACGGGATCTTCATCGCGATCTGCGCCTGCTCGCCGCCGATAAAGGTCAACGCGAGAAAAAGGCCTGCAATTAATATTCCAAGGGGGTTCAACCGGCCGAGAAAGGCGACGATGATCGCCGTAAAACCGTAACCCGGCGAGATGCCGGGCTGGAGATGCCCGACCGGACCCGCGACCTCGATGATGCCGGCGAGGCCCGCCAGCGCGCCGGAGACGGCGAAGGTCAGGATGATCAATTGGTTGGAATTGAAGCCGCCGAACCGCGCGGCGCGTGGCGCGGCGCCCACCACACGGATCTCGAAGCCCTTGATGGTGCGTCCCAGCAGGATTGCGGCTGCCGCGACGACGAGCAGGGCGATGATCGAGCCCAGATGCAGCCGGCCGCCTTCGATCAGCAGCGGCACCGTTGCGACCGGGTCGAACTCGGCGGTGGTCGGAAAGTTGAAACCGTGCGGATCGCGCCAGGGGCCGCGCACGAGATAGTCGAGGAAGAGATCGGCGACATACACCAGCATCAGGCTGGTCAGGATTTCGCTGGCGCCGAACTTCACCTTGCAGATTGCCGGGATCAGTGCGTAGAGCGCGCCTGCGGCGGCGGCGAGCACGAGCATGACCGGCAGCACCCAGACACCGGCGTCGGTGCCCTGCGTCTTCACCGCAATCCAGCTTCCGGCGACTGCACCGATCAGGAACTGCCCTTCGGCGCCGATGTTCCAGGCATTGGCGAGATAGCAGAGCGACAGCCCGATCGCGATCATCACCAGCGGTGTCGCCTTCACCGCGATTTCCTGGAGCGAATAGCTGTCGGTCAAAGGCGCGACGAAATATGCGTGCAGCGCGAGCAGCGGATTCTTGCCGAGGATCGCGAACAGGATGACCATGGTCACGATCGTGAGGCCGATCGCGATCAGCGGCGAGATCAGCGCGATCGTGTTGGAGCGTTCGGCGCGCTTCTCAAGCACCAACTGCATGCGCGGCCTCCTTCGGCTCCAGCGTGCTGCCGCCCATCAACAGGCCTAGTTTTTCGCGCGTCGCCTCGCTGGTGGCGAGCGGTGCGGACAGATGGCCATGGAACATCACGGCGATGCGGTCGGCGATTTCCGCGAGCTCGTCGAGGTCCTGGCTGGTGACGAGCACGGCGGCGCCTGCGGTTGCGAGATCAAGCAGCGCCTGTCGGATGACGGCGGCAGCGCCAGCGTCGACGCCCCAGGTCGGCTGGCTCACCACCAGCACCGCGGGATTGCGCAGGATCTCGCGTCCCACGATGAATTTCTGCAGATTGCCGCCGGAGAGGGATGCTGCTTCCGGATCGCGCTTGGCCTTGCGGACGTCGAAGGTCTCGGTTGCGCGGTCAACCGTCTTCAGCGTGGCGGCAGTATCGATGAAGCCGTGATGGACCATGCCGCTGGCGGCGTGCCCGGTGAGAAGCGCATTCTCGGAAAGCTTCATGCGCGGCGCGGTGCCGTGGCCGAGCCGCTCCTCGGGAACGAATGCCGCGCCGAGCTTGCGGCGCTGCGTGATCGAGAGATGGCCGGCAGCAAGGCCTTCGATGACGATCGTGCCGGGATCCCTCGACAGGCGTTCGCCGGACAGCGCGGCGAAAAGTTCGTCCTGGCCGTTGCCGGCGACCCCGGCGATGCCGAGGATCTCGCCGCCTTTCAGCTCGAACGAGATGTGCTCGAGCCGCACGCCATGCGCTTCGCCGGGGGCGAGCGAGAGGTCGTTGACGACGAGACGCGGCACCGTGGTCTGCCGGCCGGCGGCCGCCTTCACCTCCTTGATCTCACCGCCGACCATCATGCGCGCCAGCGAAGCGGCGGTCTCAAGCCTGGGATTGCAGGTCTCCACCTTCTTGCCGCCGCGCAGGATCGTTGCCGTGTCGCACAGGCGCTTCACCTCCTCGAGCTTGTGGCTGATGTAGAGGATGGCGCGACCTTCGGCCTTGAGCCGCTCCAGCACGACGAAGAGCTGGTCGGCTTCCTGTGGCGTCAGCACCGCGGTGGGCTCGTCAAGGATCAGGAATTGCGGATCCTGCATCAGCGCGCGGACGATCTCGATGCGCTGGCGCTCGCCGACCGACAATTGCCAGACCTCGCGTTTGGGGTCGAGCGGCAGACCATAAGTCTTCGACACCTGCTCAAGCCGCGCCGACATGTCCTTGAAGGATTCTCTTCCGTCGAGGCCGAGCGCGACGTTCTCGGCGACGGTGAGATTGTCGAACAACGAGAAATGCTGGAACACCATGCCGATGCCGCGGCTGCGCGCTTCCGAGGGACCGGACAGCACGATCGGCTGGCCCTGCCAGAAAATCTGGCCAGCGCTGGGCTGGATCAGCCCGTAGATCGCCTTGACCAGCGTCGACTTGCCGGCGCCGTTCTCGCCCAGCAGCGCGTGGATTTCCGTTGGCCAGATATCGATGTCGATGGCATCGTTGGCGAGGAAATCGCCATAGCGCTTGGTGAGCCCGACCGTCCTGAGGAGCGGGGACTCGCCAGAATGCAGGCTCTTAGCCGTGGGATCCAACATTCGCTGATGCGCTTGCATGGGGTGAAGTGCCTCAATACTGGGCTAGTTTGAACCGCCGCGTAAGGTGTGAAAAAGCGTCATCCCTTGCTCAACGCTTCGGCAGGCAGGAGGTGTCGGCGAGTCTCGGCTCTCGCCGGCGGCGATCGTCCTCAGACACCTTCCGAGCAGCCTTTGCAGTCCCGGCTTGCGTGTGACGCCTGTTGCAAATTTGTGACGGCTCAAGCCAAATCGGAACCGCTATGCAGGCTTGGCGTGAAGTTAAGCAGAGACGCGCCAGCACGCGTATGCATTTGCGAACACCGCGACAGTAGCTTCCACCCATCTTGTTTGCCTTGTCCGGTCGACATGAAAAGGCGAACGAAATCAAATGGGGATATCCGGCAATGGGTCGCTCTCGGCCGACGGCGTGGCGGTGAGGTTGGCCTTCCAAATCGGCCGGTGAACGCCGCGCCCTGTGCAAACAAGCGGCATGCCTTGAAACAAGTTGAGGCTTCTCACTCCGGGAGATCGGCGCAAGTGTCGCACCCAAGGGACGTTCATTTTTACGTGTCCAAACTTGGGGGTATTCAGGATGTCGTTTCGTTTCAAGGCAATTGCAGCAGGCGCGCTGTCACTTGCTACGCTTGCTACCAGTGGCCTGGCTCAGGCGGCGGATCTGCCGGTCAAGGCTGCCAAGAAGGCGGCCGACCTTCCGTTCTTCCTGGTGATCGACGACCGCGTCACCTTCTCCTATATCTTCAATGCCTCGCAGCCCGGAGCGTTCACCAACACCAACGGCGTGATCAACGCCAAGACGACGAAGCAGGTCTACTCCTTCACCCACTTCGATGCCTGGACTTACGGCACCAACTTCTTCACCATCTCGATGTTCAAGTCGGACCACAACGATCCGGCAGGCCCGTGTACCGCCACAGGCGTGGTCGTGTCGCCGGCTGCAGGCTTCGCAGCGACACCCACGAGCTGTGCCGGCGCGACAGAAATCTACGGTCTTTTCCGCTCGACCTTCGGCTGGAACGAGATCTTCAACACCAAGGCCTTCACTCAGGGCCCGCTGCATAACATCTCGTTCGAGGTTGGCATGGATGCCAACACGGAGAACCGGTATTTCGGCGCCGCCAAGCGCGACGTTGTCGCGGGTCTGCAGTTTGCCTTCGATCTTCCCTATAAGGGCTACTTCAACGTCGCGCCGCTGGTGTATTGGGAGTTCGCCAACCACAACTCCTTCTCGCAGTGCGGCGCCGGTTGGTCCGCTCCGTGTATTGCCGACGGCAACACGTCGTTCAAGCCGACCTGGGCGATCGAAACCAATTACTATATGGACCTCGGCTTCCTGCCGCAGAACGTGCAGTATTTCTCGATCAGCGGCCGCGCGGCGTGGTATGGCAAGAAGGGCACCGACACTGAGCCGCTTCCCGCCAGCGTCGCCAACGGCGTCTATCCCACCAAGGTCGAGTTCAACTCCGAGCCGATCCGCCTGACCCTCGATGCCTCGAAGGCGATTTGGGGTGATAAGTACTCGCACTTCGTCGACGTCTGGGTCGCCTATCGCTATTGGCAGAACAAGTTCGGCCTCGATCACAACAACGCCGTGGCCTGCACCACTTTGGCCGGTGGCGCGAGGGTGAGCACCGGCTCCTGCACCGAGTCCTCGCTCTACTCCGGTGTCACTGTGAAATTCTAGCCACCTGACACGCTTCAGGTGAACGACGATGGCGCCGCGTCAAACCTCCGCGGCGTCATCTTCGTTTGTGGGCAGGAAGGTAGGTAGGGGATGAGCCGTAGGCGCAATCCGCTCTACGAAATTGAATTGGTGTTTGCTACTTCGTCCACACGCCGTCGTGCAGCGCTTCGGCCTCGTCTTCGAGCAGCGGCCCCGCAACCTCTGTCGGCCGCTGGCCGCTGGCAAAGACTTCGCGACAGGGCAAGTCGAGCGTCGGGTTCTCCGGATGATCGCCGGTGATGCCGCGCAGGCGGTGCTCGCTGAGGCCATAGACGACACGGCCGATGCCGGCCCAGTAGATCGCGCCGGCGCACATCGCGCAGGGCTCGGCGGAGGAATAGAGCGTGGCTCTCGCCAACACCTCGCGGCCAAGCGTGCGACAGGCCTGCGTGGCGGCGAGGCGCTCGGCATGCGCGGTGCCGTCGTGATCCGGCATGTAGCCGTTCTCGGCCTCGATCAGGACCTTGCCCTCGGCATCGACCACGATGCAGCCGAAGGGATGGTTGCCGTGCGTGAGGGAACGGCGGGCGACCGCGAAGGAAAGGCGAAGGAAGTGCTCGTCACGCTCGGACCCGCCGCTCATCGCTCTTCCCTGGTCAATGCCCCGCCATGTGCCGGCCGATCACGGTGAGATCGGCTTCGCTGGTCCGTGCTTCATACACGAATTCGCCGTGGAACATCACCACCAGCCGATCGGAGAGTTCAAGGAGTTCGTCGAGGTCCTCGCTGACCAACAGCACCGCGGCGCCGCGGTTGCGCGCGGCCATGATCTCGGCATGGATTTGCGCCACCGCCGCGAAATCGAGCCCGAAGCAGGGATTGGCCGCGATCAGCACCTCGACGTCGCCGCCGAGCTCACGGGCCAGCACGGCGCGTTGGACATTGCCGCCCGACAGCGCCGAGATCGGCGTGTCGGGCGTGCGGGTCTTGATCTTGTACTGGGCGATCTTCTTCCGCGCGTCGACGCGGAAGGCACCGCGGTTGAGCCACCAGCCGAGGCTAGCGAAAGGCGCGCGGTCGAATTCGCGGAAGGCGATGTTGTCGGCGACGCTCATGCCGCCGACACAGGCGTTCTTCAGCGGCTCCTCCGGCAGGAGTGACATATTGTGCCGCCGCATCTCCTCGCGGCTGGCGTGATAGGGATCGCCGGCGACGCGGATCTCGCCACTCTCAGCGCCGCGCTGCCCGGCCAGCACCTCGACGAGCTGGCGCTGGCCGTTGCCGGAGACGCCGGCGATGCCGACGATCTCGCCGGCGCGGACCGTAAGGGAGACGTCGTGCACGGCGATGGCGCCGGCGTCGTCGCGCGCGCGCATCTTCGCCAGCTCCAGCCTCGCCTTGCCGGCCTCACCGGTGCGCGGCGGCTGTAGCGTCAGCTCCTCGGCGCCGATCATGGTGCGCGCCATGGCGTCCGGCGTCAGTTCGGACACCTTGCCGGCGCCGGCGAGCTTGCCGCGGCGCAGGATCGTAACGTCGTCGGCGAAGGCCATGACCTCGCGGAACTTGTGCGTGATCATCAGGATGGTCAGCTCGCCCTTGACGACCATGTCGCGGAGCATGCCAAGCACCTCGTCGGCTTCCGCCGGGGTCAGCACCGAGGTCGGCTCGTCCAGGATCAGGAAGCGACGCTTCAGGTAGAGCTGCTTGAGGATCTCGCATTTCTGGCGCTCGCCCGCGGAGATGTCGGAGACCTTTGCGCTGAGCGGTACCTTGAATGGCATGCGCGCGAGAAAGGCCTCGAGCTCCTTCATCTCTTTCGGCCAGTTCACGACAGCCGGCACGTCATCGCGCGCCAGCACCAGATTTTCGGCGACCGTCATCGCCGGCACCAGCGTGAAATGCTGGTAGACCATGCCGAGGCCGAGGGCGTGGGCGTCCTTCGGATTGCCGATCGCCTGCTCGCGCCCGCCGACGAGAATGTCACCCTCGGTGGCGTGGTAATAGCCCATAATGCATTTGACGAGCGTCGACTTGCCGGCGCCGTTCTCGCCGAGCAACGCATGGAACGAACCCGGCCGCACTTTCAGCGCGACATTGTCCAGCGCCAGGAAATCACCGAAACGCATGCTCATGGCGATGGCATCGACGCCGAAGGCGCCCGATGGCGGCGACGTTTCGCCGACGATCACGAAATCGCCCCGATGAAGGCGTCGGCGGTCGAGACCGCGCCAAACACGCCACCCTGCATTTTGATCATCTTCAGCGCGTGCTCGTGGTTGCTCTTGTCGGTCGCACCGCAGCAGTCATGCAACAGCACGCATTCGAAGCCGCGGTCGTTGGCCTCTCGCATGGTGGTGTGAACGCAGACGTCGGTGGTGATCCCAGTGAGCACGATGTTCTCGATGCCGCGCACGCGCAGGATCAGCTCCAGATCGGTGGCGCAGAACGAACCCTTGCCGGGCTTGTCGATGATGGGTTCGCCGGGCAGCGGCGCGAGCTCGGGGATGATGTCCCACCCGGGCTCGCCGCGCACCAGGATCCGGCCGCATGGGCCGGGATCGCCGATGCCGGCGCCGATCTGCCGGGAACGCCAGCGCTTGTTGGCAGGAAGATCAGAGAGATCGGGACGGTGGCCTTCGCGGGTATGGATGATGTGAAAGCCTTGAGCGCGCATTGCCGTCAGCAGTTTCGTGATCGGCTCGATCGGCGCCCGCGTCAGTGAGAGATCATAGCCCATCTTGTCCACATAGCCGCCGACGCCGCAGAAATCGGTCTGCATGTCGATGATGATGAGCGCGGTGTTCTCGGGGCGCAGATCGCCGTTATAGGGCCATGCATAGGGTTCGGACTTGATGGTGCGCTCGGGCATGATTTCGCTCTCTAGCGGGTGATCGACAATTCGGCCGGGGCTCCGGTCAACGTGCGTTTCGGCGAGCAGGTGATGATCATGATCGCCAGCGTCAGGAGGTAGGGGGCTGCGTTGAAGAGGTGGTAGCCGGAGGTGACGCCGACCGATTGCAACGCGGGTCCCAGCGCTGCGGCGCCACCGAAAGCGAGCGAGGCCCAGAGACACAGCAAGGGGTCCCAGCGCGCGAAGATCACGAGCGCCACGGCCGTGATGCCCTGGCCCGAGGACAGGCCCTCGTTCCAGCTTCCGGGATAGAACAGCGACAGAAAGGAGCCACCGATGCCGGCGAGGAAGCCGCCGACCATGGTCGCGCGCAAGCGGATCAACAGCACGGAGTGGCCCATCGCACGCGCGGCGTCCGAACTCTCGCCGGCGGTGCGGATCAGGAGGCCCCAGCGCGTGGTCCGGAAGGCCCAGTAGAGAGTTGGGGCGAGCGCGACACCAATCAGGAACAACACGTTGACCCGTAGTGCCGCGCGCACCTGTGGAATGTCGCTCCACCAGCCGAAATCGATCGCGGGCAGCCGCGGCGCGGTGGGCTCGATCAGCGGCTTGCCGAGATAGAAGGCAAGCCCGGTGCCGAACAGCATCAAGGCGATGCCAACCGCAATGTCGTTGACGCGCGGCAACGAGCAGATGCCGGCATGCAGCGCGCCCAGAAGCGCGCCGGTGATGCCAGCGGCGAGCACGCCGAGCCACGGCGATCCCGTAAGGTAGGAAATCCCGTAGGCGCTCATCGCGCCCATTACCAGCGTGCCTTCGAGGCCGAGATTGATGCGGCCGGAGCGCTCGGTGATGCATTCGCCCAGGCTCACGAACAGGAACGGGGTCGAGACACGAATGGCGCCGCCGAGCACGGCGAGCGGGACGGTCCAGAGTCCGATCGAGCCGTCTGCCATCTCAGGACTTTCCCTTCAGAAACCCGATGCGGCCGTAGAGCGCATCGCTGGCGAGCACGAACATGAAGATGATGCCTTGCAGCACCAGCACGGATGCGTCCGGCAATCCGAGGCGGCGCTGCAACAGCCCGCCGCTGGCGCTGATACCACCGAGCAGGATCGCGACGGGGATAATGGCGAGCGGATTTTGCCGCGCCAGGAAGGCGACGAGAATCCCGGTGAAGCCGTAGCCTGCGGCGAGGTTGGCATTGGTGCGCCCCTGCACCGCGGCGACCTCGACCATGCCGGCAAGGCCAGCGGCGCCGCCGGCCAGGAAGCAGATGGTCAGGATCAGCTTGCTGACATTGAGACCGACGATCTTCGCAGCGCGGATGTTGCCGCCGGCAACACGCGCGGCGAAGCCAAACACAGTGTGATAGATCAGGATATAGGCGGCGAACGCGGCGATCAGGCCGAACACGAGACCCCAATGCACATCGGTGTCGGGGATCGATCCGATCATGTTGGCCGCGCCGATCTCGCGGGTCGACGGCTTGTTCAGGCTGCCGGGGTCGCGCATCGCGCCTTCGACGAGATGGTTGAGGACCGCGAGCGCGATATAGACGAGCAGCAGGCTCGAGATCGTTTCGTTGACGCCGCGATATTGCCGTAGCGCGCCCGAAAGCATGACCCAGAGGCCGCCGCCGATCACGCCGGCGACGACCATGGCGATCTGCACGATGAGCGGCGGCATGCCCTGAAGCACCAGGGCTGCGCTGGTTGCCGACAGCGCGCCGATCAGGAGTGCGCCTTCGCCGCCGATGATAACCATGCCGAGCTGCGCGGGCAGCGCCGTGCAGAGTGCGGTAAGGATCAGCGGCGCCGCGCGCGTCAACGTGTTCTGCCATGAGAACCAGGTGCCGAACGCGCCGTAGTACATGTAGAAAAAGAGGTCGAGCGGGCTCTTGCCGAACATCGCGACGAAGATGCCGAAGACCCCGAGCGCGCCGGCCAGCGCCGCGCCCGGGATCAGGATATATTCGATCGCTCCGCCGTGACGCTGGAGGAATCCCGGATCGGCGGCCGGGGCAACGGTCCCGACCGCTTCAGCGAGATCTCCAGCTTCCGTCGTCACGAAGTCGCCCCGACCACGCCCTCCACGAGATAGTCCATCTTCTCGAGTTCGGGATCCTTCTGGCCGCGATCGGTGCCGGCCGCGATCACCGTCTTGCCCTTGTTGTCGACCAGCCCTCCCTTGAAGATGGCGTAGCCGTCACCGGACAAGAACTTGGCCTTGACGTCGTCGGCGTGCTTGCGCGCCTCGGCGGAGACCGCTTCGCCATAGGGCGAGGTCTTGACGATCTCCTCCTTGAGGCCGCCGCGATAGAAGTTCGGAATGCTCTCGCCGGCGGCGATCATCTTGACGAACTTGGGGTACAGCGCTTCCCAGTTCCACTCGGCGCCCGTGAGATACGCTTTTGGCGCGAGCGGCGACTGGTTGACGTGATAGCCGCACACCATGGCGCCTCGACGCGCGGCGTTCTCGACCATAGTCTTGGGACCATCGACATGGCAGGTGAGGACGTCGACGCCCTGATCGATCAGGCTGTTGGTGGCCTCGGCTTCCTTGACCGGCATCGACCAGTCACCAGTGAAGATCACTTGCGTGGTGGCCTTGGGATTGGCAAGCCTCGCGCCGAGCGCGAATGCGTTGATGTTGCGCAGCACCTGCGGGATCGGTTTCGCGGCGACGAAGCCGAGCTTGCCGCTCTTGGAGCTATAGCCGGCGACGATGCCCGAGATGTATTGGGCTTCATCGATGTAGCCGAAATAGCTGCCGGCGTTTTTCGGGTCCTTGTCGCTCCACAGGCCGCCGCAGTGCTCGAAGTGCAGCTTCGGGAATTTGTTGGCCATCTTGACCATGTGAGGATTGTAGTAGCCGAACGAGGTCGGGAAGAGCAGGGTGGCGCCGTCGAGATTGATCATGGACTCGATCGTCTTCTCGACCGCGTCGGTCTCCGGCACCTTCTCTTCTTCCACGACTTTGAGGCCGGGAATCTTCTTCAGCGCCGCCGCGCCCTGCGCATGCGCCTGGTTGTAGCCATAGTCGTCCCGCGAGCCGACGTAGATGAATCCGATGGTGGTCTCGGCCGCGAAGGCCGGACGAATGCCCGTCGCCGCACCGAGGGTGACGGCCGCGCCGCCCTGCAACAAATGACGTCGTGAGACCCTGCCAAATTCCATTGCTTGCTCCCCTTGGCGGATGCACCGCCTCATCTCGCGCTGCGCCGGTCTGGCGGAGCCCGGGATAGATTGTCGCAAGCTTCGTGCCAGAGGCTTCCGAGGGAGGATTTCTACTTAAGTTATTGAGAGTAATTTGCTTTTCGGTGATCCGAGCTTGATCAGGAAAGCAGCAGATGAAAATATAGGCAGTATTTTATAATTGTATGCAATGGAGTTAAGCAGTCTTAACCGGCTTGGACATGTGCAATGACGAGGGTCGGGTGGTCTGCCGGCAACCGCATTCATGCTAACCACGCGCTGATCGGAACGATGTCGACAGCGTGATTTCGCTGGCACCGAACTTGAATCGATTGCCGCCAGGACCGCCGTCGCCGCGGTCCCAAGAGATGGAAAGCCCGCCGAGATGGCTGCTGGTACCGCCGTTCATAATGGTTCGCTCGGCGAAGAGATCGTGCGAAGAATCAACGAGCTCGCGGCGATCTCGGAAGAAGGCGACAAGCTCACCCGCATCTATCTGACCGGCGAGCTGCGCAAGGCCGCGGACCTCATCCTGAGCTGGATGCGCGACGCCGGCATGAGCGCGCGTCTCGACGCGATCGGCAATGTCTGCGGGCGCTACGAAGGGGAGCGGCCGGGTGCGCCCTGCCTGATGCTCGGCTCGCACTACGACACCGTGCGCGATGCCGGCAAATGGGACGGGCCGTTGGGCGTGATCACGGCGATCGCCTGCGTCGCCGATCTCAACCGCCGCGGCAAGCGCCTGCCGTTCGCGATCGAAATCGTCGGTTTTGCGGATGAGGAAGGGGTGCGCTTTGCCTCGACCCTGCTCGGCAGCCGCGCCGTGGCCGGCACTTTTGACGAAAGCGTCCTCAACACACGCGACAGCGATGGCGTCGCGATGCGCGATGCGCTGGTGCAGTTCGGGCTCGACCCCGATCATATCGGCGCGGCCGCGCGGGCCCGGCGCGAGCTGCTTGCCTATCTCGAGCTGCACATCGAGCAGGGGCCGGTGCTGGAAACGCAAAACCTCCCCGTCGGAGTTGTCACTGCGATCGCGGGCGCGACACGGCTTGCCGCGCGGCTGACCGGCATGGCGGGGCACGCAGGCACGGTGCCGATGGCGCTCCGGCGCGATGCGTTGGCGGGCGCGGCCGAATGCATCGGTGCGATCGAGCAGTTTTGCCGCACCGACGAGGGCGGGCTGGTCGGCACCGTCGGCTACATCCAGGCGAGGCCCGGCGCGACCAACGTCATCCCGGGCGAGGTGTCGTTCACCATCGATATGCGGGCGCCGACCGACATGCACCGCAAGCGCGCGGTCGCCGATGTCGTGAGGCAGATCGAGGCCATCGCAAAGCGCCGCCAATTGATACTTCAGCTCGACGTCACCCACGAGAACCGCACCGCGCCCTGCGCGCCCTGGCTCAAGGAGCAGATCGCGCAGGCGATCAAAGCGGAAGGTTTTTCCGTGTTCGAGCTGCCGAGCGGGGCGGGGCATGACGGCATGGCCATGATCGACATTGCCGACGTCGGCATGATCTTCGTTCGCTGCCGCGGCGGAATCAGCCATCACCCCGACGAGCATGTCGAGCTCGCCGATGCCGACGCCGGCGCGCGAGTGTTGCTGGGGCTGATCGAGAATTTCGGCCGCGGCAAGGGTAAATCGGCTCCTCACGTCACCGGCTAGAGATAAGAATCAGACAGGTCTAGCGTCGTAACGACGTCCCGCCGGACCACGAGACAACATTCGACGGCGCGTATGAACAGCGGCATCTCTTTTCCATCCCATGGCGAAAACCGATTTTACCAGGGTATGGCGGCGACCTTCGTTGCCAACGCGCTTCAGGCGGTGAACTTTCTCGGTGATCGATTCCTGAGGAAGTCGCATCATCCGTTCACGGCCATCGGGGACCTCTACCGGTACTCGATGGACAGTGCCTTTGCGGTATCTGAGACCTTTCTCGTTACGGGCGCGCCGCACGCTTCTGCGTACTATCCGCGCGACTTTGCCTGGTTCTATCCCAACATCCTCGACCCCGACACCATCATGGATTCGCAGGATGCGGTTCGCCGGGCTCGTCTGCTCGAAAAGAGCGTCCGCCTGCTGCTGGAAGCGGTTCGCGCCAACGTCGTCACGACGACCATCGTCCCGGCTGGGCGCGCCCGGTATCTCGGCGTGAACTATTTCTCGCGCCCTTCGGATACGCTGCTCGGCATTCTGGCCGGCCTGCGGCAGATGATCTCTGCCGAGGAGAGAGCGTCATCCTATCTGGCGATGTCGCAATGCGTGCATGCCGGTCGCCTGCTGCTGGCCGAATATTGCTGTGATCTGAAGCGCGCGATCCTCCAGCTCGCAAGCGAGCTCGAGCCGTTCAATGATGATGGCTCTACGTATTTGCTGTGCGATGCCAGTGCTCCGCGCTCTGCGGCAACGGACACGCGCGCCGAGCGCAGGCGTTTCGTCACCAATGCCTGCGTCTACACGACCTTCGTGTGGGGCGTGCGGCTCGGGATCATCGACGAGAACGAGCTGAAGCGGCGGCTCGGACGCGACCTGGCGCAGTACAAGAGGGACCTGCTCCGCCTGTTCGGCAAGGGTGGCTATATCAGGCATTCCCTGGATGGCCCCCCAGGCTCGCCGGTGTCCTCGGTCGCTCTGGATTTCGTCAGTGTGCATCGCGGCTTCTGGGATATGAGCGAGCCGGCCGAGCGCGCGCTGTTCGCGGCCACGGCGGATCTGATCATTGCGGAGCCGCGCTTTCGCATCCCCGGCACATTCCACTTCCTGGTGTCCGCGGATAATCCGCGGAACAAGATGATCCACAAGATCGCGGCTCCCGCGTACCAGGGACGTTCCTCCTGGCCGACTTTCAACGTCGAGTTCGCGGATCGCATGCTGGACTATGACGAATTCTCGTGCAGCGATACCTACCGTTCCTCTGCCCAGGGAATTCTGAAGGACATTCGCACCGCAACCGAAGTCCACGGCGGCTATCAGGAACTGATCTCGGAGCGGGGCCTGAAGTATCGCACCTGGGCCTACAAGGGTGCCGTGGCCCACTCCTGGTTTCCGCGTTTCCTCTCTGTCTGGAGGAGGGCGCATGGAACGCCGCTCCTCCATTGGAATGACTGAACGGCGGTCGTTACCCAGCCGTCACGTCCACAAGCTCGCCACCGTCGAGGACCTTGGCCGCCTTGGCGCGGTCGAGGTCGCCTTCCCAGGCGGCCACCACCACGGTCGCAACGCAATTTCCGGTGAGGTTGCCGACCGCGCGAGCCATGCCGATGAACCAGTCGACCGACAAGACCAGCACGAGGCCGATCGCAGGGATGCTGGGCACCGCGTTCAGCGTCGCCGCCAGAATCACGATCGCGGAGCCCGGCACGCCATGCGCGCCCTTGGAGGTGATCAGGGAGACGCCGAGCACCAGTAGGAGGTCGCCGAAGGACAGCGGCGTGTTGGTCGCCTGCGCGATGAAGACGACCGCAAGCGTCAGGTAGATCGAGAACGCGTCGAGGTTGAAGGAATATCCGGTCGGAATCACGAGGCCGACGACGGAATCCTTCACGCCCATCCGCTCCAGCTTCTTCATGATCTGCGGCAGCACGGCGTCGGACGAGGCGGTCGCGAGCACGATCGTCAACTCCTCGCGCAGGTAGGCGAGGAATTTGAGGATGTTGATGCCGGCAAGCGCCATGACGCCGCCGAGCACGCCCAGCACGAAGATGCCGACCGAGAAGTAGAACAGCGCAACCAGTGAGACGAGCTGCTTGAGCGAGCCGACGCCGTATTTGCCGACGGTGTAGGCGACTGCGCCGAGCACGCCAAGTGGAGCAACGCGGACGATAAGCCCCATGACGCGGAACAGCACGGTCGAGGCGGCATCGATCATCGACGTCACGAGCTTGCCCTTCTCGCCGCCGACCAGTGCGAGGCCTACGCCGAACAGCACGGCGAAAAACAGCACCTGGAGCACGTCGTTGCGCGACAACGCGTCGAACGAGGTGCTCGGGATCACGTTGAGGAGGAAGGAGCCGATGCCGCCGCCCTGAAGCTTGTGGGCGTTGTCGGCATAGGTATTGAGCGCCTTGGCGTCCAGCGTCGAGGGGTCGATGTTCATGCCATGACCGGGGCCGAAAGTGTAGGCCAGGATGAGACCTACCACGAGCGCGACTGTGGTCATCACCTCGAAATAGACCAGCGCTTTGACGCCGACCCGTCCGACCTTCTTGAGGTCGCCCGCGCCGGCAATGCCGTGCACGACGACGCAGAACACGATCGGCGCCACGATCATCGAAATCAGCTTCAGGAAGGCGTCGCTCAGAATCTTGAGCGAGATGGCAAAATCCGGCGCGGCCACCCCGAGAATGATGCCGAGGATCAGCGCGGCCAGGACCTGGACGAACAGCGACGTGTAGAGCGGCTTTGGCTCGGCGGCCGGGGCCGCGGCAATGGTCGACATGGTGACTCCCCCGTTTTGACGACGTCTCGATCGTCGAAAGGAGCAACTAGCGTGCCAGATTGTCGCGGTTTTCGCTGAGGAGGAGGTCTATTCGGTCTTTTTGCGGTGCGACCGGCATCCGCATCGGCGCCGGGAAACCGTTCCAGGTGCCGTCGGTCACGTGGACAGACGATTTTGCGGTCCACAGTCACGTTCTGCGCGCGGGTGGCCGCGTCACGCCGCGAGATCCAGCAGCCGACACGATCCGCGTACCAGCACCTTGCGTCCATTCGGCGTCATGACCGGCACGCCGTCGCAGACGACGACAAGACCGAACTTGACGAGGCTCTCGATGAGATAGGCCTTGGAAAGGCGACCGTTCGACACCGGGTCGCGAAGCGCCTTCAGAACCTCCCATTGGTCTGGCGAAAGATCGAAGTCGATGTCGTTGCTCATGTTGCCTCAAGCCGTGGTGCCGTTCCTGCGCCTCTGTTAGAGGCGCTGCATGAAGACCGTGCGACGACAATGAGTCGGGAATTCGGTGAGGCGTTTAGAACTTCTCTTCACAAATTGCTGCACGCCATTGCGCCACAAGAGTTAAGACCGCTCGGTCACGAGGACCGTCCGAGCCTCGATCACATATTGATGATGTAGGCTTGATGTTGGTCCGCGAACTACCGCACTGCACGGGAAGCGCTGCTGTCCCATTCTGCGTCGCAATATGCACAGAAATCATGAGAACGAAGGGTTCGGGATTCTGTTACGCTGATTCGCGGGGAATGGCTTCACACGGCAGGAGTGGAGTGCATGAACAGGCTGGTCGAAATTCGCAGTCAGGAATCCCTGTGCCGGGAGCGTGCCGCGCTTGATTTGCAGCGCCGGCTTTTCTGGCTTGCGCAAGCTCAGGAATGGGAGCAGCGCGCGCTTGACGAGATCGCCTATCATTTCCGGGAGTGCAATGTGGCTCAGACGGAGCTGGGGCGAAATGACGTCGGCTGTGGGTAAGGCCTACTGATAAGTCGCCACAATATCGGACACCGCGCGCTCGAGCTGCTGCGCGGTGGCGCACTGGCGCACCACGCTGCAGAAGGTCGCATAGCGCGGCATCTCGGAATCGCCAAAGCCCCAGGCGAGACGTCCTTCGGGATTGAGCCACACCAGTCGCTTCGAGCGCTCAGAGATGCGGCGCAGGATGTCGGCGCGCGGATCGAGATTGTTGCTGCGGGCATCGCCCAGCACGATCACCGTGGTCTGCGGCGTCAGCGTGCTCATAAACTCCTTCTCGAAATCGACCAGCGACGAGCCGTAGTCGGAGGAGCCGAAGCCGACCTTGGACATGATCTCGGCCATCGCTTCTTCCGGCGATTTCGATTCCAGGATGTCGCTGACTTCGATCAGATGCGAGGAGAAGGCAAAGGAATGGACGTCGTCGACCACCTCGTGCAGCGAGTGGATCAGGAGCAGGAAGAAATCCGAGACCTGCGCCACCGAGCCCGAGACGTCGCAGAGCGCCACGATCTTCGGCCGATCGCGATGCTTGCGCTTCCAGGCCGTGAGAAAGGGGATGCCGCCCCAGGCGGCATTGCGGCGCAGCGTGCGGCGGACGTCGAGATGACCGCGCCGTTGGCGCTTGCGTGGTTTCGAATAGCGCTCGCGCAGGCGACGTGCGATCTGGCGGATGAGAGCGCGCATCTCCGCGACATGGCGGCGCTCGATGCGGGCAAGCGGCGCGTTGCGAAGAATCTCGTTGCGGAGGTTTTCAGCTTCCTCGCGGGCATAGAGCGCAAGCCCCTGCGCGACGGTGTCGCGGACGGCTTCGCGCAAGGCATCGAGCGCGGCGCGAAGCCGCTCGGCCAGTGCCGGATTGGTCGCGGTCAGCTCCTCGAGATCGTCGCGCAGCCGCTGGAGCCCCATGGCGTCAAGGATGCGGCTGGAGAAGATGCCGCGCTGGGTGGAGTAGCGGATGTCGGATAGGGAGGCCGCACCTGAGGCGCTGGCGATCGCGGCGGTGATCGCGTTGCGATCCTGCAACAGCAGCATCTGCGCGAGGGGCCCCAATTCTGCGGGAGGCGAACCGGCGCTCGCATCGCTGGCCGCACTCGACGACGGAGATTGATCCGCGTCCTCCGAAACATAGTTGCTGTCGGCTTCAGGCTGTTCCTGTCGCGGCTCCGGCTGGCTGAAGAACAGATCGAAACAGTCTCCGAGCGCGAGCTTTTCGTCCTGCGACTTGGCGAGCGTCAGAAGGAGCGCATCGCGCAGGATGGTCCGGTCGGAGACGCCGACCTGCGCGACCGCACGCATCGCATCGATGCTTTCGGCCGGCGAGACATGGACACCGGCGCCCCGTGCGGCACGGAAGAAACGATGGATATTCTCGCGCATCGGGGTCAACCGAAGACGTTGGATCGTGCTGCCTTGGCAATGAAGGTCGTAATCTGAGGCTGAGCCGCCTCGATGTCGGCCTCGTATTTCAGGAGCACGTTGAGCGTGTCCTTGACGATCTCGGTGTCGAGCTCCGAGGCCTGCAAGAGCACCAGCACGCGTGCCCAGTCGATGGTCTCGCTGACCGAAGGCAGCTTCTTCAGGTCGAGCGAGCGGATTTCGTGGATGAAGCCGACCATCTGCCGCCGCAGCGTCTGCGAAATGTTGGGGACGCGGCTCTCGACGATGCGCTCCTCGAGCCGCTGCTCGGGGAAGCCGATGTGCAGATGCAGGCAGCGCCGCTTCAGGGCGTCGCCGAGATCGCGCTCGCTGTTGGAGGTGAGGATCACCGTTGGCGGCGTGATCGCGGAGACGGTGCCGAGTTCGGGGATCGTGACCTGGAAATCGGAGAGAATTTCCAGCAGCAGCGATTCGAATTCCGCATCCGACTTGTCGATTTCGTCGATCAGGAGCACGCAGCCGCCCGGCTGCTCCAGCGCTTGCAGCAGCGGCCGCGGCTCGACGAACTCCTTGGAGAAGAACACGTCACCGAAATCGTGGAGTTGATTAAGTGCAGCGTGCAAAGTCTGCGCGCCGCCAAGGACTTCTCCGAGCTTGTCCTTGAGGATCTGCGTGTAGAGAAGCTGCTTGGCGTATTTCCATTCATAGAGCGCCTTGGCCTCGTCGAGACCTTCGTAGCACTGAAGGCGGATCATCTTCAGGCCGCGCCAGGCCGCGATCGCCTTGGCAAGCTCGGTCTTGCCGACGCCCGCGGGTCCTTCGACCAGGATCGGCTTCTCGATCTGTTGCGACAAATAGACGGCGGTCGCGATCTGCCGGCTCGCGATGTAGCCTTGAGCGGCGAGGCCGCTCTCCACTGCCTCGATCGCTGTTGAGGGCTTCTGTTCAGCCACGAAAAGGCGCTCCCAAAGGTCTTGATTGAGGCTTGTTCTGCCTGCGTTCACGGCAAAGAACAAGCCTCGTTTGGGAGAGGCCAGACCCGCGCGAATGGGCGTTTTTTCCGCTCAACGCAAATAGTCGGGCGGCCAACCGGCCGCGGGATCAGTGCCGCAGCAACTCCGGCTTACGGATCGTCTGTCTGACCTCGGCGCCGCAATCGGCGCATTCATAGACGAAGTCGATCTTGGCAAGACTCCAATGCGGTTCGACCTCGCGCACATACATTGGAAGGAACCCCATGCAAGCAGGGCAAAACACAGGCGCGATCTCGATATCCTGATGATGCTGTACATAAGCTGGCATCTCGGCTCTCCTTCGCAGACGACCTCCAAACCCGCGCGAAGGCTACTGCCGGCCGGCGAAAGGCCGACATCAACTCTTTCGAACAGAGGCGGAACGGCGGAGGTTTGTCGTTCGCTGTGACATTCTTGTTACGTCTCTGTACTGTGATGGGTGGAGCAAATACCTATTTCAAAGCCCGATCCGATATTCGGACTTCGACCTCAACGATAAGGGAGCAACGCCCATGACGCATGCCATTCGCTTTCATAAGACTGGTGGTCCGGAAGTGCTGGTCTGGGAAGAAGTCAGTGTCGGCAAGCCCGGACCAGGCGAGGCACGAATCCGCCATACCGCCGTCGGTCTCAACTTCGTCGACATCTACAATCGTTCGGGCCTTTACCCGGTGCAACTGCCGAGTGGGCTTGGTAGCGAGGCTGCTGGCGTCGTCGAGGAGGTCGGGCCTGGCGTCACCGATCTGAAGCCCGGCGATCGCGTCGCCTACGGCGCGTCGCCGCTCGGGGCCTATTCCGAGGCGCGGCTGATCCCGGCCGACCGACTGCTGAAGCTGCCGGACGGTGTCGACGACAAGACCGCAGCGGCGATGATGCTGAAGGGGCTTACAACGCAATATCTGATCCGGCAGACCTATCGGGTGAAGGCCGGCGACACCATCCTGCTGCATGCGGCCGCCGGCGGCGTCGGCCTGATTCTCTCCCAGTGGGCCAAGCATCTCGGCGCAACCGTGATCGGCACCGTCAGCAACGACGAGAAGGCCAAGCTCGCCAAGGCGCATGGCTGCGACCATGTCATCATCTATAGCCGCGAGGATTTCGTGAAGCGCGTGGACGAGATCACCGGCGGCAAGAAGGTGCCGGTGGTCTATGACTCGGTCGGCAAGGATACGTTCTTGAAGTCGCTCGATTGCCTCGCGCCGCTCGGCGTAGCCGCGCTGTTCGGTGCGTCCTCCGGCGCCGTCGAGCCGCTCAATCTCGGTCTGCTGGCGCAGAAGGGCTCGCTCTACGTCACCCGGCCGACGCTGTTCACCTACGCCGCCAAGCGTGAGAGCCTGGTCGCGATGGCGGGCGAGCTGTTCGATGTCGTCAAGTCCGGCGCGGTCAAGATCGAGGTGCGCCAGACCTATCCACTGAAGGACGCCGCCAAGGCGCATGCCGATCTCGCCGCGCGCAAGACCACGGGATCGACCGTCCTCACGGTGTGATCTCCGACCGGGCTGTGGCGCAGGCTGGCAGAGCGTTTCGAGCGAACTGGATTCCGGTTCGCGTAGAGAAAACGCGTCAAAATAAGAAATCCAGAGCCCGTTCCGATTCGATCGGACCGGAAAAGGTCGGCCCTGGGCCTGCGTTATGTCCGCTCGTGCTTACGCAGATCGCGGGCGTGATCGAGGCGGAGAGCCTGGAGGTCGACTTCTTCGGGCGGGATCCGGGGCAGGGCAGCCTCAGCGAGGATCGCCTCGGTCACGTCTTCGACCGAATTCTCCACGATTTCCTGGATGAACGAGATATTCCGATATTCCCCTGAGGCAACGCGGGAAATGACCTCGCGCCTGGTGATTTCAGGGTCGACCACTGCCTCGCGGCCGCGGCGCCCATAGTCGATCATCACGACGAAATACTGCATGAAACGATCCTGCCGTGCCCATGGTCGGGAACGGCAGAGTATTTCCGAAAAACGGAATCAAGTCAAGGTGAATTTCGTAAAAACGGAAATTGTAGCCTACTTGCTCCTCTTGCGCGGGCGCGCCGACTTGGCGCGCAGCCGCTCCAGCTGCCCCTTGGGCATGGACAGGCAGATCTCGCCGACCCACTCTAGTTTCACGCCGACGATCTGCTTGGCATTGAAGCTGCTGAGATTGACGACGGAGGGGGATTTGCCTCGTTCGATGGTCTTCAGATAGCGCTCGCCGGTCTTGAGCCGGACCACGGCCTCCTCGCCGTAGAAGCTCGACAGGGGATGGCGCTGGTCCTTGTAGACTACGATTACGTCGCCGCTCTCGTATTTGGGCAGCATCGAATCGCCCACGATCTCGAATGCGATGGTCTCCTCCATGATCGGAAAGGGCAGCGCGATGTCGCCAAGGCCTTCGGGGGGAACCTGCTCATAGTCCGGCTCGATCACGGCACCGGCCCCGACGCGGCCCATGATCGGCGCGAGATTGAGCTCGAGATATTCCATGATCGGAATGATTTCCGAAGCCTTCACCAGGCGTTCGCCGCCGAGGATCTCCGAGACAGCGCCGGGGCGTACGCCCATGGCAGCCGCCAGGCCGCCCTTGCTCTTGCCCGTCTTTTCCAGGCCCCGTTCGATCATTGCAGCGTCCAACATGGTGATTCCCTCGATTGTCCATCGTCCGTCTCTTGTAATCCGAAATTCGGAATTGATGCAATTATGAATATCAGAATTATTGCTTGACTCTGACTTCGGAATACCGGAATGTAGGCTCCGCTTCGCGATCGTGCGATCGAAGGAGGCGCATCACAGGACAGCAGCATGGAACCGGGCCATTGGCCGTCGGAGCACTCCGACGCGCTTCGCGACTATTTTCTCAAGGGAATGTCTTATACGGAGATCGGAAGACAGATTAACGCAAGGTTTGGAACGGCTTACACGCGCAGCGCGGTGGTCGGCCGTGCCAAGCGGCTCGGGCTGATCGTGCAGGTGCGGATGACGAGTCCGTCGATCGTGCCGGTGCTGCCGTCTGGAGCCTGTCTTATCCTCCCGCACCGTCCCGCGTTACTGAACCTGCCGCCGAAATCTGCGAGAAAGCCTGCCGCGCAGGTCAAATTGCGCTGCGTCGGCGTCCAGCCGCGCCTGGTCCCGTTGGTCGAACTCGCTGCCGAGGACTGTCGCTATCCCTATGGCGGCGACAAGGACGGGGAGGAGATTACCTTCTGCGGCCATCCAAGTGAGCCGGGCTCGAGCTATTGCACGCCGCATGCGCGCCTGACGCGCCGCGCCGGAGCTGGATCCGCCCGCGTCGCCGGTCCCGCCGTGCTGAGGCTGGTCTCTGCCGCGTGACCTGACGACCGTCCGTTCAATCGTCAATTTCGCAAGGAGTATCCGAGTGGCACGTGTCCGACGCAACAGGTCCTTTAAACTGGCGAATGTCCACGACCGACGCTCACGTGAGATTCCGTTCAATGCGGAGGTGGCGGAAGTCGAGGTGGACAATCCGCTGGCGCTCGACCCCGGCGAGAAGATTATGGCCGTGCGGTCGATCCGCAGCGATCCGCTCGGCCGGCTGCATGCGCACCGTCAGATCGACGAGGCGCAGTATCGCGGCGGGCGCGCCTTCCAGGACGATTGGGAGAAAGCCGAGCGAGGCCCTCAGGCAATGGACCCGACTCGTGAATATGTCGATGGCGCGCGCATGCGCGAGCCGGTCACCGAGAGCCAACGCCAGGCGGTGCTGCGGCTGAACCGGATCGAGCGCGAACTCGGCACAGACGGTGCCGCGCTAGTGCACGACGTGTTGGTGCTAGGCCTGACCATGGACGAGATCGGCCAGCGTCGCGCCGTCCGTACGCAGCGCTGGATCGACTATTTTGCCCGACGTTTCCGTGAATGCCTGGACCGGCTGGCACTGATCTATGGCTTTGCGACGGAAACGGGGCGTGCAGGGCAACGAAGATGACAACGCCGCGATCACGGTCGTGGGCGCGCCGGTCCGCTGCTTAGGGATGCGGTAGGATCTGGTAGGTCGTGGCATAGGGCTCGACCCGCAGCGACGCGTTGGCCAAAAGGCCGATTCTGGCGGTCGGCGCCTGCTGCAATTCGCCGTTCGGACCGCGATGCACGTTGTATTGCCAGACGGTGAGATCGCCCTTCTGTGCCAGAGCATGTGCAACGGCGCTCGCATCATTGCCGCCGAGGACCTGAAGCTCCTCCGTCGACAATCCGACGACGATTTCGTCCTTGATGGTGACGATCTTGAACAGGTTCATCCTGGTCTCCTGCGCCCACGCGCTTTGTGTCGAGAAGGTGAGAAGCGCGACTGCGGCGCCCTTGATGAGATCGCAGCGAGAAAGCATGCCGTCGTCCTTTGGTGCTGGGGCGCCCGAATCGATCAATGCATCGGCCACGGCGCCCGTGATCTGCGTGACTGTTACGCCACCGCTTTGTCGTTTGCTCCTCGAAAACAGTTCACGGCCGGAAACAAATGGGGCCCGATGAATCCTGATGCGAAGAGGCGGGTCCAAGTCCAAGAGCTCGAGGGGACGGGTTTGAATGAAATCCAAACGTAATAGTTTGTCTCTTGGTCAGAAGGCCCCGCTGTGGCTGCCGATCCACAGCGCGAGATCGACGCCTATTTCGTCGACGATACAACCGCCGACGCCAGACTCAACAATTACGTGTATACGCTGAAGAAGCACTGGTTCGCGTCCACCAACGTCCATTCACATCCGAAACAACACGAAACGCAGCGTCGATTGACGGCAATCGAGGCTGTATGCCTGATCGATGACGCTTCTTGACGCAGGTGGGTGACGGCGGGCCCTATTCCTGTTATCCGGAATTGCCGTGGTGCGATGCAGACGAAGCATCGCTGCGCCAACCGTTGGGCTTGCCGGACGGGTTGTTTCTTGACATAGTTACAACCTATTCAGGTGCGCGCTTGCACATGTAGCTCGGCGTGCGAACACACCGGGCTTCCCCCCGGCCGAAGGCGCGCCGTCGCCATGGCATCCGGTTATGGCATCCGGTTATGGCGTTGGGTTCTTAGTTGGGTTCTTAGTTGGGACCTCGATGTTGGATCACGAAGTCCGATGCTTGTCATAGGTGCGAGATGAAGAACCTCGATTTCGCAGCTGAGCTGCACCTCAAGCTCGGCGCGCCCGCAAGCGGCACCGTCGAAAGCCTGCGCCTGCTCCGCGCCTTTCTGAAGCTCGCGCCCCGGCAGCGTTTCGAGGTCATCAAGCTCGTCGAAGACCTCGCCACCGAAGAAACCCTCCCCGAACACCCCCTTTCCTGAGCCGGCCCGCGCGCCCGCCTTACGATTTCCTGCCAAAGCCGGCCGCCAAGCGACGACTTCCCCGGGGCTGGACGCTGGCAGGCGATCCGGCAAGTGTGGTATTCAGTTCTGAAAACGGGAGGAGTGCGACCATGATCGAACCGAAGCTCGAAGTTCCGGCCGAACTGCGCGACCTGGCCGAGAAGACGATTGACCAGGCGGAAAAGGCATTCGGCATGTTTTTCGAAGCCGCCACCAAGTCGATGACGACCGTTCCGGGCGCGGGGGCGGACGTGTCGAAGCAGGCGCTCGCTTTCACCGAGCAGAACATGAAGTCGGCGTTCGAGCATGCTCGCAAGCTCGTCCATGCGACCGACCTTCAGGAGGCGATGCGAATCCAATCGGATTTCCTGCGCAGCCAGTTCACCAGTGCCGGAGACCACATGCGCCAGATGACCGGCAGTCTCATGCAACCGGGTAAGGACAAGTCCTGATTCTCGGTGTGTTCACGCCGCGTCCACAGATTGGACTTGTCCGGCGTGAATATCGCCACTGGTGCCGGTCCATGATGGCCGTCGAATGGACCTCATTCGTCGCCCATCATCCTTTCCGCTGATCCCTGTCGATTCTCAGGCAGGGATTTGCATCTGTCGCAGGTGTCTTGACCAATCGGTCGCTCTGCTAACGCAGCGATGCGATGTAGGCCGCGATGTCGCCGGCTTCAGTCCGGCTCAAGGGGAAATTCGGCATCTTCGGGTGCGGGTCTAGCAGGAAAAAAGCGCGTCTTTCTGAACTGAAGTCGGGCCTGCGCGCAACGGACGCGAAGGAGGGAACGTCGGCGCTCGCCTGGATCTGGCCGTTCGCCACGACATGGCGGCTGGTGTCAATCGGCGTTCAAATTTGGGTCTGACTCATTTCTGATGAAGTTTGCCGGGCGACTGTGTTCTCAAACGGAGAATCAGCGCCATGCGGACAGGCTTTCGAATTTCATCGCTCGTACCGAGTGGTTTGGTGTTTGATGGCGTAAGTGATTCAGAGGATTCGGTTATTCTGGCTGTTCGGTCAGAGGCTACGGAGGCCCAGTGCCCTTTGTGCACGACAGCATCGCGCCGAATCCATAGCCGTTACATCCGGCACGTGGCTGATTTGCCATCAGCGGGCAGAAAGGTGCGCCTCCGATTGCTCACGCGGCGCTTCACATGTGAGGTGCCGCATTGCCGCCGGCGGATCTTCTCAGAGCGGTTTGGAGAAGACATCGTTCCGCTTCGACGGCGCCGGACGGCACGGCTGGAATACATCGTCCATCACTTGGGGTTGGCGCTGGGCGGCCGGCCGGCGGCAAGCTTCGCCAAGCGGCTCATGCTGCCCGTTAGCAACGATACCTTGCTACGGGTGGTCCGCCGGCGGGCGGCGATGCCGACAGATCCATTGCTTGTTGTGGGCATCGATGACTGGGCGTTCCGGAGAAACCATCGATACGGGACGATCGTGTGCGATTTGGAGCGCCGGCGGATCGTTACCCTGCTGCCCGACCGGGAAACTGCGACCGTTCGGGCGTGGCTATCGAAGCACCCAGCGATCAACATTGTGTCGCGAGATCGCGGTGGTGGATACGGCGAGGCAGCAGCCAAGGCGCTGCCGAACGCCATCCAAGTCGCCGACCGCTGGCATCTGATGGAAAATGCGAGCGCGGCCTTCCTTCATGCGGTGCGCCGCTCCATGAACAGAATCCGAACCGCAATCGGAGCGACGACGATCGACCCGGAATTGCTGACCTGTGCGGAAAAGCTGCGCTATCAGGGCTATCTGCAGCGCCAGGACAGCCATGCCTTAATTACGGCTCTCGTCAGCGACGGTGTGCCGCTCAAGGAGATCGTCCGCCGCACAGGACATAGTCGCAATCTGGTTCGCCAAATTAGCCGCGGCGGCGGTACGGATATGTTCCGCACCCGTCAAAGCACCCTGGACGGGCATCTGCCGTTCCTGGACGCGCAGTGGTCAGGCGGCTGTCGCAACGGTGCCGAGCTCTGGCGCCGCTTGAAGGGACAAGGCTTCAAGGGATCGCTGCGCGTGGTGGCGGAATGGACGACGCGACGGCGGCGTGCCGAGACTATCAGCCATCAACAATTGCAGAAGGTCCCCGCCGCCAGGACGATAGCGCAGCTGATGACGACGAAGCGCGACCACCTAACCAGGGCGGAGACCGTCACGCTTGCGGTCATCGAACAAAACGTTCCTATGCTGGCCGATGCCCAAGCTCTCGTTGGCCGCTTCCACGCGATGATCCGAAGGAAGGCCGAGATCGAGCTCGAACCTTGGATTGAAGAATCCAAGCGGAGCCTCATTGCCTCGTTCGCGAATGGAATCGCCAACGATAAGGGCGCGGTGCACGCCGCTATTACGCAACCATGGTCCAATGGCCAAGTGGAAGCGCAGATCACTAAGCTCAAGCTGGTCAAACGGCAGATGTACGGGCGCGCTAAGCTCGATCTCCTTCAGGCTAGGCTGATTGGCGCGCCATAAAAACAAACACGATCATCGAATATGCGTCAGAGCCAATTTTGGACGCCGATCCCCCGGCTTAGGGGGTCAATATTGCAGGCCGAATGACAAAGGAAGGTGCGACTTCGTCCTACATTACGCTGCCGATCCAACCGGGGGCCCTGTTCCGCTGCCGCAAACCGAGCTTTATACCCTGACGGCACGCACCCTTCGCAGGGCGGACAAAGCAATATGGAGGCAAATTACTTTCGACCTCTTTCCTCTCTTGATCCATCGTAGAATTCGTCCTGTTCGCTAGACCGGCAGGATGTAAGATTATGTCCGGGCGGCGCTGGGCGAACGGGCTCAAGTGTGCTGGTGGAACTTTATAGCCCCTTGATCTTTGCGTTAGGCGCCGAAGTGAATAGGCAGACGATGCTCCGCTGGCTTAGCTCAGATCGTCGAAAGATCAAAAGCGATCGAAAGCAGCTTGAACGCAGGGCTCGCCGCCTGCTGCAGAGTTACCTGACGGCCAATGAGTGGCAAAAGCGCCAATACTATCAGGCAATCGCCGGCGCGGCTTCTGCATGTCAGCCTGGTATTGATGATCCGAGCTTAAGTAACGAGAAGCTTGCTGAATTAACCGCTCAGGCCGCGACAAAAGTCGTCCAAGTACGTAATCGGAAAGCAAAAGATGCGCACGATCATTCAGCTGTACTGATCACGGATGCATACGCAACGGTTGCAATCGCCTATCGACGAGCGGCTTCAGCCTACACTGCTGACAAGGAAATGGAGCAGCTGGGCACCGCCGCAGTACACCTGGTCACGATAGCGAATTCATTTATGAATGCTGAATAGGACCGACAACGACAGAAATGTGACTGCGGCTTCGGCAAACCAGCCTCGCTTCTCGCTCAGGCGTATACCTTGCGCAAACCCTTTCTCCTAAGCTGCCCGTAAGACGTTATTTGTACCGTCGTCACCAACAAGAAAAGGCGGGCGGCATGTCGATTGCATTTCGAATTTTTGTTCTCCTGTTCTGTGCTTACGCCGGTTGGGAGACCGCGAGCATCCAATTCGGCGATTTGCGAGAGCCTCAGCAGCAAGGGCGTTCTCCAACCGGATAAGCAAGGAATGAACAAAACAACCCTTCACCTGGAACGTCCGCAACCAAGCCAAGTTCGGCGTGCTGACCTCGCGCCGGCTATCGGTTATGCGATGCTCGTCGATGGTCGTTTCAAGACCGAATTTCTTGATCAGGACGCCGCGACTAACGCGGCCCTTGAATTGTCGGCCAAGTATCCGAAGCTGAAGATCGAGATCTACGATGCAGCATCGAAGTCACGAACGCCGGCGAAATAGCCGCTGCGCCGCAGCATGCGTGATAACCATGTCTTCTGTTTTAATCTACCTTTAGCTTTTTGCTAACAATCGAGGTCTCAAGGTCGTCGCCAAACGGAGGCGGCCTGTGCCTTTGATGAAGTATTTCGGATTCGTCGGCAGCGCTCTCGTCCTGTTGCTGATCGCTATCGGCTGGTGCTTGCCGCAGCAGGCGATGGGCCCCGGTAACAGCGACGTAGAGCGACCGTCCATCAAGATCAGCTCAGCCGAGAGGGCGCCTGAACGGGTCATAATCGATACCAGCTTGCCGACCATTGTGGCTCCGTCGAACATCAGTCCTTCTACATCAATGACGTCGGTGCAATCTGCTCGGCCTCTGCAGAGCGCATTCTCCGAACTTGACGTCGCCCGGAAGCCGGTCACTCCGAAATCAGGCGGCGAGGTCTTGAAGCCGAAGCATACGGCAAAAGGCGAATCCGCGAAAAAAGTCTCTCACCGTCGAGCAGCGAAACCGTTGAATATTATTCCCGCACCCGCAACGGGAGCGCAAGCTGCGGCGCCTGATACGAGAATGTCGTTACTGGAAACACTCAAGGAGCGGCTAGGGCAGACGTTTTTCAAGCTGAACTGATGACGGTGTCCAACGATAGGAGCCGACGAGCGCCATTCACGCCGGAGGCGCACTCGGCTCGATTGGACCGACCCAATAAATAGTCTCTGAAGATGGCATCCGACGGCGGCAAATCGGCCTCCTGCGTCACCGGGGCGGCTGGAGCAAGCCCGCACAAAACGGCTTTAGTCCGAAAGTCGAATAGCGCCACGTCATCGGGCTCGCGGAAGCAGCAAAACCCCGCCCGCGTAAGCCCGCTTATTTGGAAGGGCGCCCTGTCGTAGAGCGGCTGAGATAGACGTCGCGATGGGCGATCGGCGGGCACATAGACGGCGAGGGACGCATTGCGCTTACTGCGATACTACGATTCGTTGAAAGACGGCCCGGGTCGGGCGCTTGGGTTTAGGGCGGTGGCCGCTTTAGGTCATCGGCAAGCCGTTGCGGATTCAGCAGAATGCGCTAGGCCGGTTCTCCGTCCTGCTCACAATGGTGAGACCGTTTACGCGGGCAGCCCTGCCTAAGGCAGCCTCTGACCGCAGGAACAGTGGAGGGAAGGTAACCTCGGCCGCAGGTCTCGGCCTGAGGTCGCTTTTTGCGAGCCGCAACCGTCGACCCTGATTCACATAGTGAAATGCAGATGCGGGTCAGAATGCGGCAACGTCCACGTGCCGCGACCTTGACGCTGGCAGGTTTCTCCGACCTGCTCCCTCCCAGGCGCCGCCGGCTCTTGAAGTTGCGCCCGACGGACGGCGCCCGCCCCTCCGGACTGTGGTTGAGCCGTCCCGGACCTGGCGATGGATCTCTCCATCGCAGGCGCGCCCTGCGCAAGTATCATGGCACTGGGCCACATCCGGCCAATCCCTCGGCCGTCTTGATTGCCGCCGGCGTCTCTCCGAAATCGTACCGGCCCGCAAAGGCCGCACCGGGCTGGTGGATCTCGTCCCGCTCGCGCTCGGGCATTGTCAGCTCCTCAATCGTTCTCAGTCCACGCGTGCGACATTGACGAAGCGAGCGCTTGTCCGTCGTGCCAGGCGGAATACACAGTCGGGCTAGTGAGGCGCACAACTAAAAATATCTCGGCGCTTACGAAAATAGGAACGAGGTCTGCACTTTCACATTCCTTCCGAAGTGCAATCGGGAGCCTCAGCATGGCAACGCAGATCGTCATGGATCACAGCGGCGACAGCCGCTACTTCTTCGACAACTCCAGCGGTGATGCTCTGGCGGAGGCGGAGAGACGTTTTCTGGAATTCACCGGGAAAGGATACACTGCAGCGGTGCGGAGTAGCCCGGAGGAGGTAACCAGGATCACCACGTTTGATCCGACCGCCGAAGAGACATTGTTTTTTCCGCGGCTCGTCGGTGGGTGATGGCCAGGTGAAGAGGAACTTAGCTCGAGTCAGCCGGTGGCCCCTTCGTAGCCTCTGTATTGGCAAGCTCTATGAAGCATCCAAGGACGAGAAAACGATTCACGCTCGTGCGCTACGCCTCCTTCGTTCTTGGCTTTCACCTCAGCAGAGGGCGGACTTTGACAGGAAGGGATATTTCGACGTCGTGGGATGCGACACTGGGAAGCGGTACCGAATCCGACGCGGCACGTCCGCCAACGTCAACGAGATAGACGAATACGGGCGGCTCGGAACGGGGCGCTGCTTCGTCCCGTTAGGTGGCTTGGCTCAGGGCGACGTCATGCTTGCCCAGAAAATAGCTCTCGAAACCGACGAGAACCGCGCGTTGGGCATCGCCAACAGCTTCCCGGGACCGCTAGGGTTGCGCCTCCCAGGCGTTGCCCCGCAGAGGCTAGGAGCTCGGGGGTACGCCTGTCCCCGGGGCTAGAAGTTCGTCGTGTGTCGAGTATGCCGCCATCAGGCCTGATCGATAGCCGAAGACTGAGGCGTTCGAACGGGAGCTATCTTGTCTCAAAGAATGCAGTTCTGCACCTCGTTTGCTTGAACGCAGCCCTGATGAAAAGGGCCGAAGAGCCGAAGGGCTGCGGGAGGGCTAGAACAGTCCGCCGCCTTCGGATTGCTCCCTCGAGTGACGCTGCCCGGACGCGCGGGAAAGCTCGACACAAAGGTGGCGCGACGTGAAAGCCTTCAGGCTCGATGGAATTTCACCGCCCGCTGTTTCAGAGAAACTCTGGCCGCGAAGCCTGCCTGCAGCCACGCCATGGCCTGCGTGTGCCCCGCTTTGCGCGAACTCTCATTTTCTCACCAGGCACTGAACTTGTAAGCTGACGGCGGTAACGGCCTCCCGAGAATTTCCTCGATGTCCGAGAACGTGAGCCGAATAGTTTGCTCCCTTGTGCGCCCCAGCTCCTCTGTAGCGGATCGTAAACCCTCGTCGCAACATCGAGGGTGAGTCGCCTCATTTTATGGAGGGGACATACAGTCTAGCGGACATCGGGCAGTGCCTGGCTTGGTCCAAACGATCTAAGTGCTCGACGAGACCGCCTTCAACAGGAGTGCCCTATTTGTCGCCTGCCGCGTTCGTTCAAACCGGCTCTGTCGCCAATGGTCAATCGGGCATTCCACCCATCGGTAAAACGCCATCGAAACAACGAGCGATAAGGCCAGCGATCCGTACGCGCTCGCAACGGTTTCCGGCAATGTGATCCACCCAACCAGGAAGTGGCAGATGTAAAGCGGGTAGGACAGCTCGCCGAGATATCGGTCCCACGCGACGTTTCTGGTAAGTTCGAACAGACGGGGTATGCCAATGATGACGGCCCCCAAAATTGTCAACGACATCAGTCGTGAAATGCCATTCCACTCGCTGCAGGCCAGGCCGGCGAGCAAAGGGATAATCAGCAGGAGCCGTCCGGCATTGGCGCGCTTGCGTTCCGCTTCGCCTCGCGACGCAGACGCGTAGTAGCCAAGCGAGCCAGCCAGGAACAGAGCCAACTCGGACGGAAAAAACCGACAAGTCCATGGATCTCTGCCGAAATCGAAACCCCAAAGCAGTGTCAATCTCAAAAGAATGCTCGCGACAATTGCTGCCCCGACAACCAAGGGGCCCCTTCGCACGATAAATGGCGCGACTAAGTAGAAATAAATTTCTAGCGCGAGCGTCCAAGCCTGGGGAACCGGTGAAAATTTAAAGAGGATGGTGGGTGTATCGGCCGCATGGAGAGAAAAACGCAGAGCGTCATGATCCGCGAACAGGAAGAAGTAGCTTTCCTGTCCGACGACGAAAATCTGTGAGACAAGGAAATAGGCGATACTAATGAAATCTAGGGACGCAATCGGCCACCAATTCCTGGCGACTCCAAAAGATGCGACCAACACCATAAGGTAAGTCGGCCAAAGCCTGAGCACGCGATTTGAAATGAACAGCCAATATGAGCCAGGCGGGTACTTCTCATTGAGGACCAGCGCCATATAGAATCCAGAAACGACGAAAAAGCATTGGACTGCAACATCGCTGGTGGGCATTTCAAGGGGGATCTTGAAATGGCTCAATGCAACGGCGAGTGCTAGGAATAATCTGAGGCTGCCCACTCAACGGATTTTAGTCGGGCAACGTTAAGGCTTCGTCAAGGCTGTGACGAGAGGACTGCCCGAGGAGATGGAGGAGCAAAGTTCGGACCAGAGCGACAACCTTGCGGGAATGGTCGTTGGGTTACCTCCCTTGGCTGCTCTTTTTATTCGTAAGGGCGTACTCCGGCGAGGGTGACAGATCTTATGAGTGCACGTCCTTGTTCGAAATCTTTGCAAATCTCTGAAACTCTTCAAAGTCCGCAGTTTGTCCGTCGCGGATCTCGAACGAAAGGTTGATCCTTCCTCCGACACTTGATGCGCGCGCTCCTGCGGTTTGGCCTCATAGTTTGCGGCCGGCTCATGGCCGAATCTTCTGCATTTGCCGCGGGAACGATCTCCGGCATCTCAATGATGCAGCAGCTTGACGAGTTCGCAAAGCCGCTTGGAGGTGGAAAGCTCTTCCTTATTCAAGCTGGCACCACATCCGCCCCTCAGAACTGCTACCAAGACACGGCTCTCACCCTAGCCTGGCCGAAGCCGATCACGCTTGATGCCGCCGGCCGCGTGCCGCAGCTCTTCTGCGTTGACGGCAACATCAAAATCCGCTCACGGGGACGGCCCTAAAAAAATTGACACCCGAGCTACAAAAGACTTTTTCAACAGAATCGGTCAAAAGGCGAAGAACTGGACGTGAGCAAATCTAGTCCGCCATGCCTCGCTGAGCAGACCTCAATATGGCGCGCCACGACTTCGCTGATGGGCCACAAGTGGACTTCAATCTGCTTGACCTCTGCCAAGACAAATCGCTCTGTCGCTTGCAGGGCGTGGATTACTATCCGGCCGCGTGAGATGGCGAGGTGTTCCATCGCGCAAACAAAACGCCCCAGCGAAGCTGTCGAAGGCAAGCGAGGCAGAGAACGACACCCGCGCCAGCGATGACATCAATGAAATAATGACCGCCGACAGTAGGTGTTGCAGCAAGCATCACCATGTTCAAGACAAAGTATAGCGGGAAAAGCATCTTCACGCCTCGACTGGCGTATATAAGTATTATGGCCAGCGCAGCGTGGAACGAAGGAAATGTGATCAGGCCATTCACGTGCGTCAACGAAATGCGTGTCATCTCGCCGCTTCGGAGTGCATTAAAATCGATCAAATGGTACGCGTCGACGCGTTCGACGACGCCGAAGTATACCCATGCGCTCGCTGCCGGCAGTATCCACGAGATCGGAAGAATCACGAGGAGGGATGTTACGAACAGCCAAACAAACTCTCGCATCCTTTCAAATCGCCCGCACGCACTCAACCACACCAACAAGATGGCGACCTGCGGCATACAGCTGTGATACGCGACTGCGAGGACCGCTTTGATAATTGGTCTGACCTCAACCCACTCAAAGAAAGCCAGCCAATTCAGTTTCAGCAGGGTGTCGACACCGGCCAGCTGGGAATCGACCAACGGAAACTTTGCCGTGATGGTTAGATAACTCAGGATCGCGCCCACGACCGTAAAGGCAATGATCTGAGCCAAAGCCGTGGCAAGCTCAGCGATACGCCGATCCGGCCTCAACCTCGTGTAAACAAACGAGAGAAGAGCGGCAGCGCAGAACGCAATTGCTTGCGTCGGATCGATGGCCATCGTCATCCCAGCGGCGCGAAGCCATATGAGGTCGACGGCTGCAACAATTGCAATTGCGATCCATAAGCGCAGAATTTCGCTGCCTCGATAAGCATTCAAGACGGCAAAGACAAAGCCTCCCTTTCGCATCACTCAGTCCATCCATCGCATCGTTTGGGATCCCTGACCCCTCTTAGATTGTCGATACCTGAGGCTCATCTAATGCTTTCTTAATTCGGCTTGTACATGTTCAGGGTGTGCGCCTCGGTAGGTTCCGCGCTGCTCATCAAATTTTACTACGCCTGTTCGCATTGAATCATCGGCTGGCCGTAGGCCCGGCGGGGCTCACGTAGGTACGAGTCACCGTGGCCCTGGAACGGCTGCTGGCGGCAGGTCGGCTGTGGGCCATGTGCGGCATCAGCGGTATGTCGACTGAGGAGTCGCCGGACAAGCATGCCGCTCGCCCGGTGACCACGGTCATGGCTGCGCAACAGGACAAGGGCTGAAGGGAAAGCTGGCGCCGATCAGACTGCTCGAGGGAACGCGTTCCGGAGCATACATCAGCACGACGACGTCTGATCGCTACGTAGCGCCGCTGCCGCTATACTGAGCGAGACTTGTGTATTTGGCTTTGTATAGACCCGACGAAGCCGAAGAAAAGGCGCTTCCACGTAAGTGAAACTGATGACCCCGATCGGAATCATCAGGGTGAAACAGGCGAATGACCACGCGAGCGCAACGTAGAAGTTAGAGATGTCCATGAAGTGGCGTTGAACGAATTCCGCTAGTTGGAACACGAAGAACGTATGCAGCAGGTAGATCGAATAGCTATATTCGCCGATCTTCGAGAACGCCCATGAAATGCCAGCGCTTCCCAGCTTGAAGCTCGTGTCATAGTAGGCAATAAGCGATGAGTAGGTGACGGCTTCGGCGGTAGGGAGGATTATCCACAGCGGATTGCGCTCTGTTCCGTAGAAGCCTCCGGCAAGGTCGAAATTCCAGAACCCAATAGTGAACGCTGTGAGTATCCCGACGGCGGAAAAATGCCTTCCGGTGAAAATGTGACGATAGCTGAACGCGGTGATGCCCAAAGCGAACTGGTCTATGCGGCCAATGATCGTGTAGTACGCGAAGTATTCGATTTCCCCGAGCATCAGGAAGATGATGGAGCGCAGGGCCATCGCTGCCGCCACGAAGACGACTGGCGCCCACTTGTGGCGCCTGCTCATGTAGATCAGGAGGGGTAACGCGATGTAGAAATGCATTTCGACCGTGATGGACCATCCGCCATTCGGCCAAGCGGGGACGACGAATCCGCTGACCATATTGGCGACGTATACACCTAGGCTCTCGCCCACCGCATACCTGCTGATCCCAACTAGGATGAGGACGAGGACTAGGAGGGGTGCGAGCCGGATGAAACGGTTCCAGAAAAATGCAAGGTAGTTTATCGATTTTCCGTCAAGCAATTTCGCGAAAAGATATCCGCTAAGCACCATGAACAGCGCCACTCCCGTGTGACCTTCATCAAATAGGGCCAGCGGAAACACAGCTGGGGCGCCCTCGAACGTCCCAGGATAACCACCAGTGGCATGCGTGAAGTGCCAAGCGAACACCATGAGCACCGCCACTGCCCGAACGTGGTCAAGCCCGATGAAGTGCAAGCCGGATGATGACCTCAATTGTGACCCTCAACTATCGAAACGTGCGGAAACCCAAGTGGCTTTGCGTCTTAGAGATAGATGAGCAAAGTAACTAACGTTTAAGGCCAGGTTCTCACGAAAGCTGCTTCGGTTCTCGAAATCGGTCAACTGTAGGTCTAACCCGTTACTCGGCTCCTAAAAATGTCCGCAATCAGTCAAAAGCGCCGGTCCGGCGCTCCATTGTAAACTTCCGGTCTGCCCTCTAAACCGACATGCCGCGGCTCCACGTCAACGGTAGCGAAGGGCTAAAAGCTGCCCTTGCGCACCATTCCGCGATTGGGCCGCTATGGGCCATGCGCGCAAATTCAGCCGGCCCGTGTTGGCGCGAAACGCCTGATTGACACTCGGCTATATCTCGGCGAAACTTCGCGCCGGTTGATACGACCAGCTGGTTGCACCCTTACGGGAACGGTAAAAGTATCGGGCCGCCCTTCATGGCTTCCCTTGATCGGAGCATCCGGGTCAGAAACGCACCACCTGACATACCGGGTTCGCTCTACTCAAAGGAAGAAGTCACGCGCGATTTTCGCGATGCAAAGGCTATGGCGCATACGCTGCGCAGTTCTCTTTCCGCAAGAGCTGTCAATATCAGTCATAGCGAGAGCCTTGAGCTGGTTTCTAAGATGTTTGGCGTTGCGGATTGGAATACGCTGTCTGCCGAAATCGAGAGCGGTGGTCAAAAGCTGTTAGTGCGGTCGGACGCGCCGATGAATAGGGCCGTGAGACGCTTCTTTGCGATTCTATGCGCGACCTTGAGCCATTCCCCGGTGCGACTTATCCGGTGTTCGCCTGCCGCCCGAAACCCTTCATGCATTGAACCAAGCTTCTAGACAGCAGCGCGAAATTGTTATCGCAGTTCAGAAGACTTCGTCGGTCGACGATCCAATCTTGGATGATATCCATCATATCGGCGTTCTCGCCGGTACCCACGCCAGTTCGCATCGGCGATAGGCAATGCCCGGTGGACGAGCACCAGGAAAAACTCCTTCAAAAGCAGCCCCTCCACGGAGCCCTCAATGAAAGCTTGGCTCCGACGTCAGATACGTCTTTCAAAGTGCAAGCGCGCTGCCGCGTTCCGTCGATCGCCATCATGCTCGCCGGAATGGCCCGCTCGAACTCAACTCGCCGTGTCCCTCGCTTGTCCGGTGCTCTCATCACGCGCCCTCCAGATCAGGCAGTGAGGGCACCAGCGACGGCATTTCCAGGCGCGAGGATACCAGCGACGAGTCTGCGACCGAGCAGTCCCGGCCCTGTACCTTTGCGTGGTACAAGCGATGTCAGTGTCACGGGTGAGCGCCAACTCATCCGTGGTGGCGTCGCCCTTTTCGGCAACGCCCAGGCTTATCGTCACGTACTTTCGTGGCGAGCGCGGATGGTGGATCTGCAAACGAGCGACCAGCATCCGAATCGCGTCGGCCACCTTCACCGCCCTTTCTTCGTTCACGCCGGGCAGGATCACCGCGAATTCCTCGCCGCCATACCGCGCCGACAATCCTCCGGTGTTTGCGGTGGCGCTTCCGATCACCTCGGCAATGCGCTGGAGGCAACTCCCTGGCCTGGTGGCCCAGGGCGCCCTTGAACTGGTCCATGTCGATCAGCAGCACCGATTGAATGGCGTGCTTGACATAGGCCTCCCGCAGGAAGGTATCGAAGCTGCGCCGGTTCGCGAGCCTCCTCAGACCATCTGTGGTCGCGAGCTGCGCCAATGTGAGGTTGGCCAATGACAGCGCCAGAAGCGGACGGGACATGGAGGAAGTACTCTTGTTTCAAAATTACGCTAGGCAGGAGCGGACGACGTGCCCTCGCTTGAGGGCATTGCAACCAGCAGGCAAATTCGTCTTAAATGCCGGTGCATAGGGAAGCCCTGTGTGTTGTTGGCTCGCGACGCCGTCCTCATCCGCAACACGAACCCGGAAACTGCGAGAGGTCGATGCGGGCGATGATCGACCGCAGCAGCTTTCGAGCCGAACGATAGAGATGCCGGGCGAATCTCGGCGTCCTTGCCGCGGGCAGGCCAAAGCTTGTCGTATCGAGTCTTTTTGTATCGAGGCTTTCGATGGAGTGCGACACGTGCCTCTCCGAGATGGCGAGGCCTTTCTATCGTGGTCGGCTCGCGGCAGCCTTGATCTGCCGCAAGGGCCGGACTAATAGTCGCCGGGGTTCATGATCATCGGGCTTCGCGTATCGGCCGGGGCGAGCGCGCTGCTGGCGCTGTCGCGCAGGAAGCGGTCGAGTGTCGCCTGGATCTTCTCCTTGACCGCATCGGGACCGCGATCGCTCATCTCGGTATGCTGTGCGCCAGTGTGGATAATGTCGATGCCGCGCGCCTTGGCCTCTTCCGGCGTCGGCAGCACGCCGGGATCGGTTACAAAATGCGGATCCTTCGAGCGGAACGACAGGATCTTCATGTTGTCGCTAAGCACGAAAGGCACCCGCAGATTGTCGAGCGTGATCACTTTCGACACCAGCTCCGGGTGCTGATGGGCGACATACATCGAAACGTCGCCACCGTTGGAATGGCCGACGAGCGTGATGTGGTCGTAGTCGGCGTTCTCCTGCCGCCGCTTCAACTCGCCCAAGGTGAAGAGGATGTTGGCCTCGCAGCGGATATAGACCTCGCGCCGGCCGACATATTGCTGACCGGCCTTGGTCATCAGCGGCGGATCGCTCGGCAAATCCTGCTGGATGCTGGCGACGAGATAACCGCGTGCGGCGAGCACGTTGGCCAAGAAGGAATATTCGGTGGCCTTGACGGTATTGCCGTTGCTGATGATGGCGAGCGGGAGCTTCCAGAGCCCGAGATTGGCCTTGGTCTCGTAATCGCGCCGTACAGCGATTTCGACCGCAATCGGCCGCTGGCGGGCGGCGTCGAACAGGGTCAACACCTCATGGCGGATCGCGAACCGGCTGACGACGAAATACTGGCCGACGCCGAGGACGGAGAGAAACGCCAGAACTGCAAACACCTTTTTCATGGTTCCGTCTCAAATCACTTTTGACTGAACATGGTCGTTGGGAACTCCCGGATCGAGCGATCGTGAGCAGGTTACGGGATTAAATTTAGGCAAGACTATGAGCCTGGGCCCAAAAAGGGCCGCACCTCGAGGGCTACAGCGCGAAGGACAAGGGGTTTACAGACAACCGCCCTTGCCGCGTTCGGAGCAGAGCCGCAGCGCGCTTGACAGAGTAAACAGGAAGCGCGGGCTGCGGCGCTCGTTGTCGGGCGCCCGGTAGCTCAGGGGGAGGGCCACGCCGAGATCAGCCTGGAAATCGTCCGGCAGGAAGAACCGCACGCCAGCTCCGGCCGAGGTCAGCGACAGGCCCTCGCTCAGGCGGTAACCGTAGTTCCAGACTGCACCGGCGTCACCGAACGCGTAGAGCTGATAGCCGGTCCAGTAGCGGAAATTGAGCTTCTGGTCGAAGCGCAGTTCGAGCGAGCCGGCAAGACCGTTGTCACCGCTGATCTCGGCTGCGCCATAGCCGCGCCCGAAGGCAGCGCCGCCGAGATAGAATTGCTGCGAGGTGAACAGCGGCCGTGACGCCGTCTGGCTCGCAGCGGAGACCTTGAGCGACCAGACATCGTTGAGCGTCTGGTAGCGCGTGAACCAGAGGTTCAGCACGGAGAAGTTCGATGACGCGCCGTCGCGCGACAACAGGTCGTCGTCGAAATGCGAGGCACCGAAGATGTCGAGGCCCTGGCGGTAGGTCAGCGTCGCGAAATTGGTGCCGCCGAAATGATCCTGGAGCCGGTAGTCGGCGGTCAGGCTCGCGGTCCTGATGTGGTCGTTGTACCAGGGGCCGTAAAGATCATGCTCGGACACGTTGCTGAAGGTCGTCGCCGCGGTCAGGGTCAGCGAGGAGGATTGCGACTGCAATGGGACGATGCCGGCACGCAGCTCGAACGCCTCGGTCGTGGTGATGTCGCTGTCGAGGCGGCGGGCATCGCCCGGCCGAACCGCGCTGTACAGGACGGACCCGCCGAGACGCACGCCGTCGACACCGACAGGTGCATCGTAGGACAGCCGTGCGAAGCCAAGCTGGCGGGGGTCGTTGGCGATGGTCGACAGGTTGACCGCCAGCGTGTCGCCGGGGGTGAGATAGGAGTTGAACGCGCCGGTCGCGTAGGTCTGCCACGGCCCGACTGATGATGAGCCGAGATTGTCCAGACCGAATGAGGAGAAGACGTGCCAGGTCTTCAAATAGACGATGAGGCGGAAGCGGCCGGTCGCACCGCCGATCTCCTCCAGTGCGGTATCGGTGATCCGGACACCAGGTCTGCCGTTGATGAGAAAGAGCTGGCGTTCCAGCGTTGCCAGGCGCGACGGTTGCTCGGCCAGAACCGGCCCAAGCATCGGTCTCACGCCGAACTGCTCGGCGCCATCGCCTTTCAGTTCGGCCTGCACGATGGCCCCTTCGATCACCTGGATCCGGAGCAGGCCGTCGGCAATGTCCTGCGGCGGCACGATCGCCCGGCTCAAGTGAAAACCATCGGCGCGGTAGAGATCGCTGATCGCGCCGGCGATCGCGGCGAGATCCGCCTGCGAAACCTTCTTACCGACATAAGGCTGATAGACCGCGGCGATACGATCGGGCGAAACGGCCCGGGCTCCGCTGACGTTGATGCCGCGCAGCACGAACTGAGGCTTGGTAGCGCCGCCGGTGCTGGGCTGGTCGACTGTCGGGAGCCTGACCGGCGGACGGCTCAGCGATTCCCGCTCGGTTTGGTTTTCAAAATATTTCTGAGGTTGGCGCGGATCGAACCCTGGCTGGTTCGCCTGCTGAGCGAAAGCCTGAGGAACTCCCGCGAAGATCGGCGCCAACAGCACCGCTGTGGTAACGAGATGCCGCTTCCCAACGCGCGCGACTCGCTTGTCCCCGTAGTTTGACGGAGATGCGCCCGTGAAGCGGTAAGGGTTCGTTAGCCACATGATTTTTCATAGTTTTTTATGGTCAACGAATGGTTAACGCGACCGCTCCGGTGGCCGCTTCCTGCTAATCCTATGTTGAGTGATTTCGGATACCCCTCAAGGCCGGCTGTAACGGGGACTGAGGATCGTCATGCTGAGCAAAATTGGAATGCGGTGCGCCTTGGCGGCTGCGCTGATCCTGGGAACGGCCTCCGTCGCATCCGCCGCGGACGAGGGCGTCTGGTCGGTCGGCAAGGCCAGCGGCGAGGTCTGGGTCGCCACCAGCGGCGCGCAGCAGGTTTCGCTGGACCAACAGGAGGCACTCAAGCCCGGCGATACCATTCGCACCGGACGAAATGGCCGCGTGCTGCTCGTCCGCGGCGAGGAAACGATCCTGATCTCTCCCAACTCGGTGGTGGGTTTACCGACCGAGAGCAAGGAAGGCCTTTCCACCACCATCATCCAGCAGGCGGGCTCGATCCTGCTCGAGGTCGAGAAGCGCAACGTCAAGCACTTCGAGGTCGAGACGCCCTATCTCGCCGCCGTGGTCAAGGGCACCCAGTTCAGCGTCACCGTGAATGCGGGCAGCACCAAGGTGGGCGTGCTTCGCGGCCAAGTCGAGGTCTCCGACTTCAAGACCGGGCAGATCGCCCAGGTCCTGCCGGGGCAGGCCGCCACCGTCTTCGAGCATGGCAAGCCCGGCCTCTCTCTGAGCGGCTCCGGCACCTTCAATCCGATCGAGCACGGCAAGCCGCGCGCCTCGAGCATCGAGCGCGTCCCGGTCCCGAAATCGGGCCTGTCGGCCCCGCGCAACGCCGCGAACGGCCATGCGATCCATGCGCTCGGTCCGATCGACAAGGGCGCCAAGGCGGCCGCCGCGCCCAAGCCATCGCAACAGGCGGCCGGAGCTCACGCGCCCAAGGGCGGTGCTGCCAAGGCTGATGCTGCAAAGCCCGGCGTCGTGCGCATCTCGAGTTCGCTGGGCGAGGTCAAGCTGAACGTCCACAAGGTCACGCACGGGCTCGCCCACGGCGGCGGTGCCCCCGGACAGGCGCGCAACTCTTACGCCAGCACCGAGACGGTCTGGGGCGACTCGAAAGCGGGCACAACGGCATCCAACGGCACCGCCCAGACTGCGGTGACCACGAGCAGCGGCGTGACGGCTGGCACCAGTTCGTCGGCTGCGAGCACGACAATAGCCGCCACCAAGGCCGGTGCATCCAGCGACGGCTCTGGCGGCGGCAACGGAGACTCCGGTGGCAAGACCAAACCGGACGAGGGCAAATCCGGTAACGGCAATTCCGGCAGTGGGAATTCCGGCAATGGTAACGGCAACAACGGCGCCACCGGTAACGGCCGGGGTAACAACGGCAACGGCAACGGCAATGGCGGCGGCAACGGCAGCAATGGTCACGGCAATGCCCTTGGCCACAACAAGCACTGAGGCGATGTCTTAGGGGATGAGGGGGCGCACCTGCGGAAGCGGGTGCGCAGGAGGATCGGGTGGGACGCTTTCGGCCGCATATTCTTGTCGTGACAGCGCTGGCGATCGTGCTGTCCACGGGGTGGCATGGTGCGCTTCGCAACGCGCTGACCGACCTGCGGTTCGCCTGGCAATCGCGTGCCGCGACCGGCAATGTCGTCGTGGTGGCCATCGACTCGCCCTCGATCGATCAGATCGGGGTGTGGCCCTGGCCGCGCCGGCTGCACGCGGAACTATTGCACAGGTTAGAGGCCGCGGGGGCGCAGGACGTCGCTTTCGACGTCGATTTCAGCTCGCCATCCGATCCGGCCTCCGACGAGGCTTTCGTCAAAGCGCTGCGTGAGGCCGGGGGCTCGACCATCCTGCCGTCCTTCAAGCAGCCCGCGCCGAATGGCGGCGCAGCTCACATCAATCGCCCCCTGAAGCCGTTCGGCAACCAGTCGTGGCCGGCGCTGGTCAATGTCGCGATCGAATCCGACGGGCTCGTTCGCCGCTATCCGTTCGGCGAGAAGCTCGGCGAGGCCGTGATGCCGTCGATGGCCGTCGTGCTGGCCGGGCAGGACGCCAATCGGCGGCCGCCTTTCCTGATCGATTTCAGCATTCGGGCGGGCTCGGTTCCGAGTGTCTCCTACGTCGACGTGCTCCGCGGCGAAACCGCCACTCTCGACAAGCTGAGAGACAAGAAGATCATCATTGGAGCGATGGCGCTCGAACTCGGCGACCGCTTCAGCGTTCCGAATGGCCGCATTATCTCCGGACCCATCCTCCAGGCGCTGGCAGCGGAATCGATCCTCCAGAACCGGATGCTGCGCTGGACCTCTGATACCGGCATGATCCTGGGTCTCGCTGGGATCTGCCTGCTGATGGTGTATTCGTGGCGCCGCTTGGGACCGGGAATTCGCGTCGCAATCCTGATCTCGGTCGGGGCGGTTTTCGAGCTGGTGGCGGTCCTCGTGCAGGCAAGATGGCCCTTCATCATCGACACATCGCTGTTCCACATCGCGATTGTCGCCTATCTGACGGCAATTGCACTCGACGAAATCGATTTCCGAGGTCTCCTGGGGCGCATCGCCGAAAGCCGCTTTCATCGTATCGCGATGTCACTCGGCGATGCCCTCATCTGCACCGACGAAGATCAGCTCATCACCGTGTGGAATCCCGGCGCCAGTGCGATCTTCGGCTATCTGCCCGCCGAGATCATCGGCCGCCCGTTCGAAACGTTGTGCGCCGTGGCGGGGGACGGTGACGCGAGGCCGTCCATGCGCGACGCCGCGCGCCAGGCACTCCTGGTCCCTGGCGGGGCGGTCGTCGTCGAGTTCGAAGGGCGGCGCAAGAACGGTGAAACTTTCCCGGTCGAGGCGAGCTTCTCGGGCTGGCAGGGAACGGACGGCTTCCAGTACGGAGCCATCCTGCGCGATATCTCGGTCCGCAAGCGTGAGGCCGAACGCGTCAGATATCTCGCCGAGTACGACGCGCTGACCGGTCTTGCCAACCGCAACACGCTGCATGCCGGACTGGTCGGCATGATCGCGGATGCGGGGCAGCGCCCTTGCGAGGTCGCGTTGCTCGTGATCGGGCTCGACGGCTTCCAGAGCATCAATGACATGCTGGGTCATTCGGCCGGAGATCTCGTGCTGCAGGCGGTCGCTGGTCGCCTGAGAGCCGAGGCGCGCGGCGCTGTCGTTGCCCGGCTTGGCGGAGACGAATTCGCCATTGCGCGCAAAGGCGCCGATGGTGACGCAGAGTTCGCCGAGCGCATCGCGCGCGCCTTCGAAGCGCCGCTTGCGACCGGCACGCGGCAGCATCGCGTCAGAATCAGCATCGGCGTCGCCATCCATCCGGAAGGCGGGCACAACGCCGACGATCTCCTGAGCAATGCCCATCTCGCTCTGAGCAAGGCAAAGCTGACCCGGCGGGGCAGCCATGTGATCTTCGAGAGCGCGATCCGGGAGGAGCTGGAGAACCGGCTGACGCTGGAGAGTGAATTGGCGCTTGCCGCCGATCGCGGCGAGTTCGAGCTGTTCTACCAGCCCCAGGTTCGCCTGGTCGATGCCAGCCTGGTCGGGGCCGAAGCGCTGATCCGCTGGCGGCATCCCGTGCGCGGCTACGTTTCGCCAGGAGAATTCATGCCGGTGGTCAATAGCTCGGCCCTGTCCGAGCGGATCGGAAACTGGGTGATGGAGACCGCCTGCCGTCAGGCACGCGCCTGGGAATTGTCCGGCGACAGAGTGCGCGTCGCGATCAATTTGTCGCCCTCGCAGTTGCAGTCCGGCGATCTGGCGCATTCGGTTGCGGGGATGCTCGAAGCGACGGGGCTCACGCCGTCGCTGCTCGAGCTCGAGGTCACCGAGGACATCCTGCTTCATGATGAAGCGCGCGTGCTCGACATGTTCAAACGCATCCAGCAGCTCGGCGTCCGCGTCCTGTTCGACGATTTCGGTACCGGGTATGCGAGCCTGAGCTATTTGAAAAAGTTTCCGCTCGACGGGCTCAAAATCGACCGCTCGTTCGTGCTCGGTCTGCTCGCGGATTCCGACGATGCGGCGATCGTCGGGTCGACCATCAGTCTCAGCAAACAGCTCGGTCTCACGGTCGTGGCCGAAGGCATCGAGAACCGCGCGACGGCCGATTTCCTGGTGAGCATGGGATGCGAGGAAGGCCAGGGCTATTTCTTCGGCCGTCCGATGCCGGCGGAAGCATTCGAGCGGCAATTCTTCGCAGCCGAATGCGCCGCCGTCAGTGCCGCCTGAACACCTGAGCTTCGATGCAGGTTCCCGCGACATCGCTCAAGTCGCAGGACGGCCGTTGACGGGAAAACCGGAAAGCTGATCGATCTTCCGTATCTGGCCTATCGGCGAAGTGTCGGCCCCTCCCAAGAGGTCCGCTTATCAGGGCATGACGGACCAGAGTTGCTGACGTTGAGATCTTGGCATTGTGACCACAAGCGGTCGTCGCGATGACCAGGAGCTGTTCTTACCGACAGCGCGCCATCCCCGAAGCGGATCTACTGCTACGAGGAGCGCTGATCACGAAGCGGGGAGCGCGAGCTGGGCACCTGGATGATGCGCTGATGTTGTACGCGGAATAATTCTGAAGAGTCGCCGCGGACGTCGCGACGACTCTTCAGTGGTCACAGCACACTAGGCGACTGGGCCCTTTCACGGGCTGCTTCGACTGCGTCCATCCCGGTCTGCCTGATCCGATCCAGAGCCTCGCCGCCCGTATCGGAGACCTCTGCTAACAGGGTGTCGGAGTTTTCGCGCAACGCCTGCGAGACGGCACCAACACGGCTGTTCAGGTCGGCCTTTACAGCATCGCTGGTCTCCCCGACATACTCATTCTCGATGTCGGTTGTTCTAAATGCCCCTGCGACTGCGGCGCCAATGGCCAAGCCGACGACGCCAAGCACCAGCGGTTGCTTTTCTAGCATATCAGACAACGACGACTTTGCTTTTGAGACGGCTTCGCCGCCCGGAACCTGGTCGCGCACTTTAGCGAAGCCGTCCCGCGCCATCTCTAGGCCGTCCTCGAACTGAGCCCTCATCTTGTCCGCGGTTCCTGACAGAACGCCGGATGCAGCGTCCTTGGCTGACTGCAACGTGTCTTCGCCATCGAGGGACCCTATGTGATCCATTTCGGGCGCCGTGGGAGGCGCCGCAGTGCGCTGGATCGCTGATGCCGCAGTCCGCATCGTGCTCACCCCGCCATCGACCACACCGGACGCGGCGGCCGCCGTCGACCGAGCTGCGCCCTTGATCCTGTCGTCACCAGCCATAAGCCACAGCGCGCCGCCTCCAATTAGAACGGCGGCAAGGGGATTTTCCTTGGCCGCTGCGACCAGATTGTCGAAAAAGCCAGTTTGCGTGCTCCTCATCGGACCATTCCCTTCACGGTGTCCTTGTCCTTTTCCAGCTGCCGGATGGTCTCCCGCGGCGCAAGATTGCGGGCGTCCATCCGATTGATGCCGACCGCAAACAGCACGCCCGCAATGGCGCCAGCGAGGATCGCGGATGTCAGGTAGGAAAGCGGTTGCGACCATCCCGCGGAGATCAACGCCGCCGACAATGCGAACAGCGCCATCACAATGGCGGGGGTCACCAGAAGGGCGCCACCGGCAATGAAGCCTGCTGCTCCCGTTATCTTCTGCACTCTGTCGCTGAGTTCAGCCTTGGCCAAGTCGATTTCGTTCTGGAACAGCTTGGCGAACTGCCCCATCGCGTCCGCTACAAGCGTGGAGATGGTCCGAAGATCGTTCTGGCTTGTCTTGATATCGTGCTGAATGGTCATGATACGCTGCCGCCTTTGAAGGACGTCGTTCGCTGCGGATTGTTGCCGGGCGCCGACGAGCCCTGCATTGATGCGTGACCGGTTTTGGCGGAAGAGGTGGTTCCGCGCCATTCGTCGCCCTGTGTCGAGGACATTCCGCTGTTCGTTCCAGGTCGCGATGAAGGCGAGTCACCGCCGGAGGCCTTCAAGAAGCGGACGGCGGCGAAACCGGCTAGCACCGAGACGCCAAGGAAAGCGGCTGGCTGACGCTTCGCGAAATCGGTTGCGCCATCGAGGAGATCGCGGAAGCTGCCGTTGCGGATCTTCTCGGCGGTATCTTCAACATAGTCCGCGGCGGAGTTGATGCCGCGGGCGGCAAAAGGCACATCGCTCTCGAAGGCGCGAGCCGCTTCCCGAACATTGCCGGCAAGTCGCTCAATGAACTCGGCTCCAGTCCGCTGCTGCTCGCGTGCCTGGCCGCGAATCTGGTCCATGGTCCCCGAAGCGAGGTCCTTGGCCGCATCCCCGGCTTCCTTGAACTTGTCCTGGGCGATGTCAGCGGTTGCCCGGAAGGCCTCGTCCGCCCGCTGCTTCACAGTCGCTCCAGCCTCCACCATTTGGTCCTTCAGGTTCTTCGGAGAACCCGCGTTCCGATCTTCATTTGAATTCGTGCCTCTGCTCAGGTCTAGATCGCTCATGGTGTGTTCCTTCAGGTATTGGAATTGCGGGAGGGATTGAAAGCGGCTCCGACGACGTCGTCGGCGGCTGTCTTGAGCGAGTCAGCGAGGTTCTGAGTCATGCGGCTGGCATGCTCACCGAGGCCGGCCTCGGCGACTCTGCTTGTTGCCGCGTCGGCTGCCGACATTGCGGCATCTTTGGCCGCGTCAAATCCGGACTGAGCGGCCTCGGCGGCGGCCCGCTTCACGCCGTCGCTCGCCTGGCCCATGGCCTTGGCTTCAACCTTGGTTTCCGGAAGAGCGGCTGCGATAATGGCTCCGATCGCCACCCCAAGCCCGGCGATTAGCGCGGCATTATCGCTAATGATCGCGCGAGCTTGTTCGGGCGCCCTTCCGGCAGCGTCCTTAGCTGCGGAGGCACTGTCCTTCGCCGCATCCACCCCGCTCTTGAGCTTCTCGCCAATCCTCTCGGCGGCTTGGGAGGCCTGTGCGCGTAAATCCGCCGCGAGACCGGCAGTCGAATCTTGCGCCTCGTCGGCCATGCTCGCGGCCTGATTGCGGGCGGAAGATAGTTGATCCCTGAGATCGCCTTGCATGGCGCGCGCTCGATCCGCCATGTCCTCGAAAACCTCGTTCGCCTTGTCCATCGCAGGGCCGGAAACCTCGGCGGCGCGGTCTCGCACGGTTTTCGAGGTGAGCGCCAAGCCGGCACCGATCATCAAAAGCGGCAAGGGGACGCCACGCGCCAAGCGTAGGAGTGGAACCGCCACGGCGGTCCCGGCGGCCACGCTCCGCATCGGGTTGTCCATAACTTGCTGTTTCAGTCCGTCCACCCAGCTCTTTGTCGTGTGGGTGACATAGTCCGATACTTCCGACTTGATGTGCTGCGGCGACACCTTATGGCGGATGTCCTCGGCCGTCTCCGAGACCTGCTCTTTCAGCCGATCGACCGTAGCGGCCAACTCAGCGCGACTTCGCTCGGACTCACGCCTCAATTCTTCCACGGACCGCGTCATCACATCCCTCTCTCGCTTTTCGGATTTCTTGTATTCAAACTCACGGTTTTTTGAATTGTTCCTATGAGCCGCTTCGCAGTGGATTCGATCCACAGAGCGCACCTGGGATGAGCGAGAGCGCGACCTGATCTTCGTCAAAGTCGAGACCGCAATACAACTCAGGAGCCATTAGCGGCCTCTACCCCACGTGCGGCCCGGGGCGTCGACCGTCGTCCGTGGTGTGCACCGCTACTGCAAGCCCTTCTTGTCATAAGCAGCAATTTTGGTGCCGAAGAGGATCGAAAGAGCCGGAGCTGTGATTGAGGACCCAACTGGCTGAGCGCCAGGAACGAACCAGCTGAACGACAGCCGATCTCCGGTCAGGAAGAGTGGCGCACATGAGCTCTGGACGATCGCCCAGCGGCATCTAGTCAGCTTCTGGACTCGCCGTATCGGGGGCAGAAATCTGCAGTCCCGCCTCGTTGAGAGCATCCGCAATTTGCTTCGCGAGCAGCTTGGCTTCTTCAATTCCCATTTTTGCGTCTGGGTAATGTGCAAAAAATGCGCAAATGGTCGTGGAGATAATCGTATTCACCTGGTGCGGATCAATCATTCTACGGCACTCGAAAATGCCGCTGCTTATCGCGCGACAATTAGGATGAGATCAGTGAGGAAAAGTCCGGCTCTCATTGCGATGATGATCCCAATCGCGGCAGGTCCGCCTCTTTCTGCGGTGACCGAAAGGGACACGCCTGCTGGGTGTTTCTGAAAGAACGCAATCCCACTCCCAGAAGCGCTATTTGCCCCCAACGCTAAAGACGTTGTGCGGAAGCTCTCAGGCGCCAAGCCGAAGTGGGGCAAGTTTGATGTCTTTCTAGCGCCGACGTGCCACCGCGACGCCGAACAGGAAAGCAACGAACAGGCTGGCAAGCGGTGCTTCGCGCGTGATCGCGGCGACGGTCGCGAGGGGTTTTCCGGGCTTGCGCGCGTCGTCGATTGCGGAGGTCATGCGGTCGACAGCTGCGTGCAGGCCACCTGCGACTTCACCGATGGTGCGGGATACGTCCGTCGCGACATCAATGGCGCGCTCGGCCATGCCGGGATGTGAGGTGGACTGCGGGATCTCCGTGCTCAAGTGCGCGACCTCCGGGCTGATCAAGTGGCGGAGGCCGATACCTTTGGCTATCCGCGCGAGCGCTCGTTCTGAACAGCGGGTCGCATGACCTTTGGCTATCCGCGACAGGCGCCGTGGTTTTACGGCGGGTACCGGCCTTGAATGAGCAATTCGGCGCGCGGGCTTTTGTTCCGAGACGATGCGCCCCCCGCGCCGACCGCCCCCGTGAAACGACGGATGCGAATCTCTGTTAGGCTGGCTCAATCTTGCTGATCTCAGGAGACAGCTGTGACCGACCGGACCACGACGGATCGAGCCCGGCGCATCGCCTTGCTCGGCGCTCCCATCGACATGGGGGCTTCGCAGCGCGGTACCCTGATGGGCCCTGCGGCGCTCCGCACCGCCGGCCTTGCGACATTGCTCGAGAGCCTGGATTTCGAGGTCGTCGATTACGGCGATCTCTCGGTGGCCGAGCTCCGGGACCTCGCAGACAGGCCCCCCGACAAAGCCAATCACTACCGCGAAATCCAGCGCTGGACGCGTGTGCTGAGCCGCAAAGGCTACGAGATAGCGAAAACCGGCGCGCTGCCGATTTTTCTCGGCGGCGATCACACGTTGTCGATGGGATCGGTGAATGCCATGGCCCGTCACTGGCAGGAGCGCGGACGCGAGCTGTTCGTGCTCTGGCTCGATGCACATGCGGACTACAATACGCCGGAGACGACGATCACCGCCAACATGCACGGCATGTCGGCGGCATTCCTGTGCGGCGAACCCGGCCTCGACGGATTGCTCGGCGATGATCCGCGCGCCTCGATCGATCCCGACAGGCTCGACCTGTTCGGCGCGCGCTCAATCGATAAGCTCGAAAAGGAGTTGATGCGCACGCGCCGGATCAGGGTTGTCGACATGCGCCAGATCGACGAGTTCGGCGTCGCCGTGCTGATCCGCCGCGTCATCGAGCGCGTGAGGGCCAGCAACGGCGTGCTGCATGTCAGCTTCGACGTCGATTTTCTCGACCCCTGCGTCGCACCCGGCGTGGGCACGACGGTGCCGGGCGGAGCGACCTATCGTGAGGCGCATCTGATCATGGAGCTTCTGCACGATTCCGGCGTGGTCGGATCAGTCGACATCGTCGAGCTCAATCCGTTTCTCGACGAGCGTGGCCGCACCGCGCGCACCGCGGTCGAACTGATCGGCAGTCTGTTCGGCCAGCAGATCGCCGACCGGCCGACCCCGAGCAATGCGATCGCGCCGGGCGAGTGACGGACGAGCCGTTTGTGCATTGCGAAGAAGAGAACTGCCGTCGCCGCCACCGGATTTAGATCAGTCCAGATGGAAATCGACTGTTTTTGAAACAGGTGCGAATTGCAAATGCTCGTCGCAGAATGTTTCATGCGGGTCGCGCTTCAGCCGAGGATCCGCCAATGAGCAGAACATTCGACAAACCCGCGGGGACGACTCGCCGCCGCTTTCTGCGCGGCGGTGCTGCGGTGGCGGGTGGTACCGTCCTGGGCGCCCGCGCATCGGTTGCCGCCGAGACCCACAACCTTCCACCCAACATTCCCGAATGGATGAAGGCGCCCGGCGAACCGATGGGAAGCCAGCCCTACGGCGCGCCGTCACCGTTCGAGAAAGGCGTCGTCAAGAACATCTCGAAGACGCTCAAGCAGTACATCTCGGCCTCCAGCCGGACGCCATTGCAGGAGCTCGATGGCATCATCACGCCGAACGGACTGTTCTACGAGCGTCATCATGGTGGCGTTCCGACCATCGATCCGGCCCAGCACCGGTTGATGCTGCACGGGCTGGTCGAGCGCCCGCTGATTTTTACAATGGACGATCTCAGGCGTTTCCCGTCGGAATCGCGCGTCCACTTTCTCGAATGCTCCGGCAATCCCGGCTACAGCAAGCCTTACGGCAAGACCGCGTCGGACCTTGTAGGTCTGGTGAGTTGTGCAGAATGGACCGGCGTCAGCCTCAAGCTGGTGCTCCAGGAGGCCGGATTGAAGCCGGATGCCAAATGGATCGTCGCCGAAGGTGCCGACGCGGCTGCGCTGACGCGCAGCATCCCGATCGAGAAATGCCTTGAGGACGCCATGCTGGTCTACAGCCAGAACGGGGAGCGGCTGCGTCCGCAGCAGGGCTATCCGCTGCGGCTGTTCCTGCCGGGCTTCGAGGGCAATATGAGTGTGAAGTGGCTGCGGCGCCTGCATGTGACTGCGGAGCCGGTTTACTCGCGCGAGGAGACCTCGAAATACACCGACCTGCTGCCGGACGGCACCGCGCGTGAATTTTCGTTCTACATGGAGGCGAAGTCGATCATCACGCGGCCTTCGGGCGGCCAGCGTCTGAACGGGTCCGGCTTCCACGAGATCACCGGTATAGCCTGGAGCGGGCATGGCAAGATCGCGCGCGTCGAAGTGTCCGTCGACGAGGGAAAGAGTTGGCAATCCGCGCAATTGCAGGAGCCGGTGCTGACGCGAGCGTTGACGCGCTTTCGCCTGCCCTGGCAGTGGGACGGCAAGCCTGCCGTGATCCAGAGTCGTGCTATCGACGAGACCGGCTACGTGCAGCCGACGCTCTCCGAGTTGCTCGCGGTGCGCGGCGAGAACTATTTCTACCACAACAACGCGATCTGGCCTTGGCGCATCGCGGCTGACGGCGAGGTGACCAATGCGCTGGCGTGAGACTTGCGGCATTGCTGTCGTCATCGTGCTGTGTGCGTTCGCGAGTGGCGCGCAGGCGCAAGCCCCGTACGGCCTCGGACGGCCCGCGACGGCTGCGGAGATTGCGGGCTGGAATATCGATATCGGACGCGACGGCAGCACTCTGCCGAAGGGAAGCGGCTCGGTGAGCCAAGGGCGCGAGGTGTTCGCCCAGCAATGTGCATCATGCCATGGCGACAAAGGCGAGGGCGGGCTCGGTGACCGGCTCGTCGGTGGGCAGGGCACGATCGCAACGCCAAGGCCGATCCGCACGGTCGGTAGCTATTGGCCGTATGCGCCGACGCTGTTCGACTACATCCGCCGCGCGATGCCGCAGAACGCGCCGCAATCGTTGAGCGATGAGGAGGTTTATGCGGTGTCCGCGTACATCCTGAACCTGAATGGACTGGTGGGAGCGGATGCGACGCTCGATGCCAAATCGCTTGCGGCGGTCAAGATGCCGAACCGCGACCAGTTCGTCGGCGATGCGCGGCCGGATGTGAAACACTGAGCGCCTGGGGGCGATCAGGTTCCCGTATCGGCCTGGAACTTGCCTTGGCCAAGGGCGGAACTCGCAGGACGCGATTGCATTAACCTGTGAGAGGAAAAGCATATGGATTCCACGATGGCAACGGATCGCTTCGCAAACTCCATGTCCTCAGCGCTTCGCCATCCCGGCGTAATCGCGTTGATTGTGGCCGCGGTGACGATTGCTGCGATGCTCATCGTCGATCACGGACCATGGAATCGCGCCAAGACGCAGCCCGCCCACGTTGCGATGTACGCAACCACGGGTGAAGCCGCGCGCGCCGCTGGTGCCAAAATTCTCCCGACGGAACCGAAATCACCAATCGAGCCAGCGCGGCCGGGGCCAAAGACGTCCCCGACCGTCAATCCAGTGACGCCGTAAGACGCTTAGCTCTTGCGGCCATAGTTGAGCAACCCGCCGCTGCTCTTGGGAGGATGCGCGCGAAGGGCTTCCTCGTTCGGATCGGTGCCCCAGCCGGGCCGGTCCGGAATGACCAGATGGCCGTTCTGAATTTCGGGCTCATGCGTGAATAGTTCGCGGTCCCACGCCAGGCGATCGATGTCGATCTCCATGATGCGCAGGTTCGGCACGGCGGCGCAGAAATGCGCGTTCATCATCGAACAGAGGTGGCCGTAGAAATTGTGCGGGGCAACGTTGACTTCGAACGCTTCCGCGGCGGCTGCGATCTTCATCGACTGCCAGACGCCGTTCCAGGGCGTGTCGATGATCGCGACGTCCATGGCCTGCTCGCGAAAATAGGGCAGGAATTCCCGCAAGCCCAATAGCGTCTCGCAGGACGAGATCGGATGCGGGCTTTGCCTGCGGATGTAACCGAGCGCTTCCGGATTGAAACTGTCGATCTCGATCCAGAACATGTCGAGGTCCGCGATGGTGCGCAGGATCTCCAGATAGCCCTCCGTCTTGGCGTTGAAGTTGCAGTCAAGCAAGATGTCGACGTCGGGGCCTGCACCGTCCCGGATCGCTTCCAGATGCATTCGCAGATCGCGCAGGATTTTGCGATCGACGTTGATCTCGGGAGCGAAGGGCGAGCCGAAGCCCGGTCGCCAACCGGTCGGTTTGCCGTTATCATAGGAGAAGATGTTGGTTTTGAGCGCGGTGAACTTCTTCTCGCGCACCTCGCGTCCGATTGCCTTGACGCCGTCGAGGTTCTCAATCGGCGGCTTGTACCAGGACGGATGATTGATCCGCCACGTTGCGCAATGCGACCAATAGACCCTGACATGGTCGCGGATCTTGCCGCCGAGCAGTTCGTAGCAGGGAACACCGAGACATTTCGCCTTGGCATCGAGCAGCGCATTCTCGATTGCGCCGAGCGCCTGCGCCACCACGCCGCTGGCGGCAGGGCGGGTGGCCGCGAACAGCTCGGCGTAGATGCGCTCGTGCCGGAAAACGTTCTGCCCGATGACGCGGGCAGACAGGCGCTGGATCGCAGCACCGACGCCGGGCGAGCCGAAGCCCTCGTCGAACTCGCTCCAGCCCACGATGCCGTCCTCGGTCGTCAGCTTGACGAAGTGGTAGTTTCGCCAGCCGGCGTCGCAGGCGAGAATTTCGAGACTTGTTGCTTTCGACGATTGGGTCATGTCGCTCCCTGTTGCCCGGCTGGGCTTTTTTCTTTGGCCGGCGCAAGCCCGGCTCCAGCCACGATTGTTAGGCTAACGGCCCTGCGCAGTGAAGCCTGGCGAGGTGTGCAGGGAAGCCCCTTCCGAACGTTCTATTGGAAAACGCGGGGAATCCGGTGGGGACAGCCATGATCTTGCCCGGGATCGTCCTGAAAAGGCGCCATGCTCTGACTTTTTTGGCCACAATCGGGATCGACCCTCCGGCCATGAGATTTCTGGCTGTGATTTCGATCCTGGCGCTGCTCACGATGAGTGGAGCCGCCATTTCCGATCAGTTTCTGACGGCCGATCAGCACGCCGCGCACGGGGTGGAATAGCGCGGCGGGCGTATACGTTTTTGTCTTGGGGGAGACAGCGATGCTTTCGATCGACCAATTCCTGCGCTTCATCAGCGTGCCGGCTGTGTTTGCGACCTTCATCATCGCCTCGCAGATCTCGGCAGCCTTGTCGCAAGGCAAAGGCTAGTCAGCCGATCAATGACGAGCCGAGCAGGGCGAGCACAGCCAGCGCCATCAGCGCGGTGCCGAGCCAGCCCAGCGCGACGAGCCACGACCGGCCCTTGAAGCGACCCATGATCGCCTTGCTCGAGACGATCAGCATCATCATGGCCATGATCGGAACGGCGACGATGCCGTTGAGCACGGCGCTCCAGACCAGCATGTGGATCGAGTCGATGCCGGTGAACCCGAGACCGAAGCCGATGATGGTGGCGGCGGCGATGATGGTGTAGAAGCCGACCGCCTCGTCGGGCTTCGCCTCCAGCGTCGCGCGCCAGCCGAAGATCTCCGCCACGCCGTAAGCGGCCGAGCCCGCCAGCACCGGAATTGCGAGCAGGCCGGTGCCGATGATGCCGATCGCGAACAGGGCGAAGGTGAAATCGCCGGCGAGCGGCCGCAGCGCCTCGGCGGCCTCCGTCGCCGAGTTGATGTTGGTGACGCCATTCGCGTGCAGCACCGAGGCGGTGGTGAGGATGATGAAGAAGGCGATGCCGTTGGAGAGCAGCATGCCGGAGAGGGTGTCGGCCCGGATGCGCGCCAGCTCCGGACTGCCGCCGCGCTTCAGCTCGCGCAGCGGCTTGTCGCGCTTGCCCTGGTTCATCTCCTCGACCTCCTGCGAGGCCTGCCAGAAGAACAGATACGGGCTGATCGTGGTGCCGAGCACGGCGACGACCATCATGAAATAGTCGGCGCTGACATTCGTCTTCGGCCACACCGCCGCGAGCAGCGCCGTGCTCCACGGGATCTTCACGGTGAAGGCGGTCGCGACATAGGCGAACAGCGCCAAGGTGAGGAATTTCAGCACCGGCGAATAGCGCCGATAGGGCAGGAACACCTGCAGCAGGGTCGAGCCCGCCGCGAAGATCAGCGCGTGCTCGTGGTTGAGGCCGCCGATCACCAGCGAGAGCGCCTCCGCCATCGCCGCGATGTCCGCGGCAATGTTGAAGGTGTTGGCGGCGACCAGCATGGCGACGAGCGACAGCACCGCCCAGCGCGGCGCGATCTGCATGACGTTGGCCGCCAGCCCCTTGCCGGTGACGCGGCCGATCCGGGCGCTGACGAGCTGGATCGCGATCATGAACGGCGTGGTCAGAAATACCGTCCAGAGCAGTCCGTAACCGAATTGCGCGCCGGCCTGCGAATAGGTGGCGATGCCGGACGGATCGTCGTCGGCGGCCCCGGTGACGAGACCCGGCCCCAGCCTCTGCAACAGCGACGGTGCGGATTTCGTGGGGCTGACGGCATCGTCGGTCATGGCAGGAGGGGTCTCGGTCGGGGCGCGTCCTTCACAAATGCTAATGAGGGAACAAGGTTCCCGGGCTGCGGGTAACGCGCGCCTCGCTGATTTCTGATAAAGCTAATTTCGTTTGACTCGTCGGGCAAAACACCTGTATAAGTGCATCATCGAAGAATACCCGGTGCAGCGTTGGCACGCATTCCGAGCGCGACCGGACTGCGATGGCCGGCCAGTGCGCAACCCGCGCACCGGCGAGACGTTTGTCTCCTGAGCGCGTGCGGTCGGGACTATTTGATGCTGACGAACATGCCCCAGGCGCCGGCCAGCGCGGCGCCGGCAAAGACGATCAGCGGGTTGTTGCAGAACGCACTGCCATAGGTGCACATGGTGACGCCGAACGAGCCGATCTCGTGATGGCTCGCGGAGTAGAACAGTCCCGACAGTACCAGCAACGCGGCGGCGACGTAATACATCGATGATCTCTCCGGCCCTTGCCCGATTGCGTTGGTCGCAAGGGACATTGTCCAGCATGGCGCGAACCAATTGCATCCTGGCGAACCCGCCCTGCTGCATTTGAACTAAAGTCGACCAATCCCGGGAGATGCCGTCCCAGCGGGCCGCAATCTGAACGTGCGATCGGGGCCAGAACATCTGCGCGGGAACTGTTGGACGCGCTCTCCATTAACGAACACGAACAGTCGGACCAATCGAGGGGAGTGGCCCATGGGCACCGAGCGGATGCACCCTCCGCGCTACTGGCGGATGCGGGCGGAAGAATTTCGCACCAAGGCGGACAATTGCGAGTACCCCGAGACGCGGGACGTGCTGCGCAAGGTGGCGCAAAATTACGACGAACTGGCCCGCCGCGCCGCGCGCATCTGCACCGTCGAGAGCCTGGACGAACTGCGGGGGGGGGGGCGCCAACAGCAAGCCGGTTTGATCGTTCAGGGCAAACCCGCTTGATGGTTCACGACGAAGCCGATGATCGGCGGGCGCGATCATGGGGCGTCTAGGCCGTCGCTTCCATCAGAAGCGCTGCCCGTGCGATTTGGAACGAATGTCCACTTTGCTACTTAGGAACTCAGTCCTCCAACGAGGGATGAGATGAGCAGCGAACAGCAAGCAGGCCCGGCAACGAGGCCGGATCAGCATTACAAGCCGGGGCCGGCGTGCCCCAAATGCGAGAGGGGCACGCGCTGCCTGACCTCGATCTTCGACGTGAGGCGCGATTGCTCGATCCTGATCTATCGGTGCGATTCGTGCCGCGAGGACGTCTGGATTTGAGCGCGCGCCGTCGTCGGCCCATCTGCGGGACGCCCCGTCGGAGATCTCATAGCAATCTCGGATAGGAACTTCGCGGGTTTCGCCCGCTTGTCGCCTGCATCGACCACGCAGGCGAGACAGCTACTAATCATGCAATCACGCTACCCGTTGTTGAAGAAGTGGACAGCGGAAGAGCACGAGCGGCTGAAGGCGTTGGCCGAAGCGGGCTCGCGGCCGGACGAGATCGCCGGCGAGCTTGGTCGCAGCGAAGCGGCAGTGAGGGTGCGCGCCTGGCAGCACGGCATCGCGCTGCGCCTGGTCACGCAGAAGCGCGGACCCTGAAGACCGGCTGGGTCGAAGGCGGGCATCCCGCCCTGTGTTCACTTGTGAACGGTCCTCAATCGTCTCTCGACGTACTCTGCGAATGGGCAGCAACACGGGAGCTTGTCATGCTCACCCGCGAGGACTTCGAGACGGATCTCGACCGGCAGAAAATGCACCAGCTCGATGCAAGCCAAACGACACGACAATTGCTGCGCCGTTCGCGGGAGCAGATCGCGGCATCGATCTCACTGCTTCAGCAGCAAGTTCCGAAGATCTGGCACCCTCAACCTCCAGAACGATAGAAACCTCTTCCGCCGTTCCCGCGTTTGCGCGCATGGCGGATCAAGACACCAGGCAGCGGCCGATTTGTGCTGCGTGCAACAAACCCATGACATTCATCGACGCGGTGAGTTCACCGGACGGCGCGATGGCCATCTTCCGGTGTTCCGGCTGCAACAAGCTGTCTTGGGAGAAGCCCAGGCAAGATCAAAACTAGGCCGTCGAAAAGAAACGGCCCCAGCCCGGGGGGCGAGCTGAGGCCGTGGGGGGCGCCGGTCGTGCATCCGGACCGACGCGCGAATAACTTTTTGATCCCAAAAGCTGTTCCTATTTCAGGCGAGCGTGGACATGGCGCGCCGCGACGAAACACGCCTGAAACAGTGCTGAAACCAGGTTGTCTCGAACGCCCCGCCCATTGCGCCCGACCAACCTAGCGAAAAGGAGATCATCATGATCCAGGTCGGTTCGAAGGAAGAAGTCGCGTTTTTGCTGGCGCTGTTCGGCACACACACCCAGCCGGTGAAGCGGCCGGCGAAATCACGGCAGGCGTGAGGCGCTGATCCCATGCCAGGCTTGGCCGAATGCCAGAGCCTCTTGCGGCTTCTGATCGCAAGGGGCGACCCGAAGGCCATCCCGCTCGCGACCGGCGCCATCGATCAATATCTGAACACCGCGCCGGTGTGCATGCGCGGCCGTGGCCTGCGCGTGCTCCAGCGCGACGCGCTCGACCAGCATGGCACTGCGGTCGGCGTGCAGCGCTCGTTCGCGGAAACGGTGGATGCCTACATCGTCGGGAAGCTTGCGGAGGAGTGAGGGGGCCGAATGTCGTTTCGCCCTGTCGCTTTCGGCTTCCTGAAGAGGCACGAACGCGGTAGGAACCGCGAAGTTCCCGGAACCCATTGATCTCCCATAGATTTTTTCGCGACTTCCGGAAACCTTTGTCCGCTTCGGACCTATTCGGGCAAAGGATGCTGCAATGCCCCGATATTATTTCGATCTGCGCGACGACACCGGTGTAGCGCTCGACGAGGAAGGCTTGGAGCTGGCCAGCTGGCGCGCCGTTCAGGCGGAAGCCGCCAAGTCGGTCGCGGACATGGCGCGCGATGCTATCCTCTCCGCGCCTGCCGCGGGCGGCAGGCAGACGATGGCGATCGACGTTCGCGATGCCAAGGGTCCCGTGATGCAGGTCAAGTTCTCGTTCGCCATCGAGACCTTCAGGACGCCTGCGGCATCACGCGATCATTGACGCGTGAGAACGCCCGGCGGGGATTGCTCGGGCTCGAGCACGGCGATCTTGCGGCCGAGCTGCCAGACCTCGACCTTGCCGTGCTGCGTGAACTGCTGCGCGAAGGTGAGGGCGTTCGCATCCGACGCGGCCTCGAACGCTTCGGCCGATCGGAACACGCCGTTGTCGCCGACCAGGTAAGCGCGATATTGCTGGGTCATGTCGGTGGCCTCAGCCCTGGCGATTGCAGCCAGGCGGCAATATCCATGGCGGTCTCGTCCTGCCGCGCCTGGCGCAGCAGCATCTCGCGGCGGCGCCCCGGCGCGAGCGTGCGCGCCTCCTCGCGCAGCCGCGCGGCCTCCGCGGCGAGCCGTTCGTCGAGTGTCGTGGTCTGCTTGAATCGTCGTCGCTTCTGCATGCACGTCTCCCTCGTTCGCGTGGGGCGGGAGCGCTGTTGGGCGTTCTCATCACCGGCAGATGCCAATGGATAAAGCTTACAGCCGTCGTCTGAGAAGAAGACATATCATATGATATGTCGGTGGATTAAATTGCGAGAGCAGGTTCAGTGGTTTGAGCGGGTTACTCAAGTTGAGGCAATGTTCACTTTTGGACAGAAGCGAGCTGAGCTGGCGCGGGAAGGGACGCGCCGGATGATCAGCGTGGCATGTGTGGTCTCTGCGGCCGGCTCGAGCGCTGCCCAGCTCAGTGCAGCAAAGCCGATGTCATCGTCACGCGCGAGAAGATTTCAGAACAACGTGCGTGTGGCTCGCCACCCGATGCGGGCGAGAGGATGAGTTGACAGTGTTCGCGTTTGTTCTAGCAAGGCAAAAATTCACCTCGGGGCGAAGAGCAGTGTATCTGATCTCGCTCCCAAAATTTGTGCGGGGTAGCCGATGAGCAATTCACTGCTCGCTTTGGTCCTTTTGGACACGCCGGCAACGCCGGACATGGCGGCGCTTGCGAAGGCCCTCCGCGCTCGACATCCTGAACTGGCAACTGAGGTTGCAGAGAATGGAGACGCGCAACAGGCTCAGGCAAACTCGCCGCTCATTCGCTGTGGCAACGAGCTTGTTGCCGTCATGTCGATGCCGGCGCCCATTCCTGACGATCTCGGCTTGTGGTCGCGCGCTTCCACGACATGGCCGCAGGCCAAGGCGGCCGCGGCGCGACATCGAGGGCATCTGATCGTCTCTGTGCTTGGCCAAAATCAGCGTCCGTTGCCCGCCGCTCGTCTCACGACTGCCGTTATCGGCGCATTGATTGCGACGGTGCCGGAATGTTGCGCTGTTGTATGGAATGGCAAGGTCGCACGATCCGCCGATCTATGGTTGGACATGTCCAGCCGATCGTTTGCGCCGTATCCAGACTATCCTTCCTCACTGTGGGTGGACATATTGCCGTTCCGATCAAAGACAGGCATCGGAGCGGTAACGATGGGGCTGTCAGCATTCGCTGAGCGTGAAATCGAGTTCGAGACCCACAAGCTGACACTTCCCACGCTGGTCAATAAGGTGGACGGTCTTGCCGTCTATCTGGTTGAGCACGGGCTTGTGGTCAAAGACGGCGATACGTTTGGTCGCGACTCGCGCGAGCGCTTCTCGGCTCGTTATCAGGCCTCCGATCGATTCGAAGGCTTGCCCGTTCTTTTCTGTACCGATGGTTCGGCATAATTGACTGTAACGATACGCGGAGAGAGTTGCGCGCGTCCCATTCAGGATACGTCATTTGACACGTCGGGCAAAACACTGGCAGAATGGCATGATCGAGATGAATTTGGATCGAGCCCGCGGGGGTTGCCGCGGGCTTTTTTGTTGGCAGTTGATGGCCGTTCTTCGTCGTGCCCCGATGGGCATGATGTTCAATGGGACGTAGTCATGGGCGCGGATAGGGCAGTTTCTATTGCGAAACGACCCAGAGCGCGAAACCACAGCTTTTACGAAATGGGCCCTACTACAGCGTGGGAGGCAAAGGGGGTATTGGCTCGAGGACGAAAGTATCCTTCCTCCGTACAGGGTATTCCGTCTGCCGGCTTCTACCGCGCCTGCGCGGTTCGTGTATGATAGATCGGCCGGCAGCTTGCCAATTGACCTGGAGCCCTACTACGGCTGGTGGCTCATTTCGGGTCGGACAAAAGCAGTATTGGAGTGGCTTGATCCGGAGGCCTTTGTGTTTGTGCAATGCACGGTGCGAGTGCCGCATGGTAGCTACGATGGCCCGGACTATTGGATCTGCGATGTTGTTCGCGTCCTTGATGCACTTGATGAAGCGCAATCGCGTTTGACCATCCGAACTGAGGACGATCCTCGCTCCCTCAAATTTGGAAAGAAGGTCTACTTGACCATGCTTGGCTCCAAGCTGATCTTTACAGAGGCTGCAGTCGGCAAAGCGCATATCTTTCGTATGGCTCATAGCGAGGCTGACGTCGTATGCGATCAAGACATGAAGGATGCCTGCAAGTCGGCCGGTCTGATGCATAGTCAGTGCAGGCCATACTAAACTGTCGGGGCAGCTTAATCCTGGGGACACATACCGTGCAGATTAAGCTACCCGAAACGGACCTCAAATCAGCCCAGAGCCTCCTAACCCTTGAACTCAAGGATGGTAGCGGCCAGCACGTGGGCCAATACTTCTTCGGAAAGGGACACGGCCGAACGGTTTTCCTGTTCGGCAAGTACAAGGGCGCCTTCAAAACGCACGCTGAGTGTCAGGCCTTCGTCGACGGCGTTCTTGCAGTGCTCTTCCCCTGAGAGTGGGTAGCAGCGACTGCCCTGAAAGGAGTGGAATGCTGGCGAAGGAAGCTCGCCGAAGCGGAGATACCAGATCGATAGAGGTTTGACATGATGCCTCCAGAACAGACGGGTGCGAACCCTTTACTGCGCGACCACACCCTTGACGCCCACATGGCGGCTTCTTCGACCTTGGTCTTGGAAAGGTCGAGCTCGCGGATCGGGTTGCCATTGGGCGCGAGAAAGGCGATCAGATCGAGGAACGCGGCCTCGGCCGCCCTGATCTCGCCTATGCGCGGGCGCTTGCGGTCGTTGAGTTCGACGCCGCCCAGCTCGGTCACAGCCTCGCTTGCGTCTGCCGGCGGCGCCTGATCGGCCCGCATCTCCGGAGGCTTGGCGTTCGTCTTCGCGTTCATGGTTGCCTCTCGTGGGATTAGAGGAAGTCACCGCCGAAATGATCTTCGAGCTCGTTGTCGCGGCGGTCGTAGATCACCAGCGTTTTGAGTTTCTTGGGCCGGACTTACTTCTGACCAGCAGCGGATCGACGCGATTATCCAACGACGACGTGATGAAACCGGCGCGCATCGAATGTCCGGAGAAGGCCGCCTCGTCGACGCCGGCGGCCACGATCGGGCTTCGCGATCCGCGCGACGGATCTGTGGGACTGGGCGCCGACGGGGCCGTGTCAATCGACTTCGCGGAAGACCGAGCTGCCATTGGCCGAAAGGCGGGCAATCTCGCATCGATCGTCAAGGAGAGCTGTTTGTAAGTCCGCCCCATGGCAACACCTCCAGATGGAAGTGTTGCACTTCGTTTGTGAACTCAGGAGACCTTTCCGCCTCGAGATAGGCCCGCACCGCGGCCATCGGGTCGACGAAAGCGCCAGGAACCACTAGTCTGCAACTTCAGTCGAGGATAATACTTGTCTTCGAAGGCTACATCCCGCGAAACTGGGCGATAATCCTGGTCATCAGCGGATTTGGTGTGCCGCCCGCTTTGATCGGCTGGCCCAGGAAACGCACGATCTCCCAGGCTCAATGAGGCGGAGGCAGGCCACCGCCGCCGGCTGGAGTCCGTTAAGGGCGGACCCATAGCAGACCTCAGACATAGCTGCCCCTGAGGTAGCGGACAGGATTTCAATGCGTATGCGGCGCCGCCGAACCCGTTTTAGATCGCACGATGTAGGCCTTCCGCAGTCGTAGAAGCGGTTTCTCGAAGAACTCGAATGACAGCCCCGCCAACGGTGCGAATGCCGCGAAAAGCACGCTCGCAGCTGGGAGTGCCCACCAAAAATTGGCGTCTTGGCCGGCACGGTCTTCGATGAGGGGTATCGAGACTTCGCGCAGGAAAAAATGCAGGAGATAAATCGAATATGACCACTCTCCGACCTTGCGAAGGCAGAGATCAACCTTTGGAGGAACGCTTATTCCTGAGTTGTCGTACCACGCCACGAAACTGCCAAAGGCGACGGCCTGCGCCGACGGTATTATTATCCACAATGCTGAGGGAGACGGATAGGCCCCATCGAGGTTGAAGAAGCCGCCCTTGGCATCGAATATTTGCCAGAAGACCAGGAACAGCAGCCCACACGTGAAAGCCAAGATGCGACGTGCCTTTACGCCAAGTCCAGCCGTTGCGAAGAACATGCCCATAAGAAATTGGTCGATCGCCCCGACAATGGTCCAATACGCCACGAGCTGGACCTCTCCGTATTTTACCCAGAGGAGCGCACGCAGGCAGAGGCTTAGACAGATGCCGATGAGTAGGGCACAAGGCCCAAAGCGGTTGCTCAGCGCAAGTAGGTACGGGAACAGCAGGTAGAAGTGAAATTCGACCGTGATTGACCACGCTCCGTTCGGCAATGTCGGCAACAGGACTCCGCGCCAGATCTGATTAAAGTAAATTGGAGACCCAACGTGAAGCTTGCTAAGAATATACCAAGCGGCCAAAGACCCGGCGAGCAGAGGTACTAATCTTACTGCTCGACTCCAAAGAAACGCGGGATAGTTGATCGCTTGCCCGTTGACCAGCTTGGCGAATAGGTAGCCACTCAGTGTCATGAAGAGCCCAACGCCAACGTGGCCCTCTTCCACCAGCGCGAAAGGGAACGGCGGCACGGTCGAGAACGGCACCGGAAATTGAGTAGTTAAATGGGTGAAGTGCCACACGAAAACGAGGTAGGCCGCCAGAGCTCTTATGTGATCGAGGCGAGAAAAATATAAGCCACTGCTGGATTTCATGAAATCACGAACCATGCTCGGTCTAAATTGACCAGATATGCTAGGACCAAGTCTTCGGTCTGAGCCTGGAGTGCGGCGTTCCGATAGATGACAATCTCGGACTCGTCAGCCCTGCGAACTATCAACTTCGCCGTCGAGAAGCAAAGCGGCACGCCGAGTTCGTGGGCAACGTCTCGTTAGGCCTGATGCAGAGGCCGGGATCGGCCGACGTGCCGATAGTGTCGTTTTTCACGCGATCGCTTTTGCTGTTGAGGTCTTTGAAGGCGCTGCGACTTCATTTTTGTGATCAACCTAGACGAGCAATCCTTCCAGTTTCATAAGGAGCGGTCTGCCATGGGCAATTTCTCTCAGAATGGATTGTTTGGTTAGCAAAGCCTTAGTGGAACTGATGATCGTTTAAAGTGGCCGGCCGCAGGGACGCGAGTTCGCATTGGGCCGCCTTCATGGTCCTCTGGTCGCCGAATGCGCCCGTGGAAGATGCGTTGACTGCTTGGTCGCCGGTGAGCATTAGTTGCGCCTCCTCGTATGGATTAAAGGCCGCGCCGGTCGCAAGGCCGTTCGCGTGATCTCAGGGGCCATCGGCGAGCTACCGCGTATGTCTGCTCAATGAAGCGCTTTGTTAAAAGGGCAGATCGCGAGCAAAGCATGCTGTTTCCGGCATCGCTCGATGACTATGTGACCGTGGATAATCCAGTGCGGCGGTCGACGTGTTCGTCGAGAGTCTAGATCTCGGCAAGCTCGGGTTCATCGGCGTCCAGCCATGGGCCGACCCAGCCATCACCCGGGTACGATGCTCAAGCTTACATCTACGGCTATCTTAATTAGGTTCCGTCGAGCTGACGCTTGGAGCGGGAATGCCAGCGCAATATCGAGATGATCTGGTTGACTGGCCAGCTGGCGCCGGATTTCAAGACGATCTTTAAGTTCCGCAAGGACAATGGCAAGGCCATTCGTGAGGTCTGTCGCGAGTTCGTAGCGTTGTGCCGAAAGCTTGAGCTGTTCAGTGCGGCGGGCATCGCCATCGACGGGCCAAAATTCAAGGCCGTCAATTCGCGGGACAAAAACCTCGCAGGGGCCAAGATGAAGAGGCATGAGCACGGAAGCGAAAGGGCGTCTAAATCGCGTTGAAGCAGGTAGGGGCACCGGATGGCCACAATGGATCGCCGATGGGCTAGCATATGAATCGGAAAGGCCGGCTCTGGAATTTGGCTTGCCCGGAAACGCAGCCGCACCGGAAGCCGACGAGCGGCGCAACATCCGAATCTTGAGTCGGGTTGCAAAAACCTGATACTCAACAGCCTGCGGCGAACCGCGGGCTGTTTGTTTCGGCGGCGGGTGCACTGCTTCTCGTTACGCCGCAGGCGCCCCGAACCACCTCGTCAGCGCGTCCGCAAGTCCGTGATGACTTTGATCTCTCACCCAGGCCACGTGCCCGTCCGGCCGCACCAGCACGGCGCTTGGTACTGCGACTTGTCCGATGTTCGGAAGCTCCCAGGCGCCGTCGTGTTCGACATCCACTGTTTTGATGCGATCAGCCCATGGTGCGGTATCGAAGCTATTCTTCTCGCCAAAATTGAACAGCAAGCCCCGCGCGTCGTGCAGCAGCGTGAATAGTCGCAGCGGACGCCCTTCGACTGTCAAATCGAGATCGGGGATGCGGCGCCCGAGCAGTGCGTGTCCTTTGCCGAGATCATAGTGCACGTCGAGCCCGCTCATCATCGCGCCAAAACGCTTACGCGGCTCGTCCATGCCGAGCAGTTCGGAGACGACCTCACGCGCGGCCTTGAGGCCGTCCTCGCCGCGGCGGAGCAAGGCGATTTGCGCCATGGTGTTGCGCAAGGTCCGCGCGCCGACGGGATGGCGCTCGGCATGGTAGGTGTCGAGCAGGGTTTCGGGCGATAGGCCCTTGACCACTTGCGCGAGCTTCCAGCCGAGATTGACGGCGTCCTGCACGCCGGTGTTGAGGCCTTGTCCGCCGACGGAGTGATGGATATGCGCGGCATCGCCGGCGAGCAGCACGCGTCCGCTGCGATAGGACGCGGCCTGCCGTGCCGCATCGGTGAAGCGGGAGATCCAGGACGGGTTTTGGAGCCCGAAGTCGGTGCCGTATACGGCGACGAGGGCTTCGCTGAGATCGCGGGGGCCGGGCGCGCCCGTGCGATCGAGCGTCGCTTCGGTCACGACCACCAGCACGCGCCCACTCGCGGTCTTGCTGAGGCCGTGAAAGCCGAGCGCGTCGTGGCGCAGGCCCCATTCTGGCTCCACTCGCATCTCGACTTCGGCCATGAGGTTGCTCAGCGTCGGACCTGTGCCGATGAAGTCGATGCCGGCGGCCTTGCGCACCAGGCTGCGGCCGCCGTCACAGCCGACCAGATAGTTTGCGCGCAAGGTCTCGCCGCCGGAGAGCGTCACGTCGATGCCGGTCTCGTCCTGCGCAAAACCCGTCACCTCGCGGTTGCGATAGATCGGCACCGCGAGCTCGCTGACCCAGTCAGCCAGGATGCGCTCGATGTGGCTCTGCCGCAGGGCGAGCCCGTAAGCGTGGCGGGTGGGGAGGTCGCTGATGTCGAGCCTGGTCCAGGCGAAGCCAGCGAGCTGGGTGATCTGTCCTTCGCGCAGGAAGCGATCCGCGACGCCGCGCTGGTCGAGGATCTCGATGCTGCGCGCGTGCAAGCCGCCGGCGCGCGTGCCTGTTAGCTCCTGGTCGGCGCGCCGTTCGACCACGGCGACGTCGACACGCGCGAGCGCGAGCTCCGCGGCCAGCATCAAGCCGGTCGGGCCAGCGCCGGCGATCACCACCGCGTGGTCTTTCACTTGGTCTTGCGCGTGGCGGGCGCCAGCCCCTTTGGCGTGGCCGCGCGTCCGGGACGTCGGAAGCAGTACAGGCATGTGATGACCCTTGGTGTTGAATGGTGTTCGGGTCGAGGGTTCTACGGCAGGGTCGGGGGCTTGAAGCAAGCCCGTTGCACACCACATATCTGAGTGGGGAGAGAGAATCCTTTGTCCGCGTTCGCCGCGTTGACACGTCGGGCAAAACACCGGCATAATGCCATCATCGAAAAAGAGTTTGGTTCAACCCGCGCGGACGCGATCCGCTGCGGGTTTTGTTTTGCGTTTTCTGGGCTTGCGACCTTCAGCAGATGCCGGTGGTCCGCTGCATGGTGCTGGCGAGTTCCTCGAACGAAAACGGCTTTCTGATCATGGGAAGGCCGTCGCGCCGGGGTTCACGCCCGGACAATTGCAGGATCTTCAGTTCCGGGCGGTCTCGCCTGGCCCGCTCGGCCAGTTCATGACCGTCCATGCCAGGCATGTTGATGTCGGTAATGAGGATGGAGATATCCTGGTTCTGCTTGAGCCGGTCGAGCGCATCGTGGCCGCTCCGGGCGCTGATGACTTCGCAGCCGAGATCTTCCAGCATGTCAACGATGACGTCGAGCACGCTGGGATCGTCGTCAACAACCAGTACGGTATGGCTCATCGCACAACGTTCCTTCTGAAGGAATAAACGCGGCCGCCGTGGCGTAAGTTCCGGCGAGATGCGCCCCGTCTGCGGAGCGGCCTAATCGTCCTTCGACAAATCGCCGGGCTTGGTGGGAAGGTCGATGGGGCCGCCCTCGCCATTCACGAGATCGCAGTCCTTGTCCTCCATGTCGCCGGCGTCCTCAACGACGGCTTCCTGCGTGTCCCGCTCCTTGTCGCTGCGCGGCTTTCGTCCAGGAAGATTTGGCGACGTGTTTTGTGAGGTCGTCTTGAGTGTCATCTGCCGGCCCTCCTGATCGCCTAACGCGGCTTAAGCGAATTCGTTCGTTTGACACGTCTGCGAAAACACTGGCAGAATGGCATCATCGAAACGAGTTTGGTTCACCCGCGCGGAAAGCTTCCGCCGCGGGTTTTTTCGTCTCGATCGAGATCGGACGGCCGCGGCGCGTTGCGGCCACGCACTCGTCGAACCTGGTGCGCCGCCGGCCGTACCATTGCTGGCCGCGTACGCGCGAACGTGCCGGCCCACGGCGCTGGGCCAGTGCTCGCGCCGCTGCGGTCTCCGGAGCCAATCTGGTTGTCTCCTACTTCGCTACGCGCGGCTTCGAGAACTTTGAAAGGATCATCAAGCGGTGAAGATGACAGATGATGAAGTCAGGGCGATGGTTGCCGAGATGCTGGCTGAGCAACATAGGCTTCAGCAGGCGAACTTTGATGCCATCGTATTGCGGACGGTGGCATCGGTGCTGGCGTCTTTCGGAATTGATAATGACGATCGAAAGGAGCTAAGGGCGGATTTTCAGCATCTGCGCCGATGGCGAACGAGCGTCGAGCAGGCGCAGAGCTACACGCTCAAGGCCGTGATTACGGTGATCGCCACCGGTCTGATGGGTGTGGTTGGGCTAAGCGTCAAGGTCGTGCTCGGCAAGTGAGCCTCAGCCGCGACGACATTGCTGCATTCCACTCACGTCGTCCTTACCCAACGGACCGTCTCATGCACAGAATTCGCATCGTCGATGCATCCGATGGCGACATCGCCGATACATTGGTTGACCTTCACCGGTTGACGTACTTCAATGCGGCTCCCTTGCCACAATTCAAGTTAGGGGCGTGGTGGCTTGCCTATCACGGCGCTGAGCCAGTAGCCTTCGCCGGTATCGTGCCGTCAACGCACATTCGAAATGGCGGTTATTTCTCCAGAGTCGGTGTGTTGCAGCGGCACCGGGGACGTGACCTCCAGTGCAGGCTGATGCGGGTGATCGAGGCAAGGGCACGGCGTACTGGACGGGACAGCATCGTCCCGGATACGACGGACAATCCGGTGTCTGCCAATAATTCATCCGGGCGGGCTATCGGCTCTTCGAACCCCATGTGCCCTGGGCTTGGCCGCATACGGTACTGGCGAAAGCGGCTTCGCTGAACGAGGAGCCAAGTTTCCCGTGGTGCGGAACGCGATTCACGCAACGCAAAAATGGTTCGCGCGAGATGAAGCGAAACACGGAACGTTCAAGGCCCGGCAGCTTGACAGCTGCCGGCCCTGTTTGCGTATTGAAGCGATGCGGGCGAAGGACTTGCGAAGTCCGCGGTGCCGGGCTTTAAGTTTGCTCCTGCGGAAAATTCGGCAACGATAAGCCGATGTAAGGGAGCGCCGTCGATGCCCACCAAGCCTCAATTGCCGGAACGTTCGTCGCGGGCGACGGGCGCGCCTACCGCGCTCGATGGTCTGCTGGTCGTCGATTTCACGCGTGTGGTTGCCGGCCCGGCCTGTACGCAGACGCTTGCTGATTTCGGCGCGCACGTCATCAAGATCGAGAATCCAGACGGAGGCGATGACACGCGTGCGTATGAACACGCCGAGATCGGTGGAGAGAGTGCTGCCTATCTGAGCCTCAATCGCAACAAGCGTGGCATCACGCTCGACCTTACCGTGCCGGAGGCTCGTGAGATCGCGCTGGATTTGATTCGCCAGGCCGACGTGGTCGTCGAGAACTTCTCCAGCGGAGTCATGAAGAAATTTGGCCTGGACTATGAAACTGTTGCGCCGCTCAATCCGCGGCTGGTCTATTGCTCGATCTCCGCCTACGGGCGCACCGGGCCGTTTGCATCGCGTCCCGGCTTTGATCCGATCACGCAGGCGGAAAGCGGCTTCATGTCGCTCAACGGATTTGCCGATGGCCCGGCGGTTCGCACCGGACCGCCCATCGTGGACATGGCGACGGGGATGTCTGCCTGCAACGCCATCCTGATGGCGCTGTTGGCGCGGGATCGGCTCGGTCGCGGCCAGCATGTCGAGGTCGCCCTGTTCGACGTCGCGATGGGCATGACCGGTTTCTATGGCATGGCCTATCTGATCAACGGCGAAAATCCCGGTCGGTTTGGTAATTCGCCGAGTGGCTCACCTACCGTCGGCGTGTACGAGGCCTCCGATGGACCGCTTTACATGGCCTGCGCGAACGACCGGCTCTATCGCCGGCTGGTGGTTGAAGTGCTGAACAGGCCCGATCTCATCACCGATCCGCAGTTTGCAACGCGCAAAGCCCGCTCCGAGCACAAGGAGCTTTTGCGAGCAGCCATCGCGGAGGTCTTTGCGAGCGATACTCTCGAGAACTGGATGACCAAGATGAAGCTGGCCAATATTCCGGTCGGCTATCTCCGAACGGTCGAGGAGGGGTTCAATGCACCGGAGGCGCGAGAGCGCCATCGCTTGAACCGGATTCCGCATCGTACGGCGGGGTGGGTCCCGAACATCGAGCCGCCGATTGCCATGAGCTTGACCGGCCCGGTTGATCCTGTGGCTGCTCCGTTGCTGGGCGAGCACACGGAGCAGGTCTTGCGCGATACGCTCGGTTACGACGAGCGTCGGATATCGCAGTTCACCCAAAAGGGCGTTTTCGGGTCGGGCAAACCCTCGACGTCGGGCTGAGCCTGAAGGGCGATCCTACAGGCCAGGCCTCGCGCGGCTGGCGGACCATCGCTTGGCAATGCCGCCACCTTCGCTGTATCGCATCCTTCCCGCGCCTGTTCAGGACGGCCATACTCAGACAGCGCTGCCCCGGCTTGATTTGGCAAGGGTCTCGCCGCATAAATGCATGAAAGCGAGGGATACGAATGGCGCCTGGTCAAGAGCGGAGCGTGGGCCGGCCCGCAGCGGCGCAATCCGATGAACCTGCCCATGCGGCAATGATCGCGAAGGCCCGGGCGCTCGTCCCACGGCTGCGCGAGCGAGCGGCCCGGACAGAGGAGTTGCGGCATCTGCCGCCGGAAACGGAGAAGGATCTGCACGACGCCGGCCTGTTCCGGATGCTTCAGCCTAGGCGCATTGGCGGCGCCGAGCTCGATTATGTCGCCTTGATCGATTGCGCGGACCTGCTCGGACAAGCAGACGCCTCGGTGGCCTGGAATCTGGCCAATCTGGCGAGCCATCACTGGATGCTCGGCATGTTCGAACCGACGGCGCAGGATCTGGTCTGGAGTCGTGATCCGGACACGCTGATCGCGTCCTCGTTCATTTTTCCGGCCGGACGTGCCACGCGAGTCGAGGGCGGATACCGGCTCCACGGCAGCTGGCCGTTCTCCTCGGGCGTTGCCTCCTGCGCGTGGAACATGCTTGCAAGCGTCGTCTACTCCGACGATGAGGCAGACGGCATCGAGTATCGGATATTTCTGCTGCCGAAAGCCGACTACAAGGTTCTCGACACCTGGAATGTCGCGGGGCTGCGCGGGACAGGGTCTTGCGACGTGGAGGTCAGGGACGCTTTCGTGCCTGAGGACATGACGGTTGCGGTCGGCGATCTTGACGGTGGGCCGACGCCGGGAAGCAAGCTCAATCCCAACCCGTTGTATGCTCTCCCGGTGTTCTCGCTATTTCCCTACGTCCTCTCTGGCGTCGCGCTGGGAAACGCGCAGGCGTGTCTCGACGATTATGCGGAGGTCGTCCGTCATCGCATTTCCACCTACAACCACGCCAGGCTGAGCGACTTTCAAAGCACCCAGATCAAGATCGCCGAGGCCTCGGCGAAGATCGACGCTGCACGCCTGATCATGCGCTCGGCCTGTCTGAATGCCATGGAGGATGCAAGGCGGGGTCATATCCCCGATATGGCGACCAAGACCCGATATCGGCGCGACGGCGCTTTTTCAGTAAACTTCTGCACGGATGCGGTGTCGATGCTGTTTGCCGCGAGCGGAGCACGGGGCCTGTTCACGACGGGCGCCTTGCAGCGGCAGTTCCGCGATGCGCACGCGATCAATTCGCATCTCGCGTTCAATTTCGATGCGGCCGGGACCAATTATGGACGCGTGGCGTTGGGCCTGCCGTCCGAGAATCTCACGCTGTGAGGCCGGCCGATGAATGATCTGCCGAAGCAGCCGGCCGTTCCCGATCCGGCCAACGAACTCGCAAGCGACAGCTCGCCGATCGATCCCCGTGATTTCCGCAGTGCGCTAGGCACCTACGCCACGGGAGTGACGATCATCACAGCCGCGGCTCCTGACGGCAAGCCCTATGGCCTGACGTGCAATTCGTTTGCCTCGGTCTCGCTGAATCCTCCGCTGGTTCTTTGGAGCCTGGTCGTCTATTCCTCCAGCTTGACCATCTTCCAGAATGCCAGTCATTTCACCGTCAACGTTCTTGGCGTTTCGCAACAGGCGCTTGCGAGCAAATTTGCCAAGTCGTCGGATGACAAGTTCACCGGTGTCGACTGGACGCCGGGCCTCGGCAACGCGCCGGTGCTCGCCGAGAGCGTCGCCAATTTTCAATGCCGCTCGGTCAATCGCTATTACGGCGGCGACCACGTGATCTTTCTCGGTGCGGTCGAGGCTTATACTTACAATGCGAAGGAGCCGCTGCTCTTCGCGCGAGGTGCGTTTGGCCGATTTCTTGCCGACGAGCGCAAGTAGTCACTCCAAGCGTGCTTCAGCTCGCGGTCGACGGTTCGGCGTGCCCCGCCGAAAGCTTGTAGATTTCGAGCGCATCCGCGTCCGCGCCTCGCGCGGCCTTGGCGAGCCTGAAAAGTTGTCCGGCAAGCGAGGCCATGGGCACCGGGGTCGACGTCGTCTGCGCGACATCGGCGACGGTATCGAGGTCCTTGAGCATTGTAGCGATGTGACCAAGCGGGGGTGAGTGAATGCCCTGGACCATCCGCGGAACGAACAGCTGCAACGGAATGGAGTCAGCAAAGCCGCCGGCGAGTGCTTCGGGCAATCGGTTGGCATCGATTCCGGCGTTCACGGCAAGGCGTGTTGCCTCCGCAAGAACGGCCATCGCGCATCCGACGATCACCTGGTTGCATAGCTTTGTGGTCTGGCCGGCGCCGGTCGGGCCCATGTGGGTGAACCTGCGTGCCATGGCGAGCACGTAGGGGCGGACCCGCTCGATATCGCTGGCTTTTCCGCCGGCCATGATGGCAAGCGTGCCTTCCTCGGCCCCCTTGGTACCACCGGACACCGGCGCATCGATCCAGCCCGCGCCGTTCGCTGCTAACAATCGCGTTGCAAGGTCTCGTGCGGCGTCAGGATGGATCGACGAGAAGTCGACCACGAGCTTGCCCGCGCCGGGCGCAGTTGAGATGCTCTCGGGCCCGAAGATCACCTCTTCCACGGCAGCCGCATCCGTCACGCACATGAAGACGATGTCCGAGCTCTCCATCAAGTCGCGGGGGGTGGCTGCGCGCCTGGCACCGGCCTCCACGAGTGCGGCCATTTTCCCTTCCGAACGGTTCCAGACAGTGATCTGATGGCCGGCCTTGAGCAGGCGCCGGCTCATAGGTGTCCCCATCAGTCCAAGGCCGAGATAGCCGAGCCGCTCGACGCCTTGCGGGTCTGTCTTGCTTCCTTCAGCCATAGGTTGCCTCATCTGTCCCTCCGCGACCGCGCGACGCTGCGCTACCATACATGGCGTATCCCACGACGAAACCGCCCGGCCTGCATGGCTTGCTTGATTGTTTGAACCATGAAACATTTGCCGCGGTCGGGTTGGATGGCGCCGGTCGGCGCCTGGGCAGCGGAGTGGGCACGATGCGAACCGTTTCGAAGTGGATCCTGGCTTTGGGGGCGGCAGCCGCCGTGAGCGCGAGCGCAGGCTCGTCATGGGCACAGCAGACAATTCGCGTCGGCTGGACGATTCCGGCCGAGGAATCCAAATACTGGATGATGCGCCGCCCGGCTGAGTTTCCCAATCTCGGCAAGACCTACAACATCGAATGGACCCAGTTTCAGGGTACCGCTCCGATGACGCAGGCATTGGCGGCGGGCGCGCTGGATTGCGCGACGCAGGCGCCGCTGTCGCTCGCCAACGGTGTGGTTGGCGGCAACCTCAAGGCCTACATCGTGGCGCAGCATGTCTTCGAGAAGGCCGGTGGTTTCTCGGTCTACTGGGCTGTCATGGACGACTCCCCGATCAAGACGATCGCCGATCTCAAGGGCAAGACGGTCGGGATCTCCGTGATCGGCGGCGGCACCCAGGGCCCGTTCAATCTGTTGCTGAAGCAGAATGGCATCGATCCGGCCAAGGACATCAAGCTGGTCGAGGTCGGCTTTGCCGTCTCCGAAGATGCGTTGCGGCAGGGCCGCGTCGATGCGGTCAACATGAACCAGCCGTTTGCCGCGCGTGCGGAGGCAAAGGGCGGCACGCGCAAACTGTTCTCGCTGTCGCAGGCGATGCCGAACATCGTGCACATCCTGGAAGCCTGCCGTGCCGATTTCGTCCACAAGAACCCGGAACTGGTCAAGGCTTACGTGCGTGACATTACTTCCGGCATGAAGAAAGCGCTGGCGAACCGCGAAGAGACGTTGAAGGTCGTCAACGAGGTCCTGAAAGCACCTATTCCGGTTCTCGAGACCTATCTGCTCAAGGACAATGATTTCGGCCGCGATCCGGGGGCGGCACCGAATTTTCCCGCGATCCAGAAGATGCTGGACATCTACGCGGAGACAGGGATGCTGCCAAAATTGGATGTCGCCCAATTCAAGCATTCGACGATTGTCGCTCCGCTTCAATAAGGCGATCGGGGCGACTGAACCAAGCGAGAAGGTCGCGGCGTCCAGGATGATCCGGGACGTTGCATGAAGAAGATGCGCGTATGATGAAGCTCCGATCTCGGATCACGACGGATGGCCTCGACCGGGCTCCGCACCGTGCATTCATGCGTGCGATGGGGCTCGACGACGCTGCGATTGCCAAGCCGATGGTAGGCGTCGTCAGCATGAAGGGCGAACAGACGCCCTGCAACATGACGCACGACTTTCAGGTCGCAGCGGCCAAGACCGGAATCGAGGAGGCCGGCGGCACGCCGCGCGAATTTTCGACCGTGTCGGTTTCCGACGGTATCAGCATGAATCACGAGGGGATGAAGTTCTCCCTGTTTTCGCGGGAGCTGATTGCCGACTCGATCGAAGCCGTCGTCCATGGTCTCGCCTACGATGCATTGATAGGCTACGGCGGATGTGACAAGACGCTTCCCGGCGTGATGATGGGCATGGTCCGGTGCAACGTGCCGGCCATTTTCATCTATGGCGGCAGCGCGCTGCCGGGCCGCGTCGACGGGCGGACCCTGACCGTGCTCGACTCCTATGAGGCTGTCGGCAGCTTCATGACCGGAGAGATCGACGGTGCCACGCTCGAACGGATCGAACGCGCCTGCCTGCCGACCATCGGCGCGTGTGCGGGCCAATTCACTGCCAACACCATGGGGATGGTCTCGGAGGCGATGGGTCTCACCATTCCCAACGTGTCGATGGTGCCGGGTGTCTATGCCGAGCGCGCGCAGATATCCAGGCGGGCCGGGCGCCTCATCATGGAGATGCTGGAGCGCGGCGGGCCGTTGCCGCGCGACGTCGTGACGCGGAAATCCCTGGAAAACGGTGCGGCGATCGTGGCTGCCACGGGCGGTTCGACCAATGCTGCGCTGCATCTGCCGGCGATCGCGAACGAGGCCGGGATCGCATTCACGATCGATGATGTCGGCGAGGTTTTTGCCAGGACGCCGCTGATCGGAAACCTGCGGCCGGGAGGCAAATTTACGGCGAAGGATGTCTACGACATCGGCGGCGCTGCCGTGGTGATCCGGGAGCTGATCCAGAGCGGGCATATCGATGGCAATTGCCTGTCGATCACGGGCCGTACACTTGCCGAAGAATATGGCGCCGCCAACGCACCTGACGGAGATGTTGTTTACGCGGCTCGTGCCCCGATCATGCCAGATGGTGGTGTGGCCGTGCTGAAGGGAAACCTCTGTCCCGATGGTGCGGTGATCAAGGTCGCGGGCCTTAAGAACCAATTCTTTGAAGGCGTGGCGCGCGTTTTCGAAGACGAGGAGGCCTGCGTCGCGGCGGTTCGTGATCGCACCTATCAGGCGGGCGAGGTTCTCGTGATCCGCAATGAAGGGCCGGTGGGCGGTCCCGGCATGCGCGAAATGCTCGGCGTTACCGCGCTGATCTATGGCCAGGGCATGGGCGAGAAGGTGGCCCTGATCACGGATGGGCGGTTCTCCGGCGCCACCCGCGGAATGTGCATCGGCTATGTGTCTCCGGAGGCCTTCGTCGGCGGTCCGCTGGCGCTGGTACGCGATGGCGACAGGATCCGGATTGATGCCGCGAACCGGCGGATGGATATGCTGGTCGACGAGCAGGAACTCACTGCTCGCCGACACGATTGGGAGCCGCCTCCGCCTCGTCACCGTGCCGGTGCGCTCGCGAAATATGCGCGATTGGTTGGCCAGGCACCGGGCGGGGCCGTCACCCATGAGGGGCCCGCAGAATGGCCCTGGTTCGGATGACGCGGCGCACCTGGCCCGAAACAGCCACTGGTCCGGCAAGTTTCTTGCTAAGCTCGCATCGCTGACGGAGGATGTTCAGCAAGCCTGTTGCGCAGGGTTCGCGCGAATGAAGTGAGACGGGATGAAGGTAGTGCCTTCGAGATCGAGCGAATGGGTGAGACCGGTGACGCCGCAAAAGCCGGCTTCTGCAATCATCGAGATCGAGAGCGTCTCTCAGGTATTTCAGACCTCGGCGCGCAAGGACCATGTGGCGCTATCGGACATCTCGCTGGCGATCGAGGAGGGAGCCTTCGTCTCCATCCTTGGTCCATCCGGCTGCGGCAAGTCGACATTGCTTTACGTCGTCGGCGGCTTCGTCAGCCCAACCAGCGGCTCAGCAAAGATCAGGGGACGGATAATCACGGGACCAGGGCCGGATCGCGGTCCGGTATTCCAGGAGTTCGCGTTGTTTCCGTGGAAGACCGTGCTGGGCAATGTGATGTATGGCCCGCGCCAGCAGGGCGTGCGCACCACCGAGGCGGAAGCACAGAGCCGAGCCTTGATCGAAATGGTCGGGCTCAAGGGCTATGAGAACTTCTATCCCAAGGAGCTGTCCGGCGGCATGAAGCAGCGCGTGGCGCTGGCTCGGACGCTGGCTTACCATCCTGAGGTTCTGTTGATGGACGAGCCGTTCGGCGCGCTCGATGCTCACACGCGAACGCGGCTGCAGAACGATCTGTTGAACATCTGGGAGCGTGATCGCAAGACGGTGCTGTTCGTCACGCATTCTGTGGACGAAGCGGTTTTCCTGTCGGACAAGGTCGTGATGATGTCGAAATCGCCCGGCCGCATCCGCGAGGTCATCGACATCGATCTGCCGCGGCCGCGCCGCCGCAGCGAGCTGCTGCTCGACACTCGCTACCAGAAATACGTTGTCGACATCGAGCGGATGTTCGACGAGGTCGAAGATACGGGATCAGCGTCATGACATCGCTGACGGCCCTGGCCAAGCGTACCGCCCCGGTGTTTGCCTGCATCGGGCTTCTTGCGGCATGGCAGGTTGCATCACTCGCGCTAAAGAACGACAGCTTTCCGACGGCGATCGAGGCAATCCGCGCAATCCCGGACATCCTCGGAGACAAGGAAGCGCTGATCAACATCCTGGCCTCGCTCCGCCGCATGGCGGTCGGGTTTGGCATAGCGGTATCGGTTTCGATCCCGCTCGGCCTGTTGATGGGCCGCAGCCGGGCCGTCGCGGCCTTCTTCAATCCGCTCCTGATGGTGATCTATCCGGTGCCGAAGGCCGCCTTGATGCCGATCATCATGCTGTGGCTCGGCGTTGGTGACATCACGAAGACGCTGGTGATCTTCCTCGGCGTCAGCCTGCCCGTGATCTATCACAGCTTCGAGGGCGCCAAGGCGGTGGAAGAGAAGATGCTATGGTCGGGCGCGGCGATGGGGCTTTCGCCTGCGCAACGGCTGGTCCGGATCGTACTGCCGGCGGCGCTGCCGGAAATTCTGACCGGTTGCCGCACCGGACTCGTGCTGGCGCTGATCACGATGATCACCAGCGAGATGATCGCGCGTCAGTCCGGCGCCGGCAACATCCTGTTCAATGCACTCGACATGGGCCAATACGACACCGTCTTTGCGATGATCATCATCGTCGGCGCGATGGGAATCTGCCTGGATGCAATCTTCGAGCGGGTCCGCGCAAGGCTGGTGCGCTGGTCCGAACCGCAGTTCGATATGCCGCTGAGCTTCTCATGATGCCGCAGCTTCGCTCCACCAGCATCATCCTTGGGCTCGCGCCGATTGTGCTGGTGATCGCGCTGTGGCAGGGCCTTGTGTCATTTGGCTTTGCGCCTGCGGTGTTGCTGCCGCCGCCGGGATATGTCTTCGGCAGGTTGCTGCAGCAACTCGTGACATGGTCGTTTCAGCAGGAGATCGCGGCGACCCTGATCCGGTTGTTTGCCGGCTTCGCGATTGCGGTCGTGCTCGGTGTCAGCTTCGGCATCGCGGCCGCCGCCAGTCCGGCTATCAACGCCGTGGTCCGGCCGATCGTGCGCGTGCTCGCGCCGTTGCCCAAGGTCGCGCTGTATCCAGCATTGCTGCTGCTGCTCGGCTTCGGTCACGGATCGAAGATCACCCTGGTCGCGGCGGATGCACTCTTTCCCATTTTGTTGTCTACTTATTACGGCGCTTCAACGGTGGAGCAGAAGCTGATCTGGTCGGCCATGGCGGCGGGAACGCCGCGCTATCAGATCCTGTTCAAAGTGGTGCTGCCGGCCGCGATGCCGTCGATCCTGACCGGTTGCCGGATCGGCCTTGTCATTTCCTGCATCGTGGTGTTTCTGGCGGAGATGATCACGTCGAGCGACGGGCTCGGACATGTGCTCGTCACGGCGGCCCGGACCTTTCAGGCCGTCGACATGTTCGTGCCGCTGATCACGATCTCGCTGTTGGGCCTGATCCTCAATGGTCTGCTGGGGGCAGTGCGCGCGTATCTGCTGCGGGGTTTCCCCGAAGCATGAACTGACGAAGAAGAAACAGAAAGACGGGAGTAGGCCATGCTGGCTGATCGCATTGAGGCAAAATGGATCGACGCATTTTGCGAGATTTTTGAGCGATGCGCCGTCAAGGCCGGCGATACCGCGGCGATCCTCTCGGAAACCCAGTCACGTGCGTTGAATGTTCACCTGGCGGAGCTCGCGCTGCTGCGCCTGGGCGCGCGACCGTTTCACGTGGTCATGCCGACCCCGCGTAACCGGAATATCGTTCCGGTTCGCTCGACAGGGGCGAGCGAGGCGATCCAGCGGCTCGGCCCGGTCATCACGGCGCTTCAACAGGCCGGCTTTGTGGTGGATTGCACCATCGAGGGCCTGATGCATGCGGTGGAGACACCCGAGATCCTCAAAGCCGGCGCGCGCATCCTGGTGATCTCCAACGAGCATCCCGAAGCGCTGGAGCGGATGGTGCCGGATCCCGCACTCGAGAAGCGCGTTCGCGCGGCGGCGAAGATGCTGCGCGGGACCAAGCGGATGCGGGTGACTTCAAAGGCCGGCACGGCGCTCGACGTCGATATGGTCGGCGCGTCCACGGTCGGCGTGTGGGGGTGGACGGACAAGCCCGGTACGCTGGCGCATTGGCCTGGAGGCATCGTCGTCAGCTTCCCCAAGAGCGGAACGATCAATGGCACGCTGGTGATGGCGCCCGGCGACATCAACCTGACCTTCAAGCGTTACCTGACATCGCCGGTGAAGATGACACTGAAGGACGATTATGTTGTCGAACTGGAAGGCGAGGGCACTGATGCCGCAATGATGCGTGCCTATCTTGCCGCCTGGGGCGATCGGGAAGCCTATGCGGTCTCGCATGTCGGGTTCGGCATGAATCCGGGTGCGCGCTACGAGGCGCTGTCGATGTATGACCAGCGCGACACCAACGGCACCGAAATTCGTGCCGTCTCCGGCAACTTCCTGTTCTCGACCGGTGCCAACGAATTCGCCGGCCGCTACACGGCCGGCCATTTCGATCTGCCGATGATGGGGACGACGATTGAGCTCGATGGCGTCGCGGTGGTGCGTGACGGGGTGCTGCAGGACGTCTTCGGCTAGTTCCGATCGAGCACGGGCGGACGAGCCAGGTCAAAGTGACGGAGCAGGTCGACCATGGCCTGAAGCCGTTTTGTCCGATAGGCGTCGACGTCCATGCCTGAATAATCCAGAAAGCCTGCGCCCGTGCGCAGGCCGATCCGGCCCTCGTGCATGTTCCGCGAAATGACCTCCGGTGCACGATAGCGGTCGCTGCCGAGCGCGCCTTCGAGATAGCGGCTGGCATAGTAGAGGATGTCGCCGCCACCCCAGTCGATGAATTCGAGCAGCCCTAGCACGGCGTAGCGGAAGCCGAAGCCGAAGCGGATCGCCTTGTCGATCTCCTCGGCGCTGGCGACGCCTTCCTCGACCATGCGCGCGGCCTCGTTCATCGCCAGCGCCTGGATGCGCGGGACGATGAAGCCGGGTGTGGCTGCGCAGACCACCGGCACCTTGCCGATGCCTTCGAGCAGCGCCTTGACCTCCTCGATGATGGCGGGGTCGGTGGCGTTACCGGGCGAAACCTCCACCAGCGGGATCAGATAGGCCGGATTGAGCCAGTGCACATTGAGGAAGCGGCGAGGATTCACGATCGCGCCCGAGAGATCGTCGACAAGGATGGTCGACGTCGTTGATGCGATGATGGTATTGGGCCCGACTTGCTTTGAGGCGGCCCCCAGCACATTCCGCTTGAGCGCGACGACTTCGGGGACCCCTTCGAAGACTATTCCCGCATCGGACAGTGCCGCCGCGCTCTGGCTGGCGGGCACCACCGAGACCCGCGCAATCAGCGGATCGACATCCGCCTCGGTCAGTAGCCCCAGCTTCGCCAAGCTGGCAAAGGTCTTGCTGATTTCGCCGAGCGCATCTGCCTCCAGCCTGGCGAAATCTTCGGCTGAACGGGCCTTGATGTCGATCATTGTGACCGTATGCCCGGCGTAGGCGAACGCGACGGCGATGCCGCGGCCCATGCGGCCGGCCCCGAGACAGGCGATTGTGGCTCGGTTGGTCATCGGTCAAAATCCCTTGCGAAGAAGCGTCTGCAAACCGGCCTTGTCGAGATTGCCGAGGCCCAGCGTCTCGAGGGTTCGGCCGCCTTGCGTAAAATCCTCACCGCAGATTGCGCCGCCAATGGCCAGGAATGCCTTCGCCAGCGGCGTAGCCACGCCCGCGAGGCCGGCGACAGAGACCAGCAGCGATAGCCCAAGCCGCAAATCTTCTCTCATGTAGCGATGCTCGGTCAGAACGATCCGCTCGCGCCAGTCGCCGGAATCGGTCAGTCGATCATGTGAGCCGCGGCCATACATCCAGATCTCGCCTTCCTTGGCATAATGATGGGCGAGCGGAAAATGCGGTGCGCCATATCCGAGCGCCTCACGCACGGCAATCCGTTCGCCGTCGAGCGCGTCGGTGACCTGGCGAATCGCGGCTTGCGTTCCTTCCTTGTGGATGTCCCACTTTTCGAAATGCTCGATCGGGCCTGCATTCATGACGATCAGCGGCGGATGGATAATCGGACCTGCGTTCATCAGCGCCCCCGAAAGAGCGTCTCCGCACGGCTCGATTGCGCCGGGGAAAGCCTGTCCGATCACCTCAAGTGCGCGCGGCGCCTGATCGAGCGGGAAAATGCCGACCGGCAGTCGCTTGGCGCGGATGGTGATCGCGACCTCGAACGCGCCGTGCTTGCGGGTTAGCCAGGGCAAGGTCCCGGTTTCGGCAAAGCTCGCCTTGGCGTGGTTGCCCGCATCCCGCGCAGCCTGGGCGAAGATCATCGAGCCGAAGGTCGCCGGCGGCAGAAACACGACCTGTCCATCCCGCAGATGTGGAGCAAGCAGGCGTGCGATATCAGTCTGCGCGAAGGCGGGGGCAGGGCACAGGATCAGCTCTGCACCGTTGACGGCCTCGGCGATGCCGGTCGTCACCAGCGCTAATTTCACGTTATGACGGCCGTTATGATCTTTCACCAGGACGCGCGAGCCGGCGGCGCGATGTGCTGCGACCTGATCCGCGTCGCGGCGCCAGAGCCGGACCTCATGTCCCGACAGCGCAAAATCCCCCGCGGCCGCGAAAGAGCCGTTTCCTCCCCCCAGAACCGCAATCTTCAAGATGCTTCTCCTTGCGTGCGCGATTGCGCATCAAGCTGTTTCAGCAGGAAATGCTGGACCTTGCCGAGCGCTGTGCGCGGCAGGTCCGTGACGAAAATGATGTCGCGCGGAACCTTGTAGCGGGCGAGCTGGGCCTGGAGATGCACTTTCAACGCGTCTGCTTCCAGTCGACCGCCGGATCGCGGGATCACATAGGCGATAGGCACCTCGTCCCAGCGTGGATCGGGCCGGCCGATCACGGCGCATTCGCTGACATCGGGATGTTCGAGCAGGACGCGTTCGACCTCCGCCGGATAGATGTTCTCGCCGCCGGAAATGATCATGTTCTTCTTGCGGTCGCGCACCCAGAAATAGCCGTCCGCGTCGCACAGGCCGATATCGCCGGTACGATACCAGCCGTCGTGCAGCGCATCGCGCGTGGCGTCCGCATTGCCCCAATATTCGAAGAACACGTTCGGGCCGCGCACCGCGATCTCGCCCGGTGCGCCCGCCGGCACCTCGTTGCCGGCCTGATCAATCACTTTCGCTTCGCAGCACAGGCCGGCAAGTCCGGTCGAGCCCGCGCGCGAGAGATCGCCACCAAGCCGGGTGTAGACTGCAATGGGGCATGTTTCCGTCGAGCCGTAGACCTGGAGCACCGGGACGCCACGCGCGACGAAACGGTCGATCAGATGCGGCGGCACGATGGTCGAGCCGGTCGCGACGGCTTTGAGTGACGAAAGGTCGGTCGTGGTCCAGGCGGGATGCTCGCTTACGGCCTGGATGATCGCCGGCACCATCACGGTCAAGGTCGGCCGCTCCCGTTCGATGGCTGCAAGCGCGGTGTCCGGCGTGAAGCGTGCGTGAACCGTGACCATCGCGCCCAGCTGGAGCGCCGCCGTGGTCTGGATGTTGAGGCCACCGACGTGGAAGAACGGCAGCAGCGTCAGCACATGGTCGTCAGACGTCATGTTGTGCATGTGTTGGCTCATGACGCCGTTCCAGAACAACGCCTCCTGGCGCAGCACCGCGCCTTTCGGTCGTCCGGTCGTTCCCGATGTGTAGACAATGAGGAGCGGGCAGGAGAGATCGGTGTGCGGGTTGCGGCCGGTGCCCCGGCTCCGAGCCAACAGGTTTTCGAACGTCGTGCCGTGAGGCGGTTCGAAATCGAGCCCGACAATTGCAGTGCCCTCGAGTTCGGCAAGAATTCCCTCAAATGCCTGCTCGAGCACCAGGACCTTGGCGCCGGCATCATTGAGGATGAAAAGCTGCTCGGCGACAGCCAGCCGCCAGTTCAGGGGCACCAGCATCGCGCCGAGTCGCGCGCAGGCATAGAGCAGAACCAGATAGTCCGGCCGGTTCAGACCGAGGATGGCCACGCGGTCGCCCCGGGCGACGCCGAGCTCCTGCTTCAATGTCGCCGCCGTTCGTTCGATCCGTGCAGCGAACGCTGCATAGCTCAACCGTTCGCCTTCGAAGGCGATGGCTGTCTTGTCTGGCGCGAACGCCGCGTTGCGATCGATCAGACTACAGAGGTCCACCGTCAGTCGTCCGTTTCGCCGGCCTCGTACAGTGCCTCGCGCCCGATCCGGTCGAGGCAGAGCTCGGCTGTCCAGGGCAACATCAGCGAGCCGCAGCGGCTGTCGCGATAGATCCGCTCGAGCGGCAGCGAGCGCAGCATAGCCTGACCGCCACAGGTGCGGATCGCGAGCGCGGCGAGCTCATTGGCGCCCTCCATCACCGAATATTGCGCGGCATAGGCGCGCAGCACCTGCTCCTTGCTCGGGTTGGCGCGCGCCTCGGTGACCGCCTGGAACCAGATTGCCTTGATCTGCTCGAGCTTGATCTGCATCTGCGCGACCGCAATCTGCTTGGTCGGATACATCCTGCGCTTAACCGGCGGCATGCCCGGTACTTCGCCGCGCAAATATCGCACGGTGAAGTCATAGGCGGCTTGCGCAAGGCCCATATAGGTCGGCGACAGCGTCAGGAACATGTGCGGCCAGCGCATCGCGGCCTGGAAATAGACGCCCCGCGGCATCAGCGCCGAATCTGCCGGCACGAACACGTCCTTGAACAGCAGCGTGCGCGAGACCGTTCCGCGCATGCCGAGCGGATCCCAGTCGCCGACGACCGAAATGCCTTCCGATTTTGCAGGGATGGCGAGGTAAAGCGTGTTGCGGCGCGAAGCCTTCTCGCCTTCCTCGATCTCGGTGCAGAGAACGCCGTAATAGTCCGCATGGCCGGAGAGTGATGCAAAGATCTTCTTGCCGTTGACGATCCAGCCGCCCTCGACCGGCCTTGCTTCCGTGCCGAAAGCGACCCCGCCTGCCGCTGCCGCGCCGCCCTCAGAGAAGGGCTGCGAATAGATCGCGCCGTCCTCGACGATGCGCTTGTAGTGGACTGCACGCCGCCCCTCGTGCTCGTTCCGGGTCTCTGCATCCATGTCGAGATCGTCGGCGAGCGGGCCCGACCACAGCGTCGAGCAGACATGCATGTTCCACGTGAGCGCAGTCGCGCCGCAATAGCGGCCGATTTCGGCTGCCGCGAGGGCGTAGGTTTGATAATTCGCTCCGAGGCCGCCATGCTTCTTGGGCACGGCAATACCGAGCAGGCCGACGCGATGCAGGTCGCGATAATTCTCGGACGGGAAAATCGCCGCGCGATCGTAAGTCGCGGCGCGGTCGGCGAACACGCTCTGGCCGATCTCGCGCGCCCGGGCGATGATGCCGGCCTGCTCGTCGCTCAGTCGGAATGCGACGGGATCGAAGATCGGTGCATCCAGCGCGACCTTGTCACTCGCGCCGATGGTCTTGCTGACTTGCATGGTCATGGCGCAGTCATCCTACGTGTTGATCGCGACGGAGTTCAGGAACCGGCCGAGGGCCTCGTCAAAGGCATCGGGGCGCTCAAGGTTTGCAAGATGGCCGACACCGGCCAACTCGACATACTCGGCAGATGGAATGTAGGTCGCCGTCTTCGCCATCATTGGCGCTGGCGCGTTGTTGTCCTTAGAGCCGGACAGCAGCAGCGTCGGGATGGAAATGTCCTTGAGGGTGCTGCGTTGGTCGAAGCCAATCAACGCCAGCATCATGGCGCGATAGCTCGCCTCGGGCACGCTTGCCATGCACTCGCGTGCAAGCTCCATTCCCCTGGGATCAGGATCGTCGCCCACCAGTTCCTTCACCAGAGAGGGCGCCAGCGACTTCATCGTTTCGCCGCGATCGAGCGGCCCCAGCCGTGCGGCGATAAACGATGTCTGCCAACCGCCGTCGGCCTTGCCGAAGGCGGGGCTGGTCTGCGCCAGCACGACCGCGCGCGCCGGTTTCGCGGATTGCACCAGCCATTGCTGAACGATCATGCCGCCGATGGAATGCCCGACCAGAATTGGCTTGCTCGCACCAAGCTGCTCGATGAATCGCTGAAGCGCATCCGCCAGGGCAGCGATGCTGACCCTGGAGAGCGGCGCCGATCCGCCATAGCCCGGCATGTCCCATGCAATCGCGTGGAAGCGGTCGCCGAATGTGGCAAGCTGCTGCCGCCAGGCCCGTGCCGCACCCCCGATGCCATGCAGGAAAATCAGAGGTGTCCCGCCCGGATCGCCCGCTGCTTCATAGGCGAAGCGGCCGTCCTTTGTTATCATTGGCGCAGGCTGCGACACGCGACATCCTTTTGTCCGGCCCTTCGATGCTAACAGGCCTGTGAGGGATGGGAAGAGATAATTTTATACTTAAAGCAATTTTCGGGCCGGGGTCCGGCGTGCGGCTGTTTGCGGCCGAGTCGAGCTTTGTTTGCAAAAGTTTGAAGGTTAAAATATATCGAGAGAGCGATTAGCTGAATGCAAGGAAGGCCAGCGCATGTCCGGATTACCGCATTCGCCGCACGCGCTGGTGACCGGTGGCGGTCGCGGCATTGGTCGCGCCATCGCAGCAGCGCTCGTCGAGGCCGGTGCAACGGTGACCGTCCTTGGGCGGAACGCTGCGACGCTTGAAGAGGCTGTCAGCGCAGGGGCAGCGCATTTTGCGGCCGTCGCCGACGTCTCGGACGAAACCTCATTGAAAACGGCCATCGCTGACGCGAGCGCGCGGAAGCCGATCGATATTCTGATCGCCAACGCGGGAAGCGCCGACTCTGCGCCGTTCTCCAAATCCGACAGCGCCCTGTTCGCGCGCATGATGGATGTCAATTTCATGGGCGTGGTCCATGCTGTCAGCGCTGTGCTGCCCGGGATGAAGGACCGTCCCTATGGTCGTATCGTCGCGATCGCGTCCACGGCGGGGCTCAAGGGATACGCCTATGTCAGTGCTTACACCGCGGCCAAGCACGCTGTGGTCGGTCTCGTGCGGTCTCTCGCTCTCGAGATGGCCGGCAGCAACGTGACCGTCAACGCGGTGTGTCCCGGTTTCACCGACACCGATCTCGTCGCCGGCAGCATCGAGAACATCATGAAAAAGACGGGGCGGAGCCGCGAGCAGGCCATTGCTGAGCTCGCGAAACATAATCCGCAAGGGCGATTGATCTCTCCTCGGGAGGTCGCGGATGCCGTGCTCTGGCTGTGCGGCGAGGGCGCCGGCGCAATCACCGGGCAGGCGATCGCTGTTGCCGGTGGTGAGATTTAGCGCGCATGGCAAAGGCGCGGAGCAAGGAAGCCAAGGAGATCGTATGAGGAGACCAGCCAATCCCGTGACCTTACCGCTTGCGGACTATTCGCCGCAGCACTTCCTGCTGGCCGTCGTCGATGGTGTTGCAACCGTGACGCTCAATCGTCCGGAACGAAAGAATCCGTTGACCTTCGAGAGCTATCGCGAACTGACCGATTTCTTTCGCGCCTGCGCGTTCGACGATGCGGTCAAGTCCATCGTCATGACCGGCGCTGGCGCCAATTTCTCGTCCGGCGGCGATGTGTTCGAGATCATCGGTCCGCTCGTGAAGATGGACACCAAGGGGCTGACGGCGTTTACGCGGATGACCGGCGACCTCGTCAAGGCGATGCGGGCCTGCCCGCAGCCGATCGTTGCCGCGGTTGAAGGCATCTGTGCCGGCGCGGGCGCGATCATCGCCATGGCGTCGGACATGCGGCTTGCGGCGAGCGGGGCCAAGGTAGCATTCCTCTTCAACAAGGTCGGCCTTGCCGGTTGTGACATGGGCGCCTGCGCGATCCTGCCGCGGATCATCGGACAGTCCCGCGCTTCCGAGTTGCTCTACACCGGCCGGTTCATGACCGCGGAGGAGGGCGAGCGCTGGGGCTTCTTCAGCCGCCTCGTCACCCCGGAGCAGGTGCTGCCCCAGGCACAAGTGCTCGCCAAGCAAATCGCGGAGGGACCGACCTTCGCCAACACCATGACCAAGCGGATGCTGGCCATGGAATGGGCGATGTCGGTGGAGGAGGCGATCGAGGCGGAGGCTATTGCTCAGGCGCTGTGCATGACGACGGCCGATTTCGAACGGGCCTTCGAGGCCTTTGCCAACAAGGTCAAGCCGGTCTTCAGGGGCGACTAAGCCGGGCTTTGCCGGCAGCCTGCCGCAATGGGGACTTGCGCGCAATTAGTTTAGGCTTAAAATAGTTTCGGCGGGTTGAATTGGCGAGGCTCCCATGAAAGTCGCGATCATCGGTGGCGGACCTGCGGGTCTCTACGCTGCAATCCTGCTCAAGAAGCAGCGACCGAGCGCCGAGATCGCGGTATACGAGCGCAACCGCGCCGACGACACCTTCGGCTTCGGCGTGGTGTTCTCGGACGCCACGCTCGATAATTTCGAGAAGCACGATCTTCCCAGCTATCGCCGGATCACCCAGGAATTCGCCTACTGGGACGACATCGCAGTGCACTTCCGCGGAACGGTCCATCGGGTCGGCGGCAACGGCTTTTGTGGCTGCTCGCGGCAGAAGCTGCTCCTGATCCTCCAGGCGCGCGCGCGCGAACTGGGCGTCGTCCTGAATTTCGAAGCGGACGTCGAAGACGAATCCCGCTTCGCCGACGCCGATCTCATCCTGGTCGCGGACGGCATCAACAGCCGCTTCCGTGACAAATACGTCGATCATTTCGCGCCGAAAGTCGACCTGCGTGCCAACAAGTTCGCCTGGATGGGCTCGACCAGGCCGCTGGATGCCTTCACCTTCATCTTCCAGGAGACGGAGTGGGGGCCGTTCATCGCCCATGCCTATCAATATGAAGCCGGCCACTCGACCTGGATTTTCGAGACCGATCCGGAGACGTTCGAACGCGCCGGGCTGACAGGGCTGAACGAGACCCAGTCGGCTACGCGAATGGCGGAGATTTTCGGCTGGTTCCTCGACGGTCACCAACTGCTCACCAACCGCTCGACGTGGCGCAACTTTCCGATGATCCGCAGCAAGCGCTGGGTCAAGGACAACATGGTTCTGCTCGGCGACGCCAAGGCGAGCGCGCATTTCTCGATTGGCTCAGGCACCAAGCTCGCAATGGAAGACGCGATCGCGCTGGCCGAGGCGATGGACAAGGCGCCCAGCATCAAGGCGGCGCTGGACGTCTATGAGCACGGGCGGCGCGAGGAGGTCGAGAAGACGCAGCACGCCGCCGACGTTTCGCTGGTCTGGTTCGAGCATGTCGACCGCTTCTGGGATTTCGATCCGGTGCAGTTCGCCTTCGGCGTGATGACGCGCTCGAAGGCGATCACCTATGACAATCTGAAACTCCGCGCTCCCGACTTCGTGGCGGAGGTCGAAAGATCGTTTGCCAAGCGTGTTCGTGACAGCGGTTTCGACGTCGACACCGAGAAGCCGATGGTGCCGCTGTTCCAGCCATTCCGGCTGCGCGAGATGGAGATCGCCAATCGCGCCGTGGTGTCGCCGATGTGCATGTATTCGGCGAAGGAGGGCATGCCGACCGATTTCCACCTGGTGCATTACGGATCGCGCGCGATCGGTGGCGCCGGTCTGATCTTCACGGAGATGACCTGCGTTGCCCGCGACGCCCGCATCACGCCCGGCTGCACAGGACTGTGGAATGACGAGCAGGAGGCATCCTGGCGGCGCATTGTTGATTTCGTCCATGCCAATTCAGCCGCAAAAATCTGCCTGCAACTGGGGCACGCCGGGCGCAAGGGTGCGACCAGGCTGATGTGGGACGGCATGGATCGTCCGCTCGAGGAGGGTGGCTGGGAGGTGTTTTCGGCATCGCCGCTGCCCTATTTCCCCGATAGTCAGGTTCCGCGCGAGCTCGATCGGGCCGGCATGAACGTAGTGAGAGATGCTTTCGTCGCGGCGGCCGAGCGCGGCGAACGCTGCGGCTTCGACATGCTCGAATTGCACTGCGCCCACGGCTATCTGCTTGCGAGCTTCATCTCGCCGCTGACGAACACCCGCACGGATGAGTATGGCGGCTCGCTCGCCAATCGTTTGCGCTTTCCGCTCGAAATCTTCGAGGCGCTGCGGGCCGTGTGGCCGTCGCACAAGCCAATGTCGGTGCGCATTTCCGCGACCGACTGGGCCGAGGGTGGCATCGGCGGCGACGACGCGGTGGCGATCGCGCGCGCCTTTGCCGAGGCCGGCGTCGATCTCGTCGACGTCTCGACCGGGCAGACCGTGCGCGATGCGCAGCCGATCTATGGCCGCATGTTCCAGACCCCGTTCTCCGACCAGGTCCGCAATGAGGCGCGCGTGGCCACGATGTGCGTCGGCAATATCACGACGGCGGACCAGGCCAACACCATCCTGGCTGCGGGCCGGGCGGACCTCGTTGCGCTCGGGCGGCCGCATCTAGTCGATCCCTTCTTCACCATGCGGGCGGCGGCTTGGTACGGGGCGGACGACGCGTTCTGCCCGCCGCAATATCTTCCCGGAAAAGATCAGATTTTCCGCAACAGCGTGCGCGACCGGCAGGATCTCGAGGAGCTGAGAATTAAGGCTAAGCCCAAGACCCGGGCCGAGCTCAAGGCGGAGGCGACAAAGCCGCTTGCGGCGGAGTGACCGCCCGTGCGAATTTGGCCGCGTTGCCTGGTGTGTACCGAGTGGAGTGAGGGCGATGAAGGCGATTATCGTCGGTGGCGGTATCGGTGGTCTCACCACCGCATTGATGCTGCGCTCGCGGGGCCTCGCTTGCGAGATCTTCGAGCAGTCCGACACCATCCGCGAGCTTGGCGTCGGCATCAACACGCTGCCGCATGCCATGCGCGAGCTGGCAGGCCTCGGTTTGCTCCAGCAGCTTGACGATGTCGCGATCCGCACCGACCAGCTCTATTACCTCAACCGTCACGGCCAGGAAGTCTGGCGCGAGGCCCGCGGCATCGACGCCGGCCACGATGTGCCGCAATTCTCGATCCACCGCGGTCGCCTTCAGGGCGTCATCCATCGGGCTGTCGAGGAGCGGCTCGGGCCGGAGGCCATCCACACCGGCTGCCGCCTCGGTGCCTTCACGCAGGACGAGAGCGGCGTCACCGCGTACTTCTTCGACCGCTCAGGCGCGCACATCCATACCGCGCGCGGCGACATCCTGATTGGTGCCGACGGCATCCATTCGCGGGTCCGCGACACGCTGTTCCCGAGCGAGGGGCCGCCGTGCTGGAACGGTCTGATGCTATGGCGCGGTGCGCGGGATTGGCCGCTATTCCTTACCGGCAAGTCGATGATCGTCGCCGGTGGCCTCAACGCCAAGGTGGTGATCTATCCCATTGCGGAGGGATCGAGTCCGGCGAGCCGCCTCACCAACTGGGCGGTGCTGGTGAAGGTGGGCGAGGGCAATGCCCCGCCGCCACGCAAGGAAGACTGGTCGCGGCCGGGCCGTCGCGAGGAGCTGATGCCGCATGTGGCGCGCTTCTCGGTGCCTTACGTCGACGTGAAGAGCCTGATTTCGGCCACGCCCGAGTTCTACGAATATCCGACCTGCGACCGCGATCCGTTGCCCTATTGGTCGTCGGGCAGAGTCACGCTGCTCGGCGATGCCGCGCATCCGATGTATCCGGTTGGCTCCAATGGCGCTTCGCAGGCCATCCTCGACGCGCGCTGCCTCGCTGACGCGCTGGTGCGCGCCGAGCATCCGCGCCAGGCATTGCTTGAATACGAAAAGAAGCGCCTGCCGATGACCGCGGATATCGTCCGCTCCAATAGGCGTGGCGGTCCCGAAGGCGTCATCGACGCCGTCGAGCAGCTCGCGCCTGATGGTTTCGACAATGTCGACAACGTGCTGAGCTATTCCCAGCGCGAGGCGATCGTGCGCGGCTATGCCACCAAGGCCGGCTTCGCCGCAGTGCCGGGACTTGCGGCGGTGCGGGCTTAAGATGCCCTGCTAGCCGCCGGGAGGTGGCGGCAGGAAGTGGATGTTGAACTCGGCGGCCATCGCCACCACGTCCTCGGGCTTCTGTTCCTTCATGTTGTGGAGGCCCCAGAACAGGTCGAACAGCTTGCGGGTCGGTGACACCCAGAACAGCACCTTCGCGGTCTGCTCCGATTTGTTGAAGATGCCGTGCGGCACACCCATGCCGAGCCGGATCAGGTCGCCCGCGGTCGCCTGCGACTCGGAATTGCCGAGCATGAAATCGAGCTTGCCCTCCAGCATGTAGAGATATTCATCCTGGTCGGGATGGATGTGCGGCGGCACGAACGTGCCCGGTGGCAGCGTCGCATGCCAGGAGAAGCTGTGCTCCGTGTTGCTCTTCGGCACATAGGTCTGGCCAAGAATGTTCCAGGAGATGCCCTGGATTCCCTCATTGGCCCGTGTAATGCCGGTGATTTCGCTCTTCATTGTGATCCTCCCTCAACGCGACGTGCGGCTTAGTTCGCCGCCTTGCAGTCCTTGGCGTAGCGGTCGCCGTAATTCTCAAAGACTTTCTGAACGATCTCGGTCTGGAACTTGCCGTCCGCGCGCTTGGCGACCTTGGTCAGATAGAAATCCTGGATCGGATAACCATTGGTGTTGAACTTGAAGGCGCCGCGCAGCGAGGTGAAGTCGGCCTTTTTCAGCGCGGCCGCGACCGCATCCTTGTTGGAGAGATCGCCCTTCACGGCTTTGACGGCGCTGTCGATCAGCATCGCGGCATCATAGGCCTGGAAGGCGTAGGTGCCGGGCACGCCGTTAAAGGCGGTCTCGTAGGCGGCGACGAACTTCTTGTTCTGGGGATTGTCGAGATTGGGCGCCCAGTTCGCGCCGCCGAACATGCCGACCGCCGCGTCCTGTTGCGCCGGCAAGGTCGATTCATCCACGGTGAAAGCGGAGAGCACCGGAATGCTGTCGGCGAGGCCGGCCTGCTTGTATTGCTTGACGAGATTGACCCCGAGGCCGCCGGGCATGAACGTGAAGAGCGCATCCGGTTTCTGCGATGAAATCTTGGAAAGCTCCGGCTGGAAGTCCAGCGTGTTGAGCGGCATGTAGGATTCCTCGACGATCTCACCCTTGTAGTCGAGCTTGAAGCCGGCGACCGAGTCCTTGCCGGCCTGATAATTCGGCACCATCAGATACATGCGCTTGTAGCCGCGATCCTGCGCGACCTTGCCGAGAATTTCGTGCACCTGATCGTTCTGGTACGAGGTCACATAGAAGAACGGGTTGCAATCCTTGCCGGCAAAAGTGGATGGGCCGGCATTGGGGCTGATCAGGAAGGTTTTCGATTCCGTCACCGGCCGGTGGATCGCCTGAAGGATGTTGGAGAAGATCGGGCCGACCACGAAGTCGACCTTGTCGCGCTCCAGAAGCCCCTTGACCTTGGTGACCGCTGCGTCCGGCTTCAATTCGTCGTCGACCACGACGACCTCGACTTCGCGGCCGCCCATCTTGCCGCCGAGATCCTTGACCCCGAGCGCAAAGCCGTCGCGAACCTGTTGGCCGAGTGCAGCGGCGGGTCCCGACAGGGTCACGATCACCCCGAGCTTGATTTTCTCCTGAGCGAGGGAAGGACTCACCGCGGTGCCAAGCAGCAAGGCGGCTGCGGCCAACGTCATTTGCGTCTTCATGATCTGTCCCCCGTGATAACAGGACTTGCGCTGCAAGCCGCTACTTCAATCCAAGTTTATGCCGATGATTGCTGCCGCGGCAAGCGAGCTCAAAGCGTCGTCATCCGGCGGGCAGCGCCGCATGCAAGTGGCGCGCCAATTATTTGAAGCCTAAAGAAATCGGCATGCGGTTGATTGTTGCGGCTTTACGCTTGCAGCCGGCGTCGATTTATTTGAAGCTCAAAACGTGGGGGATCCGTGCCGGGCGCCAATGCCGGCCGTGAGTGACTGCATCAACATGCTCGATTCCGAGACCAAGGCCGTCGAAACTCCGGAGGATCACGCCGAAGAGCTTCGGCTGTGGCTGCGCCTCTTGACCTGCACGACCCTGATCGAGGGCGAGGTTCGTGGCCGGTTGCGGCAGCGCTTCGACGTCACATTGCCCCGTTTCGACCTGATGGCGCAGCTCGACAAGGCACCCGACGGCATGACGCTGTCCGACGTCTCCAAGCGCATGATGGTCTCGAACGGCAACGTCACCGGTCTGGTCGAGCGCCTCGTGGAATCCGGTCATCTCGACCGCCGCACGTCGGAGACAGACCGCCGCGTCCAGGTGATCCGGCTGACTAAACTCGGTCGCGCCGAGTTTCGCAGAATGGCCGCGGAACACGAAACTTGGATCGCCGATCTCTTCGCCGATCTGACGCCGAAGGATGTGCGCGAATTGATGCGGCTGCTCGCCAAGACCAAGGCATCGGCGCAGAAATCGGCCGCTCGCCGCCGGGCGTAGGTCCGCGGCTGAGGCACCCACCAATCCCGTTTGCCGCCGGAAAAAGCACGGGATGCCCAAAATGCGCTATTGCGCGAAATTGCTTTAAGCCTAAAATGTTTCCGAGTGAGTGCTGCCGGATGCTTTCCATGCTGAAAGGAGCGTGCGATGGCCAACGCCGCCAAGGTTCAAATCTCGGGCTCGCATGACGACAATGCCGCGACAGCCCATGTCGATGCGTTCGCGCGGCAGCATCTTCCGCCACGCGAGCTCTGGCCGGAATTCATCTTCACACGACCGGAACTGCAATATCCGCCCCGCCTGAACTGCGTCAGCTATTTCCTAGACCGCTGGGTCGAGCAGGGACACGGCGACGCTGCCTGCGTGATCAGCCCCGCCGTCAGCTACACCTATCGTGAGCTGCAAACCCTCGTGAACCGCATCGCCAATGTGCTGGTCGGCAAGCTTGGTCTCGTCACCGGCGGGCGCGTGCTGCTTCGCTCGGCCAACAATCCGATGATGGTCGCGACCTATCTGGCGGTGATCAAGGCTGGAGGCATTGTCGTGGCGACGATGCCGCTGTTGCGCGCCAAGGAGCTGTCCTATCCGATCCAGAAGGCGGAGATCACACTCGCGCTCTGCGACGGCAAGCTCGCCGAGGAAATGGAGAAAGCGAAAGCCGCAGCCCCCAGCCTCAAGCGCGTGGTCTATTGGGGCACCGGCAGCGGCGACTCGCTCGAGACGCTGATGGGGGATGCAAGTCCGGAGTTCAAAGCTGTCGATACTGCATCCGACGACGTCTGCCTGATCGCTTTCACGTCGGGCACGACCGGCGATCCCAAGGGCACCATGCATTTCCACCGTGACATGCTGGCGGTCTGCGATGGTTATGCGCGCAACATCTTGCGGGCGGAGCAGACGGATCGCTTCGTCGGCTCGGCACCGCTCGCCTTCACGTTTGGCTTCGGCGGCGTGCTGTTTCCGATGCACATCGGCGCCTCCTTTGTCGTTCTGGAGAAGACGGCGCCCGACGACGTTCTGAATGCGATCGAGCAGTACAAGACCACGGTCTGTTTCACGGCGCCGACCGCGTACCGGGCGATGATTGGCAAGCTTCCGGGCCGCGATATTTCCTCGCTTCGCAAATGCGTGTCCGCCGGCGAGACGCTGCCCAAGCCGACATTCGATGCCTGGCTAAAGGCGACCGGCATCAAGCTGATGGACGGCATCGGCTCGACCGAGCTGCTGCACATCTTCATCAGCGCGACCGAGGACGAGATCCGCCCCGGTGCGACGGGCAAGCCGGTGCCGGGCTATGAAGCGAAGATCGTCGACGATTCCGGCAATGATTTGCCGCCGGGGACGATGGGACGGCTCGCGGTCCGCGGGCCGACCGGCTGCCGCTATCTCGCCGACGAGCGGCAGCGCAAATACGTCCAAAACGGCTGGAACATCACGGGCGACACCTATCTGATGGATAGCGACGGCTATTTCTGGTATCAGTCGCGCTCGGACGACATGATCGTGTCGGCCGGCTACAACATCGCAGGCACGGACGTCGAGGCGGCGCTGCTCACGCATCCCTCCGTCGTCGAATGCGGGGTCGTCGGCGCACCGGACGAGGCGCGCGGCATGATCGTGAAGGCCTATGTCGTTGCCGCGCCAGGCGTAACGCCGGATGCCGAGCTCGTGGCTGCGTTGCAGGAGCATGTCAAACGCGAGATCGCGCCCTACAAATATCCGCGCGCGATCGAGTTCGTGACGCAACTACCGAAGACCGAGACCGGCAAACTAAAGCGCTTTGCCCTGCGGCAACTGGCGCAGACCGCGGTGCCGTCCTCCGGCGTCGCGGCGGAATGAGAAGGATAGAGAATTGTCAGTGACCACGCCGAAAGGCCCGCACCTCGCGGTGCTGCCGACAACAGCCGAGGATGAAACCCGCTCCAGGGCGCAGGTGCTCCAGCCGTCCGGTTGGCCGGTACCGAAAGGCTATGCCAACGGTATGGCCGCCGAGGGACGCATCGTCGTCACTGGCGGCGTCATCGGCTGGGATGACGAGGAGCGTCTCGCGGAGGGTTTTGTCGCGCAGGTGCGCCAAACCCTAGGCAACATCGCCGCGATCCTCGCGGAGGCCGGCGCGCAGCCCGAGCATCTGGTGCGCTTGACCTGGTACGTCGTCGACATGGACGAGTACCTGACGAACCTGAAAGAGCTCGGCAAGGCCTACCGCGCCATCTTCGGCGCGCACTACCCGGCGATGGCGCTGGTTCAGGTCGTCCGGCTCGTCGAGAAGGCGGCGCGCGTCGAAATCGAAGCCACCGCCGTCATTCCGCGCTGAGCCGACGGCTGGCCCAGCTCGTCTGGCGAAAGCGTCTAATCCTCAGGCTCCGCTTTCGGCGCAAGGTCGGCGGAGCGGAACGGCTTGGCTTGTCGAGTTTCCGGTAGGCGTCCGAGGCGATCCGCAACAGTTTCTTTTCGCGCTTGCGGTTGAGGAAGCGAATGCCCGCCTCGAGGACGGCCTCGTTCAATGACGCCGCCAAGGTTTGCCCTCGCGCATCGTCATTCAACCGCCCGAGGGACTTTTGCGCCTTGCGCAATTGCTTGAGGATCGACCGTTGCTTTGTCAGCGACTCGTCTGCGAACAGGTCGTCGAGCGACTCGATCGAATAGGTCAGCCGCTTGTTGAGAAGCCGCAGCTTGTGCCGTTTCTCGACGTCGAGCTCGCGCAATTTTCGCGCTTTCTTGAGCAGCGTCTTTTCCCATTCCGTGAGTTTCGCTGTTGCGTGGTCCGCGAGCGTGCAGCGGCGTAGCCTGGCAGCTTCCTTGCTGCGCCGGGTCGACCAGGGGCCGCTCTCGATCCAGGCTGACGTCTGCGCGACGAGACGGCGATACCGCGCGGATTGCAGCGCGCGCGCCAACTGGCGATGCCCCTCGGCGCGCTTCTCATCCCAGTGCTGGAGCTCGGCAATCACGGTCAACTCGCCGCTACTTTCGGCGATGACCCGCTCGATCGCCACGTCGAGGTCCCGCACCATGCCGAGCTGGCTATTCAGCCATTTCAGTTCGGTCCAGATCTCCGGCCGAAGGGCGTCATCGACCATCGGCGAGAAGAAGCGGATGGCGGTGCGCAGATGCGTCAGTGCAATCCGGATCTGGTGCAGTGCCTCGGGATCGCCGCGGCAGGTGCCGTCATGCTGGGCGCGAACGGCGGCGAGGTGACGGCGCGCGATGATCCGGAACGCCGTGTCGCAGACCATGCCGGGGCTGAGGCGGCCGGGCAGGGCATTGCGCCTCGCCGCAGGCTTGACGCGCGCGGCCGTCGAACTCGTGCTGGGTCGCGCCATTTGCAGATTGCCTTACTTGCTCTCGGCGATCGCGTCCCGGCAGTTCTGGAGCGTCTGCTCTTGCGTCCCGGATGCATCGATGGTCGCCCAACCGACATGGCCGATATTATAGTGCTCTTGCAGCGCGGCAACCTCTTGCGTGGCGTCGGATGCGTCGCCCCGGCGGCCCCCGATCCGCGCCTGCCGGGTCGCGAGGTCTGCAACCAAAAATAGGCCGCTCAGCGGCACGTTGCGCTTGCGCGCCAGTGCGGCAACCGCGTCTCGTTCGTCCTCACGGGCGAACACGCCGTCGATGATCGTTGAATGGCCTTGCGCCAGCACCCTCCCGGCGTGCTGAGCCAACGTGTCGTAAACGCGGGCCGTGACCTCGGGTGTGTATGCGGATGCCGGCAGCCGGTCGGTGTCCTCGACCCCTAACATCTGCTTGCGGACGAGGTCGCTGCGCAGCACGACGGCGCCCGGCTGCGGCGTAACCTCCGGCGCGAGCGCGCGTGCCAAGATTGTCTTTCCGGTGCCTGACAATCCGCCGACTGCAATCAGCCGGGGAGCGGGCGGCTGGATCAGCGCGCGGGCGAGGCCAAAATAGCGTCGCGCCTCGTCGAGAATACTGGGATCATCGGAATGCGGCGGCTTCAGCCGTGCCAGCGCGACTTGGGCGCGGATCGCCGCGCGGATGGACATGAACAGCGGCAGTGCGGAGAGCGCGTCGAGATTTTCGACCGGAGTCGCGGCGAGATAGCGGTTCAGCACGATATTGGCCGCGCGTGGCTGATCGTGGTGCAATAGGTCCATCAATCCGAATGCGAGATCGTAGACCACGTCGGTGGTTGCCATCCGGGCGTCGAACTCGATGGCGTCGAACAGCACCGGCCGCTCGTCGATCGACACGATGTTCGCAAGATGCAGGTCGCCATGGCAGCGGCGCACGAAGCCTTGACGGCCGCGCTCTTCGAGCAAAGGCCGGAGGCGGAGGAACATTGCTTGCGAGTCTCTGCCGAGTTCTGCGATCTCTTCGGCTTCGAAATGATTGCCGGTCCGCAGGCCATTGCTGTTGCCATCGATCAGGCCGGGGATGGAGGAAACCCATGCGTAGCCGTCGGCGCGAACAGCCTGCGCATGCGAAGCCGCGATCGCGTCGGCGACAGCCGAGGCAAAAGTGTCATCCAGCGCTCCGGCCTTGGCCAGATGATCCAACGTCCGGCTTTCGTCGAAGCGCAACATCTCGACCGCATACTCGATCGGCCGGCCGCTTCCATCGACCTTCACCGATCCATCGGGCTCTTCCGTGATCGCCACGACGCGGTGATAGATCTGCGGCGCCAGCGGCCGGTTGATCCTGATCTCCTCCTCACACGCCGCCTTGCGCTTCTCGAGCGTGGAGTAATCGAGGAATGGAAACTGCACGGCGCGCTTGATCTTCAGAGCGCGTCTGCCTTCAAGAAAGACCGAAGCTGCGTGCGTATCGATCCGCCTCACGTTCGGATGACCTACGGAATCGGTGAGCGCCGCAAAGATCCGGTCCTGGGTCGCAGAATCGTCTGTCATTCCAGCTGGTACGTCCAGATGCGTCGGAAGCGGCTCACCCTGCGATCAGGGTAATCCATAGAAGCAGATCGCGGCCAGTCCTTGACTTCGGTCAACGCCCGTCTCCTTCCGAACGGTCGGAGTTCCCGGGCTTGACGAGGATCAAGCGTCCCGACCAAAGCCGGCCTATTCTGGCGCCTGAGGAGAATCCCGATGCCGATCAAGGACGTCTTTCTGCCGCTCGTCGGCCAGCCACGCGGCCCGGCCCTTGCTGCGATCGAGACATGCGTGGCCGTTGCCGCCGACCTCGGCGCCAGGATCACCGCGCTTGCACTCGAGGAGGATGTCTTCGTGCGGCCGAAGGTGATGCTCCCCGATAATTCCGATGCGGCCGAGGCAAACGGGTCGGTTGGCGCGGGCGACAGTCAGCACCTCCTGGATGCGTTCACCCGTGCAACCTCCCGCACCGGCATTCGCGCTCAAAGCCGGTCGGCCAAGGTGCCGGCAGACCAGATCGCGTCAGTCCTGGCCGAGCACGGACGCTTCAGCGATCTCACGCTGCTCCCCGTGACGCCACACGACAGCCGAACCGAGCACATCATCGAGACGCTGCTGTTCGAATCCGGACGGCCAGTGCTGCTCTGCCCGGAGCAGCATGTGGACGAGCTGCGCCCGGAATTCGAGAACGTCATGATCGCCTGGGACCACTCCGCGCGTGCGGCGCGTGCGGTCGGCGACGCGCTGCCTATCCTTCAGGCAGCAGCCCTAGTCCGCGTGGTGACCGTGGCGGACGACAAGTCCGACGCGATCGTGCAATCCGGCACGGCTCTCGTCGATCATTTGAGGGAACACGGGGTCTACGCCTCGTTCGAAACCGCGAAGGGCAACGGCAGCTCGATTGGCAAGGTGCTCGGAACCTGGGCGTTCCCATGCCATCGATGCGATCGTGATGGGCGCCTACCATCATTCGCGCCTGAACGAGATCGTTTGGGGCGGTGTGACAAAGACCGTCATTGGCGAACCACCGTGCTGGGTTATGCTCTCGTACTAGGCGGATCGCCAGTTTATCGGCCTGATCGTCAACCATCGGAACCGCCACCGACCGGGCGCATTTGCTTTCATGTCAATCTATCGTCTGAAGAACCTGCTGTCGCCGCGTTCGGTTGCGCTCGTCGGTGCGAGCGCCCGCCCGGTCTCCGTTGGACGCGCCGTTCTGGAGAACATCCGTAAGGCCGGATTCAGGGGACAGTTCGGCCTCGTCAATCCGCGCCATGCCGAGATCGGCGGCGTCGCGGCCGTGGACAGCCTCGGTCAATTGCCGTTCGTGCCCGAGCTTGTGATCATCACCGCGCCGGCGCGCGCAGTTCCCGGCATCGTCGATCAAGCCGCGCGGCGCGGCTCGGCGGGTGCCCTGATTGTCTCGGCCGGGCTCGGTCACGGACCGGGGTCCCTCCACGAGGCCGCCATCACTGCGGCCCGCAAATACGGCATGCGGCTGATCGGGCCGAACTGCTTGGGCATCATGATGCCCGGCGTGAGCCTCAACGCGAGTTTTGCCGCGCACATGCCGGGGCCGGGAAATCTCGCGTTGATCTCGCAATCAGGCGCAATTGCGGCCGGCATGGTCGATTGGGCCGCGCAGCGCGGCGTCGGCTTCTCCGGCATCGTCTCGATCGGCGATCAGATCGACGTCGATCTCGCCGATCTGCTCGACTATTTCGCGATGGATCACAAGACCCGCGCGATTCTGCTCTACATCGAAGCCATCAAGGACGCGCGCAAGTTCATGTCGGCCGCGCGCGCCGCGGCGCGCGTGAAGCCGGTCGTCGTGGTGAAGTCCGGCCGAATGGCGCAGGGCGCGAAAGCGGCCGCCACCCATACCGGTGCGCTCGCGGGCGCCGACGCCGTCTATGACGCGGCGTTCCGCCGCGCGGGTGTCCTGCGGGTCTCTGATCTGCGCGAGCTGTTCGATTGCGCCGAGACGCTCGGCCGCGTCGAGTCGCCGGCGGGAAAGCGCCTCGCCATCCTGACCAATGGCGGCGGCATCGGTGTCCTCGCTATCGACCGGTTGGTCGAGCTCGGCGGCATTCCGGCGACCATCTCGGCGGACGCCCGCAAGAAGCTCGATGACGTGCTGCCGCCGACCTGGTCCGGCGCAAATCCCGTCGACATCGTGGGCGACGCCGATGCGTCGCGCTATGCGGCAGCGCTTGAGGTGTTGCTTGCCGATCCCGACAATGATGCGGTCCTCGTCCTCAATGTGCAGACGGCCATTGCCTCGGCTGCGGACATCGCCACGGCCGTGACGGAGCTCGTCGGCAAGTACCGCGAGCAGCACCGCAGTTGGGCGAAGCCCGTGCTGGCCGCTTGGGTCGGAGCCGACCAGGACATCGTTCAGGCACTCTCTGGCGCGGGCATTCCGAACTATCCGACCGAGGATGATGCGGTGCGCGGATTCATGCACCTGGTCCGGCACCGCGAAGTGGTGGAGGAATTGAGCCAGGTTCCGCCCGCAATGCCCGAGACTTTCGTGCCGGACGCACGTGCTGCGAAGCAGATCGTAGCTGCTGCCATCGCGGACGGCCGCCAATGGCTCGAACCCGTCGAGATCAAGCACCTGCTCGAAGCGTACGATATCGCGATGGTGCCCACATACGCCGCGGCCGATGTCGAGCAGGCGGTGGCCTACGCGAAAGACATCTTTGCGCAAGGCGCCACGGTCGTGCTGAAGATCATGTCGCGCGACATCGTCCACAAATCCGATGTCGGCGGCGTCGTGCTCAATCTCACCATGCCTGAGGCGGTGCGCACCGCTGCCACCGACATTATCGCTCGGGCGAGAAAGCTGCGTCCCGAAGCTCGCATCGAGGGCGTCATCGTGCAGGCGATGGTGGTGAAGGCTAAGGCGCGCGAGTTGATTCTGGGCCTCGCCGACGATCCCACCTTCGGCACCGTCGTGGTGTTCGGCCGCGGCGGGACCGCGGTCGAGATCATCAACGACAAGGCGCTCGCGCTGCCGCCGCTCGATCTGCAACTGGCCCGCGACCTGATCGACCGCACGCGCGTGTCCCGGCTGCTTCGCGCTTACCGGGACGTGCCGGCGGTGAAGCCCGACGCCGTCGCCATGGTCCTAGTCAAGCTGGCGCAGATGGCCGCCGACATTCCCGAGATTCGCGAATTCGACGTCAATCCGCTGCTGGCGGATGAAACCGGCGTGACCGCGGTCGATGCCCGCGTCGCGGTCGGGCCGCCGCAACGGAAGTTTGCCGGCTCCGGCGCCGCCAACTTCGCCGTTCGGGCCTATCCGTCGCAATGGGAGCGCCACCTCAAGCTCAAGGAGGACTGGCGGATCTTCGCGCGGCCCCTGCGTCCGGAGGACGAGCCGACCATCCACGCATTCCTGCGTCATGTCACGGCGCACGACCTTCGTCTGCGTTTCTTCGCGCCGATGAAGGAGTTCACCCACGAGTTCATCGCGCGCCTGACCCAGCTCGACTATGCGCGCGCGATGGCCTTTATCGCATTCGACGAGGCGACCGGTGAGATGGTCGGCGTGGTCCGACTCCATTCGGACTCGGTCTACGAGAGCGGTGAATATGCGATCCTGCTGCGGTCCGACCTCAAGGGCAAGGGTCTGGGATGGGCCCTGATGCAGCTGATCATCGATTACGCGAGATCGGAGGGCCTCAAAGCGATCTCCGGTGATGTTCTCAGGGAGAACACCACGATGCTGGAGATGTGTCGCCAGCTCGGCTTCGATGTGAAGCCGGATCCGACCGAGCCGGATATCTGCGATGTCAGGCTGAAGCTCTGAGTGCGCCGCTACAGCTGGCCTTGAGACAGGTCAAGCCGGCCGCCCCATGCTAGCCTAGAACTGCCGGCTGAACGGGCCCCGGTTGTCCCGATGAGGTGGAATCGTGAACTCCGAACCGCTGTTGCTGGCGAGGCCCTCCGGCGAAGAGCTGAAATTGTGCCCGGAAGGGCCGTGGATTGCCGCGAACGTGTCGATGCTGGAGACGTTGTCCCGGTCGGTCGGGGCGGACGTCGATCGATCCAGAGCCGTGACGCTGGACTTGTCGGGCGTCAGTGCGCTCGACACGCTCGGCGCCTGGGTCCTGGAAAAGCTATCGCGCAGGGCCTCATCATCCGGTCGACCGGCCGAATTTGTCGGTGTCGCCGACCATTTCAGTGGCCTGATGGAGGAGGTGCGTCAGGTCAACCGCCACACGCCGCTGCCGGCGCCCGCACCCAACCCGGTTCTGCTCAGACTGAACGATCTCGGCAAGTCCGCGGTCGGCGCGCGCGAAGACGTCACGATCTTTCTCCAAATGCTGGGCGCGTTGTTCATGGCCGTGATCGGCGTGCTGCGCCGGCCGCGCTCGCTGCGGCTGACATCGCTGATCTATCAGCTATACCGCATCGGCTGGCAGGCCATCCCCATCGTCGTGCTGATCACCTTCCTGATCGGCGCCATCATCGCCCAGCAGGGATTTTTCCATTTCCGCAGGTTCGGCGCGGAGTCCTACACCGTCGACATGGTCGGCATCCTGGTGCTGCGCGAGCTCGGCGTGTTGATCGTCGCCATCATGGTCGCCGGCCGTTCGGGAAGCGCCTACACTGCCGAGCTCGGCTCGATGAAGATGCGCGAGGAGATCGACGCGCTTTCGACCATGGGCCTCGATCCCGTCCACGTCCTGATCCTGCCGCGGGTTGCGGCCCTGGTGATTGCGCTGCCGATCCTTGCTTTCATCGGATCGATCGCCGCACTCTATGGCGGCGGCCTGGTCGCGCAGTTCTACGGCGGCATGGCGCCGGCGATCTACATCGCGCGGCTGCACGAGGCGATCTCGGTCACCCATTTCGAGGTGGGCATCCTGAAGGCGCCGTTCATGGCGCTGGTGATCGGAGTAGTCGCCTGCAGCGAGGGCTTGCGCGTGAAGGGTAGCGCCGAATCGCTGGGACGACAGACCACGACGTCGGTGGTCAAGTCGATTTTCCTGGTGATCGTGCTCGACGGCCTGTTCGCGATCTTCTTCGCCTCGATCGGAATGTGATCATGGGCGAATCGCAAGAGCAGTTCGCGATCCGCGTCCGCGACCTCGTGGTCGGCTTCGGCCGGCAGACCGTGCTCGATCATCTGACGCTCGACGTACGCCGGGGTGAGATCCTCGGGCTCGTGGGGGCGTCCGGTGGCGGCAAGTCGGTGCTGATGCGAACCATCATCGGCCTCATCCCGCGCCAAGGCGGGACCATCGAGGTTACGGGACGGCCAATCGGCGGCCGCACCGAAGGTGCGGCCACGACCTGGGGCATCCTGTTCCAGCAGGGCGCGCTGTTCTCCTCGCTGACGGTCCGGCAGAACATCCAGTTTCCGCTCCGTGAAAATCTCGTGCTGTCGCAGGAGCTGATGGACGAGATCGCGATCGCCAAGCTCGAAATGGTCGGGCTGCGGCCGCAGGATGCCGATAGATATCCGGCGGAGCTATCCGGAGGCATGACCAAGCGCGTGGCGCTGGCGCGCGCGCTCGCGCTCGATCCGCCGATCCTGTTCCTGGACGAGCCGACCTCAGGCCTCGATCCGATCGCGGCGGGCGATTTCGATGCGCTGATCGGGACGCTGCAAAAGACCCTCGGCCTCACCGTGTTCATGGTCACCCATGATCTGGCGAGCCTGACCACGGTCTGCGACCGCGTCGCCGCTCTCGCTGACGGCAAGATCGTGGCGATCGGTCCGATGCGCGAGCTGCTGCAATCCGAGCATCCCTGGGTGCGCGCCTATTTCCACGGCAAGCGCTCGCAGATGCTGCAACACGAGATGAGATGAGACATGGAAACCCGCGCTCCCTACGTGCTGATCGGCAGTTTTGTCCTGGCGGCGATCCTCGCGGTGTTCGGCTTCGTCTATTGGCTGAACAACACCGGCGGGATCGGGCCGCGCACCAGCTATCACGTGCAATTCCAGGGCCCGGTGCCCGGTCTTCTGGTCGGCGCCGGCGTGCTGTTCAACGGCATCCGCGTCGGCGAGGTCACCCAGCTCGGGCTTGCGCCGGACAATCCACGCTTCGTCAATGCGACGATCTCGGTTGCTTCAACCACGCCGGTGCGTGCCGACAGCAGGGTCGGGCTCGATTTCCAGGGGCTGACCGGCGTGCCGGTGGTGACGCTTGAGGAAGGCGTCATCGTCACTAAATCCGGCGAGCCCCAGACCTTGATTGCCGAGGCCGGTGCGGGCCAGAGCATGACGCAGGCCGCGCGCGATGCACTGCGGCGGGTCGACACCGTGCTGGAGGACAATTCGGGCCCGCTGAAGGACACCATCGCCAATCTCAAGACCTTCTCCGACGGGCTTGCGCGCAACACCGGCAAGATCGACGGCATTTTGGCGGGCCTGGAGAAGATGACCGGCGGCGGAACGCCGGCGCAGAAAGTCACCTATGATCTGCGCACGCCGCAGAACCTCGGTCCGGGCGGTAAGACGCTCTCTGCGTCACTGGCCATCCCCGAGCCGACAGCGGTCGCCATGCTCCAGACCCAGCGCATGCTGTTCGCGCCGGGCGGCGATAATCCGGGCTTTGCGGACTTCCTCTGGGCCGACAGCATTCCCAAGCTGATACAGGCGCGTCTGATCGACAGTTTCGAGAACTACGACATCGCCCACGCGCCGTTGCGCACGGCCGATCTCGGGCAGGCGGACTATCAGCTCCTGATCGACATCAGGCGCTTCCGCATTGCCACCGAGGGGGAGACGCGGGTCGAGATCGGGCTGTCGGCGCGGATCGTCGACAAGAACGGCAAGGTGATCGCCTCGCGTCTCGTCGAGACCAGCGAAAAACTCGACAAGATTGTGCCGGCCATGGCGGTCGCAGCGTTCGATACGGCCTTCACGCGCATCGCGAAGGAGCTGATCGGCTGGACGGTGCAGGCGGTGTGACGCCGGCTATTCCAGGGTCTTGAGGTAGGACAGGAGATCGTGGATCTGGTCCGGACTGAGCTCGAAGGCCGGCATGTCGGCGTGGCCGGTGTTGATTCCCTCAGCCAGCGCCTCCCCAAGGCTCTCGATGGGATAGCGCTTGTGCAGGGCCCGCAGCGGCGGTGCGATCTTGAGCGGACTGTTCGACGCACGGTCGATCGCGTGGCAGCGCGCGCAATGGGCTCGCGCAAAGGCCTTGCCGCGTTGTTCGGCGGTCGGGGCAGCCAGGACAGGCGTCATCAGAAGCAACCCGATCAACCCGTGACGCAGCATTCCTTGCAGCATGTAAAGTGACCCCGTTTAAGTCTGGGAGAAGAATAGGGCGGGGATTCCCTCCAAAATTGATCTGGGTCAACCGGCTTTGGCGCACTGCAGTAAAATGCAGCTGCGCGGCGGGATGGGCCTGATGGGCAGCCGGCGCTTGGAGCGGTCGATGAAGCCCGTAGTCACGATTGAGCCGAACCGGCAGCTCTGCAGCGATTGCGCCGTCCGCGCATCAGCGGTCTGTTCGTCTTTGGATGCGGCCGAGCTTCGGGAATTCGAGCATCTCGGTCGGCGCGTCCATTTTTCCTCAGGCGAGACTGTGTTCTCCGAGGAGGACATCACGACCTCGTTCTACAATCTCCTCGAGGGCGTCATGCGGCTGTACAAGCTGCTGCCCGACGGCCGCCGGCAGATCGTGGGCTTTGCCTTGCCCGGCGATTTCCTGGGGATGAATATTTCTGGCAGGCACAATTTTTCGGCCGATGCGATCGGCGCGGTGACCGTATGCCAGTTCGCGAAGTCACCCTTCGGCCGTTTCATCGAGGACCGGCCGCATCTCCTCAGGCGGATCAACGAGCTGGCGATTCGCGAGCTGAGCCAGGCCCGGGACCACATGGTCCTGCTCGGCCGCCGTTCGGCGGACGAAAAGGTTGCGGCCTTTCTGCTCGGCTGGCGCGAGCGGCTGGTCTCGCTGAAGCGGGCGTTGGACACGGTTCCGCTTCCAATGAGCCGCCAGGACATCGCCGACTACCTCGGTCTGACCATCGAGACCGTCAGCCGCACCTTCACCAAGCTGGAGCGCCACGGCGTGATCGAGATCATTCATGGCGGGATCAGCCTGCTCGATGCGGCGAAGGTCGAGGCCTTGGCCGCAGCCTGATTCCGACGCAGCGCTGCTCGATTTTGATCGGGATCAATGCATTCGGCTGCCTGCCCCGGATAATGCCTGAAACCACAGCGGAGGGCATTATGCCGGCTGACGCGGTGCTTATGAGCACCATTGTCGTGGCAATCTTTGTCACATTCGCCGGGGCTCTGGCCTGGGCAGACCGGCAAACCGGTGCAGTCCGGCCCGAGTCGGACGTCAAGCGTCGAAGCTTCTGAGATCACCGTCCCATCTTGCGGCGCCCGCGGGGCGGGCTATGCCGTGCGAGTTCGGGACGGTGGCAGCGCCTCAACGCAAGGTGGCGTGCGGCACTTGCAACTCTGCATCGACTGGGACGCATTGGCTCATCCTTCGGCTGCCGGCTTCACGCCTGGCCGCGGCATTTTCGCCGCGTTTGCCTCAAATAGGGCGCATGCTTTCCGGTTGAAAAACTGGGCTACACTGACTACGCAGGGACCCCAGTGCCTCGCAGTCTTAGGAGCCCAGTGGCGTGCCTCAGGACAAGACCGGCGACGACCCCCGACAAGCGGCGGGGAATAAATTATCGGTCCTGCGCAAGCACCCGATCTTTGCGGATCTGGAGCCGGAGGCGCTGGATCAGCTCTGCCGTTACGCCAAGCACACCACGGTGAAGCGCGGCGCGACGATCGCTGCCAAGGGCGATCCCGGCAACAATCTGTTCGCGGTGATCACAGGGACGGTGAAGATTTCCTCGTCGTCGCCCGACGGCCGTAACGCCATTCTCAATCTGATCGGTCCCGGAGAGATCTTCGGCGAAATCGCGGTGCTCGACGGCGCCCCCAGGTCGGCCGATGCGACCGCCAACACCAATTGCGAGCTCTACATCATCGATCGCCGGGACTTCCTGCCGTTCGTGAAGAGCCAGCCGGCGCTCGCAATGAAATTCATCGAGCTGCTCTGCGCGCGCCTGCGCTGGACCAGTCAGCAGGTCGAGCAGGTGATCCTGCAAAATCTGCCGGGCCGGCTTGCGAGCGCGCTGCTCGGCCTCACCGAAGAGCGCAAGTTCGACTCCGGCAGCGGCACGCTCGCCATCACGCAGCAGGAGATCAGCGAGATGGTGGGGATGACGCGCGAGAGCATCAACAAGCAATTGCGCGCCTGGGCGGGCCGCAACTGGGTTCGCCTCGAGCACGGCGCCATCGTCGTGCTCGACATAAATGCCTTGCGCGAACTCGCGGAGAGCGGGCTCGACAGCTAGCTGTCGATGATCGCGACGGCGCGGGTCCAGCCCGCGGACGCGCGCTCGATCTTCACCGGAAAGCACGAGACCGTGAACCCGGTCGAAGGCAGCTGGTCGAGATTGTGCAGCTTCTCGAGATGACAATAGCCGATGTGCCGTCCCGCCTTGTGGCCCTCCCAGATCAGGCCGGCATCTTTCGTTTCGGCATATTTCTTCGCGGTGTGGACGAACGGTGCGTCCCAGCTCCAGCCGTCGGTGCCGGTCAGCCGCACGCCGCGTTCGAGCAGGTACATGGTGGCCTCATAGCCCATGCCGCAGCCTGAGCTGACATAGTCGGCTTGGCCGAACCTGGCGCCGGCGCCGGTGTTGACGACGACGATCTCCAGCGGCGACAGCGCATGCCCGATCCGCCTCAACTCCTTCTCGACGTCGTCGGCGCTCGCCACGTAGCCGTCGGGCAGATGCCGGAAGTCGAGCTTCACGCCGGGCTGAAAGCACCATTCCAGCGGGACCTCGTCGATCGTCCATGACCGCTCGCCGCGATTCATGGTCGGATGGAAGTGCCAGGGCGCATCGAGATGCGTGCCATTATGGGTCGACAGCGAGACCTGCTCGACGGCCCAGCCCTGGCCGTCCGGCAGATCCTGTGCCGTGAGGCCGTCGAAGAACTGCAGCATCCGCGGCAGGCCCTGCTGGTGATCGATGTACTGGATCGTCGGGTGATTGCCCGGCGGATCCGCCGTCACGTCGTTCCTGAGCGGCACGGAGATGTCGATCAGCTTCCGCGGCATGGGCATTCCTCGGGATGTCCGTTTTGCTTCGCAGCATCTTGAGAGGACCGCACCGGCGGCGTCAAGCGACGCGCATGAACGCTTGCCGCGCCAGACGACAGATGATTTCGGAAAAACTGGACGAGGAGCCGGCTGTTGCCCAAAGCCGGTCTGATCCATCGATGCAACTCTAGCATTGATCGATGCCGGATTTGGCTTGGACAGAGAATGCCGCGCGCCCTAGGGACGACGATGGCGCTTGACTTCACACCGGAAGTGGAGCGACCCAAGGCGGCCCGCAGCATCTGCCCAACGATATAATCACCTCAGGAGGAAGCCCAGATGAAGATACTCACCGGCGTCATCGCAGCCGCTCTGCTGGCGGTCTCAGCCCCCTTGGCGACCGCACGCGATTTCCGTTCCGCCGACATCCATCCCGCCGATTATCCGACCGTCGAGGCCGTCAAGTTCATGGGCAAGCAGCTCGCCGCGGCGAGCGGCGGCAAGCTCGGCGTGAAGGTGTTCCCCAACGGTGCGCTGGGCTCCGAGAAGGACACCATCGAGCAGCTCAAGATCGGCGCCCTCGACATGATGCGGATCAACGCATCGCCCTTGAACAACTTCGTGCCGGAAACCATCGCGTTGTGCCTGCCCTTCATCTTCCGGGACACGCAGCACATGCGCACCGTCCTTGACGGGCCGATCGGCGACGAGATCCTGGCGTCCATGGCGCCCGCAGGCCTGATCGGCCTTGCCTATTACGACAGCGGCGCCCGGTCCATTTACACTGTCAAGGCACCGATCAAGTCGCTTGCGGACGTCAAGGGTCTGAAGATTCGCGTCCAGCAATCCGACCTGTGGGTCGGCATGATCCAGAGCCTCGGGGCCAATCCGACCCCGATGCCCTATGGCGAGGTCTATACCGCTCTCAAGACCGGTCTGGTGGACGCTGCCGAGAACAACTGGCCCTCTTACGAGTCCTCGCGCCACTTCGAGGCCGCCAAGTTCTACAACGTCACCGAGCACTCCCTGGCGCCCGAAGTTCTCGTGATGTCCAAGACGGTCTGGGACACGCTGAGCAAGGAGGACCAGGCGATGGTCCGCAAGGCGGCCAAGGAATCGGTGCCCGTCATGCGCAAGCTCTGGGACGAACGCGAGCAGGCCTCCCGCAAGACGGTCGAAGCGGCCGGCGTTCAAGTCGTGACGATCGCCAACAAGGCGGAATTCGTCGACGCGATGAAGCCGGTGTACGACAAGTTCGCGGGTGACGAGAAGCTGAAGAGCCTCGTCAAGCGTATCCAGGACGCGAAGTAAGGCCATAGCGTCGGTTCGGCGTTGCCGACTGGCGACGCCTGACCGACGCATTGGATGCGCGCAAGGAGACTTGCAAGGAGACTTGGATGACAGACCCTCACGTCGCAGACCACGAACTGGACGTAGCCGGACCCCCGTCCACCGGCTTGCTGTCCCGGATCAATGCACCCGTCGCTCGGCTAGGGATGTACCTGTCGGTGACCGGGCTGCTCGTCATCGTCACCATCGTCTTCTACCAGGTGTTCGGACGCTACGTGCTCAATTCCAGCCCGACCTGGACGGAGAACCTTGCGTTGGTTCTTATCCTGTATGTCACGTTGATCGGCGCCGCCGTGGGCGTGCGCGATGCCGGACATATCGGCATGGACAGTTTGCTGGTGATGCTGCCGGATCGCGCGCGGGAGAAGATCGAGCTTGTCATCCACGTCCTGGTCGCCGGCTTCGGCGTCGCGATGGCCTGTAACGGCTGGATCCTCGGAGCCTCGGTTGGAACCGTGAAGATCCCCAATCTCGGGCTGCCCGAGGTCATCCGCTACCTGCCGCTGATCGCCTCCGGCGTCCTCATCGTCTCCTTTTCAATCGAGCACATCATCGCTCTCCTGCGCGGCGAAGAGGTCGTCCCCTCATGGAATTGATCATCCTCGGCGCCACTTTCTTCGGCTTCCTGGTCCTCGGCGTCCCCGTCGCCTTCGCGATCGGCCTCTCGGCGATTTGCACCATCCTCTACGAAGGCCTGCCGGTCGCCGTCATCTTCCAGCAGATGATGTCCGGGATGAACATCTTCTCCTTCCTCGCCATCCCGTTCTTCGTCTTCAGCGGTGAGCTGATGCTGCATGGCGGCGTCGCCGACAAGATCGTGCAGCTTGCCAAGAATCTCGTCGGACACATCCGCGGCGGGCTCGGCATGTCGAACGTGGTCGCCTGCACGCTGTTCGGCGGCGTGTCCGGTTCGCCCGTGGCCGACGTGTCGGCGATGGGGGCCGTGATGATCCCCATGATGAAGAAGGAAGGTTTCGACACCGACTACGCCGTCAACGTCACCACCCATGCCTCGCTGGTCGGAGCGCTGATGCCGACCAGTCACAACATGATCATCTATGCGCTCGCCGCCGGCGGCAAGGTTTCGATCGGCGCGCTGATCGCCGCCGGGCTCCTGCCGGCCCTGGTGCTGATGGTGTGCATGCTGGTCGCCGCTTACGCGGTCGCGGTGAAGCGAGGCTATCCGGCCGGCAAGTTCCCGGGCTGGCCCGCGGTTTTTCGCTCGTTCGCTGCCGCTCTGCCCGGGCTTCTGATCGTCGGCATCATCCTGGCGGGCATCCTGTCCGGTGTGTTCACGGCCACCGAATCCGCGGCCGTCGCGGTCACCTATACGATCCTGCTGACGTTCTTCATCTACCGCACCATGACCTTGCCGAACTTCCTGCGCGCTGCGGCCAAGGCGGTGAAGACGACGGGGGTGGTGCTGCTGCTGATCGGCGTCTCCACCATGTTCCAGTATTTGATGGGGCTTTACGAGGTCGCCGACTTCGCCGGCGAGATGATGAGCAGGGTCTCGACGCAGCCCTGGGTCATCTTCCTGCTCATCAACGTCATCCTGTTCGTGCTCGGCACGTTCATGGACATGGCCGCGACCATCCTGATCTGCACGCCCATCTTCCTGCCGATCGCGATGAAGGCGGGCATGGACCCGGTGCAGTTCGGCATGCTGATGCTGATCAACTGCGCGCTCGGGCTGAACACCCCGCCGGTCGGGACCACGCAGTTCGTGGGCTGCGCCATCGGCGGCATCTCGGTGGGCGCGGTGATGCGCACCATCCTGCCGTTCTACGCCGCCCTGATCGCAGCTCTGATGTTCGTGACCTACGTCCCCGCCTTCTCGCTGTGGCTGCCCCGCCTGTTGATGGGCTACAAGGGATAGCAGCAATACAGGAGAATCTATCCGTGACCGACTATCGCAAGCTCTTCGATCTCACCGGCAAGACGGCCGTGGTGCTCGGCGCGGCCTCGGGCATCGGCAAGTCGTCAGCCGAGGCGCTGGCCGGGCTCGGCGCCCGTGTCGTCTGCGCCGATCGTGCGCTTGACGCCGCCGAAGCAACCGCCGCCGGCATTCGTGAGAAGGGCGGCTGGGCCGAGGCGGCTGCGTGTGACGCGGCGAGCGCCGCGGACGTCAATGCGCTGGCCCAGACCGTGATGCAGAAATTTTCGCGGCTCGACATCGCGGTGACGACGCCCGGGCTCAACATCCGCAAGACCATCCTCGATTACACCGAGGAGGATCTCGACCGCGTCCTCAACCTCAACATCAAGGGCACGGTTTGGTTCTTCCAGGCCTTCGGCCGCATCATGGTCGAGCAGAAGGGCGGCAGCATCATTGCCTGCTCCTCGGTGCGGGCGGTGACCATCGAGCCCGGCCTCGGCGTCTACGGCTCGACCAAGGCGGCCATTGGCCTGCTGGTGAAGGGCTTTGCCTCCGAGGTTGGGCGCTCCGGCGTGCGCGTCAATGCGATCGCGCCGAGCATCGCCGAGACCGCGCTGACCGGCCCGTTCAAGCAGCGTCCCGACATCTACAATCTCTATGCCGGCCACACCGTGTTCAACCGCTGGAGCAGCGCCGACGAGGTCGCGACGGCCGTCGCCTATCTCGCCTCGGACGCCGCGAGCTATGTCAGCGGCAGCACGCTGTTCGTCGATGGCGGCTGGACTGCCGTCGACGGCCCGCCGACCGGCCTCACCCAGTTACACAAATAGAGCGGTTATCTAGCCGGTAAAGCCGGCGCGCTGGCGCAGGTCCTTGCGGTCTGCGCCGGTCAGCAACGAGATCAGCACCGCCGCCTCTTGCGGATGTGCGGCCCGCGTGGTCACGCCGGCCGTGTACATCGTCACGAGCTCGCAGCCCGGCGGCAGCGCTCCTGACAGTGCGATGCCGTCGGTCGCGATGATCTCGGTGGCCTGGGTGCAGCCGATCGGATGCGCGGCGGTGGATGCCGCAAGCTCCCGCATCGCGGTCGCGCCGTTCGGAAAGATTTTCAGGCGCGAGGCGACCTCGTAGGCGATGCCCAGCTGATCCAGCACCTTTGCAACGTGTTGTCCCGCCGTCGAGGCTTTCGTATCAGGGACGTAGATCGCGTCGGCGCTGCGCAGCACCTCGCGCAGGTCAGTCTCGGTCTTCACCGTCACCATGGGATCGCGGCTACGGACCGCCAGCGCGGTCTCGACCCGTCCGATATCCGAAATCGAGGAGGGGACGACGAGCGTCTCTTCGGCAAGCTTTGCAAGCAGCGCCTGCGTCAGGATCACCAGATCGGCCGCCGTTCCCGCGCGCAGCTTGTCGGCCATGATGCCGACCGCGCCGAACTCGCCGTCGATGCCGAAGCCGGTCTGCGTCTTGAAGGGATCGCTGAGGCCGCGCACCAGGCCTTGCGCCGCGCCTCCGCTCAAAATGCTCACTGTCGTCACGATGCCAGCTCCATGGCTGCAATGATCTTGTCGCGGGTGATCGGCAGGTCGCGCACGCGCACGCCGAGGCAATCGTAAACGGCATTCGCGATCGCCGCCGTCACCGGGCCGTGGGCAGCCTCGCCGGCGCCGACCGGTTCGATCTCCGGCCGCTGCACGATCTCGACATCCACCATTGGCACCTCGCTGAAGGTGAGGATCGGATAGTCGGTCCAGGACGTCGATGTGATGCGCATGCGGTCGAAGCGGACGCGTTCCTTCAGCACCCAGCTCGTCGCCTGGATCGCGCCGCCCTCGATCTGGTTGATGACGCCGTCGGGATTGATGGCCTCGCCGACATCGACCGCAAGCGTCAGCCGCTTGACGCGGATGTCATCAGTGCCTTCGATCTCGGCAATCGCGGCGCAATAGGCCCCCATGTTCTTGTAGCGGGCGAAGCCGACGCCATGACCGATGCCGGCCTGCTTCTGCGGTTTCCACTGCGCGCGTCGTGCCGCGGCCCGGATGACGTCCTTTGCGCGTTCGTCGCGCAGATGACGCAGGCGGAACGCAATCGGGTCTTCGCCGCGCAGGGCGGCGATCTCGTCGAGCAGGGACTCGATCGCGAACACATTGCCTTGTCCGCCAAGTGTCCGCAATGCCGAGGTCCGCACCGGCATGGTCAGCAGCCGGTGGCTCGTGACCGTCCAGGCCTTGAGGTCGTAGAGCGGAACGGAGTTGCGGTCGCCGCCGCCGCCATTGGCCGCCGGCGGATTGGTCGAGATCATCCGGGGGTAGGGGTTCGTGATCTCGGTTGCGGCGAGCAGCGCGGGCTGCGCCGCGCGCCCCGGCCGCGCCGCGTGGCCGTTGCTCCACATCGAGTGGCGCCAGCCGACGATCTCGTTGTCCGCATCGAGATCGGCCTCGATCTCGATCGCCATCGCCGCGCCGAACGGTGCGTGGGCCATCTCGTCGTGGCGCGACCATTGCACCCGCACCGGACGGCCGCCGGCAGCCTTCGCCAGCAGCACGGCATCGAGCGCGACATCGTCGGCGGCATTATGTCCGTAGCAGCCCGCGCCTTCCATGTGCTCGACCACGATGTTTTCTGGCGGCAGCTTGAGCACGATCGCAAGATCAGCGCGCAGCAGATAGACGCCTTGGCTGTGCGTCCAGACATGGACGCGATCGCTGTTCCATCGGGCCATCGCACAGGATGGTGCGATCGAGGCATGCGCGATGTAGGGACGGATGAATTGCCGGCGGAGGGTGCGCGCAAGCTTGGGTGTCGCCGCAGTCGTCCGGACATCGATCACGGTGGTCTCGACTGGCTGGCTCTTCAGGAATCCGGCCAGATCAGCTTCATCGGGCAGCGGCTCGCCAGCCGACCATGTCGCCCCCTTGCGCAAGGCTTTCAGCGCGGCTTCCGCCGCTACCTCGCTGTCGGCAACCACGCCGGAAAAGCCGCCGTCGCGGAGGATTGCGACGAGGCCGGGAACGGCTCGCGTCGCGGTCTCGTCGAGTGCGATCAGCCTGGCGCCCGAGATGTCCGGCCGCAGCACGCGTCCGTGCAGCAGGTCCGGCAGCGGACAGTCATGGATAAAGCGCGCCCGTGCGAACACCTTGTCGGGAATGTCGATGCGCTGAACCGGATGTCCGGCCACAGTGCGCTTGGCGACAATCTTCGCCGTCACGCCCGCATTGGCGTCCTCGTCGAGCGAAACGTCGCCGGCCAACTCCCAATAGCTGGTCCTGACATTGCCGGGGCCCGAGATCGTGCCGTCATCGATCTCGAGCAGCGATGCATCGACACCGAGACGTTCGGATGCCGCGGTGAGGAAGCGCTGGCGCACCTCGGCACAGGCGTGGCGCAGCGCGCGGCCGGATTGCTGGACCGAAAGGCTGCCCGAGGTGACGCCCTCGTTCGGGCTTGCCGCCGTGGAGGCGCGGATCATCTCGATGCGGGCAATATCGACGTCGAGCTCGTCGGCTGCGATCTGCGCCAGGGCTGTGACGATGCCCTGGCCGATCTCGACCTTGCCGGACGAGATCGCCACACCGCCGTCGCCGACGAGCTTCACCCAGGATGACAGCTTGGGATTGGCCGAAAGGCTGACCGGCAGTGTCGGGGCAGGGGACGGCGCAGTCATGATGTCGCCATCTCCGCGGCCGCCCGCAGCACGGCGCGCACCATGCGGTTGTGCGATCCGCAGCGGCACAGATTGCGATCAAGCGCAGTTTTCACCTCCGCGTCCGTCGGCGACGGATTGCGCTTCAGCAGCGCCGCCGCGCTGATCAGGATCCCCGATACGCAATAGCCGCATTGCATCGCCTGCTCGGAGATAAAGGCGCGTTGCAGCGAATGCGGTTGCTCCGCGGTGCCGAGGCCTTCCACCGTGACGACCTCCTTGTTGGCGACCGACCACATCGGCATGTCGCAGGAGGCCATCGCGCGATCACCGACCATGACATGGCAGGCGCCGCACTCGCCGGCCCCGCAGCCGAAATGCGGACTTGTGACGCCGAGCCGGCCGCGCAGCACATCGAGCAGCGTCTGATCCGGATCGGTCTCGACGGCCGTCGCCGTGCCGTTGAGCTGGAATTGAATGGTCGGCATTGTCGCGCTACGGCCTCAGGACTTGTCGAACTTCTTGACGACGTCCGCCCATTTCTCGATGTCGCCGCGCAGGAACTTGTCGAATTCCTCCGGCGTCATCGACATGGGCACCGCGCCCTGCGCAGTCCAGAGCTTGACGATGTCGGGCCGCTTCACCATTGCGTTCACGGCGGCATTGAGCTTGTCGATCACAGGTTTCGGCGTCCCGGCCGGAGCCATCAGGCCGAGCCAGATCGTGGCTTCATAGCCAGATACGCCCGCCTCGATCGCTGTCGGCACATTCGGCAGCACCGCCGAGCGCTGCTTGCCGGTGGTCGCGAGCGCGCGGACCTGGTTCTCGCCGATGTTCGGCGCCATCGCCGGCACCGCGTCGATCATCATCTGCACCTGCCCGCCGATCACGCCGCTGCGGGCCTCGCCACTGTTGCGGTAGGGGACATGGACGAGATCGATGCCGGCCATCGCTTTGAACAGCTCGCCGGCCATGTGATAGGGCGTGCCCTGGCCGGAGGAGGCGTAGTTCAGCTTGCCCGGCTGCGACTTGGCGAGGGCGACGAACTCCTGCAGCGTCTTCGCTGCGACTTGCGGGTTCACCACGATGACGAGATCGGAAGAGTTCACCGGTGCGATCGGCGCGAGGTCGCGCATCAGCTCGTATTTGCGCTTGTCCGGCGTCAGCAGCGATTCGTTCGCGGTTTGGGTGTTGGACATCATCAACAGCGTGTAGCCGTCGGCGGGCGACTTCGCCGCTTCGACCGTGCCGATGACGCCGCCCGCGCCGGTGCGGTTCTCGATCACGAAGGGCTGGCCAAAACTCTCCTGGAGCGCATTGCCGATCTGCCGGGCCGCGACATCGGCGGGCCCGCCGGCGCCGAAGGGCACGACGATCCGGACCGTGTGGTTGGGATAATCCTGCGCCAGGGACGGGACTGCGGCGAAGGCGCAGAGCAGACCGGCGGCCAGCGCCAGCATGAATTGTCGGGCCGTCACACCCACCTCCCTGTTGTCGTTCTTGTTGGCGGGCACTGTAGCGGCAGGGGAGGCGGACTGTCGACGCCTCACAAGGCCGATGGTGCCTGGAATATCCTGCGGTTTTCGGTGTGGCCGCGCCGCTCTTCGCGGTCGCGGCAGGAACCGGCGGCGCACGCGGTCTGAGCAAATCGCATGGGCGTTGCCGGATAAATACCCTCGGCTGACAGGTATTTTGGTGTTACCAAATTGGACATGAACCAGCACGCCAAGATCGAAATCCGCCATTCGACCTGTCCGCATGATTGCCCGTCGGCCTGTGCCCTCGACATCGAGGTGGTCGAGGGGCGCAGCATCGGTCGTGTCCGCGGTTCGAAAAAGCAGACCTATACGGCCGGCGTGGTCTGCGCCAAGGTCGCCCGTTATGCCGAGCGCATCCATCATCCCGATCGGGTGACGTATCCCATGCGCCGCACCGGGCCGAAGGGCTCCGGCCAATTTGCGCGGATCAGCTGGGACGAGGCGCTGGACGAGATTGCGGATCGCTTCAACCAGGCCGAGCGCGAATTCGGCGCGGAATCGGTCTGGCCCTATTATTACGCCGGCACGATGGGGCTGGTGATGCGCGACGGCCTCAACCGCCTCACCCATGTGAAGAAATATTCGCGGTTCTATCAGACCATCTGCGCAAATGTCGGCCGCATCGGGTTCGCGATCGGCACCGGCAAGATCGCCGGCGTCGATCCGCGCGAGATGGCGCTGTCCGATCTGGTGGTGATCTGGGGCACCAACCCCGTCAACACGCAGGTCAACGTGATGACGCACGCCGCCCGTGCCCGGAAGGAGCGCGGCGCCAAGATCGCGGCCGTCGATATCTACGACAACGAGACCATGAAGCAGGCGGATATCAAAATCATCCTGCGGCCCGGCACCGACGGCGCGTTCGCCTGCGGCGTGATGCACGTCCTGTTCCGCGACGGCTATGCAGATCGCGCCTATATGGACAAGTACACCGATTGCCCTGATGAGCTCGAGGCGCATCTGAAGACGCGTAACCCCGAATGGGCATCCGCGATTTCAGGCGTGCCGGTGGCGGAGATCGAGGCTTTTGCCAAATTGGTCGGCGAGACCAAGCGGACCTTCTTCAGGCTCGGCTACGGCTTCACCCGCTCGCGCAACGGTGCGGCGCAGATGCATGCCGCGAACTGCATTCCCGCGGTAACCGGCGCCTGGCAATATGAAGGCGGCGGCGCCTTCTTCAACAATTACGCGCTGTGGCACTTCAACGAATCCATCATCGAGGGTCACGACGCCATCGACCCAACTATCCGCGCGCTCGACCAGTCGCAGATCGGCCGCATCCTCACCGGCGATTCCAAGGCGCTGCACGGCAAGGGTCCGGTCAAGGCGCTGCTGATCCAGAACACAAACCCGATGACGGTGGCACCGGAACAGGCACTGGTGCGGCAGGGGTTTGCGCGCGAGGATCTGTTCGTCGCGGTGCACGAGCAGTTCATGACCGAGACGGCCGAGATGGCCGACATCGTGCTGCCGGCGACAATGTTCATGGAGCATGACGATCTCTATTACGGTGGCGGGCACCAGCACATCTCGGTCGGCCCGAAGCTGATCGACCCGCCCGGCGAGTGCCGCTCCAACCACGAGGTCTTGCAGGCGCTGGCGCCGCGGCTTGGCGCCAGGCATCCAGGGTTCGAGCTGACGCCGCGCGAGTTGATCGACGCGACGCTGAAGCTGAGCGACCACGGCGACATTGCCGGCCTCGAAGCTGACCTCTGGCGCGACCTGCAGCCGGACTTCCGGACGTCGCATTATCTCGACGGCTTCGGCCACGCCGACAGGAAATTCCATTTCAAAGCGGATTGGGCGCATCCGCCGTTCGGCCAGACGATGGGTGACTTCGACAAGATGCCGTCGCTGCCGGACCATTGGGCCGTGATCGAGCATTCCGACCAGGCCCATCCGTTCCGGCTTGCCACGAGCCCGTCGCGCAGCTTCCTCAACACGACCTTCAACGAGACGCCGTCCTCCCAGGCGCGCGAGGGCAAGGCGAGCGTGATGATCCATCCCCTGGATGCGGCCGCGCTCGACATCGCCCATGGCGACGCCGTGACGCTCGGCAACGCCCGCGGCGAGACAACGCTGATCGCCACGCTGTTCGAGGGCGTGCGCCGCGGCGTGCTGATCGCGGAGTCCGTTCAGCCCAACAAGAACCATATCGGTAACCGCGGCATCAACATGCTGACGGGCGCGGACACGATCGCGCCGATCGGCGGCGCCGCTTTCCACGACAACAAGGTCTGGATCAGGAAAGTGGTGGCGGCCTGATCCGCAACATGCGCTTCGATCGGGTTACAAGTTTGTGTCGAGACGCTAAAGCGGCGCCGCGCCGCAAATTGCCCTTGCACCTTTGGCCCGAGCTGCCGCAAATGGCTGCAAAACGGAGAGCCCAAGGAAGCGAGCGCGCCATGACCGACACCACAGCCGTGATCACCGAGAAGCGCGGGCAGGCGCTCTGGATCACCATCAACCGGCCCGAGAAACGCAATGCGCTGAATGGCGAGGTCATCGCCGGCATCACGCGCGGTTATCGCGACGCGCATGACGACAAGGATGTCCGAATCATCGTGCTGACGGGCGCGGGCGACAAGGCGTTCTGCGCCGGCGCGGATCTGCAGAACTCCGGCGCGGCCTTCGCGATGGATCATTCGAAGCCGAATGTCGACTATGCTGATCTGCTGCGGTTGTCGCAGAACGCGACCAAGCCCGCGATTGCGCGCCTCAGCGGCGTCTGCATGGCAGGCGGCATGGGCCTGCTCTGCATGACCGACATGGCCGTCGCCGCCGATCACGTCATCTTCGGCCTGCCGGAAGTGAAGGTCGGCGTGTTCCCGATGCAGGTGTTGAGCCTGTTGCAGGCGATCGCGCCACCGCGCCTCGTCAACGAATGGGCGTTGACCGGCGAGCCGTTCGACGCGAAAGCGGCATTGGCAGCAGGCCTGCTGAACTACGTCGTGCCCACGGCCGAGCTGGATGCCAAGGTCGACTGGCTGATCGGCCGCATCGTCGACAAATCCCCGACCGCGATCCGTCGCGGCAAATACGCGATGCGCGCCATCGCCTCGATGTCGTTCGACGAGAGCATCGCCTACACCGAAAGCCAGATCGCGCTGCTTGCCATGACCGAGGATGCCAAGGAAGGGCTGAAGGCGTTCAGCGAGAAGCGCAAGCCGGTGTGGACGGGAAAATAGGCGATCCTTTCAGCGCATTGATCGTGCTGCCATCGGCCGACGTGCCATTATTCCGAGGGGAGATTGGCGTTTAGCCGAATAAGGAGAGATCTTGTCCGCTCTTCGCGACGCTTTTTTGTGGCAATGATCAACTGCCTGGCCGTACGCTTGGCGTAGGTTGGCAGTTGGCGACTTGATCTATGACGACCAGCCGCGCGCAACTCTGCATCCGTGAGATCGCTGTCGGCGCCCTCGGTAAATCCTCCGTGTCGGAAAGACCTAAAAGAAAGCTCCTGACGTAGGCCAGCCTCTGTGATGATGGTTTTTACCACACTACGTAGATAGCGGAGATCCTTGCGTGGGGTAATCCATGGTAGCGGGATTGCCGACTGACGATGCGCATGATCACGACGGAATACCAGACCGGAGAGGGTGGTCCTCTTGATCTCGTCGAGTTCCTCCATAAGCTCAGGAAAGAGAGGGGTGCCCGTTTCGTCCGATAGGGGCCACCAAGCCTCCTCTCCATTCTTCGGATGCACGATTCTGACGCTATTTGGCCGCTCGCTGGGTCGATAATGCGAAATGTCGAAGGCGCCAAACACGTGCTGCTCTCGTTGCAGCCACTCCCACGACAATAAAGCAGCTGTTGCGATCGAGCGGTAATCAAGCTTTCTCGCGGCAGCTCTGAACGCGACGAGTTCGTCCCAAGTTGCGGTCGGTGTGGGCCGTATCGGTTGCCCAGGCGGATGAGATTTTAGTCCCATCCGGGAAAACGGATTGGTCGCTGGTACGATCCGTTCTTGAGCACGCTGACCAACGAACCAAGCACGGCGACAGGCCGCCATGGCCATAGTTACATAGCGACGACGCTCGCGAACGACGACCTCTCCACTGTTATTGACTTTCGTCACGCACAATAATTTTCGATAAACTGCGTCGACGAACGCTTTGGTGAAATCGGACAACTGTTTAGACCCAACGCGACTTCCATCTTTCAGCTCGTGATTGGCGAACAGTGCGAGACTTTTTGTATAGTGCCGCTGCGTAGCGCTTTCGATTTCGGTCCACTTCTGGTGAGCTTGGAAGACGCCGACGAGCCAATCGAACGTGCCGGGTTCGATCGTCGCCGGCATGATGTCGCTTAGACCCCGTGAGTGCCAACTGTCGAACGCCGGCAGGAGGACTTTCTCTGCCCGCTCGACGGCAGTTGCGTAATCGCAGCCTAGAGCTTCAGGGTTTAAATCGCAGCCCTGTCGACGAGCCCAGGTTGGGGGTTCAAAATAGTAGGCTATTCTATTCTTCGCTAATATTTTGCGGCGACAATAACGGGGCAGATGCGATGCCTTTTCAAGCGAAATCACACCAGGCATAAAAGATCCTCCCCCTGCTTAAGATCTCTTTTTCGGGTCGACGCTGCGAAGTGATCCATAGTCGCCTTCGACCAAACTGGCTGGCGCAGGCGCCCAGTTCCGCGAAAGCCGATTGGCGGGGGGGCGTCTCCTCGGCTGATCGCGCGCGTGAGTTCGCTTGTGTCTCCAAAGTCAAGGTAAGCGGCGGCCATGTCCGCTCTCATCATCGTGGGCCAGGTTCCAGCGAGAGGGTAGCGGGCAGGTAGTGCGGTGCGCGGCGAGACTAAGCGGTTTGATCTGACTGCTGAATGCCCGTGGTGTAACATGTGCTGATTCCACTGACGAACGAGACGGGATCTGGTCGATCCGGATTGCTCTTCGTCCCTGGTCGGGGGAGCGAGAGTTCGGATTGCGGATCAAGCGGAGTGTTACGGCCAAAGAGTTTGCACCTCTACTGCAAAGGGCGGCCCGGCGGGAAAAGGCTGGATTGGCGCGCGAAAAGGAACCCTTTTGGTGTGTAGTTCTCCAAGAAAGCCAACGTCGCTCGCGAAAGAAAAGGGGAACAGTTGCGGCGCTCCGTTGGTAGGGGCCGGTATCCGGCAGGCAGCTGCTTTGGATGATAGGTCAATCGTCAATCCGACAGGTCCGATGGGAGACTTGTATCGAAGCCTTCGGATCGCTTTCGAGCGTCGGAATTTGAACGTGCGGGTTGGACTAAGCAGGCTATGGTTGCTGGGCTGAGCACTGCTCGGCCGGCCATTGCTCGAATGGTTCAATTGCTCACGTATTCGGAATGATAGTTGCAGATATCCGTGAGCTGCAGGCCTTTCGTGATGCGCTTGAGCCGGATGGACGATGCAAGGCAGAATGCAGCCCGAACTGCGCCTGGATGGGTAAATAGGACTAAGAGACTTTTCGACGCGCCGACGAATTCAAGCGACGAAACGAGGTCCTCTGGTCGAGCCCTGGCGAGTTCTCCCGTTTGCGCGCGTGCGGCTGCGCCGCAACGGGCTCTTGTGAACCGAGCCGCGCTGCGTCTCGGCCATCCGGCTTCGATCCCTCGCGCAGGGATAGCGGAGCTCCTCGCCGGGGGCACTCGGAAAAGGGGCTCGCCTTGCGGCGATCGCTATCACTGCCCCGTTCCCGGGTGCCGCTATTAAACCGGTCTCGTCGCTGCACTCGGATCCGCGTGCCCCTTCGGGTCGCGATGCTCACGCTCTCCGGGTGCCATTTTCCATAGGGCGATACGCCCCTGGCGCACGCCTGGTGGGGCCTGCGGCCCCGGTCGCTCAACTCAATTTCCATGAAGATACGATGGAAGGCGGGCTGCGTTACAGATTTCGCATTCTCTCAATTAGGAGGAGAGAGTCAGAGTGTCGGCCGGGTTTTGCCATGACGGGTTACAGGCTGCGAGAGAGGCTCGCGGTCCCCGTCGCGGAGACCCGCGATGTCCAGACACTATCTTCGGGCGCGCACCGGTGAGGACCGGGCAAGCCTTTATGACGACATCACCAACAAGATCATCGCCGAGCTGGAGGCTGGCCGAGTGCCGTGGGTGAAGCCCTGGGGCACGGCGGCGGCGAAGGCGCCTTTGGCCATGCCGAAAAGCGCAGCATCCGGCCATCAATACAGCGGCATTAACATTTTATTTCTCTGGGGTGCCGCGACCGAACACGGATTTACAGGGCAGAGCTGGCTTACCTTCCGCCAGGCGCTGTCGCTCGGTGGTCACGTCCGCAAGGGCGAGCGCGGCACGACCGTCGTCTACGCCGACCGCTTCGTGCCGGTCGACGAAAAACGCCGCGCACATGAGACCGGTGAGGAAGCGCAGGGCATTCCGTTCCTCAAGCGCTTCACGGTCTTCAACAGCGATCAATGTGACGGCCTGCCGCCAGAGATCGCAAAAACGGCGCCACCTCCGCCGCCAGGCCTGATCGAGCCGCAGGTCGAATACCTGATCAAGGCGACCGGCATCGACTTCCGCATCGGCGGCAACCGTGCCTTCTATATGCCGACGGTAGATTATGTGCAGGTGCCGCCTCCGCAGGCCTATTTTGAACCAATCAATTGGCATCGAACGGCCCTCCACGAGCTGGCGCATAATGCCGCGATCCAGATTATGCCGCATGGCCTCTGTTGGAGGCTGGATATCCCGGTGTTGGCCATGCGGCTGTTCGGCATAATCAGAGCCCTTCAAGGAACGCGAGCAGTTTGTCGTCCGGCCGGAACCGACCCGGCGGCGCGGATGGTGCGGCGACGAGAGCGAGCGCCTTTTCCTTCATCCGCATATCGGCGTGGATGTAGATCTGGGTGGTCTCGACGTTCTCGTGACCAAGCCAGAGCGCGATCACCGCAGGATCGACGCCATGATGGAGCAGGTCCATCGCCGTGCTGTGGCGCAGCGTATGCGGTGTGACCCGCTTGGTGCCGATGCTCGGGCACGCGCGCGACGCCGTGAGGCAGTGCTTGCGGACCAGATGCTCAAGAGCGTCACGGCTCAGCCGTTCGCCCCGGATCGACGGGAACAGCGGCTTGCTCTGGTCTTTGTCGTTGCCGATCCACGTCGCCAGCAGCTTGGCTGTCTCGCGGCGAAGTGGGGTGGCGCGCTCCTTGCGGCCCTTGCCCATGCAACGGATGTGAGCGCCGGTTCCAAGCGCGACATCGCCCCGGGTAAGGCCGACCAGTTCGGAAGCTCGCAGGCCTGTCTGGATTGCGAGCAACAGCAGAGCATGATCGCGCCGGCCCGCCCATGTGGTGCGATCCGGAGCCGCCAGCAACGCCGCCATCTCTTCGGCATCGAGGAACGTAACTGCACGCTTCACATAGCGCTTGTTGGGCATGGCCAGGATACGCTGGCAGTGTAGTAGCCAGGTCGGATCGGTCATCGCGACGAAGCGGAAGAACGATCGGATCGCCGCGAGCCGGGTGTTGCGGCTGCGGGCGCTATTGCCCCGCGTGGTCTCGGTATGGGCGAGGAAGTCCGCGACCAGATCGGCGTCGATATCTTCGACCGTCAGGTTGACTGGCGGCTTGTTGCGGCGAGTGCTCGCGTACCTGAGCAGTAGCCGGAACGTATCGCGATAGCCAGCGACCGTATGTCGGCTCGCCTCCAGTTGCGTGCAAAGCCGCTCGGTGAAGAAGCGCTGGATCAGCGCAGGTAAGGCGATGGTGCTCATTGTGCCATCTCCCCGCCGCTCGCGGTGGCGCGGCCCATCGCTAGATCGAGCAGCTCCGGGACCGCCTCCAGATACCAATATGTTCCAGAAGGGTTGCTATGACCCAGATAGGTCGTCAGCCGGATCATCTCGCGCGCCGGGTCCTTGCCAGTCCGGTACCAGTTGATCATCGTACGCACGGCGAAGGTGTGGCGCAGGTCGTGGATGCGCGGTCCCCGGCCGTGCCGCTGGTACTGCTGCTCGGATCGCAATCCGATCTGCTGGCATGCTTGCGCAAAGTTGTAGCGGGCCCCACAGTCGGTGAGCCGAGTCGCCTTGTCAGTTATGAACATCGGCTTCGCCGGATGACCGATCAACCGGTCGCGTTTGACGTGATAGTCTAGCAGTCGCTCGACGGCGCTGGGGTCGAGCGGCAGCAGTCGCTCCTTACCGTTCTTACCTTGTCGGACGCGTAACGCACCATTATCGGCATCGAGGTCGTCTCCATCGAGCGCGAGCGCCTCGCTGACGCGCAGGCCCGTGATCGCGATGAGTGCGAACAGCGTCGAGCAGGTCAGCCCGCGCAATCCGCAAATCGACGGAAGTGCCATTGCGGCCGCGATGATCGAAGCGACTTCCGCGTCGCTGTAGATATACGGTCGGGAGCGCATCACGGTATTCGGCAACAATCCCCGGGGCGGGGCTTCATGCGCCAGATCGAAGCTACTTAGCCACTGCGCGAAGAGGCGCACGACGGTAAGCCGCGCCGCTCGCGTCCTGCCGTTGGCCTCGTCGAGCGTAGCATGCCAGCGCAGGAACAGCGCCGTGTCGATATGCGTCGCACGCTCGCGGTCGGCAAACCGCGTGAAGCGGCGGAGGATGCGCTCGCTGGTGCTCAGGTCGTAGCCGAGGCTGCGCCGCACGGCCAGATAGCGATCGAGTTGGGAGGTGAGGCTCATTGCGCGCCTCCCACTACGGGCCAGGGCATTGCTATCGATCGCAGCCCATCTATGTCGAGACGGGCATATATCATGGTCGATGTGCGTGAGCGATGCCGCAGCACGTCGCCCACCTCGTCGAGCGATGCACCCGAGTTCACCAACTGGACCGCAAGGCTATGACGCAGCAGGTGCGATCCCACATAGGGCGTCACCGGTTTCTGGCCGGTCGCCTTCAGGGCATCCTTTAGGACGGCGTTGACGATTTGGCCGTCATTGAACGGACGATGTGGCGCGCGATGGGTAACGAACATCATGCGGCAGGACGTGGGGCCGCGCTCCTCGCGCAGATAGCGGCTCAGCGCATCGCCAACCTCCGAGCTGATCGGCACGCGATCGTGGAGTTTGCCCTTGCCACGAACCAAGAGTTCGCCCGCGCGCCAGTCGACGTCGTCCAACCGGATCGCGATGACCTCGGCAGCACGCAAGCCAAGCCGGGCCATGATGAGCAGCATCGCATAGTCCCGAGCCCCGTGCCGCGGGTTGTGGCGCACGCAGGCGAGCACCGCCTCAACGCCCTCGGGCACCAGATGGCGCGGCAGTCGTGCTCCCCAGCGTTTCGCCGTTCTAGGCAGACTCAGAGCTAGATTGGTCGCTGTCGCGCCACTGCCGAACAGATATTGCAGGAAGATACGAACATGCGTCGCTACCGTCTTGTCGCGCCGCGCACTTGCCATTACGTGCTCAAGGAAGCTGATCACGTCGGCGGGCCGCAACCGCCCCGGATCAACCATCGCATCGCCAAAGCGATGATCGAGGAACCGGTTGGCGAACCGCAGCGTGTGATAGATCGTCCGCGGGCTAAGGCCGCGATGCTTGACCAAATAGGTCTCGAAGTCCGCCAGTAGGGCCGCACGCGCTTGCTGCGCCTCGCTCAACGGCACTGGATGCGTCACGCCGATATCGAGGAGATGCTGCGCGAACCGGCGGGCCAACCTATACGGCCATATCGTGCCGGTTTTCTTACGCGGCACCTTGCGTCCCAGATGCTCGGCCATATCGAGCGTCAACGCTGAAGGACCGATGCCCTGGACATCCATCGCGTGACCCACCTTTCGTAGGATCGATAGGTAGGTCTTGACCGTGCCGGCGCTGTAATTCTCCGCCGCAAAACTCGCTGCGAACGAGCCAAGATGCGGCTCGATGCAGGTCTGCAAATATTGAGACATGATCTTCGTGCTCCTTGTTGTTGGAGCGACGAAGATTATGCCGAATGGGATTGGCGGGATCATGCCGCCAACCGGGCCCAGCCGAGCAGATGCGGCATAATCTGGATCGCGGCATTATGCGCCTTATGCCGATATCGGCATAAGGCGCATGCCAGTGGCCATCCATCGCGCCTCAACCGTGACCTGTCAGGCAGCTACGGTACCAAGAAGTATGCCTTTGAGGAGCTGGTTGCGGAAATCTCGTCTGCGTTCAGTTGCGCCTCGCTCGGCATCGTGCCGATGGTGCGGCATGCCGACTATATCGGCTCATGGCTTGAATAATGGCAAGCTCGCCATTACTCCAGTAATCAGCAGCAGATCATAATGTGAAGGAGCACCACGTTTCCGGTGTTATGCTGGGATAGTGCGCGATCTCCTCCACATTATTTCCTTGCCGCTAAAGGGTATCGAGCCAGGCCAGAACGCTCTGGTCCTGTTTCCACGATGGTCGTTTTGCCGATCGTGACGGGCTTTCGAGGCGCTCCAACGCCAGGCGCTTTGTTTCCAGATTTGCCTGAGCGTAGTGGTTTGTGGTGTCGAGGCTGACATGGCCGAGCCAGCTTCGGATCACAGTGACGTCAACGCCTGCCGCTACCAGATGCACCGCCGTCGCATGACGGAAGCTATGAGGTGTTACGTGCTTTGAGGCCAGGCTCGGCATGATCTTCGCTGCCGCTTCGACGTATTGCGCCAGTTTGAAGCGGACGCCCGATGCGCCGAGCGGGACACCATACCGATTGACGAAGATGGGCTCGTCGTCGGCCCTCGGCTGTCGCATGAGCTGCGATCTTAGCAACGACACGGTTTCTGGCCAAAGAGGGCTCAGCCGTTCTTTTCGTCCCTTGCCGTAAAGACGCACGCAGGTTGGCGAGTCGAACCGGATCGCCCGCGGGCAAACATCGAGCGCCTCCTGGATGCGCGCGCCGGTATTGTAGAGGAAGCAGAAGAGCGCGTGGTCGCGTTGCCCCTCAATCGTCGAGCGGTCGGGCTGCGCCAGAATGGCCTTCACCTCCTCGGGCTCCAGATAGCACGGCGCATGGATCGGCGCTTTCTTCATGGGCACGTGCAGAATCTGGGTGCATTGCTCGATAGCCGTCGGCTCGCGGTCAGCAACGAAGCTAAAGAAGCTGCGGACAGGCGACAGTTGCGCGTGCCAATCGTATCTCCGCGTTCCTGCTCGGTGTATTGCAGGAAGGTCTTGACCTCGGAGGCCGTCAGGTCCCCCAGTGCGAGCTGGGCTATCGGCCGGCGTCGGCGTTGAGCCACGAACCTGAGGAACAGGCGCCATGTGTCACGGTAGGACCGAACGGTGTGCGCAGAGGCATTTCGCTGCTGAACCATCCACTCGTAAAAGAAGGCATGAAGCAGCCTCGGGAACGGGTCGACCGGTTTCATGGCTGCACCCCCTCTGACGCGTGCAGGCAATGTGACGCGAACGTCCGGAAGCGTTCGTTTGCTTGCTGAAGGAGTTCCTGGGTGACCGTGATGTAAACCAGCGTCGCGTGGATATCGCGGTGCCCCAGATATGTCGCGAGGAATGGAAGCTTGTCCTGCGGATTGATGCCGGCGCGGTACCATTCGAGAATGCGGTTCACCACAAACGAGTGACGCAGGTCGTGGATGCGAGGGCCAGTCTTGCCTTTCGCCGCCTTGAGTCCGGCACGCCGCAGGATGTCGACAAGGCAACCGGCGATGGCGTGCGACGTGTAGCGCGCATTGCCCTGATCGTGCCAGAACAGGCCAGATTCGGGGCTTTGTGGCATCTTCGCCTTGCGTCTCGCCTCCAGATATTCCCGCAGCGCCGACAACGCACTGTCAGCCAATGGCAAGATCCTCGATTTGAAGAACTTCGTCTCCCGGATGGTAATCGTGCCAACCTGCAGATCGATATCGGCAAGGTTCAGGCGTGCGAGTTCTCCCAACCGCAATCCCGCGCAATAGGTCAGGACCAGCATGGTGTAGAGGCTGATCGGCCGCAACGGTGAGCGTGGAGAGGGGTAGGTCAGAGCGATGTCGAGGAGACGGCGAACCTCTTGCGCGCTGTAAATATATGGCCGACGCCAATGTCGCGCGACCTGTTGTGCAGGACGGGGATCCGGACGCCTTGGTTTGGTGCTGGGATCGAGATGATGCTGTGCCTTGGCCAAGGCACGAGCGAGCTTTTCGCATTCGGCGGCATGGTTGGCGGTTGATCGCGCGGCCGCCCAGTGCTGCAACATGATCGATACTGACTCTCCCGCCAACTCCGGATGCGCTTGCAAGAAGCGATCGAACCGCCAGAACCAGCGGGTCTGCGTCTGATAGCGATAACCTCTCGCCTGCATCAGCGCGATGTGGTTGCGCATGAGGTCGCCGAGAACACTGCTGAACGGTGGGAACTGCCGTAGCGCTTCGAGTGCCTGATCGGGATCGGGCGCGAGCAGCGACCGCACGATAGCCTTGTCGCTTTTCGCATGGTACTCGGCACGCAAATCAGCAATGGGATTGCTGACGATCAGCGCTTCCCCCACGAGGAAGTCGAGGAAGCGATTGACGATGCGGGCGCGATGCAGCAGCGTCGCCATGGGCCAGTGCATGGCATATTCGCGCAACCACGTTTCGAGCACTTCTCGGCCAAGCTGTCCGGGTGTGCGCTGATCCCGGACAACCACTTCCTGGAAGGTTCGGAGCGCCTGACGGTAATAGATCGGACTGGTCGAGCAGCGTAGCCGGAGCCGACCAAGATAACGGGCAATCGTTCTGCCATCGGTGTCGGGCCAAGCGTTCATGAGCGCACCTCCTGTCCCGGGATCTCTAGGGCGATTGCGCGCAGGTCCTCCGTGGCAAGTTTCAGGTAGGGGATCGTCGATTCCGTTGAACGATGACCCAATACGTCTCCGATCAGCTTTCGCGGGACCGACGCCCGTAGCAGACTGACTGCACGTGCATGCCGGAAGGTATGCGGGCCGCGTTTGCCGCTTGGTGTGACGCCTGCCGCCTCAATCCGCCGGCTGACTTCGTTATAAATGCGCACCATGGGAACGTAGGGTGCGCGGGTGCGAACAAAGATCTCCCGCACACCAGTTTCAGGGCGGCCGTGCCGGAGGTACTCGATCAGCGCTTCCCCAACGGCCTCAAACAAGGGCAGAAGAGAATGATCACCCGTTTTGGAGCGGCGGATGTGCAGAATGTCCGCCCGCCAATCGATGTCTTCTAACCGCAAACGGCTTATCTCGCCGGAACGTAACCCATAGGTCGCAAGAAGCTGAAGGATGGCATAGTCGCGCAAGCCCATCGGCGACCGGTCTTTTCGAACAGATTTCAGGACAATCGAGATATGATCCGAACTTAACGCGGACGGGATGCCTTCATAGGCATAGAGCAGCGGAGCAATAACGTGCTGGGAGAGATCGGCCGTGGTGCGACCTGTCCTGTGAAGATGTTTCAGCAGCGAACGAAGCCGCTCGGCGACATCTTTCAAGGATTTCCGCGTCAGCCCGCGAGCCCGCATATCCATGTAAATATCGAGATCGCGGACGGTCAGGCCTGCAAAATTGGCGTTCGAATGCTTGATGAGCCAAGCACAAAAATTTCGAGCTTCCCACAGTAAGGCGTCGACCGAGGCCGTGGCGAGCCCGCGTTCCTCCCGCAGCCATGTCTGATACTGATCGCACACCTCTCGACAAAGACGCCCGCCAGCATTGATGGCCGCAGTTTCAGGTGGCCAGCGCTTCAACGCGAGTTTCAGCAGCGCGTGGATTCCTGATCTGGGAATGCCTATCCAATAGCGAGCTGGAGCGCGGCCATGACGCTTGCGAAATTGTCGAACCGCAAACCGCAGATAAGCCGTTACGTCGGCCGGCGTGACTGCTTCGAGAGCAATTTCGCGTACCGTCAGATACGCAAGAAAGTGGTCGGCGTTGCGGCAATAGTTATGAACTGCAACTCGGTTATATCGCAGTCGCGTGAGAGCATCCCTAAGCTCCGAGACAAGGGCGCTGTATCCATGTGTCATGAAGGCTTCCTCAACTGTGTTTGATCAACAGCCGAGGGTCTCATGCCGGAAATAATGCGCAGCAGATCGCGAGCCGTTTTAGCCGATCTCCACAAGCCGGCCGCGCTAAGAATCTTCCTTCACATTATGATCTGCTGCTGATTACTTGAAGTCTTGCGCGAGGACAAACGTGCCATTGTCCGGGCTGCTTCCAAGGCCAGCAAGGTTGCCGATTATCTGCTTGGCTTTCTCCCAGAACCCGTCGGCGACATGCCGAGGGAGGACCAGCAGGCGGCGTAAGGCTCTGCTCGGTGGCCGCGGTCACAAGAGTAAGAGGGGCAGGGTCGTTTCCGTGACGGGTTGGAGGCCGAGAGAGAGGCTCCCGGCTGCCTGTCGTGGAGAATCAGCATGCCAAAAGCTGTCCAAAAGATCACGTCGGCCGATGTCGGAGTGATCCGTGGAAAGCGCATCGAAGTGTCGGGATCCCATGCCAAGATGCGCAAGAGCTTGCGAGGCTACGGCCTCTTTATCACCTTTTGTAAGCTCCGCATGTTCGTGCGGATGCACGCGAGCGGCATAGAGATGCTGTCGAAGGTGCTCAACCGGTATCCAGTCGAAGGTGTCCTTTGGCAGGAGGCGGCCTGATGTCCCGCCAACCTTGCGAACTGGCACGCCGCCTTGCGCGAGAGGCGGAGGCGGTATGCCGACGCTATCTCTCCAATGGCAAGCGGGCGGGGCGGTATTGGGTGGTCGGCGACGTCCACAACAACCCGGGCCGCTCACTATTTGTGCGGCTCCAGGAATCGCCGAAGGGAGCGGCGGGCAAGTGGACCGATGCCGCAACCGGCGCGCATGGTGATCTCCTCGACATCATCCGCGAAACGCTGGCTTTGCGAGACTTTCGTGAGGTCGCCGAGGAGGCGAGGCGCTTTTTGAACCTGCCTCGCTCTGAGCAGAAGCTGGCCCCAAGCCCTCTTCCCTCAGTCGTACCGCCCCGATCGCAGGAAGCCGCCCGTCGGCTCTTTGCGATATCCCGCCCGATCGAGGGGACCATTGCCGAGGCTTATTTGCAGGGCCGCGGCATAACCCGCATCCACCATGGCGGCAGTCTGCGCTTCCATCCACGCTGCTACTATCGGCCGGACGACCATCTGCCGACCGAAACCTGGCCGGCAATGATCGCCGGCGTCACGAATCTCGATGGTCGGATCACCGGCGTGCACCGGACCTGGCTCGATCCGGACGGCTTTGATCGCGTGCGGCTCGGCAAGGCTCCGATCGATACGCCACGGCGCGCGATGGGCGATCTGCTCGGCAACGCCGTTCGGTTCGGCGTGGTGGATGACGTGCTCGCTGCCGGCGAGGGTATCGAGACCATGCTTTCGCTACGCTATTTGCTGCCGACTATGCCGATGGCGGCCGCGCTTTCGGCTAATCACCTCTCCGCCATGACGCTGGCGTCTAGCCTGCGCCGGCTCTACATTGCGCGCGATGCCGATGCCGCCGGTGGTGCGGTGGTGGCAACTCTCAGCCAGCGCGCAGCAGACGCCGGCATTGAAGCGATCGTGCTGTCGCCCTGGCTGGGCGACTTCAACGAAGATCTGCAGCTATTCGGTCTCGAAGCCCTCCGAGCAGCGCTGCGGTTTCAGCTTGCGCCAGAGGATGTCGTTCGCTTCCTGCATTCGTCGATCGTGGCCGCGGAATAGCTCCCGGTCTTTGATCGACGTTGATGGGCCGGTCATAGGCGAGGCCAATACCGGAAGAGGACGCGACCTCGGCCTTCTAGAGGGCGATCGGACGGCAGCCGGCCCGGGCCGGCAATGGCTGCCTCCGGCTATTTTCCGCCGCGCGCCAGCGATGTGAAGACACATCATGCAGTTGGCCGCGCGCTTTGCATCGCGAAGCAAAATAGCCGGCCTCCGCCATCCTCCGCTGCCGCTTCGGCCCTGTCGGGTTCTGGCCCGGTCCGCCCGCCGTCAGAGGATCGCCACGAAGACCGCGATGGTCGCGGCCGATCCGGCAAAGGACCTCTTCCCATGACCGACGATGACGACATCGAACCGCCGCATGCCTCTTCCCCGACCGACCACATCCTCACTGAATTACAGCTGTTCGGCTATCGACCCTTCGACGACCAACCCGATCCAAGACCGCTCCCGGAGGGCAAGATGATCGTCGGCGCCATAGCGGACATCTTTGATGCCCTGGTTGCGACCCTGAACGACACGCGACTTGAGCCGGACCTTGACGATCTGCTCTGGTCGACTGTCAACCTGTTCCATCGTGCCCTCGACCGCATCGAATTGCAGCTCGATAACAACGAACAGGCGCAGCATAAGAGCCAGCGCGAGCAGAATGGCTCGGAAGTGCGATCGGTCGAACTCGAGCGCCTGACGGCCGAAGGGCTCACCCTGATCGAGCGCCGCAACTGCCTGGAACTGTTCCGGGATCAGGCCATCGAGCGATTTGAGGTCCACACCGGCTCAGCTTGGCGTCCTCGATCGGGATCGTTGGTCAATCACCGAACCCTCACTGCAGCAATGATCGACTCCCGCGACTTCATCGCCGCCAAGCGTCGTTCCGAGACCGAGGTCATGTTGCCACCAGGACCGAAAATTGCACTCACCGGTGGGCTCGACTTCAATGACCATCATCTGATCTGGGATCGTCTCGACAAGGTTCATGTCAAGCATCCCGACATGGTCCTGCTCCATGGCGGCTCGCCCAAGGGTGCCGAACTGATCGCCTCCAAATGGGCGACCACCCGCAAGGTTCCTCAGATCGCCTTCAAGCCTGACTGGACGAAACATGCCAAGGCTGCCCCCTTCAAGCGCAACGACGCCATGCTCGAACTCCTGCCGATCGGCGTCATGCATTTCCCGGGCACGGGAATTCAGGACAATCTCGCCGACAAGGCGAAGCGGCTCGGCATTCCCGTCTGGAAGTTCGGCGGCGCATGAGCGCCGTCGCCTCGAAGACGCCAAGGTGGAGTTGCACGCCGCAACTCCGCCTCGTTTCGTTTTTACATCGCAAAACTGCGCCGTGTGGTGGTGGAAGGCGCGATTGATAAATCCATGCACATGGAGCCACCACCATGCTTGCCATTGGGCTTGTTCTGGTATCGGTTTGTTTTGCTGGGCCATGTTTGCGCTCGCGGTGTACGCTTTGCCGTTCTTCGTCGCACTCAGTATCGGGATGTTGGCATTTCGCCATGGGGCAGGCGTCTTCGGCGCACTGCTTATCGGAACTACTTCTGGCGCGCTAATGCTTGCCGCTGGTCAGGTCACCGTCGCCTTTGGTCGGTCCTTGGCCTTGCGCGTCGCGATTGCAACCGTATTCGCACACCTGCGGCAATCGCCGGCTATCATGTGGTGTTCGCCCTATCGCAGATCGGTGTGCCGTCGTCGGCTTGGCGCCACGTCTTCGCTTGTTTGGGCGCCGCTTGCATCAGCGGCACGGCATAGGCGCGTTCCCCGCCCGTCGGAGTCGGTCGGGGTGCTGGAGAATACGGCTCGCCCAGTTCTTCCAGCAGCGACGCACGAGTGATGAGGCTTCGTCGCCATCATCGGCCGAGCAAGACCGCACAGGGCACCACGTTGAACGAGGCGGCGTCGAGCTTGAGCGAGAGGTAACCGCACTTCTCGTCAGAGCGCTCTAAGCAAGCCGTAGCAATCTCTGTCTGATCCACATAGTTGCGTGGAGCGGCGCGCCGCGCTCGATCATTCGTTCCGAGACGATACCGCCCTTTGCGGCAGATTGTTTCTCTTTGTGCGGCGAACCGTACCGACCTCTTGTTCTGCACAATCGAGATTCGCCAAATCTTCTCCCAAGGTTGCGGTTCAGCACGCGGACGCACGTGGCCTCTTTGATGGCTTGATCTGGCCGAAGACCGGCTGCGCCTCGATCGTCTGAGCCGCAACGCCGTTGATGCGACTTTCTTCCCCTGGGCTTGCGCCCATTCCTCGCGAGGCAAGAAAGTCGCAACAACGGCGTCCTCCGCTGCGCTCCGGCCCGCGAGCGGGTGCGTCGCCGATCGTCCTCGGCCTCTAGATCGCCATCGAGGTCGCGGTGGTCGCGGGCTCGAAACACAACAGGAGAAGTGACATGGCTAACATCGGTTCTTTCAAGAAGGTCGGCAACGACTTCCAGGGCGAGATCGTCACCCTGAGCCTGCAAGCCAAGGGCGTCCGTATCGTCGCCGAGACCAACCGATCCAACGACAACGCTCCCAGCCACCGCATCTACGTGGGCCGGGCGGAGATCGGCGCAGCTTGGTCGAAGCGCTCCGAAGAGGGCCGCGATTACCTCTCGCTCAAGCTCGACGATCCCTCGTTCAACGCGCCGATCTACGCGAACCTGTTCGATGACGAGGGCGGCGAGGGCTACACGCTCCTGTGGTCGCGGCCGCGCAAGAGCGGCGAGTAGACGCTCCGCCAAGCCCCGTCCGGTCCGTCGGGCGGGGCTTCTCACTCTGGTGCGCATCAGCCGGCGTCCGCCAAAGGGCCGGCGGCTCGCATCAGCTATTCGGCTTGGTCCCGCGTCTTTCGCTTGGGACGAGCCAGCAGGTCGGCTGCCTCTACACCCAGGCTACGCGCCAACCGATCGACAACGTCGATACCCGCCGCATAGACGCTTCGTTCGAGCGCGCTGATATAGGTGCGGTCAATATCCGCCCTGTGGGCCAATTCCTCCTGGGATAAACCGCGCGCCTGTCGGAGCTTCCGCAAATTGATTGCAAGTACCTCGCGTATGTCCATACGCGAGAGGGCACGTCCTTGAAGAGTATTTCACCACGGAGTATTCTCGACAAAACGTGCACGTCCGGTCGGGCGACCCAGATATTAACGGTTCAGCCTCTTCAGGTCTGCGTGTTAGAAATCGTCTAATCTAAGGCATGGAGTTTATGAAGAATCCGCCGCTCGATCCCGATGTTGCCGACGCCGCGCCCACGGACCAGATTCTGACGGCTTATGACGAACAGCATGTCGTCACCTACATTCGCCTCCTGCAGGCTGAGAGCGAAGGGGCTGAGTGGATGGAAGTCGCGCGGGTAGTGCTGCATATCGATGCGGAACGCGAGCCGGATCGTGCAATGCGCGCATACCAGAGCCACCTCGCGCGCGCCAAGTGGGTGACTGAGCAGGGACGCCTCTTACGCGGTACTGGCTCAAAATAGAAGAGAATTGCCGACTACAGACTTGCAGCAAGAACGATTTTCTCCCGCTAACCGGCGGTCATTCTCATGCACCACGTGGTGCCAAATTAGGGGCTTCCTACAACCGCCTCGTTCATAATTATTGCGCCACAATCCTTGTTCGTTAAGTGCAATGGGGGCGGAAGCAATGCCTGAATTCGACTGGCGATCGCCGGATTCGTTCAAGAGCCTGGAGAACGCCGAGATCACTGAAATCGCCTGGGTAGGCCTTCGTATGAACGTGGACTACCAACGTGACTACGATGAGATCGTCGCTAGCAGCTCAGACGGCGAGGTGAGCGAGGAATTCAGGAGGAGGTGGGGCCTCTGCTTTCGCGCATGACCCGCAGAGGTCGTTCCACGAGCAGACAATCTTTTGGGCGCCCGAGGTTCTCCCGACCGTCGTCCCGGTCGTTGTAACCGATTCAACGCCTGGTCAAGGCCCAACGCCTCAGCCGCCGCTTGATCCTGCATCTGGTCAGGTGCGCCGTGCCGCTGACGGCTGGCATGCCGTGCTGCAAATCGGTTCGGTGAAGCATCGCATCTGGTCGAAACAGCCGCTGACCGCAGGCGCTCGCTATGCGGCCGAGTTGCCATTTGACGGCGATTTCGAGGCGCGCGCGCATGCCGCCACGCGGCTGTGGCGCGCGATGAATGGACGCGCGCCAGGGCCTCCGTTTCATCGCGTGCCCAAACAGCGGCGCGAACGACTGTGCGCAGCCCTTCGCGCGGCCGCCGCGTATCTCGCTGGCGCGACTTATCGCAGCATCGCAGAAGCTCTGTTTGGCAAGCCGCGCATATCGGATCGTGGCTGGAAAACACACGATCTGCGCAGCCGAACCCGTCGCCTTGTACAAAGCGGCCTCGCATTTGTGCGCGGAGGCTATCGCAAGCTGCTTCGGCCCAGGCGCAGGGTCGAGTAGCGCCCTTCATGGGTGGCCGAAAATGGACCCCCCAATATTCGGCATCCCCCTCCGAGATCGCGCTTCTCCATGATGACCCCACACACGCCGGCGCCGCCATCCGCGGTGCGCTGTCATCCTGGAGTGCTCAAATGCCCGATTCGACGGCCGGTCTACCTCCGCGATTCCTGCGAACACCGGAGGCTGCGCGTTACCTTGGCCTCTCCGGTCGCACGCTGGAGAAGCACCGCACGTACGGCACCGGGCCGACGTATCGGAAGATCGGCGGACGTGTCGTCTACGCCGTAGACGACCTGAAAGCCTGGGCTGACCTCGGCGCCAAAACGTCGACGTCTGACCCCGGGAAGGGGACCGTGCTGCCGGCAAAGAAGCATCCGGTACTGCGCCCATATGCGGGCCAGGAACGTCGCTAATCGCGGGCGAGGGCAGTGACCATGCGGCGCAAACAACATTCCGAGCGCGATCAGCTGGAGCTCTTTAGGGCGCTACCCGGCGATCTCGCGCCACGCGATTCGCAGGATCTGATGGCTTATCCGTTCTTCTCGCTTGCAAAAACGAAGCGAATTATTCCGATCGACTTCCGTGTCGGCGCGCTCGCAATTCGGGTCGAAGCGGTGCCGGAACACGGCATGGCGACCATCTGGAATGCCGACGTTCTGATCTGGGCCGCATCCCAGATCGTCGAAGCCCGTGACAACGGCTTGAAGAACTCGCGCCTGATGGCCGCAACGCCTTATGAAATTCTGACATTTGTCGGCCGCGATACGAGCGCGCGAGATTATGATCGCGTCAAGGCCCGTCTCGACAGACTTCAGTCAACGACCGTCCTGACCTCGATACGTCAGCCGACAGAGCGCCGGCGGCATCGCTTCTTCTGGCTTAACGAGTGGAAGGAGACGGCCGATGCAAATGGCCGTCCATTTGGGCTCGAGCTGATCCTGCTTGATTGGTTCTATGCCGGCGTCATCGATGACGCGCTCGTGCTCACGATTGACCGCGGCTATTTCGAACTTACGGGCGGGCTTGAACGGTGGCTCTACCGCCTCGCGCGCAAGCAGGGTGAACGTCAGCACCGCGGCTGGAGTTTCGACCTTGTACGCTTCCATACCAAGTCCGGCATCCTCTCCCCGCTCGAGCAATTTAGTTCCGACATACGGCAGATCGTCCAGCGTCAGACATTGCCCGGCTATCGGCTCGTGCTCACGCGCGATCCGAGCGGCACAGAGCGGCTGAACTTCGTGCCCACGCTCGTTGCTCCCTTAACGGCACGCCTTCGTCGGCGCGGACTCACTCCAATTCGGAGGACAACCTGTGAATCAGTTCGTGCTATCGAGGGATGCAACCTTCGTGCCATCAGGGACTCGATCTTCGTGCATTGGCGAGCGCGGGCTGGGAGTCGTGCTTGCCTTCGCCTGCCGCATACGTACTTCGCCGAGCGCAAAGCTTACGGCTCTCAGCTCCAGCATCAAGGAGCCGCTGCATGAGTGACCTCACCGAAGTAGAAATCTTGTGGCTTGAGATGCGTATCGAAAACCGCATTCGGTTCGGTCGCATCGTCAAGGAACGGAAGCTTGATGGTCACCGGCGTGTACTGTCATTCGCGCCTGGCAGCATCTTTGCCTTCGTCCGTTGGACCTCCAGCGACTTTGGCACGATCATCTCGCGGATTGACATCTTGCGCGCGGTCGCACCAGGACAGCGCTGCTCGACCGTGCCGTATGTGAAGCCGGGCGGAGAGATTTTGCTGCGGCTCTCCGGTTGGCCGAAGGTCGAACGGGTGCTGCAGATGGTCGATGCGGTCGAAGCGCTCGGCATCGATCCCGCCGATGTCGCTCCTGATCATTGGCATCACGTTCATAACCGTCTGTCCGTGAACGAAAATCCGCGTCCGTATACGAAAGCGCGCCGTCAGGCGTGGCTTAATCGTCAAAAGGTGATGCGATGACGTGCCGTTTCATCATGCTGATAACGACGTTCGTGGTTGCTGCCGCCCTTGTCACGACAATCTTTCTGGAGCCGCTTCCGCTCTACATCTGGAATGCATCGACGAGCGTACCTATCGGTCTCTATCGCTTGCGAGCGGCAAAACTCTTTCGTGTCACAGAGCTGGTCGCCATTCAGCCGCCGGAACCACTTGCGACCTTTCTAGACCTGAACGGCTATCTGCCAGTCGGCGTCCCCATGCTCAAGCGGGTCTTGGCGCTGCCGGGGCAGACGGTCTGCAGAAGCGGTCTCACTATTTCCGTGAATGAAATTGAAGTCGGCGAGGCCCGGGATCGTGACGGACGCGGCCGGCCGCTGCCGAAATGGCAGGGCTGCCGAGTCGTCGGGGAGGGCGAGCTCTTTCTCATGAATTGGCAGTCGGATGACTCCCTTGACGGCCGATATTTTGGATTTCTTCCGGCGTCGGGCGTGATCGGCCGTGCCCTCCCGGTGTGGACGTGGGAGGAGTGATCGTGCGTGTTCTACGTTTCCGTTCTGCCATTCCTCTGTTCGATCAAGTGCAGGACCATTCCTCCGTCTCGACCAAAGCTTGCAAAGCCGACGCGCGCAGCGGCGGTCCAGCGCGGCCGAAAGGCCGGCGCGAAGCGGCTTTACCCTGGACGGGCGCGAGCACGCCGGCACTCTTGCATTTTTTCGAGAGGAGCCTGTGCGCTGCCGTGCCCCTGTTCGTGGCACTGACTGTGAGTAACGCTGCTGCTGTCGCCGAGACGCGACCGGCAGAGCTCACAGCGAGTTATCGAACTGGCAATTCATTTGCGGATTTCGTTGAAAGCGGCCTCGCGTCGCTTTGGCATGCCGGTGCGCTGGATACTGGCAGTCATAGACGTCGAGAGCGCCGGAGACATGCGCGCCAAATCACCCAAGGGCGCCATGGGGTTGATGCAGATCATGCCAGAAACCTGGGCGGAGCTACGCGGTACGACCTCGGCAACGATCCTTACGATCCCCATGACAACATACTTGCAGGTACGGCGTACCTGCGCGAACTGCGCGACCGTTACGGTGCGCCGGGCTTATTTGCAGCCTACAACGCGGGGCCTGCTCGTTACGATGAGCGTCTCGCCGGCCGCCCATTGCCAGTAGAGACCGAAGCCTATTTGCGGAAGCTCGCGCCAGTCATCGGCAGCGACCTTACTACTTCCAGCGCAGTCGCTCGTCTGCGGTCATCCGCTGGAGAACTCTTCGTTGTGCGGCCTGAAAGCCCAATGAGCGCTGCAGGGCGACGTTGCCGTCCGAGAGGCGCTTTGCGAGGCAGCCGCAAGCCTGCTGCTGCGGGTCAGAAAATGGTCGGCCCTGCGAGCTTGGGGCCTGCGGATCGCCAAACGGTCCAGCATGTTGTGCGCGATCACCGCGGTGGCGCGCAAGCTCGCCAGCATTCTGCACCGGATGTGGGTCAGCGAGACCGACTTCCACGTCGGGTTTGGCGCAAAGATCACGCAGCGGCTGCGGTTGAAACCGGCGCGGTAGCCGCGGTGCAGGTGACGATAGATTAGCGCTGGGTCTGCGCCCGGCATGTTGAGGAGGAACGTAACTACAGATCCGCGCGCGCGGTGAGCGTCCCCTGGCGGGCCGCGAAACGGGAAATGTCCGCTATCGCTTGCCTGCTGCCGCCCTTCGGGGACGAGAGCGCCGGACTGCTTGGACATCCCTGTTTACGAACCTGATGAAGAGCATGCGACGGCCGAAGTGCTGAACGCGAAGGAACGCACGGACCCCGCCTGGTGAATGCAAGTGGCGTACGCGGCTGCGGTGAAGTTGCGCGTTGTTGGTGCAGGGAGTCGGTAATGACTGAAGTTCGAAGAGTCGAAGAAAAGCGTAGGAATGAGTTGACTTTGCCCGCCCGATTAGGAAGGCGAGATAAAAGGGGCTCGCCGGTCGAACCGCAAGCCATTGACATGGCTTGGGTCCTGGCGTGCCGGTCGGTCGGAGCGCGTGCCGCGCGTTGGATTTTGGCGAATGCAATCAAAGGCGTTTTCGGCACTGTGTGCGCTTTTGTTCGTTGGGAGGCCCTGCCATGAGCGTGGGCGACAGCGATTTACGTATTCGGCCTGGGCGTATCCGGAGTACCCGCTCGCCGAAGCCCAAGAGCTTTATCAACCAGGTGCTACGTGCCGCGACGAAAGCCGGTCACACCTCAGGACAGGCCGCGGCTGGCAGGCGTTCTGTGGCCTATGGGCGCTCCACGTTTGGCCGCGGGCGCCTCGCCTTTAGCCGCGCCAGATTGTTCGGCCCGGCACGACGCGTTGTGGCGAAGGCGCGTGTTGTCCGGCACAAGGGCCGAGCCTTCCGTTCAGCACCACTGACCGCCCATCTTTCGTATCTCAAGCGCGACGGCGTGACTCGAAGTGGTGAGCGGGCCGAGATGTTCGATGGGGGCAGCGACCGCGCCAATAGCGCAGCCTTTGCTGACCGGTGCAAGGACGACCGGCATCATTTCAGGTTCATCGTCTCACCAGAGGATGCAGGCGACATGACCGACCTGAAGGCCTTCACCCGCGATCTCGCGAAGCAGATGGAGACCGATCTCGGTACGCGGCTCGATTGGGTGGCCGTCGATCACTGGAACACGGATAACCCTCACGTCCATCTTCTCGTGCGGGGAGTAGATGAGCAAGGGGCAGATCTCGTGATCTCCCGCGACTATATCAGCCAGGGCCTGCGCTCGCGCGCCGAGGAACTGGTCGCCATCGAACTGGGCCCAAAACCCGAGCACGAGATCCGCAATTCACTGGAGAGGGAGGTTTCGGCTGAACGATGGACGCGGCTCGATCGGGAGATCCGGCTGGCGGCAGATGAGACCGGGTATATCGATCTCCGCCCCGAACATCCCGGTAGCTCCGATCCTGAAATCAGACGCCTGATGGTCGGCCGCCTGCAGCATCTGGAGAAGATGCGCCTTGCCGTATCCGCCGCACCAGGCGAATGGATGGTCGGCCTCGAGGCCGAGCGCAGCTTGCGCGACCTCGGCATGCGCGGCGACATCATCAAGACCATGCACCTCGCCTTTACCGAGCGTGGAGAAGCGCGCGGCGTTGCCGACTTTGTCATCGAAGGTGGACAGCCTTCGTCCCAGATCATCGGACGGCTGGTCGATCGGGGATTGCACGATGAGTTGACGGGTGAGGCTTACGCCCTGATCGATGGAACTGACGGACGCGCGCACCACGTCCGCTTCCGAGGGATCGAGGCCTTCGAACAGGCGCCGCCGATCGGCGGCATTGTCGAAGTCCGGCGCTTCGGCCAAACCGGCGATCCGCGCCCCACCTTTGTGCTCGCGACCCGCTCCGATCTCGATCTCAGTGGGCAGATCACCGCAAGAGGAGCAACCTGGCTTGACCACAGGCTGGTCGAACGCGACCCCATGCCGCTCGCCATGGGCGGATTCGGCCGCGAGACCCGCGACGCCGTGGAAGCCCGTACCAAGCATCTGGTTCAGGAAGGTCTGGCGCGCCGGAAGGGCCAACACATCATCTTGCAGCGCGACCTTCTGGACACGTTGCGCCGACGTGAACTGGACGAGGTGGCGGCAAAAGTCTCGACCGACACCGGCCTGCCTTACGTGAAGGCGGCCTACGGGGAGCATGTGGCAGGTACGTATCGCCAGCGCCTGACGCTCTCCTCGGGGCGCTTCGCCATGATTGATAACGGTCTGGGCTTCCAGCTCGTGCCTTGGTCGCGCGAGTTCGAGAAGAGGCTCGGCCAGCACGTCACCGGCGTCGTGAAGGACGACGGTGGCATCGAATGGGGCTTTGGTCGGAAGCGCGACCTCGGCCTCTAGCATTCTCTCCAATGCAGTTGCGCAAAGGACTTTCGCGATGTCTGGAACCAAGATCCTCTGGGGACAGGTGATCGTTGTCGGCCTGATCGTCTTGCTGGCCATCTGGGGCGCGACCGAGTGGACGGCTTGGCGGCTCGCCTGGCAGCCCGAATTGGGACGTCCCTGGTTCGAACTGGCGGCCTTCAAAGTCTACTACCCGCCTGTCTTCTTTTGGTGGTGGTTTGTCTACGACGCCTATGCGCCGCACGTCTTTGTTGAGGGCGCCTTCATCGCGGCGTCGGGGACATTCATTTCGATCGCCGTGGCGATTGGCATGTCGGTCTGGCGGGCGCGCGAAGCCAAGAATGTCGAGACCTATGGCTCGGCGCGCTGGGCTGATGCGGGAGAGGTTCGAGCGGCAGGGCTCCTCGGTCCAGATGGCGTGGTGCTCGGTAAGCTTGGCCGCGACTACCTCCGCCATGACGGACCCGAGCACGTATTGTGCTTTGCGCCCACCCGGTCGGGCAAAGGTGTCGGCCTGGTCGTTCCCTCGCTGCTGGCCTGGCCCGGCTCGGCCATCGTTCATGACATCAAGGGCGAGAACTGGCAACTGACCGCCGGCTTTCGCGCGCGGCATGGCCGCGTCCTGCTGTTCGATCCGACGAATCCAAAGTCGTCAGCCTATAATCCGCTTCTCGAGGTCCGTCGTGGGGAGTGGGAGGTTCGCGACGTTCAGAACGTGGCCGATGTCCTGGTCGACCCCGAAGGCTCGCTCGACAAGCGGAACCATTGGGAGAAGACCAGTCATTCGCTCCTGGTCGGCGCCATTCTCCATGTCCTCTATGCCGAGGCGGACAAGACCTTGGCTGGCGTGGCCGCCTTCCTGTCGGACCCGAAGCGGCCGATCGAAGCGACGCTGAAGGCGATGATGACCACGCCACACCTCGGCGAGCATGGCCCCCATCCCGTGGTCGCCTCGACCGCACGTGAACTACTCAACAAATCCGAGAATGAACGCTCCGGCGTCTTGTCCACTGCCATGTCGTTCCTCGGGCTCTACCGGGATCCTGTCGTGGCCCAGGTGACCCGACGTTGCGAGTGGCGGATTGCAGATCTGATCGCTGATAGCCGGCCGACGACGCTTTACCTGGTGGTGCCACCCTCCGACATCTCGCGGACCAAGCCGCTGATCCGCCTGGTGCTGAACCAGATCGGCCGGCGCCTGACCGAGGACTTGCACGGCCGTGAACGGCGGCATCGTGTCCTGATGATGCTGGATGAGTTCCCAGCGCTTGGGCGGCTTGATTTCTTCGAGTCCGCGCTCGCTTTCATGGCGGGGTACGGGATCAAGAGTTTCCTGATCGCGCAGTCGCTCAATCAGATCGAGAAGGCCTATGGGCCCAACAACGCCATCCTCGACAACTGCCACGTCCGGGTCAGCTTTTCGACCAATGACGAGCGGACCGCGAGGCGAGTATCCGATGCGCTTGGTACGGCGACCGAGATGAGGGCGATGAAAAACTATGCCGGACACAGGCTAAACCCGTGGCTCGGGCATCTGATGGTCTCGCGGCAGGAGACGGCGCGCGCGCTTCTGACTCCTGGCGAAGTCATGCAGCTTTCGCCGTCGGACGAGATCGTCATGGTGGCCGGTACGCCGCCGATTCGAGCTCGGAAGGCTCGCTACTATGAAGATCGGCGGTTTACCGAGCGGGTCTTGCCGCCGCCCGATCCAGCCGCATCCGGCCGGTCACCGCGAACGGACGGATGGTCTGCATTGGGAGCGCCCAAGCCGGCGTCGCTTCCAACCGAAAGGGGGCGAGCGGAGGAAGATTCGGCGAATAGCGGCCTTCGTCGCGAGCCCGAACTCCCCGATCACGTCGCGATCGCCAAGGAGACAGCCGAACCGACGCCAGCCGAGGAATTTGCCGTCGTTCTTGACGACGACGAGGACGCGGTCCGCCAGTCCCGGCTTCTCCGTCAGCAAATGCGCGGCGTCCGGCTTCTCCGTCAGCAAATGCGCGGCGTCGCCCGTCAAGCCGCCATGGACCCGAATGACGGCATGGAGCTCTGAGGCAATATGCGCGACCGGATGAACGTGTATTTCCCGCCAGAGCTTCTGAAGCAGATCTCGGATCTGGCCGATCGCCAGAAGCTCTCCCGGTCTGCGATCGTGGAGGCGGCCGTTGCTTCGTTTCTGTCGCCGGATGGATCGGACAGGCGGGAGGCGGCGTTTACCCGTCGCCTGGATCGACTGTCGCGTCAGCTGCAGAGACTGGAGCGAGACGTCGGTTTAACGGCTGAGACCCTGGCTCTCTTTGTCCGTTTCTGGCTGACGGTTACGCCACCGCTACCGAACGACGCGCAGGCGGCTGCACAGGCAAAAGGCCGGGAGCGGTTTGAAGGATTTGTCGAGGCGCTCGGGCGTCGTTTGCAAAAGGGGCAGAGCTTTCTGCGTGAGATACCGGAAGATATCGTCCGTCAGGAGCCCGCCGGCGGACCTGACTGATCGCTCTCAATCCGCCATCGCGCGAACCCTTCTTTTTCTACGCCAGCCTACGACCGCAGCAATTTAGCCGAGCCTATAAAAAGCTGAACGCGCTATCGGCTCGAATGACTTGATGAGCAAGAAGGCCGGCATGCAAGTTACAAGGACGTGGCGTCTCACCGTGCGCGTATTTCTACCGTTTGCTGCTGGCTACTATCTTTCGTATCTGTTTCGGACGATCAACGCTTTGATCGTGAGTCATCTCAGCTCGGATGCCGGGCTTGGGTCAGCCAACCTCGGACTGCTTACGTCAGTCTATTTCCTGGTCTTCGCGGCGGCTCAGATCCCCGTCGGTATATTGTTGGACCGCTTTGGTCCGCGTCGGGTCCAGAGCGCGCTGCTCTGGTTCGCAGCACTGGGCGCCGGACTGTTCGCCGTATCGACCGGCTTCCTGTCGTTTTTGATCGCGCGTGCGATGATCGGGCTTGGCGTCGCGGGGGCGCTGACGGCAGGACTTAAGTCCATCATCCTTTGGTTCCCCAGGGAGCGAGTTGCCTTGCTCAACGGCTACATGATCATGCTGGGATCACTAGGAGCGGTGACCGCCACAGTTCCCCTCGAACACCTGCTCGCTTGGATGGGCCGGCGGCAGCTCTTTGAGGTCCTGGCGGCTGCGACCGGTGCCACAGCGATCCTCATCTATGTCGTAGTTCCTGAGCAACGCGTTATCCCATCGAAAGCACCAGCCTCCGCCACCCTGGGATCCGTTTTCAGCGACAGGCGCTTCTGGCGGATAGCCCCGTTGTCGGCGACTTGCGTTGGTTCAGCTTGGTCGCTGCAGGGATTGTGGGCATCACCGTGGCTTGCAGACGTGGAGGGCCTCGATCGCGCAGGCCTCGTCAGACAGCTGTTCATCATGTCGATCGTACTCAGCGGCGGTGCCTGGTTGTTCGGTATGACGATCCATCACGTCAAACGAACAGGCCTCACGGCTGAGACGATATTCGCGATGGTGGCCGTGCTATTTATCGCAGCCGAGCTAGCCTTGATCCTGCGAGTACCTCTGCCGTCCATCTTGCCCTGGTCGGTTGTCGCAATCATCGGAACGGCAACTGTGGTCAGCTTTGCCGTTATAGCTGATTACTTTCCGTCGGAGCTTGCCAGCCGTGCCAATGGCGCCTTGAACGTCTTGCACTTTGGTTGGGCTTTTCTGGCACAATATGCGACCGGACTGATCCTGGAGCAATGGTCCACGAACGATGGCCATAGGTCGATCTTGGCTTATCAAGTCGCGTTCAGTCTCAACGCAGCGCTGCAGATCGCGGCGTTGGTTTGGTTCGGGCTACCTTGGATCCAATCCTTTGCTTGCTGGATGAATTCAGTCCCTTCCACCATGCCGGTCAGTGCTTTCGACGTGGTCGAAGCGAGCATTTTCTGCGAGCAATCGGACGGCGAGGTGGAGTGGTGACGCGCGCGACCTAAGCGCCACTCTCCATCGTGACGAGGCTGTCGAGGCGTCGCTTGGCGCCGGTCGCGATGGATTCTGCCATCGCCTGCGGGAAATCCTTCGGCAGCTTCGCAATCGTTGTGTCGATCTTCGTGCCAGCCGTATCCGCGAGCTCTTGGATGATACCGCGAACCACGCTGTCGGGCAGGCCGCAAGTCCTTGCGGTTTGCACGAAATGTCGGCCGAGAATCGTGTGTACTACGTAGTGGCGACTATTGCCGATCGCCATGGCGAGCTTCATCTGGTTTTGCGTGATCTGCTTGGCATCGAGGCTCGGTTGCGTTGAGATGATGTCGTACAGCGGCGCGAGGACGAATCGTCCGCCGGGCGAGAGGTGGATGCTGAAATTCTTGGCGTGGCCGTCAGTAGCCGCCAGAAGCCAGAAAACGATTTGTGCCTTGAAGAAGGTCGCCTGGTCGGTCGCCGGTGTATCGCTGCCTTTGAGGAGATCAGAGATATTTCGGATGCCCGGGCCGCCGTCCGATTCGTATTTGCGCCCGGGCGGGACGGAAAGCGCCTGACAGCAATCTTCCTGTGGCAGGCGCAGAAGTCGTCCGTCGTGCGCCCATGTGCGGTCGAAGCGCTCAATGGCGAGCACGCGCCGGCCCGCGAAATCAACGATGCGCGACTTGGCGACGGGCAAGTCGAGCGCGGCGACGAGCTTCAGGCAGAGATGCTCGTTTTCAACGCTGTGGGTCAGGTCGACGCCGTTCGGTAACCTGCCGATCTGCGGTTTGATGATGTGCGTGGTGGCGGTCGTGCCGTGCGGCACATGCCACTTGTCCTTCCAGTAGAGAAGGGCGGTTTTTTCCTGGGCTCCAGCCAGAGAGATACGAAACTCCTGATCGGGACCGATGCCGAGCGGATTGTTGGCGAGATTGGCAAGGATCGCCGCGATGTCCTGGTCGCTCGCGACGCGAGCGTCAATCGCGCCCGCCGCTCCGGGTGCCGTTCCATCCGGAAGGAACTGCAGGGCGCCGACACAGTCGCGGCCGATCGCGGAAAGCAGGCTGTAAGCATCGGCTCCGCCGGCATGCGCGCGTTCGGCGACACGCCGGCGGATGTCGTCGTTATCGGGAAGCAGGTTATCGAAGACTGCAATGACGGGGTCACCGATATAGCGGTCTTCGCGTAGAGGCATCGATACCGAGACCGGGATGGCGTTCTCCCATCCCAGCCAGGCTTCGTCGTATTGGAAATCGATGGCGCCGCTGCTCTCCCGCCGCAGCCGCCCGACCAGACGAGCGTTCAGGTAGACGTTGAGAGGCGCTCGGATAGGACGGCGTCCCATCAGAACAGATCCTCGATGGCTTTGGCCGACACCTTCGTGCGTGGTCGGAGGACCAGTTCCAGGTCGAGCGCGGCCAGCGCATCCATGAGGATGCGCAGTTGCGTCGCTGGTGCGCCGGCCTCCAGCTTCGAAACAGTCGCTTGGCGCGCGTGCATCTCGTCGCCTAGGCCGCCCTGGGTGAGTTTTTTTTGCCGGCGGTGCCGCTTAATGGCGGCGCCAAGCTGCTGCGGGGTGCGAGCGATCGTTTCCATTGGAGCTTGATACGGGAACGCGTATAAAATGTCAATATACGTGGATGCGTATATCGATAAATATACGACATCGCGTATAGGATATTAATATACGCAGTCGCGTATAGCGCTTTGGCCCGATCACACCGCAGGCGGACGTTGCAGTGATTGAATGAATAGCGCCGGCGCCACGGTCATACTATGAGCGCGTATGATGAGGCCGAGTGGTGAGCAGCAACTCGCAAGCGACCCGGTGCGATTGAGTAAGCCTCAAACATCGGTTCTCGGTCTTTCTTTTTCTACGCCAGTCTACCATCACCGAAAGCGCTCGTTGCGCCAAGCCCATTGATGCCTTTTCTAATCATCCCCACCTGAGGGCCCGCTGTGGAGGTCCTCATTCGGTGGGGACGTCGGTGGCAATCCATTCCATCCAATCGGAAGCGAATTCGCGCGGTGCGCGAATGCTGCGTAGCGCGCTTGGCGCGGCGATTGCCAGCTACCTCGAGGATGAAACGATCATCGAGGTGATGCTGAACCCGGATGGGAGGTTGTGGATCGATCGGTTGTCGAGCGGCTTGATCGATACAGGCGAAACTTTGTCCGCAGCAGATGGCGAGCGCATTGTTCGCCTGGTGGCGCATCACGTCGGCGCCGAGGTGCATGCCGGCGCGCCTCGGGTCTCGGCCGAATTGCCCGAAACCGGGGAGCGCTTCGAAGGTCTCTTGCCTCCCGTCGTGGCAGCTCCGGCGTTCGCGATCCGCAAGCCCGCTGTCGCCGTCTTTACGCTCGACGACTACGTCGCCAGAGAGATCATGTCCTCGAAGCAGGCCACAATCCTGAAGGGTGCGGTCGCCGCTCGTAAGAATATCCTTGTCGCCGGTGGGACATCGACCGGCAAGACAACGTTGACGAATGCGCTCCTGGCCGAGGTGGCAAAGAGCTCCGATCGGGTCGTTCTGATCGAAGACACGCGCGAACTTCAGTGCAAGGCGCCCAATCTTGTAGCGCTGCGGACCAAGGACGGCGTAGCCACGCTGTCGGATCTCGTCCGCTCCTCGCTGCGCCTCCGTCCTGACCGCATCCCGATCGGCGAGGTCCGCGGGGCCGAAGCTCTCGACCTTCTCAAGGCGTGGGGCACCGGTCATCCCGGCGGCATTGGCACCATTCATTCAGGCAGTGCGCTCGGCGCTCTGCGGCGTCTTGAGCAGCTGATCCAGGAAGCGGTCATCACGGTTCCGCGTGCCCTGATCGCCGAGACCATCAACCTCGTCGCCGTGCTTGCGGGGCGCGGCGCCGATCGTCGCCTCGCAGAACTCGCCCTTGTTACAGGGCTTGGCGCCGCCGGCGACTACAGCCTTTCACCAGCAGGAGACTGACATGCGTCCACGATTCCGTATTCCCCGAGAAGCTGCTTTGCTGGCGATTGCCAGCCAGGTTGTACTGACGACGGCGCCCGCATGGGCGGCCGGCTCGAACATGCCATGGGAGCAGCCGCTCAACCAGATCCTGCAATCGGTCGAAGGCCCTGTCGCCAAGATCATCGCCGTTATCATCATCGTCGTAACCGGCCTTACCCTCGCTTTCGGCGATTCATCCGGCGGGTTTCGCAGGCTGATCCAGATCGTGTTCGGTCTGTCGATCGCGTTCGCCGCCTCGAGCTTCTTCCTGTCGTTCTTCTCGTTCGGCGGCGGCGTGGTGATCTGATGGACGAGGCGGTCGCAGGTTTTGTCGTGCCGGTTCACCGTGCGCTTACCGAGCCGATCCTGATGGGCGGTGCGCCGCGGGCGGTCGCCATCGTCAACGGCACGTTGGCGGCCGCCCTTGGACTCGGACTGCGGCTCTGGATCGCAGGTCTTGTCCTCTGGTTCATCGGCCACATGGGCGCCGTCTGGGCCGCCAGGCGCGATCCCGCCTTTGTGGATGTCGTGCGGCGACATCTGCGCATTCCCGGTCATCTCAACCTCTGAGTTCTCGGTCATGATGAACCTTGCCGAATATCGCCATTCCAATGCGCGTCTTGCCGATTTCCTGCCTTGGGCCGCCCTCGTCGACGAGGGCATCATCCTGAACAAGGATGGCTCGTTCCAGCGGACAGCGAAGTTCCGTGGACCCGACCTCGATAGCGCGGTGCCAGCTGAACTTGTCGCGGTCGCCGGTCGTCTGAACAACGCACTTCGCCGCCTGGGTTCCGGCTGGGCCGTGTTCGTTGAGGCGCAGCGCCATTTTGCCGGCAGCTATCCTCCGAGCACATTTCCGGATGTTGCATCTGCATTGGTCGACGCCGAGCGCAGGGCCCAGTTCGAGGAGGCCGGCGCCCACTACGAGTCCAGCTACTTCCTGACTTTCCTCTATCTGCCTCCAGAGGAGGGCGCAGCCAAGGCAGAGCGACTGCTCTATGAAGGGCGCGATCGGACCGTTGGAGCCGATGCTCGCGAGGTACTTCGCGGCTTTATCGATCAAACCAGCCGCGTACTCGGACTTCTGGAAGGATTCATGCCCGAATGCGCATGGCTCGATGATCAGACCACGCTGACCTACCTGCATTCGACGATCTCGACCAAGCGTCATCGGGTTCGCGTGCCCGAAATTCCCATGTACATCGATGCGTTGTTGGCGGACCAGCCGCTGACCGGCGGGCTAGAGCCGATGCTGGGATCAGCCAATCTGCGCGTTCTCACGATCGTTGGCTTTCCGGGCGCGACGACGCCAGGAATTCTGGATGATCTCAATCGCCTGCCGTTCTCTTACCGCTGGTCGACGCGCGCGATCATGCTCGACAAGACCGATGCCACCAAGCTTTTGACCAAGATCCGGCGGCAGTGGTTTGCCAAACGAAAGTCGATTGGCGCGATCCTCAAGGAGGTGATGACTAACGAGGCGTCGACACTGCTCGATACCGACGCCCACAATAAGGCGCTGGACGCCGACGCGGCGCTACAGGAACTGGGTTCGGACCAGATCGGACAGGCCTTTATCACCGCGACCATCACGGTCTGGGACTCCGACCCCGGTGCCGCCGATGAAAAGCTCCGTCTGGTTGAGAAGGTCATTCAGGGCCGCGATTTCACCTGCATGATCGAGACGGTCAACGCCGTCGAAGCCTGGCTCGGCAGTCTGCCCGGGCATGTCTATGCCAATGTGCGGCAGCCGCCGGTCTCGACCCTCAACCTCGCCCATATGATTCCGATGTCGGCTGTGTGGGCGGGCGAGGCGAGGGATCTGCATTTTGGCGGTCCGCCGCTCCTGTTTGGCAAAACTGAAGGTTCAACCCCGTTCCGGTTTTCGCTTCACGTCGGTGACGTCGGCCATACTCTGGTGGTGGGGCCGACAGGTGCTGGCAAATCCGTCCTGCTGGCGCTGATGGCAATGCAATTCCGCCGTTACCCGAACTCCCAGGTGTTTGCGTTCGACTTCGGTGGATCGATCCGCGCGGCCGCGCTCGCCATGGGCGGCGATTGGCATGATCTCGGTGGTGCCTTGTCTGACGGAGGCGATCAAGCGATCGCGTTGCAGCCGCTGGCCTGGATCGACGACGCTTCCGAGCGCGGATGGGCCACCGAATGGGTCGGTGCGATCCTGGCACGGGAAAAGGTCGAGATCACCCCAGAGGTCAAGGACCATCTGTGGTCGGCACTGACGTCTCTCGCGTCAGCGCCGAGGGAGGAACGTACGCTTACGGGCCTGTCGGTCCTCTTGCAATCGAACTCCCTGAAACGCGCCCTGCAACCCTATTGCCTCGGCGGTTCTTCTGGCCGGCTGCTTGATGCCGAATTCGAGCGCCTTGGCGAGTCCTCGGTTCAGGCGTTCGAGACCGAAGGGTTGATCGGAACGAGCGCGGCGCCAGCCGTGCTGGCGTACCTGTTTCATCGCATTGGAGATCGTCTCGACGGGCGTCCCACGCTTCTCATTGTCGATGAAGGCTGGCTCGCGCTCGACGACGAGGATTTTGCCGGCCAGCTTCGCGAGTGGCTAAAGACGCTTCGCAAGAAAAATGCGTCCGTCATCTTCGCCACCCAGTCGCTTTCGGACATCGATGGTTCGGCGATCGCGCCGGCGATCATCGAAAGTTGCCCGACGCGTCTGTTGCTGCCGAACGAGCGGGCGATCGAACCGCAGATCACGGCCATCTACCGTCGCTTCGGCCTCAATGATCGTCAGATCGAGCTTCTGAGCCGGGCAACGCCCAAGCGTGACTACTACTGCCAATCTCGCCGCGGCAACCGGATGTTCGAACTCGGGCTTGGCGAAGTTGCGCTCGCATTCACCGCAGCCTCCTCCAAGACGGACCAGGCGGCCATCGCACAGCTCCTCGCCGAGCATGGACCTGATGGCTTCGTGCCGGCCTGGCTCCAGCATCGCGGCGCCGCCTGGGCCACGGACCTGATTCCGAGTCTCGTCAATCTGGAGAAGTCGCAATGAGACGCCTTGGCCTATTCGCCGCGGCTGGCACGATCGCCCTGACGATTTGCGTCACGGCACCCGCTCGAGCGCAGTGGATCGTCTTCGATCCCAACAATTACGTCCAGAACGTGCTGACTGCCGCGCGTGAGCTGCAGCAGATCAGCAATCAGATCACCTCGTTACAGAACGAGGCGCAAATGCTGATCAATCAGGCGAGGAATCTGGCAAGCCTGCCGTATTCCTCGCTCCAGCAACTGCAATCCTCGATCCAGCGGACCCAGCAGCTGCTGGCCCAGGCCCAGCGCATCGCCTACGACGTCCAGCAGATCGACCGTGCGTTCTCGACCAGCTATGCGCCTGCCAGCGGCAGCCAATCCAGCCAGCTGCTGATCAGCAACGCCCAATCCCGCTGGCAAAACTCGGTCGCCGCGTTGCAGGACGCCCTCCGGGTCCAGGCCGGTGTCGTCGGCAATCTCGACACCAATCGCGTCCAGACATCGGCGCTCGTGACGTCGAGCCAGGGCGCCAGCGGCGCCCTACAGGCGACCCAGGCCGGCAACCAGATCCTCGCACTTCAGGCGCAGCAGCTTGCCGACCTCACCGCCACTTGTCGCGGCACAGGGCAGGGCCCAGAGCCTTGAAGCGGCCCAGCGCGCGGCAGCCCAAGACCAGGGGCGCGAACAGCTCCGGCGGTTTCTGGCGCCGGGGCAGGGCTATCAATCCCAGGACGTGCGGATGTTCCACTGATGACTGAGACAGGCTCATTCAAGGCACTATCGTTACTCGTGTCGGTCGGGGTGCTGGCCGTCGCGGGCTGCGCAATTCACCTCCGTGGCGGGGAAGAAACCTCTGCGTCACCAACGGCAGAGCAGACCAAGGACGTCGATCGTTCCGAGCTTGCGCGCTGCCGCACCGTCTCTGCGGAAGATGCAGCGGACTATCAGCATTGCCAGAAGGTCTGGGCCGAAAACCGCCGTCGCTTCTTTGTCAGGCGGGACGGTGCTGCCGCTGCGGTAACCGGCCCGACAGCCGTGCCAAAGGATCAGAGCCGGATGCCGCAAGAATATCCGTCCGTCGGGGTGCCCGGGGAAGCTAAGCCATGACCGGCACCGGCATCATCGACCAGTTCCTCGAGACATTCACCCGCTATATCGACAACGGCTTCGGGCTTTTGGGCGGCGAGGTCGGGTATCTCGCGACAACGCTGGCGGCCATCGACATCACGCTTGCCGCGTTATTCTGGAGTTGGGGCACGGACGAGGACATCATCGCGCGTCTCGTCAAGAAAACGCTATTCGTTGGCATATTTGCGTATCTGATCGGCAACTGGAACAGTCTGGCACGCATCGTTTTTGAGAGCTTTGCCGGGCTTGGTTTGAAAGCGTCCGGTTCAAGCCTCTCCGCATCAGACTTCCTGCGGCCGGGAAAGATCGCCCAAGTCGGGCTCGATGCCGGAAGGCCGATGCTGGATTCGATCTCGAACCTGATGGGCTACATCAGCTTCTTCGAGAATTTCGTGCAGATCGTCGTTCTCCTGTTCGCGTGGGTCGTGGTGCTGCTCGCCTTCTTCATCTTGGCGATCCAGCTCTTCGTCACATTGATCGAGTTCAAGCTTACGACACTGGCCGGCTTTGTGCTCATTCCCTTTGGCTTGTTTGGCAAGACGGCCTTCGCGGCAGAGCGTGTGCTCGGCAACGTCATATCCTGCGGGATCAAGGTCTTGGTCCTGGCCGTTATCGTGGGCATTGGCTCAACCCTGTTCTCACAGTTCACGGCGGGTTTGGGCGACGCGCAGCCTACAATCGAAGATGCGATGACCCTGGTGCTCGCGGCGCTGTCCTTGCTGGGTCTCGGCATCTTCGGTCCCGGAATCGCAAACGGCCTGGTGTCGGGCGGACCCCAGCTCGGCGCCGGCGCCGCGATTGGGACGGGCCTTGCTGCCGGCGGTGTTATTGCGGCAGGTGCCGGCCTTGCCGCGGGTGGCGCTGGTCTCGCGGGTGGTGCGCTCGCCGGTGCAGGGCGTGGTGGCGCTGCAATGGTGAGTGGCGCATCGGCGGCGTATCGAAGCGGCGGCCTTGCTGGTGTCGCGGGGGCGGGTGGCTCGGCTGTGATGAGCCCGTTACGTCGAGCCGCGGCCGCATTCACCAGCAGCGGACAACCGAGCGAGCCGGCCGCGAGTACGTCCACCGAGGGGCAGCCCGATTGGGCGCGCCGCATGAAGCGGGCCCAGACCATTCGGCACGGCGCCTCCGCGGCCGGTCATGCTGTTCGCTCTGGTGATCATGGCGGCAGCGGGTCGTCTGTCGATCTCTCCGAAGGAGAGCGCTGACAACCAGCCAACCGCCAATTTACCGCCCGTTGCCAGCAGGGCCTCAAACGGCACGCCGCACCAGTTCAAGCCAATCACTCGATCTCAGGGGCAACTATCCATGTTCAGACGACCTTCCGTTCACTACGGGCGTATGCCCGAACCGGTCACGCCCTACCAAAAAGCAGCGCAAGCCTGGGACGAACGCATTGGATCGGCGCGCGTGCAGGCCAAGAACTGGCGCTTGATGGCTTTTGGTTGCCTCATGCTCTCGGGCGGCCTGGCCGGCGGACTTGTTTGGCAATCAGCACAGGGATCAATCACGCCCTGGGTCGTCGAGGTCGATCGCCTGGGCCAGACTCAACGGGTTGCGCCAGCCAACATCGACTATCAGCCCACGGACGCCCAGATCGCCTACCATTTGGCGCGCTTCATCGAGGACGTCAGAGGCTTGCCGGCTGACGGCATCGTTCTGCGCCAGAACTGGCTTAGAGCGTATGACTTTACCACTGATCGCGGAGCAGCTGCGCTCAACGACTTCGCGCGCAACAACGACCCCTTTGCCAAGCTGGGCAAGGCGCAGATCTCGGTCGATGTGTCGAGCGTCATCCGTGCGTCTTCAGAGAGCTTCCGGGTCGCATGGACCCAACGCATTTACGAGAACGGTTCCCTGAGTGCGACGGAGCGCTGGACCGCGATTCTCACGGTGGCAATCGAGACGCCGCGCGATGCCGAACGCCTGCGCAAGAATCCCCTTGGTGTCTACGTCCACGCCATCAACTGGTCAAAGGAGCTGGGTCAGTGAACAAGACGACGCGTGACATGTGTTCAAAAGGGCCGATCCAATACCGCAGGTCCAACTCGAGCAGGTGCAAGCTCGCGGCTTTGAGGCGAGCCCTTCTACCAGCTTTGCTGCTTGGCACATCGGCCCTCGCCGGGTGCGCGACCTACATTCCGCCGGAAATCAGCTATGACGCGGAGGTCCCGCCGTTGCCAGCGCCTCCAGCGGCACTCGATGACCGACCTCAGCCCCTTCACCTTCCGCCGCTCTGGAAACCCGTTCTCGGCGGCAAGGCGGGGGCCAAGGAAGAGGCTGAACCCGTGAGCCGGGTTGAGACCGCAAATAGCGCGGCGCGAGTCGAGCCGCGCAAAAGGGGATACTTCAACGCGGCGCAGATTTACGCCTTCAGTCCGGGGGCACTCTATCAGGTCTACGCCGCCCCCGGACAGATCACGGACATCGCGCTGGAAGAGGGAGAGCAATTGACGGGATCCGGACCGATCGCGGCCGGAGATACCGTGCGCTGGGTGGTGGGAGATACTGAGAGCGGGAGCGGGGATACGCGTCGCGTCCACATTCTGGTGAAGCCGACCCGGGCCTCGATCGAGACCAATCTTGTCGTCAATACCGACCGGCGCACCTACCTGATCGAGCTCCGCTCCCGCGAGCGGCCGTACATGCCATCCATTGCCTGGTACTATCCGGAAACGGTTCGCGAGCGATCGCGATCGGCGACGCTAAGACCCGTTCTTCCCGATCCAGCCCAGCGCGTCTTTCGTTACGCGATCGAGGGCGACAGTCCGCCCTGGCGGCCGCTCGCCGCGTATGATGACGGCCGAAAGGTCTATATCGAATTCCCGCAAGGGATCGTCCAGGGCGAGATGCCACCACTCTTTGTCATCGGTCCTGACGGGAAGACCGAGCTCGTCAACTACCGCGCGCACGGCAATGTGCTGATCGTAGACCGGCTGTTTGCAGCCGCAGAACTGCGGCTCGGGGGTGAGCATCAGCAGAAGGTCAGAATTGTCAGGACTGACGGGAGGCCGTCGTCATGAACGCGCAGAACGAAAACAATCCTAACGGGGGCATTCCGCCGCAAACACCGGAGGAGCACTCCGTGAGCTTCCGGCTCCGAGCCGAACCTCCGCGGGTCACCCGATTGTCTCGCAAGGTACTGGCGGGAGGAAGCGCGGTTGCCCTGCTGGTTATCGGCGGAACTGTACTGTGGTCATTGCAAAGCAATCGCCCACGCAGCCACGCGCCCGACGAGCTCTATAGCACGGATCATCACAATCTTGCCGATGGTATCGAGGCGCTGCCGAAGGATTACACTGGAGTCTCACGCCAAACCGTGCCGCAGCTTGGTCCGCCGCTCCCAGGCGACCTCGGTCGACCGATCCTTGCCGCTCAAGGCCAGTCGCCGACGACCGGTGGAGACCCGGAACAGCAGCGCCGGGATCAAGAGAGCGAGGCGGCCCGTATCAGCCATCTGTTCGCTTCGACCAATGGCAGAGAAGTGCGTCCGCCTGCCGCTACGGCAGCTGGAGGCGACCGCGTCATGCCGCCGAACGCGACAAGCAGTGGCGACGAGCAGAACGGGCAGGACCGCAAACTTGCCTTCGTGAACGCTTCTGTGGATCGTCGCACAATTAGCTCTGACCGCGTCACCAGGCCGGCTTCGCCATATATCGTGCAGGCTGGGACGGTCATTCCGGGAGCCCTGATCACCGGAATCCGATCGGACCTGCCCGGTTTGGTTACAGCGCAGGTGACCGAAAATGTTTTCGACACGCCGACCGGGCGCTTTCTGCTTGTGCCTCAGGGAGCGCGTCTGATCGGCATGTACGACAGTCAGGTCACCTTCGGCCAGTCACGTGTACTGCTCGTCTGGACACGCCTGATCATGCCAAATGGACGTTCGATTGTTCTCGAGCGGCAGCCTGGCGCTGATACCGCCGGGTATGCAGGCCTCAAAGACCAGCTCGACAATCACTGGGGTGAGCTATTCAAGGCTGCGGCATTATCGACGTTTCTGGCGGTCGGGACCGAACTAGGTGCCGGCTCGGACGCCAACAGCAACGACAGCGCAATCATCCAGGCATTGCGACACGGCGCCTCCGACTCCCTTAACCAGACCGGACAGCAGGTGGTTCGGCGCAGTCTCAACATTCAGCCGACTCTGACCGTGCGGCCTGGTTTTCCGGTTCGTGTCCTTGTCAATCGTGACCTCGTACTTGCGCTATACGGAGGCTAACGGTTTGCCCAAGCTTAGAATAGGGGCACTGCCCGACGACAAGCCCGTCAAGGTCACCACTGAGATTCCAGCATCAGTGCATCGGGATCTCGTCGCCTATGCAGAGGCCCTCGCAATCGAAAGCGGGCAGCGCGTCGATCCGGCAAAGCTGATAGCGCCCATGCTGGCGCGCTTCATGGCCACGGATCGCGGCTTTGCGAAGGTACGGCGTGCGATTTATTCGCGAGAATTAAGCGCAGGATAGCGTTCACCCAAAAGTGTGAGGAGGCTCAGTAGGGCCGGGCTTTCGTTATCAGGTCGCCAGTGTGCGGATAAGCCAATCCTGCTAGCTCCTGTTCCATCGCGCAGTTCGCGGTAGACCAAGCCAGGGAAAGTCGCGCCCGTCTCCGACTCCATGACCAGGCTAATCCCAAGGCCCATGCTGATGAGGCTTTTGATGATACCTCTGCTGACATCGTGCCGTTCTATCCTCGGTCGGTCAGCGCATACGAGCTTGGATGTCAGCAAGTCCTCGAGTTCCGGCCCGGGATCGTGTTGGCTCAACAAAACCTTCTCATTCCTAAGGTCGGTCCAGTAGATACTATCGCGTGCAGCCATCGGGTGATCTTGAGGCAAGGAAATGAGCACCCGCTCACTCCAAAGTGGCCAAACATGGTTGCCCGGCAATGGCACCTCGCCCGTAAGGAAAAGAAGATCGAGGCTGCCGTTCCGGAGAGCCGTCGTTAAGCCAGTTTTTGATCGTTCCGCCGTGACTAGTTCGATAGCCGGAAAGCGACGCTTGAAGTCCAGCAATGTGGCGCGCAAATTGCCTGCTGACATAGATGTGCAAAACCCCACGCGCAGGTATTCTGGTTCGCACCCACCGCTGGATGTCCGCGTTTTCATAAGGGCATCGATCTGCTCCAGGATAGTTCTCGCAGCCCGCAAGACATTTCGACCGGCGGGCGTCAGCCTCACTCCGCTGCTCGAACGCTCGAACAGCATCATCCCGATGGACTGCTCGAAGTGCTTGATAGACCTGCTGAGCGCCGAATGGCGAACGGAGAGCAGTTCCGCAGCCCGTCGGAAGCTACCGCAATCGGCCGCGGCGACTGCGGATCGGAGATGATGGAGATCGACGTTGTTGATGGTGGCGCGGTTAGTATCGCCGTCCTTTGATGCGTTGATATTCATCCCAGAGAGCCGAACAAGACCACATTTTCGACGGGCCAAGAATCTTTCGACCTCAGCTTTAGGTTGTAACTTCAACCAAGAGATGATGACAGATTTATGAACACAAATGCCAGCGTCCAGAAGCAATGGCCACGGTTGCGTAGGCATCCGTGATCAGTACAGCCGAGTGATCGTGCTCATCCTTTGCTTTCCAAGTGCGCAATTTGACAACATTCATAGCCGCCTACGAAATGAGACGCTCGCTGAGCTGACGGCGGAGAGGTGCGCGCCACCTAAGGGTGGCGGGAGCGGAGATGCGATAATGCCGGCTGCATCCGCCAAATCCATCGACACCCTACCAACTTGGAGGATCAGGAATGTTGCAAGGAATGCAAAAATATTCGCTCGGCGCCGCGGCGGCAGTTGCTCTTTTTGTAATTCCAGTCTCGGCGCTTTCCCAATCACTTGAGATTGTACCGGACGGCGTCCGGATGCGAGGTGGGGAATGCGAGCAATTGCGGCGAGCCTGCGAAAACAAGGACGTGCTAGGTGAGCGGGGCGAAGGAAATTGTCGGCGATACAGGGAGACCTGCCAACGGCCAGTTCGGAGGGATGCGTGCGCCGAATTGCGACAAGCCTGCCTCAACAAGGACGAATTGGGCGAACGAGGCGAAGGAAATTGCCGCAGGTACCGCCAGACCTGCAGAGGGCGCTTGTAAAGCGCTGATGGTCGGTGTGGTACAGTGATCCGCCATCGCTCGCGACCCCACATGCACAGCACCCCGGAGGCCGCCCCGATCGGCGGCTTTCGTTTATGTCGGGTCTAGCCTGCGACGTCGCCTTTGGGCCCCATAACCGAATTCGAGACGCATCTCATCAACGCCCGCTTCATGGGGCTGGAGCGGACGTCTGACCGCCATCTTCGCGCCAAGCTCCTGCTTGAGGATTATCGAAGCCGCGTTATCCCGCCGCGCGTTCCTGCTGCGCGCCAACGGAGCCCGTCATGTCGAAATTGGCAATCGTATTAGTGTCGGCATTTGCTGTCACTTTGGCCACGGCGCAAGATACTGCGTCAGGACAAAGGCGAGGGCCGGCCACTACCAGCACGTATGAAACACACCTTTTCCTATTTGATGGACCGATGCGAGGTGATGGCATCCGGCACCGAAGCCAGCCCACAATCGTCACCCCAACGCCGGGGCCATTGACCCCTGAGGCACTGGAGACCCCGACAAGATCCGGATCATTCCCGACCGCACTAACGCGAGCTGGCCCGGGGTGCGGCGCGTCTCAACATTTCCCGGCCTCCCTCCGGCCGAAGCCCTCGATCATACCTTAGATACGATCACAGCCCGCTACGGAGAGCGCACAACCAACATGGTAGCCATGCAACTCGAATATCCGCGAGGCTAGGCGCTCTCTGAAGTACCGCTGATGCATCTCTAGGGGACTTACAAGAAGGAAGCGGTGCCCTGTTAAGACATCTGCGGCATCTCAGCGGTCCCGTCCTCTAAGACCGATAGCTAACAACCTCTGCAAGTGCAGCATACCGCGCCCAGCCACGTGATGGACTACGTCATCCAGCGATCGACCCCTTTGCGGTCAGGCTAACATTGGCCAGCGGCTTCTAGTATCCCTTTTTGAAGGCAGGCAATACGTTCGGTGCACTCACCGCCTGTTCGGCTTGTAGATAAACATAGCGAAGGCCGCGCGTTGTGCGAAGTCCCAGCTTTCGGTGACTAGCCATTGATTGGTCAGCCGTCAGAACGTCTCGGTGATCTTGCTCAGGCGAGGTGGACGATCCGGGTCAAATCCGCAGGCCCGGGCGGCCTGCTCGATCATCCGATAGGCCGGAATCAGCATGGTCATCGGGTCGGTGGCGGGATCATCCGCGGCCAGCCAGGGCAGCGAGCCACGCGGTCCGCCGCATAGATGAAGCGCGATTTTTTGCCCGCGCAATTCTTCTGCCAGCGCGTCCACCATGGCCGCCGTTTCATCCATCAGGCGCATGATGATGACCGGCGTGCGCGAGGATAACGCGGCGCGCGGCCCATGCTGCAGCTCGGCGGCGCTCAGACCAATGGAAGGCAGGCGCAGGATTTCCGAAAGTTTGAGCGCGATCTCCCGCGCCGAGCCCAGGCCTAGGCCCCGCGCCGCCACAAACACCGCTGACGCTTTGGTGAGATCGTCAGCAATTCCCGACCAGTCGAGCGGTAGCGCGCAGTGCAGGCGCTCGGGCAGCCTGTCGAGGGCTGATCGCAGTGCATGATCTCCCGCCAGCTCGGCAACAAGTCCGGCGCCGGCGGCCATCGAGCCGATCACGGTCTTGGTCGCCGCTACGGAGTGCTCCTGTCCGGCTTCGATCGGAACAACGAATTCCGCTTCGTCAGCCACCGGCGACGACGTCGCATTGACGATGGCGATGGTGCGGGCACCCGCGGCGCGCGCCGACCTGGTCGCCGCGACAAGATCCGGGCTGCGCCCGGATTGCGAGATCACGATGAACAGCGCATGGCGCAGCATCAACGGCGTGCGAAAAGCCGTGATCACCGAAGGAGCGCTGGCTGAAACGGGAAGGCGAAGCCGCGTCTCGACAAGGTATCTCAAGTAAACCCCGGCATGCCCCGAGCTGCCCCGGCCGCACACGACGCACAGGGGCGCACAGCCAATCCCAATTCGCTGTGCGATGTCGCGCGTGGCCGGGCGATTACCAAGGGTTTTGGCGACAACATCCGCGCTTTCTCCGATTTCGCTCGCCATCGCGGATGTCGTCACGGCTCGACCGCTCCGCCTTGCTTGCGCGCCGCTCCCATGGGATGCCGATCACGATGCGAGTCACGATCCCCGGCGAGCTCGGCAAACACGCGCCGAAGATTGCCGTCACAGTTTTTCAGGATGGTCTCGGCATCGAGGCTGTCGACCCCCAACGCCAGCAGGCCTGCCGTCTTGATGTCTCCCTCGGCCTGCTCAAGCCAGTGTGCCGCGTGCGACGGATCACAGTGCGCGATTCGCGCCACCATGGCCTCGGCGCGCCGCTTCAGCTTGGCATTGGTCGGCTGCATGTTCACCATCATGCCGCGGTACACCCGGCCAAGGCGCAGCATGATTCCTGAGGAGATCAGGTTCAGCACGACCTTTTGCGCGGTGCCGGCCTTCATCCGCGTGGAGCCGGCAATCAACTCGCGGCCCGTCTCGATCAGCACCGGAAACTTTGCCGACGCCAGCAGTACGGTGCCGGGATTGTTGGCAACGCCGATCGTCACTGTACCAAAAGAGCCTGCCTGCTGCAGCGCCGCGACCGTGAATGGCGTTGTTCCGCTGGCGGCAACGGCGATCACAACGTCGTGCGGGGTGAGCCGCGCGGCATTGATCTGTGTGACCGCGTCATCGATATCATCCTCAGCACCTTCGATGCTGGTGACGAACGCGCTGTCTCCGCCGGCGACGATGAAGTGAACGCGCTCGCTGGGCCATGCGAAGGTCGGCATCAACTCGGCGCCGTCCTGGACCGCCACGCGGGCCGAGGTGCCGGCGCCGACATACACAATGCGTCCATGATCACCCAGCGCCGCTTTGGCGGCCTCGGTCGCCGCAGTAATCGCGGGAAGGGCATGGCCGATCGCCGCGACTGCCGCAAGCTGGCCCTCCCACATCGCTTCCATTGCTGACGCGAGCTGCCATGCGTCAAGATCGGCAAAGCGGGGATCGACTTCTTCGGTGGCCATATAATTGATCCATGCTCCATCAAACGCGGAACTTTGAAGCCTGCTCATGGTCAGCTTCTCTCTTGGGCAGGTCTTTGTTGGGCACCTCAAGCCGCCCTCGCGCCAACAGTAATGCGCCGGCCGCCGCATCGGCATCAGGACACCTCAGGCGCGCGCGCAGGTCTGGCGTCAGCCACGGCGTAATGGCATCCGCGAGCCCGCCTACGAGCGAGAGCCGGTCAATTCCTCTCGCCAGGAAAAGATCAAGCAGATCGCCAATGGCATCGGCCGCGCGTTCGACAATGCGACGGCCGACCGGATCGCCCTGATTAGCGTGCCGCATCACGATCGGCGCGAACGCTGCGTAGTCTGTGGCCCTGGCTTCTTCAGACCAGGCCACCGCCTGATAGGGATCATGATCGAAGGCGCCCAGCACCTCTGAAAGCAATGGGGTCAGCTCGCCGCGGCGATCCGCGGCCCGCAGCGCCAGTCGAACAACCTGCAGGCCGATGTCGGCACCGCTGCCTTCGTCCGACACGGGAAAGCCGTAACCGGCGAGACGGACTTCGCGGCCGTCGATCAGGCCGACACCCACCGAGCCCGTGCCGGCTACCACGATGGCCCCGTCCGCACCGCTATGGGCGCCGAGACAGGCCGCCAGGCCGTCGCTGATGAAGATGACCGACGCAAAGGGATGCGCGATCTTGTTGAGCGCCGCTTCCGCACCGCGGCGACCGAGACCGGCAAGGCCAATTCCGGCGTGCATCCGCGCGAAATCCTCGCGCGTCAGTCCGGCCTGTGCGGCTGCCGCTTCAGTGGCTTCCATGATGGAGCGCCAAGCATTGTCAAAGCCAATCCGCGTCGTGGCAGGCCCCGCGCTTGCTCCACCGAGTACCCCGCTGCTTTCGTCCTCGATCCGGGCGCGGCAGCGGGTTCCGCCGCCATCAATGCCGAGATACGTGGTACCTTTTGTTCCCATGGAAAGTTAACGCGGAGGTTTCTTTCCGGGTCCCGCCGAAGCTGCCTGGTGTACATTTGAGGCCTTCTACGGGACTCGCCTCACGAGTCCGTGACTGCCATTCTCGGATCAATACAGATGGGCAACGCTGGTTATTCCGCTCCCACGATTTCCGCGCAGCACATCTTTGATGGTGCCGACATGCGCGGGCCGGGGTCGGTCAGAATCTCGCAGGGGCGGATTGAAAGCATCACCTTCGGCGAGGCGGAGGCGCGCGCCTCAATCCATCTTCCCGGAGACGCGATCCTTGCACCCGGATTCATCGACATCCAGGTCAACGGAGGCGGCGGCGTTCTTCTCAACGACCAGCCCACGGAGGCTGGCGTCCGACGCATCGTTGAGGCGCACCGCAAGGCGGGGACCACGGGCTGCTTGCCGACCCTCATCACCGATCGCAGCGAGGTCATCGAGCGATTGGCTGCAGTCGGCCAGGCTTGCCTGACGATTCCCGGCGTTCTCGGCTTTCATCTGGAAGGACCGGCCCTCAACAGGTCTCGCAAGGGCATTCATCCGGAAGCCGAGATACGCGTGCCGGATCGGCGCGATCTCGCGGCAATCAAAAGTTTTGGGGGGTGCGGCCGCTCCATGGTGACCTTGGCCCCGGAATGCGTGCCCGCATCCATGATCGATGAGTTGATCGGCGCCGGATTGCGTATCGCGGCCGGCCACAGCGATGCCACCGCAGCCGAAATCGGGCAGGCGGTCGATCGCGGTGTCTCGGGGGCGACCCATCTGTTCAACGCCATGTCGCAGTTGAACCCCCGGGAGCCGGGCCTGGTCGGCGCCGCGCTTGACGATGACCGGCTGTTTGCAGGGATCATCTGCGACGGCATCCACGTTGATCGCGCCGGTTTGCGCGTTGCGTTCCGCTGCAAGGGACGTGATCGATTGATGCTGGTCACCGATGCCATGCCATTGGCGGGCACCGACGACCGGCAATTCTTGCTGCAAGGAAGGCAGGTCACGTTGCACGAAAATCGCCTGACGGGCCCCGATGGCACACTCGCTGGCGCTCACCTCACCATGATCGAGGCGCTGCGCAACGCTGTTGAGTTGCTCGAAATCTCCCTTCTCGATGCCCTCATCATGGCTTCTCGGACGCCCGCGGCATTTCTGGGCCTTGAGTCCGAGCTTGGACGGATCGCGCCCGGATACCGCGCGGACCTTGTCGCCTTCAATCCGAACTTTGAAATCGTCGGCACATGGATAGGCGGTGTCGGTTCGACGGGCAGAGAACTTCACGCTGAAGATTGAAGGAGAGGACGCAAGTCGGCGACCCGGTTCATAGTGGACCACCGACTCGCAACCGCGACACGGAGGCGGGCGGTGTTGACCATCTCTTCCCGCTGGTGCTTGGGAAAGCCTCCAAGAGATCCGTCAAGCAACAGTGGCTGCCGTTCTCTCAGAACTCCGCAACGAAATCGCAACGAATTGGGTGAAGCGACCGTGAACAAAGCGGGACGGAAACGCCTGTCATCTCAATAATCAATAACTCAGGAGATGTTCACTGCGTTCGGGACGCACGAGATGGGCTCGATCAGATCGCAACTTGAACCGACTGTCGGTATTGGTAGTTGCGCTTCCCCGCGACCACCGACTCTTTCGATACCGGCGCAGGCGACCGGAAGGGTCGCCTTTAGGTGACTCAAGCCTGCGCGCCTCCCTTGATCGGCATCACCTTTTTGGAATCGAGCCAGTTGTCGATCCGATCAGCCCAGTGCTGCATCAGCTTCCTGCGCGAGCCGATCACCGCGCGGGGTCCGTGCCTCTTGTGGAGACCTTCCACAGTAGAGTTACCGGAATGCGCGAGCTGCAGCTCGACGACACCGCCATCTCAAGCCTTGGCGTCCTTGATCTCATCGTGGTGAGACAGGCTCGAGAACGTGGTTCGGAAACCGTGGGCACAACGAGAAGGATACGTATTGACCGGTCCTTCGATCGGCGGCCGGGTATCGCAAATCGGCGGTCAAACTCTTGAAGGTGCGGACGGCTAAAGCGGGGCTGATGCAATCGTTCCTCACGGCGAACAGATGAGCCGCCGCAAGCAGTGCCTTGTTTTTGGCAAGCATCGCATTTCGGGGAACGACGATGCTCGCCATTGATCCCGGGGCGCCATCGATTTCGATGGCCAGTGCCTTCAAAGGCCTGCATCTCCGGCGCTACGGCCTCCGCTTCGGGCGCCTCAGACGTGGAAGAGCGGAAGGGTGATCGGCATCAAGGCGAACGCCACGATGGACCTTCAGAGACCGTGCTTGACCGCGCCGACCCTTAGCCAGGAGGAGTGCCGGTTTTGCGTTGCGGGAAGATCCGGGCTTCATGCCTTCGACTCAGATGTGCCTCCGCTTACGTTCGTGACGTGCTATGCTAATTATAAACAGCCAATAGGTGTGCCATGTCCGGTATTGCAGAATGGCTATCATCGATCGGTTTGGGAGAGTACGCTCAGCGCTTTGGCGAGAACGCCATTGACCTATCAGTTGTTGGGGATCTCACCGAGCAGGACCTGAAGGACCTCGGTGTCCTGCTCGGCCATCGCCGCAAGATGTTGCGTGCTATCACGGAGCTCAAGGGCGACATTGCGCGCACGCCTCAATCGGGCGGCAAGGCGGCGCGGGACGGAGCCGAGCGGCGTCAACTCACGGTTATGTTTTGTGATCTGGTCGGCTCCTCGGCGCTCTCGGCCCGTCTTGATCCGGAAGATTTACGAGTGGTTATTGGCGCATACCACAGCTGCATTGCGGAGGTGATCGCTCGGAATGAGGGTATCATCGCGCGATACATGGGCGACGGAGTGCTCGCCTATTTCGGTTATCCACATGCCCACGAGGATGATGCTGAGCAAGCGGCGCGCGCCGGGCTGGCGCTGGTCGATGCCGTGGCCAACCTCCAGACATTCCCGTCCACGCAACTTCGGGTCCGCGTCGGGATTGCTACCGGGATGGTGGTCGTAGGCGATTTGACGGGAGAAGGTGCGGCGAAAGAGCAGGCGGTTATTGGCGAAACACCAAATTTAGCTGCGCGCTTGCAGACGCTCGCCGATTCGGGCGCCGTCCTGATCTGCGAGAGTACTCACCGGCTAACCGAAGGACATTTTGAATTCCGGAATCTTGGCCCGGTCGTCCTGAAAGGTTGGGCGGAGCCAACACAAGCATGGCAGGTGCTGGGCACTACCGGCATCGACAGCCGCTTCGAGGCGCAGCACAAAACTCAGCTGACGCAGCCAATTGGACGCGAGGAGGAGATCGAGTTGCTGTTGCGTCGCTGGCAGCGCGCCATGAGCGGCGAGGGTTGCGCAGTAATGCTTACCGGAGAGGCGGGCATCGGTAAATCGCATATCGCCTTGGCACTCGACGAGCGGCTGCAAGGAGAGGAGCACATCACGGTGCGCCAATTCTGCTCCGCGCATCATACTAATAGTGCGTTGTACCCGTTTATCCGGCAACTCGAACGAGCCGCCCGGTTCGAGCGGAGTGATTCGCCGACGGCTAAATTCGCCAAGCTTGAGGTCCTGCTCGGTCGATCCGGAGCTGACGCAGATCGCGTAGTGCCTCTGGCCAATCTCTTGTCCTTGCCACTCGGTGAGCGTTACCGACTGCCGGATCTGAGCCCGCAAAAGCGCAAAGAAATGACATTAGCGGCGCTATTGGCTCAGCTGAAAAGCCTGGCAGCACTGCAACCAGTGTTCGTCATTGTTGAGGATGTCCATTGGGCGGACCCGACTTCTCTCGAGCTCCTGACGATGACCTTGGAACAAGTACCGCGGCTTCGGGTGCTGCTGCTCATCACCGCGAGACCGGAATTCACGCCGCCCTGGCCTGGTCATGCGCATGTCACGACGCTCTCTTTGACGCGACTTAACCGTCGCAACGGAGCGGCGTTGATCGAGCGGGTGACCGCCGGCAAGGCGCTCCCGAAGGAGGTTTTGGATCAGATACTCGCCCGCACTGATGGCGTGCCACTGTTCGTAGAGGAGCTGACCAAGACCGTGCTCGAAACCGGGTTCTTGCAAGAGCAGGACGATCATTACACCCTAAGCCGCCCTCTGCCAGCGATGGCGATTCCGACCACGTTGCAGGCATCGCTGATGGCCAGACTCGATCGATTGGCCCCGATAAGGGAGGTAGCTCAGGTCGGCGCCGTGGTGGGTCGCGAGTTTTCGTACGAACTGCTGAGCACGGTGGCCGGGTTGCCAAGAGAGAGACTGGAGGACGCTCTTGCCCAGTTGGTTCGATCGGAGTTGATCTTCTGCCGCGGCGTGTTGCCGCAGGCGGTGTATACCTTCAAGCATGCGCTTGTGCGGGACGCTGCTTATTCCGGCTCCTGAAGAGCCGACGCGCAGCGCTGCATGCCACGATCGCGGAGGCCTTCGAGCAACGGTTCCCGGAAATAGTGGACGCTCAGCCCGAAACGCTCGCGCACCATCTCACCGAGGCCGGACTGTTCGAGAAAGCGGAGGCATACTGGCTGCAAGCCGGCAAGAAGGCAGCCATGCGCTCCGCCAATCTTGAGGCCATTGCGCACTTGCAACGAGGGATCGAGGCCACGAGCCACCGGCCCGATGACGCACGAAATGACAGGCTTGAACTTGACCTCCAGTTCGCTCTGGGGCCCTGCCTGATCGCTACCCAAGGGCCGGCCTCCAACAAGGCGATGGCTACCTTTACCCGCGCGCGAGAGCTCTGCGAGCGCCTGCGAGATCCTCCCGAGCAACTTCAGGTCATGTTCTGGCTAACCACTGCGAGCGTCATTCGCGGTGAGCTGCCGCTGGCCCAGGAAACGATCGCCGCTTTGCTTCATCTCTCCCAAACGCGGGGCGACCGGCCAGCCTTGCTCAATGCGATGCGCGGGCAGGCGATGATCCGCCTGTTCATGGGACAGATCACCGGAGCCCAGGAAGCGATCGAACGGGCCTTCGAAGCCTTCGAGGCGAGCAGCGAGGAGGATAGACTGGCAGCGCGTGTGGCTGGCCAGGATGCCGGCGTGGCCGACCTTGCGCTGATGTCGTGGCCACTCTGGCTGCTTGGCCGCGACGATACGGCCATTATGTGAATGGACGCTGCAATTCAGCGCGCCGATGCCATTAGCCATCCGCATTCGCAAGCATACGCATGCTATTATGCGTGCATTCTCCAAGCTCTCCGCGGCGAGTTCCTGATAGCGCAGAGTTATGCCGAGCGCTGTATCTCCCTGTCGGAGGAGCATGGATTCCGGCAGTGGCGTTTGGCCCGCGCTGTTCGCGGCATATGCATGGCATCGCTCGATCGCTCACCCAACGCGCTTGGGGAAATCCGTGCTGCGTTGGACGAGTACCGCCACGCAGGTTATCAGTTGGCCATCACCGCACTCTTGGTACTCTTGTGTCCGCGCCTGTTGATTGATCGCGACTACGAGCCCGCGCTGGAGTTGATCGAGTCGGGCCTCGCTATAAGTACCCGCAACAGCGAACGAATTTTGGAAGCCGAATTGTACCGACTCAAAGCACGGGTGCTAATAGGCCGCCGTGGGCCAGATGTCGAGGCTGTGGCACAGTCACTGCTCGAACATGCATTGGCCACGGCAAGGGGGCAACGCGCCAAGGCCCTGAGCTTCGGGCCGCGACAGACCTTGCCGCGCTGTGCATCGATCAGCAACAACGCGAGCAGGCGCTCGATTTACTTGCGCCGATCTATGACTCCTTCACCGAGGGCTTCGACACGAGAGATATGAAGCAGGCGAAGGCGCTGCTCGACAACCTGCGGTGACTATCGCAAAACCCCGGTTCGTTGCGTCTGGCCCGGATGATTGGCCTCAAAATCATTATTCGAGGTCGAGGATTTCCGTTCGGAAGACTTCCGCCTTTCCAATGATGCTCGAGCCTTTATGCAGCGGCTCGCTTCAGCTCCTTGTGATATTCGCACACGCTTTGCCAAGCTGGCCCCTCTGGCTTCTCGTTGATGAAATGCGGCCCGTTGTGCGCAGGGCGCGCCTCATGCTTTCCGAATGCCTCGAGCGCCTGTTCTGCAGCGGCCTTTCCCAGCTTGCGTCCATTATCGAGATTGCTGTGATTCCATTTGAAATTGATGTGACCCGGAACGTGAATCTCTATGATCTTGAGTTTCTTGTCCCTTGCCTCCTCCTGTTTCGATTTTTTGTCACACCGGATGTGGTATTTGAAAAGCTTGACGTCATCTTCGCCAACCGTTGAGGCGAACAATTGGCAAAGATTTGCCAGGGCGTCATGAAGATTCTCCGGCTTGCGGATTTGCTTTGAATCGACAATCCGGCTCACCCATATCTCTTCCAGCTCCGGGTGCTCCTCCAGCAAACTTTCGAAGTTGACAGTATCGACAAGCGCCCCTTCGCAGTAGGTCACTCCGCCAATCTCTACGGTACCTTCGACGAAGGGAAGAGCTGAACACGCACACAAGGTGCTTGCGTCGATAGGGCCCTCAAACATAAACTTTTCGCTCGCCCTTTTCATGGGACGATTGGAAAATAATGCGAGCTTCTGCTGATCAAGGTTCCAAGCGTTATGGAAGATTGCTGGTTATCGTTACAACCGCATTGAGCAACAAGGCGTGTTCACCAGGTCGTATCCCGCCGGGAGGGAGGGCTTAAGGTTTTAGGAACGACCGCGCAGTTCAGTCTGCTTCTTTAAGCTAGAATAGCGAGCTTCGACTGATGCCTGGCTACGGCCGAGTTTTGCTGCAATGTCTGTGAATGACGCTCCGCTCGCCCGCATCCGTAAAAGCATTTCGTCGTCCTCTGCGGACCAAATCGTCGAACTCTTTGGAGCTCCGGTTCGGACCATTTCCACCCGCTGCCGATTTTTTGCGATCAGATAAAGTAGGATCGCGATCAGGCAAATTATGGCGGCTGGCATCCCGAAAACAACCGCTTACAGGTTGGGCAGTCGTAGAGGCGCACGCCGCATCGGCAGTGTTACCACTGTGTCTCCAGCAGGAGGGCCTCACCGCGCGTTTGGCGCTGCCGTCAAGGACGCCAAGATGGCGGATGCCGGGGGAGGACCCCAGCCCACCCTTTGCGCAAAAGCGCGTCCGCACCAGCCTTGCTTTGGTCTGAGTTCCAGTAGTAGTTTTCGATTTTGCAAAATGGAGAAGTTAAGTGGCTATGGGGACTGTGAAGTGGTTCAACCCGACGAAGGGCTACGGGTTTATTCAGCCTGACAACGGTGGCAAGGACGTCTTCGTCCATATCTCAGCGGTTGAGGGCTGGCTTGAGCAGCTTCAACGAGGGAGCCAAGGTCAGCTGATATCGTGAACAATCGCGGAAAGGACTCGGCGGAAAATCTGCGCGTCGGGTGCGCTTTTCGAAGTGCGCCAACCTGGGCGCGCGTCCGCTACTTACCGCTCTGTCCGCATGAAGGGGCTGCGCTCCGATACCAAACGAAGGTCGGGATCGGCGACCACCGTCAGGGAAGCCTCGCTCCGCAGGGGGGCTTTGGGGGACGCTTAGCTACCATCGCCCAGGTGATGACTCCGACTGCAAAAAGGGGTGTCACTATCCAACGATACTGCATTGCGTGCTCGCTAGTCTGGTATCAAGGTCCCGATCGAGTTGGGCAGCGCGCTGCTCCGGACCGTTAGCGCTGTCCCGTAGGAATTTGGCAACTTAATGTACGAGCTCCGTCCTCCTGAGTTGGCATTCGGATGCTTCGCGACTGGCGTGCTCGAAGGTGATTGCCGCGACAAATACCAGATGTCGCCGTTGCCACTTTTATACAGAACCCGATCGCTCATAGCGACGTAATATGCGTCCGCTTGGTTCGGTTCCTATGGGATCGTGCCGAGGACGCACTGCTAGAGTACCGCCTCGCTGAAAGGCGTCGGCCGGCCCCAACGAAAAGGCCGCAGCGGCGGCCCACTGCGGCCTGCCGGGTAAAATGAAAACGTGAAATATGGAAACCAGCCCCGGCGAAACAAACCCTACTGCGACTGCGCCCGATCGCAATTCATCGATGTCACACTTTCGAAAACCTTAAATGTCAGCTTTGCCGACTGACAGAGGGAGGGCTCACCGGGGCTGGCTGGCGAGCCCTCAACCTCGTCAAAGCGCGAAGCCGCGTTTACAGACTTCATCGCACTAGCGATAATCTGCACCCGATCGCGTCAGATTGATGTCAATGCGATATCGAATTCTGGCAGGTCGCTTCTGATCGAGTGTGATCGAAGCAGCCCGCGGTCCAATCAACGCTGATGGCCCAGACCAATTCCCAAGTACAGCGCCTTCTGACGCAGCGAGCCCTCGGTCCGCTTGGTCTCCTTGGCAATCTTCGCGACAGGCGTTCGAGCTTTTGAGTGCGCCTTTAGTTCCTTGATGTCTTCCTTCGTCCATTCCCGGCGAACGGTCTTCTTCTTTGCCTTCTTGGCCAACGTGACGCTCCGTCGATGTTGAGGGCGCGGTCTAACAACATAGCGCGGCGTTCGCAAGCCGCGCACTCACCCATTACGCGCAACAAAATTGAAGCGCGCCTTCACCGACAGGAGTCACGCGCATCTTCAGGGTTGTAGCTGCGGCGTTGTGGACTCCAACTCATCGCGAAGTTGGGGTGGCAACCCATCCGCTATCCCTAGAAATAACCAATCCAGGGTAAGGCCGGGAATCTTTTGCACCAGCAAAATGCCGACGCTCTTCGACAAGGCATGCTCCCGTTCGAAAATTGTTCCAGCGCTGCACTTCAATTCCGATCCGCTTACAAAACGCCGTCTGCGTCCCGGCAACGGCTTTCCGCACGAGCTTGAGCCTTTCGGCGACGTTCTCGTTACTCAATGGATTTTCGGGCATTGATTGCTAACCTTGGAGGCTGCGGTGAGGGGCATCTGAAACTGTCTCAGTGTGGGTGCCGATTTGCTTCAAGAAATGGCCCACTGCAGCGCCAGTCTCAGGTACGAGAAAAAGTAGCGATCAACGAATAGGCCGAGGGGCGGCCATGCGATGATGCCGATGCCGAGTAGGATTATGATGCCTGAACCGATCAGCATCTCTTTGATTTCGCGGTGCATCGCGTCAGTTTAGGCAATCCTCCGCTATCCCGTCCATTCCCTCAGGGTCCGCGCAAGTCAACACCCTTCGAGGGTACGTCGCCTCGACGCTTGCGATCGTCCAGCTGGCGCGCGCGCAACACGACGCCGCACTGCCGAGGAAGGTTGTTGCCGCGGTTAATGATGCAAAGCCGCGGCGGCTGTTGTGCCGGGGAGGGAAGCCGGCTAACCGATCCATTGCGCAAAGGGGCGTCCGTTGGTGCGGCTTACTCGGCCTCGCTGCTTGCGCAAACGTTGTAACCGACCGTAGACGGCCTGGCGACTGCGACCCAAGCGCTCGCCAAGCTCGGTTGCAGTCATGCCCTCGTCGAGTAGCGCAAGCAGTTGCGCTTCTTCTTCGGGCGACCACGGGCGGATCTCTTGTCGATCGTTGGACATCGATTCATGCCAGCACAGACGCTGCGAAGCGCGATCGCACGTCAAGATCGTAAACGATGAGTTCCAGGTTTGGGAGCGTGAACGTCGCGAGGTTGCGCTTGCACCCAGCTTTCTCGGCCAGGGCGGAACTGGCCACGCGCCTATAGGGCGGTCGAGGGTACCCGCGTAACGATCTGTAAGTATTGGGCATGCAAAATAGCGCTTTTCTGCGCGTGATCCGTCCGACCAAGGAGATCGCCGTGACATCACATAATGATGACGAGCTGGCTGTTTTGACGCGAGAGATCGCTGACAAGGTGACCTATGTTCAGAGCCAAACAATCCTGATCGAGGTCCTAAAGCGAGACGGACACGACGTATCCGACTATGAGAGAGAGCTGGCCAAAGAGCGGTCGGGCTTGGCAACACGGATCGCGAGGCAGTTTAGACTGCTTGAAATAGCTTTGACCAATGAAGGACCCGAGACAGCCACGTCAACTCAAGGTAAGTAATCATGTCGGATCGCCGGAAGATCGATCGTTCGGACGTCGACTTGGTCGCATACATTTTTGGAGATGGCGGCAGCCAACGTTGCCGCGTTTTCAACTTCTCGGAGGACGGGACTGGGATCGAGCTACCGGCGAAGCTGCACATGCGTGCCACATTCAAGATGATGTTGGAAAGAGACCGTATCATCCGAGATTGTCGTCTCGTTTGGTCCAGTGATACTCGCATCGGCGTCGTGTTCAAAGCCGATTGAGTCGCCTCTGCTGAACAACCGCACCGGCAAGAAGCGCGAAGCATGAAGCGCCGGCGCAGAATCCACCGGAAGGGCGACCGGCAGCGGCTGAGGCGGTAACCTGGCGTCAACGGGAAGCACGGTACGATGACCATCGTGGATTGGTGACGAGTACCGCGGTATGCACGGGAATAGAGAACCCGTCGGCTACCGGAGCTGGCGGGTTTTTCATAAGTCAGAGCTTGGAATAAATGGGCCCCCCGGCGCACGCTTGCTGGGCCTTTCGCCAGTCAATTCGGCTGGCCCGCTTTGTTCCAGGCGCTAATCATTCGTGAATTGCCCGGCTGCGGCCATAGCGATACTGGCCCGGTATGGTGGTAGGTCTGTTGATTACCGGGGGCGTAGGCGTTTTGGCATTAGCCATCACGTTCGCCACGGTCAGGTATATTGACGCCCGGGCGGAGCGTCGGCGCAACTAAGCCGCCAATGGCGGATCTTGGCCTCATTGCCGGACCTGGGAGATTTCGCCGCCGGTACGAAACGGCTTCGTGCGAGGCGCGAAACAGGCCCGCCGGTTCACGCTGGCGGCTCTCAGGCGGTCAGATGTTCCGACCCGCTTCCGGAGTGAGACTTTGACATCTGTGCAAGGATAGTTTCCGCCTGGGCTTCGAACAGGCGCCAGGCGTCCGTAGGATAGCCGTTCTTTTCCGCTTGAAGCATCGCGATCTGGATTAGACGCTGGTGTCGCCAAGTGGCTTCAGTGCCCATTGGGCTCTCCTGCCGTTGCGAAGTCCTCCTTGTAAGACGCGGATCACCTCTTAAAGTTCAATTTGGAGCTTTCGCGGGTTCCGCCACTTCGGTTGGAACCGGGGGACCACGTTATCATTGAGCCGAGCACTCCGACGGGTTTCCCTCATTAAGGGCAGTTTACAACATGGTTTCTGTTTTGAAGAAGTTCGTTCTTTCAGTGTTGGTCCCCGTTCGTCGGCTCGAGGAGCACCGCAATATTCTCCGGGCCGAGTCCGCCCTCCTAAAAGAGAAACTAACCGAGGCAGAGATTGAACGGAACGAATTGAGGAGCCGCGTGCATGCCTTGCGCAGCGAAGTAGAGAAATTGCTTTACGAGCACGGGCCGCTTACCGCCTCACAACTCGACGAAATTCGCAAGAGATCCGCGGAAACCGATTTTATCGAAAAGAGTCCGATCGTTTTGCAGTATCGAAGGGCTCATTTAGAGGTGTACGGCACCATCGCACCCGGAATGCCCGATGCAAAATCATGGCCCGCCGCGGGCGCCGGCCTTTCCTATCGCGACAAGTTGATCGGCCACTTAGACGTAGAAGGCGGGCGCGGGGCTGAAATTGGCCCCCTCAATGATCCGCTTCTTTTCAAACCAGGTGCCAATGTTTTGTATGTCGACCATTTGGACACGGCAGGCATCCGGGAGAAATACAAATCTCTGAACGACGACATCTACGAAGTCGATCGCCCGATGGTGGAGGACAGCCTTTACGAAGCCCTCAAGGATGATGCTCCGCTAGACTATGTTGTTGCCTCTCAGGTCATGGAGCACGTCCCTAATCCGATACGCTGGATGCTCGAAATTGCTTCCGCCCTTCGCGCGGATGGCGTGTTCTCACTGTCCCTTCTCGATCGCCGAATGACTTCCGACCTGTATCGCCAAGAGTCTCGAGCATCCGACATGATCACCGCATACTTTCATAACAATACCGTTCCGGACGTTCGCTCCGTGTACGATCACTATTCCGAGGCGCCCGCCGTCAACATGCATTCGGCCATTCCTGATTCTGTGGTCGAGCGCCTGCAAATCAATGATGCGAACGATCCTATGGCGATGGCGCGGCGTGCTTACTCGCGCAAATATTTAGATGTTCGGTGTTGGGTCTTCACGCCGGTGTCATTCCTCCTGCTCATGGCGCAGATTGCAGGTGAAGGCCTTGTTCCGTTCCGCCTGAAGCAATTCTATCCTACCGACCCCTCATCGCGAGATCGCGGTAACCACAGCTTCGCCGCCGTCCTTGAGAAATCGACCGCCCCGGCCAGCGAGTTGCGGCGCAGCTTCCTTGAAGCATTGGCGTGAAGGTAAACGAGCAGGTCGCTAACGCGGATCTCACGCATCTCGCCCAAAGTGATCTTTACCGGGCGGCCGTTCGCGGGCGGGGCGGGGCATGGCGCCATCGAAACGCAGCGCAGGCCAGAGTCAAATTATCAATCCCTTGGGCCTCGGAACGCGCGCTACTTTAGTGGGTGGGAAACGTCGCCTGAAGCTCCGCCGGTTCGCGCTGGCAGGTGCTCGCCTGACCCCACAAACGAAAATAACGCCGCCGGGCAAACAATACCTTGTCCCGGCGGCGATGGGTTTAGTCCAGCCCCGAGAGGGATCAACAAAATCCCGGATACTGATACTACGGACAGAAGCGCGCGAAGTTTCAGTGCACCTCTCCGTGCATTGCAATTCGAGGACCCGCCGGTTTCACGCCGGCGGGCAGCCCCTCCTTGAGAGATCGTTAACCATAAAATCGGATGCTTTGCGCGCAGCATTGGAGCCGAAATGAATCTCGCGATGATTTTACTCTACTTTGCATTCGCCGCTATCGGCGTCCTGAACCTGGCTGACGCCGGTCTCTTTCCGCTCTGAGCGTAGCTGAAGGATAGCCCGGCTTAGTGGTCTCTTCGTGTGCGCCCGGTTCACGCTGGCGAGCCCCGGTGCCAGCACCGCGGGTGCCGTGTCGATCGTGCGGAACGTCGCGGCGTCGGTCGCAGGAGCAGCCTCTTAGCCGTTCCTGCGACCTTCGATTTTGCGGCTCCGGCGCTCTGATCCGCAATTGGATTCGGCAGCCGGGAGCATAGGGGGCTGGAAAGCAAGCCGTGCCATGTTCGCTCTAATGTGACAAGGCGCCACCGGTAGTTGTCCGGGGTCCATTTTCGGAACGGGTGTTCTAATGTCGAACACCGGCGAGATTTGAGTACAAGCTATTTGTAGTTGCCCGGGATGGCCGCAGTGGAGGCTGGAACCATGCTGCGGCCTTTCCCTTGAGCGAACCCAATTCTTTGTTGAGCCGCATCTGGCCGGGGCAATGTTTTCTGCGGGGGGATTTGTGAGCATCCAAAGCATCGTGGCGACTATCTTGGAGCGCGAGCTGGCAGCGCGCGGGGTGCAATCATTGCGGCATTCCGATTGCATGGAGATAGTGGAAAATCTAATCGTCCGCTTGAAGGAGCTGGACCAGGAATTGGCCGCACGAAATAGAGGGCTAAGCTAAGCTCGTAGGAGAGAGACCCCGGTTGGATTGCCTGGGTGGTCAAAGGCCGGGGCCGCTCCGCCCGCTCGAAGGAGACAGCTAGCGCGGATCCGGCTGGTTCCTAACGGAGCGCCGGCAGATCACCGCCAGTTGTCAGTAGCCGCACATAAGTACCGCTCTCGTGCAGCTCCAGCCAGCCCTTTTCAACCGCGTGCCTGATGCCGGCGCCGAACTCCGCGCCGCTTGCCTCGAGCGTATAGAGGAATGAGTAGTTGATCTTCTCGATATGGATTCTGCCGTCCTGTACTGCCTTGATGCCTGAAGCCAGCTGAACGAGCTGACGCGCGGCGACTTCCGGATTGGCAAAAGGGCGTTCGGTGACGTGCTTCATCGCTGGAATCAAAACCTCAGCCCCATGCTTGGCCTGACTTGCCCGCGACTGTCATGCCAGTTCGGGACGATATGCACAGATCCTGCGGCGCCGCATGCTGAGCAGACCAGGCGCAAGCCACGCGCGACCACGGCTGATCCTGCGGGAGTGTGTCGAGCCGCACGTCCACCCTGCGACGGCAGAGGCCGTTCAGGCATTGGATGTTGCAGGTCACGTGGCCGTCAGCGAGCCATTCCGCTGGGCTGCGGGGCGAGTAGTGGCCTGCCCATTTCGTGTATCGGCGAGTGCGCATGCCGCCATCAAAGCGACTTCGCAAGTAGCTAGCAAATTATCGATATCTGGTAGGCCCAAACACGCCCGAACTACTGCGCCTCGTGGGGATCTCTAGGGATGTTGTCGCTCAACAGCGCTGGCAGATATTCATCTTCCGTTTTAGCTGATCTTCGCCCGCTTGCTGTCGGGCGTTTTCTTCTTCCCAAGTCATCGGCTTGGATACCGACGAAGGTTTTGGCCCCACTGCGTTGGCACGCCTGCGGGTCCGTTGGTTTTGCGGGGAAGTCTCGGGTGGTGGTGGATATAGCCCGTCTGGCCCCACCGACCCCTCTTGGGCAATGCAAGCATTTCCGAATGCGCAGCAAATCGCGGCCAGCAATAGACCAGAACGGATGTTCATGGGTACTCCAAGCGCCAACTCGCGCGCCGCAAATTACGCCGCCGCGCAAAAAATACCTTGTCCCGGCGCGTTTGTCTAATCCAGCCCCGAGATTGGGATTAGCAAAAAATCCCGGATACTCATCAGTATGGGCGTGGAGTGTGAAGGTTCAGTTCGTTTGATGAAATTACAAAGCCCGCCGGATCACCCCGGCGGGCCTCTGCCCGAGGAAAGACTCGCTGGCAAGGTTGGTCTGGGATAGGTTGCTCGAACTACGTACATCTCGAGGTGACAGCTTTTTCAAAATGCATATTGGAGCAGCAAATGTCGATTATGAGAGCTTTTGCCCTGTTCGTAATTCTTGCATTCGGGGGCGCCATGATCGCCTCCGGCTTCATGACATCGCCAGCATCGGCTAACAAAATGGATGGCAAGGCTGGGGGCTATGGCTCTCGTGGCTCAGCGAATTATGGTCCCCCGAAGAGCGGCACAGCGAAGCCGCCAACCGCGACGAAGAAGCCTCCGCAGTGATCTGATCAAAGGCCCGCCGGTTCACGCTGGCGGGCCCTAGCACTCCGGCCAGGAACTCGGTTCAACTCCTGGCGTTAGCCGACATGCCCAAAGAGATCAGAATAACGCTCTGGTCATTGGCCGCCGCCTGTGTGGTGGCCTTTAGCGTGGCGGCTCTCGTGTCTCCTCATTAGATGCCCAACAAACCAAAAGAGACGACCCCGGCTGGGGTGCCTGGGGATTAATGCCGGGGCCGCTCCGCCAGCTCGAAGGAGACAGCTAGCAAACCCTCCAATTTTTCCTCTGCGCGTTCGTTCCTCTAACGGGCGTTCGGGGTCGCAAATTTGGCCGGCTTGCCGCTGCTGAAATCCGGCCTGACCTCAGCCCCTCGGTTGCCGCATCCAGCGCACAGTCTCCCTCCGGCGAGGGCCGCCTTGTTGGATTGGTCTAATTGGTGCGTAACAGTCCTTATGGACAGCCATAAGCGCAGTACTCAGCTTGAACGGCTTGAGGTGGTCGAGACTGGTCGTCGTCGGCGCTGGTCGGATGACGAGAAGCTGCGGATCGTGAGCGAGAGCTTTGAAGCGCCGCGCGCTATATCGTCGACGGCACGGCGCCATGGCATATCGCCGGTCTGTTCGCCGACGGTCAGTTCGGAAGCATCCGCGCCACCATCCAGGATCCGGTCGGTGTCACCGGTCCGATTACTGCCAACCAGAAGCTTGCGACCTCCTTGGCCGCCGGTGCTCGCTTCGGCTAGCTGGCTGGTCGCTCCGAATGTTTTCTCGTATCTCAACAGCGGTTAGGCCGCAGCATCAGCCGGGGCTTTTTTGTTGCATTTAGCGGCATCTGCTCGGAATGCGACGTTGCCTGAGGAGCGGCAGCCCCGGAGATCATAGCCGTCACTTATGAGCAAAGGCCAGCAGACTTCAACACAGCTCGGTGGTTAGCAAATGGTCGGGGGCCGCGCGGCACTTAGGCAGAGCGCGGGTGAGAGCTTTTGGTTGGGATCTTGTGGTTGAAATGCGCCCCAGGCGCCGAATCACTCAGGCAGGAGTGAAAGGCCGCGGCAAGTCGAGTTTAGTGAAGGCGGACCCGACAAATTGAGATCGTCCGCGTAAGAAAATCCAGAAAGCAAAGACCCTCCGCGCAATCACAACAAAATCGACAAAGCCATCGCTTTGACGGCAATTCAGTGATCCCAAGAGCATGCTGGGGCCTCAAACGAGAGCAAAGCATGCGAAACGATCAGCTGATGTCACCGCGGCAAGTCACCAACGAACTGGGCGTCGTCTACCAAACGGTTCGATATTGGGTATCGCGGGGCAAATTGACTCCGGTTTCCCAGATCGTAGGCGGTCACGCGCGGTTTGCTAGAGCTGATGTTGAGGCGATCAAAGCCAAAGGCAAAAGGCCTGTAAACGGGGCCATCACTCCGCCCATCGAGGAACGCCCGACCTCCATCGAAAAGCCAGTAGACAACTCGCTTGCGCCCTCGGGAGTCTATCTCGATGAGAGGAAGACAGTTTCGAAGGAGATTGAGAAAGCGATGCTCGCCGCAGCGCACGGGCGCCGGCTGATCGATCAACTTGAACAACTTCAGGAACACGTCCTGGAACGCATTACGGGCTCTCAAAGTACGAACTCTTCGTCAGGGTTTGGAACGCGCCAATGACGCGAGTAGGAGACGGAATTGGCCTCGATAAACAGGTTCTGATGCGGATTTGCAAACTGTACGGCGTGCCGACGCCCCCGAAGTGCTATTTCCAAACGAGTATCGCTCGCCGCTCAGTCAGGATCATCCGTCTGCCCTTAGCGGATTCAAAATCATGAGCGTCGTTCCACTCTTGTACGAGGAATGCGAGGTACTTGAGCGACTAGAATTGCGAGGTTACGAACTTGACGGCCTCCTCGACGTCGGCTCAATCGCTCCGGTCGCCTGCGGCGCGGGCGGGCGGCCAATGTACTGCGCCGAGACCATCGATCGTATGGCTACACGAGGCGAGCGTGATCGGCTGTCTGATCTACTATGGTGGGACTTCGATCTGAAGAGACCGAGCTTCCTTCCCGCGGACACGCCTTGGGCGCGCGCAGTTGACCTGCCCTTCTATCCATTCGACGATGAAGAACAGCAGGCTTGGGCCCGACGGTATTACAAGCTGAAGAAGGCCTGCGCGCCCGGTCCATATCCAGACCCCGGGCGCCTGGCGCGGCGGCGGCTGAAGCTGGAGGCCGAGGCCACGAAGGCGTTCGAGCGGAAGCACGGGATCAAGCGACCGCGGAAGAGCAGAGATATCGATGTGCGGATACGTGGCACCGACGTGAAGATCAGCCGCGCAAAGCTACGCGATCTCGCGTGGAGCAAGACTATGATTCGTGCGGCCGCCGATCTCGGCATTTCGGAGTGCGCCCTCCGGCGGCTCTGCAAGCGTCAATTGATCCCGCTACCGACCCGCGGCCACTTCAACCACCAGGATCTGTCGCGCGCCATGGAAAACTGCCCCCTCGGCGCCACGAGGAATTGCCCCTCCTTGGGTAGCCAAGGAGAGAGCAAATGAACGAGGAGCGAATCACTAGAGGCTCGTCGTGGAGTGATCCACGGGGGCAGGTAATGAAGACGCCGGATGACGTGGCGGAGATGTTGCGCCTGAGGGCGTGCGGATGGGGGCTGAAGCGGATTGCGCGCGAGCTGGGCTGCAGCCATCACACGGTGAAGGGTTATGTGGCGGCGGGCGGGGTGAAGCCGTTTAAGTCGCCCGATAGGCCGCAACGGCTCCATGGCCTTGAGGGCTGGCTGCGTGAGAGGTTCATTCGCCATGGTGGCAATGCGGACGTGGTGCGCCAGGATCTATTGAATGAGAAAGGCGTGACCGTCAGCCGGCGAACGCTGCAGCGCACGGTGCAGCCTTATCGGCAGGCGCTGAAGGCGGAGCCGCTTGCGACGACGCGGTTCGAGACACCTCCGGGTCGCCAGCTGCAAATCGACGGGGAGCGTCTGGTCGAGATCGGCGGAACGAAGGTCAAGGCATTCGTGTTCGTGGCGACGCTCGGACATTCGCGACGGCTCCACGTGCGAGCGTTCCGGGCTGAAAAGCAAGAACACTGGTTTGCCGGGCTCGAGAGCACATTCACCACCTTCAGCGGTGTACCCGAGGAAGTGCTGATGGATAACCCACGCGCACTTGTGGTGCGCCACGACGCGGTGAGCCGGTCGGTTCAGTTCAACGACAGGCTGATTGCCTTCTCGAAGCACTGGGGCTTCCGTCCTCGTGCCTGCGCACCATATCGGGCACGCACAAAGGGCAAGACGGAGAATGGCGTCGGCTACGTGAAGAAGAACGCGATCGCAGGTCATTCCTTTGCAAGTTGGGAAGCGTTTGAGGCCCATCTCGCCAGGTGGGAGCGAGAGGTTGCGAACGTCCGTATCCACGGCACGACCGGCGAAGTACCGATCATCCGCTTCGCACGAGACGAGGCCCACCGGTTAAAACCGCTCGGCGGGCGGCCTTCGTTCGGATCATCGCGCGAGTTAACCCGGATCGTCGGCAATGATTGTGCCATCGAGATCGATACCAACAGTTACTCGGTACCGTGGCGCCTTATTGGTGAGCGGGTCGCGGTGACCGTCGCGGCGGGCGAGGTGCGAATCCGCCATGGCGTGCACCAGGTCGCGGTTCACGAGCAATCGAAGGGGCGCCGGCTGCGGATCGTCGATCCGATCCATCTCGATGGTGTTGCCGGGCGTAATGGCGCGGTCCGCCGCCCGGAGATTGCAGCGGCGGTGCAGGAATCGTCTCCCCCGCATTCATTATTGCGTCCGCTTGCCGAATACGAAGCCGTGATCGGGGGAAGCTTCTGATGACGCGCGCAAAGAAGGCAACCGAAGCACCGACTGATCCCCTTGATGCCATGCTGGCGCGATTGCAGCTCTCCGGCATCCGCGATCAGCTCGACAGCCTGCTCGACGAGGCGGCGCGCGCGAACCTGTCGGCCCGTGAGACGCTGATCCTGCTGTGCGAGCGCGAGATCGCGCGCAAGAATCATCGCCGCATCGAGATGGCGCTGAAGCTCGCACACTTCCCGGCCGTGAAGGAGCTTGCGGGCTTCGACTTCGAAGCGCAGCCGTCGATCGACCCAAAGCAAATCCGCGACCTAGCCGCATCACGTTGGATAGCCAACGGAGAGAACGTGCTGCTGCTCGACCCGTCAGGCGTAGGTAAGACGCACTTGTCGATCGCTCTCGGGCGAGAGGCGATCCTGGCCGGATACACGGTGCAGTTCACCACTGCGACGACGCTGGTCGCAGGCCTGGCCAAGGCGCAGGGCGAGCGACGCCTGGACGAGAAACTGCTCGCGAGTCGAAGCCAAAGCTGCTCATCGTCGACGAACTCGGCTACTTGCCGCTTGAACCTGACGCGGCGCATCTGTTCTTCCAACTGGTCAGCCGGCGCTACGAAACCGGCGCCATGCTGATCACGTCGAACCGCAGCGTTGCCGAATGGGGCACAGTGTTCGCCGATCCCGTGGTCGCGACCGCGATCCTCGACCGGCTCCTGCACCACAGCCACGTGCTGACGATCCGAGGCGACAGCTATCGGCTCCGCGCCAAGCGCAAGAGCGGCCTCATCAAGACGCCGACCGCCGCTGACGGCCCTCCGGTCGGCTCCGCCTCCCTCCGGCCCGTCACCGGCGGAAACAACCTTCAACCGAGATCATAATCGCGATGGTGGGGGCAGTTCTTCATGACGCAAAGGGGGCAGTTCCGGATGGCGTTTGACAGGATCCGAGAAAGCGGCCGCCGAAGCCGGCGCTGCGGCCTCCTCCGCGCGGCGCGAAGTAGCTCAAAAAAGCCGCTGAGCAGAGCCATCGGCGGGAAAGGGGCCGCGAAGTGCATGACTAGCCCGCTATGCTGAAAGACAGAACGAATGTAAGCGCGAATTTCCCTGCACCTTTTGCTTTTGAGTGCTCTGATGCATGAGGTGTCCACCAAAATAGGTGGACACCTTGTGATGGCAGACGATGATCAGAAACTGCGGGTCAGGCTTGTTGGTCGGAACGGTCGCCGGCGCTACGAGGCGGCATCGAAGGAGCGTCTTGTCGCGAGTTGTCTTGAGCCTGGCGTTTCGGTATCGAGACTTGCGCTCGAACACGGGGTCAACGCGAACCTGCTTCGGAAATGGATCAAGAAGCACACCGCGACCAGGTCTCTCCCGCGGTCTCCCCCATCGGCGTTCATCCCGGTTCAACTTGAGGGGGCTTCCGATCGCGCCCTGTCGCGGGGGAGCAGCGTGGCGATGATGGGTTTGCCGGCGGCTTGCGATGAAGTGCGCGGGTCGGAACCCAAGGGGACTACAGCTTTTTGTTCTCCGGCCAAAGTGAGCGCGTCGCTGCCGAACGGCGTGAAGGTCGCGCTGGAATGCGGCGATGTGGATGCATTGACGGCGATCATCGGAGCCCTGGGCCATGTTCAGACTGGGCGGTGACCTGCAGGTCTATCTGCACCGTGAGCCGATCGACTTCCGGGCTGGCATCAACAGCCTTGCGGTTCTGGTCCAGGAGACGATGGCGCTCGATCCGTTCGCTCCGGCGGTTTTTGCGTTCTGCAATCGCCGTTGCGACCGGATGAAGTTGCTGTTCTTCGACCGGTCCGGCTTTGTGCTGGTCCTGAAGCGGCTGACCGAGGACAAGTTCCGATGGCCGCGCCGCCAGGAGGCGGTCGTCACGCTGACGACCGAGCAATTGCACTGGATCCTTGACGGCATCGATATCGATGCGATGGTCCGCCATCCGGTGCGGCAATATCAGGTTGCCGGCTGAGCTCTCGACTTGAGCGGTTGACGCGTCGGTACGGTTCAGATTCAAGAATCCGATGAATCGAACCGGCGAACCGAGTGTCGAAGCGCTGTTGGCGCGCATTGCTGCGCTGCAGGTGGAGAATCGTCAGCTCACGGAGCGCGTCGTCAGGCTCGAGGAAGAACTGGCGCTGGCACGCCTGCATCGTTTTGCGCCGCGCAGCGAAAAGCACGTCGACCGTCTGTTCAATGAAGCCGAGCAGGCCGCCGACGAGGATGATGCCGGCAGCGAAACGGACAATATCGCCGAACTTCCGGACACGGGCTTGCCACCCGTCGAAAGCACAACGGGAAAGAAGCGCGGCCGCAGACCGCTGCCGGCGAACCTGCCGCGTGAGCGGGTCGAGTATGACCTGCCCGACGATCAGAAGGCGTGTCCTTGCTGCCGTGGCCAGATGCATCGCATGGGCGAGACTGTCACCGAGCAACTTCATATCGAGGTGAAGGCGAAGGTTTTACAGAATGTGCGCTTCAAATATGGGTGCCGCCATTGCGATCGCACCGGGATCAATGCCCCTGTCGTGACCGCGCCGATGCCGACGCAGCCCTTGCCGGGCAGCGTTGCCACGGCCTCAACGCTGGCGTTCGCGCTGGTTCACAAATATGTCGATGGCACGCCGCTCTACCGTCTGGCGCAGGCCTTCGAACGCGCAGGTGTTCCTGTCAGCCGCGGCGCTTTGGGTCACTGGGTGATCGGCTCGAGCGAGAAGCATCTGCATCGCATCTCAGACGCCCTGAAGCTGCGGCTCAGACTGCAACCTCTCATCCATGGCGACGAGACGACGGTTCAGGTCCTGAAGGAGAAGGACAAAAAAGCCACCAGCACATCGTACATGTGGGCTTATCGCAGCGGCCAGGGCAGTCACGAGCCCATCGTTCTTCTGGATTATCAGCCGGGCCGCGGCCAGATCCACCCGCAGGCCTTCCTCGGCGATTACCGTGGCATCGTGATGAGTGACGGCTATACCGCATGGCGCACGCTGGAAGGGACCACCCACATTGGATGCATGGCCCACTCCCGACGGCGCTTTGTCGATGCCCTCAAGGCGAGGAAGAAGGGCGGCGGCCCGCCAGAGCAGGCGCTGCGGTTCTTCGAACAGCTTTACCGGGTTGAAAGGCAGGCGCGGGACGAAAAACCAGACAGAGGCGAAACGCCAGATCAATGCATTCGCCGCTTCCGCCAGCAACACAGCATTCCCGTCCTGAACGCCCTCAAGGAATGGCTCGATCAAATCGCCCCGAAGGTCTTGCCCGACAGCAAGCTTGGCGATGCCGTATCCTACACTCTGAACCAATGGTCATATCTGACGCGCTACACGCAAGACGGCAGGATGCCGATCGACAACAATCTCCTGGAGCGCGATATCAGAATCTTTGCCACTGGCAGAAAGAGCTGGCTGTTCAGCGACACCGTCGAGGGAGCCAGGGCCAGTGCCGTCGTCTACAGTCTGATGCTGACCTGCCGCGCCTCACGCGTCGAGCCGTTAGCCTGGTTGCGCCACGTGCTCACCGAATTGCCTCAGCGCGCCGACGACGCCGATATCACCGACCTGCTGCCCTTCAACTTCCCCAAAACCGCCGCTGCCTGAACGGGTCAGATGCCGCCCTCGATACGAAGGCCATCCGTCAAAAGCGCGGGCGTCATCGTGCGGAGAAAATCGCGCTTACGAACGAATCGGAGCCCTGTTAAACCGGGATGTCGATCGGAACGGGAATTGGCAGGCCGATGCTGGTGCGGATGGGCGTGTAAATGTTCACATCGGGATTAAGAGCCCGAAGCGTGACAATGAGCGCATACCGGCTTTTGCGATTGCAGATCTCCAGCGAAGCCCGCTGGCGCCACCATCCGTTGACGGGCTTTACGCAAAGCGTATCGCGATCGAGTGCTTCCGGCGTGAATTTCGCGGAGAGCACGATCGAGGTAAGTGTTTGAATTAGCTGGTGCTGCCAGACAGGATTGAACTGTCGACCTCTCCATTACCAATGGAGTGCTTTAAACGTTCTGTATGACCCAACCGTCGAAACGCGCCGGGGGCTGACGACCGATTGACCACCGAAACATCGTGGACAAACAGCGATAAAGGTGGTCAATCGCAGGCGAACTCCATTGTTTTTGTTGATCTTCTCGCCTGCTACTTTCGTTCGGTACGCAGGTCGCGCGCGCGATTTACAATTCGCCTGTAAGCGATTGATCTATATAGGCACTTAAAGCGATTGTTTTACAAGTAAGTAGCTGTTTGCACTCGTAAAAGATGAGACTCTTAATCAGCGGGTCCGTCGGAATCGTGAATTTTGTCGACGCACCGCGTGCGTACACCGCGTAAGAACGGCGGTTTCTGGCGGGCTATCAAGGCGCGATGTGGGGAGTTAAGCTGCCCTCCGTAAGGGAACGGCGCCTCACAGTAGTGGGTTTAGCCATGTAGCGGGACTCGAACCCCGACAAGCCATCTTACGAGGCGCACTCCATAACTTGTCAAGCGCAGGAGCTCTGGGTGCGTGGACGATCACTACGCCGCGTTGGCCTTCAACCCCGCTGCCTGGATGCCGGCCACCGCGCACGCCTCGTCATTGTCGGAGGTGTCGCCGGAGACGCCTACGGCGCCTAGCAGCGTGGCGCAGTCCATGATCAGCACGCCGCCGGGGACCGGCACCAGCGCGCCCTTGGCCATGGTGTTCACGGCGTCGATGAAATACGCCTGCTCCTGCGCGCGCTGGAAGAGTGCGCGCGAGCCCATGCCGAGCGCGAGCGCGCCATAGGCCTTGCCGTGCGCGATCTCCGCGCGCATCAGGCTGGTGCCGTCCTGCGCCGCGGCGATCTTGAGCACCCCTCGGGCGTCGAGGATGGTGACGACCAGCGGCTTCAGCTTCAGCTCCGTGGATTTCGCGAAGGCGGCGTCGAGAATCTTGCGGGCGGTGTCGAGGGTGAGGTCAGCCATGGCTGGTTTCCTTTGCAATGAGAGGGATTGTGGATTGGGTCTCGGCACGATCGAGGCTCATCGCCAGCACGCGCGCGACGTGAAGCGCCTCGCGTTGGGCGCCGTCGTGGATCTGGTGCCGGCAGGAGGTGCCGTCGGCAACGACGAGCGTATTCTGGTCCGCGCGCCGCATGGCGGGTAGCAGCGAGAGCTCGGCCATCTCGATCGAGGCATCGTAGGTGTCCGCGCCATAACCGAAGGCGCCGGCCATGCCGCAGCAGCTCGACTCGATGGTCTCGACCTCAAGGCGAGGGATGAGGCGCAGCACCTGCTCGACCGGCTTAAAGGCGCCAAACGATTTTTGATGGCAATGGCCGTGCACCAGGGCTTTGTCGGCAACGGCGCCGAGCGGCAGTTGCAGCCGGCCGGCCTCGGCCTCGCGCACCAGGAATTCCTCGAAGGTCAGCGCGTGGGCGCCGACGGCCTTGGCGTCGTTGTCCTGGCGCAGCGAGGTGAGCTCGTCGCGCAGGGTCAAAAGGCAGCTCGGCTCGAGCCCGACGATCGGGACGCCGCGCGCGGCAAAGGGCGCGAAGGCGGCGACAAGACGATCGAGCTCGACTTTGGCTTCGTCGACGAGACCGGCGGACAGGAAGGTCCGGCCGCAGCATAGCGGACGGCCACCGCTTGCGGGTTTCGGCAGATGCACGCGATAGCCGCCAGCCGCGAGCACGCGCAGCGCGGCCTCGAGATTCTCGCGCTCATAGACGCGGTTGAACGTGTCGGCGAACAGCACGACCTCGCGGCCGGTTTCCGGCCCGACCGCTTCGGCCGGCGGCACGAAGATGTCGCTGCGGAAGGCGGGGAGCGCGCGGCGGGCGCTGATGCCGGCAAAGCGCTCGAACAGCTTTCGCAGAAGCGGGCTGCGGTTGCGCAAATTCGCCAGCGGCGCGAAGTGCGACGCGAGGCCGGCATAGCGCGGGAGGTAGCCGACCAGCCGATCGCGCAAGGTCAGGCCATGCGAGGCTGCGCGCGCCGCGAGCACCTCGATCTTCATCTTGGCCATGTCGACGCCGGTTGGGCATTCGTGGCGGCAGGCCTTGCAGGACACGCAAAGCTTTAACGTCTCCATCATCTCGTCGGAGGAGAGCGCGCCCGCGCCAAGCTGGCCCGAGATCGCGAGCCGCAGCGTGTTGGCGCGGCCTCGCGTCACGTCCTTCTCGTTGCGCGTCGCGCGGTATGACGGACACATCACGCCGCCCTCGAGCTTGCGGCAGGCGCCGTTGTTGTTGCACATCTCGACCGCGCCTTGGAAACCGCCGCCGGCCCCGGGATAAGCGGACCAGTCGAGTTTTGTCTTGAGCTCAGCGACGCGATAGTCCGGTTTGAAGCGAAAAAGGGATCGATCGTCCATCCTGGGGGCGTCGACGATCTTGCCAGGATTGAGCACGCCCTCGGGATCGAAGCGCTGCTTCACCTCGCGGAAGTCGGCGACGAGGCGCTCGCCGAACATCGTTTCGTGGAATTCGGAGCGCACCAGGCCATCGCCGTGCTCGCCGGAATGCGAGCCCTTGTATTCGCGCACCAGTTCGAAGGCTTCCTCGGCGATGGCCCGCATCGCCTTGACGTCCTTCTCCAGCTTCAAATTCAGCACGGGCCGCACGTGCAGGCAGCCTTCGGAGGCATGAGCATACATGGTGCCGCTGGTGCCGTGCTTCGCAAACACCTCGCTCAGTCGCGCGGTGTAGTCGGCGAGATGCGGCAACGGCACGGCGCAGTCCTCGACGAAGGAGACCGGCTTGCCCTCCTGCTTCATCGACATCATGACGTTGAGACCGGCGGCGCGGAAATCGGCGATCCCGCTCTGGAGCGCGGGCTCGGTGATTTCCACCACGCCGCCCCGTTTGCGCTTGTCGTTGTTCCAGCCGAAGCCGAGATCGCCCATCAGCTCGCCGAGCTGCTTCAAGCGTACGAGGTTGTCCGCCTGATCCTCCTCGGCGAACTCGACCACGAGCACCGCATCCGGATCACCCTTGATCGCCGCGGAGATGATGGGCCGGAACATCGTAATGTCGCGGCCGAGTGCGAGCATGGTGCGGTCAACCAGCTCGACCGCGATCGGCTTCAACTTGACCAGATGCTGGGCCGCGTCCATCGCCTCGTAAAAACTGCCGAAATGGCAGATGCCAAGCGCCTTGTTGCGGATGATGGGCCACAGCTTCAGCTCGACCTTGGTGGTGAAAGCGAGAGTGCCCTCGGAGCCGACGAGAAGGTGGGCCATGTTGTTGCGGGCATTGCGCGGCACCAGCGCATCGAGATTGTAGCCGCCGACACGGCGCTGCACTTTTGGAAAGCGCGCGGCGATCTCCCCGGCCTCGCGGGCGCCGAGATCGAGCATGTCGCGGAACAGGGCGCGCGCGCTTTCGTTCGCACCGAGATCGGAGAGATCGCGCGACACCTCGCCGTAACGGTTCAATGTGCCATCGGCGAGCGCGGCCTCCATCGACAGCGTGTTGTCGCGCATGGTGCCGTAGCGCAGCGAACGGCCGCCGCAGGAATTATTGCCGGCCATGCCGCCGATGGTGGCGCGCGAGGCCGTGGAGACGTCCACCGGAAACCAGAGGCCGTGCTTCTTCAGCTGGCGGTTGAGGTCGTCGAGCACGATGCCCGGTTCGACCACGCAGGTGCGCCCTTCGACGTCGAGCGACAGGATCCGATTCAGATGTTTTGAAAGATCGACCACGAGACCGTCATTGACGGTCTGGCCGCATTGCGAGGTGCCGCCGCCGCGCGGGGTCATCTTCAGTCCCTCGTCGCGCGCGATCGCCAGTGCCTTGAGGGCCTCGTCCATGGTGCGCGGCACCACCACGCCAGCGGGCACGATCTGGTAGAAGGAAGCGTCCGTGGCGTAGCGGCCCCGGCTGAAAGGGTCGAACAGGACGTCGCCGGTCACTTCCCGGGCCAGACGTGCCGCGATGCCGTCCTTTTTCGCCGATTCCTGTGATTTCCCGGGCACTTCCGCCGCCATGGTCCGCTCTTGCCTGTTCGCCGCCCCGTCTTGCCTCCGGTTACGGCCCTTGGCAAGGCGAGCCCTGCTTCTTGTGCATTGACGGACCACGCCCGGCGAGGGACAAGCCCGGCGAATAGTGATATTCGAGCGGCTCGCAGCCCCCTTGAGGCCAAAGGGCTCGAAGTCAGGCTGGGTTCAAAGCCAAGACAGACTCAAGAGACAGACGCTAAGACTGACTCAATGACCGGGAAGGACGCCGATGACCGTGCATACTGGAAGGCATTTTCTCCAGATTCCAGGACCGACCAACGTGCCCGACCGGGTGCTGCGGGCGATGGACATGCCGACGCTGGACCATCGCGGTCCGGAGTTCGCCGAGCTCGGTTTCGCCGTCCTCGCGGGCATGCAGCGGGTGTTCCGCACCAAGCAGCCCGTGATCATCTTCCCCTCGTCCGGAACCGGCGCCTGGGAAGCTGCGATGGTCAACGTGCTTGCGCCCGGCGACAAGGTGTTGATGTGCGAGACCGGCCAGTTCGCCGTGCTGTGGCGCGGCATCGCCGACAAGTTCAAGCTCGACGTCGACTTCATCCCGAGCGACTGGCGCCATGGCGCCGATCTCGCCGAGATCGAGAAGCGCCTTGCGGCCGACAAGCAGCACACCATCAAGGCGGTCTGCGTCGTCCACAACGAGACCTCGACCGGCTGCGTGACGCCGCCGCTGGAGGTGCGCAAGCTGCTCGACGGGGTCAAGCATCCCGCGCTGCTGATGGTCGACACCATCTCCGGCCTCGGCTCGATGGAGTACGAGCACGATGCCTGGGGCATCGACGTCTCGGTCGCCGGCTCGCAGAAGGGCCTGATGCTGCCGCCGGGCCTCGGCTTCAACGCCGTCTCGGAGAAGGCGCTCGCGGTGGCCAAGGCCAACCCCGGCATGCGCTCCTATTGGGATTGGCAGGAGGTTATCGGCTTCAACAAGCTCGGCACCTTCCCCTATACGCCGGCCACCAATTTGCTCTACGGCCTGCGCGAGGCGATCGAGATGCTGGAAGAGGAGGGGCTCGAGAACGTCTGGACCCGCCACAAGCGCCACAGCGCGGCGACCCGTGCCGCCATCAAGGTCTGGGGCCTGGAGACGCAGTGCGCCGATCCTGCCGCGCATTCGCCGGCGCTGACCGGCGTGCGCGTGCCTGATGGCCACGATGCCGACGCCTTCCGCAAGGTGGTGCTGGAAAACTTCGACATGTCGCTCGGCACCGGCCTGAACAAGATTAAGGGCAAGGTGTTCCGCATCGGCCATATCGGCCATTTCAACGATCTGATGCTGATGGGCACGCTAGCCGGCGTCGAGATGGGCCTCGATCTTGCAAAGATCCCGCACCGGAGCGGCGGCGTGTTGGCGGCCATGGACGTCCTGAAGGGACGCGACGCGGTGCCGAAGGCCAAAGCCCAGGTGGCCTGAGCCAACTTCGAGAAAAGAGAGCGCGCGATGAACGCACCGACGACCGCCAACGAAGACCTGCTCTACTCCGTCACGGACGGCATCGCGCGGATCACCTTCAATCGCCCGCAGGCGCGCAACGCACTGACCTTCGCCATGTACGAGCGCATGGCGGAGATATGCCAGGAGATCAACGCCGACCGCTCGATCAAGGCATTGATCCTGACTGGCGCCGGCGACAAGGCGTTTGCCTCCGGCACCGACATTTCTCAATTCCGCGCCTTCAAAACCGCGCAGGATGCGCTCGACTATGAGGCCCGCATCGACCGCGTGCTCGGCACGCTCGAGCAGTGCCGCGTGCCCGTGATTGCGGCGATCGCGGGGGCCTGCACCGGCGGCGGCGCGGGAATTGCGGCGTGCTGCGACCTCCGCATCGGGACTGAAACGACGCGCATCGGGTTTCCGATCGCGCGCACGCTCGGCAACTGCCTGTCGATGTCGAACATCAGCCGCGTCGTCTCGCTGGTCGGCCCCGCCCGCACCAAGGATCTGATCTTCAAGGCGCGCCTCGTCGAGGCACCGGAAGCACTGGCCCTCGGCCTCCTCAACGAGATCGTCCCTGATGTTGAGACGCTGCAGCGCCGCGCCGACGAGACCGCCAGGCTCGTGGCGAGTCACGCCCCGCTGACGCTTGAAGCCACCAAAGAGGCAGTGCGCCGCATCCGCCGCACGCTGTCGCGCGAAGAGGGCGAGGATCTGATCCTCAAGGCCTATATGAGCGAAGATTTCCGCGAGGGAATGGACGCCTTCCTCAATAAGCGCACGCCGAACTGGAAGGGCAAGTAGCGCATCTGCGGCTTGGCTTCGTCAGCCGAAAGTCATAGGCGGCCCGATGCTCGCGTGCTTGAACTCGCCGGCATTAGTCCGCACAATGCGCCGATAAATTCCTGGCAAACAAAGCCAACAATAACCAGGGGACGAAACTCGTGCGAATTCTAGTGAAAGCTGTTGGCGTTGCAGCCGCGCTATCGTTGAGCGCGCCGGCCTTTGCCGGCTGGGAGCCGAGCAAGCCGGTCGAGATCGTGGTCGCGGCGGGCGCGGGCGGCGCCTCCGACCAGATGGCGCGGATGATGCAGGCCGCCATCCAGAAGAACAATCTGATGAAGCAGCCGATTGTGGTCTCGCTCAAGGGCGGGGCTTCCGGCGCGGAAGCACTGATGTACATGAAATCCAGCGAGGGCGACCCCAACAAGGTGCTGATCGCCTATTCGCTGATCTACATGCTGCCGCTATCGGCGAAGATCCCGTTCAATTGGCGTGAGTTGACCCCGGTTTCGGTGATCGCGCTCGACCAGTTCGTGCTGTGGGACAACAGCGCGGGTCCCAAGACGGTGAAAGAGTTCGTCGCCGCCGCGAAGGCGGCAGCCGCACCGTTCAAGATGGGCGGCACCGGCTCCAAGCGCGAGGATCACGTGCTGACCGTCTTCCTCGAGCAGAAGACCGGCGCGAAATTCTCCTATCTGCCCTACAAGTCCGGCGGCGAAGCCGCGACCCAGCTCGTCGGCAACCACACCGAATCCAACGTCAACAATCCATCCGAAAATCTCGAAGTCTGGCGCGCGGGCCAGGTGCGTCCGCTCTGCGTGTTCGACAAGGAGCGAATCTCCTACACCAGCAAAGTGACGGAGACGCAGTCCTGGGCCGACATCCCGACCTGCAAGGAGGAGGGCGTCGATGTGCAGTATCTAATGCTGCGCGCGATGTTCCTGCCCGGCAAGGTCATGGCAGAACAGCAGGCGTTCTATGTCGAGCTGTTCCACAAGGTGACGCAGACCTCCGAATACAAGGACTACATGGAAAAGCAGGCGCTGAAGCCGATCTTCCTCACCGGCAAGGACATGGTGCAATTCCTCGAGGAGGACGATGCCGTCAACAAGTCGCTGATGACGGAAGCCGGATTCGTCGCGAAGTAGCCGGTCTTCACCTCGCCCCGCTTGCGGGGAGAGCATAGGCCGCCTAGGCGGCCGTTCTTAAGGGACGCCGAAGCGAAGCTTCGGCTACGTTGCATCGAAGATGCAATCCGGGTGAGGAGGACTCTCCGCGAGTCCAACTCTCGCTGTCCCCGCCGTGACTCCCTCTCACCCTAACCCTCTCCCCGCAAGCGGCGGAGAGGGGGAACGCAGTTTGCACCTGACGGCTCATGCCCCAAACCGATCTTGAAATCGTCGTTGACGATCCGACCGCGCCCGAAGACGATTCGCCTTCCGTCGTCTCCTCCGGCACAATCGAGATATTCGTCTGTCTCCTGTTGCTCGCGCTGGCCGCCACGCTCGGCTACGACAATTGGCGCACCGGCGCGTCCTGGGATTCGACCGGACCCGAGCCCGGCTATTTTCCGTTCTATCTCTCCGTCATTCTCGGTGGTGCCAGCCTGTACGGCTTGGTCGTGGCGCTGGTCGCGCACCGGGGCGCACCCGAAACCTTCGTCACGCGCGCGCAGGCCCGCCGCGTGATGGCGGTGTTCGTCCCGACGCTGCTGTTCTGCCTGGCGACGCAGTTCCTCGGCCTCTATGTCGCGAGCTTCCTGCTGATCGCCAGCTTCATGCGCCTCGTCGGCAAGATCGCGCTGTGGAAGTCGCTGCTCACCGCTGTCGTATTCACGGCGATCATGTTCGTTACCTTCGACGTCGCCTTCGACGTCATCATGCCGAAAGGGCCGCTCGAAGCGGCCTTCGGCCACTAAGGCGAGCCCGCGATGGAAGCTTTCGGTCTGTTGCTTCACGGCTTCGCCGTCCTGCTGACGTGGAAGACTCTCGTGCTGATGATGATCGGGCTGGTGCTCGGCATCTTCGTCGGCGTCTTGCCCGGACTCGGCGGACCCAACGGCGTCGCGATCCTGCTGCCGCTCACCTTCACGATGGATCCGACCTCGGCGATCGTGATGCTGTCCTGCATCTATTGGGGCGCGCTGTTCGGCGGCGCGATCACCTCGATCCTGTTCAACATCCCCGGCGAAGCCTGGTCGGTCGCGACCACTTTCGACGGCTATCCGATGGCGCAGCAGGGCAGGGCGGCGGAGGCGCTGACGGCGGCGTTCACGTCCTCTTTCATCGGCTCGCTGGTCGCTGTGCTCCTGATCACCTTCCTCGCCCCGATGATCTCGTCCTTTGCCTTGAAGTTCGGCCCGCCCGAGTTCTTCGCGGTGTATCTGCTGACCTTTTGCTCCTTCGTCGGGCTGGGGCGCGAGGCCAAGCACAAGACGGTCATCTCGATGTCGCTGGGGCTGTTGCTCGCCGGCATCGGCATGGACACGGTGTCCGGCAATTTGCGCATGACCTTCGGCTCGTCCGAGCTGCTCCGCGGCATCAACTTCCTCGTCGCCGTCATCGGCCTGTTCGGCATCAGCGAGATCCTGCTGACGATGGAGGAGCGCCTGGCGCTACGCGGACACGCGGCGAGCATTTCGTTGCGCGTCGTGCTGAGTGTGTGGAAGGACCTGCCGAAATACTGGGTGACGCTGCTGCGCTCCTCCTTCATCGGCTGCTGGCTCGGCATTACCCCGGGCGGCGCGATCGCGGCCTCCTTCATGGGCTACAACCTGGCAAAGCGTTTCTCCAAGGATCCCGAGAGCTTCGGCAAGGGCCGCATCGAGGGCGTGTTCGCGCCGGAGACGGCGGCGCATGCCTCCGGCACCGCGGCGCTGCTGCCGATGCTGGCGCTCGGCATTCCCGGCTCCGGTACCGCCGCGATCCTGCTCGGCGGTTTGATGGTGTGGGGGCTCAATCCGGGACCGCTGCTGTTCGTCGAGCACAAGGATTTCGTCTGGGGCCTGATCGCCTCGATGTATCTCGGCAATGTCGTCGGCCTTGTGCTGGTACTGACAACGGTGCCGATCTTCGCCTCGATCCTGCGCGTGCCGTTCGCCGCGGTGGCGCCGATGATCGTGGTGTCATGCGCGATCGGCGCCTATGCGATCCAGAACGCGATGTTCGACATCTGGCTGATGCTGGGCTTTGGCGTCGTCGGCTACGTCTTCAAGAAGATCGGCATTCCGCTCGCGCCGTTCACGCTGGCGCTCGTGCTCGGCAACCGCGCCGAGGATGCCTTCCGCCTGTCGATGATCGGCGCGGGCGGCGACCTCAAGGTGTTCTGGTCGAACGGCCTGGTCGGCTCGATCACGACTTTGGCGATCGTGCTGCTGTTTTGGCCTGTGATCGATCGTCTCCTTAAACATCTAAAATCGAGTAGGCGCTAGAAAACCGCATGAAAGTCCGAAGAAGTTCACGCTGCTGGTCTTCTCGCTTATTGCTTTGCGACCAACGCGGTTGCCGCGATAAGTGCGGCGAAGGCGGCCTGGGACACGATACCAATCTGCCAGTTCAGCCTACGTTTAGTGTGTATCCAGACATGGAACCGTTGAAGCGTCACTAGCGGTTCTCGCTTGTAGAGGCTATGCATGAACTGGAGCGGGTCGGGCAGCATGCCGGCGGCCGCTCCCAGCGCGATCATCCAAATCGGCGCCCTTGGGTAGAAGAGAAGGATCCCCAGGGCGAATCCAGTCGATGCATCGGTCGCAATCGTGAGCAGGTCCATCCACAATCGACTATCTGCCTTCAACAGTCGGTTATCGGCATTCTTGCGAACTGAGATTGCTTGAAGGGGATAGTCCCAATGTGGAATTGCATCGATCACAAAATGGCTCGCAAATCCTGCGACAGCGACCACGATTGGATGGGAGGGCAACATATAAGCGATGGCGCCGCCAACAATCGCGTGTGTACTTAGAATCATACCGGACCGTGCCGCTCGAGCATCCGCCCCCTACAAAAGCACGGCCTCACCCATAAGCACAAGGCCGTCCCCAGGGTGCGTCCCCCAGACAGCGGGTATCGCCCATGCCGCTATTAAGCGTAACTTGGTTTTGTTCTTATTCGCGGGTCACAACGGTGAACTCGCGACCTTTAACGAGGAGCCGGTCAGTAAACGCAGGCTGAACGAGCGTCTTCCGTTTGCTGACCACCTTGTTCCAAGACGACTCGCGCCGGGTACCGGACTGTGCGCGAGCGCGTTCACTCGGCGAACTGAGACGAACGTGCTTGCGCGTGCATTTCATCTCGCTTTCTTCGCTCAGTTCAAATTCTCGCGGCCCTGAGAGCTACAATTTCTTCTTGTTCAAAGCCGAATTCGGCGAGCCGTTCGCCAGTCTGCTCGCCGGATTCTCGGCGGCCGAGCCACCATCCTGTTCAGCGGGCGCGACACCCTGACGGGCTGACCGACCAAGCTGATGTCTGATCCTCATTGTTCGGCACTTCCTGCGCGATGCTTGTTGACATGATTGAGACCCAGCAATCGAGCCTATGAGAGTAGCCTGAGACGGTATCCGCTCAGGTTTCTAACGAAGCCTGAGCGGAATGATGCCTTTACATCGCCAGGGGAGTGACGAGGCTCGTTCCGCTATGGCCAAGTTGGCCCGCGCTGGTGAGTCCCTTGTTATTCAATGACAACTTCGCTGATGAGTATATCCTTTGTGCGGCGGAACTTGATTCGTCATGCTTGAAACCATTCTCTTGTTGCTGACAGTCGGGGCTATTGCTCTCGTGCTGGTCGCATTTTGGGGATTGCACAGGCATATTTGATTGCGGTGTTGGTCGGGCCGCCGCACGCGTCACATGAAAGCTGAGACTCAGAGCCTCAGACAGTCCCAGCTTTTCTCTATTGCGATCTCGATCTTGGTAACATGGCCTGCTCCCGAATCGGTGGCCGAGCCACCATTCTGCTCTGGGCGGCTTGACACAATGCCGGCCAACCATGGGTCTCAGGCTGGAACCAGGTTCGATCGGGCTGATGCGCTTCTCTTCGTGGGTTCTGGGAGAAGCCGCTCGACGCCCTGTGCACGCTTATGCTAGTTTAGGTCGATCGACTTACTGGTGCTTGGGATGTTGGATGCTCCATTTCGATCGAGCGGTTTGCTGACCTCCATAAAGATAATGGGAGGCGCCGTTGCGCTTGCGACAGGTTTTCTTGTTTCCTCCTGCGTGAGCTCTGACGAAATCTCATCGAAATCAACACCGGCAACAGGTGCTCCTTGGGCCCGAGATTTGAATGAGCCGCCGCCTAGCAGAGCGCCAGCACGTAGACCTGACTAGGCCTTGCAGGCAACAGCCAGGGCGTCACGTATGCTCGCCTATGCGGTAAGTCCGGGCGCAATCCAGGCGGACCGGCAGAGGCGCCCCTCAGCCGCGCAGACCCTGGCTCCGGAGCACGCAAAATGAACGGGATGCATTTACTGTGTTTAGCGCTATGCTGTTAAATGGGCGTTCGACAAGTTTACGATCTTACAAGTAATCGCTTCGGTACTTTTCCGAGCAAGTTGCCGACAATGGATCACCGGTAGACCGAGCAGGCAATGAGAGTAGATCGTTTTCACCTTTTAGCTGTCGGAGGTCTGTTTGGGCTTATCGACCAATGGAAAGCCATGCGTCTGCCGCTTGTATGTCCAAGCTGTTTCGAGCGAGCCTTAGAAGCGACTTTGACGCAGGGACAACGGCTGATCATCGAGAAGATCCTCCATTGCCAGGCGTGCGGTACAACCCATGATATCGCGGGATGGCGACTAGCGGCGGACTATCAGAAGAGGGGCGATAGCCTCCCCTTTCTGGCTAAAAATTAAACCCTCGCTAGTGAGGTGCGAATTGCGGCGGCGAAGTTCACGGATCGACGGTGGTGCCGAGCACTGGCCATCCTCTCGCCTTTAGACCCTTGCTGGCCAAACGTCGATTTCGCTACGTAATTGGATATGCTCACCAACAGGCTGAGTCTCACGTACCGCGCTTACACCATTTCCCCATGCCAATGGGCTAAGAGCTTCGTTCGTTTCTCCGCGAATAGCCTCTCGCCGATGCAACTGCGCTGGAAAGCGTAGTTCAAAGCGAGCGCTCTTAGATGACCCGGGCTTCTTTTAGGTTTGCGATCTCGTCCGCGCCGAACCCGAACTCCTTCAGCACTTCCTCGGTCTGCTCCCCGAATTCCGGGGGCCGCGCCACCATCCTGCTCGGCGTCCGCGAGAGCGTCACGGGCTGGCCGACCAGGCGGATCTCGCGACCCTCGTCATTCGGCACCTCCTGCGCGATGGCGAGATGCTTGACCTGCTCGTCTTCGAACATCTGGTCGATGGCGTAGATCGGCCCGCAGGGCACCCCGGCCTCGTTGAGCTCACGGACCCAGGCCTCGGTGGACTTCGTCAAGGTACGCTTCTCGATCTCGGCATTCAGCGCGTCGCGGTTCTTCGAGCGGGCCGGCGCAGTCAGATAGTCGGGATGGCTGTAGAGTTCCGGCGCGCCGATTGCCTGCGCGCAGCGCTCCCAGATCCGGCCGCCCGTGGTGGCGATGTTGATGTAGCCGTCCGAGGTCTTAAACACGCCGGTCGGAATGCTGGTCGGGTGGTTGTTGCCGGCCTGCTTTGCCACTTCCTTCTCCATCAGCCAGCGTGCGGCCTGGAAGTCGAGCATGAAGATCTGGGCCTGCAGCAGCGAGGTCTGCACCCACTGGCCCTTGCCCGAGACCTCGCGTTCCAGCAGCGCGGTGAGGATGCCCATGGCACAGAACAGGCCGGCGGTCAGGTCGGCGACCGGAATGCCGACCCGCATCGGGCCTTCGCCCGGCGCGCCGGTGATCGACATCAGCCCGCCCATGCCCTGCGCGATCTGATCGAAGCCCGGCCGCTTGTGATAAGGCCCGTCCTGGCCGAAGCCGGAGATGCTGCCATAGACGATCCGCGGGTTGATCTCGCGCAGGCTCTCATAGTCGATGCCGAGCTTCTTCTTCACGTCGGGCCGGAAATTTTCGACCACGACGTCGGCCTTGGCGGCCAGGCGCTTGAACACGGCAAGCCCGCGCTCGTCCTTCAGGTTTAGCGTCATGGCCCGCTTGTTGCGGTGCAAATTCTGGAAGTCGGAACCTCGCCGGGGGCCGCCCGGCTGCTCGCCGCCGGAATCCTCGGTGAGCGCGTCGATCTTGACGACATTGGCGCCCCAGTCCGCCAGTTGCCGCACGCACGTCGGCCCGGACCGGACGCGGGTCAGATCCAGTACGGTGAAGCGTGAGAGGGCTTCCGAGGCACGCGGAAAGGGCATCTTGATGGGCTCCGGGACTGATTGCGGACCTACCATAATGCCGAACGACCATGCAGCAAGACATCACGCGGCAGGTCAGGGCCGCGCGGATGCCGCCTGTCGAAATGCAATACCTGAAGGGGCGCCCGCGAGGGATCAGCGCGCCAGCTGTTTCAGCTCGGCGCGCGCCCGCTCGGCCAGGGGGTCATCGCCGTGGCGCGCAATGAATAGCTCGAGCGCCTCCCGCGTTCCCTTGCGGCGGGCGGATTCGTACTCCTCCGCGACCGCAGCAGAGGGAGCGCGGGCCATTGGAACGGAGGGGTCACGCCCCTCTGGCCCGCCTTGCTTGCCGCTCTCATCCGCGTTGGCTTTCCCGACCATGATAGGCAGTCCTCCGAAGGGTAGATGGCCCGGCCCGGCGAGCGCCACCAAGACGCCGAACAGACCGGCCGAGAGTGAACGTAGCTTCATGATTTCGCCCGCAACGCGCAGGTAGCCGGAACCGGCATCCTTGTCCTGGTCCGTATGAATACGGGATTTGATGGCTAACACGGCCTTATGGAAGGAGTCCGGACCGGCTCGCCAAAATTAAAACAAACGTTTACTCCTCAAGCTAGAATCACCTGTCGCGCCCCGAATCGAACAGGGTTTGCTGCTCCGGAGATTCCCTTGGCCACCGCCGTCAACGTAAGTGCCACCAACTACGCCGAGATCGACGGCTTGCTGTCGGGCTACAAATGGTCCGGCACGATCACCTACAGCTTTCCGGACGCTGCAAGCGACTACGCCAGTTCCTACAGCGGCGGCAGCGGTGAGCCGACGAAGTCGGGCTTTGCCTCGGCGCCGAGTCAGATGCAGGCGGCGATCAATTACGCGATTGGACTGATCCTCGGCTACACCAACGCCAACATCCAGTACGCCGGGACGAACGGCGCCGACATCATGGTCGCGCAGTCGCCAGCGGCCAATCCGACATCTTACGCCTATTACCCCGGCAATTACGCGGCCGGCGGCGATGTCTGGTTCGGAACTGCCTACAACTATTCGCAGGCTGCACTTGGCAATTACTATTTCACGACTGCGTTGCACGAGCTCGGACACGCCCTTGGCTTGAAGCACAGTCAGGAGGCAGGCGGCCCCGCCAATGTCGCGGTGCCGAGCGCGCATGACGACAGCGAATACACCGTCATGAGCTATCGCAGCTATGTCGGTGCTTCCACCACGAGCGGCTACACCAACGAAGCCTATGGGTATCCGCAGACCTATATGGCCAACGATATTCTCGCCCTGCAGACGATGTACGGCGCGAACTACACCACCCAGGGCGGGACCACCGTTTACACGTGGAGCCCGACCACCGGGCAGGAGTTCATCAACGGGGCTGGCCAGCCGGCCGACAATGGCGGTGTCGGTGGCTCGGCCAATCGCATCTACGAGACGATCTGGGATGGTGGCGGCGTCGATACCTACGACCTGTCGAACTACACGACGAACTTGAGCATCAACCTCAATCCAGGTGCGTCGTCTCTGTTCTCGTCGGTTCAACTCGCCAATCTCGGCAACGGCCATTACGCGTCGGGCAACGTCTACAATGCCTATCTCTACAACAACGACGCGCGTTCCTACATCGACAACGCCACCGGCGGCTCCGGCAACGATACCATCGTCGGCAACGCCATCGCCAACGTTCTGAACGGCGGGTCTGGCAACGACACAGTCACCGGAGGCGGTGGCAGCGACACCATCATCGGCGGCGCCGGCACCGACACGGCGGTGTATTCCGGCAATCGGGCGAGCTACGGCATCTCTTACAATTCGGCGACGCAGACATTTACGCTGATTGACCAGCGCTCGGGTTCGCCTGACGGCACGGATACCTCGTCCGGCGTGGAGAATTTCCAATTTGCCGACGGTACCGTCTCAAACACTACGCTCATAAGCCAACTTGCACCCGTCGTCATCGAGACGTTCGGAATGACCAATCTGGTGCAGCAGGGAGGCAATTACTTTCTCGACCCGGTCGCCGGCGGAAGCGGTCCGGAGCTCAAATATGCTGGCTTCATTGTAACCGCCGGACAGTTCGGTAGTGCTTGGGCACCGATTGGTACAGAAGTGATCGGCGCCGGCTATGACGTGGTCTGGAAGGACTCTGCCACCAATCAGTACTCGGTGTGGACCACGGACAGCAACGGCACTTACGTCTCCGACATCGGTCTCGTCGCGGCAAACAACGCTGCCCTCGAACAGCTTGAGACGATCTTCCATCAGGACCTCAATGGCGACGGAACGATCGGGCCCATCACTGCGAATATCGAGACACTCGGCGTCACCAGCTTGGTCCGAGTTGGAGGCAATTACTTTCTCGACCCGGTCGCCGGCGGAAGCGGTCCGGAGCTCAAATATGCTGGCTTCATTGTAACCGCCGGACAGTTCGGTAGTGCTTGGGCACCGATTGGTACAGAAGTGATCGGCGCCGGCTATGACGTGGTCTGGAAGGACTCTGCCACCAATCAGTACTCGGTGTGGACCACGGACAGCAACGGCACTTACGTCTCCGACATCGGTCTCGTCGCGGCAAACAGCGCTGCCCTCGAACAACTTGAGACGATCTTCCATCAGGACCTCAATGGCGACGGAACGATCGGGCCCATCACTGCGAATATCGAGACACTCGGCGTCACCAGCTTAGTCCGAGTTGGAGGTAATTACTTTCTCGACCCGGTCGCCGGCGGAAGCGGTCCGGAGCTCAAATATGCTGGCTTGATTGTAAGCGCCGGACAATTCGGCAGCGCTTGGGCACCGATTGGTACAGAAGCGATCGGCGCCGGCTATGACGTGGTCTGGAAGGACTCTGCCACCAATCAGTACTCGGTGTGGACCACGGACAGCAACGGCACTTACGTCTCCGACATCGGTCTCGTCGCGGCAAACAGCGCTGCCCTCGAACAGCTTGAGACGATCTTCCATCAGGACCTCAACGGCGATGGTACGATCGGCCTTGTCGGCACGACGATCGAGGCACTTGGTACGACCAGCCTGGTACAAGTTGGGAGCAACTATTATCTTGAACCGGTTGGGAGCAATAGCGGATCGGTGCTGAAGTTTGGTGGGGCGGCGCTTACTGCTGGCCAGTTTGGCAGCTACTGGACCATCCTCGGTGCAGAGGCTGTCAGCGGCGGTTACGATGTTGCCTGGAAGAATTCAGCCAGCGGTCTCTACAACATCTGGAGCAGCGACAGCAGCGGCAACTATGTCACAGATCTCCTCTCAAGCGCGTCGCCAAACAGCGGATCGCTGGAGTCATTCGAGACGATCTTCCATCAGGACCTCAACGGCGATGGTACGATCGGCTCTACTTCTGCCTCTAGCGCCATGGCCGCACCTGATGGTGCACCCGTTGGGCCTCCTCAATGGCTGGATCAGCATTTCCGGAATGACTTCCATTTTGTTGACGCCCCGAACGCTGGAGCGCTCGCCGCTACTCAGCCCAGCCAAAGCGCCAGCTTGCCATTCATTCATATTGCGCACGATAGTTTCGTGTTCACGCCGACTCTCGATCAAAGCAGCCTCTATCTCGCAGGCTCAAAGCATGCACGTCAATTCGATAAAGGTGCCGATTTGGGCTCCGTATTGACAATCATTCACGGTGATACGCTCGGAGAAGCCGCCATAGACACTCCCGGTGATGCCACCATCCTCCAGCATTTTGAAATTGCGCAGTTACTGGCGCATCAAGGCAACTTTCATTTGGTATAGGGGACACTCGCCACTGCTTAAGGGCAACCGCCTCCGTAGGAAGCAGAATCACTTAGGTCAATCCGGTGCCATGCTGAGGCTTGAACTCGGGCAAGCTTAGCCGTAACCAGCGGAAGGCGATTGGGCGTAAGGCAGATAGACCGATAAACGACATCCTGATCGCGTTGTTCGCCGCCGCGCCGCAGTGAGTTGATGGGGATGCAGAGTTTCGTTGTGGGCGCCACCGGGATCGTCGGAGGCTATATCGTCGAACATCTGGTCAAGTCCGGTGAAACCCCGCTGGCGTTGTCCCGGGTGAACCACCGCAGCTGCGGTGTAGTGTGGCTCCAGGGTGATCTCGCCACGCCCGAAACCTTGAAGGTGCCTTCGTTCGAGACCTTGTATTGCACCGCGGAGGTTGCTCTGCTGGCGGACGCACTGCCGTACATCTATACGACGACCTTGAAGCGCGTCGTCGTCTTCACCTCAACCAGCATCGTCACTAAGATAGAATCCGAAGTCGCGTCGGAGCGCGAACTGCTGCAGCGGCTTGCGGAGGGGGAGAGACGGCTGATCGCCACATGCGAGCGCTACAATGTCGGTTGGACCATCCTGCGCCCGACCATCATCTATGCGGAGGGCCGCGACGGCAACGTCTCGCGGCTGGCGCGGCTCTGTGGACGCTTCGGCGTGCTGCCGTTGATGGGCAACGGTGCTGGGCTACGGCAGCCCGTGCACGCCGAAGACCTGGCGATCGGCGCCATTGCCGCGGCCGCAAGCGAGGCGGCAATCGGCAAAACGTATGCGCTGCCGGGCGGTGAGACGATTAGCTATCGTGAGATGGTCGGTCGGATTTTCGATGCACTTGGTAAACCGCGCCGGATCATATCCGCGCCACCATTCGTCTGGCGGCTGGCATTTGCCCTGGCAAAGCCGTTCCTTCCGAATGCAAATGCCGCGATGGGCGCCCGGATGGCGAAGGACATGGTGTTCGATCCCGCGCCGGCGGTCCGCGATTTTGGCTGGAATCCGCGGGGTTTTCATCCGCGATTTGAAGAATAAGATGGATAGTCTAAGAGAAGCCGAGCCCCAGCGTCGCCGCAGTGATGGCTGTAAGAAGCTCAATCAGGAATCTTCCCAGTTGCCGTTAGCAAGCCCTAAAGTCGTCATTCTGCTCGCGACCAGAAACGGCGCCGCATTTATTCAGGAGCAAATCGACTCCTATAAGGCGCAAACCTATCGCAACTGGGAATTGCTGGTGTCCGACGATGGCTCGACGGATGATACGATTCAGATCATCCAGGAGTTTGCCAAGCAGGTTCCCCAGCGGGTGGTGGTGCGGCGAGGGCCGCAGATGGGTTTCTGGCAGAATTTCGCGTCGCTGGTCCGATCTGACGATATCGACGGCGAGCTGTTCGCCTACAGCGACCAAGACGACGTCTGGTTTCCGGAGAAACTTGCGAAGGCGGTGAGCTGGTTCGAAGCGCGTCCAAGCGATCGTCCGGCTCTGTATTTTACGCGAACCGAGTTGATCGAAGAGAGCGGCGCGCTGATCGGCTTCTCACCTCTCTTCTTACGCGAGCCAACTTTTCAGAATGCGCTGGTGCAGAACATCGGCGGCGGCAACACGATGGTCTTCAATCGCGCGGCGCGGCTGGCGCTTCGGGCCACGCCGACTGAGATTGCTTTGGTATCGCACGATTGGTGGACGTACCAGGTCGTGACGGGGATCGGCGGCGTTGCGCATTACGATCCCTGGCCCAGCCTAAGATACAGACAACATGTGGAAAATCTTGTCGGAGCTAACATCGGTCTGCGGGCTCGGCTTGTTCGATCGTTCGCATTCCTGGGCGGCCGCTTCGCAATGTGGAATGAGGTAAACCTGAATGTGCTAGGCAGCATTCGAAGCCTGCTGACGCCGCACAACGCACTCGTCCTCGCCCGCTACACCCAAGCGCGTTTGGCAGCATCACCCAAGCGGCTATGGCTCCTTTGGAAATCTGGTGTTTACCGGCAAAGCTTCCTCGAGAATCTCGCGCTTTTCGTAGGGGCGCTGTTTGGTCGCCTGTGAGGCCGCTTCACGCCCTCTCGAAGTTGCCCCATTGCGCCTCTGCATACATCTGATAGTGCCCTAATCCATCCAAAGTGGGAAGCAGCATCAGAATCCTCGCCTTCGCGACGAATTGTCAATGCGATGCCTGACCTTAGTGATGAATCTGTCATGGTCAGCCATAAACCACTCGTCCGCTAACAGAAGGGCAAGCTGGTCGCCACGACGAAGGCCCAACGAACCCGAACCTCCGATTTCGCTGTGGAATGACTCATCGAGCCTCTGGGCAGCTCAAGCGGGACTGATCGCGATCAACCTATGTTTGTCGCCGTGTGTGTTGTGACAATCTCTCCCGCCTTCTTACTTCGGGCAATTCGAACGATTGCTAGCTCCAAATAATTGAAGCTCAATACGCCCCAAATGTTCGCTGCAATTATGCACAAACCTGCGAATAGAATCTGCGCGACTAAGCCGTGCTGTTGGGTCGAGAAAAGGCGGGTCAAAAGTGCAAGCAACAGAAAGTGGCTGAGGTAAGTGGAGTACGAAGCATCGCCCAGTTTGATCGCCCACCGAGGGGGCGTCCCCCAACCAGTGCTTTCAAGCGAAATCGCTCCATATACCACCAACATGTAGGGTGAGCCGATGAGCAACATGCGCAACCATTGCTGACTGGGATCAAGTAATCCACACAAGGTTTGTCCAACGGCGACAAGGGCTGCGCCGGTTACGAGTATTGCCAATCCATGACGCCGTACATTGGCTAACGCGATGAATCCGCCAGCAATGAATTCAATCGTGGAGGCGCGCGTCACGATCTGCAACACAGGATTCGTGGATGTCGTAAACAGCTGAGCGGCGGCGATCAGTACGGCCCAGCCTGTGAGAAGCCGCACCATAGAGAGTCCCAGCGCGAGTGCGAGCGCTACCACTGCGTAGAAATAGACCTCATGGACCAGCGACCATCCCGCCGGTAAAAGTGGGGTCGTTGCAGGCAGAAGAAAAACCGAATTGAGAAAGGCGGGGGCGGGATCGGGCCAGCCTCTTGCCAAATAAAACGCCAGCATCAGCGCCAATTAAGCCCAGTAAATCGGGTAAATCCTAACAATTCTCAAAAAAAGAAATCGCTGCCAATTCTCACGCTGCGCAACAGTCGTAATCACAAACCCGCTAATAACGAAGAAGCAATGGACGCCCCCGATGCCCAGATTTGCAATGGCGGACTCGATTGCTCGGTACGGCGGGTCGATCCTCGCGTTAAGGCCTACGAAGTGGAATACGACCACCATGTTGGCGGCTAAAGCGCGCAGTGCTTGGATGGTTTGGAATTTTTGCATGGTGCCGGAGCCTAGTGGCGCAACCCGACTGCGTAAAGACTTTCACCCAGGCACCAGCGTGGCATCGCTTACGTCGTGCTTTTGCTAAAAAGTTTTAGAAAGGCCGTTTTCGCCCGTTCTCCCATATCTTGTGAGCCAGCGACAGAGAAATGTCTGCCATCTGTATAGCGACACTCCATTGCTCGTGATCGGGCAATGCTCATCCGTCCTTGACCGTTACGGCAGGATCAGGCAGGCAGCTTGGTCGCTGTGGCTGATCTGGAAGTCCGGTTTCTTGCGGCAAAGCTTCATCGACAATCTGGAGCTTCTCGTGGGGTATTGTTCAGCCGCCTCTAACGGACGCTCACGCCAGTTCGACGCGGTCTCTTTGCGTCTCCGCGTACATTTCGAGGATCTCCTCGAGGGAACCTGCCGCTTTGATAATGCCCTGATCCATCCAGAGGGCCTTGTTGCAGAACTGGCGGCAGGTCTCGGCACTATGGGAAGCGAGCACCAGGATGCTCGCCTTCGCGACGAAATTGTCGATGCGATACCTGGCTTTGGTGATGAATCTGTCGTCGCCAGCCATGATCCACTCGTCCATCAATAGGATTTCGGGGGCAAAGCTGGTCGCCACCGCAAAGGTCAATCGCGTCATCATACCCGAGGAATAGGTGCGCACTGGGATGTCCAGATATTCGCCAAGCTCCGTGAAGTCGGAAATGTCCTGCATTTTGCTGGCGATTTCGTCGGACGTCATGCCGAGGATTAGGCCGCGCATGCGGACATTCTCATAGCCGCTGATGTCCGGATCAATGCCAAGACCGATGTCAAGCATCGGAGAGATCGTCCCGCGAGTGCGGACCGTGCCGACGACCGGCTCATAGATGCCAGCCATCACGCGCAGCAAGGTAGTTTTGCCGGAGCCGTTTGATCCGATCAGTGCGACCCTATCGCCAGCGGCGATATGCGTTGAGACGTTTCGCAGCGCTTCGACGACGATGCGCTGGTTAGCGTCGGTTGCCAAATGGCCACCGGAGCTACGGAATAGCAGGCTCTTCTTCAACGACCGCGACCCGCCATGATAGATGGGAAACGACACGCTGACATTTTCCATCGTCAGTTCTGACCGAATATTGTCGGTGTTCATCATCGTCAGATCCAGTAGGCGATACGCGGGCGAAAGCGCGTGAAGACCAAACCGGCAAGCCCTAGATTGACGGCCGTGATCAACAGCACGGCAAAGTAGTTCTTGAGGTTGGGGACATTTCCCAACAACGGCGTCCGCACGATCTCGATCAGATGGAAAAACGGATTGATGTCGGCGATATAGGCCCGGCGATGGAGCAATTCCGGCTTCCACATGATGGGCGTAACAAAAAATATTAGCTGCACGATAGAGTTGATGAGTGGTGGGATGTCGCGGAATCGGGCGGACAAAATGCCGATATAGACCGTTGCCAGCGTGCCGTTCAACACAAGGAGGATCAGTCCGGGAATCGCCAGTAAGGCCGTGGCACCGGGCCAGATCCCAAAATAGACAAGGACCCCAAAATAGATCACGCAGTTATGGGCGAAGACGATAATCTTGCTCCAGCTCGACCGATAAACATAGATCGAGTAGGGCAGCCGGACCTGCTTGATATAGGACTCGGCCGCCGTGAAGATCATGCCGCCTTCGCTGAGGAAGGTCGCGAGCAGATTCCAGACCAGCAGACCCGTGCAGAGAAAGGGCAGGAAATCGCGAATCGGGGTGTTGAACAGTTCAGCGTATAAGAATCCCAGCGCCACCACCATGATTGCCATGCTGGCTGTCAGCCAGAACGGTCCCAGCAACGAGCGGCGATAGCGCTGAAGGATGTCGTTCCATCCCATCCGGCCCCACAGACGCCAGGCGGCGAAACCGTCCCGAATGTCAGCAATGGCCATTTCGGAGGACTTTTGTCCGGCGCCCCAGGTAACGGTCTCGGTGGGACGTCTTTCGCCGGTTCGTGTTTCGACAGTCGCTAACATTGATCGATTTCAACTTGTGTTGGCTGCAGGCGCGTCTCGGATCATTGTCCGGAACGCGAAAACCTCTTGAGTATTGTGATACCTTCAAGATATTAGCACGTTGACGCCAGGAATGCTTTAGGTTCCAGAGGGGATGCCTTAAGCCATAGAACGTCAGACGCGTCCAGCGCGCAGACGCTTGAAGAATTATAGATCATCCGAAAGTGGCTATGAAGATTGAACGGCTCGAGATTCCGGACATTCTGCTGGTGAGCCCAGCGAGGCATAACGATCCGCGGGGATTTTTCTCGGAGACGTTTCGTGCGGATGCGCTACTTGCGAGCGGCGTCGAAGCGGCATTCGTGCAGGACAATCACGTGGTTTCGACGCAGAAAGGCGTGCTGCGCGGCTTGCATTATCAGCTTCCGCCCCACGCGCAGGGCAAGCTGGTGCGGTGCTCGCGCGGAGCAATTCTCGACGTTGGCGTTGACATCAGGGTAGGCTCGCCGACTTTTGGCCGCCACGTCGCCGTCGAGCTGTCGGCGGCGAACTGGCGTCAATTGTGGGTGCCGCCCGGCTTAGCTCATGGCTACGTCACACTGACCGACCATTGCGAGGTCATCTACAAAGTGACCGATTACTACGCGCCGGAATGCGATCGTGGTATCGCATGGGACGACCCTGATCTAGCCATCGATTGGCGGATTTCGGCGGGTGACGTGGTCTTATCCGACAAGGACCGGAGGCAACCGCGGTTGAAAGACGTCCCTCCGGGTTTTCAATTCGGGGGGTGAGGAGGTCGCGCAATGCGGGTGATCGTGACTGGAGGAGCCGGTTTTATCGGATCGGCGGTATGTCGTCATTTCATCGCCGATCTCGGCCATAACGTCGTCGTGGTCGATAAATTGACGTATGCCGGCAACATGGCGTCGCTGGCGCCGGTTGCCTCCAGTCCGCAGTTTGCGTTCGAAAAGCACGATATCTGCGACGGCGCCGCGATGGCTGCGATCTTTGAGAAATACCAGCCGGACGCACTGGTTCATCTTGCCGCTGAGAGCCACGTCGATCGGTCGATATCCGGCTCCGACCTGTTCTTAAAAACCAATGTCGTCGGTACCTTCACGCTGCTCGAGACGACTCGCCGCTACACTGCGTCGGCGAGGAAAAAGGCGGATGATTTTCGTTTCGTCCACGTCTCGACGGACGAGGTTTATGGGTCGCTGGGAGAGGCCGGCTTGTTCACCGAAACCACGGCCTACGATCCCAGTTCTCCCTATTCGGCCACCAAGGCTGCTTCCGACCATCTGGCGAAAGCCTGGCACCGAACCTACGATGTGCCTGTCATCGTTTCCAATTGTTCTAACAATTACGGGCCGTATCATTTTCCTGAAAAGTTGATTCCGCTGGTTATCCTCAACGCACTGGATCGCAAGTCTCTTCCGGTCTATGGCGACGGCTCCAACGTTCGCGATTGGCTGTTTGTCGAAGACCACGCCCGGGCGCTTGGCGTCATTCTCGCAAAAGGCAGACCGGGCGAAACCTACAACATCGGCGGACGCAATGAGCGGACCAACATCGAAGTGGTCCAGCAGATCTGTTCGTGGATGGATCGCCTGCGTCCGAACGAGGCCTCGCATCACGAGCTGATTTCGTTCGTTGCCGATCGCCCGGGGCACGATCAGCGTTACGCGATTGATGCCAGCAAGCTCGAAACCGATCTGGGATGGCGAGCGCAGGAAACGTTCGAAACCGGGATCGAAAAAACAGTGCAGTGGTATCTCGCGCGCGAAGATTGGTGGCAACCGTTGCGGAACAAGGTCTATGGCGGCGAACGTCTCGGTCTGGTGGGGGCGTGAATCCACGGATGCGGATCTATGTGATTGGCGGCGAGGGCCAGGTCGCGCGGTCGCTCCGGGAGGCTGCGGCCGCCGACAAGGAGATTGAGTTTGGCTTTGGCCGACGACCGGATGTCGATCTGCTGAACGCAGTCTCGATCCAGCGAGCCATTGCCGCTTTCCGTCCCGACGTGGTGGTCAATCCCGCGGCCTACACGGCGGTGGATAAGGCTGAGTCGGAACCCGATCTCGCATTTGCGCTCAATCGCAATGGCGCAGGCCTTGTAGCGGCGGCGGCCGCAGATCAACGCATTCCGGTCATCCATCTGTCGACCGACTACGTCTTTGACGGGATGAAGACCGGCGCCTATGTCGAGAGCGATCCGGTCAACCCACAAAGCGTCTATGGCCGCTCCAAGTTGGCGGGCGAGCTAGCTGTCGCCGCGGCGAACCCAAGGCACGTTATCTTGCGTACGTCATGGCTCTACGCGCCGTTTGGAGGTAATTTCGTGCGCACGATTCTTCGCCTTGCATCGGAACGCGACCGGCTGCGGGTAGTGAACGATCAAGTAGGTTGCCCCACATATGCGCCGGATATCGCCGACGCGATCCGCGCCATCGCCGGGCGGGTGGCGGGGGGCTGGCAGCCGCATTATGCGGGTGTCACGCATCTTGCTGGGCCCGACCCGATGACTTGGTACGCCTTCGCGAAACAGGTCACCGATCTCGCGGCGTCCCGCGGCGGGCGGTCCGTATTGCTTGACCCGATCTCGACTCCCGATTATCCGACAGCTGCCGTCCGACCAGCAAATTCGCAGCTTTCGAGCGCGAAACTGGCGGCGGTGTTCGATGTGGGGCTGCCTCCGCTGAAGCAGTCTCTGACGGATTGCCTTGATCGTCTTCTTGGGATTTGAACGGGAGATCTGCTTTGAAGGGCATTATTCTTGCTGGCGGAAGCGGGACGCGCCTTTACCCGATGACGCTCGTGACCTCTAAGCAGTTGCTGCCCGTCTACGACAAGCCGATGGTCTATTATCCGCTGACCACGCTCATGTTGGCCGGCATCCGCGACATCCTGATCATTTCGACGCCGCAGGACTTGCCGTTATTCGAGGCTTTGTTGGGAGACGGCAATCAGTGGGGCCTGTCGCTGTCTTACGCGGTGCAGCCCAAACCTGAAGGGCTGGCGCAGGCGTTCGTGATTGGCGCCGATTTCATTGGCGGCGACGCCTCGGCGCTCATTCTCGGTGACAACATCTTCTTTGGCCATGGGCTGCCGAATTTGCTCACCAGCGCCACGTCGCGGACCACCGGCGCCACGGTGTTTGCCTATCGTGTCGCCGATCCGGAACGCTACGGCGTGCTCGCGTTCGACAGGAAGGGCAATGCGACCTCGATCGAGGAAAAGCCACTACAGCCGAAGTCGAACTTCGCCGTTACGGGACTCTATTTCTATGATAACCGAGTTGTCGATATTGCGGCCAACATCAAGCCGTCAGCACGCGGCGAATTCGAAATCACCGATGTGAACCGGGCCTATCTTGAGCGCGGAGAGCTTGCGGTTGAGCTGATGGGGCGCGGCTTCGCCTGGCTTGACACCGGTACGCCGGATAGCCTCTTGCAAGCCGCCGAGTTTGTCGGAACGATCGAGCGGCGACAGGGATTTCGGATCGCCTGTCCCGAGGAGGTGGCTTTCGGCCAAGGATACATCGATCGCGATCAGCTGGCACGCCTGGGCGCAGCGCTGGGAAAGGGCGCCTATGCCCGCTATATTAGTGATCTCGCTGAAGGCCGGTGAGCCTGGTCTTTCGGATTATCGTCGCAGGTCATCTAGATGTTTCGATTATCCAGCAACAACGACAACAACATCGCACCAGGTCAGGCATCAATCTTCACCAGCGATATCGCGGTTGTTTACCTGGCACGTTATTCCGAAGGAAAAGGACCGGTCACAAATTTCATTGAATCGCTCGAGCGTCATCCACCCGGGATTGCGCATGATTGCGTGGTGATCCGAAAAGGCTTCCCACCGGGGGAATCTACGCTCGACAATGTCCTGAGGCGCGCATTTCCTCATTCCATTTCAGTATCGGATGACGGCTTCGATATCAACGCCTATGCCAAGGCTGCCGCGCAGCTTCCGCACACGCATGTGGTCTTCCTCAACACGTTCTCGGAAATCGCGTCTGACGATTGGCTTCGCAAACTACGTTCGACGTTTGCTGATCCTGCGGTCGGAATCGCCGGGGCCACTGGTTCCTATGAAAGTCCTGTGAGCAGCATGAAGCGCGCCCAAAAGGGATGGTGGCTGTTTCAAAACAAAGGAATTCCAAAACCGGCCGGCCTTAGACGGATCTTCCAAGTAATTAGGACTCGGCTGCCGCGGCGACTAGCGAATATCGTGGTGACCACCGCGATTTCCTATTTCGCCGCGCCCTCGTTCCGCGCCAACTACGACGGAGCGCTGGATGAAAAATTTGAAGCCTATTGGGCCAACCAACTAGCTGCGGATGGCGCGCTGGAGCACTTGAAGGAGTTGGCGCCTTTTCCGAACCCGCACATCAGAACGAATGCCTTCATGATCGAACGACAGGTCTTTCTCGATGCGCTGCCCGATTCGATCGATACCAAACACGATTCATACCTTTTCGAAAGCGGGCCGAACGGGCTGACGCAGCGAATTCTTCAGCGAGGCTTGACGATCGTAGTGGTGGGTGCGAATGGGAATGTATACCCGATGGAGGAATGGCCAAAAAGCGGCACCTTCCGACGTGAAGATCAGCGCAACCTTCTCATCAAAGACAACCAGACCCGTACATTCGAAAATATGAGTGCAGCCGGTAAGCGAGTTTTCACGGCCATGACATGGGGTGATGACTGAATGGTCACTTCATCAGCTTCGAACGGTCCACGTCAAGAAAAGGTCGATGCGCGAATTGAGCCAGAGGGATTGTCATCTAAGCATATGTTGGATCTTATTTTTGAGGACTTTGAATAGACCGCGAGACCGCAACTGATTCCAACACCCTTGAATAAGCAGGTTTCGAAGCCGACGATCCTTAATCTTTAGAATGCTTCGCGCGTAACTTACGAAGCCGCGATCAGCAGCGGTCCTAAATCCGTAAAGTCCCCTAATCTCGTCGTCATTCAAATAAAGACCTATCGAAGTGAGTTTCTTCATATAAGTCAGATAATCTGAAACCGTGGATTCATAATTCTCCCCTGAATACATCGTTGTACTCAATCCACCTACCCGATAGTCCACGATATACTCCTTGATAGCGCAAACTTTAAATCCCGCCATCAATGTCGCGACAAAAAGATAATTTTCAGCAGTGACGTGCCCGCTACCAAACGGGTTGATCGCCTGAATAATGGCCTTCTTGAAAATCGTGGCTTGATGTACAACGCCAAAACAATTTAATACTGAAGGAAGATGGGTAGGAAATGGAAAACTTCCCGTTTCAGTAGTCAGCATTGTATTTCCGTAGGCCCAATCTGCGCCAGTCTTCACTAAGCGCGCGACTAGCAGCTCCAACGCGTAAGGGGTTCTGTAGCAGTCGTCTGAGTTCATGAATGCGATCAGATCGCCTTTCGAAAACGCCACGCCATTCGCCATGGCCTCCCAAACACTCCGGTCTGGTTTGACAAATATCCGGACGCCGGGACTACTCCCGTAGCGAGATCGCAATATTGCCTGCGTAGCGTCGGTCGAGCCGCCATCTACAATCACAATTTCAAAATTCGTGTAACTCTGCTGCAGTACAGATGTGATAGCACTCTCAAAACACTCCAGCCTGCGCTGAACGATGAGATTCTTGACAATCATCACCACCGAAACGAATGGCGAATTCTCGCAACGATTGAGCTCTTTCACAAGCAGCCTATATTCGGAAATGCTTTTAATGTAGGCAAGATAATCTGAGGCGACGTACTTGTCGTATCCATGAACGCCGAAGGGGATCGTATTTACGAGTACCTCTTTCTGCAGGAGCTCAAAATTTACCTCACAGGCAAAGTACTTTGCAATCGAACTACTCGGAATGCGGATTTTGGCGCCCAACAATGGAGCGATTACCGTGAAAAACACGTCTTCATAGATGTTGTATTTTTCGCATGTCCCGCGCCAGTCCTTGCGCAATGAATTCAATAGTCGAAGTAATATTTGCATCAAGTCAAATCTGCGGTTTCGGGCCAAGAAAGCGACAGCACTGAATATCCGAACTAAGTTCGGGCGCGGTTTAAACGTCTCAAGCACTCGAATGCAGGCATCAACCTTGCGTAGGCTAAGACCTCCGTTCGCCCCAAACGGGGCCATGCGCCTTAGAAAATGACCGCGCCCTACATCCGGCAGAAACAGTGGCGCTCCAATAAAGTCGTATCCTGCCGCAAGCCAGGCATCCAGCTGATCGCCGAGAATGAGCGCGTCAAGATGGCAAATAAGAACATAATCATACTCTTCGTACATCTTGTAAAACTTAACGTCGGTCCCCATCCGGTTAACGGCCACAGTACTTCCGAAATACTCAGATTTTACAAGTCGCGTGCAACCATTGATCCGATGTTCTTCAAAGAGGCTTTCATACCAGGTCGGGGAACAGGTCTCTGGCAGGATAACCTCTAAATGATAACGCCGTAACATTCGGGCATTGTGCAACAACACCTCTTCAAGAGTTGCGTCCAGTCTCTCCAGGTGGGTCGGCACCAATACAGCGACGCGGCTGCTGTGTCCTGACCCAACCGGAGTCTCTGAGCTACGCAACCATTTAGAAACACTGCGCCCCATGATATGTTATCTCGTCCACGAGCGCATACGCTTCATTTTTCCGTGCTGCCAGCTCCATCGTAACTGATGACCTCCAAGCCTGCCCAACCCAAGCCACGTATCGGCCCATACGCGAAGTTTGCGCCAAACTGGCAGATTGGCGTAGGCGCGCGTGTGGTTGTCGGAAACCAGCAGATTTCGCTGCAGCCCCATACGAAAAATCCCTGAATACCAGAGGTTGTCTCGCGAATATACGCCGTTGTAGCCGACAATCACAACCTTTAAACCTTCAGCCTCGATCACGCGGGTCATAGATGTATTGCCACACTCAAAAGCGTAGGCATCATCCTTGTTATTAAAAGTGCGACCTGCCAAAACTTTTCGAAACCGCTCCTTGTCGATCATAAAACCCGTGGAGCGCGCGTGGTAGTTTGGAAACTCCGGAAAATTCGCACGCATCGGATGATGAGTCTCATATGAACCAGTGCACGCGGCCAAACCAACGTTCGGCAGGGAGAATGCTGCATGGACTTTATTCAGCCACCCATCACTCAGCGGCGTCGAGTAGGTGTTCATGAAAAAGACGGTTTCCTCTTCAATCTCATCCAAGACTTTTCCATATGCCGTTAGGTCAAAGCCATCGTCACTGATATCAACAAACCGCGGCTTCAGATCTGAAAACAGATGATATTGAATCGGCAACGTCTCTTCGTTAAAGCCCTTGTTTATGACATAAAGCTTATAATCGATGCTCGGTTTGAATTGCGTGAAACTCTTGATGAATTCGTCCCGTCCAGCTGCTTCTTCCGGTGTCGCCGTTCGATTCAGATAGACCACCGCGATCTTTGGTTCTGGTGGGGGCGCCTCGTTTTGCAATAAGCGAATATTGAACGTACGAAGTTGATCTATCGAACAAACGGGCCATTCATCGCCCACCAGTAAGCGCTCGCCAATATCCGCCCGCCCCTTCTTGATCGCAATCATCGAATTGACGAACGATATTTCGTTTATGTGCTCGACTATGCTGTTGCAGTCTTCCTTGGACAAAAAGCGACGCATCATCTGGTAGGCGGCATTCTTCGAACACAACGATGGGTCCACCGAAACAAGTGTGGGCAGCGCTGCGAGCGAGCCAAAGAACTCATAAACAGACAGCCCATAATAGTTGGTCGTTTTGAAAAGATCTGAGAAGTCCGTATGGCAGTCTTCAATCAGAAACGTGCCACCATCCCGCAGCAAAGCGAAATAGAGCAGAAAGTTTTTAATGATGTCGTGCTGAGTGTGTGATGCATCGTCCAGGATCAGGCTAAATGTTAGATTCAGTGCCCTGATCTGTCGCGACGTCTCAGAACGCGTGGAGTCTCCGACGATGATGTCGGTGAACCGCGTCCCGGCCACATGGCTCCCAATGGACGGATTTACGTCACACGCGACACAGCGAGTAAACTTGTGTTCTTGATCAAGGATGCTGATCCAACCCATGTTCTGGACGCCAATTTCTAAGTACGCGCTGTCCGGGCGAATTTCAGCCATCACACGTTCATAAAGTGGTAGATAAGCACTCCATTTGTCGTATCCGCGCGTCAATGGATCACCTCTTTGATCTCGATGTCGCTGTTATCGAGCCCAACGAAACCATATCGGAACCTTTCCGACGACACGCGAATAACAAGCACGTCATGGCGCCAGATAAGCTGCTGGTGCACATGAAAGTCGCCCTCGGCAACCGCGACGGATATTGTGTAGTCGCCACTCGGCAAGACCGGGAGCTTAAATCGGAAGGCAACTCGATATGTGCGGTCCTCAGCAAAGTGAAAGCGATTATACTCCGAAACATGCAGGGTATTTTCGCCAAAAATTTCTACTCCGCGACTATTTTTAACCAAGAAGCCGACAATGGGTTCTTGAACTTGCTTCAATGCGCGCACGAGAACGGACAAGGTCATGTTTTCTCCATCTGAAAACAGTCTTCGTTTTCCGCCGTCCTCGCTTTGGACCGCGACGTCAAGAATTTGAATGCTATGTCCGCCGAAGCCATTCTGCAGATCTGTGCGATCGTCAATTTGGAACGATGAGCTCGGCAACTCAGGAGACGCCTGTGCAACAGCCACTTCAACCCTATGCTGGCAAACTAGGTCTGACGAAATTGCCGTACTTGACAATTTGTCAGCCGGCAATTCGGGGTAATCCTCGGCGAGGGTGAATTCCAAGTATTGTTCACAGACCGACTTAGCGTTGCCGTATGCTTTGATCTCGCCTTCGTGCAGCCAAATGGCTTCGTCACATAAATTTTGCAAGGTGTTGAGATCGTGGCTGACGAGCAGAATGGTGCCGCGCGCTTTGAACTCTTTGATAAAGCGCATGCACTTTTGGGCGAACACCGCGTCACCGACTGCTAAGGCTTCATCGACCAGAAGAATATCGGCGTCAAGGTGCGCAATAATGGCGAATGCCAGGCGAACCGTCATCCCGCTCGAGTACGTTTTTACAGAGTCCCTGATTTTGGCACCCAAGCCAGAAAAGGTGATGATCTGCTCGATCTTGCCGGCAAAGAGATTGCCGGGAATCCCGTAGATCGTAAGGTAACTGCGTATATTCTCGAGTCCGGTATCTTCTGGATTGAAGCCTGCCCCCAATTCGATGATAGACGCGACCCTGCCGTTGACCTTCAAGTCACCATCGTTCGCGCTAAGAATCCCTGCGATAACCTTCAGTAGGGTCGATTTTCCGCTGCCGTTCTGCCCCAGTATTCCGAACGTGGTTCCTACTTTCAGATCCAAATTGATATTGCGCAATACGTAAGTTGTCTTGAAGAAGCGCAAGCTTCGTCGCCCGCGAACGAGAAAATTTGCGAAATCGAGGATACGCGCAGCGCGGCTTTTGTGATTATGATAATACTTAGCCAGGCTGCGCGCGTGAACGGCTACGCTCTCGTTGACGGAATCACGCATCGACAAACCTCGACAATGCTCGTTGGAGCCACAAACCGGAAAATCCGAAGCTCACGGCAAAACAGAAAATTGCGGTGAGAGATCCGACCGACGCGGTATGGTGCGGGTCGAACGTAGTTTGACGGAAAATCTCGATGAAATGCGACAGTGGGTTTACGTAGAGAACCCGCCGGAATTCCTCGGGAAGGTGATCCACAGGATACAATATTGGGGAGAGAAACAAAAAGCCCATACTGATCAGTCCGATCAGTTGGATCCAATCCTTGATCAGCGCACCAAGGACCGAAGACAGCAAGGTCGCGCCTACGCAAAAGATGCCGAATAGGAATAGGCAGAGGATTGTCAATCCGACACTCGTGAATGATGCTCCAAACATCACGAGAACCACGACATACCAGCCGCCAATCGCGATCAGGAATGGAATAAAGCTGGCCAATACGCTAGCGAGAATAAGGTCAAGTACATCAATGTTTAGCTTGGTAGTGATGCTGGTGTATGCGTCGTATGCGTTCGCGCCCTTCTGCAAAAGCTCAATAAAGACCTGGAACATCATAAGCCCTGGGAACAAGACTAAGGCGTAGTTGGTGTACTCGCTTGCTCCCAGAAATTGCCAGCGAGCTTTGAAGATCGTGGAGAACACGAACGCGTAAAGCAAAAGAGTGACTAGCGGTGTGATAAGGAGCCAAAAATTGCCCATAAGGGAACCACGATAGCGCTGCCGGAGATCATTGCGCGCTAGCGTGATAACTAGGGGTACATTAGTCACGGCAGATCCTTCCTACTGCTCGTCGGGGGATTAACACTGAGTAGCACAAGCAGTTTTTCGTTTGAATGCGGGGATCGGCAGAAACCAAAGTCACCTCGCGGAGCATCTTTTGTTTTCACGTTGACCTTTCCGTACAGAGATGCAGATGGGATCGACAGCTCTTCGCGATATTCTGTGTAGAGCTTCCAGCACGAACGAACGGCCAAACTGTCTTTTTCATTGCCACTAAGGTGTATGGTGATATTTCAGCCGCGGGAACATGCCGAAGCACTTCGATTTAACTTTGTCCTAGACTCGGCAGCGCTACTGCAATTACCCTATGCGTGATTACGATCGAGCGTTGCAGCTTTAAACTCCCCGACCGACCATCATTGCCAATCCTTGGCGTAAAGTTCATCTACATACCCTTCGCGTACCCAGTTTCTGCCACGCGACAGTCGTTTAAATCCTGTGTGCTGAGCAACAAAGGTCGACACCCGTCGCAATCCAAATACCTCGTGGTTGAAGCTGTAAAATTTGTCATTCACACAGCGTTCAATATTGCGCAGGAGAAACTGCACCGTGATGTCGTCAATTTCGGGCAGCCCATCTTGGTTGAGTGCGAGATCCACAGCGCCATCGGCTAGATCTGCGATAGACCAATACGGCAAGATCTTCACTGCATCTCGGTTGGGCGTTTCACCAAACAGGCAGACTTGATCCTTGCCAAGGGCATTCATTAAGAAGAATCCGGAGATGAAGCAAGTAAGCGGCAGATCATAAATGGAATAATCCAGCGGCTGAAAGCGCCTGGCGTACAGGCAACTCAGGCCAAGCCCGGCACCGATCTCGATTACGCTGGCTCCTGGCTTCAGATAATGCCGACATTGTGCAGCCGCATAGAGCGAGTTGATATGACGATAGTGGTAGACGCGTTCATCGGCGATGAAACCAAAGGTGGGAAGAATGTCGTCCGGCGGAGCTATATCTATCCCAAGCTCGCTCTGCATCTTTAGAATCAAGTCTCGCGGGTTTACGTGAATGTTCTTGAGATAGGGGCCACTCTCCGGGTTTTCACAGTTCAGGACACCTTGGCTTTCGGCCAAAGCCACCATTTTTTCCCAGTAAAGCAATGCAATTTCAGACTGCCTGAACTCGACGGGCGTGTACCCGTCAATGCCGAGCGACAACCCTCCAAACCAAGTGTAATCACGTCCAATGTTGGGCATGAAGCTCTGAATGAATTGTAAGTCTCCTGCGGCCAATGCGTCGCGGAACTGCAACAGATCATTGCTCAAGATGTGATCCCATAAATCAACACCAGGAGTCGGGAATTTAGCTACTTTCTGATTTTCGAGGGCGGCTTGATAGGCGGCCATCAAGCGCTGAACAATCTCGGGATCGTGGTTCCGCTGCGGCACCGTAAAGCGATATTTCAGAGTCGGCTTACTACTCTGAGACAATAACGAGCGAGCGTACAAGCTCTTCACAGCAACCTTTGCCCTTATCGACCAAAGGTTACGCATCTTCGCCCCGTCTCCTGCTTTGCTGAACACTCCGAAATAGTGTCAGCTCACTCGCGGGAATCGAGCGCTCGACGCCATGCTCGGTTAAGCTTGTCTTTGCCTGCATCGGACAAATCTGCGGCGACCATTTCCCGCGCCCGTTCATCGAGTGATACGCGCAGTGTCCAAACGTCTGTCCCAACAGCTTCATTTCGGGCTGACCACGGAATGCATTGCGGTGAATAGCATCATCAAGCTTCCTCAAGCATTGCAGTGTTGGACGCCGTAAGTTGAGCCTGTCTTAGCCGGTTTGGCGGAGAGGTGAAACCTCAACTTTAAAAACCCAAAAGCTCGAAATAAGCAAGCTTTATCCGCGCGATAAGCGAGCATGGGTCCGAAGTTGTATGGTCGGCCGAGGCAGCGAAAATGACGTCGGTACACTGGGCTCGCCTAATGCACCAAAATCGGAATCCATTTTGCGGAGCTCCCCTTTGGGGCCTAGCGAGTTCCCCGCCGGCTAATAATGCTCCACTGGCGCCCCGGTCGCCGTGACCTCTGTCAATCGGCTGGTGACTCATGCGGCACGGCGCTGCAAACGTTGGGCCGCCCGGTTCAGAATCACGAAGGTGATATCGGAACCTATGAAAAAAGCAGACCCAGCAACGGCATGACCCGATCGCCTTGAGGTGATCAATCGGTAACCGACCCAGGCCTATCGATTTGGCAACCGCGCGCGGCCTGTTTCCGTGCAACTGATTCCCACCGACGCGCCAGCGGTACCGTCTCCTCGAACGGCTTTAAGAACGAAGGTAAGCCTGACACCGATCAGCAATGAAAGGCTGTTTGCAAATTTTCGGAGCTTTAAGAGATGATCGTGCCTACGGTCGGGCGGCTGTTGGCCGTTTTCCGTGTCTATCCCGCTTCGCTAGCGCAGACTATTGAGCTTGGCCGGCACCCCCCAGAATGCCATCGGTTCATAGTCGGGGTAGGTGTAGTAGCCGCGGTTGAGGCTAATGTTGCTTCCGCGTGTCTTACAGCGCCGCGTAACGAGGTCCACTACCGCTGTCGGCTTGCCGCTGCAGCAATTGATGACTCCATGGCATTTCGTGGGGCTCTCGAGCGCTAGGGCGAAGTTGCTGGCGACATCTTCGATAGATGAATAGTCCCGCAGCTGATCGCCCATCGACATGTTGAACACATCGTCGCCGTCATCGATGGCCTGGTCGAGATGCGCCAGCAGACTGTTCGGGTTCTGGCCGTCGCCGAACATGTAGAACAATCGCATCCATTGCAGCGTGAAAGGGCGCTCTCGCTGCAACATTTGCAGGCTCTTGCGCAGCGAGTCCTTGGCGAAGCCATAGGTCGTATGCGGCGCCGTCACCATCTCCTCGGTTAGCGGCCCGTTCTGCAAGCCGTATTCGAGGCAGGTGCCGGCCACCATGATCTGCGAAATGCCGGCGGACACGGCTGCGGGCAGAAAAGCAAGGTCAGCGCGCAGATTAGTGCCGATATGAAAAAAGTTGTGATAGTTCGGCAGGCCGGGCCATGCCAGATGCACGAGGGCATCGGGCAGGGGCCGGCGGCTTAGCAGCGCCGCGTGATCAACAATGAGGTCGCAGGCGACAAATTCGGCCTGCTTGTGCCAAGGCATCGTTCCGGCACGCTTTGCGTCCCGGGCGACGGCTATGACTTGGTGCCCGCGCTGCAGGAGTTCGTTAACGACATGCCGCCCGACGAACCCGGTAGCACCTGTCACCCAGACTTTCATGCGAGCACTTTGATCTCGGGGACAGCGATCACGAACTGCCCGCCCCACGACTTGATCTGCACCTGCTGCATCACCTCTGGGGCGATATTCCAGGGAAGGATTACAACCCAATCAGGCCGGCGTTTGGTGATCTCGTCCGGATGCAGGATCGGAATGTGACTGCCCGGCATGAACTTGGTCTGTTTGGAGGGCGCGGCATCGCAAATGAAAGAAATCAGGTCAGGTCTTATCCCGGCATAGTTCATCAGCGTGTTGCCCTTCGCAGCCGCACCATAGGCCGCCACCGACTTGCCGGCGCGCTTTTGCTCAATGAGGAAGCCGATGAAGTCGTTTTTGACCTTGTCGGCCTTCTGTTGGAACGACCGATATAGCGAGATGTCCTTCAGGCCAAACGCCTCCTCCTCGGCGATCATTGCAGTGACGGAAGACGTAGCCGCGCGCGGGTCGTCCTTGTGACAGCCATAGATGCGCAGCGAGCCGCCGTGAGTCGGCAGTCGCTCGACATCGAAAATGCGAAGCCCTGCCCTTTCGAAGATGCTAACAACAGCGATCAGCGAGAGATACGAGAAATGCTCGTGGTAAACCGTGTCGAACTGGTTCTGCTCGATCAGGTTCTTGAGGTGCGGAAACTCCAAATTAATGGTGCCGCCTGGCTTGAGCGCAACCTGCAGGCCATTCGTGAAATCATTAATGTCGGGCACATGGGCGTAGACGTTGTTGCCGCAGATCAGATCGGCCTGCTTACCTTCATCGGCGAGCGTGGTCGCGGTATCTACGCCGAAGAATTTGCGCAGCACCGGCACGCCGATCTTCTCGGCGGCATCGGCGGTGCTGGCGGTCGGCTCGACGCCGAGGCAGGGGATGCCAGCGGTGACGAAGTTCTGCAGCAGATAGCCGTCATTTGAAGCAACTTCGATGACGAAGCTCTCCTTGCCGAGGCCGAGCAGAGCTGCGATCTTATTGCAATAGGCCCTGGCGTGTGTCAGCCAGCCTTTCGATGTCGACGAGAAATAGGCATAGTCATCGGAGAACAGCTCGTTGGCCCCGGCATAGTCTTCCGTCTGTACGAGCCAGCAGGCGTTACAAACGAATAGTTTGAGCGGATAGGTTGTCTCGGGGGCGCGTAGCGCTGACTGCGAAAGGTAGGCATTCGAGGGCGGTGCATGGCCCAGGTCGAGAAATACCTGTGTCAGTTGGGACTGGCAGTGGCGACACTTCATACGCTGATCCCTTCAAACTCTTCGTCGAGGCGGGGGTGAACCAGATCCCGCGCCGACAGATCCGTCGGCGGAAGCGGCCAGTCGATCCCGATGGCCGGGTCGTCAAATCGCACCGCGCCCTCGGCGATCGGCGTATAGAACGCGGTGTGGAGATAGAGCAATTCGGAACTATGTTCCAGCACCTGGAACCCATGGGCACATCCTTCGGGGATGATGAAGGCCAATCGGTTCTCGGGGGCCAACTCGACGGACGTCCATTTCAGGAACGTCGGAGAACCCTTGCGGAGATCCACGGCGACATCAAGTACGCGACCACGGAGACAGCGTACGATCTTCATTTCGGCGTGCGGGGATTTCTGAAAGTGCATACCGCGCACCGCGCCGACCGCGCGTGTCAAGGAGTGATTGATCTGCACGATCCGTCGCCCGCCCAGGATCACCTTCTCCTCCTCGGCGCAGAACAGCCGCGAGAACGCGCCGCGATTGTCCCGAAAGGCGCCGCTTTCGGCGGTCCACACGCCGGAGATAGGGGTCTCGGTCAGCTTCATCACGTGTCTTGGGCCCAGACCAGGCCGCGCTCGGCGGCGGCGCGGATATAGTCGTGCAGTTGCTCTCGGCTGACAATCGCGTTGCCCTCCAGCCAGGCGCGATACCAGTTGGCGGTGGCCGCGACACCTTCCTCGAAACTCCAAACCGGCCGCCATTTGAGTTGCCAATGTGCTTTGGTGCTGTCCAACTGCAGCAGCTTAGCCTCGTGCGGCTGCTTCTTATCGGTGACGAGCCAGTCGACGGCAGGCCAGCTCGCCTTTAGCGTGGTGAGCACTTCCTTCACCGTACGGTTGCCCTCATGGCCCGGACCGAAATTCCACGGCTCGGCGCAAGCGCGGTCGCCCTGCAGCAGGCGCTGGCCGAGCAGCAGATAGCCTGACAGGCATTCCAGCACGTGCTGCCAAGGCCGAGTCGAATTCGGCGAGCGAATCTCGACTGGCGTCCCACCGCTGGCCGCGCGTACCAGATCGGGGACCAAGCGGTCCTCCGACCAGTCGCCGCCACCTATCACATTGCCGGCACGGGCGCTCGCGAGCAGGGCGCTATCTGGCTCGGAAAAATATGAGCGGCGAAAGCTCGCCGCCACTAATTCGCTGCCGGCCTTCGATGCGCTATAGGGGTCGTAGCCTCCGAGCGGATCGTTTTCACGGTAGCCCCAGACCCATTCATTGTTCTCGTAACATTTGTCCGTGGTGACCACGACCACGGCCTCGAGATCAGGCAATTGCCGGCACGCCTCGAGTACATGGGCTGTACCCATGACATTGGTTGCCCAGGTTTCCAGTGGTGAACGATATGATCGTCGCACCAGCGGCTGCGCGGCGAGGTGAAACACGGCATCGGGGCAGGCGGCGACGATGGTCTTGCGCAGCTCCTGCTCGCTGCGGATGTCGACATAGTGCGAGGCGACCCCCTTGAGGCCGAGCACGTCCCAGTGATTGGGTGAGCTCTCCGGCGGCAGCGATATTCCGGTGACCTTCGCCCCAAGCAGCTCCAGCCACAGTGTCAGCCAGCTTCCCTTGAACCCGCTATGCCCAGTCACAAGGACATGACGGCCTTCGTAGACATCGGCGAACATCGTTACCAGCTCTTCCAAGGTGCTTTGCCAGAGGCCCATAGCTCTTCGAGCAGATTCTTCTCGCGCAGGGTGTCCATGGCTTGCCAGAAGCCGTCATGCTGATGTGCAGTCAACTGGCCGTTGGCAGCAAGACGGTGCAGCGGCTGTTGTTCCCACGCGGTCTCATCGCCATCGATATATTGCATCACGCTGGGCTCCAGTACGAAGAAGCCGCCATTGATCCAAGCGCCGTCGCCGGCGGGCTTCTCCTGGAAATGCTGAACCACATTGTCCTCGATCAGCAGTGCGCCATACCGGCCGGGCGGCTGGATCGCGGTAACCGTCGCCTGGCGGCAAGCCGCCTTATGCGTCGCAATCAGTGCCGAGATATCGATATCTGACACGCCGTCACCGTAGGTGAAGCAGAACGTCTCGTTGCCGATATAGGGCGCGACACGCTTCAGTCGGCCGCCGGTCATGGTCGCCTCGCCGGTGTCAACGAGTGTGACCTTCCAAGGCTCGGCATATTTCTGGTGAATTTCCATCTTGTTGTCGCGCATGTCGAAGGTAACGTCCGACGTGTGCAGGAAATAGTTGGAGAAATACTCCTTGATGACGTACCCTTTGTAACCAAGGCACACGATGAAATCGTTGATCCCGTAATGCGAATACATCTTCATGATGTGCCACAGCATCGGCTTGCCCCCGATCTCGATCATCGGCTTCGGCTTAAGGTGCGACTCCTCGCTTATTCGCGTCCCCAAACCGCCAGCTAGTAGAACAACTTTCATGATGGTCTCGCTGCAATGGCACTATGTGCCTAAAATACACATGGCTTCTAAAGCATTGAACACATGCGATCCAGTGGAGTCACCGTTTTTATTCGAACAGACTTGGATCGCGTGTGATCCCCTCTCGACGGCCATGGGTTGTACCATTCTGCTTTCGGTCATCGCGCACGGGGAAGGGTCGGTAGAGCAGGTGAAAGAACAAAGCGACGGATCTGCCTGTTCTTTCTTTGTTTCTGACGCAATTTTCGCCAGCGGACCCCAGGTCCGCGTGTCTTCTGAGTTATGGAATGAACGGGATTTGTGGGAGGGCGGCGGTCTAATATGTCCCCTATGAGATCTTGGCATACCGGTTGCAAGGCATTGTGCGAGTGGCGCGCCACTGAATGGAAATGACGAACCAGTCGTCGGCAGCGAGGCATACTGACTGAGCGGCTACTATTCGTAGCCGATCGTCTTCCAACAAGCTGCGCAGTATGCATCCGTCCAGTACCCGCTGGCGCGCTGGTCAGCCGTGGCGCTCAGGCAGGAACGGCACCTTGGACTGCTGGTTCGCGTTCCAAGTCCACGCGCAGGTCGGCGGCTCTGTTAGCGTGGTGATCTGAAAGCCGCGCCAGCACGTCAGCGAGCAAGGCATCTTGCAAGTTTCGATTGGGGTATAGACGGCGGCGGCTCGCTGGCCGCCAACGTCCGAACCGGCGAAGACGCAGACGAATTTTGTTGATTTCAAACAGATACTCACTCTTGACGTTCAGAACACCATCACGGCAAAGAAGACAGCAGGGCGCAGCACCTGATTCAGCGCTTTGCTCTCTCGGTTTCGGAACGTTCCGACTCGATACTGCGATTTGTGTGGGGCGAACAAACCCGCTAATACAGCTTCATCGCTCTGTGTGCTCACGTGCGCCGTGTGCTCGGTCCATCGTTGCGCCCCGTTAATCCGAGTTCAGACCTGCCTGGGGTTGACCGGCGCATTGCAATATGTCCAAGAATAAGGCGGGAATACGCTTCGCTTAGCGCTTCGCGTGCGTCGATTTCATTTCTAATTCTGCGGGAACCGGGCTGGCCATGGCCGAACGAATCGCTCTCATCACCGGCGTCACAGGCCAGGATGGCGCCTACTTAGCCGGCTATCTATTATCGCTCGGCTATGTCGTGCATGGCATCAAGCGGCGGTCCTCGTCCTTTAACACCGCGCGCGTTGATCATCTCTACCAGGATCCGCATGTCGGCGACGTGCCGTTCCTGATGCACTACGGCGACATGACGGATTCGAGCAATCTGATCCGCCTGGTGCAGCAGATCCGGCCGACCGAGATCTACAATCTCGCCGCCCAGAGCCACGTCGCCGTCAGCTTCGAGAGCCCGGAATACACGGCCAATGCCGACGGTATCGGCGTACTTCGCCTGCTGGAAGCGATCCGCATTCTCGGCATGGAGAAGGAGACGCGGTTCTACCAGGCGTCGACTTCGGAGCTCTACGGCCTCGTCCAGGAGATCCCGCAGAAGGAGACCACGCCGTTCTATCCGCGCTCGCCCTACGGCGTGGCAAAACTCTACGGCTACTGGATCACGGTGAACTACCGCGAAGCCTATGGCATGTTCGCGAGCAACGGCATCCTGTTCAACCATGAGAGCCCGATCCGCGGCGAGACGTTTGTGACTCGCAAGATCACGCGCGCTGTCGCCCGTATCGAGGTCGGGCTGGAGGAGACGCTCTATCTCGGCAATCTCGAAGCCAAGCGCGACTGGGGCCACGCGCGCGACTACGTCGAGGGCATGCACAAGATCCTGCAAGCCGACAAGCCCGACGATTTCGTGCTCGCCACCGGCGAGATGCACTCGGTGCGCGAGATGGTCGAGCTATCGTTCGCCCAGCTCGGTCGCCGCATCGCATGGCTCGGGACAGGCGTCGAGGAGACCGGCGTGGACGAGATGAGCGGCAAGACTGTGGTGAAGATCGATCCGACCTATTTCCGGCCCAGCGAGGTCGATCTCCTCGTCGGCGACGCCAGCAAGGCGCGCGAGGTGCTCGGCTGGACGCCGAAGCGGAGCTTTGCAGAGCTGGTCGCGGAGATGATGGCGAGCGATCTGGCGGTAGCAAAACGGGACGCGACGAGTGGCAAACGCTCCGTTTGAGCTGACAGGCAAGAGTGTCTACGTCGCTGGCCATCGCGGCATGGTCGGCAGCGCGCTTGCGCGCCGGCTGGCGCGGGAGGACGTCAAGCTCGTCACCGTGGACCGGCGCGAGGTTGATTTGTGCAACCAGGCCGCGGTGTTCGACTGGTTCGCGAGGACGCGGCCGCAGGTGATCTTCCTCGCCGCGGCAAAGGTCGGCGGCATCGTCGCCAACAACACGCTGCGCGCCGAGTTCATCTACGACAACATCGCAATCGCGGCGAACGTGATCCAGGCCGCGCATCGGAACGGCGCCGAGAAGCTGATGTTCTTGGGTTCGTCCTGCATCTACCCGAAACTGGCGGCGCAGCCGTTGCGCGAAGATTGCGTGCTGACCGGCCCGCTCGAGCCAACCAACGAGCCCTATGCAATTGCAAAAATCGCCGGCATTAAGTTGGCGGAGGCCTATCGCAGCCAGTATGGCAGCGACTTCATCAGCGTAATGCCGACCAATCTCTACGGCCCTGGCGACAATTATCACCCCGAAATGAGCCACGTGGTCGCGGCGCTGATCCGCCGCTTCCACGAGGCCAAGGTGTCGGGAGCGAAGACTGTTATTGTGTGGGGCACCGGCACGCCCCGGCGCGAGTTCCTTTATGTCGACGACATGGCCGATGCCTGCGTGCATCTAATGAAGACCTATTCGAGTGCCGAGCTGGTCAATATCGGCACGGGCGAGGACATCACCGTCGCCGACTTCGCGCGGGTCGTCGCCAGAACCGTCGGTTACGGCGGCGAGATCAGTTTCGACAGCTCGCGGCCCGACGGCACGCCGCGCAAGCTGCTCGACGTCAGCCGCCTCGCCAACCTCGGCTGGCGCGCGACGACAAGGCTCGAGGATGGAATCCGGCGTGCTTACGACGCCTATTTGTCCAAGTAGTCCTCGCCGGCTCTTGGTGCACTAAAGTCCTCTTGAAAGCCGAGCGGTTCAATCAGGTGCCTCGTATCTGCAGTCCGAGAGAGGGTACAGGGACCTCAGATGGTGGCAGATCAGCTTTGGTCTCAGACCGGGTCGTCTCCTCGAACCTGACCTGATAGGCCGCCTCAAGCGCCCGGGCGTCGACCTCCAGGAGGGTGTTCTTCAGGGGCAGGGTGGCTTTGGTTTGGCCCAAGCCAGGAGGTCGTCGCTATTCCCCAACGCTGCCGCCAACTCGGCCAACAGCCGCTCCCGTAGCTCAGCCGATTCCTGAGGCTTCAGGACAGCCGGTCGGTTCAAGACCGCTTTGGCAGGCTTTCCCTTTTGGCCGGGCGCCATTTGCGGCTCGGCGGCAGCGGGAGGCCGGCGATTGCATCAGGGGCGCCGAGGTCGTCCTCACCGGCAATGCCAACCAGAGCAAATAGGGCGTATCGGCGGGCATAGGTCAATGAGGCTCCCATTCGATGCGGCGCCTTGACCTCCTTTGCGCCGCAAGCCGGCCAATCGGAGGAAAGCCTCGTGATGTGAACGGCATAAAGGCTCGGTAAATTCATCGCTCACTTTGCGGCCTAATGTTGTGGGTTGGGAGAACTTCAGGTGATGTGCGTCTGTCGGAGATTTCTTGCAGACGAGGCAGGGATGTTCGCGGACAAAGGCGAGGTGTGCCCTTGTCTCTTGCGACGCGGTTCCTTTGGGATGGCAAGGCCGCCTTCGATTGCCATTTTGGCGGGTTGAATTTTGTCGACCGCGGAAACAGCCAGTCTGGTTTCTGCGGGGGCAGCAAAGGATCGGACGGGCACCTTGGCCGGTTGCTCCTCTTCTTGGCTGAGGGGCGATTGAGCGTAAGCGCTGTTCAGCGGCCACCTACCCGATGACGGTGTGATCTGCGAGTCTGCGGTTCGGTTTGGACCGTTAGGCTTAGAATGGACACAGTGCATACTGCTATCACGGAGCCGGTGCGGCGGCTCGAGGTCTTCACCGGAGCCGGTCGTCGGCGGAAGTGGAGCGACGAGGACAAGGTGCGGATCGTCGCGGAGATCGTGGCGAGTGGCGACTCGGTGTGTTCCGTGGCTCGACGGCATGGATTGTCGCCGCAGCAGCTGTTTGGCTGGCGACGTCAGTTGCGAGAAGCAGCAGGCGGTCATTCCGAAGCTAACGAAGTACAGTTTGTGCCGGCGGTGGTGGACGCAGTGGTACCGGCGCCAAGTGCTCACCGGGAGCGCAAAACGGTGCGCAAGGCAGATAGCGGGATCATCGAGATTGAAGTGGACGGCATCACGATCCGAGGTAAGCGCGAAGCCGATACCCTTGCTTCAGAATTCGAATGAACGTGCGAAAGAAGCCTCCGGCTTGGACGGAGGTTTCGGATGGGATTGGACAGCAAAAAGGACGTCCATTTGGACGGCTCAACGAGGGGATCGGTGAGCCGGCTGGAGGTTCTTGAAGGACCATCGGGGCGCCGCGTACGTTCGGAAGCTGAGAGAGCTCGGATCGTCGCCGAGAGTCTGTTACCCGGTGCCCAGGTGTCCGAGGTGGCGCGCAAGCACGGAGCGACGCGCTGGCAAATCTACGATTGGCGGCGGCGGTTTCGACAGCGAGGCATGTTGCCGCCGCGCGAGGTATCGCAGCCGACATTCGCGCCGCTAGTCGTGGAAGGTGCGTTGGAGGAGCGTCAGGTTCCGGCGATCAAGCTTGAGATCGCGATCGGCGATGTCGTGCTGCGGACGGACACAGCCATAGATGGCGAGCAGCTGTCCCGTGTGATCCGCGCGATGCGAGCGTCACGATGATCGCGGCCGGTGCCGATCTGAAGATTTACATCGCGACGCGGCCGATCGACTTCCGCTGTGGCCACGATGGGCTTGCGGCGAAGGTGCAGGAGATGCTTCGTCTCGACCCGTTCAGCGGCGCAGCCTTCGTGTTCCGATCGAAACGAGCGGACCGGATCAAGATTTTGGTCTGGGATCGAACGGGTCTGGTGTTGGTGCACAAGCGTCTTGAAGGTTGCAAGTTCGTTTGGCCAACGATCGCAGACGGCGTGATACGGATATCGCCGGCGATGTTCGCAGCCCTGTTCGAGGGGCTGGATTGGAGGTTGGTCCGCCCGGAAGAAGCGCGGCGTCCCCAGGCGGCTGGATAACTGCGGCAGAATGACTCGGAAGCTATTTTGAATGTGGCACGCGCGGCGGCGATGTGCTCGAAATAGCGCATGAGCATCGCGGCGCTGCGCGACGAAAATGAACAATTGAAAGCGCTTTTGGCGCAAACGCAGGCGGCCTTGAGCGAACATCAGGCGGCGCTGGCGACGTCGGAAGAGGCGCGGCGTCGGTTGGAGGTCATTCTCGGCGAATTGCGACGCGAGAAGTTCGGCGCGACGTCCGAGAAGCTGCGGCCAGATCAGTATCACTTGCCGCTGGAAGACGTGGAGATCGCGCAAGGCATCCTGGACGCGGCGCAGGAGAGAGCCGAGGCTGTGATCAAGGGCCGATCGCGGAGCGCGCCGGATCAAGGTTCTCATCGCAATCGCGGCTGCCTGCCTGCCCATTTGCCGCGGGTGGAACGGATCATCGAGCCTGCGAGTACGCTTTGCCCGTGCGGTTGCGGCGCCATGACGAAGATCGGCGAGGACGTCAGCCAGCGCCTCGACGTGATCCCGGCGCAATGGCGCGTGCTGATCACACGCCGCCCAAAATACATCTGTCGCCGCTGCTCCGGCCCCGTCGTGCAGGCGCACGCACCGGAGCACGTCGTGCCCGGCGGGCTGCCGACCGAAGCGGCCATCGCGCATGTGATCGTCTCCAAATTTGGCGACCATACGCCATTTTACCGTCAGGCCGAGATCTATGCGCGCCAGGGCATCCGGCTTGATCGGGCGACACTGGGCAACTGGTCCGGCCGCGCCTGCTTCCATCTTCAGCCCATCGCGGAACACATGCGCCACCACCTGGCCATGGCGGATCGGCTGTTCATGGACGAGACCAAGGCGCCGGTACTCGATCCGGGGCGCGGCCAAACGAAGAAAGGCTACTTCTGGGCGATTGCCTCAGACGACCGCGGCCACAGCGGCCCAAGTCCGCCGATCGTGCTGTTCCGATATGCCCCCAGTCGCAGCGGTGCCTTCGCTGAGCAGTTCCTGGATGGCTTTGGCGGACGCTTCCTGCAATGCGATGCCTATGACGGTTATGATCGACTGACCGAAGTCGCTCGACTGCAAGGGCCTTGGACGCTCGTGCATTGCTGGAGCCACTTGCGCCGACGCTTCGTCAAATTGGCCCGCAATAGCAAATCGCCGATCGCCGAGGCCGCCATTCGGCACATCGCACAGCTTTACGCCATCGAAGCCATGGTCCGCGGTGCATCGCCGGACATACGGTTGGCCGCGCGCAAGGAGCACTCGCTGCCAATGGTAGCCGCGTTGAAGTCGTGGTTCGAAAAACAGCTGTCGATGATCTCCAGCGGTTCGACGCTCGCCGAGGACATCCGCTACGCGCTCAATCACTGGCAAGGTCTGACCCGCTTCCTCGAAGACGGGCGCCTCGAGCTCGACACCAACCCTGTCGAGAACGCCATCCGGCCAGTCTGCCTGACCAGAAAAAATGCGCTCTTCGCCGGTCATGAGGTCGGAGCCGAAAACTGGGCCTTGCTCGCCTCGATCGTCGCCACCTGCAAGCTCAACGACGTCAACCCGGCCGCCTACATCGCCGAAACACTCGAGACGATCATCGACGGCCATCCCCATAGCCGCATCGAAGACCTCATGCCGTGGCGATTCCGCAAAACGTCAAGCCAGCCTCAATAGGGTTGCGGCTAAGCGCTTACGATCCGAGCCGGTCGTGGAGCGGATACGGCGATGATTGCGTCGATTGTCCAGGCGCTGAAGGTGAGCCGGTGATCGGTCCGTCAGGTGCGGTCCGGGTGATGGTGGCGACCAAGCCGGTAGACTTCCGCAAGGGCATGGAGGGTCTTGCGACCCTGGTGCGCGAGAGCATGGGTGCAGATCCATTCTCGGGAGCTGTCTATGTGTTCCGGGCCAAGCGGGCGGACCGGATCAAGCTGGTGTTCTGGGATGGAACGGGCCTGTGCCTGTTCGCCAAGAGGCTTGAGGATGGGACCTTCCGCTGGCCGAAGATCGAGGACGGTGTGATGCGCCTGTCGGCAGCGCAATTGTCGGCGCTGCTGGAAGGACTCGACTGGCGGCTTGTGCACGAGGCACGGGGGACGCCGGCGCCAGCGCAGCCCGGGTAGTTGTTGGCAGCGCTGCGGCGAAGTGAATCAGGACCGTCGGATGCGTCGCCAGATGGCGGCGAATATGCTCTGATTTGGCTGTGAGCGACGTCCTGCCTGACGATCCGGAGACGCTGAAAGCGATGCTGCTCGCCGAGCGGTGCGAGAGCGAGCGGCTGCGTCAGATCATCAAGGAATTGCAGCGGCATCGGTTTGGCCGACGGGCAGAGACGCTGCCTGAAGACCAGATGCTGCTGGGCCTGGAAGACGTCGAGCAAGTCGCAGCGTACGGCGAGACGGCACAGGACATCAGTGCACCTGAAGGCCGTGATGCGCGAGCTCGCAAGCGCCGGGGCAACCGTGGCGCCTTGCCGGCGCACCTGCCGCGGATCGAGGTCATCGTCGACATCGAGGACAGGACCTGTCCCTGCTGCCAAGGCGAGTTACATCGGGTCGGCGAGGATAGAAGCGAGCGGCTGGACCTGGTCCCGGCGCAGTTCCGGATCCTCGTGACCCGGCGGCCCAAATACGCCTGCCGGGTTAGCGAGGATGGCGTCATGCAGGCGCCAGCTCCGGCTCGGCTGATCGAGGGCGGACTGCCAACGGAAGCAACCGTCGCACAGGTTCTGGTGTCAAAATATGCCGATCACCTGCCGCTCTATCGGCAAGCGCAAATCTATGCACGCCAGGGCATTGAGCTCGATCGTTCAACGTTGGCGGACTGGGTCGGGCAGGCAGCCTTCCATCTGCGTCCCTTGCATGAGCGCCTCCTAGGCAAGCTTAAGCAACGGCCAAAGCTGTTCGCCGACGAGACGACGATGCCGGTGCTCGATCCCGGCCGTGGGCGCACCAAGACCGGTCAGCTCTGGACCTATGCTGCGGACGACCGGCCGTGGGGCGGCGCAGATCCGCCCGGCGTCGCCTATGTCTATGCCCCCGATCGCAAAGCCGATCGACCGATCGCTCATCTGGCAGGCTTCAAGGGGATTCTGCAGGTCGACGGCTATGCCGGTTATGGCAAGCTCGCCGAGCGTGGCGATGTTCGGCTTGCATTCTGCTGGTCGCACATGCGGCGTAACTTCTACGAGCTTGCCACACCCGGTCCGGCGCCCATTGCGAGCGAGGCGCTCAAGCAAATCGCCGAGCTCTATGCCGTCGAGAAGGACATCCGTGGCCGCAGCGCCGAGGGGCGCCGTCTCGTTCGGCAACAGAAAAGCCGACCGCTGGCGGAAGCGTTCGAACGGTGGCTCCGCGCCAAGCTTGCGCTGATCAGTCAAAAGGGCAAATTGGCAGACGCAATCCGCTATGCGCTCTCACGCTGGGAGGGCCTGACGCGCTTCATCGATGATGGCCGTATCGAGCTCGACAACAACGCCGTCGAGCGCTCGATCCGTCCGATCGCACTCAACCGGAAAAATGCACTGTTCGCTGGCTCCGACGGCGGCGCCGAGCACTGGGCCATCATCGCATCCCTGGTAGAAACTTGTAAGCTGAACGACGTCGATCCCCTTGCCTTCCTGACTGACGCGCTCACCAGGATCGTCAACGGTCACCCAAACAGCGAAATCGATCAGCTGCTTCCCTGGGCCTATCGCGCGCAATCCCTCAAAGCCGTGGCCTGAGAACGACGCTTACGATTGAGCGGCTAGCTCGATCCTTTCCTGGTAGGCTGCCTCGACTGATCGGGCATCGATCTCCTGGAGCGTGTTCTTGAGCGGCAGGTTGGTCTTGGCCCACGCAAAGAGGTCGTCGGAGCTGGCGAGTTGCGCCAGAAGCCGCTCGCGGAGAGCTACCGAGTCTTGGGCCCCCAAGGACCGGTGGCCGGTTTAAGACGGCCTTGGGCGGCTTTCCTTTGGAGGCGGACCCAGGGCGCGGCTCGGTCGAAGCCGTTGGCCCGGCGATCACATCGGGCGCATCCAGATCGTCCTCGCCTGCGATTCCGACCAGGGCAAACAGGGCATAGCGGCGGGCGTAGGTGAGCGCCGCCCCCATCCGGTGCGGCGCTTCTACTTCCTTGCCGGAGCAGACCCGCAGGTCGGAGGAGATCCATTCGCCGGAGGCGTGCGCGAGCAGGGTCGGCAGGTGGATTTGCCCGGTGGCCGCCACGGTACGGGTCGTCTGGATGGTTGCGATCTCCTGCTGGCTCAAAGTCTTGCGGACGATGTCCAGGCCCGAAGCCAAGGACGCATAGCGAAATGTTCGATCATGCTCGCGCGGGAAGGGCGAGCGGATTGTGGCCGTCAATGTCTTCTCGGGATTGGTCAGCGCGGCCTGGGCCTTGGCCAAAGCTGCTGCAATCGCGCCAATTCGTTCACTGGATTGATGCATGAACCACCTCCGCCGACAGAGCTTCAAAGCTGATCGCGCCTGACTTTGACCGCTTGGCCTTGATGCCGTGGCCAATCGCTTCTTTGGCGTCCTCAGGAACGAGCTTCTTCAGTTCAGCCTTGGCGACCTCGAGATTAGCGTGAGCTTCGCGAGTGCCGACATATGCTGCGGCTAACTGTGCCCAGGAGTTGGACGAGGCCATGTCCACGATCTTGATCGCCTCAAGCCGCGCGCGGGGCATCTCGATCCCGAACAGGTGAGGCGTCTCGCCGGTTTGGACACATCGCCAGAACTTCTTCTCGGCAGTCAAAAGCAGATGCTGATAGAGCGGGTCGGCGTGGACCGTGATCTCAACCCACTTGCCGCCGCCTGTGATGATGGAGAGAACAGCCGAGCGCGCCGCGATCATCTGCCGCTGATCTTGTCGAATATTGTTGCATGGCTAATTGCCGTCACAGGCTCTTACGCCATGAATAGCAAGATCACCTTCCGGCGTGAGACCGGCGGAGTTTTGAATCTTGGACAGTATCTTCGCTTTGCGTCGTCCGGCATCCTCGGCTTGACAGTTGCAACAACGGTGCTGGTCGTGCTCTCGCAGTATTCCAATGTTCCCAGTGCGAAGCTCGCCTCAATATCGCGGCGTTCGGAGCAAATTTTTGTATCTCACATTTCCTCGTGTTCAAGAACTCTGAACCTGAAATAGGACGGATCCAGCCGATCTCGTGCGGAGGCAATTAATCTGACCCGGCCGCCAAGCTTTATGCGGTTCTGAGTTCGCCCCGGTCGTTGGATTTACCCGGTTGGGGGATGGGGAGCGGCGGGAGCTGGCGCGGAGGCGCCGACATCTTCCGAACCATGCAAAGGTGCGCTCGACGACCCAGCGCCTGGGCAGGAGCTGGAAGCCTTTGACCCCAGGCGGTCGCTCGACGATCTCGATTGTCCACGGCCCGCAGTCCGAGAGTGCGTTGAGGATCTGTTTGCCGCGATAAATCCGATCGGCAAAGACATGCTCAAGCCTTGGGAAGCGGCTCGCAAGCCCTTCAACAGGGGCACGGCGCCATGGACATCCTGAATGTTGGCGGGATGAACATAGGCCGCCAGCAAGAGACCGTTGGTGTCGGTAGCGATATGTCGCTTGCGCCCATGGAGGCGCTTGCCGGCGTCGAATCCGCGTGGCCCGCCAGCCTCCGTCGTAGATGCGGTCTGACTATCGATAACGGCAGCTGTCGGTTTGGGCTTTCGTCCGAGCCTTCGGCGCGCCTTCCGAACCAAGGCCTCGACGATCTGCTGCCATCGACCCGTATCGCGCCAGGCGTAAAAATAGCCCTGCACCGTCGAGTATGGCGGAACTCTTTCGGCAAGGCTCGCCATTGGCAGCCGCTCGACAGAATATAGAAGATCGCCTGCACGATCTCGCGCAGATTGACCTCCCGCGGTCGGCCCAATCGCCGTCGCGGCGGCATCATCCGGGCGATCAACGCCCATTCTGTATCGGTCAGATCACTTGTGTAACGCAGCCCACTGCGCTGATATTGCATACGAGCGGCTTTGGTCCACGGCATGGTGTTCTCCCTCGAATCTTTGCAAATCCGAAGGAATCACAGGCCCGCCAAAACCGCTCACCTTTTTCGGTCAGGCTCTGAGGACGGGCGGTTGAAATATCGAGCGGACATTGACGTTCTCAGAACTATAGCCGTTCTCGGGGTCGTGTTTTTTCATGCCGGATTTCATTTCGCGTTTGGCGGATACGTCGGCGTTGATATGTTCTTCGTGATCAGCGGGTACCTGATCACAGGCAAGGTCGAAGATGAAGTCCGACGAGGTGTTTTTTCCTTCTCGACCTTTTATGTAAATCGAGCAAGACGGCTCTTCCCAGCACTGTTTGCAACAGTCCTATTGACGTTCCTTCTTTCGTTCCTGTTGTTGGCATCCGACCACTTCAAGCAATTCGCACAGTCAGCGATATGGACGGCTCTATCTGCTTCGAACATATATTTTTGGACGGATTCGGGATATTGGGCAGCTGACAACCACCTCAAGCCGCTCTTGCATACGTGGTCGTTGTCGGTTGAAGAGCAGTTCTATCTTGCTTGGCCTCTTGGGCTGCTTTTTCTTGCAAGGTTTAGACCAAAGTATGCACCGATGGCCCTTGGCGTAATCGGCGTCCTGAGCTTGATCGCGAGTGTCGCATATTACAGGATCGATCAGGAAGCTGTTTTCTTTCTGACGCCGTTTCGCGTATTCGAGTTCGCAATCGGCGGCCTGCTTGTCTGGCTCAAGCGCGCATCAAAACATCACATACGGGACAATGCCCTTTCGATCCTGGGACTTTGCCTCGTCGTGACCTCTATGATCACGTTCAGACCCCACACGCCAACTCCACTCGTGATTATCCCATGCGTTGGTACAGCGTGCATGATTTATGGAGGCGTGGTCGCTTCTCTCGAACGAGCGTGGAACAATCCACTGGCTGTCTACGTCGGGCGCATTTCCTACTCGGTGTATTTAGTCCACTGGCCGGTTATAGTTTACTACGAATACTGGCGGTTCAATCAGATCGAACCCTCCGAGCGGGTAGGGCTGGTTATCGCGTCTCTCCTTCTAGCCATTCCGCTCCATCATTTGGTTGAGCAGAGATACCGGCGGGGACGGTCTGATTCACGTCTGAATTTTGCCGTCGCTTGGGGCTCTCTATCCGCCCTCATAGTTGTCACAGGCATGGCCTTATCGGCGATGGTCAAGCCGGCAATTCAACCGCTTTCCGATCCATGGATCATCGAGCGAGTGTCGCGACCGCTTTGCGAAAGCGGGTTCGGACTTTGCGCTGTCGACCACCCCGATGTCGTACTTATTGGCGACAGTCATGCGATTCACTATGCCCCAGCGGTAGCAGAAACGTTAAAACAGTCCCGCGTTCGCGGAAGCTTCTATCCGCCGATGCCGAGTTGTCCATTTTTGCGGGATATTCATCCTAACGATGTTCCAGTGAAAGCCGCTGAGTGTACCAGGGCAAAACAAGAGTGGTTGGCACGACTGGCGCAGGACCAGCCTCGCGTGGTCATATTGGCGGGTCTTTGGGAAGTCGGCATGGCGAGGGGGTTTGGCAGACGCTACGCATTTGATGTCGGACAGCGCGAACTGAACCTTGCGGAGGCTCGGAGCGTATGGGCTGAGAAGATGAGTGAGACCGTCGATCTGCTCGTAGAGAATGATCGCAAAGTGATCTTGATGGGTAATGGTCCGTTGGTCGCAAATCCCCCGTCAGCCTGCTTTAATCGTCCCGCTTTCTTGGGCCGCTTTGACTGCTCCAAAATGAACGTCATCGTTGATCCCGAAATCCATGCCTTCACAAGAGGAGTCCTAAAGCGGATCGAATCCAACGAGCCGACGCGGGTGTTTTTCTTCGATGCATGGCCGTACTTTTGCAATGGCGACTTGTGCGCATTGAGCGATGGCGGACAGACCTTTTACAAGGATCAGCATCATCTCACCCCATACGGGGCTTTGTGGTTACAGCATCACGCTTTCGCAGGCCTATCGCAGTTTCTGGCGATCGCGCTGCAGAACTTGGCGCGATCGCCCGTCAATTGAACCGAAGGCTTCCGTACTTTGCAGTCATGAAAAGGTAATCCCCTCCTCAAAATCCCTCAATGAGGGGTCGGGGCAGCGCCGCTATTGGCCGTGTTTGCTGCACCTTCCGAATGCTCAGGGCTTGCCTCCCAAAGCTCCTTCGCAATCGGTAGCGGCGCGATCTGCCCCACCATGCTCTCTCATCGCCGTGCCGATGCAGGCCTTGGTGATGAGATCGGCAAAGCGGAACGGTGAATTCATCGCTGACCTTGCGTCCGAGTGTTCGCAGTTGGGCGAACTTCAAATGATGGGCATCAGCGGGACTTTTCTTGCAAACGAGACAAGGCTGGCTTCGCACAAACGAAAGGTGCATCTTGCTCCGCTTCCGTGGCGCTTCCTTGGGGAAGGCGAGGCGGAGGTTTCCTTGATTGGAGAGGGAGAGTACATCCGCTCCGCCCGGGTTCGTATTCGCCGAAGGCTGCCGATCGACCTGAGCTATATCGACAGGAGACATCTGATCTTGCTCGGCTAAGGTTGGCGCAAGTGTTTGGCGAGGTCAGGCTGCAACCACTTATGGGCCTTTCCGAGCGAGATGCGATGCTGGCGCAGGCTCAGAGCAGGCTTCTTCCCGAAATACATGGTGATCTACTCGTCGATCAGTCAGCGGCGTTCGCTGGATTGCTGCGTCGCTTGATTTGCTCGCGATTGACTTGATCGGATTTGTCTCTGGCGCAAGGGTGAGTTCGCATCATCCTCACTTATCTTTTCAACCAGGGACGTGCACGGTCTGGACCGGAGAGGGAACGAACATAACTATTTTGTCGAAACGCGCATGTAACCGCGCGTTGGGTAAGACGAGGCGATTTGGATTTGTTGATCGCGAACAATTCTGCGCTGCAGGTCCAATCTTTGCCCCAATTGGAGCGCGGTCCAGGAAGCTGGCTATCGATCTGAGCGCCAGCTTTCGGGGAAGGACATTCATGCCAAAGCGATATCGCGCGGAAAGCTACCGGCCTGCACCACGCTGGCTTTCGATCTGGGATTCGATGATTTCGCCGCTCGCACCTCATGCCGTCTCGATTTTGCAGCCGACCGGGTTCTAGGAGAAATTCAATATCGAGTTCGACGCGGCGGACCCGGCGCGAGGACTCGAGGGGGAGGAGAAGGTCGCCATTGAGGCGATTGCAACGGCGCTGACCGTTGCCGCGCATTGTTCGCACGAGACCAAAGTCGGTGTCGTCCGCGCCTGGCTCGAGCGGATTGCGAAGCAGCCCGCCGTTTCGCTCCCGATATCTGCCGCCGGAGGTGCACTGGAAGATCGTATCCAACTATTGTCGGGACGGCGAACCGCCCGGTAGGCATCTGCAGGATGTTTGGGGGCACCGGCGGGTGCACTTCGAGGCAAAGGCGCGGCGGCCCACGGCAAGCAATATTGCAAAGGCGGCGCGCAGGGCAGTGCTCGACCAACGGCGTTCGCGCGGCCGGCCGCACAATATCGCCAATCGGATGCTGGCCGAGAGCCTGGCGCAGTTGTTCAAGAGCTTTGGTGGCCGGATCGTGCGCAGGCAGATCCAGGTCGACGTCCAGGGCGGCGGGGTTCTCGATGTCGACGGTGGGCCGTTCTTCTGCTTTCTAGAAAAGGTGATTGGTCCGCTGCAGGTACACCTGCGCCCGCATGGTTTTCCCCTTGTAACCATCGAGACAATCGAGCGAATTGCCTCCGAACAGTTTGCCTGACGCGACAGAGTTGGCTGCCCCTTTTCACCCACAAGAGATCGCTTCTCGCAGAGCTCCAAGTCAGGCTCTGTTGCGGCACGGCATGCGGTGGTCGCGTGCCATGACACCAGGAGCTACAGCCGTATGGTTGAAAATCTGAAGCAACCCACCTCGCCGGAAGCCGGACCGTCGGCGCCGATCCCGCGTTTCATTCAGACCCAGCTTGACCATCCGCCGATCGGCCCCAACGAAAGTGCTGCCGAATTCAAGTCGCTGTTCTATCAGTTGACGGAGGCCGTCCAGGGCAGTCAGCGCTCGGCCGCCGAATGCGCCATGTTGTTTCAGGCGACGCTCCTGACTGTCAATCGGCGTTCGACTGGGACCCCGTATCGGCATCCAAAAGGGGCTCTGACTCATTTCTGATGAAGTTCGCCGGCGACTGTGGTTCTTCAACGGAGAATCGGCGCCATGCGGACAGGCTTTCGAATTTCATCGCTCGTACCGAGTGGTTTGGTGTTTGATGGCGTAAGTGATTCAGAGGATTCGGTTATTCTGGCTGTTCGGTCAGAGGCTACGGAGGCCCAGTGCCCTTTGTGCACGACAGCATCGCGCCGAATCCATAGCCGTTACATCCGGCACGTGGCCGATTTGCCATCAGCGGGCAGAAAGGTGCGCCTCCGATTGCTCACGCGGCGCTTCACATGTGAGGTGCCGCATTGCCGCCGGCGGATCTTCTCAGAGCGGTTTGGAGAAGACATCGTTCCGCTTCGGCGGCGCCGGACGGCACGGCTGGAACACATCGTCCATCACTTGGGGTTAGTGCTCGGCGGCCGGCCGGCAGCAAGCTTCGCCAAGCGGCTCATGCTGCCTGTCAGCAACGATACCTTGCTGAGGGTGGTCCGCCGGCGGACGGCGATGCCGACTGATCCATTGCTTGTTGTGGGTATCGATGACTGGGCGTTCCGGAGAAACCATCGATACGGGACGATCGTGTGCGATTTGGAGCGCCGGCGGATCGTTACCCTGCTGCCCGACCGGGAAACTGCGACCGTTCGGGCGTGGCTATTGAAGCACCCAGCGATCAACATTGTATCGCGAGATCGCGGTGGTGGATACGGCGAGGCAGCAGCCAAGGCGCTGCCGAACGCCATCCAAGTCGCCGACCGCTGGCACCTGATGGAAAATGCGAGCGCGGCCTTCCTTGATGCGGTGCGCCGCTCCATGAACAGAATCCGAACTGCAATCGGAGCGACGACGATCGACCCGGAATTGCTGACCTGTGCGGAAAAGCTGCGCTATCAGGGCTATCTGCGGCGCCAGGACAGCCATGCCGTAGTTACGGCTCTCGTCAGCGACGGTGTGCCGCTCAAGGAGATCGTCCGCCGCACAGGACATAGTCGCAATCTGGTTCGCCAAATTAGCCGCGGCGGCGGTACGGATATGTTCCGCACCCGTCAAAGCACCCTGGACGGGCATCTGCCTTTCCTGGACGCGCAGTGGTCAGGCGGCTGTCGCAACGGTGCCGAGCTCTGGCGCCGCTTGAAGGGACAAGGCTTCAAGGGATCGCTGCGCGTGGTGGCGGAATGGGCGACGCGACGGCGGCGTGCCGAGACTATCAGCCATCAACAATTGCAGAAGGTCCCCGCCGCCAGGACGATAGCGCAGCTGATGACGACGAAGCGCGACCACCTAACCAGGGCGGAGACCGTCACGCTTGCGGTCATCGAACAAAACGTTCCTATGCTGGCCGATGCCCAAGCTCTCGTTGGCCGCTTCCACGCGATGATCCGAAGGAAGGCCGAGATCGAGCTCGAACCTTGGATTGAAGAATCCAAGCGGAGCCTCATTGCCTCGTTCGCGAATGGAATCGCCAACGATAAGGGCGCGGTGCACGCCGCTATTACGCAACCATGGTCCAATGGCCAAGTGGAAGCGCAGATCACTAAGCTCAAGCTGGTCAAACGGCAGATGTACGGGCGCGCTAAGCTCGATCTCCTTCAGGCAAGGCTGATTGGCGCGCCATAAAAACAATCACGATCATCGAATATGCGTCAGAGCCCCGATTGGATGCCGATCACCCCGAAAACGGGGTCCTTATTCCATGCCGAAACACACTCCTGACGTTTCGCAGCATTGCTCTCGAGCGCATCCGTAGTGCGATCATCCAGCACATGCGCCCCGAGGCAGTCATGGCGTTGATCCGCCTGACGGACGGCACGGTCGAGCGCCATTCCATCGCGGATTTCGAGGTCAACGACCGCAGAAAGGAGTACTTCTCGAACAAAGACGGCAAGTCGAAAATCGAGGCGCGTTTCACCCGCATGGGCTATGCAGCGGACGCGGTCGATGTTGAGGCCTTCCAGCTCGCACTGCCCTCGCTCGCACTGATCGATCGCCAGATCAATGCCGCCCAGAAGCAATTAATGGCACTTCTGAAGGAGATCGACCGCCGCGATGACAAACGTGCCGAAGAGCTGCGCAGGGCGGCGCTCAGCGCGGTCTCCCGCGCAGGCTCGGAGGCGACCGCCAAGCGCGAGGCGAACTGATGGCGACTGAGAAGCAGATTGCCGCCAACAGAAGGAACGCAGCCCGCAGCACGGGACCACGGACGATGTCGGGCAAGGCACGCTCCAGGACGAATGCGCTCCTCCACGGGTTTGCCGCAGCGCTTGCGAGCCAGTGTGGGGGCACGATGTCCGACACGAGCCTGGACCTGGAATCGCTATCTGAGCGGATGGCGCGCATCGAAGCGGAACGGAGCAAGCTCACCTTCGAGATCGAAACGCAATTCTGGGAGGGGAATGGTGGTAGCAAGGAGTTCGACAATCTCTTGCGCCGGTTGCAGGCTCTCGACCGCTATGCCAAGCGCACTGCCTCGGCGCTTCGCAAGAAATAGGCGGTCAGCCTGCCTGTGCCGTGTTTGGCAGAACGAACCCAATTCCAGAGAGTGAACGAGGTTTCAACGCCTGAGCACCTACAAGCGGCAAGATCGCCGAGATCGCTTTCACGAGGGACAGTGGCTGCCCGCCAATCAAATCGCGCGGCAATCAGCAGGAGGTAGCTGTAAAACGGGGTGTAATTGGTGAAAGGTTCCCCCAGCGCCGATCAGTGATCTCGAGCAAAGCTATACCACGGGATCAGGAACTGAATGGCGTCGTCGGTAGCGTGCTCCCGGGCGAGGTAACGGAGCGCAAGGCCGGCAAACCCGCACACTATCACCAGGGTAATCGCAAGCCGCGAGTTCGTGTCGTCTGAATTGATGCAGCGGCCGGGCCGTGCCGACGTGCCGATCCCAGTAGTCTCTTTGGTCACGCGATACTCTTGCTGGCGATTTCCTCGTTGTGATCACTGTAACGAATAACAATGCAAAGGTTGTATGAGCAGCGTGTGTGCAGCTCACTGACCGTCTTCGAACGAATTGTTTGGTTACCGAAAGCTTTAGAGAATTGGCGCTCATCGAAAGGAACTCGCAGCAGGAGAGTAAGCCCGTATCCAACCGGCCTTCACCGTCCTCAGGTGTGCTGTTGGGGGGAGTATGGGCCAAAGGTTTAGATTTAGGTGCTGCGGAGCGTTTGGTGACGCGCGACGAGAGCTGATCGGAGCGCCGACTGGCTTCGATCGCGGACAAGAAATGGGACGGGCCGATCTCAATGGTGTCCTCGGCGGGCCCCTTGGTGCGCGAAGATGATGGCGCGCAATTCGGCCGTAAAATTGGCGGCTCGCTAGCTAGAGGCTTTTGAAGCTTTTGGTGGCCGACCAAGTTTGGGTCGCGGTAGTCCTGATCTGTGTGGAAGCGGAACGACAAGCAGCCGAAGCTGCATTGCCGCGAGGACCTTCAAAATTCGGCTGAGATTTGGATCCACGGCGCCGCCGAATGTTTTGTACATTGTTCTTCGCTCGATCCCGGCCTCCCTCGCCAGGAAGGAGACATTCTGGGCCAGCACGGCTTCTTTCAATGCAAGGACGGCTTCCTCGAAGCGATTGCTGGCGAGGCCTTGCGTTAGTCGCTTTGCGAACCCTTCGGAGGCACCGTTGGCAATCCCGCTCGCTGCACTCTGCACCTCAGACGCATCCGCTCGCACCACGCAGGCCTGTACGTTGAGCGCACGAAACAAGCCCAGGACGCGGCTGAGCTGAGGGTCGATTCGACCCCCGAATGTTCTGTAAAGGGTATCCCGTCTTAAACCGGCGCCGCGCGCTAACATCTGCACGTTTTGAGCCTGCATAACGAGGCTCAGGCTCGTCCGCACCGCATCAAAGTCGTTTTTGCTAAATTTCTCAGTGAGATAGGTCGCTATGGTCACTGAATTGTCGCGGAATAATTCAGCCAGGATTGCCTTATTGTTAGTCAGCATCACCGTCGATTGCCCGTCACTGTGGCCCCTAGGTTACAGCATTTTTGGTGGTTCGAGGTAGATTACCTGAGACATTGACGCACACCGCTTGGGGATTTTGTGATGAAGAAGATTTTGCTTGCTCTCACCGCTGTTGCGGCGATGACCGGTTCGGCCTCGGCCGCTGACCTTGGCGCCCGTCCCTACGTGAAGGCGCCGATGGCGGCACCGGTTGCCAACTGGACCGGCTTCTACATCTTCGGCGGCGGCGGCGGCGGCGGCGGCCTGTCCAATGCCGACCAGCACATTAATGACACCGCCACCGGCATCCCGCTGACCATCGATCAGCGCCAGGGTGGTTCGGGCTGGTTCGGCACCGTCGGTCTCGGCTACGACTGGCAGTTCAACAGCACCTGGGTCGCCGGTGTGTTCGCCGACGGTCAGTTCGGCAGCATCCGCGCCACCATTCAGGATCCGATCTTCGACATCACCGGAACCCAGAAGCTGGAAACCTCCTGGGCCGCGGGCGTGCGTCTCGGTTGGCTGGTCGCCCCGAACGTTCTCTCCTACGTCAACGGCGGTTATTCGGGCGCCCACTTCGGCCGCACGAATTTCATGGATCTGGCCGGTGTTGACGCTGGCGTCCATCTCAACGGCTACAACCGCAACGGCTGGTTCGTGGGCGGTGGCGTCGAGAACAGCCTGAACATCTTCGGCATTTCTTCGCCCGGCTGGTTCATGAAGACCGAATACCGTTCGGCGTTCTACGAGCGCAAGACGCAGAGCGAGCTGGACAACGTCACTAACCTTCCGTTTGTCGGCGGGCACGACGTCCGCGCCAACAGCTGGAACCAGACGATCTCGACTTCGCTGGTCTACCGGTTCAACTGGACCGGTCCGGTGGTCGCGAAGTACTGATACGAACGCAAAGCTCAGAGGAAAAGCCCCGGCATCGTCCGGGGCTTTTTCGTTGTGTGACGTGTATCTGCCTGGCTAAGCATTTAAGTTATGATGCCAAGCGAGGCTTGGACCATGCGCTCCGAGTACTACGGTGCAGGACCGCCACCATATGGTGCTTAGGACTGAGGTGGCCGGAGCGGCTACAATATCGTGCCGGAAGCCGGCGGATGCGTCCGGCATCTCCAGCTGAGTCGACTTCTCCGGCGCAAGGTCCAAGACGTGACGGTCAGCACCGGGTCGCTCGACAAGTCAAGCGGCTGAGCTTTCCAACGGCTAAACCAGTGGCTTCCCTGCTTCGGTTCCGCAGCTTCCCTGTTGTTGGACGGGAAATTAACTGATCGGAGCTTGGAATTACCTGTGATTTTTCGACGACCCTACATGTACGAACCGCGTAAGCCTCGGACAATCGGGCGTTTTGCGCAAGCTTGTGCCAGCTCTATCGCTCGTCCGCGATCACTTTGCCGTCGTTCGGCAGCGCGCCGGGCCTCACCAGTTCAACCTCACCTCCGAGTTTCGTCACTGCCCGCAAGGTGCCTGCAATCTCCTCGCGCAAGGCATCATTCGCGGTCGCCGTCTCTGCTTTCAGCGTCATTGCATCGGCCTCGCCCTGGCGCGTGACGACGAGGCGTAATCTTCCGAGCGCGGAATGACGCTTGCCGATCTCGGCGACCTGCTCGGGGCGGACGAACATGCCCTTGACCTTGGTGGTCTGGTCGGCGCGGCCCATCCAGCCCTTGATGCGCATGTTGGTGCGCCCGCAGGGGCTGGTCCCCGGCAGTGCCGCGGTGAGGTCGCCGAGAACGAGCCGAATCCAGGGATGGTGTGGGTCGAGTGAGGTCACGACGATCTCGCCGACGTCGCCGGGTGCCACGGGATCGCCGGTACCGGGCTTGACGATCTCCATGATCAGATCCTCGTTCACGACCATGCCGTCGCGCGCGCTGGTCTCGAAGGCGATGATGCCGAGATCGGCGGTGCCGAAGGCCTGGTAGGCGTCGATGCCGCGCGCCTTGATATCGGCCTGCAGCGAGGGCGGGAAGGCCGCGCCCGAGACCAGCGCGCGCTTGATCGAGGAGACGTCGCGGCCCGAGCTTGCGGCAGCATCGAGCAAGATCTTCAGGAAGTCCGGCGTGCCGCTGTAGCCGACAGGACGGTAGGCCTCGATCAACTCGAATTGCTGCTCCGTATTCCCCGGACCAGCCGGGATCACGGCGCAACCGAGCGCGCGGGCCGACGCATCGAAGATGAAGCCGCCGGGGGTGAGATGGTAGCTGAAGGTGTTGAGCACGATGTCGTCGGGCTGGAACCCGGCCGCGAACAGCGCCCGTGCGCCGCGCCAGGGGTCGGCCTGCCGCCCCTCCGGCTCGAAAATCGGCCCGGGGGAGGTGAAGAGGCGGGCGAACGAACCTGGCGCCGCCGCGACGAAACCTCCGAAAGGCGCGGAGACCTTGTGCAGGGCCGGCAGTTCCGACTTGCGCAGCACCGGCAGGCCCGCCAGGGCCGCCCTAGAGGTCACGGCGGCCGGATCCACGCCTTTCAGCCGATCGGCATAGGCGGGCGCGGTCATCGAAGAGCGCAGCACGCCTGGCAGGCGGGAGAACAGATCGGCCTCGCGCGCGGCTTGTTCGCGCGTCTCGAGGGCGTCGTAATGGGCGGTCATGGCTGATCTTTCCGGGTTGGCATCCGTTGCGCGCCGCCGCCGGCATGGGTATCAGACGGCCATTGGCGAGGTTTGAAGAGGACGCGATGGCGGACGAGGGAATCAGTGCGGCGGACGAGGCGGCGGACGTCGTCGCGCGCCTGAAGCGCCGCATGATCGACGAGGCGCTGCCGCTCTGGTCGACGGTCGGCTGGGACCATGGCGCGGGCGGTTTCATCGATCGGCTGCATCGTGACGGCACGGCGGACAGCGCCGCGCCGCGCCGCGTGTTCGTGCAGGCACGTCAGATCTGGTGCTACGCCAAGGCTGCGCAGATGGGCTGGTACCCTGAGGGGCGTGCCATCGCACTGAAGGGGCTGGAGCATCTGCTCGCCAAGGCAAAGACGCCCGACGGCCGGCCCGGCTACGTGCACCGGCTGACGCCGGAGGGCGCGGTGCTGGACGGCCGGCGCGACGCCTACGACCACGCCTTCATCCTGTTTGCGCTCGCGGCCGTCTATGCGCTCGACCAGGACGCACAAATTCGCACCGAGATCGATGCGCTGCTCGCCTTCCTCGATGGCCATCTGCGCTCGCCGCACGGCGGCGTGCACGAAGGCCTTCCGGTCTCGCTGCCGCGCCGGCAGAACCCGCACATGCATCTGTTCGAGGCGATGATCGCGTGCTTCGACGCGACCCACGATTTGTCGTTCCAGAACCGTGCCGGCGAGTTCTTCGCGCTTTTCCTCGCCAATCTCTACGACAAGCGGACGCGTGCGCTCGGCGAATATTTCGAAGAGGACTGGTCGAAGATCGCGCCGGTCAGCGTCGAGCCGGGCCACCAGGCGGAATGGGTCTGGCTGCTGAAGGGTTTCGAACGCATCACGGGCTGCCCGACCGGACAGCGGCGCGCCGAGCTGCTGAAAACCGCGCTGCGCTATCGCGACGAGGCCACCGGCTGCCTGATCGACGAGGGTGACGACGCCGGCAAGATTCGCCGCAAGACGCGCCGGCTGTGGCCGCAGACCGAGATTGCGAAGGCGTGGATCGCGCAGGCCGAGTCCGGCGAGGCCGGCGCGGCTGACGAGGCGCGCATGGCGCTGGCGCGGCTCGAATGGCATTATCTCAGCCATCCCGTGCGGGGCGGCTGGTACGACCAGTTCGACAGCGACGGCAAATCGCTGATCGACACCATTCCTGCGTCGTCGTTCTATCATATTCTCTGCGCAGTCACGGAAGCGGAGCAGGTGCTGCAGTAAGAGTGTCCTGTATTGACGCGTTTTCTTCACGCGAACCGGTCCCACTTCGCTTCAAAACGCTATGTCAAAGCCACCGCTTGCGCCGCTTGAAGCTCTTGAGGTTCTTGAAGCTCTTGCGCTGGTCGCCGGCGCCACCGAGGTAGAATTCCTTGACGTCCTCGTTGTCGCGCAATTCGTCCGCGGTGCCGTCGAGCACGACCTTGCCCTGCTCCATGATGTAGCCGTGGCTTGCCACCGACAGCGCGGCGCGGGCATTCTGCTCGACCAGGAGAATGGTGACGCCGAGGTCACGGTTGATCTTGTGGATGATCGAGAACACCTCTTTCACCAGCAGCGGCGACAGGCCCATGGAGGGCTCGTCCATCAGGATCATCTTCGGGCGCGCCATCAGCGCGCGGCCAATCGCGAGCATCTGCTGCTCACCGCCGGAGAGATAACCCGCAAGCCCGGTGCGCTCCTTCAGGCGCGGGAAATAGTTGAAGACCATGTCGAGATCGACGCCGACCTCGCGGTCCCTGCGGGTGAATGCGCCGAGCTTGAGGTTTTCCAGCGAGGTCATGTCGGCGACGATGCGCCGGCCCTCCATCACCTGGAAGATGCCGCGGCGGACGATCTTGTCGGGATCGATGCCGTTGATGCGCTCGCCCTCGAACAGGATCTCGCCGCGCGTGACTTCGCCGTCCTCGGTCTTGAGCAGCCCGGAGATCGCCTTCAGCGTCGTCGACTTGCCGGCGCCGTTGGCGCCGAGCAGCGCCACGATCGCGCCCTTGGGCACGTCGAGGCTGAGGCCGCGCAGCACCAGGATGACGTCGTCATAGACGACCTCGATGTTGCGCACGGCAAGGAGGGGCGGCGCGGGTACGACGCCGGGGGAGGGGCGAGCTGCTTCGAGGGTGTCGGTCATATCAGGTGCGCCATTTGCTGAGCTCGTCATGCCCGGGCTTGGCCCGGGCATCCACGTACTTCGTCCGAGTGGTCAGGCGTGGATGGCCGGGACAGGCCGGCCATGACGTCCGATGTTGTGGCTACCACCCAAGCAATTCCGGCTTGCGCGGAAGCTCGACAGTATTGACTTTCTCGAGCTTGATCGCGCCCTTGGCCATGAGGTCGTTGAGGTCGCCGTCGGTCGCGCCCGCAATCTTGGTGCGGTAGAGATCGACCTTCAACGTGCCGCGGTGGTCCTTGTCGGTCCAGGTCGAGGCATTGCAGACGCCTTCCATACCTGCCGGCACCCAGTCCTTCTTCTGGTAGAAGCCCTTGGCGACGTTCTCGCCGGTGGCGCCGCCGTTCTTGGCGGCCCAATCGATCGCCTCCTTCATGTAGAGCGCCGAGCACACCGCCGCGATGTAGTGCACGGGCCGATAGACCTTGCCGGTCGGGTCGGACATCTTCGAGATCTCCATCACGGTCTTCATGCCGGGCGCATCGCCGCCCCAGCTCACAGCGGTGCGCAGCGGGAAGATCACGCCGTCGGCGGCATCGCCGGCGGTCTTGGCGGCGTTCTCGTCCATGCCCCAGACATTGCCCATGAACTGGATGTCGACGCCGGCGGTCTTGCAGGCCTTCATCACCGAGATGTTGGAGGCGGCGGTGTTGCCGAGATAGGCGTAGTTGGCGCCCGAGGATTTCAGGCTCAGGCACTGCGCGCTGTAGTCACCCGGCGCGAGCGCGAACACCAGCGGCGGCAGCACCTCGAAGCCGAGCTCCTGCGCCATGGCTTCGCCGGCGGCCTTCGGCGCGTTCGGATAGGGGTGGTTGGCGCCCATGTGGACGAATTTCGGCTTGCCGGACTTGCCCTTGGCCTTCCAGTCTTCGGCTGCCCACATCAGCATCGCGCGCAGCGAGTCCGAATAGCTCGGACCATAGAAGAAATTATAGGGCGCGGGCTTGGCCTTGCCGCTGATGCCTTCGGGATCAGTGAGGGCGGCGGCGTAGGAGCCGGAGAGATCGGGGATCTTGTCCTGTGCGAGGAAGCCGGTCAGCGCCTCGGTGTCTGCCGTGCCCCAGCCCATGATCGCCGCGACTTTGGAGTCCGGCGCCGACCACTTCTTGTAGAGCGCGATCGCGCGCGGCACCTGGTAGCCATAATCGTTGGTATCGACGTTGAGCTGCTTGCCGCCGACGCCGCCGTTCTTGTTGACCCAGGCGAAGGTGTCGGCGACGGCCTGCCCGTAGGGCGTGCCGACGTCGGACGTGCCGCCGGAATAGTCTGCGAGATGCCCGATCGCGATCTGGGCCTGCGCGCCTACCGAGAATGCGGCGATCGCCAGCGCAAGTGACGCGGTGCTCAAAAGGGATTTTGTCTTCATTGGTTGCCTCCTCCTGTTTATTTGTTGGTTAGAGAGTTGCCCGCACTCAATGTGAGAACGGGTAGAGTTTCCAGTACGCCTTGATCTGCCGCCAGCGGTGGGCGAGCCCGTCGGGCTCGAACATCAGGAACGCGATGATGATCACTCCGATCGCGATCTCGCGCAGGAAGGTGATGTTGTTGTTGAGCGACAGCGCCTTGTCGATCGCGCCGCCCTTCAGCGTCACGCTGAGGAACTCCATCGTCTCGGGCAGCAGCACAACGAACGCGGTGCCCATCAGCGTGCCCATGATCGAACCGGTGCCGCCGATGATGATCATGGCGAGGAACAGGATCGAGCGTTCGATGCCGAAACCCTCTTGCGACACCACGAGCTGGTAGTGCGCATAGAGAGCGCCGGCGATGCCGGCGAAGAACGCGGCGAGGCCAAATGACAGCGTGCGGTACTTGGTGAGGTTGATGCCCATGATCTCCGCGGAGAGATAATGGTCGCGGATCGCCACCAGCGCGCGGCCGTCGCGCGTGCGCATCAAATTGGTGACGAGGACGTAGCTTGCAACCACGTAGGCGAGCACGACATAGAAATATTGCCTGTCGCCGCGCAGCGTGTAGCCGAAGATCGAGAACGGATTGGCGCTGGCCGGCACCGAGCCGCCGGTGAACCACTCGGCGCGCGAGAAGAAGTCGAGCAGGATGTATTGTGCCGCGAGTGTCGCGATCACAAGGTAAAGCCCCTTCAGCCGCGCCGCCGGGATGCCGAAGATCAGCCCGATCAGCGCCGTGATGATGCCGGCAAGCGGGATCGCGAAGAAGACCGGGATCGGCGTGTTGTTGGAGATGTAGGCCGAGGTGAAAGCGCCGAGCAGGAAGAAGGCGGCATGGCCGATCGAGATCTGGCCGGTGAAGCCGACCAGGATGTTCAGCCCCAGTGCCGCGATCGAGAAGATGCCGATCTGGATCAGGATACTGAGCCAGTAACCGCTGAAGAACTGGGGCGCGAAGCACAGCAGCAGCACGCCGACGATCGCAAAATTGCGGCTGGTCGTGGTCGGAAAGATCGTGGTGTCGGCCGCATAGGAGGTGCGGAAGTCACCAGCAGGGATGAGGACAGGGCCGGCCATGGATCAGATCCGCTCGATGTCGTGGGTGCCGAACAGGCCGTAGGGCTTGATCATCAGCACGATGATGAGGACGTAGAACGGCGCGATCTCGTAGAGATTGCCCCAGTGAAGGTATTCGCTGTCGACATATTGCGCGATGTTCTCGAGCAGGCCGATGATGATGCCGCCGAGCACGGCGCCGCCGACGGAATCGAGTCCGCCGAGGATCGCCGCCGGAAACACCTTAATGCCGTAGCCGGCCAACCCGGACGAGACGCCGTTCACCACGGCAACAACGACGCCCGCGACCGCGGAAACCGTCGCTGAGATCGCCCACGCCATCGCGAACACGCTTTTCACGGAGATGCCGAGCGACTGTGCCACCTGCTGGTTGAACGCGGTGGCGCGCATCGCAAGTCCGTACTTCGAGGCGCGGAAGAACCAGGCCATGCCGATCATCATCGCGACCGAGACGACGAGGCTCATGACATAGACGGTTTGGATCTGGAGCCCGAGCAGGCTGACGGACTGGCTCTCGAACACACGCGGGAACGGCTGTGGATTGACACCGAATATCCATTTCAGCGTCGCCTGCAGCACGGTGGAGAGGCCGATCGTCACCATGATGACCGAGATGATGGGTTCGCCGATCATCGGTCGCAGGATCAGGACCTGCACCGCGATGCCGAACACGAACATGAACACCAGCGTCATCGGCATGCCGATCCAGAACGGCACCTGGTATTTCGCGAGCAAGGTCCAGCACACCCAGGCGCCGACAAGCAAGAGCTCGCCCTGCGCGAAATTGACGACCTGGCTAGCCTTGTAGATCAGCACAAAGGACATCGCGACCACGCCATAGAGCGTGCCGACCACGAGGCCGTTGACCAGGAGCTGGATGAGGAAGGCGGTGTTCATGAAGTGGTGCTCGCTGACAAATCCGGCGCGATCTTCCCCTCTCCCCTTGTGGGAGAGGGTGGCTTGGCGAAGCGAAGACGGGTGAGGGGTTGTCTCAGCAGTAAGGGCGGGGAGAGAGGACCCCTCACCCGAGTGGGGTCTTGGCTAATAGCGGAGATGCCCTCTCCCGCAAGGGGAGAGGGCGCATCGACCCGCATCGCGCTCTCGGTTCGAAGTAGGCTCACTCCGCGGCCTCCGCCATATGCCCGGGTCCGCCCAGGTCCACGACCCTCAGCGTTGTACGTACCCTTTGCGTGCTGCCGTCCTGGAAGCGGATCACGGTGTCCACGGGGATGTCGGCCTGGCCGCGGTAGATCGCGTCGATGATGCCTTCGTATTTTTCATTGATGACGCTGCGGCGCACTTTCCGCGTGCGGGTGAGCTCGCCGTCGTCGGCGTCGAGCTCCTTGTAGAGCAGCAGGAAACGGGAGATGCGCTGTGCCGGCGGCAGAGTCGCGTTGACGGTCTCGACTTCCTTCTTCAGCAGCGCATAAACCTCGGGCCGCGAGGCCAGGTCGCTGTAGGTCGTAAACGAGAGCCGGTTCTTCTCCGCCCATTTCGAGATAATGGAGTAGCGGATGCAGATCATTGCGGCGAGCGCGTCGCGGCCCGAGCCCAGCACCACGGCTTCCGCGATATAGGGCGAGAACTTCAACTTGTTCTCGATGAATTGCGGTGAGAAGCGCTCGCCGCGCGAGGTCTCGGCGAGATCCTTGATGCGGTCGATGACCACGAGCTGGCGATTCGCGTTGAAATAGCCGGCGTCGCCCGACAGCATCCAGCCGTCCTTGACGTCGGCGACGCTCGCCTCCGGGTTTTTGTAGTAGCCGAGGAACATGTTGGGATGCCGCACCACGATCTCGCCGACGGCGTGGACGTCGGCATTGTCGATGCGGATCTCGACGCTGTCGGCCATCGGCACGCCGGTGGTGTCGGGGTCGACCTTGCCCGCAGGATGCAGCGTGTAGGCCCCCAGCAGCTCGGTCTGGCCGTAGAGCGTGCGCAGCGGCACGCCCATGGCCTGGAAGAACTTGAAGGTCTCGGGCCCGAGTGCCGCGCCGCCGGTTGCGGCTGAACGCAGACGGGTGAAGCCGAGGCGGTCGCGCAAAGCGCGGAACAGGATGGCGTCGGCAAAGCCGGAACGCTCGCCCTGTTCGAGCGCGGCAAGCCCGCTCTTCATGCCGATGTCGAACAGGCGCTGCTTGAACGGCGTTGCGTCCATCACCCTGGCGCGGACGTCGGCGGCGATCGATTCCCAAACGCGCGGTGCAAACAGGATAAACGTCGGCGCGATCTCGCGCAGATCGTTCATCATGGTCTCGGGCTCTTCGACGAAGTTGATCTTCATCCGGCACAAGAGGCCTTTGCCGAGTACATAGACCTGCTCCATGATCCAAGGCAGCGGCAGCACCGACACGTATTCGTCGTCCGGCCCCTTCGGGTCGAAAGCGAGATAGGTCGCGCAGTGGCCGAGGACGCGGCCGGCGGCGAGCATCGCAAGCTTTGGATGAGAGGTGGTGCCTGATGTCGTGCAGAGGATCGCGACGTCCTCGCCCTTGGTGGCGTCCACCAGCCGGTCGTAAAGTTCCGGTTCGCGCGTAGCCCGCGCCCGGCCGAGTTCGGCAAACGTCTCCGCCGACATCAAACGCGGATCGTCGTATTTCCGCATGCCGCGCGGATCGGAATAGATGATGTGCTTCAGCTTTGGGACGCGGTCTGCCAGGGTAAGCAGCTTGTCGACCTGCTCCTCGTCCTCGGCGAAAACGAGCTGCGCCTCGCCATAATTGAGGAGATACGAAGCTTCTTCGTCGAGCACGTCGCGGTAGAGCCCGAGGCTCAAGCCTCCAACCGCATGAGTGGCGATTTCCGCCGCGACCCAGTCCGGCCGGTTGTCGCCGATGATGCCGATGACGTCTTGGCGCCCAAGGCCCAGTTCGACGAGGCCGAGCGCGAAATCACGCACCCGTGCCTGGTAGTCGTTCCAGGTGAACGGGCGCCACAGCCCAAGATCCTTCTCGCGCAGCGCAATTTCGTTGCCGTACTCCTTCGCATTGAGCCGGAGCATCTTCGGATAGGTGTCGGCCTGCGCAACGCGGCCTGCGTAATCCATCATGCCGCGCTCTCCTGCTCCGGCGGAGCATCGTCAGGGTCGACCAGCACCTCGTCCTCTTCGCCGAGATAGGCCCGCCTGACGTGGGGATCAGCGAGCACGGCGGCCGGATCGCCCTCAGCGATCTTGCGGCCGAAATCCAGCACCATGACGCGGTGGGAGATGTCCATCACCACGCCCATGTCGTGCTCGATCATCACTACGGTCATGCCGAACTCTTCGTTGAGATCGACGATATAGCGGGCCATATCCTCCTTCTCCTCGAAGTTCATGCCCGCCATCGGCTCGTCGAGGAGAATGAGGCGCGGCTCGAGCGCCATGGCGCGGGCGAGCTCGACGCGCTTGCGCAAGCCGTAGGAGAGAGTGCCGGCCGGCGCCTTTCGCACCGACTGGAGATCGAGGAAATCGATGATTTCTTCCACCTTGCGGCGGTGCTCGAGCTCTTCCTTGCGCGCGCCGGTGAGCCAGTACAGCGAGCCCGTGAGAAAATTGTTCTTCAGGAGGTGATGGCGGCCGACCATGATGTTGTCGAGCACGCTCATCTGGTGGAACAGCGCCAGGTTCTGGAAGGTGCGGCCGATGCCGAGCGAAGCGCGCGCGTTGGGCGTCAGGCCGGTGATGTCGCGGCCCTGGTAGAACAACTGGCCTTCGGTCGGCTTGTAGCGGCCGGAAATACAGTTCACGATCGAGGTCTTGCCGGCGCCGTTGGGGCCGATGATCGAGAACAGCTCGCCTTCCCTGATGGCGAAGCCGACATCGGTCAGCGCACGAACGCCGCCGAATCGCAAGGACACGCCGCGCACTTCAAGACTGGTAGCCACCAAACAGATCCCTCCCGGTGATGGCGCTTTCAGCGGCGCTCTTCGTCCGTTCTATCGGGCGATCCTAGTACGACCGTGCCGGTGAGGCCATGCAGCAGATGGTCTCGACCGCAGCCGCGCCGCTCTCGTTCCCGTTTGGGATCAAAAGCCGCATCGCCCGAGGTGGTCCTCAATAGGGGAAAGCGCTATTTTGAAATGTCTCCCGCCTGACAATTCTGCGACAAAGTTTTTTGGATGGGGATCATCCATCTTTCGTCGGATGGCGGTCGAAAGGGTCATGCTGCGTTGCAGCAGAACAGGAGTGACGAGCGGTGCGGCTGGCTTCGGGATCATGATTTCAGAGGATCAACTGAAGCGCGTCGCTGCCTGGTCGCGCGAGCTCACGCAAGCGGAGATCGAGGTCGCTCGTACCGGGATCACGGATCGGTCCTACGGCACTGGCGAGACCGTCTTCATGCGCGGCGATACGTTCGACTATTGGGCAGGCATGGTCTTCGGCCTTGCCCGGATGGGTGGGGTCTCGCGCGACGGCAAGGAGACGAGTCTTGCCGGGCTGACGGCAGGGGCCTGGTTCGGCGAGGGCAGCGTGCTCAAGAACGAGCCGCGCCGCTACGACGTGGTCGCGCTGCGCAACAGCCGTGTTGCGCTGATGGAGCGCAGCGCCTTCATGTGGCTGTTCGAGAACAGCGTCGGCTTCAACCGCTTCCTGGTGCGCCAGCTCAACGAACGGCTCGGCCAGTTCATCGGTATGCTCGAGGTCAACCGCACGCTGGATGCCACTGCGCGGCTTGCCCGCAGCATCGCCTCCCTGTTCAATCCGATCCTCTATCCGGAGTCCACCGCGCATCTGGAGATCACCCAGGAAGAGATCGGTGCGCTTTCCGGCATGTCCCGCCAGAATGCCAACCGCGCGCTGAACCGGCTGGAGAAGGAGGGCTTGCTCCGGCTGGAATATGGGGGCGTGACTATTCTGGATATCGAACGGCTAAGGGGGTACGGGGAGGAGTGAAGCCGCGTTCGCGGCCGCAACTGCGAGCGCCGCAAACCCATCGCTTGCTCTTCCGGCACGACGCGCCCATCCTTGCCGAGATCCTGGGCCCATCTGAGCGGGTCCAGCAGGCTGCGCCATCGCGGCGCCCGCGGGGTCTCGACCCATGAACTGCTCCTGTTGCGGTTCCGAGGTTCAGAGCGGCTTTGCTTTCTGCCCGAAATGCGGCACGAAGCAGCCGAACGCCTGCCCCGGCTGCGGCTATGCGTGCGCACCGGATTTCGCGTACTGCCCGAAATGCGGCGCCCTCGTCAGTGAAGCCTCCAAGTCCGGCGGGCAGGCATCAATGCGGGCCAGCCGCGTGACAGTCCCGACCAGTGCGTCCTCGGCACCGCTGGCGCCGACGGCGGAAGCCCAATACGGGTTTCGATCGCAGCCGGATAAGATCGACAGCGAAGCCAACCGCCGCACCATTACCGTGCTGTTTGCCGACCTTAGCGGCTTCACCACGATGAGCGAGCGACTCGATCCTGAAGTCATGCAGGCGCTTCAGAACGAATTGTTCGAGGAGCTAACGGCGGCGGTGCAAAGCTTTGGCGGCTTCGTGGACAAATTCATCGGCGACGCGCTGCTTGCGCTATTCGGAGCGCCGGCCGCGCACGAAGACGACCCCGAGCGGGCCGTCCGCGCCGCGCTCGACATGATCGGCCGAACGGCGCAACTCAGCGAACGTGCAAAGGCGTATGCCGGGTCACCGCTCCTGCTTCATGTCGGCATCAACACCGGGCACGTGGTTGCTGGCGGACTGGGTGTTGGAGTTGCCAAATCCTACTCGGTCACGGGCGATACGGTGAATACGGCTCAACGATTGCAGTCGATGGCTTCCACGGGCGAGGTGCTGGTCGGGCCGCTGACCTACCGTCTTACGCGGCATGCATTCTCATATGAATCGCTTGGCGAGGTCTCGCTGAAGGGCAAGATGGGCAGCGTCCTGGTCCATCGCTTGAACGGACCGCTCGACACGCCCCGTGCGGCACGCGGCCTCGATACGCTGGGCTTGAGTGCGCCGGTGATTGGGCGCGACGCCGAGCTCGCCCGTCTAGTCGACAATCTTGATCTCGCGTGTGGCGGCGCGGCGCAGCTGGTGCGGCTGGTCGGTGAAGCCGGCATCGGCAAAACGCGTTTGGTGGACGAATTCGTTGCCCACGCCCGCGATGAGGACCGTTTCGCCGGCGTGGCGATCCGGCGCGCTGTCTGCTCGCCGCTGGGCGAACAGTCCTATGGCACCCTTGCCGCTGTGCTGCGCAGCGCCTACGGCATCGCGCAGAAGACGACCGTGGCGGAGGCCCAGGCCAAGCTGGCGACGGCACTGTCGGAGCTCGGCCTTGCGGTCGAAGAGGCCGATCGCCTGATGCCCCTTTATTTCCACGTTCTCGGCCTCGGCGATCCGGACGCCGCGCTGCAGCACGTCGAGCCCGAGCAGCTTCGGCGGCAGATATTCTTTGCGATTCGTACCGTGTTCGAACGGCGCCTGGTCCTGTCGCCGCTCCTGATCATTGTCGAGGATCTGCACTGGGCCGATGCCGTATCGCTTGAAGCGCTGCGGTTCCTGATGGACCGGCTGGAGCGTACGCGGCTGATGCTGTTGTTTACGCATCGGCCTATGCTGGAACTGGATCAGTTCGGCTCGGGGCGGATCAGCCATACAACCCTTCGATTGCTTCCGCTTGGTGATGCAGACGGACAAAAGCTGCTCGCGGCCTACTTCAGCCACGGTTGGAGTGAACCGCCGGGAAATCTGTTCAGTCGAATCCTGGAGCGCGCGGGCGGCAATCCACTCTTCTTTGAGGAAATCATCCGCGGTCTCATCGAAGCTGGCGCCTTGGAGCGTGACGGCTCACGGTGGCGGATCAAGTCAGATGAAGCCGCCGCCGATATACCGGCAAGCATTCAGGCCCTGTTACTGGCGCGCCTGGACCGGCTGCCGCATGAGGTGCGCCGCTTGGCCCAGGAGGCCGCGGTGATCGGCCCACGTTTCGATGCGGCTCTTCTCGGTGCGATGGCATCGCAGCGGACGAAGGTGGAAGCGGGGCTCGAACTTCTGTGCGATGCCGAGATTGTCGAGGAGGTCGCGGGCGCGAACTCGATCTCGCTGCGATCTTATCGCTTTACGCAAACCATGCTTCAGGACGTGATCTATCAAAACCTGCTCTTGCAGCGTCGGATCGAGCTCCATGGACGGATTGGTGCCGCGCTGCAGCGGCTCTATGGCAATGAGCCCGAGCGCCTCGAGGACCTCATACTGCTCGGACATCATTTCAGCCTGAGCGCGAGCAAGCCGAAAGGTGCGCGCTATCTGCGCGCGGCCGGCGATCGCGCCCGCGCGACCTACGCCAATGACGATGCCATCCGCTTCTACCAACAGGCTCTCGCCGTGTTGTTGGCCGGCGGTGAACGGGAGCCCGAACGCCTGATCCTCTGCGAGCGGATCGCGGAGCTGTGTGCCGCGGCCGGCCGGAGGATCACGGCTGAGGAGCACTACCAGAGTGCGCTGGAAGGTCATCGCAATGCGGAGGACCGCATCGGCGAAGCGCGAATTCTCCGCAAGCTTGGCCGATTGTTGTGGGACGCCGGCAAGCGGATCAAGGCAGAGGCGCATTATGCCGAGGCGGCCGAACGGCTGGGAGGGACCGACGCGCCCGTTGAGTGGGCGCACCTCCTGCAAGAGCGCGGCCGTCTTTCGTTTCGCACGGGCGATCACGTGGCCGCCGCGAGATGGGCGGACGAGGCGCTTGGCTACGCCCGAAGCGTACCGGCGGACGCCGACAGGCAAGTCGGATTCGAGGCGGCGCGCGCCATTGCAGAGTCGCTCAACACCAAGGGGGTGGCACTGGCGCGGCTTGGCCGACACCAGGAGGCGGTGCGCGAGGTGGAGCAAAGTGTCGCAGCAGCCGAGGCCGCCGGGCTCCTCAACGTGGCCTGCCGCGGCTACACCAATCTGGGTGTGCTCTACACGATTGTCGACCCGGCGAAAGCCGTGGAGGTTTGCCGGCGCGGACTCGATGTCGCGTGTCGGATCGGCGATCTCGGGTTCCAGGCGCGCCTTCTTGCCAATTTTGCTGTTGCCTGTTGCACCTTCACGGACAAATGTACTGAGGAGGGGGTGCCCGCCGCCGAAAAGGCGATCGAAATCGACCGCGCGCTTGATCAGCGCGAGCATCTCTCCGTGCCGTTGATCGTGCTCGGGCAAATCCATCAATGCCATTTCCGGCCCGATCTGGCTGCTCGTTGCTACAATGAGGCAATCGAGGTGGCGAGCGAAACCGGCGAGCCGCAGCAGCTGTTTCCATGCTATGATGGTCTTGCGACGCTGAACCTTGATCGAGGCGACATGCCCGAGGCCGAGCGATATTTCGCGCTGGCACAGGACGTCTGCACGCGGCACGGGCTTGATCCCGCAGGGCTGATCGTACTGCCGTTTCTTGACTAGATCATGTGAAGGAGTGCCATCATGTCTGAACGTCACGTCGAGGGACCACTTCAACCGGGCGATCGTGCACCGAACGTCGTGCTGGACGCGATCACACGCGACGGAAAGATCGCGCTCGAAGACTTTCGCGGACAAAGCCCGATATTGGTGGGCCTGTATCGGGGGCTGCATTGCCCGTTCTGCCGCCGCCATATCGCGGCACAGGCGCAACTTGATGCCGCCTTGCACGAGAAAGGCGTCGAAAGTCTCACGGTGGTCAACACGCCGATCGAGCGCGCGCGACTCTATTTCCGTTACCATCCGTTGCCCAACCTGCTCGCTGCGTCCGATCCCGAGCGGCTCTCGCACCGCGCGTTCGGCCTGCCCAATCTCGAGTTCACGGAGAACGAGACCGAGTGGCCGCACAAGGTCGGCATGAACGTGGTCATGAGCATGCAAGTCGACATGCCCGGCGAATTGCCCGGCCCGATGAACCGGCCCGCGGCCGCGGAGTACCTCAATAACAAGGACGGCTATGAGATAACGGAAGCCGATCAGCGCATGGCGGCAACCGGCCAGGGCCAGCTCTTCGGGCAGTTTCTGCTCGACCGCGAGGGTGTTGTGCGCTGGAGCTTTACCGAGGTGCCCGAAGGCGGCCATCGCATGTTTGCCGCGCCGAGCCCGCAGGAGCTGATGTCGGCCGCCTCGCAGATGGCAAGCTAGGCACCGCGTCAGGCGATCATTCCGCCACCTTCGGCCGCTTGTCCACCAATGCTGCCGCCATCGCCGAGATCAGCGGGCGCATGAAATAGTGGTCTTCCACCGGCGAGACGTCCGTGCGCAAACCATGCGCGGTGAGCTCGCCCGAGACCGCCGGTCCGACCGACGCGATCAGCGTCCGCTCGAGGCCCGCGCGCAGCTTCGCCTCGCTGCCGTGGGCTCTCGCAGCTTCGATCAGCCGTCGGACCTGGCCGAGATTGGTCAGCGCGATGGAATCGATCCGCCCTTCGGCCATGTCATCAATGGCGGCGACGATGTTGGCGTCCGCTGCCTTGGTGTCATAGGCATAAGGCAGCACGGTATCGACTTCGGCACCTTGCGCCGACAGCGCACCGGTCAGCGCGCTGTGATCCTTGTCGGGATAGAGCTGAAGGCCGAGGCGGTGCCCCTTCAAATCGAGCTTGCCGAGCATCTCGATCACGCCCTCGGTGGTCGGCTTTTCCGTGGTCTGCTGCGCCTCGAGCCCGACTTCGCGCAGTGCCTTGCCAGGCTTCGGGCCGCGGGTGAATTTTCGCGATCTGGCAAGCGCCGCCACGAGGGCCTGATCGAGGCCTCGTGCGACGGCGAGCTTCATGATCCGCCGCAGCCCTTCGCCGGTCATCAGCACGAGATCGTCGAAGGGTCTGTCGATGGCGCGGCGGATCCAGGCCTCGACCGGGGCGGGGTCCGGTGCATCCTGGATGGTGAACATCGGGCATTGCACGACCTCGGCGCCTTGCTCGGCCAGCAGCTTCGAAAACTGCGCCTCCTCGCGCGTTTCCAGGATCAGGATGCGGGTGCCGTTCAAGCGGTCGGCCATGAGCCTACTCCGGTTAGTCAAAGCAATCGTGCGTTCATCCTGACTCCACGGTCGGGATTGGCGCAAGGTGGGGGCGGTGATAGAGCAGGGCGCAAATCGCGGGTCGTTCCGCAGCCGCTGCCCAAACCTTCATCAAGGCCCATGCCAGATCATCAATATGTCCTGACCCTGTCCTGTCCGGATCGTCCCGGCATCGTCTCGGCGGTGTCGACCTTCCTGGCGAATTCCGGACAGAACATCCTCGACGCCCAACAGTTCGACGATATCGAGACCAACAAGTTCTTCATGCGGGTGGTGTTCACCGCTGCCGATCTCGCCGTGGAGCTGTCGGCGCTCCAGACTGGCTTTGCCGCGATCGCCGAGCGTTTCGGCATGAAATGGCAGATGCGCGATCGGGCTGCGCATCGCAAGGTGATGCTGCTGGTGTCGAAGTCCGATCACTGCCTGGTCGACATCCTCTATCGCTGGCGCACCGGCGAGCTGCCGATGACTTTGGCCGCAATCGTCTCCAATCATCCGCGGGAGGTCTATGACGGGCTCGATTTCGGCGGGGTTCCGTTCCACTATCTGCCTGTTACGAAAGAGACCAAGCGCGAGCAGGAAGCGCAGATCCTCGATCTCGTCGCCGGGACGGGGACGGATCTCGTCGTGCTCGCCCGCTATATGCAGATATTGTCCGACGATCTCTCGGCAAGTCTGTCGGGACGCTGCATCAACATCCACCACTCGTTCCTGCCGGGTTTCAAGGGCGCAAAACCCTATCACCAGGCCCATGAGCGTGGCGTCAAGCTGATCGGCGCCACCGCGCATTACGTCACGCGCGACCTCGACGAGGGCCCGATCATCGACCAGGACGTCGAGCGCATCAGCCATCGCGACACGCCTGAGGATCTCGTCCGAAAGGGCCGCGACATCGAGCGCCGCGTGCTGGCGCGCGCGATCCGCTACCATCTCAACGACCGCGTCATCCTCAATGGCCGCAAGACCGTGGTGTTCGTGGATTGATTTGCTACGCTCGCCGCAAGCGGCGAGGGGGCGCGACTAGCGCACCGCGGTGCCGGACGCCGAGCCCGTTGCGCCCTTCTGCGCCTGCTCTTCCTTTTCGCGATCCGCCGCCGGCATCAGTCGCCTGCGCTCGCGCTCCTTCATGTAGGCATCGTATTGCGGCGTGCCCGCCCGCGGCGGGGCGTCCGCCGGCAAGCCGCCGGCCCATTGCGGGACGTAGTCGCCCATGCCGGAGGAGAGCTTTTCGTTGACGGTGCCGCAGCCGGACAGGCCCGCGGAGAGCGCGAGGAGGATCAGGAGGGAACCGAAGGATCTGGGCATTGTACCCATTGTACAGAGGTGAGGTCAGTCGTGTTGGACGCCAGGTCAGGCTGTCGCCGGGAGAGTAGCCTTCAACAAGGTAAAATAGGCTTATTCGAGGTAGGTAATTCGATACCGGAGTGTACCGACCCAAGCCTTGCCGATGTTCAAATTCTGCAAACAAAAGACGAAATCCTCCATCCACCCGGCTGGGAGCGTTTCTAGACTGCGGCAAGGGTTTGCGACAAAGTGGCTTGATCAGCAAAGAGGCTTTTTTGTTGACAGGTCCATTTCATTTGTACAATCGTACAAATGAAAGCGAGCGCAATCATGATGCCGGCGGTACCCGGACGTGACCCGATATCGCTTCTGCCGTCGGCAATCGGAACGCTCGGCTTGCGCCGAATGGTCGCCAAACGTCCGATTGACAATAAGGGCGCGAAAGACGCCATGTTGCGCGCGACATCACGCGTGCGTGAGCTAGACGTAAGGCAAGGATCGGGCACTCGGTCCGGCGCACAAGAGATCAGGAATGAAGGGGAGGGACATCTGATGTTCGAACGCAAAAAACTGTCTCATAAGACTGCTTGGGCCGCGGCAGCTGCCGCCATCGCGGGCCTCGTGGCCGTCGCTCCGGCCAAGGCCGAGGACAGCGTCAAGGTCGGCCTGATCCTGCCGATGACCGGCGGCCAGGCTTCGACTGGCAAGCAGATCGAGAACGCGATCAAGCTCTACATGCAGCAGAAGGGCGACACCGTCGCCGGCAAGAAAATCGAGATCATCCTCAAGGACGATGCTGCGATTCCCGACAAGACCAAGACCGCCGCGCAGGAGCTGATCGTCAACGACAAGGTCCATTTCATCGCCGGCTTCGGCGTGACGCCGGCCGCGCTCGCGGCGGCGCCGCTGGCCACGCAAGCCAAGATCCCGGAGGTCGTGATGGCAGCGGGCACCTCCATCATCACCGAGCGCTCGCCCTATATCGTGCGCACCAGCTTCACGCTGGCGCAGTCCTCCACCATCATCGCCGACTGGGCGGTGAAAAACGGCATCAAGAAGGTGGCGACGCTGACCTCGGACTACGCGCCGGGTAATGACGCGCTCAACTTCTTCAAGCAGAACTTCACCGCCGGTGGCGGCGAAGTGGTCGAAGAGGTCAAAACGCCGCTTGCAAATCCTGATTTCGCACCGTTCCTCCAGCGTATGAAGGATGCCAAGCCTGACGCGATCTTCGTGTTCGTGCCGGCCGGCCAGGGCGGTAACTTCATGAAGCAGTATGCCGAACGCGGGCTCGACAAGGCCGGCATCAAGGTGATCGGACCGGGCGACGTGACCGACGACGATCTCCTCAACAACATGGGCGACGCCGTGCTGGGCACGGTCACCGCTCACCTCTATTCCGCGGCGCATCCCTCGCAGATGAACAAGGATTTCGTCGCGGCCTACAAGAAGGCCTACGGAAACCGGCCGGGCTTCATGGCGGTGAGTGGCTATGACGGCATTCACCTGATCTACGAAGCGCTGAAGAAGACCAATGGCGACACCGACGGCACCAAGCTGGTTGAAGCGATGAAGGGCCAGAAGTGGGAGAGCCCGCGCGGCCCGATCTCGATCGACCCCGAGACCCGCGACATCGTGCAGAACATCTACATCCGGAAGGTCGAGAAGGTCGACGGCGAGCTCTACAACGTCGAGTTCGCGACCTTCGAAGCCGTCAAGGATCTCGGCAAGACCAAGAAGTGACGCACGAAAGTGCGCCATCCCGGCGCGCGCATTAGCGCACATCGGGGATCTCGCCCTCCACTCTCGTCATGCCCGAGCTTGACCCCGGCATCCACGCGAGAACCGAACCAAGAACGGGGATGACCGCGACAAGCCCGGCCATGACGATAACGCCAAGCTGAGACGATGACCTCAATCCTCACCAACCTGTTCGATGGCGTCGCCTACGGCATGCTGCTGTTCGTGCTGGCTTGCGGGCTCGCGGTTACGCTCGGCTTGATGAACTTCGTCAACCTCGCCCATGGCGCCTTCGCCATGGCCGGTGGCTATGTCTGCATGGTGCTGGTCAACCGGATGGGCTGGCCATTCTTCGCGGCATTGCCGCTTGCATTCGTCTCCTCCGCTGCGATCGGCATCGTGCTCGAGCGCACGTTGTACCGACACCTCTATGCGCGCAGCCATCTCGACCAGGTGCTGTTCACGATCGGCCTCACGTTCATGTCGGTCGCGGCCGTCGACTACATCCAGGGCTCGTCGCGGGTCTTCATCAACCTGCCGGCGGCGCTCCAGGGTCAGTTCGACCTGTTCGGCGTTGGCATCGGCCGCTACCGGCTGATGATCATCGTGATCTGCGGGCTGCTCACCATCGGTCTCCAAATGGTGCTGGCCAAGACGCGGTTCGGCAGCCGCCTGCGCGCCGCGGTCGACGATCCCCGCGCCGCGAGCGGCCTCGGCATCAACGTGCCGCAGGTGTTCGCCTTCACATTTGCTTTTGGCTGCGGCCTGGCCGGTCTCGGCGGCGCGCTGAGCGCCGAGATCCTCGGCCTCGACCCGTACTTTCCGCTGAAGTTCATGATCTACTTCCTGATCGTGGTCACCGTCGGCGGCTCATCCTCCATCACCGGCCCGTTTCTGGCCTCGCTGCTGCTCGGCATCGGCGACGTCGCCGGCAAATATTACGTGCCGAAGATGGGACCTTTCGTGATCTACACCATGATGATCGTGATCCTGATCTGGCGCCCGAACGGTCTGTTCGGCCGCACGGCCGCGCGTTGAGTTCGCCGATGAGCGCCTCCTCCGACGTCGGCTATCACGCCCAGCGCCAGGCACGCTGGCACTATGGCGAGGCCGCTTTCTGGCTGATCGTGCTGGCCTGCGGCTTCGTATTTCCCTCGCGCTACTTGATCATGACGGATATCCTGCGGCTCGCGCTGTTTGCGATGTCGCTCGATCTGATCCTCGGCTACGCCGGCATCGTCTCGCTCGGCCATGCCGCCTTCTTCGGCGTCGGCGCGTACGCGGCGGGGCTTCTTGCGCTGCACGGGATCATCAACGAGCCCGTGCTTGCGCTTGTCGTCGCCGGCATTGTCGCGATGGTGCTCGGCTTCGCCACCAGTTTCCTGGTGATCCGCGGCGTCGACCTGACGCGGCTGATGGTGACGCTCGGCATCGCGTTGTTGCTTGAGGCGCTGGCCGAACGCTTCTCCAGCATCACCGGCGGCACCGACGGCCTGCAGGGTATCGAGATGCAGCCGATCTTCGGTGAGATTCCGTTCGACATGTTCGGCAAGACCGGCTTCTTCTATTCGCTCACCGTTCTGTTCCTGTTGTTCCTTTTCGCCCGCCGGGTCGTGCATTCCCCGTTCGGGCTGTCATTGCGCGCGATCAAGAACAATCCGCTGCGCGCGGCCGCGATCGGCATCCCCGTCAACCGCCGCTTGATTGCGATCTACACGCTCGCGGCGTTCTATGCCGGCATCGCAGGCGCGCTGTTCACCCAGACTACCGCGATCGCCTCGCTCGATGTGTTCGCCTTCGAGCGCTCGGCGGACCTGATGCTTGTGCTCGTGATCGGCGGCACCGGCTATCTCTACGGCGGGCTGATTGGCGCGGTGCTGTTCCGCATGCTGCAGGAATTGTTCTCGACCATCACTCCGCAATACTGGCAGTTCTGGATCGGCCTCGTGCTGGTCGTGATCGTCCTGGTCGGCCGCCAGCGCCTGCATCGCTGGATGCTGTATGTGCCCAATCTGGTCATCAGGCAGATAGCGGGGCGCAAGGCCGTCGTCGCCGTGCCGGAGAGCGACGCATGACCATCGTGCTCGAAACCCAGAATCTCGAAAAGCAGTTCGGCGGTCTGCGCGTCACCCGCGACTTGTCGCTAAAAATCGAACAAGGCGCCCGCCACGCGCTGATCGGCCCCAACGGCGCCGGCAAGACCACGGTGATCAACCAGCTCACCGGCGTGCTCAAGCCGAACTCGGGCCGCATCCTGCTCGAAGGCCAGGACGTCACGGATCTGCCCGTGCACAAGCGCGTGTTGCGCGGCCTGTCGCGCACCTTCCAGATCAACCAGCTCTATCCCGACCTGACTCCGCTTGAGACCATCGGTCTCGCTGTCTCCGAGCGCCTCGGCCATGGCGGCGACTGGTGGCGGCGGATGGGCACGCGCAGCGACGTCAACGGCGAGATCGCCGACCTCCTGACGCGCTTCCACCTGCTCGACGTCATGAACGAACAGACGGTGACGCTGCCTTACGGCAAGCAGCGCCTGCTCGAGATCGCGGTCGCGATCGCCGCCAAGCCGCGCGTGCTGCTGCTGGACGAGCCCGCCGCCGGCGTGCCCGAGAGCGAGCGCCACGACATTCTCGCCGTCGTCGGCAGCCTGCCGCGCGACGTCACCGTGCTGCTGATCGAGCACGACATGGACCTCGTGTTCTCCTTCGCCGACCGCATCTCTGTCCTGGTCTCCGGCGCGCTGCTCACCGAAGGCCCGCCCGAACAGGTCGCGCGCGACCCGCAGGTCAAGGCGGTCTATCTCGGCGAGGAGGCGGTCAATGTCTGACCTGCTCGCGATCGACTCGCTTCGCGCCGGTTACGGCGAGGCAGTGGTGCTGCCGAACATGTCCCTGCGTCTCGCCGAAGGCCAGGTGCTGGCGCTGTTGGGGCGCAACGGTACCGGCAAGACCACGCTGATCAACTCGATCGTCGGCGTCACCCGTCGCTTCTCCGGAACTGTCAGGCTCGCCGGTACCGACGTCACGACCTTGCGGCCCGACCAACGGGCGCGCTCCGGGATCGGCTGGGTGCCGCAGGAGCGCAACATCTTCCGCTCGCTCACGGTGGAGGAGAACATGTCCGCAGTGGCCCAGCCCGGTCCCTGGACCGTCGAAAGGGTCTACGAGATGTTCCCGCGGCTGAAGGAGCGGCGGAGCAATTTTGGCAACCAGCTCTCCGGCGGCGAGCAGCAGATGCTGGCAATCGGCCGCGCGCTGACCCTCAATCCCAAAGTGCTTCTCCTGGACGAGCCGACCGAGGGCCTTGCCCCCATCATCGTCGAGGAGCTCTTGAAGGCGATCGGGACCATCACGCGGGCGGGCGGCATCTGCTCGATCATCGTCGAGCAGAATGCCCAAAAGATTCTGGGGCTGGCCGACCGTGTTGTGATATTGGAGCGCGGAACGATCGTCCACGACGCCCCGAGCGCCGCGCTGAAGGCCGACCCGTCGGTCCTCGAGCGCCACCTCGGCGTTGCAGGGGCGGCGGCCCACTAAAAATAACTGGGAGTAAGAAATGCAGCGAACCAAAGCCCCCTTCCGCGCCGACGAGGTCGGCAGCCTCTTGCGTCCCGCCAAGATCAAGGAAGCCCGCGCCAGGCTGGAGAAGGGCGAGATCTCGGCCGACGATCTGCGCAAGATCGAGGATTTGGAGATCGAAAAGGTCGTGCATAAGCAGGCTTCGCTCGGCCTGAAGCTCGCAACCGACGGCGAATTCCGCCGCTCCTGGTGGCATTTCGACTTCCTGGCCAAGCTCACCGGCTGTGAAATGTTTCACCCCGACACCGGCATCCAGTTTGCGGGCGTCGAGACCCGGCACGACGCGGTGCGCGTGATCGGCAAGCTCGATTTCCCCGATGACCACCCGATGCTGGATCACTTCCGCTTCCTGAAGAAGGTTGCCGACCAGGCTCACGTCACCGCCAAGATGACGATCCCGTCGCCGGCGGTGCTGCACTTCCGTGGCGGCCGCAAGGCGATCTCCAAGGACGTCTATCCCGATCTCGATGCCTTCTACGAAGACCTTGGCAAGACCTACCGCAAGGCCGTGAAGGCGTTCTACGACGCCGGCTGCCGCTATCTCCAGTTCGACGACACCGTGTGGGCCTATCTCTGCTCGCCGGACGAATTGCAGAAGGCGCGCGAGCGGGGCGACAATCCCGAGGGTCTCCAGCAGATCTATGCGCGCGTCATCAACTACGCGCTGGCCGAGAAGCCTGCCGACATGGTGGTGACGACGCATGTTTGCCGCGGCAATTTCCGCTCGACCTGGATTTCGTCGGGCGGCTACGAGCCGGTTGCCGAGACCATGCTCGCCGGCACCAATTACGACGGCTATTTCCTCGAATACGACAGCGACCGCGCCGGTGGTTTCGAGCCGCTGCGCTTCCTGCCCAAGGGCAACAAGGTCGTCGTGGTCGGCGTCATCACCTCGAAGTTCGGTGAGCTCGAGAACAAGGACGCGATAAAGCGGCGTCTCGAGGAAGCCGCCAAGTTCGCCCCGCTGGAGCAGCTCGCGCTCTCCCCGCAATGCGGCTTTGCCTCGACCGAGGAAGGCAACATCCTCTCGGAGGAGGAGCAGTGGGCCAAGCTCAGCCTCGCCGTGGACATCGCAAAGGAAGTGTGGGGCAATTGAGCTCTACGCAGCCTGTCGCGTGAGTGAGGGTTAACTGGCGCAACACCCCCGATGTCGTCCCGGCCTAGTGCGCAATTGCGCACTAGGCTGGGACGATACGGAGTATGAGGCACGACGCTTCGCACCCGTAGCAAACACGCCCCTCATTTCTCCGCCAGATGGACCTCTCCCAGCAGCGACGAGTTCGACCACGGCACCTGCTTGCTCTTCGTGGTCGAAACCACCTCCGCCCGCACCCGTGTCAGCATCTGCTGCACTTCCAGGCCGGGCGTGCCGATGTGGCGGGAGAGCGCGGCGGAGAACGGCGAGTTGGCGCCTTCGCCGTCGAGAGCGACCTGGCCCGGCGCAGTGGCGAAAGCGATCAGCGTGCCGGCGCCGAGCGTCGCGCCGGCGCCCAGGCTCGTTGGCGCTGCGAGGCCCGAGGCAGCTTCGATGGCGCGGTTGGTGCTGGCTGATGCGACCTGCTGTGCCATCGGATTATTGCGGCAGGCATCGAAGATTAAAATGTTGGTGCGAACCTGGTCGTCGAGGCCGGCCATGATCGTGTCCATGTCGATCATCGCGTCCGTCATCCTCGCGCCCGGCTTGAGTTCGACGTCGACGGGAATGAGATAGTTGCGACCGTCGACCTGCACGCCGTGGCCCGCATAGTAGACTAATACGACCTGCGCCCGCGCCGCTTCCCGCAAGAAGTCACGCGTCATTTTTTGCATCGCCGCGCGGTCGAGATCGACGCCTTCCGACACGATGGAGCCGATGTTGCGCAGGCTCTTCGCGACAGCGCGCGCGTCATTGGGCGGATTTGGCAGCGCCTTGACATGCGCATAGGCGCCGTTGCCGACGATCAGCGCCATGCGCGTGCCGCGCGCGGCCGGAGCAGGCGCGGGGGGGCGGCGCGGCACCGGTCTGCTGGGGAGCCGGTGCCTTTGCCGCCTCGGTCGTCGGTGACGGCGCATCGCGCGGGATCGGTGCGCTTGCGTCGGTGATCAGCGACAGCCGCACCTTTGTGGTGGCTTGATTGGCCTTGCTGCCGGCATCGGACGCCGCGATCGCCAGCGTTGCCTTGTAGTCGTCGCTCGCGTGCGCGTAATCGCCTTTCGCCTCATAGGCCAGCGCGCGATGAGTGTAGCCTGAGATCAGCACGCTGTTCGGCGGCGTCATGATGTTGACGGGCGGCTTCTCTTTTGCGAGCCGAATCGCTTCGCTGCCGTCGGCAATCGCGCGATCGTAATGGCCTCTGACACGCCAGATCGCGGTCCGGTTGATCAGCGGCTGCGGCAGCGTCGGGTCGAGCCGGATCGCCTGGTTGATGTCGGTCAGCGCGCCGTCGAGATCGCCAAGTGCCTCCTTAGCGATACCACGGTTCTGGAACGAGAACGCCGATTTTGGATTGGCCTTGATCGACATATCGTAGTCGGCGATCGCCTTGGCGTAATCGCCTTTGCCGCGCCAGGCATTGCCGCGATTGTGGAAGATGGTGCCATCAGGCGGGCCAAGCTTCAGCGCATCGTCGAAGTCAGCGACCGCGATCTCGTAGTCGCCTTTGTCGTAATACGCTGAGCCGCGCAGGTTGTAGGCCGCTTGGCTCGGCTGGAGCCGGATCGCTTCCGTGGCGTCGGTGACGACCTTTGGGTATTCGCCCTTCTTGTTCCAGCCCACCGCGCGCCAGAAATAGACCGTCGCGAGCTGCTCGCCTTTGAACACCTTCAGCGCGATGATCTTGCTGCAGGCGTCGATCATTTGTTCCGCCGGCGTGGTGTCGGTGGTGCAGAGCGGCCCAAGCTGGTTGCGCGCCTGTGCAAAAGCTGGCGCCGACCACAGGGTTGCGGCAAGCAGGCAGAGCGCGACGAGCAGGCGACGCATTGGCGGTGGTCCCGTAGAGGAGAGGCGTCTGTTTGTTGCCCGGCAGGGAAGGTGGTTCACGGCCTCCCAGTTGTGCACACGGCAAACAAGGGGGATCTATCCCTATTCCCTCAGTGGGCAGATTTTGCTAGGAGGCACTACCCAATCCTTCTGCCCACCGCGTCCCACTCCATGAAGAATGACGAAATCCTGAGCCAAATCACCGAGTTCTGCCGTAAGGCGGACATGGCGGAGTCGACGTTCGGCCGGCGCGCGGTGAACGATGGGAAGCTCGTGCACCGCTTGCGAGAGGGCAAGCGCATCACGATCGATACCCTGGACCGGATCCAGGCCTACATGGCCGCATCGATGGCCGGCGGCGTGCCGCCGCCGCGGGGGCTTCAGGTGCCCCCGGAAAAGCGCGATCCGCGCGGCAATTTCCGCTTTTTCGAGAACCGGCAGAAATACCTGCTGTTCGTCCACACTTGCAGTGAGAAGCGGGTGGTCGCCGAGCGTGTGGCGCTAGAGCTTGCCAGCATCCATCCCCGGCCCCCGGCGCTGCGCGTGTTCGATGCCGGCGTTGGCGACGGCACGGTACTGGCGCGCGTGCTGCGCTCGATGCACCAGCGCTTTCCGCACATGCCGTTCTATGTCGCCGGCAAGGAGCTCAGTCTCGAGGACCTCCGCCTGACCTTGGACAAGGTGCCGGATCGCATTTTTGAGCATCCGGCCTCGGTGTTTGTCTTTACCAACATGCTCTACGCGGAGGCGCCCTGGCTCACGCCGGCATCGCCCGCGGCGGCCGCTGCCACTGTCTGGCATGAGGTTCCCCTGCGGGGAGCTTCCTCGGGCGAGTTCGAGACGCAAATCGCGGAGTTGAAGCCGTTTTTGGAGCAGAACTGGCGCGCGGCGGTCAGCCCGCGCACGGGGATGCCGCTCTATGAGCGGCCTGTCGTGCTGGTGCTCTACCGTGAAGATCAGCGGTTTTTGCTCGATTCGACCATTCCACGGCCCGGCCAGGCCGAGGCCAATTTTGACCTCGTTATTGCATCCCAGCCATACCGCGCGCTGTCCTCGGTCAATTTTCGGGCAAAACGGATCATTGCGCCCCTGGCCCGGGCCTTGCGGGCGGGCGGCCGCTTGATCGGTATTCACTCCCATGGCCAGGATCCAGGCATGGAGATGATCCAGGCGATCTGGCCCGGAGAAAATCCTTTCTCGGTGAGCCGTCATGAGCTATTGCGCGCGGTGAAGTACGAGCTCGGCTCGGTGGGCCGCGACTTAAATTTTAATGCTTACGCTGATAACCGCTCGATCTTCAGGTATGATATGGAAGCGCTGCCCAACGAGGTGACAGGCACTATCGGAACCTCGACAGCCTTTGCAGCCTGGAATGCGGCGGTGTATGTCGCTCAGATTGAGGACGACCGGTTGACGGAAATGACTCAAAACGGCCGCACTCTGGACGCCGCCAGGGACGTGCTGCGAAAGTACAATGGGCTCTGGTTTCTCGACGAATCCTACGTCATCTCGCGCCGGCGTGATTGACATCATTCAAAGCTAAATATCGCAACACCCGCCAGCTAGCGGCGGAACAAGGGGTTACTGATGCGCGCGTCCTATCTCTTCACCAGCGAGTCCGTGTCCGAAGGCCATCCGGACAAGGTGTGCGACCGGATCTCCGACGAGATCGTCGATCTGTTCTACCGCGAAGGACCGAAAGCAGGCATCGATCCGTGGCAAATCCGTGCCGCCTGCGAAACGCTCGCGACCACCAACAAGGTCGTGATCGCCGGTGAGACCCGCGGTCCTGCCTCCGTCACCAATGAGCAGATCGAAGGCGTCGTGCGCGCCGCGATCAAGGACATCGGCTACGAGCAGGAAGGTTTCCACTGGGAGAAGGCGGACATCGAGATCCTGCTGCATCCGCAGTCGGCCGACATCGCGCAGGGCGTCGATGCGCTGCAGCCGGGCGAAGTCAAGGAAGAGGGCGCGGGCGACCAGGGCATTATGTTCGGCTACGCCACTAACGAGACGCCGGATCTGATGCCGGCGCCGATCTTTTACGCCCACAAGATCCTGCGCCTCATCTCGGAAGCGCGCCACTCCGGCCGCGAGAAGGTGCTGGGCCCGGACTCCAAGAGCCAGGTCACCGTGCAGTACGAGAACGGCAAGCCGGTCGGCGTGCGCGAGATCGTGGTGTCGCACCAGCATCTGATCGAGGACATCTCGTCCAAGCAAATTCGCGACATCGTCGAGCCCTATGTGCGCGAGGCGCTGCCGAAGGACTGGATCACGTCGAAGACCATCTGGCACATCAACCCGACCGGCAAGTTCTACATCGGCGGTCCCGACGGCGATTCCGGCCTGACCGGCCGCAAGATCATCGTCGACACCTATGGTGGCGCGGCTCCGCACGGTGGCGGCGCGTTCTCCGGCAAGGATCCGACCAAGGTCGACCGCTCCGCGGCTTACGCTGCCCGCTATGTCGCCAAGAACATCGTCGCGGCCGGTCTTGCCGACCGCTGCACGCTGCAGCTCGCCTACGCCATCGGCGTGGCGCGTCCGCTGTCGATCTACATCGACACCCACGGCACAGGTAAGGTGTCGGAGGATCAGCTCGAGAAGGCCGCGGCCAAGGCGATGGATCTCACCCCGCGTGGCATCCGCAGCCATCTCGATCTCAACCGCCCGATCTACGCGCGCACCTCCGCCTATGGCCATTTCGGCCGTACTCCCGACAACGAGGGCGGCTTCTCCTGGGAGAAGACCGATCTCGTCGAAGCGCTCAAGCGCGCGGTCTGATCACCGACGACATTTCGGGGCGCCGCGACAGCGGCGAACCCGGAATTCCTAATCGATCGCATCGAGATTCCGGGCTCGCCCTCCAGGGTGACCCGGGATGACCAATTCAACAACAGGACGCCCGCAATGAACGCGAAGCCCGGCTTCACAGATTACATCGTCAAGGACATTTCGCTCGCCGATTTCGGCCGCAAGGAGCTCTCGCTCGCCGAGACCGAGATGCCCGGCCTGATGGCCACCCGCGAGGAGTACGGCCCGAAGCAGCCGCTGAAGGGCGCCCGTATCGCCGGCTCGCTGCACATGACGATCCAAACCGGCGTGCTGATCGAGACGCTGGCCGCGCTCGGCGCCGACATCCGCTGGGTCTCCTGCAACATCTATTCGACGCAGGACCACGCCGCGGCGGCGATCGCAGCCGCCGGCATTCCAGTGTTCGCCGTCAAGGGTGAGAGCCTTACCGAGTACTGGGACTACACCGCCAAGCTGTTCGACTGGCACGGCGGCGGTCACCCGAACATGATCCTCGACGACGGCGGCGACGCCACCATGTACGTCCATCTCGGCCTGCGCGCCGAGAACGGCGACACCAAGTTCCTGGACAAGCCGGGTTCGGAAGAAGAGGAAGTCTTCTTCGCGCTTCTGAAGAAGCAGCTCAAGGAGAAGCCGAAGGGCTACTTCGCCGAGATCGCCAAGAGCATCAAGGGCGTTTCCGAAGAAACCACCACGGGCGTGCATCGTCTCTACGACATGCAGAAGGCCGGCACGTTGCTATGGCCCGCCATCAACGTCAACGACAGCGTCACCAAGTCGAAGTTTGACAACCTCTATGGCTGCCGTGAATCGCTGGTCGACGGCATTCGCCGCGGCACCGACGTGATGATGTCCGGCAAGGTTGCGATGGTCGCGGGCTTCGGCGACGTCGGCAAGGGTTCGGCCGCCTCGCTGCGGCAGGCCGGCTGCCGCGTCATGGTCTCCGAAGTCGATCCGATCTGCGCGCTGCAGGCGGCGATGGAAGGCTATGAAGTCGTGACCATGGAAGACGCCGCGCCCCGCGCCGACATCTTCGTCACCGCGACCGGCAACAAGGACATCATCACGATCGAGCACATGCGCGCAATGAAGGATCGCGCCATCGTCTGCAACATCGGTCACTTCGACAATGAGATCCAGATCGCGGGTCTGCGTAACCTGAAATGGACCAACATCAAGCCGCAGGTCGACGAGATCGAATTCCCCGACAAGCATCGCATCATCATGCTGTCGGAAGGTCGCCTCGTGAACCTCGGCAACGCGATGGGCCATCCGTCCTTCGTGATGTCAGCCTCCTTCACCAACCAGACGCTGGCGCAGATCGAGCTTTTCGCCAACAACAAGGACGGCAAGTACAAGAAGGAAGTCTACGTGCTGCCGAAGTCGCTCGACGAAAAGGTCGCGCGCCTGCACCTTGCCAAGATCGGCGTCAAGCTCACCGAGCTGCGCAAGGACCAGGCCGACTACATCGGCGTCAAACAGGAAGGTCCGTACAAGTCGGACCATTACCGCTACTGATCCGCTGATCGTATCTATTTTCGATGCAAAGCCCCGGAGCGATCCGGGGCTTTATTGTCTTGAGCGTGACGCACGCGTCTCCTCGAGGTTGTGTCAGGCCGATTGCCAGTTGACGAGCAATGATCGCGGTCAGACAATCCTTGGCATCGGAGGAAACAATGGCTCAAGACCATTTCGACGTGCTGATCGTCGGTGCCGGCCTGTCCGGGATCGGCGCGGGCTATCATCTTCAGACCAAATGTCCGACCAAGAGCTACGTCATCCTTGAGGGACGCGACTGTATCGGCGGCACCTGGGACCTGTTTCGCTATCCCGGCGTCCGCTCCGACAGCGACATGTTCACGCTCGGCTATTCCTTCAAGCCCTGGACCGATCCGAAGGCGATCGCCGACGGCGCGCAAATTCTCAGCTACGTTCGCGAAACCGCAGCCGAGAACGGCATCGAGAAGCACATCCGCTTTCACCATCGGGTCAAGCGTGCGGCGTGGTCGACGAGTGAGGCGCGCTGGACCGTCGAGGCCGAGCGCATCACCGGCGAGGGCGTGGCACAAACCGTGCGCTTCACCTGCAATTTCCTGTTCATGTGCTCGGGCTATTACAAATACGAGGCGGGCTACACGCCGGAGTTTCCGGGGGTTGCGGATTTCGCCGGCCGCATCGTGCATCCGCAGAAATGGACCGACGACATCGACTGCGCGGGCAAGCGCGTCGTCGTGATTGGCTCGGGCGCGACCGCGGTGACGCTGGTGCCGGAGCTCGCCAAGACGGCCGCGCAGGTCACCATGCTGCAGCGCTCGCCGACCTATGTGGTGTCGCGCCCTGCACAGGATCCCGTCGCCAACAAATTGCGGCGCAATCTGCCGACGCGGCTTGCCCATCACCTGATTCTCTGGCGCAACGTGATGTGGGGGATGTTCTTCTTCCAGCTCAGTCGGCGCCGCCCTGCGAAGGTGAAGGAGCTGGTTCTCAAGGGCGTGCAGATGGCGCTCGGCCCCGACTACGACGTCGCGACCCATTTCACGCCGCGCTACAATCCGTGGGACCAGCGGCTCTGCCTCGTGCCGGATGGCGACCTGTTCAAGGCGATCCGCGAGCAGCGCGCCTCCGTAGTCACCAAAGAGATCGACACGTTCACGCACGATGGTATCCGCCTGAAGGACGGCAGCGAGCTTGCGGCGGACATCATCGTGACCGCGACGGGACTGGTGCTCCAGGTCGTCGGCGGTCTTGACATCAGTGTCGACGGCCGCGCCGTCGATTTCGCCAACACGCTGACCTACAAGGGCATGATGTATGCCGACGTGCCCAACATGGCTTCTGCGTTCGGCTACACCAACGCATCATGGACGCTGAAATGCGACCTCACCTGCGAATATGTCTGTCGGCTCATCAACTACATGGACCGGCACAATTTCCGGCAGTGCATGCCACATAATGACGATCCCACGATCACGGCGCAGCCGTCGCTCGATTTCACCTCGGGTTATGTGCAGCGCTCGGTCGCAAAGATGCCGAAGCAAGGCTCGAAGCAGCCGTGGCGGCTCTACCAGAACTACGCGCTCGACATCGTCTCCTTGCGGTTGGGCCGGATCGACGACGGCGTGATGCAATATTCCTGATCGCGACGACCGCGACGTTCTAAGCCTTGCGCGTGGCAAGCGGCAGGGCAAGATCAATCGCGAGTGCAAGCACCACGGCGCCGCCGCCCAGCGCGAACAAGACGAGATAATCGCCGCCGGTCTGTGCGTAGATCCAGGAGAAGCCGTAGGCCGCGGCCGCCTGGAACAGCGCAAAGCTGGTCGCGGCATGGCTCCATGTCGTGCGCTGCTGCTCGGCAGAAAGTGGGACCAGCTCATGGATGCGTCCGAGCACGAGCGGTACGATGCCAGGTGTGAAGCCGCCGACCACCACGCTCGATACGATCAGCGGGAGAGGCGCGGTACTGACGGTCGGGAGCAACACGGCGGCCGCTTCGATCAGGAAGGCGGCGCGCAGCGCCGGTCTAAACCCAGCGCGGTCCCCGAGATGACCGGTGACCACCGGGCCGACGATTGCGCCAAGGCCATAGAGCACCCAGTAGTGCGATCCCGCAACAATACCCTGGCCGAGGCCGCGCGCGACGAAATCGACGATGAAGACCATGTGCGGCACCAGCGCCACCGCGTTGAGGCCGTATTGGACGAGCAAGCCGCGAGCAGCGGGCGAAGCGTGCTTCGCCCGCTGCGATGACACGGTATCGGCCTTGGCCTCAGCGGGCCAGTTCCACCAACTCACCAGCGTGAGCGTGCCCGCGAGCACGCCAAGACCATACCAACTCTGTTGCAAGCCTTGCTGCAGCAACAGCGGCACCAGCGTGCCGGATGCGGCGACACCGAGCCCGACGCCGGCAAAGATCACGCCGCCGACGATGCCGCGCCTCGCCGCCGAGATATGCGGCAGAATGACGGAGGCCACCAGTACCATGATGATTCCGCCGGTGAGCCCCGACAGGAAGCGCCAGGCGAAGAACCAGGTGAACGACACCGGGTCGAGCTGGCAAAAAAGGAGAGGGTCGCGAGCAACATCATCGCCCGCAAGCCGCGAACGGCGCCGATGCGCGCGGCCACGGTCCGCGCCGCGAGCGCGCCGGCAAGATAGCCGACCAGGTTCGCTGCACCGAGATAGACGACGTCGGACGGGTCGAACCATTTTGCGGCGATCAGGGCCGGGATCAGCGGCGTGTAGGAAAAGCGCGCGAGGCCAAGCCCGACCAGCGATGCGGACAATCCTGCTACCGCATATCGCCGGGTTTGCTGTGAGGAAGTCCGTGATGTCGAACCCGACCGCTGATGCGATCGGGGGTGGACTTGCTGCTTGGCATCTGCGTCTGTCATGTCGTCCTCGTGCGCGAAGGCGCTAGCGTTCAGTGGCCGGCGCTCTGGCCGCCGTCGACATGCAGGATTTCGCCGGTGACGAAGGAGGCGCCCTCGAGGTAGAGCACGGCATCGACGATGTCGGACATCTCGCCCATATGGCCGACGGGATGCAGCGCATCGAGCTGGGCGTGCGTCGCGACGGGATGCATCGGCGACTTGATGATGCCGGGCGACACCGCGTTCACGCGGATACCACGCTTGGCATATTCGATCGCCAGTGACTTCGTCGCGGCGCTCAACCCACCCTTGCTCAGCGAGGCTAGCACCGAGGGCACGTTCGAATTGGCCTGGTCGACCAGCGTCGTCGTGATCTGGACGACGTGGCCGGACCCCTGCTTTTCCATCTCGGCGATGCCAAGCTGCGTGACGTGGAAGAAACCAGCGACGTTGGTGCCCATCACCGCTGCATAGTCCTCCGCCGTATACTGCGTGAACGGCTTTGCGACGAAGATACCGGCGTTGTTGACCAGCGTGTCGACGCGGCCGAAGCGGGCGACGGCTTGCGAGACCGCGCGCTCGGCGGTCTTCCGGTCGGCGATGTCGCCGGCAATGGTGAGGACATCTTCATCGCCCGACGGCTTAATGGAGCGCGCCGTCGCGACGACGCGATAGTTGCGATCGCGAAAACCCTGGACCAGGGCGGCACCGATGCCCTGCGAAGCACCGGTGATGATGGCAACCTTCTGTTCGATACCCATGATGGGCTCCTGTTGTTGGCTTTCAGAACCTGCGCCAGCAGCGGCTGGCTTGGTCGACGAGGTACGCCGCAGCGGGCCGGCTGCGAATACACGTTGTCCGGCAGACACTCTTTCGCGCCGCGAACGAATGCCGGGTGGGCTCCCGGCGGTGGTTGTCGCGGCAGGAGCGAAAGCCTAACTTCCAGTCTGACCTCGATGGGCCGGCGGGAAACCTATGGATCGTCTGGATGCGATGAAGGTGTTTGTCCTTGCGGTGGACGAGGGCAGCCTCGCCGCCGCCGGCCGCAAGCTCGGCCGTTCGCCAGCGGCGGTGAGCCGCGCCATTGCTTTCCTGGAGCAGCGGGTCGGTGCCGAGCTGCTGCACAGGACCACACGCTCCATCAAGCTGAGCGAGGAGGGCGAGCGCTATGTCGCGGTCTGTCGCCGCGTGCTCACCGAGTTGGAGGAGGCCGACGACATCGCGGCCGGGCCGCGCACGGCGCCCCGCGGCCTGCTCACGATCACTGCGCCTGTGGTGTCGGGTGAGATGGTGCTGCGGCCGATCCTCGATGCGTTTCTCGACGCCTATCCGACCGTCTCGGCAAAACTCCTGCTGTTCGATCGCGCGGTCAATCTGATCGAGGAGGGGGTCGACGTCGCGCTTCGCATCGGTCATCTCGCGGATTCGGCAATGGTCGCGATGCGGGTCGGTGAGATCAGCCGTGTCGTGGTAGCATCACCGCGCTATCTGAAGCAGCACCCGCGCATCACCGAGCCCGGCGACCTCGCCAAGCACCAGATCGTCGCGATGGCGCACCTTCCCAATTCCTGGACCTTTGCACCGCAGGCCGGGTCGTCAGCCGCCCGCACGGTGCAGTTCACGCCGCGGCTCGTCGTCAACAGCACCTATGCGGCGGTGGCCTCGACCGTCGCCGGCCGCGGTGTGGCGCGAATGTATTCGTACCAGGTAGGTGAGCAGGTCGCGCGCGGCGAACTCGAGATTGTCCTGGCCGGCCACGGGGATCCCGAGATGCCCGCGCATTTGATCTGTCCGCAGGGCCGGCTCTCGGTGCCGAAGGTGCGGACCTTCACGGACTTTGCGGTGCCGCGGCTGAAGAAACAGTTTGCTCGGCTCAAGAACGGCATCACTGCCCGGTGAGCCGCTGCGCGCACGGGCAATGCGTTGTTTTGCGTATACGGCGGGTCGGGTTAATCGGCCATGTTGCCCGAACGGTTAACGCCGGATTAACCGCGGAGTCCTAGCCTGTCTCGGCCGGGGTTACTTGCAAGGCCGAGGTGAGCCCAATGGAAGCCCAGAGAATCGCGGTCGACGCCGTCGTCGCGTTGACCGATTGCGACCGCGAAACCATCATCGCGTTCATCCGCCGCCTGTATCTTGCCGGCGTCACTGACCCCAAGCGCCTGACCTTCAAGGGCCTCCAGGCCCTGTCACGGGCTGATTCGGCTCGGTTCGGCCTCAAGTTCCCAGCCCTGATCTCCGGAGCGTGATTGCAACCCACCGGCGAATATCTTGCCGCTCGGGCCGCGTCGGGATAGATCACGTCCCCGGTTGAATCACCGGGGAACGGGGGAGATGTTAAAACAGCTTTTTGCGCCGCAACTCGTCATTCTCTATGTGCTGGCAGCATCGACGATCTACGTTCATTTCCGCGGCAAGCAGCGGCTGCGCTTAGCGCGCCAGCTCGGGGACCACTCCGCCTATCTCGCGCCCTACAATGTGCTGATGTAAGCGGGCTCGGCGGTGCCGAACAAGCCGGTGATCCCGGTGGAGCAGTTTCCGGAGCTGAAAGCCCTCAGCGAAAATTGGGAGACCATTCGCGACGAGGCCGTTCGCCTGTTCGACGAAGGCTTCATTCGCGCGGCGGCGAAGAACAACGATTGGGGCTTCTATTCGTTCTTCAAGAGCGGCTGGAAACGCTTTTACCTGAAATGGTACGATGACTTCCTGCCTTCGGCGCGCACGCTGTGCCCGAAGACGGTGGAGCTGCTCAACTCCATTCCGAGCGTGCATGGTGCGATGTTTGCGATGCTGCCGCCGGGCGGCAAGCTCGGCGCCCACCGCGATCCCTTCGCCGGTTCGCTGCGCTACCACCTCGGTCTTGTCACGCCGAACTCGAACAAGTGCCGCATCCTGGTCGACGGCGTCGAATGCGTCTGGCGCGACGGTGAGGCCTTTATGGTCGGCGAGAGCTTCATCCACAGCGCCGAGAATGCCACCGACGTCAACCGCATCATCCTGTTCTGCGACGTCGAGCGTCCGATGAAATACGGCTTCATGACCGCGATCAACCGTTGGGTCAGCCACCACATCGTCAAGGCCTCTGCAACCCAGAACGTCGACAGGGAGAGCGTCGGCCTGCTCAACAAGGTGTTCGGCAAGCTCTACGAGATCCATCTTGCGAGCCGCAAGGTCAAGGAATGGAATCGCAACGTCTACTACACGCTCAAATATTCGCTGACGGCGGTGATCCTCGGTCTCATCGTGCTGTTGGCATTGCGGTGATCGCGTTTAGTGACGGTGCTTGTGTTCTTCGGAGCCATCAGGGCGTTGGTAACCGCGCAGCTCCGCGTATCGCTGCATTTGGCTCTGATCGAGCAGGGCGGTTGTCGACAGATGATATTTGAGGTGGCTTTCGCGGAGCAGTGCCTGGGTTTCCGAAATGGCAACGAGGGCTGTCTTGAGTGACTCCGATGTCACGACGCGGGCGGAGAAGAGGCGGTCCAACTCCGTTTCCTGCTCGACCAGCGTGTTACCTAGCGGGACCGCCTCTTGCTTCATGGCATCGAAGAGGCGCTGAACCCGGATGCGCTGATCCGCAGTCAAATCAAGCCGATCACCGAGCTCGAGAACATGGCTCGGACCGGGATATCCATTGAGCTCGGCGGCAAGTGCCAGGCCCATGCCACGTCCGACTCGCAGATCGTCGATCTGCTGCGGCGACAGCGCCTTGATGGGGCGATGCTCAAGACCGGCATAGGGCTGAACGGACTGCGCGCTGGCAACGTTGCACGAGACGATAAGCATGGCTGCAAGCAGGAGAAGGCGTCTCATGAGTCTGGCTCCATGAAATCGGCCCGGCTGGTCGATCGATCTCCACCGGTGCTCTCCACATATCTTGCTGGACGGTTCGCCTCATGGCAACAAAGATTGCCGCGATTGAGTTGCCGAACATGGAGCAGACGATGGCCTCCTTGCCGACCGCGAATACCGATATCACGCAGTTCTTTCAGCACTGGCTGGAGACCTTCGCGGGCTATGTCCGCGAGGTCGACTATGCTTCGGCGCGGCCGCTTTTCCATCCGGAAGTGCTGGCCTTCGGCACGCACAATGACGTCATTCCCGGCCTCGACCAATGGGTCACCACGCAATGGGACAACGTGTGGCCGAAGACGTCCGACTTCCGTTTCGTCATCAACCAGGCCTCGGTCCTGGCATCGTCCGATGACACGATAGCGACCGTGATCGTGCCGTGGACGAGCACCGGCTATCATCCCGACGGCAGCGCGTTTCCACGTCCCGGCCGGGCCACGATGGTGTTTTCAAGACATGGCGATGCTTGGCTATGTGTGCATTCGCACATGTCGCTCAATCGGGGTGTGCCGCAGACAAGCCACGCCAATCGGCCGGTGAAGGCTTGGTAGTGCCGCCGGGCTTGTGGGCCGACTAAAGTTTTACCCTCTCATCCCAGCTCGGTTGGAACCCTTGGAACCCAATGTCGTTTTTTCAGCAACAATAACAGGTGAAACCACGCAAGCGGGGGCCAATCTGAGGAAGCGCTCCCATGGCAACCCTTGATCTCGACGCCGCCCGACTTACCGCCCCCGAGCATCAGCGCCAGCTTCGCCGCGCCGTGATCGCCTCCACAATCGGGACCGCGATCGAGTGGTATGACTTCTTTCTTTACAGCACCGTCACGGGTCTGGTTTTCGCAAAGCTCTTCTTCCCTCACTCGGATCCCTGGGTCGGCACGCTGGAGGCGTTTGCGATCTACGCGGTCGGATTCGCCGCGCGGCCCGTCGGCGCGGCAATCTTTGGCCATTATGGCGACCGCATCGGACGTAAATCCACGCTGATCGCGACCTTGCTCTTGATGGGACTGGCGACCGCTGCGGTGGCCGTGGTGCCGACCTATGCCAGCATCGGTATCTGGGGCGCCGTGATCCTGACCGTGCTGCGGTTCATTCAGGGCGTCGGAGTCGGTGGTGAGTGGGGCGGCTCGGTACTGATGTCGATGGAATGGGCGCGCAACGACCGATCCCGTGGATTGATCGCATCATGGCCGCAGTTCGGTGTGCCCTGCGGGCTTTTCCTCGCCAATCTTGCCGTGCTGGTGTTCAGCCAGATGGCGGGTGATCAGTTCCTGGCATGGGGTTGGCGTATTCCCTTCGCGCTCAGCATCATCCTGGTCGGCGTGGGCCTCTATATCAGGCTCGGCATTCTCGAAACCCCGGTGTTCTCCAAGCTCGTGGCCGAACGCCAGGTCGATCGCACGCCGATGCTCACGGTGATCCGGGAATACCCGAAGGAGATCCTACTGTCTGCCTTTGCGCGCATGTCGGAGCAGGCGCCGTTCTACATCTTCACGGCGTTCGTATTCTCCTATGGCATCGGCACCCTGCACGTATCGCGCGACTTCCTGCTGACCGCGGTGCTCTCGGCCTCGGTGCTGTCGTTCGTGTCGATCCCGCTGTGCGGACATATCTCCGATCAGATCGGCCGCAAGAACATGTATATGCTCGGCGCTGCCGTGACGGGCATCTTCGGCTTCGTCTATTTCGCCATGCTCAATACGGGGTCGCTGACCATCATCTTCCTCGCGATCATCCTGTCGCTGATTCCGCACGACATGCAGTATGGACCGCAAGCCGCCTTGATCGCCGAGAGCTTCACCGGACGCCTGCGCTACAGCGGCTCCTCGCTCGGCTATCAGCTCGCATCCGTGATCGCCGGCGGCCCCGCACCGCTGATCGCTACCTGGCTGTACGGCACGTTCCACTCGGCGACCGCGATCGCGGTCTACATCGCGATTTGCGCCGTCGTGACGCTGGTGGCGACCGCGATGATGACCGATTACACGGGAAAGGACATCAACGCCGCGGGGGCGTACGAGCGGCGAACTTGAATCCGCAAAAAAGCCCCGGACGCGATGCCCGGGGCTTTGCTGTCCCGTGATCTCGAGCCCAGCCTTATTCCGGCTGACCGATGCTCACCTTCAGCGTGCCGACGCCGTCGACGCCACATTCGAGCTTGTCGCCGGGCTGGAGCTGCGACACGCCGGCCGGCGTACCCGTCATGATGATGTCGCCGGCGGCGAGCTTCACCTGCTGCGAGAGCTGCCAGATGATCTCGGGCACGTTCCAGATCAGCTCTGTGAGGTCGCCCTTCTGCGCTTCCTTGCCGTTGACCGTGAGCCAGATCTTGCCCTTGGCGGGGTGGCCGATCTTCGATGCCGGCTGCACTGCGGAGCAGGGCGCCGAATAGTCGAACGACTTGCCGACCTCCCACGGACGCTCCTTCTTGCGCGAGGCGATCTGCAGGTCGCGGCGGGTCAGGTCGATGCCGACGGCATAGCCGTAGACATGGTCGAGCGCCTTGTCGGCGGGAATGTTGAGGCCGCCGCTCTTCATCGCGACGATCAGCTCGACCTCGTGATGGAGATCCTTGGTCAGCGGCGGATAGGGAATGGTGGCGCCGTCGGGCACCAGCATGTCGGCGTGCTTGGCGAAGAAGAACGGCGGGGCGCGCTCGTCATTGCCCATCTCGCGGATGTGCTCGAGATAGTTGCGGCCGACGCACCAGATGCGGCGCACGGGATAACGGCCGCTTTCCCCGACGACGGGAAGCGAAGCCTGGGTCGGAAGCGGGATGACGTAGGAGGCGGCGTTCATGGTGCGATCTCGCTGCTCTTGAGGTGAAGGGAACTCTATGCGGTTGCGCTGATCGGCGCCAGAGCACCGGCGTCGTGATGCTGCAGGCGGAAGAACGAGGCGTAGCGGCCGCCGCGGCGGAGCAACTCGTCATGCCGGCCCTGCTCGACGATCTCGCCGCCCTCGACCACCAGGATCGCATCGGCGTGCATGATGGTGTGCAGGCGGTGCGCGATCACGATGGTGGTGCGGTTCTGGCAGAGATGCTCGATCGCCTCCTGCACCTGCCGCTCGGACTCCGAATCGAGCGCGGCGGTGGCTTCGTCGAGCAGGATGATCGGCGCGTTCTTGATCAGCGCGCGCGCAACCGCGATGCGCTGGCGCTGGCCGCCGGACAGCTGGGTGCCGTGCTCGCCGACGGGCGTGTCGTAGCCGAGCGGGAAGCCCATGATGAAATCATGCGCGCAGGCTGCTTTCGCAGCATCGATGATCTGGTCTTCAGTCGCGCCCGCGCGGCCGAACGCGATGTTGCTGCGGATGGTGTCGCGGAACAGATAGACGTCCTGACCGACATAGGCGGTCTGGGCCCGCAGCGATTTTCGCGAGACGGCGCCGATCGACTGGCCGTCGATCACGATGTGGCCTTGCGTCACCTCGTAGAAGCGCAGTAGCAATCCCAGCACGGTCGATTTGCCGCCGCCGGACGGGCCGACCAGCGCAGTGACCTTGCCGGGTTCGGCAACAAAGCTCATGCGGTTGAGGACGGTCTCACCGTTGCGATAGGAGAAGCTGACGTCGCGCAGCTCGATGCGGGCAGTCGACAGTTTCAGCGCCGGCTTGTCGTCGTCGGAATGCTCGCTCGCGGGGCTGTCGACGACTTCGAGCAGCATGCGGGCGCCGACGAGCTGGCTGTTGAGGTCGATGTTGAGCCGTGCCAGCCGCTTGGCCGGCTCGGTCGCCATCAGGAACGCGGTCATGAAGGAAAAGAACGCGCCGGGCGTGGCGTTGAGGGCGACTACGCTATAGCCGCCGTAAAGCAAACAGCCGGCGACCGCGAAGCCGCCGAGCATCTCCATCAGCGGATTGGAGCGGTTGGCGACGCGGGCCATCTTGTTGGCGTTGCGTTCGACGATCGCGATGTTCTCGTCGATGCGGGTCTGCATGGTGTCTTCGAGCGTGAACGCTTTCACCGTGCGGATGCCCTGCAGCGATTCCTGCATCGTCTCCAGGATGTCGGCGGTGCCGGTGAACTGGTTGTAGGCGAGGCCCTTGATGCGCTTCACCAGCTTGCGCAGCACCAGCATCGCCGGCGGCACGGCGACGAGGCCGATGAACGACATCACCGGGTCCTGCCACACCATCACGCCGATCATGGCGAGCAGCATCATGAGGTCGCGCCCGACCGCATTGACCAGCATATTGAGGACGTCGGTGATGGACTTTGCGCCGGCCGTCAGCCGCGCCAGAAATTCCGACGAATGCCGCTCGGAGAAGAATCCGACGCTCTCGCGCATCAGCTTGGCGAACAGCTGGCGCTGGTTGGTGGCGAGGATGGCGTTGGAGATCTTGGTCAGGATCACCATATGACCGTACGTCGCCACGCCCTTGATGAAGAGCAGGACCACGGTGATGCCCGAGAACATCGCGATGCCCGGGATGTTCTTGTCGACATAGGCCTGGTTGATGACCTGGCCGAGCACGTAGGTCGCGCCCGCGGTCGATCCGGCGGCAAGCGCCATCAGCGCGAAGGCGACGAGGTAGCGTCGCCAGTAGAGGATCCCCTGTTCCGTGACCAGGCGGCGAATCAGCACCGCTGCCGCATAGGGATCGTCGGTGATTTTCTTTGGAAACTGAGCCATCCGTAGTCCATTGACGGCACAGGAAAAAGCCTGCCCGCGCGTCAGGGATCGAACGGCCTCTGTGCCCGCTAAGCCAGCGCTTTTCAAGCCCAATTAAGGGCTTGCGCTGGAATGGAATCTAGGCCGAGGCGGCGTGGCGGAGCTCGCCGTGACGCTCGCGGAACAGTTTGTCCTCCCAGGCCAGCGCATGGGCTGCGATGGTCTCGAGGTCGTCGTATTGCGGCTTCCAGTCGAGCAGGCTGCGGATCCGGCTGGTGTCGGCGACCATGGTCATGATGTCGCCGGGCCGGCGCGGCGCGTATTGCACAGCGAAGCTGCGGCCCGAGACACGGCGCACCGCGTCGATGGTCTCCAGCACCGAATAGCCGCGGCCATAGCCGCAATTGAGCGTCGTCGAGGCACCGCCGTTGCGCAAATAAGCGAGGGCCGAGCGATGCGCCTGCGACAGGTCCGTGACGTGGATGAAGTCGCGAATGCAGCTGCCGTCCTGGGTCGGATAGTCGGTGCCGAACACGTCGATCTTGGCACGCTGGCCGGTGGCGGCTTCCACCGCGATCTTGAGCAAATGCGTGGCGCCGGCGGTGGCAAGGCCGATGCGGGCCTGCGGATCGGCACCCGCAACGTTGAAATAGCGCAGGGTCACGTATTGCATGCCGTAGGCGACGGCGACGTCGTGCAGCATGATCTCGGTCATCAGCTTCGACGAACCGTAGGGCGACAGCGGCCGTGTCGGCGCATGCTCGGGCACCGGCACCTGGTCCGGATCGCCATAGACCGCCGCGGTCGAGGAGAAGATGAAGCGGTCGATGCCGCGCTTGACCGCGACATTGAGCAGGTTGCGCGCGGTCGTGAAATTGTTGCGGTAATAGCCGAGCGGATCGCGCATCGAATCCGGCACGACCACCGAGCCCGCGAAATGGATGATGCTCTCGATGTTGTGCTGGGCGATCACGCCCTCGAGCAGGTTCTCGTCGCCGGCATCGCCAATGAACAGCGGCACGCCTTCGGGCAGATAGGCGGAGAAACCGGTGGAGAGATCGTCGATCACGACGACGTCCTCGCCGGCTTCCGCCAGCGCCAGAACCGTGTGGCTTCCGATATAGCCGGCACCGCCGGTGACAAGCACAGTCATGATCTCACCCGTCTTCGATCAACGCTCCAAGCTAACGTTTACGTGGTGAAGAGTGGGTATCGGCGCGGCTGAACTGGTCACTATGCTTAATGTTGCGTATAGGGACTTTCGAAACGGAGCGTGACGTGGCGAATTCCCCAGGCGATCTCGAAGTGATCGTGCCAAATCTGCACAGGCGCTATTCCGGGGTCACCGCGACCAACCGGATGGTGGCGCCGCGGCTGGCAAGGCTGTTTCGCGCCGCGTGGTTCGGCTCCGACGCGCCGGAGGGGGTCGCGCGCCTGAGCGGTGCCGATCTCCTGAGATTGTGGCGCCGCAAGGCGCCGGTGATCTGGCACGCGCGCCGCAACAACGAGATGATCGCGGGCGTGCTGTTGCGCGCGCTCGGCTGGCCGCTCAAGCTCGTCTTCACCTCGGCGGCACAGCGCCATCACAGCTGGATCACGCGCTGGCTGATTCGGCGCATGGACGCGATCATCGCGACATCAGATCTTTCGGGCTCGTTCCTGAAAGTGAAGGCGACCGTGATTCCGCACGGCGTCGACACCGGCGTCTATGCGCCGCCGCTCGACCGCACTGCCGCCTTCGCGGAAACTTCGCTGCCCGGCCGCTACGCGATCGGCTGCTTCGGCCGGGTGCGCGCGCAGAAGGGCACCGATGTGTTCGTCGATGCGATGTGCCGCTTGCTGCCGCGCTATCTGGATTTCACCGCAATCATCGTCGGCCAGGTCACACCCGAGCAAACCGCTTTTGCAAACGACCTGAAGAAGCGGATCGAGGCCGCCGGTCTGCAATCGCGCATCGTCATCACCGGCGAGCTGCCGATCGAAGAGGTGCAACGCTGGTATCAGCGGCTGACGATCTACGCCTTCACCTCGCGCAACGAAGGCTTTGGCCTGACGCTGATCGAGGCGATGGCGGCCGGGGCCGCGCTGGTCGCCGCGAGCGCCGGCGCGGCCGAACTCGTGGTCGAGGATGGCGTGACCGGCGTCCTGATCCCGACCGGTGATGCGGACGCGCTGGCTGCTGCGGTCGAACCGCTGATGCGTGACGTGGCCGCCGCGATCGCGATGGGCGAGCGCGGGCGGGCACGGGTGCTCGAACGATTCAGCCTCGATGCCGAGGCAGCCCGGATCGGTGAGGTTTATCGGCCACTGCTCTGAGCGAGCGGAGAAAATATATCCCCATGCACTAGCCGGGCAACGGAATCAATGGTTTGGCGGCCTGCGCAATGCAAATGCGGATTTACGAACTTGTTTTGAGCCGTCAGACGAGACACTGCAAGTAGACGGCATTGCAGATTATGCGCGACTCCAGGGATACACTCCGGCACGACACCCGTTGACGTCCTTTCTCGACTCGATGTCCCGCCGGATCGCCGCGGTCTACGGTCGTTTGGTCCGGGCGAGCACCTCGGTCACGAACGCGTCGAGGTCGCCGCCTGGAAAGAGAAAGCCCGGCAGTCCGAGCGCCTTGCCGGCCTCGATGTCCCGAGCCTGATCTCCGATTACGAAGCTGCCGTCGAATTGCACCGGCCAGTGCTGGACGAGATCGCGCAACATACCTGGTGCGGGCTTGCGCCAATCATGCTCTCCGATATAGCCGGCGACCGTTCCTTGCGGATGGTATGGACAGAAGCGGATGTCATCGATCCGCGCGCTGTCACGGGCGAGCTCGGCGCACATCCAGCCGTGCAGCCGGTTCACGTCGGCGTCAGTGAAGAGGCCGCGCGCGACGCCGGACTGGTTTGTGAAGACGAATACCCAATAGCCGGCCTCGTTGAGGCGGCGAATGGCCCTGGCAACGTTGGGCATCCAGCGGATGCGGTCTTGCGTGCCGATATAGCCATCGTCACGGTTGATGACGCCGTCGCGATCGAGGAATGCGGCGGGCTTCGCCGCGCGGCCATCAGACATTTCCAAGTCCCTGCGTCCTCGCCAGCACGTCTCTCGCGATCTCGACCACGTCCTGCGCCGCGATATCTCGCATGCAGCGGTGGTCGTTCATCTTGCAGATCGTGCTCTGGCAAGGTTGGCAGGAGAGCACGCTCTTGTCCTGCACCACGGTCGCGGCGAGGCCGTTGAGGGGGGCCCAGAGATAGGGGCTGGTCGGGCCGAAGATGCCCATGGTCGGCGTGCCCAGGGCGGCTGCGATGTGCATCAGGCCGGAATCGTTGGAGATCGCGACGCCGGCTGCAGCCATGGCCAGCACGCCGTTGCGCAGATCATTGCCGGTGAGGTCCCGGACCCCCGGGCCGCCGGCCGCGACGATCTCCTGGGCCAGGCCCTTTTCCCCGGGGCCGCCGACAACCCAGACCTCAAGGCCGCGCTCGGTGAGCAAGCGGGCGGCCTCGGGATAGTAGGTCCAACGTTTTGAGACGCCGACCGAGCCGGGGGCCAGGGCCACCGCGGCGCCTGTGCTGAGGCCATTGGCCTGCCGCCAGCGGACGATGTCCTCGGTCGGAACCCGCAATTGCGGCACCGGCCATTCCGCCGGCAACGAAGCGCCATAAGGCTGGGCGAGGGCGGCGTTCTTGTCGATGAAACGGGGCAGCTTGTTTTCGCCCCAGCGCCAGCGATTGAGCAGGCCGAACCGGAACTCGCCGACGAAGCCGACCCTTTCCGGAATCCCCGCCAAAGCGGGCGCAATGGCGGCCTTCCAGGTCCGGGGCAGCACCAGGGCGGTGCCGTAGTTCCGCTCGCGCAGGAGCTTCGCCAAGCCGAACTGGCGGCTCACGGCGAGCCGGCTGCGCGGTAGGTCCCACACAATCCCTTCGCGCACGCCGGGCATGTAATCGACCAAGGGGGCGCACAGGGACGTCGTGAGCAGATCGACCGGCCGGTTAGGCCAGCGCTCATTGAGGACCCGCACCACGGTGTGATTCCGGACGAAATCGCCGATCCACATGTAGGGGACGATCAGGATCGGGCGCGTGTCGCCCCGATCTGTCTCACCGCTAAGTTGCGAATCTTGGTTCATTCGTTAATAAGGCCGGTGCGCTTATGTGGCGGTTCGGTTAGCCGCTCCGGGCCGGCAGGTAAAGCCGGCTCAGCGGCCATCCCAAAACCGCTTACACTTTGGCGGATCATGCGCTAGGGCAGAACCGGGCCGCAAAACTTCGGGCAGGCAAAATCTGGCAGGGAAGTTGGAATGTTGCTGGTGACCGGCGGGGCCGGTTTTATCGGATCGAATGTCGTCGCCGCGCTGAACGAGGCTGGTCGCAGCGACGTCGTCGTCTGCGATTTCCTTGGCAACGAGGGCAAATGGCGCAACCTCGCCAAGCGGCAGCTTGTGGATATCGTGCCGCCGGCTGAGCTGCCGGACTGGCTGAAGGGCCGCAAGCTCGATGCGGTGATCCATCTCGGGGCGATTTCCGCGACCACCGCGACCGACGGCGACCTGGTGTTCGAGACCAACTTCCGCCTGTCGGTGCGCCTCCTGGACTGGTGCACGGCGAATGCGGTGCCGTTGATCTACGCCTCCTCGGCGGCGACCTATGGCGACGGCGAGGCAGGATTTGACGACGAGACCTCGGTCCCTGCGCTGAAGAAATTGCGGCCGATGAACCTCTACGGCTGGAGCAAGCACCTGTTCGATCTCGCGGTCGCCGAGCGCGCAGCGAACGGCGAGAAGCTGCCGCCGCAATGGGCCGGGCTGAAATTCTTCAACGTGTTCGGGCCCAACGAATACCACAAAGGCTCGATGATGAGCGTGCTGGCGCGCCGCTTCGACGACGTCAAGGGGGGCCGCGTCGTGCAATTGTTTAAGTCGCATCGCGAGGGCATCGCCGACGGCGATCAGCGCCGCGATTTCATCTATGTCGACGACGTCGTGCGCGTTGTCATGTGGCTGCTGGCGACGCCGTCGGTGTCCGGGCTGTTCAATGTCGGCACCGGCAAGGCGCGTAGCTTCAGGGATCTGATGCTGGCGGTTTATGCCGCGCTCGGCGCCAGCCCCAACATCGAATACATCGACATGCCCGAGCAGATCCGCGGCAGCTACCAGTACTTCACCCAGAGCGAGGTCGATCGCCTCCAGCGCGCCGGCTATAATGGCGGCTTCACGACGCTCGAGGACGCGGTGAAAGCCTATGTCGGGGATTATCTCGACCGGCCCGACCGCTTCCGCTGAGGCCCATCACCATGCCGGCGCCCATTCTCGATTTCGATGCTCTCGCGCAAGCCATCTCGGGCCGCACGGTACTGTGCATCGGCGACATCATGCTGGACGAGTTCGTCTATGGCGAGGTGTCGCGGATCTCGCCGGAAGCGCCGGCCCCGGTCATCGCGGCACAGCGCAGCGAGATCCATATCGGCGGTGCCGGCAATGTCGCGCGCAACGTCGCCGCGCTCGGCGCGCGCTGCATCTTCGTCGGCCTCGTTGGCGAGGACGAGGCGGGCAGGCAGCTGGCCTCGACGCTCGCGGAGCAGGGCGCAATCGAAAGCGTGCTGGTGTGCGATCCCTCGCGTCCGACCACGCGAAAAGTCCGTTTCGTCTCCGAGCATTTTTCCACGCACATGCTGCGTGCGGATTGGGAGCAGGCAAAGCCTGCTTGCGATACGATCGAGACCAAGCTCATCGAAGCCATCCTGCCGCAGATCGCGCGCGCCGACATCGTGCTGTTGTCCGACTACGCCAAGGGCGTGCTCACCGCCCGCGTCATCCGCCACACCATCGACGCCGCGCGAAAACTCGGCAAACCCGTGATCGTCGATCCCAAAAGCCTGAACTGGGCGATCTATCGCGGTGCGACACTGCTCACGCCCAACCGCAAGGAATTTTCGGAAGCGACGCGTAGCCGCGCCGACACGCCGCAGAGCATCGTCGATGCCAGCGAGGACCTGATGCGGCTCGCCGATTGCGAAGCGATCCTGGTCACCCAAGGCGAGCACGGCATGACGCTGGTGCCGCGCAGTGGCGCGGCCGTTCACGTTCCGGCGTTTCCAATCAAGGTGCGCGACGTCTCCGGCGCCGGCGATACCGTTGCGGCGGCGCTTGCGGTGTCGCTCGCCACGGGAGCGGACTGGGACACGGCGCTGCGCATGGCCAGCGCCGCCGCCGCCGTCGCCGTCGGCAAGCAAGGCACCGCCAGCGTCAGTGCGGCCGAGCTGCGCCGCAAGATCTTGCCGCATGCCAGTCTCGCCGCCGAAGAGAAGATCGTGCTCGAGCCGGCCGCACTCGACGCGCAGCTCGCCGAATGGAAGAGGCAGGGCCAGCGCGTCGGCTTCACCAATGGCTGCTTCGACATCCTACATCCCGGCCACGTCAAGGTGCTGACCGCGGCGCGTGCCGCCTGCGACCGCCTGATCGTGGGGCTCAACAGCGACGCCTCGGTGCGGCGGCTGAAGGGCGCCGATCGTCCCGTTCAGGACGAGCGCGCGCGTGCCGAGGTGCTGGCGGCGCTCGAAGCCGTTGATCTCGTCGTTATTTTCGATGAGGATACGCCGATCGACCTGATCACTCGCATCAAGCCGAGCGCGCTGATCAAAGGGGGCGAGTACACCCGCGAGCAGGTGATCGGCCATGAGGTCGTCGAGGCCGCGGGCGGAACGGTCGTGCTGGTCGACATCCTCCAGGGCTTCAGTACGACCGCGTTGGTGCATCGCGCGCGGGGAGGGGACAAGTGACGGCGCTCGCACGCGAGACGACGGGCGAGATTGTGCTTCGCCGGCTGCGCAGCCCCATCGCCTGGCGCGAGACCGTCGATATATTTGCGGTCCTGACCGCGGCTTCCCTGCCCTGGTCGACCTCGCTTGCGGGGATCTTCAACGCGCTGATGCTACTGTGCATGGTGCCGTTCCTCGACGTCCGCGCGTTCCTGCAATCGCTGAAGCGGCCGATCTGCATCGCGCCGATCGCGCTGGTGCTGCTCGCGCTGGTCGGGACGCTCTGGTCGGATGCGACCTGGGGCGCGCGATTCTATGCGGTCAATCCGACCATCAAGCTGCTGGTGCTGCCCGTCCTGCTCTACCATTTCGAGCGCTCGCCACGCGGGCACTGGATTTTCATCGCCTTCTTGGCATCCTGCGCCTTGTTGTCGATGATGTCTTGGCTGGTGGCGTTCTACCCGGACCTCGCGCTTAAGACCGATGCGCCCGAACGCGGCATCTTCGTCAAGAACTACATCGACCAGAGCCAGGAATTCACTCTCTGCGCGGTCGCGCTCGCCTATCCGATCGTGAGGCTGCTTCGCGAAAAGCGATACTGGTTAGCCGGGCTGCTCACGGCGGTTGCGCTGAGCTTCTTGGTCAATATGATCTTCGTGGTGGTGTCGCGCACCGCACTCGTCACCATTCCGATCATGTTCGGCGTGTTCTCGCTGGTTCATCTCAAATGGCGCAGCATTGCGATCGTCGCCGCTGCGCTGCTCGCCGGCGCCTTTTTAGCCTGGCAGGCTTCGCCGCATTTGCGCCAGACGGCTGAGAGGTTTACGGACGACTACACGCGCTATGTGGAAAGGGGCGAGCCCACCTCGCTGGGCCTGCGGCTCGAATTCTGGCGGAAGTCGCTCGGCTTCTTCGCGGAGGCGCCGATCAAAGGACACGGCACGGGCTCGACGCGCGGATTGTTCGAGCGGGTCGCAACGCCCAAAGGCCAGTACTTGGCATCCGCCGAGGTGATCGGGAATCCGCATAATCAGACGCTGAGCGTTGCCGTGCAATGGGGCGTCATCGGGATCGTCGTCCTCTACGCTATCTGGATCCTGCATCTGCGGCTGTTTCGCGGCAGCGGACTTGCCAACTGGATCGGATTGCTAGTCGTAGTGCAGAACGTCTTCACCTCGTTGTTCAACTCCCACCTGTTCGACTTCCACGAGGGCTGGATGTACGTCATTGGCGTCGGCGTAGCCGGCGGCATGGTGATCCGGGCACATCAGGTCGAGTCGAAAATGAGGGAGGCCGGTTCCTGAGCGTCGCGCGGCTGGCAAGTCTGGTCCAGATGGGCTATCAGCGCGCCAGATTGCAATCTAACTGGGTTTTCATTGGTCGGCGGATGACGCATCTTTCGCATCTCACCTCGCGCAATTTCCTGATCGCGCTCCACGACTTGCTAGCTACCGCGGCGGCGCTCTTTGCCGCCTTCTATCTGCGCTTCGAAGGTGGCGACGGCTTCTTCGAACGCTTGCCGCTATTGTTCCAGATGCTGCCCTACTTCCTCGCCTTCAGCGTGGTTGTGTTCTTCATCTTAAACCTGACCACGACGAAATGGCGCTTCATCTCGCTGCCGGATGCGCTGAACATCATCCGCGCCGCGACCGTGCTGACGGTCGCCCTGCTCGTGCTGGACTACGTCTTCGTTGCACCAAATGTCCGTGGCAGCTTCTTTGTCGGCAAGGTGACCATCGTCCTCTACTGGTTTCTGGAGATCGCCTTCCTCAGCGCGCTGCGGATGACCTACCGCTACTTCCGATACGCGCGGGTGCGGCGACACGCCCGCATCGATGACACCGCGCCGACGCTGCTGATCGGTCGGACCGCGGATGCCGAGGTTCTGCTCCGCGGCATCGAGAGCGGAGCGATCAAGCGGATCTGGCCGGTCGGCATATTGTCGCCGTCGCGTGCCGATCTGGGCCAGCTCATCCGCAACGTGCCGGTGCTGGGCAGCATCGATGACGTCGAAGACGTTATTAGTGATTTTGCCAAGCGCAATAAGGCGATCGCCCGTGTCGTGATGACGCCTTCGGCCTTCGAACCGGAAGCCCATCCGGAATCGATCCTGATGCGGGCACGCAAGCTAGGCGTGATCGTGAGCCGCATGCCATCGCTCGAAAGCGGCGAGGCGCCGCGGCTCACCGCCGTCGCGGTTGAGGACCTCCTGCTGCGGCCGAGCGAGGCGATCGACTATGCACGCCTTGAAGCGCTGATCAACGGAAAAGCAGTGATCGTCACCGGGGGCGGGGGTTCGATTGGTTCAGAGATCTGCGAGCGAGTCGTCGCGTTTGGCGCCGCGCGGCTCCTAATCGTGGAAAACTCGGAGCCGGCGCTGTACGCGATCACGGAAGCGCTTGCTGCGCAGGGTGCGGCAGCTGAGATCGAAGGCCGGATCGCCGACATTCGCGACCGCGAGCGCATCATGCGCCTCATGACGGAGTTCAAGCCGGACATGGTGTTCCACGCGGCGGCGCTCAAGCACGTTCCCATTCTCGAGCGCGATTGGAGCGAAGGCGTGAAGACCAACATCTTCGGCACGATCAACGTTGCGGATGCCGCCGTGGCGGCCGGTGCTGAGGAGATGGTGATGATCTCGACCGACAAGGCGATCGAACCGGTGTCAATGCTCGGCCTGACCAAGCGTTTTGCGGAAATGTACTGCCAGGCGCTCGATCACGACCTTGCCGCAGCCAGCGGCAGCGCCAAGCCGCCGATGCGGCTGATCTCGGTCCGGTTCGGCAATGTCCTGGCCTCGAACGGTTCAGTGGTTCCGAAGTTCAAGGCCCAGATTGAGGCAGGCGGCCCGGTGACTGTGACGCATCCCGACATGGTCCGCTACTTCATGACCATCCGGGAGGCCTGCGATCTCGTGATCACCGCGGCCACGCACGCGCTTGACGCGCAGCGTCCCGACGTTGCGGTCTACGTGCTCAACATGGGGCAGCCGGTGAAGATCGTCGATCTCGCCGAGCGCATGATCCGTCTGTCGGGCCTACAGCCCGGCTATGACATCGAGATCGTGTTCACGGGCATGCGACCGGGCGAGCGCCTTCACGAGATACTGTTCGCCTCCGAAGAACCGACTCGCGAGATCGGAGTTGCTGGGATCATGGCGGCGCAGCCGAACGAGCCGCCGATGCTGACGCTGCGCAAATGGATTGCCACGCTTGAACAAGCGATCGCGCGCGACGATCGTGCCACCATCCGAACCATCCTGAAGGATGCAGTTCCGGAATTTGGCTCGACCGCCGCTTGACGTCCTTCAAGACGCCGGACAGCGCGAGAAGCGTCGCAGCACGACGCCGGTCGCAATCATTCCCGCCACAAGCGCGAGCGCGGTGACGGCCATCGAAGCGGCCCGGACGGTTACAATGGCAAGCAATGCCAGCACGAGATTGAGCGCAAATGCCTCGCTGACCACCGTCTTGACCGTGAACCCGTTGCCGGTAGCTCGCTGATAGAAGTGGGTGCGGTGCGCCGACCAGAACGGTTCGCATCGAACCATGCGCCGAAACAGCGTGATGGTGGAATCCGCAAGGTAATAGGCCGGCAGCAACAGCGCCGCGGCGGGCTGCCCGCGCCAGGCGAGCTCGAGCAGGCACCAGCCGAGCAGAAGGCCAATCGGCAGGCTGCCGACATCGCCCAGGAAGACTTTTGCGACCGGCTTGTTGAACGGCGCAAAGCCAAGCATGGCGCCGCACAGCGCCGCGGCGATCAGCGCGGCCGGCCATGACAAATCGCCGAGCAGTCCCAGCAGCAGCAGCGCCGCGGTGACGGGCACCACTTCCGCCACCGTCATCAGGTCGAGCCCGTCCATGAAATTGACGAGGTTCACGAACCACACGCCCGCCAGCAGGATGAGTCCGCGCTCCAGTGCGAGCGGCAGCGCCGGCACGATGCGCGCGGTCTCGGGCGTGGTGAACACGACGGCGCCGACGGCTGCGGCCTGCAGCACGAGCCGTACCAGCACCGGCAGCGACTTGATGTCGTCGGCAAATCCGACCAGTGCGATCAGGACCGTCGCAGCGATCAGCGCCGGCGGAATCGCGATGTTCGCCCAGACTGCCCAGGCTGATGCGACCAGCAGCGTCGCTGATATCACGGCGATGCCCGCCCCCTGCGGGGTCGGGATACGGTGCGAGGACCGCGCGTTGGGCCGCGCCAATGCGTAACGCTGGAGCAGGGGGCGGCTGCTCCAGGTGATGACACCCGACACCAGCGCGGCAATCGCAACGGCAAGCAGCGAGGGTACGGCGCCGAGCGCATCGACGGCCGCGTTCACTGCGGCACCCCGAGCGGCGCCGATCCCTGCGCGGCTTTCTCGGCGCTGAGGATCCAGACCAGGCCGCCGATCGCGCCGACGATGAAGTACACGGCGCCGAACAGCAGCGAGACGTTGACCCCCTCGTTTGCGGCCAGCCCTGCGAAGCCGAACGCGAGGCCCATGGTGGCTTCCCGCACGCCCCAGCCGGCGATCGAGATCGGCATCATCGTGATCAGCATCACCGGCGGCACGAGCATAAAGACGTCGCTGAATCCGACCGGCGCGGCAATCGACTGCACGACGCACCAGGCGACCACGACGGCCAGCACATGCACGGCGAGCGACAGGATCACGACGGCCGGTCCGCGCGAGCGGCTGAAGATCACGCGGTTGGCGATCACGGCACAGGCGTGGATGTGATGCGTGGCCCACCAGGTTTTCAGCCAGTGCCATTTCAGCGCGCCGAAGACCAGAAAGCCGAGGCCACCCGCGAGCGCCGCGAGGTCGACGAGCAGCAGCGCCGAGCGCCCGTGCGGATCAGCGATGAGGCCGTAGCTCCAGGGCAGGCTCGCGACGATCATGATCGCGAGCGCGATCAAACCGATCGCGCGGTCGACGAAGATCGAGTAGGTCGCTGCACGCCAGCCAGCGCCGGCGCGCGCGACGAGCCACAGCCGGACCGCATCGCCGCCGATCGCCGAGGGCAGGGTCTGGTTGAAGAACGATCCGATCACGTTGTAGCGCATGGCCCGGCCGAGCTCGAGCGGAGCGCCGCATGCGGCGCTGATCTCGCGCCAACGCAACACGCCGACGAAGATTTGCAGGAACGTGACGGCGATCGCCAAGCCGATCCAGAACAGGCTGGTCACGGTGAAACGCGAAAACAGTTCGGACAGATCGACCTTGCGCAGCGCCAGGTACAGCAGCGCTCCGGAAATCAGGATCTTGGCCGTCGACAGCAGGATTCGGCGCATTTCGCCCGCATGAACAAGGGTTTTGAAGCAACCCGACGCAAGGCGCCGAATTCGGCCGCTTTGGTATGGTTTTGGCGCCGATCTTGCAATAGCGGTGATCAGGAGCCCGCATGCAGGGCGGCCGGCTATTGCGGCCCCGTCGATGCGGAGGCTAAAGAGGCGCAGCGGGCGAAAGATCGGGCGAAGCGGTCCTTGGGAACAGGATGAGGGATCACCGCAGATCGTCCGGCTGCCGCAAATGCGCCGTCTAAGGTCTACAATGTCGGCAACCACCCGGAAGAGCTGATGCACGTCATCGGAGTTCTGGAGCTGGGTCGGACGGCGATCAAAGAATTGCTGCCGAGAGACCTTTTGGAAACGTCCGCGGATGTCGAGGATCTGATGCGCGATACCGGCTTTGCACCGTCAACGCCGATCGCGCACGGAATTCGTAATTTTGTCACCTGGTATCGGAACGACCTCAAGGTTTGAAATGACGATGGACAAACGCATTATCCCCCTGATCATGTGCGGCGGTGCCGGAACGCGGCTGTGGCCGGCTTCGCGCGAGGTGCGCCCCAAGCAGTTCCTGCCGCTGTTCGGCACGCGCTCGACCTTCCAGGACACGCTGTTGCGCGTCTCCGAGGCCTCGCTGTTCGATCGCCCGATCGTCATCACTAATGCCTCCTACCGCTTCATGGTGCTGGAGCAGCTCGCGGAAATCGGCATTGAGGCCGACGTGATCCTCGAGCCGATGCGGCGCGATTCCGGGCCTGCGATCGCAGCTGGCGCGGTGTTCGCACAGAACCGCGCCAGTGAGGCGATCGTGCTCGCGCTCGCCGCCGACCATGTGGTGCAGGACAATGCGGCCTTCGTCGCGGCGTGTCGCCAGGGCCTCACCGCCGCGAGCGCCGGGCGCATCGTCACGTTCGGCGTCAAGCCGGAGCGGCCGGCGACCGAATACGGCTATATCAGCCCGGGCGAGATCATCTCAGGCGAGGTGCACGCGGTCGCGCGCTTTGTCGAGAAGCCGGATGCCGTGAAGGCGGCCGACTATGTCAGTTCCGGCTACCTCTGGAACAGCGGCAATTTCATGTTTCCGGCCAGCGTATTGCTGGACGAATACCGCAAGGTCGATGCGGCGAGCGTGGAGACCATCTCCAATGCCGTGACCAATGCCGGCCGCGATCTCGGCTTCGTGACGCTGGAGCCCGAGGCGTTCGGCGCGGCCAAGGCGATCTCGATCGACTATGCGGTGATGGAGAAGACCGCGCGCGCCGCGGTCGTGCCGGTGTCCTGCGGCTGGTCCGACGTCGGCTCCTGGCACGCGGTGTGGGAATTGTCGGACAAGGACGCGCAAGGCAATGCGTCGCATGGCGCCGCGGTGTTCGAGGATAGCCGCAACTGCAACGTCACCACCGACTCCGCGCTGGTCGCGCTCGAAGGTGTCGACGATCTCATCGTGGTCGCGACTGCGGATGCGGTTCTCGTCTCGCGCCAGAAGGATGCCAACGGGCTCAAGCGGCTGGTCACGAAACTCAAGGCGGTCGCGCCGAAGGTCACCGAGGAGCACCTCAAGGTGCATCGGCCCTGGGGCAGTTACCAGTCGGTCGACAATGGCGAGCGCCACCAGGTCAAGCGCATCGTGGTGAAGCCGGGCGGACGTCTGTCGCTGCAGAAGCACCATCATCGCGCCGAGCACTGGATCGTGGTCCGCGGCACCGCCCGCGTCACCGTCAACGAGACCGTCAAAAGCGTGCACGAGAACGAGTCGATCTACATCCCGATGGGCGCGGTGCACCGGATGGAGAACCCCGGTAAAATCATGCTGGAGCTGATCGAGGTCCAGACGGGAAGCTATCTCGGGGAAGACGACATCATCCGGATTGAAGACGACTATCAAAGGTCGTAACCAGCACCCTCCGAATCACGCGACCCGGGCCAAAAGAGTGGTCTCTTCCAGAGGCTTAAGGCCCGGGGAACGTGTAACTTTTTGAATCAAATCGTGTCCGGACCGCTAGCTCCGCATTCGCCACAAATGTGGCGTCCGTGCTAGAAGCGCCCCGGGGATTTGCGTTGAATCGGGGTTTGCTCAAATGAGTTCCACAGGATCTGCACCGGCAAAGGCCGGCTTGCGCGTCGGCGTCATTGGCGCCGGCGTGATGGGCAGCAACCACGCGCGCGTGCTCGCGGGTCTTCCCGGCGTCAGCCTCGTCGGCGTCGTCGATCCTTCGCCGGCACATCGCACGCGGGCGATGGAGCTTGCCAATTGCGCGAGCTTTGAGACGCTCGACCAGCTGCTGGCCGAAGGCGTCGATGCCGTCACCATTGCGGCGCCGACCCATCTGCATCATGAGGTCTCGCTCGCCTGCATCGCCAAGAACATCCACGTGATGGTCGAGAAGCCGATTGCGTCCACGGTCGCGGAAGGCCGCGAGATCGTCACGGCTGCGCAAAAGGCCGGCGTGACGCTGATGGTCGGCCATGTCGAGCGCTTCAATCCAGCCGTTGCCGCCGTCAAGCAGGCGATCGCGGGCGAGGATATTCTGTCGATCGCGATCACGCGCGTCGGCCCATTCCCGCCGCGCATGTCCAATGTCGGCGTCGTCATCGATCTTGCCGTGCACGACATCGATCTGATCCGCTGGTTCACCGAATCCGACATCGTCGAGGTGCAGCCGCAATTGTCGAGTGCGGTCGCCGAGCGCGAGGACATCGCGCTCTTGCAGTTCCGCACCGCCAACGGCGTGCTCGCGCACATCAACACCAACTGGCTGACGCCGTTCAAGGCGCGCAGCGTCACGGTCGCGACCCGCGGCAAATACGTGATGGGCGATCTCCTGACGCGCCAGGTCACCGAATGTTTCGGCTTCAAGCCTGACGGCAGCTATTCGATGCGGCATCTTCCGGTCGGCCATGACGAGCCGCTCCGCGCCGAACTGATCGCGTTCCTCAAGGCCGTGCGCAACGGCGAGACGCCGGCGGTCACCGGCGACGAGGGCGTCGCCAGCCTCGAGATCGCGACGCAGTGCCTGGAAACGCCGTCGCGGCCCGCCGCCAAGTCGTCCGCCCTCAAGGGCCCGCGCCGCGTCGCCGGCTGATCCCATTCCATGTTGACCGATCAAAACCCGCAAGGCGCCATGAACCAGCATCTGCGTTCGGAACCCATTCCCTTCATCGACGTCGCCTCGCAGCGCCGCCGGCTCGGCGACTCGCTCGATGCCGCCGTGAAGCGCGTTCTCGATCATTGTCAGTTCGTCAACGGCCCTGAAGTCGCCGAGCTCGAGAAGCAGCTTGCGGCCTATTGCGGCGCCAAACACGTCATCGGCTGCGCCAGCGGCACCGACGCGATCCTGATGGTGATGATGGCGAAGAATGTCGGGCCTGGCGACGCCGTGCTGTGTCCGTCCTTCACCTTCATCGCGACCGCTTCGCCGGTGGCGCGGACCGGCGCGACGCCGGTTTATGTCGATGTTGACGAAGCGACCTTCAACATGAGTCCGGAATCGCTCAAGCGCGGCATCGCGACCGCCCGCAAAGCCGGCCTCAAGCCGGTCGCGGTGATTCCGGTCGATTTGTTCGGCCAGCCCGCCGATCACGATGCCATCGCGGAGATCGCCAAGGCCGAAGGCCTGTTCGTGCTCGATGACGCAGCCCAAGGCTTTGGCGCGAGCTACAAGGGCCGCAAGCTCGGCACGTTGGCACTCGCCACCGCGACCAGCTTCTTCCCGGCAAAGCCGCTCGGCTGCTTCGGTGACGGCGGCGCGATCTTCACCGATGACGACGAGCTCGCGGCGACGCTGCGCAGCATCCGTGTGCACGGGCAGGGCGTCGACAAATACGACAACGTCCGCCTCGGCCTGACCGGCCGACTCGACACCATGCAGGCCGCGATCCTGATCGAGAAGCTGAAGATCTTCGACGACGAGATCGCCGCCCGCAACAAGGTCGCCGAGCGCTACGCGCGCGGTCTCGGTAATGTGGTCACCGTGCCGCGCGTGGCGCCCGGCAATACGTCGGTCTGGGCGCAGTACACGATCCGCCTTCCTGAGGGCACCGACCGCGACGGCTTTGCCGCCGCGCTGAAGGCCCAGGGCGTGCCGACGGCGATCTATTATGGCAAGTCCATGCATCAGCAGACGGCCTACAAGCAGTACCCGGTGGCAGAGGGCGGCCTGCCGGGCTGCGAGAGCCTGTCGCAGGACGTCATCAGCCTGCCGATGCATGCCTATTTGACCGAAGCCGATCAGGAGCGAATCATCGCGGCCGTGCGCGGCGCGCTTTCAACCTGAATTCGCCGTTTTGCTGCGCGAGCTCTTCCTTTAGAAGGGAACGATGCTCGGACGTATCTTCACGGTTGGTGGTTACACGCTGCTCTCGCGGCTGACGGGGTTTGCCCGCGACATCATGCTTGCGGCGATTCTCGGCGCCGGCCCCGTGGCCGACGCCTTTTTCGTGGCGCTGCGGCTGCCCAACCATTTCCGTGCCATTTTTGCCGAGGGCGCCTTCAACGCCGCCTGGGTGCCGGCCTATGCGCACGTGCACGGTGAGCGCGGGGAGGGGGCGGCAAGATTGTTCGCCGACCGCATCTTCACGCTGCTGCTGGCCTCGCAGGTGGTGCTGCTGATGGTCGCCTGGGTGTTCATGCCGCAGGCCATGAGCATTTTGGCGCCCGGCTTTTCCGAGGACGCCGAGCAGCGCAAGCTCGCGATCGAGCTGACCCGGATCACCTTTCCCTATCTACTGCTGATCACGCTGGTGACGCTCTATGGCGGCATGCTCAACGTGATGCAGCGCTTTGCGAGCGCCGCAGCCGCGTCGATCTTCCTCAACATCTCGATGATGATGACGCTGGCGCTCGCCGCATGGTTTCCCGGCGCGGGCCACGCTGCCGCCTGGGGTGTCCTGATCTCGGGTTTTTTGCAGTATTTCCTGCTCGCCGGCGATCTCGCCCGCCATGGCGGCCTGCCGCGCTTTGCGCCGCTCAAGCTCGACGAAGACGTCCGCGCATTCTTTAGGGCACTCGGACCGGCGACGCTGGGCTCGATGGGCACGCAGCTCGCGCTGTTTGCCGACACCATCATCGCGACTTTCCTGCCGGCGGGCGCGCTGTCGGCGCTGTATTACGCCGACCGTCTCAACCAGCTCCCGATCGGCGTGATCGGCATTGCCATCGGCACGGTGCTGCTGCCGGAGATGTCGCGGCGGATCACGGCCAACGACCATGACGGTGCGATGAAGGCGCAGCGCCGCGCGTTCGATTTCACGCTGCTGTTCTCGGTGCCGTTCGTCGCCGCCTTCCTCACCGTGCCCGACGCGATCATGCGCGCGCTGTTCGCCCGTGGTGCGTTCTCGAAAGCCGATGCCGCCGCTGCCGGCGCCACGCTCGCGGCCTATGCCATCGGCCTGATCCCCTTCGTACTGATCCGCAGCGCGGTCGCGACCTTCTACGCGCGCAAGGACACGGCGACGCCGGTGCGGGCGTCGCTGACCGGCATCGCGGTCAACGTCGCCTTGAAAATTGCCTTGATGGGATCGCTGGCCCAGATCGGGCTTGCGCTGGCCACTGCCGTCGGCGTCTGGACCAACCTGCTACTGGTGCTGTTCTTCGCGGTGCGGCGAGGCTTTCTCGTGCCGGACCGCGCCTGGCTGTTGTCGCTCGCCAAATTCCTGCTGACCGGGCTCATCCTGGCCGCCGCCTTCTGGCTCATCGCGCGCTTCAGCAGTCCTTCGTTGGGCTCGATGCACTTCCGGGACGAATTGACGCTGCTTCTGCTGGCCGTCGGAGGTACGATCGTCTATGCGCTCGCCATCCTTGCGCTGTTCGGGCGCCGCTGGCTGGTCTCACTGGTGCGGGGTTAACTTTTTCATATTTTCAACGCATTGACGGCTCGAGCTTGTCGGCACGGGCCAGTCTCGATCGTCCTTGGATGGACACATCTCGGAAGTGCGGCGGATGGACCCTGCACAATTGACGTGATGCCATCACCTCGAGCCGGCAAAATTCGAACCAGGAGCACTGTTTATGAGGATCACCGTCGAAACCAACGTAGCAGCCCCCATCGATCAGGTCTGGCGCGCTTATACGACGCCTGCCGACATCATGAAGTGGAACGCCGCGTCCGACGACTGGCATACGACCAAGGCGACCGTCGACCTGCGAGAAGGCGGAGTCTTCTCATCGCGCATGGAGGCCAAGGACGGCAGCATGGGCTTTGACTTCGCCGGTACCTACACGAAAATCGTCGAGCACAAGCGTATCGAATACGCGTTCGGCGAGCGAAATGCCGAAGTCGAGTTTGTGCCCGGCCCGAAGGGCATTCTGGTTCGCGTGGTCTTCGATGGCGAATCGACGCACTCGGTCGAGCAGCAGCAAGGCGGTTGGCAGGCAATCCTCGACAACTTCGCACGATACGTGGAAGCGAAGCAGACGAAGTCCTGAGGCGTGTGTAGAGGCAAGAAAGCGCCAGAATAAGGGGCTCGCTTCCAGGGTGCAACCGACCTCCACACATCTCTTGATTTTGCGCGATTGCTATGGTAATCGCAGCGCATGATCAAATCAGTGCGCAAACTCAACCGCAACCACATGACCCGCTTCGGCCGGGCCGTGGAAGGAGTCGCGCGCTAGAAATTCGACGACGACATCTTTTCACCAGGCCCCGCCGGCATCGGATGGGGCCTTTTGTTTTGGCCACGCTTCCCTGCCGGCACAACAGCAGGAGCGTCCGATGCCACCCCAACAGACGATCATGACATCCGAGACGGAGAGGCTCCCCCTCGAGCTTGCCTCGACGTGGAGCATCCCAGGCTTGCTCGCGCGATACTGGCGTGCGCTCCAGGACTGGCGCTGGCGGCACGGCCCACAAATCGCCTTGCGGGACCTGAGTGACCGGGAGCTGATGGATATCGGCCTGACGCGCGGCGAGATCGACTACTTTACGCCGGAACGGGCTATCGATGCGCTGAGAGATCGCGCGTCGCAGCCGTGGGGCCGTGGTGTGATGTAAATGATGAGCCATCCGAAGCGGACATGCGCTTTGTGAGCAAGCAGCCGTCAGCACGGCTGCTTGTTCTCAGGCGTGCACTGCGGGCGGGTTCGGCAACTATCATGCCATCAAGCGGACCGTTCCTCACGGCCAAATGACCGAGTTGCGGCGCTCCCGTTCCATCCTGCTCTGGCAGGTGAGGGCGCTGGACGGTTTTCGCATGCCTAAACCCGTTTGCCTTGCCAGTTTTTCCACGGCAATATGCCGGCAAAACAACCATGAGAAACGGGACGAGAAAAATGGCGGCTCCCATCAAGTTTGGCGTTGGCCAAAGCGTGTTGCGCAAGGAGGATGACGCGCTCATCCGCGGCAAGGGCCGCTATACCGACGATTATGCGCCGCAGGCCGTGCTTCACGCCCTGATGCTGCGCTCGCCGCATGCGCATGCCAAATACACCATCGATGCGAGCCGCGCCCGCACCCTTCCCGGCGTCGCGCTGATCCTGACCGCCGATGACGTTGGGGATCTCGGCAATCTGCCCTGCCTGTTCAATCTCGAGACCGATCCCTTCACCGGGCCGCCTTACCCGATCCTCGCCAAGGACGAAGTGCGCCATGTCGGCGATTCCATCGCCTTCGTGGTCGCCGAGACCATCGACCAGGCCCGCGACGCGATCGAGGCGATCGAGGTCAAATGGAGCCCGCTGCCGGCGGTGACCGGTGTCGTCAATGCCGTGAAGAAGGGCGCGCCGCAGGTCTGGCCGGACAAGCCCGGCAACGTGCTGTTCGACGTCTCGATCGGTGACAAGAAAGCGACCGAAGCTGCCTTTGCCAAAGCGCATGCGGTGGCCGAGATCTCGATCGTCAATCCGCGCGTGGTCGCGAACTTCATGGAGACGCGCGCGGCGGTGTGCGAATACGACGCCAAGCGCGACCATCTGACGCTGACGGTCGGCAGCCAGGGCAGCCATCGCCTGCGCGATATCCTCTGCCAGAACGTGCTCAACATTCCGACCGACAAGATGCGGGTGATCTGCCCCGACGTCGGCGGCGGCTTCGGCACCAAGCTGTTTCCCTATCGGGAATACGCCCTGTTGGCAGTCGCCGCGCGAAAGCTGAAGAAGGCGGTGAAATGGGCGGCCGACCGCACCGAGCATTTCATGGGCGACGCGCAGGGCCGCGACAACGTCACCACCGCGAAGATGGCGTTGGCCGAGGACGGCAAGTTCCTCGCGATGGATTGCGACCTGATGGGCGACATGGGCGCGTATCTGTCGACCTTCGGGCCCTATATCCCGCATGGCGGCGCCGGCATGCTGCCGGGCCTCTACGACATCCAGGCGTTCCACTGCCGGGTGCGCACCATCTTCACCAACAGCGTGCCGGTCGATGCCTATCGCGGCGCCGGGCGGCCTGAGGCTGCTTACGTCATCGAACGCCTCGTGGACGCCTGCGCGCGAAAACTCGACATGACGGTGGATGCCGTCCGCCGCAAGAATTTCATCCAGCCGAAGGCGCTGCCCTACAAGACCGCGACCGGCAAGGTCTACGATTCCGGCGACTTTGCCGCGCATCTGAAGCGCGCGATGGAGATCGCCGAGTGGAAGGATTTTGGCAAGCGTGCCAAGGCGGCCAAGAAGAACGGCCTGATCCGCGGCATCGGACTTGCGAGCTATGTCGAGGTCTGCGGCACCATGGGCGAGGAGACCGCCAATGTGCGGATGGACCCCAATGGCGATATCACGGTCCTGATCGGCACCCAGTCGAGCGGGCAGGGCCATCAGACGGCCTATGCGCAGATCGTTGCCGAGCAGTTCGGCGTGGCGCCCGAGCGCCTGCACGTCCACCAGGGCGACACCGAGATGATCGCCACGGGCCTCGGCACCGGCGGCTCGGCTTCGATCCCGTCGGGCGGTGTCAGCGTCGAGCGCGCGACCCGCGAGCTCGGGCAGAAGCTGAAGGAAATCGCGGCCCAGGCGCTGGAAGCCAGCGCCGGCGACCTCGAGATCACCGACGGCATTGTGCGCATCGCCGGCACCGACCGCTCGATCTCGTTCGCCGATCTCGCCAAGCGACCCGGCGCGGATCCCTCGAAGCTGAACGCGAGCGCGACCTTCGCCAGCGCCGACGGCACCTATCCCAACGGCACCCATGTCGCGGAGGTCGAGATCGATCCGGCCACCGGCATCATCAAAATCGTCAACTACGTGATCGTCGACGATTTCGGCATGACGCTCAATCCGCTGCTGCTGGCCGGCCAGGTCCATGGCGGCGCCATGCAGGGCATCGGCCAGGCGCTGATGGAGCAGGTGGTCTATGGCGCGGGCGACGGCCAGCTCGTCACCGCGACCTTCATGGACTACGCGCTGCCGCGCGCGGCGGACGGGCCGGCCTTCGTGTTCGAGACCGCCAACGTTCCCTGCAAGACCAATCCGCTGGGGGTGAAGGGGGCGGGCGAGGCCGGCGCGATCGGATCCTGCCCGGCCGTCGTCAACGCCATCGTCGACGGGCTCTGGCGCGAATACAAAATCGACCACATCGACATGCCGGCGACTCCGGAACGGGTGTGGATCGCCATCAACGAGCACCATCGCCGTCACAGCCTCTAAGCTGCGACCTCCCACGGCGGGAATAAACGCCCGTCGCCGGGTTCTATCCATGATGGCGCACCCCAAACTCTACGAGCGGAGAAACAAACCGATGAAACGGATGATGATTGTTGTGGGCATCCTCTCGCTGGGTGCGGGCGCCGTGATGGCGCAGCAGGAGATTGCCGTGCAGCAGGACAATCTCATGCGCTCGATCGCCAAGAACCAGTATGGCATCATCCAGAAGATGACGAAGGGCGATATCCCCTACGATCAGAAGGCCGTCGATCAGGCCATTGCCAGCATCGAGGCCGACGTCGCCAAGATCGCAAAGACCTTCGAGGTCAATCCCAAGCAGGACGTGGTGAACGCCACCTACGGTGCTTCAGCAAAAGTCTGGCAGAACAAGGCCGATTTCGACTCCAAGATTCCGCCGGTGCAGAAGGCGATCGCCGACGTCAAGGGCAAGATCAGCGATGTGGCGAGCCTGAAGGCCGCCTACACGGCTATCAACGAGCGCTGCAACGACTGCCATGAGACTTATCGGGTCAAGTTGAAGTAGCGGTCGGATTGCGCTTCGCTCCATCCGCGCTACTGTTGAGTCGAGAAAGGGCGGTTGCGAAAGCAGCCGCCTTTTCGGGAAATTCTATCCGCAAGGCCTGACGGATCGCTGCCGGAGCAGCTATCTTTGCTCCAGCCGCCGCGGCATTGGCGTGAGCTTTGACGCTGACGCATCTCGCTCCTGACTGCGTCACGACATCAGGAGTTCCAACCCACGGCGAGTGCCTCATTCAGCAACAGCGAGACAAGCCATGGTAAAACCGTTCCCGTCGAAGACGCACATCGGCAACCATATGCTGCATCCGGAAACGCTGATGCTGACCTATGGCTACGATCCGCAATTGTCGGAAGGCGCCGTCAAGCCGCCGGTGTTCCTGACCTCGACCTTCGTGTTCAAGACGGCCGAGGACGGACAGGACTTTTTCGATTTCGTCTCCGGCCGGCGCGAGCCGCCGGAAGGGATGGGCGCGGGCCTGGTCTATTCACGCTTCAATCACCCCAACAGCGAAATCGTCGAGGACAGGCTCGCGATCTATGAGCGCACCGAGAGCTGTGCGCTGTTCTCATCCGGCATGGCGGCCATCGCGACCACGATCCTGGCGTTCGTCCGCCCCGGCGACGTCATTCTGCACTCCCAGCCGCTCTACGGCGGCACGGAAACGCTGCTGACGAATACGCTTGCGCGTCTGTCGATCGGCGCCGTCGGCTTCGCCGATGGCGTCGATGAAGCCGTGGTCAGCCAGGCCGCGGAGGAGGCCATGCGCAAGGGCCGGGTTTCGATGATCCTGATCGAGACCCCGGCCAACCCGACCAACGGGCTGGTCGACATCGCGATGATGCGGCGTGTCGCTGAGAGCATCGGAAAGACTCAAGGACACGTTCCGATCATCGCCTGCGACAATACGCTGCTCGGACCGGTGTTTCAGCGACCGATCGAGCACGGCGCCGATATTTCCCTGTACTCGCTCACGAAATATGTCGGCGGTCATTCAGATCTGATCGCGGGCGCCGCGCTCGGCGCGAAGGCGGTGGTGAAAGGGATCAAGGCGCTGCGGGGCGCCATCGGCACCCAGCTCGATCCGCATTCCTGCTGGATGATCAACCGCTCGCTCGAGACGCTGAGCCTGCGCATGGAAAAGGCGGATGCGAATGCGCGCCTCGTGGCGGACTATCTGCGCGATCATCCCAAAGTGGCCAAGGTGCACTATCTCGGTCATCACGACGCGGCGTCGCCGGATGGACTTGTATTTGCGCGGCAATGCTCGGGGGCAGGGTCCACGTTCTCGTTCGACATCGTCGGCGGCAAGGCCGCGGCGATGAAGTTCCTCAACGCGCTGCAGATCCTCAAGCTGGCGGTGAGCCTTGGTGGAACGGAGTCGCTTGCGAGCCTGCCTGCCACCATGACTCATTCCGGCGTTCCCGCCGACATCCGCCGGAAGATCGGCGTGCTCGATTCCACGATCCGGCTGTCGATCGGCATCGAACACCCGTCGGATTTGATCGCCGACCTCGCGCAGGCGCTGAACGCAGCCGAACCTGAGGTGTGACGCCTGCGCCAGCGCTACGCGGAATCGAAAAGGGTGGCTGCGATGGCAGCCGCCCTTTTTGTTGGTCTGTGCGAAGCTTACTTCGTCACCTGACCGCGGATCTCGCCGCCCGGATTGGCCGCGGTGTGGATGTTGACGTAGAGCTTGCCGCCGAGCAGATCGGCGGCCTGCGCGTCGGTCAGTGTCGCCGAGCCCTCGGCCGGGCTGGTGGCAGCGCCTGGGATCGGGATCGCAACGCCGGCGTTCTTGCCGGGCTCGGCAGGTCCATGGAAATGGGCGGCGGTGGCGGGGCCGGACAGGCCGGAATAAGTGACCTTCCAGGACAGCTTCTTGCTGGCGGCGTCGTAATCCAGATCGGCCGTTCCGGTGCCGCTGCTGGTCGTTGCGGGGACCTCGGATTTGGCGTCGAGCGTTGCTTTCAGCTTTTCCGCGCTGGCCGAACCCGCAAAAGCAACGGCGCCAAGCACTGACATGGCGATGACGATCTTGTTCATGATTTTTCTCCCTGCTGAACCCGTTTGGGCTGCCAAACTTCCAACAGCCGGCATTGCAGTTTATTCCCGTTTCAAGCCGCGGTGGGCTAAATTCTTCGTGGCTGGAGCCGCGAGGACATCGGTCATAAGCTTCGCCGCGACGACGAAAGGACCGCATGTTGCGACGAACAATCCCCGTGGCGCTGCTCGCCGCACTCGCCGCGGCCGGCGTCTATTGGTGGCTCAGCGCGCCGGTGGGGGCGGCCGCCGGCACCGCGCCTGCCCGCGTCCCTGATCTTGCCAATGGCCAGGTGATGTTCAACGCCGGCGGCTGCGCCTCATGCCATGCCGTCCCCGACCAGCCCGATCGTCTCAGGCTTGGCGGCGGCGTCGCGATCAAGTCGCCGTTCGGAACGTTCTATGCGCCGAACATCTCGTCCGATCCGACCGATGGCATCGGCAAATGGAGCGAGGCCGAATTCGTCAACGCGGTGATGCACGGAGTCTCGCCCGACGGACAGCATTATTTTCCGGCCTTTCCTTACACGTCCTATCAGCACGCCAGGCGCGAGGACGTGCTCGATCTCTTTGCGTACCTGAAAACGCTGCCGGCCGTCGCAGGCAAGGTGCGCGACCACGACGTGCCCTTTCCGTTCAACATCCGGCGCAACGTCGGCATCTGGAAATTCTTATTTCTGGACGACAAGCCCTTCGTCCCCGACAGCGCGAAGTCACCGCAGTGGAATCGCGGCGCCTATCTCGTCGACAGTTTTGGCCATTGCGCGGAATGCCACAGCCCGCGCAACGCGCTTGGCGGCATCACCGCCGCACAACGCTTCGCTGGAGGCCCCAATCCGGAAGGCGAGGGATGGGTGCCCAACATCACCCAGAAGGGCCTTGGCGAGTGGAGCGCGAAGGATATTGCCTATTTCCTGAAGACCGGCGAATTGCCCGACGGCGACAGCGTCGGCGGCGCGATGACGCGGGTGATCAAGAACACCTCGCAACTGCCGGACGACGATCTCGCGGCGATGGCGGACTATCTCAAATCGCTGCCGCCGGTGGACGGTCCGCCGCGTCCCAAGCGCAAGGAGGGCGGCACCTGATCGGGCCTGCCCTTTTTCGGACGGTCAACTCGCGCCAAACGCCTTGAAGGTGATGATGGTGAGGGTGTCCTGGATGCCGGGCAGCACCTGCACCTTCTCGTTGACGAAGTGGCCGATATCGGTGTCGTTGTCGACGTAAAACTTCACCAGCAGGTCGTATTGCCCGGCCGTGGAATAGATCTCGGAGGCGATCTCGGCTTCGGCAAGCGCATTGGCGACCACATAGGATTGGCCGAGCTTGCATTTGATCTGGACGAAAAAGGGAACCATCGCGGTCACTCCGAAAGCATATCTGACGGCTAATAGGCCAAACCCGGCCGGATTTAGCAAGCGAACTTGCTGGGCTGGGAGAGGCGCGCTAGGACGGGCCATGGCTTCGAAAACGCTGAAGAGCGCCCCATGACGACACCCGTAGCGCTGACCATTGCCGGCTCCGATTCGAGCGGAGGCGCCGGCATCCAGGCCGACCTGAAGACCTTTGCCGCGCTCGGCGTTTTTGGCGCTTCCGCCATCACGGCGCTGACGGCGCAGAACACCCGCGGCGTCACCGGCATTCACGCCGTGCCCGCCGAATTCGTCACCGCGCAGATCGACGCGGTGTTTTCCGATCTCGAGGTCGGCGCGGTCAAGATCGGCATGGTGGCGCAAGCCGCCAGCATCGATGCGATCGCGGCCGCGCTGTCGCGCTGGGCGCCCGGGCATATCGTGCTCGATCCCGTGATGGTGGCGACGTCGGGCGATCGCCTGCTCGCGTCCGATGCCGTCGATGCCCTGCGCATCAAGCTGATGCCGCTGGCCTCGGTGATCACACCCAATCTGCCCGAGGCCGCGGCTCTGCTCGACGAGCCGGTCGCGGCCAGCGAGGCCGAGATCGAAAGCCAGGGGCGCCGGCTGCTGGCGCTCGGCAGTCGTGCGGTCCTGATCAAGGGCGGCCACGGCGAGGGCGCCGAGAGTATCGATTATCTCGTCGATGCCAGCACCACGATCGCGCTCGCCGCGCCGCGCGTTGCCACAAGCAACACCCATGGCACCGGCTGCTCGCTGTCCTCGGCGGTCGCCGCAGGGCTCGCCAGAGGCGAAGATCTCGAGCGCGCCGTGCGCAACGCCAAGACCTGGATCAGCGCGGCGATCGCCGCCGCCGACCGCTTCAGCGTCGGCCACGGACACGGCCCGATCCATCATTTCCATAAATTTTACTGAACGCCGGTCGCGAGCGCGCCACCGCTAGTCCCTCCCGCCATGCAGCTCCGGGTTCTTGCGGAGGCTGCCGCGACGCCATGTCGCCTGATTGTCGCATGCGACTGATATTCGCGGGGTGGGCGAGGCAAGCGCGATTCGTATCTGAGGGTGCCTCAAAGGTTCGATTGGTCATCCCCCTGTCACGGGACATTGTTACAGGCTGGCGCATGGGAAGTTACGATGTGAGTGACGAGAGCCCGGAGCGGCGCTTTCGCACGTTGTTCATCTCCGACGTTCATCTCGGAGCCCGCGGTTCTCAAGCCGATCTTCTGCTCGATTTCCTGCGTTTCCATGATGCCGACACGATCTATCTCGTCGGCGATATCGTCGACGGCTGGGCGCTGAAATCGAGCTGGCATTGGCCGCAATCGCATAACGACCTCGTCCAGAAGCTTTTGCGCAAGGCGCGCAAGGGCGCCAAGGTCATCTACATCCCCGGCAATCACGACGAGTTCCTGCGCAACTATTACGGCACGCATTTCGGCGGCATCGACGTGGTCGAGAACACCGTCCACACCGGCGCGGACGGCAAGCGGTATCTCGTCATCCATGGCGACATCTTCGACCTCGTGGTGCAGAACGCACGCTGGCTCGCCCATCTCGGCGACAAGGCCTACGATTTCGCGATTCAGCTCAATCGCTTCGTCAACTTCTTCCGGCGCATGTTCAAGGTGCCGTATTGGTCGCTGTCGCAATGGGCCAAGCAGAAGGTCAAGAACGCCGTCAACTATATTGGCGCGTTCGAGCAGGCGCTCGCCGCCGAGGCGCGACGCCACGATGCCGACGGGGTGATCTGCGGCCACATCCATTACGCGGTGATCCGCGACGAGGGCGGCATCCGCTACATGAATTGCGGCGACTGGGTCGAGAGCTGCACGGCGCTGGTCGAGCACGACGAGGGCCATTTCGAGATCATCACCTGGGCGGACCAGGCCGAGAAGCCGGCACAGGTCCCGCAGGTCGCAGCCAGAGCTGCATGAAAGGCAGCCTGATGCGCATCCTGGTCGCGACCGACGCCTGGCACCCGCAAGTCAACGGTGTGGTTCGGACGCTGACCAAGCTTGCCGACGCCGCGAAAAGTCTCGACGTCGAATTCTCGTTCCTGACGCCGCAATCGTTCCGCACCTTTGCGATGCCGAGCTATCGGGACGTGCGGGTGGCCATGCCGCGCCCGGGCAGAATCGCGAAGCTGATCGAAGAGGCGCGCCCGGACAGCATCCACATCGCGACGGAGGGGCCGATCGGCCTGATGGTCCGCCGCTATTGCCGGCAGCGCAAGCTGCCCTTCACGACCAGCTTCCACACCCGCTTTCCCGAATATGTCCGCGCCCGCGTGCCGGTGCCGGGCTCGCTGATCTGGCGGGCGCTGCGCCGATTCCATAGCCCCAGCCGCGCCGTGATGGCGGCGACGCCGGCGCTCGCCAGTGAGCTGACCGAGCGCGGCTTCGACAATGTCGTGCTGTGGCCGCGCGGCGTCGACCCCCATCTGTTCCATCCCCGCGCGATCGATCTCTGCCTGCCGGCGCCGGTGTTCCTCTCGGTCGGTCGGGTCGCGGTGGAGAAGAATCTCGAGGCGTTCCTCGACCTCGAGCTGCCCGGCACCAAGGTGATCGTCGGTGACGGCCCGGCGCGTGTCGCGCTGGAGGAGGCCTATCCGGACGCGATCTTCCTCGGCGAAAAGCATGGCGAGGAGCTGGCGGACATCTACGCGGCCGCCGATGTCTTCGTGTTTCCGAGCAAGACCGACACGTTCGGCCTCGTTCTGCTCGAAGCCTTGGCGAGCGGCCTGCCTGTCGCGGCGTTTCCGGTGAAGGGGCCCCGCGACGTGATCGGCGATGCGCCGGTCGGCGCGCTCGATCACGATCTGCGCAGCGCCTGCTTCGCCGCGCTGGATATCTGCCGGCAGGACTGCGTGGAATTCGCCGCCAACTACACCTGGGAGGCCTCGGCCCGGGCTTTTGTCGACAGCATTTTGGCCGTCGGCGCCGTGATGCCCGGCCGGAACGGGGCAGAACCGGCGCGATTCGTCGCCTGAGGGGAAGAAGCCCTCGCGCGGAGATGCCTTGCCCGCGCCTCATCCGGCGCGATAACATCAGGCATGACAGAACAGCTTCTCCCGATCGGCCCTGCCGATATCGACGCCGCAGCACGCGTGATCGCACCCTTCGCCGTCCGCACCCCGCTGTTGTCCTTTCCCGTGCTCAACGAGCGTGTCGGTGCAAAGGTCTATCTCAAGCCGGAGATGCTCCAGCGCACCGGGTCGTTCAAGTTTCGCGGTGCCTTCAACAAGGTCGCCTCGATCCCGCAGGACAAGCGCGCCGGCGGCGTGGTTGCGTTCTCCTCCGGCAACCATGCCCAGGGCGTGGCGGCGGCGGCAAAGATCCTCGACATGCAGGCGACCATCGTGATGCCCGCGGATGCGCCGTTGTCGAAGCGCGAGCGCACCAAATCCTACGGTGCCGAGGTCGTGCTGTACGACCGCGACCGCGACGACCGCGAGGCGATCTCGCGCGGCATCGCGGAGAAGCGCGGCGCGACGCTGGTCAGGCCCTATGACGATCCCTTCGTGATCGCCGGCCAAGGCACCGCCGGCCGCGAAATCGCCGAGGACATGGCGGCGCTCGGCCTCAGCCCCGACATCGTGGTGGCGCCAGCCTCCGGTGGCGGCCTGATCGCCGGCGTTGCAACGGCTGTGAAGGCGCGTTTTCCGCTGGCCGAGATCGTGGTGGCCGAGCCCGACGCGTTCGACGATCACGGCCTGTCGCTGACCGCGGGCCACCGCGAGCCGCACGCACCCGCCGGCCGCACCATATGCGATGCGCTGATGGCCCTGATCCCCGGCGAGATGACGTTTGCGATCAACAGCAAGCTGCTCGCGCGCGGCGTGACCGCCTCGGACAAGGAAGTCGGCGCGGCCGTCGCGTTTGCCTATCGCGAGCTGAAGCTCGTGGTCGAACCGGGCGGAGCGGTCGGCCTGGCCGCGCTGCTTGCGGGACGACTTGATGTTGCCGGCAAGAACGTCATCATCGTGCTCTCCGGCGGCAATGTCGACGCTGATCTGTTTGCCGAGCTGGTGGCCTGATATTCTAATCTTCTGACATCAAGAAGGGCAGAGCGTCTCCGCTCTGCCCTTTGTCGTGTGTGGCCGACCGCGATCAGTGCATGAAGCCGCGGTGGTTGTTGCCGCCATTGCCACCCTGGCTCAGGTTCATCGACTGCCGGAAGTTGTTGCTGCCACTGTTGACGTTCCGGTTGGTCTCATTGAACTGCGGGTGATTGTTGTTCTGCACCTGCACCTTGTTCACGGGGTTGTTGCTGATCTTCGCCCCGTTGTTGATGCGGATCGGGTTGTTCTGCGTCTGAACATTGACGGGCTTCGTATCGATGGTCGTGCCGCCCTTGCCGACATTGACCGGCATGCTCACGATCTTGCCGGGAGTGCCGTTGCTTGTGCCGTTGGCAGTGCCGGCATTGCTGCCGCCGTTCGGCGTCTTGTTGGTCGCAGGCAGCGTCACGATCTTGCCGATGCCGCCATTGTTGTTGGTGGTGTTGGTTGGCGCAGGCAGGGTCACGATCTTGCCCGGGGTCTGCGACGGCGTGCCGTTCTGCTGGTTGGGCTGGTTGTTGCCCGCGGGCAGGTTGACGATCTGGCCGCCATTGCCGAGCTTGCCGATGCCGTTATTGTCGCCCGACTTCTGCACGATCGGCAAATTGCTGTTCACTTGCGCACCGCCATTGCCCTGCTGCAGCGGCATGTATTTGGGCTGGCCGAGATTGCCGATCTTGAAGGTCGGGGCGATATTCTGCGGCGCCAGGAACTTGGTCGCCTGCATCAAGGGGATCTGCTTCGGCTGCATCTGGAGCTTCAGCGCGACCTGCGCATAGGGCGTGTTGCCGTAGCTGTCATAGAAGTTCTTGTAGCCGAGCGGCGAGTTCGCGAGCACCGCCTTGTGCCAGGCCTGCGTGAGCAGCAGATTGTTGAGCAGCCAGCGGACGTGATCGCACAGCGGATCGTGCGGATACATTGTGATGAATTCCTGATAGTACTCCGGCCGAGCCTCGGACACCACGTAGTCATAGGCCTGGCGGGTCGAGCGGCTCGGCAGATTGGAGGCCATCTGCACCACAGGCGTATTCACCGGCGTGCGGCTGGCGGCAACGGCGGTGTCGCCGAAGAAAGTGAAGTCAGACGTCAGCGACGAGCTCTCCCACGGGATCTGCGCGCCGCTGGTGGTCTGGTTCACCTCGAGGCGCACGCGCTTGAACAGCTGCTCGATTGGCACGTTGGGCTCGCGCGCGACGTTCAGGAAGGCCTGCGTGTAGGGGCTGTGGCCGCCGGTGCCGTCCTGCGCTTCGGCGCCCGGCGCGGTCGAGTAGCCGACGATCGAGCCGTTCGGGGCATCGACGATGGCCAGGCCGCGGCCGGCATCGTTCACGTTCGGGAACGGGTTATTGCGGCAGGCATCGAGGATGACGATGCGCATACGGCTCGGGATCGTCTCCAGCGTCGACATCACGTCGACCAGGCGGACGGAGTTGTTGACGAGTTCGGTCTGGCTCGAGACCTTGGCGTCGACAGGAACGAGGTAGTTCTCGCCGGCGAGCTGCACGCCGTGACCGGCATAGTAGACCATCGCCACCGTGTTCGGACCACGCGCCGACACTTTGGCGGAGAAGTCCTGGACGACGCGGAGCATGTCGTTCTGGGTCAGGTCGGTCGCGGCGACCACTTCGAACCCGGCGGAGTTCAGGAACTTCGCCATGGACTCCGCGTCGTTGTCCGGATTGGCGAGCTGCGGCGCGTTCTGATAGTTCGAATTGCCGATCACCAGCGCGACACGCTGTTCCGGGCCTTGCAGCGCGGTCGGGGCCGGCTCGACCGGGGCGACTTGCGCGGAAACTGGGCCGCAGGCAAAGCCGAACAGGCTCCCCAGCAGGCTAGCCGTCATCAGGAAAGGTTTTAGGCGGAACATGGCGTGCTCCCTTGGCACTGATCTCGATACGGTATTGGTTGCCGGCAAACTTGGCCGCGTTCGAGTTTGATGTCCGTGATCCCCATCACCATGGTAGGCTGCGTGATCTGAATCACGCTTGGAACCTGCCAAGGTGGGCGCCCAATGGGAGGACAGTCCGTCACATGCTGAAATCGATCGATCCGATCCTCACGCCCGACCTGCTTTGGCTACTGGCTTCCATGGGCCACGGCGACGATCTTGCTTTCGTCGATGCCAATCACCCCTCGGCGCGCATCGCGCAGAGCACGCATTCGCAGCGCCTGATCCAGTTGCCGGGCATGAGCATGGAGACCGCGATTCGCGCCATCATGTCGGTCTATCCGCTCGACGATTTCGATCCCGATCCGGTCCGCGTGATGATGCCGGTCGACGATCCCGACCGCGTCCCCGACGTGCAGCGCGCGGTGCTCGCGGAGATCGAGCGTGCCGCCGGCCGGCCCGTCACGCCCGGAAAACTCTCGCGGCCGGATTTTTATCGCGCGGCGGCGGCGAGCTTTGGCGTCGTACAGGTCGGCGACAGCAGCAGTTACGGATGCTTCCTGATCAGGAAGGGTGTGATCAGCTAGCAGCGCACGATCGAACGATGCGGGTCCGCGTCACGCGTGCTCGAATGGTCCGACCTCGCGGATCACCTTGCAGATCTGCAGGAAGCCGCTGGCGTAGAATTCGGCATGTCCCCGCTTCATCGTCTCGACATGTTCGGGATGGGTGCGCCAGGCTTCGAGCGCTTCCTCCGAGGCAAAGCGGAACACGGTGAGCTCCTCGCCGCCGTCGGCCTTGAACGACTTGACCGACACAAAGCCGGGAAGGCGGCTGACGATGTCGTACATGCGCGCGCCGAGCCGGTCGTGTTCGTCGACAGAGGCGCCGTTACGCAATTGCAGATCGCCAATGACAATCACTTCGCCAATCATATTTCTACACCTTAATCGATAGGATTCCTGCCGCTCGATCTGCTATTCGGTTTCGTGAGGGCTTTGTTACTTGGCACTCGAATTTGAATGGTCATTCCGCAAGCGGCCGTCTATCGTGCATCCATGTCACGCCTTTTATGTCTATCTGTCGCTATCGTCCTATCGCTGCTGCCGGCAGTCGCGCCGGCTGCTCCGATCCAAAAGCGTCCCAAGCAAGCCTGGCATGGTTACGGCTTCCTGCCGGGCTATCGCCAGCCGCTGAGCAACAGCATTCCCCTCTACAAGCAGAAGGAAGCGATGCGGCGGATATCGCCTAGCGACCGGCGCCATTGGTACATCGATCCAGTTCCCCAATATTACGGCTGGGATGGTGAGTGGCGCTATTTCGGCCGGCCCGGCTTCGGCGGCGGCCGCTACAATGGCGGCAGTTTTGGGCCGTGCTGGACGCGGACGCCGATCGGTGCGGTGTGGAATTGCGGGTGATCGCTGATCATCCGTCATTGCGAGCGTAGCGAACCAATCCAGAGTCTTTCCGCGGTGACAATCCGGATTGCTTCGCTGCGCTCGCAATGACGTTGAGGAGAGAGCGTTTTCCTCACGCGGCTCTCGTGCCCCCGACGTAGCGCAGCCTCTCTTCGATGGTGCGCTGCAGAGCCGGGGCCATGTGGCGACGGAAGCTGTGGCTCCTGGATCCCGGATCTGTGCTTCGCTTGTCCGGGACACGAGACGGAGCAGGCCGCATCCCCTTACGAGAAGAACGCGATCTTCTCGGCCTGGGTCATGCGGCGGATTGGCGCCATGGGATCGTTGGCGGCGGCGCGGGGCTTTTGCAGGTTGCCGCTGGCGAGGATGGTGGCGCCAAGCGAAGCTTCCGGAACCGGCGACGTCATCGGGAGCGTCGTGGCCTGCGCCGCGCCGAATGTCGCGGATGCTGCCATGACGGGCGCCGGCTGCTCCATCACTTCGGCGGCGGCTTCCGCAATGGCGTTGGTGAGGCGCGCCAGCGATTCCATCGCGATCGGCGCTTCCTCTACGGGCTCCTCCACGACCGCTGCGGCGGCGACTGGCTCGGCTGCGGCCGGCTCAGGTGTGATCGGCTCCGGTATCTCGGCTGCTATGGGCGCTGCGGCCTCCGCAACCACCGGCTCCGGAACCGTCGCTTCCATCTCGACCGGTTCGATGATCTCGTCGAATTCGGGGTCGGGCGCGGCCATCTCCAGCGCGATGGCCTCGAGGATGGCTTCGTCCTCGGCTTCGGCGGCGGCATCGAGCGAAAATTCGTCCGTCACCTCCGCGAAAGCCTCAGTGGCCGGCTCTTCAAAAGCGATGTCTTCAGGCGCGATCCGGCTCTCGGCGATGGTCTCCGGCTCGAGCGCGGCGTCCGTCGCCTGCTCGGCAACGGAGAAGGCCTCGGAGACGATTCCGGCCGCGTCCGTGGCGGCTTCGGGCTCGATCGCCTCTGCGATGTCCTGCGGCGCCTCCGTAAAAGCCACGGGTGCTTCGCTGGCCATCGCCGCAGGCGCGGCCTCCGCCAGCGGAGCTTCCGCAGCGGACGACGGTGTCTCCTGCACCGGAGCCGGCGAGGGGCGCGCGGCCTGCGGTGTTGCGTCAGCGTCGGTTTGGTCGATCCGGTCCTTGAGCAGATCGAATGCGGCCTTGAGGTCGGAGCGAGGGTCGATGGTCGAAACCTGCGCGCAGGCCGCCTCGATCGAGGCGAGCTGCGAATCAATCAGGTCGCAGATTCGGCCGTCGGCACCGATCTCGCGCCAGCGCCAGGAGATCTCCTTGATGATGCGCAGGCCGCGCGGGATCGGTGCGAGGCTCGCCTCGATCGCAGCAGGATCGAACGCCGCGATTGCGATCGTCTCGGCTTCACGAATCGCGTGCCGGATGGCGACCAAGGCTTCGGGGAGGCGGTCCTCGACGACGGGTTGGCGCTGTGCCGCAAGGGCTTCTTCGATTTTCGCGACCGCGTCGAGCACCATGCGGGTATCGGCATTGCGGTTGCGCTTGGCGTATTCGCCGAGGAACCAGCGGCCGCGCGCGGTCTCCATGAAGGCTTCGCGGATCGCGTCGTAATCCTGCTCGTTCGGCTCGGCCGCACGGGCAGACATAGGCGAGAGGGCGAATGCTTCGTTGGCCATGTCAATCTCGTCGCGCAAATCACCGCGCGTTACAGTAACGATCATCACGATATCGACCGAATCGCAATTGGTTTGATGGCAGGCGAATCACAAATCCCCATCGCAGCATCTCAGAAGCGGCGATTCGCCGTGAGCCTCGCGCTGTTCTACTCGGCCGTGTTCGCGGTGTCGGGAACGCATCTGCCGTTCTTTCCGGTCTGGCTGAAGGCGATCGGCATCGACGCGGCCTGGATCGGCCTCATCAACGCGCTGCCGGCGATCACACGCTTCACCACGCTGCCGCAGATCACCGCCTTTGCTGAAAAGAGACATGCGATTCGCGCCGGCATGATGATCTCCGTGCTGGCGACGGCGATCGGGTTCACGGCGGTCGGCTTGCAGCAGCAGCCGCTGGCGCTGTTCCTGATCTATGCGCTGACCTGCATGATGTGGACGCCGACCATGCCGCTGACCGACGCCTATGCGCTGCGTGGCGTCGCCCGCTACCGGCTCGATTACGGGCCGGTGCGACTGTGGGGTTCGGCAGCCTTCGCGGCCGGCTCGCTCGCCTGCGGCTATCTCGTAGACCACATCGCGGCGCGCGATCTGATCTGGGTCATCGTCGCCTGGGCCGTGGTTGCGGTCGCCGCCGGCATGCTGCTGCAGCCGCTTGACGATGTCAGGCGACGGACGACGGCGGTGCACGCCAGCAAGGCGCTGCTGCGCGATGCCGGCTTCAGGGCCATCATCGTTTCGGCCGCGCTGATCCAGGGCAGTCACGTCGCGTACTATACGTTCTCGGCCATCAACTGGCAGGCCCACGGTCTCGGCGGGCTGACGATCGCGGGCCTCTGGACGTTAGGGGTGATCGCGGAGATCGTCGTGTTCGCGCTGTCGCCGCGCTTCTCGCTGCACCCGTCTTCGCTCATGGCGATCGGGGGCGCGAGCGCGGTCGTGCGCTGGGTCGTCACCGCGTACGACCCGCCGCTCGCGCTGCTCGCGGTCGTGCAGCTCGGCCACGGCCTCACCTTCGGGATGACCATTCTCGGCACGATGAGTCTGCTGGTGCAGCGCGTGCCGTCGCATCAAATCGCGCGGGGGCAGGGCTATTACGCCGCGTGCAACGGGCTGCTGGGTGCGACCACCTCGATCGCGTCGGGCGCGATCTACGCCCGCATCGGCGACGGCCTGTATTACGTCATGGCCGCGATGGCCGGTGTGGGTGCGCTTGTGATCTGGTCGGCGCGGCACCGGCTGAAAGCTCATCCCCAGAGCGACGAGTCCGGCGGGTAGACCAGGCTGTCATCATAACGCAGGCCATGATCGCGGTCGCGCGTCAGCAGCAGCGGGCCGTCGAGATCGACGAAGCGCGCCTGCGGCGTCACCAGCATCGCAGGCGCCATCGACAGCGAGGTCGCGACCATGCAGCCGATCATGATCTCGAAGCCGAGCGCTTGCGCGGCGTCCGCCATGGCCAGCGCCTCGGTCAGGCCGCCGGTCTTGTCGAGCTTGATGTTCACGGCGTCGTAGCGCTCTCGGAGTGACGCCAGCGAAGTGCGGTCGTGCACGCTCTCGTCGGCGCAAACCACCAGCGGCCGCTTGATCCGCGCCAGCGCGTCGTCTTGGCCCGCGGGCAGCGGCTGCTCGACCAAGGTGACGCCGACGGCCTCGCAGGCCGCAAGATTCTGCTCCAGATTGGCTTCGGTCCAGGCTTCGTTGGCATCCACGATCAGCTCGGATTCGGGCGCCGCCTCGCGCACCGCCGTGATCCGCTCCGGATCGCCGTCGCCGCCGAGCTTGATCTTGAGCAGCGGCCGGTGCGCCGCCTTGGCGGTCGCCGCCGCCATGGCCTCGGGCGTGTCCAGCGAGATCGTGTAGGCCGTGGTGCGCTCGCCCGGCGCCGGGCGGTCGAGCAGGCTCCAGGCCCGCAATCCGGCCGCCTTGGCTTCCAGATCGATCAGGGCACAATCCAGGGCATTGCGGGCCGCCCCGGGCGGCATGGCGGCTTGCAGGGCCTGACGGGTGAGACCGCGGGCCACGGCGTCCTGCATGGCCTGGATGGCGGCAAGGGTCGCCTCCGGCGTCTCGCCATAGCGGGGATAGGGCACGCATTCGCCGCGGCCGGTCAGGCCCTTCCGGCGGACCTCGGCCACAACGGTGACGGCCTCGGTCTTGGCGCCCCGGCTGATGGTGAAACTGCCTGCGATGGGAAAGCGCTCGATTCGCGCGGCGAGGGCAGGAACTTTGCTGGAAGTCATTTTGAACTCTGGCGAAATCTGAACCTGCTGGTTACCTCTAGCAACTAAGGTTAACCAGTTGGGGATACCTTCTCCGGGTAAGGGCGCGTGCGCAACCATCTGATTTCAACCGTTTCTCGCGCCCCGGCACGGGAGCGGACATCTTGAACGGCGATCCGAAGCTGGAACGGATTGCGAAGGGCAATGCGCTGGCACTCTGCGCCACCGGAACCTGGACCGCGAGCTTCGCGCCGGTCCTGGAGCGGATGGTGGCTGACGCCGAGAAGCTCGCCGGCGGCCCACAAAGCATCTTCATCGACGTGTCCGAGGTCTCCAAGCTCGACACCTTTGGTGCCTGGCTGATCGAGCGGCTGCGCCGCAGCCTGACGCAGGGCGCCGTCGAGGCGCAGATCGCCGGCCTCTCCGCCAATTATTCGAGCCTCGTGGACGAGGTGCGGCGGGTCAGGGCAACGCCCGTCATCGACACCAGCACGATCACCATCACCGGCATGCTGGAGCAGATCGGCCAGACCGTGGCCGGCGTTGCCGGCACCGTGGCAGGCCTGATCGACATGCTCGGCGCGGTGCTCGCAGCGGGCGCGCGTACCCTGATTCATCCGCGCTCGTTCCGCCTGACCTCGACCGTGCATCATCTGGAGCAGGTCTGCTGGCGCGCGGTGCCGATCGTGGTGCTGATCACCTTCCTGATCGGCTGCATCATTGCCCAGCAGGGCATCTTCCATTTCCGCAGGTTCGGCGCCGACATCTTCGTCGTCGACATGCTCGGCGTGCTGGTGTTGCGCGAAATCGGCGTGCTGCTGGTCGCGATCATGGTCGCCGGCCGCTCGGGCAGCGCCTATACGGCCGAGCTCGGCTCGATGAAGATGCGCGAGGAGATCGACGCGCTGCGCACCATGGGCTTCGATCCGATCGAGGTGCTGGTGCTGCCGCGCATGCTGGCGCTGGTGCTGGCGCTGCCGATCCTGGCCTTCCTCGGCGCGATGGCCGCACTCTATGGCGGTGGTCTTGTCGCCTGGCTCTACGGCGGCGTCGATCCCGAAGCCTTCCTGCTGCGCCTGCGCGACGCCATCTCGATCGACCATTTCATCGTCGGCATCGTCAAGGCGCCGGTGATGGCTGCGGTGATCGGCATCGTTGCCTGCGTCGAGGGCCTCGCCGTGCAGGGCAGTGCGGAATCGCTCGGCCAGCACACGACCGCGTCGGTGGTGAAGGGCATCTTCTTCGTCATCGTCATGGACGGCGTGTTCGCCATCTTCTTCGCCTCGATCGGGATGTGAGGATGGCAGGCGAGATCCAGAACCCCATCATCCGCGTCCGCGACATCACCGTGCAGTTCGGCGCGACGCGCGTGCTCGACGGCCTCGACCTCGACGTCAAGCGCGGCGAGATTTTGGGCTTCGTTGGCCCTTCCGGCGCGGGCAAGTCCGTGCTGACACGCACGATCATCGGCCTCGTGCCGAAGCTCGCAGGGAGCATCGAGGTGTTCGGAGTCGATCTGGATGCCTCCAATACGTCGCAGCGTCGCAACGTGGAGCGGCGCTGGGGCGTGCTGTTCCAGCAGGGCGCGCTGTTCTCCTCGCTCACGGTGCGGCAGAACATCCAGTTTCCGATGCGCGAATATCTGCGGGTGTCGCAACGGCTGATGGACGAGATCACCATCGCCAAGCTCACCATGGTGGGTCTCAAGCCTGAAGTCGTCGATCGCTTTCCCTCGGAACTGTCGGGCGGCATGATCAAGCGCGTGGCGCTGGCGCGCGCGCTGTCGCTCGACCCGGATCTCGTCTTCCTGGACGAGCCGACCTCGGGCCTGGACCCGATCGGCGCCGGCGACTTCGACGAGCTGGTCAGGACCTTGCAGCGGACTTTGGGGCTGACCGTTTTCATGGTAACCCACGACCTCGATAGCCTTTACACAGCATGTGACCGCATCGCCGTTTTAGGCAACGGTAAGATCATTGCGGCAGGGTCGATCGCCGACATGCAGGCCTCGCAGCATCCCTGGCTGAGGCAATATTTCCATGGCAAGCGCGCTCGCGCGGTGATGGGCTGAGATGCCGGAGTAGCTGATGGAAACGCGCGCAAATTACGTGCTGATCGGGTCGTTCACGCTGGCGGTCATCGCCGCTGCGATCGGCTTCGTGCTGTGGTTTCAGTCGCTGCACACCACTAAGCAGCGCAGCCCTCTGCGCGTCGTGTTCGAGGGCCCGGCCGCGGGCCTGCGCAACGGTGGCAGCGTCAATTTCAACGGTATCCGGGTGGGCGAGGTGGTCTCGGTGAAGCTCGACAACCCGCGGCGGGTTGTCGCACTTGCCATGGTCGAGAACAACGCCCCGATCCGCAAGGACACCCTGGTCGGCCTCGAATTCCAGGGCCTGACCGGCGTCGCGGCGATTTCGCTCAAGGGCGGCGAGGAGGCGGCGCCTGCGCCGCCGCTCGACGAGGACGGCATTCCGACGCTGACGGCCGATCCCAACAAGCTCCAGGACGTCACCGAGGCGATCCGCGGCACGCTGCAGAACATCAACAAGATCGTCGCCGACAATCAGGAGTCGGTGAAGAACTCGCTGAAGAATCTCGAGACCTTCACCAACTCGCTCGCCCGCAACGCCGAGAAGATCGACGGCGTGATGGCCAAGGTCGACGGCGTCATGCTCAAGGCCGACAGCCTCATGCTCGGCCTCAACACGCTCGCCGGCGGCAAGGACGGCGGCGAGCTGTTTCTGGCGGTGAAGTCGATCCGTGAACTGGCCGACGATTTCGACAAGCGCTCCGGCGCATTGATGACCGACGGCCGCCGCACGCTCGGCGACATCAGCCGCGCCGTCAACAATTTCGACCGCAACCCGACCCGCGTCCTGTTCGGCGCCAGCAACAACGCACCGCCAGCCGCGCCGCCACCGCCGCCAGAGCCGCCGAAGCCAGCCGCGGCGCCCGAGCGCAGGCGGCAGTAGCGACGTTGCACGCGTCTCTCACCTCGTCATTGCGAGCGAAGCGAAGCAATCCAGACCGTCTCCGCATAAGCAGTCTGGATTGCGTCGTCGCAAGAGCTCCTCGCAATGACGAGTTTGTGGAGGCGCACAACAACCTCCCCAAAACAAAACGGAGGCCGTGAGGCCTCCGTTTTCATTCGTCATGCGTCTTGGCGATTGACCGCTTATCCCAGCCGGCCCGCTGCGTGAGCGAGCAGCGTGTACACCAGGCCCGTCTCCGAGGTCAGGTGGTTGCGCAGCTCCTGCGGGCCGCGGCCGTCGCGGGCGACTTCGTCGAGCAGGCGTTCGAACTCGGCGACATAGCGGTCGACCGTGGCCTTGAAGTTGCGGTCGGAGCGATACTTGCGGGCGACCTCGTCAAAGGCCTTCTGGCCGGCGGGCGTGTAGAGGCGCTTGGTGAAGGCCTTGTTCTCGCCGCGCTGGTAGCGGTCCCACATCTCGGAGGCGAGGTTGCGGTCCATCAGCCGGCCGATGTCGAGCGACAAGGATTCCAGCGGATTGCCGCCACCTTGCGGAGCCTGCGGCTGCGGAGCCGGTGCAGCCTGGCGGCCGCGCTGGGGCTCACGTCCGGTGGGCGCGCCCTGGTTGGCGTCCGTGCGGCTCAGCAGGTCGGACAACCAGCCGTCACGGCCCTGGTCATTGACGGCCGGCGCCACCGGGGGAGCTTCGGTGCGGCGCGAGGAGGCCGGCATGCCGAGGTCCGGCGGCGGCAGCGTCGAGGCGCTGGCGCTCTCGCGCATGCGCGTTTCGGTGCTGCGCGCGCCGACGGCCGCCAGCATCGGCTCTTCCTGGCGTTGCACGCTGGCGCGGCCCGTCGTGGAGACGTCGAGGCCGCGGCCGTGCTGGGCCACGATGCGGTTGAGCTCGGCGAGGGCCTCGATCTGGTCGACGATCACCTTGCGCATCTGCGCAGTGCTCTCGGCGGCCTCCTGCGGCATCTCGAGCACTCCGCGGCGCAGCTCGTTGCGGGTGGCTTCGAGCTCGTTGTGCATCTCGAAGGCCATCTGCTTCATGCTGGAGACGAGGTTGGTGAACTTCTCGGTCGACTGCTTGAACATCGCATCCGCCTCGTCGGTGGTCTGGCGGTAGATGTCGTGCATGGCCTCGACGGTCTGCCGGTGCTCCTCTTCGGAGGCCGACCGCACCGCCTCGAACTGGCGGGTGATCGCGGCGGAACCGGCGCCGGCGGTCTCCGCGACGACGCGGGCGATGTCGCGGGCACGCTCTTCGGCGGCCGCCAGCGATTCATCGAGCAGGCCGGTGAAGCGCGACAGGCGCTGGTCGAGATCGGCCGTGCGCAGGTCGATCGTGGTGACGAGCGATTCCAGCGCCTCCTTGCGTTCGGCGAGCGAGGCGGTGGTGTTCTTGTTGCTCTGCTCGACGACCTGCGCGGCCTCGACCAGTGCCTTGCCGTGCGCGTCGAACTGGGTCGACAGCTCGCCGAGATCCTGGAGCGCCCGCGTGGTCTTGCTGTTGAAGACGTTGAGCTGGTCTTCCAGGTTCTGCGTCGCAGCGCCGTTGCGCGAGGTGACGTCGTTCATCGCCGAGACGAAGTCGGCGACGCGCGTCACCAGCGCCCGCTCGAGCGAGTTGAGGTTATCGTGCGCACCGGTCAGCACCTCCTGGAGCAGGATGTTGCCTTCGCGCAGGCGCTCGAACAGCGCGACCGTGTCGGTGCGCAGGATCTTGCTGGTCTCCTGCATCTCGGTGACGGCCGCGATCGAGACCTGGCGCGACTGGTCGATTGCCGCGCGGGAGGCCTGCTCGAGGTCCTTGAGCGACTTGTTGACGGCACCCGTCGCCATCTCGCTCGCCGAGTTGATGGTTCGCGCCACCTCGGAGCCGTTGCCCATCATGGTCTGCGAGAACGCATGTCCGCGCGTCTCGATCGACTTCAGCGCGTCGGATGTGACGCGGTCGATGTCGAGCGTGAGCTGGCTGGCCTTGGAGCCGATCGCGTCCACGAGCGAGCCGCGCTTGGCGTCGATCATGTTGGCGAGACGGTCGGACTGCTGCTGCACGTAGGTGACGATCTCGTCGGTCTTGCCGGTCATGGCCTGGCCGAAGCTGCTGCTGGCGGCGAGCACCGAGCGCTCGACGTCGGCCGAACTCGACTTGACCCGCGAGCTCGCCTCGTTGGAGGCGTTGATCATCGCGTTCTGGGCGTTGAGCGCGCTGGTCTGGATGTCGTTGGTCGCGTTCGCGGTGGCCGTGCTCAGCGTACGCTCGATCTCGCTCGAGATCGTGCGGATCTGGCTTGCGGCATCCGCCGAGGTCGAGGTCAGCGAGGTCTGCGCCTCACGCGCGCTGTTGAGGATGGTCGAGGCGGTGTCGGCGCCGACCGAGGTCAGCGTGCGCTCGATGTCCGTAGTCAGCGACTTGATCTGGCTCGCAGCGTCCGTCGAGGCGGAGATCAGCGTGCCCTGGGCCTCGCGTACGCCGCTGGTGAGCGCCTCGATGGTGGCCCCGCCGGCGGTCGCCAGCGCGCGCTGCATCTCGGCCGCCAGCGAACGAACCTGGCCGGTCTGTTCGGCGGAGACCGCCAGCAGGGTGCTCTGGGCATCGCGGGCGCTGGTCGTGATCGTCTCGGCGGTCGACTGGCCGACCTGCGAGAGCGACCGATGCACTTCGGTGGCGAGAGACTTGACCTGGTTAGCCGCCTCGGAAGATGCGGTGACCAACATGTTCTGGGCTTCGCGGGCGCCAGCCGTGATGGTTTCAGCGGTGGTGGTTCCGGCCATTGAAAGCGAGCGCTGCACATCGGCCGCGAGCGATTTGACCTGGGCCGCCGCATCCGAGGATCCGGCAACGAGCGTGTTCTGAGCCTCCCGAGCGCCGGTCATGATGGTCTCGGCCGTCGCCGTGCCCGCCATCGAGAGCGAGCGCTGCACGTCCGAGGACAGCGCCTTGATCTGGTTGGCGGTCTCGCTCGACGCCGCGATCAGCGCGCTCTGCGCATCGCGAGCGCCGGCGGTGATCGATTCCGCCGTTGTGGTGCCGGCCATCGACAGCGAGCGCTGCACGTCGGCGGTGAGGGTCTTGACGTGGTTGGCGGCGTCCGAGGACGCCGTGACGAGCGTGGTCTGTACCTCGCGGGCACCGGCCAGGATCGAGGCGGCGGTCGCCGAGCCTGCTGACGACAGCGTGCGTTCGACGTCGGCGGTGAGAGTCTTGACGTGGTTGGCCGCGTCCGAGGACGCCGTGACGAGCGTGGTCTGCACCTCGCGGGCACCGGCCAGGATCGAGGCGGCGGTCGCCGAACCTGCCGAGGACAGGGTGCGTTCGACGTCGGCCGCGAGCCCCTTGATCTGGTTGGACGCATCGCCCGACGCGGCGACCAGCGTCGATTGGGCTTCGCGGGCGCTGGTCAGGATCGAGTTCGCGGCACCGGTGCCGACGGCCGTCAGCGCGCGCTCGACCTCGGCTGAGGTCATCTTGAGCTGGGCATTGACGTCGGAGGAAACTGTCATCAGCGACTGCTGCGCGGTGCGCGCACCGGTCTGGATGGTCTCGCTGGTGTTGACCACGAGGTTGGTGAGCGAGCGCTCGGCGTCCTCGACATGCGAGCGGATCGCGGTCGAGATCATCTCGGCGCGGGACATCATGTCCTCGCTGGCCTGGCGTCCGCTGCTCTCGATGCGGCCGGCGACGGCCTCGACGCGCGAGCCGAGCAGGTCCTCGAACTGTGCCACGCGCACGTCGATGTCGCTGGCGACGGCACCGACCTTGGTCTCGATGGCCTGCTGGATGTCCTGGAAGCGCGCCGTGACCGTGTCGGTCAGGTGCATGCTGCGGCCATCGATGATCTCGGCGACGCCGGTGATGCGGCGATCGACCGCCTCGATCGCCTGCGCGGTGCCGTCCGTAAGTGTCGAGGTCAGCAGGGTGAGGCGGGAATCGATCGACTGCACGGCCTGCGAGGCGCCGTTCGTCACCGCGCTGGTCAGGTAGGTGAGGCGCGTGTCGATGGATTCGAGCGCCTGCGACGCGCCGCCGGTGAGGGTGGTCGTCAGATGCGTGAGGCGCGTGTCGATCGTCTGGATGGTCTGCGATGCGCCATCCGTCAGCGAGCTCGCGAGATGGTTGAGGCGGTTGTCGATGGTCTCGACAGCCTGAGACGCGCCGTCGGTCAGCGACGTCGTGAGGTGGGTGAGGCGGGAGTCGATCGACTGGATCGCCTGCGCGGCGCCGTCGGTCAGCGACGAGGCGAGGTTGTTGAGCCGTCCGTCGATTGTCTCGGTGACCGACTTCGCACGGGTATCGAACGACTGTTCGAGCGCGGCGACGCGGCCGACGAGCTGCTCGTCGAAGGTCTTGATGTGACCGTCGATCGTGGAGTCGAGGCTGGAGATTTTGCCGTTCAGCGAGGCATCGAGATTGCTGACACGTTCGCCGATCGTGGTCTCGAATTGCACCAGGCGCTGGTCGAGCACAGCCGTGATCGCGCCGCCATTGGCGGTGAAGCGGGTGTCGAAATTGTCGACATAGGTCTTCAGCGACTCATGGATGTCCTGCGTGCGCTGGCCCATCCGATCGACGATCTCGCCGCCGAAGGTTTTCACGGTGCGGTCGAACTCGGAGATGTGGCGGGTGATCAGCGCGCCCAGCGTGCCGGAGTCGCGGGCGAATTTCTCGACCAGCTCGGTGCCCTGGTTCTTCACCAGCTCGTCGAAGGCGCTCATCTGGAGCGACAGCGAGTCGTGCGCGGTCTCGGTCTGGCTGACGACCTTGGCGACCAGCGTGTTGACGGTGGCGTCGAGTGCTTCGCTGGCCTTGTCGCCGGAGGTCATGATCTGGCCGGCGAGGCGGTTGCCGGCGTCGTCGATCTTGGCGGAGAGGTCGTTGGAGCGCAGCTCGAGCTCGAGCAGCAGCGAGTCCGACGAATTCTTCAGGCTGTCGTGGACCTGCTCGGTGCGCTCGGAGATGCCGTCGACGATCGCGGCGGAGCGCTGTTCGAACTCGCCGGTGATGCGGTCGATGCGCTCGTTCAGCATCTCGTGGACGCGGTCGGCGAGGTCGACGAACTCGTCGTGAACGTGGCCGGTCTTGAAATTGAGGCTGGTGGTCAGCCGCTCGCTGGCGTCGAGCACGGCGCGGGTGGTCTCGTTGCTGGCCTCCTCGAGGCGGTCGAGCAGGTCGCCGCCGCGCTCGCCGAGCGCGAGGATCATGTTGTCGCCGGCGTTGCTGAGCGCACCGGTGATGTGGGCGCCGCGCTCTTCGAGGGCGCCGGTGATGGACTTGGCGACCTCGTCGACGCGCGAGGCAATCGCGTCCGAGATCAGTGCGATGTCATGGCGCAAATCGATCTGCACGCCGGAGATGGCGCTGCGGACCTGCTCGGCCTGGCCGACCAGATTGTCGCGCTGATGCGCGATGTCCTGGAGCAGGGCGCGGATGCGCACTTCGTTGTCGGAATAGGCGCGTTCGAGCGCCGCGACCTCGTTGGCGACCAGCGTCTCGAGTTCGCCGGCGCGCGCGATGGCGCGCTCGATGCCGTCGCCCATCGCCGCAACCTCGCGGCGGATGGCCTGGCCGACGGTCACCATGGAATCGGAAGCCGAGCCTTCCGGCTCGGAGAAGCGGATCGCAACCTGGGCCATCGCCTGCGCGACCGAGCTCATTTGCTGGCCGCGCCAGACGAGGCTCGCCAGGAAGAAGAACAGCATGATCGGCGCAAAGAACATCGTGACGAGGCCGGCAATGGCCAAGACGCCGCCGCTCTGGCCCATCGCCGCCTGGATCGAAGGCAGGAAGCCGACCGTCAGCGCGGCGCAGGCGGCCAGCCAGATGACGGTGAAGATTGTCGCGCCGGTGTAGATGTTGCGGGTCGGGCGTCCCGTCTGCAACGTCTGCAAGAGCTGGCCGATGGTCGCACGGTCGTCATTGGCGGCGCGGCGCGAGGAGCGCGGCTCCTCGATCTGGTCGAACATCGCGCGTTCGTTCGCGGCAGGGCGCGCGTCGAAGCTCGGTTCGTCGAACATCGGGGGAGCCGGTGGCGCGACGGGGGGCGACGTTTCGTTGCGCATCGAGGCGTTGCGGCTGGTGTCCGCGGCCGTGTCGCTGATGTTCAGGGCTTCCTGGATTGCAGAAAGCGCATCTTCTGTGGGGTCTTTGACCTTCTTCGGAGTGTTCGCCATGTTCAGTCCGAGCCCTCGTTACTTGTACGCGTCCCCCCGCGAGCTCTGCGCGCTACGCAAGCCCACAGTCCGGATCATGCCGCTTGCGCGGATCTCCGAGCCATCCCCACCCGGACGGCTTGTCCGCCAATTTCTCCAACATCCTATTGGCAGAGCGTCGCGAATGAAATGCCCGCGATTAAGACAATCTTAATCATCGTTAACAGGATCGTGCCGTAACGCCTTAGCAATAAATGCAATTCTCCACCGGACTCGCCGGATTGCGGCAACTTTTCGTCAATAAGCAGGCAGATTTGCGCAAAACGGCCAGAACATTTCGTTAACCATTTCCGTGCTTGGGTGGAGGGAACTTGACCGCCGGACCGGCGGACATCGCGCGATGCCGGGGCCTGCGCCATGACGCCTGAACTGCAACGGATGGACTGGATGCCCTCGCCCCCGCTTGCACCCATCGACAGCCCGCTCGACCTCGATCATCTCTCCCGCATGACGCTCGGCGATTCAGAGCTGGAGCAGGAAGTGCTGGCGATGTTTGCGGAGCAGGCGGTCCGCCTGATCGCGGCGATGGCAGCGCTGCCGGCCGAAGCCGGCGCACTCGCCCACAAGCTCAAGGGCTCGGCGCGCGGGATCGGCGCCTTTGCTGTGGCAGACGCCGCAGCCAGCCTGGAGACCGCGATCCAGACCGGCCAGGGCCGGCCTCACGCCCTCGCCGCACTGAAAGAGGCGGTGACCGAGGCTCGCGCCGCCATCGAGGCGATCCTGAATCCTTAGGCCGACAGGGACAGAACCGTACTGTAGTCTTTTGTTTTGACGGGTCTTCTTCCCGCGAAGCGGTATTCGCGACTTCATCAAAACGCTATGGCGCCGGGCTGACCGACCCGTTATAGGACAGCCCGGACCCTCCTTCATTCCCTAGATCGCGGCAGCACGAGCACACATGGCGAAAATCCACTTTGTCGATCACAAGGGCGAAACCCGTACGGTGGACGTCGAGAACGGCGCGACTGTGATGGAAGGCGCCATCCGCAACAGCATTCCCGGCATCGAGGCCGAATGCGGCGGCGCCTGCGCCTGCGCCACCTGTCATGTCTATGTCGACGAAGCGTGGCGCGAGAAGGTCGGTAGCCCGACGCCGATGGAAGAGGACATGCTCGACTTCGGCTTCGACGTGCGCCCGAACTCGCGCCTGTCCTGCCAAATCAAGGTCTCCGACGATCTCGACGGCCTCGTGGTGGCGACGCCGGAACGGCAGGCCTAACTCTCTTAGCTATCATGTGCTGGGCTGCGCGACCTGGATGCCGCGCTTATGCCAGGGGCTGAGCTTCTCGAGCACTTCCGCAGTCAGCGGCGTTGGCCGGCGCGACGTTTCGTCGATCATCACGGCGACCGATGTCGCCGATGCAATGCACTTCCCTTCCGAAAACACCACCTGCTCGAACGTCACCGACGTTCGCCCCAGTTTCACCACGCCGAGACCGAGCTCGATCGTATTCGGCCAGTGCAGCTCCGCGCGAAAATGGATGTCGAGCCGCACCATGATCCAGGCAAGCCCCGGCGGCGTCAGGCCGTATTCCGGGAGCTTCATCAGCGTGACGCGGCCGGTCTCGAAATAGGTGGCGTAAACCGCGTTGTTGACGTGCTGGTTAGGGTCGAGATCGCCGAAGCGGACGTTGTCGCTGAGGCGAAAAGGATAGTCCTCCAGGCGCGGCGTCGTATCGAGGCGGCTTGGTGCGTTCACCGATTGATCTCCGTCATATCGTTCCTCGTTACAGCCCAGTTATCCTGACCCGGCAAGTGGGCCCGGCTGCGGGGCGCTCCCGCTTTTATTCCTTCCCTGATCCATCCCCGTTGGCTAGACAGGCAGGGTCACCTCGGCCCAAAGGGCGCCGTCCCACGAACGACCGATAAAGAGACGACATGAGCGACGCGATCAAAACCGATGTGCTGATTATTGGTGCCGGCCCCTGCGGTCTGTTCGCCGCCTTCGAGCTGGGCCTTCTCGACATGAAGACGCATTTCGTCGACATCCTCGACAAGGTCGGCGGCCAGTGCGCAGAACTCTATCCGGAAAAGCCGATCTACGACATTCCCGGCATTCCGCAGGTTTCTGGGCAGGGCCTCACCGACGCGCTGATGGAGCAGATCAAGCCGTTCCATCCGACCTTCCATCTCGGCGAGATGATCGAGACCGTCGAGAAAATCGGCGATCCGCTGTTCCGCTGCACCACGGACGCCGGCAAGGTGTTCGAATGCAAGGTGCTGGTGATCGCTGCCGGCGGCGGCTCGTTCCAGCCCAAGCGTCCACCGGTGCCGGGGATCGAAGCCTATGAAGGAAGCTCGGTGCACTACGCCGTGCGCAAGATGGAGACGTTCCGCGACAAGAACGTGCTGATCGTGGGCGGCGGCGATTCCGCGCTCGATTGGACGCTCAATCTGCATCCGATCGCCAAGCGCATCACGCTTCTGCACCGTCGCGACGATTTTCGCGCCGCGCCCCACAGCGTCGAGCAGATGCGCGCGCTGGTCGCGGCCGGCAAGATGGATCTGCGGCTCGGCCAGGTCACTGCGCTGTCAGGCAATGAGGGCAAGCTGAGCGGCGCCACCGTGAAGGGCAACGACAACAGCGTGAACGAAATTGCCTGTGACACCATGCTGCCGTTCTTCGGGCTGACCATGAAGCTCGGTCCGGTCGCGAACTGGGGCATCGCGCTGGAGAACAATCTGGTGCCGGTCGAGACATCCGCGTTCGAGACCAACGTGCCAGGCATCTTCGCGATCGGCGACATCAACACCTATCCCGGCAAGATCAAGCTGATCCTGTGCGGCTTCCACGAAGGCGCGCTGATGTCGCAAAAAGCCCATCGCTACGTCTATCCGGGGAAGCGGCTCGTGTTCCAGTACACGACGTCGTCCTCCAGCCTGCAAAAGAAGCTCGGCGTCAACTGATGGCGGGGGCGATGCCTCATGTTTCTGGTGCTGGAACAGTTCGCGAAATCGCCGTAGTCTGCGGCCATTGCAGTTGGCGGCTTAGCAAGGCGATTGGCTCAGCAAGGTGATGAAAATGCGGACTCTCTTTTTCAGCTTTCGGCTGTTCTCGCTTCTCGCGCTCGCGATGACGCTCGGTGCGGTGAGCCCGGTTGTGGCGCAAGTGCAGCAGCCGACCGCCGCAGGCCTCTGGCAGAAGGTCGAAGACGGCAAGACGGTGGGATGGTTTCTCTTCATCGACCACAACGGTGTGTTCGAAGGCGTCATCGCAAAAACCTTCCCGCGGCCCGGCGACGACCCGAACGAGATCTGCGCCAAATGCACGGACGATCGCAAGAACGCGCCGGTGCTCGGGCTCTCCTTCATCCGTGACATGAAGCGCGACGGCTTGAAGTATGACGGAGGCAACGTGGTCAATCCTCGCGACGGCAACATCTGGAAGGCCAAGATGACGGTCAGCCCGGACGGACAGACCCTGACGATGCGCGGTTTCCTCGGCATCTCCCTGTTCGGCAAGGACGAGACCTGGACGCGTCTTCCCGACGCCAACATCGCGCAGGTCGATCCCGCCATCGTCGCGAAATATCTTCCGGCGCAAGCGACCGCCGCGACCAAGCCGGTGCCTGTGGCACCGGCGAAGAAGGGCGGCGCAATGATGGCGCCGGTGCCGAAGCAGTAGGTCTACGTCGCGCGCTGTGGCACCTGAACTTCGGTAGCTCCACACACCGCCGTCATTGCTCGCGAAGGCGGGGATCCAGTACGCCGCAGCCTGCCCGCGTTCTTGCGCGGTGTCCCCCCGTGCGCAATCGCGCATGCGGCCAGCTATGACAGCGGAGATCTTGGCCCGCGAGCAGCGGTCATACCCGTCGAAAGACCAATGCGTGCCGGACTTGCGCCAGTAGTTCCCCGGAATGCGCGGTGGCGCCGGATTTGCATAGCTATCCGCAAAGCTGTTGGGGGATGAGTCGCCGTCCTTGACGCCTTCGCCGAGTCGCGGAAGGCGGACGGCAGTTATCGCCCCGCGGCGATGATCTCGATCCGCGGAGACGATATGAGACGTGCAATATCGTGTGCCGCCATGCTGCTGGTCCTGACGGTGCTGCTGACGGCCCCGATGATGGCGCGCGACGACGGGCGCTACGCCAACTCGCCATTAAAACCCTGGTTCGAGAGCCTGCACAGCGAATACGGCCAATGCTGCTCGGATGCCGACGGCTATATGGTCGCCGACGTCGACTGGGAATCCGACAAGGGCCGTTATCGCGTGCATCTCGAGGGCGAATGGGTGGTCGTGCCCGACGGCGCCGTCATTACCGAGCCGAACAAGATCGGCCGCACCATGGTGTGGAAGCACTATATCGACGGCCATCCGCGGGTGCGCTGCTTCATGCCGGGCAGCATGACGTAGAGTGAAACGTCATCCCGGGCGACGCGCAGCGTCGAACCCGGAATGGCGTCAAGGCTTAGCGCGCCTCGTTGTTCGCGCTGACGCTCGCAAGCCGCTTCACGCGTGGCGACAGCACCGACATCTGTGCGGGCGAGGCGGGCATACCGGCGACGATTATCGCGGGCGCAGCCGACTGCTCCTCGATGCCTGGGCCGCCGAGCACCTGGACTTGCGTCGCCGAGATCGGAAACGACGTCACTTCGTAGAGGGAAGCTCGCCGGCGAACGCGCCTGACGAGTTGGCAATCATCGCTGCGGCAACGGCAATCATCGAAAGAACGCGCATTGGAAAAATCCGTGAGAAGTGGCAATCGGAGGTTAGGTCGCGGCAATGCGCCGACAGGTTCGCCTGTGTGCGAACATTAGTTCGCGGTCGCTGATCTATTTGATTGCGTGATGTCGAAGCGACGAAGCGCGAACGAAGTTTTCCGCGCCAATGTTTCCGGGCGGTTTCGCGGAAGTGGTCGCGCGGTGACGTGTCGGTGCCCTACGTCCCGAAACGGCACCAAACATCCGCGCGGCGAGGAAGCGTCCGCGCGCGGCGCTCAGGTCACTGGCGCCGGATTGAACAGCGTCAGATCGTTGTGGATGCCCCAGCGATCCGACCAGGGTTGCGTGCGGCCGCTGGCGACGTCGAGGATCAGGCGGAACAGGTCCCAGCCGGTCTCCTCGATGGTCTTCTCGCCGGTGGCGATGCCGCCCGCGTCGAAATCGATCAGGTCCTTCCAGCGTCGCGCGAGCTCGGTCCGGGTCGCGACCTTGATCACGGGTGCAGCCGCAAGACCATAAGGCGTGCCGCGGCCGGTGGTGAACACCTGCAGCGTCATGCCGGAGGCGAGCTGGAGCGTGCCGCAGATGAAGTCGGACGCCGGCGTTGCCGCAAAGAGCATGCCCTTCTGCGTCGCCTTCTCGCCGGGCGAGAGGACGCCGGTGATGGCGCTTGATCCGGACTTGACGATCGAGCCGAGCGACTTCTCGACGATATTCGCCAACCCGCCTTTCTTGTTGCCGGGCGTGGTGTTGGCGCTGCGGTCGGCGCCGCCGCGGGCGAGATAGGAATCATACCAGGCCATCTCGCGGACCAGCGCGCGGCCGACGTCCTCGTTGATGGCGCGCCGCGTGAGCAACTGGATCGCGTCGCGCACTTCGGTGACTTCCGAGAACATCACGGTGGCGCCGGCGCGCACCAGCAGGTCGGCGGCGAAGCCGACCGCAGGGTTCGCGGTGACGCCGGAGAACGCGTCGCTGCCCCCGCATTGCAGGCCGATGACGAGATCGGCGGCCGGGCAGGTCTCGCGGGTGCGCTTGTTGAGGATCTTGAGGCGGGCCTCTGCCTGGGTCATGATTGCCTCGACGATGGCGCCAAAGCCGTCGAAGGCTTCATCCTGCATGCGCACGATGGCATTGCTGACGCCTTCCGGCACCAGACGCTCGGGCGCAAGCTTCTCGCAGCCGAGGCTGATGACCAGTATCTCGCCGCCGAAATTCGGGTTCTGTGCGATGTTTTGCAGCGTGCGGATCGGAATCACGGCATCAGGCGCGTTGATGGCGACGCCACAGCCATAGGCATGCGTCAGCGGCACGACGTCGTCGACATTCGGATATTTCGGCAGCAGCTCGGCGCGGATGCGCTTCACCGCATATTCCATCGTGCCCTTGACGCATTGCACCGAGGAGGAGATGCCGAGGATGTTCTTGGTGCCGACCGAGCCGTCGGAATTGCGAAAGCCTTCGAACGTGAAACCTTCGAGCGGCGGCAGCGGCGCGGGAACGGCGGTGGAGATTTCCAGCTTGTCGAGGGCAGGGGCCTCCGGCATGCGGATGCGCGCTTCGTCCACCCATTCGCCGGCCAGGATCGGCGCGAGCGCATGGCCGATCACCTCGCCATAGCGGATGATCGGGGCGTCCTGCGGGATGTCGACCAGCGCCGTCTTGTGTCCCTGCGGCACGAAGGCGCGCAGCGTCAGCCCGCTGGCGAAGCGGGAGCCGGCGGGAAGCCCGAAATCATTGACAACGATCGCGACGTTGTCGCGCTCGTTGAGCTTGATGTAGCGAGGCTGCTCTTTCGCTGCGACTGACTGGTCCATCTGCTTTACCTCGGAAACTCAAGTCGTAGGGTGGGCAAAGGCGCAAAGCGCCGTGCCCACCATGCTTCGTGCCGAACGTAAGCGGTGGGCGCGCCTCGCTTTGCCCACCCTACGATATCTTGCCCGTGGTTAGCCGGGATAGGTATAGGCGGTCTTCACCGTCGTGTAGAACTCGCGGGCATAGGAGCCCTGTTCGCGGGCGCCGTAGCTCGAACCCTTCCGGCCACCGAACGGCACGTGATAGTCGACGCCGGCCGTCGGCAGATTGACCATCACCATGCCGGACTCGCTGTTGCGCTTGTAGTGCGAGGCGTATTTCAGGCTGCTGGTGCAGATGCCGGAGGCGAGGCCGAACTCGGTGTCGTTGGAGATCGCGAGCGCCTCCTCGTAGTTCTTGGCGCGAATGACGGCGGCGACCGGGCCGAAGACCTCCTCGCGCGAAATGCGCATGCTGTTGTTGGCCTCGGTGAACAGCGCCGGCTGGAGGTAGTGGCCGGGCGTTTCGCGCTTGAGCAACTCGCCGCCCCAGGCGAGCTTGGCACCCTCGTCCTGGCCGATCTTTATGTAGCGCAGGTCCTGGTCGAGCTGGCTCTGGTCGACCACCGGGCCGATATGCACGCCGGCCTTGAGCGCGTCGTCCACCGTGAGGCCTTTCAGGCGCTCGGTCACCGCCGCAACGAAACGGTCGTGAATACCTTCGGTGACGATCAGGCGCGAGGACGCCGTGCAGCGCTGGCCGGTGGAGAAATAGGCGCCGTTGACGGCGACTTCGACGGCGGTCTTGAGATCGGCGTCGTCGAGCACGACCAGCGGGTTCTTGCCGCCCATCTCGAGCTGGAATTTCTTCATGTTGCTCGAGGTCACGCAGGCCTGCGCGATCTTGCGGCCGGTCTGCACCGAGCCGGTGAAGGTGATCGCGGCGACGTCGGGATGCTCGATCAGGGTCTGGCCGACCACGGAGCCCGAGCCGACAACGAGGTTGAACACGCCGGCCGGGATGCCGGAGCGGGTGATGATCTCGGACAGCGCATGCGCCGAGCCCGGCACCAGTTCGGCAGGTTTGAACACCACGGTGTTGCCGTAGCAGAGCGCCGGCGCGATCTTCCAGGCCGGGATCGCGATCGGGAAATTCCAGGGCGTGATCATGCCGACGACGCCCATCGGCTCACGGGTGAGCTCGACGTCGATGCCGGGACGGACGGAAGCGCCCTTCTCGCCGATCATGCGCAGCGCCTCGCCGGCGAAGAATGCGAAGATCTGGCCGGCGCGCGCGACCTCGCCAATTCCTTCCGGCAGCGTCTTGCCTTCCTCGCGGGCGAGCAGTCGGCCGAGCTCTTCCTTGCGGGCGATGATTTCGAGAGAGATCTTGTTCAGCGCGTCATAACGCGCCTGGGGTGTCGACTGCGCCCAAGCGGGGAAGGCGGCCTTGGCGGCTGCGATCGCCTTCTCGGTCTGGGCCTTGTCGGCCTTGGCGTATTCGCCGACGACGTCGTTGGTGTTGGAGGGGTTGATGTTCTTGGTGACGGCGGAGCCACCGACCCATTCGCCGCCGATGAAGTTCTTCAGGATCGCAGTCATAGCTTCCTCCAGAGTTTTTAACGAACCAGGCAAGGACGCTTGTCGTCGAAGGTCCAGCCGGGGATCAGGTCCTGCATGGCAATAGCGTCATCGCGGGCGCCGAGTCCATGCTGCTTGTAGAGGTCATGCGCGGCGTCGATGGCGGCCCTGTCGATTTCGATACCCAGGCCGGGCCGTTCGGGCACGGCGATCTTGCCGGCCTTGATCTGGAGCGGCTCCTTGGTCAAGGCCTGACCGTCCTGCCAGATCCAGTGTGTGTCGATCGCGGTGACCTTGCCGGGGGCGGCGGCGCCGACATGGGTGAACATGGCGAGCGAGATGTCGAAATGGTTGTTGGAGTGCGAACCCCAGGTCAGGCCGTTGTCGCGGCAGGTCTGGGCCACGCGCACCGAGCCTTGCATGGTCCAGAAATGGGGATCGGCCAGCGGAATGTCCACCGCGCCGAGGCGCAGCGCATGGGACAATTGCCGCCAATCGGTCGCGATCATGTTGGTCGCGGTGGGCAGGCCCGTTGCGCGGCGGAACTCGGCCATGATCTCACGGCCGGAGAAGCCGCCTTCGGCGCCGCAGGGGTCCTCGGCATAGGCGAGGATGCCGTGCATGTCCTTGCAGAGGCTGACGGCCTCGTCGAGCGACCAAGCGCCGTTCGGATCCAAGGTCACGCGCGCATTCGGAAAGCGCTTGGCGATCGCGGTGACGGCCTCGATCTCCTGCTCGCCGCGCAGCACGCCGCCCTTGAGCTTGAAATCGGCGAAGCCGTAATGGTCGTGGGTGGCTTCCGCGAGCCGCACCACGGTCTCCGGCGTCATCGCCTCCTGATGGCGGAGGTTGAACCATTCCGCCTTGCCGGTCTCGCCGCCGACATAGTCGAGCTTGGATTTGCGGCCGTCGCCGACGAAGAAGAGATAGCCCAGCGTCTCGACGCTGGTGCGCTGCTGGCCCTCGCCGAGCAGGGCTGCGACCGGCAGGTTGAGATGCTGGCCGAGCAAATCGAGCAGCGCGGACTCCACGGCCGTGACCGCGTGGATCATGACGCGGAGATCGAAAGTCTGCTTGCCGCGGCCGCCGGCATCGCGATCGGCGAAGGCGGTCCTGATATCGGCGAGGATGTTGTTCATCGCGCCGACGGTCTTGCCGATCACGAGATCGCGGGCGTCCTGCAGTGTCTGCCAGATCTTCTGCCCGCCAGGCACCTCGCCGACGCCGGTGTGACCGGCATTGTCGGTGAGGATGACGATGTTACGGGTGAAGAACGGCGCATGCGCGCCGCTCAGATTGAGGAGCATGCTGTCACGGCCTGCGACCGGGATCACCTGCATCGCGGTGACGACCGGTGCGCCAGTGATCTCGGACTTGGCCATCGCAGGCTCCTCCCTGTGTTGTTGTTATTCTGCAGCCTGTTGTGACGATCGGATGGCGGGCAGATTCTTCACGAGCACCGCGACTTCCGCGATCTCCTGCTCGGTGAGATCGGTCAGCGGCGGGCGGACCGGGCCGGAATCGCGGCCGATCACCTTCATGCCGGCCTTGATGATCGAGACGGCGTAGCCCTTCTTGCGGTTGCGGATCGCGATGAGGGGCAGGATGAAGTCCTTCAGGCCGGCGTGGATCATCGCGTGGTCGCGCTTGCGCACGGCGGCGTAGAAGTTGGTGGCGAATTCCGGAACGAAGTTGAACACCGCCGAGGAGTAGGTGGTCACGCCCATGTCGAGATAGGGCAGCGCGAAGGTCTCCGCGGTCGGCAGGCCGCCGATATAGGTCAGGCGGTCGCCGAGCTTGGTGTAGACGCGGGTCATCAGCTCGATGTCGCCGATGCCGTCCTTGTAGCCGACAAGGTTCGGGCAGCGTTCGGCGAGGCGCGCGAGCGTATCGGGCTGGAGAATGGCGTTGTCGCGGTTGTAGACGATGACGCCGATCTTCACGGAGGCGCAGATCGCTTCCACGTGGGCAGCAAGCCCGTCCTGCTCGGCATGGGTGAGATAGGGCGGCAGCAGCAACAGGCCGTCGGCGCCGGCCTTCTCCGCGCCGATCGCGATCTCGCGCGCGGTGGCGGTGCCGTAGCCGGTGCCGGCGAGGACGGGCACGCGGCCCTTGGTCTCGTCCACGGCGATCTTGACGACCTGCGGAACCTCGGCCGCCGTCAGCGAGAAGAACTCGCCGGTGCCGCCTGCGGCGAACAGGCCTGCGACGTCATAGCCGCAGAGCCAGTCCATGTTGGCGCGGTAGGTCGTCTCGTCGAAGGAGTAGTCCGCCTTGAACGGCGTGACGGGGAAGGACAGGAGGCCGGATCCGATCTTCTGGGCCATTTCCTGCGGGGTCATCTTGCTCATGGGCGCTGCTCCCTGGTCTCGTGTTGTGGAGGACGCAAAGGCTGCGCGTCCATGCGCCGTGGTTTAGGAGACCGTTCGATGCGGGTCCAAGCCAAAGCCTATATCGACCGATGCGAAATCAGCATCAATCTTCCATCACCTCCGCCGAGGACAATTCGCTCGCGATCTTGACGAGCGCCGAGAGCAGCGGATTCTCGTCGTCGCGGCGCCAGACCATGAACAACTCGACCGGGACGCGGGTGCGCAGCTTCAGCGGCCGCAGGCGGACGTCCGCGATCTTCAGGCTCGCGGCCGCCGCCGGCACGATGGCGAGGCCGAGGCCGGCGCGCACCATGGCGAGGATGGAGTGGATCTGGCTGAGGTGCTGCACATAGCGCGGCAGAATGTCGGCGCGGGTGAACAGCGCCACCAGCACGTCATGAAAGTAGCGGCTCTCATAGGGCGAATACATCACGAAGGGCTGGTTGTCGAAATCCTTGATCGTGATGGTCTCGGCATTCGCCAGCGGATGCTTTTTCGGGATTGCGGCGAGCAGGGGCTCGGCGACGACGCGGCGGCTGGCGATTTCGGGGCGCGCGATCGGCGGCCTGAGCAGGCCGGCATCGATCTGGCCCGAGGTCAACGCCTCGAACTGGTCGCCCGACACCATCTCCTTCAGCGAGAAGTCCACCTCGGGCAGCTTGGCGCGGCAGGCGGCGACGAGTTCGGGGAGGAAGCCGTAGGCGGCGGCCGCGGTGAAGCCGATCTTCAGCGAGCCGGACTTGCCGAGCGCGATACGGCGGGCGACCTGCGAGGCGCTTTCCGCAAGCTTCAGGATGCGCCGCGCTTCCGGCAGGAAGCTGCGCCCGGCAGGCGTTAGGCGCACCGAGCGGCTGGTACGCTCCAGCAGCGGCGCATCGATGATGTGCTCGAGCACCTGGATCTGCCGGGACAGCGGCGGCTGGGTCATGTTCAGCCGTGCGGCGGCGCGGCCGAAATGCAATTCCTCCGCCACCGTGACGAAACAGCGGAGCTGGTTGAGGTCGAACATCGATACATGCCTTAGATGGATAAGGCGTTTCCCCGGCGCTTCTAGCATCGATTACTCCCAAAACAAAGACGGCGGCCGTGAAGCCGCCGTTAAGTTGCCTGGTCAAGCTCCCATGGGGAGCCCTCAGGAGGAAAGTTTGAGCACCACGCGCTCGATCTTGCCCACGACCACGAGATAGGCGAATGCGGCCACCAGCGCATTGGCGCCGACGAATAGCAGCGCCCCGTTGAACGAGCCGGTCGCGGCCAGGATGTAGCCGATCACGATCGGGGTGCTGATCGAGGAGAGGTTACCGAAGGTGTTGAACAGGCCGCCCGAGACGCCGCCGGCTTCCTTCGGCGAGGTGTCGGAGACGACAGCCCAGCCGAGCGCGCCGATGCCCTTGCCGAAGAAGGCGAGCGCCATGAAGCCGACCACCAGCGCCTGGCCGTCGACATAGTTGCAGGCGATGATCGACATCGACAGCAGCATGCCGCCGACGATCGGGATCTTGCGCGCCATCGTCAACGAGCCAGTCTTGCGCAGGATCGCGTCGGAGATGACGCCGCCGAGCACGCCGCCGATGAAGCCGCACAGCGCCGGCAGCGTCGCGACGAAGCCGGCTTGCAGGATCGACAGGCCGCGCTCCTTGACGAGGTAGACCGGGAACCAGGTCAGGAAGAAATAAGTCAGCGTGTTGATGCAGTACTGGCCGAGATAGACGCCGAGCATCATGCGGTTGGAAAGCAGCTGGCGGATATGGTCCCATCCGGAGCCGGCCTCAGGCGCGCGCTCTTCCTTGGGAGCGTCGAGGTCGACCAGCGCGCCACCTGCCCTGATGTAGTCGAATTCGGCCTCGTTGACGCCGGGGTGCTCTTTCGGTCCGTAGACGGTCTTGATCCAGACCATGCCCATGACGATTCCGAGCGCGCCCATCACGAAGAATACGTAGCGCCAGCCGTAGTCGTGCGCGATCCAGCCCATCAGCGGCGCGAAGATGACGGTTGCGAAATACTGCCCGGAATTGAAGAACGCAGACGCGGTGCCGCGCTCATTGCCCGGAAACCAGGCCGCAACGATACGGGCGTTGGCGGGGAAAGACGGCGCTTCGGCGATACCGACGAGGAAGCGTAGGCCGAACAGCACGGTGATCGCGGTGCCGGCGCTGAAGAAGCCGACCCAGCCCTGCATCGTCGTGAACAGCGACCAGACGATGATGCTGAAGGCATAGACAAGCCGGGAGCCGTAGCGGTCGAGCAGCCAACCGCCCGGCACCTGCGCGATCACATAGGACCATCCGAACGCCGAGAAGATGTAGCCCATCGCGACGGGATCGAGGTGCAACTCCTTGGAGAGCGCGGGCCCCGCGATCGACAACGTGGCGCGGTCGGCATAATTGACGGTCGTGACCAGGAACAACATGGTCACGATGAACAGCCTGACGCGAGACCTTCTCACATCCGCTGCGGACATCACTGCGCTCATGACGCGCCTCCTTAGAACTCGAAACGTTTCCCCACTGCGACTCCTAGAGGTGCGCGCGGCAAAGTGTCCAAGTTCAAGGCAGTATCGATCGATGCTGCTTTTGGATTGATGGAACGGCAGGTGGGAGGAACGACTGAGGTGATGGCGAACCCGATCGCACCACGCACGCCGTTGTCATTCCCCGCGAAGGCGGGGAATCCAGTACGCCGCGACGTCTCGATTCAATCACGTCTCACGGAGTACTGGATCGCCCGCCTGTGCGGGCGATGACAGTGTGCGGGTAGAGGCTGCGCGCGTCTACTGCCGCGCGCCCGGCAGCAGCGGCGCGAGCAGCCCGCGTGTCACGCCCGGCGGTGCCGCATCCAGCCCCAGCACGGCGCTTGCGGCCGGCAGTGCCGCGTCCGCCATCGCGGCGTGGCCTTCGGCGCTCGGATGCACGGCGCCGCCATAGACGGCGGAGAGCACGCCCCAGGTCGCGTCATGAATGTCGGTCGGCTGGCTCGCCGCCGGCAGGCCTTGCGGATAGGTCATCGCGGCGAAATAGCTGTCGTTGGCGTCGCGGATCCACCGCGCGCGCGGCAAATAGGCGCGGAATTCGGAGGCGCCGCGGCCGCACAGCATCGGCTGGCTCGCCGCGCTCACGATGTCAGGATTGAAGCTCTGGCCGTTCTCGGCAAAGCAGGTGCGGTCGAATTCGGGATCGTTGCCCGAATGCGCGCAGAAGCCGTGATCGGCGAACGCCGCCTGATGCGAATCCACGAAGGTCATGCGGTCGGCCTCGGGATCGCGGCACAGCGCGCCGCGGGTGCAGGTGGCGAGCCCCTTGAGTTGCGGCAGGAATTCAGTGTCGACGAAGGTCGAGACGCGGGCGAGGCGCTGCGGATCGGCGTTGAAGGACGGATGAATGTCGAAGCCGGCGCGGCCGCCGCGGCAGGGCACGCCGCCATCGGCGAGCGCCGGGTTGGCATAGGAGACGTAGACCACATGCGAGAGGTCGCCGCCGACCAGCGGCTTCAGCGCCTCGCGCAGCTTGACGAAATTCTGCGGCAGTTCGCGCGCCAGCGCATCGCGGGAATCATCGACGCTCGCCATCACGCCGGAGCGGCGGAATATCGCGCGCTCGGTTGCTGTCTCGACGATCACGTCGGCGACGAGGCCGGAGAAATAGACGTCGTTGGCGCCGACCGAGAGCAGCACGAGGTCGAGCGTGCGCTCTGGCTGGCGTTTCCTGGCGGCGGTCAGCGCCTCGCGCAGCTCGGCGACCTGCGCGTTCACGCTGATGTTGCAGACGCCCGTCTTGCCGGGCGGGCATTCGCGGGCGCGTTGCGAGCCGAGCAGCCCGTCGCTGATGCTGGCGCCGGTGCAGGCGAGCGGCAGAAAGGTCACCGCGACGTGGGTGTAGCGTACCGCGAGCGCCAGCGCGGTGCGGGCCTGGTAGCTGTAGAGCGATCGGTGGCAGGGCGAGTTGAACCAGAGCGCGCTGTAGCGCTGCCAGTTGGCAAGCGTATCCGGCGCTTCGCAGGCGCGGCCGCCCTTGAAGCCGGCGCGGCTCGGCCGGTAATACTGCGCGCCGGCGGTGCCGAGATAGGACCGGAAGCAAAAACCTTCGTCCGACAGCGCCAGCGGCCGGTCCGGATTGCCTTCGCCCGAGGCGATGCTGTCTCCGAGGCCAGCGACGAAGATGTCCCGGACCTGGATCTCGGTCTGGACCCGCTGGGTCGGATTGGAGCCGGAGGAGACATCGACGCTTGCGACCGTCTGCTTGCCGTAGCGGACCCTCAGATTGATCGGCTCGGCGCAGTCGAAGGTGGATTGTTGCGGCCCGTCGCCGTCGTCGAACGACCAGGCGCAGGTGGCGCCGACCGGCACCGCGCCGGCGAGGCGCACAGTGACGGGATGGTCGAGGGGGGTGAGATAGTTTTCCTTGGTGTTGTCGCGGGTGCAGGGCTGGTTGACCCGGCCTTGGAGGTCGATGCAGAGCCGGTTGACCATGTTGCGGGCCCAGCCGCGGCCCTCGCTCTGGAGCTCCAGCGATTGCTCGGCGGCGAGGATGCTGCGGTTACGCGCGTTCTCGACATGGAGCAGGAAGTCGCGCTCTTCGCGGAACAGCCGGAAGCGGTTGCGCACCTCCCAGCTGATCTGCATGGCGCCCGCGTCCTGCGTGGCCGCCCGCTCCGGCGGGAAGGCGGTGAGGAGCCCGGCGAGCAGCAGGGCACCGGCGAGGAAACGGCGATGGAATAAAGGGATCATGGCCCGCGTCTTCAACGGCAAAGTTGAGGCGGAAATAAGAGAGCTGCTCTCCGCCTGCAACATTGGTCTGACGGTTTTGCCGGCCGGCGTCTAGCGGACTATCGTGGGAGCATGATCTTTTCGGAAAACCACTTCGCACTTGTCCGGATCACGCTCAGCGTTTGCTGGCCTGCCGCAGCGAACGCTCGCGCTCCATCGCTGCCACCTGCTTGGGCAGGTTGGCCTGCGCGCAGGCCTCCGCCAGCCGTCGGCGCTCCTGCCAGGGCTCCACCACATTCATCCAGAGCTCGCGTGCGCCCATGATGGAGATGGCAAGACCGAACGGGATCACGAAATAGAGGATGCGGAAGACGAGGAGCGTGGCCAGAAGCTGCTCGCGGCCGAATTCGGGCAGCGCCACCAGCATGGCGGCGTCGAACACGCCGAGCGAGCCGGGAGCATGGCTGGCGAAGCCGAGCAATGTCGCCAAAATGAACACCACGGAGAGCGACAGGAAATCGATCTGCGGAGTGGCCGGCACCAGAAGGTACATCGCCAGCGCGCAGAATCCGAGATCGACGACGCCGATCAGGATCTGCACCAACGTCAGCGGCGCTGACGGCAGCACCACCTTCCAGCCTTTCTGGCCGAGCTCGCGGCGCTTCTCGCCCATGCACAGCCAGACCAGATAGGCGCCGATCGAGGCGAGGCCGCCGATCGCAATCAGCCGGTTGATCGACGACGGCAGCTGATCCATGTAGGAGGCGGCATCCGGATGGATGGCCATGCCGATCGAGAGCACGAAGATGTTACCGAGCCAGAAGGTCAGGCCCGACAGGAAGCAGATTTTTGCGACGTCGATCGCATTCAGCCCGTAATCCGAATAGATCCGGAAGCGGATCGCGCCGCCGGTGAAGACGGTGGCGCCGATATTGTGGCCGATCGAATAGGACGTGAAGCTGGAGAGCGCTGCTATGCGATAAGGCACGTGCCTCTTGCCGATCGTTCGCAGTGCAAAAAAGTCGTAGAAGGTCAGCGTACAGAACGCGAAGCATACGCAGATCGCCGCCAGCCCGATATTGCCGCGGGGGATTTCGGTCAACGCGGTCAAGATGACCCCGGTGTCGATGCCCTTGAGCGTCCGCACCAGCGTGGTGATCGCGAACGCGATGATGAAGACGCTCGCCGCAACGCCGAGTCGCCGCCAGCCGATCCATCTCTTGAAGCCGCGCTTCAGCGCGGTCAGCAGTCCGTGCATTCATCCTCCCGGCGGGGGGCAAGACCGACCAGGCCAGACATTGGCCGGTCGGATGCGATCAGTGCCCGATGTGGGCTTGGATCGCTAGGCATGATGTAGCTCACTTAAGGCAAAAACAGTGACTTGTGCAGCCCTTGACAAGGATAGGTTCTGCCTTGGACCAGCTACTTTGTCATACGCGGTTCACATCGGACGCGCGTTAAGCATATGAGTCGTGGCACCGGTCGCGTCCGTCCGTGACATAGTCTCAGACCCTGCATGGCCGGCATTGTTCCAGCGCAAGGGATGCGGGCTTTTTGGAACGACGATGCCGTGCGCTGGTTAGTGCCCCATCAGCAATCGAACATGGCGGAATAGCCGGCTTCCTACGAGCCGGTGCCTCCGTGTTCCCACAACCCGAGAGGATCGGACCGATGGGATTGTTCACAAAAGACATCAAGACCATGAACGACCTGTTCGTGCATCAGCTCCAGGACATCTATTACGCCGAGCAGCAGCTCACCAAGGCTCTGCCGAAAATGGCGGATAAGGCGACCGATCCGCAGCTGAAGCAGGGCTTTTTGACGCACCTCGAAGAAACCAGGGAGCACGTCAAGCGCCTCGAGGAAGTGTTCAAGATGCACGGTGCGCAGGTGAAGGCGGTCGATTGCCCCGCGATCGACGGCATCATCGAGGAAGCCGACGAGACCGCCGGCGAAGTCGCCGACAAGGCGGTGCTCGACGCCGCGCTGATCAACGCGGCACAGGCGGCGGAGCATTACGAGATCGTCCGCTACGGCAGCCTGATCGCCTGGGCCAAGCAACTCGGCCGCAACGACTGCGCCAGCGTGCTCGCCAAGACGTTGGAAGAAGAGAAGGCGACCGACAAGAAGCTGACCATGATCGCCGAGAGCAAGGTGAATCTGCGCGCGGCGAGCTGAGGGCCAGGCGTAGCTTATATAGAGCGTCGCGCGGTCATCCGCGCGACGCTCGAACATGACGCATCCGTCCCGCATCCATCATTCGATCCTTGTCGTAACATGACGAGGGGCTGGAAGCGTATTGTTCGCATGGGGCTGCAACCGAGATGCCAGCATGCGAGTAAGCACCGCAAGATACGAAGCCTTCGAAGCCGGCGTGCCGCATTCCGGCTCCCGGCTTGCGACGTCCCTCACCCTTGCCGCGATGAGCCTTGGTTATGGCGTGGTGCAACTTGACGTCACCATCGTCAACACCGCGCTCGACGCGATGGGCAGGACCCTCGGCGGCGGCGGCGGCGTCGCTGAGCTGCAATGGGTTGTCAGCGCCTACACCATTGCGTTTGCCGCCTTCATCCTGACGGCCGGCGCGCTCGGCGACCGCATCGGCGCCAAGCGCGTCTTCATGGCGGGCTTCGCAATCTTCACCGCCGCATCGCTCGCCTGTGCGTTGTCGCCCAATGCGACCGTGCTGATTGGGGCGCGGCTGGTCCAAGGCCTGGCGGCGGCGATCCTGGTGCCGAATTCTCTTGCCCTGCTCAATCATGCCTATCCGGACGACCGCGAGCGCGGCCGCGCCGTCGCGATCTGGGCGGCCGGTGCGAGCCTCGCGCTCACCGCGGGCCCCTTCGTCGGCGGCGCGCTGATCACGCTGGTCGGCTGGCGCGCGATCTTTCTCGTCAACCTTCCGATCGGCCTCATCGGCCTTTGGCTGAGTTGGCGCTATGCGACCGAGACCACGCGCGCGCCCTCACGCGAGATCGATCTACCCGGCCAGCTCGCGGCAATTGGTGCGCTGGGGGCGCTCGCCGGCGCGATCATCGAGGGGGGCGCGCTTGGCTGGCAGCATCCGGCTGTGCTCGCGGCGTTCGCTTCAGCCGCTCTCCTGGCGGTGCTGTTCGTCTGGCGCGAGAGCCGCGCGACGCAGCCGATGCTGCCCCTGTCCCTGTTCGATCACCGGCTGTTCAGCCTGACCGCGCTCGTCGGCCTGCTCGTGAACGTCGCGATTTACGGGCTGATCTTCGTGCTCAGTCTTTACTTCCAGAGGATCAACGGCCTGTCGGCGTGGTGGACCGGTCTCGCCTTCGTACCGATGATGGCGGTGGTGCTGCCGGTCAATCTGCTGGCGCCGCGTCTCGCCGAGCGCATCGGGTCGTGCCCGACCATCGTCGTCGGCGCCTGCGTCTCGGCGCTCGGCTGTCTCGGCCTGCTGTGGATCGAGGCCGGCACAAGCTATTGGGCGATCTTTGCGCAGATGATCGCGATCAGCAGCGGGCTTGGGCTGCTGGTGCCGCCGCTGACCTCGACCTTGCTGGGCAGCGTCGAGAAGGCACGCTCCGGCATCGCGGCGGGCGTCCTGAACGCGACGCGGCAGACAGGCAGCGTGCTCGGCGTTGCGCTGTTCGGTTCGCTGGTGGCCTCGGAAGGCGCGTTCATGACCGGCCTGCACGCATCGCTGGTGGTATCGGCCGCCGTCCTCGTGCTCGCTGCCGCCGTGATCGGGATCGGCGCGCCGTCGCGCGGATGAACTGTGCGGAGGAATTAGCCGCGGCGCAGTGCGAAATGCGCGCCGCAGAACGCCATCACAGCACCGAGGCCCAGCGCGGCAATCCCGGCCAGCACGCCTGAGACCGTCGGGACCGGGCTCGGCGCCGAGGCCACCTGGCCAGCCCCCGCAAGCAGCAGCACGCCGACCGCGATGAGGAATTGCCGCATCCGTTGCGGGATCTGGCCCGAGACGGCGCTCTGCATCAACGTCGCCGTGAAATAGCCGCCGGAGAAGCCGACGGAGGCGATCAGCCACCAGGCGATCGCCGCGCCCGCCGGTATGAACTCGTGCGAGTCCGAGTGCCAGAGGCCGCCGAGATCGAGCCCGTAGCGCGCGCCCAGCATGTGCACGGCGAGCGCGAGCAGCACGCCGGAGATCACGGCGGCGCCGAGAATCAGGCGGCGCGGAAAAAAAATCGTCTCAGCCATGTCTCGCTTGTAGGATGGGGCAGGGCGCTCACGCAAGCGGGTCGCAGACTGGATTGCCCGGATAGGATCGATTGTGAAGATGCGGGATTCGGGAGTTGAGCCAGCTGCGGGTGCGAGCTATGCCTACAAGGCGTCGCTGATCGGCTCGGCGCATCGCTTCGAACTGACCGAGGAGGGGCTGTCCTGGCACATCGCCGGCCGTTCGGGCCTGTGGCGTTATGACGAGATCAGTGCAATCCGGCTGTCGTTCCGCCCCGTCTCGATGCAGCAGCACCGCTTTCGCGCCGATGTCAGCCATGCCAGTGGCGGCCGTATCGCAATCCTCTCGACGAGCTGGCAGACCGCGGCCCTGATGGCGCCGCAGGACAATGGCTTTCGCAATTTCATCGTCGCGTTGCATGCGCGCATGGCGCAGGCCGGCAGCGACGCCGAGTTGACCGCGGGGCTTGGCCGCAGGACCTACGTGACAATGCTGGCTTTTCTTGCGGTGCTTGCAGTGGCGATGACGGGGCTCCTGATCCGGGCGCTTGCGATCGGCGAATTCGCCGGCGCGCTGTTCATCATCGGCTTTGCCGCGCTGTTCGTCTGGCAGATCGGCGGCTTCGTGCGGCGTAACCAGCCGCGGAGCTACAGCTTCGATCGCGTGCCGAGCGCCTTGCTGCCCTAGGTGCAATGGGCCGCAATCAAACGTGACTTCGCGCCGTTGCGGCGGTGTCGCATCGTGCTGCCATGTCAACCCTGGATCGCAGCACGCGGAGGCCTTCGGCGGATGAGATCTCCGAGATCAACCGCGCCCATCTGATCGATACGCCCCCGCAGCCGGCGGACCTCCTGTTCATGTTCGGCACGCGAGAGGACGTGGCGCTGCGGGCCGATACGGCGAGGCGAGTGTGGCGCCAAGGCTATTTTCGCTGGTCGATTGTCAGCGGCGGCGTGACGGCGGGCTCGGAGCAATCCGAGTGCATGATCATCAAGGCGGCGATGGTCGCGGCGGGCATTCCGGCTGAGCGAATCCTCGAGGAACATCGTGCCCAAAACACCGGCGAGAACGTGATCCTCTCGCTGCCGATCATTGACGCGGCGCTCGGGCTGCACAATGTCCGCAGCGTGGGGCAACACCTGGACCGCGCGGCGTTATCCGATGACGCTGCACCGGCACTGGCCGGAGGTCGAGAAAATGCTGCTCACGGTCGACAGCTTTGCGACGCCGCGCGCGCTCTGGCACACCGATCCCGAATTTTGCCGCCGCATGCTGCACGAATCGGACAAGATCGAGCCTTACAAGGCGAGGGGCTTCATCGCGGAATGGCCGGCGGCCTGAGCTTGGGGCAAGCGCGCGCTACTCCGTCGAGTCGAAATCCTCTTCCTTGGTGCCGAGCAACGACACGAGCGTGCGCAGGCCGGAATCGAGCTGCTCGAACGAAGGCGGAGCGAGGGCGAGCCGCACTGCGTTCGGTGCGTGGCCATGGGCGATCGCGAAGGTCGAGGACGGTGTCAGCGCGATGCCGCGCCGGGCTGCCGCGGCGACGAAGGTCTGCGAGCGCCAGTGCGCCGGCAGCGTGAGCCAGAGATGATAGGAGCGCGGATCCGCGGCGAGCTGGTAGCCGGCGAGCAGCCTTGCCGCGGTCTGCTGGCGGCGCGCGGCGTCGATGCGTTTCAACCGCGTCAGCTCGGCGACGGTGCCGTCTGCCATCAGCCGCTGTCCGGATGCCAGCGCATGACCGGACGCGATCCAGCCGCCGGTGCGGACCGCGCTCATCACGTTCTCGCGCAATCGCGGCGGCGCGACCAGGATGCCGAGCGCGAGGCCAGGGGCGACCTTCTTGGACAGGCTGTCGATCACGATGCAGCGGTCGGGGCCGAGCGCGGCCAGCGGCGTGTCATCGGCCAGGAAGCCGTAGACGGCGTCCTCGATGATGGTGAGATCGAGCTTCTCGGCGACGCGCATGATGTCGGCGCGCCGCGTCGCATTCATGGTGACGCCGAGCGGGTTCTGGATGATGGGCTGGAGATACAGCGCCGACAGATGCGCCTCGCGATGTGCCTTCTGGATGGCGTCGGGGCGCGCGCCAAATTCGTCGATCGGAATCGGGACCAGCGTCACGCCGAGCCGCGCGGCGATGCTCTTGACGTAAGGGTAGGTCAGGGCCTCGACGCCGCAGCGGCCGCCGGTGGGAACGAGGGCTGCGAGGGCGGCCGCGAGCGACTGCTTGCCGTTGGCGGTGAAGACGATCTGTTCGGCCTGCGGCGCAAAATCCTTGCGCGCGAGATAGGCGGCGGCTGCATTGCGCGCGCTCTTGGTGCCGGTGCTGGTGGAGACGCGCAGTGCGGATTCGAGCGCGTCGATGCGTTCGAGGCCCGCAAGGCTTTTGGCGATCATTGCCCATTGCTGCGGCAGCAGCGGGTAATTGACCTCGAAATCGATCCGCGCGTCGCGCGGCTCGCTCAGCGCCTCGACCTCGCGCCTGATGTCGCCGGAGATGAAGGTGCCACGGCCGACCTCGCCGACGACGAGGCCGCGGCGGAGCAACTCCGTATAAACCCGGCTCGCGGTCGAGACCGCGATGCCACGGTCATAGGCAAAATTGCGCTGCGGCGGCAGCCGGTCGCCGGGCCTTAACGTGCCGTTAGAGATATCCGAGGCAATGGCATCGGCAAGCTTCACGTACTCGAACTTGGACATTATTGCACCGAGAGCAATGTTTCACTTGCTCCGAGTAGTGTACTGGAGCATTTAAGTTCCATCAAGCTTTCACGATTGAGCCGAGGAGAGCGAGAGCAATCCGACGGCAAATGAGATGCATGCGCTCAGGCGCTTGCGCCAACGGCATCCGCTTCGCCGCGTGGACAACAGGCCGGAGAAGGACAATGACCACGATCTCGCAGACCGCCGGGCGGAGTTTACGCTCATCCTCGTCAAACGGATTTTTCCGCAAGCTGGCCAACGGCGCCTATGCGCTGTTCGACAGTCTGGAGCGCCGCTCCGCCGTCAAGACGCTGAACGACCTCGATGACCGCGCCTTGCGCGACATCGGCATCACCCGCAGCCAGATCGAGGACGCGGTCTACGGTCAGGCGAAAGCAGAGCTGACGCGGTATTTGTAGGACGCTTTCGCCTTTGTCCCGGACGCGCAGCAGCGTTCTGAGGCTGCTGCGCTGCGTCCGGGGCACGAGACTGGCGTTTCGGGCACGCCTGCTTCAACATCGTCACTGCGAGCGCAGCGAAGCAATCCAGAAATCCCACTGCGGAATGACTTTGGATTGTTCGCTGCGCTCGCAATGACGGGCGTTTGTGGATAGCACTGTCGCTCCTTTAGCTCGCGCTTTCATTGCAGACACACCTTCGCCCTCTCGCGGCTTGTTCGCCCGAGCTTTGCTTGGTCGCCTCACCCTCGAATGAAAGAGGGCGCAGGGAAGACCGGGCGCCGGCTGGCACCCGCGGTCCACTGTGCGAAGTTGCAGTAAAAAATCCGCACAGCGGCATACAGGTGAAGCCAAAACGTCCAGCCTTCCCTGCGCAGCGGTTTTACGGCTTATGCCGTGCTCTCCCCGGGGAGCGATGCACTATTGCCCCCGTCGCCTCATGGATGGCTGATACGCGAACCCGGTCGGGCCGCCACATCACCACAAGACTTGACGCACAGACCCCGGGCGTCAGGACGACACGGTTTTGCCGCACGCTGTCAGCACCGGTCGTGTGCGCGACGCCTTCGCTCACGGTTGCCCGCCCTGCGAAACCATTCGCGCCGGTGTGGCCCAGCGTCCGCCGCTGTCCGGCCCGCGTTCGTGACGATCGCGATACGCCCCTCTTCCTTGGGCCGGGTTGCGGCGACACATACGCCGTTTCCGAATTTCGGTAAAGTGGAATATTTTCAGCGGCGGGCGTTGACTGACAGCTTGGGTGTTTTGCCCGACGGGTAATGCAAGGGCTCGTAGCCCGGATGAGCGAAGCGATATCCGGGAATCGTGATGCGAGTCGTCGCGGGTATCGCTTCGCTCATCCGGGCTACGAGCTTGTATATGGCTCAGGCGAAGGCGGCCTGGTCCCAAACACCGCCGAGAGCTCGATCGTCTTCAGAGCGCTCGGGCTTGCGGTGAGGTCGTGTCGCTGCGCCGCGTTGGCGCCGATGCCGGACATCCCGACGCGGCAAATGTGCAGCGACGTTGCCCGCGAACTTGGCGATACGTGCGGCGGCCTGTTTAAGGACGAACAGCATCGTCGTGACGCGGCTAAGCGCGCCGAGCAGGATCAGCACCGAGAAGATGTCGATATAGGCGAGGAAGTCGCCGACCAGCATCAATTCCGGCGGGATTGGGATCCTGTGGTAGTAAGCCAGTACGAGGATCACGACGGGGATGAAGGCGATCACCTTCCGCACCGTCAGCCTGTCCAGCAGTGCGGCCAGTTGCACGACCAGCACCTCCCACAAAGCATCGCCGATCGCGAGCGGGATCTCGTACGTCCATCTCCGCCACCATTGCTTCACGACATTGCTCCGAGCTCAGTGCCTGACCACCAGCACGGAGCATTTTGCGTAGCGCACGACATGCCCGGCATTGGAGCCGAGGAAATAGGTGCGCATCGCCGGCCGGTGCGAGGTCATCACGATCAGCTCGGCCTTCATGTGAACGGCTTCCTCCAGGATCTCGTGATAGATGCCGCCCTGGCGCACCACGCTGGAGATGCGGGAAGGCTCGATGCCGGACTCGCGTGCGACGATGGCGAGGGCTTCTTCCGAGGTCTGGCGCTGCTGCTCGTCGAAATCGGCCGGCACGTATTCGGCCAGCATCACCGGCGTCATCGGCAGCACGTTGAGCAGGCGCACCACGCCGCTCCAGGTCTGCGACAGCGTTGCGGCGGTCGCGATCGCCGGCTTGGCGAGGTCTGTGTCGGCGAGGTCGATGGGCACGAGGATCGACTTGAACATCTGCGCCTCCAAATCTTCCAGTCAGGACGTCTTGCCGGCACGTCGCGCGATCAACCCGATCGAAACAGCCTTAGCTTCGAAGCAACCTTAACTTCGAAGTAGCCTTAGCTTCGAAGCAGCCTTGGACTGACGAACAGCACCAGCCTACCGCGGCGGTAAGCCACGTCACCCCAATCCTTGACGTCAAAATCGAAGATCGCAAGCCCCGACGTGGGCAGGTTGTCGGCGAGCGCCTTGGCGGCGGCCGGATCGCCGCCGCCCGTCAGCATCAGGGCGATCTCGTGCATGCCCGGATTGTGGCCGACCAGCAGCAATTGCCTCGGATCAGCCGGGATGGTTGCAGTGCGAATGGATTCCAGGATCTGGGCGGGATCGGCGGCGTAGAGTTCCGGCAGGACCTCGACCTGCGGCGCTGCGACGCGGTCCTTCATGGTCTCCCAGGCAATGTCCCAGGTCTGCCGAGCCCGGACGGCATGCGATACCAGTACGGCCTCGGGAAAGGGGGGATGGGCGGCCATCCAGTCGCCGATCTCGGCGGCATCCTTGTGGCCGCGGTCGTCGAGCCGGCGGTCCTGGTCACGGCCGCTCGGCGCGTCAGTCTCGGTCTTGGCGTGACGCAGCAGCATCAAACGGCGCATGGCACTCTCGAATCGTTACGCGTTCCAGAATAATCTACAGGTGCCGGTTGAGGGCAAGGTGACAAGGGCCTGCACAGTCCTCTAAAGCGCGATGAGATTAGGACAATCCCCATCGCGCTTTAAATTTTTGTTTTGAGCATGATCTTTTCGGAAAACCGCTGCACACTTTTCCGGATCATGCTCTAAGAAACGACATGAGCGAGACTTTCACAAGCGTGTCCCAGGAAGAAGCCGGCTTTCGTGAACGCGCGCGACTGTCGTTTGATCTCGACGCCGATATCTGCGTGATCGGGGCGGGGCTTGCAGGGCTCTCCATTGCGCTCGAGGCGGCCCGGCTGGGGGCCAGCGTCGCGGTGCTCGAGGGCCGCCACATCGGCTGGAACGCTTCCGGCAATCAACTCGGCACCGTGATGCCGGGCTTCGCGCTGCCGCTCGCCGAGCTGATCGAGCGCATCGGCTTCGAGGATGCGCGGGAATTGTGGACACTGTCGAAAGAGGGCGTCGAGTTCGTCCGGGCCAACGCCACGGAGGAGAACATGCCCGGGATCGGCCCGACCGACGGCGTGCTCGAGGTCTCCAACGTCGATGCCGGCGACCGGCTGATCAGCCGCTTGCAGATGCTGAACGAGGATTTCGACACCGAGGCCGAGGGCTGGCAGGTCGATCGCGTCCGCGCGGCACTCAAGACCGATCGCTACTTCCACGGCGTGTATTATCCGAAGGCGTTCCAGGTCGACGGGCGCAAATATGTGCACGGTCTCGCGGCGCTGGCGCGGCGCGCAGGCGCCCGCATCTTCGAGGACACGCCGGTCGTCAGCATCGATCATTCCGGCATCCGCAAGCGCATCGTCACGCCCTCGGCGCGGCTGCGCGCCAGCCATATCGTGCTCGCCGGCAACATCCATCTCGGCGCGCCGTTGCGGCGCCTGTCGGAAACGCTGCTGCCGGTCTGGCGCTATGCCGGCGTCACCGCGCCGCTCGGCGAGCGCGTGCACGAGATCATCGCCTTCAAGGGATCGGTGATGGATTCCGACGGCGTCGATCATTTCCGGATCGTCGATGGCGACCGGCTGATGTGGGAAAGTCCGGAGACCACCTGGGCCGCCCGGCCGCAGCGCTTTGCAGGCAGCGTCAGGCGGCGGATCCGGTCGATCTTTCCTCAATTCGGCAATGTCGAGATCAGCGACATGTTCGGCGGCGTCACCGGGCAGACCGTGCATGGCATGCCGCAGATCGGCCAGTTGCGCAAAGGCCTCTGGGTCGCAAGCGGCTTCGGCCGCCAAGGCATGAACACCTCGGCCATGGCCGGGCAGATGATCGCCCGCAGCATCCTGTGGGGCGACGAGCGCTGGAAGCTGTTCTCGCCGTTCGAGCTGGTCTGGGCGGGGGGAACGACGGGGCGGGTTGCCGGGCAACTGGTCGGAATCTGGGGCAGGGCGAGTTCCGCCGCCGCAGGCTCGCTTGCCCGCTATCGCGAGCGTGCCAGGGTCAAGGACCGGGAACGCGAGGCGCGGCTGGCCGAAGCCAACCGGGCCGCCGGGACCGGTCCGCGCCGTCCGCCGCCCGGGGTTCGGCCCCGGCCGGCCCCACCGCCGAAGCCTGTGGCGGAAGCCGTGGAACCAGTCCCGCAGGAGGACAGCGCCTCGCGATAAGGTGAGAAAAACTCCGCCCGGAAGTGTAACGTCGACGGTTAGAGTCCGTATCTCAGGGCGTAGACGCTCCCGCATGGAGAATGAGATGTTTGACCGCCGCATCCTGTTGACGACCGTCGCCGGCCTGTTCGGCCTTGCGGCCTTCCGCTGGCTCAGAGCATCGCCCGCGGAGGCTGGAGAGAAAGCCGCGCAAAAATTCGAGATCGAGAAGACCGACGCCGAATGGCGTGCCCAGCTCACGCCGCAGCAATATGAGATCCTACGCAAGGAGGGTACCGAGCGGCCGGGCTCCAGCCCGCTGCTCAAGGAGCACCGCAAGGGCGTCTTCGCCTGCGCCGGCTGCGACCTGCCGCTGTTCGCCTCCGACACCAAATTCGAGAGCGGCACGGGCTGGCCGAGCTTCTACCAGCCGATCGAGGGCAATGTCGGCAAGACCGAGGACCGGACCTACGGCATGCTCCGCACCGAGGTGCATTGCCGGCGCTGCGGCGGCCATCTCGGCCACGTCTTCGACGACGGTCCAAAGCCGACCGGATTGCGCTACTGCATCGACGGTTTCGGGCTGGTCTTCCATCCCGCGGCGGCGTCCGCAACCTAGCTTTTGTCCGGGCAATTGTTGCCGGTCCCGGCAATTGTGCCCCGGTCATCAGGCCGGGGCTTTTTCGTTAAGTCATTGATTTTATGAGAAAACCCGCATTGGCATAGCCCTTGCGACAGTCTCCTCTGACTGCGGCCATGGTCGACCGGCCGCCGAGATCGGATCTGGAGACAAAGTTATGGGTATCTTCGATGCAATGAACACCTCGGTGGGTGGCCTGCAGGCGCAGTCCTACGCGCTGCAGAACATTTCCGGCAACATCGCGAACTCATCCACCACCGCTTACAAGGGCATCGGCACCAGCTTCGTCGATCTCATTCCCGACTCATCGGTCCCAAGCAAGCAGGTCGCGGGCGGCGTGACCGCCAACGCCAAGGCCACCATCACCACGCAGGGCACAATCTCGGGCTCCAGCGTCGCCACCAACATGGCGATCACCGGTGACGGCTTCTTCTCGATCCAGAAGGCCACGGGCGTCGTCGACAATGCGCCAGTGTTCAGCGGCGTCACCTATTACACACGGCGCGGCGACTTCCAGCTCAATGCCAACGGCAATCTGGTCAACGGCGCCGGCTATTACCTGATGGGCGTCACGGTCGACCCGAAGACCGGCAACCCGCAAGGCAACGTTGCAACGGTCCTGAAATTCCAGAACAACTTCATCCCGGCGCAGGCGACGACCTCGATCCAATACGCGGCGAACTTGCCGACCCAGCCGAACACCGTGGCGAGCACGACGGCGGCAACCAAGACGCTGCTGGCCGCCGGCGGACTGAACCCGTCGGACTTCGCCGCCAACCCGCTGCCGGTCGGCACGCCGCCTCCGCCCTATGCAAACGCCACGACGTCCGGCGCTGCCGCGACCGGCAATGTTCGCTCGCCGTACTCGTCGACCACGGCGACCGGCACAACGGCGCTCCAAAACAACTCTGCGGCGGTCGCATCGACCACAACTTCGCTCGACAACGCCCTGGGTACGCATCTCGCCTCCACCACCCTGACCGCGCTGAGCGGCCAGGTGCTCAACATCAACGGCAACACGGTCACGTTCAACGGCGGCACCACCGTCACGACGGTCGGCAGCAACACCACGATCGGTCTCGGCGCGGGCACGACGGCCACGGTGGCCAGCATCCTGAGCGCGATCCAGACCGCCGGCGGCGCCGGCGTTACCGCATCGCTCAGCGCCAGCGGCAACATCGTGATCTCCAGCGGCACCAGCACCGACGTACCGGTTGGTAGCGGCCAGGCGGCCACGGCGCTCGGCATCAGCAGCGTGACGCGCGGCGGCAACGTGCTGTCCTCGCCCGCGATCTCGGGCGCCACGGTGCTGAGCGGCGCGGCGGCCGCCGGCGGCGCCGAGGTGATCACATCGGGCTTCTCCGCCGGCGACGTCATCACGGTCAATGGTCAGCCGCTGACCTTCGTGGCCGCCGGCGCGTCAGGCCCGAACCAAATCAACGTCACCGATAACATCACGATGCTGCTCGGCAAGATCGACGCTCTCTCCGGTGCAACGGGGTCGTCGGTCAGCAGTGGCGGCGTGATCACGCTGAACACCGGCACAGCTTCCAACCTTTCGGTGGCGAGCTCCAACAGCGCCGCCTTCGCCGCGCTCGGGTTCACCTCGACCATCACCAAGAATCGTGACGGTGGTGGCGTTGCCGGCACCGGCGGCGTGATCGGCAATGACATCGCCACCTTCACCAAGGAATCGATCAGCGGTGGCGCGGTGACCGCCTACAACGCAGCCGGCACGCCGGTGAACCTGCAATTGCGTTGGGCCAAGACCGACAGTGCCTCGCTTGGCGCGGGCCATGCCGATACCTGGAACATGTTTTACCAGACTGACCCGAATGCGACCGGCACGACGGTCGGTTGGGTCAATACCGGCCAGGCCTTCACCTTTGCCGCCGACGGCTCGCTGACCTCGCCGAGCGGCTCGGGTATCACCATCAACAATGTCAGCGTCAGCGGCCAGTCGCTGGGATCGGTCTCCTTCAACATCTCCTCGGGCGGGCTGACGCAATATGCCAGCACCAGCGGCGCGGTCACCATCAACACCATCACCCAGAACGGCTACGCCGCCGGTCAGCTTCGATCGGTCGCCGTCAACAACAACGGCCTCGTGGTTGGGACCTTCTCCAACGGTCAGAACCTCGACCTCGCACAGGTCTCGTTGTCGCACTTCAACGGCACCAACTACCTGAAGGCGCAGGACGGGGGGGCCTACGCCGCGACTGAACAGTCGGGCCCTGCCATCGACGGTGCTTCCGGTTCGATCAGCGGCTCGTCGCTGGAAGGCTCGAACACCGACATCGCCGACGAATTCACCAAGCTGATTGTGACCCAGCAGGCCTATTCGGCCAACACCAAGGTGATCACGACGGCGAATACGATGGTGCAGGATCTCTTGAACGTGTTGCGCTGATTGGGGCGTGACGTAACCAAAGGCGGCAAGCCAACATGGGTTTGAGTTCAGCCCTCGCCAGTGCGATGAGCGGTCTGCGTGCCAATCAGGCTGCACTCTCGATCGTTTCGTCGAACGTCGCCAACTCGCAGACGCCGGGTTACGTCGTCCAGACGCCGAACCAGATCGAGGTCACCACCGGCGACTTCGGCTCGACGGTGACGACGACCGGCGTCAGCCGCGAACTCGACACCTATGTGCAGAAACAGCTGCGCACCGAGACCGGCGGCAGCGGCTACGCCGACCAGATGGCCAACATCCTGAAGCAGCTTCAGAATGTCTATGGCACGCCCGGCAACAGCGGTACGCTCGAAACCGCGCTGAACAGTTTCACCACGGCGCTGCAGGCGCTGTCGACCAACGCGGGCTCGTCGTCGGCGCAAACGGTTGCGCTCGGCGCCGCGCAGACGCTAGCGCAGCAGCTCAACCTCACCACCAAGGGCATCCAGTCGCTGCGCTCCAACGTCGAGCAGGATCTCAGCACCTCGGCGCTAGCTGCCAACGCGGCGATGCAGCAGGTCGCCGACATCAACTCCAGACTCCAGGGCCTGTCGGAACACGACCCCTCGGCCGCGACGCTGATGGACCAGCGCGACCAGGCCATCAACAACCTGTCGAAATATGTCGACGTCCACGTCACCACCGACGGGTCCAATCAGGCCAACATCTATACCACCACCGGCATCCAGCTGGTCGGCGCAGGCCTCGCCTCGCAATTTACCTTTGCGTCCGCTGGCACGCTGTCGGCGACCTCGCTCTACAACATTGATCCGGCCAAATCCGGCGTCGGCGCGTTCAATATCAAGCTCCCGAACGGATCGTCGGTCGACGTCATCGCCAACAACGTGGTGTCTTCGGGGCAGATCGCGGCCGATCTGAAGCTGCGCGACCAGACGCTGGTGCAGGCGCAGAATCAGATCGACGAGTTCGCGGCGACGATGTCGAGCGCGTTGTCGGACAAGACCACGGCCGGCAGCACGGTCACCGGCCCGCCGGCCGGCTTCGATCTCGACCTTGCCGGGGCGGCGCCGGGCAACAGCGTCAACTTCACCTACACCGACACGACCACCAATACGAAACGACAGGTCACGCTGGTCAACGTGACCGATCCGGCGGCGCTGCCGCTCCAGAACGCCACCAACGCCAATCCGATGCAGATCGGCGTGAACTTCTCCGGCGGCATGGGCGCGATCGCCTCGGCGCTCAACACCGCGCTTTCCGCCTCGCATCTGTCGTTCGCCGCCGCCCCGTCGCCGGCGACGGCCACCACGTTGCGGGTGACCGACGACAACAGCGGCCTCGCCAAGGTCAATTCGGCCTCGATCACCAAGACGATCTCGTCGCTGACCTCGGGCAATCCACAACTGCCGCTGTTCACCGACGGCGGGCAGGCGCTCTACACCGGCGCGATCACGGCATCGGGTTCGCAGATGACCGGCCTTGCCGGACGCATCGCCGTGAACACTCAGCTTTCCTCGGACCCGACCAGGCTGTCGATCTACAACACCTCGCCGGTGACTCCCACCGGCGACACCACGCGCTCGGACTATCTCTATTCGCAGCTCACCTCGGCGGTGTTCTCCTATTCGCCGCAATCCGGTCTGGGCTCGGCGAGCCAGCCCTTCACCGGCAGCGTCTCGAACTACCTCCAGCAGTTCCTGAGCGTTCAGGGCAATGCCGCGACCCAGGCGACTCAGCTCCAGCAGGGCCAGAGCGTCGTGGTCTCGACGCTGCAGGCCAAGTTCAACTCGACTGCCAGCGTCAACCTGGACTCGGAGATGTCGAACCTGATCCAGCTCCAGAATGCCTATGCCGCCAACGCCCATGTCATGTCGGTGGTGCAGAGCATGATGAATACGCTGCTCCAGGCTCAAGTGTAACAAGTAACAGGGCTCTGAAACATGTCGATCAGCAGCATCAACTATTCCTCGTCGGTTCTCGGCTCGCAGATCCGCAACATCAACCAGCAGCTCACCGACCTGTCGACGCAGCTCTCGACCGGCAAGCTGTCGCAGAACTATTCCGGGATGGGCACCAACGAGGGCTTTGCGATCGCCGGGCGCGCGCAGCTCTCCAACATCGCCGCCTATACCGACACGATGACCAACGTCAACGTCAGCATCAATCTCGCCAATACCGCGTTGCAGTCGCTGACCACGATCCGCAACACGGTGCAGACGGGCTCGGCCAACACCGCGCAGGATCTCAACGTCAACGGCCAGACGGTTGCGCAGAACACTGCGGCTGCGCAATTCGGCTCGATGGTCGGCGTTCTCAACACGCAGTCTGGCAACCGCTATCTGTTCTCCGGAACCGCCTTCAACACGCCGTCGGTTGCGAATGCCGGCGACATCATCAACGGCACCACGACGCAGGCGGGCTTCAAGACCGTCATGGCGGAGCGTCAGGCCGCCGACCTCGGCGCCAACGGCATGGGCCGGCTGGTGCTGGCGACCCCACAGCCGACGCCGAGCTCGGTGAAGGTCTCCGAGGACGCGCCCGCATCGCCATTCGGCCTGAAGATCGCCGCGGTGTCCTCGACGCTGACCGGCGCGACGGTCACCGGCCCGAGCGGCTCGCCGGTGTCGTTCTCGGTCGACCTCAACGGCGTCAATCCGAAAAATGGCGACAAGCTCAGCGTGCAGTTCACGCTGCCCGATGGCTCGAGCGAGCAGATCGACCTGACGGCGTCCACCGCGACGCCGACACCTGTCGGCAGCTTTGCGATCGATCCCGGTAACCCCAATGTCGTTCCGGTCGTTCCTCCGGACCCGAACATCACGGCGACGAACCTCAACACCGCGCTGAACACCGCGATCAAGAAGCTCGCCGGCACCTCGCTGGTGGCGGCGTCCGCTGTCACCGCCGGGGACAATTTCTTCAATACGGCGGGATCCGCCACTGCCAATGTGGCGGCCACCGGCAATCTGCGCTCCTATACCTCCACGACCGGGACGGGCTCGGTCGCGTTGCAGGACAGCGCATTGGCGATTGCGTCTACGACCACGTCGCTCGATTCGTCGGCGACACCCCATCTCAACGGGACCATTCTCAACGCGCTCGCCAACGCTCCGACCGGTACCACCCTGACCATCACCGGCGCGAGCGGCGCCCACACGATCACCTTCGACCCTACCGTCACTACCGTCACCACGACGGCCAGCGGCAATACCACTATCGGATTGGCTTCGGGCAGCGCCGCGAAGGTGTCTGATATCTTGAATGCGATCGCGACGGCCGCCGGCATCCCCGCCGCCAACGTAACTCTGAGCGCCGGCGGCAATATCCAGATCGCGACCGGCACCGGCACGGATGTGGCGGTCACCGGCGGCGCGGCGGCCACGGCGCTCGGTCTCAGCAGCGTGACGCGCGGCAGCGTGGCGTCGACGCCTCAGATCACCGGTTCAACTGTGCTGAGCGGCATTGCGACTACGGGCGGCCCGGAAGTCCTCTCGGCGGCGTTCCAGGCGGGGTCGGCGGGTCCGCCTGCCGTTAATCCCGATACGATCACGGTGAACGGTCAGACGCTGACTTTTGTCGCCTCGGGCGCCAGCGGCCCAAACCAGATCAACATCACCGACAACATCACAACTCTGCTTGGCAAAATCGATCAGATCACCGGCACCACGAAGCCGTCGACGATCCATGGCGGCGTGATCACGATCAACACGGACGATCCCGGGAGCCTCAATATCACGAGCTCGAACAGCACGGCGTTCGCGGCGCTCGGCTTCACGACCTCCCCGGTCACGGCGGCAAAGGCTCCGCTGCGCGTCGGCTCGTCGCCCCTCGGCTCGGCGACGACGCTGGTGAACGGCTCGGCCACCACCGTGCAATGGTACCTGGGCAATGACGGCCCCGGCTCGCCGCGCTCCACCGCGATGGCCCGGGTCGACGATTCCGTCACGGTGCAGTATGGCGCGCAGGCGAACGAGGACGCGATCCGCAAGGAGCTGCAGGCGGTCGCCGTGTTCGGGACGTTCTCGACCTCACCGACCGGGCAGTATTCGGGCGGGCAGGTCGCCGCGCTGAGCCTGCGGGTGACGCAGGCCCTGACGAAGCAGCCAGGCGAGCAGCGAATCGAGGACATCCAGACCGACATCGCGATGGCCCAGAACACCATGAAGGACGCAGGCACGCGTCAGACCCAGGCCAAGGCGCAGCTCCAGACCATCATCGACCAGGCGGAATCAGCCTCGCCGGACCAGGTCGCGAGCGAGATCCTGTCGCTCCAGAATGCGCTCCAGGCGTCCTACCAGGTGACCTCGAACCTCGCGCAGCTCTCGCTCGTCAAGTTCCTGTAAGCAGGCGTTAAGGCGCCGTTAACCATGCCTCTTTACCTCTTGGTGAGGATTGCAGCGGGGCGGAGCTGACGATGTCGGAGAAGATGAAACTGGTGGTGGCCACGCCATGTTTCGGTGGGCAGGTGACGAGCATCTATGCGAGCTCGATCTTCGCGCTTCAGCGCGCCGTGCACGGCATGGCCAATCTCGAGCTCAAGGTGCTGCTGCGCGACGGCGATGCGCTGATCACGCGCGCGCGGGCCAATCTGGCCGCGATGTTCCTGGACGATCCCGAAGCGACGCACTTCCTCTTCATCGATGCCGACATCGGCTTCAAGCCGGAGCAGGTGTTCCGGCTGATCGAGTGCGGCGCGGACGTCGTCGCCGGCTGCTATCCAATCAAGCGGATCAACTGGGACAAGGCCGCGCGGGCGATCCAGTCCGGCCGCGCCGACGTGCCGGCCGCATCGCTCGACTACGTGCTCGAGATCGAGGACCCCGACCGCATCGTGGTGGTGGACGGCTTCACCCGCGTGCGCTACGCCGGCACCGGCTTCCTGATGATCCGGCGCTCCGTGCTGGAGGCGATGTGCCGCCATCCGGACTACGCCGCCCTGCAATTCTTCCGCGAGCATTCGCACGATACGCTGGCGGCGAGCCAGAACCGGTTTGCCCTGTTCGAATGCATGATCGATCCGGCGACCGGCACCTATCTGTCCGAGGACTTCGCCTTCTGCAAGCGCTGGACCGACATCGGCGGCGAGATCTGGGCCGACATCGAGAGCTCGCTCGATCACGTCGGACCGTCGGTGTTCCACGGCGACATCACCTCGCAATTCGCACCGGCGCCGGCGGCGGCGGCCGATGCGGCGTGAGCCTTTCGGGATGAGCGCCGGCGCATCCCGTTTGTCAGCCAGCGAGCGCGCGTCCGACGGCGGCTCGCGCTATCGCCTGCGCGATCTCTTCACACCACTGGATACGCTGCTTGCCTCCGGCGGAGATCCGCGGCTGGCGCTCGATCCGAACGACCGTGTCAACGCCTATGGCTGCGCGGCTTCGCCGGAGCCGGAGCTCTGGAATTTCGCCTCCGCGACCGCGTCGACGATCTCGCAGATGGCCTACGACCGCGCCGCGCTGGCGCGCGAAGAGCTGATGCACAAGTGCCTGTTCGACGAGGTCGAAATCGCCTTCGACGCCCGCTGCGAGGACATGCGCGAGGAGCTGCGCGGCCACCTTGCGCTCTCGTCGCGGATCGACGTCGTGTTCTCGCCGTCCGGCACGGACTCCCAGCTTCACGCCCTGTTCGTAGCGCGCGCGGTGCTCGGCGCGGCGCCGGTGACGATCGTGGTCGGCGCCGACCAGACCGGAAGCGGGACGCCGCATACTGCACGCGGCCACCATTTCAGCACGATGACGGCAGGCGGCATGGCCGTGCGCAAGGACGGCGCGGTGACGGGGCTCGCCGGCGACAGCATTGCGGTGCCGCTGATCGACATGGCGGCCGGCATTGCGATGCGCACCGATGCCGATGCCGCGGTGCTGCATGCGGTCGAGACCAGCCTCGCGCAAGGCCGGCGCGTTTTGTTGCAGATCATGGATTCGTCAAAACTCGGTTGGCGTGCCCCAAGCGAGGCGTGTCTCGACGAGATCGCGCGGCGCTGGCCGCGCAAGGTTCAAATTGTCGTCGATGCCTGTCAGGCGCGGCTCGGTCGCCGGCGGCTGCGCGCCTATCTCGACCGTGGTTACATGGTGCTGATCACCGGCTCGAAATTTTTCGGCGGACCGGCCTTCAGCGGTGCGCTGCTGTTGCCGAAAGGCCTGTCGCGGTCGATCGGCCGGATGAGCCGGATCGCGCCTGGCATCTTCGACTATGCCGGTCGCTGCGACTGGCCGGTGGCGTGGACGATGCTGCGCTCGCGCTTTGAGCGCCGGCCGAATTTCGGTCAATGGCTGCGCTGGGAGGCCGCGCTCGCCGAGATCGGCAGCTACTACGCCGTGCCCGGGGCCTTCCGCGCCAGGATGCTGGCCGAGCTCGCAGCCGGCATCGACAGCATGATCGCGTTGTCGCCGTCGCTTCGTGCCATTCCAACCGCGATCGACAAGTCCAGAGCAGACGACGGGGAATTCGTGCAAGCCACGATCTTTCCGTTCACGCTGCTGCGCGGCGGCAAGCCGGTCTCGCTCGCCGAGACCAGCGCCGTGCATCGGGCGCTGGCGTGCGACATGGCCGAGGAGATCAGCGGCAGCGCGGCGGACCGGCAAGTGGCCGCCCAGCGCTGTCTCGTCGGCCAGCCGGTCCGACTGGAGCGGCAGGACGGTGCGCCGCAGGCCGTGTTGCGCCTCTGCGTCGGCGCACGATTGGTGACCGAGGCATGGTCGCCGGATACAATGCAGGCGCAACGCAATGTGCAGCACGTTCTTGATCGCATCGCCCATGTGCTGGTGAAGATCGAGCTGCTGCTTGACCGTGGCGCGGTTGCGGCCGTGCCGACAAAGTCCGCGTTCGAGGTGTGAGATGCAACATCCAGTTTCCGCGCCGAGCGGCGTGACCGCGCCGACCTATGCCGACCGCATCGGCTTTGCGCAGTTGACGCGCCGCGCCTTCGAGGGAGGTGACCTGCATCCGTTGCGCGAGCGGCTGCTGGCGCGGATCGAGGAGGGAACGGCGGAGGCCGGCGAAGGCCTCGATCTCTCGCTGATTGCCCAGCTTCTCGGCGAGAAGGAGGCTGGGCTGGTGATCCAGACCGAGGTGCTCTCCTTCCACCAATTGTTTCGTACGCCTTGCGCGGCTCCAAAACCCCGCCTGCGCGTGCTCGCGCTCGCCGCCGATATCGACATGGGCGGCAACACGCCGATCGACTTCCTGCTTGAAGATTCCGACATCGAGCTGTTGACGCTCTACGTTGTCAAGGGCATCGGCCTGCCGGAGACTCTGCCCGAGCACGACGTCGCCATCGTGATCGCATCCGATTCCGAGGAGTGCCGGGAGGCGCTCGCGCTGATCGAGAAGGCCGCGCCGCACTGGCCGAAGCCGCTGCTCAATCGTCCCGATCTCATTGGCAATCTCGATCGCGACAAGCTGTATCGTCTGCTGACGGGCGTGCCAGGCCTCGACATTCCCGTGACCGCCCCAACGACGCGTGCGCAATTGTCGGAGCTTTCGCAAGGCAGGATCGTTTGCGAGGAGATCACGGGCGAACTGCGCTTTCCAATGATCGTGCGGCCGCGCGGTACGCATGCCGGCGTCGGTCTCGCGAAACTCGACGATGCTGGAGCGCTCGCGGCCTATCTCGCGGAGCGACAAGAGCAGGACTTCTTCGTCGCACGTTTCGTCGACTATGCGAGTCCGGACGGGCTCTACCGCAAATATCGTCTCGCGATGGTCGACGGCGAACCTTATGCCTGCCACATGGCAATCGCCGATCGCTGGGACATCTGGTATCTCAACGCCTTCATGGCGTTCAGCGAGGAGAAGCGGGCCGAGGAAGCCGTCTTCATGCTCAACTTCGACCATGCGTTCGCGGCGCGCCACAAAATCGCGCTGGACGAGATGAGCAGGCGCGTCGGCCTCGACTACTTCATCGTCGATTGCGCCGAGAACCAGAACCGCGAGCTGCTGGTCTTCGAAGCCGACAATACCGCCGTCGTGCACAACATGGATCCGCCGGCCGTGTTTCCGTACAAGTCGCCGCAGATGCGCAAGATCTTTGCGGCATTCACGGCGATGCTGTCGCGGCATGCACAGGCCAGAGAAGAGAGTGCGGCATGAACGAGCTCATCCGCAACACGCAAAGCTCCGTCACGCACACCTCGCTCGATCCGCAGGACTGGAGCGATTTCCGCGCGCTCGCCCATCGCATGCTGGACGAGACGATCGACGGCATCGCCAATATTCGCGCGCGCCCGGTGTGGCAGCCGATCCCCGACGAGGTCCGTGCGGCATTCAGGACGGACGTGCCGCGCGATGCCAGCGATCTCGCCGATGTCTACCGCGAATTCGCCGAGCATGTCGCGCCTTATGCGACCGGCAATGTTCATCCGGGTTTCATGGGCTGGGTGCATGGCGGCGGCACGGCCGTCGGCATGATCGCCGAGATGCTCGCCGCGGGCCTCAACGCCAATCTCGGCGGGCGCGACCACATGCCGATCGAGGTCGAGCGCCAGATCGTCGACTGGATGCGCCGCCTGTTCGCGTTTCCCGAGAGCGCGAGCGGCATCTTCGTCACGGGCACGTCGATGGCCAATCTGATGGCGGTGCTGGTCGCGCGCACCGCTGCGCTCGGCGCGCTGGCGCGGCAGTACGGCATCGGCAACGATGGCGCGCTGCTTACGGCTTATACTTCGCGGGCCGCGCATGGCTGCATATCGCGGGCGATGGATATCGCGGGATTTGGGAGCGACGCCCTTCGCAAGATCGGGGTCGACGCGGATCATCGCATCGACGTTGCCGCGCTCCGTGCGCAGATCGCTACCGATCGCGAGGTCGGCTTCAAACCGTTCCTCGTCGTCGCCTCCGCCGGCTCGGTCGATGTCGGCGCGATCGACGACCTCAAGGCCGTCGCCGCGCTGTGCCGCGAGGAGGGACTTTGGTTTCACGTCGACGGGGCGTTCGGTGCGCTCGCAATTCTTTCGCCCGAGCTCGCACCGCTGCTCGGCGGCATCGAGCTTGCCGATTCCATTGCGCTCGACTTCCACAAATGGGGCCAGGTGCCCTACGACGCGGGCTTCCTGCTGGTGCGTGACGGGGAGCAGCACCGGCGGGCCTTTGCCCAGCCGGCGGCTTATCTGAGCCGCGAGGCGAGGGGGCTTGCGGCCGGCGCGGTCTGGCCGTGCGATCTCGGCCCCGATCTGTCACGCGGCTTCCGCGCGCTGAAGTCCTGGTTCACGCTCAAGACGTTCGGTACCGACAGGCTGGGCGCGGTCATCGCGCGCAGCTGCGCGCTGGCGAAATATCTGGAGACGCGTGTTCTCGCCGAGCCGCGGCTGGAACTGCTCGCACCGGTCAATCTCAATATCGTCTGCTTCCGTTACCGCGCCGCAGAAGAGGTCAATCGCGAGATCGTCGCCGACATCCAGGAGTCCGGCATCGCAGCGCCGTCGAGCACGACGCTGGACGGCAAGTTCGCGATCCGCGCCGCGATCGTCAATCACCGCACCGACGAGACTGACATCGATGCACTGGTCGCGGCCGTGCTGGAGTTCGGCGGTCGGCGCAGCCGCGACGCTGTGATCGAGGTCGAGGCGCCGCCGCTCGCGGCACAGTAGCTCGATGCATGTCTGAAACGACAACGGCCCCCGGAGACGATCCGGGGCCGTTGTCGTTCGGCGTCCTGGTCGTTCGCGCCGGCGTGGCTGCGCGAACGCGTGGATCAGGCGGCGGTGCTGACCTCGGCCTGGATTGCTTCCGTCTTGGGATGGGTGGCCTCGAACTGGCCACGCAGCTTCGCTTCATAGGCGATCAGCTTGCGGGCGTCCTTGAGTGCCCGGTAGAGGTCGCCGTTGAGGATGTTATTGTTGATGCCTTCGATGATCGGCCAGGAGCTTGGCACCGCGGTGACGATGTCGCGCACCAGGTTGAAGTAGGTACCGTGCTGGGTCTGCGGATCCGGCGAGATGTACATGAGCTGGACCGCCAGATAGACGAGCTTGGCGGGCGTTTCGGCGGTCTCCGGCGTGAGGATGTCGCGCTCGCGCAGGATCGGCACGTTGTCGCCGTCGATCAGAAGGCGGGCGCGCTGGTCGGTGTTGGTTATCACGCAGTTGCCGACGATGATGCGTTCGTGCGGTCTGAGCTCGACCTTGAGGGCCATGCCTGTTCTCCATCAACGCTTTCGTAACCGAGCGTGTGTTGCGGCGGGTCAGGGCGCAATACTCCATCAAGACTAGTTAACGAGTTGTAAATCCCGGCCATTGCGGCGGAAAAGATCAATCATATCAACGCCGAAATTAACAGGCGGAGCGGCGTCACGGGCCTGCTTATCGGCCGAATCGCGCGCCGACTCAGCAAAAGTGCCGATTTCATTTCATGTTTCGTTAGAGGACTCCGCCCCACGGTCCGCCGGTCGCTGGGTCAATCTCGATCCAAGCAGACGCGTAACAGTAGCGTCGTTTACCAGAAAGGTAACAGAGTCATGTCCGGTATCGTCCTCTCCTCATCGGTTCGTCAGAACCTGCTCTCCCTCCAGTCCACCGCTGATCTCCTCGCCACCACGCAGAACCGTCTGTCGACCGGCAAGAGCGTCAACTCGGCCCTGGACAATCCGACCAACTTCTTCACCGCACAGTCGCTCGACAACCGCGCCAGCGACATCAACAACCTGCTCGATGGCATTGCCAACGGCGTGCAGGTGCTGCAGGCCGCCAACACCGGCATCACCTCGCTGCAGAAGCTGATCGACAGCGCGAAGTCGATCGCCAACCAAGCGCTGCAGACCACCGTCGGTTATTCCTCCAAGTCCAACGTCTCGACCACGATCTCGGGCGCGACGGCTTCGGACCTGCGTGGTACCACCAGCTTCACGAGCGCGAGCGCGCTGAGCAGCGTATTGTACGACGGTACAGCTGGCGGTACGCACGCTGCTGGTTCGGGCATCACGCTGGGCGGCGTTGTCGGCACCGATACTGGCACCGTCATCAATGCGGCGACGACTGCTGCCAAGCTTCTGAACGGTGCGGCTGCTGGCGATGCCAACGCTGGCGTTGCGGCAGGTGACACGCTCACCGTCAACGGCAAGACCGTCACGTTTGTTGCCGGCGACCAGCCGGCCACGGTGCCGGCGGGTCTCACTCAGGTTGCCGCCTCTGCCGGCGTCACGACCGGCAACGTCTACACGGATGCCAGCGGCAATGTGTCGGTCTATCTCGGCTCCACCACGAAGGCCTCGATCGGCGACGTGTTGACGGCCGTCGATCTGGCGAGCGGGGTGCAGAGCAACGTTGCCGGCACTTTGACGCTCAACGCAGGCCAGACCGCATCATCCGTGAACGGCAGCGGTGCGCTTCTCTTGAAGAGCACGACAGGTTCTGATCTGAGCGTGACCGGCAAGGCCGACATTCTGAAGGCCCTTGGCCTGACCTCGGCGACCGGCGCAGGCAACGTCACGGCCACGGCGACCCGCACTACGAGCTCGGCGACCTTGTCGTCATTCGTTTCGTCGGGTTCGACCCTGAACGTCGATGGCCATGTCATCACGTTCAAGGATGCGCCGACGCCGGCTGCGGCTTCGCTTCCCTCGACGCAGGGCGTGTCCGGCAACGTCGTCACCGACGGCAGCGGCAACTCGACGGTCTATCTGCAGAGTGCGACGATTGCCGACGTGCTGAAGGCTGTCGACTTTGCCACGGGCGTGCAGACCTTCACGCTGAACGGCAGTGGCGGTGGTGCGCTTGCAACGGCAACGGGCCAGACCAACTCGTCGATCAACGCCTCCGGCCAGCTCAAGATCTCGACCGGCGTCAACGCCGACCTGTCGATCACCGGCACCGGCAATGCACTGCAGTCCCTGGGCCTCGCCGGCAACACCGGCACGTCCTCGGCGTTCACGGCGGCCCGTACTTCCGGCACCGGCGGCATCAACGGCAAGACCCTGACCTTCAGCTCGTTCAACGGCGGCACGGCGGTCAATGTCACCTTCGGCGACGGCACCAACGGCACGGTCAAGACGCTCGATCAGCTCAACACGCAGCTCCAGGCCAACAACCTGTCTGCGACGATCGACGCCAACGGCCTGCTCACGATCACGGCGACCAACGACTATGCGTCCTCGACGCTTGGGTCGTCGGCTGCCGGTGGTGCAATCGGCGGAACGCTGACCACTGCGTTGACGTTCTCGACGGCCTCCGCGCCTACGGCAGACCCGGTTGCCCAGACCGCCCGTTCGAACCTGGTCAACCAGTACAACAACATCCTGAACCAGATCGACACGACCTCGCAGGACTCCTCGTTCAACGGCGTCAACCTGCTCAACGGCGACCAGCTCAAGCTGGTGTTCGACGAGACCGGCAAGTCGAGCCTCAACATCACCGGCGTGACCTACAACTCCAAGGGTCTCGGCCTCGCGGCGTTGACCAGCGGCGTCGACTTCATCGACAACTCCGCGACCAACAAGGTGCTATCGAACCTGAACGCGGCGTCGAGCACGCTGCGCTCGGAAGCCTCCGCTCTGGGTTCGAACCTCTCGGTGGTGCAGGTTCGTCAGGACTTCAACAAGAGCCTGATCAACGTGCTGCAGACCGGCTCGTCCAACCTGACCTTGGCCGACACCAACGTCGAAGCGGCCAACAGCCAGGCGCTGTCGACCCGCCAGTCGATCGCGGTCTCCGCGCTGTCGCTGGCCAACCAGTCGCAGCAGAGCGTGCTGCAGCTGCTCCGCTAATAAGCGGACAACATCGCAAGCAGAACAGGGCGGCGGGGCTTCGGCTCCGCCGCTTTCTTTTTTGCCGCGATGAAGACGTCGTGCAGTGAGACGTAGGCGATGCATTCGAATGCAGCCAATTGCTCACTCTGAGTTATGGTTGACAAGTAGCAAACACGCCGGCGCTGCACGAAAAAGCATCATTCTATCATGACGATACACGATGGCGTGATCCGGCTTTGATCGCGCATATGGTGAATCTGCACAAGGAGTGCCGCGACACGCTTCATGCTTTGTTAGCCCCAAACGTTCACCGTTCCGGCATCGATTAATCCTAATCGAAGTTTGTTGCGTTGCGTACCAGAAGGGTAACACTCAATGTCCGGTATCGTTCTCTCCTCATCGGTTCGTCAGAACCTGCTCTCCCTCCAGTCCACCGCTGATCTTCTCGCCACCACGCAGAGCCGTCTGTCGACCGGCAAGAGCGTCAACTCGGCCCTGGACAATCCGACCAACTTCTTCACCGCACAGTCGCTCGACAACCGCGCCAGCGACATCAACAACCTGCTCGATGGCATTGCCAACGGCGTGCAGGTGCTGCAGGCCGCCAACACCGGCATCACCTCGCTGCAGAAGCTGATCGACAGCGCGAAGTCGATCGCCAACCAAGCGCTGCAGACCACCGTCGGTTATTCCTCCAAGTCCAACGTCTCGACCACGATCTCGGGCGCGACGGCTTCGGACCTGCGTGGTACCACCAGCTTCACGAGCGCGAGCGCGCTGAGCAGCGTATTGTACGACGGTACAGCTGGCGGTACGCACGCTGCTGGTTCGGGCATCACGCTGGGCGGCGTTGTCGGCACCGATACTGGCACCGTCATCAATGCGGCGACGACTGCTGCCAAGCTTCTGAACGGTGCGGCTGCTGGCGATGCCAACGCTGGCGTTGCGGCAGGTGACACGCTCACCGTCAACGGCAAGACCGTCACGTTTGTTGCCGGCGACCAGCCGGCCACGGTGCCGGCGGGTCTCACTCAGGTTGCCGCCTCTGCCGGCGTCACGACCGGCAACGTCTACACGGATGCCAGCGGCAATGTGTCGGTCTATCTCGGCTCCACCACGAAGGCCTCGATCGGCGACGTGTTGACGGCCGTCGATCTGGCGAGCGGGGTGCAGAGCAACGTTGCCGGCACTTTGACGCTCAACGCAGGCCAGACCGCATCATCCGTGAACGGCAGCGGTGCGCTTCTCTTGAAGAGCACGACAGGTTCTGATCTGAGCGTGACCGGCAAGGCCGACATTCTGAAGGCCCTTGGCCTGACCTCGGCGACCGGCGCAGGCAACGTCACGGCCACGGCGACCCGCACTACGAGCTCGGCGACCTTGTCGTCATTCGTTTCGTCGGGTTCGACCCTGAACGTCGATGGCCATGTCATCACGTTCAAGGATGCGCCGACGCCGGCTGCGGCTTCGCTTCCCTCGACGCAGGGCGTGTCCGGCAACGTCGTCACCGACGGCAGCGGCAACTCGACGGTCTATCTGCAGAGTGCGACGATTGCCGACGTGCTGAAGGCTGTCGACTTTGCCACGGGCGTGCAGACCTTCACGCTGAACGGCAGTGGCGGTGGTGCGCTTGCAACGGCAACGGGCCAGACCAACTCGTCGATCAACGCCTCCGGCCAGCTCAAGATCTCGACCGGCGTCAACGCCGACCTGTCGATCACCGGCACCGGCAATGCACTGCAGTCCCTGGGCCTCGCCGGCAACACCGGCACGTCCTCGGCGTTCACGGCGGCCCGTACTTCCGGCACCGGCGGCATCAACGGCAAGACCCTGACCTTCAGCTCGTTCAACGGCGGCACGGCGGTCAATGTCACCTTCGGCGACGGCACCAACGGCACGGTCAAGACGCTCGATCAGCTCAACACGCAGCTCCAGGCCAACAACCTGTCTGCGACGATCGACGCCAACGGCCTGCTCACGATCACGGCGACCAACGACTATGCGTCCTCGACGCTTGGGTCGTCGGCTGCCGGTGGTGCAATCGGCGGAACGCTGACCACTGCGTTGACGTTCTCGACCGCTTCCGCGCCTACGGCAGACGCGGTTGCCCAGACCGCCCGTTCGAACCTGGTCAACCAGTACAACAACATCCTGAACCAGATCGACTCGACCTCGCAGGACTCCTCGTTCAACGGCGTCAACCTGCTCAACGGCGACCAGCTCAAGCTGGTGTTCGACGAGACCGGCAAGTCGAGCCTCAACATCACCGGCGTGACCTACAACTCCAAGGGTCTCGGCCTCGCGGCGTTGACCAGCGGCGTCGACTTCATCGACAACTCCGCGACCAACAAGGTGCTGACCAATTTGAACTCGGCGTCCAGCACGCTGCGCTCGGAGGCCTCGGCGCTCGGTTCGAACCTGACCATCGTGCAGGTGCGTCAGGACTTCAACAAGAACCTGATCAACGTGCTGCAGACCGGCTCGTCCAACCTGACCTTGGCCGACACCAACGTCGAAGCGGCCAACAGCCAGGCGCTGTCGACCCGCCAGTCGATTGCGGTCTCCGCGCTGTCGCTGGCCAACCAGTCGCAGCAGAGCGTGCTGCAGCTGCTCCGCTAATAAGCGGACAACATCGCAAGCAGAACAGGGCGGCGGGGCTTCGGCTCCGCCGCTTTCTTTTTTGCGAGCGTTCTAGGGGCCCTGATGAAGTTCCGAAAAGTAACCCGCGGTTATGGTTAATGGAGCGTAAGCACGAAAAATCGCCAGTAGATTCAGTCGGATTTCAGGGCGCGCCAACGCCTCCATTCGGTTTATGGTGAGCCTGCGCTTATGCAGACCACACCCGTTTCACCCTTTGTTAGCCATGTCCGCGCAGGCTGTGCGCGTCACTCGATCCGAAGCGATCGAACGAAGACGCGTAAACCAGAAGGGTAAGAGTTATGTCCGGTATTGTTCTCTCTGCGTCGGTTCGCCAGAACCTGCTGTCTCTCCAGTCCACCGCCGACCTCCTCGCCACCACACAGAACCGTCTGTCGACCGGCAAGAGCGTCAACTCGGCCCTGGACAATCCCACCAACTTCTTCACCGCGCAGTCGCTCGACAACCGCGCCAGCGACATCAACAATCTGCTCGACGGTATCGCGAACGGCGTGCAGGTGCTGCAGGCTGCCAACACCGGCCTGACCTCGCTGCAGAAGCTGATCGACAGCGCCAAGTCGATCGCCAACCAGGCGCTGCAGACCACCGTCGGCTATTCCTCCAAGTCGAGCGTCTCGACCACGATCGCCGGCGCGACGTCATCTGATCTGCGCGGCACCACGAGCTTCGCCAGCGCAGTCGCGAACAGCAACGTGCTGTACAGCGGTGCTGCGGGTGGTGTGACCGCCGCGACGTCCGGCGCCACGCTGGGCGGCATTCCAGGGACCGATACCGGAACGGTCATCAACGCTGCGACGACTGCTGCCAAGCTTTTGAATGGCGCGGCCGCGGGCGATGCCAACGCTGGCGTTGCGGCAGGTGACACGCTCACCGTCAATGGCAAGACCGTCACATTCGTTGCGGGCGATCAGCCTACAACGGTGCCTACCGGTCTCACTCAGGTTGCCGCCTCTGCCGGCGTCACGACCGGCAACGTCTACACAGATGCCAGCGGCAACGTGTCGATCTATCTCGGCTCCACGACGAAGGCCTCGATCGGCGACGTGCTGACGGCGGTCGATTTGGCGAGCGGCGTGCAGAGCAACGTTGCCGGTACCCTCACCGGCAATGCGGGCCAGACTCCCTCGTCGGTCAACGGCAGCGGCGCGCTCGTGTTGAAGAGCACGACTGGTTCCGACCTGACCCTGACCGGAAAGGCCGACATCCTGAAGGCTCTTGGCCTGACCTCCGCCACCGGTGCCGGCAGCGTCACGACCACGGCTTCCCGCACCACGAGCTCGACGACGGTGTCCTCGCTCGTCTCGTCGGGTTCGACGCTGAACGTCGATGGCCATGTCATCACCTTCAAGGACGCGCCGACACCGTCCGCTGCTTCGCTGGCCGCCACCCAGGGCGTGTCCGGCAACGTTGTCACCGACGGCAATGGCAACTCGACCGTCTATCTGCAGAGCGGTACGATTGCCGACGTGCTGAAGGCCATCGACTTCGCCACGGGCGTGCAGACCTTCACGCTCAACGGCAGCGGTAGCGGCACGCTCGCGACGGCCGCCGGCCAGACGGCTTCGTCGATCAACACCTCCGGCCAGCTCAAGATCTCGACTGGCGTCAATGCCGACCTCTCGATCACCGGTACCGGCAATGCCCTGTCGGTGTTTGGTCTGGCCGGCAACACCGGAACGGCCTCGGCGTTCACCGCGGCCCGCACCTCCGGAATCGGCGGCCTCGCTGGCAAAACCCTGACCTTCACTGCCTTCAACGGCGGCACGGCGGTCAACGTCACCTTCGGCGACGGCACCAACGGCACGGTCAAGACACTCGATCAGCTCAACTCGCAGCTCCAAGCCAATAACCTGGCTGCGACCATCGACGCCAACGGTCAGCTTACCATCACCGCGTCCAACGACTACGCGTCTTCGACGATTGGCTCGACGGCAGCTGGCGGTGCGATCGGCGGAACGTTGACGACCGCGCTGACCTTCACGACGGCCTCCACTCCGGTGCAGGACGTCGTGGCCCAGTCGACCCGCGCTAACCTGGTCTCGCAGTACAACAACATCCTGAACCAGATCGACACCACCTCGGTCGACTCCTCGTTCAACGGTGTCAACCTGCTCAACGGCGACCAGCTCAAGCTGGTGTTCGACGAAACCGGCAAGTCGAACCTCAACATCACCGGCGTGACCTACAACTCCAAGGGCCTCGGCCTGGCGTCGCTGACCGTCGGTCTCGACTTCATCGACAACGCCGCGACCAACAGGGTGCTGACCAATCTGAACTCGGCCTCGAGCACGCTGCGTTCGGAAGCCTCGGCGCTCGGTTCGAACCTCTCGGTCGTGCAGATCCGTCAGGACTTCAACAAGAACCTGATCAACGTGCTGCAGACCGGCTCGTCGAACCTGACGCTGGCCGACACCAACGTCGAGGCGGCCAACAGCCAGGCGCTGTCGACCCGCCAGTCGATCGCGGTCTCCGCGCTGTCGCTGGCCAACACCTCGCAGCAGAGCGTGCTCCAGCTGCTCCGCTAATAAGTGGCTGAAATAACAAGAAAAGTTAGAGCGGCGGGGCTTCGGCCCCGCCGTTTTCTTTTTGGCGCGAGGCCCGTGGAAAACCGGGGAGGGGGCGCTAACCGCGCATTAACCCTGTCTCTTAAGTGGCCGTTAACCATACTTTAAAGGACAGGCCCTAAGACTGGACGAAAGCCCGCTTCCAGACCCGCGTGGCCGATTCGTATCCGGTTCAAGAGGAAGACCTGCCAATGTCCAACATCGTTCTCTCGGCGTCCGTTCGCCAGAACCTGTTGTCGCTGCAGTCGACGGCCGACTTGCTGGCCACGACGCAGGAGCGGCTGTCGACCGGCAAGAAGGTCAACACGGCGCTCGACAATCCCACCAACTTCTTCACGGCGCAGGGGTTGGACAACCGGGCGAGCGACATCAGCAACCTGCTCGACGGCATCAACAACGGTGTGCAGGTGCTCCAGGCCGCCAACACCGGCATCACCTCGCTGCAGAAGCTGATCGACAGCGCGAAATCGATCGCCAACCAGGCGCTGCAGACCACGGTCGGCTACTCCACGAAATCGAACGTCTCGACCACCATTCCCGGCGCGTCGCCGGCCGATCTGCGCGGCACGACCTCCTATGCGAGCGCGACCGCCAACAGCAACGTGCTCTATACCGGTGCGCCCGGCGGCGTGACGCCGGTCACGTCGGGCGCCTCGCTCGGCGCGTCGCTCGGATCGACCGCGGGCACCTTGACCGGCGTGGCCGCCAAGGCTGCGGACGGCGCCACCGCACTTGTCGGCACCGACACGCTGATCGGGGCTACCGCCGCGACCACGTTCGCATCGTCGCCGGCAGATGGCGACTCGATCACCGTGAACGGCAAGACGGTCACTTTCCGCACCGGTGCCGCACCTTCGGCGCAGCCGACCGGATGGGGACTCGACCCGAGCGGCCATATCGCCACCGATGGCAGTGGCAATTCGATCGTCTACATGGGGACGACCGGCGCTCCCACGGCTACGGTCAACGACCTCCTCACGGCGGTCGACCTCGCGAGCGGCGTCAAGAGCGCTGCAATCAGCGCAGGAGCGGCCACCATAACCGTGAGCGGTACGACCGTCGGTACGCTCCAGACTGCATCGTCCATTGCAGGCACCGGCGTGGTGACGCTGAAGAGCTCGACCGGCGCGGATCTCGACATTACGGGCAAGGCCGACTTCCTCAAGGCTCTCGGCGTGACCTCGGCGACAGGCGCCGGCAATGCCAGCGTCAGCGCGGACCGGTCCACCACCGCAGGTTCGCTCGGCACCCTCGTTCAGGACGGCTCGACACTCAACATCGACGGCCACACCATTACCTTCAAAAACGCCCAGACGCCGCAATCGGCAACGAGCGTGACCTCCGGTGGCGTCAACGGCAACATCGTTACTGACGGCAACGGCAACTCGACTGTCTATCTCCAGAGCGCGACGCTGACCGACTTGCTCAATTCGATCGACCTCGCCACCGGCGTGAAGACCGCCAGCATCTTCCTTGGTGCCGCGACGCTCTCGACAACCGCAGGCCAGATCCCGTCGTCGGTCAATACCAGCGGCCAGCTGGCGCTTTCGACCGGCGTCAACGCCGACCTTTCGATCACCGGCACCGGCAATGCGCTCGCCGCATTCGGTCTCAGCGGCAACACCGGGACGGCGACGGCCTTCAGCGCGGCGCGCACCTCCGGCGTCGGCGGCGTCAGCGGCAAGACGCTCACCTTCAGCTCGTTCAACGGCGGCACGCCGGTGAACGTCACCTTCGGCGACGGTACCAACGGCACGGTCAAGACGCTGGACCAGCTCAACGTGCAGCTTCAGGCCAACCACCTGACGGCGACGATCGACGCCAACGGCGTACTGACGGTGACCACCGTCAACGAATACGCCTCTTCGACGCTCGGTTCGACGGTCGCGGGCGGCGCGGTCGGTGGTACGCTCACCAGCGTGCTCGCCTTCACCACCGCACAGCCCCCGATCCAGGATCCCGTCGCGCAGACGGCGCGCTCCGGCCTGGTCAGCCAGTTCAACAACATCCTGGCGCAGATCGACACGACGTCGCAGGACTCCTCCTTCAACGGCGTTAACCTGCTGAACGGCGACACGCTGAAGCTGGTCTTCAACGAGACCGGCAGCTCCACGCTCGGCATCAACGGCGTGGTCTTCAACGCAGCGGGTCTCGGCCTCAGCAATCTCGTTCCGGGCACGGACTTCATCGACAACGGCGCCACCAACAAGGTGCTGAGCAGCCTCAATGCGGCCTCGAGCACGCTGCGCTCGGAAGGTTCCGCGCTGGGTTCGAATCTCTCGATCGTGCAGGTGCGCCAGGACTTCTCGAAGAACCTGATCAACGTGCTGCAGACCGGCTCGTCCAACTTGACACTCGCCGACACCAACGAGGAAGCGGCCAACAGCCAGGCGCTGTCGACCCGCCAGTCGATCGCGGTCTCCGCACTGTCGCTGGCCAACCAATCGCAGCAGAGCGTACTCCAGCTGCTCCGCTAATCTCGCAGCGCAAGATACTGAATCGGAATATCGCGGCGGGGCTCATGCTCCGCCGTTTTCATTGAGATCGGTAAGGCAGGATTAGCCGAGATTGATGCGCATCATGGAAGCGTGTTTACAGCATGCATCCGCGCATCTAGCTTCACGACGAAGGACTCCGGGCCCGTATTTATCCGGAGCCCTTCCAAGCACTCACGTAAGCAAATCTTAAGCGGTGCTGCCTAGGGTCGGGAAAGAAATCCTTAAGCGCGTTCAACGGGCTAGGTAACCTCCAGGGTGTGATTGATGTCGAATTCCGCTGCCTCGGCCTACGCGCGTGTTGCAACGACCACCGCATCTCCTCGCGACATCGAAGCGCAGACCCTGCTCAAGGCCGCGAACAAGCTTCAGGATGCGATCAACAGCGCCGAGCCGTTCAGCGAGCAGACCACGCAGGCCCTGATGTTCAATCGCAAGCTCTGGACGATTTTCCTGAGCGAGGCCATGCGCGAGAACAATCCGCAGCCGATCGACGTCCGGCAGAAGATCGCCAACATCAGCGTGTTCGTGCTGAGCCAGACCGCCGCACTGCAGATGAGCCCGCAGTTCGATCACTTCCGTCCGCTGATCGAGATCAACCGCAATATCGCCGCCGGTCTGTCCGGCCGTCCGTGATCGAGCGCGGCTCGTTCCTTCAACACCAAATTATGCTGACGAATACCGACAAGACGCAGATCAGGAACGTCGTCACCGGTCCCGCGACCGGTTCGAGCGATCTCGATGTTGCCGTTGCGACGCTCGACGCCTGATTGTCAGGCGCTGCGGTCCGTGCTGGCCGGACGCGAGGGCTCGGATTTCAAATCCTGCGCATGGAAATAGGCCCGCCGGCGCAGCATTGCTTCGTCGGGGAACTGGTTGACCACCGCGTCGGTCCTGTCGTTGACGACCTGGAAGACGAACGACGCCGCCGCCTGGTCGAACACGACCTGGCGTGAGACGTTCTCGTTGCTTCGCAAATCATTGCGTGGAGGCGCGCTCGCCTCGCCAGCGGCCACTGTCTGGCTCACGGGCAGATCGGTTTGCACGGCCTCGTTCGCCGCCGCATTCGACGTCGTTACGATCTGCACGGCAACCGGTATCCCCACCGGCCTGATGCTGAAATCTGTACTCATGGCAGCCTCCTGGTTGCCTCACGTGAGTCAAATCCCAACCCCTCTCAATACGCAACCATGGAACACCGGGATTGAACATCCGGTAAGGAAACGTGCCTAACCGCGCGACGATGTTGCCGCGCGGTTTTTCGTAAAATTGTCGCTTGTTGTTGCGCGCGCTCAGAGCGAGCGGCTGACCGCGAGCGGCGTGATGTGGCGCGGGCCCGGCGTGGCGCGTCGTCCCGCGGCCGTATAGGTATTCGGCACGTTGCGCTTCTGGATCTCGGCGTTGACGCCGCGCACGACGCTCTCCGAGACGGCGTGAGCGGTTGCGAGCACGGTGAGGTTGACCTGGAGCATCGCGCGGAATGCATCGTGGTGCCGTTGAAGCGTCGAGAGCAGCTCGGGCGCGGATTTGGCGAGCTGGGCCTGGTTCGCCTTCAACTGGGTGACGGCGCCGACATAGTTTCGCGACAGCTCCTGCTTCTTGCTCTCGAGGGTCATCGCCTCGCGGACTTGGCCGGCGCGCACCAGCTCGGTCTCGCGCTCGATCAGACCGAGCAGGGCACTCATCGCATCCATCAACTGCTCGGCGATCTTGCGCGCCTCGGCGCTGCCGGGAGCGGTGTTCGGGCGCTGCGCTTGCACCGGCTGACGCGAGGTGTTGAAGTGGTTCATCTCGTTTGACCTTATGCCGTGCGGATCGTTTTTGCCTGCTGCATGATCAGGGTGCGATAGACGTCGGTGGCGATGCCGACGCCGCCGGCGTTGGCGAAGTTCTTGGAATATTGCTCGGTCAGCATCGAGCGCCACACGCCGGTGCCAGGGGTGTCGCCGAACGGGCCTTCGCCCTTCAGGCCCGAGGTCATCTGCGAGAACATGCTGTTGAGGAACATCGCCTCGAAGTCGGTGGCGATCTTCTGCGCTTTGGCCTGCTGCTTCGGCGAGACCTTTTGTAATGCCGCGGCGAGATCGAAGTCCGGCCGGCCCTTGCGGCTCTCTACCGAGAAGGCGGAGCTGGCGAGCCGTGCGGTGTTGACCATGCCGGTCTGCATCACATCACCTCGATGTCGGCTTCGATCGCACCGGCGGCCTTGATCGCCTGCAGGATGCTGATGAGATCGCGCGGGCCGATGCCGAGACCGTTAAGGCCGTCGACGAGCTGCTGAAGCGAGACGCCGTCCTTGACGACGGCGAACTTCTTGCCGTCCTCGGTGACGCTGACGCTGCTGCGTGGTGCGACCACGGTCCGCCCCCGTGACAGCGGGTTGGGCTGGCTGACCTGCGGGCTCTCGGAGATGGTGACGGTGAGGTTGCCCTGTGCGACCGCAACCGTGGCGACGCGGACGTCGCGACCCATCACGATGATGCCGCTGCGTTCGTCGATGATGATCTTGGCGGCGAGATCCGGATCGACCTGGAGCTGCTCGATCTCGGTGAGAAAGGCGACGACGTTACCCTTGAACTCCGGCGGGATCGCAAGCTGCACGGTCGATGGGTCGATCGGCTCGGCGGTCTTGACGCCGAGATAGTCGTTGATCGCAGCGGCGATCCGCTTGGCCGTGGTGAAGTCGGCATTGCGCAGCGCAAGCCGGACGTTCGGCAGACGATTGAGCGCAAATTCGATCTCGCGCTCGATGATGGCACCGTTGACAATGCGTCCGACGGTCGGCACGCCACGCACGATTTTCGCCGCCTCGCCCTCGGCCTGGAAGCCGGAGATCGCGAGCGAGCCCTGTGCGACCGAATAGACGTTGCCGTCGGCGCCGAGGAGTGGGGTGACGAGCAGGGTGCCGCCCTGGAGATTCTTGGCGTCGCCGAGCGCGGAGACGGTGACGTCCATGCGCGTGCCCTGGGTGGCGAAGGCCGGCAGATTGCCTGTCACCATCACGGCGGCGACGTTGCCGGTGCGGATGGTGGCGCCGCGGATGTTGACGCCCATGCGCTCGAGCATCGCTTGCAGCGACTGCTTGGTGAAGGGGATGTTGTTGAGGGTATCGCCGGTGCCGTTGAGGCCGACGACGAGCCCGTAGCCGATGAGCTGGTTCTGCCGCACGCCTTCGATGTTGGCGAGATCCTTGATGCGCGATGTCGCGCTTGCAGAATTGACCGAGAGCGCCAGCGCTGACAGCGCGGCGCAGGCCACCCCCACAAGTCTCACCCAACGAACGCTTGGCATCCTCTGCTCCCCGAGGCTCCTCAAATCAAAGGACCATCACGACACTCCCATGACGAGCTGGTCCGACGCTGTCCTTGCGAGCACTGTGCCAAGTCGGGGCAGCGGGGGTAGGTCGCTGAATAGGTTGAATAAATCTGTTTCGAGCGACCTCAGCCTGCGTTGTCCCTGAGGAGCGAAACTGCCGCCTGTCGGCAGATTTTGCCGGGCTGTTTACGGGCCGTTAACCATAAAACGGCGAATGTGGCGCATCGATCACCCGGATTGCTTCCGATGCGCATCTACGGACCGAACGGCACCACGCTTGGAACGCCGGCCAGCCAGGCCAGGCGGACGAGCTCCAGCACCTTCGTGCTACCCGACACCTCGTCGGCGCCGGAGACGCGAGGCGCCGCCGCACCGAAGGCGGCCGCCAACATCGACGGGCTGCTGGCGCTGCAAGGCATCGAGGAGGATCCGGTCGAACGTCGCAAGCGCTCGGTCGTGCGCGGAAAGACCGCGCTCGACGTGCTCGACGATCTCAAGATGGGGCTCCTCTCCGGCAAGCTTGATGCCTCGACCGTGATGCGGCTGCGTGACGCTGCGACGAACCTTAAATCGTCCTCCGGCGATTCCGGCCTGGATTCGGTGCTGTCCGAGATCGAGCTGCGCGTCGAGGTCGAGCTCGCCAAGGCCGGGCAGGCGTAGCGTCTTTACGCCGCTTCATCCTTCAACTGCGCGTCATAGCGGCGCTGGGCGGCGAGCACGTCCTTTAGATTCTGTTCGGCCCAATCGCGCAGCGGATCGACGGCGGCGGCGAGCGTCACGCCGAGCTGCGTGATCGAATATTCCACGGTCACCGGCACGGTTGCGATGGCGTGACGCTTGATCAATCCGTCGCGCTCGAGCGACTTGAGAACCTGGCTCAGCATCTTCTGCGAAATGCCTTCGATCGTGCGGCGCAATTGATTGAAGCGCATCGGATCCTCGCGCAGCAGCAGCAGGATCAGCACCGCCCATTTGTCACCGACGCGGTCGAGGATCTGTCGCGTGGGGCAGTTCGCTGCATAGACGTCTGGCTTCATCGTCGGGTCCTCACGATCCATTCGCTCATTGCCGGCCGCCGCCGGTTACTCCTGCGTAATCAGGTAAGCACAAAGTGCTCTCTTAACACCAGCGCTCTTTGCGATATCTAGTCACCGTTGGTTACTACAGAAGCAAAGGAGCCTTCCATGAAAATCGCAGTTGCCGGCGCCTCGGGCCGGGCCGGGTCGGAGATCACCAAGGAACTGTCCCGCCGCGGCCACGCGGTTACGGCGATCGCCCGCAACCCGGAGAAGATCTCGGTCCTGCCGAACGTCACGCCGACCAAGGGGGATGTGCTTGACCAGCCAGCGCTTGCCAAGCTGTGGGCCGGGCACGACGTCGCCGTGAGTTCCGTGCACTTCCTGGCCAGCGACGCGCTCAAGCTGATCGGCGCGGCCAAGGACTCCAAGGTCGGCCGTTACCTCGTCGTCGGCGGGGCCGGCAGTCTGGAGGTCGCTCCGGGCGTCAAGCTGGTGACAACTCCCGGTTTTCCGGCTCAGTACAAGGCTGAGGCGGAGGCGGGTTCAGCCTTTCTCGACCTGCTGCGGCAGGAAAAGGAGCTGAACTGGACCTTCATCTCGCCGTCGGCCCTGTTCATCGAGGGAGAGCGCACCGGCAAATTCCGGCTTGGGACGGATCAGCTTCTCGCAGATGCGAACGGGAAGAGCTGGATCAGCTTCGCGGATTACGCCATCGCGCTCGCCGACGAGATCGAGCGGCCGGCCCATGAGAGGCAGCGTTTCACGGTCGGCTACTAGGCCGTCGGCCGCTCCCGGGCCCTCCAGGATAAACCTTCCTGTGCAAGGGCTTGGGGGCGCCGGTCGGGCGATCAGGGAAACATTGTCTGTCACAGGAGGCCGCTATATAACGCCCCGCTCAGCGGACCCCGTTCCGTGTACGAGTCGTTGCTTAGACAGATAGGCCGCCCTTGGAAAAGTTGAAAAACTACCGACCGACCGAAAAAGAGCCTTTCATGAACGAGAGGCAGAAGGAGTACTTCCGCCTGAAGCTCCTCGCCTGGAAGGATGAGATCCTCAAAGAGTCCAAGCTCACCCTGCAAGCCCTGCAGGAGGAGAATGTGAACCACCCCGATCTCGCCGATCGGGCATCGTCCGAAACCGACCGCGCTATCGAACTCCGTGCCCGCGACCGCCAGCGCAAGTTGATCGCCAAGATCGACGCCGCGCTCCAGCGTATCGAGGACAACACCTACGGCTATTGCGAGGACACCGGCGAGCCGATCTCGTTGAAGCGGCTCGAGGCCCGTCCCATCGCGACGCTTTCGGTGGAGGCGCAGGAGCGCCACGAGAAACGCGAGAAGGTCTATCGCGACGAATAGAGCCGAGCCGCAGCAATGCGGCTCTTTGTTTTTTGAACGCAAGGTGCGCCTTTTCGCGCCGTGATCAGCATTTTGCTTGTCGCTTGCGCGCGCGTTTCGGCGCGCGGGCGCAATCGCGAAAAGTGAATCGCAATCAATGAGCTAGACTCAACTCCTCCGAGCTCACGTGAGTTCGGATGAGAAACAGCCTTCACTTCAGGTGCGACAGGTCTTGCGAGTCGCATCAAGGACATCGACTCGAATGCTGAGGCGCTGATCCAGCAGCTTCACACATTGCTGCAATCAGGCCTGTTGCGACGCTACAAGGCGTGCATCCCCATAAAGCCCGGACCAGCTCAATATTTCCTTAAACGCCGGCGCCGCCCGTGAGGCTTGCCATGATGTGGACGATCAGCGTCCGCAGCTCATCCAGCTTGGGCTGTCATGACGTGCTGCCGCGCGGCGCCCTGCGCTTGTCACGCCCCGGCGGGGATGCTGAAGTGCCGCCCTCGATTGTGGTGTGTAGGAGTCGGCGCTGATGGACAGAATTCTCGCAGCCGCAAAGGCGATCGCGCTGGCGCGCCGCAACCATGCGCCGCTCGCGGCGCTCGAAGTTCCTCCGGCCGATGAAGCCGAGGGCTATCAGGTCCAGCGGGCGCTGCACGATCTGCTGCTGCCGCATGCCGGCCCGCTGGTCGGTTACAAGATCGGCTGCACCAGCCAGGTGATGCAGGATTACATCGGGATTCCACACCCATGCGGCGGCGGCGTGTTCCAGAAAGGCGTGCACGACAGCGGCGTGCAGCTCGCGGCTGCCGACTATGTCCGCGTCGGCGTCGAATGCGAGATCGCGGTGCGGCTGAAGCGCAATCTCGCCGCCGGCGAGGCGCCGTTCACGGCCGAATGGGTCGGCGAAGCCGTCGAGGCCTATCATCCCGCGATCGAGATCGTCGACGACCGCTATGTGAAGTGGGAAACGATGGGCGCGCCGACGTTGATCGCCGACGATTTCTTCGCCGCCGGCTGCGTGTTGGGCGAGATCGTGCCGCGCTCGTCGGTGCCGGACCTGAAGGCCGTCAAAGGCCGCGCCATCGTCAACGGTGAAGAGGTCAGCCACGGCACCGGCGCCGACGTGCTCGGCCATCCCCACAACGCACTCGCCTGGCTCGCCAACCATCTCGCCGCCGAGGGCAAGGGCCTTCACGCGGGACAGCTCGTGCTGACGGGGAGCCTGGTCAAGACGCTGTGGCTGAAGGCCGGCGACAAGGTGCGGATGGAGCTGGACGGGCTGGGCGTGGTGGAGGCGGAGTTTACGTAGGCTCTGCGGGCACCGCGTCGTCATTCCCCGCGAAGGCGGGGAATCCAGTACGCCGCGGCTTCTCGGTTCATCGCTGACGTCTCGAAATACTGGATCGCCCGCCTTCGCGGGCGATGACAGTCGAGGGGGCGGCGAGGGGATAGCGGCGTCGCTACAATCGCGCGTCGCTGAGCGCTGTATGCAGCCATCGCCAAAATACATGCGGCCCTCGCCAGGGGAGCTAGCGAGGGCCGCGTCGTACATCGTCGTCCGCGCCTAGGTTCGCGAACACGATGTGGGAGCTCGGGAGAAGCTAGAAGGGCAGCAGCACGTCCATGACTTGCTGGCCGTAGCGCGGTTGCTGCACGTCCATGATCTGGCCGCGGCCGCCGTAGGCGATGCGGGCCTGCGCGATCTTGGTGGAATCGATGGTGTTGTCGCTCTGGATGTCTTCGGGACGGACGATGCCGGCGACGATGAGTTCGCGGATTTCGTAGTTGACGCGGATCTCCTGCTTGCCCTCGACCACGAGGTTGCCGTTCGGCAGGACCTGGGTGACGACCGCCGCGACGTTGGTCTGCAACGCTTCCTTGCGGTCCACGCTTCCTTTGCCCTCGCTGGACGCGGTCGAGTCGGCGGTGAGGATGCGGCCGGGCAACACCTTCTGCGCTTGGGCCCCCAATGTCTTGGCGCCGATGAAGTCGGTGATACCGGAATCTTCCTTATTGGTGCGGCTGCGCTGGGTGTCGTTTTCGATATTCGCCTTGTCGGTGATGTTCACGGCCACCGTCAGGATGTCGCCGACCTGATGGGCGCGCTGGTCCTTGAAGAAGGCCCGGCTGCCGCTGCGCCACAGCGAGTTCGGATTGTAGGAGGCGACCTCAGGCTTCGGCATCGGCATCTGCACCGGCTTGTAGCCGGGCTGCGTCGTCGGATTGTCGATCGCCGACAATTTCGGCTGCTCGCCGATCTGCGACAGACGGTCGATCGAGGAGCAGCCGCTCGCCAGCGCGCACGTCGCCAGCAGCAGGGCAGAGATCGCGATGCGACGGGGACGAAAAGCCGAACTGAACGTGGACATGACTTACTCTGACTTGGCTGGAGCTTGCGAGACGCGAACTTGCGGGATCTGGGCTTGCGCGATCTGGGCCGGGGATGCCGGGGTCTGGACCAGATTCCGGACGAGGGCTGCGGTATCGACGGGGGCGGGCGCCTCGTCGCGCTTGAGCGAGGAGGTCTGCTCGACCGCAGCCGGCATCGGCGCGGCCTGGCTGGCGCCCTGGACCGTCACCTGGCCGCGGCCGGTGACGACGCCGCTCAGCGTGCGCTTGGTCTGCAGGTTGAGCACGCTGATGGTATCGCCCTCGGCGCCGCTCTCGATCGCCTTGCCGCGCGTGGTGAGATAGATTCCGGGAACCTGGTAGATGACGGTGACGTTCTGGTCGCGCTGCACGAAGTCGGGCTTGACGATGTCGGCGACGCGGATCGGCGTCCCCGCCCGCATCGGCCGGCGGAGCTGCATGCCGAGCGTGCGGTCGCGCGAGGCGGCCTCACCGGTGACCTCGGCCTTCGGCCGCCGCTCCATAGCGACGTCGGAGGCCTTCAGGAGATCGACGCGGTCGATGTCGCGCGTCAGCACGGCCACTTCCACCGTTTCGATCGCGGTGCCGGTGAAACGCAGCTTGGTCGGTGCCGGATTGTTGTCGTTGTTGATCTCGAAGGCGATGTCGAAACGCCCGCTGCGGGCGTCGTAGCGGGTTGCCACCGGCTGCAGCACGCCGGTGTTGGAGGCATCCAACCGCATGTCGGCGATGCCGCGGTCGAACGTGACGGTGATGTTGGCGGCATCGCCAAGTCCAAAGCGGCGCTCGAGCGCCGAGGCGACCGCGGTCTCGAGGTCCTTGTTCACGAGCGTGCGGGCGAGACGGGTGACCTGGACCTCCTTGATGTCGCCGGTCATCACGCCGATCACCTGCTTTGCGCGCAACACCGCCAGCACGTGGGCGACCGGCAGCGCACCGGTGGTGCCGAGATCGGGCGAGCGGTAGACCGGGATCAGCGCGGCCGAGCCGGCATTGTCGATGAGATCGCCGACCCGCACCACGTCCGAGGTCACGGTGATGCTCGCGCGCAGCGTCGGCGTCGCGATGAAGTCGTCGGCGGCCCGTGCGGGCAGCGCCAGCACGAGGAGAGCGGAGATCGTGGCGAGGGTGGTGCGCATCATCGTCATCACCTCAGCGGAACAACGCCGTGGTCGACTGCATCATCTGGTCGGCGGCGCTGATCACCTTGGCGTTCATCTCGTAGGCGCGCTGGGCGGCGATCAGGTCGCTCATCTCCGAGACGACGTCGACATTGGCCTGCTCGAGGCTGCTCTGGGTGATGTTGCCGAAACCTTCGGAGCTCGCGGTGCCGTCCTGCGGCGGGCCGGAGGAAGGCGTCTCGGTGAACTGATTGTTGCCGACCGGCTGGAGGCCCGCCTTGTTGATGAATCGGGTCAGGCCGATCTGGCCCTGGACGGCCGAGGTCGAGGAACCCGGCAGCGTCACCGAGACCTGGCCCTGCACGTTGATGGTGAGGCCCGAGGCGTTGTTGGGGATCGTGATCGTCGGTTGCACCGGGTTGCCCTGCGCCGTGACGATGCGCCCCTGATTGTCCATCTGGAAGGTGCCGTCGCGGGTGTACTGGTAGCTGCCGTCGGGCATCAGGATCTTGAAGAAGCCTTCGCCCGTGATGGCCATGTCGAGGTCGTTGCCGGTCTGCGACAGCGTGCCCTGGGTCATGCTGCGCGGCGTGCCGACGGTCTTGACGCCGCCGCCGATGTCGACGCCGACCGGCAGGATGGTGCCCTGGTCGGACGACTGGGCGCCGACGCGGCGGACGTGTTCGTAAATCAGATCCTGGAACGCCGCGGTCTGCTTCTTGAAGCCGGTGGTGCGCAGGTTGGCGATGTTGTTGGAGATCACCTGAACGTTGAGTTCCTGTGCCGCCATTCCGGTTGCTGCGGTGTGAAGCGCCTGCATGTCAGTTCTCCCTCAATCAGGCCGGAACGTCGGCGAGCTTCTCGATCGCCGACTTGTGCATGTCACTCTGCTGCTGGAGCAGGTTGGCGATGGCGGTGTAGCTGCGCATGACTTCGACCATGCGGCTCATCTCACCGACCGAGTTCACATTCGACTTCTCGACATAGCCCTGCTGCACGGTCGACTTGGTGTCGGCCTGCGGGACCGCGGAGCCGATGTCATAAAGGTTGGCGCCCAGTTTGGTCAGCTTGGCCGGATCGTCGAACGAGGCCATGCGGATCTTGCCGCGGATCGAATCGTTCTTGGCCGTGCCCTCGAGCACCGTGACGGTGCCGTCCGGCGCGACGTTGATGTCGTGGTCGGTCGGCTGGAAGGTGATCGGGCCGGCGGTGCCCAGCACGAGGTTGCCGTCGAAGGTGACGAGCTGGCCGGTGCTGTTGAGCGAGAATTTGCCGTCGCGGGTGTAGCGCTCGGCGCCATTGGCCTGCACGGCGAAATAGGCGTTGCCGCTGATCGCCATGTCGAGCGGATTCTTGGTCGGCTCCATCGGCCCCTGGCCGACGTCGCGGAAGGTGCCGCGGTCCTGCACATAGGAGACCCGGCGGTCGGAGCCGACGAAATTGTCCTCACGCGCGTTCGAGTTGAGGTACTCCTCGAACAGCGAATGATCGGCCTTGAAGCCGTTGGTGTTGGCGTTGGCGACGTTGTTGGCGATGACATCCATCTGCCGTTCCAACGTCATCTGTCGTGACAAGCCGATCAGAAGCGCGTTCTGCATCGGAAATCTCCCCTGAGTGAGATCTGCCAGCTCGCTCTCCCAAGCGCATTGGCCGATCCCGTGAACGAGACCTCGGGTTCTCCCAAACCTTGGGTCTCGGTCCTTTCTCAGCGAAACTCGTGCCAGGCGGGAAAATTATGTACTTTCAATACCTTATCTGTTTTTCGAGGATGCGGGGAGGCGGCAGAAAGGGTCTGTTAGCCATGTTTGCCCGGCAGATTTTTCCTAGCGAAGGCCCAATCGAAAGGTTCCGTTAACCATTATTACCGTAGCGTTTGCGGGTAAGAGGAGCACTGCGCTGGGGCATTTGTATCGCGTCACTGTCTGCGAGGAGCTTCGCTCTTTCGACCCCTTTGAGAGATGAGCGAGCGCGGCGATCATGGCAGAGAATGAAGCGGAAGGCGGCGCAGCCGCCGACGGCGCGGAAGCCGCTCCGCCCAAGAACAAGTTCAAGCTGATGATCATGGTGGTGGGCCTGCTCGCCGTTCTCGGCGGCGGCGCCGCGACCTGGTTCTTCTTTTTCCGTCACGGCGACGACGAGCATCACGCCGAGGCGGCGCCTCCGCCGAAGCCGCCGTCTTTCGTCGAGGTTCCCGACATCATGGTCAACCTCGCCGGCGCGCCGGGCGAGCGCGTGCAATATCTGAAGCTCAAGATCGTGCTGGAGCTGAAGGAAGAGAAGCAGGTCGAGGCGATCAAGCCGACGATGCCGCGCATCACCGACATCTTCCAGACCTATGCGCGTGAGCTGCGCTCCTCCGACCTCAACGGTTCCGCCGGCATCTTCCGCCTCAAGGAAGAGCTGACCAAGCGCGTCAACGCCGCGGTCGCTCCGGTCCAGGTCAGCGCGGTGCTGTTCAAGGAAGTCGTGATCCAGTGAGCATGACGGGCTAGGGATCATGGCAGGGACCGACCAACCAGACCAGGATGCAATTGCCGCCCAATGGGAGGCCTCGCTCGATTCCGAGGATCCCGCTGAGGCCGCGAAGGCTGCTGCCGAAAACGAACTATCCGAGACCATGGCCCTGCAATGGGCGGCCATGGTCGAGGATGGCAGCCGCGATCTCGGCGCCGGCAAGAATTCCGGCGAACGCGTGCTGTCGCAGGAGGAGATCGACAACCTCCTCGGCTTCGCGGTCGGCGACGTCACGCTCGACGATCATTCCGGCATTCGCGCCATCATCGATTCGGCAATGGTCTCCTACGAGCGTCTGCCGATGCTCGAAATCGTCTTCGACCGCCTGGTGCGATTGCTGACGACCTCCTTACGCAATTTCACCTCCGACAACGTCGAAGTCTCGCTCGACCGCATCACCTCGGTGCGCTTCGGCGACTATATGAACTCGATCCCGCTGCCCGCCGTCCTCACCGTCTTCAAGGCCGAAGAGTGGGACAATTTCGGCATGGCCGTGGTCGATTCCAGCCTGATCTACTCGATGATCGACGTGCTGCTCGGCGGCCGCCGCGGCTCGAGCCAGCTGCGCATCGAGGGCCGGCCCTACACCACGATCGAGACAGAGTTGGTCAAGCGGCTGGTCGAAGTCGTCATGGCCGATGCCGAACAGGCGTTCCGGCCGCTGTCGCCGGTGACCTTCACCATCGACCGGCTCGAGACCAACCCGCGTTTCGCCGCGATCAGCCGTCCTGCCAACGCAGCGATCCTGGTGCGGCTGCGCATCGACATGGAAGATCGCGGCGGCAACATCGAGCTGTTGCTGCCTTACGCGACCATCGAGCCGATCCGGGGCGTCCTGCTCCAGATGTTCATGGGCGAAAAGTTCGGCCGCGACCAGATCTGGGAAGGCCACTTCGCCACCGAGATCGTCCAGGCCGAGATCTCCGTCGACGCCGTGCTCTACGAAGCCGACATTCCGCTCAAGCAACTGATGCGGCTGAAGGTCGGGGACACGCTGCCGCTGGACATGCGCGCGGATGCCAGCGTCACCGTTCGCTGCGGCGACGTCACCATCACCGAAGGACGCATGGGCCGGGTCGGCGACCGCGTCGCGATACGGGTGACGAAACCCTTGCGCAAGCCAAGTACGACACTTGCGATGTTCGAAAAGGTCGACGAGCAGAACAAGATGATGGAGGCCCCATGAACCACTCCCTGGGAATGGCGATCGAGACGCTGGTGGCTATCCTGCTGATGCTGACCATCGTCTACTGCGTCACGCTCAACAAGCGACTGACGCGGCTGAAGGCGGACGAGCATTCGCTGAAGGCGGTCATCGGCGAGCTGATCACCGCAACCGAGATCGCCGAGCGCGCGATCGGCGGGCTGAAGCTCGCCGTGCGCGACGTCAACGAGAACCTCGGCAGCCAGCTTGCGGCGGCGACCCAGATGTCCGAGCAGCTCTACAAGCAGCTCGGCGAAGCCGACAACGTGGTGCGGCGCCTGTCCAAGATCGCAATCGCTGCGCGCCCCGTGACGAACCCGGAAACGGTCGCCGCGCCCGCAGCCAAGCCTTCATCGGCGAAGGCGGTGGCGGCTGCGGCCGAAGCCTTCTCCGAGCGCCGACGATCCAACGGTCTTGCGGCATAAAGTCAGGGTATGAAGTCTTTTCGCAACATCCGCGTCATTCCGATCGTGCTGGTTGCCGTCGCTGGCCTGGCCACGCTGAAGGTCACGGGTCTTGTGATCAACGGCGGCTATGTCTTCGACTATAAGCCGAGCCAGACCAAGAAGTCGTGGGCGCAGGAGAATCTGAACTTCCCGGCCAGCCGCGAGGATCCCGACATCACCGGCTCGACCCATGGTGCGCCGAAGGAGGCGCCGAAGCCGGCCGCACCCGACACCAAGTCCGAAGGCGCCGCGGTCAAGGAGGAAGCCCAGCCGCAGATCTCCGCCTCGGAGCGCGCGATCCTGGAACGCCTGCAGTCGCGTCGCCAGGAGATCGAGGCCCGCCAGCGCGAGATCGACATCCGCGAGAGCCTGTTGAAATCCGCCGAGAAGCGCATCGAAAACAAGGTCGAGGAGATGAAGGCGGTGGAAACCCGTATCTCCGCAACCCAGGCCGAGCAGAAGGCCGCCGAAGCCCAGCGCATGAAAGGCCTCGTGACCATGTATGAGGGCATGAAGCCCAAGGACGCCGCGCGGGTCTTTGACCGGCTCGAGATGGGCGTGCTGATCGAGATCGCCTCGCAGATCGCGCCGCGAAAAATGTCGGACATCATGGGATTGATGTCCCCGGAGGCCGCCGAGCGGCTGACGGTCGAGATGGCCCGCAGGGCCAATGGCGGCGGCGATCAGTCCGCCTCTGCCGGCGAGCTGCCCAAGATCGACGGCAAGCCGACGCAAAAGCCGAATTGAGGGCTCATACTTAAGAAGTCCTTAATTGCCAAAATCTACAGTCTGGGCAGGGGTCGGCAGCAATGCCGGCGTGGACCGTCGAACCGGAAGTAATGCCGCCAATGGCGCGAGAGGCTGCCGCTGGATTTGTGTCGCGAGCCCGCGCCCTGGCGCGGAGGCTGTCGCGTCATGTCCGCGCGGCGCCGCTACTGGCAGCCAGCCTGCTGATCGGCTTCACGGCGCCTGTCCGGGCGGCCGACGCTGTCAGGGGTGAGGCGACTTTCTCGGCCAGCGGCGGCTTTGCCCGTCTCGTGATCAAGCTCGGGGAGGACGTCCCCTCCGAGGTGACGACGGCCGGCTCCATTCTCGTCATCCGTTTCGACCGGGCGGTCGACGTTCCGGTCGATCGCGTCCCGGAAGGCGCGCCCGACTACGTCAACTCCGCCCGCCGCGATCCCGATGGCGGCGCCATCCGCCTGTCGCTGGCGCGGCGCGTCACCGTCAACACCATGAATGCCGGCGAACGCACCTTCATCGACCTCTTGCCGGAGGGTTGGAAGGGGCCGCCGCCGAGCCTGCCGATGGACGTGGTCAAGGAACTCGCCGAGCGCGCGCGCGTCGCCGAACGCGCGTTGCGCGCCCAGCGCGCCGCGGCGGAGAGCAAGAAGCGGCCGCAGATCCGCGTGCGCGCGTCGGTGCAGCCGACCTTCGTCCGCTTCGTGTTCGAGATGCCGGATGGCGTCGGCGTATCCTCCGTGCTCAATGAGCAGAAGCTCACGCTCGCCTTCAACGCCAACCTGAATTTCGATCTGGCGGACGCGGTCGTCGCAGCGCCGCCGAACGTCGCCTCGATCAAGCAGAAGGCCGACATCGACCAGACCAGTGTCGAGATCGCGCTGATCGGCGATTCCGACGTGCATTCGTTCCGCGACGAGAAGAACTACGTCGTCGACATCTCCTTCCAGCCGGACAAGGGCAAGATGGCCACGTCGACCGAGGCGGCGATCGCGCAGGCCAAGCCCGCCGCTCATGGACCGGCGCCTGCGCCTGAAAAGCCGGCGGCCGAGAAGCCGAAGGACGCGCATCGCGAGATCGCGCCGCCGACGTCCGAGACGATCGCGCGCGAAGCCAGGATCGATGCCAAGCCCGAGGTGAAGCCGGAAGCGCCCGCCGCCATGCCGCCCGCTGAAGCGCCGAAATCGGTGCCGGCTCCTGCATCCGAAGCCGCGCCCGCTGCGCAAGCGCCCAAGGAAGCGCCCAAGGAAATGTCGAAGCCTGCGCCTCCTGCGGCGGAAGCCGCGGTCGTGCCTGCCAAGCCGGTCATGGTCGAAGCGCCTCAAGAGGTCGTGAAGGAAGCTGCCAAAGAGCCAGTCAAGGAGGCCGTCAAGGCCGCGCCGGCGGAGGCGCCCGCCGCGCCGCAGCCGACTGGTGCCAGCGTCGATGTCCGCCGCGACAGCGACGGCCTGCGCGTGACCTTCCCGCTTCAGGTCGCAACGCCTGCGGCGGCGTTCCGCCGCGGCGACACCGTCTGGCTGGTGTTCGATACCGCAAAGCCCATCGACGTCGAGGCGATCCGTACCAAGGGCGGTGCGATGATCGGCGAGGTCGGCCGCGTCCCGCTCGAGAAGGGACAGGCGGTGCGCATCCGTCTCACCCGGCCGCTGGTCTATTCGCTGTCGAGCGAGGAGGTCGGCAAACAGACCAACTGGCTCTTGACCCTCGCCGACAAGATCCAGGCGACGCCGCTGCCGCTGATGATCTCGCGCAACATCACCGACCCGGCGCTTGCCAACATCGCGATCCCCTTCGCCAATCCGGGGCTCCTGCACAAGCTCACTGATCCCGATGCCGGCGACACGCTCTATGTCATCACCGCGCAGCGGCCGGTGCGCGGCTTCATCAAGCGGCAGGACCTCGTTGATCTCGCGCTGCTGGAATCCGCACATGGCATCGCGATCCGGCCGAATTCCGACGAGGTCGGCGTCGAGGTCGGGGCCGACAAGGTCATCCTCGGCAAGAAGGGCGGGCTGACGCTGTCGCCGGTCGACATCTCGGCCGAGCGTGCGCCGACCGCAGTGCGGCCGGTTTTCAGCCCCGAAGGCTGGCGCAAGGGCCAGTCGGAAAATTTCATAGTGCGCCAGAACGAGCTGATCACGGCGATCGCCAACCTCGAACCGGCGATGCGTTCCCTGCCGCGGCTCGACCTCGCGCAATTCTACATGTCGCGCGCGATGTATCACGAGGCGAAGGCCATCACCGAATTGATGCTCGCCGATCCTCTCAACAAGGAGGAGAGCGGTGCGCTGATGATGCATGCGATCGCGAGCATCCTGATCGGTCGGCCGGCGCAGGGCCTGAAGGACCTCGCCAACCCCGTGATCGGCAACAGCCACGATTCCCAGCTCTGGAAAGCGCTCGCCTATGCGCGCCAAGGCAAATGGGCGGACGCGCGCGAGAAGTTCAAGAACGTCGAATTCGCCATCGCCTCGCTACCGCTCGACATCCAGCGCATCGTGACGATGGAGGCGATGCGCGCTTCGCTCGAGGTGAAGGACTATGCCGGCGCCTCCAAGCGCCGCAGCGAGCTCGAGGTGGTCGGCGTCTCGCCCGAGGCCGCGCCCGGCTTTGCCGTGCTGCGCGGCCGGCTTGCCGAGGCGCTCGGCCACGACAAGGACGCGCTCGACGACTACAAGTTCGCCGTCGGCTCGTCCGATCGGCCGGCTGCGGCCGAGGCCAAGCAGCTCGAGGTCGCGCTGCGGCAGAAGCGCGACGAGATCGGCAAGGAAGACGCGTTGCGCGAGCTCGAAACGCTCGCGATGACCTGGCGCGGCGACTCGATTGAGGTCAAGACGCTGCAGATGCTGTCGCAGATGTTTGCAGAGAACGGACGCTACCGGGACGCGCTCACCGCGGCGCGCACCGCGACAAAGCTGCAGCCGAACGCGGAAGCCTCGCGCCAGGCGCAAGACCTCGCCTCCGACCTGTTTACGCAGCTCTTCCTGGGACCCAAGGGCGACGAGCTGCCGCCGATCGAATCGCTCGGGATGTTCTACGAGTTCCGTGAGCTGACGCCGATCGGCCGCCGCGGCGACGAACTGATCCGACGCCTCGCCGACCGTCTCGCCTCGATCGATCTGCTCGACCAGGCCGCCGAGCTCCTGCAATACCAGGTCGACCATCGCCTCGAAGGCGCGGCGCGTGCGCAGGTCGCCGCGCGCCTCTCCATGATCTATCTCGCCAATCGCAGACCCGACATGGCGATCACGGCGTTGCGCGCGAGCCGGATCAGCGACCTCTCAGGCGAGCTCAGGCAGCAACGCCTGCTGCTGGAGGCGCGTGCACAGAGCGACGTCGGCCGCCACGATCTTGCGCTCGATATCGTCTCCAACGTTACAGGCCGCGAGGTGCTGCGCCTGCGCTCGGATATCTTCTGGGCGGCGCGGCGCTGGCGTGAATCCGCCGAGCAGATCGAGCTCTATTACGGCGAGCGCTTCCGTGACTTCAAGCCGCTCAACGCGGTAGAGAGAAGCGACATCATCCGCGCCGCCGTCGGTTATGCGCTCGCCGACGACTCGATCGGCATGTCGCGCTTCCGCGAGAAATATGCGCCGCTGATGAGCGAGAGCGCCGATCGGCTCGCCTTCGATATCGCGAGCAAACCGACCGGCGCCTCCAGCGCCGAATTTGCCGATATCGCCAAGCTGGCTGCCAGCGTCGACACGCTCGACGGCTTCCTGCGCGAGATGAAGCAGCGCTTTCCCGACGCCACCGCCCGCGCGCCGGCCTCTCCACAGGCCAAGGACGAGTCCGATCACACCGGCTCGCTGCCCACGATCCCCGTCGTGCGCCAGATCAAGATGACGCGGTAGGATCGCCGCTCCTTCTTGGCCTCGCGACAGGTACCCGTGAGCCAGCTCTCGAGTGACGGGCAGGGCCGAAGACTATCGCCCGCGTACTCATCAACCCGATCAGTCCGCGAGGACCTAGGCCTTGTCCATTCAGTCTTTGAGACCGGACATGGCCCGTTTGCCTTTGCTAGTCGGCTGAGGGCTCCAGGTCCCTTGTAAGAAACATATGCCCCCTGAACCGATCGTAGGGCGTGGAAACAGGGAAGCAGCTAAGGCCAGCAAGCGACGTTAACGGGCTTAATTGAGCTTTACCCGCACCTGATAAATTGCCGAGCCCAAGCTCGAGGCAAGCACTAGCACAAGACCAAGCCCGATCATGGGGTTCCTTGCGATCACCGCCGCAAGCGATACGCCCAGCGCCGCGGCCAACATCTGCCAGAAACCCAACAGGGCCGAGGCAGCACCGGCGCGATCGCCGAATGGCGAAAGAGCTTGCGCGCTGCAGAGCGGATTGACCATGCCCATGCCTAGCAGGAATACGCATGCGCCGACAAGAAATGGCAAAAAGCGCCCGTCGAAAAGCGCGAATAGCAACACCATGCCGCCACCGACACAGGCCAGCGCGAGGCCGATGCAAATCGATCGGTCGAGACCAAGGTGCGGAACAATTTTTGTAGCGATAATGCCAGCGCTAAAGACGATCATGACAGTGCCTGCGAAGAACAGGCCGAGTTGCATGGGTGTGAAGTCGAGGCCTTCTATCAAGACACGCGGCAACGCCGAAAACATTGCAAACAGCGCACCTAAGATGAGGCTAACAGTTGCGGCAGGAACCAGGAAACGGCGGTCAGTCGATAGCGACCAGTAATTCTTGGCGATCGTCGAGGAATTGAATTCGGCGCGTGGCGCGTGGTGCGTTTCTCCGAAAGCCGCAAGAAATGCTGAAGCGGCGACGACGGCGAAGATTCCGACGAACACAAATGCTGAACGCCAGCCAAAAAAATGATCCAGCGTGCCACCGACCAGGGGCGAGAATCCGGGCGCCGCGGCCATTGCAACCATAACAAAGGTGAGCACGCGCGCTAGCTTTTCGCCCTGAAAAAGATCTCTTGCGATAGCTCGCGAAAGGACAGACGTGGCACATGCGCCACCGGCCTGCACAACGCGGCCAATCAATAGTGCCGCCAAATCATTGGCTAACGCGCACCATATGCTACCTGCGAAAAATACAGCAAACCCGATCATCACGGGCACGCGCCGGCCGAAACGATCCGACAACGGACCGACAACAAGTTGTCCCACCGCGAACATGGCGAGGAATATGGTGATAGCTGACGTTACCTGAGCGCTGGAGACGCCTACCGCGACGGCGATACTCGGTAGCGAAGGCAACAGAATGTTGGTGGCCAACGTGCCACTCGCAGACAACGCAGCAAGAACGGCGACCTGAAGACCGAGCGGCACGACCCGAGCGAGCAGATGGTTTTCGACGTTGCTGGTCATAAGCCGCTTCGGATCTAGGGATGATGACCATCATATCAATGACCCATTGAATGCGCAACCTGAGCATATTCCGATATGTCACGAGCCGCCGAACGCGCTCACGGTGGCAGGATTCCCCCTTGCGCTGGCAAGCTCAAGAGCACGCCTACAAGCCTTGGGTCAGAGAGGATGGGGGCGGTGACCGCTCCCCCGCGCCCGCTATCCCCCGTAGCTCTGCACCAGGCTCCCCGCCACCAGCGACCAGCCGTCAACCAGCACGAAGAAGATCAGCTTGAACGGCAGCGAGATGGTTGCGGGCGGCAGCATCATCATGCCCATCGACATCAGCACGGAGGCGACGACGAGGTCGATGATCAGGAACGGAAGGAACAGCAGAAAACCGATTTCGAAGGCACGCTTCAGCTCCGAGATCATGAAGGCGGGGACGAGGATGCGTAAGCCGAGCTCGTCGGGAGTGGCGGGCGGCGGCTCGCCGGAGAGATCCAGGAACAGCTTGAGGTCCTTCTCGCGTACGTTCTTCTGCATGAAGCCGCGCAGGGGGACGGAGGCGCGTTGAAGCGCGTCCTCGACGCCGAGCTGATTGGCGACCAGCGGACGGATGCCTTCGTCGTAGGATTTTTGCAGGACGGGTCCCATCACGAAGAAGGTGAGGAACATCGCCAGCGCGATGATCACCGAGTTCGGCGGGGCGGTCGCGGTGCCCATCGCGGTGCGCAGCAGCGACAGCACGACCACGATGCGCGTGAACGACGTCATCATGATCAGGATCGACGGTGCGATCGACAGCACCGTCAGCAGCGCGATCAACTGGATCGCGCGCTCGGTGACGCCGCCACCGCCAGCGCCTCCGCCGCCGAGATTGATGCTGATGTCCTGCGCATGCGCCGGCATCGCGAGCGAAGCCGCGCCGATCAGGACAGAAAGAAGAAAAACTCTACGCGGGAGGGCCGGCAGCCTCACGAAGACGGCTTCGGACGGCCGAGCAACGAGGCCATCTCGTCTTCGAGATTTTCAAAGCTGGTCTTTTCCGGAGCCGGCTTTGCGGAAGGGGCCGGTGGTGCCGGCGGCTCGCTGCGGGCCACACGCGGAGGAGCGGCAGGGGGCTCCGGGGCGACCGGAGGGGCAAGCGTCTCGCCGGCGGGGCGGCGCAGCGCAGCTTCGAGCCGCTGCGCCATCTCGGCGAGATTCTGCTCGGCGCTCGATGGGGCCGCCGGAGCGGGCGCCGGCGGCGGAACGGGCGGAGCCTGCGGCACAGGCGGAGGTGGCGCGGCTGGGCGCTCGGCGCGCACCGGAGGCGCCTTAACCGGCTCGCTCTGGCGCGGCGGACGCGGCATCAGAGGGGGTTCGTTGCGCGCAACGCGCGGCGGAACAGGTTCGGGACGCAGCTCGCGCTCGGGGCGCGGCGCGATCGGCTCGGGGTTGAAGCCGGCCAGTGGCGGCTCGTTGCGGCGTTCGGCCAGCGCGGGAGCCGGCCGGCGCACTTCGTCGGCAAAGGAGGGGCGCGCGGGCCGCGGTGGCGGCTCGGGCATGTGCGGCTCGGGATGATCGAGCAGCTCGGGCCGCGGTGCTTCGTCGGCCCAGCTGCTGGTATCATGCATCGGCGCGAGACGCGGCGGCTCGGCGGCATTGGGACGCTGCGGGAGCTGGTCGCGGCCGGGGGCTGCGCGCACGATGTTGGGTTCGACGACGATGTCGGTGGGGCCGCCGATCATCAGAAGATGCTCGACATTGTCACGCCGGACCAGCACCAGGCGGCGGCGGCCGTCGACCGCGGCGGCATCGATCACGGCGAGCCGGGGCATCCGGCCGCGCTGGGTGTTGGCGCCGAGCCGGCTGGTGGCGAATCGGCGAACCAGCCATGCAGCGACGCCGATCAACGCCAGAACGACGATGAACGCGACGATGAAGGTGATAGGGCTGCCTTGCATACTTGTCCCCGACAAATGGCGCTTTTCTCGGGCCCGTGGTCAGATGCGCCAACCACCGGCTTACGTTGCCCCAAACTGCGATTTCTTAACGTGCCACGGCAAGTTTTGCCGTCCCCAACTCTTAATAACCCATGAATCGCTCGATCCAAAACGACTTCTTGGCCTGTGCACGCGCCGCCAAGCGGTTGGGTTAATGCCGCTTTTGGAGGCGTAGAATCACGGGGCGCGCGTATTCGTGTCCCGGCGGGGGACAACTGCCCGCGGCCCCTTAACCGGCTGTTAACCATACAGGCGGCAAATTCTGCCTAGCTTCGGACCTGGGTCCTGCGAGGCGGAAGGAGCCGCAACGATGTCCATCAACGATCTTCCGGTGCTATCGGCGCTTCGCACCAAGATGCAATGGCACCAGGAACGCCAGCGCGTCCTGTCCGAGAACGTCTCCAATTCCGACACGCCCAAATTCCGGCCGCGCGACCTGGTGGAGCCGAAACTGGACAAGGCCGGGGCCGTCACGGGTTCGATGGGGCCCTTGACGCTTACCCGCACCAGCGGTTCCCACATGGCGCCGTCAGGCGCGGCCTCCGGATTCGACCAAAACAAGAATGCGGGTTTTGAGACCCGCCCCGCGGGCAACGCCGTCAATCTCGAAGAGGAGATGATGAAGGCCGCCAGCAACCAGATGGATTATGCGGCGGCGACCTCGCTCTACTCGAAGAGCCTGCACCTGCTCAAGACCGCGATCGGCAAAGGCTAGAGCTAGAGGAAGCGCATCATGGCGAATGACAGCAGCGACTTTGCCCGTTCGATGGCTATCGCGACCTCCGGTCTGCGGGCGCAGGCCGGGCGCATGCGGGTGATTTCCGAGAACATCGCGAACGCGGATTCGACCTCGCAGACCGCCGGCGGCGATCCCTACCGGCGCAAGGTGCCGACCTTCTCCTCCGCGCTCGACCGTACACTCGACGCGCAGGTCGTCACCCTTGGCAGGATCAAGCCCGACCAGTCCAATTTCCGCACCAAATACGAGCCGAACAATCCGGCGGCGGATGCGACCGGCAACGTCAAATATCCCAACGTGAACTCGGTGGTCGAGATGACCGACATCCGCGACGCGCAGCGGTCGTACGAGGCCAATCTCAACATCATCAGCGCGACGCGCCGGATGATCCAGCGCACCCTCGACATCCTCAAGAGCTGAACAGGACATTTGAGCCATGGCAACACCGACAATTGCCGCCAACGCCTATGCAAACCTCGCTCGCGTGCTGGAGAACAGCGGCGCCGGCAAGGGCAGCGAGCCGAGCGGGCAGTCCTTCGCCTCTCTTCTGAAAGACACTGTCGGCAGCGTCCTGGAATCCGGCCGCAAATCCGATGCGCAGACGGTGGCGATGGCCGCCGGCAAGGCCAACGTGATGGACGTGGTGACGGCGGTCGCAGACACCGACGTCGCCGTGTCGACGCTGGTCTCGGTCCGCGACCGCGTGATCGCGGCCTATGAAGACATCATGAAGATGCCGATCTGATTTTATCCATCGTCATTGCGAGCGTAGCGAAGCAATCCAGAATCTTTCCGCGGTGGCAGTCTGGATTGCTTCGCTTCGCTCGCAATGACGAGGAGAGGTTCGTGTCGTCCTCATCAAGCGGTGGGGATGAGACTCGAATAGAGGACTGTGCAATGACCGGACCGGAAACCCTCGACGTCGCGCGTGATGCGATCTGGACCATCGTGATCGTGTCGTCGCCCCTGATGGTGGTTGGCCTCGTTGTCGGCGTCGTCGTGTCGCTGTTCCAGGCGCTGACGCAGATCCAGGAGCAGACGCTGATCTATGTGCCGAAGATCCTGGCCATCTTTGCCACGATGCTGTTGGCATTGCCGTTCATGGCCGACGCACTGCATTCCCACATGCTGCGGATATCGTCGCGAATCATCGGCGGCTGAGGCACTATGCGCCCATCATGCGCATCGACGTCTCGCTGCTGCCGGCGCTTGCCGCCTCCTTCATGCTCGCCTTTGCCCGGGTCGGCGCGATGGTGATGCTGTTGCCGGGGCTGGGCGAGACCAATATCCCGACACGGATCAAACTGTCGATCGCGCTGCTGCTCACGCTGATCATCCTGCCGCTGCATCGCAACGCCTATCAGGTCGATATGGGCTCGATCGCGCCGCTGCTGGTCCTGATGCTGCATGAGATCGTGATCGGCATCGTACTGGGGGCGACCGCGCGGGTGACGTTGTCGGCGCTGCAGGTCGCCGGTGCCGTGATCGCACAGCAGATGGGGCTCGGCTTCGTCACCTCGGTCGATCCGACGCAGGGACAGCAGGGCGTGCTGGTCGGCAACTTTCTGACGATACTGGGGGTGACGCTGCTGTTCGCCACCGATAGCCATCATCTGGTCATCGCGGCACTGAACGACAGCTACACGATCTTCGCGCCGGGCGAGACCGTGTCGAGCGGCGATGTCGCCGCACTGGCGACGCGCGCCTTTGCCGCCGCGTTCCGCCTGGGCTTGCAACTTTCCGGACCGTTCCTGGTGTTCGGCCTCGTCTTCAACATCGGACTCGGCGTGCTGGCGCGGCTGATGCCGCAGATGCAGGTCTATTTCGTCGGCGTGCCGCTGTCGATCTTCGCCGGCTTCCTGGTGCTTGCCGTCGTGCTCACGGCGATGATGGGCACCTTTCTCGACTACTTCATCGGTGTCATGCACCAGATGATGCCACTCAAGTGACCGGGTGATCGATGGCGGAAGACAACGATCCAGAGAGTCAAACAGAAGACCCGACGCAAAAACGTCTCGAAGAGGCGCTCGAACGCGGTGACGTCGCCAAGAGCCAGGAGATCAACACCTGGTTCATGATCGCGGGCGCCACGCTCGTCGTCTCGAGCTTCTCGGGATCGGTCGGCAGCGGGCTGTTGGCGCCGATGCGCAACCTGCTCGCCAATTCCTGGATGATCAAGACCGACGGCAGGGCTCTGCTCGCCCTGATGCAGCAGATCGAAGTCGCGGTGCTGGCGGCGGTGGGCGTGCCGCTACTGATGCTGGTGCTGGCGGCAATTGCCGGCAACGTGCTGCAGCACCGACTGGTCTGGTCGGCCGAATCCCTCAAGCCCAAGTTCAGCAAGCTGTCGCCTGCCGAAGGCCTCAAGCGCATCTTCGGCAAGCAAGCGGCGGCGAACTTCCTCAAGGGTCTCGGCAAGCTGATCGTGCTCGGCGCGGTCATGACCGTGATCCTGTGGCCGGAGCGGCATCGCATGGAGGCGATGGTCAGGCTCGATCCGGCTGCCCTGCTCGGCGCCTCCACCAGCCTGACCATTCATCTGCTCGGCGCGGTGGTCGCGGCGCTCGCGATCATCGCCATCGGCGACTATTTCTTCCAGTATCGCAGCTGGTTCCAGCGGCAGAAGATGTCGCTCCAGGAGATCAAGGAAGAGTACAAGCAGTCTGAAGGCGACCCGCACATCAAGGGCAAGCTCAGGCAGCTGCGTCAGCAGCGCTCCAAGAAGCGCATGATGGCGGCGGTTCCCAAGGCCTCCGTGATCATCACCAACCCGACCCACTATTCGATCGCGCTGTCCTACGAGCGGGGCATGTCGGCGCCGATCTGCGTCGCCAAGGGCGTCGACAACCTCGCTTTCAAGATCCGGGAGATCGCGCGCGAGCACGACATCCCGATCGTCGAGAACGTTCCGCTCGCCCGCGCGCTCTACGCCACCGTCGAGATCGACGAGGAAATCCCGACCGAGCATTACCATGCGGTCGCCGAAGTCATCGGCTACGTCATGCGTCTGAAGAGCGGATTCGGTGCCAGCCGGCAATAAAACCCCTGAAAAGTACTGGAAATGGCCGTAATCTGGGAATCAGCGTACCTTTCGCCCATGCTGCCCTTGCGCCTGCGGGTCCGATTCAGGCAGGGAGGACCCTGCGCGCCCTGTAGCGCGTTGATTCTCTGCCGACAGGCTGTGCCAGCTTGAGATGACTGCCGAGACCGACCACGACCTCACACGCGAGCCCGTTGCGGCGCACGAGCCGTTGCCGCGCTCGGGCAGCATTGCGCTGGTGCTGCTGGTGGCCGCCGGCCTCGTCGCCGTTGCCGTCGGGTTGATGACGCTCGGGCGCGCGCAGGCCCAGCCCTATATCCTCGGTATCCTCGCCGTGCTGGCGATGGTCGGCCTGTTCAACCTGTTCGCCTTCGCCGCCGGCATCATCCGCTTCGCCGATCGCAATCTCGACGATCCCGTGATGGGGCGCATCGCCGACCACGCCTTCGACGGCCTCGCCGTGACCGACCCGCGCGGCCATGTGGTCTATTCCAATGCGGCCTACCTGACGCTGACCGGCGCCGCCGGTCCGCAGGACGTGCGCCCCGTGGAGCGCGTCTTCATCGGCAACCCCGACGTCTCCGAGGCGGTGTTCCGCCTGTTGAAAGCCGCGCGCGAAGGCAAGCGGCAGCAGGAAGAGGTCCGCATCTCCGGCAATGATGGCAGCCAGGGCCGCTGGCTCCGCATGCGGGTGCGGCCCCTCGGCACCGGCAAGCGCGAGACGAGATACGCGGTGTGGTCGATCGCAGACATCACCCGCGACCGCGAGCGCCAGGAGGACGTGTTCCAGGAACTCCAGCACGCGATCGAATATCTCGATCACGCGCCTTGCGGTTTCTTCTCGGTCAATCCGGCCGGCGAGCTCGCTTATGTCAATGCGACGCTGGCGAACTGGCTCGACTACGACCTCGCCGAGATCGGCTCGGGCGGGCTGAAGCTCACCGACATCGTCTCCGGCGACGGTGCTTCGCTGCTCACCGCGATCGTGGCGGTGCCGGGCGAGGTCAAGACGGAAGTCTTCGACATCGACCTGCGCATGCGTACCGGCAAGACCATGCCGGTTCGGCTCTATCACAAGCTCGCCTTCGGCGCCGACGGTGCGCCGGGCCCGTCGCGCACGCTGGTGATCAGCCGTGCCCGCGACGAGCGCAGCGATCCGGATCGCGCCGCCGAAGTGCGCTTCATGCGCTTCTTCGACCATACCCCGATGGCGATCGCGACGGTAGACCGTGGCGGCAATGTCGTGCGCGCCAATGCGCGCTACGCCAAGCTCGGGCAGGCACTGGGGCTCGACAGCGCCAGCAAGTCGATCTTCCGCGCGGTCAATTCGCGCGACCGGCACCTTTTGATCGCGGCCATCAACCAGGCTGCGGAGGGCCAGGCCGACGTCGCGCCGGTCGAAGTGGCGCTCGAAGGAACCAGAGAGCGCTGGGGCCAGTTCTTCGTCACGCCGGTGGATGCGGCCGAGAACGACGCCGAAGTCGCCATTGTGCACATGCTCGAGACCACCGAGCGGCGCGCGCTGGAGAACCAGATCAACCAGTCGCAGAAGATGGAGACCGTCGGCCAGCTCGCGGGCGGCATCGCCCACGACTTCAACAACGTGCTCTCCGCCATCATGATGGCGAACGACTTCCTGCTGAACGCGCACAAGCCGACCGACCCGTCGTTCCAGGACATCATGCAGATCAAGCAGAACGCGACGCGGGCCGCCACGCTGGTGCGGCAGTTGCTGGCGTTCTCGCGCCGGCAGACGCTGCGGCCGCAGGTGCTCGACCTCGGCGATGCGCTCTCCGATCTCGCCATGCTGCTGCGCCGGCTGATCGGCGAGAAGGTCAAGCACGAGACCATCCACGGCCGAGATCTCTGGCCGGTCAAGGTCGACGTTTCCCAGTTCGAGCAGGTCATCGTCAACCTCGCGGTCAACGCGCGCGACGCCATGCCCGACGGCGGCAAGCTGATCATCCGCACCGCAAACGTCACCACCGAGGAAGCGGCCAGGCTGGCCTACAAGGGCATGCCAGCCGCCGACTATGTGCGGATCGAGGTCGCCGACACCGGTACCGGCATTCCCGCCGACATCCGCGACAAGATCTTCGAGCCGTTCTTCTCGACCAAGGAGGTCGGCAAGGGCACCGGCCTCGGGCTCTCCACCGTCTATGGCATCGTCAAGCAGACCGGCGGTTTCATTTACGTGGACTCCGAGCCCGGGCAGGGCACCTCGTTCCACATCTTCCTGCCGCGCCATCATGCCGAGCCGGAGGTGCAGGTCGAGCAGCCGGCGCCGGTCGTTGGCGCCAGCAATGGTGCCGCGAAGGAGGCCGGGTCCGTGGCGGACGCCAAGCCCCGCACCGATCTCACCGGACAGGGCACCATCCTCCTGGTCGAGGACGAGGAGGGTCTGCGCGCGCTCAACGCACGCGGGCTGCGCTCGCGCGGCTACACCGTGGTCGAGGCCGAGAACGGCGTCGAGGCGCTGGAGGTGCTGGAAGAGCAGAGCGGCGGAATCGATCTCGTCGTGTCCGACGTCGTCATGCCGGAGATGGACGGCCCGACATTGCTCAAGGCGATGCGCGAGAAGAACCCCGACATCAAGTTCATCTTCGTTTCCGGCTACGCCGAGGACGCGTTCGAGAAGAGCCTGCCCGAAGGCCAGCAGTTCGACTTCCTGCCCAAGCCGTTCACACTTAGCCAGCTCGTGGCGGCCGTGAAGGAGACGATGGCGAAGGCGGGGTGAGGGCGCGGGCTCCACATTCTCCGTCATTGCGAGGAGCGAAGCGACGAAGCAATCCAGTTGCCTCCGCGGAAACAGCCTGGATTGCTTCGCTTCGCTCGCAATGACGGAAAAAAGCTGAACTGCTGTCGCCAAACCGACCGGTAGCCGGCGACCGCGGCTCCTTTGCACACCCGGCCAAGCCGCCGCCAAATATGGGCTTTTGCCACATCCCCGCGACTGAGGGCCGCAGCCATAAGTTCCGATAGTGGCTTCCTTTTTACGGAAGGCTGCCCATCTTAGGGGCACATCCCCATGCCGGGGATCTGGGAAACCAACATGAATTTCTCGCAACGCTCCCGCAGTCTCTTCAAGACGATTGCCGTCGTGCTGGCGCTTGCGCTGCCGACTGCGCTGGCGATCTCGTCCGCCGACGCGCGCGTCGGTGGCGGTATGTCGTCGGGTTCGCGCGGTTCGCGCACCTATTCGGCCCCGCCATCGACCACGACCGCGCCGGGCTCGACCTCGCAGTTCAATCGGACCTACACCCAGCCGGGCGCAGGCATGAATTCGGCTGCCGCCGCACCCGCGCGTGGCGGTCTGTTCGGCCGGGCCGGCGGCTTCATGGGCGGCCTTGCGGCCGGGTTCCTCGGCGCGGGCCTGCTCGGCATGCTGTTCGGCGGTGGCCTGTTCGGCGGCCTCGGTGGCCTGTCGTCGATCATCGGCCTGATCATCCAGATCGTCCTCGTGGTGCTCGTGGTTCGGCTGGCGATGTCCTGGTGGCAGCGCCGCCACACCCCGCAGGCGGCCTATGCCAATGCTGACGCCGGTGCCGGTCCGGGACCGCAGGCGAACAATCGTAGTGGTCTTGGCGGTGGCTTCGGCTTCGGCGCCAACAACGCACCGCTCGAGATCAAGCCGGACGACTATGAAGCGTTCGAGCGCCTGCTCAGCGACGTCCAGTCGGCCTGGTCCAACGAGGACGTGGCCAAGCTGCACACGCTCGCGACGCCGGAAATGGTCTCCTATTTCGAGCAGGACCTCGGCCAGAACCGCGCGCGCAATGTCGTCAACAAGGTCAGCGGTGTGAAGCTGTTGCAGGGCGACCTCGCGGAATCCTGGCGCGAAGGCGAGACCGATTACGCGACGGTGGCGCTGCGCTTCGCGCTCACCGACAAGACGCTCGACCGCAATACCGGCGCGATTGTCGCCGGCAGCGAGCAGCCGGGCGAGGCCACCGAAGTCTGGACCTTTGCCCGACGTCCGGGCGGCACCTGGGAACTGTCGGCGATCCAGCAGACCAACTGATCGCCCGTATAGCGACAAACGAGGGCGTCGTGCTTCGGCACGGCGTCCTTTTTGTTTGAGCGGTGCGTTTCCGGTCAGGCGGCCATTTGGGCGAAGCACTTAATTGCTTGTTGGCCGCGCAGAGCTGCCGCAATTTCGCGCCTGCCGGTTGGATGAGGAGATATTCCGTGAGCCAGTGTGTCGCGCGCCTCAGGACAAACTACGAAGGCATTGCCAGGAGTTCGTCCCTGCTGCTGGAGGCGATCGGAACGGCGTATGACCGGATCGAGGCCGAGCGCGACCGCAATTGCTGGATCTATCTTCGCCCGCGGCAGGAGGCACTCGAAGAATGCCATAAGCTGGTGGCGCGCGCGCGGACGGGCGAAAATCTTCCGCTGCTCGGCATTCCATTTGGTGTGAAGGACAACATCGACGTCGCGGGAATGCCGACCACTGCCGCATGTCCGGCGTTCAGCTATACGCCCTGGCATTCCGCGCATAGCGTCGAACGCCTCACCGCAGCCGGCGCAATTTGCCTCGGAAAGACCAATCTCGATCAGTTCGCCACAGGCCTGTCCGGCGTGCGCTCGCCCCATGGCCCCTGCGCGTCGGTTGCCGATGCGCGCTATGTTGCGGGCGGTTCCAGTTCCGGCTCCGCGGTCGCCGTGGCGGCGGGGCACGTCGCCTTTGCGCTCGGCACCGATACCGGCGGCTCGGGGCGCATACCTGCCGGGTTCAACAACATCGTCGGAATCAAGCCCACCGTTGGGCTGGTGTCATCACGTGGCCTGGTGCCGAATTGTCCGACGATCGATTGCGTGTCGGTATTCTGCAATACCGTCAGCGACGGCGAAGCAATCCTCGACATCATCGAAGGGTTTGATTTCGAAGATCCGTACAGCCGCCTGCCCAGAACCTTTTTCCCCGCCAACGGGGCGGCGGCATCATTCCGGTTCGGCCGCGTTGCGCCAGCAGATCTCGAATGCTTCGGCATGTCGGAATGCGGCGAACTCTACGAGAGTGCCTGCGAACGTCTTGCTCATATCGGAGGAACGGCGATCGAGGTGGACTTCGCCCCATTCCGCCAGGCCGGGGAGTTGATGTTCAGCGGTCCCTGGGTCGCGGAGCGGCACTCGGCCATCGCTTCGCTCATCGACGTCGAATCCGGCGCCTTGCTTGATGTCACGAGGACCGTGCTGGGCTCAGCCGCCGGGTATTCGGCGATCGACACGTTTGGCGCCATTCACCGGCTGCACCGGCTTCGCCGCGACGCCGAAGCAATCTTTGCCGGCATCGATGCCCTGGTGGTTCCGACTGCACCGCGGCCGTTCACACTGGAGGAGATGCATCGTGATCCGATCACCCTCAACAATCGTCTGGGCTACTACTCGTACTTTGCCAATCTGCTCGATCTCTGCGGCGTCGCCGTTCCGAATACGAAATTGCCGAACGGCATGCCCATGGGCGTGACCCTGCTGGCGCCGGCCTGGCACGATCGCGCGCTGATCGGACTCGCACGGCGGTTCGAGGCCGGCGCAGACGGATCGGCATTCGAATTGAAGTCTGCCGGCTAACGGGCGGACATTATCCCATCGCCTGCCCGAGTGTAGAAACATCCAGGATCGAAATCACGGATCTTTCGTATCTGATCACGCCTTCGTCCTGGAGCCGCGCGAGTTGCACGGTCACCCATTGGCGGGTGGATCCGATCAGATTGGCAAGGTCGCCGTGCGTAAACGGCATGCCGACGACGATCTCGCCGTCGCGTTTCACGCCGTAGACGTGCGACAGGAAGATCAGCAGGCTGTGCAGCCGCTCGGTGACCGAGCGCGTCCCAAGCATCTGGGCCATTGCCGAATAGCATCCGCCTTGAATGCGAGGGCATCCAGCAAGGCGACGGCGATTGCCGGCGATTCGAGCGCAAGCCGCCGCAATGCCAGTCCGGGCATGAACGTCAACCGGCTGCGCTCGGCCGCAACCGATGTCCACATGTGCGGGCCCGTCCCGAATATGTCGGGCCCGCCGACGAAGTTGCCGGGAAACCAATAGGCGAGCGTGACTTCGCGCCCCGACGGTGCCGCATAGTAGCTGCGTATGCGCCCCTCGCTGATCAGGTAGATTCCGGCCTGTGCGTCGCCCTGAGACCAAACCAGTTGGCCGGCTTCCAGGATCTTTTCGCGTCCGATCGCACGCAAGCGATTGCAATCAGCCCGGTTGAGACCATCCAGCAGGCCGGGCAGCGGTCTGACGAGATCGTCCGACTCCGCGAGCATCACACCTGCCGCTATCGCGCTGTTCGCCCTGTGCATGGCCGGCTCCGCATGTGAGACCCGGCATCGGCTATTCAAGAACCATGCCAGCCCGCTGCGTTCGCCTCAGACGCGCGGGCTCCGCGTCAGTCCGCGTCCGACTGATTGAACGCCCGCAACCCTTCTGCGCGGATGACGTCGAGACAATCCTTCTTGAGCGAAAGATATGCTGGCTCGACCATGACAGAACTCGACCGTGGGCGCGGCAGCTTGACCGCGACTTCGCGCAGGATGCGGCCGGGTCCCGCGCTCATGATGAGAACGCGGTCGGCCAGCACGATGGCTTCATCGATGTCATGCGTCACGAACACGATCGTCGCCTTGATCCGGTCGCGCAGCGCCAGCAGATTGTCCTGCATCACCGCGCGGGTCTGCGCGTCGAGCGCCCCGAAGGGCTCGTCCATCAGCAGCACACGGGGCTGATTGGCCAGCGCTCGCGCGATCGCCACGCGCTGTTGCATGCCGCCGGACAGCGTGTTCGGATAAGCGTCGGCGAAACGCTTGAGGCCGACCATCGCGATCAGATCGTCGGCGATGGCATACGCTTCCGTCGTGGACTTGCCGAGCATCCTGGGACCGTGGGCGATGTTGCTGCGGACGGACCTCCAGGGGAAGAGATGCGGCTGCTGGAACACCATGCCGACATCGGGACGCGGACTGTAGACGGGCGCGCCCTCGACCAGGATCTCGCCTTCGAACGGCACTTCCAGCCCGGCGATCGTATTGAGCACCGTCGACTTGCCGCAGCCGGAGGGACCGGCGATGCAGACGAACTCGCCAGGCGCCACGTCAAACGAAACGCGATCGACCGCGATGATTTGCCCGCGCTTGGTGTCGAAAACGATGCTCAGGTTCGAGACTTGAATGGCCGGTTGTTTTCGCGCCGATTCGACGGAGGCAGGCGAACTTGCCAGTGCCAGTTTCATGCCCGATCGAGATCCCGACATCAGCGCCACCAGACGATACGTTCGGCAAGAGCCGCAAACAGCCGGTCGGCGATGAACGACATCAACCCGAGCGCTGCGAGCCCGCCCATGACCTGGCCCGTTTGCAAATTCTGCTGCGCAATCTCGATCCTGTACACAATGCCGGCGAAAGCGCCGGCCAGTTCAGCCGCGACGAGCGTGTAGAAGGAGATGCTGACGGCGGTGCGCAACCCGACGACAATGTAGGGAAGCGCGCCCAGCAGCACGATCTCCTGCAGCATCTGCCGTCGGGGCGTGCCGAGCATCAATGCCGCCCGGATCAGGCCACGGTCGACCTTCTGCACGCCGATGTGAGTCGAAAGCCATACCGTGAAGAATACGCCCCATACGACGAGGAACAATTTTCCCGCCTCCGACAGGCCGAACCAGAGGATGACGATCGGCACGAACGCAATCGGCGGAATTGGCCGCAAGATATGGAATAGCGGGGACAGCAAGCTCGAGATAACGGGGAATTGGCCGGTGAGAACACCGAGCAGGATGCCGAGCGTGCCGCCTATGATGAATCCCGTGGTGACGCGAAAGAGGCTGGCCAACAGATCGCTAAAGAACTGTCCGCTTCGTATCCACTCAAGCACGGCCGCAGCAACCACCGTCGGCGGTGGAAACAGCACCATGTTGACGGTCCCGGAACGGGAGACCAGTTCCCAGAGCCCAACGAACAAGGGAAGCGAAAGCGCCCCGACCAGAATATTGAGGCGGCGAAGCCGAACTGAATTCGGCCGAGCGCGACCGCCAGTGCGGATGGCAATATCGCGTCCTGCTGAAATGGCTTCCTGCATGGCCGCGCGGGTGCCTATTTCCACGACAGGGTGACGCGTGCGGGATCGACCTTTTTCAGTGGCTCGGTGACGACGACCTTGCTGAAGTCGGGCATCGCCGCTCCCGGAGGATGGTTGCCGCTCTCGAGGCGCCATGCGGAATGGGTCTTCAGAATCTCGATCAGCCGGTCGTCGAGACGCACCCGGTAAACATAGTCGGCCCAGATGGGGGCGAGTTCGTCCCGCTTCATTCCAACTGCGTCCGCGACTGTCGTGATTGCTTCATCCGGCTGTGCCTTCATCCAGATCTCGGCATCGATCAGTGCGGCGATGAATTTCTCGACCAGCACCGGGTTGGCGTCCAGGTAGGGCTTCATGACGACGATATTGAACGTCTCGGAGTAGGTGCCCTTTGTATCTACCTCAGTGACGGCTTCGCCCAGGGCTTTCTTCGCGTTGGCGACGTGGGGCTCCCAGGTGTCGATCGCGTCGATGCTTCCGGCTGCAAGTGCCGGCAGCATCTCCTGCGGCCGCAGATTGACGAGGGTGACATCCTTGGGCGTCAATCCCGCCGACTTCAGCAAGGTCGCCGTGTAAACCTCGCTACCGGTGCCGGCAGTGAAGGCGATTCGCTTGCCGCGAAGATCTGCCTTGGTCTTGACGCCGGCCTTGGCCGCGACGAGCGTCTTGAGATCGGAGTATTCCATCCCGGCGACGAAGGCGATGGGCTGGTTTGCCATCGTCGATGCGGTGACCGGCGCCTCCGCCGTGGTCGCGATGTCGGCACCGCCCCCGATCACGGTGTCCAGGCACTGCTTGCCGGACGTGAAGTTCGAAACCGTGATGTCAAGTCCGTGCTTTTCGAAGATTCCCTTCGACTTGGCGACGATCGCAAGGCCGGAGATCGGTGCGAGATTTTGCGCCAGCCGGGCTTTGAGCAGTTCCGCGGCCAAGGCGCAGTTCGGACCCAGGGCAAGACCGACGGCAAGGCAGCAAAGGGTGGCGCGGCCGGCAATTGTCGTGATTGGGCGGATTGTGGTCCGGTGCATGAACGATCTCCCCTTGCGCCGCGCGCTACGCAGCCCCGATGTGATCGCGGATACCGCCCTGAACGGTCCCGCCACAGTCCCCCGCGTCCTCCCCTGGACGATCACTTGAGGATCGGCCCATTTTGTATGCTCGCCCGGCACCATTGTCCCGGGAAGCAATTAATCGACATGGCAGTCGGGAAGCGGCTGGGAATCGTCGGCGATCCCGTCGACCAACTGATCGCAGACGACATGAAAAAACCAGGGCATCGTGCTTCTTGCACGGGGCCTTTTTCTTTTGGGCGTCTCGCATCGCGGCATCGGAATAAGCGGGCCTGCGTCGGGTTGAAATCTGGCGGCCAACGACAACACAAATGGAGGACAGGATGATCCGCATTGAGAGAACCATGACGATTTCAGGCCTCGCGCTCGCTGCGGCCTTGCTTGCGGCGCCATCGGCGCAGGCGCAGTCGGCCAACATGACGTTCTTCGTGACTTCCAACGGTCCTGGCAAAGGCGCCGATCTCGGCGGTCTGGAGGGGGCCGATGCGCAGTGCCAGAAGCTGGCCCAGGCCGGCGGCGCCGGCAGTAAGACCTGGCGCGCCTATCTCTCCACGCAGGCCGCCGACGGCAAGCCGGCCGTCAACGCGCGCGACCGCATCGGCAAGGGACCGTGGCAGAACGCCAAGGGCGTGGAAATCGCCAAGGACGTGGCCGATTTGCACAGCGCCAACAAGATCAGCAAGGAGACAGCGCTGACCGAGAAGGGCGAGATTGTAAACGGCTATGGCGACCAGCCTAACCGGCACGACATTCTCACGGGATCGCAGTCCGACGGCACCGCGTTTGCGGGTCCCGACGACCGCACCTGCAAAAACTGGACGTCGAGTACGCAAGGCGCGGCGATGCTCGGCCACTCCGACATCAACGGCCCTGCGACCAACCCGACGGTCAAATCCTGGAACACCGCACACCCCTCGCGCGGACCCGATGGCGGCTGCTCGCAGGCCGATCTGAAGAGCACCGGCGGCGGCGGCTTGCTCTATTGCTTCGCATCGAATTGAGGCTTCCGTCATTGCGAGGAGCGCAGCGACGAAGCAATCCAGAGTCCCTCCAGGGTGACAGTCTGGATTGCTTCGCTGCGCTCGCAATGACGGAGCGTGTGGTGCCGCCCTTCAGCCCCATCCTGACGGAACCTTGTCGCGCGTGATAGATTGGTCCTGTCGCTTCCACGCTCACGGACCCTCCATGAAATACGAGCTCTATTATTGGCCCGAGATCCAGGGCCGCGGTGAATATGTGCGGCTGGCGCTGGAGGAGGCGGGCGCGGCATACGTCGACGTGGCGCGTGGCCCACGCGGCACAGCCGCGATGATGAAGATGATGGACGCGCACAGGGGCACGCCGCCCTTTGCGCCGCCGTTCCTCAAAGCCGGCAAGCTCGTCATCGGCCAGACCGCGAACATCCTGCTCTATCTCGGCGCCCGCCACGCCCTCGCCCCGAAGTCGGAGGCGGGTCAACTCTGGGTGCATCAGCTCCAGCTGACGATCACCGATTTCGTGGTCGAGATTCACGACACCCATCACCCGCTCGGGCCCTCGCTCTACTACGAAGATCAGAAACCGCCGGCAAAGAAGCGCACCGCCGACTTCTGGGGCGAGCGCGTGCCGAAATATCTCGGCTATTTCGAAGAGCTTCTCGCGGACAATGGCGGCGCCTATGTCACCGGCCGCAAGCTGACCTATGTCGATCTCTCGCTGTTCCAGCTCGTCGCGGGACTACGCTATGCGTTTCCGAAGCGGATGAAGGCGTTCGAGACAGATATCCCAGGCCTCGTCGGCCTGCACGACCGCGTGTCGGCGCGCCCGAACATCAAGGCTTATCTCGAAAGCGAGCGCCGTATTCCCTTCAACGAGCAGGGCATCTTCCGCCGCTACCGCGAGTTGGATGGCTAGAGCGCCTGCGAACGCTTCGGGCGACGTCAGTCGATCGGAGGAAACGCTTTTCCGCAATTTGCAGACTGATGCGTGCGCTCACCACACGCCAGGCAGCAGGCGATAGCGCACGCGCGTCACATAGTCGGCATAGCCCGGCAGGCCCTCGCGCAGCGTACGCTCCTCGATGCGAATGCGGCCCGCAAACAAGACGAGGAATAGCGGCACCATCATAAGTCCCCACCATGAGCCCAGAAGCAACGGCACGCCGGCGAAGAACAGGATCATGCTGCTGTACATGGGATGACGTACATGGGCATAAGGCCCCGTCGAGATCACGCGCTGCGCGCGCTCGGCTTGCAGCTTCACCACGGGCGCCGCGAACGAGTTCTCGCGGAAAACGCAGAGGATGAACAGCGTCGAAAGCAGGAACAGGGCGAGGCCGAGCATCTGCAGCGCCCTCGGCATGTCGGAGGACAGCGTACGCCGGTCGAGCCCCATCGCCGCCAGCCAGACCAGCATCGCGACGACGAAGACGGTCATGAACACCTTGTCGGCAGCGGGCTGGTCTTTTTGCAGGACCGGCCGCAGGCGTTCGGCGAGCAGTGCGGGGTCGACCTGGTAAAGCCACCAGCCGCCGAGCGGGCCGAGCAGGGCGGAGGTCGCGAGGAACACCCAGGCCAAAGGCCAATGCAGGGTCCCGGCGGACGCGAACAGCAGCGCGCCCATGGCGGCGGTGGTGATCGTGCTCTGCAACAGGAGTCTTGCGATCATGCGCAGGTCTCAGGGTAGCCGCGCATGATATTGGTGCAGCTATCCGGCGAAGATGCGGCCGGACACGCGAAAAGCCCGATCGACCGGATCGGGCATTTCATCTTCGACGCGGCTGATCAGGCGAGCTGATCGATCCGCGTGCCCTGACCCGGCGGCAGCGGCGCGGGCGGCGGCGGCTTATAGGTCGGGTCGTTCTCCTTGGTCTTGATCTGATCGTCCTGCTGCTTGGTCGTGTCGTAGCTCGGCACCACGATCGCGATCGGCGGCGGCGAAACGGTAGAAACGCTCATCCACAAATCCTCACACATGGAAACAATTGACCCTGCGCCGCGAGGAGCGAAATTTCATTCAAGCCAATCGTTAAAATGCGAGGGATGCGGTGCGGTGGAGGAGGCCGCTTTCGTGTCGCCACAAGCGCTGTTTCCGCGAGAGGACAGACCTCTCCTCGTCATTGCGAGCGCAGCGAAGCAATCCAGTCTGTCTCCGCGGAGGGATTCTGGATTGCTTCGCTACGCTCGCAATGACGGTCCGTAGTGGGCGGTGTGCTGTCAGGCGCACACCGCGCGGGGACCGCCTATTCGTCCTTGCCGCGCGTGATCGCGATGGACGCATCCGTCTTGGTGCGGGCGCATTCCATGTTGAGACGCCGGTAACGCATGCTGATCTTGTCGCCGCGCAAGAGCCCCATCCGCTTCAGGCAGCGTGTCGCGCCCGTCGTCGTATCGTCCTTGGTCACGGTGAAGACGATCGCCGCCATCGACCCCACCAGCGCAAAGAACTCAGGCTTGGGCTTGCGATCGCCCTTTGCATAGAGCTCGATCGAATATTTGTCGCCACGGCAGGCCACGGACAATTCCTTGGCCGCCGGATGAGTCAGGTAGACGACGTTGGCGGCGCGGAAATTCACCTTGAGGCGATCGACCTGGTTCGCCAGCTCCTTGGCGCTGTCATCGCAGCGGTCCGCGCGGGCGGGCGAGGCGATGGTCACAAGGCCGGTGATGGCGGCGGCGACCAGGATCGCGCCGCGGACGTGCAAGTTCAATGTCATGATGAAAAGCCCCTTAGCGGGCGCATTCAACCGTCGTCGGGCGCGTAGCGCAAGGGGTGCACCCAGGGTCTTCACCGGCATCATGAGAGCTTGGTGTCCGCCGACAGCCGCCGAAAATAGGTCGCCGTGTCGCCGAATCGGGATGCCCCGACCGCACCAGAGCGCCTTCCCTTTGCAGCAAAAAAGCTTAGAACGCTTCTATGAAAGGGGCCCATGCGAGGGCTCCAAAACCCCGAGATTCCCGCCATGAACGCTCCTACCGCCTTTCCCGATCCCGCAAAGCCCGTTCCGCCCTACAAGCACACGCCGCTGTTTCCGCTGGGCAAGGACGAGACGCCCTACAAGAAGGTCTCGTCCGAGGGCGTCAGGGTCGAGAAGGTTTTGGGGAAGGACATGCTGGTGGTGTCCCGCGACGCGCTGCGGGCCCTGTCGGAAGCGGCCTTTGGCGACATCAACCACTATCTGCGACCGGGTCATCTGAAGCAGCTCCGCGCGATCCTGGAGGATGGCGAGGCGAGCCCGAACGACAAGTTCGTCGCGCTGGACTTCCTCAAGAACGCCAACATCGCTGCAGGCGGCGTGCTGCCGATGTGCCAGGACACCGGCACCGCGATCATCATGGGCAAGAAGGGTTGCAACGTCATCACCGATGGTGACGACGAGGCGGCACTGTCGGAAGGCGCGCGCGATGCTTACCTGCGCCGCAATCTGCGCTACTCGCAGGTCGCGCCGTTGTCGATGTACGAGGAGAAGAACACCGCCAACAACATGCCGGCGCAGTGCGAGATCTACGCCGAAGGCGATGACGCCTACAAGTTTATGTTCATGGCGAAGGGCGGTGGCTCCGCCAACAAGAGCTTCCTGTTCCAGGCGACGCCCTCGGTGCTGACCAAGGACCGGCTGCTCGCCTTCCTGAAGGAGAAGGTGTTGACGCTGGGCACCGCGGCGTGCCCGCCCTATCACCTCGCGATCGTCATCGGCGGCACCTCGGCCGAGCTCTGCATGAAGACGGTGAAGCTGGCGTCGGCTCGCTATCTCGACGCGCTGCCGACCCACGGCTCGCCCGACGGCAACGCGTTTCGCGATCTCGAGATGGAGCAGGAAATTCTGAAGATGACGCAGTCGCTCGGCGTCGGCGCGCAGTTCGGTGGAAAATATTTCTGCCACGACGTCCGCGTGATCCGCATGCCGCGTCATGGCGCCTCGCTCCCGATCGGGCTCGGCGTGTCCTGCTCGGCCGATCGCCAGGTGCTCGGCAAGATCACCAGGGAGGGCGTCTATCTCGAGGAGCTCGAGCACAACCCGGCGCAGTATCTGCCTGAGGTCGAGCAGTCGCTCGGCGGCGAGGTCGTCAAGATCGACCTCAACCAGCCGATGAAGGATATCCTTGCCACGTTCTCGAAGTACCCGACCAAGACGCGGGTATCGATGACCGGCACCATGATCGTCGCGCGCGATTCCGCGCATGCCAAGCTGCGCGAGCGGCTCGACGAGGGCGAGCCGCTGCCGGACTATTTCAAGAACCATCCGGTCTATTACGCCGGCCCCGCCAAGACGCCCGAGGGCTATGCCTCCGGTGCGTTCGGCCCGACCACTGCGGGCCGTATGGATTCTTTTGTCGATCAGTTCCAGGCCGCCGGCGGCTCGATGGTGATGGTCGCCAAGGGCAACCGCGCGCCGGCCGTGCGTGAGGCCTGCAAGAAGTATGGCGGCTTCTATCTCGGCTCGATCGGCGGTGCCGCGGCGAATCTTGCCGAGCACTGCATCAAGAAGGTCGAGGTGCTCGAATATCCCGAGCTCGGCATGGAAGCGATTTGGCGCATCGAGGTCGTCGACTTCCCGGCGTTCATCATCATCGACGACAAGGGGAACGACTTCTTCAAGGAGTTGAATCTGGGCTGAGGCCGCGTTCCCCGGACGCTGCGCAGCATGAAATGATGCGCTGCTGATCCGGGGTCCCCGTGGCGGGCATGGGTCCCGGCTCTGCGATGCACCGCTTCGCGCTGCGTCGCGTCCGGGACACGAGACTTACTCGCTCAACTACAATTTGTGACCTGGTTGGAGCACAGCCCGCGCCACCAGCCGCGGATGCCGTCCTGGCTCTCGACCAAGCCCCAGAGGCCACTGCAGGCAAAGATGCGCTTCGGGCCGCCATCGGTGTCGATCGCGCCGCCGAGTTCGCGCTGGGCGGGCATCCATTTCGCATCAACGAAGGGCGCCTGGAACAGACCGCCCATGCGTGTCGCGCCATTGGCGTAGGACGCGCCGACCTTGTTGGAGGCGACCCAGCCGCGTCCGGCATAGGGCTTTGGCGCGCTGCGCGGATATTTCTTGTCGTCCTCGTAGTCCTTGCCCGGCGGCTTGGCGCCTTCGATCAGAAACCAGCCGTTCTTGAAGCCGATGATGCGGAATTCGGTGAGCCAGCCGCCATCGGGCGTGTTCTCGCTGCCGCCGAGCTTGAGCCGGTAGGGCGGCGGAAGCGTGCCGAGCACACGCGCCTTGATCGATGGTTCGGCACGCACGTTGAGGCCATCAGGATCCTTGTCGACGGACCAGGCGCCGAAATCGCAGGGCTCGGTACCGTCGGGAAGCGTCGAGCGCTTCGCGGCGAGATCGGCATGCAGCTTTGGGAAGTCGGTGTCGTCGGTGTCAGGATCGGGCCCGCTACGCGGTTTCAATGCGACCGAGACTGCGCGCGTCGCATCCGGCGTCAGCGCGACCACGAGAGCCTGGCGCGTGGCGAACACGCTTGCAGGTGACTTCGGATCGTTCGAAGAGATCGGATAGACGGCGAGGTAGCCCGTCGACCCTTCGGTTCGATAGGCCGTGCCGGCGACATAGCCTGCCGGTAGCATGGCGAGCGCGCTTGCCCGCCACGCCGGTTCGGCGTCGTCCGCGCTAGCCGCTTGTGTCGCGACACACAGGATCGTCGCCGCGATGAGACCGAGCGCGCGCACCGTTGCCGCGCGGCTTAGGCGCGCGTGCCGGTGAACGGGAAGCTGCCCATCGGGCCGATGCCCATCTCACCGCTCATGCTGTCGCCGGAGACGGTTCCGATGAATTCGAGCGTCAAGGGCATCGGATTGGTGATCGAGACCTTCCAGTTGACGGCATCGCCGCTGACGGTGCCATCGAAAATCTCGGCTGTATCGCCTTCCGCGCCCTGCGTCCCCGTGAGCGTGCCGCCGGCAGCCGTCAGGCTCAGCGTCGCCTTGCGCTCGCCCATGGGGGTCGTCAGGGTCAGAGTCCAGTTGCCGTCGACGGCCATTCGCGTCTCCCAAGATCCCGGCGGACCGCGACGATCCGCGGGCCAGTCCCGGCCGAGCGTATAGCGCAACTCGCCGCTCGCGCCTAACGCTCCGTTGGAGGCATTTAGGCGCGGGCGGCGGCGCGTCGTCGGCTGGTGACGATGAGGCGAAGCACGACGTATTGCACGGCGAAGGCGAGGATCTTGGCGCCGCCCGCGACCACCGTGATGTAGAACGCCCACAGCTTCAGATCGCCTGTGGAGGCGACGGCGATCATGCCGGCGCCGATTACGAACATCAGCGCGGCCCAGGCATAACCTGCAGCCGTCACATATTCCGGAACGGTCTCGACGACGATCGGCGGCATGTAGCGCAGCATCCAGCCCCGCTTGAGCATGATGGCGCCGATCGCGAAATGCGCGATCGAGGGCTTTGCGAGCATGAAGCGGGGATCGTTGGTCAGCAGCGTGACCGTGCCGAGCACGACGACGAGCTCGACGCTCGCATAGGTCATGTAATTGAGCTGCTGCCCCTTGACGCGCGCGTAGATCACCTGCGCGATCGCTCCGGCAATCGCCACCGACGTTGCCAGGACGACGTTGTCGGTGATGATGTAGATGACCAGGAAGACGATGGCAGAGAAGAGGTCGGAGGCGAGGCGGGCGAATACGTCCTTCATCGTCGATCCTGTTCAGCGGGAGTTGGACATTGGGCTGGCCGGCGCACCGTACTTGATCTGCCGATATTCGGGATACCATTTTGTGAAATAGATCGCGCTGTTGCGGGCGGCGAAGGCGACCGCAAGGCTCGACCAGAGCGGCAGGCCGGGGACATAGAGCAGCACGAGATTGGCGGCCGCCATCAGCAGCGCAGCCGCGGTCCAAGCGCCCGTGATGACGTAATTGGCATAGAGAAAGCCGGGCATTGCCGCGATCTCGGCCGGCACGGATTCGACCGCGTATTGCAGCGTGAAGGGACGCCGCACCAGCATCGAGCCGAGCGAGATGACGAAGATGCCGATGTCGACCGACAGCTTGACACCGAGCGTGCCAAGCGCCGGGTCGAACAGCGCGAGGTGGAGGCCGATTGCGGCGAATAGCAGCGCCGAGCCCATAGCCAGGATCTTCACCGAGCGACCGCGCACGACATCGATCGCCACGGTGGCCAGACAGGTTGCCGAGGCTACGAATACGCTGATCGTGGCAGACGTCATCAGCATCAGGAAAGTGAAGGCGCCGTAGGGCGCGAGGATCAGGAAAATCGCCATGGTTCGCCTCGGTCAGGCCTTATCTTTACGATGTAAAGATCAATATGTCAGGAGCGAGGCGGGGTCAAGTAGAATCTTTACAGTGTCAAAATGACGTAAGCGACTTCCAAAAATCGAATTGCTGCAACGGCTTGGTCGGCCATCTCATCGATGAAGCCGGCCCAGGACAGGTGCGGCAGCACAGGTAACGCACAGGCGATCGAGAGGACGAAGGCGAGCAAGATACCACCGTTGAAGATGGTTTGGCCGCTCCGCCGCGGCCGGATCATCGGGAGCGTGATCCCGGCGCAGATCAGGAACAGGATCAGGACAGCGAGGCGGTCCGCGGTGATCGAGGGCATATGCATGAGAGACCTTTTGGTGACATCAGCGATGTCGAGAGGAGAGCTACCGCGCGCCGACCCAACTGCCGTGAAAACCGTCGGGCACGCGATGGCCGAGCTGCACCAGCGCGACGGGGCCGGCCTCGACATCCTTGGCATTGAACACGGCGAGGTCGCTGCGGTTTTCCCGCGCGCGCCAGACCACCGCCAGCAGCCAGCCGTCGCCTTCCGCCGCATCTTTCGACCGCTCGACGAAGACCGGCTCTGAGATGGTGTCGCCGGCCGGCAGCAGATAATGGCCGAGGCGCGTTCCATTGCCATCGACATGGACGACGCCGGACAGCGCGCCGAACATCGGCAGCTTCGGATTGGCGCAGGCGTACCAGCCGTGACGGCTCTTCAATCCGGCGCGGCGGTCGTCGATGCGCGGGAATTCGCCGGTGAGATCGTCGAGATAGGTCTGCTGGAAGCGGTCGGTCTTCCCGGCAAGATTGAAGGTCCAGCGGCAGTGGCGAGCGAAGGATTTCTCGGGATTGGTGGGCGTGCCGTCGGGATGCGTAAATAGTGGTGCTTCCTCGAACTGCATGACGTCCGCGATGATGCGGTCACTGTCCTCCCAAGCATTCATGACGTGGAAGACGTAGCAGGCTTCAGCACGAAACCAGACGATGTCCTTCGCGCTGCCCTTGCGCTTGATCACGCCGACATAGGCGCCCTTGTCCGGCTCCCAGGCATAGGGCGGCCGCCCGCTGATCGCGCGCTCCATGCTGCCGGTGATGGGCAGGATCGGAAACAGCACGTGGTTCTCGGTGACGATGAAGTCGTGCACCATGCTGGCATAGGGCGCCTCGAAACGTTCGAAGCGCGTCGCCTTGCCGGACGCGTCGATCGAGCCGTAGGAGAGGGCAGGCGTCAGCGGACCCGCGGCGTTGTAGCCGAAGAACACCAGCTCGCCGGTGACGGGATCGATCTTCGGGTGCGCGGTGAAGCTGCCGGCGACACGGCCGTGATAATTGTGATAGCCGCGGGTTGCGAGCGTGCCCGGATCGATCTCAGTCGGCAGATGGGCTTCTTCCAGCGCAAGCAGCTTGCCGGCATGGAAGATGATGTTGGTGTTGGCGACGCCGCCGTCGGTGAGATCTTGCGGCGCATCCGGCAGCTTGCGGCCGAAGCCCCCGAACAACGCGCGGCCGGCATCGTGCTCGGCCAGCCATTTCGGCGTACGGACCCAGCGATTGCGATGGCTGGCGCGGCCGTTCTCGAGGTGAAAGGTGTGCAGCATGCCGTCGCCGACGAACCAGTGCGCGCCGGGCGAGTCGAACTGCGGATTGGGGCCGTTGCGATAGAGCGTGCCGTTCAGTTCGCGCGGCAATTCACCGATGATTTTCAGGAAGGGCGCGTCGGCCTCGAACGGAATCGGACCGAGGTTGTGGCGGCGTTCGGCAACGGCGTCCTGCTGCACGGCGTATCCCTTCCTTATCTTTACATCGTAAAGATCAAATAGCCGTACGAGGGGTTCTGGTCAAGTGAAATCTTTACACTGTCAATATTGCATCCTATAGCTGGCCCATGGGCAAGAGTGAGATCAGGACAGAAACCGCGCGCGGTGCGCGTACTTCAAAGAAGGCGAGCGCGCCGGCGCGTCCCGCGCGACGACCGGCGAGCGTCAAGTCCGAGGCGCCCTATCACCACGGCGCGCTGCGCGAGGCGCTGCTCCAGGCCGCCGAACGGGTGCTGGAGCGTGACGGGCTCGCCGGCCTGACATTGCGCGCGGTGGCGCGCGAGGCGGGCGTCTCGCACGCCGCGCCCACCCATCATTTCGGCGACCTCACCGGGCTTCTCAGTGAGCTCGCGGCCGTCGGCTTCCGCCAGTTCAATGCGGCGATGGCGTCGTCCTCTGACACCGCCACCACCCCGCTTGAGCACGCGCTGGCGCGGCCGAAAGCCTATGTTGCCTATGCCCAGGCTCATCCCGGCATGTACGGCATCATGTTCCGCACCGAGCGCCTCGACTATTCCAGGCCGTCGCTGCACGAGGCCGCCGAGGCGTCCTTTGCGGGACTCGCCAATGCCGTCGGCATGATGCGGCAGGAGCAGATCCGCGGCGACGCGCTGACGCTCAATCAGGGCGCTGCGATCGCGCGCGCCTGGTCGATGGTGCACGGTTTTACGATGCTGCTGCTCGATGGACGGCTGGAGGATATTCTGGGGCGTCTGCCCGAGGGCACGACTCCCGAACGCCTGCTCGAGGCCATGCTGATGTCGCCCGTGACGGGGAAGCCGCCGGGCCCCTGATCGATTGCCGGCGAGCGCCTAGCGCATCGTCGCGAGCTCGACCGCGCGGCCGCGTGCGCCTATGATCTTCACCTCGTCCTTGCCGCAGGTAAAGCTGCGGGCGAACTCGTCCGCGGCCTTGCGCGCGAGCTCATTGGCGTTCGGGTTGGCGATCGCGTCGACATAGGCGACGTGGCAGACGGGGCCGGGTGGCAGCCGGGTCACGATGAGCATGGCCTTGGTGTTCGGCCGCCCCTGCTTGTCGGGATCGGTGCCATCGGCGATGTGCCAGCGCTGGATCATCGCAAACGGCTTGGCCCCAGCGGTGCGCCATTCGACGGTGGTTTCGGACGAGCTGAACGGAGCGAACCAGACTTTAGCAGCCGGTTCCTCGGCCGCGGCCTCGCGATTGCGGCCGACGGAGACGATTTCGCGAAGATCGTCTTCGGCGATCAGGACCACGAGGCCATCCTTGCCCTTGCAGACCCGCGTGGTGCTGCCGTCGAGCTCGCTGGGCTTTCCGATCTGGCGGCAATCCTTCGGGGCCGTCGAGGTATATTGGCTGCCCACGGATCGGGCGTCGGCTCGGTCGAGACCACTGCACATCAGCAACATGGCCAAGAGCAATAAGGCCAAGCCTGCGGTGGTGATGCGGAACATGACGACGCCTTTGATCGAGTGGGAACTCCGTACCATCAGACGTCTTGATTGTGGGCAAGGTTCAAACGGGGTCAACAGACACCTGACAGCGGCGCGGAATCGTTCTAGAAGAGCGGCTTCGCTTGGGCTCTTTCAGCCTCGTTCGCGTCCTCGTTTTTCGTGATCATGCCAGCCACCTCGTCCAGCAAACCTTATCGCGTCGGCCGCTCGAAAACCGGGCTCGGCCTCTTCGCCACCAAGCCGATCAAGAAGGGCACCCGGATCATCCGTTATTACGGACCGATCCTGGACTCCCGGATTCCCGAGCACGACGACATCGAGAACAAATACCTGTTCGAGCTCAACGGTCGCTGGACCATTGACGGCTCCGTGCGCAAGAACCTCGCGCGCTACATCAACCATTCGTGCAGGCCCAACGCCGAATCCGACGTGCGGCCGCGCGAGCGCAAGGTTTTCATCCGCGCCATCAAGAACATCGAGCCGGGCGACGAGATCAATTACGACTACGGCACCGATTATTTCAAAGCCTACCTGAAGCCGATCGGCTGCAAGTGCGAATCTTGCGAGAAGAAGCGCAAGAAGCTGCGCGCCGAGGCGCGGGCCGAACGCGCCAAGGTGAAGGCGCGCGCGGAGCGCAAAGCCGAGAAGGCGAGCGTGAAGTCCGCCAAAAAGAAGAAGCTTAATGGTCATGCCGTCGGCAAGGCGAAGGGCCGCGCGCGGGCCTAGCCTGAGTTCGAGCTTCTGGCATAACTGTCATGCCCCGCGAAAGCGGGGCATTCAGTACGCCGCAGCTCCGTATGCGACGACTACCTCTGGAATACTGGGTCGCCCGGTCAAGCCGGGCAACGACAGCGAGTGATGTGGCCTCAGGCAGCCAGCACACTCCCGCTCCTGCGCAATCCCACATATTGCAGTTCGGCAAACACGCCGGTCGCGATCGCCTGCGCCACGACCATGAGCTCGCCGGCAAGGTTCGGCGACACCGCGCCCGAGAGCAGCAGCGCAATGCTGCCGACGGTCCAGGCCGCGTTGCCGACCACGACCAGCAGCACGAGCGGCTTTGCCACGGAGGCGCGTGAGGCGAGCCAGCCGACCAGCGCCGTGTAGGCGATCAGGAACAGGCCGGTCTCGCGCAGCAGCGCTTCGGGTAGGTTGAACAGCGAGGCGAACGCGCTGGCGCCGAACGTGAAACCGAGAGCGGCCACGCCGCTGAAGATCGCGTCGGCAAGAAGCGCGCGGCGAAGGAAGGTGGATGCGTCGATCATCGTGGGTCTCCATGGTTGGGGTGGGCTCGAGGTGAAACTCAGTGCAATCCACGCCACCAGGCGCGGAGCAGGCGGGCGAGGCGGAACGGGCAGAGGCTCCTGCCGACGCTGTGCTCGAAGGCCGTGACCTGCGCGACGACGTAGTCGCCGGTCGAATGCACCAGCGGCTCCGGCATGTTGAGGCTGCGCGCCAGCATCCGGGTTGCGAGCGCCATGGCCCAGGGAACTAGCTGGTCTGTGACGGTCCGGTAGAGCAGCAATGCGATCATGGTCGTCTCCTGTTGCGACCCAAGATGCGCCGGCCCGAGCCCCAATTCGATTACCTCCGACGTAATGGAAGGGCCGAAATCTGCGTGCTAGGTTTTCGACCATGAACGCACATGCATCCACGGCACAGGCCGAACGCAGCCAGCCGGTCCATATCGGCGACCATTTGCGCGAATGGCGGCAGCGCCGCCGCATGAGCCAGCTCGATCTCGCCGGTGAGGCCGAAATCTCGGCGCGGCATTTGAGCTTCGTCGAGACCGGTCGCGCCGCGCCCTCGCGCGACATGGTGCTCAGACTCGCCGAACGTCTCGACGTGCCACTGCGCGAACGCAACGTGCTGCTGGTCGCCGCCGGCTATGCCCCGGCCTTTCCGCAACGCACGCTGGAGGATCCCGCCTTGAAATCAGCCCGCCAGGCGATCGACCTCGTCCTCAGGGCGCATGAGCCGAATCCGGCGCTGGCCTATGACCGGCACTGGAATCTGGTCTCCGCCAACCGCATGCTGGCGCCGCTGCTCGCCGGCATCCCGCAGCGGCTGCTCGGTCAGCCCTTCAACGTGCTGAGGCTTGCCTTCCATCCCGAGGCGCTGGCGCCGCGCACGGTCAATCTCGCGGAATGGTGCGGACATCTCCTGGAGCGGCTGCACCGGCAATGCGAGGCCACCGCCGATCCCGAGCTGATCAAGCTGTATAACGACTTGAAGGGTTATCCGATCCCGGCGCGCGCGGCGCCGCTGTCGAGCGACAATGTCGCGATCCCCTTCAAGCTGCGCCACGAGGGGGAGATACTAAGTTTCTTCTCCACCACCATGGTATTCGGTACGCCCGTCGACATCACGCTGTCGGAGCTGGCTCTGGAAACCTTCTTCCCGGCCGACGAGCGCACTGCCGAGCGGCTGAAGCAGATGGCGGCTGGCTTGCAGTAGTGCCGTTTACAGGAGGCGGTGGCGCTCGCATAATCCCCGGATGGACACACGCTCGTCCCGGCCATTACGGTCGGCCAATCCGGTCGGCGACCTTTTGCGCGGCTGGCGCATGCGCCGTGCATTGAGCCAGGCGGAGCTGGCGTTCGAGGCCGGCATTTCGATCAAGCATCTGAGCTATGTCGAGACCGGCAAGTCGGCGGCAAGCCGGGAGATCCTCCTGCAGCTCGCGACCGCCCTCGGTTTGTCGCTGCGTGATCGCAATGCGCTGCTGGAGGCCGGGGGTTTCGCGCGACTATACGGCGAGCGCGATCTTTCAGCGCCGGAGCTTGCCGACGCGCGGCGCGCGATCGATCTTCTGCTCCGGCGGCACGAACCGTTTCCCGCGATTGTGACCGATCGGCGCTGGAACGTGATGGAGGCCAACTGCGCCGCGTCGCGGCTGATGACGATGCTGCTTGGGCAAGAACGCATGCAGCGGCCGCTCAATCACATGCGCATGTTCCTCGCGCCGGACGAGCTCAAGCCGTTCGTCGAGAATTGGCCCATCGTCGCGACCGCGTTGTTGTCGCGTGCGCGGCACGAAGCGATGGCTGCACCGCTCGACGAGGCCCTGCAATCGACGTGGCGCGAATTGACGCGGCTGCCGGAGCTTCCCGCACTCAGGATCGAGGACAACGTCGCGCCGGGGCCGCTCTGCGAAGTGCGCTTACGAAAGGGCGACGCCCGCATCGGTCTGATCGGTGCGGTGCTGACGCTCGGGACCCCGCAAGACGTGACGCTTCAGGAGCTTCGCGTTGAAATGTTCATGCCGGCGGATGCCGTGTCCGAGGCCACTCTGATCGCGCTTGCGGCTCAGGAGGCCTGAGCTCGCTCGGCGTCGCGGCGCTCAAAGCTCACGGCTTGCATCACCTCCGCAAACGGACCTTTGAGATCGCTCAGTGTCGCCATGGTCAGGCCCGCGCCGTTGGTGCCGACGCGCGTGGCGGCGCGGATCAGGATCCATTCGCTCTCCGGCGGTCGGAAGAAGTAGAGGCTGATCTCGGGATTGATAAAGGTCCAGTTGCGCATGTCGACGATCTGCGCAACGCCGCTCGAAAAGTCCGCGGCCTGCACCGCTTGGAGCAGTGGTGTGTTCGGTTCGCCCTCCACCAGGGGTGCATCAAGTCGCATCCAGGCGGCGGCCGGGCCGGGCTTCTCCAGCGCGCCCTCGATCAGCCGCACCGACACGTTCTGGAAATACCGGCTCCATTTCTGCGCGAAGGCCGGCGGTGCTGCGCCTGTCTCAGGCGTCTTGTCGATAGTCGCGGGCCTGGTGAAGGGATCGACGGGCGATTCTCCGCTCGGCGCCGTCAAGAGCGCTGTGCAACGGCCGATCTCGGTCTCTCCGTCCATCAGCCGCACCTGGGCGGTCTTGGCCTTGCGGCCGTCGCGCAACAATTCGGTGGTGGTCTGGAAGACGCGCAGGCCCGCCGGTCGCCACAGGTCGAAGGTCAGGCGCCGCACCGCGAAGCCGGATTCGGTGGCGAGACGGTCGATGTCGCGGGTCATCAGGGCGGTGGTGGCGCTTCCCTGCAACATGTCAGGCGACCACGGGCCGCCGGCATGCTCCGTAGCCCGGAACTGCTGGCCTTCCGGCTTGAAAATAGCGGTCATCGCGGTTTCCCCTCGTGCTTGATCGTGGCCGCGAGTATCGGGTCGGGTGAGGCCTGTCACAATAACCGCAGAGGTGAAGTCGTGAGCCATGCAGGACCGGTGCCTTGCGCCGCCTCCGGTTCGGTTTATCTTCCGACGAACCCGTACCGTCCGAAGGAGACGTCCGACATGAGCATGTTGAAACCGCTTCAGATCGACGTCGTTTCCGACGTGGTGTGCCCCTGGTGCTATATCGGCAAGCACCGGATCGAGAGTGCGCTGGCGCTGGTGCCCGATGTTCCGGTCAAGCTCAATTTCCGTCCCTTCTTCCTCAATCCCTGGGTGCCGTCCGAGGGCATCAGCCGGGAGGAGTATCTCACCAAGAAGTTCGGCTCGGTCGAGGCCTACAAGGGCATTGCGGGACGCGTCGTTGCGGCCGCGGGCGAAGAGGGGCTCGTCTATCGGCCCGAGCTTGTCGCGCGTCAGCCCAACACCACCGACTGCCACCGCCTGATCCTCTGGGCCGAGGCGATCGGCAAGGCGCCCGAGATGAAGCAGCGCCTGATGGAGCTCTACTTCCGCGACGGCGGCGACCTCACCGATTTGAACGTGCTTGTGCAGGCGGCTGCCGATGTCGGCCTCGATGCCGACGACGTGCGCCGGCGCCTCGCCACCGACGAGGACGTCGCGCGCGTATCGGCGGACGCGCAGGAAGCCGCCGAGAAAGGCATCTCCGGCGTGCCGACCTACGTGTTCGCGCAAAAATACGCCGTCTCCGGCGCGCAGGATCCCAACATGCTCGCGCGCGCCATCCGCGAGGTCTCGGCGGAGATCAACGCCGAGGCGGCGGAGTAGGAGCTATCCTATTTACGAAGCAGGCGAACTGCGCGACGCGCCGCCGCGTAGGCGATGCCGTGCGCCGCGAGCGCTCCGTGAACCAGCGCCACGATGGGGTCGTTCCGCCGCAACGGTATCAACACGTCCCCGACGGCGAAGCGCCCGCGCCAGATCGGATTGATCATGGGGTGATCGGCGCTCGCCGTGGAATCCGCGCTGGCGATGGCTGGATCGGCGCAGAGGCGGCGGGTGAGCTCGAGTGTAAGCTGCACGCCCGGCGAATATCTTGCGAAGCGCTCGTCGATGCCGAGCTTGAAGAAGAAGGCGCGGTCCTGGTGGCGCAGCACGATGCCGGCGGCCACCGGCGTCGCGCCGGCGCGAAGGCTGACGATCTCGCATTGCGCGGTTTCCGCCAGCGCGCGAGCGGCGCGGCGGATGAAGGTTGCATCGCCCGCGTGCTGGACCAGCGCGGTTCCGCGCTTCCCCTTCCAGCCGCTGGCTTCGAGCTGCAAAAATGTCTCGAGCGCCGGCCCGATCTCGTCGGGGCTGCGCGCGACGTCGAACACGATTGCGCCGTGTTCTTCGAGGCGATGCCGTTGGCGGCGTAGCTCCTTGAGCTTTTTGGTGCCGAGCGCGTCGCGTAGCAGCGTCTCACCGTCCTGGGTCGCGTCGAGGCTGGCGCGGATGTAGGAGTTGAGGAGGCGCGGCTTCAGGCCGTCGCGATTCAGAACCTGGCTGAGGGCGGTCATTGCCGCCCCAGCGAGCGCGACATCGTTCAGCACGAGCGCATGCGCCCCGTTTGCGCGGGCCTGCTGCAACAGGCGCGCCGCTGCCTCGATCGGGGCATCGCGGTCGATCAGCGGGCTGCACAGCGTACCATAGGGATGCGCGCTCACCAGCGCGGGCAGGGGGATCTTCCATGCCCGCCAGAGCGAGATCACCGGCATCAGCCCGATCAGCCGCGATCCATCGTATGCGGAAAGCGCCGAGGCATCGGTGCGGCCGCGCGCGGTTGCACTGACAGCGAGCTCCCAGCCCGGCAGGTAATATCCGTTCGGCTCGATCGCGCGCTGCGCGAGTGCGCGCCACTGGCCGGGTTCGATCGCGGTGAGCGGGACGCGCGCGCGCGCCGTCGCGGCATGCTTTGCCGATGCCGGATTGATCGCAGCCTGGTGCGCGATATCGACCACGTCCCGTCGTCCCCGTTCAGGAGGCCATGCTTAGCGCAAAGATTGGAAAATACAGTTGGGACACCGCTTCAATTCGAGTGGTAATATTAACGTCTCATTGAGCATCCGGCCGCGAGCCGGCAGGATGCGCCGATGGATACGCCAGAATTGCTCTCGACCCGGAGGATCATCATGGTCGCCACACCTTTTACGCCGATTGCGTCGCTCCTTGGCGGCGCGTTGATGGGCCTGTCCGCTGTGCTGCTGATGTGGACGACGGGGCGAATCGCCGGGGTTAGCGGTATCGCGGCGCGACTATTTCCGCCTTACGAGGATCGGCAATTCGCCGGCCGGCTCGCCTTCGTCGCGGGCCTTATCGTCGCGCCCGTCCTGACGCGCCTTGTCACGGGAGGCCTGCCGGCGCAAACGATCGGCGCCGGAACGCCGCTTCTGATCGTCGCGGGATTGCTCACCGGCTTCGGCGCGGTGTGGGGCAGCGGCTGCACCTCGGGCCACGGCGTCTGCGGCTTGTCGCGGCTGTCGGCGCGATCGCTGGTTGCGACCATGACCTTCATGGCGGCGGGAATGGCGACCGTTTTCGTGATGCGGCACTGGAGCTGACCGCGATGACAATCCTCATTCAATTCGGGATCGGTGTGGTCTTTGGGCTTGGCCTCATCGTCTCAGGTATGTCGAACCCGGCAAAGGTCCTGAATTTCCTGGACGTTGGCGGCATCCCGGCAGGAACGTGGGACGCAAGCCTCGCATTCGTGATGGCCGGGGCGGTCGCAGTGACCTTCATCGGCTTCAGCCGCGTCCTGAAATTGGCGCGGCCTGCCTTCGCCGACCGCTTCTATGTCCCAACGCGAAACGATATCGATCCGAGAATTATCGCCGGTCCCGCCATCTTCGGTATCGGCTGGGGCCTCGTAGGCTTTTGTCCAGGCCCGGCATTGACCGCGCTCGGATTTGGCTCGGCCTCCGCCTTCATCTTCGTCGTCGCGATGTGTGCCGGCATGGTGCTCGCCCGCTTCATCGCGCAGCTCCCGTCGGCAACGCGTATTGTCACGCCGGGAAAACCGCTCGAGATCTGACATGGACAGGACCGGGCGAGTTATCTCGTCCGGTCCTGCATTTCATGGCTTCATCGACTACCAGCGATCGCCGACACCAACGCCAACACTGACGCCGGGTGCGCGGATGCCGACGCCGCCGCGCGGACCATCGTCCCAGTCGCGATAGGTGCGGCGCTCATAGTAGCGGTCACGCGGCATGGTCGCGTAGGAGTCGCGCACGATCACACGCGAGCCGCCGCGGGTGCGATAGCAATTGCCGGAATCGTCGCAGACCAGCCGCACTTGCTGGACGAGATCGGGGCTGGTGTATTCGCTGGTCGTATAGACGTCGGCGGCCTTCGCGCCGCTCACCGCTGCCAAGGCTCCGACGCCAGCCAGCAACGCAATCGTGAATGTCCTCATCATGTCCTCCTCGAAACTGCCCTCGGCGGTAACAAGAAGGGGAGGCCATGATCGTTCCGGCAAAATTACAGGTTTTTCCCGGAACCGGATCGGACGTCGGCTTGATCCGTTTCCTAGATCGGCTCGTAGCTGTCCGATCCGCAGATATCGTCCGCTTCGGCGCGGCGGCGATCGACCACTTTTCCGCCTGATATGGTCACGATGTAGGTCTGTGGCCCGAGCGGCGATCCGGTCGCCGAGGTGAGCTGGGCGCGGACGCAAGCTGTCCAGCCCGGTCCTCGTACCTCACGATGGGGTGTGGCGACATGCACCTCACGCGGATAGGACGTGCTGAGGAAGACGACTTCGATCTGCTCGCGCACGACGCGTTTGACGTCGGGGGGCGATTCGGGCGGCGGCTGCTCGGCCTCCTTCATGCGCATGAACTCGGGCACCGGTGCGCGGCTGTCGGCAAACCCGCAGGCCCCGAGCGCGAGCGCGCTGGCCAGCAGCGCGGCATGAGCAATAATCCGTAACATCCGTGAAGGTCCCCTGCGGGCCAAAACATAGGCACGAATGCGATCCGACGAAGACCCGGCCGATCAAAATTTGCTGAAGCCAGAATTCCTTGGAGCCACGATCCTTGGAGCCAGGATTCTTGGAGCCAAGATTTCCTGAAGCCAAGATTTCCTGAAGCCCTGGAGCCCGCGGCATTGGCTATTCCATAATTGCCGGCTAGTTTGTACCCCAGACGAGGGGGATTGCGCCCATGAGGATTTTGGTCATAGCGGCCGCCGTGCTTGCGCTGGCGGTTGCCTCCGCGCAGGCGCAGATGGGCGGTGGCAGGCGTCAGCCTAACGAGGGCGGCCAGAAGGCGGACAACAAGCCCAAGGTCGACGAGAAGGCCTACAAGGCCGCACTCGAGCGCATTCCCGAGTCCAAGGAGAAGTACGATCCGTGGAGCGGGGCGCGTCCGCCTGAACCTGGCAAGAAGCCGAAATAGGTGAGGCGGGCCTTGGCGACCCGCTCCTGCTATTTGGCCGCTCTCATCACGCTCCTCTTGTTTTCGTCGCGGCCAGGCATCGCCTGGGAGAGCTGGGGTGGCGATCCCGGTGGCTCGCGCTTCTCGCCATTGCGAGAGATCACGCCCGACAATGTCGGCAAGCTGGTTCGGGCCTTCGAATTCCACACGGGCGATCTCGCGGCGCGGCCGCCCGGGGTGATGCGGCGAACCAAATTCCAGGCGACGCCGCTGTTCGTCGAGGACAGCCTGGTCTTCTGCTCGCCTTTCAACGAGGTGATCGCGCTCGATCCCGGTACGGGCGCGCAGAAATGGCGCTACGATCCCAGGATCGCGATGAACCAGCGTCCCGCCAACCGCTACGTCTGCCGCGGCGTCACTTACTGGATCGACGATGAGGCGCCTGTAGATGCCGCATGTCGATCGCGCATCTTTATGGGCACCAACGATGTTCGCCTGATCGCGCTCGATGCGAAGACGGGTATCCCCTGTGCCGGCTTCGGCGAGGGCGGTGAGGTCAGGCCCGACATTGGCATGAAACTGGAATGGCCCGGCGAATTCCAGATCACCTCGCCGCCGGCGGTCGGCCGCGGGGTCGTCGTGGTCGGCTCCGCGATTGGCGACAACCGCCGCGTCGACGCGCCGAGCGGTGTGGTGCGTGCGTTCGATGCGCGTAGCGGTCAGCCGCGCTGGACGTTCGAGCCGCTCAAGCGCGACGGCATCGAAGCCGGTCACGCCAATGTCTGGGCGCCGATGTCGGTCGACGCGGCGCGCGGACTGGTATTCCTGCCGACGTCCTCGCCGTCGCCGGATTTCTGGGGCGGCAAGCGGCCGGGCAACAACGAGCATGCCAATTCGGTGGTCGCGCTGCGCATCGAGACGGGCGAGCTCGTATGGGCATTCCAAACCGTGCATCACGACGTCTGGGATTACGATCTGCCGGCGCAACCGACGCTCACGCGCATCGACATCGGCGAAGGTCAGCGCGATGTCGTGATCCAGCCGACCAAGCAAGGCTTTGTCTTCGTGCTCGATCGCGACACCGGCAAGCCGGTGTGGGCGGTCGAGGAGCGCAGCGTCCCGCAGGGGGCCGCGGAAGGCGAACGGCTGTCGCCCACGCAGCCATTCCCGACGCATGTGCCGCCTCTGATGTCACAAAAAATCTCGACTGAGGATGCGCTCTCGCTCGTTCCTAGCCTGCGTCGCTCAGCTTGCGAGAAGCAGTTTGCGGAGGCACGCAACGAGGGCCTGTACACGCCACCCTCAACGCAAGGCACGCTGGAGTTTCCCTTCACCGGCGGCGGAGTGAACTGGGGCAGTGCGGCCTTCGATCCCGTCAACCAGGTCCTCTATGCCAACACCAGCCGGGCTGTTCATCTCATCAAGCTGATTCCGCGGGCGGAGGCGGCCGGATTCGATCCTCCGCCCGGTCATGATTTCGGCCAGCAGACGGGTGCGCCGTTTGCGATGTCGCGTGCGGTGGCAATGTCGCCGCTCGGGCTTCTTTGCAACAAGCCGCCCTGGGGCGAGATGGTCGCGGTCGATCTGAAGGCCGGCAAGATCCTCTGGCGTTCGACGGTCGGCACCACCGAGGATCTCGCCCCGCTCGGCGTGCCGCTGCCGTGGGGTGCGCCGCTCGTCAACGGGCTCGCGGTCACGGCAGGCGGGCTCGTCTTCACCGGAGCGATGGACGCCTATTTGCGCGCCTTCGATGCGCGCAGCGGCAGGGAGCTGTGGCAGGGTCGGCTGCCCGTGCCCGGCGTCGCCAATCCCATGACCTATCTCTGGAAGGGCGAGCAGTATGTCGCGATCGGCGCCGGCGGCCACTCCGAGGCAGGCACCTCGATCGGCGACAGCGTCGTTGCGTTTCGCCTGGCACGGCCGGGCGAGGGGCCGTCGCTGTGGTCGCGTACGATCGATCGCCCCGGTGGACGATTTTTTGCGGCATCATCGGCGATCGCGGTCGCGATCGTCGCGCTCGTGGTTGCAAGCCTGCGCTGGCGTCGCCGACGTCGTGTCGCGCGAACATGACGCAGCATCGCGCGCGCGATGCGAATGATCGTTCACATCGTATGCACTACTGTACGAAAGCGAGGCCGATGCGCCTGTCGCTACGCCAGACAGGGCGGCATTTGCGCACGAAATTGTCGCGCGCGATTGCGAGCGTGAACGATTGCGGCAATGTGACGAGGGCATCGAGGTCGATTGCGGCGCCGTCCGCCGACATGTTTCGCACCGTGCACGTGATGCGGCTGTTTTCAAAGGTGATCTTTCCACCCTTGAAAACACGGTAACGCTGCGCTGCACGCTTCTCGATCATCCGCGTCAATCCATAATGATCTTTGTGAAGTAGTGCATAGAAATTACGTTGAACTAAACTCAATACTGGCGCTACTTGCACAGCGCTTCAGATTTCGTTTACGACGTCGAAGCGGAAGTCACTCCGCGGATTTTTCCCCAAGCCGTTCCTTTGTGGCGCTACGCGCCGATGGAGATATTGATGAAGACCACGTTTTCGCTTCTGTTCGCCGCAGCGCTCTCGCTCTCGTCCATGCCCGCCCACGCCACCAAGCTCGATCTCGCGACTATGAGCTGCAAGCAGTTCCTGGAGAGCGGCGACGACACCATCAAGATGGTGCTGACCTGGATGGACGGCTGGTACAAGGGCGACGAAGAGAATGCGATCATCGACACCGACGTATTCGTCGAGAACGCCAAGCAGTTCGGCAGCTATTGCGGAAAAAATCCCAACGTCAGCATTGTCACCGCGGCTGACGAAGTGCTCGGCAAGTAATTTCTGCCGCGTGTCGGCACGACGCGCGATCACAACCGCGCTTCCCGTCTCGACATGACGCCATTGAGAGCCGCGGTGCGCTTTGCGCTCACGCGGCTTTCTTCTTTCGGATGATGCTCATCCCGGCAGCATCGCGAACGCACTCGACACCATTGCCACCGGCTTGTTGTCGGTGGCCGAGAGCAGCGTGACCCGGCCAAAGCTCATGGTGCGTCCGAGTCGCACCACGCGGGCGTCGGCCAGCACGTCCGACGAGGAGACGGCGCGCATGAAATGCGTGGTCTGGTCGACCGTCGTCATCGGACGATAGCCGCGGTTGGCGGCGAGGTTCGCGATCACCATCGCGGTGTCGGCGAGCGCCATCAGCGCCTGGCCGCAGACCACACCACCGTTGCGGCACAGCCGCTCCGAGAACGGCATGCGCAGGAGCGCTGCCGGCTGCCAGTCCGGCACGTCCGGCGGCGGCAGGTGATCGATGCGCTCGACCGACAGGTTGAGATCCTGGACCCAGGGCGCAAAGACTTCGCCGAGGATGCGTCGGGCCTCACTGATGCCGAACTCGGCTTCTGGCTGCGATGGCATTGCTGTCGTTCCCTCCTGTATTGCCGGATGTTCGGCATTTCGAGCGGACCGGCGCGGCAAAGTCGCCGGTCTGCCGCGGGTCCCGTCGGCTTGAAAATGCCTGACTTCGCCCGGTATGATGCCATGGAGTGGGTATGGGTGGGTGATGTTGCGTCGGTATGTCCTCGTGTTTTGTCTGGCCGGGCTCGGCCTGTTGCTGAACGGGTGCACCAAGTGCGGCCCGATCTGGGACGACTGGCTCCACGCGCCGAAATCGTGCAGATCGGACCGGCTCTAGCGGGCCGAGCGGCCCCTGCGGTTGTGGCAGGGGTGACAAGGCGCGGGCGACCCGCGCCGCCATGGATGATCAAGGAGTCAATGATGAGGCTTTTCCGTATGGCCGCGGTGCTGGCTGTTCTGGCGGGACCGACCGTGCTGGCGGGACCGGCTTATGCGCAAATGCCCAATCTCAATTTGCTGCAGGAGGGGCCTGGCAAGACCCCCGAGGAGAAGGCCGCGGAGGCCGAGCGCGACAGGGCCTACAAGGAAACGCTGAAGAAGATTCCGGACTCCAAGGCGTCCAACGACCCCTGGGGTGGCATGCGCTCCGACCCGCCGAAGCCGTCGGCGGCGCCAAAGGCGTCGGCCGCAACCGGTGCGCCGAAGAAGAAGTCCGGCACGACTGCCAATTGACCTTCCGCCCGATCGGAGGCGGCTGATGCCTCCGGCCGGGACTCCTCTTTGATCGGCCTGCTTCCTACATTGCGCGGGAGTGTATCGCGTCGAGGAGAGCAGAACATGGCCGATCGTCCGCGGGATCTCGCCGAGCGGATGGCGCGCCGGCGCAAGATGGGCGGCAAGCCCGGCCCGAGGGCCGGCGACGGCTATCTGCGCGAGACCTTCACGCTGCCGCGCGCGGCGGCACGGGAGAGGGCACAGGCTTTCTTCGCCCGCTACCCCAAGGCCGGCTATATGAGCGCGGTCGAGACCTGGCGCGAGCTGCCCGGCGGCGACATCGAATTCACGATGCGGCGGCTGCCCAGCGCGGATTAGGGCCGGCCCCTATTCGAAGGTTTCGGATGTGATGCGGATCCGGAATACGGGCTCCTTGGCCTCGTCCAGCAGCTCCATATTCCATTCGGAATTTTCCTGGAGCTTGCGGGCGATGCCGGCGGCCATGTCGGCGCAGACGCTTGTCATCTCCTTCCAGGCCAAATCGCGATCGGCAAATTCCGACGCCTGGTCGGCACAGCCGGAATAGCGGCCGTTCCGGATTCGAAAGAAGTAGAGCGGCATGGTTCGCACCGATCGCGCCTGATGGCTCCGTCCCCACGGCCATAATCCCGGCAGTCCAATCCCAAACCGTCGGCAGATCAATTCCGGTCGGCTACGGAATAGCCCCATGGACGCCAGCCCACCGATCTCGGTCCGACGGCTCAGGCCGTGTCGCGTCCGATCGCCTTCAGCTCCCGATCGATGCGCCGCTGCACCCGTCGGATCGCCAAGAGATCGATCTTGGTCTCAGTCTTGCCGGTCTTGATCTGCTCGCCGATCCGGAACTGCCACTGCCAAATGCCGGGAATTGCCGTCTTGGCGACGGTGAACTCGATGCCCCTGTGATTCATGGCCATCTCCCACGATTCACTTCCATCACTGAGAACATGCTGGGCGGCATAATATTCCAAGAAAGCCAAACCTGTCGGTAAGCCCCGGATCGCTCACGGCTATCGCGCAAACGCACGCGCTCTGGAACATACGAAATCGAAATTCGAAAGACGCCGGCCGCCCAGCGGCGGCGCGACCTCATGCCCGTGGTTCTCCGGCCAAGAACAGAGTTCCTGGGATGGGTAAGGGCACCTTCCGGAACGCGGCGGCATGTGCCTTGCTTGGCCCGATGCGGCTAAGCAACATGGACGCGTCATGCCGGGCATTCCCCGCCGCTATTCTCATTTCGTGTTCGGAATCATCCAGTCCGGACTGACCTCGCTGATCGCCGCGGGCATCGCCAGCTTTCCCGCAGGGAACGCGCTGGACTTCCTGGCGCACTGGATGGTGTCGTGGCTGATCGCATGGGCGGCGATGCTGCCGATAGTGCTGCTCGCAGCGCCGGCGATCCGCGCCTTCTCGCTGCGGCTGACGCAGGAGGAGGGCGGTTCGCAAACCGGTCGGCCGGCATGAAAATCGGAATGAAAAAACCCCGCTTGGGAGAACCAAGCGGGGAGAAGGTTATTGGAGGCTGAGGTGCTGGGCTGCAACACCATAGCCGGATGACCCTAGCCGGCTCAGCTTACGACAGCCTGACAAGGCTCGACGGTGGCAGCGAAAGCCGGAGCGCGGGGGCCGCAGACTGGCCCCGCACCGGTCCCAATTTCGACATCCGTTCGCACAACTCAGGACACAACCGCAGGCGAGATTTCGCGGCGACGGTGCTGCCATGGGGGAAACGTGGCGTGCCGGCAACGGGGTGGCATCATGGACAACGTAGAGCGGTCATTCGCCGCCGCGACGGCGGCTGGCTTCGTCGTGCTGGTGATCGGCATCGGGTTGCTGGTTCTGCTGTAGGCGCTGTTGGAGCGGGAGATGGCTCCGAGGGTGGAAAGGCCCGTGCGCGCCTTTCAAAAACGCGAAAACAATCCCATGCACAGTAGCGTGCCTACAAATTTCCCCGCTCAATCAATGGCTTATTGGTAGTATTTAGATACCACATTTCCTCGGACTCGCCTTCCACGGCCACTCCGAATCCCGATTCGCGTGCCGAGTCCCTGAGATCAACGGGCGGCCGCTCCGGCACCGTCTCCAGCGCGGTCCCAGCGGCCTAATGAACCTTGATCGCGCCCAGCGGCAAACGGAGTTCGGCGGCACGCTCTTCGCGGTCTTTCTTGCGGAACTCGTTTTCCTTGCGCTCGAACTTGCTCAGCTCCTCCCGCACCGCCTCCAGCAGCGGAGTGCGCCGGGTCGTATCGTGATGCGTGTTGTCCGTCATGACTGAAGTCCCCTCAGTTGCGGTCCCATCCAAGAGTCCATCCAGGAGAAGGCCGCAGACCGCGAAAGGTTCGGTGCCGCAGGATGACGGAATTCTGACGGTGTGCGGGTCATCCGTCTTTGATGCGCGTCAGCCAGAGCGTGCAAATTCCCAAAAGAACATATTGCGAACCTAGAACAAATAGGGTACATTGTTTTTATCGCCGCGCCGCCTCGCCAATCGTTTGTCCCTCACGCGAATCCTCGTCATAAGGAGCACGACCCGATGTCCACCACTGCCCTGCGTATCGTCGAAGGATCCTCCATGGACAAGAGTAAAGCTCTCGCCGCCGCGCTCTCCCAGATCGAGCGTCAGTTCGGCAAGGGCTCGGTGATGAAGCTCGGCAAGAACGACCGTTCGATGGATGTCGAGGCGGTCTCTTCGGGCTCGTTGGGGCTCGATATCGCGCTCGGGATCGGCGGCCTGCCGAAGGGGCGCGTCGTGGAGATCTACGGGCCGGAATCCTCGGGCAAGACCACGCTGGCGCTGCACACGGTGGCGGAAGGGCAGAAGAAGGGCGGCATCTGCGCCTTCATCGACGCCGAGCACGCGCTCGACCCGGTCTATGCGCGCAAGCTGGGCGTCAATATCGACGAGCTCCTGATCTCCCAGCCGGACACCGGCGAGCAGGCGCTGGAAATCTGCGACACGCTGGTGCGCTCCGGCGCGGTCGACGTGCTGGTGATCGATTCGGTCGCGGCGCTGGTGCCGAAGGCCGAGCTCGAGGGCGAGATGGGCGATGCGCTGCCGGGTCTGCAGGCGCGTCTGATGAGCCAGGCGCTGCGCAAGCTGACGGCGTCCATCAACAAGTCCAATACCATGGTGATCTTCATCAACCAGATCCGCATGAAGATCGGCGTGATGTACGGCTCGCCGGAGACCACCACCGGCGGCAACGCGCTGAAATTCTATGCTTCCGTCCGCCTCGACATCCGCCGCATCGGCGCGATCAAGGAGCGTGACGAAGTGGTCGGCAACACCACGCGCGTCAAGGTCGTCAAGAACAAGCTGGCGCCGCCGTTCAAGCAGGTCGAGTTCGACATCATGTACGGCGAGGGCGTCTCCAAGATGGGCGAGATCCTCGATCTCGGCGTCAAGGCCGGCATCGTCGAAAAATCCGGCGCATGGTTCTCCTACGACAGCCAGCGTCTTGGCCAGGGCCGCGAGAATTCGAAAGCGTTCCTGAAGGCCAACCCCGACATCACCGCCAAGATCGAGACCTCGATCCGCCAGAACTCCGGCCTGATCGCCGAGCAGATTCTCGCCGGCAGCCCCGAGCGTGACGCCGACGGCGAGGAGCCGGCGGACGAGTAAGCTTCAGCAGTAAAGTTTTTCGCGAGGAGCGGGCGCTGAGGACGTTGAGTTGCCGACGTCTTCGGCGCCTGTTTCGTTTGGCGTGGGGGCACCGGGTGGTGCGATGAAGCGTCTGATCTTGACCAGTTCGTCCGGAGGCCAGCTCGCACGATCCGGGTTGGCGGAGCTTGTCATCTCATCCTCGTTTCACTTTGAGTGGGGACCGCTGCCCTCACCCGAGAAGCTCGCAGCCTATTTCGCGGCGCGTTCGGCGAATCTCGGGCCGGGTGATCATTGGTCCGATTGGGGCATCCGCTGGCCCAAGGGTATCAAGGACCGCAAAGACTTGTCCCTGGCAGACTTCTGCGAGCGATATGACGTGGTTGAACTTTGGTTCGACCCAGCTCCCCGGGATCAATTGCAGCTCGTCTGCCTGCTGGACCACCTCAGCTCCTGCTCCTCGCTGGTGCCAAAGCTTCGACTTCGACTTGTGTCATCCGAGCTGACGACAGCACACGGCGAGGATCTCGCTGCGTCCGAGCCGCACATCCATGTCGTGCCTGTTAGGGCCCAGGAGTTCGAGACTGCCCGGTTGGCGTGGTCGGCCTACCGTGCGATGACCCCTGAGGCGTGCGTCGATCTCCTTCACCAGGATCTCAGTGCATTGCTGATGCTGCGCCCGGCCTTGCTAGGTCTCTTGGCAGAACTGCCGTCGCCTTTCACGGGTCTCGGTGCGACCGAGATGCGATTTCTGGAGCTCCTTGCCAGAGGGTTTGCAAACACGAATGCGTTGTTTCACCTGCGCTCGCAACGGCGCACATATGTGTTCGGAGAATTTGAGTTGGGTTCGTTGCTCGAGGGGCTCGCGCTCGGCCCCAAGCCCGTAGTGGCCGGGTTGGGCGACGAACTGCGCACGATCGATCGCGAAAATTTAAGAGCTCGGCACGAGGTCTATCTCCGCAGCCGGTTGTCGTTGACCGAGTTCGGCAGGGCCGTCCTGGCCCATCAGGAAGATTTCAGTCGCCACAATCCGATCGACCGCTGGGGGGCGGCACGCACCTGACCAATGATCGGCTGTGGCGTTACGGTAATGTTTTGACGAAGCCTTGAGGCCACGGCATGACGCGGCTCATTGTCACGACCGACTCGTCCATCGCCGGCGCTATTGAACAGGCGGGCCTTGCCGACCTCGTGATTGCCATCGAGCGCCGGCTGGTCTGGGGACCGTTGCCAGCCGATGCAGAGCTGGACGCATTCTTTGCGCCGCGTACGACACAGCCCCGCGGGCTTCACTGGCTCGACGATACGCCGTCCTGGCGTCTCGAGGAATCAGGCGTGAAGGATCGAGGACTGATTGAACTGCTCGCGGAATATGACACGGTCGAGTTTTGGCGAGGGCCGGAGCCAAATGCGCAATTGATCCTGCTCTGGCTGCTCGATCATTGGGGCCGCCAACACGATGCAAATCCCGACTTTGTCGTGCGCTCCCTGTTCTTGGGTGTCAGGGATGTCGACCCACCGCGAAGCGAACTCTACCCGCCGGCTGTTGCGATCACACCTCGTCAACTCAAATCGGCCAAGCGTGCATGGCGGGCCTATCGCGCGCCGACCCCGCAAAGTTGGAGGGATCTCTTCAAGACCAATTTGAGCTGTTTGCCACAACTCGCCTCTCACGTGAGGGCTCTGCTCAACGAACTTCCGCGTCCCGCCTCAGGCCTTGGAGCCACGGAAGCGCGGATACTCCAGCTCATCGCGCGAGGCGGCATGCAGCCTTTCGATGTCTTTCCGGGCCATCAGAAGTGCAACGGGCTGGATGTGTATGGTTATTGGGAAGTTGGAGCGCTGCTTGACGGCCTTGCGCGGTGCGAGAGGCCGGCCGTGTCGGGACTGGATCAAGGTCCGTTTTCGCTAGAGATGCACGACGATTCAAGTCAGTTCGATCGGTACGAGCGGTCGCAATTGACGCTGACCGAGTTCGGAAAGGCGGTGTTGGGAGGCGACCAGGATTTTCGCCGGCACAACCGGATTGATCGCTGGTGGGGCGGCACTCACCTGACCAACGAGCGACTCTGGCGGTGGGACCCCGAGACCCGCTCGTTGGTTGCGCCCTAAATGCGTGTTCCGTGCCGGAGGGTGGGTTAGCGAAGTGTAGCCCACCTCTTCCATTTCGCCAGAGACAGAAGTGGTGGGTTACGCCAGCGACTGCGCTTCGCGCAGCCGGTGGCTAACCCACCCTACAAAACGGTTACTCCGCCGCCTCCGCGTAATCGCTCACCGGCGGGCAGGAGCACACCAGGTTGCGGTCGCCATAGACGTTGTCGACGCGCCCGACCGGGCTCCAGTATTTGTCGGTGCGCGAGGTGCCCGCGGGGAAGCAGCCCTCGGCGCGGGTGTAGGCGCGCTTCCAGTCGTCATCCGCGATGTCGTGCACGGTGTGCGGGGCGTGGCGGAGCGGCGACGCCTCGATCTTGAAGCGGCCGGCCTCGACCTCGGCGATTTCCTTCCGGATCGCGATCATGGCATCGCAGAAACGATCGAGCTCCGCCCTGGATTCCGATTCGGTCGGCTCGATCATCAGCGTGCCCGGCACCGGGAAGCTCATGGTCGGCGCGTGGAAGCCGTAATCGATCAGGCGCTTGGCAATGTCGTCGACGGTGACGCCTGAGGTCGTCTTCAGCGCGCGGGGGTCGACGATGCACTCATGCGCGACGCGGCCTTTCTCGTTCTTGTAGAGCACTGGGAAATGCGCATCGAGCCTTGCAGCCACGTAGTTGGCGTTGAGGATCGCGATCTCGGTGGCGCGCTTGAGGCCTTCGCCGCCCATCATCAGGATGTAGATGTAGGAGATGGTCAGGATCGAAGCCGAGCCGAACGGCGCGGCCGAGACCGGTCCCACAGGCGCTTTCCCATCTGTCGCGGGATGGCCCGGGAGGAACGGTGCGAGGTGCGCCTTGACGCCGATCGGGCCCATGCCCGGGCCGCCGCCGCCATGCGGGATGCAGAAGGTCTTGTGCAGGTTGAGATGGCTGACATCGGCGCCGTAATCGCCGGGCCTGCTAAGGCCGACCTGCGCGTTGAGGTTGGCGCCGTCGAGATAGACCTGACCGCCATGGCCATGCACGATGTCGCAGATCTCGCGGATGTGCTCCTCGAACACGCCATGGGTCGAGGGATAGGTGATCATGACCGCGGCGAGGTCGTTCGAATGCTTCTCGGCCTTGGCGCGGAGATCGTTGACGTCGACGTCGCCGTTCTTCTCGCAGGCGACCACCACCACGTCCATGCCGACCATCGCGGCCGAGGCCGGGTTGGTGCCGTGCGCGGAGGAGGGGATCAGGCAGATCTTGCGATGCGTCTCGCCACGCGCCGCGTGATAGCCGCGGATCGCGAGCAGCCCGGCATATTCGCCTTGCGCGCCCGAGTTCGGCTGCAGCGAGATCGCGTCATAGCCGGTGATGTCGCACAGCCATTTTTCCAGCCGCGCGAACAGCGCGTAGTAGCCCTTCGCCTGCTCAGGCGGGGCGAACGGATGCAGGCTGCCGAATTCCGGCCAGGTCAGCGGCATCATCTCGGTGGTCGCGTTCAGCTTCATGGTGCACGAGCCGAGCGGGATCATCGCGCGGTCGAGCGCGAGGTCGCGGTCGCTGAGCTTGCGCATGTAGCGCAGCATCTCGGTTTCCGAGCGATGCGCGTGGAAGACGGGGTGGGTGAGGAAAGAGGTCGCACGCTTGAGCGTCTCCGGCAGCGCCTCGCGCGTGGTGGCGTCGATCTCGGCGTATGCAAGCTGCCCGCCGAAGGCGCGCCAGACTGCTTCCACCGTTGCGGGCGTGGTGGTCTCGTCGAGCGCGATCCGCAATGCAGTTTCGCCAGCGCCGAGATTGATCTTCTCGGCCGCCGCGCGCGCCACGATTTCGGTACGCTTCGCCCCTGCATCCACGCTGAGCGTGTCGAAGAAACTGTCGGACTGCAGCGCAAAGCCGAGCTTGCGCAGGCCGGCAGCCAGCACCGCCGTGCGGCGATGCACATTGCGCGCGATCTGCGAAAGGCCTTCGGGGCCGTGATAGACCGCATACATCGAGGCGATCACGGCGAGCAGCACCTGCGCGGTGCAGATGTTGGAGGTCGCCTTCTCGCGGCGGATGTGCTGCTCGCGGGTCTGCAGCGCGAGGCGATAGGCCGGCATTCCGCGCGAATCCACGGAGAGGCCGACGATGCGGCCGGGCAGCGAACGCTTCAGCGCATCGCGCACCGCCATATAGGCTGCGTGCGGCCCGCCATACCCCATCGGCACGCCAAAACGTTGCGCCGATCCGATGGCGATGTCCGCGCCGAGCTCGCCGGGCGAGGCGAGCAGTGTCAGCGCCAGCAGATCGGCGGCAATGATCGCGAGTGCGCCCTTGGCCTTCAGGCTGGCGATCGCGGGCCTGAGGTCGCGCACAGCGCCTGACGAGCCCGGGTATTGCAGCAGCGCGCCAAGCACGTCCGTCTTGTCGAGATCGGTGAGGGGGTCGCCGACGACCAGGGCCCAGCCCAGCGGCTCCGCGCGGGTGCGCATCACGGCGAGCGTCTGCGGATGCACGTCCTTGTCGACGAAGAAGGCCTTTGCTTCGACCCGCGAGTGCCGCTCGGCGAGTGCCATCGCTTCGGCGGCCGCGGTGGCTTCGTCGAGCAGCGAGGCGTTGGCGACGTCGAGCCCGGTGAGGTCACAGATCATGGTCTGGAAGTTGAGCAGCGCCTCCAGCCGGCCCTGGCTGATCTCGGGCTGGTAGGGCGTGTAGGCCGTGTACCAGGCCGGGCTCTCCAAGATGTTGCGCTGGATCACCGCGGGCAGGATCGTGCCAGAATAGCCCTGGCCAATCAACGAGGTGAAGACCTGGTTCTGGGCGGCGAGTTCGGCCATATGCGCGATCGCCTCGGTCTCGCTCAAGGGCTTGCCGAGATCGAGTGGAGCAGTCTGCCGGATCGAAGCCGGCAGCGTCTGCGCCATCAGCGCGTCGACGCTGTTTGCGCCGACGGCCTCGAGCATCGCGGTGACGTCGCGCGTAGAGGGGCCGATGTGGCGGCGAACGAAGCTCGTGGTATCGCCGTTGGATTTGCGGTGCGCGGTCATCATGGGTCCTCGCTAGGAGTTGCTGTCATCGCCCGCGAAGGCGGGCGATCCAGTACGCCGCGGCCTCTCGGCTCTAGCCGAAGCGGCTGCGTTTACTGGATGCCCCGCCTTCGCGGGGCATGACAGTGAGTATGGGGAGACGGCTCGGCTCATATCTTCACGCCGTGTGGGCCTTGTACGCCGCTTCATCCATGAGGCCGCCGAGCTCGCTCTTGTCGGCCATCTTGATCTTGAAGAACCACGCATTGCCCTGCGCGTCCGAGTTCACCAGCGCCGGCTCGCTCGCGAGCTCGGGGTTGGTCTCGAGCACCTCACCGCTAACAGGCGCGTAGACGTCCGATGCGGCCTTGACCGATTCCACGACAGCGGCGGCTTCCGCCTTCTTCAGCACGCGGCCGAGCTTGGGCAATTCGACGAACACGACGTCGCCGAGCTGCGATTGCGCGTAGTCGGTGATCCCGACGGTGGCGACATCGCCGTCGATCGCGAGCCATTCGTGGTCGGAGGTGTAGAGCGTCGTGGTCATTTTCTCGGTCCTCAGCGTTTGTAGGTGTTTTTCACGAAGGGCATGGCGGCGATTTGCACGGCCAGGCGTTGGCCGCGCACCTCGGCGAAGAGTTTTGTGTCGATCGCGCTCGATGCGGTGGGCACATAGCCCATCGCGACCGGCGCATTCAGGCTCGGGCCGAAACCGCCCGAGGTGACCTTTCCGATCGGCTCGGCGGAGGTCGCATCCGCAAACAGCAGCGCGCCTTCGCGCACCGGCGCGCGGCCCTCGGTGCGCAGGCCGACGCGGCGGCGGGATGCGCCATGGTCGAAATGGGCGAGAATCTTTGCCGCGCCGGGGAAGCCCCCGCCACGCGCGCCGCCGGTGCGGCGGCTCTTCTGCACCGACCATTCCAGTGCCGCCTCGACCGGCGTGGTCGCGGTGTCGATGTCGTGGCCGTAAAGACAAAGCCCGGCCTCGAGCCGCAGGCTGTCACGGGCGCCGAGCCCGATCGGCATGACGTCAGGATTGTCCAGCAGGGCCTTGGCGAGCCGTTCGGCATCGCCGGCAGGAACCGAAATCTCGAAGCCGTCCTCGCCGGTATAGCCGGAGCGCGAGACGAAGCAGTCGAGGCCGGCAACCTTGTGCGGGCCGGAATCCATGAATTTCATGGCGGGCGCCTCTGCACATAATTTCGCCAGCGCCGATTCCCCCTTCGGCCCCTGCAGCGCGATCAGCGCGCGGTCAGCCAGCTGCTCGATGACGCAATCGTCCGAGAGATTCGCGCGCAGATGCGCCTCGTCCTCGGCCTTGCAGGCGGCGTTGACGACCAGGAAGAGGTGATCGCCGAAATTGGCGACCATCAGATCATCCAGAATCCCGCCCTCGGCATTGGTGAACTGGGCGTAGCGCTGCCGGCCAGGCGCGATCGCCAAAATATCCTGCGGCACCAGCCGTTCCAGCGCGCGGGCGGCGTCCTCGACCTTGCCGGATTTCGGCCGGAGTGCGATCTGGCCCATGTGGGAGACGTCGAACAGGCCGGCTGCGTTGCGGGTATGAAGGTGCTCCTTCAGGACTCCGGCCGGATATTGCACCGGCATGTCATAGCCGGCGAACGGCACCATCTTGCCGCCGAGCGAGACATGCAGGTCGTAAAGCGGGGTGCGTTTCAGGGAGTCTTTGTCGTCACGCGCAAGCATCGGGGGGCCCTCGGCGGTTCCCCGGGAACGATTTCCCGTGGACACCAGTCGAAGCCCCATCTGTCGCTGTGCCTGAGAGTATTATCCCGTCGGCGGACGCTGTCCGAACCTACCCTTTAAAAGGTCTTGGCCCGTCGGCGCCTCTTTCCAGATGCTGTCAAAGCCACGCGGTCCTTTTGCCTGAGAGTTTCCGGGGCGGTTGCTCCTTCGGCGCCGGCTACCAGTGCCGGTCTCTCCCGACGTGGCCGTACGATACAGATAGGTAAAGACCACAGGCCGGCCAAGCCTGTCAACGCGGCATCGGCGGCTTTCCAACGGATTACGCGACTGCGGCAACGCCTTGATCTGGTTGCACAGTTTCTGGACAGCGAAGCTGGCCTTGTCTAAAAGCGCATTGGCCCGCAGATATCAGCCCAAACTTGCGGTTTGGATGGCTGGAAGGCGGGTGCAAGCACACCCGATTGGATGAAAATGAGCGGCGTCAACGAGATCAGGTCGACCTTTCTGAATTTCTTTGCCGAGAACGGCCACGAGATCGTGTCGTCCTCGCCATTGGTGCCGCGCAACGATCCGACGTTGATGTTCACCAATGCCGGCATGGTGCAGTTCAAGAACGTCTTCACCGGCGTCGAGAAGCGGCCCTATCAGCGCGCCACCACCTCGCAGAAATGCGTGCGCGCCGGCGGCAAGCACAATGACCTCGACAATGTCGGCTACACCGCGCGCCATCTCACCTTCTTCGAGATGCTCGGCAACTTCTCCTTCGGCGACTATTTCAAGGAGCGCGCGATCGAGCTGGCCTGGACGCTCATCACGAAGGAATTCGGGCTCAAGAAAGACAAGCTGCTCGTCACGGTCTACCACACCGACGACGAGGCGGCTGGACTGTGGGAGAAGATCGCGGGCTTCTCCGACGACCGCATCATCCGCATCCCGACCTCGGACAATTTCTGGGCGATGGGCGACACCGGCCCGTGCGGGCCGTGCTCGGAGATCTTCATCGATCGCGGCGAGCACATCTGGGGCGGGCCTCCGGGCTCGCCTGAGGAGGATGGCGATCGCTTCCTCGAATTCTGGAATCTCGTCTTCATGCAGTACGAGCAGGTGACGAAGGAGGAGCGCGTGGCGCTGCCGCGTCCCTCGATCGACACCGGCATGGGGCTGGAGCGCATGGCCTGCATCATGCAGGGCGTCGATAGCGTGTTCGAGACCGACCTGTTCCGTCATTTGATCGACGCGACGGCGTCGGCGCTCGGAAGCGGACCGGACGAGAAGACCGTGGCCTCGTTCCGCGTCATCGCCGACCATCTGCGCTCGTCGGCCTTCCTCGTCGCCGACGGCGTGCTGCCCTCGAACGAGGGCCGCGGCTACGTGCTGCGCCGGATCATGCGCCGCGCGATGCGCCATGCGCAGCTGCTCGGTGCGCAAGAGCCGCTGATGCATCGCCTGGTCTGGGCGCTGGTGCGCGAGATGGGCCAAGCCTATCCGGATCTGATGCGCGCGGAAAATTTGATCGAGGAAACGCTGCGGCTGGAAGAAACCCGCTTCCGCAAGACGCTGACGCGCGGCCTCGCCATTCTCGACGAGAAGAGCGCGTCCTTGAAGAAGGGCGACATGTTCGACGGCGACGTCGCCTTCACGCTGTACGACACTTACGGCTTCCCGCTCGATTTGACGCAGGACGCGCTGAAGTCGCGCGGCATCAGCGTCGACCAGGCCTCCTTCACCGATGCGATGGAGCGTCAGAAGGCCAAGGCGCGCGAATCCTGGAAGGGGTCTGGCGAGGCGGCTTCCGAATCGATCTGGTTCCCGCTGCGTGAGAAGCTGGGCGCAACCGAATTCCTGGGCTACGAGACCGAGAGCGCTGAAGGCGTGGTCACTGCGCTGGTCAAGGACAGCAAGGAAGCCACGAGCCTCAAGGCCGGCGAGCTAGGGGCGATCGTGCTGAACCAGACGCCTTTCTACGCGGAGTCCGGCGGCCAGGTCGGTGACACCGGCGTATTGACCGGCGAGGGCGGCATCAAGTTCCGCGTCACCGACACTCAGAAGAAGCTCGGTGATTTCTTCGTTCACGTCGGCACATTGGAGAGCGGCGAGCTGAAGCTCGGCACCGCGCTGCAGCTCGAAGTGGATCACGGCAGGCGCTTTTCGATCCGCGCGCATCATTCGGCGACCCATCTCATCCACGAGGCGCTGCGCCAGGTGCTCGGCGACCACATCGCCCAGCGCGGCTCGATGGTCGCGCCGGATCGTTTACGTTTTGACTTCGTGCATCCGAAGCCGATCACGGCGGAAGAGCTCGCGCGCGTCGAGGACATCGCCAACGAGGTGGTGCTGGAGAATGACGAAGTCTCGACCCGCGTCATGGGCGTGGACGAGGCCCGTGAGGCCGGCGCACGCGCCCTGTTCGGCGAGAAATATGGCGACGAGGTTCGCGTCGTCTCGATGGGCCGGACCGCGCGCGAGCGCGGCGCCAACGCTCTCGGCTGGTCGGTCGAACTTTGCGGCGGCACGCATGTCAGGCGGACCGGCGACATCGGGCTGATCACGCTGACGGGCGAGAGCGCGGTCGCCTCCGGCGTGCGCCGCATCGAGGCTTTAACCGGCAACTACGCGCGAAAACACGCCAACGACACCATGGCGCTAGCGAAGACCGCGGCCCACGAGCTGCGCACCTCGATCGACGACGTCCCGGCGCGCATTGCCGCTCTGATGGAGGAGCGCAAGAAGCTCGAGCGCGAACTCTCCGACGCCCGCAAGAAGCTGGCGATGGGCGGCGGTGCAGCTTCGAGCAACGGCGCGGCCTCAGGTGTGCGCGAAGTCGGCGACGTCAAGCTGATGGCGCGCGCGGTCGAGGGCATCGAGATGAAGGATCTCAAGAGCCTTGCCGACGACGGCAAGAAGCAGATCGGCTCCGGCGTCGTCGCTATCGTCGGCGTCACCGAGGATGGCAAGGCCGGCGTCGTGGTCGGCGTCACCGCGGACCTCACTTCGCGTTTCAATGCGGTCAATCTGGTGAAGGTCGCCTCCGAAGCGCTCGGCGGCAAGGGCGGCGGCGGGCGGCCCGACATGGCGCAGGCCGGCGGCCCTGATGGCGAAAATGCTGCCGCGGCGCTCACGGCGATCGAAAAAGCCATGGCTGAACAAAAATCGGCCGGCGCGTAGGCAGGTGCGCCCCGTTCCGCGAGGAATTGGGCTTCGCGATCCCAATCTGAGGGATCGCCTCTACGAATTGCTGGAGCATGATCCGCTGGCCTACTCGGTCGGGTCGCGCTTCATCCAGCTGATCATCGGCGTCATCGTGCTCGATGTCGCCGCGATGATCCTTGCCTCGGTGCCGGAGCTGGACGCGCAATTCGGCGCGCTGTTTTCGGCGATCACCATCCTGTCCGTGATCGTGTTCGCGCTGGAATATGCGGCGCGGCTGTGGACCGTGGCGGGCCATACCCAGCGCGCAGCGTCCGCGCTGTCCGACCGGCTCAGCTATGTCTTCTCCGCACTCGGCATCCTCGATCTGCTCGCGTTCCTGCCGGCTGCGATCGTGCTGGCCACGGGCCGGCATGCGACGCTGGCAGCGCTCGGCGTGCTGCCGTTCTTCAAGCTGGTGCGCTACTCGCCGGCGATGCGGTCGCTGCTCGCGGCCGTGCACGCGGAGCGGCGGGCGCTGATCGGCTGCATCGTCATCCTGATCGGCGCGGTGCTGACGTTTGCCTCGCTGCTCTATGCCATCGAGCGCGACGTGCAGCCGGACAAGCTCGGAACCATTCCGCAGGCGATGTGGTGGGCGATCGTGACGCTTGGCACCGTCGGTTACGGCGACGTCGTGCCGGTGACGGCGCTCGGAAAGTTCATCTCCGTCTTCACCATCATCAGCGGCTTTGCCATGATCGCGCTGCCGGTCGCGATCATCTCGACGGCCTTTGCGGAAGAGGTGAAGCGGCGCGACTTCGTGGTCACCTGGGGCATGCTGGCGCGGGTGCCGCTGTTCTCGCATCTCAGCGCATCCGAGATCGCCGACATCATGCGGCTGCTGCGGGCGCGCACGATCGAGCAGGCCGAGATCCTGGTGCGGCGGGGCGATGCGGCTTCGTCGATGTATTTCATCACCGCCGGCGAGGTCGAGATCGCGCTGCCGAACCAGCAGGTGCGGCTCGCGGATGGCACATTCTTCGGCGAGATCGCGCTGCTGCATAAGACAAAACGCAGCGGCACGGTGACGGCGACACGCAAGAGCCGGCTGCTGGTGCTCGACGCCCAGGACTTTCACGCCTTGATCGAACGCATGCCGACGCTCGCCGCGCACGTCCACAAGACGGCAAAGGCGCGGCTGGAGGGCAGCGGCGACCTTGCAGTGGCGGAGCTGGCGCAGGTGGAGCGCGACGGCACCGACCGCTGAGGGCTCAGCCCTTCTTCAGGAAGACGTAGTCGGCCGAATAGGGCGCGCTCTTGAAGTCGCCGGCCTTGTCGCACGCGCCGTCGAGCTTGCCGCCATGGGTGTTGATGCGCTGAACCGTGGTAACGGGCGTGAGGACGCCGCTGCCGCGGTGGGCGGTCACTTCCAGCTTCAGCCAGGGAATGTCGGCGGCAGTGGTACCCGGCGCATTGCCGGCGGCCTTGGCGGCCACGGCGCTGCCGTCGGCATGCTCCCAGTTCGGTCCGGCATAGTGCCGGCCGATCGTCTTGCCCTCGGCGAGCAGGGTGGCGATCGGTTCACGAAAAGCCCAGGCGAGCTTGCCGTCGGTGCCGGCCTTGCATTCATAGACCTGCGCGCCCTCGGCGTGGACGCTGAGCACGATGCTCTCGCCGGGCGCGGCGATGGCGTCGGGAAGCGGGTCGGCGGCCACAGCCGGTCCAGCGAGCAGCAACAGGCAGGGGACGGCAAGCTTGATCGACATGGTCGCATCTCCGCGCAAAGGTCCAAATAAGCGAACGGGCCGCGTTTGCGACGCGGCCCGTGATGATGTCCGGCCCAGTCGGGCGAAATTGCGGACGGCTTACGCCGCCAGCGCCTTGCCGAGGTTCTCGGCGACCTTGTCGAGGAAGCCGGTTGTCGAGAGCCAGCGCTGGTCGGCGCCGACCAGGAGCGCGAGGTCCTTGGTCATGTAGCCTTCCTCGACAGTGTCGACGCAGACCTTCTCCAGGGTGTTGGCGAACTTGGCGAGCTCGGCATTGTTGTCGAGCTTGGCGCGGTGCGACAGGCCACGGGTCCAGGCGAAGATCGATGCGATCGAGTTGGTCGAGGTCTCCTTGCCCTTCTGATGCTCGCGGTAGTGGCGGGTCACCGTGCCGTGGGCGGCTTCGGCTTCTACCGTCTTGCCGTCGGGGGTGAGGAGAACCGAGGTCATCAGGCCGAGCGAGCCGTAGCCCTGCGCCACCGTGTCGGACTGCACGTCGCCGTCGTAGTTCTTGCAGGCCCAGACATAACCGCCGGACCATTTCAGCGCGGAGGCGACCATGTCGTCGATCAGGCGGTGCTCGTAGGTCAGGCCCTTGGCGTCGAATTCCTTCTTGAACTCGCGCTCGTAGATGTCCTGGAAGATGTCCTTGAACCGACCGTCATAGACCTTCATGATCGTGTTCTTGGTCGAGAGATAGACCGGGTAGTTACGCAGCAGGCCGTAATTCAACGATGCGCGGGCGAAGTCGATGATGGAATCGTCGAGATTGTACATCTGCATCGCGACGCCGGCGCCCGGGGTCTTGAACACTTCCTTCTCGATGACGGTGCCGTCCTCGCCGACGAACTTCATCGTCAGCGTACCCTTGCCCGGGAACTTGATGTCGGTGGCGCGATACTGGTCGCCATAGGCGTGGCGGCCGATGATGATCGGCTTGGTCCAGCCGGGAACCAGGCGCGGCACGTTCTTGCAGATGATCGGCTCGCGGAAGATCACGCCGCCGAGGATGTTGCGGATGGTGCCGTTCGGCGACTTCCACATCTGCTTGAGGTTGAACTCCTTCACCCGGGCTTCGTCCGGGGTGATCGTGGCGCACTTGACGCCGACGCCGACCTTCTTGATCGCCTCGGCGGCGTCGATCGTGACCTGATCGTTGGTGTGGTCGCGGTACTCCATTCCCAGGTCGAAATATTGCAGCTCGACATCCAGGAACGGGTTGATCAGCTTGTCCTTGATGTACTGCCAGATGATCCGGGTCATCTCGTCGCCATCGAGTTCGACGACGGGGTTGGACACCTTGATTTTTGCCATGATCGGGGAAGCCTCTTGGGAACGGCGCTTGTGGCGCGCCACGGGAATATCCGCCGCCTCTTAGCACCGGGACGCGGCCGGCGAAAGCCAAGGGATTATGCACTTTTAGCTCATCCAGCCTCCGCAGATGGGGGGCGGGAGCAGCCCTGCCGCGGGGACCGGGCTGAGGTTTCAGGCGAGATTCAAAAGTCGAATCCAACCCGTTATTTCCCTTGAGAATTTCGTCAGGACAGGCAAACGACAGGCGAACGGGCGCCGGCCCAAGACCGAGGTCAGACCAGGTCAGGACCGGCCTTGAATCAATTCATGAAGAGCGCCTGTCCAAGACCTTGAGAACCAGTGTGAAAGCGAAGCGAGATGTCCGGGACTGACAAGAGCAAAGCGGGCCTTTCTCTCGACGGTCCCATCGTGATCCTGGTCGAGCCGCAGCTGGGCGAAAACATCGGCATGGCCGCGCGCGCCATGGGCAATTTCGCGCTGAGCCGATTGCGCATCGTCAACCCTCGCGATGGCTGGCCCAACATCGCCGCCCAGCGCGCCGCCGCCGGGGCCGACTATATTCTGGACAAGGTCGAATTGTTTGACACGGTCGGTGAGGCCGTCGCCGACCTCGACCTGCTGTTCGCCACCACCGCGCGTCCCCACGACCAGGCCAAGCCGGTGGTGGGACCGGAAGCCGCAGCTAGCGAGATTTCCGGGCACGCCGCCGCCGGCGGCAAGGCCGGTATCCTGTTCGGCCGGGAGCGCTGGGGCCTGACCAATGAGGAGGTCGGGCTCGCCAACCGCATCATTACGTTCCCGGTCAATCCGGGCTTTGCCTCGCTCAACCTCGCCCAAGCGGTGCTGCTGGTCGGCTACGAATGGTTCAAGCGGGCGACCTCCGGCGAGCTGCCGCACGCCATGCCGGAGCGCTCCGAGCGCGCCTCGCAGCACCAGATGCAGGCCTTCTTCGACAATCTCATCCGCGAACTCGACCGGGTCGAATTTCTGCGCCCGGCCGAGAAGCGCGACACCATGCTGGTGAACCTGCGCAACATCTTCACCCGGATGGAGCCGACCAAACAGGACATGCACACCCTGCACGGCGTGGTGATGGCGATCGCGGAGGGACGGAAAGGACCGGCCAAGGGCGGCGTGCTCGACGGCGAGCAGGCAACGCGCCTGCGCGCGCTGTTGGCCGAGCACGGGCAGGGTGGCGGCGTGCCCGACAGCGGCTCCACCGTGCGCGGCCTCGCCCGTCTGCTCCGCCGCAACCCAACCGATGCCGAGCGGCTGCTTTGGCAGGCCCTTACACGCGACCGCCGCTTCGCAGGCCAGTTCAAGCGCCAGACTCCTGTGGGGCGGCATATCCCGGACTTCGTCTCGTTCCCGCACCGGATCGCGATCGAACTGGTGAACACGGGCGAGAACGAGACGATCGTCGCGGATCGCGCGTCGCGGCGGGCGTGGCTCGAGGCGCGCGATTATCGCGTGATCGAGATGCGGGCTGCGGACGTGGAGCGGGATCTCGAGGCGGAGCTGGTACGGTTGCAGGGGATGATCGAGCAGAGCGTGTAGATTTCGTCGGGAAGCAGAGCGAATGGTCGCTGTCGCTCACCTTGGCCGATCAGGGCCGGTTCAGCGCTGGAAGACCACCTTGCCGCCGACCAGGGTCAGGTCCACCTTGATGTCCTTGATCTGCTCCTCCGGCACGGCCGCGTAGTCAGCAGAGAGCACCACGATGTCCGCCAGCTTTCCGGGCTCAATGGTCCCTTTGCGCGCTTCATCGAACGTATAACGCGAAGCCGCGCTGCTGTAGAGCCGGAGGGCCTGCTCGCGCGTGATGGTTTCTGCCGAGCCGTAGACGTTTCCGTTGGGGTCCTTCCTGGTGACCATGATGTACATGTTGAGGAAGGGGTTGATCGGGTTGACCGGAAAATCCGTCCCGGCGCCGAGGCTGTTGAGCCCCATTTTTTCGATCAACGTCCTAGTCGGCACGGCGCGGTCGGCGGTTGCTTTCCCGAGAAATCGTTCGACGGTCGCTGCCTTATCCCACATGAAAACGTTCTGGAAATCTATGCGGACTCCCAGTCTTTGCGCACGCTCCATCTGTTCTGGCCGGATCAGGCTGGCGTGGATGAGGACGAAGCGACGGTCGCGGATCGATTTTTCTTTATCCGCTGCCTCGAAGGCATCGAGCACCTGGTCAATACCCAGATCGCCCACCACGTGGACACCGACACGCCAGTCATAACGGTTGCAGACGGAGATGAGTTGCTTCAGCCGCTCGGGAGTCTGCTGCGTGATGCCGTGATAGTTGTCGTGTGAATCGGGATACACGTCACGCATGAGCGCTGTCTTCAGCGTCATGCCGCCGTCGTAAAAGATCTTGATGCCCGCGAACTTGAGCCAATCGTCGCCGAAGCCTGATGAGGCCCCATTGCCTGACATGATCGCTTCCCATGCCGTCACATCGGCTGGGGGCTCCGGTCGAAACATCACGCCGGTGCGCAAAGTGGCTTTCCCGGCTGCGACAAGCTTCTGCAGCGTGCGGACATCGCGCGGCTCTGTTGCGCCTTCGATCACACTGGTGATGCCGAAGCTGTTCAGCACACCTTCGGCGATGGTGAATTGCCGCATTTCGTCGTCTTCTGTCCAGGGTGGTATGGCCTTCTCGACCCGATCGATCGCCGTCTCCACGAGCACGCCGGTCAATTCACCGGCTGCGTCGCGTTCAAACTTTCCACCACTCGGATCCGAGGTGGTCTTGTCGACACCGACCACTTGTAGAGCCATGGTGTTCGCCATCGAGAAATGCCCGACGGTGCGAAGATAGACCGGGTTGTTCGGAGCAACGCTATCGATCTCCTGCCTCGTGAGATAGCGCTTCTCGGCCAATTGCGAGGGCGGGTGCCACGCGCCACCTACAATCCACTCACCCGGCTTCTTCTTGGTGACGAACGATTTGATGGCCTCGAGCGCGTCCGCAACGGTCTTGGCTCGGCCCAGGGTTACGACATAGTCGCCCAGACCAGCGGCCTTGAAGTGAGCGTGTGTATCGATCAATCCGGGGATGACGGTCTTGCCAGACACATCGAGCACGCGGGTCCGGGCGCCTGCAAGCGCCTTGATCGAAGCACTGGTTCCGGTCGCGATGATCTTTCCATCCGCGACGGCGACTGCCTCCGTGACGGTCGATCGGTCGTCTAAGGTCAGAACCTTGCCATTAACGAGGACCAGGTCAGGCGCATTAAGCTCCGGCTGCTGTGCCTCGGCATTTGCGACGCCAGCGATGAACATGCCCGTAGCAAGGATTGCAAATGCCTTTAACTTGCGGACCATCGCGTACCCTCTTGGATCTTTTTTGCTTGGCGACAACTGCAAGAATATCTTTGATTAAACGTGGGTTCAACGCTTCTCGAGGCTTGGCAGCGTCGCACGGTGGCCAAAGTGGAGTGCTCCCGTGGTTAGCTGGAAAGCTGGCCCTCCTGGTACCGGGCACCCATGTCCCCTCTACGAAGGACGTCCGAGCTGCACTTCGCGCTGGACCGCAATCCATGTCGCTCGCGCCACCGCCAGCAATCTCCCGGCTTCATCGTGAAGCGCAGCTTCGGCCGCGCGTTTGCGGCCGTCGCGGCCGATGGGCCAGGCCGTGATGATGCAGCGTTCTCCCGGGCGCGGGCGGGCTTCGATCCGTGCTGACATTCGCCCCAGCAGCAGCGGTGCCTTGTCGAAGCCGCCGCTCTGTGGATCGCAATTGCAGGCAAAACCGGTGGGGCAGTCGAGCGCCGACCAGAGGAATTCCGGCGCGACGAGGCCGTCGTCGGCGGCGAGATTCTGATCCGGCGTCCAGCTCGCCGCGAGAACGGCGTTGTGACCACGGAGCGCGCCGGCAAAAATGCGCAAGCCGTCGCCTTTCGCCCTTGCCGGACCGCACACGAAACATGTCGGCAATGGATGCTCGTGCGGCTTGACCGGCGTCAGCAATTCGGCGGCGCAGGCGTCCTCGAAGCTGGCTGTCTCCAGTCGCGAAAGCTCCACGCTTGCCGGCTGCCCGGTCGCGACGATCTTGTTGCCGTCGCGAAGCTCCCATGTGCCGTCGTCGGTTGCGACCGCATCGAGCGGAGTGTCCAGCGGCGGCGGCGCGCGCAGCGTTATCTCCGCGGCGCCGGGAATGTGGCGGGCGAGCCGGCCGCAGACATAGCCGCCGTTGCCGGAGTTCGGAGGACCGCAAAAGCGTTTGTCGATGATGATCTGTGTCATCGGTTTTGTTCTCTCTTTCCGGCTCACCTTACCTGATCTTGAGGACAATTCGCCCCTGAACCGTTCGGTTGGCCACGGCGCGCATGGCTTCTCCGGCCTCCTCCAAACGAAGGACGCGATCGATGTGCGGACGGATTTTTCCCTCGGCCAGCAATTGCATCAGCGTGGCGTTCATACGCGCGGCATCAGCTGAGAATTTCTCCGCCCAGGCGCCGACGAAGACGCCGAGGATGGAATAGTTCTTGAGCAGCGGCAGGTTCATCGGGAGCTGGGGAATTTCGCCGCTGGTGAAGCCGATCGGCATCAGCCGTCCGCCCCATTTCATCGACCGCGCCATCTGCTCGAAAATCGCGCCGCCGATCGTGTCGAAGCCGATGTCGATGCCTTCTCCTGACGTGATCGACTTGATGCGGTCGCGCAGATCCTCGCTACTATAGTTGACGATTTCGCCAGCCCCATAATTGCGGACGAGGGCACCCTTGTCATCGGAGCCGATACCGGCGACGACGCGCAGGCCCAGGTGGCGGCCAAGGTCGACCGCGGCAAGGCCGACTCCGCCGGCGGCACCGGTGACGAACAGCGTTTCGCCGCGCTGCGCCCTGGCCCGCTCGACCAGCGCATAATAGGCCGTGCCGTAATTGTGCAGGACCGTCGCCGCTGCCTCGAACGCGACGCCTTCCGGCAGAAGCACGCACTTTGAGTCCTTCGCTATCATCCGTTCGGCGTAGCCGCCGGTCCAGGCGCTGCACGCCACGCGGTCACCAGGCGCGAATCCCGTGACCTTGTCGCCGACCGCGACGACGACACCGGATGCTTCCGTGCCGGGCACGAAGGGCGTCGGCGGCCGCATCTGATAGAGACCCGAGACCACCAACTGGTCCATGAAACTGACGGAGGCCGCATGGACGTCGATCAGGATCTCGTCGCCGGAGGGCTTCGGCTCGTCGATTTCACTAAGGCGCAAATCGGCGGGGCCAGTGAATGAGCTGCATAGAATTGCTCTCATCGTGTCGCTCCAACGGATTGTCTGCATTCGGCAGGTTTGCGTAACGGCGTCGCATATCCCGCGACAAGCTTGACGAAATCTGCCTGTCGCGCTGCACCGGTCTTTTCAAACAGGCGCCGGACATGCGTCTTGATCGTCGTATTGGCGACGCCGAGTGCCGCCGCCACTTCGGGAACGCCGCCGCGTTCGACGATCGCGAGCATCACACGCAACTCGGTCGGCGTCAGTTTGAATGCCTTGCCGATCACTTCGGAACGAGACGGTAGCATCAGCGCCGCCCTGCGGACGAACAGCGCGGCGACGGCGCTGTAGGCGACATCCCCACGTCGGCGCGCGCCGGAAGTTAACGGCAGAGCATGGGCGACGTGGCGCTTCCCATCCCGCCCGATCATCGGCAGCGCGATCCCGTCGGCGCCGAGGAACGCGTTTTCCTGCCCGGCGGCGGCGAAAAAATGCTGCAGGGTCCGGTTGACCGTCGGATCGCAAGCCGCGAGGTGCCCGCGGATTTCGTGCAGGATGTCGCGCGCTTCGATCATGTCCTGCCCGGCAGTATTGGCGTGAATGAGACGCGCCTCCGCGTCAACGAGACAAAGACCGACGTCAAGCCCATCCAGCGTATCGGCAAACGTGGCGGCCTCCGCCGACATCCGGGGAATAGCTGATATTGTATTCATTGCGACGCTCCAGCAGGCCGAGGCGGCTGGCGATCTTCCGTCCGACGACCGAAAAGACGCGGCAGCAGCATGGGAACGCGCCGGCGATAGTCATGGTAGGTCGCGCCGAACTCGGCGATCAGGTCGCGCTCCTCGAACTGAAGCGCGGCCAGGATGTAGGCGGTGTTTGCGAGCGCAAACAGAAGGTGGCCAACAGTCATCTCGGGCGTGGCCCAGAACGCGAGCAGAAGGCCGAGCATGATGGGATGGCGCACGATCTTGTAGAGCAGCGGCGTCCTGAACGATTGACCTGGTATCTCGCTCCCGCGGAACGCGACGAAGGCCTGGCGGAGGCCGAACAGATCGAAATGATCGATCATGTGGGTCGAGGCGAACGCGATGAGCCAGCCCAGCCAATGCACGCCGATCAGCAACCAGGCCACCGTTCCGCTCGCCTCCCAGATCGGCGTCGGGATCGGACGCCACTGCCAGAACAGCAGCAACAAGATCAGGCTGGAGAGCAGCACATAGGTGCTGCGCTGGCAGGCGAGGGGAAGGAATTTGGCCGACCATCGTTTGAAGGCCGGGCGCGCCATGACGCTGTGCTGGATCGCAAACAGGCTCATCAGCAGCAGGTTGACGACGATGGTGAAGCTCAGGTCCGTGGGGTTGCCGACATCGATCGACTTATCGATCGACATATCGATCGACTTGGGCACGACATAATTGCCGACGAAACCGAGCGCATAGAGAAATGAGACCGTGAAGATCACGTAGCTCACGATGGCGTAGAGCAGGATCAGGAGGCGCGAGATCATGTTTTTTCCTATTGTGCCTGATGCAGCCGTGCCGCATGGAGGAGCCTGAATTGCTCGCCCGCGAGCAGGCTCGATCTGCCCCGACTGCTATTGCTGGACCGTCCCCTGTGCGTCCCCCGGGGGCGCCGCAAGGGGAGGGAGGACTTTCATGACGGCTTTCTCGCTGGGGACATTCGGGTTCCCTGAGGTCCACGCCGACGGCCGCCCGATCAAGTTGGCCTTGCGCAAGGGCCTGGCGCTGCTGGTCTATCTCGCGGAGGCCAAGGGCGCTGTGGCCCGCGAAATCGTGGCGACGCTGCTGTGGCCTGAAACTGACCGCGAGACGGGCCTTGCGCGGTTGCGGCGGCTGCTTCACCGAATCGAGCTGACGCTCGGTCAGCAGGTGTTCGAGACCGACCGCACCAGTCTGCGATGGTCTCCGGCAGTCGCGCTGCAGGTCGATGCACATATTTTCGAGAGCGCCTGCGATCGCGGTGACTTTGACGAAGCCTGCCAGACTTATCGGGGAGATTTCCTCGCAGGCTTCTCGCCGGAGGGCTGTCTGGAATTCGACGACTGGGCGTTCTTCCGCCGCGAGGCGCTGCGGGGACGGCTGATGCACGCGCTGGAGCGTCTGGTGCAGGACAAGACCGCTGCCGGAGACTACTTCGCCGCGACCGCGCATGCGACCCGTCTGGCCGAGCTCGATCCTTTGAGCGAGGTCTATGGCCGGCATCTGATCCGCAGCCTGCTGCTGGCGGGCGACCGCAGCGCGGCAGAGCGGCACCATGCGGCACTGACGCGGCGGCTGCGTGACGAGCTTGGTGTTACGCCGGAAGCAGAGACCGCGGCGTTGATGAGTCCTGCGGCGGCACACTCCGTACCAGCGACGCGCTACGTCAAGGGCGCCGGTGTGCATCTGGCGTATCAGACCTATGGCAGCGGTCCGCTCGACATCCTGGTCATGCCCGGCTTCGTGTCGCATGTGGAGCGCGCCTGGGAGCACCCCGCGAGCCGGGCGTTTCTGGCCTCGCTGATGAAGCTTGGGCGGCTGATCGTGTTCGATCGCCGCGGCATCGGGTTGTCCGACCGGGTTGGATCTGCGCCGGGCATTGACGTCACCGCGGAGGATATCGGCACCGTGCTGCGCGCCGCGGATGCGCGCCGCGTCGTGCTGTTCGGCGCATCCGAGTGCGGGCCGGCCTGCATCAAATTCGCCGTTGACGAGCCGCGTCTTGTGGCCGGACTCATCCTGTTCGGTGCATTGGCCAAGGGCTGCTGGTCGCAGGACTATCCGCACGCGTTGCGCGCCAGCCAGTACGACGCCTGGAGCAAGCACCTCATCGCGCAATGGGGAGGTCCGGTGGGGATTGAGACCTTCGCACCCAGCCTTGCCGGCGATCCCCAGGCCCGCGCCTGGTGGGCGGGGCTATTGCGCGCGGCCTCCAGTCCCGGCGGCATCTCGGCCGTGCTCGAGGCGTTTCGCGACGCCGACGTGCGGCAGCTTTTGCCGCAAATTGCCATGCCGACACTGGTGTTGCATCGTCGGGACGACAAGGCCGTACGGATCGCGGCCGGCCGCGATGTGGCGAGCCGGATCAAAGGTGCGCAATTCGTCGAGCTCGACGGCAACGATCACTGGTTCTTCGCGGGCGATCAGAGGCCGGTGCTCGATGCGATCAGGGGATTTACGGAAGCATTTCCGAGGCGATGAGGCGAGGCACGTAAATCCGTAGCCTCGGTCATTGGCACGTTTCGTGCCTGCCAAAGTGGCACAAAAAAGCGTCGCGTCTATCCGCTGCCTCGAGGAAATGAGCCGGCGCGACATAGTCTTAGCCAAGGAGACCCTGACATGAAACGCGAAGACCTCACCGAGAAGCTGCTCGACATCAAGCGCGAGAAGGGCTGGAGCTGGAAATATATCTGCGAGAAGATCGGCGGCTATTCCGAGGTGCTGATAACAGGCGCGATCCTCGGCCAGATGAAACTGACGAAGCCGCAGGCGGCCAACGCCGGCGAACTGTTCGGCCTGTCGAAGGCGGAGACTGCCATGCTGAACGAGGTGCCGATGCGCGGCACCGGCACGCCGATGCCGCCGACCGACCCGCTGATCTACCGCTTCTACGAGATGGTGATGGTCAACGGCCCGGCCTGGAAGGCGCTGATCGAGGAGGAGTTCGGCGACGGCATCATGTCGGCGATCGACTTCGACATGGCGATCGAGCGCGTGGCGAATCCGAAGGGCGACCGCGTCAAGTTCACGATGAGCGGCAAATTCCTGCCGTACAAATATTACGGCGCCAGCGGCAACGTGCCGGAATATGGGTTCAAGGAGGGATAGCTGGTTGGCATTCCGGGGGCGCGTCGCAGACGTGGCCCCGGAATGATGCTTCGCCTTATTTCCCGGCCTTCACCTCGGCCGCCGCCACCGCGATCAGCTCGTTCATCTTGGCCCGAATCGCCTGTTCGGTGATGGCGACGTTCTTGGCGGCGAAGTCGGCCATGACCTTGCGCAGGACGTCGGCGTCACCGGCTTCCTCGAAATCGGCCGCGACCACCTCCTTGGCATAGGCCGTGGCGGCATCGCCGGTAATGCCGAGCTTTTCGGCCGCCCACAGACCGAGCAGCCGGTTGCGGCGGGCTTCCGCCTTGAATTTCTGCTCCTCGTCGAGGGCAAACTTCTTCTCGAAGCCTTCCTCGCGCTTGTCCAACGTGCTCATGCCTTTTCCAATTCCCTGCTGACTGGACCCGGCTGGCCCTCGTTGCGAGAGCCCCGGTGCATGCCTAGATAGGGGGCAGGAATCGGCAAAACAACGAGCCGTTAAGCCGCAGGCAAGGCGGTATAAGTTTGATGCCGGACGGCCGGATCGATTGTGCTGGGACAGCCAATCGGATAGGTTGCCTAAGGCTGGGTTCCCGTTCTGTTTCTAGGGGTCCGGGCCGTTCACGGCAGCTCCGCTGTGGGTCGTAGTCTCGTCAACCGGAGCACACCAAATACATGGATTTCAACAAAACACGGTACATCCCCATGAGCCGTCGGCGTCGCATTTATGAAGGCAAGGCAAAGGTTCTTTACGAAGGCCCGGAGCCCGGTACCCTGATCCAGCACTTCAAGGATGACGCCACCGCGTTCAATGCGAAAAAGCATCAGGTGATCGAGGGCAAGGGTGTCCTCAACAACCGGATCTCGGAGTACCTGTTTCAGCACCTCAACGACATCGGGGTGCCGACCCATTTCATCCGCCGCCTCAATATGCGCGAGCAATTGATCCGCGAAGTCGAGATCGTGCCGCTGGAAGTGGTGGTGCGGAACGTTGCCGCCGGCTCGCTGTCGCAGCGCCTCGGCATCGAGGAGGGCACGCAGCTGCCCCGCTCGATCATCGAGTTCTACTACAAGAACGACCAGCTCAACGATCCCATGGTGTCGGAAGAGCACATCACCGCTTTCGGGTGGGCGACACCGCAGGAAATCGACGACATCATGGCACTTGCCATCCGTGTCAACGACTTCCTCACCGGTCTCTTCCTCGGCATCGGCATCCGCCTCGTCGACTTCAAGATGGAGTGCGGCCGGCTGTTCGAGAACGAGATGATGCGGATCATCGTCGCCGACGAGATCTCGCCGGATAGCTGCCGCCTGTGGGACATCAAGTCGAACGAGAAGCTCGACAAGGACCGTTTCCGCAGGGACCTCGGTGGGCTGCTCGAGGCCTATACCGAAGTCGCCAAGCGTCTCGGCATTCTCATGGAGAACGAGCGTCCGGCGGGCTCCGGCCCGGTGCTGGTGAAGAGCTAAGAGGAATCTGACGTGAAGGCACGTGTTACCGTGACGTTGAAAACGGGCATCCTCGATCCGCAGGGCAAGGCGATCGAGGGTGCGTTGAAGTCGCTCGGCGTCGACGGCGTCGCCAGCGTCCGGCAGGGCAAGGTGTTCGACATCGAGCTCGCGGGCACGGACAAGGCGAAGGCGGAGGCGGCGTTGAAGGATGCCGCCGACAAGCTGCTGGCGAATACCGTGATCGAGAACTACCGGGTCGAGCTGATCGGGTGAACGGGATGGCTCACAGCCATCCGACCCGACGAAAACGCCAATACAGCGCGCCGCACGCCGTCAGCATCACGCCGAGCAGCGTGTAATAGCCGTACTCCCAGTCCAGCTCCGGCATGTGCTTGAAGTTCATGCCGTAGATGCCGGCAAGCGCGGTCGGGATCGCGATGATCGCGAGCCAGGAGGCAAGTTTCTTGGAGACCGCCGTCTCCTGGGCCTGGCCGACCAGCAGGCTCGCTTCGAAGGCGAAGGCCAGCACCTCGCGCATGGAATCGATCCGCTCCTGGATGTTGCGGACGTGGTCGGTGACGTCGCGGAACAGCGGCTGCATCGTCGCGCGCACCATCGCAAGCTCGTCGTGCTCCAGACGGCGGCAGACCTCCACCAGCGGCCCGATCGCGGTCCTGAGCCGCAAGAGGTCGCGGCGCAGCATATAGAGCCGCTCGATCTGCGCCTTGCTGATCGCCTTGGAGAGCACGTCGTCCTCGATGCTCTCGACCTCTTCGTGAATGCTCTCGAGCACGGGCGAGTAGTTGTCGACGATGAAATCGAGGATGGCGTAGAGGATGTAGTCCTCGCCGCGCGCGAGCGCGCGCGGGCAGCTTTCGCAACGTTCGCGCACCGGCGTGTAGGACGTCGACGCGCCGTGGCGCACCGAGACCAGATAGCCTTCGCCGACGAAGATGTGCGTCTCGCCGAAGGCGATCCGGCCCTCGATCAGTTGCGCGGTTCGCGCCACGATGAACAGGGCCTCGCCATATTGCTCGATCTTCGGTCTCTGATGGGCGTGGTTGGCGTCCTCGATGGCAAGCTCGTGCAGGTCGAACTGCTTCTGCACCGCGCTGAGCAGCGCCATGTCGGGCTCGTGCAGCCCGATCCAGACCACGTGGCCGGGCTTCGCCCGCCAGCTCGAGGCCTCGCTGATGGCAATATTGGCGACGCGCCGGCCGTCGACATAGGCACCGGCGGCGATCACGCCCTCGGTGGACACCGGCTCGGAGAGGGATGCGGGCAGCGAGGGGACATTCATGGCTTTAATCCCGGGCGAATCGATCGGCCGATGGCGGGCTATGGCCTGTGCACAACGCTCGCGGCCGAGGCTAGCACTGGTAAAATCCCCGTCAAATGGATATGTCTGCTCACGATTTGGCAGCCGTGCCAGCCCCATTCAATCTTCGTTCGGAACCTCTGCCATGAAAGCCGCCATCCTCGTCTTTCCCGGAATCAACCGCGAGCGCGACATGGCGCGTGCCTTGAGGCTGATCTCGGGCAGCGAGCCCGCGATGGTGTGGCATGCCGAGACGTCGCTGCCTGATGGCACCGACCTCGTGGTGGTGCCCGGCGGGTTCTCCTATGGCGATTATCTGCGCTGCGGCGCGATTGCGGCGCGGGCGCCGGTGATGGACGCGGTGCGCGACTATGCGGCCAAGGGCGGCCTCGTGCTCGGCGTCTGCAACGGTTTTCAGATCCTCTGCGAGTCCGGCCTCTTGCCTGGCGTCCTGATGCGCAATGCGCGGCTGAAATTCATCTGCCACGACGTGCATCTGCGCGTGGAGCGCTCCGACACGCCATTCACGCGCGGCTACAATGCCGGGCAGGTGATCCGCGTGCCCATCGCGCATGGCGAGGGCAATTATGCGGCGGACGCGGAGACCATCAAGCGGCTCGAAGGCGAGGGTCGCGTCCTTTACCGCTATTGCTCGGCTGACGGCGCGATCGACGATATCAGCAACATCAACGGCGCCGCGCAATCCATCGCCGGCATCGTCAACGACAAGGGCAACGTGCTCGGCATGATGCCGCATCCGGAAAACCACGTCGAAGACATCATGGGCTGCACCGACGGTCGCGGCCTGTTCGCCGGCCTCACCGCGCATCTCGAAAAAGCCGCGTGATTGCGTTCGTGCTGAAGCGGCTGCCGGCCGCTGTCGCCGTCGTTGCGTTCGCGACGGCCGCGTTCGCACAGGATTTCCCCAAGCGTCCCGTCACCATGATCGTGCCGTTCGCGGCCGGCGGCACGTCCGACGTGATCGCGCGCACGGTTGCCGAGCAGATGGGCATCGCGCTCGGCCAGACCATCGTGATCGAGAACGTCGCCGGCGCCGGCGGATCGACCGCACTGGCGCGCGCCTCCCGTGCCGAGCCTGACGGCTACACCATTGCGATCGGCAATGCCGGCACCAACGCCGCGACTTACACGATCTATCCAAAGCTGCCGTTCACGCCGGACTCCTTCGTGCCGATCGCCATGGTGGCGAAGACGTTCGGCATCATCGCCGTGCGCAAGGATTTTCCGGCAAAGGACCTGAAAGAGTTCATCGCCTACGCCAAGGCCAATCCGGGCAAGGTCAATCTCGGCCATGCCGGCGTCGGGTCCTCGAACTACCTGATCTGCAAGAGCTTCGTCACAGCCGCCGGGATCGACGCGACGCTGGTCGGCTATCGCGGCGCCGCCCCCGCGCTCACGGATGCGATCGGCGGCCAGATCGACGGCGTCTGCGATGCGGCAGCCTCGGTCTCGCAGTCGATCAACGAGAAGCTGGCGCGCGGGCTCGTGGTCGGCTCGACCGTGCGGCTCGCGACCCTGCCGGATCTGCCGACGTCGGCCGAAGCCGGCCTGCCCGAATTCGAGGCGCAGGGCTGGAACGGCCTGTTCGCGCCCAAGGGCACTCCGCCGGCGGTCATTGCCAAGTTGAATGCCGCCGCGCGTACGGCCGTGGAAACCGACGCGGTGAAGAAACGGTTCGCCGACCTCTCGACCGTGGCCCCCGATGCCGACGAGCACACGCCCGAGGTGCTGCAGAAGCTCGTGACGCGCGACGTCGAGAAGTATCGCAAGATGCTGGCGGACGACGCCAAGCAATAACGCGAGACTCCTGAGCGTTGGCATCATCGCCACCGAGAACGCTTTACCCCGCAGCAGGAATGCGGGCGACCACCTTGATCTCGAAGTCAAACCCGGCAAGCCAATTCACTCCGACTGCCGTCCAGTTCGGATAGGGTGCCTCCCCGATCTCCGCAGCGCGAATTGCCATCACCTTTTCGATTTGCGTGGCCGGATCGGTATGGAACGTGGTGACGTCCACCACATCGTCCAGCGTGCATCCGGCCGCTGCGAGAACGGCACGCAGATTGGCAAACGCGCGTCGGACCTGGTCCTCAAACACCGGTTCGGGCGAGCCGTCCTCGCGACTTCCAACCTGCCCGGAGACGAAGAGCAGGTCGCCGGACCGGATCGCGGCAGAATAGCGGTGCGCTTCATACAGAGCGTGGCGGCCGGCCGGGAAGATTGCGTCGCACTTGGGCATGTCTGGATCCTTGATTGATGGAATGGCGGTCGCAGCTGTGGTGGGCAGGGCCTGCCACTGGATTTCCGTGAGCTGTTCATATACGTAGCGTATGTGGAATATGGCTCACATACGGACCGTATGTCAATAGGGTCGGCAAATGGAGTTGGGAAGCATGGCGAAGGGGAAGCGCGCCGAGGCGATGGCGGAAAGTCGGGCCAAGCTCATCCGCGCGGCGCGCAGGGCGTTTGCCACCCAGGGCTATGCAGCTGCGTCGATGGACGAGCTGACTGCTTCAGTCGGACTGACGCGGGGCGCGCTGTATCACAACTTCGAAGACAAGAAGGGGCTGCTCTGGGCCGTCGTTGAGCAGATCGACAGCGAAATGGCGGAACGGCTCCGCACGGCCCGCGAGCAAGCGCCGAGCTTGTGGCAAGGACTGCTTGCAGAGGGGACCGCCTATATCGAGATGGCGCTCGATCCTGAAATTCAGCGCGTCATGCTTCTGGATGGACCGGCCGTGCTCGGTGATCCATCCAAGTGGCCCGGCGAGAATGCCTGTCTTGAGATTACCATGCGAACCATTCGGTCGCTGATCGAACAGGGGATTGTGAAGCCCGTCGATGTCGAAGCGGCGGGACGCTTGCTGAACGGGGCTGCGCTGAGCGCAGCGCTGTGGGTCGCCGCAGCCGACGATCCGCCAGGCGTCCTGACCAAGGCCGTTGACGCCTTCCAAGCGTTGGCGAGCGGATTGTTGCGCAAGCCGCATTGAGCGCCTCGTGCCGAACGGCGGAAGCAGCGGGTCACCGCAGCTTCAACCGCTCCGTCGGCACCGTCATCGCGGCGACGCCCGCCATGACCAGCACCAGTCCCAGCGCCAGGTTCGAGGGCACGCTCTCACCGAGCAGCAGCACGGAGAGGCCGACGCCGATCGGGATGCGCAAATAGCCTTGCGCGTTCGTCGTCAGGGTGCCGAGCCGTCCCAGGCAGATGTAGAACAGCATCAGCCCCAACGCGCTGGAGACTATGCCCATGACAATGGTGGCTGTGATCGCGGTCGGCGTCGGGTGCAGCGTCCAGGGCTGGTCGACGATCAGCGAAGGCGGCAGCAGCACGAGGCCGCCGAACAGCAGCGAGCCGGCTGCCACCACCATCGGATCGTATTCGGACAGCCGCAGGCCGAAGATCGTGGCGCAGGCGAACGAGATGGTGGCGAGCAGGATAGCGATCTCCGCCACGATCTCGCTGCCGAAGCCGCGCAGCGCATCCAGGCCCACGATGACGATGGTGCCGGCGAGGCCGAGGAGCGCGCCCAAGAGCTTCAACAGCGTTGCCGGCTCGTGACGCGTGATCAGGGAGGTGATCAGGAAGGCGAAGATCGGCGTGGTCGAGGCCAGCACCACCGTGTTCGACGCCGGCACATATTGCTGAGACCAGGTGATGATCAGGAACGGAAAGGTCGAGTTGATCAATTGCTGGGTCGCGAACAACTTCCACGCCTTGGCGTCGGTCGGGATCCTGACGCCGCGCATCCACAGGATCGCGAACAGGAAGGCGGCCGCGATCAGCGAGCGCGCCGAGATGAAGGTCACGGGCGGGATCGTATCCAGCGCGAGCTTCGCCAGCGGATAGGTTGAACTCCAGCAGCAGGCCAGCGCGAACAGCAGCGCATAGTCGCGCCAGTTGCGCGCGCCTGTGGCGGGCATGGACGGCAATTGCGAGACTGTGGCCCGCCCCGTCGGCGATGTGCTCTGCGGCACCTTGATGTTGCTCCCCGGCGCGACAGCGCTGGACACAAGTCTGGGCGAGGGGGCGCCAAAAGGGAAGGCGGCGAGCTATGCGTTTGGCTGCGGTGCCGGCTTCCGCTTCACCCGCTTGATTGTGCCGGAGAAGGTGAAGAGAGGCCGCCCGCCTGATGTCAGCTTGCCGCGCAGGAAGATCAGCGAGCCGCCGGCGCGGGAGACCTCGCCGACGCATTCGATCAGCTCGCCTTCGCGCGCCGCGTCGAGGAAGTCGCAGGCGAAATTGGTGGTCACCGCCGGCCCATCCAGTTCGTGGGTGGCGATCGCGAACAGGCAATAGTCGGCAAACGCCATGAAGCAGCCGCCATGGACGTTTCCGGAGCCGTTGAGGTGCTTTTTCTCGACCCGGAACGCCGAGCGGACGCTGCCGTCGTCCTCGATCTTGTGCCAGAACGGGCCGATATGGCTCTCAAAACTGTCACGAATCCAGGTTCGCCAGCCTTGGAATTCCCCATCGGTGGCGACGTGGAGGTCGGGGCGGCGAGGCGGGGGCGCTTTGGTCAATTCATGCAAGGAAATGGGCCTTCAATTGCGGGTCTTTTGTCCTTAAATCCGATCTGTCCGCGCTGTGCAATTCCTGTTCCCGCAGCCCCCAGCCGCAAAACGTGGGACAGCGGGAAAATGCGCCATAAAGGGCTTTTCCAAGCCGTCCGATGTTCCTAAGAACGGCCAACCGCCGTCGAAAGCCCAAATTCCATGAAGAACGAACCCAAGATCACCCCCGAGCTGATTGCCGCCCACGGGCTCAAGCCCGACGAGTATGAGCGCATTCTCAAGCTGATCGGGCGGGAGCCGACCTTCACCGAGCTCGGCATCTTCTCGGCGATGTGGAACGAGCACTGCTCGTACAAATCCTCGCGCCTCCATCTGAAGGGCTTGCCGACCAAGGCGCCCTGGGTGATCCAGGGCCCGGGCGAGAATGCCGGTGTGATCGACATCGGCGACGGCCAGGCCGTGGTCTTCAAGATGGAGAGCCACAACCACCCGAGCTACATCGAGCCTTACCAGGGCGCGACCACCGGTGTCGGTGGCATCTTGCGCGACGTTTTCACCATGGGCGCGCGGCCGATCGCCTGCCTCAACGCGCTGAGCTTTGGCGCACCGGAGCATGCCAGGACGCGGCATCTCGTCTCCGGTGTCGTCGCTGGCGTCGGCGGCTACGGCAACTCGTTCGGCGTGCCGACGGTCGGCGGCCAGGTCCGTTTCCACACCCGCTATGACGGCAACATTCTCGTCAACGCGATGGCGGTCGGCCTCGCCGATACCGACAAGATCTTCTATGCCGCCGCCTCCGGCGTGAACATGCCGATCGTCTATCTCGGCTCCAAGACCGGCCGCGACGGCATCCACGGCGCCTCGATGGCCTCGGCCGAGTTCGACGACAAGTCCGAAGAGAAGCGTCCGACCGTGCAGGTCGGCGATCCCTTTGCCGAAAAGCTGCTGTTAGAGGCTTGTCTCGAGATCATGGAGAAGGGCTGCGTCATCGCGATCCAGGACATGGGCGCGGCGGGCCTGACCTGTTCGGCGGTGGAGATGGGCGCCAAGGGCGACCTCGGCGTCGATCTCGATCTCGACGCGGTGCCGACGCGCGAGATCGGCATGAGCGCCTACGAGATGATGCTCTCGGAGAGCCAGGAGCGCATGCTCATGGTGCTCAAGCCCGAGAAGGAGAAAGAGGCCGAGGCGATCTTCAAGAAGTGGGGCCTCGATTTCGCCGTGGTCGGCTACACCACGCCGAGCAAGCGCTTCGTGGTCAAGCATGGCGGTGACGTCATGGCCGATTTGCCGATCAAGGAGCTCGGCGACGAGGCGCCGCTCTATGATCGCCCGCATGTCCCCTCCGCCGCGCTGCCGGTCGTGCATGCGCGCGAGGTGGCGGCGCCGATGGGTCTCGGTGCCGCGCTCAAAAAGCTGATCGGCACGCCCGATATGTGCAGCAAGCGCTGGGTCTGGGAGCAGTACGACCACGTCATTCTCGGCAACACCATGCAGCGTCCCGGCGGCGATGCCGCGGTGGTGCGCGTGCAGGACGGCCCGAAGGGCTTGGCGCTGACCGTCGACGTGACGCCGCGCTATTGCGAGGCCGATCCGTTTGAAGGCGGCAAGCAGGCGGTGGCGGAAGCCTGGCGCAACATCACCGCGGTTGGCGGCAAGCCGCTTGCGATCACCGACAATCTCAATTTCGGCAATCCTGAGCGGCCCGAGATCATGGGCCAGTTCGTCGGCTGCCTGAAGGGCATCTCGGAAGCCTGCCGTACGCTCGACTTCCCGGTCGTGTCCGGCAACGTCTCGCTCTACAACGAGACCAACGGCCGCGCGATCTTGCCGACGCCCTCGATCGGCGGCGTCGGCCTGCTCGATGATTTCACCAAGTCCGCGTCACTCGCCTTCAAGGCCGAAGGCGAGGCGATCCTCCTGATCGGCGAGACTCATGGCTGGCTCGGCCAGTCCGTTTACTTGCGCGACATCTGCGGTCGCGAGGAGGGCGCGCCGCCGCCGGTCGACCTCGCGGCTGAGAAGCGCAACGGCGACTGCGTGCGCGGCATGATCCATGCGGGCACCGCGACCGCCGTGCACGATCTGTCCGACGGGGGCCTGCTGATTGCGCTGGCCGAGATGGCGATGGCGGGCGGCATCGGCGCCAAACTGCTCGCGGCGCCGACCTCCTTGGTGCCTCAGGCCTATTGGTTCGGCGAGGACCAGGCGCGCTATCTCGTCACCGTGCCTGAAACCGAGGCCGGCCGCGTGCTCGCCAAGATGCGCGGCTGCGAGGTGCCCTGCGTGCGGATCGGCACCACCGGGGGCGACGCGATCGCGATCGCGGGCGAGGCGCCTGTAACGATCGAGGCGCTGCGGACCTCGTTCGAGCGCTGGCTGCCGGAATATATGGGGGGGAAGGCAGCCTGAGGGGCTGAACCGGTAGCCCGGTTGAGCGAAGCGATATCCGGGTCTTTGTCGTGAGGTTTCCCGGATATCGCTACGCTCATCCGGGCTACGGGTATCGCGCCTCACAACACGTGCGACGCTCCCGGAATCTTCCGTAAGGCCGCCGTCAGACCCCAGCTCAGGATCACCGTAAGCACGAAGCCGATCGTGGCTTTCACGATCGCCGGCAGGCTGTAGTCGAACAACGCGTACTGGATCCACAACGCGATCGGGTAGTGCACCAGGAAGATGCCGTAGGCATCCGCCTGCATGCGGTCGAGCAGGTTCGGGCCCGGCGACTTCTGGTGCAGGAAGAACGCGAGAATCGCGAGCAGGATCGAGCCTGAGAACAGCACGAAGAACGTACCGTAGATCGCCTGATACCAGTGCGGTTGTGGGTCGGGATTGCCGAGGATCTCGCGCTTGATGTAGATCATGCCCCACATCAGGCAGTAGGGGATCAGCGTGGCGATCACCCACAGCCAGCGCTGTTTCGGCAACTGCCCGCCGGCGCTGAGGATGCCGCGATCGAAGTTGGCCGCTCCAACGCTGACGCCGATAAAGAAATAGGCGAAGTAGAGCAGGATGCGGCTCGCCTGCACCGAGAACGGCCCGAGCTCGAACCATTTGCTGCCGCCGAAATAGAGCAGCGCCGGCACGTAGGCGATTGCCGTGACGACGACGAGCAGCAGCCAGAATACGGCCGGCTGGTCGAATCCGCGCAGCGACACCCGGTTGCCCGGGTCGACCAGACGCGCGGAGACCCGGTAGAGCAGGCTCGCGGTCAGGTCGAATGCCAGCAGCACCCACACGAACCAGATCGGGCCGCTCGGCCACGGGCCAACCGTGATCGTCTTCCACCAGAACGCCGTGAAGCTCAGCCCGGGATCGTGCCGCAGCGCGATCGCGTAATAGGCGAGCGGGATGACGGTGAACGCCGCGATCGCGAACGGCAGCCCGAGCCGCAACAGGCGGTCGCGGAGAAAAACTGACGGCGCCTTGCGCGCGATGCCCGGCCAGGTGAACAGTCCCGACAGGAAGAAGAACATTGCCATGAAGAAGCTGTCGGTGGCCAGCACGACCACGTCGAAACCGGCCCAGGACGCCGGATCGGTGTGCCCGAAATAGGTGTAGGGAATCACGGCGTGGTGCAGCAGCACCACCAGCGTCAGGAAGGTGCGGGCGCGATCGAGCGACAGATTGCGCGCCTTGGCCCTCGGCGCCGCGTGCGCCTCTGCCCCGATCGTCGCTGAATGTGACATCGTCATCGTGGCCGCCCCGGTCGCGCTTCGGTCCCGCCCGGACTTTGCCGCCGGGAACCGGATTCAGCAAGGGTCGTTTGGGACGCCCGCGGGTCCCTGAGACCGCCAGGAACCAGTTCCCTGCGACGAAGTTAGCGTTCGCCAAAAGGGCCTGAGGACCGCGGCAGGCGGTACAATTTCGGAGCTGGCGATGACGATCCTGAAATGGGCACTGATCTTCTTACTTGTCTCGATCGTAGCCGGCGTGCTCGGCTTCACCGGCATCTCGGCCGCCTCCGCCGACATCGCCCGCTTCCTGTTCTACGTGTTCGTCGCGATCTTCCTGGTGCTGCTGATCCTGGGGCTGACGATATTCAGGGCGTAGCGGGGCGCTGCCCACGCACACAGTCGTCATGCCCGGGCTTGCCGTCTTCGCTGAAGCTTCGCCGGCCCAACACCTATAGCCCGGCGAAGCCTCGGCGGAGCCGGGTCCCGGGCATCGACGTTGTTCTGTATCCGCGATTGCCCAAAAACGTGGATGGCCGGGACGAGCCCGGCCATGACGGAAGCAGCTACCCCAATTCCTCGATCTTCACCTTGTCCGGATAGAAGGCGAGATGGCCCGAAATCTCGGTCATCGCGGGAAAGGGGGCCTCATAGGTCCAGATCGCGTTGTCCAGTGTCTTGCCGTCCGCCTTGACGCTGTAATAGCTCGCATCCCCCTTGTAGGGGCAGTGGGTGACGCGGTCGGTGCGCTCTAGCAGCGCCATGTTGGCGTCCTGCCGCGGCACATATTGCACCGCCGGATATTTCGCCTCTTTCAGCGTCAGCGCTTTGGTGGTCTCGGCGATCACGATATCGCCGGCTGTGACGCGGACGCGCCGGGGATTTGGGGTGATGGTGATGGGGTGGTCGGGCCCTGGAAGCTTCATGATTTCACGCCTTTTTCGATCACTCTGCCGCGCGCGGCACTTTGTCGTGGCTTTATCCAGATCGGATCACCGATATAGTGCCGGAAGGCGTGACGTAGAAGGCCGTTCACGCTAAGTTTGGCCGCGCCGGAAGGTTGGCTTTGTAGAACCGGACCCCGGCAGCGATTCGACGACAAGACTGATTGCAGCCGAGACAGGAGCACGACCCGAATGCCAATGGACGCCCACGATATCGAGGCGATGATCAAGGCGGCGATCCCCGATGCCGAGGTGACCATCCGTGACCTCGCCGGGGACGGCGATCACTATGCCGCGACCGTGATCTCGGAGACCTTCCGCGGCAAGTCCCGCGTCCAGCAGCACCAGATCGTCTATCAGTCCCTCCGCGGCCAAATGGGCGGCGTGCTGCATGCGCTGGCGCTGCAAACCGGGGTGCCGGGCGCTTGATCTGATCGTGACGGGGGGATGACGATGGCTGCGGACAATCCGCGCGGCGCGATGTTTCGCGTCATCCTGCCAAACCAGCACAGCCGCGTCACCAATGCCGAGCTGTTCTTCGACCTGGTCTTCGTTTTCGCGATCACGCAGGTCTCGCACACACTGCTGCACCATTTCACGCCGCTCGGTGCCGTGCACGTCGCGGTGCTGTTTCTCGCGGTATGGTGGGTGTGGGTCTACACCGCCTGGGTCACCAACTGGCTCGATCCCGAGCTGACGCCGGTCCGGATCCTGCTCTTCCTGATGATGCTGGGCGGCCTCGTGCTGTCGACGACGATCCCGACCGCCTTCGAGGGGCGGGGCCTGTGGTTTGCGATCGCTTACGCAACGATGCAGGTCGGGCGCACCGCCTTCTGGATGTTTGCAACGCCGCGGCATCGAACTGCGGTCCGGCACAATGCGATCCGCATCCTGACGTGGCTCTCGGTCTCCGCGATCTTCTGGATCCTCGGCGGCCTCGCCCATGACGAGGCGCGGCTATGGTTCTGGATTGTGGCGCTGACGATCGAATATGTCTCGCCGGCGGTGCGCTTCTGGATCCCCAAGCTGGGCTTCTCGTCGGTCGAGGCCTGGGCCGTCGAAGGCGGCCACATGGCCGAGCGCTGCTCGCTGTTCGTCATCATCGCGCTTGGCGAGGCCGTTGTCGTCAACGGTGCGACGTTTGCCGAGCTTGACTGGACCGCTGACAACATTTCGGCCTTCGTCTCCGCGCTGGTCGGCAGCATCGCGATGTGGTGGGTCTATTTCCACAAGGGCGCCGAGGCCGGAGCCGAGCGCATCTCGAGATCCGCCGAATCCGGCCGCTTGGCGCGGCTCGCCTACACCTACCTGCATATGCCGATCGTCGCCGGCATCATCCTGACCGCGGTCTCCGACGAACTCGTGCTGAAGCATCCGGTGGGGCATTCAGATGTCAGGATCATCGTGAGCACGATCGGCGGGCCGCTGCTGTTCCTGGTCGGCACCATCCTGTTCAAGCACGCGATCCGCGGCTTCCTCCAGCTCTCGCACGGGATTGGCATCATCGCGCTCGCGGCACTGTGGTGGTTTGCCGCCGAACTGTCGCCGCTATGGCTGTCGGTCGCCGCGACGGTGATCATGATCGTTGTTGCGGTATGGGAGTCGGTTTCGCTGGGATCGACGCCGGAAGAAGCCGAGGAGCATTGAGCCGCCGCCATTGGCGCCGGAGCGCTTACTCCGCCACCTCCAGCGCGTGCACTGAGAACATCTTCGCCGCATCCGTCCAGCTCTCGCGCACCCGCCAACCCGCGCCTTGCGCCAGCGTCGCGAAGCGCTCGATGCTGTATTTGTAGCTGTTCTCGGTGTGGATGCTCTCGCCGGCGCGGAACGAAAAGCTGGTGCCGAGCAGGCGCACGGTCTGGCTCTTCTTGCTGATCAGGTGCATCTCGATGCGGTGCCGCTCGCGATTGTAGATCGCGCGATGGGTGAAGGCGGAAAGGTCGAAATTGCCGCCGAGCTCGCGGTTGATCCGCACCAGCACATTGAGATTGAAGCGAGCGGTGACGCCGGCGGCATCGTTATAGGCGTCGTGGAGCAGGCGCTCCTCCTTCTCGAGATCGGCGCCGATGATCATCTGCGCGCCGCGGCCCAGAATGGCGCGTGCGCTCTTCAGGAAGGCCTGCGCTTCATGCGGTTCGAAATTGCCGATGGTCGAGCCTGGGAAGAACCCGACCTTGGGCATGGTCGCCACCGCCTTGGGCAGCTCGAACGGCGTGGTGAAGTCGGCCGCCACCGGGTAGATGCCGAGTGACGGAAAATCCCGCTTCAGTCCGTTTGCCTGCGCCGTCAGGAAGTCGCCGGAGATGTCGACGGGCACATAGGCCGCGAACTTGCAGTGGTTGAGCAGCAGGCGGACCTTTGTGGTCGCGCCTGCGCCGAATTCGACGAGGGCCGCGTGCTCCGGAATGATTTTCGCGATCTCGCTGCCGCGCTCCTTCAGGATCGCTAGCTCCGTGCGCGTCGGGTAATATTCCGGCAGCCGCGTGATGGCCTCGAACAATTCAGATCCGGCCGCATCGTAGAAATATTTCGGCGACAGCTTTTTAGGCTGCTGCGACAGGTCCTCGATGGCCTCGCGGGCAAAGGCGGTGGTCTGTTCGTCGGGAAGATGGGCTTCGGCCAAGGCGCTAGCGTGCACATTCATGATACTCTCCTGAACGCGCTGTCCGGCGCGCATTTGTCGTCGGATGAGAATTTTACTCGTAGTCGGCGAGCCGCAGTCCCGTGAATTGCCAGCGGTGGTGCGGATAGAAGAAGTTGCGATAGGTGATACGGCTGTGCCCCTCCGGAGTTGCAAGCGAAGAGCCGCGCAGCACCAGCTGGTTGACCATGAACTTGCCGTTGTATTCGCCGAGCGCGCCTTCGATCGCGCGATAGCCGGGATAGGGCGAGTAGGACGATCGCGTCCACTGCCAGACGATGCCGAAGGCATCGTTGAGCTGGCCCGAGCGGGCCGCGACCTCCCATTCCATCTCGGTCGGCAGATGTTTTCCGGCCCAGCGCGCAAAGGCGTCAGCCTCGTAATAGCTGACGTGGCAGACGGGCGCGTCGGGATCGACCGGCTTGAGGCCGGCCAGCGTCATCACATGCCATTGGCCGTCGATCTCGCGCCAATGACCGGGGCAGTCCCAGCCCTCGTTGTTCACGGCCGCAAAACCGTCCATCAGCCACAGCGTTGCGGTCCGGTAGCCCCCGTCACGCATGAAGGCGAGCCATTCGCGATTGGTGACGAGATTGCGTGCGAGCTTGACCGGGCCGACGAGGGCGCGGTGCGCCGGCTTCTCGTTGTCGAAATGAAAACTATCATCGACGTGACCGACGGTGTGGATGCCTTCGTTCAGCGTCAGCCAATCCTCGCTGGCCGGCGTCGCGGCCGGGAAGCGCCAGTCCGGATCATAGGCCGGCGGGATCGGGTTCTGCGCGAAGGCGTGCAGGATGTCGGTGAACATCAATTCCTGATGTTGCTGCTCGTGATTGAGGCCGACCTCGACCAGCGGCGCGATCTCGCGAAGCTTGTCCTCGCCGGCGTCGCGGAAGAATTTCACGACGGCAGCGTCGACATGTTTTCGATAAGCGCCGACCTGATCGGCGCTCGGACGGGTGATGTCGCCGCGGTGATTGCGGGAATGGCGCGGACCGGCGCTGACGTAATAGGAATTGAACAGGAAGGCGAAGTCAGGGTGAAAGGGCCGGTAGCCCGCACAGTGCTCGCCGAGCACGAACTGCTCCCAGAACCACGTGGTGTGCGCCCTGTGCCATTTCGTCGGGCTCGCATCCGGCATGGACTGGATCTGCTGGTCCTCCGGCGACAGTGGCGCGGCCCGGCGCTCCGTCTCGTCGCGAACGGCGAGAAACGCGTCTTCCAGCCTCTGGGCAAGGCCGCCCAAATCGACCGACAGTGACGGAGCGGGGGCCGGAGCGGAGGCTTGTTTCGTCACGTTTTTCTCCAGACAGGACAAGAGAACGTTGTTGGTGTGGACGGGTTCCAAAACGCCGGGTTCGTCCTAGATAGGGGCTCCGTGACGGTATGAAAGTCCTCCCTGACGATGATATTCGTGGCATCATGCAATGGGCCGGTGCAGCCGAGAGCGGTCCACAAGAGGCAGCTCGCCGCCATTTTACTTTGGATGCACAACGGTTTGGGCTACATATATACCCAGGTATCGGGTTAGATCGGCGGAGCCAGCCCGAAGCAATTGGAGTGGGCTCCGCCCCATAAGGACACGGATATGAGCATCGAGGAATTCATCGCCAACGAAGTGAAGTCGAACGACGTGGTTCTGTTCATGAAGGGCACACCGCAATTTCCGCAGTGCGGGTTCTCCGGCCAGGTCGTCCAGATCCTCGACCACATCGGCGTCGGCTATAAGGGCCTCAACGTTCTCGAATCCGCCGAACTGCGCAACGGCATCAAGGACTATTCGAACTGGCCGACCATTCCGCAGCTCTATGTGAAGGGCGAGTTCGTCGGCGGCTGCGACATTGTCCGCGAGATGTTCCAAGCCGGTGAATTGCAGCAGCTCTTCTCCGAAAAGGGCGTCGCTGTCGCGGCCTGATACGTGACCCAGCTGACGCGCCGGATCGGCGGCGCGGAGCTCAAGGTCATCGTTGCTGACATCACCACGCTGAGCGTTGACGCCATCGTCAACGCGGCCAACACGTCGCTCCTGGGTGGGGGCGGCGTGGATGGCGCGATCCATCGGGCGGCCGGGCCCGAGCTTCTAGCCGCGTGCCGGAAGCTCGGAGGATGCCCGACCGGCGATGCCAAGATCACGAAGGGCTACCTTCTCCCTGCGCGTCATGTCATCCATGCAGTCGGTCCGGTCTGGCACGGCGGCACTCGCGGTGAGGCAGAGGCGCTGGGCTCCTGTTATCGCCGTGCGCTTGAGCTCTGCGGGGCCAATCAGCTGACCTCCGTGGCGTTCTCCGCGATTTCGACCGGGGTTTACGGCTTTCCAGCCGACCAGGCCGCGAAGATTGCGGTCCATGCGACCATTGAGGCCCTGCCGGCCGCGCCGTTGGTCGTCGACGTCATATTTTGCTGTTTCTCGGAAAAGAGCGCGGCTCTGCACGCGGACGCTTTGGCGCGGTACGGCGGCCCTTGTGCCTGATGACGTGGTCGGTACACTCCGCCGGGCCATGTTCCGGGGAGGGGATATGATTTCACAGTCTGGACTGCGCGCGCTTGTCTGCGCCGCGCTTGTATCGTTAGGTACGATGTCGTTCGCGCGGGCGAAGGGCACCTACGAGATTCCGGCCGGCGCGCATTTCAATCCGGACAAGCTCGCGAGGATCACCGAGTTCTTCAAGAATGAGGTCGCGACCGGCAAGATCGCAGGGGCAAACGTCCTCATCAAGCAACATGGCAAGCCCGTCTACCACGAAGTCTTCGGCGTGCAGGACGCCGTCAGCAAGGCGCCGATCACCGACAAGACGATCTTCCGCCTGTTCTCGATGAGCAAGGCGATCACTTCCGTCGTTGCAGTGAAGTTGATCGAGGAAGGTACGATCAAGCTCGACGATCCCGTCTCGAAATACATTCCCTCCTTCGCCAATGTGAAAGTCGGCGTCGAGAAGAAGGCCGAGGACGGCACCAAGTCGCTCGAGCTCGTGCCGCCCAACCGGCCGATGACGGTGCACGATTTGATGACGCACACCTCCGGCGTCACCTACGGCTTCTATGGCGACAGCCTGGTCCGCAAGGCCTATCGCGACGCCAACATCTATGCCGGCGATTTCGACCTCGCGGAGTTCGCCGAGCGCATCGCAAAACTGCCGCTGCACAACCAGCCGGGCGCGCTGTGGCAATACGGCCATTCCACCGACATCCTGGCGCGGGTCATGGAAGTCGCGGCCGGCAAGCCGCTCATCGAGATCGAACGGGAGAAGCTGCTCGACCCGCTCGGCATGGTCGACACCGGCTTCTTCGTCACCGATCCCGAGAAGCAGAAGCTGCTGGCGCAGCCGGTGCCGAACGACGGCGATTTCCGGGTCGGGCGGATCAACGATCCGACAGTCGTCAAGAAGATCCAGTTCGCCAGCGGCGGTATGGTCACGACCATGGCCGATTATGAGCGCTTTACGCAGATGCTGCTACAGGGCGGCAATCTCGACGGCAAGACGATTCTCAAGCCCGAGACGTTCAAGCTGATGGTGACTGACCAGATCGGCCTCAAGTCGGGCGTCGATCGCGATTATTTTTATTTCCCCGGTGACGGTTTTGGTTTCGGTCTCGGACTTGCGGTGCGCACCGACCCCGGCAACGCAAAACCGCCGCCGCCCGGCGATCTCGGCGAATTGAAATGGGATGGCGCCTCCGGCTGCTATTTCGTGGTCGACCCCAAGCAGGACATGTTCTTCGTGCTGCTGGAGCAGACCCCGACCGAGCGCCAGCGCGTGCAGCGAACATTGAAGCAGCTGGTTTATGAAGCGATGGAGAATTGACATGTTCGGGCGCCGCGCATTGATCGCGGCGCTCGTCCTTCTCGCCGGCGGCATCGTTGCGAAGGCAGGTTCCGAGAGACCTGCGGTCCACACGCTCGCGCCCGCGGGGCTGGCGAAGGTTTCCGACTACATCCGCAACGAGGTGGCCACCGGCAAGATCCCCGGAGCCATCCTGCTGCTTCAGCAGCACGGCAAGCCGGTCTATTATCAGAATTTCGGCGTCCGCGACGTCGCGACCGAGTTATCGATGAGCGCGGACACGATCTTCCGCCTCTATTCGATGTCAAAGCCGGTGACCTCAGTCATGGCGATGATGCTGGTTGAGGAGGGCAAGCTGTCGCTCGACGATCCCGTCTCGAAATACATTCCGGCCTTCGCCGGCATGAAGGTCGGCATCGAGAAGAAGGCCGAGGACGGCAAAGTCGCCCTGGTGCTGGAGCCGCTGGAGCGACCCATCACGATCAAGGATCTGCTGCGCCACACCTCGGGGCTGCCTTACGGCTATTACGGCGGCGGCATGGTGCGCGAGCTCTATGCGAACGCCAATCTCTTCAACAGCGATCTGACCAACGCCGAATTCGCCGCCAAGATCGCCACGCTGCCGCTTGTCGAGCAGCCCGGCACGGTGTGGGATTACGGCTATTCCACCGACGTGCTCGGCCGCGTCGTCGAAATCATTGCGGGAAAGACGCTGCTGCAGTTCGAGAAGGAGCGGCTGCTCGATCCGCTCGGCATGACCGAGACGGCTTTCTTCGTCGCCGATCCCGCCAAATTCCCGCGCATCGCCGAGCCGATGCCGGAGGACCGCAACATCAATCCGACGACGCAGGTCCGCGACATCAGGCGGCCTGCGACCTGGGAATCGGGCGGCGGCGGCATGGTCGGTACGATCGGCGACTACGCCCGCTTCGCCCAGATGCTGCTGAATGGCGGCACCTATGACGGCCGACGCTATCTCAAACCGGAGACCATTGCGCTGATGGCCTCGGATCATATCGGTCCGGAGACGAAGATCGCGCGCGACCAGAACTATTATCCGGGCGGGTCTTCCGGCTTCGGCCTCGGCCTCGCCGTGCGCATCTCGGTGCCTCCTGGAACAACGTGGCCGCTTGGCGAATATCGCTGGGACGGCGTCGGCGGCACGTTCTTCTTCATCGATCCCGAGGACGATCTGTTCGGGATCTTCATGGTGCAGACCCCGACGCAGCGCGGCCGGATTCAACTGGCGCTGAAGACGCTGATCTACCAGGCGATGGGGCGGTGATTACGCTCCGCGCACGATCTCGCGGATATATCCGATCGTCTCCTCGACCTGGCTCGCATTGACGTCGAGATGCGTGCAGGCGCGGATGCGGCCGTCCATCATCGCAAGCGTCACGCCGCGCTGGCGCAGCGCCGCGACCATCTTGTCGCCGGGAACGCCGGTACCATCGGGCTTGAAGAACACCAGGTTGGTTTCGGGCTCCTGCACCTCGATGCCTGCGATCTGCGACAGTCCGCGGGCGAGCGCGCGCGCGTTGGCGTGATCGTCGGCGAGCCGATCGACATGATGGTCGAGCGCGTAGATGCAAGCCGCCGCGCAGATTCCGGCCTGTCGCATCGAGCCGCCGAGGCGCTGCTTCCACTGCCAGACCGCATCGATGAAGGCGCGCGAGCCCGCGAGCACGCCTCCGATCGGCGCGCCCAAGCCCTTCGAAAAGTCGATCCAGGCCGAATCCCACCCCGCGGTCATGTCGCGCGGAGAGATGCCGCTCGCAACTGTGGCATTGAGCAGGCGCGCGCCGTCCATGTGGGTGACGAGGCCATGTTGTTTCGCGATCGCGACGATCTCGTCGAGCGCGGCCTTCTTCCAGACCGTACCGCCGCCGATATTGGCGGTCTGCTCGACGCTGACCACCGTCTGCGGCGGCTGGTAGCGGGTACGCGGATGCAGCGCTCTGCGAAAGGTCTCCGGCGTGAACTGGCCGTCGGGTCCCTTCAGCTGCGTGACCTGAAAGCCGCCGATCGCGGCATGCGCGCCGCCTTCGCGCGCGATGATGTGGGCGCTCTCATGGGCGAGGATCTCGTCGCCGGGGCGGCAATGCACCAGCGTCGCGGTGACGTTGCACATCGTGCCTGACGGCATGTACACCGCGGCTTCCTTGCCGAGCAGCTCGGCCACGCGCTCGCACAGGGCGTTCACGGTCGGATCGTCGCCGACCTGCTCGTCGCCGACCTCCGCCCGCGCCATCGCCTCGCGCATCGCAGGTGTCGGCTTTGTCTGCGTGTCCGAGAGCAGATTGATGCGCACCGGCGGCGCCTTGGGATCGATCGGGGGAGGGGTATAGAGCATGCGACGCCTCCTGAAGGTAAACGGCCACTGAAGTGTGGCTCTTTAAGCAAAAAAGGCCCCGGCGAACCGGGGCCTTTCGATATTCAGATCTTAGCGCGAATAGAATTCGACGACCAGATGCGGCTCCATCTGCACCGGGAACGGCACGTCGGAGAGGTGCGGGATGCGAATGTATTTCGCGGTCATCTTGCCATGGTCGACTTCGAGATAGTCGGGGGTGTCACGCTCGGAGAGCTGGCTGGCTTCGAGGACGTGGGCAAGCTGCTTGGATGATTCCTTGACCTCGATCACATCGCCGAGCTTGACCAGATAGCTCGAGATGTTGACCTTGCGGCCGTTCACCTTGACGTGGCCGTGGTTGATGAACTGGCGCGCGGCGAAGATCGTCGAGACGAACTTGGCGCGGTACACAACCGCGTCGAGACGGCGCTCGAGCAAGCCGATCAGGTTCTCGCCGGTGTCACCCTTGAGGCGGCTGGCCTCGACATAGATGCTGTGGAACTGACGCTCGGAGATGTTGGCGTAATAGCCCTTCAGCTTCTGCTTGGCGCGGAGCTGCACGCCGAAGTCGGAGAGCTTGCCCTTGCGGCGTTGGCCGTGCTGGCCGGGGCCGTATTCGCGGCGGTTCACGGGGCTCTTCGGGCGGCCCCAGATGTTCTGGCCCATACGGCGATCGAGCTTGTACTTCGCCTCACTGCGCTTAGTCATCGCGTCCTCTTCAGGTACTTGGTTTGAGGAAACGCGCCCTCCTGTGTGACGGGCTAGCCCGGCACTGACAGGTCCGATCCCAAAGCTTAAGGGACAGGACCACGGGTCGCGAAACGCTTCGCGGGCCGAAATCGGCCCGCGAGCAAGCGGCTTTTAGGGGGATTTGGGGCTCGCTGTCAATGCGAATGGCCCGGAATCACGTTCCGACTGCCCGGATCGACTTCGACCCGGCCGCACGCAATTCGGCAGCGATTTCAGTGTTCAGGACCTGTTCCAGCCGGGTCAGGACGCGGGCGATCGGGGCGGCGTCGGTGACCCGATGATCCCAGCGGATCACGACATGGATGGTCTGGTCAGGCCCGACCACCCCATAGCTGACGATGAAGGGGCCGGGCGTGATCGGGTGAAGCTCGCCACCGCCATAGGCGGCCACCGAGCTCACTGCGAAGCTGCCGAACCAGTTGCCGCGCTGCCGGCCGAAATTCAGCCCGATCGCCCAAGACAGCCGCCGCAACGGCAGCGGCAGGCGGGTCGCCCGCATGATCTTGCAAAACATGGGAATTTCGTCGATCGGGGCGGTCTTTGCGTGCCGGATCTCGGCGTCGACCGCAGTCAGCGTCATGGCCTCGGGAGCCGCGATTCGCTGCGGGATCACGCATTCCTCGCCGCCCTCGACCCGGGCAATGGCCACCGACGCTACGCTCTTCGGCAGCTCGTAAAGCGACGGCCAGGGCCATTTGGCATAGACGGTACGCAGGACCGGCTCGTCCCTGGCGACGAGGGCAAAAGCCTTGACGAACATGGCCGCCCAGCCGGCTGGCGCCATCGCGCCCGCGCGGGCCTCCAGCAGGGGGCCAATATCGAGCGAACGGGACAGGGACACGAAGGGCACGCCCATCGAGGCGTGCATGAGGTCGATAATCAGGCGACGCGGCAGCGAAATGGTCTTGGGCGTCCCGCGCATCGCTCTTTGGTTTCCCCTGATTAAAGTTTGTGCAGCGAGCGGGGTTCCCGCTCGCCGCCTGCTCTAGCACGAACCAACCCGCATGGGGCCGGTCGGTTCGCCGCATCAGGGCGCCGGCGAGGCCAGCGGCTTAGTCTTGTCGACGACGTAAACTCCAAGCACTTTCATAGCCTTATCGCCGTGGGCTTTGGCGTCATGCACGACGCCCGCCGGGATCTGGTAGGAATCGCCGGCTTTCAGCGTCTTTTCCGGCTGCCCGTCGATGAGGAGATTGAGTTCACCTTCGAGCACGTAGCCGGTCTCGATGCCCGGATGGGTATGGCGTCCGGCCGCGCCGCCCGCCGGGACCTCCGCGATGGCCGTGATGGTGTTGTAGCCATCCGGAAACTCGACCTTCTGGAGCGGGGTGCGCTTGATGCCGGGCTGCTGGGCGAAGGCCGCAACAGCGAGGCCGGTGAAGGCGAGAGCGAGCAAAGTCTTTTTGAGCATGGTTTTTCCTCCCTGGAACGGCTGAGCCTAGCAGCGCCGCGGTTCCCGGCAAGACTCAATGGCTAGCGCTTGATCCCCTCGAACGCTGCTATGATGCCGCGCTGGAATAGCGACCAGTCGAAGCCGAGCGCGATCGCGCGGTAGCCGCGGTCGACCAGGGCGTTGGCCTGGTCCGCGGTACGGGCCACACCGCCGATCGGCACACCGCTTCTGAGGATGCCGGCCTCGGCCCGCGCCACCAGCTCCAGCAATTCCGGATCGTCCATCTGGCCGCGCTTGTTGATGGAGGTGGCGAGATCGCCGGGGCCGATCACAGCTACATCGATGCCGGGCGTGGCCATGATCTCGTCGATGCGGTTGACGGCGTCGACGTGCTCGATCGTGATCATGCAGATCATCTCGTCGTCGGCGCTGGCCATGTAGTCCGGCATCGACTGGCCCCAGCGGAATGGCGCATGGAACGGACCCCAGAGCCGATCGCCGCGTGGAGGATAGCGCACGCTGCGCACTGCTTTCTCGGCCTCCGCGCTATTGGTGATCATCGGGAAATTGATGCCGAAGGCGCCGATGTCCATCGGTGCCTTCGCAAGCCATGGCTCGTTCGCCGCGATGCGCACCAGCGGCGTGCATGGGGTGCCGGTGGTGGCCGCGATCATCGCATGTGCTTCGGTCAGTCCAATCGGCCCGTGCTCGAGATCGACGATGATCCAGTCGAGAGAGCGCGCCATGATCTGCACGGTCTGCACGCTCGGGATCGTCGCGATCGCGCCGAAGGCAGGACGACCCTCGCGCCAGAGCTGGCGAAGACGGTTGAGCGGCGTGGTCGGGACGGACATGGGAAGAACCTGTAGGAAACGACGACGGCGGACCCTAGCAGCGGGGCGTCGAGGCGCAAGATCAGGCTGGAATGCGGCCGCCGAAGAACGGCGTCAGCATGGCCGAAAGGCCATGCACGCGGTTCGAGGTGAAGATCATTTCGGCGCCGGATTGCGCGATGCCACCGGTGTGCGGGCCGAGCAGATCCGAGACGCGGCGGGCGATCGCGGGCGCCGGATCAATCCAGTCGACCGGCCAGGGGGCGAGCTTTTTCAGCCGGTCGAGCAGCAGCGGGTAATGCGTGCAGGCGAGCACCACGGTGTCGGTGCGTGCGCCTGCGTCCCCGGCATCGCCCACGAAACACGGGGCGAGCTCGGCGAGGATGGCGTCGTCGCTGACGGGAGAGCCGCTGAGCTCGGATTCAGCCAGCGCGGCCAACTCGGGCGAGCCGACCAGTGTCACCTCGCAACCCTGCGCGAAATCGCGGATCAGCGCCTTGGTGTATTCGCGCTTCACCGTGCCCCTGGTGCCGAGCACCGACACGCGCCGGCTCCTCGACTGCGCGCAGGCCGGCTTGATCGCCGGCACCGTGCCGACGAAGGGCAGGGAATAAGCGGCGCGCAGATGCGATAGGACCAGCGTGGACGCCGTGTTGCAGGCGATCACGACGAGGTCAGGATCGTGCATGCCGATCAATTCCCCCATCAGCGGCACCACGCGGGCGATGATCTCGTCCTCGCTGTGGTGGCCATACGGGAAGAAGGCGTCGTCCGCGACGTAGACGTAATGCGCGTCGGACCGCGCAGCCACGACCTCACGCAGGACCGTGAGGCCGCCAAGGCCGGAATCGAACACCAGAATCGTCGGGGAATTGGTCACGTGAACACTCTAGCCCGCCATGGTTACCATTCGGTTTTTGGGGCGGTTTTGCGGCAGGGGCACTTAGGGCTATTTTGGAACGATTCAATTTCGCGACGGCCACATGTTCCCGGTATCAGCTGCCGTACTGCGGTGCGGACAGGGACAGGCCCGCAAAACTCCGGAGCACCGACATGATCAGAAATACCAGTTACGGCTGGGGCAGCATTTCCCGATGGCTGCACTGGAGTCTGGCGCTGACCATCATCGGCATGATCGGCTTCGGGTGGTGGATGAACCATATCCCGGCGCGTCCCGACCGCTTCTTCTACCGCTCGATCCACGCCGATATCGGATATGTGATCCTGCTGCTCACGGTGCTTCGCCTGGTCTGGCGTCTCGTCGACCCGGCGCCCGCCATGCCGGCCGGGACCTCGCGCTGGCAGAAGGTCGCGGCCCATGTCAGCCACGGCGCGCTCTACCTCGCCGTCATCGTCGTCACCCTGCTCGGCTGGGCGCATTCCGGTGCGCACGCCCCTGATTATTCGGACTTCTTCGGCCTGTTTCACGTGCCGCAATTCACGGCTCCCGACCGCGCGGCGGCTGGCGTCTATGAAGACCGCCACATCCTCTTTGCCTATGTGCTGCTCGCCTTGATCGCGATTCACGTGATCGCCGCCCTGTGGCACCATTTCATCCGCCGCGACCGCATCGTGGCGCGGATGGTGACGGACGAGGCGGGGTAGGGCGGACATGGGAGGAAGCATCGCGCCCGCGATTGCTTCGCGGCGCTCGCAATGACGGAGTAAGGTGTGGGGTCACGAACTATCCAATTGCGATCGCAGGAGGCCTCATGCTCACCGTCCATCATCTCGGCAAGTCGCAGTCCGAGCGTATCGTCTGGCTGTGCGAGGAGCTGGGGATTCCCTACGAGTTGAAGCGCTATGCGCGCGATCCCGTCACCATGCTGGCTCCGGCCGAGTACAAGGCGCTGCATCCGGCTGGCACGGCGCCGGTGATCACCGACGGCGAGTTGGTGCTCGCGGAATCCGGCGCCGTCGTCGACTACATCGTTGCAAAATATGGCAACGGCCGACTCGTGCTCGGTCCCACTGATCCCGCCTTCGCGCAGTTTCTGTATTGGGTTCATTTCGCCAATGGCAGCCTGCAACCCGGTATGGGACGGATGATGATCCTGAACCGGCTCGATCTCGCCAAGGACAATCCGACCCTGCTCGCGATGAAGGGGCGTCTCGATCAGGCCTACGATCTTCTCGACGCAAGGCTTCGCGAGGCCGAATATCTTGCGGGCAGCGCCTTCACGACCGCCGACATCATGACAGTTTTCTCGCTGACCACGATGCGCTACTTCCAGCCCTATGACCTCCAGCGCTCTCCGAACGTGGTCAAATATCTCGGCCGCATCAGTGCGCGGGCGGGCTATCGGCGTGCGATGGAGAAGGGCGACCCGGGCATGGCGCTGCTCTTGGACTGAGCGGCGAGGCGATCGCTCACGCGATCCTGTTCGTGGTGGCGGCCCTCTCTGTTGCCAGCTGCTTCTGCAGGCGCTCGATGTTTTGCAGCAGCCGCTGGCTGGTCAGCACCAGGAAGTAATAGCCGAACTGCGGGTCCTGGAAGTAGATCTCGAGCAGCCGGTCGTAGGTGATCGTCAGCACCTGGCCGTCCTCGATGCATTCGACCGTTCCGGTGCGCCGGTTGTCCGGCGTGAGGAAGCCGAGTTCGCCCATGAGCGTTCCGGGCAGGATCTCGATGTTGATCTCCTTGACCAGGAACTTGCCGGTGACGGTGAGGAACATCTCGTTAGCCGGATCGCGCAGCTTGAACAGCGTATCGCCGCGACGATATTTGCGTTCGGTCATGAACGGCTTGAGCCATTCGATCGACATGTCGCCTTCGGCTGCATGGCGCGCCTTCTTGACGAGCTTGAGCATCTGCCGCAGGCGCAAGGCGTTGATCGGTAGCAGCAGGAGATAGAGCAGGAAGGTCGACACGTTGGCGGAGAGCGCGCCGAAGACGGCGAAGAACGCGCAGCCGACCATGTTGGCGACGCGCAGCGGCACCATCGTTCGCATCAGGAGGGTGGCGACGAAGAAGCCGGCGCCGACCGCGGCGAACATATTGGCCAACGTGATGTTCTGGACGAAGATCTCCAGCATCCGATTGAAGATCGAGTCATAGGTGACGTTGTTTGGATCGAGGCCCATCTGGACCAGGATCTTCGCGATCCTGAGGTTATCCGTCGCCGCCTCGAGAATGCGGTCGAGGATCGACGAAATGTCTGTGCTGCCGGACGGCATGGTACTATCCCCGCGTAAGGCCTTCAGTCCCGGTCGGTATTCTCGACACCTATAGCCGAAATCGAACGACGACCGCTTGAATGAAGTTTTGGGCCGCCGTGCCGCAAGAGGCAAATTTTAGCCTGATCGGGCGTTTCGGCAATTGCCTGTTTGGCGGTGCATATGGCCGTGGCGCGCCCGCGATTCGGGGGCCAGTGGGTACGAGCCTCGGCGTGGTCGACCTCGGCGGCCGACCGGGCGAGGGGGACCAGGCGTGGGCGTGGGGCGATCCCCCCGCCTTAGGGCTTGGCGGGCGGCACGACCTCCTGCTCGACCAAGCCGAGGTGCCCCGGCAGTGAACCAGCGCGCAGCAGCATGGCGACGCTGTTTGCTTCCTCCAGGGTGAAATTGCCGGAGATCTGGCCCGAGCCGCCGGTGATGGGCTCGCGGATGATGGGGGCGGAGATCACCTTGCCGTCGAGCACGATGGCGAAGGGCTTTGCGATATTCTCTTCGGTGATGTGGGCAAAGCGCCGCGTGCCGCGGCCGTTGAAGCGGAACGAGGCGATCGGCTCTTTCGTGGCGCTCGCAAACCCCGGGCCCGCATAGCTGATGTCGTCGCCGTCGAGCACGCTGTCCTTGGCGACCAGATAAAGGCTCTTGTCCTTGAAGCCGGGCAGGACTTCCGTGCCTGCCGGTGGCGTGCCGGATTGCGCCTGCTCCGGCGGCACCGAGAGGTCGATCAGGCGGAAGCCGACCTTGACCCTGCGGGCGAAGACCGCGGTGACGCGCTCGGGCTCCATCACACCGGGCAGGAAGATGCGGATGCGGTCGGTCCCATCGGGCTGGACGCTGGCCAGCTGGACGCCGGCCTCCTTCAGACGCTGCTCGATCATGGCGATGGCATCTTCGACGAGTTCGTGCAACCGCGCGGCGGATGCCGCATTGGTCGGCACGAGCCTGACCAGTCCGTCGCCGTCGGTCACGGCGAGTGCATGCGACGGCAATCCTTCCGCGGCCGACGCGAGCTTGCGCGCGAGTTGCTCGCGGCCCTTGACGTCGGCAATCTTCAACTCAACGCCGCCGTCGCGGATCGCAAGACCGGAGAAGGCGATCTTGCCCTCGCGCAGGTTCTTGTAGACGTCGTCGCGCAAATCCGTGACTACGCTCTCGCGCAGGCCATCGGTGTCCACCTTGTAGACGATGCGTGACCCGCCGAGCTTCTCCATCTTGTCGCCGATGAAGGCCGAGATCTTGGCGCGCATCTTGTCGAGCTGGCCGTCCTCGGCGAGTGCCGCGCGGGGGAGGGCGATCACCGATGTCATGATCCCCGCTGTCACGGCGAGCGCGATGAACAGCCGGGTAGCGCAATCCCGCGGGGGCGTAGTCATGATCACCTCAGTCTTGCGCCAGGGCGCTGGCGAGGACGCCGGCATGTGAGTCCTATGCCAGTTCTTGGTCCCCGGATCGGGCGCGCAGGTTCAAAAGCCTCTCACCACAGCCCGATTACGGCGGCCGTTAGGTCATGGACGAACGCCAAATCATCCATCATTCTGCCCGTGCTCGGCCGGCCATCGGTCGAGGCCCCGCCAACCCAAAAGTCAAAAGACAGGGCGCGGGGAAATGCATCTGAGGGAGGACGGAATTCCATGGCGGGCATCCATGCGCTCGATCGGCTCATCGGCAGCGACTATCCCGACCTGGCGACGGACGCAGAGGTTCGAGCCTTCGAGCAGGTCCCTTACGCCGATCGCGTCGCGGCCGAGAGCACTTACGACGCCGTCAGGCTGGGTGCGGTCCGCAACCCCGACGGGCCGGCGATCCAGTTCCTGCAAAATGCCGATCCCGCCGACACGCCGGTCGTGGTCACGTACCGCGACTTCATCGCGCGCGTCACGCAAGCGGCCAACATGTTTCACGCACTCGGCGTGGAGAAGGGCGACGTCGTCAGCTTCATGCTGCCGCTGGTGCCGGACGCCTTTGTAACGCTGTTCGGCGCGGAGGCCGCCGGCATCGCCAATCCCGTCAATCCGCTCCTGGAGCCGCACCAGATCGCTGAGATCCTCGAGGCCGCGAATACGAAGATCCTGGTGGCGCTCGGGCCGATGCCGGGCACCGACATCTGGCAGAAAGTCGAGCAGATCAGGCCGCAACTCAAGCAGCTCAAGGCGATCGTGCAGGTGTTCGGTGCTGGCGATCCGGCGAGAGGAATCTTTGCCTTCAACGACCTCATCAAGCCGCAGCCTTCGGACCGCCTTATCAGCGGACGCAAGATTCTCGGCAGCAACATCGCCGCCTATTTCCACACCGGCGGCACCACCGGCACGCCAAAGCTGGTGCGGCACACGCATGCCAACCAAGTCTATCAGGCCTGGGCGCTCAATCTGCTGCTGAAGTCGAAGCCGGGCGCCAACATGCTGTTCGGCATGCCGCTGTTTCACGTCGGGGGCTCCTTGACGCAGGTGCTGACGACGCTGTCGGCTGGCGGTTCGCTGGTCGTGCTGTCGCCGAGCGGATGGCGCAACCCGAATGCGGTGAAGAACATCTGGCAACTGGTCGAGCGCTTCAAGCCGGAGGCGCTGTCGAGCGTGCCGACGGTACTCGCCGCGACGCTCGCGGTACCGCCTGGCAATGCAGACATCTCCAGCCTGAAATATGCAGCCGGTGGCGGCTCCGCGATCCCGGTCGCGGTGGGGTCTGCGATCCAGGACAAGCTCAAGCTGCCGGTCGTCGAGGTCTACGGCATGACCGAGACCTCGAGCGTGCACACGCTGGCCTATCGGTCGCGGCCGATCCGGCTCGGTTCGGTCGGCCTTCCCATGCCTTACGCGCGGGTCCGCATCGTCCAGCTCGATGCCGAGGGCAAGCTGATCCGCGACTGCGCGCCGGACGAGATTGGCGTCGTCATCATGGCTGGCCCAGGCGTGTTCGGCGGCTATCTCAACGACGAGCACAACAAGGGTGCCTTCGTCGACGAGGTCTGGGTCAATTCCGGCGATCTTGGCCGGCTCGATGCCGACGGCTATCTCTGGATCACCGGCCGCGCCAAGGATCTCGTGATCCGCGGGGGCCACAACATCGATCCGGCGCCGATCGAGGAGATCATGTTCCGGCATGCCGCCGTCGGCTTTGCCGCCGTGGTCGGCCAACCCGACGCCTATGCCGGCGAGCTGCCGGTCGGTTACGTGCAGCTGAAGCCGGGCGCGACCGTCGAGCCGGGCGAGTTGGAGACATGGGTGCGCGAGCGTACGCCGGAGCGCGCAGCTGTCCCGGTGCAGGTCATCCCGATCGATCCGATGCCGGTGACGGGCGTCGGCAAGGTGTTCAAGCCGCAGCTGCGCTGGGACGCAGCCCAGCGCGTGTTCACGAAGGTGCTGACACCGCTCACTGAGCGCGGCATCGACTGCAAGGTCAGGGTCGGTGCTCACGGCAGCCACGGTTCGATCGCGACTGTGACGCTGGCGGGCCTGCCGGCGGATCAGCGCGAGGCGGTTGCGAGCGAGGTGCACGCACTGCTTGCACCGTTCGTGATGCGCCATGAGGTGGTGCAAATGTAGCGGACCCAACAGACGGCTTCGACCGTCGGCCCGAAAGCGGGGCGACGCTTCGCCGCATTATCCATAACGCCGGTAGAGCCTCTTATGTGACAAATATCACATAGGAAGAGTTGGTAATTGAGCGATGGTCCGAATAGTCTCGTGGAATTGCATCCGGGGGGACGCAAGTGATTCCGTTTCGGATATTTGTTTTGTTGATTTTGGCCATTGGCCTCGCCTGCGGACCAGCCCATGCGGACCGGCGGGTGGCGCTTGTCATCGGCAATTCCGCCTACAAGAGCGCGCCCAAGCTCGGCAATCCCGTCAACGATGCCACTCTGGTCGGCGGCATGTTCAAGAAGGCGGGCTTTGATTCCGTCGATGTCAGGCTGGATCTCAGCGCCAGCGAGATGCGGCGCATGTTGCGCGAGTTCGCCGGCAGGACCCGCGATGCCGATATGGCGGTGATCTATTACGCCGGCCACGGCATCGAGCTGGAAGGCACCAACTATCTCATTCCGATCGACGCGACGCTGGAGACGGATGGCGACGTGCTCGACGAGACCATCCCGGTGGAGCGCGCGCTGTTCGCGGTAGAGCCGGCCAAACAGCTGCGCCTGATCATCCTGGATGCCTGCCGCGACAATCCGTTTTCCAAGACCATGAAGCGAACGCTGGCTTCGCGCGCGATCGGACGCGGACTCGCCAAGGTCGAGCCGACCAGCCCCAACACCATGATCGCCTTCGCGGCAAAGGCCGGTTCGACTGCGTCCGACGGCGATTCGAGGAACAGCCCGTTCGCCACCGCGCTGGTCGAGCACTTGCCCAAGCCGGGCCTAGATTTGCGCAAGGCGTTCGGATTCGTGCGCGACGACGTGCTGAGGAGCACCGGGAACAAGCAGGAGCCCTTCGTGTATGGCTCGCTGGGCGGCGATGACGTGCCGTTGGTTTCTGCCAAGCCGGCTGCAACCGGTCCGCAGGCAAATCCGCAGGATTCGATTCGCAGGGATTACGAGCTCGCGCTGCAGCTTGCCACGCGCGACGGTTGGGAAGCCTTCCTGGCGCAATATCCCGAAGGCTTCTATGCCAATCTGGCCAAGGGCCAGATGAACAAGATCGCTGCTGAAGAGACGCGCGCGTCGGCCGAGCAAAAAGCGAACGCGGCCGAGCAGCAGAAGGCAAGGCTCATTGCCGAACGCGCCCAGAAGGCCGAGCAGGACAAGGCGGCCGCGGCTGCCAAGGCCGCCGAAGAGGCCCGGGTCGCGGCGGAGAAGCAGAAGCAGATCGAGCAGGCAAGGGCGGACGCGGCCGAGCACCAGCGCAAACTGGCTGAGGCTGCCGCGGCAAAAGCACAAGCCGAGAAGCAGGCAGCGGAGAAGGCCAGGGCCGAGCTTGCCGCCAAGCAGGCCGCCGAGAAGGCGGAGCAGGCGGTAAAACCGGCGGCCGATCGGCAGATGCCTGAGGTCGAGCAGAAAGTTGCAGCCCTTGCGCCGGCGCCGGCATCCACATTGTCGGTGGCTGATCTGACGAAATCACTCCAGAGCGAACTGCGCCGCGTCGGCTGCCTGTCCGTCACTGCGGACGGCGACTGGAATTCAGCTTCGCAGCGCTCGCTGGCGCTGTTCAACAAATACGCCGGTACTCAGTTCGATGCCAAGCTCGCCAGCGCCGACGCGCTCGATGCCCTGAAAGCCAAGCCGGGACGCGTCTGCCCGCTCATTTGCAATTTCGGCTCCAAGGCCGACGGCGATCAATGCGTGAAGATTACCTGCCGCGCCGGCTATCGCGTCGGTGATGACAACGAGTGCGAAAAGACTCAGGAGAAGAAGCCGGTCGCCACGCGTGAGGATTCGCGGAGGCGGGATACGGACCGGAAGGCAAGCGAATCTTCGCCGTCCAGGCCTGAGGCGAGTGGACAGATTATTTGCAGCTCGACGGGATGTCGCCCGGTGCAAAAGGGATGTCGGCTTGTCAGCGGGACGATCCCCGGCAGGGTTAGTTCGAATACAGCCACAGGCGGCAACTTCGAGGTCTGCAATTAGGGTGTCACAGGCAATCGCCCGTAAAAGGCTCGGCGTTTCATGATCGTCTTGCGATCTCTTTCACTGTTGATTTTCGGTCTTTGGCTGGGGTGCGGATCGGCCCAGGCCGACAAGCGCGTTGCGCTCGTCATTGGCAATTCCGCTTACAAGAACGCACCGCGGCTTGCGAACCCGGTGAATGACGCCGGGCTCGTGGGCAGCATGTTCAGGAACGCGGGTTTCGATACGGTCGAGATCCGGCTGGACCTCAATGCCAGCGAAATGCGGCGATCGCTACGCGAGTTCGCGGCCAGGACGCGCGATGCCGACATGGCGGTGATCTACTATGCAGGCCATGGCATCGAGCTGGACGGCAGCAACTATCTCGTTCCGACCGATGCGATGCTGGAAACTGACGGTGACGTCCTCGACGAGACGGTCGCGCTGGATCGCGCGCTGTACGCGGTCGAACCGGCCAAACAACTTCGTCTCGTCATCCTCGATGCGTGCCGCGACAACCCATTCGCCAAGACGATGAAGCGCACCCTGGCCTCGCGCGCGATTGGTGGCGGACTTGCCAAGGTCGAGCCGACCAGTCCGAACACGATGATCGCCTTTGCGGCCAAGGCGGGATCGACGGCGTCGGATGGCGACTCCCGCAACAGCCCGTTCGCGGTCGCGCTGACCGATCATCTCCCGAAGCCCGGGCTCGACTTGCGCAAGGCATTCGGGTTTGTCCGTGACGACGTCTTGAAGAAGACCGGCAACAAGCAGGAGCCGTATGTCTATGGCTCCCTGGGCGGCAGCGACGTGCCGCTGGTGCCGCTGAGGCCAGTCGCCGCAGCAGGTCCGCAGGCGAACCCGCAGGACAGTGTGCGCAAGGACTACGAGCTGGCGCTTCAGGCCGGCCTGCGCGAAGCCTGGGAAGCATTCCTCCAGACCTATCCGGACGGCTTTTACGCCAACCTCGCTCGTGTGCAGTTGAAGAAGATTGCCGCCGAGGAGGATCGCACGGTGGCGACCGAGAAGGCGCGTCTGGCCGAACAGGAGAAGGCGAGGCTCGCGACCGAACGAGCCCAGAAGGCCGAGCAGGAGAAAGCCGCCGCAGCTGCCAAAGCCGCGGAAGAGGCGAGGATCGCGGCCGAGAAAGCCAAGCAGATCGAGCAGGCCAAGGCGGAGGCGGCCGAACGAGATCGCAAGGCGGCGGAAGCTGCCGCGGCCAAGTCGCTCGCGGAGAAGCGGGCGCTCGAGAAAGCGGCGACGGAGGCCGCAACGAAGCAGGCGGCGGACAAGCAGGCGGCTGATGCCGAAAGCAGGAAGGTCGCCGCGCTGTCGCCGCCGCCAAGCTCCCCGCCGCCCGGCGATCTCGCGAAATCCGTTCAGAGCGAGCTGCGCCGCGTCGGCTGTCTTTCGGCCGCCGCTGACGGCGATTGGAACGCCGCATCGCAACGCTCGCTGACGCTGTTCAACAAATATGCCGGCACCCAACTCGACGCGAAGGTTGCAAGCGTCGACGCGCTCGATGCGCTGAAGGCGAAGCCAGGACGCGTCTGTCCGCTCGTATGCAATTTCGGCTTCAAGGCCGACGGCGATCAATGCGCGAAGATCACCTGCCGCGCCGGCTATCACGTCGGCGATGACAATGAATGCGAGAAGGTGCCGGAGAAGAAGCCGGTGGTCACGCGCGAGGATTCGAAGAGGCGCGACCAGGACCGCAAGGAGGCGGAGTCCGCGGCTCCGAAGTCGCAGTCCTCCGGGCAGATGATCTGCAACAACGCCGGATGCAGACCGGTCGCAAAGGGCTGTCACCTCGGGCCGGTGCCCAATGCGAACGCCAGCGCCAAGATCACCGGCGAGGTCTGCAACTGAGGGCCAGGCAGCGGTGATGTCCGGCCGGACCAGACACGTCTGCGGTTGAGGTGAGGGCAGGCGACACGAGGCTTGCGTGCCCCGCCGCAAGCGAGCATCATTCCCAAAAAAATGGGGAAAACCGATGCTTGAGCTCTCGCGCCGCAGTCACCTTCAGCAATTGTCGGCCGTGCTCGGATCCGCCGCGCTGCCTGGGTGGTCGAGATGCGCTAGGGCTTCGGAGGCAGACATTCCCCCCGAGGGCATCGGCAAGGGCATCAAGCACATCTCCTACAGCGACATCGGCGGACGGCCCGACAGCGTGCAGGTGATGTTCAACCGGCAGCATGTCTATGTCGGACATATGTTCAGCGACGGCGTGACGGTCCTGGACGCATCCGATCCGCGTGCGCTGAAGCCGGTCAATTTCTTCACCGCGGGACAATACACTCGCACCCACCATTTACAGGTGGCGGAAGACCTGCTGCTGCTTGCAAACGGCGCCAACATCGTCGCGATGCAGTCCTACGACAATATGCGCGGCTATTTCGAGAACACGCTGGTCGACAGCATCACCAAGGCCAAGAAATTCCGCTGTGGGCTGTCGATCCACGACATATCGAAACCGAACGAGATGCGCGAAATCGCATTCCTCGAAATGCCCGGCTTCGGCATCAATCGGCTGTGGTGGCCGGGCGGCCGCTATGCCTATGTATCGGCGCATCTCGACGGGTTCACCGACCACATCCTTTGCGTGGTCGATCTCAAGACCACCACCAAGCCGGAGATCGTCGCGAAATGGTGGCTGCCGGGCATGAACCGTGCGGCCGGCGAGCCGGCAACGCCGAAGGGCAAGCGCTTTGCGCTCCATCACATGATCACGGCGGGTGATCGCGGCTATGCTGCGTGGCGCGATGGCGGCTTCACCATTCACGACATCAGCGATCCCGTGAATCCAAAGCTGCTGTCCCACATCAACTGGTCGCCGCCCTTCGCCGGCGGGACGCATACGCCGCTGCCGCTGCCCAAGCGACAGCTCGCAATCGTCGCCGACGAAGCGAACGCGGACAATTGCGCCAAGGGGCTGTTCCATACATTCGTTCTCGACGTGCGCGCGCCGGCAAATCCGGTGCCGATCGCGACCCTGCCGACCCCGCGCGACCGCGATTTCTGCACGAACGGCACCTTCGGTCCGCATAATCTGCACGAGAACCGCCCGGGCTCGTTCCAGAGCGAGGAGACGATCTTCGCAACCTACAACAATGCCGGCGTCAGGGTGTTCGACGTCAGGGACGCCTTCGCACCGAAGGAGATCGCGTATTGGGTGCCGCCGACACCGAAAAAGCTCATCGATCCGCGCCCGAACGTCGCGCTCGCGGCCAAAACCTGCGACGCCTATGTCCGGCCTGACGGGCTGATGTTCGTCTCCGACTGGAACGCCGGCATGCACGTGCTGCAATATCAGGGATGAGCGGTGTTGTAGGGTGGGCAAAGGCGCGAAGCGCCGTGCCCACCATTTGCAGCGGAGAAGTTTGTGGTGGGCACCCTTTCGCTTTGCCCACCCGGCGGACCTGCACTAACCCGCCGGCATCCGCGTCTCCACCAACCGCGCCCAGAACGATGCGCCGTGGCCCAAAATGTTGTCGTTGAAGACGTAGGCCGGGTGGTGGCACTCATTGCCGTCGCCCATGCCGACCAGGATCATCGCGCCGGGGCGTGCTTCCAGCATGAAGGAAAAATCTTCGGCGCCCATCATCGGAATGAACTTGTCGTTGACGCGCTCGGCGCCGACGATGTCGCGGGCGACGTCGGCGGCAAGACCGGCCTCGCGCGCATGGTTCATCGTCACCGGATACATGCGCGTGTATTTGGTCTCCGCCGAGCCGCCATAGGCGCGCGCGATGCTCTCAGCGACTTCGCCGATGCGGCGCTCGACGAGATCGCGCACTTCAGGGTCGAGCGTGCGCACGGTGCCGCCGAGCTCGGCGATCTCCGGGATGATGTTGAAGGCCGTACCGGAGTGGAATTGCGTGATCGAGATTACGGCGGACTTCAGCGGATCGACGTTGCGCGCGACGATCGACTGCAGCGCATTGACGATCTGCGAACCGATCAGCACGCTGTCGATCGACTTGTGCGGACCCGCGCCGGCGTGGCCGCCCTTGCCGTGGACCGTGATCTGGATGTTGTCGGAGGAGGCGAGCATCGCGCCGGGCGTGGTCGCGAAATGTCCTTCGGGCAGGCCCGGCATGTTGTGCATGCCGTAGACCTCCTGGATGTTCCAGCGCGTCATCAGCCCATCCTCGACCATCGCCTTGCCGCCGCCGCCGCCTTCCTCGGCGGGCTGGAAGACCACCACGGCCGTGCCGTCGAAGTTGCGCGTCTCGGTCAGGTATTTTGCCGCGCCCAGCAGCATCGCGGTATGGCCGTCATGGCCGCAGGCGTGCATCTTGCCCGGGACCTTCGATGCATAAGGCACGCCCGAGGTCTCCATGATCGGCAGCGCGTCCATGTCGGCGCGCAGGCCAATGGTCTTGCCCGAGGCGGACTTGCGGCCGCGGATCACGCCGATGACGCCGGTGCGGCCGATGCCCGTCACCACCTCGTCGCAGCCGAACTCGCGCAAGCGGTCGGCGACGATGCCGGCGGTGCGGTGGACGTCGTATTGCAGCTCCGGATTCTCGTGGAAGTCATGGCGCCAAGCGGCCATTTCGTCGGAGAGGGCGGCAACGCGATTGACGATGGGCATGGAGGCTCCGTCTCTGTTGTTGTTGCCGGATGAGCGAAGAGACATCCGGGATCTTTGTGAGAGAAGTCACGGGTATCGCTGCGCTCACCCGGGCTACGAATGACGCTCAGCTTTCACCGAACACGCGCTTGAAGATCGTGTCGACGTGCTTGAAGTGATAGCCGAGGTCGAACTGCTCCTCGATCTCGGCGTCAGTGAGATACTTCTTCACGTCAGCGTCCTTCTTCAGGAGCTGGAGGAAGTCGCCTTCGCCGCGCCAGACCGGCATGGCGTTGCGCTGCACGAGCTTGTAGGCGTCCTCGCGGCTTGCGCCCTTCTGCGTCAGCGCCAGCAGAACGCGCTGCGAATGCACGAGGCCGCCGAGGCGGTCGAGGTTCTTCTGCATGTTGGCGGGGTACACCAGCAGCTTGTCGATCAGGCCGGCGAGGCGCACCAGCGCGAAGTCGAGCGTCACGGTCGCGTCGGGGCCCATCATGCGCTCGGCGGAGGAATGCGAGATGTCGCGCTCGTGCCAGAGCACGACGTTCTCCAGCGCCGGCGTCACATAGGCGCGCACCATGCGCGACAGCCCGGTGAGGTTTTCCGAGAGCACCGGATTGCGCTTGTGCGGCATCGCGGACGAACCCTTCTGCCCTTCGGAGAAGAACTCCTCGGCTTCCAGCACTTCGGTGCGCTGCATGTGGCGGATCTCCACCGCGAAACGCTCGACCGAGGAAGCGATCACACCGAGCGTCGAGAAATACATCGCGTGGCGGTCGCGGGGGATGACCTGCGTCGAGATCGGCTCGGGGACGAGGCCCATGGCTTTCGCAACATGCTGTTCGACGCGCGGATCGATCTGGGCAAACGTGCCGACCGCGCCGGAGATGGCGCAGGTGGCGACTTCCTTGCGCGCCGCGATCAGGCGCTCCTTGGCGCGCGAGAATTCCGCATAGGCGTAGGCGAGCTTGAGGCCGAAGGTCACGGGTTCGGCGTGGATGCCGTGGCTGCGGCCGATGGTCGGCGTCATCTTGTGCTCGAGGGCGCGCTTCTTCAGCGCCGCCAGCACCTTGTCGAGGTCGGCGAGCAGCAGGTCAGCGGCGCGGGTGAGCTGGACGTTGAGGCAGGTGTCGAGCACGTCGGAGGAGGTCATGCCCTGATGCACGAAGCGCGCTTCGTGGCCGACGATCTCGGCGAGGTGGGTGAGGAAGGCGATTACGTCGTGCTTGGTCTCGCGCTCGATCTCGTCGATGCGGGCGACGTCGAAAGTGGCGTCCTTGGCCTTGGCCCAGACCGTTTTGGCGGCCTCCTTGGGAATCGTGCCGAGCTCGGCAAGGGCGTCCGCCGCATGCGCCTCGATCTCGAACCAGATCTTGAACCGGGTCTGCGGCTCCCAGATCGAGGCCATTTCCGGGCGGGTATAGCGGGGGATCATTGGACTGCTCCAGGAAGGTGGGCGGGCGACCCAGAAGGGGCGACCTGCCAAAATGCTTTTTACGCCGTGACTTAGCAGAGCGGGGAGAGCGAAACAAACGGCACCGGCAACGTAGCGGGGGATGATTGGGCTGGGTGGGGGGCATCGGCCGGCCGCGGCGCGCGATGAGCGGCACGTGCCCCGGGGCCGCAGATATTAACTGTCACTCACGGATCATTGACTGACAGATATTGAAATCTGTCAGCGAGACGTGTATATCCGTTCTCGGACGTTCCGATTGGGCGTCTGGCGGCATCCCGGGAGCCTGACGTCCCAAGCAGATGGGGGATTGAGGGTCGCAATTGAACAACGGGGACCGCCAATTGATTGGAGACTTACGACAATGACGACCGAAATCATCAATTTGACCGGGACGATTGGGCACTGGCTCAATTTACTGGTGGCGCGCCAGATCGCGGCGCAGGCTGCAAAACTGCCTCATTAAGGCGAGAGCTTTCCGAAACGACCGGCACGGGCGCTTCGGAAGCAGCTCTGTCGCCGGGTAACTGAGCCCTCAACGGGAACATGGTGCTGGCATGAACGAAGCCGTTATCTTGACGCCGGAGCGGATCCTCGAAGTCACCGAGGACGTGCTGCGGCGTTACGGACTGGCCAAAGCCACCGTGGTCGACGTTGCCCGTGCGCTCGATGTGAGCCATGGCAGCGTCTATCGCCATTTCCCGAGCAAGGCTTCGCTGCGCGAGGCCGTCGCAAAACGCTGGCTGGACCGCATTGACGCGCCCTTACGCCAGCTCGCCGAAGAGCAGGGCCCGGCTCCGGCGCGGCTCGACCGCTGGCTGCGCACCCTGTTCGCCGCCAAGCGTTCGCGTGTGCTCGACGACCCCGAGATGTTCGACACTTATCTGACCCTGGCGCGCGAAGCCTGCGCGGCCGTCAAATGTCACAAGGACACCATGATCGACCAGATCGCGGCAATCCTGTCCGACGGTGTGACGCAGGGCGTGTTCGCCGTCGATGACGTCAAGACCACCGCGCGTGCGATCTTCGATGCCACAGTCCGCTTTCACCATCCGGCCCATGCCGACGAGTGGAAGGATGCCGATCTCTCGGCGCGTGTCGATGCGACGCTGGCGCTGGTATTGCGCGGGCTGAAGGCGTAGGCCGAATACTCCACGCGCTGTTCCAAAGCCGTTCGATCGCCCGCATGGGCGGCGCTTTTATCCCTCGACCTTGTGGGCGAGGGCACCATCGCGGAGCGAACGCGGATGGTGGGACTTTTTCCGCGCACGAAGAGCGGTATCCGCCAATGGCACGACCGGCGGGCTTTCCGGATACGCATTGACTTCAATTTCGACGAGGTCCTTCGCCCGCTTTCGAAGCCTGTAGAATGCAAGCTCCTGTTCGAGCATGGGGCAGTGGAATCGAATGGTTGCTGTGTCTGGCAAGCGGCAGAGTTCATCGATGAGCTCGCCGACAGTGATGAGCGCGGGATAGGTAGCTTCGCGGATAGCCTTACTCATGGCGGAACTCCTTCACTGCGGTACTAACTGGAGTTCGATGGCCTCCGTTCCAATCCGCATCGCAAGGCGGTCGAAATATACCTGGGAGACGCCCGCATGCGGAGGATGGCTCCGTGCGCCTGCCTTCAGGGAGGGGCAAACATCTAGATCTTCGTCAGTCCACAATTGGCTGCCAGCCGCACCAGCTGCGCATCCGTGCGCGCGCCGGTCTTGGTCTTGATCAGATAGTGATAGTTCTGCACCGTCTTGACGCTGAGATTGAGATGCGCAGCGATCTGTTCGGTCGTGGCACCGCCGGCGAACTGGCGCAGGATCTCGATCTCGCGTTCTCCCAATTGATCCAGCGCCGAGCCCGCCGACAGACTGTCCTCGGCCAAGATGTGCGCGATGTCGTCGCTCATGGCGCGCTCGCCGCGGGCAACGCTGCGGATCGCGGACACGACTGCGGACGGCTCGCTACTCTTGGTGACGAAGCCGCTGGCGCCGGCACTGAAGGCTGCCTTCACCAGAACGGCTTCGTTGTGCATGGTAAAGACGAGGATGCGCGCCCGCGGACTGCGCGCGCGGATGTTGCGGATGGCTTCCAGTCCGCTCGCGCCGGGCATCGAGATATCAAGCACGACGACATCAGGATCGCGCGCCTTGAAGGCGCTGTAGGCATCCGCAGCGTTGTCGGCTTCCGCCACGACATGCAGATCACCCTGGCTTTCCAGCACGCGCCGATAGCCTTGCCGCACGATCGGATGGTCGTCGACCAGCAGCACGGAAATGCCCGTTGCCGTAATCTCGTTCATGCCGGCCTCATGCGGCGAGCGGGATGGTGGCGGCGACGCTGAGTCCGCCTCGGGCGGGCAGGATCGAGAATGATCCACCGGCCGCTGCGACGCGCTCGCAGATGCCGGTGAGGCCGAAGCCGGCCGACTGCTTGACGCGTGCCGCGTCGCCGCCGCCATCGTCGTCGACACGGATCAGCAATGCATCGTCGTCGCCCGCGCGCCGTTCCACGCTGAGCGAAATCTCGCGTGCCGCGCCGTGGCGCAACGCGTTGGTTAGGCATTCCTGCGCGACGCGATAGGCCGTGATAGCGGCCGGGCCGCTGATGTCGGTGAGGTCGCCCTTGAGATCGAGCTGGATCGTCGGCCGCGCCGAGCTCTGCGAGCGCCAGCTATCCACCAAATTCACGAGGCTCGCCTCCAGCCCAAGCTCGGCGGGCAGAGGATTGCGCAGGCGCTTCAGCGCGTCGCGCAGCGAGGCCATCAGATGATGCGTGGCCTGCGAGATCATCCGCGCGTCCTGCACGATGTCGTCGCGCTTATCTGCCTTCGTGCTCGCCGTTTCGATGGTGTTGGCGAAGGCGAGGATGGCCGAGAGATTTTGTCCGAACTCGTCGTGCAGCTCGCGGGCGAGCGCGCGGCGTTCGTCGTCGCGGATCTCGATCAGGCGCCGCGTCAGCGCCGCGCGCTGTTCGGTCGCCTCCTCCAGCCGGCCGCCGAGCTCGCCGACGGCGCTGCCGATCATCGCCAGCTCCATCGAGCGGAAGCGCGGCAGTTTCGTGCGATAATGGCCGCGGGCCATGCGCTGCAAGGCCGTGACGATCGTGCGCGCCGGCGCCAGCGCATGCGCGATCGCGAGCGAGGCCAGCAGCGCGATCGCCGCCGCCATCAAAAGCGCGACGTCGATCACGTTGAGGATGTACTCCCAGGCGAGCGAAATGGCGGCCGTTTCATCCGGCGTCGCGACCACCGTTCCGGCGGTCGCCGCGCGGGGACTGACGGGCCGTATCACTTCGGCATGGCTGCCGAGGAAGGTCGGCACGATCGACGCGAACCAGCGCGGCGGCGTCTTGCCCAGCCCCTCGCTCTGGCCGCAGAGCGGCTTTTCGAATGCGATGGCCGGTTGGAATTCGACGCAGACGCCGGGCGAGATCAGCTTCATCGTCTCCAGCGTGCGCCACTCCGGAACCGGCAGAAGCTGCTCGCGTGTTCTGCTGCTACGCAACAGGAATTCGTGCCAATACAGGGCCTGAAGCGCCTGGGCGACCCGCTGCGCCGAGGCCGCAGTTGCCCGGTCGACGCTGCGATAGGCGTCGAACGTGGCCCAGATCGTCGCCGCCCCAAGGCAGAGCGCGACGATGAGAAACAGACGGGCGACAAGCTGAAGCACAAGGCGCATGCGATCACCCCAAAGTTTGCTAAGGTCAGCCTAACAACGCCGCCGCGCCTTGCCAATTGCGAGGCACGGCAAGATGGTAGCTCGGGCAAATTTCCCATGCTGGATTGGGCATGGCTCTTTGGACCGGGCGCGGCGGCTTTGATCTAATGGGCGGAATTCACGGCCAGGAGCGGTGCAGCATGAGTTCGATGACGATTGGGCCGATCGCGGGGCCTGCTGCCGACCCATCCGAGCGCAGTGCGCTCCTGTTCTGGATGATCTTCACCGGGCTTTCGATCTTCGCCGTCGTGCTGCTGTGGCGGTTCGGCCTGATCCGCTTGATGCTGACCTCAGATCGGACCTACATTTCCAGCGTGATCGCGCTGCTCTATGTCCTCACCTGCGGTCACTGCTTCCTGCGCACGCGGGCCATTGCCCGCGAGGGCGCGGCGGCGAGGCGCTGCCGCGCGGTGCTTGCGGCCCCCGAGGGCGGCAGGGCGCTCGACGTCGGCGCTGCCGCGCTGCCGCGCGGGCTGGTGCGGGACCACATTGAGAGCCTCGTGACCAAGGCCGCGGCGCAGGACTACCGCCCCGTCGACCAGACGCTATTGCTGCGAACGCTCGCCGACCGGCTGCGCGGCTCCAACGGCTTCGGGGCCTTCGTCTCGGATACGCTGATGAAGCTCGGCCTGCTCGGCACCATCGTCGGCTTCATCATCATGCTGGCGCCGATCGCGGGACTGGATGCCGCCGACAAGGTCGCGATGCGATCCTCGATGGGACTAATGAGCGACGGCATGGCGGTCGCGATGTACACGACGCTGGCGGGCCTCGTCGGTTCGATCCTGGTCCGCATCCAGTATTACATGCTGGATGCCGCGACTCAGAAGGTGTTCTCGGATGCGGTGGTGCTGACCGAGACCTATGTGACGCCGGTGCTGGAACGTAAGGGCGCTGGAATCGCGACATGATGGATGATTTCGGTCTCTATCCGCGCGAGGAGCCGTTCGATCCCTTGGGCGTGATGCTGTTCAAGGCGCTCCAGGTGATCGCTTTCCTGTTCTTCCTCGCGCTGCTCGCGGTCTCGCCGGACGCCAAGGACGGCAAGATCGACTCCAAGGCCGAGTTCATGATCACGCTGGACTGGCCCGACAGCCATCCCGACGATCTCGACCTGTTCGTGCAGGATCCCGTGGGCAATATCGCCTGGTATCGCCACCGCGAGGCCGGCTTCCTCACGCTCGACCGCGACGATCGCGGCGGAGCCAACGACTTCATCATGGTCAACGGCAAAAAGATTGCCTCGCCGATCCGCGAGGAGATCGTCACGGTGCGGGGCATCGTTCCCGGCGAATACACCGTCAATGTCTCACATTTCGTGGCTACGACCGGCGAGCCTGTGACGGCCAATGTGAAGGTGCAAAAACTCAATCCGACGGCGCAGGTGATCTTCGATAACAAGTTCACGGTCGATCACACCGGCGACGAGAAGACTGCGGTGCGGTTCCGGCTCGACGCCGAAGGCAAAGTCGTCAATGTGGACCAGCGGCCGAAATCGCTGCTGGAGACCTTTCGCAGCGGCTGGCGCAACGGCGCCGATCTCGACCCGAGCACCGGCGTGAGCAAGAACGCTGTGAGGGTGCGCCGTGACTAGCCTGCCAACGGTCATCCTCACGCTATCGATAGCCTACGCCGTCATCGGTGCGCTGCTGCTGGTCGTTCTGGTCTATGCGCGGCTGCATTGGTCGTTCAAGGCGGTCGCGGTGGTCGTGACCAGTGCGTTCTATGTCGTCAGCTTCACCGAGATGCGCGGGCTGCTCGGCTGGGCCAGCGCCGATCGGCTGCCGGCCTCGTTCAAGCTGCTGAAGGCCCGCATCGTCGAGCCGCATTCGCTGGAGGGCGATCCCGGCTCGATCTATCTCTGGGTCGAGCAGCTCGACGAGGACAATCGGCCGAGTGGCATCCCGCGCGCCTTTCGTGTGCCCTACAATGACAGGCTGGCCGACAAGACCCATGCGGCGGAGAACGAGATCGCGCTGGGACATCCGCAAGGCGGCCGGGCCGCCGATTTCGGCGGCGGCGATGGCAGCCTCATCGACATGGTCCGGGAATATGTGACGCCCAAGACCATCATGGAGACGAGCGGAGGCGATTCCTCGACCGGCGAATTCCTGGCACCACCGGCCGGCGCGCAGGGCGCCGTGTTCACGCCGTTGCCGCCGCCCCGGATGCCGCCGAAGGACGAGCAATAGGCTCTTCACCATCGCGACAGGGCAGTGCTGGCAAACCGCGCGCCGCTGGCGCATGTTCTTGACCTCCCTCAATTTAGCCTTATCGGCTCCCAATAAGGTTCGAGGGTGGAGGGTGCGTGCTTCTCGCTGTCTTCTCGGATATCCACGGCAACCGGCAGGCGTTCGAGGCGTGCCTGAAAGTCGCGCGGGCGCGTGGCGCCGAGCGCTTCATCCTGCTTGGCGACTTCGTCGGCTATGGCGCCGATCCGGAATGGGTGGTGGATACCGCGATGGAGCTGGTTGTCCAAGGCGCCGTCGCCGTGCGCGGCAATCATGACCAGGCGGTGAATTCCTCGGCCGAGACCATGAATGCCGAGGCGCAAATCGCGATCGAATGGACCCGCGGCCGGCTCGACACCGCGCAGCGGCGGTTCCTGGCGGAATTGCCGATGCTGGTGGAGGACGGCGATCGCCTGTTCGTGCATTCGGAAGCCTCCAGCCCCCGAAGCTGGCACTATGTCCGATCGACCGCCGACGCAGCCAAGAGCCTGATCGCGACGCCGGCTCATGTCACGTTCTGCGGCCACATCCACCGCCCGGCGATCTATTCGATGTCGGTGACGGCGAAGATGTCGGGACTCGTGCCCAAGACTGACGTCTCCGTACCGCTGCTGCGTGGCCGGCAATGGCTTGCGGTGCTCGGCTCGGTCGGCCAGCCGCGCGATGGCGATCCATCCGCGGCTTTCGCGCTGTTCGACACGGTCTCGTGCCAGATCACCTATTGCCGCGCGCCCTACGACGTCGAGACGGCCGCGAACCGGATCCGCGAGAACGGCCTGCCGCATTGGCTCGCCGACCGACTGTCGCAGGGGCGTTAGAGGCCGATGCCGAAACCCCTCGTCAAATCGGGCGCAGAGATCGACGGCTACACGATTGGCGAATGCGTCCATGCCGGCGGAATGGCGACGCTGTGGACCGTCACCCGTCCCGGCCTCGACGTGCCGCTGCTGATGAAAATTCCGCGGGTGTCGGAGGGCGAGGACCCCGCGGCGATCGTCTCCTTCGAGATGGAGATGATGATCCTGCCGCGGCTTGCGGGTCCGCACGTGCCCTCCTGTTTCGGCACCGGCGATTTCGCCCACCAGGCCTATGTCGTGATCGAGCGCATCTCCGGGACCACGCTCTACAAGCGGTTGCCCGACCTGCCGCTGCCGTATGACGAGGCGCGGCAGCTCGTCGCCAGGATCGCAACGGGGCTTGCTGATTTGCACCGGCAGAACGTGATCCATCACGACATCAAGCCGAGCAGCATCATGTTCCGCGAGAGCGGCGAGGCGGTGTTGATCGACTATGGCCTGTCGCATCACAACCATCTGCCGGACCTGTTGCAGGAGGAATTCCGCCTGCCTTACGGCACCGCGCCCTATATGGCGCCAGAACGGTTGTCAGGGGTGCGCGACGATCCGCGCAGCGATCTGTTCTCGCTGGGCGTGCTGCTCTATTTCTTCACGACCGGCGAGCGGCCGTTCGGCGAGGGCGAGACACTGCGTGCGATGCGGCGCCGGCTTTGGCGCGATCCGCACCCGCCGCGCGGCTTGCGCGCTGATTATCCGCCCTGGCTCCAGGAGGTGGTGCTGCGGTGCCTCGAGATCGAGCCGGTGCGGCGCTATCCGACGGCGTCGCAGCTCGCCTTCGATCTGACCCATCCGGACCAGATCAGGCTCACCACACGCTCGGAGCGGATGAAGCGCGACCCGTTAAGCTTCGCTTGGCGGCGCCGCTTCAACCAGGGCGTCATGCAGCCGCGCGCGAAATCGGATGTCGCAGCCCAGATCGCATCAAGCCCGATCCTCGCGGTCGCGCTCGACACGGTGGAAGGCGCCCCCGAGCTGAACGAAGCGTTGCGCGTCACCACCGAGCGTATTCTCGCCACGCTGCCGTCGGCGCGGCTCGCCTGTCTCAACGTGCTGAGGCTCAACCGCATCGCGATTGACAGGACGCTGGATGAGCAGGGCTCCAACAAGCATATCGACCGGTTGGTGGCGCTCAGACACTGGGCCACGCCGCTCAAGCTCGATGAGAGCCGGCTCTCGGCTCACGTGCTGGAAGCCGTCGATCCCGCGGCGGCCATCCTGGAGTTTTGCGAGGTCAACCACGTCGACCACGTCATCATCGGCGCGCGGCAGGGCTCGTTCAGGCGCACGCTGCTCGGCAGCGTCTCGGCCAAGGTGGCCTCGGAAGCGGCCTGCACCGTCACCGTGGTACGGCCGCCGCGAATGGCTGCGGATGCGGGCGAGGAGGCCGGATAGGGCCGCGCTCTGGATCCTGGAGGCTCAGGCCGCGTGAGCGGTGTGGACGGAGCGCTTGCGACGGATCGGCCAGGAGAATTGCGGGCCGGGCTCGCAGTGATCCGCGCTGCCGCCGAAGAACTGGATGATCTCGCGGCACGGCTCGCAGTTGAACAGGTTACGCGACGCGGATGCCTTGGTCATTTCCTTGAGGCAGTTCGGGCAATGCGGCTTCATGAGCTTGGTCCAGAAAAGAATTCAATGCCGGCGCGGTGACCGGAGCGGGTGATCCAGGTCCATCTCGGGCCCGGTGTCGTCGCGCATCTCGCCTTCGGTGCGTTCGAGCCGACCGAAGAAAAAATCGAGGTCAGGATGTGGGCGCCGCGGGATGCGGCACCGGCGCTTCGGCTGACGTTTCACGAGCGCGATCTGCATGGGGTCAGGCCCGATACCAGTCGCGACGAGCGATGCGGGCCGAGCGTACCGAGACCTTCACCGGTCCGGCCGATGGACCAAACACAACAAACGCACAAAAACCAAGCCACAACGCCACGCCAGTCCAGACCAGGGTCGTCGTCATGATGTGCTCCCGCGAAAACAGGCAAGAATCACTTGCGGTGATTTGCGCGAATCAGGGAAGCCCGGAGGAGTACGGATCAAGTTGCAAATTTAGGCATTACGCGCCGCAACACCCGTAGAGGCCGCACGTCTGCGGAGTCGAGCGGGCCCTCAGATCGCCTCGCCGCGTGCACCCGCGGCGGCGTTGCGGATTGCGGCGATGTTGGTCTTATAGGCATCCTGCGTGCCGCCCCTGAACACGGACGTGCCGGCGACGAAGGCGTTGGCCCCGGCCGCAGCCAGGGGACCTGCGACGTCGGGCCCGACGCCGCCATCGACCTCGATATCGATCGGCCGGCCCGCTGTCATGGCGCGGATGTCGCGGATCTTGCCGATCGCGGAGGGGATGAAGGCCTGGCCGCCGAAGCCGGGATTGACCGACATCACCAGCACGAGGTCGACCAGGTCCAGGACGTATTCGAGCGCACTGATCGACGTGCCCGGATTGAGCGAAACGCCGGCCTTCTTGCCGAGTGCGCGGATCGCCTGAAGCGAGCGGTGCAGATGGGGACCGGCCTCGGCATGCACGGTGATGTGGTCGCAGCCGGCTTTCGCGAAGGCCTCGAGATAGGGGTCACAGGGCGAGATCATCAGATGCGCGTCGAAGATCTTCTTGGTGTGCGGGCGCATCGCCTTAATGACGTCGGGGCCATACGAGATGTTGGGAACGAAGTGCCCGTCCATGACGTCGAGATGGATCCAGTCGGCTCCAGCGGCGTCCACGGCGCGCACCTCCTCGCCGAGCCTGGAGAAATCCGAGGCCAGGATCGAGGGCGCGATTGCCAGGGGGCGGGGAGCGAAGGCTTGGGTCATGGCGGTTTCCCGTGGCGGCCGTGGAAGATGGACTCGCCTAACATGGGCCTCTCAGCCGGGCAATGCAGGGGCGGCGTGCTTCCTGTGGGCGGAAATTTCTGCCGCGACCGGCATGAATTGCCGGTGTTCCGGGCCGTGCAAAGTGCGGTGAAAGCGGATTTCATTGAGCTTTTTGCGCTGGCACGGCGCTTGCTGACTTCACCTGAACAGAACATTGGCCGCGGCATGCCGCATCGGTTGGAGTTGTGCAATGTTGTTTGCTCTTGGGGCCGTATCGAGCGCACTCGACGCGATCCAGTCGCTGACGAATTCGAAATCGTCCTCGTCGACGCAGAAGACGGGATCCTCGCAAAAGCCCGCGACCAATCCGTTCGCGATCGAGAGCGGCAGCAACAGCACGACCGGCGCGGCCTCGTCGGTCAATGCGGGCAAGACCCCGCAGATCTCGCCGGAGACGATGAACGCGCTGTTCGCTGCGCAGAGCCAATCCTCGGACAGCACCGGCAGCGCCGCCAGCTCGACCTCGTCGAGTTCGACGTCCTCCTCCTCGACGCGCCGCGACGCCGCCTTGAAGGATCTGTTCTCGCAGATCGATGGGGACGGCGACGGCAAGATCACCAAGTCGGAATTCGAGAATGCGCTCGGCGCCGGCGGCACCAATCTCGCGCAGGCCGACGACGTTTTCTCGAAGCTGGATTCGAATACCGACGGCAGCGTCAGCCTCGACGAGATGTCGAAGGCGCTGAAGGGCGGCCATCACGGTCACCATCACGCGCAAGGCGCGGGCGATGCCTCCGGCAGCGGTTCGGGTTCCTCCTCGCGGTCCAGCGGCGGCTCGACCTCGACCTCGACGACCGGCGCCGACGGTTCGACCACCACCACTGTCACCTATGCCGACGGCTTCAAGATGTCGACGACGGTCCCGGGCGCCTCCAGCTCCCGTAATTCGGCGTACGATCTGTTCGCGCAGTTGATGCAGCGGCAGGGCGGGCAGGGACAAGGCGCCTCAGCGACTGTCGGTTCATCGATGTCGATGAGCGTGTAACCTTGCTCACGGCTAGCCTGCATATTCGTGCGTGATGTCACGATAGACATACCGATCACGGATTTCGCGGTTGAAGAACGTACCCTTTGAGCGCACATTCTTGAGCGCGGCGGCGACCTCGGGCGGAACGTCCGCGTAGACATAGACGCGTCCGCTGACGAAAGTCACCGTCAGCTCGCGCCTATCGGGGGCGTAGCGGAAAAAGCGGATCACGGAAGACGGCATGGCGGTGCACCTTGTCGGCCAGGGTAACGCCGTGTCAGCCGTTTCGTTTCTATCCGAACCGGTCCTTCCACGCCGGCATTGCGCCGGCAAAGGGCAGGGCCGTCGCATTGTAGACGCCGCGAGCGATGGCGCGTGCGACCACGTTGGCGGCGATCGTTCCGAGCTCGGTAAGGCCGACCAGCGGCTCGATCGGCTTCTCGCCCGTTGCGGCGGCGAACAGCACGTCGCCGTCGGTCGGGGCATGCACCGGATAGATCGCACGGGCGAACCCGGTATGCGCGATCATCGCAAGCCGCTTGGCCTGGGGTTTGGTCAGCGTGGCATCGGTGACAACGACGCCGATCGTGGTGTTCTCGCGCGCGTTCGCGGCGGGTCCGCCCTTGATGCGCATCGCCAGCATGTCCGGTGTGAACGTGGACGGCAGGCCGCGCCCGCCGAACTCGCCGTTCTCCTCGAAGGGCGCAGCCCAGAACCAAGGCCCTTCGCCAACGGTTGTGCTGCCGACCGCGTTGACGACCATGATCGCGGCGACCTTGATACCATTGGCCAGGACCGCGGAGGCCGACCCCAGTCCACCCTTGAAGGTCGCGGTGGTGGCACCGAGGCCGGCGCCGACGCTGCCCAGTGCGAAATCGTCGCTGGCGGCCAACGCTGCGGCGTAGCCGAGGTCGCGATAGGGCGCGAAGCGTCCCCAGGCCTTGTCGCCGCCGTTGAGCAAGTCGAAAACGATTGCGCCAGGCACGATCGGAATCACCGCCTCGCGAATCCGCAAGCCGCGGCCTTGTTCGGCGAGCCAGGCCTGGATGCCGCCGCCGGCGTCGATTCCAAAGGCGGAGCCGCCGGACAGCGCGATGGCGTCAACGCGATCGACGGTGCTGGCGAGGTCGAGCAACGCGTCTTCGCGCGTGCCGGGTCCGCCGCCGCGAACATCGATGGCCGCAACCGCGGGGGCGTCGAAGATGATCGCGGTCGTGCCAGTGGCGATTTTCGCATCCTCGGCATGGCCGACGCGGACGCCGGCGATATCGGTGAGAAGGTTTTTCAAGGCGGCTCCGCAGGCTGAAAGGCGCTCGCTTCAGCGATATCGCAGGGATGCCGCAGGCTCAACCCGCGAGCGCGGTCCTCAGCATCTTGGCGAGCTCGGACTTACGGTAGGGCTTTGCCAGCAGCAGCACGCCGGAATCGAGCCGCCCGTGGTGGACGATGGCGTTCTCGGTGTAGCCCGAGGTGAACAGCGTCTTCAGGTCGGGGCGGCGGCGAGCCGCCTCGTCGGCGAGCTGGCGGCCGTTCATGTTGCCGGGCATGATGACGTCCGTGAATAGCAGGTCGATGTCCTTGTCGGCGTCGATGATGACGAGGGCCTCGGCCGCGTTGGCGGCTTCGAGGGCGGTATAGCCGAGGCTCTTGATCTGGGTCACGACATATTGGCGCACCAGCGCGTCGTCCTCGACGATCAGGATCTTCTCGTGGCCGCCGGTGACGGGCGCGTTCTGCAGCGCCTCGAATTCGGTCTCCTGCACGCCGCTCGAGCGCGGCAGGTAAATCTTCACGCTCGTGCCGTGGCCTTCCTCGCTGTAGATCTTGATGTGTCCGCCGGACTGCTTGACGAAGCCGAACACCATGCTGAGCCCGAGGCCGGTGCCCTTGCCGACCTCCTTCGTGGTGAAGAAGGGATCGAACACCCGGTCCATCAACTCCGGCGGGATTCCGGAGCCGGTGTCGCTGACGGCGATCATGACGTAATTGCCGGCCACCACGTCGGGATTCATGCTGGCATAGCCGTCGTCGAGGAAGATGTTGCGCGTCTCCAGCACCAGCGTTCCGCCGTCGGGCATCGCATCGCGCGCGTTCAGCGCGAGGTTGAGGATCGCGGTGGAAAGCTGACCCGGGTCGATCAGTGCCGGCCACGCATCCTCGGTGAGTTGCGGCATGATGGTGATCTGCTCGCCGAGCGTGGGATGCAGGAGCTTTGCGGCCTCGAGCGTCAATGCGTTGACGTCGATTTCGCGCGGTTGGAGCGGCTGCTTGCGGGCGAACGCGAGCAGATGCTTGGTCAGTTGCGCGCCGCGCTCGGCGGCGTCGTCGATCAGCTTGGTGATGGCGGCGAGCTCGGGACGGTCAGCGACCGCGTCCGCCAAAATTCCGATCGTGCCGGTGATGACGGTCAGCACATTGTTGAAGTCGTGCGCGACACCGCCGGTCAATTGACCAATCGAATCCATCTTCTGGACGTGCCTGAACTGCGCCTCGGCCGCCTGCTTCTCGGTGAGGTCGCGGCCGATGAAGAAATGGCGCTTGACCGGCTCGGACCAGGTGCCCATCCAGTTCAGCGTGACCTCGTGACCGTCGTAGTGGTAGTAGCGCGCCTCGAAGCTGCGCTTGACCGCGCCACGCCGCGCCGCGCGCATCTCGTCGCGCGTCTTCTGGAGGTCATCGGGATGAATGAACTCGGTGGCGCTGTGCCCGATCATGTCTTCCGGATTCAAGCCGAGAATGGTCTTCACGCTCGGGCTGACCTGGATGAAATTGCCAAAACCGTCGGTGACCAGGATCAGGTCCTGTGAGGTCTCGAAGATCCGCTGCCGCTCCTCGACCTCGCGGCGCAGTTTTTCTCGTGCCTGCTTCTCTTCCGTGATGTCGTGGGCGATCTTGGAAGCGCCGATGATCTGTCCGTTGGCTGATTTCAGCGGAGAAACATTGAGGACGACGTCGACCCGCCGGCCGTCCTTTCGGATCCGGACCGTCTCGTGCTGTGCGATCGTTTCGTTGCCGCCGACCCGGTTCAGGATACCCCTGACCTCGGCCTTGCGGTCCTCCGGGACGATGATGTCGATCGGCTGCCCGATGGCCTCCGCGGCGGCATAGCCGAACAGATGTTCGGCGGCCTTGTTCCAGCCCGTGATGACACCGTCGAGCGTCTTCGTGATGATGGCATCATTGGCGGATTCGACGACGGCGCCGTACAGGGCAAGGCGCTTGCCATAATAGTCGCGATCCAATGCCGACTGCTGGCGCAGCCTGCCGACGAGACCCAGCGTATGCGCCTGAAGGCGGACATTTTCGATCAGGAGCACCGCGAGCACGAAGGTCGCCGCGCAGAGGCCGTAGACACGACCGGCGTAGAAGCCGAGATCGAAGCGCGCCACGTTGACGATCGCCGACAGCGCGATGTCGAACAGCCATGCGCACATCACCACCATGAGCCAGACATCGATGACCGAATGCGGACGGCGGAACCACAGCGAGACCAGCGCGGCGAAGCTCAAGGACCAGACAAAGGACACCACGCCGATCATGATCTGCGTGTAGCCGCCATCGCGCAGCAGGACCGGAAGCAGGTCGTGCTGCGCAGTGACGATCCAGGTCAAGACGATCATGATCGTGACGACGCCGACCACGCTGGCGTAGATCGCCTTGCTTGCCGAGCCCGTGATCCGGGCGCCGCCGTCGGCCTCCTTCAGCCAGGCGTAGGCCAGCACGCAGAGCGGAAAGCCGCCGTGCCAGATCATGTAGAGCCAGACCGTGGTCTGCTGGTTGGCCCCCAGCAGCCCGGTCGGCGAAAAAAGTCCGGGGAAGGTGAGGGCATGGACCACGGCCGCGGCGGCTGTGAACAGATAGCCCGTCGCGAGCACGAGCAGCGCGCTGGTCCTGAGCACCGCAAACTGCGACAACAGCAGGACGGCGGTGACAATGTCCGCGACCACAAGGGCGGATTGATAGCTGGCGACGAAGGCTGGCACGGGCAGTAGCGAGATACCCGCGAAGGGCACGGCCACTGCGAACAGGATCGACGAGACGCCCACGATCGCCAATGCTGCGGTGCGGTCCTTCGGGGTAGCCGGCAACGTCGAAAGGAATGTGCTTCGATCGGTCGTCGCAGAGACGTGCAGCTCGCGCAGATCGGTTTTGAGCATCTTCGCCAATCTCATTTGGCCCAATCAATTTCTGCCCATGCTAGCGGGTTCTGGGCACGCATCATGACAAAACCCACTGCGACTCAACCGAAGGTTACAGTTTACTTAATTTTGGGGGGAACGCGCACCGGGGATCGGGTAAGATGCGCTTTACTGGATGGTGCAATAATGCTCTCCCGCAGCTGCGGGTTCCAGGTTTGAACCAGGCATTTTGATTTCAGGATCCGGGAGTTGTTCCCTATGCCCCGCGTTCTCATCATCGACGACCAGAAGGACGTCCGTGCGATGGTCGCGATCGTGCTGCGCGTCAACCGTTATGAGGTCGTTGAGGCCGACAGCGGCGCAGCCGGGGTGAAAGCCTTCACCGAGGTCGGCTTCGACGCGGCAATCGTGGACATTTTCCTCGGCGATACCAGTGGCGTCGAGGTCATCACGACCCTGCGCGAGCTTGCACCGAGCCTCCCGGTCGTTGCCGTGTCGGGGATGACGGCGCTGGACTTCATGGAACAATCGCCCCACCTCGCCAGCGTGGTCTGCCTGCAAAAGCCGTTTCGGCCGAACGATCTTCTTGAAGCACTGAGGAAGGCCCAAGGCGCGGTGGACGGCGCGATACAAGCAGCAGTCTGATCCTGACGCAGGAAGAAACGCCCCGGGCGAGCCGGGGCGCGATGATGATTGGAGGAGGCCTTCAGGCCCCGGCAAGCGTGCTTAGGTGCCGTTGCCGCTGATCGCGGCGTAGCCGCCCTTGGCGTCCCATTTGTAGACGACGTAGTCGAGCTGCTTGATATCGCCCTTGGAGTCATACTCGATCGGCCCGATCACGGTATCCCACTTGCCGGCCTTGATGGCTGCCATGACCTTCTTGGCGTCGGTGGTGCCGGCCTTCTTGGCCGCCTCCGACCAGACCTGCATCGCTGCGTAGGTGTAGAGCGTGTAGCCCTCGGGGTCGATGTTCTTGGCCTTGAAGGCTTCGACGATCTTCTTCGCGGTCGGCTTGTTGCGCGGATCGGGGCCGAAGGTGAACAGCGTGCCTTCGCCGGCCGGGCCGGTGATGGAGGCGTATTCCTTGTCGGCGAGTGCGTCGCCGGCCATCAGCACGGTCTTCAGGCCCTGGTCGCGCATCTGGCGCAGGAGAAGGCCGCTCTCTTGATGGTAGCCCCCGACATAGACGAGATCGATGTTGTCGCGCTTCAGCCGCGAGACGATCGCGTTGAAGTCCTTGTCGCCCTTGTTGTAGGACTCGTACATCTTCTCGGTGACGCCGGCCTTGTTGAGCGCCTTCTTGGTCTCGTCCGCAAGACCCTTGCCGTAGGTGGTCTTGTCGTTGAGGATGGCGATGTTCTTGCCCTTGTAGTTCTTGGCGATGAACTGGGCGGCGACCAGGCCCTGCTGGTCGTCGCGGCCGCAGACGCGCGCCACGTTCCACAGTCCGCTATCGGTGAACTTCGGATTGGTGGAGGCGGGAGTAATCTGGAGCACGTTGCCGTCGGCATAGGCTTCCGACGCGGGGATCGACGAGGACGAGCAATAATGCCCGGCCACGAACGGAATTTTCGCGCCGGCGATCTTCTCGGCGATCGAGCGCGCCTGTTTCGGATCGCAGGCGTCGTCCTCGACGGACAACGCGAGCTTCTTGCCGTTGACGCCGCCGGCGGCGTTGATATCGGCTACGGCCATCTCGGCGCCGTTCTTCATCTGGCGGCCGAAGGCGGACTCGCCGCCGGTCATCGGACCTGCGACTGCGACGGTGACATCCTGCGCGAATGCCGCGCTCGACAGCGCGATCGATGCGCCGAATGCCAGACCGATGAGCTTCAGTGATTTCATGAGATACCTCGAGGGTGGTCGCCTGTGGAAGTTACCGGGCATGCCCGGTTCAAACCGGCGCCATTCTTGAATGAATTCGAGGAGAAGTCACCGGCAAAATACGGGCATTGGCAGAGATATCGCCAAATTCGGCCGCACGGGTTCGCCTTGGCGGCCTCAGCCGTGCCGGCCGCCTTCCAGGTAGGCGGCGCGAATCTCGGGGCGCTGCAACAACTCGGCACCGGTCCCGGCCAGGGTGATCAGGCCATTGACCATGACATAGCCGCGATGGGCGAGCTTGAGCGCGTGGTTGGCGTTCTGCTCGACGATCAGCACGGTCAGGCCGTCCTGCCGGTTCAGAGTGCGGATCGCATCGAAAATCTGGCGCGCGATCAGCGGCGCCAGACCGAGCGAGGGCTCATCAAGCAGGAGCAGGCGAGGGCGGCTCATCAAAGCGCGGCCGATGGCCAGCATCTGCTGCTCGCCGCCAGACAGGGTTCCCCCGCGCTGGCCGTAGCGTTCCTTCAGCCGCGGAAACAGCGTGAACACGCGTTGTAGCGTCACCTCGCGTTCGGCGTCGGTGCATTCGGTGGCGTCCGCCCCCATCTGGAGATTTTCCGCCACGCTCATGCGCGGGAAGATGCGGCGGCCTTCCGGCGATTGCGCGATGCGCAAATGCGCGATCTCGTGGGTGGGCACTTCGGTGATGTCGCGGCCTTCGTACAGGATCTGGCCGGCGCGGGCGCGGGGCTTGCCGAAGATCGTCATCATCAGCGTCGATTTGCCGGCGCCGTTGGCGCCGATCAGCGCCACGATCTCGCCGGCATTGATCTCGAGGTCAACGCCCTTCAGCGCCTCGATCTTGCCGTAGGCAGCGCGAAGGCCGTGGATCGCGAGCAGGGCAGTGGGCGACGTCACGACCCGCTCTCCATCACGGCCGCCGCCTCTTCCTCATCGGTGCCGAGATAGGCGGCGATCACCTTCGGATCGTCGCGAACCTCGCGCGGGGAGCCTTCAGAGATCTTCACACCGTGGTCCATCACCACGATATGGTCGGAGATCTCCATCACCACGGACATGTCGTGCTCGATCAGCAGGATCGAGGTGCCGAGCTCGTTCCGGATCGACAGCAGCAGCTCGCTCAGGGCGGCGCTCTCGCGCGCATTGAGGCCGGCGGCGGGTTCGTCCAGGCACAAGAGCGCGGGCTCGGTGCACATCGCGCGTGCGATCTCGAGTCGTCGCTGGTCGCCATAGGCAAAATTACCGGCAGCATCGTCGGCGCGATCGAGCAAATTGACGCGCTTGAGCCAGTCGGTGGCGAGATCGATCGCGCGCTTCTCGGCGTCGCGGTAGACGGGCGCGCCAATGAGCCCGAGCAAGGTGAAGCCGGAGGCGCGCATCAGCGCGTTGTGCTGCGCCACCATCAGGTTTTCCAGCGCCGTCATGCCGGGAAACAGGCGGATGTTCTGGAAGGTGCGGGCGACCTTGGCCTGCTTCGCGATGCGGAAATCGTTCAGCCGCTCCAGCGCGATCACCTTGCCGTCGTCATGGCCGAGGCGGATGGCGCCGCCGCTCGGCTTGTAGAACCCGGTGATGCAGTTGAAGACCGTTGTCTTGCCGGCACCGTTGGGTCCGATCAGCGCGGTGATCTTCTTCCGCTCGGCAGCAAACGACAGGTCCTGCACCGCGACGATGCCGCCGAAGCGCATGGTGAGCCGGTCGACCTCGAGAATCTGGTCGCGGCTCATCCGTGCCCCTCCTTGACGAGGTCGGATGAGATCGCGTGGGCCTTGGTCAGATACACGGTCGGCGCGCGATGGCCGATCAGGCCGCGCGGCCGCCAGATCATGATCAGCACCATGGCCATGCCGAACACCAGCATGCGATAGCTCTCGAGGCTCCGGAACAGTTCGAAACCGCCGATCATGGCGAGCGCTGCGAGCGCGACGCCAAGCTGCGAGCCCATGCCGCCAAGCACGACGATGGCGAGCACCAGCGCCGATTCCTGGAAGGTGAAGGATTCCGGGCTGATGAAGCCCTGGCGGGTCGCAAAGAACGCGCCGGCAAAGCCGCCGAACATCGCACCGGTCGCGAATGCCGTGAGCTTGGTGGTCGTGGTGTTGATGCCGAGCGCGCGGCAGGCGACCTCGTCCTCGCGCAGGGCTTCCCAGGCGCGGCCGATCGGCAGGCGGCGCAGCCGGATCGTCACCCAGTTGGTGAGCAGCGCGAGCGCCAGGATCAGGTAGAACAGGAAGACGATGCGGTGGGTCGGCGAATATTCGATGCCGAGCCTGGCTGCGAGGCCGTTGTCGCTATTGTCGAGCGGGATGCCGAAGAAAGAGGGGCGGGGAATGCTGGAGACGCCGTTGGGGCCGCCGGTCAGATCCTGCCAATTGATGATGACGAGGCGGATGATCTCGCCGAAGGCGAGCGTCACGATCGCGAGGTAGTCGCCGCGCAGGCGCAGCACGGGGAAGCCGAGCAGCACGCCCCAGAATGCGGCGAGGACGCCCGCTAGCGGCAGGCAGATCCAGAATGACCAGCCGAAATTGGTCGCAAGCAGCGCGTAGGAATAGGCGCCGACCGCATAGAAGGCGACATAGCCGAGATCGAGCAGGCCAGCCAGCCCGACCACGACATTCAACCCCCAGCCCAGCATCACATAGGTGAGCACGAGGATGGCGAGATCTAGGATGTAGCGCTGGTCATAGAAGATCACAGGCACCAGCAGGGTGAAGATCAGAAGCGCCGGTGCGAGATAGCGGCCGAGGAACGACATTCCGCTCTGCACCGCCGGCGGCACCAGCTTCTCGGCGCCGGTCGGACCGATCCATTGCTTGAGCAGCTCGAGCACGATCGAGCCGCCGAATACCGCGGCGACGAGGGAGGCGACCTCGCCGAAGCGCGTCCAATAGGTGAGCTGGCCGTCGGAACCGGCTTCGGTGCGGACGCCGACCATCAGCGAGAACAGCACCAGCGCGATCAGTGCGTTGACGCAGGCGGTCTTCAGGAGAGCGGGGATGCCCGATGCGGTTTTGGCGGTATTGATCGAGGGAGCTTTCACGCGCGCGACCGTCAGACTTTTTCGACTTCGGGGCGGCCGAGCAGGCCGGTCGGCATGAAGATCAGCACGACGATCAGGATCGAGAACGCGGCGACATCCTTGTATTCGACCGAGAAATAGGCCGACCAGAACGTCTCGATCAGCCCGATCGCGAGCCCCCCGAGCATGGCGCCGGGCAGCGAGCCGATGCCGCCGAGTACGGCCGCGGTGAACGCCTTGATGCCGGCGACGAAGCCCATGAAGAAATCGACCAGGCCGTAATAGAGCAGGTACATCAGGCCGGCCACTGCGGCGAGCGCAGCGCCGATCACGAAGGTCATGGAGATAGTGCGGTCGACGTTGACGCCGAGCAGCGCCGCCATGGTCTGGTCCTGCTCGCAGGCGCGCATGTCGCGCCCGAGCCGTGTGCGCGACACCAGCCAGGTGAAGATCGCCAGCAGCACGATGGTGGTGATGACCACCACGATCTGGATATTGGAGAGCTGGATGACGAAGCCATCGGCGCTCTCGTGCAGCGTATAGCCGCCGGTGATCACTGGCGGCACTGGCTTCACCCGCGCGCCTTGCGCCACCTGCGAATAGTTGGTCAGCACGAACGACATGCCGATCGCCGACAGCATCGGCGCGAGGCGGAAGGAGTGGCGCAACGGACGGTAGGCGATGCGCTCGATGGTCCAGCCATACAGGGCGGTGATCGCCATCGAGACCAGGATCACGATCAAAAGGATCACCGGGACCGCAGTCAGGCCCGTCGAGACCAGCAGAAGGAAGGTGATCAGGGCGATGAAGCCGCCGATCATGAAGACATCGCCATGGGCGAAGTTGATCATCCCGACGATGCCGTAGACCATCGTGTAGCCGATCGCGATCAGCCCGTAGATCGAGCCGAGCACGAGACCGTTGATGAGCTGCTGGGCGAAATAATCCATAGGCTGCCGTACCCAAATCTGACGCGGCTCAAAGGGAGCTCTTCGAGAGAGTGCTGGTTTCTTCTCGGGCCCCGGCAGCCCTTAAGCATTCTCGTTTTGTAACAGGAGGGAACTGGCGGCTGCAACCGGCCTCGCCTCCGCATCAAGGCTTTTACAGAGATCATTTGGCGCTCCGGTTCCCCCGCAATGGGCGGAACCGGCTCCGTCAGCGCCATCGGATGCCTGTCGGGAGGCAGTTAAGGTAAACAAAGGGTTTAAATTGCCGCCACAGTCTGATGCGAGTTAGCTCCCGGCAGAGCCTTTCATCGAAGGCGCGGCCAAACGAAGCGGGAAGCGGCATGTTCGGAAACTGGCGGATCGGTTCGGTCAACGGCGCACTTCTGGCGGCCTATTTCATCCCGACCTGGACCCTCGTTGCCTTCAACATCATGGTGGCGCCGGTGCACGGCCTCTATGAGCGGCCGAGCGTCGCAGTCGCTCTTTTCCTCAGCGACCATCTCCAGATGGCGGGGATGGACACGGTGCGCGCCGCCTGGCTGCTGGCGCTGGGGCGCTTAACGGTGGTGGCGTTCTTTGCGATCTACCTTGCGCTGCTCTGCATCCCCCGTATCCGCAAGAACGGCGGCAGCGACGAAGCGCTCGGCATTGCGCTTGCGATCGGCAGCCTGATCTCGTTTGCGAGCATGATCATGGCCTCGAAGGTCGGCGAGATGGCCGCGCTGCGGCTGCACGCCACCGAACTTCTGCTCTTGCTCGGTGCCGCCATCGTGGTGGTGATCGAGCGGCCCGCGGCGGCGCCCAAGATCGTTCAGAAGCCCGTCGAGGCCACCCCGCCGCTAGGTCTTGAGCAGGCCGAGCTCCTGCACAATCGCTGAGGCTTCCTTGACGGCGTGGTTCGCCGCCGGCACGCCGCAATAGATCGCCTGCTGCAGCAGGATTTCCTTGATGTCGTTGGGCGTGAAGCCACCCTCGGCGAGGGCCGCGCGCACATGCAGGCGGAATTCATCCCATTGCCCAAGCGCAACCATGGTGCCGATCACCAGCACCCGCCGCGTGCGCTCGTCGAAATGCGGCCGCGTCCAGATCTCGCCCCAGGCGTAGCGCGTGATCATGTCCTGGAAATCGGTGTTGAATGCATTGCGACCCGCGATCGACTTGTCGACCCAGGCATTGCCCAGCACTTTTCGGCGCACGTTCATACCGGCATCGCGGCGTTTCTGGTCGTCCATGCTGTTTCCTCCTTCGTCATTGCGAGGAGCGAAGCGACGAAGCAATCCAGTCTCTCACGGCAGACGGATTTCTGGTTGCATCGCTGTGCTCCCAACGACGGTTGTGGCTAGCGTTGCGTCAAAAAGCCCACGACCGCGTCGGTGAATGCGTGCGGCTGCTCGACATTGGAAATGTGGGCGGCGTCAATGATGGTCATGCTCGCGCCGGGAATGCTTGAGCGGATCAATTCACCCGCCGAAATCGGCGTCGCCATGTCGTGGCGGCCGGCGATCACCAGTGTCGGGTTCTTGATGTTCGGCAGCAACGCGCGCTGGTCGAGCGTCGACAGCGCTTCGCAGCAGGCGAGATAGCCTTCGAGCGGCGAGGCCAGCAGCATCTCCTTCATCCTGGCGGTGATGTCGGGCGCGCGCTCGCGGAAATCCTGGGTGAGCCAGCCGGCGATAACGGCGTCGGCGACGGCGGCGATGCCGCCCTTCTTCACCGCGTCAATGCGCTCGAGCCATTTGGTCGGCTCGGCGTAGTAGCAGGAGGTGTTGGCGAGGATGAGCTTGCCGAAGCGCTCCGGCGCGTTCGCGCCGAGCCATTGCCCAACCATGCCGCCCATCGACAGGCCGCACCAGTGCACTTTTTCGATATTGAGGTCGTCCAGGATGGCGAGCACGTCGCGGCCGAAGCGCTCCATGGTGTAGGGGCCGGGCGGAACGTTGGACTTGCCGTGGCCGCGGCGGTCGTAGCGGATGACGCGGAATATCTGCGTCAGTGCCTTCATCTGCGGCTCCCACATCTGCAGCGTGCAGCCGAGCGAGTTCGAGAGCATCAGCGTCGGCCCGCCGTCGCGGCCCTCGACGGAGACGTTGATCAGGCAACCGTCGGCATCGATCATGGGCATGCGGGCGTCTCCGTTTTATTTGCGCGCAGGACTGCTTTATTCGCGTTCGAGGCTGTCGAGCAGGCGATCGATCAGGGCTTGGGAAGCGCCTTGATAGGCCATCGGCTCGAGCAACGCCGCAATTTTGTCCGGCGAAAGATGCGCAGTGACATGCGAATCGGCTGCGAGCACCTCGCGCAGATGCTTCTTCTCGGCGACCGCGCGCTTGCTCGCGGCCTCGATCAGATGATGCGCATCGCTCTTGCCCATCGTCTCGGCCAGCGCAAAGGTAACCGCTTCCGCCATGATCAGCCCGTGCGTCGCATCGAGATTGCTGCGCATGCGCGCGGCATCGACATCGAGACCCTCGGCGATGTCGACGATGGCGGCAAGCGCGCCGGAGGTGACCAGCATCAATTGCGGCAGCGTCGGCCATTCCGCGTGCCAGGGACCGGCGCTGCGTTCGTGGTCCTGCACCTGTGCGGCAAAAATCGTCGCTGCGAGCTGAGGCGCCATGGTCGCGCAGCCGAGCGCGCTTGCGGCTGCGACCGGGTTGCGCTTGTGCGGCATGGTCGAGGAGCCGCCGCGGCCTTCCCCGGCGGGCTCGAACGCCTCTGCGACGTCGGTCTGCATCAGCAGCGAGACGTCGCGCGCGATCTTGCCGCAGCTTCCGGCGAGAATCGCGAAGGCTGATGCGGCTTCCGCGATGCGGTCACGGTGGGTGTGCCAGGGGGCTTCTGGCAATGGCAGGTTCAGCTCCTGCGCCAGCCGTTCTGAAACGACGAGCCCCTTGTCGCCAAGTGCCGCAAGCGTGCCGGCCGCGCCGCCGAATTGCAGTGCGAGGCCCTCGCGGCGCAGCCGCCTGAGGCGGCAGCGGGCGCGGGCAAGGCTTGCGGCATATTCGGCGGCCTTCAGTCCGAACGGCATCGGCAGGGCGTGCTGGAGCCAGGTTCGCGCCACCATTGCCGTGTTGCGATGACTGCGCGCAAGTGCGGCAAAGCCCTTGATGGCGCGGCTGAGATCGGCGTCCAATGCATCGATGCCGGCGCGAAGCGTGAGCATGGTCGCGCTGTCGATGACGTCCTGGCTGGTCGCGCCCCAATGCACGTAGCGTGCGGCCTCGGCGTCGCCCTTGCCGACATTGGCGGTCAGAGTCTTGACCAAGGGGATCGCGAGATTGCCGGATCGAGTCGCGGCCTCGGCCAGCGCAGCCATGTCAAAGGTATCGGCCTTGCACGCGGCTTCGATCGGGCCCACCGCGGACGCGGGAATCACACCCGTGGCCGCCTCGGCTCGGGCGAGGGCTGCCTCGAAATCGAGCATATTCTGAAGGGTCGACCGGTCGTCGCAGACCGCGCGCATGGCCACGCTCGACAGCATCGGCGCGAGCAGGGGGGAGAGGGATGTGCTCATATTGTGCGGGACCTAACCACCATGACCCGCCTGTGCCAATCCCAAACCGGCGGCGCAAGCTTTTTGCAGTTGCGAATATGCATTGCACGTGACCGAGGGCCACCCTTTCTTTTGCCGCCTCCGTGCGGTACTTGAGCTGCATTATAGTTGCGCGATCCAAGTTCGGTATCCCGGGAGGCACCCAATGGCCATGACGATGAACGGCGAAGTCCAGCTTGCGGCGCCGCGCGAGGCCGTGTGGGCCAAGCTCAACGATGCCGAGGTGCTGAAGGCCTGCATCCCCGGCTGCGAGGAGCTGGAGAAGACCGACGATGGCGGCTTTCGCGCGACGGCGAAAATGAAGGTCGGTCCGGTGTCGGCGCGCTTCAAGGGCAAGGTCACGCTGTCCGATCTCGACCCGCCGAACGGCTACAAGATCTCCGGCGAAGGCGAGGGCGGGGTGGCCGGCTTTGCCAAGGGTGGCGCCGTGGTCAAGCTTGCGGAGAAGGACGGCGGCACGCTTTTGTCTTACGAGGTCGAGGCGCAGATCGGCGGCAAGTTGGCGCAGCTCGGCCAGCGTCTGATCAACGGCGCCGCCAAGAAACTGGCAGACGAATTTTTCGCGAACTTCGCCAAGGCGGTACAGGGCTGAAGGCCAATACCTCGAGCATTGCGCCTTTCGGCATATCGCGTTTTGTCATGGCGCCTTGCATTCCCGGTGATGTTGCCCCGGGGCATAATGGCCCATATGATGGGTTGGAATAATTATAAGAACCGCTTCGACGGGACCCGTCGGGGCGCTGATAGAGAGTGTTTATGGCAAAAATCTCCCTCATCGTGAACGGCAATCCTGTCACGGCCAATGTCGATCCCCGCACCCTGCTGGTGCAGTTCCTGCGCGAGAATCTGCGGCTCACCGGCACCCATGTCGGCTGCGACACCTCGCAGTGCGGCGCTTGCGTCGTGCATCTGGACGGCAAGGCCGTGAAGTCCTGCACCACGCTCGCCGTGATGGCCGATGGCCACGAGGTCAAGACGATCGAGGGCCTGGCCGCCGACGGCGCGCCGCTGCATCCGATGCAGGAGGCCTTCCGCGAACACCATGGCCTGCAGTGCGGCTTCTGCACGCCCGGCATGATCATGACCGCGATCGACATCGTCCATCGCAAGGGCAACGAGCTCGACGACCACACCATCCGCGAGGAGCTGGAAGGCAATCTCTGCCGCTGCACCGGCTACCAGAACATCGTCACCTCGATCTCCGCCGGCGCCAAGGCGATGGCGAAATCCGATCTCGCGTAAACCTCGCGCGCACTCTGCGATCAGGACATTCAGATGTACGATTTCAAATACCATCGCCCCGGGACCGTTCGGCAGGCCGCCAACCTCCTGGTGAAGAACGAAGATGCCAAGGTGATCGCCGGCGGCCACACGCTGATTCCCGTCATGAAGCAGCGCCTCGCCAGCCCGCCGCATCTGGTCGACCTCTCCCATATCGATGGGCTCAACACGATCGAGATGAAGGGCCGCGCGCTCGTGATCGGTGCCACCGCCAGGCATGCCGAGGTCGCAAGCTCCGCCATCGTCGGCGAGGCGATCCCGGCGCTCGCGAACCTGGCCGGCCAGATCGGCGATCCCGCCGTGCGCCACAAGGGCACGATCGGCGGCTCGCTCGCCAACAACGACCCGACAGCGGACTATCCGGCTGCCGTGCTTGCGCTCGGCGCCACCATCGTCACCAACAAGCGCCGCCTCAAGGCGGAGGAGTTTTTCCAGGGCCTGTTCACGACGGCGCTCGAAGCCGACGAGATCATCACCAAGGTGATGTTCCCGCTGCCGAAGAAGGCGGCCTATATCAAGTTCCGCAACCAGGCCTCGCGTTACGCGCTGGTCGGCGTGTTCGTGGCGCGGCGTCCCTCCGACGTGCGGGTCGCGGTCACCGGCGCCGGCTCCGAAGGCGTGTTCCGTGTCACCGCGTTCGAGGAAGCCCTGAAGAAGCGCTTCGCCGCGAAGGCGCTTGACGGCATCGAGGTGCCCGCGGACGGCCTCAACAGCGACATCCATGGCAGCGCCGAATACCGCGCGCATCTTATCGGCGTGCTGACGCGGCGCGCCCTCGACGCCGCCAACGCCAAGGAGTGAGTGATCCTCACGCCTCGGCCCAAACTTGTCCCCGGTGAGGGCGTAGCGAGACTGGCTTTTTCATGACCTCAGCGGCCAATACGTCCGGTGCCAATACTTCAGTTGTATTGCCGGCATCGGTCGATTCGATGCTCGAACTCCTGACGTCGCGCGGCTATCTCGCCGAGCGATCGCTGGCCACGGTGACCTATCTGTCGCTGCGCATGGGCCGGCCGCTGTTTCTGGAAGGCGAAGCCGGCGTCGGCAAGACCGAGATCGCAAAAGTGCTGTCGGCGGCCTTGGGGCGGAAGCTGATCCGCCTGCAGTGTTACGAAGGCCTCGACGTTTCCTCGGCGGTCTACGAATGGAATAGCGCCGCGCAGATGATCGCGATCCGGATGGCGGAAGCCGCCGGCGACACCGATCGCGATCAGCTCTCCTCCGATATCTTCGCCGACCGCTACATGATCAAGCGGCCGCTGCTGCAGGCGCTGGAGCCCGACGTTGCGGGACCGCCGGTGCTCTTGATCGACGAGCTCGACCGCGCCGACGAGGCGTTCGAGGCATATCTGCTCGAAATCCTCAGCGACTTCCAGGTGACGATTCCCGAATTCGGCACCGTGAAGGCGCCGCATCCGCCGATCGTGATCATCACCTCCAACCGCACCCGCGAAATCCACGACGCGCTGAAGCGGCGCTGTCTCTATCACTGGGTCGATTATCCCGATGCCGATCGTGAGCTCGCGATTGTCAAGTCGCGCGTGCCGGGCATCTCCGCGAAACTGTCGCAGCAGGTCGTGCGCTTCGTCCAGGCGCTACGCAATCAGGATTTCTACAAATCGCCGGGCGTTGCCGAGACCATCGACTGGGCCACTGCGCTGTCGGAGCTCGACGCCCGCTCGCTGACCCCGCAAGTGGTCGGCGACACGCTGGGCGCGCTGCTCAAATACCAGGACGACATCACGCGGATGCAGGGCGACACCTTGCAGAAGGTGCTGAAGGACGCGACGAGCGAGTGACTTGTCATTCCGGGGCGCGCGGGAGCGTGAACTCTGGTGCGCAATTGCGCACCTGAGAATCTCGCGCCACAATCTCTGGATTCCGGGTTCGTCGCTTCGCGACGCCCCGGAATGACGGAGCGAGGAAAGACCATGGCCATCAACCACCTTGCGCCTGAGCAGACCGAGCAGTTCGCCGACAACATCGTGGGCTTCGCCCGCGCGCTGCGTTCGGCCGGCATGCCGGTTGGGCCGGGTGCGGTCATCGATGCCATGAGCGCGCTTGAGGTGATCGACATCGGCCACCGCGCCGACGTCTTCACCACCCTGGAGGCGATCTTCGTCAAGCGCCACGAGCATGCGCTGATCTTCAAACAGGCCTTCAACCTGTTCTTCCGGGCGTCGGAAGAGTGGAAGCACATGCTGGATTCGGTGCCGCTGCCGGAGCAGGCCAAGAAGAAGCCGCAGGCCGGCTCCCGCCGCGTCCAGGAGGCGATGTCGCAGCCGCGCATGACGGAGACGCCGCAGCACCAGGAGCAGGATTTGCGCCTGTCGGTCTCCGACAAGGAAATCCTTCAGAAGAAGGATTTCGCTCAGATGAGCGCGGCCGAGATCACCGAAGCGCTCCGCGCTGTCGAGCGGATGCGGCTGCCGCAGGCCGAGCTATTGACGCGCCGGCACCGGCCCGATGCGCGCGGGCTTCGTCTCGATTTGCGCCGCACCTTACGCGCGTCCTTGCGCACCGGTGGCGACATCATCGACATCCATCGCCTCGGGCGGATCGAGAAACCGGCGCCGATCGTCGCGCTGCTCGACATCTCGGGTTCGATGAGCGAGTACACCCGCCTGTTCCTGCATTTCCTGCATGCCATAGGGGACGCGCGAAAACGTGTCTCGGTGTTCCTGTTCGGCACTCGCCTCACCAACGTGACCCGGGCGCTGCGCCAGCGCGACCCCGACGAGGCGCTGGCGAGCTGCTCGGCCTCGGTCGAGGACTGGGCCGGCGGCACGCGGATCTCGGCCTCCCTGCACAATTTCAACAAATTGTGGGCGCGGCGCGTGCTGAGCCAGGGCGCCATCGTGCTGCTGATCTCCGACGGGCTGGAGCGGGAAGCCGATTCCAAGCTCGCCTTCGAGATGGACCGGCTGCACCGTTCCTGCCGGCGGCTGATCTGGCTCAACCCGCTGCTGCGGTTTGGCGGCTTCGAGGCCAAGGCCCAGGGCATCAAAATGATGCTGCCGCACGTTGACGAATTCCGTCCGGTACATAATTTGAGCTCGATCCAGGAGCTGATCACCACGCTCTCCCGGCCGCTGCCGCCGCATCACCGCAGCTTGATCCGCTCCGCAGCCTGAGAGGTAGCCATGCTCGATCGCGACGAGGATATTCTGAAGGCGGCGGAGGACTGGCAGAAGGCCGGCCGTGGCGTCGCGCTCGCCACCGTGATCGAGACCTGGGGCTCGGCACCGCGTCCGGCGGGCTCGAGCCTAGTCATCAACGACGAGGGCACGTTCCTGGGGTCCGTCTCCGGCGGCTGCGTCGAGGGCGCCGTGGTCACGGAGGCCATGGATGTGATCCAGAGCGGCAAGCCCAGGATGCTGGAGTTTGGGGTTGCCGACGAGACTGCCTGGAATGTCGGGCTCTCCTGCGGCGGCACCATCCGCGTCTTCGTCGAGAAAGTCGGCTAGCCGTGAAGCTCGAGATCCTGCACGAACTCAATACCGAGCGCGCCGCGCGCCGCGCGGTGATTTTGGTCACCGACACCGAGAGTGGTGAGCAGCGCCTGGTGAAGGCCAAGGATTTTGCCAAGGATCCATTAGGCGCCGAGCTCGACAAGCAGCTTCGCATGGGCAAAAGCGCCAGCGTCGAAGCCGGCGGCAAGAAGCTTTTCCTCAACGTCTATGCGCCGACCGCAAAGCTCGTCATCGTCGGCGCCGTCCATATCAGCCAGGCCCTGGCACCGTTGGCGCGCTCGCTCGGCTACGACGTCACCGTGGTCGATCCGCGCACGGCCTTTGCGAGCCCCGAGCGCTTCCCCGACGTTCCACTGGTCGCGGAATGGCCCGACACGGCGCTGCCGCTGCTCAACGTCGACGCCTACACGGCCTTCGTCGCGGTAACGCACGATCCCAAGATCGACGATCCCGCGCTGCTGCACGCCTTCGAGCGCAACTGCTTCTATATCGGCGCGCTCGGATCGCGGAAGACGCACGCCAAGCGCGGCGACCGGCTGCGGGCGCAAGGCGCCAAGGAGGCTGACATCGCGCGCATCCACGCGCCGATCGGGCTTCCGATCGGCGCGGTCTCGCCGTCCGAGATCGCGGTCTCGATCATGGCCGAGATCACGGCGGTGCTTCGCCTGCCGCCCAAAGAAAAAGAAGAAGCCGCATGAAGTTCGGCCCGGCGAGTCCCAGGGATGCGATCGGCGGGGTGACCGTCCACACCCTGCGCCAGGGACCGCTGGTGCTGAAAAAGGGCACGACGATCGGCCCGGCCGAGGTCGAGGCGCTGGAGCGCGCCGGCATCAAGGACGTTGTGGTGGTGCGGATGGAGGAGGGCGATGTCTCCGAGGACATCGCTGCCGCCAGCATCGCGCTCGCGGTCGGCGGCGAGGGCATCCATGTCGAGCGCGCCTTCACCGGCCGGGCCAATCTGTTCGCCGCGCAGCCAGGCGTGCTGGTGATCGATCGCGCCGCGGTGGACCGCATCAACAATATCGACGAGGCCATTACCTTTGCCACGCTCTCCGCCTACAAGCCGGTGGTCGAGGGCGAGATGGTCGGCACCGTCAAGATCATCCCGTTCGGCGTCAAAGGAAACTTGCGTGATGCCGCGGTGAAGGCCGCGGGTCGCGACGTTCTGAAGATCGCGCCTTACGTCATCAAGCGCGTCGGCGTGGTCTCGACGCTGCTGCCCGGCCTGTCCTCCAAGGTGATCGACAAGACGTTGCGGGTCACCGCCGAGCGGCTGGCGCCAGCCGGAGCCGGCATCATCGCGGAGCGGCGGGTTCCGCATGAGGAGCAGGCGCTGTCGGCTGCGATCAAGGAACTGCTGGGACTTGGCGCCGAGCTCGTGATCGTGTTCGGTGCATCCGCGATCGCCGACCGCCGCGACGTGATCCCTGCGGCCGTGACCGGCATCGGCGGCGAGATCGAGCATTTCGGCATGCCGGTGGATCCCGGCAACCTGCTGCTGATTGCCCGGGCCGGCGCCGTGCCGGTGCTGGGCGCGCCCGGCTGCGCGCGCTCGCCGGTCGAGAACGGCTTTGACTGGGTGCTGATGCGGCTGCTCGCGGGCATCAAGGTGACGCGGTCCGAGCTGATGGGCATGGGTGTTGGCGGCCTCCTGATGGAGATCGTCACGCGCCCGCAGCCGCGCGCAAAACCGGAGATCGAGGGCAACAACCAGGTCGCGGTCATCGTGCTCGCAGCAGGCCGCTCGACCCGGATGGGTGGGCCGAACAAGCTACTGGCCGAGCTCGATGGCAAGAAGCTGGTGCGAATAGCGACCGAGCAGGCGCTGGCCTCCAAGGCGTCCGAGGTGATCGTCGTCACCGGCCATCAGACCGAGCTGATCGAACAAGCCTTGCAGGGCCTGAAGGTGCGTTTTGTCAAAAATCCGGATTTTGCCGGCGGCATCGCAAGCTCGGTCAAGGCGGGCATCGCGGCCGTTCCCGAGGCGTCCGACGGCGCCGTGGTCTGCCTCGGCGACATGCCGCTGATCGACGCCGGCCTGATCGACCGTCTCATCGACGCGTTCGCACCGGACCGCGGCAATCTCATCGTCGTGCCCGTCAGCGAAGGTCGCCGCGGCAACCCTGTGCTGTGGTCGCGCCGCTTCTTCAAGGAGTTGATGACGCTCGACGGCGATGTCGGCGCGCGCCATCTGATCGCCAAGCACACCGAGGCCGTCGCCGAAGTGCCGGTCGACGGCGAGAGCGCCTTCCTCGACATCGACACGCCGCAGGCATTGGAAGCGGCACGGCGGGGATAGCGGTTCGTAGGGTAGGCAAAGGCGCGCAGCGCCGTGCCGACCATCCCTCGACACGGTGGTGTTTGATTGGTAGGCACGCGTCGCTTTGCCCACCTACCGCGCCGCCCAGGCCTCAATTCAACGCCCCGTTCACCATCTGGAAACAACCGCCGCTTACAGTCACCTTCACCTGCCTTGGGGGGAGGGGTTTTTCCATGGCTTCGAACGTCGTCGCGCGCCGTTGCGCGATGTTTTTCTTTGCGCTGTCCGTCTGCATCGCGAGCGCTCGCCATATCACGGATGCGCATGCCGCCGGTGCATTTGCGGTCGGCAAGTGCGGCGCTTACGGCCAGGCCTTTGATTATGGCGCCGAGCACGAAGCCCGTGCGGCGGCGCAGAAGCAGTGCAAGGGCGATTGCACGACCGTGACGATGAAGCGCGCCTGCGCCGCGATGTCGGTCGATCTTTCCAATCCCTGCGGCGCCTATGGCTATGCCGTCAAGCCGAAGATATCGACCACGCTCAATGCCGCCACGCGCGAATGCTACAAATACGGCGGCAAGGAATGCGTGATCCGCGCCTGGGCCTGCGACGCCAAGGGTTGATTCCTGTTGCAGTCATTCCGATCGTGCGTAGCATCGAATCCGGAATGACAGTCGGGGAGTTGCATGCAGTTCGATACCAAGATCGCCATCGTGATTCGTACCGATCTTCAAGCCTGGCAGAAGCTCAACGTCGCGGCCTTCCTCACCAGCGGCATCGCCGCGGCCTTTCCGGAATGCATCGGCGAGCCCTATGAGGACGCGTCGGGCACGAAATATCACGCGCTGATCGGTCAGCCGATCCTGATCTATGGGGCCGACGGTCCCGCATTGACGCGCGCGCTCGATCGGGCCCTGACGCGCAACGTCAAGCCGGCGGTCTATACCGAGGACATGTTCAAGACCACTCATGATGCGGCCAACCGCGAGGTGGTGAGGGCAGTGGCGCGCACCGATCTCGATCTCGTCGGTCTCGCGATGCGCGCGGAGCGCAAGGTGATCGACAAGATCGTCGACGGGTTGAAGTTTCATAGTTGACGTGAACGCGCGCGGTCTTGCGCGCGCTTCCACCTGCGATGCCTCACCCCGGCGGCATGCCCGCGAATTTGGGCAGGTCAGGGTCAAGACGATCCCAGTGATGTCCGCGCGCGGCGAAAGTGACCGCCTGCGGCTTGTAGCGGGCGGGCTCGTCGAGGCTTGCGGCGCGGATCGTGAAGACGTCGGGCTGTGCCGCGAAGGTCATGTACACAGGCACGCCGCACTGTGTGCAGAAACCGCGCGTCTTCACGTTGCCGCTGTTGGCGACCATGTCCCAATGCTTTGCCTCGCCCGTCACCGTGACGCCGTCGCGTGCGAATGTCATGTACGAGCCGTGGGCGCTGCCGCTTTCGCGCTGGCAGTCCCGGCACTGGCAGTGATTGCTGAACAGCGGCTCACCGGCAATCGAATAGCGGATCGCGCCGCAGGCGCAGCCGCCGGTATAGGGCTTGGTCATGCGATTACTCCTTACTTGTCTTCGCCGCTGATCTCGTCGAGCTGGCGGACGACCTTCTTCCAGCCGCCGCTCATGCCCGTGTAGGCCGATTCGTTCCTGGGCAAGACGAAGCCCGCATGAACCAGACGGATCCGCGTGCCGTCCTCGACCGGGGTGAGGGACCACGTCACGACGGTGTCGAGCGGCGCGCCGTAGCCAATGTTGCGCTCATCGCCGCCCTTCCAGGCGTAGACGAGGCGGCGGTTCGGCATGACTTCCAGGACCCGGCAATGGATGACACCATCCCATGCGCCGCCCGGCGTGGTCTGGTAGGTGAAAGTGTTGCCTTCGACGGCCTCGAAACCGGTCGGCGGCATCAGCCAGCGCGCGATCAGCTGGGCGCTGGTCAGCGCCTTCCAGATCGTCTCCGGCGCATGAGGGAGCACCTCGTCGATGACGATGTCTTTTGTCTCGGCTTTCAATTCAACAGCACTCACGGCTCGATCTCCTTCAAGAGGTCACGCAGGTTCTGGAAGCGCTCGCGCCAGAACACGCCGTAATGGTCCATCCAGGAGACCAGCGGTTCGAGGCCTTGCGGCGCGGCACGGTAATAGACGTTGCGGCCCTCGGCACGCTCGGCGACGAGGCCGGCCTGCTTGAGGGACTTCAAATGTTGCGAGATCGCGCCTTGCGTCACGCCACTTCCCCGCGTGAGTTCAGCGACGCTGATCTCCGTGCTCTCGAACACGCGTTCGAAGACGGCGCGTCGCGTCGGGTCCGCGAGGGCGCGCATGACGGTGGTAACCGGATTTGGGGCGGCTTCGATCATAGAATTAGATTAGCCGTCGCTAATGAATTAGTCAATACTAATTTGTGGACCAGATTGGGTCCGCAGCGATGTCTTGACTATGACTGACTGGTCAGTCATATCAGATAGATGACCAGGAAACCCGCCAAAGCCGCCACGCCGCCCGCAGCTCGCGCGAACGCGAAGGCCAATTCACACGCTGGCGAGGACGCGGTGCCCGCGTCGAGCCGTGCCACGCGCGCGGCGGAGCGGCGCGCGGCGATCGTGGATGCCGCGATGGAGGAATTCATCGCGCGGGGCTTTGCCGCGACGCGGCTCGACGACATCGCGAAGCGTGCGGGTGTCGCCAAGGGCACCATCTACCTGCACTTCAAGGACAAGGAATCGATGTTCGAGGAGCTGGTCCGGACGGTGATCGTGCCTGTCGTGACCCGGTTGACGGCATTGCCGCCACCGGCGGGCTCGGTGCGCGATCTGGTCGAGGCGTTTGCGAGTAACTTCCTGAAGGAGGTCATCGGCACCAGGCGCGGCGATCTCGTGCGCCTGATCGTGGCCGAGGGGCCGCGGTTTCCCTCCGTGGCCGACTTCTACTACCGCGAGGTCGTCTCGCGCGGCATCTCCGCCATGCGCGCCCTGATCGAGCTCGGCATCGCCCGCGGCGAGATCCGCCAGAAGAACCTGGCGCACTATCCGCAGATCCTGGTCGCACCCGCGATGATCGCGGTGATCTGGCAGAGCCTGTTTGCGCGGCACGCGCCGCTCGACGCGCAGGACATGCTGCGCGTTCATCTCGATTTGATTTTTGGCGAACGGAGCACGACATGAGGCCGTCGCAAGCAATTTCTGTACTCGCATTGATCGCGGTCCTCGCGACCGGGCTTGCCGGTTGTAAGGACAAGCGTGATCCCGGCTTCCAGGGCTGGGTCGAGGCTGACATGATCTTCGTTAGCCCAGACGAGGCGGGTCGCGTGACGAAGCTCAATGTCCGCGAGGGCGATCAGGTCAAGGTCGGCGATCACCTCTATTCCGTCGACGACGATCTCCAGCTTGCCGATCTCAATCAGAACAAGGCGACGCTGGCGAATGCGCAGCAAACCTACGATCGCGCGGCTTCGCTGAGCAAGACCGGCTCGGGCACGCAGGCCAATCTCGACTCGGCGGTCTCCGCCTTGCGCGTCGCCGAGGCACGGGTGGCGACCTCGGAGACGCGGATGGCGCGGCGCAAGGGCTTTGCGCCGGTCGCCGGTACCATCCAGCAGATCTATTTTCGCGAGGGCGAGATGGTGGCGGCGCAGCGGCCGGTGCTCTCGATCATGCCCCCCGGCAACATGAAGCTGCGCTTCTTCGTGCCGGAGACCGAGCTGCCGAAGCTTGCGATCGGCGATACGGTGCGGATCGCGTGCGACAATTGCGCCGCCGATCTCACCGCAAAGATCTATTTCATCGCAACCTCGGCCGAATACACGCCGCCTGTCATTTACAGCCTCGAGGAGCGCAACAAGCTCGTCTATCTGATCCAGGCGCGGCCTTCGCGTCCCGACGCCTTGCGCGTCGGACAGCCGATCGACGTCTATCTCAATCCAAAAACTCCGGTGGCGGACAAACGATGAGCGGCAATGGCATCGCGATCGACGTCAAGGGCCTGACCAAGTCGTTCGGCGGCCGGGAGGTCGTGCACGATCTGTCGATGCAGGTGAAACGCGGCTCGATCTACGGCTTCCTCGGGCCGAACGGCTCCGGCAAGACGACGACCATCCGCATCCTCTGCGGCCTGCTCACACCCGACAGCGGCGAGGGCACCTGCCTCGGCTACGACATCCTGAAGGACGCCGAAAAGATCAAGCGCCAGGTCGGCTACATGACCCAGCGGTTCAGCCTGTATCAGGACCTGTCGGTGCGCGAGAATCTCGAATTCGTCGCGCGGCTGTATGGCCTTGCCGACGCCCGCGGCGCCGCGCGCGACATGATCAAGCGGATCGGGCTCTCGGGGCGCGAGGAACAGCTCGCGGGCGAACTCTCCGGCGGCTGGAAGCAGCGGTTGGCGCTAGGTGCCTGCACATTGCCCAGTCCGAAACTGCTGCTGCTCGACGAGCCGACCGCCGGCGTCGATCCCAAAGCGCGGCGCGATTTCTGGAACGAGATTCATGCACTCGCGGCCGACGGTCTCACCGTGCTGGTCTCGACCCACTACATGGACGAGGCCGAGCGCTGTCACGAGATTGCTTATATCGCCTATGGCCATCTGCTCGTGCATGGCACCGTGGACGAGGTGATCGCGAAATCCGCGTTGACGACCTACACCGTGACGGGCGAGGACCTGAACGAGCTCACGGCTGCGCTCACCGGCAAGCCGGGAATCGACATGGTGGCGCCGTTCGGCACGTCGCTGCACGTCTCCGGCCGCGACGTCGCCGCGCTCGAGGCCCGCATCGCGCCGTGGCGCGAAAAAAGCGGACTGCATTGGCACAAATCATCGCCGTCACTGGAAGACGTGTTTATCGAATTGATGAGCCGTTCCAAGGACAATTTCCAATGAGCGCGGTCGATCATCCTGAACCCCAGCACGCGATCCGGGAGCGCTTCGGCTTCTGGAGGCGCTCCTATGCGATGCTGATCAAGGAGTTCATCCAGCTCAAGCGCGACCGCGTGTCATTTGCGATGATCGTGATGCTGCCTGTGATGCAGCTGCTCTTGTTCGGCTATGCCATCAACACCACGCCGCACAATCTGCCGAGCGCGGTGCTGCTTCAGGAGGATTCCGATCTCGCACGCTCGATCCTGAAGGCGCTGGAGAACACCGCCTATTTCCGCTTTCTCTACGAAGTCCACGACGTCGAAGATTTCGACAATCTCCTGAAATCCGGCAAGGTTCTGTTCGGCGTCGAGATCCCGCGCGGCTTCGAGCGGGCAGTGCGGCGCGGCGATAAGCCGGCGCTGCTGGTCGCGGCTGACGCCACCGATCCAGTGGCGGCGAGCGCGGCGATCGGCTCGCTCGGCATGGTCGTGCAGACCGCACTCAAGCACGATCTCTACATCGGAGATCCCCCGGAGATGCCGTTCGAGATCCGCGCGCACGCCCGCTACAACCCCGCCGCCGCGTCGAGCCTCAACATCGTGCCGGGCCTCGTCGGCACCATCCTGACCATGACCATGCTGATCTTCACCGCGCTCTCGGTCACGCGCGAGGTCGAGCGCGGCACGATGGAGAGCCTGCTGTCGATGCCGATCAAGCCGGTCGAGGTGATGTTCGGCAAGATCATTCCCTACGTGCTGGTCGGGTTCGTGCAGGCGTTCCTCATCATTGGCATCGGGGTCGGCCTGTTTGGCGTGCCGGTGCTCGGAAATCTGTTCCTGCTGGCGCTGCTCTCGGCGCTCTTCATCACGACCAATCTGGCGATCGGGTACACGATCTCGACGCTGGTGCAAAACCAGCTCCAGGCGATGCAGATGTCGATGATGTTCTTCCTGCCGAGCATCTTGCTGTCCGGATTCATGTTCCCGTTCGCCGGGATGCCGGCCTGGGCGCAATATGTCGGTGAGTGCCTGCCGCTGACGCATTATTTGCGCATCGTCCGCGCCATCATGCTGAAGGGTGCGAGCATGCAAAATTTGCGTTTCGACGCGTTGGCGCTGGCGGTCCTGATGCTGCTCGCCATGACCATCGCCGTGACGCGCTTCCGCCGCACGCTGGATTGAGGCAAGATGCCCCTGGAATCAAGGGGGCGGAATGGTCAGTTTTGCGAGCAGGAAGGCCCGGCAGCATGCCGTGATGTCCGAAGACTTCGAGCGCGAGCTGACGCGCGAGGTGCTGCGCACCGAGCTCGTGCGAGTGAGGGCGCTGATCACGACGGGCTGCGTCATCGTCGTGTTCCTCACCGCGATCTACCTCGTCAATTCCTCCGTGGTGCAGCGGGTCTGGCGGGGCACGGAGGGGCTTGCCGAGGTCTATGGTCTCCTGACCGGCTTCATCCTGTTCGAGGTCTGGGTCCACAGCCAGATCAGGCTAAACCTCAAGCTCGACCGCGATCTGCCGGTGATCCGGCGCTATATCGGCGCGCTGATCGAGACCTCGCTGCCGACCGTCATCCTGATCCTGCAGATCCGCAGCATGGGCGCGAGCCAGGCGCTCGGCTTCGTCGTGCCGCTGATCTATTTCATTTTCGTCATCCTCTCGACCCTGCGGCTCGACTTCTGGCTGTCCACCTTCACCGGCTTCGTCGCTGCGGGTGAGTTGCTCGCTGTGGCGCTGATCTTCGATCCCGCCAGCGGGAGCGGCGAGCCGCAGATCTATTTCCACGCGGTTCGAAGCACCATCATCCTGATCTGCGGCGTGCTTGCAGGCGCGGTCGGTGCGCAGCTCCGCCGCCAGTTCGCCGCAAGCATTGCCGCAGCGACCGCGCGCGACCGGGTGACCAACCTGTTCGGTCAGCACGTGTCGCCACAGGTCGTGGAGCGGCTGATGGCGGCGGGGACGAGCGTCGCCGGCGACCTCCGCCGCGTCGCCGTGATGTTCGTCGATTTCCGCGGCTTCACCGCCGGCGCGCAGTCGCGCACGCCGCAGGAGGTGGTCGACCGGCTCGACGGCGCCTTCGCCGTCCTGGTCGACATTCTCGACCGCGAGGGGGGCATCGTGAACAAGTTTTTGGGCGACGGCTTTCTGGCCCTGTTCGGCGCGCCGCTGGAGACCTCCGACGCCGCGCACCGCGCGGTCGCCGCGGGCCGCGAGATGCTGACCGCGATGGCGCGCATCAACGCGCAGACGAGCTGGCCGCTCAGAATCGGAATCGGCATCCATTTCGGCGAGGTCGTCGCCGGCAATATCGGCTCGCCCCGGCGCAAGGAATACACTGTCATCGGAGACACCGTGAACTTCGCCTCCCGGCTGGAGGCGCTGAACAAGGAGTTCGGCTCGCAGCTCTTGATCTCGGCGGCGGTCCGCGAGGCGCTGGGCGAGGACGGCGACGATGCGGTGTCGCTTGGGGAGGTCGAGGTGCGCGGCTATGAGCAGAAGGTGGCGGTGTTTCAACTGGGGTGAGGGCCGCCGCCTGCGCCTTCACTTGTGAGTCGCGTTTCGTTGAAGCGGCTCGCGTTTCGTTGAAGGCGCGTGATGAAATATCCTTGGTAGCTTTGGGTCTTGCACGGTGGAAGCCGAAAATCTCAGCTTCCCTTTGTTACCCGGAGAAAGCCAATGACTCGATCGATCCTTGTTGCAGCCGCCCTGATCGCCGCTGTCACGCAAAGCCAGGCCGCATCGGCGCGGGACAGCGTGCCGCGCCGCGCCGCAACTCACGTGGCGGCCGACTGCGTCAGGGCTCCGGCAGCAGGCGCGTATGCCTCTGCGCCTTACGCACAGCCGCCTTGCCTGCCCAACACGGCGTCCGCGTACTAACTCGCGGCAGAGACGAAGCCGGGCCGGTGAAGTCCGCCAGCCCGGCGTCGCGAACGCTGATGGCGGACTGCGCGGGATCTCGCGCTGGAGGCCGAGTAGATTCGGCGCCGTATCGCAACGGCGCGGCCGGCGAAGATTTTGCGAAGACGGCCTACCCGCTGCTGCGCAACGCGTACGGCCTCGATCGACTGCTCTGGGGCAGCGACTGGCCGCACACGCAGTTCGAGAAGGCGCAAAGCTACGCGAAGAACCGGCGATTTATCGATGGGCTGATCGTCGATCAGAGTGAACGCGCGCAAGTGCTCGCATCGCCACGTTCGCTCTGCCGCTTTTGATCCGTCTTCCGCGATTGCTCCGATTGCACTCTATTTGGGGCATGACGGGCGATGTCGCCGGCTTGTAGAGTGCCGGCGATGCAGCCGACCGAGGCTGCGCTTGCGTGAAGAGGAAGCGAAGATGCAGCGCCGCTACATCACCGTCGACGTGTTCACCGACCGCGCCTTCGGCGGCAACCAGCTCGCCGTGGTGCTGGATGCCGGCGGGCTCTCCACGCAGCAGATGCAGGCGATCGCGACCGAGTTCAACTATTCGGAGACGACCTTCGTACTGCCGCCGCGCGATAAGGCCAACGACGCCGAAGTGCGCATCTTCACGCCGGTGTTGGAGATCGCCTTTGCCGGTCATCCCAATGTCGGCACAGCCTTCGTGCTGGCGTCGCTGGCGAAGGAGCCGAAACCTCGCCTGCTGTTCGAGGAGAAGGCGGGGCTCGTGCCGGTCGAGATCGTGCGGGAGCAGGGCCGGGTGGTCAGAACGGAGCTGACCGCGCCGCAGCCGCTGGCGCGGTATGCGCCACTGTCACCTGCTGAAGCCGCGAGTTGCATCTCGCTCGGCGCGGATGACATCAAGACCGACAACCACGCAGCGCACGTCGTCACCGTCGGAAACGCGTTTCTCGTGCTGGAGCTGCATTCGCGCGAGGCGCTGAAGCGGGCCCGGCCGGATGCCGCGGCCTATGGCAAGATATTGCCACGCGATGGCGCCCGCTCGGTGTGGTTTTATACCCGTGACGTGCCCGCAGCGGAGGCGCCATGTGAGCGCCAGGCGCGCATGTTCATGCGCGGCGCCAGCGGCCTCACCGAGGATCCCGCGACCGGCAGCGCAACCGTCGCAGCCGCCGCGCTGTTCGCCGATCTCCATCCCAGGCGCGACGGCGAGTTGAGGCTCACGGTCGGCCAGGGCTTTGACATGGGCCGGCCCAGCATCCTGCAGACGCGCGTGCGCAAGCAGGACGGCAAGATCGTCTCCGCCCATGTCGGCGGCAGCTGCGTGCAGATGATGGAAGGGACGTTGAGGCTTGATGGGGAGGGTTAGCTCTCTACGCCTGCGCGGCCGAAGCCGCTTCGGCGACGCGAAGGCCCGGGCATCCACGTTCTTCGTGCTGCGTGGCAAGGCGTGGATGGCCGGGACAGGCCCGGCCATGACGGAGAGAGTCGTTCAGGCCTGCCGTCCCGCCAAATTCTTCACCGTTACCCCATCGCGCTCCTCGATGATCTCCGCGATCATCTGGCGGTGGCAATGGGTGTGGTCGCGCTCGTAGCAAAGCAGGCAGACGGGACCGGCTTTCTTCACCAGCGCCGAGAGCTCGTCCATCTGCTCCCTGGCCTCCGGCGTCTTCAGGTGCTTTGAGAAAACCTTCTCCAGTACATCGTATTGCCCGCTGCGGGCGGCGAGGCGGCCTTCCTTGGGCGTGCCGAGCGCTGCCAGATGGACATAGGCGATGCCGCGTTCATCGAGGCCTGCGGCGAGCTGCCTCTTGGAAAAGCCGGGCCGGCGCGATGACGTCACCGCGCGCACGTCGACGACGAGCTTGACGCCGGATTGCTCCAGCTCGTCGAGCACTGCCTTCGGCGGCGTCTGCTCATAGCCGATGGTGAAGAGCTTTTTTGCCTTTGCCATGAGACACCTTTAGCGAAATACCTCAGCTCACCCGTGCGATCAGTTCCATCGCGCCGGCTGGCGCGCGCACCTTGCCCTCGTGGATGACATAGGCGAACACGTCGCGCGGCTCCTTCTTCGGCTTGGCCTTGTCGACCTTCGGCAGGTCGTCGGGTTCGCTTCCCTCGGCCCAGTCCTGAAAGCGCTTGGCCCAGGCATCGAGCTGCTTCGGCGGATAGCAGGTCTTGATCTCGTCATTGCCCTTCTGCAGTCGCGCATAGACGAAATCGCCGGCGACGTCGGCGATCGCCGGATATTTGCCGTGCTCGGCGAACACGACGGGCGTCTCGAATTCGCGGATCAGCGCGACGAAATCCGACGTGCAGAAACTGTCGTGACGGACCTCGACGACGTGGCGCAGCGCGCGTCCCTCGAGCTTGCGCGGCAACAGCTCGAGGAATTTTCCGAAATCGGCGCCGTCGAATTTTTTGGTCGGCGCAAACTGCCACAGCACCGGCCCAAGATGATCGCCGAGTTCCAGCACGCCGGAATCATAGAAACGCTTGATGGAATCCCCGGCCTCGGCCAGCACGCGCCGGTTGGTGGCGAAGCGCGGCCCCTTCACCGAGAACACGAAACCATCAGGCACCTCGCTCGCCCATTTGCGAAAGCTCTCCGGTTTCTGCGAGCCGTAATAAGTCCCGTTGATCTCGATCGAGGTCAGCTTCGAGGCGGCGTAGGACAGCTCCTTGGCTTGCGTGAGCTTCTCCGGATAGAACACCCCGCGCCATGGCTCGAAGGTCCAGCCGCCGATGCCGATGAAGATGTTGCCGGATTTTTTGGACGCGGTTTTTGCTTTGGCCACGGGAGGATCTCGGATGCGGGAGGAGGGCCTCCATCCTAATCAAACCAGTTGTGATTGGCCAGTTGCGACGTCCCGTCTAAGCTCGCGATAGGATCTGCGAAAAAAGGAGAACAAGATGCGGATGCTGATGGTGGGAGCGGCGCTCGTCATGATGACATCTGCTGCCATGATATCTTCAGTTATGGCCGACGATGACGATGCCAAGGGTGCGCAGAAGCTCGCCACGCAGGGCCGCGACGATTATTGGCATTGCCTGGCGCGGGAATATTCGCGCGTCGGCAATCAGGGCCTGTCGGAACAGGATTTTGGCCGCTCCGTCGCCGGAGCCTGTCCGTCGGAGCGACAATACTACCGGGTGGCACTGCTCGATTATCTCACCACGCAATATCCGGATATTGATGCCGGCGCCCATCTCGCGACCGCGAACAGGGCGGTGGAGGCGGCGCAGAAGGACATCGTGACGGCCTTCGTCAAGCACAAGCCGCCGCAGAAATAGCCCATTGAACCGGTGCGTCCGACAAGCCCTTCCGGCAGCGCGCTCATCCATGGTATCACTGGGCGCATCTGGAACAGGGATGGGTTTCCATGTCGTCTGAGTCGGTGGGGGGCATTTTGGGCGCGATCGTCGCGGCGATCGTGCTTGCGATGGCCGTCGTCTTTGGGCCGATCGGCCAGTACGGCAAGCCGCCCAAACCTGCGAAGGCCGAGCCGGCCGGGGCTGCGGCGCCGGCGGCCCCTGCCGCGCCCGTGCCGCGAGGGCCGGTGATCAAGGAAGTCCCGAACCAGTAAGCGCGTGAAAAAGGCCTCTTCCGCCCCTTGTAAAGCGGCGTTACCGTTCCCATTTAGCTTCTAACGGCGACGTTGAGCGAAAAACTCCGGCGCTGGAACGACCTTGGAATAGCACAGGCTGCGCCGGATGTACGCGCGGCCCGCCGTTCCGGGGTCGTTGGCATTTTGGGCCCCTTTTGGGGCCGCCCCCCAGAGAAACCCTGGCTTGCTGGCGCAAGTTCTTGGCAGCACAGGACGCGGCGGATATACGCTGCCGTCATGAATGAAGCGATCAGACCGGGCTCCGACATCCCACAGAAGGCTTCGCCGGCGCCCGAATTGTCGGTCGTCGTCCCGACCTTCAACGAACGCGACAATGTCACGGTGCTGTACCGGCGGCTGGAGGCCGTGCTGGCCGGCATCGCCTGGGAGGTCGTGTTCGTCGACGATAATTCGCCTGATGGCACCTGGGACGTCGTGCGCGCGCTGGCCCAGCGCGATAGCCGCGTGCGCTGTGTCCGCCGTATCGGCCGCCGCGGCCTGTCGGGGGCCTGCATCGAGGGCATCCTAGCCTCCAGCGCGCCCTATGCGGCCGTGATCGACGCCGACCTCCAGCACGACGAGACGCAACTGCCGAAGATGCTGTCGCTGCTCGCGAGCGGGCAGGCCGAGCTCGTGGTCGGCAGCCGCTACATCGAGGGCTACAAGAGCGAAGGCTTCAACAAGCAGCGCGCCGGCGCCAGCGCGCTGGCAACGGAACTCGCCAGGAAAGCGCTGCGGGTCGAGATCGCCGATCCCATGAGCGGCTTCTTCATGGTTCGCCGCGACCGCTTCGAGCAGCTGGCGCCGAAACTTTCCGTGCACGGCTTCAAGATCCTGCTCGACCTCGTCGCAAGCGCTAACGGCACCTTGCGCGCCATCGAAATTCCCTACACGTTCGGCGAGCGCCAGCACGGCGAAAGCAAGCTCGATTCCATGGTCGCGCTGGATTTTCTCGGCCTCGTTCTGGCGAAGTTCACCAACGATGCTGTCTCGTTACGTTTCCTGCTGTTCGCGATGGTCGGCGGGATCGGCCTCGTGGTGCATCTCACCACCCTGTTCATATCGCTCGAGCTGTTCAAGGAGCCGTTCGCGGAAGCGCAGGCCTCCGGCGCCATCGTCGCGATGACCAGCAATTTCGTTCTCAACAACTTCCTCACCTATCGCGACCAGCGGCTGAAGGGCTTTGCGCTGCTGCGCGGCCTGATCGCGTTCTACATCGTGTGCAGCGTCGGCCTGCTGGCCAATGTCGGCGTCGCCTTCTCGGTCTACGACCAGGAGCCGATCTGGTGGCTTGCGGGTGCGGCCGGGGCGCTGATGGGCGTGGTGTGGAACTACGCGATGTCCGGACTGTTCGTCTGGCGCAAGAAATAGCTCACGATGGGCGGGGCTGATGCGCGGATCGTCCGCAATACCGCGCTGGTGATCCTTGCGCTGGTCGGCTTGCGGCTCGTCGCAGCCGCCGTCACGCCGATCACCTTCGACGAAGCCTATTACTGGATGTGGTCGCAGAACCTCGCTGGGGGATATTACGACCACCCGCCGATGGTTGCCTACGTCATCCGCGCCGGTACCCTGATCGCGGGCGACACCGAACTCGGCGTTCGCGTGGTCTCGATCCTGCTCGCGCTGCCGATGAGCTATGCGGTCTATCGCTCCGCCGCGATCCTGATCGGCGGCGCGCGGGTGGCCGCGACCAGCGCCATCCTGCTCAATGTAACGCTGCTGGCCTCGGTCGGCACGCTGATTGTCACGCCCGATGCGCCGCTTCTGGTTGCCTCCAGCTTCGTGCTGTTCTTTCTCGCCAAGGTGCTGGAGAGCGGCCGCGGCATCTGGTGGCTCGCGGTCGGCGCAGCCGTCGGTGCGGCGCTCCTGTCCAAATACACCGCGATGTTCTTCGGGCTGGCGATCCTGATCTGGATCGCTGCCGTGCCGAAACTGCGGCACTGGTTTCTCTCGCCCTGGCCGTATCTGGGCGGTTTCGTTGCGCTCGCGTTGTTCTCGCCGGTGATCCTCTGGAATGCCGATCATCAATGGGTCTCGTTCGCAAAGCAGCTCGGGCGCGCCAGGATCGAGGATTTTCGTCCGGTCTTCATCGCCGAGCTGATTCCGACGCAGATCGCGTTCGCAACCCCGCTGGTGTTCATCCTCGGCGCGATGGGGCTGCACGCGCTGACCTGGCGCCGGGCCGGCGCACTCGCCTCGCGCGTGCTGATCGAGACGATGTTCTGGACCATCGTCGCCTATTTCGTCTGGCATTCGCTGCATGCCCGCGTCGAGGCCAACTGGTTCGCGCCGGTCTATCCGCCTTTCGTCATCGCGGCGGCCGCCGCCGCCAATCTGGTGCAGTGGAAGCCGCGGCAGCGTCGCCTGGTGGATTTCTGCCTGCGCTGGGCCGCACCCACCGGCATCGTGATGTTTGCCGCGCTGATCGTGCAGGCCAATACCGGCTGGCTGTCCGGCTATCGCCGCGATGCGACCGTGCGTAGCGTCGGCGTCGGCTGGCGCGAGCTCGCTGCCGAAATCGAAGCGGTGCGAGCTCGCAATGGCGCGACCTGCGTGCTTGCCCCGGACTACGGCACGACGGGCTGGCTCGCCTTCTATCTGCCGCGCGGCAGCTGCGTGGCGCAGCAAAACCAGCGCATCCGCTGGGCCAACATGCCCGAGCCGGATCCAAAGCTGCTTGCGGGCAAACTGATCTATGTCGACGAGCTGCGCTCTGACGGCCATCCCGCCGTCCACGATCTCTTTGCCAAGGTGACGCAGGTCGCGCAATTGCAGCGCAAGCGCGGCCCGCTCGTGATCGAGACTTACAGCATCGATCTGCTCGAAGGCGCCAAGGGCGACGTGCTGGACCGCTCGCCGCCGCCGGAAGCGCGGTAGCTCTCCTCGGAACGACGACGAAAGTTCAGTTGATCATCTCGGCCTTGGTCGAGGCCTGGTTCGGCCTGTCCTGGTCGCGCCAGAACCAGACGCTCACGACGCCGGAGCGGCCGCGGACCTGCGTGAGCAGGGGGCCCGACAGAACGCCGTGGGGAGCGCCCTGGAAATCGGCCGCATCCAGCAGCGTATCGCTGAGCGCGAGACGCGCGCCGTTTTTAGCAGCGACCTCCATCAACCGGCTCGCGACGTTGACGGTGTCGCCCGTCGCCGTGATGTGCTGATGGCTTTCGCCGAGGCGGGAGGCGACGATCGGGCCGAAATGCGCGCCGATCTTGAAGCCGAGCTGATCCCTGATCGCTGGCGGCAACCACGCGATCCAGCGCTCGACGCCGCGGTGCAGGTCGATCGCGCATTTCAGCGCGCGTGCGGCGTCGTCGGGCATCGCGCCGGGCAGGCCGAACAGGATCATGGCGCCGTCACCGAGAAAGCCGCTGATCATGCCGCCGCAATCGACCGCGGTCTTCTCGATCAGCGCGTGAAACGCCTTCAGAATGTCCTGGAGTTCACCCGGATCGATCCGCTCGCTCAGCGCCGTGAAGCCGGAGAGATCGATGAAGACCATTGCTGCGTCCTGCCGGACGGGTGTTGACAGGAAATTCGGATCCCGCGCCAGCCACTCCTGCACGGCCGGCGCCTGGAATTGCGCGAGCGACCGGCTCTTGGCGGCAAAATATTGCGTGCGGCGGCCTCCCGCCCACAATTGCACGCCGGCAAAGACCGCAACCGGCGGCACTGCCGCGGCGAGCGTGCTCGCGGCGTTCAACCAGACGCCATGCGTGAACGCAAACAGATTGAACCCGGCCCAGGCGATCATCACCGCGGCCGCGGCGACGATGCCGAGCGCGCTGCGCCGCCAGGCGAGCAGGCCCACCAGCAGCACCGGCAGCAGGATCGCGATGAGCGCGTCGGCGATGTGGACCTTGCGGTCGCGCACGATGCTGTCCCCGGCGACGAGATGGGTGATCGCGGTGGAGACCACTTCGACGCCGGGCATTAGAGAATCGAACGGTGTTGGGTAAAAATCACCGCCGCCGGCGACCGAGGCCCCGATCACGACGATCCGGTTCTCGATCGCCGCGCGACTTAACGTGCCGTCGAAGATGCTCTGTGCGCTGACGGTGCGGATGGTCCGGCGCGGGCCGTAATAGGTGATCGGTAGCGCGAAGTCGGCATCGGTGGGCACCGCGCGGTCGCCGAGCATCAGATGGTCCGGCGCGATCGTCAGCGACTTGTCGAGCGCGCGCGCCGCGACCCGCAACGGAAAGGACAGCTCGACCTTGTCGCTCGTCCGGAACAGCATCGGCACCGAGAGCGGCGAGCCCGATTGTCCGGTCGCAACATTGACGACGCCGACCTCGGCATGATCGGCGAACGCCGGCAAGGGCAGCAGGAAGCGCTCGGCCTGCGGCAGCGCGGCGAGGGGGCCTTGGCCGCTGGTCTCCACGGTCTCGCTGGCGGACGGGAAGATCGCTGCGGCGGCAAGGACGATGGGACCCGTAGCCAGCGTATTTGCCAGCGTAGCGTCGCCGATCGCAGCGCTGCGATCGACCAGCAGCAGGTCGATCGCGACGACCTTCGGCTTGAACTGCACGATGGTGTCGACGACGCGGGCGAGATCGGCGCGCGGCAGCGGATAGCTGCCGCCGCGCTTCACGACGGTGTCGTCGATCGCGACGATGGTGACGAGATCGGGCGGAACCCGCACGCCGCGGACCTGCGTCCGCCAATCCGTCAGCGTCGCCTCGAGGCGATCGAGAAACCGCAGATGACCGTTGGCGTGACCGGCATAGATGCCCGCGCCCCACAGTGCGGTGAGGACGAGTGCCACCAGGATCTGAACGCGTCGGCTACTCATGTGGTCGTGTTGCAATTTCTCTATCGTCCAAATGCTGTTCGCCGCGCCCAGGTGACCCGAACCATTGGCCAAGTCTTACTGACCAAGTCTTGCCATCAACGCGTCGACGCGCGGCTGGCCCCATGTCTTGACCGTCAACGGGCCTGTGGCTTCCACGTCGACGCCTTGGCCACGGTCTAATACCACGCTGCGCCCACCATTCCTTCGGCTCACGCCGACACGGCCGTCAGCCACGAAGACGGAGGTCTTGGCCTCTGCGACATCGACCGCCCATTTCGTGCCGCGCACCGCGGCGATCGCCTGCGGCGTCAGCACCTTGAAGGGATTGCCGCCGGGCTTCTTGGGCACCTCGACCAGCAGCGCTTTGCTGCTCAACTCCACCGAGTCTATATGTCCGTCGCGGTTAGCGTCCTTAAGTTCAAATCTGGCACCGCTTTCGGCAACGATCGTGATGCCGTTGTCGCAGCGCCAGGTCTGCGTACCGGCAGCAGATGGCGTCGCCGTGCAGCCCACATTGGCGGCAGGCTGGGCAATCGCGTGTCCGATCAACAGAAACGACCCCGCCAGAGCGAAAAACCCTGCGCGCACGAACTCTCTCATGCCAGCCTCCGTTTGCGTGCTCGGCACAGTTCAAGGCGATCTTGATACGGTACCGTATCACACGCAGAGGCTGCTGAAAAGTGCCGGTTGCCGTAGCTATTTTCTCGCTGCGGCCTTTTCCAGTGCGGTGCGATCAACTTTCGGTCAGGGCACCTGCTCGCGTGCGCGGTGTAGCTGCTGACAACCGCGCTGCGGCTGCGGAGCAGAGGGTGCTTGCGCACCAGCCTCGCGCAACGCTTGCCCGCTATCTTCCGGGTATTGAACACCACGAAAACGACTTGGTTGGATGGCCTTAGAGATGCGGCCGGAGACGGTCGCCGGCAACGCCAATCCCGCCGAGAATTATAGTTAACAGACGCCCTTAAGTCCGTAGTTCTGCGGTCTTTTTTCTCGAAATGGGACACCCGAACGGGTTGCCTCACATCCGCCCGAACTTAATCCGCATTTAACTAAAAGTGGCCTTAATGACGCTCCGACCCTCTGCGAGATGCTGTTCCCGGATCGTGACCAGCGGCGCTTCGAAGGGGGACCGAGTGACACCGTTCTGGACGCAAGGCGAATGAGTACGAGTATCGCTGCGCAAGGCATCGCGGCACGAAAGTCCAAAGGATTCTCGAGCAATTCCTATCGGAAGCCTTCCCGGAAAATGACCACCCAAAACGTGCTTGGCGCCGCCGTGATCGGCTGCGTCGTGCTTGGCGCCGGCTGGACCATCTACAGCAACATCTTTGCCGCCAGCGTCTATCCGACCGTCGGCAGCAGCGGCTACGACGAGCCCGTGATCAAGCGGGCGCCCAGGGTCGCGCTGCGCGAGGCCGGTGAGGCCGTCAAGGACGCCTTTGCGCTCTTGCCCGACCGCTTGCAGGTGGCAGCGCCGATCTCGCGCGAGATGTTCAACGATCGCTTTGCCGCGGCTGCGACCCAAGGCGTGACATCGAATGCGGCCAGCGCCGCGCCCGCAACCAAGGTCGCCGAAGCCAAGGACGCGCCGAAGCCGAGCGTGATCGCGAGGGTCGCGGAAGTCCTGAAGCCAGGTCCCGCCAAGATCGCTGACGCTGCGAAGTCCAAGCGCGGCGCTGACGCGCCGCTGCAGCTTGCCTCGGCAGATCCGGCCGAGATCGTGCCGGCGCCTGAGGCGAAGCCAAAATCGATTGCCGATCGCGCCAAGGCTGCGGTGATGTCGATTACCGGACCGCGCCAGTCGATGGTGGAAAAGCTCTGGGGCAAGCGCGAGCCGTCCGGTGGGCTGCTCGCCTATGCCTCGGCCGACGCCAGCGTGACCGCCTCCATCGCGCCGAGGGAGCAGAACCCCATGCTCGGCGGTTCGGCGCCCTATGAGCGTGACACCGCGGTCTACGACATCTCCGCTAAAACGGTTTACTTGCCCGACGGCACCAAGCTCGAGGCGCATTCCGGCCTCGGTTCCAACCTCGACGACCCGCGCTCCTCGCGCGTCCGCATGCGCGGTGTGACGCCGCCGCATATCTACACGCTGAAACCGCGCGAGGCGCTGTTTCACGGCGTGCCTGCGCTGCGCCTGACCCCGATTGGCGGTGAGAGCGCGATCTACGGCCGCGACGGCCTGCTCGCGCATACCTTCATGCTCGGGCCCAACGGCGATTCCAACGGCTGCGTGTCGTTCAAGGATTATTACGCGTTCCTCGACGCCTACCGCAACAAGGGCATCCGCAAGCTCGCGGTGCTGGCGCGCGTGGACTAGGCTCAGTCAATTCGAGATCACGCAAAAGGGCCGCTTGCAGCGGCCCTTTTCTGTTTCGCTTCGCGCGTGCGTTTTAGCCCGGCCAGCACTGCCCGCCGCCGTCGATCCGCAGCACCTGACCGGAAACGAAGGCGCCCATGGGCCCTGCGAAGAATTCGACAACGCGCGCGACCTCGTCGACGGTTGCGATCCGGTCGAGCGTGCCGGTCTCGACCATTCTGTCGGGGTCGACTGCACGCGTTCCGAGGAAGCGGCCGGTGCGGGTATCTCCGGGCGCGATGCAGTTGACGGCGACGTCGTAGGGGCGGAGCTGGTCGGCCAGGCATCGCGTGTAATGGGTCACGCCGGCCTTCGAGACCGCATAGATCGAGCCTTGGGTACGTCCCTTGAAAGCGGCGACGGAGCCAAGCGTCACGATGCGGCCGCGTCGGCGCTCCATCATGCCGCGCGCGACCGCCTGGCATGTCAGGATGGTGGAGAGCAGATTGCGCTCCAGCACCGCGCGCACGTCGGCCTCCTTGATATTCACCGCATCGTTCGGATCGGGCTTGCCGCCGCCGGCCGCGATATCGCCCCCGGCATTGTGCACGAGAATGTCGATCGGGCCGAGTGCCGCTTCGGTCTCCGCGATGACGCGTGCGATGTCCTCGCCCTTGGTGAGATCGCCGAGCACGCGCTGGCTGCGAACGCCGAATTCGCGGCCGATCTCGACGGCGACCGCGGTGAGGGTGGTGCCCTCGCCATACTCGGCCGGCCCGTTCTCGCGCATGCCGTGGATAGCGACGTCAGCGCCGAGCGCGGCAAGCTTCTCTGCAAAAGCGCGGCCGAGCCCGCGTCCCGCGCCGGTCACCAGTGCAACTTTGCCTGCCAGAAGCTTGTTGGTGTCATGCGATGTCATGATCTTGTTCCTGTTGTGAATGTCAGTCTGCGGCGAGGTCGAGGCCGATCGCCAACGCCTGCACGAGGCACATCGGTGCGACAAGCGTACGCAGCGCGGGCTCAGGCATGTCCTGGATCTCGAACACGACGCTCGCGCCCTCGACGATCGGGCTCAAAAGGCTGTCGGTGATGGAAATCGTGGGCACGCCCCGCGCGACGAGTTCGGGAAACAAGCGCGCCGTATCCGGATAGTAATTTCGGAAGCTGATCGCGACCAGCGCGTCGTCTGATGTCGCCGCGTGCGACTGCTCGTGGATGCTGCCGCCAAGGCCGTCGAGCAGGACGACGCGCCGTCCGAGCTTGCGCAGCACGTACGCGAGGTGGATCGCAACCGGGAACGAGCCGCCCAGGCCGAGCAGATAGATGTCACGTGCCTTGGCAAGGATCGCGGTTGCGGCGTCGAGTTCGCGCGCATGGACGGATTGGCTGAGCGTGACCAGCGATGATTGCGCTTCGGACACGAAACGCGACAAGACCGCGGCCGGCTGGCGGCCGAGCACTGACTTCTCCTGGCTCTTCATGCGGGCGAGGCGCGCCTTGTAGCTTGGCGCGACGCCGGCGACGAGACGGGAGCGGAACACCTGCTGCATCTCGGTGAAGCCGCCGAACCCGAGCGCATGCGCGAAGCGAACGATCGCCGACGGCGGCACCCCTGAGCGCTGCGCCACCTCGGCCACGGTGCCGAGTGCGACATCGGTCGGGTGATCGAGCACGAACTCCGCGATCTGCTGCAGCCGGCCGGACAGTGCCCGGTGCCGCTGCGCAATCGCGCCGCGCAGTTCGTCATAAGTCATGGCGCCAGCCGCCTTGTTCATCGAGTCGGATCTCCGGATCGGTCGCCTGTTTAACGGCATTTCACCATTTGGATCAAATATTCTACTTTACATAATATATGGAATGAATATTCTAATCCCACAAGAAGCAAAAGACTTCGGAAACGGGAGGACACGATGAGAGGGCGTCAGATCTCACGGCGAAGCGTTCTGAAGGGCAGCTTGATGGCGAGCGTCATCGGCGGCGCCGGCAGCTTCTTTGGGCCGTGGAGGCAGAATCATGCCTGGGCGCAAGGCGCGAAACCGATCAAGCTGGGCCTGACGTGCGATGCCAGCGGTCAATACGGCAACAGCGGCCAGGATGATTTCCGCGGCATCAAGATGGCGATCGACGAGATCAACGCCAAAGGTGGCGTACTTGGGCGCCAGGTCACTTTCATCACGGCGGACACCGAGACGACGCCAGCTACGGGCAGCCGCGTCGCGGAACGTTTCATCACTCGCGAGGACTGCACCATCCTGATCGGCGCGCTGCATTCGGGCGTCGCCAACGCCATCACACAGGTCGCCAGCAAATATGGTGTGATCTACATGAACACCAATTCCTCCGCGCCCAGCGAAGCCGGGGAGAACTGCTCGCGCGTGAAATTCGTATGGGACGGCAACGGCACCAATTTTTCCAAGGCGTCGGTCAAGAACGCGGTGGACTCCATCGGCAAGAACTGGATGCTGCTGACCAACGACTATGTCTGGGGTCACACGACGTCTGCCGCGACCAGGACGCAGGTCGAGAGCGCCGGTGGCAAGATCCTCGACAATCTGCTGGTGCCGCAGAACACGCGCGACTTTACTGCCTATCTGCTGAAGATCCAGCAGGCCAAGCCCGATGTTGTGGCGACCGCCGTTGGCGGCGACGATATCAAGGCATTGCGCGAGCAGGTGGCGCAGCTCAAGCTCGACGGCAAGCCGGCCTGGATCAACAACCAGCAGGACTGGCCCGACGTATGGGGTGCGCCTGACAGCCTGTTCGGCGTGTTCGGCACCACTTGGTATCACAAGCTGCCGCTGCCCGGCGTCGCCGAATTCGTCAAGAAGTGGCAGGCCGCCAACAAGGACGGCCCGATCCCGGTGCCGGGCAACGTCTCCTACAACGGCTACATGTCCACGCGCGAACTGCTCCGTGCGATCGAGCGGGCAGGGTCGACCAACAACGTCAAGATCATCAAGGAGCTCGAGAACCTGAAGGTCTCGGCGACCGATCGCATGCAGCATTTCGACGCCTACATGGATCCGATGACGCACCAGATGCAGCAGACGATCTATCTGGCGCGGCGCAACGCCAAGCCGGTCGACAATGCCGATCTGTTCGAGATCATCAGCTGGACGGAGCCGAAATCGGCCGCCGATGATGCGGCACCCGGCAAGTGCAAGCTCACCCCCTACGAGCAGGTGCCGACCGTCGACTCCTAGAGACGGTGCGTCACATCGCAGAACGAGCGGCGCGCCTCCGGGACCGTCAGCCTCCCGGATGACACATGCCAGTTGCGAGAGCCAAGAACCTTGTTCGACCTTCTTCCGCATCTCCTCAACGGCCTGACGCTCGGCCTGTTGTTCGCGCTGATCGCACTCGGCTTCATGCTCATCGTCGGGCTGATGGAGCAGATCAACCTCGCGCACGGCTCCCTGTTCGCGCTCGGGGCTTATGTCGCCATGCAGCTCACGGGGCCGCGCCCTCCATTGCCGATGGAACTTGCGAAAGCGTGGCTCGCGCTGCCGCTCGGCTGGCGCTATGCGGCGACGTTGATCATTGCTCCCGTGATCGTGAGTCTGGTCGGCATGCTGATCGAGCTCTGCATGCGGCGCACTTACGGCAAGGATCCGCTCTACGGGCTGCTCCTGACCTTCGGCGCCGCGATGGTGATCGAAGAGATGATCCGCCTGGTGTGGGGCACGCGCGACTACGTGCTGCAGGTGCCGTCCGCCATCAACGGCGGCTTCCTGTTCGGCGACCTGATCTGGTCGACCTATCGCTTCTACGCAGCGGGCATCGCGGCCGGGGTCATCGGCCTGGTCTGGCTGTTGATCGAAAAGACCTCGTTCGGTGCGACGGTCAAGGCCGGCGCGCATGACAGCGAGATCGTTCGCGCGCTCGGCATCAACCTGTCGCGGTTGCGGATGCTGGTCTTCGTGTTCGGCACGATGCTGGCCGCGATCGCGGGCATCATCGTCGCGCCGATCTGGGGCATTCGCCCGCATATGGGCGTCGATGCGGTCATTCCTGCGTTCCTGGTGATCGTGCTCGGGGGCGTCGGCAGCTTTTGGGGTGCGGTCGTGGCGGGTCTTTTGGTCGGACTGTGTGTCGGCCTTGCCGGCGCCTACGCGTCCGAATGGTCGCTGTTGTCGATGTACATCTTGCTCGTGGCCGTCGTGACGTTCCGCGCGCGCGGCCTCTGGGGCAAAAAAAGCGTGCTCGAGGCCTAAAGGGAATGATTGTGGGACCAAAATCTTCACCGGACGCTGCGCGCCTCGTGACGCCGACGATGCTGGTGCTCTGGCTCGTGCTTGCAACGGTGCCGCTCTGGATCACGCGGATCGGGCTCTATCCCTATCTCGGGATCGAGATCCTGATCTGGTCGCTCTATGCGCTCGCATTCAACCTGGTGCTGGGCACCGCCGGACTTCCGTCGTTCGGTCATGGTGCCTATTTCGGCATCGGCGCCTACGCGTTCGGTCTCTGTCAGTTCGACATCGTCGCCAATCTCTGGATATGCCTGATTGCCGCGGCCGCGGCGGCAGGTCTCGCCGGCGTGCTGGTGGCGCTGTTCATCTCGCACAGGCGCGGCATCTATTATGCCTTCATGACGATTGCCTTCGGCCAGATCTTCTGGACGTTGGCGATAAAATCGCACCGGATCACCGGCGGCGAAGACGGCCTTCTCAAGATCAAACGGTTGCCGGCCGATTTCGGGCTTGTGTCGTTCGATCTCAACGACAATGTCGCGTTCTACTATTTCGTGCTCGCCGTCTTTGCGGTCGGCACCGCCGCATTGTGGAGGCTGGTGCACTCGCCCTATGGCCGCGTGGTCGCTGCGATCAGGCAGAGCGAAATTCGCGCGAGCCATCTCGGCTATAATGTGTGGCTCTACAAAGTCGCGATCTTTGCGCTGTCGGCCGCCGTCTCGGGGTTTGCCGGCGGATTGTTCGCCATGGCGCAGCTCGCCGCATTCCCCGACGTCATGAGCCTGCATCAATCCGGCTACGTCGTGATGATGACGCTCGTCGGCGGTGGCCTCGTCAGCTTCTGGGGTCCGGTGATTGGCGTATTTCTCTTCCTCACCGCCCGAGACGTGATCGGTGCGCTGACCAATGCCTGGATGCTCTATTTTGGTCTGCTCTTCATCGCCATCGTGCTGTTTCGCCCCGAAGGCATTGCCGGCGCGATATCCGCTGCCGTGCAGCAGCACTCACTCGGCGCCTTACGGCAGCGCGGTACCTCGGCGATGCGGCTGCTGTTCGGGAGCGGGCGATGAACATGATCGAAGCCGCGGCCGTTCATGTCCGCTTCGGCGACCGCGTCGTGCTGGAGAGCGTCGATCTCGCGGTCGCGGAGGGCGAGTTTCACGGTGTGATGGGCCCGAACGGTGCCGGCAAAACCACGTTCTTCAATGTCCTCACCGGCCGGGTGAAACCGAATCGTGGTCGAGTCCTGCTCGCCGGCGAGGATGTCACGGGCCTCAGCCCGCACCGCATCGCCGCCAAGGGCATCGCCCGCTCGTTTCAGATCATGACACTGTTCGACGAATTCTCCGCGCGTGACAACGTCATGATGGGCTTGCCCGAGTTTCGCGCCCGTGGCCACGATGTCGCGCGCGCAGCGGCGGGCGACAGCCGGCTTGCCGCGAAGGCCTCTGAATCGCTGGCGGCAGTCGGGCTTGCCGACAAAGGCGACATCCGCGCCAAGGACCTGTCCTATGGCGACCGGCGCGCGCTGGAGATCGCGGTCGCCCTGGCGCAGGCGCCCCGGGTGGTGTGCCTGGACGAGCCGACCTCCGGCCTCGGCTCCGACGGGGTGCACCGGCTCGCAGCCCTGATTGCTCGCCTGAAGGGGCGGCTGACCATCGTCGCGATCGAGCACGATATGGAGTTCCTGTTCTCGTTGGCTGACCGGATCTCGGTCATCCATTGGGGCCAGGTGGTGGCGCGCGGAACGCCACACGAACTGCAGCAGAACGAATGGGTGCGGCGCTCCAATCTCGGGAAGTTCGCATGATCCTCGAAGTGGACGCGGTCGATACCTTTTACGGCGAGACCCAGGCGCTGTTCGGCGCCTCGCTTGCCATCGAGCACGCCAAGGTGTTTGCGCTGCTCGGCCCTAACGGCGCCGGCAAGACGACCATGCTCCGCTCGATTCTGGGGCTGACGCGTCCGCGCCGCGGCTCCGTTTGTTTCGACGGTCACGACGTCACGCGCGATCCGACCCACGAGATTGCGCGCGCCGGCATCGGCTGGGTACCCGACGACCGCCGGCTGTGTCCGACATTGACGGTTGCGCGCAACCTGTCGATCGCGCAAAAGCGCACGCGCTTTCGCCACTGGAGCGTCAAGGAGGCCGCTGCGATCTTCTCACCGCTCGAATATCTCATGGAGCGCGACTGCGAAAACCTGTCGGGCGGCGAAATGCAGATGGTGGCGATCGCCCGCGCGCTGGTCGGCTCGCCGGGACTGGTGCTGTTCGACGAGCCGAGCCAGGGACTGGCGCCGAAAATCGTCGGCGACGTGCTTGCGACGATCCTGCGCATGAAGGATGAGGGTATTGCCTCGCTGGTCGTGGAGCAGAACGCCGAGATCGCGCTGTCGGTCGCAGACCATGCCGCGGTGATCGATCGCGGCCGGATCGTCTGGACCGGGGAGGCCGCGGCCTTGCGCGATGACCGCGGGCTTCGTCAGCGCTTGCTGGGAGTACAATAAGTGGCCGCACCGCTGCTCGTTCTCGACGACGTTCGAAAGGTCTATACACGGGGCCGCGTGATCCGCCGACCGACATTCACGCTACAGGCAAACCTGTCGCTGGACGAACCTGATATCGTCGGTGTCGTCGGCCCGAATGGCGCCGGCAAGACGACCTTGTTCGAGATGATGACGGGCTCGAACGCCCCGACCTCCGGGCGCGTGCTGGTCGCGGGCACCGATATCCATGGTGTCAAATATCGCGAGCGCGACCGGCTCGCGATCCACTATCACCAATCCTATCAGGTTAGGCGCTTCCGGAAGCGCATTCCGTCCGCCTTCCTGGCGCCGTCGCCAACCCGGACGCCGCTGGTTCACCTGTTCGACGAACCGCAGTTCAACCTGCAGGATGGCTATATCGGCTTCATGCTCGATTTCTTCCGCAAGCTGCGCGACGAGGGGCGGCTGGTCGTTCTCTGCATGCATCCGACGGCGGCCTGGCACCTCGACATCCTTGCCGAGATCGCCGGGCGATTCCTCTTTGTGGCCGGCGGTGGGGTGACACGCATGGCCGATTTCGGCGCTCTGGTCGCCGAGCCACGCTTCCGCTCCTATCTGGGGCCGGAGATGACAAAGGCGGCGGACGCGATTTGTCACCGAGCTATTCCCATCCCGACCTAACGCAGAAAAAAGCGACCACAGGAGAATCCGTTGGCCTATTCGAACACCCAGCTTTTCATTGGCGGCAAATGGCGACCGGCCCATTCGGGCAAGGTGATCGAGGTCCGCAATCCCGCGACTGAAGAGGTGATCGGCACGGTCGCCCATGCCGGACGGTCCGACCTCGACGAGGCACTCGCCGCAGCCAGCGCCGGGTCCAAGATCTGGCGAAACGTTGCTCCCTTCGAGCGCTGCCGCATCATGCGCAAGGCGGCCGCGATCATGCGCGAGCGCAATGACGAGATTGCGCCGCTGCTCACGATGGAACAGGGCAAGACTCTTGGCGAGGCCAAGATGGAGGCGATGGCTGCCGCCGACGTGATCGAGTGGTTTGCGGAGGAAGCCAAACGCGCCTATGGCCGCCTGATCCCTGCGCGTGGGCCGGGCATCTACCAGCTCGCGATCAAGGAGCCGGTCGGCCCGGTTGCGGCGTTCACGCCCTGGAACTTTCCGATCAATCAGGTCGTGCGCAAGCTCTCCGCCGCACTCGGCGCCGGCTGCTCGATCATCGTCAAGGCCCCGGAGGAGACGCCGGCCTCGCCCGCACAGCTGATCCGCGCGTTTGCGGACGCTGGCGTGCCCGATGGCGTCATCAACCTTGTATACGGTATTCCCTCGGAGATCTCGGAATATCTCATTCCGCATCCGGTGATCCGCAAGATCTCGTTCACGGGCTCGACCCATGTCGGCAAGCAGCTCAATGCGCTCGCGGGCCTGCACATGAAGCGTGCCACCATGGAGCTCGGCGGTCATGCGCCGGCGATCGTTTTCAAGGACGCCGACGTCGCATCGGCCGCGAAAATTCTGGCGGCGGCAAAATATCGCAATGCCGGGCAGGTTTGCATCTCGCCGACGCGGATGCTGGTCCAGGATGACGTGTTCCGTGAATTCGTCGACACATTTGTCGACAGCGCCAAGTCGTTCAAGGTCGGCAACGGCCTCGATCCCGACTCCAAAATGGGCTCGCTCGCCAATCCGCGCCGCGTCACCGCCATTGAGGGCATGGTGCAGGATGCCGTCGGCAAGGGTGCAAAGCTCGAGACCGGCGGTAAACGCGTCGGCAACAAGGGCCATTTCTTCGAGCCGACCGTAGTGAGCGACGTGCCGAAGGATGCGCGCGCCATGAACGAGGAGCCGTTCGGCCCGCTCGCGCTGATTTCGCGCTTCTCATCCTTCGACGAAGTTGTCGAGGAGGCCAACCGCTTGCCGTTCGGGCTGGCGTCCTACGCCTTCACAAGCTCGACCAAGACGGCGGCCGCGATCGGTTCGGCCGTCGAAGCCGGCATGATGTCGATCAACAGTTTTGGTCTGGCGCTGCCCGAAGTGCCGTTCGGCGGCATCAAGGATTCCGGCTACGGCTCGGAGGGCGGCACCGAGGCGATGGAGGGTTATTTCAACACCAAGTTCATCAGCCAGACGGGCGTGTGACCGGCCGGGGATGCGCAGCTAGCGTTTGACGAAAACCAGATTGCAGGCCCGCGCCTCGTTGCGCTTGCCGGTGCCGCGGGTGCGATCGAACTGCGCATCGACGGTAAAGGCGTAGGGCGAGCCGGGCGCGAGATTGTTCAGCGTGTACGCGCTCGCTCCCGTCGTGCCGCGCGCGCTCAAGGTGGTCTTGCCGTCCGCCGGGATCTGGCCGTCGATCTCGAGCCGGTTGATGTTGTTGCCCGGACCCTGCGCCTCGGCATGAAGCACGCCGTTCGTGACGGTGGCGACCAGAGGTCTGGTGAAGCCCTGCGCCTTGCCGGTGGCCAAGCAGTTCAACGTCACGTCCCAGCTGCCGTCAAAATCCTTGCTTCCGCCGCTCCGGCCGTTGCCTGACGGCGCGAGCGCCACCTTCTGCTTCAGCCCCTCGATCCGAGCTTTGGCGAGCGTGGCGAAGATGCAATTCGGGAATCTCGCGAGGTGATCCTCGAAAGCGCCCAGCGTGCCGATGCCGTCGGCAGCCTTCCAGTGTGCTTCTGCTGCTGCGCAAGGGTCAGCCCGGGGCGCGGCTTGTGGCGCCGCCGGCGCCACCGTGACCGACACCGGTCCGTTCAGGTAGAACTTGCCGATGATCGACAGCGACAGCTCCGGGAGTTGGGTCTTGCCGCTGGAATCGTAGACGTCGCTGCTGATGTCGCGAAAGACTTCGCCGATCTCCTGCGGCTCCTCGATGTGCTTCAGGAACGCCGTCGTATAGGGGCTGTTGCGGCCGCTGCCATCGGCCGCCGTCTGCCCGGACTGGGTTGAGAACGACACGATCGTGCCGCGCGGTGCTTCGACTTTCGACAGGCCCCGCCCGATCGAGGCGCCGCGCGTCATGCCGGCGGAGCGTTTCAAGGTTTCGGCCAGCGGATTGTCGCGGCAGGAATCGAGGATGAGGATGCGCAGGTTCTTGGCCTGCTGCAGGTCGTTCACGATGTCGTCCACCCGCAGGAAGCGCTTCAGGTCGGCTTCGTCGCTCAGCACGGCATCGACAGGCATCAGATAGTTCACGCCGTTGTACTGCATCGCATGGCCGCTGTAGTAGAACATGGCGACGTCGGCTTTGCTCGCGGCGCGCGCGAAGCGGATGGTGAGGTCCTGCATGTCAGCTTGGCGCAGGTCGATGCCCTGGAGCACCTCGAAGCCGCTGCGCTTGAGCGAGGCGGCGACGTCTTCGGCATCGTGCGACGGGTTGGGAAGCTGCGCCGTACTGGCATAGGCGCCATTGCCGATCACCAGGGCGACGCGGGTTTCCGCCGATGCCGGCGCAACGGAAAGCCAGCAGACCAGGAGGGCAAGGCAAAGTCCGGCCGGGCAAAATCTGGAAAGAGCACGCATGAATGCCTTCCAAGGAAATGTCGAAAAATATCCCTCCAGATTAGCGCATGCCGCGCCGACATCAATGCCCTGCCGGAGCACCGCTCAGATTTCCCGGCCGTGACATCCTGTCACGCCGGGCTCGCCGCCATCGTCATGCGGACGGCCATTTCGGTCGCAATCGCGTCCCGCACGGCCGGTCGCGCCTGCATGCGCGCGAGATAGGCCGACAACGATGGCCATTGCGCGACGTCGATTCCCGCGGGACGGAGCAACAGCAAAGCCCAGGTGAGATGGGCATCCGCGACGGTGAAGCTGTCGCCGACGAGGAATTCGCGGTCCGTCAGATGCGCGGCAGGCATCGATAATGTCTGCGTTATTCTTGCACGCGGCTTGGCGAGCGAGGCGTCGTCCTTGTACCAGAAGGTTGGAAACAGGAACGCCTTGTGGATCTCGGCCCCGACGAAACTGAGCCATTCCTGGAGCCGATACCGGTCGGGATTTCCGAAGGCGGGTGCAAGGCCCGCCTGCGGCTTTAGGTCGGCGATGTATTGCAGCACCGCGGCGCTTTCGGTCAGCCGTTCGCCATTCTCCAGCACCAGGACCGGCACCGCGCCCTTTGGGGAAACGCCGAGGAAATCGCTGCCGTCGTCCACGACCTGCTTGGTCTGGAGATGGACCGGATGATAGCGGGCCTCGATGCCCGCTTCCATCAGCGCGATGCGGCTCGCAAGCGAGCAGGCCATCGGTGAGAAATAGAGTTGCAGCATCGCCTACGCTCCTTCAGGTCAACGTCTCGGTTTGTGCGATGATCGCAAACCGGTCCGACAATTCGGCCAGGGCGACCTCGTGGATGATCCTTGCGGAGAGCGCTCCGCCGCGGCCGTCGGGAAGATCGCGTGTGGCGCAGGCATCGGCTGCGATCGTCGTGCGCAGGCCGAGGTCGAGCGCGGCGCGGGTGGTCGAGCTGATGCACATATGGGTCATGAAACCGGCCAGCACGATGTTCGTGCGTCCGGTTGCGGCCAGCCGGACTTGCAGGTCGGTGCCGGCAAAAGCGTTCGGCAGCGCTTTTTCGATCACGGCTTCGCTGGCGAGCGGCGCCACGTTCCTGACGATCGCGCCGCGCGCGGCCTCGCGGTCGAACAGGCTGCCGGCACGTCCCTTGTGCGCGATATGGAAGATCGCAGCGCCGCTCGCCCTCGCGCGGGCGAGCAGGCGCGCGGCGGCGGCGATTGCGGGCTCCGCGTCCGGCAAGGCGAGCGGCCCGGCGCAATATTCGTTCTGGATGTCGATTAGCACGAGGCAGGAATCGGCGAGCCTGGGCGGAGTGAGATCGGCGCCGGACAATTCAAGCAGGGTTTTTGGGGCGGTCATGCGGGTCGGGCCTTCCTAAGGCATATCGGATGGCGCCACAGTAGCGCGGCGGCGGCCTGCCAATGTGCAGGACTATTGCAGCATATGGCTGCAAATTTGCAGGAGCCCGTCGTGCCTGCTAGGCTCATCGCCATGAACTGGGACGATCTGCGCATCATCGCCGCGGTCAGGGACGAGGGCACCTATGCCGGCGCCAGCGCGCGGCTGCGCATCGACGAGACCACCGTCGGCCGCAGGCTCGCGCGCATCCAGCGCGATCTCGGCGTGCCGCTGTTCGATGCGGTGGACGGCCAGCGCCGGCCGACGCGGAGTTGCGAGGCGGTGCTGGCGCATGTCGAGGCGATGGCCGCACATGCCGCCGAGATCGGTCGCGTCGGCGAGAGTCTTGCAGGCCCGGTGGGACGCCTGCGTATCGCCTCCACCAACACGGTTGCCGAGGAGGTTCTGTCGCCGCGCGCGAGCGACTTCCTGCGCGCCAATTCCGGCCTGACGCTGCAATTCCTCACCTCGAGCGAGAACGTCAAGTTCTCGCGCTGGGAAGCCGATCTCGCTATCCGGCTGCGCAAGCCCGACAAGGGCGACTTCGCGATCTCCAGGCTCGGTGACGTCAAGCTCTATTATTTTGAGCCTGTCACGACCGAAGGCGAGCCGGTGCTGTGCGCCTATCCGGACGAACTCGGTGCCATTCCCGAGATGCAATTCCTGCGTATGAAGCAAGCCCACGCGCGCTGCGTTACCGACAACGTTCGCGTCATCCGTAACCTGATCCGCGCGCATCAGGCCGCCGGCGTGTTGCCGGAGCATGTCTGCGCGGACTTACTCGGCGATCGCCGCCTGCGCGCCACGCTGCTGCCTGGGCGCCGCGACGTCTGGCTGCTGGTGCAGAACCATCTCAAGCGCGATCCGGCGACGCGGCTCACCATCGAATGGATCCGCCGCTGCTTCAGCGATCTCGCGCGCGGTTGATTGCGACCCGTGAACGCGATCCGCGCGCGGCGCGACCAAGTTATGGGATTGCGTACGCGCGAGGGTTGCGTAATCTCGCGACGACTACGGGCTTGATCAGGGCAGGCGCATGACCACTCTTCATGAAACCATCCACCCGCAGGCCAAAGTGCGGGAATGGAAGGCGATCGTCATCCTGATCCTCCTGATTCCGGTGCTGTGGTCGCCGCCGTTCCTGTTTCGCATCTTCCTGTTTCAGCCGTTCAACATCCCTTCCGGCTCGATGACGCCGACGCTGGTCGTCGGCGACTACGTCTTTGCTGCAAAATATGCCTATGGCTATGGCCGTTATTCGTTTCCCTTCGCGCCGTCGTGGATCTCCGGGCGTTTCCGGGCCACCGATCCCGAGTATGGTGACGTCGTCGTGTTCCGGACGCCAAAGGACACCGCGGTCGACTATGTCAAGCGCGTGGTCGGGCTGCCCAGTGATCGCATCCAGATGCGGCAGGGCCAACTCATCCTCAATGACCGCCCGGTGACGCGCGTCGCTCTGAAGCAGGCATTCGCCGGCTCCACCTGCGGCGTGGATGACGGTGCGAAGGCCAAGCGCTGGCGCGAGACGCTGCCGAACGGCGCGTCCTACGTGACGCAGGACTGTGTCGACAACGGCTACTACGACAACACCGACGTCTACACCGTGCCGCCGGGCCATTTCTTCGTGCTCGGCGACAATCGCGACAACTCGAGTGACAGCCGCGTGATGTCGTCGATCGGATTCGTGCCGATGGACAATCTGGTCGGCAAGGTGACGCGGATATTCTGGTCGCTCGACCAGCACGGCGAACCGCACATGGAGCGGCTGGGGAAGGTGTGGTGAAGCCCCACTGTCATTCCGGGCTCCGCGCTGCTCCGGGATGGGACCACCGAAGAAAAACAAAACCCCGGCATCGCTGCCGGGGTTTCGCATTTTGTCGTTTGCCGGAATGGCTGGATCAGAAATCCATGCCGCCCATGCCGCCGCCCGGGGGCATCGCCGGACCGGAGCCGCCCTTCTTGGGCAACTCGGCGACCATGGCTTCCGTGGTGATCAAGAGCGCCGCAACCGAGGCTGCGTTCTGGATCGCGGTACGGACCACCTTGGTCGGGTCGATGATGCCCTTCTTGACGAGGTCGACATATTCGCCGGTCTGGGAGTCGAAGCCGTAGGCGTACGACTTGTTCTCAAGGACCTTGCCGACGATCACGGAGCCATCTTCACCGGCGTTGATCGCGATCTGGCGAGCGGGCGCGGAGAGCGCCTTGCGCACGATCTCGACGCCGGTCTTCTGGTCGTCGTTCTTGGTGCGCAGGCCCTTGAGCTGCTCGGAGGCACGGAGCAGGGCGACGCCGCCGCCCGGGACGATGCCTTCCTCGACCGCCGCGCGGGTCGCATGCATCGCGTCATCAACGCGATCCTTGCGCTCCTTCACCTCGACCTCGGTCGCGCCGCCGACGCGGATCACCGCGACGCCGCCTGCGAGCTTGGCAAGACGCTCCTGGAGCTTCTCACGGTCGTAGTCCGAGGTGGTTTCCTCGATCTGCGCCTTGATCTGCGACACGCGCGCTTCGATGTCGGCCTTCTTGCCGGCGCCGTTGACGATCGTGGTGTTCTCCTTGTCGATCATCACCTTCTTGGCGCGACCGAGCATGTTGAGCGTGACGTTCTCGAGTTTGATGCCGAGATCTTCCGAGATCGCCTGGCCACCGGTCAGGATCGCGATGTCCTGCAGCATGGCCTTGCGGCGATCGCCGAAGCCCGGAGCCTTGACGGCCGCGACCTTCAGGCCGCCACGGAGACGGTTCACGACTAGGGTGGCAAGCGCTTCGCCTTCGACGTCCTCGGCGACGATGACCAGCGGCTTGCCGGTCTGCACCACGGCCTCGAGCAGCGGCAGCAGCTCGTTCAGCGAGGAGAGCTTCTTCTCGTTGATGAGGATGTAGGCGTCGTCCATCTCAACGCGCATCTTGTCGGCGTTGGTGACGAAGTAGGGCGAGATGTAGCCGCGGTCGAACTGCATGCCCTCGACGACGTCGAGCTCGGTCTCGAGCGACTTGGCTTCCTCGACGGTGATGACACCCTCGTTGCCGACCTTCTTCATGGCGTCGGCGAGGAACTTGCCGATCTCCGCGTCGCCGTTGGCCGAGATGGTGCCGACCTGGGCGATCTCGTCGTTCGAGGTCACCTTCTTGGAGTTCTTGACGAGGTCCGCAACGACGGCTTCGACCGCGAGATCGATACCGCGCTTCAGATCCATCGGGTTCATGCCGGCGGCAACCGACTTGGCGCCTTCGCGCACGATCGCCTGGGCCAGCACGGTCGCGGTGGTGGTGCCGTCGCCGGCCGCGTCAGCGGACTTGGAGGCGACTTCGCGCACCATCTGCGCGCCCATGTTCTCGAACTTGTCCTCGAGCTCGATCTCCTTGGCGACGGTGACGCCGTCCTTGGTGATGCGGGGAGCGCCGAACGACTTGTCGAGCACGACGTTGCGGCCCTTCGGACCGAGCGTGACCTTCACCGCGTTGGCGAGAATGTCGACGCCGCGAAGCATCTTGTCGCGCGCATCGACCGAGAATTTGACTTCTTTAGCTGCCATCTGGATTTTTTCCTTAGGTGTTTAACTGGATAAGAGAGGGGCTCTTAGGCCGCCTTCTTCTTGGAAGCGGGGACGTCGAGGACGCCCATGATGTCGCTTTCCTTCATGATCAGCAGGTCGACGTTGTCGATCTTGACCTCGGTGCCGGACCACTTACCGAACAGCACGCGGTCGCCGACCTTCAGGTCGATCGGGATCAGCTTGCCAGCTTCGTCGCGGCCACCCGGGCCGACGGCGACGATCTCGCCCTGCGAGGGCTTTTCCTTCGCCGTGTCGGGAATGATGATGCCGCCAGCGGTCTTCTCTTCTGCGTCGATGCGCTTGACCACGACGCGGTCGTGAAGCGGACGGAAATTCATGCAGTTCTCCTAAGCTTTTGCACGATTTGGGAATTTTGGGTTGTTAGCAGTCTACGCCGGCGAGTGCCAGCGCAGGCACAACTGAGATAAGGCAGGATTTTGGCGGGAGCAAGGGCTTGTAGCAGAAAAATAGCACTCGGAGGCGCCGCCTGCCAAAATCTCTTTCCATCGTTAATCGCGCTCGGCGCAGTATTAGCACGGAGCTAGATCTGCTGCTAACGCATTGAATTTCAACAGCTTGTTAAACTTTTGGGCTTGAGATGGATTGTCAGTTTGCGTCACATTTCTCTTATGTGAGCGCATCAGCAGCGGGTGGCTCTTAAGGCGCACCGGAAAGCCACTCCTTGAATGCGCTCCTGCAAAGGAGGTTGGCATGGGCTTGCGGAGTGGAGCCGTTTCGGACGATTTCCGGAAACAGCTGCTGGGTTACGGAATGACGACGGCGCAGATTCTCTACCGGATGCCGGATCATCCCTCGCTGCTCCAGACTTACGTCTGGCAGGACTACGACATGTTTCCGAAATTTCCGGCGCTGAAGGATTTTCTGGCGTTCTGGCAGGAAAAGCTCGACGGACCGCTTCACTCGGTGACAGTGGCGCATTCCAAGCTGATCAAGCCGGCCGAGTTGCGCGCGGTGGACGGAGTATTCCGGCTGCATTGAAGGGCGGAGCTGTAGGGTGGGTTAGCGTCAGTGTAACCCCCCATGCTTCAACGCTTGCGCAAAGAAGTGGTGGGTACGTTAGCGCTAACCCGCCCTGCGATTTCGCATTCTGTGCTAGCCTCTCCCCATAACAACAGGGGAGGCCGCCCATGGCCAAGAAAGCAAAATCGCGCAGCGCATCGCAAGCCGCGGTGAAGAGGCGTAGCGGGGCCAAACCCGCAGCACGATCCACGGCGCGCACGGCGGTGAAGGCAAAAGCCCCCACGACAACGGCAAAGTCATCCGCCAAGAAACCGGCGCGGCCCAAGCAGCGCATTGCGATCAGCCATCACCGCGAGGAAGACTTCAAAGCCGACGGTCTGCGTACCTACGCGAAATATCGCGACCTCGGCATCGCCGCCGCCAGCCACGGCCTCGCGCAGGCGCACGTGATCCGGCTGCAAGGCCCCTGCAATCCGGACGAAGTGTCGAAGCTGCACTTTCACGACGTCGAATTCCAGATGGTCTACGTGCTCAAGGGCTGGGTGAAGACCTATATGGACGGAGTGGGCGAGACGCTGATGAAAGAAGGTAGCGCCTGGACCCAGCCGCCGAAGATCAAGCACATGATCCTGGACTATTCGGACGACGTCGAGCTGCTGGAGGTGATCCTGCCGGCGGAGTTCAGGACCGTGGAGTTTAAGGCGTAGGCGAGGCGGAGATCAGCCGCCGTCGTTGCAATAGCGTTTCCACATCGCGCGATAGGCATCGTCCACCGCTTGCACGTATGAGATTGGGTTGCCGGCGGCGGCAGCCCTGATCTGTCCGGGCAGTTCGCCGCGCAACTTATCGAGCTCGCCGATCTGCAACCCACGGCTCGCTGCGATTTCGACATAGGCCTCATCGCTGTCCGCGACCCACTCCGGCAGGCCCAGCGCGGTGAGGATGGAGCCGGCAGCACGGCTCGGCAGGCTGTGACCGAGCTTCGCCACCACCGGCACGCCCATCTGCAAGGCTTCCCACGTGCTGACGCCGCCATTCTGCGGGAATGGGTCGAGGCCAATATCGACGCGATTGAACGTTGCCAGATGTTCGTCTCGCGACGTGGCTCCGAGCAGATCGACGCGTTCGGCCGGCAACCGGCAAGCGGCAAACCGCGCCAGCAGATTGTCGCGGACCAGCTGAGCGTCCAGTGCAGTATCCTTGATCAGCAGTCGCGAACCCGGCACCCGCTCGAGAATCCTAGACCAGACTTCCACCGCCTCGTTCGAAATCTTGCTGATGCGGTTGAAGACACCGAATGTGATGAAGCCGTTCGCGAGCGCCGGCGTCGGCGCCCGCGCAATCCCGGGTGGCAGCGGCGCCAGCGTCACAAAGCACGGCAGGTCAACGATGGTCTCCGCAAACAGATGCCGAACCGCGGCAGGAATCGCGACCGGGTCCGAGAATAGATAATCGATGGTTGGCAACCCGGTCCCGGTACCATGGCCCCAGCCATGCGCCTGAACAGGTGCCGGTTTGCGCGCAAACACACCGAGGCGGTTTCCGCTGGTGTGGCCGGACAGATCGATCAGGATATCGACGCCGTCGGCGCGGATCTGAGCGGCGAGGCGATCGTCGGACCATTGCGAGGCGTCGCGCCAGCGATCGGCGATCCCCTGAAACTCGCTGGTCGTCGCATCCGTTTTCGGTGAACAAGCGTAGCACACGATCTCGAACTGTGCCCGATCATGGTGCTGCAGGACCGGCTCGAAAATGAACGCCGCTGAATGTGTGTGAAAATCCGACGAGACATAACCCAGCACCAGACGGCGATCCGGATCGCGGCTGTTCTCATGCGATCCCGCCGCTGCTGAGGCGATCTTCGCACCGATCTGCTCCCACCATACATGTCGCGCTTGCTGATGCTGCGCAACGCTGGCGTCGGCCATGAAATCGAGGGTGAATATCTTGCTGGAGATCGTGCTCTGATCAGGCTCGATGTCGAGAGCTCTGTCGAAACTGGCGAGGGCTTCGTCGACCCGGCCAAGTGCCGCGAGACATTGGCCGAGCAGGCTGTGGGCCTGAGAGAAGCCGGGATCGGCCGCGAGAGCCTTCTCGCAATCGGACAATGCTTCGGCAACTTGCCGGGTCAGGAGCAAGATACTGGCCCGCCAGAGCCATCCATTCGCGTCGTCGGGTGCGAGGGCGATTGCGCGATTGCAATCCGCCATGGCTTCGTCAAATCGCTGAAGCTCCCGCAATGCAACGGCGCGGGTCGACAGCGCCGAGGCGTAGTCAGGCTTGATCGATAGCGCGCGGTTTAAGCTTGCGATCGCTTCGTCATAGGCGCGCACACGGCAGAGCGCCCAACCCCGGCCGTTATGGGCTTCGGAAAGTCTTCCGTCGATTGCGAGCGCCTTGTCGTAGCTCTCGAGCGCTTCCTGGTAAAGTTCAAGGGCCGCGCTTGCGTTGCCGAGATTGGACAGGGCCAAGGCGTAGTTGGGGCGAAGGGCGAGGGCCTTCCGATAGCTCTCGCGGGCCTCATTGTGACGTTTCAGCCCGTTGAGCGCGACGCCCAGGCTCATATGGGCTTCGGCAGATCGCGGATCCAAGGCCACCGCTCGGCTCAGCAAAACTTGCGCCTGCCGATAGTTTTTGGCTTCAGACTCCAAAGCGCCCAGCAAATGCAGCGCGATGAATTGGTCGGGCGCAAGCTCCAGGAGTTCGCGATAGGCCGTCTTGGCCTCGGGGAGAAGTCCCGCCTTGTGCAGCTGGAGGGCGCGCGCGAGCAACGGCCCTAGCTCGGCTTTTTGCCGTTTCTGAAGCCGGGCATTTTGAAATGCCCGCTGGCCTGCGCTGTTGCTCATGAATCAATTCCAGCCGAATCTCCTGAAGAGATTAACATGGAAGGTTGTCGCGATTGCGCTGCGCCCCATCGGAGCTGCGAGGGCGCCAGCCTCACACAAGCTTCACGTCAACACCCCCACCACTGCTCCCATCAGGCACGTCGTCAGCGTTCCCGACACGATCGACTTCAGCCCGAGCGCATTGATTTCCTCGCGCCGTTCCGGCGCCATCACGCCGAGACCGCCGATCATGATGCCGAGGCTGGCGAAATTGGCGAAGCCGCACATCGCATAGAGCATGATCAGGCGCGAGCGCGGATCGAGCGTGCCGGGCGGCAGCTTCGAGAAGTCGACATAGGCGATCAGCTCGTTCAGCACGGTTTTCGTGCCCATCAGGCTGCCGGCGGTGATCGCCTGGTCCCACGGCAATCCCATGAGCCAGCACACCGGCGCCATCACGAGGCCGAGCAGGCGCTGCAACGAGATCGCAGCGCCGCCGACATCAGGCAGCAGGCCGAGGATCGCATTGACGAGATAGACCAGCGCCACCAGCACCAGCAGCATGGCGACGATGTTGATCAGCAGCTCGATCCCCGCGCCCGTCCCTTTCACGATCGCGTCCATCGTGCTGGAGACCTCCATCTCGGGAGCCTCCAGCGCGCCGCCGGTGCGCTTGTCGGATGTCTCCGGCACCATGATGAGGCTGACCAGGATCGCGGCCGGGGCACCCAGCACCGAGGCGATGACGAAATGGGCGGCTGCGTCGGGAATGAGGGGAGCAAGGAGCGTCGCATACAGCACCAGCACCGTGCCGGCGATGCCGGCCATGCCGCCGGTCATCACCAGGAACAACTCGCTGCGGGTCATTTGCGCGAGATAAGGCCGCACGAACAGCGGCGCCTCGACCATGCCGAGAAAGATTTTGGCGGCGGTCGAGAGTCCGACCGCGCCGCCGACGCCGAGCGTCCGCTCCAGCAGCCAGGCCATGCCGCGCACGACCGGCGGCAGCACGCGCCAATAGAACAAGAGCGTCGTCAGCACGCTCATGACCAGCACGATCGGCAGCGCCTGGAACGCCAGGACGAAATCGGCACCCGGTGCTTTCAGGTCGAAGGGCAGGGGACCGCCGCCGACATAGCCGAACACGAAGGAGGAGCCGGCGCGCGAGGCCGCCGAGATCGCGCCCACCGCGTCGTTGATGGCACCGAACGCGCGCGCGACGACGGGCACCTTCAGGAGAACGATCGCGGTGACGAAGGTGGCGACGAGGCCGATCGCCGCCTGGCGCAGCGAGGCCGCGCGGCGATTCTCGCTCAGGACCAAGGCGATCAACAGCAATGCGAAAACGCCGAGTGCCGATTGCAGCCGCAGCATGATGTCCCCAAACCCCGATGATTATGGCCACCCCTGCGTTGCAAACGCAATGCCGGGAGATTGTCGAAGCGTCTCGCTGTTGACAAGCAGGTCCGCGTCAGCCACGCGGAGCACGTCGACATCAGGAGCCGGATAGCCCGAGCGTGACCGAAGAGGCGATGCCAGACCAGCCCATATCGGGAAACCCGCCGGTCAGTGCCCGCGCGCTCCTCTCCCATCGCGCCTTTCTGTTCTTTCTGCTCTCGCGCAGCCTGTCGCGTTTCTCCAGCCAGATTGCGGCGGTCGCGATCGGCTGGCAGATCTACGATCTCACCGGCTCGGCCTTCGATCTCGGCATGGTCGGCCTCGTGCAATTCCTGCCCACGGCGCTGCTGGTGTTCATCGCCGGCCATGCCGCCGACCGCTACGAGCGCAAGCGCGTGGTCCAGCTCTGCCAACTCGTGGAAGCAGCGACCGCGCTCTATCTCGGCGTCATCACCTATCTCGGCTTGGTCAGCGAAGTTCAGATTTTCGTGGCCACCTTCGTGCTCGGCATTGCCGGCGCGTTCGAGAGCCCGACCACCGCGGCGCTGCTGCCGGCGATCGCGCCGCAGGGCTCGCTCCAGCGCGCCACCGCCGTCTCCAGCGGTGCGGCGCAGGTCGCGACCATTACCGGTCCGGCGCTAGGCGGTTTTGCCTACGCGGTTGCGCCGCATCTCGCCTACGCGGTGATGGTGCTGTTCTGGATCTTCGGGATGATCCTGACCGGCTTCATCCGGCCGCGCCCGCAGGCGATCGCCAAGGATATCGCGGGAGCCGACAATATCTTCGCCGGCGTCCGCTTCATCCGCGGCAATCCGGCGATCCTCGGCACCATCTCGCTCGATCTGTTCGCGGTGCTGTTCGGCGGCGTCACGGCGCTTCTGCCGATCTATGCCCGCGACATCCTCCAGACCGGTCCGATGGGACTCGGAATCCTCCGCGCCGCGCCCGCGGTCGGCGCGCTGCTGATGACCATGGTGCTGGCCCGTCACGCCATTTCGCGGCATGTGGGCCTGCGCATGTTGCAGGCAGTGATCGTGTTCGGCGTCGCAACGATCGTGTTCGCGCTGTCGTCCTGGATGTGGCTCTCGGTGCTCGCGCTCGCCGTTCTCGGCGCGGCCGATACGATCAGCGTCGTGATCCGCTTCTCGCTGGTGCAGCTCGCGACGCCCGACGAGATGCGTGGCCGGGTCGGTGCGGTGAACTTCCTCTTCATCAACGCCTCCAACCAACTCGGCCAGTTCGAGAGCGGGGTGGCTGCCGCACTGTTCGGCGCGATGCCGGCAGCCGTGCTGGGCGGCGTCTGCACGGTTGCGGTGGCGCTGTTGTGGATGAAGCTGTTTCCGAGTCTGCGCCGGGTGGAGAGTTTGGAGTAGGAGCTCGCTCTCTCCCCGTCATTGCGAGGAGCCCGCGACAAATTGTGAAGTAATTTTGCGCTGGCGCGACGAAGCAATCCAGAATCTTGCCGCGGTGGTAGTCTAGATTGCTTCGCTGCGCTCGCAATGACGATTGTTGAAGCAGTGCGGAGATTTAGCCGACTTCACGTCCGCTTGCGGAGCGAGGCTGCAACCCCATGCCGCCTACTGTGCATGGGGTTGTTTTCGCGTTTTTTGTTCAGCCGCGTCCCACGAACGGCATCTTGGTTGCCATGACCGTCATGGTCAGCACGTTGGCATCGAGCGGCAGGCCGGCCATGTAGGCGACGGCATCGCCGACCGCCTTCGCGTCCATGCGCGGCTCCTGCTTCGACGTGCCGTCGGGCTGCAGCACGCCGGGACCGTTGACCATGCGGTCGGTCATGGGCGTTGCGGCATTGCCGATGTCGACCTGGCCAACCGCGATGTCGTACATGCGCCCGTCGAGGTTGGACGCCTTGGTGAGGCCGGTGATGGCGTGCTTGGTCGAGGTATAGGCCGCCGAGAATGGCCGCGGCGCATGCGCCGAGATCGAGCCGTTGTTGATGATGCGGCCGCCGCGCGGGGTCTGGTCCTTCATGATGCGGAAGGCGTGCTGGGTGCACAGGAACGGTCCGGTGAGGTTGGTGTTCACCACCGCCTGCCACTGCTCGAGGCTGAGATCCTCGAAATTCACCGGCGGTGCGCCCATCCCGGCATTGTTGAAGAGCACGTCGAGCCGGCCATAGGTGGCCTTGACCTTGTCGAACAGCGCGGCGATCGAGTCCGGCTTGGTCATGTCGGCGGTGATGCAGAGGCTCTTTCCGGCGGGGCCGAGCTTGGCCGTCTCCTCGAGCATCTCGGGCCGGCGCCCGACCAGCACCACGGTGAAGCCTGTGTTCATCAGCGCCAGTGACGCCGCGCGCCCGACTCCAGTGCCAGCGCCCGTCACCACTGCGATCTTTTTCGCTTCACTCATCGTTTCCTGCCTTTTCTCTTGATCTGTCAGGTTTTGGATTCTTTTTCGTTCTTGTAGGGCGGCCGCGGAATGTTCTGATGCGCGGCGCGCAAGGCCGCCGACCAGCGCGAGCGCAAATCGTGGAAATAGGGCTCGCCCGCCTCGATGCGGTGGTTGAGGTCGGCCTCGCAGGCGTCGGCGCGCACCACCAGAACGTCGATCGGCAGGCCGACGCCGAGATTCGAGCGCATGGTCGAATCCATCGAGATCAGCCCGGTCTTCAGCGCCTCGTAGAGTTCGACGTCGTAATGCATGGCGCGGTCGAGCACCGGCTTGCCGTATTTGTGCTCCCCGATCTGCAGATAGGGTGTGTCGGTGGTGCATTCGATGAAATTGCCGGCGGTGTAGACCATGAACAGGCGCATGCGCGCGCCGTTGATCTGGCCCCCGAACAGGAAGGACACGTCGAACGATACGTCCTCAGACCTCAGTGCGGGGCCCTCGGTCGCGTGCACGGCCCGGATCGCCCGGCCAATGCGCTGGGCGGCCTGGAACATGGTCGGCGCGTTCATCAGCGTCTCGATCTCACCGGTGTCGGGGTCTTCGAGGCCCTCGGTCAGCGTCGAGAGCACCGACTGGCTGATGGCGAGGTTGCCGGCGCTGGCAATTGCCATGATGCGATCGCCGGGCTTGGAGAAGATGTGGAGCTTGCGGAAGGTCGAGACGTTGTCGAGGCCGGCATTGGTGCGGGTGTCGGCGATCATCACCAGACCGTCCCGAACCAGAATTCCGCAACAATAGGTCATTTCCTGTCCCCGAACGCGTTTGCGCGGATTACTAGCCAATTTCAACGGCCGCTCCAACCCCCGATTGCCGCGGGGCGGCAGGGTGGAAACAGACCGTGGGTGAGGGGCGCGCGGGGCGCGGCTCAGCTCTGCCGCTGGGACTGCGATTGCGACTGGCCGCCACGGCCGGCCTGCTGGACCTTGACCGCCACCGACAGCGTCTCCGCGCCGCCGCCATAGCGGGTGCCGCGTACGGGGGCGGCGCCGAGATAATCGAGCCCGATCGCGACGCGGACATGGGCGTCGGTGGCGCAGATGCTGTTGGCGGGATCGAAGCCGACCCAGCCGAGACCGTCGACATAGGCCTCCGCCCAAGCATGGCCCGCGTCCTGATGCACCGTGCCGTCGGAGCGCAGGAAATGGCCGGAGACGAAGCGCGCCGGCACGCCGCCGCTGCGGGCGCAGGCGATGAAGATGTGCGCGTAGTCCTGGCAGACGCCGCGCTTGAGCGTGAACGCTTCCGCCGCCGACGTGCCGCTGTTGGTCGGGTCCTCGTCGAAGGTCATGTGATCGCTGATTTGCGTCATCAGCGTGTGCAGGAAGCCCAGCGTGTCGCTCTCGGCCTCGCTGCGCAGCTGGCGCGCGACCGCATTCATCGCGGGATTGACCGTGGTAAGGTCGGTGGCCCGCAAGAACATGCCGGCCGGAAAGCGCTCGTCGGCGCCGCGCAGAACGCCGCCGGTGTCGTGGGTCTCGATCAGGCCCTCGGCGGTGATCTTGATGTCGCCGACCGGTCCGCAGGACAGCACGTGGGTGACGTTGCCGAACGCGTCCTCGTGCGTGTCGAGCTTGGTGTCGGTCGACACGTCGATCTGCCACTCCGCCACATATTGCCCGTCATGGCTGCCGGGCGTCATGCGCAGGATCTGGATCACGCTCGTGGCCTGCGGCTCGTAGCGATAGGTCGTGGTGTGCAGGATTCGCAGGCGCATGGTGGACCGTTGTTCTAGCGTCATCGATCCGGGCTAGCCCTGCGGGCGTCCCCGGAATGACAGCAGTATCAGATCAAATACTGCTTCGTGATGATTTCGCCCAGCCTGGAATTGTCCAAGATGAATTCCTGAATGAATTCATGCACGCCATGCTGGAAAATGTCGTTCATATTGCTGTGTTCCAGCCGGTTGCGGATGCCGCGGGCATGGCGCTGGGCCGGACCCTGGCGGCCATAGGCTACCCCGATCTGATCGAGATTGCGCACGAGGTTGCCGTAGCAGCTCGCCAGTGAACGCGGCAGCGAATCGTTGAGGATCAAGAGGTCCGCGATCAGCCAGGGTTTCAGCGTCTCGCGATAGACCCAGTGATAGGCCGTCAGCGCCGAGACCGAGCGCAGGATCGAGGTCCATTGGTAGAAATCGAGCGGGCCGCCGACATGCTCCTCCTCGGGCAGCAGCACATGGTATTTCACGTCGAGAATGCGCGCAGTGTTGTCGGCGCGTTCGAGATGCAGGCCCATCCGCGAGAACCAGTAGGCGTCGTTGCGCAACATGGTCCGGTAGGCCGAGCCGTCGAAGCGCAGCGAGGTCTCCTGCACGAAGCGCAGGAACTTTGCGAGATCCTCGCGCGTGGAGGTCCCTCTGCTCCAGACCTCCTGCAACTCGATCCAGGCCGAGTTGATGGTATCCCACATCTCGCTCGTCAGCGCTGTGCGCACCGAGCGCGAATTCAGCCGCGCGGCCTCGATGCAATTCCTGATCGAGGACGGATTATCCGCCGAGAACGAGAGATAATCCACGACGTTGCGCTCGTTGGCTTCTTCGTACTGCTGATAGAAGCTTGCGGCGACGCCGGCGGTCAAAAGCGCCGAGTCCCATTCGTTGGTCTTGCCGATATAGGCGGCGGGAAGCGCGGTGACGCGCAGCGTCGCATCGATGGTGCGCGCAAGATACTCGGCCCGTTCGACGTAGCGGGCGAGCCAATAGAGGTTTTCGGCGGTACGCGACAGCATCTCTCTACTCGTCCAGGATCCAGGTATCTTTGGTGCCGCCGCCCTGGCTCGAATTCACCACCAGGGAGCCTTCCTTCAGGGCAACGCGTGTCAACCCGCCGGGCACGATCGTGGTGCTCTTGCTGCCGGTGAGCACGAACGGTCGCAGGTCGACGTGGCGGGGCGCAAGGCCGGATGCCGTGCAGGTCGGGCAGGTCGAGAGCGCCAGCGTCGGCTGCGCAATGAAGCCCTCGGGCTCGCGCTTGAGCTTCTCGCGGAAGGCTTCGATCGTCGCCTTGGTCGCGGCAGGGCCGATCAGCATGCCGTAGCCGCCGGAGCCATGCACCTCCTTCACGACGAGCTCGCTCAGATGGTCCAGCACATAGGCGAGGTCCTTCGGCTCGCGGCAGCGCCAGGTCTGCACGTTCTTCAGGATCGGCTCCTCGCCGAGGTAGAATTTTACGATGTCCGGCATGTAGGAGTAGATCGCCTTGTCGTCGGCGATGCCGGTGCCGACCGCGTTGGCGAGCGTAATGTTGCCGGCCGCATAGGCCGACATCAGCCCGGGCACGCCGAGGGCGGAGTCGGGGCGGAAGGTGAGGGGATCGAGGTAGTCGTCGTCGACGCGGCGGTAGATCACGTCGACCCGTTTCACGCCCTCGGTCGTCCGCATGAACACTTCGTTGTTCTTGACGATGAGGTCACGGCCCTCGACCAGCTCGATACCGAGCTTGTCGGCGAGGAAGGAGTGCTCGTAATAGGCCGAGTTGTAGACGCCCGGCGTGAGCAACGCGACGGTCGGCTCGCCGGAGGCGCTTTGCGGCGCCACCGAGCGCAGGGCGGATAGCAGCTCGTCCGGATAGCGTTCGACCGGCGCCACCCTGTGGCGGGCGAACAGGTCCGGAAACAGCCGCATCATGATCTCGCGGTTTTCCAGCATGTAGGACACGCCCGAGGGCGTGCGTGCATTGTCCTCCAGCACGATGAAGTCCTCGGCATCGACCCGGACGATGTCGATGCCGGCGATGTGCACGTAGACGTCGTGCGGCACCTGCTGGCCGTTCATCTCGGGACGGAAGACCGGGTTCTGAAAGATGAGGTCGTCGGGCACGATCTCGGCACGGAGGATATCGCGGCCGTGATAGATGTCGCGCAGGAACATGTTGAGCGCGCGCACGCGCTGCTTCAGGCCCCTCTCCAGCAGCGCCCATTCCTTGCCGGACATGATCCGCGGGATCACGTCGAAGGGGATCAGGCGCTCCGTGGACTCGGAGTCGCCATAGACCGCGAAGGTAATGCCGATGCGGCGGAAGAGGAGCTCGGCCTCCTGGCGGCGATATTCGAGCGCCTCGGGAGGCGTCTCCTTGAGCCAGCGCGCCAGCTCCTGATAGGCGGGCCGAAGGTCCCCACCGGGAATGTTCATTTCATCAAACGCGACTGCCATAGATCCCGACTTGTCTCCGCAAGGCGTTGCGCCATTCGACAGGTCGCGAGGCCCTGGTGAAGACCGCAACGTCCTGGCCATGCGGCAAGAGTGCATGACTTTCATGCGGTAGCAAGGGCCGGGCCAGCGCGATAAGCATGGGGAGAGGACATTTGCCGGGGATGGCCGGCGGCTTGCCTGAAAAAATGGCTGAGGACTGCTTATTTCGGCAGCAAAACCGCGTGACTTCAACGCGTTACCTCGGCAAAGTCGGGCCGATAGGTGAGGGACTTGAGGTATGAGCGAGATCGTCACGGCGGGTATTCTGGTCATTGGGGACGAAATCCTGTCCGGCCGGACCAAGGACAAGAACATCGGCTTCATCGCCGAATACCTGACCAATATCGGCATCGACCTGAAGGAGGTCCGGGTCGTCTCCGACGACGAGTCCGACATCATTGCCGCGTTGGATGCACTGCGGCATCGCTACACCTATGTCTTCACCACAGGTGGCATCGGGCCGACCCATGACGACATCACCGCTGATAGCGTCGCCAAGGCGTTCGGCGTCGGCATCGACCATCACCCGGAGGTGGTCGCCCGTTTCCGCGAGCGCTGGAGCGAGCAGGACCTCAACGAGGCCCGCCTGCGCATGGCCCGCATTCCTGATGGTGCCGAGCTGATCCAGAGCGCGACCATCCTCGCTCCCGGCTTCAAGATCGGCAATGTCATCGTGATGGCGGGCGTGCCCTCGATCATGCAGGCGATGATGGACATCGTCTCGCCCAAGCTGAAATCGGGCGTGCGCATGCTCTCCGAATCGGTCCGCGCCAATGCGCGGGAAGGCGACATCGGCAGCCCGCTGCGGGCGATTGCCGCCCAACATCCCGACACCATCATCGGCAGCTATCCCTTCATGGATGAAGAGCAGAAGCCGAACACCAATCTGGTGGTGCGCTCGCGCGATGCGGACAAGCTCGCAGCCGCAATGGCGGCGGTGAAGGAAATGCTGGCGGGATTGAACATCACCCGCTAGCAACCTAGCTGCCGGCAGACGAAGCAGGAGACGACGATGGCTGGTGAAGCACCGGAACTAAGTGCGGAAGAACGGGCGGGCCGCCCCTTTCCGGTGTCGTGGGACCAGTTCCACCGGGATTGCCGGGCACTGACCTGGCGGCTCAATGAAGTTGGTCCGTTTCATGCGGTGATCGCGATCACCCGCGGCGGGCTTGTGCCGGCGGCGATCGTGGCGCGCGAGCTTGGCGTGCGCGTGATCGATACGGTCTGCATCGCCAGCTACGACCACGACAAGCAGGGCGACCTTAAAGTGCTGAAGGGCATCTCCGAAGACGTGATGAAGCTCGGCGGCGGCACCGGCAAGGGGCTCCTGATCGTCGACGATCTCGTCGACACCGGCAAGACCGGCAAGCTGGTGCGCGCGATGCTCCCCGACGCGCATTTCGCAACCGTCTACGCCAAGCCGAAGGGACGTCCGCTGGTCGATACCTTCATCACCGAAGTCTCGCAGGACACCTGGATCTTCTTCCCCTGGGACACCGCGCTGTCCTATCACCCGCCGCTTCGCGACGGGGCGGCGTGATTATCGCCGTCATTGCGAGGAGCGAAGCAACGAAGCAATCCAGGCTACCTCCGAGGATGCATTTCTGGATTGCTTCGCTTCGCTCGCAATGACCGGTGGAGGCGACCATGCCCCTGCAAAACCGCGTCACGCCGACCGGCGAGATCATCGCGACACCGCACCGCGGCATGTTCACCGGCAACCGCGGCATCATTCATGATCCCGCGACGAAGACGCTGCTGAAAAAGCGCTGGTCGTCGCCGGCCTGGATCACCTGCCTGTGCGAATTCCGCGGCTGGCGTCGGCCGGTGATGGCGCGGCGGAGCTGGACCGAGCTGTTCTTCCTCGACGAGGCCACGGCTTTTGCCGCCGGCCATCGGCCCTGCTTCTTCTGCCGCCGCGACGATGCGAAGCGATTTCGCGTTGCATGGGAGATGGGCAACGATGCCCGCGGCATCAGCGCCAAGGCGATGGATGCCGTACTGCATCGGGAGCGGCTCGATCGTGGCAAGAAACGGCTGCATGTGCTGTCGATGCCGCTCGCGGAATTGCCTGACGGCGCGATGGTGCAACAGGGCGATGACTGCTTCCTCCTCGCGCAGGGCAAGGCGCTGCTGTGGTCACCCGCGGGCTACGTCCTGCATCCGAGCGCCCTCGATCACCCGTTGCTGTTGACGCCGCCTTCCACGCTGCGCGCGATCATCGCTGGATATCAACCTGTGCTGCATCGGACCGCGCGCCGCTAGCGCAGCGGCTTGCCGTGCTCATCCACTGTGGTCCGCGCATCGCGCAGTGCCCATTCGCGGATCACTTGGCGGCAGCGCGTCAGCTCGGCTTCGCTCGCGGCATTCGCATCCTTCGACGCACGCTCCACGATTGCCTTGCAATTGAGAAGCACGGAACGATCCTCTGCGCGCGCCGACAGCGCGAACGCGGCAAGCGTTGCAATGGTGAACGCCAGACGGATCACATCCCTAACCCAGCTTCTCGCGTGCCAGCGCGGCACCGGCGCCGAGCGCCATCAGCTTGGCTTCGGCGATCTCGCGCCGCATCGGCGCCATGCCGCAATTGGTGGTGGCGATGATGTTGCTCTTGGGTACGAATTTCGACACCGCGTCGATCACCTGCACGACATCCTCGGCCGTCTCCACCGTGTCGCTGGCGACGTCGATCACGCCGGCCTGCACGATCTTGGTCTTGAGCAGCGCAAGCAGGTCGAGCGGCACCTTCGAGTTGCGGCACTCGATCGCGACCTGCTGGATTGGGCTGGCGTCGATCGCGGGAAATATCTGCTCGTACTGCCGCCATTGCGCGCCGAGCGTTTCCTTCCAGTCGGTGTTGGCCTTGATGCCGTAGCCGTAGCAAATATGCACGGCGGTGGCACAGGTCAGGCCCTGCGCGGCGCGCTCCAGCGCCTTGATGCCCCAATCGTTGACCTCGTCCATGTAGACGTTGAACGCGGGCTCGTCGAACTGCACGAGATCGACGCCGTCGGCCTGGAGCGCCTTGGCTTCCTCGTTCAGCAGTTCGGCGAACGCAAAGGCCATCTTGGCGCGGTCGCCATAGTAGCGATCGGCAATGGTGTCGATGATGGTCATCGGGCCGGGCAGGGTGAATTTCAGCTTCTTCATCGTGTGCGCGCGGGCGACACGCGCCTCGTCGGCGTGGACGCGGCTCTTCAGCCGGAGCGGGGCGACGACCTGCGGCACCATCGCCTTGTAGCGATCCTTGCGGATACCCATCTCGACCTTGTGGGCGAAATCGATGCCCTCGATCTTCTCCAGGAAACCGTGGACGAAATGTTGCCGGGCCTGCTCGCCCTCAGTGACGATGTCGATCCCGGCGTCCTCCTGGACTTTAACGGCAAGCATCGTCGCATCGCGCTTGGCGCGGACGAGCTCGTCGCCTTGCGACTTCCAGGGCGCCCAGAGCATGTTGGGTTCGGCGAGCCATTCCGGCTTCGGCAAGGAGCCGGCGATCGTGGTTGGAAACAGCATGGCGGCCCTCTCGGCGGGTTATGATTGCGCCCCTTCCTGCCATGTCTTAACGTCGAGGTACAGAACAACAAAAGTCGCCTTGAAACCGGCGGCGCCGGACCGGAAACGCCATGATCGAATTCTTCTTCGACTGTTCCAGCCCCTGGACCTATCTCGCCTTCCACAACATCCAGCCGCTGGCCAGGGAGGTTGGCGCGGAGATCATCTGGCGGCCGATCCTGGTGGGCGGCATCTTCAATACGGTCAACCCAAGTGTCTACGCGCAGCGTGAGACGCCGGTGCCGCTGAAGGCGCGCTACATGAAAAAGGACCTTGCCGACTGGTCGCGCTCGGCCAGTCTCGCGATCAAGATGCCGCCGACGGTATTTCCGGTGAACAGCGTGAAAGCGATGCGCGGCTGCATCTGGCTCGGGCAGGAATCGGTGCCTTTCGCCACGGCGGTGTTCGAGACCTATTGGGGCGAGGACAAGGACATCTCGCAGGATTCAGTGCTCGCGGAGATCTGCAGGAAGGTCGGCGTCGATGAGCAGAAATTCTTCGCGGGCATTTCGGGGCAGGGGATCAAGGATCAGCTCAAGGCCAACACCGAAGAAGTCGTCGCCCGCGGCGGCTTTGGCTCGCCGACGATCTTTCTCGGCAAGACCGACATGTATTTCGGCAATGACCGCCTGCCGTTGATCCGCGAGGCGCTGCTGCGCGGCAAGGCGAGCGCGGCCTGATGGTGCGGGCTGTCGTTTGCCGCGCGCTCGGCGCGCCCGAAAAATTGCAGCTCGAAGAGTTTCCGTCGCGCGAGCTGAAGCCGGGCGAAGTGCGCGTCGCGATCCGTGCCGCCGGCCTGAATTTTCCCGACGTGCTGATGGCGGCCGGCGAATACCAGCTCAAGCCGGAGCTGCCGTTCACGCCGGGCATGGAGGCGGCCGGCGACGTGACCGAGGTCGGCGCAGAGGCGAGTGGCGTCTTCCTCGGCGACAAGGTCATCGTCAAGATGCGACACGGTGCCTTCACGGATGAAGCCGTGGTGACGCCGTCGCAGCTCACCCCGATGCCATCGACGTTCGACTATGCGGAAGCCGCGACCTATCTCGCCGGGCACGGCACCGCCTATCACGCGCTGATCGACCGCGGCCGGGTTGCGCCGGGCGAGGTGCTGCTGGTGCATGGCGCCGGCGGTGGCGTGGGCCTTGCTGCCGTGGAGATCGGCAAGATGCTGGGTGCCACCGTGATCGCGACGGCGTCCAGCGACGAAAAGCTCGCGGTCGCCAAGGCGCGCGGCGCCGATCATCTCGTGCGCTACGATCGCGAGCCGTTTCGTGATGCTGTCAAACGTATTACCGACGGGCGCGGTGCCGACGTCGTGTTCGATCCCGTCGGCGGAGAAGTGTTCGAAAACTCGATGCGTTGCATCGCCTGGGGCGCACGGCTGCTGGTGATCGGCTTCACCGGCGGCATCGGCTCGGCGAAAACCAATCTCTTGCTGATCAAAGGCGCCAGCGTGCTCGGCGTGCGTGCCGGCGAGGCCGTGCGGAAAAATCCAGCGCTTGGCGAAGTGCGCCTGAGGGCGCTGCTCACATGGGCGGAAGAGGGCAAGCTGCGCCCTAACGTCTCGCATCGCCTGCCGCTGGAGGAGTTTGCGCAGGCGATGCGGTTGCTGATCGACCGCAAGGCGATCGGGCGTGTGGCGCTGGTGATGGACTAAGCGCCTACAAGGTCACTTGTACTCCCGCTCAGTCCACCACGGGAAATAATCCGGCATGTCGCTCGATACCTTGTTCTTGAACTGCGCGGGGCGCTTTTCCAGGAACGACACCACGCCTTCCTTCACGTCGTCGGAGCGGCCGCGGGCGTAGATGCCACGGCTGTCGACCTTGTGGGCTTCCATCGGGTCGTCAGCGCCCATCATGCGCCACATCATCTGCCGGATCAGCGCCACCGATACCGGCGCGGTCTTGGCCGCGAATTCCTTGGCGAGCGCGCGGGCGGTCGGCAGCAGATCATCGGGGGCCACGACCTTGCTGACGAGACGTCCTGCGAGGGCTTCCTGCGCCGGGAAGACGCGGCCCGAATAGCACCATTCCAGCGCCTGCGAGATGCCGACGATGCGCGGCAGGAACCAGCTCGAGGCCGCCTCCGGCACGATGCCGCGCTGGGAGAACACGAAGCCGAAGCGCGCCGCATCGGAGGCGATGCGGATGTCCATCGCGAGCTGCATGGTAACACCGATGCCGACCGCGGGACCGTTGACCGCGGCAATCACCGGTTTCAGGCATTTGAAGATGCGCAGTGTCACCTGGCCACCGCCGTCGCGCACCTGGGAATCACTGTAGTCGACCTTGCCGTCGGCGAAGCGCTTCACCGGTCCGCGACGCGCGTCGCGATCAAAGGTGTCCGCGCCCGACGAAAGATCTGCGCCCGCGCAAAACCCGCGACCGGCGCCTGTGACGATGATGGCGCGGACGTCATCGTCCTTGTCGGCGGCGTCGAACGCGTCGATCAGCTCTCCTTGCATCTGCGCGTTGAAGGCGTTGAGCTTGTCGGGCCGGTTCAGCGTGATGGTGAGGATCTGCTCGGCGACCTCGTATTTGATCGTCTCATACGCCATGGTGGTTTCCTTCCCTGTCCTGAATTCTGTCTCGAAGAGACGTCATGCATAGCCGCCAGCGTCCGTCTTGCGCGGACTGGGCATGTGGCGGCCAGTAAGAGAACGCGGATGGCCAGTCTAAACAACAAGCCCGGCCATGACGGAGTGTATCTAATTCGCCGGCGGGCTCGGCCAGGGCTTCTGCGGCCCGCGCAGGCTCTCGAAAGCCTTGGCCATGCCAAGCACGCCGATATCGTCGAAGCGGCGGCCGACGATCTGCACGCCGATGGGAAAACCCTTGGCGTCGAAGCCGCCGTTGATGGAGATCGCCGGATTCTCCGACATATTCCATGGCACGGTATAGGCAATGTGTTCGAACGGCTTCATGGGATCGTTGGTCGGCGAGGCCCACTCCGCCGGATAATTCACGTTCGGCGCGGTCGGCGAGATCACATAGTCGAGCTCGCAGAACAGCTTTGATGCCGCAGCGCGGATTGCCATGGTCTGGTTGAAGCCCCTGATGACGTCGACGCCCGAGAGCTTCGCGCCGGACTCGCCCCACTTGAAAATGTAGGGCAGCACCTTTGCCTGTTCGGCGGGCGTCAGCTTGGACAGATCGTCCCACATCCGTGCGCGCCAGAAGCTGTCGAGCCCGTCGAGCATCTCGCGCGTGAGGATGCCGTCGACCTCGGTGACGACGGCGCCTGCGGATTCGAACGCTTTCGCCGCCTTTACCGCGACCTCGCGCCCCGGTTTCTCCAGCGCCAGGCCAACGCCGGGATCGAGCATCAATCCGATGCGCAGTTTGCGCGGGGATTTCTCCGGCCCCTTCCAGTTGAGGGGCTCCGCTGGAAGGCTCATGCCGTCGCGCCGGTCGGGTTTTGCGATCACGCTCATCATCAGCGCGCAATCGTCAACGGTGCGGGTCATGGGGCCGGCGACGCGGCCGACATAGGTGGGATCGATCGGCACGCGGCCAAAGCTCGGCTTCAATCCGACGAGGCCGCACCAGCCCGCGGGCAGGCGGACCGAGCCGCCGATATCGGTGCCGAGATGCAGCGGACCATAGCCAGCCGCCGCAGCGGCGCCCGCGCCGGCGCTGGAGCCGCCGGGGTTCTTGGAGAGGTCCCAGGGATTGCGGGCGAGCGCGTGGAAGGAGGACAGCCCCGAGGACAGCATACCGTAATCGGGCATGGTGGTCTTGGCAAAGATGATCGCGCCGGCTTCGCGCAGGCGCGCGGCGGGCGGTGCGTCCTTCTCGGCCGGCACGAGCTTGACGCTGGCCGCGCCCAGCGGCACCGGCACGCCTTTGGTCGCGATGTTGTCCTTCACCGTCACCGGCACGCCGTCGAGCGCTCCGGACGGCTCGCCCCCGGACCAGCGCGCGGTCGAGGCCTTCGCGGTCTCGCGCGCGCCGTCGGGATCGAATGCATAAAGCGCCTTGAGGTGCGGCTCCCACGCGGCGACGTGCGCGAGCACGTCTTCCAGCACCTCGCTCGGCGAGAACTGCTTGGCGCGATAGCCCGCGATCAGATCGACCGCAGAGAGATCGTGCAGCGAGGTGACTTCCTCTTCGACACCCTTTTTATGCATGGGCACCCACCGGCATCCGGGTCTCGATGATCCGGGCGAACATGCTGGCACCGATCGGCAGGATCTTGTCGTCGAGCACGAAGCCGGGATTGTGCACGGGCACCGAGCCGTCGTGGCCGACCCAGAAATAGGCGCCGGGAATGGTTTGAAGCATGTCGGCGAAATCCTCGCTGCCCATCTTCGGCTGGGCGCGGGTGATCACGTTGGCGGGGTCGACGATGGTGCGCGCGACCTCCTCGACCACCTTGGACTGCTCGACCTGGTTGACCAGCACATCGAAGGTGTCGCGGATGTCGACGTCGATCACGCACTGATAGGCGCTCGCAATGCCGGCGCAGATCGTGCGAATGCGTTCGCTGATCAGGATGCGGACTTCTTTCGAGAAAGTGCGGATGGTGCCGCAAAGATGCGCTTCGCCGGGGATGACGTTGTACGCCGAACCGGCGTGAATCTGCGTGATCGAGACGACGGCGGCCTGCAGCGGCTCGACGTTGCGGCTGACGATGGTCTGGATCGCCTGCGCCAGCGTGGTCGCGATGATCACCGCGTCCTTGGAGCGTTCGGGCATCGCACCGTGCGCGCCGTAGCCAGTGATGCGGAGGTCGAAGAAGTCGGCGCTGGCCATCGCGGGGCCGGGCAGGATCGCGATCTCGCCGTGGTTGAGGTCGGGCGCGTTGTGCAGGCCGTAGAGTTCGTCGCAGGGAAATTTCTCGAACAGCCCGTCCTTGATCATCGCGCGGGCGCCGCCGAGACCTTCCTCGGCCGGCTGGAAGATCAGGTGCACGGTGCCGTCGAAGTTCCTGGTTTCGGCGAGGTAGCGCGCGGTGCCGAGCAGCATGGTGGTGTGGCCGTCATGGCCACAGCCGTGGAAGCGGCCGGGGATTTTCGAGCTCCATTTCAGATTGGTGTTCTCCTCCATCGGCAGCGCGTCCATGTCGGCGCGAAGCCCGATACGCTTGCCGCTCGAACCCTTGCCCTTGATGACTCCGATCACGCCGGTGCCGCCGAGACCGCGATGCACCTCGATGCCCCAGCTCTTCAGCTTGTCCGCGACGATTCCGGAGGTGCGCACTTCCTCGAAGCCGATTTCCGGATGGGCGTGAAGGTCGCGCCTGATAGCAGTGAGTTCGTCGGCATAGCCGTCGATGCGGTCGATCGTGGGCATGTGTTCTGTCCAGTTAGCGTGAGGAGGGAGTGAAAATCGGGCCGTTCGGCTTGATGCGGATGCCCGGCCGCAGGCGCGTCCATGGCAGCGTGGCTGTGTCCGCGGGCATCGCGCCGGGGGCGGCGCAGATCATCAGCTTTTCTGCGATCGGCTCGAAATCGGCGCGGAAGTGCACCGAGCTCTTGTTGACCAAAATCTTCTCTTCGGTCGGCTCGATGCCGACATAGCGGTACATTGCCTGATCGGCGAGCTGCGCCTTATGCGAGGATACGACGACCCGGACATCGCCGATGCGAAGGCAGGCCGACGGGCCCATCTCCATCTCGCGGCCGCCGTAGTAGGGACCGGGCGCGATGAAGCGGCCGTCCGAAAGTTTTTCGACGACGAAGGTCGCACGATAGGGCTCGTCGCCGGGAATGCCGGACTTGCCGCCGAGCGACAGCGTCACGGTGGCACCGGCGCCGGCTGCATGCGCGGCCTTGGCCGATTCCGGATCGTAGATCGCGCCGGTCGCGGCGCTGGCCTTGTTGCGGACCAGCGCGCGTAGCATGCCGGTGGTGTCGGAATCGCCGCCGGCGCCGGGATTGTCCTGGGTGTCGGCGATGATGATCGGCTTGCTGGCGCCCTTCGAGAGTTCCATCGCGTGGCGTACGCCGTCATCAGGTGACCAGATCTTGCCGTCGAAATCGTCCTCGTGGCTTTCGATCAGCTTCACGATCGCATCCGCCGCGCGGTCGGCATCGGCTTGCGTCTTGCCATAGGCGAACACGCTCGGCCCGCAATCGCGGAAATCGGCGGCGGGGAAGCCGGGGGCAAAGGACAGCGTCGGAACCGCGTCGCTCTCCAGCGCGGCAAGCTTTTCGTAGATGCGTTTGGTCGGCTGGTCGTTGGTGCACTGCCAGCTGATCGGAATCAGAAACGGCAATTGCCGGAAGGCCTTTGCGAAACGCCGCTGTGTCTTCAGAAGCAATGCGAGATGTTGCGCGCAGGCGCGGCCGGTCTCGGCCATGTCGACATGGGGATAGGTGCGGTAGGCGATCAGCGCGTCCGCATGCTCAATCATTTCGGGGGTGACGTTGGCGTGGAGATCGAGGCTGGTGACCAGCGGAATGTCCTTGCCGATGACGCGGCGCACGCGCGCGAGAATCTCGCCTTCGCCGTCGTCGAGATGTTCCGTGACCATCGCGCCGTGCAGATCGAGATAGACGGCGTCGATCGGGCCGGCGGCTGCAATGCCATCGACCATGACCTTCACGATGCGCTCGAAGGCGTCCTTGGTGACATGCGCCGAAGGGCTCGCGCCGCAGGCAATCGTTGGAATGAGTTCCCAGCCGTGGGCCTCGGCGCTGTCGACGAAACCGGCGAGGCCGACATTGATGCGGCGCATCACCTTCAGCACGTCGGGACCTTGCGTCATCGCCGGCCAGCCGCCGCCGTGCTGGAAGTCCGCGAACGTCGCCTTCGTCGGAGCGAAGGTGTTGGTCTCGTGCAGGAAGCCGCCGACGGCGATACGTGTCATCAACTCAAGTCCAGCAATTGAAAGTGCGCGACGTTAGCCCTGTGCTTGCGGCGAGAGCAAGCCGGGAAGCAATCGCGCCGCGCATGGCGTCAAGCCGTTTTGGGAATGCTTGTCGCAACCACCGTCATTGCGAGCGAAGCGAAGCAATCCAGAATCCCTCCGCGGGGACAGTCTGGATTGCTTCGCTGCGCTCGCAATGACGAGGCGAGAGACTAGGCGCTGGCCGCCGCGCCCTCGGCCACCGGCCGGAAGTTCGCAAAATCCCAGCCGCGGCCTGGCGCTGCCTCGAGCAAGGCTCTGGTGTACGCCTCCTTCGGATGCGTCAGCACTTCGGCGGCCGGACCCTGCTCGACGACGCGGCCGTGTTGCATCACCATGACCTCGTCGCAGATCTGTGCTGCGACGCGTAGATCGTGAGTGATGAACAGGATGGCGATGCCGAGCCGCTGCTGGATCTCGTCGAACAGTTCCAGCACCTGCGCCTGCACGGAGACGTCGAGGGCGGAGACCGCCTCGTCCGCGACCAGCACGTCGGGATCGAGTGCGAGCGCGCGGGCGATCGCAATGCGCTGACGCTGGCCGCCGGAGAACTGGTGCGGATAGCGCGCGACCGCATCGGCGGGCAGGCCGACCAGCTCGAGCAATTCGCGCGCACGCTTCGTTGCGTCGGCATGCGACACGCCGTAATTGATCGGGCCTTCCGCGATGCTTTCGCCGACGGTGACGCGCGGGTTGAGCGAGCGGTAGGGGTCCTGGAATACGATCTGGATCTTCTTCCGATGCGGCTGCAACAGCCGCCGCGAAATGTCCGAGATCTCGCGGCCGGAGAGGCGCACGCCGCCCGAAGTCGGGTCGATCAGGCGGACGATGCAGCGCGCCACGGTCGATTTGCCTGAGCCGCTCTCGCCGACGATGCCGAGCGTGCGGCCCTTGCGCAGCGTCAGCGTGACCTTGTCGGCAGCGACGACTTCGCGGCCTTTACCGAAGAACGCGCGCTCGCGGTAGACCTTCCCAAGCTCGTTGGCTTCCAGCACCACCGGTTCCTTGGTCTCAAGCCGTGCCGCGCGCGGCACCAGGCTCGGCACTGCGGAAAGCAGGTTGCGGGTGTACTCCATGGTCGGATTGCGCAGGATGGAATCCAGCGTTCCGGTCTCGACCAGTCGGCCCTGCCGCATCACGGCGACGCGGTCGGCGATCTCGGCGACCACGCCCATGTCGTGGGTGATGAACAGCACGGCGGTTCCGTGATCGCGCTGGAGGTCGCGGATCAGGGTCAAGATCTGCTTCTGCGTGGTGACGTCGAGTGCGGTGGTCGGTTCGTCCGCAATGAGCAGCTTCGGTTCGAGCACGAGCGCCATCGCGATCATGATGCGCTGGCGCTGACCGCCGGAGAGTCGGTGAGGGTAGGAGGCAAAGATACGCTCGACCTGGGGCAGGCGCACCTGCTCCATCATGTCGAGGATACGCTTCTTGCGCGCCTTCGCGTCGAGTTTGGTGTGCGCGCGCAGGACTTCGTCGATCTGACGGCCGACCGGCATCACCGGATTGAGTGCCGTCATCGGCTCCTGGAAGATCATCGCCATTCGGGTCGCGCGGAGCTGCCGCAGGCGGCGGTCGGTCGCGGTGAGAATCTCCTCGCCGACCAGCTTGACGCTGCCGCCGGTGGGAACGAGCGTGCCCTTCGGCAGCAGACCCATCGTGGTCAGGGAGGTCACCGACTTGCCTGAGCCGCTTTCGCCGACAAGGCACAGCGTCTCGCGCTCGTGCACCTGGATCGAGATGCCGTCGAGGATGTTTGCAGCATTCGGCTTCTTGCCGACGGACACGACGAGGTTGTTGATGTCGAGGATGGGGCTGGTCATCACTTGATCGGTCATCATTTGCCTTCCCGCTGCTTCATGCGCGGATCGAGTGCATCGCGGGCGGCGTCGCCGATCAAATTGATGCTGAGGATGGCGATCGAGAGCAGCAGGCCCGGCCAGAAGATCAGCGTCGGCTTGAGCTGGAAGTACTGACGGCCCTCGGCCATGATGTTGCCCCAGGTCGGCGTCTCCGGCGAGATGCCGGCGCCGAGGAAGGAGAGGATGGCCTCAGTAAGGATCGCGGACGCGCAGACGTAACTGCCCTGCACGATCAGAGGTGCGATCGTGTTCGGCATCAAATGCCGCCACATGATCTTTGGCAGGGATGTGCCGACCGAGATCGCCGCTTCAACATAGGGCTCTTCGCGCGCCGACAGCACGACCGAACGCACCAGGCGTGCCACGCGCGGAACTTCGGGGATCGTGATCGCGATCAGCACCGTCCAGAGGCTGGCGCCGGACAGCGACACCACGGCGATTGCCAGCAGGATGCTCGGCATTGCCATCAGGCCGTCCATGATCCGCATCATGACGGAATCGACCAGCTTGAAGAAGCCGGAGACGAGGCCGATCGCCAACCCAATGACGATCGACATGATCGCCGAGCCGATGCCGATCAGAAGCGAAATGCGTCCGCCATACATCACGCGCGACAGCAGGTCGCGGCCATAGGCGTCGGTGCCGAGCAGGAATTGCGCCGAAGAGGGCTTCAGCCGCTGCGAGGGCGCAAGCTGGATCGGATCATACGGCGCGATCAACGGCGCCAGGATCGAGATCAGCACAACCAACACCAGGCAGATGGTCGCCGCCGCGATGATCGGCGTCGAGGTCAGGAATCCGAGGCGCGGTCGCAGCGGCGACGTGATCGGGATGGAGGACTGGGGAAGGGTATCGACCGACATTTTTGTTGTTATCCTTAGCCCTAGTACCGGATCCGGGGATCGAGCAGCGTGTAGGCGACGTCGATCAGGAGATTGACGACGACATAGATCAGCGACGTCAGCAAGATCATCGCCTGGATCACCGGATAGTCGCGCGCCAGCACCGCATCCACCGTGAGGCGGCCGATGCCGGGGATGTTGAACACGCTCTCGGTGACGACGACCCCGGAGATCAAAAGCGCAAAGCCGGTGCCGATCACCGTGATCACGGGCACGGCCGCGTTGCGCAGCGCGTGCCGCATCATCACGGCGACTTCGTTGATGCCTTTTGCCCGCGCGGTGCGGACGTAGTCCTCCCCGAGCACGTCGAGCATCGCCGCGCGCGTCATGCGCGCGATCAACGCGATATAGATGAAGGACAGCGCACAGGTCGGCAGGATGATGCGCTCGAAGAACGGCCCAAACCCGTTCGAGATGCTGCGGAAGCCCTGCACCGGCACCCAGCGCAGGTCGATCGCGAAGACCTCGATCAGGATGTAGCCGACCACGAACACCGGCACCGAGAAGCCGAGCACGGACAGGCCCATCACGAAGCGGTCGATCCAGGTGCCGTGCTTCCACGCCGCGATCACACCTAGGGGAACCGCGACGATGACGGCGAGGATGATGGTCGACAGCGCGATCGAGATCGACGGCTCGACCCGCTGGCCGATCATCTTCATCACCGGAAGGTTGGAGATGAGTGACGTTCCGAGATCGCCATGCAGCAGCTTGTTCAGCCAGGTGATGAACTGCACGATCAGCGGCTCATTGAGCCCGAGCGAGGTGCGGATGCGCTCGAGCCGCTCCGGCGTGGCGTTGTCGCCGGCCAGAATCGCGGCGGGATCGCCCGGGGTGAGGCGGAGCAGGAGGAAGACGAACAGCGCCACCACGCCCATCACAGGCACGGCGGCGAGAATTCGGCGAAGGAGATATCCGAGCAAGTTGGATCCCGTCAGATGAGAGTCAAATCAGAGACAGCGGCTGGAGCCTGGGGTTCTGCCACCAGCCTAACATTTCAGCAATTCCCATGCCATCCGGGCCACCGTTTTTGCAGTGCGGTCAACTTGTTTCGGTGATCTGGCCCGGTTTTGGCGATGTGGCTCGCGCCGTTACTCCAGAGTCGCGAGCAGCCCCGCCATCAGCCGGCCGCGTTCGACCAGACTTTCAACCTCGATATACTCTTCGAGCGTGTGGCCGTTGCCGCCACGCACGCCCAGGCCGTCGAGAGTCGGGATGCCCATTGCGCCCGTGAAATTGCCGTCGGAGCCGCCGCCGGCGCTCGCATGCGGCAGTTCTGCGCCAAGCGACTTGGCGATCCCGCGCGCCCTTTCATACAGCGCCATGGTGCCGGCATCGGGCTCCCAAACCGGACGTGTCACGCCGCGCGTCACCTTGAAGGTGACATCATTGGTTGTACCGGAGAGCGCCAGCATCCTCTCGACGCCGCGATCGAGGTCAGCCTGGCGCTTGGCCATCGAAAGCGCTTCGCCGGTGGCGGTCGTGGCAACGCAATTGACCCATTGACCCCCATGCACGACGCCGACCGAAAACGTGCAGTCTTCGCCCGTCATCGCATCGATGGCGAGGATTTGCCGCGCCATCTCGCGAATCGCCGAGCGGCCCGCCGACAAGGTCGCGCCGGCGTGGCTGGGCCGGCCGGTCGCCTCGAGATTGAAGCGCGCGATGGCGCAACGTCCGGCGGTGACGCCGTTGTCGGCGCGGCCGGGCTCCGGCACCAGCACGTATCTGTTGCGCGCGGCTTCCGCCTCGATGATATCGCGCGTGGAGGGTGTGCCGACTTCCTCGTCGGGCGTGAACAGCACGGTGATCGGCAGTGGCGTCGTGAACGAGGCGCGGGCCAGTTGGCGGATGGCTTCCAGCGAAAGATAATTGCCGCCCTTCATGTCGTAGATGCCGGGGCCGTAGCACTTGCTGCCCTCGCGGCGCCATTTCAGCTTCTCGATGGTGCCCGTGGGGTGGACCGTATCCATGTGTCCGGCGATCAGGATGCCCGGTTCGCCCTGCTTCGGATGCGGAAAGCGGGCGCGGATCACGCCGCCAAAGCCCTGGAGACCGGCGATGCGCTCGATCGTCGCACCCATGATCGCCATCTCCCGCGCTGCGATATCGAGCATGCGGTTCACGGCGCTCGCGTCCCAGGTCGGGCTTTCGCATTCCACCCAGCCGCGCAGACCCTGTAGCATCGCTTCGGAATCGAAGGGAAGATTGGCTGGATTCATCTCAATGTCTCTCCAATGTCTCTTGGGCTTTGGAACATGGAACGCGCATTGCATCGGCGCGGGGCAGGACAGGCGGAGAGTGTTGTAGAGCCAAACCGATCCTTGTGGAGTCCGTGTGCGCGCCGCTTGGGCTTGCAGCGAAACCGGATTGACGCGCTCGGCACCGTCTGCAAGTCTCGAAAAGATAAAGGCATTGCATGAGGTTAGTTCGCCTAAAGAACGAACCGGATGCTCAATCAATAACCTGCCTTTGAACAGTTTCACGTCAGGAGAACTTTTTATGTTTAAGTTGATGCGCCGGGGGCCTCGCGCGTTCGCCTCCAAACTTGCGCTTTCGGTCGTCGCGCTTTCGACCGCACTGGCCTCGCCGGTGCTTGCGGCCGGCAAGACCATCACGGCGGTGATGCATTCGGATCTGCGCATCATCGATCCGATCTTCACCACGGCCTACATCACGCGTGACCATGGCTACATGATCTACGACACGCTCGTGGCGCCCGATTCGAACTTCAAGATCCAGCCGCAGATGGCGGACTGGAAGATCTCCGACGACAAGCTCACCTACACGTTCACGCTGCGCGACGGCCTGAAGTGGCATGACGGTGCGCCGGTGACGGCGGAGGACTGCGTCGCCTCGCTCAAGCGCTGGGCCGCAGTCGATGGCATGGGCCAGAAACTGCTCGACTTCACCGCCAGCATCGAGCCGACCGATGCCAAGACCATCACGCTGAAACTGAAGGAGCCCTACGGCCTCGTGCTCGACTCGATCGGCAAGCCGTCCTCCCGCGTTGCCTTCATGATGCCGAAGCGCCTCGCCGAGACGCCGCCGGACAAGCAGATCCCCGAGCAGATCGGTTCGGGGCCCTTCAAGTTCGTGCAGTCGGAATTCCAGCCGGGCGTGAAGGCGGTCTACGTCAAGAACACCGATTACGTGCCGCGCAAGGAGCCGTCGAGCTGGACCTCCGGCGGCAAGGTGGTGAAGGTCGACCGCGTCGAGTGGATCACCATGCCGGACTCGCAGACCGCGGTGAACGCGTTGCAGTCGGGCGACGTCGACTTCGTGGAAAATCTGCCTTACGACATGCTCCCGTTACTGGAAGCGAACAAGGACATCACGATCGAGGTCTCGAACAAGTTCGGTTTCCAGACGCTCGGCCGGATGAACTTCCTTTATCCGCCGTTCGATAATGTCAAAGTGCGCCGTGCTGCCTTTCTGGCGATAAACCAGAAGGACGTTCTCGACGCGCTCGTCGGCAACGCCAAATATCAGAAGGTCTGTGGCGCCTTCTTCGTGTGCGATACGCCGTTCGCGACGGAGGCCGGTGCCGAGACCCTGGTGAAGGGCAACGGCATGGCCGAAGCCAAGAAGGCGCTCGCCGAATCCGGCTATGACGGCACCCCGATCGTGATCATGGCCCCCGGCGATGTCACGACGCTGAAGGCGCAGCCGATCGTTGCGGCTCAGTTGCTGCGCGAGGCCGGCTTCAAGGTCGACCTGCAAGCGACCGATTGGCAGACGGTGGTGAGCCGCCGCGCCAGTCAGAAGCCTCCGAAAGAGGGCGGCTGGAACATGTTCTTCACCAACTGGGTCGCGGCCGACGTCTCCAACCCGATCGCCAATCTCTCGATCGGCGGCCAGGGCAAGAAGGGCTGGTTCGGTTGGGCCGAGAACGCCAAGATCGAAAAGCTCAAGGACGACTTCGTTCGCGCCGCCTCGCTCGACGATCAGAAGAAGATCGCCGCTGACATCCAGAAGGAAGCCTATGAGCAGGTGATCTACATCCCGCTGGGGCAGTATCTCCTGCCGAGCGGCTGGCGCAAATCGCTGACCGGCGTGCTCGACGGTCCCGCGACCCCGCTGTTCTGGAACGTCGACAAGTCGGAGTAGGGCAAAGGCCCTTCCTTTCGTCCGGATCATCATGCGGCGCCGCTGTCATCAGCGGCGCCGCTCTTTTGCCAGTCTCGGTCCTTTGTTGACCTTACGCCGGCTGAGAAAGCGGATGCTTTCAACGTTCCCAGTCTGCGATCATTGCTATTTGTTTCGATCCAGAACTAGATGTGTCGTGCTCGCGCATCATCTTCCTTCCTCCATTTGATTCCAGTGCCGATCGATTTTGCATTCCAGGCGATGGCCGAACGGTCCGATCGCGCGCCGGCACGATGGCGCCGGCCATTCCGGCGTTGGCTCGATGGCCATGAGACGGGCTGGGCCGTGCCGCTTCTCGTCGCCTGCTTCGTCGGGATCTGGACGCTCTATCTGGCAGTCGCCTATGCCGGCAGCGGTCTGCACCCCGATACGCTGGAGGCCTGGACGCTGGGGCGGCATTTCGCGTGGGGCTATCCCAAGCATCCGCCATTGACCGGCTGGGTTGCCGCGAGCTGGAGCGCCATTTTTCCGCTCACCGACTGGTCGCTGCAATTGATGGCGATGGCCAATGCCGGGCTTGCGCTGGTCTTCGTTGATCGGATCGCGCGGCAATTCGTGACGGGGCACAAGCGCGTCCTGGTGCTGTTGCTCCTGATGCTGACGCCGGCCTATCAATTCCATGCCCAGCGCTTCAACGCCAATGCGGTGCTGCTGGCCGTCTGGCCACTGGCGACCTGGTGCTTCCTGCGCGCATTCGAGACCCGAGCGGCGTCGTGGGCGGTTGCCGTGGGATGCACGACGGCACTGGCCATGGTCGGCAAATATTATTCGATCTTCCTTGTCGCGAGCTTCACGTTTGCCGCGCTGGCGCATCCGGCGCGACGCGCCTATTTCACTTCCGCCTCGCCCTGGATTTCGGTCGTCGTCGGGCTTGCGGCGCTGTCACCGCATCTTCATTGGCTCGCGACCACGGGGGCATCGACCTTCACCTACGCGCTGAACCATGCCAACGGCACTGCGGCGAGTTCTGCTGCTGATGTCAGGAACTTCCTTTTGGGCCTGTTGGCGGCCATGAGTGTGTCAGCCGTCAGCTGGGTATTAATCGCCGGCACGCGGCTGAAGCAGTTTCCGGACGATTTCGCGGCGATGAATCCGGGCCTGCGGCTCCTCTTTTGCGTTGCCGTCGGCACGATTGCGCTGCCGGTCCTGATCTCGCTCGTGATGGGCACCGATCTGCCGTCGCTGTGGGCTTTGCAAGGGTTGTTTCTGTTCGCCATTCTCGTGGTCTGCGGCACAAATTATTCAATCGAGCGCTTTTACACCGTCAACCTCACCGTGGTCGTGGCCGTTGTCGCGCTCACGGCCGTCCTCGTCGCCGCGCCGACCCACGCGGTCTATCGCAACGATCACGGGCGCAATTTCTACGCGCAAGCGGCGAGCCGATTGACACGCGAGTGGCGCGAACTGACGGACGAGCCGCTCGCCGCCGTCAGCGGCGACGATTCACCGGCCTTCGCGACAGCCTTCTACAGCCCGGACCACCCGCACCACGTGCGGCCGTTCGAGGATCAATATCCCGGGGGCTTGCCGCACAAGACGACGCTGGAGCGCGGCTGGGCCGCGCTCTGTTTTCGCGATCAGGATGATTGCAGCCGGTGGATGGACTCGGTGGCCGGGCGCGCCGAGCATTTCATCAGGCGGGAACTTATCATACAGGCGCAGCTATGGGGCCGGCCCGGTCTCACGCGGGAAGTGGTTGTGCTGATGGTGCCGCCCCGTGGAAGCGGCGCGGCACCCGAAGGCATTGCGGACGATTTCAGCGCCAGCAGGCGCGCAACGGAATAGGCGTCTTGCTCAGCAGTGGCTGTCGCGGACCCGCTCGAGCCCTTCACTCACGAATGGCACGGTGACGGCGGTCTTTTCGGCGCTCGACGGCGTGCGTTCCGTCTCCGCCCGTTCCGCGGCGTCGTGGTCTTTACGGTGTTTCGGTTCCATTGAAGCGCCCTTTCAAATTGTTGCAGTACAACATCGAGAGCGCCACGGAGTTCCTCAGCCGATGGCGCGATGATGCGGCCTGAACAACCGTCCTCTCTCCACCACCAGCACGATCGCGAGCGCGGCGAGGGACGACACGAAGAAGCCGACCGAGAACGGCAGCAACGTGCCGTCGAAGCTTTGTCCGATGGCCATGCCGACGGCGATGCCGATCAGCGTGGTGATCGAGCCGTAGAGCGAGGACGCCGTGCCGGCGATGTGGCCCTGCGGCTCCATGGCGAGTGCAGTGAAGTTGGCGACCATCATGCCGAACGAGAACATCATCAGCGCCGAGAGCACCATGAACAGGGGAAGCGGCAACGCGGCGAGGCTTTCCGTCAGCAGCATCACTCCCGCCACCGCGGTGTAGAGCGTCAGCGCGCCGTGCGAGATCACGCGCATGCCGAGGGTCCCGACGAATCGCGCATTGAGAAAGCCGGCAATGGCGGTGCCGGCCGCGATCCCGGCGAAGGCGAGCGGAAAATAATGGCCGAGGTGATAGATGCCGACAAAAACTTGCTGAGCCAAAAATACGTAGGCGAACAGCGCGCCCATGACGCTACCGGCGGCGAGCGCATAGCCGAGGGTTTGGCGATGGGTCACGGTCTGCCAGTAGGCCGTGAGCACGTCGGCCGGCGCAAGCGACCTGCGTTCGCTCTCAGGCAGGGTCTCCGGAAGCCGCAGCACGGACCATGCAAGCGCGAGCAGCCCGTAGAGCATCAGCACGACGAAGATGCCGCGCCATTGCGTCACCAGCAGCACCGCCTGTCCGAACGAAGGGGCGATCACGGGGACGGCGATGAAGATCATCATCGCAAGCGACATCACGCTCGCCATGCGGCGGCCGACGTAACAGTCGCGCACGATCGAGGTCGCGATCACGCGAGTCGCCGAGGTACCGAAACCCTGCAGTGCGCGTGCCAGCAGCAGCGTCTCGAACGACGGCGCCGCAATCGCCAGCACGCTTGCCACCGCATAGACCGCCATCCCGCCGAGCAGCACCGGGCGGCGGCCAAAGCGATCCGACAGCGCGCCCATGACGAACTGCCCCGCGCCAAAGCCGATCAGGAAGGTCGACAGCACCAGCTGAAGATGGTTGGCGACGGGGATATTGAAGGCCGACCCGATATTGGGCAGTGCCGGGAGCATCATGTCCATCGCAAGCGGATTCAGCGCCATGATCGACGCGATCACGATGACGAATTCGGGGAAACCCATGGGACGGTGTCCCGAGGACACCCAGTCGTCGGCATTGACGTCGGACAAGAAGCTCACCTCTGATTTGAGGCCCTTATCTATCTTCAATGCTGCGTTGCACAAGCAACGTTTCGGGATGGCTGGCAGGCGGTGCAGGAGCAGACAGGAATTGATGAGGTATCAGCGCTCGCGGCCGCCGCGCGCGGCGGGATCCTCCGCGCAGCTTTCGTGGTGCGGGCAGCCGGGGTCGAACCGGCACAGCGCTTGCGCGCCGAGGGATTTTAAGTCCCTTGCGTCTACCAATTCCGCCATGCCCGCTTGATCCAACGAGATCAGCCACTTAAGTCCCTTGCCGGCGGTCTGGAATTGGCATTTGCAGGCCGGAGGGTGGTTCTTCCTTAGGCGAGCCGGCGGCACAAGGCAAAGCCTCAATCCGGACATCTGTTGTTGCTTTAGGCATTCTCAATCGACGGGGACTATTCATCCGGCATGTCAGCTTTGATCCAATATCGCCTGCGCCCGTGCTGCGTGGTCGCCGCGCTGCTCGCGGCCGGCTTCGCGCTGTCCGGCTGCGCCGGCATGAGCGAGACGGTCGCTCCGGCCTTTGCCGATCCCGCCAAGTACGAATTGTACGATTGCAAGCAGCTTGAAGGCGAGCGCAAGTCGATCGCCAACCGCACCGGCGATTTGCAGAGGCTGATGGACAAGGCACAGACCGGCGCGGGCGGCGCCGTGGTGTCGGAGCTTGCCTATCGCAACGACTACATCGCGGTACGCGGGCAGGCGCAGATGGCCGATGACGCTTGGCGCCGCAACAAGTGCCGGGAAACGCCCCCCGAGGCGACGCCGGCCGCCGCGGCGCCCGCTGCCAATCCTGCCCCGATCAAGCCTGGCCCGAAATCGACAAGAGCCGTGCGCTGAAACTAGCGCCTCGCGTCAGGGCCGCCAGCCGTAGATCCAGTCCTGCCGTGCCAGCATGCGTTCCGGGCCGAGGGCGCGGACCGCAAGATCGCGCGCGTAAGCGAGCGGCCCACTGAAATGATAGATGCGGCCCTGCTGCCGAGCGGTCCGCTGCACCCGCCGCACGCGCGCCTGGCGCGTCCGGCCGTATTGTCTCAGCGCTGCCGTGATGCCCGCGGTGGTCTCGGCGATCTCAGGGCTCAAATGCTGCGCGAGCACCGCGGCGTCCTCGATCGCCATGCCGGCGCCCTGGGCCGAAAACGGCAGCATCGCATGCACGGCGTCGCCGAGCAGCGCGACCGGGCCTTTACTCCAGGGGCAGTCGTCGGGGACGCCGAACAGCGCCCATTTCCGCCAGCTGTCGACTGTGGCGAGCATCATGCGCGCCGGCGGCGGCCAGCGCGGCGCGGCGAAGGCGTCCAGCACTTCGCGGGGATCGCCGGGCGTGCTCCAGCCCGGCCTGTTCCAGGTGCCCGGCAGCACCGCGACCACGTTGATCTGGCGTCCGCCCGCGATCGGGTAGGCGACGAGATGGGCATTCGGGCCCATCCAGAGCTGGACCCGGCGCGCTGTGTAGTCCTTCGGCAGTTGCGTGGCATCGAGCGTACCGCGCCAGGCAATCAGCCCGGAGAAGCGCGGCTGCACCTCGGGGAATAGATGCTGGCGCACCGTCGACCAGATACCGTCGGCGCCGATCAGCGCACTGGCGAGATCGCTGCGCCGGATCGTGCCGCTGCGATGAACCACCGTCAGCCCCTTGGCGTGAGGCGCGACGTCTTCGAAGGTCGCGCCGAGTTTCAGGTCGATATGGGGATGGTCGGAAACTGCGCCGGCGAGGGCGGATTGCAGGTCGGCGCGGTGCACCACCCAATAGGGGGCGCCGGCGCGCTCGGCGGCGGCTTCTCCCAGCGGCATGCGCAAAAGCTCACCGCCGGCCCGCGCGCTCATGATCGAGACTGCCTCCGGGATCACGGCGCGCAACTTGAGGCGCTCGGTGAGGCCGAGCTCGACCAGCACGCGGCTGGCGTTCGGGGAGAGTTGCAGACCGGCGCCGACTTCCTCGAGCCGCTCGGCCTTTTCCAGCACGATGATGCGGAAGCCGCGGGCCGCGAGCGCAAGCGCAGCCGTCAGTCCACCGATGCCGGCACCGGCGATGACAATCGTTCGGGAGAGCGCCACCCCTGGCCGATGGAAGCGGTCAGGCCACCTTGTCCTTCAGGACGCATTCCGGCGGACGGGCTTCGCCCGCCTTCAGGTCGGCGGCGAAACGGTACAGAGTCGAGCAGTACGGGCAGATGATCTCGTTGTCGTTGCCGAGGTCGAGGAAGACGTGCGGATGATCGAACGGAGGGTTGGCGCCCACGCACATGAACTCTTGCGAGCCGATCTCGATGACGGGGACACCGGCATCGTTGTGGAAGTGCGGGACGACATGGTCGGACATCGTACTCATCCTGGAGTGGCAATGGCGGCAGACACAATCACGACTGCCGCGGCATTATTAAGGCGCCGCGGACCATACTGGTGGGTGGAGATGATTGCTAGTCCAGCGGAACCGAAAGCTCCGCAATGCCCCATGCTCATTTGCTCATGCAAATTCGACACAATCTTGCGGCCTGAGAGAAGCCCTTCTTTCGTCGGGGACGTTGTGTCGCAATTTTGGCATACTATGTCTGTGGACGAGCGTAATTGCGACGAAAGACAACCGTTAGGCGTCAACGATCTCAGGACCGTCCAGGCTCTCCGCATGAAGTGGTTGCGAATCAGCACAGCGTTGACCGGTATCGCGGCATGCGGCTTCCTGCTCGCGCAGGTAGCACCGCACGCCCGCGAGGCCGGGGCGATTCTGGCCGCCCAGGACGATCCCGCCGCGCTCTCAGAGATCAAGCTCGACGCGCTGCTGCGGCACAACGACCGCCTGATTCAAGACAACATCGAGGTCGCGCTCGCATCGGGCGATGCCGATCTTGCCGACAGTTTTGTCGCACTGGCGCGCGACCGCAACATCGCGCTGCCTGACGACCTCCCGAGCCGTGTCGGTGACGCGGTCAAAGCCGAAAACTCCACCTCGCATTTCGCAAAACGGTTTGCCACCGGTCTCGTTACCGGCAACGCGGATGATGTTGCGAGCTTGTCGGGAACCGTGGCCGGCGATCTCTTCGTCATCGGCGACATCAGGGACGTCGTCCGCGAGGGCAAGCACCTCGCCATGGGCGAGGAGACCGATCGCCTGGTGCTGGGCCTTGCGGCCGCGGGTCTCGCGGTCACGGCCGTGACCTACGTCTCCGTCGGCGGTGCCGCGCCGGTTCGCGCCGGGCTGACGCTGGTGAAGGACGCGCGCAAGGTCGGCCGGCTCGGCGAGGGACTAGCGGCATGGGCCGGCCGGTCCGCGCGCGAGGTCGTCGATACGCCGATGCTCCAGAACGCGGTTGCCTCCGGCTCGGTGCTGCGGCCGGGCCAGACCTTGAGCGCGATCAAGGCCGCGTTCCGCGCCGAGAAGGCCGGCGCGCTGGTTCGGCTCGGCAAGGATGTTACGCGCGTGGTCGAGAAGACCGGCACGCGCGGCGCGACGGATAGCTTGCGCATCGCTGAAGGTCCCAAGGACGTCGCACGCGCGGCGCGGCTCGCGGAAGCGCAGGGCGGCAAGACGCGCGCGATTCTGAAGCTGCTCGGCCGCGGCGCGCTGCTGCTGATCGGCGGGGCGTTCAATCTTGCACTCTGGCTGTTCGGTGCGGCGTTGACGCTGCTCGGCCTGTTGTCCTCGATCAAGGCGACGACGGAGCGCCTGACCCAGGCCTGGTGCGATCGCAGACGGGCGCGGCGACTTCGCCGGGCGCGGATCGCCGCCGAAGCCGTTCTGGCAAGCCCTGCCATCACGGCCTAAGATACCTCTTCCCCTCAAGATTGCGGAACTGATGATGCCGAGCTTTCACAACGGCGCCGTTGAAATTGCCTATCTCGACGAAGGCGAGGGCGATCCGATCATCCTGGTGCACGGCTTTGCCTCCAGCAAGAACGTGAACTGGGTCTATCCGACCTGGGTCTCGGAGCTGCGCAAGAACGGCCGCCGTGTCATTGCGCTCGACAATCGCGGCCATGGCGAAAGCGCAAAGCTCTACGAGCCCGCGCAGTACTCCATCCCGACCATGGCCGGCGACGTGCTCGCGCTGATGGATCACCTCGCCATCCCGCAGGCCGATCTCATGGGCTATTCGATGGGCGGACGGATGACGGCCTGGCTCTCCCTCAACGAGCCGCAGCGCCTGCGTTCGGCAATCCTCGGCGGCATCGGCATCGGCGGCCTGATCGAGGGCACCGGGCCCGGGGAGAACGTCGCGAAGGCGCTGGAAGCGCCCTCGCTCGACGACGTCTCCGATCCCGTCGGACGCACTTTTCGTGCTTTTGCAGACCAGACCCGTTCCGACCGCAAGGCGCTGGCCGCCTGCCTGCGCGGCACGCGCGATCTCATGACGAAGGACGAAGCCGCGCGCATCGACGTGCCCGTGCTGATCGCGGTCGGCAGCACCGACGACGTCGCGGGTTCGGCCAGCGCACTCGGTGCCATCATCCCGGGTTCGGAAGTGCTCGATATTCCCGGTCGCGATCACATGCGCGCAGTCGGCGACAAGGTCTACAAGACTGGCGTGCTCGATTTCCTCTCACGCCGCGCCTGAGGCGATGAGGCGGTTTCAGCTATCCTGAAATGTCTCGTTACAGTGGGCCATCCACTCCCTTCGGCAACCGTCCATTCCTGTACCTAGGGATCGGGGTTCGCTAAGGGCGCATATGAGACTCAACTCGAAGCCACAGCTTTATCGAGGTCAATCGGAGACTTGCAATTCCGATCCGTCCAACTGCGCACGGGCTCCGTCGGCGCGTCGCGCAGCCCGGTAACGGCCGGGCGACTGACCAATGTGCCGGTGAAACAACTTCGAAAACGCCGCTGCAGTCTCGTAACCGATCCGGTTGGCAATCCGTGCGATCGGTTCGTCGCTGGTTTCCAGCAGGAACGCCGCCTCCGCCATCCGGCGTTCGATCACATAACGTTGCATGGGCTGGCCCACGAGCCTAGTGAAGCGCGCCGAAAATGCCGAGCGGCCGAGCCCGACGCGACGGCCTAGGTCGCTCAGCGTCCAAAGCTGCTCCGGACTTTCGTGAATCAGCTTCAGCGCCGGTCCGATATGGGGGTCAGAAATGGCCCCGATCCAGCCGCCTTGCCCGGGACTGAGAGACGCGATCCAGCTTCGCAGCACCTCGACGAAGAGCACTTCCGTCAGTCGTGAAAGCGCGACGCCTTGGCCAGGACGCTCGAGCGCGGACTCGCTCATCATGCGGCGCAGGATGGCTTCAAGCCAACCACGGTCGGACGTCGGCTTCAGCAAGAGCACGGGTGGAAGCAACTCCAGCACGCTGCCAAACGTCGGCCGCGACACCGTGAAATTGCCGCAGAGCATGGTCGAGAGCGGCTTTGCACGGCTGCCGTGACGAACGAATCCGAGGCGTGGCGACGACCGTTCGATATCCACGATGCGCAAAGGCTCGGCCCGGCGATCCGAATAAAACACATGGGGCTCGCCACGTGTGATGACGACAAAATCGCCCCCGGTGATCTGGATTTCCTCTCCCTGTTCGAGCGCGAGGGTCGCTGAACCTTGGCTGAGATAGTGAAACAGGGCGTAGGGGCGCGCCGGCAACTCAAGATGCCAGGGATGGCCGAGCTCGAAGTGAAAGAGCAGCGTCCCGCCGAGACGAACCCGATCGAGCACCTGGGTGAGTATATCCATCCCCCGAGACTAGAACCGCGGACGATCGGACACAAGACACGGACGATTGGTCCCTATCGTCCGAGAGGTCCACGGAATACGTCATGCCACGGCGGGCCGACCGGACGTGCGGCAACCATTTCGCCAACGGCAGATGGAAGAACCGCGACCTTGCTGGAAACGCCTGTCCATTCCCCCGGACTACTTTCGTCCGACATGCCAACAGGAACAAACAATGCGAACTATTCTCCTCTCAGCCGCCACCGTCCTCCTGGCCGGAACGACGTTGGTCGGAGCCGTACATTCCGCCGAACTGCCCAAGGGGGCAGCGCACAATGTCGTGCTCGTGCACGGCGCCTTCGTAGACCAGACGAGCTGGCAGCCGGTTGCCGATATTCTCACCAAGAAAGGCTACAACGTCACGCTCGTCGAAAATCCACTCACTTCGCTCGCCGCCGACGTCGATGCGACCAAACAGGCGCTCGCGAAGCAAGCCGGCAGGACCGTTCTGGTCGGCCACTCATGGGGCGGCGTGGTGATCACGCAAGCCGGCAACGATCCCAAGGTTTCGGCGCTGGTTTATGTGTCCGCCTTTGCGCCGGAGGTCGGTGAATCCCTGGCGTCGCTGGCAAAGGCCGGTCCGCCGACCGAAGGCGGCAAGGCGATCCACCCCGATGCGAAGGGCAATCTGTACATCGATCCAAAGGTGTTTCCGTCAGCCGTCGCGGCTGACCTTCCTCCGGAGATCGCCGCGCACCTGGCCAACTCGCAGCTTCCGCTGAACCACGTTGCATTCGAAGCCCCGGTCGACGTTGCGGCCTGGCATGACAAGCCGACGTTCTACGTCATCAGCACGAAGGACAAAGTCCTCGCGCCCGAGGCCCAGAAGTCGTTCGCGGCCAGGATCCACGCCCAGACGACGGAAGTCACCGGCAGCCATGCCTCGCTCGTCGTCCATGCGAAGCAGGTCGCTGAGGTGATCGAAAAAGCCGCCCTCACGAGGTGACGGTGCCGCTCCCGGCGCTGTGGCGCCGGGAGCCCGCGCGCTCCCGCTCGACCATTTTAAGCCAGGCATCCGTAGAGTGCTGAAACGTCCTGACGACACTTCAGCTCACGGACGTGAACACCTCCAATCGCGGAACGCAACAAGTGTTGTCATGATGTGAGCGACGCATTGGAATGGACATTCCTGCATGTATAAGGCACTTCTTGTCACCCTCACTGCTGTGGCTCTTACCACCGTGTCTGCCGCGTCTGCTCCCGCCGTCAGCAGAGAGCCGCTGAATGCTGCGACGCTCAGCGCAATCAAATCGAAGTTCGGAAGGCTGATGAAATTGGCAAACAAGCATGATTTCAAGGCTCTGCATCGGATGTTCTGGCAATCGCCCTCGGCCCTTTTGGTGGCCAAGAGCGCGATCCCGTCCGAGGGAAACTGGGCCGGCTTTTGGGGTAACGCCGCGATTGATCAATAGCTGCATGATATCGGTAGCCCGGTCCGGTCGTACTCGAGCCAGATTTTTCGAAGCTCAGGGTTGTCGGCCTGACGCGCGACGTCGCCGAGTCCTATGTGCCGATGAACATCACCGTCTCTTATGCGGGGCAAGATGGAACAGCCAGGCCGTTTCTCATGATCAGCAACTGGCTTCGCGTCGGGAAGGACTGGAGGGTCGCTTCCGAAATCATTCTTCCGGTGCCGGCGGCACCGGCACAAAGAGCTAGCCGCGGAACGCCTCAGTTGTTGTACGGCACTGACCGTCTCGCACTTGGGTCCGTTTTCACGCAGCCGGCTGACTAACGGCTGGTCGTGCTCATGCCACCGCCCCGCCGCGTGTGCCGATTTGCGGGGGCGATGAAGGGCTCCAACACCCTTGAGAACCAACGATGCGCTGGTCTTACTGGATAAACGCGATCGCTGCTCGGACGAAACCAGGCACGATGGCGCTTCACCCCAATCTCACCGCGCTTTGCTGTCTTCCCCAAGGCGGCGCGCCAGCGCCATCAGCACGGTGAAGGTCGCAACCCACACCATCCGCGCGCCATAGCGGTCGTGCGGGCCGGAGATCACGCCGCAGATGAAGGCGTTGCCGAGCAGCGCCAGCGTGATGGTCGCCGCCAGCAAGGTCAGGTCGTCGAGCCGGCGGTTCGCGAGGGCATGCGCCAGCAGCGCGACCAGCGCCAGCATCGAGGCCAGCGCGACGGGAACGTGCAGCCAGTTGATGGTGTCGAAATCGAGTCCCCAATTCTGCTGGCGCGCGGCGCGCATCGGCGCGGCCTGCGAGGGGACATAACGTTCGATGATGCCGCGGGTGTGCGGGATCCAGCCATTGGTGCCTTCGCCGGTCGCCACATGCAGCAATTGCTGGCCCAGCGCCTGCAAGGCCGCGCCGGCCTGCCAAGCCGGATAGTCGGCGAGCGAACCCACGACGATGGTGCCCATCTCGTCGTTCATGCCTTCGAAGCGGCCGAGCGTGTTGAACATGCTCTTGCCCCACAGGAATTCGTCGGCGCTCGCCGGCAATTGGTCGCGATAGGGGCAGAGCTTGAGTTTTTCGCGTGGGCAATGGTCATTGAGATAACGCGCAACGATGCCGTCCTGCATCATGCGGCCGAAGGCGACGCCGGTGCCGCCGGGCGTCCATGTCCACTTGCCCGACAAGGCATGGTTCGCCGACACCAGCATCAGGCCGCCAGCGAGGATGGTGAGGCTCGCTTGGGCCAATCCGGCGATCGGAAGCCGGGGCCCCAGCAACGGCCGCGCCATCCAGCCGGCGATGCAGAGCCCGAGCAGCACGCCGAGCGTGGCGCTGTGGGTCGCGGCGGCAAAGGCCGTGAAGACGAACAGCGAGATTTTTTCGAGCGCCGAGGTCCGCGGCCCGCCGACGACCAGCAGGAATAGCGACAGCACCGACAGGCCTGCAAAAATGTCGGTGAGCAGCATGCTCGCAAGCCAGGGCAGCGCAGTCGACAGGATCAGGAGCAGGCTGATCACGACGAAACGGAACGTCTGCATCATCGAGAGCACGCGCAAGGTGAGTTGCAACAGCCACAGCGTGGCCAGCGACTGGACCGCGAGGTTGATCCAGAACCCTGAACTTTCGCCATAGTGCAGATAGATGCCGAACACGGTGGAGCGGCTCGGGACGAGATAGCCCTCGTACCAGCGCGCCAGATAGCCTCCGGTATCCCATTGCAACAGCGGATAGCGGTTCCAGAATGCCGGCGCGATCAACAGGAGCGGCAGGGCGATGGCGGCGAGCCGCAGCCAGAGTGAGCCCGCGGCGCCCGCGCGCGCATGATCGGTGGTGATGGTCAAATCCGCTCCGTCCTCACTCGGACCATGCCCGCAATTACCGTTGAGGCGGAATTCACCAATAGTTTGACGCCGCCCGGCTTGAATTTGGCGAAACCCTGACCATTTTGAGCCGACCTTGCCGCCCGGGGTGTCGGAAGAAACTGTTGTGATTCAACGCGTTGGCATGCCCCCGCCGGGCAACGCACTGTTCACTCTCAGGCAAGCCCGTCAGGACTTTGTCGCCTAGACTGTGTTATAGAACCAGTGAAACGAGCCAATTCGAAAGAGCAGATCTCATGGCAGTGCATCAGGTCAATCCGGGAGGAAAGCTTGCAACGCTTGATCCGATCTGGGATCGGATCCGCGGCGAAGCGGAGGACATCGTCCATCGCGAGCCGGAGCTTGCGACCTTCATCTATTCGACGGTGCTGCATCACAGCCGCCTGGAAGATGCGGTGATCCATCGGGTCGCCGACCGGCTCGATCATTCCGCGCTGTCGGGCGATCTCGTGCGCCAGACCTATGACGAGGCGCTGCGCGACGATCCCGATCTCGGCAACGCCTTCCGCGCCGATCTCGTCGCCGTCTACGATCGCGACCCCGCGACCTCGCGCTTCATCGATCCCTTGCTCTATTTCAAGGGCTTTCACGCCATCCAGACCCACCGCCTCGCGCATTGGCTCTATCTGAAGGGCCGCAAGGATTTTGCGTATTATCTGCAGAGCCGGGCGTCTGCGGTATTCCAGACCGACATCAATCCCGCCGCGCGCATCGGCCGCGGCATCTTCCTCGACCACGCCACCGGCTTCGTCTGCGGTGAGACTGCGCTGATCGAGGACGACGTCTCGATCCTGCATGGCGTTACGCTCGGCGGCACCGGCAAGGAGAACGAGGACCGCCATCCGAAAATCCGCCACGGCGTCCTGATCGGCGCCGGCGCGAAGATCCTCGGCAACATTGAAATTGGTCATTGCGCGCGCATCGCGGCGGGCTCGGTCGTGGTCAAACCGGTGCCGCACAACGTGACGGTCGCAGGCGTGCCTGCCAAGGTCGTCGGCGAAGCTGGCTGCGCCGAGCCGTCGCGCACCATGGATCAGATGATCAACGCCATGGGACTCTGAGATGGGCCTCTGAGGCGGCCTTCGAGCTTGTCGGAAGGGGCGGATTTTCCGCCCCTTTCGTCCAAAAATTCTTTGGCAATTCATGCTGGCGGTTGGTCGCGTCTCGTCCTAAAACCCGCGCCAACCCAGATTTCGATTGGAGACTTGCCGTGGACGTCAAGGAAGTTAGGAAGCTCGACGCGTATTTGAAGCGCGTATTCGGCAATCCCAAGATCCGCGTCGTGCCGCGGCCAAAGAAGGATGATTCCGCCGAGGTCTATATCGGCGAGGAATTCATCGGTGTGCTCTTCGTCGACGACGAGGACGATGATCGCTCGTTCCAATTCCAGATGGCGATCCTCGAGGACGACCTCGTCGACCAGGAATAGTTCGGCGATCGTCTCGCTCAACGGGGCCGCGCGGGCGCGGCTCCATGCCTTTGCTTTCTTGCAAGAACATATTTCTGCAAGGGTGATGTTCAGCTCAGGTCGTGCAGGTCTTTTCCGGGGGGAGGTGTCAGACGAAACGTCGAGAATACGACTTCTAGCCCCGCCCGTTCGGGTGTGCAGGCCATCGGTCCCACAAGGTAGGAGTTTGCTTTAGGAAACGCCGCCAGCCGCATGAGGGGCCAGGATTTGCCGTCGGCCGAAACTTGCAGACGAAGGACACCGTTGGCGATGGTCGCGCGGACCCAGAAGTCGCTGGCATTATGCTCATAGGGTGCTGTCGCCCAGTCTGATTGCCCGTTTGTCAGCACGCTCGCGAGCATAGCGCGGCCATCTGACAATTCGATTCCGGCTTTGACCCAATGATGCGCGTCGAGGCGCACCATGATGCCCGCCTGATCATAGAGCGCCCGGAAATCGCCCTGAACACGCAAATCTGCGGTGAATGCTTCGCCTGTCGGAAAGCCCAGGAAATGTCCGCTATCGCGATTGAAGCCGTAATGGGTTTCGCGCCAGAAATCCGTGGCCTTGTCCGTGAGGATCCGCAGGTCATCACCCTTTGCCGCCCATCGCTGCGGTTCATTTAGCCACACACCGTCACTTCTGCGGAGAATCATGACTAACCTCTGTCGCGGATGCCTGCCGGTTCGGTCCGTGAGTCGGACGAGCACGGCATCGTGCATTGAGATGAAAAGGCAATGTAGCCGAGATTGCTTCGCTTCGCTCGCAAGGACGAGCAACAGCTTCGCCGCCGCCCCATCCTGACACCATACGCGCGAAGCTGACTTCGAAAAATACGAAGCATTACAGGAGCTTGGCTACTGTGCATGGGGTTGTTTTCGCAGTTTTTGTTTTGGAGGCGCAGGTCGCGCGGTCGCGTTCAGCCCTTCGGGCCGCGCAGCTGCGCCGTCAGCTTCTCCATCGCTTCCGCCGTATCGCGCCACTGCGACAGCCAGCTGCGCGGAAAGCGGAAGGTGAGGTCGGCGCCGCCGACGCGGCGTTCGGCGAGGCACATGCCGGGCGTCGCACCATCGCGCGTGCAGCGCGCGGTCAGCGCGGGACTTGCGGCAGAATAGAGATCCTCGGTGCCGTAAGGCGTGTCAGCGCGGAATATCCGCATCGTCAGCCCATCCTGAGGCATTGCCGCGGCCTGGTCGAGATAGCGTGGATAAATCGTGGCGGTGCGCTGCTCGGGCGAGAGCGCATCGCGATGTGCGGCGATCGACAGGAAGATGCGGTCGATCGGCTGCATCGCCGCATCCACGCTATCGGCGGTGACGTGCTTCGGCGCGCCCGGCGGCTCCAGCGAAGGGTACAGGAAGTCGAGATCGATCCGCTCCTGTGGCCCGGAGTGGCGCTGGATCTTCATGCGGATCGCGTTGGTCGGCAGGTTGAACAGCGTGCCGCCGACGCTCACCGGCAGCTTGTCCGGGGCGTTCGCGCCGCTCGGCCCCCAGGTCGGCCACAACAAATAGGCGACGAGCGCGACGGCGCACACCGCGGCAATGCCGCCGAGCACGATCGGGACGACGTGGGCCCGGGTGCGCACCCGGGGAGATTGAGGGGAAATTGCCGAAAACACCGTCATGAGCCGCGCGAATGAGCCGGAAGTCGGCCGATGGCCGACGAATCAGCGGCGAATATGCCACGTGGTGGCGATTTCGCGGAGCGTTGGCCGGCTGCAGGGAAGGGAGAGAGGCCTGCGTGGAACGGCTGGCGGCGTTAACCTTCCCTTAAGGATAATGTAGCGTTAACCGGCACTCTTTGTCACAGGAAGGTACCTCGCGTTGCGTAAGGGCGGACTGTTCCGATGACACCTGAAGCTCTCAACACATTCTTCTCGATCGGCATTGGTTTCGCGCTCGCGGGAGCGCTCGTGAGCGGATACCAGACGGTCGCACAGCGGCCGGCCGGCTTCGGTCTGTTGCAGGACGGCGTGGCGCCGAAGACCTTCGCGGCGGTTCCGTTCCTGGTGTTCGCGGCGCCTTTCATCATCATGCGCAATACTCTGCGCGGCAGGCAGGTGGAGAGCCGCCGCGTCGAATTCGTGATGATGGCGACCGTCATCGCCGGCTTCTGGAGCATGATGAGCGGCACCTTCTTCCTGATGACGCTCCGCGCGGCCGGCGTTCTGGTCTGATGCGCGCCGCTGTAGGGCTGCCTGCGCGGCGGCCCTTTGCGTCAAGGCCGCCGTTTCGCTATGGCTGGGGTTGACGCGACAGGAGACCCTCATGGCGATCTACGAGCTCGACGGGCAGGCGCCCGACCTTCCCGCCGACGGCAACTACTTCATCGCGGAGACCGCTACCGTGATCGGCCGCGTGCGCCTGAAGCCGGGCGCGAGCGTCTGGTTCGGCGCGGTGCTGCGCGGCGACAATGAGTGGATCGAGATCGGCGAGGGCGCCAACGTGCAGGACGGCTCGACCTGCCACACCGATCTCGGTTTTCCGCTTCAGATCGGCAGGAACTGTACGGTCGGGCATAACGTCATCCTGCACGGCTGCACCATCGAGGAGGGCGCACTCGTCGGCATGGGCTCAATCGTGATGAACGGCGCCAGGATCGGGCGCAACAGCATCGTCGGCGCCGGCTCCGTCATCACCGAGGGCAAGGAGTTTCCCGAACGGTCCCTGATCATCGGCTCGCCGGCGCGGGTGATCCGCACGCTCGACGATGCTCAGGTGCAGAAGATGGGGAGTGCTGCGAAGTTCTACGTCGCCAATGGACCGCGCTTCACAAAGGGCCTCAAGCGGATCGGGTGAACTCAGCTTCCTTCGGACTCGCGCGCTTCTATTGCGCTTGCGACCTTCTCGTGCCCCGCGGACCATAGGGCATGCTCATCGCTACCGTCCTGGTACGGATTGGCTTCCGCCGGAATGTTTTTACGCGCCGCGCGTTCGCCTTCTGCAAAAGCATCGCGATCGTTCATCGTGACTGCGCCTTTCTGTTTGCGGAGCAGAAGATCAGCTTGCGCGTGATCGTGCCCGCCTTCCCGGTTTCAAGCTGATGCGACGGCATTTGTTCCGGAACCGGTCCTTGCTGCGGCGGTTGATCGGCGAAGGAGAATTTCAATGGCCAGATTGCCTATAGCCCGTTCAATCAAGACCGTGATCGTGATCTTCGCCCTTGTTCCGGTGCCGGCCGCATCGTTCGCGCAAGCCACCGGCGGCTCCACAGGATCGGCCGGAGGTGTCGCCAATTCTCCGGCTCCCGCGCCAGGCACCAACAGTCTGGGGACCGCCCAATCGTCCGGTGCGAATGCACCCGGCGTCACCACTGGGACCGGCGCAGGTGGGTCCACCGACGCCGCCGTCAACGCCGAGAACCGGCTGCTCGACAAGAAGCTCAAGAGCATCTGCCGCGGCTGCTGACGCTCGCGGGGAAGTGAGACAGTGAGGCTGTCAGGAACGCCTCAAGCCGATTAGCTTGGTCCTGCTTTGGAGCGTGGAGGGTATCCACGCAGAGGATCGAGTGATGATACGGAAGATGATGTTGACGGCGCTGGCTGTGGTGGCGGTTGGGTCGTCGATGCCGCAGGCGGCACAAGCGGGCGGTCACGGCGGCTGGGGTCATGGCGGCGGTGGCTGGGGCCGTGGTGGCGGCTGGGGTCATGGCGGCCACTGGCATGGCAGTGGCTTCTGGCCAGGCGTCGCCATCGGTGCCGGTATCGCCGGCGCAGGTTACTACGGCGGGTATTACGGCTACGGCCAACCGTATTACGGCAATCCATATTACTATGGTACCCGATACGATGATGGCGGTTATGGCGGCTGCTACGTTGTGCGGAAGCGCGTCATGACGCCAGCGGGCTGGCGCATCCGCCCCGTGGATGTCTGCGAATAGGCGGCGGTACCCGTCAAAAAACAAGGCCGTTGACGCAATATACCGTCAACGACCTTGCCAGCCCCGGACATTGAAATCGGCTCACGCCATCCGGTAACGGCGAGCATCGCTTGGAATCACACGGGCGAATGTGATCCAGTTCACAAGTCCAAAAATTTAAGGGTGGCGGCGCCGGCTGCTCAGCCGCGCGAGCGCTTGCGTGCACTGGCATGGACACGATGCCGTGCAGGTTTCCTGCGGGTAACTGAGGGAGTCTCCGCCTCGCTCGCCCGGGCGCTGGCAAAGGATTGCCGCAGGCCATCGATGGACTCGTTGAGTATCGTGACCTGCTCGGACAGACGCTTGGTGTCGGCCTGCTGGAATGCGAGCAAGCGCTTCACACTCTGGAGCTGGTCTTGCACGACCTGGAGCTGGTCAATCGATTCCTGCTGGGTTGCCTCCAGCCCCTTGGTCTTCTCGACCAGCTGCTCGGATGCCTGTGCGGTGCGAGCCTGCAGCTGCCGCGACGCCACCACCCGGTCGGTCTCAGGGGCCGCACCGGTATAGGCACGCCAGATCGCGATCGAGGTCACCCCCGCGATCAGGAGCAGGAGCGCGGCGGCGGTCAGCGCGATAGGCTGGGCGCCAAGGCGAAAGAGGGGATGGGACCGTGTGTCCTCTGCGAGATCGATCATCGCTGACAAAACCCAAATTGAAACTTGGTGAGTGGCGAAGACCGGCAACCTGAGGTTACCGGGGCGTCCCGAAAGCGTTACGTGTCGGCAAGGAATGGGACCAAAAAGAGGCTAAGAGCAAAAAAACCAACAATCAGGATGCCTTAGGGCATCCGTGCCCCCGTCAGAGGCAGAGATCAGGGCTGAAACAGCGAAAACGGACCGGAATGGGTCTTCGAGCGCGGCGCCGCGTAGGGCCCGAGCCGGGAGGTCTTCAGTCCCAGTCGCACCAGTGATTCTGCCAAGGTCACCGCGGCGGCGACGCCGTCGATCACGGGCAGGCTGTGCGTGGCGGCGAGTTCATTGGCGAGATCGGCCATGCCGGCGCAACCGAGCACGATGGCCTCTGCGCGATCGTCGCGGATCGCGGCCGTGATTTCCGTAGAGATTTTTGCGAGCGCATCGGTGTTGCGCTCCTCGAGCGCGAGCACCGGCACCTCGGCGGCGCGGACGCGCGCGCAGCGTTCGGCGAGGCCGTATTTCCGCAAATTATGCTCGATCGGCACGATGGAGACACCGAGCGTCGTCACCACGGCGAAGCGCGCGGCAATCAGGCTCGCCATGTGGAAGCCGGCCTCGCCAATGCCGATCACTGGTGCCCTTGCCGCAGCGCGCGCGGCGTCGAGGCCGGTGTCGTCGAAGCAGGCGATGACATGCGCATCCGCGCCGTCGCGGTCGGCCTCGCGGATGCAGCCGAGCATGCCCGGCACCGCGAACGCCTCGTCGTAAAATCCCTCGATCGAGACCGGGCCCATCGTGGGCTGGCGCGCATCGATCACGGTGTCGGGCAGGGCGACCGCGCGCGCGGCAGCGGCGATCTTCACCGTCATGGACGCAGTGGTGTTGGGATTGACGACGTGAAGCCGCATCGGATCAGACAAGCCCCTTCTCAGACAAGCCCTTTGCCGGCGTCCGAGCCTTTGGCCGCCTGTCGCTTGTTGAGCATGTGGATGGTGCCAAGCGCAAGCGCGATCACCGTGAACGAGACGGCCGAGATCACGGTGCCGAGCGCATAGATGTCGGGGTTCGTCACGGTGGTGGTGAGTCCCTGGAGATCGAGAGGCAGCGTGTTCACCGCCCCGATCGCCTGGCTGGAACGCGCGAGTTCGTCCCAGGACAGTGTGAAGCCGAACAGTCCAATGCCGATCACGGAGGGCAGGATGATCGGCAGCACGACATGACGGAACGCCTGCCACGGTGTCGCACCGAGATCGCGCGCGGCTTCCTCGAGCCTGGGATCGAAGCGATTGAAGATCGCGAACATGATGAGAAGGCCGAACGGCAGCGTCCAGGTCAGATGTGCACCGAGGCCCGAGGTGAGCAGACCCATCGAGGTCTCGAAATTCTCGTTCCAATGCGCCTTGATCAGATCGTCGATGATGCGGAATTCAAGCGAGATGCCGAGCGAGGTGATGATCGAGGGCACGATGAGGCTCGCGATCGCGGAGTAGAACAGGATGCTTTGCGCCTTGAACTTGCGGCGAAACGCCATGCCCGCTGCGACCGACAGCACGACGGTGACGATCATCACGATGATGCCAAGCAGCAGCGAACGGCGGAAGGCGGCGCCGAGATCGACGATGCCGGTGCCCTGGAACAATTTTGCGATCCAGAAAGTCGATACACCGTTCATCGGGAAGGTGAGGCCGCCCTGCGGTCCCTGGAACGACAGCACATAGATCGCGATCATCGGGCCGTAGAGGAACAGCGTGTAGGCCGCGAAGAAGATCGCGAGCACGTAGAAAGAGCGCGGGCGTCCTTCCTTCATGCTCTAGAGCTCCTTCTTGATGTCGACGATACGCGACATCATGGTGATGATCAGGAACGTGATGACGAGCAGGATCACGGCATTGGCCGCTGCTGCCGGGAATTGCAGCGCATTCACCCGCGTCTCGATGATCTTGCCGGCGGCCGCGATCTGCTGCCCGCCCATCACGCCGATGGTGATGAAGTCGCCCATCACGATGGTGATGACGAAGATCGAGCCGATCACGATGCCGGGTTTTGCCAGGGGAATGATGACGTTGACGAGCGTCTGGAAACCGGTCGCCCCGGCGTCATAGGCGGCCTCGATGAGCGATTTGTCGATGCGAACCATTGAGTTGAAGATCGGCACCACCATGAAGAAGGTGAAGAGGTGCACCAGCGCCAGCACCACGGAGAATTCGGAGAACAGCAGCCATTCAACGGGATGGTTGATCAGCCCCGTCTTCACCAAGCCTGAGTTGACAAGGCCATTGCGCCCGAGCAGCGGAATCCAGGCGATCATGCGGATCACGTTGGAGGTCCAGAACGGGATCGTGCAGAGCAGCGACAGTCCCATCTGCCAAGTTTTCGACTTGACGTGAAAGGCGAGGAAGTAGGCGACCCAGAAGCCGATGAAGAGTGTGATGACCCACACGATGAAACAAAGCTTCAGCGTCTTCAGATAAGTCTTGGCGATCGTGCAGAGATCGGGGAGCTGCGCGATGCAGCCCTCGAACGTGTCGGTGTAGCCGCGGCCCGAGAAGGCCGGCAGCAACTGGTATTCGTTGTAGTCCCAGAACGAGACGATGACGACGAAGACGAGCGGGATCAGGAAGAAGGCGAGGAACACCAGCATCATCGGCCCGGCCTGGAGCCAGGAGATGAAGGAGGGTGACAGCCGCGCCGCTTTGCTGCGGCGCGCCGTCTCCGATCCCCGGACCAGGTCCGGAGATGCCTGTTGCAAAATGTCCTCCGACGTGTCCATCAGATTACGCCGCGATGAACTCGTTCCACTTGCGGACCATGTAGTCGTTCTCGTCCATCACGGCGTTCCAGCACGCGACGCCGCCCATGCGGTCCTCGTAGGAGCCGCCGTCGCGCACGGCGCCAGCCTTCTCGAGCAGCGAGCCGTCGGGCGCCTTGATGTCCTTCTCGGCCGCCTTGCCTTCCATCCAATAGGCCCACTCGTAAGGCTCCATATGCGCCTTCGCGGTGGAGAGCACGGCCGAGTAGTAGCCCTGGCGGTTGAGATAGGCGCCGGCATAGCCGGACAGGAACCAGTTGACGAACTCATAGGCCCATTCGAGCTTCGCACCCGAGACGCCCTTGGAGACGCAGAAGCCGGAGGCCCAGGAGCGATAGCCTTCCTTGAGCGGCTGGAAGGTGCAGGCAATCCCCATCGAGCGGACCTTCGTCACCGCCGGCGACCACATCGACTGGATCACGGTCTCGCCCGAGGCCATCAGGTTGACGCTCTCGTTGAAGTCTTTCCAGAAGGCGCGGAACTGGCCCGCCTTCTTGGCCTCGGTCATCACCTTCATGGTGAGATCGATCTCTTCCTTGGTCATGTTGCCCTTGTCGGCATATTTGTACTTGCCGGTGGCTTCCACGACCATCGCGGCATCCATGATGCCGATCGAGGGGATGTTGAGGATCGAGGCCTTGCCCTTGAACTCGGGGTTGAGCAGCTCGGCCCACGAGCTGATCGGACGCTTGATGATATCGGGGCGAATGCCGAGCGTGTCGGCGTTGTAGACGGTCGGGATCAGCGTGACGAACTCGGTGGCAGACGTCGCGAACTTCTTGGAGTCCTTGCCTTCGAGATAGAGCACCTTCCAGGGTGCGGTGCCCTGGCCGCCGATCTTCTTGCCGCCGGGCGTGACGCCCTTGGTGAAGACCGGCGTGATGTTGTCGAATTCCTTGATCTTCCTCGCGTCGAGGGCAAGGATGTTGCCCGACGGCACGATCTTCTTTAGCGCGAAATATTCGGTGTCCAGCACGTCGAAGGAATTCGGCTGGGTCATCACGCGCTTGGTGACGTCGTCGGTGGTCGCGGTGATATATTCGATCTTGATGCCGGTGTCCTTCAGGCACTGCTTGGAGATCTCGTCACCCTCGTTCACTGCGGTGCCGAGATAGCGCAGCACCTTCGGCTCGGCCGACATTACATAGGGAAAGCCTGTGATGGCGCCGGAGCCCGCGGCAAGTCCGGCGAGACCCGCGGTGCTCTTCAGTAGCGTGCGGCGGCTAAGGCCCTTCTTCCTGGTCGTTTCGGTCATATCACTCACTCCTCTGTTGCGCATTCCGGTGATTGATCGGCGCTATTGCAGACGTTGCGCCTTGGCGGGATCCCAGATGGCCAGCACGCGATCGCCCGGCCGGAACTGGTGGACGTCGAAGGCGGCCTCGGGAAGGTGGGAAAACAGGGCGGTCCCGTCGTCGAGCGTGAGCGAGACGGCGATGTAGGAGCCTTGGTACTCGGTCTGGGTCAGTAGCGCGGGCGCGCCGAAGGCGCCGTCAGTGAACGGCGCGATGCCGAGCTGATCGGCGCGCACGGCGATGAGTTTGCCTGCGTCGCTGAGGACGTTGTGACCGCCGATGAAGCGCGCCACGAATTCGGTGCGGGGGTGATGGAAGATGTCGCGGGCGCTTCCCTGCTGTTCGATCCTGCCCTGGTTCATCACCACGATGTGGTCGGCCAGCGCCATCGCCTCTTCCTGGCCGTGCGTGACCTGAACGAAGCTGATGCCGAGCTCGCGCTGCAGCCGCTTCAATTCGCCCCGCATCTTCACCCGCAGGAACGGATCGAGCGCCGAGAGCGGCTCGTCGAGCAACAGGATCTGCGGCTCCGTGATCAGCGCGCGGGCGAGCGCGACGCGCTGCTGCTGGCCGCCGGACAGCTGTGCGGGGAGGCGGGCCGCATAGGGCGTCATCGCCACCAGCTCGAGCAACTCGCCGGCGCGCTTGTGCCGCGTCGCCCGGTCGATGCCGCGCATTTTCAGGGCAAACGCCACGTTGTCGAGCACGGTGAGGTGCGGAAACAGCGCGTAGGACTGGAACATCATCGCCGTGCCGCGCTTGGCGGGTTCGAGATCCGTGACGTTCTGCGGACCCAGGATGATGTCGCCTTCGCTGACGGCCTCGTGGCCGGCGATCATGCGCAAGGTCGAGGTCTTGCCGCAGCCGGAGGGGCCGAGCAGGCAACAATAAGTGCCGGCCGGGATTTTCAGATTGACGGTGTCGACCGCCAGCGTCGTGTCGTAGCGCTTGGTGACGGCGACCAGTTCGAGGGCGGCGGGAGTGGCCATGGCGTGTCCGGGGCGAGGGCGATGCTGCGCCTCTCTCCGCAAGGTCCATGCCAATCGCGCTTGAATCGTTCTCGGCCGGCCGAATTCCAAAACAGTGCAGCGGAGTCAGATCGTTAGATCGAATCCCACGGGCTTGGGCGGTTCGCTGCCTTCGCAGTTGCGTGCACACAAAACAGGCGCGGATTGTATAAAGTTTCGCCTGTGATTGGATACAGCTGGTCGATTAGGATTCAACGCCCTCGTCGACGATCGAGTCCTCACCCCCATGGCCGTCAAGTCCCGACCGAACTCCGACGCGCCAGATGCGAGCGATCGCGTCAGCCGCATCCGGGAAGGTGTGACTGCGGCGATCCTCGAGCATCGCCTGTTGCCCGGCACGAAACTCGGCGAGGACGAGATCGGCGAGATCTACGGAGCAAGCCGAACGCTGGTTCGCACCGCGCTGCAACAGCTCGCGCACGAGGGCATCGTCAACATCGAGAAGAACCGCGGCGCCTTCGTCGCGCGGCCGACGCCTGCGGACGCCCGCGAAGTGTTCGAGGCGCGCCGCCTGATCGAGCCGACAATCGTCGATCACGCCGTTGACGCGGTGTCGCCGGCCTGGATCGGGCGTCTCCAGCGGCATCTTGCCGAGGAGCGCGAGGCGGAGCTGCGTGGCGATGCGCGTGCTTCGGTCCGCCTCTCCGGCGACTTCCATCGACTCGTCGCCGAGATGAGTGGCCACAGCATCTATCTTGGTTTTCTCAAGGAGCTGATCGCGCGGTCCTCGCTGATCATCCTGCTCTACCGCCGGCACGACACGCCGGCCTGCGGCACCGATCATCACGCCGGAATCGTCTCCGCGATCCGCAAATGCGACAGGGAGGCCGCGCGCGCGCAGATGTTGTCGCATCTGAACGAGATCGAGGCCGAGCTGTTTCTGAAGGATCCCGCCGCTGACGAGTTGCGACTCGCGGACGTGCTCGGGGTCTGAGCTCAACGAGGCGCGTCCGCACCCGGCTGGGCGCGACGGCGGCTATTGCGGCTCTAATCCGAGAGTCTTGATCGACTCGAGCCAGATCGGCCCTTCCTTTTCGTAGAGCGCAATCGAGGATGCGCGATCCATGGCCGGCTGGTCGACGCCGAAGGCATCGAGCAGCTTCTGCACGCGCTCCGTCTTGCCGCCTTCGACCATCAACTTGGCGAGCATGTCGATCCGGTCTGCCGGCATCGCAGCGGGCGCCACCAGCGCGGTAAAACTGATGAGCTGGAAGACATTGCCCGTGACCCCTTGCTCGGCAAATGTCCTGGTTTCGGGCAGCTTCTTCATGCGCACTGGTGTCGGCACGGCAATCGGGCGGCCGATGCCGGTATCGAGCACCGGTAGCGCAGCCTGATAGCTGCCGACGGCCGCCTGGATCACCCCCGCGGCCAGATCCTGCCACATCGGCGCTTCGCCGCGGTAATGCACGATGGAAATGTCGAGACCGAATTGCCGGTTGAGCTCGGCGATCGCAATATGTGCGAACGAGCCGATGCCGTACGAGCCGGCCGTGACCTTGTTGCCACGTGCGTACGCGACGAACTCTTCGATCGTCTTTGCATTGGTGGCGGAATGGACCACCAGCGGCAGATGCCCCGAAGGCGTCATCGCGACGATCGTGAAATCCTTGTCCGGATCATAGGCCAGCGATTTCAACAACAGCCGGTTACCGAGCAAGGTGGACGAGATCGTGTACATCAGCGTGTAGCCGTCGGCCGGGGAATCCTTCACCGACTGTGCCGCCAGCGCACCGCTGGCTCCGGTTTTGTTTTCGACAATGACCGGCTGGCCAAGCTTCTGCGAGATATAGTCGCCATAGGCGCGGGCGAAGGCATCGGTGATGCCGCCTGCCGGCGTGGAGACGACGATCCTGATTGCCCGGGTCGGCCAGGCTTCGGCCAAAGCCGTTTCAGAAGCGGCCATCGTCAGGCATGCCATCGCGGCAGCCCAAATTCTCGCGGATGTCCGCACTTCGGCCTCCCCTTTTCCCTGTGTCATTGGGCAGCAGGCAGCCGCCGCAACGAGGTGTCACACGGGCAGGAAGGGGGGTCAAGAAATCAAAATATCGTTTCACTGTGTGAAATGATCATCGCCGACCTGCAGGAGAACCCGGCGCAGCAAGCTTGGCACCGAGCGCCTCGGCAAGTGCGGAAGCGACTTTCTTCATCGGCGGTACGAAGCGCCGCACACCGTCCTCCAGACCGACCGCCTCGCGAAGCATCATCACGTTCATGCTGCCGAACAGGCGATTCCGCAAAACGACGGGTACGCCGATCGCCCACACTGCGCCCCCGAAGACGCGGCGGCTGTAGGTCTCGTCCATGACTGCGAACCCCGCGCTACGGATCGTGCGCAGCACTTTGGCAAGTCTGCCGGGATTGCGCGCCAGATCGTTCCAGGGCTCCGGACCAAGGGCCAGCCGTGCGGCAATGCGCTCCTGCTCGGCGGGTTCGCAGAAGGCGAGATAGGCGCGTCCCATCGAGGTGCCGAGGACGGGAAAGCGAAAACCCGGCGGGCGGCTGAACAGCAGCGATCCATCGACGCGCGTCGTGTGGGCGATGACCATGGACTCCTGATCGAGCACCGCGATGTCTGACGGCCAATGGATCTGCTTGCGGAATTTGTTCAGGATGGGTTCGGCGATGCCGCCAATCCAGGTCGGCTCATCATAGCCTGCGCTGAGCAGCAGCGCCCGTCCCGTCGGCGCGTAGCTGGCCGGCTCGGTACGACGTACCACATAACCTTCATGTTCCAGCGTCTCGAGCATGCGGACGATCGTTGACTTGTTCAGCCCCGTCGCCTTGTGCAGCGAGCCGACGGTCGACTGCCGTTCCTGATTGATCACCCGAAGGACTTCGAGGCCCCTGGACAACGCGATGACGGGACGGAACGACGTCATGCCAACTCCTTGTGATTGCCTGTGCCGCTAGCCGATGAAGCAACGGCCGGAGGGACAGGGCAGCGCGCTCGACGCCATCGCCACCGATTGCGGGAAGGTTGGCATGAGTCAAGCTCGCTGACGCGTTCATCTCGGTTTCGAGAAGGGCGGGATTCGCAGTCAACTCGATCGCTTGCTGTGCCCAGCGGCAATTTAGTTCCTGTGGTCAAGCTGGATTGTGCGCTCCCAGCCTCGTGTGGACGGTAGGGCGCTGCGACGTCACGTGACTATTCCTCGCGAGCCACACCGGCTATAGGATGGCGCTCTGTCATCGAACTGTCATGTTACCGTAAATGCTGAAGTCAGACGCAACGCCGGTTCGCAAGGCTCCGAGCGCGCGGGATGGAAATCCTGTTGCAAGGGAAAACAAGAGAACGCAAGTCGTTGCTGGCTTCTTCAGGCAGCGTGAGCCGGCCGAACTCGTCGCGGAACCTGTGATCGATCAGACGCCATTGCAAGACGCGGAACCGGCAACGGAACCACTGCGGTCGAGCGCTGCCGCGCATGGTGCCGGTGAGATCGAGCTCAAGCTTTTCGTCGATGCCGATCGCATGGCGCATTTCAAGGCCGCGCCTGTGATCGCGATGAACGCGCGCAACAAGGGCGCGCGCAAACATCTCAAGTCCGTCTATTACGACACGCCGGAGCGGACGTTGCGTCGCCACGGCTTGAGCTTGCGCGTTCGTCAGAGCGGCGCGCGCTTCGTGCAGACCGTGAAGACCGATGCGGTGGACGATCCGCTCCGCCGTGGTGAGTGGGAGATGAGGGTACCGTCGCTTGCGCCCGATCTCGGTTTGGCAATGCCGTTCATTCCCGAGAAGCTTCGCGGCAACCTGGAAGCGCAGCCGCTCGAATCGGTCTTCACTGCCGATGTCCATCGCCATGCGCGGCCGATCGAACTGCCGTCAGGCACGGTCGAGATCGCCTTCGACCAGGGTGAGTTGACGGCCGGCGACCGTTCACTGCCGGTGAGCGAGATCGAGCTGGAGCTCAAGAGCGGCAGCGCGAGCGCGGTCTACGAGATCGCGCTGCGGCTCGCGGAGCACGGCGACGTAAAGCCGTCCATTCGCTCCAAATCGGCACGCGGCTTCGATCTTGCCGCCGACAAGCCACCCTCGGCGCGGCGTCCGCGAAAACTTCGTCTCGATCCGTCGGTGACATTGGACGAGGCGTTCGCGACAATCCTGCGTTCCTGCTTCCTCCATTTGCTTCAGTCGCTGCCGGCGGCCGAGGATGGCCGCAATCGGGAAGGAATCCATCAGCTGCGCGTCTCGCTGCGCCGGCTTCGATCGGCGTTGGATCTGATGGGGTCGGTCGGCGCGCTCAGCAATCTCGATGCGCTGCGGTTGGAAGCCAGATGGCTGGCGCAAGAGCTCTCCGCTGCGCGCGACTGGGATGTGTTCCGGCTCGATACCTTGCCGAAGATCGCAACAGCCTGTCCGTCGGTCGCGGGCTTCGATGCACTGGGCCTGGCTGCGGCCGGGCGCCAGTCCGACGCCTATCGCAAGGCGCATGGCGCCCTCGAAGATCGCCGCTGCGCCATGTTCCTGCTCGGCCTCGGCAACTGGATCGAGGCGCGCGGCTGGCGCAACGACGTCGCCACCGAGGATCTCGGCCAGCTCGCCGAACCCGCGGCCGACTTCGCGGCACGCATCCTATCGGCGCAATACGCCAAGGTGCTCAAGCGCGGCCGCCGCTTCAAGTCGCTTTCCGCCGAACAGTTGCACCGCCTGCGGCTCGCGACCAAGCGGCTGCGCTATCTCAGCGAGTTTCTGCTGCCGCTGTTCGCAGACCGCAAATCCACGCGAAAATTCTCGCGAAGGCTCGCCGGCTTGCAGGAGCAGCTTGGCGCCGTCAACGACATGGCGGTTACGGCATCATTGCTGGACGGGCTTGATGCCGAGCCCGACGGCACCATCGCCGCGGCGGCGATCGCAGGCTGGCAGGCGCGCGCGTCGATCGGGGTGCAACCCGTCCTGCAAAGCACATGGCGCGATTTCACCGTCGCGCGCGTGCCCTGGTCGCGGCAGGCGCCGCAGAACTAAGCGAAGTACACCCTAAAAAAGTTGCGGCCAGCCATTGGGGGATGGCTGGCCGCGCGCGAACCGGTCTGGGACGGGGAGGGGTGGGGATGTGACCGGGTCGCGTATCTCTTTCGTTTGTCTCTACTGATCCCTTGCGCTGGCGGTGGAGATCGCCGGCTTGGTGTCGCCGAGCGAGACCCAGACATTGGGATCGCTCTGCGACTGGCGCTTGACGAAGCGGTAGCCGGTCTCCGTCCAGGCAACGACGTTCTCGTTCTGATTGTCGAGAACGAACTCGCCCTTGTCGGTCTTCACCGTCAGCACCGCGTGTCCTTCGCCCTTCTTGTCGCGCACGACGGTGATGAGCAGGGCCTCGCGCGGCCATCCGGCATCGATCAGCATCTTGCGCTTCAATAGCACGTAGTCCTCGCAGTCGCCGTAACCGTCCGACGGCAGCGACCACTTTTCGATCACGCCCCAGTGCTCCTGGTCGGTCAAAGGCTTGACGGTCTCGTTGACCCAGCGATTGACCTTGACGAGGTCGCGCCATGCAGCCTGCGACATCACGATGTCACGCGGTTGCGTCGGTGCGCCCTGGCACTGAGCGGCATTGTCCGCACAGAACTCGACCCAGCCGATCGGCGCACGCGTGGTGTCGCCGAGGCTTGCGTAGAGCAGACGGCCTTCGCCGGCCTGCGCTGCCGCGCTCATTCCGAAGAGCATGGCGGCGAGCGCCAATCCCTTCCCCTGTCCCCTGAAATGAAACATTGCGGCCCCCGTTTCTTGTTGGGACCACATTGCGCAGGCAGCTTTTGAGTTGCCGCTAAGTCAGTCAAGTCAAGTCGAGACGAATGCAAGTAAAACACGCGGCGAATTCGATCTATACTTGAGTCAAATTTGAATAAAATTCGATATGACTGCAATTGATTCAAATTTTATGGATTAACGCGGAAACGCTAGCGGAACCGTTGTTTGCACGCTCCCGCAGCCTCCGCGTTAACCCGCGCGAGCCTCGACGCCACTCATGAAAAAGGCGGCGTCCGCATCGCGGAGGCCGCCTTCAGTACTGGAAATGCAGTGGTTTTGGTGCCTTCGCGCTTTACCGCGCGGTAACGCTCTCTTCGAGAGTTTCAATTGGCTGCGAATGCATGAACTCGAGCGCGAAGCCATCTTCGAGGTTTCGGACCACGCGGCCCTGCACCCGGCCGAGCAAAACCGTCGATTTCAGCGGGGGGCGGTTCTCCGCGGCGATGGCGGCGCCCGACAGCGAGAGGTCGATGATGCGGCAGGTCATCTTGGTGCCGTCCTCGAGCGTCAGCACCGCGATCGGATTGCGCGGCACGATACGATCGTGGCGGCGGTCTTCCGGCAGATTGAGGATGTCGCGGTTGGCGAGCCAGGTCAGCTGTGCCGCAAGCTTGTCGCGCTTTCGCGGCGTGGCACCGACCGTCATGGCGAAGCCATTGTCGATGATGCGGGTGATCTTGCCCTCGACGCGCCCGATATGGTCGAGATAGGCGACCACGCGGTCGCCGACATTGCCGATGCCGGGGGCCAGCAGTGCCAGCCCGCCCGGCGACATGTTGATCACCTGGCAGGGGAATTCACGGCGGTCCGGCAGCATGTAGCGGCCGAGCAGGTGAACCTTCACCCGCTGGAAACGCCGACGTTCCTCGGCGGCCGGAAGAAATTTTTTGTGCGCCAACGCCATTTTCACAACCCGACCCCCCGCCTGGCGGAGTCCGGGACGACCCTAAGGTGCACAGGGTTAATGCCGCGTTAGGATCGGGCGCGGCGATGACGAACAGACACAATGCGTTCGAAAAGCCACATCAGGGGCGGGCAGGCCAGCACTGTCAGCGCGCCGAGGTCAAGCGCGACCGCGGCCGTGCCGGCCGATTTGGCGAGCCGGCCCGCCACCGCCGGTCCCAGCATCATCGCGGCATAGAAGAGAGTGTAGAACACGCCCATCCCGATCGCCCTGGTTTCCCGCACGAGCACGCGGGCGGTCAGGCTCATGATCGGCCCGGCCGGATGGCCGCCGATCAGGCCGATCAGGACGAGGATCGTGATCACGGCGTCGGACCGGGTCAGCCAGGCCAGCAGCCCGGCCACCACCAGGCTGGCCACGATAGCCAGCACGAACGGCCGCTTGAAGCGATCGGCGAGATAACCGCCTGCCGGCACCGAGATCACCGACAGCCACATCACGAGGCTGATCGCCGATCCCGCCGCGGCAATGCTCCAGCCGCGCTCGGCGAGCAGCGAGGGGCCGAACGAGAAGATCATGGCGAAGCCGACATTATAGAGGCCCCAGATCGCGCCCGCGACGATCACCGCCAGAAGCGCGAGCGGATCAAGCCGCCCGGAGCCGGCCGCGCTGGCGGTTGCTCCCGGCGGTGCTTGGTAGAACGTGATCAGCACAATGCCGATCGCGGTGAGCGCGCCGGCCACGAGGAACACGGCGCCCGCGCCATAGGCCGTGCCGATCGCCGGCAGCACCAGCAGCGAGATCGCAACGCCGGCCGGCCAGGAGTTGACGAAGATCGCCATCGCGGTAGCGATCTCCTTTCCCGCAAACCAGTCGGTGCCCATCTTGGTGAGCTGCACGGTCAGCAGCACGCCGCCGGCGCCGGAGGCGAGCCGGCCCGCCATCTGCCAGCCCCAGACGTCGGTGGTGGCCATGACGAGACTGCCCGCCGTCATCAGCAGCAGCGCCACGATCGTGGTGGGCTTGTCGCCAAGCGTCCGGCCAATCGCGCCGCCCGGCAGCGCCAGCACGATGCCCGGTGTGAAATAGAGTCCGATCAGGATGCCGATATCGGCGAGCCCGACGCCGAAGCTCTGCTGCAGCAGCGGCGCGACCGCGGCCACGCTCTGGAACTGGAATGCGATGGTGAGGCGAACGACGAACAGGATCGCAAGTATGCCCCAGCGATTGCGCAACGCTTCATCTCCCCAAACCCTGTATCGAGCGTGCGGTGGGGAGACGCCGGAGTCAACCGGCCGTCTTCCTCGTCGCGCGCCCATAGAGAAGACATAGCAGTGCCAGCAGCACTGCGGCTGAGAGCCCGAGCGACCAGTGGATGCCGATCGCCGCACCGAACAGTCCGACCGTGATGCCGCTGAACGCCCGCATCCCAAGCCCCGCCATGTTGTAGAGGCCGACGACGCGACCGCGAATGTCGGACGGCGCGTTCAACTGCACCAGCGCCTGCGCCATGGTATTGAACGACAGCTCGAAGAAGCCTGCAAAGAACAACAGCACGATCGCGACCGGATAGATCCGCACCGAGGCGAAGCCGAGCAGCGCCACGCTCCACAGCATGGCGAGCATGATCGCGGTGCGCGGCGTGCCCTTGAGCCGCCCCCAGGATTCCAGCGCGATGCCGGCGAGCAGTGCGCCGGCGGCATCGGCCGCGAGCAGCACGCTGTAGGAGATTCCGGGATCGCCGTGGCCGAGATCGCCGGCAAAGCCCGGCATCTGGGCGTGATAGGCATTGCCGATCATGAAGGAGGTGAGGCCGGCGAGCCATGTCATCGCCGTCAGCACCGGCTGCGTGCCGATGGCGCGGATGGTCAGCATGATGTCGGCAAGGCCGCGCACGGCGAAGCGCCGAACGGCGACACTCTTGTCCCGCACCGGCGCCCAGAACAGCCACAGCAGCATCGGCAGATAGAACAGCGTGTTGAAGATAATGCCATGCGAGGTGCCGAGCGTCAGCATGATAATGCCGCCGACGGCAGGTCCGACCAAAATGCCGAGATAGCGCGCCATCGCATTCAGCCGCACCGCGCTCGGAAGATCGGCCGGACCGACGAGATCATAGAGCAGCAGCTGGTTCGGCGTCTGCCACAACACGCCGGCGCAGCCATGGATCACCAGCAGCAGCATGGCGTGCCACATCTCGATGGCGTCGGTGATGAAGAAGAAACCCCATCCAGCCGAGGCCACGATGAACAGCAGCATGCCGCATTGAATGATGCGGCGCGGATCGACCCGGTCCGCCAGCCCGCCAACCGCGACCGAGAACAGCAGGAACGGCAACCAGTGCGACAGCACGGCAAAACCCGCCAGCGCCGGCGAATGGAATTTCTGGAACACCACCCAATAGCTGATCACATGCTCGATATTGTCGGCCATCATCGCCAGCACGTAAGCGATGAACTGGAGCCGGTAGGGCACCGACCTCATCGCTGCGAACGAGCCGGACGCGACGACGGGATTTTGAGGGAGGGGGTTCAAGCGGGCACCTGGGGTGGGACTTTGGCGCCGTGCCTACACGTTCGCCGTCGAGCGCTCAAGGCACTTGGGTGTGTGGAGACCAGGGTCCCGTAGCCCGGATGACGAAGCGATATCCGGGAATGCTGGCCCCGCATGTCGCTTCGCTCATGCGGGTTACGAGACCGCGGCTTGGCACCAGCGCGCATCTCACATACGCTTCGCTTCAGCCCGCACCAATCAATCATAACAGACGGGCAGCGAGGACACGCCATGGACCAGATCCGCGTCTGCACCCACGCAGGGCCGGGCAGCGAACCCGTCATTCGCACCGTGCCGTGGCCGAAGGTCGGCAAGAGGGCCGCGCTGATCAAGGTCGGCGCGTGCGGCGTCTGCGGCACGGACCTGCACATTCTGAAGGGGCATTGGCCGAAGCCGCTGCCGTGGCCGTTCACGCTCGGCCATGAGCTCGGCGGAATCATCGTCGAATGCGGCGACGAATTCACCGAGGACTTCATGAGCAAGCCGCTCAAGGTCGGATCAAAAGTGATGATCCCGCCGCTGATGCCCTGCGGCCGCTGCTATTACTGCATCCATTATCCCCAAGTCGCCAACAAGTGCCTGACGCCGGTCTATTACGGCCGCTATCTCGGCTTCGACAAAGCGCCTCACATGTGGGGCGGCTGGGCCGAATATGTCTATGTCGATCTCGACATGCTGCCGGGCACCAAGATCTACAAATTGCCTGACGACATGTCGCTGCGGCTGGGTGCGCTGTCGGAGCCGCTGACGTCCTGCATCCGCGCCTTCAACCGCGCCAGCCGCGCCGGCGGTTTCACCTGGGGCGACACGGTGGTGATCCAGGGCTCGGGTCCAATCGGCATTCTCGCGGTCGCCGCCGCGCAGGAGATGGGAGCAGGGCGCGTGATCTGCGTCGGTGCGCCGGAGGAGCCGCGGCTCAAGCTCGCGCGTGAGTTCGGCGCCGAGGCGACAGTGAACATCGAGGAACTGAAGTCACCGCAGGACCGCATCGCCCGCGTGCGCGACATCGTCGGCGGCTTCGGCGCCGATCTGGTGATGGATTGCTCGGGTCACCCCTCCGCCGGCCCCGAAGGCATCGAGATGCTGCGCGACGGCGGCACCTATGTCGAGATGGGCCAGTTCACCGACGCCGGCTCGATCGACACGTCCTGGCACCGCATCTGCACCAAGGACCTCAATGTGCTGGGATCCTGGGGCTTTACCGCCAATGATCTGCCGCTCGGCGTCGACATGCTCTACCGCACCCGTGACAAATATCCCTGGCTGAAGATGCAGACGATCTATCCGTTCACGGAAGACGGCGTCGCGCAGGCGGTCAGGGATGCCATGGCGATGAAGACGGTGAAGTCGACGATCGTGCCGTGGCCGGAGCTGGTGGAATAACCGATGTCGTCCATCCCCGGAGATTTCGCAGCGTTTCTGATCGAAGCCAAGCGGCGGACCTATGCGGGCCTCGACGACGACGCCACCGTGGCCGCTCCGCTGCTCAGAGGCTCAAAGCAGCTCGAGCATCGCGCGGCGCCCTATGCCTATCGCGATATCTATTTCGGGATGGGGTTCTTCGTCGGGCAGGAGACCGTGTCTCGGGATGACCGCGTCATTTGGTCGATGAGCTACAGCGGTGGCGTCCGCGCGGAGATCACGGATCGAGACACCTTCCTCGCGATCTACAAATTCCTGCGCCAGGCGTTGCTGGACGTCAGCATCGAGTATCCGTTTCGGGGCCCGCATCTGTTCGAGCACGCAGGTATGATTTATCGGAACGAGGTCGAGGGCGCGCTCGATCGCTTCCACGGTGTCGAGACGATTGCGCGGCAGGATGGCGTGCCGCTCTATGCGGTCCGTTACAGTGGCGGTATGTTGCGATAGAGTTTCGCGAGCCCTGTAGCCCGGATGGAGCGCAACGTAATCCGGGATTCTCGCCTGTGGCTCCCCGTATTCCGCTACGCTCCATACGGGCTACGGGCCGGCGTTGGTATGAAGGACGAGATGACAAACGAACAAACGACCGAACCAGGCCAGCGCACCCGCTCGCCCTTCCGCGCCATCCGTGCGATCGACTACACCGTCATTTTCGTGCGCGACATGGCGGCGATGCGGCGCTTCTATGAAGACGTCCTCGCATTTCCGCTGCTGCGGGAGCTGTCGCCGAACTGGATCGAGTACGGCTTGGGCCCCAACACGCTGGCTCTCGCAAGGCCGGGCCGAACCGCGACTGACGCGCCGACGCCGGCGGGCAGTGCCGCGCTGCAACTGGCCTTCAAGGTATCCGCGGCCGAAGTCGATGCGTGTGCCGACGAACTCGCACGCCACGGCGTGGCGCTGCTGTCACCGCCGACGAACCAGTCGTTCGGGCATCGGACGCTGTTCTTCCGCGACCCCGACGGTAATCTTTTGGAGATCTATGCGGAGATCTGAACCGGGCAGCGGCGGGCCCGTACACGAAAAGTTCCATCGAAAATCCGCGAGTTATTCACGCCGGGGTGAAACTTAGGCCCAGGTTACGGCTTTGAGTTCACGGGAGAGTTCATCGTGAAGCAGATCCTGAAGCCCCTGACCTACATCGCGGCCGCCATCTACTTCCTGGTGGATGCGGTCTTCATGGCCGTGGCGAGGCCAATCTCGCGCTGGATCGGGCGCCATCTCCAATTGAAGCGATTGCGGGGCTGGATCAGATCGCTGTCGCCTTATTGCTCGCTCGCCTTGTTTTCGGTACCCGTCATTATCCTGGAGCCGGTCAAGCCCGTGGCAGCCTATCTCGCGGCGACCGGTCAGATCGTGAGCGGGGCCGTGACGTTCATCATCGGCGAGCTGCTCAAGCTCGTGCTGGTCGAGCGCCTGTTCCATCTCACCCGTGACAAGCTGATGCGGATTCCGGCTTTTGCCTGGGCGTACGGCAAGTACTCCGAGGTGAAGGCGTGGCTGCAGGCAACCGACGCCTGGCGCGCCATCCGCGCACTGAGCCGCGCGGCCAGGGACACTCTTGTGCGGGCAAGAGCTAGACTGGTCGGCGGCTTCAGCAGCCTGGTGACCTCCAGGGATTAGGGCTGCGCCGGGCGAGTTGCCCTCTATGCGAACTTGCGCGCGGCTGCGGTCGCCTTGTCGCCCGTGTTCGGCGTGCCGGTCGGCTCGATCAACATGAGATGAACCTCCTCGCGCGCCACCGGGCGATGTTCGACACCTTTCGGCACCACGTAGAGTTCGCCCGGACCGAGCGTCACCGTCCGGTCCCGCAACTCGATATCCAGTCTGCCTTTCAGGACGAGAAAGAAATCGTCGGTGTCGTCATGCTTGTGCCAGGTGAATTCTCCCTTCACTTTCACCACCATCACGTCGCAATCGTTGAAGGTCGTGATCGTGCGTGGGGACCAGAAATCCCCAAATGTCGCGAGCTTGTCGGCAAGCGAGATTCCGTCGGCCATGTGTTCTCCCGTTCTTCCGTGCGGCACAATTTAGGTCGAGCGATGCCAGCAGCTATTTGACATATCCCGACGATATGGCCCGCGCCCATTTCGGGTGGTCGTTGGCGAGGGCACGGGACGATGCGGCGTCCCAATCGTATTCGAGGGCCAAGAGTTCGGCCTGCCAGCCCCTTTGTCGCTTCGTGAGGATTGCATATCGCGCGTGCGGCGAGCGGTATTCCAGGTTTGCGGCAACGGGAATGTCTGCGAAGACCGGGCAACCAACGCTCCCTGGATTGAGAACCAGACAGTCATGAGGTCCGTGAACGACGGCCTGGCGGTGGCTATGACCACACAGCACCACGCGCGCCGTCGGCTCACTCGCGAGGCGCATTGCCAGCACGTCGCGGCGTGCCGGTACGAAGCGGCCGTCGTCGAGCGTTTCTTCCAGCAGGCATGTCGTATCGTTGTCGGGCGTGCCGTGGCAGGCCAGGATCCCATCGTCCAGCCGTATTTGGGAAGGCAGGCTGTGGAGTGCGAGACGTTGCTCCGCAGTCAATGCGTTGCGCGCAAACAGACCTGCCGACGAGAGCTTGTCGTCCGGAAACTCCTCAATCCAGCGATCATGGTTTCCGCGTACGGTCGGCAGCGACAGCGCCTCGAGCGCTTCGAAAGTCTCTTTCGGCCACAACGGGCTGGTGACGCAATCGCCAAGGTTGACCGTACGATCGACGCCACGCGCCTTGATGTCGGCCAGCACCGCCTCGAGCGCGGCAAGGTTGCCGTGGATATCGGAAATGACTGCCAATCGCATCGTCGTGCTCCCTAGTCCAATCGGCCTGAGCTTAGCCCTGTTGTGCGTCTCCGGCAGCTCCAACCGCGCATAATTTAAGCGAGGTGGCCGTGAAAATCCGCAGCCTCGCCCCAAAATCCCGCTATATGCAGTAAAATGCCCCGAAAATGCTGGATGTAGCGGGTCGAGCTGGCCAGTAAGCTTATTCTCGGCATCACCAAAGCCATGCGTCATAGGCATGGTGATTTGCCCGCACTTGGCGTAAAGAGCGTCCAAATCAGATCACCACGCGTGCGGCTGGACCATTTGCCGCCTACGCAGCTTCAGGTCGCGCGGCTCGACGTTCCGCGCCTGGACCAACCAAGGTTTATCCCGTGTCTTTTCCGACCATGAGTGCGCCGCTCGCCCGAGCTTTGGCCGAGCGCAATTACGACCGTCCGACCCCCGTTCAGCTCGCCGTACTCACGGACGAGGCCGCTGACCGCGATCTCTTGGTTTCGGCACAGACCGGCTCCGGCAAGACCCTGGCCTATGGGCTGGCCATGGCCAAGGACCTGTTGGGCGACGCCGAGCGGTTCGAGCGGGCGGGTGCACCGCTTGCCCTGATCGTGGCGCCGACCCGCGAGCTTGCCTTGCAGGTCCATCGCGAGCTGGCCTGGCTGTACGAGCATGCGAGCGGGCGCGTCGTTTCCTGCGTCGGCGGCATGGACCCCAGGCGCGAGCAGCGCGAGCTTGCGGCCGGCGCTCATATCGTCGTCGGCACGCCCGGCCGGTTGTGCGATCATTTGCGCCGCGGCCGCCTCGACATCTCGGAATTGAAGGTAGTCGTGCTCGACGAGGCTGACGAGATGCTCAATCTCGGCTTTCGCGAGGACATGGAGTTCATCCTCAAGACCACGCCGGACACGCGCCGCACCCTGATGTTCTCGGCGACGTTCCCGCGCGGCATCGTCGCGCTGGCCAAGCAGTATCAACAGCGGGCGTTCCGGATCGAGGTCGCCGGCGACGAAGGCGGTCACGCCGATATCGAGTACCGCGCGATCCGGATCGCGCCCGGTGATGCCGAGCACGCCGTCGTCAACGTGTTGCGCTTCTACGAGGCGCCGAGCGCGCTGGTATTCTGCAGCACGCGCGACGGCGTCCGGCACTTGCAGGCGGCACTGCTGGAGCGCGGCTTCTCCGTGGTCGCTTTGTCAGGCGAATTGACGCAGAACGAGCGAACCACGGCGCTGCAGTCGCTGCGCGACGGACGCTCGCGCGTCTGCGTGGCGACCGACGTCGCCGCCCGGGGCATCGATCTGCCGAGCCTCGATCTCGTCATTCATGCCGACCTGCCCAACGACGCCGAGGTCATGCAGCATCGCTCCGGCCGCACCGGCCGCGCGGGCCGCAAGGGGACGAGCGTCATGCTGGTGCCGCCCGTGCGGCGGCGGCGTGCGGAAATGCTGCTGAACGTCTCGGGCATCGACGCGGTCTGGGGGACGGCGCCGCAGCCGGATGAGATCCGCAAGCTCGATCACGAGCGCATGAAGGACGTGCTGTTCACGGAGGAGACCACCGCCGACGATCTGGCGCAGGCGCAGGCGCTCTTGGCCGAGCGGTCGGCCGAGGAGATCGCCGCGTCACTTGCACGGCTCTATCGCGCGCGGCTGCCGTCGCCCGAAGACATCATGGAGCCCGTCGAGCGAGCTGGCCGGCCGCGCGAGGATCGCGGCCGCAACGATACGCGCGCGCCGCGCGACGATGTCCGCGCTTCGCGCGGCGATGATCGGACCGAAAGGGCTCGACCAAAAGCGGGAAAATCGTCGTCGAAACATGGCATGGCGGATGGCAGCGTCTGGTTCCGGGCCAACATCGGACGAAAAAAGAACGCGGAAGCGCGCTGGCTGTTGCCGATGATCTGCCGTCGTGGCGGCATCGACAAGAACGACATCGGCGCGATCAAGATCATGGACACCACGACCGAGTTCGAAATTTCCGAGCGGGTCGCGGAATCCTTCGCCGTGAAGATCAAGCGTCCGGACAAGGAAGACAATATCCGTCTCGAGCCGATGGCGGATGCGCCGCAACGGCAGGCGGCATCGGAAGAGCGGCCCCACGCGCCGCGGCGCGAGAGCGGCGACAACGATCATCGTGAACGCCAGGGCGAACGCGCGCGCGAGCCGAACGGGTTTAAACCGCAAGGCAAACCTCACGGCAAGCCACACGGTAAACCGCACGAAAAGCCGTACGCCGAACGCACACCGAAATTCGACGATGCTCCTTCCTTCGCAAAGAAGAAAAAGCACAAGAACAAGCCGGGCCACGCTGAGCCCTCGGTCACGTCGTGGTCTGAGAAGGGCGCCGCCGGGAAGAAGCCGAAGACTAAAAAGAAGCATCGCGCCTGACTGGCGCTGCCCAGCGCGGACGGCAATGATGCCGCCGGATTGCGCCGGCGGCATCGTCTCAGAAATCAGGTGTGAGCAGCGAGATCGCGCAGCATGTAGGTTGCGCTGTCGCCGTAGGTCGCGAGCTTTACCCGCAGCTCCGCATCCGCCGTGACCGGCCGAAAGCCGAGACGCTCCCACAGCGGCCGCGTGGCGTAGACCGACACCAATGCGAGCGTCGCGATTCCTGACGCGCGCGCGAGCTGTTCGGTCGCAACGACATAGTCGCGCGCGACGCCGCCGCGAAAGTCGGGCAGCACCGCGATGTCATGCAAATAGAGGCAATCCGCATCGCCGGGCAATTGCTCGAGGAAGCCGTCGAGCGGCGGAATCCGGTGCTGCATCCAGGGATGCGCCAGACCGTAGCCGACGATCCCGTCGTCCGCGACGATCACGCGGCAGCCATAGGGATAGAGCCGCATCTTTTCCGCAAGCACCTCGGGGCGTTCAGGCAGATCGGGATGGATTTGCGCTGCGATCTTGCTGATCGCCGGCAGATCGGAGGCGCGGGCGGGACGCCAATGCGGCTTGCTCATGTCGATCCGTCGTCCATCTCCATCATCCCAGTTTATTCCGATGCGACGAGGCTTGCAGCGAAAAATATCTTTGCCGCGATCTCAGGAATACGACGGCTCGCGCGGCGTCCTACCCATGCAAGCCCATTGCCTGACAGGAGAGACCATGACGTCATCCATCCGCCTCGCGCTCACGCTCGCAATATCGCTGGCGCTGCTTCCCGCTGCCTTCGCGGCACCGCCGACCAAGACCGGCAAGACCGACAAAGGGAACGTGCTTACCGACGCCAAGGGCATGTCGCTCTATACTTTCGACAAGGATGCTGACAGCAAGTCGGCCTGCAATGGTCCGTGTGCGACCAACTGGCCGGTGCTGAAGGCCGAGGCGAGCGATGCCGCCGCCGACGGCTACACCGTCATCACGCGCGACGATGGCTCGAAGCAGTGGGCCTACAAGGGCAAGCCGCTCTACACCTTTGCCAAGGACACCAAGCCCGGCGACGTCACCGGCGACGGCTTTCTGAACGGCGCCTGGCATCTGGCGATGCCGTGAGCGCGGTGCACTGCTAGCGCAGCCCCTCATAGACCATCAGCCCGCGTGCGATCTGCAGCTTGCGGATCGCGCGCGGCAGCAGTTTTTCCGGCTGGTGCAGATAGCGCCAGGAGGTGAGGGCGAACGGGCCCAGCGCGCCGCATTCGTCGTCGAACGGCGCGAGCACGCCCGTCACGCTCACCGGTGTATGCGGGCGGGCGTTGAACGGCAGCAGCAGCAGCTCGAGATACGCCTTGCTGCCGTCCTCGCGCGCGGCGGTGACGCCGGCGATTGCCCCGAGGCTCTCATCGGCGACGATGGTCGTGATCTCCTCGATCTCGCGGCGGCTAGCCTCGTTGAACAGCGCCGCAAAGCTCGCATCCTTGAGGTCGCGCCCTGCGAGGGCGCAGACGCGCGTGCCGGCGACGCGGAACGGAAAGCCGAGATGGGGCTCGCAGGACAGCACGAAGATGTCACCGAGCAGGCCGCGCACGGCGGCCGGATCGATATCGGCCCGGTCAGGGGCCCGCGCGGTGCCCCGCTTGGTGTCCCAATATGCGAAGAACTCGCGGCTCGACGGATGTTTCATGGCTGAACGCTTACCCCGGGGCGCAACCTCGCGGGACAAACCTGTCCCGCTTCAGTGCAGCCGCGATCCCTGTGTTGTTGTGCAGGAGGGGCTTTGCAGCGTCCATGCCGCAGCGGCATTTTCGGTGCTCCTGGCGCTGCCTTTGCGTCGTTAACGTTAAATTAACTATGCGCTTTCCGTGCACCGCCCCGCTGCTATGGTGATCGCGGTCGCAAGCCTCGCCGCTTTTCTCCAGGTTCTCGGCGAGGCCTGTACACAGGCGTCAAACAGTTTGGTCACCGGCCGCGGGGAGGGGTGGGGATACTCCCGTCTCTCTGGGTACCGGAAGTCCGACACGGATAGGCAGGGCTTTCCCAGGGCCCTGCCTTTTCCTTTTGTGCACTTGCGCAGCGCGGGCAAAGGCGACTATCTCCAAGGCCTGTCGTGAAGCCTGTCGCTCCGATCGCGCCTGAAAGCGAAGCCGCCCTTGGAATTCCCGCCAAATTCTCCGCCGCAAGATCCTTCGTCGCAAGATGCTTCGCTGGGGGTGCCGGCCGTCGTTGAGGAGGCTCCGCGCGAGCCGATCCTGACGCTGCCGTTCGCGCTGACCGCCTATATCCTCCTGCTCGCGGTGATCCATCTGCGGGTGCTGCTGCCGCCGGAGCTCGAGAACTGGACCATCGACGTCTTCGGCTTCATCCCCAAGCGCTACGATTCCTCGCTGCTCAATCTGGAGATCCCCGGCGGAGCCGGCGCCAAGGTCTGGACCTTCGTCACCTATTCGCTTCTGCATGCCAATCTCACCCATCTCGGCTTCAACGTGCTGTGGCTGTTGCCGTTCGGCAGCGCGCTGGCGCGGCGCTTTGGCGCCATCAGGTTCTTCCTGTTCCTCGCGGTGACGGCGGCGGCCGGCGCGCTCGCCCATCTCGTCACCCATGAGCACGCGGTGGCGCCGATGATCGGCGCCTCGGCCTCGGTGTCCGGCGCGATGGCGGCGGCGATCCGCTTCGCCTTCGTTCGCGGCAGCTTCCTGTCGTTCAGCCGATCGGATGCCGATACCGCCGCAAGAGTTCCGGCGCTGCCGCTGTCGCGCGCGTTGCGCGACGGGCGGGTGCTCGGTTTTCTTGCGGTGTGGTTCGGCGTCAACATCGTCTTCGGCGTCGGCGCGATTGGCGTCGACAGCGAGACCACGAGCGTCGCCTGGCAGGCGCATATCGGCGGCTTCCTTGCCGGCCTGTTGCTGTTCGCGCTGTTCGATCCGGTGCCGCGCGTGCGAAGTGATGCTGCGGATGCGTCATCACGGGACATTTCAGACCGCATTTGAAGCGGCGCTTGCGGCGCCGCCCGAATTCATCCATCATTCCCGAGAAGAATGTTCCGAAGCGACAGGCCGCTAGCGGCGATGCTTCGCAAAGCGCCTGAACGTGAAACCGGCGCTGAAACTGTTAGTTGAAGACTCGAAGAACAAGTCCGGACCGCGAACAGCGGACGGTTGCGATTCAGGGAGGCGACAATGACGGTACGTTCGATTCTCAACACCAAGGGCCACCAGATCATGAGCGTCGAGCCCGACGCCAAGCTGGCTGCCGCGGTCAAACTGCTCGCCGACAAGAAGATCGGCGCGGTGCTGGTGATGAACCAGAGCCGGCTGGAAGGCATCCTGTCGGAACGCGACATCGTCCGGGTGATCGGCGAGCGCGGCGCCGGCGCGCTGGAGGAGCCGGTCTCGCAGGTCATGACCCGCAAGGTGGTCACCTGCAAGGAGACCGACACGGTCGCCGAACTCATGGAGATGATGACCACCGGCAAGTTCCGCCATCTGCCCGTGGTCGACAACGGCAAGGTGGTCGGCCTGATCTCGATCGGCGACATCGTCAAGCGTCGGGTGCAGGAATACGAGGCCGAGCAGGAAGCTCTGCGCGACTACATCAAGACTGCCTGATCAGTAGACCGCCTGATCAGGCCTGCTGGTCGGCTTTGGGCGCGGCGCCCTCGGGCGCGGGCGCCAGTTCGTGGATTGCCTCCTGGATGGACTCCAGCGCACGCTCGGCTGCGCGGGTGCCCAGCGCGATGAGGTCTTCGGAGCGGTGGAAATCGAACCAGCCGAATTGGCCGATCCGCGGTGTGATCAGCATGTCGGGCGGATCGCCGGCGAGGCGGGCCCGGGTGATACGGTCCTGCATGATGTTGAAAGCGTCGACCATCACCGAGGAGAGGCCGGGCCGGGCGCTGCCGCCGCCGAAGAACTCGCGCTTCACCGTCTTCTCAGGCGAGAAGAATCTCGGGAAGCGCCGCTTTGACGCCGGCTCTTCGGTCGCGGGGATCACCGGTTCAGGCATCGCGCCGTGCGAATAGACCGTCGTCGAATAGGTGAAGATGTCGCTGGAAAGATTTGCGGCGATGACGATTTCCGCGCCGAGCGCGCGGGCGGCCGAGACCGGCACCGGGTTCACCAATGCGCCGTCGACCAGCCAGCGATCGCCGATCAGGACCGGAGAGAAGATGCCGGGCAGCGCGTAGGAGGCGCGCATCGCGTCGACTACGCGGCCGCGCGTCAGCCAGATCTCGTGGCCGGTGCGGACCTCGGTCGCGACGGCGGCGAACTTGACTGGGAGATCCTCGATCTGGCTCTGGCCGCAGGCAGCCTCGAGCCGGGTCGCCAGCTTCTCGCCGCCGATCAGGCCGGAGCCGTTGAGGCGGATGTCGAGATAGCCGAGGATGTTGCGCATGCCTTGCAGGCTGCGGCCCCATTCTTCCAGCGTATCGAGCCGGCCGGCCGCATAGAGGCCGCCGACCACTGCGCCGATCGAGGTGCCGACCACGACGTCAGGCACGATTCCGTTGGCGAGCAGGGTCCTGATAATGCCGATATGAGCGAAGCCGCGCGCCGCGCCGCCGCCGAGGGCAAGGCCGATGACCGGCCGGCGGATGCTGCCCAAGCCGACTTTCTCGCCGACCTTATCGCTGTTCGAACCCCGACCCTTCAATATGTCCAGCACCGAAACTCTCCTACGCCGGGACCCGCCATCAGACTAGGCACCGCACTCGCGCTCCGCCAGAACCGGGCCGAAGCATGGTTTATGCCGGTTTGGGAAGCGCGCGGGGCAGGAGTATGGCGAGGGACGGGTGCCCCTGGGGTAATCACGCAGGCGTCAGCCGGGTTCCAAAGAACCGTATTGGCCGTATTTCTCGGGGATCCAGAGGCTTGAATTTGCCGCGTTTTCGGTGAAAAGCAGGTGGCATGACTCTCGGGGGTGACGGCATCATCGGATGGCGGCGCAGCACATCGCTGCTGCCGGTGCTGGTCCTTGCTGCCTGCCTCTATACTCTTGGCCAAAATGCTGCGCAGGCGCAGCTTTTCTCCGATCGTCCGCCGCCGGTGCCGCCCGCGTCGGTGCCCGATCCCGGCGGTGCCGTCAGTCTGGCGCCGCCCTCCGGCCCGGGTGCCGGACCGCCGAGCCTGCCGCCGACCCTGTTGCAGCCGACCACGCCCAGCATGCCGCCGCCCGCGGTCACGACTGTGCCATCCGCCCCGCCGCTCAACGCGGCGGTGCCCGGACAGGGCGTGCTGTCGCTGACCGCGAAATACGGCAAGGACACCCCGCCGATCACCAGCGGCCTGGTCTGGCGCGTGTTTGCCGATCGTCCCGACGAGAACGGCACCTTCAAGCTGATTCGCGAAGATCGTAATGCCACGCCAAACATCGTGTTGCCGCCCGGCAATTACGTCGTGCATGTCGCCTTTGGCCTCGTCAGCGCGGTGCGCACCGTCAGCCTGAAAGCCGAGACCGATCGCGAGTCCTTCGTGCTGCCCGCCGGCGGCTTGCGCATCGAGGGCCGCGTCGGCACCAGTCGCATTCCGCAGAACCAGATCTCGTTCGCGATCTACAAGGGCAGCCAGTTCGAATCCGGCGAACGCGCCTCCCTGGTGCCGAACGTGGCCGCCGGCGACGTCGTGCTGCTGCCGGAGGGCACCTACTACATCATCTCGAATTACGGCGACGCCAATTCGGTGGTGCGCTCGGACATCCGCGTCCAGGCCAGCAAGCTCACCGACGTCACCATCACCCACCGCGCTGCCGTCATCACGCTCAAGCTCGTCAGCGACAGGGGCGGCGAGGCGCTCGCCAACACCGCCTGGTCGGTACTGACCCCGGGCGGCGACGTCATCAAGGAATCGATCGGCGCCTTTCCCCGCGTCGTGCTCTCCGAAGGCGAATACCGCGCCATCGCCAAGAACGAGGGCAAGGTCTACGAGCGCGGCTTCAATGTCGTCAACGGCGTCGACGGCGAAGTCGAGGTCGTCGCGCGGTAGTGCTTGAGCGGTGATGCCGCATGCGGCCTGACGCTGGTCTTCGTGCCTGGTGAACACTTCTCATTCAGCGCATGGATTCCCATATCTCATTACCGCCAGTCCCGTGTGCGAAAGCAGATGCTTTCCGCTGCTCCGCTTGCTGTTGCGATTGTTGGCGTTTCGATTTGAACAGCTCTGGCAGCGCTACCAAGCAGGACCGATCAACACCGGCACAGCCGGCTTATTCCAGCGGCGCCGCGACTTCCTCACAGCCGGTGCAAGATACCTATTTCCGATAATCAATTTTATTCGCTTTCCATCCTGCCGCGTTATATGTCGGACATCACTCCAACGGGGGAGGCCGGAGCAGGCTCGTGCGTCTGCGAGACCGGCAAGGAGCAGGGGACCAAGCTCGTCGGCATGTTCGAAGTGATCCTCACCAGGCGTAAGCGGTTCGGCTGGCGGTGGCAGGTGTGCGACCAATCCGGCAAGAAATTTGCCGATGGCTTCGAGCGCACTCGGCCGTCCGCCAAATATCATGGCGAGCGCGCATTGTTCTTTCTGTTGTCGCAGGCCTATCTGCGCAACCGCTTGGCGACGTCCAGCGAGGACTAGTCGGGACTGCGCGTGCAGTCCGATAAGTCCCGTAGCCCGGGTGAGCGAAGCGATACCCAGGACAGCTCGTGGTCGGAATCCCGGATGTCGCTTCGCTCATCCGGGCTACAAGACCTTGCGTTGCCCGACGGGCAAAACACCCAAATTGTCGGTCAACGCGAGCCGCGAAAATATTCCGCTTTGCCGAATTTCGGAAACGACGTATGTGTCGCCGCAACCCGGCCCAAGGAAGAGGGGCGTATCGCGATCGTCACGAACGCGGGCCGGACGGCGGTGGACGTTAGTCACATCGGCGCGATCGGCTTCGCAGGGCGGGCAACCGTGAGCGAAGGCCTCGCGCACACGACCGGTGTGATCGGCGTACGGCAAAATCGTGTGGTCCTGACGCCCGGGGTCTGTGCGTCAAGCGTTGCGGTGATGTGGGTTGCCCAACCGGGCGCACGCGTCAGCCATCCGCAAGGCGACGGGGGCAATAGTGCATCGCTCCCCGGGGAGAGCGCGACATAAGCCGTAAAGCCACTGCGCAGGGAAGGCCGGATGTTTTGGCTTCACCTGTATGCTGCTGTGCAATTTTGTTCACGACAATCTCGCACAGTGGACCGCGGGTGCCAGCCGGCACCCGGTCTCCCTGCGCCCTCTTTCATTTGAGGGTAAGGCATCGAGGCAAAGCTCGGGCGAACAAGCCGCGAGGATGCGAAGGTGCGTCTGCGATCCGGAATGCGATGAAAGTGCGACGCTTCCACCCACAGACTCCGTCGTTGCGAGCGCAGCGAACCAATCCAGAGTCTTTCCGCGTGGGCAGTCCGGATTGCTTCGCTGCGCTCGCAATGACGAGGATGATGGGAGTATACGCCGCCGAGATCGCAAAGCTGCTCGCCGATTTCGGCGAGCGAGATTCACGGACGGCGTAACTCGGACGGATAGCAGTCGTAGACCAGCGCCTTGAAGGCCGGCGTGATGCGGCTGCGCTCGTTCTGGGTCTGCTGCATCAGCAGGTAGACCATGTCGAGCTTGGGATCGACGCCGAAATAGGTGCCGCTGCCACTGTCCCATTTCAACTCGCCGAGCGAGCCCGGCGGCGGCGGTTTGGCGTTGCCGGGATCGGTCCGCACCGCGAGGCCATAGCCATAGCCGAAGCCGTCGCCCGGAAAATAGAAGTAATCGCGTCCGACGCCCGAGCCCGGCCCGACGTGATCGGTCGTCATGGCCTTGAAGGCAGCGGGGCTCAGATAGCGCTTGCCGTCGAACTCGCCGCCATTGAGCAGCATCTGCGCGAATCGCTGGTAGTCGGTGATGGTCGAGAGCAGCCCGCCGCCGCCGGACTGCCATTCGGGGTGATCGAGGCGCTCGCGCTCGGCGGCGAGCAGGATGTTGTCGTTCGGCAGCGGCCGCGCCATCCGCGCAAGCTCGTCCTCGGTCGCCAGCGCGAACTTGGTGCTGCTCATGCCGAGCGGATCGAAGATGCGCTGCTTGAGGAATTCGTACAGCGTCTGGCCCGAGATGATCTCGATGACGCTGCCGAGGACGTCAGTGGAATGACCGTAGCGCCACAGCGTTCCCGGTTGCCGTGCCAGCGGCAGCCTTGCGATGCGTTCGGCGAATTCCCTGTTGTTGAATTGACCTTCGAAGATATTGGCGGCCTTGTAGGCCTGCTCGACCCATTTGCCGCCGATGTAGTCGTAGCTGATGCCCGAGGTGTGCCGCAGCAGATCCTCGATGTTGACGGGACGGACCGGGGCCACGAGATCCAGGTGCAACGTGCCGTCGGGATTGGTGACCTCGAGGCCCACCTTGGTGTCGGCGAAGAGGGGAACGTATTTCGACACGGGGTCGGTGAGCGCGAGCTTGCCCTCGTCGATCAGCATCATCGCGCCAAGGCAGGTGATCGGCTTGGTCATCGAGTGGATGGCGAAGATCGTATCGGGCGTCATCGCGAGACCGGTCCTGGTGTCGCGCACGCCAATAGTCTTCAGATAGACCGGCTTGCCGTGCTGCTGGACCAGCACCACGGCGCCGGGCAGCCGGCCATTCGTCACCTCGTTGTCGAAATACGCTGTGATACGGTCGAGCCCGTCGGACGACGGCGCGGGGACGTCGGCGGCGCGGCTTCGCGCCATCGTGCCGGCCAGCAGCGCGGCTCCGACCAGAAATTCACGACGCTTCATCCGGGCTTCCTCCCTCGCCGGGATCAAAGCCGCAAGACGTCGAAGGCGTCAACACGCCTTCGATTAAAATCGCGTCACGATTTCAGAAAGGACCGGTCGCGGACGGTCTTCGCTCGGCCTGGTCGGCTTGCCGATATGGACGAAGCCCGCGAGCTTCTCGTCCGGCTTGAGGCCGAGGCCATCCAGCACGTCGCGATCGAACGCGAACCAGCCGGTCAGCCAGCAGGCGCCGTAGCCGAGCGCCGCCGCGGCCGTGACGATGTTCATAATGCTGGCCCCGGCCGACAATTCCTGCTCGAAGGCCGGCACCTTCGGATGCGGTTTGGTGAAGCTGACGATGCCGATCACCAGCGGCGCATCCGTGAGGCGTTTGCGCTCGGTCTCGACGTCGGCCGCCGGCGCGCCGGGATTCTTCCGGGCAAACACCTTCGCGATCACCTCGCCGGCGCGCTGGCACGCATCGCCCTCGAAGATGATGAAGCGCCAGGGCGCGAGCTTGCCATGATCAGGCACGCGCGCGCCGATGGTGAGGATCGTCTCGAGCTCGGCCGGGGAGGGGCCAGGTCCGGACATCTCGCGCGGCTTGACCGAGCGGCGGGTCTTCAGGAGTTCGATGGCGTCGGGCACTGCGGTTTCCTCTTCGGCTGGTCGTGGGGCGTGCAGTCCCCACATAGGAATGCACGCCCGCAACCGAAAGCGAGTTTAGACCGATTTCAGATGTCAGGTCGCGCCACGCGCCCGCTTCACATCCGGCGGGGTCGCTTCGTCGACGAGGGCGGCGATGGCTTCCACCGTCGTCGTCACTTGCTGCCCGTCGCTGCCGAGCCGGCGGATCGAGACCGACTGCGTCTCGGCCTCTTTCTTGCCGACCACGAGCAGTGCCGGAATTTTGGCGAGCGAATGCTCGCGGACCTTGTAGTTGATCTTTTCGTTGCGCAGGTCGATCTCGGCTCGAAGTCCCGCACGCCGGACCTGCTCCAGCACCTGCTTGGCATACTCGTCGGCTTCCGACGTGATGGTGGTGACCACCACCTGCACCGGCGACAGCCAGAGCGGGAAGTTGCCGGCATAGTGCTCGATCAGGATGCCGATGAAGCGCTCCATCGAACCGCAGATCGCGCGGTGCACCATGACCGGCGGCTTCTTGCCGCTGTCGTGGTCGATGTAGAACGCACCGAACCGTTCCGGCAGGTTGAAGTCGACCTGCGTGGTGCCGCACTGCCAGTCGCGGCCGATGGCGTCGCGCAGCACATATTCGAACTTCGGTCCGTAGAAGGCGCCTTCGCCCGGATTGATCTCGGTCTTGATGTGATTGTTCTGCGACTGGATCTCGCGCAGCACCGTCGCCATCACGCGCTCGGCGTGATCCCACATCGCGTCGGTGCCGACGCGTTTCTCCGGCCGGGTCGACAGCTTCACAGTGAGATCGCCGGTGAAGCCGAAATCGGCATAGGTCGACAGGATCAGCTCGTTGATCTTCAGGCACTCGTCGGCGAGCTGATCCTCCATGCAGAAGATGTGCGCGTCATCCTGGGTGAAGCCGCGCACGCGCATCAATCCGTGCATCGCGCCGGACGGCTCGTAGCGGTGCACCACGCCGAACTCGGCGAGCCGCAGCGGCAGGTCGCGGTAGCTCTTCAGGCCATGCTTGAAGATCTGCACGTGGCCTGGGCAGTTCATCGGCTTCAGCGCGAACCAGCGCTTGTCTTCGGCCTCCTCGCCGGCCGACTGCGCCGCGAACATGTTCTCGCGGTACCAGCCCCAATGGCCGGAGGTCTCCCACAGCGACTTGTCGAGGATCTGGGGGGCGTTGACCTCGCTATAGTCACCGGCCAGGCGGCGTCGCATATAGGCGATCAGCTGCTGGAAGATGGTCCAGCCCTTGGCGTGCCAGAACACGACGCCCGGACCTTCCTCCTGGAAGTGGAAGAGGTCGAGTTCGCGCCCGAGCTTGCGATGGTCGCGCTTTTCCGCTTCCTCGATCTGCTTCAGATAAGCGTCGAGGTCCTCCTGCTTGGCGAATGCCGTGCCGTAGATGCGGGTCAGCATCGGGTTGTTGCTGTCGCCGCGCCAATAGGCGCCGGCCACCTTCATCAGCTTGAAGGCGTTGCCGACCTTACCGGTCGATGTCATGTGCGGGCCGCGGCAGAGATCGAACCAGTCGCCCTGGTAATAGATCTTGATCGGCTCGTTGCCGGGAATGGCATCGACCAGCTCGACCTTGAACGCCTCGCCCTTGTCGCGGAACACCTGTTTGGTCTTTTCGCGATCCCAAACCTCCTTCGTAAAAGGCTTGTCGCGCGCGATGAGCTCGCGCATCTTCTTCTCGATCGCGGCAAAGTCTTCCGGCGTGAACGGCTCGTTGCGGAAGAAATCGTAATAGAAGCCGTTCTCGATCACGGGGCCGATGGTGACCTGCGTGCCCGGCCACAGCGTCTGCACGGCTTCGGCCAGCACGTGGGCGCAGTCATGGCGGATCAGCTCGAGCGCGCGCGGATCGTCCCGGTTGATCAGCTCGATCCTGGCATCGGCTTCGATGGGATCGTCGAGGTCGGAGACCACGCCGTCGAGCGCCATCGCGACCGTACGCTTGGCCAGCGACGGCGAAATTCCCTTGGCGAGTTCGAGGCCGGTGATGCTCTTGGCGTATTCGCGCCGGGCGCCGTCGGGGAAGGTGAGGGTGATTTTTTCCGGTGGGGTCACGGGTCTCAAATTGCTGAGGCTGTACTGGAAGCCGGATTCGGATTTGGGCTGCTCGGACTTGGATTGGTCCTTGGATGGGTCCTTGGGCTGGTCGGTCATGGCATGTCTCCTGAGGCTCACTCCTGCGAACGAGCGCAGGTAAGCGGGAACGAGCGATATATCAGGCGAGTCGGCCTGCGCAATCCGGCATTTCCAAGAAACCGGCGCGCAAAAGCGGAGGCGCTGCACGAACTATTCCGGGCAACGCCCTTTAACTGGTCGCAAGGCGGCTCTACATGCGTTTGCATGGAAAATGCACGCGCCGGCCGTTTCGCGCCAACCGCCCTGATGCTCGGCAATCTCGTCACCGGCTGCTCAGTACTGGCGCCGGCGGGCATGCTGCCGGAATTGGCGACGGGGCTCGACGTCAGCATCCATGCGGCTGCGCTCCTGATCACCTTCGGGGCTGTCATCCTCTGCATCGGCTCGCCGCTGACGGCCTGGCTCACCAGCCGGATCGAGCGCCGGGCGTTACTCACCACGACGCTGGCGGCGCTCGCTTTTGGCAATCTGGCCTCGGCCTTTGCGCCCGACTATGCGAGCCTCCTCGTCATCCGCCTGGTGATGCTCGCGGTCGGCGCGCTTTACACGCCGCAGGCCGCCGGTACGGCGGCGTTGATCGTGCCGGTGGAGCGTCGCGGCAGCACGATTGCCTACATCTTTCTCGGCTGGTCGCTCGCTGCCGCCGTCGGCCTGCCGCTGATCACCTTCATCGCCAGCCGCTATGGCTGGCGCGCGGCCTATGGCGGAATCGGCGCGCTCGGTTGCGTCAGCTTCCTGCTGTTGCTGATGCGGCTGCCGGGGGGCTTGAAGGGGACGCCGGTGGATCTGAAGACCTGGAGCGCGGTCGGTCGCAACAGAACGATCCGGCTTCTGTTTGCGATCACGATGTTGCAGATGTCCGGGCAGTTCGTGGTGTTCACCTTCATGGGGCCGCTGCTCAACAAGCTGACCGGCGCAGGGCCCGATGCGATCGGCCTGGTGTTCGCTCTCTATGGCGTCTGCGGCTTCCTCGGCGTTGTCATCGCGACCCGCATCGTCGACACCTCGGGACCCTATCGCACCTCGCTGCTGTTCACCTGCCTGCTGCTTGCAGGAATCACGGGCTGGGCACTCGGCGCCGGCACGCTCGCGTTGATGGCGGGTGCGGTCGCGATCTGGGGCCTCGGTTTTGCCTCGACCAATTCGATGCAGCAGGTGCGGCTGGTCTCGGCCGCACCGTCGCTGGCATCGGCGACCGTCGCACTCAACACCTCCGTCCTTTATATCGGCCAGGCGGTCGGCTCTGCCGTCGGCGGACTGCTGTTCGCCCGCGAGCTCCTGCATACGCTCGGCTTCGTCGCAGTCGGTTTCGTGGTGGTGGCGCTGATCCTGGTCGTCCTGACCCGGCCCCGGCCGGCAACAGCCGCCCCGGCCTGAACGGAAGCGTGCCTGTGTGCGCAAGGTGCTTGGCAAACCGCGCGCCGGGAGGCTAGAAGGCCGGTCATGGGGACCAAAGAGGGTTGACTGAGATGAGGATGATTCTGGCGGTTGCCGCGGTGCTCTATTCAGCTTCCGCTTTCGCGCAAGCCGACAAGCCACCAATGATCGGAGACAAGCCGTTGGTGCAGGTCAAGCCCAAAGGGACCAAGGCGGGCACCAAGGAGGCTGCGGCCAAGCCGGCTGCCGCGCCGAAGGGCAAGCCACAATCCATCGCGGCGCGGCTGCAGGCTTGCCTGGACCTCGATGACGGCACCAAGGACCGGCTCAATTGCTACGACGCCGTGATCCCGCCGACGCCAAAGCCGAAGCCGGCCAAGGCCAAGGGCTACGCCGATTGCCGTTTCTTCAAGGAAGAGGACGAGCGGCTGGCCTGCTTCAACGGCTTTGCCGAAAGCATTCCGAAGCTGCCAAAGACCTGAGGCAGATCAGGGCCTGCGACAGTTACAGGCCCACCTAGCCAAAATACCGACGGCGCAATATCGCGGGCTTACCGGCTCGACGGGGATGGATTGGTGGAGGCCACGCGCGTGAGCGCGAGTGATGGCGTCGCCGACATCTTCACGAGGACGTCCTTGAGCGGGTCCCGCGTCCACGCTCGCGTCACATAGTCACGATGCGTGATGCCGTCCCCGGTTTCGACGAACACCACGCTGCCCGGACGCAAGGGGCCGTCCATGTCTTCGGAGACGGTTATGCCTTTCTGCCGCAGCGTGCTCATCAGTTCGCGGTCGCGCCGCGCGGTGTAGCGGGTGTAGGAGCTGACGAAGAAGCCGGAGCGGTGGCTCTCGATCCATGAGGCGAACTTGTCCATCTCGCCATAGACGGCGTCGAGCAACACGACGCCGCGGACACGGTCACTGATGCCACCAACCTCGAGGCTCCAGGCCGTCGGCAGGAAGCCGCCGCTGTAGCCGACGATCACGATCGGCATGTTGGCGAAGGCGCGGGCGCTGTTGGGATCGCCGGTGAGGCGGGCGAGATGGTTCGCCGACTCGTCGATGAAGCGCTTGAGGCCGCCAGCCTGCCAGAATTTTCCTGCGCTGGAATCGGCGGCATCGACCGCCATCTGCGGTGCGAGCAGGATGGCGTTGGCGCCGGAATCAGTGATCTGTTGCGGCACCAGCTGGCGGTCGCGCACGTCGCGCTCCAGCGTCGCGCCATTGCCGTGGAAGAACACCACGATCACGCCTGGCTTCCGCACGTCGAAATGTTCGGGCACGTGCATCAGGACGCGGTTATCGTTGTAAGTCTCGTCCTGCCAGAACACGCGCCCGGAATAGCTGCGGTGGCCGCGGCGGTCGCCCTTGGAGATGTTGAGGAATGGCGCGTCGGAGGCAGGGTTGTTGCCGAAATAGGGGAAGGCTGACGATTTCATGCTGACGAGCGTCGTCAGGTCCTCGCGTGGCGGACGCTGGTAGGGGGCCTGCGGCGCGAGCGAAGCAACCTTGTAAGGCGCCTGCTCCGGCTGCGGCTGCACGGCGCGCTTGGGTGAGAAGTCCGACATCTGCCGTTGCAGAAAACCCTCGCTCGCGGATGGGAAGCGCTCCCTGAACTGGGGGGCCGGGAATCGATCCTCGAACGTGTCGTTGCTTGCGACTTGCTGGTTTGTCTTCGCAACGACCTGGACGTTGGCTTGGACGTTGGCCTGCGAGTTCGCCGCGAGCGCTGCCGGATTGGGCGCCTTGCCGCATTGAACCAGTGTCAGCGACAACGGCACCAAGGCTGAGATCAGAGCGATCCGAAGCGCACGACCGCGTGCGCCGGACGTGGTCCGGTCGGCGCGGATGTCAGCTCTCGGCTTCGGAACGGCCCCGACCATTCACCCATGACCCCAAGTCATGACCACAAGTCCATCGGCAATCGTTAAGGCAATTGAGCCGATGGGCGTTTAGGCGACGTTAAGTATCCGGAGAAACTTCCCCACATCCGGAACGCTCAAAGGGACCACGCAATCGTGTCGTGATTGTGGGGGAGGGAGACGGGATGTCCCGGTGTTTACGACGCTTTATTGCCCGCATCGTGCATTGATGGTGCTGCAGTACCGATTCGGCCCCGCCTCATTTAACCCTTGTTAACCCTGCTTGAATTGACTGGACCGAGCTGCACGATGCTTCCCACGAGGCGTGACGCCTGAGGTTGAGGACGGCGATGACGGCATCAGATGCGGGTACTGCACCCTGGACCGGCCGGCTGACCGGAAGCGGGTCGGGGGTCTCCGTTCTGGTCGCAACCGCCATCGTCGTGGCCGACATGATCGGGGTCGGCGTCTTCACCAGCCTCGGCTTCCAGGTCAAGGACATTCCCTCGGGCTTCTCGATCCTCTTGCTTTGGACGGTCGGCGGCATCGTCGCGCTGTGCGGGGTGTTCTCCTACAGCGAGCTCGGCGCGATGTTTCCGCGCTCGAGCGGCGAATACAATTTCCTCGGCCGTGCCTATCATCCCGCCTTCGGCTTTCTCGCCGGCTGGGTGTCGGCGACGGTTGGCTTTGCAGCGCCCGTCGCGCTCGCTGCGATGGCCTTCGGCGAATACGCCAAATCGGTCGTGCCCGGTGTGCCGCCGATCCCGCTTGCCATCGGCGTGGTGTGGCTGGTCTCGCTCGTGCAACTGACCGGAGTCAGGCACTCCTCGACCTTCCAGTTGATCTCGACCATCCTGAAGGTCGTGCTGATCGTTGCCTTCCTGGTTGCCGGCTTCATCGTCGGCGAGCCGCAGGCGATCGCCTTCACGCCGCAGGCGGGCGATCTCGCGCATATCGTCAGCGCGCCTTTCGCGATCGGGCTCGTATTCGTGATGTATTCGTTCTCGGGCTGGAATGCCGCGACCTACATCATCGGCGAGATGAACATGCCGCAGCGGGACCTGCCGCGCGCGCTGCTCGCGGGCACGCTGATCGTGCTCGTGCTGTACGTGGCGCTGAATGCGGTGTTTCTGCATTCCACGCCGGTGGGCGCGCTCGCGGGACAGCTCGACGTTGCCAGCGTTGCCGGCAGCGCGATCTTCGGCAATCTCGGCGGCCGGATCGTCGGCGCGATGATCTGTTTCGGCCTGATCTCCTCGATCAGCGCGATGATGTGGATCGGCCCGCGCGTGATGATGACGATGGGGGAGGATATTCCGGCGCTGCGCGTGTTCTCGCGGAGATCGGTGCGCGGCGCGCCGGCCTATGCCATCCTGTTTCAGCTCGCCGTCGCCAATTTGCTGCTGTTCACGCGCAGCTTCGAGGCCGTGCTCGACTTCATCCAGTTCGCGCTGCTGTTCTGCTCGTTCTTCACGGTCGCCGGCGTCATCAAGCTGCGCATCACGGATCCCGATTTGCCGCGGCCCTATCGTGCCTGGGGATACCCGTTCACGCCGCTCGTGTTCCTGCTCGTGACCGCGTTGATGATGTACTATTTATTGACTGAGCGGCCGGTGCAATCGCTATCGGGGATGCTCGTCATGGTCTCGGGCCTGTTGATTTATGCTGTTTTCCGCAGGCGGCCGGTCGCCGCTGGCACGTCACACAATCGCGAATAGACATGTTTCGACCCATGAGAATTGCGGCCGTGGCTCTCGCCTTGCTGGCTGCGGCCGTCTCGTCCGCACGTGCTGCCGAGGCAACCTTCGACGACACCGCGCGCTTCCTCGCGGGCATGCAGCCTTCGGCGGATTCGCCGCTGGTGCCGCTCACAAAGGACTCAGGTTGGCAACGCCACGCGAGATTCTTCGACAGTGCCTTCGCCCAGCTCGAGGAGCGCCAGCTCGCGAAGATCCGCAACTGGGCCGACGTCAATTTGGCGGCGACCAAGCCGACCATGTTTTATTGGTTCAGCGGCCCCGACTTCCTCTACGCCAACGCCTTCTATCCCAAGGCCAGCACTTACGTGCTTGGCGCGCTGGAGCCGGTCGGTGCAGTGGCTGACCTGACGCGATTGCCGCGCAGTTCGGTCGGCGCCGCGCTCTATAATGTCGAGCGCTCGCTCGGCTCCATCCTGAGTTTTTCCTTCTTCATCACCAAGCAAATGAAGGTCGACCTGCACACCAACCAGGTCAACGGCACCTTGCCGATCCTCTACGTCTTCCTCGTCCGCTCCGGCAAGATCATCCGCAATGTCGAGATGGTCGCACTCGACGACAGGGGCGGCGTGCATGTCGGCAACGACAATCCAGGACCGAACGCGACGCGCGGCGCCCGCATCACCTTTGCGGGCCCCGACGGCGAGGCGCGCACGCTGTATTATTTCTCGACCGATCTCTCCAATTCAGGTGCACGCGCGGCAGGATTCCTGAAGTTCTGCGAGACGCTCGGACCCGGCAACAGCCTGATCAAGAGTGCGTCCTATCTGCTGCACTCCGGCAATTTCACCGTGGCGCGCGACTGGTTGCTCGCCAACAGCGCGACCATCGTCCAGGACGATTCCGGCATTCCGCTTTCGAGCTACAATTCGCGGCAATGGCGGTTCTTCCCGTTCGGCCGCTATCTCGGACCGATCGGCGAATTTCCCGGCCGCTACCAGGAACGCTACGCCGCGCTGTTCACGCGCGCCCAGCCGATCGATTTCGGCGTCGGCTACCGCTGGCGGATGCACGAGTCGAACTTGCTGCTGGCGGTGAAGGTGCCGGGAAGCGAGACGGCGCCGGGGGCGGAGACCACCTCGTCCGCCGAGCCGTCGCCGAAACCGCTGCGTCCGAAGCGGCCACGTCCGCCTGAGCCGGTCCCGCCGCCACCCGGACGCTTTTTCTGGTCCCGCTAATTACCAGTGCACGCTCTGGCTCGGCACGATGAACGCCGTTGTGCTAGGCGGCGTGGCAAGACTCGTCTCCAGATACCAGCCGGAGCCGACCACGAGCAGCAGCAGGGCGATGATGGCGAGCATGTCGAGGGTTCTGGGATCGTGGCCTCGCGAACCACCCCGGGAATCCGGTCCAAGTCTGACGTGAAAATGAGGGCTGATTTTCCAGCGCATTGTTGTTTCCTCCCGCGGGGAGCATCACAGCAACGCGAGGAGAGAGTTTCGGTTCCACTCAAGGTAGCGACACCTGAGGCGCCGCATCATGCTCAGGATGCGTTGACGCCGCGCCAGCGGCCGTAGCGCCAAGGCAAGTACCAGCGCGCGCCCTGTGGTGCGGTGAGGGGCACGTTGTCGATGCCCGAGGTGCCGAAAGGGTTGCAACGGAGCAGGCGCGCGAGCGTCATCCAGCCGCCGGCCCACAGCCCGAACCGTTCGATTGCCTCGTCGCCATAGGTGGAGCAGGTCGGCAGGTGCCGGCAATTGTAGCCAACCAGCGGCGAGAGCGTGTGGCGGTAGAGCCAGATCAGCGCGCGGCCGAATCTGCGTGGAAGCCGGAGCGCGCCCGCGACGGGATTGGAACAGTGCTCGCAGGCTGATTGCTTCATGGGCGCTTTGCTGAGATCGTGGGCGAGGTGTTGCGCGGTTCCAGTGCAGGGAACTGTAAGCTGTTGTTTGTACGTCATATTTTGCGTGCTTTTTGGGAGCAGTGCAGCAAATGCCTATGGACGAGCTGTATTCCCCCGGATACCATTTTTGTGACGTCCATGTGAGACTCATTGGAATGTCAGAATGGGGCTTGGCTGAGTCGGCTCGCCGTAAGGCTTGGGCTAAGGCTTGGGACTTGGGGAAGGGACCAGTTTGAAACTTCTGAAGGCGCTCAATCTTCGCGGCTGGTTGCTGGTAGGAATCGCCGCTTGTGGAGTCGTGCTGGCTGGTGCCGTCGCGATGCTCGGGTCGTCTGCCCGGGCCGGTGCTGCCCTCGAAGAGCGCAAGCTGCCGATGAAGTTCAATTGGGTCGCCTGCGAGCCGAATTGCCGCGGTTGGGTCAGTGCAGTCGGCATCATCACCGCCGATACGCCCCGGGACTTCGAAGAGTTTTCCCGCGGGCGCCAGCTCGGCGGCGCCACCGTGGTGCTGGATTCCAGCGGGGGTTCCGTCAACGACGCGATCACGCTCGGCCGGCGCTTCCGCAATCTCGGACTTCTGACCACGGTCGGCATTAGCGTTCAGAACCGCGGCGGGCAGTCGGCCCGTCCTGCAGTCGCGCCGGAGGCCTATTGCGAATCCATGTGCGTGTTCCTGCTGTTGGCCGGCAAGAAGCGCTACGTGCCGGACGCGGCCCATGTCCGGGTTCATCAGATCTGGATGGGCGATCGCGCCGACGATGCCAAGGCGGCGAGCTACAGCGCGCAGGACCTAATGATCGTGGAGCGCGACATCGGCCGGCTTGCCAAATACACGTTCGACATGGGCGGTGCCGGCGATCTGCTGTCGCTCGCGCTTAGCGTCCCGCCCTGGGAAGATTTGCACCAGCTCGATGCAGGCGAGCTCAAGCTCACCAATCTCGTGACGACGGATCTCGTGGCCGATGTGCTGCCGCATGTCGACATCTCCGCGCCGGCAATGGCGGAGCTTGCACCAAAGACCCAGGCGAGGTTCGGTGCGGAACCGGAGCAGGCTGCGAAGTCGACCAAGACGGCGGAAGCCCTGGTGCCGACGGGCGGCGTGGCCACGCCGGTTGCGGCGTCGCAGAAGTAGCCTCGAATCTCTGATCTATTTCCGGGCCCTGCGACGAGCCCGGGATCAGCCTCCGAATCAGCCTTGCGCCGCAGCCGGCTGCTTCGCCTTCGCTTCGATCTGGCCGATGGCATCGACCACGGCATCGAAGGTCAGGAGTGTCGAGGCGTGGCGCGCCTTGTAGTCGCGGACCGGCTCGAGGAACTTGATCTCTTCCCATTTGCCTTCAGGAGGCGCGCCGTTCTCCTTCAGCATCTTGCGAACAGTTTCGCGTAACTCACGGAGTTCGCTCGCAGTCGATCCGACGATCTGACTTGCCATGATGGAGGAAGAAGCTTGTCCCAGCGCGCAGGCCTTCACGTCATGGGCGAAGTCAGTGACCTTCTCGCCCTCCATCTTGAGGTCGACCTTGACGGTCGAGCCGCACAGCTTGGAATGGGCGGTGGCGGTGGCATCGGGATCCGGCAACCGCCCGAGCCGCGGAATATTCCCGGCCAGTTCGATGATCCGCTTGTTATAAATGTCGTTCAGCATGTGATGGAGTCCAGCAGGACCGGCCTTGGCGTGCGCCGTCCACGGCCTTATATAGGATCGGAACTGGCGGAAAAACAGTCCAGCGCTGCGGCAGTGGTGTGATCCAGAACCCTGCTGCCGGCGTTACGGCTTGCAGACTTTTCGCAGAAACTGTTCGCTCAGGCGTCCGGCGGTTCGCCGCCCCGTCTGCCGGTGACACTCCGGCCGCAAGGCCGTCGAACGGAGTCGACATGGACGCTACCATCAAATCCATCCGCCCCAACAAGCCCTCCGATCGGCAGCCCGAGAGCCGTCCGGCGGAGCTCGATCCTTCCGAATTCCTCGCCGCCGCCGTCCGCGCCGACCAGCCGCGCCCGGCGCGCGCCGAGGCCGAGCAGGCGGTGAAGACACTGCTCGCCTATATCGGCGAGAATACCAACCGCGAGGGACTGCTCGACACGCCGCGCCGCGTGGTCGAGGCTTTCGACGAACTCTATCAGGGCTACCACCAGTGTCCGGCCGAGGTGCTCGATCGCACCTTCGGCGAGACCGCCGGCTATGACGACTTCGTCCTTGTGCGTGACATCGAGTTCACCTCGCAATGCGAGCATCACATGATGCCGTTCTACGGCAAGGCGCACATCGCCTATACGCCGGTGGAACGCGTGGTCGGCCTGTCGAAGCTTGCGCGCCTCACCGACATCTTCGCCCGCCGGCTCCAGACCCAGGAGCACATGACCGCGCAGATCGCGGCGGCGATCGACGAGATCCTCAAGCCGCGCGGCGTTGCCGTGCTGATCGAGGCCGAGCATACCTGCATGTCGGTGCGCGGCGTCGCCAAGCATGGTGCCTCCACCTTCACCAGCCGCTTCACCGGCATGTTCCGCGACAATCCGGCGGAACAGGCTCGTTTTCTGTCCCTGGTGCGAGGCCTGCAGCGCTGACCTCGCGAATAGACCGGCGAGGGCGTTGTGTCCGCTCACTCCCATGAAACCGAGGAAGGTCTCGCCTTCCTTCCGAGATTCGATGCGGCCGGGCTCGTCACGGTCGTCGCGACCGAATTTGCCACCGGCGACGTGCTGATGGTCGCGCACATGAATGACGAGGCGCTGCGCAAGACCATCGCGACCGGCGAAGCCTGGTACTTCAGCCGCTCGCGCAATGCCTTGTGGCGAAAAGGTGAGACCTCAGGTCAGACCCAGCGCGTGCTCGAGATCCGCACCGATTGCGATCAGGATGCGGTCTGGCTGCGCGTCGAGCAGATCGGCGCTGCGTGTCACACCGGCCGCCGGTCCTGCTTCTACCGCAAGGTCGAGGCCGAAGACGGCGGCGCCAGGCTCGTCTTTGTCGATGCGGACAGGCTGTTCGATCCGGACGCGGTGTACAAGAAGTAGTCCTGCCGTCATGCGGAGGGCGGCGCTGGCGGCCCGAATTTACCCCGCATTAACCATATCTGTCCCACGGTGAGACGACAGGGCGTCGAATTGCCGGCGCGCCTCAACGCCATGCGGGCGGGCACTTCATCATGTCGGTCGACAATTCCAGTGTCTCACAGGCGGCGGTCCTTGATCCGTCGCGGGCACGCGTCGCCAGTGCGATCAAGCAGGCCTCGAACGTAGGTGGCGTCAGCTTCCAGTACATGCTGACCACCGCCAAGATGGAATCGGATTTCGATCCCACGGCGGGGGCGACTACGTCATCCGCGCACGGGCTCTACCAGTTCATCGACCAGACCTGGCTTGGCACGGTGAAGGAAGCGGGCACCCAGCTCGGCTATGGCAACTATTCGGACGCCATCACCAGGACGTCGTCGGGCACCTACACCGTCGATGATCCCGCGATGAAGCGGTCGATCATGAAGCTGCGCGACGATCCGGAGGCCGCCTCCAGCATGGCGGCTGCGCTGACGCAGTCGAACAGCTTCAAGCTCACCGGCCTGCTCGGCCGCAGGCCGTCCGACAGCGAACTCTACATGGCGCATTTCATGGGCGTCGGCGGCGCCGCGAAACTGATCGCCAATGCCGAGGACAATCCGCAAGCGGTTGGCGCGCGGTTGTTTCCTAACGCGGCGTCCGCCAATCGCTCGATCTTCTACGCCAAGGACGGCCGCGCGCGCAGCATCTCCGAGGTCTATTCCGTGCTGGATGCACGCTACGCCGGCGCGGCAAATTCGAAAACCACCCGCAGCGCGATGGCGATGTATGGCGGCACGCCGTCGACCACGCAGGTCGCGAGCGCCAACGGCGTACAGCCTGCCGCGCCGCTGATCGACAATGCCGCGTATCTCCAGACCTTTCCGAACACACGCGCGGTGATGCCGGTCAGCGCGACAGCGCCAACGACGATCGCGGACAATGCGCCAATCACGCCGGTGTTTCGCTCGATCTATCAGCCCGGCGACACCACCCAGCCGGTCTCGACGACCGTGCAGAAATTGTGGGGCAACAATGCCTCGCTCACCTCGGTCGCACCCGCGACCTCGGTCCCATCGGCAACGCCCGACGTCCGGCCGCCCCAGCCGCTTGATCTCTTCAGCGATCGCAGCGGCACGTTCTCAAGCTAATACGCACTCCCGTATCTCGGACACGTCGCAGCGTGAACGCTGCTGCGCAGCGCCAGACGTGAACCGGCCGCCTTTGTTCCCTTAACAAAACGTCAATAAAACCAGCCAGTTATGGTGAACGCTTTGTTAAGCGTCGTGGTTTATTTTGTGTTGCAGGTGACAAGCCGTCACCGCTTCGTCTTCGTTGCGTAAGCCGGAAGCACCATGATCGTTCGGCAGTTCATCAATTGGATCAGGACGGCGCCCGCCGGCGAGCGGGCCGAGGCGACGCGGGCACTGGCCCGGGCCTGGTTGATCTCAGACCTTTCCCATGACGACCGTATTGCCGCTGAAGGCGCGCTTCTGATGCTGCTCGACGATCCCTCGCCGCTGGTGCGGCAGGCGATGGCCGAGGCGTTCGCGCGCAGTACCGAAGCGCCGGCGTCGATCGTGCGGGCGCTGTCGGCGGACCAGCCGACCGTCGCGCTGCCCGTGCTCGAACATTCTCCGCTGCTGATCGACGCCGATCTCGTCGACATCGTCGCGACCGGCAACGACGAGGTGCAGTGCGCGGTCGCGCGCCGCATCGCGCTGCCGGTATCGGTCTGCGCCGCCATTGCCGAAGTCGGCTGCGCGGCGGCAGCGCTCGAGCTGATCGAAAATCCTCATGCAGAGCTTGCGCCGTTCTCCTGGGATCGCATCGTCGAGCGTCACGGCCATCTTGCCGCGATCCGCGAGGCGATGCTGGTGCTGGAGGATCTGCCGTCTGCCACGCGCGCCGCGCTGGTGGCCAAACTCTCAGAGACGCTGGCTCAATTCGTCGTGGCCCGGAACTGGCTGAGTGCCGACCGCGCCGAGCGCATCGCGACCGAGGCGCGCGACCGCTCCACCATGAACATTGCGGCGCGCTCCCGCGGCGAAGACATGGAAGGGCTTGTTCGGCACCTGCGCATCACCGGCCAGCTCACCGCGGGTCTCATTCTGCGCGCGCTGCTGTCGAACAATCTCGACCTGTTCGATGCGGCGCTGGCTGAGCTCGCCGAGCTGCCGCTGGCGCGCGTGTCCGCGCTGCTGCACGATCGCGGCGGCAACAGCCTGCACGCGCTGCTCCGCCGCGCCGGGCTTCCCGAGGCGACGTTTGCAGCCTTCCAGGTCGCGCTCGATGCCTGCCACGAGCAGGGCTTCGTCGACAGCGACGACAATGCAGCGAGGCTGCGCCGCCGCATGGTCGAGCGCGTACTCACTCATTGCGAGACCGACCGCGGCGCGACCGAGCCGCTGATGGTCCTGTTGCGCCGCTTCGCCACCGAATCCGCGCGCGAAGAGGCAAGGCTGTTCTGCGACGAGCTGGTCGCGGAGGAGACGGTTGATCCGGTGTATGACGATCTGATTGCTGCGTAACGAGACGCTGTAGGGCGGGGCAAAGGCGCATTGCGCCGTGCCCACCGTCTCTCCGCACAATTCATGTCGATTGGTGGGCAACGCTTCGCTTTGCCCACCCTACAACACCTCGCGAACGGCGACGCTACCCCGCCGGCGCGATGCTCGGTGCCAGGATCACCTCGAGATGCTCGGGGCGATCGCGGTTGGCGTCGGCGAGATAGTCGTCGGCGACCTTGCGCAGGCGCCGGCTGAGTTCGGCGGAGACGCTGATGCTGTCGAGCTTGGTGTTCTCGTGCACGATGGCAAGGATGGCGTTGATGTGGTGCGTGAACAGCTCGGCCGGTACCTTTTCGAGATCGGGCGCGTGTTCGATGACGCGGCACAGGCTCTCGGCTACGCCCGCCGCCGCCGGATAGCCGAAAGTCGCGGCATCGCCCTTGATGTCGTGCGCGGCGCGAAACAACTCGTCGCGCCTGTCCTTGCTGAAGCCGTCGTGCCGGATGGCGACGTAGGCGGCCGACAGCCGGTTGATCTCGGTCGCCATCCAGTCCTTGAACTCGCCAGCAAGGCCCGCGAGCGCCTGTTCGGCGCGGCCGATCGGATCGTCCATGCCTTTGTCTTCGACGCGGCGCAGGACCGACCGCAGCGGGTTGGGCTGCGTGATGATTTGATGCGTGGCGAAGGCCGTGATCTCGATGTCTCTTGCGCTGTTCTTCGCCATGATATCGGCCTCGATCGTGAGAGACGTTGCGCTAGATGGAGGAGCGGGCCTTGTCGAGCAGCGAGGGCTGCTGCAGCACCTCGTGCTTTTCACCGACGCGGCGCTCGGGGCCCATATAGGCTGAGTTGATGTTGCGGCGGCGGTCCGGGCCGAAATAGGTCTTGGTCTTGATGAAGGGGCGGGGACTGGCGACCACGTTGAGGATGCGCTGGTAGAGCCCCTTGGCCGAGATCGGCTTGGCCAGGAATTCGGTGACGCCGGCATCGCGCGCCACCGTGACGCGGCGCTTCTCGGAATGACCGGTCAGCATGATGATCGGCGCGTAGGGATTGCCCTTGGATTCCGGCTGCCGGATCATCTGCGCCAGCTCGAGCCCGTCGAAGATCGGCATCGCCCAGTCGGTGATGACGATGTCTGGCACGTAATGGCTGTACATTTCCAGCGCCGTGGCCCCGTCCTCGGCCTCGTAGACTTCACGCGCGCCAAACGAATGCAGCAGCGTGCGCAGGATGCGGCGCATGTGCGGATTGTCGTCGCAGACGAGGAAACGCAGCTTGTTGAAATCGATGCGGAACATGGAGCCCGGGCCGAAGTGGTCAACTTTCGTTAACCATATCTCGCCGGGGGTTAATGAAGGGTTGCGATCGGCAGTCCGGCGGGCGGCTCAGGAGCCGAACTGTTCGCGCAGAATGCGCTCTTCCAGGCTATGACCGGGGTCGAACAGCATGCGCATCGAGATGGTCTTGTCGGAGAGCACCTCGACGCGGCGAACATCGCGCACCTCGTCGTGGTCGGCGACCGCCGCCACGGGGCGCTTGTCGCCCTCCAGCACCTCAATCACGACATAAGCCGTGTTCGGCAGCAGCGCGCCGCGCCAGCGCCGTGGGCGGAAGGCGCTGATCGGCGTCAGCGCCAGCAGCGCGGCATTGATCGGCAGGATCGGTCCCTGGGCGGACAGATTGTAGGCGGTCGAGCCAGCCGGCGTTGCCACCATGATGCCGTCGGCGATCAGCTCGGACATGCGCTCGCGCTCGTCGATCAGGATCCGCAGGCGCGCGGCCTGGTAGGTCTGCCGGAAAAGGGCGACCTCGTTGATGGCGTGATGCAGGTGGACGCGGTCGTTGGCGTCGGTCGCGCGCATCAGGAGGGGGTGGATTTCTGATTCCTGCGCCGCCTCGAGGCGGGCTCGAAGATCGACCGTCGAGTACTCGTTCATCAGGAAGCCGACGGTGCCGCGGTGCATGCCGTAGATCGGCTTGCCCGTATGCATGTGCTGATGCAGCGTCTGGAGCATGAGCCCGTCGCCGCCGAGTGCGACCACGATGTCGGCGTCCTTCGGATCGCAATTGCCGAAGTCCCTGGTGAGCTGGCCGAAGGCGGCTTGCGCCTCGCTGCTCGGGCTGGCGACGAAGGCGATCCGGTCGTATCGCGCTGGCTTGGTCATGGTTTCCGGGCAGGGCCGCTGGCTCGAGAAAGTTCCGCCGGGCTCGTCTAACGATCTCGACCCCGATTGTCGAGGATGACCACCCTTCACAGCAGTCCGGCAACTGCCCATTCCGATTTGAGGATGAAACCGGGTCGATTTGTGCCCCACCGGGCTCTTCAGGCGCCGCCGGAGCCATGATCCCCCAAACCGTCGCAATTCCGCGCTAGCCTTGCGGTCCGCACCGGTGGTCGTCGCCGGGCAGGGAGAACGACCATGAATATGAATATGCCGGTGCTCCGCCGTGCGACCCTGGTGCTGGCGGTATCGGCATTCGCGCTCGCAGGATTGGCGCGCGCCGACGATCCGCCGCAGCCGCGCGCCGAGGCGGCAGCGCCAGCCGGACAGAAGGGCGGGCGCGGCGGCGCACAAAGCGCGTCGCAGAATGCATCGCCATCCGCCGAGCCGCACCGTCTTCCGTCGGATTCGACCACGAAGCAGACACTCGATCTTCCCGGCCGCAGCCTCAATTTCGCAGCGACCGCTGGTTCGATCCGCGTGTTCGACGGCAAGGGTGAGCCGGTGGCCGACATCGCCTATACATCCTATGAGCTCGACGGCGCAGACCGTGCGACGCGCCCGGTGACCTTCCTGTTCAACGGCGGGCCCGGTGCGTCGTCGGCATGGCTCCAGTTCGGCGCGGCCGGGCCGTGGCGGCTGCCGCTCGATGGCGAAGCGCTGTCGCCGTCCGCCTCGCCCGAGGTGAAGCCGAACGCGGAGACCTGGCTCGATTTCACCGATCTCGTCTTCATCGACCCCGTCAGCACCGGCTACAGCCGCTTCGTCGCGAGCAGCGATGACGCGCGCAAATCGTTCTACTCCGTCGACGGCGATGTCAATTCGATCGCGTTGGTGATCCGCCGCTGGCTCGAGAAGCACGACCGGCTGACCTCGCCGAAATACGTCGCCGGCGAAAGCTATGGCGGCATTCGCGGGCCGAAGGTGGTGCGCCAGTTGCAGCTCCAGCACGGCGTCGGCGTCAGGGGATTGATCCTGGTGTCGCCGCTCCTGGACTTCCGCGAATTCACCGGCACCAGCCTCCTGCAATATGTCGCGACGCTGCCGAGCTATGTGGCGGTGGCGCGCGAGGCGAAAGGCCCGGTCAAGCGCGCCGATCTCGCCGACGTCGAGGCCTACGCGCGCGGCGAATTCCTGGCCGACCTCGTCAAGGGCGAGGCGGACAAGGAGGCGACCAATCGTCTTGCCGACAAGGTCGCCGAGCTCACCGGCGTCGACCAGGCGGTGAGCCGTCGGCTTGCCGGCCGCTTCGACGTCGGCGAATTCCGCCGCGAATTCGACCGCAAGAACGGCAAGGTGACGGGGCGCTACGATGGCTCGGTGCGCGGCCTTGATCCCTATCCGGATTCGAGCAGCTCGCGGTTCGGTGATCCCTCCGGCGATGCGCTGCAGGCGCCGCTGACGAGTGCGGCGGTTGACCTGCTGACACACAAGCTCAACTGGCGGCCCGACGGCTCCTACGAGGTGTTGAACGGCGCCGTCGAGGGTCATTGGGATTTCGGCCGCGGCATCAATCCGCCGCAATCAGTCTCCGAGCTGCGCCAGATCCTTGCCACGGATGCGAAGCTGAACGTGCTGGTCGCGCACGGCCTGTTCGATCTCGCCACCCCCTATTTCGGATCGAAGCGGGTGCTCGACCAGTTGCCGGCCTTCGCAACGCAGCGGGTCAAGTTCGTGGTCTATCCCGGCGGCCACATGTTCTATTCGCGCGACGGCTCGCGGCAGGCTCTTCGGAGCGAAGTCGAGACTCTCATTCGGGAGTAGGCCGTCGCGTGCGCGGCTTGTATCTTCGTCCGATCTCACGCGCCACGACGGCCGCAGGCTTGATGTTGGCGCCCGCGATCCAGACGTCACTGACCTTGCCGCGCTTGTCGCGGACGCGGCGCACCGGCTCGCCGTGGCTGGAGTAACCGGCGGCCCAGGCGAGCTTGCCGGTGTCGCGGCCGGTGACCTCGATCTCGGCGGCGTCCATGAACGGGTTGTTGAACTGGGGATTGGCGACCAGCACGCGGTTGCCGACCGGCACGAGGTCGTTCGCGCCCCAGATCGTCCACCAACGGCCGGTCCAGTCGCGCACGCGGCGGTCGGGTGCACCACGGGACTGGAAGACGCGCAGGATCTGCATCGCGCCGTCCATCCAGAACGGGGCCGCGCCGTCGATGGAGTTGCTGAGGATGCTGATCGCGAGCTCGCAAGCGGGGATGGAGCAGGTCCTGGAGATGTAACCTTGAAAGCCGCCGCCATGGCCCAACCAATCCCAGCCGTCGGTTTTGCCGGCGTTGACGCCGAGGCCGTAATAGGCCTCGAAGCTTTGCGGCACGCGCCAATGGTTTCGCGTCATCTCGCGGCGGCTTGCGACCGATAGCACGCTCTTTTTCGCATTGGGCGCGAGCTGCGCGTAGAAGCGGGCGGTATCGGCGGCGGTCGCGATGAAGCCGGCGGCGGAGGCCATCGCGTGCGCGGGATTGTCGCCGGGGATCACGCATCGCTCTCCGTACGGCAGCTTGCGAGTGTGGCCGCGCGCGAACGACGCGCCCTTGGGAAGCGGCGCGTCCGGCTCGGTCTCGCGCAGGCCCGCAGGTTCGATGATCTCGCGCTTGATCCAGACCGGGTAGGGCTCCTTCGTCACGGCCTCGATGACGAGACCGATCAGCCCAAAGCCGTGATTGGAATATTTGAAGCGTGTGCCCGGCTCGATTACGGTCGGCCGCTTCAATTCCGCGAGCAGCTCGTTCGCGTCGAGATAGGGACGGCTGTCGATGAACTGGCCGGAATCGGCGCCGTCGCGCGTCAGTCCCGCGCTGTGCGAGAGCACTTGCGCAATCGTCGTTTCGGCGACGCGCGGATGCAGGCCGGCGACATGTTGGCCGATGGAATCGTCGAGCCGGAGCTTGCGCTGCTCGCGCAGCTTCATGACGCCGGCCGAGGTGAAGCTCTTCGAGTGCGAGGCGATGCGGAAGCGATGGCGCGGGGTGAGCTTCTCGCCGGTGTCGAGATTGGCGAGGCCGAACGCATGCTCGGCAACCACCTCGCCGCGATGGACGAAGGCGACCATGACGCCCGGCTGGTGGATTGTGGTGTGCTGGAATTCGATCCAGGAGCCGATGTAGTCGATCGCGGATCGCAGCCACTTGTCCATTGCGCACCGATTTACCAGGAGAGTGTTTGATGCGAGAGGCTAACCGAGAACGCAGAACGGGCACAACCCTGAGGTTGTGCCCGTTCGTCCCATTCGGAGATGCGATGTTCTGTTCTTAATAGACCAGCGTCGCTCCGGTCGGCTTGTCGAGCGCGGCGGCGAGCGAGCGATATTCGGAGCTGTCGGTGCCGGCGAGCGAGGCGAGCTTGTTCAGGTGATACTGCGCCTGCTCGCGGTTGCCCTGCTCGAGCTGCCAGAGGCCATAATACTGCCAGGTGCGGACGTGGTTCGGATCGTCCTTCAGCGCGAGCTCGTAATAGACCTTCGACGACTGGTAGTCGCCGAGCTTGCGATAGGAGTAGCCGATCAGATTGGCGACGTCGGCGACGTCGTCGCGCTTGAGCGACTTCAGCTGGCCGATCGCGCCGGTGTAGTCGTGATTGTCATAGATCGTGGTGTAGGCGGTGCGATAGGCAGCAAGGAATTTCGGATCGCTGACTGAGGAGCTCTTCTTCTTGCCCTTCTTGGTCGAGGTGTCGGATTTCGGTGGCGAGGAGGGCTCATCGCTGCCGGCGGCATAGGCGCTGGTCAGCACCGGCGCCGCTGCCACCGACACGGCGACAAGTCCCGGCACAAGAAGCATTGAGAGTTTGCGCATATAAGTTCTCCGGTATGGAACGTGGCGATCCTACACGATTGCCCAAAGACCGGAACACCCATCAGGCAAAAACATTCCCGGCATCCTGGCCTAGGGCGGATGACAAACTTGTCATCCAGATGAACGGGAGCCTGCTGTGGGCTTCAGATTGGGTTCAGTGCGAGCCTCCTAGGCTCCAACTTACGATCAAAGGGTTGGCGAGAGGGCGCCCGCCTCAAGATCCTTCCAAGAGGAGACCAGCCATGTTGAAGACCATTTCCGCAGCCTTGCTCGCAGCCTCCGTGATCGCAGCCCCGGCCTTCGCAGCCGAGACCGCCACGACCACGCCGGTGATCAAGGCAGACCAGAGCCAGACCAAGGTGTCGACCACCGCCGCGAAACCCGATGCCGGCCTCAAGGCCAACGTCAAGGCTTCGGACGTCAAGGCCGATGCCAAGGTGGACACCAAGTCGAAGGCGATGAACGCCAACGCCGCCGTCACACCGGACGAGCACAAGACCGTGCGCAAGCATCGCCACCACCACAAGCATCTGTCAGCGAAGAAGTCGCTGAAGACGCAGCCGGACGTGACCAAGCCGGCGACGATGGAGAAGCGCAGCTAACGACTGAGCCTGCGCGGCGGCGTCCTAGCATTGCCCCGGCCGCCGCGTGAGGAATTCAGGCCCGGCCCGTTCGTCACGCCTTGCGCGAAAGCTCGAGGTGCTGGCGGCGGGCCGGTATGACCATGCTGAAGCCCGCGAGCAACGTCCCAGATTTGGCGGCCGCAAACAAAACCTCGAAAACAACCCCATGCACAGTAGCGGGTCGTAGATAAATCAATGGTTTAAGGGGTGGCGTATTTGCGGATTTTACGAATCTGTTTGACTCGTCGGGCAAAACACCTGTAGACATGCATCATTGCAACCTTGGGGCTGGAACGTCTCCGAGACTGATCGAGCGGAGAGCGTAAGCGGTGCGGCGACTAGCGGAACGCGCAGTGAGCTTGGCGTTGATGCTGGCACTGCCGCTGGCGCTCACGGGATGTTTCGGCAGCGATGGTGACCGTCCAACCCTGATGGAGGGGACCCAGGCCGGAGGTCCACAACCGTTCCCGGATAATTTCCGTGGCGACACGCTGGCCTTGATGCGCAGCTATCTGAACAATCCTGTCGGCGTGCGTGACGCCAGCATGGCCGAGCCGGCGCAGCGCGAGGTCGGAGGCCGCCAGTTCTACGTCAGTTGCCTGCACTTCACCCCACGCGAGACCGACGGCACCTACAAGGCCACGAGGGAGCGCGCCGTGATCTTCGTCAACGGCCGGGCGGACCGCGTCGTCGATCGCGCCAGCGAGCTGTGCGCGGGCGCGGTTTACGTACCCTTTCCGGAACTTGAAAAGATGACGCGGTAGCGCAAAGCCCACCTTCATCGCTTGGTGATAGACAAAGCCCGCCGGAGCTGCCGGATCACATTTCGGGGAGCTTTGAACGGGGTGGTTTCGCGTTGCGACTAATCGTTACGGAAGGTTTTGTTTCCGACGGAAAAAACCGTCGGCACGCGCCTGTCGGACGGAACAAAATCGCGTTGTTGCCGCTCCGTCACAGTAACGAACGATCAACGTTCCGGCATCGCCTCGAAGCAACCCAATTCACGCCACGTTGTTTCCTGAGTGTCGAATTGAAAGAACGGGGATAATCATGAAGAGGATTTTGCTGGGCGCGGTTGCCCTGCTCGCGCTGGCTGCGCCGGCTGCCGCAGCCGACATGCAGGCGCGCACCTACACCAAGGCTCCGGCCTACACGCCGCCGCAGGTGATCTACAACTGGACCGGCTTCTACATCGGTGGCCATGTCGGCGGCGCCTTTGCCGGCGACAGCAGCTTCCAGTCGAGCGACGCGCGCTTCCTCGGCGGTGTTCAGGGCGGCTTCGACTACCAGTTCGCGCCCAATTGGGTCATGGGTGTCGAGGCCCAGTATTCCTGGCTGCCGACCAACAACGGCGGCGCTACGTTCCCGCTGGGCACGCAGGTGACCTCCAATACCGACCAGCTCGGCTCGGTGACCGGTCGCATCGGCTACACCTGGGGACCGGCGCTGCTTTACGCGAAGGGCGGTTATGCCTGGCGCAATGGCGGTCTTGGCGTCAATGTCGCCGGCGTCCCGCAGCCCTTCACCGCCACCGGCAACAGCAAGGACGGCTATACCGTTGGCGCTGGCCTCGAATACATGTTCGCGCCGAACTGGTCGGCCAAGGCCGAGTACCAATATTACAACTTCGGCAACACGACGATCACCTCCGGTCCGGCTGACGTCGTCGGCGTCCGCGGCCGGGAGGACGAGCATACCGTCAAGGTCGGCGTGAATTACCGCTTCGGCTGGGGCGGTCCGGCAGCCTCGCGCTACTGACGCGCCACCAGCGACCCACGACCTGACAAAGGCCGGCTCTCGCCGGCCTTTCGTTTGCCCAGCCCTCGTTCGCAAGTCCTTTGTTTGCATCGCGTCAACCATCTGGCGCGTCATTTGCAGGCAAACGTTCTGGCGGGCGCTTTCTCGCGCGCGTCATGGAGCTCGGGTAAAGCAAAAATAATTTTTGCAGCTTACGGAACTCGCGCGCCGGAACGCGTTATATGACAATTACCGGGCTGGTGGGACGACGGACATGCGTATCTTGGTGTCGGCTGTGGTGCTCTCGTGCTTCGTCAGTTTGCCGTGCGCTGCCCAAACAATCCTCAAATCCGAGCCTCTGATGCTGGCACCCTACGAGGTGGCCTTCGTCAAGGACGCCTCGTGCTCCTCCGGTAAGGTGCTGAAGGTCACCGGCGCGATCCGTGGGCTGCATCGCCGGAAGGCCTGCGTGGCTCTGGCGGGCGAGCAGGCGTCACTGGCCACCGCGACCCCCTAAGCTTTTCCTGAGCTCTGGCTTCCCAGCTTCGATTCCTCTTTAGGAATTCAGCTCAAGCTCCATCCTCGCTTGGCGATCAGCCTCGGCCTTGTTCCGGGCCGGGTCCTCGCCCTGTGCGGCCCGGCACGGCTTGATCTCGTAATCGTTGTCGAGCACCCGGCGTGGCCCGGGACGGTTGTCATCCGCAGTTACGTCCACGACGAGGCCACTTCGCTGCGCGAGCCTCCAGACGTCGGACTCGTCAGGATAGGCCTTGCTGATCTGGGCATCGTTGCAGAACAGGGCGTAGGGCATTGTTCCCGCTCCTGGAAAGCGCATTAACGAATTTGACGGGGTAGGGGTTCCGCTCGCCGGTCGATCACGCGGCCGTGATCAGGGCCGCCGGGTCCTGAGTCCTTAACGAGTCCTGAATCCCGGAAAAAAGAATCCACGGGACTCATTTGGCGGAATCAGCGGATGTTTTCGGTCATGACGACGGACCTGAAAACCTCTTGCGGGCACATGCTGCTGCCCCTCACGCTGGCCCTGTTCGGCGCCTGCGCGGCCAATCTCTGGCTAGTGTGGTCCTGGCTTTAGGCCAGCGACGGGAGATCCGGCTTTACTTGTCAGCCGGTGGACGGGAGGAGGGCTCGCGGATGGCGGCCCGCAATTTGGTCAGGGTGGCCGCGCAATATTCCTCGCGCTCCCGCTCGAACCGCTCCTGATGCTTGCGGAAATTGGCGATGCGGGCCTGTATTTCGGTGCGGACGTCGTGGCTCGCCACCCGGGGCAACGGGAGAGGTAACGGCTGCGGCGGAGCGGCCTTAAGTGGCTCGGTCCCGATGATGGTGTTGACGGGGGCGATCTGCACCGACGCCGCCACTGTCGCCGTCGGGATCTCCGGTGGATGCAAGTCATCCTTTTTGCCGGTTACCGATTGGACGAAAGCCATTGTCTGCGCGATCAGCGCGTCGCGTTCCGCGATCCACTTCATGGTGCACCCCTGTTGGCGCCATTCCAGCAAAGCTGGCCGGCCGAATCAAGAAGGTGTTGGGTGGGGGATTGCATATTTTTCCCGGCCGCCCGACAGTGGGGAATGGATGCCAAAGCAGACCATTCAGCCGAAGCCGAGGGCTTGAGGCTCGTCCGCGCGTTCCTATCGCTGCCGCCCGACAAACGGGCGGAGGTGATCGCGTTCGTTGAGGAGTTGGCCCGCGCCAAACGCCGTCCGGAGGAGGGCGCCGACGTCTCGCCGGGGTGAGCGCTAGCGCTCCCGCGGATTGAGGTTGGGCTCGAACGGCGCCCCGACCACCCGAACCGGCGTCGGCGTGGTCCCGTCTATTGCTACCGTTTCAGCCCGCTGCTTTGCCGGAGCCGGCCAGGGACCCTGTTCGAACAGCGCAACAGCCCCGGCCAAGGCGCTACAGCACAGCGTTACCGTGGCCAGCAGAAACATGTTTCGATTTTCTTCCCTGATCCGCATGGGTCGACAACGGCCGACGCCCTTGACGGGTTCCGCCTGACCATGCCCGGATCGCTCCCCAAACTGCCGGCGGGACGCGATCGGGACATGGCCAGGACAAATCTGCAAAGACAAATCTTCAAAAACCACGGATCGAGGTCGTCTCACGGCAGCGCAGATCGAGGTTGAGAAGCAAGCCGCCCATCAGCGCAAGCGCGATATGGTCAACCTTGCCGACGGCTTTGAGCGCGCAGCCGGCGAGATCAAGACGGTGGGCGCGGCGTCCACCGAGCTTGAAGCGTCGTCCTCGACGCTGGCCAAGTGCTTTCCACGGCCAAGATGCTGGTGAGCGACAGCAACCGGCTGGGTGGCACAAACTCCGGCGGCACGGCGCCCCGGCAAGCAGCTGATTTATTGCGGCAGCAAGAGGGACATCGCGATCGCGAACAGGAAGCCCGTTGCGACGATCGCCGCGACAGCACCCGCGGTGATCTTGGCGATCTCTCGGCTGGTATAGGGACGCATGGGATGCGCATGCTACCTCATGTTCAACTCTGATCCAATCTGTGGTCAGTAGCCGCGCCCGAAATGCGTGCGGCCAACGTCCATTCCCGAAGGTCGATCCATGAACGAGGATATCAGCGACGGCTGGACCGCGTCCGCGGCTGCTTGGATCGTCGAGCAGGGTGAAGACGGCGACTATGGTCGCCGCTTCGTGCTGGACGCGCCGATGCGAGCGCGGATCGAAGGGCGCGGCTTCCGCAATGCGCTCGACGTTGGCTGCGGCGAGGGGCGCTTCTGTCCCATCATGCAGCGCGCCGGCATCCGCACCACCGGCATCGACCCGACCGAAGCGCTGCTCGCGCGTGCCATGGAATTGGACCCGCAGGGCGACTACCGGCTTGGCCGAGCTGAAACAATGGAGATCGAAGCGCCATTTGATCTGGTCGTCAGCTATCTCAGCCTGGTCGACATGCCCCATCTCGGTGCGGCGATCGGGAAGATCGTGGCAGCGCTGCGGCCGGGCGGTACGCTGCTGATTGCCAATCTGACCAGCTTCAACACCGCGGGTCCGCCCGACGGCTGGACGCGTGACGGCGACGGCGCCTTGCGCTTCAACATCGATCATTACATGGAGGAGCGGCCGACTTGGGTGACTTGGCGCGGCATCCGAATTCTGAACTGGCATCGTCCGCTCAGCACCTACATGACGCTGCTACTCGATCAGGGGCTCCTGTTGCGCCTTTTCGTCGAGCCGCAGCCCAGCGGCGGCGACCCCGACAGGAATGCCTTTCATCGCCGGGTGCCTTACTTCCACATCATGGAGTGGCAGAAACCGGTTTGAGGATGGGATGAGATTCGGATGGAACGCATGACCACAGTGTTCACAACGTAGTCTTAAGGTCCGGACGATGATCTCCAAGCGCCCACCCGTGCTCGCCCATGAGCGGTTCACCGCCGACCGCGAGAATTTTGTCGGCCTCGATCTGGCCGCGCGGTTCGAGCGCATCGAGAAGACCAACCTGTGGGGGGCGGCCAGTTCGGTGTCGGGCCTCGGCTCGGAGAATCCCGCGACCGCAGCAATCCGCGAGGAGCTTCCTGCACTCCTGCAACAGCTCGGCGCGCGCTCGCTGCTCGATGCGCCCTGCGGCGACGCGGGTTGGATCGGTCGCATCAAGCTGGATCTCGACTACACCGGAATCGACATCGTGCCGTCGCTGATCGCGGCCAATCGCAAGCGCGTGGCTGGCGGTGAGTTGTCAGGCCGGTTTCTCGTTGCCGACATCACACGCGATGCACTGCCGCGTGCCGACGTGGTTCTGTGCCGGGACTGCCTGGTCCATTTGAGTTTCGACCACATCGTCCGCGCCGTCGCGAACTTTCGCGCCAGCGGTGCGCGTTTCCTGCTGGTCACGACGTTTCCCGAATGGGACGACAATTGCGATTGCGAGGACGGCGACTGGCGGGCGCTGAACATGGAGAAGGCGCCGTTCGACTGGCCGGCACCGCGCGAGCTGATCAACGAGCGTTGCGAAGAGGGCAGTGGCGGCTGGCGCGACAAGAGCCTCGGGCTGTGGCGGCTCGATGAACTGCCCGATCCTGTCCTCACTGCCCGGGGGATATGACGGACGCGGGCGGAACGTCCGTTGCGTGAGTGATTGCCCTCGCGCTATACTTTGGGTTGCATGATGCCGTCTCGCATTGCGGTGACGATGTTGGAGCACGCCATGAGACCGAGTGTTGTCGCCGTCGCCATGCTGGTCTGGTGCTGCGCGCCCGCGTTGGCGCAGCAGGACGGCGCTGCGCTCTACGCAAGCCACTGCGCGCAATGTCACGATGGCGGTGATGGCGAGAGCCGTGTGCCAGGCCGCGGCGCCATGCAGGCGATGTCGTTCGATCATGTGCTGGGAACGCTGACTTCTGGAAGCATGGCGGCGATGGCGAAGGACCGCAGCGACTCGGAACGGCGTGCGATTGCCGCCTTTGTCACCGGCAAGGCCGCGGTGGGCGACAATGCAGTCGATGCGGAGGGACGCTGCACGCAGCAGGTCAATTTCTTTCCGCAAGCGCTCGATGGTCCGCGCTGGAATGGCTGGGGCGTCGACGTTGCCAACAGGCGCTTCCAGTCGGCCGAAATGGCCGGCCTCACCGCGGAAGAGGTGCCGCGCCTGCGGTTGAAATGGGCTTATGCCTTTCCCGGCGCCTCGGTGTCGTTTGCGCCGCCGACCATCGTGGGCGGTCTGCTGTTTATCGGCGGCACTCACCGCAAGGTGCACGCGCTCGACGCGCGAAGCGGCTGCACGAGGTGGACGCTGCCGACCGATGCCGCGGTGCGCGCGGCGATCAGCTTCGGGCCGCTTCCCGGCACCGATCAGTTCGCGATCTTCTTCGGTGACCTGCGCGCCAATGCCTATGCGGTGAACGCACTGACTGGCGCGCTGATCTGGAAGACGAAGGTCGAGGAGCATCCGGCAGCGCGCATCACTGGCGCGCCGACGCTGCATTCCGGCGTGCTCTATATCCCGGTCTCCTCGCTGGAGGAGGCCGCCGGTTCGCAGGCCAGTTACGAATGCTGTACCTTCCGCGGCAGCGTGGTCGCGCTCGAGGCAGTGACCGGCAAGCCGGTGTGGCAGGCCTACACGATCCCCGAGGTGCCGCATCCGACCGGCAAGAATGCGAGAGGCACGCAGCTGTTCGGCCCGTCCGGCGCGGCGGTGTGGTCGGCACCGACGATAGATCCGAAACGCAACGCCGTCTACGTCGCGACTAGCAATTCCTATTCGAATCCACCCGCCGCAACCGCCGATGCGGTCCTCGCTTTCGAGCTTGCGACAGGTAAGCTGCTCTGGAAGCAGCAGGCGACCCCGAGCGACGCCTTCATCGTCGCGTGCTTCGGCGCGGACAAGACCAATTGTCCTGAAGATCACGGGCCCGACCACGATTTTGGCCAGTCGCCGATCCTCGTGACCTTGCGTGACGGCAGGCGCGTTCTTGCCATCGCGCAGAAGTCCGGCGTCGTGCACGCGCTCGATCCTGATGATGGCGGCAAGATCCTATGGCAGACGCGGATCGGGAAGGGCGGTGCGCTCGGCGGCAGCGAGTGGGGCTCGGCCGCCGACCAGGATCGCATCTATGTCGCGAACTCAGACGTGCGGTTCCTGCGCGATGGTACGCGGCGGCTCGATGCCACCCAAGGCGGCGGCCTGTTCGGCCTCGACCTCGCCAGTGGGAAAATTGCGATGGAAGTATCTCCTGTCGCCTGTGGCGATCGCCTCCAATGCAGCCCTGCGCTGTCGGCTGCCGTGAGCCTGATCCCCGGCGTCGTGTTTTCCGGCGGCGTCAGCGGCTTTCTGCGCGCCTACGCGACAGCCGACGGAAAGCTGTTGTGGGAATACGACACGGCGCGAGACTATACGGCGGTGAACGGCGCCCCTGCTCATGGCGGCGCGATCGACGGCCCGGGGCCGATCATCGCCGGCGGAATGCTCTACACCAATTCCGGCTACGGCCAGTGGGGCGGCGTCGCCGGCAACGCACTGCTGGCGTTCGAGGTTGCGAAGGAGTGAGGGTCAGTCCTGGATTGCCCTGCGCTCCAGCCGAGCGACAGAACCTGTCAGCCAACTGAGGAGGAAGAGCTTCGATGATCGATGCCCAATGCAGGTGCGGCGCTCTCGCGCTGTCGCTTCCAGGACCTTCCAGCCTCGTCGTCGCCTGCCACTGCATTGACTGCCAGCGTCGAACCGGCGCGCCGTTCGGGGTCGGTGCGTTCTATCCGGCGGAGGGCGTCACGATCTCAGGGACGTCGAAGGAGTACGTCCGGACAGCCGCAAGCGGCGGCAAGGTCCGCAGCTATTTTTGCCCCGAGTGCGGTTCGACGGTCTATTGGAAAGCGGACAATCTGCCTGCGATGATCGGCGTTGCCCTGGGCGCGATCGCGGTTCCGAACTACCCGGCGCCCATCAGCTCGGTTTTCGAACAGTCGAAACATGCCTGGGTGGAGATATCAGGCGCCGAGCACTTCCAGCAAAGCAGCGCACCGAAGCATTCGAAGTGAGCGTTGCGCGTCAAATTTCGCTCCAAGGCTTCGCGGCAAGATGAATTGACGCCGTTCCCGTGGGTTCCGCCGAGGGTTGGAATTTGCGGCGGTCCCTCTGCTTCGCGTGAGACAATAGCTAGCCGTCCGGATTGGAACGAACGTCACAAAAATTCGTTTGCCGACCGGAGCTAACGATGAATAACGCGGAAATTTTCGAACCTTTCTTGAGGCGGTTGCGGGTCAGCACCGAAATTGATGAAGAGGACGAGGCCGCTATCCGTCATCTGCCAATCACGGTGAAACGGATGGCTGGCGGTCAGCCGGTCGTTTCTCTCGGAGATCGACCTTCGGCGTGCTGCCTTGTCGTTGATGGCTTTATCCTGAGATCAAAGATCGTCGGCAATGGCCACCGCCAAATCATGGCCTTTCACCAACCCGGCGACATCCCCGATCTGCAGGGTCTCTTTCTACATGTGATGGACCATGACGTCAGCACGCTTGGCGATAGCGTTCTCGGCTTCATTCCGCATGCAGCGGTGCGCTCACTGATAAGAAAGCGGCCTAACGTGGCCGAAGCGCTTTGGCGCGATACACTGACCGACGCCGCGATCTTCCGGGAGTGGATTTGCAACGTTGGTCAACGCGAAGCCACAAGCCGCGTGGCGCATCTCGTGCTTGAGCTTTACACCAGATTGAAGGCGATCGGTCGAGCGGACGGCCTGTCCTTCGACTTTCCGGCCTCTCAGGCACTCCTCGCCGACGCCGTCGGCACGAGTGTGGTCCATATGAATCGCGTCGTTCAGCAGCTACGTGCTCAGCGCGTGTTGGACCTGGAGCGGGGAAGAATATCGATCCTTGATGAAGCCAGGTTGCGCGAAATAGCAGACTTCGACGTGCTTTACCTTCATCTCAATCCGTCGCTCTGAGCCATGAAGTTCTACTTCGATATCAAGGACGACTTTTTCGCTGCGGTCGACGAGGATGGGGTGGATTTGCCCGGCCCGGAAGCCGCCGAAAAAGAGGCGATCGCAATGGCGACCTCGATTGCCAGAGACGTTGCGTCGGCAAAGGGGGCGCAGGTCCTCATTATAGTCAGGAACGAGAAGCACCCGCTGCTCGAGTTGAGTGTAACGGTCGCCCGGAAAGCTCTGACGTGATTGCGTGGGAAATCGATTCTAGCTGTCGTTAGACGGAGGAGTGCCCCGATCTATCAGGCCGCGGTGTCGGCTAAATCGGTGGTGCCGGCTGAGGGGATTGAACCCCCGACCTTCGGTTTACAAAACCGCTGCTCTACCGCTGAGCTAAGCCGGCGACGCCTGGAGAAGCGCAGGGGCCGGCGTACGCCGGGGCCCTCCGCCCGTGCGCGCCGCAATACCAGACTTGACTGGAAAGTGCCAGAACCCGCGATCCCCGATGCAGACATGAATCAGGCGGCCCCGAGGGCCGCCTGATCTGTCGCGTTCGGTTCAAACCGCTTTACTGGCAGATGTGGCGGTTGCCGTCTTGGCCCTTGAACCAGGTGCCGGGCGTGCAGACGAAGCCGTTGCGCTGGGCGTAGGTGCGGGTGTCCCAACCGCGATTGTCCCAGCCGCGGTTATCCCAACTGTTGTCGTAGGCGAAGGCATCGTTCGTGGCACGGAACGGGGCAGTTGCAATCGCGCCCGCAGTCCCGATGGCTGCGCCGGCCACGCCAGCGGCTGTTCCGACCGCGCCGGCGGCGACGTCGGTCGGCCAGAAGCCGGTGCGGCTCCTGTTCCAGTCGTTATTCCAGTCGCCGTTGGTGGTCTGGCGATAGGACACGCGACGATGCCGATAGCCGCTGTCGGTGTACGGATTTCCCGGTCCGACGTTCTGGCAGTTGGCGTTGGGGAATTGCGCCGCGCAACGGCCGGGATTGGTGATCACGGCCTGCGCCATGGCAGAGCCTGCCACCAGGGTCGCCGCAATCGCCGTGGCTCCGAGAAGTTTGACGTTCATGATTGTTTGGCTCCCGTTTTGTTGACGGGGGCTAAACGCCGAAGACGCCGGACGTTCCGCTGAAGCCGCGGATTTTCGTCGGCGACAGTCAAACGGAAGTGAGCACGGTCCATGGTTCCGGACTGCAGGGTCCGGCGGCGTTAATGCTTCGCTAGTTCGCTTTGGCGCATTTGAGCGGCGCGGAATCCTTACACATTAGGCTTACCGGCAATTGGTGAGAGGGCCTTAACCCTCTCTGCGCCGCCATCGGGTAGGTTGTCGCCGAATAAATGGGGTCCTCTCATGCGCGCTGTGGCGCTCGCGGCCTTTCTGATCGGACTGCCCGCGACGGCGTTTGCCGGCGGCGGCTTCGATATCGTCGTTCCCGGTCGCCCCGGCGTGCCCATCATCATCAACAACATCGACGCGTCCTATGCCGTGATCGAGGGGACCTGGGGCCTGGGGAAGAACGTCCAGGTGCAGCCCACGATTTATGGCGGCCGCTATGTCGCCGAGCGCCAGCCCACCGACGTCGGCCATTACTATCCGACGCTGGGCCTGCGGCCCGGCTATGGCCGGCTCGAGGTCGAACCGCCCGCGAACCGCAAATTGCCCAAGCCGCCCGATAGCTATCACCAGAGCTGGGGCGCCCAATCGGCGCCGCTGCCGCCGCAGATGGACGTGCCCGTCAATCCGCCGCCGGTGATTCTCGCGCCCGAGATCAACGACCAGCCGCGGCGTCCTCGGCCGCGGCCGCGTGCAGAGATGCCCGGCAAGCCGCCGGGTTAAGAAACGACAAAATCCAAAAAACGGAAATCAACAGGAGAGAGTAATGCGTCAGATGATTTCGGGACTGGTCGCGGCGGCTGCCGTGATGTTCGCCGCCACCGCGCCCGCTGCGGCCTGCGGCTTCGATCCGTGCCAGCCGGTCGCGCCGGTCTATTCCGGCTGTAACACCGGCTGCGGCGGTTATGGGGCCGGCTACAGCTACGGCTATGGCGCCTATGAGCGTCTCGCCGAGCCCACCACGCAATATTATCACGTCAACCAGGGCCCGACCTACACCGGCCCGGGCGCCTTCGCGCCGTATCCGACCTACCGTGAGGACGCGGTGGTTGCGCCCGCCAATTACGGCTACGGCCGTGGCTACGGCTATGGGCACGGCTATGGCTATCGCGCTGCCGCGGTCGAAGCGCCGGCCGCCTATCCCTACCGCCGCCCGTATTACCGTCCGTATCGCTACGGCTACGGCCCGCGCGCCGGCTATCTGCCGCGCACGCATTACGGCTACGGTCCGCGCTACGGCTACGCCCCGCGCCATGCGCCGTACTATGGCGGCCACCGCGTGCTGCGCCGCTATTACTGATCGCTTGATCGGTTGAGCCGACGAGACGCCCGTCCGCGACGCGGACGGGCGTTTTGTTTTGTTACCGCTTCATCAGCCCGAGCCGGCTCGCGCCGACATAGAGCGAGAGCACGGCGGCATTCGAGACGTTGAGACTCTTGATCTCTCCCGGCATGTCGAGCCGCGCCACGACGCTGCAGGTCTCGCGTGTCAACTGCCGCAGGCCCTTGCCTTCCGCGCCCAGAACCAGCGCGAGCGGCTCGCGCAGGGTGAGCTCGGAGAGATCCGCGCTGCCTTCACTGTCCAGCCCGACAGTCTGGAAGCCGAGCTCGTTCATCGTGGTCAGTGCGCGGGCGAGGTTTTGCACCGTCACCATCGGGACCAGCTCCAGCGCGCCGGAGGCGGCCTTGGCCAGCACGCCGGTCGCTTCCGGACTGTGACGCGCGGTGGTGACGATCGCCTTCACCGCAAAGGCGGCCGCCGAGCGCAGGATGGCGCCGACATTGTGCGGATCGGTGATCTGGTCGAGCACCAGCACCATGCCGTCCTGCTCCAAATCCTCGATGTCGGGCGAGGGCAGGGGATCGGCCTCGGCGAGCAGGCCCTGGTGCACGGCGTCGGGCGACAGCAGCCGGTCGATCTCCTGGGGCCGGACGATCTCGGGCGCGACCGGGATCGCGATGTTCTCGTCCGCCAGACGCCTTGCGGCGTTCTCGGTCAGCGTCAGCTTGCGGATCTGCCGCTGGGGGTTGGCGAGCGCCATGGAGACGGTGTGCCAGCCATAGAGGATGACAGGCCCGTCGGTGTCCGAATCGCGATCGCGACGGGCCGGACGACCGGCCGATTTTCCGGGCCTGTTGAAGGGCTTAGACCCGCCGCGGGGGCCCCTCGGGTTGAATTTTCGATCCTTCATGGGCTCGCTTGTGTCACGGGTCCCGGAATATGGCAATTTGGGTGGTGTCGGGGGCGATTTTAGCTGTTCGCCTCGGTTGACTTTACCCCACCGCTTCGCCGATAACCGCGCCCGGTCGCGCCCCCATCCGGGCTGTCGCGGCCTTCACGTTCCATGGCCGTCTTCGGTCGCCGGCAAGGTCCGGCCCGATTGTGCTGCCGTCGAGCGGGGGAGTGTCCCGAGTGGCAAAGGGAGCTGACTGTAAATCAGCCGCCTTATGGCTTCGCAGGTTCGAGTCCTGCCTCCCCCACCATCCTGCTTCGCGCTGACGCGCTTCGCAGGATTTGCAGCCTTTTACTGCGCGAAGCAGGATGCCCTCCGAAGCCTAGGCGAAGGGGGGCGGCGTCATGCACTATGTCTATCTTCTGGAGAGCGAACTTTTCGTGGGCCAACGCTATATTGGGCTGACGAAGGATCTCAAGCAGCGGCTAGCCGATCACAACGGGGGTAAATCGCCGCACACGTCTAAGTACGGTCCGTGGCGACTGGTGACCTATGTGGCCTTTTCCGACATCGAGAAGGCTAGAGCCTTCGAGCGCTATTTGAAATCCGGTTCGGGCCACGCCTTCGCGAAGAAGAGACTCTGGTGAGCGAAGGCGAAGACGCACTGAAGCGGATCCGATCGCCTCACCCCACCATCTCCCGCACCATCGGCACCACCTTCCGCCCGTAGAGCTCGATGCTCTTCATCAGCTTGCCATGCGGCAGCGGGCCCGCCGAATACTTCAGCTGAAACCGCGAAATGCCGAGCGCCTTTGCCGTCTTGGCGATCTTGCGCGCGACCGTCTCCGGCGAGCCGACATAGAGCGAGCCGTGCTCGGCCTCGTTCACGAACTCGTCGCGGCCCATCGGTGGCCAGCCGCGTTCCTTGCCGATGCGGTCGCGCATCGCCTTGTAGTCGGGCCACAGCTCCTCGCGCGCCTGTTCGTCGGTCTCGGCGACATAGCCTGGCGAGTGCACGCCGATCGGCTGTGCCGGGCGGCCGAACTCCCTGAACGCGCGATGATAGAGCTCGACGAAGGGCGCGAAGCGCGCGGGATCGCCGCCGATGATCGCGAGCATCAAGGGCAAGTCGTAATGCGCCGCGCGCACCACCGATTGCGGACTGCCGCCGACGCCGATCCAGGTCTTGAGCGTGCCGTTCTCGACCGGGGGATAGACCAGCTGCCCGTTCAGCGGCGGACGCAGCTTACCTTCCCAGGTCACCGGCTTCTGCGACAGCAGTGCCGCGAACAGATCGAGCTTCTCCTCGAACAGCGCCTCGTAAGCCCGCAGGTCGAAACCGAACAGTGGAAAGGACTCGGTGAACGAGCCGCGGCCGAGGATCACCTCCGCACGTCCGTTCGAGAGCGCGTCCAGCGTGGCAAAGCGCTGGAAGACGCGGATTGGATCGTCCGAGCTCAGCACCGTCACGGCCGAGCCGAGATGGATCCGCCTGGTCCGCGACGTGATGGCGGCCAGCACGGTCTCAGGGGAGGAGATCGCGAAGTCGGCGCGGTGATGCTCGCCGAGGCCGATGAAGTCGAGGCCGAGCTCGTCGGCGAGCACCGCCTCGTCGACGACGTTGCGGATCACCTGTGCGTGCGGAAGCATCGCGCCGGAGGCGTCCCTGGTGACGTCGCCAAAAGTGTCCAGTCCGAATTCGAGCGGTGCGGTCATTGATGAGGTCTCTGCGGGCGCGGCTTGCGCGCCTGTCACTGGGGGAGGGGATTGCTTTGGTTGGAGCTAAGCAGCAGGGACTGGCGCGCAATGCTGCTTCGAGAAACCCATTGTTTCCCTTTTTCGTGGTGTCGGGGCGCCCGCCGCCCGCGCCTCAGTCCGACCTGGCGAACATCTCGACCAGCGTGTCGCGCAGCCAGCGCTGCGCCGGTACGGTGTCGTTGCGCTGGTGCCAGAACAGCCTGACGATGCGCGGCGGCGCCTTGAGCGGAAGCGGCATGGCGTGCAGGAACGGCGCGTGCCGGGATTGCGAGCGCAGATCGCTCGGCAGCACGGCGATCAGGTCGGACTGGCGCACGATTTCGTAGGCGGCGCTATAGTGATTGACGGTCGCGACCACGTTGCGCGACAGCCCGCGCGAGGCGAGGAAGAGGTCGTAGGACGGCAAGGTCTTGCCGGCGAGGCTCACATCGACATGCCCCGCGTTGAGGAAGCTGCGCGTGCTCAGCCGCTTCATCGCGGCGAGCGGATGGCTGCGCCGCATGAAGCAGGCGTAGTCGACGGTCCACAGCGAGCGCGAGCGGATGGCGGCCGGCTGCTGCGCCTCGTTGACATAGACGCTGAGGACGCAATCAACGCGATTGTCCTCGAGCTGGTCGGCGATCTCCAAAATGGTGTTGGGAACGGTGTGGATTCGCGCCTTGGGCGCGACCTTGCCGAAATGGTTCAGCAGGTTTGGCATCACCAGCGAGGCGACGTAATCCGACATCGACAGGCTGAACTCGGTCTGAGCACGGTGCGGATCGAACACCTGCTCGTCGAGCGCGCCGCGGACGGTTTCGAGCGCTTCGCCGATCGGCTCCCACAGCACCACGGCGCGCTGGGTCGGACGGATGCCGGTGCCGGACCTGACGAACAGGGCATCGCCGAGCGCGTCCCGCAGGCGTGCGAGCGCGTTGCTGACGGCCGGTTGCGTCATTAGAAGCGCGTTGGCGGCGCGCGTGACGCTGCCCTCGGTCATCAGGGCCTCGAACACTTTCAGCAGGTTGAGGTCGAGCGAGCGAAACGACAGAACATTCACCCCAGTGATGTACTAGATCATGATTATAAATTATGACGATAATATCTCCTTGTCTATGGTTCCCCCCGGGAATGAGCGGAGTGCCGGGCCGCCAGACAGAGGGGGACTTTCATGTCGATGATCTCGGCGCGGATCGAGCGCCTTCCATTCGCACGCTTCCACAAGCATCTGCTGCTGATGGGCGGGCTCGGCTACATGTTCGACGCGATGGACGCAGCCGTGCTGGCGTTCATCCTGCCGGTGCTGCGCACGACCTGGAATCTGTCGAGCGTCCAGATCGGCGTGCTCGGCAGCAGCACCTATATCGGCTTCCTGTTCGGCGCGCTGCTGGCGGGCACGCTGGGTGACCTGATCGGCCGTCGCGCGGTGATGATGTCGGCGCTGGCACTCTATTGCGTCGCATCCATCGTCAGCGCTGCGGTGAACGACTGGTCGTCCTTCTTCGCCGCGCGCGTCGTCGCGGGCATGGGCACCGGCGCGGAGAGCGCGATCATTGCGCCCTATCTGGCGGAATTCGTCGCACGGCGTTACCGCGGCAGCTTTACCGGCGCGCTGGCCGGATTCTTCTCCATCGGTTTCGTCGCGGCGGCCTTGCTCGGCTATTTCATCGTGCCCGCCTCTGAGAACGGCTGGCGCATCGTTCTGGTGATCACCGCGGTGCCGGTCGTCATGCTGCTGTGGTGGCGCAGGGCGCTGCCGGAATCGCCGCGCTGGCTGGAAAGCCGGGGCCGGGAGAAGGAAGCCGCAGCCGTGCTGGACAGGATCGAGGCCGGATTTGCGAGAAGGCCATGTCCTGCCGCAACCGGTCGTCGAAATCACGGCGCCTGCCGTGACTGGTGGGACGCTGCTTGCCAATTTCGCCGCGCTCCTCGCCGGCCGCCAGGCGCGCATCACCATCATGACCTGGATCATGTGGCTTACGATCACGTTCAGCTACTATTCCTTCTTCGTCTGGATCCCCGGCCTTCTGGTCCAGAACGGCATGAGCATCACCAAGAGCTTCGCCTATTCGATCGCGATCTATTGCGCGCAAATTCCCGGCTATTTCAGCGCTGCGTACTTCAACGAGCGCATCGGCCGGCAGGCGACGATTGCCTCCTACATGGTGCTCGGCGGCGCCAGCGCGCTTGGACTTGCATTCGCGCAGAGCGATCAGCACATCATGGTCGCCGGAATCTTGCTGTCCTTCTTCATGAACGGCACCTATGCGGGGGTCTATGCCTATACCGCCGAGGTATTTCCGACGGCCGTCAGAACCACCGGCGCCGGGCTCGCCTCCGCGATCGGCCGCATCGGTGCGATCGTCTCGCCGATCCTGGTCGGCTATCTCTATCCCAATTTCGGCTTCGCCGGCGTGTTCGGCCTCACCACGAGCGTGCTGCTGTTAGGCGCGCTCACCGTGGTGCTGATGGGCGTGCCGACACGCGGCCGTTCGCTGGAAGAGATCGCGGCAGGCGAAGTCGCATGAGGGAGACGAAACACCGATCCGATCCGCTGCTCTGCGCGGTGGCGGCCGCGCAGGGCAGGGCGGATCAGCCGGATGCCCTGTACTCGGCGCTGGACGGCGCCCTGAAGTCGGCGATCGGGCACAAGCTGTTCACGATCCTGACCTATGACGACGACACGAGGGAAGCCGCGCGGGTGTATTCCAATCTGCCCGGACCTTACCCCGCGGGCGGCCGCAAGCACCTGGCGCCGGGGCCGTGGACCGAGGCCGTGCTCGACCGCGGCGAGGCCTATATCGGCCGCACCCGGGACGATCTGCGCGAGGTGTTTTCCGATCACGAGCTGATCGCTTCGCTCGGCTGCGAGAGCGTGCTCAACATGCCCGTGCGCTGGCGCGGGCGCACGCTCGGCTCGCTCAATCTGCTCCATGAGGCAGGCTGGTACGGCGAGGACGATGTCGCTGCGTGTCTCCCATTCGCCCAGCTCGCCTTGCCCGCGCTGCTCATACAGTCCTGATAAGACAGGAAGTCGTCATGTCCCGTGTGCTCTTCAAGAACGCCGCTCTGCTCGATCCGCTTCAGCCGGACCTCCTGGAGGGACATCACATACTGGTCGAGGACGGTCTGATCAAGGAGGTCTCCGATCGGCCGCTCCAGGTGGAAACCGACCGCACCGTCGATCTGAAGGGCAAGACGCTGATGCCCGGCCTGATCGACCTGCATGTGCATGCGATCGCCGTCGAGCTCAATCTGGCGCAGCAGGTGCACATGCCGAACGTGCTGGTGACGCTGCGCTCGACGCTGCTGCTGCGCGGCATGCTGCGGCGGGGCTTCACCACCGTGCGCGACGCCGGCGGCGCCGGCCATGCGCTGAAGCAGGCGATCGAGACCGGTCTCACCGACGGTCCGCGGCTGTTCGTCTCGGGTCGTGCGCTCAGCCAGACCGGCGGGCACGGCGACATGCGGGCCCGCTCGGATTACCTCGCCAGCGACGCACCGTGCCCCTGCTGCGTGCGTGTCGGCGCGCTGGCGCGCGTTGCCGATGGTGTCGACGGCGTGCGCAAGGCCGCGCGCGAGGAGCTCCAGATGGGCGCCGACCAGATCAAGATCATGGCTTCCGGCGGCGTCGCTTCACCGACCGATCCGGTTGGCGCCTTCGGCTACTCCGAGGACGAGATCCGCGCCATCGTCGAGGAGGCGCGCGGGCGTCAGACCTATGTGCTCGCCCACGCTTACACCGCTGCCGCGATCGAACGCGCGGTGCGCTGCGGGGTGCGCACCATCGAGCACGGCAATTTGGTCGATGCTCCGACCGCGCAGCTGATGGCCGAGAAGGGCGCCTATGTGGTGCCGACGCTCGCCACCTACGAGGCGCTGGCTAACGAGGGTGCCCAATATGGCCTGCCGCCCGAAAGCGTTGCCAAGATCGCCGATGTCCGCGACGCGGGCCTGCGTTCGCTCACGATCTACCGCGACGCCGGCGTAAAGATGGGGTTCGGCAGCGACCTGCTCGGACCGTCGCAGCGTCTGCAGAGCGACGAATTCCGCATCCGCGCCGAGATTCTCGGTCCGCGCGCCGTCATCGCCAGCGCGACATTGGTCGGCGCCGAGGTCCTCGGCATGGAGGGCAAGCTCGGCCGCATCATGCCCGAAGCCATTGCGGACCTGCTGGTGGTCGATGGCAATCCGCTCCGCGACGTGGCCTGCCTGCTCGGCCAGGGCGAGCACATCCCGATGGTGATGAAGGCAGGCAAGGTCCAGTTCGACCGGCTGGGGGCGCGTAGCTAATCCTATTTCGAGATGCGCACGACCATCTTGCCAAGCGCCCCGCGCGTCTGCATCGTCCTGAACGCTTCCCGGAAGTCATCCAGCGCGAAGATGCGACCGACCACAGGCTTCAGCTGGCCCTCGACCAACCAGGCCGTCAGCTCCGACATCAGGCGCTTCTGCACCTCGGGCTCGCGGATTGGAAGCTGCGCGAGGTCGACGCCGAGCAGGGCGCCGCCCTTCAGCAGTGGCAGGTTGAATGGCAATGCCGGGATCGCGCCGGCGGCAAAACCGACCACGAGATGACGGCCGCGCCAGGCGATGGAGCGAAAGGCCTGTACCGAGACTTCGCCGCCGACGGGGTCGAAGATCACGTCTGCGCCGCGTCCTGAGGTCAATTCCTTCAGCGTGTCGCGCCAGTTGGTCTGCGTGTAGTCCACCACAGCGTCGGCGCCGTGCTGTCGCGCGAACGCGCGCTTGTCTGGTGTCGATGCCGCTGCGATCACACGGGCGCCGAGCAGCCTGCCAATCTGGACGGCCGCGATTCCCGTGCCGCCCGCTGCGCCCAGCACCAGAAGCTGTTCGCCTGCGCCGAGCGACGCGCGCGCACTCAGCGCATAGAGGGCGGTCAGGTAATTGGCACGAAACGAAGCGGCGACCTCCGCCGCGACGCTGTCCGGCAGGGGATAGAGCGCTTCGGGGGGGACGACGATCTCTTCGGCAAGCGCGCCCGAGCGCGTCATCCCCATTACGCGCATCCCGGGTTGATAGCCGCCCGGTGCGCCGGGGGCTTCGTCCACGATGCCTGCGAATTCGGTTCCGGGAATGAAGGGCAGGGGATCCTTGGTCTGATAGCGCCCCTCCATCTTCAAACCGTCAACAAATCCGATTCCTGCAGCCTCTACCCGGACACGCAGCTGTCCGGGCCCGATGCGTGGAGACGGAACGTCCTTCAGGGCGATTTGATCGATCGGCGCGTATTGCTCGACGACGACGGCTTTCATGTCGGACCTCTGTTGTCCAGTTATGCTGACAGGTCTCGACACCAGCCTCTTGTGTCTTACCGCCACATTCCGCGCATCCGCGCCCTGATGTCGACCTTCGGCCCTTGCGCCGCCGTGCGGGCCGCGCTTGCCCCAGCCTTCGGCCAGGCGGTGCGCTCGAACAGATAGACCAGCGGCTCCGGGATGAAGCGGGTGCGCGAGGCGTAGACGTGGCGGTCGCCCTTGGCTTGCTGGCCGTGGGTGAAGAAGCGCTGCGGCACCACGAGGTGCAGGTCGTCCTTGGCGCGCGTCATCGCGACATAGAGCAGGCGGCGTTCCTCCTCGAGCTCGGCGCTGGTGCCGGCGCCGAGATCCGACGGCATGCAGCCGTCGACGACATTGAGCACGAATACCGATTTCCACTCCTGGCCCTTGGCGGAGTGGATGGTGGAGAGGATCAGATAGTCCTCGTCGCGCAAGGGCGGCCCGGATTTGTCGCTGGCAGCATCCGGCGGGTCGAGCGTGAGCTCGGTCAGGAATTTCTCGCGCGAGGCATAGCCACTCGCGATCTGCTCGAGCTGCATCAGGTCGGCGCGGCGCGTCTCCGAATCCTCGTGGAGGCGATCGAGATGCGGTTCGTACCAGAGCCGCACGCGTTCGAGATCGGCCGGCCATTCCGAATAGCGCAGATTTTCGATGGTGCGGACGAAGTCGGTCCAGTCCGCGCCGGTGCGCGGCGGCACCGGGAGCTGGCCGAGCGCGGCGAGCGGATCGGAGCTCTCCGCCATTTGATCGAGCACGCGCTGCGCCGTCGCGGGTCCGATGCCCGGCAACAGATGCAGGATGCGAAAGCCGGCGACGCGGTCGCGCGGATTTTCGGTGAAGCGCAGCAGCGCCAGCACGTCCTTGACATGCGCGGCATCGAGAAATTTCAGCCCGCCGAACTTGACGAACGGGATGTTGCGGCGGGTCAGCTCGATCTCCAGCGGGCCCGAATGCGAGGAGGTCCGGAACAGCACTGCCTGGTGCTTCAGGAGCGCGCCTTGCTCGCGGTTGGCCAGCACTTCCTCGACGATGTAACGGGCCTGGTCGGTCTCATCGTGCACGGTGACGAGCTGCGGCTTTTGCGCGGAGCTGCGGTCGGTCCAGAGGTTTTTTGTGAAGCGCTCGCGCGCCAGACCGATGACGCCGTTCGCCGCCGCCAGCACGGGTTGCGTCGAGCGGTAATTGCGGTCGAGCGTGATCATCTCGGCGCGGGGCGAGAAGCTCTGCGGAAAATCCAGAATGTTGCGGACCGTGGCGGCGCGGAACGAATAGATCGACTGCGCGTCGTCACCGACGACGGTGAGGCCGCGTCCGTCCGGCTTCAGCGCCAGCAGGACCGAGGATTGCAGGCGGTTGGTGTCCTGATATTCGTCGACCAAGACGTGATCGAAGCGGCCGCCGATTTCTTCCGCGATCAGCGCATCGCTCATCATCTGCGACCAGTAGAGCAGCAGGTCGTCGTAATCCAGCACGTGCTGGGCCTGCTTGGCCTCGACATAGGCCGCGAACAGGCCCTTCAGCTCGGCCGCCCAGCCTGCGCACCAAGGATAGTGCGCCCCCAACACCTTCTCAATCTCCATCTCGGCATTGACGCAGCGCGAGTAGATCGACAGGCAGGTGCCTTTGGCGGGAAAGCGGCTCTCCGTCTTCGACAATCCGCGCTCGTGCCGGACCAGATTCATCAGGTCGGCGGAATCCTCGCGGTCGTGGATGGTGAAGGCAGGATCGACGCCGATCCGCTCGGCATATTCGCGCAGCAACCGTGCGCCAATGCCGTGGAACGTGCCGGCCCAGCTGAGCGCGTCGCGCATGATCGCGGCATTGTTCTCGCCGAGCACTTTTCGGGCGATGCGCTCGACCCGGCCGGCCATCTCGGCCGCGGCGCGGCGGGAAAACGTCATGAGGAGGATGCGGCGCGGATCGCTGCCCGCGACGATCAGATGCGCCACGCGGTGGGCCAGCGTGTTGGTCTTGCCGGAGCCCGCACCGGCGATGACGAGCAGCGGCGCGCCCACGGTCGCACCATCGGCCACGCCATGCTCCACGGCGCGGCGTTGCTCCGCATTGAGCGTGTCCAGATATGTCGCCACGAATCGCCCCGGTGAAACAGCCAGAGTCGGCGATCCCGCTGCGAATCGCAATGCGTCTGGACGGGACCGATGTTAAGACCTAGGGACAAGACGGCCCAAGGTTCCATTCCGAAAAGCGCCACCCGGCATGACCGAGCTCAAATCCGACCAGTTCGAGATGCGACGGCTGGAATCGCTCAGCAACACCATCTTTGGCGTCGCCATGACGCTGCTCGCCTACGATCTGCCTAGGGCCGCGGTCTTCACCAGCGCGCCGGACTGGAACGATCTCGCCCGGGTCTATTCCGGCAAGCTCGCGGGTCTTGCGCTCAGCTTCATCATCGCCGGCGTGTTCTGGATCAGCCATCACCGGCGGCTGGCGCGCCAGCCCGTCGGCAGCCGCGGCGCGGTGATCCTCAATTTGTTCTTCCTGCTGTCGATCGTGCTGCTGCCGGTGACCAACGGCCTCTACACCAACTACGCCACGAGCAGTGCGGTCGCCGTGCTCTACGGCCTGCACCTGACTGCAATCGCCGGCCTCAATGCCTGGCTGTGGTGGAGGATCTTGGGCGGCTGGCGCCAGGAGATCATGGCCTCGTTGTTTCCGCTGCTGGTGTTCATCCCGGGCACGGTCGTTGCGGCGTTCGCGCCGCAAGTCGCGCCGTTCGTGTGGTTCATCGCCTTCGGCGGGCTGCTGATCCAGCGCTTCTATGTCGGGCCCACCGGGACGGACAATTAGGCCTGCCGTTCATTCGCCGGAGGGCGTCGCGCCGAACCCGTCGGCCGGCACGTAAAGCTTGACCGGGCGGATTTCGTAGACCGCTGAGGGATTGACCTGGCGCAGCGTTCGCGCCGCCGCGATCGCCTCCTCTTCCGTGTCGTACTCGGCGAGGTGGAAGCCCAGAAGCTGCTCCTTGGTCTCGGCAAATGGGCCGTCCAGCACGACCCCCGCGCCGGGGCCGCGCAAGGTGCGGGCCTTTCGGGTCTCATCCAGGCGGGCGGCCGGGCCAAAATGCCCGCTTGCCCGGAGGGGAGCCTGAACCTCGATGACCTTTGCCACGACCGCGGCGTCCTTCTCGGGCGTCCAGGACAAGATCTCGTCTTCCACGTGATAGGCCAGGATAGCGTAAAGCATCGTCACCTCGTTGATTTTCGCTGCGCGCGTCCAAAGGACGTATCACCACCGTCGCAGCCGACAATGGGGCTGCGGAAAATATTGCGTCGCGGGTGCGGCGACGAAACCTTCCCGAAACCCGATTGCGGCCGAAAGGTGTGAACGCCGCGCGAAATCGGCGCGACTGATTGCCACCAAGAGCACTTCGGAGGCGGCCATGTCGACCATCAAGATCATCTGCGACGCGCGTCGGACGGGAAAGTCGGAGCTTGCGGATCTGCACGACCAGAGCGGCCACCATCGCTATTACGACAGCTCGGCCGAGAGCGGCGGCGAGCGCATCGTTGAAAGCCGGCGCGGCAAGCGCCCGCGCGCAATGAACGTTTGCGGCTTCTAAGCCCAATGCTTGCGAAACAGCCTGCGACCATGAACGTCGTGCAGATATCGATCGCCGCGATGCCGTTCCTGCTCTCGCTCGCGAGCAGGTCCGGCAAGGCGATGGCGCCAAGCCTGCTGGCGGGCATCTTCACCGTGCTTCTCGGCAGCGAGCCGCCGCGGGCGGCCATGGCCTGGTGCGTCGGGCTGTTGATCGCGGCGGTTGCGGTGCGGGAGCGGACTCGCACGACCTGACCGCGTGTCACATCCCGCTCAGCACCTGCTTGATCAGGGTTTCCCGCAACCGGGCGATTTCGCCGCTCGCCTCCATCTGCTCGATCATCCTTCCGACCTTCGGCACGAGATCGCGATGCCGTTCATGCAGATGGTGGTAGATGCTGATGCGCTCGAGGGGTGGTGAGAGCGGATGGATCCTGGCCTGGAGATTGAGCTTCCTCACCGCAGCCAACCCGCTGAAGAGGTCGGTGACCATCACGTCGATGCGGTCGGCGTCGAGCATCTTGACCATGTTGTCGAGGCTTGTCGTCGCCGTGACCCGGGTCATGCCGCGCGTACCGGCTTCCGACGAGCCGACGCCGCGTACGATGCCGATGCTGTAGTCCCTAATTGAATTCCAGCCGGCGACGTCGAACTGCAGTTTCGTGGTGAAGACAGTAGGCTCGATGTAATTGATCGCAGGTGTCACCTGGATCAGCGTCGGATAGTCGCGAGAGAGCGTTCCGATCCGCTGGACCTCGCCGTCGACCTCGCCGGTGCTCGACAGCGCGAGCGCGCGCTTGCCGGGCACATCCTCGAATTCGAGCTTGATGTTCAGCCGGGCATAGACCGCGCGGAGCATCTCGCCGCCGACATATTGATCGGGGATATCGGCGATGCGCGCCAGCCTGATGACCTCTTGCGCCTGCGACGGGCCTGCCGCGAGCAGCAACAGGCAGACCACGACTATCCGCCTCATGACGCATCTCCCTGGCCATGCCTCTTGGGCGTGCCCTGCTACCATCGGATTCCGGTGCCGCGATCTACCGGAGATGGCGGCTGCGCCGGTCCGCAACGTTGAGAGCGCGTTCCCGCTGTATGGCGGCTCCGGACTTTCACCGATGTCATTCTAGCACGCGAGGTGGTAGTTTGCCTGGGAAGCCTGCTGCTGGGCGCAAGATATGACCCCGTCGAGCTCAAGCCGCCCAAGGGCCAACAGGATCATCGGCCGACAAGATCGCCACGTGTATCGCGTGCTGAGGCAGCGCCTCAACCGTTCACCTGCTCGCGGCTGCGATCGGTAAGCTGAGCAGGTGCCGCCATTTTCGAGGACATGGTGCATGGGCGACGCAGGTGACGATGATATCAAGCGTGGCCGCGCCATTGCGCCGGCGGCTTCGAAGCAGGATTTGACCGGCATCGGCGCCCCGTTCGCGCCTCCGATGTTCGCGGCGCTCCTGTCGCGGATCTTCAACTGGTCGCGCAGCGGCGTCGGGCCTCGGCTGCTTGCCGCCGTGCTGCTGTTCTCATCGGTCGTGACGCTGACCCTGACCGCGCTCCAGCTCTATCTGGATTACAATCGTGAGGTCGGACTGATTGAGACGCGGCTCGACGAGATCGGCCGCAGCACTACGGGCAGCCTCGGAGAGAGCCTGTGGAATCTCGACCAGAACCAGCTCAAGCTCCAGCTCGATGGCATTCTGCGGCTGCCCGACATCCGTGCGGCGGAGGTCCGCGAGATCGCCGATCGGCCCAATCCGATCCGCGTGGAAGTCGGCGAGCGAAACACTCGTTCGATCATGACCCGGGAGTTTCCGCTGAGCACGATGGTGCAGGGGACCTCGCGTGCCATCGGCACGCTCCGGGTCGAGGCGACGCTGACCGACGTCTATCAGCAATTGTTGAACGGGGCCCTCGTCATTCTGGCAAGCCAGGCGGCAAAGACGTTCCTCGTCTCGTTGTTCATCATCTACATGTTTCATCTGCTGGTGACCCGGCATCTCGTCGCGATCGCCGAGTACGTCGGCAAGTACAGCCTCGGCCGGCCGCCGCCGCCGCTGCGCCTGGAGCGCCGGCCGCCTGACGAGGCCGACGAGCTGGACAAGGTGGTCGTTGCTTTCAACGCCATGTGCGCCAACCTCGAACATGCCTATGGCGAGCTGCGCGCGGCCAATGGGAATCTCGAGCGCGACCTGAAGATCCGGCGGCATGCCGAGGAGAACGCCCGCGCGAGCGAACAGCGCTTCCGTGACTATGCCGAGACCGCATCCGACTGGTTCTGGGAGACCGGTCCGGATCACGTGTTCACCTATATTTCAGATCGGGCCGGTGCTTTCGGCATGGACCCCAAGGCGCTGATCGGCAGGCGCCGTTCAGACGCCGCCTTCGACCACGATGCCGAGCCGCAGAAATGGCGCAGTCACTGGGCCACGCTGGATCGCCACGAGCCGTTCCGGAAGTTCGAGTATCGCGGCCGCGATGCGGCTGGCCGCGCGCACCATTTCAGCGTTAACGGCCAGCCGGTGTTCAGCGCCGATGGACGCTTCATGGGGTATCGCGGTTCGGCTACTGATCTGACCGAGCAGCACGAGACGGAGGAGCGGCTTCGCCAGTCGCAGAAGATGGATGCGATCGGTCAGCTCACCGGTGGCGTCGCGCATGACTTCAACAACGTGCTCACTGTCATCACCGGCACCATCGAGATCATCCGGGAGGGGCTGGCGGACAAGCCCGACCTCGCCGCGATCGCCCAGCTCATTGACGATGCGGCGGCGCGAGGCGCGGAGATCACCTCGCAGCTCTTGACCTTTGCGCGTAGGCAGCCGCTGGAGCCGCGCGAGATCGACGTCAACGGCCTCGTGCTCGAGACGGCGAAGCTGTTGAAGCCGATCCTGGGCGGAAACATCGAGATCGTGACCCGCCTCGCGGACGACGCCTGGCCGGCGATGGCCGATCCGTCGCAGCTGTCGTCGGCGATCATCAATCTCGCCGTCAATGCGCGGGATGCGATGCCTGGCGGCGGCACGCTGACGCTCGAGACCGCGAACCGCGAATTCGATGGCGCGGATGGTGCTGGTGACGGCGATGCCACGCGCGGCGCCTTCATCATGGTTGCGGTGGCCGACACGGGCCATGGCATCCCCGCCGACATCCGCGACCGCGTGTTCGAGCCGTTCTTTACCACCAAAGGGGTCGGTCGCGGCACCGGGCTCGGCCTCAGCATGGTCTACGGCTTCGCCAAGCAGAGCGGCGGCAGCGTTGCGATCGAGAGTGAGGAAGGCCGCGGCACCGTGATTCGGCTGTTTCTGCCGCGATCTGCGGGCGGAGCGCAGGCCAGGACCGGCTCGCTCCAGGCGCCCGCGGCGGCACGCGGGCACGAGGCGATTCTCGTCGTCGAGGACGATCCGCTGGTGCAGGGCTATGTCATCGCCCAGCTCGGCAGCCTCGGCTATCGCATCCTCGCAGCCGGCGACGGCGCAACCGCGCTTGCGCTGGTGCAGCAGGGCGCCCAATTCGATCTGCTGTTCACCGACATCATCATGCCCGGCGGCATGAACGGGCAGGAATTGGCCGAGGCCGTGTGGCGCCTCCGCCCGGGGATGAGGGTGCTCTATACGTCCGGCTATACCGACAACGCCCTCGACCACGAGGGTCAGCTCGGTCCCGGCGTTGCGCTGCTGAGGAAGCCGTACCGGAAGGCGGACCTGTCGTTGAGGATCCGCGAGGTCCTCGCCGGCGAGCCGCCCGCCTGAGCAGCCGGCGCGCGATGCCAACGAAAAAGGCGCGGCGGGGAAGGCCCCCGTCGCGCCCGATTTCTTGCTCGCTGGTCCAGGCTGAGAGCGCCCCGATGCCAAGCCTCTATTAAAGGCTTAGCGGGCGATCCCAGCGAGGTGACAGCGCTTGGTAAAAGACACTGGATCACCTCCTTTCGTTGGTTGCGGAAGATTTCAATATAGGCGGCAATTCCGGCGTTGTTAAGGGGAGGCGGGTCGGGAGGAACCAGCGGCTGTTCGTAGGGCCGGGCAGACGCTGGAAGCCGTCTCTTAGGCAGTTGATCTTGGGCAGTTGAGACCGCCGCCCGGCCGTGTTAGGGAGCCCCTGTCGCGGGTGTAGCTCAATGGTAGAGCAGCAGCCTTCCAAGCTGAATACGAGGGTTCGATTCCCTTCACCCGCTCCAATTATTTCAATAACTTAGCGCGTTAAGGCCTTTCCATTCTGACAAGCCGCGCATTCTCATTCTGACAAACGTTCCTTTCGCTTGTTTTGCACGGCGCTTGATGCGTTTCATTTGCGCATCTTGCTTTGCCTGATCGTCGTCGTGCAGATAGTGCGCCATAGCTGCCGTCGACGACCACTGACCCTTCTTCATTAGCTGCGTTTCCGTTAGCCCGGATGTGCTTGCTTCGGTCGTGCCGCCGTGGCGGCCGAAAGAGGTAAAAGTTAGCTCGGGCCGTAAACCTGCAGCCAAGATAATTTTCTTCGTGATGCGTTGGACTTGAGTCAGCGTCTCGCCCTTGCCAAACCAGGGTAGACTGCTCCCATCACGTCGCAACATCAGACCTCCTGTCGGACGCAGCTCCTTGATCGCACCGAGCTCTGCCATTAGCAGCGGGTAACATGCCTTCCCCTTGGCTTCTTTGAAGAGCTTTCGAAGAGCTGATCGACGAAAGCGGTGTCAATACTTGCGACCCGGCGCGTCCCCAGTCGTCGGCCATCTTGCAAGATGTACTCACCGATCATTTTGATGCCAGTCTCATGAACCCGGCACTGACCGGGGCTCAAAGGCTGAAGTCGCTTAGCTGTCTTCTGGGGACCACGTTTGACGGTAGAGATGAAACATCCAATCTACCGTGCCGATGACCACGCCAATGCCAATCGCATTTTGCGTCCTCGCCGCCCATGCGCCAGCTATCTGAAGCTCGACCTGAACAGCACATCCTGCAAGAACTCATCCTGCAGGATGCGGTGTACATACTGCCAGCAAGAGATGTTAGCGGCAGACGTAGCTGCCGTTAACCAGAACGCGGACACACGCGGTGCCCACCGTAGGTCATGGTATCCTCCCCCTAGGCGTCGATCTCCTGAGCGCAGATTGGCGCGAGAGGCGGCGGCTCAATGAGCGCCGCCCATCGCGCCATCATCAAGCTCTATTGGCACACATACATGATGCCATCACCGCCCTTCACCAACGAGCCTGGGACGCATCCGGTGCCGTTGCGCGCCGCATAGTCGGCCAGCCGCTATAGCCGTAGCTCCACGGCCCGCCGAAGTAATAAGCTCGCACCGCGTACCAGGGCAAACCGTCATTCGTGTAGTAGTGACCGCGATAATAAGGAGTGACGTACAATCGGGCGGCCGCTTGGGCGTTGTCGAGTCGCAGCGAGATCCCGCTTCGGTCGGTCAAGCCAATGAACAGCGCCGTGCCGCATACGAGCGCGGCGACGGCAATCTTCCTTGCGCTTATCTTCATGGACGTTCTCAAAAAATGAACTTCAACGCCACAACACCAACGCCACAACAGGGCGGCGATTTGCGTTAGATCAAGGGAATCAAACAAATCGAATCTGCTTCTCCTTCGAATTCGCAGGATCAGTTCGGATCAAATAATGCGAATCTGGAGGATAGCACTCCAGCCCGACAAGTGCGGCCCACCATCGGAAAGCTCGCTGTCACGGTGGCAGCGCCGGCTCTCTCTGCACTGGAGCCAAGTATGCAATTGTGCGAGTGCTTTTCGCCAGAATGCTTCAGGCAGTCGGGGACGAGCTCGGAGACGGCATCGCGGTTCGGGATCTGCTCTTCATCAGCTCTGCCGATCGGTTCGTAGGATCCTGTTGCGCAGCGACCAATTTGCTGAACGCAAAGAAGAATCTGGCGACGACACCCTCGTCCGATCCGCGCTCATCACGAAGCGCCTCTGCCGCCATAAGCGACCAGCTTCTTGCCTCAGCCATCCAGACGGTGCGGTTTGCCGCATCCTCGCTTGCGAGCTGCCGACAAAGTGCTGCGCGCGAACTCAGCTCGAATTGACTCATCATCGTCCCTCCCTGCCAGAAGCTCGATGTACGCGGTGAGAACTCTGCGTTGCGTGCCACGTCTCTGCAATTGACCTTCCGGTCATTGTACCAAGGGGCATGTCACAGCCACTGACCAAGCCGCGCGATACTACGCCAGGCGGTGTTGCGAAAATTCAGTTTGTTGATCTGGCTCAAGCGACGCCGCATTCGAACGCGGTGAACATTAGCCTGCTGCAGCGTGCGTGCGCTTACCAGTGAAGCGCCACCGATGCATCAGCAAGTGCTTCACCAGGGGCGCGCCGCGGCGGAAGCAACGGCGGCTCGATTTAGGCAGCCATGCCCATGCAGGTCGCATTTCTTCGCCAATCCTGCCGCCGTGGCCCGTTGCTTGCCAGACGAAGGTCTGCGGCGGCAATGGCGCCGACAATGCCCATCTCGCGATATCTGGTCTATGTCGGCGGTGCGTTGCTCGCGATGCTCTTCGTTGTGGACGCCCTGGTGCAGGATCGGCCTGCCATCCACGGTGGAGCTGCGCGCTCCGCGACCATCCGCATCCATTCCGATTGGAAATTGCCCGAGCGGGTCGTTCTCGACACTAGCCTGCCGACGATCGTCGCAACCGACATCGCCAAGGTCGAGCCTGGTGCCCTGCCGGGCGCCGACCTCTCACAGAGGCGCGCTCGCGAGGCCTTCGCTCAGCTAGGAGCAGCCGATGCCGAACGACCGCCGGCGCGTCCGTCGACAAAAGCTGATGTGAAGCCGCAGCGTCAAAACAAAAGTGCGCGGAGGCACATCGAAAAAAATATCCGCCTCGTCGCGCGGCCGCCGCAGTACGGCTGGTTTGGCAACCAGGTTTGGTGAGCGTCTCCGATCGTCGCATCTTCGGCGTGGGGCGCCTGCCATCGATACTATCAACGAGTGCACGTCGAGGGATTGCCCAATCAAATGTCCTTCAAGATCGGGAGTAACTGACATGAGTGAAACGTCAAGGTTTGAACGGTTAGATCGTCGCGGGGCTCTTTCATTGCCCGGATGGGCCGCTGTACTCGGATTGGCGGCACCCGGCACGGTGCTGTTAGGAACAGAAGCGCCGGCGCAGACGATCGGCATGGAGCGACGCCAGGAGAGGCGGGGAGCCCGCCACGAGCGACGTCAGGAACGGCGCACGGGCCGGACTGAACGCCGCCAGGAAAGGCGTTCAGGGCGCACGGAGCGCCGTGAAGAGCGGCGCAACTAGGACGTCAACATGCTCTCACCGATCATCGCTCGCCGGCAGAAGTCTGCTTGATCGCGATCCGGAAGCTGGCGGATGCCGCAGACCTGCTACGTCACATTCGAGGTGCACAAGCGTGGGACCTTGCCGAAGCGGCGAAGTCCACGGGAGACACGCACATTCGAGAGCGAAGCCGAGGCGCGGGCTTTCGCGCGAGAGAAATTCAATGAGGGATTGATCGTGTTTGCAGGCACGCTCAATCCCTTTTTGCCACGACGGCTGATTCCCTCGAGCGACATTCCGTCCTGGATAGAGCAAGACCGAGGCGGCGAGGTTGGCGGCCACGATGACAAGCGCGAACCGGAGAAATAGGCAGCATGTCTTGGTGCTTCATGCCGATGTCACGTTCGAAATGTCTTGAGTGTTGCCATTATGGCACGTGGAGTTTGTGCCCTCGCCCGTAGAGTTTCAGCTGGAAGTTGGGGGATGATCGCAGGGCAACAAGCCACCGTTCGAGCAATCAAAAAGCGGCCGGCAAGGAGAGCATGATGAAAAGACTTCTGCTGACAACCATTGGCGTGGTGACGCTGGCCATGGGACCCGCCATGGCTGCCGATATGGCCGTGAAGGCGCCGCCCCCGGCACCGATCATTCCGATCTACAATTGGACGGGGCTCTACATCGGCGGCAATGGTGGCTGGGCGCAGAACCACAGCTGCGTCGATTTCCTTGACGCGGCCGGCGTCGCCGTCGCTTCCGGCTGCCGCGATCGTTCCGGTGGTGTTATCGGTGGCCAGCTTGGTTATCGCTGGCAGGCCAGCCAGTGGGTGTTTGGTCTGGAAGCTCAGGGCGATTGGGCGGATCTCAGCAATCAGCGCGTCAGCCTGTTCGATCCAACGCTCTCCACGCGCGCCAAAACCAGCGCTATCGGCCTCTTCACCGGCCAGATCGGCTACGCCTGGAATGCGTCACTGCTCTACGTGAAAGGCGGCGCTGCGGTGACAGACAATCGCCTCAGCGTACTTGATACTGCGACCGGCGCCGAGCTCGCGGCGCAAAGCGCAACCCGCTGGGGTGGTGTCATCGGTGTCGGATTCGAGTATGGCTTCACGCCGAACTGGTCGGTGGGTCTCGAATACGACCATCTGTTCATGGGGCACCGGAATAATTCGTTTACGGTCGCTGATCCGCGACTTGCTGCTTTCGTGAACGATCGGATCACCCAGGACGTGGATATGCTCACCGTGCGCTTCAACTACCGGTTTGGCTGGGGCAGCAATCCGGTCGTCGCGAGGTACTGAACTTTCCTGGTCTGATGTCTTCAGGAGGCCGGCAGCGACGCCGGCCCTCATTTTTGCGCTTTGGCGCGTCCTATCCTCGGCGCCTGCCAACGCGATCGACCGGACCGCCGCGATTGGTCGGTGTGCCGGGCCGCACTGCTTCTCGTGCGCCAGCGCGCGCGACAGGACGCACCCCCAGGACGACGCCCGGTCTTGCAACGCAATGCGCGGGATAGTCCACGTATTGGCAGTATGCGACGGCGTTGGCGCTCCCAGAACTCGTGAAGACGAACCCGACCGTCATCAATGCAACTGCTAATGCGATGGATGGCTTCATTTTTGGCCTCCTGTTTTTGGAGCCGTAGTGGAAGCCTGCGCGTTGCGGACGTTACCGGCAAAACGGTTCGTCTGCCGCGAGAATCGTCCGATGCGGCTCTCGCGCCATAGAATGTCGATCGCTCAAAACTGTTCGTGCTGGAGCGGTTGGATTCCGTCGAGCGGCCGGGTTGCTCGGGCGATCGAATACACTCGGTTTCCTTACACGATGTCTTCCAATGATAGCCTGATCGAGGAGGAAGGATTGCTGTTGCGGGCCGCCGATCTCATCGGTCAGCTCGGCGATCCCAACTACCTGAAGAAGTCCAACGCGCTGTTCTACGAATTCGAGGAGATCGGCCTCAACAGGACCTTGGGCTACGCGACGCCAGCGGACATCGTTTACAAATATCCGCCATTCTATTGGAGTAACGTAGCTCCCCAGATCCAGCCGGCGATACGTCATCTCAACGTGACGTCCCGAGGCCGGCAATGGATAGCGAGTCTCTACGGCAACATATTTCGGGCCGAGCGCGAGCTGACTCTGTCTGGACCTCAGCCCTAGAAGAGGCTCGACGCTTGATCTGGATCAAGCGTGCGGCGTGAGAGCAGGGGCTAGTTCGCCTCAGCATGCGCGGCATGGCTGAAGGCGCGTCCGTGAAAACACTCCGTCAGATATTCTCCGGAGACGAGATCATCCAGCTTCTGATCCGACTCGGATTGCTGGGGCTGCTGCTCGTCTGGGCGCTCCTCCTGGTCCGTCCATTCATCCCCATTTTGGCCTGGAGTGTCGTGCTTGCTGCTGCGCTGAACCCGGCGTTTCGGCGCCTCAGCGACATTCTCGGCGGACGGCCGAAGCTTGCGGCGACGATCCTCACGCTCGTGAACCTGGCTGTGGTGATCGGACCGGCGACCTGGCTGGGCATGGGCGCGGTCGACGGGATCACCGATCTTGCCGCCCAGGTGACGGCCGGTGAATTGCATGTGCCTTCGCCGCCGCAGTCGCTCAAAGAGTGGCCAGTCATCGGGCCTCAGCTCTTCGATCTCTGGGATCAGGCGACGACCAACCTCCGGTCGCTCTTGCGCGCGGTCGTGCCCTATTTGAAGCCATTCGCGTCCACCTTGCTTGGGTTTGCCGGCAATGCTGGTGTGGGAACGGTCAAGTTTCTGCTGTCGGTGGCGGTGGCCGGCGTGCTGTTTCCGTATGGACCTCAGCTCGTGGCCGCAGGGCGCAGCTTTCTGTCCCGCATCGTGCCGGACCAAAGCGAGCATTTTCTGGACCTGGCAGGAGCCACGATCCGTGCGGTGGCTCAAGGCGTGATCGGCGTTGCCATCATCCAAGCCTTGCTGGCGGGAATAGGTTTCAAGCTCGCCGGCATCGCCAGCGCGGGCCTTCTTGCTTTCGTGGTGCTGTTGCTGTCGATCGTGCAGATCGGCGGGACCATCGTCATCCTGCCGGTCATCATCTGGATATGGACCGACAAGGAATTCCCGATCGCGCTCCTACTGACGGTGTTTCTCGTGATCGTGTCGGTGCTCGACAATATCCTGAAGCCGCTCGTCATGGGGCGCGGCCTGACCACGCCAGCGCTGGTCATCCTGATCGGGGTGATCGGCGGAACTCTCTTCCACGGAATCATCGGCCTCTTCATCGGACCGATCATTCTGTCTGTCGTCTGGGAGTTGACAGTCGCCTGGATCCGCGCTGAACGGGCTGCGCCCGCACAGCTGGCAATCGAGCGTTGACCTCGATGAGCTCGATGGAAGCTCTCGGGTGAAGATACGACGACCGGTCGGAGATGGTGGTGGATATGCCTGGCTCGCCCGCTGACGTTGCTCGGACCATCAGAGTCGATGCGGGGCGTCGGCATGCTGCAAAATTTGCGGTGTGAGTGCCATGGACACCATCCTTGTCATCAATGCCGGCTCCTCTGATCTCCGATTCCAGATCTACTCTGTCGAAGGAGAAGGCAGGCTACGGCAACGGCTCAAGGGGCAGATGGACGGCATCGGGCGCTGTCCGCGCTTGCGGGCGAGCAAGGCTGGCGGTGGTCCGCTCGCCAATCGCGCTTATCCAGTCGAAACAGTGCCGGATGTTGCGGCTGCGATGGACATCACCAGCACCTGGTTGCGGGACGAGCTTCATATAAATCCGATTGCAGTCGGGCACCGCGTCCTTCACGGCGGTCCAGAGCATGACCGCCCCGTCTTAATCGATCATGAAGTCATGGCCCGCCTGGAGCGGTTGACCAGGTCCGCACTTTTTGATCTGCCGCACAACTTGGCGCCAATCCGTTCCATTCTGGCGAATTTCCCGGCAATCCCGCAGGTCGCCTGCTTTGATGCCGCATTTCCCGGAACGCATGCCGCAGTCGCCGACCATTCTGCGGTTTCTCCGGCGAGCCGCATTCCGGTCCATGTCATCCCCTCCGACGAGGATCTTATGATCGCCAGGCACACGCTGGCACTGCTGATGAAGGGTAGCCCGAGAGCGCCAAGCTGAGCGTCATGACCGGGCTCCTTGGTGGCCGGGGTGCGGGCAATGAGCGTACACGCCCGCGCCACGTTGATCTGCATCAAACGCCCGCATCATACCGCGGGCCGGATGGCAGCGCTGACCAACCAAACCCCGGCAGCGTCGGAGGGAGCTCGCGATGGCTGTCCAATTTCTGCTCGGCACTTTCATTAGCGTGATCAACATCATGATTCACGCGCTGGTGACCGTTGCAGCGATCGACATCGCCCGCAGCGCGGGATTGAAGCATACAATGCGGCCCCGATCTCACATGATGGCGGTGATGGTCACGATAGCTGTCATTTTGATGGTTGCACACACGGTCGAGGTTCTTGTCTGGGCGCTGGCTTACGCTCTGGTTGGTGCCGCGCCCGAGGGGAGCGAGTTGCTGTATTTCACCTTCGTGAACTACACCACGCTGGGCTACGGCGATGTCACGCCAGTGCAGGGATGGCGGCTGACGGGGCCGATGACTGCCATGAACGGCATTCTGATGTTCGGCTGGTCGACCGCAGTCCTGTTCGAGGTGTTACGCAAGACCCTTGAACATCTCTCGGCAATCGCGGCGCCCGGCTTCAATTCTGGAGATCATCAAGAGCTGCGAGCTGATGCCGGTCCAGGAGCATGATCTGCCGCTGGGTGTTGCCGATGAAGCCGAGGATGCCGAGGTCGTGAAGGCGGGACAGGGCGCGGGACACGGTCTCCAGGGTCAATCCGAGGTAGTCCGCGATGTCGCGCCGGGACATTGGCAGGGCCAGAATTCCTGCGGCCGTTAGCCGCGTATCCATCTCGAGCAGGAAGGCCGCCACCCGCTCCAGCGAGGTCTTGCGGCCGAGCAGCAGCATGTGATCTTCCGCATGCTGAAGGTTGTTGGTGGTCATGCTGAGCAGGTTTCGGGCAACCATGGCATCGCCTTCTGCGACGAGTTCGAGGCTCTGCCGTTTAACCAGGCGTACGGTCGTGTCGACGATCGCTTCCGTTGTGAATCTATGCTCGCTGCCGTTTTCGAGCCCGAAGATGTCGCCAACCAGGTGGAAGGCGCCGATCTGGCGACGCCCGTCTGACAGGAGCTTGTAGCTTCGCACGGCGCCTGATTTGACCTGATAGACGTATTCGGCCGGCTCTTTCTCGCCGTAGATTTCGGTGCCCTTTTTATAGGTAAATTCGTTTAAACTGATGATCGGATTTGAACTGGTATTCAGGCCAAGCTCGCGGAGTGAATGATGCCGCGAGGAAGCGTCGGCAGCGTTGCGAACCAGCATGGTCAACTCCCGAACTGGTGCTGACGCGATAATCGCGAGCAGCTTATTTCCGTCACCGGGAATACGGAGCCGCCGATAAATCACCCTTCCCGCAAAGGTTGTTTAAGCCAAAAGCAGGCTTTGCAGCCATTGTCTGTAGGTGCATTGTACCAAAGTACAGGGACGGCGATGGTGCGCTGGATGAGAAACCTGTCAGAACATCTGTCGGATTGCGCGGCGTAGGCTTACGTCGCGCATTCCGCCCGAAGTCGTGCCACTGCGGGCGGGCTGCTTTCATTGATGTTGACCGCGGGCTGCGAGGCGTCTTGAATTGCTTCTAAGGCTTGCGCGAGCGGTGGTGTTCTGCTTGCAAGAACAGGTCGGGAGGAAAACATTGCCTGGCTTCGTCTATGTGGTCGACGACGACCCATCGTTTCGCACCGCCATCCAGCGCGGCTCAAGCTTGCCGGCTATGAGGTTGTGACCTACGCGTCGGCGCAACAATTGCTCGAGGATCCCCCGGGCTCCGAACATCCGGGCTGCATCCTGCTCGACGTGCAGATTCCGGGCCTGAGCGGCCCTGAGTTGCAAGCGTGCCTCGCCCAACGACCTTCGCCGTTGCCGATCGTGTTCCTGACAGGGCATGCTGATACCGCAACGACTGTTCGCGCGATCAAGGCCGGCGCGGAAGACTTTCTGACCAAACCAGTATCTTCGGAACAGTTGATCGACGCGATCGAGCGCGCACTGGTTCGACAAGAGGTGGTGCGCGGCCAACAGGGCAAGCTGGATTCGTTTCGTGCTCGTTTGACGTCTCTGACGCGACGCGAGCGACAGGTCTTCGACCTCATCGTGCGCGGGAAGATCAATAAGCAAATCGCTTACGAGCTTGGAACCACCGAGCGCACCGTAAAGGCGCATCGGCACCAGGTGATGACAAAGATGCAGGTGCCGTCCTTGGCCGAGCTGGTCTCCGTCGCCGAGCGGCTCGGACTTCTGAGCTCGCAGCCGGCGTGAACCGTCGGACTGTTTGCGGTAGGTGACGTCAATCTCGCGATCAGACCTGTACGATAGGACAATACGAAATATTGTTGACAGATTCTGGCAACGACTGCCTAGTTGGCCGTTGGATTTGCGCAGGAACATTTGCGGCGCCTCGTCGTTGTGAGGCGGGTGCAGAGTGTTCGATGAGAAAGCTCACCCATTGTTTGCACGCAGGTCAATATACGTTGTGGATGACGATTCATCGATGCGGCGAAGCATGGAGCGGTTGCTGCGGAACCACGGCTTTACCGCGGTTGTTTTCGAGTCCGCCGGTGCATTGCTTAGTCATGGCCACCTCGAAGACGCGTGCTGCCTCGTGCTGGACGTCAATCTGAACGGCGAGTCGGGTATCGCCCTGCGGCGCAAGCTGGCAAGTGACGGCGCTAAGGTGCCTGTCGTCTACATCACGGGCAACGACAGCCAGGCAAATCAGGCGGCCGCGATCGATTCCGGCTGTGCGGCCTATTTGAGCAAGCCCTTCGCGGCCAGCGAGCTGATCGCAACGGTTGAACGCGCCTGCGCCAAGAGCGCTTGAGTTGTTCTCACCTGCTCACTCCTCGATGTCCTGCTCCAGGATCTGTGCAGGCGCGCCTTTGTGAGCCGGGCCGAACTGTGCCAGCGGCAATGACGTCGTCAGAGACAGAAGGTTGGAGTCGGTGACCTCAAGGACGAGAGCCGTGCCGGCATCCATGTCGTTGATGAACTTGGGATCGGCTGCGTCGGCGGCAATGCAGGTATTGCTCAGGCACCAGGTGTAAGGCAATGACTGGACGTTGGCCCCGTCGATCGTCAGCTTGACCGGCTTCTGCAGATACATGCCGACGGGAACAAACACTTGTAGGCGCGCAATGGGGTCGCCGTCACGCTCGATGAGGTCCACGCGGATTGCCATCTGACCCGTAGCAAACCGCCCCGTGATCGAGGTTCGGCACAGCATCGGCGTTCCTGCAGGCCGTACGCAAAGCTTTGTCCAGCCGCCATAGGTGATGTCCTTGGCTTCGCGCTGCCCGCGAGGTGCGATTTCGGCGGACTTTACCTCTGGGGTCGGCTTTGGCGCGGCTATATTCTGCGCTGAAGCTGGTCGGGCAACAGCCGCCGCGAACAATATCGACACGCAGACGAGCGCACGCCCGGACAAAAGCACTGAAGTTGCGTCGATCATGTTCTGCCTCCAGGCGCCAGCTCTGCGGCTATTTCTGCGCGTCAAGGAATCGTTCGACGAGCGGTGCCCACATCGGAATCGTGTAGGGCAAGCCGATGAGGAAATGTCCGTCGCTGACGGGCCGAACCACATAGGCGAACATAGGTAGCGGCAGTGGCAAGGCCCAGACCTCTTCCTGGATACGAACATTGTGGTCGGCGCCTCCCGGGGCTAGAAAGCAGGCCAGGATGCTCAATGCCGCGGCGAAGTAGGTCACTGTCGAAGCATGCCGCAGGTTCACGCGCGCCTCCTTCAGCCGGCGAAAGTGCTGGCCACGATGATCGGTCCAAGCACGGTGAGCACAACGTTGCCGACAGCGTAAGGCACGGCGACTCCGAGGACGGGGGTTTGGCTTTCTGCAACTTCGCAGGCGCCGGTCACGGCGGCGTCGACCGTCATGGCGCCGGCCAGCGCTCCGCAAATGATGACCGGGTTCATGCGGAGCACGCGATGGGCAAACAGGGTGGTCACGATCAGCGGCACCAGCGTGACGACCAGGCCCATGCCGACCAGTAACAAGCCGTGCGACTGGATCGCGACCCAGGCCGCGTGGCCGTTGCCGAGCCCGATCGCGGCGATGAAGCCGCCGAGCCCGAGGTCGCTCAGCGTCTGCTGCGCTGCGGGAGGCATTGCACCCATCGTCGGCCGCCGAGAGCGCAGCCAGCCGCAGAAAAGCCCTGCAATCAGGGCGCCGCCGCCACCTCCCAACGTCAGGGGCACAGACCCGATCTTGACGCTCACGAGACCGGCAAGCAGACCTATGGCAATGCCTGCGGCAAGGAATGCGATGTCGGTACGGTCTTCGGAGCTCAGGATCTGTCCAACCTGCGAGGCGGCGCGCTCGATGTTGCGGGTGCTGCCGACCAGCGTCATGACATCACCGACATAGACGCGGGTCTCCGCGCTCAAGGGGACCTCGCGTCCCATCCGCGTCAAGGTGCGCAGGAACACGCCGCGCGCGGCGTCGCCGACGCGGTCGGCCACGTCCTTGACGGAGCGGCCGTGGAGCTTGCGATTGTCGACGAGGACGTCGACCACATTGCCTGGAAGAGCCTTCAGGATCTCGTCGGCGTCGATTTCGGTGCCAACAATCGGCTTTGCGGCGACAATGGCCGCCGTGCGACCCGCGATGACGATGTCGTCGGCCGCTTCAAGAACCGTGTCACGATGCGGCTCGACGTCAGCTCCCCCGCGCACGATCCGCTCGATTACACTGCGGCTGCCGATCTCGTCTTCGACGGCGCCGACCGTGCGTCCCGCCGCTGCCGACACCCGGTACGCGCGCGCCTGGAACTTTCGATAATGCAGATTTTCGGTCTGCGGCGGGTTTCCTCCTGACAGCTCCGCTTCCAGCTTCGCAGCCTCCGCCTTCAAATCGATCCGCATCAATTTCGGCGCGACAAAGGGTACGAACAGAAGCGTGAGGATGTAACCAAGGACGTACGTCACCGCGTATCCGGCGGCGATATTCGCCTCCTGCTGCTCCAGCACGTCCTTGGCGAGCCCGAGTTGGGCCAGCGCGCCGGACGCGGTGCCGATCACCGAAGATTGCGTCAGGGCTCCCGCAGCGAGCCCCGAAGCGGTGCCGGGACCGAGTGCGAATGCCTTGGCAAATATGAGAACGATGACAAGCCCGGTGCCGCCAAGCACGAGCGCGAGGGCGACCTGCGCCAAGGTCCGGATGCTCAGAGAAGCAAAGAACTCTGGCCCCGACCGGTACCCGATCGTGAATACGAACAGGCTGAAGAGGATGACTCTCAGTAGCGCTGGAAATGTGAAGGTGCCGAGCTGCCCGATCAGGACCGCCACGATGAGCGTGCATGCGGTGGTGCCGATCGAAAATCCAAAAATACGGACGCGGCCAAGGATGGTGCCGAGCGCGACCGACAGCAGCAGGAAGATTTCCGGCGCGGCAGAGATGATCCACCTGACGGTAATCATGGCGCATTGCCTCCAGTAGTTAGGGGCCAATCTCGTTGCCGAAAGCTGGCGACAGTTGATCCAGATCAATCCTGGTCGGCGGCAAGCTCGCTTCTTGTGGAGCCTCAAGAGTCAAAGCCGACCTTCGGACATGAGCACGATGGATACTGCCGCTGCTTCGTCGATACGCCGCGACGAAACGGTGCCGATTGCGCTGCTGCTTGCCTTCGCCGGGGGCTATATCGACGCCTTTACGTGGATCATCCACGGCGTGATGGCCAATGCCCAGACCGCAAACCTTGTGCTGTTGTGGGTTTATGGCTCGATCGGAAATTGGACGAAGGCGCTGCACTTCGTTCCGCCGATCCTTGCATTCGCCGCCGGTATCCTGGTCGCTGCATGGCTGCGACGGGCAACCGGAGCGCGCGCCAGCGCGATCGGTACGCTGATCGAAATCCTGCTGCTGGTTACTATCGCCATCCTGCACAATCGCCTGCCGGATCTTGCGGGAACGCTTGGCATTTCCTTCGTCGCCGCCGTACAGAGCGCCGTCTTCACGAGGGTCGAAGGCGTGCTCTACAGCTCCGTCATGATCACGGGCAACATGCGGCAGGCGATTGAAGGTGTGTTTGCTGTAGCGTCTGGCGAGGGGGCGCTACGGCTCCCCGGCATTTTCGTTGTCTTGTGTATCACGTTCGGCCTCGGCGCGGCTCTTGGCGCCTTCGCGACCAAGCAGATCCCGAATTTGGCGCTCGGTGTCCCCGTGATCGCGCTGCTGGTTGTGCTGTTGCGTTGCGAAAGTCCAGGCGAGGAGGCCAGCTCATGACCTCATCCAACCGCAGATCGCGCTGGACTTTCCTGTTTCCGCCGGCGACATGGTTGGCGCAGTACCGTAGCGCTTGGCTGCGTTCGGACGCCATCGCCGGCATTACGCTTGCGGCGTACGCCCTCCCTGTGTCACTTGCCTATGCGACGCTGGCGGGCCTGCCGCCTCAGATCGGCATCTACGGCTACATGCTCGGCGGCATCGGCTATGCGCTGCTGGGGTCGTCGCGCCAGCTTGCAATAGGTCCAACCTCGGCGATCTCGCTGATGATTGCGGCGACCGTCGGGACGCTGGCCGGCGGAGACGCGGCGAAATATGCCGAGATCGCGAGCCTGGCCGCCTGCGCGGTGGCGCTGCTGTGCCTGATCGCCTGGTTGTTCAAGCTCAGCGTTCTCGTCCGCTTGGTGAGCGACAGTATCCTGGTCGGTTTCAAGGCCGGCGCGGGACTTACCATCATGATGAGCCAGTTGCCGAGCCTGTTCGGCGTTGCCGGAGGCGGTCACAATTTTTTCGATCGCGCCATCAAGCTCGCGGGTCAGCTCGGCGGCATCAATTGGCTGGTTCTGGCGATCGGAGCCCTCGCTCTCTTGTCCCTGCTTGTGGGAGAGCGGTGGCTGCGGGGAAAGCCGGTCGGGCTCACGATCATGGCGCTATCGATCATGCTGGCGACACTGCTTGGCCTTCCATCGCTTGGCGTGCCGGTGACCGGCAAAATTCCGGAGGGATTGCCGGCGTTTGGACTACCCAGCTTTGGTCTGTTGGAGCCGGACGAACTGTTCCCGCTGGCTGCGGGATGCGTGCTGCTGGCCTATATCGAAGGTGTCTCCGCCGCGCGCAGCTTTGCTGCCAAGCATGGCTATGCCCTTGATGTCCGTCAGGAGTTTTTGGGGCTTGGCGCGGCCAACCTCGTCGCCGCATTCGGCCACGGCTACCCCGTGGCGGGCGGATTGTCGCAATCTGCCGTCAATGACAATGCGGGCGCGCGCACGCCCCTGGCTCTGGTGATCTGTTCGACGACGCTGGCACTGTGCCTGCTGTTCTTCACGGGAGCCCTGACGAATCTGCCCAAGGCGGTGCTGGCGGCGATCGTCTTTGCTGCCGTTTACAGGCTGGTGGACATCCGCGCGCTGTTGCGGATGTGGCAGGTCAGCCGCATCGACTTTAACGCTGCGGCAATTGCGCTGGTATCCGTGCTGCTCCTGGGGATATTGCAAGGCGTTCTGCTGGCGGCGATTGCCTCGATTGTCCTGCTCCTGGCGCGAGCCTCACGTCCGAATGTCGCCTTCCTCGGCCGGCTCCCGGGCACCGGCCGCTACTCCGATGATGCGAGGCACGAAGGCGTCGAGCCATTGGTCGGTATCATCGCCTTTCGACCGGAAGCCTCGCTGCTTTACATCAATGCCGAAACAATCCTGGAAACAGTGTCGGATGCCTTGCTGAAGTCGTCCGATATCAGGCTGGTTGTCTGCGATCTCTCCGCTTCGCCCTACATTGATTTGGCTGGGGCGCGCATGTTGCACGACCTTCACGACAAGCTCGCCTCGGTCCATATCGCCTTCTGCATCGTCGGTGCACATGCACAATTGCGCGATCTGCTGCGGGCCGAGGGATTGGCGGAAAAGACCGACAGTGCGATTTGGCTTCGCTCGGTCGACAGCGTGCTCGGTGAAAGCAAGCAATCGTCTGATCCCATATCGGAGGATCCGGCCGGCGTGTTGGCCACCCGGCTCTGATCCGATCTCTCTCGCCTGCAATCGGAATCGGGCAACCACCTCGGACGATATTGCATCGCGAGGTGCTTCGGGTCTCTTCAAGATGCGCGTCCGTTGACTTGGATCAATAAACCGAGGTGAGCGGGCATCACGATCCGGCTGCGACCTCGCAAAGATCCGGAGAGAGACATGTCCAAGGACGCCAAGCCTGCAGAGAAGCGCATCGATCAGTTCATTTCCGGGCCCGGCGGACGGGCAGACAACTGGCGCGATCTGGTCGAAGCAGCCAAAGCATGGGCGCGCGGCGGCGACCGTGCGATGTTTGACGCGGCCCTGGCCGATCTCTCCGTGATAGAGGAGTTTCACGGCTATCCGGGGCTGCAGTTGATGGCGGCTTTGCGGGAAGCCGCCTCGGCCGGGGATGCGGCGGGTTCACTTGCTCTCGCGACGCGCATTACGCAGGCGTTGATGACGAGATCCTTCCGCCAGCTTGCCGGCGACTGGGATGCCAAGGACGACGGCGACGGTGATGCGCCCGAGCTTGTGCCGTCAACTTTCGGATCGCATGCAGCTCGGCGACCCTATTTCGAAACGCTGGTCGTCACCGGCGTCTCCTCCGAGAAGTGGCCAGCTCTCGCTGCCGAATGGCGCAAGTTGCGGCGTCCGGTCGATTCGTTCGTCTATGAGCCGGTGATCGTCGGAAGTCTGGAAGACGCCTTCTGCGCGACGATGCTCAACCCCAATATCGCCGCCGTCGTCATCAACGAGGGGTTCGCTCTGCGCTCGCGTCACGACGCGCCGGTATTGCGCACCATGACCGCCGCCGCGGGGATCAATGACGAGTCGGACGCGTCCGCGCTCCGGCTAGCCCACGTCATCAAGCGGGTACGTCCCGAGCTCGACATCTATCTGATGTCGAATCGCGACGTCGAGGAAATGGCGGGGAACCCCGAGGCCAATGTGGCTCGGCGGATATTCTACTCCATCGAGGAGCTCCTCGAGCTCCATCTCTCCATCCTCGAAGGGATCCAGGATCGATTCGATACGCCATTCTTCGACAACCTGAAGAAATACGCGCAACGCCCGATCGGCACGTTCCATGCGCTGCCGATCGCTCGCGGCAAATCTGTCTTCAGGTCGGACTGGATCCGCGACATGGGCGAGTTCTATGGCTTGAATCTGTTCCTGGCCGAAAGCAGCGCCACCACCGGCGGCCTCGACAGCCTGCTGGAGCCGACCGGCACCATCAAGAAAGCGCAGGACAAGGCGGCACGCGCGCTCGGCGCGGATCGCGTGTTCTTCGTGACCAACGGCACCTCGACCTCCAACAAGATGGCGGTGCAGGCGCTGCTCGGGCCAGGCGATATCGCGATCGTGGATCGCAACTGCCACAAGTCGCACCACTACGGCATGGTTCTGGCCGGCGCCCAGCCGATCTATGTCGAAGCGTTCCCGATGACCGAGTATTCGATGTACGGCGCGGTGCCGCTGCAGACCATCAAGCAGGCGCTGCTGAATGCGCGGGCAGATGGCCGGCTGGACCGCGTCAAGATGCTCGACCTGACCAACTGCACCTTCGACGGCCACATCTATAACACCCGCCGGGTGATGGAGGAATGCCTCGCGATCAAGCCCGATCTGATCTTCCTGTGGGATGAAGCCTGGTTCGGCTTTGCACGCTTCTCGCCGTTCCTGCGGCGGCGGACCGCGATGGGCGCCGCGAACGAGATCGAGGCCTGGATGCACGACCCGAAATCGGTTGCGGCTTACGAGAAGCAGCAGGCCGAGCTCGACAAGAATCCATCGGACGAGGTGCTGCTCAAGACCCGACTGATTCCCGATCCGCGTCAGATCCGCTTGCGCGTCTACCAGACCAACTCGACCCACAAGTCGATGTCGGCAATCCGGCAGGGCTCGATGCTGTCGGTCAAGGACGTCGAATTCCATACCGTCGAGCAACAGTTCAAGGAGGCGGTGTTCACGCACGCGTCGACCAGCCCGAACCAGCAGCTCATCGCGAGCCTCGACGTCTCGCGGCGTCAGATGGAGCTCGAGGGCTATGGTCTGGTAGCGAACGCGATCGAAATCGCGTTCGCGATCCGCAAAGCGGTCAACAACAATCCACTGATCTCGAAATACTTCCGGATTCTCGGTGCGGACGCGATGGTGCCGGCGCAATACCGCCAGAGCGGCTTCACCGACTATCTGGCCACCGGCACAAACTGGGCGAGTGTCCTGAAGAGCCTTGACGACGACGAGTTCTGCCTCGATCCGACCCGCATGACGTTGGTGTGCGGCACCGCCGGATACGACGGTACGCAGTTCAAGGGAATCCTGGCAAACGAGTACAACATCCAGATCAACAAGACCTCGCGCAATTCGGTGCTGTTCCAGTCCAACATCAACAATACCCGCAGCGATGTTGCGCATCTGGTGAGGGTGCTGGCCGAGATTGCGGGCGAGGTCGATCGTGGACTGGTTCAGGGTGGCGCCAATGCGAAGAAGACCTTCGAGGCGCGGGTCAAGAGCCTGATGACCGATGTGCCCGACCTGCCGAACTTCTCGCAGTTCCACGACAGTTTCCGTGGCGATGCCGGCACCAGGACCAATGAGGGCGATATCCGCAGCGGCTTCTACTCGGCCTACGACGCGGCGGGATGCGAATATATCCGGCTCGGCGATCCCGAGATCGACCGTCGCCTCAAGGCCGGTCCCGACCTCGTCTCTGCCAGTTTCGTGATCCCGTATCCGCCGGGCTTCCCGATCATGGTGCCGGGGCAGGTCATCACCCAGGAAACCATCGACTTCATGCGCAAGCTCGATGTGAAGGAAATCCACGGCTACGACGCCAAGGAGGGGCTGAAGCTCGTACGTGCCGAAGCCCTGGCGAAGATTGGCCGGCCCAAGCCCGGCGCCGCGCCGAAGCTGAAGGCGGCATCGTAATAAAGGGGACGGACATGCAGAGCTTTTTCACGTTCTTGCAGCAGAACCCGTTTCTGTTGCTGTTCTTCGTCGTTGGCCTCGCCGTCTGGATCGGCCGTGCCAGCATCAAGGGTTACGGCCTCGGCATGGTCGCCGGCGCCATCGTGGTGGGCGCAGCCCTTTCGGTTTGGGCGTCGGTCTACGGCGTGAAGCTTGAGCTGAACACGTTCGCCAAGAGTCTGTTCTACTATTTGTTCATGTATGGCGTCGGCTTACGTGTGGGACCGTCCTTCATCAACAGCCTGAAGGGCGACGGTCTCAAGTTCTGCATCCTGGCGCTGGTGTCGAGCGTTCTCGGTCTGGCGCTTGTCGTTATGCTTTCAAAGCTCTTTGCGCTGCCGATCGGCGCTGCCGGCGGCATGCTGGCGGGGTCGCAGACGATGTCCGCCGCGATCGGCTCAGCCGAGCAGGCCATCACCTCAGGTGTCGTCAAGCTTCCTGACGGCATGAAGCCCGAGGACGCGTCGGGCATGATCGCGCTGTCCTACGGCATTACCTATATCTGGGGCACAGTCGGCATCATCTTGATCTGCAAATACCTGCCGCGCTGGTGGGGCGTCGATGCCAAGGCGGCTGCCAGGCAATACGAGAAGGAATTTGGCGTCAAGGATCTCGAGGGTGGCGGCCTGACCGGCTATCGGCAGTTCGGCCTGCGCGCCTACCGGCTCGAAAATCCGGCCCAGGTCGGCATGAGCATCGCCAAATTCCGCACGATCAACCCGGAATACCGCATCGTCAACGTGGTGCGAGGCGGTCAGCCGTTGGGAGCCGATCCCGACGTCGTGCTGCAAAAGGGAGACCTCGTCGCGCTCGGTGGCGCGACCGAGCATCTGACCGACAAGATGGGACTGATTGGCCCTGAGGTTGCCGACGCCAAGGCGCTCGGCATTCCCATGGATCAGGCGGACATCCTGGTCACCAACAAGGAGATGGTCGGACGCACCTTCGAGTCCTTCCGTGAGACCGCGATTGCCGGCCAGCTGCAGGTCACCAAGGTCGAACGTGGCGGCGTGCAGATTCCGGCCGGTCTCAAGACGGAGTTGCAGCGGATGGACATCGTCTCGGTGGTCGGTATCAAGTCGGCCGTCAACGAGCTCGGCGAGGTGTGGGGACGCATTGCGCGGACCAACACTTCGACCGATCTGCTGACGCTCGCCGCCGGCATGATCATCGGCTTCCTGATCGGGATGATCGAATTTCCAGCCTTCGGCGCCAAGATCGGCCTCGGCAATGCCGGCGGACTGCTGCTGTCCGGCGTGATCGTCTCGTCGCTGGTCTCCCGACTGCGCTTCTTCGGCAACACACCGAACGCGGCGCGCAATGTGCTGGAGGATCTCGGCCTCGTGGTCTTCGTCGCCATCGTCGGCATCAATGCCGGCGCCGGGTTGTTGGCGCAGCTCACGGGTGCGGTCGCGTTGAAGATCTTCGTCGCTGGCTTCATCGCCTGCACGATCCCGCCGTTCGTCGTCTGGGCGATCGGCTTCCACGTCTTCAAGATCAATCCGGCCGTGCTGATGGGCGGCGTTGCCGGTGCGCGGTCGCACTCCGGTCCGTGCCGCGAAGCCGCGGTGGAAATCCAGAGCTCCGTGCCCTGGATCGGGTTCCCAGTCGGCTACGCCGTATCGGGCATTCTGCTCACCGTGTTTGGCTACTTCGCGATGATACTGGCTCAATAGATCGGCATAACAACCAGAGGAAACGAATCTCATGAGAAAAGTCGCCATCCGTGTCGCCTTGACTGCTCTGCTGATAAGTGCCGGCTTCAGCACGCCGTCGCAGGCAGAGACCGGCCAGGTCGCCGTGGTCTTCACCAAAGGCGGATTCATCGTCGGCGTCGGTGGCGGCGAGGGCGTTCTGCTGCTGCGGGGCCACAAATATCCCTTCACCGTCTCGGGCATGAGCGTCGGCTTCACAATCGGCGCCTCGACCACCAAGCTGGTCGGCCGCGCTCTTAACCTGAGGGGGCCGGAGTCGATCGAAGGCTCTTATGCTGTGGGCGGTGCGGGCGGTGCCGTCGCCGCCGGCGCAGGTGCCGTTCAGCTGCAAAACGGCAACGGCGTGATTCTGCAGCTTAGCGGGCCGAAGGTCGGTGCGGAGCTGTCAGCCGCTGTGGGGGGCGTGACGATAGCTTTGAAGCGGTAGAGCGGCAGTCGCGCCGCTTCGGCGGTCGCGGCGCTCTAGCTTGAATGGCGGCTGCTTCTCTCATGCACATAGGTCAGGGAAGCGGCCGCAACTCAGTGCCACGTTCGGGTGCCAACCGCGTTCCGCGAGGCATCGTCGAAAGCGGATCACGGCACCCATATCGAGGGAGGACATGCCATGCTTCGTTATCTTCTGGCTCTTGTTGCGGCCGTCGTTCTTCTCACGGCCACGCTCATTCCCGATGATGCCTATGCCCGCCGCGGAGGTGGCGGTGGTGGCTATCGTGGAGGTGGAGGGGGCATGCGCGCCGGAGGTTTTCATGGCGGCGCCGTTCACGCCGGACGGATCCATGGCGGAGGCGGGCGCCACTATGCAGGAGGTCCGCGGCCAAGCCATCCGATCGCCGGTCGTCCTGGCCGTCCAGGTTACCCCGTTGCGGGCCGTCCCGGTCGTCCGGTCGCCGGTTATCCCGGAGGCTATCCGCGATATGGCTATCGAGGCGCGGCTTACGGTGCCGCCGCCGTCGGTGCGGCCGCCGCGGGCGCCTACGGATACTACAACAACAACTACAATAACGGTTGTTATCAGGACACGTACGGCAATTGGGTCTGCCCCAACCAGTATCCGTATTGAAAGAATGCGCTGCTGACGGACCCAGCGAAGTCCGTCGGCAGCATCGATCTGACCGTCAACGATCGGACCGCGCCCGCCGTGCGGCCCGCGATCACTTCGTCAATATCGTTCCGCGACGAAGTTCATCCCGCGCAAGGGGGCCTGGTCATTGTAACGTCCCTTGTCGGAGCGCTTCGGCAGCTTCACCTTGTCCTTCTTGATCCGCTTGTGCGGGATAGCCTCCAGGATGTGCGCGATACAGTTCAGCCGCGCCCGCCGCTTGTCGTCGGACCGAATGATGTACCAAGGCGCGTCCTTCGTGCTCGTCTTCTTGAGCATCAGGTCGCGCGCGCGCGAATAATCATACCAGCGCTTGAAGGATTCGATGTCCATTGGGCTGAGCTTCCATTGCCGCACCGGATCGTCGATGCGGGCGTTGAAGCGGCGCTCCTGCTCGTCCAACCCGACCTCGAGCCAGATCTTGATCAGGATGATGCCGCCGTCGATGGCGTACTTTTCCATTTGCGGGCAGAGCGCGAGGAAACGATCGTGCTCGGCGGGCGAGCAGAATCCCATGACATACTCGACGCCGGCCCGATTGTACCAGCTCCGGTCGAAGATCACGATCTCGCCCCCGGCCGGAAACTGCTTCATGTAGCGCTGGAAGAAAAGCTGCGTCTTTTCGCGATCCGATGGCGCCGGCAGTGCCACCACCCGGAACACGCGCGGGCTGACCTTTTCCGTGATCGCCTTGATCGTGCCGCCCTTGCCGGCCGCGTCGCGGCCTTCGAACAGGACGATGACCCGAAGTCTATTTTCCTTCACATAATCCTGAAGATGGCAAAGCTCGATCTGGAGCTTTTCGAGCTCCTTCTCGTAGTCCTTGCGCTTCATCCGCTCTGTGGCTCGATCCTTCGCCATGCTGCTCCGCCTTCCGTCAATCCGGCCGAAACGTGATCAGTCGCCCCACGAAATGATGACGCCGATATCCCCGGGCACGCCGCCAGGAAAGTCGATGACCTGATAGCCGATCCGGTAGCCGCGCGGCTTGAGGTATTCGGTCCAGAGCTCGAATATCTCTTTTGGAATTCCCGTCAGCGTTTTCTCCCATCCTCCCTCCATCTGGTTGATGGCGCGGCCCTTGTCGGTGCACAGGGTGTTCGGGAAGCGGTAGACCTGCACCTCGGTCAGACCGTTGCGAACCGCGCGCTGGATGATGGTCGAGGCGAGCTTGATCTTCTCCTCCTCGGTCTTGCCGGACGGCTTGCTCAGCCGCTCGATCAGGGCGCGCTTCTCGGCTTCGGCGGCGGCGGCGAGGCGCACATATTCTTCGGCCTTTTTAGTGTCTTCGAGCGCCGCTTCCTTGCGGATTTGCGCGGCGTGGGGGATGAGATCATCGATGCCGGGCATGACTGACGAGCTCCTGGCTTGCTGTGGGGTAGAGTCAGGGCTAGGCTAGGTTCCGCGCCGTTCGGACCTTTGATTCATATCAATCAATTTCTCGCCTGCGTTGCCACGGTCGTTGTCTAGAGCGCGTACTGCCCTCATTCCTTTTGGTGGAGAGCTACCGTTGACCGAGCAAATTCACCCGTTGGCCCCGCATCATCTGCCGTTCTATCTCGCGCCGGGAAGCGGCACGGACGTGCTGATGGTGGTGATGGGGATCTTCCTGATCGGCAGCGTGCTCTGGGTCGGTACGCTCTATTGGAAGCTGCACAGCCTCCCCGAACGAATGGCGCACAAGTCGCAGAAGCTGCAGTTCGAGATCGTGGCCGTGCTGGGCATCATCTCGCTCTTTACGCACATGCACATTTTCTGGGTGGCCGGTCTTCTGCTCGCGATGATCGACCTACCGGATTTCGGCACGCCGCTGCGGAGCATCGCAGGCTCGGTCGAGAGAATCGCTGACGCGGCGCCCGGTGAGGGCCGCGAGCCCGAACTGCCAATCCTGCCGCCGGTCGAGAAGCCGATCGTCAAGGGGAAGGAACACAGCCATGTTTGAGCTCATGTTCTGCTCTCTTCTGACCATCCTGCCGGACTACCTCTACCGCCGCTATGCCCAAGGCAAACGTTTCGGCAAAGAGATCACGTTCTTTTCCATTTGGTACGAATTGCGATGGGGCATCACCGGCTGCCTGATGCTCACGATTTCTCTGATCACGATGATCTTCTACTTTCATCCGTCGACGACCTCGGCCACGCTCTATTTCCGCACGGTGCCGATCCTGCCCGAGGGTTCGGGCCGCGTCGCGGAAGTCAATGTCGGCTACAGCGAGGCAGTGAAGAAAGGCGACGTACTTTTCAGGCTGGACAGTTCGAAGCAAAAGGCGGCTTTGGAGACGGCCACTCGCAAGATCGCTGAGGTCGATGCCGCGATGACAAGCGCGGAAAACGACGTGGTCAAGGCCGAAGCGCAGATCCAGGAAGCCAAGGCCAGCCTTCAGCAGGCCAAGGACGAGTTGGACGTGAAGACGGAATTGCAGCGCCGCAACCCCGGCATCGTCCCGCAACGCGATATCGAGAAATTACAGGTCGTGGTCAACCAGCGGCAGGCTGGTGTGGACTCGGCCACTGCGTCCAAGACGTCGGCGACGTTGCGGCTTTCAACCCTGTTGCCGGCTGAAAAAGCGAGCGCCCAGGCGGCGTTGGCCGAAGCGCAGGTCGATCTGGACAAGACCTTCGTTCGCGCCGGCGTCGATGGCCGCGTGGAGCAATTCCTGGTCCGCACCGGTGATGTCGTCAATCAGCTGATGCGGCCGGCCGGCGTGCTGGTTCCGGACGGCGCCGGCCGGCGCGCCTTGCAGGCCGGCTTTGGTCAGATCGAGGCACAGGTGATGAAGGTCGGCATGGTGGCGGAAGCAACCTGCATCTCGAAGCCGTGGGTGATCATTCCCATGGTCGTCACCAGTGTTCAGGATTACATCGCAGCCGGCCAGTTCCGAAGCGGTGAGCAGCTGATCGAGGCGCAGAACGTCGGGCGGCCCGGCACGATCCTGGCCTTCCTTGAGCCCCTCTACAAGGGCGGCCTCGAAGGCGTGACGCCGGGTAGCAGCTGCATCGTCAATGCCTATACCAGCAATCACGAGGAGATATCCGCGAAGGAGACGGGCACGGGTCGGGCCGTCGCTCTGCATGTTGTCGACGGTGTCGGCCTCGTGCACGCCATGCTCTTGCGGATTCAGGCGCTGCTGCTGCCGATCAAGACGCTGGTGCTGAGCGGGCACTGACCGGCTTCGCTTTGGTTTGAATCGCACTTCGGTTCGGCGATGCGCCTCAGTTGAGCCGGTCTGGCATCATGAGCCAGTCCGACCACCCAGCGCATATTCACTATGAGGGCCACATGGTCCCTGCAAAAATGCCGATCTGGCTTCGTTCCTTCATTGTCGCCAGCGCTGTTGTGCTCGTGCTTGGAGCGGGCCTGTTCGGCTACCGCTGGTACTCTCACCCGACGACGCTGACCATCGCGGTCGGGTCGCTGGATGGCGAAGCCACGCGTCTGGTATCGGCGTTGGCGAGCCGGCTTGCCGTGGTGAACGCCCCGGTCCGGCTCAGACTGGTGGAAACGACCAACGCGGTTGATGCTGCCGAGCAGTTTGCGGCGGAAAAGGTCGAGCTTGCTGTCGTCCGCGGCGACGTCGGCGACCTATCGCAGGCGCAGGCTATCGTGGTTCTCGCCCACGCCGTTGTCCTGCTGGTTGCGCCGCCGGGCTCCTCCATTACCGAAATCGCTGGTCTGAAGCGCACCAGCGTCGGCGTGATCGGCGGCGAGATAAATCGCAAGGTCGTCGACGTCCTCAGCGACGAATACGGCCTCGGACGCGCCAACGTGTCATTCCGCAATCTCCAACCGGCAGACGCGCGGCGGGCACTCGATGCCAAGGAGGTACGGGCGATTCTGATCGTCGTTCCTCTTGCCGAAAAGTATCTGGCCCTCTTGCGCGGTCTCTTTCTGCAGACGCCGAAGACCGCGCCGGTCCTCCTTCCCGTCGAGGCGGCTGGTGCCATCGCGGAAAAGCAGCGCGCCTATGAAAGCTTCGATGTCCCGAAGGGCACGTTGCGCGGTTCGCCGCCTGTCCCGAGCGAGGATCTTACCACGCTGCGGGTTTCGTTCTATGTGGTCGCGCAAAAGCAGCTCAGCGCAGAGGTGGCGGGCAGCCTGGCCGACGCGCTGATGAAGGCGCGCAGGGACCTGCTCGGCGAATTGCCGATACTCTCTCAAATGACCGCGCCGAGCACGGATTCGGACGCCTTTCTCGCGGTTCATCCCGGCGCCGCGGCATTCTACAACGGAACGCAGCAGAGCTTTCTGGACGAATGGGGAAACATCATCTTTCTCGCGCCCATGATTTTCGGCGGCCTCATCTCGGTACTGGCGGCTGCCTGGAAATTCCTTCGGGTAGGCGATCCATCGAAGGCCGAACGGGGGCTGGACTTGCTGTATGCGTTGGGTGTGCGGATACGCAGGGCGGAGGCAGTAGCCGAACTGTCCGATATCGAGGCCGAAATCGACCGGGTTCTCCAGGCTCAGCAGGCCAAAGCCGCGGCAGGAGACGAAAATGCGCTCGATGTCACGACCTTGAATGTCGCGGCGCATCGCCTTCAGAGCCTGATTCATGATCGCCGGGTTTTGCTGTCCGCGCTCCCGGGCTCCAGCGCCTGAGCGGCGCGGCCGGATCTCGACCGGATCAAACGTCGGGCCGCCGTGGAATGTATAGCGCGGACTTCGAGAGAGCTCCTTGTTCCTTGATCTTGATCAATAAAGGTCACTGATCGTCCAAGATGCTTGGCCCAATGAGGGTTCAAGGGAGGACGCGATGCTTCGTTGCGGTAGAACTCTGATCGCGATGGTCCTGCTCTTGGCGCCCGTGCCCGCGGCAGCCCAAACTGCGGACACTTCGGCCGCCTCAGGTGCCCAAGCCCAAACGCCGGGTCAGCCGCGGGCGGCTGCCGAAATGCTCAAGCCCGAGCAGCTCGAAGCTCTGGTCGCACCGATCGCGCTCTATCCCGACGAGTTGCTTGCCAACGTGCTGGCGGCATCCACCTATCCTCTGGAAGTCGTTCAGGCCGATCGCTGGCTGAAAGAGCACAAGACTCTGAGGGGTGATGCCCTAAAGACTGAAGTCGAGAAGCAGCCGTGGGATGACAGCATCAAGGCGCTGGCCTCGACTGCTGAGGTCCTTTCCATGATGAGCGACAAGCTCGACTGGACCAAGGTGCTGGGCGACGCGGTGCTCGCGCAGCAATCGGATGTGATGGATGCGGTCCAGCGGCTGCGGACCAAGGCTTATGACAACAAGAAGCTGCTGACCACCACGCAGCAGAAGGTGAGCGTCAAGACCGAGGAAAGCAGGCAGGTGGTCGTGATCGAGCCGGCGGTTCCCGATACGATGTACGTGCCGTACTACGAGCCTGCGACGGTCTACGGCGCGTGGCCCTACACCGAGTATCCACCATATTACTTCGGCTACCCGTCCTACATCGGCGCAGGCGTCGTCGCGGCGGGTCTCGCGTTCGGCACAGCCTGGGCTATCGGTCGCTGGGGCAATTATTGGGGCGGCGGCTGCAACTGGGGTAACCGCAACGTCTATATCAATCACCGCACCACCAACATCGGAACTGGCTGGCAGCACAATCCGTCGCATCGCCAAGGGGTACGCTACAACAACGCCAACGTTCAGCAGCGCTTCGGCAATAGCAATCTGAAGGCCGGCGCCGCCGACCGCATGGATTTCCGCGGCCGCGACGGACAGCAAGTCTTGAAGCCGGGACAGGATCGGCCTGGTGGCGCAGATCGCGCTGGGGATCGTGCGGCAGATCGCGCTGGCGACCGAGGTGGCGACCGTCAAGGCGCCGGGGATCGCGCCAAGGCGGGAGGCGATCGCGCCAAAGGCGGTGGCGATCGCGCGGCCAAGGGCGGTGGTGCCAAGAATGCCGGCGCAAAGAGTGCTGGCCCTAAAGCCGGCGGCGCCAAGGGCGGGGGCGCCAAAGCCGCGAACCGCGGTGGTAGCGGAAGCGTGCTGAACGTGTCGTCGGGCCGCTCGGCGGCCGCAGCATCGGCGCGTGGTCATGCGAGCATGGCGAGCATGGGACCGCGCGGTGGCGGTGGCGGAGGTGCGAGCTTCGCCGGCCGAGGCGGCGGCGGAGGCTTCCAGGGTGGCGGAGGCCGTGGTGGTGGTGGTGGCGGCGGACGGCGTTCCGATATCGCGCTGAAGCATGACGTCGTTCTGCTCGGCCATCTCGCAAGCGGTCTTGGTTATTACCGCTTCAGCTATATCGGCAGCGACAAGGCCTATGTCGGCGTCATTGCGCAAGAAGTCGAGGACGTGAAGCCGGTAGCCGTCACCCGCGGAGCCGACGGCTATCTCCGGGTCTATTACGAAAAGCTCGGTCTGAAATTCCGTACCTATCGCGACTGGCTCGAGAGCGGCGCGCGGATTCCTGGCGAGGTGACGCCATGATGGGTTTGAAGTCGCTTCGTCTCGCCATCTTGCCGGCCATTATTGCGCTTGGGCTCCTGAGCTCGCCATCCCTTGCGCAGCAGTCCTATCCGACACCGGAGGATGCGGCAGGGGCGCTCGCTGCCGCCGTGAAAAGCGGGCCGGACCGGGCCATCCTGAAAGTCCTCGGCAGCGCTGCCGAGGACATCGTTTCCTCCGGCGACGAGGTCGCCGACGTCGACATCCGGAAACGCTTCACCTCGATGTATGATGCGAAGCATGCGATCAAGGCGGAAGGTAACAGGAAGGCAGTGCTGATGTTGGGTCCGGACGACTTTCCGTTCCCGATTCCGCTCGTCAACACCAGGACCGGCTGGGAATTCGATACCGCCGAAGGCCGCATTGAGGTCCTGTATCGCCGCATCGGCCGCAATGAACTCGACGCGATCCAGACCAGTCTCGCCTTTGTCGATGCCGAGAACGAATACGCCGACAAGGATCGCGGTGAGGGTACTGGCGTGTACGCGCAGCGCATCGTCAGCAGCGCAGGCAAGAAGGACGGGTTGTTCTGGCGCGACGACAGCGACCCGAGCCCGCTCGGTGCATTGGCGGCGCAGGCTTCGGCCGAAGGCTACAAGGCCGAGGAGGGGCCGGCGCCCTATCATGGCTACTATTTCCGCATCCTGAAGGGGCAGGGATCGAACACGCCAGGCGGCGCGCTGAACTATATCGTCAACGGCAAGATGATCGGAGGTTTCGCACTGGTCGCCTGGCCGGCCGAGTACGGCAATTCCGGCGTCATGACCTTTCTGGTCAACCATGCGGGCGTTGTCTACCAGAAGGATCTCGGGCCTCGGACCAAGGTCCTCGTTTCCCGCATCAGCGCGTTCGATCCGGACCAGACCTGGAAGAAGCTGGATGGTGTAAAACCCTGAGCGACGCACGCAGATCTTGCGTGGGCTTCTTTGGCGTTTGGCACGCCTCGTGCTGCTCGCACTCCTTATCCCGACGACCCCGTCGTTTGCACAGGCATCCGCGCAGGTCCGGATCAAGATCGTAAAGGCGGGGCTGCTCGTGGGCGGTGGCGCTGGGAGCGGCGTGCTGACCTATCGCGGCCGCCATCATCCGTTCCGCATCAGCGGGGTAAGCTTGGGTTTTACCGTCGGCGCTACCGTTGGGTGGCTCGAGGGCTGGGCTTCAGGCATTCGAGAGGTCAGCGATTTTGCCGGCGCATACAGCTCGGTCGGTGGCGGGGCTGCCCTGATCGGCGGCATCAATGGCGCTCAGCTGCGCAACGACAAAGGGGTCACGATGGTGCTGCAGGGACCAAAAGCCGGGGTGGAATTCGCCGCTAATCTCAGCACAATCATGATCTCTCTGAAGTGAGCGCGCGAAAGGCGGAATGGTCGTGACGGTCCCGTACCGTCATTGCACCGAAGCGGGGGCGGAGACGGGCATTTCCAGCTCGAAAACGGAGCCCCTGACGTCCGATTTGACCAGCCTCAGCTTTCCACCGCACCTTCCGACCAGGTTGGAGGAGATGGCCAGCCCCAACCCCATACCGCCTTGTTTCGTCGTGAAGAACGGATCGAAGATGCGCTCTTGGTGACGGGGTGTGATGCCGGTGCCGGAGTCTTCTACGGACAAATGGACCGTTGCGCCACCATCAAGGCTGGTTTTCATACGGAGCTGTCGTTGATCGGCGGGGACAGAACTCATTGCGTCAAGCGCGTTTTTGCAGAGGTTCAGGACAATCTGCTGAAGCTCAGTGCCGCCCAGAGCGACTGGGGGAATGTTGCCCTGAAACTCCGTAATTACTGATACGCCATTGGCAAGGAGATCGTGCCTCAACAGTCGCAGCGCAAGCTCGGCGACATCCTCGACGTTTGCTGAAGCGCCGCCCTGCGCCGTTTTGATTGTCATCTCGCGAATGTTCGATATGATGTCAGCGGCGCGGCTGCTGTCCGCTTCGATGTCAGACAGGATGTTTTCGAGGTCCTCCAATTCAAGGGGGGCAGCTCGCAGGTGACTGAGGCCTGTCGCAGCATTGAGCGAGATGGCCCCCAATGGCGATCTTAGCTCGTGGGCGATCGCGCCAGTGACCGCGTCGATGCTGAGAAGCCGGTTCGCTCGTTCGCGTCGTTGCAGGGCAATGACGCTGGCAAGGCGCGAATAGATAAACATCGTTTCGATGAGCAATACGGTCAGCAACATGCAACTGCCGACGAGAACGAAACCGCGTGCTGCGTACCAACCGATGGTGAACCGAACCGAGCTGCCGATGATTGCTACCAGAAAGTTCGGCAAGTAGGCGAGCAAAGTCACCATCAGCCAAAGGTCAAGAATGGTGCGCATGCGTGCAAACAAAACGGTGAGAGCAGTCAGATTCCATAGCAAAAGTATCAGGTTGACCTGATTGCCGAGAGGGGTCTGGTGCCTGACGTCGTTCACGTAGAAATTAGGAAGCCATTCGGCTTTCGCGTTCACGATCCACGCCAGTCCTGCCACGGCGGCGCCGATGCACCCGACAACTATTATGATCGCGGCTGTTGCAGGTTTGCCTGGTTTGCCGCCGGCGGTATGATCCTTCGTGAACCCGTAGCCGAAAATCGCCGCGGGGAACGTTGCGTGCCATAGCACGTAAAGCCAAGCGGGGCTGTTCAGTCCATCCCCAATGACACCCGCGGAAGCGTATCCGTTCGGAAAGGCGAGCGTTTGCAAGAATGCGAATGATCCGCTGAAAACGTATCCGCTTGCCAGTGCGAGAAGTGCCCGTTGAGGCTGGATCGAAAATTGAGCAAATAGCAGGGCTGCCGTGATGAACTCGGCCAAGGCCAACGCGGTCTGCAACACTGGAACGAAACCATTAATCTGGCCCAATTGGATCCGGGCGAACGGCGCGATGACCGCTGCAAGGACGATGAGCAAGACGGCGACACCCACCGCCCAGGCCTTTTGACGAGGGGTTGCGGGGATGTTCGCGATGATCAGTGGGAATTCTTGCTCATCATCGTAAGCGGGCTCGGCGGCTGCGTTGGCTGATCGCTGGCTCGCTGGCGCAATGCCCGGCCCTGATGCTGTCGCACCGCCGACAAGTCCCATGAACTTGCGCTGGCTCATGCCGCCTCCGGGCCACGAGACAGCATCTTACTCGTCCCCACGCCCGTTGAAAGCCCGTGAGGGCAGACCAGGTTGAAGCCTCTCCGAGGAACGATCATGAAGCTTTGCGCCGCGTATACACCGGAATCCTGCAAGGACTGTGCGAAGCTTGCTATAGCTTTCCCCAACCTTAATCCACAATAGTGTCGCGCCGGTTCACCGCGCCGGGGATAATCATCCGGATCGTTGCTCGCCGGTTGAGCCGGTAACATACCGGAAATTCGTCATGCGGGGCAATGTGCTGGTGTCGAGTTTGGTTGGTGTAGATTTGAACCTCGATCGATGATTTTGCGGTCTGGATTTCGTCGGCGGCTGCGAGGGCGAGCAAATTGTACGTCGAGCCGAGGCTATTCTGACCGCGGATGTCCCGAGCTATGCGCCGCGCGCTAGCGACGCAGAAAACAATCTGCCAGGACGTCGATTGCCTGTCGCATGGCGGCCGCGCAATTCTTCTCCGTGTGCTTGCGCTATGAAGCTGACCAGCACGCTGGACAAGTCGTAAAACTACTCTCGGAGAGAGGAAGAATGCGCTACCGCACCGCGGCGAATTATCGGCGTGTTGGTGCATCACTTGAGTAAGCTCCCGACCACTCCCTTGCGACGGACCTACTCCAGGTGCCTTGCGCGCAGATCTTGAAGGTCCTTTTTCAATGCCGCCAGATCCAGCCCGCGAGGAAAAGTGAGGCGTCCAGATCGGATCACGAGCCGGACGTACGGATAGCGTTCCTCGGCAAGCATCGGCAAACTGATTTTGTATTTGTGCCAATCTTCAACGATGTGTGCCTGTTGCTCGACGTTGTATGAGTCCCAGGAGTCGCCGGGCGTGTAATCGTAGCCGGCACCGATTGTCTGCGCCCAGAAAGAGCGCGCCATCGTCCAGTTCGAATCGTTGAACGCCTGCCACACATGGGTCATTTCGTGCACGAAGAGGTCGCAAATTCGACCGAAGTTGTCGCACAGGAGGCCGAAGGTGGGGCTAGGAGATGCCAGGTTACTGAACGCGACATTGCCAAGATTGATGGCATACCGCATGCTCGGCACCATGGGATTGCTTCCTCTAAAGAACGGTCCGTCGTTCGTCCACGGTCTTCCGCCTGCTCCCAGGCCATTGGTAATCGCGATCGTCTCCCACGGCGGCAGGGTCGGGCCAAAGACGTTGCGCGCGAAATCCCGTTCGCTGACGTCCAGCACGCGGGCGAAGTCGGGTCGGCTTCCTTCACATGCCGGTGGGATCGGGGCCACTGGGGTGGGCGCAACCGGTGGAATGGGCGCAATCGGCGGGGGAGGCGGCGTACCTGGCGGTAGATAGATGAAGCCGCCTTTCCATCCACCTTTCCCGCCGGTCGTACCGGAAGAAAACGCAAAATTCTGGCGGTCGGGCGATATCGCGCGGCAGCCTACATACTCGGCCAGGTACCAGTTCACCTGCCTTGCGGCTTGTTGGAAATCGCGCTGTTTGACGAGCTTGATGCCCGGAAAATTGAACTCGATGAGGTCCCATGGATCGATGCCGATCCGCTTGGCGAGGGATATCCAAGTCTCGCCTGCCGCCACCGCATGTCGCGTTCCCGCTGGCGGTACGTAGCTTTCGACGACAGGCTTCAAGGGTCTTTCCTGGTTCGGCAATGTAAGGACCTCCCTTGCTGAGTCCTGCAGAACTACCCGATCTTGCCGCCAATATTCATTGGTCGCCGTTACTTTGAGGCGGTTCGATGGTTCCATTCCATTCGGGCCGCGAACAGGTAGGCTAGGGAGGAGCCTCATTCGTAGCTTGGAGGCGTGGACAATCGAACCAGCAATCTCCGCTTTAGCGCCGGCCTTTTGACCTCGAGCCTAGCAGGTCATGCGTGCCGCTGACGCTCACGGTTCCGGAGCACTCGAAACCGCCGAAAATTCCGCAGGAGCCGGTGACCGTGACGCGCAGATCTTTGCGCTGGTACATGTCGACCGAAACGCCCACGCGCGAAAAGTCGTTCGCGCTGTTCGGCAATATCAAGTCGATGTGTTCGGCCGCCCAACGCGGCACATGTGAGTTGCTCTTCCAGAACAGCTCGTTGCCGGCGTGGTGCATGAAGTTCGGCCCGACCGTAAGGGCACCGTCCACGCCCTCGAACACGAAGCCTGTTTCGTCGATGTGCACGTTCACCCGGTCGGGTGCTACTGCGAAATGCAGCGAGGTGATGTCCTGGGGCTGCGGGTCTTTGCCGAATTGCGAGCTGTAGGCATCGCTCCATTGTCCGCGGTCGCGTCCGAGCCCGAAGCCGTGCCGGCCCGGGAGATCCCGCGTTGAGAGTGGCTTGTCGGACAGCTTTGGGCGCCAGATCTCCCGAAACCCCTTGCCGATCGTTGCCGCCATCGACAGATCGAGAGCCCAATGCGACGCCTTTTCCGGGCTTTGCCCTTCGGCGAATGCGTCGAATCCGTCCGTCGTCTTGGCAATGCGCAGCTTCTTGATCAGCTCTTCCCAGTCCTTGGGCAGGAAGGTGACGCCGTCGAGCGTGGTCGTCGCGGCAGCGACACCATACTTCTCGAGTTGGTGTCGGATGTAGGGCTTCTCGTCATAAAGGCGCACATTCGGGTTGGCGCCGGCAAAGTAATTCTTCAAATCGATCTGCGGTCGCAGCATGGTCAATCGCGCCGCGATCTTCCGGTAAGTGTCGGTCGTCGTCGGATCGGTCGTCGTCATGGCGCGCCCTCCGTGGCAATCCTCACCTCAGATTGGTCTCGCCCGAACGGGTTCGGGTTCAATGTCTGCTCGTTCTATGAAGTTGCCGAAGGCCCCATGCCAATTCCGGCAAAAGTCAAACCCCTATTGCCCCAGCACCGATGCAGTTTGAACCCGCCAACTGGAATCGGCGACCACTATGCAGGGGGTACTTTAAGCGGCGAGGATGATCAGATGTCACTGCGAGGCAGGGTATTGGATATACTCAATGGGCCGGCGGTCGCACGCATTCGTTTCCGATTTCCGATCCGCGGCAGCCACGTGACGATTGCGCCGCAAACGTTCCATCACGTCGCCCGCGCGATCCGGTTGGGGCGGGTCACCGTCAGGGCTCCGACGGATCTCGCGGCAGGCGTTGCCGCACAATATAACGATGTGGCGAGAACCAGGGCGGACGGCACAGCGGTCGCTGCGAACACGCTGGAGGTCGTGTCGGCGGCGGGGCGGATGGACGGAGCCTATATCGTCCATGAGAGCCTGCATGCAGCCTACGATCTGTTGCGTACCGGCCTCGACGCCAATGCCGAAGAGGCGTCCGCGTACGTCTGCACGGCGCTCTATTGCCGCATGACCGGCCTCCCGCGGCCGCGCTGGGCCAACGGCCCGATTTACGCCAATGCCGCTGAGGTCGCCAAAACGTTACTGTCGCAATACCAAAAGGGCGATCCTGGCATTCCCTGGGTCGGCGAGAGTGAATGGCGGATGCTGCGCGCCGGCGTGGGCCTTCATCCGGTCTATACCAGCGGACCCGGTGGTATTCTCACCGGATGGCTGCTCGGCCAGCAGTACACCCACGATGGCTGAGTGATGGGCACCTCGCCTGTTTCGGGAGGTAGCAGATCTTCTGGTTCCTTCCGCCACTCCTTCCACGGTGCCCGGCGCACATGAGCGCGTCAGGCGATTAGCAAGCCCAGCTTGCCGACCATCGCAAGCGAGCGTTGAACGCTTTCTCGCGTTGATAGCAGCAGCGGCTCGGCGGGCTTCCTGGCACGATCCTTCTGACCTACCTGGATGGTCGGGCCGAATTTCTCGGTCATTTCGGCCGTGATCTGGTCGATAGTCCGCGTACCATCGAGCAATTGCAGGAAATCCCTGGTTCGGTCGTCCTCCAACTGCACGGTTTGGTGGAGGAGATTGGTGACGAGCGGACCTGTTTGCGCTTGTTTTCGCGCGAGCAGGCTCGCCTGCGGATGCTCGGTCGCTTCCGTCAATAAGAAGGGACGCGACAGCAGGAACGAGACCTCGCCGCTGCAAGCTAGGATAAACATCGCCTCGGTCAACGCCTTTTGGTCATCATCTGCCTGCCCGCCGCCAAGCAGCACTCGCGCCCCATCGAGCAATTCGTCAAATGACAGCGCGCGAGGCCAAGCGCGGCCGAGGCATAGGTGCGCCGCCTTCAAGAGCGAATTGGTCACCGTGATCCTGCTACCGTCCTCATTTTCGAATTCCATCGCTGAATCGTCCGTTACGCAGGCGTCCGGATCAACCGGGCTCGTCGTGCTCAGCAAATAGAACCGGGTGACGAAATCGAGGTCGGTCTGGCGGGAGAGCGAGACGTTGTCGTGGCAGAGCAAGGTACGGCGAAAGCCGTTACCGTCGATAAAGTCCTGATACTGATCGCGTGCCATGAACTCGGTTTCCGGGAAGCGTTGCAACGTCGCGCGTACCTCCTCGGAATAGCCCGCCAGATTGCGTCGCGAGAAATCGGCGTCGCTTAGATATTGCAAGCCATGAGAGCCTGCAAGCTCGACAACCTCGTGCAGCAGGAAGGCCTCGGCGCCTTCGTCGAGATCGTCATGAAACAACAGCTCGTCGGGCGCCTTGAGGACGCGGTTGTACTGATCGCGCATGATCGCGCCGTGAACCGAGTTGGCTTTCGATCCCTCGCTCAAGAACTTCAAGATTGCGCGGGCCTGTCCTACTTTTTCTTTCATGCCGGTGAGGCGGCGGGTGTGATACCGCATCATGTCGCGGACCATGTCGCGCATATGTGAGAACGGGTGCGCATTGTAACTGACGTAGCAGACCCCCTGCGGCGCGAGGTTCTGTTTGAAGATCATCATCATCTTCTCGCGCACCGCCGGTGGCACCCAGGAATACACGCCGTGCGCGATGATGTAGTCGAACCGTCCGAAGCTTGCATCGACATTCATGATGTCGCAGTGGAGAAGCTTGATGTTCTCCAGGCCCAATGTAGCGACATTGTTCTGACCGCGCTCGATCGTCACGCCGCTCAGGTCGACACCGACGAATTCGCTGTTCGGGTATTGAAAGGCCATCGGCAACAGGTTGCCGCCGACGCCGCAGCCAAGCTCCAGCACCCGGCAACGCTCGACCGGCGCCGGCTGCATGCCGTAAACGGCGGCCATGGTAGCAAGATGGTTGGGATGAGTAAGCCCATAAACATGGCCCGGGTAGTAGACCTCGTCGTATGGCGTTGGACCGATGTTTGGGTGACGATGCTCGGTTTGAATGTTCATCGTGCTCAATTCCACGAATATGCGAACTTGTTGTTGTCGATCGAGACACGTGCTTCCTTCACCTCTTCCTTGGCGAGCGACTTGCTGAGGAATTCGCGCGACAGCTCGGGAAGCAGGGTGTTGGTGATGATGTTGTCAATCATTCGCCCACCGGAGTCGGGGTCGTTGCAGCGCGACACAATGTGCTCGACGACCGCGTCGTCATAACCGAAGGTCGCGTTATGATTGTCGCGAAGGCGCCTTCCGATGCGGTCGAGTTGCAAACGCACGATCCCGGACAGCATCTCGTCCGATAGCGGGAAGTACGGTATCGAGACGATGCGTCCGAGCAGCGCCGCTGGGAACACCTTGAGCAACTCCGGCCTTAGCATCCTGGCGAGCTCTTCCGGCTCGTCGCGATACTTTGGATCGCGTGATAGGCCCATGATCATATCGGTGCCGACGTTGGTGGTAAGGATGATCAAAGTGTTCTTGAAGTCGATCCGTCGCCCGTTGCCGTCCTCCATGGTTCCTTTGTCGAATACCTGAAAGAAAATCTCATGGACGTCGGGATGAGCTTTCTCCACCTCGTCGAGCAGAATGACGCTATAGGGCTTGCGCCGGACGGCCTCGGTGAGGCGCCCACCTTCGCCATAGCCGACATACCCGGGAGGTGCGCCTTTCAAGGTCGAGACGGTGTGCGCTTCCTGGAACTCTGACATGTTGATCGTAATCATGTTTTGCTCGCCGCCATAAAGAGTCTCGGCAAGCGCCAGGGCGGTTTCGGTCTTGCCCACACCGGATGGGCCAGCCAACATGAATACGCCGATCGGTTTCGACGGGTTGTCCAGCTTAGCGCGGCTGGTCTCAATTCGCTTGGCGATCATTGTCAGCCCATGGGACTGGCCGACGACGCGGCGGTTGAGGATCTCCGGTAGCTTCAGCACGGTTTCGATCTCGTCGCGCATCATCCGGCCGACCGGGATGCCGGTCCAATCAGAGACAACGGACGCCACCGACTGCTGGTCTACATGGGCATAGACCATTCGCTTTTCCGGATTGATGGTCTCAAGTGTGTCGAACTTGCCGCGCAGCTCCGCGCGCTTGGCAGCCGGATCTTCGCCTTCCTTGGGCCTGGACAGGATTTCACGAATGCTGCGGATGTCCTTGATGAGCTCCTGCTCGACCGCCCAATCGCCATCGAGGTTCGTCAGCTTGTCTTTCAGTGCGGCGATGTCGTTGTCGATCGCGACAATGCGCTCGTTGTCCTCTATCCCAAGGTCGCCGTCGCTGACGAGCGCAGATCTCTCAGCTTCACGAGCGGCAATCGCCACGCGTGCATCCTCGATCAAGGCCGGCGTCGCGCTCTGGCTGATGGCTACGCGTGCCGAGGCTGTATCAAGCAGGCTGACCGCCTTGTCCGGCAACTGCCGTGAAGGAATGTATCGGTGGGACAGGTTGACTGCTGCGACGATCGCAGCATCCGAAATGCGAACGCCATGGTGCTTTTCCATCGGACCGAGAAGTCCGCGAAGCATGATGCAGCAGGTCTCCACATCAGGTTCATCGATCTGGATTGGCTGGAAGCGCCGGGTGAGTGCGGGATCCTTCTCGATGTACTGGCGATATTCCGCCCATGTGGTGGCGGCGATCGTACGCAGCGTGCCACGGGCGAGGGGAGGTTTCAGGAGATTGGCCGCATCGCCGGTACCGGCGGCGCCGCCGGCGCCGATGAGTGTGTGGGCCTCATCGATGAACAAGATGATGGGAGTAGGTGAGCTCTGGACCTCGTCGATCACCGACCGCAAGCGCTGCTCGAACTCGCCCTTCATGGAGGCGCCGGCTTGCATCAGGCCGATGTCGAGTGCGCAGAGCCTTACACCGCGCAGCGGTGGCGGCACGTCGCCGGCGGCAATGCGCTGCGCAAAGCCTTCGACAACTGCGGTCTTGCCGACGCCAGCCTCGCCGGTGAGAATTGGATTGTTCTGCCGCCGACGCATCAACACGTCGATCAGTTGGCGGATTTCTTCGTCCCGGCCAAGGATCGGATCCATTTCGCCCGATTTAGCCTTGGCAGTGAGGTCCTGGGAGAACCGGTCGAGCGGCGTCGTGCCCTTCGGACCAGCTTGGGCCGCGCCTTCCGTGCCGGCGCCAACCAGGCCCGATCCGTCCATCGGCCGCATGTTCTCCTCGTCGGAGCCGGTCCAGACAGCGCGGCGTTCCGCCGCCAGTGCGTCGACGTTGACCTTGGCAAATTCCCGCGAGAGGTTGTTCAGCGCGCGACGAATATCGTTCGATTTCAGGCCGGCAACGAGCAGATGACCGGTGCGGATCTGGGTCTCGCCAAAGAAAAGCGTGGCATAGTGCCAGCCGCGATCGAGCAGATCGATGACCGAATTCGCGACGCCCGGCATGTCGGTCTCGTTCTTAGCAAAGCCGCTGATCACGCCGGCCAGGTCCGACAATAAGCGCGCGCGGTCGAGCTTGTAGTGATCGACCGAGAGGCTGAGATCGTTGCCCTCCTGCTGCAGAATATGAAACAGCCAGTGCGCAAGCTCGACGTTGCGATTGCCGGCGCTCTTTGCGTGGCGGAGGGCCTGTATGAAGGCATCATAGCCGGCCCGGTTCAGCTTGCCCGTTACAGCTTCAATGCTGATGTCGGTCACGGCGGCTCCTCCTGCTCAACTCCTCCGCGGATGCTTGTCATCATGCGGAATTGGCTTCAAATTCCATAGTATTAGGCGATCAGCACTATGGATAGGTTCAAATCGCCGTGGCATTGGCTGCGGCGCTCCGGCGGGATCTCAATCGCTCCCCGAGCTGAAAGCGGGCATCGCGGCGATATTCTTCTGTGGAGGCCCAGTTCGGCGAGACCCAAGAAGTCCATCCAAGTCGACCACTTTGTCCGAGCCTGACCGGTACAACCTCTCCGGCAGGAATGGCGAGCTCTACCTCCCATTCCAATTCGTCGCCGACATAGAAGAAAACGGCGTCGGCCAGTGGCTCCGACAGGTTGGGTGTTTCGGTCGGCAGGAATTGTTCGTACTGAGCAAATGTTCTGACAAAGACCCGAACTCTGATCTTGTCCTCGACGCTGAACACGCGCGAGCCCAGAAGGGCGTCCTGACCGAGCCTCGCATGCGTTCCGCCGAGCCGGCTGCAGTGACTTGGGTCGAACGAGAGCCAAGTGCCGACGAATTCGTCGATCTCGACTTTGACCTCGAACAGTCCTTGCAGGAATCGCGTCAACCGTGATGCACACTTCGCCCTTGGCGCGACCAGTCCAGCGAAGCTGAGCTTCGCCATGTCCGGAACGGTATCGCGATCGGCGAAAACATCGGTGCCCAAGCCGGCGAAGGAGCCGACATAGGCAATGAAGCGATCGTCCGCCGGGCGGTCGTGCTGCGCGATCGGGCGCGCGTCGGCCCAGGCACGAAAGAAGAGTTGCAGGAAGCGCCCGTTAAACAGATCGAGAAAGCGCGGGAAAGCGTCATCCCGCATCAGCCACCAGCTGAGGCTTTCGTCGGTGGTGGCAATGGGCAGGGCGCCCTGCGGGCCCAGGAGGCCGAGAAATTTGACGAGTATCCTGAGCCGGCCACTCTGGTCGTCCACGGCCGCGAGATTCGAGGCGGGAAACTCCAGATAAGGCACTTGGCCGAGGTCGACATATTCGTCGCGGCGCGCGGCACTGTCACCGATCCGCGGTCGATCCGGGTTGGCGCGCTCGAACTGGCGTAACGTATGGAAGAAATCGAAACGCCAGGGCTCGGCCTTCATCTGGTCGATCAGGGTCATAGCGGTCTCCGCGTGCCCATGCGCGGCGGCCATCGCATGATCTCGCCGCGCTCCGGCGTCGAGATGACCGTCTGGGTGAAGGTGTTGAAGCCGGAATAGTCGGCAAAGAAGCGTTCCAGGATCGCCCCGAGCAAGAACACGCCGCTGCCCTCAAATGCCTTCTCGTCGAGTGTGACGATAATCTCCAAGCCACGTGCTGCGCCGCTGCCGGTGCGCTCACGCACGCGTCGCACGATGGGGCGGCTTTCTATGCTGCGCACGCCGCGGATCTTGCGTTCCGTGGCGTCGTCGAATTGGTCGGCGAACAAGGACAGCATCTCGCGCAGCGCTCCGGCGTTCTTGCCGCCACCGCGCTCGACGAGCCCAAGATAGTTGAGGCTGAGCATGTTGATGAGCCGCCAGCTGACAACGCCGCTGTTGACGATTTCGCTGCGGCTGCGCAATTGGGCCACCACCGGCTCGCGCGGCGGCGTCGGACCAGCGACGCACATCAGATCAAGAGATGTGTCGTCCAGCAAACGAAAATCGGCGCCGCCCTGGCCGACCGGCAAGTGCTCCGTGAGATGGCGATTGGAGCAGAGAGCCCGAACGCTCAGTTCGGCGACAGAGCCTTTGCCGCTCAATTCACCGGGCTCGAGCAGTGACAGGAACATGTCCGTCCCGGTGTAGTCTGAGGAGGCGCCGTATGTCTTTTCTTCCACTGTGCGGCGCCGCGGCAAGCGGCGCACAGTGAAATAAAGCCTGTCGGCCGACCCGCCGCTCCGGTCGACGGCGGCCGAATATAGCGGGCGCACGGGGCGCTTATCCTTCTCTGCCGGAAGGTGTGCGTAGACTTCGAGCACCTGGTGCGGTTCGTATTCCAGATAGCGGCTGCGATCTGGCACCACATGGTACTCGTGCGTATTCGACTTGACCGGAATACGATCACTCGTCTTCTCGAACAGATTGATCGCCGGCGCGGTATAGAGCCTGAACGTCTCGGGGCGCACCGAGGCGGCCAATCGTGAACTGTGTTCATCGAATGCGAAGACAATATCGATCGATTTGCTGCGCAGCCGTGACATCACGCCGCGAAGTCCGGTGAGGGTAATGCCGAGGAACTTGCGTGGAAACATGAAATATTCACGCAGCAATTCCGAGCCACGAAAGATCCGGTTATCGTTAGGAAATAGAGACTCATTCTCGTCGAAGCCAATTTGCTGCACGCTGTCATGGGGGGCACGAGTCACCACCGGATCGCCAAAGTCGTCGAGATGCCGGAAGTAGACCCCCCTGCAATTCGAGATCAACTGCTCGTAAAGCGCGATGGCGTCGGATTCCGCACCGGACAGGTAGATCGGAAGCTCGCTCACGCGGCAGCCTGCGAACCACGTTTCCGGCTTGGTCCGAGCCTCCGCGTCCGGCGGCTCGTCCTCGAGCCGGGCCGCACTACGATGGGTCAACGATAGCCTCAGCCCCGCGATGACGTCACTGCCGATCGGGATACCAAGCGCCTGCAGAGCGCCCGCCGTCGAGAAATACTCGGCGCTTGTGACGTCAAATGGCCAGAGCACGATGTCGCGGCAAAGTCGAAACCGGCAGGAAAGACTTCGCTCTCTCTCGCGATAGGTCGCGTCGAAATAGGCGCCGCGCGCGATCTTCCTGCCGTCACGCAGCGCCGGGTCGGCATAGGGTGGCCGTGCGGTCACCAGCATGGCCGAAGGTGTCGGCGCAAGATAGTTCGGTACCAATTGCTCGAGCAGGTTTGCAGTGAATTCCGGGAACTCGTGCTTGAGCTTGAGTTGAACGCGGGCGGCAAGAAAGGCAGCGCCTTCCAGCAGTCCCGTGATCATCGGGTCCGAGCGGTCTCGGATCAGGCCGCCGAGGCGCTCTGCGATACCTGGATATTCTTCGGCGAAATCTCCCGCCTGCTCGTACAGCAATGACAGTTCACGATTGTAGAAATCGAGGAATTCGCGATTCATGCTAAAGTCGATTGATCTGGATGTCGCCGCTGTCGAGATCGACGTCGGCGACAAATTCCACGGGGACGTTGAGCGGCTCAGCTTTGAGGTCGGCGTGAACGATGAAGCGCAGCTTCAGCTGCTCAGGGCCGACCGAGCCGTCGCGACGAACCCGAATCGTCTTGCGGTCGAGTCTGGGTTCGTAGGTCGCTAGCGTCTCGCGCAACGCGTCGGTGAGTTCGTCGTCCGTAACCTCGTCGATCGAGCGGTGGGCGATATCGGGGAAGCCGTAGTTCAAGATCGATCTCCGGACGCAATCCCGGTCGCTCAGATCCAAAGTCGATTCCAGAGCAATGGTATTGAGAAGGGCTTCTAGGTCATGAGAGATTTCCCGCCGCAACAGCGTTTCCGAGATCGGAAAGCGGCCGGCGCTACGCCGTCCGGCAATGACCCGTTCACCGAATTCATCGCGCAAATTGAGCTTCTTGCGCGCATCGCGAGCTTCATGAGCCAAGCGAAAGGCCAGCATTAGCGGGGGAGAGAGACGATCCCTCTTTGGAGTAATGGTCATTTACCTTCCCCAAGATGCCGGGCCCGCTATGCCCTTCCGCGGAGCATCAGCTGGTCTCCAGGATGGTTGTCGCCTCGGCAGGCGGTCGTGCTCGTAACCGCTCCCGCCGAGACGTCAACGCAATCGCACCGTGCGGCGCCGGCTCAGCTAATCGCAACCAACGCCAAGCAGAAGCCGACGATCAGGCCCATTCCTTGTTGGCGGGAACGTCCCAGCCAAACACCGGCGCCGCTCCAGCGCCGCCTTTTTCCGTCTGGGTCTTGTACGTCATCTTGACCTTGGCGAAATTCAGACTCACGTTTTCAGTGAGGCGATCTTCGCCGTGCGATCCGCCCGTCGATACACTCGTGACCAGAATGTGCTTCATCTCGATCTTGAGATACTCCAGCGGATTTTCACCCGCCTTGCGCACCGTGAGGATCGCCGTATCAATGTGCTTGCCGTTCGCACAGACTTTGAAAAGCTCCGGCGTGGCCTTGTCGACGAAGTGCGTGAAGTGCAGGTCCTGGATGCTGACCTTGCCGGCACCGCCGCCCGAACCGCTGTGGAAAGTGCCTGACTGGCTCTCGCCGAAAGACCAGCTCAAAATATCGATTTCGTCCTTGTGCTTGTCGTCCAGCGACTCGCCCTTAATCGGATCGAGTTTCAGGAAAATGTCGACAGCCATAGCATAGTCCTTTCAAATTTCTGCATGTTACGGTTGCGATGCTGCGGCGTCAGGAGCCGGGGCCGGGAAGGCGCGAAACCAGACTGAGGCCGACGTCCATCGCCTCCAACTGAAAGTGTGGACGAAGAAAGAAGCGCGCGTTGTAATATCCCGGGTTCTCCTCGTTTGCTATGACCTCTACCTTCGCAGCGGCCAGCGGCTTGCGCGCCTTCTGAGCTTCTGACGACAGGGCTGGATTGGCATCAACGTACTCGTTGATCCAGGTCTGCAGCCAGACCGTCAGCTCATCCTTCTCCTTCATGGATCCGATCTTGTCGCGAACCATGCACTTCAGATAGTGCGCAAAGCGAGACACAGCGAACATGTAGGGCAGTCGTGACGACAGGTTATCAGAGGCGGTGGCATCCACGCCTTTCTCGCCGAAATACTTCTTCGGCTTGTAGAGCGACTGAGCGCCGATGAACGCCGCCTTGTCGGTGTTCTTGCGATGGATCAGCGGGATGAGGCCCGCCTTCGCAAGTTCGTGCTCACGGCGATCGCTGATGGCGATCTCGGTCGGGCATTTCAGGTCGACGCCGCCGTCATCGGTCGGGAACGTGTGCGTCGGCAGGTTGATAACTTCACCGCCGGACTGCACACCGCGGATGCGCGTGCACCAGCCAAACTCCTTGAAGGCGCGGTTGATGTTGACGGCCATTGCGTAGGCGGCGTTGATCCAGCCGTATTTGTCGCCGGTGTGTCCGTCCGTCTCCTCTTCGAAGGCGAACTCTTCCACGGGCTCCGATTTCGCGCCGTAGGGGAGGCGGCCGAGCGCGCGCGGCATGCACAGGCCGAGATAGCGCGAGTCGTCCTGATCGCGCAGTCCCTTCCATGCGGCATATTCCGGCGTGTCGAACACCTTGCCGATGTCCCGAGGGTTGGACAGCTCGGTCCAAGAGTCCATTCCCATCAGCGTCGGCTCGGCGCCGCTGAAGAAGGGGGCGTGTGCGGCGCCGGCGATCTTGCTGAGATCGCGGAGCAGTTGCACATCGGTGGGGAGGTGACTGAAATAATAGTCGCCGATCAGGCAGCCGAAAGGCTCGCCACCCAGCTGGCCGAATTCATACTCATAGATCTGCTTGAAAAGGGGGCTTTGGTCCCAGCGTGCATCGGGATAAAGCCGCAGATTTCGATACAGCTCGTTCTTTGAGACGTTCATCACCCGGATTTTCAGGTTGGCGTCGGTCTCGGAATTGAAGACGAGGTAGTGGAGACCGCGCCACGCACTTTCGATTGCCTGGAACTCAGGTGTATGAAGAATCTCGTTCATTTGCGCGGTCAGCTTCTGGTCGATCCGCGCGATCATCTCCTCGATGGTGTCGAGGACGTCCGACTTTATGACGCTTGTGTCCTTCAACGCCTCTTGAACGAGCGTGGATACGGCGTTTTCGACTTCGGTCGCTGCACGTTCAGTGCGCGGTTTGAAGCTTTGCTTTAGCAGGCTGGTAAACTCATCAGCTTCGACGGTTTTGACTTGGGTAGGGCTCTCTGTGTGAACAGCTTCTTTTGCCATGGTCCCCATTCCTTCCTTAGCTCTCGGTGCCAGGTTCGCTCGACTGGCTTGTCGCGCGTTCCCGCAGCGCTGCCATCAGTTGAGGATCGGCGAGAAGTTTTTTCAGCTGGTCCTCGGCGGCCACCTTGCCGTCCATGTAGCGCAGCAGGTTGGCGAGTTGTTCGCGTGCCTCGAGCAGCTTGGCGGTGGCCGGCACCTGGCGGGCGACTGCCACCGGAGTGAAGTCTGCCATCTTGTTGAAGCGCAAGTTGACCGAGATCTTTTCGTCGGAACCATCGCTGAGGCGATTGGCGACGCGCGCCGTCACGCCGGGCTGGATTGCGGCCATGCGGTTGTCGAAATTGTCCATATCGAACTCGAGGAACTTACGCTCCTCGACCTTCGACTTCTCGATGCCGGGGTTGTTGCCGGAGAGGTCGGAGAGGACGCCCATGACGAACGGCAGCTCGATCAGCCGCTCGGCATCGTAAGGATCCTCGTATGTTATGTGCACGCGTGGTGCGCGGTTTCGTCGAATGAATTTTTGACCGCTGTCAGTAGCCATGGTTCCCCTCCCTGCGAAATCGCATCAGAAGCCAAATTGCACGACGCAGATTGACTAAGGCGTCTCAACTTGCGGTCGGCAAAACATTCTTATGTCCAGTTAGTGCCTTCGAGAGAAAGGTGGTTCAATACGATTTGTCGATTGTCTTGAGAGCGCCCTCAGGAAGGACATCATTCAGAAGGCTGAGGAAATCCCGCTGTGCGAGGTCGCGCGCGCGATCGACCAAAAAGGGGATCGGGCTGGACGGCTCCGCGGTTCGGAAAAACGACGCCACCTTCGTCAGCAGACCCAAGGCCTGCGCTCTAGTTTCCACCGAAAAAACAATATCTTGGGCGCTCTCATCCGTCGTTGATGAGAGCGGGGTCGCGAGCTCCGCCATCCGTTCGATCGGCAGGTCGAAGACTTTGTCCCGCCCGATGTTGATGGCAGCGCTCTCCACGTGGGACGGCACCAGCATCCGCATCACTTCAATAAATGATTTGCCGACCATCTCCTGCGCTTGACGTACCAGCAACAGCGCCGGGTTGGATGGTTCCATTCGGGCAAAATAGGCGGCCGCTGCGCCGAGCGCTGCGGACGCCTGTGCAGATGAAGCAAACATCGTGGTTGCGTCCAACGGCACCTGCGTATCGAGGGGACCGGCATCTTCCGCAGTTGCGGCAATCGCCACCGGATCACGCAATGCGACAAGACCCGCAAGCCAGGCAGCCATGCCGTCAACCAAGCCGGAGAGCCTGTCGAGGCTGATAGGTTGCCCCGAATTCATCTTCTCACGCCAGGTCGCCTTGATACCTGCGATTTCAGCAGCGACCGCGGAGCACCGCGCGCTGATTGCCTTGAGAGTATCGAGATCCGTCTCGCTGACGATGCGCTCGATAGTCGCGAGATCGAGCCCGTCGGCGTCGGCATCGCCGGCGGGAATTTCGCCTTGCGCGATTTGATAGGCACGGTAGTGGAGGTTGCCGTGTCTGCGGTTCTCGATCAGGGGGAGGAACTGGAGCGGGTTGATCACGGTCGGAAACACGTCGATTGCTTCGACCGTGACGGCCCGAAGCGCGTAGTCGCCGTTCTCGCCCCTCGGATGTACCGCTTCCCACTGCTCGCGCAGCAGCAAGTTGGTCGCCCTCAGGCAGTTAAGAAAGCCGTCGAGATCGCGGTTGAGGATTGAAAACTTCGCGAGCAGCAGGTTTAGGCGCAGATCGCGGGTACGCGCCAGGAGGGGCTGTGCAGCGGCAAATTGGCCGGCAAAATCGACTGCCTTTGGATCGAAGCGTCCACGCTCCCCATTGGCATTGACGACCTCGAAGAACGACATTGGCAGCAGGGATTCCGCACCTGCGAAGAAGTTCAGATATTGGACGTCTCCGATGGCGTCGAGATCCGGTCCGCAGGGATCGTCAGCGGTAATGGGCAGCGTCAGGGAGGCGACATCAAGCATGCGAGGATCGTCCATCTGCTCGGTCACGGCCCCGCTGCCGAGCCGTGACGACTAAGGGATCGCGCGGGGCGCATGATCCGATTCTATACCTATGGGTCAGATGCCTGCTGATCTTGGTTCATTCCCGAAGATCATGCCATTTTCCCGTGAACCGGCAAGCTCTTGGAGCCGACTACTTGATGGCCGGGGTGGTTCTTTGGACGGCTGTCGTGAAACGTCAGGAGGCCAGCCCCGGGGCGGACTTGCCGGCACTGCCAATTGGCGGGGCAGGATTTCCGCGGATCTTGCATACGTCTGATCAGCTCTTTGCAGCGGGTCATTCGATCGAAGGAGGGAGTTTAAGCCCACATGGGCCAGCTTACTCAGGATACCCGCCTCTGCGAACTCAAGACGCCTCTTGGCAAGGACGTTCTGGTTTTTGCCGGATTCGAGGGCTCGGAAGGTCTCAGCGAACTGTTCGAGTATCGCATAGAGTGTCTCAGTGAGGATGCCGACCTCGACTTCGACCGAGCCATCGGTCAGCAATGCACGCTGACCATAAAGCTGCATGAAAAGGAGCGCGAGTTCAGTGGCATTCTGACAGAGGCCCAGTGGCTCGGGGTAAGGAACGACTATTTCAGCTACCGGATCGTGCTGAGGCCCTGGTTTTGGCTGTTGTCGCGGACCACCGATTGCCGGATCTTTCAGGACAAGAAAGCGCCCGACATCATCAAGGAGGTGTTCAACGAACGCGGCTTCACCGATTATGAATCCAAACTGACCGAAGAGGGGTCCTGTCCGAAGCTCGAATATTGCGTTCAGTACCGCGAGACTGACATGAATTTCGTGTGCCGGCTGATGGAACAGCACGGCATCTACTACTTCTTCAAACACGAGGGCGGCAAACATACGCTGGTGTTGGCGGATTCCAAATCGTCGCATAGCCCGATCAACGGTCTTGCTACGATTCCCTATATCCCGTTAACGGGGGCCGATCGTCGAGGCGAGCAGCATATCTACGAATGGGTCTCGGAGCGCCGGTTTCGAACCGGCAAGATCGAGCTTAACGACTACAACTATCAAAAGCCCAACGCGCAGATGATCAGCGACGCCAAGGGCTCCGAGCACTACACCCGGTCGGAGATGGAGTTTTACGACTATCCAGGGAAGTTCAAGGAAAAATCCGACGGCGAGCGCTACGCGAAGATCCAGCTCCAGGCCGAGCAGGCAATGGACCGAAGGCGCCGCGGCAACGGCGACGCCGTCAACCTGTTCCCCGGTGGGTTAACGAAGCTTGAAAAGCACTCCAAGGATTCGCAGAACGTGGAATATCTCGTGGTGCGAGCCACGCACTCGTTCTCGATCGAATCTTATCGCACCGGAGGTCCGAGCGACGCCGGGCAACACGTCTATTTCGGCAGCTACGAGTTTCTGCCGAGCGATCGGCCGTTTCGAGCGCCAATGACGACGCCGAAGCCAAGGATCAATGGCATCCAGACTGCCAAGGTAGTGACCAAAGACGACAATTCGAGCGAGGAAATCGACGTCGAGTCGCTCGGCGAAATCTATGTCCGCTTTTTCTGGGATCGCAAGAAGAAGCGGTCGTGCCGGTTGCGCGTCGCCCAGGTTTGGTCCGGCAAGCGCTGGGGCGGTCAGATCATTCCGCGTGTCGGACAGGAAGTCGTTGTCGAGTTCCTGGAAGGGGATCCGGACCGGCCCCTGGTGATTGGCACCGTGTACAACGACGAATACAAGCTGCCTTACGATCTGCCGTCGAAAAAGACGATTGGCGGCTTGAAGTCGGACTCCACCAAAGGTGGCGGCGGCTTCAACGAGTGGAGCTTCGAGGACAAGAAGGGGTCCGAGAAGATCACGGTGCATGCCGAGAAGGACCATGACGTGACGGTCCGGGACACCGAGACACGGACCATCGGCGAAGCTGCATTCGGCGGCGATACCCGCAAGACCACGCTCAAGAAAGGCAATGACAAACTCGATATCGAATTGGGCGGTCAACACATCACGCTGGCCATGGACCAGTCTGTCAATGCGGGCATCAGCATCACGCTCACGGCCAGCGCCAATATCACCCTGCAGGTTGGTCCCAGCCAGATTATCCTGACCCCGGCGGGCATCGTCATCAACGCGCCGACGATCGCCATGACAGCGCAGGCCGGCATGGCGCTTGCTGCCGGCGGTCCGCTGGTCGCTCACGGCACTCCAACTCTTGTCGGCTGACGATCATGGGGCAGGTTCGATTCGGAACGGTACAGGATCTGTTTCAGGCCTATCCGTTGGCGCGCTATGATGTCGGCAGAGCCGACGCTGACAAGCCTTCGCTGGATTTCCTTCAGGAGGCCGCCGACGCGTGCAATTGGCACCCGGCCGTGTCTTATTGTGCATACCTACTTCCAAGGCGTGTGGCAATTGGCTGGGGATGTCGCTCTCTGCGGCGGATGTTCGATCATTTCGATGCCAGCGATAGCAGGTCGCTCAATATTGTGGAGACCTGGGTCCGGCAACCGGACGAGCAGTCCCGGAACAAGGCGCTGGCTGTCGGCAATGCCAACGATCCTGAGCAGCCGGCAACGTGGCTGGCGCTGGCGGCCGGCTGGTCCGGCGGAAGCGTGGTTCCCCCGGAATTTGCGCCCGTGGAAGCCAAGCCAGATCAGGCCGCACGGGCGGTGCGTACAGCACTGCTGATTGGCCTCTGCCGGCTCCCTCGTGACTTCCGGGACCAGATAATGACGTCGTGCCTGGAGGATGGTATTCAATTGGCACGCGGCGAACCGCGCCCTCCGCGCTAACGAGACGATGTGATGGTGCTTCGCTTTAATATCGAGAACGAACCGAATCTTCCGGACGGCGGACCTGTGACGTTTACGGTCACCGGCAGGCGTTCGGTCGATATTGGCCGGGACCGTCACCTCGACTGGACGCTGCCGGATCCGGCGCGGACTATTTCCGGAAAGCATTGCGAGGTGCACTTTCGCGACGGTGGCTATTGGCTGCACGACGTCTCGACCAACGGCACCTTTCTCAATGGTGCCGACCAGCGCATGCGGGGGCCGCACCGCTTGCGCGACGGCGATCGGCTCACGATCGGCCACTACATCATCGGAGTTTCGCTGGAGGATGAGGCTGGCGGGCGTATCCCAAATCAAGCGGCGCAACTGCACGAACCCTCGGTCCAGCAGCATGCGGATTACGGAGAGCTTTGGACGGCCGATCGTGACGTTCCGCCGCCGATCGATCCGCAACTGTTGAAGAAGCCACGCGAGGCGGCGCGGCCCGTCAATCCGGGGTTCCTTGATTGGGCAGCGAGCGTGCCGGCGCCGGGTGTAGACCCATTTCGATGGTCATCGCCGACGTCTACGTCCCAACCGTCCGTGCAGGACGATGACATGAACTGGGCAGCCGGTCCGGTCACCGCGCCGAAACCGCAAGTCGAGCGCCCGCAAGCCATCCCGACTCCACGCCGGCCGTCGGTTTGGATCGATGATGAACCAGTCGCTGCCCAGCCGCCAACATCGCCATCGCACCCGCAGGTCGAGACGGCGCAAGCAGCAGACGAGCGACCTGTCGCGGCCAAGCCAGTCGGTGGTACCGAGTTCGCGCGACTGGTGGCGCGCGCTGCGGGATTGCCGGAGAATTTCTTCGCCAGCAAGTCCGATGCCGAACTCGCCGAACAGCTCGGCATCATCTTGCGTATGACCGTGGACAATCTGATGGCGCTGCTGCAAGCGCGAACCCAAGCCAAGCAGCTGACCCGTAGCACCAGCCAGACCACCGTCCAAGCCCTCGAAAATAATCCGCTGAAATTCTCGCCGACCTCGGAGGAAGCGATGCGCATTCTCTTTGGGCCGCCGACACGCAGCTATCTCGATGCACAGCGCGCCTTTGCACAGGGCTTCAGTGATCTCAAGTCACATCAGTTGAGAACCTATATGGCGATGCAGCACGCTGTCCATGAGCTGATTGCGGGCATAGATCCGACGCTGATGGCGCGCGAGCTCGAGCTTCAGCGTGGCGCAAGCTCCTGGCTCGGCACGAACAAGGGCAAACTCTGGGACGAGTTCTTGACGCGCTGGAAAGCGCATCTTGGCCGCGACAACAACGCCCCGATCGAAACCTTTATGTTGCTTTTCTCGAACTATTACGACCGCGGTGATAAGCCCGGCTCAAAGTAAACTCTCGGCGACCACGAGGTTGCCTACAATTTCTAAGTGGATATAGGAATGTCTTGGTACAGCAAGGTCTTCTGGTCGGAAGGTTTGTTTCTGCGGCCGCATCATCTGCAGCAGAACGACCGCTACATCGAACACTTGCTGGAAAAGCGCGTTCGCTACACGACACCATACCCTTGGGGCTTTGCCGAGCTAGAGATCGATAGGGATCTTACCGAACAGAGCAAATTCGCGGTGCGCAGTGCGTCCGGCCTCATGCCGGACGGTACGCCGTTCGATATCCCTGCGGACAGCCCAATACCCGAATCGATCGAGGTGCCGGAGACGGCTGCAGGCCAGATCGTCTGGCTGATGATGCCGGTCGCGGCGCCAAACACCCGCGAGGTCGACGAGGACCGCACCGACAGCGCCAGTCGTTATGTTCGCACTTCGGAAACCTTCATCGACTCGACCTCGGCGCTCCGCATCGAGGAAGAGATCGACATCGCTTATCCGCGCCTGTCTTTCGAACTGCGCAAGACAAGCAAGCCCGGATACATGGGCCTGGGCATCGCGCGCATTCTGGAGGTGCGCGACAAGAACATCCTGTTCGACGACAAGTTCGTGCCGCCGATGCTGGTCTGCGCCGCGCATCCGATCATCGATGGCTGGCTCAACCGCATCATCGGCTGGGTTGAGACTAAACTCGACGAGTTGGCGCGTTACGCCGTCGATCCGTCATCCGGTGGTGGGTTGCAGAGCGTCGACTATCTGGTCCTGCAAGTGCTGAACCGTACCATTCCCGTGCTGACTCATTTCCAGCGCTCCGGCAGCGTTCACCCGGAGCGCCTGTACGAGGAATTGCTGAGGTTCGCGGGTGAACTTGCGACGTTTTCCACGGCGGAACGGCGGGCGCGCAACTATCCGGCGTACAATCACGACGATCTCGAGAACGTCTTCACACCCTTGGTGAGCGACATCCAGGACTTCTTGAGCGCGCGGCTGGGTCGGCGGGCGATCCGCCTGGAGATCATCGAGCGCGCACAGAATGCGTTCGTATCGCCGATCCGCGATCGAGCGCTATTCCGAAATGCGACCCTGGTGCTGGAAGTTGCCGCACGGCGGCCGCTTGTGGAGATCCAGAACGATTTCCCGCACCTGTTCAAGGTCGGGCCGAACACAAAGATGAACGAGATCGTGCACGCAAACCTGCCGGGCCTCACGTTGGCGCATTTGCCGACGCCGCCGCCGCATATCCGGGCCATCACGGATCACGTCTATTTCTATCTCGACCGCAAGTCACCGCTGTGGCCCGAGTTCAGTACGGCTGCGTCGATCGGAATGCATTTTTCCGGCGACTGGCCCGAGCTTGAGCTGTATCTTTGGGCTATCCTGGAAGACAGGCCATGAGCGACAAGGACAAGCCGGTCAATCCTTTCGGGCGGGGCGAACGGACGATCATCCGTCCCAACCCCGGCGGGAAGTTGCCGCCGGCGCCGATCTCTCAACCTCCGCCGGGTGGGGGGCCCGCAGCACGCCCAGCCTATTCGCCATCACCCGTACCCTCTCCCGGCACGCCGGCCCCACCACCATCCTTTTCGCCCGTTCCACAGGGCTCGAACTACGCCTCCGCGCCGGCCAGCCATCCAGCCGAGGAATGGATTTCGACACCCGCGCAAGGCCAGGTGCCGCAACCCTTGATGCCGCCAGGGCCGCCGTTGCGCGTTGACGATCTGGTCGCGCCAAATGCCAATCCGGTGATGCGCGCTGCGGGCCCGTTGCTGCAACTGCTCGGTCGGTTGCGTGTGGCGCTCATGCGAGCGTCATTCGCCAGCCTGATGGAGCAGGTCGCAGACGCGATCAAATTCTTTGAGAAGGACATCCGTTCAGCGGGCATTTCCGAGCACCAGGCCAACACAGCAAAATACATCCTGTGTGCCACTGCTGACGATATCGTGCAGCACATCCCAACCGAAGAGCGTCACGTCTGGACGCAATATTCGATGCTGAGCCGGTTCTTCGGCGAGCGTGTCGGCGGCGTCCGTTTCTTTGAGATCCTCGACCATTTGAAGGTTGATCCACTGGTCAACTATCCGGTCCTCGAACTTCAGCACGCCTGCCTTGCGCTTGGTTTTCAGGGCATCCACCGGACGTCAGGGGGCGGACTTGCGAACCTGCAACTGATCCAGCGCAACCTCTATGAATTGCTGCGCCGGGTTAGACCGAAAACGATGAGCGACCTGTCGCCCAACTGGCGCGGGCAGGCGCTGGCGGGGCGCCGGCAGCGTCTGCGTGTTCCGGTTTGGCTCGTGGCAGCCGTGGTCGCCGCGCTGCTGACCGGGTCCTATTTCGTTCTGCGGACGCTCCTCGCTGGACGGGCAGAGAATGCTGCTGAGGTGGCGCTCGCGCTCCATCCGGCCGGTCCGATCGAACTCAAGCGTCAGGTCGTTGCACCACCCCCACCGCCGCCGCCTCCGCCGCCGCCGGATCGCATTACCCAGTTGCAACGCATCCGCAATGCACTCGCGAAGGAGAACACCGCCTGCGCCATGACGGCGGACCAGACCCCCAGCTTCATCGTGATCAGGGTCTGCGACCTGGCCTTGTTTGCGTCGGGCCAAGCGACCATCCTCGACGGCTTTAAGCCGATCGCTCTCCGCGTCGCAGCAACCCTCGACAAGGAGCCGGGACGGATCCGGGTCGTCGGCCATACTGACAGTTCGCCGATCCGCACAGTCCGCTTCCCGACCAATTTCGAGTTGTCGGTCGAGCGCGCCAAGGCGGTTGCCGCGGCACTGAAACCTGGCTTGAACGATGGTTCGCGCGTCGACGTCGAGGGCAAGGGAGCAGATGCGCCGATTGCCAACAACACAACGCCGGAGGGACGTGCCAAGAACCGGCGCGTCGAGATCTTTATCGAACGCAGCGAATAGGCACACACCGCCGGATCAGGTGGTTTTGCGACGGGTACGGTTAGATGCTTGCCAAGGACATTCTTCGCATCGTTCTCTACGGGGTCGGGCTCAGCTCGCTCGGAGCGGTGATCTATTTCGCCGGTCCCTTCATCGCATTCGGCGATTGGCGGCCGCTGGAGAACCATATCGTCCGGCAGATCGCTATTCTGCTGCTCACCACGGCCGTGGCAGGCATCGTTGGCCTCAATCTGTTCAAGCGGCGCAAGGGTGCCAAGGAGATTGCCGATGGTATCGCTGGTGCAGACCAGCCCGTCAGCGATGAACCAGTGCTCAAGGAGCGCATGAAGGATGCGCTCGCGACGCTGAAGACCGCCAGCGGCAACAAGTCGGGCTATCTCTACGATCTCCCCTGGTACGTCATCATCGGTCCGCCCGGCGCCGGCAAGACCACGGCGCTTGTCAATTCCGGGCTCAAATTTCCGCTCGCGCGCGGGGCAACGCCCGCGGCGATCGCAGGGGTCGGCGGTACCCGCTACTGCGATTGGTGGTTTACAGAGGAGGCGGTGCTGATCGATACCGCCGGCCGCTACACCACCCAGGACTCCAACAGCAAGGCCGACAAGGACAGCTGGCTGGCGTTCCTGGACATCCTGAAGAAAAGCCGGTCGCGCCAACCGATCAACGGCGTTCTTGTCGCCATCAGTATCGAAGACATCCTGACGCTGCCGAAGCAGGAGCTCGCACTTCATGCCGATGCCATCAGGATGCGCCTGCTCGAGCTGCATCAGAGACTCAAGGTCAGCTTCCCAGTCTACGCGCTATTTACCAAAGCGGATCTCGTTGCCGGCTTCACCGAGTATTTCGCCTATCTCGGGGAGGCCGGCCGCCGTCAAGTCTGGGGTGCCACGTTCCAGACCGCCGACAAGACCCAGAATCTGGTTGGGCAGATCCCGTTCGAGTTCGACCGTCTGCTGGAGCGCCTGAGCGAAGAGACGCTCGACCGTCTGCAGGACGAGCCGACGCCCCAGCACCGCGTGCAATTGTTCGGTTTTCCGGCACAGATGGCGCGGCTCAAGCCTCAGATCCACGATTTCCTCAACCTGATCTTCGAGCCGACGCGCTATCACGTGAACGCGAACCTGCGCGGATTCTACTTTACTTCGGGTACGCAGCAGGGCACGCCGATCGATCAATTGATCGGGTCGCTGGCGCGCACGTTCGGCGCTGAGGAAGTCGGTTCCGGATCCTATTCGGGCACGGGCAAGAGCTTCTTCCTTGCCGATCTGATTTCCAAGGTCATCATCGGCGAGGCCGACTGGGTCTCGACTGACCGTGCCGCGGTGCGCCGCGCGCTGGTCCTGAAGACCGCAGCCCTGTCATTGATCGGTCTGGTCTCGATCGGGCTGATCGCAGCTTGGCTGGTGAGCTACAAGCGGAACGCCGATTTGATCGAGCAAAGCCTGCAGGCGGATAGCGAGTATGCAACCGCCGGCGCGGCACTTATCAAGCAGACGTTGATTGCCGATCATGATCTCGACAAGGTGCTGCCGCTACTCTACCGGCTTCGCAACGCCCCGGCGGGCTACGGATCGCGCGGCGAATCGGTGCCTCTGTCGGCTCGCTACGGGCTCAGTCAGCGCGCCCGGCTGCTGTCGCCCTCGAAAGCGGCCTATCACACCGCGCTTGAACGCATGTTCCGACCGCGCCTGCTGTATCGCCTGGAAGAGCAGCTCAATGCGCGCATAAACGAGCCTGCCTTCGTCTATGAGGCGCTCAAGGTCTATCTGATGATCGGTGGCCTGCAGTCGCCGGATCGCGAGTTGATCCGCTCCTGGATGCAACGTGACTGGGCGGATAATCTCTATCCTGGCGCCACCAACGCAGAAGGGCGGCGTCTGCTCGACGAGAACCTCGTGGCAATGTTCGACCTCGAGACCGAACAGCCGCCCTTGGTCGAACTCGACGGCCGGTTGATCAAGCAGGCCCAGAACTCCTTGGCGCGCCTGAGCGTGTCGCAACGAGCGTACGAGTTTCTGAAATCGGAGGCTCGCGCGTCGATCGCCGGCGACTGGATCGCCGGCCGCCATGGCGGACCCGACATGGGTGTCGTGTTCGAAACCACGACCGGGCAGCCTTTGGACGCCGTGCGGGTACCTGAGTTCTTCACGTATAACGGCTTCCATCAGAAGTTCGTCGCCCGGCTGTCCGGATTGTCTGAGCGGATGAAGCGGGAGCGATGGGTTTTGGGGGATGCCGGCCAGCAGTCGGCCATCAACCAGCAGTACGACAATCTGGCCGGCGATCTGCTCAGCATCTATTCAAACGATTTCGTGACGACCTGGCGAACGGCGCTCGGGAGCCTGCGCCTGAAGAAGCTGCTCGCCGACAAACCGAAATATGAGGTGCTTCGGGCGCTTTCGGCGCCGACCTCGCCGATGCGGCAAATTCTGGAGTCGGTGCGCGACGAGACGGTGCTGACCAAGGAACGGGCGAAGAGCGCTTCGGCGCCAGCTGCCGCATCGGCGCCAGCACTCTTCACGAATGCTCAGGATGGACCGCCTGGCACGATGATCGAAGCACAGTTCAAGCCTTACCACGCAGCGCTCGAAGGCGAGAGCACCCGCCGGCCAATCGACTCGACCGTCGCGAACCTGAACGACATCGCGCAGAACCTGACGCTGATCATCGAGAATCCCCAACTGACCGCACAAGCCACAGCTGCGCTCCAGAACCAGGTCGCAGCGCTCCGCAACAACGCCTCGCGCATGCCGCCGCCATTCTCCGATATGTTGCGAGCAGCAGCCGCGGAGTTCGAAGGTAGCATCGCGGCTTCAACCGCCGGACAAATCCTGCAAACGTTGCGCGATCAGGTCACGCCGGTCTGCCAACAGACCGTGACTAATCGCTACCCGTTTATCCGCGGCAGCGGCCAGGAAGTTCCGCTCGCGGATTTTGCCAAATTGTTCAGTCCGAATGGCGTTATGGACAGGTTCTTCACCCAGTACCTGGCACCTTATGCCGACACGTCGCGGTCGGACTGGGCTTGGCGAAAGGAGAGCCCCGTTGGTCGGTCGTTCTCGCCCGAGACGCTCAAACAATTCCAGAATGCGGCTTATATCCGGGATGCGTTCTTCCAGACGGGCGGCGGTGTGCCCGCCGTTTCATTCGCGATCCGACCCCCTGGGGCACCGGGACCAGGCGTGACAGTTAAGACCGAGATCGGTGGCACCACAATTGCGAGCCCAACCATTGCCGGATCGGCCCCTCCGTCCTTGTTCGGCGGGCCGCAACCTACGCCACCGCCACAGCCGCAGACCAACTCGCCGACTACTATCCTATGGCCGGGCCCAGCGCCGCGAACGGCAATTTCAGTCAGTAACGATACCGGCCCGCCATCCGTACTTGAGCGCATTGGTCCCTGGTCGTTGTTTCGGATGTTGGAGGCGGGCTCGTTAGTGGTGAAAGCGGAAACGGCCAGCGCGAGTTTCATCGTCGCCGGGCGCGAGCTCAACTATCAAATTTCGACCGGATCGTTGCGCAACCCGCTGAACCTGTCAGTGCTGCGCGAGTTTCGTTGCCCGACCGGGATATGACCATGCGTTGCGGGATATTCGGCAAAATCGGTGCGAAGCGCGATTTCATCGCGATCGCGACCCCGCGCAGCTTCCTGGAAGCCTGGGAGCCGTGGGTACAGGCTGCGCTGTCAGCAAGTCGCCACCAGCTTGGCCCAGGATGGCAACAGGCCTTTCTGACCGCGCCGGTCTGGCGGTTTTGGCTCGGCGCCGCGATCTGCGGCACGACAGTGGCGGGTGCGATCATGCCCTCGCTCGATGGGGTGGGGCGATACTATCCCTTGACCCTGCATGCGGTGACCGGCGAGGCCGTCTCGCTGCCGCCGCCGAGCATTGATCCGCAGGACGAATGGTTCGGGCAAGTGGAGGCGTTCCTGCTTTCGACCCTGGATCGGGCCGCAACCTTCGAGCAGATCTCCGATGCATTGGATCGGCTTTCGGTGCCACGACTGCAGGAGACCATCACCGGCGATCCGCCGGTCACGTCGCTTGGTACTGCGGCAATGGGGAGGGCTTCGGCGGTCGAAGCCTTCGCGGCGTCGTTTGCAGCACTTTGCGCTGCCAACCCACAGGTCTACGCCGCGGCTAGCTTCTGGTGGACCGCCGGAGGGGAAGGCTTCCCGCCAATGGCGCTGAGTTGTCGCGGATTGCCAGATCCGTTTCACTACGTCACGCTGCTGACCGGTGATCTCGGACCCGCGGCATCCGGGAATGGATGACGCGCGATGGTGCATATTCCGTCCTTGTTCGATGTTGGCAGCGTCACCCATGCCGGACGCGTGCGGGAGCGGAACGAGGATTCATGTTTGGTACGAACCGACGTTGGTCTGTGGGCGGTCGCCGACGGCATGGGGGGGCACGAGGCCGGTGATCTCGCCAGTCGCATCGTAGTGCAGTCGCTCGACGCTATCGCTACACCAGAATCAGCCGCAGACCTGCTGGCGGAATGCGAGGAGCGGCTTTTCAGCGCAAACCAGCAGATACTGGCGCTTAGTCATGAACGACAGGGTGCCACCGTCGGGACAACAGCGGCGGTTCTGCTCGTTCGCGATAACTACTATGCCTGCATATGGGCGGGTGACAGCCGGGTCTACCTTATTAGTCGCGGCGCAATTCGCCAGGTCTCGCATGATCACAGCGAACTGGAGGAGCTGATCGCAAAAGGTGCGCTGTCGCGCGAAGACGTGAATGATTGGCCGAGCAATGCCATTACGCGTGCCGTCGGTGTCGCCGATGATCCGGAATTCGAGGTGGTGACAGGCCCGGCCGAGCCAGAAGATATCTTCGTGATCTGCAGCGATGGCCTGACCAGGCACGTGCAGGACGACGAGATCCTGCAGCACGCGGCTACGCGACGCGCCCAGGCGGCTTGCGATGACATGCTCGCGCTGGCTCTTGATCGTGGCGGGCTTGACAACTTGACGATTGTGATCGTGCGACTACTGACGCCACGATCTCAGGGGACGACAAGATCTCCGCTCAATCGGGAGCCGCAACCATGAGTCCGAGCGATCCGTTCCGATCGTCCTATCACGGCGTGCCGCCCGGCACCCGTCTCAATGGCATTTACGAGATCGAAGCGATGATCGGCGCGGGCGGCATGGGTGAGGTCTACAAATGCCGTGAGATCCAGACTGGATCGCCTATTGCGGTGAAAATGCTACTGCCCGACGTGGTTGATAACGAGGCCGCGCTCGCGCTGTTCCGTCGAGAGGCCGCGGCACTCCACAATCTTCCGCACGACGCGATCGTTCGCTACTTCCTGTTTACCGTCGAGCCGGTGCTGCAGCGACCTTATCTCGCGATGGAGTTCGTGAATGGCCGCTCGCTCTCGAACATGCTCGATGATGGGCCGTTGACCTTCGAGGCGCTGATCAGGCTGAGGCAGCGTGTCGCATTGGGACTGGAGGCCGCACATGAGCACGGCATCATCCATCGCGACGTGTCTCCGGACAACATCATCATTCCGCTCGACGACGTCAGTCGGGCCAAGATCATCGACTTCGGCATCGCTCGGTCGACCCAAATGGGCGACAAAACCATCATCGGCTCGGGCTTCGCCGGCAAGGACAACTACGCATCGCCGGAGCAAGTAGGGTTGTACGGCAATGACGTGACTGCGAAATCCGATGTCTACAGCCTCGGTCTTGTGCTGTTCCATGCGCTGACCGGACAGAAACTCGACATGGGCGGCAGCCAATTTCAACTGGTGGAGAAGCGCCGGCGTGTGCCCGATCTCGGTGGTGTGGATATGCGCATCCGACCTTTGCTGGAGCGGATGCTGCAGCCTGATCCGGCATTGCGCCCCACTATGGGGGAGGTCGCCAGCTGGACGCCAACCGGTTCCGCCCAGACGCCGGCCGCGCCGTTATATGGCTTCGATCCGCTGCGGCGGCCGGAAAGCGCGTCGCCGGCGCCGCAGGACAGGATGCCGGAGATCGCGCGGAGTCCGCGCCGCCTCTGGCTGGGGGCGGGCGCCGCGGCATTGTTGCTGCTGGTCGGCGGTGGTGGATATGCCTTCTACAAGCTGGTTTGGTCAGCGCCAGGCACCGCGGTCTTGTCGCCACCCCCGAAACTCGCCGGAGCAATGGCGCCGCCGAAGGTCGAGCCCGCTGGACCACAGCCCGGACGCCAAGAGCCGGAGAAGTTGCCCGCGCAGCCGACGGCGACGCAGTCTCCGGCACTCGATGGGCCAGGGCGCGCCGAGCGCATCCGCAAATACGTGGCCCAATATTCCGGCGGTGACTGCTTCTTCGTGTTGCCGATTGCCGTGAGCCCAAATGCCGCTGTCATCGAAGGGTTCGGTGCCTCGACCGTCCCATTCGACACGTTCGACAAAGCGTTTCGGCGTGAGCAGGGTTTCGAGGCTTCGATCGGCGTCAGGCAAGTGACCCAGGCGCAATGCCCAGCCGTCAAGTTCTTGAGTCAGGTCGGGAGCGATCAGGCGCGAATGCCACGCATCACCTTGTCAGCGACAGAGCTGAAGGGCGGTGAAACCCTCAATGGGACCATCGAGAACTTTGCCAACCGCGTGGTGGAGCTCCTGATGGTATCTGATCGCGGCGAAGTTCAGAGCCTGTCTTATCTTCTGAAGCCGGGCATCGACTCACTTTCGTTTACGCTCCCGACAGCGCGCGCGAGCGGTCCGCAACTGCTATTGGTCGTGGCGGTCCCGCAGGTTCTCGACTCGTTGCGCCAGCCGCGACCGATCGCCGCCGACACGTTCTTCCTGCAGGCGCTAAGCGAGGCTCAGCGCAATAAGATGACTGTCATCGCGGCCGTGCGCTACGTGCTGCTCACCAATTGACCGGCACGCTCAGAATGTTCCGATCACCAGGATTTTCAGGTCGGCATCCGGCTTGAAGTCGCTTGCCGTATATTCAAGCGTGTTTCCAGTAGCGGACGATGCCTTTAGCCGCCCAGGACAGAAGCTCACCAAGCGGTCGCTGCCGCCTGGGTCGATAGTCAGCTTGAATGACCGGATCGGCCCAGCCCAATTCGCGCCGGTCTTGAGCACGTACGATATGCGCCGCTCCTGGAGATTTGCGCCGTTGGTCTGGTTATTGCCCGTGCGCTTGTCGAGCTCGGCAAGGAACGTATCCTGGATGCAGTATTCTTTCCGGTAACGCGCAACTTCCTGACCGAGTGCGCTGCTGCGGCGCAGGCTCGAGCGCAGAATGGTGTCAGGACTGGAGCCGACGCTCGGCCGGTACTGGTGTTCGACCGTGACGCTGCGCACGGGCGGAAACAACTGCTGGCGCACAGCCGAGGTCTTGACGGTCCACCCCGGCGCATATTGCTGGCGACCGTTGTCGCTCATTCCGGCAGGCATCAGAAGTCCGTCGTCCACAAGCCGGGTCCGGGTCGCCGCGGGCAGGTCGGTCACCCGGATCTCGCGGCCACCAATCGGCAGCAGCGGCAACTTGAGTTCGCGGAGCAGGGCACTGACATCCCTGTTGCCAACCATGGCGCGCTGATCGACGGTCAGCGGCGCCAGGTTGCCATCGACCTTGGTCTCGAATTCGACGAAGTTGATCGGATCACTTGACGGCAATGCAACATTCTCAGCTTCCGACAGGTCGATGTCGGGCAGCGGAAAGGCAACATTAAGCGTGACCGGCTTGGCGGTGAGGTTGGCGAATTGGTAGCGAACGCTGATTCTGTCGAGCGTGATACGAAGGTTCTCGCTCTCCATGGCCACGTCATTGGTGCGTACGAACTGGAGCCCACCGATCGACAATTCCGCAGCCGAGTCGTTGGCGCGTGCCGGCCAGCCTGTCGCAACGAGCAGCGCGACCATCAGGGCCCGTATAAGGAACGACAGTCGGGCGGAGGGTCCGTTCGGCAAGCTAGTCTGTATGCGGCGTCGCAGCATTTGCCGGCTCCATCCGATGCGGGTCAATCGATCGGTTGATAAAGATCGCCCCACTCGGGCTTCCAGACCCCGTCTGGATCGCACACCACGAGCGCGAGCTTGACGTCGTTAGCCAGCCGGATCGCGCCGCGAAAAGCATCCTGAGCCGGCAATTGCGCGCTGACCTGGTCGGTGGTCAGCCGCCCTTGGCTCGCGGCGGCAGGCAGCACGATCGCTCCGGAGGCACCGTCACTGTCGCGTTTCAGGAGCAGCGTGACCGCGTCGGGCTGGACTTCGTTCACTTGCTCAAATCTATTCCGGGCCATGGTTTTCCTCGGCAAGCTGAAGAAATTTCGGACTATCACCGTCCAGTGATAGAATTGAACGCGATTGAGATTGCTCACCACTAATTGACGCGCGGCATCAACGGCATCTCGGATTAGTCGATCCGACGCGGCGATCGGTTCGGGGTACATTGAGGCGAATATGCTTCGTCCAAAACATTGGATCTGGGTCTTCATCGTTAGCGCGGGCATTTTCGGAACCAAGGCGCACGCCGACGATACTGTCGTACGCAGCTTTACCGGCGGTTCGGCTGCTTCCATGGTCGGCATAGTCCCGGCCAGCGAGGACGTGGAACTCGCGGGACCGCAAGCACTCAGCGCCGACGGGCAGGGCAACCTGTTTTTGCTCGATCAGATCAACGGTCGCATCATCCAGTTTGACCCGAAACAGCCAAACTCCGATCCCGACGTCCTCAAGATGCCGAAAGACGTCCAGCCGACCGATCTCGTCGTCCATGAGGACGACATAATGGTTTGGGACGGTGGCGTACGGACGCTGAAGGCGGCGCCGGGGCAATCCACGCGCGGACTCGGCGGTGACGTGATCCAGCTTGAGGAGGTCTCGAGCCGTGGAGCAGACGACCAGGTTGCCGTCTCCGCTTTCGCCCAGATGGGATCGCAGGCACCCGGCAGCGCGGCGGACCTGCTCGATCAGAACACCCGCGCGGCCATCATCAGGACGACCCGGCAGCCTGACCGGCAATACGTGGCTTCTCGAAGCAAGGGCTCGGTGATCGCCGACATCATTCCGGACAAGGGCAATGCCAGCGTCCGGGTCGAGATCCAGACCATGGTCACCAACGAAACCATCGGCCAACTCGGCCTGCGCGTGCGCAACCAGCTCGGCACGGTGGAGTTTCTCGAGATCGACAACAGCGACCGCTTCTACGTGCTGGCCGAGGACGTTCCGCCATCAGGAAAGAACGCCTCCACGTTCGTCGCACGCTATGCCGCGAACGGGCGTCTCGAGGGAATCTATGAGCTTCCTCTGGAAAATACGCCGCTGACCAGACGGTTCGTCACGGTGTCGGGCAGTGGCGATGTCTATTTCCTGCGAACCAAGCCGGACGGTATCGAAGTGATTGGCGTCGGGTTCCGACCTCTGACCAATGCCTCGATTATCGACGTGCGGCCGTCGCGAACGACGACGGCGCCGGCACCACAATCCGGCGTCAAATTTGACGCTTCGGCCGCCGTGAGGCCGTCCAATCGCCAGCAGGCGATCGAGACCGCGTTTGCGTTCGAGGGTATCCAGTGGAAGCTGACGCAGGCGAACTACGGCAACGATCCCGACAGCCAATGCAGCGGCTTCAGCCGTGTTCGTCGGCCGTGGTATCTGCAGGGAAAAGTGAACCAGGAGGTGCGCGGCGTACCGTATTGCTGGGGCTGCCACGGTTCGCTCGCGAACTTCCGGCAGCGGATCGAGAGCGGAACGCTGGCTGGCAATGTGTGCACCCGCAATGCGCCACGGCCCGATGTGGCGGGCGTCGACTGTTCGGCATTCGTCAGCGCCGCGTGGGGGCTCTCCGTCCACTATACGACTGCAGCTATCCCCGCGATCGCTGCGCCCGTGGCAAATCCTTGGGACCTGAGGCCCGGCGATGCGCTGAACAAGCCAGGCTCGCATGTGATGCTGTTCCTGCGGTTCACGCCTGATCGCAAGGCCGAGGTGATGGAATCCTCGACCGGTGGCTGCAACGGCCGCGTCTGTCGCAACGTCTATCCATTGGCGAGCTTGCTCGCGCGCGGCTATGTTCCGGTCCGCTTTCGAGCGTTCGCGGATGATCAGACGACGGTTTCAGCGGGCGCCTATCAGGAGCAGACTGAACAACCGCCGGCGGGCCGCAAAACGGCAGGCAAAAGGCGCTGAACCCAGTGTGTCGCCAGAGCTACAAAATGGGTAGGCATGATGTCGAGGTGGATCACGATGCGGATGCCCAGAGGACTTGACTGCGGGATCGGGCGGCTGTGCGCCACCATCGGGCTCGCCGCGTTGATCGGACTGACAATCCCGCGGGCGCATGCGGCAGGAGATTTGTCGCTCAGCAATCCAGATGGGGCGGCGGTGCGTGCGCTCGTGATCGGGATCGACGACTACCAGCACGTGCGCAAATTGAAGGGTGCGGTCGCTGACGCTACGGACATCGTGACCAGCCTTAAATCCATGGGGGTTGGCGACGTCGTCGAACTGACTAACGCGCAGGCCGACAGGGCAGGCGTCCTGCGCGAGATCAGTGCACTGGTGGAGCGGACCAAGAACAACGACCTCATCTTTCTGTCGATCGCCGGCCATGGCACCCAGGAGCCGGAGCGCGTCAAGGGCGCGGAGCCGGACGGGATGGAGAACGTGTTCCTGCTGCCAGGCTTTGAAACCACGCCAACCGGGTCCGTTGAGCGGGTTCTGGGCAGCGAGTTCAACCATTTCATACGGCAGTTCGAGCTGCGCGGAGCGAGGGTGATCTTCGTGGCTGACACCTGCCACGGTGGCGGTATGGTGCGCGACATCGATCCGCGTGCCGCTGAGATGAGCTTCCGGCAGGTCCCGCGCTACACGTTGCTGGTCGACGAACTGAAGCCGGTGTCGGACAGCAACGATCCGAAGTCTGAACTTGACCTTGACCACACGGCGTTTCTGGCCGCGGTGGACCGCTACACCAAAGCGCCGGAAGTCCGCATCCCTGGCATCGATGGCCTACGCGGGGCTCTCAGCTATGCGGTCGCGCGTGCGGTGGAAGGTAGCGCGGACATCAATCACGATGGGAAGGTGACGCTTAAGGAGCTTTTCAGCAACGTTCGGCAGGTGGTCTATCAGCTCTCGGACCAGCGCCAGAATATCGTGACTGTATCATCGCCAGCTCAGACGCCGGATACCGACGTCGCCTTCGGATTGACGCGCGGTGTCGTGCTGATTCAGGGGCCGGCCGCGAGAGCGGCCTCGGGTCAGGCCGGAGCCGGGGTGCCCGTCGATGGACAGGCGCCCGCACCGCCGGCTGTCACGGCCAAGGCTCCAACCATTCCGACCCTTGCGGGCGCGGCCAAGGAACTTCCGATCGCCGGCGCGCCGGGGCCTCTACGCCTCGTTGCACCAATCCGGCTGGCGGCGCTGGACGGCAAGACTAGCTATTTTGTAAGCGTGAAGCCAAAAGATGTTTCCGTGCAGGCTGTTCAACCGACGGACAATCCCGACCTGATATGGGATCCTGTGTCGCACGACGTGATCGCTTGGGGTGATGTGGTCGCCTACGGGATGGACGTTGCCAGCCTGCCGACGGTGATTGATAGGACTGCGGCAATTCGTGAACTCAAGCGCATTGCGACACGGTCGCCGCAGGTGATGCGTATTTGGCCAGACGATCGCCAACAACGTGCTGGCCAGACCATCGAAGTTGACCTATCTGATGTGGCATCAAGGGCGGTGCTGCTGTTCAATGTGTCCGGCGACGGCACCATCCAATTGTTGTATCCGGTGGGTGCTGATGCGGCGTTGGCCAGATCGGCGAGTTTGCGCCTACCGCTCAGGGTCGGCGAGCCGTTCGGTGCGGAACAGATCGTTGCGGTGACTTCGCAGCAACGCATGGTCGAGCTTGAGACAGCCCTAGTACAGTTCAACCGGCGTCGCGCCTCGGGGCAGGTGATCAAGAGTCTCGAGCGTTACTTGCCCGCGGACGCGCGAATCGCCTCGATCGGCTTCTTCAGTGCTCCCTGACTCTTAGGGGAGCACGCCATGCCGTCATCGCAGTCGATCCGCCGCCAGCGAGCATGGTTCGCATTCCTGCTGCTACAGGCGGGCAGCGGACCTGCGTCCGCAGCACCGTTGCCGACGGGGGCGTTGCATATCGGCACGACGTACGTACCTTGGCTTTGGCCCGCACAAGCGGTGCGCAGGCAGACCAATACCGCGAGTGTGTCCCTTCAGATCCTGCCGAGTCAGACCGTCAACGTCGGCGCCAAGGTCTCGTTCGGCGTCACCGCCAGGAGGCCTGGATATCTCATTCTGGTTGACGTCGACTCGGAAGGGCGGATGTCCCAGATCTTTCCGACCCCCGAGCTATTGGCGCAGTCGAACGAACGCGACATTAATCTCGTCAAGCCGGGTGTCGAATTTGTCGTCCCTGCTCCGGCGGCGCGGCAGCGTGGTTTTGAATATGTCGTCGCACCGCCGACGGGGTCCGCAGTGATGATCGCCATCCTGAGCGAGCTGCGCGTGCAATTGCTCGATTTGCCGGACATGCCTCGCAAGCTGGAAGGTCAGGCGGACGCGTTGAGCTATCTATCGGCCTGGACCAGTGAGCTGCGCGTGCCGGACAACAGCAGCGGAAAGCTTGTGACGAACAATTGGTCGTTCGACGTCAAATCCTATTCCATCAAGTGAGTCCTGTGAGGCTTGGGGCTATAGCTTGCTCAGTCGGCTGAAGAAGCCACCGCGGGCGATCATGTAATGAATGTCCTTTGGAAAGGGAAAAGCACTGCGAATGTTGGAAATCGCGTGCTGGAGGAATTCCCCGTCCAGCGGCGCAGGCTTATGCCGCGGTTGGTCCGCGACCTGCGGTATCATGAAGCGATCCACGAAAGCCGCGTCAAGATCGTTGACCCTGACCATCTGTCCAAATGCCGGGAACAGGTCGTAATGACCCAAGCTTACGTTGAGATTCTTGAGGGCAGGGCGCTGAGGCTGGGTTTGATTGCCATCGGCCGTCGCCAGCCCGCGCCCGATCAGGTCCAGCTTCACCGATTGCGGGAGAGTTGACGGACCATACACGATCTCGAGGGCGTGGCCGCTCTGCCCAGATAGCCACTGGTACCAAAAGGTCGCATCGTCGGGCCGCGCATTGGCACCGTAAAGGCAATCAAATCCCCAACAAGCCGTCAGCTTCCCCTGATACTTTCCGAGGCTCCCGACGAGATTGCGCATGCCGTTACCACCGCCGGAGTGGCATGCGATGATGAGCTTGCCGATCTGGAGCTGAGGAATGGACGTCGAGGAGATACCCAGGAACCTGCCAGAGCTCCAAGGATCTCCTCGAGATAGCGTTCACCCCAGTTCGCGGTGGCCAGGTCGGACACGCTGTAGTTTCCGGCAAAGGTGTTGCCCACAGCATATTCGTAGCCCAGGAAGGGCGCGATGAGCACCACGTCCTTGCCGGAATCCCGGACCTGTTCGCGCAGCCGCGCTGGATCGTTTTGGAAAAGGAATTCATGGTTTTTGACGTAGAAGCCGTGAAGCCAGATCACGACATCGAACTTGGTGGCGGCTGTTGGGTGCTTTGGCGGAAGATAAACCGCCGTTGGTTTCATGCCGGGCGCCTGCCGCTTCGTGAAGAGCGTCACCCCAGGAAAGGCGTTGGCGTCCTTTTGCTCAAGCTCACACGCAACCACGCAGGTCGCTCCGATTCGGCCACATCAGGCTTGGGACTCTGACGTTAGCTCGGCCACTTGCCATGCTTGCGATCCTAAATCCACCGGGCCTGATGGCTCCGACGCGCCGTGACAACTCGGCGCCGTGCCAGCGCGCAGTTGTGTAGGAGCGGTGAGGCTAATGGCATACCTCGACATTGGCCTCGTTGCCTGGCCCGCCACCGCCGCGATATTCGAGATGGCAGCCGCGCTGGACCGGACGGCAGCTGCTGGCGTTGCATATGATCTGAGGACTGGCCGTCGCATGGCCCACCGCAGCGCCATAGCCGCCTGCGCTCGCCTGCGCCCGCTGACGCAATGGCCGATCCTGCCGCTGACTGTCATTGCTCTTGGCGGCATTGACGGGCCTGGCGCGCTGTTTCTCGCATTCATTGTCGTCGTTGAGGAACGAGCCCCTTGCACAGGAGATTCTGCTGCAGTGGTCGCCGGCAGCCTTGTAGCCATGATCACAGATCAGGGGACAGACGCGGGACGGCTTGAGCTTGATTGCGTCAAGCGCGTCGAGACTTGCGAGCTTGGCGTCAAATTTGGTTCCCGCGTGCTGGTTGAAGAGAGCCAAGGAGCGCTGGGAGGCTGCATTCCATTGGCCATCTACGCTACCGGTGAAGCAGCCGACGCGGTTCAATTCGCTTTGTACGGATTTGGTGATATCGGCTTTTGCGATATCGGTCTGGCGCGGCTCGGCGCTGAGTGCGGCAAGCTTTGGCGGCGTATTGTCGTCAGCCAGCGCAGCGACTGTAGGATTGTCCGCGAAGGCACTCCCAACAGCCGGCTTATTCCCGGAGAGAGCCGCAACGATTGTAGATTCGGACGCAATTCGTTTCCGTTCTGCCTCGGTGGCCTGCTCCTGCGCGGCCTGCTTCGCCTTCTCGGCGGCAATTCGGGCGTCTTCCGCAGCCTTCAGATCCGCGGCCGCCTTCTCTTGGTCGGCACGCTGGGCGCCCTGCGACATCAGCCGAGTTTTCTGCTGTTCCGCCTGCTGCGCCTTCGCTGTTGCCGCGACGCGTGCGTCCTCAGCATCGAGCTGATTAAGCTGCAGCTTGGCAAGATTTGCGTAGTATCCGTCCGGATGCTGGTTCAGGAACGCGTCCAGAGCGGGCTTGTTGCGTAGTTGCAAGGCCAATTCGTAATCACGACGAATTTCTGCCTGGGGGTTGGCTGCTTGCACCGGCTCATCAGCCTTGGCAGCGGGAACAAGTGCAACGTCTTCGCCGCCCAGCGAGCCGTAGACATAGGGCTCCTGTCGGTTGCCGGTGGCTTGCAAGACATCATCGCGGACGAAGCCGAAGGCCCTACGCAAGTCGAGCCCCGGCTTTGCGATGTACTTTACGAGAGCCGTCGCATACGGACTATTCTTGCTGTTGCCATCGAGGGCGGTTAGTCCGGCTTTCGCGGCAAACGCGATCAGCGTGTTGGAGACGGCGGGTTCGACCCTGGCCAGCCCGCGGCTGATTGATCGAGAGGCAACTGTACGCTTCATCGAATCGGCAAACGGATTGTTGCGGCACGCGTCGACGATCACCACGCGCAACTGTCTCGCAGGCTCGATTGCCAGCAGGACGCGGTCGAGTGAGAATGCTTCGTCATAAATATCAGTGTCACGTTCGAGTCTGGCGTCGGTCGGGATCAGATAGTTTGTCCCGTCGATCTCGATGCCGTGGCCAGCATAGTACACCAGGGCTATGTCCGCATTGCGCGCCTGATCGGCGAATTCTCTCAGGGCCCGCCGCATATCGGTCGCGGCGAGGTTGAGCCTTGAGTCAACCACATCGAAACCTGCGCCCTTCAAGGTTTCAGTGATGGCGGCAGCGTCGTTGGCCGGGTTTGGGAGCAGAGGGGCATTCTGATAGTTGGCATTGCCAACCACCAAAGCCACGCGCTTTGTCGCCCAGGCTGGCTGGGCTGCCAGTAACAGCGAAGCGGCAAGAAGAAGCAAAACTCGAAGGTGCCTGTATAACCTCATGGCGAACACCCAACCTATGCTCATCGAATGATAACGTCGCGAAGATGGCCGCGTAAGGCATGATTACTGAATTCACACGCCACTGGCCGCTGGCCTATCTCCGTACAGTACCAGTTTCGAGCCCGATCCATTCCTATGTGTTGTCTGGCACTGCGCTCGCGTTCAAACGGCACGGAAGAAATCGCGGGCCGGCGCTGTGTGCCGTTTCATGAGGATGATGGGCACCCGCCAGTATCGATGTCTCGCGCTGGCGAATTAAGCTTTTGAAATTATAGGATTATTGCACTTAAGGCGTGTTCGCGGCAGTGCAGCAGAGCCTCTGGCTTAGTTCAAACGAAGATTCCGCGGTCGGCAGATCGAGGGGACGTAAAGTCCAGGACGCCGGCTTGCGGGTCAATCTCTCGGTTACAGCTTGCGCGGAGGTCAGGAGCCCGTCAGTTCGGCTTTCCATGGTCCCCGGTGCTCGATCTTCAGGTTCCTGCCGGACGCTCGCCCCGGCAACTGCTCCTTCGCAACGAGGGAACCAGTCTCCGAGTCGCGAAGGCGGGCCTTGGTCGACCAGTCGATCGCGTCGGTGGCCGCTGCCGGAAGTCGTCAGTGCGCAAGTCGCCAGCCGACTTAATCAGAAAGCCCTGAATATAAGCCGCTCTATTTCGAACGATAGCGTACGGAGATACAATCGCAATTCCGAACTTTGGAGAAGTTGATGCCCATTCCGTTGAGGATTTACATCACGCCATTTGCCGATAGGGGGAGCGTTGAGCCCGGGCAATGGAGCAGCGAGACAGCCAAGAAGGCGCTCGACGTGGTCAATACGATCTGGTCAAAGGCCAAGATCGCGTTCGTGATCAGCGATTGCTTGATGGAGAAGCCGCTCGACATGGCAAAGAGCGCGCGCAGCAATGACCAGCGATTGCTGGGTGTTCTTGCCTCTCGGCACGATCCGGACAATGCCGTCCACATCTACCTCGTCAATTCGATTGAAAATCTGGCCGCCGGTGGAAGCTCATACCCCAATAGCCAACCGGAGCCGGCAAGCTTCGTCCAATGGTATGGCAATGACCACGCCAATGGACGCGCCTGGGCTCACGAGCTCGGCCATCTAATGAGCCTCGATCACGTCGAGATCGACTATTCCAATGAGAAGCAGGCGGCGCGGCGTGTCAAGAACCTCATGACGATAGGATTGAGCGTCGGTTCTGACCTGACGGGCCAGCAGATTGATGCAGCCAAGGGTTCAAAGCTGGTCAAGCGATTTGGTGGATAAGTCCGTGGCCGGCCGCAGAATTTGTCAGCTCCGTCGTTCTGCACGTTGCGCGCCTTCGTTCCTATTCGCGAGATCCTCGTCGCTCCAATCCAGGCGTTCGGCGCAAGAGTCCATGATTGCGATCACGCTGGTAACCACTTCTCCCGCTTTGGGAAAAGCCATCCGCAATTAATATGCAAATGACCCCAACGATGAGATCACCAACGACCATGTCAAGTGCTTCCGGGATATTGCAGCTGCGCTAGACGACGCTTACCGTTTCGCTCTATTTTTGATGGGCGATCAGGCAGACGCAGAACAAGCCGGCAAACGTACTATCCAGATGCACTGCCGATTTAACGTGGTTGGGTAGCGGCCCTCCAAGTCTAGGGCGATCGCGCAAAGTCGTCGTGCTGTACGAATTCCAGGGCCCGTCCTATCGCGACTCTCTTATATCGTAGCTGCTCCGATCGCGACAGTGATGTCGCGTATTGCACAAGCGCATACTCCTTCGGTGCCAGATCGAAATGGGAGCAAGGTCACAACCTTCGTTGCAGCTGTCGATTTGAACTTCTCTTTTCCTGCCTGCACTAAAACAAGGTGGTCCTGCGGCCGTCCGGACGATCACCGACGAGTTCCTATTTGTCGATTGCAGGTCGAAGAGAATGTTCCACAAAACCGGTCCGGGCAAGGTTGACGTCGATCTGGATTTTTCGGGAGTGGGGGTTTTGCACGCGCGGCTTTGGAATTTCGATTTCGATGACTTTGCCGGCTACCAGTTTCGGGGCTTGAAGACAGAGCACTTCGAATTTCTGAAGAACAAGGTGGTTCCCCTGGTGGAGCACGACGCTGGTCAGATCTGGATGACGGGATCCGCGAGCCGGATCGGTACGGCTGATTGGAATATGACGACATCAGCCAACCGCGTCATTACGGTCGCGCGGTCTCTGTCAGAGATGGGCATCCGCCCGGAGCAAATGCAGACGCACGCCATCGGCAATACGCAGACGGCAAATCACAGGCTGGACGAAGACAACGATAGATCAGTGGTCCTTTGGGTTCTGCCTAAGGTCTATTTCGAACCGATCATAAAGCCAGACTTGCCGCGACCCGTTCCGCCGAAGCCAAAGGTCAGTCGAAATTTCAAGATAGCCATGCTGCTTGAGGTCGACGGTTCGATCTCGTTTGCAGCGAGAGCGGCCATCAAGCGCATCGTCAAGGGCAGGGCCGGAGCCGGGATTGCGTTTGCCAGCGCGTTGTTCTCCATATGGGACACGGAAAACAATTTGAAGTGCACCTACGTCTATGCGGCGGTCGGCCTAGGCTTCGGCTTGACCCTTCCGAAGACCGGCGGCAGATCGGGTACTCTGCATGGCCCCTGGAATTCGTTTACGACCGAAAAGCCCATCTCCTGTTCGCAGTTCGGCAAGTCAATGCGCTTTACGACTATCGGGATAGGGGACTTAAGCAAGAACTGGATCTTGCTCGAAACGCCCAGAGGAGTGAAGGACGTCTACTTGAGCATCAGCACGGGCACGACCATCGGCGGCGGCGCGTCGACCTACCCAGCCCATTTGAGCGCTTTCGTCCCGCTGGAGCGACCGAAGCCGTTTGGCGGGCCTTGAGTGAATCGGCTCATCATAACCTTTAGCCGGCGTCGGCGAGGGGAGCTCCGGGTTGACCCGCCGTAGTGATCTCAATGGGTCAAAAAAAGCCGAAAATGTCAGAATAGCCTTTGAAGACACTACAGTATTTCGAGACTTCCAAGCTGAATACGAGGGTTCGATTCCCTTCACCCGCTCCATCCCAACAATTGATGCATCTTGATTGACCGACTTTGACCGTCAAGTCGGTCCCGGTGACGGCTGGAGCTTGGAGCGGGCGGCCTTGCGATAACCGGGTGCGTTTCGGGTCGGCAGAGCGGCTCTATTCCTGTTTGCTGTCCTTCTCCTCGCGCTGCTTCCGGGCACGATCGACTGCGCCGCCCTGGGGCTGCCCGCTGACCTTCACGCCGGGGAGATGATCGACCTTGTTGTTGGCGGTATCTTCGGCACGCTGCAATTCACGATCGATGATGTCGCGTGATCCTTCGGCCGGGTCCTTGTCGAATGGGCTCTTGGTATCGGTGCTCATGATTGATCCTGCTCGTCGGCGCGCGTTGATTTGCCGAGGCAAGCTCGGCTCGGGCCCATCGTTCCTGTCGAGGCGGCAGCTTTTGTGCAGGCTCTTTACTCCCTGTGGTCGCGGATTTCGGGGGCGACCTGTCCGTAGTTCAGCAGGGCCACGAGGGTCGTTCCGCCCAGAATATTGCCGAGGAGTGTCGGTACGAAGAAGTCCGAGGCATATTGCGAGAGCGACGCCAGGCCGCTCTGCACCAGGAAGGCGCACTCGACCGAGCCCGCGATGATGTGCGCGAACTGGCCGAGCGCGACCACATAGGTCATCACGACGACGAGGTGCGGGCGCGATCCCTTCACGGCAGGCAGTAGCCACGCCATCAAGGCGATCAGCCAGCCGGCAAAGATCGCCCGGACAAGGGTCGTCGCGAACGTACCCTCGATGGTGTGGCGGCTGAGATCGACGAAGGCGCCCACGATGCGGGGTTCGAAGATGCTGGTGTGCGCGAGCACGGATCCAACGGCCCAGGTTCCTGCGATGTTGGAGGCGAGGACCAGGCCCCAAAGCTTGATCACGCTCCCAAGCGTGCCGAGATCCCTGTTGTGCAACAGCGGCAGCATCGGCGTCAGGGTGTTCTCGGTGAAGAGCTGCTGCCGTCCCAGCACCACGACCAGGAAACCGACCGTGTAGCCGAGCGGAGCCACCAGCCGTCGGGTGGCCTCGTCGGAAATCAGCGCGTGAAACTCGCCCTGGACAATCAGGGACAATCCCATCGAAAGGCCGGCGGCGAGGCCGGACAGCACGATGGCCCACCATCGCCGTTCCAGTTCCTGCTCACCCTCGGCGCGGATTGTCTCATGGATCAGCGCTGCGCTAGGCCGGCTCTGGGATTCGATCTGTTTCGTCTGGCGCCGCGAGACGCCGTCGAGCTTTGAGGCTGGATTGAAGGAGGCGCCGTCGCCAGGCTGGTCCACTCCGCGGTCTCCTGAAGGGCAGGTTCATCTCAATGCCGGGATCAAGGCTCGGAGCGGCAAGGGGTTCCTGGTAAGTGCTCGCACGCCGCGGCATTGTTGAGGCACAGCGGCGGCGCCGTGGTCGACCATCAGGAACCTTCGTGGAAAGCGGGTGTTTTCTACCGGGGCGGGTGGCGATCTGACAAGAGGCCAACCGTGCAAGACAATTTGCGTGTGCGCTCAACCGCGCAGATCGCGGGCCATCCGATTCATCCGATGCTGGTGCCGATACCGATCGCTTGTTTCATCGGAGCGCTGTTGACCGATATCGCCTATGTCGTCAGTGCCGAGATCATGTGGGCGGATTTTTCCGCCTGGCTTCTGGTCGTCGGCGTCATCTTCGGCGTACTGGCGGCGATCGCGGGCCTGACCGATTTTCTCGGCAACCGTCTGGTGCGGGCGCAACCGCCGGCCTGGCCGCATCTGATCGGCAACGCGGTGGCGTTGGTCCTGGCGATCGTCAATGCGTTGATCCATACGCGCGATGCCTGGACCTCGGTGTGGCCGACCGGGCTCATTCTTTCAGCCATCACCGTATTGATCCTGCCGGTCACCGGCTGGCTCGGCTGGGCGATGGTGTATCGCCACGGTGTAGGAGTTGCGCGATGAACTCCGCAATCGTTCGGGTGCTGTTGTGTGCCTCGCTGCTGTGTCTCGCCGGCTGCAATGACGGCAGTGGCGATCCGAAGGCGCAAACCGGCGCCAACCCGACGCTGCCCGACATCCAGCAATACCTGCTGCCGCCGATGCACATCGCCCGTATCGTCGGCTGGAAAAAGGACGAGACCCCGGCCGTCGCGCAGGGCTTGCAGGCCAAGGCCTTCGCGACCGGCTTGCAGCACCCCCGATTCCTCTACGTGCTGCCCAACGGCGACGTGCTGGTGGTGGAATCCAAGGCGCCGAAGGGCGCTCCGATCAAGCGGCCCAAGGAAATCGTGATGGGATACATCGAGTCCTGGGCGACATCAGGCGGCGACACCGGCGCGAGCAACCGCATCACGCTGCTGCGCGACAGCAACGGCGACGGCGTGCCGGACGTGCAGAGCGTCTTCCTCGACCATCTCAACTCGCCGTTCGGCGTCGCGCTGGTCGGCAACGATCTCTATGTCGCCAACACCGATGCGATCGTCAGATATCCCTACACGGAGGGTGATACGAAGATCACCGCGCCGGGCACGGTGCTGACGCCGCTGCCGGGCGGACCAATCGATCATCACTGGACCAAGAGCCTGGTCGCGAGCCCCGACGGTTCAAAGCTCTATGCCGGCGTCGGCTCCAACAGCAACATCACCGAGAACGGCATGGAGGCCGAGCACAATCGCGCCGCGATCCTCGAGATCGACCGTGCCAGCGGCCGCTGGCGCATCTTCGCGAGCGGCTTGCGCAACCCGAACGGCCTCAGCTTCGAGCCGCAGACCGGGACGCTGTGGACGGTGGTGAACGAGCGCGACGAACTCGGTCCCGATCTCGTGCCGGACTACATGACGTCGGTGAGGGACGGCGGCTTCTATGGCTGGCCCTACAGCTATTACGGCCAGCACGTCGATCCTCGCGTCAAGCCGGAGCGTCCTGATCTCGTCGCCAAGGCGATCGTGCCTGACTATGCGCTGAGCTCGCATGTCGCGCCGCTCGGCATGGCCTTCAACACGAGCGCGAGTTTGCCGGCGGCCTATCGCGGCGGCGCCTTCGTCGGCGAGCACGGCAGTTGGAACAGGCAGGTCTTGAACGGCTACAAGGTGGTGTTCGTGCCATTCACGGATGGCAGGCCGAGCGGTCCGCCGCAGGACGTCGTCACCGGCTTCCTCAACAGCGACAACCAGGCGCGCGGGCGGCCCGTCGGCGTCGCCATCGACAAGACCGGCGCGCTGCTGGTCGCCGATGACAGCGGCAACACGGTGTGGCGCGTGACGGCGGCGCACCCGCAGCTCACGCAGCGATAGATAGATCTCGAGGAGTTACACCATGGGCCTTGCTCAATACACGATCGTGCCGGTGCAGGACGAATGGGGCGTGCTGCATGACGGCGACGTCAAGAACAGATACTCCACCAAGGAAGCGGCCTTCGAATCGGCGGTGGCTGCCGCCTCGCTGGCGCTTCGCGAGGGACACGAAGTCCATGTCAGCGTGCCCGGCCGGGAAGCCGGCGAGAACGCGCTGGGAATTTGATGGGACACTCCGAGCAGAACACTTCAGGAGGCTGCGATGACCAAGCCCCGTGAACCGAACGGCATTGAACCCTCCCGCTCTGAAGACGACATTCAGCGAGACCAGCTCGGGCCGCGCGGCGTGCCGGGTGCGCCGGATCCGGCCAAGATGACACCCCAACGCGACAAGAAAACGCCGAAGCACGTCGATCCCGGTCACACGGCCTGACGGCTGCCCCGCGGCTTTTCTGTTCGGCCGGTAAGTCGGCGCCCGGCCGTCGACTTACGCCGCCGCAACGATATCCGTCTTGGCAAAGTCGTCGCCGACATAAAGAAGTGCGCAGCCATGCTCCTTGGCGACATCGTAGGCGAAGCAGTCACCAAGGTTGAGACCGGCAGGACGAATGCCTTTGCCCCAACGCGAGTAGATTTGCGCCACGCGTTCGGCCGAAGCTAGGGTCACCGAGATCACGTTCAAACCGAGATCGTTAATCAGCTTGTTCATCTCTTCGTCGACGCCCCGCCGTGCCGCGACGATCAGGCTTTCTGCAACGGAGGCCGCCGAGATCAGGATTTCGTCGGCGGTGTCCAGCGCGGTGATGCAAGCATCGGCTTGGGGTTCGTCGAGCACGATCGCCATCAGCGCGGAGGTATCGACTGCGATCATTCCGGCAGTCCATCATCGCCGAAAAGAAAGTCCTGACTGCGCGCGGCGCTCGGTCCGGGAATAGCTTTCGCCCCGCCGGTCCTTCGCGCCGCCTCAAGCGCGGTCCGGCGGGTGGCGCGGTCCGGCGAAAGCTTGACCGGGACGAGCCGTACCGCGGGATGCCCATGTCGCGTCAGGATCACCTCGTCGCCGGCCTCTGCGCGGCGGACAAGATCGGTCAATTGTCCTTTTGCGTCGGTAACGGAGACCCGCATCTCATTGTCCTTCCTCAGTTTTCATAAAATGGACCATGCAATGGTCCAATGTCAACCACCTCCCACCCCACCATCGCCGGACGCGATCTCGCGGTTGATCTCGGCATGAGCCTGCCGGCGGTGTTCGCCGGAACGTGGGCTCTCCGTACAAAATAACATCATGTTAGGTTTGTCGAATAACTGGGTAATTGTGTTAGCCCGGCGAAAGCTTATCGTCGCCACCAAGCAGACACCCATCGGCAATGACAAGCGCTCGCGAAACTCCGCAGAGCGGCCGGAGAGTGCTGCCCAATTTTGAGCGAAGCCCGTCAACGGGACGTCAGCAAAACCCAAGGGAGGAATCTTGAGATGACCGCGATCCATCAGATGAGTCAGTCCAGGAAAGCCGCTGCCAGCGGCTGGATCGGGTCGGCTCTCGAATATTATGACTTCTTCATCTACGCGACCGCCGCGTCACTGATTTTCCCGCAAATCTTCTTCCCGTCGGAGAATCCCACCGTCGCGATCGTCGCCTCGTTGGCGACCTATGGCGTCGGGTATGTGGCCCGGCCGATTGGCGCGTTCGTCCTCGGGCACTGGGGCGACACCCATGGCCGCAAGACGGTTCTCATCGTCTGCATGTTCCTGATGGGCATCTCGACGATGGCCGTGGGTATCCTGCCGACCTACCAGCAGGTTGGCATCCTGGCGCCAATTCTGCTCGTCATTCTGCGCCTCGTGCAGGGATTTGCCGTTGCCGGCGAAATCTCGGGCGCAAGCTCGATGATCCTGGAGCACGCGCCGTTCGGCCGACGGGGCTTCTATGCCAGCTTCGCCCTTCAGGGGGTGCAGGCCGGACAGATCCTCGCCGCAGCAATCTTCCTGCCGTTGGCGGCCTATATGCCGACCGACGCCTTCAACAGCTGGGGCTGGCGGATTCCCTTCCTGCTCAGCTTCTTCGTCATCGTCGCGGGCTACATCATTCGTCGCGAAGTCGACGAGACCCCTGCTTTTGCCCGCGAGGGCGAACGGGGAGAAACGCCGCGCGCGCCCATCGTCCAGGCCATCAAGCTGAGCTGGCGCGACATGCTCAGGGTCATCTGCATGGCGCTGATGAATGTCATTCCTGTCGTTGCGACCATCTTCGGCGCGGCCTATGCGGTGCAGCCGGCCTACGGGATCGGTTTTGCCAAGGACGTCTATCTCTGGATCCCCGTGCTCGGAAACATGCTGGCCGTGTTCGTCATTCCCTTCGTCGGCAATCTCTCCGACAAGGTCGGCCGCAAGCCCCCGATCATCGTCGGCGCGCTTCTCTCCGGCTTGCTCGCCTTTTGCTATCTCTATGCCATCAGCATCAGGAATGTGCCGCTGGCAATATTGGTGTCGCTCTTGATGTGGGGCGTCGTCTATCAGGGCTACAACGCGATCTTCCCGAGCTTTTACCCGGAGCTGTTTCCGACCCGCACCCGCGTCTCGGCGATGGCGATATCGCAGAACATCGGAACCACCATCACCGCATTGCTGCCCGCCCTGTTTGCGACCGTCGCGCCTCCCGGCTCGACCAACATTCCGTTGACGGTGGGGGCGATTGCCTTCGCTATCACGGTCATCGCCGCGCTGGCCGCCCTGACCGCGCGGGAAACCTATCGGATCAGGATCGACGATCTCGGCAATCCCAATGCCGTTCCAATGCTGCGGGCAGATTATGACCGTCAGCGCGCCGGCGATGCGGTGAGCGGGGCTGCCACGGTTCGGACCTGACGGGTATGGTAGAGGCAACTGCCGCCGCGATCGATGATGTTCGCGGCGGCAGGGCCTCACTGCATAGTCAGGCCGCCGATTCGAATTTGGTGCGCGCGAGCGCAATCAATATGAGGTTGCAAGATGAACCCCGTCGTCATTGCCGTCGCAATCACCGGCTCCGTTCCGCGCAAGAAGGACAATCCCGCGGTCCCGATTCTGCCGTCCGAGCAGATCGAGTCGACGCACCAGGCCTTTGAAGCCGGTGCCACGCTCGCCCATATCCATGTTCGCAACGATGACGAGACGCCGTCCTCCGATCCCGAGCGTTTCGCCCTGGTGCAGGCGGGGATCAAGAAGCACTGTCCGGACATGATCGTTCAGTTCTCGACCGGAGGGCGGGGCCGCGATCCCTCGGCGCGCGGATCGTCGCTCTACCTGAAGCCGGACATGGCCTCGCTGTCCACGGGATCGGTGAACTTTCCGACCATCGTCTACGAGAACAGCGCCGCGCTGGTCGAGACCCTCGCCACCGGGATGAAGGCGAATGGCATCCGGCCGGAAATCGAGATCTTCGATTTGTCGCATCTGCATGGCGCCCGCCGCCTGATCGAGGCGGGGCTGATCGACCAGCGTCCGCACGTGCAGTTCGTCATGGGCGTCAAGAACGCCATGCCCGCGGACGAGCATGTCCTCGACATCTTGCTGGGAGAGCTCAGGCGGCTGATCCCGGAGGCGACATGGACGGCAGCGGGGATCGGACGCCACCAGGCCGAGGTCATGGGCTGGGCGCTCGCGCGGGGCGCCGATGCGGTCCGCACCGGCCTCGAGGACAATATCAGGATCGACAAGGCGCGCCTCGCGGCCAGCAACGCCGAGCTCGTGGCCGTCGCCGGTGAGGCTGTCGCGCGTCACGGCCGGCGCGTGGCGACTGCGGCCGAGGCGCGATCCCTGCTCGGGCTCGCGGGGTAGGGCGCTCCTGCCGCCACCTGACATGCTCCCGGCCGCCTGCTGCCATTCGACGGCCGGCGTTTCCCTGCGCTAAGTCCGGGGGTAAGACAGGTGTCACAGGCGTGATCGGCGCCTGCCGGGCAGGCGACGATTGGAATGCGGTTCTTGAAATCTGACAGCAGGCTCATCGGGGTCCTGCTGGTGCTTGCGGTCTCCCAGCTTCTCGGGTGGGGTACGATAGGTCTTCCCGCCATCGTCGGACGCGATCTCGCGGCCGATCTCGGCATGAGCCTGCCGGCGGTGTTCGCCGGGACGTCCGTCCTCTATGTGTCGATGGGGCTATGCGCGCCCTGGCTCGCCAGGTCGTTTGCGCGGCACGGCGCACGAAAGGTCATGATCTCAGGCACGGTCCTCACCGTGCCGGGCTTCATCCTGCTGTCCCTCGCGCGCGAGCCGATGCTGTATTTCGCGGCCTGGATCGTCCTTGGCATCGCCGGCAGCGCCACGCTTTCGACCGGCGCCTATATCATGCTGAACGAGGTCGCCGGGCGGCAGGCCAAGAATGCCATCGGCGCGCTGATGCTGGTGACGGGCCTGTCGAGCAGCATCTTCTGGCCGACGACGTCGTTCCTCAGCGGTTTGCTCGGCTGGCGCGGGACGTGCCTCGTCTATGCAGCCATGATGGTCGTCATCAACCTTCCGCTCTATGCATTCTTTGCACCGCGCCGGAAAATCGTCGGTGATCGTGGCGGCGAGCCGGTGAAATCTTCGCCGCCGCCTGCGATTCCCAGGAGCACCTTCAGCCTCGTCGTTGCCGCGATCACGCTGAATGCCTTCGTCAATTTTGGCATCGGCGCCATCATGATCGAGTTGCTCCGGGCGGAGGGGCTTCCCCCGGCGCAGGCGCTTGCGTTTGGCTCGATGCTGGGCGTGATCCAGGTCAGCGCCCGCGGACTCGATTTTCTCGGCGGAGGGCGGTGGGATGGAATCACGACCGGGCTCGTCGCCGGCACGGCGCTGCCGATCGCCATGCTGCTGCTGATGACGAGCGAGGGCGCGACCTGGGCGGTTGCGGCCTTCATCCTGCTCTACGGCGCCGGCAGCGGCGCGATGGCGGTGGCGCGGGCAACGATCCCGCTCGTGTTCTACGATCAGACCGAGTTCGCCAAGGCGATGTCGATGATCGCGTTGCCGCTCAATCTCGCCTCCGCGGTCTCGCCGCCGCTCCTTGTCGGCCTGCTCACCCAGTTCGGCAGCCGCGGCGCGCTCGGTCTCACCTTCGTCTGCTCCTGCGCCACGGTGCTGATCCTGGTCCTGCTCGGCCGCCGCCGGCCGCAGGTGGCTGCAGCGGCTGCAACCTGAGAATATTCGCCATGCGGAAATTCACCGCGCGGTGACCTGCGCCGGGCGGGCTGGGGGATGGCCGTATGCCCACAGTGCAGTGCTCGGATCGCCAAAATAGTGTATCCGCAGGAAGCGCGGCCTGCGATCTCGCCGCCGCGCCAAGATCCAGTTCCCGGAGGAATTCGACATGTCGGCCCTGCCGCTCTCAGGCATCAAGATCCTTGACCTCACCCGCGTGCTTGCCGGGCCTCTGTCGGCCCAGATGCTGGGCGATTTGGGCGCGGAGGTTATCAAGATCGAGCGGCCGGGCACCGGTGACGACGCGCGCGCCTTCGGCCCGCCTTACCTGACTGACCCCGAGGGCAAGGCCAACAACAACAATTCATTCTACCTCTGCGCCAACCGCAACAAGAAGTCGGTCACGGTCAACATCGCCAAGCCCGAGGGGCAGGCGATTATCCGCGAGCTCGCCAAGGATGTCGACGTCTTCATGGAGAACTACAAGGTCGGCGATCTCAAGCGCTACGGCCTCGACTACGAGACCATCAAGGCGATCAATCCCGGCATTATCTACTGCTCGGTGACCGGCTTCGGCCAGACCGGCCCCTATGCGCCGCGCGCCGGCTACGACGCCATCCTGCAGGCGATGGGCGGCCTGATGAGCGTCACCGGCCATATCGACGGCGAGCCCGGCGAGGGCCCGATGAAGGTCGGCCCGTCGATCGTCGACTACATGACCGGCATGAACACCTCGATCGGGATTCTCTCGGCGCTCTATCATCGCGACGCCAATGATGGCGTGGGGCAGCATATCGACGTCTGCCTGTTCGACACCGTCATCGCGTCGTTGTCGCACTGGCTGCAGATCTACCTCGTCAACGGCAAGACGCCGCCGCGCCGCGGCACCTGGGGCAATGGCGGCATGCCGGCCGGCGTGTTCCGCTGCACCGACGGCGAGCTGATGCTGGTGGTCGGCAATGACGGCCAGTTCCAGCGCACCTGCGCCGTGCTCGGCGCGCCCGAACTCGCGAGCGACAAGCGTTTCGTCAGGAACAACGACCGCGTCGTGCACGGCAAGGAGATCATGGCGATCTTCGCCGGCCTGTTCCTGAAGCAGCCGGTGGCCTATTGGCTGGACAGATTGGAGGAGGCCGGCGTGCCCTCCGGCCCGATCAACAATTTCGAGCAGGTGTTTTCCGATCCGCACGTCCAGTCGCGCGGCATGCGGGTGAAGGTCGATCATCCCTTCCAGCCCGATCTCTCGCTGATCCGCAACGCGCTGACGCTCTCGGAAACCCCGATCAAGGATTACCGCGCCCCGCCGCTGCTCGGTGAGCACACCCAGGAGGTGCTCGCCGGCAAGCTCGGCTACGATGCCGGCAAGATCGAGGCGCTGAAGCAGCAGGGGATTATCTAGCTTCGGCGAAGCGGCGCGCGCGGTTTGGTCTGATCGCCACTGGATAAAAAGGGACGTCAACATGACGCTCCTGCGGCCTTGCGCGAACCTTGCGGGCAATCCCCAGATAATTCCGGTCCGTACTCACACAGGCTTCCGCTCCGCGCGCGACTCAGATTCGATCGGTCCACTCAGTCCGGGAGGGAACGCATGTCCTACACGATCGGGTTTCAGGCCAAGAACCAGAAGGCAATTCTGGCGACCGAGGCGGCAACGGCCAACCAGGCCGTCGCGATCATTGCCGCGTTGCGGCAAAGCGCCGACGAAATAAAGTTCATCCGCTCGCCGCAGGAAGGCGACATGGGCATCGAGATGCTGCTGCTGCTCGCCAAGGAAGAGGCCGAGGAGATGCCGCAGCACGCCTAGGCGGCTCGGCGACCAAACTTCGATCAGAAGCGAAGCATGGCGGCTGCAACATGCCGTAGCAAGCCGTCATCTCGCTTGGACCGAAGGTGGCCGCCCATGAATCTCGAAATGAAACGCGAAGCGCTCCGCGTCGAACCGATCTCGACTTTCCTCGATCGTCGGCAGGCGCCGGTCTCGCCGGTCACGCGCGCCGGCAACATGATCTTCGTCGCCGGCCTGCCGCCATTCGACCCCGAGACGGGCGAGATCGCGGACGTGCCGATCGAACGGCAGAGCGAGCTGATCATGGAGCAGATGAAGCTGTGCCTTGAGACGGCGGGCGCGAGCCTCGACAACGTCATGAAGTGCAACGTCTACTGCACCTCGACCAAGCACTTCGCCGCGTTCAACAACGTCTATGCGCGCTATTTCCCGCACGATCCGCCGGCGCGGATCTTCGTCTGTACGCCGGAATGGTTCGGCCCCTTCGACGTCGAGATCGACTGCATCGCGATGATGTGAAGGTTAGCGCGCCGCCATTTTTGACGGCGCCTTCGCCTCCGTCCGTCCCGCCGTCAGCGCCATCGTCGCCACGCTGACGACGCGCGCGACCACGTCCTCGACATCGTCGAGGTCGCATTTGCCCTCCGACAGTTTCGTCAGCCGCTCGCTCTCGCGGATGGTGTGGTGCGCCATGGCGAGCGCGAAGTTCAGGCCCCAGTAAATATCGACGTCGCTGCGGTCGGGCAGGGACCTTCGCATCGCGCCGGCGAATTTGCGCAAATGGTCGATCTCGCGATTCTTGATGCGGCGGATCGGCGGCACGGATTCGATCGAAGCGCGGATCATGAAGCGCGCCGCGCTCGAGCGCTGGTTCTCGGGACCGAGGCAGCCGCGCAGCGTCGGGCCGACCAAGGCATGCAGGATTACCTCGATCGGCGCGCGGCCGCCGCCTTGTTCTTCCGCCGCCTTCAATTCGCGCAGACGCTCGCGATTGGTGGCGATCGAGCGTGTCACGAACAGCTCCGCGATCAACTCGTCCTTCGAGCCGAAATGATAGTTCACCGCCGCGAGGTTGACATTGGCCTCAGCGACGATGTCGCGCAACGTCACGTCGCCGAACCCGCGATCGGCATAGAGCCGTTCGGCGGCGGCGAGAATGGCAGTCCGGGTATGATCGCTGGCCATGGGAGCCCCTCGGGGAGGGAGTTGCAATTCAAACGGTTGTATGAAACTATCGTTTGAAGGCCGGGAAAGTCAATCCGCAATCGGGACTCGTTCGCAAACGCGCGAATGGGTTCCGGAGCATCCGCAAGCCGCGCATTCGCACTTGCGGGTCGCACAATGCGGGTGGACAGTCCGGCGCAAAACAAGTTCGCCAAACGAGTTGGCAAAGACGAGGAGCGTCCCATGGATTTCGATCTGTCGCCGAAGCAGAAGGAATGGCTCGACCGCGTGCAGTCCTTCATGGCCAAGCACGTGCGCCCGGCGGTGCCGGTCTATGATGAGCAGGATCGCAGCGGCGAACGCTGGAAGGTGATCCCGGTGCTCGAGGATCTCAAGAAGAAGGCGAAAGCCGAAGGCCTCTGGAACATGTTCATGCCGCCCAACGAGCATGAGGACGACGAATTCCGCGGCGCGGGACTGACCAATCTCGAATACGCGCTGCTCTCCGAGCAGATGGGCCACATCTCCTGGGCTTCGGAAGTCTTCAATTGTTCCGCGCCCGACACCGGCAACATGGAAGTATTCATGCGCTACGGCTCCAAGGAGCAGAAGCGCAAATGGCTGCGTCCGCTGATGGACGGCGAAATCCGCTCCGCCTTCCTGATGACGGAGCCGGCCGTGGCCTCGTCTGACGCCACCAACATCGAGACCAGCATTGTGCGCGACGGCGACCACTACGTCATCAACGGCCGCAAATGGTGGTCGTCCGGCGTCGGCGATCCCCGCTGCAAGATCGCGATCCTGATGGGCAAGACCGACTTCAAGGCGGCCAAGCACCAGCAGCAGTCGCAGATCCTGGTTCCGCTCGACACCCCCGGCATCAAGGTCGAGAAGATGCTGCCCGTGTTCGGCTTCGACGACGCGCCGCACGGCCACGCCCAGGTGCTGCTCGAGAACGTGCGGGTGCCGAAGGAGAACATCCTGCTCGGCGAAGGCCGCGGCTTCGAGATCGCGCAGGGCCGCCTCGGTCCCGGCCGTATCCATCACTGCATGCGCACCATCGGCAAGGCCGAGGAGGCGCTGGAGAAAATGGTGAAGCGGCTTACCTCGCGCACTGCCTTCGGCAAGCGGATCGTCGAGCATTCGGTGTGGGAGCAGCGCATCGGCGAGGCCCGCACCAACATCGAGATGACGCGGTTGTTGTGCCTCAAGGCCGCCGACATGATGGACAAGGTCGGCAACAAGACCGCGCAGGCCGAGATCGCCATGATCAAGGTCGCAGCCCCCAACATGGCGCTGAAGATCATCGACGAGGCGATCCAGGCCTTCGGCGGTGCAGGCGTCTCGGACGAAGCCGGCCTCGCCAAGGACTACGCCCACATCCGCACGCTCCGTCTCGCCGACGGCCCGGACGAGGTGCACAATCGCGCCATTGCCAGGCTCGAGGTTCGGAAGTATGCAAACTCTTCCAGTCATTAAGCGGGAGAGCACGCTGGCGCTCCCGATTCGAAGAAACGACAGGGCATGATCCGTGATCGGATGACCGCTTGACGCAAGTGCGCTGGGGGTTACCGATTAGGATCATGTTCGGACTGAAGAGGGAGCGTCATCGTGGCTGACGGCGTCAGGAAAGACGAAGAGTTCTCGGGCACCAAACCGGTCGAGGAGCGTCATCGCATCGACGAGATGCGGCTCGAAGCCTGGCTGCGCGAGAACGTCGAGGGTTATGAGGGACCGCTGGTCGTGCTCCAGTTCAAGGGCGGCCAGTCCAACCCGACCTATCGGCTCGACACGCCGAACCGCTCCTATGTGATGCGCCGAAAACCGTTCGGCAAATTGTTGCCGTCGGCGCACGCGGTCGATCGCGAATATCGCGTGATCGCGGCGCTGGGAAAGCAGGGCTTTCCGGTCGCGAAGGCCTATGCGCTGTGCCAGGACGACAGCATCATCGGTTCGGCCTTCTACATCATGTCGATGGAAGACGGCCGGGTGTTCTGGGATCCGACGCTGCCGAGCCAGACGCGGGATGATCGTCGAAAGATCTTCACCAGCAAGATCGAGACGCTGGCAAAACTCCACATGTTCGATCCCGTCGCGATCGGTCTTGGCGACTTCGGCAAACCCGGCAACTACTTTGCCCGGCAGATCGACCGCTGGACCAAGCAGTACCGCGCGTCCGAGACCCAGACCATTCCGGAGTTCGAGAAGGTCGCCGAATGGTTGCCGAAGACCGTGCCGGAGCAGGCGCGCGTCTCGATCGTCCACGGCGACTATCGCCTCGACAACATGATTTTCCACGCGACGGAACCACGCGTGCAGGCCGTGCTCGATTGGGAATTGTCGACGCTCGGCGATCCCATGGCCGACTTCACCTATCTGCTGATGCAGTGGGTCATGCCCGGCCTGGACGGCGCCGACCTCAAGGCGCTCAACATCCCGAGCGTGGAGGAGGCCGCGCAGATCTATTGCAACGTCACCAAGATGACGGTGCCTGACCTCAACTGGTATTTCGCCTACAACCTGTTCCGTCTCGCCGGCATCACGCAAGGCATCGCCGGCCGGGTCCGCGACGGCACCGCGGCGAATGCCAAGGCGCTGGAGTCAGCCAAGCGCACCGTTCCGCTGTCGAAGGCGTCTTGGGAGTACGCGCAGAAGGCGGGCGCGGTTTAAGGAATCCGAAGGCGCGGCTGACGGCCGCGCCTTTGCTTGCGTTCCTCTCGTGTCTGGACACGGGACAGAATGACGAGAGAGATGCCCGCATGATTGATCACACCACCCTCATCACCTACATCCTCATCGTCCTCGGCTTCGTCTTCATTCCCGGACCGGCGACACTCCTCACCATGGCGCGCGCCGCGAGCTCGGGAACCAGGGTCGGCATCGCGACGGGCGCGGGAATTGCGGCCGGTGACGTGGTCCACACCACCATGGCGATCGTCGGCCTCTCTGCGATCATCGCGACTTCGGCACTCCTGTTCAGCGTCGTCAAATACGCGGGCGCGGGCTTTCTGATCTATCTCGGCATTCGCGCCATGCTCGACAAGACGCCGATCGAGGTGAATGGCGGCGCGCCCGCGATCAGCGCAGCGCGGGCATTCCGGCAGGCCGTGCTGACCGAGGTGCTGAATCCGAAGACCGCGCTGTTCTTCCTCGCGTTCCTGCCGCAGTTCGTCCGGCCCGAGCATGGTTCGACGACGCTGCAGCTCGCGCTGCTCGGTGCTGTGTTCGTGTTGCTCGGCCTCCTTAGCACGGTGGTGTTCGCCGTCGGCGCCGGCCGTCTCGGCAATTTGCTACGCCGCCATCCAGCCGTCGTGAAATGGCAGGGCAAGGTGGTCGGGACCATCTACTGCGCCGTCGGCGTGCGGCTGGCTTTGCAGGAGCGATGAGGCGCACCGCTCATTCGTAGCCCGGATGAGCGCAGCGATATCCGGGACAGCGGCCCCGCATGTCGCCGCTATGCTCATGCGGACTACGGGTGTCTCCAGACGCTCGTCATTGCGAGCGAAGCGAAGCAATCCAGAATCTTCGCACGGTGGCAGTCTGGATTGCTTCGTCGCAAGAGCTCCTCGCAATGACGCGGAAACACCTTACCCCTTCACGCAATGCGCGATCAGCTTCTCCACGAAGCCTGCGCATTTCTCCAGCTCCGCCATCTCCACGAACTCGTCCGGCGTATGCGCCTGCGCGATCGACCCGGGCCCGATCACCACTGACGGGATATCGGTCATGCTGGCGAACAGGCTCGCCTCGGTGCCGAAGGCGACCTTGGCGTGGTCGTTGCGCCCCGCGAGGCTCTTGGCCAGCGTGACGATGGTGGCGTCGGCGGCGGTGTCGAGGGCGGGATAATCGAGGATCTCTTCGAAGTCGATGCCGCACTCCGGGTGTCGCGCCCTCATCGCCGGCTCGATCTCGGTCTTGGCCCAGGCGACGATCGCATCCGTCACCTCCCTGGATTCGGTTATGCCGATGCCGCGGCATTCGAAATCCACCGTGCAGGTATCGGGCACGATGTTGAGCGCGGCGCCGCCATGCACGATGCTGGTGAGCAGCGTCGAGTGAGGGACATCGTAGAGGCTGTTCGTTGCTTTCGTGCTTGCGAGTTGCAACGCGCGGCGGCGGATTTCGACGATCAGCTCGGCGGCGTATTCGATCGCGTTGACGCCCTCGGGTGCGATCGAGGAGTGGCGGGCGAGGCCCTGGAACGTGGCGCGCACGCCGTGCTTGCCCTTGTGGCCGATGATGACCTTCATCTCGGTCGGCTCGCCGATGAAGGCGCCGAGCGGCTTGATCCGTTTCTTCGCGAGCTCGCGCAGCATCGGCCGCACGCCGACGCAACCGATCTCCTCGTCATAGGAGATGGCGAGATGAATCGGCGTTGTCAGCTTCGCCTCCAGCATCTCCGGCACCATGGCAAGGCACACCGCGACGAATCCCTTCATGTCGGTGGTGCCGCGGCCGTAAAGCTTGCCGTCGCGCTCGATCAGCTTGAAGGGATCGTGGCTCCAGTCCTGGCCGACCACAGGCACCACGTCGGTATGTCCCGACAGCACCAGGCCGGGGCGGTCCTCGGGTCCAATGGTGACCCATAGCGCGGCTTTCTGTCCGGTCTCGTCGACGATGCGCTCACTCTTGACGCCGTGTGCGGCGAGATAGCTCTCGATATGCGCGATCAGGGGCAGGTTGGAGCGATCGCTGATCGTGTCGAAGCCGACGAGGTCGGCGAGCAGCTTGCGAATACGGTCGGGTCTTGAGCTTGGCATTGTCACGTTCTTGTCAGGGGGATGGAAGCTGAAGTGCTTGCACGAACCATACCAACGTCGGCTGTGGTAGAGCAAATCAACACAGACCGGTAGCCCGGGTGAGCGAAGCGATACCCGGGACAGCTCGTGGTCGGAATCCCGGATGTCGCTTCGCTCATCCGGGCTACAAGCCCTTGCATTGGCCGACGGGCAAAACACGCGAGCGGCAGGTCAACGCCCGCCGCTGAAAATATTCCACTTTACCGAAATTCGGAAACGGCGTATGTGTCGCCGTAACCCGGCCCAAGGAAGAGGGGCGTATCGCGATCGTCACGAACGCGGGCCGGACAGCGGCGGACGCTGGGCCACACCGGCGCGAATGGTTTCGCAGGGCGGGCAACCGTGAGCGAAGGCGTCGCGCACACGACCGGTGCTGACAGCGTACGGCAAAACCGTGTCGTCCTGACGCCCGGGGTCTGTGCGTCAAGTCTTGTGGTGATGTGGCGGCCCGACCGGGTTCGCGCATCAGCCATCCATGAGGCGACGGGGGCAATAGTGCATCGCTCCCCGGGGAGAGCACGGCATAAGCCGTAAAACCGCTGCGCAGCGAAGGCCGGACGTTTTGGCTTCACCTGTATGCCGCTGTGCAGATTTTTTACTGCAACTTCGCGCAGTGGACCGCGGGTGCCAGCCGGCGCCCGGTCTTCCCTGCGCCCTCTTTCATTCGAGGGTGAGGCGACCAAGCAAAGCTCGGGCGAACAAGCCGCGAGAGGGCGAAGGTGTGTCTGCGAACGGGAATGCGAATGGAAGCGCGACCCTGCCACCCACAGACTCCGTCATTGCGAGCACAGACTCCGTCATTGCGAGCACAGCGAAGCAATCCAGGCTGACGCCGCGGAAAGACTCTGGATGGCTTCGCTGTGCTCGCAATGACGATGCTGAAGCAGTTGCGCGCCAAAACTTCTGTCTCGTGCCCCGGACGCAGCGCAGCAGCGTGAGAAAGCTGCAGCGCCTCCGGGACGCGAGAGTGCGTGAACTAAACCGGCTTCCCCGTATACGGCATCGACGCCGTCAGTCCGCCGTCCACCGGGAAGGCCTGGCCATTGACGTACGACGCCTCGTCGCTGGCCAAGAACAGTCCCATCGCGGCGAGCTCGTGCGGCTGGCCGGGGCGCTTGAGCGGATTGAGCTGGCCGATCTTGTCGGCGGTGCCGCGCTCCTTGGCGCGGTCGAAGATCGGCTTGGTCATGCCGGTCTCGATCAGGCCCGGGCACACCGCGTTGATGCGCACACCGGTGCCGGTGAGCGAATAGGCGGTGGTCTGCACCAGGGAGATGACGCCGGCCTTGCTCGCGGCATAGGGATGTCCGCTGGCGCCGGCCTTGAGGCCCGCGACGGACGCGGTGAGCACGATCGCGCCGGACTGCTGCTTCACCATGTGCGGCATCGCATGCTTCACCGCGAGAAACGGCCCGATCAGGTTGATGCGCAAGACTTCCTGCCATTGCTCGACGGTCTGCTCGCCGAGCGGAACGAGTCCGCCGGAGACGCCGGCATTGGCCCAGATCACGTCGAGCCGGCCGTGCGTCTTCACCGCCTTGTCGATCACGGCCATGACGTCCTTTTCGGAGCCCGCATCCGCCATCATGGCTTCCGCGACACCGCCGGCCTTCTTCACCTCGTCGACCGTCTCCTTCACCGCCTCGCTGCGATCGACCGCGATTAGCTTGGCGCCTTCCCTGGTGAACAGCAGCGCGGCCGCGCGGCCGATGCCGCTGCCGGCACCGGTGATGATGACGGATTTGCCTTGCAGACGGCCCATGCGGTTTCTCCCTTTGGTTCGCGCGCGACGCTTGCCGCGCGACGGAATTTCAAACAAGATTTCAAACGGTAAAGTGTCTTGAGACACGTTCGCTACTGACGTACAGCGACATCAGACGGGATGGAAGGGTTTCGATGGCAGGTGCAGACAAGCCCAAAGTGGTCACGACACGCTGGTGGTGGGTCCGTCACGCGCCCGTGCGCAATGACGGTGGCAACATCTACGGTCAGTCCGATCTCGCCTGCGACACCAGCGATACCTACGTCTTCAATGCTGTTGCCAAGGTGCTGCCACGCAAGGCGGTCTGGTATTCGAGCAATCTGATGCGCACCCATCAGACCGCCGAAGCGATCTGGGCGGCCGGATTCCCGAGGCCTGCATCGATGAAATGGGAGGCGGACCTCGCCGAACAAAACCTCGGCCGTTGGCAGGGCATGAACCGCGCCGAGTTCATCGCCAGCCGTCCCGTCGGCTCGAGCTGGTTTGCCGACATCAACGAGCCTGCACCCGGCGGCGAAAGCTTCATGGACCTCTACAACCGCACCCGCCGCACCATCGAGCGGATCAACAATGAGGCCGCCGGGCAGGACGTGATCGCGGTCGCACATGGCGGCACCATCAAGGCAGCGCTGGGGCTGGCGCTCGACAATCAGCCGGAGCGAGGGCTCGCGTTCGATATCGACAATTGCTCTGTGACGCGGCTCGACTATTTCGCAAGCCCCGAACGCAATGTCTGGCGGCTGCCGATGGTGAACCAGCAGCCGTGGATCGCGGACGATGCGCATGCGGCGATGCATCAACCCGCGGGACCGGAAGTCAAGAAGCTCGCCTGAGCAATTGCCCGGTCGCGCGGACGCGGCGTAAGCTTCAAGCAATCAAAACGTACTCTGGGAGAGAAACATGACCTTGTTCGACATGAAGGGGAAAGTCGCCGTCATCACTGGTTCGACGCGCGGCATTGGGCTTGCGATCGCCGAGCGCATGGCCGAGCACGGCGCCAAGGTGGTGATCTCCTCGCGCAAGGCCGACGTTTGCGACCAGGTCGCCAAGAGGATCAACGACAAGTTCGGCAAGGGCACGGCGGTGGCGATCGCCGCCAACATCTCGTCGAAGGAAAATCTGCAGAACCTCATCGACGAGAGCAACCGCGCCTTCGGCAAGATCGACGTGCTGGTCTGCAACGCCGCGTCGAACCCGTATTACGGCCCGCTCGCCGGCATCTCGGACGATCAGTTCAGGAAGATCCTGGACAACAACATCGTCGCCAACAACTGGCTGATCTCGATGGTGGTGCCGCAGATGATCGAGCGCAAGGATGGCTCGATCATCATCGTCTCCTCGATCGGCGGCCTGAAAGGCTCGACCATCCTCGGCGCCTACGCGATCTCGAAAGCCGCCGACATGCAGCTCGCGCGCAATTTGGCCTGCGAATATGGCCCGCACAATATCCGCGTGAACTGCATCGCGCCCGGCCTGATCAAGACCGATTTCGCGAAAGCGTTGTGGGACAATCCGGAGAACCTGAAAGCCTCGACTGCGCGTTCGCCGCTGCTGCGCATCGGCATCCCCGACGAGATCGCGGGCGCCGCGGTGTTCCTGGGCTCGAAGGCCGGCGACTTCATGACCGGCCAGACCATGGTGATCGACGGCGGCGCGACGATCAGTTGAGGCCCCAATAGGTGTCATCGCCCGTGAAGGCGGGCGATCCAGTACTCCGCGGCCTTCGTTGGAGAGCTCGCTCTCGCCACATCCGCCCCGGAGTACTGGATGCCCCGGTCAAGCCGGGGCATGACAGCGAAAATGTGATGCAGCGCCGCGCATAGCGGCGCCGCCTCAATCCACCGCCGCGTACACCAGATCCCGCACCAGCGTACGCGTATGATCGCGCTGCCCCGGGCCCTGGCTCATGAACACGACGAACAGATCCTCCTTCGGATCGATCCAGAAGAACGTCCCCGCGATGCCGCTCCAGAAAAACTGGCCGACGCTGCCGGGGAAGGGCGCGATGCCGGCTTCACGCCGCACCGCGAACCCGAGGCCGAAACCATGGCCAGGCGACAGCAGCGTGCCGTTGGTCACGACGTTCGGGCCGAGATGATCGGAGGCCATCAGCTCCAGCGTCTTGCGGCCGATGATCCTGTTGCCGTCGAGCGTGCCGCCATTGCGCAGCATCAGCGCGAAGCGGGCATAGTCCATCGTGGTGGAGACGAGGCCGCCGCCGCCGGACTCCATGATGGGCTGCTCGAGCATGTTGAACAGCGCGACCTTGTCGCCGGTCCAGGGATCGGCCGCGAATGGCTCGGCGAGCCTGTTGGCATTGACCTCCGCTGTCGCAAAGCCGGTCTCGGCCATCTGCAAGGGCGTGAGAATGCGCTCGGTGAGGTACGTGCCGAGCGACTTGCCGCTGACGACCTCGATGATGCGCCCGAGGATGTCGGTGGAGCGGCTGTAGTTGAACTCGTCGCCGGGGTGACAGACCAGCGGGAAGCTCGCGACCAGGGCGGCGTGCTCGGCATTGGTGATCTTGCGGCTGCGCACCCGCGAGTCCTGATAGATCTTGTGCACGGGGCCGTCGCCCTGGTGCTCGTAGGTCAGGCCGGAGGTGTGGCGGAGCAGGTCCTGCACCGTCATCGGGCGCTTCGGCGGAACCAGTTCCAGCTTGCCGCCGCTGACCACGCCGACCTTCTGGTTGGCGAACTCCGGGATGAATTTCGCGACGGGGTCGGCAAGGAGCAGGTGGCCGTCCTCGACCAGCGTCATGACGCCGACCGACACGATCGGCTTGGTCATCGAGAAAATGCGGAAGATCGAATCATGCGCCATCGGCGCCGCGCCCGTCGGGCTCTGTTTCCCGAGCGCCTCAAACCATCCGACCTGACCGTGCCGTGCCACCAGCACGGTGACGCCCGGCACGGTTCCCTTGTCGATCTCGCGCTTGAAGGCGTCCGACATGGTCTCGAGGCGAGGGCGCGACAGCCCGAGCGTCTCGGGGCGGGATTCCGGCAGAGGCGGGGTCTTCGCGGCGATCGAGGGGCGAGGGGCGGCTGTCGCGGACGCTTGGGCAGTCATGGGTACTCCCGGTGCTTATTATTGTTCGGAGCGGACTGTGGCCCAGAAGGCGCGGCACAAACAAGCGAAGCCAGCGCGCTTCACCCTTGCAATCCGGCCTTGCAATCCGGCCGCCCCTTGTGCTTCAAAGCGGCCTGATCCGCGCGGCAACGCAGGGTCCGTAGGAGTGTAGCTCAATTGGTAGAGCACCGGTCTCCAAAACCGGGGGTCGCAGGTTCGAGCCCTGCCACTCCTGCCAACCAATCAAACACTTAACTGGGATGTGGGCGATTAGCCGTCGGCTGGATATTGCTGGATGGCGCAGCCCTAGGCGATGATCTGCCGTTTCCAGATCGCCTCCGAAGGGCGATGTCGGCCACGGAATCTGCGCCGGAAGCCACGGCGTCCTCTGCTCCACGATATCGGCGACGAATGCCTCGGCCTGACGCCGAAACGCCCAACCTTGCCGCGAGACAATTCCGTGGGTTGTCCTGCTGATGGAGAACGACCTCCGCCTCCTGCTCGGCAAAAGGCGGTGGCAATTCGATGGTCAGCGCGCCCAGCTCGAACGCGTTGCTCAGCCCCTCGCGCCAGACGCCTTTGGATCCATTCGCGAGCTGCAGCGCGCAGGCGACGCCGTCGAGTCGAGTGTCACGGTCGCCGCGCCCGAGCTCTCGATGTTGCTTTCGGCGACTGCCGGCGGCGATCCGAGCACGTAGCGCGCGAGGTTGATGATATGGCTGAACACGTGTCGTAGCCGGCTCGCATCGTGCCCGGCAGTTCGGCGGCGGAATTGAAATTCCCGAACGTCGGCAAGACGTCCTGACGTTCGTATTAGTTGAAGAGCTTGTCCTCAGCCATGCCGCGACCCTGCGGCCGACTGGAGGCGGCTATTTCGCCGAGGGCGGAAAGTTCGTTGTGCCGTTGCCGAGCATTTCGACGATCGATCGGGCCGACTGACCTTGAGGGGGTCGCCAAAAGGGGCTGCAGGTGAGGGGGCCCCGGTGGTCTCGTTCTGCGAGGAACCGGCTGAGGCGCTGGGACTGCGCTTTGCAGGCGGCAGATAAGCCCTTGATCGGCCTGATCTCTGGTCGTTCGCCCGCGGAGGTCGTTTTGGGCGCGCGGGCCCTCTCTATCTTGACCTTTGGTCCCATCCGAAGTAGATACCGCGCACTCGCAGCCGGCCCGTTAGACGCGGATTTCCGGCGCGGCTTTGAATCCCCGAACAATCGAGCCCGATTTCCGGCTCATCCTTCGACAGAGGGCTGGGCCAACGGCGGCTGTTCGGATCCCTGAAATTCATTCGCGTCTGTCGACGGACGTTGGACATCAAACGATGGCAGTCAGCCCGTTCAAGTTCTTGCAGGAAGTCCGCTCGGAGACCGCCAAGGTCACCTGGCCGACCCGCCGCGAGACCACGATCACCACCATCATGGTGTTCGTCATGGTCGCCGTGGCCTCGATCTTCTTCTTCGCCGCCGACCAGATCATCCGCGTCCTCATCACCTTCCTTCTGGGCATTCACTGATGGCAACAGCAACGGCTCAATTGTCTGACAAGCGCTGGTACATCGTCCACGCCTATTCGAACTTCGAGAAGAAGGTCGCCGAATCGATCCGCGAGCAGGCCAAGCAGCGCGGGCTCGAGGAGCTGTTCGAGCTGGTGCTGGTTCCGACCGAGAAGGTCACGGAAGTGCGCCGCGGCCGCAAGATCGACGCCGAGCGCAAGTTCTTCCCGGGCTACGTGCTGGTGAAGATGAAGCTGACCGACGAGGCGTTTCATCTGATCAAGAACACGCCGAAGGTGACCGGCTTCCTCGGCGCGGAAAACAAGCCGATGCCGATCTCGGAAGCCGAGGCCATGCGCATTCTGCACCAGGTGCAGGAGGGCGTGGAACGGCCGAAGGCGTCGGTGTCGTTCGAGATCGGCGAGAACGTGCGCGTGGCCGATGGCCCGTTTGCCTCGTTCTCGGGTGTGGTCGAGGAAATCGACGAGGCGCGCTCGCGCGTGAAGGTCGCGGTGTCGATCTTCGGCCGCGCCACGCCGGTCGAACTGGAATTCGGTCAGGTCGAGAAGGTCTGATCGGGTAGGCGTGAGGCTTCGGTCTCGCGTAACAAGAGGCCGTGGGAGGGAGAGGGCGGTCGCCAGCCGCCTCCGACCCAGACCACGAACCTGAAACCGCCGGCCCAGGCCGGCCCACCAGGAGTGATACATGGCAAAGAAAGTGACCGGATACCTGAAGCTTCAGGTCCCGGCCGGTGCGGCGAATCCTTCGCCCCCGATCGGTCCCGCGCTCGGTCAGCGCGGTCTCAACATCATGGAGTTCTGCAAGGCGTTCAACGCCCAGACCCAGAAGGAAGAGAAAAACACCCCGATTCCCGTCGTGATTACGATCTACGCCGATCGTTCCTTCACGTTCGAGATGAAGACGCCGCCGATGTCCTTCTTCCTCAAGCAGGCTGCCAAGATCCAGTCCGGCTCCAAGGCGCCGGGCCGTGACAAGGCGGGTGCGGTGACCAAAGCGCAGGTGCGCGAGATCGCCGAGAAGAAGATGAAGGATCTCAATTGCGATTCCATCGAAGCGGCCATGAAGATGGTCGAGGGCTCTGCCCGCTCGATGGGTCTGGAAGTGGCAGGGTAAGCGGTCATGGCAATCGGAAAACGTTTGAACAAAGCCCGCGAAGGTATTGATCGCGAAAAGCTTTACCCGCTCGCAGACGCCATCAAGATGGTCAAGGAACGCGCGAAAGCGAAGTTCGACGAGACCATCGAGGTCGCGATCAATCTCGGCGTCGATCCGCGTCACGCCGACCAGATGGTCCGCGGCGTTGTGACCCTGCCGAACGGCACCGGCCGTACGCTCCGCGTCGGCGTGTTCGCCCGCGGCGCCAAGGCCGACGAGGCCAAGGCTGCCGGAGCCGACGTCGTCGGCGCCGAGGACCTGGTCGAGAAGGTGCAGAACGGCACGATCGATTTCGATCGTTGTATTGCGACCCCCGACATGATGCCGCTGGTCGGTCGTCTCGGTAAGGTGCTGGGCCCGCGCGGCCTGATGCCGAACCCGAAGATCGGCACCGTGACCATGGACGTCACCGGCGCCGTGAAGGGCGCCAAGGGCGGCTCGGTCGAGTTCCGCGTCGAGAAGGCCGGCATCCTGCAGGCTGGCGTCGGCAAGGCCTCGTTCACCGAGGAAAAACTGGTCGAAAACATCAAGGCCTTGGCTGACGCTGTCTCCAAGGCCAAGCCGGCCGGTTCCAAGGGCACCTACATCCAGCGCGTTGCGGTGTCCTCGTCGATGGGCCCCGGCGTGAAGGTCGAGCCGGGCACCATTCTCGGCTAAGGTTTGCAAATGACATGAGGCGAGGGGCGGAATTGGGCAACCGATTCCGCCCCTCGTCGTTTGTGACGGCGTTCACCGGAAACAAGAACAATGACTGACAAGGTCCTGATCTACTCGCGCTTTCCCAAGACGATGATGGCGCGCTTCGCCGAGCGGTTCGAGCTGCTCGACACCGGCGGCAAGCCGGCGCGGGAGATGTTTTCGGCCGACGCGCTCGGCGATATCCGTGCAGTGCTCACCGCCGGCGGAACGCCGCTGGGCGCGGAGGCGATGGACCTGTTTCCCAAGCTCGGTGCCATCGTCTGCTACGGCACCGGCTATGACGGTGTTGACCTGAAGGCCGCTGCTGCCCGCAATATTGCGGTCGGACATAGCCCGGGTGCCAATGCGGCCTCCGTCGCCGACATCGCGATGACCCTGATGCTCGCGGCGACGCGGCGAATCCTGGTGGCCGACCAGTACGTCCGAAGCGGCGATTGGGCCGCGTCAAAGCCCTCGCCGATGATGCGCCCGCAGGCCGGGATGCCGGGCCGCCGCATCGGGGTCTACGGCATGGGCGAGATCGGCCGCAAGATCGCAGCGCGCTGCGCGTCCTTCGAGAGCGAGATCGGCTATTTCAGCCGCAGCAGGTACGATCTGCCCTATCAATATTTCCCGACCTTGGAGGCGCTGGCCGACTGGTGCAGCGTGCTGATGATCGCGGTCCGGGCAGGAGCCGAGACCCAGCATGCCGTCAGCGCCGATATCCTCAAGCGCCTCGGGGCGGACGGCTATGTCGTCAACATCTCCCGCGGCTCGGTGATCGATGAGAAAGCCCTGGTGCTGGCGCTCACCCAGAAGACCATCGCTGGAGCCGGTCTCGATGTCTATGACAAGGAACCGCACGCTCCTGACGCGCTGACGGCACTGCCCAACGTCGTGTTCTCCCCCCATATTGGCGGCCACACCCTGGAATCGCACGTCGCCATGCAGAACTGCGTGCTGGCGAACCTGACCGCGTTTTTCGAGGGCAAGAAGTTGCCTTACGCGGTCAAATGAGCGGAAACCGGCCCTTTTCGGCCATGGTTAAGCGCGAGCGGCAACGGATTGGAACTGGTGTGAATTTTGCTCTTGGCAAGCAGGCCCCGAGCGGTTAAAGAACCGCTTCCGGACGTGCCGGCCTCGGCTGGCGCGTTCGTGCACGCATTCCGAAAACAAGCGATGGAGATCATTCCTTTTCAGGGCGTCCGTGAGGATTTGCTGGAAAGGGAGGGAAAACCGTCGGGTGTGGGGTGCGGGCAGAGGTCGGGCGGTTCGCCGGCTGACCTTGTCCTGTCCAAGACTGCAGGCGCCCGCGGGGAATTCCGATTTCTCAACGGCTTAATCGCATGGCCTGCATAGACGGGTGAAGACCGGATTTCACTTCGTGGCCACCTTAGGGTCGGTTGCGGAATGGGTTTGGTTCGGACCTCGACACGCCGTGGGCTCTAACGGGCTCTCGGAGGGCAGGCTTTGAATTGTCGTCTTGCCCGGCGTGTCCGATGGGTTTGGCCCTGAGGTTCAGGTTTGGGCGGGACGATGGGTGCAACCCGGCGGTCCCGCTTTCGCGATGACCGCCAACCGGAAAGAGCTTGCTGTGGAACGAGCGGCAAAAAAGGAAGCGGTCGAACAGCTCAATGGGGTCTTCAAGACCACGAGCGTCGCGGTCGTTGCCCAATATTCCGGCCTGACCGTTGCCCAGATGCAGAAGCTGCGCTCGCAGATGAAGCAGGCTGGCGCCTCGGTGAAGGTCTCGAAGAACCGTCTCGCCAAAATTGCTCTTGAAGGCACTGACGTCGTTGCCATCGGCCCCATGCTGAAGGGACCGACCGTGATCGCCACTTCGGACGATCCGGTAGCGGCGCCAAAGGTCGCCGTCGAATTCGCCAAGGCGAACGAAAAGTTCGTCATCATTGGCGGCTCGATGGGAACGACCGTCCTGAATGTCGACGGCGTGAAGGCACTTGCCTCGCTGCCGTCGCTTGACGAACTGCGCGCCAAGATCGTCGGCCTGCTTGTGGCCCCGGCGACCAAGATCGCTCAGCTCGCCAACGCGCCCGCGGGCAAGCTCGCGCGTGTCATTCAGGCTTATGCCTCAAAGAGCGAAGCGGCCTGACGCCCTTCGCAAAACTCAAACCCGAACCAGACTTACATTCAAGGAAACTGAACAATGGCTGACCTGCAGAAGATCGTTGACGACCTCTCGAGCCTCACCGTGCTCGAAGCTGCCGAACTCGCGAAGCTCCTCGAAGAGAAGTGGGGCGTTTCGGCTGCCGCGGCTGTCGCCGTGGCCGGCCCGGCTGGTGGTGGCGCTGCCGCCGCTCCGGCCGAAGAGAAAACCGAGTTCACGGTCGTTCTTGCCGCTGCCGGCGACAAGAAGATCGAGGTCATCAAGGAAGTCCGCGCCATCACCGGCCTGGGCCTGAAGGAAGCAAAGGACCTCGTCGAGGGCGCGCCGAAGCCTGTCAAGGAAGGCGTGAACAAGGACGAAGCCGAGAAGCTCAAGGCCCAGCTCGAGAAGGCTGGCGCGAAGGTCGAGCTCAAGTAAGCAGCGCTTACTGACACGAGATCCCGGTGAGCATCATCGCAACCGGGGTCTCGGTCCGCTCCCTGAAAGGGCGGGCCAGATGCAAAAGGCGTGCGACGGAACGACCCGACGCAGGCCGAACACGAAAAAGTGTGGGGATTTGAGGGTTTGTCCCTCGAATCTGCACTAATGTCGCCCCATATCGGGTCGGCAGCACGAAAGCGCGGTGGGCAGGGATGCCGCATTCCCTGTAAGCCGTGGGGAGAGCAAGCTATTTCGGGCTTTTGCAGTCCGTGAAGAGGTTGGTTGTGACGGGCGGGCGCGCTCCTGCGCCCCGCGCGTCGTTTTGCGTTTTGAAGGTCTGAAGAACAGATTCAGGACATTCCTACCTGAAACTGAGTCTCCGGCCCCCAAGACGGGTTCGAAAAATTCAACCCAGGGAGCGGCGGTCGCCGCGTTCCGGAGGGCGCGCCCAAATCGGGCGACGAAAATGAGAGGCCACGATGGCGCAGCAGACATTCACCGGTCGCAAACGCGTTCGCAAGTTCTTCGGACACATCAAGGAAGTCGCCGAGATGCCGAACCTCATCGAGGTTCAGAAGGCGTCCTATGACCAGTTCCTGATGGTCGACGAGCCCCAGGGCGGTCGATCGGACGAGGGCTTGCAGGCGGTGTTCCGCTCGGTGTTCCCGATCTCCGACTTCTCGGGCACCTCGATGCTGGAATTCGTCCGCTACGAGTTCGAGCCGCCGAAATACGACGTCGACGAGTGCCGCCAGCGCGGCATGACCTTCGCGGCCCCCCTCAAGGTGACGCTACGCCTCATCGTGTTCGATATCGACGAGGAAACCGGCGCGAAGTCGGTCAAGGACATCAAGGAGCAGGACGTCTACATGGGCGACATCCCGCTCATGACGATGAACGGCACCTTCATCGTCAACGGCACCGAGCGCGTCATCGTCTCGCAGATGCACCGTTCGCCGGGCGTGTTCTTCGACCACGACAAGGGCAAGACCCATTCGTCGGGCAAGCTGCTGTTCGCCGCTCGCGTGATCCCATATCGCGGCTCCTGGCTCGACATCGAGTTCGACGCCAAGGACATCGTCTATGCGCGTATCGACCGTCGCCGCAAGCTTCCGGTGACGTCGCTGATGTTCGCGCTTGGTCTCGACGGCGAGGCGATCCTCAGCACCTTCTACAAGAAGATCCAGTACAAGCGGATCAAGGAAGGCTGGCGCGTTCCGTTCGACGCCAATCGTTTCCGCGGCTACTCGACCATCAACGACCTGATCGACGCCGATACCGGCAAGGTCGTGCTCGAAGCCGGCAAGAAGCTCACCGTGCGCGGTGCGCGTCAGATGCAGGAGAAGGGGCTGAAGGCGCTGCGCCTCTCGGATGCTGAGCTCGTCGGCAACTACATCGCCGAGGACCTCGTCAATCCCAAGACCGGCGAGATCCACGCGGAAGCCGGTGAAGAGATCACCGACAAGTCGATCAAGGTTCTCAACGAGCACGGCTACAAGGAGCTGCCGCTGCTCGACATCGACCACGTCAATGTCGGCGCCTACATCCGCAACACCCTCGCGGCCGACAAGAACATGACGCGCGAGGACGCGCTGTTCGACATCTACCGCGTGATGCGTCCCGGCGAGCCGCCGACGCTGGATTCGGCGCAGGCAATGTTCCAGTCACTGTTCTTCGACGCCGAGCGCTACGACCTCTCGGCGGTCGGTCGCGTCAAGATGAACATGCGCCTCGACCTCGATGCGCCCGACACCCAACGCACGCTCCGCAAGGAAGACATCCTCTCCGTCATCAAGACGCTGGTGGATTTGCGCGACGGCAAGGGCGAGATCGACGACATCGACCATCTCGGCAATCGCCGTGTGCGTTCGGTCGGCGAGCTCATGGAGAACCAGTACCGCATCGGCTTGCTCCGCATGGAGCGCGCGATCAAGGAGCGCATGTCTTCGGTCGACATCGACACGGTCATGCCGCAGGACCTGATCAACGCCAAGCCGGCGGCCGCCGCCGTGCGCGAGTTCTTCGGCTCCTCGCAGCTCTCGCAGTTCATGGACCAGACCAACCCGCTGTCGGAGATCACCCACAAGCGCCGCCTGTCGGCACTTGGACCGGGCGGTCTGACCCGCGAGCGCGCCGGCTTCGAGGTCCGCGACGTGCATCCGACGCATTACGGCCGCATCTGCCCGATCGAGACGCCGGAAGGTCCGAACATCGGCCTGATCAACTCGCTCGCGACCTTCGCGCGCGTGAACAAGTACGGCTTCGTCGAGACGCCTTACCGCAAGGTCAAGGACGGCCGCGTCACCGACGAGGTCGTGTACCTCTCGGCGATGGAAGAGGGCCGCTACACGGTCGCGCAGGCCAACGTGCCGCTCGATCCGAAGGGCCGCTTCACCGAAGATCTCGTGGTCTGCCGTCACGCCGGCGAAGTCTTGCCGGTCACCCCGGACAAGGTCGACTACATGGACGTGTCGCCGAAGCAGCTCGTTTCGGTCGCGGCCGCGCTGATCCCGTTCCTCGAGAACGACGACGCCAACCGCGCGCTGATGGGCTCGAACATGCAGCGCCAGGCGGTGCCGCTGGTTCGCGCCGAAGCGCCGTTCGTCGGCACCGGCATGGAAGGCGTGGTTGCGCGTGACTCGGGTGCTGCGATCGCGGCGCGCCGTTCGGGCGTGATCGACCAGATCGACGCCACCCGCGTCGTGATCCGCGCCACGGAAGATCTCGATCCGACCAAGTCGGGCGTCGATATCTACCGGCTGATGAAGTACCAGCGCTCCAACCAGTCGACCTGCATCAACCAGCGTCCGCTGGTGAAGGTCGGCGACATTGTCAAGAAGGGCGACATCATCGCCGACGGTCCGTCGACCGATCTCGGCGAGCTCGCGCTCGGCCGGAACGTGCTCGTCGCGTTCATGCCGTGGAACGGCTACAACTTCGAAGACTCGATCCTGCTCTCCGAGCGGATCGTGAAGGAAGACGTGTTTACCTCAATTCATATCGAAGAATTCGAGGTAATGGCCCGCGACACCAAGCTCGGACCCGAGGAAATCACCCGCGACATTCCGAACGTCTCGGAAGAAGCGCTGAAGAACCTCGACGAAGCCGGCATCGTGTACATCGGCGCGGAAGTACGCGCCGGTGACATCCTGGTCGGCAAGATCACGCCGAAGGGCGAAAGCCCGATGACGCCGGAAGAAAAGCTCCTGCGCGCCATCTTCGGCGAGAAGGCTTCCGACGTCCGCGACACCTCGCTGCGCGTTCCTCCGGGCGTGCAGGGCACCATCGTCGAAGTGCGCGTGTTCAACCGGCACGGCGTCGACAAGGACGAGCGTGCGCTGGCGATCGAGCGGGAAGAGATCGAGCGTCTGGCCAAGGACCGCGACGACGAGCAGGCGATCCTGGACCGCAACGTCTACAACCGTCTTGCCGAGCTGCTCGAAGGACGGCAGGGCATCGCCGGTCCGAAGGGCTTCAAGAAGGACACCAAGATCACCCGTGCGGTGCTCGAGGAGTACCCGAAGTCGCAGTGGTGGCTGTTCGCTTCGCCGAACGACAAGCTGATGGCCGAGATCGAGGCCATGCGGAAGCAGTACGACGAGTCGAAGAAGGGGCTGGAACAGCGCTTCCTCGACAAGGTCGAAAAGCTTCAGCGCGGTGACGAATTGCCGCCCGGCGTGATGAAGATGGTCAAGGTCTTCGTCGCGGTGAAGCGCAAGATCCAGCCCGGCGACAAGATGGCCGGCCGCCACGGCAACAAGGGCGTGGTGTCGAAGATCGTGCCGATCGAGGACATGCCGTTCCTCGAAGACGGTACGCATGCCGACATCGTGCTCAATCCGCTCGGCGTGCCATCGCGCATGAACGTCGGACAGATCCTCGAGACCCATCTCGGCTGGGCCTGTGCCGGCCTCGGCAAGCGTATCGGCCAGACGGTCGATGCCTATTTGTCGAAGCAGGACATCCGGCCGCTGAAGGAAACCTTGAAGAAGGTCTACGGCGAGGACGAGACGATCAAGTCGCTCAACGACAACGAGTTGATCGAGCTCGGCCACAATCTGAGCCGCGGCGTTCCGATCGCGACGCCGGTGTTCGACGGCGCCAAGGAAGCCGACATCGAGGAGATGCTGAAGCTTGCCGGTCTGGACGCTTCGGGCCAGTCGACCGTCTATGACGGCCGCACCGGCGACGCCTTCGACCGCAAGGTGACGGTGGGCTACATCTACATGCTCAAGCTGCACCATCTCGTCGACGACAAGATCCACGCGCGTTCGATCGGTCCGTACTCGCTCGTTACCCAGCAGCCGCTGGGCGGCAAGGCGCAGTTCGGCGGTCAGCGCTTCGGCGAAATGGAAGTGTGGGCGCTCGAGGCTTACGGCGCGGCGTACACGCTCCAGGAGATGCTGACCGTGAAGTCGGACGACGTCGCCGGCCGTACCAAGGTGTACGAGGCGATCGTGCGTGGCGACGACACCTTCGAGGCCGGTATTCCGGAATCGTTCAACGTGCTGGTCAAGGAAATGCGCTCGCTCGGCCTCAACGTCGATCTGCACAATTCCAAGGTCGGACCGGGGACGGCGGAAGCGGCCGAGTAATACGACCCTCATGCCCGGCCTGAATGGCCGGGCATCGGCGCCCAGTCCTGGAATCGCGAGGGCAGGGCGCCCCGCATAGTGATTTTCGAATTTGCTGCCGGAGGCGACCGGCACGCGAGGAGAAGACGATGAACCAAGAAATTATGAATCTCTTTAATCCGACGACGCCGGCTCAGGTCTTCGACCAGATCCGGATCTCGATCGCGAGCCCCGAGAAGATTCTGTCCTGGTCGTACGGCGAGATCAAGAAGCCGGAAACCATCAACTACCGTACCTTCAAGCCCGAGCGCGACGGCCTATTCTGCGCCCGCATCTTCGGGCCGATCAAGGACTACGAGTGCTTGTGCGGCAAGTACAAGCGCATGAAGTACAAGGGCATCATCTGCGAGAAGTGCTCGGTCGAGGTCACGCTGTCGCGCGTCCGGCGCGAGCGCATGGGCCATATCGAGCTCGCGGCCCCCGTCGCCCACATCTGGTTCCTGAAGTCGCTGCCCTCGCGCATCGGCCTCCTGCTCGACATGACGTTGAAGGATCTCGAGCGGATCCTCTATTTCGAATATTACGTCGTGCTCGAGCCGGGCCTCACCGCGCTGAAGGACCGTCAGCTCTTGTCGGAAGACGAGTATCTGAAGGCGCAGGACGAATACGGCCAGGATTCCTTTACCGCCATGATCGGCGCGGAAGCGATTCGCGAGCTGCTCAAGGGCATGGACCTCGAGAAGCTCGAGCTGACCTTGCGTGCGGAGATGCAGGAGACCGACTCCGACATCAAGCACAAGAAGCTCGCCAAGCGCCTGAAGATCGTGGAAGCGTTCCGCCACTCCGGCAACAAGCCGGAATGGATGATCATGACGGTGGTTCCGGTGATTCCGCCGGACCTGCGTCCGCTGGTGCCGCTGGATGGCGGCCGCTTCGCGACCTCGGACCTCAACGATCTCTACCGCCGCGTCATCAACCGCAACAACCGCCTGAAGCGGCTGATGGAGCTGCGCGCGCCGGACATCATCATCCGCAACGAGAAGCGCATGCTTCAGGAGGCTGTCGACGCGCTGTTCGACAACGGCCGCCGTGGCCGCGTCATCACCGGTGCCAACAAGCGTCCGCTGAAGTCGCTCGCCGACATGCTCAAGGGCAAGCAGGGCCGGTTCCGTCAGAACCTGCTCGGCAAGCGCGTCGACTATTCGGGCCGTTCGGTGATCGTGGTCGGTCCCGAGCTGCGCCTGCATCAGTGCGGTCTGCCGAAGAAGATGGCGCTCGAACTGTTCAAGCCGTTCATCTACTCGCGGCTTGACGCCAAGGGCCTGTCCACCACCGTGAAGCAGGCCAAGAAGCTGGTCGAGAAGGAGCGGCCCGAGGTCTGGGACATCCTGGACGAGGTCATCCGCGAGCATCCCGTGCTGCTCAACCGCGCACCGACGCTGCATCGCCTCGGCATCCAGGCGTTCGAGCCCGTGCTGATCGAGGGCAAGGCGATCCAGCTCCACCCGCTGGTCTGCGCCGCGTTCAACGCCGACTTCGACGGCGACCAGATGGCCGTGCACGTTCCGCTGTCGCTGGAAGCGCAGCTGGAAGCGCGCGTCCTGATGATGTCGACCAACAACATCCTGCATCCGGCGAACGGCCAGCCGATCATCGTGCCGTCGCAGGACATCGTGCTCGGTCTCTACTACGTCTCCATCATGCGCGAAGGCCTGCCCGGCGAGGGCAAGATCTTCGGCGAGATGGCGGAGCTCGAGCACGCGCTGCACGCGAAGGTCATCCACCTCCACACCAAGATCAAGTACCGGTGGGAAGGCATCGACGAGACCGGCAAGATCTCCAGGCGCTGGATCGAGACCACCGCCGGCCGCGTCATGCTGGGCAATTTGCTGCCGAAGAACCCGCGCGTTCCGTACGAGATCATCAACAAGCTGATGACCAAGCGCGAGATCTCCGGCGTCATCGACCAGGTCTACCGCCACTGCGGCCAGAAGGAGACGGTGATCTTCTGCGACCGCATCATGGCGCTCGGCTTCTACAACGCGTTCAAGGCCGGCATCTCGTTCGGCAAGGACGACATGGTCGTGCCGCACTCCAAGTGGAAGATCGTCGACGCTACCCGTACGCTGGCGAAGGATTTCGAGCAGCAGTACAACGACGGTCTGATTACCCATGGCGAGAAGTACAACAAGGTCGTCGACGCCTGGTCGAAGGCCACGGAAGAAATCGCCAAGGCGATGATGAAGGAGATCTCCTCGACCAAGAAGACGGCGAGTGGGGCGGATGCCGACATCAACTCGATCTACATGATGGCTCACTCCGGTGCCCGCGGTTCGCCGGCCCAGATGCGCCAGCTCGCCGGCATGCGCGGCCTGATGGCCAAGCCGTCGGGCGAGATCATCGAGACGCCGATCATCTCGAACTTCAAGGAAGGCCTCTCGGTGCTCGAGTACTTCAACTCGACCCACGGCGCCCGCAAGGGCCTCGCGGACACCGCGTTGAAGACCGCGAACTCCGGCTATCTGACCCGTCGTCTCGTCGACGTCGCGCAGGATTGCATCATCACGCAGGACGATTGCGGCACCAAGCTCGGCATCAAGATGCGCGCCATCGTCGATGCCGGCACCGTGGTCGCTTCGCTCGGCTCGCGCATCCTCGGACGCACGGCCTGCGAAGACGTGCGTGACAGCACGGGCAAGGTGATCTTCAAGCGCGGTACGCTGATGGAAGAGAGCCATCTGGATGCCATCCATCAGGGCGGCGTCCAGGAGGTGAAGATCCGCTCGGCGCTGACCTGCGAGCTCGTCAACGGCATCTGCGGCAAGTGCTACGGCCGCGATCTCGCTCGCGGCACGCCGGTCAACCACGGCGAAGCGGTCGGGGTCATCGCGGCCCAGTCGATCGGCGAGCCGGGCACCCAGCTCACCATGCGCACCTTCCACATCGGCGGTGCGGCGCAGCTGAACGAGCAATCTTTCGTCGAATCCAACTTCGACGGCAAGATCGTGATCAGGAACAAGGCCATCGCCCGCAATAGCGAAGGCCACCTGGTCGCGATGGTTCGCAACATGGTGATCGCGATCGTCGATGCCGACGGCACCGAGCGTGCGACGCACCGTATTCAGTACGGTTCGCGCCTGCACGTCGACGAGGGCGACATGGTCAAGCGTGGCCAGCGTATCGTGGAATGGGATCCCTACACCCGTCCGCTCCTCACCGAGGTCGAAGGTACTATCGGCTTCGAGGATCTGGTCGAGGGACAGTCGATCTCGGAAACGCTCGACGAGGCCACCGGTATTGCCAAGCGCGTGGTCATCGACTGGCGCTCGATGCGCGGCGGCGGGGACCTGCGTCCCGCCATCGTGATCAAGGGCAAGGACGGCAAGGTGCTCAAGCTCGCCCGTGGCGGCGATGCCCGCTACATGCTGTCGGTCGATGCCATTCTGTCGGTCGATGTCGGCGCCAAGGTCCAGGCGGGCGACATTCTCGCCCGTGTCTCGACCGAAAGCGCCAAGACGCGCGACATCACCGGCGGTCTGCCGCGGGTGGCGGAACTGTTCGAGGCTCGGCGTCCGAAGGATGCGGCGATCATCGCCGAAATCGCGGGCACCATCCGGTTTGGGCGCGACTATAAGAACAAGCGTCGCATCTCGATCGAGCCGATGGACAAGACCGAAGAGGCGCGCGAGTACCTGATCCCGAAGGGCAAGCACATCCACCTTCAGGACGGCGACGTCGTCGAAAAGGGCGACTTCATCGTGGAAGGCAATCCGGCGCCGCACGACATTTTGGCGGTCAAGGGCATCGAGGAACTCGCGGCCTATCTGGTCAACGAGATCCAGGAGGTCTATCGGCTCCAGGGCGTGCTCATCAACGATAAGCACATCGAGGTGATCGTCCGTCAGATGCTCCAGAAGGTGGAAGTCACCGACCAGGGCGACACGGACATGATCTCGGGCGAGCAGATCGACAAGATCGAGTTCGACCAGATCAACGCGAAGGCCAAGGAAGAGGGCAAGAAGATCGCCACGGGGACGCCGGTTCTGCTCGGCATCACCAAGGCGAGCCTTCAGACCCGCTCCTTCTTCTCGGCGGCCTCGTTCCAGGAGACCACCCGAGTCCTCACGGAAGCGGCGGTCAACGGCAAGGTCGATCCGCTCGAAGGCCTCAAGGAGAACGTCATCGTCGGCCGGCTGATTCCGGCAGGCACCGGCGCCTCCATGGCGAAGATCCGCGAAGTCGCTGTGAAGCGCGACAAGATGATCCTCGACGAGCGCGAGAAGCAGGCGGCGGTCGTGCCGCCGGCGCCGGAAGTGGAGCCGATGGCGCTGCCACCTGCGGAATGATCGTTCATCCGTAGGAATACCGAGGACACTGAAAAGGCCGGCGAAAGCCGGCCTTTTTGCTGCTTTGTTTCCCTGTTGCGGTGCAGGATCAACCTTTGTTCATCTTTCCTTCAGGCGCAAAAGCGCTTCTGCTAGGAGAGCTTAGACCGGTGGTCCCGTGAAGGGGGCGGGCCGGAGACCACGGAATTCTCATGCTTGATCTCGCAATCGTAGGCGGCGGCCCCGGCGGGCTGATGAGCGCTTGGTATCTGAAGCGCAAGCTTGGCGACCTCTGCCGCGTCACCATCTACGAGGCATCCGACCGGCTCGGCGGCAAGATCGTCACGCGCAAATTCGATTCCGCGCCCGCGATGTACGAGGCCGGCGTTGCCGAGATCTACGACTACTCGATGACCGGGCCGGATCCGTTGCGCGAGTTGATCCAGCATTTCGGCCTGCAGACCATTCCGATGGATGCCGAGCAGGTGCAGTTCGGCGGTGAGCTCCTCAACGACGTCGCGGGCATGCGCCGCAAATACGGTGCCAAGACCGCAGCCGCAATCGAGGCGTTCCGTAAGCGCTGCGCCGAGGCGATGACGCCGATCGAGTACTACGAGGGTGTCGGCGCGCACGACAACGAGAATCCCTGGGCCTACAAGACCGCCGAACAGGTGCTCGACGAGGAGGTCGAGGACGAGACCGCAAAGCGATTCTTCAAGGTGATGGCGCGCTCGGACCTCGCGACCGAGAGCCACAACACCAACGGGCTCAACGCGCTCAAGAACTACCTGATGGATGTCGACGGCTATATCGGCCTCTATTCCATCCAGAACGGCAACGAGCAGCTCATCGAGTGCCTCCAGTCGGAGGTCAATGCCGACATCCAGCTCAATCACCGAATCCTCACGGTCGGCAAGGCGCCGACCGGCCGCTATCAACTCAAGATGATGAACGGCAAGGGGCCGGAGACGCGCGACTTCGACCTTGTGCTGGTCTGTCTGCCGCATTCCTGGCTTGGGACCGTCGGCTGGGAAGGCGAACAGCTCCGCAAGTCGATGGTCAAGCACGTCGCGTACTTCGACCGTCCTGCGCACTATTTGCGTGTCTCGATCCTGTTCGACACGCCGTTCTGGGGCGACAAGATCGCCGGCGCCTGGTTCATGTCGGAAGCCTTTGGCGGTTGCTGCGTCTATAACGAGGGCGCCCGCCATGATGTGGGCAAGCACGGCGTGCTGAACTGGCTGATTCCGGGCTCCGATGCGCTGGCCTTTGCGAATCTTTCCGACCGGGAGCTGATCGATGCCGCGCTGAAATCGCTTCCGGCATCGCTCGGCGATGCACGCGCGCATTTCATGGAAGGCAAGATCCACCGCTGGCTGTCCTCGGTGAACGCGATTCCGGGCGGCTTGCCCGTGCGCGACGTCATGACCAACCACCGGCCCGAGCCGAAGGAACATCCCGGAATCGTGGTGGTCGGCGACTATCTGTTCGACTCGACGCTGAACGGCCTGCTCGATTCCTCGGACGCGGCGACCGACATCATCTTGACCGAGATGATGCGCTTGCGCCGCGAGCGTTCCCAGGACGACAAGCCGCTCTCGGACAAGATCGATCGTGCCTATTTTGACAATTATCGCGGCCAGGGCCCCTACAGCGAGGTGTGGCAACACTTCACGGATCCCGACTATCTCACAAAACTGATCGGCATCGTCTGGGGCAAGGCCAAAGGCACGAAGCTCTTGATCGCGGGCTCGGCCAGCGGCGAGCTTGTCGGCGCGCTACGTGATCGCGGCATCGATGCCTTCGGTATCGAGAACAACCGCACCATTCACGCCAGAACGCCGAAGGCGCTGAGGAAGTACAACAAGCTCGGTTCGATCACCGACATGCCGTTCAAGGATGGTGCGTTCGACTTCGTGTTCGAGACCAGCCTCTGCCATGTTTCCCCGAAGCAGGTGGTCCGTGCGATCAGGGAGCTGAACCGTGTGGTCAAGACCGGGCTCGTGTTCGGCTCGATCACCTCGGACATGGCGCCGGCACTGATCGACCGCTACGACCTTCTGCGCGGCGTCAAGAAGCTCGGCACCTGGTGGGAATGGTCCGAACTGTTCTTCGGCAACGGCTTCGAGCTGTCGATGCACCGCAAGGACTGCACGGACGCGCTCTGGGAGACGACGCTCGCCGCCAACAAGGGACCGGGCCAGTGGTACGCCGACGCCGATTCCTTGCGCTATTCCTTTTTCGACAAGGTCGAGGATGAGGAAGACGACTAGCCGCCTGAAGCGGGCGCCTTCGCCAATTGTTTTGCCGAATTCATCTTGATCGCATAGAATCGATGCAGTAGCGGTTGGCGCTATTTCCTGCTTTCTCTGCGGTCATGCCGGCCGTCAGCATCGGTTGGTTTCATGGCGTCCAAGCCCCTCCCGCCCGACAAACAGAAGCTCGCCGCGGAAGAGGCGGCCGAGCTCGACGACAAGCTTGTCCCTACCGCCAAGCCGGACCTTGAAGACGACGAGGACGATGAAGACGAGGAGGATGGCGGGCTGGAGCTCGATGACGACGATGAGGACGAGGACCTCGTCGTCTTTACCGCGCGCGAGGCCGCCGGCGCGCTCGCGACCATCCTGGGTTTCGTCAAACCCTTCCTGTTCAACTACAAGCAGATGCTGTCCTTCGTGGCGTTCGGCGTCTTCGTCGAGACGCTCTTCAACGTCATCATGCCGCTCAGCCTGAAGTACCTGATCGACGACGCGCTCGGCGAGGAGGATTTTCAGGCGCTGTACAAGATCCTCGGCGTGCTCGCGGTCGCGGGCATATTCACCTCGATCGTCGCGGTCTGGTACGAGCGCTGGGATGCGCGGCTCGCGGCGTGCATCATTTCCGACGTCCGCAAACGGCTGTTCGAGCACGTCCAGGACCTGCCGGCGGCCTATTTCGGCCGCACCAAGCGCGGCGAGATCCTGTCGCGCTTCTCAGTCGACCTCGCGGCCTTCGAGGGTTCGGTCAAGACCTTCGCCAACAGCGCGGCATTGCCGTTCCTGGAGCTGATCGCGGGCATCATCCTGATGGTGTTCCTGAACTGGCAGCTCGCGGCGGTTGCGCTGCTGGTGTTCCCGATCACGCTGATCGGTCCCCGCATGCTGACGCCGAAGGCTGTCCAGGCGAATTACGAGCAGAAGCTCAATGAATCTGCGCTGCTCGGCATGGTGCAGGAGAACGTGGCGGCGCAGGCCGTGATCAAGGCGTTCAGCCTGCAACGCCGGATGTTCGGCTTCTTCAAATTCCGCAACGACGAGACGCGAAACAGGATGGCCTCGGCGGCGTTCCTGTCGACCATGGTGGAGCGGACGGTCACCATCTCGGTGCTGCTCTTGCATCTCGTCGTGCTCGCGATCGGCGCATATCTGGCGACGAAGGGGCAGATTACCATCGGCACCTTCGTCACCTTCGAGAGTGCGTTCTGGGAGGTGTCCTACAACATCGCCCATGTGATGCATTTCATCCCCGTGTCGATCTCCGCGGCAGCCGCGATCCGTCATATGCAGGAGTTGCTCGACGAGCCCACGCGCAGCGCCGATCGTGCCGGCGCGCCCGATCTGCCCCGCATCACCAACGACATCACCTTCGACCACGTGACGTTCCAGTACGAAGGCAGCCAGACGCCAGTGCTGGACAATCTCAGCCTCAAGCTCAATGTCGGCAAGCGCATTGCCATCGTCGGTCCGTCCGGCTCCGGCAAGAGCACGCTGCTGAATCTGATCCTGCGGCTCTATGTGCCGGACGAGGGGCGCGTCACCATCGACGGCGTCGACGTCCGCAAGGTGACGCTGGACTCCCTGCGCCGGAGCATGGCGGTGGTGTTCCAGGAGAATATGCTGTTCAACATGTCGATCCGGGAGAACATTCGGCTCGGCAAGGAGGGCGCGACCGATGAGGAGGTGGAGGAGGCGGCCAAGAAAGCCGAGATCCACCGTTACATCATGAGCCTGCCGCAACGATACGACACGCCGGTGGGCGAGCGCGGCGATACCTTGTCGGGCGGCCAGCGCCAGCGCATCGCGATCGCGCGCGCGGTCATCCGTAATCCTTCCGTGCTGCTGCTCGACGAAGCCACTTCGGCGCTCGACCAGACCACGGAAGCTGCGATCAACCGCACGCTGCTGAAGGTCGCCAAGGGCCGCACCATGATCTGGTCAACCCACCGCCTGACCTCGGTGGTCGAGATGGACGAGATCATCGTGATTTCAGGGGGCAGGGCGATCGAGCGCGGCTCACATGCCGAGCTGCTCGCCAAGAACGGCACCTATCGCAAGCTGTGGAACGACCAGATCCACCAACCGCATGGCGCGCCGGCTCACGTCGACGAGGACAGCGACGAAGACGACGAGGATGAAGACGACCTCGACGAGGACGATGAGGAGGAGTGACCGAGGAAGTTCGGCTCCAGATCGAAGGCTGCTCCAAGCGGCCGCAATAGTCCCTGAACCGACCAGGCAATGAAGCGTGCCCAGCGCTGCGCCGTCCAATAAGGGCTTGTCGCAATGGAGACTGAGCGGAAATCGAAGGCCTTCGCGGCCGACCAATCGTCGCACTCCCGCTTGACCGGGTCTGCGTAGAAGGCGGCGATCTTGCTTGTATCCATCCCGTCGGAGGCCAGCCACTGCGGGATATAGACGTTGCAGAGCCGCTCGACGTCGGTGAAGACCTTGTCGCACCCGGTGCCGGCGGCCGGGCAGGAGGTCGAGAAGGCATCGCCCACCAGCACGAGACCCGGCTGGCCGCTGGCATCGTTCACATAGAGATCGACCGGACGGATTTTCAGCTCACTGGGAATGTCGAATGGTCCGGTGATGTGCTTGAGCCGTGGCAGCGCAGCGTTCAACGTCTCGGCCGGCGCGCGGCGCAGCTCACGCAGCCAGGGATCGTCGAAGCTGCGATAGACGAACAGATTGGCGCGCATCCGCGTCCCGATCGGAAAAAGCGTGAGGTAGGGGATGCGGTCGCTCGGCCGTTCCGAGAAATAGGTCAGCGCAGGGAAGTCGAACGAGTCCCGTCCCGCGGGCACCACGTCGAACCCGATCGAAATCGAATGGCAGGCACTGACGACTTTTCGGGCGATTCCCAGCTGGTGGCGCAGGCCGACATTGAGTCCGTTGGCGAGCACGACCAGCCGGGCGGAGACCATCGCGTCGTTGGAGAGAGTGACCTTCTGCCGCTCCGCACTCGTCTCGACCGAGACAGCCTTGGCGCAGATGCGCTCGACGCCGGCAGGAATTTCGTCGCGGACAGCGTTGACGAGGGAATCGTAGAGGATGTTGAACTGCCGGCTCGGCGCCTTGTCGAGAAGGCGGCCGAAGCGCGCGATCCAGTTCTCACCCACAAAGGTCGCGCGGTGCAACACCGATTCGGCGATTCCCGTCTGCAGGAATCGCCCAACCTGCACGTGACCGCTGAGTTTTTCGACCCGAAAGTCCGCCGAATAGCTCTCATGCGGATCGATCAGGATGGTCGAAATGCCGCTACGGCCGAGCATCGCGGCGGCGGTCGAGCCGGACAATCCCCCGCCGATAATGGCAATGTCGGTGTACCGCATGGCGCTAATCTCTGCCCAAGGCGGCACATTGGCGCTCCAACAGGAAAGAAAGCCTTAGCCAATGGTTATAAAAGTATATTTAACCCGGGTATAAATAGGTTTCGAGGTGGCGCGACGCGCTCTTCGTTTCCATCTCACGAAGGCGCAGCGAGCGGCCCAAGAAGCGATTTCGGCAGGTGCGGGAAGCGCTTCTGACTGACGTTTCGCCTTGACTTGACCGACTCCCACTTATAGAACCCCCTCACTTAACGACAGGCGGTGAGCATCGCCAACGTCGGAACGGGCCACCTGTTTGATCCCCTGGGATCACCAAGACAGGCACCAACCTCGACGAATGCCGCTCAAACGCTGTCGATCATAGCTAGGCAATGCCAGTGCGATTTTAGTTCTCTTGAGCATGTTCTCTCGAGATCGAATTCGGATGCATGACCTCGGTGCGCGGGCCGCAGCTTCAAGCTGACCGGTTCAACTACTGCGGTCCTCTGTGGCGTCGAAGCGCTTTCCGCCCGTTGACGGGTGGTTGGCGCGATTTCGCTTTGTGCGGATTGTTCCGCGGAAGGCGGCCTCGTCGGGCGGGTAGCTCGAAAGAATTTGCGGACCCGGTGACGGGCCGCGGCAGAACACAAAGGGTAATGCCAGGATGCCGACGATCAACCAGCTGATCGCTCAACCGCGGGAAGTGCAGAAGTCGCGCAAGAAGGTGCCGGCGCTGCAGCAGTCGCCGCAGAAGCGCGGTGTTTGCACACGCGTTTACACCACGACCCCGAAGAAGCCGAACTCGGCGCTTCGTAAGGTTGCCAAGGTGCGCCTGACCAACGGCTTCGAGGTGATCGGCTACATCCCCGGTGAGGGCCATAACCTCCAGGAGCACTCGGTGGTCATGATCCGCGGCGGTCGCGTCAAGGACTTGCCCGGCGTGCGCTACCACATCCTCCGCGGCGTTCTGGATACCCAGGGCGTCAAGAACCGTAAGCAGCGCCGTTCGAAGTACGGCGCCAAGCGTCCGAAGTAAGCGGGAACCAGGTCCATGTCTCGTCGCCATTCTGCCGAAAAGCGCGAAGTCCTTCCCGATCCGAAGTTCGGGAATATCATCGTCACGAAGTTCATGAATTCGGTAATGTACGCCGGAAAGAAGTCGGTCGCCGAAGGCATCGTCTACGGCGCGTTCGGCCTCATTGAAAGCAAGACAAAGCAGAACCCGCTCGGCGTGTTCGAGCAGGCGCTCGAGAACGTCATGCCGACGATTGAAGTGCGCTCCCGCCGCGTCGGTGGCGCGACCTATCAGGTTCCGGTCGAAGTTCGCTCGGTGCGCCGTCAGGCGCTGGGCATTCGCTGGCTGATCTCGGCTGCGCGCGATCGCAACGAGAAGACGATGACCGAGCGGCTCTCTGCGGAGCTCCTGGATGCGTCGAACAACCGGGGTAACGCCGTCAAGAAGCGCGAAGACGTGCACCGGATGGCGGAAGCCAACCGCGCCTTCTCGCACTATCGCTGGTAACGGCGACACACGGAATCTAAGGAACACTCCATGCCCCGCGTTCATGCCATAGAGAATTACCGCAACTTCGGTATCATGGCGCATATCGATGCCGGCAAGACCACGACCACCGAGCGCATTCTCTATTACACCGGCAAGAGCCACAAAATCGGCGAAGTGCACGAAGGTGCCGCGACGATGGACTGGATGGAGCAGGAGCAGGAGCGCGGCATTACGATTACGTCGGCCGCGACCACCGCGTTCTGGGAAGGCAAGCGTCTCAACATCATCGACACTCCCGGCCACGTCGACTTCACCATCGAAGTCGAGCGCAGCCTGCGCGTGCTCGACGGCGCCGTGTGCGTGCTCGACTCGAACCAGGGCGTCGAGCCCCAGACCGAGACGGTCTGGCGCCAGGGCGACAAGTACAAAGTTCCGCGCATCGTCTTCGCCAACAAGATGGATAAGACCGGCGCTGACTTCTACAAGTGCATGCAGGACATCGTCGACCGCCTCGGCGCAAAGCCGATCGCGATCCAGCTTCCGATCGGCTCCGAGAACAACTTCAAGGGCCTGGTCGACCTCGTTCGCATGAAGGGCGTGGTCTGGGAAGAAGAGAAGCTCGACGCCAAGTTCGTGGACATCGATATTCCCGAGGACATGGTCGAGAAGGCCAAGGAATATCGCGAGAAGTTGTTGGAAGCCGCCGTCGAGCTCGACGACGAAGTTCTCGCCGCTTACCTCGACGGCAAGGAGCCCGATGAGCCGACGTTGAAGCGCTTGATCCGCAAGGCCGTGCTGACTGGCGCGTTCTTCCCGGTATTGTGCGGCTCGGCGTTCAAGAACAAGGGCGTGCAGCCTCTGCTCGACGCAGTCGTGGATTATCTGCCGTCGCCGGTTGACGTGCCCGCCATCAAGGGCGTCGATGAAGACGGCAACGAGGTCGTTCGCCTGCCGGACGATAAGGAGCCGCTGGCTCTGTTGGCCTTCAAGATCATGGACGACCCGTTCGTCGGCACCATCACCTTCTGCCGCATCTATTCCGGCACGCTGCTGTCGGGCACCGGCGTCATCAATTCGACGCGCGACCGCAAGGAGCGCATCGGCCGCATGTTGCTGATGCATGCGAACAACCGCGAAGACATCAAGGAAGCCTATGCCGGCGACATCGTCGCACTGGCTGGCCTGAAGGAAGCGCGCACCGGTGACACGCTGTGCGATCCCGACAAGGCGGTGATCCTCGAAAAGATGGAATTCCCCGAGCCCGTCATCGAGATCGCGATCGAGCCTAAGTCCAAGGCCGACCAGGAAAAGCTGGGCGTGGCGCTGGCGAAGCTCGCCGCGGAGGATCCGTCCTTCCGCGTGTCGACCGATCAGGAGTCCGGCCAGACCATCCTCAAGGGCATGGGCGAGCTCCATCTCGACATCAAGGTCGACATTCTCCGCCGCACCTACAAGGTCGATGCCAACATCGGCGCGCCGCAGGTGGCGTTCCGTGAGCGCGTCACCAAGAGGTCCGAAGTCAAGTACACCCACAAGAAGCAGACCGGCGGTACCGGACAGTTCGCGGAAGTGTCGATCATCGTGGAGCCGAACGAGCCCGGCAAGGGCTACGAGTTCGAGTCCAAGGTCGTCGGCGGTGCGGTGCCGAAGGAATACATCCCCGGCGTCGAGAAGGGCATCAACAGCGTGCTGAGTTCCGGCGTGGTCGCGGGCTTCCCCGTGGTCGACGTCAAGGTTCAGCTCGTCGACGGCAAGTATCACGACGTCGATTCGTCGGCGCTCGCCTTCGAAATCGCATCGCGTGCTGCATTCCGCGAAGCCTTGCAGAAGGGCAAGTCCGTCCTGCTCGAGCCGATCATGAAGGTCGAAGTGGTGACCCCGGAAGATTACACCGGCTCCGTCATCGGCGACCTGAATTCGCGGCGCGGTCAGATCCAGGGTCAGGACATGCGCGGCAACGCCAACGTCATCAACGCGATGGTGCCGCTCATGAACATGTTCGGTTACGTGAATAACCTGCGCTCGATGAGCCAGGGTCGCGCAACCTTCACCATGCAGTTCGACCACTACGCAGAAGCGCCGGCCAACGTGTCGGCAGAAGTCCAGAAGAAGTTTGCCTGATTGTCGTCGGTCTCGAACTGACGATTGAACGGAGAGTCAAATGGCCAAAGCAAAGTTTGAACGTAACAAGCCGCACTGCAACATCGGCACCATCGGTCACGTCGACCATGGCAAGACGTCGCTGACCGCGGCGATCACCAAGGTCCTCGCCGAAGCCGGCGGCGCGACGTTCACCGCGTACGACCAGATCGACAAGGCGCCGGAAGAGAAGGCGCGCGGCATCACGATCTCGACGGCGCACGTCGAATACGAGACCAAGAACCGCCACTACGCGCACGTCGACTGCCCCGGCCACGCCGACTACGTGAAGAACATGATCACCGGCGCCGCCCAGATGGACGGTGCGATCCTGGTCGTGTCGGCCGCCGACGGTCCGATGCCGCAGACCCGCGAGCACATCCTGCTCGCCCGCCAGGTCGGCGTTCCCGCGCTCGTCGTGTTCCTCAACAAGTGCGACATGGTCGACGATCCGGAACTGCTCGAGCTCGTCGAGCTCGAGGTCCGCGAGCTGCTCTCGAAGTACGAATTCCCGGGCGACACCATCCCGATCATCAAGGGCTCGGCGCTTGCCGCCCTCGAAGATTCCGATAAGACGCTCGGCCATGACGCCATCCTCGAGCTGATGAAGCAGGTCGACGCTTACATTCCGCAGCCGGAGCGTCCGGTCGATCTGCCGTTCCTGATGCCGGTTGAAGACGTGTTCTCGATCTCGGGCCGCGGCACCGTCGTGACCGGCCGTGTCGAGCGCGGTATCGTCAAGGTCGGCGAGGAAATCGAGATCGTCGGTCTGCGCGCCACGCAGAAGACCACGGTCACCGGTGTCGAAATGTTCCGCAAGCTGCTGGATCAAGGCCAGGCCGGCGACAACATCGGTGCGCTGCTTCGCGGTACCAAGCGCGAGGACGTCGAGCGCGGCCAGGTGCTGTGCAAGCCGGGTTCGGTCAAGCCGCACACCAAGTTCAAGGCTGAGGCCTACATCCTCACCAAGGAAGAGGGCGGCCGCCACACTCCCTTCTTCACCAACTACCGTCCGCAGTTCTACTTCCGCACCACCGACGTGACCGGTGTCGTGCATCTGCCGGAAGGCACCGAGATGGTGATGCCGGGCGACAACATCGCGATGGAAGTGCACCTGATCGTGCCGATCGCGATGGAAGAGAAGCTCCGCTTCGCGATCCGCGAAGGTGGCCGCACCGTCGGCGCCGGCGTCGTCGCCTCGATCATCGAGTAATTACGAGAATAGGGATCGGCGAATAGCGAATGTGACATTCGCTATTCGCTATTCGCCACCCCATTGAAGAAAGACCACGGCAATGAACGGCCAAAACATTCGCATCCGTCTCAAGGCGTTCGACCATCGTATCCTCGATACGTCGACCCGCGAGATCGTGAACACGGCGAAGCGCACCGGCGCGCAGGTCCGCGGACCCATTCCGCTGCCCACCCGCATCGAGAAGTTCACCGTCAACCGTTCGCCGCACGTCGACAAGAAGAGCCGCGAGCAGTTCGAGATGCGCACTCACAAGCGCCTGCTCGACATCGTCGATCCGACCCCGCAGACCGTCGATGCTTTGATGAAGCTCGACTTGGCCGCCGGTGTCGACGTCGAGATCAAGCTCTAAGATTTTTGGATCACGTTCGCCACTAGCGGACAGAAAGAACAGGAAGCACGCCGATGCGCTCCGGAGTGATCGCACAAAAGGTCGGGATGACGCGGGTCTTTACAGAGGCCGGCGAACATATCCCCGTGACCGTGCTGAAGCTCGGCAATTGCCAGGTCGTAGGCCACCGCACCGAAGAGAAAAACGGTTATGTCGCGCTCCAGCTTGGTTCTGGCAGCCGCAAGACCGTGTACATGCCCAAGGCGGAGCGCGGCCAGTTCGCGGTCGCGAAGGTCGAGCCGAAGCGGCAGGTCGAGGAATTCCGCGTCTCCGCGGATCAGATGATCCCCGTCGGTGCCGAGATCCTGGCCGACCACTTTGTCGTCGGTCAGTTCGTCGACGTCACCGGTACTTCGGTCGGTAAGGGTTTTGCCGGCGGTATGAAGCGCTGGAACTTCGGCGGTCTGCGCGCCACTCACGGCGTCTCGGTCTCGCACCGTTCGATCGGTTCGACCGGTGGCCGTCAGGACCCGGGCAAGACCTGGAAGAACAAGAAGATGCCCGGTCACATGGGCGTCGACCGCATCACCACGCTCAACCTTCGGGTCGTCCAGCTCGATGTCGAACGCGGTCTGATCCTCGTCGAAGGCGCCGTTCCCGGCTCCAAGGGCGGCTGGATCCGCGTGCGCGACGCCGTCAAGAAGCCGCTGCCTAAGGAAGCTCCGAAGCCCGGCAAGTTCAAGGTTGCTGGCGAAGCGGACGCTGCTCCGGCTGCGCAGGAGGCGTGAGATGGAATTGAAGGTCACGACCCTCGAAGGTAAGGAAGCCGGCTCGGTCCAGCTTTCCGACACCATTTTCGGCCTCGAGCCGCGCCAGGACATCATTGCACGTTGCGTGCAGTGGCAGCTCAACAAGCGCCAGGCCGGTACGCACAAGGCCAAGGGCCGCGCCGAGATCTGGCGCACCGGCAAGAAGATGTACAAGCAGAAGGGTACCGGTGGTGCTCGTCACGGCTCGGCCCGGGTGCCGCAGTTCCGCGGAGGTGGCCGTGCCTTCGGTCCGGTGGTGCGTTCGCACGCCACCGACCTGCCGAAGAAGGTCCGTGCGCTCGCCCTCAAGCATGCGCTCTCGGCCAAGGCCAAGGACGGCGATCTCATCGTGATCGACAAGGCCGCGCTGGAAGCTGCCAAGACCAAGGCGCTGCTCGGTCATTTCTCCGGTCTGGGTTTGACCAACGCGCTGATCGTCGACGGCGCCGAGCTCAACAACGGCTTCGCCGCTGCGGCCCGCAACATCCCGAACATGGACGTGCTGCCGATCCAGGGCATCAACGTCTATGACATCCTGCGCCGTCGGAAGCTTGTTCTGACCAAGGCCGCCATCGATGCGCTGGAGGCGCGCTTCAAATGACGAAGAACATCGAGCCTCGCCACTACGACGTGATCCTGTCGCCGGTCGTGACCGAAAAGGCCACGATCGCCTCGGAGCACAACAAGGTGCTGTTCAAGGTGGCCGCGAAGGCGACCAAGCCGCAGATCAAGGAAGCGATCGAGAAGCTGTTCGACGTCAAGGTCAAGAGTGTCAACACGCTGGTCCGCAAGGGCAAGACCAAGATCTTCCGTGGCAATCTCGGCTCGCAGTCGAACTCCAAGCGCGCGATCGTGACTCTCGAAGAGGGTCACCGGATCGACGTGACCACCGGTCTGTAAGGTCGTACGACGATGGCACTGAAGACATTCAATCCCACGACGCCGGGCCAGCGCCAGCTGGTCATGGTCGATCGTTCGGCCCTCTACAAGGGCAAGCCGGTCAAGGCGCTCACCGAAGGCAAGCACTCCTCCGGCGGCCGTAACAACACCGGTCGCATCACCGTGCGCTTCCGCGGCGGTGGTCATAAGCGAACGTTGCGTACCGTCGATTTCAAGCGCGACAAGGTCGATGCGCCCGCGACGGTCGAGCGGCTGGAGTACGATCCGAACCGCACCGCATTCATCGCGTTGGTCAAGTACGAAGACGGCACCCAGGCCTATATCCTGGCGCCGCAGCGTTTGGCCGTCGGTGATTCCGTCGTCGCCGGCAACTATGTCGACGTGAAGCCGGGCAATGTCATGCCGCTCGGCAACATGCCGGTCGGCACGATCATCCACAACATCGAGGTCAAGATCGGGAAGGGCGGCCAGCTCGCCCGTTCCGCGGGCACCTATGCCCAGCTCGTCGGTCGCGACCAGGACTACGTGATCATCCGCCTGAACTCGGGCGAACAGCGCCTGGTGCACGGCCGTTGCCGCGGCACGATCGGCGCGGTGTCGAACCCGGATCACATGAACACGTCGATCGGCAAGGCCGGCCGCAACCGTTGGCTGGGCCGCAAGCCGCACAACCGCGGCGTTTCGATGAACCCGATCGACCATCCGCACGGCGGTGGTGAAGGTCGTACCTCGGGCGGCCGCCACCCGGTTACTCCGTGGGGCAAGCCGACCAAGGGCAAGAAGACCCGCTCCAACAAGTCGACCAACAAATTCATTCTCCTAAGCCGCCACAAGCGGAAGAAGTAAGGAACGCCGGACATGGTTCGTTCAGTCTGGAAAGGCCCGTTCGTCGAGGGTTCTCTGCTCAAGAAGGCAGATGCCGCGCGCTCGTCCGGCCGTCACGACGTCATCAAGATCTGGAGCCGTCGCTCGACGATCCTGCCGCAATTCGTCGGCCTGACCTTCGGCGTCTACAACGGTCAGAAGCACGTGCCGGTGGCCGTCAACGAGGAAATGGTCGGTCACAAGTTCGGCGAGTTCTCGCCGACCCGCACCTTCCATGGCCACTCCGGGGACAAGAAAGCCAAGAAGGCTTGAGGATTAAACGATGAGCAAACCTAAGCGCGAACGGAGCCTCGCCGAGAACGAGGCCAAGGCGGTCGCCCGGATGCTGCGGGTGAGCCCGCAGAAGCTCAACCTGGTCGCCCAGCTCATTCGCGGCCGGAAGGCGGCTGCTGCGCTCGCCGACCTGCAGTTTTCGCGCAAGCGGATCGCGGTTGACGTGAAGAAGTGCCTGGAATCGGCTATTGCCAACGCCGAGAACAACCACGACCTCGACGTCGACGATCTCGTCGTGGCGCAGGCCTTCGTCGGCAACGGCCTCGTGATGAAGCGCTTTGCCGCCCGCGGCCGTGGCCGTTCGGGCCGTGTCTACAAACCATTTTCACAGCTGACGATCATCGTTCGTCAGGTCGAAGCCGCAGCAGCGGCTTAAGGGACGCAGGAGAACACGATGGGTCAAAAGATCAATCCGATCGGTCTGCGTCTCGGCATCAACCGGACCTGGGATTCCCGCTGGTACGCCGGCAAGCAGGAATACGGCAAGCTGCTGCACGAGGACGTCAAGATTCGTGAGATCCTGCACAAGGAGCTCAAGCAGGCAGCCGTTGCCCGCATCGTGATCGAGCGTCCGCACAAGAAGTGCCGCGTCACCATCCACTCGGCTCGTCCGGGCGTGGTGATCGGCAAGAAGGGCGCCGACATCGACAAGCTGCGCAAGAAGGTCGCGGACATCACGGCGTCCGACGTGGTCATCAACATCGTCGAAATCCGCAAGCCGGAGCTCGATGCGACGCTGGTGGCCGAGTCGATCGCGCAGCAGCTGGAGCGCCGCGTGGCGTTCCGCCGCGCCATGAAGCGCGCCGTGCAGTCAGCGATGCGTCTCGGTGCGGAAGGCATCCGCATCAACTGCTCGGGACGTCTGGGCGGCGCGGAAATCGCGCGCATGGAGTGGTACCGCGAAGGTCGCGTGCCGCTGCACACGCTGCGCGCAGACATCGACTACGGGGTTGCGACCGCGTTCACGACCTTCGGCACCTGCGGTGTCAAGGTCTGGATCTTCAAGGGCGAGATCCTCGAGCACGATCCGATGGCCCAGGACAAGAGAATGGCCGAAGGTGAGACTGGTGGCGGCGGCGATCGCGGCGGCCGGCAGCGCCGGGACAACGCTGCAGCCTGACGCCAGCACAGAGAATTTGAGGGCTTGAAGCCATGATGCAACCTAAGAAAACGAAGTTCCGGAAGGCGCATAAGGGCCGTATCCACGGCGTTGCGTCTTCGGGCGCGACGTTGGCGTTCGGCCAGTTCGGTCTGAAGGCGACCGAGCCTGAGCGCGTCACCGCGCGCCAGATCGAAGCCGCTCGCCGCGCGCTGACCCGCCACATGAAGCGCGCCGGCCGCGTCTGGATCCGCATATTCCCCGACGTTCCCGTGTCGAAGAAGCCTGCCGAAGTCCGCATGGGTTCCGGCAAGGGCGCGCCGGAATTGTGGGTCGCGCGCGTCAAGCCGGGCCGGGTGCTGTTCGAGATCGACGGCGTCAACACCCAGACGGCGCGTGAAGCGCTGACCCTGGCGGCAGCCAAGCTGCCGATCAAGACGCGCTTCGTCGAGCGCATTGCGGAGTAATGGCCATGGCCCAGATGAAAATCGAAGACATCCGCGCGTTGAGCCCCGATCAGCAGGACGACGCCATCCTGAACCTGAAGAAGGAGCGCTTCAACCTGCGCTTCCAGCGCGCGACCGGGCAGCTCGAGAACACCTCGCGCCTGCGCGAAGCCCGCCGTGACATCGCCCGGATCAAGACCGTCGCCGCGCAGACGCGCGCGAAGAAGAAGTAAGAGGCTTACGAAGATGCCGAAACGTACTTTGCAGGGCGTGGTCGTCAGCGACAAGCAAGCCAAGACCATCGTGGTGCGCGTCGATCGCCGCTTTACGCACCCGATCTACAAGAAGACGATCCGCCGTTCGAAGAACTACCACGCGCACGACGAGAGCAACGAGTTCAAGCCGGGCGACATGGTGTGGATCGAGGAATCGAAGCCGATTTCGAAGTTGAAGCGCTGGGTCGTGATCCGGGGCGAACACAAGAAAAGCGCCTGATCTGTTGGCTTTAGCCGACTGACTTCAGGTTAATGTTGAGCGCCGGCTGGGCTGGCGCAAAGAGAAGAGGACGAGGTGCATCAATGATTCAGATGCAGACCAACCTCGACGTGGCCGATAATTCTGGCGCACGCCGTGTCATGTGTATCAAGGTGCTCGGGGGCTCCAAGCGCCGCTACGCCACGATCGGCGACATCATCGTTGTCTCGATCAAGGAAGCTATTCCGCGCGGCAAGGTGAAGAAGGGCGACGTGATGAAGGCCGTCGTGGTGCGCGTCCGCAAGGACATTCGCCGCGCCGACGGTTCGGTCATCCGCTTCGACCGCAACGCCGCCGTTCTGATCAACAATCAGTCCGAGCCGGTCGGTACCCGTATCTTCGGGCCCGTGCCGCGCGAGCTGCGCGCCAAGAACCACATGAAGATCATCTCGCTCGCGCCGGAGGTGCTGTGATGGCTGCGAAGATCCGCAAGGGCGACAAGGTCGTCGTGCTGACCGGCCGCGACAAAGGCCGCACCGGCGAGGTGTTCGAAGTGCGTCCCGACGCCGGTACGGCGCTGGTGCGCGGCATCAACATGGTCAAGCGTCACCAGAAGCAGACGCAGGCCCAGGAGGGCGGCATCATCTCGAAAGAGTCGCCGATCCAACTGTCCAACATCGCGTATGTCGGCAAGGACGGGAAGCCGACCCGCGTCGGATTCAAGATTCTGGCGGACGGCAAGAAGGTCCGCATCGCCAAGAGCTCGGGAGCTGAGATCGATGGCTGAGGCCGCTTACACACCGCGCCTGCGCGCGGAATACGACGCGAAGATCCGGACGGAAATGACCGAGAAGTTCGGTTATGAGAACGTCATGCAGGTTCCGCGCCTGGACAAGGTCGTGCTGAACATGGGCGTTGGCGATTCCGTCAACGACCGCAAGAAGGCCGAGAACGCCGCTGCGGAATTGACCCAGATCGCCGGCCAGAAGGCGATCGTGACCTATTCGCGGATCGCGATCGCGACCTTCAAGTTGCGTGAGAACCAGCCGATCGGCTGCAAGGTCACGCTGCGCAAGGCCCGTATGTACGAGTTCATCGATCGTCTGGTGACGGTCGCGCTGCCCCGCGTCCGCGACTTCCGCGGCTTGAACCCGAAGAGCTTCGATGGCCGCGGCAACTACTCGCTCGGCCTCAAGGAACACATCATTTTCCCCGAGATCGACTTCGACAAGGTCACGGAATCCCGCGGTATGGACATCACCGTCTGCACCACGGCCAAGACCGACGACGAGGCGAGGGCCTTGTTGACCGCATTCAATTTCCCGTTCCGGCAGTGAGACGCTGACCTAAAGCCTCTCAAACGCGGATACCCAGGAGCCAAGCATGGCAAAGAAGAGTTCAATCGAGAAGAACAACCGGCGCAAGCGGATGACGAAGAACGCCGCCCCGAAGCGCGAGCGGTTGAAGGCGATCATCGCCGACAAGACGTTGCCGATGGAGGAGCGGTTCGCTGCGACCCTGAAGCTGGCGGAAATGCCGCGCAACTCGTCGGCGACCCGCATCCGTCTGCGTTGCGAGCTGTCGGGCCGTTCGCGCTCGAACTATCGCTTGACCAAACTGTCCCGCATCGCAATGCGGGACCTTGGCTCCAAGGGCATGGTCCCGGGCCTCGTGAAGTCCAGCTGGTAAGGAGGGTCGTTTAGATGTCTACGCACGATCCAATCAGCGATCTGATCACCCGCATCCGTAACGCGCAGATGCGCTCCAAGAACAAGGTCTCCACGCCTGGCTCGAAGATGCGCGAGAACGTGCTCGAGGTGCTGAAGAGCGAAGGCTACATCCGCGGTTACGCGACGCTCGAGCATTCCTCGGGCCGCAGCGAGATCGAGATCGAGCTGAAGTATTTCGACGGCGAGCCCGTTATCCGTGAGATCGAGCGTGTCTCCAAGCCCGGACGTCGCGTGTACGCCTCGGTGAAGAACCTGCCGCGGGTCAATAACGGACTCGGCATTTCGGTGTTGTCGACGCCGAAGGGAATCATGGCTGACCACAGTGCGCGTGAAGCGAACGTGGGCGGCGAAGTTCTCTTCACGGTGTTCTGAGAAGGATTTTTGATCCATGTCACGTGTTGGCAAAAGACCGGTAGCGGTGCCGTCGGGTGTGACCGCGACCGTCGACGGGCAGACCGTCAAGATGAAGGGGCCGAAGGGCCAGCTTCAGTTCGTCGTCCATAACGACGTCGAGGTGAAGCTCGACAACGGCCAGGTCAAGGTGAACCCGCGGGTCGAGACCAACCGCGCGCGGGCCCTGTACGGGACCGCTCGCGCCCAGGTCGCGAATCTGGTCGAGGGTGTCACCAAGGGTTTCGAGAAGAAGCTCGAAATCACCGGCGTCGGTTACCGCGCCGCGCTGCAGGGCAAGAACCTGCAGCTCGCGCTCGGCTACAGCCACGATGTGGTCTACGCGATCCCGGAGGGGATCACGATCACCGTGCCGAAGCCGACCGAGATCACGGTGACCGGCAGCGACATTCAGCGCGTCGGCCAGGTCGCCGCCGAGATTCGCTCCTATCGTCCGCCGGAGCCCTACAAGGGCAAGGGCGTGAAGTATGTTGGCGAATTCATCTTCCGCAAGGAAGGCAAGAAGAAGTAACGGAGCCGGTCATGTCGAAAGCCAAGGTTACGAATGCCCGGCGCAAGCGCAGTGTACGACTGAAGCTGCGCCGCTCGGGTGGCGGCCGTCCGCGCCTGTCGGTGTTCCGCTCGTCCAAGCACATCTACGCCCAGGTCATCGACGACCTGAAGGGCGAGACGCTGGCCTCTGCCTCGTCGCTCGAGAAGTCGATGCGCGATGGCGGCAAGACCGGCGCCGACATCGATGCGGCGAAGGCGGTCGGCAAGCTGCTGGCCGAGCGCGCCGCCGAGAAGGGTGTCAAGGAAGTCGTGTTCGATCGCGGCAGCTATCTCTATCACGGGCGCGTCAAGGCTCTTGCCGACGCGGCGCGTGAAAGCGGGCTGAGCTTCTAACAGAATTTGAGGATTGAGGCGTAAGCCTCTGAAGGACTGGAAAAACCATGGCAGAACGCGAACAACGTGGTGGACGCGATCAACGCGGCGGCGGACGTGAACGCAGGGAAGAGCGCGACAGCGAGTTCGTTGACAAGCTCGTCCACATCAATCGCGTCGCCAAGGTCGTCAAGGGCGGCAAGCGCTTCGGTTTCGCAGCGCTGGTCGTGATCGGCGACCAGAAGGGCCGCGCCGGCTTCGGTCACGGCAAGGCGCGCGAAGTGCCCGAGGCGATCCGCAAGGCAACCGAATCCGCCAAGCGCAACCTGACCCGCGTGTCGTTGCGCGAGGGCCGCACGCTGCATCACGACATCGCCGGCCGTCATGGCGCGGGCCGTGTTTACCTGCGCGCAGCTCCGGCCGGTACCGGCATCATCGCCGGCGGTCCGATGCGCGCCGTGTTCGAGACGCTCGGCGTCCAGGACGTGGTTGCGAAGTCGATCGGCTCGTCGAACCCGTACAACATGGTTCGCGCGACCTTCGATGCGCTGAAGCATCAGGATTCGCCGCGCTCGGTCGCTGCCCGCCGCAACATCAAGGTGTCCACCCTCCAGTCCCGCCGTATCGGTGGTGACGCCGAGGCGGTTGCCGAATAACGGAAGCTTTTCGGAGTAGACGCCTATGGCCAAGAGTGCCGTTACGACCGCAAAGACGATCAAGCTCGAGCAGACCGGCAGCGCGATCCGCCGCCATCACTCGCAGCGTTCGACGCTGATCGGGCTCAAGCTCAACAAGATCGGCCGCATCAGCGAACTGCCGGACACCCCGGCGGTCCGCGGCATGATCTTGAAAGTTCACCATCTCGTTCGCATTGTCGACGAGAAGTAAGCAAAGGCGCACGATCCCGAAGCGGGACCCGTTTTCGGTGAAGGTCATGCGCAAGAAACAAGGAGCAGGGCGATGAAGCTCAGCGATATCGCCGACAATGCCGGCTCGCGCAAGAAGCGTATGCGCGTCGGCCGCGGCATTGGTTCGGGCAAGGGCAAGCAGGCCGGCCGCGGTGGCAAGGGCCAGACCGCGCGTTCGGGCGTGCGCATCAAGGGTTTCGAAGGCGGCCAGATGCCCTTGCATCGCCGTCTGCCCAAGCGCGGCTTCAACAACATCTTCCGCGTGGAGTTCGCCGAGATCAATCTCGACCGGCTCCAGGATGCGGTCGATGCCAAGAAGATCGACGCCGGCAGCGTCGTGAACGTCGAATCCCTGGTCAAGGCCGGCGTGCTGCGCCGCGCCAAGGGTGGCCTGCGGCTGCTCGGCCGCGGCGAGTTCAAGGCCAAGCTCAACATCGAAGTGCACGGCGCCTCGAAGACCGCGATCGCGGCAGTCGAGAAGGCCGGCGGCTCGGTGAAGATCCTCGCGCCTGCCAAGGAAGAAGGCGAGGCGGCGTAACAACTGCGTCATCGGCCCGCGGCTCGCGGGCCTTTACGCACGCGGGACGATGGACTTATCGAAGCCGTAGCCCCAGATAATGTCCGGTGTCCGGTATAATGTAGCCCGGCCGCGGGCATAACGGCGCAATAAGCGGCGGGAGAAAGTCCAAGATGGCCTCTGCAGCGGAACAACTGGCAGCCAATCTCAATTTCGGTGCGTTTGCCAAGGCCGACGAACTGAAGAAGCGCATCTGGTTCACCCTGGGCGCGCTGCTCGTTTATCGGCTCGGGACCTACATCCCGTTGCCCGGCATCGATCCCAACATCTGGGAGCAGGTGTTCCGCTCCCAGGCGGGCGGCATCCTCGGCATGTTCAATATGTTCGCTGGCGGCGGCATTCACCGCATGGCGATCTTTGCGCTGAACATCATGCCGTACATCTCCGCCTCCATCATCATCCAGCTCCTGACCACCGTCTCGCCGCAGCTCGAGGCGCTGAAGAAGGAAGGCGAGTCCGGCCGCAAGCTGCTGAACCAGTACACCCGTTATCTCACGGTGATCCTGGCCGCGTTCCAGTCCTACGGCATTGCGGTGGGCCTCGAAGGCGCTGGCAACGTCGTCAGCGACCCCGGCATGTTCTTCCGCCTGTCGACGGCGATCACGCTGACCGGCGGCACCATGTTCCTGATGTGGCTGGGCGAGCAGATCACGTCGCGCGGCATCGGCAACGGCATTTCCCTGATCATTCTCTCCGGCATCGTCGCCGAGCTGCCCGCGGCGCTCGCCAACATGCTCGAGCTCGGCCGTCAGGGTGCGATGTCGACCGGCCTGATTCTGGTCGTCATCATCATGGCGGTGGCCGTGATCGCCTTCATCGTGTTCGTGGAGCGCGCCCAGCGCCGGCTCTTGATCCAGTATCCGAAGCGCCAGGTCGGCAACAAGATGTTCGAGGGGCAGTCCTCGCATCTGCCGCTCAAGCTCAACACCTCGGGCGTGATCCCGCCGATCTTCGCGTCCTCGCTGCTGCTGCTGCCGACCACGGTCGCGAACTTCAACGCGGGCAGTGGGCCGGAATGGTTCCAGTGGATCAACACCCAGCTCGGCCACGGCCGTCCGCTGTTCCTGATCATGTATCTGGCGCTGATCGTGTTCTTCGCCTTCTTCTACACCGCGATCGTGTTCAATCCGACCGAGACCGCGGACAATCTGAAGAAGCACGGCGGCTTCATTCCGGGTATCCGCCCGGGCGAGCGTACCGCGGAATATATCGACTACGTGCTGTCGCGGATCACCGTGCTCGGCGCGGTGTATCTGGCGATCGTCTGCTTGATTCCGGAAATCCTGATCTCCTACGCGTCGGTGCCGTTCTACTTTGGCGGCACTTCGCTGTTGATCGTCGTCAGCGTCACCATGGACACGGTGGCGCAGGTGCAGGGCTATCTCCTGGCGCATCAGTACGAAGGCCTGATCCGGAAGTCGAAGCTGCGCGGCCGCCGCCGTTAAGCGCGGCGTCCCTCGGGCGGCGCGATTGCGCCGCCGATTCGCCGCGCGTGCAATGCGCGCGGACGGCGAGCCGGCCATTCGGTCGCCTCGGCAGAGTCGCTCTTCCTGTCGTGCAAGCATTGATCTCAAAGGCTTCTTGGCGTCTGGCCATTTGCTCCCCTATGATATGGGTAGCGGTGCGGCGCTGATTATGATTTGCACTGTAACTGGACTTCAAAACACGGGCGCGCGACGTATCGCGCACCAATCGGGGGGCGTACGCCGATGAGAATTATACTTCTGGGGCCACCGGGATCGGGCAAGGGCACCCAGGCGCAGCTGCTGGTGCAGCGCTATGGCATCGTCCAGCTCTCGACCGGCGAGATGTTGCGTGCAGCGGTGGCGGCCGGAACGCCGGTCGGGCTCAAGGCTAAGGAGATCATGGCCAGCGGCGGTCTCGTGCCAGACGATGTCGTGGTGGGGATCATCTCCGATCGGATCGATCAGCCGGATGCCAAAAACGGTTTCATCCTTGACGGTTTCCCGCGGACCGTGCCGCAGGCCGAGGCGCTGGATGAGCTGCTCAAGCACAAGCACCTCAAGCTCGATGCCGTGATCGAGCTCCGCGTCAACGAAAGCGCGCTCCTGAATCGCGTCGAGACTCGCGTCGCCCAGATGCGCGAGCGCGGGGAAGAGGTCCGGCTTGATGACACCCCGGAGGTGCTGACCAAGCGACTCGCCAGCTACCGCAGCCAGACGGAACCGCTGATTCACTACTATTCCGAGCGGCGCAAGCTCTCGACCATCGACGGCATGATGGCCATCGATGAGGTCACCCGCGCCATCCATCGCCAGCTCCTGGCGCTCGGGGCGGTCGAGCCCAAGACGCATGGCAAGGCACATGGCAAGACGCGCGCCCGGAGTGCGACAAAGGCGGCCCCGGCCAGAAAGGCCAAGGCGGCGAAGAAATCGGCCAAAAAGTCTGCGAAAGCGGCCAAAAAGGCTGCCAAATCCGAGAAGGCGGCCAAGAAGGCTACGAAGGCGGGCAAGAGAATCGTCAAGAAAGCCGCCAAGAAGGCAGGAAAGAAGATGGCAGCCAAGAAGACCGCCAGGAAGGCTGTCAAGAAAGGTGCCAAAAAGGCCGCAAAAAAGGTCACGAAAAGGCGAGCTAAGCGCTAGCAGCGGTTGACGAAAGCCCCCTGAATCCCCTAATAAGCCCGCATCCAAGTCGGATAGTTTCAAACGATGCCGGGCCCCAGGAAGACCAGGGGTGGGCGTCGTGTTCGCGTTTGTGAACACCTGCCCGAGAAACCAAGCACTTAAAGCCCGATTCCTGACGAGGGATTGGCGACAGGAGAGAAGGCCGTGGCCCGTATTGCCGGCGTGAACATCCCGACCAACAAGCGCGTGCTGATCGCGCTCCAGTACATCCATGGCATCGGTCAGAAGATCGCCGGTGAGATTCTGGAGAAGGTGAAGATCCCGGTGGATCGTCGCGTCAATCAGCTCAGCGACGCCGAAGTGCTCCAGATCCGCGAAGTGATCGACCGCGACTATATGGTCGAGGGCGATTTGCGTCGTGAGGTCGGCATCAACATCAAGCGTCTGATGGACCTCGGCTGCTATCGCGGCCTGCGCCATCGTCGCGGTCTGCCGGTGCGTGGCCAGCGTACCCACACCAACGCGCGTACGCGCAAGGGTCCGGCCAAGGCCATTGCCGGCAAGAAGAAGTAAGTTTTCGCATCCAATCACGGCGTGTGGCGACCCGGGGATGACCCGTTCGCCACGCGCCTTTCGTTCCACAGGTGTAGCCGCTGGCATTACGGCGGCGTTGAGATCTTCAGGAAAGGTAGTCTATGGGCAAGGAAGCCACCCGCGTTCGTCGTCGTGAGCGCAAGAACATCGCCTCCGGCGTCGCGCACGTGAACTCGTCGTTCAACAACACGACCATCACCATCACCGACGCGCAGGGCAACACGATTGCCTGGTCCTCCGCCGGCACGATGGGCTTCAAGGGCTCGCGCAAGTCGACCCCGTATGCCGCACAGGTTGCCGCCGAGGACGTGTCGAAGAAGGCGCAGGAGCACGGCATGCGCACGCTGGAAGTCGAAGTCGCCGGTCCCGGTTCGGGCCGCGAATCGGCGCTCCGGGCGCTGCAGGCCGCGGGCTTCACCGTCACCTCGATCCGCGACGTGACCACGATCCCGCACAACGGTTGCCGTCCCCGTAAGCGTCGGCGCGTTTGATACCAGATTGCGGGCGCATTGGCGCCCGCGATGATTTTTTGCAAAGCCGTGGAAATGATCTGCGGCCTTTCTCCAACGCCAGTGCCTGCAACAGCAGTCTGACTGGCCTGTATGGGTGAAACAGTGACGATCCAGAAAAATTGGCAAGAACTGATTCGGCCGAACAAGCTGCAGGTACAGCCCGGCAGCGATCCGACCCGTTTCGCGACCATCGTCGCCGAACCGCTCGAGCGCGGCTTCGGCCAGACGCTCGGCAACGCGCTACGCCGCATCCTGCTGTCCTCGCTCCAGGGCGCGGCAGTGCAGTCGGTGCACATCGACGGCGTGCTGCACGAGTTCTCCTCGATCGCGGGCGTCCGTGAGGACGTCACCGACATCGTGCTCAACATCAAGGACATCTCGATCAAGATGCAGGGCGAAGGCCCCAAGCGCATGGTCGTCAAGAAGTCCGGACCGGGCGTCGTCACCGCCGGCGACATCCAGACCGTGGGCGACGTCGTCGTGCTCAATCCCGACCTGCAGATCTGCACGCTCGATGAGGGCGCCGAGATCCGTATGGAGTTCACGGTCGCAACCGGCAAGGGCTACGTTCCCGCCGAGCGCAACCGCCCCGAGGACGCACCGATCGGCCTGATCCCGGTCGACAGCCTGTACTCGCCGGTCCGCAAGGTCTCCTACAAGGTCGAGAACACCCGCGAGGGCCAGATCCTCGACTACGACAAGCTGACCATGACGATCGAGACCAACGGCGCACTGACGCCGGATGATTCCGTGGCCTACGCGGCGCGCATCCTGCAGGATCAGCTCAACGTGTTCGTCAACTTCGAAGAGCCGCGCAAGGAAGTCGCCCAGGAGATCATCCCGGACCTCGCCTTCAACCCGGCCTTCCTCAAGAAGGTGGACGAGCTCGAGCTGTCGGTGCGCTCGGCCAATTGCTTGAAGAACGACAACATCGTCTACATCGGCGACCTCGTGCAGAAGAGCGAAGCGGAAATGCTCCGCACTCCGAACTTCGGCCGCAAGTCTCTGAACGAGATCAAGGAAGTGCTGGCCCAGATGGGTCTGCACCTCGGCATGGAAGTGCCGGGCTGGCCGCCGGAGAACATCGACGAGCTCGCCAAGCGCTTCGAGGATCACTACTGATCCGAACGACGACAGGCTGAACGACAACAGGCTGAGGCGCGAATTCATCGCGCCTTAGCGGGCGAACGCAGGCAGCCCACCTGAGCAACTGGTCCGACGAACCGTCGCGACGAATGAAATTCAAGGAATAGATAAATGCGTCACGGCAAGGTTCATCGCAAGCTCAACCGCACCGCTGAGCATCGCCGCGCGATGTTCGCCAACATGTGCGCCGCGCTGATCAAGCACGAGCAGATCGTCACCACGCTGCCGAAGGCGAAGGAATTGCGTCCGATCGTCGAGAAGCTGATTACCCTCGGCAAGAAGGGCGGGCTGGCCATGCGCCGTCAGGCCATCTCGGAGATGCGTGACAAGGATCAGGTCAGGAAGCTGTTCGACACGCTCGCGCCCCGCTACAAGGATCGCCAGGGTGGCTACACCCGCATCATCAAGGCCGGCTTCCGCTACGGCGACAACGCCCCGATGGCCGTGATCGAGTTTGTCGATCGTGATGTCGATGCCAAGGGCCTGGATTCCGGTCCGGTGCGGGAAAAGGAAGCCGAGGCGGCATAAGCCGACCGGCAGAGAGTTTTCAGAAAGCGGCGCCTTCGGGCGCCGCTTTTTTATTGGCCGTCCTGTTGGTTACGTCCCGCTCCTCACGCGTCGGTGAGTGCCGATTGCTATCGTGCCGGCAGCGCCCAATATCTCCGCAAGCATCAACGGAGATCACGCATGAACATCGACCTATCCGGAAAGACCGCCCTCGTCACCGGCTCGACTGCCGGCATCGGCCACGCCATCGCCAAGGGCCTTGCCGGCTCGGGTGCGAGCGTCGTGATCAACGGACGCGGCCAGGACAAGGTCGATGCGGCCGTGCGCAAGCTGGAAGGGGCGGGCGGAAAGGTCCGCGGCATCGCCGCCGACGTCTCGACCGCGGCGGGCTGCAAGGCGCTGGCCGCGGCGCTGACGTCGACATCCTCATCAACAATGCCGGCATCTTCGAGCCGAGGGACTTTTTCGACATTCCGGACGAGGACTGGAGCCGCTTTTTCGAGGTCAACGTGATGAGCGGCGTGCGTCTCTCGCGTGCGTATATGAAAGGCATGCTCAAGCGCAACTGGGGCCGAATCGTCTTCATCTCCTCGGAGTCCGGGCTCAACATTCCCGTCGAGATGATCCACTACGGCATGAGCAAGACGGCGCAGCTCTCGGTCGCGCGGGGCCTGGCGCAGCTCACACGGGGCACCGGCGTCACCGTCAATTCCGTGCTGCCGGGCCCGACAATGTCGGAGGGCGTCGAGACGTTCGTGAAGGATCTTGCCAAGCAGAACGGCCAGTCGGTCGATGAGGCCGCGGCCAATTTCGTCAAACAACATCGCCCAAGCTCGCTGCTCCAGCGCTTCGCCAGCGTCGATGAGATCGCCAACATGGTGGTGTATGCGGCTTCGAAGGAAGCCTCGGCGACCAACGGCGCGGCGTTGCGTGCGGAGGGCGGCATCATCAATACGATTGCCTGAGGCCTGCGGATGCCGGCCTATGTGATCTCCGAGGTCGAGGTACGCGACAGAGCCGCGATGGAAGCCTATCGCGAGCTGGCCGCAGCAACCATCGCGCAATATGGCGGCCGCTATCTCGTGCGCGGCGGCGCCGCCGAATTGGTGGAGGGCGGCCCGCCGCCCAAGACCATCATCATCGTGGAGTTCCCATCGATGGCGCGGGCGCAGGAATGGTATGCCTCGGCCGAGTACGCCGAGGCGCTGAAGCTGCGGCACACGGCGCTGGAGCGTCGGCTGCTGTTTGTCGAGGGCGTGGCACCGTAGACAAGCCCGGGCATGACGGAGTGAGTGGCCGCTACCACCCCTCCAGCACGATCTTGCCGCGCGACTTGCCACTCTCGAGCAGTGCATGCGCGCGCTTGAGGTTGGCCGCGTTGATGGTGCCGAAGGTCTGGTCGAGCGTCGTGCGCAAGACGCCCTTGTCGATGAGGTCGGCGACGTCGTTGAGCAGATGATGCTGCGCGATCATGTCGGCGGTTTGAAAGGAGGAGCGCGTGAACATCGATTCCCAATGCACCGAGATGGCCTTGCCCTTGAACGCGCTCACAGTGAATTCCGGGGGATCGTCGATCAGGCCGAATCTGCCCTGCGGCGCCATGAACTCGGCGATGCTCTTGTAGTGCTGGTCGGTGAATGTGAGGCTCGCCACCAGCGCGACGGGCGGCAGCTTGAGCTTCTCGACCTGCTCTTTCATCGGTTGGCCGTGGTCGATCACCGCATGCGCGCCGAGACCGAGGCACCATTTTTGCGACTCCGGCCGCGTCGCGGTCGCGAGCACCGTCAGCCCGGTGAGGCGGCGGGCGAGCTGGATCAGGATCGAGCCAACGCCGCCAGCGCCGCCCGTGATCAAGAGCGTGCGCGGATCGACACTCTTGCCGGGCACCGCACCGAGCCGATCGAACAGCAATTCCCAGGCGGTGATGGAGGTGAGCGGGAGGGCGGCGGCCTGCACGAACGACAGGCTCTTCGGCTTGTTGCCAACGATGCGCTCGTCGACGAGGTGGAATTCAGAATTGGTACCCTGGCGCAGGATCGAGCCGGCGTAAAATACCTCGTCGCCTGGCTTGAACAGCGTGACGTCGGGACCGACGGCGTCGACAACGCCGGCCGCGTCATAGCCCAGAATCTTGGTCTCGCCCTCGGGCGGGGCTGCGCGCTTGCGCACCTTGTAATCGACCGGATTGGCCGAGATCGCCTTCACAGCCACGCGGATATCACGGCCCTTGGGTTCGGGCTTGGCGGTCTCGAAATCGAACAGCGCGTCCTGATCCTCGATCGGAAGCGACTTCCTGTAGCCGACGGCCTTCATGGCTTGTCTCCTTCAGATAGTGTTGCAGATGCCGGGTCCCGGGTTCGCGTTTTCGCGCGCCCCCGGGATGACAAGCGAGACCTAGAACGCGAACTGCGTCCGCATCGCGACCGCATCGAACTTCGAACCGACATCAGCGGTCGAGATCGGCGTGGCCTGCCTCGATACCGTGCCATGCAGATAGTCCAGCATGAAACGGACGTTGCCGTTGACATACCAGTTCAGCGCTGCCGTGTAGACGGTCTGCCGGCCGCCTGCGATGCCGGTTGCGGTCCCGAGTTGATCGTTGAGGTCGATCGTGGAGAAGCGTCCCGCGACCTCCCACGCGCCCCAGCCGCCGCCCTCGAGGGAGAACGGGTGTGCCGGCTTGACGCCGCCATAGGCCGCATTGGCCGCATTATAGCTGCGACCCTCGCCCGTCAGCACGTAGCCGGCTTGCGCATAGCCGCCCTGGAATTTGAGGCTTGGCGCACCCAGCGGCGGCAGGCCGGTATTGGCGCTGCGATCGATGTTGTACCAGAAATACTCGCCTTGCAGGATCAGCGGTCCATAGGTGGCGGCCGCTTCGACGCTGTAGACCTGCGCGCCGGAGGCATTGGCGATTGCGCCGGTCGTAGCCAGCGCCGTGGGATCGATGCGCAGTTCCGGACGATCGTTCAGCGTCACCGTCTGTGCACCCGTCACCAGATTGCGCGTCGGCTGGATCAGCCATTCGGCATTGCCGCCGAGATGGACCGAGTAGTCTTTGCCGCTGACGACTTGGCCGGCGACACGCGCGACCGCGCCGTATTGTTCCGTGCTGCCGTTCGGCGCAACGCTCGACGCTGAGTGGATCGCACTGGTGGCGGGACCGGTGACATAGGCGCCAGCCCAGAACACGTCGTTGTACCAGCGCGTGCCGACCGCCGAACGGAAGTCGCCCGCAGCGATGCTCGTGGCGACGATCCCCGCCGAGGCGCGTTCCATGAACATGATGTCGTTGGAGCTCGTGGCCTCATCGAGGGTGTAGGGCAGGTCCATGATGCCGCCTTCGATGGCCATCTTGCCGCCGAACGGTTTCAGGCCGGTATAGCTGAGATAGGCGTTCTCGATGCCGGAGACGCCGCCGCCGGGCAGCGAACCCGGAGCTGCGCCGCCAAAACCGTCGGAGGAGCCGCCGAAGTCGTAGACCAGCGCGAAATTCCAGTCGTGGAAGAACTTGCCGGCGACACCGATGCGGGCGCGGCGGACGTTCTCGCCGCTTTCGAGCTTTTGCGGCACGGTCGCCGCCGTGTTGGGCCGATAGTCGTAGCCGCCGACATCCCAATGCACACGGCTTGTGATCCCGACGCAGTTAGCCCCATCGGCAGTGCAGATGGTCGGTCGGTTGTTCGGCATTGTCACGACGACGCCGGATGCGGGCGCCGGTCCCTTGAGCGGGATCGCCGCGTTGGCGTTGGCGACGGCGGCCTTCGCTTCGGAACGCGCTTCAGCTTTCGCCTCCGCCTTCGCCTCAAGCCTGGCCTTCGCTGTGGCCGCGGTATTCGCGGCGGTCTGGCTCTGGAGCTTGTCGAGCTTCTGCTCCAGCATCTTCAGCTGCTGCTTCAGGAGCGCGATCTCCTGGTCGCTGCTGCTCGCCGATTGGGCCTGGGCCTGCGAGGCTGCCAGTGCGGCGGCGAGACCCATCGCCGTGGCTGCAATTCTTGTCCTGCTCACGTCATGACTCCATCGTTTGACGAACTTCCCCAAGTCGCTGGCGGAGAGCCTAGGTTTGATCGATGACTACCCCGCGACGCTGCGGCCGGTTGCGCGGTTCCCACTGGTGTAAATTCGCCGCAACCGAATCCGCCTTGCACCACCATGCAAGATGACGCACATCATGCCAATCCACAGCCCCGGCAAATTGCTATTTCGCACGCACAGCTTGCAGGCCGGACACGCCAAAGGGGGTCGAATATGCCGCCGGGCGCCCTTCTAATGGGGGGCGAACGCGCCTATATTCCGGCGTCTTTTCCAAGAGGTAGGAATGTTTCGATCGACCTGGAGCGCCGTCGCCACGGCACTGTGCATAGCCTTTTCGGCCAACTTCAATCCGGCCGCTGCGCAGGACCGCCGAGTGCCGTCCTCGCCCGCCGAACTGCGGCTGTCCTATGCGCCGATCGTGCAGCGGGTGCAGCCGGCGGTTGTCAACGTCTACGCCGCCAAGGTGGTGCAGAACCGCAACCCGCTGCTCGACGACCCGATCTTCCGCCGGTTCTTCGGCGTGCCCGGCCAACAGCAGGAGCAGGTGCAGCGCTCGCTCGGTTCGGGCGTGATCGTCGATGCGTCGGGGCTCGTTGTCACCAACGTCCACGTCATCGAAGGCGCCGACCAGGTCAAGGTGTCCCTGTCGGACAAGCGTGAGTTCGAGGCCGAGATCGTGCTGAAGGACTCTCGCAGCGATCTCGCGGTGCTGCGTCTGAAGGACACCAAGGAGAAGTTTCCGGCTCTCGAATTCACCAATTCGGACGAGCTGATGGTAGGCGACGTCGTGATGGCGATCGGCAATCCCTTCGGCGTCGGCCAGACCGTGACCCACGGCATCATCTCGGCCTTGGCGCGCACGCAGGTCGGTATCACCGACTACCAGTTCTTCATCCAGACCGACGCGGCGATCAATCCTGGCAATTCCGGCGGCGCGTTGGTCGACATGAACGGCAGGCTCGCGGGCATCAACACCGCGATCTATTCGCGCTCCGGCGGCTCGCAGGGCATCGGCTTCGCGATCCCCGCCAACATGGTGCGCGTCGTCGTCGCCTCCGCCAAGGGCGGCGGCAAGGCGGTGAAGCGGCCCTGGTTAGGGGCGAAATTGCAGGCGGTGACGCCGGAGATCGCCGAGAGTCTCGGCCTGCGTTCGCCGACCGGTGCGCTGGTCGCAAGCGTCGTTCCGAACGGACCGGCGGCCAAGGCCGGGCTGAAATCCTCCGACCTGATCGTCTCGATCGACGGCCAGACCGTGGATGATCCCAACGCCTTCGACTATCGTTTCGCCACACGGCCGCTTGGCGGCACCGCGCAGATCGACGTGCAGCGCGGTGGCAAGCCGATCAAGCTGACGGTGGCGCTGGACGCCGCGCCCGATGCCGGCCGCAACGAGCTCGTCATCACCGCGCGCTCGCCTCTCCAAGGTGCGAAGGTCTCGACCATCACCCCGGCGTTGGCCGACGAGCTGCATCTGGATGCCGACACCGAAGGCGTCGTGGTCACCGATCTCGGCGGCGACAGTGCGGCCGCGAATGTCGGCTTCCAGAAGGGCGACGTCATCCTGGCGGTCAACAACCAAAAGATCAGCAAGACCAGCGATCTCGAGAAGGCGGCGGCCGAGCGCCAGCGCATCTGGCGCATCACGCTGGTGCGTGGCGGCCAGCAGATCAACGTCACGCTGGGCGGATGAGTCCGAAGCGACCACAGGAGACGCCAACTCTCTTCGCCGCGGCGGGGCTCGATCACGAGGCTCCGCATCCGCTGCCGGATCGGCTGCGGCCGCGCGCGCTCTCGGAGGTCGTCGGCCAGGATCACATTCTGGGTCCCGACGGCGCGCTGACGCGCATGCTGGAAACGCGTACGCTGGGCTCACTGGTGTTCTGGGGCCCGCCCGGCACCGGCAAGACCACGGTGGCGCGGCTGCTCGCGGACGCCACCGATCTGCATTTCGAGCAGATCTCTGCGGTGTTCTCCGGGGTCGCCGATTTGAAGAAGGCCTTTGAGGCCGCGCGTGCACGCCGCGAGATGGGCAAGGGCACGCTGCTGTTCGTCGACGAGGTCCATCGCTTCAACCGCGCCCAGCAGGATTCGTTTCTGCCGGTCATGGAAGACGGCACGGTGGTGATGGTCGGCGCCACCACCGAAAACCCGTCCTTCGAACTCAACGCGGCGCTTTTGTCACGGGCGCGCGTGCTGGTGTTTCGCTCGCTCGACGCGGCCGCGATCGAAAAGCTGTTTGCGCATGCCGAGGAGGTCGAGGGCCGCAAGCTGCCGCTCGACGAGGAAGCGCGCGCCGTGCTGGTGCGCATGGCCGATGGCGACGGCCGCGCGTCGCTGACGCTCGTCGAGGAAGTCTGGCGCGCCGCGCGCAAGGACGAGATTTTCGACGCCGCGCAGTTGCAGGAGATATTGCAGCGCCGGGCGCCGATCTACGACAAGTCGGCCGACGGCCATTACAATTTGATCTCGGCGCTGCATAAGTCGGTACGGGGCTCCGATCCCGATGCCGCGCTGTATTATCTCGCGCGCATGCTCGATGCCGGCGAGGACCCTCTGTTCCTGGCCCGCCGCGTCGTGCGCATGGCAGTCGAGGATATCGGGCTTGCCGATCCGCAGGCGCTGGTCATCGCCAACGCGGCCAAGGACGCTTTCGACTTCCTCGGTCATCCCGAGGGCGAGCTCGCGATCGCGCAGGCGGTGGTCTATCTCGCCACCGCACCGAAATCGAACGCCGTCTACACCGCCTTCGGCAAGGCGATGCAGGTCGCAAAGCAGGCCGGCTCGCTGCTGCCGCCGAAACACATCCTCAACTCGCCGACCAAGCTGATGAAGTCGGAAGGCTACGGCGCATCTTACGAATACGACCACGACACGCCCGACGCCTTCTCCGGCCAGGATTATTTCCCGGAAGCCCTGGGCCGCCAGACCTTCTACGACCCGCCCGAGCGGGGGTTCGAGCGGGAGATCCGCAAGCGGCTGGATTATTGGGCGAAGTTGCGGAAGGAGCGGGGTGGGAAGTAGGTTCTGCGTCGCTGAGAAGGCGCTTGCGTTTACGTGTCAAAAATGACACATAAGCGCAGCCGAATGATCGATCGCACGAAGAAGCTTCCCGCGAGATTCTACGTCAGCTCGACAGGTCGAAATCCTGTTCGCGAGTGGATATTGGATTTGCCTTCTGAAGATCGAAAAACTGTCGGGAAGGATATTCAGAAAGTCGAATTCGGTTGGCCGATCGGACGCCCGCATTGTGCCCCGCTGGGGGATGGATTGTGGGAGGTTCGAAGTGATCTCGACGAGCAACCGGATTGCGCGAGTGATCTTCTGTTTGGAAGACGGTCAGATGATCCTGCTCCACGGCTTTATCAAGAAAACGCAGAAAGCGCCAAAGCGGGATATTGACCTTGCGCTGAAGCGCAGGCGAGAGGTGACGTGATGACGAAAAGCAAAGCGCACGTGAGCAAAGAAACGTTCGACGAGTTTCTTACCGAGCAAGGTATACTTGGGACTTGTGAGGAGCGTGCTCTCAAGGAGCTTATCGCTGAGCAATTGACGGAGGCGATGAAGACGCAGGGAATCACGAAGACGGCGATGGCCGCACGCATGAGGACCAGTCGTCGTCAGCTCGATCGGCTCCTTGATCCCGCGACCCCCTCGGTGACGCTGGATACACTGCAACGCGCCGCAAGTGCGGTTGGCCGTACTCTACGAGTCGAATTGGTATGACTTCGCTCGTGCCAGGCGCCGTCCTGATGAACCTGCAACAGCAATATGACCTGCGGCTGGCGGAGAACGAGATGGGCGCGGAAGTCGCGTCACTGCCTCGGCGCGCCGATACACAGTTGACACCAAAGCTTGGAAACACCGCATGAGCCGCCGCATCAAGAGAATGAACCCGAAACCTCGCGAGCGCGATGAGCGCAAGGAGGCGCGTCCGTTCAAGGCGCGCAGCGCGAAGCCTGCTGGGCTGCGGCCTGGCGGCAAGCCGGGCACGAAGCCGCCGCGCTTTGCGAGCGAGCGCGTTGACCGGCGCGCGCCCAAAGCCGAACCGGAAAAGGCTGCACCGGCAAAGCCCGTCGAGGCATTGCTGCCGACCAAGGTGCAGACCGTCAAGGTGACGGCCGACGAGAACAACATGCGCGTCGATCGCTTCCTTGAAGCGCACTTTCCCGGCCTGTCGTTCTCCCACATCCAGCGCGTGGTTCGTAAAGGCGAGCTGCGCGTCGACGGCAAGCGCGTCGACAGCAAGGACCGCCTGGAGGAGGGCCAGAGCGTCCGCATTCCGCCGCTGAAGCTCGACACGCCAAAGGCACCCAACCCGCAGTCGGAGGCGGCGCAAAAGACGCTTGCCGCGCTGAAGGAGATGACAATCTACGAGGACGACGACGTTCTCGTGCTGAACAAGCCGGCCGGACTTGCCGTGCAGGGCGGCTCTGGCATGACGCGACACATTGACCAGATGCTGGAGGTGATGCGCGATTCCAAGGGCCAGAAGCCGCGCCTCGTACACCGCATCGACAGGGAGACGTCGGGCTGTCTCCTAGTCGCCAAGACCCGCTTTGCCGCCTCGCATCTGACCGGCGCCTTCCGTTCGCGGTCGGCGCGAAAGACCTATTGGGCGCTGGTGCCGGGGCTGCCGAAGCCAAAGCAGGGCCGCATCTCGACCTTCCTTGCCAAGGAGGAGAGCGAGGACGACACCATCATGCGCATCGCCCAGCATGGCGATGAGGGCGCAAGCCACGCGGTGACATATTATGCGGTGGTCGAGACCGCCGGCAACAAGCTGACCTGGGTGTCGCTGAAGCCGGTGACGGGGCGCACCCACCAGCTGCGCGCCCACATGGAACATATCGGCCACCCCATCGTCGGTGATCCCAAATATTTCAACATCGAGAACTGGCAACTGCCGGGCGGCCTGCAAAACCGGCTGCACCTGTTGGCGCGCCGCATCGTCATCCCGCATCCCCGCGGCGGCTTCATTGATGCCACCGCGCCGCTGCCGCAGCACATGCAGCAGTCATGGAACCTGCTCGGGCTCGATGCGAGCCGGTTTGATCCGATCGAGAACGCGCCGGAGGAGTAGTTGAGTTTGCTATTGGGTTGCTTCGCTGCGCCCCGAATCATGAAACCCGCTCAATTCCGAAACTGCTCCAGAAACATCCGCAGGCTATCGTGCGGGCTCTGGACATCCGTGATCAACCAGCCCTCGGGTCCGCTGACCAGGATGAAGTTCAGAGTCACCGGCCGGCCGCGATTGTCGAAACTCGCCGCGACATAGGTCTTGTCGTATTGCCTGCGAACGACCGCGATCGCGACGGGGCCGAGCTTCCAGCTCGGGCTCTGCACTAGGAAATCGTAGGGCTCGACCCGCGGCGCGGACCACACCTTGCACAAGGAGGGGTCGAAGAATTGCCGGGCGGTGGCGCCATCCCGCGGCAGGCCTTTTGAGAGCTCCGGCGCGCCCTGGCCGTAATGAGCGTAGACGTTGCGGACCACCGATTCCGGAGCCCGAAAGCCGGCCTGCGCCGCGGCCGGCCAAAACCCGGCAAGGAGAGCCGCAATGCCTGCAAGTTCCCTCATACCTGCCGCTCGCTTTATCGGTCGTCGCTCTTACCTTACAAGCCTAGCATTGAGTGATCAGGGCCGAAAACCAGATGCGCGAATTGTTCGATGAAGCTGCGGGGCGATCCCCGCTTGATCCGCAGGAGTTGGTCCGCCAGGCCTCGCGCGTGCCGCTGCGCAAGCGCTTCTACAAGGAGGTGGGGGTCGCTGAGGCTGAGGGCGGCTTTGCCATCACGCTTGACGGCAAGGCGATCCGCACGCCGTCCGGCCGCCAGGTGATCATCCCTGCGCGCGTGCTAGCCGACGCAGTGGCTGCCGAGTGGGCGGATCAGAAAGAGACGATCAATCCCATGACGATGCCGCTGACGCGGATCGCCAATAGCGTGGTCGAGGGCGTCGTCGACCGCGTCGATCTCGTCAGCGACGACCTCGCAAAGTATCTCCAGTCCGATCTGCTGTTCTATCGCGCCGGCCATCCCGAGGGGCTCGTCGCCCGCGAGGCCGCGCATTGGGACCCCGTGTTGTTCTGGGCCGCGGAGACGCTGGGAGGGCATTTCATCCTGTCGGAAGGCGTCATGCCTGTGACGCAGCCGGAGGCGGCCGTCCAGGCCGCGCGTGCGGCGCTGCCGAGGGATGCCTGGTCGGTCGCCGCCCTCCACGTGATCACCACCCTGACCGGCTCGGCCCTGCTGGCGCTGGCGCTGGCCCATGGCGTGCGCGATGCCGGCCAGGTCTGGGCGGCGGCTTATGTCGATGAGGACTGGAATGACGAGAAATGGGGCGTGGACGAGGAAGCGGTCGGCCGCCGCGCCGCCCGCCTCAGGGACTTTCAGGCCGCCGTGACGGTTTTGGCCGCTGTGAACCCGCCGGCGGCCAAAGGTCCTTAACGAGAGGTTTACGAGGGCGGCCTTAGGGTAGGGCCTACGCTCCCCGGGCCCCTCGCCATGCCGACGCCGATAAGCTCGATCGTTCCCGTCAGTGCCGCCAGCCCTGTTGCTGACGCGGTGACTCCCGATCTTGTGCTGCAGGCCGGCAGCGTCGTCGACGCAAGAGTCGTCAGCGTGCTCGCCGATAATCTGGTGCGGATCGCGATCGCCAACCTGTCGATGGATGTGATGTCCGAGGTGGCGCTGGCACCAGGCCAAAATCTCCAGCTTGCGGTGTCGCAGAACGGCGGCACCATCCGGCTCGCCGTCATGGGCGGGGCAGGCGAGGCGAGCGCCGATCAGGTCACGCTGACGCCGGCTGTGGCCTCGCTGGTTGACAGCCCGCCGATTGCTCCGTCGGCGAGTGCGGGACGCAACGTGCTGACGCCATCGGAGCAGGTCGCCGTTACCGCAGCTTCGGCCGAGGCGGTCACAAAGCAGGGCAGCCAGGCGCCGCTGTTCGCCAATCTGGCCGCGGTCGTCACCGGCAGCGATCTTCCGGCGGGGCTGAAGCAGGCGATGCTAGGCGTGCTGGCGCAGCAGACGCCGCTCAACACCGGCCTCGATGGCGGCGACATTGAATCCGCATTCCAAAAATCCGGCCTATTCCTCGAAGCCTCGCTCGCCGAGGGCGCGACGCCGTCCTCCGGCACGATGCCAGACCTGAAGGCGGCATTGCTGGTGCTGCGCCAAACGCTGACGACGCTCGAGGCGATCGCGCCACAGGCGCAAGGTGCCGCCCTTCCGGCTGGTACCGTGGCGACACCGCAGCTCGCTGCCGCGGAGACGCAAGCCGCATTGCCCGCAACCGAACCCGAGATCGCCCAATCACCGCAAATGCCGCGCAGCGTCAATCTCGCAGCCTCTGTGTTGGCGGACATCGCTGGCGGTGCTCCGCAGGCCGCGGTGCCGCGGGGCATGACCGCAGGCCTTGCCGCCAGCCTCCTGCAAGAGATCACGCAAAGCCTGCCGCGAATGACGGGAAACGTGCCGGGCTCGAACAAGGCCGTACCCGAGGGACATATTTTCGAAGCCGCCGCGCGCGCGACGCCACCACCGGTTCGCGGCGCGCTGCCGTCGCCGCAATTCATTGCCTCGCCGTCACTCGTACCGGATACGCCTCTTGCCGCGACCGTGCATCGCCTGCTCGACGACACCGATGCCGCGATCGCGCGCCAGACCTTGCTCCAGGTTGCTTCGCTCCCCGATCGCACCGACGCCAGCGGTCACAGGATCGATCCGAGCGTGCCGCAGTGGAATTTCGAGATTCCGTTCGCAACGCCGCAGGGCACTGCAATGGCGCAGTTCGAGATCTCGCGCGACGGCGGCAATGAATCCGCCGATCCCGCCAGGCGCACCTGGCGTGCGCGCTTTACACTCAATGTCGAGCCCGCCGGCCCCGTGCACGCTTTGATTACGCTCAACGGTGACAAGACCTTCGTGCGGATGTGGGCGGAGCGGCCGACGACCGCACAGCAGCTTCGCGCCGGAATCGGCGAGCTCAACCAGGCACTGACCAGGGCCGAGCTCAAGCCCGGCGACATCCTGGTCCGCGATGGCACGCCGCCACAGCCCGCACCGGCCCGCGCCGGCCACTTTCTGGATCGCGCTACATGAGCGACCCGTCGAAGCTTGCGATTGCGCTGCATTACGAGAGGGGCAGCAACGCGCCGGTCGTCGTCGCCAAGGGCAAGGGCACGATCGGCGAAAAAATCGTCGAGATCGCCAAAGCCAACGACATCCCGATCGAGGAGAACGAGATCCTGGCCGGTGCGCTCTCCAAGGTCGAACTCGGCGAGGAGATCCCGCCGGACCTCTACAAGGCCGTCGCCGAAGTGCTGGTGTTCGTGCTGCGGCTGTCGGGCAGGCGGTAGCTGTCATCGTTTCACCACGTTAGCGGCTGCATGGTCGCGGCCATCTTCATCGCGTAACGGACACCGCCAGTGCTCACCCGCCGTTCCACTCTCGGCCTTCTCGCCGCAACCGCGATCCTGCCATCGCGTGCATTCGCTCACGTCGCGCCACCGCGAAATGAAATCCGTGACAGCCTCGCAAAGCGCTTCACTGACCTCGGCACGGCGGGGACGTTCGTCGGCTACAAGGTCGAGGACTATCTGGTCGTCGCCAGCGACAAGGAACGTTCGGGCGAGGCGAAGCTGCCGGCTTCGACCTTCAAGATTCCGAACTCGTTGATTGCGCTCGAAACCGGCGTGGTCACTGACCCCGACAAGGACGTATTTCCCTGGGACGGCGTGAAGCGTCCGATCGAGGCCTGGAACAAGGACCACACGCTGCGCAGCGCGATTCTCGTCAGCGCGGTGCCGGTCTATCAGGAGATCGCGCGCCGGATCGGGCAAGAACGCATGCAAAAGTACGTCGATCTGTTCGACTATGGCAATCGCGACATCGGCGGCGGCATCGACCAGTTCTGGCTCACCGGCGCCTTGCGCATCGATCCGGTCGAGCAGGTCGATTTCATCGACCGGCTGCGCCGCCGCGCATTGCCGATCTCGAAACGCAGCCAGGATCTCGTCGCTGACATCCTGCCGGTGACCAAGGTCGGCGATAGCGTCATTCGCGCCAAGTCCGGGCTGCTTGGCGCCGAGCGCGGCGAGCCATCGCTTGGCTGGATGGTGGGCTGGGCCGAGAAGGGCGAAGCGCACACCGTGTTCGCGCTCAACATGGACTGCAAGGAGCCGCGCCTGGTCGGAGAGCGCATGCCGCTGACGCAAGCCTGCCTTGCCGAGATCGGCGCTATCTAGCGATACCGCGCTGGCGCCGCTCGACTAGCATCCCCCGGGTCAAGAAAAACCGGGAGGAGAACATGAACTCAACGCCACTCTGGCTGCCGTCGCTCACGCTTGCCGCCGCAGGCGGCTGGCTCGCCGCCACGATGTTTGCCGGTCCCGTCACCAGCAGGGAGCCGCGCTTTCCTCAGCTCACCATGGACCAGCTCGACGCCAAGCAGAAGCCGCTCGGCGAGCAATCATGAAGGTCTCGAGCGTCGGCATCGGCGGTCCCTACAACCCGATGATCCGCAGCCCGGTGCTCGGCCAGCGCCTGTTCGACCTGTTCCATTATCTGCGCTGGGAAACCTCGGTCCCGACAAAACTCAACGAGTTCGCCATCCTGATCATCGGGCGGCAATGGCGCTCGCAGGTCGAGTGGTACGCCCATGCGCCGCTCGCGGCGAAGGCGGGCCTGTCGCCCGACATCATCGCGGAGCTGAAGGCCAATAAGCGGCCTGCGAACATGGCCGAGGAGGAGGCCGTCGTCTACGACTTCGTCACCGAGCTCACCACGACGAAGAAGGTCGGCGACGAAACCTATGCGCGCGCGAAGAAGGTCTTCAACGACCAGCAGATCGTCGACCTCACCGCGCTCGCCGGCAATTACGTGATGGTCGCGATGTTGCTCGCAATGGCCGAAGAGACCGTGCCGCCGGACAAGCAGGAGCCGTTCAAGCCGGGCGAGCCGTAGCGGAGGCAGTTTTGTTGCGGCCATCCATCGAGACGCCCGCTTCGCAGGCTCCTCAGGATGAGGACTTGTTTGCGGTAAGAAGACAGACCCTCATTGTGGGGAGCCCGCAAAGCGGGCGTCTCGAACCATGCAGGCCGAGATGCTTCTCAACCCAGCTTGAACAGCGCCTGCAAAAACTCCTCCAGGGCTTTACGTGACTCGGCGGCAGTCGATGGATTGCCGCCGACATGCGGATTGAGCTCGACACAGGAATCCTGGTAGGTGAACGGCGCTTTCGTATCGCCGTTCATCAGGACGCCGCCATCGCCTTCGCGGATCTGGCAGTTGCGCACCGTCTGCGCGCCCGTGGACACGGCAATCGTATTGACGCCGAGCAGCCCACTGTCAAAACCATGCGCACTATCAGGATATTCGGTCAGCACCACGTCGCGGCCGGCCGTCTTGAGCCGCTCGACGAAGGCCTTGCAGCTCTTGACGGGATTGTAGTCGTCGGGCGTGCCGTGGAAGATGCGGATCGGGCGCGCGGCGATCTCCGTGTCGTTCTGATAGGTGGTCGAGCAGTCGGGGTAGAAGGGAATGTAAGCGGCGAACTGGATGCCTGACTTGTTCCAGAGCTTGTGGAAGCGGTCGAGGCTCGCATAGAGCGTCGCCTGTCCGTCACGTGAAAAGCCCATCAGCACGATGCGATCAGGATCGACGCGCGGATGTTTTGCGAGGATCTCGAGCGAGCGGTAGATGTCGATGACGAGGTTGAGCCGGCCGAGGAGGGCCTGGTTCGGACCCACCACCGTCAGCCCGCGGCCCGTAAAGCCGTCGATCACGAAGGTCGAGATGCCCATGGCGTTGAACGCGTGCACCCAGGCTTCGGTCGTTGCGCCGACGCCGCTCGAGCCGTGCATCAGCACCACGACGGCGAGTTTTCCGCTGCCTTGCGCCACACGCAGTTCGCCGGCAACCGTCACCGGCTTGCCGGCCGCGGCGTCACCGCTGAGGAATTGCTGATCGGAGAGGGTGAGCGAGGGGATCGGATAGATCTCGGCGCGGGTGGCGACTTCCCTGGGAAGCGATTGTGCGTGGGCGCCCATGTCGACGAACAGCGTTGAAATGCAGAGCGCCATGGCGACGCGGTATGCCAACGGCATCGGATCCTCCCCCGTGATTTTCAGTGAGTAAAACAACAGGCCCGCGCGCTGTCAATTTGACGCAGGCCGGCGGTTCGCCTCAGGCGGTGTCAGGCTTCTTCACCGTCAGTGCCTGGTCGATCGCAAAACCGCCAATCTCGCTCATCGCCTGCGAGATCACGTCGCCCTTGCGGGCAAAGCCGGCGGAGAGGAAATCGAACTGGGTGCGCGCCAGCCGCAGCACCTCGATTGGCACGGAGATGACGGTCTCGTTGAAATGGTCGATCGAGGCGTGCAGCGTCTCCAGCTCGCTTGTGACTTGGCCGATATGGCTTTCCGCATGCTGCATCAGGCCGAGCAGCTTGCCGCGCTCGGCATCGAATGCCGCGCGCTCGGCCGCCGCGGCCGCGGTGACTTCGGCAAGCTGGCTGCGCAGCCCGTCGATTTGCTTGACCATGGCGTCGGACGCCATCTCTCCGGCCTCGCGCAATTTGCTGTTGCGCGTGTTCTCTTCGTGCTCCCGGTGATAGAGGCGTTCCGCCGACATCGCCCGCTGCGTCAGCGACTCGATCAGCGCGGCGGCGCGCAGCAGCATTTCGCCGTTCCGCCCCGACACCATGCTGGCCATGCGCCGCAGGAAGTCGGTGGTTTCGGACGACGAGTTCGGCGGCAGGGGAACGACCGTCGCGGACATGAGGTGATGCTTGCAGCCGGAAATGATGACCGCCGCCGTACCGACTGAGCTCACGCAACATTCGGCGCCTGATCGTAAGCCTTGAGCAAGCCTGAATCGCCGCGCCCGGTCAACCGGGCGGGACCAGATTTGCAATTGCGTCAGCCGCTCTTCTGCTGGCCGATCCGCCCGAGATGGGTGAAGCCGAACCCGGCCGAGTATTTGAGGCCATAGCCCAGTGCCCGGTCGATGCCGATATGGGCGAGCCAGATCAAGGCGATGGACAGTGTGAGCGGCGAGGCGAGGCCGAAGCCGAGCGTCAGCAGCGCGACCGGCGCCATGTAGCTGTGGGCGGCGTTGTAGACCATCGCGCCGAGTTTGGCGTCGGCAAGATAGGCGAGAAAGCTCAGATCGGGGACAAGGAAGAGCAGGGCAAAGACCAGCCAGGAGCCGTCCCAGGTCCAGTAGAGCATCACCATCCCCACAAACAGGGTCAGGCCCTCCAGCCGCAGCAGGATGTTGACGCCGCCCGTCGCCGCGCCGGTCTCCGCCGTTCCTTCGGTCATGCTCGCCTCCTACGCAAAACTTTGAAATTCCTTGCGCTTTCCCGCTGCGGCAAGGCAGCCCTGCTGGGCCGAAAGCCGCTTCCCGGCCCGCAAAATGCCGTGTTAGAACCCCCGGCAATCGCATTTAGGCTAAGAACTGGCGGGAGCAAATGAAGAATATCCTGGACGCCCTTGAAGACCGTCGTGCCGGCGCAAAGCTCGGCGGCGGGGAGAAGCGCATCGAGGCGCAGCACGCCCGCGGCAAGCTGACCGCGCGTGAGCGCATCGAGCTCTTGCTCGACAAGGGATCGTTCGAGGAATTCGACATGTTCGTCGAGCACCGCTCCACCGAATTCGGCATGGAGAAGAACAAGGTGCCCGGCGACGGCGTCGTCACCGGCTGGGGCACCGTCAACGGCCGCAAGACGTTTGTCTTCGCCAAGGACTTCACAGTGTTCGGCGGCTCGCTGTCCGAGACCCACGCACTGAAGATCACCAAGTTGCAGGACATGGCGATGAAGGCGAGGGCGCCCATCATCGGCCTCTACGATGCGGGCGGCGCTCGCATCCAGGAAGGCGTCGCTGCCTTGGCCGGCTATTCCTACGTGTTCCGCCGCAACGTGCTCGCCTCCGGCGTAATCCCGCAGATCTCCGTCATCATGGGCCCCTGCGCCGGCGGCGACGTCTATTCGCCTGCGATGACCGACTTCATCTTCATGGTGAAGAACACCAGCTACATGTTCGTCACGGGCCCCGACGTGGTGAAGACCGTCACCAACGAGGTCGTCACCGCGGAAGAGCTTGGCGGCGCTTCCGTGCATGCCACGCGCTCCTCGATCGCCGACGGTGCCTTCGAGAACGACGTCGAGACGCTCTTGCAGATGCGGCGCCTGATCGACTTCCTGCCGTCCAACAACACTGACGGTGTGCCGGAATGGCCGAGCTTCGACGACATCGGCCGCGTCGACATGTCGCTCGACACGCTGATCCCCGACAATCCGAACAAGCCCTACGACATGAAGGAGCCGATCCTGAAGGTCGTGGACGAGGGCGACTTCTTCGAGATCGCGGACGCTTTTGCCAAGAACATCGTCACCGGCTTCGGCCGCATCGCGGGCCGCACGGTGGGCTTCGTCGCCAACCAGCCCATGGTGCTGGCCGGCGTGCTCGACTCCGACGCTTCGCGCAAGGCGGCGCGCTTCGTGCGTTTCTGCGATGCCTTCAACATCCCGATCGTCACCTTCGTCGACGTGCCGGGCTTCCTGCCGGGTACCGCGCAGGAATATGGCGGCCTGATCAAGCACGGCGCCAAGCTCTTGTTCGCCTATTCGCAGTGCACCGTGCCGCTGGTCACCATCATCACCCGCAAGGCGTATGGCGGCGCCTTCGACGTCATGGCCTCCAAGGAGATCGGCGCCGACATGAACTACGCCTGGCCGACCGCCCAGATCGCGGTGATGGGCGCCAAGGGCGCGGTCGAGATCATCTTCCGCGCCGACATCGGCGACCCCGACAAGATCGCCGCAAGAACCAAGGAATACGAAGACCGCTTCCTCTCCCCCTTCATCGCCGCCGAGCGCGGCTACATCGACGACGTCATCATGCCGCACTCGACCCGCAAGCGGATCGCGCGGGCGCTGTCGATGCTGAAGGACAAGAAGGTGGAAACGCCGGCGAAGAAGCACGACAATTTGCCGTTGTGAGGGCGAACTTGTAGCCCGGATGAGCGTAGCGGCATCCGGGTTTGTCTATCCAAGTCCCGCATGTCGCTTTGCTCATGCGGGCTACCGATTCTGTTTCTGAGTTGGCATCCTCGATCCAAATCCAATGACCGAAGACGATCCGACCGACGAGATTTCAGACATCGAAGCGCGGATCGAGGCTTTGGCCGAGATCGCCGAGCGATGCCGCAAGTACATCCTGGCGTCCAAGCTCGCGATCGGGGGCGGCGGCGCGCTGTTGTTGATCACGATCTTCGGTTTGCTTGGGATGGGTCAGACCGCCGCGCTCGGATCGATCGCTCTGGTGCTCGGCGGGATTGTCTCGCTCGGTTCGAACGTCAGCACGCTGCGGCAGACGGAGAGCGCGATTGGGGATGCGGAGGCGCTTCGGTCTCAACTGATCAGCCGCATTGACCTTCGCGTGGTCGCCGATACGCCGATGAAGCTCGTGTAACCGAGCAGCCTTACGCCGCAGCCCTGCGCGACAGCACCTGCAGCTCCTCGCGGCATTCGGCTGCAAACGCCTGAAGCTGCTCCGCGGTTTGCCGGTCGAGGATCGCCTTTGCCAGCCGTTCGGCGCGGGCAAGCTGGTCTCTGAGATATGCGATGCGGGCCATGTGTCACCTTCCGCAGGGATGATTTGATCGCCGTAACCCTACGGCCATCGCCGGATTCATTATGTGAGGCACGTCACATCTCACGCGGGCGCGGCGTCAGCGGGTCGCGTCCGCCGCCGCAAAATGCGCCATCTGGTCGGCGTGGGCCTTGGCGAAGGCCGGGCGGGCGGTGGCGCGCGCGACGTAGGCGCGGCAGGCGGGACTGTCTGCGAGGCCATCGAACTGATGGACGATGCGCAGCACGTCTGACATCAGGATGTCGGCGACGGAGAACGTGCCTGCCAACCATTCGCGGTTGGCCAGCACCGCCTCCATGTGCTTGAGGCGGAGTTTTAGGAAGTCGTCGACGAATTTCCACGCGGCCGTATCGCTCGGATGACCCATGAACTTCGACATCGTCCAGGGCAGGCTCGCCATCTCCACCGAATTGAGCGCGGCGAACAGCCATTCCGTGGCTTCGTTGCGGCCGCGCGGATCTGATGGCATCAGCTTCGCGCTGAGGCCGCCGAGATGCAGCAGGATCGCGCCGCTCTCGAAGATCGAGAGATCGCCGTCGGTCAGCCACGGCACCTGCCCGAACGGCTGGTGCGCAAGATGCTCGGCGCCGCGCCCGTCGAACGGCGCGCTCGCGACGCGATAGGGCAATGCGGCTTCTTCGAGCGCCCAGCGCACCCGAAGGTCGCGCACGAAACCGCGCGGGGGCGGGGGAACCCAGTCGAAGGTGGTGAGCGTGAGGTCGGGCATGTGGTGTCTCCGTCTGCTGTTCAGGCATAGGACGGGTGAGAGATGCGCGTTCCGACACCGGTGCCGTCCTTTTTTGTCGTCGCCGACGTAACCGGCTAGTCTCACCCCAAACAACAGGAGGAAATCCGATGCCGTCAGCCTTCTTCGTCGTCCGCGCCGTCGTCACCGATGCCGGCAAGCGCGCCGCCTTCGACAGATGGTACGAGACCGAACATCTGCCCGACGCGATGAAGGCGTTCGGTGTGAGCAAGGCCTGGCGGTTCTGGAGCCTCGACGATCCGTCACTGCATCAGGCGATGTATCAGTTCGAGAGCGAGGCTGCGCTGCATGCCATGTTGAAGGGCGATGCGCTGACGCAGCTGGTAGCCGATTTCAACCGCGATTGGCCCGACGTGACGCGCACGCGCGAGTTGCTGGTGCTGGCGCAGGAGTTTGGCAAGTAGCGCCCGGGCGGCGGGCTGTCACCGTCGGACTCGCAGCGAAGCTGAACGCGCGATTCAGCTTCGGTTCATGTCGTCACCACGACACTCGCCTCTGCATCACTGGCACGACCATCCAGGAGGAAAGAAGTCATGGAGCGCCGGAACTTTTTAAAATTTGCAATCGGTGTCGCGGCCGGAGCTGCCGCGTTCACGACCGCCGCAAAGGCTGCGCCGCTGGCGCCGCAGCCGCTCGGTGACCCCCGCGTGCCGCAAGGCAATCCCGACGCTCATCCCGCAGTCACCAGCAGCGAAGAGGCCGCGCAGTTGAAGCCGGAGCAGGTGCACTGGCACGGCCGCCATCGCCATTGGGGTTGGCGCCGCCGTCACTGGGGCTGGCATCGCCGGCGATGGCACCGCCGCCATTGGTAAGCTTCGCGCACCAGGCTTGAACGGGGACCGCGATCGGCGGTCCCCGTTCTGATTCGAAACATCCCGGTGCGACGTCAGGCGTTCAAAAAGAAAATGGCCGCGCAGGCTTTCGCCGCGCGGCCATTTCGCAATGCGAAAAAAACGAGATCAGAACGGGCGGCAGCGGCCGGCGTACCAGCGGAAGCCGTAGGGGCACACACGCGCGCGCGGCACGACGACGACGGGGGCCGGCGCAACCATGATCGGACCCGGGCGGACAACGACCGGACCGCGCATCGGGCGGCAGCCGCCATAGGCGCCGCGATACCAGCCGGGGCCGCAACCGCCGGCGGCGCTGGCCGCCTCGCTGAAACCAACGACCGCGCTGGCGAGCATCACGGCGGCAAACAGGTATTTCATTTGATCTTCCTTCTCGTCCTTGGGTGTAGGTTTTGGGGGCAGGTAGGGGGGCTTGGCGCTTTTCGGCGCACCATGAATTAAAAGACACGATTCGACACGTTAAAATCCCAACATGCCGACACGACGCCAGCCAAATCTGCCAATCATGACCTGAATGCGGCATGAACATTCCCCGCACGCGGCTCCGGACGACAGCAATGACGCTAGCGGCCGAGAAAACCTAGCACCAGCTCCCTGTACTTCTCAGGCGCCTCCAGGAAGACGAGATGGCCAGTGTCCGGGATCACCTCGGCCTGCGCATTCGGCATCTTCGCCGCGAGTGCCTTCGCCAGCTCGGCGTTCTCTCCCATTTTCGCGCGCAGCGCCTCCGGCGCGTTCGGCCGGCCCGGAGCGTTGTGGTCGTCGGCGCCCATGATGAATAGCGTCGGCTCGGTGATCAGTGCGATCTCGTGCGCCACCGGCTCGCGATAGATCATCTGGCCGGAACTGACGAAGGCGCGCAGCCAGCGTGGATAGTCCGGGCTGCCCTTGATGTTGAAGCGGGCGTCGATGAACGGCGTGATCGCCTCAGCCGGCAGCTTGATGGCATAATTGGTCTGAAGCTGCTTGCGATAGCCATCGGCCGTGAGCTTGTCTTCGGTCTCGATCATCTTCTCGGTCGGCGTCGGCGGCACATAGAGGCGGTAATCTTCCAGTCCGATCGGGGCCGTCAGAACAAGGTGGGCGACGCGGTCGGGAAAGGCGCGGGCGATGCGGACGCCCAGCATGCCGCCGAGCGAATGGGCCACGATCTCGGCCTTGTCGATCTTCAGATGATCGAGCAGCGCGATGGTGTTGCGCGCCAGAGTGTCGAAATGGAGCTCGCCCGTCGGCTTGGAGGATTTGCCGAAGCCGATCTGGTCCGGCACCACGACGCGGTAACCGGCCTCGCTCAGCATCTTGATAACAGGCGCCCAGTAGCTCGACGGGAAATTGCGCCCGTGCAGCAGCACGACGGTGCGGCCGTTCGGCTGCGCAGGCGGCACGTCCATATAGGCCATGCTGAGCTGCTCGCTGTCATTGATCAGAGGCAGCAGGTGCACGGGATAGGGATAGGCAAAGCCTTCGAGCGCGATGCCGTAGGGTTCGCGCGGGGCGGTGTTGGCGGCGTGGGATGTAAGAGGAGCGGCGAGAAGAGCCGTGCAAAGCACGGCCGGGAGGAGGCGGATCATTGAAGGCTCTGAGTCATGTTAGCGCTAGGAGACACATTCTCCGTCATGCCCCGGGCTTGACCCGCCTGCGCGGCCGAAGCCGCTTCGGCGAGGCGAATGCCAGGGCATCCACGTGGTGCCGCGCAAACTGCACTAAAGATTGGGATGGCCGGGTCAAGCCCGGCCATGACGACGAGAGACGCTTACACGCGCTTGTGTTCAGTGCTTCGCAGTCCCGAACAAGGCGGCAAACTGCTTCTCGCCGGTGCGCGTAAAATTTACCACGCGGCTGCCGGGCGTGGCGTCGCGAGCGGCCCATTTCAGCTCGGCGAAACGCTGCATCATGGCGGCGCCCAGCGTGCCGGCGAGATGGTGACGCCGCTCGCTCCAGTCGAGGCAGGCCTTGCAGACCGGCCGGCGCGGATGGGCGAGCATGTCGGGCGAGATCTGCAAATGCTTCGCCAGGAAGCGCTCGCCCTCGGCCGTCAGCTCGATCTCCTGCTTCTTCTGCCTGACCAGGTTTTGCGCGCGGAGGGTGTCCAGCATCTGCACGCCGAGATCGCCGGCGAGATGGTCGTAGCAGATCCGGGCACGCCGCAGCGCCGGATCCTTCGGCCCGGTGCGCACGCGCATATGGCCGGTCCGCGCGGCGAGGCCCGCAAGCCCCTCCAGCACCCCGGCGACATCGTCGTCGGTGAGGCGGTAGTAGCGGTGGCGGCCCTGCTTCTCCGGCTCGATCAGGCCACCGGCCTCGAGCTTGGAAAGATGCGAGCTCGCGGTCTGCGGCGTGATGCCGGCCTCCTGCGCCAGCTCGCTCGCGGTGAGCGCGCGGCCGTTCATCAGCGCCGTGAGCATATTGGCGCGTGCGGGATCTCCGACGAGCGAGGCGATCATGGCGATGTCAGGACCTGATTTCATGCTTCGATGGTAGCCGAAGCATTGCGGTCGGGCAAGCGCGTAGCGTGGGTTGCTCGTTATTGCGAGGAGCCCGTGACAAAATTGCGAAGCAATTTTGCACTGGCGACGAAGCAATCCAGGCTGCCTCCGCAGAGGGATTCCTGGATTGCTTCGCTGCGCTCGCAATGGCGGTGTGGAACCAGAGGAGCCCATCATGTCCGTCACCGTCTTCATCCGCTACCAGCTCGATCCCTTCAAGCGCGCGCAGTTCGAGGAGTATTCGAAGCGCTGGCTCACCATCATCCCGAAATGCGGCGGCGATCTGATCGGCTATTTCATGCCGCACGAGGGCACCAACAATATCGCGTTCGCGCTGATCACCTTCGAGAGTCTGGCTGCGTATGAGGCCTATCGCGCCCGGCTGCGTCAGGATACGGAAGGTATGGCCAACTTCCACTTCGCCGAGGAGCACAAATTCATCCTCGCGGAAGAGCGCACGTTTCTGCGCCAAGTGGTTTTGTAAGTGGTATCGTAGGCCATCAACTCAAGGAGAGACGCCCATGATCGCCGTGATCTTCGAGGTCTGGCCGAAGCCGGAACACCGCCAGGATTATTTCGACCTCGCGGCCGACCTCAAGCCGATCCTGCAAACCATCGACGGCTTCATCTCGGTCGAGCGTTTCGAGAGCCTGACCGACAAGGGCAAGATCTTGTCGGTGTCGTTCTGGCGGGACGAGGCGGCCGTGCAAGCCTGGCGCAACACGATGGAGCATCGCCGCACTCAGGCCAAGGGCCGCGCAAAGATCTTCGCCGACTATCATTTGCGTATCGCCAGCGTCATCCGTGACTACAGCATGAATGATCGCGAGCAGGCGCCGAAGGACAGCCGCGCGGTGTACGACGCGCACTAGCGCTCGCGGCGGCACGTCCCCATCTCTGCGCGGCCAACAAGGGAGAGAAACATGCATGTGACAACTGCTGACAAGCGCGCGACCTTCAGAAAGATGCACGAGAGCGGCTGCTTCATCCTGCCCAATCCGGTCGACGTCGGCAGCGCGAAAGCGTTGCAGCATCTCGGTTTCAAGGCGCTGGCGTCGTCGAGTGCGGGCTTTGCCTGGACCATCGGCAAGGCCGACAACAAGGTCTCTGTCGAGGATGTCTGTCAGCATCTGGCAGCATTGAGCTCCTCCGTCGATATCCCCGTGAACGCGGATTTCGAGGGCGGCTTTGCGGTCGAGCCGGACAAGGTCGCGCACAATGTCGAGCGCTGTGTGCGCACCGGGGTTGCCGGCTTGTCGATCGAGGACTCCACTGGGGACAAGGACAAGCCGATCTACGAGCGCGCACTCGCAGTCGAGCGCATCAAGGCGTCGCGTAAGGCGATCGGCGATAGCGGCGCTCTGCTGGTTGGTCGCTGCGAGGCTTATCTGTGGGGCGTGACCGACCTCAAGCTCGTCATCGACCGGCTCACCGCTTACGCCGATGCCGGTGCCGACTGCCTTTACGCGCCGGGCCTGAAAACGCGCGAAGACATCGCGGCGGTGGTGAAGGCTGTCGCACCCAAACCGTTCAACCTGTTGATCGGCGGCTCCGGGCTGTCATTGCAGGAAGCTGCCGATCTTGGCGTGCGCCGGATCAGCGTCGGCGGTTCACTCGCTCGCGCCGCTTGGGGCGGCTTCATGCGGGCCGCGAAGGAAATGGCGGAGAAGGGGACCTTCGCGGAGCTGGCGAGCGGCTATCCCGGCGGCGAGCTCAACAAGATGTTCAGCTAAGACAAACGAAAGCGGCGGGATGTGAATCCCGCCGCTGTCGCATATTGTTGCAATTCGTTACTTCGCGCCGTCAGCCGGTGCCGGCGTATCTGGGGCCGGCTTGCTCGGCGCGGCGCCCGTGGTTACGCCCGGCCCGGTATTGGTGCGCGGCGTCACGTCGCGCATGCCGGGAGGTGCGGCCGGATTGGTAGCCGGTGCCTGCTGGGCGGTCTGCGTCGCCGGCGTGGTGCTGGCCTGGTTGCTGGTGCCAGTGTTGTTCAGGCCGTAGAATACGGCACCCAGCACCAAGGCGATTGCCACTGCGAACAGGGCTACCTTGCCGCTGGAGGCGGGGCCTTCGCCAAGCTCCGGGTCGACCTGAAGCTGGGCATCCCGTCGCGCCGCATTGCGATACTCATCATCGGCGAGATTCGGGCGGTACGGATCGTTGATAAAACGGTCGTCAGCCATCGATTGGTTCTCCTCGATTATTGCGGCGGGACAACCCGTGGATGCGAGATTCTGTTCCGCCCTCGTTAGTGCTTTCGTCGCATGTTGCGCCCGCGGGGAAATCGGGAACCTGTTCGCTGGGGAACCTGAAGCGTAAGCTCCGCTGACGGAAGGGAATAAAACGATGTGGGGCTTGCCGCCGAGCGATAGCGTGCTGCATCTGTTGTCGCTGGTTGCGGTCGCGGCGCAAGGCATGACCGCCGCGCTCGCTGCAGGCCGCCGCAGCATGGATTGGCTCGGCGTCTGCTTCCTCGGCTGCATCACCGCGCTCGGCGGCGGCACCTTGCGCGATCTCTTCCTGGGGCATTATCCGCTGGCCTGGGTGCAAAATCCCATCTACCTCGCACTCGCCGGGGGAGCTGCCTTCCTCACCATTCTGATAGCGCGGCTGGTGCACCGGTTGAAATTGGCCTTCATCGTGCTCGATGCCATCGGCCTCGTCGTCTTCACCATGACCGGCTGCGACATCGCCTGGCAGATGGATGCCACGCTGCCGATCGTCATCGTTTCCGGGATGGTGACCGGTTGTGCCGGCGGCGTCTTGCGGGACGTGCTCTGCAACGACGTGCCGCTGCTGTTTCGCTCCGAGCTCTATGCCAGCGTCTCGGTGGTGACGGGACTGTTCTATGCCACCGCGTTCGGTCTCAAGCCGAACGCCGAGCTCTGGACCATTTTGACATTCGCCCTCGGCATCAGCTTCCGCCTGCTCGCGGTGCGCTACAAATGGGAAATGCCGAAATTCGTCTTCACGGAAGAGGAGGAGCGGGAGCCTTGAGCTACGGCTCCTGCTTCCGCGCCCTCGCCACCTGCGCCGGCGTCACCAGCGGCGCGGCGTTGCCCCAGGAATTGCGGATGTAGTTCGTCACCGCCGCGACCTCTGCGTCGGACAGCTGGTTGGAATAGGCCGGCATCTCCCCGGTGTTGGGCGCGCGCGGGGTCGTCACGGTGTGGGCGCCGTCGAGGATGATGCGCAAGGTCGAGGACGGATTGACCGATTGCAGCAGCGCGTTGGCGGGCAGCGGCGGATAGATGCGCGGTGCGCCGGATCCGTCGGCCTCGTGGCAGGCGATGCAGAACTTGGCGTAGATGGCCTTGCCGGCCTTCATCTCGGCATCGTCAGGCGGCGTCACGATCGTCTCACGCCGTGCCGGCGGCAGGTTCTTCAGGTAAACCGCGATCGCGCGCACGTCGGCATCGCTCATCTTCGAAGTCGAATTGACGACCACCTCCGCCATCAGCCCGCTGGCATGGCTCCTGGCGTTGCGCCCGCTCTGAAGATATTCCGTGATGTCTTCGACACTCCACGATTTCAGCCCGGTGCGGGCGGCGCCATCGAGCCGTGGCGCGTACCAGCCGCCCACCTCGTTGCCCGCGAGGGCCTGCGCCTGCTTGTCCGCGCCAAAATAGTTCTTCGGCGTATGGCAGGCGCCGCAATGACCGAGCCCGGTGACGAGATAGCCGCCCCGATTCCACGCCGCGCTCTGGCTCTGGTCCGGTTCGAACAGGCCGGGTTTGAAATAGACCATGTTCCAGATCCGCATCAGGCCGCGATAGCCAAACGGCCAGCGTAGTTCCGGCGGCTTGTTGCGGCTGGTGACGGCCGCGAGCGTTCCGAGATAGGCCCGGATCGCCAGCGTGTCGTCCTTCGTCATCCGCGTGAAATAGGGGTAGGGGAACGCCGGGTAATAGTTGGAGCCGTCTGGGGCGACACCGGTGCGCACGGCGCGAGTGAAATCGGTGTCGGTCCAGGCGCCGATGCCGGTGTCGCGGTCCGGCGTCAGGTTCGGGGCATAGATCGCGCCGAATGGTGTGTCGATGCGCTTTCCGCCCGCGAACGGTTTGGCGGGATCGGCGGTGTGGCAGCCGGCACAGTCGCCGGCCTCCACCAGCGACTTGCCGTAGGCGATCAGCTCCGGTGACGGCTCGGCGGCGCCGGCCGCGCTCGCAACCGCACTGCACAACGCCAGGCCCACGAGAGCCAGGCCAGTGAGAATCGTCCGCATCAAAAGTCTCTCCTGCGACCCATCGACGCCGTCCCGGATGACGGGGCGTCAATTCGTTGCGCGACGGCGGGGGTATGGTGACACAAAATGAAAATCGCGGATGCCAATGCAGCCACGAAATTGCGATTTTTACCCGGCGCTCCCTTTGGTCCAGAATTGTGATGCGGAGCGTGAAATATCCGACATAGAGTGGCGGAAATGGTCGGCGCGCCCTAGCTAAAAACAACGGGCAGGCAACGGCTTAAGCAGCCAACGCTCAAAAGGGCGGAAGAGGACATAATGGGCATCAACCAGGGTCCGATCAGTCTCGATCAGAAATACACCCAGGACACCGGACATATTTTCACGACCGGCATTCAGGCTCTGGTCCGCCTGCCGATGGCCCAGATCCGGCGCGACCGTGCCGCGGGATTGAACACCGCCGGCTTCATCTCCGGCTATCGCGGCTCGCCGCTCGGCGGCTATGACCAGCAGCTCTTCGCCGCGCGCAACCATCTCGAGCAGTACAACATCAAATTCCAACCCGGCGTGAACGAGGATCTAGCCGCGACCGCGGTCTGGGGCTCGCAGCAGCTCAACCTCTCGCCCGGCGCCAAGTATGACGGCGTGGTCGGCATCTGGTACGGCAAGGGCCCCGGCGTCGATCGCTGCGGCGACGTCTTCCGCCACGGCAATGCCGCGGGCTCCGCCAAGAACGGCGGCGTCTTGTGTCTCGCCGGCGACGACCACGGCGCAAAATCCTCGACGGTCCCGCATCAATCCGACCACGCCTTCATGTCGGCGCTGATGCCCTATCTCTACCCGTCGAGCGTACACGAGATGATCGAGATGGGTCTTCTGGGTATCGCGATGTCGCGCTACTCGGGCTGCTGGGTCGGCATGAAGGTGATCACGGAGACGGTGGAGACCACCGCCGAGATCGACCTCACCGACGAGATGACGCCGTTCGTGATCCCGACCGATTTCGAGATGCCCGAAGGCGGCCTCAATCTGCGCTGGCCCGACGACCGCTTCGCCCAGGACCGCCGCCTGCAGGACTACAAGGGCTTTGCCGCGATCGCCTTTGCACGCGCCAACAAGGTCAATCGCATCACCATGGATTCGCCCAACGCCCGCTACGGCATCATGGCGTCCGGCAAGAGCTACGAGGATATCCGGCAGGCGCTGCGCGAGCTCGGGATTACGCCCGAGGTCGCCGCCAAGATCGGGCTTCGATTGTACAAGATCGGCATGCCCTGGCCTCTGGAGCCGGAAGGCGTCAGGCAATTCGCCGTGGGCCTCGAGGAAATCTTCATCATCGAAGAGCGCCGCGAGATCGTCGAGAACCAAGTGAAGCAGGAGCTGTTCAACTGGCGCGACGATGTCCGTCCCCGCATCATCGGCAAGATGGACGACCACGACAAGCGCTTCCTCCCCTTTGCCGAAGAACTCAGCGTCGCCTCACTGGCCAGCTCGCTCACCGAGCGGCTGCTTCGACTTGATCTCAATCCCGAAATTGCAACGATGCTGCGCGCCAAGGCCGATTGGTTCAACGGCCGCCAGGCGTCGCAAATGCAGGCGACCGCGCCTGTCGCCCGCACCCCCTATTTCTGCTCCGGCTGCCCGCACAACACCTCGACCAAGGTGCCCGAAGGCAGTCGCGCCTTTGCCGGCATCGGGTGCCACTTCATGGCACTGTGGATGGATCGCTCCACCGAGACCTTCACCCACATGGGCGGCGAGGGTGTGCCGTGGGTCGGCGTTGCCCCCTTCACAAAGGAAGAGCACGTCTTCGCCAATCTCGGCGACGGCACGTATTTCCACTCCGGCAGCCTCGCGATCCGCCAGGCGATCGCCTCCGGCGCCAACATCACCTATAAGATCCTCTACAACGACGCGACCGCGATGACCGGCGGCCAGCATGTCGACGGGGAATTGTCGCCGCAGCAGATCACCTTTCAGCTACACAGCGAAGGCATCCGCGAGATCTATCTGGTCTCAGAAAATCCCGACGCCTATCCGGCGAACGAGATCGCGCCCGGCGTCAAGACCGCGCATCGTGACGAACTCGACGCGGTCCAGAAGACCCTGCGGAAGGTCAAGGGCGCGTCCGCGATCGTGTTCGTGCAGACTTGCGCCGCCGAGAAGCGGCGCCGCCGCAAGCGCGGCACGATGGAGGATCCGGCGCGCCGTGTGCTGATCAATCCTGCCGTGTGTGAAGGCTGCGGCGATTGCTCGGTGCAATCGAACTGCATTTCGGTCGAGCCGCTCGAGACCGAGTTCGGCCGCAAGCGCGCCATCAACCAGTCGACCTGCAACAAGGATTATTCGTGCGTCAAAGGCTTTTGTCCGTCCTTCGTCACCGTCGACGGCGGCAAGATGCGCAAGCGCGCGCCGGCGGGCGTCGGCGATATCGGCGATCTGCCCGAGCCGGCATCGCGCCCCAACCTGGACAAGCCCTACAACATCGCTGTCGGCGGCGTCGGCGGGACCGGCGTGCTGACCATCGGCGCGCTGCTCGGCATGGCCGCCCATATCGAGGGCAAGGCCTCGATGATCCTCGATATGTCGGGCCTGGCGCAAAAGGGTGGGGCGGTGCTGAGCCACGTCCGCCTGTCCGATCATCCGGCAGAGGTGACCTGCTCGCGCATCGTCACGGGCACGGCCGATGTCGTGCTCGCCGCCGATGAGGTGGTCGCGGTTGCCAAGGACACCATCTCACTCTGCGACACCAGCCGCACCCGCGGCATCATCAACAGCCACGTCATTCCCACCGCCGACTTCGTTCTCAACCGCGATTTCAACTTCCAGACCCGCAAGCTGAACGGGCTGCTGGAAACCGCGCTGCACAAGGACTCGGTATTCTTCGACTTCACCAAGCCGGCCGAACAGCTGCTCGGCGACAGCATCGCCACCAACATGATGATGATGGGCTACGCCTATCAGAAGGGCCTCTTGCCGTTGTCAGCGGAGTCGATCGAGCAGGCGATCGAGGTCAACGGCGTCTCGATCAAGATGAACAAGGAAGCCTTCCGCCTCGGCCGCCTCGCGGTCGCCGATCCCGCACGGCTTGCCGGCATGCTGAAGGGAACGGATGAGGTCGTTGCGCCCAAGTCCCTGGACGCAATGACGCTCGACGAGGTCATCGAGCATCGCACCAGGCATCTCACGGCGTACCAGAACGGCCGCCTCGCGAAACGCTACCGCAAGCTGGTCGATCAGGTCAGCGACGTCGCCAGGCAGGGCGGCTATGACGAGGCGCTGACCCGCGCCGTTGCGGTCAACTACGCCAAGCTGCTGGCCTACAAGGACGAATACGAGGTCGCGCGCCTCTACACCGATAGCGCCTTCGAAAAGCAGCTCCGCGACCAGTTCGAAGGCGACTTCAAGTTCAACTTCAACCTGGCCCCGCCCATTCTGAGCAGGGGCGTCGATGCGCTCGGCCGCCCGAAGAAGCGCGCCTTCGGCCCGTGGATGCTTCCGGTGTTCCGCGTGCTGGCAAAATTTAAGTTCCTGCGCGGCACGCCGCTCGACATCTTCGGTCGCAGTGCCGACCGCAAGCTCGAGCGCGATCTGATCGCCGGCTACGAGAAGGACGTCGCCACCGTGCTCGGCCTGCTGTCGCCGCTGACGATCGATACCGCGGTGGAGCTGCTCTCGCTGCCCGACCGCATCCGCGGCTACGGCCCGGTGAAGGAGAAGGCCGTAGCAGACGCCAAGGCCCGCTACGCCCAGCTCGCCGCCGACCTCGCGAACCCGCCGCCGGCGCCGAGGCAGATCGCGGCGGAGTAGAATTTTCGTGGGGTGGACTCGCTAATCCACCCTGCAAATTCCTGTTTGAAATCAACCACCGTTCTACTGTGCATGGGGTTGTTTTCGCGAAAAAACATTTTTCGATAAAACGAAATCACTTGTGCCGTCGGGCAAAACACCTTTAGGGTTCTGCCCGTCGTTCCCATTATTGCGAGTGCAGCGAAGCAATTCCAGAATGCGTCCGCGGAAAGATTCCTGGATTGCTTCGCTACGCTCGCAACGACGACTGCGGCAGCAGGGCCTTCCACCGCATCTCGGATGATGCGGCGGCCATTTGCGCCAGCCCGCTGCCCTCTCGCCCGGCGGAATATTTCCGCGCTTGCCAATCAGCCCACTGCGGTTCAGAAAAAAGAGAAGAAGACACGCCAGCGGAGACCTTATTTGACCATCAAGGGCAAGGCCTACATTGCCGGGATCTACGAACACCCGACCCGGCACGCGCCGGACAAATCAACCGCGCAACTCCATGCCGAGGTCGCCAAGGGCGCGATCGAGGATGCCGGGCTCAGCAAGGACGATGTCGACGGCTATTTCTGCGCGGGCGACGCCCCGGGCGGCGCCTGGCCGATGGTTGATTATCTCGGGCTGAACACCAAAAAACTCCGCCATGTCGATTCCACCGAGACCGGCGGCTGTTCCTACATCATCCATCTCGGCCATGCCGCCGAAGCCATCGCCGCGGGCAAGTGCTCAATCGCGCTGATCACGCTGGCCGGCAAGCCGCGCACCGGGGCGATGCCGCCGCGCGCGGCCGGCGCTGAGGCCGATTTCGAGACGGCTTACGGCGCGACCACGCACAATGCCTATGGCATGTGTGCCATGCGCCACATGCACGACTATGGCACCACCAGCGAGCAGCTCGCCTGGATCAAGGTCGCGGCCTCGCACCATGCGCAATACAATCCGCATGCGATGCTCAAGGACGTCGTGACCGTCGAGGACGTCCTGAACTCGCCGATGATCTCTGATCCCTTGCATCGCATGGATTGCTGCGTGGTCTCCGACGGCGGCGGCGCGCTGATCGTGACCACGCCTGAAATCGCCAAGAGCCTGAAGAAGCCTTTGGTCAAGCTGATCGGACATGGCGAGGCGATGAAGGGCCCGCGCGGCGGCAAGGATCTCGACCTCACATACTCCGCCGGCATCTGGTCCGGCCCGCGTGCCTTCGAGGAAGCTGGCATCACGCCGAAGGACATCAAATACGCCTCGATCTACGACAGCTTCACCATCACCGTCCTGATGCAGCTCGAAGACCTCGGCTTCTGCAAGAAAGGTGAGGGCGGCAAGTTCGTCGCCGACGGCAATCTGATCTCGGGCGTCGGCAAGCTGCCGTTCAACACCGATGGCGGTGGCCTCTGCAGCAACCATCCCGTCAATCGCGGCGGCATGACCAAGATCCTCGAGGCCGTGCGGCAACTGCGCGGCGAGGCGCATCCGAAGGTGCAGGTCAAGAATTGCGATCTCGCCATCGCCCACGGCACCGGCGGGCTTTTGGGTGTTCGCCACGCCGCCTCGACGGCCATTCTGGAGCGCGTGTGATGAGCGAAGCCAAGAAATATCCGGCCCCGGTGACGAACCCTGAGACAGCCGCGTTCTGGGATGCGGCCAAAGAGGGCAGGTTCATGATCAAGCGCTGCACCGCGTGCGGCGAGGCGCACTATTTCCCGCGTGCGATCTGCCCGTTCTGCTACTCCGACAAGACGGTGTGGGAGCAGTCTTCGGGCGAGGGTACGATCTACACCTACAGCTTGATGCGGAAGTCGCCGACCGGCCCTTACGCGATCGGCTACGTCACGCTGAAGGAAGGCCCATCGCTCCAGACCAATTTCGTCGATTGCGATCTGACGACGTTGAAGATCGGCCAGAAGGTGAAGGTGGTGTTCAAGCCGACCGACGGCGCGCCGCTGCCGTTTTTTACGCCGGCGTAGTCGCTTTCTTCCCTTCTCCCCTTGCGGGAGAAGGTGGCGCGAAGCGCCGGATGAGGGGTCTCTCTCCACCGAGAGATTGTTCGATGCGGAGCGAACCCCTCACCCAAACGAGTTTGTTGCGAGCACCTTGGAGCCCTCTCCCGCAAGGGGAGAGGGCGCATCAATGGGCGCCGCCACCGCTGAAACTGCCGGGAGGAATTAACAAAAATGTCCGCCAGATACGAAGAACTCAAAGGCCTCAAAAACCTCGGCCAGAAATATGCCTACACCGACCGCGAAGTGATGCTCTATGCCTACGGCATTGGGCTTGGCGCCGATCCGATGGACGAAAACGAGCTCGCCTTCGTCAACGAGGGCACGCTGACGCCGCGACCGCTCAAGGTGGTGCCGACTTTTGCATCCGTCGCCGCGTGGGGCGCGGGGCCTGGCGAGATGAACCTCAACCGCGTCATGGTGGTGGACGGCGAGCGCGACATCACCTTCCATCAGCCACTACCGGTCGCCGCGCACATCACCGCCGATTCCTCCGTGGTCGAAGTCTACGACAAGGGCAAGGACAAGGGCGTGGTCATCAGCCATCAGACCGTGCTCAAGAACGAGAAGGGCGAGAAGCTGGCAACTCTGGTCGCCTCCCGCTTCGCCCGCGGCGACGGCGGCTTTGGCGGGCCGAACCTGACCCAGCCGGATCCGCACAAGAGCCCGTCCCGCGCACCCGACACGACCATCGACATCGTGACGCGTCCCGACCAGGCGCTGGTCTATCGTCTCTGCGGCGATCGCAACCCGCTGCACTCCGACCCTGAGTTCGCGAAGAAGGCCGGCTTCCCGCGTCCGATCCTGCACGGCATGTGCACGTACGGCATCACCTGCCGCGGCGTGCTCCAGACCTATGCCGATTACGACGCTTCCGCCTTTCGCCAGCACGTCGCGCGGTTCTCCTCGCCGGTCTATCCCGGCGAGACCGTGACCATGGACCTCTGGAAGGACGGCAGCGTGATCTCGTTCGAAGCCAAGGTGAAGTCGCGCGGCGTCACCGTGATCAAGAACGGCAAGACGGTGCTGGGGTGATGATGCCGCTCGACGCGCTCTGAGTTATCTCGTCATACCCGGGCTTGTCCCGGGCATCCACGTTCTTCGCGCGGTTGGCGATCAAGTTCGTGGATGGCCGGGACAAGCCCGGCCATGACGGAGCAAAAAACAAAACAGGGAGACGCCACCATGGGACTACTCGACGGCAAGGTTGCGCTGATCACCGGCGCGGGCGGGGGGCTCGGTGAGGCCTACGCAAAGCTGTTCGCGCGGGAAGGGGCCTCCGTCGTCGTCAACGACCTCGGTGGCCCCCGTGACGGCTCCGGCGCCGACACATCGATGGCGCAGCTCGTGGTGGATGCGATCAAGGCCGAAGGCGGCAAGGCGGTCGCCAACGGCGCCGACATCTCCACCATGGAAGGCGGCCAGTCGGTGTTCGACGACGCCATCAAGCATTTCGGCCGCGCCGACATCCTCGTCAACAATGCCGGCATTCTGCGCGACCAGACCTTCGCCAAGGCGTCTGAGTCCGACTGGGACAAGGTCATCAAGGTGCATCTGAAGGGCACCTTTTGTTGCACCATGCCGGTATTTCGCTGGATGCGGGAAAACGGCGGCGGCGTCATCGTCAACACCTCGTCGACCTCGGGCCTGATCGGCAATTTCGGCCAGAGCAATTACGGCGCGGCCAAGGGCGGCATCTGGGGCCTGTCCAACGTGCTGGCAACCGAGGGCCGCAAATACAACATCCGGATCTGGACGCTTGCGCCGGGCGCGCTGACCCGCATGACCGCAGACCTGCCCCGCTATAAGGAGAACCCCGGCGCGGCGATGGGGCCGGACGGCATCGCGCCGGCCGTGCTATACATGGTCAGCCACTTGTCCGGTGACCAGACCGGCAAGGTGCTGGGCGTGTCCGGGCCCCGCGGCGTGCGCGAGATGCGGATGATGGAAATGGACGGCTGGAAGCCGCCGCACACGGGCTGGAAGGCCCAGGACATCGCCGATCATGCCAAGGAGATATTCTTCTCCGAAGAGCAGATCAAGATGGGGGCGCGGCGGTTTTAGCCATCGACAGAGAGAAACAAGGACAACGATGAAACTTACCGCCGACGCCAAGGGCACCTTCGCAATCGCGCCGACGCCGTTCCACGATGACGGCCGGATCGACGAGCGCTCGATCGACCGCCTGACCGATTTCTACGAGGAGGTCGGCTGCGACGGCGTCACTGTGCTGGGCATCCTCGGTGAGGCCCCGAAGCTCGATGCCGCCGAGGCCGAACAGGTGGCGGTACGCTTCGTCAAGCGCGCCAAGAAGATGCAGGTGATCGTCGGCGTCTCCGCGCCGGGCTTTGCCACCATGCGCTCGCTGGCGAAGGCCTCGATGGATGCGGGCGCGGCCGGCGTCATGATCGCGCCGCCGCCGTCGTTGCGGACCGACGACCAGATCGTCGGCTATTACAAGCAGGCGGCCGAGGCCATCGGCCCCGACGTGCCCTGGGTGCTCCAGGACTATCCGCTGACCTTGTCGGTGGTGTTCACCCCGGCCGTGATCCGCAAGATCGTCACCGACAATCCGAACTGCGTGATGCTCAAGCACGAGGACTGGCCGGGGCTGGAAAAGATCTCGACGCTGCGCAATTTCCAGAAGGACGGCTCGCTGCGGCCGCTTTCGATCCTCTGCGGCAATGGCGGGCTCTTTCTGGACTTCGAGATGGAGCGCGGCGCCGACGGCGCCATGACCGGCTATGCCTTCCCCGAACTCCTGATCGACGTCGTGCGGCTTTCGAAGGAAGGCAAGCGCGACGCCGCCCATGATCTGTTCGACGCACATCTGCCGCTGATCCGCTACGAGCAGCAGCCCGGCGCGGGCCTCGCCGTGCGCAAATACGTGCTGCAGAAGCGCGGCATCATCGCCTCCAGCGCCCAGCGCAAGCCCGGCGCCACCATCACGCCGGCGGCGAAGGCAGAGGTCGAGTACCTGCTGTCGCGCGTCGCCCGCGTCGACAAGCGCGCCAATCTCGGCCCGCAATCCAGCGCCGCAGGTTAATCGAATGGCCGAGGCATCAGCATCACGCCCTGCGTCGACGATCCTCCTGCTGCGCGACGGCGCGAAGGTCGACGGCAAGAGCCGCGACGAAATCGAAGTCTTCATGATGGTCCGCCATCATCAGATCGAGTTCAATTCGGGCGCGCTGGTGTTTCCGGGTGGCAGCGTCGATGCCGGCGATCAGGAGATCGTCAAGCGCTCCGACTTGTATTCAGGCGGCGAGGGCCTGAGCGAAGCGGACCGCGGCTTTCGGATCGCCGCGATCCGTGAGACCTTTGAGGAAAGCGGCATCCTGCTGGCGCGCTCGAAGGACTCGGGCACGCCTGTTGACGCCAAGCGCGCCGGCGAAATCGCCGATGCGCATCGCGTCGCGCTCAACGAGCACAAGATCAGCTTCCTGAGCATTCTGGCCGACAACGGCCTCCAGCTCGCGCTCGATACGCTGGTGCCTTACGCACACTGGATCACGCCCGAGGGGATGCCAAAACGTTTCGACACTTGGTTCTTCCTTGCGGCGGCACCGCCCGACCAGCTCGGCGCGCATGATGGCCGGGAATCGACCGACTCGATCTGGGTCTCGCCACGCGAGGCGGTGGAGGGCGGCGAGAGCGGCCGCTTCAAGCTGCCGTTCCCGACAACGCGCAATCTGATCCGGCTCGCCAAGCAGGGCAGCGTGAGCGCCGCGCTCGAGCACGCCCGCGGCATGTCCGTCATGACGGTGATGCCTGTCATGACCAAGACCGAAACCGGCCGTCAGCTCCGCATTCCCCGCGAGGCCGGCTATGACGGTGAGGTGTTCGAGGTCGGGGCCATCGGCTAGGACACTTCGATACAAAGCGAAGTATCGGCGAGGGCAGACGCGCTAGGTTCCGTCCCTGACAGCGGGATCGAGCGCGCGACATGGACAACCGACAGGGCAATCGGCAGGACAATAATATCGCCGTCGAGCTGGCGCTGCTGCTGGCGCTCGCAACGCTCTGGGGCGGCTCCTACACCTTCATCAAGCTCGGCGTCGCCACCATTCCGCCGATTACGCTGATCGCGGCGCGCACCACGATTGCGGGCCTGCTGCTGCTCGCGATCATGTGGGCGCGGGGCATCAGGATGCCGACGGACGCCGCGACCTGGCAACGCTTCGCCTTCCAGGCCGTGCTCAACAGCGTGATCCCCTGGACATTGATCGCCTGGGGCGAGCGCCATGTCGATGCCGCGCTTGCGACCATCCTCAACTCGGCCGGCCCGATCTTCACCTTCCTGCTCACGGCCGTTGTGACGCGTCACGAGGCGACGACACCGCGAAAGCTGGTCGGGGTGGTTGCCGGCATGGCCGGCATCCTGCTGATCGTCGGCGTCGATGCCTTCCATAATGTTGGAAGCGGCCTCGTCGCGGAGGCCGCTATCGTTGCCGCCACCATCTGCTACGCCTGCGCCGCGATCTTCGGTCGCGGCTTCAAGGGCCTCGATCCCATGGCGCCCGCGGCCGGCTCGTTGCTGGCGGGGGCGGCGGCGCTGCTCCCGGCCTCGCTCATCGTCGAGCAGCCCTGGACGCTGTCGCCCTCGCCGAGTTCCGTGCTGGCGCTGCTCGCGCTGGCGACCTTCTCGACCGCCGCGGCCTTCGTGATCTATTTCCGCCTAATCCAGACCCTGGGCTCGGTCGGCACCACCGCGCAGGCCTATCTCCGCGTGCCGATCGGGGTTGCCATCAGCGTCGCCTTCCTCGGCGAGAGCCTGAGCCGGACCGCCTGGATCGGCCTTGCCTGCGTCGTCCTCGGCGTCGCCGCCATGACCATCCCGGCGCGGCGGCCGGCCGGCGTCAAAACGTCATAAAACCGGGGCAAGGAGGCCGGCAGGGCTTTCAACATTAAGGATATTCGGCGGCCAGACGCATGTTCCCCCGGGACTGCAATACGTCGTATATTGGAGCTCCAATGGCCCGGTCCCCACATCACCAATGTCCGCCGAATTGACGCCGACCCCTGAGAAAAAGCGAACATTCTCGCTCTCCATCGGCCAGCTCACGTTCGGCAGCTTCCTTCTGGTGCTGGCGGTGATCATCGTCACCTCGACCGCGAGCGTGATCGCGATCCGGCACATCGATATGACCTTCGCCGAGCTGCAGCGGCTGCAGAGCGTCGGCGACCTCGCCGAGGACATCGACCGCCGCATGAACGAGCTGCGGCTAGCCGCGCGCGACTTCGTCACCGACCCCGGCGCCGGCATCCAGTTCAAGCAGGTGGGCGAGGCGGCTTCGACGCTCAGTGACATCCTGAAGAAGACCCGCATCGAGCTCGTGCCCGAGCAGCAGGATATGATCGACGGCGTCAGCGAGCGGCTTGCGACCTATCGCAGCGGCCTGGAGCGGATCTCGACCTTGATCGACCGCCGCGCCCAGCTGCTTGCCGGGCTGCCGCCGCTCCGCGACCAGTTCGACGCAGCTGTCTCTGGCACTGCGGACCGAGAGCTGGCGTCCCGCCTGTCGGAAGCGCAGAGCCGGATCGCGCTTGGGTTGCTTGCGCGCAACCCGTCCGCGGCCGAGCAGGCGGCGCAGAGCATGCGGGCGATGGGCGTCACTGATCCCAAGCTCAGATCGGCGGTCAACGAGTACGCCGAGGCGATCATCGCGGTCGCGGTCCGTGAACGGCAGATCGCCGACATCGACCGCGAGGTGCTGGGAACCGAGGGGCGGCTGATCGGCCGCGTCACCGAATTGCTGCGCGAGGTCAGCGCCCGGCGCGGTCACGTGCTGTCGCGCGACTTTGCCCGCACGCTGACGGAGGCGCGCTGGCAGAGCATCGTGCTCGGTACCATCGGTGTGCTGATCGGCATTCTCGCGGCCGGCTTCGTGGTGCGGCGGACGGTCCGTCCGCTCGCCCAGATCGCGCGGTCGATCCGCGCGCTCGCAGCCGGCGAGAAGAACACCTCGATCCCGTCCGCCGACCTCGACAACGAGATCGGCGACATCGCGCGGGCGGCCGAAGTGTTCCGCCGTGCGCTGGAGGAAGCCGACACGGCACGCGAGGCGGCGGTGCGCGCACTGACCGAGCAACGCCTTGCCGAAGAGAGCTACCGGAAACTGTTCGAGGGCTCGGTCGACGGCATCTATGTCACGACGCCGGCCGGCGACCTCCTCAACGCCAATCCGGCGCTGGCGCGGATGATGGGCTATGACAGCCCCAAAGACCTCATCGACAGCATCAACGACATCGCCCACACCATCTACGTCAATCCCGAGGCGCGCGTCGAATATCAGCGACTGATGGCACGCGACGGCATGGTGCGCGAGTTCGAATACCAGGTGCGCCAGCGCGGCGGCGACATCCTCTGGCTGTCCGACAGTGCCACCGGCGTCCGCGACGAGGCGGGCAACATCGTCCGCTACGAGGGCACGCTGCGCGACATCACCGATCAGAAGCGCGCGGAAGACGCCATCGCCGAAGGACGGCGCCTGCTCCAGCAGGTCATCGACACCGTGCCCGCGGTCATCAACGTCAAGGACCGCAACCTGCGCTACGTGCTGATGAACCGTTACATGGCCGGCATCTTCGGAATCGAGCCCGGCGATGCGCTCGGCCGCACCACGGCCGACCTGATGTCGCGCTACGGCGCGGCCAAGTCCGACGAGAGCGACAAGCGCGTGCTGACGCTGCGAAAAGGTCTCGGCTTCTACGAAGAGGAGTACATTGATTCTTCCGGTCACATGCGGCAATGGCTCGTCAACAAGCTGCCGCTGCTCGATGCCGAAGGCGAGATCGAGCGGATCGTCACGGTGGCGCTTGACATCGGCGAGCGCAAGCGCGGCGAGCAGGAGATGCGGAAAGCCAAGGAAGCCGCCGAGACCGCGCTGCGCAATCTGCGCGAGACCCAGGCCTCGCTGATCGAGGCGGAGAAGCTGGCGGCGCTCGGGCGCCTCGTCGCCGGCGTCGCGCACGAGGTCAACAATCCCGTCGGCATCAGCCTCACGGTCGCCTCCGCGCTGGAGCGCAAGACCGCGATGTTCACCGCCGAAGTCGAACGCGGCGAGCTGCGCCGCTCCACGCTCAACGACTTTCTCCATACCAGCCGCGACGCGTCCTCGCAGCTCGTCGCCAATCTCAATCGCGCCGCCGAGCTGATCCAGTCGTTCAAGCAGGTCGCCGCCGACCGCAACTATTCGGACCAGCGCAGCTTCGATCTCGGTGACCTCACCGAGCAGGTGGTGATGAGTCTGCGGCCCGGCCTTCGCAAGCACAATCTGACGCTCAACGTCGAGTGCCAGCCTGATCTGACCATGAACAGCTATCCCGGACCCTACGGCCAGGTGCTGACCAATCTGTTTCTCAACGCGGTGGCGCACGCCTTCCCGGACGGCCGGCCGGGGACCATCGACATCCAGGTGCGCGAGTCCGGCAAGGACAATGTCGAGATCATCTTCTCCGACAATGGCTGCGGCATGTCGCTCGACGTCCGCCGCCGTGCCTTCGATCCGTTCTTCACGACGCGGCGCGACCAGGGCGGCACCGGTCTCGGGCTGCACATCGTCTACAGCATCGTCACGAACAGGCTGGGCGGACGGCTCGATCTGGACTCCGAACCGGGCAGCGGCACACGTATCCAGATCATCCTGCCCCGCGTGGCGCCGCTCGAGCAGGCCGCGGAATAGCTAGCGCGTTTTCGAGCGAAGTGGATGCCGGTCCGCGTGAGCAAAACGCGTCGAAACAACAATTGAGAGCTTTGGTTGATTCAATCAGAACCGAAGCCCTAGTCGACCTCCGCAAGCTTGTGCAGTGTCGCGCCGAAAATCTGGCTGGCCTTGCCGACCAGCGCGGTGCCCGTCATGTCCCCGCGCGTCTCCGTGAACGTGCCGCTGACGCCGATGCCGACCGCGGCAGGCCCGCCGAACAGCGGATTGTCGTCGCCCCGCGGCGAGGTGTGACGCTGGACCAGCACCTCACCCTTGAAGGTGTTGTCCTTCACCGTGTAGCTGCCGGTGTAATAGAGGTACGCATCGCCGCCAAGAATCTTGCCGTCGCGAAAAAGAATCACGCCGCTGCCCTTGCCGACGCGACCATCGAGCAGGTTCACGTGAATCGAATAGAGGCCGTTCTTCATAACGTCCCGAGGCCGGCCGCCATCGCCCAATGGCGTAACCGGTAGAGCATTTATGCCAAAGCGGATGTGCCCACGCAACGCGGGAGTTTGGCCGCCGGCCTTGTGAGCCTGCCGTGAGCCGTAGTTGTCCCGGCTTGTCTATGACACCGCCATGACGGTCTGATCACGAAGCGAGGCCAGTTATTGCCAATCAAGTTGGCCCGCGAAATGCCTAACCATTGTTGCACTGGCCGCGGCGTGCTGGAGCAAGACAAACGTGAGCAACTGGATCGATTCCGGCGGCGAGAAGCCGCGTCTGTACAGTGTGCGTCCCACGATTTGCGAAACACGACAACGGCGGATCGGCGGCGCGGCACGCTGGCGAAGCGTGGCGAGCCTCGGTTGCGCCCTGGCCCTGATCGCACTCGCAGCCCCCTTCGGGCAGGCGCGCGACCGCGGCCAGTTCGTCAACACCCATGCCCCGAATTGAAGGCCTGGTTCGATGGACTGCGAAGCGGCAAGGGGTCTTGCTGCTCCGATGCAGACGACTCGGCGCTCTCGGATACCGACTGGGACGCACCATGGTCTGGCCGATCTACGGCTACATGGGCGTCGCCGTCCGCTGATTCATGCCCGGTAGCATGACTTAGGCGCACCGGGCGGCACGACGACCGGTGAGCCGATGCGGCGCGCGCCTTATCAGGTGTATTTCTTGTCGCGCTCGAGCAGCTCGATGGAGATGCCTTCGGGTCCGCGGATGAAGCAGATGCGCACGCCGGGGCGGATCGTGGTCGGTTCGCGTGTGAATGTGACGCCCTTGGCCTTGATCTCGGCGGCGACGGCGTCGATGTCCTTCACCGTGAGACCGAAATGGTCGAGGCCCTGATGCGGGTGCGGCGGCGGCGGGTTGACCACGTTGTCGCCCTCGAGTGGAGCAATGAAGATCCTTGCGCCTCCAAGATTCACGTCGATCCGTCCGGGCGCTTGCACGATCTCGCCACCAAGGATGTCCCGCAGCCAGGCCGCCGTGGCCTCCGGATCAGGGCTGCGCAGATGGACGTGATCCCAAGTGACGACTGGCATTTCATGGTCTCCCGACGGGTCTTGATGTTGCAGCGCATGTTAGCGGCCTCGGCCGCCGACCGCCACCGCTCTTCCCGACTCGACAGTGCGCGGGAACCTTAGTTCGTCTTCCGGATTAAGGTAAGCAGTGGCGGAATCCGTTGTCGAACGTGCTCCGGCCGCGGGCGGTGAGGCAACCATGAACGCTGGGTTTGACCGCATCGGGTTAGGGCGATTCGCCGGGACCGGCGAACGACTGGCGCGGGCGGTGACGATCGCGAGCGTTTCATTTGGGCGAGGCCTGCTCTGGCTGTTGGCGGCCACCATCGTCGGTTGCGGCATCTGGATGCTGCTCCCTCTTTCCAGAGGCAACGGCGCCGAACCGGTGAGGTCTGACGTGGCAGCGGTGGAGACGGCGCCTTCACGCGATGCGGCCGCCGTGTCGCCGGCTTCCGAAGCTCAGATTCCGACAATGGCAGAACTCGGTCGGATCAGGATTTCATCTCAGACCTGGCGCCGCGGCGGCCTTGGCTCGAAGGCACTGGTGACGCTCACGCTGCGCAACGACAACGACTATGCCGTAAAGGATGTCGAGATCGTCTGCGCTTTTGCGCGGCGCGATGGTAGTCATCTCACCGACCGCAGCCGCGTTCTGGCGGACCCCGTCAGCATGAAGAGCCGCAAGACTTTTGCGCGCATTCCTGTCGGCTTCGTCAACGTCAATGCCGATCAGGCGAAGTGTTCGCTTGTGGCAGCACGCCGGACCTAAGGCCGGCAGTGCCGGGTAGCGGAAAAGTTACTGTCCTGGGGCCTTGGCCAAAAATTTGGCGTCGCCATTTGAACCGAACGGCTGGGCCAGGAACCAATTAAATAATCGCCTGTTAAGGCGGAGAGCCCACGCGGGGATGCGGCGGGCGGAGCGTCGCCCATGCCCATCTTTCGGTATTTCATCTTTGTCGGTGGAGCCTTGCTCGCACTGCTGTTCGCAGCGGACTACGTTCTGCCGACTTCGCCCGTGACACAGGCCATCGCAACCGCAAGCAACGAACAGCCATTGATCCGGATCCGGTCCGATCGCCACCTGCCAGAGCGCGTGGTGCTTGACACCAGTCAGCCGACGCTTGCCGCCCCTGCGGTGAACATCGCCGCCGTCGCGGCTCCCCAGCCGCCCGTGGAGGGCATGTCACCCGCTATGGCCGAGATATCAGCCAAGGCGCGGGTCCGCGAGACGTTCGCCCAATTCACGCCGGCCGCAAAGGCCGACGCCGCTGCGGCCAAGAAGACCGAAACCAAGACGCAAGTTCAGCCGCAGGTTCAGGCGCAGGCCCAGCTTTCTCAGGCCCAGCCCGCTCGGACCCCGGCGCAGCAGCCCAAGCGCAAGGTCGCCAGAACTCATCCGATGCCGCAGCAAGGTGGGCCGATGATGGTGATGGCGCAGCAGCCGCATTTCGGCTTCTTCAACAGCACCTGGTAAGGGCGGGTATGACCCGTCTCGAAGCGGGGTGGAAGGGCTTTTTATTGGCCGGCCTCTCTGCTAATTCAACCCATCCGAACGTCGCCCGGCCTGCTGGCTCGCCAGCAGCGATCTGGGGCGTGTCGGTTGCGGCCCAATCTCTGGGCCAGGGCGCTCGTAGCTCAGCTGGATAGAGCATCGGATTTCGATTCCGAGGGTCGGGAGTTCGAATCTCTCCGAGCGCGCCAATAGTCAGGCCAGAATATTCGGATCTGGCGGGAGGCCGTGAGCCGCCTCTATTTGCCCTGGATCTTCAGCCCGTTGGGACCGACATTGATTTGCAGGCCGTCGGGCTGCTTCTTCGTCTGGTAAAGATTGTAGCCGAGCACGGCTGCCGTGACGACCAAAGCACCGATGACCAGAAACAATAGGTTGCGGCTGATAGACATTTTTTTCTGAACCACTTGGTTGACGGCGAGAAAAACCCCGCGTGTGAACGCGGGGTGCCTTCAGTGCGCCGCCGGCGCACTGCTTGGATAATGCGGTTCGAAGGAACTGGTTCCCTTGAGGCTCGCCGCGTCGGAAAGGCCGGAGCCTATCTGGTCAGCGTGCCGTCGGGCCGGCTTGCCGGCCCCGTGCCAGCGTGTCGGACGGCGCTTCGTGGAAGGTCGCGCGGTAAGCTGCGGAAAACTCCCCCAAATGGTGAAAGCCTTGGGCGCGCGCGCATGTGGTGACGGTGGCGCCGCCGCCTTTGAGAAGGCGAGACCGGGTCGCCCACAATTTTTTCAGGCGAATGTACTGGTGCAGGCTCATGCCACGCACCTTGCTGACGGCGCCGCCAAGCGTCCGGATCGAGACGCCAAACTCGCCGGCGAGCTCGGCGGTATAGATCGGGGCAGTCGGATGTGCTGCGACATAATCGTCGATCCGCTGCACGAGCTTGATCGACCGCTCGCCCTGGACGGAGGCACTCCGGTCTGAGAGCGAATCGATGCGAAACAGATCGTCGAGCGCGAGCAGCAGGCCTTCCTGGAGATGGGCGGCGACCTCGGTCGTTTCGAACAAGGCCGGCTGCACCGACGCGGTTCGCAGAATGTCGAGCAGGAGCTGCCGTGCGTGGAGCAAAGCGGGGCGGTTCGCGCCATAGGTCCGCAAATCGTCCGCCTGATCAAACCAGCCCCGGTCACTCAGGCCGGGTGAGAAGATGATCATCGCATGATGATTGGTCCGCCGCTCGACGAAATGGCATTCATCGCTGCCGCGGAGCGCGATGAAGAAACGCGCGTCCAGATCCATGCCCTTGGAATTGACCTGAAGGTCGTCCGTCATGGGCAGGATCACCATCCCCCCGGGCATACGATAGGCGCCGTCGAGGATGCGCGCGAACGAGCGCATCATGACGATGCGGCAGCCGGGCAGAGAGACGACAGCGCGGGCCGCCGCGAAATTCCGGACGTCGAGCGGAATGCTTCTCGCATCCTCCATCGACTCGATCGGCCGAAACGCATCGACGTCGGCAAAGCCGATCAATTGAAGCGCCGAGGATGGGGCGAGGGCGTCGAACAACATGCGTGCGACCGGCTGCTGCAATATGACAATCAAATGAACGTCGGAACATCGCCATCAATGGCGAAACATCGCGCTTCAGTAAACCGGATTCCGGGCCGTAGTATTGCGGACATCATGGCATGAAGCCCGGCGGATCGATGTCGTCTCAACGATCTCGAGTCATCGGCCGGCTGGAGGCGAGGTCGATGAAATGCAGCCGCGTGCAGGCGGGACAGGCGATGGAGGCAAAGCTCTGCGCCTCCTGTGTCTGTTGCTTCTCAAAATGTGTCTGCACATTCATGCCCGTCTGGGGACATCGAAAAACGATCAAATCGACCATCGTCGGAGAATGACGGCGTGGCGGATTGCGTCTTTGATCTAGATCAGTTTTGGAATGACTCCAGACCAACATCCTTGATCTCGCAAAAGCGAAGGGGCCCCGAAGGGCCCCTTTAGAATCACCAGCGGCGATAGCGTGGTCCGTAATAGCGAGGGCCACCGTAAAAGCGCGGTGCATATCGGGGACCGTAATAGGGCCGCGGGGCGTAGTATCCATAGTAGTTCGGGCGCCAGAAGCAGCGTCCCCAGGCGTCACAGACCATGCGGACCTGCTCGACGTCGGAAACCTGCGGCGTCGCAGGAGCAGGCGCGATGGGCATGGCGGACGCCGCCGATGATGCGACCAACGCACCCAACAGGGACGCGGCGACGAGGCCAATTCTAAGCTTCATGATGTCTTTCTCCGCTTACGCAATACAGGGATATCGAAGTTTGTTCTGATCAAATTGTGGCGGGACCGAAATGTAATGCTGATGAACAGGTCTTCAGCCCAGCCCGCCGCAGGCCTGACCTTTAGCTCCGCCAGACTATCCCAGGTTCGCGCTCTTGACCAATGGCGCGCTTGCTTTGCGCTCCGCAGGACATCGCCGCCATCCTTGATCCCGCGCAATTCGTTGGTGCAGCTTCGTCCCTAATTTTGGCGTCGTGGCCAGCTTTCGAGCATTTCGATGAGCTGGCTCGCGAGGTCGCTTTGGAGCTGTGCAATGGACAAAATGAGAATCGACAAGGGTGACTGGCTGGTCGTGTGCGACGGGCGCAAGGCGCTTATTCTGGAAAACCTCGGCGACGAGATGTTTCCGAACCTCCACACCAGGGAGGTGCACGAACAGCCCAATCCCTCGACCGGTGCGCAAGGGACCGACGCGCCGGGCAGGCTTCACGGCGCGGCCGGTAGCACGCGCAGCTCGGTGGAGCAGACTGATTGGCACGACGAGGCCGAGCGCGCCTTCCTGCGCGGCCTGGCCGGACGGCTCGATGCCGCCGTCAGCTCAGGCGAGACCTCGGCCTTGACCATGGTGGCCTCGCCGCGTGCGCTCGGGATGATTCGCGCCGATTATTCGGATTTGGTGCGCAAGGCACTCCAGGGCGACGTCGGCAAGGACCTCGTCAAACTGCCGGTCTACGAGATCGAGAAGCAATTGCTGCTGTCCGGCGCCGCCAAATAGCGGCCCCCGCAGAGGACGCGCCTGCACCCCTCAGAAGCAGGGGTGCCGACGGCGGTCCTGGCCGACATAGGCGGCTGCGCTCTGGTAGCAATGGTTGGTCGACGGGCCGTCGTAAAAGGCGAACGTCCCGGGCGTGATGCCGGGCCCGTAATTGTGCAGATAGCTGATCGGGTAGGGCAGCGGGTTCGGGTAGTGGCGATGGTACCGGTGGTATCCCCGCGCCTCTGCGAGGCCAGGGGCAAGGATTGCGGCCGACAGGGCTGCAATCGCGGCTACAAGCTTCAACTTGCTCATCTCGAATCTCCGGAACCCGCACGAATAGGTCGGCTGTTTATAGCCAGTTCGGGCGGCCGGAACACCCGTCTGCAGCCCGGAAATCGACGCCAATCCCGCAGATTCCCGGGTGGGTGTGACAGAATTGCCGGTTCTGTGGTCCGGACTTGCCCATATTTGGCCTTTTCGAGATGCTTAACGAATTCCCCACACAAGTATGACCAAAAGGGAATTAGCTCAAGACTCCTGTTGCCGGCTTCTCGGGGTTCATAGACCGGTCCATTCCTGAAGGCTTTCGCCGTCACCTCGCCATGCGCATCACGCTTCTGAGCCTGCTGTTGCTCTCGGTCGTCGCCGCCACGCCGGCGCGGGCCGAACTGCATATTACCCGCGACCACGGCGGCTATGTCGAGGAATACAAGGCCAAGTACAAGCGCGTCCGCGAGAAGGGCGAACGCGTCATCATCGACGGCATCTGCAACTCGGCCTGCACCCTGGTGCTCGGCATCGTGCCAATGAACAAGATCTGCGTGACGCCGCGCGCCAGCCTCGGCTTCCACCAGGCTTACTACGACAAGGCCTTCACTTTCGGCATCAAGGTCACCAGCGCGGAGGGGACGTCCGACCTGATGGCCTACTACCCCGACACGGTGAAGGACTGGATTCGCCGCAATGGCGGGCTCACCACCGACATGAAAAAGATCAAGAACGGCGTCGAGCTCTGGAAGATCATCGATCCCTGTCCGGACGAATGGTGAGCGGCTGAGCCGTCCGGTCCGTCGCAGCGCAGCATCGTCCGGACGAATTTGGCCGAAATTCGCATTGCCGCATTGGCCCCCGGTGGGGCAATGAGGCGGCAATGAATCATAATCAAGAAGCCCTGACCGCCCGCGCCGCGCCGATCCTGTTCGTCCTGCTTTGGAGCACGGGCTTCATCGGCACCAAATACGTCGTCAACAATGCCGATCCTTTGACCTACCTCGCCATCCGCATGGCGTTCGTGGTCGGTCTGATGGCGATCATCGTCGCGATCGCGCGACCGAAATGGCCGGACCGGATCGGCATCGCGCACAGCGCCGTCGCCGGCATTCTCGTCCATGGCTTCTATCTCGGCGGCACCGCAATCGCGATCGCGCACTCGATTCCGGCCGGGCTCTCCGCGCTCATTCCGGGCCTTCAGCCGATCCTGACCTCGACCATCGCCAACCGCTGGCTCGGGGAGAAGGTGACGCCGGTGCAATGGGCGGGGCTCGTCCTTGGCCTCGGTGGCGTCGTGCTGATCCTGCACGGCCGCCCCATGACCGGCGAAGCCGGGCTCGGCTGGCTCGCCTCCGTCGTCTCGCTGATCAGCATCACGCTCGGCACGCTCTATCAGCGCCGCTACTGCAATCACATCGACTGGCGCGCCGGCAATCTCGTGCAGTACGTGTCCGTCACGATCTTCTTCGCGATTGGTGCGTTCCTGTTCGAGGACCGCGTGGTGCACTGGACGCGCGAGTTCATGCTCGCGCTGGCCTGGCTCGCCGTGGCGCTTTCGATCGGTTCGATCGGACTGCTGTACTGGCTGATCCGCCACGCCGCCGCCACGTCGGTTGCAAGCCTGTTCTATCTAGTGCCCGCCGTGACGGCGCTGATGGCTTATCTGCTGTTCGGAGAAAAGCTCGATGCGCTGGCGATCGCGGGCATGGTGATGTGCGCGGCCGCGGTGTTCGTCGTCAACCGACGCTTCTAGGGTTGGCGGGCCAAGCCGCTCGAATACATCCCTGACGTGCGCGGCAAGATCGTGCTACGGTCCGCGCATTTCAGTGCCTCTTTCACAGGTGATTTTGCATGAAGAAGGCGAGACGCGCATTGCTTGGCAGGTCCCTGAAGCCAGTCCGGATTGCCTGCATTAATTATGCAGAGGAGATGATGAGCGAGCAGGTGATGGCGCGGCTCACGGCCGCGCTGCAGAAATGCTATGACGAGCACTTCCTGCCGGTCTGGGGCTACCCCGTCGATCTCGACGTTACCCGCAAGCCGAAGCCCACTGACTGGCAGTTGGTCTATTTCGACGATGCGACCCACAAGAATTTCCTCGGGCGGCATGAATTGACGCATCGGGGTCAACCGATCTCGAAGATCTTCCTCAAGGCGCTGTCCAACGACGATCCGGTCAGTCTGGCAGCCTCGCATGAGTTGTTCGAGATGGTGCTCGACCCTATGGCCAATCTGTGGGCCGACAAGACCCGGCACACCCAATATGCCTACGAGGTCTGCGATGCAGTGGAAGAGGACGCCTTCGTCGTCAACGATCTCCCGATGTCGAACTTCGTTTATCCGTCCTGGTTCGAACCCTTCAAGCATCCCCGCGGCACGAAGTTCGACCACTTGGGATTGCTCAAGGAGCCGTTCTCGATGACCGAGGGCGGCTACGTCATAAAAAAGGTGAACGGCAGGAGATTGATCAAGCAGTTCGGCTCGCCCGAGAAGCGCCGGCGCTTCAACGCCGAGGACCGGCGCGGCCATCGCAGCGAATTTCGCGATCCGCAAGGCGAGCATCACCCGGGCCGTCGCGCAGCCAAGCGGCGAGGGTAGAGTATCGCTGGAGCCGTCTCCGGGCGCGTCCGCCCCCGGAGACCTGAGCGTTGCGATCAGCGCTTGGCCTTCGTGGCCTTCTTTTTCGACTCGCCAGCTTTCTTGGTGGCCTTCTTTGCTGTTTTCTTGGCCGCCTTCTTCGACGACTTCTTTGCAGCTTTCTTCGAAGTCTTCTTGGTGGCCTTCGAAGTTTTCTTCGGAGCTTTCTTGGCTTTCTTCTTGGAAGCCTTCTTCGGCGCTACCTTCTTCGCAGCCTTCTTGGCGGCTTTCCTGACCTGCTTCACCGCAGTGACAGCGGCGTCCTTGGTCGCTTCCACGGCGGTGGTGATCGTGTCCATCGCCTGTTCGGTGATCGGCTTGTCGTCGTCCATATCGTCCCCCACGGTTTGCACGGAGCGGCGACGATAGCGCGTTTCATGATTGTGTCAAAGCAACGCTCAACCTTTGCGGATCTTTGCGTAGGCGGCGAGCGCGCGCTCTCGTCCCTTGGCATGATCGACGATCGGATGCGGATAGCTCTTGCCCAGCGTGACGCCGGCGCTCGCAAGCTCGATCGGTGTCGCCTGCCAGGGCTGATGGATCAGCTCGGGTGGCACATCCTTCAACTCGGGCACCCAGCGTCGCACATAGGCTCCATCCGGGTCGAACTTCTCGCCCTGGAGCACCGGATTGAACACGCGGAAATAGGGCGCCGCGTCGGCGCCGCAGCCCGCGACCCACTGCCAGTTGGCGGGATTGCTGCCGGCATCCGCATCGACCAGCGTGTCCCAGAACCAGCTTTCGCCGGCGCGCCAGTCGATCAGGAGGTGCTTGACTAGGAACGAGGCGACCACCATTCGGACCCGGTTGTGCATCACGCCAGTGTGCCAGAGTTCGCGCAGGCCGGCGTCGACGATGGGATAGCCGGTGCGGCCGCGCTGCCAGGCGGCGAGCGCCTTGGCGTCGGGCTTCCATGGGAAGCCGTCGAAATTCGCTTGCAGGTTTTCGGAGGCAAGGTTGGGATGGTCGTGCAGCAGGTGCCGGCAGAACTCACGCCAGCCGAGCTCGCTCAGGAACTTGTCGACGCCGGGTCCGATCGCGGGATTTTCCGCCGCGGCGAACCGCGCGGCGTGCCAGACCTGGCGCGGGCTGAGCTCGCCGAATCTCAAATGCGGTGACAGATGTGAGGTGCCCTCGCGGTCCGGGCGGTCGCGATCGCCGACATAGCCTTGTGCGGTGTGCTTGAGGAAGTCGCGCAGGCGAGCGCGGGCGGAAGCTTCGCCCGGGGTCCATGTCTCGCGCAGGCCGCCGGCCCAATCTGGCTTGCCAGGCTCGAGCTTCCAGGTTTCCAGCGTGTCACTGGTGACCGTCGGCGCAGGACGCAGGTCCTTCGGCGCCGGCAGGGGCTTTGGCGGATCGCCGAGCGCCAGCACGCGCCGCCAGAATGGCGTGAACACGCGCAAGCCGTGGCCTTCCTTGTTGCGGATTACCGCTGGCGGAACGAGCAGGTCGCCGGGGAAACATTGCGAGTCCACGCCGATCTTTGCCAGCGCGGATTCGAGCTGCCGCTCAACCGCCTGATGCGGCGCCTGTGCGATCCCGTTCCAGTGGACCGTGCGGGCTCCGCTCTCACGCGCCACCTCCGCGATCACCCTGGCTGCCGGCCCCTTGCGCAGGATCAGCGATCCGCCGCGCGTGGCAATGTCGGCGTCGAGCGCCCGCAGCGACTGCGCCAGCCACCAGCGCGCCGCGGCGCCCGGCGCTCGCCCGGCCGAGTCGTCCAACACATAGAGGCAGATCACCGGCGCGCCGGTCTGCGCAGCAGCCTTGGCAGCAGCGTGGAGGGCGGGATGGTCGGACAGGCGGAGGTCGTCGCGAAACCAGACGACGATGGGCGGAGCGCTTGGCGTGGTCAGGGTGTCCTCGTTTACCATTTGGAAAGCATTGGCGTCCGGCGATTGGAACCGCCGTTAATGCGACCGTAAGCCGATTGCACGAACATGCAGGAATTACAGGAGTCATTCCATTCATGTACGGACGAGCGACGGCGAAGTTTCTGCCGCAATTCAAACTTGGCACCAAGGCGCTCCTGTGCGCGGTGCTGCTGATCGCCATGAATACGGCGCTCGTGGTTGGCGCCGGCTATTGGTCGCTTAGCTCCGCTTTCAACGATCGCGCGCTCCGCGACATCGAGGTTAGCCTGCGGACGCTGGCGCTGGCCTTTGCCGAGATCGTTCCCGATGCGAAGATCACGATGCGGGATGGCGCGGTGGCGCGCGCCGAGATTCCCAAGATGCCGGACTTTAGGGATCACGCCATCGTCGATCGCGCGGTGTCCTATGTCGGCGGTAACGCGACCCTGTTCGTGTTCGACGATGCGAGCGGGCAGTTCGTGCGGCGCTCGACCAACGTGAAGAAGGAAAACGGCGACCGCGCCGTCGGGACCCAGCTTGCCGCCGATCATCCGGCGCAGGCGCTGCTGCGTCGTGGCGAGGCCTACAAGGGCCCGGCCACCCTGTTCGGCAAGTCCTTTATGACCGCCTATTTCCCGGTCGCCGACGCCAGCGGCAAGGTCGCCGGCATCCTCTATGTCGGCATCCCGATGGCGCAGTTCGAGAGCATGCTAACCCAGACGATCGAAAGCATGGCGGCCGCCGCCGGCCTCGCCGCGCTGCTGGTGCTGGTCCTGACCTTGCTGGTCGTCCGCCGTGTCACCAAGCCGCTCACCTCGGTGACGCGCTCGCTGACGGCACTCGCCGAAGGTCAAAGCGACGTCGAGATCGATTGCGAGAATCGCGCCGACGAGATCGGCGAGATCGCCCGTACGGTCGCTGTGTTCAGGAGCAATTCGCAGGAGCGGGCGCGGATGCGCAGCGAGCAGGCGGCGGCTTCGGCTGCGGCCGCCGAGCAGCGCAAATCCGAGCTGCGCAATTTCGTCGAGGAGTTCCGTGGCGGTGTTGGCGGCATTCTCGACAAGGTGCTGACATCGTCAGGCGAATTCGAACGGACGGCGCGGCAGCTCACCGACACCGCGCGCTCCACCGCCGATCTGTCGGCGCGGTCGGCGGGAGCTTCCGAAAATGCCTCCGAGCACGTGCGTTCGGCGGCGTCGGCCTCGGACGAGCTGTCGCAATCGATCTCCGAAATCACCCGGCGGGTGCAGGAATCGAACGTCATTTCCGCTGAGGCCGTGCGGCAGGCCGAGGCGACCGATCAGCGCATCGCGCAGCTCTCCGAGGCGGGCGCGCGCATCGGCGATGTCGTCAAGCTGATCACCTCGATCGCCGAGCAGACCAACCTGCTGGCGCTGAACGCGACCATCGAAGCCGCGCGCGCGGGCGATGCCGGCCGCGGTTTTGCGGTGGTGGCCCAGGAGGTCAAGACGCTCGCCGGCCAGACTGCCAAGGCAACCGACGAGATCTCGAACCAGATCGCCAGCATGCAGCTTGCGACCGAGGAATCGGTTGTCGCCATCAAGGCGATCAGCCAGACCATCGAGCGCATCAGCGGCATCGCGGGCTCGATCTCGGCGGCGGTCGAGCAGCAGAAGAGCGCGACCCAAAACATCGTCGCCAGCGTTCGCGCGGCGGTATCGGGCACGGCCGATGTCGCCGTCAACGTCCGTCAGGCCGCCGAGGGTGCGAACGAGACCGGTGAGACGTCCAGCCGGATGTTTGCTTCCGCTCAGGCGTTGTCGGGCGAGAGCCTGCATCTGAAGGCCGAGGTCGAGGGCTTCCTCGAACGCGTGCGCGCGGCGTAAGAGCTAACGTCGTCGTTCCCGGGCGATGCTGACGCATCGCCCCGGATGACGATTGGGTTATTTCGGCTGCGGCACGATCCGGATGTAGGGCTTCGGCTCCTTCCAGCCCTGCGGGTAGATCGTCTTGGCCTCGTCATTGGAGACCGAGCCCGCGATGATGACGTCGTCACCCTGCGACCAGTCGGCCGGGGTCGCGACGCGGTGCTTGGCGGTGAGCTGGAGCGAGTCGATCACGCGCAAAATCTCCTGGAAGTTCCGGCCCGTCGTCATCGGATAGACCAGCACCAGCTTGATCTTCTTGTCCGGCCCGATGACGAAGACGTTGCGGACCGTCTGATTGTCAGCGGCGGTGCGGGAGAGGGGATCGCCCGAGATCGCGGCCGGCAGCATGCCGTACAGCTTGGAGACGTTGTAATCGGTGTCGCCGATCATCGGATAGTTCGGGGCCGCGCCTTGCGTCTCCTTGATGTCCTCCGACCATTTGGCGTGGCGGTCGACCGGATCAACCGAGAGGCCCATCAGCTTGACGCCGCGCTTGTCGAATTCCGGCTTCAGCTTGGCGAGCGCACCGAGCTCGGTCGTACAAACCGGCGTGAAGTCCTTCGGGTGCGAGAACAGCAGCGCCCAGCTGTTGCCGATCCAGTCGTGGAACTTGATCTTCCCTTCGGTGGTCTCGGCTTCGAAGTCGGGTGCGGTGGCGCCGATCGGAAGTGTCATGGTTCTACCTCATCTCATTGAATTTACTTGCAAATTCATCTTTGACCGTCGCGACCATTATAGGGTCTCCGCGATCCCAAGTGAACGCAAACTGAACCGCTTCAAGTAAAATGTGAATTCCTTCTTTGAAGGCCTGATTTCCTAGCACCTTTTTGTTACAGCCGCGCCTGCGGCGAAACATCTCCACCGGGGCTATACGGGCGTGATTGCCCCGAGAAAGCCTTTTATGACTCCCATCACGCTCGCCCGTCGCTTCCCAGAACCAAAATGGTCCTGACAGCGACCAATTGGCAACTATCTCGAAAAGTCGCGATCCCCGTACCGAATCATTAACCACCCCTTTACGCCGGCATGAAAATGCTGGCCGATCAGAAGAAATCTGGAAGTGAACTATGTCTGCCGCTGCGCATAAGTCTGTTGAGTCGCCGTCCCTCGAACCGTCCTGCCGTGATACCGCGGCCCATGCATTGACGATCGTGCGCGACGGCGTGATCACGGGCGAAGGCCCGACCACCAAGGGAAGGGTGCACTTCTCCCGCTCGCTCGATGCCGATGACACCGCCTGGTGCGCCCGCATTCTGACCGCCACGGCCGTCAACGACCAGCCCGTCAGCCGCGCCGAGGCCGAAGTGCTGTTCGAGATCAACGAAGCCGCGACCGAACGCACCGATGGCGGCCGGTTCGACGACCTGCTCGCCAAGGCGGTGGCCCATTATGCGGCGAGCGCCTCCGGCCTGAAGGTGCCGCCGCGCAGCGTCGCGCTGTCGGCCGAATCCGATATCGAGGGCTGGGCGCCGTCCTATGCCTCCAAGGTCAACAGCGAAATGCTGGAGTGGATCGCCGGCCAGATGCGCGGCAAGCGCCACAACAACCGTCGCCTGATGGCGATGGTGGCGACCTTCCTGGGCGCCACCGCGCTGCCTCTGGCGGGCCAATTGCCGAACGTGTTCGACATCGGCATGTAAGATTTTGGGCATGTAAAATTCTGCGCCTTTCACGAAGGACGCATTTGAACGGCGGGGTTATTTCCCCGCCGTTTTTTGTTTGCCGGCGTCCGGCTCCAGCCCGAGCGTGCGGCCGGGGAAGCCGGCCGTGTCGAAATAGCGCTGGCTGCCGACGCGCTGGAAGTTCAGCACGGTCTGCAGGCCGTTCTCGGACTTCTTCGACTTCTCGACCCCCTTGTAGGCCTTCGGCACGATGCCGTTGGGCAACGCCTCCGACATCACGCGGCCGACGAGACCGCCGTTCTGAGAAGCGCGCAGACCGAGGAGCTGGGCGGCCGTCATGCCGACGTCGGCATTGCTGACCGGGATCTCGCTGACATAGCCGGCTTTGAAGTCCGGACCGACCGCGGCCATGAAGTTCATGGTGTCGCCGCGGCTGAAGCTGCCATGCATGCCCTGGCCCTGGCGCAGCACGGTGTCGGCGACCTGCACCGAGCAGTTGGTCGGCGCCTCGCCGCAATCGCTGGCATAGGAGCGGAAGTTGACCACGATCGCCGGCGTCGGCGTCGCCGCCTTGCCGCGCAGATTGATGCTCGACAGCGGCAGCGTGCCGGGGAAGCGGCCGAGCGAGTCATCGACGAACAGGCCGGAGACGTAATCCTGCTCAAGCAGCAGCTTGACGGTCTTGGCCGCCAGCTTCTTGTCTTTGGTCGGCAAATAGATCAGGTCAGAGCCGCCATTGGTGGCGACGACGAGATCGGGCTTTTCCGGATCCTTGCCGAGCACGCCGTTGCCGGCCTTGGGATGCTTGTTGCCCTCGACCTTGGCGTTCTTGTCGTTGGGATCGAACAGCGGCAGGTCGAGCGCCTTCGCCAGATCGAGCGCCAGAAAACCCATCGGCAAAAAGTCCTTCGGCGTGTCGTCATAACTGACCTTGGCCGAGGGGCTGGTCTTGCTTTCCTTGGAGATGGTCGAGAAGCCGTGGTCGGCCTGGACCATGATGTTGGTGGTGGCGGCAAGGCCGAGCTCGTCCAGCGCCTTGCGGAGCTGGGCGAGGTTGTTGTCGGCATTCTTGATGCCGGCCATCGAGGTCGGCCCGTTGATGCCGGGCATGATCTGGTTGAGGCTGTCGCCGGTGTTGTGCTGACTGCCGTCGGGGTCGCGCGACCAGAACACCAGCACGAACGGCTTGTTGCGCGCCTTGAACATCGGCAGCACGACCTTGGCCGCGACATCGGCGAAATAGGCCTGCTGCGCGACGTTGGCCGCCGTGGTGCCGGGCGTCTTGGCATCGCCCGCCTTGGAGTTGTCGCCGCGCGGCGGCGTGGCGAGGGGCAGGCCGGCCTTGGTGAGAGCGGCCTTGACCTCGTCCGACAGCGCCACGCCGTTCTTGCCGCCGGTCGCATCGTCGAACACGACCGAATGCAGGCCGGCCTTTTCGGGCTTGTCGGTGTGGTCGAACTGATAGGTCGGACCATGCTTGCCGAGCGCGGCGGTGCTGTAGCCCTTGTCGCGGGCCAATTTCAGGATCGTGTCCTCGTTGAGGTAGTCGCCCTTGAAATGCTCGTCGATGTCGCCAAGCACGGCGTCGTTCTCGATGAAGGGGACCACGGTGTCGCCGGCGGGTACCGAGGTGTAGTTGGTCCAGATCGTATTGGAGAACACGCCGGTATCGCCGAGATAATGGCCGGTCGACATCGCCGAGCCGTTGGCCATGGTGAAGGTCGGGAACAGCGAATGCGAATTCTTGAAGTTGACGCCCTTGTCGCGGATTTCGGCCATTGCGGGGGCGGTCTCAGGCGTGACCTTCAGCGCCCGCAGACCGTCCGGAATGAACAGGATCAGGTTACGGGGCGTGTTGTTCTCTGCGGAGGCAGGTCCGGTCGAAAATCCTGCGGACAACACTGTCAGTCCGGCTGACAGCAAAACCAGCGAACGGCGCATCAAAATCTCTCCCTGCGAGGCGGCTTGGCCGCCAACCGCGGCCCCCGGCTTCGTTTAGTTTCGCTGCATGACGGTTTTGTTACAAGAGCGGAGCGCCATGTAAAGAAGGACAGGGGCCCCGCTCTGCGCGGCGTCCGGCGGCACGAGATCGCGGTGTCGGCACGCGCTGCTTCAGCATCGTTATTGCGAGCGCAGCGAAGCAATCCAGAATCTTTCCCCGGCGGCAGACTGGATTGCTTCGCTGCGCTCGCAATGACGGAGTGAGTGGCTGGCAGCGTCGCGCTTCGATTCGCATTCCGAGCGGCAGACACACCTTCGCCCTCTCGCGGCGCATTTCGCCCGAGCTTTGCTTGGTCGCCTCACCCTCAAAATGAAAGAGGGCGCAGGGAAGACCGGGTGCCGGCTGGCACCCGCGGTCCACTGTGCGAGATTGTCGTAAGAACAATGCACAGCGGCATACAGGTGAAGCCCAACATCCGGCCTTCCCTGCGCAGTGGCTTTACGGCTTATGTCGTGCTCTCCCCGGGGAGCGATGCACTATTGCCCCCGTCGCCTTGCGGATGGCTGATGCGTGTGCCCGGTTGGGCAACCCACATCACCGCAACGCTTGACGCACAGACCCCGGGCGTCAGGACCACACGATTTTGCCGTACGCCGATCGCACCGGTCGTGTGCGCGACGCCTTCGCTCACGGTTAGCCGCCCTGCGAAGCCATTCGCGCCGATGTGACTAACGTCCACCGCCGTCCGGCCCGCGTTCGTGACGATCGCGATACGCCCCTCTTCCTTGGGCCCTAACAAAAATCCGAATTCTAATAAAGAGAAATGTTTTGTCGCCGTTGCGTTGACCCCGGACTTGGGTGTTTCGCTCGAAATGACGCAAGGGATTGTGGCCGAGCGGTCAATCCGGTGCCGTCGGCACCGGCGTATTCTCAGCGACCGCCCGCGCGGCCGTCGTGAAATTGCGGCCGCCATTGGCCAGGTTGCGGCGAAGCGATGGCGGCGCCGCCTGCAGGGCAAAGATGATCGCGATCTGGGTCCGGTTCTGGAGACGGTATTTGCGCATGATATTGCCGATATGCGCCCGCACCGTGTTCTCCGAGATCTTGAGCTCGTACGCGATGTTCTTGTTCTGCATTCCGCGTGCGATCAGCATCATCAGGTCCCGCTCGCGTGGCGTTGGTGTGATCGAATGTTTCGGATCCGGACTCATAACTGCTCCTCCGTGGCCATTGGTCGATGCGAACACTCCAGCATGTTCTCACTCCGTCTTGAGTGCCTCGATCGGGCTGAGCTTGGATGCCTTGTGGGCGGGATAAAAACCAAAGATCAGGCCGGTCGCGATCGAGAAGGCGAGGGCAAGGCCGATCGCCTGACCGTCGATCGAGGTGATCCATCCTGCCATGCGAGCGACCGTCATCGAGAGCGTGACGCCGGCACCGACGCCAATCGCGCCGCCGAGCAGGCAGAGCACGAGGGCCTCGCAGAGAAACTGAAGACGGATGTCCCGCATCCGCCCGCCAAGCGCGCGGCGGATTCCGATCTCGCGCGTGCGCTCGGTGACCGAAACGATCATGACATTCATGATGCTGATGCCGCCAACGAGCAGCGAGACCGAGGCGATAGCGACGAGCAGGAGCGCGACGGTGCGGATCGCTCCCTGCTGCGCTTCCATGGCGGCGGCCGGATCCTGGACCTTGAAGTCGTCCTCCTGGCCAGCGGGAATACGATGGCGCTGCCGCAGCAGGTTTTCGATCTCCGTTCGCGCCCCCGCCATCTGTCCGTCCGCAGCCACCTTGGCGATGATGTAGGCGACTGAATCCCGGTTGATGTTGCTTGCGCTGCCGAGGAAGCGCAGCTTGGCCGTGGTGAGCGGCACGAAGGCGACGTCGTCCTGCGCCGGCCCCTTGCGATCGAGGACGCCAACCACTTCGAGCGGCACCTTCATGATCCTGATCTGTGCGCCGATCGGGTCCTCGCCGGGCGCGAACAGCTCATGCGCCACCGTGCTGCCGAGGATCACGACCTTGCCGGCGCCTGCTTCCTCGGTGCCGGAGAAGTAGCGCCCGGTCGCAAGCTGCCAGTCGCGCACCATGAAGTGCCCGGTCGTCGTCCCGTTGATGGTCGTGTTCCAGTTCTTGCTCTCGTGAATGACCTGGGCCGTTCCTGCAATCGAACCGGCCGCTGCCTGGATCTCGGGGATCTGTTCGAGGATCGCCTGCACGTCACTCTCGGTCATGGTCAGCTTGCTGCCATCCTTGAGGCGCACGCCGCCCTGGTAGACGGCACCGGGGTTGATCATCAGCACGTTGGCGCCGATCGAGCGGATCTGCTCCTGAAGGCGAAGCTGCGCGCCGGACCCGATCGCAAACACCGTCACGATGGAGGCGACGCCGATCACGATGCCGAGCATGGTGAGGATGCTGCGCAACGGATTCAGGCGCAAGGCGTGCAAAGCGATCTGAAAGCCCTGGAGCATGGTCATGGCGCAGCGTTCCGTTTCGGCAGGATCGGGACCAGCGTTTCGTCCGCGACGAGCTCGCCGTCGTGCAGGCGGATCGTGCGCCGGCACTGGGTCGCGATGCCAGGGTCATGCGTGATCATCACGATGGTCTGGCCGGTCCGGTTCAGCGCGGCGAACAGGGCCAGTATCTCGGCGCCGGTACGGCTGTCCAGCGCGCCGGTCGGCTCGTCGGCGAGCACGATCAGCGGGGAGGCGATCAGGGCGCGCGCGATCGCGACGCGCTGCTGCTCACCGCCCGAGAGCTGTCGCGGGAAGTGGTGGGCCCGGTGCACCATGCCGACGGCCTCCAGGCTCCGCTCGGCGCGGGCCAGACGCTCCTTGCGGCTGATGCCGCAATAGACCAGCGGCAGCGCGACGTTCTCAATCGCGTTGTGGCGAGCGAGCAGATTGTAGGACTGGAATACGAAGCCGATGCTGCGGGCGCGCAGGGACGACCGGTGGTCTTCCGAGAGATCGGCGACGTCGGCTCCCTCGAGATAGAGCGCGCCCTCGCTCGGTAGGTCGAGCAGCCCGATCATGTTCATCAGCGTCGATTTTCCGGAGCCCGAAGGCCCCATCACCGCGACGATCTCGCCTCGTTCGATGTCGAAACTGACATTGCGCACCGCAGTCACCGCTACTCCGTCGGCGCGATAGGTCCTGGAGACCGACTGCAGGCTGATGAGGGGCGGGAGGGCCGTCATGATCCGAACCTGATGCCGAGAAATTCCATGCCGGCCGGCCGGATGGCCTGACCCACTGCGACCTGGCTGCCCTCGACGAGGTCTCCGCTCCTGAGTGCGACCTGTTCGGTGCCGGCCGCGCCGACGGTCACCGGAATACGCCGGAGTGAGCCGCTGGCGGTGCGCGCCCACACCCCGCTGCGTGCCGCGGCATCCGGCTGCGTGCCCGAGGGCTGGAAGCGCAACGCGGCAAGCGGCACTTTCAGCACGTCGTCCTGCCGCTCGATCACGATCTTTACCAGGGCGGTCATGCCGGGCAGCAACGCGCCGTCGAGATTGGATGTCGCCAGGACGACGGTGTAGGTCACGACGTGCTGCTGGTTCTGCGGCGCCTTGCGCACCTGCCGCACCATCGCCTCGAAGCGACGGTCCGGGTAGGCATCCACCGTGAAATGGGCGCGCTGGCCGGGGGCGATGCGCCCGATATCGGCTTCATCGACCTGCGCGTGAATTTCCATGTCCTCCAGTCGGTGCGCGACCACGAACGTGGTGCGCGATTCCAGTCCGACCGCGAGGGTCTGGCCCTCGTTGACGAACCTGCCGACGACGACGCCATCGATCGGCGAGCGGATCACGGTGCGGTCGAGATCGGCCTGGGCCGCAGCGAGAACGGCCGCCTTTTCCGGCACGGCCATGCGTGCCTGCTGCAATTCCGCCTCGATCCGGCGGACGTCGGCCTGCGCCCCATCCACTGCATAGGAGTTGAGGGACATCAGAACCTCGGCCTCGCGTTCCTGGGCCAGACGCGCGGTGAACTCCGTCTGCGCGTCGTCGACCGTCGTCGTGGCCACCACGTTTTGCGACTGGAGTGCCTGCTTCCGCTGCAAGGTCTTTTGCGCCGAGCTCTTGACTGCCTGGGCGCTCTCGAGCTTGGCGGCGAGCACGTCCCGGCTACCCCTTGCGTTTTGCAGATCGATCCTGGTGCGATCGAGCTTGGCCCGCGCGACGTCGACCAGAGAATTGGCAACGGCCAGAGAGGCCCGGGCTTCGTCGACCTTGGCCGCAAAGCTGCGCGGATCGATCAGGGCGAGCGGCTGATCCTTGCTGACCGTGTCGTTGAAATCGACATAGACCCGGGCGAGCTGCCCGGACAGCTGGGAACCCACCTCGATCGTCTTGACCGGCTGCAGGGCTCCGGTGACGGTGATGGTCTGCTCGATGCTGCCGCGCTGGATTGAGGCAAAGCGGAATACGGGGGCGTCCGATCCGAAGCTCCGTGCTTCCAGCCCCACGGGTCTGAGCAGCCGTTGGCTCGATGCGTAGGCGAGGGCCGCCTTCTGCGCCGCGGCCCCGGCCGCGTCGGTGATGACGGCCGGCCCCGCGGCGTAGACCGCGGCGAGGCCACATGCAGTTCCGAGCAAGGCAATAACTGGCACAAATCGCATATCAAAAACCCGCCTCTTGAAATGGCATCGTTGGCGGCAAAGGCAGAGATCGCGCTATAGTTGTAAACCCGCTGTGGTTGTAAATCTTGAAAAACGCAGGCGATCGTCAGTGTGTCGCCGCTGCCGGGGCGACGGTCGGGTGCGCTTGATGATCCAGAAGTAAAGTCCGCGGGTGCTATTTTTCACGACTTGCCCGAAATGCATACGGAGCGTATCGATATGACGCGCGCGGTATCGAACTCGACAAGCTGACTGAACGTCTCGTCTGCTCTGGCCGAAGCGGCCAGCGCCCGGCGTTCAAGTCGGCACGTGGGTGGCGACGCCATGACGCACTCGGCGATACCGAAGTTCCCACGCCAGATCGTCGCGTTTCCGGTCGTCGCATTCCCAATCGCAGCATTGCCGATATCGCGCCTCGCCATGATGCCGCAGGTCGCGAGGGCGCATCCCCGCAATCACGAAACCCGATGTGTGAACACCTTCACTCGTCTTGAACGGGTGTTGGGCCTAATACGTCGAAGCGGCGGATCGGAGCGACTCGCTCGATCCCCGCGAATTCATCCAAGCACCTTGATCTCGCTTGCAAGAAGAATGGATGGCTCGTTGCTTGTTCATCGAGCCCCAATCCGGGGAGCGCGTTTCCATGAGTTCAGGTCAAGCCACAGTTTATGTCATTGACGACGAGATCCAGATTCGAACCGCGATAGGAAGTCTCTGTGAGGAGACCGGGCATCAGGTGAAATTGTTTGCGTCGACCGACGAGTTTCTCGGGGAGACTATTTCCGGCGGGCCTTCATGCCTTATGCTCGACGTCCGCTTTCCCGGCACGGCGCCGACCGGCCTTGAGCTTCAGCGCCGGCTCGCCGAGACGGGCGTGCTTATCCCGATCGTCTTCATCAGCGGCCATTCCGACGTCCGCGTCTCGGTAGAGGCCATGAAGCGCGGCGCAGTCGAGTTTCTTCCAAAACCCTTTCGCGAACAGGAGATCCTCGACGCGATCAGGCACGGCATCGAGCGCGACCGCAGGCGGCTCGAACGCGAAGATAGCGTGCGCGAAGCGCGCCAGCGCGTCGAGACGCTGACGGCGAGGGAGCGGGAGATCATGCTGTTGATGGCCGAAGGTCTCGTCGCCAAGCAGATCGCGGCGAGGCTCGGGGTGAGCGAAGTGACGGCCAAGGTCCATCGCACCAGGATGATGCGAAAGCTGGAGCTTCGCTCGCCGATCGAGGTGGTGCGGTTGGTCGACAGCATGGGACGCGAAGAAGAGACGACACGAACCGGCACGGGACAACCGTACAGCTAGTGCCGCAGGCACCAAGGCGCCGCGCCACGTCTAGTCCGTACCGATTAGCATGAACTGCAGTCTGTCGCACGCAGCACGATCGGTTCAAAGTCGGTCCTGCGATGTCGGCCTCCTCCAAGACGGCATCCGAACCCAGTCAGAGATCTTAGCCAGAAAGGATATTCCATGCGCAAATTGTTTTTTGCTTCCGTTGCCGTGCTCGCCCTCTCCTCCGCCGCGCAGGCCGCCAACACTGCGACCACGGTGCAAGTGGGCGTCGTGAACGGTTCCAGCGTCTCGCAGCAGGGCCTCACCAACGACAGCTCGTCGACCAGCCAGCTCGGCATCATCAACAGCGCGACCACGATGCAGGGCACCAGCGCGGCCTCGCTCAACAACGGCAGCACGGTCAACCAGGTTGGCGTGCAGAACTCGGCGACGACCGGCCAGGTGGCGTTCGGCAACAACGGCAGCGCGATTACCCAGAACTCGTTCGGGCCTGCCGCGCTTCAGAACAACGCCGCCGCCGTCGGACAGCTCAGCGTGTTCGGCGTCAACAGCAGCACCGTCTCGCAGACGGCGCACTAAGCCAGCCCCGTTTGGCCGGACGCGTCATCTGCGGCGCGTCCGCGCCATCCTTGAAAGCACCGCCTCGGGCGGGACGACTCGGTGAGAGCTTGTCCGCCGACTTTCGCGGAGGAAATGTCATGCATCAAAAATATCTCGTTGCCACGATCGTCGCGTTCGGCTTGCTGACCGCTGTCGATGCCCAGGCCGGCAACTCGGCCAGCGTGCTGCAATTCGGCACCACCAACAACTCCTTCATCTCGCAGAGTGGCGGCACCAACAACAGCGCCACCACGATGCAATTCGGCGCCACCAATACTGCGACCACCCTGCAGACGGGCTCGCTCCTGACCGTCAACACCTCAGTGATCGGGCAGGGCGGCACCACCGCGACGGCGTCCAACACCGCGTTACTCGGCCAGGCCGGTGGCTCCAATTCGAGCCTGATCGGCCAGATCGGCGCGAACAACGCGGCGGCCGTCGGACAGCTCGGAATCCTGAACGGCTCGACGATTTTGCAGCAGACTCCTTGATCGCAAATCCATTTTCAGTCGCGAGGCATGTCATGAGACATTTTTCCGGCGCCGCCTGCGGCGCGTTTCTCACCTTGTGTTGCATAGGCGCCGGATCGGCCGGTGCCCAGACCGCCGACATCAAGACCATCGTGTCGCTCGGCGGCCCGCCGGTCGTGCTGAACCAGAACAGTCAACTCAACATGGCCGGCGTGTTCATGATAGGCAGCAGCACCAGCGCGACCCTCACTCAAAACGGCACGAACAACGCGACCGGAATCCTGCAATTCGGCGGGACGACGTCGGCATCGGTCGGGCAGGCGGGCGTGAACAATGTCGCGTTTGTCGGCCAGGCCGGCCAGTCGACCAGCAGTTTCCTGTCCCAGTTCGGTGCGTTCAACTCGGCGACTGTTGTCCAGAATAGCCATTGAGTTGGGCGCGACCTCAGCGTCGTCAGAAATGCAATGGGGGCAAGGCAATGATATGCGGTAGACTGCTCCTGGCATTGGCGGCATTGCTCGCCGCCGTCAGCGTCGCGTCCGAGGCATCCGCCGGATCCGTCCAGCGCGGCGTGACGAACCGCAACGTGAGCATCGAAACGATCGTGCAATTCGGCAACGACGTCCAGCCGGTCACGATCGAGGAGAACAGCAGCATCAATATTGCGCGTGTCATCCAGATCGGTGGCATGGGAACGGTCGATGCGACGATCATCCAGAACGGCACGCGAGATTATGTCGATGTGATCCAGGTGGGTGGCACCACCAATTTGGCGATCGGTCAGTCGGGCGTGAGCAACATCGCCGATATCACTCAGGTCGGCAATTCCACCAATGCCCTCCTGCTCCAGATCGGCGATATGAACACGGGAACGGTGCGACAATTCGGGCGCTTCAACTGGCTGTCGATATTTCAGTTCAGCCGGTGATCAGAAGGTGAGGTGCAACATGAGGTTCATCGTACTTGCAGCAGGAATGAGCATCATGACGGCGATGACAGCCGGGCCGGCCGGAGCTGGCGAGTCAGGTGACGGCCATACCACAATGGTTCAGGACGAGAATGGCACATCCGTCATCACCCAGAGCGGCGATCCGGCGCAGGCTGAGGTCAAGATCGAGAAGGAGCCTGGGCGCACGACGGTCTATCGTCGCAGCGGCGGCAACACCGCCATTGTGACGCAGGGCACCGGAAATCCACAGGACATGGACTGGCTACGCAAGCAGCAGGGCCGCTGACGCACGAAGGCCCATCGTCCGTGATGGACGATGGGCCTCATCGTGAGCGGGCGTTACCAGCTGCGATAGACGCCGGTCAGGGTGCCGTTGTTGTTGCCCTCCGGGCCGACATCGCCCTGCGTCGAGCTCGGCGCGGGATGGTTGGTGCCGTTGAGCGTACTGTAAGGTCCGGCCACATCAGGATAGTACGCGCGTGGCTGAACCGGTTGGTAAGCGGGGGCGGTGCGATCCCAACCCGCGCGGGATCCGTTCCAATCATAGCCCTGGGCCGAGGCGGCCGTCGTGCCCGCGACGAGGGAAGCCGTGATCAGGCAGAGGAGTTTCGATTTGTTCTGCATTGGAGATGCTCCTTGCTGGTGTCGGGAGCCAACGACCGCAGTGCGGGAGCGTTCCGGGTGTTGTCGGCCGAAGCGATCAACTCCGATCAACTGGTTATGAAGTCCGTTTCCCGGGAACACGAGCGACATCAGCCGGAATCCCGGGCGTCTTGCCGCAGCTTGTTCCCTGTTCATCCCGTGCCTTAACCAATAATTAATTATACGTTTGCGGGTGGGCGACAGCCCGGCCTAGCGTGCGGTGGGGAGCCGCTATTCGCGAAGCCAAACGAGTTGGTGCGTATCATGATGTCGAGATCATTTGGGGCGTTGCTCGCCTCGCTCAGCGCAGCCGCGCTGCTCCTTGCCCCCAGCGCCGGTTTTGCCAGGCCCGGTGGCACCGTCGCGCATGCCGCCACGCCTTCCGGTCCGGCGGCGCGTCCGCCGATTGCGCCGGGCGCTAGGTTCCGTGGCCGCAACACGCCCTGGGTCTACTGGCCGGGTGGCGGCGGGTTCTACTATGACAATGCTGGCTACGGCCAGCCTTTCGCCGAGACCGCCCAACCCGTCTCCAGCGACGTGCGCTACACCTATACGTACGACGTTCCCTGGGACTGGACGCATCGCTTCCCGCCCAACGTGGTGCCGTCAGACCGGCCCTACGTGCCGAGCTGTCCGACGGAGCAGGTGACTGTGCCCGGCCGGGGCGGCGGAGAGCACACCGTCAACATCATGCGCTGCTACTGAGCAGCGCGTTCGGCTTAGCTAGCCCAGCTCAAAACTGATCACGCCGAACACGCGGTCGATCCGCAGCGGCGCGATCGGCCCCGTGTACATCCGCGCCGTCTCCAACACCGGCTTCAGCCCGAGCGATTCCGCGAGTGCAATCGCCTCGCGATTGACGGCGGGAACGTCGAGGAAGATTTCGCCGCCGTTTGCGCTCGCCAGCAAGGCCTGCACGATCGCGTCCGCCGCCGCGCGGTCGTCGGCGACGAGCGGGCCGATCTTGCGGCCGGTCCGGCACGGCCGGATCACGCCCCATGCGGCGAGCTTGCCGTCGCGCAGCAGCGCGCGACCGACATGTCCTGAGGTACCGATCCAGGCACGTAGGAAAGCGCTGCGCGGAGCCGGGAACACCGTTTCATCATCGGCTTCAACGAATGCAAACGGGATCGTGTCGAGCGCAACGACATCGGCGGGCGGCCTCGATGGCGCGGCGACGATGCCGCCGTAGCGGATATTGGCGTGAGCAAGCTGGAAGCGGGACTTTCTGTAATTGTCCTGCTGTGCCACGACGCCGTCGAGGCCGATCACGCGAGCGCCCGCATGCGCGATCGCCGCGTTCCACATGCGCAGGCCGTGGCCTCTGTCGCGAAAACCCGATCGCACGATGTAGAAGCCGAGAAACGCGAAGCGATCGTCGTAGTTGACGCAGGAGACGGTCGCGACCGGCTCGCCGTGGATCTCGCCGACGAAGAAGCCCTTCGCGTCCGGGATCGCGAAACAGGCGGCGTCGGAGAGGCCCGGATTCCAGCCCTCGGCCGCGGCCCAGTCGACGGCGATGGCGATCTCCTCGGGGCGCAAATTGCGGATCTCCAAATCGCTCATCTTTCAAGTCGCCTTCGACGGTGGACCTTCCGGCCGGTCCGGCGGTAGAAGGCCTCATGATAGGCCGGGCCCACGGCTCGCCTCCACGATATCAAAGGATGATCGCTCATGGCAGCAGAGATGGCAGCAGAGAAGGTCGCACTCGTGACCGCCGGCGGCAGCGGCATGGGGGCTGGGGCTGCGCGCCGGCTCGCAGCCGACGGCTTTCGCGTCGCCATCCTGTCCTCCTCCGGCAAGGGCGAGGCGCTGGCAGCCGAGCTCGGCGGGTTGGGGTCACCGGTTCCAACAAATCGAACGACGATCTGAAGCGGCTTGTCGATGGCGCGATGGCCAAATGGGGACGCATCGACGTGCTCGTCAACAGCGCGGGCCATGGGCCCCGGGCGGCGATCACGGAGATCACCGACGAGCAGTGGCACACCGGCCTCGACACCTATCTGCTCAACGTGATCCGTCCGACCCGGCTGGTGATGCCAATCATGCAAACGCAAAAGGGCGGAGCCATCATCAACATCTCGACCGCCTGGGCGTTCGAGCCGAGCGCGATGTTTCCGACCTCTGCGGTGTTCCGCGCCGGCCTCGCCGCCTTCACGAAGATCTTCACTGACACCCATGCCGCCGACAACATCCGGATGAACAATGTGCTGCCGGGCTGGATCGACAGCCTGCCGCAGCTGGATGCACGCCGCGACAGCGTGCCGATGCGGCGCTACGGCAAGGTCGAGGAGATCGCCGCGACGATCTCGTTCCTGGCGTCCGACGGCGCGGCCTATATCACGGGACAGAACATCCGCGTCGACGGCGGACTGACGCGTTCGGTCTGAGACGCGGAGCGTCGGATCGCGCGCGGGTTGTCGCGATGCGACAGTGGTGTGCGTCGCGCGTCACGGAGGAGGGATGACGCGTGGCCCTCCAGTCACACCCGTCACGCGTTCGCGCGCCGCACGGCTCACACTACGTCACAGTCCCTATGAACTTCGCCGCAGCCCAAGACGGCCAGGGACCGGCAGCCTATGCCCAATCTGCGCCGGACAACTTCCGCCCGCGCATTCGAAACGCGAGATCAATCGCGCGGGGCAAGGAGGCTGGAATGAAGAAGTTTTTACTGGCGGTTGCCGCGGTTGTTTTGGGCTCCGCATCCGTGCAGGCGGCCGACCTCGCGGCGCACTACACCAAGGCGCCGATGATGGCGACGGCCTACAACTGGACCGGCTTTTACGTCGGCGGCAATGTCGGCGGGCAATGGGGCAGCGCCGATCCGGCCACCTCGACCGCGTTCGATCCCGCCGGCTATTTCGCGGACACCAGTGTTACCGCGATTGCTGCAGTCGGCGCCCAGCGTGTCAACAGCTCCAGCGTCACCGGCGGTCTTACCGCCGGCTATAACTGGCAACTCAACAACGCCGTGCTCGGCCTGGAAGGCGATATCAACTATTTCGGCTTGAAGGGCAGTGCATCCGGCTCGGCGCTCTATCCCTGCTGCGCCCCGACCGGCTTCACCGTGTCCTCGCAGGTCTCGGCCGACTGGCTCGCCACCATCCGCGGCCGCATCGGTTTCCTCGCGGCTCCGACCTGGCTGCTCTACGCCACCGGCGGTGCGGCGATCGCCGAGGTGACGGGCAATTTCAACTTCGTGGACACGTTCGCTGCGGCGACGGAGTCGGCCGCGTTCCGCGACACACGCCTCGGCTGGACCGCAGGTGTCGGCACCGAATATGCCTTCGGCGGCGGCTGGTCGCTCAAGGCGGAATATCTCTACGTCGACCTCGGACGCAGCACCGTGACCAGCACCAATCTGTTGGGCGGCGCGTTTCCGACCAACGTCTTCACCCACTCGGTCGATCTCAAATCGAACATCGTGCGCGTCGGCGTGAACTATAAGTTCGGCGGACCCGTCGTTGCCAGGTACTGAGCATTCCCGTTCCGACCTGGCGTGGAAAGCCCCGGCTTAGCGGGGCTTTCTGTTTTTCGCTAGGCGGATTCAGTGCGATGCCACCAGATGCGCCAATGCTGGCAGGATCCTGTAGCGCGCGACCTCGTGGGGATATTCGCCCCGATTGGCGAGCAGGACGATCCCGATCCGCTGCGCCGGCACCAGGCCGATATAGCCGGAGGCGTTATTGAGCCCACCCGGCTTGTCGACGACGGTGACGCCTGGAAGACGCACCGTCTCCCAAGCCATTCCCTGTCCGAACTTGTCGTCGACGCGGAAAATCTCGTGCTGCGTCATCCGCAGGGCCTCGCGCAAGTGAGGCTCGGTCGACTGCCCATCGACGCAGGCCGCAACGAATGCGGCGAGATCCCGCGGCGAAGAAAACATCTGGCCGGTGCCGGGGAAATCAAAATAACTCTGCTGGTTGCCGATGGGGCCGATTGCCATGCCCTGATCCGAGTAGCCCTGGACCGCGAGCTGCATCCAGGCGTCGTGCATGACGGCACGGCTGTCCTCGCCGCGTTCGGGCACGGAGGTCGCATTCATGCCGATCGGCTTGAGGATGTGTTGTTCAAACAGGGTTGCGATCGGAGCGCCGTAACAGCGCTCGAGCACGAGTTGAAGCAGCACGTAGCCGGCGTGGCTGTAGACGCGCTGCTTGCCGGGCACTTCGCCGGCTTGCGGTCTCCAGCTGTTGAACATGTCGATGAGCTGCGCGCGGGAAAACGCGTCGCTCGGCCACGGCGGATGATCGGTCGGCAGCAGCATGCCTGAGGTGTGCGTGACGAGTTCGCCGACAGTGATGCGGCGAACATAGTCGCCGGTGAGCTCCGGGAGATATTTCGCCAGACGATCGTCGAGCCGCAGTTCGCCGCGGAGGGTGCCGAGCGCAACCAGCGTCGCCTCAAACGGCTTGCGTAGGGAACCGAGGTTGAACAGCGTGTCCGGCGTGACCGGCCTTCGCGTGGCGCTGTCGGCAAAGCCGTAATTGAAGTACTCGACATGGCTGCCGGCATAAAGTGCAGCGGCGAGACCGCCCGGCTGGTCCGGCGTCGCGGTCGGCGTCAGTTCGTTCGCAACAATGTCGCGCATCTGCGCGATCATGTCGGAATCCGCGGCGGCCCCGCGCGGCCATGCAAGCGCAAGGGGAACGAGCGCGGCCCGGGCGAGCGCCCGTCGGGTGAGATACGATGAGGTGACAACAGACGACACGGCTCTGGCGCAAGATTCGATGCGCCCCCAGTCTCTTGTAGTGGGAAGGGCCGATCCTCCCTATTCACGATTGCGCGTGGTGGGTTCCGCGCGAATGGTCCGTTAGCCCGGATGGAGCGAAGCGCAACCCGGAAAGTGCCGCAGCCGAGCGAGCGGCCCCGATTACGCTTCCCTTCATCCAGGCTACCAGTCGGCAAAATTAACTTAGCTATTTGGCTAACAATTGTTGACGCGAGATCATGGCAGCCCTATAGTTAGCCCCATGGCTAACCAACTATCCCGGCTCGATCAGGTTTTCGCGGCCCTTGCCGATCCCACCCGGCGGGCGATCGTGATGCGGCTCTGCGCCGGCGAGGCGTCGGTCGGCGAACTCGCCGATCCCTTCGCGATGGCGCTGCCGAGCTTCATGAAGCACATCCATGTGCTGGAGACGAGCGGTCTCGTCCTGTCGGAGAAATCCGGCCGCGTGCGCACCTGCCGCCTCAGTCCTGACGCGCTCCTCACTGCGGAGGACTGGTTCCAGCACCAGCGTGCGATCTGGGAGGCGCGGCTCGATCGCTTCGAAACCTATGTAATGAAGCTGAAGAAAGAGCGGGCGGCTGCCAAACGGGCGACCAAGACAAGTAACAAGCCGATCGACAAGACAACCAGACGGAAAGGTTCCTGACGATGACGAATTCTGCCAATCCCGCTCTGTCGCAATGGTCGCTCGACCGTGAGATCGTGATGTCGCGCGTGATCGACGCGCCGCGCGATCTGGTGTTCGAAGCGTGGTCCGACCCGAAGCATCTGCCGCAATGGTTCGGCCCGAAGAGCTTCAAGCTCGAGACCTTCGAGATCGACGTGCGGGTCGGCGGCGTCTGGCGCTTCAACATGATCGGCCCGGACGGCACGGTCTACCCGAACCGCATGCGCTTTCGCCGCATCGAACGGCCGTCGCTGATGGAGATGGATCACGGTACCGACCAGGACGAGGATCCCGGAATGTTCCGTTTCACCGTCACCTTCGCCGAGCAGAGCAACGGCAAGACGGTTCTGATGATGCGGCAGCTGGCGTCGAGCGCGGCGCAGCGCGACGGCATGATCAACTTCGGTGCCGTCGAATACGGCTACCAGACACTCGACAAGCTCGCGGCCTATGTGAGTGGGATGAAGAGGTAGGGCGAGCAGCCACTTCCTCTCTCATGCGGAGGAGGCCGCGGAGCGGCCGCCTCGAAGCACGAGGACCATTGGTGAAGCCTTCATTCTTCAAGGCGCGCGCCCCTCGGGATGAGGGGCGCTTCATTCCTTCGCGTCGTCCGTGACGATGTCGCCGAGTTTCTGCCAGCGCTGGCCGTCGAACTGCACCATCTGGAACTGCTTGTTGACGCGGTAGTCCGTCGGCGTCGTCGTCACCGAGATGCCCGGCAGCGTCAGGTCGAGTGCGATGTTGTTCAGGCTGGCGGCCTGGCGCATCACGTTCTCGCGCGTGAGATCGTCGCCGCATTGCTTCAGCACCTGCACCAGCAGCTGCGCGGTGATATAGCCGTAGACGTTCAGGTTCGAATCCTTGTCGCCCTCCGGGTAGTACTTGGCCATGAAGGCGAGATATCGCTTCATGCCGGGATCGTCCTTCCATTCGGGATCGGCTGAATCCTTGACATAACCGACGCTGACGACGCCCTTGGCGTTGTCGAGTCCGGCAGGTTTCAGCACCGCGCTGACCGAGGAGGCGTTGATGTCGATGATGTGCAGCGGCTTCCAGCCGATCTCGGCCACCTTCTTGATCGCCTGCGCGGCCTGTTTCGGCGTGGTGGCGCTGAACAGCACGTCGGCACCGGCATCCTTCAACCGCAGGATCTGCGAGTCGATGGTCGGCTCGGTGATCTCGTAGGACGTCTCGGCGACGATCATCTTCGCTTTGTCACCGAGACCTGCCTTGAAGCCGGCGAGGTAATCCTTGCCGAGATCGTCGTTCTGATAGAGCACGCCGATTCTGGCGTTCGGATGGTTCTTCAGAAGATATTGCGCGTAGATCCGGCCCTCGACGAGGTAGGACGGATTGAAGCCCATGGTCCAGGGGAAGTTCTTCGGATCGGTGAAACGCGCCGCGCCCGTTGCCGCGAAGAGCTGCGGGACCTTCTTGGCGTTGAGATATTTTTGCACGGCGACATTGGGCGCCGTGCCAATGATCTGGAAGGTCAGCAGCACCTCGTCGCTTTCGACAAGCTTGCGGGTCTGCTCAACCGTCTTCGGAGGCGAATAGGCATCGTCATACTGGATCAGATTGACCTTGCGGCCGTTGACGCCGCCCTGGTCGTTGATCATCTTCATGTAGGCGGCCTGGGTCTTGCCGATGACGGCATAGGCCGAGGCCGGCCCGCTGAGCGGGACGGTCTGGCCGACCTTGATCTCGGTGTCGGATGCGCCGGGATCGTATTTCTTCTGGGCCTGTGCCGCCGGGATCGATAGCGCGAGAACGATCGCGACTGCCGCGACACGGTTGAGAAGTACGTTTTTCATTTCCATTCCCTGTTCGTGACCGTCACTCGCCCTTGAGACCGGCCTCGCGGATCAGCCCGGTCCACTTTTTTGTTTCGTTGTCGATGAACTGACCGAACTCGGCCGCGGTGCCGGCGCGCACTTCGAGGCCCTGGGCGGTTAGCTTGTCCATGACCACCGGCTCGGCCAGCGCGCGCAAGACTTCGGCCTGCAGCTTGTCGACGATGGCCCGCGGCGTCGTCGAAGGCGCCATGAAACCGTACCAGCCGGCCGCGGCCACGTTGGGAAAACCCTGCTCGCGCAGGGTCGGCGCCTGCGGGTAAAGCGCGCTGCGTTCGGCCGAGGCGACGCCGAGCACAATGAACTTGCCGCTCTGGATGTAGGGCATTGCGGTCGGCAGCGCCGTCAGCGTGGCATCGACGCGGCCGGCGAGCAGTTCGGTGTAGGACGCCGCATCGCCACGGAAGGGAATGTTGAGACCCTTGACGCCGGCATCCCTGAACAGGAGTTCGCCGGCAAGATGCGGCTGCGAGCCGGCGCCGGGCGAGGCGAAGGTCAGGCCATCCGGCTTCGACTTGCCGTAGGCGATCAATTCGGGAAGCGTCTTGAACGGCGCATCCGCGCTGATGATCAGGAACAGCGGCGCGATCACAGCCATCGCGACGGGCTGCAGATCCTTGCGCTCATAGGCCAGCTTGCCGAACAGCGCTTCGGCGGTCGCGTAGGGCGCCGCGACATAGAGGAGGGTATAGCCGTCGCCCGGCGCATGCGCGACCGTGTCGTTGGCGATGCGCGTGCCGGCGCCCGGCTTGTTCTCGACGATGAATTGCTGGTGCAGGTTGCGGCCGAACTCTTCGGCCAGCAGCCGCAGCGAGATGTCGTTGGAGCCGCCGGGCCCGTAAGGCGAGATCAGCCGCACCATACGCGACGGCCAGGCGTCCTTAGCGCGTGCGGCGAATGGAAGCCCGGATATCGAAAGAGCGAGGGTGCCCAAAAATGTTCGCCGTGTGATGGTCATGGTGGCCTCCAGATGGCGGAGCGCCGATTGTCTTGTTCATCGCCTGGCGCTCTTCTTGTTCTGCTTTTGTGTTTCGGTCGCCGGCGCCGCCCCAATCATGGTGCGGATGCTGTCGGCAAGAGCGGCAATGCGCGGGCCGATCTCGCCCTCCAGCTGGCCGGGCTGGAGCCGGAATGCGGGGATGCCGCAATTGATCGAAAAGGCCTGCTTCGCCTCACGCGCATGAAACAGCGGCGCGGCGACGGCATGGATCGAGGCGATGTACTCGCCGAAGCAGGTGCAGAAGCCGCGGCTGATGCATTGTGCGAGGCCGGCGCGGTATGTCTCTCGGACGGCTGACCACAGCTCGGTATCCTCGCTTGCAATGCGCTCTTCGAGCAGCGCGGCATCGGCCTGCGGCAAGGTCGCCGCCGCGGCACGGCCCATCGCCGTCATCACCACGGAAATGGGCATGCCGATGTCGGGGACGTGCGGGCCGACGTCGCCGGAGCGCGCGGTCTCGACATAGATCATGGAGGTCGCATCGAGCAGGCCAATCGAGACCGTGCCGCGCACGCTTTGCGCCAGCTCCTGCATCATGGGACGTGCGACCTGGCGGAACTGCATGTCGGCGAGCAGCGGATGCGCCATGCGAAGGGCGCGCGCGCCGACGCGATATTTGGCGCGTTCGGAATCGTAGCGGAGGTAGCCGAGTTCGGCGAGCGTATGCGTCAGCCGCGCCACCGTCGGACGCGGAATCCCGGTCAGCGTCGACAGCTCCATGTTGCCGAGCTGCGTCGCTCCCGCCTTGAACGCTTCGAGCACCACGAGACCCTTTGCCAGCGTCGTCGCGAACGCGGCGTCGTCGATGCTGTCCGCCAGCACGGCGGCAGCGGACGAGGAGGCGCGGATCGGTTTGGACGCGGTTTTGGCCATCGAGGATTAATGAACCCGGTCGGGGCGGTTGTCCAATATATTCATAAAATAGTATTTTGTGTCCACTATACGGACAAGCCGCGGCGTTGCCCGTGCGGATAAAATGTGCGCGACGAGCTCCGCCGCACACAGATTCTCGTCGTGATTCCGTGGGTTGTTGTGACAGGATTATTACGACTGAATTTCATATCGATTACAGCGGAGCGATTCATGTTGCAGTGGCAGGCGCGGACAAATCCCCTCGCGTGGTGGTGGGGGTCCCTGACGCTGGTCAGTGCTGCCAACATTCTCGCCTGGTTCATGCTGTACCGCGCGTTCTATCCCACGTCCGCCGGCCGCATCAGTGGCGGCTCCGACATCGGACTGATGTTCCTGCTCTGCGCCGGCTATGTCTTCGGCTGCGCCTTCCGCTCGTTCCTGCCGCGCGCCGACGTGCAGCGCATCTGTCTGTTCGACACCTGGCTCTCCAGCGTCTTCGTCGGCCGCACGGTCGCGACCGTGGCCGAACTGTGCTTCGCGGCGCAATGGGCGGTCATCCTGCATCAACTCGGGACCATGACGGGCGCCGAGACGGTTGTGAACATCGCGTGGGTGATCGTGCCCATCATCATCATCGCGGAGTGCTTCTCCTGGTATGCGGTGGTGACGACAAACTTCCTTTTCAACGCGATCGAGAACTCGCTGTGGGCGGTGACATTCTTCCTCGCGGGCATCGCGCTGTGCCGGCTGATGCCGGAATTCCAGGGGCCGGTGCGCTGGGCGCTGATTGCCGGCATCGTCGGCATCGCCTGCTTCCTGGCCTTCCTCGTCACCGTCGACGTGCCGATGTATCTCAGCCGCTGGCGGGCAGGGTATGAAGAGGGCAACCGGTTGCTCGGCTTCCTCGAAGGTCTGCATGACGTCTCGACGCGCTGGGTCGTGACCCACGACATCGCGCACTGGAAGGGCGAGCTGACCTGGATGTTCCTGTATTTCACCGCCGCCGTGTGGTCGAGCCTTGCGCTTTGTGCGCTCTACGCGATGGAAGGCTATCTCACGCGCTATCTGGGTTGAGCAATCAGGCCTCGCCGAGATCGACGTCCGTCAAGATGCCCTGGCGCAGCGCCAGCCGGACCAGCTCGATGTCGGATCCGACGCCGAGCTTGTCCTTGATCAGGGAATGCAGGTTCGCCACCGTCTTCGGGCTGACATGGAGCGTCTCGGCGATCTCCTCTGTCGTATTCTCGGCGAGCAGCAGCCGCAGCACTTCGAATTCGCGCGGCGTGAGGACGTCGGCGGCAGAGCTTTCCCCGGCCAGCCGGCTCAGCGCGAGCTCATGGTCGATGTCGGGGCTGATTGCGATCTTGCCGGCGAGCACGTCCATCACGGCGCGCACCAGCGTCTCCGGCGGACTGGTCTTGGTGACGTAGCCCCTGGCGCCGGCGCGGATCGCCTGCACGGCAAAGCCGGCATTCTCGTGCATGGTGAAGACGAGGATCCTCGCGCCCTTGTCCCACTGCCTGATGCGCCTGACCGCCTCGATGCCGCCGATGCCGGGCATGCTCAGATCCATGATGACGAGGTCGGGCGCCTCCGATTTGTAGAGACGATAGGCCTCGGCGCCGTCGGCGGCTTCGGCGATGACGCGAAGTCCCGGCTGCTTCTGGAGCACGGAGCGATAGCCCTCGCGGACGACGGAATGGTCGTCGACCAGCAGAATGGTCGCGCCGGCCGCGCTCATGCGGCGTGCTCCAGCGGCGGCCGATCGGCGGCTGCGAGCGGAATGACGACGCGCAGTGCGGAGCCGCCGTTCGGCTTGGCCTCGAAGCTCAATTGGCCGCGCAAGGCCGCGACGCGCTCGCGCATGCCGAGCAGGCCCATTCCGGATTTCGCGACGGGATCGGTCGCGCGTCCGTCATCGTCGATCGCAAGCGCGATCTCGCTCGCCCCCATCGTCAATTCCAGGCTGACCCGTGTGGCGACGGCATGCTTGGCGGCATTGGTGAGCGCCTCCTGCACGATCCGGTAGAGGCTGGCGCTGATCGTGGCCGGCAGGGTCTCGAATGCGCCGTCGAACCGGATCGAGAAGCGCGTCTCGCCGCGGCTGCGCCCGTTCCAGCCCGCGACCAGGCCTTCGAGGCTGACGACGAGCCCGAGCTCCTCGACATCCGGCGGCCGCAGCCGGAACAGTGTGCCGCGCAACGTCTCCATCATGCCGGTTGCGGTCCGCGCGATGCCGTCGCATTCGCCAAGCAAGGAAGGGCAGTCCTGCGCGGCGGTCTGGCGGGCGGAGGAGGCGAGCGCCCGGATGGCGGCGAGCGACTGGCCGAACTCGTCATGCAGCTCGCGCGCGAGATGGCGGCGCTCCTCGTCCTGGAGCGCGATCAGCTTCCGCGTCAGCTCGCTGCGTTCGGCAAGTGCGGTCTCGAGGCTTTCGGCGAGATGGTTGAAGCCGTCGCGGATCGCGGAGAGCTCGGCAAGGTCGAACGGCGGCAGCCGCGTGGTGAGGTCGTTGGCGGCAATCCGCTCCAGGCCGGTGCGGATCATGCGGGTGGGGCGCAGCGCGCGTGCCAGCGCGGCGTAGACCAGGGCGCAGAGCAGCGGCAGCGCGATCGCCAGCGCCAGCATCAGGCGGCCGGCCTCGTGCCAGGCCTCCGCCGTCTGCACGGCCGGCTCGACCGAGACCACGGCGTCGCCAAGCTTCGCTCCGCGCACGATCACAGGCCGTGCCGCTTCGCGGCCGGGGTCGAACAGGCTGCGATAGAAGGCCGTGAAGGCTTGCGGGGGTGGGTTTGCCGGGGCGGGCGCGCCGCTGCAGAAGCGCTGGAGGATGTCGCTGCTCGTGCCGCGGAATGCCAGGCACAGGCCGGGCGTCATCACATAGGCCGAAACGGGGTCGAGGTTGGGAAAGTCCGAGCGCGGGTTGGCGACCCACTGGATCTTGCCCTGCTGCAGCTCCAGCGTCTTGGCGACGATGGCGGCGATGTCGTCGAGGCGCGCATGCGCCGCGCGGTCGGCCGTAATCAGGAAGTAGGCGGAGATGGCTGCGAAGCAGGCGGCCGATATCGCGGCCACGCGCAACGTCAGACGGACTTTGAGATCGAATCTCGGGCGGTTCCACATCGGCGGGCACCTGGTGCGAACGGGTTGTCGCGCCCGCATTAAACGGCAGAACGCACCTAGCGCAAAGCCGCTAGGCGCCAGTGCGGTGCACCGTCGTGAAATTTTCCCGGTCATCGCCGGGACCGGCGCTGCTGCGAGCCCTGATTACGCCGTCCAGATTGTGCGCCGCTCCGTCATACGAGGCACATTTATGCACCTGCGCCGGTTGATCCTCTCAGTCTGTCTCCTTGTCGTCCTTCCGGCTTATGCGCTCGGTGCCGAGACTGCCGTCGGCGTCGCCATGGACGATTTCAGTTATACCGATACGTCAGCGGAGCCTGCCAACCAGACCGCCGCCCACGAGCGACGGCTGGCGGCCTTCATGGCTGCGCTCCGGCAAGATATCGGCGGAGACCGGCGCTACCGGCTGGTGCCCTCGGCCCAGGACGGCGCGGCGTTCAAGGTGATCGGCGGCATCCAGAAGACGAGCACACTGGTGCAATGGGCCAAGGTCGCCGTGATCGACGTTGGCGCCAGGAAGGTCGTGATGGACAAGCTCTACACCTTCCGCGGCGACAATGATGAATCATGGGAGCGTGCCGAGATCTTCGTGTCCCGCGAGATCATGGCCGCGCTCGGCGCACCCGCGCCGATCGCGCTGGCGGTGTTCGAATTCGAGCTCGAGGACAACACCGCGGCGCCGGCCGCCGGTCTCGCGGCCGCAGATGCATCCTATCTGGCCGAAGTGACCGGCAGTGTGCGCGATGCCCTTGGCCAATCCGGCCGCTACCGCCTCGTCGATGTCGGCAGCGCGAACGAGGAGGCGGTAAAGGCACGCGCTTTACGCGACTGCGGCGGCTGCGAAGCGGCGATGGCGCAAGGGCTCGGTGCGGATCAGTCTCTGATCGGGGTGGTGCGGCGGGTCAGCCGCACCGAATACACGCTCGGCTTCCAGGTGCGCGATGCCAGGACCGGCGCGGTGCTGGCACGCGGCGACAGCGGCCTGCGCCTGGGCGCGGACTATTCCTGGAAACGGGGCGCCGTGCGGCTGGTCAGCGACCGGCTGATCGAGAACCAATAGCAGCGCTCATCGATCAGAACGTCAATTGCACCTTCATCGACTGCGAGCGGTCGCTGGCGAGCTCGAACGCTGCGACCGCGTTCTCGAACGGCATGGTCGCCGTGATCAGCGGCTTGACGTCGATTAGGCCTTCGCCCATCAGCCGCACCGCCAGCTCGAATTCGGGATCGAAGCGGAAGGTGCCGCGGAGCTGCAATTCCTTGGCGACGATGGAGTTGATCGGCAGCGTCATTTCGCCGCCCAGGCCGAGCTGCACCAACGTGGCCCTGGGCCTGAGCACGTCGAGCGCGGTGCGGAGTGCGGCCTGGTTGCCCGAGGCTTCGAACAGCGTGTCGAACACACCCTTGCCGGTGCGCCACGGATCGAGCGCCGTCGCGCCGGCCGCGACATTGATGGCGTAAGTGGCGCCGAGCTTTTTGGCGACCGCAAGCGGCGCCTCCGCGACATCGGTGACCACGATCTCGGCCGCGCCGCCGAAGCGCGAGACCAAAATCATCAGCGCGCCGATCGGGCCGCAGCCGGTGATCAGCACGCGCTTGCCGAGCAGGGGCCCGGCCTGCTTGCCGGCATGCAGGCACACCGCGAGCGGCTCGGCGACCGCGGCTTCCGCCAGCGATAGCTTGTCGGCGATCGGAACGGCCTGCGCCGCATCGACCGTGATGAATTCGCGAAAGCCGCCCTGCACATGGGGAAAGCGCATCGCGCTGCCGAGGAAGCGCATGTCGAGGCACTGGTTGCGCATGCCTTCCTGGCAATGCAGGCACCGGCCGCACGGCTTGCTCGGATTGACCGCGACCCGAGTGCCCGGCTTCACGTTCGTGACGCCGTCACCGATGGCTGCGACCACGCCGGCGATCTCGTGCCCCAGCGCCATCGGTTGCTGGATGCGCACGACACCGAAGCCGCCGTGATGATAGTAGTGCAGATCGGAGCCGCAGATGCCGCCGTTCGCGATCTTGACGCGGACTTCGCCCGGACCGGGCGCTGCATCGGGGTAGCTATCGATCCGCAGATCTTTCGGTGCGTGAATGACGACGGCGCGCATGGTTAGCTCCCTCAGCGTTTCGCGGCTCACATCGCAGCGATCATGCCGCCATCGACATAGATGATCTGGCCGTTGACATAGGTCGAGGCATCCGAGGCCAGGAAGATCGCAGCGCCCACCAGCTCGTCCGGTCGGCCCCAGCGCTTGGAGGGAACGCGGCCCATCAGCCAGTTGTTGAAGTCGGTGTTGTTGACCAGCGCCTCGTTCATGTCGGTCAGCATGTAGCCGGGGCCGATCGCGTTGGCCTGGATGCCGTGCTGGGCCCATTCCACCGCCATCGAGCGAGTCAGGTTCTTGATGCCGCCCTTGGCAGCGGTGTAGGGCGCAATCGTGGGACGCGCGAGCTCGCTGCCGAGCGAGCCGATATTGATGATTTTGCCGTACTTGCGCGGGATCATGCGCTTGGCCGCCTCGCGGCCGATCACGAAGGCGCTGGTGAGGTTGGTCTCGATCACCTTGCGCCACTCGTCGGTGGTGAACTCCACCAGCGGCTTGCGGTGCTGGATGCCGGCATTGTTGACGAGGATGTCGACCGCGATGCCCCTCTTGTCGAAGTCGTTGAAGGCGGCGACGATCGCAGGCTCGTCGGTGACGTTGAAAGCGGCGCCTTCGGCCTGGTGGCCGGCGGCGCGAAACTCGGCGACGGCCTGCTCGACACGCTTCGGATCGACGCCGTTGACGATGATCCTGGCGCCGGCCTTGGCCATGCCCTCGGCAATGGCGCGGCCGAGACCGCGGGAGGAGCCGGTCACGAGCGCGGTGCGGCCGGAAAGGTCGAAGAGGGCGGTGCTCATCTCAAGAATCCTCAGACGTTGGAACGGCGCACGGTCAGATCGGAGCGGTCGAAGACGGCAGGCAGAAGGTCGACGCCGAGGCCGGGGCCTTCCATTGGATAGACAAAACCATCCTTGATCGTGGGCATGGTGGTAACGAGCTCATTGTACCAGCCCTTGTAGAAGGCGCGCACCGATTCCTGGATCAGCGTATTGGGCTGGCTGAACGACATGTGGATGGCGGCGATGAAGCCGATCGGGCCGATGCAGTCGTGCGGTGCGAAGGGCCGGTGATAGGTCTCGGCCATCGCCGCGATCTTGCGGCCCTCGGTGAGGCCGCCGGTCCAGCACAGATCCGCCATCACCACATGCATAGCGTCGCGGTCGAGCATGTCCTTGTAGGGGAAGCGCGACCCCAGCGTCTCGCTGGCGCAGACCCAGACGTCGGTGCAGCGGGCATATTCGGCCAGCGCCTGCGGCGAGTTCATACGGATCGGGTCTTCGTACCAGGTCGGCTTGTAGGGCTCGAGCGCGCGCGCGATCTGTTTTGCGGTTGGCAGGTTCCACAGCGAGTGAAGCTCGACCATGATCTCCATCTTGTCGCCGACCGCCCTTCGGATCTTCTCGAACGGCTCGATCGCCTGCTTCATCTGCGCGGCGGAGATGTAGAGACCCTTGTTCTCCTGCGCCGCCGGATCGAACGGCCAGATCTTCATGGCGGAGATGCCGCTCTCCAGCAGGTTTTCGGCAAGCGCGTCGGCGCGGTGCATGAAGCCGTCGAGGTCTTCGTAGGGACTCTTGGCAGCGCCAAGATTCCAGTTCGCGACCGGGCTGATATTGGTGGAGCGGACATATTGGGTGCCGGCGCAGGTGTTGTAGATGCGCTGCTTGTCGCGGCAGAGGCCGCCGAGCATCTGGTGGACCGGCTGATTGCAGACCTTGCCGAACAGGTCCCACAGCGCGATGTCGATTGCCGAGGCCGCGCGATATTCGACGCCGGTGGACGACTGCGCCATCGGCAGGTTCAGCATGTCGCGATGGATCGCCTCGATGTGCAGCGGATTGCGGCCGAGCAGGCGGCCGGCAAAGGTGTCGTGGATCTGCGTCTCGACTGCGCCGGCGCCGTAAAAGGTTTCGCCGAGACCGATCATGCCCGTGTCGGTGTGGACGCGCACCCAGATGACGTTGGAGAATTCTTCGGTGCGCAGCGTCTCTATCGACGTGATTTTCACGGCAACTCCTCCCATCGCAGGCGCGCGCAGCGCCGTCTTGTTGTCATTGCGCACCGCAACATGGTGCGGGCAGGCGTCAAGTCTTACGCTCGCTTGTAATATATCACAACATGTTTTAGGGATATCACCAACAAGGCGCCATCCAGCAACGACGGCGCGGGCTGAGGGAGAGACGGCATGGCAACGCGCAAGCGCGCGCTCGAGGTGGTGAGGAACGACGACGGCGAGGGCAAACCCTTCCGACGCAACCGTCTCAACTTCTTCGAGCTCGCCTACCGGAGGATCGAAGAGCTGCTCGTCCATTGCGAGCTCAAGCCGGGCCAGTTCATGACGATGCTGGAATTGCAGCACATCACCGGCTTCGGCCGTACGCCGGTTCATCACGCCGTCAATCGTCTCTCCGCCGATACGTTGATCATCATCCGACCGCGCCACGGTCTGCGCATTGCGCCGATCGATCTGGCACGCGAGCGCATGCTGCTGGCCTTGCGCCGCGACATGGAGCGCTTCGTGATCCGGCTTGCGGCCGATCGCGCCAGCCTCTCGCACCGCAATCAGGCGCTGCATATCGAGCGCCTTTTGCGCGAGCGCCGCGCCACTCTGACCCTCGACGAGTTCAACAGTATTGACCGCCGCATCGACGCGCTGGTGCTGGAGGCGGCAGGCGAGCCGTTTCTGGTGCACACGCTACGGCCGTTACACACGCTGTACCGGCGCATCGGCTACATCCACCACCGGTTCATGCCGGGACAGGCCGAACTGTCAGGCACGATCGATCGTCACCTCGCCATTCTCGCCGCGGTCGCCGGCCGCCGCGTCGAGGACGCGGTGAAGGCGAGCGATGCACTGATCGACTACATGGGCGAGATGTTCACCGGCATGGAGGTGGGGATCGACCCACGCCTGCTCGATTGCAGCATCGAGCCGCTGCTTGGCACGTAAGAAAGATTTGAAGAGAGGACCAAAGATGTCGACGATGGCGATGCCACAACCGACCGCGAGCGAAGCCGCGGTCCGCTACCTCATCACGAACTACAGTCCCAAGGGCAACAAGGTCGGCTGGCTGATGATGGCCTCGATCCTGGTCGAAGCCTGGGATCTCTATTCGATCGCCTTCGTGCTGATCTTCATCAAGGAGCAGTTCAATCCCGATCCGCTGATGCTGGGCCTGGCCGCGGCCGGTACGCAAGGCGGCGCCCTGATCGGTGCGCTGCTCGGCGGCTGGCTCTCCGACAAGATCGGCCGCCGCGTCATGTTCCTGGTGACGATGGTGCTGTTCATCGTGCTGGCGCTGGCGCAGGCCTTCGTGCCCAACGTGTTCTGGCTCGTCGTGATCCGCTTCTTGCTCGGCGTTCCGCTCGGTTCGGACATCTCGACCGGCTACACCTACATCATGGAATCCATGGCCAAGGGTGAGCGCGAAGTCATGGGCAACCGCTGGCAATTCATGTTCGCGGTCGGTGAGGTCCTGACGATCGGCGTCATCGTGATCTTCCTGCTGCTCGACATCAACCACGAAACGCTATGGCGGGTGACGCTCGGCCTCGGCGCGCTGCCGGCGCTGATCATCCTGATCATGCGGCACGACGTGCCGGAGACGGCGGTCTGGCTGGTGCAGAAGGGACGCTACCGAGAGGCCAAGCAGGTCGCGCGCGATATGTTCAACGACGACCTCGCCATGCTGCCGGACCATGACGTGGAGGTGCCCAAGGTGTCCACCCGCGACTTCCTCGCCGACCTCAAGAAGGATCCGATCCGCTGGCGCGCCACGATCTACGGCTGGATCGCCTGCTTCGCGCAGGCCAGCGAGTTCTCGACCTTCGCGTTCTACCTGCCGGTGCTCTTCGTGATGGTCGGCGTGTCGAGCGTGCTCGGCATCAATCTGGTGACGATGGCGCTGTTCTCCTTCGCTGCCGTGTCGGGCTGGGTCGGTCCGCTGCTGACCCCGAAAATCGGCCACCGCGGCATCTCGATCGCGGGCTTCTCGATCGTGCTGGTCTCGCTGCTGGTCGCGGCCTTCGCGCTCTACACCGACAACAAGATCCTGCTGCCGTTCGCGGCTGCCGCGATGCTGTGGGGCCATTATTGGGATGCCTCCAACTGTATGACGATCCCGACCATGGTCGCCAAGCCGAAATATCGCGGCACCGCCAGCGGCTTCGCCTACATGTTCGTGAAGCTGCCGTCGTTCCTCGCGATCTTCCTGTTCCCGTCGTTGTTCGCGGCGATTGGGCAGGCGAATGCCACGCTGTTCGTCGCGATCTTCCCGCTGATCGGATTGCTTGCCGCAATCTTCATCCTGCCGGAAGTCTACGGCTACGAGAACGACTGATCTCGCAAGTTACCTGATCGCGGCCGCCAGGGCCGCGATCAGGGCCGGCGGCGTCACGAGCAGTCCGAGCTTGAGGAACGGCCAGGCGCCGACTTCGATCTTCTCCCGCCGCAGCGCCACCAGCCACAGGATGGTGGCGAGCGAACCGGTCACCGACAGATTGGGACCGAGATCGACGCCGATCAGGATGGCGCTCACGACCGGCGCGGGCAAGTGATCGCTGGCGGCGACCGAGCCGGCAACGAGACCGACGGGAAGATTATTGGCGATGTTGTCGGCGACCGCGGTGGCGATGCCGACGCTCCAGGCCGCCTTCGTCACGGATTGTCCGACAGCTTCATGCAGCAGCGCGCTGAGCTGCCCGATCACGCCGGTCTTGATCAGCGCTTCCACCATCACGAACAATCCGCCGACCAGCGGCAGCACGCTCCAGGAGACGCCGCGCAGCACGGGGAGCGGCGATTGCCGGTTGAGCAGCAGCACGATTGCGGCTGTCACCACGCCGCAAACGAAGGTCGGCAGGCCCAATTGCTTGTCCAACGCGGAGGCCGTGACCAGCACGACGCCGATCGCCACGATGCCGATCGCCGTCAGCTTGCCGCCGCGGCCGAGCTTGGGATGCGGCACTCTGCGCGCGATCGTCTCTTCCTTCAGGGCGCGGTGCTGGGTCAGGCGCAGCACGACATAAGTCAGCAGGATCGAGGCCGCCGAGGGCAGGGCGAACAGCCGCAGCCATTCGGTGAGCGCAGGCATGTGGGCGCCGAACACGACGAGATTGGCGGGGTTGGAGATCGGCAGCACGAAGCTCGCGGCATTGGCGATGAAGGCGCAGACGAAGAGATAAGGCAGCGGCTTGGCGCCGGCCGCACGCGTCGCGGCATAGACGGCGGGGGTCAGCACGATCGCGGTGGCGTCGTTCGAGAGCAGGACGGTGACGAGCGTGCCGACAATGTAGATCAGCAGGAACAGCCGCTGCGGCGAGCCGCCGGCATGTTCCACGGCGAGCGCTGCGAGATAGTCGAACAGGCCTTCGAGCCGCGCCAGCTCGGCGATCAGCATCATGCCGATCAGGAAAAGATAGACATCCACGCCTTTCTCGATGCCGGTGAGCGCATCCCGCCAGGGCAGCAGACCGAACAGCACGAGCGCACTGGCGCCGATGATCGCCCAGATCGCCTCCGGCAGGCGAAAGGGCCGGATGATGACGCCTGCGGTCGCGACGACGATGATGCTCCAGGCCCAGATGGCGTTAGACGGCACGTTCGATCCTTGAGATGTGTCGGTTCATTCGGCAGCGATAGCGGAAGCCGATGTCGATGTCTTCCCCCCGCGAGCGCGGACGGCTATCTGCGATTGCCGCGTCTCGGCCCGAGTTTCAGTCCACAATGTTGTTCAAAAGCCCGTTGGGTTGGAGCGGCGCGATAGCGCCGTCATTGCGAGGAGCGCAGCGACGAAGCAATCCAGACTGTTTCCGCGGAAAGATTTTGGATTGTTTCGCTGCGCTCGCAACTACGGAGTTTGTGGCAGCTTCGTGCGACCATAACACTCATCGCGCCATCGACGGCTTTGCCGTGATTGCCTTGCGCAAGATGCGCGACAGCGCTTCGACCGAATACGGCTTCTGGATCAGCTCGAAACCGCGATCGGCGTTCTCGGCGAGAACGTTGCTGTAACCAGAGGTGAGCACGACGGGCAGGCCCGGATAGCGTTCGCGGATGATGCCGGCGAGCTCGACGCCGTTCATGCCGGGCATGATGACGTCGGAGAAAACGAGATCGACGGCGAACTCGTTCTCGCCGAGAATGGCGAGCGCCGCATTGGCGTTGGCGGCGCGGCGGACGACATAGCCGAGGTCTTCCAGCAGCTCGGTGGAGAACCGGCCGACCTCGTCGTCGTCTTCCACCACGAGCACGCGATAGCCGCGCCCGGTGGCCGCGGCCTCATAGGTCAGCGCCGCGGCTTCCTGATCTGTCGCGGGGCTGTGCGCCCGCGGCAGATAGATGGTGAAGGTCGCGCCTTCACCATGGGTGCTCGTCACGGCGATGTCGCCCTCGGACTGCTTTGCGAAGCCGAAGGCCTGGCTCAAGCCGAGGCCGGTGCCCTTGCCGACCTCCTTGGTGGTAAAGAACGGCTCGAAGATGGCTTCGATGTTTTCGGGCGCGATGCCGCTGCCAGTGTCGGCAACGGAGATCGCGACATAGTCGCCGCCGCGCGCCGGTTGCGTGCGGAGGTCGGGGATTCCCTGAACTTTCCGGACCGCGATGGTGAGACGGCCTTCGCCGTCCATGGCGTCGCGGGCGTTGATGGCGAGGTTGATCAGCGCGGTCTCGAATTGCGCGATATCGGCGACCGTGAAGCAGTCGCCATCGTGAACCTCCACCGCAATTTCGATGCGGCCACCGACCAGCGGCCGGACCAGCTGCGCGACCCCTTCAACCTGGCTGCCGACGTTGAAGATCTGCGGTTTCAGCGGCTGCCGGCGCGCAAACGCCAGCAGCTGGGCGGTCAGCTTGGAGGCGCGCTCGACGGTGTCCGAGATAGCATCGACATAGCGGCGACGGCGCTCCTCCGGCAGCTCGCGGCGGCGCAGGAAATCGGTGGCCGAGCGGATGATGGTGAGCAGATTGTTGAAGTCGTGCGCGACGCCGCCAGTGAGCTGGCCGATCGCCTCCATCTTCTGCGATTGCCGCAACGCTTCCTCGCCGCGGCGACGCTCGGTGATGTCCACAGCCTCGGGCACCGCGCCGGTGATGTTGCCGTGGCGGTCGAGCACCGGGCGCATGCCGAACTCGAAATCGCGCTCCCCGATGGGAAGGCGCAGGCGCATCTCCATCCGCACGGCTTCGCCCTTGAGCACGGTGTCGAAGGCCTCGCGCACTCGTGCGCCCATGCCCTCCGTCGTGCTGAACCAAGGCGTCTGCCACAACGGCTTTCCGATCACATCCGCAGGGCTCGCCTTGATGGCGTCGAGCACGGTCGTGTTGGCGTAAAGCAGCTCGCCACTGAGATTGACGAGGCCCTGATACTGGTTGCTGGTCTCCAGGATGGCGCGCAGCCGCGCCTCGTTGGATTCGAGTTCGGCGGTGCGCTGGACGATGCGTTCTTCCAGCGTCTCGTTGAGCTGCCGGAGCTCGATCTCGGCCTGCTTGGCCACCGTGATGTCATGGGCAACGCCGATGAAGCCGATATGCCTGCCGGTCGGGTCCCAGCGCGGCTGCGATTCCGAACGCAGCCAGCGCCATTCGCCGGCGGCGCTCTTGTAGCGGGCTTCCAGCACGAACGGTTTGAGTGATGCTTCGCCCTGAACGGATTGCTGTAGCACGTGGGGCAGGTCGTCCGGATGCAGCACCTTGCGCCAGTCGAAGGCAATGGCCTGGTCGTAGGGCAGGCCGACGAAATCGACATAGGCCTGGTTGGCGAAGGACCGTGTGCGGTCGAGTTTGGTGACCCAGATCGGCACCGGGGCGCTGTCGGCGATCAGCCGGAAGCGCTCTTCGCTCTCGCGCAGGGTCTCACGCACCAGCATCTGGTCGGTGACGTCGATATGGGCGCCGACGAGGCGAAGGGCGCGGCCGCCACCGTCCCGCTCGATCTTGGCGACGACGCGGATCCAGCGGGTCTCGCCGTCGCTGGGGCGGATGATGCGGTATTCTGCGGTATAGTCCTCACTGGTGCCGGACAGCGCTTCGATGAAGTGCTTCACCGTAGCGTCCCGGTCGCCGGGATGAATGCGATTGATCCAGTCCTCGTGCGACTCGTCGGCAGCTTCCGGCGGCAGGCCGTGAAGCATCAGATATTCCGGCGAACGGCGGTTCTTGAAGCCTTCGCGGAAATCGACTTCGAGACCGCCGACCTTGCCGATGCGCTGGATGCGCGCAAGTTCGGCTTCGCGCTCCTGGAGCGCGCGATAGGCGTTGTCGCGCTCGCGCGCAACATCTTCCAGGTGCTGGCGCAGCTTTTCGGCGGCGATGGTCTCGGGCAAAGGATCGTTCAAGGCGTTGGCCGTTGTGATGCGAGAGCGCACGTGGCGGACCGATATTCACACAGACGTAGCGCGATGGCCATTGCTCAGAGGGAATATGGAAAGAAAGGCGTCGCCGGATGCAGTATGGTGGGCATGAGCGAACGCCAAGTCTGGCTATTTGTTCCGAACATTGGAACGATGAGCCCGCCGCGCGCGTATCCGCGAGGCGCCACAACTGTCATTCCCAAAAGCTCCCTTTCCGAAGAGGCTAAATCTTGAAGCTTTTTGTCTGCCAGGCCTGCGGCAACGTCCTCTATTTCGAGAACCGCACCTGTGAACGCTGCGGCCATCGGGTCGCGTTCCTGCCGGAGAAGGAGACGATGTCGGCGATCGAGCCCGACGGAGAGGTCTGGGCCACGCTCGCCGACAAGGGCAGCGGACGCATGCCGTGCCGTAATGCCGAATATGATTCCTGCAACTGGCTGACGGATGCAGGTGATACCACCGGCTATTGCCGCGCCTGCCGGCATAACGGCGTCGTGCCGGATCTGTCGGATCAGGCGCAACTCGCCCGCTGGCGCGAGCTGGAGATGGCGAAGCACCGGCTGTTCTATTCCCTGATCCGCTGGAAGCTGCCGCTCCAGACCCGGCAGGACAATCCCGAACATGGCCTGATCTTCAATTTCCTCGCCGACGATCCGCAGAGCGGGCAGAAGGTCCTGACCGGCCACGACAACGGCCTGATCACGATCGCGCTGACCGAGGCCGACGACATCGAGCGCGAGCGGCGCAGGCTGGAGATGGGCGAGCCCTACCGGACGCTGCTCGGGCATTTCCGCCACGAGGTCGGGCACTATTTCTGGGACGTGCTGGTGCGCGACGGCGGCATGCTGGACGAATGCCGCGCCGTGTTCGGCGACGATTCCGCCGATTACGGTCAGGCCTTGCAGCGCCACTATGCCGAAGGCGCCCCGCCGGACTGGCAGCAGAACTACGTTTCTGCCTACGCGACCACGCATCCCTGGGAAGATTTCGCCGAGACCTGGACGCACTATCTTCACATCGTCGACACTCTGGAGATGGCTAGCGAGTTCGGCATGGAGGTGCGGCCCAAGGTGGACCGCGACGGGGAGTTGACGGCGCGCATCCGCTTCAACCCGTACGAAGCGAGGGACGTCGAGGCCATCGTCAACGCATGGCTGCCCTTCACCTTCGCCATGAACAGCGTCAACCGCGCCATGGGCATGCGCGATCTCTATCCGTTCATCCTCTCGCCGGTCGTTGTCGACAAGCTCGGCTTCATTCACGGCCTGGTCCGGAACGTGGGCAAGGCCGGGAAGCCGTAGGCCGTCCGGGGCCTGTCAGGCCCGTTTCGGTCTTGCTTCGGTCTTGCGCTGGTACGCCAGAGGGGCCGGATTTTGACCGTTGCCTCCAGCCTATTTTGATGTACCACGGGAGCCACACGGCCCCTCCCATAGGCTCCAACGGCCAGGGAAGGGTCCCGCCCAAGGTCGAGACTCAAGAAAAGCATGTTCAAACGCATTCTGATCGCCAATCGCGGCGAAATCGCCTGCCGGGTCATCAAGACCGCTCGCCGCATGGGAGTTCAGACGGTCGCGGTCTATTCCGAGGCCGACCGCGACGCTCTCCATGTCGAGATGGCCGACGAGGCCGTGCTGATCGGCCCGCCGGCTGCGGCCGAGAGTTATCTGGTGATCGAGAAGATCGTGGAGGCCTGCCGCAAGACCGGCGCCGAGGCCGTGCATCCCGGTTACGGCTTCCTGTCCGAGCGCGAGGCGTTTCCGCGCGCGCTGGAGGCGGCCGGCATTGTCTTCATCGGCCCCAACCCGGGCGCGATCGCGGCGATGGGCGACAAGATCGAATCCAAAAGGGCCGCCGCGAAGGCAAAAGTGTCGACCGTGCCCGGCTATCTCGGCGTCATCGAGGACGCCACGCACGCGGTCAAGATCGCCGACGAGATCGGCTATCCCGTGATGATCAAGGCCTCCGCTGGCGGCGGCGGCAAGGGCATGCGCATCGCGCATTCGACCTCCGAGGTCGCCGAGGGGTTCAACCTCGCCAAGGCGGAGGCCAAGGCCTCGTTCGGCGACGACCGGGTCTTCATCGAGAAGTTCATCGTCGATCCCCGCCATATCGAGATCCAGCTGCTCGGCGACAAGCACGGCAACGTAATCTATCTCGGCGAGCGCGAATGCTCGATCCAGCGCCGCAACCAGAAGGTCATCGAGGAAGCGCCGTCGCCGCTGCTCGACGAAGCCACCCGCCGCAAGATGGGCGAGCAGGCGGTCGCACTCGCCAAGGCGGTGAATTACGACTCCGCCGGCACCGTCGAATTCGTCGCGGGGCAGGACAAGAGCTTCTACTTCCTGGAGATGAACACGCGCCTCCAGGTCGAGCATCCTGTCACCGAGCTGGTCACCGGCGTCGACCTCGTCGAGCAGATGCTCCGCGTCGCCGCCGGCGAGAAGCTCGCCATTGCGCAGAAGGACGTCACGCTGACCGGCTGGGCAGTGGAGTCGCGCCTCTACGCGGAGGACCCGTTCCGCAACTTCCTGCCCTCGATCGGGCGCCTGGTGAAATACCGTCCGCCGGCGGAAGCGAGCCAGGACGGCATCACCGTGCGCAACGACACCGGCGTGCAGGAGGGCGGCGAGATCTCGATCCATTACGATCCGATGATCGCCAAGCTCGTCACCCACGCGCCGTCGCGCGCCGCCGCGATCGAGGCGCAGGCCACTGCGCTGGACTCGTTCTATGTGGACGGTATCCGCCACAACATCCCGTTCCTGTCGGCGCTGATGCATCATCCGCGCTGGCGCGAAGGCCGGCTCTCCACCGGCTTCATCGCCGAGGAATTCCCCAAGGGCTTTGCCGTGCGCGTGCCTGAAGGCGAGGTCGCACGGCGGCTCGCTGCGGTCGGCGCCGCCATCGATCACGTGCTCGGCGAGCGCAAGCGGCAGATCTCGGGGCAGATGGGCGGCCGCATCGTGCAGCGCGAGCGTCGCCGTGCGGTCTGGCTCGACCGCCAGGAGATCCTGCTGGAGATCGCGCGCGAGGGCGAGGCGGTCGCGGTGCGTTTCGTCAATGCTGACGGCAAGACCGGCAATGCGCATCTGTTGCAGTCGCCGTGGAAGCCGGGCGATCCTGTCTGGCAGGGCACCATCGACGGGCATGTCGTCGCGGTGCAGGTGCGCCCGATCGCGAACGGTATCCGCCTCGCGCATCAGGGCGTCGAGGTGCCGGTCTATGTCTGGACCGAAGCGGAAGCTGCCTCGGCGCGGCTGATGCCGGTGACCACGGCTGCCGACACCGGCAAGAAGCTGCTTTGTCCGATGCCCGGTCTCGTGGTCTCGATCGCGGTGACCGAAGGGCAGGAGGTCAAGGCCGGCGAGACGCTCGCGGTGGTCGAAGCCATGAAGATGCAGAACGTTCTGCGCGCCGAGCAGGACGGCACGGTGAAGAAGATCCACGCCAGCGCCGGCGCGACGCTCGCGGTGGATGCGCTGATTTTGGAGTTTGCGTAACGTCATTGCGAGGAGCCACCGGGTCCGCGCGAAGCGCGGCCCGATGACAGGCTCCGCGACGAAGCAATCCAGTCTGTCTCTGCGGATGCATTTCTGGATTGCTTCGCTTCGCTCGCAATGACGGAGTATGCTGCGGCCTCCGTGACCTAACCGAGACATCACCATGGCCTTTCGTTCCCGCCGCGAAAAACTGCGATCGATCCTGTCGGGCGGGACGTGCGTCCATCCCGGCTCGGTCTACGACGCTATCTCGATCCGCATCGCCGAGGATCTCGGTTTCCCGCTCGGCATGTTCGGCGGCTCGGTGGCTTCGCTCGCGGTGCTCGGCGACCCCGACATCACGCTGATCACGCTCACGGAACTTGCCGAGCAGATGCGGCGGATGTCGCGTGCGGCAGCGCTTCCGGTGTTGGTCGATGCCGATCACGGCTATGGCAACGCGCTCAACGTGCGTCGCACGGTGCAGGAGCTGGAAACGGCGGGCGCCGCCGGCCTCACCATCGAGGACACGCTGCTGCCGGCTGGCTTCGGCGAAGCGAAGACGCAGCTGATCTCGCTTGAGGAGGGCGTCGGCAAGATGAAGGCGGCACTCGACGGCCGCGGCGACCCCTCGCTCGTCATCATTGGCCGCACCGGTGCGGCCTCGATCACCTCGATCGAGGATGCGATCCGCCGCGCCAGAGCTTATGAGGCTACCGGCGTCGACGCGCTGTTCTTCACCGGCATCAAGTCGCGCGCCGAGCTCGAGGCCATCGTGTCTGCGACGCGCCTGCCGATCGTGCTCGGCGGCGCGCCGGAGGAGTTGAACGTGCTCGAATACCTCGCTGGCCAGCGCGTGCGCATCGCGCTTCAGGGCCACGCGCCGATCGCGGCCGCAACGCAGGCCGTCTACGAGACGCAGAAGGCGCTACGCGACGGCACTGCGCCGAAGAATCTCAAAGGTCTCCCATCGTCGGACTTGACCAGCCGCGTCACGCGGGAGGCCGACGTCAAGGCGCGGAGCGCCGATGTCCTCGGACTGAAACAATGAGCCGGGCGATCCTCCAGGTCATGATCCGCGGCCGCGTGCAGGGGGTAGGCTACCGGGCCTGGCTCGAGTATCAGGCGACGACGTGCGGTCTCGAAGGCTGGGTCCGCAACCGCCGTGACGGCAGCGTCGAAGCGCTGTTCGCGGGGCCGCCGAAGCACGTCGCGGACATGGTTGCGCTGTGCCGCCACGGCCCGCCGTCCTCGCGCGTCGACAGCGTCACCAGCGAGACGGCCGACGTCGATGAACTGAACTTGCGCCGAGCAGGCGAGGCGTTTTCGGTGTTGCCGACGGTGTAGCTAAAGAATCACCGCGGCAGCTTGGCGATCGCTTCGCTCAATTCGTGGATCTCGTAGGGCTTGCGCAGGATCGGGAAATCGCCGCGCACGCCTGCGGCGACTTCGCTGTAGCCGGTGGCGAGCAGAATCGGCAGGCCGGGGCGGATCTGGCGGAGGTGATGGGCGAGGCTGAGCCCGTCCATCTTGCCGGGCATGACGATATCCGAGAACACGAAGTCGACGCCGTTCTTCTCGATCTCGCTCAAGGCGGCTTCGGCGTCCGCGACCCGGCGCACCTGATAGCCGAGCTGCTCCAGAAGGCCGATGCTGACGGCGGCGACGTCCGGATTGTCCTCGACCAGCAGCACCGTGCCGCTGCCTTGGAACGCCGGTTCTCCCGCCGCCTCACGCGATGGCTCGTCTTCTCCGCGCGGCAGCAGGATGGTGAAGGTCGTGCCCTTGCCGAGCGCGCTCGCGACCCGGACCGTGCCGCCGGCCTGATGGGCGAAGCCGTGCACCTGGGAGAGACCGAGGCCAGTGCCTTTTCCGATCGCCTTGGTCGTGAAGAACGGCTCGAAGATCTTGTCGAGAACGTCGGAGGGAATGCCGAGGCCGGTATCGGTGACGTCGATCGCGATGAATTCGCCCACGAGGGGGTCCTCGTCGAGCACGAGATTGCGCGCTGCGATCGTCACCGTGCCTCCGTCGGGCATCGCGTCGCGGGCATTGATGACAAGGTTGAGCAGCGCGGTCTCGAGCTCGGAAACGTCGGTCCTGATCGGCCAGACGTCGTCGCTGACGTCGAAAGCCAGGCGCACGGAGCTGCCGACGCCGGCATCGAGTACCTCGCGGATCGCCGCGATGCGGTCGGCGAAGTCGATCGCCTGCGGATTGACGCTCTGCCGCCGCGCGAAGGTGAGGAGCTGGTTGGTTAGCGCGGCGCCGCGCCTGGTAGCGGTTTCGATGGCCGAGATCGCGCGCTGAAGCTTGGCTTCGTCGTCGGCCCCTCGTTTCAGCATGTGGAGGCTGCCGCTGATGATCATCAGGAGGTTGTTGAAATCGTGGGCGACCCCGCCGGTGAGCTGGCCGAGCGCGTCGAATTTCTGGGATTCGGCGAGCTGCTTCTGCATCGCCTCGAGTTTGAGCTGGGTATTGCGCCGCTCGGTGATGTCGCGCGTGATCTTGGCGAAGCCGACCAGCTCGCCGGCCTCGTAGATCGGATCGATCACGACGCTGGCCCAGAAGAAGGTGCCGTCCTTGCGGACGCGCCAGCCTTCCTCCTCGTAGCGGCCCTTTTCCCGCGCGATGCCGAGCGCACGGGCGGGCTTGCCGTTGGCGCGGTCGGTCTCGGTGTAGAACCGGGAAAAGTGTTGGCCGAGGATCTCCCCGGGTGAATAGCCCTTGATGCGCTCGCCGCCAATGTTCCAGCTGGTGATTCTCCCGGTGGGATCCAGCATGTAGAGTGCGTAGTCCGCAACTCCTTCAACTAACAGGCGGAAACTGCGTTCGCTTTCGAACAAATCCCTCTGCTGACTAGACTTCTCGACCATTCCCGGACCCTGCCTCAACGGGGGCAAACGCAGTAGGTGGCGGATTGTTCCCGGAGGTTGGAACATTTTTAGGCAACATTGCGCGTCCGTATGCAGGACGCAAGCCAGCAGACGCTCGCCCGCATTCGAGCCGGAAAGCCGTGCGCGTCAGACCGCCGCCACGCTACGGAACGTCGCCGCCACCGCACGCAGCGCCGCCAGCTTTGCGGGATCGCTGACCTTCGAATGGAGCATCACCTTTGAGCTGCCGAGTTTCGGCAGCTTGTGGGCGGGGCCGACGTCGACCAGGCCTGCCGGCGCGATCCGTCGCGCCAGCGGCGCGATTGCAAGTCCGGCGAGCGCGGCTGCAACCACGGCGGTGACGCCGCCGCCGACGAAGCGCTCACGCCATTTCAGGCCGGCCTTGTCGAGCGCGCGCACAGCGATGGCGCGGACGCCGCAGGGCGGGGCGAGCGTCGCGAGCGGCAAAGGCTGCCCCTTTGGCACGGTGAAGCGTCGTGACGCGAACCAGCCGAATTCGTCCTCGGCCAGCGTCTCTCCGCCGCGCCGGCTGCCTTCCTGGCGCACGATCACCGCATCCAGTCGGCCCGCATCATAGGCCTCCTGCATCTCGCGCGAGAAGCCGATGATGACGGCAAGCGTGAGGTTCGACGACATCGCATGCAGGCGTTCGAGCAGGGGTACCAGCTCCGGCCCCGCAGCATGGTCGGAGATGCCGAGCGAGAGCGACTGCGCGACCGAGGCCTCGCCCGATAGCGCGCGGTCATGCGCCGCGATCAGCGCGCGGGCGCGCTCCAGGAACGTCGCGCCGTCTGCCGTGAGCCGGACCGCGCGCGGCGAGCGCTCGACGAGACGTTTTCCCAGCAGCGTCTCCAGCCGTTGCAGCTTGAGGCTGACAGCCGCCTGGGTCGTGCCGAGCGCTTCGGCGGTCCGCGTGAAACTCTGGAGGTCGGCGACCAGCAGGAAGGCCTGGACGGTGGCGATGTCGAGCGTTGCTATCATTACGATTTCTTATCACTGGTATCAACAGAGATAAGATACCAAGATGTCGAGGGCGGGTCTAGCTTCTCACCAACGCCGCGCAACATCTGCGCGACATCCGAGGAGAACGACCATGCCGCTGATCACCGTGTCCTACACCACCCCGCGCCAGTCGCCGCCGCTGAAGGCCGACATCGCGAGCGCCGTATCCGAGCTCACCGCAAAAATCCTGCACAAGGACCCTGAGGTCACGGCCATTATCGTGAAGTCGGTGGAGGCGAGCGACTGGTTCGCTGGCGGCAAGTCGCTCGCAGAGCAAAAGCTCGCGAGCTACTGGATCGACATTCACGTCAGCGAAGGCACCAACACCAAGGACGAGAAGGCCGCCTATCTCGCCGCGATGTTCCAGCGCATGGCCGGGATCCTGGGCCCGCTGCATCACGAGACCTATCTGCATGTCGACGAGGTCAAGGGCGACGCCTATGGCTTTGGCGGCCTGACCCAGGAGCGGCGCTACATCGCCGGCAAGCTCGAGGTTTCGCCGGAGAAGGCGTGAGGAGGGAGGCCGCGGGTGAATAACCGCACCCGCGGCCTGAACCGTTGCCAGGGATCGTCAGCTCGCTATGCGAAACTGAACTTCGTCCTTGTTCAGGAAACAGGTCTTGTCGAACAGCTTCAGGTCGAGCGGGTTCGGCAGCCTGACATCGTCCAGGTCAGGGCAGGGTTTGAGCGAGGAATCATAGGAACGGTCGATCTGCGAGATGAAGACGACGATCAATCCCTTGTCGTGCGCGAATGATTTCAACGCGCGCACCTGAACGGTGAGGTCGGGATTTTCCCGCCGCTGGTCCAGCAGCTGCAGATAGTCGATCACCACGACCGTGCCGCGCGGTGCTGCGGCCATCTGCTTGACGACGTAGTCGGCACTGATGGCGTCGGAGCAATCGACCTCGAAGAGTTTTTCGAACTCCGCCAGATCCACGCCGATCGCCCGAAAGCGATCCAGAACGTCTTTCTCGGTGTATTCGAGCGAGAAGAACGCGGCGCGGTGGCCCGACCGCATCGCCTCTACGGCAAGCCCGAGGCTCATCAGGGTCTTGCCCTGGCCGGGACGCGCGCCCACCAGCACCAGGTCACCCGGTTGGAATTGCGGGAAAAGCCGGTTGGCCGGCGTCGCTGTGGCCGCTTTCGCCGCGAGCAGGCTCCATGCGGAAAAGCCTTGCGTCGCAGCGACGCGGTCGAGCGCATCGTGCAGCGGGATGCCCACCTCGTGGGACAAGCGCTTCGCTTTTCGTTTCAGATGATAAATGGGTGCAGACAGTCTCATCGCAAAAACCTCCCATTGCAAGCTGAAGCGCAACCCCTCCTTATGCCTTGGCGCTCGAACAGTCGGTCCGATGATCAATTCGCCCGGCATGACATCTGCTTTCCCGGCGGAGGAGGGAGGCGTAGGCGACACCGGAATCGAGGGTAGCTGATTCCGGGTTTGCCGAGAATGAGGGAGACCGAAGTTAGGCCGCTGCTTCCGGCATCAGCGCCTGGGTCGGCCCGAACAGCTCCTCGAAGGCTTGCCGAAGCGCCACGTCGACATCGCTCATCGTCAGGAGCTGGCCGAGATCGACCAGCGAGGTGACGCCGTAGCGGGGATCGGCGACGCCGCAGGGCACGATGCCGGCGAAATGTGACAGCTCCGGCTCGACATTGATGGCAATGCCGTGAAACGAGACCCAGCGCTTCAGCCGGACGCCGATCGCGGCGATCTTGTCCTCGTGCTCGGGTCCCTTGTCGGGCCGCTTGACCCAGACGCCGACCCGGTCCTCGCGCCGCTCGCCACGGATGTTGAAGGCGGCGAGCGTTCGCAGAATCAGCTCCTCCAAGCTCGCGACATAGGCTCGGACATCCGGCCGGCGGCGCTTCAGGTCAAGCATGACATAGGCCACGCGCTGGCCGGGCCCGTGATAGGTGAGCTGGCCGCCGCGCCCGGTGGCAAAGGTCGGGAATCGGGCATCGAGCAGGTCGGTGGTCTTGCCCGAGGTGCCGGACGTGTAGAGCGGGGGGTGCTCCAGCAGCCAGACCAGCTCCGGGGCTGCACCGGCCGCGATCGCCGCGACGCGCGCCTCCATTTCGGCGACCGCCTCCGGATAGGGCACCGGCGCGTCCGAAATCCGCCATTCCACCGGCTCGCCGGTGGAAGCGGAAAACGGCGTCAAATCGAGCTCTTGGCGGGGGTGTTGGGGCGAATTAACCATTGGCTAACCATAACCAGGTGATGATCCCAGGAGCAAATACCAGTCCCTAGTCCTAGTCCCAAGTTGCGGTGGTGCTGAAGTGCCTACTCTCGACAAAGTCACCGTGGACCTCATGGTCGTCCTCGGGACGACGACCATGCCGATCCATCAGGTATTGCGTCTTTCCCGCGGCGCCATCATCGAGCTGGACGCAACCGAGGCCGACGAGGTCAAGGTTCTGGCCAATAATTTGCCGGTCGCCTCCGGGGTCGTGCTGGTCGACCGCAACCGCATCGCGGTCGAGGTCAAGCAGATGCTGCCACGTGTCCCGGGCACACGGTAGCGGCCCGGGCAGGCGTCGCGGCCCGGGCACGCGTCGCGGCCTGGGCACGCAGTAGCGGCCGGGCAGGCGGAAAAGGCCGATCCCGGCGCAAGGAGCCGGAACTTTCCTGCCAAGCTTGTGGAATTCAGGGCCTTTGGAGGCTTGTACCCCTCTGACGGATTTGTTAGATCGGCGCCGTTGATCCGGTTGGCCTTCAAGCCTCAAGCCGGCATTCCCAAAGCGCTCGTGGCGGAATTGGTAGACGCGCTGCCTTGAGGTGGCAGTGAGTAAAATCGTGGGGGTTCGAGTCCCTCCGAGCGCACCAAGCAAACAGACACGCGAAAGATTGTTTCGCGATTTTCGGTGCCCGCCCTGTTCGCGCTGCGGACCCTGGAACGGGGCCTCCCCAAGTCTTCGATGTTCGATCTCGCGGCCGAGGGTTCGCTCCCTCGGCGCGATCGGGCATGAAGTTGCCTAGCGAAGTTCGCTATGCCCTCACGTCCGGGTTCCCTTAGTTTGCCTGCGGTCGAGACTCCGGCTCGATCTGCGTGGCGGCGGGCTTAAACACCCTCGCCGGATGGCTGAAGATCTCGAATTCGTCGCCCCGCGCTATGCCGACAAGCGTGATCCCGCTGGCTTCGGCCGTTCGGACTGCGAGCGCGGTCGGTGCAGACATGGCAACGACGACGCCGGCGCCGATCGCGGCGGTTTTTTGCACCATCTCGACCGAAATCCGGCTGGTGAGAATGACGGCGCCAGCGCGGCCGGATGCTCCTTCCGTCGCGAGAGCGCCGGCAAGCTTGTCGAGGGCGTTGTGGCGCCCCACGTCCTCGCGCACCGTCATGGTCTTGCCGACTGGCTCGAAAAAACCCGCGGCGTGAGCGGCGCGTGTCTTGTAGTTGAGGATCTGTGACTCGCTGAGGGTTGCGACGGCCGTGCTGATCTGCTCCGCCGTGAGGTTCGCTGGCTGCTCGACGCACTGAACGATCCGCCCGGCTTCCCGCAAGCTGTCGATGCCGCACAGGCCGCAACCCGTCGGCCCGACCAGATGTCGCCGGCGCTCCTTCAGGCGGCGCCCGGCGTTCGTTCGCAGCCATAGCCGCAGTTCGATGCCGTCGCGACCGGGAACGACCGTGAGCTCCTCGATCTCGCCGATGTCCCCGATGATCCCTTCGGTCAGGCTGAATCCCACAGCAAGATCGGTCAGATCGGCGGGAGTTGCCATCACAACGGCGACGGTCGTTCCGTCGTAGACGAGTGCCACGGGACATTCCTCCGCCAGCATCCGCTCATCCCGCGTTCCGCTCGACGTCAGCCGGGGCATTCTCACGGATGCCGTGGGCATGGATGCGCGATCGTGTGCGCCGGATCGAGAGCCGTGCATGGGTGTTCGTCCTACGTCGATTCATCGACGCACGAACCGGAGCAAGGTTCCGAACGCTTGGAACTTGCCATCCCATCTCGGGTTTTGCGTGCAGGGCTTGCGATTGAAGGAAACGCCATGCGGCAAAAGGCAAAGGTCGAGAACTATGATGCGCCGGCAGGCGGCTGGGGCTCGCTCAAAGCCGTTGCCAGTATCCTGACACAGGAAGAGGTCGCCATTCTCGGCAGCGAGATCCTGCTCAAGCAGAACAAGCCGGACGGATTCATGTGCGTGAGCTGCTCCTGGGCCAAGCCGGCCAAGCCGCGTCCGTTCGAGTTCTGCGAAAACGGCGCCAAGGCGACCGCCTGGGAGATTACGCGCAAGACCGTGACACCGGAGTTCTTTGCGCAACATACGCTGGCTGAACTACGAACTTGGTCCGATCATCAGTTGGAGGAGCAGGGGCGCCTGACGACGCCGATGCGTTACGACAGGGCAAGCGACAAATATCTGCCGGTCGACTGGGAGGAGGCCTTTGCGGCTATCGGCGCCGAGCTGAACCGGCTCGATCCCCGTTCGGTCGTGATGTACACGTCTGGACGTGCCTCGCTCGAAACCAGCTACATGTACCAATTATTCGGCCGCATGTACGGCACCAACAATTTCCCCGACAGCTCGAACATGTGCCACGAAACCACGTCGGTGGCGCTGCCGGAGGTGATCGGAGTTCCGGTCGGGACCGTTCTGCTGGAGGATTTCGAGACTACCGGTTGCATCTTCTTCTTCGGCCACAACACGACCACCAATGCGCCGCGCATGCTGCATCCGCTCCAGGAGGCGGCGCAGCGCGGCGTGCCGATCATATCTTTCAATCCGCTGCGCGAGCGCGGCCTGGAGCGTTTCGTCAATCCGCAAAATCCGGTCCAGATGATCGCCGGCGGCACGCGCATCAGCTCGCAATATTATCAGGTGCGGGTCGGCGGTGATGCTGCGGCGATCGTCGGGATTTGCAAATGGGTGATCGAGGCGGACGACCTCGCGCGCAAGAATGAAGCTGCGCGCGTGGTGGATGTCGAATTCATCCAGCAGCACACGGCCGGCTTCGAGGAGTTCGCCGCATTCTGCCGTACACAGGATTGGGACGAGATCGAACGGGCCTCGGGGCTTTCGCGCGGTGCGCTGCGCGAAGCCGCGAACACCTATATGGAAGCCAAGGCTGTGATCGCCAATTACGGCATGGGCATCACCCAGCACAAGCACGGCGTCGAGACGAACAAGATGATCGTCAACCTGCTGCTGCTTCGCGGCAATATCGGCAAGCCGGGCGCGGGCATTTTGCCGATTCGGGGCCACTCCAACGTGCAGGGCCAGCGCACCGTCGGCATCTCCGAGAAGACCAAGCTGGTGCCGCTCGACAAGCTTGCGGAGCTTTACGGTTTCGAGCCGCCGCGGTGGGAGGGACTGTCCACCGTCGACGCCTGCCAGGGTATTCTGAAAGGCGACGTTCGCGGCTTCGTCGGCCTCGGCGGCAATTTCCTGCGCGCCGTTCCGGAGCGGTCCCTGATGGAGCCCGCCTGGTCCGGCCTGCGCCTGTCGGTGCAGATCGCGACCAAGCTCAACCGGACCCACCTCGTGCCGGGCGAGGGCACTTATCTGCTGCCGTGCCTCGGCCGGATCGAGATCGACCGGCAGGCCAGCGGCGCACAAGCGGTGTCGATGGAGGATTCCACCACCTGCATTCACGGATCGCGCGGCCAGCGCAAGCCGGTGGCCGACCATCTCCTGTCGGAGCCGGCGATCGTCGCCGCCCTGGCAAAGGCAACGTTGAAGCCCAACCCCAAGATCGATTGGGACGCCTGGGTCGCCGACTATTCGCGGGTTCGGGACGCCATCGAGCGCACCTATCCCGACCAGTTCAAGGACTTCAATGCGCGCATGTTCGAACCCGGCGGTTTTGCGCGGCCACTCGCGGCGCGCGAGCGGAAGTGGAAGACCCCGAACGGCAAGGCCAACTTCACCGTTCCGAAGTCGGCCTTCGCGCCGCCGCGCGAGACCGACGGCGTCTATGAGCTGATGACACTGCGCGCGGACGGGCAGTTCAATACGACGATCTACGCCGAAGGCGATCGCTTTCGCGGCATCGAGGGCGGCCGCTACGTCGTGTTCATGAATCCCGCCGACATGGAGGGAGACGGGTTGAAAGCAGGAGATACCGTCACGCTGGTGACGGAGGCGGGCGACGGTGTCGAACGCAGCCTGAGCGAACTCCAAATCGTCCCCTATGGCATCCCGCGCAGGAGCATTGCGGCTTATTATCCGGAGTGCAACGTGCTCATTCCGCTCTGGCATTACGCGGAGGGCAGCAAGGTCCCTGCGGCAAAATCCATTCCGGTGCGTCTGTTCAAGGACATCCTTCCAGAGATCGTCGAGGCCGGAGAGGCTCCGATCTCGGCGTCGTGAACGCCGTCGATCACGCCCACAGGAGTGAAGGACGATGAGAGACAGCGCGTCGGACGTGACCGACATCAGCGACGCCGTTCACTTGTGCATCGACATGCAGAACATCTTCGCTCCGGGTGGCCTTTGGGAGACGCCATGGATGGCGCGAGTGTTGCCGACGATCGCCTCGATCGTTTCGCGCCATCAGGCCAGAACGATCTTCACGCGATTCATCACGCCGGAAGATCCGGAAGATCGTCCCGGACAGTGGCAGCGCTATTTTCGTCGCTGGCGCGAAGCGACCCGCAAACATCTGCCGCCATCCGGCCTCGAACTCGTGCCGGCTCTGAGCCGCTTCGTTCCGCCGGCTGCCGTCATCGACAAGCCGGCCTACTCCGCGTTCAGCAATCCTGGCCTCGCGAGCCTGCTGATCGACAAGAACGTCGGCACGGTCGTCATCACCGGGGCGGAGACGGACGTCTGCGTGCTCTCGACGGTCCTGAGCGCCGTCGATCTCGGCTTCAGGGTCGTCATCGTCGAGGATGCGCTGTGCAGCTCGTCCGACGTCGGCCATGATGCGCTGATGACGATGTATCGCACCCGCTTTCACGGCCAGGTCGATCTGATGACCGCCGAGGAATTGGCGGAGTTCTGGCGCGAGTAGGGCACGACCCGCTCAATTGACATTGTCGCCGAGCATGTTGCGGAAGGCGGCGGCGACGGCGGCAATGCCGCTGGCGCCGTGCATCAGCGCGATCTCGCCCTGTTGCTCATGGCGGATGGCGTGGGCCATCACACGCAGGCGCAGATCGCCGCCGCTATGCCACATCTGGTTGGCCATCTTGACTGCGCCTGCGTGATGCTTGCTCATCGTTTCGACGAAAACCGTGTCGAATTGGTTCGCCGGCGCGGCCTTGACCTGCCGCATCTCGGCCTGTGTCAGGAAGCCCGGCATGGCGGCACGTTCGTCCGAGCTGCAATCGGGTATCTCGGTGTCGAACCAGCTCAGCCACCACGTCTCGAAAATCCGGTTCTCGCCGGTCTGGCTTGCGACCATCAGCATCGCCAGCTTTCGCAGATGCGGGTCCTGCGCGCGCTCCGCGGCGATCCGCGCCAGCGCGATGCCCTGGGCGTGATGCGCAGTCATGTGACGGATGTAAGTCTGGTCCGCGTCCCTGTCGCGGCCCGCCCACTGCGGCTCGTAACCATGGCTGCCGAACAAGGCAGCCGCGCCGAGCAGTGCGATCAAAGCCAGCGCGCCGGTGATCCAGGCATTGGTGAAGCGAACGTCGCGCGCGGGTGCTGCTCCCCCCGTCCAGCGCAGCCGGGCAAACAGGGGGTACATCACGGCCGAGGAGCCGTGGACGAGCAGGCCGATCCAGTAGGGCTGCTGCAGCGTGAACAGCGGTTGCCAAAACGGAAACAGGGGCACCAGCACGAACCATTCCATGCTTGACGAGAACACGGCCCAGGGCAGCGCGAGCAGCAGGATCGTGAGCGGCCGCAGGTCAGCGGTCCAGCGCCCGAGCACACCGAAGAACACCAGCGCCCAGGAGAAGTCCGCCCATTGGTGGAAGGCGATCCCGGCAAGGATCGCGCTCCACGACGGCTCTGCGCTAATCGCCCAATCGCGCGCGGGAATGGCGGCGACCGTCATCCAGTCGACCGCGGCATCGCGTCCGATGCGCGCGGCGAAGAGCTGGCTGACGATGGTCGAGAAGGTGCTGCTGATCAGGCCGAGTTCGGCAGCGGCGACCCAGCGCGAGCGTCGCCGTGAGGCGCCTTCATCACCGGTGCGAATTGACTTGGAAATGGCTGACGGCGCGGCAGCGTTCACGTCAGCTGATTGAGTTTCTTCAACGGATTGAGCTCGCTCGGCTTGCTCTGTTCGTCCCGGCCGCGCTCCGCTTGCTCCTTGCCTTCCTCATGGAGATTCTGATCGCCGACGATCTCGCCGACGGCCTGTTTCGCCTTGCCGGCGATCCGCTGACCGAGGCCCTTGGTCTTGCTCATGATCCGCCTCCTGGCTCACGCCGCCACCCCGGCGCTTGAAGGGGGTGAGCGCCGGGGCTGCGGTTTCGTCTATTCAGCCTCCGGCAGGGGGGACGTCGGAGGCGTTGATGAGACTCTCTGACGCGCGGATGGTTCCTCGGCCGTCACCGTGGCTCGAGTTCGATGATCACGCCTTCATTGCCGCGGAGCAGGATGGAGGCGTCCGGCAGCGGCTCGGACGGCAGGTCGAGATGCGTCGACATCAGCAGGCGGCCGCGACCTTGCCAATGCAATTTCCGCGGCTCGGCGGCAATGTTGAGCGCGACCAGAATTTCCTTGCCGCCATCCGTCCGCCTGTAGGCAAGAACGTCGTTCTGCGCGCGTAGGGGCTCGTAGCCGCCGTGGCGCAGGCACGCGCGCTCGCGCCGCAGTCGCATCAGCGCGCGAAACAGCGCCAGGATCGAACGTGGGTCGCGCTGCTGCGCGGCCACGTTGGCCGCGCCGTCGCGCGGCTCGAGCGGCAGCCATGGATCGCCGGTTGTAAAGCCGCCGTTGCTGCTGTCATCCCATCGCATCGGCGCGCGTTCGGGATCGCGGCAAAGGCCATACCCCGGCACGAGCTTCTCGAAGGGATCGTGGACGCGGTCGGGCGGAATGGGAACGCGCTTGCGGCCGATCTCGTCGCCCATGAAGAAGAAGGGCGTTCCCCGCAGCGTCATCAGCAGCATCGCCAGCACGCGCATTTGCGGCTCGCCGATTTGGCTCGCGATCCGTTGCTTGTCGTGACCACCGATCACCCAGACCGGCCATGCATGATCCGGGATGGCGTTGAAATACGCGTCGATCGTTGCTTGCAGGGACAGCGCGTCCCATTGCGAGTCCAGCAGTGCGAAATTGAGGGGCAGATGCAGGCGCGGTCGGTCGTTGCCGTAGAAGTGGCCGATGCGGTCGGTCTTGCCTTGGACTTCACCGCACAACATCCGCCCTGGATAGCCGTCGATCACCTCGCGAATGAATTCGATGCAATCCATCGTCTCCGGCCGGTCGTCGGTAAAGACGGGCGTTTGGCGCTGCGGCGGCGGCTTGCCTTTCGCTTGCGGGTTATGCGGATTGTCGCGCAGCAGCGCGTCCTTGATCAGGACCGCGCTGGCATCGACGCGAAAGCCGTCGACGCCGCGATCGAGCCAGAAGCGCATGACGTCGGCGATCGCGGCGCGCAGTTGCGGGTTGCGCCAGTTCAGATCGGGCTGCTCGACCAGAAAGGAGTGATAGTAATATTGCCGCCGCGCCTCGCACCATTCCCAGCCGCTGCCGCCGAAGCGGCTCAGCCAGTTGTTGGGCGGGCCGCCGTTCTCGGCTGCGTCGGCCCAGATGTACCAATCGGCCTTCGCGCTGTTCCGTGAGCTGCTGCTCTCGATGAACCATGCGTGATCGTTCGCGGTATGATTGGGCACGAGATCGAGGATCACGCGGATATCCGCCGCGTGCAGGGCCTTGAGCAGGCGGTCGAACGCCTCGAGGCTGCCGAACGCAGGATCGATCGAGCAGTAGTCGGAGATGTCGTAGCCGAGGTCGCGAAACGGGCTCTTGTAGACCGGCGTCAGCCACACCGCGTCGACGCCGAGCCATTTCAGATAGTCGATGCGGGATGTCAGGCCGGCGAGATCACCCTTGCCGTCGCCGTCCGAGTCCTGGAACGAGATCAGTGCGATTTCGTAGATGACGGCGGATTCCCACCACGCACCTTCGTTACGGGACGCTTCGCTCATTGTCTTGCATCACCTCGTCGCGCGTTCTCAGGTCCGTTCCGTCGCGGCGTGCGCTGCGATCTGCTTGGCCGCGGTTCGGGCGCTCTCGATGCCCTTGGGAAAGCCGCTGCGGTTCGGATACAGCTTGCGCGGTGCGTCGCGCTGCGGCCGCTGCGGCTTGGTGTCCTGCGCGGCGCGGTAATCGAGCATCGCGATGCCGCCGACCATCAGCAGCGCCAGCGCGATATTGCCCTTTTTGGGATTGTCCGCGGTCAGCCCCGAGAGCAGCGCGGCGGCATCGAGGCCGTCGCCGCCGACGCGGGCCCACAGGCCGGCGTTCTTCTCGACCGAGAGCGTCATGACCCCGGCCAGGATCTCGCGCAGGCCGAAGGTGCGGACCAGCGTCTCATGGCCCTCCATGCCCAGCGTTTCCGTGACGCGCCGCGGCGCGAAGAATTCCACGACGCCGAGACCGATGCTGAACCAGCCGAGCGCACGGGCGAGCTGGTCTTCGGGCCGCTTCAGGCTCGGGCCGCCCTCGACGATTTTCGGGTCGCCCTTGGTGCGAACGATGTTGGAGAAATGAAACATGGGTCTTGCTCCTCAGGGCTTCAGCACGACCTTGACGCAGGAGTCGCGCTTGTCGCGAAACACCTGGTACATCTCGGGGCCTTGGCTAAGCGGGACGGTGTGGGTGATGACGAAGGACGGATCGATCTGACCTTCCTCGATGCGATGGAGCAGGTCGTCGGTCCAGCGGTTGACGTGGGTCTGGCCGGTGCGCATCGTCAGGCCCTTGTTCATGAAGGCGCCCATCGGCAGCATGTCGGAGAATCCGCTGTACACGCCTGCCACCGAAATGATGCCGCCGGGCCGGCAGACATAGATCATCTCGCGCAGCACATGGGGCCGGTCGCTCTCCACCATGACCATCTGCTTGGCGCGGTCGAGCAGCGTGTCGGGCAGGGTAGCCATCACATGCGACTCCATCCCGACGCAATCGATACATTTTTCGGGGCCTCTGCCGTCGGTGAGCTCCTCGAGCCGCTCCAGGACGCTTTCTTTTTCGAAGTTGATGGTGGTGGCGCCGCCGGCTTCGGCCATGCTGAGCCGTTCGGGCAGGCAATCGATCGCGATCACCTGGTTGGCGCCGAGCAGGATGGCGCTGCGGATCGCCATCTGCCCCACGGGACCGCAGCCCCAGATCGCGACCGTGTCGGTCGGCTCGATGTCGCATTGCACGGCGGCCTGCCAGCCGGTCGGGAAGATGTCGCTGAGAAACAGCAACTGCTCGTCGGGAATGCCCGCGGGCACCTTGATGTGCGTGGCGTCAGCGAACGGCACGCGCAAATATTCGGCCTGGCCGCCGGGATAGCCGCCGGTCAGGTGCGTATAGCCGAACAGGCCGGCGCCCGAATGACCAAACGCTTTTTCAGCGAGATGACTCTTGCGATTGGTGGTTTCGCAAACCGAGAAATTGCCACGCTTGCACTGGTCGCATTCGCCGCAAATGATTGTGAAGGGCACGACGATGCGGTCGCCCTTCTTCAGCTTGCCGTCGACGCCCGAGCCGACCTCGACCACTTCGCCCATGGCCTCGTGGCCCATGATGTCCCCGGGCAGCATGCCCGGAATGTAATTGTGAAAGAGGTGCAGGTCCGAGCCGCAGATGGCGCAGCTCGTGACTTTGATGATGGCATCCCGCGCGTCCTGAATTTCCGGATCGGTAACGGTGTCGCAGCGTATGTCTTCCTTGCCGTGCCAAACCAGCGCCTTCATCTCTTTTCTCCCGAGCTACGAGGCAACCAAGTCGAACAACGAACGATGGTTGCTATTGCACAGTGCAAAATCTTTGCGCCGCACCAGCGTGCGTCCCCGATAGGAACGAGCGCGCATTGCGGTGATTGGAGCGTCATCAATCCCCCTCGAGGATTAGCGAAGGATACGCTCATGCCCGCCAATCAACTCGCCGTCGTCACCGGCGCCTCCACCGGCATCGGGCTGGAACTCGCCAGATGCTGTGCCCAAGCAGGTTTCAACCTTGTCATTGCGGCGGACGAGCCCGAGATCGAGAGGGTGGCCGTCGATCTGCGCAGGCTCGGCAGCAGCGTCGAACCGGTGCAGGCCGATCTCGCCACCACCGAAGGCGTCGACAAGCTCTGCGCCGCGGTCGGCGACCGGCCGATCGACGCGCTGCTGGCCAATGCCGGCGTTGGTCTTGGCAAGGCCTTTCTCGACCAGGATTTTGCCAGGATCAAGCACCTCGTCGACACCAACATCACCGGCACGCTGTATCTGATCCATCGCGCCGGCAACGCGATGCTTCGCCGCAATTCGGGGCGCATCCTGATCACGGGCTCGATCGCGGGATTCACGCCGGGCAGTTTTCAGGCGGTCTACAACGCCAGCAAGGCGTTTCTTGATTCATTCTCATTCGCGCTCCGCGAGGAGTTGCGCGACAGCGGCGTCACCGTCACCTGCCTGATGCCTGGCGCCACGGAAACGGAGTTCTTCCGCCGCGCCGACATGATGGATACCAAGGTCGGCACCGAGCCGAAGGACAGTGCCTACGACGTGGCGAAGGCCGGCTTCGACGCCATGTTGCGCGGGGAGTCCGACATCGTGACCGGAATGAAGAACAAGATCCAGACCACGATCGCCAACGTCACGCCGAACGAGATGCTGGCCAAGCAGCATCGGAAGATGGCGGAGCCGGGCACGGCGAAGTCGTAGAACGATACCGTCGCAATCTAAGCTAACCAGTGCGGCGCGGACCGATAAGGAGGACGCCGATTCACATAGCCTAATGCGCAAAGCTCCCCGCGCCGTCAGACTGGTTCGGCTGGAAAAAGGGGGCTGTGATGCCGATGGATCGCGTCGAACAGGCCTTTGTCGCAACGGCAATCACGGGTTTTCTCGTCATGATGGCGGCGATCGTCTGGATGATGATGGGTTGATGACCGGGAGGGCTGCTGATTTGCGGATCGCGTTGCCCTATGCTGCGGTGCTTCTGTGTCTGGCGGTGACCGCCTGGCTCGCTTTCGCGCATCTGTTCTGATCGCCGTCAGGCTCGGCCGTGCGGATCGGCGATCAGCGCCGCCAGCCTCTGTGCCATCGCAGGCATATCGATCGGTTTCTCCAGGATCGGCACGTCGTGGAATTCCGGACTGATCGTGACCTTGTCGTATCCGGTCGTGAAGAGGAAGGGGACGTTCCGTGCCTTCAGTTCGCGCGCGACCGGAAAGATCATTTCGCTGCGGATGTTCACGTCGAGCACGGCGGCATCCAGAACACTGCCGTCGTGCAGGATACGGAGTGCGTCGTTGAGATCGCCCACCGGGCCCGCGATGTCTGCGCCGAGCGCGCGACATGCTCTGCCAATGTCGTCGGCGAGAAAATATTCGTCCTCGACAATGAAGATGCGTCGCCCGCTGAGCGCCGACTCTGGACCTGACGATCGAGGCGACATCGCCATGGTGCCTTCCACCCCTTCGTTGCCGGTTCATAGGAACATAGGGCGGTGACCCGCCTTGGTACAAACGAATACAACCGATAGTGGGTTCCATGAGCAACCGCGACATCATCGTCATAGGTGGCTCGGCCGGCGCGACCGCGCCGCTGAAGCAGATCCTGGGCCGGCTGCCGCCGGATCTGCCCGCGGCGGTGTTCATCGTGCTGCACATCCCGGCGCAGGGCATCGGCATTCTCTCGACGGTGGCCAGCAGCGCCGGTCCGCTCCCGGTCCGGCAGGCCGAAAACGGCATGAAGATCGAGCCAGGCCGGGTTTATCTGGCCGCACCGGACCACCATCTGCTGCTGTCCGAGGATCGCGTATTCCTCGGGCGCGGCCCGCGCGAGAACATGGTCCGGCCGGCCATCGATGCCTTGTTTCGCTCGGCCGCCATCAACTACGGCCCGCGTGTGATCGGTGTGCTGCTCAGCGGCCTGTTGTCCGACGGTTCGGCCGGTCTCAACGCCATCAAGCGTTGCGGCGGGATTTCGGTGGTTCAGGACCCCTCGGATGCCATCGCCGATGAAATGCCAAGGAGCGCCCTCGAGGCGACCATCATCGATCTTTGCGTTCCCGGCGCCGGAATGGGCGACGTGCTGTCTGATCTCGCCAGGGAGGCTGCCGGCGCCGCACTGCCGATCCCGCCGGAGATCCGGCTCGAGGTCGAGATCGCGGCCGGCGAACGGATCGGCAGTGACCGTCTCGTCTCGATGGCCGATCCGGTTGCGCTGACCTGTCCGGCCTGCGGGGGCGTCCTGTCCGAGATGAAGGAATCGCACCCGATGCGCTTCCGTTGCCAGGTCGGTCACGCCTTCGCCGCCGACGTCCTCGCAAAAGAGCAGGAGGGGCAAGTGGATGAAGCCCTGCGGGTCGCACTGCGCATCATCGAGGAGCGGGCCGAGCTGGTGCAGCGCATGGCCGCCGACGGACGGCGCAACGGCCGGCCGGCGGTGGCCGAGATGTACCAGGCGCGCGCTGCCGAATATCGCGAATATGCCGACATGATCCGGCGCGTTGTGCTAAAGTCGCTCGATCCTCCCATTCGCAGGCGGGAGGCTTGAGGGTCGCGATGGCCATTTCCCTCGCCGAATGGACCGAGCAACTCGATACCGAGCGCCGCCATCTGATCAAGGCCGATCGGGATATCGAGGAGGGTTCGCGGCGCATCCTCGATCAGGAGGCGCGCATCCGCGAGCTCAGTGCCGGCGGCCACGACGCGGGCCAGGCGGAACGGTTGGTCGAGGCGCTGAAGCAGACCCTCACGGAATGGCTGCGCCATCGCGTCCTGATCGAGCAGCGGATCGCCTATCTTCGGCAGCAAGTCGGTCCGGAGTGATCTGGGGGCGTTGGCAGGCCACCCAAGCTCAATGCCTAATGCCCAATGCTCGCTGTACGGAACGCAGCGTGACGTTTCCGCCTTGCACCTGTTGGGATAATATCAATTCTGCTATTTGCGGCGAGCGGGCGTCCTCTGGTTCCCGTCAATGAATGAGAGCTACCGAGACCATGCATGAAATCGGCGACCAGTCGGTCGAAAGAGAGCGCCAGACCAGGTCTCCGCTGATCATCGGGGTGGGCGCCGCGCCGACAGCTCTGGATAGCGTCGAGCGGTTCTTTTCCAGGCTGACCGTAAGCGCCGACCAGGCCGTCGTGCTCGCATTCCAGCATCATGAGGCCCTCGACGAGCCGCGGCTGCGCCAGATCGTGCGAAATTCCCACGGTGGCAAGATTTCCGACGTCGGCAACGGCCAGACCATCGAGGGTGGCACGATTTATCTGTGCCCGCCGGCGATGATCACGACGATCCAGGACGGTCGCTTCGGCGTCCGCCCGGCCGAGCAGGCGCCCGGCGAGCGGGCGACGATCGACAGCTTCCTGGTGTCGCTGGCGGAAGAACGCGCCGAGCAATCGATCGGCGTGATCCTGTCCGGCATCGGCGGCGATGGCACGTTGGGTACCGCGACACTGAAGGACCACGGCGGCCTTGCCATCGCCGAAAAAGGCGCGAGCGACGACGCGGATCATCTGAAGGACGCCGATACGCCGGCGGCGATCGCCGACTACGTGCTGACCGCCGAAGACATCGCCGAGCACATCCAGGTCTATGCCCGTCATCTGCGGCGGCTGGAGGAGAAGCAGGGGTTCGATGAGGTGCTGGCCGCTGCAGCGACCTCGCTGTCGCGCATCGCCGACATCCTGCGCAGCAAGACCGGCAATGATTTCCACGGCTACAAGCAGAACACCTTCCTGCGTCGCGTGCAGCGGCGGATGCAGGTGGTCCAGATCGGCGACATTTCCGCTTACGTCGATTTCCTGCGCAACGACCAGGACGAGGCGCAGCACCTCTTCAACGACCTCTTGATCGGCGTCACCGAATTCTTCCGCGACAAGCGTGAATTCGAGGTGCTGGAGAACCAGATCGTCCCGAAGCTCTTCGAAGGCAAGGACGCGAGCCAGCAGGTTCGCGTCTGGGTGCTCGGCTGCGCCACCGGCGAGGAGGCCTATTCGATCGGTATCCTCCTGCGCGAGCACATGGCCAAAATGGACTCCGTGCCGCAGGTTCAGATCTTCGCGACCGACATCGACGGACGGGCGTTGGCGGCCGCGCGCGTCGGCCGCTATCGCACCAAGATCGAGGCGGACATGACCGGCGAGCGCCTGGCGCGCTGGTTCGTGCGCGAAGGCGATACCTATTGCGTGGTCAAGGAGCTGCGCGAGATGTGCATCTTCTCGCAGCACAACGTGATCAAGGACGCACCGTTCTCCAAGCTCGATCTCGTCTCCTGCCGCAACCTGCTGATCTACCTCAATGCCGAATTGCAGAACCGGGTGATCCCGTTATTCCACTTCGCCCTTCTGCCGCATCGGTTCCTGTTCCTCGGCAATTCCGAGAACGTCACGCGGCATCCAAAACTGTTCGTACCGGTCGACCGCCGCGCCCGCATCTTCAAGAAGCTCGAGACCGGAACCCGGCTGCCGCCGGAATTTCCGATCACGACCGCCGCGGGGAGGGCAAACCTCGAGATAGCGCCGGCGCGCTCCTTCCGCCCTGATATCGGGCTGGAGCGTCGCGCGCAGCGGATCGCGGAGCGCTATGCGCCCGCCTATGTCATCGCCGACAGCAACTTTCAGGTCCTGCACTTTTCCGGGCGCACCGGACGCTACATCGAGCCGACGGCAGGCGCCGCCACGCTCGATCTGCTCCAACTCGTCCACCGCGATCTCCGCCTGGACCTGCGGGCGGTGCTCAGCCGCGCGGCGGAGACCAACGAGCCCGCCCATGCCGAACAGGTGCAGCTCGGCGCCAACGGCCAGCACATTCCCGTCGACATCACGGTGGAGCCGATCCAGGAGAGCGGCAGCGGCGATCGCAATTTTGTCGTCCTGTTCAAGGACGGCCCGGTGCGCGCCATCGATGCCGGCGCAGGCAAGCCCAATGCGTTGGTGCAGACCGAGCATGTCGAGCGTATCGAAGGCGAGCTGCGGGCGACGCGGGAGCGCCTTCAGGCGACCATCGAAGAGCTCGAAAGCACCAATGAGGAGCTGAAGTCCTCGAACGAGGAATACCAGTCCCTCAACGAGGAGCTCCAGTCCGCGAACGAAGAACTCGAAACCTCGCGCGAGGAATTGCAGTCGGTCAACGAGGAGCTGACCACCGTCAACGGCGAGCTTGCTCACCGCGTCCAGGAATTGACGCGCGCCACCAGTGACCTCCGGAATTTCCTGGAGAGCACGCAGATCGCGACCGTATTCCTCGACAACGAGTTGCGCGTGATGAACTTCACGCCGGCGATCACGCAAATTCTGCATCTCGTAGAAACCGACATTAGCCGGCCCATCGCGCACATCAAGGCGCGCGTCCCGATCGAGGACCTCTATGACGACGTTCGCAGCGTGCTGCGGACGCTTGCCAGCGCCGAGCGCGAGCTGAGGGCGCCGGACAGCGGCACGCGCTACATCGTGCGAATCCTGCCCTATCGCAGCATCGAAAACTTCATCGCCGGGGTCGTGATCACCTTCGTTGACATCACCGCCATGACCCGCGCCGAGGAGCGGCAGCGCCTGCTGCTGGCCGAGCTCCAGCATCGGGTCCGCAACACGCTCGGCGTGGTGCGCTCGATCGCCCGTCGCACGGCCGATACGAGCTCGACGGTCGAGGAGTTTGCCTCTCATCTCGACGGCCGGCTCAACGCTTTCGCCCGTACCCAGGCGCTGGTGACCCGCGATCCCGAGGGCGGCGTCGATCTCGAATACCTCGCCGTCGAGGAGATGCTGGCCTATAATGCCAGGGAGGGCGAGCAGGTACGTGTCAGCGGTCCCCCGGTGCGTTTTCAGTCGAAGGCAGCGGAAACCTTTGCCCTTGCCATTCACGAGCTCGCGACCAACGCACTCAAATACGGCGCCCTGAGCCGGCCGACCGGTCGCATCGAGATTTCCTGGCGCCTCGAGCAGGGCACCGACCCGGCGGAGCTGGTGTTCGAGTGGCGGGAGCGCGGTGGGCCGCCGGTTGCGCCGCCGCCGCACAAAGGATTTGGGACCGAGCTTCTGGAGCGCACACTCGCGTTCGAGTTCAAGGGGCAGACCAGGTTGGCATTCAGTCCCAAGGGATTGGAATGCACGATCACCATTCCCCTCAGCAAGCGGGCGTTTCATACACCGGCGGTGGCCAGCTGATGCCCTTGTCGACGCTAGATCGCAGCCAGGTGGACCCGGTCATTCGCCGGCTGAACGTGCTGAGGCCGCTGTCGACGGAGGCCCGCACCTCGCTCGAATATGCAATGCTCGAGGGAATCCAGCGCGCAGGAGCGGGCGAGGATCTGATCTCGGAGGGCGATCCGGTCGACAGCGTGCGCCTCGTGCTGTCGGGCTGGCTCTGCCGCTACAAGACGCTCGAGGACGGGCGGCGCCAGATCGTCAATTTCCTCTTTCCCGGCGAAAGTTGCGACGCGCACGCGTTCCTGTTGTCGGTGATGGATCATTCCATCGCGGCGATGACGCCGGTCGTCTACACCGAAATCAAGCGCGCGCGGTTCGAGAGTCTGGTGGCGAGCGACCGCGCGCTGGCGGAAGCGTTCTGGTGCGAGACGCTTGTCAACAACGCGATCCAGCGCGAATGGGCCATCAATCTCGGCCGCCGGGTGGCCTTCGAACGCGTGGCCCATCTGTTCTGCGAAATCATCGAGCGGCTGCGTCCTGTCGGCATGGTCGAGGGCAATTCCTGCGTGATGCCGGTGACGCAAATGGATCTTGCGGACGCCACCGGCCTGTCGGTGGTCCATCTCAACCGCACGGTTCAGGAGTTGCGTGCTTCCGGTCTGATCGTGCTGCGCGATCGCACGCTGACCATCACCGATCTCGATGCGCTCAAGGACGCGGCGCTGTTCTCGCCGAGCTATCTGCAACTCTATCGACGGAGCTAAGCGTTTGCTCGGTTGGGGAACGGTCGTACTTGATCCAGGTTAGCGTTCGCGAATGTTTTTTGAGCGGATGGCTGGTTTTGAGTAATTGACGTAACTTACGTAAAGGCAGTTTCGTCCCGAATCCTGTATTGTCGCTCCATGAACGACGTCCTGCTTGCCCGCGCTGAGCGCGCGATCGAAGCAAGCCGCGCCCTCCGGGCGCAGCGCAGAGCGGTCGCGGACCAGCTTGATCACGCCACGCGCCAGGTGCGCCGGGTGGTGATGGAAAGCGCGATGTTGCGCTCGGAGCTCAAGGCCCTCCGCGACGACCGGGAAGGACAGGATCTCCGGCACCGCGCGCCGTCGGAATAGGAGCCGACGACACTAAACGTCTAGCTGCGCCGGGATGGGTGCCTCGCTCAGCGCCGCTTCGCTGCTTTGGATCGCCTGTTGTAAGGCGAGCGGTTGACGGGCTTGAGCGAAATGCCTTCGCGCTGCGCCTTGCTGCGAATGGCCGCGACCGGACGCTGCAGCTTGATGCTCATGACGCCCGTGGGCGTGTTTCCTTTTGCGAGCTGCTTCAGCTTGCTCACGTCCGCAGGTGTCCATCGTTCGCGCGCCCGCCGCTTGTACGCGGGGTTTGCCTTGCGCGGGCCCTTGCGGCCGATCGGTGAACCCGGTTGTTTCCATGCTGCTTTCACCATTATGATCCTCCTTCAAGTCCCTCATCAATAAGCGAATCAGCATTTCGGTTCCGGCGCACTCGAGGCAGTGCCGGCGCGCGAAGGGAATGCGCGCATCCGTCGCTGCTCGGCCGTTTCGTTTCGCACCAGCAAAATCACGCACCGTTAACTTATTGAAATGCCGGAACCTGCGGTTGCGGCCGAAGCTGCCAACACTGCCGGGCTGGGCCGCCCCAACCGGCACGAAACTCTGGCCCCGGCGCCGACCTCCCGCCGGGGCCAATTCCTCCCATCCCAATCCTTCCATCTGAAGGGCTTTGTGAAAGTACAATGACCGCGAAACGCAACCGCAGGAAACAGACCCAATCGCTCCAGGAGCGGTTGGCGGCATTCGCCCAAACCGCTCGCGAGCGTGCGCGCAGCCTGCCGCCCGGCAAGGAGCGCGACATGCTGCTTCAGCGCGCCAAGCAGAACGAGGTGACCTCGAACCTGACGGACTGGCTGAGCGAACCTGTCTACCCGAGACGGGGAGGGTGACGATGCGGAGCATCAAGCACTACCGCGCGTTCCAGATCGATCCGGACGGGCATGTGTTTGGATGCATCAACCTGGTCTGCGACGATGATGAGCAGGCCAAGCGCGAGGCCGCATCGCTCGTGCTGGTGCACCGCATCGAATTGTGGCGGCTGGACCAGCGCATCGCGCAGTTCGATGTGCCGCCGCAAGTTGTTCGCCAATAGAGCGACGACAATAAAGCGAGAAGGAACCGCGCGCTGCGCCCCGGGTTGGTCGAACTGTACCGACCTCGCGAGGAGCCAGCATGACGGAAGCCGACATTCGCAAGGGGATGCCGCCCGTCAAGCTCTCGCGCGAGACCTTCGAGCGCCGCTACAGGAGCCGGTTCGTCGATCCCGCCTTTGCACCGCTCCAGCGCGAGCTCGACGCCATCGTCGGCGCGGCCTGGGACGCCTACAGCGATTCACGCAAGGCCCCGCTGACGCGAAAGGCGGGCGCGGGATTCTCCGATCCCGATTACGACATCGCCATCGACTGGCTCGATGCGCGCGCGAAGATCCTGGCGGCGCAGCGACGCCATGACGATGCGGACGAGACGCCGCGCATCCTCATCATCAACGGCTCGGCCCGCAGCGAGCACACCTGTCCCGGCGAGATGTCCAAGACCTGGCGTCTGGTCGAACTCGCCGAGCCGGTCTTTGCCGAGCTTGGGTTTGCCGTCGACATCCTGGACCTGTCGCGCCTGGCCTCGGAGTTCGGCAAGACGATCCATCCCTGCAAATCCTGCGTCGGAACCGCGATGCCGCTCTGCCACTGGCCGTGCAGCTGCTATCCAAACTATTCGCTGGGGCAGACCGACGACTGGATGAACGATATCTATCCGCTGTGGGTCGCGGCCCACGGCATCCTGATCGTGACGCCGGTGAACTGGTATCACGTACCCGCCGGACTGAAGGCGATGATGGACCGCATGGTCTGCGCCGACGGCGGCAATCCCGATCCGACCTCGACCCACGGCAAGAAGGCGGCCGAGGCGAAGGCGCTGGAGCTGAAGGGCTGGCCTTATCCGCGCCATCTCGCCGGCCGTCATTTCGGCCTCGTCGTTCACGGCGATGCGGTCGGTGCCGAGGGCGTGCGCCGGGCCTTGTCGGATTGGTTGACCGATATGCAGTTGATCTCGGCGGGCCGCTTCGCCGAGCTCGATGGCTATGTCGGCTACATGGAGCCATACGCCACCTCGCACCGCGACCTCGATGACGACAGGGCATTCCAGACGGAGGTGCAGAACGTCGCGCGCGCACTCGGCAACGCGGTCCGCCTGGCGCGGAGCGGACAGCTTCGCGAGCCCGGTGCGGGCCTGTCGGATCCAAACCCCAAATGATGGCGAATGATCAGCCGTATGATTGCCTGATCGTCGGCGGCGGCCCGGCCGGGCTGATGGCTGCGATCTACCTCGCGCGATTTCGGCGCCGCGTCTGTGTCGTGGACGCAGGCGCGAGCCGGGCGGCGCTGATCCCGCGCAGTCACAATGTGCCGGGCTTCGTCCACGGCCTCTCCGGCACTGACCTGCTCGCGCGCATGTCCGCGCAACTGGGCGAGCTCGCGGTCACGCGCGTTGATGCCGAGGTCACCAGCTTGCGACGACACGATCACGGTTTTCAGGCGATCTGGAACGGCGGCGCGCATACGGCCGCCACCGTCATCCTTGCCTGCGGCATCGTCGACGCCCATCCGCCGTTCGACGAATGGCGCGCGGCCGTCGCGGACGGGCTGTTGCGCTACTGTCCCGTTTGCGACGCCTTCGAGGCGATCGACCGTCGCATCGGCATCGTCGGTCCGCTTCACCGCGCCGCCGGCAAGGCGCTCTTCATGCGCGGCTACTCGCGCGACGTGACGCTGCTGGCAACGGGCGAGGATGACGGGAAGCCCGCGGCAGCGGAGCTCAATGAAGCCGGTGTCGAGATCGTCGTCGCGCCCGGCCTGCGCCTGAGGCGGCGAGACGACGGCGTTGAAGCCGTCTTCGCCGATGGCCGGACGGCGCAATTCGAGATGGTCTACCCGGTGATGGGTGCGGAAGTGCGCTCGCATCTCGCGATGACGCTTGGGGCCGAACACACCGCAGACGGCCATCTGAAAGTCGACGACCATCAGCGCAGCTCGGTCGACGGGCTCTACGGCATCGGCGACGTCGTCACCGACCTGCACCAGATATCGGTCGCGTTCGGCCACGCCGCGCTCGCCGCCTGCACGATCCACAACAGCCTGCCGCGGCGGCTGGCATGAGGAACGGGGTATCGGACATTGGCAACAGAATCATCCTCGAAGACCGCGGTCTATGCGGCGCTCTTCGGCAATGTCCTGGTCGCGGTCACGAAGATCGGCGCCGCCGCGTGGACGGGAAGTTCGGCCATGACGAGCGAAGCGGTGCATTCGCTCGTCGATACGACCAATGAGATCCTGCTGCTCTACGGCTACCGGCGCGCGAGCCGCTCGCCCGACGAATCCCATCCGCTCGGCTATGGGCGCGAGCTGTATTTCTGGAGCTTCATCGTTGCGCTGCTGATCTTCGCCCTGGGCGCCGGTGTCTCGCTGTATCAGGGCATTCTGCATGTCGCCGCACCCGAGCCGATCGAAAGTCCGATCGTCAGCTTCGTGGTGCTCGGGCTGTCGTTCCTGTTTGAAGGCGGTTCCTGGCTGGTTGCCCTGCGGCGCTTCAGCTCCGACGGCCAGCGGTTCGGGTATTACCAGGCTTTCGTTCGCAGCAAGGATCCTCCGGCATTCATGGTGCTGCTCGAGGACAGCGCGGCGCTGGTCGGCATCGCCATTGCCGCGGCGGCCACTGCCGCGGCCGTATTGCTGCGCCAGCCGGTCTGGGACGGGATCGGTTCGATCATGATCGGGATATTGCTGGCGATCGTGTCGATCGGTCTCGCGCGCGAGAGCAAGAGCCTGCTGATCGGCGAGCCCGCCGATCCGGAACTTGCGCGATCGGTCCTCGACATCGCAAGGCGGTCGCCCGGCGTGCTCAGGGCCAACGGCCTGCTGACGGTGCAGCTGTCGCCGGCCGAAATCGTTGCGGCCCTCAGCATCGAATTTGCGGACGACAAGCGCGCCGACGATATCGAGCGATGCGTCGTTTCGATCGAGACCGAGATACGCAAACGCCATCCAAGCGTGGCCGCCTTGTTCATCAAGCCGCAGACCGATGCTCGCTACCGGGCGGTGCGCGCCAGGCGTTACGGCTAGCTTTGCGAGGTTCCCTGGACGTCACAATCGGCACGACGGCAGGAACGATCACAACATCCCCCTGGTTGACCGGTGCAGGTCGGTGGCATGGACGAATGCGTCGCCATGTGCCGCTCCTGCGCGCAATCCTGCCGCGCGATGGCGGCCTGAGGACAAGCCCATGCTGGAAGAGAAACTCACGGAAGCCATCGTCGAGGAGCTGAAGCGGCAGGCGGCCAACCGGCCGCAATTGCTAAAGCTCGAACGGGCGGACGACGCGAAAGCCTCGGAGGAGCTGATCGTCAACGGCAAGATCGACTTGGCCGCGCTGGTTATGGTGATCGCCGGATCGGTCGCCGGCGGGCCTTAAGTCCGGCCGTCAACGGCCCTCAGCCATATTCCTCGCCGATGCCGTATTCCCGGTAGATTTCCAGCGGATCGAGGTCGGGAAACAGCCGGCATTTGGCCTGGGCGAGATGGAGGCTCACCGCCGCCGGCTCCTTGCCGTTCGAGAGGATCTTGCGGATGTCGTCCATATGCGCGCTCGGCTGGTGCTTGGTATCGAGCTGCTCCAGTGCGACCAGCGCAGTCGCCAGCGCCTCGGTCAGTACCCAGTCGTCGTGGCCGGTGATTCCCTTCTTCGGCATCGGCAGACCCCACATGTGGCGGTCCCAGTCTATCGGGACTTCGGCCAAATCTCCAAGGAGCCGTTGCAGCCAGCAGGCCCGCGGACCGGCGGCCGTGCTCCGGCTTGCATTATGGCCGGGCGTGGCTAAAAGGCGGCATTGCCGGGGCAATAGTATCTTTGCTGAAACAAAGTTGGCGTAGACGGGGCTGCATGGCATTCAGGCCGGCTGTTCCGGTCTGGGCTCCTGATCCCCGCATTTGCAACACGGTCGGTTGCGCCACCCTTCAAGGCTTAAGCCCGCATGGTCTTTTTAAGCTTCGTCTATCGCTTCGTGACCAACTTCGCATTCATGGCGATGGTCTATTTCAGCCTGAATTTCATGGAGAAGTACCAGAACCGGGCGATTATCGCGATCCTGGTGCTGGTCTATACCGGCATGCGCGCAGCTTCGACGCTGCGGGCGTTCTACTTTTACCAGAAGATCGAGAAGCTGGAAGCCGAGACCAAGCGCCTTCTGGCTCCGCTCAATGACGGCACTGGCGGAACGAGTGTGCGCAAGCAGGTCGTGGTTGACGTCGCCCGGCTGCGGCGCGACGGCGAGGTCAAGTCCTATATGGACCTGTTCTTCCTGGCGCTGATCGTATTGCTCTGCGTCGCCAACATCATGCGACAGTAAGCTCTACTGCGCGCGCTTCTTCAGGCTTGCCACACGGGTCGGGCGCGGCGCTGTGCTCTTGGGCGCGGCGCTCTTGGGGGCAGTGCTCTTGGCTGCAGTGCCCTCGGTCTCTGCGGCGTGGTTCGGTGTGCCATGAGCAGCGCGCGCGGTGCGGTGAGCGTGCCACTTGCCGGCTTTGACCTTGGCCGCAGGAGGCGTCTCGGCCGCCATTGCCAGGCGCGTCGCGGCGCGCCGCGACAAGGTCGTCGACAGCAGCACCTCGACCGAGCCTTCCGGGATCGCAAAGAGATCGCGGCCAGGCACGGGCAGGGTGGCCGCGACATTGGCGAGCGCCATGGTCTTGCGCGACAGCAGCGGTTGGTGCGCGGCCTGTGCGTTGAGGTCGGCCAGCGAGGGTGCCGGAAGCGTCTTGGTCTGCGCGAACACGAAGTTCGGCACGGTCGGCCAGCGCGCGATCGGTGTGGTCTCGGTCGGCGGATGCAGCAGCCATTCCACCGGCGTTGTCGGCGTCGCTGGCTGCTCGGCGGTCGCGGGCACCACATGCACGATGCGGTAGCCGCGCGCCTTGAGGTCGCGGATGATCTTCGGCAGCGCCGCCACCGTGCGGGACTGGATGTCGTGCAGCAGCAGGATGCCCTTGCCCTTGGCCTCAAGCCGCTGGATTGCGAGCTGATAGACGCGATCGGACGACACATGGCGCCAGTCGTCGGCCGGGAAATCGGCGCTCCAGACCTGGATGCCGCGCGAGATCAGAACGTTCTCGACGCCATCGGCGCGCATCAGGCCGGGAATGCGAAAAAACGGCGCGAGCTTTGACGGATCGGTCATCGCGGCCGACGTCCACTCGATGCCGCCATTGATTTGCGCCTCGGCCTTCTCGAGCGGCATCCGGTCCATTGTGAGCGGATGCGTCATGCTGTGGGTGCCGACGGTATGGCCAGCCGCGACCAGCTTGCGCACGCCTTCCGGGTTCGCCTTGGCCTGTTCGCCGATGATGAAGAAGGTCGCCTTGATGCACTCGTCGGCGAGGATCTGCAGCACCTGATTGGAATATTTCGGCAACGGACCGTCGTCGAAGGTCAGGACGACTTCATGGTCCTTCAGCGGCAGCGTCTCGCGGTACTGCATGGTGCCGATGCGGGGATGCTCGTGCGGATCGACCACGAGCGTGCGGGACGTCTCGAGCGCGTCCGGATGGCCGGGGCAGTCGGCCGCAATGGACGGCGAGCCGATGGTCAGGACACCAAGGAATCCGCCAAGAAATCTGCCAAGGAAGCTGCCAAGGCAAAGGACGATCCACGATCGCGTCCGAGCAACAACGCTACTTCCGATCATGAACCCCGTCTGCCCTCTTACGCGATTGCCGCCATAGTAGGTCGGAGACATCAGCAAACGGTTCAGGCGCAAGAACCGTTACCCAGAACCCTGCCGCGACAAGTCCCCTTGATACTTGCATGGCGTAGCATGAACAGACTGTTAATAGGGCCCAAATCACCCCATTTTGCACCGGCGTGACATTCCGGCATCAATGCGCGTCGGCACTCTTCTGTGATGCGCCCGCCGGCACGACGTGAACCACCCGATAGCGGTTCTCCCTCAGATACCGCAGGAAGGCCGGCATGATCGCAGCCGTACGCGCCTTGGGATCGTGGAGCAGGATGATACCCTTGCCGGCGGCGGCGAGCCGCTCCGTGACGAGCTTCAATTCCTGCTCCGGCGTCATCTCGTTCCAGTCGCTGGCCCACAGGTCGGCCCCGAACACTACGATGCCGCGGGACTGGAGCAGGTCGAGCTCGGCTGGCGTCGCCTCGAAATAGGGGAAGCGGAAGAACGGGGTCGCGGGCGTCGTTGTCGAGGTGCCGTGCAGAGCCAGCTCGACGGCCGCGATGCCGCGGTCGATTTCGCTCTTCGCTTTGTCGAACGGAATGCGCGCCATGAACGGGTGCGAGAAGGTGTGGTGACCGATGCTGTGGCCCTCGCGCGCGATGCGCTTGACCATGTCAGGGTGTTCGGAGGCGTGCAGGCCGATCAGGAAGAAGGTCGCGCGCACGCATTCCTGCGCCAGTGCCCCCAATACCTTCGACGTCGTCGGCGGATGCGGGCCGTCGTCGAAGGTCAGCACGACCTCGTGATCGGCAAGCTCCAGCGTCTGCGGAAAGCTCTTCAGGCCCACGCGCGGCGTGGTCTTGGCGTCGACGCTCAGAATGCGGGAGGTGCCGAGCGCGTCCTTGCGCGGGCACTCGGCGGCTTCACTCGAGGCGATGCCGGTGAGGGCGGCGAGGGCTGCGCCTGCCGACATCGAGGTCCACCTCAGTCGAAGCATCTTTGTCATTGCGCTCAGAGTTGCCTTGTGGGTATTGCCTGAACCGTCAGCTCAGACCACTCGTTCCAACCTGTCGAACGGCGAGGCGCGCCATGGATGAACATCTGGACGGTGCCGCATCTGCCGCGGAATCGGTACTCGACCACGTGCCGATGCGCAATGAAGACGGCGAAATTCGTCACGAATTCGTCGCGGAAATTACCCATGCGATCGAGGCCGGCGACAGCGCCGCGCTGCGCGCCTGCGTTGCCGAGCTGCACGAAGCCGATCTCGGCGATCTCATTGGGGCTCTCGAGCCCGACGATCGGGTCCGCCTGGTTGAGCTGACGGGGCGCGATTTCGACTTCTCCGCGCTGAACGAGCTCGACGAGGGCGTGCGCGAGGAGATCCTCGAGGAACTGCCGCCGCAGACGGTCGCGGAAGGTGTGCGCGAGCTCGAATCCGACGACGCGGTCGAGCTGCTGGAAACGCTCGATCAGGCCGATCAGGAGGAGATCCTCGAGAAGCTGCCGCTCAAGGAGCGCGTCGTGCTCGAGCGCAGCCTGCTTTATCCGGAGAACTCCGCCGGCCGCCGGATGCAGACCGAGTTCATCGCCGTGCCGCAGGATTTCACCGTGGGGCAGGCGATCGACTACATGCGCGAGACGCCGGATCTGCCAGACCGCTTCTACGAGATCTACGTCGTCGACAAGGAGCAGCACTGGCAGGGCGCGGTCTCGCTCGACGTGCTGCTGCGCGCCCGCCGCCCGGTGGCGCTTGCCGAGCTGACCGACGAGGATCGCCGCCGCGTCTCCGTCCTGGAGGACCAGGAGGAGGTGGCGCGCATGTTCGGCAAGTACAATCTCGTCGCAGCCCCGGTGCTCGACACCCAGGACCGCCTCGTCGGCGTCATCACCGTCGACGACGTCGTCGACGTCATCGAGGAAGAGGCGGACGAGGACCTCAAGGCGCTCGGCGGCGTCAACAGCGACGAAGAGCTGTCCGACACCGTGTTCACCATTGCACGCGCGCGGTTCAACTGGCTGCTGGTCAATCTCGCTACCGCCTTTCTGGCGTCGTCCGTGCTCGGCCTGTTCGAGGGGCAGCTCGAGAAGATGGTGGCGCTCGCCGTGCTGGCGCCGATCGTCGCAAGCCAGGGCGGCAATGCCGCGACCCAGACCATGACGGTCGCGGTGCGGGCGCTGGCGACGCGCGAGCTCGGCTCCTCCAATGCCTGGCGCGTGGTGGTGCGCGAGGGCCTGGTCGGCCTCGTCAACGGTCTCGCCTTTGCCGTGATCACGGGCGTCGCTGCGGTGGCCTGGTTCAGGATCCCGGGCCTCGGCCTGGTCATCGGGCTCGCCATCATCGTGAACCTCTTCGCCGGCGCACTCGGAGGCATCCTGATCCCGATGGCGCTCGAACGTGTCAGGGCCGATCCGGCCGTGGCCTCCGGCACGTTCGTGACAACGGTCACTGACGTCGTCGGCTTCTTCTCCTTCCTCGGCATCGCGACGTTGTGGTTCGGGTTGAGGTAGGGCTACACGCACTCTCGTCTCCCCGGCGCGCTGCAACGCCCTTGGCGTTGCTGCGCAACCGGGACCCAGAAGCGGCACAGTATTGCAGCGACATGGGCCCCGGCTCTGCAGCGCACCGCTGAAGAAGCGCTGCGCTGCGTCCGGGGCACGAGACCGTATACGCAGCCATCATCTTTAATCCGAACTTAAGCGAGCTGCCGCATCATCGCCTTGCTTGGGGGAATGAGCATGCGTGTGCGGTTGAAGGCGGACGGACGGATTGTCGAGTTGCGGGATGGGCGGGAGTTTCCGGTCCAGCCGTTTCCAATCCAGCCCGTACCTAACGCAGCGCCGCCCGACACCAGCTCGCTCGCCGTGCGCGATTTGCGCCGCCGTGCCTGCCTGACCCAGATGGAGTTCGCGGCCAAGCTCGGCGTTCCCGTCGAGACCATCCGCAATTGGGAGCAGGGCAAGCGGGCCCCGCGGGGACCCGCCCGCGCGCTGCTCGCTGTGATCGCGCATGCGCCTGACACCGTATTCCAGGCGCTTGCCAAAGCCTGAGCTCGAGGCCTGACCTCAAGGCCTGACGTCAAGGCCTGACGTCAAGGCCTGGCACGAACCTCCCGTTAGCATTGCGCGCAAGATCCGACCCGGCGGCCGGTGTCGCCCGTTGGCAGTGTTGCCAGCCGGGTTCATAATGACGCCTGGATCATGATTTGGGGCGACCGCGACAGAGAGGATTCCTCATGCTGTTCGTCGAGACCAATGGCGCAAGGATACCGGCGATCGGGCTGGGGACCTGGGAGCTGAGCGGGCGCATGTGCACCCGTGTGGTCGAGCAGGCGCTGCGGCTCGGCTATCGCCACATCGATACCGCACAGGTCTACGAGAATGAGCGCGAGGTCGGCGACGGCTTGCGCGCCTCCGGCGTGCGCCGCGACGACATCTTCCTGACGACAAAGGTCTGGACCAATCATTTCGCGCCCCACGATCTCGAGCGCTCGGTCAAGGAGAGCCTGGCGCGCATGCGACTTCCCTCCGTCGATCTCCTGCTGCTGCACTGGCCCAATTCGCACGTGCCGCTGGAGGAGACGCTGGGCGCGCTGTCGCATGCCAAGCGCATGGGCCTGACCCGCCACATCGGCGTTTCCAATTTCACCGTGGCGCTGATCGAGCAGGCGGTGGCGTTGTCGCCGGAGCCGCTGGCCTGCAACCAGGTCGAATACCACCCTTATCTCGACCAGGCGAAGGTGAGGGCGGCCTGCGATCAGCACGGGCTCGCGCTGGTCGCCTACAGCCCGATCGCCAAGGGGCGGATCAAGACCGACCGGACGCTCGCCGAGATCGGGCGTCTGCATCACAAGACGCCGGCGCAGGTCTGCCTGCGCTGGCTGGTGCAACAGAATGTCGCTGCGATCCCGCGCACCTCGCGCGTCGAACGCCTGTCGGAAAACATCGAGATCTTCGATTTCGAGCTTTCGGACGACGAGATGGCCCAGATCGCCGCGCTGGCCAGTCCCAGGGGCCGCCTGACCGATTTCGCCTTCGCGCCAAAATGGGATTGAGAGGGGCCTGCCGTATGCTAGGACCAGCTTGGCAACCTGAAGTCAGGCGATGGAACTGCGGAAGATCATACGGACGGACATTGCAGCGTCGGCGATCGCCCATCTGACGCTGGTCGCGCTGATCATCGTGATCAGCGAAGTCCATCCGTTTCACGCCAGCCCGCCCGAATCGGTTTCCGTCAGCATCGTGACGCCGGAGCAGGTGAAGCAGGAGGAGGCCAAAGCCGAGGAGAAGACCGGGGAAAAACTCAAGGCGAAGCCGCCGGAGCCGACCCCTGACCTGAAACTGCCGAAGTTCGATTTGAACGATAAGGACAAGGCGGCGGCCGCGCCGAAGCCCGAGGCGAAGCAGCAGGCTGCGGCACAGTCCTCGAAGCAGCAGGCCTCGCCTGAACCGCCGCAGCAGAAACAGCCGCAGCCACAGCCTTCACAGACGCCGCAGCAGCGCGAGGCAAATGCGCAGCCGCAACCGCAGCCTCCACAGCCACAGCCTCAGCCATCGCAGTCGCCGCCGCCTCAGGCGACGCCGCAGCCCCCGGCGCCACAGCTACTGCCACAAGCGATGCAGCACCCGGAGGCCGCGCCGCCGCCGTCCTATCAGGCGCCGGAGCCCGACGTCACTGTCAAATACGGCGTCATGCTGGGCCTGCCGCCGGAATTGCCGACGGAGCTGCCGAAAGACGCCCCCAAAGACGATGGCGGCGATGCCAAGGATTCAATCGCGGCGAAGCTGGCGGTCGAAATCATCGCCGAGCTGCGTCGTCATTTGCGAAGCTGCGCCAAGCTGCCGGCTGGGGTCGCGCCGACCGACAACGTCAACATCAAGCTGCGCACCGTGCTCGCGACCGACGGCACGCTGGCGCGCGAGCCGATCCTGATCGAAGCCCCGCCGTCCGCAAAGGGCGTCGCGCTCGTGAAGTCCGCCATGAGCGCGCTTCGGGCCTGCCAGCCCTACAAGATGTTGCCGGCCGACAAATACGGGGAATGGAAGGTGATGGACCTGCCGTTCAGCCCGCGGGATTTCGGCGGCTAAACTCTCGCTTGGGCTACGGCCTTGCTTTGTCGCTCTGCTGTCAATCCATCTTCGCAAATATATTCCACTTTGCCGAAATTCGGACACGGCGTATGTGTTGGCCATCCCGGCTCATCCTTGAGGGGCGATCTTGTGGTCGTCATGTTCGCGAGCCGGCTTGCGGTGGACGCGGCAGCGTTCGGGTGCGAGAGGCCAAGGGCAGGGCGGATTGCTCTCTGTGAGCCCAAAGCTTCGTGCCGACGAGCGGCGCTGCAAAGCTTCGTCACGGCGCCGCCTGTCAAACCGCCACAGACGAGACGCCGGCAGCGAATACAACCTCAGCCTGAGTCGGGCGGCGAAATTGAAGCGCAGCCGCCGCGCGTGCACGGCGATTGCCGCGTCGGCGGGAGCATCAAAATGCAAAGATAATCAATGCCACCAGCAAGACGTTGAACATGCCCAACGTGAGTACGGCGATATCGAAAACGCGGATCAAGCTGATCATGGTGTCCTCCGATACACGCCAACCGGGTGCTATGATGCCTCCGCTACGACCGGGTGTCTATGCAGTTTGTGCCTGCTCGGCGACCATCGCCACAATGTCGGCCAACCGCGTTGGGTCCAGAACGCCGTGTGTGGGAGCGCGGGCGCGCTTGGGAAAAGTGGTGAAAATTCCGCCTTCGTCAACTCGCGCGGCATTGTTGACCGATGCGCTGTTGAGTTGCAACCATTTGTCTCAAACTTCACTCGCCCTGTGGAGACAGGCGAGACCGTTGAAACTATCGTAGTTACAGTCGGGCATCGTGCTACCGACCAAGGCAGCTCTACCTGGCTGCTGAAGCTACCCTATGCTTATTCTCTGTCCAACTCTGCTCGCCGCAGTCGCACTTGAGCGACGGATAAGCCGAGATCGCCGCTAATCCTTACAAGCCAGCCGGAGCACACGCTGGGGACACCACCATCTCGACCCAACACCTTGTGCACCGCGCGCTAGTGCCCACGATCTCGCAAGCTGGGTCGGCCGACACAATGTCGCGGCAGCACTTCGGGCACGTATATCCCGCGATGTTTGGCGTGAAGTCATACTCCGGACCAACATAGGCGCAGATCATGTGGTGGAATACTGGAAACAACATCAGCGCGGAGGAGCCGCAAGCCGGGCAACCCGTTTGGTTCGCTTCGATCTGCATGCTGCACCTCGCTCCCTCTCACAGCTCGTCGAGCCCGAATAGTTTCACCAGCATGGAAGCGATGCGCGCGCTGAGTTGTGTGTAGTGCATGTGAACGTCGACGGCCGAGTTCAGCGCCGGGGGATGCGCGCCTGGGCTGAACTGAATTCGCGCGATTTGCGAGGCGGTACGCTCGCGCGCCGCCGATGAGCCCGCTCCGGGGTACACGTCTGACACCGGCAGAATTTCCACGATCTCGCCCAGAATTCGCCGGTTGCCGAACAGGACAAAGACTTCGTTGCCGACTTTCGGGTCGGACAGGCGTTCGTTGGGAACGTACCAGTCGACGAAGACATCGGTGGGGTCGAGAATTTCTGCGATCGGAGTGCCCGCCACCAGTGACTGGCCGGCACGCGCTGGATTGTTCGCGACGATGCCAGCTATGGGTGAAAAGATTCTTCCGTCGGCAAAGCTGCTTTCAACCTTTTCGAGGCGATCAGAAAGTTGCCGGCTGAATTCGTCGAGAGCGGCCAATTGAGTGCTGGCCTCGGCGGCTTCCGCCTCCTGCGAGACCACGGCTTTGTTCGCCAGGGCGCGCTCCCGCGACATGTCAATGCGGTAATTCAGGCTCGCGGCCGATGAGGTTGCGATAAGTTGGACAGCTTCCTCAGCAAGCTGCAGATGTGAGCGCGCCGCGTCGAGAGATTCGCGCGCAACCCGGGCTTTGACACGCAGTTCCGCTTTGCGGCCGGCGATGTCCGCGAGCGAGCGCATATAAGTAGCGACGATTTCATCGTGCTGCGGAGACCGCACCCTTCCGATTTCTTCGCCTGCCTTGACCGATCCACCTCTCACCACGGTGATGCTGTTGATCTGCACGATGTAGGGCAGTGAAACCAAATATCTTGGCGAGGACACGCTGCCCGGGCCGCCGAGATAGAGAATTGGCCTCCCGAAATAGACGACAAAGAATGCGAGTATGCCGAATACGATTGTCGCATAGGCGGCGCGGACGGTCCGTCCGGCCGCGCGCCGACGGCTCTCGATAGGATCGGGAATATGCGGATCGAGTCGCGTCAGGGCCACCGTCATTTGGCCACCTCTTTTGTCCGATCTCCGAATAGTGCACGGCGAACGCGCGGTGGCACGAAATCATCGTTCCGCGACGAGGCAAAGATGATTTCCGAAGAGTAGGAAAAAAACCGCGCGCACTTCAGATAGACGCCCTGGTACAAGGGAAAGATCAGCGCCATCTTCCAGCCAAAGTTTCCGACGGATCGTTGGAATAGGGCGAACACAAGTGCCATAGTGAATACCGAGATCCAGAGCAGCAGCAGGTAGATCGCCGAGAGAAACAACACGGCATCCGGGCCGAACAACAGCACAATGTAGGCCAAGTAGAACGGCAGGCTGAGCGTCGGAACGAGATCGAAGACGATGAAGTCCAGCCTTTGGATCGTGTCCGGTAAACGCTCTAGCGGATGGCGAAAACTCAGCTCGCCATACATCATGAAACGGATGCGCAGAGCATCGCGATCCCAGCGCGCGCGCTGGCGCAACAGACTGATGCCGCTTGCGGGGCCGGCTGTTTCCGCCCAGGCGTCGGACACGAACCGAATGACATAGCCGAGCCTGCGGAGCCGTAAGGTGTACTCCATATCTTCGCCAGGGCCGACGTCGAGCCCGCCCTGCTGCGTGAAGATATCCCGCCGATACATGGAACAGGCGCCGGACAGACACGCGATCGCATCCACCACGTCGAGGATCGACCGCCCCGCAGTGATCGACATCAGGTATTCGACGCTTTGAAGTCCTGTCCATATCGAATCGCGCTCATTGCTGATCGCGATGTTGCAACTTGCGCCGGCGACGAGCGGATCGCCGAACGCAGCCGCGAGGCGCTCAACCGCGTTCGGTTCGAAGACAGTGTCGGCATCTACGGTCAGAAGAAGATCGCCGCGGGCAAACCGTGCTGCAGCGTTGATGGCAGCGCTGCGGCCGCAGCGGGTCCCATGGCAGATGACCATATCAACTAGCCCCTGCGCTCTCGCCCGCTCCGCGACCGCGCGTGTTTGGTCGGTGGAGCCGTCGTCGACGACGATGATTTCGACAGGTCGCAGGGTTTGCCGGCGCAGCGAGCTGATCGAAGGAGCAAGCCCGGAGCCGCCGTTGAAGGTCGGGATAATCACGCTTACCGTCGCCTCGCAAACCGTCCCACTGGCGCTTCGCCGGTTCGAGCTGAACAGAGCAAGAGACACCAGCGATAAGGTGTAGCGGGGTATGTCGAATATCAGCAGCGAGAAGGCGAGCAGAAACAAACTCGTTCCGGCGAGCACTTCTACCATTTCGGACATGCCGGCCACCTCCGCTGCGAAAGGACCATTCCGAGCATCCGACCAAACAAGGCGCGCAAGGCAATTATCAGATGGGAAAATGAAGACCATCGCGTTGATGGTCGAGTGGTAAATTGCGTAAACATTTGCTTTGTGTGTCTGCGCTATTCACCTCCAGCATCGGCTTGGCCAATTGACGATGGAAGCGTGCTCTCGAGTTTTGATTTTGTTGGCCTGCTGGCATCAGCATTGCGGTTTCATGCTGTTGCCGGGTCGATAAATCCGACAAGGTGACCGGTCCGGCCAACCTTTCAGGCGCAAGACGGCCTCAGTCTGGAGGGCTGAGGCCGGGGGCCGTTGATGTACCGTTGGGGTCGGTACTCTTCTATTTTAATCATGGCGAGACCACTTTGCGGTATTGTCCTGAAGGACAAGCAATCAGCACGTTGTTCCTCTCACACATCTGCGGACCGCCCGACGGGTATGACGGACCGTCGTCCGTGCTACGCACACGCCGTTGATACGTGTCCTACCGACGCCGCAGGCAGCAGCAACTTCCGTAACGAGGCTTTCGGGCTGTGCAATCGGGGCAGGTGTCATCGCCTGAGCCGATACTGCGAAGCAGAAGGCGAATGTGGCAATTCCGAGCGACTTGATCATATCGAGCTCCCTGGAAGCGCCCAACCGCCCGGCCGGCGCGGCGGAGCGATGACGCGACTCTCTCAAGTTGATGCCCGCGTCTGTAAGAGAATTGAGATAGATCAAAGCGACTTTAGGGAGTTCCATGCGGCAATCGCTGCACATAGCAGATCGAGACGCCGGCTTAGGACTATGACCGCAGACTTCCCTGTGCCTCTTGGGACAAGAGGGTGAAGTGGCCAGACTCGGGCAAAATGCGCCGCGAAGGTGCGAAGCTATAGTCGCAATTCAAGATGCGAGCTGGAAAAGTGGCGCTGCCGCCTCATGCTCCGTCATTGCGAGCGCAGCGAAGCAATCCAGTCTGCCGCCGCGGGGGGATTCTGGATTGCTTCGCTGCGCTCGCAATGACGATGTGGAGAGAGGGTGCGCCACATTCGCTCTTGTGGACGCACCGCTACTCAGCGGTGCACTGCAGAGCCGCAACACGAGCGCGTCAGGGACCGCGCCGCGTCTCCTCGCCATTCACCACCTCCGGCGCCATCGCTTCCCACGCGCTCGAGGCGAACTGCCGCCGCCAAGTCACGATCACCACGGTTGCCGTGGTCACGAACAACACCCAGGGGCTGACGAACCAGCCGAGATAGCCGAGTGCGAAGAAGAAGGCGCGCTGGCCGCGGTTGAAATGGCGGCCGGCGGATTCGAACAGGCGCGAGGTGCGGATCACATGAGCTTCGGCCTCCGGCGTGTCACGCTGCGCGGCTGCCGGCATGCCGCCGAACAGGATCGCGACATAGTTGAACAGGCGGTACGACCAGGCGAATTTGAAGAAGGCATAGACGCAGATCAGGACGAGGCCGACGCATTTCAGCTCCCACATCGCCGGCGAGGTACTGAGATCGATCGGCAGCTTGCTCAAGATCGTGATCGCGTCGTTGGTCGCGTGCAGCAGCGCCAGCGCGCCGCCGAGCGCGATCAGGCTGGTGGAGGCGAAGAAGGCGGTGCCGTTCTGCAACGAGGCCATGATCTGCATGTCGACCATGCGCGCGTCGCGGTCGAGTAGCCGGCGCACCCACACCTCGCGGTAGCGGTTCATGCGCGCCGACAGGCTGTCGCGGCCATAGGCCGATTGCTCCAGCGTCAGGGCGTAGACCAGCCATTCGATGATGAAGAAGCCGACGGCTGTGATGTCGACCCAATGCCTGCTCATGTCAGTCTCCCGGAGAGGATCGCAACGCTTGCCACGCATGGCGAGGTGCAGCAACGATTGATTGGCGGCAGGCGATGGCGTTAAAAGCGGCTCGCTTCAAGGCGTATCGAGAAGGACTGATGACATGGCTGCGCTGAAACTCGCAATCGGCAACAAGAATTACTCGTCATGGTCGATGCGGCCCTGGCTCGCGCTCCGCGCCAACGACATTCCGTTCGTGGAGACCCTCATCCCACTCTACACCGACAATCCCGCGGACAAGGAGCAGATCATCTCGTTCAGCCGCGCCGGCAAGGTGCCGGTGCTGGTCGATGGCGACATCACGGTGTGGGATTCGCTCAGCATCATCGAATACATCGCCGAGCGCTATCCGGAAGTGAAGTTGTGGCCGGACGAGGCCGCCGCGCGCGCCCATGCCCGTTCGGTGTGCGCCGAGATGCATTCCGGCTTCATGGCCCTTCGCAACGAATGCGGCATGAACCTGCACCGCCCGGTGCGCCCCGTGACGCTGTCGGCGGACGCCGAGGCCAATATCGCGCGCGTGCAGGAGATCTGGCGCGAATGCCGGGCCCGGTATGGCGCCAATGGACCGTTCCTGTTCGGGCGCTTCGGCGCAGCGGATGCGATGTATGCCCCGGTCGTGCACCGCTTCCGCACCTACGCGATCCAAGTCACGCCGGAGACCAAGGCCTACATGGACACGATGCTGGCGCTGCCGGCGTTCCAGGAATGGACCCGGGACGCGCTCGCCGAAACGCTGGTCATCGAAAAGTTCGAGAACGTGTAATCCGCGGTGATCGGCCTCGCTCGACGCCGAGCAAGCCGGCGGCGCTCAATCGCCAGAGTCGTCGGCAGAGGGACCTCACGGCCCAGGAACCTCCCAAGGTGGTGGATCACGCCAGCCCCGACGACCGTTTGCCCCATACCCCCGGAAGAACCGGTTCCGGCGGTATCGTCGGCTGACGGCATCACTCTGAAATAACTGCAAAATTCGCACGTTTGCCATGTCGCATACTGCTGGCCAAAAACGCTCGTCGCATGCTATACAGCGGCCGGGTTTCCGGCCGGCCGACGCAGTGGGACCACGGGCGTGGCAGGCGTTGTTTGAGTGATGGAGAGGGTGTTGAAGCACAAATTCCCTATTGGCGCGCGCGTATTGTTCACCGCCAGCAATGTCGCACGCCCCGCTGCCAGCGGCTCGTATGAGGTCATCCGCCTCCTGCCGACCGATGGTGACGACTGTCAGTACCGGATCAAGAGCTCGACCGAAGCCTTCGAACGCGTCGCCAAGGAAAGCCAGCTCGCGCTGTCCTGAAGGCCGACGCTATCCGCGCATTGGCGCGTCCCCGGGAATTTGTATTCTGCCGCCGTCAAAAGGCCCGCTTCACCTTCAAAAGGTGGGCCGGGGGCAGTTGCCGACTCTCGGTACTCGCTTTGACCATTCGCTCTCTGCTCGCGTGAGGGGACGTCGCGCATGAACTGGGCATGGGCCTCGTCGTTTGACCAAATCTGGAGCTCGCCGGCCCTTCCAATGTGGATGATGCTGGCGGCTGCCGGCTTCTTCGGACTGATTCTCCTGGTCACGCTGCTGCGCGCCGAACGATCGGTCGCCAACGGCGCGCTGACCGTCATTGCGCTGCTCGCCATTGCCATCGCGCTGGCTGCTGTTGTGCGCGTCGATGGACCGGCGGGGCAGACCACGCCGACCGAGGCGCGCGCACAGGCGGCGATGACCGCGAGCCTGCCGGCGCTGTCCTGTCTCGACGATCTCGCGGGCGATGCCGTGGCCATGGGCTGCGAGAAGGCGCTGTTCGGCGCGCCTGACGCGGCGGCTGCGGCCGTCTCCACGACCGCGGCCAGGATCGACCGGCTGACGGCGCTCGGCGATGCCGCGACCGCCGAGAAGAGCCTGACGCCCGACATCAAGGTGCTGCGCAAGTCGCTGGAGCGTGATCGCTACGGCCTGGTCGCGCATGTGCTGGTCGCGCGCGATGGCTGCACGCAGTTTGACTGCGCGGCCTTCCGCTCGCTGACCGACCAGCAGCGGGTCGCCGCCAACATGGATTCCCATCTCTACGACACGCTGGTCGCGCGCTACGCCCCGACCTGGAATGCGCCTGCAGCAGCGCAATCGTTGCCGGCCACTGCCGCACTTGCGGGGCTGCCGCCGTCGATGCCGACGGGCAAGCCGACCAATGCGGAGTTCCCGAGTGCCTCGTCGACGCCGCCGGTCAGCATCATGAATCCCGAGCCGCCGACGCGTCAGGCGGCGCCCACCGCAAACGCGGCGGCTCCGCGCGCCCCCGCAGCGGCCTCGGCGCAGGCCGCAGCTCCCGCCGCGAAGAAGCCGCCTGCGCCGAAGGCTGCGCGGGCGCCGGCGGCAGCACCGGTTCCGCTCACGCCGCCGGCCGCGGCTGCCCCGGCTGCGGATAACAAGTAGATCGGCATTCCAAATGCGTGGCTGTCCGGCTAATGCTGGGGCATGCCACTACATCTGATCAAGCTCGCCGTCGGCTGCGAATCCGTCAAGGAATTGAAGGAGTGGACCGCCGAACGGATGCAGACCGCCAAGAAGAAGGGTCTGCCGCAACATCACATCCACATCACCCGCATGGTGCCCAAGCGCGACGCCGAGATCCTGTCGGGTGGGTCGCTCTATTGGGTGATCAAGGGCGAGGTCGCCGCGCGCGAAAAGATCATCGGCATCGAGCCGTTCCGCGACAAGGACGGCATCGGGCGCTGCCGGATCGTGATGCAGCCGAAGGTGATTCCGGTGTCGCCGCGGCCGATGCGCCCGTTCCAGGGCTGGCGCTATCTCGCCGACGATTCGGTGCCGCCCGATCTCGGCAAGTCCGCCGCCGGCTCGATCGCGGCGATGCCGGAGCCGATGCGGCGCGAACTGCGCGATCTCGGGCTGCTCTAAACCGCGATATTGTCGATCAGCCGGGTGGTGCCGAGCTTGGCCGCGACCAGGATGCGCAACGGTCCGTCGTTGCGCGAGCTGACCTGTGCCAGGGTCGCTGCATGGCGCACTTCGAAATAGTCGAGCTCAAAGCCGGCCGCCGTGATCATCGCGGCACCGCGCGCCATTGCGGGCGCGACCGCTTCGCCGGCGCGAATGCGCCCGGCGCTCACCTTCATGGCGCGGTATAGCGTGGTTGCGGTCTGCCGCTCCTGTGGCGACAAATAGACGTTGCGCGAGGACATCGCGAGCCCGTCGCGCTCGCGCACGGTGCGGGAGCCGATCACCTTGACGCCGAGCTCGAGGTCGCGGGCCATCTGCGCCACCACCCGCAACTGCTGAAAATCCTTCTCGCCGAAGATCGCGACATCCGGCCGGCACTGGGTGAACAGCTTGCCGACGACGGTGGCGACGCCGCCGAAGAAATGCGGGCGGAAGCGGTCCTCGAGGCCAGCCAGCGCCGGTCCCTCCGGCACGATGCGGGTGGCAAAGCCCTCCGGGTACATGGCCTCGGCGCCGGGATGCCAGACGATATCGACGTCCTCGGCGGCGAGCTTGGCGAGATCGGTCTTCCAGGTTCGCGGATAGGCGCCAAAATCCTCGGTCGGAGCGAACTGGGTCGGGTTGACGAAGATCGACACCACGACGCGGCTCGCGCGCCGCTTGGCCAGGCGCACCAGCGACATATGGCCGTCATGGAGCGCTCCCATGGTCGGGACCAGCGCGATCGTCGCCTTTCGCTTGCGAAGATTGTCGACGGCGCGTCGCAAGGTGGGGACCGTGCGGGCGATCAAGGGGCTGCGTGACATCAGAACTCGACGGGATTGGGAATCGACGGGCGCGTTCCGGCGCCCGGCAGGCTAACCTTAACAAGCGGCGACCATGGACGCCATGCATCCGGATGCGGCACAGCATCCCGCGCAAAGCCGCGCAAGCGTCGCGGCATTGTGGGCTGGATCACAGACGCGAAGCGGCGCCGCGATTCATGATGAAGGTCAGCGCGCCGCGATTTGTCTTGCCTGTCACGCATTTCACTTGACCGCAGACGCGGCCAACTCGAAGATATTCGTTAGGGGTGTTGAGGATCGCGATGCTTGTGCAAGCTAGCCAAGGCCAGTCCGGCTCGGCGCATGTGGTCGTGCTCGGCAACGAGAAAGGCGGCTCCGGCAAGTCGACCACCGCCCTGCACATCGCAGTCGCGCTTCTCAAAGCCGGCCAGCGCGTCGCCACCATCGACCTCGACTGCCGTCAGCAGAGCTTTACTCACTACATCAACAACCGTTCCGCCTGGGCGCGCCGAACCAAGCTCGACCTCGAACTGCCGTTGCATCGCTGCATCAAGCTTGGCGAAACGATGCAGGTTGCCGAGAACGAGAATTCGGAGTTCCTTCAGTTCATGGAGGCGGTCTCGGCGGTCGAGAGCAGCTTCGACTTCATCGTCATCGATACGCCCGGCACCGACAGCTACCTGATGCGGCTTGCGCACTCGATGGCCGACACGCTGGTGACCCCGATCAATGACAGCTTCCTCGATTTCGATGTGCTCGGCACTGTCGATCCCGCCAATTACGCGGTGACAGGCGAGAGCCACTACGCCGAGATGGTGCGGGATGTCAGGCGCAAGCGCCGCCAGCTCGACGGTGCGACCACCGACTGGATCGTGGTGCGCAACCGCCTGTCGATGCTCGGCTCCCGCAACAAGCAGCTCGTTGCCGATGGGTTGAAGGATTTGTCGCTGCGGCTCGGCTTCCGCTACGTCGACGGCTTCGCCGAACGGGTCGTCTATCGCGAGTTCTTCCCGCGCGGTCTGACCGCGCTGGACGAGATCGACGAGGCCACGCTCGGCATGCGGCCAAATCTCGGCCATCTCACCGCACGGGAGGAGGTGACGAGCCTGCTCCGCCAGCTCAAGCTTCCGCTCGACGAGCGCGGACGTCGCCGCGCGGCCAATCGCGCCGAGTGGTTCAACCAGGTCGACAAGCCGCTCGAGGTCCACGACATCCTCGGCGCTTGAGGCGGCGGTACATAGCTACTTCCAGTCGATCAAGAGGCCGGTCTCCCCCGGGGAACCGAGCCCGCGCTCAACCGTTTTCACCCCGTGTTTACTGCAAAACGGAACCCGATCGAGACAGGTTGCGTCGGATGACGTGCACCCTGACGTAGCCGTGTGAGAGCGAGATGCCCAAGAAACGTGTGCGCCGCACAATGAAAGGGCTGCCGGTTCACAATATTTGGCCTTCCTGTCACGCGGCTGTGACATATATTAGGGAATAGGCGACCAAGGGCCGAAGAGCTCCGGAAGAACACGATTTTCAACAGGGATTCAGGCCGCAAGAGCCTGAGGCTGAGGACGAAAATGAAGCGTGGAATTGCCGTTCTGGTTTCGGTCAGTGCCCTCTGTGGCGTCGCCTATTTCACGGCGAGCAAGTGGGCAATCAGGCACGAGACCATCACCTTCTACGATGCCTCGCGCGACAACCGTGCGGTGCCCGTCGATATCGCGATCCGTCGTGACAAGGAAATGCAGGCCAATGCCGGCATGATCACGATGCCGGTCGCCGTGATCAACCACGGCAACACCGTCAAGAACACCGAGTACGGCTTCCTCGCCAACATTTTCGCCGCGCGCGGCTACCTCGTCGTCAGCCCGCAGCATGATTTGCCGACCGATCCACCGATGGTGACCAAGCCGGGCGAGATCTATGTCGGCCGGCTGCCGCAGATCCTGCGCGGCGTCGCCAACATCCATCTCGCCATGCAGGAGATGAAGAAGGTTCAGCCCAACGCCGACTACGAAAAGGTGACGATGGTCGGCCACTCCATGGGCGGCGACATCACGATGTATTTCGCCAAGCAGTATCCGGATGAGGTCAAGAAGGTCGTCACACTCGACAATCTTCGCGTGCCCTTCGTCACCGCCGGGAAGTTCAAGATCCTGTCGTTCCGCTCCACCGATCCGCAGTTCAAGGCCGATGCGGGTGTGATCCCGACCGACGAAGAATGCGAGAAGGCAGGCATCCAGGTCGTGAAGACCGAATTCCAGCACAACGACATGCGCGACACCGGTCCGGATGCTGCCAAGAACTCGATCCAGGGCATGCTCGACAAGTTCCTGAGCGCGACCGACAGTGAAGTGGCGCCGGTCGACACGCAATCGTCCCCACCCAAGATTCTCGAGCCCGGGCCGGTCGCTTTGATGGCGCCCGCCAAGAGCTGACGCCTTCCTCGTCGTCGATACCAATTTCAAAGCCTCCGCCGGCTGCCGCCTGCGGGGGCTTTGCGCATTGACCGGGCTGCATGTGCTGACCACATTAGCCGCTCACGCAAGGGTCAAGGAAATGTCCGGCGAACCCATCAAACCGCGCGGCCGCGATGCCGTCTCGGCGCAACCAGGCGACGCTGTGCCGCAGGCGGGGACCTCGACCTCGGAGGACATCGCCGCCTTCGTCGCCAACGCGCGCGCGCTGTCACCGCATGCGCCCGGTGCAAAAGGGCGGCTGATCTTCGCGCTGGATGCGACGATGAGCCGGCAGCCGACCTGGGACATGGCTTGCGCGCTTCAGGCCGACATGTTCCGTGAGACCGCCGCGCTCGGCAGTCTCGACATCCGGCTCGTCTACTATCGCGGCTTCGACGAGTGCCGCGCCACGGGATGGATCTCCGACAGCGCCAGGCTGGCGGCGCTGATGAGCAAGATCGATTGCCGTGGCGGCGACACCCAGATCGGCAAGGTGCTGAGCGAGGCGCGGCGCGAGGCCGTCGCATCCGGCGTGCGCGCCGTCGTCTTCGTCGGCGACGCCATGGAGGAGAACGTCGACCAGCTCTGCGCCAAGGCAGGCGAGCTCGGCATGCTCAAAGTGCCTGTGTTCGTCTTTCAGGAAGGCCATGACGCGGTGGCCGAGAAGGCCTTTCGCGAGATCGCGCGCCTGACCGGCGGCGCTTGGTGCCGGTTCGATCCGGGCGCGGCGGCGCAGTTGCGCGAGCTGTTGCGCGCAGCCGCCGCCTACGCGGCCGGCGGACGCGAGGCGCTGTTGCAATTGGCGAAGACCGCCAGTGGCGCGGCCAGGCTGATCGGCCAGATGAAGTAGCGCTGGCGCAAGGACACGATGCTTTTTGGCGGTAGGCCGACTATATTCGGGCCATGACCCTGATCGCCGGCGCTATCGCAATTATCACCCTTTATTTTCTGCTCCAGATGTTCCGTTCGGCCAATCCGGCCGTGCTGGCACGCGCGATCAGGTTCGGTGGCGGCGTGGTGGCGCTGGCTGTCGCAGCGTTCACGGGCTTGAAGGGCGAACTGGTGGTGGCGATCCCGCTCGGGATATTCGGCGCCGGGCTCTTGGGCTGGACACCGATGGCAAACGCCGGCTTCGGCAATATCGGCGGGCTGTTCGGCGGGGGCGCGACGCGCCCGGCCGGTCAGGCCTCGCGCGTGCGCTCGCAATTCCTGGATATGCGGCTCGATCACGATTCCGGCCAGCTCGGAGGCCAGATCGTCGCCGGGCCTCACGCCGGGCGCGATCTCGATGAGTTTGATCTCGCGGCCCTGCTGGCAATGGTCCCGGCGTTCGACGCCGAGAGCGTGGCCCTACTTGAAAGCTATCTGGACCGCCGGTTTCCCGCTTGGCGTCAGAACGCGCAGGGCGACGCGGCAGGGGGGCAGCGCCGCACGGTGGCGAGCGGTAAAATGACGACGGAGGAGGCCTATCAGATCCTTGGCCTGCAGCCGGGGGCGGGGCGTGACGACATCAGCCGGGCTCACAAGTCCCTGATGAAGAAACTGCATCCCGACCAGGGGGGCTCGACGTATCTCGCTGCCCGTGTAAACGAGGCCAAGGATACTCTGCTTCGCACGCATAACGGCTAACTCCGGCACCACGCTACAAACGCTCGTCCCGCGTGAGCTCTGCTTGCTCTGTTTGCCGTCGCCCCGATGCCCGCCATTGTCGGCGTGGTCGATCCCTTGCGTAAAGTTTTAACCGTAAATCCTTGACGAGAGGTTGTCGTGGAACAGCCTCGTCGGTCACCGCATCCCGAAAATGAAAATGCCCGCGCAAGGCGCGGGCATTTTCATTGGAGCGGTGCGAAAGTTCAGTTGCGGACGGTCATGCAGGAGATCTCGGCGCGCTTCAGGGTGCGGCAGACGGCTTCGGCCTGGTCCCGGTCGAGCCCGGCGAAGCGGGCGCGGTAGAGCTTGCGATTATCTTTCGCGACGACCGGCTCGGTGAACGGATCGGCCTTGCTGAGCAGGCCGCGAGCCGAGCTGCGCGCCGCGTCGATGCGCTGCTGGGCTTCGTTCTCGCTCTCGAGCGCGCCGACCTGAACGATCCAGCCGCTGTGGGTAGCAACCGGCTTCGTGGTGGCGCTAATCTGGATCGGCTGCAGCGCCGGGTCGGCTGATGCGAGCTTCGCAGCAGCCGGGGCGGGTGCGGCGGCGGTGGCGGCCGGCAAGACGCCGAGGGTGCCGTTGCCGGTGCCGAAGCCCGCCGGCTGCCGCGGCAGCTCGGCACGGGTGATCTCGGCCCTCGGAGCTTCCGGTTGGCTGGCCTCGGGCTTGTTGATGAGGTCTGCGCGGGCGACGACGGCACCGGAGGTTTCGGCGACTTCGGAGCGGGATGCGATCGTGCTCGTGACCTGCGGTGCGATCTGAGCCGGGGCGGCGGAGGCGACCTTCACCGCGCCGGCCTTGACCTGGACGGTCTTGACCCGGACCGGCTTCATCGGTTCGGACGAACCGGGGATGATCGAGAGCGGCTGGCTCGAGATCACGCCATTGGTGAGCGGCGCAGGCTCGATCTTGGATTCTATCGGCCGAACTTCAGGCCTATTGGCTTCAGATCTGGGCTGAGCCGACGGCACCGCGGCAGCCGCAGCCGCAAGCGTCGAAAGGCGCGCGGCGAGACGCGACGGGGCTGCTTCGGGAGCAGGGGCAGCCGACGCCTGGACCTGCGGAGCGGAACGGGCCGGGGTGTCCGATGTATCGGCGACTTCGGCAGCGGCGTCGGAGCCGTTGCGTTCGGTGACCGCGGCGACGGTGTGGGCGGTCGCGGCCTTATCGAGGTTCTCCGCGAGCAGGTTACGCATGATGGCGTCGCGCGAGCCGCCGCTACGGCCGCCCAGCACCACGCCGATCAGGTGGCGGTTGCCGCGGCGCATCGAGGTCACGAGATTGAAGCCGGAGGCGCGAGTATAGCCGGTCTTGATGCCGTCCACGCCCTCGACATTCCCGAGCAGATGATTGTGGTTCCGGATCGACTGTCCGCGCCAGTTGAACGTCGAGGTCGCGAAATAGCGATAGTAGCGCGGGAAGCGCTCCTGGATGGCGCGGCCGAGCGTGGCCTGGTCGCGCGCGGTCGTGACCTGCTCGTCGTTGGGAAGACCGTTGGCGTTCCGGTAAACCGTCCTGGACATGCCGAGCGAACGCGCCTTGCGCGTCATCATCTGGGCGAAGTCGTCCTCGTCGCCGCCAATTGCTTCCGCGATCACAACGGCTGCGTCGTTGGCGGAGCGGGTGACGAGACCTTTGATCGCGTCCTCGACGCGAATGGTCTGGCCGGCACGCAGGTTCAGCTTGGTGGGATCCTGATCGGCGGCGTGCTGCGACACCGGCATCTCGGTGTCGAGCTTCATCTTCCCGGACTCGAGGCGCTCGAACAGCAGATAGAGCGTCATGATCTTGGTCAGCGAGGCCGGATGGCGGATCCCGTCGGGACTCGTGGCCTGAAGCACGGAGCCGGAGTTGCCGTCGACGATGATCGACGCGAATTTCGGGCTGGAACTCTCGGACACATCGCGCTGCACGCGGTGTTGCGCGTAGTGACGCCGGTGGCGCCGCGCCTCGGCAGCATCGGTGGTGAAGATGACTGCACTCGTGACCGCAAGAAGCCCAAAAACGCCAACCCGCGCCAAGCGCGAGGAAGACAAGTTTTTACGAAGCATGAAACCCCGTCCCCGTTTGTGACTTGATCACCGGCTCGTGAGGCGAAATTGTGCCCAAGGGACCCGGGATCATTACCTGCTCAGGCTGTCCTCCGCAGATGTTCGCCGCGGGGGACGTTGGACCTGAGCCGCTGTTCTGGCTAAGGTCATGTTCTCCAACGGCTTTTGGCCGCTTGTGGAAGTTGAACACGTCCAGGGAATCAAGGTAGGGGGCCGCGGTTTCCAAAAGCTTAAGGAACCATTGCGGGAAACCCCGGGAATCTTGGCAAATTTTGTGCGACGCACAAAATTCTTGACTTTTTTGTGCGTTGCACTAATCGTGAGCAGAGTCAGGGAGCCGGGGCTTCCGACAGGCTAGGGAAAAGGATTCCGAATGTTCAAGGTTGAAGACTTTCAGGGCTACGGGAAAGAGCACTTCGAGCAGTACGTCGCCTCCGCGACGTCGATGCAGCACGGCCTTCAGGCGATCGCCAGCGCTTATGGCGACTACACCAAGAAGTCGTTCGAAGACACCAAGTCCTTCGTCGAGAAGCTTTCCGGCGTGAAGTCGCTGGACAAGGCCGTCGAAGCGCAGACCGAATTCGCCCGTTCCGCCTACGAGTCCTTCGTCGCGGAATCGCAGAAGATCGCCGGCCTTTACAGCGACCTCGCCAAGCAGGCGTTCAAGCCGGTCGAGACCATCGTGTCGAAGTTCACCCCGGCCGCCAGCTAACGTTTCCTGACGTCCTGGAATCAAAGGCCCGGCTGCAGTAGCCGGGCTTTTTTTGTTTGTCTCGAAGTGTAGGTCTCAGCGCGCCATCGCAGCTTCCACAGCGTGCCGGTTTCCTTGAACATCGAGACGTCTGATCTGCCTTCGTCATCAGATAGAACTTGTCGGTGCGGCTCGCGCAATACTGCAGCACGCGGGAGGTCGGGTCGCTCCGGTGTTCACCTGCACCGTATGGATCCTGATGTTCGCCGCCTTGGCGTTATCGCACAGCTTCTTCTGCCGCGCGTCGATCTGCGAGGCGTGACGATCCCCGGAAATCTGTGCCTTTGCCCGTTTTCGCGTCACGCCATTGAGGGTAAATTGGTCCGTAGATAACCGGAGATAGCCCGCGCGAAACCGCCGCAGCCGCGTTGCTGGCCGGGTTCCTGGTGAACATCTTCTAAACCGGCGGGGCGGAAGCTTTTGTCAAATCAGTCCGGATTGATTAACCTTGGTGAGGATCGCCCGGACCGGGAATCGGGACCGCCATGGCCGCATCGGCCGAACTGCCGCACGCTTGCGGCGAGCCGGGGGCAGGCCCATATTCGGTGAGGCCGATCCGGTTTGGACCGGACCGGCTGGAAGCGGCGATCCAAAAAGGCGGTGCGCCTGTGCGAAGCTCCGAAGGCCGGGGCTGCGCGGCGAACCGTCATACGCTTCCGTGGGGAATTTGAACGCCTGAGCCATGCCGCAACTGTCTTCCAGACCAGATCCCTCCGCGGCCGCCGCCGCCCACGCTGCCCTGATGAGCAACGACGAGAACCGTTCCGGCGGTCCTTCCGCGCCAAACACGTCCGTCATCACCAAGGTCAAGCCGAAGACCAAACGGCCGAACCTGTACCGTGTGCTGATCCTGAACGACGATTACACGCCGATGGAATTCGTCGTTCATGTGCTGGAGAAATTCTTCCAGAAGGACGCCGAGGCCGCAACCAAGATCATGCTGCACGTTCATCATCACGGGATCGGGGAGTGCGGCGTGTTCACCTACGAGATCGCCGAGACCAAGGTGACGCAGGTGATGGATTTCGCTCGCAAGCACCAGCATCCGCTGCAATGCGTGATGGAAAAGAAGTAAGACACGTTACGGCGCATTCGAAGCCGGTTCTTGTGCATGTCGCAGTGTGATTGCCGCGTGATGTCTGCGCGCGATGTTCGTTGCAGAGGGCAAAACTACGGAATTTCGGACCGGTGCTGATCGTGCCCAAACCGGAACGGGTTTTGCATCAAAAAATACCGTAGCTGTGCAGCCGCCTGAGTCGCGGAACCGGTCTTTCGCCGCGATCTTGTATAACTATATGTGACAAAGGTTGTTGTTGCCTGACCGGGCGATGGCGATCATGATGGTGGGGGCCATAGAGGACGCGAATGCCGACTTTTTCCCAAAGCCTTGAACAATCCCTGCATCGTGCACTGGCGATCGCAAACGAGCGTCATCACCAATACGCGACGCTCGAGCATCTTTTGCTCTCCCTGATCGACGACTCCGATGCAGCCGCCGTCATGCGCGCCTGTAGCGTCGACCTCGACAAGCTCCGTACGAGCCTCGTCAATTATCTTGAGACCGAATTCGAGAACCTGGTGACGGACGGCGCCGATGACGCCAAGCCGACCGCAGGCTTCCAGCGCGTGATCCAGCGCGCGGTGATCCACGTGCAGTCGTCCGGTCGCGAAGAGGTGACCGGCGCCAACGTGCTGATCGCGATCTTTGCCGAGCGCGAGAGTCATGCCGCGTATTTCCTGCAGGAGCAGGACATGACGCGCTACGACGCCGTCAATTATATCAGCCACGGCATTGCCAAGCGGCCGGGCGTCTCCGAGGCGCGGCCGGTGCGCGGTGTCGACGAGGAGACCGAGACCAAGGGCAGCGAGGACGCCAAGAAGAAGGGCGAGGCGCTCGAGACCTATTGCGTCAACCTCAACAAGAAGGCGCGCGACGGCAAGATCGATCCGGTGATCGGACGCAATTCCGAGATCAACCGCGCGATCCAGGTGCTGTGTCGCCGGCAGAAGAACAATCCGCTGTTCGTGGGCGAGGCCGGCGTCGGCAAGACCGCGATCGCGGAGGGCCTGGCCAAGCGCATCGTCGACAGCGAGGTGCCGGAGGTGCTGGCGGCTGCGACCGTGTTCTCGCTCGACATGGGCACGCTGCTCGCCGGTACGCGCTATCGCGGCGACTTCGAGGAACGCCTGAAGCAGGTGCTGAAAGAGCTCGAGGCGCATCCCAACGCCATCCTGTTCATCGACGAGATCCACACCGTGATCGGTGCGGGCGCGACCTCGGGCGGTGCGATGGATGCCTCGAATCTGCTCAAGCCCGCGCTGGCTTCCGGCACCATCCGCTGCATGGGCTCGACCACCTACAAGGAATACCGCCAGCACTTCGAGAAGGACCGCGCGCTGGTGCGGCGCTTCCAGAAGATCGACGTCAACGAGCCGACGGTCGAGGACGCGATCGCGATCCTCAAGGGCCTCAAGCCGTACTTCGAAGACTACCATCGGCTGAAATACACCAATGAGGCGATCGAGGCTGCGGTGCAGCTCTCTTCGCGCTACATCCACGACCGCAAGCTGCCGGACAAGGCGATCGACGTGATCGACGAATCCGGCGCGGCGCAGATGCTGGTCGCCGAGAACAAGCGCAAGAAGACCATCGGCATCAAGGAGATCGAGACCACGATCGCCTCGATGGCGCGGATCCCGCCGAAGAGCGTGTCGAAGGACGATGCCGAGGTGCTCAAGCATCTTGAGCAGACCCTGAAGCGCACGGTGTTCGGTCAGGACAAGGCGATCGAGTCGCTCGCCGCTTCGATCAAGCTGGCGCGTGCCGGCCTGCGCGAGCCGGAGAAGCCGATCGGCTGCTATCTGTTCTCGGGTCCGACCGGCGTCGGCAAGACCGAGGTCGCGAAACAGCTCGCGGCGTCGCTCGGCGTCGAGCTGTTGCGCTTCGACATGTCCGAATACATGGAGCGGCACACCGTGTCGCGCCTGATCGGCGCGCCTCCCGGCTATGTCGGTTTCGATCAGGGCGGCCTGCTCACCGACGGTGTCGACCAGCATCCGCATTGCGTGGTGCTGCTCGACGAGATCGAGAAGGCGCATCCCGATCTCTACAACGTGCTGCTCCAGATCATGGATCACGGCCGGCTCACCGACCACAACGGCAAGCAGGTCAACTTCCGCAACGTGATCCTGATCATGACCACGAACGCGGGCGCGTCCGATCTCGCCAAGCAGGCGTTCGGCTTCACGCGCTCGAAGCGGGAAGGCGACGACCACGAGGCGATCAACCGGCAGTTCGCGCCGGAATTCCGCAACCGTCTCGATGCCGTCGTGTCGTTCGGCCATCTCAGCGTTGAGGTGATCGGTACGGTGGTCGAGAAGTTCGTGCTTCAGCTCGAAGCGCAACTCGGCGATCGCGATGTCACCATCGAGCTGTCCGATCCCGCCAAGACCTGGCTGGTGAAGCATGGTTACGACGAGCAGATGGGCGCACGTCCCATGGCTCGCGTGATCCAGGAGCACATCAAGAAGCCGCTGGCCGACGAGGTGCTGTTCGGCAAGCTCAAGGGTGGCGGCCATGTCCGCGTCGTTCTGGTCAAGGACGAGGCCGACGAGACCAAGGACAAGATCGGCTTCGAGTTCGTCGAGGGTCCGGTCACGCCGAAGCAGGAGAAGCTCCCGGGTGCCCGCAAGCGCCCGCCGGGCAAGTCCAAGCCCGGTGGCCCCGGCGGCTCGAAGGGGCCGACCAAGAGCCCGCTGGTCAAGGCTTGATCTGCGCGCGATGAATTGAAAAGGCCGGCTGAGAAGCCGGCCTTTCTCGTTGGCAGCCAAATATAAGCAAGAAGATCCGGTATGACCAACACGCCTTCTGCAAACTCGTCGTCAGCTTCCTCGATCCCCGCCGACGATCCCGGCCGCGCCCTGACGGTCGCCGATCCCGACGGCGCTGACGTGCCGCATATCTCTGTGGCCGGCGGCACCTACACGGTTCTGGTGTCAGGCGCGCAGACCGCAGGACGCTATTGCCTGGTCGACATGCTGGTGCCCGCCGGCGGCGGGCCCCGCCGCACCGCCACGACTTCGAGGAGATGTTCACGCTGCTCGAAGGCGAACTTGAATTCACCTTTCGCGGTAAGTCCCATACCGTAAGTGCGGGGTCGACCGTCAACGTCCCGGCCAACGCGCCGCACGCGTTCAAGAACGTGTCCGGCAAGACGGCCCGTATGCTCTGCATGTGCGCGCCAGCGGGACAGGACGAATTCTTCCTGGCGGTTGGCTTTCCCGTCGAAGGCCGCACATCGCCACCGCCGAAGCCGACCCCGGAAGAGATGGCCGAGAAAGGCAAGCTGATCGCAGCACTGCTGCCGAAATATCGCACCGAGATGGTGAAGATGTGAGGCGCGGCGGACGCAGCCGAAATCGGCCTTCCCAAATGGTCGCGCGCTATTCGCCGCGCAGGCGCTGGTCGTCCTGCACGCGAACATGCTCGGCGCCGCGCGCACCCGCGGACGACAGCCGCAACATGCTCAGCGCTGCGCCGCAGAGCGCGAAGCCGACGCCGGTCAGCAACGCGATCCTGGTTCCCTCGATCGGATAGCGGCCGAGGAAGAGTGCCACCAGCGCTGCGCCGGTGGTCTGCCCAAGCAGCCGCGCCGTCCCCAGCATGCCGCTGGCGCCGCCGGCACGCTCGCGCGGGGCGGCCGCGATCATGGTGCGGTTATTGGGGGTCTGGAACAGGCCGAAGCCGGCGCCGGCCAGCGCCATCCGCCAGACCACGTCGAGCGGCGTGGGCGCAGCCGGCAGCAAGGCGAGCGCAGCGAGGCCGCAGGCGAACAGCGTAAGGCCGATGCCGCCGAGCAGGCCGGCCGGATAATGCTCCACCAGGCGGCCGGCGAGGGGGGCTGCGAACGCCACCGCGATCGGCCACGGCGTGATCAAGAGGCCCATATGCACCGCCGAATAGCCGAAGCGGCTCTGGAGATAGAAGGGGATCGCGACGAAGGCCAGCATCTGCCCGCAGAACGAGGCGATCGAAGTCGCAATCGACAATGCGAACACGGGGATGCGCAACAGGTCGATCGGCAGCAGCGGCGAGGCCATGTGGGTCTCGCGGTAGATCAGCAGCGCGCCGGCGACGAGCGCGATGGCGAACTGCACGAGGCAGGTGATCGCGGCTTCGCCATGACCGACGCTATCGACGGCCGCGATGCCGACGCCGAAGGTGATCGCGGACAGCCCCGCGCTCTGCCAGTCGAAGGAATGGCTCGCAGGCCTGGTGTGCGGCAGGCTGCGCAGGCCCAGCACCAATGTCACCACGCCGAGCGGAACGTTGATGGCGAACAGCCAGGGCCAGCTGCCGAACGCCAGGATACCGGCGGCGAGCGTCGGGCCGACCGCGGCTGAGAAGGCGACGACGAGAGCGTTGAGCCCGATGCCGCGGCCGAGCTGGCTGCGTGGGTAAGTGAAACGCACCAGCGCTGCGTTGACGCTCATGATGCCGGCCGCGCCGAACCCCTGCACGATGCGTGCAATCGTGAGGAGCGGCAGCGTGTGCGCCAGCGCGCAGAGTGCGGAGGCAAATGTGAACAGCACCAGGCCGACCAGATAGACGCGGCGATAGCCGACGATCTCGCCGAGCGAAGCCAGCGGCAGCAGCGAGATCGTGATCGCGAGCTGGTAGCCGTTGACGATCCAGATCGAGAACGCCGGGCTGGCGTCGAGGTCGGCCGCGATCGTCGGCAGCGCGACGTTGGCGATGGCGCTGTCGACCACTGCCATGATAATGCCGAGCGCAATGGTCAGGACCGCCTGGCCACGCTGCGGCTGCGGCAGGCCGTCGGCGTGCTCCATGGAGGCTGGCAACATGATGGCGGCGTGCTTGATTCGAGCCGTGGTTCGTCTCCGGATTAGGAAATTGCGAGATGCATCGCAACCCGGCAGGATACGGGCGGTTCCTGCGCCGGGAGCGGGTCTCCCGGCAGCGCGGGCATGGGTCGGCATGGCCTCGCGGCTCACCAGCGGGAGGTCGACTTCCCGAACACATAGAGCGCGCCGAGCCCAACCGTCACCGCGGTCGAGACGATCAGGATGGTGCGCTCCCAATCGATCCGCTCCGCTCGGCGCGGTTGAGATTGAGAGCGGTGAACAGGGCCTTCATGGCAAATCGGCGCATCGGCTGCCTCGCGTGAGCGCACGATGCCACTGTCGGCGCGGGCCGGCTTGATGCAGCTCAAGCCGGACTGCGCCGGCGTGCCGGTCTCTACACCGCCGGCGGATTGCGGTCGGTGAAAGTTGTGCGCTGGTGCCAGTAAGGATAGGGCAGCGTCACCTTGCTCGCCGCATCGAGCTTGGCGATCTGGTCCTTGGTCAATGACCAGCCGACCGCGCCGAGATTTTCGCGCAGCTGCGTCTCGTTGCGCGCGCCGATGATCAGCGTCGAGACGGTCGGACGCTGCAGCAGCCAGTTCAGCGCGATCTGCGAGACGCTCTTGCCCGTTTCCCTGGCGACCTCGTCGATCGCATCGACGACGCGATAGACGTGCTCGTCCGGCACGGGCGGGCCGAACTCGGCCGTCTTGGGCAAGCGGCTTACGTCAGGCTTTGGCTGGCCGCGGCGGATCTTTCCGGTGAGGCGTCCCCATCCGAGCGGCGACCAGACCACCGCGCCGAGGCCCTGGTCGAGGCCGAGCGGCATCAGCTCCCATTCGTAGTCGCGCCCGATCAGTGAATAATAGGTCTGGTTGGCGACGTAACGCGGGAAGCCATGCTTGTCGGCAACGCCAAGCGATTTCATCAGGTGCCAGCCCGAAAAGTTCGACACGCCCACGTAGCGGATCTTGCCGGCGCGCACGAGCACATCGAGAGTCGCGAGCACCTCTTCAGGCGGGGTGAAGGCGTCGAAGCCGTGAAGCTGGAACAGGTCGATGTAATCGGTGCCGAGCCGGCTCAGCGAAGCGTCGATGGCTGTAAGCAGATGCTGCCGCGACGACCCGATGTCGTTGGGGCCGTCGCCGAAGCGGAACGTCGCCTTGGTCGAAACCAAAACCTTGTCGCGGCGGCCCTTGATGGCTTCGCCGAGAACGCGCTCGGACTCGCCGAGCGAATAGACGTTCGCGGTGTCGAACATCGACACGCCGGCATCGAGGCAGATATCCAGAAGGCGCCGGGCTTCGGTCGCGTCGGTGGTGCCCCACGCAGCGAGGCGGCCCACGCCGCCGAAGGTGCCGGTCCCAAGACTCAAGGCGGGCACCATGAGGCCCGAGCGGCCCAAGCGTCGGTATTCCATCGATTTGCTCCTCGGCTGGCCGCTGATTGATCCCCGCGACCTCTGTGCCGGATCGTAATGCAAGGCTGCGCCGTGTCCTACCTCGCGCTCACATACCGGCCTTGCTTGGAAACGGCCTAGTCGTGCAGACGCATGTCATCGAATGCCGCGTCAGTCACGCGCGGGCTGGCCGTCGTCGCCGGAAGCGGAGCCGCGCCCCTCGTTACTGGTGATTGAAGGCAGGTGGCCTCGCTCTCGCGCGCCGGCCGCGGCAGGAGCGTCAGGCTCCAGCCCACCGCAACAAGCACCGCGAGCCGGATCGCGATCACGCCGAGCAAGACTTCCGATCCGCTTATCGTGGCGTTGGTTCTCATGTGCAGAGCCTGATCCCGGCTGCAGCACCTGACAATCTGGAATTCACGAGCACGGCCTTCGCCTGAAGCGAAGGCTCGGGCCATTGGCTGCCCGGACGTCAATGCCGCGACTGGCTCTGCCGGAAGTCGCGCGGTGACATCCCGAAATGCTCGCGGAAGACGCGGCCGAAATGCGAGAGGTCGTTGAAGCCCCAGGCGAAGGCGATCTCGCTGATGTGGCGGTGAGCGAGCACGGGGGAGGCGAGGTCGCGCCTGCATTGAGCGAGGCGCTCACCGAGGACGTAGCGCTGGAACGAGGTGTCCTCGTCAGCCAGGAGATCGTTGACATAGCGGGACGAGATGCCGAGCGCCGCTGCGGTCTCGGACAGCGAGAGGTCGGGATCGGCAAGATGAGCCCGGATATGCGCCTTCAATCGGTAGAGCAGGGCGGAGCGATGCGTCGAGGACGGCAGCGGCGTCTTGCCCAGCCGCTCGCCCAGCGCCATCGCCAGGACATCGACGGCCTGTTCCGACAGAGCGGCGGCGTGGTGCAGATCGATCTGATCCGCGCTCTGGCAGAGCCGGTAGATGAAATCGTAGGCGATCCTCTGCAGTGGCGAGTCCGGCCCGAAAGAGGTGGCAGTAAGAGTTTCGGTCGCGCCGAGCCGGCGCTGCAGCATCTCGCGCGGCACCTTGAAGATGGTCTGCGTGAAGATGCCGTCGAATTTCAGCTCGTAGGGACGGGTGGTGTCATAGAGCGCAAACTCTCCCGGACTGACCACGGCCTCGCGGCCGTCCTGCACCACGCCGCCGGCGCCGCGATTGCCGAGCGCGATCAGGATGAAGTCCTGATCCGAGCGCGCGATGCGCGACGGCGTGCGCAACACGTGTTGACGGTCGGAGCAGACCTCGGAGCATTCCGCCTTGCCCAGTGGCGCCCGGGTGACCGTGCCGCGAAAGGCGCTGCCAAGATCGGACCTGCAGTCGAGCCCGACGAAGACGTCGCAAACGATTTCCTGCCAGAGCGCAAGCCGGCGGTGGCCTGGGCTGTCGTCCGTGGTGAACTGGATTGGCATCTGCAGAGCCTCCCTTTCACATCCCGCAAAATCGCGTGTCGGCGCTGGTCCCGACTGACGAAGGCAAATCCCGTACCGGGTCGGTGAATCCCGTCCGGTCGAGTTTTTGTTCCGCCGCGGTCGAGCGCCCGCCGCCCGGCTTGGTCAAATAGACTGCATCGGACCTGGCTTCCGATCAACCGGCAAGGGAGGCGGGAATGGGCATCGAACATCCGAAATACAAGGTCGCGGTGGTGCAGGCGGCGCCCGCCTGGCTCGATCTCGACGCCTCGATCGACAAGTCAATCGCCCTGATCAGGGACGCCGCCGAGAAGGGCGCCAAGCTGATCGCTTTTCCGGAAGCCTTCATCCCCGGCTACCCCTGGCACATCTGGATGGATTCGCCGGCCTGGGCGATCGGTCGTGGCTTCGTGCAACGCTATTTCGACAATTCGCTGTCCTATGACAGTCTGCAGGCCGAGCGGCTGCGCGACGCCGTGCGCAAGGCCAAGCTCACTGCCGTGCTCGGTCTGTCCGAGCGCGACGGCGGCAGTCTCTATCTGGCGCAATGGCTGATCGGGCCCGATGGCGAGACCATCGCAAAGCGCCGCAAGTTGCGGCCGACCCATGCCGAGCGCACGGTCTATGGCGAGGGCGACGGCAGCGATCTCGCCGTGCACGCGCGGTCCGACATCGGCCGCATCGGCGCCCTGTGCTGCTGGGAGCATCTCCAGCCGCTGTCGAAATACGCCATGTATGCCCAGAATGAGCAGGTCCATGTCGCGGCCTGGCCGAGCTTTTCGCTCTACGATCCTTTCGCGCCGGCGCTCGGCGCCGAGGTGAACAACGCCGCCTCGCGCGTCTATGCGGTCGAGGGCTCCTGTTTCGTGCTCGCGCCTTGCGCGACGGTCTCGCAAGCCATGATCGACGAGCTCTGTGATCGGCCGGACAAGCACGCGCTGCTGCATGCCGGCGGCGGCTTCGCTGCGATCTACGGCCCCGATGGCAGCCAGATCGGCGATAAGCTCGCGCCGGACCAGGAGGGCCTCTTGATCGCCGAGATCGATCTTGGCGCCATCGGCGTCGCCAAGAACGCCGCTGATCCAGCCGGGCACTATTCGCGCCCCGACGTGACCCGGCTCCTGCTCAACAAGAAGCGATACCAGCGCGTCGAGCAGTTTGCGCTGCCGGTCGACACCGTCGAGCCCACGGACATTGCCGCGGCGGCGAGCTGATCGCCGCAATCGAGGGAGGCACGATCATGGAATCCGCAATTCCTCTGCATCTCGAGACGCCGCGCACGCGCCACAAGCGCGTGCCGGACGATTACCAGCCGCCATACCCGTCCTTCGTGGCGCGCTATAAGCCTTCCGTGAACCGGGTCGTGATGGCCTATTTCGGCCTTCAGTATCGCGGCACGGCGGCAGCTGCTGCAACGGACGCTCTCGCCGAAATCGCGGCGCGGTTTGCCGCGGAAGGCGGTCCTTCGCATTGGGACCGGGCGCAATATGTTGATCAGGCAGGCTACGAGAACGTCGTCTCGGTGGCCTATTGGGACGACATTGCGCGGTTCGACAAATGGTTTGCATCGGCGCGCGAGGCCTGGACCGGAGCGCAGCCCGAGGGCATCGGCACGTTCATCGAGGTGCTGCGCCCCACGGTGGCGCGGCACGAGACGCTGTTTTCCTCGCTCGGCCGGCCCGAGGGCGTCGCCGCAATCTCCGGCGGCATGAGCGGCGAGGTGCAGGAGCACGCCTATTGGGGCGGCATGCGCGACCGCATCCCGCTGTCACAGACCGGCCCGATGTCGCCGGGCGGCAATCCCGAGCTGATCCGCGACGGCGCGCGGCTGCGCGTGAAGGCGCACGACAATCTCTGTCTGATCCGATCAGGCCAGGATTGGAGCGATACCGAGACCTCTGAACGAAAGCTCTATCTCGACGACGTCGAACCGGTGTTGCGCGAGGGCATGGATTTCTTGCGCGATGACGGCCTTGGCATCGGCTGTTACGCCAACCGTTACATGCGCGTGCTTGCAGCCGGCGGGGACGCGAGTGAAAAGTCCTACGGTCAAAGCTGGTGGAAGAGCCTGGCGGCGCTGGAGCGGTGGGCGGAATCGCATCCGTCCCACGTCAGGATATTCGGCGCCGCGATGAAGTACCTGTCGACGCTCGGCCCCTCGGCAAAACTGCGGCTCTACCACGAGGTCACCGTGGCTGCTGCCGACGAGCAGTTCTTCGAGTACCTGAACTGTCACGCCAAGACCGGCATGCTGGCGGCGGTGGAGACCGTCGCCGCTTGATAGAGTTAGATCACGCAATGGCCGAGCAGCTCGGGATGCGCGGCGCAGATGTGATGCGCGCCGGCGTCCCGCAGCTCGGTCTCGCTGCCGTAGCCATAGAGCACGCCGATCGCGGTCATGCCGTTGGTGCGGGCGCCGACCACGTCATGGCTGCGGTCGCCGATCATGATCGCGCTGGCGGGATCGACCCTGGCTTCGTCGAGCGCGTAGCGCAGCAGGTCGCGCTTGTCGACGCGCGTGCCGTCGAGTTCGGAGCCGAACACCCGCTCGAAATACGGTTTGAGGCCAAAATGCTCGACGATACGGGTGGCGTAGACCGCGGGCTTGCTGGTCGCCACGAACATGCGCGGTGTTGTCGCGGCAAGCGTTGTCAGCGTGTCCACGATACCGGCATAGGCTTCGTTCTCGAACAGGCCGACGTCGCTGAAGCGCTCGCGATAGAGCAGCAGCGCCCGGTCGGCGAGTTCCGCGCTGCCCGTGAGCTTTTGCAGGCTGGCATGCAGCGGCGGCCCGATGCACCAGGTCAGCTCGTCCTCGCTCGGAACCGCAACGTTGAGCCGCTCCAGGGCGTACTGGATCGAGCGCGTGATCCCGGGCTTCGGGTCGGTCAGCGTGCCGTCGAGATCGAAATAAATGGTCACCATATTGTCGCGCCTGTGTTGATACCGCCGCCTATTGCCAGACCTAAACGAGGCCGGGGGCCAAGGCAAACGCGCAACCATTGTCACGCCGAAAATCGCCTTCCCGATACCGCGTATCCCTTAAAGCTCGCTATTCGCGGGAGGGAAGCGTAGAGTCGCGCCATCACCGCCTTTCCATTGGCATCGACCGGTGACTGAGGGTCACCAGCGCTCCCGCCGACTGAGCAGGAGCGTGCATGACTCGATTTCGTCTGGTCGACTGGATCCGCCGGAGAGCGCTTCTCGTCGCATTGATGCTTGGCACATTGATACTTGGCACACTGTCGCAAGGCGCTGTCGCGGCAGGACCGGACTGCCGGGCGATCGAAAGCACGAGCGGACGTCTCGCCTGCTACGATGCTGCGTTTCCTCCGAAGGAAAAAAAGCCCGCTGCTGCGGAAGGCGATGGGTCCCGTGCTGCCTACAAGGACCCGTTCGTGGCGGAAGAGGCCAGAACCGCGGCGAAGCTGAAGAACATCTGCCGCGGCTGTTGAGGGTTGCTCGTTCGCCGCGCTCGTCGATCAACGAGTCCGGACGAGGGATCGAGACGATTTTTTCAGGAGAGGCCGGATGAGCGAGCGACTTGAAACCCTGAAGAAGGCCCGTGAGCGCATGATCGAGGACAGGGACGCGCATGCGAAAGTGCTGGCCGCCCCCTTTGTGCGCGACACGGCCGAGCGAGCGCGCAACAAGTTTATCGAGATCCAGGCGCTGATTGATGCCCTCGACCGCGCCATCCGGGGCGAAATCCCGGTTGCGGTCAAAAACTAAGGCGGTAGGCAGCGAGACCAGCGGAGCGCCGCTACCGCTCCCTCATTGCTGTCTCGCCCATTCGACGATGGCGGTCGCCTCCGCGCCTGCCCGGGTTTCCCAGGCGGTGATCGCGCCCGTTGCTGCCTTCCGCAGCTCCGTGACAAGGGACGCAGGCGCCGGCTCGGCGATATGGACGCCATTGTCGCGCATGCGCGCATAGTTCTCGATGGTGCGGTGGCTCAATAGCGCCAGCTGGCTCTGCTCAGTCTCGGCCGCCGCCGCCAGCACCTCGCGCTGCATCGGTTCGGACAGTTCGGCAAAGGCGTCGCTGCGGACGAAGGCGATCGAGATTGGCATCGCGTAGTTGATGGCCGTGAAATGCGGCAGGAAGTCCCACAATTTGCGTCCCGCGCCGCCGTCGCCGGAGGTGAGGAAGGCATTCAGCCGGTGTTCCCTCAGTCCGGCGAGCGCCGCATCCATCGGCAGGAATTGCGCGTTCGCGCCGGCTGCGCGCATGACCTCGGTGGAATTGGCATCGTAGGTTCGCAGGTTCAGTTTCGGCAGGTCGTCAGCACCGTCGAGCGACTGCTCCGACCAGAGGCCCGTGGCCGGCCAGATCGTCACATAGAGCAGCTTGAGGCCGCGCGCAGCCAGCGCCTTCTCATAGAGCGGTCGCGCCCGCAGATTGGTGGCCCGGGCGAGATCCACCGATTGCACGAGAAAAGGCAGGGTGGACAATCCGAGCACAGGGTCGAGGCCCGAGAGCGCGCCCGCGAAGGCATCGCCGCCCGCGATCCGGCCGTCCAGCGCCGCGCGCGGCATCTCGCCCGAGTTGATCTTGAGCTGGTTGTCGAAGGCGTTAGTCACGGTCACGAAGCCGTGGGTACGGTCGGAGACGCGGCTGGCGAAAGTCGCCAGCCCAATCCCGGAGATGTTATTCTCAGGGTATTCCGTGGTCATCCGCCAATTGACTTGAGACGCGACTTGAGACGTCACCTGCGCGGCGGCTGGCGCGACGCTCAGGATGAGCGCGGCGAGGACAAGGATCGCGCGGATCCGGTTGGCGGGGTAACGCATTGGGAGAAGCAGGTCAGGCAGCATAATATTGGCGACCCGTCGAACCATGGCACGATGCCACAACATTGTTGATCACACTGTCGCATGCCGCGCCGAGGCGCGCTACCGCCGTGCCTGCGCGCGATGGGTGCAGATTGCGATGTGCATCATCTCCGCGCTGCTTGTCTCGTCGACCCAGGCCGCGGCATGGGACAGTTCGCCCGCCAAGACCGACGTTGCCATCCCAAGCGTCGAAGAACTCGCTGTGCAGCCGGAGAAGCCCGGTGCGCGGGAGAGCGACACGCGGGAGTCGATCTGCCTGATCATCGAGGCCGCGGCGCGCGATGCCAATCTTCCGCTGGAGTTCTTCGCCCGCGTGATCTGGCAGGAAAGCCGCTTCCAGACCGATGCGGTCGGGCCGGTGACGCGCAGCGGCGAGCGGGCGCAGGGGATCGCGCAATTCATGCCGGGCACCGCGAGCGAGCGCGGGCTGCTCAATCCCTTCAATCCGGTGCAGGCGCTGCCGAAGTCGGCGGAATTCCTGAACGAGCTGCGCAACCAGTTCGGCAATCTGGGGCTGGCGGCGGCCGCCTACAATGCCGGGCCGCGCCGGGTGCAGGAATGGCTCGCCGGCACCGGCGGCATGCCCGAGCAGACCCGCAATTACGTTCTTGCGATCACCGGCACGAGCGTCGATGCGTGGGCCAAGGCAGGCGCGACCGGCAAGGGGCCGCCCAGCGTGCCGCCGACGAGCTGCCGCGATCTGATGGCGCTTTTGAAGCGCGCGCCGAATGCCTTCGTCGCCGAGCTCGAGCAGCATGTGGAGCTTGCGGCTGCAAAGGTCTGGGGCGTGCAGCTCGCCGCGGGCTTTGACCGCAACCGCGCGCTGGCGATGTACTCCCGCGCGGTCACGCGGCTGAGCGCCGTGATCGGCGAACGTGATCCGAGCCTGCTCAGCTCGGTGATGCGCAGCCGCGGCACGCGCGCCTTCTACCAGGTGCGCATCGGCGCCGATACGCGGAGCGAGGCGGATGAACTCTGCGGTCGCATCCGCAAGGCCGGCGGGGCGTGCTTCGTGCTGAAGAATCGCGGTGTGAGCGGGTAGGGCATCTGTCCCAGCGTGCATGCCAGCCCCGCCGTGCGCTTTCTTGACGCGAGGCGCCGCATTGCCCGTTATGCGGGCACGATTCCTCATCCGGCCAAGACTCCCCGTGGCGCTTCCTCCGCTCAATTCACCTCAATGGCAAAGTCCCTGGCGCGCCTTTGCGTGGGGGCTGAGCTCGATCACGCAGACCATCCTCACGCTCGTGCTGTTCGTGACCTATCTCGGCATCGGCGCGCTCGCCCACGACACACATTTCAGCCTGCTCTGGGCGCTCTGCTCGACGCTGTTCGTCTGGGCAGGTCCGGCGCAGATCATCCTGATCACCACGCTTGGCTCCGGCGCGACGATCGTCCAGTCCGCGATCGCGGTCACCGTCAGTGCGATCCGGCTGTTTCCGATGGTGGTCTCGGTGCTGCCGTTGATGCGCACGCCGACGACGAAACGGCGCGAGCTGTTTTTCGCGGCGCATCTCACCGCGGTGACACTGTGGGTCGAATGCCATCGCTTCCTGCCGCAGGTACCGCGTGAACGCCGGATCGCCTTCGTCAACGGACTTGGCTTCGGTCTTGTCTCGGTGTGTCTCACCGCCAATGCGGTCGGCTATTTCCTTGCCGCCAATCTGACTCAGACGCTTGGCGCGGCGATCCTTTTGCTGACGCCGCTGTCCTTCCTGTTCTCGACCGCACGCAACAGCCGCGAGCTCGCCGATGTCGTCGCCCTCGCGCTGGGCATATTGCTGTATCCACTGGCCGCGAAGATCAATTCCGGCCTCGACATCCTCGTCAGCGGGCTCGTGGCGGGCACGATTGCCTATGGCGCGCATTGGTGGCGGGAGGTGCGCGCATGAGCTTTGCGCAGCTCATCGGCGACTGGCACGCGCTGGCGGTGCTGTTCGTCGCCGGCGTTGTTCCCAACCAGATATGGCGCATGCTGGGCCTGTGGTTCGGCGGCGGCATCGACGAGGGCTCCGAGCTTCTGGTCTGGGTACGGGCGGTCGCCACGGCGACCCTGGCCGGCGTCATCGCCCAGATCGTGGTCGAGCCCCCCGGGGCGCTTGCGAGCGTGCCGGACGCCCTGCGCTACGGTGCGGTCGGCGCCGGCCTCGTCGTCTTCCTGCTGGCCCGCCGCTCGATCTTCGCGGGCGTGGTCGCGGGCGAAGTCTTCATGCTGGCCGGCAAGTGGTGGTTGGGCTAAAACCGCCGGCGAACAGCAGGGAATTGGACATATGGTTCGCGAAAACCAGCTCCGCGAGGGTGAAGTCTCCATCGAGCTGCCGCCGACGCAAGATGCCGGACTCGTCTTCATCGGCCGCATCCGCACGCCCTGGAGCTCGCGGATGGAGACCCCGCGGCAGGGCCGGACAGACGGCCCGATATGTCGGCTCGAGATCTTCGAGCCGTTCGTGCCGGCGATCAAGGGCGTCGATTTCTACAGCAATCTCGAAGTGCTTTACTGGCTCGACAAGTCGCGCCGCGACATCGTCCTGCAAAGCCCTAAGAACAACGAGAAGACCCGCGGCACGTTTTCGCTGCGCTCGCCGGTGCGCCCTAATCCGATCGGCACGTCGATCGTGAAGCTGGTCGGCATCGAAGGCAACGCGATTCTGGTGCGCGGGCTCGATTGCCTCGACAACACGCCGCTGATCGACATCAAACCAGATCGTTGCGAGTTCACGCCGCTGGCCGCCCCGCAGCCGGGAGATTTTCAGACGGAGTGAAGTGTCTCCTCCGTCATTTCGAGGAGCTCTTGCGACGAAGCAATCCAGACTGTAGCCGCGGAGGCAGTCTGGATTGCTTCGCTGCGCTCGCAATGACGAGTGGAGAGCGTCAGCCCGCCTTCAACGCCGCGATCAGCTTGGTCGCGTTCTCTTCCAGCACCTTGACGTCTTCCTTGCGGCTGGCGGGCGGAAGCATCGCCACGCCGTCGTGGCGCGGCATCACGTGCATGTGGAGATGAAACACCACCTGTCCGCCGGCCGCCTCGTTGAACTGCTGCACGGTGATGCCGTCGGCCTTGAACGCCGTCATCGCTGCGGCAGCGATTTTGTGTGCGCCGCGGGCGACGTGGGCGTAGTCGTCCGGCTTGATGTCGAGGATGTTGCGGGCAGGAGCTTTTGGAATCACCAGCGTGTGGCCCGGTACCCGCGGCATGATGTCGAGAAAGGCGAGCACGTGCTCATCCTCGTAAACCTTGTGGCAGGGGAATTCACCGCGGAGGATCTTCGCGAAGATGTTGTCGGGGTCGTAGGCGGTCATGGCGGCGGCTCCCTGGAATTTTGCGCTTACTGTCACCAGCCGCAACGAACCGTCAAGGCGCCTCGTCGGCGCCTTTGCGGAACGGGCCGAGCTCGGCCAGCTCCCGTCCGGCTTCCGCAACATAGGCGCGCTCGCGCTTGAGGTAATCGTCGATGGCGCGGCGCAAGCCCGGATCAGCGATGAAGTGAGCGGAGTGGGTGGTCCGCGGCAGGTAGCCGCGTGCGATCTTGTGCTCGCCCTGCGCGCCGGCTTCGACATTCGCCAAACCGCGTTTGATGGCGAAGTCGATCGCCTGGTAATAGCAGACCTCGAAATGCAGGAAGGGATGATGCTCGACCGCACCCCAGTTGCGGCCGAACAGCGTGTCCGAGCCGATGAAGTTGATCGCGCCCGCGATCCAGCGATCGTTGCGGCATGCCATGACCAGCAGCACGTCCTGGCTCATGGTTTCGCCGATCAGCGAGAAGAATTCCCGCGTCAGATAAGGGCGGCCCCATTTGCGCGAGCCGGTCTCCATGTAGAACATGAAAAACGCATCCCAGGCATCCTCGGTGATCTCCTTGCCCGTGAGGCAGTGGATGGTGACCCCGGCAGCCAGCGCATCGCGCCGTTCGCGCTTGATCGATTTGCGGTGGCGGGAGTTCAGCGTCGCCAGGAAATCGTCGAAACTCGCAAAGCCTTCGTTGTGCCAATGGAACTGCTGGTCGGTGCGCTGGAGGAAGCCGTGCTCGGCGAGCAGCTTCCACTCCGCCTCGCGGGCGAAAGTGACGTGCACCGAGGAAGCCTTGCTGACACCGCACAGCGCCACCAACCCGCTCGCCAGCGCTTCCATGATGTGCTCGCGGTCAACGCCGTCGCGGACCAGCAGCCGCGGTCCCGTCGCCGGCGTGAACGGAACCGAAACCTGCAGCTTCGGATAGTACCGCCCGCCGGCGCGCTCATAGGCATCGGCCCAGCCGCGGTCGAAGACATATTCGCCTTGCGAGTGCGATTTCAGATAGCAGGGCACGACGCCGGCGACGCGACCGTCGACCTTGGCCACGAGATGCCGCGGTCCCCAGCCGGTGCGGATCGTGGCCGAACCCGATTTCTCAACAGCCGATAAAAACGCGTGGGAGACGAAGGGGTTATAGCCGGGCTTTGAGAGGCCGAGGGAATCCCCTGGAAGTCCGGATGAGGTTCCCTTGCCATGCCCATTACAAGACTTGCCGCCGGGATTGGCGCAGGCGTCCCAGTCGTCCGGCGATACTTCGCCAATGGAAGGTACGGCCTCAAGGGTGATTTCGGATGGTGCCATCGTGCCCAAGATCGTGCATTGCAGCAGCGACTTCAAGAGTGGGAAACATCAAGCCTAGGGTACGAAGCCCTCGAAGATCATCTGATCCGCATATTGCGCGACCCGCGTCCGCTGCTCGGTCGTACGCACGGTCCAGCCCAGTAGAGCGCAGCCGAACACATTGCGGGCGATCCAGAGGGCGGGGGCGGGCAGGTCGTCGACCCTAAAGGCGACGAACTGCGGCTGGGTCTGAAAACCATGGCGCAGGTACAGCATGCTGTCGCGCTGCTGCTGCGTCAGATGAGCCCAGTAGTCGTCCTGATAGCTCCGTTGCGCGACGATGCCGCGGGGGCGGGATGGCAGCAGCTCGCGCAGCGCCAGCACCTGGTCCGGGTCGAACGACATGCCGACCGCGGGGCCATCATAGGACGCGAGCACTTCGGCCATCCGCTTCACCAGCTTGCGGTCGCGGTCAAAACGGCTCTTAACCTCGATCACCAGCGGCACGCGGCCGCCAACAAGGGCGCAGAGGTCGCTGAGCGACATCATCCGCTCGGCCGTGTCCTTGAACGTGAGCGCCTTCAGTTCAGTGGCGGTTTTCTCGACCAGCGGGCCGGTGGCCTCGGTCAGGCGGCCGAGCGCATGGTCGTGATGCACCATGGCCTCGCCGTCGGCGGAGAGCTGGATGTCGACCTCGATGGAGAAATTGCCCGCAATTGCAGCCTGCACCGCGCCCGGCATGTTCTCGACGATGCCGCGGGAAATGTCGTGCAGGCCGCGATGGGCGACCGGGCGGGCTGTCAGCCAATCAGGAGCGCGCATTCGCCTCAGGCGACCTCAAACACGCCTTCGACCTCGACCGCCGCATCCGCGGGCAGGGAGGCGACGCCGACAGTGGTGCGGGCATGACGGCCCTTGTCACCGAAGGCGGCGACCATCAGGTCGGAGGCGCCGTTGAGGACCTTCGGCCCGTCCAGGAAGTCCGGCGCCGAGTTGATGAAGCCGCCGAGGCGCACCACGCGCACGACCTTGTCGAGGTCGCCCAGCGCCGCCTTGACCTGGGCCAGCAGATTGACGGCGCAGCCGCGGGCGGCCGCGGCGCCGTCTTCGATGGTCACGCCGGCGCCGAGCTTGCCCTTGGCGATCAGCTTGCCGGCGGGATCGAAGCAAACCTGGCCGGAGACGAACAGCAGATTACCGGTGCGCACGAACGGCACGTAGTTTGCCACGGGGGTGGGGGCCTCGTGCAGCTTGATGCCCTGTTCCGCCAGCTTCTGCTCGACCGTGCCCGCCATGTCCGACCTCGTTGTCCAAAAATCCATCCGCCCCGGCGCATCCCTTGCAGGCCGGGCGGGCCCTGTTTCGCCCATCGTGCCGCCACATGCAAGCAACCGTCGGGGGTGGCATTTTGTTGAGGCAGGGCAGGAGGTTCAACGCAAAGGCCGCAACTTTACGTGAAACGGCCTCAGTTGCGACGCAATGGAACGGTCATTAAAATGTCGAATCTGCGCTTTCCTCAGGAACCAGACATGCTGCACCTTTTCCGGACTTCGCTCGGTGTGACGGCGCTCGCGGCGGCCGCTCTCGGCCCCGGAGGCGGGGCGTTGGCCGCGAACGGTCCGTTTCTCGCGCATCAGGCGCTCTATGATCTGAGCCTGGTGAAATCGCGCTCGAATTCGATCAACAGCGCGCGCGGCCGCATCCTCTACAATTTCACCGGAAGTTCGTGCGAGGGCTACACCTCCGAATTCCGCCAGGTTTCCGAGCTCGACAGCGGCGAGGGCAAGGTCACGCTCAGCGACCTCCGCTCCAATTCCTGGGAGGACGCCGGCGGCAAAAGCTACCGCTTCAAGATCGAGACGCGGATGAACGAGGCGGATGCCGGCCGGGTCGACGGCTCGGCTGAGCGCGACGGCGACCACATCAACGTCAAGCTGAAGCTGCCGGCCCCGAAGAGCTTTACGCTCGACGGCAAGATCGTATTCCCGACCGAACAGATCCAGCGCATCATTGCCGCCGCCAAGGACGGCAAGTCGCTGCTCGAACTCTCCGTCTATGACGGCTCCGACGATGGCCAAAAGGTCTACAACACGCTGACCGTGATCGGCCAGCCGATCCCCGCCGAACGCGAAGGCTCGCCCGATCCCTCGACGTCCGACGAGCACATGAAGTCCCTCAAGCGCTGGCCCGTCACCGTCAGCTATTTCGATCGTGAGGCCCAGCAGAAGGAAGGCGAGCAGACGCCGGTCTATGCGATGGCGTTCGAGCTCTACGAGAACGGCGTCTCGCGCCAGCTTGTGCTCGATTACAACGATTTTGTGATTTCGGGCGCGATGGGCAAGTTCGACGCGAAGGACAGCAAGCCCTGCAATTGAGGGCTGGCCTGCAACGCGGTCTCTGGCTACGCTCCTCCCAACCACAAACATCCGGGAGGCTCGTCATGCCCAAGCTCGATCATCTCCGTCCCAGCGGCCTGCATCACAATCCCGCCTATTCGCATGTCGTCACCGCCACGGGGGCGCGGACGATCTACATCTCCGGCCAGGTGTCGGTGGACGAGGAGGGGCGGATTGTCGGCGAGGGCGATCTCGCGGCGCAGACCACGCAGGTGATGCAGAATCTCGGGCATGCGCTGAAGGCGGCCGGCGCGAGCTACGCCAACATCGTGAAGATCACGACCTTCGTCGTGAACTACAAGCCGGAGCTGCGCCCGATCATCGGCAAGGCCCGCTCGGCCTTCTTCGAAGGTATGGAGCCGCCGGCGAGCACGCTGGTCGGCGTCTCGGCGCTCGCCGCGCCGGAATGGATGATCGAGATCGAAGCGGTGGCTGTCGCGGATTGAGATCTTTCGCTACAAGTGTGTTGCGTTGGACATCTCTCGCAGAAGAACCATCGCGTCGTCGGCCCTGTCTGCCGGCACAAACAAATGATCGTGGTGAAACGCCGACACGGCGTTCACGCTGATGCCGGCTGCGGCGAGACGTGCCGTGATCGCCGCCAGGAAGCCGACCGCATCGAGTGCGGAGTGAACCGTCAGGGTGATCAGGCACGATGCAAATGCGTGGCGTAGTCCTGCCGCTTCGGCCTCTTCGCGCAGGAGCACCAGCGTCGTTCCTTCCTGCTCGCAAAACGTCAGCAGTGGACTGAGCGCTGCGGGAACTGGCTCGTTCGTCGGGATCGTGCAGAACACGAAGATGCCCGGCCGCATCTCCGGCTTCATGTGTCTCAGCAGTGCGTGGAGGTCGCGTTCGCCTGTCATCACTCCTGCGCCTTTTCCGGCCCCTCATACGCGATGCCGCGGATCACTGCGGCGCTGCCGAATTTCTTGCGCAAGCTGTCCACCGCGCGCTCGGCATGGGCGGCGCGGCGGTCGAGCATGTCGGTGTCGTCGGCGACTGAACCCTCGCGCAGGGCGCTGACGCCGGCGCCCATCAGGCGGAAGGCGGTGCCGTCGATCTCTTTCGCCAGCATCTCGCGGCAGATCGAGAAGATCTTCGCGGCAAGCTGCGTCGGGGCCGTGATCGACTGCGAGCGGGTGCGCTGGCGGAAATCGGCGGTCTTCAGCTTCAACGTGACGGTCAGGCCGGCGAGCTCGCTGCTCTTAAGGCGAGACGACGTCTTTTCGCACAGCCGCCACAAAATCTTCTCCAGCGTCGCGAAGTCCCGGATGTCGGTCTCGAACGTCGTCTCGCTCGAAATCGTCTTGGCGCCCCGATCGGGCTCGACGCGGCGGTCGTCGATGCCGCGCGCGAGTCGCCACAGCCTGCGGCCGTCACTCGGAAACTGCCGCATCACCTCGATCTCGTCGGCCTTCTGCAGGTCCGCGATGATGCGGAAGCCGCGTTGCACCAGACGCTCCTGCGTCGCGGGTCCAACGCCGAAAATGAAACCGACCGGCTTCTCCGCCAGCATCAGGCGCGCTTCGTCCTGGTCGAGCGCAGCAAACCCGCGCGGCTTGTCCAGGTCGGAGGCGATCTTCGCCAGGAACTTGTTGCAGGAGAGGCCGACCGAGACGCTGATGCCGATGTCGCGCTCGATGTTGCGTGCGAACCGCGCCAGCACCTTGGCCGGGATCATGCCGTGCACCCGCTCGGTGCCGGAGAGATCGAGGAACGCCTCGTCGATCGAAAGCGGCTCGACCAGCGGCGTCAGCGCTTGCATGGCCTGGCGCACCTCGCGCCCGACCCGGACATATTTCGCCATGTTCGGCGGGATCACGGCTGCATGCGGGCAGGCTTCCAACGCCTTGTACATCGGCATGGCCGACCGCACGCCGTAGGTGCGGGCGATGTAGCAGGCGGCCGACACCACGCCGCGCTTGCCCCCGCCGATGATCACGGGCTTGTCGGCGATGTCGGGATTGTCGCGCTTCTCGACGGTCGCGTAGAAGGCGTCGCAGTCGATATGGGCGATGGTCAGGCTTGCGAGCGCGCGGTGGCGGGCGAGGCGGGGGAACCGCAGGCGGAACAGCGCCGCACGCCCATATCCAGATCGGCCGAACAATCCCGGCAGAAGCAGCGGGGCCCGGCCGTCTCCAAGGAGGTCACGGCACGTCGCGCTCCCAATTGGGGTCGCCGAGCGCGTCGCCGAGAACCTGCCGCGCTGCGGCAACGTTGGTCGGATGCAGTTCCGCCGTGCTGGCAAAAGCCTTCACGGTGGCGTCGTCGCGCATCACGAAATCGAGCACGCTCAGCAGGAAATTGGGGTCCGAGGCGGCATTGCGCAGCATCTCCGGGCCGACCCCTGTCTCGGCCAGGAACAGGCCCAGCCGCTCGGGTTCGCCCGCGACGAAAGACAGCGCCTGAAGCGCAACGATTTCAGCGACTTCGCGCGGGTTGTGAACAGGCTTTTTCACGTGGCCGGTTTGCCTTTCCGTTAACTTTCGGTGTCTACTTTGGGGCCACCATGCCCGAGTCTCGTTTCCAAGTCTCTTGCCCAGTCTCTTACCCAAGTCTTGCGACCCCCGACAAGCAACTGGAAACCACATCGCAGAAAGTCGGCCCTCGGGTTTAACGAAACTCAAGCGAATTCGAGGCTAGTTTGAATCCAGTTTTCGAAGCGCCGGCGACCGGCGCCTGAGGCGTCACATGCATCGGTCTGCGGACCAATCAGGAGGGCGGGATGGCTAAGACCGTCCTGATCGTGGAAGACAACGAGCTCAACATGAAGCTCTTCCGCGACCTGTTGGAGGCGCACGGCTACCAGACCACCGGCACCAGCAACGGCTACGAGGCGCTCGACCTCGTTCGCAAGATGCGGCCCGACCTCGTGCTGATGGATATCCAATTGCCGCAGGTCTCGGGCCTGGAGGTGACGCGCTGGATCAAGGACGATCCGGAGCTGCGCAGCATTCCCGTCGTCGCCGTCACGGCGTTCGCGATGAAGGGCGACGAAGAGCGCATCCGCGAGGGCGGCTGCGAGGCCTATTTGTCCAAGCCGATCTCGGTCGGCAAATTCATTGAGACGGTCCGACGTTTCATCGGATAGGAAGTGAGTTCACAGTGTCCGCGCGTATTCTCGTCGTCGATGACGTCCCTGCCAACGTCAAGCTGCTCGAAGCCCGCCTGTCCGCCGAATATTTCGACGTGATGACCGCCGCGAACGGCACCGAGGCGCTGGCGATCTGCGCCCGCGCCGAATGCGACATCATCCTGCTCGACGTCATGATGCCGGACATGGACGGTTTCGAGGTCTGCCGCCGGCTCAAGACCGATCCGGCCACGCATCACATTCCCGTCGTGATGGTCACCGCGCTCGACAGCCCGTCCGACCGCAACCGCGGGCTGGAAGCCGGCGCCGACGATTTCCTGACAAAACCCGTCTCCGATGTCGTGCTGATCGCGCGCGTGCGCTCGCTGACCCGGCTGAAGATGATGACGGACGAGCTGCGCATGCGCGCCATCACCTCGCTCGAGATCGGCATGCAGGCGCCCGAGCGCAGTGCGATCTCCGACACCGGCAAGGGCGGCCGTATCCTGCTGGTCGACGACCGCCAGTCCTCCTATGAGCGGCTGGCGACGATCCTTGCCGCCGAGCACACCATCGACGTCGAGCCGAACCCGACGGAGGCGCTGTTCCACGCCGCCGAGGGCAATTACGATCTGCTGATCGTCTCGCTCGACCTCAACAATTTCGACGGCCTGCGGCTGTGCAGCCAGGCGCGCTCGCTGGAGCGCACGCGGCATGTGCCGATCCTGGCGATCGCCGACCCCGAGAACGCGACGCGGCTGCTGCGCGGGCTCGAGATCGGCGTCAACGACTATCTGCTGCGTCCCATCGACAAGATCGAGCTGCTGGCGCGTGCCCGCACCCAGATCCGCCGTCGCCGCTACACCGACCATTTGCGCGACAACGTGCAGAATTCGATCGAGATGGCGATCACCGACGCGCTCACGGGGCTGCACAATCGGCGCTACATGGAGAGCCATCTCGCGACGCTGGCCGAGCAGGCCGCAACGCGCGGCAAGCCGCTGGCGCTGATGATTCTGGACATCGACTACTTCAAGTCGATCAACGACAATTACGGCCACGACGCCGGCGACGACGTGCTGCGCGAATTCGCCGTGCGGGTGCGCAAGTCGATCCGCGGCATCGACCTTGCCTGTCGCTACGGCGGCGAGGAATTCGTCATCGTGATGCCGGAGACCGATCTCCACGTCGCGGGCATGGTCGCCGAGCGCCTGCGCCGCTCGATCGCCGGCGAGCCCTTTGCGATCCACAAGGGCACCAAGCGCATCGAGGTCACGATCTCGATCGGCCTGACCACGCTGGAGCAGAAGGGCGAGGCGGTTGGCGACGTGCTCAAGCGCGCCGATACCGCCCTGTACCGCGCCAAGCACGACGGCCGCAATCGCGTGGTGTCGCACGCGGCGTGAGGCCGCTGGCACACGCCCGCGTAAAAAAACGCGAAAACAACCCCATGCACAGTAGCCGACACTAGTCGGATCAATGGCTTACGTCGGCTGCAAAACGGCTGATGCGCACAGCATTGCCGTTTGACTCGTCGGGCAAAACAGGAGCATCCTGCTAGCATCCAACATCCACAAACTCTGCTGTCATCCCGCTAGCGAGGAATCCGGCACGCCACGGCGAACAAGCGGGCGTCCACCCTTCAGGTCAGGGAGGATAGGGCTCCGACCATTCTGCCTTGGCCAGGGCCGCGCCCGTGCTGGACTTCGCGATGACCTCATAAGTGTACAGGCCGGAATTGCAGGGGCCCCAGGTTCGCAAGCTCTCCGGCTTCACGATGTTGTCTGAAGGAAATGGGATCTCCTGGCCCCCCATCTCGTAGTTCTTCTCTCTGCGAAACTTGACGACGATCGTGCGCGTGCCGGGCGGAACACTCTTCATCTTGATTTCGGGATTGGGAAAGACGGTGGTGCAGGGCCGCGGAGGTCCAAACGTGAATTGGATCTTCATCTCGTCGGCCCAGGCCGGGGTGCAGATGATCAGAAATGAAATTGGCAGCAACGACGAAAATCTAATCATGGGCACGCCCCAAAAAAAACCAGTGTATCGGCAGGGCCGCCTGATGCCAAGTTTACTCCATGTCTCGCCCTCGCAGCCCTAGGCCTCGTCCACTCCCTTCAGGACGTCACAGAAAGGGCCCGCCGTAGCGGGCCCTGTGGAGATGGAGAAAGTCCGGGTCACTTCTGATCGACGTTGCTGGTCCCTGAACCGGGCGTACCGATCGGCAAGCCGTTCGCCGCATGACCGACGCCAACACCCGGCGCACTGACGGCTCCTGGAGTTTGATCCTGTGGAAGCGTCTTGATCCCCGTTCTTGCCTGCTCCGCGGGGCTCATCTGGTTCTTGTTGTCGCTGTTGGCGCCGTTGGTGGACGTGATACCGGACCTGTCGGTCCCGTTTGGCGTGCCCGCCTGTGTCGATCCTGACGCGGTGTTGCCCGCGCCGGTGGTGGTCGGTGTGCTCGCGGTATTCCCGTTCGGCGTCGGGGGCTGAACGTTCGGGTTGGTTGGAGAGTTGTTGGTGTGAGCGCCGGTTGAGGTTCCGTTTGTGCCCATGCCGGATGGCGCCGAGTGGCCTCCATTGGCGGCGCCAGACGTGCCAGTGCCTGCGCCTGAGCTGGCGGATGATCCGGACGCGCCGCCGCTCGCAGCTGCGCCACCCGCGCCTCCGCCGCCACCACCTCCGCCGCCGCCTTGTGCGAAGACGGGAGCGGCAACAGCGAAGGACAGTGCGGCTGTAAGAAGAAGCGATTTTCGATTCATGACCTTCTCCGGTGTAAAGAAGGTCAACTACGCCGAAATGACGATGGTTCCTCTCAGTCCACTCGCTTCAAGAGATCGAAGGGTGAAGCACGGCAAACGGACCTTGCGGTGCGTGCTTTCCGATCCGTACTTCTTGCGGCGAGCGGCGGGTTCTGATGTTGCAGCTGCTTCAGGGATGCCGGGCCGGCCGCTTGCCTCGCTTCACCGTAGTCTGATCTCCCACCGTCACCCCCGCATTCCGCAGCAGCACCGTCGCCGCTTCCTTCGCGGCGCGGGCCATTGCGGGGTCGTCGCGGACGAGGTCCTGCGCGATCGAGCCGTCGACCAGCAGCACAAGCTGCGTTGCGAGTGCCTCTGCGTTCGCAACGCCGAGCTCATTGAGGCGATCGCGAAACCAGGTGCGGCGGCTTTCCTTGAAGGCGATGGCAATCTTCTTTACGGCGCGGTCCGCCGGGCCAAGTTCGGCGACGGCATTCACGAACGGGCAGCCGCGAAAATCTTTTGCGGCGAAGCGGCGCTCCAGCGAATCGAAGGTGGCGAGGATCTGCTCGGCCGGGGGCTTGTCGGAGGGGCGGGGCTGCACGAAGCGGCGCTCCAGGTAGGCGGCGATCAGCGCGTCCTTGGAGGGGAAGTGGTTGTAGAGCGTGCGCTTGGAGATGCCGATCTCGGCCGCGATGGTGTCGACGCCGATGGCGCGAATGCCCTGAAGATAGAACAGTTTGTCGGCGGTCTCGAGAATCCGCTCTTTCATCGTCTGTGGGGCGGGCGGGGGAGCCATGCGGCGGTGAATGTCCTGTTTGCTTGACAGCGCACGCTATTCATAGCCTAAGTACACAGGTCTGTGTAACCAAAATCAACTGATATTGCAGACGACGGCGCTCGCGCCGCGCCGATGAGGGAGACAAAAATGCCCCTGTTGCAGGTCCTGCGCCCGACATTGCCCATCCTGATCGGCGCCTCGATCATGCTGACGCTGAGCATGGGGCTGCGGCAGAGCCTCGGCATCTTCATGCAGCCGCTGACCCACGACATCCATCTGTCGATCTCCGATTTCACGCTGGCGCTGGCCGTGCAGAACCTCGCCTGGGGCTTTCTCCAGCCGCTCGCCGGGGCAATGACCACGCGCTACGGCTTCCGTCCGATCATGATCGCAGGCTCGTTCATGTACATCGCGGGCCTGGTGCTGATGGCAACCGCGAACGGTCTCGTCGCCATCATGATCGGCGCCGGCGTGCTGATCGGCACCTCGCTCGCCTGCACCGCGGCGGCAATCGCGATGTCGGTGGCGGCGCGCGCGGTGCCCGCGACGGTGCGTTCCACCGTGCTCGGCATCGTCTCCGGCGCGGGCTCGCTCGGCGCGCTGCTGTCAGCGCCGATCGGGCAGATGCTCAACGAGGGCTTTGGCTGGCGCATTGGGCTGGCCGGCTTCGTGGTGATGTCGGTGCTGATGATCCCGGCGGCCTGGTATGCCGGGCGCGTCGACGCGGTCCCGCTGCCGAAGCCCGCGACTGACGAGATCGTCGATGCCACGGCGATGATTGCAGCGAAGACCGCCTTCGGCAATGCGTCCTTCGTGGTGATGACCTGCGCCTATCTCGTCTGCGGCATGCAGCTCGTGTTCCTCACCACGCACCTGCCGTCCTATCTCGCGATCTGCGGCCTCGATCCGATGCTGAGCGCGCAGACGCTCGGGATGATCGGCGGCTTCAACGTGCTCGGCTCGCTGTTCTTCGGCTGGGCCGGCCAGCGCTGGAACAAGCTGGCGCTGCTCGGCGGCATCTACGTCCTGCGCTCGCTGGCGCTGGCCTGGTACTTCATGTTGCCGGCGACGCCTGCCTCGACCTTGCTGTTCGGCGCAATCATGGGCTTCCTGTGGATGGGTGTCGGACCGCTGGTCGCGGGCGCGGTTGCCGAGATGTTCGGCCTGCGCTGGCAGGCGATGATCCAGGGCCTCGCCTTCATGAGCCACCAGATCGGCAGCTTCCTCGGTGCCTACGGAGGCGGGCTGCTCTACGACGCGCTCGGCTCGTACACGATGGCCTGGCGCATCGGCGTCGCGCTGGGGCTGGCCGGCGGCATCATCCAGGTCGCGTTTGCGCTGATCCGGCCGTCGCAGCCGCCGGCGCCGGTGTTGCGGACGGCGTAGGCGAGGCGTCCAGCGGCTTGAGCGAACTTCGTGGAGCGCGGCATCATCAAACGGAGTGGTACCGCTGCCCCGATCAGTGCCCAGCGCCGCGCCCAATTTGGGACTTCCGTAATTGTGAAGGGTTTCGGATGCCGGCCCTATGACGGTGTTGCCGCGCACACGGGGCCGGCGTCCGAAAGCCTCCAAAGGAGGAAACCGCGCTGGGGGGACGTAGGACGTCGCGTCAAACAACCTTCAGACGATCAGGACGATCGCCTATGGGGATTTGATGTTTGGCGGCACCTGTACTTTCAATGGCTTGGCTATAGCAAAAATACCACACCACACAATCTAAACGTGAGCTCCTCGATATTCGAAGGCCATGAGGCTAACCGATCTCTGGTGGCTGGAAAGCCCCCAGAGCTATCAGAGCCGAAACTGTTTCGATCTGCTCGTCAAGAGCATCACCGCATTTGTAACTCTGCTTACGTCGAGATTCCGACTCGTCCAACTAGCGCGACGTTGCACACAATCGCGATCGAGGGTTCGAGTTGGCTCTTGTGCAATGGTTGGTGCTCCGCCACGCCTTCCAGATCAGCACGTCCTCAATCATCGAATCATCGTCAGCTACGGGCTAATTGCCCCGCTCGTCACGATGAGCTGTCGCCTATTGCTTCGCCGTGTCGCCAGCCGCGGCGTTCTACCGCGCGAGCGGTTTAGTCCTCTGGTGCGAAGCGGACCTTCACGGTAATGCCCGCTGGGCGCCGCTTGAACCCATTGCTGACTCTAGAGAGAAGCTGAGCAAAACCAATGAGCGACATCCTCCGCCTCCGATGCGGGCGGCAGGCGTTGTTCGCTGCAAGGCTCATCAATCAAAACTGCCTGAACTTCGCTGGACGGTGTCCAGCGAAGCTCAATGCTGGTATGGGTCGGAAGATCGATCCGACAGCATCCACGAGGGTCGCCGATCAATTCAGCTGACACTCACGATTGGAAAATTCCGGCGCGTCATCTGGCGTTATAGGCCACCTCGCGCTTCCCAGTAAGTGGGTGTCCCATAATACCGGTGGGTTCGCGTTTCCCAATCTCGATCCTGCCAGGAGTCATCGCTGAACTCCGGCGCATCCCTGAGCTGTTGCTCTGTGATATTGGTTCGGAAGCCCTCGATCGACGTATCATACGTCAGAGCGCTCCATGGAATGGGGTAGTGGCTGTGACCCAAGCCAACAAATCCGCCGAAGCTCATGACTGCATAAGCTACGCGGCCTGACACCTTGTCGATGATGAGGTGATCAATCTCACCGATATTCTTTCCATCTGCTCCATACACCTCGGTTCCCTGAATGTCTTCGCTCGAGATGCAGTGATGATCCGGGTGGGCCGTTGCGCGGGCCATGACTTTGTCTCCCTCACAGGTGATTTTGGCGGCTTAACTTGGCAGCTACGAGGACGTTCCTGCGTTGAGCGCCGCAGCGCCAAATCGACGCGATTGGTCCGTAGCTGACCTACGGAGCGCGGCCAGTCGAGGACCGCTAGTGGGCCCAAAGCGGACTCCAGCGCATCGCGCTGCCCCTGAGGGAGTAGCGAAGCCTCGAATAGCCTTGGAGCAACTTATGGGCGCACTTTCGTGACCGAGCCCGTTAACATAGTTAAATTGATTTGCTGGTTTTTCCCGATAGTTTTTTGCGCAGGGGAGAACATTCATGCGAAGCTCTCGCGCAATCCTTTATGCCCAACGACTTAGCGAACTCACCTCTCAGCTCTCAGAATTGGAATATATTCGAGGTCTAGTCGAAGAAGCAGAGCGAAGCGCCCGCAGTGTGCCTCCATTACGCTTGACACATCCTGCTTCGCGCCGCCTTCGAACTCGTGAACCAGGCGCCCTGTCTGTCCGCTTCCGTCGCCGCGCGCCACCAAGCTGGAATGCAGGCCCTATCAGCCCCTGACAACGACAACCAAGTCAATCGGACTTTGCTGGAGCCATTCCCCGACGGATGGTGGGCTTCCTCCTAAAACCTCTCCAAGCGCTCGCCTTCACTCCTGCTGAGAAGGAGGGGACGAGAAGCGCCAGCAATGATAAGCGACTTCGCACATTGATACGCATCGCCGGCCGAGGGTCTAACCGTAGGCGTCGGTGGCTGAGAGACAATTCCGCGCTCCCGCCTGCATGTTAGGAGCGCAAAATGGCCGAAGAATTCAGCGCCGAGACACGTGCCTGCTCGAGCGAGCCAACGAACCATCGCTCAAAGTCGTCACTTAGCCACGGAACATCGCCCACTCGTCCCTGAGTGCGAACTAAATCTCCGACACAGGCTGCTCAACATAGTCGCCCTGCATACTGATGACCGGAGATTGCCGGGTCCGCGCACCTGACGACGCTTGAGGGCTTCGGTCCGCTGCCCCTGAGGAAGTTCCGAAAAGTGCGAAGCCGGACGAAACTTATTGTCGCACTTTGTGACCGGACTTATTAACATGGTTCAATTGATTTAATAATATTTAAGGTATTTAATCTCTGCGCCAGCTCCGGAGAGACCCATGCCCGACGAAGACGATGACCGCCGCGAATTTCTGAAGACCTGCGGAAAGTTCGCGGTGGTGACACCTCCAGCCATAACGCTGCTGCTCTCCACCTCCCTCACGTCCGATGCAATTGCTAAATCGGGTGCGAGCGCGGTCCATCACCACGGCAACAATGGCTGGGGTAACGGCGGCGGCGATGGTAGTCCCAACGGCAAGGACGACAGAGGCCGCTGAACATTTGTAGGCGGAACGGCAGTTTGGAACGACTCGTCAGTTACCAAGTTTTCCCAATGCCCATCCCCAAGTGGGTGATTCAGTCGGGCCCCAGCTCTTCCCCCATTGCCCCCCGGGAGCTGGGGCCCATTTTGTTGCGCCTTCCGGCGCCGGTTTCGGAGCTTCGACAACATTCAGTCATGAAGCAACAAGGAGGGATCCGCATGCCGATCCAAGTCGTGATGGACAGTACCGGCGACAGCCGTCACTTTTTCGACGCCAACGATGCACGAGAAGTAGCCAAGGCGGAGCAGCGATTCCGCGAGCTGAGGAACGTCGGCTTCACCGCCGCGGTCCGGACCGGTTCAAATCAGGTGTCGCAGATCCGATCGTTCGACCCCACTGCGGAAGAAACTCTCTTCTTCCCCAGGCTGGTCGGCGGCTGAATCGCTGAGCCGTGTGGCTGTTCAGGCCGTCCCGGCCGGGTGAACGCTCACGGATGAGGGCTGCAAAGGCGCTGTTCATTAGACACGGCGCCGAGAGCACTCCCGAAGGACGCGCGCTGCTGCTGCTGCGGCATTGCCTCTCGCCCCTCCAGCGGCGGCAATTCACGCAAACAGGCTATTTCGATGTGGTCGGCGGCGATACGGGCAACCGCTATAGGATCTATGCGGGAGCGGCTGCGAATGTCTGCGAGATCGGCGAAAACGGTCGCCCAAAGATCGGCTTGTGCTTCCTGCCCGTTGGCGATCTTCCGATTGGCGACGTCATGCTGGCCCAGAAGATCGCGCTCGAAACGTGCGAGGCCAGCGCGCTCGCAGTAGCCCGAAAGTTCACTCCCAGCGGTTTCTTGTTCAGCCGGTCCCGCCCGCTTCGCTAGCCGCGGTGTTGCGTCAGTCAAGTTTGGGCGTCGGTGACGTCTCCCATTGGCCCATCTGCGACCTCGAAGGCCTTCAGGTCTGCGGCCGATGTTGGCGGTAAACCGGACATCTGGCGGGCGGCCGCTTAATGAGTACACGCCCTGGCAGGGCGGAAGCGCATGCTTCGTCTCCATCGCGGCGGATAATCCAGCGGGCATCCGAGCTGCTGGTGATCGCCGGCCGGTCGCGCGCATCAATGGGCGTGCGTCTCTCAGGGACGAATGTGGATAATCGTATTCCCCTTGCGTCGCTTGGTCGGATTTAACGCGGCGACGGCATCATCGAGGGTCGAGACGTTGCCGATGTTCGTCCGCAGTCGTCCGTCCCGCACCCGCCGTACGATCTCACTCAGTTGGGCTCGATCGGACTCGACGACGAAGTCGACCGCCAGGCCATCGGAGGGCCGCGTCTCGGCCGGCCCCACGATCGTCACCAATGTTCCTCCGGCTCGGATCAGTGCTGCGGATCGCTTCTGGATGTCACCGCCGATGACATCGAAGACCAGATCGACTTTGCCCACGTCCTTCAGGGTATCGTTGTCGAGGTCGACGAACTCCTTCGCGCCGAAGTCGAGCACCGTCTGACGGTCGGCGGCGCGTCCAGAGCCGATGACGTAGGCGCCGGCCTCTCGTGCGAGTTGCGTCACCATCGATCCGACTGCGCCGGCCGCGCCGTGTGCGAGGACGCTTTGCCCCGCCTGAAGGCGGCCGTGTTGGAACAGCCCTTGCCACGCCGTCAGGCCCGAGATCGGCAGACTCGCACCTACCGTAAAGTCGACGTCGCCCGGCAGCGGTGCAAGGTTGCGTGCCTCGATCGCCACATACTCGGCCAGCGTGCCGTCGCGATACCAGTCCGCGAGGCCGAACACCCGCTGTCCGACTGATAGTCCCGTTGTGCCATATCCGAGGGCGGAGACCACTCCGGCCAGCTCGTGCCCAGGGATCGACGGTGTTCGGTCACGTTCGAGGCGATCGGTCCAGGTCGAGGGCCACGCCAGCTCAGTCGGTACAAATCCCGACGCATGAACCTGAACGACGACGTCGTTTATCGCTGCCTGCGGCTCGGGCCGGTCCATGAGCTTCATCCCGGCCCTTCCTGCGGCCTGGTCCGTTACAACGATCGCCTTCATGGGAATTATCTCCTCGGTCATTTGTCTCTTGGGCGAATAATGCAAAGAGCGTGGACGCACCGGCATCCACAGAATGTCAGGCTGTGTGGAACTCGTGTCTTCGTGTCCGCAATCTCCGCTCTCCGCATTGACCGGGGCTCCCACTCATCCTGATGGATAGGGATCGCTCCGGTCGCCGGTCGTCAGCGAATAGATGCGTTGCGCCCGGCTATAAAACAGGACCAAGAATGCCGATTTTGGCTGTACCAAGCGCGAGGGCCGCCTCCCGATACAACCCGATTGTGCCAAACGGCTCCACTGGCTGCCGAGATTTGCTCGGTGATCGAGAGCGCCTTGAGACGGCGAACAGGAATCGAGGTTGCGGACGGTTCAGTCTTTCGCGCGCAGCCCCGCTTCGATGCGCTGGATCAGTTGCTCCCGCAGCGCAGGCACCACGTTTCCGAGGACGACGAAGGTGCGGACGATAGGCAAATACGGCTCCATTGCCGCCGTCAACTCCGCCAGAGACATGCCGGCCAGCCGCGCATATTCGGATTGCGCCGCCGCATTGGTCGCGCGCGGCCGCTCCGGATTGTCGGCTATTTTCGGGCCGAGCTCGGACAGGATGACATGCAAGAACCCAAGATCGAGGGCGGCGGGCCCGCGCATCGCGAAGGTCCAGTCGACGAGCTTGGGGCCTTCCGCAGTCATGATCACGTTGCCGGGGCTAAGGTCGCAATGGCAAAGCCCGCCGCCGGTCGACAGGCGATCGATCAGGGTGAGGATGTCAGTGGCGACGTGCTTCGGGACCTTGCCGTCGTCGTGCCGCAACTCGCTCTCCATATACGCGCGCATGGAGGGGAGCTCCGGCGGTGGCGACGTCTTGTGAAGAGACATGGCCAGAGCCGCGATGATCGCGCCCGCCTGTTCGAACGTCACCGCGCCGGTGCGCGAGAGATGCCGCAGGGTCGGTCCGTCGAGGCGCTCCAGCACGATGCCGAAGCGCCCGTCCAGCGTCACCTCTCCCAACACCGCCGGCACGGGGACGCCGGCGGCGTGCACGGCGCGGATCATGCGTACCTCGTGTCGGCCGAGCAGATGAGAGACGCCGGCCTTAAACAGCTTCACGACCTGACCGGGCGCCCAGGCGTAGGCCTCGGAGAAGGCCCCTTCACCGATCTTTTCCCCCAGCGATCCCTGCATGTCCGTTCTCCGCCGCGCAGATGAAACACCGGCGGCGAGAAAAAAGGAACCCTTCCCGTCGCGGGGGCAGCCGGACATTATCATCGCGTTTCAACCTGCAGAGACCTTCGATCGCAGTCGCAGCCTCGGGGCCGTGATCGGCCACTTGTGACGTATAGCGGTCAGACGAAGTCGGGGATAAAACAGCGTTCAGGAAACTGGATCCAAAACCCATGGCTTTTTGGACAGCGGGCGCGGTTGGGTTGTTGATCGCCTATCTCCTTGGCTCGGTCCCCACGGGCCATCTGGCGGGGAAGCTGCTCAGGGGCATCGACATCCGAAGGCATGGCTCCAAGTCCACCGGGGCAACGAATGTCTTGCGCACTCTCGGCAAGGGGGCTGCCTTGTTCGTGCTCGTCGGCGATGTGCTGAAGGGCGTGGGTGCCATCATCGTCGCGCGTTCGTTCTGCCCTTGGCTGTACGCGGAAATATCCCCGCCGCCGACAGCGTCTGATCTGCATGTCTGGGTGCCATGGGCTGTTTGTCTGGCTGGACTTGCTGTGCTGTTGGGACATAGCCGATCGATCTGGCTGAACTTCACGGGCGGCAAGTCGGCTGCCGCGGGGCTCGGTGTGTTGCTGGCGATGTCTTGGCCCGTCGGATTGGGGGCTGCAGCCGTCTTTGGCCTCGTGCTGGCTATGACCAGGATCGTTTCCTTGAGCTCGATGCTCGCGGCTTTGACGTCAATCGTTCTTGTCTGCGCGGTCGAGCACCCATTGCCGTATCGGTTGCTGGTGATCGGAGGCGGCCTCTACGTGATCATCCGCCATCGTGCCAACATCCAAAGGCTTTTGGCGGGAACGGAGCCGCGTCTGGTTCGAAATGGCCAGGGTACGAAAGCGGAAGTGCAGGTTTAGCAGACGACTTATTTGCCGCGCTTATTGAGGTGCAGCAACGCTCAGTTGTCGAACGGCGCTGAGCGATATCAATTCACAATAGCGAACCCAACGGAGGGAACATGGCCTTCAGATCAGCGAGCTTTGTCCTCAATGCTGGAACATGGGAGGCCAAGGTAGGAGACCGTCCGTTTCACGGTTATTACTCATCCATACTGACCAGCGAAAATGGACAACTGAGGATTATCGAAGAAACGGTTGCAGTCGCAGCGCCCTGATCGTCTCGGTGATCAGCCGAAGCGGGAGCGCATAGCGGAGGCGACAGTTCCAGAAGCACGCTTCCTCGCGCTCTCGTGCCCCGGCGCAGCGCGGCGCTTCTTTAGCGGTGCGTTGCAGAGCCGGGGCCCAGTCGCTGGTTGTATTGTGTGGCTTTCTGGGTCCCGGTTCTGCGCAGCAACGCTTGCGCGTTGCAGCGCGCCCGGGACACGCGAGCGCCCAAGACGGGCCAGAAAAAGCCCATTCAAGCTCCGTGACGTCCGCGAACTTACGACAGGAGAGCTAAGTTCAACTGCGCCAGAAAGCCGGCGGACGGGATGGACTAACGCGTGCGTCCTGACCGCTTGAGATCGGCGACCTTAAACCTGTTGCCGGCGGCCAGACTGCTGCACAACCAGTGAGCCTTGTTTCGGTTGTCGCCCAGGAACGTCCTGGTTTCGACGCAGTCCAGGTAGGATTTGTGGGTGATGGTGTCTCGGCAGGTCGGCGAGAAAGGTCCGTAGTCTATGTTGCCGCCCGACACGCTGCATCCAACCCAGGGATCTTTGCCGCTTGGGAAGCTTGATGCACAGCCACCGTTGCAGCTGCTGGCGACTTTCTCCAGGCTGGCAATCCTCCCCATCACAGAACCCGGCGCATACGAAGGCGTTCGCGCGACTGACGTTTGAGCTGTTGAGGCAGTCCGACGCGGCGCAATTGTGTTTGCTCCTCGCTCCGACACGTGCGGCCTTGCCACCTGTTTCGGCGCGTCGACCGTGACGGGAGGAATCGTGGCGGCGGAGCCGGTTGGGATTTGCGACGCTGCCGGCGCGCACAGCAAGACGGTCGACAAGACAGCGATGGTTGAAGGCACGACAAGGCTTGATGCGAATCTCATGACCATGTCCTTCCAAATCCGGACGGAAATTTCCGCCCGGCAAGTGCACGGTAACATACATTCGGGAGCGAGCAACCGAAGGTTGAAAAAAATCTGGCCATGACTCGCTGTGCCCAGCTCGCAGCGTAGCGTCACGTCCACGGGGCGCTGCTGCGTATCCGGACACGAGAGAGGGGCCAAAATAAAACGGGACCCGAAAGGGCCCCGCAAAAGTCTTCTACGTTCCGCGATCTTACTTGATCTTGGCTTCGCGGAATTCGACGTGCTTGCGCGCCACGGGGTCGTACTTCTTCTTGACCAGCTTGTCGGTCATGGTGCGCGAATTCTTCTTGGCGACGTAGTAGAAGCCAGTGTCGGCCGAGGACACGAGCTTGACCTTGATGGTGACCGCTTTGGCCATGTTCAGAACCTCAGGAATGAAGGGAATCTGGAGCCGGCCAAATGGCCCGCGTTGGCCGGCAACCTAGCCAGAAACCGCCTGATGTCAAGATTTTAGGGCTCGAAAAGCACCCAGATCAGGCCGATTACGCCTCGAAGAACCGGTTTTTGGGCCGAGGCAGGCCCAGATTCTCTCTCAAAGTGGGCCCTTCGTACTCTTTCCGGAAAATCCCGCGGCGCTGCAGCTCCGGGACCACCTTGTCGACGAAATCGTCGAGGCCGGCAGGCAGGAACGGGAACATGATGTTGAAGCCGTCGGAGCCGCACCCGACCAGCCATTCCTCCATCTGGTCGGCGATGGTTTTGGCCGTGCCGACGAAGGATAGCCCGCCATAGCCGCCGACGCGTTGGGCGAGCTGGCGCACCGTGAGCTTGTCGCGGGCCGCGAGGTCGACCATGCGCTGGCGACCGCTCTTGCTGGCATTGGTCTCCGGGATTTCCGGCAATTGCCCATCCGGATCGAAGCCGGAGGCATCCGTGCCGAGGATGACCGAGAGCGAGGCGATGGCGCTGTCGTAATGCACGCGGCTGTCGAGCAGCGCGCGTTTCTCCCTGGCCTCGTCGACGCTGTCGCCGACCACGACGAAGGCGCCGGGCAGAATCTTGAGGTGTTCAGGATCGCGGCCGACCTTCTCCATGCGGCCCTTGATATCGGCATAGAGTTTCTGGCTGTCGGCAAGGCTGCCGCCGCCGGTGAAGACGGCTTCCGCGGTCTCGGCGGCGAGCTGCCTGCCGTCCTCGGAGGCGCCGGCCTGCACGATCACCGGCCAGCCCTGGACCGGGCGGGCGATGTTGAGGGGACCGCGCACCTTCAGATATTTGCCGTGATGGTCGAGCACATGCATCTTGGCGGGATCGACGAACACGCCGCTTTCGACGTCGCGCACGAAGGCGTCGTCGGCAAAGGAATCCCACAGGCCCGTGACGACGTCGTAGAACTCGCGGGCGCGCTTGTAGCGCTCGGCGTGCTCCATGTGGTCGTCGAGGCCGAAATTCAGCGCCGCATCCGGGTTCGAGGTGGTGACGATGTTCCAGCCCGCCCGCCCGCCGCTGAGATGGTCGAGCGAGGCGAAGCGCCGTGCGACGTGATAGGGCTCGTCGAACGTGGTCGAGCCCGTCGCGATCAGGCCGATCCGCTCGGTGACGGCCGAGAGCGCCGACAACAGCGTGAAGGGTTCGAACGAGGTGACCGTGTGGCTGCGCTTGAGCGCATTGACCGGCATGTTCAGCACGGCGAGGTGATCGGCCATGAAGAAGGCGTCGAACTTGCCGGCCTCGAGCTTCTGGATCAGCGTCTTGATGTGGCCGAAGTTGAAATTGGCGTCCGGCCAAGCCCCGGGATAGCGCCAGGCACCGGTGTGGATGCTGATCGGGCGCATGAACGCGCCAAGCTTGAGTTGCCGTTGTGCCATCGCCCGGTGTCCGTTCTTGGTGTCGTTCCCGAAGACATAGGCACGCCGCGGAACTCCGCCATCGGGGGAGGTAGGAAGATTATTTTGTTTTTCGCGACGCCCTGAGCACATTCGCGTCATTCCGGGCCGCGCCCGGAATGACGGAGGAGTCCCATCGAACCGATCCACGGCTCACTCCGACCAAGCCATGACTTTCGCTCCCGAGGAGACCTTCGATGGCAGGTGCAATGACCGTGGACGGGCGCATCGTCCGCATCGACCGGCCCATGCCCTGGGTCGGGCGGCTGCTGTCATTGCCGCTGCTGGCGGCGAGCTTCTATCTGCTGTGGAATGTCGCGCTCGGCCTGCGGCAGGATTTCTCCGGTTTTGGGCGGCTCGCCGATGATCTCATGCCGGTGGTGGTGTTCACGGGACTCGGGCTGCTCGTGGGCATCCCCGGAATCATCCTGCTCACCTTTCGCACCTTCGTCGTGCTGAACGAGACGCTGCGCCAGATCGTCATCACCAGGCAGTTCGGCCCGCTGAATTTTCGCAAGCATCGCGATCTCGCCGATTATCATTTCATCAGCATTACCGACGACGACGATCCGGAGCTGACGACATATGATGTCAATCTTTGCGGCAACAAAGGGACCGAGCCGATCACGCTGATGAGCTTCACCAAGCGCGAGGAAGCCAGTCGCTTCGCCAGCGAGCTCGGGCGAGTGCTGAACCTTCCCGCGCGCGACTATGTCGGCACCGAGCCCGACGCGGACAATGCGGACGTCACGAACTGATCAGCTCAAAATATCCTTCTGCATCTTGCCGCCGTAGAAATGGAAGAACGGCACCGGCGCATCGTGGCGGAGCGGGCCGGTGGCAAGGCGCGCGTCGAGCTCGTTGAGCACATTGCGCGTCATCGGATGCAGATCGGCGAGCGGCTTCGAGCCGAGCTCGACCCAGACCAGCTCGACAAGCTCGGCATCGGCGTGGATCACGCCGTCGACGCGATGGGTGATCGCGGAGGCGTCCGCCGTGAAGAAGCGCGTGTCGAACCGCTTGACGCGGCCGGGCGGGGTGATTGCGCGCGCGATCAGGAACAGGCTGGAGGGATCCGGCAACAGGCCCGCATCCGCGAACGGCTTCCAGGCGCCTTCGAGTTTTGTCTTTACCTCGGCCTTGCGTCCGAGGCAGAGACCCGTTTCCTCGCAGGCCTCGCGGATCGCGGCGATCGCCAGCGATTTTGCGCGGGAGGCCGGCGTCTTCGGGCTGCCCTTGGCGAGATTGGCTTCCAGTTCGGCGGTGATCGGCGCCGCGCATGGTACGCGATAATCGTCCTTGTCGACGCGGCCGCCCGGGAAAACGAATTTTCCGGGCATGAACACCACCTTGTCGTGGCGCTTGCCGACCAGGACTTTTGGAATGGCTCCGCTGCGGTCGACCAGGATCAGTGTCGCGGCATCCCTAGGGCGGAAATAGGGATGATGATCGGCTTCCTTGCCCTCGTGGATCTTTGCCTTGTCGGCTGCCTGCGACGTATCCGTCATGTCCTCACCCAAACCACTACTTGTTTATTTTGCTTACACCGGCGGAATACCATCCGTCGGGTTCTCGTCAAACCCGTGCATGCGCAGAGCCCATTGCAATCCGACCACGGCTCCCTTCACCGGCTGCAGCAGTGCCAGCGAGGCGACGAAGGTGAAGGGCAGATAGGCCGCGAAGCTGATCCAGACCGGCGTCGTATAGTTGGTCTCGATCCACAGAATAGTCGGCACCACGATGTGCCCGACAATGACGATGACGAGATAGGCTGGCAAATCGTCGGCCCGATGCGGCGTGACATCGAGGCCGCAGACGGAGCAGTTATCCGCGGTCTTCAGGAAGGCGCGGAACAGCTTTCCCTCGCCGCAGCGCGGGCAGCGGCCGCGAAAGCCGCGCCTCATCGCAGCAAAGACGTCGCGCTTCTCGACGAGGCCGGTGTCGCGGGTCCAGATCTTCGGCGCCGTGCTCGTCGTCACCATGCCTTGCCCTTCTGGCCCTTGCCCTTGCTTTTTCCCTTGGCCGTTTTCCCCTTGCCGGGCTTCTTCGGCTTGTCCGGCTTGCGCTTCTTGTCAGGACTGCGCCCGGGGTGCGCCTTGAACGAGCGGCGGCGTTGCGGACCGGAGGACCTGCGGCCCCGCGGTGCGGTCTCGCCGGACGAGGACAGCAGCTCGAAGCGCAACGCGCCTGCGATCGGAGCCGCCTCGATCAGGCGGACGTCGACAACATCACCGAGCTGATGCATGGTGCCGCTGCGGGTGCCGACCAGGGCGTGGCGGCCCTCGTCATAGTTGAAATATTCCGTGCCGAGGGATCGGATCGGGATCAGGCCGTCGGCGCCGGTCTCGGCGAGCTTGACGAACAGGCCGGCGCGCGTGACGCCGGAGACGCGGCCCTGGAAGCTCGAACCGATGCGGTCGGCGAGGTGATGGGCGATCAGGCGGTCGACGGTCTCGCGCTCCGCTTTCATCGCGCGCCGCTCGGTCACTGAGATATGAGCTGCGACCTCGCTCAACGTTTCCGGCGTCTCGGTGTCGGGCAGCGCGCCTTCGCCGAGGCCGAGCGCGCGAACCAGCGCACGGTGCACGACAAGGTCGGCGTAGCGGCGGATCGGCGAGGTGAAATGCGCATAGCGGCGCAAATTCAGGCCGAAATGACCGTAATTCTCCGAAGAGTATTCGGCCTGTGCCTGGGCGCGCAGCACGACCTCGCTGACCAGCGGAAAGTGGTCGTGGCCTTCGAGCTGCGCCAGCACGCGGTTGAACAGAGCGGGGCGCAGCGCGCCGCCTTTCGCGAACGGAACGTCCAGCGTCGCCAGGAATTCCGCGAGCGCGTGGACCTTTTCCAGGGTCGGCTCGTCATGCACCCGGTAGATCAGCGGCAGCGACTTCTTCTCGAGCATCTCGGCTGCCGCGACATTGGCGAGGATCATGAACTCCTCGATCAGCTTGTGCGCGTCGAGCCTGTCGGGCACGACGATGCGGTCGACCGTGCCGTCGGGCTTGAGCAGGATCTTGCGCTCGGGCAGATCGAGATTGAGCGGATCGCGCTCGTCGCGCGCGCGCTTGACGCAGGCATAGGCGGCATAAAGCGGCCTCAGGATTGGATCGAGCAGGGGGCCGGTGGTGTCGTCCGGCCTTCCGTCGATCGCGGCCTGCGCCTGCGCATAGTTCAGCTTGGCTGCGGAGCGCATCAGGATGCGGTGGAAGCTGTGCGACCGTTTCCGCCCGTCCGGCGCGATGATCATCCGCACCGCGAGCGCGCCGCGCGGCTCGCCCGGCACCAGCGAGCAGAGATCGTTGGAGATGCGCTCGGGCAGCATCGGCACGACGCGGTCGGGGAAATAGACCGAGTTGCCGCGATCGAGCGCATCGCGGTCGAGCGCGGTGCCCGGTCGCACGTAGAAGCTCACATCGGCGATGGCGACATCGACGATGAAGCCGCCCTTGTTGTTGAGATCAGGATCCGGCTGCGCGTGTACCGCGTCGTCGTGATCCTTGGCATCCGGCGGATCGATGGTGACCAGCGGCACATCGCGCCAGTCCTCGCGCCCCTTCAGATTGGCCGGCTCCGCCGCTTCGGCTTCGCGCTCTGCCGCGGGACGGAATTGCAGCGGGATGTCGTGCGCGTAGATCGCGATCAGGCTGATCGCCTTCTCCGACTTGACCGAGCCGAGCTTCTCCTTGACGCGGCCTGACGCCAGCCCAAAGCCGCGCGAGCGGATGATGTCGACGCTGACGAGATCGCCGTCCTGCGCGCCGTGCGTCTCAGTCGGGGCGATGTTCAGCTCGCGGTCGGCGGACTTCTTGTCGACCGGGATGATCCGTCCGCCGCCTTCGGGCAGGCTGCGGAAGACGCCGAGGATGCGGCTCTTGGTCTTGTCGAAAACCTTGATGATGTGGCCGCGATAGGCCGGGCCTTCGGTCTCGTCGGAGCGCTCGACCCGCAGCAGCGCGCGATCGCCAACGCCGGCCGCGGTGCCGGGCTTCGGCCGGCGCGGCATCGTGATGAGGATCTTTGGCGGCTCGCCGCTTTCGACCTCGTCCCATTCAGTGGGGGAGGCGACCAGCTCGCCGTCGGCGTCGCGGCCGGTAATGTCGGCGACCAGCGTCGGCGGGAGGCTGTCCGGCTCTGAAATCGTATGGCGCTTTTTCTTGACGAGCCCGTCGTCGGCGAGCTCGCGCAGCATGCGCTTGAGCTCGATGCGGTCGGCGTTCTTCAGGCCGAACTCGCGTGCAATTTCGCGGGTTCCGACCTTTCCGGGATTTGCCTTGATGAAGGCGACGATGGCTGCCCTGTCGGGAAAGCCACGGTCATTCTTGCGTTTCACTTAGCCTCTATTTGGTGCCGGCACTTTTCTTGGCCGGAGCTTTGGCGCCAGCTGCCTTGGTCGGTGACGTTTTGGCCGTCGACGACACGGCTGCGCGCGCCTTGCTGGTGGATTCGGATTTGGGTTTGGCCGCCTTCTTCGCGGCCGGCTTTTTGGTTTTTGGTGCGGCGTCATCGCCGTCGGCGGCCTTCGCCGCAGCCTTCTTGGCCTTGGCCGGCTTCGCCGCTTTCTTCGGCTTCTTGCCGCCGCCCTTGGCCGCACGCTCGTCGATCAGCGCGATTGCCTGCGGCAGCGTGATGGCGTCTTTCTCGATGTCGCTCGGGATCGTGGCATTGACGCCACCCGCGGTGACATAGGCGCCGTAGCGGCCGCCCTTTACCGTGACGGTGCCGAGGGTGGGATGATCGCCGATCGCCCTGCCGGGATCAGCGCCGAAGCGGCGGCTCGGGCCCTTGGCGATCTTCTCCGCGATCAGCGTCACCGCGCGGTTGATGCCGATGTCGAACACCTCATCGCCGGCCTCGAGGCTGGCATAAGTCTTCTCGTGCTTCACGAACGGCCCGAAGCGGCCGAGACCCGCGGTGATCGGCTCACCGGTTTCCGGATGCTTGCCGATCTCGCGCGGCAGCGACAGCAGCTTGAGCGCAAGCTCGAGCTCGACATCTCCAGGGGACATCCCCTTCGGAATGCCTGCGCGCTTCGGCTTCTCGCCCTCCGCATAATCCTTCTGCTCGCCGAGCTGGATGTAGGGGCCGAACCGCCCGGCCTTGACCCAGACATCGCGGCCCGTATCCGGGTCCTGGCCGAGCGAACGATCGGCCGTTGCCTCGCCGTCGGCGGCGAGCTGACGGGTGTAGCGACATTCCGGATAGTTCGAACAGCCGACGAAGGCGCCGAACTTGCCGGCCTTGAGATTGAGCCGCCCGTTGCCGCAGCTGGGGCATTGCCTGATGTCGCCGCCATCGGTGCGGGGCGGGTAGATGTGCTGTCCCAGCATGTCGTCGAGCACGTCGAGCACCTGCGCGACGCGCAAATCCTTGATCTCGTCGACCGCGCCGATGAAGCCGGTCCAGAAATCCTTCAGCACCTGCTGCCAGGAGATCTCGTTGTTGGAGATGCGGTCGAGCTGCTCTTCCAGATTGGCGGTGAAGTCGTATTCAACGTAGCGGGCAAAGAAGCTTTCGAGGAACGCGACTACGACGCGGCCCTTGTCCTCGCCGTGCAGGCGCTTCTTCTCGAGCTTGACGTAGCCGCGGTCCTTCAGCACCTGGAGGATCGAGGCATAGGTCGAGGGCCGGCCGATGCCGAGCTCTTCCATGCGCTTGACCAGCGAGGCCTCGGAGAAGCGCGGCGGCGGCTCGGTGAAGTGCTGGGTGACGGCGAGCGACTGCCGCTTCAGCGCATCGTTGGGGCTCATCGCGGGCAGGCGGCGGGAGTCCTCGTCCTCCTCGTCGTCGCGGCCTTCCTGGTAAAGTGCGAGGAAGCCGTCGAACTTGACGACCTGGCCGGTGGCGCGCAGGTCCAGCGTGCGGCCGCCGACCTTCGCCGTGATGTCGACCGTGGTGCGTTCCAGCTCGGCCGATTCCATCTGGCTCGCGATGGTGCGCTTCCAGATCAGTTCATAGAGTCTCGCCTGGTCGGACTCGAGCTTGCGGCTCATGCTGTCGGGACGGCGCGACATGTCGGTCGGCCGGATCGCTTCGTGGGCTTCCTGGGCGTTCTTGGCCTTGGCCTGGTACTGACGCGGCGCGTCCGGCACATAGGCGTTGCCGTAATCCTCGCCGATCACCTTGCGGGCCTGGGTGATCGCGGACGGGTCGATCTGCACGCCGTCGGTACGCATATAAGTAATGAGTCCGGTGGTCTCGCCGCCGATGTCGATGCCTTCATAGAGCCGCTGCGCGATGCGCATGGTGTGCGCCGGCGCAAAGCCGTATTTGCGGCTGGCTTCCTGCTGCAGCGTCGAGGTGGTGAAGGGGGCCTGCGGATTGCGGCGGGCCGGCTTGGCATCGACCGCGGTCACCGCGTAGGCGGCTGCTTCCAGCGCCTTCTTGAAGTCTTCGGCTTCCGCGCCGGTGCCGATGTCGAGGCGCTGGATCTTCTTGCCGTCGGCGCCGACGAGACGGGCCTCGAAGGCGTCGCCGCGCGGCGTCAGCAGGGTCGCGATCAGCGACCAGTATTCGCGCGCAACGAACTTTTCGATCTCGAGCTCGCGGTCGCAGACCAGACGCAGCGCCACCGACTGCACGCGGCCCGCCGAGCGGGCGCCCGGCAGCTTGCGCCACAGCACGGGGGAGAGGGTGAAGCCGACCAGATAGTCCAGCGCGCGGCGCGCCATATAGGCGTCGACCAGCGCACCGTCGATCTGGCGCGGATTCTTCATCGCGTCCGTCACCGCCTGCTTGGTGATGGCGTTGAACACCACGCGCTCGATCTTGTGGTCCTTGATCGCGCGCTTCTCTTTCAGGACCTCCAGCACGTGCCAGGAGATGGCCTCGCCCTCGCGATCAGGGTCGGTGGCGAGAATCAGGCGATCGGCGTTCTTGAGGGACTTGGCAATGTCGTTGAGCCGGCCGGCCGCCTTGGGGTCGACCTCCCAGATCATCTTGAAATTGGCGTCGGGATCGACGGAGCCGTTCTTTGCCGGCAAGTCGCGGACATGGCCAAACGAGGCCAGAACCTCGTAGGACGAGCCCAAATACTTGTTGATCGTCTTGGCTTTCGCCGGCGACTCCACAATGACGATATTCATGTAGTTCCAGTAACTTATGGGGAAATTTGGGGCCGAATTCGATGAGATTCGGGTCGGCCCTTTCGTCCCGAACATGGGTGGTGAGGCCGTCGCTGTCAAATCGAGGGCTGTTGAGAGCCCTCCCGATGGGAAAAGTTTCATATCGAGAAAGTTGCAGAATACCACCTTTGAGTTGCGGTCGATGTCGGCGTAATGTTGCCGCGGGGCATGGATTCGGGTGGGGGCTGGTGACTAAGCCAGGAAAGAAACGGGCGGGCGCCGCATCGCGCGCGGGGGGAGGCTTGCGTCACGAGGAACCGGGGGAGGGCGGCGTCGAGGAGGCGGTCGCCTTCATCGCCGAGCAGGTCGGGGCCCTGCGCAAGCTTGCCGAACGGCACAGGCTCGACGTGCTGCATTATCTCCTGGGAATGACCAAGCTCGAGGCGGACGAGCATCTGCGGCTGAGGAGCAAGCGCAGGCTGTCGTGAAGGGGGCGATGTACTGCTCCAACGACGGTGCGGTTAGCCGTTGCGGCTTGCCATTTTGGCCAATCGCAGGCCGAGATATGCGGCCGTGCCGAGGTCGCTCTCCGGCAACGAGCCGTCAATCAAGTGTGTTGCCAGACCAAGCTGGCTGCCCAAACGATTGCGGCCGCTCGGATCCTCGCCACCGGGAATATCCAGTCCGCACCAGAGCATGCCGTGCTGCGCGGCCAGAATGGAAAAGTAGGACAGTGTGTGGAGTTGATCGCCGCTTGCGCAGGCGCCCGTGGTGAACCCGGCTGCGATCTTGTTGGCCCAGCGCTGCTGGCTCCATCGATCACTTGAAGCATCGGCAAACGCTTTGAATTGAGCGGCTGGCCCGCCCATATAGGTCGGGCTGCCAAACGCAACTGCGTCGGCGCCATCGATCGTCTCCAGTAAGCTCTCATTCTGAAAGCGGCCTGACACGATGTCGCCGCCGGTGATGCGACACAGCGTGACCTGCGCTTTGCCATCTGCTCCGCGCGCAACCGCATGCGCCAGCTTCTCGGTGGTGCCCGAGATGGAAAAATAGGTGATGGCGAGCAGGGGCATGGTGGTGCCAGTTTGGTGGGACCTCGCCATCTTTGACGCTGTCGATGGCTTGTACAAGTCCGCCACGCCATATTGCGAGTTGGGACGCTCGGGTACATGCCGACCCGCCTTCGATGAAAGTGGGTCAACCTGCGGAGCAATCGCGGGCTGTCGTAGCCGCGAAGACCGAGCGGAATCGGTCGCCAGGACGACGTTGAAGAGACAGCGCACCGCTATCCCGCTGACCGTCGCCGCGGCGCAGGCCGCGGCTTCAGCGAGGTGTCCGCGAGGCTGAGCAATCGCCCGTCCTCCGCGCGCAGTTCGAGCTTCTTCACCGGTCGGCCTTTCTCGCGATCGACCAGGATGGTCGCGATCTCCGACGGGCGATCGTCGAAATCCTCGCCCCATTGGCGCAGCGCTACCAACACCGGGAAGACGCCGCGGCCTTTCGGCGTCAGCACATATTCCTCGTAAGGGCTGCCGTCGGAGGCGGGGGCCGTGGTCAGGATGCCGTGATCGACCAGCGCGCGCAGCCGCGTCGACAAGATGTTCTTGGCCATGCCGAGCTTGCTCTGAAACTCACCGAAGCGGCGCAGCCCAAACAGCGCCTCGCGGATGATCAGCAGGGACCACCGGTCGCCGATCGCCTCCAGCGATCGCGCGATCGGGCAGGCGTCCCCCTCGAAGCTCGTCCGTTTCACCATGATCTGGTCCTTTCGCGATCGCACGGTCCTGTCACCGTTCACGCGCTCTTGTGGTTGCATCTTAAAACCAGGTGGCCTAGATGGCAATCGTAGTTTTATGATGAAACCACTGGAGGCGAACGTGAGACTGAAGAACAAGACGGCCCTGATCACCGGCGGCAATAGCGGCATTGGACTGGCAACGGCAAAGCTGTTCGTGGCCGAGGGCGCCAAGGTGGTGATCACCGGGCGCAACAAGGAGACGCTCGAGGCGGCCGCGAAGGAGCTCGGGCCGAACGCGCTCGCGCTCGCCGCCGACGCCACCGACATTGCCGCGACCGAATCTGCGATCAAGAAGGGCGCCGAAAAGTTCGGCAAGTTCGACATCCTGTTCGCCAATGCCGGCATCGCCGGCGGTACGCCGCTGGGGTCGGCCACGCTGGAGGTCTTCGAGAAGGTCATCAGCACCAATCTGACCGGCGTGTTCTTCACCGTTCAGTCCGCGCTGCCTTATCTCAACGACAATGCTTCCATCGTCCTCAACGGCTCGGTGATCTCCGTGCTCGGCATTCCCGGCTATTCGGCCTATGGCGCCGCCAAGGCCGGCGTGCGGGCGATGGCGCGGATCATGGCCTCGGAGCTCTCGCCGCGGGGCATTCGCGTCAACGTGGTCGCGCCCGGTGCGATCCGCACGCCGATCTGGGGACCCGCGACCGCGACGCCCGAAGCCGAGAAGGCGTTCGAGAAGCGGATCGCGCTGACGACGCCGCTGGGGCGCATTGGTGAAACAGATCACGTCGCCAAGACTGTGCTGTTCCTCGCCTCCGACGATTCCGCGCATGTGCAGGGCCAGGAAATCTTCGTCGATGGCGGCGCGGTTGCCTCTCCGAGCGGCGCGCCGATCTATCGCGGCTGATCAATCTTGGTGCAAATTGAATCGGTCGGCGCAGCGGCGAGCGGTTGCGCCGGCCGGTTCCCACGTCTCGCGAGCTGTATTTTCTGAACGTTGCGGGAGGCATTGAACCTTCGCTTGCGCTGCCAAGACACTTTTACGGGCAGGGGGTCACGAAGACTCATTTCAAGGGAGCCCGATATGCCAAAGGCAGCTCGTATTATTTCCCCGATTTCAGCACCGCGTATTTACACCGAAAACTCCGCCGTTCCTGCCAAGCGTTCCGACACCTCCGAGTTCGTCGGGGTCGCTCTTTTCTCCGGCATCGGCCTGTTCGTTTCCCTCGTCGCCGTCATCCTGGGCATTCAGGGCGCCTGGTTTTAGCTTCGCCGATCGCGCACCGGTCGATCAGCCGCCGCAAGCGATGTTGCGGCGGCTGATGATGTGCGCGTTATCAGGCCGCGCGGAGGGCGGTCGCCGCCTCGAGCGCGCTTGCGAGCGACTTCTCGCGATGCTCCGGGCCGACCTGGATTCCGTCGGCGCTGATGAATTCGGGATGATGAATCCCCATGAAACCGAACACGCCACGCAGATAGCTTTCGAGGTGCTCCAGCGACGCGGCGGGCGAGCCCGCGCCGTAATAGCCCCCGCGCGAAACCGCGAAGATTACGCGCTTGCCGCCGGCAAGGCCCTGCGGGCCGTTGGCCCCATAGCTGAACGTCTTCCCCGCCACCAGGACCCGGTCGATCCAGGCCTTGAGCTGGCTCGGAATGGTGAAATTGTACATGGGCGCGCCGATCACGACGATGTCGGCGGCAAGAAACTCGTCCAGCGCGGCCTTGCTGGCGGCGAGATCGGGGCCGAGCTCCGCCGGCGCAGGCGCGCCTTGCGCGGCCGCCAGATGCGAGCCGGAGAGATGGGCGAGCGGGCTCTGCGTCAGGTCGCGATAGACGATGTCGAGCGATGGCGTCGCCTGCCTGAGACGGTCGACGATGGCGGCGGAGACTTGCCGCGAAACGGAGTGGGGGCCGAGCACGCTGGAGTCGATGTGGAGGAGTTTCATTCGGGATCACCCTGGTATAAGTTTGTAACCAGAGCTACATGAGTGACTATCGAAATCCCCGCAAGAACGCACCTTTTTGAGCCATGGGCACATCCCTGAAACCTGCGCACATCGATTTGCCCGCCTCACCAAGGCCGGATCCCAACCATGCGGACTGCCGCGGCGTCGCCTCGATCCTCGCGCGCGTCGGCGACAAATGGAGCGTGTTCGTCATCATGATGCTAAGTGACGGGCCCAAGCGCTTTAACGAGCTCAAGCGCATGATCAATGGCATTTCGCAGCGGATGCTGACCTTGACGCTGCGCGGGCTCGAGCGTGACGGCCTGGTCACACGCACGATCTTCCCGACCATTCCGCCGCGGGTGGATTACGAGCTGACCGATCTCGGCCGGGGACTGCAGCAGCCGGTAAAGGCACTCGGCGAATGGGCGATCACGCATCAGCAGCAGATCGCCGCGGCGCGTACGCGCTTCGACGAGCGGACCACTCCTTAAAGCAGCGAGACCAAGCCACCGCCGTGGCGTTCGAGCCGGCCGGCGAGCTCGAGTTCCAAGAGCACGGTACGCACGATGGCCGGCGAGGCGCCGGACATCCGCACGAGATCGTCAATCGTGACAGGGGCAGGGCCGAGCAGGCCGGTGATCTGGTCGCGGTCGTGCCCTTGAGGATCGCTCTCGAACGGCTCGCTGTCGGGCTCGCGCGCGGTACGCATCAGCGGCCGCTCCATGATCGGTGCGACCGCGTTGACGACGTCGGCCGCTTCGGTGACGAGCGTCGCGCCCTGCTTGATCAGATCGTTGGTGCCGGCGGCGCGCGGGTCGAGCGGCGAGCCCGGCACGGCGAACACTTCGCGACCCTGTTCGGCGGCCATGCGCGCGGTGATCAGCGAGCCCGAGCGGTGCGCCGCCTCCACCACGACCACGCCGAGCGCGGCGCCCGAGATCAGCCGGTTGCGGCGGGGAAAGTCGCGGGCGCGCGGCTCGTGGCCGAGCGGCATCTCGGAGATCGCGGCACCCTTGCGGTCGAGGATCGAGGCCAGCAGATCGCCGTGCTCCGGCGGATAGATGCAGTCATGTCCGCCGGCGAGCACGGCTATGGTGCCGCTCTCGAGGCTGGCGCGGTGCGCGGCCTGGTCGACCCCGCGGGCAAGGCCGGAGATGACGACAAAGCCGGCTTCGCCAAGCTCGCGGGCGAGCTGACCGGCGAATTTCAAGCCTGCGCCGGATGCGTTGCGCGAGCCGACGATCGCGATCATCGGTCGCGTCAGCGTTGCATTGTCGCCGCGTACGGCGAGCAGCGGCGGCGCATCGTCGAGCGTTGCCAGCCGCGCCGGATAACCGTCCTCACCGGGCGCGAGCCAGGCAATTCCGAACTTGCGGCTCGCGGCGAGCTCGGCTTTCGCCTCGTCGGCGCTGCAGATGCGCGCCGATCGTTGCGCGCCGCCGCGGCGTGCGAGATCCGGCAGCCGCTCCAGCGCCGCGCGCGCCGAGCCGAAATGCTCGACCAGCGACCGGAACGTGCGCGGCCCGACATTGTCGGACCGGATCAGCCGCAGGCGGTCGATCCTGTCGGCTTCGGTCAGCTCTACACTTGGATTGATGGCGTCCACGGCGGCTCCTTGCAGGGACAGCATGGAACAACCTGAGGGCGTGGGCAACAGTGACGTACGCTTGCGCGACCTTGCCCCGATGCTAAAAGCGATCCCAATAAGAAGGGTATTGCCCATGATCTCACTCGCCGACCTCCAGCGCCGCATCGAAGCGGGCGAGCTTTCGCCCGAGGCCGCCATCGCGCAATCGCATGCAGCCATCGAGGCGCGGGAGAAGGACGTCCATGCCTTCGTCCGTCACGACAGCTCCGCGAAGGCGCAAGCTTCTGGCCCGTTGCGCGGTATCGCGGTCGGGATCAAGGACATCATCGACACCGCCGATTTCCCGACCGAGATGGGATCATCGATCTATCGCGGCTGGCAGCCGCGCGCGGACGCGCCTGTGGTGATGATGCTGAAGCGGGCGGGCGCCACCATCATCGGCAAGACCACGACCACGGCATTCGCCTCGCGCGATCCGACCCCGACGCTCAATCCGCATAACCTCGGGCATACGCCGGGCGGCTCGTCCTCGGGCTCGGCCGCGGCCGTCGGTGCCGGCATGATTCCGCTGGCGCTGGGTACCCAGACCGGCGGCTCGGTGATCCGGCCCGCCGCCTATTGCGGCACCGCCGCGATCAAGCCTTCGTTCCGCATGCTGCCGACGGTCGGCGTCAAATGCTATTCGTGGGCGCTCGACACCGTCGGTCTGTTCGGCGCCCGCGCGGAAGATCTCGCGCGCGGACTGCTGGCAATGACCGGCCGCACCGAATTCGCCGGCATCGTCCCGGCGAAGGCGCCGCGCATCGGCGTTATCAGGCAGGAGTTTGCCGGCGCCGTGGAGCCGGCCGCCGAGGAGGGGCTGCAGGCCGCGATCAAGGCGGCGACGCGGGCTGGCGCCAGCGTGCAGACCATCGATCTGCCGCAGGCGGTGCAGGAGGCCTGGCGCATCCACCCTGTGATTCAGGACTTCGAGGCGCATCGCGCGCTCGCCTGGGAATTTTCCGAACGCCACGACGAGATCGCGCCGATGCTGCGCGCCAGTCTCGATGCGACGGTCGGTCTCACACCCAAGGACTACGACGACGCACGCCGGATCAGCCGCCACGGCCGCCGCGAGATTGGCGAATTGTTCGAGGGGTTCGACGCGCTGCTGACCTATTCGGCGCCGGGCACGGCGCCGGCCAAGGAGCTCGCGAGCACCGGCGACCCCCGCTACAACAGGCTCTGGACGCTGATGGGCAACCCTTGCGTCAACGTGCCGGTGCTCAAGGCCAATGGCCTGCCGATCGGCGTGCAGGTGATCGCGCGCTTCGGCAACGACGCGCATGCGCTGGCGACGGCGTGGTTCCTGGAGCAGGCGCTGGCGAAATCAGGCTAGCGCAGGTTCGAGAGCGACGATGCGCTGGCCGGATGCGGCCGGCGCTGCGCTGTGATCTGGACCTTGCTTGAGCCAGCGCCCGGCAGCCTCGCGGCCGCTCCGGTGCAGCGCGCGAATGAAGCCGCGGCCGAGATCGGTCGATGAGCGCTGCGCCAGGCCGTCCACGAAATCTTCCGCGGCGATCCTGGAGAGCCGCAACGACGATGCGGCCTGCGATTGCGCCCATTCGATCGCCGCGATCTCGGCATTGAGGGCGGCGTTGGCCGCGATCTGATCCAGCCTGCGGTCGATCGCGGCGAGCGTGATCGGCACGTAGCTGTCGCGCGCCGGCGTGGCCTGGACGAGCAGGATTTCGGCGCTCGTCGTGTCCTGCACGAGCCGCAGCAGGGGCGGATTGCCGCCGAGGCCGCCATCCCAATAAGCCTCGCCGTCGATCTCGACCGCGCAATGAACCAGCGGTGGACAGGTCGAGGCCAGCGCGACGTCGGCGGTGATCACGTCGTTGCGGAAGATCTGCTGCTGCCCGTCGCGGATCCGGGTCGCCGCGATCAGAAGCTTCGGGCAGCGCGGGTCGCGCAAGGCGGAAAAATTGATGTCGCGCGACAGCGCCTGCCGCAGCGGATCGAGATCGAACGGATCGAACTGGCCGGAGCGCAGCGTCGGGCCGAACGCGACCGAGCTTCCCGCCGGCGAGAAGCCGCCGATCAGCATCAGCGATCGGAACGAGGCTTCGTGCATCAGCCGGATCCAGAACCGGTTCAGCCGCGCGCGGGCGCCTTCACGGCCGCCCTCGGCGAAACCGGACGCGAGCAACAGCGCGTTGATGGCGCCGGCACTGGCGCCGCTGATGGTGTCGATCGCGATCGATGGCTCTTCCAGCAGCCGCTCCAGCACGCCCCAGGTGAAAGCAGCGAAGGTGCCGCCGCCCTGAAGCGCCAGCGACAATTTTCGCGGCGGCCATTGCCGCGGGGTCCGATCGTGCGTGACGGGCGCTGCAGTTAGGATTTCGGCTGGTTTCCCCGCTTCCACGATCGGATCGGGCTCGCGCGGTGGAGGTGGGACGGAAGCAGGCGCTGGAGCGACAAGCGGCGAGGGCGCACCAGACCAGATGTCCGTCGTCGAGAGTAGCCGGCTTGCCGCGGTGCAGGCAGCACCTCGCAAATCGCCATCGTCTTGCGCGCTGACAATCTTCTCGCTCATTCTGAGCAACCGCGTAGAGCCATGCCCACGTCAGGGCCAAGCCAGGAACCCGTTCGTCCATACAGCCGTGATTCGGCTGCAAGTTGCGAACACCATTTGAGATATAATGCAGAAGGGGTGCCGCGGTATCCGTGGATTCCCGGCTTATGTCTTCTCGCCGATCCGGCTTTCCTTGCCCGATTGCAGCCGCTTGATGTTCTCGCGATGGGCGTAGAACAGCAGCAGCGTCAGCACCGCGGCCATCGCTGCTAGTGCGAGATGGCCAAACCACCACAGGAACAGCGGCGTGATGAAGGACGCCACCAGCGCAGAGAGCGAGGAATAGCGGGTGGTGAAGGCGGTCGCGAGCCATAGCAGGCAGAACACCAGCGCGGCCGGCCAGAACAGCCCGAGCAGAATGCCGATATAGACGGCGACACCCTTGCCGCCGCGGAACTTGAGCCAGACCGGGAGGAGATGGCCGAGGAAGGCGCCGAGCCCGGCCAGCATCGCGGCGTTGGGACCGGCGATGTAGCCGGCGATCACCACGGCCACGGTGCCCTTGAGCGCGTCGAACAGCAGGGTCGCGGCGGCAAGGCCCTTGCGCCCCGTGCGCAGCACGTTCGTGGCGCCGATGCTGCCGGAGCCGATCGACCGCAGATCCTGCGTGCCGCCGAGCCTGGTCAGGATCAGCCCGAACGGAATCGAGCCGAGCAGGTAGCCGATGACGAAAGCGACCGGCAGAAACAGTTCAAGCGCCATGTCTGCAAATTCCCTGGCTGCAGCTCCGCACGTCAGACATGCTCGTACACTGTCCGTCCGCCGACAATGGTGCGCACCACGCGGCCTGTAAAGCGGGCCTCGTCGAACGGCGTGTTCTTGCAGGGCGATTTGAGGTCGGCGGGATCGACCACCCAGGGCACATCGGGGTCGATCACGATGACGTCGGCGGGGCTGCCCGTGCGCAGGGTTCCGCCAGGCAATCCCAAAATCTCGGCCGGCCGGGTCGACATCGCCCGGATCAGCGTCTTGAGGTCCAATTCGTCATTGTGCACGAGGCGCAGGCCCGCCGGGAGCATGGTCTCCAGCCCGATGGCGCCGGGGGCTGCTTCTGCGAAAGGCAGGCGCTTGACCTCGACGTCCTGCGGGTTGTGGTCGGACATGATGACGTCGACGAGGCCGGAGGCGACGGCGGCGACCAGCGCGCGGCGGTCGTCCTCGGTGCGCAGCGGCGGCGACAGCTTCAGGAACGAACGGTAAGGGCCGATGTCGTTCTCGTTCAGCGCAAGGTGGTTGATCGAGGCTGAGGCCGTCACGGCAAGGCCGGCGTCGCGGGCGCGCTTGAGCACGTCGAGCGACTCGATGCAGGTTAGCGACGCCGCGTGATAGCGGCCGCCGGTGAGCGCGACCAGGCGCATGTCGCGCTCCAGCATCACGGCTTCCGCCGCGTTCGGGATGCCCATCAGGCCGAGCCGCGAGGCGAACTCGCCCTCGTTCATCACGCCTTCGCCGACGAGATCGCGATCCTCGGTGTAGTGCACGATCAACGCGTCGAAATCGCGCGCGTAGGTCAAGGCGCGGCGCATCACCTGCGCATTGCTCACGCTCTTGTCGCAGTCGCTGAAGGCGATCGCGCCTGCTGCCTTGAGGAGGCCGAACTCGGTCATCTCCTCGCCGTGCATTCCCTTGGTCAGCGCCGCCATCGGCTGGATGTTGACGATCGCGGTGTCACGGGCGCGACGCATCACGAAGTCGACGGTCGCCGAGTTGTCGATCACCGGCAAGGTATCGGGCTGGCAGATGATGGTGGTGATGCCGCCGGTCGCAGCCGCCTGGCTCGCGGACGCAAAGGTCTCGCGATGGCTGAAGCCGGGCTCGCCGACGAAGGCGCGCATGTCGATCAGGCCGGGGGCGACGATCTTGCCGGCGCAGTTGACGACGTCGGTGCCCTCGGGGACGCCGGCAGCGCCAATGCCGCGGCGGGTCTCCCGGATGATGCCGTCGGCAATCAGGACATCGCCGGGGCCATCGAAATCCCTGCTGGGGTCGACGAGGCGGGCATTGGCAAGCAGGATGGGTCGGCGGTCGGTCAACATGAGCATCACGCGTTCGGCAGGTTGCGGGCGAGCGCTTCCAGCACCGCCATGCGCACGGCCACGCCCATCTCCACCTGTTCGCGGATCAGGGACTGCGCGCCGTCCGCGACCGCGGTGTCGATTTCGACGCCGCGGTTCATGGGGCCGGGATGCATGACAAGGGCGTCTGGCTTGGCGTAGGCGAGCTTCTTCTGGTCCAGCCCGAAATAATGGAAATACTCGGAGGTCGACGGCACGAAGGAGCCGTTCATGCGCTCGCGCTGGAGCCGCAACATCATGACGATGTCGGCGCCGTTGAGCCCCTCGCGCATGTCGCGCGCGACCTCGACGCCCATCCGCTCGATGCCGGGCGGCAGCAGTGTGGAGGGGCCGACGACGCGGACGCGGGCGCCCATCGCGTTGAGCAGGATGATGTTGGAGCGGGCCACGCGCGAATGCAGCACGTCACCGCAGATCGCGACGACTAGGCCCTCAAGCCGGCCCTTGTTGCGGCGGATGGTCAGCGCGTCGAGCAGGGCTTGTGTCGGATGCTCATGCGCGCCGTCGCCGGCATTGATCACGGAACCGTCGACCTTGCGGGCCAGCAGTTCCACCGCGCCGGAGGCGTGATGGCGCACCACCAGGATATCCGGGTGCATGGCGTTGAGCGTCATGGCGGTGTCGACCAGCGTCTCGCCCTTTTTGATGGACGAGGAGGACACCGACATGTTCATGACGTCGGCGCCCAGCCGTTTGCCGGCGAGCTCGAACGACGATTGGGTCCGGGTGGAAGCCTCGAAGAAGAGGTTCACCTGCGTCCGTCCACGCAGGACGGTGCGCTTCTTGTCAACCTGGCGGTTGAGCTCGACATATTCTTCGGACAGGTCGAGGAGGCCGGTGATGTCGGCCGCGGAAAGGCCCTCGATGCCCAGCAAATGCCGGTGGCCGAGGACGAAGGTCGATTTCGATGTCATTAAAGCGAGAGCTATAGGCGGGGATGGCCGGGGGGGCAAGGGCCAAAGCCCGGGCGGGGAGTTATCCCCCGATCTGTCGGTCTTATCGCTGGCGTGAGCTGTCCCCGTCTTCTCCGTCATGCCCGGGCCGAAGCGCGAAGCGCGTCTTCGCGCTAGACGTCCCGGGCATCCACGTTCTTAAGGTGCTGTCGCAGAAAAGGCGTGGATGGCCGGGACAAGCCCGGCCATGACGAAGGGGAGATTTCCGCTGAAAACAACTCTAACAGCGCTCTTGGTCGCGGCTTTTGTTTCCGGGGCCCACGCCCAATCGCTTCCCGGCGGTTTCGTCTATTTGCACGACATCGAGCCCAGCATCATCCAGGACATCCGCTACGCCACCTCGAACAATTTCGTCGGCCGTCCGCTCGCCGGCTACGGGGCCGGCGAGTGCGTGGTGAAGCGGGAGGTTGGGCTGCGGCTGAAGGCGGTCCAGCAGGAACTGGCGGCGCAAAATCTCTCACTGAAAATGTTCGACTGCTACCGGCCGGCGCGGGCCTCGCTCGACATGGTCAGGTGGTCGCAGAACGGCCACGAGACGGCCGCCGAGCGGCGCTACAATCCCAAAATTCCCAAGACCGAGCTGTTCCGCCTCGGCTACATCGCAAGCCGCTCGCAGCATTCGACGGGCGCAGCGCTCGATCTCACGCTGGTCGATCTCAACGCCGACAATTCAGGCAAATACGACCCGTCAAAGACCTACGCGGACTGCACGGCACCGGTCGAGGCGCGATTGCCGGAGGGCAGCGTCGACATGGCCACCGGCTATGACTGCACCGACGTGAAAGGGCATACCGCCGCACCAACGATCAGTCCGGATCAGCGCGCCTGGCGCAAGCGGCTGGTGGCTGCGATGGCAAGGCAAGGCTTTGTGAACTATGCAAAGGAGTGGTGGCACTTTTCGCTGCCGGGAGCGGGCGGTGCGCCGTATGATTTCCCGATCCAGCCGCGGCGGAACTGATTCCGCGCCGAGGACACGAGATGACCCAGCCCAGCTTCGCGACCCACGAGGTCTTCAACCAGTCGCCGCCGTTCGAGGACGCCGATCTCTTCGCCGTGGATCAGCCGCTGGTCGCGGCGGTCAGGGCCAATGGCGCTGCGGCGGCGGAACCGGAGCTCTCGGAGTTCGGCAAGCATTGGGGCTCGGCTGCGATGGCCGATCGGGGGCGCGTCGCGAACGAGAACACGCCGAAGCTGCGCACCTTCGATGCCAAGGGCAATCGGCGCGACCAGGTCGAGTTTCATCCGGCCTATCACGAGCTGATGGCTCACAGCGCCCGTGCCGGCGTGCACAATTCGACTTGGACTGCGGATGGAAGACCCGCGGGCGATGCCGCAGAGGTCATCCGCGCGGCAAAATTCTACATGGCCTCGCAGGTCGAGACCGGCCATCTCTGCCCGATCACGATGACGCGCGCCTCCGTTGCGGCGCTGGCGATGCAGCCTGATCTGCGCGCCAAGGTCATGCCGGTGCTGTCGACGAAAAGCTACGATCCCAGCTTCGCGCCGTGGTGGGAGAAGCGCGGTATGACGCTCGGCATGGGCATGACCGAGAAGCAGGGCGGTACCGACGTGCGCGCCAACATGACGCGCGCGGTGCGCGAGGGAGGCGCCTACCGTATCACCGGCCACAAATGGTTCATGTCGGCGCCGATGTGCGATGCCTTCCTGGTGCTGGCTCAGGCGGACCAGGGACTGACCTGTTTCTTCATGCCGCGCTTCGCGCCGGATGGTTCGGTGAACGCGATCCAGTTCCAGCGGCTGAAGGACAAGCTCGGCAACCGCTCCAACGCGTCATCCGAGGTTGAGTTCGTCGGTGCCTATGCGGAAGCCGTCGGCGATGAGGGCAAGGGCATCCGTACCATCATCCAGATGGTGCAAATGACGCGGCAGGATTGCGCGATCGCCTCGGTCGGCCTGATGCGCTCGGGGCTCGCCCACGCGCTGCATCACACCCGGCACCGCAGCGTGTTCCAGAAACATCTCGCCGATCAGCCGCTGATGCAGGCGGTACTCTCGGACATGGCGCTGCATGTGGAGGCGAGCACGGCTGTGGTGATGCGGCTCTGCCGCGCCTTCGATCGGACGCCGCTCGATCCGGCGGAGGCCGCCTACATGCGGCTGCTGACGCCTGCGATCAAATACTGGACCTGCAAGAGCGCGCCGCCGTTTCTCTACGAAGCTATGGAATGCCTCGGCGGCAACGGCTATGTCGAGGACGGCATTCTGGCGCGGCACTACCGGGAGTCGCCGGTCAACGCGATCTGGGAGGGCTCGGGCAACGTCATGTGTCTCGACGTGCTGCGCGCGCTCTCGCGCGAGCCGGAGGCAGCGGTATCGGTCCTGCAAGCGCTTGCTGCCGAGACCAAAGGTCTGCCAGGGGCAGGCGAGACTGCGGGATTCATCGGCAAGACCTTCGGCCGCCCGGACGGCGAGCGCGTAGCGCGCCTTGCGGTCGAGAAGCTGGCGCTGCTTGCGGCCGCCGCCGCGCTCAACGGCGTGTCACCGCGTCAAGCAGAACTGTTCGCTGCCACGCGCCTCGCCACGAACCACGCCAGCATGTACGGCGCGGTCGAGCTCGAGAGCGGCGACGTGCGCACGCTGCTGGAGCGGGCGCTGCCGTGAGCCTGCCAAACGAAAGCCTCCTGATGGACTCCCTCAATCCCGATCTGCCGCCGCTCACCGAGACGCCGGCGCCGCCGCGAGTCTGGAAGTTCTGGGGCACGGCGCTGTGGGGCATCGCCATCTTCGCAGCCATGTTCGTCGGGCAGATCGGGGCCATCGTCTATCTGGTCTGGGTCGCCCGTGACCCAATCGACCTCGCATCGATGCAGCACATCGGTCGCGAGCCGGCGTCGCTCGCGTTTTCGGTCACGATGGGCCTGCCGGCGACGCTGGCCGCCGTGTGGCTGGCCATCCGCATCAAGAAGGCCTCCTTCGTCGACTATCTCGCGTTCTATTGGCCGTCCTGGAAGCAACTCCTGTTCGGCGCCGTCGGGCTGATCCTGATCGTGGTCGCCTGGGAGACGATGTCGCGGAGTCTGGGCCGCGAGGCGACGCCGGGCTTCATGACCGACCTGTTGAAATCCGGTCGCGACAAGGGCGCGGCGCTGATGCTGCTGTTCGCCTTCAGCGTGGCCGCTCCGATGTCCGAAGAGGTCCTCGCCCGCGGCTTTCTGTTTCGCGGCTGGTCGGCGAGCTTCCTGCGCGTGCGCGGCGCCATCATCCTGTCGTCGCTGGTGTGGACGGTCGTGCATCTACAATACGACCTGTACTTCCTCGCCGAGGTCTTCTCCATCGGCCTGTGGTTCGGCTACATGCGCTACCGCAGCAGCTCGCTCTGGCTCACGATCGTGCTGCACGCGCTTAACAATCTGACGGCAGTGGTGCTGACGATGTGGCTGGGGAGTTAGGCCACCAGCGCGATCGCGATCGGCATGGTGATCGCCGCCAAAATCGTCTGCAGCGTGATGATCTGCGCCAGCAGCGGTGCATCGCCGCCCATCTGGCGGGCCAGCACGTAGGCGCTGGTCGAGGTCGGCACCGCGGCGCAGATCGCGACGATCGCAAGGCTGTCGCCGGACAGTCCGAACCAGACGGCGAGCCCCAGCGCGACCATCGGCATCAGCACCAGCTTGAACACCACGCCGATAGCGGCACCCGTGCTGGGGCGGAGCAGGCCTTCAAGATGCAGTCCGGCGCCGGTGACGAGCAGGCCGATGGCGAGCGAGGAGCGGCCGAGTGCGTCTGCCACCTCATGCCAGATCTTCGGCAGCGGCAGGTGGATGACGTTGACGACGAGCCCGATCACGCAGGCCCAGATCAGGGGATTGCGGACAACCGTCATGACAACGGTGCGCGCGGATTGCTTCTTCGGCGCTGCGTAGTGGGCGAGCACCGCGACGCTGAGGACGTTGACCAGCGGAATGATCGCCACCATCGCGACGGAGGCGAGCGCCAGCCCGACCTCGCCGAACATATTGGCGGAGACGGACAGCGCCACATAGGTCTGCCAGCGGATCGCGCCCTGGAAGATCGAGGTGAAGGCGGGGCCGTCGATATCGAGCCGCGACAGGGCCGGGCGGAGCGCGAGGCAGAGCAGCGACATCGCGAGCGCCGAGAGCAGCAGCGCGCCGCCGACGCCTGCGACCGGGACCTTGGACAGGTCGGCCTTCACCAGCGTCTGGATCAGCAGCATCGGAAACAGCACGAAATAGGTCAGCCGCTCCAGCCCGTTCCATTGCGTATCGAGCCGCATCAGGGTGCGCTTCAGCACCACGCCGAGCACGATCAGAATAAAGACGGGGAGGAGCGCCGCGATCACGACGGCCATGGATCAGTCAGGCCCCGGGGCTGCGCGCAGATTGGCGAGGCGGTCGAGCGCGCCTTGCAGGATGAAGATCGCGGCGTGCTCGTCGATCACTTCGGCGCGCTTGGCGCGGCTGACATCCATGCCGATCAGCTCGCGCTCGACCGCGGCGGTCGACAGGCGCTCGTCCCAGAGGCCGATGGGCAGCGCGGTCAGACCGGCGAGGTTGCGGGCAAACGCCCGGGTCGATTGCGCGCGCGGGCCCTCGCTGCCGTCCATGTTGATGGGCAGGCCGAGCACGAAGCCGACGGCCTTGCGTTCACTGGCGATCGCGAGCAGCCGGGCGGCATCCTGCTTGAACGCCTTGCGCTGGATCGTTTCGACGCCGGTCGCTAACCGGCGGTCTGGATTGGAGACGGCAACGCCAATTGTCTTGGTGCCGAGATCAAGGCCGACCAACCCGCCGCGTTCGGGCCAGTGGGTTGCAGCATCGACGAGAGGCAGGATAAGAGCCGGCATGGTGTTAGCGCATATCACGCGTCGCGCTACGGAGTGAACCCGGAACATGGATGCGCTGACATTATTCGGCTTGTTCGCCGTGACAGCGATGCTGGTCGCTTACGCCCTGGAAGACCGCAGCCACTGGTTCGTGCTGACGTTCGCAATGGCCTGCGTGCTCGGTTCGGCTTACGGCTTCCTGCAAGGAGCCTGGCCGTTTGGCGTGGTCGAGGCGATCTGGGCCGTCGTGGCGCTGCGGCGCTGGCATCTCAGGCCGCGATGACGTCGTCGTCTTGCTTCAGGCAGGCGGCAAATCCGTTCAGTGCACTGGTTTGATGTCCGGCACGACGCTGGATGAAGAGCGTCTCGACCTGCGCGTGCGAATGGCTCAGCGCGTGGATCGAGACGCTGCCGTTGATCGCACTGCGTTCGACCACGGCGCGCGGCAGCAGTGTCACGCCCATGTCGGCGGCGACACAGCCGATCATGCCGTCGAGCGTGCCGAGTTCGAAGCGTGCGGCTGACGGCCAGCCGAGCTCGACAAAGATCTGTTCCAGCCGCTGCCGGTAGGTGCAGCCGGTGCGGAACGTCAGTGCGGTCGGGCCCGACTCCGGCGTGCCGGCGCGCAGCTCGGCGAGCGTGGCCCAGCGCCGCGCACTGACCAGCACCAGCTCTTCGCGGAACGCGCTTGTCGCGGTAAGATCGGAATGCACGATCGGACCTGCGACGAAGGCGCCGTCGAGCGTGCCTTCGAGCACGCAGGCGACGAGGTCGGCGGTGGGCGCGGTGCGCAGGGTCAGCCGGACGGCGGGAAAGCGGCGATGATAATCGGCCAACAGCGGCGGCAGCCGCACCGCTGCGGTCGTTTCCATCGAGCCGATCGCGAGCGGTCCCTTGGGCTCGCCGTCGTCGCAGGCCGCGAGCACGGCCTCGCGCGCTAGTGCGGACATCCGTTGCGCGTAGGGCAAAAGGCGCTTGCCCGCGCCGGTCAGGGTCATGCCGCGGCTGTGCCGTTCGAACAGCGGCGTGCCGATCTCGGCTTCCAGTGCCTTCACGCGCTGGGTGACGTTCGACTGCACCGTGTTGAGCTCTTCCGCCGCGCGGGTGATCCCCCCGGTCCGGGCGACGGCAGCGAAGGTCTGGAGGTCGCTGAGTTCCATAATATCGTTTCTCTTTTGAGATGGCAGCGTTCGTAAGAAATCAATTTTGGAGAATGGTATTCTAGACTAATATTCGTGTCGAGAGCGGAGGAGCCATGCCGATCACCACGCCGCTGACCCAGCTCCTGGGGATCAAGCATCCGATCCTGCTGGCTCCAATGGACACGATCGCCGGCAGCCGGCTGACACGGGCTGTCAGCGAGGCCGGCGGCTTCGGGATCCTGGGTGGTGGCTACGGCGATCAGGAACGGCTCGAGGCCGAGACCAGGCAACTAAGCGGCTTTGCTTCGTTCGGTATCGGCTTCATCACGTGGAGCCTGGCAAGACAGCCAAGACTTCTCGACATCGCACTCGACGCCAATCCGCAAGCGATCATGCTGTCATTCGGCGATCCTGCACAATTTGCAGCGCGCATCAGGGCGTGCGGGGCGCGCTTGATCTGCCAGGTGCAGAGCGAGGACATGGCGAAGCAGGCACTGGATGCCGGTGCGGACATCCTGATCGCGCAGGGTACCGAAGCCGGCGGTCACGGCGCATCGCGCACAACCGTCGATATCGTACCTGCGATCGTCGATCTCACGGCCGGGCGCGTGCCGGTGGTTGCCGCCGGCGGAATTGCCGATGGTCGCGGGCTCGCCGCGATGATGATGCTGGGCGCCTCCGGCGTGCTGATCGGCACGCGCTTCTATGCGAGCGTGGAGGCCAATGGCGCGGAGGAAGCCAAGCAGCGCATTCGCGACGCTGATCCCAATGACACGGTGCGCGGCGTCATCGTCGACTGGTCACGCAGCCTGTTCTGGCCGGCCCCGTTCACCGCGCGAACGCTGGTCAACGATCATATCAGGCGCTGGACCGGCCGCGAGGTCGAGCTGATGCAGCGCGCCGCCGAGGTGACCGTCGAATATGCCGCGGCAAGGGCCGCGGGCAATTTCGAGGTCGCCGCGGTCTTTGCCGGCGAGGCCGTCGGCCTGATCCATGATATTCCGTCCGCCGCCGAAATCGTCGAACGGATCGCGACCGAGGCCGAGCAACTGCTAACCAGCCGGCGTAATTCCAGCGTGTCCGCCTAAACTGCGAGAGAACAACCATGTGGCCGAACCGTCGATTGATCGATCTCTTCAAGACCGAATTCCCGATCGTGCTGGCCCCGATGGCCGGCGTGATGGACGCGGAGCTGGTGATCGCCGTTGCGCAAGGCGGGGGCCTCGGCTCGCTGCCGAGCGCGATGCTGTCGCCGGAGAAAGCGCGCGAGCAGGTCAACATCATCCGGCAGCGCGTCTCCGCGCCGGTCAACATGAACTTCTTCTGCCACATACCGGTCGAGCTCACGGCCGAGGCGGAGGCGCGCTGGAAGCAGCGCCTCGCGGGCTACTACAATGAGCATGGCCTCGATCCCGCCGCACCCATCAATGCCGCGAACCGCGCGCCGTTCGACGCCGGCTTCTGCGAGGTCGTGGAGGAGCTGAAGCCGGAGATCGTCAGCTTCCATTTCGGTCTGCCCGAGGCCGCGCTGCTCAAGCGGGTCAAGGCGGCAGGATGTCTCGTCATCTCGTCGGCGACCACTGTGAGGGAAGCGGTCTGGCTCGAGCAGCACGGCGCTGACGCGGTGATCGCACAAGGCGCGGAGGCCGGCGGCCATCGCGGCATGTTCCTGACCGACAAGGTCTCTGAACAGCCCGGCACCTTTGCGCTCGTGCCGCAGGTGGTCGACGCGGTGAAGGTCCCGGTGATTGCGGCCGGCGGCGTTGCGGATGGCCGCGGCATTGCAGCCGCCTTCGCGCTCGGTGCGGCCGGCGTGCAGATCGGAAGTGCCTATCTGCGCTGCCCGGAATCCAAGGTCAGTGCGGCGGCCCGTGCGGCGCTCGCCGAGGGACGGGATGATTCCACCGTCATTACCAATGTCATGACCGGGCGGCCGGCGCGCGGCGTCCAAAACCGCCTGATGCGCGAGGCCGGCCCGATTTCGCCGGACGCGCCGCCATTTCCCCACGCCGCAACGGCGCTGGGACCGCTCAAGGCTGCGGCCGAGAAGCAGGGCAGGGTGGATTTCACCAATCTCTGGGCCGGGCAGGCGATCGGCCTGGGCCGCGAGGTCCCGGCAGCTGAACTGACCCGCGATCTCGCCAAATCGGCGCTTGCCCGGATGAAGGCGTTGGCCGGATAGGTCCCTAAAGCGCGATGAGCTTCGGGCGAAGCCTGATCGTGCTTTTGGTTCTTGTTTGCGCATGATCTTTTCGGAAAACCGCTTCATACTTTTCCGGATCATGCGCTGGCGCCGGTTGCGGCGCAAAAGCGGCCTCTGCTATACGGCACATAGGTTTTGCCGTGAGAGGCCTTATATAATGTCCGTCGACGCCGCTACCGTCCGCCGCATCGCGCATCTGGCGCGCATTGCGGTTTCCGAGGGCGAGGTTCCGCATCTGCAGGGCGAGCTCAACGCCATGCTCGCCTTTGTCGAGCAGCTCTCGGAGGTCAATGTCGAGGGCGTGGAGCCCATGACCTCGGTCACCCCGATGCAGATGAAAAAGCGGCAGGATTTGGTCAATGACGGCGAGATCGCCGACGATATCGTTGCCAACGCGCCCGCGACCGAAGGCCACTTCTTCCTGGTGCCGAAGGTTGTTGAGTAATTTACGTAGCGTTTTCGAGCGAAGTGGAAGCCGGTTCGCGTAAAGAAAACGCGTCAAAAGAGTCTCAGGACGAAGTCCGATGTGCATGCTTTGCGACGACGAGAAGGCCTATCAGGCTTACATGAACTATCTCGACAAGATGGAGCGGCAGGGCAAGGCTGCCGACCCCAACGTCGCCGTCAATGCCGTGCTCGACGAGATCGAGGCGGCTGCGAAAGCGGCCGCCAAGAAAGACGACCCGGCCAACGACAAATCCCTGTCTCCGTTCTTCTGCAGCCCGATCAATAAATGACCGATTTGACATCGCTGACGCTCGCGGAGGCCCGCAAGGGCCTCGCGGCAAAGACTTTCACGTCCCTCGAGCTGACCGACGCGCATCTGAACGCGATCGAAGCCGCGCGCGTGCTCAATGCTTTCGTCATGGAGACGCCCGACCGCGCGCGCGACATGGCGAAGGCCGTCGACGAGAAGATCGCCAAGGGTGACGCGGGGCCGCTCGCCGGCATTCCGCTCGGGATCAAGGACCTGTTCGCGACCAAGGGCGTGCGCACCACGGCGTGCTCGAAAATCCTCGACAACTTCGTGCCGACTTACGAGTCCACCATCACCTCGCAGCTCTGGCGCGACGGCGCGGTGATGCTGGGCAAGCTCAACAATGACGAGTTCGCGATGGGCTCGTCGAACGAGACCTCGTGCTTCGGCCCGGTCGGCAATCCCTGGCGGCGTGATGGCTCCAACACGACGCTGGTGCCGGGCGGCTCGTCTGGCGGCTCGGCCTCCGCCGTGGCGGCTCTGCTCTGCATGGGCGCGACCGCGACCGACACCGGCGGCTCGATCCGCCAGCCGGCGGCGTTCACCGCGACCGTCGGCATCAAGCCAACCTATGGCCGCTGCTCGCGCTGGGGCATCGTCGCCTTTGCCTCCTCGCTGGACCAGGCTGGTCCGATCGCGCGCAGCACGCGCGATGCCGCGATGCTGCTGCGCTCGATGGCTGGCCACGATCCCAAGGACACGACCTCGGTCGACATGGCCGTGCCGGACTACGAGGCCGCGATCGGCAAGTCCGTGAAGGGCATGAAGATCGGCATTCCCAAGGAATACCGTCTCGACGGCATGCCGGCCGAGATCGAAAACCTTTGGGAAGCGGGCGCGGCCTGGCTGAAAGCGGCCGGGGCCGAGCTCGTCGAAGTGTCACTGCCGCACACCAAATACGCGCTGCCGGCCTATTACATCGTGGCGCCGGCGGAGGCGTCCTCCAATCTCGCGCGCTATGACGGCGTGCGCTTCGGCCTGCGCGAGCAGGGCCGGAACATCAACGAACTCTACGAGAACACCCGTGCAGAAGGTTTTGGCGCGGAGGTGAAGCGCCGCGTCATGATCGGCACCTACGTGCTCTCGGCCGGCTATTATGACGCCTATTATTTGCGCGCCCAGAAGGTGCGCACGCTGATCAAGAAGGACTTTGAGGATTGCTTCGCCAAGGGCGTCGACGCGATCCTGACGCCGGCGACGCCGTCGGCGGCCTTCGGCATCGGCGAGAAGGGTGGCGCGGACCCCGTCGAGATGTACCTCAACGACATCTTCACGGTGACCGTGAACATGGCGGGCCTGCCGGGCATCGCTGTGCCCGCCGGCAAGGATGCGCAGGGCCTGCCGCTCGGCCTGCAGCTGATCGGCCGTCCCTTCGACGAGGAGACGCTGTTCTCGCTCGGCGAGGTGATCGAGCAGGCCGCCGGCCGCTTCACGCCGGCCAAATGGTGGTGAGCATGGCGGCGTATATCGCCAGCCTCGACGGCGCCGCGCCGGCGCCGGACCTCAGCGCTCCACTTGCCGCACTATGGTGGGCCGCCAAGGGCGACTGGGACCAGGCGCACAAGATCGTCCAGGACGAGAGCGGCCGCGCGGCCGCTTGGGTGCACGCCTATCTGCACCGGGTCGAGGGCGACCTCGGCAACGCCGGCTATTGGTACCGCCAGGCCGGCCAGCCCGTGGCAACGGATTCATTACAGGCAGAGTGGGAGCGGATCGCTGCCACGCTGCTCGGGAGCAAGCCATGAACGCACCTGCCGCACCCCACAAACTTCTCAAGGGCTCAACCGGTGACTGGGAGATGGTCATCGGCCTGGAGGTCCACGCTCAGGTGACGTCGAACGCGAAGCTGTTCTCCGGCGCCTCCACCGCATTCGGCGGCGAGCCGAACTCGCATGTGTCGCTGGTCGACGCGGCGATGCCGGGCATGCTGCCTGTGATCAATGAGGAATGCGTCAGACAAGCTGTCCGGACCGGCCTCGGGCTGAACGCGCAGATCAATCTGCGCTCGGTGTTCGATCGCAAGAACTATTTCTATCCAGACTCGCCGCAGGGCTACCAGATCAGCCAGTACAAGTCGCCGATCGTCGGCGAAGGCGAGGTCGTGGTCGAACTGGACGGCGGCAAGACCGCCACCATCGGCATCGAGCGGCTGCATCTGGAACAGGACGCCGGCAAATTGCTGCACGATCAGTCGCCGACCATGTCCTATGTCGATCTCAACCGCTGCGGCGTAGCGCTGATGGAGATCGTGTCGAAACCCGACATCCGCGATGCCGAGCAGGCCAAGGCCTATGTGACCAAGCTGCGCTCGATCCTGCGCTATCTCGGCACCTGCGACGGCGACATGGAGAAGGGATCCTTGCGCGCCGACGTCAACGTCTCCGTGCGCAAGCCCGGCGCGCCGCTGGGCACCCGCTGCGAGATCAAGAACATGAACTCGATCAATTTCATCGGCCAGGCGATCGAGTACGAGGCCCGGCGCCAGATCGAAATCCTCGAGGACGGCGGCGCGATCGACCAGGAGACCCGGCTCTACGACCCCAACAAGGGCGAGACGCGGTCGATGCGGTCCAAGGAAGAGGCGCACGACTATCGCTACTTCCCCGATCCCGACCTGCTGCCGCTGGAGTTTTCGCAAAGCTTCGTCGACGAGTTGAAGGCTGAGCTGCCCGAGCTGCCGGACCAGAAGAAGACGCGCTTCGTCGCGGATCTCGGCCTGTCGGCCTACGACGCCAGCGTGCTGGTCGCCGAGCGCGAGAGTGCCGTGTTCTACGAGACCGTGTTGGAGAAACTCGCCAACCGCGCGCGCGACGGCAAGGTCGCCGCGAACTGGGTGATCAACGAGCTGTTCGGTCGTCTCAACAAGGAAGGCCGGGATATTACGGACTCTCCGGTCGATGCCGCACAGCTCTCAGGGATCATCGACCTGATCGGCGAGGGTACGATCTCCGGCAAGATCGCCAAGGATCTGTTCGAGATCGTCTGGCAGGAGGGCGGCGATCCCCGCGCACTGGTCGAAAGCCGCGGCATGAAGCAGGTCACGGATCTTTCGGCGATCGAAAAGGTTGTCGACGACATCATCGCGGCCAATCCCGACAAGGCGGCGCAGGTCAAGGACAAGCCGCAGTCACTCGGCTGGTTCGTCGGCCAGGTGATGAAGGCATCCGGCGGCAAGGCCAACCCGCAGAGCGTCAACGAGCTGCTCAAGTCCAAGCTCGGCATCTGACCTCGCGCGTTCGAACGAGGTGACGGACAGGCGTCGTCACCTCGCTTTCGGTTCGCGATGCGACGCTCGCGCACATCCTCTGCGACGAACTTCATCCCGATCGAACGCGACACGCCGACCGAATCGCCGTCACGCGATTCGCGCAAAACGGCGACTTGCACGCGCTCTGACGAGCGCTCGCGCCGTTAATCATGAAAATATTTTCGTTGCCAAAAGTCGCGACTCAGAGTCCGCGAAGCGCCTTCGCGAGGCGCTCGGGCGATCGGCAGGATGCATCATTGCAACGATCGTGCGCGATGCACGCGTGCAAGAAAATACTTGCTGCATAGTGTTTTTCTACAATCGCATCTTCTGCAAACGTCGATGCCGCGGGCACTCTCTGCGATCGCAAGCACACCTCATGCAGTCCGTTTGCATCGCGTTCGCCAGCGCAGGCGCGTTTCGCCGTCAACACTTCTTTAAGCGAGACGCTGTTTTTTTCGTTGTGTTGGTGTATTCGGGATGAGTGTGCACTCGATCCCCGACTGCATGCAGCGATTAAGCCATCTCACACATCGGAGGGCAACATGGCCAAGAAAGCTAAGAAGGCAAAGAAGGCGAAGAAGGCGAAGAGCGCAGTGAAGAAGACTGCGAAGAAGACCCGCAAGGTCGCCAAGAAGAAGTAACTTCGCTTTTTGAAGTTGCCGGCTCCTAGAGAGCCGGCACGTCATCAGCGCCTCTCAAAAGGTTCTGGTCGACGATAGAGGGTGTCGGCGAGACATCAGGTCAACGGTCGGATTGTTCTCTTCGCGGGTTCGCTCGCTAAGCCCGGTCCGGCAGAAGAAACAAGTTTTCTTCGTTCGGTGCGGCTCTCCGTAAGGGGCTCCGCAATTTCACAGGCGGCCTTCGGCCAACGTGGAATCTGGTCCTGACGTGTTCGCCGACGCCCTCGTTCTCATGAGGCCGGGGTATTGCCGGCATTCCCATATCCCGACATCGTTGATCTGACCGCGATGTGGCCGTTCTGCCCTTGAGCAGTCAGGGTTGTCGCATATGACGTCAGCGGCGCCTGAGCGAGCACCTCGTCCTTCGAGAGGACCGCTTAGCGGTCCCCTCCGGATGAGGCTCGGCTGCATCCATCTACGTTGATGCTGCCGCATCCTCATCCCTCATCCTGAGGGCCCGCCGCAGGCGGGCGTCTCGAAGGATGGCCGCAGTCGAGCTTCCAGCCATATACTTCTTCATATGCGCGCCCTGCTTGAGCAGGGAGGCTGCAGCGCAATTGCAGGCAGTTCGCGCACCTCTTCTCCATTCGCGGTGTCATCGCCCGGCTCCGACCGGGCGATCCAGTACCCCGCAGCTTCTCGTGGGACCATTGCTGTCTCTGGAATACGGTGACGACAGCAGGCGGGGACACCACAGGACGCGCGTCACCGTGCGCAATGGTTATCGTTCTCCCAAAATCCCAAGGTAAACCGAATCTGACGAATTGCAGAAGTCCCTGCAAAATAGGGATTTCCTGCATTTGTCGTGCGCGCCTGGCGCGGGCGCGTTTACGTCTGCTTCATCGCGATACTTAAACTGCCATTCAAATTTGCCCGCCATCATTACCTCCAACAAGCCGGCAAACGGCACGGGCAAAAAGCCTCGGGGATGAGTTGAACAGTTGATCGGACGGGAGCCGCGCTCGGGGTACGAGACGGCATAAGAAAAAAGGGGATGCGTTATGTTTCAGGGTACTTTCGATCTGGAGACCGCGACGCCGATCGACGCAGGCGCGCTGTCGGACGTGCTGTTCGAGCGCGGCCTCTATTGGGCGAGCGGACGCGCCGGCCTCGTTGATCTCGTCGCCGCGCACAAATGGTTCAACCTCGCCGCGCTCAAGGGCCGCAAGGACGCCGTGACGCTGCGCCAGGAGGTCGCCGGGCAGATGTCGGACGCCGACATCTCGGCCGCCCAGCGCGAGGCGAGGGCCTGGGTCTCCGCCCACTGAGCGGTGAATCACGTCCCGGCGGTCGCAGGCGAACCTGATTTTCGCTAATCGGGTTCCCTCGTGGTCCGCCATCCGGGATTCCGAGCGGCGTGAGCGATCTCGACGAGATGACTGGGCGCAGATCAGAGGCGGCGGATTCAGATCGCGCCCTTGCACTATGATCTGGGATACTTCGACCCGGAGCAGAAAACCCTGCAACCTCTCGACAACCCGTTCGGCACGAGGCTGTCACCCATGTCTTAGGTACGTTCCGTTACCCATGTCTTCGGGCCGGACAAGCTGCGGAGTGGCGGAGAGGGAGGGATTCGAACCCTCGATACAGCTTGAGACCGTATGACGCTTTAGCAAAGCGTTGCCTTCAGCCACTCGGCCACCTCTCCGGTGCGAGCCTTATGCATCTAATTACTTGGGCTGGTCAATTTGGAAGCGTGTGTTTTTGCTCGAATATTCCCAGCGAATTCCGAAACCAGGCGGTTTGCTCTCGGGCCGAGAACGTAACGCCGCGATAACGGACGCCAAGCTGGAGGTTCTGGCGCTTGTATTAAGAGTGGTTCTGGCGCGCATAAAGGCTCCCTTCATCCATATAAACGATTGATTTCGCTTTCAAATTGGATCGGATGGCCCGCGTGTGGGACGACTGCCTTCGTCGCCGACCGCCTCTATCAAGTGATTCATTTGCAAGCGATTGATTTGATTGTCTCTTCCGCGATTCGCCACAAACTATGAGCGGTGATTGCCCTCAGATCGGCCGACGGGGCCCCGTGTCAGGGCTGCGGGAAGGGCGCTCTCACTATTAGTCGGGATAACTCGCTCGCCGGCCGAGGATCTGCCCCGTCGCGCCAGGCGTCGCCGCAACCAGGGAGGGCCTTGTCTGGCGATTTCTCTTTCCGTGGAAACGGCTTTGGAAATCAAAGCAGGGATGATCTGGCACGCTGTTTCATTCTTCAACTGTCAGGACTCCGCCGCTACGGATCTCATCTTACAATAGTCAGGACGTAGAGCATCCAGCTGGGTAGCTCACTGCGAGATATCGATAGGCAATATCCCGACCGCTTCGAGACGTACGCGTTTTCAATCGGTCCTGACGACAACAGCGATCTCCGCAAGCCGCTCGAAAAGTCATTCATCGCTTTGTCGATTGCGAGACAAGCTCGACGGTGAAGTCCTGCAAGCGATCGACGATGCGCAGATCGATATTTTGTCGATCTTGCAGCCGCTTGATGGTCAGGCCAGCCAGTTCCCGAAGGACTGGCGCACGGCGAGTCCCTGGTTGATTCCACGATTCGGGCGCCCCAGACCCACAGCGAGGCGTCTCCACGGATGTGAGGGGCTGGTGCCGGAACTTTTGATGGCAGATGAAGCCTGTCGAAAAAGATCAGCAGATTCAAAGTGTTACAAAGTCGCCCTGATCACATCTGCGTGTTATTTGTGCAACACCCGCCGGAAAACACGCTCGATCGGCCGGTTCTGAAGCGTTCTGTTGTTGTGTGTGCAAGGGGGTTCGGTAATTGTGACTGAGCGACGGAGGGGGGCATCCCGAGGTCGTCCCGTCTTAGGTGGTTCGCTTAAGTCCCTCGCGTTCAGCGGGTGTGTCCGAAGGCGCGAAGCGACTAAGCGGTGATTTTAAGGGACAAGGGAACCAACCTTAGGGTGTCTTCACCCAGCGGATCCGGAACCTTCCCTATGGCAAACTTGGAGGTTTAACATGAAGTTGGTTAAGAGCCTTTTGCTCGGTTCCGCGGCGGGTCTGCTCGCTGTTGGCGGAGCGCAGGCAGCCGATCTCCCCGTGAAGGCCAAAGCGGTCGAATACGTGAAGATCTGCTCCCTGTATGGTGCGGGTTTCTACTACATCCCCGGCACTGATACTTGCATCAAGCTGGGTGGTTATCTGCGCGCTGAAGTCGCGCTGAACACCAACTCTGACTTCAGCGGTCAGCTCACGTCGAACAACGGCGCGCGCAACCGTCTGACGAACTACTACACCATGCGCGCTCGTGAAGATCTCAACATCGACACGCGCACCGCGACCGAGTACGGCGTCGTCCGTACCTTCTTCGACGGCGTGTTCTCCTGGACCACCGGCAACTACGCCGGCACCGGCAGCGCGACCGGCACCACCGCCTACAGCAGCACGCTGGCGCTCAACACCTCGGGTGCGGCCCCGGCTCTCGTTGGTTCGTCGATCAACGGCACCGACGGCGCGACCTCCGGCGGTTCGCTCGGCGTGTACTACGCCTTCATCCAGTTCGCTGGCTTCACCATGGGTAAGGCCGTGTCGCAGTTCGACGCGCCCTGGACCAACTATCCCGGCAACAACTTCGACAGCCTCGTCGGCGGTTCCGGCACGGTCACTGGTGTCAACCAGTTCAGCTACACTGCTGACTTCGGTCAGGGCGTGACGGCGTCGTTCTCGGCGGAAGATCGGGCGGCCTACTATGATGCCGGCAACCTGAACATGACGGGCGCGAGTGCGGCCGGCATTGTTGGCGGTTCGTATGGCTCCAACGCCATCGGCGGCACGCGTTCGCCGAACCTCGTCGGTATGGTCCGTGTCGACCAGGCTTGGGGTCTGTTCCAGGCGTCGGTCGCTGCGCATGACAACCACGTTGCCTACTACGGCGCCACCGAGCCGACTGGCCATCCCGACGACAAGTGGGGTTGGGCTGCTCAGCTCGCTCTGTCGATCAAGAACATCCCGACTGGCGCGGGTGACGTGATCAACATCCAGGGCGTCTACACCGACGGCGCATCCCGCTACAACTTCCAGAACCTGGCGGGCGGCAGCTACTCGATGTTCGGCAGCTCCGGCGTTGCCTACCAGAGCGTCGGCTTCGCCGTCGCTCCGGACACCGTGTTCGTCACCGGTTCCTCACAGGAGACTGTGAAGACCTGGGGCTTCCGTGGTGCCTACACCCACAACTGGGATCCATACTGGAACACCGCGATCTACGGTGCCTACGCTCAGGCACAGTTCGGCTCGCTGGCTAAGACCACAATCTGCGGCGCAGGCGGTGCTGGCGGCGTGTTCGGCGGTCTCGCTGGTGTGACGGGTTGTAATCCTGACTTCGCCATCGGCCAGGTCGGTGTTATCACCCGCTGGACCCCGGTCAAGAACCTGACGTTCTCGGCCGACCTCTCCTGGACCCATCTGGACCAGAAGTACGCTGGTACGGTTGCTGTTGCTCCGTCCGGTGTCACAGCCAAGCCGGCCACTGTGTACGAGCTGAAGGATCAGGACACGCTCGTTCTGCTCCTCCGCGCTCAGCGCAACTGGTAAGTTCGGTCTAACGACCTGACAGAGAGCCCCGGCGGGAAACCGCCGGGGCTTTTTTTTGTACCAGGCGGACCACGGATCTCCGACATGTTCTGAAGAACGAGTGGAGTGTGGAATGATGAGTAGCTTTGGGTGATCAAGAGCTGGGTTCGGATCGCGCGATCAAGTCCACTTCAGCCGCCGCGGCAAGAGGCGGAGTCGCCGGCAGGTCCTTGAGATTCATGGCCACCACGGCGTCCAACGTGGTCTGCCCGTCTCGACCGCAACCAGCGCGAGTCGAGCGGCATAGAGCGAACTAGGCCGCGTCGACGACGTCGGAGTTCAGGCGTGGTGCGACAGCCGTAGAAGAGCCGGCCGATAGGGGGCTTGCGGATCGTCGTCCTCATTCGAGGGAATTGTGCAGGAGCCGAATTCCTGTCTGATCCGCTCGATCTCGGCGATGCGCTCGTGCAGCCGCTGCAGATGCTCCGGGGATTTCGCCCGCCAGAATCGAAATGTGTCGGCGGTGAGCGGCAGGAACGCGGTGCCGAACAGCGTCGGCTCCGGAACGACGGTTCGCCCGAGCAGCAGGAACCGCTCGGCACCGGAGACGACGAGGGTCGCGTAGCCGCGGTTTCCGATCCTCTTGATGCCATTCAGCGACCATTCGGCGAGCTTGCTGAAATAGGGCTCCTCCCGCCAGCGATCGGGGCAATGGTCATCGACGGTAACGTTGACCGCGTCCTGGCTGAAATGCACGATGATGCCCGATTTCGCCGGAAACCAGTCGTCATCCAGATGGCCCTGCAGCCAGGCGCAGACGAAGGACCGGCACATCTGCGGACGGCGCTCGTAGATGGTGCATCCAGTGCCCGTCTGCCAATGCCTGCACAGCTGGTTCACCGGCTTGTCGACGGCCGCCACTTCGAGGATATCGCAGCAGGCATTGCACGAGCCGCATTGCCGGGCTGGCTGGGCTGTCCTCGTCGGGCTGGTTCCGCGAAAACCCTGCCCGTCGCGGACCAGCAGCTTCTGCTTTTCCAGCGCATTCAACGCACGTTCGATTTTGAGACGAGATAGTCCCGTGGCGTCGATCACACCCTTCATCGTCGTCGCGCCTGCCTCTACTGCACGGGCGACGCTCAACATTGCCTGATCCATGTTTGTAGTTCTTTTCTTCTCTTATTGCGGCGCGCCCGATCCGCCCTGCACGATCTTCTCGTTCAGCTTCTCACCGTACGGTCTGGAGCACTCCGGCCCATGTTGATGGCCCCGCCTCAAACGCCGGGAGCTGACCGTGTTACCCCCTCGCGCGGATACCTTGTTATCGGATCGCCGCAAGCGAGTCTCATAGGCACGCCGCTATTCCACGCTGCCGGCGCCACGGCGCAAATCAGCCTCGATCTGCAACCGGGTGCCGCCGCCGAAGCGGGCGCGGTAGACCTGAAGGTTCTCCATGATCCGCTGCACATAGTTGCGCGTCTCGGAGAACGGGATCAGCTCGACCCAGTCGACCGCGTCGACCTTGGGGTCACGCGGATCGCCGTAGCGGTCGATCCACTTCTTCACACTGCCGCGGCCGGCATTGTAAGCGGCGAAGGTCATGATGTAGGAGCCGCGATAGTCTTCGAGCAGTCCACCGAGCTCGGCCGAGCCGAGCGTGGCGTTGTAGGCCGAATCGTTCTTCAGACGCCCCAGATCGTAGGTGCCGCCGTGCCGCTTGCAGACATAGCGCGCAGCGTCCGGCGTCACCTGCATCAGCCCATAGGCCTGCGCCGGCGAGACGACCGAGGGATTGAAGGCGCTCTCCTGCCGCGCGATGGCGTAGATGATGCTGCGCTCGACCTCGGGTCCGATCGGCGTGAATTGCGGAATGCCGTTGACGGGATAGGCATAGAAATCGAACGGCAGCCCGCGATTGAGCGCGGCCTTGCCGAGCAGCAGCATGCCGCGCGCGTCGCTGTGGCGCTGGGTGAGCTCGCCGAGGCCGGCTAGCGCTTCGGGATCGCCGTTCTCGCCCATGTCGGCGAGCAACGGTATCACCATCTCGCGCTCGTCGAGCTCGTAGAGCAGCTGCGCGGCGCGCACGATCTCCAGCCGTTCGGCACCGCGGCTGCGCGGCTGAGCGTTGAGCTCGATCTGCGGCAGGCCGAGCTTGGCGCGTGCGAGCTGGCCGTAATAGCTGGTGGATTGCTCGGCGGCCCGCGCGTAGGCGTTGCGCGCCTCCTGGTGGCGGCCTGCAGCTTCGGCGGCGCGGCCCTGCCAATAGCCGGCGCGCGCCAGCGTGGTCGGATTGACGCTGCCGATCCCGATGCGGGCAAAGTGCTGGGTGGCGGCCGCGGGATCGTTGAGGAAGCGCAGCGCGATCCAGCCGGCGGTGAACTCTTGCTCGGTCTTGTAGATGTCGCGCGAGGGCAGGGCCGCATCGCGCGCGATCAGATAGGCGCTGCGGAATTCCTCGGTGTCGATCATCTTGCGCGCCAGGAGGCGCCGTTCGATCCACCATTCGTCGAGATTGTAGAGCCGGCCCGGATCCTTCGGTGCCGACAGCATGAGCTGGGCGGCTTCCGCAAATTTCTCCTCGCGGCGCAGCAGCTGGATCTTGCTGAAGATGAAGCCCGGATCGCCGTGCAGCTCGCGCGGCACGGCTTCGAGCAGCGCACGAGCGTTCGGCGCTTTCTTGAGGGAGGCGATGCGGGCTTTGGCGAGTGCGACATAGCCGGCCCCGAGGCGCTTTGCAGCCCGCAATGCGGCCTCGTTCTCGCTGCCGTAGAGCAGCGTATCCATCCGCGCCTTCTGATCGCCGGGCGTCAGCAGCGCGCCGAACTGGTCGAGTGCGTTGTTTTCGGTCTCTTCCGACATCGGGTCGCTGCGCCAGGCATCGCGCACCAGACGTTCGGCGTTGGCACGGTCGCCGCGCGCCAGCATCGCCTTGGCGAGCGTGAAGCGGCCCTTGGCGGACACGGGGGATTCGTTCTCGAACCACGACCACGCGACCTGGTCGTCGCGCCTGTCGTCCCACATCGCGGCCTCTAGGCGCCGGCGCAGGAAGGTCTGCGAGGGCCAGCTCGGATTGGCGGACAGGAAGGCGCGGTAGCGCTCCACAGTCGCGCCATTGTCCTCGCTGCGAAGGATGATCCATTCCGCGAGTTTTCGCGCGACCGGATCCGAGATCGTGGCCGCGGCACTGGTGGCGTCGCCCGCCTTGCGCTTGCGCACGAGCTCGATCACGGTCTCCAGCGTGTCCTTGTCGGCTTGCGGCGTCGAGGAGGTCGCAGCAACCGCAGCCGGTGTGACCGGCTTGCGCGGGGCGGCATGCTGGCGGGTCGCCGGAGCCAGGACAGGAGCCGCGACGGGCTTGGCGGAGGCCGGGGCGGTCGGTCTGACGATGGCCGTTGCTGCCGGTGCGGGTGCGGTCTTCGGGACCGAGCCGCCAGCGGCCGGCTGAGGTTTCGGCGCGACAGCCGCAGGCTTCAGCTTGTCCTTCGCAGGTTCCTTGGCTGCGTTCTTGCCAGCATCCTTGCCAGCGTCCTTGGCAGGCTTCTTCGCGGCATCCTTGGCGGGTGGACTGGTCGGGCCCTTGCTTGCGCCCTTGGCGGCGTCCTTCGAAATGTCCTTGCCGGTTCCCTTGGACGCCCCCTTCGCGGTGTCCTTGGCGGCTGGCTTTGCGATTTCCTTCGCGGTTTCCTTCACGGTCTCCGCGGTTGTTTCATTGGATTTGGCCCAGGCGGCGCAGCCGGCCGACGGCCCTGCCATCAGGCACACGACCAGACAGATGGATCGCCATGCGGCGCGCGGAAAGGAGATCACGGCGTTTCGTCGCCCCGAATCAGTCAATTGGCTCAAGACCTAGCTGTACAAGATCTGGCTATATTTGATTGAATATGCGGACAAAATACCAACAGCCGCTTACCTTTGCCGGGTTTGCACCACCACCGCGGCAAAATCGCGGCCTAAACCCGTGCGTCACACGGAAGCGGGTCTTTTACCGGCGGGATAGACCCGATATGAATGCGGCTTGCTCGAGATCGCCGCGTACGGAGGAAGTCCATGGCAGCCAAGACGAAATTCCGGGGATCGTTCACCGCCTTGGTCACGCCGTTCAAGAACGGCTCGCTGGACGAGGCGGCGTTCCGCTCGCTGGTCAACTGGCAGATTTCGGAGGGCACCAACGGCCTGGTCCCGGTCGGCACCACCGGCGAGAGCCCGACGCTGAGCCATGACGAGCACAAGAAGGTCGTCGAATGGTGCATCGAGGAAGCGAAAGGCCGCGTGCCTGTCGTCGCCGGCGCCGGCTCCAACTCGACCAAGGAGGCGATCGAGCTCGCCCAGCACGCTGAAAAGGCGGGCGCCAACGCGGTTCTGGTCGTGACGCCCTACTACAACAAGCCGACCCAGGAAGGCATGTACCAGCACTTCAAGGCGATCAACGACGCGATCGGGATTCCGATCATCATCTACAACATCCCGCCGCGTTCCGTGATCGACATGTCGGTCGACACCATGGCGCGGCTGTGGGAGCTGAAGAACATCGCCGGCGTCAAGGACGCCACTGCCAGCATGGTTCGCGTCTCGCAGCAGCGCGCAGCAATGGGCGAGGACTTCAACCAGCTCTCCGGCGAGGATGCGACCATCCTGGGTTACATGGCCCATGGCGGCCATGGCTGCATCTCGGTGACCTCGAACGTCGCGCCGCGGCTCTGCTCCGAGTTCCAGGCCGCCTGGGCGAAGGGCGACCATGCCACCGCGCTGAAGCTGCACGACAAGCTGATGCCGCTGCACAACAACCTCTTCATCGAGAGCAATCCGGCGCCGATCAAGTACGCGCTGTCGCTGCTCGGCAAGCTGGACGAGACGTTGCGGCTGCCGATGGTGCCGGTCACCGAGCCGACCCGCGTTGCCGTGCGCAGCGCAATGGTTCATGCCGGCCTCATCAACTGACGCGCTGGCCGATCGGGGAGCTTTCATGGCGATCGAGGAAAGAGGCACGCGGATGCTCAGGGAGTTCCGCGAGTTCGCCATGAAGGGCAACGTCGTTGACCTCGCGGTCGGCGTCATCATCGGCGCGGCCTTCGGCGCCATCGTCACATCGCTGGTGGGCGACGTGATCATGCCGATCATCGGTGCGGCCACCGGCGGTCTCGACTTCTCGAACTACTTCACGCCGCTTTCGAGCAAGGTCACCGCCGCAAATCTCGCGGACGCGAAAAAGCAGGGCGCCGTCTTGGCTTGGGGCAACTTCCTCACGCTGACGATCAACTTCATCATCATTGCCTTCGTGCTGTTCCTGGTGATCCGTGCCATGAACAAGTTGAAGCGCAAGGACGAGGCGGAGCCTGCCGCTCCGCCGAAGCCGTCGGCCGAGGTCGAGCTGCTGACCGAGATCCGCGATCTCCTCAAGAAGTCTTGACGCGCGGGCTTCATCCAAACTGTTAGCGTCCTCGCGCATCTCGATCAGGTTTGTCCCCCATGGCCGACAAGAACGAACGTCCGATCAAGGTCATGGCGGAAAATCGCAAGGCCCGCTTCAACTATGCGATCGAGGATACGATCGAGGTCGGCATTGCCCTGACCGGCACCGAGGTCAAGTCGATCCGCAACGGCAAGAGCACGATCGCGGAATCCTACGCCGATTCCAAGGACGGCGAGATCTGGCTGATCAACGCCACCATTCCGGAATATCTTCAGGGCAACCGCTTCAATCACGAGCCCAAGCGGCCGCGAAAACTGCTGCTGCATCGCAAGCAGATCAACAAGCTGATGGGGGCGGTCGACCGCGAAGGCATGACGCTGATCCCGCTCAAGCTTTACTTCAACGAGCGTGGTCGCGCGAAATTGCAGCTCGCGGTTGCAAAAGGCAAGAAGCTGCACGACAAGCGCGAGTCCGAGAAGAAGCGCGACTGGAGCCGGGAGAAGGGCCGCCTGATGCGGGCGAGGGGATAGCGGGATGACTCAGAGAAACCTGCTCGAGGTTGATTGGACCCGGATTCCCGCCCCCGCGGATGACGGCGGCGCCGCGCACCTGAAAGGCATGACGCTGCCGCCGGTCAGCCTGCTCGCCACTGACGACACGTCAGTCGCGCTGTCGGCGCTGCGTGGCCGGACCGTGGTGTTCGCCTATCCGCGCACCGGCGAGCCCGGCAAGATCGCGCTGGTCGACGATTGGGACATGATCCCGGGCGCGCGCGGCTGCACGCCGCAGACTTGCGCGTTTCGCGATCTGTTCGCCGAGCTGAAGGCCGCCGGCGCCGCGCAGGTGTTCGGCCTCTCGACCCAGAGCAACGCGTACCAGACCGAGATGGCCTCGCGGCTGCATCTGCCGTTCCCGGTGCTCTCGGACGAGAAGCTGGCGCTCACGCGCGCCCTGAATTTGCCGACGATGGAGGTCGCAGGCCTGACGCTGATCAAGCGCCTTGCGCTGATCGTCGACGACGCCAGGATCACGCATGTGTTCTATCCGGTGTTTCCGCCCGACCGGAACGCCGGCGATGTGCTGGACTGGCTGAAGGCCAATCCGGCCAAAGGCTTGTCTAGGGATTAGTCGAGGTCGGCCTTCACCTTCGCGAACACGGAGCGGAACATGTCCGGCGTCAGCACGCGGGTGTTCGTGTTGTAGCGGGAGCAGTGATAGCTGTCGTAGAGCCTGAATGCGCCGGCCTGATGCACGGCGCCGTGGCCGAAGGGGGCTTGCGATCCCTTCAGGTTCAGCGGCTTGAGCACGGTGTCGTGCGCAATGCGCCCGAGGGCGACGATCGCGCGCAGGTTCGGCATCGTTGCGAGATTCGCGGCGAGAAACTGCCGGCAGGTGTTGATCTCGACCGGCAGCGGCTTGTTCTGCGGCGGCACGCAATGCACCGCATTGGCGATCCGGCAGTCGACCAGCTTCAGGCCGTCGTCGGGACGCGCCTGATATTGGCCCTTGGCGAAGCCGTATTCGAGCAGCGTGGCGTAGAGCAGGTCGCCGGCATAATCGCCGGTGAAGGGACGGCCGGTGCGGTTGGCGCCCTGCATCCCCGGCGCAAGGCCGACGATCAGCAGGCGCGCCTTGATGTCGCCGAAAGGCGCAACCGGTGCATTGTGCCACAATGGTTCGCGCGCGCGGTTCGCCTCGCGAAAGGCGACCAGGCGCGGACAGAGCGGACAGTCACGGTCGGGGACGAGGCTGAGAGGCTGGCGGCTTGACCGGGCCGCCTCACTCCTCGAAGTCGTCATCGCCCCTCGCCGGCGCCATCGTGGTCGCGCGCTGGAGGAACTGCGGACCGTGGTGGCGCGCCTCGCGGTCGCCGCGGTCACGCGGGGCGGGGCGTTCGGACGGGTCGCGACCGAGCTTGGACTGCAGCTCGACGAGGTCGGTGAAGACGTCGGCCTGGCGGCGCAGCTCGTCGGCGATCATCGGCGGCTGGCTCGCGATCGTGGAGATCACGGTGACCCGCACGCCGCGGCGCTGAACGGCCTCGACCAGGGAGCGGAAATCGCCGTCGCCCGAGAACAGCACCATCTGGTCGATGTGCTCGGCGAGCTCCATGGCGTTCACAGCGAGCTCGATGTCCATGTTGCCCTTGACCTTGCGGCGGCCGGAGGCGTCGATGAACTCCTTGGTCGCCTTGGTGACGACGGTGTAGCCGTTGTAGTCGAGCCAGTCGATCAGCGGCCGGATCGAGGAGTACTCCTGATCCTCGATGATCGCGGTGTAGTAGAACGCCCTAAGTAGCGTCCCGCGGCTCTGAAACTCCTTCAGCAGGCGCTTGTAATCGATGTCGAAGCCCAGAGTTTTTGCCGTCGCGTAGAGATTGGCTCCATCGATGAAGAGCGCGATCTTGTCGGTAGAGGAAGGTGACATTCAGTTTGCTCGCGTAGAGTTCGTGATTGATCGTTTATTGTTGGCGCGGCGACAGCAAGCCGCGCGCTTCTAAAGTCCCGCCGAAACCCGTCGAAACCGCAAATCCGGAGAAGTCGGGGCAATCAAGGTATAGTTATGGCCAACTTGCACATACCCGGCGCCGCCCTCGCCGGCGGCCCGGGTAACCACCCATCCCAGCGCCAATGTGGGGGTAGCAGAGCCGTTTGGCGAGGCCAAATCATAAATTGGCCTTGCGAAACCCTCCCGGTCGCTATAACTACCGGCATTCATCCACATATTTCGTCCCACCCACAACGGAGCGACAGTCGATGGCTCGCGTCACCGTAGAAGATTGTATCGACAAGGTCGACAACCGGTTTGACCTGGTCCTGCTGGCCGCCCACCGCGCCCGCATGATTTCGTCTGGTTCACAACTAACGGTTGACCGCGATAACGACAAGAACCCTGTTGTGTCTTTGCGCGAAATTGCTGAGACCACCATTTCGCCGGAGGACCTCCGCGAGGAGCTCGTGCACTCGCTGCAGAAGTTCGTCGAGGTCGACGAGCCCGAGCCTGACACTGTGCCGCTGATCGGTTCCGCCGGTGCAAGCGTGGATGCAGACGATACCGAAGTCGCCGTTGAGCGCATGACGGAAGAAGAGCTCCTGAAGGGTCTCGAAGGCCTCGCGCCGCCCGAGGAGCAACCCGAGGAAGACGAGTAAATCGTCCCGTCGCGCTCATCGACTTCTTTGTGATCTGATCAAAGGCCCGAACCGTTGTTCGGGCCTTTGCTTTTGTTGGCGTTTTCGTGGTTACCATAGCGTCGTCGGTTCGCGCCTGTCCCTGTCACTGAATTGATCGGACACGCGCGCGATCGGAGCTAAGATGTATACAACGGGCTCTGTCGTGGTCCGTTTGAAGGCAGGACGGCATGGCATATCGACGCCGCACACCAACGCAGATGCAGGCCGCGACCGAATCGGTTGCCGTGGCCCCGACTGCGCCGGTGGCGCGCCCGGCGAAGCCTCGCGCCCGCATGATGCGTCAATATGACCTCGTCGAGCGCGTCCGGTCCTACAATCCCAACACCGACGAAGATCTGCTGAACCGCGCCTATGTCTACGCCATGAAGGCGCACGGCTCGCAGACCCGCGCCTCGGGCGACCCGTACTTCTCCCATCCGCTCGAAGTGGCGGCGATTCTCACCGACCTGAAACTCGACGACGCCACCATCGTGGCTGCGCTGCTCCACGACACGATCGAGGACACCGAAGCGACGCGGGCCGAGATCGACCAGATCTTCGGGCCCGAGATCGGCGCGCTGGTCGAAGGGCTGACCAAGCTGAAGCGGCTGGAGCTGGTGTCGCGGGAAGCCAAACAGGCCGAAAACCTGCGCAAATTGTTGCTGGCCATTGCCGACGACGTCCGCGTGCTCCTGGTGAAGCTCGCCGATCGCCTGCATAACATGCGCACGCTGGACTTCGTGCCGACGGAATCGCGACGGCGCATTGCCGAGGAGACGCTCGATATCTATGCGCCGCTGGCCGGGCGCATGGGCATGCAGGAAATGCGCGAGGAGCTGGAGGACCTGTCGTTCCGGACCCTCGACCCGGAAGCCTATTCGGTGGTGATGCAGCGGCTCGATGCGCTGGCCGAGCGCAACCGCAATCTGATCGGCGAAATCGAGGACCAGCTCTCCAACAATCTGCGCCACCGGGGCCTGGGGGCGCGGGTCTATGGCCGCCGCAAGAAGCCATTCTCGATCTGGACCAAGATGGAGCGCAAGTCGGTCGGCTTCGAGCAATTGTCCGACATCTTCGGCTTCCGCGTCGTCGTCAACGACATCGAGGCCTGCTATCGCGCGCTCGGCATCGTCCACACGAACTGGCCGGTCGTGCCCGGGCGGTTCAAGGACTACATCTCGACGCCGAAGCAGAACGACTACCGCTCGATCCACACCACCGTGATCGGCCCCGGCAACCAGCGCGTCGAGTTGCAGATCCGCACCGAGGCAATGGACCAGATCGCCGAGCGCGGCATCGCCGCGCACGTGTTCTACAAGGAAGGCGTGGGCTCGCCGACCGAATTCCTCAAGCGCGAGTCCAATGCGTTCGCCTGGTTGCGCCACACCATCGGCATCCTCTCGGAGAGCGCCAACCCCGAGGAATTCCTAGAGCACACCAAGCTCGAGCTGTTCCACGACCAGGTGTTCTGCTTCACCCCGAAGGGCAAGCTGATCGCGCTGCCGCGCCATGCCAACGTGATCGACTTCGCCTATGCCGTGCATACCGACGTCGGCAACAGCGCGGTGGGCTGCAAGATCAACGGCCAGTTTGCGCCGCTGTCCTCGGAGCTCCAGAACGGCGACGAGGTCGAGGTGCTAACCTCGGAAGCGCAAGCGGCACCGCCGTCGGCCTGGGAAACGCTCGCGGTCACCGGCAAGGCGCGCGCCGCAATCCGCCGCGCCACCAGGACTGCGGTGCGCGATCAATATGTCGGTCTCGGCCGGCGCATCGTCGAGCGCCTGTTCGAGCGCGCCAAGATCGAATATGCCGACGACAAGCTCAAGGGCGCGCTGCCGCGGCTGGCACGAACCTCGATCGAGGACGTCATGGCGGCTGTGGGACGCGGCGAAATCAAGGCCTCCCACGTCGCGCGTGCGATGTATCCCGACTACAAGGAGGAGCGCATCGCGCGCTACGGCGTCAAGAAGGGGCTTGCCGGCAAGCTCAAGGAGAAGTCGTTCGAACCGCCGCGCACCCCGGTCGCGATCCCGATCCGCGGCATCAATTCCGACCTGCCGGTGAAGTTTGCGCCGAATGGCGGCGCAGTGCCCGGCGACCGCATCGTCGGCATCGTCACGCCGGGCGAGGGCATCACCATCTACCCAATCCAGGCGCCGGCCCTGAAGGATTTCGAAGAAGAGCCGGAGCGCTGGCTCGACGTGCGCTGGGACATCGAGGACTCCGCGCCGCAGCGCTTCCCGGCCCGCATCAAGGTCGAGAATGTCAACGAACCCGGCGCGCTGGCGCAGATCGCGACCGTGATCGCCGAGCACGACGGCAACATCGACAACATCAGCATGCAGCGCCGCTCACCGGACTTCACGGAGACGACGATCGATCTCGAAGTCTACGATCTCAAGCATTTGAGCGCGATCCTGGCCCAGCTGCGCGCGAAGGCGGTCGTCGCCCGCGCCGAACGTGTTAATGGATAGACGCCTTCCGTCATGGTCCATTCCTATGATTCCGTGAGTCCTGAAATGCCTGCACCTCCGCTCCGCCTCGGCGTCAATGTCGACCATGTCGCGACCCTGCGTAACGCGCGCAGCGGCCGCAATCCCGATCCGGTGCGCGCGGCGCTGCTGGCGATCGAGGCCGGCGCCGACGGCATCACCGCTCATTTGCGCGAGGATCGCCGGCACATCCGCGACGAGGACATGGCGCGGCTGAAAGCCGAGATCTCCAAGCCGCTTAATTTCGAGATGGCGGCGACCGAGGACATGATGCGTATTTCGCTCGCCACCAGGCCGCATGCGGTGTGCCTCGTGCCGGAGCGGCGCCAGGAGGTGACGACCGAAGGCGGGCTCGACGTCGTCGGCCAGCACAATGCGCTGGCGCCTTATATCGCGCGGCTGAACGATGCCGGCATCCGGGTGTCGCTGTTCATCGCGGCCGATCCCGCCCAGATCGAGACGGCGGCGCGGCTGCGCGCACCCGTGATCGAGATCCACACCGGCGCCTGGTGCGACGCCGTCGTCGAGGGTCACGCCGACAAGGCCGAGGCCGAATGGCGGCGGATCGTGGCAGGGGCGAAGCTGGCGAAAGAAGCAGGGCTGGAGGTTCACGCCGGACACGGGCTGGACTACGCGACAGCGGAGACGATCGCCGGCTTGCCGGACATCATGGAACTCAACATCGGCTACTACATGATCGGCGAAGCCCTGTTCGTCGGTCTCGCCGAGACGGTTCGCAGCATGCGCGCGGCGATGGACCGCGGCCGGAGACGGGCATGATCATCGGCATCGGCTCCGATCTGATCGACATCACCCGGGTCGGCAAGGTGATCGACCGCCATGGCGAGCGCTTCCTCGACCGCATCTTCACCGCGGCCGAGCGGGCCAAGGCGGAGCGGCGCGCCAAGAACGAGAAGATGGTGGTGGCAACCTACGCCAAGCGCTTCGCCGCCAAGGAGGCCTGCTCCAAGGCACTCGGCACCGGCATCAGGCGCGGCGTGTGGTGGCGCGACATGGGGGTGGTCAACCTGCCGGGAGGGCGGCCAACCATGCAATTGACGGGCGGGGCGCTGGCCCGGCTCCAGGCCCTGACGCCCGAAGGGTTCGCGGCGCAGATCGACCTGTCGATCACCGACGACTGGCCGCTGGCACAGGCCTTCGTCATCATTTCGGCCGTGCCGCTGGCCAAACCCTGACGGTGCTCCGATAATTTTATAATTCGCATTCAAAATCAAGCGCTTATGCAGTTTTGACGCGATCCTTGATTGCGTGGCCTCCGACAACCGTCTAAAAGTCCGCGGACGCAAATCAGGCTGGGCGAATTCGGCTTTACGCCGGAATTGGCCCTCATTATCAGAATCAGGACAATCTCCTTGGGCCGCGAGCGATGGGCTGTTCGCGGGAGGAGGGCGCGCTGTGACCGCCCGCCGGAATTGAGAGAGCAATGAGCGTGACTTCAGGAACGAAAACCGAGAGCGGCATCGGCGAAACGATCCGGGTCGTGATCCACGCTCTCCTGATCGCTCTGGTGATCCGCACCTTCCTGTTTCAGCCGTTCAACATCCCATCCGGCTCGATGAAGGCGACACTGCTGGTCGGCGACTATCTGTTCGTCTCGAAATATTCCTACGGCTACAGCCATTACTCGATCCCGTTCTCGCCGCCGCTGTTCTCGGGGCGGATCTGGGGCTCGGACCCGAACCGCGGCGACATCGTCGTATTCCGCCTGCCGAAGGACGATTCCACCGACTACATCAAGCGCGTGATCGGCCTGCCCGGCGACCGCATCCAGATGCGGGACGGGCTGCTCTACATCAACGACACGCCGGTCGAGCGGCAGCGCATGAGCGAATTTGTCGGCGAGGACCCCTGCGGCGCCGAAAGCAGCGGCGTCTCCCGGGTGAAGCGCTGGAAGGAAACGCTCCCGAATGGCGTGTCCTACGAGACGCTGGACTGCGCCGACAACGGCTACGTCGACAACACCAACGTCTACACCGTGCCGACCGGCCACTTCTTCATGATGGGCGACAACCGCGACAACTCCACCGACAGTCGCTTCCTCGGCCAGGTCGGCTACGTTCCGCAGGAGAATTTGATCGGGCGCGCCCAGATGATCTTCTTCTCGATCGCCGAAGGCGAGCATGCCTGGATGTTCTGGCGCTGGCCCTGGGCGGTGCGCTGGAATCGCTTCTTCAAAATCGTCCGATGAAAGACGAAGCCAAGGACATCGCGATCCTACCGACCGAGGCGCAAGCGGGCCCCGACGGCGAAGCTGCGACCAAGACTCTTGATACCAAGACCCTTGAGGTCAAGACGCCTGAGATCAAGACGCCCGCAAAGAAGAAGCGGGTGCGGAGCAGCAAGGTCAGGGGCTCGGATGCGAATGCGGGGCTCGAGGCACGCATCGGCTACAGCTTTGCCGATCCGAACCTCTTGATGCAAGGCATCACGCATGTCTCCGCGCTGAAGTCCGGGCGCAAGCGCGGCGACAGCTATCAGCGGCTGGAATTCCTCGGCGACCATGTGCTCGGGCTCGTCGTCTCCGACATGCTCTATCACGCCTTCCCGAACGCCGACGAAGGCGAGCTGTCCAAGCGACTTGCCGAACTGGTGCGCAAGGAGAGTTGCGCCGATGTCGCCAAGTCGCTCGGTCTGCTCGACGACATCAAGCTCGGCTCGGTCGGCTCCAGCGCCGACGCGCGCCTGCGCAAGAGCGTGCTCGGCGACATCTGCGAGGCCGTGATCGGCGCCGTCTTCCTAGACGGCGGCTACGCGGCAGCGGCCGATTTCGTCAAGCGCAACTGGACCGAGCGCATGCACAAGCCGCGACGTCCCTTGCGCGATCCCAAGACCGTTCTCCAGGAATGGGCACAGGGCAAGGGATTGCCGACGCCGGTTTATCGCGAGGTCGAGCGCACCGGCCCGCATCACGATCCGCAATTCCGCGTCGCGGTCGACCTGCCGGGGCTGGCACCGGCGGAAGGCATCGGCGGCAGCAAGCGCGCGGCAGAGAAAGTGGCAGCTTCAGTGATGATCGAACGTGAAGGCGTTGGCGGCGGCAATGACGGTTGAAGCAAGCGGCGAGGCGCCCACTGCCACGCGCTGCGGCTTCGTCGCGCTGATCGGCGCGCCGAATGTCGGCAAATCCACGCTGGTCAATGCGCTGGTCGGGGCCAAGGTCACGATCGTCTCGCGTAAGGTGCAGACCACGCGCGCGCTGATCCGCGGCATCGTGATCGAGAACAACGCGCAGATCATCCTGGTCGATACGCCCGGAATCTTCCTGCCCAAGCGCCGGCTCGACCGCGCCATGGTCTCGACCGCCTGGAGCGGCGCGCATGACGCCGACCTCGTCTGCGTGCTGCTGGATGCCAAGGCCGGCATCGACGAGGAAGCGGAGGCAATCCTCACCAAGGTCGCCAGCGTCAAGCACGAGAAGATTTTGGTCATCAACAAAGTCGACCTGGTCCAGCGCGAGAAGCTGCTGGCGCTGGCGCAGGCTGCCAACGAGCGCATGGCCTTCGCAAAGACGTTCATGATCGCGGCGATCTCCGGCGACGGCGTCGATGACCTCAGGCGTACACTGTCCGAGATCGTACCGCCGGGGCCGTTCCTCTATCCCGAAGACCAGATGTCGGACGCGCCGATGCGGCAGCTCGCGGCCGAGATCACGCGCGAGAAGATCTTTCGCAAACTGCACCAGGAACTGCCCTACCAGTCCACCGTCGAGACCGACAAGTGGGAAGAACGCAAGGACAAGTCGGTGCGCATCGAGCAGACGATTTTCGTCGAGCGCGAAAGCCAGCGCAAGATCGTGCTCGGCGCCGGTGGCGCCACCATCAAGTCGATCGGCGCGGACTCGCGCAAGGAGATCGGCGAGATCCTGGGCGTGCCGGTGCACCTGTTCCTGTTCGTCAAGGTGCGCGAGAACTGGAGCGACGATCCCGATCGCTACCGCGAGATGGGCCTGGAATTTCCCAAAGAATAACCAAGAAAAGATCGGTCGACGATGAGCGTACCCAGCAACGTACGGCGCTTCGAAGCGTTGCTCTATGCATCGTTGATGCTGGATGCCTTGTCGGTGGCGGTGCAGGACCGCACGCCGACTGCCGAGATGACCGAACAGATGATCATGACGTCGTCGCTGCTCGCCGGCGGCATGATCCTGCTGCTGGTGTATTTCGTCCGGCTGGCCGCGCACGGGCGCAAGAACTGGCCGCGCTGGGTGCTGGCGGCAGCGCTCGTGCTGTCGGTGATCTCGCTCGGCCAGATCATCGGCGAGAAAGGCATGGAACTCGACAGCGCCATCGAGATCGTCTCCTGCGTGCTGACCGCGATGGGATTGTATTTCTCGTTCCGCGGCGACGCGCAGGGCTGGTTCAACGCGTGAGGCCGTGTCGGGTGGATTGGCGGCGCGCAATTCACCTTCCAGGCGTGCCCCCGCGATTGGCCGATTAGGCCTTCGGCCAATCCGGCCTACGATTGAAGACCGGAATCCGCTAGACTTCACCGATGGAATGGACCGACGAAGGCATCGTGCTGGGGGTGCGGCGGCATGGCGAGAGCAGCGCCATCGTCGAGTTGCTAACCCGTGCCCACGGCCGCCATCTCGGTCTCGTCCGCGGCGGCGCCGGCTCTCGGATGCGTCCGTTGCTGCAGCCCGGCAACAGCCTCCGCGTGGTATGGCGGGCGCGGCTCGACGAGCATCTCGGCACCTATGCCATTGAGGGCCTCAAGCTGCGGGCGGCGACGCTGCTGGGATCATCCCACGGCGTCTACGGCATCACCCATCTCGCCTCGATCGCGCGGTTGCTGCCGGAGCGCGATCCGCACGAAAACCTCCTGGCGTTGCTCGAACATTCGCTGGACGATTTCGACGACATCGGCAGCGCGGCCGTGCACGTGATCCATTTCGAACTGGCAATGCTCACCGAACTCGGCTTCGGGCTGGCGCTGGAAAACTGCGCGGTGACAGGAGAGACCACCGACCTGATCTACGTCTCGCCCAAATCCGGCGGCGCGGTGTCCCGCGGGGCGGGCGAGCCGTGGCGCGACCGCCTGTTGCGGCTGCCGCCGTTCCTGCGCCAAAGCGAGGTGCAGGGCGACCTCACCGATCAGGATCTCCAGGACGGCTTTCGACTGACCGGCCTGTTCCTGCTGCGCCACGTGCTGGAACCACGCGGGCAAGGCCATTCCGATGCGCGGGCAGGCTTCATCAACGCGCTGACGCGACAGCAGGCAAAGGCCGCCATTCCCGCGCCATGAGCTTGGCGCGGCTCTGCGTTGCCTCAGTGGACCAGCCCTTGCTGGAACAAAACTCGGTTCCCCGGACTTGCCATTTTGGGTTCCAACCGGGGATAGCCTCATGCTGATCAAGGGACTTGTGATATCGGCAGCGCTGATTGCGCTGGCGCCGGACGCCCTCGCGGGTGAGCAGCCGGGCGTCTTTCGCCGTGCTTCCTGTACCGTCGTCAGATTCTATGTGGCTAAATATTCCGCTGCAGCCGCAGAGGCATGGGCACGGTCCAAAGGCGCGACGGAGGCCGAGATCGACACCGCGCGGCGGTGCCTGACCAATGCCCCGGCCACCACGCAGGCTAAAGCCGCGCCACCCACCCAGACCTTCACCGCAGGCTGGGCCGGCCAGTAGGCCGCCACAGGGAACCAATCGATCCTTGCCCGATTCGCTTCCACGGTTTAACCGGGCGGCATGGGAAAACGATTGATTCCGCCGGAGGAACCGGCCGAAATTCACGAGGTGCCGCTGCGTGAGGCGTTGGAAGAGCGCTATCTCGCCTACGCGCTCTCCACCATCATGCACCGCGCGCTGCCGGATGCGCGCGACGGCCTGAAGCCGGTACACCGGCGCATCCTGTATGGCATGCGGCTGCTCCGGCTCGACCCGGGCACGGCATTCAAGAAGTCCGCCAAAATCGTCGGCGACGTGATGGGCTCGTTCCATCCGCATGGCGACCAGGCGATCTACGACGCCATGGTGCGGCTGGCGCAGGACTTCTCCTCGCGCTACCCGCTGGTCGACGGCCAGGGCAATTTCGGCAATATCGACGGCGATAATCCCGCCGCCTATCGCTACACCGAAGCGCGCATGACCGACGTCGCGCGGCTTCTGCTCGACGGAATCGATGAGGACGGCGTCGAATTCCGCCCCAATTACGACGGCCAGTCGAAAGAGCCGATCGTGCTGCCCGGCGGCTTCCCGAATCTGCTCGCCAATGGCGCGCAAGGTATCGCAGTCGGCATGGCGACCTCGATCCCGCCGCACAACGCCGCCGAGCTCTGCGACGCCGCGCTGCATCTGATCGAGAAGCCCGACGCGAAGTCGAAGGCCTTGCTGAAATGGGTCAAGGGTCCGGACTTTCCAACCGGCGGAATCTGCGTCGATTCCAAGCAGGCGATCGCTGAAGCCTACACCACCGGTCGCGGTTCGTTTCGCGTCCGCTCCCGATGGGAGCAGGAAGAGGGCGCGCGCGGCACCTGGGTCGTCGTCGTCACCGAGATACCCTTTCTGGTGCAGAAGTCCCGGCTGATCGAGAAGATCGCCGAGCTGCTGGACCAGAAGAAGCTGCCGCTGGTCGGCGATATCAGGGACGAGTCGGCCGAAGACGTTCGCATCGTGATCGAGCCGAAATCGAAGAACGTCGATCCCGCGCTGATGATGGAATCGCTGTTCCGGCTGACCGAGCTCGAAAACAAGATTCCGCTGAACCTCAACGTGCTGATCAAGGGCCGCATTCCCAAAGTCGTGGGGCTCGCGGAGTGCTTGCGCGAATGGCTCGACCATCTGCGCGACGTGCTGATCCGTCGCACCAACCATCGCAAGGCCGAGATCGAGCGCCGGCTGGAGATCCTCGGCGGCTTGCTGATTGCCTATCTGAACATCGACGAGGTGATCAGGATCATCCGCAATGAGGACGAGCCGAAGCCGGCGCTGATCAAGGCGTTCAAGCTCACCGAGGTGCAGGCCGAAGCCATCCTCAACATGCGGCTGCGAAGCCTGCGCAAGCTCGAGGAGATGGAGATCCGCGGCGAGGACAAGGATCTTCGCAAGGAGCTGAAGGGCATCGAGGGATTGCTGGCGTCCGAACCCGAGCAGTGGAAGAAAGTCGGCGAGCAGGTCGGCAAGGTTCGCGACATGTTCGGACCGAAGACCCCGCTCGGCAAGCGCCGCACCACCTTTGCCGACGCGCCAGAGCATGATCTCGCTGCGATCGAGGAGGCCCTTGTCGAGCGCGAGCCGGTGACGGTGGTGGTCTCCGACAAGGGCTGGATCCGCACTCTCAAGGGCCATGTCGAGGATCTCTCGGGGCTGGCCTTCAAGCAGGACGACAAGCTCGGATTCGCGTTCTTCGCGGAAACGACCTCGAAGCTGCTGCTGTTCGCCACCAACGGAAAATTCTACTCGCTCGATGTCGCAAAACTTCCGGGCGGCCGCGGTCATGGCGAGCCGATCCGCCAGTTCATCGATCTCGAGCCGGAGGCCGCGCCGGTCACGCTGTTCGTCAACAAGGGCGGACGCAGATTCCTGGTCGCGAGCCACGAGGGCCAAGGGTTCGTCGTCAGCGAGGACGATTGCGTCGGCACCACCAAGAAGGGCAAGCAGGTCCTCAACGTCGACATGCCGAACGAGGCGCGCACAGTCACCGAGGTGATCGGCGACACCGTCGCGGTCATCGGCGAGAACCGCAAGATGCTGGTGTTCCCGCTCGACCAGGTGCCGGAGATGGCGCGTGGCCGGGGTGTGCGTCTGCAGAAGTACAAGGACGGCGGCCTCTCCGACATTGCAGTGTTCGACGCCAAGACGGGCCTGACCTGGAAGGACTCCGCCGGCCGCGAATTCTCCGCGACCATGAAGGAGCTCGCCGAGTGGAAAGGCTCTCGCGCGGACGCCGGCCGTCTGCCGCCGAAGGGATTCCCGAAGTCGAACAAGTTCGGCAGGGGGATCGGGTAGTCGGGCGACAGTCTGGTTCCGCCGGTGCGCGCGGTCTGATACCGTCCGCCATCCCGGTGTTCTGGAACGTTGAGAAGTAGCGCGATGTACGATGTCATTGTTGTCGGCGGCGGCTCGGCCGGCGCTGCTGTTGCGGCGCGGCTCTCGGAAGATCCCGCACGGCGCGTCCTGCTGCTGGAGGCGGGTCTGGACTGGCGCGCCGACGAGGCGCCCTGGGAGGTGATGACGCCAAATCCCATCCCGATCATCCACAAGCGCGAGTACCAGGAGAAGTGGCAATGGCCGGATCTTCTGACGCGCCGTGTGGCCGGCCAGGAGCCGCGCTTCTACTGGCGCGGCAAGGGGCTCGGCGGCTCGTCGATGATGAACGGCCAGATCGCCATCCGCGGCGTCGCTGCTGCGTTCGACGAATGGGCCGCCAATGGCTGCACCGGCTGGTCGGCCACGGACGTGATGCCGTTGTTCTCGGTGATCGAGGATGATCTGGAATTCGGCGACGCCGCCGGCCACGGCCGCGGTGGACCGCTGCCGGTCTATCGGGCGCCGCCGGAAAAATGGGGGCCGATCGACCGCGGCTTGCGCGATGCGGCCTTGGCGAGCGGCTATCCCTGGTGCGCCGACGTCAACGGCCCTGACGGCGAGGGCGTCGCCTGCTATCCCATCAACAGCCGCGACAGCCGCCGCATCACGACCAATGAGGGTTATCTGGAGCCCGCGCGGGGCCGCGCCAATCTGGAAATTCGCGGGCATGCGCTGGTCGACCGCGTGCTGATCAGCGACGGCCGGGCAACCGGCCTCCGCGTTCACATCGAGGGGCAGGGCACCAGCGAGATCAGCGCGCGCCAGATCGTGCTGTGCGCCGGCGCCATCCACAGTCCAGCGATCCTGCTGCGCTCGGGCATCGGTCCTGCGGAGGAGCTGAAGGCGATAGGGATCGCGGTCGAGCGCAACCTGCCGGTCGGCAAGCACTTCTTCGATCATCCGCTGTTCCGTGCCACGATCCAGCTCCACCAAGACCTGCGGCCGACCGATCCGGACACCCGCCACACCAATTGCTGCGTGACCTATTCGTCGGGCCTCGCCGAGGGCGGCAAGCGCGACATGATCCTGATCGCCTTCAATCACCGCGGCATCGGCGTGCCGGGCGCGATCGGCGCCGGGCTGTTCAACGCGTATTCGCGTGGAACGCTCAAGCTGGCCTCGACCGATCCCACGATCGATCCCGTCGTCGAGGAAAACATGCTGGCCGATCCCCGCGACATGCTGCGCATGAAGGATGCGGTGAAGCGGCTCGCCGTGATCACCTCCCAGCCGGCGCTATCAGGCATCGCCGACTGGATCCGGCTCGCGGACACCGATCTGACGCTGCCGCAAGCCGCGGCCTTGCCGGAGCATGAACTGGATGCGCTGCTGCGCCGTGAGACCGGCGATATCCAGCACGCCGCCGGCAGTTGTCGTATGACCGGCTTTGAGAGCGCCGACGGCGTGGTCAACCCTGACGGCACCGTGAAGGGCATCTCCGGCCTGCGCATCGCCGACGCCTCGATCATGCCATCGGATTGCCGGGCCAACACGCATTTCACGACCGTGGTGATTGGCGAGGCGATCGCGCGGATGATGATGCGTTAGGTTCAATCGTCGTCCGCCATGGCGGTCTGATGAAACGGCGCGCAGACGAAAACCTACCGCTCGACGGCCAAGCCGAACAGCGGTCGGAGATGTGTCCCCAGAATGTTGCCGACGAAAGCCGCCACCAGCCAGCACCAGCCATGCAGGCTGCCCGATGCGATCCCGCTGAAATAAGCGCCGATATTGCAGCCATAGGCGAGCCGGGCGCCATAGCCGAGAAGCAGGCCGCCGATGATGGCGGCGAGGAGCGAGGATGCGGAGATGCGCCATGTCGGATGGAATTTGCCGGCGAGGCCTGCGGCCAGCAACGCTCCCAGGATGATGCCGAAATCCATGACGGAGGTGATGTCGGCGAAGACGCTTTGGTGCAGCGAGGTCGCGCGAGCACCCTGCCAATAGGGCCATGACGCGACGTCGACGCCGAGGCTCATCAGGATCTTCGATCCCCAGAGCGCGAAAGCGGAGGTGATGCCCCAGGGACGTCCCGCAAGATACAGCGTGGCGAAATTTCCGATCGCGAGCAGGATCGCGCCCCACAGCAGCGGCCATGGCCCCTGCATGAAGCGGCGCGCGCCGCGGAGCTTCGTCCGCGCTCCCGGCTCGAGTTCGCCGTGGCGGCCGATCTCGGCCCTGAGGGTGATGAGATAAATTGCAGCCATAACAGCCCAGCAGAGCACGAGCGCCGGCAGCCATCCGAGCCGTTCGATCAACGAGACGGCGCCGATGTTCGGCAGCGCGCTCCACCACGGCAGATGCAATGCACCGAGCGTCGATCCGGCGATGAAGGCCGCCAGTGTCACCAGCATGCGGGTGTTGCCGCCGCCGGCGGTATAAAGCGTTCCCGACGCGCAGCCGCCGCCAAGCTGCATTCCAAGGCCGAACAGGAATGCCCCGGTGAGCATGCCCACGCCCACCGCGCCGAGCTCGCCACGCACGGCGACGCCGAACAGCGTGCCTTGCGCCAGGGCCGGGAAGAAGAGGGCGGTTGCCAGCGCAAGCATGACCATTTGGGCGCGAAGGCCGGCGCCTCGTCGTGCGACAATGAAGACGCGCCAAGCCGAGGTGAACCCGAACAGCGCATGGTACAGCGTCAGGCCAAGTGCGCCTCCGAGAAGAAACAACAATCCCTGTTGCCACGAAATCGTGCCTGACAAGGCCGCTGCGCCCGCCAGAAGAATTGCCGCCGCGACAGCGACGACCGTGAGATTGGCGCCGTGCCGGTCATTGTCAGGGGCAAGCAGCCGCGCATCGATAGATAGATCGGTCATGGCTCGTCCAAAAGCGGATTTCTCCGGCAGTGAGAGCTAACCGGGGCGAATTCTCCCCGTTCCAATCTTTCCACCTTGGAACTGATGCGATAGCGCTAGCCTGTCATGCCCAGGCTCGACCGGGGCATTCAGTACGCCGCGGCATCTCTTCTCAAATCTCGACTGTCTCGGGCTACCGGGTCGCCCGGTCAAGCCGGGCGACGACAGCGAGAGTGGGGCAAGATTAGCCGTCGCGCCGATGCACGTTTCAAACGGCGGACGAGAGTTCGCGATCTCGCGGCGCGTTCCGCCCGAGTCTTGCGTCGTCGCATCGCCCTCATTGAGACAAGGGCGCAGGGAAGGCCGGGCGCCGGCTGGCACCCGCAGGTCCGTGCGCGATCGAAATACACACGGGGTGGACCACAGGTTCGCCGATCGCCCGGCCTTCCCTGCACGATGGTTTTAACGTGTCCTTCGTGCTCTCCCCGGGGAGCGATGCACTATTGCCGCCCGTCGCCTTGCGGATAACTGATGCACGTGCCCGGTCGGGCCGCCACATCACCGCAGGACTTGACGCACAGACCCCGGGCGTCAGGACCACACGACTTGTTCGTCCGCGCACGTCCTCGCTGGGACTTCGAGTGCTGGCGTGTGCTCACACCCGAAGCCATGCGAAGACGCTTTCGGCATCGTGTCGCAGGCACGAAGGCCATTGCTCACAGCCAAAGCCGCCCTGCAATGCCTATCGTGCCCGAAGCCGTCGCGTCCATCGCTGCCCAGCCCGCGGTTCGTGACGATCGCGATCCGCCCCTTGTCTCGGGCCAGGGTGTGTCGCTTATACGTCAAATCCGAATTTCGGTAAAGTGGAATATTTTACGAGGTGGGCTTGACGGGCGATGTGGCGGAAGTGGTCGTCGCTGTTTTGCCCGACGGGCACGGGCAGGCGAGGATGACGGCTTCGCCCAAAGAGTTGAGACGGCAGCTTTGGAGGACAGAGAGTAAGTCCGCCGGCGCGGTCATCATCGACGGCTTGGGCCCCTGGACGGACATTCAACGGAAACCTCGAAATTCCTCATGGAATTCTGGCCAAGCGCGTGCAGCGCGAGCCCGGAACGATTTTTACCGAAGGTTGTTAAGGCTCAAATTATCTGATGTCGCTTCTATCGTGGCATGACGCCAGCAAGGGAGGGCGCTTTCGCCCAGCGTGAGGCCCCGAGCTCTTTGTTGAGGAGTCGCGGTCGGCCTTACGTTCGGTCGAACTCTAAAAGGAAAAACGGCATGACGAAAAGCACGCTCGATCTGGCACGTGCCAGGTTAAAGGCATACGTCGATAAGGATCGGACAGCGATCGAAGCGCTTCTTGCGGACGACTATCACTTCTCAAGTCCAATCGACAATGAGTTGGATCGTGCGACTTATCTGCGCCGTTGCTGGCCCAACAGCGAGAAGACCAATTCGTTCGATGAAGTCATCGCGACCGAGGATGGAAGCCGAGCAGTCATCGTCTATGAGGCAGCTGCCGCAGGGGGGCACAGGTTTCGTAATTGTGAGGTAACCACCGCTCGCGGAGACAAGATCGTTCGGGTGGAAGTCTACTTTGGATGGGATATGCCTCACAAAGCGCCGAAAGGCGGCTCCGTCGAAAATGACGGCGAGGGTCACGCTTAGCGGGATGCCGGTCGAGCTACGATCAACAACGCAGCTTTGGCATTTGTAGGCCCTTGGTCTCATCCCATGCGCGGTCATGCACGTCTCGACCTCGTCCGGGTTCGTCAGGATCACAGGCATCGCTTTCGCGCGGATGGCATTGCAACCTACTAGCGAAGCCGCGCGCGCATTATCACTATCACTGACGGCAGGAGGCTCAGTAAGCGAGCTTTGGGTACCAGTCGGTGCCGCGGCCTTCTGGCGTGGTATCGAGGATGGTCCAGAGCGGATCGAAGTCGGGCGCGCCGCGCGGATCCTGTTGGGGGTCGGCCATCGTGCCGCTCATCTCGCCGGACCAAAAATGTCGGATCGTGCCGTCGCGCTGTGTGAACACGCTGTAGCCGGGCACGTCGGCATCCTCGGCGCTGACATAGTCGCGCGTGTAATCGCCGGAGATGTCAGAGAAGACCTTGTGCCGCGTCCAGCCGCGCGCCTTCTTTGCCTCGATCAACCTGGCGATCGGTGACCGCGCGATGAAGACGAACCCGATACGCTGCTCGATGTCGGGTAATTTGTGCTCCCATGTGCTCATGAATGAGGTGCACATCGGGCAGGGCGTCTGCCGCTGCGGCCCGAACATGTAGCTGTAGACCGCGAGCGTCTGCTTGCCGTCGAACAAATCGGCGAAATTCACTTTGCCATTCTCGCCTTCAAACACGTAGTTTTTCTTCACCTCGCCGCCGGGCCGAAGCGCCCGGCGCAGTTCAGCGACACGCTCGATCTGACGACGCAGCTCGATCTCCTTCGTCAGGAGGTCTTGCCGGGCGCGGCGATAATCGACGCTTTCGTTGGGAAAATGAGCCTTGTTCGTACCAGCAAGCTCCGAAGCAGGCTTCAGGATGGAACTATCCATTGCATGACCTCTGGTTGGGGCCGATATCTGGGAAGACGTCCGGCGGCACCTCGTTCCGACACCTTCGCTCAACTATTTGGAAAGCGCTCGGTTGGTCCAAAAGATCCTGCTGCGGGTCGCTGCGGTGTTTCGAGCGCGCGTGGCCTCTAGGCCAAACGCCTGCTCATCAAGGTCGGTCCTTGGGTCCTTGCCCCTGAGCATAGTCGCCATTCAACCCTGACCGCTTAGCGATGCCTTCCATTGGCAAACCGGACGTGACGAACCAATCAGTCGGTGTCCTAGATCACCCCCGCCAGCCGCAACGCCACGCCCGCCGCGCAACTGCCGGCCAGCACCGTCAACATCCCCAGCTTGAACCGGAAGATCGCAGTTGCCGCCGCGATCGACAGCAGCAGCGCGGGGATGTCGATGCTGGTCAGCGCCGGCATGTCGAAGTCCAGCGGAAACGCATGCACCGGCACGGTGTCGCGGAACAGCGTGTGCAGCGCGAACCAGATCGAGAGGTTGAGGATCACGCCGACGACGGCGGCGGTGATAGCGCTCAGCGCGCCCGCAAGCCCGGTGTTGCCGCGCAGCCGTTCGATGTAGGGAGCACCGACAAAGATCCAGAGGAAGCAGGGCGTGAAGGTGACCCAGGTCGCGAGCAATCCGCCGAGCGTGGCCGCAAGCATCGGCGACAGGCCGCTGGCGTCGCGGTAGGCGGCCATGAAGCCCACGAACTGGAGCACCATGATCAGCGGACCCGGCGTGGTCTCGGCCATGCCGAGGCCGTCGAGCATCTCGTGCGGCTTGAGCCAGTGATAGTGCTCGACCGCCTGCTGGGCGACATAGGCCAGCACTGCGTAGGCGCCGCCGAAGGTGACCATCGCCATTTTCGAGAAGAACAGCGCGATGTGACTGAAGACATTGGCCTGCCCGAGCACAAGCACGAGCGCGATCACCGGCACCACCCAGAGCGCAAGCCACAGCGCGCCGACGCGAATGGTGCGGGCGGTGTTGGGTCGGACATGATCGGGCACGGCGTCGCCCAGCATGCTGTCGATCAAGGCGCTGCTGCCGCCGTGACCATGACCGGCCGGCGCGAACTCCGGACGGCCGCTTCTCGCGCCGGCATAGCCGATGATGCCTGCGGCGATGATGATGATGGGGAAGGGGACGGCAAAGAAGAAGATCGCGACGAAGGCCATCGCGGCGAGCGCGATCATGATGCGGTTCTTCAGCGCGCGCTTGCCGACGCGCACCACGGCCTCGACGACGATGGCGAGCACGGCGGCTTTCAAGCCGAAGAACAGCGCCTCGACGAAGCTGACATTGCCGTAGGCGGCGTAGACGTAGCTGAGGCCCATGATGGCGATGATGCCGGGCAGGATGAACAGTCCGCCCGCCATCAGCCCGCCGGCAGTGCGATGCATCAGCCAGCCGATATAGGTTGCGAGCTGCTGCGCCTCCGGGCCCGGCAAGAGCATGCAGTAGTTCAGCGCATGGAGGAAGCGGCCTTCCGAGATCCACTTCTTTTCCTCGACCAGGATGCGGTGCATCACCGCGATCTGGCCCGCGGGCCCGCCAAAACTCAGGCAGGCGACACGGAGCCAGACGCGAAAGGCTTCACTGAAGCTGACGCCGTGACCGGCATCAGCTCCGGTTTCGATCGTACGCGTATCCATCAAGCCTTTGCCTTGTTGGTCGGCCAGTTATGGGTCTCAGACGTCGCGTCGCGGCACCAGCGATAGAACGCGTCGTAGAGCAGCATACCGGCCTCGAGCTGTTCGAGGTCGTCATCATACATCCGCGACAGCCCGAGCGAAGCCGCGAGCAGACCGGGAGCCTCCGGCGCAAGGTCGGGCCGCCCGGTGTCGGCGCCGCGCACCAGCGTTGCGAGCCGGAGCAGCGCCGGCGCAGCAATCCCGAACTCCTCGATCATCACGTCGAAGGTGCAGAGCTCGCCACGGTGGCTCCAGAACACGTTCTCGATGTCGAACGGGGCTGCCTTGAAGCGTTCGCCGACGGCGACCACTTCGGACGGTGCCACGAACAGGAACACCGCATTGGGATCGACGAAGCGTCGGATCAGCCAGGGGCAGGCAATGCGGTCGACCTTGGGCCGCGCCCGCGTCACCCAGACGGTGCGTCCCTTGGCGTCGCGCGGCGGCAGCTTGCGGGTATCGAGCAGCGGCAGCTTTGCGTCCTTCCAGCCCTCGAATCCGCCTTCCAGCGTCTCGGCCTGGACCCCAAGCTGCCTAAGCCAGGCCGCCGTGCCCTGCGCCAGCTTTGCGCCGCGCAGGCAGGAGACGATGGCGGTGCGGCCGGCGAATTCGGCACCCCATTCCGGAACATTGTCGTGGCTGAGCTTGATCGAACCTGGGATCAACCGCCGGTCGGCGGCAAAATCCTCGTCGGTGCGCACGTCGATCAGGGCAGGGGCGTTTGCCGTGCCGATCAACCGTGCCAGCTTGTCAGATGATATCGTCGTGTAGGAAGACATGATGCGCCCTCGTGAAAAACAACGGGACGCGATACTTGGGCATGTCGCCTCGTGGGGAGATCGCTCAAATCCCCATGGCGTTCATTACACCGAAACGGCACCTACCTGTCAATCGGCTCATTCCGGCGATTTTGCCCAGAAGACTCGCAGGTCTATATTAGGGGTCAACGGCCCGGACCTTTCGGAGACTTTGCGATGCATTCCCATTCCATCGAACAATGGACCCATGACCACGCCTTTCTGGGCGACAAGCACGACGAGAACGAGCGGCGCACCTTGCTCGTCGTCATCCTGACGCTGGTCATGATGGTCGGCGAGATCGTCGCCGGCTCGCTGTTCGGCTCGATGGCACTGCTCGCCGACGGCTGGCACATGGGCACGCATGCGGCAGCGCTGGGGATTGCCGCGTTCGCGTATCGCTTTGCGCGGCGGCATCTGGGGAGCTCGCATTTCAGCTTCGGGACCGGCAAGTTCGGCGATCTCGCCGCCTTCGCCAGCGCGATCATCCTCGGCCTGATCGCGGTCGAGATCGCCTATGAGAGCGTGCTGCGGCTGATCAATCCGGTGCCGATCGTCTATGGCGAGGCGATCGTGGTCGCTGCCCTCGGCCTGTGCGTCAATCTCGCCAGTGCCTGGCTGCTCCGCGACAACCATGGTCATCACCATCATGGCCATGCGCATGATGATCACGATGATCATGACCATGATCACCACCACCACGACAACAATCTCCGTGCTGCCTATGTCCACGTCATGGCGGACGCAGCGACCTCGGTGCTGGCGATCGCCGCGCTCGTCGTCGCCATGTATTCGGGATGGGCCTGGGCCGATCCGGCGGTCGGCCTGATCGGCAGCGCTGTGATCGCGAGCTGGGCGTTCGGCCTGATCAAGACATCGGGCGCGGTGCTGCTTGACGTGCGCGCCGACGAGAAGCTCGAGCGTGTGATCCGGGCGCGCATGGAGATCGGCGACGACCGCGTCACGGATTTGCATCTCTGGCAGGTCGGCCCCGGCCATTGCGCCGTGCTGGTGTCGGTGGTGTCGGACCAGCCGAAGCAGCCGGCGGTCTACAAGAAGCGGCTCGCCGGACTGAAGGGGCTCAGCCACGTCACCGTCGAGGTCGAGACCTGCCCGCACTGAAGCGGTCTGCGGGAATTCTGCGAACGGACCAGGGTTGATCCTCGGTCACAGCCGACAAGACAGCCGACCTGGCTGCAAGGGAGGAACGAATGATGCCAAAGATCAAAAAGATCAAGCTCGCCGTCGTTGTCGCTGCACTCGTTCTGTCCGGTCATGCGGTGCTCGCGCAGTCCGAAAAGACCGGTGTCGAAAAACTCTACGTGCTCAATTGCGGCGAGGGCACCGCCGGCGACATCTCGCGCTGGACGCCCGGTCTCAATGAGGGCAAGACGATGGACTTCGTCGACAGCTGCTATCTCGTGAAGCACGCCAAGGGCTGGTTCCTGTGGGATACCGGCATCGCCGACGCAGTCGCCGCGATGCCGAATGGCCTTGCGCCCGCCGATCCCAAAGCCGTGACCTGGCGCCGGCCGAAGACGCTTGCCGCGCAGCTCGAACAGCTCGGCCTCAAGCCCGGTGACGTCAAGATGATGGCCGTCTCGCACACCCATCCCGACCATACCGGCAATGTCGAGCTGTTCCCGCAGGCCATGCTCTATGTGCAGAAGGCCGAGTATGACTGGCCCGGCGCCAACAACGAGCCGCGCTTCAAGCCGTCGCATCCGGTCGAGCTGCTTGCGGGCGACAAGGACGTGTTCGGCGACGGCAGCGTGACCATCCTGTCGACGCCCGGCCATACGCCGGGACACCAATCGCTGCTGGTGAAGCTGCCGAAGACCGGCGCCGTCGTGCTGTCGGGCGATGCGGTGCACTTCAAAGACAATTGGGACAACCGCCGTGTGCCGAGCATGAACGCCAACAAGGACCAGAGCGCGGCCTCGATGCAGAAGATCGCCGACACGCTCGGCAAGGAGAAGGCGCAACTCTGGATCAACCACGACAAGATCCAGCGCGACAGCCAGAAGATGTCGCCCGAGTTTTACGACTAGCTTCCCGCGACGCCCCTGTTGCCACTACGGTGGCAGCAGGGGCGTGCTAGCGCCCTCAGCAAGCTCCGCAACGGGAGACGATTGTGGGTGAGTGGGCCGGGGTTGCGATCGCGCTGGCGTCGAGCAGCCTTGGCGGCACTGCCGCGGCGATCACCCGCTATCTGGTCGGCGGCGCCGATCCGATCCTGCTCGCGATCCTGCGCTGGGGGATCGGCTTTCTCTGCCTGCTGCCGTGCGCGCTTCTGCTCGGCGTGCGCTGGCCGCAGCGGTCCGACTGGCCGGCCGTGGCGCTGCTCGGCATCTGCTTTTTCGGCGTGTTCTTCATCCTCTACAACATCGCGGTGTCCTACACGACCGCCGCGCGCGCCAGTCTCGCGCTGGCGACGCTGCCGCTCCACACCATGGTGGTCGGCGCCATCCTCGGCGTCGAGCGGCTGACGGCGCGCAAGATCACCGGCGTCGGCATCGCGGTGCTCGGCGTGGCGGCGGCACTGGCCGCGGGCCTGGCGCAAAGCCCGCCCGAGGCCTGGCGCGGCGAGCTGATCATGACCGGTGCCGTGTTCTGCATGGCGTTCTACAACGTGCTGTCGCGCCCGCTGATGCAGCGCTCCAGCCCGCTCGGCTTTCTCACGGTCGGCATGGGAGCAGGCGCCGCCGTGCTGGTGCTTGCGGGTATCGTGAAGGGCAGCTTTGCAGCGCTGGGGCAGTTCACGACGGCGCAGTGGATTGCCGGCATCTATCTCGGCATCGGCGGCGGTGCGCTCGCCTTCGTCCTCTGGGTCATGGCGCTGGCGCGCGCGACGCCGACCCGGGTCGCCAATACGATGACGGTCAATCCGATCGCCGCCACCTTGCTCGCCGCGCTGCTGATCGGCGAGCCGATCACGCCAAATCTACTGATCGGGCTGGTCGCCGTGTTCGCCGGCATCTGGATCGCGACCGGCGAAACGAAGCCGGCCTAGGTGCGCGGTGCCGTGACCGGCGGCGGGCTCGCTTCCGGCGCCTTCTTCGGTTTCAGCGAGCCGGCGTAGAAGGAGATCAGCCAGACCAGGATGACGGCGAGGAGATAGACACCCCAGGCCTGCGGCGGGCGTAGTCGCCCAGCGCAGGAGGCCTTTGAATGTGCGGGGTGGGCGCGTGTCTTCGGTCATGCTGCGCTTGTGCGCGAAAGCTCCGGCCCGGTCAATCCGGCCGCGGTTGCGCGCGGATCATGAACAGCGCGGCCAGCGCCGAGAGGCTGAGCGCGGAGGAGACGATCAGCACCTTGGCGCCCATGACGTCGATGAGCAGGCCAAAGGCCAGCGGCGCCACGGCCTGCGCCATCCGTGCCGGCGCGCCGATGATGCCGAGGCGATAGCCGAAATCCTTGGGGCCGAAGATCGACAGCGGCAGCGTGCCGCGCGCGATGGTCAGGATGCCGTTGCCGGAGCCGTGGAATAGCGCAAACGCACTGGCCGCGGCGCCGCCGAAGATCGCCACGACCACCGCGCCGATCGGGTGAGTGAGGCAGGCGAGCCGCGTCGACCACAGCGGATGAAAGCGGCTGAGGAAGCCTGCCTCCAGAACCCGTGCGGCCACTTGCGCAGGGCCGATCAGCGCACCGGCCGCGATCGCCTCGACCGGCGTCGCGCCGGTTGCCTCCAGGATGCGCGGGAAATGCGCGGCCATCGCGCCGGTGACGGTCCAGACCGCGGCAAAGATGAAGGCGAGCAGCACCATGGTGCGGTCGAGCGGCAGATGCGGCTTCGTCGCTGTCGCCGCTGCTTGCTTGGCGCCCTTGATCGTCGGCAGCAGGAAGAAATTGAGCGGCAGGCCGATCAGGATATTGGCAGCGGCCCAGGCGAAGCAGGTGTCGCGCCAGCCAAAATGCGACAGGCCCCAGGCGGTGAGCGGCCAGCCGACGGTCGATGCAAAGCCCGCCATCAGCGTGATGCCGGTGATCGGCCTGCGCGCCTCGGTGCCGTAGATGCGCCCGAGCGCGGCGAAGGCGGCGTCGTAGAGACCCATCGCCATGCCGATGCCGAGCACGAGCCAGGCCATTGCCATCACCGCCACCGATTGCGAGAGGCCGAGCAGAACGAGGCCGGCGGCGATCGTCAGGTTCGACACCGAGAGGACCTGCCGGCCGCCGACCAGATCGATCTGTCGCCCGATGCGCGGCCCGAGCAGCGCCGAAATCACCAGCGAGGCCGAGAACGCGCCAAACACCCAGTTGGAGGAGATACCGAGATCGCGCGCCATGGGATCGGCGAGCAGCGCCGGCAGATAGTAGCTCGAGGCCCAGGCCAGGGTCTGCGTGGTACCGAGCGCCAGGATGATCGGAAGCTGGCGCTGGCTCATATCCCCGTATTTCTGATCGGCGGTGTCATCATTCGCATTTGCCGCCCGAGGCGGGAGCGCGTCAACAGCGTCCGCGACATATGCGACCTGCCGCGGGCGGGAGCCTTGGCCGTGAGCGGAGCTTTGGCGACGCAAGCTCCGCGCGCCGCCTTTCGCTCGTCACGAATGCACGCCATAATGGCGCATGCAATTGACCTCTCGCCTTGCGCTGATGAACTGGTTGGCCGGCCAGGGGCTCACCGGCCTGCCCGAACCCGAACTGCTGCGCGGCTTCTGCGAGCGCTGCCGCGCCGAGGGGCTGGAACTCTCGCGTGGCCTTGTCGTCATCGATACGCTGCACCCGATCTACGAGGGTCGCGCCTTCCGCTGGAGCGATACACCGACCAACGAGAGCGACGTCGTCGAATACGGCTCGACGGCCGAGGGCGACGCGGCCAACAATTGGCGCCGGTCGGTTTTCTATCATTTGCTCGAGCACGGTCACGACGAGATGGTGATCGACCTCGCCGACGCGCCCTCGCTCGATTTTTCGCAAATCGGCGAGCTCGCCGAAACCGGTCATCGCCATTTCCTGGCCTTTGTGCACCGCTTCGGGGAGACCGGAGCGCTGGGGCAGATGGACTGCCTCTACTCCTCCTGGACAACGCGACGCGACAGCGGCTTCGCCGACGCCGAACTCGCCGCGCTGCGCGATCTCGTGCCGGTGCTGGGGCTCGCGATCAAGTCGGCGCAGCAGGTCGACATCGCGCGCACGCTCGGCCGCGTCTATCTCGGCCGCGATGCGTCAGAGCAGGTCTTGAGCGGACGTATCTCGCGCGGCGTCACCGAGCGCATCAACGCCGTGCTGTGGTATTCGGATCTGCGCGGCTCGACCGGAATCAGCGAGAGCATCGGCCCCGACGAGATCATCCCGTTCCTCAACGACTATGCGCAGGCCGTGATCGACGCGATCCACGACGCCGGCGGCGACGTGCTGAAGCTGATCGGCGACGGCGTGCTTGCGATGTTCACCGGTGAAGACATGGCGCATGCCCGGCGCGCGGCGCTGCGCGCCGAGCATCTGTTCCGCAAGAACCTCGCTGCGCTGAACCTGAGGCGGGGCGCGGAGGGCCGTCCCACCACGTCCGCCTATATCGGCCTGCATGTCGGCGAGGTCTTCTACGGCAATATTGGCAGCGAGGACCGGCTCGACTTCACCGTGGTCGGTCCGACCGTGAACGAGGTCAGCCGCATCGCCTCGATGAGCCGTTCGGTCGATCGCGAGCTGCTGGCATCGGCAGAATTCTACAAGGGCCTCGACGCCGCCGGCCGCCGCTATCTCGTCTCCACAGGCCGCTACGCGCTGCGTGGCATCGGCCGTGCGCAGGATCTCTACACGCTTGATCCGGAGGTGGACGCGAGCGAGCCGGTGACAGGCAGCTACGAGCGGTATCTGGCGAACTAGGCTGGCTGCTTCAACATACTCCGTCATTGCGAGGAGCTCTTGCGACCAAGCAATCCAGACTGTCTCCGCGGACGGATTCTGGATTGCTTCGCTTCGCTCGCAATGACGGTGCAGCTAACACCGCGCCACCGCCTCATCGCCCACCATGTCCGGCTGCCGGTCCAGCGCCACCGCGGGCGAGAGCCAAATGACCAGCGCCTGCACGCCGAACACGGCGGCGGCGAGATAGAGGCACGCTTCGGCGCTCCACAGGCCGCCGACGATCGCACCCAGCGCCGAGCCGACCGGACGGGCGCCATAGCTCATGATGTTGATGGCGGAGACGCGGCCGAGCAGGCGAGGCGGCGTCACCGACTGGCGCAGCGTCGTGGTCGAGATCACCCACAGGATCGGCCCGACGCCGAGCAGAAAGAAGCTCAAGGCCGCAAGCCAGGGCGAGGGGACCAGCACCGTCAGCGCCATCACCACCGCCGCGACGAAGCCGGTAACGGGGCCGAGGCCGACGACCGTGCCGAACGCGATGCGCTTCATCACCCGCGTCGCGAACAGCGCGCCGATCACCATGCCGACACCGTACATCGTCAGCACGGTGCCGACGCCGACCGCGTTTAGGCCGAGGTGACGTACGGCATAGGGCACGAACACCGCGATCTGCAGGAACCATCCGGTGTTGAAGATGAACTGGGTGATGAACACCGGCCGCAGCAGCGGATGATGAAACACGAAGGCCGCGCCTTCGCGGATGTCCTGAAACGGATGCCGCCGTGGCGCCGGCGTGCGGGCGGGCTCGTAGATGCCGGAGAGCAGCACGACGGCGATCGCGGACAGCGCGGCCGCAAAGCCGAAGGCCGGGCTCGCGCCCCACCACCCGACCAGCGCGCCGCCGAGCGCAGGGCCGCTGGCGAAGGCGATGGTGCGTGCGAGCTCGATCCGCGCATTGGCCGCCGGTAGCAGGTCCGAACTCACCAGCGAGGGCACCAGCGCCGGCGCGGCCACGCTGTAGACGACGGTGCCGCACACGGCGGCAAAGCCGAGCAGCGCCAGCAGCGGCAGATTGAGCGCGCCGAGCGCGAGCAGCAGCACGATCGCTGCAAGGGCCGCGGCCCGCAGCGCCTCGGCGCCCGCCATCAGCGAACGGCGGGAGATGCGGTCGGCCAGCAGGCCGGCGGGGATGGCGAAGAGGACGAAGGGCAGGGTCAGCGCGGTCTGGAGCAGGCCGGTCTGGCCTTCTGCCACGCCGAGCGTCAGCACCGCGACGATGGGGGCCGCGGCCAGCGCGATCTGTTCGGCCGACTGTGCCGCCAAATTGGACCAGGCGAGGCGGTTGAATGTCTCGGGGAGGCGCGGGGGAATTGACATGGCTCGTTTCCTGCAAAGTCGGGTTGGCGCCAGTATCCGCCTCGGGAGGCTCCCAAACCCACCCGCTTCCCGACAGGGGCGACACATAGCGACCGCCGAGGGACCGACGCGGCTAGATGCAGTTGCAAATGAGTTGCAATAAGGCTCGACTTCGGTATTCTCGCCGCATGGATGCTCGCTCTCCCGATCTGACCCGAGATGCTGCCGGCTGGCGCAATGACGCGCCGATGACAAAGAGCCTGGCCGAGGTGAATGCCTCGGTCGCCCTCCCCATCGCGGGGGTGTGGTGGCGGCGCCTGCTCGCCTTCGTCGGCCCGGGCTATCTGGTTTCGGTCGGCTACATGGACCCCGGCAATTGGGCGACGGATCTCGCCGGCGGGTCCAAGTTCGGCTACACGCTGCTCTCCGTCATCCTGCTCTCGAATTTGATGGCGATCCTGCTGCAATCGCTGGCGGCACGGCTCGGCATCGTCACCGACCGCGACCTCGCGCAGGCCTGCCGCGGGACCTATTCGCCGGCCGTGAACTTTCTACTCTGGCTTGCCTGCGAGGCGGCGATCATCGCCTGCGATCTCGCCGAGGTCATCGGCACCGCGATCGCGCTCAAGCTGCTGTTCGGCATTCCCCTGATTGGCGGCGCGCTGATCGCCGCGCTGGATGCCTTTTTGCTGCTCATCCTGATGAATCGGGGCTTCCGTTTCCTCGAAGCCTTCGTCATCGCGCTGCTCGTCGTGATCGCAGTCTGCTTCACCGTCCAGCTTGCCGCGGCAGCCCCGCCGGTCGCCGAGATGCTGAGGGGATTTGTGCCGAAGACCGAGATCTTCACCAACCCCGAAATGCTCTACATCGCGATCGGCATCATCGGCGCCACCGTGATGCCGCATAATCTCTATCTGCACTCCTCGATCGTGCAGACGCGCGCCTATGAGCGCAACGACGAAGGCCGGCGCGAGGCGATCAAATGGGCGACGACGGATTCGACCATCGCCCTGATGCTGGCGCTGTTCATCAATGCCGCGATCCTCGTGGTGGCTGCTGCAACCTTCCACAAGAGCGGCCATTCCGACGTCGCCGAGATCGGCCAGGCCTTCGAGCTGCTGTCTCCGTTGCTCGGCCTCGGCATCGCCTCGACGCTGTTCGCAGTGGCGCTACTCGCCTCGGGCCTGAATTCAACGGTGACGGCGACGCTCGCCGGCCAGATCGTGATGGAGGGCTTTCTCGACCTGCGCCTGCCGAGCTGGGCGCGGCGGTTGCTGACCCGCGGCATCGCGATCATTCCCGTGATCGTCGTCACCGCGATCTATGGCGAGCGCGGCACGGCTGATCTGCTGGTATTCAGCCAGGTCGTGTTGTCGATGCAATTGCCCTTCGCCGTCATCCCGCTGGTCCGCTTCGTCTCCGACCGCCGCAAGATGGGCAAGTTCGTCATACCGGTATGGGTCGCGGCGATCGCGTGGATCGTCGCCGGCATCATCGTGGTTTTGAACTTGAAGCTGCTCGCGGACACGCTGTTCGGGTGACCACACCACGGCTGTCGTCGTCCGGCTTGACCGGACGACCCAGTATTCCAGAGACAGTAGTGACTGAGCCGAGGCGCCGCGGCGTACTGGATGCCCCGCTTTCGCGGGGCATGACGGAGAGCTAATCCTGCGGCTCGGACGTCGCATCGCCTTGCGCGTCGATGCGCAGCCAACCTGACGGCGCGAGGCGCTGCTGCGGCAGGAAGCGGGCCTTGTAGTCCATCTTCTTGGAGCCCTCGATCCAGTAGCCGAGATAGACGTAAGGCAATCCCTGCCGCCGGGCGCGGGCAATGTGGTCGAGGATCATGAAGGTGCCCATCGAGCGGCTGACTTCGCCCGGCTCGAAGAACGAATAGACCATCGACAGGCCGTCGCTGAGCACGTCGGTCAGCGCCACCGCGATCAACTCCTCGCCGCGGCCGGTGATGCCGCTGTCGGGACCGCGCTTGCGGTACTCGATGATACGGGTCTCGACGTGGCTGTCCTCGACCATCATGGCGTAGTCGAGCACGGTCATGTCGGCCATGCCGCCATGGCGGTGACGGGAATCGAGATAGGCGCGGAACACCGAATATTGCTCGGAGGTCGGCACCGCGCTGCGCTGCTCGCCGATGATGTCGGCGTTGCGCGCGATGACTTTGCGGAAGTTGCGGGAGGGGCGGAACTCGTTGGCGATCACCCGGACCGAGACGCAGGCGCGACACTGGTCGCAGGCGGGACGGTAGGCGATCGACTGGCTGCGACGAAAGCCGCCATGGGTCAGGAGGTCGTTGAGGTCACCGGCGCGCTCACCTACGAGGTGCGTAAACACCTTGCGCTCGTGCCGGCCCGGCAGATAGGGGCAGGGGGAGGGCGCCGTGAGGTAAAATTGTGGGGTGTCGCGCGAGTGCTGGGTCAAGGGACGTCGTGGGCCTCCAAAATGTGCATCAGCATCGCGCTACGAAAGCCCCCGGTCAATCGGTCTACTCGGCAGGTCAGATCGGACAGCATAGCGGGTCCAGGTTGATAGGTTCTTGATCCAGGTTGGTTGATCAGTAGGTCCTTGATCGAAAGGTCGCTGATCAGTAGGTCCTGGCGCCCTGGGGCACCGGCGCACGAACGGAATTGTTGATCACGACCGTTCCCAACAAGAAATCCTGCAGCAAGCGCCTGCGGCCGTTGAAGAGGCCGACCAGGACGACGAAAGGCGACAGGAACGAGACGGTCACCCAGAACAGCACGGCGTGGGTGGCCCCGAGCACGAAATAGCCGGGCGCGCCGTACCAGGTGCGCAACTCAAGATCCATCACGCGCATGCCGATGGTCGCGGACGACGGACCGCCGATGCAGGCGCCGTAATAGACGATGGCCCAGATCACGGAGGCCGGCCAGGCCAGCCAGAACAGCGCCCAGCCGATGCCGAGCGTGACCACGCCGAACACCGCGATGAAGAGGTAGCCGAGGATCACCGGCACCGAGATCACAACCATGTCGATCAGGAAGGCGAAGACCCGCCGCGTCGCAACGCCGCGGAACAGTTCCGGGTGCAGATAGGGATCGTAGGCATGTGGCTGCGCCCCACCGTCATTGCGCCAGGCATTGCCCGAGTCCGAGTACGACATGACCATTCTCCCGAGGGAAACTCCCGTGGCAGGACTCCCGTGGAAGGACATGGGAACAGGCCGTCCGCGTGCCAAGGGCGCCGAGATTAACAAGCCGAAATATTCCGGCGATTCGGGGGCGGCGGAGGCGGGAGGAAAGGACGCGGCGCCACACCCTCAGTGTCGTCCTGGCGAAAGCCAGGACCCATTACCCCAGGGACAAGCTTGGCGAAAACTGGAAGTTAGTACGTTCGCCGGTATCGATACCGCGTGCTCTCGCTAGATCACCCGGTATGGGTCCTGGCTTTCGCCAGGACGACGATTAGAGACAGGGGCGCTCGGCCTTCGCCGGGACGACCTTGGGGCCTACCCCTGCGTCCGCAGCTTCTCCGCCGCCTTCGGTGCGAAATAACTCAGCACACCGTCGGCGCCGGCGCGCTTGAAGGCGAGCAGGCTCTCCATCATGGCGCGGTCGCCGTCGAGCCAGCCGTTGTTGGCGGCGGCCGCGATCATCGCGTATTCGCCGGACACCTGATAGGCGAAGGTCGGCATCGCGAACGTGTCCTTCACGCGACGGACGACGTCGAGATAGGGCATGCCGGGCTTGACCATCACCATGTCGGCGCCCTCGGCGATGTCGAGCTCGACCTCGCGGAGCGCCTCGTCGGTGTTGGCGCTGTCCATCTGGTAAGTGCGCTTGTCACCGGTGAGCGTCTTGGCCGAGCCGATGGCGTCTCGGAACGGGCCGTAAAAGGCGGACGCGTATTTTGCGGCATAGGCCATGATCTGCACGTCGAGCAGGCCGGTGCGATCCAGGCCCTCGCGGATCGCGGCAACGCGGCCGTCCATCATGTCGGAGGGCGCGATGATGTCGCAGCCGGCTTCGGCCTGCACCAGGGCCTGACGCACGAGCACAGCGACCGTCTCGTCGTTCAGGATCTTGCCGTCGGAGATCAGGCCGTCATGGCCGTGGCTGGTGAAGGGATCGAGCGCGACGTCGCAGAGAATGCCGATCTCCGGGAATTCCTTCTTGATCGCGCGCACCGCCTGGCAGACCAGATTGTTCGGGTTGGTGGCTTCCGAGCCCTCCTCGTCGCGCAGGGACGGATCGGTGTAGGGAAACAACGCGAGGCACGGGATGGTGAGCTTCATCGCCCGCTCGGCGTCGCGCACGGCCTGGTCGACACTGAGACGCTCGACACCCGGCATCGAGGCGATCTGCTCGCGCTTGTTGTTGCCGTCGATCAGAAACAGCGGCCAGATCAGATCGTCCGTCGTGAGCACGTTCTCGCGCACCATGCGCCGGGCCCATTCGGCCTTGCGGTTGCGGCGCGGGCGGACGGTCAGATCGAGGGCAGGGGAGGCCCCAGTGCCATCCCGGCGCGAGACCTCGCGCAACTCGATCGGACGTCCGTATTTGATCGCCATTACTTTTCCTCCGGCTGGAATTATTCTTATACCAGCTCGCATGGTTCCCGTCACCGCGGGTTGACCTGTCGCAAAAGATGGCAGCCGATTGATTTTGCGGGGCAAAGCAGCCAGAAGGGGGCATGTCCGAGATCTCCACCCGCGATGCGGCCCGCGACAGCACCAGGGATGCCGTCCGAGACAATGCCAGAGACAGCGCCATGTCGGTGGCGGCGATCTCGTCGGAGCGGGCTGAATCCGACGACAATGTCTGGACGCGCCGGCTCGTGCTGTTCCTGCGGGTGATGGCGCTGCTCTCGATCCTCAAGGGCCTCTATCATTGGGCGCAGGTGACGGGCTTCGTGGGCGGCGAGGACGAGGCCTTCGAGAACCAGTCGATGGCCTGGCAGGCCTCGACCATTTACTTCGCCGTGATCGAACTCGTTGCCGCGGTCGGGCTGTGGCTGGCGACGCCTTGGGGCGCCGTGGTGTGGCTGACGACCGTGGTGTCGATGGCGGTGATCGAGCTGATGTTCCCGGGCATCTACGGCGGCAGCCTGGTCGTGGTCGGCGTCGAAGCCTTCATGCTGGCGGCCTATCTCGCGCTCGCCTGGATGGCCGCACGCGAACGACCGCCATAGCAAACTCTCTTGCCCCGACTCTGCGCTCGGCTTCGCTGTGCTGGTCCGGGACACGAGATTGTCGCGCTTGGTTGACGGTTGGTTGCGTAAAATTCGACGTAAGTTTTCGCTAACCAGCGTGTTCCGCCACAGCTCTTACGCGGCCGTTTCGAAACGGGGCGGGGCTGTTCTGGAATGCGACAATCGGGGCGGACGGAGGGTGAACAGGACCTTGCGAGAGTCAACAGACTGTTGCGAAAAGTGCTTGTGGGACAGGCTTAATCCGCAATTCACTGTCTTAAATTCATGATCTCTTTATTCTCTTATTTAAGCCGATCTTCAAACGAGCCCCTTAAGTTGCACCTATCAGACGGGACACAAGTTTCGTCGAATGAGTGTCGATAAAAACGACAACAGGGGAAGTGTCATGATGAAAGCCGTCGCAACTGCGGCAGATACCGCAGAGCGCGTCTCCGGCCAGCAGGGTTCGGTGCAGACGCTCTATCTGGAAGCTTTGACTCTGGTGGAGCGGCTGCATCGCCGGCTGCTCGACGTCATCAAGGACGAGTTCGATCGCCGCGGCCGTGCGGACATCAACTCGGTGCAGGCGCTGCTGCTCTACAACATCGGCGACAAGGAGCTGACCGCGGGCGAACTGCGCACGCGCGGTTATTACCTCGGCTCCAACGTTTCCTACAATCTGAAGAAGCTCGTCGAGCTCGGCTTCCTCGACCATCAGCGCTCGCGCGTCGATCGCCGCTCGGTGCGCATCCGCCTGACGCCGCAGGGCCAGGAAATCCGCCGCATCGTCGACTCGCTCTACCAGAAGCACGTCAAGACGGTCGAACAGGTCGGCGGCATCTCGGGCGAGGAGTTCTCGACCCTGAACAAATCGCTGCACCGCCTCGAGCGGTTCTGGACCGACCAAATCCTGTATCGTCTCTGAGTTCTTTTCGACGGGACAAGGCCAAGCCGGCCCGCAACAAGACCGGCAAGCCTCCCGAACGTGCCTGAGCTTCCCCAAGCGCGCCGGCCCGGCTGTGTCCGGACCGGTGCGTTTTTCCATTTCGCGGTTGCGAAAAAATCCCCGACACCAGGGAACGAGTTCCCGGTTCGATGCTTATCTCCTCCGGATCGGAGGTTGACGATGCTGGTCGAGCGTGGCGTGGGGGTGATGAACGTGGAACTCGTGAGCGAGGCCTACGCCATCGCCGCGAACTATCTTCGCCGCTCCGGCGCGATCCGGGACACCCTCGTCACCGACGAGCGCCTGCTCGAGATCGTCATCAAGTTGCTCCAGCACGGCGAATTCAACAAGATCAGGCTGGCCAACAAGGCCATTGTCAGGTTCGAGGCGCAGTCCGAGGCCAAAGCGGTTGCCTGATCTCAAGTCCCAAACGCGGCAAGAACCAGAGGGTGCCATGGAAGCTGCCATCGACCGGATCATGCATACCTACGATTTGCTCGCCAACCGCACGTCCGCGGCGAGCGCGGAGGCGCGGGAAAAGGTCACGAACTACATCACCACCTTGATGGAAGCCGGCGAGAAGGACACCCACAGGTTGACGGTTTGCGGCCTGACCTATCTGCGGCAGCTCGACGGTAGCGTGGATCCCGTGAAGGCGGGGTATACCGGGCTGTAGAGGCCGGCCGCTCGCACCCGCGCGGCCTTTCGAGTCCAAAGCGGACCTTTCCTGGACATGGACGCCGGATACCACCCCGTCGTCCCAATCCTCCAATCCCACCATATCTTGCATAAATCACAGGTCCGACCCGCAAACCCTTGGCCTGTTGCGGGCGATGTGGTAGATCGCGCTCGCCGCTTCCGATCGCCACACCAGACCCGCCCGTAGCCCGCCAAAAGGCTGCGGCGGTGGAGATATTCGCAAGATGACCTTCGCCAAAACCGCCTCCGCGCCCGATTCGTTTTTCACCGCCTCGCTCGAGCAGGCTGACCCGGAAATCGCAGCCGCCATCAAGGGCGAGCTCGGCCGCCAGCGCCACGAGGTCGAGCTAATCGCCTCCGAGAACATCGTCAGCCGTGCCGTGCTGGAAGCGCAGGGTTCGGTGATGACCAACAAATACGCGGAAGGCTATCCGGGCGCGCGCTACTACGGCGGTTGTGAGTGGGTCGACGTCGCCGAGAACCTCGCGATCGATCGTGCCAAGAAGCTGTTCGGCGCCAACTTCGCCAACGTGCAGCCGAACTCCGGCAGCCAGATGAACCAGGCGGTGTTTCTGGCGCTGCTTCAGCCCGGCGACACCTTCATGGGCCTCGATCTCGCGGCCGGCGGCCATCTCACCCACGGCTCCCCGGTCAACATGAGCGGCAAGTGGTTCAAGGCCGCGCACTACACCGTGCGCCGCGAGGACCAGATCATCGACATGGACGCGGTCGCCAAGCAGGCCGAGGAGGTCAAGCCGAAGCTGATCGTGGCCGGCGGCTCGGCTTATTCGCGCGCCTGGGACTTCAAGCGCTTCCGCGAGATCGCGGACAGCGTCGGCGCGTATCTCCTGGTCGACATGGCGCACTTCGCCGGTCTCGTCGCCGGCGGCGTGCATGCCTCGCCCGTGCCTCACGCGCACATCACCACCACCACGACCCACAAGTCGCTGCGCGGTCCGCGTGGCGGCCTGATGCTGTGGAATGATGAGGCGCTGACCAAGAAATTCAACTCGGCGATCTTCCCGGGCCTGCAGGGCGGCCCCCTGATGCATGTCATCGCGGCCAAGGCGGTCGCCTTCGCCGAGGCGCTGCGGCCGGACTTCAAGGTCTATGCCAAGAACGTCGTCGAGAACGCCAAGGCTCTGGCGGAGGCGATGAAGGGCCACGGGTTCGACATTGTCTCGGGCGGCACCGATAATCATCTGATGCTGGTTGACCTCCGGCCGAAGGGCCTGAAGGGCAACGCCTCGGAGAAGGCGCTGGTTCGCGCCGCCATCACTTGCAACAAGAACGGCATTCCGTTCGATCCCGAGTCACCGTTCGTCACCTCCGGTATTCGTCTGGGCACGCCGGCTGCGACCACGCGCGGCTTTGGTGTCGCTGAATTCCAGCAGGTCGGCGGCATGATCGCCGAAGTCCTCAACGCGATCGCGCAGTCCGACGACGGCAAGGCGCCGCTGGTGGAAGCCGCGATCAAGGAACGGGTCAAGGTGCTCACCGACCGTTTCCCGATCTATCAGTAAGGCTCAAGAAAACCGGTCAAGGTCAACGGATGCGCTGCCCGAACTGCAACAGTCTCGATACGCAGGTGAAGGACTCGCGTCCGACCGAGGACTCTTCCGTGATACGCAGGCGGCGCGTGTGCGTCGCCTGCAATTTCCGCTTCACCACCTTCGAGCGCGTGCAGCTGCGCGAGCTCACGGTGATCAAGCGCAACGGCCGCCGCGTGCCGTTCGACCGCGACAAGCTGATGCGCTCGGTGTCGATCAGCTTGCGCAAGCGGCAGGTCGAGCCGGAACGGGTGGAGAAGATGGTCTCCACCATCGTGCGCGAGCTCGAGACCGGGGGCGAGGCTGAAATCTCCTCGGAGGTGATCGGCGAGACCGTGATGGAGCATCTGCGCACGCTCGACGACGTCGCCTATGTCCGCTTCGCCTCGGTCTACCGCAATTTCCGCGAGGCCAAGGATTTCGCCGACGTGCTCGGCGAGCTCTCCGGCGAGGAGGAAGCGCGGCTCGCCGCGATCCGCAAATGATCTTCCGCATCCTGGAGGATCAATTCGCGCAGAAGGCGCGCGAGTCCAGGGATGCCGACCGGCGCTTCATGGAGCTTGCGCTGGCGCTCGGCCGGCGCGGGCAGGGAAGTACCTGGCCCAATCCCGCCGTCGGCGCCGTCATCGTCAAGGACGGCGTGATCGTCGGCCGCGGTTGGACCCAACCTGGCGGACGGCCGCATGGCGAGCCTGAAGCGCTGCGGCGCGCAGGCGAGGCCGCGCGAGGCGCCACGCTCTACGTCACGCTGGAGCCGTGCTCGCATTTCGGCAAGTCGCCACCGTGCGCGGACGCCGTGATCGCCGCCGGCATCAAACGCGTGGTGGCCGCGATCGAGGATCCCAATCCGGAAGTCGCCGGTCAGGGCCACGCACGCCTGCGCGCCGCCGGCATCATGGTGGATGTGGGTCTGTGCGCGCGCGAAGCCGCCTTCGATCACGCCGGGCATTTCCGTCGCATCAGGGATCGCCGCCCGCATGTGATCCTGAAGCTCGCGGTCTCGCCCGACGGCAAGATCGGCGCGGCCGGCGGCAAGCCGGTCGCGATCACCGGCGAGGCGGCGCGCAACCGGGTGCATCTCCTCCGCGCGCAAAGCGACGCCATCCTAGTCGGCATCGGCACCGTGCTGGCGGACGATCCGCAGCTCGACTGCCGCCTGCCGGGCATGGCGGTGCGCTCGCCGGTGCGGGTGGTGCTCGACCAGAATCTGCGTATTCCCGGCGCAAGCAGGCTCGTGGGCTCCGCGCGCGAGATTCCGCTATGGGTGGTGGGTTCTGAACTCGCGGAGGCCGCGGCCGCCACGCGGCTCGGTGCGGCCGGTGCGCAGGTGATCCGCGTGCCGCCCGGCAATGCCTCGGGACTCGATCTTGCGGCCGTGCTGCATGCATTGGCCGGCAAGGGCATCACGCGGCTGATGGTCGAGGGCGGCAGCCGCGTCGCGGCGTCCTTCGCCGCCGCGGACCTCGTTGACGAGATCTGGCTGTTCCACGGCGCGGAAGCGGTGGGCGCCGACGGGGTGGATGCGCTCGCTGCATTGCCCCTGTCGAAAATCACGCAGTCGCAGGCCTACAAGGTTCATGCTAGCGAGACCTTCGATCAGGATACTCTCACCATCTACGAGCGCGCGTGATGTTCACCGGCATTGTCACCGATATCGGCGAGATCGTCGGCTTCACGCCGACGGCGCAGGGCCAGTTGCACCGGCTGCGCATCGCCTGCCGCTACGAGCAGACCACCATTGCGGACGGCGCCTCGATCGCCTGCAACGGCGTCTGCCTGACGGTGGTTGCTTCCGGCGTCGAAGGCGGCAAGGACTCTGCTCAAAGGACCTGGTTCGACGTCGATGCCGCGGCCGAGACGTTGGCGCTGACGACCGCAAAGCATTGGAGGGTCGGCACCAGGCTCAATCTCGAGCGTGCGCTCAAGATCGGCGACGAGCTTGGCGGGCATATCGTCGCCGGCCATGCCGATGGCATCGCGACCCTCGTCAGCCGCGAGGACCTGCCCGACATGGCGCGGTTCGAGCTCTCCACGACGCGGGAGCTGGCGCGGTTCATCGCGACCAAGGGCTCGATCACGCTCGACGGCGTCTCGCTGACGGTTAATACGGTGAAGGACGTGACCTTTTCGGTGCTGATCATCCCGCACACCCTGACGGTCACGACGATCGGCGGCTGGAAGGCGGGAGATGAGGTCAATATCGAGGTCGATCTGATGGCCCGCTACGCGGCGCGGCTGACGGAAATGAAGTGACGGCGTCTTTAAACTTGGCTTACCCGCTGGTGGCGACTACATAGCGCCAACCCCTGTGGAACGGATTTGACGATGGCAGACGCGCGGCGCGCACCCCTGAAGGACCAGACCGACGTTTCCGGCGCACGCGCGCTGATCGTCGAGGCGCGGTTCTATGACGATCTCCAGGACGCGATGCTCGAAGGCGCGGTGGCCGAGCTGAAGGCGGCCGGTCTGACCCACGACGTCATCACGGTTCCCGGTGCACTGGAGATTCCTGCGGCGATCGCCATCGCGGTTGACGCCGCGGCGACCAATGGCAAGCCCTATGATGCCGCGATCGCGCTCGGCTGCGTGATCCGTGGCGACACCATCCATTTCGAGATCGTCTCGCAGGAATCCTCGCGCGCGCTGATGGACCTGGCGGTGGCGCGAAAGCTGCCGCTCGGCAACGGCATCCTCACCGTCAACACCGAGGCGCAGGCCTGGGCGCGGGCGCGCGCCAGCGAGCTGAACAAGGGCGGCGATGCCGCGCGGGCCGCGATTGCGATGCTGCGCATAAAGCGCCGGCTGGCGCGGGCTTGATCATGGCCGATAACAACAAGAAGCCGCCGGCCGGCACGGAGAAGAAGGCGAACCGGCGCGGTGCGGCGCGGCTCGCAGCCGTACAGGCGCTGTACCAGATGGATATCGGCGGTGCCGGCATCAACGACATTTTTGCGGAGTTCGAGAGCCACTGGCTCGGCAACGAGGTCGAGGGCGACACATATCTCCCGGCGGAAGCGGCGTTCTTCCGCGACGTCGTCTCCGGCGTCGTGCGCGACCAGAAGAAACTCGATCCGCTGATCGACGAGGCGCTGTCGAAGGGCTGGCCATTGAAGCGCATCGAAGCGATCCTGCGCGCGGTGCTGCGGGCAGGGGCCTACGAATTGGAACACCGCAAGGACGTGCCGGGCCGCGTCGTCGTGTCCGAATATGTCGACGTCGCCAATGCCTTCGTCGACCGCGAGGAGACCGGCATGGTCAACGCGGTGCTCGACCAGATCGGCCGCCAGTTTCGCGGTGACGAGTTCGGGCGGGGGTGAATTGAGGCGCAGGGCGGTGAATTGATGCGATGTGGCTGCCCCATATTCCGCCGTCATCACCCGCGAAGGCGGGTGATCCAGTACGCCGCGGCCTATCGATGTCACACGATCGTCTCTGGAATACTGGATCGCCCGGTCAAGCCCGGCGATGACAGCGAAGTGTGTGGCTGACGCTGATGACAAACCCGCACAATCCCTCCGCCGAAGACTCCCTCATCGCGCGCTATTTCAAGCCGCTGGCGACTGATCCCGGCGCCTTGGGGCTGGTGGACGATGCCGCCATCCTGCAGGCGCTCGGCAGCGACATCGTCGTCACCACCGACGCGGTGGTCGAGGGCGTGCATTATCTTGCCACCGATCCGCCCGATACCATCGCGCGCAAGGCGCTGCGGGTGAACCTGTCCGATCTCGCCGCCAAGGGGGCCGTGCCGGCCGGCTTCGTGCTGACATTGGCGCTGCGCAGCAAGGAAGACGCTTGGCTCAGGCCGTTCGCGGACGCGCTCGGCGAGGATGCGAAAACCTTCGTCTGTCCGCTGCTCGGCGGCGACACGGTGTCGACGCCGGGGCCGCAAATGATCTCGATTACCGCCTTTGGCCGCGTGCCGCAGGGGCGGATGGTCGGCCGCACCGGCGCCCAACCGGGCGACCGTATCCTGGTGACGGGGACGATCGGCGACGCCGCGCTTGGCCTTGACGTGCTCAAGGGCGGCGCGGTCGCGAATGCGCTGGCCTCCGATCCGCACGCGCGCGAGACGCTGATCTCGCGCTATCGCGTGCCGCAGCCGCGCAATGCTCTCGCGCAGTCCGTGCGTGACCATGCGACGGCTGCGATGGATGTCTCCGACGGCCTTGCTGGAGATCTGACCAAGCTCTGTGCGGCATCAGGCGTCTCGGCCACGATCGACGTGACGAGCGTGCCGCTCTCGGCCGCTGCCGCCGGCCTGATCGCAGGCAAGGTCGTTTCCGTCGAGACGCTGCTGGCCGGAGGGGACGATTACGAGGTGCTGTGCACCGCTCCGCCAGCGCAAGCCAACGCGCTGATTGCCTTGGGGCGTGCGGCAGGCCTTGCCGTCACGGCCATCGGCACGATCGTCGCGGGCCATGAGCGGCCGCGCTTCCTGGACGGGCAGGGCCAGGAGCTGGTCTTGAAGCGGCTCTCCTACAGCCACTTCTAGGAATTGCTCCAAACCGGCGTCCCGGCTGCCAAGACAGGCTAAATACCTGCCGAGATCGGCTTTTCGGCCTTATCTGGCGTTGCACCCTCAATTTGATTTTGGCAAGGTCGTGACCGACTAAGGCCGCGCCTTCGGGCAAGGAGCGGCCTTCTTCAAAATCAAGGCGCCGCACCGCACGACGGAAAACAAAAGGCGCCGGGGGTACGTTCATCAAGGATCTGAGGCAAAAAATCACATGACAGCATTATGGTTGATTGTGCTCTGCGGAGTGCTTTCCGTCGTCTACGCGATCTGGGCGACGTCTTCGGTGTTGAGCGCGGATGCGGGGTCTCCGCGCATGCAGGAAATCGCGGCAGCGGTGCGCGAAGGCGCCCAGGCCTACCTGCGGCGTCAATACACCACGATCGGGATGGTCGGCATCGTCATCTTCGTGCTGCTTGCCTATTTCCTGGGACTCTACGTCGCGATCGGTTTTGCCATCGGCGCGATCCTGTCGGGGGCGGCCGGCTTCATCGGCATGAACGTCTCGGTCCGCGCCAATGTGCGCACCGCCCAGGCGGCGACCACGTCGCTCGCAGGTGGTCTCGAGCTCGCCTTCAAGGCGGGCGCCATCACCGGCATGCTGGTGGCGGGTCTCGCGCTGCTTGGCGTGACCCTCTATTTCGGCTTCCTGGTCCATTCGCTGAAGCTTGCGCCTGACAGCCGCGTCGTCATCGACGCCATGGTGGCGCTCGGCTTCGGCGCCTCGCTGATCTCGATCTTCGCTCGTCTCGGCGGCGGCATCTTCACCAAGGGTGCGGACGTCGGCGGCGACCTCGTCGGCAAGGTCGAGGCCGGCATCCCCGAGGACGATCCGCGCAACCCGGCCACCATCGCCGACAACGTGGGCGACAATGTCGGCGACTGCGCCGGCATGGCCGCCGACCTGTTCGAAACCTATGCGGTGACCGCGGTCGCCACCATGGTCCTGGCGGCGATCTTCTTCGCCAAGACGCCGATCCTCGCCGACATGATGACGTTGCCGCTCGCCATCGGCGGCATCTGCATCATCACCTCGATTATCGGCACCTTCTTCGTGAAGCTCGGGCCGAGCCAGTCGATCATGGGCGCGCTTTACAAGGGTCTGATCGCAACCGGCGTCCTCTCGCTGGTCGGCATCGCCGGTGTGATCCATTACCTGATCGGCTTCGGCAAGCTCGCCGGCGTCGACTATACCGGCATGGCGCTGTTCGAGTGCGGCGTGGTCGGCCTTGCCGTCACCGCGCTGATCATCTGGATCACCGAATACTACACCGGCACCGACTATCGTCCGGTGAAGTCGATCGCCCAGGCCTCGGTGACCGGCCACGGCACCAACGTGATCCAGGGCCTCGCCATCTCGATGGAAGCGACCGCGCTGCCCGCGATCGTCATCATCGCCGGCATCCTGGTCACCCACAGCCTCGCCGGCCTGTTCGGCATCGCGATCGCGACCGCCACGATGCTGGCGCTCGCCGGCATGGTCGTCGCGCTCGACGCGTTCGGTCCGGTGACCGACAACGCCGGCGGTATTGCCGAGATGGCGGGCCTGCCGAAGGAGGTTCGCAAGTCGACCGACGCGCTCGATGCAGTCGGCAACACCACCAAGGCGGTGACCAAGGGCTACGCGATCGGCTCCGCCGGTCTCGGCGCCCTGGTGCTGTTCGCGGCCTACAACGAGGATCTCAAGTTCTTCATTGCGGACTCCGCGCACCACGCCTACTTCGCCGGCGTCAAACCGGACTTCTCGCTCAACAATCCCTACGTCGTGGTAGGCCTGTTGTTCGGCGGTCTCTTGCCGTATCTGTTCGGCGCGATGGGCATGACCGCCGTGGGCCGCGCGGCGAGCGCGATCGTCGAGGAGGTCCGCCGACAATTCCGCGAGAAGCCGGGCATTATGCAAGGCACCGACAAGCCGGATTACGGCAAGGCGGTCGACCTTCTGACCAAAGCGGCGATCAAGGAAATGATCATCCCCTCGCTGCTTCCGGTGCTGTCACCGATCTTCGTCTACTTCGTGATCTATGCGATCGCGGGGGGCGGGGCGGCCGGCAAGTCGGCGGCGTTCTCGGCGGTGGGCGCGATGCTGCTCGGCGTGATCGTGACGGGCCTGTTCGTCGCGATCTCGATGACCTCGGGCGGGGGCGCCTGGGACAACGCCAAGAAGTACATCGAAGACGGTCATTTCGGCGGCAAGGGCAGTGACGCCCACAAGGCGGCCGTGACCGGCGACACCGTCGGCGATCCCTACAAGGACACGGCCGGCCCGGCGGTGAACCCGATGATCAAGATCACCAACATCGTGGCGTTGCTGCTGCTGGCAGTCCTCGCGCACTGAGGTAGACGTTGCTGAACGAAGACCCCGCGGCGCAGGCCTGCGGGGTCTTTCTTTGCGTGTGTGCTGCCGGAGGCCGGCGCATCATCTGAACATGAAACCCGCCCGGCGGGACGCGGAACGCAACAATCCGGTCATCAGAGCGATCCATCGATGCCGAGGGCGTAAGCCGCCCGAAAATGTGCACCCTACGCGTGCGCACATTTAGGGTTGCTTAACCGGCCGAGTTCTAGAAATACGAGAGACTGTCAGCGGCATCTTAGGGAGCTCCGCAGCACGCGTGTGGTGCTCCGCGCGCGGCGCGCTCTCGACATGCTCAGGGGTTCGCTGCCCGCCGCGAGAGGGAGGTTCCGTTGCCTGCACGGCCTGTGAACGAGATTGAGCGGGCATTGATGGCGCATCCGGGCGTGGCGGATGCTTTCCTCAGCGCCGAGCCTGGCCACGGCGGTCAGTCCGAGGTCGCTTTCGTCGCAATTGACCCCGATCATCTGAGCGCCGGCAAGGCGAAGCATCTCCAGGCCGAGTCGGATCGCAGAGTTGCGCAATGGCGTCGCGCTTTCGATCAAGCATATCGCCATGACGCCGACGGTGTTGTGCCGTCATTCGTCGGTTGGACCAGCAACTTCACCAACAGGCCCATTCCCGAACCCGATATGGTCGATTGGCTCGATCATACGATCCTGCAAATTCGTGCTCTTGGCGCAAGGCGGTTGTTGGAGATCGGGTGCGGCGTCGGCTTGCTCGTCGAAAAGCTCGCGCCCGGCTGTGACGTATATTGCGGGACCGACCTCTCGCCGGTGGCCGTTCAGCGGCTGCGTGCGTTCGCGCAGTCGAAGCCCGAGCTTCGGCATGTCGAGTTTCTAGAGCGGGAAGCCGCCGATTTGAGCGGCTTGCCGCTGAATTCGTTCGATGCAGTGGTGCTAAATTCGGTCGTGCAATACTTTCCCGGCATCGAATACCTGCACTTAGTCTTGGAGCAAGCCGCAGGCCTGGTGGCTCCTGGGGGGCACATCTTCGTCGGCGACGTTCGTAACCTCGAGCTCCTGCCGGTCTTCCATCGCGAAGTTCAATCCGCGAAAGTTTCGGGAGCCACGGATGCCGCGCTCGCGCGAAAGATCTTCCTGTCGATCGCCCAGGAGCGCGAGTTGGTGATCGACCCCCGCTACTTTCAGGGTATTTCCGGATCCATCCGGCGGATATCGGGTGCGGAAATCCTGCTCAAGCGCGGATCAAGCTACGAACTGACCCGCTATCGCTACGACGTGGTGCTGCGTGTCGATCGCGAAGCTGCTTCAGCTGACAGCGAGAACAGCAGCCTCGTGCCGGACATGAAGCAAGGGGAAAGTGAGGGCAGGCCGCTGGCGACCGATCCGATGGCCGCCGCGTTCCTTCAGCATCTCGGCATGGAGCTCGGGGACGTGTTGCAGGCCCAGTTTCCGGACGCGAAATTGCCCGCGGCCGTGATCGCGCTCAACCAGCGAGATTTTGCCGAGATCGTGCAGGCCTCGTCGAACGCGCCGGGCAATCCCGGCGACAATGAATTGATCGAGGCGTCGGTATGACCGCCCATAATCTGGCGCTGCGTTTCGAAGAGACCGTTGCGTCCTCGCCGGACGCCGTCGCCCTGTTGTGCGAAGGCGACAGCTTTGCCTTTTCGGAGCTCAACCGATTGGCAAACCGGTTGGCGCGCTGGTTGACATCGCGTGGCGTCAACAAGGGCGCCGTCGTGTGCCTTGAATTGCCGAAAATCGCCGAGGCCTATGCGCTCGCGATCGCCTGCATCAAGATCGGAGCACCCTATGCCTTCCTCGATCCTGCGGCCCCCGAGGAACGTGCCCGGCTGATGCTGGAGCGATGCCGGCCCGCGCTGATCGTCAGCGTGCGCGAGGGAGCTGGGCCGCGGACATTGATCGGCGATGCAATTGCCCGGGCTGCCTTGCATCATGCCCTGTCGCAGCTTGAAGACGACAATCTGCCGCTGACATCCCTGATCACCGGGGCCGATCCGGCCTATGTCATGTTCACCTCGGGATCGACGGGCGAACCGAAGGGCGTGGTCATCCCCCATCAAGGGGTGCTTCACCTGATCGCCTGGGCGAAGAGCGATCTTGGAATTGGACCCGGTGACCGGCTGACGAATGTCAACCCGATCTATTTCGACAATTCGGTCTTCGACATCTATGCCGGCTTCCTGAACGGAGCGGCGGTTGTCGCGCTGGACGCGCAGAAGGGGCGGCCCCCCGCAGAGCTGGTGTCGGAGATCACCAAGCATCAGTGCACGTTCTTCTTCGCCGTGCCGACCCTCTTCATGTTCCTGGACTCCATGCACCTTCTGAGCCCGGATTGGCTGCCGAGCGTCAGCCGATTCATGTTCGGCGGTGAGGGGTTTCCGCTGGCCCGGCTTCGTCGGTTCCACGACGCGTTTGCCGGCAAGGCGAAGCTGATCAATTGCTACGGCCCGACCGAGACGAGCTGCATTTGCAGCGGTTTCGAGATCGTCGAATCCGTTTTTGAGTCCAAGGACGGGTTGGCCCCGCTGGGGCGACTCAATCCCAATTTCAGCTACCGGATCCTGGACGAAGAGATGAAGCCGGCGCTTGCGGGCACTGCCGGCGAGTTGTGGCTGGGAGGCCCTGGGGTAGGGCTCGGCTACATCAACAACCCGGAAGAGACCGCCCGCCGTTTCTGTCAGGACCCTCTGATCGACGGCTATCGGTCGATCCTCTATCGGAGCGGCGACCTCGTGGAGGCCGACCTTGAAACCGGCGTCCTGCGTTTCCGCGGTCGCGCGGATAATCAGGTCAAGCTTCGGGGGTATCGGGTCGAGCTGGAGGAGATCGACCACGCGCTGATGGCGTGCAGGGGAATAACCCGTGCGCTCGCCGTGGTGCAGCACGACGCCAGTGGCGCCAGTCGGCTGCTGGCCGCGTATTCGGGTGCAAGAATGGCGGAAAGCGATCTGCGCCAGCACTGCACTGCGCACCTTCCCGCCTACATGGTGCCGGGCCGGTTCATCTGGATGGAAGACATTCCCGTCAATGCCAATGGCAAGGCGGACCGGCGCTCGGTAGCGTCACTGCTCGGCGAAGCTGTTGCAAGGGCCTCGTAGATGCAACAGCTCGTAGTGATCGCGCGCGTTGTCCGATGAGTGTTGAAAGCCAGCCCTACGGCTACGCGCCATCGGGTCCTCTTGCGAAGCCGTCGTGGCGGTTGATCCCCAAGATCGATCGGGACCCGAGGCTCGTGGCGGGGGTCCAGGACATCGGTGGCCGCGTGCTGCTCTGCTGCGCGGTCGGACTGCTCGCGGTTTTGTTTCGGCAGATAGGTATCGATTTTTCAGCGGCGGGACTCGCGCTGGTGTGCGCCTATGCCGGCCGGTACCGGCGCGTCCTGATCTTGCTCGCAACCTTGTTGCTGCTCTATCGCAGCGGCTTCCTGATCGACCGCGGTTTTCTCGAACGGCTGACGATCGACGAAGGCGTCGGCGACCGGATCCATCAGCCGCTGCTGGAAGCGGTCATGCTGGTCGTCGTGTTTGCGCTGTTCGCGGGCCTGCTGATCATGCAGGGGCCAGGGACGGTGGTCTTCCGCCGCCCGACGCTCAGCCTGTTGCTGGCGTTCCTGGCACTCGTCGCGCTGACGCAGGCCACGATGATGGCCGGCCTGCCGCGTGTTCTGCTGTGGTCGTTTCTGATGACGTTCCAGCCCTATTTGTGGTTTCTTGCCTATGGTTTGGCCGATGCGGGCAGGAAGCGATCTCCGGTGTGGCGGCACCTGAGCGTTTTCCACCCCTTCTGGGGATCGTCGCTGACGCCGTTCGGGAAGGGGCTGTCTTATCTCGACCGCTTCGAGGCCAAGACACCCGAGGAGCTTGCAGTGACGCAGCTCAAGGGCGTCAAGCTTGCGGTCTGGATCCTTGTGCTCGCCATCGTCAGAGTCTGTCTCGTCGAGATCGTCCACGGACGTTTGCAGCTTCCAATGTTCGACGACAACCTGCTGCAATATCTCGCGCGCCATCCCTGGCCGCGTTTCGTCGGATGGGCGAGCCTCGTCAGCTTCTTCGTCGAGGACTTGCTGAGCATGACCGTGTTCGGCGGCGTCATCATCGCCACGGCGCGACTTGCCGGCTTTCGCCTGCTGCGCAACACCTACCGGCCTCTGGAGTCAACGACGCTGGCGGAATTCTGGAATCGCTACTATTTCTATTACAAAGAACTGCTCGTCGACCATTTCTTCTACCCCACCTTTGTTCGCTGCCTCCGCGGCCATCGCCGGCTTCGCATGTTCTTCGCCACCTTTGCCGCGGCCTGTGTCGGCAACCTGCTGTTTCACTTCATCCGCGATATTCATTTCGTCGGCGAAATGGGCCTTTGGCGGGCGGTGGTCGGTCAGCAATCGCACGCGTTCTACACGTTTGTCCTGGCCATCAGTGTCGGGCTCTCGCAGATGCGCCGCGCCCCGCAACTGGCGCCGCGAGGATGGCTGCGTGGCCGCTTGCTGCCTTGCCTGTGGGTGTCGAGCTTCTTTTGTCTCATTCACGTCTTCGATGCGCCGCTCGACCGCGAGCATTCGCTCGGGCAACGCGCCGAATTCCTGTTCTATCTCCTGGGAGTCTCGACATGACCACGAAAGCCGGCCCTGAAGTCAGATCGCAGATGCGACGCTACATCGTGCAGCGGCTGCTGATGAAGGGCGACAGCGCGCCGCTTGGTGACGATGATCTGCTGTTCACCAGCGGCCGCCTCGATTCGCTCGACGCGGTCGAGCTGATCATGAGCATTGAGACCGACCACGGGATCAACTTCTCCGACATCGGCTTCGATTTGACGCGCCTGGACTCGATTTCGGCGATTGCCGCTTTGGTGGGACAGCCGTCGGCCGAGCTTGCATAGCAACCGAGGGTCGCCACGCACTCAACGCGAAAGCGCGGCCCGGCGCTGCATGTTGGGCCGCGTCCGCGGATGCGAAAGCTACTGCACGTCCATCTGCAGCCCTTCCTTCTGGATGATGCCGGCGAACTTCTTCGTCTCGGCGTCCACGAAGGCGGCAAACTGGTCGGGCGTGCCGTAGTCGGCGCGGGCCCCCATGGCCAGGATGTTCTTCTTGATGTCGTCGCGCTCGAGCATCGCCTTCACTTGAAGGTTGAGCGCTTCGAGAACGGCGGGCTGCACACCCTTCGGCAGGAACACCGAGAACCACGACGAGACGTCGAAAGCCGCAAGCTCCGGCGCGCTCTCGCGCATGGTCGGCAGGTTCGGCGCGAGGTCGCTGCGCTCCGTCGTGGTGACGCAGAGGCCGGTGAGGGTGCCGTTCTGTACCTGCGGCAGGCTCGGATAGAGGTTGTCGAACAGGATCTGGATGTCGCCGGCGAGCGCCGCCTGGAGCGCGGGACCGGCGCCGCGGAACGGGATGTGCGTCATCTTCAGCCCGGTGAGCTGCAGGAACCAGGCGCCGGTGAGGTGAGGGCTCTGGCCGACGCCGGAGGAGGCGTAGCTGAGCTTGTCCGGATTGGCCTTGAGATAGGCGACCAGCTCGGCGATCGACTTGATGCCGGTCTTGGGATGCGCCGAGACGATGTTCGGGATCCGGATCATGTTGGAGACCGGCTGGAGCTGGTCCGGCTTGTAGGTGAGGTTCTTGAAAATGCTGTAGGCGATCGCGTTCGGGCCGGGATTGCCGATCAGGATGGTGTGGCCGTCCGGCTTGGCGCGGACCACCTCGGCCGTGCCGATCGTACCGCCGCCGCCGGACCGGTTTTCCACCACGGCCGATTGGCCCCAGGCGGCCTGCAGATGCGCCGCCAGAAGCCGACCCATCACGTCGGTCGAACCGCCGGCGGCAGCCGGCACGACGAGGCGGACGTTTTCGGTCGGCTTCCAGTCCGCCAAGCTCGATCGCGGCAGGATCGCTGCGGCCGAGATAGCGGCAGCGCCAGTGAGCACGCGACGGCGGGACAGCAATTGATTGGGCACGAATCCACTCCCTGCATCTTATTTTGCAGGAGCGTATGGAAGCGTATGCGCAACGGCAAGCCGCACGAAGCCGCAGGCTGAAGGCTCAGTTAAAGCTGAGCAGCTTGAAGATCGGCGTGAGGTAGCTCATCTCCTGACCCGAGGTCGGCGTCGTCCGGCTGATGAAATCGAAGATCTTGCCGTCCTGGAGACCGTAATTCGCAAGCCGGCGCACACGCCGGTTCTTGTCGAAATAGACCGCGATGACGCGCTGGTCGACCACCCTCTGGTTCATGAAGGCGACAATGCGCTCGGAGCGCTGGGAGATGTAATAGAACACCTCGCCGTCGAGGGTTGCGACGGTGGAGGGGGTGCCCATCACGATCAGCACCTGGTCCTGGCTCGCACCGATCGGGATCTGCTCCAGTGCGCCGGGCGGCAGGATGTAACCCTTCTGGAACTGCTCGCCGGTGCAGCCCGCAAGCGCGGCGCCAACCAGGGCCGCGGCCGCGAAAAGGCGCAAGCCGCGCCAACGTGCATGAAGGCCGCGCGGCTTGTCTGCACGCAGGCTGGTCTGGTTCGTTATCGTCATAGCGGAACTGATTCCGTCCCCTTGCGTCGCGCGAGGCGCTGAAGTACCGGGCGGAGGCTCTGAATGCAACACGGGCGCGCCCGCTTGCGGAAACCACAATGCTTTGGCCGTTCAATCACTTCAGGAAACCCCGCCTAGCCTCGCCGGGCACCATTGAAGCCATCTATGGCATGATCGTGACGCAGGCGCGAGAACCCATGTTTTACCGCGACTTGGGCGTGCCGGATACCGTTAACGGGCGTTTCGATCTGTTGCTGCTGCACCTCTGGCTGCTGCTGCGCCGCCTGCGCACGGTCCAGAGCGCCACCGAGCTGTCGCAGGCGCTGTTCGACCGTTTCTGCGAGGACATGGACGACAATCTGCGCGAGATGGGGATAGGCGACCAGACCGTGCCGAAGCGGATGCGGGCCTTCGGCGAGGCGTTTTACGGCCGGGTCCAGGCCTACGATCAGGCCATGGAAGGCGGCGGCGAGGCGCTGGCATCCGCGATCTGCAAGAATATCTTGAATGGGGCCGGCATGGACCAGGCGCAGCAGCTCGCAGCCTATGCCAGGGCGGCCGAGGCCAACCTCGCCCAGACCGGCGAGGCCGCACTGCTGGGTGCGTCCTTCAAGTTTCCTCCAGCGCTTCCTGAGGATGTGACGCCATGACCCGACCGATACCAGCATCCGGGCCCGATCCCTGGCGGGTGCCCGTCATCGTTGCACAGATCCCGGATACCGGCCTGCATCGCAAGCTCGAGGCCTCGGCCGCCGAGCGGCAGGCCATGGCTGAGACGGCAGGCTTGCGCGAGGTTATCTCGGTCCAGGCCGATTTCGATGTCGTGCCGAAAAGCGGCAACCGGATCCAGGTCACGGGGCACGTTCGCGCCCGGATCGGCCAGACCTGTGTGGTCACGCTTGACCCGATGGAGAGCGACATCGACGAGGAGGTGGACCTGATATTCGCCCCCGAGGCCGAGGTCCGCCGCCTGGCCGACCTGATGGAGGAGGGGCACGACGATCGGGAGCAGGTCGCCGACCCGCCGGAGGCGATCGTCAATGGCATCATCGACCTTGGGAGGCTTGCCACCGATGCCCTGTTCCTGGCGGTCGATCCCTATCCGCGCAAGCCGGGGGTCGTGTTTGAGCCCGAGGTTATCGCCCCCGATCCGGAGGACCACCCCTTTGCGGTCCTGAAGGCACTTCAGGACGGGAAGAAAGACAAATAGGTGCCACCTTCTCCAGAGGACCGCTTCGGGACGGGGCGAGATGTTTGCGGCGGTGGTTTGAAAAGCTCGATTATCCGTTTGATTTTGATGTACTTCTTGTGAATTAGTCCGTCCGCAGCCCGATGCTCCCGAATGCAAAAGGCTGGGGGCAAGAGGTTGTTTCGGGATAACAAAACGCTATTGTCGCGCCCCGGTCCGGGTGCGGCGTGGCGCTTGACCGACCGCCATGTTCGTGGCGAACCCATTTGCGGCCCCGCTCGTTCAAGACCGCACCAGACCCAGGTTTCCAGGACTTTTATGCCAAGCAAGGTTCGCATCGCGCTTGACGCCATGGGGGGCGACGCCGGCGCCGCGGTGGTCATCCCAGGCGCCGCCATCTCGCTCCAAAGGCATCGCGAGATCGAATTCCTGCTGATCGGGGACCGCGCCAAGATCGAACCCGAGCTCGACCGCCACCCCGCGCTGAAGGCGGCCTCGAAGATCATCCACACCGATGTCGCGGTCAGCGGCGAGGAAAAGCCGAGCCAGGCGCTGCGGCGCGGCCGCAGGACCTCGTCCATGTGGCTTGCCATCGATGCGGTGAAAAAGGGCGAGGCGGATGTTGCGGTCTCCGCCGGGAATACCGGGGCGCTGATGGCGATGTCGCGCTTCCACCTGCGCACGCTGCCGGGCATCGACCGTCCGGCCATTGCCGGCATGTGGCCGACCAGGCGCGGCGATTCCGTCGTCCTCGACCTCGGCGCCAGCATCGGCGGCGATACGCATCATCTGGTGTCGCTCGCCATCATGGGCGCGGCGATGGCCAGCGTGTTGTTCAACAAAAAGCGTCCCACGGTCGGCCTGCTCAATATCGGGGTCGAGGAGATCAAGGGGCATGAGGAGATTCGCGAGGCCGGCGAAATCCTGCGCGCCAGGAACCTGCCCGAGCTCGACTATCTCGGGTTCGTGGAGGGCGACGGCATCGGCAAGGGGGTGGCGGATGTCATCGTCACCGAGGGCTACAGCGGCAACATCGCGCTGAAGGCCGCGGAGGGAACCGCGCGGCAGATGGCGGAATTGCTCCGGGACGAGATGAAGCGGGGCTGGCTGTCAAAGCTCGGCTATCTCTTTGCGCGCAACGCCTTCCAGGCCCTGCGCAACAAGATGGATCCGAACAAATCCAACGGCGGCGTGTTGCTGGGGTTGAACGGGATCGTGGTCAAGAGCCATGGCGGAATCGCTGCCGAAGGCTTTGCCTATGCGATCGATGTTGGCTATGAGATGGTCAAATTCGATCTCCTCAACAAGATCAATCAGATGCTCAATCGCGAAGGTGGTGCACTCAGTTCCGTGCAGGCCGCGCAGGAGGCTGTTTCGTGACTCAAATTCGTTCGGTCGTGCTGGGCTGCGGCTCTTATTTGCCGGAGCAGGTGGTGACCAACGCCCAATTGGCGGCGCGCATTGACACGTCCGACGAGTGGATCGTGCAACGCACCGGCATTCGCGAGCGGCATATCGCGGCCGAGGGCGAGTTCACCTCGCATCTGGCGCTGAAGGCGGCGCAGGCTGCGCTCGCGGACGCCGGCGTGGACGCGCAGTCGATCGACCTGATCGTGCTCGCGACCTCGACGCCTGACAACACCTTCCCCGCGAGCGCGGTCGCCGTGCAGCACGGGCTCGGCATCAACCATGGCGCGGCCTTCGACCTTCAGGCGGTGTGCTCGGGCTTCGTGTTCGGGCTCGCCACCGCCGATAATTTCCTGCGCACCGGCGCCTTCAAGCGCGCGCTGGTGATCGGCGCGGAAACCTTCTCGCGCATCCTCGACTGGACCGATCGCGGCACCTGCGTGCTGTTCGGCGACGGTGCCGGTGCGGTGGTGCTGGAGGCGCAGGAGCAGCCGGGCAATGCCGCGACCGACCGCGGGATCGTGACCACGCATCTGCGCTCCGACGGCCGTCACAAGGCGAAGCTGTTCGTCGACGGCGGCCCGTCCTCGACCCAGACTGTCGGCCATCTTCGCATGGAGGGCCGCGAGGTCTTCAAGCACGCGGTCGGCATGATCACCGACGTGATCGTCGACGCCTTCAAGGCGACCGGGCTCAATGCCGACAGCATCGACTGGTTCGTGCCGCACCAGGCCAACAAGCGAATCATCGACGCGTCCGCGCACAAGCTCCATATCGCGCCGGAGAAGGTGGTGCTGACGGTGGACCTTCACGGCAACACCTCGGCGGCCTCGATCCCGCTGGCGCTGTCGGTGGCGCGCAAGGACGGCCGCATCAAGCGCGGCGACCTGGTTCTGCTCGAAGCCATGGGCGGCGGCTTCACCTGGGGCTCCGCGCTGGTGCGCTGGTAAGCCACACTCGGTAAAATTTTGCCCGAATCAGCGCGGATTATCGATGCGCCTGCATTGATGAGCGCTGTTGACCGCTGTATCGTAAGCTCATAATTTCAGACAACAATTGTTCGCCGTGATGTGGGGCAGGGCGATGACCGATCAAAGTAAAACCGTAACGCGTGTCGATCTGTGCGAAGCCGTCTACCAGAAGGTGGGGCTGTCGCGCACGGAATCGTCTGCCTTCGTGGAACTCGTGCTGAAGGAGATCACCGATTGCCTTGAGAAGGGCGAGACGGTGAAGCTGTCCTCGTTCGGCTCCTTCATGGTCCGCAAGAAGGGTCAGCGCATCGGTCGCAACCCGAAGACCGGCACCGAGGTGCCGATCTCGCCGCGCCGGGTCATGGTGTTCAAGCCGTCGGCGATCCTGAAGCAGCGGATCAACGCCCAGCACCGCACCAATGGCGACGCCAGCAAGGCGCAACCCGAGGCGTAATCCGCCCTCTGGATAAGGATTTGGCATTTGGACAAGGCGCCGGATGCGTTCCGAACCATCAGCGAAGTAGCGCAGGAACTCGACATTCCGCAGCACGTGCTGCGGTTCTGGGAGACCCGATTCTCCCAGATCAAGCCGATGAAGCGCAGCGGCGGCCGCCGCTATTACCGCCCCGACGACGTCGACCTGCTCAAGGGCATCCGCCGTCTGCTCTACGGGGAGGGCTACACCATCCGCGGGGTGCAGCGGATCCTGAAAGAGCACGGCGTCAAATCGGTGCAGGGCCTCGCCGACAGCGCGGCCGCGGTCTCGTTCGGCGCCATCGAGGACGCCGTCGGCGCCAGCCTGATGGAGCCCGAGGAGGAGACCGGCGTCCGCGGCGCCCGCGACAGCGACGATGACGACTACCAGGGCGAGGAGGAGGAGGGCATCGACTTCCGCTTCTCCGAGACCGATGACGAGGAAATCCTCACCACCTTCCGCAAGGGCGGCACCCCCGCCGCGCCCGCAGGCCCCAGCGCCATCCACCGGGAGCGCCTCGGACGGGTGCTCGCCGAGCTCATCGCCTGCCGCGAAATGCTGGATCAGGCATTGAAGGACGCCTGACGCCGGACTCCGTCGGCTTTGGGCCAGTTCCGAGGCCTTTCGGCGGAGACAGCAAAATGGTGTCACCTCGCCTTGCGCAAAGCGGCGATCCTAGCTAATGGAACGACGTTCGGAGCGTGGCGCAGCCCGGTTAGCGCACTAGTCTGGGAGACTAGGGGTCGGAGGTTCAAATCCTCTCGCTCCGACCAAAACTTAGCCGGATTTCAGGGCGTCCGGATTTTCTCAAGGGTAACGGATAGGGTAACGGGCTTATGTCGCCGGGATGTGAATAGCCCGGATAACCAACGACAGCTTGCCCGCGTGTACGTGGGGCGTACCACCATCGCGCGTTGATTCGCCCGGAGCCAGGCACATGGGCACCTCGGATCGTAGATCGCTGACCTTTGAACAAGCGAGGGTTTGGCACCTCTCCCGGCGCAGCTCGACCGCAAGGAACTTAGTCGAGAACTTCGGGCGAAGCTTTGGGCCTGCATTCATGCAAGGCTTGATCGAGCCTACACCGACATTCTCCATTATCGTGGAAACTGGTCCAGAATTCTGAAGGATCTGCATGTCGACCACCACCACGTTCGCATCGACAAATTCAATCCGAACGGGATCGTCACCAAGATCGGTGACTTGTTCGAAAAAGCCGAATGCCACAAGGTGTACGGTTGGCTTTAGGCTGTTCTTCGGCACCCAAATTGTCCGCCTGATCTCGGTCCAGCAGTTCAGTTGGTATTAGAGAACTGCCGCGCGGCTTACCGCATTGAAGACGGTGTGTTCTGGCCGACTGCCTCAACAGAGGAAGCCGACGCGCTTATCCAGGCGAACACAGCATTATCTGCTTCGCAATTCGGTGGCGCAAAAACTCACTTAAAAAATGCTGCTTCGAAACTCACCGAAGGAGATTACCCAGCAAGCGTTCGTGAAAGTATCAGCGCAGCGGAGTCAGTTGCGCGCGTGCTCGAACCTACTGGCGATCTTTCGAAGGCATTGTCGGGATTAGAACAGAGGATTGCTCTCCATCCGGCGCTTAAAAAGGCGTTCCTATCACTCTATGGATATACGAGCGATGAGAAGGGCATCCGACATGCGCTCTTAAGTGAGGCTGAAGCGGACGTTGATGAAGCTGACGCGATCTTCTTTATCGGAGCATGCGCATCGTTCCTCACCTATCTGATTTCCAAGTCGCACACCAGGCGGTAGGGCAATCGGAGTAATCGACGACGTCCGTAAGTGGCTAAACGACGTACCGCTATGGAAGGAACTCGGGACGATACCTGATCGGACGAAGGCGCTTGAGGAAAAGGTTGCCGCATTGGAGGCGGCCCTAAACGGCAAACGGCCAGGCGACGTATGCCCTTCTGCGGTGCGCAAGGCGGTTCCGATGGCGACGATTTACGCAACTCTGGAAGCCCTCGAAAAGAAGGGGTTCGAATCCATGAAAAAGTGCTGCAATTAGCGTAACGCAGCGTAACGGAGCACTAGTCAGCAGAACTAAGGCGCTGCAATCCAGCGCGCGAGGGCGCTGCGATTCGGTGCGAACGAGCGCGCGGATTAATGGACGGCTTCGAGGGCTTCGAGCGGATTGAAGAACGGCTTCGGTTGGCCGCAATACAATTCTTGCCTGCGCTTGAACTTAGCAGCACAATGAAGACACATTAGTACGGGCTTTGATCTGGGGATCATGCTGTCGGGAATGAGGGTATCAGATGGTCACGTATCGTCTATCGAAACCCGGAATTGTAAAGCAACCATCGGTAGGAACTGGCGACGACGAAGTTTCACTGCCCGTGTGTTGGGCTTGCGCCCTTAGCTCCTGGCTTGAAGCCACTCGCGGGGTCAGTTGGTCATATAGCTCAATCATCCAAATGTTTCAGATGTACTGCAATGGAAATGCGCTCGATCTTGCGTACTTTGGTGAGATTGCAAACAGCCTCTCGATCAACATGGATTACGAGGAAATCGACAGAGCCGACCTCACGTTCGACTATGTATACGAAAAGATGTTTCCTCTGGCGGGGACGTCCGGGAACCATCTCTACATAGTAATGGAAGGGAAAAACCCAGCTCATGTAGTCGTCGCTTATGGGATTCAGCGGGACAACACCGACTACATCGCGATTATGGATCCGCTTCGGGGTGTGCTCGCTGCTCCTACCCTTTCTACCTTCAGAAACAAGGCCACTGGCTTCTTGATAGGCTGGCCCAGGCGATAACGATTGTGAAGCCTACGTCGGGCGGCGCAGCGATTTCTTTCTATTTGTTGCGTTGTAGCCCCGCCCTTACCATTTACCACCGTCGCCGTACCCCGGGCAGTTGGGCGCGGTCTCTCTTGTGCTCTATTTTCTCTCTCTTTTTCCTGTCTACACATTAGTGTCCTGTCCATTTCAATTCACTTCCAAGTTGACTCATGTCGTTGGTTCACTGGTTCACCTATAGGGATAACCAAAGTGAAATCAAAACGATTGGAGCCTTCAACCATAGAAGTCGCGCTGGAGCTTGAACGGATCGCTGCTGTGTTGCGGAATAGCCAAGCCATTGCGGACCAATCTCGGAAGCAAATAGCTGAGATGGGAAAGAGCGCTTCACCTTGGCAAAGGATCAAAGAAGACGGGTATCGAGGATTTGCCGATTCAGATTTGATCAATGCCTTCGAGAAGATATGTGTTGCGTCGCAGGCCATAGGTCTTCTGATCTTAAGGGAGGGAGAGCTAGAAGGCTTTTGCAGGAGCTTTTCCCGCAGAAACAAGGCCGAATGGTTAGCGTCAGTCTTACAGCTGGACCTTGACAAGACGAAAGACTGGTCGAGGCTCGAATCTTTGCGACTAGCATGCTGAGCGTCGTCGCTCGAGTAATTGATGGGCTCCCTCGACTCAAACCTGGATCAGCCACTCTGTAGTTTGATGCCGGGGCGAGGGCGGCGGGCGTGCCGGTCGAGCTGCATCTGCTCCGCGAACAGCCGCACAATTACGCGCTGATGCCGACGCCGGAGGGCGACGCGCGCGTGCGATCATTCTGCGAGCGGTGGCTTAAGGGGAAGGTGTGATCGTTGTCACAAGCGTGCCGCCGCAATGGGGCTGGCGCTGTCGATGCCCGCGCGGAAGGACGATGCGGCCTCCGGGGCGTTTCCTCGTTCGTCGTCTTGGTGTCGGTAGTTTTGCGGGGCCTTAGGCGTGGCCCTTGATCTCGTAGCGACCCGGAACGCATTTGTAGCGATCGAGCCGCCAGTTGGCGTGGTAGATCGGATGCTCGCCCATCCATTTCGCCAATGGAGCCTGTGCGCCGATCGCACACTGCATCATCGACATCTCGGGCGTCATGTTGCTGTCGGTCACGATTTCCTCGATGCAACTGCCTGAGCTGGCTGCACTCAGCCGGCAGAGCACGGCAACGACGGTCACGAACATTCCAGTCACCTCATCGGTAGTTTCTGACCACGAAGAGGATGCAAGCGGAGTGCCAGAGCCTGTGACGCAAACAACACGCTGGCCTGGCCGACTCGACCCAGCGTCCGGACTCCATTTAACGATTCGGATTGTAAAAAAATTGCCCCTGAACCGAAGCCGGGCAAGTACGGGGAACCGGGTCAGTAACAACCGCAGGGATGTCGAATGCTGGGAGCAGCGCCGCGTCGGTGGCGCTTCACAGGCCGCGCGCAGCCGGTAGGCTCGCAGCACCGTGGCCACTCGCCAAAAGAGCGGGGCCGCCACAAGGGATATGGAAACGCGAGGGCACACCATGAAGACACGACCGACCGGCGTAATCCCGCCGATGACGACGCCGTTCCGGAAGGATGGCGAAATCGACTACACCCTCGTAGCAGCCCAGGTCGACTGGATGATCGGCGCCGGCGCACACGGCGTCGCGGCCGGCGGCTCGACCGGCGAGGGGCATACGCTCGATCACGAGGAATATCGCGACCTGATGGAGGCGACGGTCGCCGCGGTGAAGGGGCGCATTCCCGTCATCGCCGGCATCATCGTCGACTCCACCCGCGATGCGATCCGCCGCGGCAAGCTGGTGCGCGACATGAATGTCGCGGCGCTCCAGGTCACGCCGGTGCATTATCTGTTCAAGCCGGACGACGAGGCGATGGTGGCGCATTTCCGCGCCATGGCGGACGAGACCGGCATGCCCATCATCATCTACAACGTGGTGCCGTGGTCGTACCTGTCGCCGGCGCTGCTGACGCGGATCATGACCGAGGTGCCGCTGGTGGTTGGCGTCAAGCAGAGCGCAGGCGACCTGAAACTGTTCGCGGACCTCATGATGATGGCGCCGGACAAGCTGATCTACAGTGCGGTCGATGCCCTGATGTATCCGTCCTACACATTGGGGGCCCATGGCTCGATCGCCGCGATCCTGACCGCCGCGCCGTATGCCTCCGTCGCGCTGTGGGATGCGGTGAAGGCGGGTGATCATCCGCGCGCGCTCGATCTGCACAAGAAGCTGCTGACGCTGTGGAACGCTGTCATCGCCGACAATCTGCCGGCCTGCACGCGCCATGCGCAGACGCTGCAGGGCCTGCCCATGACTTATCCGCGCGCGCCGATGCCGGAGGCCTCAAGCGCGCAGCAGGCGGCGATCCGCAAGGCGCTGGACGGCCTCGGCGCGTTGAACGGGCGGCGGGTCGAGGCGGCCGAATAGTCCGCGCCCCGAAATAACTGATGAGCACGGCAGCGCCGATCCGCTTTTACCTGCGGATGCGGCGCTGCTACATTTTGCGCGCGCTCCGATGCGTGGCGTAGCCATGAAGAAACATACCGACAAGGGAGGGGCCGAAAGTCCCATGAATGATTTTGCAGGAAAGATCGCCGTCATCACCGGCGGCGGTACGGGAATGGGACGCGAGCTCGCGCGGCAGCTCGTCGCCGAGGGCTGCAATGTCGCGATGTGCGACGTCTCGGAAGCCGCGATGGCCGAGACCAAGCGGCTGTGCGAGGTCGAGAAGCTGCCGCAGGGCTTGCGCGTCACGACGCATGTCGCCGACGTCTCGATCGAGGATCATCTCAAGCGATTCCGCGACGAGCTCGCCGAGCAGCAGAAGACCGACCGGATCCACCTTCTGTTCAACAACGCCGGCATCGGCGGCGGCGGCAGCCTGTTCACCAACACACGCGAGCAGTGGGAGCGCACCTTCAACATCTGCTGGGGCGGCGTCTATCTCGGCGTCCGCACCTTCCTGCCGATGCTGGTCGCGGCCGACGAGGCCCACATCGTCAACACCGCGAGCGTCAACGGCTTCTGGGCCTCCATCGGCATGAACCAGTCGCACACCGCCTACAGCGCGGCGAAGTTCGCCGTGAAGGGATTTACCGAAGCGCTCATCAACGACCTCCGCCTGCACGCGCCGCATGTCAAATGCTCGGTGGTGATGCCCGGCCATATCGGCACCTCGATCGTCTCCAATTCGCGCAAGGTGCAGAGCGCCGACGGCTCGGAGCGGCTCAACGCCGACGAGATCGCGCTGACCCGCAAGCGCATGGTCGCGGCCGGCGTGCCGGATGCCGACAAAATGTCGGACGAGGACATCCAGGCGGCGTTCGCCGAGCGCGCCCGCAGCTTCCTCGAGGATGCGCCGACGACGGCGGCTCAGGCCGCCAGGATCATCCTCGACGGGGTCAAGGCGGAGCAATGGCGCATTCTCGTGGGTGAGGATGCAAAGCGCCTTGACGAGCGCGTTCGTGCTACGCCGGAGCAGGCCTACGACCGCGCCTTCTACGAAAGTTTCACGCAGGAGGTCGGCTGGCGGCTCGGCTGACGCAGGCGACGAGCGCGCGCCGATATAGGTATGATGCGCATCATGGCAAGAGGCGCGCAGGCAATTTCACGTGCCACCTCTTGCCAGTTCGCTGCCGGCGTTTCTTGGCCGTGTCGGCCACTCCTGACGCATTGGAATGTCACGCATGCGACACATCCCTGCGTTCAAGCGATGGTGATCTCGAACGGCTCTCATTGGGCGCGCCGCAGCTTGGTCAGGGAACCAAAATAGTTTATTCAGTCACGTGTAAGGCGATGACCAGAGCGTAGCTCCCGATGATACCCGCATGCCTCTCCGACGACTGGATCCTTTGCCCGGAGCAAGAGGACATCTCCGCTGAGTTCACGCGGCTCCTCACCGCGGCCCAGGACGGCGGCGCCACGATCGCCGAATGCCTGATGATCGCGCGGCAGCTGAAGCGGGGCGACGACCAGTCCTGGCATCGCGAGTGGAAGAAGCTGGCGCAGGCCAATCGCCATCGTGCCGAGGCCGCGTTCGCGGAAGGTCACAGGGCGACCGCGCAGCGCAATTGGCTCCGCGCCATGAATTACTACAGCGCGGCCGCAATGCCGCTCGATCAGGCGGACGAGCGCCGCTGGGTCGCGGTCCTCGCGATGCAGGATTGCGCCCGCCGCTTCCTCGCCGCGCGCGACCCTGCCGGGGAAGTCGTGACGATACCCTGGCTCGACGGACATTCGTTGCAGGGCTATTTCCTGCCCGCGCACGCGCCGTTGGGACGCGTGCGAGCCCCGACCGTGATCTGCATCGGCGAGCCCGGCCATCGCAAGGAAGAGTTTCTGTTCAAGCTCGCGCCGCACGCGCGCGAGCGCGGCTTTTCGCTGCTGGCGCTGGACCTGTTCGGCGACCAGCGCGACGATTATCTCGACGCGCTGTTGCGGCGCCGGGATCTCGAGAGTGCGATTCCGTGCGTCATGGACTATCTGGAGACGTGCAGCGAGGTCGATTTCGAGCGCGTCGCGATCGTCGCCGATGGCTGGGGCTCTTCCTTCGTGGCGCGCGCGGTGCTGCAGGAGCCGCGGCTTGCCGCCGCCGTCTGCGATGGCGGCCTATGGGACCTGCACGAGCGGGCCTTCTTTGCCAGCCGATTCGCGATGAGCGACGTCAGCATCGTTCCGGTGCCGCATGCTCCGCTGATGGCCTCCAGCGCCGACTGTCCGGTGCTGATCACGCTCGGCGAGGACGGCTGGCTCAAGGCCGATCGGGCGCGTCAGATCGTCCAGACCTCCCGGCTCGGCAGTTCGGATGTCATGTTGAAGGTGTTCACCGCGGCCGAAACTGGCGCGGCGCAGGCCCATGCGGACAATCCGAGCCTTGCCAATGAATATATCTTCGATTGGCTGGAATCGCGGCTCGGCGCCGCGGGGCGCATCTGAGGACGTCGCCTCAGAAGTCGAGGGTCAGGCGGACGCAGGCCTTTTCGAGACGGGTCTTCAACATCGCGAGCTTGGTGGTGAATTCCGTCAGCTCTTTCTCGTCGAACTCCTGGAAGACGAATTCCTTGATCGTCTTGTACTGCTCGTTGAGGCTCGCCAGGTGCTTTTGCGTCTTCTCGGTCAGTGATAGTCGGACCACCCTTGCGTCGGTCGGCGAGGGGCGCCGGCGCAACAGGCCCTTCTTCTCGAGCAGCTTGGACTGGGTGGTGACGAACGACGGATCGACGTGGAGCAGTTTCGAGACGACGTTGACCGGAATGCCGTCGTCCTTGTCGAGGTCGGAGATCGCCATCAGGATCAGCCATTGCGGGCCGCTGATGCCGAGCGTTCTCGCCCAGAACTGACGCAGCTCCTCCAGATACATGTTGATCGACGATATCTCCCAGGTGAAGCGCCTGATGATATCCAGATTGCCGATGGTGCGGAGGCGCGCCCCTTCTTTCCTCGTCGCTGACACAGCGTCACTCCCGTGATCTGATTTGTATGCGGCCGGTGTCGTGCAAGCCATAGTCCACGCAAGCCTGCTCTGACGCAAGTGCAGAGCAGGGTAATTTTGTCAGTAAAACTACAAAGATGATCAGCTCACGGAATCGGTTCGCAATGGTGTTGCGAACGGGGCACAGGTTTAGCAAAACCAACAAAGCTGACTAAATAAGGTATTTTGATTACCGAAAGGCGCAGGCATATTGCTTCGTGGCGGTGGGGGGTACTCGATCGTCCCGTTGCAGGTGGTTTGCTCACGTCCCTCGCGTCGAAAGAGGGTGTGTCCGAAGCGCAAAGCGGCCGAGCGGATTTCAAAGACGGGGATCTTGGGGGGCCTCACGGTCCGGTCTTCGTAAAATGAGCAACTTGGAGGTTTTAATATGAAAGTGGTGAAGAGCCTTTTGCTCGGCACTGCGGCGGGTCTGATCGCCGTCGGTGGAGCTCAGGCGGCTGATCTTCCGGTCAAGGCCAAGGCGGTCGAGTATGTGAAGGTCTGCTCGCTCTACGGCGCGGGTTTCTATTACATCCCGGGCAGCGACACCTGCATCAAGCTGGGCGGCTATCTGCGTGCCGAAGTGGCGCTCAATGCCGGCGGCAATTACAGCGCCCAGTACAACAACGTCTTCGCGGCCAACAACCGCCTGACCAACTATTACTCGATGCGCGCTCGTGAAGATCTCAACATCGACACCCGCACCGCAACCGAGTACGGCGTGGTCCGCACCTATTTCGATGCGGTCTTCACCTGGACGACCGGCAACTATGTCGGCGCCGGTTCGGGAACGGGTGCGACCCAGTACAGCGGTACGCTCGGCCTCAACGCCGCAGGCACGAGCCTGATCGGCTCCAGCGGCGGCGCCGTCAACGGCACCGACGGCACGATCTCGGGCGGCGCGCTCGGCGTCTACTACGCCTTCATCCAGTTCGCCGGCTTCACCATGGGTAAGGCCGTGTCGCAGTTCGACGCGCCCTGGATCAACTATCCCGGCAACAACTTCGACCAGCTCGTCGGCGGCAGCGGCACCACCAACGGTGTTGCCCAGTTCACCTACACTGCCGATCTCGGCCAGGGCGTGACGGCGATCGTCTCGGCCCAGGACCAGACGCAGGTGTTCCAGACCGCGCTCTGGAATACGGCCGGCATGTCCACCGCCGGCGTCCTCGGCGGTGCCTACGGCTCCAACGATCTCGGCGGCACCCGCTCCCCCGATCTCGTCGGCACGCTCCGTGTCGACCAGGCCTGGGGCCTGTTCCAGGCCTCGGTCGCTGCGCACGACAACCACGTCGGCTATTACGGCGCGAGCGAAGTAACCGGTCATCCTGAAGACAAGTGGGGCTGGGCCGTCCAGCTGGCGCTGTCGATCAAGAACATCCCGACCGGTGCAGGCGACGTGATCAACATCTCGGGCGTCTACACCGACGGCGCGAGCCGCTACAACTTCCAGGAGCTGGCAGCGACCAGCTACTCGATGTTCGGCGGTTCGGGCGGCGCGTATCAGAGCATCGGCTTCGCCGGCGTGTCTGACGCGGTGTTCGCACCCGGCAGCGGCCTCGAGCTGACTAAGACCTACGGCTTCCGTGGTGCCTACACTCACAACTGGAGCCCGTACTGGAATTCGGCGCTTTATGGTGCGTGGGCTGCCGTCAACTACAGCGGCACCGCCAAGGGCATGATCTGCGGCAGCGCCGCGTTCGCGACCCTGACCGGCACCTGCAACCCGGACTTCAACATCGGCCAGATCGGTGTCATCACCCGCTGGACCCCGATCAAGAACCTGACCTTCTCGGCTGACTTCACCTACAGCCATCTTGACCAGAAGTACTCGGGCGTGATCACCACGCCGGCGCTCACCAGCGTTGCCAAGCCCGCGGCGACCTATGAGCTGAAGGACCAGGACACCTACAGCCTGTTGGTTCGCGCCCAGCGCAACTGGTAAGCTCAAGACCTTCGGATAGGACGCAGCCCCGGCGGGACACCGCCGGGGCTTTTTTATGAGGTGGGCTTCTTTGCGAGCGGGCGTTCGGAAATCCGGCGGCACGTGCGGGCGACGAAGACGAGCCATGCGAATCGATCGGCCCAACTTTATTTACTTACCTGAGCTACTAAGCTATATAGCTCCCAGCCGATGACGAAAGTTGCGGCTCTGACTTGATGCTAAACCTCCAGAAACCTCCGGCAATGCCCTGCCGGAGGTTTTTCGTTTTGGGCATGGCTCCAGGACTCGCCTCCAGGACTTGGCTCTAGCCGCGCATGACGCGCGCGCGGGAATTCGGCCGGTAGGCGAGGCGGCTGTGGCCGGCGCAATAGGACTGGCCGTCGGGTGCGGAGTTGCCGCAGAAGCAGAAATCGTCCGCGCCAGGCGTCGAGATCGGCCAGCGGCAGCGGTTCTCGGCAAGCTCGAGTAGCGAGCAGCGATTGGCATCGTCGATCGGACCGGTGACCATCGGCGCACCGGTCTCGCCGTAGATCGTGGCGAGCATCTCATATTGCAGCCGCGGCACGGTCCGCGGCGCGCGCGCCGGCGCCAGGCCCCTGTCGTGAACCTTGCGATCGTCGATGGTTCGGCCGCGCGTGAGATTGAGGCGAGACAGCTTGCCGATCACGGCGTTGCGGCTGACGCCAATGTCGGCGGCGATCTCGCGGCAGGAGAGCCCGGCCTCGAAATGCTGCCTCAGAAGTTCGATGCGTTCGTCGGTCCAGGTGGGTGAGAGAACAGGCATGTGTAACGGTCCCAGGTTGCAGATGTCGGCCATCCGCCTCTCGAGATCCGTCCGCCTCACGTTCGGCGCGCGCTCACGTCCTGCCATTGTCGCGAATCGACAAAAGCCCGTCCTTGATGGCGAGACGGATGCCTTCCTCGATCAAGGTACGTGCGACGCCGGGAACGCTGGTGCCGTGGGTGCCCTGTCTCACCAGCTTCTCCAGATAGGTGATGGTCGAGAGCGCCAAGGTTACAGGAATGCGGTCAGTCTCGGCTTTTTCGGTGGCCATGGCCGAACGCTAGCCTCTTACTCAGGTACATAAAAGTAACGATTAAGACTCTATTTAGGTTTGGAGGCAGAAGTCAAATGCAGGCTGCGGCGCCTGGTCAGCCCGTTGGAATCGCGAGGGAAATTTAGGCATGACAAGGCACGCCGCGCGGCAGGCCGGCGGCGGCGTGGCTTCGACCGGTCAGGAGTGGGCTGGTCGGCTCAGCCGTGCACGATCGTCTTTTCGATCATGCAATGGATGCCCTTGGAGCCGTTGACGGTCTGGGTCACCCGCAGATCGGCCGCCAGGCTGCACAGCGTATAGGCGTCCTCGCGCGACAAATTGCGCCTCTCGCCGAGCAGCACGATCATGTCGCGCAGCGCCCGCACCACGCACTGGTCCAGATCGGGGTCCATCGCCATGGTCATGTAATGCGTCGCCGTCTCGCCACGGGGATAATCGAGCCTGAGGTCCTTGCGCAGCGTCAGGCGAAAGCGGCCCTGAAGCGCGGTCTCGATCGCGGTGACGCAAACCTCGCCGTCGCCCTGCACGCCATGGCCGTCACCGCAGGAGAACAGCGCGCCCGGGACGAACACCGGCAGATACAGCGTCGCCCCGGCGCCAAGCTCCTTGTTGTCGAGATTGCCGCCCATGGCGCGAGGAACGAGCGAGGAGATGCGGCCCCAGGCCGGCGGCGGCGAAACGCCCATCACGCCGAAGAACGGCTTGAGCGGCAGGTCCAGCCCCCACGGCATGCGGGCGACCATCCGGGAACGGTCGAGCGGGATGTTCAGAATGCGCGTCTCGTGGAAATCGTCGGGCAGGGTGCCGGACAGCGGCTTGATCATGTTCCAGCCCCAATCCTGCCGGAGCTGGACGTCGAGGATCTCGACCGCGAGCACGTCGCCGGGCTCGGCGCCCTCGAGCGCGATCGGGCCGGTGAGGATGTGGCCGGGCAGCATGCGCTCGTTCTGGGCATGAACCTCGTGCATCTCGGGCGGAATGTGAAATTTGCTGCGGTCGGGCAGCATGTCCGGACCGCCACTGATGGTGTCGACCGTGACCTCGTCACCGCTCGCGATGGTGAGGACGGGCTTGAGCGCAGCCTCGAAGAACCCCCAATGGCAGGTCTCGGGGCTGGAATGCAGGTGGTGATGGGTCATGTGGCGTCCGTCCGTTTCACAGGCCCGGGCTTGACCAGGCAATCGATCCTCTTCCAAGAAGCTTTCTGAAGATCGACGGGCGGGTCAAGCCCGCGCGCAACAGGCACGATCATTCCAGCGAGGCTCCCCTGCTTTTTGTCCTGTCCAAGACCCTCGGCGCAGCGGTGCTGCCGATCAACTTGATGATCGAGCTCGGAATCGTCTCGGTCGTCCTGATGGCGACGCGCTTTGCCGCCTTCGGCCGCAAGCTCGCCGCGGCCACGCTGATCCTGCTGGCGCTCGCCGCGTTTTCGCCGCTCGGCAACCTCTTGCTCTATCCGCTGGAGTCGCGTTTTCCGCCGTGGGATCCGTCGCGCGGTGCGCCCGATGGCATCATCGTGCTCGGCGGCTCGATCGACACCGATCTGTCGGCGGCGCACCGCACGCCGGTCGTCGCGCACGCGGCCGATCGCCTGTTTGCGCCGGCCGAGCTCGCGCGCCGCTATCCGAACACGCGCATTGTCTTCACCGGGGGCACCGCGAACCTGGTTTCGACGGACTCCCGGGAGGCCGACTACTCCGCGCCCATCTTGGAGAATCTGGGCATCGCGAAGCAGCGCCTGATCCTCGAGCGGGACTCCCGCAACACCTACGAGAATGCCATCTTCACCAAACAATTGGTGGCGCCCAAGGCGGGCGAACGCTGGCTCCTGGTCACGTCGGCCTTTCACATGCCGCGTTCGATGGGGATCTTTCGCAAGGCGGGATTTGACGTCGAAGCCTATCCGGTTGACTGGCGAATGGGCGGGCGTGACGATCTCTTCTCTTTCACCAATGTCGGCACGGACGGGCTCGGCCGAACCGAGGTCGCCGTGCGCGAATGGATCGGGCTCGTCGCCTACCGCCTGATGGGCCGGACTGGCGAGTTGCTCCCGGGACCGGCGAAGGACTAGAACCGTTCAAGAAGCAATAACAGCCGGCGCGCCACTGCCGGCCGGGAGGACGCCATGCAACAGCAGAGTGCAGACAGCATCGATCTTGCCGGCCTCGTCGCCGATCTCAACAGCCTGTTGCGACTGAAGACCACGGTGATCGGCATGAAGCTGTTCGCGCGGACCGCGGACATGGAGGCAATCCCGAAAGTCCGGCGGCCGAACGCGGTCCACACCACCGACCAGATCGTCAGCATGGCCGCGCGTCTGGGCTGGACCGTGGGCATCACGGCCGATGATCTCGTCGGCGCGCAATGCCGCGCGGTGATCGGCCTTGCACCGCAGGACGAAAAATGGCTCGCCGGCGAAAACTATGTCGGGGTCTGGCACGGCACGGCGGAGGACGCACGCAAGCGCCAGGAGGCGCTGGACGTGGTTCCGTTCGGGCAATATCAGGCGCTCGCGGTCAGTCCGCTGGCGAGCGGCCGGCTCGATCCGCCGGACATTTGTCTCGTCTATGCCACGCCGGGGCAGATGATCATCCTAATCAACGGGCTGCAATACACCGGCTACAAGAAGTTCGAATGGGGCGTGGTCGGCGAGACCGCTTGCGCCGATTCCTGGGGCAGGGCGCTCAAGAGCGGTGAGCCCAGCCTGTCCTTGCCATGCTACGCCGAACGGCGCTATGGCGGCGTGCCGGACGAGGAGATGCTGATGGCCCTGAAGCCGGAACATCTCGCCAAGGCGGTTGTGGGCATGAAGGCGCTGGCCAAGAACGGCCTGCGTTATCCGATCCCGCCCTATGGTATTCAAAGCGACGTCCGTGCCGGCATGGGCGTGAGCTACGCGAAGAAGTAAAGCAAAGGCGGATCATGAGCTCTGCGAAATTCGACATCGTCGTTTATGGCGCGACCGGTTTTACCGGCCAGCTCGTCGCCGAATACCTGACCCAGCGTTACAAGAGCGACCACGCGCTCAAATGGGCGATGGCAGGCCGCAGCCTCGGCAAGCTGAAATCGGTCCGCGATGCGATCGGCGCGCCCGGGAATACGGCGTTGATTGTCGCGGATGCGTCGGATGCGGCTTCGCTGAAGGCGATGGCGGAGCAGACCATGTCGGTGATCACCACCGTCGGCCCGTATCAGCTCTACGGCGAGGAGTTGCTCGCGGCCTGCGTGGCCACGGGCACGGATTATTTCGATCTCTGCGGCGAGCCGATCTGGATGCGCCAGATGATCGACAAGTACGAGGCGGCTGCAAAAGAGAGCGGCGCGCGGATCGTGTTGTCGTGCGGCTACGATTCCGTGCCGTTCGAGCTCGGTACATTCTTCGTCCAGGAAGAGGCTAAACGTGTCTTCGGCGCGCCGGCCCCGCGGGTGAAAGGGCGTGTGCGCGACATGCGGGGCACGCTCTCGGGCGGCACCGCCGCCAGCGCTAAGGCGACCTTCGATGCGGTGGCCAAGGATCTCAGCCTTGTCGCCATTCTCAACGATCATTTTGCGCTGACGCCCGGCTTCACCGGCCCGAAGCAGCCGAAAGGCAACAGGGCCGCCTTCGAGGAGGATCTGCAATCCTGGGCCGCGCCGTTCACGATGGCGCTGATCAACACGCGCAACGTTCACCGCTCCAACATGCTGATGGGATTCCCCTACGGCCAGGACTTCGTCTACGACGAGATGGTCCTGACCGGTCCCGGCGAGAAGGGCGAGGCCAACGCCAAGCTCGTGATGGCTGCCAATGCGGGCAAGACCGGCCCCGACGCACCGAAGCCGGGCGAGGGGCCGTCGAAGGAAGAGCGTGAAAACGGTCTGTTCGATCTGCTCTATGTCGCGATCGCACCCGATGGCCGCATGGTTCGCGCCGGCGTCACCGGCGACCGCGATCCCGGCTACGGCTCGACCTCGAAGATGATCTCCGAATGCGCCATCTGCATGCTGCGGGACACGACCGACGTCGCAGCCGGCTTCTGGACGCCGGGCGCGGCGATGCAGCACAAGCTGATCAAGCGGCTTCAGGAGAATGCAGGGCTGACGTTCGCTGTGGAGAAGTAGAGGCGCTCACTTGCCGCAATCACGGTGTCATCGTCCGGCTCGACCGGACGATCCAGTATTCCAGAGACGGCTCTGATCGAATCGAGAGGCCGCGGCGTACTGGACGCCCACCCCAGTGCGCAAGTGCGCATAAGGCGGGCATGACAGCGTTCGTGCCACTACACCGCCCGCGCGTCGTAGGCGTACATGAACTCCATGCTTTTCGCGCCCAGCGGCAGCAGCCACTTCATCATCTGATTGCGGATCCACGCGCCGGTGGCGCTGAACTCGCGCTTGTTGTTGCCGTTGCGGCGGGCCATGGCGACGATCTTTTCCGTGCGCGGGCGCCGTTCGGCCTCGAAGGCCTGGAAGGTGGCGCCGAGCTCCCGGCCTTGCTGCATCAACCGGGCGAGGCGCATCGCATCCTCCAGCGCGAGCGAGGCGCCCTGGCCGGCATGGGGGCTGGTCGCATGGGCGGCATCGCCGATCAGCAACGAGCGCTTGCGCGACCAGGTCGGCAGGGTGGCGACGTCGAGCGTGTCGGTGACCACGATGTTCTCGGCTGCCTCGATGATGCCAGGGATCGGATCGTGCCAGCCGCGGTGGAAGCCGCGCAGGTGCTGCTTCAGCGTTGCATGGTCGAGCGCGCGAAACATCGCCGCGTCCATGCCGTGCGCGGGTTGCGTGCTCCACCACATCACGCCGTCGTTCGGATCGGGGCTGCAATAGCCGTAGCCGAAGAAGCCGCTCTGTCCGAACGTGGTTTCGACGTGCCGGCCGATCGGCCGGCCATCGAGGACGGCGTGCGGTACGAAGCCGCCGAAGCCGATCAGTCCGGTATCGAACGGCTGCGGCCCGTCCGGGACGACTTGGCGCCGCGTCACCGAGTGCACGCCGTCGGCGCCGATCACGAAGTCGCCTTCGGCCGTGGTACCGTCGGCGAAGTAGGCGATGATCGGCTGGTCGGCGCGATCCTCGATCTTGATCAGGCGCTTCTCGAAATAGAGCGAAACGCATGCGCACCAGGCCTTGTCGATCAGCATCTCGTTCAGCGTGGCGCGGCAGACATTGACCGCGGGCTGGCCGAAGCGCCGCGCCATGTCGCGATTGATCGAGCCGAGCCTCTCTCCGGCTTGCGAATAGAAGTCGAACGATTCCGCGATCGAGCCGCGGCTGATCAGCTCATTGGAAAGGCCAATCTCGTCCATGACTTGCATGCCGTTCGGCGCGATCTGAAGGCCGCCGCCGATGCCTTTCGAATAGGGCCAGCCTTCGTAGATCGCGGACTCGATGCCGGCGCGGCGCAGCAGGACCGCCGCGACGGGGCCGGCGATGCCGGCGCCGATGATCAGGGCCTTGCGAGGACGATAGGACATGGCTTGCTCCCGACGTTTCCGTGGTGCTAGGAGAATTACAGTCGCTAAATCTCTTAGTGACTAAGATATATATCGACTAAGATACGAGGTTTGCCTTGTCAAGGACGAAGGCGCGCGCCGCGCTGCTGCAGGAGCTCGAGGAGGCGATGCGCAGGTCGTCCGCGCAGGGCGTGCTTTATGGCCAGACCGTTGCGAACGTTGCCGGAATCGCCAATTCCGACCTCGAATGCATGGACATCCTGTACCTCGAAGGCCGCGTCACCGCCGGCCGGCTCGCCGAAGTCACGGGGCTCACGACCGGCGCCATCACCGGCGTGGTCGACCGGCTCGAAAAGGCGGGCCTGGTCCGTCGTGAGCGCGACGATGCCGATCGTCGCAAGGTCTTCATTGCCGTCGTGCCGGAGGCGATCGAAAGGCTCGGCCAGTTCTACGTGCCGATGCAGCAGGCGATGGAGAAGGTTTTTGGCGGCTATTCCGACCAGGAATTGCGCCTGCTGCTGCGCTTCGCCAATGAGGGCTACAAGGGCGTGCTCGCGGCGACCGCGGCGCTGAAGGGCCTGCTCGACACGCCGCCGGAGAAACGCCCCGATCTCAAGCTGAAGAAGCTTCGTCGCCAGACCTAGCCTTGTAGATCTGTGCAGCCGCGATCATGCCCCACATCGCGCCCAGCATCATCCAGAAGTGCCGCCAGTGGTCGGTGTCGATCACGAAGCTTTCGCCGACGGTGCCGACGAAGGCGGAGAACACCGCCAGATAAGCGCGCTGCCAAGGCACGGGCACGAAGATGTGCCTGACACCCATGATTACGGTCGTGAAGACCAGCGCGGGATAGCAGATGCCTGACAGCCAGCCGCCGGACATGAAGGCGTTGAGATAGGAGTTGTGGGTGTCCTCGGGGAAGAAGCGGTGGAATTGCAGAGGGCCGATGCCGAACGGCAGGTCGAGCGCCATCTCCGCTCCCAGGATGTGCCGCCCGAACCGGCCGAAGCGGCCTTCGTCATAGCTCTGATCGAAGCTCGCGCGCTGCTTGAACATCTCGGCGGTGGAATCGAACGACATCAACACCGCGATCAGCGCAAGGCCCAGCACCGCGGCCAGGATCGCCATGACGATGATACGCGAGCGTTGCGCGTTGGTGCGGCTGGTCAGCACCATCAGCGCCAGCATGAAGGCGGATGTCAGCACCAGCCCGCCCCAGGCGGCGCGGGAGAAAGCGAGCAGGATCGCCAGCGACATGATGCCGAAGGCGATGACGTTGCGAAACGCCTTGCCGAACTTGTCGGAGACGACGCTCTGCAGCGAGAACAGTGCCGGCAGGATCAGGAAGGCGCCGAGCACGTTCGGATCCTTGAAGGTGCCGCGCGCGCGTCCGTACAGCGTGAGGAGGTCGTCGCCGCCGGGAACCAGGTGGAAGTAGCCGGCGACCGCCGACAGCGAGGCGACCATCGCGCCGATCACGAGCCCGCGGCGGAGCATATCGAGCCGGGCGGCGGTGTCCTCCGACGTGACCATGGCGAAGAACACGACTGTGACCGCCATGTACCAGGAGGTCGCAATCCAGCTCACCACCTCGGACTGCTCGAACAGCGGGATCGCGCTGATCGTATAGCCGATATTGAGCAGGACCAGCATCAGCACCAGCGGCATCAAAGCGAGCCGCAGACGCAGTCCGGTGGCGAAGAAGGTGACGGTGGCCAGCAGCGTCACGATCTCGTAGGGGCTCGGCTCGATGAACACGATCGCGCCGGAGGCGCCGACCAGCCATACCAGCGCGCGCTGGAGCGCCAACACGCCGGGCGCAGCCCGAACCGCTGCATTCATCTCCCCGGCTGTTGCCGCATACGCCATCACACGCTCATACGTTTACGCAACTGGTACGCCACAAATACCGCTGTCATCGCCCGGCTTGACCGGGCGATCCAGTACTCCGCGGCGTCTATTGCGGAAGCGGCCGGCGCCGCGGAGTACCGGATGCCCCGCCCCAGTGCGCAACAGCGCACAAGGAGGGGCATGACGGAAAAATTCAACTCAATACGCGTTCTCGTTCTTGGTCAGCAGCGAGATCGGCGTCTTCAGCAGAATGACGAGATCGAACAGCACCGACCAGTTCTCGATGTAATAGAGGTCGAACTCGACGCGCTTCTGGATCTTCTCTTCGTTGTCGATCTCACCGCGCCAGCCGTTGATCTGGGCCCAGCCGGTGATGCCGGGCTTGACCCGGTGGCGGGCGAAATAGCCGTCGACGGCTTCGTCGAACAGGCGGCTCTGCAGCTTGCCCTGCACCGCATGCGGACGCGGGCCGACCAAAGAGAGATCGCCGGAGAAGACCACGTTGAAGAGCTGCGGCAGCTCGTCGAGGCTGGTCTTGCGGATGAAGCGGCCGACGCGGGTGACGCGCGAGTCGTTCTTGGTCACGACCTTCGAGGCCGTCGGATCGGCCTGATGATGGTACATTGAGCGGAACTTGTAGACGTCGATGCGCTCGTTGTTGAAGCCGAAGCGCTTTTGGCGGAACAGCACGGGTCCGGGGCTGTCGAGCTTCACGGCCAGCGCCACCAATCCCATCACCGGCAAGGCCACGAGCAGCGCGAGGGTGCCGACCACGCGGTCGAACAGCCATTTCATCACCAGGTCCCAGTCGGTGATCGGCGCCTCGAACACGTCCAGCGTCGGCACCTCGCCGATATAGGAATAGGAGCGGGGGCGGAAGCGCAGCTTGTTGGTGTGTGCGGAGAGGCGGATGTCCACCGGCAGCACCCAGAGCTTCTTCAGCATCTCCAGGATGCGCGTCTCGGCGGAGATCGGCAGCGCGAACAGCACGAGATCGACGCGGGTGCGGCGGGCGAATTCGACGATGTCGTCGACCTTGCCGAGCTTGCGCGCGCCGGCACAGGTGTCGAGCGCGCGGCTGTCGTTGCGGTCGTCGAACACGCCGAGCACATGGATGTCGGAATCCTCCTGCTGCTTCAGCGCCTCGACCAATTGTTCGCCGTTGCGGTCGGAGCCGACGATGATGGTGCGGCGGTCGAGCCGGCCCTCGCGCCCCCAGGCGCGCACCAGCGAGCGCAGCACCAGACGCTCGCAGAGGAGCGCGGCGAGCCCGAGGACGTAAAAGGCGGCAAGCCAGAGCCGCGATATTTCGCTGCCGAACTTGGCGAAGAAGGAGATGCCGATGAACAACAGGAAGACGAACGACCAGGACGAGATCATCCGCGTCATCTGCCGGAGCTGACCGCGGAACAACTGCACCTGATAGATGTCGGCGGCTTGGAAGCAGACCACGGCGGAGACCGCGACGGCGATGATCTGCGCGGGATAGATCCAGCTGAACGAGCCGGCGTGCGGCATGACATAGCCGAGATAGAGTACAATGCCGACGAGGCTCAGCAGCGCGAAATCGGCGAGGCGCACGAAGCCGGTGATCACGATCGGCGAATAGGCGCGGGCGACCTTCTGGTTGACGACGTCGAGCGCGGCGGCCGAGAGCCGTTGACGCCGCTCCACAAAGGGCCGGTCAGCCGGCTTCGCCGCGGCGCTGGTCGCGGCATCGAGCATCGAGCGTGCGTTGAGCGGTTCCACGGGCGTCCACGTCCATTCCAAAAACCCGCGGGCCACGTCCTTGCGTCCCGGGCGAGCATCCCCTGGCGCTTGGGTTATCGGACAAATCGGAAGATTCTCTAAAGCGGGTCTTAAGAATGGTTAGTGATTGGTAAATGCGTCGCGATAGCCCGCGAGCACGCCCTCGACCATCGCCTGCTGCGAGAAATGCGCGGAGATGCGCTCGCGAAGCGACAAGGCGCGCTGCGCTGTTCCCAGCGGATTGTCGAGCGCGGCCGCGATCGCCTCCGCCATGGCTTCCGCGTTGCTCGGCGCAAACAGAGCCGGGTTCTCCGCGCCGAAAATCTCGGGAATGCCGCCGATCTTGGACGCAATCATCGGTATCCCGGCGGCACCGGCCTCGATCACGACATAGGGCATGGAATCGCCACGCGAGGGAACGACCAGCAGCCGCCCCTTGGAAAAGCCGTAGCGTGCCTTGACGTGACCGATGAAGCGGATGGCGCTGGAGAGGCCGAGCCTCTCGACTTGCGCTTTGAGCGCCGCGGTCTCCTCGCCGTCACCGCCGAGCGTCAGCGTGACCTTCTTACCGCCCTCGTGCAGGCGCGCCACCGCGTCGACCAGCAGATCGGCGCCCTTGATGTGCCTGAACTCACCGACATAAGCGAGGTCGGTGGCGTCGTCGGCCATGACGACAGGTTCGAATTCCTCCGGCGTCACGCCGTTGAAGACGCAATGCACCACGCCCTTCGGCTTGCCGACGATGCGCTGATAGGTGTCGCGGGCAAACGCGCTTTCGAACAGGAACAGGTCGGTCGCGTCCATCAGCGCACGCTCGAGCCGCGCGTAAAACTCGCCCTTGAGGGTGTTGAGGGGATAATGCAGCGAGCCGCCATGCGGGGTGTAGATGCGGATGGTGTCGTCGGATCGCCGCCGCATGCGGATGAAAGCGCCGGCCTTGGCGCCGTGGCCATGCATGACGTCGGGCTTGAGCGTGGCGATCAGGCGCCGCAAGCGGAACCAGACCAGCACATCGTCGGGCGACGGTTCGCGGCGGATCGCCATCCGGTGCACGCCGAGCTTCAGCCGCGGTGCGAGCTCGGCAAGGGCCTTGTCGGCGCGCTCACCGCCGGTGAGACTGTCGGCGAGGATGCCGACATGATGGCCACGATCGACCTGGCCGTTGGCGACGTCGAGGATGTGGCGGAAGATGCCGCCGACCGGAGCGCGCACGGCGTGCAGGATGCGAAGCGGCTGGTCGGGAGAGGGGGGCATGATCAAAACCAGCGCTCGACGGCGAATGCTCGAACAATCTGACGAAATATCGAGACGGATTAAGAGGCCTCGTGGTTAACAAACGGTGACGGACGCACCTGCGCGAGCCGCCCGACGCTGCGATTAACCCAGCGGCAACCTTAATGGAGTGTAATCGCCCTGGTTGAGGTAGGTTCGTGGCGTTGCGCCTGCGGGAGTGTTCGATGCGTTTAGCGTTCTGGCGTGCCGGCAAGGACAAGGCGGTGGTCAAGCGGGCTGTCTCGAAGGCAGCAGCCAAGCGGGCTGAACTCGAGTCCAGCTTTGAAGCAAAGCCTGCGCCCGTTGCTCCGCGGCCGGCGCCAGTCGAATCCGGCGACATCGACCTGCACGCGCTCGGCGCGGCATTGGCGCGCAAGCGCGGCTGGATCATCGTTCCGACGGTGCTGGCGCTCGTCGCATCCATCGCAATCGTCAATCTCATCACGCCGCGCTACAAGTCTGAATCCCGTATCCTGATCGACGGCCGTGAGAACGTGTTTCTGCGGCCCAATAGCGATCGCGCCGAGGAACGGCAGGCGCTCGACGCCGAAGCCGTCACCAGCCAGGTGCAGCTCGTGCTGTCGCGCGATCTCGCGCGCGAGATCATCAAGAAGAACAAGCTTGCGGAGCGGCCCGAGTTCGATCCGGTGCTGCAAGGCGTTTCGCCGCTGAAGTCTCTTGCGGCGCTGGTCGGCATCGGCCGCGATCCGTTCTCGATGACGCCGGAAGAGCGGGTGCTGGACGCCTATTACGAGCGCCTCCAGGCCTACGCTGTCGACAAGTCACGCGTCATCGTGATCGAATTCCAGTCTGCCGATCCCGATCTCGCCGTGCGCGTCGCCAATTCGATCGCCGACGGCTATCTCGTGCTCCAGCAGGATGCGCGCCAGGACCAGGCCCGAAACGCCAGCCAGTGGTATGCCGGCAGGATCGACGAGCTGCGACGGAATGTCTCCGAGGCCGAAGCGAAGGCCGAGGACTTCCGCTCCAAGTCGAGCCTGTTCGTCGGCACCAACAACACGACGCTATCGAACCAGCAGATGGGCGAGGTCAACACCCAGCTCAACAATGCGCGCGCGCTCAAGGCCGATGCCGAGTCCAAGGCGCGCCTGATCCGCGAGATGATCCAGAGCGGCAAACCGATCGAATCGTCGGAAATCTTGAACTCGGAATCGATGCGCACGCCTTCGCAGCAGCGCGTGGCGTTGCGGGCCCAGCTGGCCGAGCAATCGTCGACGTTGCTCGGCAACCATCCGCGCATCAAGGAGTTGAAGGCGCAGCTCGCCGACCTCGACACCCAGATCCGCGACGAGGCCGCCAAGCTCGCCCGCACGCTCGAAAACGATGCGCGCGCCGCCAGCGGGCGCGTTCAGGAATTGTCGGCGAGCCTCGAGCAGCTCAAGAAGCAGGCGACGGCCACCAACGGCCAGGACGTGCAGCTCCGCGCCCTCGAGCGTGAGGCCAAGGCGCAGCGCGACCTGCTCGAAACCTATCTCGCGAAGTACCGTGAGGCCAACACCCGCGAGACCATCGACACCGCGCCGACGGATGGCCGCATCATCTCGCGCGCCGTCGTCTCGAACACGCCGGCCTATCCGAAGAAGCTGCCGATCGTGCTGATCGCGACGATCGCGACACTGCTGCTCTCGTCCGGCGTCGTCGTCACCGGAGAGTTGTTGCGCCAGACCGCGCCCCGTGCGGTGGCGGTGTTCACGCCAGCCCTGACGCGGGCGTCGGCTCGCCAGGAACAAATCGTCCAACCGGAGGTCGTCGAGCCCTTCGCCGATCCGGTCGTCGATCCCGTCATGGCAGAACCCGCGCCGCTGCAGCCGGAGATGACGGCCGATGCCGATGTCGCCGAATTCGCGGAGATCGAGCATCTGGCCGACAGCCTGCGCGCCGCCGGAGCCATGGCGAAGAAGGTCACGGTGCTCGGCACTGCGAGCGGCGAAGCCATCACGCTGTCGACCCTGACATTGGCCCGGCACCTGGCGCGCGATGCGCGGGTCGTCGTGGTCGATCTCGCCGCGTCCTCGCCGACCATGGCCGCCGTGTCCGTCGATGCCTCGGCACGCGGCCTCGCCGAACTGATGCAGGGCGAGGCGTCGTTCGCGCAGATCATCACCCGGGACAAGCTCTCGCGGCTGCATCTGGTCATGGCAGGCCGCCCCGGCTTCGATCGCAGCCTGTTGCAGTCGCCCCGCGTGACGCTCGCGATCGACGCGCTGCTGCGCGCCTACGACCACGTGCTGCTCGATGCCGGCAGTGCCTCCGACCTTCCTGCGGAGCTCCTGACGGCGAATGCCCGCGCCGTCGTCGTGCCCGACGCGTCGATGGCGCCGGATGCGCGCGCACTGATGTGCGAGCAGCTCAGCGCCGTCGGATTCAATGAAGTGACGATGCTGAGCAGGTCCGTGCAGCCGTCGGATGCGAGGGACGCGCCGCGCGTCGTGGCGGCGTAGGCGTTTCTTACCCTCTCCCCCTGTGGGAGAGGGTGGCTCGCCGCGATAGCGGCGAGACGGGTGAGGGGTCTCTCTCCGCGCGTGCCTCTCGCATTTTGACTTGCTGATACAACCCCTCATCCGGCGCTTCGCGCCACCTTCTCCCACAAGGGGAGAAACCGAAGTCCACAGCGACCTATACAGACCCATACAGCTCACATAACTCATTGTGTTTGCTTATCTTATTCCTATTCAGGTACGATGGGTGCCATCCCGACCCACCCCCATTTTGGGGACATTTCGAGGGACACCATGGCCCGCCGCACCCGCTCTTCATTTCTGGAAAACCGTACTGCGCGCTTGAAACTCGCGACACGTAAGAAGCCATACACCGCGCTGATCGCGCCCGGCATCTTTCTCGCATATCGTCGCAACACTGGTCCCGGCACGTGGTCGGTGAAGTGCCATGGCTGGCTCAAGCGGTTCGGTCTCGCCGACGACCACGAAGACGCCAACGGCGAAAGCGTCATGTCGTATTGGCAAGCGCTGGAGCGCGCCAAGATGTTGGCGCGTGCCGGCGAAGCCAACACCGAGCAGCCCATCAGTGTCGCCGAGACCATCAATGCATATGAAGCCGATCTCGAAACGCGCGGTGGCCGCAAGTACAATGCGACTCAGCTTCGCCTGCATCTGACCGACGCCTTGAAGAGCAAGGCGGTCGCACTGCTGACCGAGCGGGAGCTGCGCGACTGGCGCGCCGGCCTGGTGAAGGCCGGCCTGAAGCCCTCATCCGCCGATCGCATCGGGCGTTCGCTCAAGGCCGCGCTGGCGCTGGCTGCCAGGAACGACAAGCGCATCACCAATGCCGCCGCATGGAAGAATGGCGTCAGGAAGCTGCCCGATAGCGAGGTCGCGCGCAACGTGATCCTGCCCGATCAAACCGTCGCCGCGCTGGTTACCGGGTCGTATGATGAGGATCGTGACTTCGGCTTGCTGATCGACGTTCTGGCCGAGACCGGCGCTCGTGAAAGTCAGGTGTTCAAGCTGACGCCAGCCGATTTGCAGGATCATCTGAACGCGGCGCGCTTGATGATGCCGACCAGTCGCAAGGGCAAGAACCGCACGATCGAATATCGGCCGCTGCCGATCTCGACACGGTTGGCTAAGGCGCTGCGTAAGCAGGTTGCTGGCCGGGCCGCTCATGATTCGCTGTTCGCCAAGATGTGGAACTTGGCGGCGAGCTTCCGTCCGGTCGTCGAAAGTCTCGGGCTTGGCCCGGAGGTGACGCCCTATGCGCTGCGGCACTGTTCGATCGTCCGGCACCTGCTGAAAGGCGTGCCGACCCGCGTTGTTGCCGCTCACCACGACACATCCGTCGCGATGATCGAGAAGAACTACAGCCGGTACATCATTGGCGATCCAAGTGAATCGCTGACGCGGGCGGCGTTACTCGATCTCGAGACGAGCGTCACATCCAGCACGAGGTGCCGTGCCGCTTGAGACGCTTCTGTTCATGACCATCGTGCTGTGACCATCCGCGCTTATCGCTCCAGCCTGCGTCTTTTCCAACAGTCCCTGATCTGAAACATGTCTTTTCCAACAGTTCCTGATCTTAAACATGTCTTTTCCATCAGCACGTTCCTTGCTCTTGCAGACAACCGCCAACGCGGCGTTATTAATACTGCTCCTCATGCGGTGAGGTCACCTGGCTTCACCGAAAATTATAAGGAGCATACTGATGCACTCTCCGATGCGACCGAACGGTCCGGATGACGCCGACGCCTACAGTGTTGACGAGTTTTGCGCGCGTAATCGGATCAGCTCGCAGCTCTTCTATAAATTGAAGCCGAAGGGCCTGATGCCCGCGACGTTCAACGTCGGCAGGCGCGTGCTGATCTCGCGCGAGGCTGCCGCAGCGTGGCGTCGTGCTCGCGAGAATGTGGCGTAGCCGGCAGCCAGCGTCGCGTAGTCGCTGAAAAGGCGGCCTGCCAGCCGCCTTTCCCATCATCCTCTCACGGAATTTTTTAGAATGTCGGTGATGAATCCCATCGCGCCCGCGCACACACAACCGTCGAAGCAACAGCTTCAGGCAGCCGCCTATGTCGCCATGGCGCTGCCGGTCATTCCGCTCGCCAAGAGCGCGGATGATCTCCGGTCTTGGTGGAACGACGAGCAGCAGCAAAGGGATAAATATGGTCTCACTGAGACCCAAACTGAAACCTTGATCGAGGCCTGCAAGGAGCACGTCCGCAGCCTCGGCGAAACGCGTGGGGTGCAGCCGTGAACGCGCACGATTCCAATTCGCCGAGCGGGGAGCCGCTGGCCGCCGAGCGTGAGGTTGGCGGCGCCACCGATGTCGCGGTCGATTTTCTCAAGCTGCTGCGTCCCGGCGGGCCGTGGCAGTTGTCCGCGATCAATCCGAAGGTCAACAACGATATCAAGACGGTCACCGCAACCACTCCTGATCAAGCGCGCAGGTTCATCAATCGCTACAACGGCAACCACAATCTCTACTACGCACCCAATCCGGTCCGGATCAAAGACAAGAAAGCGGCCAAGACCGAAGTCAGCGCGATCGAATTTCTGCCCGGCGATCTCGACCCGAACGAAGGTGAAGCGCCCGAGGCCGCGAAGGCTCGCTTTCTCGCGGCACTGAAGTCGTTTGATCCCGCGCCCATGTTTGTGGTCGATAGCGGCAATGGCGTGCAGGTGCTGTGGCGTCTCGATCAGCCGATCCCGCTGCCCGATCCGGTCATGGTCATCGGCGCCGATGGCAAGACCAAGCCGGCCCTCTCGCCGGAAGCGCAAACCATCGTTGACGATGTCGAATCCCGCTCCAAGGTGGCGATGGAGAAGTTGGGCAGCGTCGCCGGGACGCAGAACATCGACCGCATCCTGCGCTTGCCTGGCACCAAGAACCTGCCCACCAAGGCGAAGATCAAGAAGGGCCGCATGGCGTGTCAGTCGAGCTTGCTCGCGTATAACGAGCTTGCGGTGTGCAGGTTGCAAGACTTCGCGACCGATGCCGGCAGCGCAAAAGCCGATAGCCCTGAGGACAGCAGCGCCAGCAATGCCGGTACCAGCAACACCGGCAGCGCCAATCCGACCCGCAGCGCGAGCGGCACCAGCAGCATCGATTGGGCCGCCGTCGAGAAACATCGTGGCTGGCTGAAGAGCGCCGCTGACCTGCCTGCCGACTTCAGCGTGAAGGGCAAGGCGATCGTCGGGCATGCCGGCAATCTCAAGGACCTGAATTTCGATCTCCAACACGCCGGTACTCTTGTCAAACCATACCAAAGCTGGAGCGAGGTTTCTTTGGCGCTTGCTGCCATCCTCAAATCCGATGGTCGCTACAGCAATGAGCAGATCGCGGCGGCATTGCTGTGCGACCTGGAATGCAATCAGCACATCAAGAACCAATCGAACAAGCGGCGAGCCATCGAACGCCTGATCCTGCGGTCACACGCCCCACCGCCGGGCAAGGTACAACGGGCAGACATGCCCAACTGGCGCGAACAGCGCGAAGACGGCTCGCCGCTGCCCAGCCTGCACAACGCACGCCTTGCGATCACTGCCCTCGGCATCGAGTGCAGTTACGACATGTTCCACAACAAGCTGCTGTTCGGCTTCAAGGACGACACCACACGGCACGCCCTCGAACAATTTTTTGGCGAAGTGACCGACAACGGCATCATCGCGCTGCGGCGGATGATGTCCGACACCTTCGGGGTTGATTTTCACGATAAGTACACGCGCGATGCCATCATCTCGCTCGCAATTGATCATTGCTTCGACCCCGTCGTCGATATGCTCGCCCAGGCTGAGGCGGGATGGGATGGCGTCGAGCGGCTGGACCACATGGCGACCGAATACTTCAATGCCGACGATACCCCGCTCAACAGGGCCTTCGTGCGCAAGACCATGATCGCCGCCGTCGCACGGGCACGCGTCCCCGGTATCAAGAAGGACGAAATCCTGGTGCTGGAGAGCGAGGAAGGCTTCAACAAGTCCACGGCCTGGCGCGTGCTCGCTGGCGATGAGAACTTCTCCGACGAGAGCATCATCGGCAAGAATAGCCGCGAGGTGCAGGAGCAGTTGGCCGAGGTCTGGGTTCACGAGAACGCCGATCTCGCCGGGATGAAGAAAGCTGAGGTCGAGACGGTCAAGGCTTACGCAAGCAGGATGGTCGATATTGCGCGACCGGCCTACGGTCACTTTCCCAAGAAGCAGAAGCGGCATTCGATCGAGGTCGGTACCACCAACAGTGATAGCTACTTGCAATCGCAGACCGGGAATCGCCGATTCTGGCCGCTACGGATTCTCAAGGCGATCGATATCGAAAAGCTGAAGCGGGACCGGCTCCAACTGTGGGGTGAAGCCGCGCACTACCAGAGCCAGGGCGAAAGCGTCGTGCTCGATCCGGCACTGTGGGGTGAAGCTGGCCTTGAGCAGGAGTACCGGCGGGTGACCGATCCGTGGGAGGACGTGCTGCGCAACATGCCGGAGATGACGACCTACAGCTACTGGAAGGACGGCAAGCAGCATGAGGGAACGCGGACCATTATTCACTATGCCCGCGATGAGGATCGCCACGCATCGGGCAAGGCGGTGCTCCGCGACGAACAGCGGGTGTCGTCGGAGGAACTGCTGACCTTTGTGCTCAACATCGCGCCCGGCAACCAGCAGACCGGGCATACGATGCGGCTGGCGGCCGTAATGAAGCGGCTCGGCTGGAGCCGTAATGACAACGGTTATGTCAGTATCAAGGGCAACCGGGTGAAGGGCTATTACCGAAGCAAACCATTCGATTTTTAGCATACGCCAAGAGCAACTGAGCGACCTTGAGCGACCTGAGTGACCACTTGTCAGGAGTCTGCGGCGGAGCAGCCCAGCCGGCGCGCTGTGCCCGTCGGGAAGCGGCTTGGCCGCTGGTGGGCTGGCTGGGGAGAAGTTTACCAGATAGGTCGCTCAAGGTCGCTCAGTCGCTCTTTGGCTATGTTTTAAGGGGGCACGGTGCGAGCGACCGTCTCGTACCTTCCGGGCTGAAGTCACTCGGTCGCTCGCCCGACGCCAAGGGCGGGCCTGCCGGCAGGACGCCAGTTGGCGGATCGAAAGCCGGTCACCGGGGGGATGGACTCGAAACCGGCCTGCGAAGCCGCGAGAACCGCACCGTCTGGTCCTTATGGGATGGGACGAAATTCCTAGGAGGGGGTTGCCATTTTGACGGCATTTAGTCCGGGAGGCCCACCGTGAAAACCAAGGCGAAGGCGCACCTTGCACCGACGGCCGCCGCCCAGCGCATGCGGGAACACCGCGCGCGGCAGGCGAGGGGCGCTACGCGAATTGCCATTGATCTCGACGGGGCCGACAAGGACTGGCTTCGCGGCCAGGGCACGCTGCTGGAATGGGACGAGGAAGATGCACGAGCACTCGCGCAAGCTTTGAAGCTGGCGCTGCAGAAACTGCACCGCAAGTTACAGCGTAACGAAGGTTGAGGTCGCGATCTGCTATTTGAAGGTCGACTTCGAAATAATGAGGAGACGACAATGGTCGTCAAGTTATCAGCGACGGACCTAGAAACTGGCCGCCGTTTGGTTGCCCGCAAGATGGGGCGCTCGGTGGTTCGCATTTTGCCGGAAGCCGATGATTTGGTTGCCATCAATCGGATAACCAAGCAAATCCGCGAACTGCTCTGGCGCCGCGATAATCCTGGCAACATGCGCGCGTGTCGCGCGCTGGTCCGCGAGCAAGCTCGGCTGTCGCTTGCGTATGAGCGACGCCATGGGAAGGCCCCCAACATCAAGCACGTGTAAATGACGAACGTCCCAACTCTCGAAGAGCGCCGTGCGATCGAAGCGCAGGTTTCGCCCCAGCGGCGAGCCGAGATCGAAGGCCTCGTCAAATCGCTGGCACCGGTGATCGGCGATTTCGTGCTGGCAGCAATCACGCCGCTGAAAGAGCGGATCAAGGCAATCGAGGCGCGCCCGACGCTGTGTTACCTGGGCATTTGGGATGCATCGCGGACGTATCAGCCGGGATCCTTCGTCACACATTCCGGCTCGGTCTGGCATGCCGACGTGCAAAGCACAGGCATTCGGCCGGGGGAAGGCGGCTTTTGGAAACTGGCAGTGAAGCGTGGCTCGAAATGAAAGTATTGGATCAAGCGAACGCCGAGTTGTGTCGCCATCGCGATCTTGCGCTCACCGCCTATGCGCGGCGTCTGCTTGCTCGCGGTGAAGACATTGACGGGGAAGAGTTTCGTGCGGCTTTGTCGAAATACGCCGGCGAGCTTGAGGCGTGGCGGACCAAAGCCATGGATGCCTTGCGGCAATTTGTCGAGGCGATGATCGAGCGGCCGTCCGCGACGCTGCATTAACTGGCCGCGCTTAGCGCATCCAGGAGTTCGTAAGCGCCGTTAGTCTGCTGTTGTGGGAAAAGCGGAAGTCGCGATTGCGTAGTTCGACTTCCGAGTCTGACTTCAACAGCTTGACTAGCTGCTTTCACCGGGTTCTGCTTTTTAAGCGATACATCAACACTTCATGGGTTTCGATTTGCTGATCTTGTCGGAACATCTGTAGGACGGTCGAAACAGCTTCAAAAATGACCTTAGCGGCAAACAACGTTCTGAAGGGTTGATGCGCAATTCTTCTCAGTTGCGCTAGCTTGGCGAGCTTGCCGCCGAGGTTCCCGCTTTTAAATGATCGACCGTACCACACAGCAGCTCTCAACTGGCTCAAGCGCCCATGTTGTGATTGATAGTGCGTTCCAAGCCAAAATTGCGCATTCCAGTTGCCCTTAAGAGCGAGCTTACGAAGTTCACGTAGCCCTTCTGGTACGCCGCGAAGCTGAAGGAAGCGGGCTCGATGCAAAACACCGTTCTCTTGACCGGACGAAGCGGCACGATCAAACCAATTCCATGCCGTCACGAAATCCGGGTCAACGGCGTCGCCTCGGGCATACTCCCAAGCGAGAGCCAACTGAGCGTCAACGTCGCCGGATGATGCAGCAGCAATCCATTCCGGAATTTTGCTGCGGCGTTTGGTGCGCTCATCAGCGCGGCTTGGTAGTGCTAGTCGCATCGTTTAAGCAATGCCTCTATGGCCCGCGCGGAGTGTCACTCATACGACATTAAGGAAACATCACTCTGCGACTAGCAATTGGAAGCGACGTTCGTCCGCTTGTGGCCCGAAGGCGAAGGTAGCCGTCGTGTCGGGGCCTCGGCAGTCCGAGGCCAAACCGGCCATCGGTAAGGCGCGGGCAAATCGACGCGGACCGACGGATCGGCTTTGTTCCAACGCTCTCTTCCGACGAAAGTCGTAGAGGTGCTAGTTTAGGTTGTAACGTTAGGAAATTTGCAATCTATTCAACCTTAACTTGCGTCGGAATGCAATTCCTTCAAGGCGCGAAGAAACGTCCTCGAACGTGGCACTTCAACAATAACAACCCAATGCGGCGGCGCCGCGATTTGCCTGGAGGCTCGGTTGGCACTCCCAAATAAATACAATCCCGCACTAGATGGACTGCGGGCCCTGGCGATTGGCCTTGTCATTCTGGGGCACTGCCGCGTTCCCCTGTTCCGCCAAGGCTATTTTGGCGTCGATATATTCTTTATCCTTAGCGGCTTCCTGATTACCCGACTCCTTGTTGACGAATTAGACGCAACCGGACGAATCGCGCTGCGACGTTTTTATCTGCGCAGATTCCTTCGCCTCGCGCCGGCTCTCCTAGTATGCTTGAGCGCTTATGTTCTGGTCGCCCCATGGCTTTGGCCGCAATATGAGGTCATCTCACACATCCGGGACGCGGGACTAGCAGCATTCTATCTGGCCGACTATTCGCAGGCCTTTTGGCATAGTCCGAACGTGCTCGTTCACATGTGGTCGCTTTCAGTTGAAGAGCACTTCTACCTTATCTGGCCGCTGGCAATCCTGGTGTTAGCTCGCATCGATCTCCGTTGGAGTCTGTACGGTCTCTTGGCGCTCTACCTGCTTGGCAGCGCGTGGCGCATCTTCGAGTATGAAAGTATGGGATGGGACGCTACCTATTATCGTTTTGATACGCGCTTCAGTGGGCTGGTGTGCGGCTCCATGCTGTCGATGTTCCTGCAAAACAAAGCGCCAATCTCGAAGAGCGCGGCCGATGCAGCGGGCGTCGGCGGGTGGACGGCGCTCGTTGTCTGTCTCTCTATCGGCTACTGGGGCGCCCCCTGGTCCCTTGTCGTGATGACGCCTCTGGCTCATGTGGCCGGTCTCTGTTTGGTTATCTCAGCCTCAACACAAAGCTCCTGGGTCAACTCGATCTTGTCAGCACCGCCCTTGGTCGGCATCGGTGTCATCTCTTACGGGATGTATCTCTGGCACTATCCCGCAGCTTTTTATCTTAGAGAGTTGATGCCCTGGTACCTGACCGCTCCAATCGTACTGGGCTTTTCAGTCATCGCGGCTGCGGGCAGTTACCTGAGCATTGAGCGACCGCTCAACCGATATCGCCTCAATCTCGGGGCTGATCACAACGCAAGCGCAGAAAGCGATGGTCGAGCGTCACAGCCGGCACTCGCTCCGGCAGCAACGTAGCTCTCGTATTCTCTTGTTCGGCTTACGCGCTATTGCGCAGGAACTCCTGACGTCGAGCACGCTGAGACCGTGGCGGCGAAGTCTGCCTGTGGCCCATCGCTGCCGTCCACAGCGCGGCCGCTAACGTCCGCATTGGGGGTTACTGCCGTCATGCCTCTCGGAATTTGGGAAGGCAGCCGTGACCCAAAGCTGACCTCGCTCAAAAGCTGTAGGCCATTGACACAGCACGCTGCTTGGCTCAATGTTACTCACCGTAGCATTCGTGGTGAGGAGCAGTTGGCCCTCTCCAGCGATTTCGAGGTCGGATGGGCCAGGTTTGCGAACCGCGATTTTATCACTCTTGCAAGCGGCGCAGCGGTAGCTCCGATACCAGCGCCGGGAAAGTACTCTCGCGACGCTCTGTGCTGACCGGACTTGCGGCAACCTGCGTTGCGGCGTCGGCGAAATGGAGTTGGGCTGCTGAAATCGGTGGTGGTCCGTCCTTTTTCGCCGATGGCCCGGACGCCGAACTTTACGGCGCGGCCGAGAACTACCCGATCAAGGACCGATGGAGGATCTTCCAGCCCGGCAATCCGGCCTCGCCAAAATACCGCGTCGGCGCATTCAGTCATTACGATGAGATATTCCCGACACGCCACGTCGATCGCGCGGCCACATCCTGGCCATTCAAGCGAACGCCGGCGGATGTCAGCTACCACTACAAGGGAAACCGCGCTTCGCTTGCGGATTATCTGTCGCGCAATCCGGTGACGGGCCTGTTGATCGCTAAGGACGACCGGATTCTGGTTGAGTGCTATCAGTACGGCCGCACCGATCGAGACCGGCTGATATCGCAGTCGATGGCAAAATCTATCACTGGCATGCTGATAGGGATCGCGACCGCAGAAGGCGCGATCAAGTCGATCGACGATGCTGCGGAGACCTATGTTCCCGGCTTGAAAGGCACGGAATACGGTGCAACGCCGATCCGCGCGCTGCTGCACATGTCGTCTGGCGTGAAGTTCGGTGAAGAGAACGATGAAGCGAAAGGCAGCGGAGACGACCTCGATCGCCTGTGGGGCGACATGGTGCGCAAACACTGGTTTTCCCAAAAAGGCACCGTTGCCAGCATCGCGCAATTCAACCAACGGATCGCGCCGCCGGGGACGCGATTCCATTACGCCAGTATCGAGACGGACGTGCTTGGTCTCGTGCTGCATTACGCGACCGGTCAATCAATGTGCGGCTATCTCCAGGAAAAAGTTTGGCAGCCGATCGGCACGGAAGCGGATGCCAAATGGCTGATTGATGCGGAAGGCCGTGAGGTAGCGCACGGGTTCTTCAATGCGGTACTGCGCGATTACGCGCGGCTCGCCCGTCTGCTGGCCCACGACGGAGCGTGGGAAGGCAAACAGATAATACCTGCACAGTGGATGATTGATGCGACCACGGTGCTTGCCTCCGAGACGTATCTGGCAAAAGCCGAGGGAGGGTTCGGGTACGGCTATCAGGTCTACCTGTTTCCCGGCAGCAGACGGCAATTCGCGCTCTTGGGGCACCTCGGGCAGCGTATCCTCGTTGATCCGCCCTCGAAGCTGGTCATGGTGCAGACCGCCGTCGATGAAAAGTCCCCCGAAATCTGGCGTCTGTGGTCGGCCGTGGTCGCGCAGTTCGGGTGACGCCACCTTTTCTCCCAGGGGAAGAGAGGTCCTCCGCCCTCGACGTCGGAATAGAAAAGCCGAATGAGCTGCAAGGTCTGCTTCTGGCCCTTCGCTCCCGTTCAGGCGTGCCGCGACATGTCGGTTCTGAGGGGTAGACCGGAAGTTTGCAGCGGAGTGCTAGACTGACGCTTTTGACCCCGCAGCAGTCGCTTGCGGTGCTCATTCACTTCGGATTTCAGCTCTTCGCCCATGCGGACACCCGCGCCCAAATCATTGTTCGGTCCGCTGCAATCGCAGCAGTCTAAACCTTCGTATGTAGTTCTTTAGTCGGATTTGACGTGCACTGAGAAATCCAAATCGGTAAGCATGCGCTCGGGACATGTGGGCGGGTGTGGATGATCAGGGCAGCAGCACGGCAAAGCTCTGAAGAGTGCCGCAAACTCGCGGCTGAATATCGAACACGCGCCAACATTGAAGGTACGACAAAGCGGGTCGCCAACCTGCTTTTAAACGTGTCCCGAACCTACGCTGGCCTTGCCGCCACCCTCGATTTGCTTGAACAGGTCCAGAACGAGGAGGCACAACGGCTCTCGCACCAGCGTAGGTCAGAGCCACCGGAACCATAGGTGTGCTATTTGTTCCGCTTCAGCCGGTAAGGCGCGTGGCCGCTCCGTCTATTCCAGCACATCCGCCCTCGGCCTAGGATGCACCCGCGCATCGACCAAGACCTCAGTGATAGCATCTCGGAGGCTGTCGCGATCGAGGATGCGGAGCAGCCGGTCGACGGTGGTCTCGGCATCGCAGTCGCGCGTGAGATAGTCGGCCAGCGCGATCATGGCGTCGTCATAGCTCTGCTCAATCTTCTCGGCGGGGGTCAGGCGCGCCATGCTCAAGCAGCTCCGCGCAATGGAAGCGCCAGTTGGACGGCAAAGGGCCGGGTAGCATTCGCTTCGATGAAGGCGCGCAAGGCCGGCGTGATCTCCGCGTTGCCAGCGGCGCACTCACCAAGTTCATCTGCGACTTCGCTGGTCGCGTCACGCGACCAACCTTCAACGGCGTTGAACGCCACGATCCGGACCGGATAGGCATACTGGCCGGAGATGAGGTCGCGGATGATCGTCTTGAAGTCGGTGTCCTGCTCGTCGGTCTCGCGCCAGGAGCAGCCGGCTCGGGCGCCGAAGTCCTCCAGGACCAGGTAGATGTCCCGGTCGAGGCGATCCAGCGGCACGATCGACGGCGCATGACGCATGACGCAACTCCTACTCAGAAGGTGCAATGACGCTGCTGGCTCATCGTTCCCGTGGGCTCGGCCCACGCCATCGGTCGACCAGTTCCTTCAAAGCTCCCGTCCGATCGCGGGATGGCTGCGGTTCTTCACCTTGAGCCAGTGCTTCTGTCGGCCGCCGCGATATGGCCGATCGCGATGCTTCGACACGAGACCTTCAAGGCCCATGCGACACGCCGCAAGGAAAAGCTCCGGCCCGATCTCGCCGCGCTCGAATGGCGCGACGGTGATCCCGTCCGGCCGGCGGGCCAACAGCCGCTCCAAGTTGGTCTTGCGCAGGTGTAGCGGGAGCTGCCGGAGATCGTCACTGCCCACGACGAGAACGTCAAAGGCATAGAGCTGCACCTCGTGCTCATGCTTGCGGGAATGCAGCGCGTTGAAGTCGGAGATCCCATCAAGGCCGAGAATCACGGCCTCGCCGTCGAGGACGAAATGCTTCTGCCGGTTCTTGAGCGCGGCCTCGGCGATCCATGGATAGCGCCTGGTCCAGTCGGTGCCGTTGCGAGAGAACAGCCGCACGCGCTCGTTTTCCCGGATGACCAGCATCCGGTAGCCGTCGTGTTTGATTTCGTGAATCCAGTCCGGTCCCGACGGGACCTGCTTGCCGGCACTGGCCAGGCAAAGCTCGTACGCCATACGCATTTGCCACAGATAGGGCTTTGCGGGCGTTTTGGGAGTAGGGAACAACCGCCAATCAAGGGCATTCCCATTCAGCTACGGTCATCTGAGTCCCACGGGTTGATCGCCAAGGAGTTGTAAGACATGCGCAAACTAGCACTCGCAATGGCTGCCGTTGCCGCTCTTTCAGTGTTCCCAGTATCAGCTTTTTCACAATCTATCGAAATCGGACCTGGCGGGGTCCGGGTGGATGACGGCCGCCGGGCGAGAGGCGGTGGACAATGTGAACAATTGCGCCTTGCCTGCGAAAACAAGGATAGGCTGGGAGAGCAAGGCGAAGGAAATTGTCGCCGCTATCGCGAGACCTGCCAACGGCCCGTTCGGCAAGATGTTTGCGGCGAGCTACGATCCGCCTGTCTCAACAAGGATCGGTTGGGCGAGCAAGGTGAAGGTAACTGTCGCCGCTATAGGGAAACGTGTCGCGGCGGGCGTATGTAGCCAGTTCTAGGAGCTTCTGCGCGCAACGAGAGGCCGCCTCGCTGGCGGCCTCTTTGCGTGCCGGTTCACGCTGACGGCCCCGCTGTTCTCCGGGCGAGAACAGATTGTGATTTTAATAAATCTTCGTTCGTTCCTCGCGCGTGTATTTATAAGCGGAACACCTAGAAGTACGGCCGCCTCAGTTGGCGGCCTGAGTGCTCTCTTTTCGGGGGGCGCCTATAACTTAGGCTATCTGGAACTTGTGTACACTCTGGTACTTAGTGAGTCCTCCGCGAGGGCAGCACTGTGGACCGCGATTTTAAGAACGAAGTCTTTTCCAGCTATCAGCCAAATCCAGTGAAGCCGTGCAATCAGTGTGGCCGCCAGCCGATCTTTGCGGCGAAGATGCTCAACACCCAGACCGGTGGGATCGTTCGCATGTTCAAGTGCCAGTGCGGTGAGCAGACCTGGACCGAGAGTAAAGAGTAAGGGCTGCCTCGGGGGCGGCCGCCAACTGACCGCTCGCCCTAGCTGCTCCGTGGCAAATCACAGTGGCCTGATTTGACTTCAGCGGCCCGTCGCCGGGCATAATCGTTCCGTTTATGGAACGAATGTCATGGCCGCGCTTACATCCTCAACGATGAGGGGCATATCATCGGCGTGCACAAGCTGAATTGCGCGGATGACGATGAGGCTAAACAGCAGCCAGCCAAGTTGCTCGACGGCCACGATTGGAAGTCTGGCAGCACTCACGCCGAGTGGCCATTTTGAAGCACCATACAAGGCATTGAGGCGGCCTAGTTGGCGGCCTATTTCATTTCGTTTGGCGGTTCACGCCGGCGGGGCCTCTGTTGGCGGAGAGACGGCCCCGGCTTCAAGGGAAACTCTGATTAGGGCCGGGGCCGCTCCGCCGGCTTGGGCTGGGAACCGGCGGCCCTTCAACAACCGCCCGCAGTTCGCGTTCCTATTTGCTCATTTCGTCTTTCGATAGCGAGCTAGACTCCGCTCTCGCGAGTGCCCGGGCCTTCTCTAGCGCTTCTGCCCCGGTCAGCCGGTCAGGCCCGAGCCGCCGTCCCGCGATATCGTCCCAATAGAAATAGACGCTCGGCCGACCGTCGCCGAAGCAGACTTCGTAACTGCCGGTTTGCGGCACAGCTTCATGCTTGCGGATGCGGACGGTCGCCATGCCGCCATCAAAGCGGGGCCAGGCGCGGCTGGCAAATTGTCGATTGGTAGGAGGTCGGATCGGCGGCGAGCTGCTGCCTGTCGTGGTGTGGACAAGGGCCGCCAAGGCGGCCTTACTCCTGCCGGAGACGGTCAGGATCATCCGTCTTTGTGGGGATCAAATCTTCCAGCCGCTTCAGCCCAGCCGCTTTAAAGAGACCGAGGACGACGACGATAGTCATCAGCACGGTTCCAATCAGTACTAGTAGCGTCCACATGGGGTGACCTCCATGTCCGCCCCGCGAATAAACTCAGGTGGTCAGGTCGCGGTTCCCCGAAATCAAGGGCTATGGTGGCTGCTGCCAGAGGCATCGGCTGAAGGTTGCCAACGTAGCGGTTGACCACGCGGAAGAGCGTTAGGACGGCGGCTTGGTTGGTGGTGATCAAATAGAGATCGCAAGTGGAGAACACCGGCCGGCGGCCCTACTCGACCTCGATCATTCGCTCCTTGCTCGCCCGCAGGCTGCGGAGGTAATAGCCCCGTGCCTGAACGGCTGATTTGATTTCGTCGCTGACCTTGAGAACTCGTTTTCTGCTCTTGCGCCACTTATGCGCAGAGTAAAGCACGGGTACGGGAGAGCCTGCACTTAGAACGAGCAAGTCGCGCTTGTCATTGCGATAGACATCAAACACCTTCTGCCCCCGCTGATCATACGAACTAAGAACGAAAGTATGCGTCTCGTCGCTATCTAGGAGCTTAGTGTCTCGAATGGTTATGCGGGTTGAAAATCTGCAACGCCTGCCGCATTTCCTTCGTCGTGTTCTCCGAGCTGTTCAAAGCCCGGATCGGCAGATTGGTACCCGACCTCAGCGATACGATACCGTGACGGCACGAGGCAGCGTTCGCGGACTTCAGCCAGCCGCGCCAGCGCGGAGGCGACGGTTGCGATGATTGTCGCGATTTAATCCTACGCTCATCCCTCGTTCACAGAGGAACCTCTACGCTGCCTGCGGAGACTACAGTCAACGGGAGAAACTAGATGAAATTCAGATACGCACTTTTCGCATTGGCCGCCTTAGGTGGCGCAGTGCTTTCGCCCGGAGCCGCTTCAGCAATGCCGCTCGCCCCCTTGGGACAACTCCAGTCCTCCAACGTCGAGAGCGTTGCAGTGGTGTGCGGTCCGCGCGGGTGCATCCGCACGAGACCCGTGTATCGGCGAGGAGCCTATGTCGTCCGCCGCCCCTATGTACGTCGCGGCTATGGCTACCATCGGGGCTATCGTCGGTACTGATCTTGAAAGAGGGCTTCGGCCCTCTTTTTCGTCAGGCGAGACGCTCGAAATCCACGCCACGCGCGCTCGCCCATGGGGCATCGATCTAGCACGTCGGCCGGTTAGCTGCTGCCTGGGCGACGGCGGCATGCCCCAGCGCATCAGGGTCATCTCGGTCCCGGCTTCCATGTTGTGGCTAATGTTCCAGTTCAGGAACGAGTAAGAAAAAACGGCATGCCTTTGAATTGTGGGCATGAGTCTCGCAACTGCCTTCATTACTGCTAGCATCCTCGCCGTTCTTGCGATCTACTTTTCGGCGGCTATCCTGCAGGGAGGGAGCGATGTCCTATACGATCGGATTTCTACGTAAGAACGAACGAGATGTTTGGGCGACCGAAACGCCGACAGCTCATCAGGCGGTCGCTATGATTGCGACACTTCAGGAGAGCGCAGAAGAGATCAGGTTCATCAGTTCGCCTCAAGAAGGTGAGATGGGCATCGAGATGCTTCGGCTGTTGGCGAAGGAAGAAGCTGAAGAATTGCCGAAGGGACGCTAACGCCATAGAAGATCGGCTCGAAGCGAGGAGGAAGGCGCGATCGATTGGGCTGCAATCTCTGGCGATGTGGCAAGCTACTCTATGGGCTATCCGCATTTCGAATAAAGATGGGTGGATTGTCCTTGTCATGGCCGCACGTCATAGAGCCTTACCGAATTTCAGCCGTAACGGTGGGGGCAATTCCGCAGATGTTCGAAATCCCCCGCTGTGATCACTGCGAAGACGGGTTCGCCCCAGAAGAGCTAACCATCCTTCCGCCACCGCACGGGAACGGCGAGCTGATCTGCGTCCGGTGCATGGAAATCATGGTCCGCCGAGCTGTCGCGAAAGCTACCGCTCGGTGGTAACTGATGTCCCAGCGCATCAGCGTTATCTCAGTCTAGGTTTTCGTGTTGGCAGATTACGGGTGCGGGGCTGTCAGGGAAGACGCCGGGCAGGCGGTAGGTTGCCGACGTAGCGCTTGATCACGCGAAACAGCGCGCGGACGGCTTCTTGGTGGTGATCCAATAGAGATTGCAGATGTGGACGGCCCCCCACTTGTCAGGATTGTAGCAGACTTTTGGCCAGATCGCTTGCTATCAGATGTCCGGCCTGTTTGCGCGGACAAAGCCCGCTGGCCGAGATGGTGTTCGCTACGCACGCTCCAAGCACATGGGCGACATTCTTAGTGCCAGTGTAATCTTCGGAAGCTCGCGCGTATCGACCGATCGGTCCTTCCATCTACTGCGTCCTGCAAGTTCGTGGGCAATCCGCCGAGCAACCTCGCTCGCGGGCCGATTTCAGATCAAGTCGGCATGGCGGCTACCGGCTGCTTGTACACGCCACCCGATATCATCAGGCGCCAAGCGATGCGGGCAAACTTGTTTGCCAAGGCCACCGCGACCAACTTTGGCGGCTTTCGCCCCAGCAGCGAAGCGAGCCATTGTGTCGGCTTATGACGGCCCTTTCGGATATGCCTCAGCAGTGCGGTTGCACCGACGATCAACGTCGATCGCAGTATAGAATCTCCGGCCTTTGTAATGCCGCCGAGCCTTTGCCGGCCGCCAGTTGAATGATCCTTGGGTGTCAGCCCGAGCCACGCCGCAAAGTCGCGACCCGATCTGAACGTCTCGGGCGGCGGCGCTTTCATGCTGAGCATCGACGACCCAATCGGACCGACGCCTGGAATTGTCGCAATACGCCTGCTGATGTCATCCTCGCGATGCCACTTCATCAGCTTGGCCTCGATCTTCGCCAGGCGAGCTTGGACCGCGGCATACTCGTCAGCCTGAAGGCGGAAGAGATCCCGCGCCATTTCCGGCAGGCTTTCGTCTTCGAGCACACGTTTGATGAGTGCCGCGACGTTCTGCTGGCCGGCGGGCCCGACGATACCAAACTCAGCGGCATAGCTCCTGAAAGCATTGGAGAGCTGCGACTTCACGCTGACCAGGCGTTCCCGCACAGTCATCAACATGCAAGCCGCTTGCCGTTCCTTCGACTTCACCGGTACGAACCGCATGCTGGGCCGGGTAACCGCCTCGCACAGTGCCTCGGCGTCGGCCGCGTCGTTCTTGCCGCGCTTCACGTAAGCCTTCACGTATTGAGGAGGGATCAGCTTTACCTCGTGCCCGAAAGATTGGAGCAGGCGCCCCCAATGGTGCGAGCTGCCGCAAGACTCTATGGCGACGAGAACCGGCGGAAGCCGCTCGAAGTAGCGGATCATCTCGGCTCGCCGAAATTGGCGCCGGACAACCACTACCTCATTTTCATCAACACCGTGAAGCTGGAACACCGACTTCGAGGTATCCATGCCGATACGAACGGGAATATTCATTAGACTTTCCTCTCATCTTTTCTGTGACGCCGAGAGCGCCATCAAACCGTGGGGATGAGAGGCCGTCCACACCAGCACACGCCATCATTTCCCCGCGCCCTGCTTGACCCGAATTAACTTGCGGGGCCGCCCCACAAAGCGCACCCTTTCAGCATCACCGCCTCGACCCCTTGGCTGCGTTCGGTGACTGAGAGTGTTGCGCTCCCGGCCTATAAAGCGGGTGCGTCATGTCCGAGCCTCGAAAACCTATATTGCCGCAGCGGCCGAACCATGAGGCGCAGGTGCTTGCTAGCCAGCTCCAATGCGTATTGCTGCGGCCCGCGCGGGCTTTGAGCACTGGACACTCCGCTGCACAAGCTGCGGTCGCATCGACCAAATGCAGGTGGACACTGACCCGTTGAACTCCGGGGCGCTGGGCTGGATCCAAGGCGAACTGAGGCCACAGCCTAGAATCTGCGATAACCGAATATGAAAAGCAAATGCGAGCGAGTTGCTGACGCGGACGTAGTGGCCGGTCGGCGTAGCAACAGCGTAGCAGGAGGCTCCCATGTCACGATTTGTCGTCTGCTTCATGAAAGACGTGCTTGGCAATAACGGCCGCGAGCGCGAGGTCTGCCAGAGTTCTATCGAGATCGACGCCGCCGACGAGGGGGTGGCCACCGAGACAGCAAAGCGAAAATTCTGCGCCTTGCAGTCTCTGCGCGACTGGTCACTGCATGCCGACCGGATCAAGACGATCTCGGCGGCCGATTTTCTATCTTGGACGTCTGGTATCGACAACCACAAACTGTGATCGCCATCGGCTCGAATTGATCGGTCGCGGTCTCGCGGCTTAGAAATTCCAGCGTTGAGGAAGTCTGCTGCCAAATAAAAGTGCATGACGCTGCGGAGAAGACGAGCACGCTGTTGGAGAGTCGGCCGGAGTTCAGTAAGACGCCCAATCTAGGCACTTCACCACTCTCCCGGCGACCACGTCGACGGCGGGGTCGCTCGCTGAAATCTTCGTGGGTCGCAGCGCGACGAGATGGCTGCGTTTGCACGGATTAGCGCCGCACCTCCGAACAATCCTTGCACCGCATGTACCGCTCCAGCTCATGGATCGCCGTCGTCTTGGGCCGTCGGACGTCATCCAGCGCGATGGTCTGATGGGTGTCGCAGCCGAGGTATTTCACTTCAAGATACAGGTAACCGGCGTTGAGCACGTCGCCGAGTGCCGGGGACGGCTGCGCGGGTCCCTGCAAGCCGAGCATGCGTTTATTCCATGCGTCGCAGGCGAGCCGATCCGCTTCCTTGCGCGCTTCCGTCGCCCGCTCTGCCGCTGCCCGGATCGATGCGCCGTAGATGGTCTCGCGTGATTTGGTGCCCATGCAACAGGATCGCCGGACGGCGCGCAACAGGCAAGCCGCTATAGATTGGGGTGGATGGCCTGGAAGGCACAACGAGAGCTGGAAAGGCGGGGATAAACTGGTGCCGGTCTGTTGCCAGCCGCCCGCGCTTAGGCCCCCATCGCGCCATGTCGAAGCGTAGTCGGTTTAAGATGAAACAGAAGAAAACGCAGAAGAAGAAGAAGCTAGAGATTAAGAACCTACCGAAACCAGAGCGGATCAGGCTTGCCAAAGCCAAAATGATAAAGGTTCTCGATCACTTGCTCTATGTAGTCGAACTGCACGCCAACAACTCGTTTGTGGTGTTCTCACCGGAGCTTGCTTCTCAAATCACCCGCTCCTATGCAGCGAACGCGTTCAATGTGTTCCAGCGCAGCATGTACCAAATCGAGATCGTGCGGCTCTGCGCGGTCTGGGACGGCGTCGATCTCGAAAAGGAGAACATCCCAACCGTCGTCGAACTGATCAACGATGAGGCGATCATCGAAACGCTAATTGACGAAACGCGCAGCCACCATCAAGATCCTAGGGACAAGCAATTCGCAGACGAACGCGCTGCGCTGGCTCGATCTGCATTGCTGCAAGCAATCGCGGGCGTCCGCGCGGTTCTCAGTTCAACGCGACTGGCCTCAATCATGAACATCCGCGACAAACACCTTGCGCATTCGCTGGAAACCACGCGCCGCGAGAAGAACGGATCTGTTCAGCCGATGAAGTACGGCGACGAAACGGAGTTGCTGAATGCGACAATCCCAATCGTCGAAGACCTCTACTGCTGGGTAAACGGCACGAGTTTCTCGATAGAGAACTCGCAGGAAATAGATCAGCGCAACGCCGAGGCGCTGTGGACGGGCTGCAAATTTGTGGACCTCCGGTAAGGTGGGACCTTGAGCGTGCGCGCCCTGTCGTCTTCTCGCTCACGCTCCTAGAACACCACCTTGATACAATCGTAGTTTTTCCCTCGACACGATATCGCGCGTCAACAGCTCGACCGCGTCACGATCGATGCGGTAGGCTCTGGCGCGGGCAATGATCTGATGTTCACAGGTCTGGGGGAACGTCAGGATATGAAGGGCTTTTTTGTGGGGCTATTCTGCGGCGCCATTGCCGTTGCCAGCGTTTGGGCGGCTATCAACTGGTGGAAGCCTCAACGCTCGCCCGCCGACGACGCGCTGTACGATCATTGTCTCGCGGGTAACGGCGGCAACGCGGTCGCCTGCGATGCATTCATGCGGGTGTATGCCCGCGCGAAGGCAAAGGACGCTGCTTTAGAAAAAATATTGAAAGAGGGAAGCGCGAAGATGGTTGCCTCTGGGGCCAGCAAGCGAGAGATCGTGGAGTGGGCTATTAAGATGGGGGCGGTTGGCTCGCAAATAAGCGACGCTGCGGGCATAACCCTTCAGGACCTTCAGGCCGACCGATACTAAGTTGCGCGCGCATCGGGGTCGCGTAGGGGGACGCGCGTGGTGCGGTCTGGGCTGTTCGACGCATTCGCGTATAGTCAGCGCTCGAACGCATCAGCGCGCCCCTGCGAACCCCACGCGCAGGGAACACGGTGAAAGGGACACTATTGGGACACCCGGTTTGGTTTCCCAGACCGTTCAAGTGGTTACAGAGAGCTTCACTCTCCCACAAGGGGAGAAGGTGGGCAGTCGTGCAATGGCGAGAGCTACCCGAACGCTCGCCGCAGCCGCTGCGCCAGGTCGAACAACATCTGGTTCTGTTTCACCAGCCGCTTGCCGTGGCTCAGCGAGGACATCGCCATGGCCGCGAGCTTTCCGCGTGACGTCAGCGGAACGAAACTGTCGAAGATGTCCTGGTCGTCCTTGCAGAACATCCGCTTGTACTCGTCCGAGCCGATGCCGAGGTCGAGCGAGCGGTAGCCGCGCTCGGCGCAGCGGTCGATGATGTAGCGCATCAGGATCAGCCCGGGGCTGTAGCGGGCGTGCTCGGACATCGTGTAGGTGTTGAACATCATCGAGAAGCGCTGGCCGTCGGCGACGCCAGCGAAGATTGCGATCACCTCGTCGTCGCATTCGAGCGCGTGGATGTCGATGACGCGGCCGTCGCCGCGTGGTGCAAGGCAGGCGCTGCGGACGAATTGCTCGACGCCGGGCTCTGCGAAGACGTTGGGCAGCTTCTGTTCGGCCATCCGAGCCGGCTTGATACGGAAGAACCAGTCGAGCAGGCGGGTGATGTCCGCATCGGTGGTCGCCAAATGATAGCGATGGCCGGCGAGCGCCTGGAGCTTCTTCTCCTTGCTCTTGAGGCGGCGGCGGAAGGAGTTGCTGATCCGCGATGCCGGCGGACCGCCCGGTTCCATCGTGAGCAGCGGGCAGCCGTTGATCGCGCTTTGGCGTGGCAAATGCGCGAACGGGTTCTGCTGGTCGTTCCAGTGCAGCGGCTGCTGCGTCAGTGCGAGCACGTCGGCATGTTCGTTGAGCGGCGCAAGCAGCGCGTCGAGATCACCGCTGGCGACCTGCGCTGCAAATTCGGCGTTCCACAAGCCCATGTTGAAGGTCGTATGCTTGCCGCCCATGAAGCAGGCGGTGCGCACGCCGTGGCTTTGGCGCAGCGAGAGCGGCAGCAGCAGCAGCGGCCGATGCTCGGAGTCGCGGGCAATGACGATAAAGGGGCGGGCGCGTTCCTGCTCGCCGACCAGACGCTGCCAGGGACTGAGCAGATCAAATCGCTGATAGGGCGTGAAGAGATGACCGGGCTGCTCGAAGGCGCGCCAGACGGCCTCGGCCGCGCCGAGATCGGTCACGATATCGACATGCGCGATGCGGCCCGCTGTCGACTGCGCTGGCAATTCTGCCGTCCGGCTTTGCATCGCCGCAGCCATGGTCATTCGCGAACCTGTCGAGAAATCAAAAATATGCGTAATTCGGCCTGTGGCCGACCTTTGCAAAGAAATGTCAACAAAGGGTAATGACTACAAGAGGGGACCGGCCGCCGACGGGCGCGAGGTGGGACATTGGCATCCGACGACAGATGGCTGGAACGGCTGCGACTTGAGCTGACCTGGTTCACGGGCCAGGCTGCGCTGCGCAGTCGTGGAGCCGGCGCCATCCTGCGCTTTGCGCATGTGCGGTCGCGCCGGCGCGGCGGGTTTCAGCCGCTGCGCGAGAACGAGATCACGCCGCATTTCCTCGATCGCGCCATTCGCGCGCTGAAGCGGTGGAACTATGATTTCGTCGGCATGGACGAGGTCTGCCGGCGCGCGGTGACGCTGTCGGAACAGCGGCGCTTCGTGGCACTCACCTTCGACGGCGCCGGCAAGGATCTGATCGACTTTGCCTATCCGGTGCTGGCGCGCCACGCCGTGCCCTTCACGATCTATGTGCCCACGGCGTTTCCCGACGGCGTCGGTGAGGCCTGGTGGCTCGGACTCGAACAGGTGATCGCGCGCGAGAGCCGTGTCAGTCTCTTGATGGGCGAGAAGGAGCAGCGCTTCACTGTGACTGGCAACGCGGAGAAGCAGGCGCTGTTTTCGTTCCTCGAGGCCTGGCTGCGCTCGCTGCCGCCGGCGGATGTGTCGGCTGCGATCGCAGACCTCTGCACGCGCTACCGGGTCGACCTTGCCGCGCTCTCACGCGAGGCATCGATGAATTGGGAGGATCTGGCAAGGCTTTCGGCCGATCCGCTGGTGACAATCGGCAGTGCGACCGTGAACTATCCCGTTCTCGCCAACATGAAGGATGCGGCCGCACTGCGCGAGATGACGATGGGCAAGGCGGTGGCGGAGGCGGCCTTCGATCGCGACATCCGGCATCTCGCCTTTCCGTTCGGTGATCGCGCCTCGTTCCGGCGCAGCCATGTCATCATGGCGGAGGAGGCGGGCTTTGCCAGCGCGGTGACGACGATCCCGGGCGTGGTGGACGCGGAGGGACGCACCAATCTGAGCGCGCTGCCGCGCATTTCCTGGGACGGCCGGGTGCGCTCGCTGCGCATGATGCGGGTGCTGGTGTCGGGGGTCGCTTTTGCGCCGGTGAAGCCGACTGGCACTGCTGGGACCTAGAAGCGCTACGAACTGGAAGCGCTACGAACTCGACTTGGCCCGGTCCGGCCGCTGCATCCAGCTCACGATCGGCATCGCCGGCAGCACCCAGCCCATGCCGACCACCACGTAGTAGATCGCCTGCCGCCAGCCGGATTCGGCGATCCACGGCATCTGCGCCAGCGCCATGCCGAGCAGTGCCCAGACGGTGGCGAGCACCAGGAGCAGGATGGTGCCGAGGAACTTGCGAGTGCGGATCGTCATGACGGAATATCGCGGCTTTCGCGTAACTTGCGCTGCGGGAGCGGGGGACTATAAGGGGCACGCAGTCCGGTTCAAGCTCTGGTTTTGCCTCGAATGACGACGAATTCCGCCCCGTCCGAGCCGTATCGCGCCGTGCGCTGGTGGCTGATCTCAGTGGCTGCGCTGATCGCGCTGATGGTGCTGGTCGGAGGCGCAACGCGGCTGACGGAATCCGGGCTCTCGATCGTCGAGTGGAAGCCGGTCACGGGCAGCGTGCCGCCACTTTCGGAAGCGCAGTGGACGGCGGCCTTCGAGGCCTACAAGACGATCCCGCAATATCGCGAACTCAACGCCGGCATGAGCCTGTCCGAGTTCAAGGAGATCTTCTGGTGGGAATGGAGCCATCGGCTGCTCGGCCGTTTCATCGGCGTCGCCTATCTGTTGCCGTTCCTGTTCTTCCTCTGGCGCGGCGGCCTGTCCGGTGAGTTGAAGCGGCGGCTGTGGCTATTGTTTGGGCTCGGCGGCCTCCAGGGCGCGGTCGGCTGGTGGATGGTGGCCTCGGGGCTGTCCGAACGCGTCGAGGTGTCGCAATATCGGCTGGCGACACATCTTATGCTCGCGCTCGTGATCTTCGCCGGCATCGTCTGGACGGTGCGGCGGCTCGCCGGGCGTCCGCAGATCGCAGCATCGTCGCGGCTGCGCTTTACCAGCGCCTTGCTCCTCGCGGTGACCTTTATCCAGATCTATTTTGGTGCTCTGGTTGCGGGCCTGCGCGCCGGCCGCGCCTACAACACCTGGCCGCAGATCGACGGCGCGTTCATTCCCTCAGGGGAGCGGCTGTGGTTCGAGACGCCGTGGTGGCGCAACATGTTCGACAATGTGCTGACGGTGCAGTTCGAGCACCGGATGACGGCCTATGCGCTGTTCGCGCTGGCGGCGTTGCACGCGTTCGACGCCGTGCGTTCACGCGCGGGTTCGGCGGCAAGCGGCGCGCTTTTGCTGCTGGGCGCGGTCAGCCTGCAAGCATTGCTCGGCATCCTCACGCTGCTCAACCAGGTGCCGATCGATCTCGCGCTCGCGCATCAGGCAGTCGCCATCGTGGTGCTGACGCTTGCGGTGATGCAGACAGAGCGGCTCGCGACGCGTGGCGCAACCGAAGCGCAGCCGCGCGCCGTTCCCGTCGGTCAGGCCGGCTGATCGGATCTGCTCTTCAGCAATAGCCGTAGATGCCGCACGAGTAGGGCAGGCGCCAGAAATAATCGACCTGCTTCCCGCCGTAATACGCGCCCTGGTAATCGTAGTCCCAGGGGCGGCCGTAATAGCCCGGCAGCGTGTGCGAGCCCGGCAGCAGTGGCGTACCCGGTAAATTGCGGATGTAGCTGCCGATGCCGTAGGCCGGCGAGATCAGCGCATCCGGATCGGTCTCGACATAGACCTGCGGCAGTTCCTGCGGCGGAGCGGCGGCCCGCCGCCTCGGCGTGGCCGGCAGATCGGCGGCGAACGCAGCTGAGACTGTCAACATCGCCGCAAGGGCAGGCACCATCCAGCGCAGCATCGTCGGCTCCGAATCAAAGGGGGCGATCCAGTGACGATGTATGCGGCAGATATGGTTAATGACTGTTAACTGGAGCCGGACTCCCGGGGCACATCAAAGCGCCCCGGAATGTCCAGGACAGCTACGTGCCCAGTGCCTGTTCCAGATCGGCGATCAAATCTTCCTTGTCCTCGATGCCGATCGAGAGCCGCACCACGTCGGGGCCGGCGCCGGACTTGACCTTGGCGGCGTCGTCGAGCTGGCTGTGCGTGGTCGAGGCCGGATGGATGACCAGCGAGCGGGTGTCGCCGACATTGGCCAGATGCGAGAACAGCTGCAACTTCGACACCAGGCTGACGCCGGCATCGTAGCCGCCCTTCAGGCTGAAGGTGAACACGGCGCCGGCACCCTTCGGCGCGTATTTGCGCGCGAGCTGGTTGTACTTGTCGCTTGCAAGGCCCGCATAGTTCACCGCGGCCACCGCCGGATGGCCGGCGAGGAATTCGGCGACCGCTTTCGCGTTGTCGCAGTGCTTCTGCATACGCAGCGGCAATGTCTCGATGCCGGTGAGGATCATGAAGGCGTTGAATGGCGACAGCGCGGGTCCGAGGTCGCGCAGGCCGAGCACGCGGCAGGCGATCGCGAAGGCGAAATTGCCAAACGTCTCCTGCAGCCGGATGCCGTGATATTCGGGCCGCGGCTCCGATAACATCGGATATTTGCCGCCGGTCGACCAGTCGAAAGTGCCGGCATCGACGATGATGCCGCCGATCGAATTGCCGTGGCCGCCGAGAAATTTCGTCAGCGAGTGCACGACGATGTCGGCGCCGTGGTCGATCGGGCGGATCAGATAGGGTGAGGCCAGCGTATTGTCGACGATGAGCGGTACGCCCGCCTTGCGCCCCACCGTCGAGATCGCCTCGATGTCGGTGATGCTGCCGGCGGGATTGGCGATGGACTCGATGAAGATCGCTTTCGTGCGCGGCGTGACCGCGCGTTCGAAGCTCGCGATGTCGTCGGGATCGGCCCACACCACGTTCCAGCCGAAGCTCTTGAACGCGTGGGTGAACTGGTTGATCGAGCCGCCATAAAGCTTTCGCGCGGCGATGAACTCGTCGCCGGGCTGGAGCAATTGCTGCAACACCACGACCTGCGCGGCATGGCCCGAGGCCACCGCCAGCGCGGCCGTGCCGCCTTCGAGCGCCGCGACGCGCTCTTCCAGCACGGCGTTGGTGGGATTGCCGATGCGGGTATAGATGTTGCCGAAGGCCTGCAGGCCGAACAGAGAGGCGGCGTGGTCGGCGTCGTTGAAGACGAACGACGTCGTTTGATAGATCGGAGTCGCGCGCGCACCAGTGGTGGGATCGGGCTGTGCACCGGCATGCACGGCGAGGGTCGAAAATCCCGGAAGGCGATCGCTCATTGAGGGCGTCCTGTTCTCGTGGTCTGAAATCGCGCGGCATGCTGATTGGCGCCGCGGCTGCCGTCAAGGCGCGGCTTCACATCGAAACGATCGTGCTACGCATTGTCGCGTTCGCGAAATGAAACCTTCGCAATTGCGTCAGCTTTGCTCGGTCTTGTTTTTGGCGGCGCGGTCCGATGCCGCAGTGTCGCCGCCGCCGACACTCATCCGATTGAGGGATAGCCGCATGCCCTGCGTCGGCACCGGAGCGCGTTTCGAGCTCAGCGTGCGTGAATTGACGCCCATCCACGAGATCTCCGACGACAGGCGGCCATATTCGATCTTGGGGCAGCGGTTCATCACCACCTTGATACCGACCGATTCCGCCTTCAGCGCCGCCGCATCGTCGCGCGCCCCCAACTGCATCCAGATCACCATCGGCAGCGGATCGAGCGTGAGGGCTTCCTCGACCACGGGCATGATGTGGCTGGAGTTGCGGAAAATGTCGATCATGTCGACGGGACGGCCGATGTCGGACAGCGAGGCGACGAAGGGTTTTCCGAGCAGCTCCTTGCCGACATGGCCGGGATTGACTGGGATCATGTCGTAGCCACGCTGGGCCAGATATTTGAACGCGAAATAGCTCGGCCGCACGTTGGCCGGCGAGGCGCCGACCATCGCGATCGATTTCACGTTGTTGAGGATGCCCCGGATGTAATTGTCGGGATAGGCGTCGTGGTTCATTGGCTCATCTTTTCGGGCTCACGCCGTCATTGCGAGGAGCGAAGCGACGAAGCAATCCAGTCTGTCTCCGAGGAGGGATTCTGGATTGCTTCGCTTCGCTCGCAATGACGAATTACTCATCCCGCCATGTCGGCGTGCGCTTCTCGATGAAGGCGCCGATGCCTTCCTCGGCGTCGCGCGCCATCATGTTCTCGGTCATCACCTCTGCCGCATAGCGATAGGCATCTGCAAGGTTCATCTCGGCCTGGCGGTAGAACGCCTCCTTGCCGAGCTTGACGGTATAGGCGGATTTCAGCGCGACCTGTTCGGCGAGCGCAATGGCGGCATGGCGCTCGTTGCCGGCGGCGACGACACGATTGACGAGCCCGATCTCGCGGGCGCGTGCGGCCGGGATCGGCTCGCCTGTCAGCAACATCTCCATCGCCTGCTTGCGCGGCACATTGCGCGACAGCGCCACCATTGGCGTCGAGCAGAACAGGCCGATGTCGACGCCGGGAGTGGCGAAGTGTGCTGCTTCCGAGGCGATCGCGAGATCGCAGCTTGCCACGAGTTGGCAGCCGGCCGCGGTCGCGATGCCCTGGACGGATGCGACCACGGGCTTGGGCAGGTGCACGATCGCCTGCATCATCGCGCTGCAGGCGGTCATCATCTCGGCGAAGAAGGCACGGCCCCGATCCGGATCGGCGCGACGCGCGGTCAGCTCCTTCATGTCGTGGCCGGCGGAGAAGGCGGGACCGTTGGCCGCGATCACGACGCCGCGGACGGTCTTGTCGTCGCGGATCTCGTTGAGCTCGGCGTGCAGGCTTGCGATCATCGCCGCCGACAGGCTGTTGCGGGCGGTCGGGCGGTTGAGGGTCAGGACCGCGATAGGGCCGACGGTCTCGCGCAGCAGGATCGGCAGTTGCGGGGAGGGGGCGCGGGCGGCCTGGACGGACATCAAAGCGTTTCCGGTTGGATTTTTGCGATTGGATGACGCAGATAACTTAATGTAACAGGGGACGTGAAGCGAGGGTGAGGGGCAGCATGGCGTTAGCGAAAATGAGCGTGGCGGAGCTCGAGCAGTTCCTCCGCAACGAGTTTCCCCAGGCCTTCAGCGGCGACGACATCACGATCGAGAGCGCGGACGGTCAGGCCTGCCTTTTGCGTCAGCGCTATAGCGAAAAGATGCTGCGGCCGGGTGGAACCGTGTCCGGCCCGACCCTGATGGCGCTCGCCGATTTCGCGATGTACGTGGTGCTGTTGTCCGCGATCGGGCCGATCGGGCTCGCGGTGACCACCAATCTCAACATTAACTTCCTGCGCAAGGGCCAGCCCGGGCAGGACGTGCTGGCGGAGGCGCGGCTGCTCAAGCTCGGCAAGCGCCTCGCAGTCGGTGAGGTGAAGCTATTGTCCGGCACCTCGCCCGACCCGATTGCGCATGTCACCTCGACCTATTCCATTCCAAACGTTTGAACTTTTTACGGGTATCTTAATACCATATTTCTAAGTCGTTGATATTGAACAAGTAAATTCCGCATTTGGGCATTGACCGCGGCGCCTCTGTTCTCTAGAAAACCGCCAGTCCGGTGCGGTGTTCGCGCCGATGCTCCCCGTTCACGGAAACTCTGACATGAAAACCTTTTCGGCAAAGCCGGCTGAGGTGACGAAGAAGTGGGTACTGATCGACGCCAAGGGTCTGGTCGTCGGCCGTCTCGCCACCATCGTCGCCATGCGCCTGCGCGGCAAGCACCTCCCGACCTACACCCCGCACGTTGATTGCGGCGACAACATCATCATCATCAACGCGCAGCATGCGGTTCTCACCGGCCGCAAGCGCGAGCAGAAGACCTATTACAAGCACACCGGCTATGTCGGCCACGTCAAGGAGCGCACCGCGCGCCAGATCCTGGAGGGCAAGCATCCCGAGCGCGTGCTCGAGAAGGCCGTCGAGCGCATGATCCCGCGTGGCCCGCTCGGTCGCGTCCAGATGGGCAACCTCCGCGTCTATGGCGGCGCCGATCATCCGCACGAGGCCCAGACGCCCGAGAAGATCGACATCGCCAAGTTGAACCGCAAGAACACGAGGGCCGCATAACATGGCCGAATCCATCCAGTCGCTCGACCAGCTCTCGCAGCTCAAGACGGCGGCCGCGCCCGACGCGCCCAAGCACGAGAAGAAAGTCGACAAGTTCAACCGCGCCTATGCAACCGGCAAGCGCAAGGACGCGGTCGCCCGCGTCTGGATTAAGCCAGGCGCCGGCAAGGTCACGGTCAACGCGCGCGAGGTCGAGGTCTATTTCGCCCGTCCCGTGCTGCGCATGATGATCGAGCAGCCGTTCTCCGTGGCCGCGCGGTCCGGCCAGTATGACGTGATCTGCACCGTCGCCGGCGGTGGTCTGTCCGGCCAGGCCGGTGCCGTCCGTCACGGCATCTCCAAGGCACTGACCTATTTCGAGCCGGAGCTGCGCACCGTGCTCAAAAAGGGCGGCTTCCTCACCCGCGACTCCCGCGTGGTCGAGCGCAAGAAGTACGGCAAGGCCAAGGCCCGCCGGTCCTTCCAGTTCTCGAAACGTTAATCGCATCGGTCGCATTCGTCGCGAAAGCGGCTTCAATGAAATGCAAAAGGGCGCTGATTTCAGCGCCCTTTTTGCTGTTCGTTTGTATGCAAATTGATGACGTGTTTCCTGAAAACTTGGGCTCGCATGAAAACCTGAATGGAACCCGCGGGACATAGCGTCGCTTTTGGAAGGGCGCGCAAATCGGTTGATCCGATCGCGTAACTGCTATGTCTAGAAGGGGGCCGACATGATGTCGCTCGATAGCATCACGCTCTATTTGGTCGCCACCATGGTCGCCGCACTGCTCGGCGCCATGATGGTGTTTTTCGGAAGGCAGGAGAATAGCGCTGCGCTGAAATGGTGGGGCACCGCCTATCTCCTCGGCGCCGCATCGGTCGCGCTCTGGACGGCGGCGGGCGACAGATTGGGGCCGCATCTTTACCTTGCGCTGAACGCGGTCGGCTTCGTCGCGTGCGGCATGGTGTGGAATGCGGCGCGCGTCTTCCACGGCCGCAAGCCGAATTGGCCGGGTCTCCTGGTCGGCGCGCTCGCCTGGGTCGCTGCCGCCACGTTGCTCGATCCCGCCGCGTCCATGCTGCGCATGATCGTCGGCGCCGGCATCGTGTCGGTCTATGCGGCGTTGACCGCCAGCGAGCTCTGGGTCGAGCGACGCAAGAGCCTGCAACGGCGCTGGCCGGCCTTCGTGGTGCCGGTGATGCACGGCTGCGTCTTGATGCTGCCGATCGTGCTCGGCAGCTTCCTGCGTCCGCACGATGCGGGTTTCGCCAGCAGCATCTGGGTCACCGTGTTCGCGGTCGAGCTCGTGCTTTATGCCGTCGGCACCGTGTTCGTGATCTTCATGCTGGTGTCCGAGCGCACCGTCACCGCGCACCGGACCGCCGCCTCCACCGATCCGCTGACCGGCATGCTCAACCGCCGCGGCTTCTCGGAAGCCTGCGGGCGCGTGATCGAGCGCGAGGCAAAGGCCGGACGTCCCGTGACCGTGATGATCTTCGATATCGATCATTTCAAGTCGATCAACGACCGGTTCGGCCATCCCGCCGGCGACGAGATGCTGAAACTGTTCTCGACCGTCGTCGTCAGCAATCTGCGCATCAGCGACATGTCGGGTCGCATCGGCGGCGAGGAGTTCGCCGCCCTCCTGCCGTGTTCGCTCGAGGAGGGCGTGCTGGTCGCTGAGCGCGTGCGCGAGGCCTTCGAGACCTCCGGCGTCGTCGTCGACGAGGGCCCGGTCGACACCACCGTCAGCATCGGCGTCGCCGGCGGTCCGGCCGGCACCGAGCTCGAAGTGCTGCTGGCCTCGGCCGACACCGCGCTCTACCAGGCCAAGCGCGGCGGCCGAAACCGCGTCGAGTCGGCGGAGGAGCTGCCACTGTCGCTGGAGAACTGGCGCCGCCAGAGCGCCGCGCGGATCGGCGTGCCCAACACGCAGTCCAAAGCGCAGCCGGCGACCGCCTAGGCAAAGGAGGCCTCGCGGTAATCCCCTGTTTACCATTCGATCCCTACCATTGCGGTCATGGAATCGATCCGTCGACAGAACCCGCAGACCGCCTTGATGTCGCTCGAAGCCGCGGCGACTTCGGCACGCGGCGGCTTCGCGTGCCTGTTCTCGACCGCGGACGAATACGAGAGCGCGCTGATCACCGAGCGCCGCGCCCAGGGGCGCTACACGCAAGGCCGCAATTACTGGCCGCTCGCGCTGTTCGCCGGTTGTGCGCTGATGGTGGTGGGCACCGTTCTGCTGCTCGCCTGAGTGATCTGCATTCTTGGACCGGGCAGGGCGCCGTTTCGGCGCCTTTTTCTTTGTCGCGGGCTGCGGTAGACACGCCCATCGAACAAAATGGGTGGAAACAGATGATCACCGAGATCGCGCAAATCGACGTCAAGCCGGGCAGCGAGAAGGATTTTGAGGCCGCCGTTGCCAAGGCGAAGGCCGCTTTCGGCCGCTCCAAGGGTTTTCACGGTTTCGAGCTGCACAAGTCGATCGAGAAGCCGCAGCGCTATCGTCTGATGGTGAAGTGGGAGACGCTCGAGAACCACACCGTCGATTTTCGCGGCTCCGAGAATTTCACCGAATGGCGCGGCCTCGTCGGCCAGTATTTTGCGGCACCGCCTGAGGTGGAGCACACCGAAACCGTGCTCATCACCTGAGGCGGCTCAGGCCGCCTCCGCCAGAGGCGGCGCTTCATACGTCTTGAAATGGTCGATCACGACTTTGGCGATGGCGACCAGTGGCAGCGCCAGCGCCAGGCCCCAGATCCCGAACACGACGCCGAGCAGGATCTGGAACGCGAACAGCGTGGCCGGCGGAATGTCCAGTGCCTGCCGCTGCAGCAGGGGCGTCAGCACGTAGCTCTCCATGGCGTGGACGCCCATGAAGAGGAGAAACGCCGACAGCGCCGGAATCCATCCTGAGGCGAGGCTCGCCAGCACGACCACGACGCCGGCTATGATGGCGCCGACGGTCGGAATGAAGCCGAGCAGTCCCGCCTGAATCCCGAGAATGAAGGAGCCCGGGATGCCGATGATGAGAAGCCCGATCCAGGTTACCGCGCCGACCGCGAGCATGACGATCATCTGTGCGATCAGCCATCGTTCAAGTGTCTCGCTGACGCGGTCGATGATGACGGCCGTGCGCGCGCGATGTTTTGCAGGCGCGATGAACAGCAATCCCTCGCGATAGACGCTGGGTTGGGCGGCGAAGGCGACTCCCAGAAACAGCACGATGAAGATGTTTCCCACGCCGTGGATGGTGCCAAGCAGCAGCTTGAACGTCTGGCTCACGATCGCCCCGCCGCTGGAGGCAAGGGCGCCTGCGCCGGATATTGCCCCGCGCGACGCCGTGCCGGCCGACGGCGTCGGCTCCGGTTGCGCGTCGGGAGACGAACCGGGTCCGGAGCTCCCGAAATCGAAGAAGCTGGTGTCGATGCCGTGATTGTCCAGGAATGATTTGACGTTGCCGATCTGGGATTTGATGGTTTTGCTGAGTCCCGCCGCCTGATCGGCGATGGTGGCGCCGCCGAGATATGCGATGCCCGCGAGCATCAGCGCGAGGGCCAAGCAGACGATCGCGAGCCGCAGCGTATGCGGAAGACGCGCGTGCCGGCCAAGCGCGTTGGTCAGCGCGTTGAGCCCAAGGCCCAGCAGCACCCCGGCGAAGATCAGGAGCAGGGTGGTGGCGAAGTACCAGGAGAACGCGAGCAGCACGGCGAACAGCACCACACCGATGCCGCCGACCGAAATGCCCCAAGCCAGATCAAAACGGGTCGGGGGTCGTTCATTCGGGAATGTGATCACGCAATGTCCTTTAGGTGGACCGGGGGGCACTCTTTCGACAAACACGCTTTTGATCAAGACCGCGTCAACGCGCTGGTTTGACGCTGCCGTATGAACGGTGCAGACCGACGAGGAGAGAACAGGTGGGGCGCGCTTGAGTTTCATCAGCAAATGGGTGGGTCTGCTCGGGCTTCTGGCCGTGCTCGTGATTGGCGACCAGATCCGGATCAATCGGCCCGGTCACAAATATCGCCTCGCGGTCGAGGTGACGACGCCTGACGGGATCAAGACCGGGTCGGGCATTCTGTCCGTCGTGCCCGATCGCGGCTATAGCCGGGGCGGCCGCACCACGATGCGCGGCGAGGCCGTGTTCGTCGACCTCGGCCGGGGAAAGAATGTGGTGGCATTGCTCGCGCATCAGCAGGGCGCGAAGCTCGATCTCGACGACATCAACTATGTCGCGCTCCGCGCTTATGGCGCTGCGCGAGGCAACCGCGTCTCGTTCAACGAGCTCAACCGGCAGACCGGCGTCGTCGCGGTGCAGGGCGACCTAATGCCCGTGCTGGTGAGCTTTGGCGATCCCCTGGACCCTACGACCGCGCGCCTTGTCGCCGGCGACCATGTGGAGGCGGTGCTGGGCGACGGTTACGCACTCCGTGGCCTTACCGCCGAAACAGTGCCCAACGGGCTTTGGCCGATCGATTTCGGTGGCGCGCTCGGGGAGCCCGTGACGCGCGGAATCGAGACGAAACTGCCCTGGTTGGCTGCGCCGGGCGACCCGGCGGCGACCGCGCTGAAGATCGCCGGCCTGCCCCTTGGCGGCGCGATCGTGGCCCGGGAGGCATTTGCGCGAAAATAGCATTGCCGTCCCGCGTACCCTTCTGTTGAATTTGTTCCACCCTAGGGGCATGTTTGGAGAATCGTCTTCGGCGAGAGGTCTGAACGGGAGATGAGAAAGCCGGTCGTCGGCGTGATCGGGAACGCCCATCGCGTTGAGAATCGATTTCAGGTCCAGATGGTCGGCGAGCGTAATCTGCGCGCCGTGGCCGAGGTTTCCGGCGGTCTGCCGGTGATGTTCGCGGGCTCGCCCGACATCACCGATATCGGCGCGCTGCTCGATACCGTCGACGGAATCGTGCTCACCGGCGCCCGCGCCAACGTCCATCCGACCCGTTTCAACGTCGATCCGTGTGAGGCGCACGAGCCCTACGACATCCACCGCGACGAGGTGGCGCTGGCGCTCTCGGTCGCCTGCGTTGCCCGCGGTATCCCGCTGTTCGGCATCTGCAGGGGCCTCCAGGAGATGAACGTCGCCTTCGGCGGCTCGCTGCATCCCGAGATCCGCGAAATCCCGGGCCGCATGAACCATCGCATGCCAAGGCTTGAGAACGGTGAGATCCATCCCGACCCGACAGTGGTGTTCGCCGATCGTCACGACGTCGATCTGACACCGGGCGGCGCGTTCGCGGAATTGCTCGGCTGTGACAAGATCAGGGTCAATTCGCTGCACGGCCAGGGCATCCTCGATCCCGGCAAGCGCGTGCTGATCGAGGGCATTGCCGAGGACGGCACCATCGAGGCGATCCGCATCGCGGAAGCCAAGACCTTTGCGCTCGGCGTGCAATGGCACGCCGAATACGACCCGCAGCACAATCCGATCAACCGAAAACTGTTCGAGGCGTTCGGTCAGGCCATGGTGGCGAAGCAGCGCGCGGCGGCGTAGCTGCGGGGCTGCGCCGAGGCCTATAAGGCTATCGATCGTTGCGACCGGCGGCGGAGGATTGGCGATTTTCGCAAACAGGCACGAGAACTAGTCTCCAGGATGGATTTCGCGGCGCTGAATGCATCCTGCGAATTACCAACAGCGCTCGCGATCTCTCGGGCGCAATAAACCAGATATCAAGAATTGATGCGCGCCAGTTTTCTCGATTCCGATTCGTTCTTTGAGAACGAAATGGAGTCAGACGCAGAACGAAACTCGATGACCACAAAAAAGGCGCCCCGAGGGGCGCCTTTCGTGCGTCGTGGTCGTTCGGGCCACCTAGCCCGAATAGTACATCTCGAACTCGACCGGGTGCGGGGTCATTTCGAAGCGGGCGACTTCGGTCATCTTCAGCTCGATATAGGCGTCGATGAAATCGTCGTCGAACACGCCGCCGTTCTTCAGGAAGCCGCGGTCCTTGTCGAGGTTTTCGAGCGCCTCGCGCAAGCTGCCGCACACCGTCGGGATCTGCTTCAGCTCTTCCTTCGGCAGATCGTAGAGGTCCTTGTCCATCGCCGGACCCGGATCGATCTTGTTCTTGATGCCGTCGAGGCCAGCCATCAGCATCGCGGCGAAACCGAGATAGGGATTGGCGAGCGGATCGGGGAAGCGCACCTCGACACGCTTGGCCTTCGGCGAAGCAGTGTAGGGGATCCGGCAGGAGGCCGAGCGGTTGCGCGCGGAATAGGCGAGCAGCACGGGAGCCTCATAGCCGGGGACCAGACGCTTGTAGGAGTTGGTCGACGGATTGGTGAAGGCGTTGATCGCCTTGGCGTGCTTGATGATGCCCCCGATGTAGTGGAGGCAGGTCTCCGACAGGTCGGCGTATTTGTTGCCGGCGAACACCGGCTTGCCGTCCTTCCAGATCGACTGGTGCACGTGCATGCCCGAGCCGTTGTCGCCGAAGACCGGCTTCGGCATGAAGGTGGCGGTCTTGCCGTAGATGTGCGCGACCTGGTGGATGCAGTATTTGTAGATCTGCATGTGGTCGGCCATCAGCGTCAGCGTGTCGAACTTCATGCCGAGCTCGTGCTGGGCGGAGGCGACTTCGTGATGGTGCTTCTCGACCTTCACACCCATCTTGGCCATGGCGCCGAGCATCTCCGAGCGCATGTCCTGCACGGAATCCTGCGGCGGCACCGGGAAGTAGCCGCCCTTGGTGCGGACACGATGGCCGAGATTGCCGCCTTCATATTCGGTGTCGGAGTTGGTCGGCAGCTCCGAGGAGTCGAGGCGGAAGCCGGTGCTGTAGGGATTGGCGGAGAAGCGCACGTCGTCGAACACGAAGAATTCGGCTTCGGGGCCGACGAAGACGGTGTCGCCAACGCCCATCGACTTCACCATCGCCTCGGCCTTCTTGGCGATGCCGCGGGGATCGCGGTTGTAGGGCTCGCCGGTGGTCGGCTCGAGCACGTCGCAGGTGATGACCATGGTGGTCTCGGCGAAGAACGGATCGATCGTCGCGGTCACCGGATCGGGCATCAGGCACATGTCGGACTCGTTGATCGCCTTCCAGCCGGCGATCGATGAGCCGTCGAACATCGTGCCTTCGGCGAAAATGTCCTCATCGATCATGCTGATGTCGAAGGTGACGTGCTGCCACTTGCCGCGCGGATCGGTGAAGCGCAGGTCGACGTATTTGACGTCGTTGTCCTTGATCGATTTCAGGACGTCTTTGGCGGTCTTCATGCATACCCCTTTTGGCTCTGCGGGTCGGTTTCCAAACTTCGAGCGACCGTGTTCACGCTTCTTGAGGCGCGCGAGGCACAAACAAAACGAGGCCGCCGAAGCAGCCTATTTCTTGTCAGAATGTCGCAAAATGCGGGATAGCACCCGGCTCAGATAGCGTCCAGCCCGGATTCGCCGGTTCGGATGCGGATCGCCTCTTCGATGTTGGAGACGAAAATCTTGCCGTCGCCGATGCGCCCGGTTTGCGCGGCGCGGCGGATTGCGTCGATGGCGCGCTCGACCAGATCGTCGCCGATCACGATCTCGATCTTCACCTTGGGCAGGAAGTCGACGATGTATTCTGCGCCGCGGTACAGCTCGGCGTGACCCTTCTGCCGGCCGAAGCCCTTGGCTTCGGTGACGGTGATGCCCTGAAGGCCGACTTCCTGAAGCGCTTCCTTCACCTCGTCGAGCTTGAATGGCTTGATGATGGCTTCGATTTTCTTCACTGCGCGCCTCCCGGCCTTTCGAACAAATAGCAACGTCTTCGTCAGGATGCGCTTTCTTAACGCACGATCTTGTCTTCGCTATGCCGGGATCCCTGACCAGTCCGGCAACAACGGCCGGCCACACCCTGATAAATGCCAGTGAGCACGACGAACCGAAGCGACTTCCGCGAAAGCAGGGTCTATGCCAAGTTGCAAATGCCCTGATTATTGGAGCGTTATCAGCCTTTTAACGTGCAGCTCTGATAGGTGGCGCCGACCCGCACAAAATACCGCAGACTACGAAATAGGCAAACGGTTCAATACTTGTGCAGATCGTTGTTCCGCCGGATAGCCCGGTGCGGAACGTGCCTGTTGAAAAGGCTTTTGGACAGGGAAGTGGCATGGAAGTTCTGACCAACGCCGAAATGCAGCGCGCCGACCAGCTCAGCATTGCAGCAGGCACCCCCGGATTCAAGCTGATGCTCAGCGCCGGCCAGGCGGTCGCCGAGGCCGCGAACGCACTGGTGGAGCAGGGGCCGATCCTGATCGTGGCCGGCCCGGGCAACAACGGCGGGGACGGTTTTGTCGCAGCCGCCGAGCTCGCCGCGCAAGGCCGCGAGGTCTCGGTGATCCTGATGTGCGAGCGGGACCAGCTCCAGGGCGACGCGGCCTCGGCGGCGCGGGGTTGGAAACACCCGGTGCTCCCGTTCAACCCGCAGGCGATCGGGCGACCGGCGCTGATCATCGATGCGCTGTTCGGCGCGGGCCTCAGCCGTCCCGTCGAGGGCGAGGCGCGTGAGATGATCGAGGCGATCAACGCCAATGGTGCGCCGGTGCTCGCGGTCGACCTGCCGAGCGGCATCAACGGCACCAGCGCGGCCGTGCTGGGCGTGGCCGTGAACGCCGCCGAGACCGTCACCTTCTTCCGCAAGAAGCCGGCGCATCTGCTGCTGCCGGGGCGCATGCATTGCGGTCACGTCCGCGTCGCCGACATCGGCATCGAGGCGCAGGTGCTGGACGAGATCGCGCCGCGGATTTTTGAGAACGATCCGGACTTCTGGGGCTCGGCCTTTCCGGTGCCGCGCATCGACGGCCATAAATACGCGCGAGGTCATGTGCTGGCGGTCTCGGGCGATGCGGCGGCGACCGGTGCGGCGCGGCTCGCCGCGCGCGGGGCGCTGCGCGCCGGCGCGGGCCTGGTGACTCTGGCCACGCCGCGTGATGCGCTGGCGATCAATGCGGCTGCGCTCACCGCGGTGATGGTTCACCCCGTCGATACCGCCATCGAGTTCGGCGAGCTGCTCGGCGACAAGCGCTACAACACCTGCATCATCGGCCCTGGCGCGGGCGTCGGCGAGCGCACCTGCGATCTCGTCCACACGGCGCTTACCTCCCAGCGGCGCCTGGTGCTCGACGCGGATGCGCTGACGAGCTTTGCCGCCAATCCCGAGCGCCTGTTCGAATCGATCAAGACGTCGCAGGACAAGGCGGTGGTGCTGACGCCGCACGAGGGCGAGTTCCCGCGGCTGTTCTCCGACCTCAGCAATAAACATCCGGGGCGCTCGAAGATCGAGCGCGTGCGCGCCGCCGCCGAGCGCTCCGGCGCGGTCGTGCTGCTGAAGGGCGCCGACACCACGATTGCCGCGCCCGACGGCCGCGCCACTATCGCCGCCAACGCTCCGCCCTGGCTCGCCACCGCGGGTGCCGGCGACGTCCTCGCCGGCATCATCGCAGGCCTCCTTGCGCAGGGCGTCCCGGCGTTCGAAGCCGCCAGCATCGCGGTGTGGATGCATGGCGAAGCGGCGAGCGAGGCGGGGCCGGGCCTGATCGCGGAGGATCTCACCGAGACGCTGCCCGCCGTGCACCGACGGATCTATCATGCGCTGGGGATCGAGTACTAATGCTCAGGCCGCTCGCGCTCACCGATATGGGCGCGGCGGCGCAGGTTCACCGGGCTGCATTCGACCATGCGCTGCCCTGGCTTTGCTGGGCTGCATACGCCGGATGAGGACCGCTGGTTCTACCGCGAGCATGTCTTGGCGACGTGCCGCGTGTGGGGACGCTTCGATGCCGATGTACTGAGCGGAATCATCGCTGTCCGTGACGGCTGGGTCGAGCAGCTTTACGTGCTTCCTGCTGTTCAAGGGCGCGGCGTCGGCACCGAACTCCTCGATATCGCCAAGCGGGCCAGCGAACAGCTGGAGCTCTGGACCTTCCAGCGCAACGCGTTGGCGGGCCGCTTCTATGAAGCGCGCGGGTTCACGCTGATCGAGCAGACCAACGGGACCCGAAACGAGGAGAAAGAACCGGACGCTCGCTATCTTTGGACGCGTGGCCGATAGCTCACTCCACCCCGTACCAGCGCACCAGCCGCGGCGCGGCCCAGTCGGTGACGACGGATTCGATCAGCCACCGCCCGGGAGAGGCCGCAGCGAATGCGATGCGCTGGGTCTGGCCGGGTTCGATCGCGAGCGTGTCGAGCCAATAGGGCTTCCAGCCGTCGTCGAGCTTGTCGAGCAGGCGGAAATGGTGGCCGTGGAGATGGAAGACGGTTGCGACGGAGGCGGGGTTCTTGAGGGCCAACACGACGGTGCGGCCGGCCTTGGTGCGAAAGGCGGGGGCGGAGGACGTCGAGAAATTTGCGGCCCGTACCCACCCGGCGTCGGCTGCCCCGAGAGCGACATCGAATCGCAGGGCGCCCCTCAGATCGAGCCGGTCGGGCAGGTCATTCGGAGGGAGTGGCAAGAGCGGCAACGGCGGCGCGCGCCGGTCAAGCTTGCCGGAGACCGTCAGGCGGCCGACCTGGCGCGCCTCCTTGCCGTCATGCAGCAGGAATGGGGCCGATGTGGCCGCATCCACGAAGGCGTCGGCGCGTGCGCCGGGAGCCAGCACCAGCGCGCCGTTGCGAGCCGGGAACGGCTCAGCCGGCTGTCCGTCCAGGGCCACCACGTGGACCTCGTGACTTTCCAATTTGATCGCCAGAACAGAACGTTGCGAGCCGTTGATAAAGCGCAGCCGCAGCCGCTCATTTGCTGAAGCTGAGAGTTCGAATGAAGTCGTTCCGTTGATTGTATAGAGCGGGGATGTGTCCTTCGGGTCCCGGCCCGGGGCAAGTGCGGTCCCATCCGGCCGCAGCCGCCACTCCTCGATCAAGAGGACCACGTCGCGATCGGCGGCGACCGTGTTGGTCTCGGTGGCGATGATCGGAAGCGGGCGCGCGGGCTGCTTCAGGCCGTCCTCGAACAGCCGGAAGTCGGCCAACAGGGTTCCCGCGGTTGGCACTGAAATGATTGATGTTTCCGTCGCGTCCGGGGCCGTCGGTGCGCGACCCCGAAGCGGGTCGGCCGCGGCCGGGCCATTGAGGCCGTACCAAACTGGTGCAAGCGGCACAGGCAGGTCGTTGCGGAAGACCACCTCGCAGCGGTCGCCACGTTTGAGGCGGACATCCCCGAGATGGCTGACGGCGGCCAGCTCCCAGATGGGTATAGCCGGCTGCCCCGACCTCAGAGCCAGCGTTGCCGGCCTTGCCTGAAGCGCGAGTTGGGCGGTCACGGCCGGGACTGCGCCGCCCGCCGTCAGCCCGGCCGCAGAGGCGCCAAATCCGGCCAAAACCTCGCGCCTCGTCAGGTCGAAGATCCGCGTTTTCATGGGCCGATCCGGACCACGCCGTGCTGGATAAGTCCAGCCGTCGTGCCTAGGTGAAGCCTGCCTCTATCGGGCCATTTTTTTGCTGCGAACAGGCGGGCACATGCTATAAGCCCGCCGCCCGCGGCATCGCGGCCGGTCTTGATGCAAATTTACGCGGGCGTGGCGGAACTGGTAGACGCGCTGGATTTAGGTTCCAGTGACGAAAGTTGTGGGGGTTCGAGTCCCTCCGCCCGCACCAAGCGCTTTCAGCGTTTGCACGGATTACGCGATCTGCTCCCGCGCGGATGTTTGTCCGCCGGAAGTCGGTCCGATGAACCACCGGCGTTGAGGCGTTCGCCTCGCGCCGGATCGATTAATGACAGCGTCCCGACGCATGCGCGCCGGGACCGAACGAGAAGAAGATTGGACACCATGCAGGTCACAGAAACCCTCTCGGAAGGTTTGAAGCGCGAGTTCAAGATCAGCGTTCCCGCGTCTGATCTCGACGCCAAGGCCGGTGCCAAGCTCGTCGACCTCAAGGACAAGGTTCGCATCAACGGCTTCCGTCCCGGCAAGGTGCCGGTCACGCACCTCAAGAAGGTCTATGGCCGCTCGGTGATGGCCGAGACCATCGACCAGACCATCCGCGACACCAACACTCAGCTGTTCTCCGAGCGCGGCTTCCGCCTGGCGACCGAACCGAAGATCACCATGCCGACCGAGCAGGCCGAGGTCGAGGAGCTGCTCAACGGCAAAACCGATCTGACCTACACGGTTGCGATCGAGGTGGTGCCGTCGATTGCGCTCGCCGACTTCAAGACCTTCGAGGTCGAAAAGCCTGTGGCCGAAGTCACCGACGCCGACGTCGACGAGGCGATCAAGCGCATCGCCGATTCGAACCGTGGCTATGCCGCGAAGGGCGAGGGCGCCAAGGCCGAATCGGGTGATCGCGTCACCGTCGCCTTTAAGGGCACCATCAACGGCGAAGCCTTCGAAGGCGGCGCCGGCGAGGGCATCCAGGTGGTGATCGGATCCAACACCTTCATCCCCGGCTTCGAAGAGCAGCTCATCGGCATCGCCGCCAACGAGACCCGCACGCTGAAGGTGGCGTTCCCCAAGAACTACATGAACGACAAGCTCGCCGGCCAGCCGGCCGAGTTCGAGACCACCGCGACGCTGATCGAGGCGCCGCAGGATCTCGCGATCGACGACGAGTTCGCGAAGACGCTCGGCCTGGAATCGCTGGACAAGCTGAAGGAAGCGGCGCGCGAGCGGCTGGTGGCCGAGTTCGCGACCGCGACCCGCCAGCGCGTCAAGCGCGCGCTGCTCGACCGCCTCGACGAGGCCCATCGCTTCGAGGCTCCGCCCTCGCTGGTCGACGAGGAGTTCAATCTGATGTGGAACTCGGTGAAGGCCGAGATGGAGTCCGCCGGCAAGACCTTCGCCGACGAAGACACCACTGAAGACGCCGCCAAGGAAGAGTACCGCAAGATCGCCGATCGTCGCGTGCGGCTCGGCCTCGTGCTCTCGGAGATCGGCGAGAAGAACAAGATCTCCGTGACCGATGACGAGGTCGGCCGCGCCGTGATCGAGCGGGCGCGCTCGATGCCGGGCCGCGAGAAGGAGGTCTGGGACTATTACCGCAGCAACGCCCAAGCCTTGGCCCAGCTTCGTGCACCGATCTATGAGGACAAGGTCGTCGACTTCATCCTCGAGCTTGCCAAGGTGACCGAGAAGAAGGTCTCGCGCGACGATCTCTACAAGGACGACGAGGCGGAAAAGACCGCGGCCTGAGGGCTCCAGAAGAGCCTTTAGGAGAGCCTCCAGGATAGCCTTGCATTAAGGATGATCAGCGAAGAGGTCGAGCTAGCCAGGTGGCCGGCTGGGCCTCTTTGTACGAATCAGCTTCAACTGCCTCACGGATTAAGCCTTAATTCGCTCCGCACTTGTCAGGCGCGAATTGGGCTATATCTGTCGCTACGCCCTCTGCTTCTGCCAAGTGCCTCTACCAAGTTCTTCTGCCAAGTTCCTGCATCACGGGACGTCCATCGGCCTTCCGGCAGATCCAGCCCCGACTGGCAGCCGGGCCTGGCGATGTCCGCCTCTTCAAAACCCTAGGTGACTCATGCGCGATCCGGTTGAAACCTACATGAACCTCGTGCCCATGGTGGTCGAGCAGACCAACCGTGGCGAGCGCGCCTACGACATTTTCTCGCGCCTTCTGAAAGAGCGAATCATCTTCCTGACCGGGCCGGTCGAGGACGGCATGTCGACGCTGATCGTCGCGCAGCTGTTGTTCCTTGAGGCGGAAAATCCGAAGAAGGAAATCTCGATGTACATCAACTCGCCGGGCGGCGTGGTGACGTCGGGCCTCGCGATCTACGACACCATGCAGTTCATTCGTCCGCCGGTCTCGACGCTGTGCACCGGACAGGCCGCCTCGATGGGCTCGCTGCTGCTCTGCGCCGGCGAGAAGGACATGCGCTTCTCGCTGCCGAACGCGCGCATCATGGTGCATCAGCCCTCCGGCGGCTTCCAGGGCCAGGCCACCGACATCATGCTGCACGCCCAGGAAATCCTGAACCTGAAGAAGCGGCTCAACGAGATCTACGTGAAGCACACCGGCCAGACCTACAAGGCGATCGAGGACGCGCTGGAACGCGACAAGTTCCTGACCGCGAGCGACGCCAAGGAGTTCGGCCTGGTCGACAGGGTGATCGACAAGCGCGCCGAGGAAACCGCGTCGCCGAAGACCCCGTAGCACTACTGTGCCGGCAATCCCTCTGGGACCGCGGGCACCATCAGGGAGCGTTCACGTTAAGGACACGTGCGCGCGTCGCAAAACGCACTTTTGCGCCCTGCGACAGGCAGAAAGTTCCGCTTTCGTGCTTGTTTTTCGTGGCAATCCAGCAACGCCGGGGTGATTTCGATCACTTCGCCCGTGCCAAGACCGGAAATCACGGTATTGTCACGGGTAGCCGGCGACCCCCGATTAGCGAATTCTTGATAGTCGGGTGCCAGCATGGTTCGCTATGACTGATCGGCTATGATCGCGGGGAATCGAATGACCGCGATTCGCACGGCATGTAACGCGTAGGGTCTTTTTTGGTACGGAATTTGCTCTATTTGAAGGACTGTACCGGCTGTCGTGCCGGAATAGGGCGATCGAGCGGACGGGATCGAACCGCGGACGGAGACATGAATGAGTAAGGTCGGCACGAGCGACTCCAAGAACACGCTGTATTGCTCGTTCTGCGGCAAGAGCCAGCACGAAGTGCGCAAACTGATCGCGGGTCCCACGGTCTTCATTTGCGACGAGTGCGTTGAGCTCTGCATGGACATCATTCGCGAGGAGAACAAATCCTCGCTGGTGAAGTCGCGCGACGGGATTCCGACGCCGAAGGAAATCTGCAAGGTGCTGGACGATTACGTGATCGGCCAGAACCATGCGAAGAAGGTCCTCTCGGTCGCGGTGCACAATCACTACAAGCGCCTCAACCACCAGACCAAGCACAACGACGTCGAGCTTGCGAAGTCGAACATCCTGCTGATCGGTCCGACCGGCTCGGGCAAGACGCTGCTCGCGCAGACGCTCGCCCGCATCCTGGACGTGCCGTTCACGATGGCGGATGCGACGACGCTGACCGAAGCCGGCTATGTCGGCGAGGACGTCGAGAACATCATCCTGAAGCTGCTCCAGGCCGCCGACTACAATGTCGAGCGTGCCCAGCGCGGCATCGTCTACATCGACGAAATCGACAAGATCAGCCGCAAGTCCGACAATCCCTCGATCACGCGCGACGTGTCGGGTGAGGGCGTGCAGCAGGCGCTGCTCAAGATCATGGAAGGCACGGTGGCTTCGGTCCCGCCGCAGGGCGGCCGCAAGCATCCGCAGCAGGAGTTCCTGCAGGTGGACACCACCAATATCCTGTTCATCTGCGGTGGTGCGTTCTCGGGCCTCGAAAAGATCATCTCGGCACGCGGACGTTCGACCTCGATCGGTTTCGCCGCTCAGGTGCTCGCACCGGAAGACCGCCGCACCGGCGAAATCTTCCGTCATGTCGAGCCTGAGGATCTCCTGAAGTACGGCCTGATCCCGGAATTCGTCGGCCGTCTGCCCGTCGTGGCGACGCTGGAGGATCTGGACGAGGCTTCGCTCAAGAAGATCCTGGTCGAGCCGAAGAACGCGCTGGTGAAGCAGTACCAGCGGCTGTTCGAGATGGAGAACATCGAGCTGACCTTCGCCGACGAGGCGCTTGGCGCGGTTGCCCGCAGGGCGATCGAGCGCAAGACCGGTGCGCGGGGGCTGCGTTCAATCCTCGAGGCGATCCTGCTCGAGACCATGTTCGACCTGCCGGGCCTCGAAGGTGTGGAAGAAGTCGTGATTTCCCGCGAAGTCGTGGAAGGAACGGCGCGTCCGCTCTACATCTACGCCGATCGGTCCGATCGCGCCGTCGAGAACGCCAGCGCCTGATTTCGGCGCTGGAACGCTCCAATCGTCTCCTCAAGCAGGGGCTGCGGAAAGTATCTCCGCAGCCGGTGTTGCGTCGCTTATTTGCGTGCGTAAGCGCCTGATGGCGCGCGTCTTTCAATGACTTGACACCCCCCGGGTCGATAGCCACCTAATGTCGGCGGCGAGTAAAAATTCTCTTCAAGATTCGCCTCAGTTCCGATTCGGCAAGCCGGTCCAACCTCAAAAGGACCGATCGGTATTGCGGGTCGCCTCGGCACCTTGTGGCGGTTGCGCATGAGCATGGCGGGCTGCGTGCAAGGGGGCAAAGCAAAAGGAAAAGGCCATGACCAATCCAAAACCCAGGCCAACCATCGTCCATGGCGAAACGCACGCCTATCCCGTGCTGCCCCTGCGCGACATCGTCGTCTTCCCGCACATGATCGTTCCGCTCTTCGTCGGCCGCGAGAAGTCGATCCGCGCGCTCGAAGAGGTGATGAAGAACGACGCGCTGATCATGCTCGCGACCCAGAAGAACGCGTCCGACGATGATCCGGCACCCGATTCCATTTACGAGACCGGTACGCTTGCCAGCGTGCTCCAGCTCTTGAAGCTTCCCGACGGCACTGTGAAGGTGCTGGTCGAAGGGCTCGAGCGGGCGCGCGTGCAGAAGTACACCGATCGCGCCGACTATTACGAAGCGACCGCGATTGCGCTCGCCGATACCGATGCGAAGTCGGTCGAGGCGGAGGCCATGGCGCGCTCCGTCGTGTCCGACTTCGAGAGCTACGTGAAGCTCAACAAGAAGATCTCGGCCGAGGTCGTCGGCGTCGTGCAGGCGATCACCGATTTTGCCAAGCTCGCCGACACCGTCGCCTCGCATCTCGCCGTCAAGATCGCGGATCGCCAGGGCATCCTGGAGACGCTGTCGGTCACGCAGCGCCTGGAGAAGGTGCTGGGCCTGATGGAGAGCGAGATCTCGGTGCTCCAGGTCGAGAAGCGCATCCGCTCGCGCGTCAAGCGCCAGATGGAGAAGACCCAGCGCGAGTACTATCTCAACGAGCAGATGAAGGCGATCCAGAAGGAGCTCGGCGACGACGACGGTCGCGACGAGCTCGCCGATCTCGAAGAGAAGATCTCCAAGACCAAGCTCTCCAAGGAAGCGCGCGAGAAGGCGCAGCATGAATTGAAGAAGCTGCGCCAGATGTCGCCGATGTCCGCGGAAGCGACCGTCGTGCGCAACTATCTGGATTGGCTGCTGTCGATTCCGTGGAACAAGAAGTCCAAGGTGAAGAAGGATCTGGAAGCCGCGCAGGCGGTTCTGGATGCGGATCACTACGGGCTGGAGAAGGTCAAGGACCGCATCGTCGAGTATCTCGCCGTACAGTCGCGCGCCAACAAGCTGACGGGCCCGATCCTGTGCCTCGTCGGCCCTCCCGGCGTCGGCAAGACCTCGCTCGGCAAGTCGATCGCGAAGGCGACGGGGCGCGAATTCGTGCGCGTCTCGCTCGGTGGCGTGCGCGACGAGGCCGAGATCCGCGGGCACCGCCGCACCTATATCGGCTCGATGCCCGGCAAGATCATCCAGTCGATGCGGAAGGCGAAGTCGTCCAATCCGCTGTTCCTGCTGGACGAGATCGACAAGATGGGCGCCGATTTCCGCGGCGATCCGTCCTCGGCGCTGCTCGAGGTCCTCGACCCCGAGCAGAACGCGACCTTCAACGACCACTATCTCGAGGTCGACTACGATCTGTCCAACGTGATGTTCATCACGACCGCGAATACGCTCAATATTCCGGGACCACTGATGGACCGCATGGAGATCATCCGGATCGCGGGCTACACCGAGAACGAGAAGGTCGAGATCGCGCGCAAGCACTTGATCCCGACCGCGGTGTCCAAGCACGGCCTGGACTCCAAGGAGTTCTCGATCGACGACGACGCGCTGCTGCTTCTGATCCGCCGCTACACCCGCGAAGCGGGCGTGCGCAATTTAGAGCGTGAGCTCTCCACACTCGCCCGCAAGGCGGTGAAGGAGCTGATGATCTCCAAGAAGAAGTCGGTCAAGATCACCGAGAAGACTCTCGAAGAGCTTCTGGGCGTGCCGAAGTACCGCTACGGTGAGATCGAGAGCGAGCCGCAGGTCGGCATCGTCACCGGCCTTGCCTGGACCGATGTCGGCGGCGAGTTGCTGACGATCGAAGGCGTCATGATGCCCGGCAAGGGCAAGATGACGGTCACGGGCAATCTGCGTGACGTGATGAAGGAATCGATCTCGGCGGCGGCGTCCTATGTCCGCTCGCGCGCGATCGTCTACGGCATCGAGCCGCCGCTGTTCGACCGGCGCGACATCCACGTGCACGTGCCGGAAGGCGCGACGCCGAAGGACGGTCCGTCGGCGGGCGTGGCGATGGCCACCGCGATCATCTCGGTCATGACCGGCATCCCGGTCCGCCACGATGTCGCGATGACCGGCGAAATCACGCTGCGCGGCCGCGTGCTGCCGATCGGCGGCCTGAAGGAGAAGCTGCTGGCTGCTGCCCGCGGCGGCATCAAGACGGTGCTGATTCCTGAGGACAACGCCAAGGATCTCACGGAGATTTCCGATGCGATCAAGGGCGGCATGGAGATCATCCCGGTCTCGCGCCTCGACGACGTCGTCGCCAAGGCGCTGGTCAAGAAGCCAGTGCCGATCGTCTGGGAAGAGGACACCAAGGTGACGGTGAAGCCGGACGGCGACGAAGCCGCCGGCGGCCTGACCGCTCACTGAGATCGCAGCTCGAAAAAGATGATAAAACGGCGCCTTCGGGCGCCGTTTTTTTGTGGGGCATTTTGTTTTGGGCAGCGGATGACGACAATGCACATCGACGGGCAATGCCATTGCGGCGAGATTACCTTTGAAGCCGAGATCGACCCGGAGACGGTGTCGGTCTGCCACTGCACCGATTGCCAGACACTGACCGGCTCGCCCTTCCGGGTGACGGCCGTCTGTTCGGGCGCCGAAGTCCGCCTGACTGCCGGCACGCCCAGGATCTACGGCAAGCGCGGCGACAACGGCCGGATGCGCTTCCAGCACTTTTGCGCCGACTGCGGTTCCCCGCTGTTCACGAGCGGCGACGGCGACCAGGAGGACGATTGGGGCATCCGCTGGGGCAGCATCCGCCAGCGCGACAAATTGCGGCCCGTCAGGCAGATCTGGTGCCAGTCGGCGGCGGTGTGGATCGACGCGGTGCCGCTGCTGCCGGGCCGGCCACAGGATTGAGGCCCTGGAATTGGCGTTCCGCGCTTGCCCGTTCGGGGCCGGTAGGGATAAAGAAGCGGCGAGGGGCGGTTAGCTCAGCTGGTTAGAGCATCTCGTTTACACCGAGAGGGTCGGGAGTTCGAATCTCTCACCGCCCACCAGCCTTTGCTCGCTTCGCGAGCTTCGGCTCGGCGAGCCAGCCTCACACGTTATTGGCGCGAAGCGAACGAAGGCTGCCGCGCCGAAGCCGATAGGCGCAGGCGGGCGATACCGAGCCACAGAGGCCCTGATGCAACAACCAAGCGGACACGAGCAGAACGCCGATCAGATCGCCTACTGGAATGGCCCCAGCGGGCAGCGCTGGGCCGATCGCCATGCGGCGCAGGAGAGCCTGCTGGGACCCATTGCCGACGTGCTGATCGCCCGCGCCAGGCCGAAGCCGGGCGAGCGCGTCCTCGACATCGGCTGTGGCTCCGGTGCGACGACGTTCGCGTTCGCGAAGGCTGTCGCGCCTGATGGCTTTGCGCTCGGGCTCGACGTCTCCGAGCCGATGCTGTCGCAGGCGCGCGCGTTTGCGCCAAAAGGCCTGCCGCTCGATTTCGTGCTGGCCGATGCGACGGTGCATCCGTTCGAGCCGGCGAGCTTTGACCTGCTGGCCTCGCGGTTCGGCGTGATGTTCTTCGCCGATCCCATCGCGTCTTTCACCAATCTCCGCCGCGCGCTGAAGCCGACGGGACGGTTGGCGTTTGCCTGCTGGCGCGAGCCGAAGGAAAATCCGTGGATGATGGCGCCGCTTATGGCGGTCTACAAGCACGTTCCCAAGATGCCGCCGGTCGGGCCGGAGGAGCCGGGCCCGTTCGCCTTCGCCTCCGAAGAGCGCGTGACGCGCATCCTGAAAGGCGCGGGCTTCGTCGACGTCGCGATGGAGCCGCACAATCTCGCGATGGACGTCGCGATTGGCGGCGGGCTCGATGCCGCGGTCGAAGGCTCGCTCCAGATCGGCCCGGCGAGCCGCGCGCTGCAAGGGCATCCGCCGGAGACCTATGCCGCGGCAAAAGCCTCGATCCGCGAGACGCTCGCGCCGTTCCTGAAGGGTCAGAGCGTGGCGCTCCAGGGCGCGATCTGGATCGTGACGGCGAAGGCGGCGTAGGCGTCGCTCTGTCCTCATCATTGCGAGCGCAGCGAAGCAATCCAGACCGTTCTCCGCGGAGGCAGTCTGGATTGCTTCGTCGCTTCGCTCCTCGCAATGACGATGGGGACGCAGCAACGCAACTACCTCACACCACGTCATCCGGCGCCAGCGCGCAGCCATTGTCCGGATGCGTCTCGATCTGAAGCGTGGTGTGGCCGATGCGGTGGGAGCGCTTCAGCATCTGCGCCGTCTCCATCAGGAAGGCATCGCCGGCGCCGGTGGGCATGACGAGGTGGCAGGTCAGCGCCGTCTCGGTGGTCGAGATCGGCCAGACGTGGAGATCGTGGATCGCAGTGACGCCGGGCCGCTCCAGCAGAAGGATCTTGATCGCGGCAATGTCGGTGCCCCTGGGCGCCGCCGCCATCGACATGTCGATGGAGCCACGGAGCAGGCTGGTGGTGCTCCAGAGGATGGTGGCGCAGATGACGAGGCTGGTGACGGGATCGAGCCAGAGCCAGCCGGTCCAGATGATCAGCGCCGCCGAGATGACGACGCCGAGCGAGACCGCGGCGTCGGCCGCCATGTGCAGATAGGCGCCTTCGATGTTGATGTCGTCCTTGCGACCGCGCGCGAACAACATGGCGGTAAAACCGTTGATGAGGATGCCGATGCCGGCGACCACCATCACGGTGATGCCGGCGACCGGCTCCGGCTCCCGCAGGCGCAAAATCGCTTCCCAGCCGATCGCGCCGGTTGCGACCAGCAGGAACACCGCGTTCGCCAGCGCCGCCAGGATGGTGGAGGCGCGCAGGCCATAGGTGAAGCGGCCGCTGGGCGCGCGCCGCGCCGCGATCGACGCGCACCAGGCCACGACCAGGCCGAGCACGTCGGAAAGATTATGGCCGGCGTCCGCAAGCAGAGCCGTGGAGTTGCCGATATAGCCGTAGACGGCCTCCGCCAAGACCAGCGCGGTGTTGAGCGAGATGCCGATCGCGAATGCCTTGCCGAAACTGGCGGGCGCATGGGCATGGGCGTGGCCACCATGATCGTGATCGTGGCTATGATCATCGTGATGATGGCCGTGATGGCCGTGATGGTCGTGGCTGCCCACCTCTACCGCTCCCCGGACGCTGCCAAATCAGGCGCTATTGTAGGCGTTTCGGCAGCCCCGTCACGGCGGAACAGCACGTAGAGCGCCGGCAGCACCAGCAGCGTCAGCACGGTCGAGGAGATGATACCGCCGATCACCACGGTCGCAAGCGGCCGCTGCACCTCGGCACCGGCCCCGGTGGCAAGGGCCATCGGCACGAAGCCGAGGGACGCGACGAGGGCCGTCATCAGCACCGGACGCAGGCGTGTCAGCGCGCCCTCGCGCACCGCGTCGGCAACGGGGTGGCCCTCGCTGCGCAGCCGCTCGATGAAGGCGATGATGACGAGCCCGTTGAGGACGGCGACGCCCGACAGTGCGATGAAGCCGACGCCGGCGCTGATCGACAGCGGAATACCGCGCAGCAGCAGCGCCATGACGCCGCCGGTCAGTGCCAGCGGCACGCCGGAGAACACGAGGGCCGCATCAGCCGCCGATCCCATGCCCATGGACAGCAGCAGGAAGACCAGCAGCAACGCCAACGGCACCACGAGCGTCAGCCGCTTGGTGGCGGAGACCAGCTGCTCGAACTGTCCGCCCCAGCCGATCCAGTAGCCCGGCGGCAGCTTGACCTTCTCCGCGACGGCCGCCTCCGCCTCGGTGACGAAGGAGCCGAGATCGCGCGCGCGGACATTGGCGGTGACCACGATGCGCCGCTTGCCGTTCTCGCGGCTGATCTGGTTGGGGCCGGGCGTCGCATCGACGGTGGCAACCGACGACAGCGGCACATAGCGCATCTGGGCGAGGGGGGAGCCGGGCAGTGCCGTCCGGATCGGCGCACCGATTGTCGCATCCTCACCCGGCGGCAGCGGGATCGGGATTGCCCTGATGGCTTCGAGATTGCCGCGCAGATGTTCCGGCAGGCGCACGACGATGTCGAAGCGGCGGTCGCCCTCGAACAGCTTGCCGGCCGACTTGCCGCCGACCGCGATCTCGACGATGCCCTGCACCTCGCTGATGCTGAGCCCATACCGGGCGAGCGCCTGGCGGTCGAGGCGGACGGTGAGGATCGGCAGGCCCGAGACCTGCTCGATCTTGACGTCGCTGGCGCCGCGGATGCCGCGGATCGCGGCTTCGACCTGTTTTGCCGCGCCTTGCAGGATGTCGAGGTCGTCGCCGAAGATCTTGACGCCGACGTCGCTTCGCACGCCGGAGATCAACTCGTTGACGCGGAACTGGATCGGCTGGGAGATTTCATAGGCGCTGCCGGGGATGTCGTCGGCGGCACGGGCGATGGCCTCGATCACCTCGGCCTTGGAGCTGCCAGGGTCGGGCCATTCGGCGCGCGGCTTCAGCATGATGTAGCCGTCGGTCTGTGCCGGCGACATCGGGTCGGTTGCGATCTCGGCGGTGCCGATGCGGGTGAAGAACTCCTTCACCTCCGGAATCTGCTTGACGCGCTTTTCCAGCGCCTTTTGCAGGTCCAGCGACTGGGTCAGGCTGGTGCCGGGAATCCGGATCGAGGCCAGCGCGACGTCGCCTTCGTCCAGGCTCGGGATGAACTCGCCGCCCATGCGCGCGGCGGCAACGCAGCTTGCGACCACGATGATGGCGGCCATGATTGCGACGCCAAGGCGATGGTCGATCGCCAGCCGGAGCACGGGGAGATAGGCGCGCTTCGCCAGCCGCATGAACAGGTTTTCGTGTTCGGACACCTTGCCGGTGACGAAGATGGCAACCGCCGCCGGCACGAAGGTGATGGAGAACAGCACCGCGGCACCCAGCGCCATCAGCACCGTCAGGGCCATCGGCGTGAACATCTTGCCCTCGACGCCGGTCAGCGTCAGCACCGGCAGGTAGACCACTGCGATGATCAGCGTTCCGAACAGGCTCGGCTTGATCACCTCGCTCGACCCACTCCGGATCGCGCGCAGCCGTTCGGAGATCGTGAGCAGGCCGCCTTTCTCGCGCTGGACCTCGGCCAGCATGCGCAGGCAGTTCTCGACGATGATCACGGCGCCGTCGACGATGATGCCGAAATCGATTGCACCCAGGCTCATCAGGTTCGCGCTGACCTTGGTCTCGACCATGCCGGTGACCGTCATGGCCATGGACAGCGGAATGACGCAAGCCACCACCAGCGCGGCGCGGATGTTGCCGAGGATCAGGAACAGCACGGCCACGACCAGGGCCGCGCCTTCCAGCAGATTGCTCTCGACGGTGCGGATGGTGGCTTCGACCAGATCGGTGCGGTCGTAGACGGTCCGCGTCACGACGCCGTCGGGCAGCGATTTGGCGATATCCTCCAGCCGGGCCGCGACACGGCGCGCCACGGTGCGGCTGTTCTCGCCGATCAAAAGCATGGCGGTGCCGAGCACGGTTTCCTCGCCATCGCGCGTTGCGGCTCCCGTGCGCAAATCGCGGCCTTCGGTGACGGTCGCGATATCCCTGATCCTGACGGGATTGCCGCCGCGCGAGCCGATGACGATGTCCCTGATTTCGCCGACATTGCCGACCTGGCCCGGCGAGCGAACCAGATATTGCTCGCCGTTGCGCTCGATATAGCCGGCGCCGACATCGGCATTGTTGGCGGCGAGCGCCGTCATGACGTCGCGAAAGCCGAGCCGGTAGGCCATCAGCTTGCCGGGATCGGGGAGCACATGGAATTGCCGCTCGAAGCCGCCGATGGTGTTGACCTCGATCACCCCCGGCACGTTGCGAAGCTGCGGCTTGATGATCCAGTCCTGCACGGTGCGCAAGTCGGTCAGCGAATAGTCGTGGCCGCCTTGCGTCTTCGCGCCCGCCTTGGCCTCGACGGTGTACATGAAGATTTCGCCGAGCCCGGTCGAGACCGGTCCCATCGCGACCTCGACGCCGGCCGGAAGCTGGTCCTTCACCTGCTGGATCCGTTCGCCGACGAGCTGGCGGGCAAAATAGATGTCGGTGCCGTCCTTGAAGACGACGGTCACCTGACTCAGGCCGTAGCGCGACAGCGAGCGCGTGTAGTCGAGCTTGGGCAGCCCGCCCATCGCGGTCTCGACCGGGAAGGTGATGCGCTGCTCGGTTTCCAGCGGCGAATAGCCGGGGGCGCGGGTGTTGATCTGGACCTGGACGTTGGTGATGTCAGGCACGGCGTCGATCGGAAGGCGTTGGAAATTCCACGCTCCGAAAGCGACGGCGCCGAGCGCGAGCAGCAGGACCAGCCAGCGCTGCTGCAGCGAGACCGCGATGAGACGCTCAATCATGCTCGGCCTCGCCCTTGCCCATCTCCGCCTTCACGACGAAGCTGTTTTCCGCGACGTAATGCTCGCCGGCCGATAGACCGGCCTTGATCTCGACATGGCGCGGGTCGGAATCGCCAAGCTCCACCGGGCGCGCCTCGATCTTGTCGCCGTCCTCACGAACGAACACGATAGTCCTGTTCTCCAGCGTCTGGATCGCGCTTTTGCGCACCGCGACCGCGACGTTGCGGGCGGCGAGGATCAGCCGTGCCGTGACAAACAGGCCGGGACGCAAGCGCCCGTCCCGATTTGGCAGCACCACGCGCGCCAGCGCCGTCTGGGTCTCGCTCGAGCCGATCGGGGCCATGTAGGCGATCGTGCCCTTGATCTCGCCGCGGCCGTCGTCGGGATCGATCAGCACCTCGTCGTTGAGACGAACGCGCCGCAGATCCTGGCGATAGATCGACAGATCGACCCAGATAGTGGAGAGGTCGGCGACGACGAAGGCGGGCTTCTGCTCGGAGGCGTATTCGCCGAGCGAAATCTGCCGCTCGATGACGGTGCCGGCAAGCGGCGCCTTGAGCTCGTAGACGGTGAGACTCTGGTTGCTCTCGATCGCGGCGAGCAGATCGTCCTTGCCGACCTCGTCGCCGATGCGCTTCTGGATCGATTTGGCAACGCCGGGAAAGCGCGGCGTCACCTGCACCACGGCTTCCTGGTTGGCGCGCAGGATGCCGTTGAAGGCGAGCGTGTCGGTCAGCGTGACGCTCCCGGCTTCCGCCAGCGTCACGCCGGCGGCGGCAAGCTTGACGTCGGAGATGCGGATCCGGTCGGCACCGTGCTCGTCCTGCTCGACATGGTCGTTCGGCTTCTCCGGCTTCTTGTCCGCGGCGTGTTCGGCATGCTCGACCCTGGCCGGGCCGAGCAGGGAATAGCCGTAAGCGCCAAGTGCGACGCCAAGTGCGGCGGCAACGAATGCGACGAGGATGGTGGAGGACGTCTTCATCGTGCGCTCTCCCGCGCCAGCGTAAAGGGATTGCCGACGAGCCCTTCGATGGTCGCCACCCCCGCGTGGAAATTCTGCAGCGCCTCCTGCTCGCGCAGCCGCGCCTGGGTGACGCTGGCCTGGGCATCGAGCACTTCGAGCAGGCTGAAGCGGCCCTGGCCGTAGCCTTGCGCGATGGCGTCCGAGGCTTCGGTGGCCTTGGGAATGGCGCTCTCGCGCAGCACCGCGAGCTCGCGCAGCGAGCCCTGCAGCGAGTCGTAGGCGCGGCCGGCGACCACGATCAGCGTGTTGCGGTTGGCCTCGCGCTCGGCCTTGGTCTTGGCGAGGCTTTCCTGGGCCGAAAGGATATTGCCCTGGTTCTGGTCGAACACGGGGATCGGCACCGAGACGGTGAGGCGCGCCGCGTCGTCATTGGTCTCGTTGAAATGGCGCCAGCCGGCGGCGATCCGCACGTTGGGATAGGGCCGCAGCCGCGCCAGCAACAGCTCGGCGTTGCGCTGGGCATAGATCGCGGTCCAGCGCACCAGCTGCGGATTGGCATCGATCGCGGCGACGACCGACTGGAATGTCGGGGGCCGTCCCATGGTGTCGAGCCGGCCGGAGACCTCGCCGAATTTCGGTGCCGCGTCGCCCATCAGGACCGCAAGCTCGCGCCGGGCGCTGGCCAGCGTCGCCTTGAAGCGCTCGCGGTCGGCCTTCACCAGTGCGGACGCCACCTCCGCACGGCCGGTCTCGGCCGGCGAGGAGGCGCCGGCCTCGACGCGTCGGCGCAAAAGCGGCGTCAGCCGGTCGATGGCGGTGATCTGCTCGTCGAGGATCTGGATGCGCCGCTGTGCGCCGAGCACGCTGAGGAAGGCGATCGCGGTCTCCGACAGCACCTCCAGCCTGACGGCTTTGCGCTGGATCGCGGCGACCTCGATGCCGGCGACGCCAGCTGCAATCCGCGCGTCGCGCTTGCCGAACAGCTCGAAGGCCTGGCTGATCTGGAGCGTGGTCTCGGCCGATCGTGTGCCGCGATAGATGCCGGACCCGAACGAATTGTCCTGTTCGTAGGTCAGTTCCGGATTGAGAAGCGCACCTGCCTGGATGCGCTGGCCCGTGGCGATGCCGACATCGCGCTCCGCCGCGGTCAGCCGCGGGCTCGCGGCCAGCGCGCGCGAAAGCGCGCTCCGCATCGTCAGAGTCTGGGCGTGAGATGGCGCAAGCGCCGATCCGGCAATCAGACACGCTGCCGCGCACGCCAGGCGCGCGGCCATTCCCCTGAAAAACATGAAACCGACCTGTGAGGATGAACCGAATGGACGCTCGTGGCGCCCGACCAATCCGTTCAGGCCATATGTTTGGGAGGCGGGGAGTCGGTGTCGGGAACAATGCCGGCGAGCCGGGGTGCGCGTTGCGGGCGCGATGCGGACACGAGCCCGATCGATCCGGCCGGTGGCGTCGGCTGCGCCATCGTCACCGAGAAGCAGCCATGGCAATGATGCCCGCCGATGGCCTTGTGGTCGTTGTGATCCGCCGAGCCGTCAAGCACCGCGCTGATCTCCGAGCCGCCACCGGGCGTGGTGACGTCGATGTCGTGCAGGCCATGCAGCGCTCCCGCGAGCAGGTAGACGACCGCGATCAGCACAGACAGCAGCCCGCGCCAGTTGCGCGGCCGGCATGATCCTGAGGGCTGGCGGTTCGCGAGCACGACGTCACTCTGGTTGCGGTCTGCGCCCGGCCTAGCATGGCGTTGGGAACAGTGTCGACCCGCAACATTGTTACGTTCCGGGAACAATTGCCGCAGCGCTCGCGAAGACGGCAGCTCTTCTCATTGGCGTGTGATCAAGCTCAGCCGAGCATCGGCTGCCGCTCCGCGTGCAACGTTCGGCATATCGCCGCCTTCGACCGTGACGACGGCGCGGCAGCCCGCTTCCATGGCCCGTTCCAGCCATTTGATGGCTTCATCGATCCACTGGTCGTGGTGCTCGGGATCGGCGATCGCCTTTTCCCGGAATGCATCTGCCTGATGAAGGCACGCGGTTCTGCGATCCACGCGGCTCTCCCGATCCGGAGGTTCCCGCCCCGAGCGCATCCTTGATGATCCGAGAGCCGGCGTCGTTAACATAGGACAGGAACCGGCGCACAAAAAGAAAGCCCCAGCCGGGACTTACCGGCTGAGGCTTTCGTGCTCACAAACTTCATCCTTGGGACTTGGACAGATAATCCGCATCGCGCGGGTTCGTTCCCGCTGGCTCGGTCCAATTTGGAACGTTCCTTGTTCATTGTGATTAGCGACGAGGAGAAATTGAGGAGGACGGACCATGGACGGATTGATTTATCTCATCGGCTTGATCGTGGTGGTCATGGCGATCTTGTCGTTCTTCGGCTTGCGCTGAGAGAGCGGCGATGACCATGGAAACTCTCATACGGGAAGACATCGTGGAAGGCGGCGGCGTCGCTGCCGATGAAAGGCGCATCATCCAGTGGAGCTCGGTGATCGCAGGCGCTTTGGCTGCCGGCGCAATGTCGTTCATCCTGGTCGGCTTTGGAGTCGCCGTCGGCCTGGGCGTCAGTTCAGCCTCGCCGACATGGCGCGATGCATCGGCGGCGCTGGCTTTGCTGTCGGGGCTGTATCTGATCATCCAGGCGATTATCAGCTTCGGCTTCGGCGGCTATATCGCCGGCCGGACGACGCGACCAGCCCCGGCGGTCACAACGATCGAAGACGAGGGCGAACGGCGGGACGGGCTGCATGGCCTGATGTCCTGGGCGCTCGCCGTGCTGCTTGGTGCCGCTCTGCTCGCGATGCTCGGCGCAGCTGCGATTGACCGCTCGCCGATGCGCAGTTCGGCGAGCAGTACCTCCGCCGCCGAGCCTCTGTTGAGCTACGAGCTGGATAAGCTGTTTCGCGCAGCGCGGCGGCCCCCCAACACCGACCTCAGGGAACCTCGTGCCGAAGCGGGACGCATCCTGATGACGTCGTCGAGCCACAGCGGCGTCAGCACCGATGACCGGGCCTACCTCGTGCAGCAGGTGGCCGCGTTGACGGGACTTGCAGCACCCGACTCGGAGCGACGGGTCGACACGCTGATCGCGGATTCAAGGACGGCCATCAATCGGGCGCGGCGTAACTCCATCATCGTCGCCTTCTCCGTTGCGGCAGCAACCCTGATCGGCGCTGCGGTGGCCTGGGCTGCGGCTGTTGCCGGTGGCCGGCATCGCGACGGCGCGCCGCTCCCGAACTGGATGGCGAGCTCCAACCGCTTCCATCGCTCTCCGCGTGCGATGCGGGTGCCGTAACGTGCAGGACGATGGCCGGGAGCGATCCCGGCCATATTGCCTTTTGACGAGAGGCCTAAGCCTTCTCCTCCCAGATCATGGCGAGATGGACGATCGTCTGCACCGCCTTCTCCATGTCCTGCCGGCTGACCCATTCGAGCCGGGAGTGAAATGCGTGCTCGCCGGCGAAGATGTTGGGGCAGGGCAGTCCCATGAAGGACAGGCGGGAGCCGTCGGTGCCGCCGCGGATCGCGGTGCGCATCGGGCGCAGGCCGGCGCGGCGGATCGCTTCGATGGCGTATTCAAGAATGTGCGGGTGGCGATCGATCACCTGCTTCATGTTGCGGTACTGCTCCCGCACCTCGAATGTGTAAGTCGAGCGCGGAAAATCCTTCATCACGTCCTTGACGATGTTCTCGAGCAGGATCTCCTTCTCCTTCAGCCCTTCCTCGGTGAAGTCGCGCACAATGAAGGAGAGCGTAGCCTGCTCCAGCGCACCCTCGATCCCGATCGGATGCAGAAAACCCTGCTTGCCTGATGTCGTCTCGGGCGAGCAGCCTTCCCGGGGCAGGCGCTCGACGATGGCGGCGGCGATCTTGATGGCGTGCTCCATCTTGCCCTTGGCATAGCCGGGATGGGCGCTGACGCCGTTGATGGTGATGGTGGCGCCGTCCGCCGAGAAGGTCTCGTCCTCGACGCTACCCGCGCTCTCGCCGTCCATGGTGTAGCCGAAATCAGCGCCGAGCTTCTTGATGTCGACATTGTCGACGCCGCGGCCGATCTCCTCGTCCGGCGTGAACAGGATCTTGATGGTGCCGTGCTTCACTTGCGGGTTGTTGATGAAGAAATGCGCGGCATCCATGATCTCAGCCACGCCGGCCTTGTTGTCGGCACCGAGCAGCGTGGTGCCGTCGGTGGTGATGATGTCGTTGCCGATCTGGTTCTTCAGCGCCGGATGCTCGGCGAAGCGGATCACCTGGCTGGTATCGCCCGGCAGCGTGATGTCGCCGCCGCGATAGTTCTTCACCATCTGCGGCTTGACGTTCTTGCCGGTGACGTCGGGCGAAGTGTCCATGTGCGAGCAGAAGCAGATCACGGGCACCTTCTTGGTCGTGTTCGCCGGGATCGTTCCATAGACGTAGCCGTAATCATCGAGATGAGCGTCCTCGACGCCCATCTCCCTGAGCTCGGCGGCGAGCACACGGCCGAGATCTTTCTGTTTCTCGGTCGATGGCGAGGCCGGGGATTCCGGATCGGATTGGGTGTCGATGGTGACGTAGCGCAGGAAGCGCTCGGTCACGGTATGCGAAAAGGTGAGGGAGGACATTTCTGGTCAAACCGCCGGGTCAGGGGAGAGAGGCGGTATACCAGAAAAGCAGGGTGCGGTGAGGCCGGAGGAGGCTGATCAGGCTTAACGAAACGTGAGTGGTCAGATCGCCTCTTTTAGTTCCTTGACGGGGCGGAAGGCGACCTTCTTGGTGGCTTTGATGTGGATCGGCTCGCCCGTGGCGGGATTGCGGCCGGTGCGGGCGGCGCGCTTGCGGACCTGGAGGATGCCAAGGCCGACGATGCGGACGCGGTCGCCCTTCTTCAGGTGCTTGGTGATGAGTTCGACCATGTCGGTCAGAACGGCCTCGGCGCGCTTCTTCGACAGGTCCTGGCTCTCCGCAATGTCGGCGGCGAGGTGCTTGAGCGTGATGGTGGCGGGCGCGGCAGGCTTCTTCGTGGAATCCTTCTTAGCCATATCTGGCCTCCTCAATCACAGGGGCCCCGGAAAAGGCGGTAAAGGGTGGGGATCCCTCCAAGTCCTGCAAGGCCTAGACGATTCGGGCTTCGGCTGACTATGGCGCAAGTTCTCGACGGATGCCGGCGATCGCCGTCACAGCCGCGAAAGGCGTGTAGAAGTTTGTTCTAAGGCTATGAAGGAATTGCCAAAATGGCGCGAGAGACGGGGCTCGAACCCGCGACCTCCGGCGTGACAGGCCGGCGCTCTAACCAACTGAGCTACTCCCGCGTGGTTCGCTGACAGCGCGCGGAACGAGGGGGGACTTAAAGGCGGGGCTGGGTGAAGTCAAGGATGTTGCGCTTCACCGGCACATCCCGGCTAAGCATTGCTCTGGAAAACGAAAAAGGCCGCCAGGCGGCGGCCTCTGTCAGCCCCGAGCGGGGCGGTGTCAGCGGATCTCCGACGTCCCTGCGCTCGTCACCACCACCGGCTTCCCGGCCTTGATCACATGGGCGGACTGGGCGGTCTGGCTGTAATCGGCATTGGTGCGGGCTGCGATCCCGAAGCCGGCCACTGTAATTCCGGCCACCAGCGCCACCACCACGATCTTCAGATGGGTCGCACGATCAGCAGAGTGGATAGAGTGGTTCATCTGAGCCTCCCGACGGGCTTTGCCGCCGTCTATGGCTCGTCTTGTAAAGACCGTCTGTTTCCGGATGGTTTCGCGGGTTCCGCAAAATGGTTTCATTAATGCGCCCGGTTGGTTTCGCCGGGCTTGCGGCCTGTACCGGCGTCAGGCGGCCGCCCGGCCGATATCGTCCCGGATCGAGCGCGCCGCCCAGACGAACAGGAGTGCCCCCAGCGTGGTCGTGACCGCCGCCGAGAGCAGGGAATAGCGCACCGCGTCGGCGCCGTAAGCGCCCTTCAGGGCATCGTTGACCACGCCCACGGCGAGCGGGCCGAGGCCCTGGCCGAAGCAGGTGGCAGTGAGCGCGATCAGGGCGGAGGCCAGCGCCCGCATGCTCGGCTTGGCGACCGTCTGCGCGATCGCGAAGATCGGTCCGAGATGGAAGCCGACCAGGAACGAGGTCAGCGCCAGCGTGGCCACCATCAGCGCAAAGTCCTGCGTCAGCATGCACAGCGCGAACACCGGGCCGGCAAGGCCCGAGGTGATGGCGGGCGCCCACAGCTTCCAGCGGTCGTCGCGGCGGCTGATCTGCGCCACCACGAAGCCGCCGAGCAGGGTGCCGGCCATGCCGGCGAGACCCTTGAAGGTGCCGGCATAGGTGCCGATCTCCGCGCTCGACAGATGGTGCACACGCGCCAGGAACGGCGGGATCCACGCCGCGGTCGCATAGTTCGTGTAAGTGGTGAGACAGAAGCCGATCAGCACGATGATGAAGCTTCGCTGCGAGGCCAGGAAGCGCAGCGTCGGCCCGAGCGGCTCGGGCACGAAATTCTCCTGCATGGCGCCGCGCTTCGGCTCGGAGATCGTCAGCCACAGGACAACAGCAAGCAGGATGCCGGGCAGGCCCGCAACGTAGAACGCCATCCGCCAGCCATAGTGCTGGTTGACGTACCCGCCCACGAAATAGCCGAGGAATACGCCGAGATAGGTGCCGACGGCGTAGATGCCGAGCGCGCGCGGACGCTCGTTCTTGGCGAAGAGGTCGGCCACGATCGATTGCGAGGCGGGCGAGCCTGCGGATTCGCCGATGCCGACGCCGATCCTCGCCAGCGCCAACGAGGTGACGCTCGAAGCGGCGCCGCACAACGCCGTCATCGCGCTCCAGAACGCGAAGGCGGCGGCGACGATGTTGCGCCGGTTGAGCCGGTCGGCGACGCGCGCGATGGGGATGCCGAGCAGGGAGTAGAACAGCGCGAATCCGAAGCCCGCGAGCAGGCCCATCATGGTATCGCTGAGCTGAAACTCCTTCTTGATCGGCTCGATCAGCACGTTGAAGATCGTGCGGTCGAGGAAGTTCAGCGCGTAGATGATCGTGAGCAGGCCTAGCACGTAATAGCGCCGCGCCGAGGGCTTTGCCGTCGCGGCCGTTTGCACCGACATTTGTGACGTCACATCGACCATCGCTTCCCCCAATTAGTCTTTGTTATCGTTGTCGGTCCAGCCCTGATTGGGGCTGGCAGGTCAGCCTTCGCGGATGTAATTCCCCGCTTCGAATTCGACGGGAGGCGCGCTTGCATCGAACGAGATTCCGATCGGATCGCGGCCTGCTTCCATCGCCTCGAGCTGGTCGCTCAGCATGCGTCGGATCATGAGGATGCCGCGGTCGCTCTGGCCGAAATGCTCCTCGGAATGGATGGTCTGCGGTCCCTGGCCGACCTGGGCTTCGTAATCGCCCGGAAATCGCTGATGTTCTTCCTCGGTCATGTCCCACCAGAATTTGCCGTTGAATTTCGAGCGCATGCGACCGATGTCGCCGGCGTTCTTGACGCGGCCGGCGACGTAGATGCGGAACGAGGTGTCGTCGATCGGCAGCGTCCAGCCGATCGACTCGACGCGGGCGAATTGCGCCACGCGCGGGTTTGGCACAACGCGCAAGGTGGGGAGCGCCGCCTCGGTGACGCGGTAAAACACCTTGCCGTCATCCTGCTTGCGGATCGAGCGCACGGCGATCCCGCGCGGCGTCTTGTCGAACGTCACCTCCGGCATCGATGCCATCATGTTGGTGAATTGCGGACCCGAGAACGAGCCGTGCAGCACCGGCACGTGGTAGGGATCGACCACGTTCTCGAAATGCTGGAGCCAGTTGCAGGGGATGATCGCGGGACCACCGCCGCCGATCGAGGAATCGTCGGCGTCGACGAACTCGCCGTCGTCCATGGTCTCCAGGCACTCATAGGCCGGCAGCACCGGGCGTTTCTCGGCGGGGCCCAGATAGGCGAAGATGAGCCCGTAGCGCTCCTCGACCGGATACCAGGGCTGGCGCACCTTGTCCTTGAACTGGCCGCCATCGGGCTCGCAGGGCTGCTCCAGGCAATGGCCCTCGGTGTCGAACTTCCAGCCGTGATAACAGCAGCGGATGCCGTCCTCCTCGACCTTGCCATAATAGAGCGTGGTGCCGCGGTGGCAGCAGCGGGCGTGCAGCAGGCCGGCGCGGCCGTGCTTGTCGCGGAACAGCACCAGATCCTCGCCGAGCGCGCGGACCTTCTTCGGAGTGTCGGTTGCGTCTCTGATGAGCCCGACCGGATGCCAGTAGCGGCGGAGCAGTTCGCCCATCGGCGTGCCGCGCATGACCGAGGTGAGCTCGGTGTGGGTGTGCGCCGGCTTCATCGCATAGGCCGTTCCGAGATCGCGATCCCGCTGCGTGATGGTCATGCTGGTCCTCCCGCAATCGGCCGTACCGGCCGGGCTTTTTTGATGCCTTGTACCAAGTGAAGATTAGATCGATGACAATGTCAACGATTTCCAAATGCCTCTTATCGCATTCGGATCAGGCTGGGGAGGTCGCGCTACCAAGACTTGGCACGCCGCGGCTTTCTTGGCAGAGGTGGACCATGAGCCAGACATCAGGCAGGGACGGGCGCACATCGTCCGATGCGGACGAAAGTCAGTCGCTGGCGCCGATCACCGTCATGCTGTCGTCGCGGCTGATGGTGCTGGCCAATTTGCTCAAGCGCGGCGCCATCCTGCGCTACAAGCGTCTCGCCGGATTGTCATCGGTCGAGTTCGGCCTGGTCGCCTCGCTTGGCCGGCGGCCGCCGATGAGCGTGGCGCGGCTCGCGGAAGCCGTCGGGCAGGACAAGGGGCAGATCAGCCGCGCGCTTGCGGAACTCGTGTCGCGCAAGCTGATCGCGAAATCGGCGAACCCGAAGGACAGCCGCGAGGTGCTGGTCTCGCTGACCGCAACGGGCCTCGCGGCGCATGATGCGATCGTCGCCGGTGCGCAGGAGCGCAATCGGCGTTTGCGCGAACATTTGAGCGAAGCCGAGTTCGAGACGCTGCTGCAGCAGGTCGATCAATTGACGGCAATCGCCGCCGAGATGCTCGAGAGCGAGAAGATTTCGCGCTGACGTTTCGGCGATCCGGGAACATGTTGGATCGCTTCCAAGACCCTTTCCAAGACTCTTTCTAAGACTCCTTCTAAGAGGCTTTCAATTAGGGAATTCGCGCGCGCTGCCCTAAGCGTCACCGCAAGCGCATGCCGTCATGGGCCGACAGCATGTGCCATCAGAACACGCAGTTTTGGGGTTGCGCGTGAACAGTCTTGGAATGCTGCGGTCGGCCATGTTGGCGACCGCATCCGCTTGGGTTTTGCTGCCGCAGGCATCGCTTGCACAATCTCCTGCGCAGATGATTGGCGCGCAGAACATTCCGTCGGTGACCGTCGCCGCGCCGGAAGCGCGCCGACGAGCCATCTCCGTGCAGCGCCGTGCGCCGCGATCGTCCCAGCAGACCGCCAACCGAAACAGGCCGCAGCCGCCGCGCAATGTCGGTTTCGTCGAGACCCCGCTCGGCCCGGTGCACGGCTACGTCGCCGGCCGCAGCTCGTCCGGCACCAAGACCAACACGCCGATCATGGAGACGCCGCAGGCGGTGTCGGTGATCGGCGCGGAGCAGATTCGCGACCAGAAGGCGAACAAGCTCGACGAGGTCCTGCGCTATACTGCTGGAGTCCGCGCCGGGACCTTCGGCGCGGACACGCGCAACGACTGGTGGCTGATCCGCGGCTTTAAGTCCGACGACGTCGGACTGTTTCTCGACGGCATGCAGCTGTTCTACACCTCCTATGCGAGCTGGAAGCTCCAGACGCCCAACATGGAGCGCGTCGAGGTGCTGCGCGGTCCATCGGCCGTGCTCTATGGCGGATCGAGCCCGAGCGGCATCGTCAACGTCATCAGCAAGATGCCGCCGGCGGAGCCCGTCCGTTTCATCGAGACCGGCGTCAACAATTTCGGCAACGCCTATGTCGGCTTCGATGTTGGCGGTCCGGTCGCAACGAGCCACGAGAACGGCAAGCTGTTCTACCGCGTCGTCGGTCAGGTCCAGAACGGCCCCACGCAGGTCAATTTCACGCCGGACAACAACTACTTCATCGCGCCGTCGGTGACCTGGAAGCCGGACGCCGACACGAGGTTCACGGTACTGGCTTCAGCTTCCCGGCAGGAAACCCGTGGCATCAACTTCCTGCCCTATGAGGGCACGGTGATCAACGCTCGGTTCGGCAAGATCCCGACCAGCTTTTTCGCTGGCGATCCCAGCGTCGACAAGTTCACGCGCGAGCAGGAGATGCTGGGCTATCAGTTCGAGCGCAATCTCACCGACGATTTGACGTTCCGGCAGAATGCGCGCTTTGCCCATGTCGATGTGACCTATCGCGGCTATGTCGGCAATAATTGGGCTGACATCAACACGGCCAGTCTCGGTCGCTATAATTGGTATGCGAAGAACACCGCCAACCAGGCCAATCTCGACAATCAGCTGGAGTACCGCTTCAACACCGGCGCGGTGCGGCATACGATGCTGTTCGGGGTCGATTTGAAGGGCTACCAGATCGACGATTATCAGGCTTTCAACTTCGGCACCGTCCCTTCGATCAACGTCTTCAATCCCGCCTACGGGTTTGACATTCCGTTGACGGGCGCACCGTTCCGCAACTTCCAGATCACGCAGAAGCAGGCGGGCACCTATCTTCAGGACCAGATGAAGCTCGGCAACTTCACGCTGGTGCTGAGCGGCCGCAACGATTGGGTCGAGACGACGCAGGCTGCCCGTGATACCGGCGCCACGCTTGCCAGCCGCGACGACAGCAGGTTCAGCGGGCGCGCCGGGCTGATCTACAATTTCGACAACGGCATCGCGCCCTATGTGTCCTACGCCACGAGCTACAATCCGATCATCGGCCTCAACGCGCAAAACCAGCTGTTCCTGCCGGAGACCGGCCAGCAGACGGAAATCGGCGTGAAGGTCGCGCCGCGGGGATTTGACGGCTACTTCACCGCTTCGGTGTTCGACTTGAAACGTCAGCATGTGGCAACGACCGATCCGGTTTTCACGACCTTGCAGAACCAGACCGGCGAGGTGACCTCGCGCGGCATCGAGATCGAAGCGGTGGCGAACGCCACGCGTGAGCTGAAGCTGATCGGCTCGTTCACGGCCTACCGTTTGTTCAACAGCAGGGATCTGGACCCGGCGCTGGTCGGCAAGACCCCGACCAACACGCCTGAGCTCCTGGTGTCCGGCTGGGCGGACTACACCTTCAAGGACGGGCCACTCGCGGGGTTCGGCTTCGGCGGCGGTCTCCGCTATATCGGTTCGTCGTGGGCGGATACCGCCAATACCCTCGAGGTTCCCGCGGTCGTGCTCGGCGATCTCGCGCTCCACTACGAATGGCAGAACTGGCGCACCGCGCTGAACGTGGTCAATTTGACCGACAAGATCTACGTCGCGAGCTGCGCGGCGGCGTCATCCTGCTTCTACGGCGACCGCCGGCGCGTCACCGCCAGCGTCTCCTACAAATGGTGAGGCAAATGACGAGAACAGGCGAGGGAAGGCCATCGTGAGAGCCTGACCGGCCCGTCGCCGGCTTCCACCACGAGATCGATGAGCTCGCGGGTCATGCCCCCCGGCCCGAAGCTCATGCGAGTGCGGCGCGCGACGACCCAGCCATGTCGCCGCCGCGCTCGCCACCCATTTTCCGCTGCGGCGAAGTGGGCGCCTCCTGCCCGACACATTCGCCAGACGAGCCCAGGTCCGATCGTGATGCATGGCTCCCGGGTCGCTCGCCCGATAATGGGCGCGCTTGCCTCGTTATAATCTGGACTTTGCAGCGTCGCGGCCTAGATAAAGTGAGCCTTCCCAACCACGGACGTCACGGCCCAGCGCGTGTGGACTGATCGGGGCGCCCTTGCTGGGGCTGTCGATCTGCTCCATACCAGCCGCGGGGTGATTCCGGGATTTCCACCGTTCTGAGGGCGACAAAGGGCCTAAAAAGAGCGTGTCTTGCGCCCATTGGTGCACTGCGCTAAGGCTCAGAACAATTCCAAACTGGACGAATCCGTGGCTGTCCCGAGGCTGCGGGAAAAAGGGCTCGTCAATGAGCGGCATTCTGCAGAACTATCTTCCACTCGTCGTCTTCATAGGGGTAGCGGGCCTCATTGGCCTGGTGCTGCTGATCGCGCCGTTCATCGTGGCGTTCCAGCAGCCGGACCCGGAAAAGCTGTCGGCGTATGAGTGCGGTTTCAACGCCTTCGACGACGCCCGCATGAAGTTCGACGTCCGCTTCTATCTCGTCGCCATCCTCTTCATCATCTTCGACCTCGAGGTGGCGTTCCTGTTTCCCTGGGCGGTGGCGTTCGGCAAGCTTGGCGCGACCGGCTTCTGGTCCATGGTGGTGTTCCTCGCCGTGCTGACGGTCGGGTTCGCCTATGAATGGAAGAAAGGCGCACTGGAATGGGATTGACCCCTACGTCGTCCGCCGGTCCGGTTCTCGCGCCGGCCCCCAAGGGCATCCTGGACCCGTCGACCGGCAAGCCGGTCGGGGCCAATGATCCGTTCTTCCTCGAGGTCAATTCGGAACTGTCCGACAAGGGCTTCTTCGTGGCCGCGACCGACGACCTCATCACCTGGGCGCGCACCGGCTCGCTGATGTGGATGACCTTCGGTCTCGCCTGCTGCGCAGTCGAGATGATGCAGGTCTCGATGCCGCGCTACGACGTCGAGCGCTTCGGCTTCGCGCCGCGCGCTTCACCGCGTCAGTCGGACGTGATGATCGTCGCGGGGACCCTGACCAATAAGATGGCGCCTGCGTTGCGCAAGGTCTACGACCAGATGCCCGAGCCGCGCTACGTCATCTCGATGGGCTCCTGCGCCAACGGCGGCGGCTATTATCACTATTCCTACTCGGTCGTGCGCGGTTGTGACCGCATCGTGCCGATCGACATCTATGTGCCGGGCTGCCCGCCCACGGCGGAAGCGCTGCTCTACGGCGTGCTGCTGCTGCAGAAGAAGATCCGCCGCACCGGCACAATCGAACGCTAAGGTTTTACGTCATGGACGACGCCAAGCTCGACGCCCTGGGGCAGACGATCGTTAGCGCGCTTCCGGGCGCCGCCATCGGTCATTCGGTGGCCTTCAACCAACTCACGGTGGATGTCGAGGTCAGCAAAATCGTCGAGGTGGTCAAGTACCTGCGCGATGACCCGAACTGCCGCTTCATCAACTTCACCGACATCACGGCCGCGGATTATCCGTCGCGCGAAAAACGCTTCGACGTGATCTATCACTTCCTGTCACCGACCCTGAACGCGCGGATCCGGCTCAAGGCCCAGGCGGACGAGACCACGCAGGTGCCGTCGCTGATCGAGGTGTTTCCCGGGGCCGACTGGTTCGAGCGCGAGGCCTACGACCTCTATGGCGTGATCTTCGTCGGCCATCCCGACATGCGCCGCCTCCTGACCGATTACGGCTTCGAGGGTCATCCGCTGCGCAAGGATTTCCCGACCACCGGCTTCCTCGAGGTCCGCTACGACGACCAGGAGAAGCGGGTGGTGTACGAGCCGGTCAGGCTCAACCAGGAATTCCGCAAGTTCGACTTTTTGTCCCCGTGGGAGGGCGCCGACTATCCGGTCCTTCCAGGGGATGAAAAAGCAGGGCCGAAGGTCTGATCATGAACGAGCAACCCGAAGTCCTTCGCAACTTCACCATCAACTTCGGTCCGCAGCATCCGGCGGCGCACGGCGTGCTGCGCCTGGTGCTGGAGCTTGACGGCGAAGTCGTCGCCCGCGTCGACCCGCATATCGGCCTGCTTCACCGCGGCACCGAAAAGCTGATCGAGCAGAAGACCTATCTGCAGGCGATCCCTTATTTCGACCGCCTGGACTACGTCGCGCCGATGAACCAGGAGCACGCCTTCTGCATGGCTGCAGAAAAGCTGCTCGGCATCGAGGTGCCGCGCCGCGCGCAGCTGATCCGCGTGCTCTATTGCGAGATCGGCCGCATCCTGTCGCATTTGCTCAACGTCACCACGCAGGCGATGGACGTCGGCGCGCTGACCCCGCCGCTGTGGGGCTTTGAAGAGCGCGAAAAGCTGATGGTGTTCTACGAGCGCGCCTCCGGCAGTCGCATGCACGCAGCCTATTTCCGCGTCGGCGGCGTGCATCAGGACCTGCCGCAGAAGCTGGTCGACGACATCGACGCCTGGTGCGATCCGTTCCTGAAAGTGGTCGAGGATCTCGACCGGCTGCTCACCGCCAACCGCATCTTCAAGCAGCGCAACGTCGACATCGGCGTCGTGTCGCTGAAGGAAGCCTGGGAGTGGGGCTTCTCCGGCGTGATGGTGCGCGGTTCGGGCGCGGCCTGGGATCTGCGCAAGTCGCAGCCCTATGAATGCTACGCCGAGATGGATTTCGATATCCCGATCGGCAAGAACGGCGACTGCTATGACCGCTATCTGATCCGCATGGAAGAGATGCGCCAGTCCGTGCGCATCATGAAGCAGTGCATCCAGAAGCTGAACGCGGCCGACGGGAAGGGTCCCGTCGTCGTCGAGGACAACAAGGTCGCGCCGCCGCGCCGTGGCGAGATGAAGCGCTCGATGGAAGCGCTGATCCACCACTTCAAGCTCTACACCGAAGGCGTCCACGTGCCCGCCGGCGAGGTCTATGCGGCGGTCGAGGCGCCGAAGGGCGAGTTCGGCGTCTTTCTGATCTCGGACGGCACCAACAAGCCCTACAAGTGCAAGATCCGCGCGCCCGGCTTTGCGCATCTGCAGGCGATGGACCACATCTGCCGCGGTCATCTGCTCGCCGACGTCTCGGCGATCCTCGGCTCGCTCGACATCGTGTTCGGAGAGGTCGATCGGTGATGGCGCAGGCGCCGATCCAGTTTGACCGCGCCTCGGGGGCCCTTGAAGGGGCCAACCTGTGGGAGCGGACGGCTGCCTTGGCGCTGGTGACGGGATCGAAGATCTCGTCGCACTTCTCGCATATGGGCTACATCGCCTGCGCCAATCTGCTGCGCAAGACGCTGCCCGAGCGCAATATCGCGATCAAGCTCAATCCCGACGCCGTGTTCGAATTTCCCTACGGCGATGGCTATTGGAGCAAGCTGCTCAACCGCTCCTACAATTACGAGGACGAGCTGGAGCTGTTGTTCGCCGATTCCATCGACGTCGACTACACGCTGCTCGATTGCGGCGCGAATTACGGCTATTGGTCGGTGCTGGTGTCGAGCAAGCCGTTCGGCTCGCACAAGGCGATCGCGATCGAGCCGTCGGGGCAGAACTATCCGAAGCTTGACAACAACGCCCGCATTAACGCCAGCCGCTTCGAGACCATGAAATGCGCGATCGGCGCGGCCCGTGGCACCGCGCGTCTGTCAGGCACCAAGCACGAGGCCTTTAGCATCGCCGGCGATGCGTCGGCGGGCGGCGAGGATGTGCCGGTCATTGCGCTGGATAATCTGATCGACGACGGCAAGGTCGCAGGCACCGGCAAGTACCTGATCAAGCTCGACGTCGAGGGCGTCGAGATCGAGGCGATCAAGGGCGGCGCCCGGCTGCTCCAGGCCGACAGCGTCATCATGTGCGAGGAGCACGGCAGCGACCGTTCGCACGCGGTCTCGCGCTACATCCTCGAACACACCCCGCTGAAGCTGATCGTCTACGATCCCAGCACCCGACGTATGGAAACGGTGACCGAGCTGTCGATCCTCGACCGCATCAAGGTCTCCACCCACGTCGGCTACAATGTTTTCGGCACCGCAAGCGCATTCTGGCAGGACAGGATCAATGCCCTGAATGCGAAAACAGCGCGCCGCGTGCAGTGAGAGATTGAAGAGATGTCCGTTCGCCGATTAGCACCGAAGGAAGTCCAGCCCGCGAGCTTTGCGTTCACGGAGGAGAACCTCGCGTTCGCCAAGCAGCAGATCGCGAAATATCCGGCCGGACGCCAGGCTTCGGCCGTCATCGCCATCCTCTGGCGGGCGCAGGAGCAGCACGACGGCTGGGTCTCGGAAGCCGCGATCCGCGTCATCGCCGACATGCTCGACATGCCCTATATCCGCGTGCTCGAGGTCGCCACCTTCTACACGATGTTCCAGCTCGCCCCGGTCGGCAAGAAGGCCCACGTCCAGGTCTGCGGCACCACGCCGTGCCGCCTGCGCGGCGCCGAGGATCTGATCCACGTCTGCGAGCACCGCATTCATCACGAGCCCTTCCATCTCTCCAAGGACGGCAATTTCAGCTGGGAGGAGGTGGACTGCCTCGGTGCCTGCGTGAATGCGCCGATGGTGCTGATCGGCAAGGATACCTATGAGGATCTGACCAAGGAAAGCTTCGGCAAGGTGCTCGATGGCTTTGCCTCGGGCAACCCGCCCAAGCCCGGTCCGCAGAACGGCCGCCAGTTCTCGGCGCCGACCGGTGGGCCGACAACGCTGAAGGAAATCACCTGATGCGTGATCTCTCACCGCCAGTTGAAGGGAGCAGTGTTGTGAAGAAGTGGGGCTTCGTCGCAATGCATTCCGCCGTGGCGGCCACATTCATTTTCCTGCTTCAGCGCTTCGCCCTGAACGCGTCGCTGGAATCCAGTCTGCTCTGGGCGCTGACCTTCGCCGTCTGCGCCGCCGGGCTTGCCTACAAGCAAGCCAACCGTTGATCGGAAAGCACTGACATGCTCGAGGACAAGGACCGCATCTTCAAGAACCTCTACGGCCTCCACGATTGGGGGCTCGAGGGCGCGCGGCGCCGCGGCGCCTGGGATGGTACGAAGAACATCATCGACAAGGGCCGTGACTGGATCATCAACGAGATGAAGGCGTCGGGGCTGCGCGGCCGCGGTGGCGCCGGCTTCCCGACCGGCCTGAAATGGTCGTTCATGCCGAAGGAATCGACCGACGGAAGGCCGAGCTATCTCGTCGTCAACGCCGACGAATCCGAGCCCGGGACTTGCAAGGATCGCGAGATCATGCGGCACGATCCGCATCTCCTGATCGAGGGCTGCCTGATCGCGAGCTGCGCGATGAACGCGCATGCCTGCTACATCTATGTCCGCGGCGAGTTCATCCGCGAGCGCGAGCATCTCCAGGCGGCGATCGACCAGGCCTATGAGGCCAAGCTGGTCGGCAAGGACAACGTCAACGGCTGGCCGTTCGACATCTACGTCGCCCACGGCGCCGGCGCCTATATCTGCGGCGAGGAAACCGCGCTGCTCGAGAGCCTCGAAGGCAAGAAGGGCCAGCCGCGCCTGAAGCCGCCGTTCCCGGCCAATGTCGGCCTGTACGGCTGCCCGACCACCGTCAACAATGTCGAGTCGATCGCGGTTGCGCCGGACATCCTGCGCCGTGGCGCGGCATGGTTCGCCGGCATCGGTCGTCCGAACAATGTCGGCACCAAGCTGTTCTGCATCTCCGGCCATGTCGAGCGGCCCTGCAACGTCGAAGAGGCCATGGGCATTCCGTTCCGTGAGCTGATCGAGAAGCATTGCGGCGGCATCCGCGGTGGCTGGGACAACCTCAAGGCCGTGATCCCCGGCGGCTCCTCCGTGCGCATGGTGCCGGCCGAGCAGATCATCGACACGCCGATGGATTTCGACAGCTTGAGCAAGCTGCGCTCGGGTCTCGGCACCGCGGCCGTGATCGTGATGGACAAGTCGACCGATTTGATCCGCGCCATCGCCCGCATCTCCTATTTCTACAAGCATGAGAGCTGCGGCCAGTGCACGCCGTGCCGCGAAGGCACCGGCTGGATGTGGCGCGTCTTGACCCGCATGGCCGAAGGCCGCGCCCACAAGCGCGAGATCGACATGCTGCTGGAAGTCACCAAGCAGGTCGAAGGTCACACCATCTGCGCGCTCGGCGACGCGGCGGCGTGGCCGATCCAGGGCCTGATCGCGCATTTCCGTCATGAGATCGAAGCGCGCATCGACCAATATTCGCACAAGTCCGACATCGACGATATCGGCGTCCGCGATCCCGTGAACATGGTCGCGGCGGAGTAGAGAGAATGACCAAGCTCATCATCGACGGTAAAGAGATCGATGTCCCCGCCGAATACACGCTGCTCCAGGCGTGCGAAGCGGCCGGCGCCGAGATTCCGCGCTTCTGCTATCATGAGCGGCTGTCGATCGCCGGCAATTGCCGGATGTGCCTCGTCGAGGTGAAGGGCGGCCCGAAGCCGGTCGCGAGCTGCGCCTGGGGCGTGCGCGATTGCCGTCCGGGTCCCAAGGGCGAGCCGCCGGAGATCTCCACCCGTTCGCCGATGGTGAAGAAGGCGCGCGAAGGCGTGATGGAATTCCTTCTGATCAACCATCCGCTGGATTGCCCGATCTGCGATCAGGGCGGCGAGTGCGACCTCCAGGACCAGGCGATGGGCTACGGTGTCGACACCAGCCGCTTCGCCGAGAACAAGCGCGCGGTCGAGGACAAATATCTCGGCGCGTTGGTCAAGACCTCGATGAACCGCTGCATCCAGTGCACCCGCTGCGTCCGCTTCTCGGCGGAAGTGGCCGGCGCCCCCGAAATGGGTGCGACCGGCCGCGGCGAGGACATGGAGATCACGACCTATCTCGAGCACGCGCTGACCTCGGAATTGCAAGGCAATCTCGTCGACATCTGCCCGGTCGGCGCGCTGACCTCGAAGCCCTATGCTTTCGCCGCGCGCCCGTGGGAGCTCGGCAAGACCCAGTCGATCGACGTGATGGACGGCGTGGGATCCGCGATCCGCGTCGACACCCGCGGCCGCGAAGTGATGCGTATCCTGCCGCGCATCAACGAGGCCGTGAACGAGGAGTGGATCTCCGACAAGACCCGTCACGTCGTCGACGGCCTGCGCACCCAGCGTCTCGACCGGCCCTATATCCGCGAAGCCGGCAAGCTGCGCGCGGCGAGCTGGCCCGAGGCCTTTGCCGCGATCGCCGCGAAAGCGGCCCGCACCGACGGCAAGCGCATCGGCGCGATCGCGGGCGACCTCGCTGGCGTCGAAGAGATGTTCGCGCTGAAGGACTTGCTGGCCAAATACGGCTCGGCCAATCTGGCGGTGCAGGGCGGCGACGCCTTCGATCCCGCGCTCGGCCGCGGCTCCTACATCTTCAATCCGACGCTCGCCGGCGTCGAGCAGGCCGATGCGCTGCTCATCATCGGCGCCAATCCGCGGAAAGAAGCGGCCGTGTTCAATGCCCGCATCCGCAAGCGCTGGCGCGCCGGCGGCTTCAAGGTCGGCGTGATCGGCGCCAAGCCCGACCTCACGTACGACTATGATCACCTCGGCGCGGGCACCGACACGCTGGGTGAGCTCGCGGCCGGCAAGCACTCCTTCATGGACGTGCTGAAGAACGCCAAGAACCCGATCATCCTGGTCGGTGCTGGCGCCGCCTCGCGCCACGACGGCGCCGCCATTCTCGCAGCCGCGGCCAAGCTCGCACTCGACGTCGGCGCGCTCAAGGACGGCTGGAACGGCTTCGGCGTCCTGCACGAGAGCGCCTCGCGCGTCGGCGCTCTCGATATCGGCTTTGTCGCTGGTCAGGGCGGGCTGAATGCGGCGCAGATGACGACGTTCGGGACGCTCGATCTGCTGTTCCTGCTCGGCGCCGACGAGATCAAGCCGTCGGACGGCACCTTCGTCGTCTATATCGGCACCCACGGCGACCGCGGCGCCCATCGGGCCGACGTGATCCTGCCAGCAGCCGCCTATACCGAGAAGTCCGCGATCTACGTCAACACCGAAGGCCGCGTGCAAATGACCGGACGCGCCGCATTCCCGCCGGGCGAGGCCCGCGAGGACTGGGCGATTGTCCGCGCGCTGTCGGAGGCGCTCGGCAAGAAGCTCGGCTATGACTCGCTTTCGGCCCTGCGCCAGGCGATCTTCAAGGCCGTGCCGCATCTGATGCGTCTCGACCAGATCGAGCCCGGCTCGGCCGACCAGATCAAGAAGCTCGCGGGGAAGGGCGGCACGACGGAGAAGGCCCCGTTCAAGCCGCTTGTCGAGGACTTCTATTTGACCAACCCAATCGCGCGTGCGTCCGCCGTGATGGCGGAATGTTCGCGGCTTGCCTCCGGGCAGATGCTGACCGCAGCGGAGTGAGCCGATGGAATTCTTCGAAAGCGCATTCTGGACCGGGTTCCTCTGGCCGCTGATCATCATGATCGCGCAGAGCGTCCTGGTGCTGGTCGTTCTGCTGGTGGCGATCGCCTACATCCTGCTCGCCGACCGCAAGATCTGGGCGGCGGTGCAGATCCGCCGCGGCCCGAACGTGGTTGGTCCCTGGGGCCTGCTGCAATCCTTCGCCGACCTCCTGAAGTTCGTGCTGAAGGAGCCGATCATCCCGTCCGGCGCCAACAAGGGCGTGTTTCTTCTTGCTCCCTTGGTCTCGTGCGTGCTCGCGCTCGCGGCCTGGGCGGTGATCCCTACCAATCTCGGCTGGGTGATCTCCGACATCAACGTCGGCGTTCTCTTCATCTTCGCGATCTCGTCGCTGTCGATCTACGGCATCATCATGGCCGGCTGGTCGTCGAACTCGAAATATCCGTTCCTCGCGGCGCTGCGCTCGGCGGCGCAGATGGTGTCCTACGAGGTCTCGATCGGCTTCGTCATCATCACGGTGCTGCTCTGCGCCGGCACGCTGAACCTCTCGGCCGTGGTCGAGGCGCAGCATGTCCGCGGCCTCGCCAGCCTGATCGGGCTGCCGCAGCTCACCATCCTGAACTGGTACGTCTGGCCGCTGTTCCCGATGTTCGTGATCTTCTACGTCTCGGCGCTGGCTGAAACCAACCGCCCGCCGTTCGACCTCGTCGAAGCAGAATCCGAGCTCGTCGCCGGCTTCATGGTCGAGTACGGCTCGACGCCGTATCTTCTGTTCATGCTCGGCGAGTATGTCGCGATTGCCACGATGTGCGCGATGGCGACGATCTTGTTTCTCGGAGGCTGGCTGCCGCCGGTGGACCTGCCGCCCTTCAACTGGGTGCCGGGGATCATCTGGTTCTCGCTGAAACTATTCTTCATGTTCTTCCTGTTCGCGATGGCCAAGGCGATCGTGCCGCGCTACCGCTACGATCAACTGATGCGCCTCGGCTGGAAAGTGTTCCTGCCGTTGTCGCTGGCGATGGTGATCGTGGTGGCCGGTGTGCTGCACTTCGCCGACATCGCGCCGAAGTGAGGGCCGTCATGGGTATCAACATCAACGCCACTGCACGCTCGCTTCTGCTGTCGGAATTCGTCTCGGCGTTCTTCCTCGCCATGCGCTATTTCTTCCAGCCGAAGCCGACGCTGAACTATCCCTTCGAGAAGGGCCCGATCTCCCCGCGCTTCCGCGGCGAGCATGCGCTGCGCCGCTATCCGAACGGAGAAGAGCGCTGCATCGCCTGCAAGCTGTGCGAAGCGGTTTGCCCGGCCCAGGCCATCACCATCGAGGCCGGTCCGCGCCGCAACGACGGCACCCGCCGCACCGTGCGCTACGACATCGACATGGTGAAGTGCATCTATTGCGGCCTCTGCCAGGAAGCCTGTCCGGTCGACGCCATCGTCGAAGGTCCGAACTTCGAGTTCGCGACCGAGACCCGCGAGGAACTGTTCTATGACAAGGCCAAGCTGCTCGCCAATGGCGACCGCTGGGAACGCGAGATCGCGAAAGCGATCGAACTCGACGCGCCGTACCGGTGAGATGAGAGCATGATCCTTCCCGCGCTGTTCTTCTATCTGTTCGCCGGCGTCTGTGTCGCCTCGGCGGTGATGGTGATTGTCTCGCGCAATCCCGTGCACTCGGTGCTGTACCTGATCCTGGCCTTCGTCAACGCCTCCGGTCTGTTCGTGTTGATGGGCGCCGAATTCCTCGCGATGATCCTGATCGTCGTCTATGTCGGTGCGGTCGCGGTCCTGTTCCTGTTCGTGATCATGATGCTCGACGTCGACTTCCTCGAGCTGCGCGAGGGCTTCATCGAATACCTGCCGGTCGGCCTCGTGATCGGCGGCATCTTCCTGTTCGAGCTGCTGCTCACGGTCGGCTTCTGGGTCATCAACCCCGGCGTCGCCAAGACGATCACGGCGGCGATCCCGACCAACGTCTCCAATACCGAGGCGCTCGGCCTGGTGCTCTATACCAAGTACATCCACTACTTCCAGCTCTCGGGCATGGTGCTGCTGGTCGCGATGATCGGCGCCATCGTGCTGACGCTGCGGCACAAGGCGAGCGTCAAGCGGCAGGACATCAACATTCAGAACGCGCGCACGCCCGAAATAGCGATGGCGATACGCAAGGTGGCGCCGGGGCAGGGGCTCCAGGACTCTGACGCGGCGGAGTGGGTGAAATGACGATCGGGCTCGGACACTATCTTGCGGTCGGCGCGATCCTGTTCACGCTCGGGATCCTCGGCATCTTCCTGAACCGCAAGAACATCATCGTCATCCTGATGTCGATCGAGCTGATCCTGCTCGCGGTCAACGTCAACCTCGTGGCGTTCTCGACCTTCCTCGGCGACATCGTCGGGCAGGTCTTCGCGCTCCTGGTGCTCACCGTCGCGGCCGCTGAAGCCGCGATCGGTCTCGCCATCCTGGTGGTCTATTTCCGCAACCGCGGCTCGATCGCGGTTGAGGACGTCAATCTGATGAAGGGCTGATCGCATGATCCGGAAAAGTGGACACCGGTTTTCCGACCAGATCATGCGGAAAGAGTAAATCATGGTCCAGGCAATCGTCTTCCTGCCTCTGCTGGGCGCCATTCTGGCTGGCCTGATCGCGCTGTTCGGCGCGCATGCCCGCAACCCCTCGGGCGACACGGTCGAGCATCACGATGATCACGGTCATGGCGCGCACGCCCATGCGTCGGACACGATCAACGAGGATGCGTCGGTCGTCCACGAGACTCATCACGAACCCGGAGATGGCCACGACGACCACCACGTCTCCGAGCCGCCCGCGGCGGGCTCGCGCGCTGCCGAGCTGATCACCACGGCGTTGCTGTTCGTGTCGGCGGCGCTGTCCTGGATGACGCTGGTCGATGTCGGCTTCATGCACCACGACATGCGCATTCCGCTGCTGCCGTGGATCCTCTCCGGCGATCTCCAGGTCTACTGGACGCTGCGGGTCGACACGCTCACCGCCGTGATGCTGGTGGTCGTGACCACCGTGTCCTCGCTCGTGCACCTCTATTCCATCGGCTACATGGACGAGGATCCGAACCGGCCGCGCTTCTTCGGCTATCTCTCGCTGTTCACCTTCGCCATGCTGATGCTGGTGACCGCCGACAACCTCGTGCAGCTGTTCTTCGGCTGGGAAGGCGTGGGTCTGGCAAGCTACCTCCTGATCGGTTTCTGGTACCAGAAGCCGTCGGCGAACGCCGCCGCCATCAAGGCCTTCGTGGTCAACCGTGTCGGCGATTTCGGCTTCGCGCTCGGCATCTTCGCGATCTTCCTGCTGGCCGGCTCGACCGATTTCGAGACCATCTTCCACGCTGCGCCCGGGTTGACCGGCAAGACCATCGACTTCCTCGGCTGGCACGCCGACGCGCTGACCCTGACCTGCCTGCTGCTGTTCATGGGCGCGATGGGCAAATCGGCGCAGTTCCTGCTGCACACCTGGCTGCCGGACGCGATGGAAGGCCCGACCCCGGTGTCGGCGCTGATCCACGCCGCGACCATGGTCACCGCCGGCGTCTTCATGGTGGCGCGCCTGTCGCCGCTGTTCGAACTCGCGCCGAACGCGCAGGCCGTCGTGATGTTCTTCGGCGCCACTACGGCGTTCTTCGCGGCGACCATTGGCCTGGTCCAGAACGACATCAAGCGCATCGTCGCTTACTCGACCTGTTCGCAGCTCGGCTACATGTTCGTGGCGATGGGAGCAGGGGCCTATTCGGTAGGCATGTTCCATTTGTTCACGCACGCCTTCTTCAAGGCGCTGTTGTTCTTGGGCTCCGGCTCGGTGATCTACGCGATGCATCACGAGCAGGACATCCGCAACATGGGCGGCCTGTGGCGCAAGATCCCCTACACCTACGCGGTGATGGTGGTCGGCACGCTCGCGCTCACGGGATTCCCGCTGACCGCGGGCTATTTCTCCAAGGACGCGATCATCGAGTCCGCCTACGCCTCGCACAATCCGTTCGCGATGTACGGCTTCCTGATGACGGTCGTCGCGGCCGGCCTGACCTCGTTCTACTCGTGGCGCCTCATCTTCAAGACCTTCCACGGCGAGCCGCATGACGAGCACCACTACGAGGCCGCGCATGAAGCGCCGATCTGGATGCTGATCCCGATCGGTGTGCTTGCGGTCGGCTCCATCCTGGCCGGCTTCCCGTTCAAGGAGCTGTTCGCCGGTCACGGCATCGAGGAGTTCTTCCGCGAGTCCGTGAAGATGAACCCGCATATCATCGAGGAGATGCACCACATTCCCGAGACCATCGCCTTCCTGCCGACGGTGATGATGGTGCTGGGCTTCCTGGTGTCATACCTGTTCTACATCCGCCGGCCTTATCTGCCGGTCGAGCTCGCGAACACGCAGCCAATGCTGTACAAGTTCCTGCTCAACAAATGGTACTTCGACGAGCTCTACGACATCATCTTCGTCCGTCCGGCGAAGTGGATTGGCTATCAGCTCTGGAAGAAGGGTGACGGCTTCATCATCGACGGTCTCGGCCCCGATGGCGTCTCAGCCCGCGTGCTGGACGTCACCCGCAACGTCGTGAAAATCCAGACCGGCTATCTCTACCACTACGCGTTCGCCATGCTGATCGGTGCCGCCGGCCTGATCACCTGGTTCATGTTCGGCTTTGGAGGCCAGTAAATGACGACCTGGCCAATTCTATCCGTCACGACGTTCCTGCCGCTGGTCGGCGCGCTGATCGTCTATCTCAGCCGTGGCGACGACGAGGCGGCCCGGCGCAACTCGCGCTGGATCGCGCTGTGGACCACGCTGATCACCTTCGCTGTGTCGGTGATCCTGGTCATGCGGTTCGATGCGTCGAGCGCCGACTTCCAGTTCGTCGAGAAGGCGAACTGGCTTGCCACCGGCATCACCTACCACATGGGCGTGGACGGCATCTCGTTGCCGCTGGTGATCCTGACCACCGCCATCATGCCGTTTTGCATCATCGCGAGCTGGAAGGCGATTACCAACCGCGTCCGCGAATACATGATGGCGTTCCTGATCCTGGAAACGCTGATGATCGGCACCTTCTCGGCGCTCGATCTCGTGCTGTTCTACCTGTTCTTCGAAGGCGGCCTGATCCCGATGTTCCTGATCATCGGCGTCTGGGGCGGTCCGCGCCGGGTCTATGCATCTTTCAAGTTCTTCCTCTACACGCTGCTCGGCTCGGTGCTGATGCTGCTCGCGATCATGGCGCTGTACTGGAACGGCGGCACCACCGACATCCCGACCCTGATGCACACCGCCGTGCCGCGCTCGCTGCAGACCTGGGCGTGGCTCGCCTTCTTCGCCTCGTTCGCGGTGAAGATGCCGATGTGGCCGGTGCACACCTGGCTCCCCGACGCCCACGTCGAGGCGCCGACCGCAGGCTCGGTGGTCCTGGCCGCGATCCTTCTGAAGATGGGCGGCTACGGCTTCCTGCGCTTCTCGCTGCCGATGTTCCCGCTGGCTTCGCACGACTTCGCGCCGCTGGTCTTCACGCTTTCGGCCATCGCCATCATCTACACCTCGTTGGTGGCGCTGATGCAGGAGGACATGAAGAAGCTGATTGCGTACTCCTCGGTGGCGCATATGGGCTTCGTCACCATGGGCATTTTCGCCGGTACCATGCAGGGTGTCGCCGGCGGCGTGTTCCAGATGATCTCGCACGGCATCGTCTCCGGCGCGCTGTTCCTCTGCGTCGGCATCGTCTACGACCGCATGCACACCCGTGAGATCGCGGCCTATGGCGGCCTCGTCAACCGGATGCCGCTCTACGCGCTGACCTTCATGGTCTTCACCATGGCCAATGTCGGCCTGCCCGGCACCTCCGGCTTCGTCGGCGAGTTCATGACGCTGCTCGGTACCTTCAAGGTCTCGATCCCGACCGCGTTCTTCGCCACCTTCGGCGTGATCCTGTCGGCCTGCTACGCGCTGTGGCTCTACCGCAAGGTCGTGTTCGGGGCGCTGGTCAAGCCGTCGCTGGCGAGCATGAAGGATCTCACCTTCCGGGAGGGCTTGACGCTGTTCCCGCTGATCGCGCTGACGATCCTGTTCGGCATCTATCCGAAGCCGGTGCTCGACATGTCGGCGGCCTCGGTCCAGCAACTCGTCAACAATTACAACACCGCTGTGACGGCCGTGAAGGCCGCCGCACTGCTCCAGTGAGCGGGCAGGTCAGGATATCGCCATGAGCTTTGAGACTGCAGGTTATCAACTGGCGCCGGTGCTGCCCGAGCTCGTGCTCGCGGTCGGGGCGATGGCACTCCTGATGCTCGGCGCCTATCGCGGGCAGGAGACCACCAAGACGGTCACGACGCTTGCGGTGCTGCTCCTGATCGTTGTCGGCGTGCTCGAATACATGCTGCCCGCGGGCAAGCACGTGACCTTCGGCGGCAGCTTCATCGTCGATGATTTTGCCCGCTTCATGAAGATCCTGGCCCTGATCGGCTCGGCGGTGACGCTGGTGCTGTCGACCGAGTTCCTGTCGGATCCGTCGCGCCGCATCTTCGAATATGCGATCCTGGTGCTGCTCTCGACTCTCGGCATGATGGTGCTGATCTCGGCCGGCGATCTGATCTCGCTTTATCTCGGCCTCGAATTGATGTCGCTGGCGCTCTACGTCGTCGCGGCCTCGAACCGCGACAACGCCAAGTCGACCGAAGCCGGCCTGAAGTACTTCGTGCTCGGCGCGCTGTCCTCGGGCATGCTGCTCTACGGCTCCTCGCTGATCTACGGCTTCACGGGCACGGTGGCCTTCACCGGCATCGCGGCGGCCGCGACGATCTCGAATGTCGGCCTGTTGTTCGGCCTGGTGTTCCTGCTCGCCGGCCTCTGCTTCAAGGTCTCGGCGGTGCCGTTCCACATGTGGACACCCGACGTCTACGAGGGCGCACCGACGCCTGTGACAGCCTTCTTCGCCTCGGCCCCGAAAGTGGCCGCGCTCGCGGTCTTCACCCGCGTCACGCTGACCGCATTTCCGGGCATCGTCTCGCAGTGGCAGCAGATCCTGGTGTTCGTGTCGATCGCCTCGATGGCGCTGGGCTCGTTCGCCGCGATCGGCCAGAGCAACATCAAGCGCCTGATGGCCTATTCCTCGATCGGCCATATGGGCTTTGCCCTGGTCGGACTTGCCGCAGGCACGGTCGAGGGCGCGCAGGGCGTCTTGATGTACATCGTGATCTATGTCGCGATGACGCTGGGCTCCTTCGCCATCATCCTGGCGATGAAGCGGAACGGCCAGCCGGTCGAGCAGATCAGCGATTTCGCAGGTCTCTCTCGGACCAATCCGCTGCTCGCCTTCATGTTCGCGATGCTGCTGTTCTCGCTCGCCGGCATCCCGCCGCTCGCCGGCTTCTTCGCCAAATGGTACGTCTTCGTCGCCGCCATCAAGGCGAACCTGTTCACGCTCGCCGTGATCGGCGTGCTCTCCAGCGTGGTCGGCGCCTACTACTATCTCAGCATCGTCAAGACGATGTATTTCGACGAGCCGGCCGGGCAGGTCGATCCGGTGCGCGTCGAAGTCAAGACGGTGCTGGCGGTCGCGGGCCTGTTCAACATTCTGTTCGCCCTGTTCGCGGGCCCGGTGGTGAGCGTCGCCTCCGCCGCCGCCAAGTCGCTGTTCTAGGATGGCATTCGCGCTCGGTCCTCGTGCGGCGTCGGCGGGCTACAAGCTCGCAGCTTTCGAACGGACCGGCTCGACCAACACGGAGGCGATCGAGCACGCGAGGGGCGGCGAACGCGGCCCGATGTGGTTCGTGACGTCGGAGCAGACCGCCGGCCGTGGCCGCCGTCAGCGCCCCTGGATCGCACCCAAGGGCAACCTTGCAGCTAGCGTCCTCGAAGTCCTCGACGTCGCCCCTTCCGTCGCCGCGACGATCGGCTTTGCGGCCGGGCTGGCCGAGGAGGCCGCCCTGGAGAAGGTTAGCCTGGAGGCTGCACTGCGCCTCGGCGAGGGCCGTCCCCGCTACGCCCTGAAATGGCCGAACGACGTGCTGGCCGGCGGCAAGAAGCTGGTCGGCATCGGCCTGGAGGCCGAAGCCATCGGCGACCGTCTTGCCATCGTCGTCGGCATCGGCACCAACGTCGTCGCCGCGCCCGAGGGTACGCCGACGCCTGCGGTGTCGCTGGCCGCGCTCGGCGTCCAGATCAGCGCGGAGGAGCTGTTCTCGGCGCTCTCCGATGCCTGGGTGGAATTCCGCGGTATCTGGGACAATGGCCGTGGCTTTGCCGAAATTCGCAAATTGTGGCTGGAGCGCGCCGCCGGCCTCGGCGAGCGGGTCGCGATCCACACGGGAGTGATGACGCTGGACGGCATTTTTGACACGATCGACGACACCGGCTGCCTGATCGTCCGCACGGCGGAGGGCCGGCGCGTGCCGGTCGCCGCGGGCGAGGTGTTCTTCGGCACGGCCGCCTCCGTGGGAGCTGCGTGATGGCGAAGCCTGAAGAACTGGTATTTGCACCGCTCGGCGGGGTCGGCGAGATCGGCATGAATTTGTCGATCTACGGCCTCGGCAACCGCCAGCAGCGCGCCTGGCTGGCGATCGATCTCGGCGTCTCCTTCGGCGACGAGGAGCATCTGCCGGGCATCGACCTGATCATGCCCGACGTCAGCTTCCTGGAGAAGGAACGCAAGAATCTGATGGGGCTGGTGCTGACCCACGCCCATGAGGATCATTTCGGCGCCATCATCGACCTTTGGCCGAAGCTGAAATGTCCGATCTACGCGACGCAGTTCAGCGCCGCGCTGTTCGAGGCCAAGTGCGCCGCCGAGCGCAATGCGCCCAAGATCCCGGTGACGGTGGTGCCGTCGGGCGGGCGCGTCGATATCGGTCCGTTCAACGTCGAGTTCATCCCGGTCGCGCATTCGATTCCGGAGTCGCATGCGCTGGCGATTCACACCGAAGTCGGCACGGTGCTGCACACCGGCGACTGGAAGATCGATCCGACCCCGATCATCGGCCGCCCGACCGACGAAAAGCGGCTGCGGGAGCTCGGCGATGCGGGCCTGCTCGCCCTGATCGGTGATTCCACCAACGCCGTGCGCGACGGCCGCTCACCCTCGGAAGCCGAGGTTGCGAGCTCCATCACCGAGCTCGTCAAGGCCGCCAAGGGCCGCGTCGCGGTCACGACCTTTGCCTCCAATGTCGCGCGCCTCAAGGCCGTCGCCATCGCTGCGAAGGCCGCCGACCGTGAGGTCGTCGTGGTCGGCCGCGCCATGGAACGCGTGGTGCAGGTCGCGCGCGAGACCGGCTATCTCGACGGCGTGCAGAGTTTCCGCTCCGCCGAGGTCTACGGTCATCTGCCGCAGGACAAGGTGCTGGCGCTCTGCACCGGCAGCCAGGGCGAGCCGCGTGCCGCGCTGGCGCGCATCGCCAATGACGACCATCCCGAGATCACGCTCAACCGTGGCGACAGCGTCATCTTCTCCTCGCGCACCATTCCCGGCAACGAGAAGGCGGTCGGGGCCATCATCAATGGCCTGGTCTTGCAGGGCGTGGAGGTCATCACCGACCGCGACCAGCTGGTCCATGTCTCCGGTCATCCCCGCCGCGACGAATTGCGCGACATGATCGCCTGGACCAGGCCGCAGCTCCTGATCCCCGTCCATGGCGAGGCCCTGCACCTGAACGAGCACGCCAAGCTCGCGCGTGCCGCCGGCGTGCCGCGCGTGCTGGTCTGCCGCAACGGCGATCTCGTCAAGCTCGGCCCCGGCGATCCCGGCATCATTGGGCAAGTGCCTGCGGGCCGTCTCTACAAGGACGGCACGATTCTGGAGGACTCCAAGTCCCGCGCGGTGGGCGAGCGGCGCCGCATGGCCTTCTCCGGCTGCGCCTTTGTCGCCATCGCCATGACGGAGCAGGGCGAGCTTGCCGACGATCCCGCGGTCGAACTCGTCGGTATCCCCGAGAAGAACAAAGCGGGCGAGCCCTTCGACGACCTCGTCTTCGACGCCGTGGTCTCCACCGTCGAGGGCCTGCCGAAGGCGCGCCGTCGCGACCCGGATGCGCTGGCGGAGTCGGTGCGACGCGCTGTCCGCTCCGTGATCAACGAACATTGGGGCAAAAAGCCCCCCTGTCTGGTACATGTGCTGACAGTGTAACGGGAGAGAAACATGCTGGGCCGGCTCAACCATGTCGCGATCGCGACCAAGGACGCCGTCAAGGCCGCCAAAATCTATGGCACCGCATTCGGGGCCCAGATCTCGGAGGCCGTCGCGCTGCCCGAGCATGGCGTCACCACGGTGTTCGCGACGCTGCCCAACACCAAGATCGAGTTCATCGAGCCGCTCGGCGAGGCCTCGCCGATCGCAAAGTTCCTGGACCGCAACGCCGACGGCGGCATCCACCACGTCTGCTACGAGGTGGTCGACATCATCGCCTCGCGCGACACGCTGGTGAAGGAGGGGGCAAGGGTGCTCGGCGACGGCGTGCCGAAGATCGGCGCCCACGGCAAGCCGGTGCTGTTCCTGCACCCGAAGGATTTTTCCGGCGCGCTGGTCGAAATCGAGCAGGCATAGGCCGAAGCCATGGCCATCCAGATATCAACCGCGATCGCGATCTACTTCGTCATCTGGTGGGTCGCGCTGTTCCTGACGCTGCCGTTTGGCGTGCGCAGCCAGCACGAGGACGGCGTCGGAGTGCCGGGCAGCGACCCCGGCGCGCCGATCCTGACGCGGATGGGGGGCAAGCTGATCTGGACCACCATCATCTCGGCGGTCATCTACGGGATCGCCATGGTCGCCTATCACGCCGGCTATTTGTCGATCGAGCGCCTGTCGAAATTGATGGGCATGCCGTTTTAATTTCGTGGTTGGCTTGGTTGGGGGAAGAATGACTTTTCAGAGGATCGTCGTCGCGCTTCTAGTGCTGATCGTCGCCGGTCTCGGCGCCATCGGCTATTTCGAGTGGAAGATGGCCGTGCAGGTGCGCACCCTGAAGGCGTTCGTCGAGGGCTATGTCTTCAACGAGGCCGTGATCGCCTGCGAGCAGGCCAAGAGCTCGACCCCATTCAAATGGAACGGCGGCAAGAGCACCGCGGTGATCGGCCTGAACTCGGTCAAAACAGACAAATACACCGTCAGCGCCAGCTACACGCTGGTGGCGGACAGCGTCTATTGTGATTACGATCCGATCAAAAGAAAGGCCGAGATCGGCTCGAGCTTCCTGGAGCGGGAGTAACGATTCGGCCATGCCAAGCATGGGATGGGATCGTCATGGCGCAGGGGCAGGGGGACTACCGGATTTTGCATGAGGCGGCGTTGCGGGACTATCTCGCGGGCGTTGCGGATCTCGCCGCGACCCTCGGCGGCGAGCCGGCCTCCTGGTCGATCACCGAAGTCGGCGACGGCAATCTCAATCTCGTTTTCATCGTCAAGGGCGGCCGCGGCGGCATCGCCGTGAAGCAGGCGCTGCCCTATGTCCGCCTCGTCGGCGAGAGCTGGCCGCTGCCGTTGTCCCGGGCTCATTACGAATATCTCGCTTTGTCGCGGCAGGCCGAGCTCGCGCCCGGCCTCGTGCCGGCGCTGCTGCATCACAACGAGGCCCTGGCGCTGACGGTGATGGAGCTGCTCGAGCCCCACATCATCATGCGCAAGGGGATGGTTGCGGGCTCGCAGTATCCGCGCTTTGTCGATGACATCACCACCTTCATGGCGCGGACATTGTTCTTCACCTCCGACCTCGCGGTGTCGGCGGCCGAGAAGAAGCAGGGCATCGCAGCTTTCGCCGGCAACCATGCGCTGTGCAAGATCACCGAGGATCTGATCTTCACCGATCCTTACCGCGTCGCCGAGCAGAACCGCTGGACTGCGCCGTATCTCGATGCGCTCGCCGCAGAGCTTCGCGAGGATATGGACCTCCACGTCGCGATCTCCCGGTTGAAGCTGAAGTTCATGGCGAGCCCCGAGGCGCTGCTCCACGGCGACCTGCACACCGGCTCGATCATGGTCACGGGCGGCGAGACGCGGGTGATCGACCCCGAATTCGCGTTCTACGGCCCGATGGGTTTCGATGTCGGCGCCGTGCTGGCCAACCTCCTGATGGCCTATTTTGCCTCCGCCGGGCATGAGCGCACGCCGGGCGAACGGCGTGCTTTCGAGGCTTGGGTGCTGGAGACGGTGGAAACGGTCTGGAACGATTTTACGCGAAAGTTCCTCGAGCTCTGGCGCGCTGGCGCCGCAGGCGATGCCTATCCCGCCTCACTGTTCGCCGGCGAGACAGGCGCGGCACGGCTGGAAGCCGAGCGGCAGGCCTACATGCAGCGGCTGTTCGCGGACACGGTCGGCTTCGCCGCGGCAAAAACCATCCGCCGCATCTTCGGCCTCGCCCACAATATCGACTTCGAGCTGATCGAGGATCCGCGCCGGCGCGCGATCAGCGAAGCACGCGCCGTCAGGCTGGCAAGGGCGATGATGCTCGAGGTGGGGGCGTTTCCGACCATCGCGGATGTCACCGCTGCAGCGCGAAAATTGCGCGACTGGCAGCCGGAGTTCTAGCGGGCTTCTGCGCAAATCGGTGGGGCCCGCGCGCGACGCTCGCATACGTCAACCCCTTCAAGACGCTTGCGCTCGACGTGCCGTGGATGGTCAACTCTCGGACCAGAGCACGCTGCGTTGTCGGAGGGACCATGATGTTCAGGATAGTGGCGATCATCGCGGGTTTGGGGCTGGCACTGGTGGCCTCGGCGGAGGCCCAGACGCCGCGCAAGGGCGGAACCATCCGCATGACCGCGCCTTATGGCTCGAGCTTCACCAGCCTGGACATTCTTACCACGCAGCGCGCCCAGGACGAGATCTACGCCAAGGCGCTGCACCGGTCGCTCTACATCTGGAATTCCACGGAAGGCAAGCCGGTTCTGGAGCTTGCCAAGGAGGACGTCGTCTCGGGCGGAGGCCTCGTTCATACCTTCAAGCTGCGCGACGACGCCTATTTCCACAACGGCCGCAAGATGACGGCCGACGACATCATCTGGACCTACAACCGCATCATGGACGGCACCAAGGCTTATCCCGGTGCGCGCTATGTCCGCGTGATCGAGGGCGCGGCGGCGGTCGAGAAGGGCCAGGCCAAGGAGATCTCCGGCCTGAAGAAAATCGACGACTTTACCTTCGAGATGAAGCTGACCGAGAAGGTCGATCCAGGTTTCTACTTCTGGAACGCGATCACGTCGATCTATCCCGCCGACGAGGCCGCCAAGGAGAGCTTTCTCCAGAAGCCGATCGGTCTTGGACCCTTCAAATTCGTCGAGCACGTGCCGGGGTCGCGCATCGTTCTGGAGCGCTGGGATCGGTTCTACAAGCCCGGCAAGCCCTACGCTGACAAGATCATCGTGTCGGTCATGGGGGAGGCCGCGGCACGCGATGTCGCCTTCCGCAACAAGGAGATCGACACGTCGGTGCTGGGACCGGCGCAATATGTCGCCTATCAGAACGACGCCGACCTCAAGGGCACGGTCGTGGAAGTCGCCGAGGTCTTCACCCGCTACATGGGGATGAATCCCGCGTTCAAGCCGTTCGCCGACAAGCGGGTCCGGCAGGCGATCAACTACGCGATCGACACCGACCTGATCATCAACAAGCTGGTCAAGGGCAAGGCCTACCGGGCCACCAGCTGGCTGCCGCTCACCTCTACCGCCTACGACAAGGCCATGAAGCCCTACGCCTTCGATCCCGCCAAGGCCAAGCAGCTGCTCGCCGACGCCGGCTATCCCTCAGGCTTCGAATTCGAATGGACCACCAGCCAGAACGAGAGCTGGGGTCTGCCGATCGTCTCGGCCGTGATCCCGATGCTGGACAGGGTGGGCATCAAGGCCAAGGTCAAGCAGGTCGAGACCGCGGTGCTGGCGGAGGTGGTTCGCAGCGGCGACTACCAGGCCTTTGTCTATTCGCAGGCGACCGGACCCGATCCGCAGGCCGCCCTCAAATGCTTCCACTCATCGACACCGCAGTCGGCCTGCAACTACATGAACTTCAAGAATGCCGAGTTCGACAAGCTGATCGACGAGGCGGGGCAGTCCGATGACGCTGCAAAGCGTACCCAGCTGCTGCAGAAGGCCAATGCTGTTCTCTACGAAGAGGCGCCGGTCTGGTTCTTCAACTACAACAAGGCGGTCATGGCCGTGCAGCCGTGGCTCAAGGGGGTTCAGCTGAATGCGACCGAACTGACCCATCAGAACGTCGAAGACCTCTGGGTCGACGAGACCTCGCCCGCGAAGTGACACGCGCTCTCGCGCTCCCTCCGTCGCCATGAACGACGGAGGGAGAGAGGAAAAGTGCCGATGCTCTCCTTCCTGTTCCGCCGCCTGCTGCAGACCATTCCGACCGTGCTCGCAGTGGTGGCTCTGGTGTTCGTGCTGTTCAGCGTCGTTCCCGGCAGCATCGTCTCGTCGATGAGCGACGATGCCGATCCGCAGGTCGAGCTGCGCATGAAGAAGCAGCTCGGGCTCGACGATCCCGTCTATGTCCGCTTCGGCGCCTACATCGCCAAGCTTGCGACCGGTGATTTCGGAACGTCGTTCCGGACGCGCGAGCCTGTGACGTTCATGATCGCCAAGCGGATATGGCCGACGCTCCAGCTCATCTTCACCGCCATGGCGTTTTCCGTCGTGATCGGTGTTCCCCTGGGTTTCATCGCCGCGCTGAAGCCGGGGGGTATCGTCGACACGCTGGCCATGGTCGTGGCGGTATCAGGCCTTTCGATCGCCAAATTTTGGCTCGGACTGGTGCTGATGTACTTGTTCGCGTTGAAGCTCGGCTGGCTGCCGAGTTTCGGCTATGGCGATGGCGGACTGAAATATCTGATCCTCCCGGCCGTGACGCTCGGCGTCTCGCCGATGGCGCTGTTCGCGCGGACGACACGCGCCGCGGTCCTCGAGATCATGACCGCGGATTTCGTCCGCACCGCGCGCTCCAAGGGCATGAGCGAGACCCGAGTCGTGAAGTGGCATGTGATGCGCAACGCGCTTGTCATCATTCTCACCACCGTTGGCCTGCAGTTCGGCGCGCTGATGGGGCAGGCGGTCGTGGTCGAGAAGCTGTACTCCTGGCCGGGCATCGGCTCGCTGCTGGTCGACAGTGTCCTGCAGCGCGACATTCCGGCCGTCCAGGGCTCCATTCTTGTCGTGGTGCTGTCCTTTCTCGCTATCAATCTGCTGATCGACGTGCTCTACGGCGTGATCGATCCCAGGATCAGATACGCATGAAGCTCCGCGCCAATCTCATCATCGGTGGCGCGCTGTTCGCGCTTGCGATCCTGGTCGGCCTGCTCGCGCCATGGCTGGCGCATACCGATCCTGTCCTCGACGCCAATCTGCTCAACGCGGAAGAGCCTCCGAGCTGGACTTGGTGGTTCGGCACCGACGACCAGGGCCGCGACATCTATTCCCGCGTCGTCTATGGCGCGCGGGTTTCGCTGACGGTCGGCATCGTCTCGCAGCTCATCAATAGCGTCATCGGCGTCGCGTTGGGCCTGAGCGCCGGCTATTGGGGCGGCTGGTGGGACGATGTCGTCAACGGCCTGACCAATCTCATGCTCGCGATCCCCTCGCTGATCTTCGCGTTGGCCATCATGGCGGTGCTCGGTCCCGGCCTGACCAGCCTGCTGATCGCACTCGGCTTGACCAACTGGTCCTTCACGTGCCGGATCGCGCGGGCCTCGGCGCTGTCGCTGAGGAGCCAGGGCTATGTGCAGGCCGCGACCGTGCTCGGCTACGGCGATCTCCGCATCATGATCACGCAGCTGCTGCCGAACATGCTAGGGCCGATCGTCGTCATCGGCACGCTCGGCATGGGCAGCGCGGTCTTGTCCGAAGCCGCGTTGTCGTTCCTCGGCCTCGGCGTCCGCCCGCCGTTTCCGAGCTGGGGCAGCATGTTGTCGGATGCCCGCGATCAGATCACGACCGCGCCGTGGCTCTCGGTGTTTCCCGGCCTTGCGATCTTCCTGACGGTGCTCGGCCTCAATCTGCTCGGTGACGGCCTGCGCGACATTCTCGATCCGCAATCGCGGAGCCGGCGCACATGACCCGCACGCCGCTGATCGAAGTCGAGGATTTGCGTATCGATCTCGACGATGGATCGCGGCGCGTTGCGGCGGCCGAGGGCATTTCATTCCGCATCGATCGCGGCGAGACGTTCGGCCTTGTCGGCGAATCCGGCTGCGGCAAAAGCATCACGGCGCTGGCCTTGATCGGCCTGTTGCGGCAGCCGTTGTCGATCGGCGGCGGTGTCATCCGGTTTGAGGGACGGGAGATCCAGCACCTTTCAGCCGCCAGGCAACGGGATCTGCGCGGCAATCGCATCGCCATGATCTTCCAGGAGCCGATGACGGCGCTCAACCCGGTCTCGCCGGTGGGCCGGCAGATCGCCGAGATGTTCGTGCTGCACAAGGGCAAGAGCTGGCGGGAAGCCGATAGACTGGCGGTCGAGGCGCTGGCGAGCGTGCGCGTTCCCGCCCCGGAGCGGCGCGTGAAGGATTACCCGCACCAGCTGTCCGGCGGCATGCGCCAGCGCGTGATGATCGCCATCGCGCTCGCTTGCGGTCCGGATCTCCTGATCGCCGACGAGCCGACCACGGCGCTCGACGTGACCGTGCAAGCCGAAATCATCGAGCTGATGCGGAATCTGTGTGCCGAGCGGGGAACCGCAATCCTGATGATCAGCCACGATCTGGGGCTGGTCGCCAATGTCTGCCGCCGCGTGGCCGTGATGTATGCCGGCCGCATCGTCGAGGAGCGCGGCTCGGCCGATATTTTCCGGGCACCCTCGCACCCCTATACGCGAGGCCTGGTTGCCTCGCTGCCGCGGCTCGGCAGTCGCGCAGCGCTTGGCCGCACCCGCCTGACGGAGATCGCGGGTGTGGTCCCGGCCATCACGAATTTCCCCAACGGCTGCCGGTTCAATCCGCGTTGCGCGCAGGCGACCGATATTTGCCGGACCACCCCGCCGGAAGCGGATTTGCTGGACGCCGGCGGCCTGGTCAGGTGTCACCACCATGCATGAGCCGCAAGCTAGTTTGGTTGAAACACGGCCGGACGACGATGTCATTCTCAGCGTCAGAGATCTCGCGGTCCATTTTCCGCTCGGAGGCGGCCTGCTCGGGCGCGGCCGGCGGCTGCTCCGTGCCGTTGACGGCGTCGATCTCACCCTGAAGCGGGGCGAATGCCTCGGCCTCGTCGGCGAGTCCGGCTCCGGCAAGTCGACGGTCGCATTGTCGATCCTTGGCCTCGTGACCCCGACGCGCGGCCGCATCGTGCTGGACGGACAGGACGTGACCAACCGACCATCCGGCGATCGGAAGGCGCTGGCCCGCATCGTGCAGATCGTGTTTCAGGATCCCTACGCCTCGCTCAATCCGCGCCAGACCGTTCGCCGCACGCTGGAAGATCCCCTGCGCGTGCATGGCGTCACGGCCAAGAGCGAGATCGAGGACCGCGTCGCGAAGATGCTGCGGCATGTGGGCCTGCGGCCGGAGCAGGCCGACCGCTACCCGCATGAATTCTCAGGCGGCCAGCGCCAGCGCATCGGCATTGCGCGTGCGCTGATCCTCAATCCGAAGATCGTCATCTGCGATGAACCGGTCTCGGCGCTCGACGTCTCGATCCGCGCCCAGATCATCAATCTGCTGCTGGAATTGAAGGAAACGCTCGGCCTCTCCTACATCATGATCAGCCACGATCTCGGCGTCGTCGAACACATGAGCGACAAGGTCGCCGTGATGTATCTCGGCCGCATCGTCGAGAACGGCCACTGGCGCGAGATCTTCGAACGGCCCGCGCACCCCTATACGCAAGCCCTGATCGCCGCCATCCCCGATCCCTTGCGCCATGCGCCGCTGGCGACGACAGGGGGCGACCTTCCCAACCCGCTCAATCCGCCGAACGGATGCGCATTCAGCCCGCGATGCCGGTATGCGGAGGCTGTGTGTCGGCGCGAGCCGGGGCCTGTGCTTGAAACGCGGGCGGACGGGCACGCGGTGAGGTGTTGGCGAAGTGACGAAATTGGTGCAGCGAGCGTCGCTCTATCTCCGTTACCCTCCGTGCCGGTCGAGCCTATCGTCTGCCACCAACCAGACGAGGGCGGCGATTCGCTATCGAGTTCTCCGCCGGCAGCGCACGCAGCCACGCGCGAAAACTGACGATCTCCGGACAATCCGCGGTGCCTTCAGGCGAAACCAGCCAATCACCCAAACCCGATCCCTGATCGATCCGGTCGCAGCGATAGCCGGGATGGTGGCCGAGGCCGCGGGCGAGCAACAGGTCGACCTTGCCTTCGACCAATTCGTGCAGGCCGGCCGGGTGCAGCACCCGCAAGCCGATCTCCGCATGCGTGCTGCGAAACGCCGCCAGGTCGAGGCGGCGGAGGTCGAAGCCGCCATGGATGCCCAATTGCAGCAGCACCGCACCTGCCGGTTTCAATTGCGAGGTCGCCTCCGCAATGTGGCGAAAGCCTTCGGAGACGCCGGGCAGATAGGCCTGACCGGCGACGGTGAGGACGAGCTGCTTATGCAGCCGCTCGAAGAGCTGCACGCCGAGGCGCGCCTCCAGCGCCTTCACCTGCTGCCCCACGGCGGCGGGCGTCACGTGCAGCTCGTGTGCGGCCAGTTTGAAGCTGAGATGCCGCGCGGCGGCCTCGAAGGCGCGCAGCGCGTTGAGTGGGGGAAGGGCGTAGGTCATCGGGCTCCATTTTGACACTGATGGGCTGTGGCCTTGCAATAGATTTTCTTGCGCTGAACCGCAGCAATGATGCTTTGCGGAGCGGTGATGGCGCCGGATACGGTCCGACCCGCAATCCGGAGAAACCTCGTGCCCCCAGCTCACCTCGTCAGCCACAATCCCGCAACAGTCCATGCGCCTGCCGGCGGCTACTGCATGGGACTTGAATTGACGCAGTATCGCCGCCTGTTGTTCATCAGCGGCCAGGTGCCGGAGAGACTCGACGGCACCGTGCCCGAAGGTTTCGAGGCGCAGTGCGAGCAGGCCTGGCGCAATTTGATCGAGGTGCTTGCTGCCGCCGGCCTTGGCATCGCGCATCTGGTCAAGGTCACCACGTTCCTGACTGACCGCAATCAACTCGTGACCAACCGCTCCATTCGTCGCGCGATGCTGGGCGAACACCAGCCTGCGCTGACGGTCGTGATCGTCGAGACCGTCGACAGCAAATGGCTGCTGGAGATCGAGGCGATCGCCGCGGAGTGAACCAGCCGACTTTGCAATGAGCCAATCATATCGGGTGTCCCATGGCTGAGATCATCCATCCGTTTTACGAAGCGCATCGCGGTGCAATGGAGGCCGCCATGCGCGATCGGCTCGATTTGGCCGAAGCGATGTTGCGTGAGTGCGCGCAACTTTCCGAGATCGACGAGATCAGGCGCGAGGTGATGGACGAGTTCGAAATCGTGCTCATCCAAATGCCCTATGTCGGCGGCGCGGCAAGCCGCATGAGCGATTTCTTCATGCGTCTGATGGGTTTTATGGCCATCAGCCGGGTGCTGCGGCGCCACGGCGTGCCGGTGCCTGTGATCGGCGAGATCGAGCGGGAAACCTACAAGGCGCAATTGCTCACCGCGCCTGAAGCGGAGCGTCTCGCCTCAGGGCGTCAATTCATGTCGCCGGAGAACCAGGCCTTGCTGCGCGAGCAGGCGGCAAGAAGCGCGACTGAAAGCCATCAGACCGAATTTCCGGAAGATTTCGTCTACGATTTCGTCGAGCCTGATACGGGTGACAGTTTTGAGTTCGGCATCAACTACAAGGCTTGCGGCTTCTGCAAACTCGCGGCGCGCCATGGCGACAAGGACATTTTGCCGAACATCTGCGGGCTCGATTTCGTTGCCTACGCAGCGCGAGGCATCCGGCTGGAAAGGACACAGACGTTAGCGGGCGGTGCGAGCCACTGCAATTTCCGGTTCTCGCGGCTTGCGCCGGATGAGAAAGCGGAGAGCTAAGCCGCGTTCTCATGCTCCGCGATCGAGGTGAGGCTGGATTGCCCCTGCTGTCACGTCGTCATTGCGAGCGCAGCGAAGCAATCCAGAATCTTTCCGCGGCGGCAGCCTGGATTGCTTCGCTGCGCTCGCAATGACGGAGTTTGGGGAGCGACCCTGAGCCCATCCGCGCCCGCTGCCACGATGACATCCTGCTCCTGTTTTGCCCGACGAGTCAAATGCCGCCACGGTCGCAGCTACACAATTTCGGGTTTTTGTAAGTCGTTGAATTCCCTCACAGTCTCTACTGTGCATGGGGTTGTTTTCGCGCTTTTTGTTTTGAGGGGCGGCTATTCCACCGCTTTCTCCCTCAGCCGCTGCGCATAAACATTGATCACCAGCGCTGCCAGCAGGATCAGGCCGCGGATCAGGATTTTCAGGAAGCTGTCGATGTTGACGTGGTCGAGGCCGTTGTTGAGAACACCGAGAACGAAGAGACCGACGATGGTGTTGCCGATGCCGCCGCGGCCGCCGAACAGGCTGGTGCCGCCGACGACGACGGCAGCGATGGAGTCGAGCAGATAGGTGTCGAACTCGTTCTGCTGCGCGCTGCCGAAATGAGCGACACCGAGCATGCCGCCGATCCCGGAGCACACCGCCGAAATGACCATCACCGCGCCGAGGATGAGCTTGACGTTAAGGCCGGAATATTCGGCCGCCTCGCGGTTGCCGCCGACCATGTAGACGTAGCGGCCGAAGCGCGTGTAGGTCAGCACCAGATGTCCCAAGAGCAGCATGATCGCGGCGACGATGACGATCCATGGGATGCCGCCGATCGAACCCGAGCCGAGCGTGGTGATCACGCCGGGCACCTTGTAGGCGATCTGGCCGCGCACCAGCAGCGCCGAGATGCCGGCCGCGATCTGCATCATCGCTAGGGTCATGATGAAGGAGGGGATGCCGATCACGGTCAGCCCCAGCGCATTGACGAGGCCGAGCAACGCGCAGAGCAAAATGGCCAGCAGGATCGCCGCGGCGCCGGGCAGGGGAATGTTGGGAATGTTGACGTAGGATTCCTGGAGCGTGAAGTAGGCGACCGCGATGCCCGTGACGTTGGCGATGCTGGCGATCGAGAGGTCGATCTCCGCGCAGAGGATCACGAAGGTGAGGCCGACGGCGATGATGCCTGTGACGGAGACCTGCGTCAGGATGTTGCCGAGATTGTCCAGCGTCGCGAACGACGGACTGGCCAGCGCGAAGAAGCCGGACAGGAAGATCAGCGTCAGGAACGGGGCGATGTTGCGCATCTGCGAGCGCAGGAAGGGCGCAAGCCCTCGCGTCCGCTGCCCCGCCGCCAAAGCCGTGTCACTGCTTGCCATGGTGCTTCTCCGTCACGCCGCTTCCAGCAGGCGGTCCTTGCTGACCGGCTCGTTCTTGAATTCGCGCACCAATGCGCCGCGCTTGAGCACCAGGATGCGGTCGGCCAGCGACAGCACCGTTTCCGGCTCGGTCGACAGCACGATGATCGCGAGCCCCCTGGCGCGGAGATCACGGACGATGTTGATGACGTCGTTCTTGGCGCCGACATCCATGCCGCGAGTGGGCTCGCAGAGCACCAGCAGTTTTGGCGGATAGGTCAGCCATTTCGCCAGCGCGACTTTCTGTTGGTTGCCGCCGGAGAGCATGCCGAGATCGAGGCCGACCACGGGCGGCCTGATCTGGAGCTGCTCGACCTGGCGCTTTGCGATGTCGCGCTCCTGCGCCGGCTTGAGCAGCAACGCCGAGATGCGATCGAGGATGCTGATCGAGATGTTCTTGTAAACCGGCTCCTGGTGAAACAGCATCGCGCGCCGGCTCTCCGGCACCAGCGCCACCCCGGCGCGCCGCGCCGCCGCCGTGCTCGCGAAGGTCTTGGGCTTGCCCTCGACAGCGAGCGTGCCGCCGTCCGGCTTCAGCTTGCCGAACAAGATGCGCGACAGCTCCTGCTGGCCGCAGCCCATGAAGCCGTAGATGCCGAGCACTTCGCCGGCGCGCGCCTCGAAGGAGATGTCCTTCAGGCTGCGGGCCAGCGACAGCTGGTCGACCCTTAGGACAACCGAGCTGTCGCTCGGTTGGGGCAGCATCAAATCGTCGCTGTAGCTGTGCTCGAGCGCTTCGCCGCCGCGGCCGATCATGGCCTCGATCAGCGCGCCCTTGTTGGTCGCGGCACTTGCCGTCTCCGCGACCTTCCGCCCGTTGCGGAACACGGTGACCGTGTCGGACACGCGCAAGATGTCCTCGATGAAATGCGAGATGAAGACGATCGCCGTGCCTTCCTCGCGCAGGCGCCGCAGGGTCGCGAACAATCGCTCGACCTCGGGCGGAGAGAGGGCGGACGTCGGCTCGTCCAGGATGACGATGCGCGCGCCGGAGAACAGCACGCGCGCGATCTCGATCAGCTGCTGCAGCCCAATCGGGAGGTCGCCGAGCCTGCTCATCGGATCGACGTCGATGCCGAAGCGGGCGAGCTGCTCGCCGGCCTCCCGCGCCATCCGCCGCCATTGCACGAGGCCGAGGGCGTTGGTCGGCTGGTTGCCCAGAAACACGTTCTCCGCAACCGTGAGGTCGGGCGCGACGGAGAGCTCCTGGTGCACCATGGCGATGCCGGCGCTGTGGGCATCGCGGGCCGACCGGAAATGCATCTCCTGTCCGTCGATCAGGAAGCGGCCGGAGAATTCGGTGTGCACGCCGGCGATGATCTTCATCAGCGTGCTTTTTCCCGCGCCGTTCTCGCCGACGAGACCATGGATCTCGCCGGGTGAAAGCGCGAAGTCGACACCACGAAGCGCCTCGACGCCGCCGAAGCTCTTCGTGATGCCCTGCAGTTCCAGAATGGGTGAACGATCCTCTCGCATGGAGGCTCAGATCAGGAAATGATCCTGCATCCACTGCATGCCGGCGGCGTTGGCCTTGGTCACGACCGGACCGTCGGTGACGACGTTCTTCGGGATGCCCTGTCCGCTCTTTTCGCCGCCGGCCACGGCGGAGACGCCCGCAATGATGGCGCCGCCATGAATGCGGCAGGACGGATTGCGCACGGTGGCGAACATGCGGCCTTCGCTGACCGCCTGGATCGCCGGCGGCATCGCATCCACACCGCCGATCAGGATGTTGGTGCGGCCCCGCGCCTTCATGATGTTGGCGGCGGCGAGCGCCATGTCGTCATTGTGGAAGAACGCCGCGTCGATCTGCGGATACTTCGTCAGGTAGGTTTCCCAGAGACGCGCGGTCTTCGACACATCCCAGTCGGCCGGCTGGGTGTCGAGCACCTCGATCCCAGGGAATTGCTTCACGACGTTGTTGAAGCCCTTGGCGCGGCCCTGCGCGCCGGTGTGGCCGAGGGCTCCTTGCGTCATGATGATCTTGCCCTTGCCGCCCATGGCGTTGCACAGCGCCTGCGTCACCGAGGCGCCCATGAACTCGTTATCGGGGGCGAGGAAGGAGTGGACGTTGATCTGGTCGAGCGGCGCAATCAGCGTGTCCATGTCGATCACGGGCGTGCCGGCGTCGATCATCTTCTGCACCGGCTGGGTGAGCGTGCCGATGCCAAAAGCCTGGATCGCGACGAAGTCCCATTTCTGCGAGGCCATGTTGTCGATCGCCGCGCGCTGCTTCACGGCATCGAGCTGGCCGTCGAACCAGGTGACCTCGACATTGAACAGCTTGCCCCAGAATTCCGCGGCCTGCTTGCCCTGCGCGCACCAGGTCGCCTGGAGGCCCGCGTTGGAGAACGCCGCCTTCAGCGGCTTCTCGCTTCGTCCGACTTCGGCTGCAAGGGCGGGGTTTATGCCTATGCTGCCGAGGATGGCAGTCGCGGCGCCGGCGGTTGCTGCCGCCTGAAGAAGATCGCGCCTCGTCGTCGAGAAATCTTTCGTCCCGGACATCGCTCGCTCCCATACAATTCTATCTCGGCGCGTCATTGATTGCGCGACCGATGTTCGAAAGTGTCTCACAAGAGTTGGTACCACTCAATCCGCAATCAACGGCGGGGTCGCCGCGAGCCCGTGTTGGTGCAGCGCAAAGCGTCAGGCCGGGGCGCCGGCGAACGCGTCGATCTCGATGAGCAATCGGTCCCATGCCTGCGCCATGTCCGGCGACCATTCATCGCGGAGAAGATCGCGCAGCGTATCCCTGATGACGGTGAAGAAGGCGATGAACAGCTCGCGCGGCGTGCCGTAGCCATCGTGCGATACGACCTCGCATGTGATCAGCCGGAATTGCCCGCGGCGATCACCGGCGAAGTCGAGAATGGCCTCGATCGTGAGAGCCAGCATCGATCCCATCACGAGTTCGCTGCCTTGGGTGCGGAACATCGCCCGCGTTTCGGGATGCTGTTCGAACAGCCGTTGATAGACGTGTGGCGTGAGATCGGTGCAGCGCGAGGCTGCAAGTTCAAAGCTCTGTTCGATCGGATTGGGAGAAGCATTCATCGGTGCTTTAGCCCCGCAGACAAAAAAAGAGCGGGGCCCTAGCCCCGCTCGAAAATTGTGTCGACCCTATTATCCCCGATTCTAAGATTTGATCTTGATTGGCGGGGCGACGCTGCATTTTGCGCGTCAGGGGCTCCTCCCGAGACTTGGACCACCAGACTTCGACCTCGCGGCCAGCCTGAGCAAAAGGATGCTAGATCAACTTTTCTCACTTGTCATCATTTTCGGCAACGAATGTTCAAAATTCGAGCAATTGACGAAATGATCGGACGGCCGGCCGCATAAGTGTATGACAAATATAAGAAATCTGTGGATGGGCCAGGTCTCGACTGCCTCAAATCCCGGAGGTCCCCTCCCTTGGGCCGGCCGGACCACAGTTTCCGGGGAATTTGCGCGGGACCAAGAAGGCGGCGGAACCGGGCTCGACTTGGCCATCCGCCGGTGTTTAGTTAGTAGACGAACAAACGGTTCGGCGGATGCGCGCACGGCTGCAAAAATTCCTACCTCTGGTCCTGCTTGCCCTAGTTATGCAGGTGCTGGCGCCGATTGCCGCCTGTCTGGCGGCCGGCCAGGCCGTGGCCGATCCGCTGTCCGCCGCCGTCATCTGCCACAGCGCAGGCGAGCAAGGCGGGCTGAACGATCCGGCGGGTACGCCGGTCGCACATGCCGGTACGTGTGCCCTCTGTTGCCTGGCGCAGGTGGGCGCGTCGCCCGATTCGCCGCCGCACGCCGAACTCTCCGTTCCCTTGCGCCACGCCCAGCGCGTGGTGTGGCACGCGGCGGAGGCATTCGCCGGCGCGGCCCATAAGGGTACAAACGCCCAGGCGCGCGCCCCGCCTCAATTTTCCTGACGACTCTCGTGATCGCCGCGGTCCGCCGCAGGCGATTGATGCTGTCGAATGGCCGGAGAGAAAGCCCGGCGTCAGGAATGCCCCATGTTACGTTGTCATGCCCGCCTTGGCGTGAGCGTCGTTGCCATTCAGGCCGCGCTGCTTGCGTCGTCGAGCGGAGCCTTTGCCCAAGACAGCAGCGCAGTGCTGCCGCCGATCACGGTTGAGGCGCCTCACCAGAAGCGTACGCCGGCGGTCCGACCGCCACGCAATTCTGCGCGATCGGCCCGCATCACCCGAAGCCTGCGAACGACCCCATCACCGCAGGAAACCGTGAGCGACCAGAGTGCAGGGGCTCCGGGTGCCCTGACGGTTCTGACTGCTCAACAAGCGCTGGCGGAAATTGACCAGACTCCGGGCGGCGTGGCGCTCGTCTCGGCCGATGCCTACAGGAACTCGACGCCGTCCAACACGATCAAGGATGTTCTGGATTACGTGCCCGGCGTGTACGCCCAGCCCAAATGGGGCGACGACACCCGTCTTTCGATTCGCGGATCCGGCCTGTCGCGCAATTTTCATCTGCGCGGCGTGCAGCTCTATATGGACGGCATTCCGATCAACACCGCGGATGGCTATGGCGATTTCCAGGAGATTGATCCGAGCGCCTACAAATATGTCGAAGTCTTCAAGGGCGGCAATGCGCTTCAGTTTGGCGCCAATTCGCTGGGGGGCGCGATCAACTTTGTGACCCCGACTGGCCGCGACTCGTTTCCGAACGGTGTATCCTTCGATGTCGGAGGATTCGGCTACAAACGACTTCAGGCGAACGCGGGAGGCGTCAACGGGCGGTGGGATGGTTTCGTGACCGCTTCCGCGCAGGCCGCAGACGGATTTCGCGATCACAGCTTCGGCTCGAGCAACCGTTTGAGCGGTAATGTGGGCTATCAGTTCTCCGCGGATGTCGAGACACGGTTCTACCTCAATGCCAACGAGGTGCGGCAGCGAATTCCGGGTACCGTGACCAAGACGTCCGCTTTGACCAATCCGGAAGCTGCTGCACCGGCGAATGTTGCGATGGATCAGCAGCGCAATATCGACACTGTCAGGCTCGCCAACAAAACCACCGTTCGTTTCGATGACACCAAAGTCGAATTCGGCGCCTTTGGCGTCGATCGGCATTTGATGCATCCGATTTTCCAGTGGCTGGACTACCGTTGCAAGGACTACGGCGGATTCGCGAAGATCACGGATGACCGCACCATTGGCGGCTTCCGCAACAGGTTGGTCGCGGGCGTCCAGGTGCTGAACGGCAGCATCGACAACCAGCAGTTCGCCAACATCGGCGGGAGGAAGGGCGCTCTGCTTTCTTCCTCGATCGATCGGTCGGAGAACACCTCCGCCTATATCGAAGACAGCTTCTACGTCCTTCCAAATCTTGCATTGATCGGCGGCACGCAATTTCTGTACGCGACCCGTAATCGGCAGGATCGTTTCCTCAGCGACGGGGATCAATCGGGGGCGACGCGCTTTAATCTCTGGTCGCCGAAAAGCGGTCTGTTGTGGCAAATCGATCCGGCTTGGCAGGCCTTCGCCAATGTCTCGCGGAGTGCCGAGGTGCCGAGCTTCGGCGAAAGCGCGATCGGTCTCGGCATTCCGACGATCCCGTTCACCAGCATCCGCCCGCAGATTGCGACCACGTACGAAATCGGGACTCGCATGAAGCGATCTGATTATGCCTGGGAACTGACGGCCTACCGGGCCAACATTCGCGACGAATTGCAATGCCTCTATAGTGCTTTCGGCAATTGCAATGTGACCAATGCCGACCGCACCATCCATCAGGGCGTCGAGGCCGGCGCGGGCGCAGCCATCTTTCGTGACATCTTCGTCAATGGCCCGGCGCCGGACAAGATCTGGCTAAATGTCGCCTATTCCTTCAACGACTTCCGCTTCGACAAAGATCCGATCTTCGGAAACAATCGATTGCCGGGAGCCCCAACTCACTATTTGCGCACGGAGCTTCTCTACAAGCACCCTACCGGTTTCTATGTTGGACCCAACGTAGAATGGGTGCCACAGGCCTACTTCGTCGACAGCATGAACACGCTGACGACAGAGCCTTACGCCCTGTTGGGATTGAAAGCCGGATTCGACAATGGCGGCCCGATGTCTGCCTACATCGAGGGGCGCAATCTCACCAACAAGACCTACATAGCCAGCGCCAGCATCATCGATCGAGCGACGGCGACGTCAGCATTGTTTGAGCCGGGTACTGGAAGAGCAGTATACGCTGGAATGAGGTATCGATGGTGACGCTCTATGCTCGGCTCCGCGGCAGGCCCGCATTCCGAATGCCGATGCTGACGGCGGCGGAAAGTGATCGCAAGAATGCAGGGCCATTCTTGGCCCGATCAATCGAGAAAGAGGCAATCAACATGAAGAATATCGGACGAACTCTCCTTGCGATTTCAGTGTTGCTGACCGCCTGTGCCGTCGCGCAGGCCGAGGACATCAAGGCCGGCGATCTCGTCATCTCGCAACCGTGGAGCCGGGCGACGCCGGGCGGCGCCAAGGTCGCCGGCGGCTATCTCACCATCGAGAACAAGGGCACAGTGGCCGACAAGCTGGTCAGCGTTTCCGCGGATATCGCGGGGAAGGCCGAGGTTCACGAGATGGCGATGGAGAACGGCGTGATGAAGATGCGCCTGCTCGACAAGGGCCTGGTGATCGATCCCGGCAAGACGGTGAAGTTCGCCCCCGGCGGCTACCACCTCATGCTCCAGGAGCTGAAGGGCCCCTTCAAGCAGGGCGACAAGGTGCCAGTGACGCTTCAGTTCGAGAAGGCCGGCAAGGTCGCCGTTTCCCTCGACGTCCAGGGCGTCGGCGCGCAGGCGCCCGGCGACAGTGGGCACATGATGAAGAAAATGCCTGATCATTCTGGAATGAAGATGTGACGAGCATGATCTGGACCTTTGGGAGATCCAATATGTCGAAGCGAACCTGGCTGATTGTTCTGAGCGTATTTGCGGCAACGCCAGCGACTGCGCACGTCTTCCTCGAAGGCAAGCAGGCAACCGTGGGGGGATCGTACAAGGCCGTCTTCGCTGTCCCGCACGGTTGCGCCGGCTCGCCCACGGTGAAAATCCGGGTGCAGATCCCGGAAGGCGTGATCGCGGTGAAACCGATGCCGAAGGCGGGCTGGAGTGTTGACGTGGTCGAGGGCAAATATGCCAGCGAATACGACTATCACGGCAACAAGCTTTCGTCCGGCGTCAAGGAGGTGACCTGGTCCGGCGGTAAGCTGCCGGACAAGAACTATGACGAGTTCGTCATGCACACGGCCCTGACCGACACGCTCAAACCGAACACAATCCTGTACTTCCCCGTCGTCCAGGAATGCGAGACCGGCGTCAGCCGCTGGATCGAGATCCCCGCGGAGGGGGCAGGGCATTCGCACGAGGGCAAGTCACCGGCGCCGGGCGTAAAACTTCTGCCAAAACCCTGATGCGCCTGCTCGCCGCGCTGGCGACGCTGCTTCTCGTTGTCGGCTTCGCGACCGGCGCCTCGGCGCACGCGGCGCTCGTCGCGGTCGAGCCGGCGAGCGGCAGCATGCTCGCGAGCGCGCCGAAGGCGGTGGAGTTGCGCTTCAATGAGACAGTGACGCCGGGCGCGATCCGGCTGATCGACGGCGCGGGCAGGGCGCGGGATGATGTGCGCGTCAACGCATCGGGCGAGACCATCTCGGTCGCGATGCCGATGGACATGCCGCAGGGCACGGCGGTCGTCAGCTATCGCGTGATCTCGCAGGACGGCCATCCCGTTACGGGATCGGTGATCTTCTCTATCGGCACGCCGACGGGGACGCAACCTCCCGCAAACGCCGATCGCGGATTGAACGTGCTGATCTGGCTGGCGCGGGTCGGTCTCTATCTTGGCCTCTTCGTCGGCGTCGGCGGCGCGTTCTTTGCGCGCTGGGTTGCGTGGTCGATGACGGGCATAACCGTCCCGCGTGTGGCGCTCGCCATCGGTCTCCCGAGCGCGGTGGTGTCCCTTGGCGTGTTGGGGCTTGATCTCCTCGGGCTACCGTTGTCGGCTCTCGCGACGATGGCTCCCTGGAAAGTGGCATTCGGGACCAGCGCGGGCCCCGCCTTGCTCGTGGCCGTCGCTGCAATGCTGTTCGCATTGCTGGCGCTAGGCAGCGCGTGGTGCGCGCGCGCTCTGACCATTATTGCCTTCGTCGGCGTCGGCTTGTCGCTGGCAATGACCGGGCACGCCGCTACGGCACCGCCCGAACTGTTGACCCGGCCGGCAATCTTTCTCCATGGTCTTGGTGTTGCCTTCTGGATTGGAGCCCTCGCACCGCTGGTCGCCCTGTTATCGAAGCGGCCCGCCGTGGCATTGCCTGTCGTGAACCGCTTCTCTCGCCTCGCCGCGCCGGTCGTTGGTGTTCTCGCATTGACCGGCCTCGCGCTCGCCATCGTCCAGCTTGAGGATCCGTCTGCATTGGTCGAGACCCGCTACGGGCTCATCCTCTCGATCAAGCTCGCGCTGGTCCTCGTGCTGTTGGCGCTTGCCGCGCTCAACCGCTTCCGCCTGACCCCGGCGCTCGCGGGAGATCACAAGGCTGCGCCGGCCCTGAAGCGCTCGATCGTGATCGAATGCGCCATCGCGCTCGGCATCTTCGCCGTGGTCGCCGGCTGGCGCTTCACGCCGCCGCCGCGGACGATCGTTCCGGAGACCCCGCTGGCGATCCACATCCACACCGACAGGGCGATGTTTCAGATCCTGGTCTCGCCGGGTAAGGCGGGTATCGACGATTTCGTGCTGCAGCTCATCACTGGCGAGGGGGCGGTGCTGGAGGCCAAGGAGGTGACGCTGACGCTGAGCCTGCCCGAACGCGGCATCGAGCCGATGGAGCGGAACGCCTCGCTCGGGCCGGACAGCTACTGGCACGTGCGCAAGGTCGAGCTGCCCTTTGCGGGCCGCTGGCATGTGCGGATCGACGCGCTGGTGAGCGATTTCGAGAAGATCACGCTGGAGGACGAGCTTGAGGTGGCGGCGCCCTGAATCGGGCTCTTCGGCACATCACGTCGAATCTGAAGTCGACGGAAAAATGACAGGAATTCCGCTGTGTTAGCGGGTTTTCCTCATTCCCGGTCTTGTGTTTTGGCTCCCAATCCGGTTTCACTGCAAGTCATCACTGATTCCTCGAGTATTGCCATGCGGTTGTCGCGGTTCTTTCTGCCCATTCTGAAGGAAAATCCGAAAGAGGCGGAGATCGTCTCGCATCGGCTGATGCTGCGTGCCGGCATGATCCGGCAGGAGGCCGCCGGCATCTATGCCTGGCTGCCGCTCGGCTTCCGCGTCTTGAAGAAGATCGAGCAGATCGTGCGCGAGGAGCAGGACCGCTCCGGCGCGCTGGAACTGTTGATGCCGACGCTCCAGCTCGCTGACCTCTGGCGCGAGAGCGGCCGCTACGATGCCTATGGCCCCGAGATGCTGCGCATCGCCGACCGGCACAAGCGTGAGCTGCTGTATGGCCCGACCAACGAGGAAATGATCACCGAGATCTTCCGCGCCTATGTGAAGTCCTACAAGAGCCTGCCGCTGAATCTCTATCATATTCAATGGAAATTCCGCGACGAGCAGCGTCCGCGCTTCGGCGTGATGCGCGGCCGCGAGTTCCTGATGAAGGACGCCTATTCATTCGACCTCAACGAGGCCGCGGCGCGCGTCGCCTACAACAAGATGTTCGTCGCGTATTTGCGCACCTTCGCGCGGATGGGGCTGAAGGCGATCCCGATGCGCGCCGAGACCGGCCCGATCGGCGGCGATCTCAGTCATGAGTTCATTGTGCTGGCCGAGACCGGCGAATCCGGCGTGTTCATCAATCGCGACGTGCTGGACCTGCCGGTGCCGGGCGAGGACGTCGACTATGAGAGCGATTTGACGCCGATCATCAAGCAATGGACGTCGGTCTATGCGGCGACGGAAGACGTTCACGACGCCGCGCGCTTCGAGCAGGAAGTGCCCGCGGACAAGCGGGTGAACACCCGCGGTATCGAGGTCGGGCAGATCTTCTATTTCGGCACGAAGTATTCCGAGGCGATGAAGGCGCTGGTGGCAGGCCCCGACGGTGTCGACGTGCCGATCCACGGCGGCTCCTACGGCGTCGGCGTCTCGCGCCTGCTCGGCGCCATTATCGAGGCCTGCCATGACGATGCCGGCATCAAATGGCCGGAGGCCGTTGCCCCGTTCCGCGTGTCGATTCTCAACCTCAAGCAGGGCGATGCCGCGGTCGATGCGGCCTGCGAGAAGCTCTATGCGGAGCTGTCCGCCAAGTGCGTCGACGTGCTCTACGACGACACCGAACAGCGCGCCGGAGCCAAATTCGCCGCCGCCGACCTGATCGGCATTCCGTGGCAGATCATGATCGGGCCGAAAGGGCTCGCCGACGGCAAGGTCGAGCTCAAGCGGCGAAGTGACGGCGCCCGCGAGACCATGTCGCCTGCGGACGCGGTCGCAAGACTTGTGGGCTGATAAGGCTGGTCGGCTGAATATTGTTCATCGCCCGAGATCGCGGCCGCCAATCCGGCCACATTTGACCCCGAATCATGGGACTATCGAGCGATGGATGAGACCATGACCGAAACTGTTCAAACCGCGCCTTTTGCACCATTCGAGTGGATGCTGTCGGGGCGCTACCTACGGGCGCGCCGCAAGGAGGGATTCATCTCGGTCATCGCCGGGTTCTCCTTCCTCGGCATCATGCTGGGCGTGGCGACACTGATTATCGTCATGGCCGTCATGAACGGCTTCCGCAAGGAGTTGCTCGACAAGATACTCGGGCTCAACGGCCACATCCTGGTCCAGCCGCTGGAATCGCCGCTGACCGACTGGAAGGACGTCGCCGACCGCCTCAGTCAGGTCCAGGGCATTCGGCTCGCAGCGCCCGTGGTGGATGGCCAGGCGCTGGCGTCATCGCCGTGGAACGCCTCCGGCGTCCTGGTGCGCGGCATCCGCTCCGACGACCTCAACAACCTCACCTCGATCGCCAAGAACATCAAGCAGGGCTCGCTCGAGGGCTTCGATGACGGGCAGGGGGTCGCGATCGGCCGGCGCCTCGCTGACCAGCTGTCGCTGCACGCCGGCGACAGCATCACGCTGGTGGCGCCTAAGGGCGCGGTCACGCCGATGGGCACGACACCGCGCATCAAGCCGTACAAGATCGCCGCGGTGTTCGAGATCGGCATGTCCGAGTATGATCTCGGCTTCGTGTTCATGCCGCTCGCGGAGGCGCAGGCCTATTTCAACCGCAGCAACGACGTCACCTCGATCGAGGTCTTCACCACCAATCCGGATCAGATCGTCGCGTTCCGCCAGGCCGTGACGGAGGCGGCGGGCCGGCCGGTGTTTCTGGTGGACTGGCGGCAGCGCAACTCGACCTTCTTCAACGCGCTCCAGGTCGAACGCAACGTGATGTTCCTGATCCTCACCATGATCGTGCTGGTCGCCGCGCTCAACATCGTTTCCGGCCTGATCATGCTGGTGAAGGACAAGGGCAGCGACATCGCGATCCTGCGGACCATGGGGGCCTCGCAAGGCTCGATCATGCGCATCTTCCTGATCACGGGCGCCTCGATCGGCGTGGTCGGTACGATGGTCGGCTTCATCGTCGGGCTGGTGATCTGCCTGAACATCGAATCGATCAGGCAATTCCTGTCCTGGCTGACCAGCACCGAACTGTTTTCGCCAGAGCTATATTTCCTGTCGAAGCTGCCCGCCGAGATCGACATCGGCGAGACCTCGGCCGTCGTGATCATGGCGCTGACGCTGTCGTTCCTGGCGACGCTGTATCCGTCCTGGCGCGCCGCGCGCCTCGATCCCGTCGAAGCGCTGCGGTACGAGTGAGGGGCTGATGGAGCAGCAGGGGGCGGAAGATGTACCGGTCATTTATCTCCACGAGATAAAGCGACAGTACTTGCAGGGCGAGGTGCCGCTGACGATCCTCGACGGCGCCAAGCTCGCGCTGTGGGCGGGGCAGTCCGTCGCGCTGGTGGCGCCGTCAGGCTCGGGCAAGTCGACGCTGCTGCACATCGCGGGTCTGTTGGAAGCGCCTGATTCCGGCGAGGTCTACGTCAATGGCGCGCCGACCTCGCAACTGCCCGACATCGAGCGCACCCAGCTTCGCCGCACCGACATCGGCTTTGTCTACCAGTCCCACCGGCTGTTGCCGGAGTTCTCGGCGCTGGAGAACGTCATGCTGCCGCAGATGATCCGCGGCCTCAAGAAATCCGAGAGCGTCAAGCGCGCCAAGGAGATCCTTGGCTATCTCGGCCTCGGCGAGCGCATCACGCACCGTCCGTCCGAGCTGTCGGGCGGCGAGCAGCAGCGCGTTGCAATCGCGCGCGCGGTGGCCAATGCTCCGCGGGTGCTGTTTGCGGACGAGCCGACCGGCAATCTCGATCCGCACACCGCTGACCACGTCTTCCAGGCCCTGATGCAGCTCGTCAAGGCGACCAAGGTCTCGATGCTGATCGCGACCCACAACATGGAGCTCGCCGGCCGGATGGACCGCCGCGTGTCGCTGTCGAACGGCCAGGTGGTCGAGCTCGAGTAAAAACCGCGAAAACAACCCCATGCACAGTAGCCAAGTGCTTGGGCGCACTGACGAAAAAAATGGTGCTCCCGGGAGGTTCAAGGCCGGATCACCGTCAATTTGAACGGCCCGCCATTGGCTGCGGCATGGGCTACCGCCTCATTGGCGTGGTCGAGGTCGAAGGCCGTGGCCTCGTACTCCTCCAGCCTCAGCAGTCCCGCGCGCACCAGCGCGATCAGGCGGCTTGCCGCATCCGGCGGATACATCCAGACGCCGTGGATGCTGATGCAGTTGCGCATGATCCAGGGGTAGGGCAGCTCGAGGCCAGCGCCGCCGGCCATGCCGACGCCACCCATCAGCACGACGCGGCCATTGGGGCGCACCGTCATGATCGCCGCGCGCACCACATTCGTGCTCACCGAGGGCGGCATGATGTCGAGCACGCAGTCGATCGGCCCGGGCGCCGCACGCTTCATGCTCTCGCGGTCGTGATCCTCGTTGCCGGAGAGTTTGACCGGCTTCACGCGATCGCCGAAACGGCGGACGAGGTCGGCCAAGATCTTGTCGTTGCGGCCGGGCGCGACCACGCAGGCCGCGCCCATCGCGAGCGCGACGGAGACGGCTGCGCTGCCGAAATTGCCGGTGGCCCCGCTCACCAGCACGGTCTCGCCGGGCTGAAGGCTGGCGGCGAGAAAGCCGCCATAGGGCACCAGCAGCGTCCCCAGCGCGCACCATCGCGTGGCGTCCTCCGACGCGATCGTGCCAAGCCGTTTGACGTTCTCCGTCGGCACCCGCATCTGCTCGGCGAACGAGCCATGGCGAAAATGCTGTTGCAGGCGCATGGCGCCGGCACCGGGGGCAGTGAGTCCTTGCAGGGCAATGTCGGGCGCTGCGGCGTCGTCGCGCGAGCGCACCGTCGGGTCGCAGAACACCCAGTCGCCAACGCTGAGCTTGGTTGCGTCCGGGCCGATGGCGCGTACCCGGCCGATGCCGCCTGGCCCCGGGATGATCGGCAGGTCGAGGGCATAGTTGCGTGCCCCGCTGAAGACCTCGTTCATGTAGGACAGCACCCGCGTTGCGATGACGTCCACGATGACCTCGCCCGTGCCGAGCACAGGGTCCGCGGCTTCCTCAATCCAAATGATTTCAATACGGCAGCTTTCATGATCTCACCTCAAAGTGGGTTGAAGCCCATATGCGCCGCCTTTCCAGGCCCAGGAAGGCCTGGTATTATCCTAGTATTCCCCAAGCCCTCCATCGAGGCACGTCACCATGGCCGACCCACGCCGCGTCGAATTCGGCGACTTCCTCAGGTCCCGCCGCGAAAAGCTGTCGCCGAAGACGGTCGGGCTTCCCGCGGGCCGGCGGCGTCGCACGGCGGGCCTGCGCCGCGAAGAGGTGGCGCAGCTCGCCGGCATCGGCGTCGACTGGTACATCCGCCTCGAGCAGGGCCGCACCGTCAGCCCCTCGGTCACCACCGTGGATGCGCTGGCGCGAGCGTTGCGCCTCAGCAAGACCGAGCACGCCCATCTCAAGGCACTTGCGCGCGACGGCGATAGGCGCGCGTTCACGCGCGAGATCGTGCCGCCCCCCGTTCGGCGGATGATCGAGAGCCTGGCGCAGCCGGCCTATGTCACGGGGCGGCGCTGGGACGTGCTGGCCTGGAACGCGGCGGCCGAGGAGATCTTCGGGTTCGGACAATTGCCCGAGCAGGACCGCAACACGCTGCTGCTGGTCATGACGAACAAGCAGACGCGAAAATTCTACGGTGCCGGCTGGGCTGACATCGCCAAGAGCATGGTCGCGATGTTTCGCGCCACTCACGACGTCTGGGCCGGCGATCCCGCCTTTACGGAATTGCTGACGCGGCTGCGCCAGGGCAGTCCGGAATTCGTCAAATGGTGGGAGGCGCACGAGATCCGCAGCACTGCCGCGGGCCTCAAGATCATGAACCATCCGACCAAGGGCGTGCTCCGGTTCGAGCACACGAGCTTTCAGGCCAATGACGATCCGGCGCTGAAGCTCGTGATCTACACGCCGGTGTAGATTGCGGAAACATGGGGTCGAAGCTCGTCACGTATGACGGTCGATGATCTGAAGGAGCCGATCGCAGGACGCCTCGATCCTCTTGTGGGGAGATGTGGCGACGCCCAGCAACAGGCCGGATCGCGCCGAGGCCGCGGACGCATGCCATAGCGATAGGGGCGTGGGCGCCAACCCAAACGATGCTGCTTCCCTCGCGATCGCGACGTCGGAGGTTCCGTCCGGCAGTCTCAGGACCGCGGCCAATCCGGCGATCGCAACGTCCTTCGCAACGTCCTTGGCGCGTGCCTTCAAATATTTCAGCAGCGCATCGACTTGCGCGGCATAGGCCCGCTTCGTGCGTCGAAGATGCCGCAGATAGTGGCCGTCGCGGATGAATTCGGCGGTTGCGAGCTGTACGGAGGGCCCGGGCGCCGGAGCGAGGCATGCCGCTACCTCGGCAAAACGGGATGCCAGAGAGGCGGGTGCAACGACGAAGCCCAGCCGCAAGGCAGGAGTCAGGGTCTTGCTGAACGACCCGATGTGAATCACGCGCCCGAAACGATCGAGAGAGGCGAGCGCCGGTGTGGCCCGCCCTCTCAGCTGAAGCTCGCTCAGATAGTCGTCCTCGATCACCCATACCCCTTCCTGGGCTGCCCAGTCGAGAAGACATGAACGTCTTGCCAGCGACAAGGTGGAGCCAAGCGGTGCCTGCTGTCCCGGCGTCACGACCACCAACGCAGCATCAGGAGCGTGTTTCAGGCCGTAACGGACGTCAATGCCGTCTACATCAACCGGGATCGGCCTGATCGACAACCTTGCAAGCTCAAGGCCGTGTCTTGTGAAGGGGAAGCCCGGGTCCTCCATCCAGACCTTCTTCTGCTCGAGGCCGAGAACCCGCAGTGCCAGTCCGAGGCCGCTGCTGAAGCCGCCGGTGATGATGATCTGCGACGGTGCACATTCGATACCCCGCGCCAGCGCGAGATATGCCGCAATGTCGCGCCTCAATTCCAGCTCGCCGCGGGGATCCCGATAAATGGCCGGTGCGCTGGTTTCCGCGCGCACCGCCCGCGTGCGCATCCTCGAGAAGAGCTTGGCGGGAAAGGTCTCGTGAGCGGGCACACCCATTTGGAAAACGGCCGGTCCCGCAGTGAGCTCCTGGTACATCTCCATGAACGAGCCGGGGTGGGGAGCGGCTTCCTGCCGAGGGGTAAAGGCGGGTCGATCCGCAACACGCGTTCCGGTCGCGCGCGACGCGACGATCAGTTGCGCAGAGGAAAGTTTTTCGTAGGCCGATCGCACGGTGCCGCGCGCCACGCCCAGCTGAGCCGCCAAATCCTGCCATGAGGGCAGACGAGCTCCCGGAGCCAGCACGCCGCTCTCGATGGCAGCTCCGATACCTCTGCGGATTTGTTCCGCCAATGGCGTCTTCGCAGATCGATCGAGCTCCAGCTGCAGCGGTTTGACCATGCCCCCGTGGTACACGATTTTCGTCCATTCTTGGTGCTTTTTTGTAGACCATGGCGGGGCCATTTATCGGGCAGGGAAGTACATGGCGGAAGTACATGGCGACAGCCGCCGAACAGAACCGATCATGGAGTATGAAAATGGCTAAGCGTCTCGACTACGACCGCATTGCACCCGCAGGCATGAAAGCGCTCGGCGGCGTTTACGGCTATGTCATGCAGAGCAATCTTCCTGCAACGCTCGTCACTCTGGTTTATCTGCGCATTTCGCAGATCAACAATTGCGCCTACTGCCTCGACATGCACACGCGCGATCTGCTGAAGAGCGGACAGAAGATCGAAAAGATCGCGCTGGTGCAGGCCTGGGCGGAAGGCGGTCATCTCTTCGACGAGCGGGAGCGTGCCGCCCTCGCATGGGCTGAAACGGTGACCCGTGTGGCCGAAACCGGCATCCCGGATCAAGCTTACGAGGCTGCCCGCGCCGTCTTCGAGGAGCGCGAGCTCGTCGATCTCACCATCGCGATCGGCCTGATGAATGCGTACAATCGCATGGCAATCAGCTTCCGAAATACGCCACAGGCCGCGAAAGAGATGGCAGCCTGACCCCGGTGCCAGACGGCAAGAGGGTAAACACATGCCATCGACTGCGACGGCATGTCCTGAGATATCGGCGATTCAAGGCAGGAGCTTGAAATGACCATCGCAATTTCCGGCGTGAAGATTCCCGACAGCAAGATCACACGGGAGGCCGCCGAGCTGGTGCGCCAGTACGAAAACGACATGTTGTTCAACCACTCGGTCCGCGTCTTTGTGTTCGGCGCGATCAAGGGACATCGGCAAAATCTGAAATTCGATTCCGAGCTGCTCTACATCGCGGCGCTGTTCCACGATCTCGGGCTTGTCGACCATTACCATACACAGACCAAGCGATTTGAAGTTGAGGGCGCCGATGCCGCCCGCGAATTTCTGAGGGGGCACGGCATCGACGAGCCAAAAGCCGATCTGGTTTGGGAGGCGATCGCGTTACATACGACGCCCGGAATTCCACAATACATGCGGCCGGAAATCGCTCTCACGAATGCGGGTGTGTTGGTCGACGTCGTGGGGATTGGCTATGACGAGTACTCGCCAGAGCAGCGCGACCAGGTGACCACCGCATTTCCGCGCGGTGATTTCAAGAACGAATTCCTTCAGGTACAAACCTGCTCGGCCTTGAAGAAGCCGCAGACCACGTTCGGGACTGTCAATTTCGATTACATCGAAGATCACGACCCCACATTTCACAAGCCGAACGCATGCACGCGCATCCGCAACACTCCCTGGCGGAGCTGACCTTCGGCGCGATGTTCGAGTTTCGCCACGTTGACTCATGGCGACGGTGCGGCCGGGGGCGTTACGCTGGCGTTCGGCTGCTGAATGGCCGGCCACGGGCTCTTCGGAGCCGGCGTCGCCGCCGCGCATGACGCCGCAAGCTGCGGCCACACTGACGTCAGGCCCGTCAAGTCGATGTCGAATTTCGTGATGTCCGCCTTGTCGTCGGGTAACAGCGTGGTTTCGCGGACATGGAGGGAGCGGGACGCCAGTATCGCTTTGAGCATGTCCGGATCAATGCTGCCGCGCCAGACTTCGTATTTTCCGGCCCGCAACACAGACCCTCCGGCCGCGTTGTCCGGAGCGGCGTCCGCCGTCACCAGGATGGTGGTCTTGCCGATGGCCGTCTCGTCGATCTCGCGCGCGAATGTCAACGGCACGCGCTTTCCGCTTTCGCAGGACAGACGCCATTCCATAGGCCGGAACGACGCGCCGTTCTCCTTCAGCATCGCGATCTTGCGGACGAAGGGGCGCGCTTCCTTTTCCAGTTTCCACGCCGTTTCGGCAAGCGAACGCGTGTCGATGCCGAAACGATAGAGCTCGGCGCGCGTCAGCAGGTGCAGGTTTTCGAACTTCACCGTCCGGATCAGATCGTCTAGCTCGCGGCTGATTCCCATCGCCGCGATGAACGCAGCGCGATCGCGATCGGCCCTGGCCATCCGGCGCTGCCTGTATTCCGCGACCGCCGCCGGAGGCGGATGCCCGTGAAAGGCAAGGACCAGCCTGGAATTATGGACCGCCAGCGCGGCGTCGGGGGCGACCTCGCGCGATGTCGCTCCGAGAAACAGGTAGCCGCAGGCCGAGTTGCACATCGCATGGTAAGTGGTGAGTTCGGCTTCCACCTCGCCGCCGGTATTTTTTATTTTCAGGCACGCGGCGTCCACCTGCGTGCCCGCGGCGCACGCCGTCGCGATGGTCCGGCCAACCCGACCGATCGCCTTGCGGCTGCGCAACAACCGCCCGATGACATAGGACTGCTCCACGTTTCCGCCCGGTGAATAGAGGTAGATCGGACGCTGCGTGTCCTTGACGCCGGCAAGGAAGCGGCGAATGCGCGGCGCAGCGTCCTGGTCGATATCGCCCTCGATGGCGATCCAGCGGTCGCAGCCCGGTCCGCAGGCGTCTGGTGGTCCCTTGGCAAGATAGATCGTCAGCCTGGATGCAAATCCAGTCTTCTCGGCCGGCGTCCCTTCGGCGTGCAATGCGCCAGGAAGCATCAGCGAGGCCAGGACAAGCAGACTACGGGCGAGCATGAAACGACGGGGACCACCCGCAGTGAAAAGCAGAGATCGATGTTACACGATGATCCGCGCAGCCACAACTTGCGGTGGCGCATCCGCACGGGTCTGTCCGCGACGGCTGGATTGGCAATCTGGGGGCGATGTGGGAGCAGGCAGAACAGCATCTCCCAAGGGGACGGTGACGACAGGAACCTAAATGCCATCATGCGGTTATCGCGCAGACAATTTGCGCGACCCGGCTGCATCACTCAGAAAGTCAGGCGGGCTACCTGTGGTCGAAGCGAACAGCAGCGGGACGATCAAGCAGTAGCTCCTCGTGGAGCTAGGAACGTGGCAGGGGAAGACCAATGACGACAGCGACCGGGATCCGCTCGGCCGATCGCAATTCCGTCTTAGCCACACTCGGCGACTTCATCCGAGAGATCAGCAATCCCGACGATCTCGCCTATGCTGCGGCGGAACTGCTCGGCCGCAGCCTGAACGTCAGCCGGGCGGGCTATGGCACGGTCGACACCTCAGCCGAGACCATCACCATTGTCCGCGACTGGAACGCACCGGGCATCCTGAGCCTCGCAGGCGTGCTGCGCTTCCGCGACTATGGCAGCTACATCGAAGATCTCAAGCGGGGCGAGACCGTCATCTGTGCCGATGCTGAAAAAGACCCTCGCGTCGGCGATCGTGCCGAGGCTCTCGAGGCGATCTCTGCGCGTGCGCTCGTCAACATGCCGATCTCGGAGGCCGATGGGGTCGTGGCGCTGCTGTATTTGAACAATGCCGGGCCGCGCGAATGGAGCCCCGAAGAGCTGGAGCTCATTCGCGATGTTGCCGAGCGTACGCGCACGGCCGTTGAGCGTCGCCGTGCTGAGACGGCCGTGCGGGAGAACGAAGCCCGGCTGCTTTTCCTGGACGCACTCAACAAGGAGACGGCCAGGACCCGCGATGCCGACGGCGTGATGGCGGTGACGACCAGGATGCTTGGCGAGCATCTCGAGGTATCGAGCTGTGCCTATGCCGATATGGATCCCGACCAGGACGGCTTCACCATACGCGGGGATTGGGCGGCGCCGGGCGCGGTGCATATCCTTGGTCACTACAGCCTGGCTGACTTCGGGAAGAAGGCGGTGCGAGAGCTCGGCGCCGGCAGGCCCCTGATCATCAATGACAATTTGAAGGAGCTTGCGCCTGAGGAAGCCGCCACTTTCCAGAACATCGGGATCGGTTCGACGATTTGCATGCCCTTGGTCAAAGAAGGGCAACTCACCGCCTTGATGGCGATCCATCACCGGGGCCCGCACCAGTGGACGCCGCGCGAACTCGCCTTGCTCACCGAAGTGACCGAACGGTCGTGGGCCCACATCGAGCGCGTCCGATCGGAACAGGCGGCGCGGGAGGCCGCCGAACGACTGACGCTTGCAAACAAGGCGGCTGGTATCGGCACCTGGGACTACGACCCGGTCAACAACGTTCTTCGATGGGATAGCCGCTGCAAGGAGGTGTTCGGTTTATCGCCGGACGCCGAAGTCAGCTATGAAGGGTCGTTCCTGAAGGGCCTTCATCCCGAAGACAGGCAGCGCGCCCACGAGGCCGTCTCCGCGGCGCTGACGCCGCACGCGCCGGCAAACTACAACATGGAATACCGGACCATTGGCATCGAGGATGGGGTCGAACGCTGGATCGCCGCGACCGGTCAAGCCATCTTTGCCAACGGCCAAGCTGTTCGGTTCATCGGAACGGTTCTGGATATCACCGCGCAAAAGAAAACCGAGCGTCATCTCAGAATACTCAATGATACCGGGGCCTCGGTCTCTCGCGAACGCGACCTCGACAAGATCGTCCAGATCGTGACGGATGCCGGCGTCGGACTCACCGGTGCTCAATTCGGCGCCTTTTTCTACAACGTTCTGGCGCCGGATGGCGGCAGCTACATGCTGTATTCGCTGTCTGGTGCGCCGCGATCCGCGTTTGAAAACTTTCCGATGCCGCGTAACACAGCCGTCTTTGGCCCGACCTTCGAGGGCTCCGGCGTGGTGAGGTCCGACGATATCCTGCGGGACCCCCGCTATGGCAAGAACGCGCCGCGGAAAGGCATGCCCGAGGGCCATCTTCCGGTCCGATCCTACCTGGCGGTCCCTGTGATCTCGCGCACCGGCGAAGTTTTCGGCGGACTTTTCTTCGGTCACGCCGAGACGGGTAAATTCCAAGCCGAGCAGGAGTCCGCGTTGCTTGGTATTGCGGGCCATGCCGCCACCGCTATCGACAACGCCCAGCTCTTGACCCGGCTCGAGGCGCTCAACGCCGGATTGGAGCAACGTGTTGCCGACGAAATTGCCGAGCGCATGAAGGCCGAAGAGCAATTGCGGCAATCCCAGAAGATGGAAGCCGTCGGGCAGTTGACCGGCGGCATTGCCCACGACTTCAACAATATGCTGGCCGTGATTCTCGGCAGCCTGAATCTTGCCAAGCGGCGGCTCGGCAGGGGAGAGGTCAGCATAGACCGCTTCATCGAGGGCGCCATCGACGGTGCAAATCGCGCAGCCACGTTGACGCAGAGGCTGCTCGCGTTCTCGCGCCAACAGCCGCTCGCGCCTGAGGTCGTGGACATCAACAAGATGGTCGGCGGGATGAGCGAGTTGCTCGAGCGCTCGCTGGGCGAGCTGATCCGCCTCGAGACGGTGTTGGCGGCTGGCCTCTGGCGGGTCAAGGCAGACCCGGCCCAGCTGGAAAGCGCGATGATCAACCTCGCGGTCAATGCGCGCGATGCCATGCCGAAGGGCGGCAGGCTGACAGTAGAAACCAGCAACGTCTCGATAGACCGAAAATATGCTCGCGAGTATGCACTCGCACCCGGGCAGTACGTTCTCGTGGCCGTGACGGACAACGGCACGGGAATTCCGGCCGACGTGCTGGGCAAGGTGTTCGATCCGTTTTTCACGACCAAGGTCGTGGGCAGGGGCACCGGTCTCGGCCTCAGTCAGGTCTACGGTTTCGTGCGGCAGTCGGGCGGCCATGTCAAAATTTACTCGGAAGTCGATGTTGGCACGACCGTGAAGATCTACCTTCCACGCTTCGCCGGCGAGGAGGCGGGCTCAGCTCTGTCACAGGAAGAAATACCCGCCGGTGCAAGCCATCAGAACGAAACCATTCTCGTCGTGGAAGACGACGAGCGCGTCCGCAACATTTCGTCCGAAAGCCTGCGCGAACTTGGCTACAACGTCATCGAGGCAGCCAGCGCCAAAGAGGCGATCAGGACGATCGAAAATGGTTTCGTTCCAGATCTGCTGTTCACGGATGTCGTCATGCCCGACATGACCGGCGCCGAGCTGGCGGCCGAGCTGTCGAAACGATACCCGGCGCTGAAAGTGCTGTTCACCACCGGCTACACGCGCAATGCAATCGTTCACAATGGCGTGCTCGATGCCGGCAAGCATCTGCTTCCCAAGCCCTTCGCTATCGAAGACCTGGCTGCCAAAGTCCGCACCTTGCTCGACGAGATCTGAACGCGTTTTGGAAACGATCTCTTCCGTTTGCAAGCTGCCTTCACAAGGGCTATGTCCCGGCTTTCGGAAGAGCATGACATGACAATCTCGGATGACAACGACCTCGCGCGCCTGAAGGAGATCGGGCGCATTGTCGCCAATACCCTGGAGGCAATGGGAAAGGCGCTCGAGCCGGGCATGTCCACCTCCGAGCTCGACCAGATCGGGCGAACGCTGCTGGAGGCCGCCGGTGCACGTTCGGCTCCGGAGCTGGCCTACGACTTTCCGGGCGCAACCTGCATCAGCGTGAACGAGGAGATCGCTCATGGCATCCCCGGCGATCGGCGGATCGCGCGCGGGGACCTCGTGAACATCGACGTGTCAGCCGAGAAGAACGGCTTCTTTGCGGATGCGGGAGCCTCATTCGCCGTTCCACCCGCAACCCGCGCGGTCGAACGTCTTTGCAGGGACGGCCGGCGGGCGATGTGGACGGGCCTGCAGCAGGTCGGAGCCGGCAAACCGATTGCCGGTATCGGTCAGGCCATCGGGACCTTTGCGCGGAAGAACGGTTACAGCCTGGTCAGGAACCTTGCCAGTCACGGCGTCGGCCTGTCGCTCCACGAGGAGCCGACGGAGATCGCAACGTGGCCCGACCGCTCCGAACGCCGCATCATGAGCGAAGGCCTCGTGTTCACCGTCGAGCCGTTCCTGTCCCTTGGCGCGGAATGGGCAGAGGATGGCGATGATCCATGGACGCTCTACAGCAGCCCCGAGGCGCCGACCGTTCAATACGAGCACACCGTGATCGCTACGCGAAGCGGACCGTTGATCGTTACGATGGCTGGATAAGGAGGCGTCCTCAAGCCACCGGATCTCGGGCAGCATCCGAACGGGTTCGATCATCCAGAGCCAGCGGCGGCGCCGGTCTCGCCGACCAGATTGCCGAGCGTGGCGTCGGAAGCTCAACGCAAGGCGGGCCGCATATCAAAGTCCCGATTTAATTGACGCGCCGCGAGTGGCGAGGGGGCTTCTTCTGCGCAAAATACGGGTTCGCCACGCACGTCGCTGACCGACCGAGGGCTAAAAATCTGCACTGCTCGAGAGAGGTGTAGCGGCAATCGAAATAGCCGACGGGACCGTAGATCTGCATGCAGACCGGATAGCTCGGATCGTAGGTCTGCGCGTGCGCAGGCGCGCCGGCGAGCAGCAGGCCGATCGCGAGGAGCGCGAAGCGAGCGCGACGCATCTCAGCGCGGCAAATAGTAACCGGGCGAATAACCCGGCACCTGCGCGCGCGGCCTGTTCTGATACGCGTAGGGATCGTCGCTCTGGCCTGCGAAATACGGGTTCGCGATGCAGGTGAGGGCGCGGCCCGACGAACTCGCCTGGCACTGCGCGTAAGTGTCGAACGTGCAATTGCTCAGCCCCGGCCATTCATCGCCGGTGAGGCAGAAGGCATGGTGGGTCCCGAACGCGCGCGCAGGCACGCTTGCGCTAAGCGTGAAACCAAATGTGGCGAGGGCGAGCGAAAATGTGGCGAAAATGGGGAGAGCAATTCGTCTGCGCATTCGATTCTCCAATCACGCGAACGTGCGCGCGACGTTGTTACGCGCGCATGCTGCGTATGTCGTGTAGTCGACAATGGAACTCATGAAAACTCTTGTTTCAAAGGGTTTCCCGCGCGCGCTGGTAAATCTTCATTAATTAAGCGCGATCCTTTGGCGCGAACTGTGGCGTCGAGGTTACAGCAATTCTGTCGAGCGCTGCTATGACGACGCTACGGCCCGGGGGCCTAACGACGAAACTGGAACGGGAATCAAATGAACAAGAATCTGTTGCTTGCTGCTGTGAGCCTTGTCGCGCTCGGCGCGACCGCACCGGCGGTGGCTGCTGACCTCGCTGCGCGGCCTTACACCAAGGCGCCGGCGATGGTCGCCGCGATCTACGACTGGAGCGGCTTCTACATCGGCGTCAACGGCGGCGGCGGTTCCGCCCATTCGACTTGGGATCTCGTCGGCGGTGGCCGCGAGGGTTCGCACGATGCGACCGGCGGCACGGTCGGCGGCCAGATCGGCTACCGCATGCAGTCGGGCCAGTGGGTATTCGGTATCGAAGGTCAGGGCAACTGGGCTGACTTCTCGGGCGACAACGTCAGCGCGCTGTTCGCGACGCGCAACCGCTCCAAGATCGACTCGTTCGGTCTGATCACCGGTCAGATCGGCTACGCCTGGAACAACGTCCTCCTTTACGCCAAGGGCGGTGCGGCTGTCGCCGGCAGCAAGTATGAAGTCTCGACCCCTGGCGGCGCGCTGCTGTCCTCGAACGATCAGACCCGTTGGGGTGGCACGATCGGTGCCGGCCTCGAGTACGGTTTCGCCCCGAACTGGTCGGTTGGCGTCGAGTACAACCACATCTTCCTGCAGGACAAGAACGTCACGTTCGCAGGCCTGGTTGGCACCGATCGCATCCGCCAGGACGTCGACATGGGCCTCGTTCGCTTGAACTACAAGTTCGGCGGCCCGAGCCTCGGCCGTTACTGAGTAAAAGACTGCTATCGATCGCTCGACTTCGAGCGGTTGGCGAAAGCCCCGGCCATCGGCCGGGGCTTTTTTGTTGCTTAAATTCAGCGGGTTAACCATTCTGTTTGGAGATGGTCGAGATGGCTTGACTCCTGAGAACGAAATGAGAACAATGTTCTTCATACGTTCTCACCATGGAGTAAGCCATGTTCAGGATTTTCGTTGAAGAGGCCGCCGCGTTGGCGTCGATCGCGCTGTTTGTCGGGATGATTGCGATCTGGGCCCAGGTGCTCCCGCAGCTCTAGGCGCGGGCCTAGGTTGGGGAAAAGCAGGACGACGCGGCCGATCGGCCGCTCCGGCGTGGACTCTGGCACCATGACGCCCCACCATTATGAGGCGAGTCGGCCGGGCGAGTGCAGGATGCCTCCGGTGCCGGTGACCGCTCCATCTCATCTGCAAGAGGCCGTCACGCGACCATGCCGAGCGCCGGATTTGTCCACCTTCACGTTCACTCGGCCTATTCGCTGCTCAAGGGCTCGATCAAGATCGCCAAGCTCGCCGAGCTAGCGAAGAAAGACCATCAGCCGGCGCTGGCGTTGACCGACACCGACAACATGTTCGGTGCGCTGGAGTTCTCCGACAAGATGGCGGGCTCCGGTATCCAGCCGATCGTGGGCTGCGAGATCGCGATCGAGTTCGGCGACCAGGATCCCAATGCGCGCAACGTGCTGCTGCCCTCGCGCGTGGTGCTGCTGGCCGCGCAGGAGCGCGGCTATCGCAGCCTGATGCGGCTGAACTCGCGCGCGTTCCTGGAGACGCCCGACACTCATGCTCCCCACATCAAGTTCGACTGGCTCGAAGGCGAGACCGAAGGTCTGATCGCGCTGACGGGCGGTCCGGACGGACCGATCTCGCTGGCGCTTGCCGGCGGTTATACCGAGCTCGCGGCGGCGCGCTGCGAGCGTCTGGCCAGCCTGTTCGGAGACCGTCTCTACATCGAATTGCAGCGCCACAACATCGAGAAGGAGCGGCGGGTCGAAAGCAGCCTGATTGACATCGCCTACACCAAGGGCCTGCCGCTGGTCGCGACCAACGAGCCGTATTTCGCCACGACCGACGATTATGAAGCCCATGACGCGCTGCTCTGCATCGCCGGCGGGCGGCTGATCGCGGAGACCGAGCGCGAGCAGCTCACGCCCGATCACCGCTTCAAGACCCGCGCCGAGATGGCGGTGCTGTTCGCCGACATTCCGGAGGCGCTGGCCTCGACGGTGGAGATCGCCGAGCGCTGCTCGTTCCGGCCGATGACGCGCAAGCCGATCCTGCCGTTCTTCACGGTCGGCGCTGCCGCAAGCTCCGATGCCGCCGCAGTCGAGGCGGCCGAATTGAAGCGGCAGGCGGAGGAGGGGCTCGCCAACCGCCTGCGCGTGCACGGCCTCTCGCAAGGCACGACGGAAGAAGATTACAACGCGCGGCTTGCGTTCGAGCTCGACGTCATCATGCGCATGAAATACGCGGGCTACTTTCTGATCGTCTCCGACTTCATCAAATGGGCAAAGGGCCAGGGCATCCCGGTCGGGCCGGGCCGCGGCTCCGGCGCAGGCTCGCTGGTGGCGTGGGCGCTGACTATCACCGACCTCGACCCGATCAAGTTCGGCCTGCTGTTCGAGCGCTTCCTCAATCCGGAACGCGTCTCGATGCCGGACTTCGACATCGACTTCTGCCAGGATCGCCGCGGCGAGGTGATCAGGTACGTCCAGGAGCGCTACGGTCGCGACCAGGTCGCGCAGATCATCACCTTCGGGACGCTGCAGGCGCGCGGCGTGCTGCGCGACGTCGGCCGCGTGCTGCAGATGCCCTATGGCCAGGTCGACAAGCTCACAAAACTCGTGCCGCAGAATCCGGCCACGCCGGTGACGCTGGCCGCCGCGATCGAGAGCGAGCCAAAACTCCAGGCGTTCCGCGACGAGGATCCGGTGGTGGCGCGCGCGTTCGACATCGCGCAGCGCCTCGAAGGCCTGACCCGTCACGCCTCGACGCATGCGGCCGGCATCGTGATCGGCGATCGCCCGCTGAGCGAACTCGTGCCGATGTATCGCGATCCCAAATCCGACATGCCGGTGACCCAGTTCAACATGAAATGGGTCGAGCCCGCGGGCCTCGTGAAGTTCGACTTCCTCGGCCTGAAAACGCTGACCGTACTCGACGTCGCGTGCAAACTGCTCAAGCCGCGCAACATCCACGTCGATCTCGCGACGCTGCCGATCGACGATGCCGAAAGCTACCAGATGCTGGCGCGCGGCGAGGTGGTCGGCGTGTTCCAGGTTGAAAGCCAGGGCATGCGGCGCGCGCTGGTCGACATGCGCCCCGACCGTTTCGAGGACATCATCGCGCTGGTCGCGCTCTATCGACCGGGTCCGATGGCGAACATCCCGACCTATTGCGCGCGCAAGCACGGCGACGAGGAGCCGGAATATCTCCACCCCGTGCTGGAGCCGATTCTCAAGGAGACCTTCGGCGTCATCATCTACCAGGAACAGGTGATGCAGATCGCGCAGGTGATGTCGGGCTATTCGCTCGGCGACGCCGACCTGCTGCGCCGCGCCATGGGCAAGAAGATCCGCGCCGAGATGGAGAAGCAGCGCGAGATCTTCGTCGCAGGCGCAGTGAAGAACGGCGTGCCGAAGGGGCAGGCCGATACCATCTTCGAGCTGCTGGCGAAATTCGCCGACTACGGCTTCAACAAGAGCCACGCGGCGGCCTATGCGCTTGTGTCCTACCACACCGCCTACATGAAGGCGCATTACCCGGTGGAGTTCATCGCCGCGTCGATGACGCTTGATCTCAACAATACCGACAAGCTGTCCGAATTCCGCGCCGAGGCGCAGCGCCTCGGCATCAAGGTCGAACCGCCCAACGTCAACCGTTCCGGCGCGACTTTCGAAGTCGGCGACAAGACCATCTACTACGCGCTCGCGGCGTTGAAGGGCGTCGGTATTGCGGCCGTCGAGCAGATCATCGCGGAGCGGACCAAAAACGGCTTGTTCACCTCGCTCGCCGACTTTGCCGCGCGGGTGTCGCCGCGCGCGATCAACAAGCGCATCATCGAAAGCCTCGCCGCGGCGGGCGCCTTCGACACGCTGGAGCCGAACAGGGCGCGGGTCTTCGCCGGCGCCGACTCGATTCTCGCCGCATGCCAGCGGGCGAACGAAGCTGCAACCGTCGGCCAGAACGACATGTTCGGCAGCTCGGCCGACGCGCCGACCATCATGCTGCCGCAGATCGAGCCCTGGTTGCCGGCCGAGCGGCTGCGCCGCGAATATGACGCGATCGGCTTCTTCCTGTCGGGACATCCGCTCGACGATTACGCCACCGTGCTGAAGCGGCTGCGCGTGCAGTCCTGGGCCGAGTTCTCCCGCGCGGTGAAGACCGGCGCCACCGCCGGCAAGGTCGCGGCCACCGTGGTGTCGCGCATGGAGCGGCGGACCAAGACCGGCAACAAGATGGGCATCATGGGGCTCTCTGATCCCACGGGTCACTTTGAGGCGGTGCTGTTCTCGGAAGGCCTCGCGCAATATCGCGACGTCCTGGAACCGGGCGCCGCGGTGCTGCTCCAGCTCGGCGCCGAGCTCCAGGGCGAGGACGTCCGCGCGCGCGTGCTGCACGCCGAGCCGCTGGACGAGGCCGCGGCCAAGACGCAGAAGGGCCTGCGCATCTTCGTGCGCGACACCAAGCCGCTGGAATCGATCGCCAAGCGTCTCGCCGGCCCCGACATGGCGAACGGCGCCGCGCCGAAGGTCGGCAGTCCGGGCATCGCGCCCCGCTCCAACGGCGACGGCGAGGTCTCGCTGGTCATGATGCTCGACCTCGAAACCGAGGTCGAGATGAAGCTGCCCGGCCGCTTCAAGGTCTCGCCGCAGATCGCCGGCGCCATCAAGGCGGTCGCCGGTGTGGTGGACGTGCAGCAGCTCTAGCAACGCGCACGGTGTTGCAGGCGGCTGCATGTCTTGCGCGGGACATGCGGCGGCCCTGTTGCAACCTTTCGCTGTTTTCGGTTAGCATGCACTCGGGGAAAATCTGAGGGCGTGATGCTATTGCGTGGGCTGGTATTGCTCGTGGCTGCGGCACTGCTGTGCGGCTGTGAGACGGCGAGGAGCGGGCTCGGATATTCGGAGACGGTACGAAAGCTGGGTCCGCCGAAAGCCGGGCAGGCCCGTGTCGTCGTGTTTCGCGAGAAAGGCTTCGGCGGCATCGGCGATCCGGACTGGGAATTTTCCCTCGACGGTACGCCGATCAAGGGCCTGAAGATCGGGACATATGTCTATGTCGATCGCCCGGCAGGCCAGCACCAGTTCGTAGCAGAGGAGGCGGCGCTCGGCGTCACGCGCGTGGACTTTTCGGCTCAGTCCGGCCAGACCGTGTTCTTCGTAGCGCGCTTCAGTCAGCGCAAGAGCGCCATGATCGCGAATGCGAGCACGGGGGTGCTGGGCTGGGGTCTCACCCTTGCGATGACGTCCGGCTATAAAAATCAGGGGCCGCTGGATTTCCTGCCCTTGGATGAATCGGCCGCCAGGACGACGATCGCAGAGCTTCGGTTGGCAGAATAGCCTCCGCGCGAAATTCGAGCTCCGCCCGCACCGTCATTTGTGGTGTCGTCACAGCGTTGCGGCTATGATCGCCGTGAGGCCGTTCGTCCATCGCGCCGGGAGGGAACGTGACATGTGCGACAAGTGCAATGAATCCCCACATGAGAGGATCGCGCCGTCGCGACGATCCGCGATGTTGTTGGGTGCCTCGGCGCTCGGCCTCGCCCTGACCGGCAGAGCCTTCGCCAAAGAGACCAAGGCGCCGCCCAAGCCGCAGAACGTGCTGTCGCCCGACGCATCATTGAAGCGCCTGACGGAAGGCAATGCCCGCTATGTCGAAGGCGTGTCGCGGCGGCACGATTTCAAGCACGAGCGCGAGGCGTTGGTCGGCGGACAGAATCCGTTCGCGGCCGTACTGAGCTGTGCCGATTCGCGCATCGCGCCGGAATATGCCTTCGACACTGGCCGCGGCGATCTGTTCGTTTGCCGCGTCGCCGGAAATTTTGCCGGCACCGAAACCATCGCCAGCATGGAATACGCGGTGGCCGTGCTGAATGCGCCGCTGATCCTCGTGCTCGGCCATGACGCTTGCGGCGCGGTCGATGCGACGCTGAAGGCGATCAAGGACAACAAGCCGCCGCCGGGCCATATTCCATCGCTGGTCGATGCGATCACGCCTGCAGCGAAGGCTGCGATGCAGCAGGGTGGGGACGTCCTCGACAGGGCGATCCGGCAGAACGTCATCGACAACGTCGCGAAGCTGAAGTCGGCAGCGCCGATCCTCAATGCGGCCGTGGAGCAGGGCAAGCTGAAGGTCGTCGGCGGCATCTATCGGCTCACGACGGGAACGGTCGACCTGATCGCGCAGGTCTGACGAGACGAACCGGCTCGCGCCGGTTCGTTGTCGCGAGGCTGACGCAGGCGCCCTGGCGTTGGTGCCGGGCGCCATGCCGCCGCCTCAATCCAAGCCTTCGTTATTTGGAAGCCTTTCGTTCAAGTGTCATTCAGCTCGCCACGCGTCTGATGCGTGGCGGCATCTCAACAACAAAAACGGGCAAGCAAGTCATGCGTGGGACGCTCCGAGCCTTCATTTGCCTTCTCCTGCCAATCGCGGTCCTTGCCGCGGGCGCGCCGGATCCGGCGCGTGCACAGCAGCAGGAAAAGCGTATGGCGCTCGTGGTCGGCAACGGCGCCTATGCCAAGTCGCCGCTGGCGACGACGGCAAACGATGCCGGCCTGATCGCGCAGACGCTGCAGGCGGCGGGCTTCGACGTCGTCGGCGCCCGCGATCTCGACGGCGACACGCTGCGCAAGAGCTTTCGCGATTTCATCCAGAAGGCGCAGGCCTCCGGACCGGACACCGTCGCGATGGTCTACCTCGCCGGCTATGGCGTGCAACTTGCCGGTGAGAACTACTTCATCCCGGTCGATTCCAACATCACCCGCGACACCGACATTCCGACCGAAGGCCTGCGCATCGGCGACTATCTCCGCCAGCTCGCCTCCGTTCCGCTCAAGGCCAACATCGTCGTGCTCGACGCTGCGCGGGCGCAGCCCTTCGTGGAGGGCGGCCAGCAGATCGCGAGCGGACTTGCGCTGGTCGAGCCCGACGCCAACATGCTGATCGCGTTCAACGCCGCGCCCGGCACGGTGGCGCCCGAGGAGCCTGGACCTTACGGCATCTATGCGCAGTCGCTGGCGGAGATGATCCGCACCGGCGGCCTACCGCTGCCTGAGGTGTTCGACCGCGTTCGCCTGCGCGTCAACGAGGCCAGCAAGGGCGCGCAAGTGCCCTGGAACGAGCAGAAGATATCGGCGCAATTCTCGTTCTTCGAGCGCGGACCTGACGCGCCGCCGCCTGAGGCCGCACCCGACCAAGTCGCCGCGATGCGCAACAAGCCGATCCGCGATCTCGGCGTGCAGGATGCCTATGCCGCCGCGCTCACGCGCGACACGCTGCCGGCCTACGAAGAGTTTCTCTCCGCCTATCCCGGCGACCCGCTGTCGAAGCGCGTGATGGTGATCGTCGCGGCGCGCCGCGAGGCCATCACCTGGCGGCGGACCTATCGGACCGACACGCCGGAGGCCTATTGGTCGTATCTGCGTCGCTATCCGCGCGGTCCGCATGCGGCGGATGCGCGCCGGCGCTTGGCGATTCTCACCGCGCCGGCCGAGCCGCCGCCGAGCTTCGCGATGATCGACTACGACGTGCCGCCACCGCCGCCGGAGGAGGTGGTCTATGTCGAGCGTCCCGTGCTGTATTTCAGCGATCCGGATTTTGGCTTTGCGCCGCCACCGCCGCCGCCGGTCTATTATCTGCCACCGCCGCCGCCGGATTTCGTCGTGCTGTCGCCGCCGATGCCGGTGGTCGGCCTGTTCGTGCTGCCGCAGCCGATGTTCGTGCCAATTCCTGTGTTCGTCAGGCCGCCGGTCTATGTCGCACCGCCCCCGAACAACATCATCTATCAGAACATCCATAACAGGACGGTCATCAACACGGTGATCAACCAGCCGCCGGCACCGCCGGCGGGTGCGGGTGCCGGAGCGGGCAATCTCGCGCCAGCCATTGCCGGGCGCACCAATCCGGCTGGTCCCGCCATGCCGCAGGCGGTCGTGCAGCGCGCCGCCCTGATTCAGCAGGGCAAGGCGCCGATGCCGCCGAGCGCGACGATGCAGCCGACGGCGAGGCCAGGAATGCCTCCGGCCAGGCCGGCCAATGCCGCACCGACCGGTACGCCACCTACGACTCCACCTGCCAGTCCGCTTGCCACGCCACCGGCCAAGCTGCCCCAAGCCAACACCCTGCCGGTTCCCGGCACCCATGGCGGTCCACCTGTACCGCCAGCGGGAGCCGGGCCACTGCCGGGCGGCAGACCCGGGCTGCCCACGGCCACTGCTCCCGGCACACCGCCGCCGACCCATCCGGGAGGGCCTGCGGGAGCGCCGACGACTGCTGCTCCCGGCACCACGCCGCCGGGTCATCCCGGTGCGCCGACCGCCGCCGCGCCGGCGACTGCGCCCACGGCGACAAACCCGGCCGCTGTGCCCGGCCAACCGCCGAAGCCGCCGGTGGCCCAAGCCCCGCCCGGGACCGGGACCGGGCCTGGGGACCATGGCAAGTCCGCGACCCGCGAGCCGGCTGGTTCGCCGCCTGCTGCCCGCACGCCTCCTGGCGCAGTTGGACGACCGGTCACGCCGCCGCCCTCGGCGGCGCGGGAGCCGATCAGGCCGCAGCATCAGCCGACCGCAGCTCCCGCCCAGGCTGCCCGGCCGTCGGCGCCACCACCGCGGCCTCAGGCCGTGGCGCGGCCGGCGCCTCCGCCTCCGCCGCGTGTTGCGCCGCCGCCACCGCCACGGGCGGCTCCACCCGTGGCGGTTGCTCGACCGGCGCCGCCGCCAATGGCGCGGCCCGCGCCGCCGGTCGCCCGGCCGGCGCCACCTCCGCCGCCCCGGATGGCCGTCGCGCCACCGCCGCCGCCGCGCCCGGCAGCACCTCCACCGCGTCCTCCGGCTCCGCCGCCGGCGGCAAAGAAGTGCCCGCCGAACCAGCCCAGATGCTAGGCAGGGGCTAGGCCGGAGCGATCTTTACGGAAGGGGGCCTCTTGCGGGCGAAAGCCGCCCCGAAAGGCCCTTATTTCCTTGCTTCTGGCCGAAATCGCGCTATACACCGCGCCATCTCACACGGAAGCATGGCTCACAAGGCCGTCCGGTGGCAGCCGGGGCGACAACGCTCTGTCCTGCTCACACGCTTCCGGAGGAACCAACCGGAGAATTAGAACGATGGCACTACCCGATTTCACTATGCGTCAGCTCCTCGAAGCCGGCGTGCACTTTGGTCACCAGTCTCACCGCTGGAATCCGAAAATGGCGCCGTTCATTTTCGGCGCCCGCAACAACATCCACATCGTCGACCTCGCGCAGACCGTGCCGTTGCTGCACAACGCCTTGCAGGCGGTCAGCGACACCGTCGCCAAGGGCGGCCGCATCCTGTTCGTCGGCACCAAGCGCCAGGCGCAGGACGGCGTTGCCGACGCGGCCAAGCGCTGCGCTCAGTACTTCGTCAATTCGCGCTGGCTCGGCGGCACGCTGACCAACTGGAAGACGATCTCGGGCTCGATCAAGCGCCTGCGTCATCTCGACGACGTGCTCGCCGGCGGCGATGCCTCCTCCTACACCAAGAAGGAGCGCCTGACCCTTCAGCGCGAGCGCGACAAGCTCGACCGCTCGCTCGGCGGCATCAAGGACATGGGCGGTCTGCCCGACCTGATCTTCGTGATCGACACCAACAAGGAAGACATCGCGATCCAGGAAGCCCAGCGGCTCAACATTCCGGTCGCGGCGATCGTCGACACCAATTCGGATCCGAAGGGCATCACTTATGTGGTGCCGGGAAATGACGACGCCGGCCGCGCGATTGCGCTCTATTGCGATCTGATCGCGCGCGCAGCGATTGACGGCATTTCACGCGCCCAAGGCGATTCCGGAATCGACGTCGGTGCTTCGGTTCGGCCGGTCGCAGAAGAGCTGCCCGCCACGAGCGGCTTCCAAGGCCTTGCCGGCCCGCGCGGCACGTCCGACGACCTCAAGAAGCTCCCGGGCGTGTCGGGCGCGATCGAGAAGAAGTTCAACGATCTCGGCATCTTCCACTTCTGGCAGCTGGCTGAGCTCGATCACGATACCGCGCACAAGATCGGCGAAGAAGTCGGCCTGCCGAGCCGCGCGGACGCCTGGGTGGCCAAGGCCAAGGCGCTGACCGCGGAAGCGGAATAGTCAAAAAGAGCGATGGGTTGGCCGGACAAGCTCCGGCCACCATTTCAGTTGACGCGAATTCCTGAGATGGACCGCGGCGAGGCGATCTGGCCGCGCCGCGGCAAACCGGCAGGCAAAAAGGATTTTGAACGATGGCAACGATCACAGCTGCGATGGTCAAGGACCTGCGCGAGTCGACCGGCGCAGGCATGATGGACTGCAAGGCCGCGCTGACCGAAAACGACGGCAACATGGAAGCGGCGCAGGATTGGCTGCGCAAGAAGGGCCTGTCGAAGGCCGCCAAGAAGTCGGGCCGCGTCGCCGCCGAGGGTCTGATCGGCGCGCTCACCAAGGGCAACAAGGGCGTCGTGGTCGAAGTCAATTCCGAGACTGACTTCGTCGCGCGCAACGGCCAGTTCCAGGGCCTCGTCAAGATGATCGCCCAGGTCGCATTCAACACCGGCGCCGATGTCGACAAGATCAAGGCCGCCAAGGTCGGCGACGTCACGATCGAAACTGCGATCAATGACGCAATCGCCACCATCGGCGAGAACATGACGCTGCGCCGCGCAGCTTCGCTCGAGGTCAGCCAGGGCGTGGTGTCGAGCTACGTCCATGGCGCGGTGGTCGAGGGCGCCGGCAAGATGGGCGTGATCGTGGCACTGGAATCCCCCGGCAAGGCCGACGAGCTCGCAACGCTTGGCCGCCAGATCGCGATGCATGTCGCGGCCGCCAACCCCCTGGCGCTGGATCCGTCCGGTCTCGATCCGGCGGTCGTCAAGCGCGAGAAGGACGTGCTCGCCGACAAATATCGCCAGCAGGGCAAGCCCGAGAACGTGATCGAGAAGATCGTCGAGTCCGGCCTGAAGACCTATTACAAGGAAGTTTGCCTGCTCGAGCAGGCCTTCATCCACGACACCGGGAAGTCGGTGGCGCAGGCGGTGAAGGAAGCCGAAGGCAAGGTCGGCGGCGCGGTGAAAATCGCGGGCTTTGTGCGCTATGCTCTCGGTGAGGGAATCGAGAAGCAGGAAAGCGACTTCGCGGCCGAGGTCGCGGCGGCCAGCGGCAAGAAGTAAGCGCCGGAACGTTCCTTCCGGCGTGCCGCCGGAAGCGGCGCCCGGACAAGGAAAGTGCTCATGACTGATCCGGTCTATCGTCGCGTCGTGATCAAGCTGTCCGGCGAATATCTCGCGGGACCGCAGGGTTTTGGCATCGATCAACCGACCATCGACCGGGTCGCCGACGATCTGATCGCCGCTCGCCACCTCGGCACCGAAGTCGCCGTCGTCATCGGCGGGGGCAATCTCTTTCGCGGCGTCGAGGTCTCCTCGCGCGGCGTGTCGCGCCCGACCGGTGACACCATGGGCATGCTCGCGACGATGATGAACTGCCTCGCGCTCGAGGCCACGATCGAGCGCAAGGGCACGCCTGCGCGCACGCTGTCGGCCTTCGTCATGCCCGAGATTTCCGAGCTGTTCACCCGCACCGCGGCACATAAATACCTCGCCGAGGGCCGGATCGTGCTGCTCGGCGGCGGAACCGGTAATCCGTTCTTCACCACGGACACGACCGCGGTGCTGCGCGCAGCCGAGATCGGCGCCCAGGCGGTTCTGAAGGCGACCAATGTCGACGGTGTCTACTCGGCCGACCCGAAGAAAGACCCGACGGCGACGCGATTCGACCGTCTGACGCATTCGCAGGCGATCGAGGGCGGCTACAAGGTGATGGATGCGACCGCCTTCGCGCTTGCCCGCGAGACGTCGCTGCCTATCATCGTGTTCTCGATCGCGGAGCCGGGCTCGATCGGCGCTGTACTGCGTGGCGGCGGCCACGGAACCATTGTCGCCGGCTGACGGCTTGTCGTTGCACCCTGAGAGAAGGTGCGGAGAGGTCGCCGGGATTTTGAAGGAGAAACGGGATGGCCACGGACAATTTCGATCTCAACGAAGTCAAGCGCCGCATGCAGGGCGCGATCCAGTCGCTCAAGCACGAGCTTGGCGGCCTGCGCACCGGTCGCGCCTCCGCCTCGATGCTCGATCCGGTGCAGGTCGACGCCTATGGCAGCCACATGCCGCTGAACCAGCTCGCCACCGTCAGCGTGCCGGAGCCGCGCCTGATTTCGGTGCAGGTCTGGGACAAGTCGATGGTCAAGGCGGTGGAGAAGGCGATCGTCGATTCCAATCTCGGCCTGTCGCCGGCGACTGAAGGCCAGGTTCTGCGCCTGCGCATCCCCGAACTCAATGAGGAGCGTCGCAAGGAGCTCGTCAAGGTCGCGCACAAATACGCGGAAGCCGCCAAGGTCGCCGCGCGCCACGTCCGCCGCGACGGTCTCGACGTTCTCAAGAAGCTCGAGAAGAATCACGAGATGTCCGAGGACGATCAGAAGCGCCACGCCGACGAGGTGCAGAAGGCGACCGACGGCACGATCTCCGAGATCGACCAGTTGCTGGCCGCCAAGGAAAAAGAAATCCTCACCGTCTAAGCAGGATGGATCGCGCTCTAGGTTATGTTCGCGCATGATCTTTACGGAAAACCGCTTCGCACTTTGCGCTAACGCGGCCCTTCGGGTCCGGATCATGCTTTAAGGCAGCCTCATGTCCAACGCCGCCGCGCCCGCAACGGAAGGACCAGATCGGTCCGATGCGCCTGCGCATGTCGCCATCATCATGGATGGCAACGGACGTTGGGCGGCCGCGCGCGGCTTGCCACGGGCGGAGGGCCATCGCCGCGGCGTGGAGGCCCTGCGTCGCGTGGTTCGGGCGTCGCATGAGCTTGGCATCCGCTATCTCACCATCTTCTCCTTCAGCTCGGAAAACTGGTCGCGTCCGGCGAGCGAGATCGGCGATCTGTTCGGCCTGTTACGCCGCTTCATCCGCAACGATCTGGCGAGCCTGCATCGCGACGGCGTCAAGGTACGCATCATCGGCGAGCGGGACGGGCTGGAGGGCGACATCTGCGCACTTCTCAATGAGGCGGAGGAACTGACGCGCGATAACACGCGCCTCACGCTCGTCGTCGCCTTCAATTACGGCTCCCGGCAGGAGATCGCGAAGGCGGCGCAGAAGCTCGCGCGGGAAGTCGCCGAGGGCCGGCGCAGTCCCGACACGATCGATGCCGAGACACTGGGGGCGCATCTCGACGCGCCCGACATTCCCGATCCCGATCTCATCATCCGCACCAGTGGCGAGCAGCGCCTGTCCAACTTCCTGATGTGGCAGGCCGCCTATAGCGAGCTTGTCTTCGTGCCGATTCACTGGCCCGATTTCGACAAGGCGGCGCTGGAAGGCGCAATCGCCGAATTCGCCAGGCGCGAGCGCCGTTTCGGCGGCCTGGTCGCGAAAACCGCCTCGTGAGCGAGCCCAACTCCGCACCGGCCGGCTCTCAGCCTGCCCCGAGCAATCTCGTGATGCGAATCCTCGCGGCGCTGGTGCTGGCGCCGCTCGCCATTGCGCTCGCTTATGCCGGCGGCTGGCTGTGGGCGCTTCTCGTCACCCTGGTGTCGATCGGACTGTTCGCGGAATGGCTGATGGTGGTTGGCGCAGGCTCGACCGCGCTGACCGGGGCGGGGACGATCGTCATCGCCGCGATGGGCTTGTGCGTTGCCTTCGGCGCGCTGAAGACCGCAATCATCACCGGCCTGATTGGCGGGGCGGTCGTGACGGTGATCGCGCGGGGCAAGTTCGTCTGGGCGGCCTCCGGATTTGCCTATGCGTCGGCGGCGCTACTCGCCTCGATCCTGCTGCGGAAGGATCTCGTGAACGGCTTCGCCGCGCTGATGTTCGTGCTGCTCGTGGTGTGGGCGACCGATATCGGCGGCTATTTCGCCGGCCGCGGCATCGGCGGACCGAAGCTGTGGCCGCGCGTGAGCCCGAAGAAGACCTGGTCAGGGGCGCTCGGCGGCTTTGCCGCGAGCCTTTTGGTCGCGGTCGCCTTTGCCGCTTGCGGGGTTGGAAAGATAGTTCCATTGCTGCTCGTCAGCGCGGTCCTCTCAATCGTGTCGGCCTGCGGCGATCTGTTCGAATCCGCGGTCAAGCGGCGCTTCGACGTCAAGGATTCCAGTCACTTAATTCCGGGCCACGGCGGGCTATTGGACCGTCTGGACGGTTTTGTCGCCGCCATCCTGGTGGCATGGATTATCGGCTTCCTCCGCCATGGTGTGCATAGCGCCGGAAGCGGTCTTATGGTTTGGTGAACATATGAGCGCGGTCCCATTGCGTAACAACAAGGCTGCGGCATCGAGCGTCCGCAGCGTCACGGTTCTCGGCGCCACCGGCTCGATCGGCGACAGCACGATGGATCTGCTGCGCGCCTCTCCCGAGCGCTACCGTGTCGAGGCGCTGACGGCAAACAGCAATGTCGAGGCGCTGGCAAAGCTCGCGAAGGAGTTCTCCGCGCGCTTCGTCGCGATCGCCGACATCACCAAGTTTGCCGAACTCAAGGCTGCGCTCGCGGGCACCGGCACCGAATGCGGCGCCGGCGAAAGCGCGGTGATCGAGGCCGGCGCGCGTCCGGCCGATTGGGTGATGGCCGCCGTGAGTGGCGCCGCCGGACTGAAGCCGGCGCTGGCGGCGGTCGATCGCGGCGCGCATGTCGCGCTCGCCAACAAGGAATGTCTCGTCTGCGCTGGTGATTTCTTCATGCAGCGCGCGGCGAAAGCGGGCGCCTGCATCCTGCCTGCGGATTCCGAGCACAATGCGTTGTTCCAGGCGCTCGCCTCGGGCAATCGCGACGAGCTCGTCCGTGTCATCATCACGGCCTCCGGCGGCCCCTTCCGCACCTGGAAGCCTGCCGACATCGAGCAGGCGACACTCGCGCAAGCCCTGAAGCATCCGAACTGGAGCATGGGCCAGAAGATCACGATCGATTCCGCCTCGATGATGAACAAGGGGCTCGAGGTGATCGAGGCCTCCTATCTGTTCGCGCTCTCGCCCGACGAGATCGACGTCCTCGTTCATCCGCAGTCGATCATCCACGGCATGGTCGAGTTCTCCGATCGCTCGGTCGTGGCCCAGCTCGGCTCACCCGACATGCGCACGCCGATCGCGCATTGCCTCGGCTGGCCCGACCGTATCAAGGGTCCGGCCGCCAAGCTCGATCTGGCCAAGATCGGCCAGTTGACCTTCGAGGCGCCGGATTTCGAGCGCTTCCCCGGGCTGCGCCTGGCCTTCGATTCTCTCCGGACCGGGAAGGGGGCGACCACGGTCTACAACGCCGCCAACGAGGTCGCGGTCGCCGCCTTCATCGCCGGCAAGATCCGGTTCGGGGCGATTGCCAGGCTGGTGGAGGAGACGCTGGATGACTGGGTCCGCAGCGGGAACCAGGCGCCGCTGACGTCAGCGGACGATGCAATCGCTGTTGACCATGTTGCGCGAAATAGGGCTGCCGCCCTATTGCCTCAAATTGCCTTAAAGGCATCCTAGATGGTTCGGGGCCAGGGCCTTGCGGCACTGGATGAGGGAATTCGATGATCGACTTTTTCGTCCATAGTTTCAATACGTTGAGCCATGGGCTCCTTGGCTACGCGGTTCCCTTCCTGTTCGTCCTGACCATCGTCGTGTTCTTCCATGAGCTCGGCCATTTCCTGGTCGCGCGCTGGGCACGCGTTCGTGTGTTAACTTTTTCGCTCGGTTTCGGACCTGAGCTGGTCGGTTTCAACGACCGCCATGGCACCCGCTGGAAGATCTCGGCGATCCCGCTCGGCGGCTACGTCAAGTTTTTCGGCGACGAGAGCGAGGCTTCGACGCCGTCGTCCGAGAAGCTTGCGGCCATGACGGCCGAGGAGCGCGCCGGCAGCTTCCATCACAAGAAGGTCGGCCCGCGCGCCGCCATCGTTGCCGCCGGACCGATCGCCAATTTCATCCTGGGCGCGCTGATCTTCGCCGGCATGGCGCTGTATTACGGCAAGCCGAGCACGATTGCGCGCGTCGACGGTGTCGTCGCCGATGGCGCTGCGGCGGCAGCCGGCTTCAAGATCGGCGACGTCGTCGTCCAGATCGACGGCAAGCCGATCGAAAGCTTTGCCGACATGCAGCGCATGGTTGCGATGAATGCTGGTTCGCCGCTTGCCTTCCAGGTCAAGCGCGACGGTTCCATCGTGTCGCTGACCGCGACGCCGGCGCTGCTCGAGCGCAAGGATCCCTTCGGCAACAGCCACCGTCTCGGCGTGCTCGGCGTCGAACACAAGTCTCAGGCCGGGGAGGCCTCGACGTCGCCGGTCGGCGTCGGCGAAGCGCTCAAGATCGGGGTGGAGCAGGTCTGGTTCATCATCACCAGCACCTTCAAGTTCCTGGGCTCGTTGTTCGTCGGGAACGGCAATCCGAACGAGGTCAGCGGCGTGCTCGGCATTGCCAAGATGTCGGGGCAGGCGGCCAGCGCCGGGTTCCAGTTCGTGATCAACCTCTGCGCGGTGCTGTCGGTGTCGATCGGCCTGCTGAATCTGTTCCCGATCCCACTGCTCGATGGCGGTCACCTTATGTTCTATGCGGCGGAGGTCGCCCGTGGTCGGCCCCTGTCCGAGCGGACCCAGGAGATGGGGTTCCGAATCGGGCTTGGCTTGGTGCTGATGTTGATGGTGTTTGCGACCTATAACGACATCCTGCGAATGGCCGCATCCTGATAGGGGCTTTTTTGTGGCGTTGCCCGGGCGTTGCTCTTGGGCAACGTCTTGGAATGAAAATGAAATTACGGCGCGCTCGACCGTTTGCGGCGTCGGTGAAATTGTCTACAAGCGGCTTGAACTTGGGGAATCTCCAGACCGGCGTTGGGGTTGGGTCTGGTACGGAATGATAAGGGCGCGTTGCGCAATGAAGTTTGGACTGCGACTCCGGGGGGGCTTGCTCGCAACCCTGATCATGTTCGGCGCGCCGGTGCTTGCCCCGGTTGGGGCTGCCTTTGTGTCTTCGTCTGCGCTTGCTCAGACCGTGCAGTCGATTTCCGTCGAAGGAAATCGCCGGGTCGAGGTGGAGACGATCCGCTCCTACTTCAAGCCGGGTCCCGGCGGTCGCCTGGATCAGGGTGCCATCGACGATGGCCTCAAGGCGTTGATCGAGACCGGCCTGTTCCAGGACGTCAGGATCAACCGCGGGGCCGGTGGCCAGATCGTCGTCTCCGTGGTGGAAAACCCGGTGATCGGCCGCATTGCCTTCGAGGGCAACAAGAAGATCAAGGACGAGCAGCTCACCGGTGAAGTCCAGTCCAAGGCGCGCGGCACCTTCTCCCGCGCCATGGTGCAGTCCGACACCCTGCGAATCGCAGAAATCTATCGCCGCTCCGGCCGTTACGACGTTCGCGTCACGCCTGAAATCATCGAGCAGCCGAACAACCGCGTCGATCTCGTCTTCACGGTCGAGGAGGGCGCCAAGACCGGCGTCAAGTCGATCGAGTTCGTCGGCAACAACGCGTACTCGTCCTACCGCCTGCGCGACGTCATCAAGACGCACGAATCCAACCTGCTGAGCTTCCTCGCCAGCAGCGACATCTACGATCCCGATCGGGTCGAGGCCGACCGCGACCTGATCCGCCGCTTCTATCTCAAGAACGGTTTCGCCGACGTCCAGGTCGTCGCCGCGCTCACCGAATACGATCCGGAGAAGAAGGGTTTCAACGTTACCTTCAAGATCGAGGAGGGCTCGCAATACCGGGTCGGCTCGATCGACTTCCGCTCCAGCATTCCCAACTTCGATCCCACCTCGATGCGCAACTATTCGCGCGTCAATGTCGGCTCGCTCTACAACGTCGAATCGGTCGAGAAGTCGGTCGAGGAGATGCAGATCGAGGCCTCGCGTCGCGGTTACGCCTTCGCCGTGGTCCGTCCCGGCGGCGACCGCAATTTCGAGGCGCACACCGTGTCGGTCGTGTTCAACATCGACGAGGGTCCGCGCACCTATATCGAGCGCATCAACCTTCGCGGCAACACCCGCACGCGCGACTACGTGATTCGTCGCGAGTTCGACGTCTCCGAGGGCGATGCCTACAACCGCGCGCTGGTCGACCGTGCCGAGCGCCGCTTGAAGAACCTCGACTATTTCAAGAGCGTGAAGATCACGACGGAGCCCGGCTCGTCGAGCGACCGCGTGATCCTGCTCGTGGACATGGAAGAGAAATCGACCGGCGACTTCTCGGTCTCGGGTGGTTATTCCACCACCGACGGCGCGCTGGCCGAAGTCTCGGTTTCCGAACGCAATTTGCTCGGCCGCGGCCTGTTCGCCAAGGCGGCGGTGACCTACGGCCAGTATGCCCGCGGCTACTCGCTGTCGTTCGTCGAACCCTATCTGCTCGACTACCGGGTCGCGCTGGGTCTCGACCTCTATCAGCGTGAGCAGAGGTCCAACAGCTACATCTCCTACGGCACCAAGACGCTCGGCTTCTCGCCGCGCCTCGGTTTCTCCCTGCGTGAAGATCTGTCGCTGCAGGTGCGCTACTCGATCTACCGGCAGGAAATCACGCTGCCGTCGTACCTCGCGAACTGTAACAACAACCAGTTCCTTGCCGACGGTGTCACTCCGAATCCGGCATTCAATCCAAGCCCGGCTTTCTCCGCGGCGAGTGGTATTCCTCTGGCTCCCTCGACCAACGGCCTCGGCTGCTACAGCGACGGCGAGGCCTCGCTGCCGGTCCGCAAGGAGCTTGCCAACGGCAAGACCCTGACCTCGGCGCTCGGCTACACGCTGACCTACAACACGCTCGACAACAACAAGAACCCCACCGACGGTCTGCTGGTCGATTTCCGGCAGGACTTCGCCGGCGTCGGCGGCGACGTCTCCTATCTGAAGACTGTGGTTGACGCGAAGTACTACACTCCGCTGGTCTCCGATATCGTCGGTCTCGTTCGCCTCCAGGGCGGCATGCTGAACAAGATGGGCAGCGATCTGCGCATGCTCGATCATTTCCAGATGGGCCCGAACCTCGTCCGCGGCTTTGCCCCGAACGGCATCGGACCGCGCGATTTGAACCCCTTCGGTACGCAGGACGCGCTTGGCGGCACCAAGTATTGGGGTGCTTCGCTCGAATTGCAGATGCCGTTCTGGTTCCTGCCGAAGGAAGTGGGTCTGAAGGGCGCCGTCTACGCCGACGCCGGCGGACTGTTCGACTATCAGGGACCGACGACGTGGTCGGTGACCAACGAACTGACCACGACCAAGAATTCGAGCTGCACGCCGTCGACCGTCAATCCCGCTTCGGCTGGAACCTGCACCGGCCTGGTGTATGACAATGGCAATGCGGTCCGGTCGTCGGTCGGCGTCGGCTTGATCTGGGCCTCGCCGTTCGGTCCGCTGCGCTTCGACTACGCCGTGCCGCTGACCAAGGGCAAGAACGACCGTACGCAGGAGTTCCGGTTCGGCGGCGGCACCTCGTTCTAATTCGAACAGCACGGCACGATCCGGACCACCGGAGCCGGTTTCCGAAAGGGATCGTGCCAATCCAGGAGATGAGGCATGATGCGGCTTGGCCGCTTCATGCCGAAGCCGGACCGCGACGGGGTGGAATGGCGCAGCCGACCTTCTTCACACAGCCGCCCGCCTCAGCGCTGGCTGACATCGCCACGCTGACCAAGGCGGAGTTGGTCGATCCCGCCAGGGGCGGCCAAATCATCAGGGGTCTTGCTTCGCTCGACGAAGCCGGCCCGATGCACCTGACGTTCTTCGACAATCTCAAATATGCCGATGAGCTCAAGGCGACCAAGGCCGGTGCTTGCCTGGTGAGCCCACGCTTCGAGGCGCGGGTGCCCGCGCATGTCGCCGTGCTGCGGGCGCCACAGCCGTTCCGCGCCTTCGTCAGGATCGCGCGGGAGTGGCATGGCGACGCGCTCCGGCCGCAATCCTGGACCGGCAACGACGGCATCGCGCCGTCGGCCATCATCGACCCCACCGCCAGGCTCGAGGACGGCGTGATCGTCGATCCCTTGGCCGTGATCGGCCCTGACGTGGAGATCGGCAGCGGCACGGTGATCGGTGTGGGGGCCGTGATCGGCCCCGGCGTCAAGATCGGCCGGGACTGCAATGTCGGCGCACGCACCGCCATCCAGTGCGCGCTGATCGGCAACGACGTGCTGATCCACCCCGGTTGTTCGATCGGCCAGGACGGCTACGGCTTCATCTTCTTCGGCCCCGAGGGCCATCTGAAGGTGCCCCAGACCGGCCGCGTGCTGATTCAGAACAACGTGGAGGTCGGCGCCGGCACCACCATCGATCGGGGCTCCTTGCGCGACACCGTGATCGGGGAAGGGACCAAAATCGACAATCAGGTCCAGATCGGCCACAATGTGACCATTGGCCGGCACTGCCTGCTGGCAGCCCAGATCGGCCTTGCCGGCAGCCTCACCCTCGGCGACAACGTGGCGCTGGGAGCGAAGGTGGGCATCAACAATCACGTCAAGATCGGGGATGGAGCTCAGGTGACTGCCATGAGCGGCGTCAAGGACGACGTTCCTCCCAACGGACGTTGGGGTGGTTTTTTCGCCAAGCCGGCCAGGCAGTGGTTCAAGGAAATTTTGGCGGTCGAGCGCTTGGCGCGCGACAGCAAGGCCGATCCGAAGCAGGAGGAACGGGAGTGACGGACGAAGCACCGGTCAGGTTCGAGCTTGTGGACATCAACATGATCCTGCAAACGCTCCCGCACCGTTTTCCGATGCTGCTGATCGATCGCGTGATCAACATCCGCACCGATTACAGCGGCATCGGCATCAAGAATGTCACCTTCAACGAACCGCCGTTCCAGGGCCACTTTCCCGATCGCCCGGTCTATCCCGGCGTCATGATGATCGAAGCGATGGCGCAGACCGCGGGTGTGATCGGCATCAAGTCGGTCGAAGGCACCGAGAAGCCGCGCGCGGTCTATTTCCTCACCATCGACAAGTGCAAGTTCCGCAAGCCTGTGCTGCCCGGCGATACCATCGAATACCACATGCGCTCGATCGGCCGCCGCAAGGCCATGTGGTGGTTTCACGGCGACGCCAAGGTCAACGGCCAGGTGGTTGCGGAGGCCGACGTCGGCGCCATGCTGACCGACTGAGCGGGATCAACTTCTCTGGATGCGCTCGCGCGCAGGACACGCGTACCGGCCGCCGCTGACCTCGCGCTTGATGTTCTGGTTGAAGAACTGTCCCATGGACGGTGCGCCCAGCAGGCGCTCGACCGTGTCGACCGGTACGCCGCAATAGCGGTCATAAACGCCTTCAACGGCCACGACGAGGGCCTGCTGCGCACGGTCGTAACAGACCCGCTGAAGCACCGTGCTGCGGCTGATGTCGCGGCACTCGAACGTCGCGAGGTCGATGGGGCGGTGTTCGGCGGTCTCGATCGTCTCGGAGACGATCGGCGCCGCGGCGAACTGTGCGAGGAGAAGTGCTAGGGCCCTGACCACGATACCTGAAGCTCCGCGTGAACTTGTTGATGACCCGGGAAGGCTGCCTCATCCGGCACTTGAAACACGGAGAGATCATACGTCACTGGACAGATCGGGCATAGTCGCGCTAACCAGCGGAAAACCGAGCGACTTCAACACCTAATCAGACCTTCTTGATGAGTCAGATTGCTTGATGAGTAAGATTGACCCCACCGCACGGATCGCGGACGGCGCCGTGATCGGCGAGGGCACCGAGATCGGCCCCTTCTGCATCATCGGCCCGCATGTCGCGATCGGCAATAACTGCAAGCTGATCGGACAGGTCACCGTCATCGGCCACACCTCGATCGGAGATGGCTGCGTGATCTCGCCGTTCGCGGTGCTGGGCGGGGCGCCCCAGGATCTCAGCTACAAGGGCGAGCCCACGAAGCTTGAGATCGGCTCGGGCTGCACCATCCGCGAAGGTGCGACCATGAATGTCGGCACCATCAAGGGCGGTGGCCTGACGCGCGTCGGCAACGACGGCTATTTCATGAACAACAGTCATGTCGGGCATGACTGCATGGTCGGCAACAACGTGATCTTCGCAACCTCGGCGACGCTCGGCGGCCATTGCGAGATCGGTGACGCCGTCTATATCGGCGGCCTGTCCGCAGTGCATCAGTTCACCCGCATCGGCCCCTATGTGATGGTTGGCGGTGTCTGCGGCGTGCGCGACGACGTCATCCCGTATGGGCTGGTCAACGGCCAATATGCGGTGCTCGAAGGCCTCAACCTGATCGGCATGAAGCGGCGCAAGTTCACCAAGCAGCGGCTTGTGACCGTGCGCGCGTTCTACCAGAAACTCTTCCGTGGCCCCGCTACCTTTGCCGAACGCCTGGAGGCGGCGCGGCCGCTCGCCGGTGGAGATCCGGCGATCGGCGAAATCCTCGACTTCATCGGCAAGGGCAAGCGCCCGCTCTGTCTTCCCGCCATCGCGAAGTGATGATGGAATGGCCCCGGGCATGACATCGGCGGCTTCGGAAATTTCATCGCCGGTCGGCGTCGTCGCTGGCGGCGGCGCGATGCCGTTCGCGGTTGCCGACTCGCTCGCCGCCCGCGGCATCACGCCGGTGTTGTTTCCGCTTCGGGGAGCCTGCGATCCCGCGCGGGTAGAGAAATTCCGTCATCGCTGGATCTCGGTCGGCCAGCTCGGCCGCGCCATGCGGCTGTTTCGCGAGGAGGGCTGCCGCGACCTGATTTTCATCGGCACGCTGGTGCGACCTTCGCTCTCGGAGGTCCGGGTCGACTTCACGACGCTTCGGCTGCTCGGCAATGTCATCCGCGCCTTCCGCGGCGGCGACGATCATTTGTTGTCCGGCGTCGGGCGCATTCTCGAGCAGGGCGGCTTTCGCATGGTCGGCATCAAGGATGTCGCGCCCGATCTGCTGATGCCCGAGGGCTGCATCAGCCGCGCCTGGCCGAGCGACACCGGCAAGACCGACATCGAGCGCGGACGCGCGGTGCTGACCGCCCTCGGTCCGTTCGACATCGGCCAGGCCGCGGTCGTGATCGACGGCCATGTGGTGGCGGTCGAGGATATCGAGGGCACCGATGCACTGCTCGCGCGCGTGGAACGGCTGCGCGAAGAGGGCCGCATCCGCGCCGCCACCGGGCGGGGCGTGCTGGTGAAGGTCCCAAAGAGCGGGCAGGATCTGCGCTTCGACCTGCCGACGATCGGCCCGCGCACCCTCGAGGGCGTCGCCGCCGCAGGGCTGGCCGGGATCGCCGTCGTTGCCGGCAACACCATCGCCGCCGAGCCGCAGGCAATGATCGCACTCGCCGACGCAAAATATCTCTTCGTCATCGGCCTGCCGGCGTGATGCAGGGTCGCGATCCCAAGCGCAAGATCTTCCTGATCGCCACGGAGGAATCCGGCGACCGGCTCGGCAGCGCCTTGATGAAGGTGCTGCGCCAGCGCCTCGGCGACGGCGTGCAGTTCGTGGGCGTCGGCGGCCACACCATGGCGCGCCAGGGGCTCGAGACGCTGTTTCCGATCGAGCAGCTCTCGATCGTCGGCTTCGCCGCGGTCGTGCAGCAATTGCCGAAGATCCTGCGGCTGATCCGCGAGACCGCGGAGGCAGTGACCGAAGCCGCGCCGGACGCGCTCGTCATCATCGACAGCCCCGATTTCACCCACCGTGTCGCCCGCCGCGTGCGGACGCGCAATCCGGCGATCCCGATCGTCGACTACGTCTCGCCACAGCTCTGGGCCTGGCGGCCGGGACGGGCGCGGACCATGCTCGGCTATGTCGACCATGTGCTCGGCCTGTTGCCATTCGAGCCGGAGGAATACCGCAAGCTCGGCGGGCCGCCATGCAGCTATGTCGGCCATCCCCTGATCGAGCAATTGCCCTCGCTGCGGCCGAACGCGGAGGAGCAGGCGCGCCGCGACGGCGAGCCGCCGGTCTTGCTGGTGTTGCCCGGCAGCCGCCGCAGCGAGATCAGGCACCATCTCGACGTGTTCGGCGCGACGCTCGGCCGATTGCAGACCGAAGGCCGCGCGTTCGAGCTGATGCTGCCGACCATGCCGCATCTCGAAACCACCATCCGCGAAGGCATCGCGAACTGGCTGGTCAAGCCTCAAATCGTGGTCGGCGAGAACGAGAAGCGCGCTGCCTTCCGCATCGCGCGCGCGGCACTGGCAAAATCCGGCACGGTGACGCTGGAGCTCGCGCTATCGGGCATTCCGATGGTGACGGCCTATCGCGTCGGCGCGATCGAAGCCTTCATCCTGCGCCGCGCGATCCGTGTCTCCTCGGTGATCCTCGCCAATCTCGTGATCGGCAAGGATGTCATCCCGGAGTTCCTGCAGGAAGACTGCACGCCGGAGAAGCTGGCGCCCGCGCTCTCGGAGCTTCTGACCGATTCACCGCTGCGCCGGCAGCAGGTGGAAGCATTCGCCCAGCTCGATACGATCATGTCGACAGGCAACAGATCGCCGAGCGTGCTCGCAGCCGACATCGTGCTGGCGACGATACGCAAGGGTAGGCGGGCGAGCCCGGACGCGTACTCCTAAACTCTTGGCTTACGAGAGCAAAGCGGAAGCCTCTCACGTTGAGCGCGATCGGGCGGCTGGTGGCCTGAGACATCGGCCTCACGATGTGGTATCCGAAAGCCGATGCAGGAGCCAAGCTTCGTGACTTGTGTTCTCAGACCGCCGAGACTTGAAGAACTACCAACGCTCTCGGCTTTGTGTCTTAGGTCCAAAGCTGTATGGGGTTACGGCAACGACTTCATGGACGCGTGTCGGGGTGAACTCACTATCGAACCATACGAACTGCAATCTAGTTCGATTGCGGTGGCGGAAGAGCACGGCAAGATTGTCGGCGTCGCCCAAGTCCAGGTCACTGGAAGCGAGGCTGATTTGTTGAAGTTGTTCGTTGACCCGACGATGCTTCGTAATGGTGTAGGAATGAAGCTGTTTCATTGAGCCACCAGCGAAGCAACAGCCATGGGCGCTCATCGTATGGTGATCGAAGCGGACCCAGATGCTGCACCTTTCTATCGACGAATGGGCGCGAAAGACTGCGGCTTCGCTCCCTCCGGCTCATTACGCGGCAGGATGCTTCCCAAGCTGGTTACGGAGCTGGGATCAATATGAGGTGCATGTCGGCTCCTGGCCCATCGGCGAAGTAGCAGCGCACCGGGTGAGGTCCGATCAGTGAGGCATGGCGGACCAGATTTTCTCACGTTGAGTTCTTCGCATTTTGACCCAAAGCGGATTCCAGCGCATCGAGCTCCCTCTGAGGGAGTGGGCACCGTGTTCTTTAACCTAGCCAAATGCAGGAACCGGCCGGCTTGCTCCCAATTCCGCTATGGACGATTCGACATTTGCCCAGTTTCAGACTACGCGGGAGGACAGTCGCAGGTTGCGCGACGAGGCCCGCACGCTTCGCGCCGCCTTGAGAAAACAACGTGAACTTCTCCGCCTTGCACGCGCCGAAGCGGCAATGGCCCGGGCTGAGTTGATCGCGAAGCGAGCAGACCAGCTCCCCTGAAGAGAACGATCGATCTGGATCAAAACCGCCTGCCACCGTGCGCATGATGTGATGTCCATGAACGATAAGCCTGCGCCCAAGCCAGAAGTGAAGCCCCCGAGAGCCCGACGGCGCATCATCGAAAAGTATGCCGCCGGCCTCAGCGAATTGATCAGGAAGCTCCGCCAGAAGCTGGACTCCTGAAGGTCGGGGAACAGCCTGCAGGCGTCATAAAGCCGCAACGACCGAACTTCGCCAGCGAGCCCGCATTGTCAGAAAGGCTCCACCCCAAAATCTCTTTCTAAGTTGTGCTTCGGCCAAGTGTTTTGAGAGGCTTTTCTCGCATTCTATTAAGGGTCATCATGCGTGTCCCGCCCATCCAAAGTTCGTATATTGCAGCATTGTCGAAACTGCACGAGCAGCAATTAGAACGGCTGCGCATCGATCCAGAGATCGAAAAGCAATATGACGAAATCCGTCAACTGAGGGAAAGACTAAGATTAGCCCTCAGCCGGAAGAAGCTCCGCCCGCCGCTCTCAGCACACGAGTAGTCTCGCAATCTGTCGCTGGCCAAACGGACCTGATGCATCGATGCTCGCTCCAGAGGAGTGCGTATTCGGTTGCAGTTCCTCCAGATGTGGCGCACTACCGATTATCGCCGGCCAAAGGCTTGTCCGTAGGCGTCGGTGCCTGAGAGATGATTTGCGCTCCCGCCTAGACGGGAGCGATCATCATGGCCCAGCCCTTCAGCAGTGAAACGCTAGAACTCTTCGATCGAGCGCAACGAGCGATCGATACCTCGATCCGGCTTCGCCAAGAACGCCGCGATGCGATCCGAAAAGCCCAAAAGTACCAGCTCGAGTTTGAACTGCGGATGAGCCAAGAGCGTTGGCGCTCGATCTCCTGAGGGGATTGGACTGCACCCGTCCTCGTGCGGCGAGGCTTGAGCTGCTCATTTGGCATTCCCGCTTGTGGCCCATCAGCGAAGTGGCGAACCGTCTCATTGAGGTCAGCTTCGTGGGTGGAAGCGGACTGGTTTTGCTCAGGCCGGGTTCTTCGCACCTTGACCCATGGCGGACTACGGGTGCTATTGATTGCCCAACGACGGATCATCCTTCCGGTCCGGGAATGAAGCAGCGCCACAAAGGAATCATTCTTCCTTCGGCGTAGGACGGCCACCACCAAACCAGCGCCCTGCCGCTGAGGTTCTGCCGGTTGAGCACGACAGAGTTTGGCACGTTAAACCATTGCCCGGGTTCGCTTGGGCGCTGCGGATTTTTCAGAAGGACTCTATAGCCGCTTTTTGCCACATCCCACTCGGCTTCCGCGTGTTGGCCGTCCCCTCCATCACAGCACGGCTCACCTGCCTTATTCTTGAGACTTTTGAACCAAGCGTTCAGTTCTGGCCCGATCGGATCATGTGAATAGGCTGTGCTGATGCCGAAAAAATTGACCGCATACAGGGCTACGATCAACCGATAAAAATGCACCGGGCGTCCACTGGAACTGGTCATGGAAACCTCCGTTTCCCTGCCCATTTGCGTGGGTCATCGGAATTGCGCCAAGGTTCAATCGGAAAGTGCATGCCGTTAGAGATGCCGATCACTACCTCGGCACGGCTTTACCTTTGGCGACCGAGTCAATTTCGCCTCTTGGCCCTTAGCCGAAGGTCAATTGAGCGCGTGTCATGCCGGCTGTCAGGGGCAAACCGGACCTCGATCCAACTTGACGTCCACCGCTGCTTTTGGACCCAACCCGGACATAGCTTGCACCGGAGACAAGTAGCCGTTTTGGGTGTCCGGTAAGGCCGCCGCCTCGCCGGACCGATTAAGCTTCGACCGCTTTAGTTGAATGTTTGTAGTCTCAATTTGAGCGATCCGTCGGCTTGGCGTTCGAAGACATGCGTCGCTAAACCACTGAAGGGAGACGGCTTGCCCTCCTTGTCCTTACCCGTGGCGCTCCACTTGGCTGTGCCGAAGACAACCTTATCGTCTCCGCCGGCGTCGATCATCTCCAACTTGTGATCCGTCACACCGCTCGCGAAGAGTCCGGCAAAGAATTTTCTCGATCTCAGCCGGACCCGACGCGACCTGATGTGTGGGTGGCATCAATTTTGCCGTCGCAACATAGGAGGCGCCGATGGCTTTCTCGTCGTGCTTATTGAATGCGGCATCCCAAGCGGCGTAAGCCTTCTCCACGTCGCCCTTGGCGTCCGCGGCCAACGAAATTCCCGGCGCACCGAGCAGACAAATGACTAGTGCTGATGTTAGAGCCAACTTCATAGGATACTCCTCTGTAGGATAACGCCTTCCCGATTGATTAGATCATCACTCCGGTCGTCTGCCGCAGCTGCGGTCCGCCAGTATGACGACACCGTCGCCGGTCGCGTGGCGGCCATTGGTTCATTGCGGAAACCGACGCGATCGGCACCGTCGCGTGCGTCATTCGCTCCCACAATCGATTACTTACGAAGAACGAGCCTTAAGCCTTCAGGTCGGTGATCCGCATAATCGCGACCACGTTCCCATCATTGAACGCCTGCTCCTTTGTGTCCTTGTTGCAGGTCCAGACAAAATTCTTCTTGCCGGTAAAGGTCTTTTCGTCCTGCTCAAGCCGAAGCTCTCCTTCGGTGATATGGCAGACCATGGCATTCATCATCGGGGGCCCCATGGTCTTCGATCCCGGCTGCATGATGATGTCGCGCATTGAGACGGTCTTAAAACCCGGGATCAGCGATGGTGTCTCGCTATCATACTCACGCACCACCACACCTGGCCACGGAGTTGTGTCCTTGTAGCCCGTCGTTTGAGCGGCGGCGGGCTTTATCATGGCCGCCGAAGCCGCTGCCAACCCGAATGTCAATGCAGACCTTCGATCGATCTTGCTCATCGCTTTTCTCCCTGGGTTACTGCAACAAGCCGCCGCAAAAGCTGCGCGCGTGGAAATGTGGAGTCGTGGTGAGAAACCGAAAAGGGGCGGTCTCATAGGGTAGCGCACCTGCCGATAGCGCTAGCACTTCTCGTTGGTCCCGAACGGCGACTTCGGCACATCCCGCTTCTAGGGCAACCACATTCTACGAGACTGGTGCACCCGTAGAAATGGGTGTTTCGCCCCAAGAGGCATAATGCCTCAGCTTGTTTAGGGCCCGGAGAATCGTACTCGCTTTCGGCACCTTCACACGGCGCCCGACTGAATACGCAAGTCAGTGTCGCTGACTGGTCCTACGGTGTGTGCGTGCTGGTCGCCGGGCATATTTCGCGGAGGCCCTGAGAAAGTGATGTAGTCGGCTGCTTTTGGAGAAGTACGCGCACGATAAGGCATGACTTCTAACCAATCCAGTGGTGCGATTACGTGGCAACCTTGGCGCTCGTTTATAGGATATCGGCACGTGACCCGAAGTTGCCGCTGCGCCGATCCCCTGCATCTCCCAGCTGTGAGTGCACCAACTATCGAGACGTGATACTCTGTGTTCGATCGTCCTCGGGCTCCGATGAGGATCGAATGAAGCGGCGGGAGTTCATAGCAGGCAGTGCAATGCTGCTCGTTTCGCCACGGCGTTTGCGGGCCCAGGGCACGCCTCGCCGGATCGGTCTCTTGGGCGGATTCCTAGATTCTCAGGGTCGCAACGCGTGGCGCAGTGGTTTGCGCGAGAAGGGCTGGATCGAGGGCAGGAACCTGCTCGTTGAATATCGTTTTGCCGAAACTCCGGATCGCTTGTCAACCCTAGCTGCGGAGTTGGTGACGCTAACTCCCGATCTGGTAATTGCCCTCGGGCCGTCACCAGCCCTTGCCCTTAAATCGGCAACTGCCACCATTCCGATTGTATTCGTGGTTGTCGCCGATCCCGTGGGGCTCGGCCTCATCCAAAGCCTCGCGCGTCCAGGCGGTAACATGACCGGTCTCGCGAGCTGGGTGCCGGGAGATTGGACCGCCAAACAAATAGAAATCCTCCAGGAACTGGTTCCTGGCGCGTCGAAAATTGCGCTCTTGGTCAATCCGAGCAACCCCATGCACAGGCTGATGGTAGCCGAGGAGGCACCAAGCGCAGCCCGGAAGTTGGGCGTGGCTCTGCCGATAGTTGAGGCGACCGCGGACGAGGAGCTTGATATCGCCTTTGCCTCGGCTGCCGCCCAGCACGCCGATGCAATCATTGTCTTTGGCGATGTTCTTATCATTCGCCAAGCCCCACGAGTTATCGCGCTCGCGGCCAAACATCATCTGCCCGCGATGCATTTCTTCCGACAATTCGCGGATGGCGGATTAGTCGTCTACGGCCCGGATATTTTCGATCTATTGCGTCGTGCTGGCGGCTACGTCGATAAGATCCTCAAAGGCATCAAGCCCCCCGAGTTGCCGGTCGAGCAGCCGACCAGATTCGAGTTGGTGATCAACATGAAGACGGCCAGGGCGCTCGGCTTAACAGTGCCGCCTTCACTACTCATTCGCGCTGACGAGGTGATTGAATAGAGCTATCTCGCTGCGATGCAGGAGTCCGTTCATGGCCCAACTCCGACTCAAGGTGAGGTGGGCTCACGCGGCTGCTCTCGGAGACGGAGCGGACCTCTACGACAGCAGCTCGGATCACGCTCTAGCCGAGACCAGCGTCGACCTGAAAACACTGCCGCGTGATGCGCTGGCTGTCGTCCGAGGCGAGGAAAAGCGCCATGTTGGCGATGTCGTCGGGCGTCACCGCGTCGGGAATGGCCTGACGCGTGCGCAGCTCGGCGATCACCTGGTCGTCCGGGTACCACAGCCGGCGCTGACGCTCCGTGATCACCATCCCCGGCGCTATCGCGTTGACGCGGATGCGGTCGGGCCCGAGCGACCGGGCCAGGGAGTTGGTGAAGCCGACGATCGCGGCCTTTGCCGCGGCGTAGACAGGCAGCCCCGGCGCGCCGCGCATCCAGGCAATCGACGACATGTTGATGATCGAACCGCTGCCGTGCGCCTGCATCTGCGGCACCACCGCTTGCGCGGCAAAGAAGACGTGCTTGAGGTTGACGCCGATCATCCAGTCGAATTCGGCCGGCGTCACCTCGGCCAGCACCTGACGCTGATCATTGGCGGCGTTGTTGACGAGGACCGCGGCATCGCCAAGCGATCCCCGGACCTGCGCCATGGCGCCGCGCAAGGCGTCGATGTCGAGGAGATCGCACGGCACGAACAAGGGTACGGTCCCGGCCGCGGCCTTCACTTCCGCGACCAGCGCCCGGCCGGCTGCTTCATCGAGATCCAGGAACGCGACGCGTGCCCCTTGCGCCGCGAACGCCCGCACGAAGGCGGCACCGATGCCGCTGGCGCCACCGGTGATCAACACCACGCGGTCCCTAAGGCCGGCATAGCTCGTTCTTGTCATGCGATCAGTCGCTCCGTCTCGGGGTCGAACAGGCAGATGCGACGCGTGTCGAGCGCGAACGGGGCGGCGGCGCCCGGTGTGGGGCGGATGTCCGGCGTGATGCGCGCCAGCGCAGGCTCGCCGCCAAGCCGCAGCAGCACGATCGTTTCGGCTCCCGTCGGCTCGACCATCTCCACCGGCGCGGTGACGACGACGGGCGGATCGGCGGAGAACACGCGGCTGCCCTCGGCGAGGCATTCCGGCCTGATCCCGACCACCACGTCACGGCCGACGAAAGGGGCCGCCGCGTCGTATTGACGAAGGCGGAGGCGGACCTCGTCCGGCCGTCCCGCGCCGATCACGACCACCGGCCCGCCGGCATCGGCCTCCAGCCGTGCCGGCATCGTGTTCATCGGCGGCGAGCCCATGAAGCGGGCCACGAACAGATTGGCGGGATAGCGATACACGGTATCCGGGTCGGCACACTGCTGCACCACGCCGCGATGCATCACGGCAATGCGCGTCGCCATCGTCATCGCCTCGATCTGATCGTGTGTGACATAGACGATGGTGGCGCCGATGCGCTGGTGCAGCCGCTTGATCTCCATCCGCATCTCGACGCGCAGCTTGGCGTCGAGATTGGAGAGCGGCTCGTCGAACAGGAAGAGCAGGGGATCGCGCACCAGCGCCCGGCCCATCGCCACACGCTGGCGCTGGCCGCCGGAGAGCTGCGAGGGCTTGCGGCCGAGCAGCGGCTCGATCTGGAGCAGCCTGGCCACATTCGCCAGCGCCTTTTCCTGCTCGGCCTTCGGGACGTGACGGCATTCCATGCCGAAGGTGATGTTCTGGCGCACCGTCATCGACGGATAGAGCGCGTAGGACTGGAACACCATCGCGATGTCGCGGTCCTTCGGCGGAATGTCGTTGACGATACGTCCGCCGATTTCCACGGTGCCTGCGCTCGGGAGGTCGAGCCCAGCGATGATGTTGAGCAGCGTGGACTTGCCGCAGCCGGATGGGCCAACGAGCACGGTGAATTCACCGCTCTCGATGTCGAGATCGATGCCCTTCAGCACCTCCAGATTGGCGTAGCGCTTGGACAGGGAGCGAATGCTTAGGGCTGCCATGACAATCCGATCATTTCACGGCCCCGGCGGTGAGGCCGCGCACGAAATACTTGCCGCCGATCAGATAGATCAGCAGGGTCGGCAGGGCGGCGATCATCACCGCCGCGCTCTGCACGCCATGCTGCGGGATGTCCGCGACTGCTGCGGATAGCGCGATCAGCGCGGCGGTGACGGGCTGTTGCTGACCAGTCGTGAATGTCACGCCGTAGAGAAATTCGTTCCAGATATGCGTGAACTGCCAGATCACGGTGACGACCAGAATAGGCGGCGAGAGCGGCAGGATGATGCGCCAGAAAATACGAAAGAACCCTGCGCCATCGATGCGCGCAGCTCTTATCAGATCCTGCGGGATGGCAGTGTAGTAGTTTCGGCAGAACAAGACCGTAAAGGAGAGTCCCTGGATCGTGTGGATCACGACCAGGCCCGTTAGCGTGTTCATCAGGCCCGTATCGCGCAACACGATGGTCCAGGGAAGCAAGCGCATCTGCTGGGGAAGGAAGAGGCCGAGGGTCACGATGCCGTAGATCCAGTTATCGCCGCGAAAACGCCAGAGCGACACGGCGTAACCGGCGACAGCACCGAGCAGGGTCGAGAAAATCGTCGCGGGAATCGTGACGAGCGCGGAGTTCAGCATGTACGGCCGGATGCCGGCGCAGGTCTCGGCGACGCAGAAACCGCTCCAGGCCGCGGCGTAGTTGCTCCATGCCCATTGCTTCGGCCAGCCGATCATCGACGCCTGCGCGATCTCCTCGTTGGTGCGGAGCGAGTTCAGCACGACAACAACCAATGGCGCGAGCCATGCTGCAGCGATCAGCGAGACGACGAGATAGATCAGAATCCGGCTTGGCGCGATGGTTCGCTCACGCATGGATCGCCCGCCGCCGCTGGACATAACGCCACGCTGCATAGGGCAGCAAAACCGCAAGAAGAATGAGCAACATGAGCACTGCCGCCGCCGCTCCGCGTCCGAGCAGGCTGCGCTGGAACATCAGGTCATAGACGACGAGGGCCGGCAGCTGGGTGGCGATCCCGGGTCCGCCATTGGTGAGCGCGCGGACGAGGTCGAAGGTCGAAATCGCGAACTGCAGCTGGATGACGATGACGGTGATGGTGATCGGCCAAAGGGTCGGCAGGATGACACGCCGGTACATTCGGATCGGTCCGGCGCCGTCGATCTGCGCGGCCTTGATCAGGTCGGCGTCGACGGAGCGAAGGCCGGCGAGGAACAGCGCCATGGCGAAACCGGACGATTGCCAGATCGCAGCGATGACAATGGTCCAAATGGCCATGTCGCGGTCGATCAGCCAGTCGAACCGGAAGGAGGTCCAGCCGAGGTCGCGGACCAGCTTCTGGATCCCGAGGCCGGGATTGAGCAGCCAACTCCAGACCGTGCCGGTGACCACGAATGACACCGCCAGAGGATAGAGGAAGATGGACCGCAGCAGATTCTCGCCGCGAATGCGCTGATCGAGCAGGATCGCAAGGATGAGACCGGTCGCCAGGCTCAGCAACACGAAGGCGCTGCCAAACAGCAGCAGATTGTCCAAGGCAATCTGCCAGTTCCGCGATGCGGCGACCGCAGAATAGTTGCGCAAGCCGACCCAGCCCGAGACCGGGACCAGAGTGGACGGCGTGAACGATATCCAGATCGTCCACAGCGTAAACGCAATGAGATGCGCGGCGGACAACAGCAGCGGCACCCAGATCGTCAGATATTCAGGCAGCCGGCGTACCCAGCCAGAGGCCGCCGGCCGGCCCGGTGTTGTCGAGACGGCGATCGTCAACGTGAGCTCTCGACGGCTTCGGCGAGGCGTATGGCCGCTTGCTCCGGCTTGATCGTCTTGTTCTTCACGTACTCCGTGATCACGTCGATCATCGCTGCGGTCATGCCGTTTTCCTGCGCCATGTTGTGCGCAAGGCTGAGGACGGCCTGATTGCTGGCAATCGCGTCTTTCAGGGCTGCTGCGGTCCGCCGTTGCCCGTCCGACCAGCCTTCGCCGGAGAGATCGACATCGGTGCGCACGGGGATCGATCCCGTGATCTGCGAATACATAGTCTGGATCGCCGGATCCATGACGAGCTGGGCCATCAGCGTCTGGCCGGCCTGCAGGTCGGGCTCCTTGCGCTGCCAGAATATGAAGGCATCGGCATTCAACAGGAAGACCGGCTTGCTATTGTCGCTCGGGCCCGGGGCGATGATGAAGTCCTCGAACTTGAAGCCGGCGTTGCGCAAGACGCCCTGCGCCCACCCGCCCATGATCATCATCCCCATGTCGCCGTCGACAAAGCGCTTCAAGTTGGTCGAAAAGTGCTGGGCGCCGACGTTGGGGTCCATCCAGTCGGCAATCTTGCGCACCTGTACGAAGGCAGCCTTTATCTCGGGGCCCTCCAGGGCCTTCTTGTCGAGATTCATGATGGCTGCGCGGTAAGCGGTGGGGCTGATGCCCGCCAAAGCGGCCTCGAATTTCTGGCCGTCGTCCGGGCGGGTGCCACCGTTGGCGATGGGATAGGGGACGCCGCCTGCTTTCATCTTCTCGGCGAGGTCGTTGAACTCAGCCCATGTGACGGGGACCTTGTCGGCCTTGGCCTTGTCCATCGCGCGTTTGGAGAGAAACAGCATGTTGGTGCTGTAGATCTGCAACGGCAGTGCAATCCACTTGCCCCCCGGCTTGTGCAATTTTGCAAGATCCGGAGCGACAACCTTTTCGTAGCCGGCGGCAGCGACGACGGCATCGAGATCGACGGTTGGGGCAATCTTGGACCAGGCCGCGATCTCGGGACCTTTGAGCTGCGAGCAGGCCGGCGGATCGCCGGCCATGATCTGGGCACGCAGCTTGTTCATCATCTCGGTGGTGAAGCCGGGGACGGGCGAGTGCTGCCAAACCCCGCCTTTCTCCTCGAATTTCTTGCCGAGTGCCGTGATGGCCGCCCCATCGCTACCTGCGGACCATTGCGAGATCGCAGTCAGACGCGGCTTGATCGCGCCTTGCGCGCGGGCGAATGCCGGCAGCGCGAGCGCGGCCGCAGATCCGGCGAGCAGTTGGCGCCTTGTTGTCGTGATCGGCATGGCAATTTCCTCCCGGTGTGAACTCTTTCGCGCGAGAGCCGCGCGGCATCAGGTACGTCAGGCGGCCTCGGCCGATGCGGCCGGCATGCCGCCGCGGCAAGCGAGGCAGAAAGACGCGAATGCCAGCGCCGCCCGCGGATCGTTGCCGTTCGACGGCGGCACGAAAGCGAGCGACACTTGCGCGTGTTTGCGGCCGCCCAACAGGCTGGCGTCGATCCCCTCGACGAGCGCGTTGCGATCGTCCTCGGTGAGGAGCGACGGCCAGCCGCTGATCGCGACGCCCTTGCATGGCTTCACGTTCAGCGTATTGCCGATCGCAAGGCCAAGCCGGAACAGCCGCCGGCGCAATTCCTGCCGCACGCGCGACGAGAGCGGCATCGCGGTCACCCACTCGCTGCCGAGCTCAAGCAACTCGGCTTCCGCGACGCCAAGAAGCTCGGCCAAAGCGGGAAGCGACGTATAAGCCTCGACGCAGCCATGATGACCGCAGCGGCAAATTGGTCCGTCGGCTCCGAACACCATGTGGCCGAGCTCGACCGGCTGGAGGACATCGTCCTCGACCGCGTCATCCATCCAGGTGCCCGCGACGCCCTGACCGACGAAGACGAAGAGATGCGCGCCGCTGAATGGATAATGCTCCGTGCGGCAACGGTGAAAGATGGCGTGCGCGACGACCGAATTGGTGAACTCGACCCGCACGCCGGGAAGCGTCTCGCCGAACATCTCGCTGATCCGCCCGACATCGCAGGGAATGATCGGATTGCCTGACGCGCCCAGCCGGCCGAGACCCGGAATCGAGACGCCGATCTGTGCGAGGGGGATACGTCGACGCCGCGTCCACTCGCGCAGCAATGTCATCGCTTCGCGAAACGCCCGGCCGACCGTCGCGACGGTCGGCGTCTTCGGCAGCGGCACATGCCCGGTGTAGTGCAGTTCGCCCGACAGGCCCCCGACCCCGACGCTGAGCCGCTGAGTGGTCAGCTCGAACGCCGCGAGCGCCACCGCCTTATCGAGCGACACGAGACCCGTGGGGCCACCGACATAAGGGGCAGGGCGCCGCACTTCCTCGATCAGGCCTTCGGCCTTCAGATCGAACAGGATGCGCGACAGGCTCGCTTCCGACAGGCGCACGGCCTTGGCCAGCGGCGGGCGAAAAGACCCGCCTGACTGAAGCAGGTGAGTCAAAATGGCAGCGCGCGTCTGCCGCCGACTTCTCGGCTGCTCCGGCATTTCCATCCCTGTCGTCATTCTTACTTAGAGTAAGAATTTGCGCGCGAAGCGTTGCGACGTCAAGCGTCGGCCGAGATATTGCGCCGACTTGTTGTTGTGCACGGCAGCAGGGTTGTGTCCGTGCAAAACAAAACGGCGCCATCCGGAGATGGCGCCGCTTCGAAAGCCGTGATGGGCTCGATCTTACTTCCGGTTGTTGATCGCAACGTAGTCGCGGCGGGTGACGCCGGTGTAGAGCTGGCGCGGACGGCCGATCTTCTGCTGCGGATCCTCGATCATCTCGCTCCACTGGCTGATCCAGCCGACGGTGCGGGCGACCGCGAACAGCACGGTGAACATCGAGACCGGGAAGCCCATCGCCTTCAGCGTGATGCCCGAATAGAAGTCGACGTTCGGGTAGAGCTTGCGGTCGATGAAGTACTGGTCGCTGAGCGCGATCTTCTCGAGCTCGAGCGCCACCTTCAGCATCGGATCGTCGCCATGGCCGGTCTCCTTGAGCACGGCGTGACACATCTTCTGCATGATCTTGGCGCGCGGATCGTAGTTCTTGTAGACGCGGTGACCGAAGCCCATTAGGCGGACTTCAGAGTTCTTGTCCTTCACCTTGGCGATGAACTCGGGGATCTTGTCGACCGAGCCGATCTCGGCGAGCATCGCGAGCGCTGCTTCGTTGGCGCCGCCATGGGCCGGGCCCCACAGGCAGGCGATGCCGGCCGCGATGCAGGCGAACGGGTTGGCGCCGGAGGAGCCGGCGATACGCACGGTCGAGGTCGAGGCGTTCTGCTCGTGGTCGGCGTGCAGGATGAAGATCTTGTCCAGCGCGTCAGCCAGCACCGGGTTGATCTTGTAGTCCTCGCACGGCACGGCAAAGCACATGTGCAGGAAGTTCTCGGCGAACTTCAGCGAGTTTTTCGGATACACGAAGGGCTGGCCGACCGTGTATTTGTAGGCCATCGCAGCCAGCGTCGGGATCTTGGCGATCATGCGCATGGAGGCGATCATGCGCTGCTTCGGATCGTTGATGTCGGTTGAGTCGTGATAGAACGCGGCGAGCGCGCCGACAGCCGCTACCATGATCGCCATCGGATGGGCGTCGCGGCGGAAGCCCTGGAAGAAGCGGGCCATCTGCTCGTGCACCATCGTGTGATGGATCACGCGGTCGTCGAAATCCTTCTTCTGCGCGGCGGTCGGAAGCTCCCCGAACAGCAGCAGATAGCAGGTCTCGAGGAAGTCGCCATTCTCGGCGAGCTGTTCGATCGGATAGCCGCGGTATTCCAGCACGCCCGCGTCACCGTCGATATAGGTGATCTTGGACTGGCAGCTCGCGGTCGAGGTAAAGCCCGGATCGTAGGTGAACAGGCCGGACTGGCCGTAGAGCTTGCCGATATCGATGACGTCGGGCCCGACGCTGCCGCTGTGGATCGGAAGATCGAAATTCTTGTTTCCGACCGTCAGTGTGGCGGTCTTATTGCTTGGTTTGGCGTCCATCAGAGGTCCCCGATGTATGGTGAAACGGGCCGGACCCGGAGGCCCCGATGAGATATCGCGGGGCAGGCCGGATGTTCCAGAAGGTACGGGTGAGATGGGTATATTATTGCTGTGTGCGCTGCAAGATGGCGCCACGCATGGTCGACTTACGTCGTAGGCTGGCCCTCAGCTAGTCCTTAGCCTGATCCTTAAGCCGGCCCTGGCTTTCCTGGCGTCCCAGGACGTCCAAAACCTCGAATATGCCGGGCGACGTCGTCCGACCGGTCAGCGCGGCCCGCAGCGGCTGGGCGACCGCGCCGAGCTTGAGACTATTTTCCTCGGCAAAGGCGCGCAGCGCGGCTTCCGCATTGGCCGCGCTCCACGTCTCGACTTTCTCCAGCGCGGAATGAAGCTGGCCGATCAGCTTGCGGTTCTCAGGCGTCAGCAGCGCCGCCGCCTTCGGGTCAAGCTCCAGCGGCCGGTCCGCGAAAATGAAATAGGCGCTGTCGATCAGCTCGATCAGCGTCTTGGCGCGCTCCTTCAGGGCCGGCATGGCCTTCAGGAGCTGCGCGCGCGTGGTGTCGTTTAACTTGGCCTTAAGCTCGTCGCGGCTGGGCACGACGTGGTCGAGCACGTCCTCGAACATCTTCACGAGTGATTGATCGTCGGCATTGCGGATGTAGTGGCCGTTGAGGTTTTCCAGCTTGGCAAAATCGAAGCGCGCTGCTGCGCGGCCGACGCTGGCAAGATCGAACGCCGCGATCATCTCCTCCGTCGAGAAGATTTCCTGGTCGCCATGGCTCCAGCCGAGCCGGACGAGATAGTTGCGGAGCGCGGACGGGAGGTACCCCATGGCGCGGTAGGCATCGACGCCAAGCGCGCCGTGCCTCTTGGAGAGCTTTGAGCCGTCCGGGCCATGAATCAGGGGGATGTGGGACATGCTCGGCAGCGTCCAGCCCATCGCGTCGTAGATCTGCTTTTGGCGGGCCGCGTTGATCAAATGGTCGTCGCCGCGGATGACGTGGGTGACGCCCATGTCGTGATCGTCGACCACCACAGCGAGCATGTAGGTCGGGTTGCCATCGCCGCGCAGCAGGACGAGGTCATCCAGATTCTCGTTCTGCCAGACCACGCGGCCCTGGACCTGGTCCTCGATCACGGTCTCGCCGGTCTGGGGCGCACGGAGCCGGATGGTGGGCTTTACGTCGGTCGGGGCCGTCGCCGGATCGCGGTCGCGCCACAGGCCGTCATAGAGGCGCGTGCGCCCCTCTGCGCGCGCCTTCTCGCGCATCGCGGTGAGCTCCTCGGCGGTGGCGTAGCAGCGATAGGCCTTGCCGTCGGCGAGCAGCTGCTCGGCGACCTCGCGGTGGCGGGCGGCGCGGCTGAACTGGTAGATGACGTCGCCATCCCAGCCGAGCTCCAGCCATTTCAGGCCGTCGAGGATGGCGCCGATCGCGGCCTCGGTGGAGCGCTCCCGGTCGGTGTCCTCGATCCGGAGCAGCATCTTGCCGCCGTGCTTCTTCGCATAGAGCCAGTTGAACAGCGCCGTGCGCGCGCCCCCGATATGGAGGAAGCCGGTCGGCGAAGGAGCGAAACGGGTGACGACGGGAGAGGTCATTCTTGGCAGGGCCTATGCATTGGAGGCGCTGGTATATAACAGGACCGGAGCATAACTAAAGCCCGGCAGCGGACCGCCAGGGGTTGCTTGAGACCTTGCTTAAGCCCTTGGCTCAGCCAAGGGAATTTGGCAGAAGGGCCGCTGATTTCCCTACAGGATTTTCGTAATGACAGAACCGGTGGCGAACGAGGTTGGGCGCGATTTCATTCGTGACATCATCCAGGCCGACCTCGAGGAGGCCAAATACAAGGAGATCGTGACCCGGTTCCCGCCGGAGCCGAACGGTTATCTCCATATCGGCCACGCCAAGTCGATCGCGCTCAATTTCGGCATCGCCCAAGAGTTTCCGGGCCGTTGCCATCTGCGCTTCGACGACACCAATCCGGTCAAGGAAGAGCAGGAATATATCGATTCCATCCAGGCCGACGTGCGCTGGCTCGGCTTCGACTGGGGCAAGAACCTGTTCTTCGCTTCGGACTATTTCGACCGCCTCTACGAATGGGCGGAGCAGCTGATCCGCGACGGGCTCGCCTATGTCGATGACCAGACCCAGGAGCAGATTCGTCTTGCGCGCGGCACGCTGACCGAGCCCGGCAAGAACTCGCCGTTCCGCGATCGCACCGTGGATGAAAACCTCGACCTGTTCCGTCGCATGAAGGCGGGCGAATTCCCGAACGGCGCGCGCGTGCTGCGGGCCAAGATCGACATGGGTGCGGGCAACATCAATCTGCGCGACCCCGTGCTGTACCGCATCCTGCATGCGCACCATCCGCGCACCGGGACCAAATGGAGCATCTATCCAAGCTACGACTATGCCCACGGCCAATCGGACGCCATCGAAGGCATCACGCACTCGATCTGCACGCTGGAGTTCGAGGACCATCGGCCGCTCTACGACTGGTTCATCGAGAAGCTGCCGGTGCCCTCGAAGCCGCACCAGTACGAATTCGCGCGGCTGAACCTGACCTACACGCTGCTGTCCAAGCGTGTGCTGACCCAGCTCGTCCGCGAGGGCCATGTCGCGGGCTGGGACGACCCGCGCATGCCCACCATGGCGGGCATGCGCCGCCGCGGCGTGCCGCCGGCCGCGCTTCGCGAATTCGTCAAGCGCATCGGCGTTGCGAAAGCCAATAGCGTGGTCGACGTCGGCATGCTGGAATTCTGCATCCGCGAGGAATTGAACCGCACGTCGCAGCGGCGCATGGCGGTGCTTAAGCCGCTCAAGATCGTGATCGAGAATTATCCCGAGGGGCAGACCGAGGAGCTCGAGGCGATCAACCATCCGGATGATCCCTCCGCCGGCACCCGCAAGATCACGTTCGGCCGTGAGCTCTATATCGAGCAGGACGACTTCATGGAGAACCCGCCGAAAAAGTTCTTCCGTCTGTCGCCGGGCAACGAGGTGCGGCTGCGCTACGCCTATTTCGTCAAGTGCACCGGCGTGATCAAGAACGATGCCGGCGAGGTGGTGGAGCTGCGCTGCACCTACGATCCCGCGACCAAGGGCGGCAACGCGCCCGATGGCCGCAAGGTCAAGGCCACCATGCACTGGCTGCCGGCGGCGACATCCGTGCCCGCGGAAATCCGCATCTACAATCAGCTGTTTGCCAAACCGAGCCCGGACGCCTCGAACTTCGCCGCCGACCTCAATCCGCAGTCACTGGAAATTCTCGCTAATGCCCGCGTCGAGGCATCGGTCGCGGAAAGCAATTCGACCGAGCCGATGCAGTTCGAGCGCCAGGGCTATTTCGTGCGCGACAAGGACTCGACGTCCGACAGACCGGTATTTTCCAGGACTATCGGTCTGCGCGACACGTTCGCGAAGGAAGTTGCCAAAGGCTGAAAAGAGCTGCGAGACCACAATGAGCAACGAAGCCGACGCTATCGTTTCCGGCATCATCGCGAAATGGCGCGCCGGCTTCGCCACGCTCGATGCGGCCGCGCTCTCATCGCTCTATGCGAGGAATGCCTTCTTCTTCGGCTCCAACCCAAAGCTCTACCGGGGCAGGGCCGGCGTCGCAGACTATTTCAACGGCCTGCCGCGCTGGCGCAAGCCGAGCGCGGTGTTTTCCGAGGTGACGGCGGCGCAGGCAGGTCCTGATCTGATCAATATGGCCGCGACCATCTCGTTCGATCTCGCCGGCGAACGCCCCGATTTCTCGGTCAAGATGAGCTGGGTCATCATGCGCGAGGACGGCGAGTGGAAGATCGTCAATCACCATGCTTCGTCGCAGGCGCCGCTGATCTGACGAGCGGGCACACGGCTTCGTCATTCTCGTGAGAGAACGAACGTGCTCCCCGCGCGTTGGGGTGGGTCCAACAAGGAACCCACCATGCAGAACATCGCAGAGCATATGGAAGTGATCGGCGCCGACGGCGTCCACATCGGCACCGTCGACAAGGTCGAAGGCAATCGCATCAAGCTGACCAAGAAGGACAGCGGCGAGGGCAGCCACAAGGGCCATCATCACTTCATCGACAAGGGCCTCGTCGCCGATATCGAGGGCAACAAGGTCAGGCTGTCGGCCAAGGCGGATGTGGCCGTGACGATGGAAGAGGAAAAGTAGCGGCCGCGCCCCTTCGTTCCTGATCCGTACCGCTATCCGCCCACCTGCACGTTCCGGTAGCTTCTGGCTTCGTTGCGTATCATCGAGTGCAGGGAATGGCGGAGCCGGGCCGGCCGGTACGATCGCAGGGGATCGCGGGGACGTGGCCCGCGGGCCGCGCCGCGTCCGCGGGCGGCCTCGCGCCTGCAGGCCTCGACCTCTGGACATCGCTGGCCGAGACCCTCCGCGCCTGGCTGCGCGCCGAGGCGGGCGCCGGGCGGCTGTTGCCGTGGGTGCCCGTCGCGTTTGGCTGCGGCATCGCGCTTTATTTCTCTGCCGATCATGAGCCGGTGCTGTGGGTCGTTGCCACGACCGCCATCGCGCTCCTGCTTGGCGCGGCTCTGTTGCGGCGGAGCCGGCTGTTCGCCCCGGCCATCATGATCGCGGCGGTCGCGGCCGGCTTTGCCGTCGCAACCTGGAAGACGGCGCGCATCGCCCACCCGGTGCTGGCAAGGGCGCTCTATTCGGTGTCGTTGTCGGGCTTCGTCGAGGCTCGCGACATCCGCGAGCGTACCGATCGTTTCGTGCTGCGCGTCACGGCGATGGAGGCGCAGCGCAGCGACGTCAGGCTCGAGCGCGTGCGCCTGTCGGTCCGCAAGGGCACCGCGCCGGAGGTCGGTAGCTTCGTTCAGCTGAAGGCACGGCTGATGCCGCCACTCGCGCCGGTGCGGCCCGGCAGCTACGACTTTTCGCGTGACATGTTCTTCCAGGGCATCGGCGCCTCCGGCTTCGCGATGGGCGCCATCACGGTGGCGTCGCCGCCTGAGACCGGCGGCTTACGGCTGCGTTACGCGGCCTTCATGCAAGGCCTGCGCGATGCGATCGATGCCCGCATCCGGGCGACGCTCGACGGCGACAATCGGGCGATCGCGACCGCGCTGCTCACCGGGCGGCGCGATGCGATCACCACGCCCGTCAACGATGCGATGTTCATCTCCGGCCTCGGCCACGTGCTCTCGATCTCCGGTTATCACATGGCCGTCGTTGCCGGCGTCGTGTTCTTCGCGGTGCGCGCGCTGCTCGCTCTGATCCCCGGACTGGCAGCCGGCTTCGCCATCAAGAAATGGTCGGCCGCCGCCGCGCTGGTCGCCGCTGCGTTCTACCTGCTGCTGTCGGGCGCGGAGGTCGCCACGCAAAGGTCGTTCTTCATGACGGCGGTGGTGCTGATCGCGGTGATGGTCGATCGCCGCGCCATCACCTTCCGCACGCTTGCTGTGGCTGCGCTGATCGTGCTGGCGGTCGCGCCGGAAGCGCTGGTGCATCCGAGTTTTCAGATGTCGTTTGCGGCAACGCTCGGCTTGGTCGCACTGGTGCAAATCGGCATGCCCAATTTGTTTGCCTCGCCGGACAATTCGGCGACTGCGCGCATTGCGACTGGGGTGGGCGCGAGATTGCGATGCTGTTCATGGCTTCGCTGATTGCGGGACTTGCGACCACGCCCTATGCCGCCTTTCATTTCCACCGTGTCACGCCGTTCGGCGTGCTCGCCAATCTCGGCGCGATGCCCGTGGTCTCTGCGCTGGTGATGCCGGCGGGGCTGTTGGGGCTGCTTGCTGCGCCGTTCGGGCTGGACAGCGTGTTCTGGTGGCTGATGGGGATTGGCATCGAGTGGATGGTCGCGGTCTCGCGCTGGGTCGCGGCCTTGCCGGGCGCGGTGGGCCGCATCCCGGCGTTCGGGATCGCGCCGCTGATCGCGGCGAGCCTGGGAATCATTGTGCTCGGCTTGTTGCGCACGCCGCTGCGCTGGTCCGGCGCCCTGGTGCTGCTGGCAGCGATCCTCTGGGGACTGTCGGCGCGGCAGCCCGACATCCTGATTGCCGGGGATGGCGCGAGCGTCGCGGTGCGGGGCAGGGACGGATATCTGCACCTGATCAGGACGAACAAGGACGGCTTTCTGCTCAAGGAATGGCTCGCTGCCGACGCCGATCCGCGCGATGCGGGCAGAGCCTCGCTTGCCGATGGCGTGTCCTGCGACGAATCCGGCTGCGTGACGCCACTGGCCGACGGGAGGCTGGTCGCGCTGGCACTGCGCGTCGACGCTCTCGCAGACGATTGCAGTCGGGCCGCCCTGGTGGTGACGACTCGTCCCGCGCCGCCCGATTGCGCGGCGATGGTGGTCGATCGGCAGCGGCTCGCCAGCCAGAGCGCGCTGGCGCTGACGCAGCGTGGTGACGGTTTTGTGGTTCAGGCAGTGAGGGCGAGAGGCACGAGCCGCCCCTGGTTGCCGGCCGGCGCCGGCGAGGGTGATTTCGACGGCAGCCTCGCGCCAAAGTCGACCGCGCCTCGCATCAAGGACGCAACGCCGGCGGACACCGACCTGCAAGCCGACGATTGATCTGATGGTGCGGAGCAACGCAGTGGTTCGGTGCGTCCGTTCGGATTCGCGGGGCGCAAACCACACCATCTCGCCGGCCACGGCCGGCGATGGCGATTCAATCCTGACCTCCGACCTCGTAGCCGGAGGGCGGCTCTGTCAGCCGATCGGCAGGTGCGTGACGGTCGGCTGCCTGTCGGCGGTGATCTGCGCCTTGTGCTCGCGCTCGGTGACCGACTGAGTCACCGGCAGTTGCAGCACCGTCGCGCGCTGGCCTTCGACGAGCTGCGTCACCAGCACGTATTTGCCGTCGGGGAATTCGATCGCATCATGATGGCGGTCGGGAACGTGCGGATCGATCTTGCCGAACTTGCCGACGCGGGAATTGATGGTGCGCGTCCAGATCCAGCGATTGTCGTAGCGGACGTCGTCGGCGAAGGCGAGCTCCGTCCCCGGCAGCAGGCAGACGGCGACGGACGGATCGGCTGCAGAGGCGAAGCCGCGCGTCGAGGTGCCGCGGAAGCTTGTCGTGACGATCGTCTCGCCGACTTCGGCGGGGCGCGACGCGACGGCATGTAGGCTGTAGTCACACATCGGGTGCTCCTCATGCTGGGATAGCAACCCGCGTCTCTTATCGAGGCGCAGGCCTCTATCAGAGTGGAAGCACGAACGCTGTGCTTGGTTGTGGGCAAATCTGCGGCTGGCTTCCGCAAGCCGCGATCACATTATCTTTCCCGAATTCAATAGGAACAAAGCTCGCCGCGATGCATTCGGGAGGCGCGTACGCGAACATTGCCAACTTGGCTGCAACGGCCGAACTTGACCGCTGGTCGCTGTTTCCTCGAACAACCGAGCCGCGAAGCGGTGCTGCTTGAAGCGGTGCTGCTTCGTCGGCGTGGCGAGGAGCCAGCGTTGGAGGAGGGGCCGGATAGTCTGTGCAGAACCAGAAAGGCTATCCAGCCGGAGCGGACGATGATCCGCTCCAATCTCTGACCGGCGATGCCGATCGGAAGCGCGCGAGGCGCCAAGCACCTCCGGCATGAAGTGCTTCCGATATGAAGTACTGCCGATAGAAAGGACTCCCGGTATCAGTACTTCCGGTAAAGCCCGATCAGCTTGCCCTGAATCTTCACCCGGTTGGGCGGCAGGATGCGGACCTCATAGGCCGCGTTGGCGGGCTCGAGCGCGATCGAGGCGCCGCGACGGCGGAAGCGCTTCAGCGTCGCTTCCTCGTCGTCGATCAGCGCCACCACGATGTCGCCGGTATCGGCGCTCTCGTTGCGCTGGATCAGGGCCATGTCGCCGTCGAGAATGCCGGCTTCGACCATCGAGTCGCCGCGCACTTCCAGCGCGTAATGCTCGCCCGAGCCGAGCATGTCAGGCGGTACGCTGATAGTATGGCTGCGGGTCTGCAACGCCTCGATCGGCGTGCCGGCCGCGATGCGGCCCATCACCGGCACCGCGACGGGACGTTCGCCCTCGTCAGCGGGCAGGCTCGCGCTCGCACGCACCTTGCCGAGATTGCCCTCGATGACGCTCGGCGTGAAGCCGCGGCGGCTGCCAGCGGCTGCCTGGAGCTCCGGCAGCTTGATGACTTCAATCGCACGGGCGCGGTTGGGCAGGCGTCGGATGAAGCCACGCTCCTCGAGCGCCGTGATCAGGCGATGGATGCCCGACTTCGAGCGCAGATCGAGCGCATCCTTCATCTCGTCGAAGGAGGGCGGCACGCCGCTTTCCTTCAGACGTTCACTGATGAACCGCAGAAGCTCGTATTGTTTGCGCGTTAACATCTCGACCAAAGTCCCCCGGTTGATGTCGTCCGATTCCGAGACGCTGAATTCGGCCATAAGCCGCTGCATGCTCGAAACAAATCATGAACAGACACTATATGTTCGATACATGTTCCGCAACTGCTTAATTTACCGTGAACAGAGCAAAGTGCGCGGAACGCGCGTTGCGGGGGCGCTCAGACGGGGAGCCGCAACACTTCGCAAGCCGTGCCGGCTTCGGCCTTCGGCGCGAATGGTGCGCGGACGAGAAGTACCTGTGCTGCAGCGAGATTCGCAAGCAGCGAAGAGTCCTGATGATTGACGGGAACAACGACGCGTGTGCCATCGTCACGCTCCTCAAGATGCGCGCGCAGATAGTCCTCGCGCTGGTCGTTGGCGCCGACGTCGCGGCCGAGCACGGCGCGTTCACGGCGATGGTGAATCACTGAACGGCCCGACAGGGCGCGAATCAGCGGCACCATGAACAGGAAAGCGCACACGTAGGACGATACGGGATTGCCCGGCAGGCCGATCACACCCATTGCGCCGAGTCGCCCGTGCATCATCGGCTTGCCTGGCCGCATCGCGATCTTCCAGAACGCCATCGCGATGCCTTCGTCCCGCAGTGCCTGCTGGACCAGATCGTGGTCGCCGACCGATGCGCCGCCGGTCGTGATCAGGACGTCGGCGCCGCTCTCGCGGGCGCGGCGGATGCCGGCGGTGGTGGCCTCGAGCGTGTCGGCGGCAATACCGAGGTCGATGGTCTCGGCGCCCTCGCTGCGGGCGAGCGCGTGCAGGGCGTAGCCGTTGGAATAGACGATCTGGCCGTGGCCGGGCGTGGTGCCCGGCATCACCAGCTCGTCGCCGGTGGCGAGAATCGCGACCTTCGGACGCCTGACAACGGCAAGGTGCGGATGATTCATCCCGGCGGCGAGCGCGAGGTCTCGCTCGGTCAGACGGCTTCCCTTGCGCAGGAGCACGTCGCCCTCGCGGAAATCGACGCCGGCGGGGCGGATGTGCCGGCCGGCGATCGCGGCTTCCTTGATCGTGATGCGCTTGCCGGCGGCGACCGTGTCCTCCTGGATCACGACGGCGTCCGCGCCAAAGGGAATGACGCCGCCGGTGAAGATCCGCACGGCCTCGCCGGCTCCGACCGTCCCCTCGAACGGTCGGCCCGCTGCGACTTCGCCGATGACGGTGAGCTCCGAATCGATCGTCGCGGCGTCGGCCGCGCGCACCGCGTAGCCGTCCATCGCCGACATCGCTTGCGGCGGCTGCGTGCGCCGCGCCACGACGTCACGCGCGAGCACGCGATGGTAGGCCTCGTCGAGGGAAATCATTTCTTCCGGCAGCGGCTCTGCACCCGCCAGCACCGCGGCAAGCGCGTCAGAAACCGGCATCAAGGCCACGGCGAAAACTCCTGCTCGGCACGTTCGGGCGAATGTTCCGCACGTCTTCTAGCCGAGCGCAGGCGCAGAGGCAAAAGCGGCTGAGCAGGCACAGTCATCCCGCCCCTTCACATTGTTCCGGAAGGCAGGATCAAGCGCGTCGCGGCATGATCCGAAGGAGGTCACAGATCGGCAGGAGAGTGGTCATGGAAGCGACGAAAATCATGGCAAGGCGAGAACGCGCCATGGCCTGAATCGATCAGCTCCCTGCCTGCCCGGGAGTTACGTCGGGCGCCTTGGATCCCTGATCCTTGTCGGGCAGCGGGTCGGCTTGGGATTTCAGGTCGGCGGCCTTGCTCACAAGCTTGGCGGAAAGGTCCGAATCTGAAGTTGTCCTCGCGAATTCAAGAAGAAGAGAGGCCTGCTTGGTGAGGTAGGTTTTGCCCAGCACGATGATGCATCCGTCCGTAGAAGTCCCAACGGACTCTAAGAGTCCGGAAGGCGGTATTCCGTTCCCGGAACTCTGTATAAAAATGTACAAAGTGATCCGGTTCCTCAATTTTTCAAAATTGGTCCGTCGGGCCGTGCCGTCGTGGGTTTCGCGACAACGGACCGTCGTCAAATGCCCAATGCCTTCAATGCGTTCCCGACGTCACGCGGCGAGGTCACATGCACCGCCGTCAAGCCGCGCGCGCGCGCTCCCTCGATGTTTTCGGCAAGATCGTCGAAGAACACGATGCGCCCGGCGGGCACGCCGATCGCCGCAACGACGTGGTCGAAGGCCTCCGCATCCGGTTTGCGCAGGCCGATGCTGGACGACAAATACAGCTCGCGGAAATGGCCGAGGAGGTCGGCATATTCCCTCGAGAAATGGTCCACGTGCGGCCGGTTGGTGTTGGAGAAAGCATAGAGCGGCATCTGTTTCGCTGCGCGCGGCAGCAGCTCGGCGATGTCAGGCATTTCGCCGGCGAAAATCGCGTTCCAGCCTTCCAGGAACTGCGCATCCGAAATGCCGATTCCGAGCGAGGCTCGCAATGAGGCGAAATAGTCCTCATCGCTGATCTTCCCCATCTCGTGCAACCGATAGGCTTCGCTGTCCCGCACATAGCGCGCGACGATGGCTTCGGGCTTGCAGCCGGCATGTCCCGCCCAGCAGGCGATCGCCTTGGAGAAATCGATATCGAGCACGACGCGGCCGAGATCGAACAGGAGCGCATCCGCGCTGCCGGGAGAGAGCGATGTCACCTGCGTCCTTTCACTCAGTATCGATACGGCTCGTGGTCGAACAGCGGAAACGCGCTGAACACACTCGGCGCGTTGGTTGCGGTCGCCTGGTGCAGGCAGGATTTGTTGACCTCGGCGAACGAGGTCGCACCCAAGAGGCCGAGGCAGCGCAGCACTTCGTCCTCGAGCAGTTCCAGCATGCGCGCCACGCCGGCTTCGCCGGCCGCCGCCAGCGCCCAGCATTGCAGCCGGCCGATGCCGACGAGGTCGGCGCCCGCCGCGATCGCCTTGACGATGTCGGTGCCGCGACAGACACCGCCATCGACCATGATCTTGGCGCGGCCGTTCACGGCGTCGACGATCTCGGGCAGCACGTGCATGGCGCCGCGACCGTGATCGAGCTGACGGCCGCCATGGTTGGAGACGTAGATCCATTCGACGCCGTGATCGATCGCGATCAGCGCGTCCTCTGGCGTCGCGATGCCCTTGAGGATCAGCGGGATCTTGAACTTGTCCTTGATCATCTTCACCGTCCGCCACTCCAGACCCTTCTGGTAATCGCCCCCGGTGGCGCGCAAGCGGCTCTCGCGAACGTAGCGCTTGGCGATGTCACGTTCGCGGCGGCTGTAGTGGGCGGTGTCGACGGTCAGGCAGAAGGCGGCGTAGGCGTTCTTCTCGGCCCGGCTGACGACGTCGGCGACGAAGGCGTCATCGCCGCGCACATAGAGCTGGTAGAGCCGCAGCGCGTCGGACGCAGCTTCGGCGGTCTTTTCTAGGCCGGGCTCGGACACCGAACTGAGCATGTGCGCCGCACCGAAAGTGCCGCAGGCGCGTGCCACGCTCGCCGCACCATCCGGATCGAAGATCTCGAGCGCGCCGACCGGGGCGAGGACCACGGGCAGGCGCATCTTGCGGCCGAACTGTTCGACCGAACCTGTAACCTTGCGAACATCGCGCAGCACGCGCGGGCGGAAAGCGATCTCGTCCAGCGCCATGCGGTTGCGACGCATCGTGGTCTCGGTCTCGGCCGCGCCGACGATATAGTCCCATGCATTCTGGTTGAGGTTGGCGCGGGCTTTCCGGATGAATTCATGCAGATTCTGGAACGGCTCGGTGCTAGCGCCGAGCTCGACGTTCCTTTCCGGTTGGATGCGGGGTGCTTCGTTCATTGTTATCCTCCCGAGAATTTGAAGCCTTCCCTGATCGCCTAACCCGTCCGGGGCGCCAAAACCATCCTAAAATGGCATGGCTGCGAGGCGCGGGCCGGCCGGCCGACCCCCGCGGCGCACGAACCGGTCCTGCAACGTTGCCGAAAGTTTGGGTCCGGACCAACCGATTTTTACGGTGTACCCGCCGGCGTGGCATCCCGGCCTTGAAGAAACCAGAATGGTATTGTGAGAAGCAGGCTGGATCGCCATTTGCATGGCGGCTCCCAGCCCCACCGAACCGCGAAGCAAAAAGGCCAGCCTATCCATGCGGAAAACCCTGCTGTTTCCACTGGGCGCGCTCACCGGAGCGTGTCTGACCCTTTTGGTAGCCAGTCCGCACGGCGGCGTATGGGCGGCACGGGCGGCAGCGAGCGCGGATGACGCCTATTCCAAGCTCAATCTGTTCGGCGAAGTGTTCGAGCGGGTGAAGGCGAGCTATGTCGAGAAGCCTGACAATGCCAAGCTGATCGAAGGCGCGATCACCGGCATGGTGACCTCGCTCGATCCGCACTCGCGCTACATGAACGACAAGGCCTGGACCGAGATGCAGGAGACCACCTCCGGCGAGTTCGGCGGGCTCGGCATCGAGGTCACGATGGAGGAGGGGCTGGTCAAGGTCGTCTCGCCGATCGACGACACGCCGGCATCCAAGGCCGGCATCATGTCGGGCGACCTCATCAGCAAGATCGACGGCGATGCCGTGCAGGGCATGACGCTCGAGCAGGCCGTCAACAAGATGAAGGGGCCGGTCGAGACCCAGACCAAGCTCACGATCGTGCGCAAGGGCGCCGACGCCCCGCTCGACGTCGCGATCAAGCGCGAGATCATCCATGTGCGTCCCGTGCGCTTCCACGTCGAGAACGGGGATATCGGCTATATCCGCGTCACCTCGTTCAACGAGCAGACCACCGATGGCCTGAAGAAGGCGATCGCATCGATCACCAAGGAGGTTCCGCCGGAGAAGCTGGTAGGCTACGTGATGGACCTGCGCAACAATCCGGGCGGATTGCTCGACCAGGCCGTGTCGGTGTCGAGCGCGTTCCTGCAGCGTGGCGAGGTCGTCTCGACCCGCGGCCGCAATCCGGAAGAGACCCAGCGCTTTACCGCCCATGGTGGCGACCTCACCAAGGGCAAGCCGCTGGTGGTTCTCGTCAACGGCGGCTCCGCCTCAGCCTCGGAAATCGTGGCCGGCGCGCTGCATGACCACAAGCGCGCGACGCTGATCGGCACGCGCTCGTTCGGCAAGGGCTCGGTGCAGACCATCATTCCGCTCGGCACCGGCAACGGCGCGCTGGCGCTGACCACGGCGCGCTACTACACGCCCTCGGGCCGCTCGATCCAGGCCCAGGGCATCGCGCCCGACATCGAGATCCTCCAAGACGTGCCGCCCGAGCTGAAGGGCCGGATGGACACCATGGCGGAGTCCCAGATGCGCGGTCATCTCCAGGCAGCCGACGGCACCGAGCAGACCGGGTCGCAGTCCTATGTCCCACCGGAAGCGAAAGACGACAAGGCCCTGCATACGGCCTACGACTTCCTGCACGGCCAAACCGCGAATGCGGTCGCCGCCAAGCCGGCGTCGAAGGCTGCGGTGCCGAACTAGGCGCTCGCGACGGTAAGGTGTTGATCGCCCGGGAGCGGATAGCCGTTCCCGGGCGAACTTGTTTCGGGACGCTGTGTCAGCTCGGGTTCATGGCCGCGAAGGTGGCCTCGTAGCAGCCATCGCGCTCGGCCCAGCGGCGGGCGCGGTCGCGCTCGACCAGACCGCGCCGCTGGACCCGCAACTCCAGCAATTGCATGACCTCCGCGACACCCTGCGTCGTGTGTATCGAGGAGAGCTTCTGGGAATGCCGCTGCGCCGACCACGAGGTCGAACTAGCTTGCCTCGCGGCGCCGGCCTTCCTCGCCATTACGCCGGGCGAGACGGCTGCGATGAGCTGCGAACAGCTCCAGCACCTTGTCGGCGGGCTTTGCGGCGCTGAACAGATAACCCTGCATCTCGGAGCAGCCGAGCGCGCGCAGCAACCGCTGCTGCTCCTCGGTCTCGACGCCCTCGGCCGTGGTGGTCATGCGGCGGGCGGCCGCGAGATTGACGAGCGCCTGCACGATGCTGGCGGAGCCGTCGGGGCCGGCGATGTCGTTGACGAAGCAGCGGTCGATCTTGATCTTGTCGAACGGGAAGCGGTGCAGATAGCTTAGCGAGGAGTAGCCGGTGCCGAAATCGTCCAGCGCGATGCGGACGCCGATGGCGCGGAGTTGATGCAGGATCGCAAGCGCCGTGTCGTAGTCGCGGATCAGCACCGCCTCGGTGATTTCGAGCTCGAGCCGGCTCGCCGACAAATTGGAGGCGGCAAGCGCCGCCATGATCTTCAGCGCCAGCGTGCCGCTCTTGAATTGCACCGGCGAGACGTTGACGGCGAGGCGGATGTCGTCGGGCCAGTTCGCCGCGTCCCGGCAGGCGGTCGCCAGCACCCATTCGCCGATCTCGTTGATCAGGCCGGTGTCCTCGGCGATCGGAATGAACTCGGCCGGCGAGACCATGCCGCGCTCGGGATGGCGCCAGCGCACCAGCGCCTCGCAGCCGGTGATGCGGTCGTCCTTCAGGCTGAGGCAGGGCTGGTAATACACCTCGAGGCCGCCTTCGCGTCCGCCTTGGGCGATGGCGTGGCGCAGGGCGATCTCGAGCTGCCGCCGCTCGTGGATCTTGGCGTCCATCTCCGGCTCGAAAAAACGGTAGGTGCGGCGCCCGGCGGCTTTGGCGGCGTACATCGCCATATCCGCGTTCTTCAGGATCTGGTCCAGCGCCGTTCCATGTTGCGGCGCCAGCGCGATGCCGATGCTGGCGTCGGTGGCAAGATGATGTCCCATGCAGTCGAACGGCGCGCGGATGGCCTCAAACACCCGCGCGACGAGTTCGTTGACCTGATCCAGCGATGTCACCGCGCTCTGGACGATGGCAAATTCGTCGCCGCCGAGGCGCGCCACGAAGTCCGCCGGCCCCGCACAGCGGTGGAGGCTCTGCGCGACCGACTTCAGGAGCTCGTCGCCGACGAGATGCCCGAGCGCGTCGTTGACGCCCTTGAACTCGTCGATGTCGATGTAGTGCACCGCGAGTTGTTCGCCGCCGGCGACGAGATCGAGTTCCTGACGCAGATGCTCGTGGAACATGGTGCGGTTGGGCAGGTCGGTCAGTGCGTCGTAATGAGCGAGATGGGTGATGCGCTCCTCGATACGCCGGCGCTCCGTGATGTCCTCATGCGTCGCCACCCAGCCGCCATCCGTGAGCGGTTCGTTCACGATCTGGATCGAGCGACCGTCGGAGGTCTCGACCACCATGGAATTGCGCACGTGGACGTCGCGCAGGACCCGTGCGACATACTGGTCCGCATCGCCGGTGAACGAGCCGGTGGCTTTGCGGTGTGCAATGATGTCGTGAAAGCTGCAGCCGGGTCTCACGATTTCGGCCGACAGCCCGTACATCTCGATGTAGCGCTGATTGCAGATCACGAGCTGCTGCGAGGCGTCGAACAGCAGCAGGCCCTGGGTCATGTTGTTGACGGCGCGGTCGAGACGCTGCTTTTCCAGCGTCAGCCGTTCCCGCGAAAGACGATGCTGCTCCAGGAGCTTGCGAACGATCGCGATCAACACGCCCGCGATGGCGAGCGCAGAAGAGGCCGCGACCGAGATCAGGATGCCGATCTGCTCGCGCCAGTCCGTCAGGGCCGTCGCGCGCGTCGTGGTGGCCATCATCAGGATCGGGAAGTGAGGCAGGGCATGTGAGGAAATCAGCCGGTCCTCGCCGTCGACGGGGCTCATGAAGCGGCCGGTAAAATGGTCGAGCCCGAAAACCCTTTGATGCGCGAACGGACCGTTCTTGAAATTCCGTCCCATCAATTCACTGGAATGGGGATAACGGGCGAGCATCATGCCGTCCCGGTGCAGCATCGAGATCGTCGTGCTTTCGCCGAGCACGGCGGACTCGAAGAATTTTTCGAAGTTTGCCGGCTCAATGCCGCGTCCGACCACACCCATGAATTCGCCGTTCGGTCCGACGACCTTGCGCACGATCAGGATGGTCCATGCGCCGGAGATGCGACTGTAGAGTGGCTCGATCAGGACGTCGGGAGCGTCGGGATCGTACCGGAAGGTCTGGAAATAGGCGCGATCGGCAACGTTCACGTTCGGGGCCGGCCATGCCGCCGACGAATTGATCAAATTGCCTTCGGCATCGATGATATTGACGCCGCCCATGTAGGGCAGTGCCTCGATCTTCGAACGCAGCATCCGGTGGAGGTCCTGGCCGGCGAGGCGCTTGCGATAGTCCGCCGCACTGGTGATGCCGCTTGCGCGGACGTAGTCGACGAAATCCTTCTGGATGACCGCGAAATCCTGCAATTGCTGGTCGAAATGATGGGCCAGCATCAGCACGGTGTTTTCCAGCTCGCGCCCGGAGCTGCGCAGCGCACGTTCGCGGAAATTCTGCGCCATCAGCGTCGCGCCGACGGCGATCGCAGCGATCAACAGCGTGCCGCCCACCACCAGCCAGCGGATCGGTCCGCTGCGCACGAAGGCCTGGTCAAAAAGGCGACTGCCGAATCCCGTCATCATGATCGATCGTTGTCGTGCACACGCCAGGGTCAATTCTTGGCCCCGGAAACATCCGTTGGTTTACGGGAACGGAGTGGAGGCGAAGTTAGCAAGCTGGGTTAATGGGCCGTGAAGGGACCCTCGCAAAAGCAATCAATATGCGATCGAGTATGGGCTGATTGCGCTCGCGATCGTCGCCGTGGTGGACGGCCTGGGCAGCAAGCTCAGTTCAAAATTCGGGTCGATCAGCGCGTCGTTGAAGTAGCAGCCGCAATCAGACGCGGTAATGGCCGGACTTGCCGCCGAGCTTCTCGACCAGATGGATGCCTTCGATGCGCACGCCGCGCTCCACCGCCTTGATCATGTCGTAGATGGTGAGGCAGGCGACCGAGACGGCGGTGAGCGCTTCCATCTCGACGCCGGTCGGGCCCGTGACCTTCACGCTGGCGCGGACGAGGCAGCCCGGCAGCGTTGCGTCTGGCTCGATCTCGACCGTCACCTTCGACAGCGCGAGCGGATGGCAGAGCGGGATCAGCTCCGCGGTGCGCTTGGCGGCCATGATGCCGGCGATGCGGGCGGTGCCGAGCACGTCGCCCTTCTTGGCGTTGCCGGACACGATCAGGTCAAGCGTCGCCCTGGTCATGACGACGCGTCCTTCCGCGACCGCGAGCCGCTCGCTGGCGGGCTTGTCCGACACGTCAACCATCCGCGCCTCGCCGGAGGCGCCGATATGGGTGAGGGCAGGGCCGGTCTTGGTGTTGGACTGGGTCTTGGACTCGGACTTGGCTGGTTTCGTCGCGGTCGGCTTGCGGGCCATGTCAGCGCGTGCCCGTCGCGCGCGCCGTCGTCTCGCGCGCCAGCAATGTGCGCGTCGCAGCGGTAACATCGGCTTGCCGCATCAGGCTCTCGCCGACCAGGAAGGTCGACATGCCGACGCGCTCGAGCCGGGCGAGATCGGCGGGCGTGAAGATGCCGCTCTCGCCGACCATCAACCGGTCGCCGGGGATCAGCGGCGCCAATGTTTCGCTGGTCGCAAGCGTGGTTTCGAAGGTGCGCAGATTGCGGTTGTTGACGCCGATCATCGGCGAACGCAGCTTCAGCGCGCGGTCAAGCTCGACGCGGTCGTGGATCTCGATCAGCACGTCCATGCCGTGGGCGATGGCGGCATCCTCGAGCTCTTTTGCCGCGGCATCATCGAGCGCCGCCATGATGATCAGGATGCAGTCGGCGCCGTGCGCCCGGGCCTCCGCCACCTGATAGATGTCGAACATGAAATCCTTGCGCAGCACCGGCAGTGACGTTGCCGCGCGGGCCGCCACCATGAAGTCGAGATGGCCCTGGAACGAGGGCGTGTCCGTCAGCACGGACAGGCAGGCAGCGCCGCCGGCCTCATAGGCCCTGGCCAACAGCGGCGGATCGAAATCGGCGCGGATCAGGCCCTTTGACGGCGACGCCTTCTTGACCTCCGCGATCAGCGCGTAGTCGCCATTGGCGTGCTTGGCCTTGATCGCGCGCAGGAAGCCGCGCGGTGCTGCTTGCGCCTTGGCCTTCGCCTCTACCGCCGACAGCGGCTGCGCGCGCTTGGCCGCAGCGATTTCTTCGCGCTTGTAGGCTTCGATCTTGGTCAAGATGTCCGACATGTCAGGCTCAGCCGTTCGAGACCGCGATCAAATGTTTCAGCCGCGCGCGCGCCGCGCCGCTGTCGAGCGATTTTGCGCCGATCACGACACCTTCCTTGAGATTCCTGGCACGCCCCGCTACGACCAATGCGGCAGCGGCGTTGATCAACGCGACGTCACGATAGGGGCTCGGCTTGCCGTCGAGCACGCCCTGCAAGGCGATAGCGTTGGCGTCGGCGTCGCCGCCTTTGAGCGCACCGGCCTCGCAGCACGGCAGGCCCGCGTCCTCCGGCGTCACCTCGAAATTCCGGATCTCGCCATTGTGGAGCGCGGAGACGAAGGTCGGGCCGGTGAGGGTGATTTCGTCGAGGCCGTCGGAACCGTGCACGACCCAGGCGGATTCGGAGCCGAGGTTCTTGAGCACTTGCGCCAGCGGCTGCACCCATTGCCGGGAGAACACGCCGACCATCTGCCGTTTCACACCGGCCGGATTGGACAACGGACCGAGCAGGTTGAAGATCGTGCGTGTCGCAAGCTCCACCCGGGTCGGGCCGACGTTCTTCATGGCGGGATGATGGGCGGGCGCGAACATGAAGCCGATGCCGCATTCGCGTATGCAGCGGCCGACCTGTTCGGGCCTCAGATCGATCTTCACCCCCAGCGAAGCCAGCACGTCGGCAGCGCCCGAACGCGACGATAGCGCGCGGTTGCCGTGCTTGGCCACCGGCAGACCGGCGCCCGAAACGATGAAGGAGGCACAGGTCGAGACATTGACCGAGCCGGAGCCGTCGCCGCCGGTGCCGACAATGTCGACGGCGTCCGCGGGCGCATCGACCGTGAGCATCTTGGAGCGCATGGCCGAGACCGCGCCGGTGATCTCGTCCACGGTCTCGCCGCGCACCCGCAGCGCCATCAGGAGGCCGCCCATTTGCGAGGGCGTAGCCTCGCCGGACATCACGGCGTCGAAGGCGGAAGCCGCTTCGTCACGCGACAGGCTGGCGCCGGTCGCCACTTTTCCAATGATCGATTTCAGGTCGTCCATCGCGTGCTTTCAACTCACTGGTTCGCGCCGGTCACCTGCGCGAAGGCGGCCTGATTAATCGTGGTCCCGATGTCGGTTTCAAGCTTGTTGACGTAGGACGCGACCTGCTCCTCGGTCTGCGCGCGGTCGAGACTGTCCTTCAGCTTCTTGACCGCATCGGAAGCGGCATCGACGGTGGGATCGATGATCTCGGTAACGCGGAACACGATCACCTCGGTGCCGCCGGTCACTGCCGTCTGCCCGACGCCGTCCTTGGCGACGCGGAAGGCGGCCGACACGACGGCCGCGGGCACGCTGGCGGGCGAGTCGTCCCGCTTGAAGCCGGTGGCGGTCTCGACCTTGGCGCCGATCGCGGCTGCTTCGTCGGCGAGCTTGCCGCCAGATTCGAGCTTCTGCACCATCTCGGTCGCCTTGGCCTTCAGCTTGGTCGCGATCTGGTCCTGGCGCCAGCGCACCTCGACCTGGTCGCGAACCTCGTCGAGATTGCGGTCGCGCGAGGGCGTGATGGCAAGCACGTCGTACCAGACATAGCCGCCCTTGAACGAGATCGAGTCGTTGTCGACGCCGACATCGGTGTTAAAGGCCTGCGACACCACGTCGAGGCCCTGCGGAATGCCGGAGACCGGCTGGCCGCTCGGCGCGCGGCCGGAACGGTCGACGGCGTCGATGGTCACGGCGGTGAGGCCGAGCTTCTGCGCCGCGTCGATCACGCTGGCACCGCCGCCGCGCTCGTCTTCCATCTTGTCGCGGAGATCGGCGACCTTGACGCGCGCACGCTCGGTGGCGATCTCGCGCTTGATGTCGGCGGCAACGCTCGCGTAGTTCGCCTCAGTGCCCGGCTCGATCTTTTCGACCTTGACGATCGACGTGCCGAGACGGCCCTGGATCGGCTGGCTGATTTCACCGGCGGGAAGCGCGAAGACAGCGTCTCCAACTGCGGGATCGAGCGAGGATTTGGTCACGAGCCCGAGATCGACGTCAGACGCGCTCAGTCCGCGCTCCTTGCCGAGGTCCTCGAACGACGTCCCGCTGGTGAGCCGCTCGCGTGCGGCCTGTGCCTCGGCGGCGTTGGGGAATACGATCTGCTGGATTTGGCGCTTCTCCGGCGTGCCGAGCCGGTCCTTGCGCTGGTCGAATGCTTTCTTGGCGTCCTCGTCCGACACCTCGCTCCACTTGCCGATCTCCTCCGGCGAGACCACGACGAACGCGATCTTGCGATATTCGGGCGCGCGGAACTGGACCTTGTGATCCTCGAAATAGGCGGCGAGCGCCTCCGGCGATGGCGCGTCGATGGTGCCTGCCTGGGCTGCGTCGAGCCTGACGAATTCAATGGCGCGCTGCTCGTTCTGGAAGCGCGTCAGCACGTCGAGCATCGCCTTCGGCGGCTCGAGGCCGGCACCGATCGTGCCGGTGATCTGCCGACGCAGTGAGACCTTGCGCTGCTCCGAAACGTAGCGCTGCTCGGTATAGCCGAAATTGCGGATCACGGACTGAAAGCGGTTCGAATCGAAGTTGCCGCCGACGCCCTTGAAGTTCGGGTCGTTCATGATGAGCTGGCGGATCTGGTCGTCGGACTGGCCGAGCCCGAGCCGGCGCGCCTCTTCGTCGAGGGCGGCTTCCGCGATCGTCTGCTGGAGCACCTGACGGTCGAGGCCGAAGGCGCGCGCCTGCTCAGGCGACAGCGGCCGGCCGAACTGGCGGCTGATCTGCTGGAGGCGATCAGTGTAAATCTGGCGGAACTCGTTCAACGAAATCTCGGTGCCGCCGACCTTGGCCACGGTGGATTGCCCAAAACCCTTGAAGATGTCGGCAATGCCCCAAACGCCGAAACTGATGATCAGCACGCCCATCACAATGGCCATAATGGTCTTGCCGAGCCAGTTTGATGAGGCCTTGCGCATTCCTCGAAGCATTTGGTCCAACTTGTTTGGCAGGAGGGGAACGGGAGCGCGTCTTAATGCAGATTCCGCAAAAGCGCGTCACCAAATTGATCAATCATCATAAAGTGGTGGCTTTCCCCCCGCAACCTGGGGTCTAGCGGGCTTTCGATCCCTGCGGTTAAAAGCCCCTGGTCTCTGGAACTGCCACGGGACCTCTGCTAGCGCATGAACAAACCAAATTTTGCTGGAATTTGACATGACCGATGCCATCCGCCCCCTGATCGCCGGCAACTGGAAAATGAACGGCCTCAAGGCCTCGACTGCCGAATTCGACGCCATGCTCAATGGCGCGGCAGAGGTGGCCGGCAAAGCCGAGCTGCTGGTTTGCCCGCCGGCGACCCTGATCGCTGTCTTTGCCGAGAAGGCACGCGGCAAGAAGGTCGCGGTGGGGGCCCAGGATTGCCACCCCAAAGCCTCGGGCGCCCATACCGGCGACATCGCCGCCGAAATGCTAGCGGATTCGGGTGCGACCGCCGTCATCGTCGGCCATTCCGAGCGCCGCGCCGACCATGGCGAGGGCGAAGCCCTGATCCGGCAGAAGGCTGAGGCCGCCTGGCGCGCCGGGGTGACGGCGATCGTCTGTATCGGAGAGACGCAGGGCCAGCGCGATGCGGGCCAGACCCTGGATATCCTGCTCGGCCAGCTCACCGGCTCGCTGCCGGATGGCTCGACCTCCGCCAATCTGGTCGTGGCCTATGAGCCGGTCTGGGCGATCGGCACCGGCCTGACCCCGACGTCTCGGGATGTCGAGCAGATTCATGGCTTTATCCGGGAATTCCTGACCTCCAGGTTCAAGGCTGACGGCGCCGGGATGCGCATTCTCTATGGCGGCTCGGTCAAGCCCTCGAACGCGGCCGAGCTGATGGCCGTGAAGAACGTCAATGGCGCGCTGGTCGGCGGGGCCAGTCTGAAGGCGGCCGATTTCCTTGCGATTGCGCAGGGCTGCCCTATTTAGGCAGGGCCGTCCCTGGCTGGTTCAAACCACTGGTCCGGGGCTGATCGGGGGTGGCAATGCCCCGTCCGATCGTGTAACACCGCGCAACTTCAGGAAAACCCCGCGAAGCACGATTGGCCGCCGTCTCGGCGCTGTCGGCTTGTGACGGAAGGACACTATGCAGACCGTTGTCATCGTCATTCACCTCATGATCGTCACCGTTATGATCGGCGCCGTCCTGCTCCAGAAGTCGGAAGGCGGGGGCCTCGGCATGGGAGGCGGCGCAGGCTTCATGTCGAGCCGCGGCACGGCGAACCTTCTGACGCGGACCACCGCGATTCTGGCCGTCGGCTTCTTCCTCACCAGCCTGTTCCTGTCCTGGTATGCCGGCTACGACCGCAAGCCGTCGTCGATCATCGGTGCGCCGGCGTCGCAGACACAGCCGGCCGGTGGCGGACCGATCGCGCCGCCGACCTCGGGTGGCATCCTGGATTCGCTGAAGAAGGCCGACGAGCAGCAGCAGGCTCCGGCACCGAGCGGCCCGCAGGTACCGCGTTCGCAATAAAACAGGGGGGCCATGCAGGGCGGCTTCTACCGTCCTGGATCAACAATCCCTATCAAGGCTCTGTCACCACTCTCAGTTCTGGCTCACCCACAGCCCCGCAAAATGTTTGGGGCGGAATACGAATCGCTTTGGCGAATCGAATTCGAGGGATTAGAGGTTAAGCCCCATGGCGCGGTACATATTCATCACCGGCGGCGTGGTTTCTTCGCTCGGCAAGGGTCTGGCTTCAGCGGCACTCGGTGCCCTGTTGCAAGCTCGGGGCTACAAGGTCCGCCTCCGCAAGCTTGACCCCTATCTCAATCTCGATCCCGGAACGATGTCGCCGTATCAGCACGGCGAAGTGTTCGTGACCGATGACGGCGCGGAGACCGACCTCGATCTCGGTCACTATGAGCGCTTCACCGGGCGGCCGGCGACCAAGGCCGACAACATCACGACCGGGCGCATTTATCAGGACATCATCTCCAAGGAGCGGCGCGGCGATTATCTCGGCGCGACCATCCAGGTGGTTCCGCATGTCACCAACGCCATCAAGGATTTCGTCCTCGACGGCAACGACGATTACGACTTCGTGCTGGTCGAGATCGGTGGCACCGTCGGCGACATCGAGGGCCTGCCGTTCTTCGAGGCGATCCGCCAGCTCAAGAACGAGTTGCCGCGCGATCACGCCATCTACATTCATTTGACGCTGCTGCCTTACATCCCGAGCGCCGGTGAGCTGAAGACAAAGCCGACGCAGCACTCCGTCAAGGAGCTGCGCTCGATCGGCATCCAGCCGGACATCCTGCTCTGCCGTACCGATCGCGAGATCCCGAAGGAGGAACGGCGCAAGCTCGGGCTGTTCTGTAACGTGCGCGAGAGCGCCGTCATCGAGGCGCGCGACGCCGACAGCATCTACGCTGTCCCTCAGGCTTACCATGCGGCAGGCCTCGACGACGAAGTGCTTGCCGCCTTCGGCATCGGCTCGCGGATTCCGCCGGAGCTGCGGAGCTGGCAGCAGATCAACGAGCGCATCCGCAATCCCGAGGGCAACGTCACCATCGCCATCGTCGGTAAGTATACCGGCATGAAGGATGCGTATAAGTCGCTGATCGAGGCGCTCTCCCATGGCGGCATCGCCAACAAGGTGAAGGTCAATCTCGACTGGATCGAAAGCGAGATCTTCGAGAAGGAAGATCCCGCGCCGTTCCTCGAGCACGTCAACGGCATTCTGGTGCCCGGCGGCTTCGGCCAGCGCGGCGCCGAAGGCAAGATCCGCGCGGCGCAGTTCGCGCGCGAGCGCGACGTGCCGTATTTCGGCATCTGCTTCGGCATGCAGATGGCGGTGATCGAGGCAGCTCGGAATCTCGTCGGGATCGAGGAGGCCAACTCCACCGAGTTCGGCCCGACCAAGGAGCCCTTGGTCGGCCTGATGACGGAATGGCTGCGCGGCAACGAGCTCGAGAAGCGCACCAACGCCGGCGATCTCGGCGGCACGATGCGCTTGGGCGCCTATCCCGCGGCGCTCAATCGCGGCAGCCGCGTTTCGGAAGTCTATGGCGGCGCGACCGAGATTTCCGAGCGCCACCGCCATCGCTACGAGGTCAACACCGCCTATAAGGATCGCCTCGAGCAGCACGGGCTGAAATTCTCGGGCCTGTCGCCCGACGGCGTGCTGCCGGAGATCGTCGAGTACGAGGATCACCCCTGGTTCATCGGCGTCCAGTTCCATCCGGAACTGAAGTCGCGACCGTTCGAGCCGCATCCGCTGTTCGCGTCGTTCATTCGCGCGGCAATGGTTCAGAGCCGCCTGGTGTAATCGCTCAGCGCGTGGCGGTGCAGTCACCTGCAAGATGCATCGGCTCCGGCGCGGCCGGCATTGACGTATCAGGCGCAAGCGATCCCGTGACGAGCTTCATCTGCGGCCGTCGCGTCAGCTTGTAGACGGCGGCCGGCGGCACGTTCAGCAGGGCACGATCCACCAGCTTTGCGCGCAAGCCCAGCCGGTCGAGCACGGGCCGCGGGATCGGACAACTCATGCCGTAGGTGAACTGGTAGAAGGCGCCGCCGGGGCGGACATGACTGAACGCGCCACCGACGATCGAGACCACCTTGCGCGTCGACATGTTGAGCAGCGGCAGGCCGCTCACGACCGCGCCGACGGGCGCGCCGTCATAGAGGCGCTCCGTTGCGAGCCGCCCTGCATCCATCCACAAGACGCGCGCGTTCGGAAAACGCATCTGGAGCACCTTCATGAAGTCGGAGCCGTATTCGATCAGCGTGAGGTCCTGCTGGCGCACGCCGCGTTTGAGCAGCTTGTAGGTGAACGCGCCGGTGCCGGGGCCGAGCTCGAGAACAGGGCCGGTCGATGCGGTGATCTCGCGGGTGATGAGATCGGCCAGCGCCGCGCCTGACGGCGCGATCGCGCCGACGCGGCGCGGGGCTGACATCCATGACAGGAAGAACGGGAGGAAATCGTTGGGCATGCGCACTCCGGCATCTTGGTTGCGCCTCGCAGGTCAGAGGTGAGGCGGCCGAACAATCGCTTGAGTGCATTGCGACAGCATTGCGTGCCGCCTGTCGATTGCGTCAATTCTCCCGGACGGGCGGCAGTGACATCCTGAAGCACGCGCCGCCGATCGCTGTGTCCGCGACCGAGATGTGGCCGCCATGCAGGAGCACGATCTCGCGCACCATGTTGAGACCGAGGCCGGCACCGCGATCGAGCGGTGTCAGCCGGTAGAACGGTTCGAATATCTGTTCGCGCTGATCGGCCGGAATGCCGGCGCCTTCGTCCGTGACCTCGATGCTCGCGGGCCTGCTGACACGAATGCCTATGGTGCCGCGGCGCGGGCCGTGCTGGATCGCATTCTGCACAAGGTTGGTCAGCGCGCGCTCCAGCGCCGCCGCATCGCCGATCGTTTCGACCGGCGTGGAGGGGGCGTCGAGCGCCAACTCGTAGCCGGCGGCAATGGCCAGCGGCGCAAGATCTGCGGCCGCGCTTTGCGCGATTGCGACGAGGTCAACGCGCGTGAAGGGATGGCCGCAGCGGTCGAGCCTTTGAATGTCCAGCAGCTGCTCGGCAAGCGTTGCCAGGCGCGCGGAATCCTCCAGCAACCGGGTCTTGTCCGGCCCCGCTGGAAGCGACTCCAGCCGCGTGTTCAGGATCGCGATCGGTGTGCGCAACTCGTGTGCGGCATCGGCGACGAAGCGCTTGTGGCGGGCATAGCCCTGGTCTAGCCGCGCCAGCGCGTCGTTGACAGCGGTCACGAGCGGCACGACCTCCAGCGGAATCCGATCCAGCGACAGCCGGGCGCCGCGTTGATGGATGTCGATGCGCCGCGCCTGGTCCGCCGTCGCATCGAGCGCCTCGAAGGCGCCCCGCACGATCATCGGCGTCGCAATGAATGTCGCCGTTCCCATGAGGAGCAGGCCGGGCAGGGCGATGCCGAGCAATGCAAGCGATGTCATGAACAACGCCTTGGCGCCGGTGAGCCTGCCTTGCGTCGCCGTGATGATTTGCACATTGCCGGCGTCGGTGTCGACCCGCTTCAGCCGCGCCGGGGGCTTGCGCGGATCGTCCTCGAACAGCTGCCAGCCGAGCCGGGCCTGGCTGATCTGGTCGAGGCCGCTGCCGATGGCGGCGAATTCGGCCGGCACGGGGCCTTCGCTGAGCGAATGTCCCTGCCTGTCGCGGACCAGGAACCAGAGATCGGGGGTCTCGCTGCGCAATTGCTTCAGTTCGGTCGTCGACCGCAGGACCAGGTCGCCTTGCGCGTCGCGTCCGAGCGCGCGCTGGAAGATATCGATCACGCGATCTTCGTCGCGTCCGGCGATCACGAATCCCGACGCGCTCAATGCCCCGACGACGACGGCAACGAGCGCCGTGAGCAGCACCGCCTGGAGCGACAGCAGGCGCAAGCTCAGCCGCGAGCGCAGACAATAGGGTTCGTGGTGCTTGCTCATGGCAGCTTCTTCAGGAGATAGCCGACGCCGCGGATGCCGTGGATCTCCACGCGCGCATCGGCTTCCGAGAGTTTGCGGCGCAGGCGCGACACATGCGTATCGAGCGCATTCGACTGGATCTCGTCGTCGAAACTGTAGACGACTTCTTCCAGCGCGGAGCGCAGCACGGTCCGGCCCATGCGGCGGACCAGGGCTTCCAGCACGAGGAGCTCGCGTCGCGGCAGCTCGAGCGGAGCCCCGTCGATGCTTGCCTCGCGATGGCCGAAATCGAAGGCGAGGCGGCCGGCGTGCATGATGTCGGGATGCAGCCCGGCGGGCCGGCGCAGCACGGCGCGCAGCCGCGCCAGCAATTCCTCCACCGCGAACGGCTTTGACAGATAATCATCCGCCCCGCAGTCCAGTCCGGCGACCCGGTCGGCGAGTTCGCCGCGCGCCGTCAACACGATGATCGGCACGCCGTCGGCGCGCGCCCTGAGTTTCGGGATCAGGGTGAGACCGTCGCCATCGGGAAGCTGGCGATCGAGCAGGACGGCGGCGTGGACGTCGGCAGAAATGGCCTCTTCCGCCTCGGCAAGCGTCGGGGCGTGGTCCACGACCATGTCGTAGCGCTTCAGCGCCGACACCAGCGCGTCGGCCATTTCGGCCTCGTCCTCGACGAGCAAAATCCGCATGATCCGCACCTCAACCTCAATCGCGCCATTCTAGCGGCCGTATCATTGCGGCAGCATTGCGGGAACCGGCTCTCGATGAAGCGGCTTGAGCGGCTCTAGCCATGCACGGAACGCTACCGGGGCGGCCGAGCGGGCCTCAAGACACCGTCGGGGCCGGCCGTTATAACCGCCGGACCTGATCAGGGAGGAATACGAATGATCTACGAAATGCGCATCTATCGCTGCGTGCCCGGCCGCCTGCCGGCACTGCTCAAGCGGTTCGAGACCGTCACGCTGAAGGTGTGGGAAAAGCACGGCATCAAGCAGGCCGGGTTCTTCACGACCCTGATCGGTGAATCCAACCAGGAGCTGACCTATTTCCTGGCCTGGGAGTCGCTCGCCGAGCGCGAGAAGAAGTGGGCCGCCTTCATGACCGATCCGGACTGGATGAAAGGGCGCGCCGAGAGCGAGGCGGACGGCCAGATCGTCGGCAACATCGTCAGCCAGATCCTGGCGCCGACCGCCTTCTCGTCGGTGAAGTAGAGACGGCCGGCGCGAGGGCGTCGCGGGGAGCCTGGGCGCAACCCTGATATTCTGGGAGCCCAGGCCGAATGGGGTTGATCCGCCCTTCATCGCGGCTATGGTCGCGCCGAAACGAGGGATTTGCCTTGAGCTCTTCGACGTCAGCGGCTCCGGTCGTCACCATTGGCAAGGTCAAATTCGGCAATGATCTGCCGATCTCGATCATTGCCGGGCCGTGTCAGCTCGAAAGCCGCCAGCATGCGCTGGAGGTGGCCTCCGCGCTGAAGGAGATCGCCGCGCGGCTGCAGATCGGCCTCGTCTACAAGACCTCATTCGACAAGGCCAATCGCACCAGCGCGTCGGCCGCGCGTGGCCTCGGACTTGCACAATCGCTGCCGATCTTCGCCGAAATCCGATCGTCGCTCGGCCTGCCGGTCCTGACCGACGTGCATGACGCCGGGCAGTGTGCCGAGGTGGCGCAGGCGGTGGACGTGCTGCAGATTCCCGCCTTCCTATGTCGCCAGACCGATCTGCTGCTGGCGGCGGCCGCAACCGGCAAGGTCGTCAACGTCAAGAAGGGTCAGTTTCTTGCGCCCTGGGACATGGCCAACGTCGTGTCCAAGATCACGAGCGCGAACAATCCCAACGTGCTCGTCACCGAACGCGGCGCGTCCTTCGGCTACAACACCCTGGTCTCCGACATGCGCGCGCTGCCGATCCTGGCGCGCACCACCGGCGCCCCCGTGATCTTCGACGCGACTCATTCGGTGCAACAGCCGGGCGGGAAGGGGACGTCTTCCGGAGGCGAGCGCGAATTCGTGCCGGTGCTCGCACGCGCAGCCGTCGCCGTCGGTGTTGCCGGTATCTTCATCGAGACCCATCCCGATCCTGACAGCGCGCCGTCCGACGGACCCAACATGGTGCCGCTGCGCGAGTTCGAAGGGCTGATCCGAAGGCTGATGGCGTTCGACGCGCTCGCCAAGGATTCGACCAAAGCCGACCCGCGCTGATGCAGCAAGGCGAGGCGCGGGCGCACGATCACGGCCTGCCGGCCGCGCTTTACGTCATCTCCGGTGCAAGCTTCGCCGCGGCGCTCTCCGCGCGCGCGCTCGATCCGGTGCTGCCGCACGTCGCGGAGGACTTTGGCGTCAGCATCGCGACCGCTGCCGGTTTTGCCGCGGTGTTCGCCTTCACCTTCTCGATCATCCAGCCGATCGTCGGCGCCGCCGCCGATCTGTTCGGCAAGACGCGGCTGATGATCGGCTGCCTCGCGCTGCTCGGCCTTGCCAACATCCTGGGGGCGCTCTCGAGCTCATTCTCGGTTCTGTTCGCGACCCGTATCCTCGCCGGTATCGGCTCCGGCGGCGTGTTTCCGGTGGCGCTCAGCCTGACCAGCGATCTCGTCGGTCCGGAGAAGCGCCAGGTCGCGATCAGCCGCACGCTCGCCGGCGCGATGACGGGCAATCTCCTCGGCGCCTCGGCCTCCGGCCTGATCGGCGATTTCCTCGGCTGGCGCGGCGTGCTGGCGGTGCTCGGCGCGCTGGTGATCGTTGCCTCGATCGCGGTCGCCGCCGGTTTTCGTGGCGCCAAGGTCAAGCATCCGCCGAAGACGAGCCTGTCGGCGCTGAAGGCGGGCTATCGCACCATCTTCACCAACCCGAACGCCTATGTCTGTTATGCGGCGGTGTTCATCGAAGGCTGCTGCGTGCTCGGCCTGTTTCCCTACATCGCTTCGTTCCTGTTCGAGCTCGGTCAGACCTCGCTCTCGATCGCGGGCATCGTCATCGCGGGCTTTGCGGTCGGCGGCTTGTTCTACACGCTGACGGTGTCGCGCCTGCTGCCATGGCTGGGCATGAAGGGAATGATGATCGCGGGCATGACGCTGGTGGCTTCGCAGCTCGTTGCCGTCGGCTTCGGCCTGCGCTGGGAAGTGCAGGCGTTCAATCTCATCGTGATGGGATGGGGCTTCTACATCGCCCATGGCTGCCTTCAGATGTTTGCCAGCGAACTCTCGGTCGAGGCGCGCGCAACCGCGTTGTCGCTGCATTCGTTCTTCTTCTTCATGGGGCAGACGGTGGGGCCGCTCGCCTATGGACTTGGCCTCCAGCATGGCGGCAAGATGCCGACCCTGTTCGCGAGCGCCGCGATCATGGTCGCGCTGGGCTTCGCCTGTGCGCGGCTGTTGAAACAGCGGGCGCCATCGGATGCAGTCGCCTAAAAGATGTCTAGCGCCTGACGCGGCGTATCGTCATTTAGAACCTCCTTTCCTCAGTTTTTGCTTCATCTGGGAAAGCATCTTGGGGCCCCCCGCCGATAGTCTCTCGGCAATCGCACCAAGATCCGGATCAGCATTACGATATTTGCTGCCCCATAAGCCAAGCTCGGCGAGGACAGGCAGCAGATCAATGCCCGCCTCCGTAAGGCGATAAATCGCCTTCAGTTTATGCGTGGGGTCGTCATGACGGGTAAGGACGCCGCCTTCTTGCAGCGTTTGAAGCCGCTCCGCAAGCGTCCGCGATGATATCGTTTCATCGGACTGCAGAAATTCCCGGAAGTGCTGTTTCCCCGCGAAAACGATGTCACGCACAATCAGCAGCGTCCAGCGATCGCCGAGCAACTCCAGCGACAGACTGATTGGGCAACCTGATCGCTGTCTTCCCGACATCCGTAGTTCCCTTTGTAAATCGATTTACTATTGACATCATTCGAGGCTGGCGTCAATGCTTCCAAATGTAAACCAATCACAAAGTCTCAATGCTGGAGGAGTGGTGGAAAATGCCCGCAGATATCCATCAGGTTGCAAGCGGCGGCTTTTACATATTTCAGAAGGTGACAGAGCTCCTGGGCAGGAAACTGCGCAAAGACGTGACTTATCGATCTGTCCCGCTCGATGACGCCCGCAGCAGCATGATCGCAAACAGGATATCAGCCAGCTTCACGGAAGCGTTGATCGAAACTCCAGCGAGCTTCAATCGCCAAGAGCGATGGGCACTCGACACGCCAACTTCAGAAAACACAACTCGAACGACCTTCAAACAATGGGCTGCTGAATCGTTCGCAGCTTCGATCCTTGCATGATTCGAGAGAATAGACCGATGCGAAAACTTATCCTTCAGATGCAGGTGTCAGCCGATGGCTTTGTCGGCTCCTACGGAACGGTAAATTGGCAGCTATGGGGTTGGGGTGACAACAACTTTTGGGATGATGAACTGAAGCGCGATTTCAATGCTCACTTCGAGCGCATCGACACGATTCTTCTCAGTCGGAAGATGCTGAATGAAGGGTATCTACGGCATTGGGAGAACGCAGCGAACCGCTACCCAACTGAGCCATTCTACGCGTTCGCTAAGCGTATCACAGAAATGAGCAAAATGGTTCCGACGAATAAGCCAACGGAGCCGGCGTGGGAACGAACCACGCTTGTCAGCGGAGATTTGCACGAGGTGGTCGGCGCCTTAAAGAGCCAACGAGGGCGCGACATTGGCGTGTTCGGTGGCGCGGGGTTTGCCGCGGCGCTGATCGAACAAGGTCTCGTTGACGAGTTTCAATTCTACGTCAACCCGGCGGTATTGGGTGACGGCGTCAGGATCTTCGCGGCGTCGGGGTTCAGGAAGCTAAAATTACTCGAGGCCAAGGCTTATTCGAGCGGCATGGTTGTTAGCCGCTATACCTCGTCCCCCGAGCGAGCAAATCTTCGCGGTCGAGACCGAACGCGGTGAGTCAGAAACGGTCTCTTCAAGCTCAGCCCCGGCCGCGATAGGGCGCGACGCCCTGCTCGGGCACCCACAATCCCTTCGGCGCGCGGCCCGTCTGCCAGAACACGTCGATTGGAATGCCGCCGCGCGGATACCAATAGCCCCCGATGCGCAGGAACTTCGGCTTGATCTCGCTCGCGATGCGCTTGCCGATCATCACGGTGCAGTCCTCGTGGAAGGCGCCGTGATTGCGGAAGCTCGCGATGTAGAGCTTGAGCGACTTCGACTCCAGCAACCATTGGCCGGGGGCGTAGTCGATCATCAGATGTGCGAAATCCGGTTGTCCCGTGACCGGGCAGAGCGAGGTGAATTCCGGCACGGTGAAGCGTACCAGATAGTCCGTGCCCTTTTGCGGGTTCGGCACGCGGTCGAGCTGCGCTTCTTCCGGTGTGTGCGGCCATTCGACCGCGCGGCCCAGCTGAAGGGATTTCTTCGCCATTGTCGTCACATCCTGTTCCGCGTGCCGGGATGGACGCAAATGCCGCTGTCGTCAACCGGCGGCGACCGTCTGGATCATGACGATCCGGTCGTTGCCGGATTCGCAGCCCCAGAGCACGCCCGGCCTCCCGTCGAGCTGGCGCACATTGGCGTTAGCCTTGTCGCTGGCGAACACGTTGAAGCGCTCGGTGGCGGGATCGAAGCGGACGATGGCGTTGGCGGAGAAATCGGTCAGCCAGACTTTGTCCTTGTCATCGACATAGACCGCGTAGGTGCGGGGACGCTCGCCGGGCAGCTTCCAGGTCTTCCAGGAGGCTTCCGCGGGATCGTGCACCGAGACGTGGCCACTGTTCCACTCGCTGACCCAGATCCGACTTTTCGAATCCGACCAAACCCGTCGCGAACCTTGGCTCGGCGTCGGCGGCTCGACCACACTGGCGCTGCCCGTCGCCGGATCGATCCTGGCAATATAGCTGCCGGCAAGCGAGGCATACCAGACGTCGCCCTTGGGCGTGACGGTGATTCCGTAGGGGCCGACGCCCTTGGGCGCCCTGAACACGTCCATCCCGCCCGCGTTCGGCTTGAGGCGGCCGTAATAGCCGGACTGGCCGGTGAACCAATAGGTGCCGTCCTTGTCGAACACGCCGGTGTTGAGATTGGCGTAGGCGAACTTCTCGGGCAGGCGGAACAGGGTGACCTTGAGGTCGGAAGGATCGACGCGGGCGATCGCATTCTGGCCGCCCTCGGTGATCCAGGGCGCGCCGTCGGGGCCGATGGTCACGCCGTGCGGGGCGGCGCCCTGGCCGAGGCTGACCGTCTTATGGCTGCCATCCTTCGGATCGAGCCTGCCGAGCAGGCCCTTGCCCTGGGCCGTAAACCAGACCGTGCCATCGGGAGCGGGAGCGAGGTCGTGCAGACCGATGCCGGAGCTAATGGGATAGTATTTTGTCCGGAACGGGCCTTCCTGCGCAAAACTCGGGCGCGTCGCGAGGAGGGCGATGCTCGAGGCAAGAAACTGGCGGCGATTCATGGCGTTACCCCGACCGTTTCAGATTGAGGTTTTGCGGCAGACCAGATGCGGTCAACCTTAGTCCGAGCCGCTTCACGCGTCAGTCGAAGCCCACCCTCCAAGCGTTCACATTTGCTTGCGGTCCGTGTAAGACCCGCGGCACCGATCAGCCCTAACGAACGGAAGTGCACATCATGACCGCCATCATCGACATCATCGGCCGCGAAATTCTCGATAGCCGTGGCAATCCCACCGTCGAGGTCGACGTCGTGCTGGAAGATGGCGCGCTTGGCCGTGCTGCCGTGCCGTCCGGCGCCTCCACCGGCGCCCATGAGGCGGTGGAACTACGCGACGGTGACAAGACTCGCTATCTCGGCAAGGGCGTCACCAAGGCGGTCGGCGCCGTCAACGGCGAAATCTTCGAGGCCCTGAGCGGCCTCGATGTCGAGCAGCAGGCCCAGCTCGACCAGATCATGATCGACCTCGACGGTACGCCGAACAAGAGCCGGCTGGGCGCCAACGCCATCCTCGGCGTGTCGCTCGCCTGCGCCAAGGCGGCCGCGAACTCGCTCGACATGCCGCTCTATCGTTACGTTGGCGGCACCTCGGCGCGGCTGCTGCCGGTGCCGATGATGAACATCATCAATGGCGGCATGCACGCCGACAATCCGATCGACTTCCAGGAGTTCATGATCCTACCGGTTGGCGCGTCCTCCTTTGCCGAGGGCTTGCGCTATGGCGCGGAGGTCTTCCACACCCTGAAGTCCGAATTGAAGAAGGCCGGCCACAACACCAATGTCGGCGATGAGGGCGGCTTTGCCCCGAACCTGCCGTCGGCGGACGCCGCGCTCGAATTCGTCATGAACGCGATCGGCAAGGCCGGCTACAAGGCGGGCTCCGACATCGTCATTGGCCTCGACTGCGCCTCGACCGAGTTCTTCAAGGACGGCAAATACGTCTACGAGGGCGAGGGCAAGACCCGCTCGATCTCCGAGCAGGCCAAGTACCTTGCTGATCTCGTCTCGCGCTATCCGATCGTGACCATCGAGGACGGCATGTCGGAAGACGACATGGACGGCTGGAAGGAGCTGACCGACCTCGTCGGCAAGAAGTGCCAGCTCGTCGGTGACGATCTCTTCGTCACCAACGTCAAGCGCCTCGCCGAAGGCATCAAGGCCGGACGGGCCAATTCGATCCTGATCAAGGTCAACCAGATCGGCACGCTGACCGAGACGCTCGCCGCCGTCGAGATGGCGCACAAGGCCGGCTACACCTCGGTGATGTCGCACCGCTCCGGCGAGACCGAGGATTCTACCATCGCCGACCTCGCGGTCGCCACCAATTGCGGTCAGATCAAGACCGGCTCCCTTGCGCGCTCCGATCGCACCGCCAAATACAACCAGCTCCTGCGCATCGAGCAGCAGCTCGGCAAGCAGGCGCTCTACGGCGGCAAGGCGGCACTGAAGGCGCTGGCATAAGCCAGCGGTCGGACAAGAACAGGGGAGGATCGACATGAGCGACGGCAAGAACGGCCTGCAACTGCGTTCGCTGATCAAGAAGAGCGGTGAGCTCGAAATCTCGCTGCTCGACGTGCCGACCCCCGAACCCGCCGCGGACGAGGTTGTCGTCCGCGTCGAGGCCGCGCCGATCAACCCGTCCGACCTCGGGCTCTTGATCGGCGCGGCCGACATGAGCACGGCAAAGGCTTCGGGCACCAAAGAAGCTCCCGTCATCACCGCGAAAGTGCCGGAAGGCGCGATGCGGGCGATGGCAGGCCGGCTCGACGAATCCATGCCGGTCGGTAACGAAGGCGCGGGAGTCGTGATCAGGACCGGCTCCTCGGATGCCGCGAAGGCGCTGATGGGCAAGACCGTCGCCATGATCGGCGGCGCGATGTACACGCAGTATCGCACGTTGAAAGTGCGCGAGTGCCTGCCGTTGCCGGAAGGCACCACGCCGGCCGAAGGAGCCTCCTGCTTCGTCAATCCGCTGACCGCGCTCGGCATGACCGAGACCATGCGGCGCGAGGGTCACAAGGCGCTGGTGCACACTGCGGCCGCATCCAATCTCGGGCAGATGCTGAACAAGATCTGCATCAAGGACGGCATCCCGCTGGTCAACATTGTGCGCAGCAAGGAGCAGGCCGACATCCTGCACAAGATCGGCGCCAAATATGTCGTCGATTCCACCGCACCGAGCTTCCTCGGCGATCTCACCAATGCGCTGGTCGAGACCGGCGCCACCATCGCCTTCGACGCCATCGGCGGCGGGAAGCTCGCCGGCGACATCCTCAACTGCATGGAAGTCGCGATCAACAAGACCGCGAAGGAATACAGCCGCTACGGCTCCAACGTGCACAAGCAGGTCTATGTCTATGGCGCGCTCGATGTCCGCCCGATTGAGCTGCCGCGCGGCTTCGGCATGGCTTGGGGCGTCGGCGGCTGGCTGCTGTTTCCGTTCCTGATGAAGATCGGGCAGGCGGACGGGGCCAGGCTGCGCCAGCGCGTCGTCGACGAACTGAAGACCACGTTTGCCAGCCACTACACCAAGGTGGTGTCGCTTTCCGAGGCGCTCGATCCCGCCAACATCGCGGTGTACGCCAAACGCGCCACTGGCGAAAAATTCCTCATCAACCCGAACAAATAATCGGGACGTGCGATGGCACGTCACCGAAAGAAGGTCTTGCCTTCTGAGCGAAGCCGGGGATTATTCCGCCGCCATTTGCACGCGGGAAAACCGCGGGGCGCTCAGAAGGGGACCTCATGACCGATCTTAATCGCCGCCATTTGCTTGCAGGCGCCGCCACCTTCGGTGCGGCTGCCGTGACCGGCTTTGGGCCGACCGCCGCCAATGCCTCAGTACCGCAAGCCGGCACGCAGGCGCCGGGCTTCTACCGCTACAAGGTCGGCAGCTACGAGTGCACCTCCATCAATGACGGTGCGCGCACTTTCCCGATGCCGGACAAGTTCGTCGTCAACGCGCCGAAGGAGGAAGCGCTGGCCGCTGGCGAGGCGGCCTACATGCCGAAGGGCATGGTCACGGTGCCGTTCAACCCGCAGCTCATCAACACCGGCTCCAAGCTCGTGCTGATCGATACCGGCAACGGTGTCGCCAATCTCGAGCCCAGCAAGGGCGCGGTCGGCCGCACGCTGCAGAACCTCCAGGCCGCCGGTGTCGACCCCAAGAGCATCGACGTCGTGCTGCTCTCGCATCTGCATCCCGACCACACCAACGGCATTCGTCTCGCCGACGGCGCGCTTGCCTTCCCCAATGCGGAGATCATGGTGCCAGGCAAGGACTGGGAGTTCTGGACCAGCGAGGACAACGCCGCCAAGGCCGAGTCCAACGCGATGATGAAGAACTACTTCGCCAACGTGAAGAAGACCTTTGCCGGCCTCGAATCCAAGGTGACGAAGTACGAGTGGGGCAAGGAGGTCGCACCGGGCATCACCTCGATCGCGACGCCCGGTCACACCCCGGGGCACACCTCGTTCGCGGTCGCCTCTGGCGATGCCAAGGTGCTGATCCAGTCCGACGTCACCAACATCCCGGAGTTCTTCCTGCGCAATCCGGACTGGCATGTGGTGTTCGACACCGATGCAGCGCTGGCGCAGGAAACCCGCCACAAATTCTACGACATGGCGGCGGCCGAGAAGGCGACCGTGATCGGCTTCCACTTCACCTTCCCCTCGGTCGGCCATGTCGAGAAGGACGGCGCCAAATATCGCCTGATCCCGTCGGCGTGGAATCCGACGATCTGAGCCGATTTGCAGATTTGTACCAGGGATCGGGCCGCCACTTGGCGGCCTGATTGTTTGGGCAACCGTTCAGAAACCCAGCGTTTCCAAATCCGACCGGTCCATGCACTTGCATCTATCGGTCGAGATCGCTTAAGTGCCGACCCGGCACTCCCGCTGAAGATTTCGAGGACACTCCATGGCCTACAATATCGCCACGATCGCCGGCAGCCTGCGTAAGGACAGCTTTTCGCTCAAGATCGCCAATGCGCTCGCCAAGCTCGCGCCGGCCTCGCTCAAGCTCGAGGTCATCACGCCGGCCGGCATCTCGTTCTTCAACCAGGACCTCGAGGGAGCGCCGCCGGCGGATTGGCTGTCTTTCCGCGAAAAAATCCAGAAATCGGACGGCGTCATCTTCGTCACGCCGGAATACAATCGCGCGATCCCGGGGGTGCTGAAGAACGCCATCGACGTCGCCTCGCGGCCCTATGGCAAGAGCTCGTTCAACGATAAGCCGGTCGGCATCATCGCGAACTCGCCGGGCCCGCTCGGCGGCGTCAGTGCCGCCAAGACGCTCCAGAACATCCTGCCGGGCATTTCCGGCCCGATCATGCAGCAGCCGGAGGCCTATCTGAACGGGGTGGGCGACGCGTTCGATGCCGACGGCAACCTGACCAAGGAGTCCCTGAAGCCGGTGCTCCAGGCCTATATCGACGCGTTTGCGGTGCACGTCGCGAAGCATCACGGCTGAGGCCGCGAACCCCGGGTCTCCGTCATGGCCGGGCAAAAGCGCGAAGCGCGTCTTCGCGCTAGATGTCCCGGCCATCCACGTCTTTGCCAAATTGACGAAGAACGTGGATGCCCGACACAAGGCCGGGCATGACGGCTGAGCCAGGCATTGGAACGCCAAGCGGGCGGGCAATTAGCACGCCCTTAACCAACCTGTCCCATCTTCCCAGGATGGTCTCCCGCGCGCGCCTGAAATCGATCCTGACCGGTCTTGCCCTCTATGCGATGGCGGCCGCCATCGTCGGCTATTTCGGCGTCAACGCCTATACCGGCAAATACGGCCTCAACGCCCGCCAGGAGCTCGACCAGGAGATCGTGGCGCTGACCAGCGAACTCGCGCAGCTCAAGCGCGAGCGCGCCAGGAGCGAGCAGCGCGTTTCGCTGCTGCGCTCCGCGAAGATCGACCCCGACATGCTGGACGAGCGGGCGCGCTTCCAGCTCGACTACGTCAATCCGCGCGATCTCGTCCGGACGATCCCGGCGAACTGACACGCGAGCGGCACAAGCGCCATTTGCGGGGTTTGCGGTCTGCCGCTGACTCCATCGAGCCAGCGCGATTGCGATATGCAAGCAGCCCGTTGCTTCCTGCGGCTGACGTGAGCGGATCTGCGATCGGTATTCCACACACGATGTGGGAGTCGGGGAGCTAAATGTTGCCCGATCCGCGTCAAAGATTTTGCAATATTACGATCGCGTTGCAGTGCGGCATAATGAATGGCGTGCCATGCCGCCGCGGTGCTTTCCAAGGGCGTTTGACTTGGGTTAGACAGGGCTGAAGTTTTCTCTGACCCGGAATTCCCATGGCCGCACCCAAGAAAGCCGCCGCAAGTACTGCACAGGACAAGACCGACGGCGGTTCGCCCCCGGAATTCACCAGAGAGCAGGAGCTCAAGGCGCTCCGCGACATGCTCCTGATCCGGCGGTTCGAGGAAAAGGCCGGCCAGCTCTACGGCATGGGCGCGATCGGCGGCTTCTGCCACCTTTATATCGGCCAGGAGGCCGTGGTGGTCGGGATGCAGATGGCCCTGAAGCCGGGCGATCAGGTCATCACCGGCTATCGCGATCACGGCCATATGCTCGCCACCGGCATGGAGGCCAAAGGCGTCATGGCCGAGCTCACCGGCCGTCGCGGCGGCTATTCCAAGGGCAAGGGCGGCTCCATGCATATGTTCAGCAAGGAGAAGCACTTTTACGGCGGCCACGGCATCGTCGGCGCACAGGTCTCGCTCGGCACCGGGCTCGCTTTCGCCAATCACTATCGCGACAACGACAATGTCAGCGTCACCTATTTCGGCGACGGCGCGGCCAACCAGGGCCAGGTCTATGAGAGCTTCAACATGGCGGAGCTCTGGAAGCTGCCGGTGATCTACGTCATCGAGAACAACCGCTACGCCATGGGCACTTCGGTCTCGCGCGCCTCGGCGCAGCAGGATTTCTCCAAGCGCGGCGCCTCCTTCAACATTCCCGGCCGGCAGGTCGACGGCATGGACGTCCGCGCCGTGAAGGCCGCCGGCGACGAGGCGACGGCCTGGTGCCGCGCCGGCAAGGGACCCTTCATCCTGGAGATGCAGACCTACCGTTATCGCGGCCACTCGATGTCCGATCCCGCAAAGTACAGAACGCGCGAGGAGGTCGAAAAAGTCCGCCACGACCAGGATCCGATCGAGCAGGTGCGCAACCGCCTGTTGGCCGCCAAGGTCAGCGAGCAGGATCTGAAGGCGATCGACGCCGAGGTGCGCGACATCGTCAACGCGTCCGCCGATTTCGCCCAGCATGATCCCGAGCCGGATGCCGCCGAGCTCTGGACCGATATTTACCGCTGAACGCGCGCAAGCTTTCTTTTGGAGCCGATATGCCAATTCAAGTGCTGATGCCCGCGTTGTCGCCCACGATGGAGAAGGGCAACCTCTCCAAATGGCTGAAAAAAGAGGGTGAGACGATCAAGTCCGGCGACGTCATCGCCGAGATCGAGACCGACAAGGCGACCATGGAGGTCGAGGCGACCGATGAAGGTACGCTCGGCAAGATCCTGATCCCCGAGGGCACCGCCGACGTGGCCGTGAACACACCGATCGCGACAATTCTGGCCGATGGCGAAAGTGCCGCCGATCTCGCCAAGGCGCCCGCGCCTGCCCAGCAGCAGAAGGCTGCCGAATCCGTAGCCCCTGCCGCCGCGAAGACCGAGGCTCCAGCTCCCAAGGCTGCGCCGGCGCCGCAGGCCGTCGCAGAACCCGACCCGGAAGTGCCCGCCGGCACCGAGATGGTGACGCAGACCATCCGCGAAGCCCTGCGCGATGCTATGGCCGAGGAGATGCGCCGCGACGCCGACGTCTTCGTGATGGGCGAAGAGGTTGCCGAATACCAAGGCGCCTACAAGGTGACGCAAGGGCTGCTTCAGGAATTCGGCGCCAAGCGCGTCATCGACACGCCAATCACGGAGCACGGCTTTGCCGGCATCGGCGTCGGCGCCGCGATGACCGGGTTGAAGCCGATTGTCGAGTTCATGACCTTCAACTTCGCTATGCAGGCGATCGACCAGATCATCAACTCCGCGGCCAAGACGCTCTATATGTCCGGCGGCCAGATGGGCTGCTCCATCGTATTCCGCGGGCCCAACGGCGCCGCTTCCCGCGTGGCCGCCCAGCACAGCCAGGATTATTCGTCCTGGTATTCGAACGTCCCCGGCCTCAAGGTCGTCGCGCCGTTCTCGGCCGCTGATTACAAGGGCCTGCTCAAGGCTGCGATCCGCGATCCCAATCCGGTGATCTTCCTCGAGAACGAAATGCTCTACGGCCACACTGGCGAGGTGCCGAAGCTCGACGATTTCGTGATTCCGATCGGCAAGGCGCGCATCGTGCGCTCCGGCAGCCATGTCACGATCATCTCGTGGTCGAACGGCATGAGCTACGCGCTGAAGGCCGCCGACGAACTCGCCAAGGACGGCATCGAGGCCGAAGTGATCGACCTGCGCACGCTGCGTCCGATGGACACCGACACCATCGTCAACTCCGTCAAGAAGACGGGACGTGCCGTCACGGTGGAAGAGGGCTGGGCCCAGAGCGGTGTCGGCGCCGAGATCGCCGCGCGGATCATGGAGCATGCCTTCGACTATCTGGATGCGCCTGTAACCCGGGTCTCCGGCAAGGACGTGCCGATGCCGTATGCCGCGAACCTGGAAAAGCTCGCGCTGCCTTCGGCTGCCGAAGTGGTCGAGGCCGCCAAAGCCGTCTGCTACAGGTAGACCATGGCGGGTCCGAAGGAGCAGCCATTGCCACCCGACGTCCTCGTCCGCGATGATGCGGTCGAGATCCTGCGCGTGTTCGTGCTGGACGGCGGGCTGTCGATGGCGTTCCAGCGGGCCTTCGACGAGCCCGACATGTGGGGCCTGCTGCTCGTCGATCTCGCCCGTCACGCCGCGCGCGCCTATGCGCGCGAGAGCGAATACACCGAGGAGGACGCGCTGAACCGGATCATCGAGATGTTCCAGGCCGAGATCGAGCGTCCCACCGACACCGGCACCACGACGCCGCGCGGGAAGGGGCACTGACCGTGGCGATCGAAGCCTATCATTTCGATTTCATGCTGGAGGCGATCCGCGAGGCGGAAGCCTCGATCGCGCAAGGCGGCCTGCCGATCGGCGCCGTGCTGACCCGCGACAACAAGGTCATTGCCCGCGGCCACAACAACCGCGTGCAGGAAAACAACCCGATCCTGCACGGCGAGATGAGTTGCCTGCGCGAGGCGGGTGCGATTTCGTTCCACGATACCGTCATGTACACCACGCTGTCGCCATGCGCGATGTGTGCCGGTGCGCTCGCACTGTTCAAGGTGAAGCTCGTGGTGATTGGAGAGTCCGTCACCTTCGAGGGCTCCAAGGACATTCTCGACAAGTTCGGCATCTCCTGGATCGACCTTGCCGACGACCGCTCCATCACCATGATGAAGAATTGGCGTTCCATCCCTGCCAATGAGCGCCTGTGGCAGGGCGATATCGGCAACTAACCTGGTCTGTTCGTCTTCGGTCCGGAGACGGATTTTTGCAAAGTTCTTCTTGAGGTCAGCATGCCCATCAACATCCTGATGCCCGCTCTTTCGCCGACGATGGAGAAGGGCAACCTCGCCAAGTGGCTGAAGAAGGAAGGCGACAAGGTCAAATCCGGCGACATCATCGCCGAGATCGAGACCGACAAGGCGACCATGGAGGTCGAGGCCATCGACGAGGGCACGATCGCCAGGATTCTCGTGCCAGAGGGCACGCAGGACGTGCCTGTCAACGACGTGATCGCGGTGCTGGCCGGCGAGGGCGAGGACGTGAAAGCGGCAGGTGCCGCCAAGCCCAGTGCCTCCGCCGCGCCTCCGAAAGCTGCTGAAGCCCCTGCTGCTGCATCGGCTCCTGCGCCTGCTGCGCCCAAAGCGGCGCCGGTGCCCGCCGCAGCACCTGCACCGCAGGCCGCAGCACCGGCTGCGCAGAGCAACGGCCATGCCGGCCGCGTGTTCTCCTCGCCGCTGGCGCGCCGGCTCGCCAAGGAAGCCGGCGTCGATGTTGCGATGGTGACTGGCACCGGCCCGCATGGCCGCGTGGTGGCACGCGACGTCGAGCAGGCCAAGTCCGGCATTGGCCTGAAGGCTCCCGCGGCGACGCCGTCAGGCGCACCCTCGACCGCGCCGACCATGTCGGACAAGCAGATCCTGGCGCTGTTCGAACCCGGCTCCTACGAGGTCGTCCCGCATGACGGCATGCGCCGCACGATTGCGCAGCGTCTGACCGCGTCGATCCAGAACGTCCCGCACTTCTATCTCACGATCGACTGCGACATCGGCAAGCTGCTCGCCGCGCGCGAGGAGATCAATACGGCTGCTCCCAAGGACAAGGAGAAGAAGCCGCTCTACAAGATCTCGGTCAACGACTTCGTCATCAAGGCGATGGCGGTCGCGCTGCAGAAGATCCCGAATTGCAATGTGAGCTGGACCGAATCCGGCATGGTCAAGCACCACCATTCGGACGTCGGTGTTGCGGTGGCAATGCCCGGCGGCCTGATCACGCCGATTATCCGCAAGGCGGAGACCAAGACGCTGTCGACCATCTCCAACGAGATGAAGGATTTTGCGACACGCGCCCGCTCGCGCAAGCTGAAGCCCGAAGAATATCAGGGCGGCACGACGGCCGTCTCGAATCTCGGCATGTTCGGCATTAGCCACTTCACCGCCGTGATCAATCCGCCGCATGCCACCATCCTCGCAGTCGGCACCAGCGAGGAGCGGCCTGTGGTCCGTGGCGGCAAGATCGAGATCGCGAACATGATGAGCGTGACCCTGTCCTGCGATCACCGCGCCATCGACGGCGCGCTCGGCGCGGAACTGATCGGCGCCTTCAAGCAGCTGATCGAAAATCCCGTCATGATGATGGTCTGACGCGCGGTAGAGGGGGCACCGTTGCATGTCCGTACCCGCTGGCCATGGATGTCGCTGCTGCTTGGAGCAGTCGTCGCGCTCAACCCGATTGGGCTCGATCTTCTTTACTCCGCGTTCTTTGCCGGTGAACAACTGGCACGGAACATCGCCCAGCCGGTCGTGCTGATTGCCTTGGCCGTAATGGCTTTGGCGACGATGCTCGAATGGCTGGTGAGGTCTTTTCTGATCAAGCGCCGCGCCCGCGGCGCCTCTTGAGTTGAATGGGAGCCGCCATGGCCGAGACATCCTTCGACATCATCATCATCGGCTCCGGTCCGGGCGGCTATGTCACCGCAATCCGCGCCGCCCAGCTCGGCTTCAAGGTCGCGATCGTCGAGAAATCCTATCTCGGCGGCATCTGCCTGAACTGGGGCTGCATCCCGACCAAGGCGCTGCTGCGCTCGGCCGAGATCTACCACTACATGCAGCACGCCAAGGATTACGGCCTGTCGGCCGACAACGTCTCGTTCGACCCGAAGGCGGTGGTGCAGCGCTCGCGCGGTGTCTCGAAGCGGCTGAACGATGGCGTTGGCTTCCTGATGAAGAAGAACAAGGTCAGCGTGATCTGGGGCGCGGCCTCGATCGATGCGCCCGGCAAAGTCACCGTGAAGAAGTCGGACGTCGAGGGCCCCAAGGGTGCGCTGGGCGAGGGGACGTATCAGGCCAAGCACATCATCATCGCGACCGGCGCGCGGCCGCGGGTGCTGCCGGGCCTCGAACCCGACAAGAAGCTGATCTGGACTTATTTCGAGGCGATGGTGCCGGAGCGGATGCCGAAATCGCTGCTGGTCGTCGGCTCCGGCGCGATCGGCATCGAGTTCGCCTCCTTCTTCCACACCATGGGCTCGGACGTCACCGTGGTCGAAGTGCTGCCGCAGATCCTGCCGGTGGAGGACGCCGAGATCGCCGGCCTGGCCCGCAAGCGTTTCGAGAAGCAGGGCATCAAGATCCTGTCCTCGACCAAGGTGACCAAGCTCGAGAAGAAGGCCGACAGCGTCGTCGCTACCATTGACGACGGCAAGGGCAAGCCTGTGACGACCGAGTTCGAGCGTGTGATCTCGGCGGTCGGCGTCGTCGGCAACATCGAGAACCTTGGACTCGAGAAGCTCGGCGTGAAAACGGATCGCGGCGTCATCGTGATCGACGGCTACGGCAAGACCAACATCCCCGGCATCTATGCCATCGGCGATGTCGCGGGGCCGCCGATGCTGGCTCACAAGGCCGAACATGAAGGCGTGATCTGCGTCGAGGCGATCAAGGGCCTGCATCCGCACGCCATGGACAAGAACCTGATCCCGGGCTGCACCTATTGTCAGCCGCAGGTGGCCTCCGTCGGCCTCACCGAAGCCAAGGCCAAGGAGAACGGCCGCGAGATCCGCGTCGGCCGCTTCCCCTTCGTCGGCAACGGCAAGGCCATCGCGCTCGGCGAGGACCAGGGCTTGGTCAAGGTGATCTTCGACAAGAAGACCGGCCAGCTGCTTGGCGCCCACATGATCGGCGCGGAGGTCACCGAGCTGATCCAGGGCTACGTCGTCTCCATGAACCTTGAGACCACGGAAGAGGAGCTGATGCACACGGTGTTCCCGCATCCGACCCTGTCGGAGATGATGAAGGAAGCCGTGCTGGATGCGTATGGACGGGTGCTGAATATTTGACGGGCGCGCATCGCCGCCCACCACCGTCATTGCGAGCGAAGCGAAGCAATCCAGACTGCCTCCGCGGAAAGACTCTGGATTGCTCCGCTGCGCTCGCAATGACGAGCGGAGGGATCTGTTTGCAAAACAAGAAGGAAATCACCCCATGCAAGACAACGACAACCTCACCATCGAACGCCCGACCTTCGTCACCCATCTCGAATGCGCGATGGAGGGCGATCATTACGCCGCCGACCGGGTCCACAACCTCTCTAAGGCCGGCAAGCCGCTGCTGGTGCGCTACGACCTTGCCGGTGTGAAGACGGCGCTGACGAAAGACGCGCTCGCCCAGCGCCCCGCCGACATGTGGCGCTACCGCGAGCTTTTGCCGGTGCGTAAATGTCGGGATATCGTCTCGCTCGGCGAGGTCACGACGCCGCTGATCCGGCTGCCCAAGCTCAGTGCAAAACTCGGCGGCGGCGAGATCATCGTCAAGGACGAGGGGCGCTTGCCGACCGGCTCGTTCAAGGCGCGCGGCCTCGTGATGGCGGTGTCGATGGGCAAGGCGCTCGGCATCAAGCATATGGCGATGCCGACCAACGGCAATGCCGGCGCGGCGCTCGCGGCTTATGCGACCTCCTGCGGCATCAAGACCACGATCTTCTGCCCGGCCGATACGCCGGAGGTGAACGTCAGCGAGATCGAGCTGCAGGGCGCCACCGTCTACCGCGTCAACGGCTATATCGACGATTGCGGCAAGATCGTCGGCGAGGGCAAGGCGAAAGTCGGCTGGTTCGACACCTCGACCTTGAAGGAGCCGTACCGCATCGAAGGCAAGAAGACGATGGGGCTCGAACTCGCCGAGCAGCTCGGCTGGGACGTGCCCGACGTGATCTTCTATCCGACCGGCGGCGGCACCGGCTTGATCGGCATGTGGAAGGCGTTCGACGAACTAGAGAAGATCGGCTTCATCGGCAGCAAGCGCCCGCGCATGGTCGCGGTGCAAGCCTCCGGCTGCGCGCCCATGGTGCGCGCCTATGAGGCCGGCACCGAGCATGCGACGCGCTGGGAGGACGCTCACACCATCGCGTCAGGCATTCGCGTGCCGCAGGCGATCGGCGACTTTCTCATTTTGCGCGCGGTGCGGCAGAGCAACGGTTTTGCCATTGCCGTCGACGACGATAAGATCTCATCGGCGCTCAGCGAGGTCGCGCGCGAGGAGGGGCTGTTGCTCTGCCCCGAAGGTGCTGCCACCTACGCCGCCTACAAGGACAGCCTCGCCGACGGCCGCGTCAGCAAGTCCGACCGCGTGATGCTGTTCAACTGCGCCACCGGCCTGAAATACCCGCTGCCGCCGGTCACCCGCACGCTCGATCGCCACAAGCCGATCGACTATTCGCAGTTCTAGCGCGGCATTTCGTCCCTTCAGGAACGATCCCTCTTCCCGTACGCGGGAAGAGACTAAAACAACAATGACATTGCTGGGAGAAGACAATGAAGGCCGCCTGGGCTGCGCTGATTGCTATTCTCGCTGTTGCAGGCGCCGCGCGCGCCGACGACTATCCCTCGCGTCCCATCACCATCATCGTTCCCTTCGCCGCCGGCGGTCCGTCGGATGCGATGGCGCGAGTGCTTGCCGAGCGGATGCGGACATCGCTTGGGCAGCCGCTGGTGATCGAGAACGTCACCGGCGCGGGCGGCTCGATCGGCGTCGGCCGCGCCGTGCATTCGGCCCCCGACGGCTACACGATCTCGTTCGGCCATCTCGGCACCCACGTTGCCAACGGCGCCGTCTACAAGCTCAATTACGACCTGGTCGCGGACCTGGAGCCGGTGGTGCTGCTGCCGAGCAATCCGATGATCGTCGTCAGCAAGAACGCGGTGCCCGCGACCTCGCTGAAGGAGCTGCTGGACTGGCTGAAGTCGCGACCGTCGCCGCCGACCGCCGGCACCGCCGGCGCGGGCTCGGGTAGCCACATCGCCGGGGTCTATTTCGAGAGCGTCAGCGGCATCAAGCTGCAATACGTACCGTATCGCGGCACCGCGCCCGCCCTGAACGATCTCATTGCCGGCCAGATCGACATCATCGTCGACCAGACCTCGAACTCCATCAACCAGGTCCGCGCCGGCACCATTCGCGCCTACGCCATCACCGATGACAGGCGCCTGTCGTCGGCGCCCGACATCCCGACGGCGGAGGAGGCGGGCCTGAAGGGCTTCAACATGACGCTCTGGTCCGGCATGTGGGTGCCGAAGGGCACGCCAAAGGCGATCGTCGCCAAGCTCAATGCCGCTGCCGTGGAAGCGCTGAACGATCCCGGCGTGAAGAAGCAGCTCGAAAGTCAGGGGCTTGAGATGACACCCCAGGATCAGCTCACGCCCGAGGCCCTGGGCGCCCGCCAGAAGGCGGAGATCGCGAAGTGGTGGCCAATGATCAAGGCGGCGAACATCAAGGTGGAGTGAGCGCCGTGTCGCCAGGGCTCGGCGCCAGCGTATCACGTCTCGGTTTGATCGGAGCCGGACAGGGCCATCCGCAGACATTCAAGCAGAGCGGGCGTGGAGAACGGCTTCGCCAGAAAGCAGATAGCGCCCGCTTTCAGCGCGCGGTCGCGCACGGCATCGTCGGGAAAAGCCGTCATGAAAATGAAGGGCGTGTGGTGACCAAGGCTGCGCATGTGCGTCAAGAGCTCAAGGCCGCCCATCAACGACATCTGCACATCCGCGATCACGCAGGACGTCGTCTTCAGTTCGGCCGATTGAAGAAATTCGTCAGCGGAGCGAAATATGTTGACCGTGTATCCCCGCGACGTCAGCAGATTATTGGTCGCAAGGCGGACTGATCGATCATCGTCGATGACGGAAATGGCCGAGGGGATTGACAAGATGATCGCTCCTGATCGGGGAGCCGCCGATCACGGTGCCGCACTTGACGAAAGTGAGCCCTTGGAGCGAGCTTGAAAAGCATACTTAGGTTTGCACCTTTCCGCCCGGGCGTGAGATTCCGAGCGCCTCCACCATTCTGACGAGATCGGCCAACGACTTGGCGCCCATTTTCCGCATGATCTGCCCGCGGTAGATCTTGACGGTAATCTCAGCCAATCCGAGCTCGGCAGCGACTTGCTTGTTCATCAGGCCGGACGCCACCAGGGCGAGGATGTCGCGCTGGCGCGCGCTTAAACCCTCGAATCGGGACCGCACTCCCGCGACCGACTCCTCGGCATTGCGTCGCTTGCGATCCCGTTCGATCGCGGCCTGAACCGCATCCAGCATGTCCTGGTCGCGCACCGGCTTGGTCAGAAAATCGATGGCGCCGCTCTTCATGGCCCTGACGGTCATCGGAATATCACCATGACCGGTGATGAAGATAATGGGCGTGTGAATGTTCGCCTTCGCTAGGTCCGACTGCAGGTCAAAGCCGCTTGAGCCCGGCAGGCGGATGTCGAGCACAAGGCAGCTGGGGACCGCCGGTGGCTTGGCTTCCATGATCTCCGCCGCGGAGCCGAAAGCCTCGACCTTGAGGCCGACGGATTGAAAGAGGTTGGTGAGCGCACGGCGCATCGATGGATCGTCGTCGACGATCAAGACGATCGGATCGTCGGAACTCGTCTGCACCGTCGCCACCTTGGGAAGGTCGGTCACGACGTGTCCTCGATCGGCAAGGGCAGGGCAATCTGGAATGTTGCTCCGCTTCCGTCATTGGGGAAGGCCGAGAGCCGGCCCGCATGAGCCTCGATGATCGATCGGCAGATCGACAGTCCCATCCCCAGGCCGCTCGGCTTTGTCGTGAAGAAAGGTGTGAAGATGCGCTCCGTCGCGCCGTCGCCGAGGCCGACCCCGCTGTCTGTCACGATCAGGAGCATGCGGCCTTCGCCGTGCTCGCTCGCCTGGCTGGAGCGGATCGCAAGCTCGCGCGGACGGTCCACATTGGCGTGCATGGCTTCAATCCCGTTCATGACCAGGTTGATCAGCACCTGCTGCAGCTGGATCCGGTCGCCGCAAACGCTGGGTAGAGCGGACGCCAGCTCCATTCGTACCGACACGGCATGGGTGGCAAGCTCGCGGCGGACGAGCGCCACCGTCTCCCTGACGAGCTGGTTCATGTCGACCGGAGCCATCTCGATCTCGGTCTTCTTCGCAAGCGTTCTGATCCGGCGGATCACCTCGCTGGCGCGATTGGCGTCCTCGACGATCCATTCCACGGAACGGCGTGCGGCATTCAGTTGGGCTGGTTCGCGGCCGAGCCATCCGATACAGGCATCCGCATTGGAGATCACGGCGGCCAAGGGCTGATTGATCTCGTGGGCGATCGAGGCCGTGAGTTCGCCGAGCATCGTGACACGCGTCACGTGAGCTAGTTCGGCTTGCGCCTTGCGCAGCGCTTCTTCGGCCTGCTCGGCGCGGATGGCCGCCGTCACGTCGCTGCTGACGCCACGATAACCGAGAAAGTTGCCGTTCGCGTCGTGCAAGGGCTTGCCGCTGGTGCGCACGTAGATCGGAGATCCGTTGCGATCCTTGCTTCGGTAGACCAGGTCGCGAAACGGAAGGTGGGCATCGAGCGTCGCGCGATGCCGCTCCCACTTCTCGGGCTCGAGCTCGGCATCGGGTGGAATGTCCCAACGGGCGAGGCCGATCACGCCCGTGGGCACGGGACCGGCCGTGTCGGCATGTTCCGAAATCCGTGTGATACGGTGGTCCGGCCCGCTCTCCCAAAACCAGTCCGAGGCGGTTTCGGCATAGTCGCGAAATCGCTGCTCGGACAGCTTGAGCTCGTCAAAGGCTTTTTGCAGCGCTTGTCTGGCGGCAAACTGCTCGGTGACATCGACGTGGGTGCCGATGATTTCCGTGACATCGCCGTCCCCGCCGACGACGGGATGCCCCTCCGTATGGACGTGTCGTACGGAACCGTCCGGACGCAAAATCCGAAAATCAACTTCGAAAGGCTGCTTTTGCCGGATTGCCTGACGTTCCACATCGACGATCCGGCGAAAGTCTTCGGCGAGGATCCGTTGTTGGAAAGCCTGCGCCGACAGATCGATCTGGTCCGGGTTGAATCCGAACAGGCGATAGAGTTCGGCCGATCGGTAGGCAAACTCCTGACTGCGCACGTTCCAGGCCCAGCTGCTCGTGTGGCTGAGGCGCTGGGCTTCGGTCAGATAGGCTTCGCTGCGACGCAGCCGCTGTTCGGTTTCCTTTGCCGTAGTGACGTCAGTGACCGCTCCGACAAACTCGATGTGGCCGGATCCATGTCTCACCACGCGTGCCACGGAATGGAGATATTTGATGGTTCCATCGGGCATCAGCAGGCGATATTCATGGTCGAAATCGCCGACCTCACGGAAGGCCCGATCAAGGGTCTTGCTGACCGCATTGCGATCTTCCGGATGAATGCGCTGGAAAACGAAATCGAGCGTCGGTTTGACCTGCGGGTCACATTGGAAGATGCGAAAGGTCTCCCTGGACCAGACGGCCTCGCGGGTTGCCAGGCTCAGGCCGAAGCTGCCGGTGCGGCTCAACTCCTGCGCTTGGGCAAGGTAGGCCTCGCTCTGCCGCAGCGCATCCTCCGCCTCCTTGCGCTGGGTGATGTTTTCGCAGGCGACCAGCACGATCGGCGTGCCGTCGCCGCGTCGCATGGCCTTGGCGTTCTCACGGACCCAGAGAACCGAGCCGTCCTTCCGGACCTTGCGAATCTCCCAGGTGTGCGACTGGTCCACGGTTTCCAGGCACAGCCCGACACAGCGACGGACGAAATCGCGGTCCTCTTCGAAAAAGACGTTCAGCACAGATTGGCCGGTCAACTCGGCCGCCGTGTAGCCCAGTTGCGCGGCGCCAAATGTATTTACGTTGAGCACCGTTCCGGCCGGATCGACCATGAAATACATGACCGGATTGTGCTCGAACACTTGTCGCCATTGCTTCACGGCGTCGCGCAGGTCGGCATTGTCCTGCCGCCAGCCATCCCCAGTCGCGGACTCGCCTTTCCCCGCATTGCCGAGAGATCGAAGCGCCGCAAGGCCGCCGAGCAGGAATTGCGCGGCCGAATTCCCTAGTTTTGCGATCTGGCCAGGCATCATCGCAAGCGTCCCGGCCCGCGTGGGGCAGGGAGAGTAGAGCACTTTGCGACAGCAGGGGCAATTCCCTGATCAAAGCAGGATTCCGCATCGAAAGTTCGCGGGCTCCGTGCAGCTTGCCAGCGTTGCGCCGTCTCGTTGCGAGCGGACGAAACTCCGGTAAATCACCGGACAAACCTATGTATAGGTCGCGCAATCCTAGTCATACGCTGCATTTACCTCCGTACAATTGAGCGGCCCGTCACATGGGGACTAGTCTCACCGGCAATCCAGTGGTGTCGATCGCAACGCTTGAACAGTTGAGTAGCGCGGGGTCGTGCACTCAAGAGGCCAGCTTCGCCTCCGCTGGCGCTGACTTGCCGATGATCTGGTCACGATTGAGAAGCCGCATTTCGTTGACGAACGTGATGATTGTGCATCAGCGCCCGTGGGGATCCTCGACCGTCAGAGGCGCCCATCAGAGGCCAGGAGGAGAGGATCATGTGCGATAAGCCCGAACACTCCGAGCGCCCTTCCGCCGCAAAAAGCTGCGCCGTCTGCAGCGGGAAGTTCGGCCTGATCCGGTATTATTCCTGGCGAGCGCCGCTTTGCTCCCGGAAATGTCTCGATCGCTTCAGAGCGCGCCGCGAACGCGATCGCCGATGGCTGTTTCGGTCTCAGGCGGCGTAAGCACCAGTCACCGGATCTGCTGCGTTCGGCAATTCTGTATCGGGAGGCTGCGCGTTGAACCGTTGTTGCAAGCTCCTCTTGGCGATCACGCTGCCGCTTTCGTTGATGACTGGAGCGGAGGCGGACGAGGCCGGACAGGATGGCGCACATCGTCATCCGCCTCGGGATCTGCTCCTCCACGAGCAGTTCTATTCGAGTTGGCACATGCCGGACAATCCGGTGCTGACTTGCTGCAACAACGCCGACTGCTACCCGACCGAGATACGGCGGGTCGAGGGGAGCATCTACGCGCTGCGCCGGGAAGACGGGAAATACATCCTCATTCCGCCTCAGAAGGTCGAGCGAAACAGGGATAATCCCGACGGCCGCAACCATCTTTGCGCGCCGCCGCCGTCCGCCTCTCTCGTCGACACGGTCTACTGCTTTGCGCTCGGAGGTGCCACATGAGGTTCATATTGGTGAACGGCAGGACCCCTTTTCGCAAAACGTCCTGCCTCTGGTGCTGCGAGGAGATCAGCGGCGGCTATCTGCGCGATGCGAAGACGCTGCTGCCCTACTGCGGCTACGAGTGTTACGCGCTTCATGGCGAAGCTGCGCCGCTGATCGAGGGGCGCACACGAGCGGCGTCTTGAGCGGATAGGAGGGCGAAACGGGCGGTGGATTTGCCGTCCGGGCGAGAGGACATCGCGATGAGATTCATGTTCGTCAATCAGGAAGGGCCTCGCCACGGCGGTACCTGCAGCGCGTGCGCGCAGCCGCTGGGCGCGAGTTACGTCCGCCATGTGCCCGCTGAGCGGCGGTACTGCGACTATGATTGCTACCGTCGATATCAGCAGACGGCGGTGGAAATGCTCTGGCCTTACCGCAGTTCGCTCGAAGCGATCACGGTGTCGAGCTGGAACTGGATACTGCAGACGGGCGCGCTCTCGCGCTCGCTGACGGAAGCATTTCTGCGCGCGTACGAACCCTCTGACCACGGAAGGAGGTGACGGCTCGCCAAACGATGCGGACCCGCGCAGAGAGGTCGGTCGCAGTCACTGCATCCAGCTTCACGCCGCGTCCAGCCCCGGCGTCGCGAAGCTAGGGCGCGGCGGCTGCGGCCGATGCCGTCGTCGGCATCGCGCCCCTGTTCGGCGTCGTAACGCGCTGCTCGGACTTCGCCGCGACGACGCTGCTGGCCTCAAACCTCGCACGATAGACCAGCACGTTCTCGATCACGCGCTGGACGTAGTTGCGCGTCTCCGACAGCGGGATGCGCTCGACCCAGTCGACCGGATCGACCTTGGGATCCCTGGGGTCGCCGCGCGCCTGCACCCATTCGCGCACGCGGCCCCGGCCGGCATTGTAGCCGGCGAAGGTCATGATCTGGTTGCCGCGATATTCCGACATGAGCGCACTGAGCTCGGCCGCGCCCATCTGCGTGTTGTAGACGGGATCGGAGACCATCTTGTCCCAGTCATAGGTCAGGCCGAAGCGCTTTGCGGTGTCGCGGCCCGCTTCCGGCGTCACCTGCATCAGCCCGACTGCGTTGGCGGCCGATTTGTCGCGCTGGTCGAACGAGCTTTCGGTGCGCGCCACCGAATAGATCACGCTGGGATCGATCGCGGGCGCCACCTGCTTATGTTCAGGGATGCCGATGGTCGGGAAGGCGTAGTGATCGAGCGCGAGCCCGCGCGCCAGCGCCGACTTGCCGACCTCCAGCATCACGCGCGCATCGTTGCGCCGGCCGGCGAGCTCGCCGAGCGCTTCGAGTGCGGCGACGTCGGTGCTCTCCTTGGCAAAATCCTCGGCGAAGTAAAACACCATGTCGCGCTCACCGACGCCGTAGAGCATGTCGGCGGCGCGCACGCGCTCGTCCGCGGGCGGCGCGTCGACTGCTGCCAGCACGGGCGAGGGCGCACGCAGCTCGATGCGGTCGAGACCGAGCCTGGCGCGGGCGAGCTGGCCGTAATAGGCGGTCGGATAGCGCGCCGCCGCCTGATAGCTCAGGCGCGCATCGGCCGGTGCGTTCATTGCCTCGGCCGCGCGGCCGCGCCAATAATGCGCGCGCGACAGCGCGATCGGATTGGCGGAGCCTTCGTCGATCGCGGCGAAATGCGTCATCGCCGCCTTGGGATCATCGAGATAGCGCAGCGCGATCCAGCCGCACATGAAGTGATAGTCGGCGCGATAGACCTCCATCGCGGGCACGGCTGCCGAGCGCACCAAATCATAGGCGGTTTTGAACTTGCCCTGGTCGAGCAGCTTTCGCGCGAGCAGGCGGCGCTCGCGCCACCAGGCGTCGGTGTCTTGCGCCGCCATCGTATCGGGCGCGGCGGCCAGGATCACCTCGGCCGCGTCGTCGATGCGGTCATTCTGGAGATGCCATTGCGCGCGGCACAGCACATAGCCGAGGTCGCGGCGCGCCTCGGCCGAAATGTCCTCCAGGTAATCCTTGGCCTTGCTGGCCTTGCCGGTGACTGCGGCGCAGGCCTTGACGATCGCGAGCGCATCCTCGCCGAGCCGCTTGGCTGCGCGCCGCGCCCCCGCATAGTCCTTGGCGCCGAGCCGCTTGTCCATGCGGGCGCGATGATCCTCGGCGGTCAGGAGATCGCGGAACGCTTGGTAGGAATCCTCCTCACTGCGCTCGGACAATTCGTCCGTGCGCCAGGCATCGCGCACGAGACGCGCGGCCCTGTCGCTGTCGCCCTCGGTCATCAGCACGCGGGCGAGCGCGAACTTGCCCTTGGCGCTGGTCGGCCGGTCCATCGTGAATTTGTGCACGGTCGCCGCGTTGGCCTTCTCCTGCCACAGCCGCGCCTCGGCGCGGCGGCGGAGCAGCGCGCTGCTCGGCCAGTCCGGATTGGCGGCGAGGAAGGCGGCGTAGCGCTTGAAATTCGCCGTGCTTTCGGAATGGCGCAGCATAAACCAGTCGGCGAGTTTCTGTCCGGCCGGGTCGGCAATGCGGTCGCGCGCCGCGCTGGCGTCCTCGGTCTTGCCCTTCCGCGCGAGATCGATGGCATCCTTCAGCGCGGCGAGATCGCCAGTCAGCGGCGGGGCTGCCGGCTTGTCCGAGGGCGCGTCGTCCTGCTTCTTCGACTTGCGCTTGGCCTCGGCATGCTTGCCGTGCCGCGCCTTGCCGGCGGAGGCGTGGCGCTGCTTGCCGGTTTTCGCCTCATGCGTCTTCTTCGGCGCGGACGATTTGTGACCGCTCTTCGCTGCCAGCTCTGTAGGGATGAAGGCCAAAGCGGCCACGGCAACGACACACGCGAGCGAGCGTAGGCACTGGTTCATTCCGTGGTCCCCCTGCGAAACCAGTACAAACCAAAGTCCGCGACGAGATGCGGCTCGAGAATCAAAACGGCGTCAAAATGGTGACACGACGTCGTTTCGCATCCTGAAGCTGTTCCAACAATGCGGCGAAATACGGATGGAGCCAGGGAACCTGTGCAACGGCGGGGCGAGCGGGTCTCTTAACCTTCATTAACGAATACGGCTCGCGCGACGGTTGCGGCGGTTCAGGACGCCTCGAAGCGGCCAAATTGCGCGTATTCCCGGCGGCAAATCCGTTGTATTGGGTTCCAAAGCCTTTCCCCTTCAGCCCATTGTCCCGCGCCCATGCCGATTTTCAACCAGTCGATCCGGCGCAAGATCGTCGGGATTGCGCTCGGCCTCATCATCCTGATGGTCGTCACCGCGATCCTGTCGATGGTGATGTCCAGCCGCGTCGGCCATCTTCTGGATGAGCTGACCGCGCGGTATATTCCGGCTTACGGCCACCTGGCGCGGTCCAATGTGCGTTCGCTGGAGCGGGCGCTGGCGATGCGGCGCATGGTGATCGCCAAAATGCAAACGCCGCCGGACGAGGAGGGCTTTGCGGCGCGGCTGAAGATCTTCAGGGAAACGGACGCCCAGGTCGAGCAGGAGGCCGAAGCCGCGCGAAAGCTGATCAACGCGATCATCGACGATGAGAGCACACCGTCGGACAACGCGGCACTCGCCCGGATCGAGACGCGCATCGAGAATGCAGTCAAGGAGCTTCGCCGCGAACTCGACGAGGAGGACGCCAAGCTGCTCCGGCTGCTCGATGCCAAGGACTTTGCGGCCACGCGCGACGTGCTCGTCCATGTGGACGCGCTCCGCGATCTCTTCACCCAGCGGATCGATGCGATCCGCGCCGAGATGCTCTCGCAGGTGTTCGTGAGCACCGCGCAGGTGATCCGCCATCAGCGCCAGGCGATCATCGTCTCGGGCATCGTGACCATCCTCGCGGCGATCGTCGGACTTGCCTTTGCGATCATGGTCTCCACCGGGATCACGCGACCGGTCCGGCTCTTGCTGGCCGGCACCCGCGAAGTCGAGGCGGGCCGCTTCGACAAGACCATCAGTGTCTCGACGCAGGACGAGATTGGCGAACTCGCCTCCGCCTTCAATCGCATGGTCGAGCAATTGCGCCAGAACGAGCGCATCCGCGAGACCTTTGGCCGCTACATCGATCCCAAGGTGGTGCAGGGGCTGATTGACCGGCCGGAGGTCGCCGTCGACGGTCAGCGCCGGGTGATGACCATCATGTTCTGCGACATGAGCGGCTTCACCGCGATGAGCGAGGGCATGACCCCGCGCGGCCTGGTCAAGGTGATGAACCACTATTTTACCGTCATGTCCGGTCCGATCAGGAGCAACCGCGGCATCATCGACAAATATATCGGCGACGCCATCATGGCCTATTGGGGCCCTCCCTTCATCGAGGAGGAAGAGCCGGCGCTGCTCGCAGGCCTTGCTGCGATCGAAATGGCCGATCAGGTGCCCGCGCTGCAGAAGCAATTGCCGGATCTGCTCGGCATCCGCGCCATGCCCGGGCTTTGCGATCTGCGGATCGGCATCGCCACCGGCGAGGTCCTGACCGGCAGCATCGGCTCCGAGCTGATGATGAGCTTCACCGTGATGGGCGACGCCGTGAACCTCGCCTCACGACTGGAGGCCGTCAACAAGACCTATGGCACCCGTATCCTGATCTCGCAGGCGACGGCGGACGCGATCGGCTCGCACCTCGGATTGCGCGAGGTCGACCGTCTTGCGGTCGCCGGCCAGAGCGCGCCGCAAACGATCTTCGAGGTGATGGGCCGGGCAGGCGCACTCACGGCCGCGCATGAGAGCCTGCGTTCTCACTACGCCGAAGGCCTCGCCGCCTATCGCGCCCGCCGCTTCGACGAGGCCCGCGCCGGCTTCAACGCGGCACTTGAAGCCGTCCCAGGCGACGGCCCCTCGCGGGCAATGCTTGCTCGTATCACGCGGTTCGAGGCCCATCCGCCGGACGAGGGCTGGGACGGCGCCTGGCGGTTGGAGCAGAAATAGTCGGCCGCGCGGGAAAAATTGATTCTACTCGATAACGATGTTCGCAGTGACCTATTTCCCGGGCTTAGGTTTGGTGTCCTTGAGGCGTTTGATGGGGACACGCCGATGACAGAACTTGAGAACAGGCTCGAACGGTTCGAGACGCTCACCGCCGAATGCGAGCTGATCGCCAGGCTCGCCACCGACAGCACCAAGCGTGAGTTTTATCTGAAGCTCTCGGAGCGGTATCGCCAGCTGGCGGTGGACATGCGGCAGGCCATAGCGAGCCAAGCTGCGGCCTGACGCCGGCAATCCGTTCTTAACACTTGGCGCGCATCCTCAATGCAGATGCGAGGACGCCTCCGGTGATTTCCCGCTGTGGAAATGCCGGGGCTCGCTGCGGTGCAGCGCGCCTCGCGAGATTGTTTTGTCGTGCCTAACAGGGCGATCCCATGCGCCTTTTTGCGGTCATCATGTTTGGACTCATGACGGCAGCCTGCAACCAGGAGCAGGAGATCACCGGCTCGACCCCGGTCTGCGCGATGCGGAACTACACTTCCTTCAATCCCCGCGACATGACCCAGTGCGTTGCCGCCTGCAAGGCGTGCGACCACGGCAACACGGTCACCTGCAGCACGTCGTGCACGCTCAAGGGCGCCCGCTGAGCGGCTCCGCCTCCTGGTTCGGGGCCGATGGTGTCTCGACGGTGTTTTGGCACCGGAACGATTCACATGGATCAATCATTGAAGGGATGGCAGGACGCGGAGTCCTTTGGAATGGGTATGCTCGATCCCGGTCGGTTCCTGGTGTCATGCTCTCACTGCGCAGCCTGGCCGATGGCCGCCAATGTAAGACGTTCGAGCTGGTCGGCTTCGCCGAACGAGGTCCGCTTCGTTTGCCCGCGCTGCCGCCGCGAGGAGACCGCGATCATCTCCGCCTCCGGCGAGTTGACGCCGATCCGGCGCGTCGACGTCCCGCCGCGCGACGTCACCGCGGCCTGGGCTCAGGCCCAGCGCCCAAGAGGGCGAGCGTAGCCCGCCGTTTAAGGAGAAGAGGGCCGAGCGCAGCCAGCTGAGGGCAAGAGGGCGCGCGTCACCATCCGTCGGGACCTCTGATGAGGCAGTTGAACTGCCGCGGGAGGTGATCCAAGCAGGTGCAAATGTGCTAGGATCGTCGGCATGAGTTCATCCATGCCCCGTCCAATCCTGCCGCCCCTCCGCGACCGTTTCCGCCTTACCCCGGTCGCGGCGCGCCTTGCGCCGCTGTTCGGCTTCGCGCTGCTGATCGTGTCATGCGCGCTGGCAAGCTTTGCATTCGCCTGTGCCACGCCGTTTGCGGCTTGCGCGGTTGTCGCCGCCGCCATGCTGCCGCTGCGTCCGGCGCTGCTCGTCGTCACCGGCGCCTGGCTGGTGAACCAGGGCATCGGCTTCGGCGCGCTGCACTATCCGATCGACCCCAGCACTATCGCCTGGGGCTTCGTCATCGGCGCTGCTGCGCTGCTATCGACCGCAGCAGCATCGACGGTCCTCCGTAGGCTGCCGCAAGGCCGCACGCCGCTGATGCTTGCGATTGCATTCGTTGCCGCCTACGCGGTCTATGAGTTCGCCGCGACGCCGGTCCTGGGCGGCGAGGGCGCCTTCACCGCCGCCATCGTGACCCGGATCGGGCTGACCAGCGCCATCTGGCTCGCCGGCCTCGTCGCCGCCTGTGAGATCGTCCGTCTGGCCGATCCGTTCGGGCGCGCGATGCGGAACGCCTGAGCGCCAACCAAGGCACTGAAGTCCGGTCATGCCGATAACCGGACCTTTGCCCAGCGCTGCAAGGCGACCGCTGTCCAAACCGTCTCGACAAACCCGAACGGCCAGGCGCCCTGGAGAAAGCCATAGACCCCGCTGAGCGCGCAAGCTGCCGCGAAGGCCAGCACGAAATGCGGTCCGCGCGGCTCGAGCGCGTAAAACAGCAGCATCGCACTGACCGACAGCAGTCCGAAGATTGTGATTGCGTCCATCAGCCGGCCGGAGGCTTCGGCTTCTTGGCGACACCGCGGGTGTGGAAGACGGCGGGCCCCATCACCGGCCACAGCGCGGCCGTCGCGGTCAGAACGGTCGCGGCGCACATTGCAGCCAGCACGGACGATCGGATTTTCAAGCCGCGCGTCCGCGATCGACAGACGATCCAGACCCAGGCGCAGACCACGACGGCGATGGACAGTTTCGTCATCAGCCCGTGCGCATGGTCGAGCACCGCGATCAGGCTGCCCACGCCGGCGAGCACGACAGCGGGTACCCTGCGCCCTCTTGGACAAGAGGGTGAAGCGACGAAGCAAAGCTCGGGCGGAATCAGCCGCGAGAACGCGAAGCGTGTCTGCAAGTTGAATCTGCATTGGCGGATGGCGATTGCTGCCCCTTGCTCCGTCATTGCGAGCGCAGCGAAGCGATCCAGAGTCTTTCCGCGGAGGATTCTGGATTGCTTCCGCCTTCGCTAAAGCTTCGGCGGACAAGTCGCTCCGCTCGCAAAGACGATGTGGAGAGAGTGTGCACAACACTTCGATCTGTGGCCTGGACGCAGCGCCCTTGCGGCGCGTCCGGACAGGCGGGGAGATGATGAAGCGCCGACTCACCTTGGCTGCGCCTCGTCGTCGCGCCGAAGTTGCAACGCAGGCACGCACCGGAAACTTGAAGTTGTGGGATTGTCCTCCCGCCGGGGGTATCCCAGTAAGCTCGATCGTGTCCTCACGGCCACGATTGTGCCGTCCGTGCAACACTCGTCACGGATTTAACCATCTTCTCTGTCCGTTCGCATCGACGCCGCTTTTTGGCCACACCCGAACATGAATAAAATCACTCGAATATTTTAGCGGCAGCGGTGATCCTGGAAGACGACGGAAATCCCCAAGGTCGATTCAAAAGGTCGATTCAAATCTTGGCTCTGATTTTTCGGGTCTGAAAGGGTTGGCCGGGGAAACTGGTTTGCGATGGACGCGAAGAGCAACATCAAGCAGAGGCTGCCGAGCCGTCACGTGACGGAAGGTCCTGCGCGCGCGCCCCATCGCTCCTACCTCTACGCCATGGGTCTGACCACCGACCAGATCCACCAGCCCTTCGTCGGCGTCGCCTCGTGCTGGAACGAGGCCGCGCCCTGCAACATCTCCCTGATGCGCCAGGCGCAGGCGGTGAAGAAGGGCGTCGCAGCCGTCGGCGGCACGCCGCGCGAGTTCTGCACCATCACCGTGACCGACGGCATCGCCATGGGGCATGACGGCATGCGCTCCTCGCTGCCGTCGCGCGAATGCATCGCCGATTCCGTCGAATTGACGATCCGCGGCCACGCCTATGACGCTCTCGTTGGCCTGGCCGGCTGCGACAAGTCGCTGCCGGGCATGATGATGGCGATGGTCCGTCTCAACGTGCCCTCGATCTTCATCTATGGCGGCTCGATCCTGCCCGGCAATTTCCGGGGCCAGCAGGTGACCGTGCAGGACATGTTCGAAGCCGTCGGCAAGCACTCGGTCGGCGCAATGTCGGACGAGGACCTCGACGAGATCGAGCGCGTGGCGTGCCCCTCGGCGGGTGCCTGCGGCGCGCAGTTCACCGCCAACACGATGGCGACCGTCTCCGAGGCGATCGGGCTGGCCTTGCCGTACTCGGCCGGTGCTCCGGCACCCTATGAAATTCGCGACGCCTTCTGCATGACCGCGGGCGAGCAGGTCATGGAGCTGATCGCCCAAAACATCCGGCCACGCGACATCGTCACCCTCAAGGCGCTGGAGAATGCCGCCGCCGTGGTCGCCGCGTCCGGTGGCTCGACTAATGCTGCACTGCACCTGCCGGCAATCGCGCACGAGTGCGGCATCAAGTTCGACCTGTTCGACGTCGCCGAAATCTTCAAAAAGACACCGTACGTCGCGGATTTGAAGCCAGGCGGCCGTTATGTCGCCAAAGACATGTTTGAAGTAGGTGGCATACCGCTTCTGATGAAGACGCTGCTCGACAACGGATTTCTCCACGGTGACTGCATGACCGTCACCGGTCGAACGATCGCCGAAAACCTCAAAAGCGTGAAGTGGAATCCGCACCAGGACGTGGTGCACCCGGCAGACAAGCCCATCACCGTCACCGGCGGTGTGGTCGGTCTGAAGGGCAATCTGGCGCCAGAAGGTGCGATCGTGAAAGTCGCGGGAATGTCCAACCTCAGGTTCACCGGTCCGGCCAGGTGCTTCGACCGTGAGGAGGATGCTTTCGAGGCCGTCCAGAAGCGCACCTACCGCGAAGGCGAAGTCATCGTGATCCGCTACGAGGGGCCGAAGGGCGGTCCCGGCATGCGGGAAATGCTCCAGACCACCGCGGCGCTGACCGGCCAGGGCATGGGCGGCAAGATCGCGCTCATCACCGACGGCCGCTTCTCCGGCGCCACCCGCGGCTTCTGCATCGGCCATGTCGGGCCGGAAGCCGCCATCGGCGGCCCGATCGGGTTGCTGGAGGACGGCGATATCATCGAAATCGACGCGGTCGCCGGTACCCTTAACGTAAAATTGAGCGACCAGGAGCTTGCCCAACGCAAGACCAAATGGACCGCTCGCGCGACTAACCACACGACGGGCGCGCTCTGGAAATATGCTCAGCAGGTTGGACCAGCGGTCGGTGGGGCAGTGACCCATCCGGGCGGCGCGCACGAGAAACAGTGCTATGCGGACATCTAGGCGTACCATCGTTGCGTTTGTGTTGGGGGCTGCCGCGCTGGCCGCGCCGGCTCTCGCCTTTGACGGCGCACCCGTCAGCCAGAAGGATGCGACCATCCCGGTGGTCACGACCTTGCCGGGCGCAGCAGGCAAGGTGCGCAATGTACCGCCAGTCGTGCCCCAGGAAACCTCGCTCAGCGCCCTGCAATATGCCGCGGAGGGTGGCCACCCCATCGCGCAGTGGAAGCTCGGCCGCATGTACGCCAATGGCGACGGCGTCGCCCAGGACGATGTGCGTGCGTTCGAGTATTTCACCCGCATCGCCAACGCGCACGCCGAAGACAGCCCGTCCGCGCCGCAGGCGCAGATCGTCGCCAACGCCTTTGTGGCGCTCGGCCGCTATTATCTCAGCGGCATCCCGAATTCGAAGGTCAAGCCGGACCAGGAGCGGGCGCGGGAGATGTTTTCCTATGCCGCGTCCTATTTCGGCAATGCGGATGCGCAATACGATCTCGCCCGCCTGTACCTGAAGACGCCGGACGCTTCGCGCGAGGATTTCCGCTACGGCGCGCGCTGGCTTGGGCTCGCCGCGCAGAAGGGCCAGCACGAGGCCCAGGCGCTGCTCGGCCAGATGCTGTTCAACGGCGACCGCCTGCCGCGGCAGGCCGCCCGCGGCCTGATGTGGTTGACGCTGGCGCGCGACAGCGCCGGCAGCGACGAGACCTGGATCAAGGAAAACTACAACCGCGCCTTCGCAAAGGCCTCCGACGACGATCGCGCCATGTGCCTGCAGATGCTGGAGCAATGGGTGCAGGGTCGACGGGAGTGATGGGTTGAGGCGGCCTCACGCCGCCTCAAGATCGAGATCCGCCCACACCGGCACGTGGTCCGACGGCTTCTCCCAGCTGCGCACATAGCTGTCGATGCCGACATTGGCGAGCCGGTCGCTGGCCTGTGGCGACAGCAGAAGGTGGTCGATCCGCAGGCCGTGGTTCTTCTGCCAGGCGCCGGCCTGGTAGTCCCAGAAAGTGTAGAGCCCGGGCTCGTCGGTGACGGCCCGAAGCGCATCGGTCAGGCCGAGGCCGAGCAGGGACTGAAAACTCTCCCGCGTCTCGGCCTTGAACAGGGCGTCCTCGGTCCAGGCGGCGGGATTATGGACGTCCCGGGCATGCGGGATAACGTTGAAGTCGCCTGCGAGGATCAGCGGCTCCTCGGTCTTGAGGCGCTCCTTCGAATACTCAAGAAGCCGCGACATCCATTTGAGCTTGTAGGGATATTTCTCGGTGCCGACCGGATTGCCGTTGGGCAGATAGAGGCAGGCGATGCGCAGCACGCCGGACTTGAGCGTCACCACGCCTTCGAGGAAGCGAGCATGGGCGTCCTCGTCGTCGCCGGCCAGCCCCGACTTGGTCTCGTCGAACCGGAGCTTCGAGAGCAGAGCGACACCGTTGAACGTCTTCTGGCCGTGGGTGACCACGTTGTAGCCGAGCGCCTCGATCTCCAGCCGCGGGAAGGCCTCGTCGACGCATTTGATCTCCTGGAGGCAGACGATGTCCGGCTGGCACTCCTTCAGCCAGGTCAGGAGGAGATCGATGCGCTGCCGGACCGAGTTCACGTTCCAGGTGGCTATTCTGATGGGCATCTTGGCGGCTCCGGGCAGGGGCCATGGTTAGAACAAAATGCAAACGCGCCCGTCAAGGACGCTGCGAAATCTCCCACAAAATTAACCCGGCTTAAGTCGGGCCCGGGCCATTGATCGTGAAAAGGTTTTTCGAATGGGACGGCCGAACAAAGCCATGAAGCGAACCGAGCCCCGCGACGGGTTGATCGGCGCGTTCCTGTACTGGCTCGGCGGCTACGAGATCGAGGACGGCCTGACCGCCGGTCTCAGCGAGCGCGAGCTGAGCCGCATCCGTGCCAAGCAGATCGACGCGGTGATACGCCTGATCCCGGTGACGATGGCCGTCACCATGCTCAACGTCGCCGTTGTGCTGATTTTGTTCTGGGGTCGTGGCTGGAACGACTTTCTCGCGATCTGGGGCATGACCCTCGCGACCGCCGCCTCGCTCGCGGTGCGCGCGTGGCGGCGCTCCCACCAGAGCCCGGCGCAAGAAGTCTCGCCCCGTGCCGTGCGGCAGATGTTGCGGCAGGCGTTTTTCCTCGCCGCAATCTGGGGCACGCTGCCGGTCGCGCTGTTCAGCCGCATCGAGCCGACCAGCCAGCTCATTCTGGCCTGCCTTATGGTCGGCATGATGTCCGGCGGTGCCTTCACGCTCTCGACCTTCCCGCGTGCGGGCCTTGTCTATCTCGCGACGACGACGATCGCCTGCGCCGGTGCGTTGCTGTTATGCGGCACCGGGCCTTACCTCGTGACCGCCGTGTTCCTGCTGCTGTTCGCGTTCTTCATGGCGCGCAACATCGTCTCGCAAGGCAATCTGTTCCTTGGCAATCTCAAGGCCCAGCTTGAGCTCGAGCGCCAGACCGAGATCATCTCACTATTGCTGAAAGATTTTCAGGAGAACGCCAGCGACTGGCTGTGGCAGACCGACGCCGAAGGGCATTTGGTCGACGTGCCCGAGCGCTTCGCCGCGGTCGCACAGCTGCCACTGCCCTTGCTGAAGGGCTCGCATTTCGCCGACGTGCTCGACATGCTGTGCCCCGAAGACAAGAGCGCGGCCTACAATGTCGTCGGCCTGATGGAGCACGCCGAACCGCTGCACGAGATGAACCTCAAGGTCGTCGCCGGCGGCGAGGCGCGGCTGTGGTCGCTCACCGCGAAGCCGGCCTACGACCGCGACGGTCAATTCCTCGGCTATCGCGGCTTCGGCCGCGACGTGACCGAGCGCTGGCGCGCGGAAAAGGCCGAGGCCGAGAGCCGCGCCAAATCGGATTTCCTCGCGGTGATGAGCCACGAGATCCGCACGCCGATGAACGGCGTGCTCGGGCTTGCCAGCATGCTGCTGGAGACAAAACTCGATCCGGAGCAGCACGAGGCCGTCACCACGATCCGCGAGTCCGGCGACAATCTCCAGCGCATCCTCAACGACATCCTGGACCTCTCCAAGCTCGAGGCTGGACGCTTCGCGTTCGAGGTGATCGACTTCGCGCCGCAGGCGCTGGTAGAGACATTGGCGACCGTCGTGCGCGCGAGTGCCAAGAGCAAGGGGCTCGCGGTCAAGGTCAAGCTCGATCCGAACCTGCCGCCGACGCTGCGCGGCGATGTCGCGCGTATCCGCCAGGTCCTGCTCAACCTCGCATCCAACGCGGTGAAGTTCACCGACCAAGGCGAAGTCACGATCGCAGCCGTCTGTCAGGCCCGCCGCGATCTGCTCGCCACCGTCGAATGGAGCGTGACCGACAGCGGTATCGGCATCGCCCCCGAGAAGCTTGGCCAGCTCTTCTCCGACTTCGCGCAGGCCGACGCCTCGATCAGCCGCCGCTTCGGCGGGACCGGGCTTGGGCTTGCGATCTCCCGGCGCATCATCGAACAGATGGGCGGCACCATCGGCGTCACCTCGACGCCGGGCGAGGGCTCGACATTCAGCTTCACGCTGGTGCTGCCCTGGAGCCAGGAGAAGGCATCCGACTACATTGCCGACCGCGACGAAGCCGACTACCTCAAGGCGCGTATCGCGAGTCTCGACCGACCGCTGAGGGTGCTGATCGCCGAGGACGACGCCGTCAACCGCATGGTCGTGAGCAAGATGTTAGGGGCCTTCGACGTCGAGCTGCGCGTCGTCACCGACGGCGTCGAGGCCGTCGCGGCGGCCTCGGAGGAAGACTACGATCTCGTGCTGATGGACGTGCGGATGCCCGACATGGACGGCCTTGCCGCAACCCGGGCGATCCGTGCGCAAGGTGGCCGATTCGAATCCTTGCCGATCATCGCGCTCACCGCCAATGCCTTCCCCGAGGACGTCAAGATCTGCCGCGAGGCCGGCATGTCGGACTTCCTGGCCAAGCCGCTACGCAAACCCGCGCTGCTGGCGGCGCTGCTGCGCGCGCTCGATGGACATGTGATGGCGGGAGACGCACCACTTCAGCCGGAGCTCATGTCGGTCGACGTGGAGTGGACGGACGAGGAAAGGCAGATGACCGGCGCCTAGCCGGCGACGTCAGATCGAGAAGCTGGTCCCGCAGCCGCAGGACGCCGTGGCGTTCGGATTGTTGACGCGGAACGAGGCGCCGATCAGATCGTCGACGAAATCGACCTGCGACCCCGCCAGGAACGGCTGCGAGGCGGAATCGACCAGCACCACCGCATTGTCCTGCTCGATCACGAGATCGTCGTCAGTGCGGGCACGGTCAATGTCGAACTTGTACTGGAAGCCGGAACAGCCTCCGCCCTCGACCGAGATCCGCAGCATCGCGCCAGACCCTTCGCCCTTGAGGATCTCCCCAATCCGGCGTGCGGCCTTGTCACTGATGGTCACGTCAGTCGTCATCGTTCGTCTCCGATAGGCCCGCGGTCACACCAAGGTCACCTGAAGGTCACGTGCCCTATTCAGTTGGTATCCCGCGTCCGGCATAGTTAAGTGCCACCATACGCAGAATCAAATGGATAGAGACTAAATTCGCCGTGTCCGTCGGAATGGCTGCCCCCCACGCGCCCTATGCCTGCGATCCCGAGCGCAGTCGCGGCCGATTGGTCGCGGAACCGCCAAGCCGGACCCGCAGCCCGTTTCGACGGGATTGCGACCGGGTGATCCATTCCACCGCGTTCCGCCGGCTGAAATACAAGACCCAGGTGTTCGTGTTCCACGAGGGCGACCACTACCGCACCCGGCTGACCCATTCGCTGGAGGTGGCGCAGATCGCCCGCGCGCTGGCCCGGCAGCTCGGGCTGGACGAGGACCTCACGGAAACCCTGGCGCTCGCCCACGATCTCGGCCATCCGCCGTTCGGGCACGCCGGCGAGCGGGCGCTGGACGCCTGCCTGAAGGATTTTGGCGGCTTCGATCACAACGCCCAGACGCTCCGCGTCGTTGCGGCCCTGGAACAGCGCTATCCCGAATTCGACGGGCTCAACCTGACCTGGGAAGCGCTGGAGGGCATCGTCAAGCACAACGGCCCGCTGACCGATCGCAGCGGTGCGCCGGCCGGGCGTTATCGCGAGCGCGGCGTTCCCGTCGGCATCGCCGACTACATCAAGATCTATGATCTCGAATTGTGGAGTTTCGCCTCGCTGGAGGCACAGGTCGCCGCGATCGCGGACGACATCGCCTATGATGCCCACGATATCGACGACGGTCTGCGCGCCGGCCTGTTTCACCTCGACGACCTCAAGGTGATGCCGCTGACCGCGGAGATTATCGCCGAGACTTCTGCGCATTACCCCGATCTCGAAGACGTCAGGCGCGGCGCCGAGCTGGTGCGCGAGCTGATCTCACACTTGATCGGTGCCGTGTTCGCCGAGGCCCAGATAAACCTTGCCGCCGTGAAACCGCAATCCGCACAGGACGTGCGCCAGCAGAGCCGGGCATTGATCGCATTCCCCGCCGCGGTCGCCGAGGAGGAGGCCGCCATCAAGCGCTTTCTCTATCAGCACATGTACCGCCACAAGCGGGTCATGCGGGTGATGGGCGAGGCGGAACAGATCCTGTTCGACCTGTTCGCAAAATACCTCACCTCGCCCGGCGAGCTGCCGCCGGAATGGCTGGTCGGGGCGGAGGCGGACAACGAGGGCGACCGGGCCCGCCGGATCGGGAATTTCATTGCCGGAATGACCGACCGTTTCGCCCTGACCGAGCACCAGCGGCTCTTTGACTCGACCCCGGATTTGCGTTAGGCGGCGCCCATGCCCGACACATCCTCAGCACTGCACCTGTTCGCCGACGTGCTCGCACGCGTGCACGCGGTCTGCCGCGCGCTCGCGGCGGAAGCCAACTGGCCCGAGGGCATCGATTTCTCGCGCGTGGTGGTCGAGCCGCCGCGCGATGCTTCCCATGGCGACATGGCGACCAACGCAGCCATGGTGCTTGCGAAAGAGGCAAAGGCAAAGCCGCGCGACCTCGCCGAGCAGATCGCCGAACGGCTGCGCGCGGACCCGTTGATCGCCAAGGTCGACGTCGCAGGTCCAGGCTTCATCAACCTGACGCTGGAGCCGGCCGCATGGGCCGAGGCGCTACGGACCGTGCTGCGCGAGGGCGCCGATTACGGCCGCGTCCGCGGCGGCTCCAAGGTCAACGTCGAATATGTCTCCGCCAACCCCACCGGACCGATGCATGTCGGCCATTGCCGCGGCGCCGTGTTCGGCGATGCGCTGGCGAGCCTGCTTGAATTCGCAGGCCGTGACGTCACGCGCGAATATTACATCAACGACGCCGGCGCGCAGGTCGACGTGCTCGCCCGCTCCGCGTTCCTCCGGTATCGCGAGGCGCTCGGCGAAGACATCGGCGCGATGCCGGAAGGCCTTTATCCCGGCGACTATCTGAAGCCGGTCGGGCAGGCGCTGGCGCAGGAGCACGGCGACAAGCTCCTCGCCGTGAGCGAGGGCGCGTGGCTACGGACGGTGCGCGCCAAGGCGATCGCGATGATGATGGACGAGATCAAGGATGATCTCGCCGCGCTCAACATCCGCCACGACGTGTTCTTCTCCGAGCGCTCGCTACAGAACGCCGGCAACAACAAGGTCGCCGAGACCATCGATTTCCTGCGCGCCAAGGGCGACGTCTACCAGGGCCGTCTGCCGCCCCCAAAGGGGGCTCCGACCGAGGATTGGGAAGATCGCGAGCAGTTGCTGTTCAAGGCGACCGCCTATGGCGACGACGTCGATCGCCCGCTGATCAAGTCGGATAATTCCTACACCTACTTCGCCGCCGACATCGCCTACCACAAGAACAAGTTCGATCGTGGTTTCGCGGAGATGATCGACGTCTGGGGCGCCGACCATGGCGGCTACATCAAGCGCATGCAGGCGGCGGTGAAGGCGACCACCTCCGGCAAGGGGGCGCTCGACGTCAAGATCGTCCAGCTGGTGAAGTTGCTGCGCAACGGCGAGCCGGTGAAAATGTCCAAGCGGAGCGGGGACTTCGTCACCTTGCGTGAGGTGGTGGATGAAGTCGGCCAGGACGCCGTCCGCTTCATGATGCTCTACCGCAAGAACGACGCGGTGCTCGACTTCGACCTCGCCAAGGTCATGGAACAGTCGCGCGACAACCCGGTGTTCTACGTGCAGTACGGCCACGCCCGCGGCCACTCGATCTTCCGCAACGCCCGGGCCGAGGTGTTCCCGGAACTCCCGGAGGAAACGGAAAAGCGCATCGCCTGGCTGGGTGAGTCGGCGGTGGAACGGCTGTCGGACCCGGCTGAACTCGACCTTCTTAAGCGGCTCGCAATATTTCCGCGCATGCTGGAAGCGGCCGCAACCGCCCACGAGCCGCACCGAATTGCCTTCTATCTCTATGATTTAGCCAGCGAATTTCATGCACTTTGGACGAAGGGGCGCGATTTGCCCTATTTACGCTTCATTATCAATAATGATGCAGATCTAACGAAGGCGCGGCTGGCCATGGTCCAGGGCGTCGTCTCTGTCCTGGCATCGGGCCTCGCCATCCTCGGCGTCCATGCTCCGGACGAGATGCGGTAGTTTGGGGCGAACTACTTAAGGGATTTCGGGGGTAACCGGCAGAAGCCGGATCGCTTAGACTTGGTTGAAAGCCTTGTGGGTCGAAAGCCGCGCCTTGGTCGAGGGGCGCGCGGCTTTCCCGAAGGGACGCATCATCACGATGGCCGAACGATATCAGGACAGACCGTTTCCTTCCGATGACTATCGCGGTGGCGATCAGCATGGGAGGGCGGAGAGCGGTGATCCCTTGGCCGAACTTGCCCGCCTGATCGGGCAGACCGATCCGTTCGCAGCGCAAGGGCGGCCGGGCGTGCACCCGCCTGCAGCACCTGCGCCTGCCCAGAGCTATCAGGACGACGACTATCGCCAGGACGATGGCCAGCAGGACTATGCCGACCAAGCCCCGCCGCCGCCCGGGCCACCCTCATGGATGCGGCGCGCCAATGTGCAGCCGCAGACGGTGCCAGCTGAGCCTGCCTATCCCGCTTCCGTAAACCCGGTTCATCCACTGCATCGTTATTCAGCCCAGCCGACTGCGCCCGAGCCTGAACCTGATTATCGTCAGCCGCAGGCCTATCCGGATCAGGCCTATCAAGCTCGCACCCATCAGGGGCAGGCCTATCAGGATCAGGCATATCAGCAGCCCGATCAGGCTTACCAGGAGCAAGCCCACCAGCAGCCCGATCCGGCGCGCTACGACGAGGCGCTCTACGGACGGCTGGAGGCGGGCGAGCAGGACTATCAGCGCGATCCCGCCTATCCCGACGATCCTTACGCGTTCCAGAGCGACTATCCCGAGGCCGATCTCGACGAGCCGAAGAAGCAGCGCGGCGGCATGATGACCGTCGCGGCGATCCTGGCCCTTGCCGTGGTCGGGACCGGCGCTGCGTTCGCTTACAAGACCTATGTGGGCTCGCCCCGCAGCGGCGAGCCGCCGATCATCAAGGCCGACAACACGCCGACCAAAATCGTGCCGGCGCCGTCGGACTCCTCGGCCAAGGTACCGGACCGCATGGTCACCGGAGATGGCGCCGAGAAGATCGTGCCGCGCGAGGAGGCGCCTGTCGACGTCAACGCCAAGGCGGGAGGTCCCCGCGTGGTGTTCCCGGCGCTGAACCAGAACGCGAACCCGCCGCCAGTCGCGAGCGTGTCGCCGTCCAGCATTCCGCTGTCGAGTGCGGGCCCGAATCCGAGCAACGGCACGCTGCCGAACAATTCGCCGCGCGCGATCAGGACCGTGGCCGTGAAGGGCGATCAGACCGACGCCACCGCGTCGCAAGCGACCACGGCCGCGAAGCCGACAGCTCTCCCGAAGCCCGTTGCGGCACCAGCTGCACCACGCACGCCGCCGACCTCGGCCAATGCCAGTGCCAATCAGCCGCTCTCGCTTGCGCCGCAATCGGCGCCGGCCGCGGAGCCACCGCAGCGGATGGCTGCGACCAATCCGACGCAAATTGCGCCCGCGAGCAGCGGTGGCGGCGGCTACGTCGTGCAGGTCTCCTCGCAGCAGACCGAGGATAGCGCCCACGCCTCGTACCGGGTGCTTCAGAGCAAGTACGGCAGCGTGCTTGGCTCCCGCGCACCCGTGGTCAAGCGGGTCGACCTGACCGACAAGGGCAAGGGAATCGTCTACCGCGCCTTCGCTGGGCCGTACGGATCGCTCGAAGAGGCGAACCAGGCCTGCAACAGTTTGAAATCCGCTGGCCTGTCTGCCTGCTTCGTCCAGAGGAATTAACGGCCGTTTCCTTGACCCTCTCGCGGGTCAGGGTTAATCGGCCGTATGAGCACGCGGGCCTTCATTACCGGCGTTTCCGGAACGGAACTAACCGCCGCCGAGCGGGAGTTTATCCGCAGCGAACGCCCGTGGGGCTTCATCCTCTTCAAGCGCAATGTCGAGACGCCGGCTCAAGTTGCTGCACTCGTTGCGGAATTGCGGGCGGTTGCGGGTTTCGCTGATGCCCCTGTCCTGATCGATCAGGAGGGTGGGCGGGTGCAGCGCCTGACGCCGCCGCATTGGCCGGTCTATCCGCCGGGCGCTATTTTCGCAGGCCTCTACGATACTGATTCGGCGCTCGGGCTGACCGCGGCGCGCCTCAGCGCCCGGCTGATCGCCTGCGATCTCGCAGATCTCGGCATTACCGTGGATTGCTTGCCGCTGGCCGACGTGCCGGTGGCTGGCGCCAACGCCGTCATCGGGAACAGGGCTTACGGCACCGAACCGGGAAAGGTCGCCGCGATCGCCCGCGCGGTCACCGAGGGCCTGGAACAGGGTGGCGTGTTGCCGGTGCTCAAGCACATCCCCGGCCATGGCCGAGCTACGGCCGATACCCATTTCAATCTGCCGACGGTCGACACGTCGCGCGACGAACTGGATCGCACCGACTTCGCGGCATTCAAGCCTTTGGCGGATTTGCCGATGGCCATGACTGCACATGTTGTGTTTAGCGCGGTCGACCCCGCCCATCCGGCGACGACATCTGCGACAATGATCGCTGAGGTGATTCGCGGCGCAATCGGGTTCCAGGGTTTGTTAATGAGTGATGACGTGTCGATGAACGCGCTGTCGGGCAACATCGCCGAACGGACCCGCGCCATTTTTGCGGCCGGCTGCGACATGGCCCTGCATTGCAACGGCAACATCGAGGAAATGCGTGAGGTCGCCGGCCAGACACCCGAACTGGCGGGCAGGGCGCTGGAGCGGGCGAACGCCGCGCTCGCTGCGCGTAAAGGACCGCAACCGTTCGATCGCGCGGCCGCGCGCGCCGAACTGGAGGCATTGATCGCACGGGCAAACACGGCATCGGCATGACCGCAGAAATCCTATCGTTTGAAACCGGGCGGCCCGCAGAGCTCGCCGAGGGTGAGCCGGCGTTGGTGGTGGACGTCGAGGGTTATGAAGGTCCGCTCGACCTGCTGCTCGCACTGGCGCGGCAGCAGAAGGTAGATCTCGCCAAGATCTCGATCCTGGCGCTCGCCGACCAATATCTCCACTTCATCGAAGCCGCGCGAAAGATCCGCCTCGAGCTCGCCGCCGACTATCTCGTGATGGCGGCATGGCTCGCCTTCTTGAAATCGCGTCTGCTGCTGCCGGAGCCGCCGAGTGCGGAAGGCCCGAGCGCGGAGCAGATGGCGACGGCGCTCGCCAACCGCCTGCGCCGGCTGGAGGCGATTCGTGAAGCCGCCAACCGGCTGATGAACCGGCAGCAATTGCTGCGCGACATCTTCCCGCGCGGCGAGCCCGAGCAGATCGCCGAGATCAAGCATCCGAAATACACGGCAACGCTCTATGACCTGCTCACCGCCTATGCCGCGCAGCGCCAGTCGCGCGTGCTGGCGAGCGTGCATCTGGCCAAGCGCACGGTGTGGTCGCTTGCCGAGGCGCGCGCCACGCTGGAGCGGCTCGTCGGAAGCATCAGCGAGCAAGACGATTGGGGCGTTCTCGACGATTTTCTGCTTCAGCATGTCGCCGATCCGACGCAGCGCGCGACGGTGCTCGCCTCGAGTTTCGCGGCTGCGCTCGAGCTGGTGCGCGAAGGTCAGCTCGAGCTGAATCAGAAAGAGGCGTTTGCGCCCATCTATTTCCGGAAGGGGCGCCCCAAGCCGGTCATGGACGCAGCTCCTGCGCCCGATGCGCCGGTCGCTTAAGTGCAACAAGGAGAATCTGCCATGGCAAGCCTGGCTGAAGTGCGGGTAGAAGAGGCCGAGCCGATGGAGAACGAGTCCCAGGCACGTCCCGAAGAATTGCGGCTGCTGGAAGCGCTGCTGTTCGCTTCGAATGAACCGCTGGACACCGCGACGCTGGCCAAGCGCATGCCCGAGGGCGTCGACGTGAAGGCCGCGCTCGAGCAGTTGCAGGCCGACTACTCCCTGCGCGGCGTGAATCTCGTGCGGGTCGCCAACAAATGGACCTTCCGTACCGCGGGCGATCTCGCCTGGCTGATGACCCGCGAGAGCACCGAGACCCGCCGCCTGTCGCGCGCCGCGATCGAAGTGCTGGCGATCATCGCCTATCACCAGCCGGTGACGCGCGCCGAGATCGAGGAGATCCGCGGCGTCGTCACCTCGAAGGGCACGCTGGACGTGCTGCTGGAAACCGGCTGGATCAAGCCGCGCGGTCGTCGCAAGACGCCGGGCCGTCCCTTGACCTTCGGAACCACCGAGGACTTCCTGTCGCAGTTTACTCTGGAACAGCTCGGCGATTTGCCGGGCCTGGAGGAGCTGAAGGGCACGGGCCTGCTGGATTCGCGCCTGCCGACCGGATTCAGCGTGCCGACGCCGTCGGATGACCCGACTTTGCGGGAAGACGAGGATCCGCTGGAGCCGGGCGAGGACCTTGATCTGGCGCTGGCGCCCGCGGTCGAGCCCGAGACGCCGCCGGAAGGCGGCCATGCGGGGGGCGGGGGTGGCAGCGAGGACTGACGTCCCGGCCTTTTACCGGCCGCCTGCGACCAGTTAACACTAGCAAAATTACGCAGCGCCAACAGCGAATTGGCGCTGCCTTGGTCCTTGTTTTTGACACCTGCCAAGCCTAGGTTTCGGTGAAGATCGGCCGGTCCCCGGCCATGCGCGTTTGGAGGGTTGCAGGATGGGTTCACTCAGCATTTGGCACTGGGTCCTGGTGATCGCAGTGGTCCTGCTGCTGTTCGGTCGCGGCAAGATCTCGGATCTGATGGGCGACGTGGCGCAGGGCATCAAGGCGTTCAAGAAGGGCATGCAGGACGACGACAAGGTCGCCGACAAGCCCGAGCCGGCCAAGTCCATCGAGCACAACAATGCCGCGCCGACCGCGGCACGGTCGGACGTCGGCAGCAAGGCCGTCTGAGCCAGAGAGCACGCGAGACGCGGGTAGCGGACCCGATCCTGCGCGCGAGGGATTGGGCCGGCTGCGGCTGGCGTGAACGGAAGACCTCATGTTCGACATCGGGTGGAGTGAACTGGTCCTGATCGGGGTCGTGGCTCTGATCGCCATCGGCCCGAAAGAGCTGCCGGGCGTGCTGCGCATGGTCGGGCAGTGGATGGGCAAGGCGCGCAAGATGGCCGCCGAATTCCAGGGCCAATTCCAGGAAGCGATGCGCGAGGCCGAAATGGCCGACCTCAAGAAGAGCTTCGACGAGGTCAAGGAAGCGGCTTCCGGCTTCGCCGGCAACAATTTGATGACCTCGCTCCAGAAAGACGTCAGCGACGCGCTCCGCGTCGATGCACTGGACAAACCCGCCGAGACCTCGATCTCCACCGCTGTCGAACCGTCGGCGACTTCAAGCGAAGCGCTGACGACGCCCACCACGCCGGAAGCGCCGACGCCGGAGACCTTCGTGGAAGCCGAGGCACATGCGGCCGTGAACGAGCCGCTCGCCATCACCCGTGAGGTCGAGCAGGCGCAGGTCGCTCAAGGTTCGGTCACGCAAGATTCGGTCACCCAGGACACTGCGCCGGCCGAGGCGATTAAGGGCGCCAAAGCGTCATGAGCGCCGCCGATATCGAGGCCAGCAAAGCTCCCCTGATGGACCATTTGATCGAGCTGCGTTCGCGGCTGATCAAAGCGCTGCTCGGCTTCGGCATTGCCTTCATCTTCTGCTTCTTCTTCGCCAAGCAGATCTACAACGTGCTGGTCTGGCCGTTCGTGTGGATCGCGGGTCCCGAGAACTCGAAATTCATCTACACCGCGCTGCTGGAATATTTCATCACCCAGCTCAAGCTCGCGCTGTTCGGCGCCGGCTTCATCTCGTTCCCGATCGTCGCGACACAAATCTATAAGTTCGTCGCTCCCGGACTCTACAAGCACGAGAAGCAGGCCTTCCTGCCGTATCTGGTCGCGACCCCGTTCTTCTTCGTGCTGGGCGCAGCACTGGTCTATTTCGTCGTGCTGCCCATGCTGGTCCGCTTCTCGCTCGGCATGCAGCAGGCCGGCAGTGACGAGACCGCGCAGATCCAGCTGCTGCCCAAGGTCGGCGAATATCTGTCGCTGATGATGTCGCTGATCTTCGCCTTCGGCATCGCCTTCCAGCTTCCGGTGATCCTGACGCTGCTGGGGCGCATCGGCATCGTCACGTCTAAAATGCTGCGCGAGAAGCGCCGCTATTTCATCGTCGTTGCCTTCGTCATCGCGGCCGTTCTGACCCCGCCCGATGTGCTCAGCCAGTGCTCGCTCGCGATTCCCTTGCTCGCGCTCTACGAGGGCTCGATCATCGCGGTGGGAATTGTGGAGAAGAAGGCTGCAGCTTCGCAAGCCTCTAGCGGCACCGACGTATCGACGCCGGCCAATCCGGCAGAGTAGGGCGCCCCATACTCCGGTGTCATTCCCCGCGAAAGCGGGGAATCCAGTACGCCGCGGCCTATGGGGAATCAGTGATGTTTCTGGAATACTGGATCGCCCGCTTTCGCGGGCGATGACAGCCGTGCTAGGGGAAGCAGCCATTTGCATAAATGCAAATCCAGGATTTGCAGGGTTGCAACAAGCCCCAGGACCACGGCCATGCACGACATCAAATCGATCCGCGACAACCCGCAAGCCTTCGACGCCGGCCTCGCACGACGCGGCCTGAAGCCGATGTCGGCGTCGCTGCTTGCGATCGACGAGACCCGGCGTGCGGCGATCCTGGCTTCCGAGCAGGCGCAGGCGCGGCGCAATGCGGCCTCAAAGGAAATCGGCGATGCCAAGAAGACGAAGGACGAGGCGCGCGCGGCGAAGCTGATGGCGGAGGTCGCCGAGCTCAAGACCACCATGCCGGAGCTCGAGGCGACCGCGAAGGCTGCCGACGAGGAGCTCGCCAAGGAGCTGGCGGCGATCCCCAATCTGCCGCTCGGCGAGGTGCCCGATGGTGTCGACGAGCACGGCAATGTGCAGCGCCATGTCTTCGGCAACAGGCGCAACTACGCGTTCGTGCCAAAACCCCATGACGATCTCGGCGCCGCGCTCGGTGACATGGATTTCGAGACCGCAGCGAAACTCTCCGGCGCGCGCTTCGTCGTGTTGAAGAAGGGACTGGCGCGGCTCGAACGCGCGCTCGGCCAGTTCATGCTGAATCTACACGTTGACGAGCACGGCTATACCGAGATCAATCCGCCGCTGCTCGTGCGCAACGAGATCATGTTCGGCACCGGACAATTGCCGAAGTTCGAGGACGACCAGTTCTGGGCGATCAAGGGCGAATTGCTCGCCGCGCCCGACCATGAGCGGCTCCGGACCGAGCGTCTCGGGATCATTCCGACCGCGGAGGTGGCGCTCACCAATCTCGTCCGAGAATCCATCCTCGACGAAAAGCAGCTGCCGATGCGGCTGACTGCGCTGACGCCGTGTTTTCGCGCGGAGGCGGGCGCCGCAGGGCGCGACACCCGCGGCATGATCCGGCAGCACCAGTTCACCAAGGTCGAACTGGTCTCGATCACGACGCCGGAGACGAGCAAGGACGAGCACGAGCGCATGCTCGCCTGTGCCGAGGAAGTGCTGCGACGGCTCGAGCTGCATTACCGCGTGATGACGCTGTGCACCGGGGATATGGGTTTCTCGTCGCAAAAAACCTATGACATCGAGGTCTGGATGCCGGGTCAGGGCGACGGCGGGGCATTCCGCGAGATCTCGAGCTGCTCGGTTTGCGGCGATTTCCAGGCCCGCCGGATGGACGCGCGCTCGCGCGGCCCCGATGGCAAGCCGCGGTTCGTGCACACGCTCAACGGCTCCGGCACAGCGCTAGGCCGCGCGTTGATCGCCGTGATGGAGACCTATCAGCAAGAGGACGGCTCGATTGCGGTCCCCAGCGTGCTCCAGCCCTATATGGGCGGGCTGAAGGTGGTCGCACGCGACTAGGCGTGCCGCCAATCTGAAACGGAGAAACGTTTGGTTGCGAAGATCGGGCGGCCGGTTATCCTGCCGGCCACCCGACAACGCGAACCGATCGTTCATGGCCTTGCACCGCGATATCTTCTGGGTCGGCAGACAATGGGCGGTGACGGGTGCCGGTATCCAGGCCGTCGATCAGCGGCTGCGTGGCGTGCTCGACATCGCGATCACGCGGCTCTGGGACGACGATCTGGTCCAGAGCCGGCGCGCCAAGCCCGGTGTGAATGCCGCGGATTTCGACCAGGCACTGTCGCTGGCACGCGAACGCTTTCCGCAGGCGCCGGTGCCGGACCCATTCGTCGCGCAGCTGGAGGCGCTCGGCGTGATTGAGGCGCCGATGGTGAGCCCGGTCGTGCCGGCGATGAGATTGCACGCGGAGGGCCGGCTTGCGCGCTTTCTGCCGCAATGGCGAGTTCGCCGATAACCGCCAAGCCGGCGACCAGGTGCCGCCCGGTCGGCCGGTTTGCCTGATCGGCCCCGGCCGGATAAGACGGCTCAGACCCGCTTCAGGAATCGACCTTTCCCATGCGCATTCTCTGCACCAATGACGACGGCATCCACGCCCCCGGCCTCAAGGTCCTGGAGGAGATCGCGCGCGCATTGTCCGATGACGTCTGGGTGGTCGCGCCTGAGCTCGACCAGTCCGGCGTGTCGCATTCGCTGTCGCTCAACGATCCGCTGCGCCTGCGCGAGGTCGGTCCGCGGCATTTCGGGGTGCGCGGCACGCCGACCGACTGCGTCATCATGGGCGCGCGCCACATCCTCGGCGCCAAGCTGCCCGATGTCGTGCTGTCCGGCGTCAACAAGGGCCGCAACGTCGCCGAGGACGTGGTCTATTCCGGCACCATCGCCGGTGCGCTGGAGGGCACCATCCTGGGGCTGCCGTCCTTCGCCCTGTCGCAGGAGTTCAGCGTGGAGACCCGCGACCGGCCGCTGTGGGACACGGCCCGCAAATTCGGGCCCGACATCCTGCGCAAGGTGATCGCCGCCGGCATCCCGAAGGACACCGTCATCAACGTCAACTTCCCGGCCTGCGCGCCGGAGGATGTGCTGGGCATCCGCGTGACGCGGCAAGGCAAGCGCAATCTCGGCTTCCTAAGGATCGACGAGCGCAGGGACGGCCGTGGCAATCCGTATTTCTGGATCGGCTTCGAGCGCACCGCGATGATGGATACGCCGGCCGACGGCACCGATCTCGCGGCGCTCCGCGAACGCTACGTCTCCGTCACGCCGCTCAGGCTCGACCGGACCAACGAGGCGTTTTCCGAGGCGCTGAGTGCGACGCTGAAGTAAGTCCGACGCTGAAGTAATCCGACCTGGAATGGGGCCTAGCCGCCGCGAAGCGCGGCTTCGATGGTCTTGCCGAGGGCGTCGAGCTGAAATGGCTTCTGAAGCGCCGGCCGATCGCGGTACTGCTCGGGCAGGCCCGAGGAACCGTATCCGGTGGCGAAGATGAACGGGCAGCCCTTCGCCTTGATGACATCGGCGACCGGCGAGATGACCTTGCCGTTGACGTTGACGTCGAGAATGGCGATGTCGAACTCGGTTGCCTGGGCGAGCCGCATGGCTTCGGTGATGTCGCCCGCCTCGGCTGCGATCTTGTAGCCAAGCTCTTCGAGCATGTCCGCGACCATCATCCTGATCATCACCTCGTCTTCGACGAGGAATACAGAGCGGCCAGTAAGCCCCGTCGCGGTCATGGTCGAGTCCTTGCCCATTGCCAAAAACGTTCGCAGATAACATGAATCGACGCAATGCGCGTTTCGACGAACGGATGCCTGAAAATGGCCATCGCGGCTCGCCCGTTGCAAGCCAATTTATGGTCAACTACGCCATCCGAAGCCTATCATGGGTTCCCTGAGCCGGAACAGGAATCTCGCGCCCGGGTTGGGCGTTCCGGACCGCAAACACAGCACAAGCAGGCAATGACCCCCCATCAGCACCCGCCGGAAAAGATGATGTTTCAGCTCACGCTGAGGCGTCGGGGCATCAGCGACCAGGCGGTCCTGAGGGCCATGGAGGAGGTGCCGCGCGATCAATTCGTCGACGACGCCGATCGGGACGGCGCATATCGCGACAGCGCGCTCCCGATCGCCTGCGGGCAGACCATCAGCCAGCCCTTTGTCGTCGCCTACATGACCGAGCAGCTCCAGCTTCAGAAGAAGCACCGCGTCCTCGAGATCGGCGCCGGCTCGGGCTACCAGGCGGCGGTGCTGTCGCGGCTCGCCGGCCAGGTGTTGACGGTCGAGCGCTACCGCAAGCTTGCGGATGCCGCACGTATCAGGCTTGAAAAACTCAACTATCACAACGTCGAGGTGATGCTGGGCGACGGACTCAATCTGCCCCCCAATATTGGCCCGTTCGATCGCATCATCGTCACGGCCGCGATGGAGCAGCTCCCGGAGAACCTGGTCGAGCGGCTGGAGGTGGGTGGCATCCTGATCGCGCCCGTCGGCCCGCATCAGGGGGTGCAGACGCTGATCCGGCTGAGCCGGACCGAAGCCGGGATCGAGCGCAAGGAACTCGTCGAGGTCCGCTTCGTGCCGGCGCTGCCCGGCGTGGCGCGGGAGCTGTAGAATTCCGGATTGGCTGCGCTGCCAACATCTTATTGGGAGGGTTAAGCCGTTATTTACTCGGCGCGTGTTTACTTAAAACACCAGTTCTGTTGCGTACGAGTGAGTAACCATGTCCGTTGCCGCCGAGTTGCTTTACTCGCGCCGTGTGCCGCAGGTCGCGGTGCTGGCGCTGATCTCCTTCAGCTTCGCAGGGTGCAGCGCCGACATGTCGTCGCGCATGTCCCAGTCGAACTTCTCCAATCCCTTCGCGCAGGAATCGACCGGTTCGGTGCAGCAGGCCCCGCCGCCGCAGCGTGAGTTGCCGCAATATTCGCGGCCGCAGACGCAGTCCGGTTATTATCAGTCGCAGCCTTTGCCGCCGGCGGTATCCACGCCGCAATCCTACCCCGTTGCAGCAGGCGGTGTGTCCGGAGGCGGACGCGGCGTGGGCTCCTACGCACCCCCGGCGCAGCCGCATCTCGAGACCACGGCCACCGTGCCGCCACGCTCGGTTGCAGCCGCCCAGCCGGTCGGCGGAACCAAGATCATCGTCGGCACCAGCGATACGCTCGACCTGCTTGCCAAACGCTATCGCGTCACGCCGCAGGCGATCCTCGCCGCCAACGGCTATAAGGGGCCGCGCGCGCTCTCGCCCGGCCAGCAACTGATCATTCCGCACCAAGCTACGGCGGCTGCGCCCGCGCCGCTCATGGCTTCCGTTGCCGCTGCCCCAGCGCCCGCTGCGAAGCCGGTTGCGGCCGTTGCCGCGCCGTCAAGCACGCACTTCGTGAACCACGGCGACACGCTCGCCAGCATTGCCCGCAAGAACCATATCTCGGCGGCCGAATTGGCCCGCGCCAACGGCCTCGATCCCTCTGCAAAACTCAAGCTCGGCGCCAGGCTGGCCGTGCCCGGGGCCAAGACCGCCGCTGTCGCAGCACCGCTTGCCGCGGCTCCGGTCGGAGCCGCTCCCGTCGCGGGGACGCTGCAGCCGGTTGCTGCCGCGCCTGCGCCCGCCACCAAGATGGCCGCCGTCGCCGCGCCGGTGCAGAGCGCGCGCCTGGCCCAGGCCACCGCCAACGTCGAAGACAAGGCCGCGGACACTCCCGCGAAAGCTGCGGAGACCACCAGCGCGCTGCCGACTTTCCGCTGGCCGGTGCGCGGCAAGGTGGTCACGAGCTACGGCGCCAAGACCAATGGCAAATCCAACGACGGCATCAATCTCGCGGTGCCCGAGGGCACGCCGGTCAAGGCGGCCGAAGACGGTGTCGTTGCCTATTCCGGCAACGAGCTGAAAGGTTACGGCAATCTGGTCCTGGTTCGGCACTCCAACGGCTACGTCACCGCATATGCCCATGCGAGTGAGCTGATGGTGAAGCGCGGCGATACCATCAAGCGCGGCCAGGTCATTGCCAAGTCGGGTCAATCCGGGGAGGTGGCGTCGCCGCAGCTCCACTTCGAGATCCGCAAGGGATCGAGCCCGGTTGATCCGCTTCAATTCCTGAACGGGGCGTGATGAGGCCTACATTGTCTCCCAACTGAAGCTGTCGTCGCCCGGCTTGACCGGGCGACCCAGTACGCCGCGGCCTCTCGATCGATCACAACCGTCTCTGGAATACTGGATCGCCCGCTTTCGCGGGCGATGACAGTTTTGGGTTGGGCTATGACTGTGGCTACGTCGCCGCCAGCTTGACGCCGAGCCGTCCCGCAAGCTCCTGGACGAACTGCCAGGCGACACGGCCCGAGCGCGAGCCGCGCGTCGTCGACCATTCAAGTGCCTCGCGTTCCAGGGCGTCATCGTCGATCTTCACGCCGAAATGGCTGCAATAGCCCCGCACCATGGCGAGATATTCGTCCTGGCTGCACCGGTGGAAGCCGAGCCAGAGACCGAAGCGATCCGACAGCGAGACCTTCTCCTCGACGGCTTCGCCGGGATTGATCGCGGTCGAGCGCTCGTTCTCGATCATCTCGCGCGCCAGCAGATGGCGGCGGTTGGAGGTGGCGTAGAGGATGACGTTCTCCGGCCGCCCCTCGATGCCGCCTTCGAGCACCGCCTTGAGCGATTTGTAGGACGCATCATTGCCGTCGAACGAGAGGTCGTCGCAGAACACGATGAAACGGAAGGATGAGGCGCGAAGCTGTTCCATGAGGGCGGGCAGGCTCTCGATGTCCTCGCGATGAATCTCGATCAGCTTCAGTCTGTCGGCCGGTTTGCGCTCCGCGTTGATGCTGGCATGCGCCGCCTTCACCAGCGACGACTTGCCCATGCCGCGCGCGCCCCAGAGCAGCGCGTTGTTGGCGGGCAATCCGTTGGCGAAACGCTCGGTGTTCTCCATCAGGATGTCGCGCATCCGGTCGACGCCCTTGAGCAGGAACATTTCGACGCGGCTGACCCGCGGCACCGCCGCAAGGCGGCCGTCCGGGTGCCAGACGAAAGCATCCGCCTGCTTGAACGACTCGCGTTCGGCGGCGGGCTTGCCTTGCGCGGAGAGGTGCGCCGCAATCGTCTCCAGCGCGCGAACGATGCGCTGCTGGGAGACGTTTTGGTTCGTCTTGGACGTCGTCTTGGAAATCGTCTTGGAAGCCGCCTTGAGGGCCACCTTGGGACGTTTTGCCGCGACGCCGGCTGCCTTCGCGGCAGGGGTGCGAGGGCCTTTGCCGGCCGGGCTTTTGCTTGGTTTTTGGGGCATGTCCGAAGTTCCTGAGAATGCAGCCTTATCGGGCCTGTGCGCGCGCCGCAAGGTGGCTAAAAGGGGCGGTCTGGCAGCGTTGCAATTGGGGCAATGGCCGCTATAGTCCGCGCGAATTTGACCGAACCGGTCGCCATTTGGGCCTGACCGGTTTTCCCCCGTTCTCACGAGGATCGTCCGAATGCTGATTACCCCTGCGTATGCCCAGGCTGCGGGCGCCGGCGACACCAGCGGCATGTTGATGTCGCTGCTGCCGTTCGCCCTGATCTTCGTGATCATGTACTTCCTGATTCTGCGTCCGCAGCAGAAGAAGGTCCGTGACCACGCCGACCTGGTGAAGAACATCCGCCGCGGCGACACCGTCGTGACCTCGGGCGGTCTCGTCGGCAAGGTCACCAAGGTCGTCGACGACGACCAGATCGAGTTCGAGATCGCCGATGGCGTGCGCGTGCGGCAGATGCGCTCGATGGTCTCCGGCGTACGCGCCAAGGGCGAGCCGGCCAAGGAATCCAAGGAAAGCGCCAAGGAAGACGCCGCGTCGAAGTGAGTGCTTCCGCGAGTCTCTCAAGTTTTCCTGCAAATCTCCTGATCTGACAGGTCCAGTCGATGTTGTATTTCACGCGGTGGAAGGCGCTCGGGATTATCCTGACGGCGCTGATCGTGTGCCTCTGCGCGGTCCCGAACTTCTTCCCCGAAGCGCAGGTCAAGACCTGGCCCGCCTGGGCGCAGCGTCGGCTCGTGCTCGGCCTCGATCTTCAAGGCGGCTCCTATCTGCTGCTCGAGGTCGACGGCAACTATGTGAAGAAGGAGCGGCTCGACCAGGTCCGCGACGACGTTCGCCGGACGCTGCGCGATGCCAAGATCGGCTTCACCGGCGGCGTCACCGTGCGCAACGACGCGGCCGAGGTTCGGATCACCAAGGAATCCGATCTGCAGCCTGCGCTCGCCAAGCTGCGCGAGCTGTCCCAGCCGCTGGGAGGACTGGTCGGATCCAGCGGTCAGCGCGACCTGGATGTGACTGACGCCGGCGGTGGCGTGATCCGCCTTACCATCCCGCAGGCCGCGATGCTCGACCGCATGCGCAAGACGATCGAGCAGTCGATCCAGATCGTCGAACGCCGCGTCAACGAGCTCGGCACCGTCGAGCCTGTCATCCAGCGCCAGGGTAACGACCGCATCCTGGTGCAGGTCCCCGGCCTCCAGGACCCGACTCGTCTGAAGGAATTGCTGGGCAAGACCGCGAAGATGGAATTCCGCATGGTCGATACGTCGGTGCCGCCCGATCAGGCGCAGCAAGGACGTTTGCCGCCGGAATCCGAGCTTCTGATGAGCGCGTCACCGCCGCCCACACCCTATGTGGTCAAGAAGCAGGTGCTGGTCGCCGGCGGCGACCTGACCGATGCCCAAGCGAGCTTCGACCAGCGCACCAGCGAACCCGTCGTGAGTTTCAAGTTCAATACGTCGGGCGCGCGCAAGTTCTCGCAGGCCACGCAAGAGAACGTCGGGCTGCCTTTTGCGATCGTGCTCGACAACAAGGTCATCTCGGCTCCCGTGATCCGCGAGCCCATCACCGGCGGACAAGGCCAGATCTCGGGCAGTTTCACGGTGCAATCGGCCAACGATCTCGCGATCCTGCTGCGCGCCGGCGCGCTGCCGGCACCGCTCACGGTGGTCGAGGAGCGCACCGTCGGTCCGGGCCTCGGCCAGGACTCGATCGAAAAGGGCGAGCTCGCCGCCTATGTCGGCTCGATCTTGGTCATCATCTTCATGCTCTTGACCTACCGGCTGTTCGGCGTGTTCGCCAACATCGCGGTGGCCATCAACGTCGCCATGATCTTCGGCCTGTTGTCGCTTCTCAACGCCACGCTGACGCTGCCGGGCATCGCGGGCATCGTGCTCACCGTCGGTATCGCGGTCGATTCCAACGTGCTGATCTACGAGCGCATCCGCGAGGAGTTGCGTGGCGGCCGCAACGCGATCTCGGCGATCGACGCCGGCTTCAAGCGGGCGCTTGCGACCATCCTCGATTCCAACATCACCACTTTTATTGCCGCCGCGGTGCTGTTCTACATCGGTACCGGTCCGGTGCGCGGCTTCGCCGTGACGCTCGGAATCGGCATCATCACCACGGTGTTCACCGCTTTCACCCTGACCCGGCTGATCGTGGCCTGGTGGGTGCGGTGGAAGCGGCCGCAGAGCGTGCCGATCTAGGAGCCTGATCGTGAATCACACTGTTCTCATCGGGCTCGGCGTCCTCATTGCCATTCTCACCGTGGTTGCGGCATTCGGCTGGCTGCCGTCGCTGCGCATCGTCCCCGACGATACCCATTTCGACTTCACGCGTTTTCGCCGGATCAGCTTCCCGATCTCGGCGGCGTTGTCGATCGTCGCGATCACGCTGTTCTTCACCCATGGACTGAATTTCGGCATCGACTTCCGCGGCGGCACCCTACTGGAGGTGCAGGCCAAGTCCGGCACCGCCGATATTGCGGCGATGCGTACGACGTTGGATGCCCTGCGTCTGGGCGAAGTCCAGTTGCAGCAATTCGGCGGCCCCGCCGATGTCCTGATCCGTGTCGCGGAGCAGCCGGGCGGCGACGCCGCCCAGCAGGAGGCCGTGCAGAAGGTCCGCACCGCGCTTGGCGATTCCGTCGACTATCGCCGCGTCGAGGTGGTGGGACCGCGCGTATCGGGCGAATTGCTCGCCTACGGCATGCTCGGCCTGATGCTGGCGATCGTCTCGATCCTGATCTACCTCTGGTTCCGATTCGAGTGGCAGTTCGCGCTTGGCGCCATGATCGCCAACGTGCACGACATCGTGCTCACGATCGGGTTCATGTCGATCAGTCAGGTCGATTTCGACCTGACCAGCATCGCGGCGCTTCTGACGATTTTGGGCTATTCGCTCAACGACACCGTCGTCATCTACGACCGCATCCGTGAAATGCTGCGGCGCTACAAGAAGATGCCGATGCCGCAGCTCCTCAACGAATCAATCAACTCGACGCTGTCGCGCTCGATCATCACCCATTTCACTGTGACGCTGGCGCTGCTGGCCCTGCTGCTGTTCGGCGGCCATGCCATCCACAGCTTCACCGCGGTCATGATGTTCGGCGTGGTGCTGGTCGGCACCTATACCTCGATCTTCATTGCGGCCCCGATCCTGATCTATCTCGGCGTCGGCGAGCATCGCGAGGATGCGGTCGATAAGGCTACGCCGGCGAAGAAAAGCAAGGCATGATCCGAACCGCATGCCCTCGCAGGAGTTTGGGAGGGCAGTAAGCTCATTCGGACGAAGCTCATGGCCGGCGATCCCAACGCACCGCATTTCCCCCGCTCGGCGCCGATCGAAGCCTATGGCAAGGGCGGCTTTGCCTTTGCCGGGATGTCGCATCGGGGATCGCTGCTTTGCCTGCCCGACGCGATCTGGGCCTGGGACATAACGGACCCTGCAAAGATCGACCGCTATTCGCTGGATCGAGTCTTCAAGTCTGCCAACAGCATCGACACGCTCCTGGTCGGCACCGGAACCGGGGTCTGGCTGCCGCCGCCGGAACTGCGCCAGGCGCTCAAAGCGGCGAGGGTGGTGCTGGATGCGATGCAGACCGGTCCCGCCGTGCGTACCTACAACATCATGATGGGCGAACGGCGGCGCGTCGCGGCCGCGCTGATCGCCGTGCCATGAGTGGCTCCGCGCCGCCGCCGGATTCTGCTGCGTTCTGTGCTGACCTCGTGCGCAGCCACGACTTTCCGCACTATGCCGCGACCCTGTTCGCGCCCGCTGCCGAGCGCCGCGGGCTGCTGGCGCTCTATGCCTTCAATGTCGAGATCGTCCGCGTCCGCGATCAGGTGAGCCAGCCCTTGCCCGGTGAAATCCGCCTGCAATGGTGGACCGACATGCTGTCGGGCCAAGTCCATGGCAGTGCCGAGGGCAATCCGGTGGCGGCGGAGCTGCTCCGCGCAATCCGTGATTTCGACCTGCCGGTCGAGCCGCTGTCGCTGCTCGCCGACGAGCATCAATTCGATCTCTACAACGACCCAATGCCAACAATGGCGGCGCTGGAGGGCTACCTCGCGGCGACCTCATCGGCGCTGTTCGATCTCGCCGCCCGGATCATGGGACCACCGTCGGCGGCGGCCGAGCATCTCGCCCGCCATGCCGGGCTGGCGCAGGGCATCGTACAGGTCATCGCCAATCTGCCGCGCGATGCGGCGCGCCGGCAATTGTTCCTGCCGCAGCAGGTGCTGGCGAGCCACGATTGCGACGTGGAAGACGTGTTCGCCGGAAAGGAGACGCCAAACTTGCGCGCCGCGCTGGGCCAACTCTCGGGCGAGGCGCAGCAACATTTGACGACGGCCTTGTCGCTGCTGGTGGAGGTGCCGGCATCAGTGCGTCCAACGTTCCTTCCGCTCGGACAAGCGCGGGCCGACCTCAAGCGCCTGTCGCAACCCGGGCGCAATCCATTTACGCCGCAACCGTCATCGCGGCTGCGTACGCTGTGGACGCTGTGGCGGGCTTCACGTTCGCGGGAATTTACCAAATAGCGGTTGGCTTATCGCCGGAGCCGGGCAAATGCTCTATGCTGTCCTATGGCTGAGTTGTCCCAAACCATATCTTCCGATCTGGGCGGCCTTCCGGTCGTACCGGCCGACATCCATGCCGCCGCCGAGACGATCCGCGGCGCCGTCGTCGAGACGCCCTGTAGCTACAGCCGCACGCTGAGCAATATCTGCGGCTGCGACATCTGGCTGAAATTCGAGAACCTCCAGTTCACGTCCTCGTTCAAGGAGCGCGGCGCGCTCAACCGCCTCAAGGCGCTGACGCCGGAGGAGCGCGCGCGGGGCGTCGTCGCGATGTCGGCGGGTAACCACGCGCAGGGCGTCGCCTATCACGCCAAGCGGCTCGGCATTCCCGCCACTATCGTCATGCCGGTCGGCACGCCCATGGTGAAGGTCGAGAACACCAGGCATCACGGCGCCGAGGTGGTGGTGACGGGCGCCACGCTGGAGGAGGCGGCCGCGTATGCGCGCAGCCACGGCGAAGTCCATGGCATGATCTTCGTCCATCCCTATGACGATCCGCTTGTCATCGCAGGGCAGGGCACGGTCGGGCTGGAAATACTTGAGGCCGTGCCGGAGCTCGATACGCTGGTCGTCCCGATCGGCGGCGGTGGCCTGATCAGCGGGATCGCCATTGCCGCGAAATCGATCAAGCCGTCGCTGCGGATCCTCGGCGTCGAGGCCTGGCTCTACCCCTCGATGTACAATGCCATCCATGACGGCAATTTGCCGGCACGTGGCGACACACTCGCGGAAGGCATCGCGGTGAAGTCGCCCGGCAAGATCACGACCGAAATCGTCCGCCGCCTTGTCGACGACATTGCGCTCGTCAACGAAGCCGAGCTCGAGCGCGCGGTGGCGACCCTGATCTCGATCGAGAAGACGGTCGTCGAAGGCGCCGGTGCCGCTGGCCTCGCCGCGCTGATGTCCGACCCGTCCCGTTTCGCCGGTCAGAAGGTCGGGCTGGTGCTGAGCGGGGGCAATATTGACACACGTCTGATCGCATCGGTCCTGACCCGCGAGTTGGCGCGCGAGGGGCGGCTCACCCAATTGTCGCTCGACATTCCCGACAGGCCCGGCCAATTGGCTGCGGTCGCGGCACTGCTGGCCGAGGCCGGCGCCAACATCATCGAGGTCTCGCACCAGCGCACGTTCTCGGATCTTCCGGCCAAGGCGACGTTGCTGCAATTGGTGATTGAAACCCGCGACAGCGCCCATCTCGACGAGGTCATGGCGAAGCTTGGCGCATCCGGATTGAGTGCGCGCTGTACCTGAGCGTGCATGATCGCCGCTATCGCCGCGTCAAACCCGCCAAATGGACGATCAGCCGATCGATCTCCGCGTCCGTATTGTAGTAGTGCGGGGAGGCGCGCACCACCGGCGGCAGCGAGCGGATTTCGGCATCGATGCGCGTGCTCGACGGATCTGAGGCACCGATCGTGATGCCGGCTGCGGCCGCGTCGCTGACGACCGCTTCCGCCTCGTACCCTTCCACCGTGAAGCTGACGATGGCTCCCGGAGCGCGTCCGAGGTCGCGAACTCTGATGCCGCGAATGGATGCAAGGCCGCCCCGGAGGCGGTCCGCCAGCATGCGGCAACGCCGCTCGATCGGGCCGATCCCGACATCGAGGGCATAATCGACAGCCGCGCCGAGCCCAAGCCGGGCTGCGTAGTTGTTCTCCCAGGTCTCAAAACGGCGCGCATCGTCACGCAGCCGAAAAGCGTCCCGGGAGACCCAGGGTGCGGCGAAGTGATCGATCATTGGCGGTTCGAGCCGCTGCAGCATTTTTCGGCCGACGTAGAGAAAGCCGGTGCCGCGCGGGCCGCGGAGGAATTTACGCCCGGTCCCCGACAACATGTCACAGCCGATGGCCTCGACGTCGACCACCATCTGTCCGACTGCCTGGCAGGCGTCGAGCAGATAGGGGATGCCGTGCGCCCGCGCTATCTTGCCGACGGCTGCAGCCGGATTGACCAGCCCGCCATTGGTCGGAACCCAGGTGATCGCAATCAGCTTCACGCGCTCATCGATCATGCGTTCGAGCGCGTCGACGTCGAGCTCGCCGCTGGCATCGCTCGGCACGACGTCGATCGCGACGCCTGTTCGGTTGGCGACCTGAAGAAAGGCGACATAGTTGGCCGCGTACTCCGCCTCGGCGGTCAGGATCCGGTCGCCCTTGCTGAATGGAAGCGCGTAGAAAGCCATCTGCCAGGCAACCGTCGCGTTCTCCATGAGGGCGATCTCATCGGGCGCGGCGTTCAGGAGGCGGGCGACCGAGCCGTAAACGGATTCAAGTCGGCGCGCCTCGCGGTCGGCGGCGGCATAGCCTCCGATCTCGCTCTCCAGATCGATGTGTTCCTTCATCGCCGCAACAACCGACGCCGGCATCAGCGCTGCGCCCGCGTTGTGGAGATAGGCGAGCCGAGAGGCAGCCGGGGTGTCGCGACGAATTCGGTCGATATCCATCATCCATGCCTCCGCGTCTCGCGATCCTCATGCATGGATTAAACGCGTCGAGGGATGCGAACAAGATGGCCAAGCTTGGTCTCAGATGCAAAGGCCGAGCAGCTTGATGTGGCAGCCGCCGGATTTTGGCTTGCTGGCGGGCGCAGCCTCGCGCTTCACCGCAACCAGCGGCTCCCCGTCTTTCTTGCCTTTGCCTTTGCCCTTCGGCTCGTAGTCGCCGGCGATCACCATTGCCCAATAGGTGCGCTTGCCGCTAGCGTTTTTCGCGCTCGCGATCCCGACGCGGGAAGCGTTGTGCAGCAGCAGATTCTTGCGGTGTCCCGACGAGTCGATCCACTGTCCGAGGGTCTTCTCGAAATTGTCGTAGCCGTAGGCGATGTTCTCGGCGGCGCGGCCTGCGCCGGCCGGTGCGACCCGGCGGTTGAACGGGCCGAGGGCGTCGTGACTGAGGTCGTCCTTCGTCGCCATCGCGCGCGCCTGGTCCATGGCGATGCGGTCGAGGGTCGAATCGCGGACGACGCGGACCTCACCATGCTTGAGGCGGAAGCTCGAGATCAGCTCGGCGGGGGACTCGGCCATTGCGGACGTGGTGGCGAGCAGCAGAAGGCTAGCGATCAGGCCGCCAACCACACGATGCATCATGTACCCCCGAGTGCCCATGACCCCGCCAAGTCCCCCCACCAAGTTCGAATTATCGGATCGCTTCTCTATCGCCAATGTGGACGCTTCAAGGCGTGATCCACGTTAGCTCGCCGGCAGGTCGGCCTCGAAATTGAAGCGGTCGCGCAGGTTCTTGCGCTGCTCCAGGATGTCCTTGAGGAAAGCACGGTCCTGGTCGTTCTTCATCATCGGCTCGATCAGGTCGAGCTGGTTCATGGCGACCAGTTGCAGGATCTCCGTGCGCGGCTTGCCGTCCGGATTGCGTGGCAGTGCGTGCACGACCTGGATGTGTTCCGGCGGCTTTGGCCCCTTGGCAGCGGTGAGCTCGATGCGCAATTGGCCTTCGAGCGCGGCCTGATCGGCTTCGACGAAGGCATAGAGGCCGACACCGGAGCGGCGGTCGGCAAAGGCGACGATGGCGGTGTCGCGCACGGCGGGGTTCTTGCGGATCAATTCTGCCAGCACCGGCGCGTCGTTGACGAGCCTTCGGCCGCCGCCTTCACGGTCGGTGAAGTTGAACAGGCCGCGGGTGATTGCCCGATAGACCTTCTTGCCGGTGGCGAGCCAGAGGCTGGCGGCGAACGACTTCTTCGCCAGGATCTTGCGCTCGCGCGGCGTCAGCGCCTCGGGCGCGTAGGATCGCTTGTGCTTGAGCAGATGCCGGAGATCTTCATAGGCCAGGATCCGGTAAAGCCGGCCGCGACGGTCGAAGCAGGCGGCGAGCTGGAAGTCGGTCACATAGGCGCGACCGTCGCGGCCGACCAGCCAGTTCTGTTCCTTGGCAAGATCGTTGTGGCAGATTCCGGCGCGGCGCAGCCGTCGCAGCGCGGCCTTCGCCGAGCGAAAATAGGCGAGGTCGCCATGCGGTTTCGCCAGATGCAGTGCGACACCATCGACGAAGCTGCGCACCAGCGCGCGGCGTCCGGCCCACAGCAGCTCCGGGCCGACATCGAGTCCCTTAGCGAGTGCCAGCGCATGCTTCTCGCGGGCGAACAGGTGGCGCGCCAAAAGGAATGACCACCACGGCACCTCGTCGAGGCGGCGCAGCACCGCGTCGACCTCGCCGTCATCGTCGCGGAATCGGCCGCGCTCGACGGTCGAGAACACGTCGCGCTTGAGCAGCACGCCCTCGGTCCAGCGCGCCGAGAGTGTTGCGGCGTCGTCTTTGGGAAGGTTCATCGAAAACTCACGCCGCGGCGGCAATGCGCAGGTGATCGGCGATCCAGCGATCGAGATCGGCGAGCGCCAGCGCGCTCATCGCCTGCTTTTTGGCCACCGTCTTCTCGTTCCCGCGCAGCCGGCTTCCGTCGGGCTTCTTCGTCGGCGCGCTGGCGAGCGGCGGGAACAGGCCGAAATTGATGTTCATCGGCTGGAACGAGCGCGTGCCGGGCTCGATGGTCTCGATATGGCCGCCGGTGATGTGGCCGAGCAGGGATCCGAGCGCAGTCGTGACCGGCGGACTCGCAAGCGTCTCGCCGCGCACCTCCGCTGCCGCATAGAGACCGGCAATCAGGCCGACGCTGGCGGATTCCACATAGCCCTCGCAGCCCGTCATCTGGCCGGCAAAGCGCAGCCGCGGCTGCGCGCGCAGGCGCAATTGGCCGTCGAGCAGCTTTGGCGAGTTGAGAAAGGTGTTGCGATGCAGGCCGCCGAGGCGAGCAAATTCGGCCTTCTCCAGCCCCGGAATGGTGCGGAAGATGCGCTGCTGCTCGCTGTATTTCAGTTTCGTCTGGAAGCCGACGATGTTGTAGAGCGTGCCGAGCTTGTTGTCCTGGCGCAGCTGCACGATCGCGTAGGCCTTGGTGGTGGGATCGTGCGGATTGGTGAGGCCGACCGGCTTCATCGGTCCATGGCGGAGAGTCTCGGGGCCGCGTTCCGCCATGACCTCGATTGGCAGACAGCCGTCGAAATAGGGCGTGTTGGTCTCCCATTCCTTGAACTCGGTCTTCTCGCCGGCGACCAGCGCTGCGACGAAGCCGTCATACTGCTCCTTTGTCATCGGGCAGTTGATGTAGTCGGCGCCGGTGCCGCCGGGACCGACCTTGTCGTAGCGTGACTGAAACCAGGCCACCGACATGTCGATGGATTCGCGGTGCACGATCGGCGCGATCGCGTCGAAGAAGGCGAGGGCGTTCTCGTCGGTCAACTCGCGGATCGCATCGGCCAGCGGCGCCGAAGTGAGGGGGCCGGTCGCAACGATGACGTTGCTCCACTCGGCCGGCGGCAGGCCTGCGACCTCACCGCGGGCGATCTCGATCAGCGGATGATCGTTCAGCGCCTTGGTGACGGCCGCCGAGAAGCCGTCGCGGTCCACCGCCAGCGCGCCGCCAGCGGGTACCTGGTTGGCGTCGGCTGCGCGCATGATCAGCGAATCGAGGCGGCGCATCTCGGCATGCAGCAGGCCGACGGCGTTGTTGGCGGCATCGTCCGAGCGGAACGAATTGGAGCAGACGAGCTCGGCAAGCCCATCGGTGCGGTGTGCCTCGGTCATGCGGGTCGGCCGCATCTCGTGCAGCACCACGGGCACGCCGAATTCGGCCACCTGCCAGGCGGCTTCGGAGCCGGCAAGGCCTGCGCCGATCACGTGCACGGTATTTGATTGGGGTCCTGTCATGGGGCGGACAGGTAGCGCTTTTCGGCGATCAGTGGAATCGCCGAGATCGAGTTTTCTGCCTCCGGATGCGACAACGCCCGCACGAGGCGGGCGCTATCGGTCCGTCCGGTTCAGGGCTGAACGATATCAGCCCTGATACTGACCGGCGGCAACGCGCGGGATGTCCGAGCGATCGAGGCCGATATCGGAAAGCTCGCGATCGCTGAGCTGGGACAGCTCGGCAACATTGCGCTGATAGTCCCGGAAAGCTTGGATCATGCGGATGAGCGAGAGCAGCATTGGTAATCTCCTGTAGTTCGATTCAGCTCTTGCCCGAGCCTCATCGTTGAAATGAATATAGGTGAGAGTGGTGCAGTGCGAAAGTTCCGATGCTGCGATGCAGCTAAGCGCTGAGTGCATGGCGCTGGTAACGGACGATTAACCCGAAAGCACTCCCGCCCAAAGGGTAGGCGGAACAGGGAGCACAGGTCTGAAGTCCCGTGAATTCACGGATTTGCTATGGGCTAGTCGGTTCCGTTCGGAGCGAAATAAGTCGCTTTGCTCTTGTCCGCAAGCGGATCGACTAGCTTCTATAACCAAGTCTCACATGCGAGAATCGCATGATTCTAATGAATTGATACTCATTAGTTGGCGCGTGCGTACACTTTTGCCAACTCTCGCCAGCGATTCGCCTGGTTGCAGCGGATCCACATGACGAAGGGCGGCGAGTCAGGACTATCCCGCTTGGTTAGCCACAACCGTCCCCGCTCGCAGTGCACACACGCTGAACGTGTGGCGTTGATTACAAGCGTGTAATGAAAATCAGAAATTTTGCATGCAGCTCTGCGCGCCGCGCAACATCACGCAATTCTCGCGGGGAATTCATTGCGTCAAGTTGCCGCGCCCGGAGGAAGGTGATGTCGCAGATTCCGGCAATGTCGCTGGCTCTGGCCCAAGAACAAGAGAAGGAAGGTAACGTCATGACGAAGTTACTCGGGGTTATCGCAATTGCCGCCGTTGCGTTCGCCGTCACGCCGGCCCAGGCCGCCAAGCACGCCGCCGGCGGCTGCAGCTCGGCCAATCTGGAGAAGACAGAGACCGCGATCGAAAACATGGCCGATGGTGACGGCAAGTTCGTCGCGCAGAAGGAGATCGCGGCCGCGCAGGACTCGCTGCTCAACGGCAAAATGGGTGCGTGCGGCGCGCATCTGAACAAAGCGATGCACGCCACCATGGGCAAATAGGAACTTCAGGAACGCATTAGGAGAGGGCCGGTCGCCGAGCGATCGGCCCTACGCTTTTGTCCTGCAAGCATCTCATCTAAGGGGCGCGCGCGAGCTGGGTGGCGAAATAGGCGACGGTCTTCGAGTAGACCTCGCTCTTGTTCCACTGCTGCAGCACCGCGAAATTCGGACTGCCCGGCTGCCAATCCTTACCCTTCTGCCAGCCATAACCGGCAAGATAGTTCGCGGTGGAGGCGAGCACGTCAGGGGCGTTGTGCAGGAGATCGCGCTTACCATTGCCGTCGAAATCGACGGCGTATTTCATCCATGACGACGGCATGAACTGGGTCTGTCCGAGCTCGCCGGCCCAGGCGCCCTTCATGTCGGCCGGTGCGAGGTCGCCGCGCTGGACAATGCGGAGCGCATCCAACAGCTCGGCGCGAAACTGCTCGGAGCGCCGGCAGTCATAGGCCAGCGTCGCCAGTGAGCGGATGGTCGCGAACTTGCCGGTATTGACGCCGAAATCGGTCTCGAGACCCCAGATCGCGACCAGCACCTCGCCAGGCACGCCGTAGGTCTGCTCGATACGCGACAGCACCGAGCCGTATTGCTTCATCATGTTGGAGCCGCGCGTCAGGCGCGGCGGCACCATGCGGCCGGAAAACTCCTCGAAGGTCTGGCTGAAGACCTTCTGCGAGCGGTCGCGGTTGAGCACGTTCTGATCGAGCGTCACACCGGCGAGCCCGGCGGAAATGGCCTGTTGCGAGACGCCCTTGGCCGCGGCGTCCGTTTTGAAGTCTGCAAGCCACGCGTCGAAATTGCCTGAACCGCAGGCAACAGCGGCGAGCGCTGGCTGAGCGGATAGGATGGACGCGGTGATGGCTAAGGCTGCGAGGGCGAGACGAGAAATCGTCGGGGTCATTCGAGCAAATAAATTCCGTGAAGTGATCTGAACGGCGCGCGCAATCTCGATGGAAACCGCGGCCAAAGCAAGGCGTATGACAGTGCGCGATCCTGCCCGCACCGGGGCAGGATCGCATGTCACGATATCGTCAGGCGTCGGTCCGATTGCGCCAGGGGAAGAGGTTGGCGGGGAAGTCGGCGGCCGGCTTGCGTGCACGATGCGGCGGAGGCGGCACCGGACGCGCGCCCGGATCGGCCGCGATCACCTTGCGGTAGAGATGCCAGGTGGCATGGCCGAGCACGGGGACCACCACGGCAAGGCCGAGGAAGGCCGGAATGGTGCCCAGCGCCAGCAGGACGGCCACGATCAGGCCCCAGGCCGCCATCGGCACCGGGTTCTTCGCGACGACGCGCAGTGACGTCACCATGGCCTCGAACGCGCCGGCATGGCGGTCAAGCATCAGCGGGAACGACACGGCGCTGATGCACAGCGCGGCAAGGGCGAACAGGAAGCCGGTGCCGCAGCCGACCACGATCAGCCACCAGCCTTGCCGGCTCGTGAGCACGCGCGTCAGAAAATCCGAGATCCCGGATGCGCCTTCATAGCCGAAAGCGGCGACATAAATTGCCTGCGCGGTCGCAACCCAGGTCACGAACAGGGCCAGCAGCAGCGCGCCGAGACCGAGCATGGCGCCGAACGAGGGCGAACGCAGCACCTCCATGGCGTCCCAGGCGCTGGCCTCCTCATGGCGCTCGCGCCGGCTGGAGAGCTCGTAGAGACCGAGAGCGGCGAACGGGCCGATTAGCGCGAAGCCTGCGGCCAGTGGGAACAACAACGGCAACACTGAATAGCCCATCACCACGCGGGCGAGCACGAGGCCCAGCACAGGATAGATCACGCAGAGGATGATGGCGTGGCTCGGCACCGCCTTGAAATCGTCCCAGCCGCGCTTGAGCGCATCCTGCAGATCGGAGAGTTGGATGGTTCGGATCACCGGTCCAGCCGCTTCGGCGGTCTGGGCCATGGACGGGACATTGCCCGGGTAGAGTGTGGCCATGGTCGCTAGCTCCCTTGCCATGCGGCCGCATCTGGCGCCAGCAACGGCGCAAGCGGCCGCTATTCTGAGTTTCGCGATCCCCAACCAGACGCGAATTCCGGATGGCATCGCGAACTGAACGTCAACCGTACGCCCATTTGCGAGTCCTGTCCCTCACGCTTGGGTGAGATTCGATGCCGCGGTGCAATCTCTACAGTGTCATTCGGTCGTTATTTCGCCGCAGATAAGCTGATGCTGCGTGCTTGTTCGCGGAACTTTGGCGGGCGCAACGACGCAACTTGGTCTATAAGTGCCACTCAAGGCCCTTCCAGCGGGTCCTTTTCGGGGAGCAGACATGAGCATTTTCGGGAAAATTATGGGCGCGATCTTCGGTAGCCAGCCAGCTTCCGCCGCGCCCGCAGGCAGCGCACCGTCGGGCAGCGCGCCCGCAGGGGCCGCGCCGAGCGGATCCGCGGCGACGGTGGACGTTGCCGCGATCGTCGACGCGGCGGCCGCTGCGCACAAGGGCGAAAAGCTGGAATGGCGCACCTCGATCGTCGATCTGATGAAGGCGCTCGACATCGATTCCAGCCTCGCTGCGCGCAAGGACCTCGCCAAGGAGCTCGGCTACAGCGGCGACACTAACGATTCCGCGACCATGAACGTCTGGCTGCACAAGCAGGTGATGTCCAAGCTCGCCGCCAATGGCGGCAAGCTGCCGCCGGAGATCAAGCACTGACCGATCGCCCGGTCGCAATCCAAGGGCCCGCGATCGCGCGGGCCCTTTTGCATTCAGGCGACGAGATCCGCATCTTCCGGATGCCTGTCGAGATAATCGACGACGAAACCGCAACCGGCAATCACCTTCCTGCCGTCGCGCCGGATCAATTCCAGCGCGCCCTTGACCAGCTCGGAGCCGATGCCGCGGCCGCGCAGCGCGCGCGGCGTCTCGGTGTGGGTGATGATCACCGCCGACGGCGTCAGCCGGTAATTGGCGAAGGCGATTTCGCTGCCGACATCGAGCTCGAAGCGGCTTCTGTCCTTGTTATCCCGTACCGACGGCGCCATGCAAAAATCCTTCCGACATGCTGCTTGCCTCTGATCTAGGCGCCTCAACCGGTCCTTGCCAAGGTGCGAGCAAGAGTGGTTGCCGCAGGGGAGATATCCGGAAACTGCGTGTCCCGCTCAGCCTGGAATTGAAGCCGGGCTTGCCGACGGTGCAGGAGTCGTTATGGAAGCTCGGGGCGTTGTAGCCCCCCGCCGCTTCTCGCAACGCCGGCGTTGGATCTCTTCCTAGGCCTGATCGCCCGGATGCTTCAATCGGTCGCCTTGGCGAGCCTGGAATCCTCCGGCTGCGCCTGCGGGCGCAGGCATCCCTGGCAGATGACGAGGGAACGGTTGACCATGGCGTCCCGTTCCTCCTCGATGCCATCCTTCGCCTGCCACCATTCCTTTGAATAGGGCTGAAGCGCGGCTTGCGACCTGTTGCGCTCGGATCGGGCCGCGCGCACTGGTTCTGAAGCAGCGCGCGGGTGATTGGGATTTTCGCCGGCGCCGTCCCAGGCATAGCGCGCGGGCTTGAAGGCAGGATCGGAGGCGAGGTGCGCTTGTGGGCCCACGGCACATCCGGCAAGCGCCAGCGATAACATGAGGAGGGCGGGCGCTTTGACCATGATGCGGCACTCTGTACGCGAGAACTGAGCGAGGTTGCGCCGATCATGTTTAAAATTTCCTGAACGGTTGGATGGGCTGCGCTGCGCCCGGCAACCTTGCAGGGCTCCTGGCGATGGCGATAAATGGGCTGCAATGAGCGGCCGGCTCGCGTGCCGTCCGCCGCCGAAGAGGAAGCCCGATGCAGCCCCTGCGCATGTCCCGCCGCGTCATGAATCTCGCTCACATGCTGACCCAGAATGCGCGGCGGCATGGGGCGCGTCCCGGTTTCGTCTGGGGCGACAGATCCTGGACCTGGCGCGAGATCGATGCGCAGGTCTCGGCACTGGCAGCCGCTCTCGCGGCGCGCGGGATCGCGAAGGGCGACCGCATCCTCGTTCATTCCAAGAACGGCGATGAGATGTTCTTCTCGATGTTCGCCGCGTTCCGGCTTGGCGCGGTCTGGGTACCCACCAATTTCCGCCTGATGCCGGACGAGGTCGCCTATCTCGCGCAGGCCTCCGGCGCGAAGGCGTTTCTGTGCCATGTCGATTTTCCCGAGCACGCCGCGGCCGTAAGCGGTGGCGCGCTGGAATTCACCTGGAGCATCGACGGTCGGGCGCCGTTTGCCGAGACGTCGGTTGCGGATGCCGTCGCGTCGCGCGCCGGCACGGTGGTCGAGAACGTCGCAGTCGAGCACGACGATCCCTGCTGGTTCTTCTTTACATCGGGCACCACCGGCCGCTCCAAGGCTGCGGTGCTCACCCACGGTCAGATGGGTTTTGTCGTCACCAACCATCTCGCCGATCTTACGCCCGGCGTCACCGAAGCAGATGCCTCGCTGGTGGTGGCGCCGCTGTCGCATGGCGCCGGCGTGCATCAGCTGGTGCAGACCGCGCGCGGCGTGTGCACCGTGCTGCTGCCGACGGAGAAATTCGACATTGACGAGGCGTTCCGCCTGATCGAGGCGCATCGCGTCAGCAATCTCTTCGTGGTGCCGACCATTCTGAAGATGATGGTCGAGCATCCCGCCGCCGACAAATACGATCATTCCTCGCTGCGCCATGTGATCTATGCGGGTGCGCCGATGTATCGCGAGGACCAGAAGGCTGCGCTGAGGAAGCTCGGCAAGGTGATCGTGCAGTATTTCGGCCTCGGCGAGGTGACCGGCAACATCACCGTGCTGCCGGCAGCGCTGCATGACCCCGAGGACGGGCCGCACGCGAAGATCGGCACCTGTGGCTTCGAGCGTACCGGCATGCAGGTCTCGATCCAGGACGACGAGGGCCGTGAACTCGGCGCCAACCAGAGCGGCGAGATCTGCGTAATCGGCCCCGCGGTGCTGGCCGGCTACTATGACAATCCCGAAGCCAATGCGAAGGCTTTCCGCAACGGCTGGTTCCGCACTGGCGATCTCGGCCACATGGACGAGGAGGGGTTCGTCTACATCACGGGACGAGCCTCCGACATGTACATCTCCGGCGGCTCCAACATCTATCCGCGCGAAATCGAGGAGAAGATTCTGACCCATCCTTGCGTCGGCGAGGTCGCGGTGCTCGGCGTACCCGATGCGACCTGGGGCGAGGTCGGCGTTGCCGTCTGCGTCGCCCGCGAAGGCGCGAAGCCGGTGAGCGAAGCGGAGATGGCGGCATTCCTCGGCCCCAAGGTCCCCCGCTACAAGATGCCGAAGCGGTTCTTCTTTTGGGAGGCCTTGCCGAAATCCGGCTACGGCAAGGTTCCCAAACGGATGGTTCGCGACGAGCTCGAGGCGCGCGGGCTGCTCGATCTCGACAAGACACGGGCGGGCTGAGCGAAGGTCATGCGCAGCATCAAGCAGCCCGGCGCGCCGGTCGCCGAGCGCATCCAATGGGCGGAGGCGAGGGGACGCGCTTTCTCCTTCACGCTTCAAGCAGGTCTGCCGCTGCTGGAGGCGGCGCGCCGCGGTTTCGCCGCGGAGGGATTCGCCGGCGGCGTGCTCAGCTTCGGGCGCGGCGCGCTCGGGCCGTTCGGCTATGTCATGCCGGCGCTGTCGAAGACCAGCGAGAATGCCGCGTTTTATAGCGACACATTCCGGCCAAGCGGCGTGACGCGCACCAGGCTCGGCAGCATGACGCTGGGCATGCACAATGGCGCCCCGTTCTTTCATTGCCATGGGCTGTGGACGGAGGCCGATGGCCGCGCCGGTGGTGGCCACATGCTGCCGGACGTGACCGATGTCGCCGAGCCGTTCGAGGTCGAGGCCTTCGGCATCGATGGTGCGATGTTCGCCGCAGAGCCAGATCGCGAGACCAATTTCAAGCTGTTCGGGCCCGTGGCGGCTGCGAGCACCGGCGCACGCACGACCAGCCGCGCTTTCGCGCTGCGGCTGCGCCCCAATCAGGATTTCGCGGGCTGTCTCGAAGACTTCTGCCGCGCGCAAGGCATCGCGCGCGCGAGGATCCATGGCGGTGTCGGCTCGACCATTGGGGCGCGCTTCACCCATGGCGGCGTGACTGAGCCCTTCGCGACCGAGCTTGCGGTAACCGGCGGCGCGATTGCGGCCGGCTCCTCCGGCGCCCTCGAAGCCGCACTCGATGTCGCCCTGATCGACTACACTGGCGGCATAGCGGAGGGCCGTCTGATTCGTGGCGACAATCCCGTGCTGATGACCATGGAGCTGGTGCTCGAGGTGTTGGGCTAGTATCGGCGAGCGATCATCAGCGGGTGCGCAGCTTGGCGATGGCCAAGTATGTGGAGTCACTGATCCCCGAACTGGATCCCTGAAACAGGTTGAGCAGGGGGGATTGACCCTGGCCGGTGCTCTGGCTGTTTCTGATGTCATACATGGCGGAGAAACGGCTCAACAGCTTTGTCACCTTCGCGGGATCGGACAGATCCTTGATCTTCATGAATCTGTCTACGAACTTGGCCTGCTGATCGATCGGCATCGCCGCCATCGAGTCAGGCAAATCGAAAGTGGTCCTGAACACCTCCGAAAGAGCCTTGTCGGCAAGGATGTCGTATGCGGACGTGATGTCCCCCGCCTTTCGCTGGAAATAGAGCGCAAGGCGCACGCCGGGATTGGCATCGCCCTGCTGCTGCTCCAGGCTTTGCTCGACATAGTTCGCTTGTGTTTCCCGAAACTGATCCCGCTTTTGCGGACCCATCATCGGAAGACGCGCGACGTTGCCTTTACTGTCGAAATTGAACGACGCCACGATTTCGGCAAAGCGAGGATCGCTCTCGGTGTTCGCGAAGCTCTTTGGATCGTTCAGGTCGGAGCTGAAGATCTTCTTGAGAAATTCGGTGCTGACCTTCCTGGGATCCAGACCCTTGGCCAAGAGAATGAAATCGACCATCGGCCTGTTTGCGAGAAGATCGGAAACACTGTCGATGCCGGCGATGGCCTGCTGATATTCCGACGCATCCTTCGTGGCCTGTGCCCGAACTGCGGCCTGCTGCTGGGGAGTCGCCGTGCTGGCGCTCTTCACCGCTCCAATGACGTAGTCCTTGGCGATCTGGAGGACTTCAGCCGAGTCCTGAGCCACCAAGGGGGTGGTCAGATTGCCTTTTGCGTCGAAGTTGAAGGCGCGTGCCAGCTCCAAATATCGATTGTCCTTGAGGGTATAGACGTAGCTTTTGGGGTCGTTGATGTCGCTTTCGAGCACGGCCTTGACAGTCGCCGGCGAGACGTTCGCGGGCTCGAGGCCGACAGCTCCCAGCGCAAATTCATACACGCCCGGTGTCGATACGAACGCCTGGACTGAATTGATCTTGAGGATGGCAGTTCTAAATTGCCTGATTGCAAAAGCTTCGTTCAACGGGCTCGCCGCCGAATAGACGGCGGACTTGCTGTCGTCGAACTTCTGTTTCGTGATCGTGACATTTGCAGCAGTCTGCGCCGACACACCTGACGGAAGCGACCCGTCGGAGGAAAACTCGAACGCACCGGCCAGGTCGACGAACCCGCCAATCGTCCCTATCTGCTCGCTAAGGCTGGAAATGCTGCTCGCATATGACTCCAAATGATGCTTTTCGACCAGAATCTGGACGTTCAACTGGGTCACGTTCGCGCCCGGTTGCGATAGTTGGGCGGTGTAGTCGGCGATCCTTGAATTGGCCGCGGTGACATCCGATCGGGCCTGAGCAAGGTCGGCGTTGAGGCCACTTAGCTGAGAAGCGAAAGTGGTGTTGACGTAGCTGTTGGGATCGGATGGATCGCTGCGCAAGACCTGGCTTATGGTGTCACGCGACCACTTGCTTTGATCGATCCCGTACGCCGAATAGACATAGTTGCGAAGACGGTCGTTGTTCAGGAGCTGGTCTGCACTGCTGATGTTACCGATTTCGGCGCTGTAGTAATTCGAATCGCCGGCAAGTGCATCGACCTGGCTTTTCCTGGTCGCCGTGTACAGACCAATCATCTCGTCGGTCTGGTTCTCCGATTGCGCCACCGGCGTGGCACTGCCATTGAAGGAAAACGCGGCGGCGAACTCACGGTAACGCTTGTCGACCAGCTTGTTGACAAAGCTGTTTGCGTCGGAGAGGTCGCTCTCCAGCACCTTTTTCATGAAGGCCTTGGCGTAGGCCATGTCTTCCAGGCCATACGCCTTCGTTGCATAATGATAAAGGCGATAGTCTTTCATGAAGTCGTCGACGGACTTCACGTTGCCGATGTGGGCTTTGTAATAGGCGGCCTCTCGCGCTACGTCCTGTTGCTGTTCGACCCGCGTCAGGGACTGCTTGAGATTGCGCGTGATGTAGCTGTAACTGAAATACGTTGATACCATCGCGCACTCCTACGGTCCCGGACGTCCGTCAATCATTGCGGGGTCGCGAGGTGGGGCTGGCCTCATGCCGGCAAACTGTCTCAGAGCCAGGTTCTCCAAGGCCATTTTCGGACCGCGATCCCAGATTCAAGTTTGCCCTCGCGAGGCATATCGGGTTTTGTTGCTGCATGTTTCTCAGATACAGCTTTCGTGAGGGTTGCGTTCCGGATATGTCCCGATCAAGAGATCGATCGGAATGGCTCTCGTCCCGAACGCGACGCAGCGCCATAGCGCGTCGAAGACGCGCGTAAACGCGCTTACGGCGGTGTGGCGTTGAGCCGGGATCCAGAAGCCGTGCATTCTGCCGCAGGATGGGTCACGGCTCTGCGGCGCATCGCCGAAGGGGCGCTGCGCCGCGTCCGGGGCACGAGAGCCCGAAGTCATCTGGCATTGCTATTCGCGTGATACGCGCGGTTTCGCATTCTCGCGGCCTGTGCGGCCCGAGCTTTGCGGCATTCTTTGCCCCCAAAATGCCGAGGGCGCAGGGAAGGCCGGGTGCCGGCTGGCACCCACGGTCCACTGTGCGAAGGTTGCGCTACGAGAGGCTGCACAGCGGCATACAGGTGAAGCCCAACACACGGCCTTCCCTGCGCAGTGGTTTTACGGCTTATGTCGTGATCTCCCCGGGGAGCGATGCACTATTGCCCCCGTCGCCTTGCGGATGGCTGACGCTGCGGCCCGGTCGGCCCGCACGCATCACCGCAAGACTTGGCGCACAGACCCCGGGCGCCAGGACCACACGATTTTGCCGTACGCAGGCTGCACCGGTCGTGTGCGCGACACTTTCGCTCACGGTTGCCCGCCCTGCGAAGCCTTCGCGCCGGTGTGGCCCACGTCCACCACGTCCCATCCCGCGTTCGTGACGATCGCGATCCGCCCCTCGGCCGGGTTGGGATGGCTCTTTATGTGATAATCCGAAATGCGGATAAAGAGAAATATTTTTAAGCGCCGTGATTGACCCGCTTATTGGTGTTTTGCCCGCCGGGGCGGCAAGGGGTTGTGGGGCGCGCGAGCCCCGCCGCAACGCGGCCACGAACGGGTCTCCCCGCGGCCGCAAAATGCGCTACCATGATTCCAGCGCGCTTCAAGTCGCGCATGATCACCGACACGTATGAGGAAACGAGATGAGGGTGACGATTGGACGGCGCACGGTCCTGGCCGCGGTGCTGATTGCCGCGGGCGCGGTGGCTTTGACGGCGGCGTTTGGCCCGGTTTCGACATCGGCCTGGGCCCACGGGCCGACCCGTCAGAAGGTGCGCGAATCCATCGAGATCAACGCCGCCCCGGCCAAGGTGTGGGCCGCAATGGGCAATTTCCAGGACATGAGCTGGCTGCCACCTGTCACCAAGACCGAGGGCGAGAAGGGCAACGAGATCGGCGCGACGCGCAAGCTGACGCTGACGGGAGGCGCGACCGTCGACGAGGAGCTCTACAAGTTTGACGCCGCCGCGATGAGCTATTCCTACCGGATCACCAATGTGGACGTGAAGGTGCTGCCGGTCACCAATTATTCCTCGACATTGACGGTGACGCCGAGCGCTGACGGCAAGGGCTCGACGCTGGAATGGGCCGGCGCGTTCTATCGTGGCTTTCCCAACAACGAGCCGCCGCCGGAGCTGAGTGACGAGGCCGCGGTCAAGGCGGTGAAGGGGCTGTACCAGGCGGGCCTCGAGGCACTCAAGAAGAAGATCGAGAGCGGAAGCTGACGGTGCGGGCGCTGGTCCTGGCGGCGCTCGCCGCCAGCTTTTGCCTGGCCGGCATCGCGCATGTGTTCGCCGAAGAGGCATTCGTCACCAACCAGCTCAGCGACGATCTGATGGTCGTGGACCTCGCCACGGCGCGCAGCGTCGCGACCATCCCGATCGGCGGCAAGCCGGCCGGCGTCGCCGTCAGCGCGGACGGACGTTTTGCCTATGTCACGAGCCCGGATGCCAAAGCCGTGACGGTGGTGGACGCAGCAACGCGGCAGGTTGCGGCGCGGATCGAGGTCGGCGGCGGGCCGCTCGGCATTGCCGTCGCGCCGGATGGCCGCACCGTCTATGTCGCGGACTGGTATGCGGCGGCGGTGCGGGTGATCGACGCGGCCTCGCGCAGCGTCACGGCCAGCATTGCGGTCGGCGCCTCGCCATCGGGGCTCGCGGTAACGCCGGATGGCAAGCTGCTGCTCTCGGCCGACCGCGACGACGACAGTGTGTCGGTGGTCGACACCGCGACGCGCCAGCGCACGACGACCATCAAGGTCGGCACCCGTCCGTTCGGCGTCACCATCGATGCCGAGGGCAAGCGCGCCTACACCGCCAATGTCGGCTCCAACGACGTCTCCGTGATCGACATCGCCACTGGGGCCGAGACCGGCCGCGTGCAGGTCGGGATGCGCCCTTATGCGGTGGCGTTGGCGCAGGGCCGCGGCTTCGTCACCGATCAGTATGGCGGCACTGTCAGCGTGTTCGATCTGGCGACCTTGAAGCCGCTCAAGCGCATCAATGTCGGCGATTATCCCGAAGGCATTGCCGCGACTGCCGACGGCAAGCGCATTATCGTCGCCTGCTGGGAAAGCAACACGCTCGATATCATCGATGCGGTCGAGCTGAAGCTGATCGGCGAGGTCAATACCGGCGACGGCCCGCGCGCGTTTGGGGCATTCTTGCGCAGGACGGAGTAGGGGCGTGTAGCCCGCGTGAGCGGAGCGACATGCGGGACGGGGCTCTCCTCATCCACCGGCGTTCCCGGATATCGCTTCGCTCATCCGGGCTACGGCACCGGGGCACAGCGTCCATACAATCTCATCCATCTGATCAAACATGTGATCCGGCACCATCGCCCGCAGCGCCGCCGGCGCCGCATAACCCCAGCCCACCGCTCCGCAGGCAATTCCCACTGTCCGCGCCGCCTCGATGTCGCGCACTTCGTCGCCGATCGAGATGACCTTGCCCGGCTCCACGCCGGCGCGGCGGATGACCCGTCGGAACTTCGCGGGCTTGCCGAAAAGCGAGGCCGCGCAATCGAAATGGGCGAACAGCGTCGCGCAATCGCCGAGCTTCTCGCGCGCATTGGCTTCGCTGTCCGACGTCACCATCGCGAGCTGCACGCCACTCTCCGCCAGCGTCCGCAGCATTGTCTCGACCCCCGCAAACAGCGAAATCTCCGCTGCAGCCTCCGCCTTCAGTCGCCGCGCATGCCGCGCGATCGCCGGCAGCTTCCACAGCGGCACCTCGAGCCGGCTCAGAATCTCCCGCGAAGAAGCATGCCGCAGCCCCTCGATATCCTCGTCCGCGACGCGGCGGAAGCCGAAGCGATCGGCGACGTCGTTGATGGTGCGCAGGAACCACGGAAAGCTGTCGGCCAGCGTGCCGTCGAGATCAAAGATGGCGAGGGAGTAGGGCATGGAGACGAAGCTACACCGCTAGGCTTTCCACACGGTTTCCTCGGTCCATCCGAGTTGGTCGAATTCGGTGGCCCTGAGCGGCGCCTCTCCCTCGGCGAAGAACTCGTCAAGCTGAGGCGGCGCGACGCTCGTTTCGGACAGCATGGCGTGCGCTTGTCCGCGGTGATGAATTTGATGCTGGAACAGATGCATGAGCAGTCGGTCGCGGCGTTCGGCCTGGACCCGCGTGTCGCGGTTGATCCGCACAATGCCGTTGAGAATCTCGGGCGTCAGTGCATCGCACATGGCGATCAAGCGCTTGTCGATCGCGGCTTGCGCAGGCTTCAGCGCAGCAAGGGAAAGGTGCGGCACGTCGTTCTTCCAAGCTGCCGGTCCCAACCATCCGCCCTCCAGTGCATCGACATAGAAGAGGTCGATGACATGGATGTGGTTCAGCGTGCGTTGCAGGCTCGGAAAGAAGCCGGTCCGCTCGGCTTCGAAGTCGGCCTGAGACAGCGCCGCGCAAGCGGTGAGCAGCCGGTGGTTTGCCCAAGCATTATTGTGGGCGAACGCACGATAGGTTTGCACAAGTCCGGCAGGCAAACTCAGTCTCCCTCAGACAATGTGTCGGCCGCTCCCGCGGCGTAACCTACTCGGCCGCCTCGCTCGCCGCGCGTCTCCGCTTCGGCTTCCGAGCCTTCGCCAGCACCGGCGCCAGGAACTTCCCCGTATAGCTCCGCGGCGCTTTTGCGATGTCCTCTGGCGGGCCCCAGGCGACGATCTCGCCGCCGCCATCGCCGCCTTCGGGGCCGAGGTCGATGACCCAGTCGGCGGTCTTGATCACTTCGAGATTGTGCTCGATGACGACGACCGTGTTGCCCTGCGCGACCAGCTCGTGCAGCACCTCCAACAGCTTCTTGACGTCGTGGAAATGCAACCCGGTGGTCGGCTCGTCCAGGATGTAGAGCGTGCGGCCGGTGGCGCGCTTTGACAGCTCTTTTGCGAGCTTGACGCGCTGGGCTTCGCCGCCCGAGAGCGTCGTGGCCTGCTGGCCGACATGGATGTAGTCGAGGCCGACGCGATGCAGCGTCTGGAACGTCTCGCGTACACGTGGGACCGCCTTGAAGAACTCGGCCGCTTCCTCGACGGTCATGTCGAGCACGTCGGCGATGCTCTTGCCCTTGAATAGGACCTCCAGCGTCTCGCGGTTGTAGCGCTTGCCCTTGCAGACGTCGCAGGTGACGTAGACGTCGGGCAAGAAGTGCATCTCGATCTTGATGACGCCGTCGCCCTGGCAGGCCTCGCAGCGGCCGCCCTTGACGTTGAAGGAGAACCGGCCGGGCTCGTAGCCGCGCGCTTTCGACTCGGGCAGGCCGGCGAACCATTCGCGGATCGGCGTGAAGGCACCGGTATAGGTCGCGGGGTTGGAGCGCGGCGTGCGACCGATCGGCGACTGGTCGATGTCGATGATCTTGTCGATGTGCTCGAGGCCCTCGATGCGGTCGTGCGGCGCGGCGCCTTCGCTGGCATTGTTCAGCTTGCGGGCGATCGCCTTGTAGAGCGTGTCGATCAGCAGCGTCGATTTGCCGCCGCCGGAGACGCCGGTGACGCAGGTGAACAGGCCGAGCGGAATTTCGGCCGTAACGTTCTTGAGGTTATTGCCGCGCGCGTTGACCACCTTGATGGTGCGGCGATGGTTCGGCGGGCGCCGCTCGGGCACCTCGACCTCGAGCTCGCCGGTGAGATATTTGCCCGTCAGCGAGTTGGGGTTGCGCATGATCTCGGCGGGCGTGCCTTCGGCGATGATGTTGCCGCCATGCATGCCGGCGCCGGGGCCGATGTCGAGCACGTGGTCGGCGAGCAGGATCGCGTCCTCGTCGTGCTCGACCACGATCACGGTGTTGCCGAGGTCACGAAGTCTCTTGAGCGTGTCGAGCAGGCGCGCGTTGTCGCGCTGGTGCAAGCCGATCGAGGGCTCGTCGAGCACGTAGAGCACGCCTGTTAGCCCCGAGCCGATCTGCGAAGCCAGCCGGATGCGCTGGCTTTCGCCGCCGGAGAGCGTGCCGGAGGAGCGGGAGAGCGTGAGGTAGTTGAGGCCGACGTCGAGCAGGAAGGTGAGGCGCTCGCGGATCTCCTTGAGGATGCGGCCGGCGATCTCGTTCTGCTGGGTGTTCAGCGCCTCCGGCACGGTCTCGAACCACGCGCCGGCGCCCTTCACCGACATCTCGGAGATGTCGCCGATATGCTTGCCGCCGATCTTGACGCAAAGCGCCTCGGGCTTCAGCCGAAAGCCGTGGCACGCCTCGCAGGGCACGTCGTGGAAGTACTTCGCCAGCTCCTCACGCGCCCACTCGCTCTCGGTCTCGCGATAGCGGCGGTTGATGTTGGTGATGACGCCCTCGAACGGCTTCTTGGTGTCGTAGGAGCGGACGCCGTCCTCGTAGGAGAACTTGATCTCGTCCTCGCCGGAGCCATGGAGGATCGCGTTCTGCGTCTTCTTGGGCAGATCCTTCCATTTGGTGGTCAGCGTGAACTTGTAGTGCTTGCCGAGCGCAGTCAGCGTCTGAATGTAATAGGGCGACGAGGATTTGGCCCAGGGCGCGATTGCGCCCTTGCCAATGGCGAGCTCCTTGTCGGGAATGACGAGGTCTTCGTCGACATGCTGCTCGACGCCGAGGCCGCCGCACGCAGGACAGGCGCCATAGGGGTTGTTGAACGAGAACAGCCGGGGCTCGATCTCGGGGATGGTGAAGCCGGACACCGGGCAGGCGAACTTTTCCGAGAACAGCATGCGCTCGGGTCCGCTCTTGTCGTGGATCTTTGCGGTCTTCTTCTTCTCTTCCGCGGGTGCTGCCGCAGCCGGCGCATCCGCGAATTCGATGACGGCGAGGCCCTCGGCAAGTTTCAGCGCGGTCTCGAAACTTTCGGCGAGGCGCTGGCCGATGTCGGGGCGCACCACGATGCGATCGACGACGACGTCGATGTCGTGCGGGAATTTCTTGTCGAGAACAGGGGCTTCGGCGAGCTCGTGGAAGGCGCCGTCGATCTTGACGCGCTGAAAGCCCTTCTTGAGCCATTCGGCAAGCTCTTTGCGGTACTCGCCCTTGCGGCCGCGCACGACCGGCGCGAGCAGATAGAGGCGCGAGCCCTCGGGCAGCGCCAGCACGCGATCGACCATCTGCGAGACGATCTGGCTCTCGATCGGCAGGCCGGTGGCGGGCGAATAGGGCACGCCGACGCGCGCCCACAGCAGGCGCATGTAGTCGTAGATTTCGGTCACCGTGCCGACGGTGGAGCGCGGGTTCTTCGACGTCGTCTTCTGCTCGATCGAGATCGCCGGCGACAGGCCGTCGATCTGGTCGACGTCGGGCTTCTGCATCATCTCCAGGAACTGGCGGGCGTAGGCAGACAGCGATTCGACGTAGCGGCGCTGGCCTTCGGCGTAGATGGTGTCGAACGCGAGCGAGGATTTGCCGGAGCCCGACAGCCCCGTGAACACCACCAGCTTGTCGCGGGGAATCTCGACATCGACGTTCTTGAGATTGTGCTCGCGCGCGCCACGGATGGTAATTGCGCGCAGGTTTGATCCCACGTTCTGCTGTTGGCGCTTCGCCTTGATCACTTCATCCATCCGGGTTGCCCTCAAGGAATCCCAAAGGCGCGCGATCGCGCCAACAAAAAAGGCGCGCTTCGCCCGGAACCGGGATCGGCGCCGATGGGGTTGTCAGCGAACGTAGGAAGAACGGAGACGGATTTCCAGTGGGACTTGCGAATCGTCAACGGATTGTTGGCGCACTGGCGGCATCTGGCAGGAGCAGGGTGGAACTGCGCGGCAACGTGCCCGACAAAACAAAAAGGCCGGCACAAGGCCGGCCTTTCGTAACGCGGATGGCGTTGGGGCTAAGTACTGAACTCAGTACTTGGCGACCACCGGGCCCCCGAAGTGATAGTTCACGCCGACCTGCACGGTGTGAAACTCGAGCGTGCCGGAGGGCAGGGCGCCCGAGAAGTAGGTCTCGCCGCCGAGGCTGCGAAAGAGGTACTCGCCCTTGACCGACCACTGCGGAGCGAAGAACGCTTCGACGCCCGCACCGACGGTCCAGCCGGAGTGCCACTTGCTGTCGGAAACGGTCACGCCGAGCGCGCTGACGCTGAGCTTGTTGTCGATCCAGGCGTAACCACCGGTGCCGTAGAACAGGACGTTGTTGACGGCGTAGCCGATGCGGCCGCGCACGGTTCCCATCGCATCGGTTTTGGAGCTGAGGGTGGTGCTGACGAGGCCGAAGCCGGGGACGGCAACGGGGCCGGTGACCGACGCGCTGACATCAGCCCAGGAACCATCGGCCTCGACGCCGAGCACGACATTGCCGGTCTGCCAGTTGTAGCCGGCAGTACCGCCGACGAAGCCGCCCTTCATCTTCGGGTCGGTCGAGGAATTTTCCCAAGCGCCGCCACCGACGATACCGAGGTAGAAGCCGGTCCAGTTGTAGACCGAAGCCATGGCCACCGGGGCCTTGGTGTAGGGGCGCGCCGCGAGATCAGCGGCCGAAGCCGGGGCGGCGAGAGCGAACAAACAGGCCGAAGCCAACAAAACCTTTTTCATTTTCAACTAATCCCAGTCCCAGTTTCTGATTGTGCCTTCCACGATAGGGAGGGCATCGGACTCACTTGCCCAACTGATGCCGTACTTACACCAGTGAAGCCGCAAGTTGTGTCACTCAAAAGCAACAACGGTCGGAAAACGGAACGGTTATTGACCGATTAATATTGGAGAACTGCACAGCAAAAGGCCGGCGCAAGGCCGGCCTTCGAAGTGCGATATGTCCAGCGCGATCAGTACCTTGCGATGGCCGGACCGCCCCAGCGATAGTTCAAGCGCACCAGGCCCATGTCTACGTCCTGGCGAATCCGGTCGCTGCCGAATACCGCACCCGCGGGCGTTGTGAAGCCGATCGTGCGATCGCCAAGGAAGATGTGGTCGTACTCAAAGCCCAGCGACCAGTTCGGGGCGAAGCCGAATTCCAGACCGGCCCCGACCGTGCCACCCCAGCGAGTCTCCCGGGCCGAAGCCAGCAGCGCGCCCGCGCCGGGCGTACCCGCAGCAGCGTAGATGTCGTACTTGTCACCGACGACGGCGGCGCCGCCCTTCACGTAAAGCAGCACGTTGTTCCAGGCGTAACCGACCTGACCGGTGATGAGACCGAAAGCGTCGATGCGGGAACGGTTGCGATCACCCGTCACCAAAGCGGTACCAGGGAAGAGGGTGCTCACGTTGTCGCCCCGGAAGTCAGCCCAGTTGCCCTGGCCTTCCAGACCGAACACCCAATTGGCGGACTGCCAGCGATAGCCGATCTGGCCGCCGACGGTGCCCCCTGTTGCATTGTGACAGCCTTCGCCGACGAGAACGCCGGTCGCGGGCGTGACGAAGTCCCAGCACTTGTGGCTGGAGCCACCGCCGCCGTTGATGCCGATGTAGAAGCCGCTCCAGTCGTAGATGGCGGCAACCGCCGGCGGCGGGGCTTTGGTGTAGGGACGCGCGGCCATGTCCGCCGCGCTTGCGGGAGCCGACAAGCCCATCGCCACTGCACCGATTGCACAAATAAGAAGCTTATTCATTGCCAGTCTCCCCAGGTTTCGTCCGCTTCTTATTTCCCCGAAGCGGCTGATCAGGCGCGAGGGCCCATATGAACTAAGTCCGAGGCAACCGTAGCTCTACGGAGCGGCAGAGTCCGTCTCCCAAATGCAACAAGACCGGGGCAGTGCGAGTACCCATAACTTGCTGAATGTTAAGTTCTTTCTTCCATTTTTGGGAACCTACAAAGGTTCCAATCGACGTGTGCCTTTCCGCAACACATGTGGCCGATCGATCCCACGCCTTCAGATCTGTCTTCGCCAAGAACAAATCTGGAACGAACCGGAGGTCGATGCTATATGTGGGGATAACCGGAAGGGTGACGGCCTGATCGTCGTCCGCAAGTGTTCGGCGAGCGTATAGGGTCGCCTCAACAGGCACGGCGGAACGCGGGAGCGGACCGGCCTTCTTGAATTCAGTGGCATTCGGAGCGGAGAGCGGAGATGGCGGGAAGCGTCAACAAGGTCATTCTGGTTGGAAATCTCGGCAAGGATCCTGAAATCCGCCGCACCCAGGACGGGCGGCCGATCGCCAATCTGAGCGTCGCGACTTCGGAGACGTGGCGCGACAAGGCGACTGGCGAGCGCAAGGAAAAGACCGAGTGGCACCGCGTCGTGATCTTCAATGAAGGGCTCTGCAAGGTCGCCGAACAGTATCTGAAGAAGGGCGCCAAGATTTACGTCGAGGGTGCGCTCCAGACCCGCAAATGGACCGACCAGAGCGGTGTCGAAAAGTACTCGACCGAAGTCGTGCTGCAGGGGTTCAACTCGACCTTGACGATGCTGGACGGTCGTAGCGGCGGTGGCGGAGGCGGCAGCTTCGGCGACGAGCCGGGCGGCGATTTCGGCTCCTCCGGTCCGGTCAGCAGCACGCCGCGGCGCCCTGTTGCCGCCGGCGGCGGTGGCCGCAACAGCGACATGGACGACGATATCCCGTTCTGAGCGATTCCGCTCCAAGAACGCGGCGCCTGATGCGGACGCCCGGCCGGATGGGCGGCGCTTCTCATCTCATGTCAGAACATCCCACTAATCGACAGGACGGGCTCGGCATTTCCGGGCCCGCTTCATGTTTGGGGTGAGCTCGGATTGCGGCTTGGCAAACGCGCCGACGCGGCAAGCTCACCGCGCGGTTTTCCACGCGTGAGCGGCGATTTTGCAAGGCCGATGCGAGTGCTGTCCGAGACACCGCTCGCAAGGGCTTAAGTTGTTGGAAAAATAGGCGGAAAAAGCGCTTCCCAGAACGCCGCGAGGGTGGTTATCAGAGGCTCGATGCGCTATATGATTCCCAGATAAAACCTCACCGGATTTCCCCTTGGCTGACGACGACGACAAGCCCGGCGACCAGCCGGCGCAACCCTCGGATATTCGCCCCGTCTCCATCTTCGAGGAGATGAAGAAGTCCTATCTCGACTACGCCATGAGCGTGATCGTGGCGCGGGCGCTGCCTGACGCCCGCGATGGCCTGAAGCCGGTGCATCGCCGCATCCTGTACTCGATGAACGAGCAGGGGCACACGCCGGACAAGAAGTACGTCAAGTCCGCCCGCGTGGTCGGTGACGTCATCGGTAAATATCATCCGCATGGCGACCAGTCGATCTACGACGCCATGGTCCGGATGGCGCAGGACTTCTCCATGCGCGTGCCGCTGATCGACGGCCAGGGCAATTTCGGCTCGGTCGACGGCGATCCCCCGGCTGCCTATCGTTATACCGAAGCCCGATTGACGAAGGCGGCGCTGGCTCTGCTGGCCGACATCGACAAGGACACGGTCGACTTCCAGCCGAACTACGACAACAACGAGACCGAACCGTCGGTCTTGCCAGCCAAGTTCCCGAACCTTCTCGTCAACGGCGCCGGCGGCATCGCGGTCGGCATGGCGACCAACATCCCGCCGCACAATCTCGGCGAGGTCATCGACGCCTGCGTCGCGCTGATCGACAACCCCGCGCTCACCATCGACGAGCTCATCAACATCGTGCCGGGACCGGACTTCCCGACCGGCGGCGTCATCCTCGGACGGCAGGGCATCCGCGCCGCCTATCACCTCGGCCGCGGCTCGGTCATGATGCGCGGCAAGGTCGCGATCGAGACCATCCGCAAGGAGCGCGAGGCGATCATCATCACCGAGATTCCCTACCAGGTGAACAAGGCGACGATGGTCGAGCGCATCGCCGAGCTGGTCAAGGAAAAGAAGATCGAAGGCATCGGCGACCTGCGCGATGAATCCGATCGCGACGGCTACCGCGTCGTCATCGAATTGAAGCGCGACGCCGTGCCGGATGTGGTGCTCAATCAGCTCTACAGGTTCACGCCGCTGCAGACGAGCTTCGGCGTCAACATGGTGGCGCTCGACAGCGGCCGTCCACGGGTCATGCACCTGAAGGACCTGCTGGCGATCTTCGTCGACTTCCGCGAGCGGGTCGTCACGCGGCGCACCAAGTTCCTGCTCGCCAAGGCCCGAGATCGCGCCCATGTTTTGGTCGGTCTCGCCATCGCAGTCGCCAATATCGACGAGATGATCCGCGTCATCCGGACCTCGCCCGACCCGACCACCGCCCGCGACACCCTGATGTCGCGCGACTGGCCGGCCCGGGACGTCGAGGACATGCTGACGCTGATCGACGATCCGCGCCACCGCATCAGCGAGAACGGCACGATCCGGCTGTCGATGGAGCAGGCGAGGGCCATTCTCGATCTGCGCCTGCAACGCCTCACCGCACTCGGCCGCGACGAAATCCGCGAGGAGCTCGACAAGCTCGCCGGCGAGATCGCCGACTATCTCGACATCCTGCGCTCGCGCGACCGCGTGCTGGGCATCATCAAGTCCGAGCTCGCCGAAGTGAAGGCCGAGTTCGCAACCCCGCGCCGCACCGTCATCATCGAGCAGGAAGGTGAGGTCGAGGACGAGGACCTGATCCAGCGCGAGGACATGGTCGTCACCGTCTCGCACGCCGGCTACGTCAAGCGCGTGCCGCTGTCGGCCTACCGGGCCCAGCGCCGCGGCGGCAAGGGCCGCGCCGGCATGCAGACCCGCGATGAGGATTTTGTCAGCCGGCTGTTCGTGGCGTCCACGCATACTCCGATGCTGTTCTTCTCCTCGCGCGGACAGGTCTACAAGATCAAAGTCTGGCGCCTGCCGATGGCCGCGCCGAATGCGCGCGGCAAGGCGCTGATCAACATCCTGCCGCTGGAGCAGGGCGAGCGCATCACCACCATCATGCCGCTGCCGGAGGACGAGTCCACCTGGGGCAATCTCGACGTGATGTTTGCCACGACAGGCGGCAACGTCCGGCGCAACAAGCTGTCCGACTTCGTGGATGTCCGCCGCTCCGGCATCATCGCGATGAAGCTCGACGACAATGAAGCGATCGTCGACGTGCAGATCTGCACTGAGCACGACGACGTGCTTTTGACCGGCGCCGGCGGCCAGTGCATCCGCTTCCCCGTGACCGACGTGCGGGTGTTCACCGGCCGCACCTCGATGGGCGTGCGCGGCATTGCGCTTGCCGAGGGCGACAAGGTGATCTCGCTGGCGATCCTGCGCCACGTCGAGACGACGTCCGACGAGCGCTCGGCGTACCTGAAGATGCGTCGTGCGGTCGCCGGCGAAGCTGCGGCCGAGGAGCCGGCGGCGGACGCCGAGACCGAGGAGACCTCCGGCAGCTTCCAACTCGCCCAGGAGCGTTACGTCGAGATGTCAGCGCAGGAGCAGGTCGTGCTGACCGTGTCCGTCAACGGTTACGGCAAGCGGACGTCGTCCTACGAGTACCGCACCACGGGCCGCGGCGGCAAAGGCATCGTCGCCATGAGCGTCAACAACCGCAACGGCAACCTCGTAGCGTCGTTCCCCGTGGAGGATGCTGATCAAATCATGCTGGTTACCGACAAGGGTCAGCTGATCCGCTGCCCGGTCGAAGGCATCCGCGTCGCCGGCCGCTCGACCCAGGGCGTGATCGTGTTCGACACCGCGGAGGACGAACACGTCGTCTCGGTCGAGCACATCACGGAAGAGGCCGAGAGCGGAAACGGGGCGAATGGGGAGTCGAACGGGGAGTGATGCGTCACCCCGTAGCCCGGATGGAGCGCAAGCGAAATCCGGGTTCTTCATTCGGACGGCTGTCCCGGATTGAGTTGTGCTCGATCCGGATACTGCACTGACCAGCTAAATCTCCAGCTCCGTGCCGAATTCCACCACCTGCTTGGTAGGTACGCCGAAGAACGCGGCGGAGCGTTCGGCGTTGCGTTGCAGGAAGGCGAACACGGTTTCGCGCCAGACCCACATGCCCGGCACGTCCTCGCGCGGGATGATTGTCTCGCGGCCGACGTAATAGGTGATGTCGGAGAGGTCGATGCCGGGCAGCTTGCCGTGGCGGCAGGCGAAGGTCAGCCCTTCGTAAATCGTCGGGTTCTGCATGAAGCCGTAATGCAGAACGACGCGGGTAATGCCGGGAATGATCTCGATCACCTCGATGCGGTCTTCGTCGGCGATGTGAGGAAGCTCCTCGATCAGCACGGTGACCAGGACGATGCGCTCGTGCAGCACGTGGTTGTGCTTGACGAACTGGGTCAGTGCCAGCGGCACGCCGCGCGGCGCCGAGGCCAGGAACACGGCGGTGCCGGGGAGTCTGGCGCTGCACTGGTTGACCGCGGTCTCGATCAGATCCTCCTCGGGCTGGCGCAGCTTCGCGCGTGCGGCTTCGACGAGCTTCACGCCGCTGCGCCAGGTCAGCATCAGGAAGGCGACGAAGCCCGCCAGCATCAGCGGAAACCAGCCGCCCTCGAACAGCTTGATCGAATTGGCCGAGAAGAAGATCAAATCGATCACGAAGAAGAAGCCGTTCACGGCAACCACGAGCCACGGTGAATAGCCCCACTGGATCGCGACCAGGGCGGCGAGCAGCGTGGTGATCGCCATCAATAGCGACACCGCGATGCCGTAGGCGCCGGCCAGCGCCTCCGAGCTGCCGAAACTCAGCACGGCGCCGAGCGTTGCGGCGGCGAGCAGCCAGTTCACCAACGGCACGTAGATCTGGCCGATCGCGTCGCTCGTGGTGTGACGGATCTGCATGCGCGGCAGGAAGCCGAGCTGGATCGACTGCTGCGTCAACGAGAACACGCCGGAGATGATGGCTTGCGAGGCGATCACGGTCGCGACCGCCGAGAACGCGACCAGCGGATAATGCAGGGCGTCAGGGCAGAGCTGGAAGAACGGATTTTCGATCATGGTGGGATCGGTGATCAGCAGCGCGGCCTGGCCGAAATAGTTCAGCACGAGCGCAGGCAGGCAGATCGCGAACCAGGCCAGCCGGATCGGCAGGCGGCCGAAATGCCCCATGTCGGCGTACATGGCTTCGCCGCCGGTCACCGCGAGGAAGGCGGCCCCCAGGATCGCGAAGGAGACATGAAAATCCTGATGGATCAGGAAGTCGAACGCATAGAGCGGGCTGAGCGCCGCCAGCACCGCCGGCGCCTTGACGATGCCGTGGATGCCGAGCGCTGCCAGCACGAAGAACCAGGCCAGCATCACCGGTCCGAAGATGCGGCCGATGAAGCCGGTGCCCTGCTTCTGCATCATGAACAGTCCGATCAGGATGACGACGGTCACGGGCACAACCGCCGGCGCGAGCGAGGGTGCGTCGACCTTCAGACCTTCGATGGCTGAGAGCACGGAGATGGCCGGCGTGATCGCGCCGTCCCCGTACAGTAGCGCGGCGCCGATGAGGCCGACGACCAGCAAATGCGCGCGCCAGGTACCGGGTTGAGCGTTGCGGGCATGCAGCAAGGCCAGCAGCGCGACGATGCCGCCTTCGCCGCGGTTATCCGCACGCAGAATCAACAGCGCATATTTCAGTGAGATGATCAGCAACAGCGCCCAGAGGATCAGCGAGGCGACGCCCAGAACGGCATCGTTCGTCAAAGTGCCGCCATGGGCGGCGGCCTTGGCGGCTTCCTTCAGGGCGTAGAGGGGGCTGGTGCCGATATCGCCATAGACCACCCCGAGGGCGCCCATGGTCATGGCAATCGGCAGTGGATCAGGTTGATGGCCGGAGGCGACTGCAGGCGTGCTGGCGACCCCCCGATGGGATCGCGCCCGACGGGTCATTCCGACGGGCGCGAGCATCAGGCAGTGTGCGACGGGACGTCGCAAATATCCATGGGGTATATCTTTGGGGTTTATCTTGAGAGTTAGCTGACGCGAAACTGACAGACCCCCACTACGGAGTACGGTTGGCAGTCACAAGGCGAGCCTCGCGGATGTTGGCTTTGGTGCCGGCCTGGCGGAGGCAGGACGCTTCGAAATTCGGCCAGGCCTGCTGCGAGCAGTCCTTGCCGACGGTACGGATATCGAGCCGGTCGCTCTTGGCAAGCGGCTGCGGCACGCTCGCCTCGACGGTGGGGGCGAAGCCGGGCAGGAGCGTGAGGGTGGCAGCAACACACGCAGAAATGGCGATCGCCGAAAGAGCCTTGATCATGACAGTCCCCTGTGATGCGGCCGCTACGCCCAGTGTGCGGCCCGTCGTTCGTTGGCTGGATTAGTAACCATGGCCAGTTTCCGGACGTCTTCGCGAACGCGGGAAATGGTTTCGTTCGCGCTCCGTTTTGTGTCGTGGCCGCCCTCAGGACGAAACAATTCGGCGCATTCCGACACGCTTCTGCGGAAAAACCGCCAGGGAACCTGACCGGCTTGCCGGGCCGGGCAGGGCGCGGTAGGACGTGGCCATGCCGCGCATTGCTTTCTATCCAGGTTCCTTCGACCCCATCACCAACGGCCATCTGGACGTGGTCCGGCACAGCGTGTCGCTGTGCGACAGGCTTGTTGTCGCGATCGGGGTGCACCCCGGCAAGAAGCCTCTGTTCTCGACCGAGGAGCGGCTGAAGATGCTCCATGACGTCTGCGGGCCGGTGGCCGCCCAGGCCGGCTGCGTGCTCGAGGCCGTGACGTTTGACGATCTGTCGGTGACCTCGGCGCGCAAGCACGGTGCCACGATCATGATTCGGGGCCTGCGCGACGGCACCGACCTCGACTACGAGATGCAGCTCGCCGGCATGAACGAGGCCATGGCGCCCGAGGTGCATACGATCTTCCTGCCGGCCTCTCCCATGGTCCGCCCGATCACCGCCACTTTGGTGCGCCAGATCGCTGCCATGGGCGGGGATGTCTCGGCCTTCGTCCCGCCGCTGGTTGCGGCCCAGCTCAAGGCAAAATTCGCCTGATAACGGCGCGTTTCCTTTCTCATCTCTGATCCGGAGTTGTCATGATCCGAATTCTCGCAGTTCTTGCCGCGGTTCTGTTCGCGGTGCCGGCCTTCGCGCAAGCCTTGCCGGCCGGCCTCGACAAGGCCAACGCCATCGTCATTGACTCCACCAAGGGCCGCATCGTCATCAAGCTCCGGCCGGACCTTGCGCCCCAGCACGCCGAGCGAATCAAGCAGCTCGCGCGCGAGGGTTTTTACAACAACGTGCCGTTCCACCGCGTCATGGATGGCTTCATGGCGCAGACCGGCGACGGTCAGAACTTCAATGGCACCGGCGGCTCGAAATATCCGAACCTGAAGCAGGAATTCTCGAAGGTGCATTTTGCGCGCGGCATCGTCGGCATGGCCCGGCGCGGCGACAGCGTCGACACCGCCAATTCGCAGTTCTTCATCATGTTTGCCGACGGCGGCAGCCTCGACAACCAGTACACCGTGATCGGCGAGGTCGTGCAGGGCATGGACGTCGTCGACAAGCTGAAGAAGGCGCCTCCCGGATCGAGCGGCGGCACCGTCACCGACCCCGACAAGATGGTGAAGGTGCAGGTCGCTTCCGACATCAAATAGGAGCGGCGATGGCGCGCTGCGGTGGCAAGCTCCTGCTGGTTGCCGCGGTGCTGCTGCTCGGCGTCCCAGGCGCGGTCGCCGAGGACGCACAGGTCAACACCATTCAGGACATCTTCCGGCATTTGCGCACCTGCTGGAAGCCGCCGCCCGCCGCCAGGGCCCGCCCGATCGACATCACCGTCGTGGTGAGCTTCAACCGGGCTGGAAACATTCTGGGCCATCCGAGGATTACCTATGAATCCGCGGAGGCTTCCGACAATGACCGGCTGCAATACCGGGTCGCGGTGATGGAGGCATTGCAACGCTGCACGCCGATGCCATTTACCGATGCGATGGCCGGCGCCGCTGCGGGGCGTCCGTTCGCGATCCAGTTTCGCAACCGCAAATCTTCACCTGACAGGACTTCACCCCCAACCCAAGAGAGACGAGCATGAGCGCCACCGAAAACACACTGATCCTCGAGACCACGCAGGGCCCCGTCACCATCGAGATGCGGCCTGATCTGGCGCCCGGCCACGTCGCACGCATCAAGGAACTCGTGCGCGAAGGCTTCTACGACGGCATCGTATTCCATCGCGTGATCGACGGCTTCATGGCGCAGACCGGCTGCCCCCAGGGCACCGGCACCGGCGGCTCCGGCCAGAAGCTGAAGGCCGAGTTCAACAAGGAGCCGCATGTGCGCGGCACCACCTCGATGGCGCGCGCCGCCAGCCCGGATTCCGGCGATAGCCAGTTCTTCATCTGCTTCGACGATGCCCGCTTCCTCGACAACCAGTACACGGTGTGGGGCAAGGTCACCGAGGGCATGGAGAACGTCGACAAGATCAAGCGTGGCGAGCCCGTGCAGAACCCCGACAAGATCGTCAAGGCGCGGATGGCGGCTGACGCGGCGTAGGCGTTCAACCCTCATGGTGAGGAGGCGCGTGGCGCCGTCTCGAACCATGAAGGCCGAGCTGCAGCAGCGGGGCCTTCATCCGTCGAGACGCGCGTTCCGCACCCCTCAGGATGAGGAGTGACTGTGCGGCCCTGAGACCGAGATGCGCACCGACTTCTTCGATTTCGACCTGCCCGCCGAGCGCATCGCATTGCGCCCGGCGAGCCCGCGCGACTCCGCGAAGATGCTGGTCGTCGATCGCGGCACGCTGCGCGACCAAATCATCACCGACCTGCCGCAATGGCTGAAGCCGGGCGACCAGCTCGTCGTCAACGACACCAAGGTGATCGCGGCGCAATTAAAGGGCCGTCGCATCGGCCGCGAGACCGAGCCGAAGATCGAGGCAACGCTGATCAAGCGCCTCGACGGCTCGCGCTGGCAGGCGTTGGTGAAGCCTGCCAAGAAACTCATCGCCGGCGACCGCATCCGCTTCGGCAATGAGGGCAAGGTCTGCCTGCTCGGCCATCTCGACGCCGAGGTCGAGGCGAAGGGCGGGGAAGGCGAGGTGACGCTGTCATTTTCGTTTCACGGCCCGACGCTGGATCAAGCCATCGCCGATCTCGGCAGCCCGCCGCTGCCGCCCTACATCGCCTCGAAACGCACGCCTGATGATCAGGATCTCGCCGACTACCAGACCATGTTCGCTGTGAACGAAGGCGCCGTTGCCGCGCCGACAGCAGGCCTGCATTTCACCCCGGCGCTGGAGCAGGCGATGCACGCGCGCGGCGTCGGCATCAATCGCGTCACGCTGCATGTCGGGGCAGGGACCTTCCTGCCGGTGAAGGTGGACGACACCGAAGGCCACAAGATGCATGCCGAGTGGGGTACGCTGTCGTCCGAGACGGCGGAGCGGCTCAACACGGCGCACAAGAACGGCGGCCGTATCATCGCGGTTGGCACCACGTCGTTGCGCCTGATCGAAAGCGCAGCCAGCGAGGACGGCACCATTGAGCCGTTCGCCGCCGAGACGTCGATCTTCATCACCCCCGGCTATCGCTTCCGCGCCGTTGATATTCTGCTGACCAATTTCCATTTGCCGAAGTCGACACTGTTCATGCTGGTGTCGGCGTTCTCCGGGCTGGAGGCGATGCAGCAAGCCTATGCACACGCGATCGCAACCGGCTATCGGTTCTATTCGTACGGGGATGCCTGTTTGCTGTTTCCGGCGCGGGAGTGACGCGGGCGGCGTTCTCGTGCTATACTGCTCATACGTTTTGCATGGATCGAGTGGCCGATGAACATCCGTTCCGCGAAAGTCGATGAGCTTGCCCAGCGCCTCGCCCGCTTGACGGGGGAAGATATCGAGACGGCGCTCGAACGCGCCATCGAGGAGCGCTTGTCTCGCGTGGCATCGCCGGCGGTCGATAGGAGGGCCGCCCTGACGTCGTTCCTCGAGCGAACCGCTGGCTTGCCCGTTCTCGATTCTCGGCCTGCAGACGAAATCCTCGGCTATGACCGTTTCGGGCTGCCGTCCTGATGGTGCTGGATACGTCTGCGATCGTCGCGACCGTCACCAACGAGCCAGATGGGCAGCGCTATCGGAAAGCCATGCTGGATGCTGCCAGCCTGTCGATGTCAGCAGTAGCAATCCTGGAAACAAGATCGTTCTCTCTGCTCGCCTCGGAGCATCGGCCGTGAAGTTCTTCGACGAATTGCTGGAGACTGCCGGGATTGTCGTAGTGCCGTTCGACGCAGACATGGCGAAAGGCGCGTTCGAGGCATTTCAACGCTTCGGCAAGGGCGGGGGGCATCCGGCGCAGCTCAACATCGTCGATTGTGCGGTCTACGCTTGGCGAAAGCGCGTTCGCAACCGCTGCTCTTCAAGGGAGCCGACTTTGCTAAGACAGACATTCTCCCCGCGTTGACCTGACCGCGCTATTTGCCATTGTAGGGTGGGCAAAGCGAAGCGTGCCGACCAACTTTCTTGATGCGAAGTGGTGGGCACGGCGCTTGCGCGCCTTTGCCCACCTTACGCATCTTCCGTTACGCCATCACCCGCTGTGGCAGGAGCTCCGCGATCTGCACCGCGTTGAGCGCAGCGCCCTTGAGCAGCTGGTCCGCCGCCACGAACATCGAGATCGAATGCCCGGAGGGGTCGCTGAAGTCCTTGCGGATGCGGCCGACCAGGACGTCGTCCTGGCCCGAGGCGTCGATCGGCATCGGGAAGTAGTTCCTGGCACGGTCGTCGACGACCTTGACGCCGCGCGCTCGTGCCATGATGGCGCGGACCTGGTCCTCGCTGATCGGCTTCTCGCATTCGAAGGTGATGGCCTCGCAATGAGCCCGCAGCACCGGCACACGCACGCAGGTGACGCCGATCGCGATCTTGTCGTCCTCAAAGATCTTGCGGGTTTCGTTGATGACCTTGGTCTCTTCGTCGTTGTAGCCGGTGTCAGGGTCGATCGCCGTGTTGTGGTTGAAGAGGTTGAACGCGTAGGGATGCGGCATCACCTTCGGCGTATAAACCTGCCCGTTGAGGTTGGCGCGGGTGGACTCGACCAGCTCCTCCATCGCGGCAGCGCCGGCGCCGGAGGCCGCCTGGTAGGTCGAGATGATCACCCGCTTGATGCGGTTGCTCTGGTGGATCGGCCACAGCGGCACCAGCGCCGTGATGGCGGCGCAGTTCGGGTTGGCGATGATGCCCTTGTGGTCGCGGATGCGATTCGCGTTGATCTCGGGGATCACCAGCGGCACGTTCGGGTCCATGCGGAAGGCGGAGGAGTTGTCGACGACGACGGCGCCCGCCTTGACTGCGATCGGCGCGAACTTCTTGGAGATGCTGCCGCCGGCGGAGAACAGGGCGATGTCGACGCCTTCGAAGGCGCGTTCGGTCAGCTCCTCGATGACGACGTCTTGCCCACGGAACGACACCGTCTTGCCGGCCGAGCGGGCGCTGGCCAGCGCCTTGAGCTTGCCGACGCGAAAGCCGCGCTTGTCCATGGTGGCGATGAATTCGGCGCCCACCGCACCGGTGACGCCGACAATCGCGACGACGGGATCGTTACTCACTTTGTCCTCCATTGAATTGCGATCTAAACAACAAAAAAGCCCCGGACCATCATGGGCGGGGCTTCGGTAGAGTGGATTGCGTTCTAGTCGACGACTACACGCGCACGCCTCCCCGGGCCCCGAAGGCCGTGGTGGTTTTAGTCGTGCGTTTGGTGGTCGCGAACATGGCGGGAGCTTATGCGGGAGAGTCCTGCCCCCGTCAATGGCTTTTCGGCGGGATTGGGGCTGCCGCTATTTGGTCCGGGCGCCCGGCGGTTCGAGGATGACCTCCTTGAGGTTGTCGCCACTGATGACGACGATCGCGAAATTCAGCCGGCCGCGTTCGCGCACCAGTCCGCCGCTGATGGCTTTGCCGGAGGCCGCGCGTTCGGCGACGTGGACGGCATCCGCAAGTCGGTGCTTGATGGCACCGAGCGCTGCGAGATTGCTGCGATCGTCGAGGTCGAGCTCGGCGAGAGGGAGGGCGGCTTCCCCGCCGACGAGCTCGCCGGTCGCGGCATTGATGGTGTGGCGCCAGATCCGGTCGTTGTGCAGGGTCTTCACCCGGTAGACCGGCACGCCTGAGGCTCCGTCGAAACTCACATCCGCCGTGGTGGCACCGACGTGGCGGGCTTCCGCAATCGCCATGGCCTGGTTGATCGAGATCGACGAGCTGCGGAAGCGCTCGATCTCGCGGCTGACCGCTTGGCGGTCGGCCTCGGCGTCACCATCTGTGTCGTTGTGAAGGGTGGTCGGCGTGCCCGTGCTCACGATCGCCCGCGCCGGCGCTGCGAGGAGGAGTGCGGACAGGGCGATCGCGAGCAGTCCCGAGATCCGTCGTTTGGCCGTCGTCATGCTCGAACCCTCGGCCAGCGAGTATGCCGGATGATCGTCAAGAATTTGCGGCCGACCTTGGGCATCGGTCGGCCGCTGAGCGTCGCGACGGGCTGTACCGCCGGGACGATCGAAGCGGTGCGGACCTCTTGGGGCTGGTGAAAAAGCGATCCGCATCGCCCTATAATTAAACCATACCGTATCGTTTTGTTTCGGTCAACGGCGCGGCCACGAGATCTCCCGGAAAGTTCGCAACCTCACGGAATTGTCAGCGCGACGGGCGGCGTCGCTGAGTGCCCTTGGCGGCACTCTGGCTGCCGTCCGCTGATCCCAGCGCGCCTGCCAGGAACAGCTTGATCGCAGCGCGCATGCGCTTTTCCGCGGCCTTCATCTCCGGCGGCGTTCCAAACGTCGCCAGACGATGGTTATGACCGACGACGACGTCGAGGAACACTTCCGCCGCGATGGTGGTGTCGTCGACGTCGAGCGCGCCTTGCGCCACCAGATGGTCGAAGAAGCGTGCCGTGGTGGCGACGGCCTTGAGCCAGCCTTCCTCCTTGCCGAGCTTGGCGATGTCGGGAAAGTTGATGGCCTGCGACGTCATCATGCGGCTGAAGGCGACGGCATCGGGTCCGCAGGTGAATGTCAGCATCTCGCGCCCGATCTCGACGAGCCGTTGCTCGACCGAGATATCCGAGGCGCTGCCGAGCTGCGTCTCGGCGGCCGCGGACAGCGGTGCCAGCCATCGCGCGATCTCGCGTCTCAGCACGGCTGCAAACAGGCCGCGCTTGTCGCCGTAACGGGCATAGACGGTGGGCTTGCTCACTCGCGCGGCTTCCGCGACCGCATCGAGCGAGGTCGCATCAAAGCCGCGATCCAGGAACAGGCGGGTTGCGACCTCGATCAGCCGCTGATCGCGCTCGATCGCGGCGCTTTTCGTCGGCCGGCCGCCGCGCGATTTCGGCACCTCGCGCCGCGGCGCCGCCGGTCTTGTCCTGGTCGCAGTCAATCCCATGCCCAATGATTCCTGCGCGGTCGTGACATCAGTCATTGCTCTATAACGCGCGGCAACGAGTGCGTCATGGCTAATCTGGCCGAATGATCGCATCGTCAACCGTCTCGGCACGGCCCCGTTCCTCACCGAGCGCTCACGGAAGCGTCGAAGTCCAGGCCTCGCCCGAAGCCGCCTTCTCATATCCGTACTGATACAGCGCCCGCATATAAGCGGTGTCGAACCCTTCCGAGGGGGCGGCCGGATAATCGCGCGCGATATAGGAGAGATGGAAGCCCAGGCGGTTGCGCTTCGCAAAATCATAAGTCGAGAAGATGATCGAGCGGGTCTGCGACTGACGACAGGCTGCGGGAGGCAACGTCGATGGTGCTGTTGGAGACGAGCTCGAAATTGCGTTCGATCTTCTTGTTGACGAGGATGTAGATGTCCAGCTTCGCAGGGCCGGGAAGGCGACTGCCCTGGAAAAGCAAGGCTTCCGGCAGCGTCAGCACCGGGGCCGTCACACCGCCGTCGACATGCATCTCCTGAAATCTGCGGCCCTCGCCTTCGGCGTCGATCATGATCGGCGGAAACACCAGCGGGATGCTGGCGGAGGCCGCCATCACGTCGCGAAACAGCTTGAGCGCCTCGGGCGTGCCGACCGCGGCGATCCTGCCCATGTCCCAGATCGCGGTGCGCTGGGTGTCGAGATCGGTCGTCACCACCAGCAGCCTTCGGCCCTTGGCGTTTTCATGGGCGACCTGCGCCATGATCTCCGGTCCGACATAGCGGGCGACGAGCTCGCGCAGCCGGGTGTTGCCGAACAGGCCGGATCCGAACAGCACGCGCATGATGCTGGGATCGCTCAACAGGCTCTCCGCGACGCCGCTGGTATAGACCTCCTTCAGCGTGTCGTCATATTGCGAGCCGAGAAACGCAAAGGGCGCAATCAGGCCGCCGGTGCTCACGCCCGAGACAACCGAGAAGGTGGGACGGGTTCTGGCCGCGGTCCAGCCGTTGAGCACACCGACGCCGTAGGCGCCATCTGCGCCGCCGCCTGACAGCGCCAGGTAGGACTTCGTCGCGGTGCTGGTGTCCTTCTCGAAATTGAATTTCGTGATGGGTTCGTCGGCGTAGCGCCGCAGGCCATCAATATCGAGCACGCGCGATGTGCTGGCTTCGGTGGCCGTATAGGGCGTGCGGGGCAGGGAGGTGCAGGCGCCGAGCGCCAAGCTGCACGTCAGGACCAGCAATCCGAACAGGCGGGCGCCGGTCCACCTCGTCCAGCCATGCGAACGGCCGGCTGGGTCAGTCGAACTTGAAGGGAGGGGCATTGCGGTGGCTGGCGATCACGCATCTACCGCCGCCGGCAACATCGCCGCGGCATCTCGTCCAGCCCAAGGTAAAACTACACTGTGTCGTTTTGTTTAACAAGCGTCGCAGGCGCACAATTCCGTGTCCCCCAATATTTGAACCCATTGTCCCAGTCTGATGCATAAGCCGGCCGAGGCATCGCCCGAGCGGGTTGATCGGCCTGCTCCGACACGCAATAAGCACCGTCATGAATCGTCCTGACACCGGTCTGCCCAATCATTTCGAACTGCTCGCCACCGATGGCGCCGCGCGCACCGGGCGCCTGACCACGCCGCACGGCGTGGTGCGCACGCCCGCCTTCATGCCGGTCGGTACCGCCGGCGCGATGAAGGGCATGCACTGGCGCGAGGTGCGTGAGGCCGGTGCCGACATCGTGCTCGGCAACACCTATCATCTGATGCTGCGTCCCGGCGCCGAGCGGATCGCGGCGCTTGGCGGCTTGCAGACATTCACCGGCTGGAACGGGCCGATGCTGACGGATTCCGGCGGCTTCCAGGTGATGTCGCTGGCGGATCTGCGCAAGGTCAGCGAGCAGGCCGTGACCTTCCGTTCGCATATCGACGGCGCCAAGGTCGAGCTGTCGCCGGAGCGCTCGATCGAGGTGCAGCGTTTGCTCGGCTCCGATATCGCCATGCAGATGGACGAATGCGTGCGACTGCCCGCCGAGCGCGCCGACATCGACCGCGCGATGCAATTGTCGCTGCGCTGGGCCGAGCGAAGCAAGCGCGCCTTCGAGAGCGCGCCCGACGGCTACATGCTGTTCGGCATCGTGCAGGGCGGCGACATACCCCAGCTTCGCCATGCCAGCGCGCAAGGCCTCATCGAGATCGGTTTCCATGGTTATGCCATTGGCGGCCTCGCCGTCGGTGAGCCGCAGGCGGTGATGCTGGCGATGATCGACGAGACAGCGCCGCTGCTGCCGAGAGAGCGGCCGCGCTACCTGATGGGCGTCGGCACACCCGACGACATCCTCGAGGCGGTCAAGCGCGGCATCGACATGTTCGACTGCGTGATGCCGACGCGCAATGGCCGGCATGGCGTTGCCTTCACACGCTTCGGCCAGGTGAATTTGCGCAACGCGCGCCACGCCGACGATCCCCGTCCGCTCGACGAAGAGAGCTCCTGGCCGTCGGCGCGCAGCTACGCGCGCGCCTATTTGCACCATCTCGTCAAGGCGGGCGAGACGCTGGGTGCGATGCTGCTGTCCGAGATCAATATCGCTTATTACCAGTTCCTGATGCAGGGCATCAGGGACGCGATCGCACAGGGAACGTTCGAGGAGTTCTATCGGCGTACGCGCGAAGACTGGGGGAGGGGCGACATCGCCCCGCGCTAGGTCAAGTGCAAAACGTCAGTTGCAGACGAGGCGCTGCTTGACGGAGTGCTTGGTCACGAAGCCGTAGCCGCAATTGTCGCAGGTCCAGAGATAGCTGATCACGTGTTCCGACAAATACGCAGAACCTTCGGCGGCGATCATGGAGTCGGCGCAGACGGGACAGGCCGGCAACTCACTGCAACGCGGAGCGCGGTTCGGTGCGACGGTCGACAACACTTCAGCGACTGCTGACATCGTGGTGACCTCCCAGCTTGAGACCTAAGTCTAACATAAGCAGAATCAGTTGACGAGGTCGCAACACAAATGCGTTGGTTTTCTGATAATTATTGCTCACGCGATTTTGCGATGCAGCGTATTTAACATGTAACGCAATCTCGCTTGCGTGTCGCCGCAGGCTGTCTAGAAGCACAATCGTCGCCACAGGGAGTTCATCATGGACGCATCGTCCACCACGGGTGCAGCGCACCAACCCGGCCGCGGCCGGATCTATGACTCGATCGTCGATGCTTTTGGCGACACGCCGATCGTGCGCTTGCGCCGGCTGCCGGGCATGCATGGCGTGAACGCGACCATTTTGGCAAAGCTTGAATATTTCAATCCCGCCGCAAGCGTGAAGGATCGCATCGGCGCGGCCATGATCATCGCCATGGAGAAGGCCGGAATCGTCAAGCCCGACACCGTGCTGATCGAACCGACCTCCGGCAATACCGGCATCGCACTGGCCTTCGTCGCGGCGTCGCGCGGCTATAGGCTCAAGCTGGTCATGCCGGAGTCGATGTCGATCGAACGCCGCAAGATGCTGGCCTTTCTGGGCGCGGAGCTGGTGCTGACACCGGCCGCGCAAGGCATGAAGGGCGCGATCGCGACGGCCGAAGAGCTGTTGAAGACGACGCCGAATTCGGTGATGCCGCAGCAGTTCAAGAATCTCGCCAATCCCGAGGTGCACCGCCGCACCACCGCGGAGGAGATCTGGAATGACACCGCCGGCAACATCGACTTCTTCGTCGCCGGCGTCGGCACCGGGGGCACCATCACCGGCGTCGGCCAGGTGCTGAAGCCGCGCAAGCCCTCGCTGCGCGTGGTTGCGGTCGAGCCGGAGGAGAGCCCGGTGCTGTCGGGTGGCCAGCACACGCCGCACAAGATCCAGGGCATCGGTGCGGGCTTCGTCCCTGACATTCTCGATCGCTCGGTGATCGACGAGATCGTCAAGGTCAACTCGACGACGGCGATCGAGACCTCGCGGGCACTGGCGCGGCATGAGGGCATTCCGGGCGGCATCTCCTCGGGCGCCGCGATTGCCGCGGCCGTCGAGATCGGCAAGCGACCCGAAGCTGCGGGAAAGACCATCCTGGCTATAGTGCCGTCCTTCTCCGAGCGGTATCTTTCGACGGCTCTGTTTGAGGGAATCTAGGACATGGCGGATCAACCACCGAGGCGGCCGCGGACGTTGGGCGACGCCAGGACGGAGGCCGAGGCGGCGTTCAAGAAGGTGACGGCGAAGGTCGCTGCGGCGCCGCCAAAGCAGAACGTGGCGCCGGGGGTCAAGGAGCAGGTCACGCTGCGGATCGACCAGGACGTGCTGGAGCATTTCCAGTCCGGCGGGCCCGGCTGGCAGGACCGCATCAACGAGGCGCTGCGAAAGGCCGCGGGGAAGTAGACGCCAAAGCTTTGGTTTATTCGTAACGAAAAAGCCCGGCGCGAGCCGGGCTTTTGTATCTGCGATTGGCCTCGCCTCAGCGGCGGAACATGCCGCCCATCATGCCGCCGACGACACCGCCGACGAAGGCTGCGCCGGCAGGATCGCCGCCGCTGCTGCGATGGGGAGCAGGTGCGGGCGCGCTGCTGGCCGCGGGGGCGGCGGCCCGGCGGGCTGCCTTCTGGCTGTTGTCGCTCGCGGTCGGCGGGCCGGCCACGACTTCCGAAAGCAGAGCCTTGTGCTGGAGCTTGTTCAGGTAGCCAGACGCGGGATAGCCGCGCGCCGCCTGCCAGCGCTTGAGCACCGACCGGGTCTCGTCGCCGAAGACGCCTGTCTGTTTGTTGTCGAAGCCGAGCCCGCCCAAGCGACGCTGAACGTCGCGGCGCTGGTTCTTGTCGAGTCCGATTTGGTCCTCGGTAAGCTGGGTGGCCTCTTCGGTGAAGGTCGCGGGATCGACGCCAGCGGTGAGGGTGCGCGTCGCGGTCGAGGGGCCGCTCTTGATGGCCGCGAGGCGTGCCAGCGCAAGCGCCTTGAACTGACCGTTCGGGTAGGCGGAGAGGTAAGCGTTGAGCTCTTCCGACTTATTGCTCTCCTTGACCGAACGCCAGTATTCGAGCTCGACACCGTCCGAGCTGCCGCCCGTCGCCATTGGCACGCTGCCAGCAGCCGTCGGTGCCGCATTGGCGACCTGCGTCGTCGGAGCCTGGTTGAGATAGACCGCGCCGGTCAAATTGGTGTGGCCCCAGGGCAGCTGCCCCTTGTGGGTCTCCTCGTTGACCTGGGCGCGGACCGACGTCATCGCCTGCTGGATCTCGACACCAGGCTTGGTGATGTTGTCGATGAGCGCACGGGTGAACGGGCTGTTGTTGCCCTCTTGGCCGTCGAGCGCGGTCTGGCCCGGGCCGGTGGCGAACGCGATCAGCGTGCCTTCGCCGGATTTCATCTCGGCAAGACCGCTCTGCACGTTGACGCTGCGGGTCGCGGAGTTCGATTTGATCTTGGCGGCAAACGGATTGTCGCGGCAGGCGTCAAGGAACACCAGCTTGACCTTGGCGTCGCCCATGGTCTGCTCGAGCGTCAGATCGATGTTGATGGCGGCACCGAGCTTGACGTCCATCTCCGACTTGATGTCGGCGTCGACAGGCAGAAGATAATTGGAGCCGCCGACCGCGATGCCGTGACCGGCATAATAGAACACTGCGACGTCGGAGCCCTGCGCCTTGCGGCCGAAGTCCAGCAGCTTCTCCGTCATCTGGTCGCGCGAGAGGTTCGAACCTTCGATCACCTCGAAGCCGACATTGCGCAGCGTTGCCGCCATCGCCTTGGCGTCGATCGGCGGGTTCGGCAATTGTGCGACGTTCTTGTAGGTGCCGTTGCCGACGACGAAAGCAACGCGGCGGTCGGCCTTCGCGGCACTGACCGACAGTGCCATGCACATCAGCGACGCGAGGAGGGTGAGAGTGCGCATCTGGAATCCCCAACAGAATCGAAATTGCAGGCAGCAACGAATTGGCACGAACTTACATGAAGTGCCCGCCTCGGCGCCACCAAAACGGCAGTTCGTCGCGTTCAACCCGCTGCTGTGTGGCAGAATGTGCACGATGGAATACCCTTCCAACGTGATCCAAATCACACGGCCACTTGGTTTTGTCGCGCGAGGCGGCGCGAGGTTCAGCGCGCGGGAGCAGGATCTGCCGGAGCTGGCTTTAGATTCAGGAGATTGCCGAACAGGATCAGCGCGGCGCCGACCACCGTCCAGGTGTCAAGCCGCTCCGAATACAGCAGCCAGCCAGCGGTCGCGGTCAATGGAACTCGCAGGAAGTCCATGGGAACAACGATGGTCGCATCCGCATAGCGCATCGCGCTGGCGAGGCAGTAGTGCGAAAACGTGCCGCAGACGCCGATCACGCCGACCCACGCCCAGACGTAGGCGGAGGGCCACGTCCAGACGAACAGCGTCGGAATGAAGCCTGCGACCGATTGCACCACCAGCATCCAGAACAGGATCGACAGCGCGCTTTCGGTGCGGGTCAGCGATTTGACGAGCACCATGGACACGCCAAAGCCCATGGCGGCGCCGAGTGCGATGAGTTGACCGGGATTGATCTCGCCGGTGGCGGGTCGGACGATGACGATCACACCGAAAAGGCCAAGCGCGATGGCGGCGATCTTCCACGGCGTCATGCGCTCGGAGAGAAGGCTCGCTGCGAGCAGCGCCGTCCAGATTGGCATGGTGAACTCGATTGCCACCACCTGGCCGATCGGGATCAGCGTCAGCGCGAAGAACCAGCCGAGCTGCGCAACATAGTGCACCAAATTGCGCCCGATGTGCTGCGGCAGGCGCGACGTCCTGAGCACTTTGAAGCCGCCGGCCCGATAGATGAACGGCGAAAGCAACAGGAATCCTAGCAGCGAACGCACTTCCATGATCTGAAATACATTCAGCTCGCGCGTGGTCTCGCGTCCGGCGACCGCCATGACCAGCATCAGCGACAGCCAGCCGGCCATCCACAGGGCAGCCATCGTTTTGGACGGTGTCGTGTTCATCGGCGCGGGTGTGAGAGGCGAGGTCTTGAGGGAAGGCCGGTATCGGCGACATCCTCGCCGTTTGCAACGGTCAAATCTGCCGGTGCAGCGATGCAGGGCGCCGTGCTAAGGCATCAGTGAACAACGAGAACAATCGGGAGATCTTCGCTCATGCACATCTTGCAGCCGGCCGAGTGGAAAAAACCGCGCGGCTTTTCCCATGGTGTCGTGGTCGAGGGGCCGGGCCGCTGGGTGGTGCTGGCCGGGCAGACGGGCGGCGACGAGACCGGCAATTACGCGCCTGACATGGCAGCGCAGGTCGGGACCGCGCTGAAGCGGATCATCAAGCTCCTGGGCGAGGCCGGCGCCAGCCCCGAGCATATCGTCCGCCTGACCTGGTACCTGACCAGCCGCAGCGAATATGAGGCAGCCGGGGCCGGCATCGGCGCGGCCTGGAAGGAAACGCTGGGGCGCAATTTCCCGCCCTCGACCTTGCTCTACATCGGCGGCCTCGTGGATGACCGGGCCAAGGTCGAGATCGAGGTCACGGCGTTCGTGCCGGGCACATAAAAATCGACCCGGCGAGATCGCCGGGTCGATTGTCAATCTACTCGTATCGGCTTAGCGCGACAGCGAGATGTTGGCGCCGCGGAACTGGCTGTCGGCGCGCATCGTGACGTTCTGCTTGTTGCCGGACGTCTTCAGCGAAATGTTGGCGTTGAAGCCGGCAGTGGAGGCGAGCAGCTCATAGTTTCCGCCGGCCCCGCGACCCGAAAGGGAGCCGCTGATATTACGGCTGGCCTCGGACCAGCTGCCCGCGATGGCGCTGCCTTCAGCCTTGACGTTGGCGCCGAGGTTGAACTTGTAGGCGTCGCTGGCGCAGGTCAGAGACAACTCCATGGTCGGTCCGATCGGAGCGTATTTCGCCCGGCAGCGGATCCGTTCGGTCGAGCCGTCATCCAGGGTGACCGTGCCTGAGCCGCTCCAGCTGCCGGCCAGCGGGGCGAACGGGCCGGACTGGGCCTTGCTCTCGGAGTTTGCAATTCCGGCGGCAAACATAACGGCGGCCGCGATCAGCAGCCGCCGGCCCACACCGCTCGTCACGATTTTTCTATTGGCGCGATGCTTCCCACCGCCCGCTGCACGGTATGCCTGCAGATGCTCCATTCCACTTCCCCGATCCGGCGTTGCCGCTGAGTTGACCGTTGGCATATGCACCATTGATCGAAACTTTCACAAGTCCCCCGCTGCCGATGGTGCCGGAAACGTTAGCGCCGGGCGCGGTGATCTTGCCGTCGGCAACCGTCAGCAAGGAGCTCGCGGTCGGCTCGCAGGTGCCGCTCTTGGTGACGATGGTGACGTGCCAGTTGCCGTCATAGGGGGTCTGGGCAAAGGCGGGCGCGGCGAGGGTGGTAACTGAGGCGGCACAGAACGCCGCAATGCGAGCAAAACGCATAAAATCCGTCCTTGAATTTGTCTGATATGCTGACCCTTATTCGGGCCAAATGTGACGGAAATTTGGTGCAGTGCCAAATCGAAAATTGTTCCTGTGGGAACAATGGTTTATTTGGGTTTCAAGCTGGGATTCTTGAAGCAAAATCAATGCCCCGTTACGTTAAGAGTAAACGTCAGGAGATCGACTCAGGATAAAGGGCCTCAGGAAAGACTTGGCGCTGAAGTCGCGAACTGCTCGTCTTGAGTCTTGGACGGCAGCGCCTTGTGGACCTTGGCATAGTCGATCACGTCGGCCAGCAATTTGAGCCCGAGCGGGGCGAGCGCGCGCTCCCACAGTTCCCGCGCCGTCTCGCCCTTCTTGACGAAGCACCACTCCTGGGCCGCAATGGCGCCAGCGTCCATGCGGTCGGCGAGGTGATAGATCGTGCCGCCGGCGATCGGATCGCCTTCCTTGATGGTCCATTCCACGGCCGCCTTGCCGCGGTGACGCGGCAGCAGCGAGGGATGATAGCCGATACCGCCCAGCTTCGCTGCCTCAAGCGCGTCCTTGCCGATCCGGGCGTGGCTGTGCGCGGTGACGATCAGATCGGTGTCGGGGGCGATCTCGGAGGCCACCACCAGTTTGGGATTGGCCTGGACCACGACGTCGATGCCCGCCGCCTTGGCCGTTGCGGCGAGACGATCCTCGGCGTCGGCCACCACGACGCGCACGATCGAGACACCATGCTCCCGGAGCATGTTCAGGGTGGTCACGCCGAAATGGCGGGAGCCGACAAGAGTAATGCGCATGGGTGTCCGATCCGTCTCGCAACTGCGTCATCTCCCGATAACACGTCCGGACGTCCTGTCACCACCCGCGCTGGGTTTGCGCCGGTTATCAACAACGCGCCGGGCGAGGCTGCGCGATGAATTCCGCGATTGCGGTGTCGGCCGGTCCGGTGCTTCCATGCGCATGGCATCGGCTCGGAGTGAACGCATGCGGAGCGCGTGGTTTGTCCTTCTCGCGGCCTTGGTTGCAACCACTTCGGCGCGCGCTGGCGGACAGCCCTATCCCGTGGTTCCGCCCGAGGTCGGGGTGGCGCCCTTCATCGGCCCGACCTGGGACACCTATCGCTGCGCGGAAGGGCCGGTCACCAATTTTTATCACGGCGCCTATTACGGCCAGGAGCCGCCGGCGCTCTATCGCGGCTACGCGTACCGGCCGCATTACCGCTACAGCGCCTACCGCAGGCTGCCGCGCAAATATTTCTGCGGCACAGACTAGCGTTGCCGCGCCGCCACGGTGGTGCGGCGAGTGCCGACGGCCGGTTCCTGTGTTTCGTTTTTGACAGAGAGACCCAGGATTTGCCGTTAGAACGTGGACCGACCGGGGCTGGCGACATTTCAACCCGCATCCGTTTTCGAACCCGGATTTGGCCGCTGGCGTGATCGCCAGCGGCTTTTTCATGCTCGGTCATCACGAAATCATCTGACGGTAACGTGATCTCAACCAGCTTGGCGTATCGACGAATCCGTCGCGGATTTGTATTGCGTACCGCGACACCGAGATTGTCGCGCCGGCGCGGGTGCGCCGTGCGGGCTTTTTCGCCGGGACCTATTTCATGCCGAGCGCGATTGAGCAGATCGTCGACGTCTATGTCCGGCTGAAGAACCGGCGCGGCCTTGACGAGCTGATGATGCACAGGCAACGGCTTGCAGTCGATCTGAAGAGCAGGTCCGGCTACGACTTCAGCCTGCCGATCGGCCAGATCGACGAGGAGATCGCGATCATCGAAGCCGGCCTCAGCCGGCTCAAGTCGGGCGATATCGCCGCGACGGACGACGGACGGCCAGTTTGACGTTCAGTCGCGCCGGCCACCGTCGATGACGGTGAACAACGGCCGCGCCTGGGTCGGCTCGACCAGCAATTCCTCCACCAGCGCGGCCGCCGCATCGACATATTTGCGCGTCGGCTTGTCGAGGGGACGCGTGGCCTCGTCGTCGAGCGCGACCTTGGCGGCCTCGACCAGCTTGCGCATTCGCGCCGCGTGGTCATCGCCCGCCGTCAGCGTCGCGCGGGCCAGCGAGCGCAGCACGAACAGCTCGCCCTCGAGGCGGAGCAGACGGTCGTTCAGCCTGGAGAGGACGGCGTTGAGGTCGGCCATGGCGCGCGTTCGCTGCGGAAGATGCATCCTGCTCTAGCGGCGATCGGTGAACGGAGTCCAAACGGCATCGGCGCAATTGCGGCGATCTCCCTCAAGTCTCGCTCCGCGCCAGATAGTCGCGTGCGAAGGCGAGATACCAGTCGAGACAGGCGGGATTGGCCATCGCCTCGCGGTTGATGACCTTCTCGACGGGCTGGCCGAGCAGCAGCTTCTTGATCGGCAGCTCCTGCTTCTTGCCCGAGAGCGTGCGGGGAATTTCGGCGACCGCAAAAATCTCGTTGGGCAGGAATCGGCGCGAGAGGCCGGCCTCGATCGCCTTGTTGATCTTCGCCTGCATCGCGCCGTCGAAGGCGACGCCTTCGCGCAGCACCACGAACAGGGGCATGTAGCTGTCACGGCCGAGATATTCGAGATCGACGACGAGGGAATCCAGCACCTCCGGCAAGGCCTCGATCGCGGAATAGAGTTCGCTCGTGCCCATGCGCAGGCCATGCCGGTTGATGGTGGCATCGCTGCGGCCATAGATGATGCAGGAGCCGTCCGGGTCGACCTTGAGCCAGTCGCCATGCCGCCACACCGGCCCACGGCCGGTGCCGTCGAAATTGTCCGGATAGGTCTCGAAATAGCTCGCGCGATAGCGCGCACCGCCCTTGTCGTTCCAGAAATAGAGCGGCATCGACGGCATCGGCTCGGTGCAGACGAGCTCGCCGACCTCGCCGATGACGGCGCGGCCCTGTTCGTCAAAGGCTTCCACGGCAGCACCCAGCAGACGGCACTGCATCGCGCCCGGCGTCTGCGGCAGTTCGCGATTGCCGCCAATGAACGCGCCGGCGAAATCGGTGCCGCCGGAGATGTTGGCCCACCAGATATCGGCCTGCGCCTTGCTGCCGTTGGTCTTCGACAGGCCAGCGAAGCGGTTGTTGAACCAGGCTTGGGTGTCGGCGCTCAGCGGAGAGCCGGTCGAGCCGAGACATCGAAGCTGTGAGAGATCACCGGCGGCGACGAGGTCGACCTCGGCCTTGGCGCAGTTGGCGAAGAACGCGGCGCCCGCGCCGAAGAAGGTCGCTTTCGACTGCGCGACGAAGCGCCACAGCGTGGTCCAGTCTGGTTTGTCCTTGGCGCCGCCGGGGCTGCCGTCGAAGATGCAGCAGGTGGTGCCGCTGAGCAGGCCGCCGACCTGGCTGTTCCACATGATCCAGCCCGTCGAAGAGTACCAGTGATAGCGCTCGCCGAACGAGTTCTCGTGGTAGGAGCAGCCAAGATCGTTGTGCAGGCCGAGCAGCGCCAGCACCACGATGATGATACCGCCATGGCCGTGCACGATTGGCTTCGGCAGGCCGGTGGTACCGCTGGAATAGACGATCCAGAGCGGATGATCGAACGGCAGCCAGGCCGGCTCGAACGCGTCGATCTCCGCGCCGGTTGTTGCGCTAATTTCGGAGAGCAGGGCGTCGGCCGCTGCGGGCGCGGCGGCCTCGCTGTGCAGGATGACGTGCTCGACCGTCGGCAGCGACCGCCGCAGCTCGGCGAGGACGTCTTTGCGATCGTGCCGGCGGCCGGCATAGGTGACGGCGTCGCAGGCAATCAGTACTTTCGGTTCGATCTGCTTGAAGCGGTCGATCACGGCGGGCGCGGCCATGTCGGGCGCGCACAGGCTCCAGATCGCGCCGATGCTGGCGCTCGCCAGGAATGCGATGATGGTCTCGGGGATGTTGGGCAGATAGGCGGCGACGCGGTCGCCGGGCTTGATGCCTTTTTCTTTCAGATGCAGCGCGAGCGCAGCCGCCTTGCGCCGCAGCTCCGGCCAGCTCGTCTCGCAAAGCCTGCCGTCCTCGCCACAGCTGACGATTGCGGGCAGGCCGGCGGCGTCAGCCGCGTCCACGTGGCGGAACACCTGCCGGGCATAGTTGACCTGCGCGCCGGGAAACCAGAGCGCGCCGGGCATCTTGCGCTCGGTGATCACGGCGGCAAACGGCGTCGGCGATTGCAGATCGTAATAGTCCCAGATGGCGTGCCAGAACCCGTCGAGATCGCGCACCGACCATTGCCGCATCTCCTCGTAGCTGTCGAAGTTGAGGCCGCGCTTCTCGGCGAGCCAGGTGCGGTAAAGGGCGATCTGGGGAACGAAGGGTGAGGTCATTGCGTGTCGGCTTCAGTTGCGGGGCGGAGAGTTTAACCGTTGCCGCAGAGTAGCAGAAGCCGCAGTTCGGGCAGGGGGCGTTGACGGGAGTAGCTGGTCTGGGTCCGGTGGAAGCAGTCTACCCGCCGGCTCCGGCCCAACGCCTTCCGAACACGGGTGGCTTGGTTTTCACCGCTTCCCAGCCGAAGAAATGATGTTTGCCGGACCATGTGTGCACCACGCCGCTGCAGATGCTGCACTTGAAGGTGCCGGAATGCGCTTCGGCGTGCTCCTCCCTTGTCGCCGTGTAGTTCATGCTGCAACCCGCGCAGGTGAATTCTTCGATCGTCCAGATGGTATTGGCCATTGCACCGAAGTGGTTTGAGGGACCTCGATGGAAGCGTAGGTGCACGCCTTTGCATCGACGTAAACCGGTCGGCCGAAATCCGGTTAATCACCGTTAGCCAAGCCGGCATCACGTCGCGCACCTTGCCGGCGCTCGCCCACGGCGCCGCCGCAAGATCAATCGCCGGTCCGGATGCTTCGCATGTCCCGGTCGATGCACATCTGAACGCGCCTGATGGCGAGCAACGGCAGCCTGCCTTGCACGCGCCCGGTGCGGGCCCTGTCGCCGACGGCATAGGCGTAGCGCCAATAGCCCGGTGCGCCGTTTGGCTTCAGCGAAAAGCGGATGCCGCGGTGAATTCCCGCGTGTGCGACGGGCTCTCTGGGGCGGCGTGCCATCGTCTCGGAATGCAGAATGGCCCGATGCGTTCCTAATCGCCGGCTCGTGCCGGCCCGGTCGTCTTGACGCCGGGTGCGCGGCTGGCAATAACGCGGGGCCGCGCAAGTGCCGGAACCCGCGTCAATGCCGCAAGGAAAGCCGTGCCCGTGAAAAGTCTGCGTCAGCTCCTGACGGGCGAGGACATCATCCAGCTCGTGATCCGCGTCGGCCTGCTCGGCCTGCTGATCATCTGGACCTTGCTGATCATCCGCCCCTTCGTGCCGATCCTTGCCTGGAGCGGCGTGCTCGCGGTCGCGTTCTACCCGGCCTTCAGCTGGGTCGCCAAGATCCTCGGCGGCCGGCCCAAGACCGCAGCGGCGATCCTGACCCTGATCACGCTCGGCATCGTCATCGGTCCTGCGACCTGGCTCGGTATCAGCGCAGTGGACGGAGTGCGCGAGCTGGCGCACCAGCTCGGCACCGGCGACCTCGCGCTTCAATCGGCGCCGGAGCAGCTCAAGTCGTGGCCGGTCGTTGGCCCCTGGTTATTCGACCTCTGGGAGCAGGCCTACAACAACATCCGCGCAGTGCTCCGCGAGGTGGCGCCGTATCTCCAGCCGCTGGCGGGACCGCTCTTGTCGCTCGCGGGCGATGCCGGCGTCGGCACGCTCCAGTTCCTGGTCTCGGTGTTCGTGGCCGGCTTCCTGTTTCCGCACGGGCCGCGGCTGGTTGCGGCCGGCCGCGGTTTCCTGTTTCGCATCGTGCCCGAACAGAGCGAGCATTTCCTGGGGCTCGCGGGCGCGACCATCCGCGCCGTGGCGCAAGGCGTGATCGGCGTCGCGATCGTGCAGGCATTGCTCGCCGGCATCGGCTTCAAGCTTGCCGCGGTGCCGAGCGCCGGCCTGCTCGCCTTCATTGTGCTGCTGCTCTCGATCGTGCAGATCGGCGCCTTCCTGGTGCTGCTGCCGGTGATCATCTGGATCTGGACCGCCAAGGACGTCACCACCGCGCTGCTGCTCACCGTGTTTCTCGTCCTCGTCGGTTTCCTCGACACCATGTTGAAGCCGCTGGTGATGGGGCGCGGCCTGACCACGCCGACCATCGTCATCTTCGTCGGCGTGATCGGTGGCACGCTCGCCCACGGCATCGTCGGCCTGTTCATCGGCCCGATCATCCTGTCGGTGGCCTGGGAGATGATGATGGCCTGGATCAGGACGGAGGACCGGGCAGAGGCGGGGGCAAGGGCGGGCACAGCGGCGGGCGAGGGCTGATCTGGCGCCTCGAACGGCGGGATCGGCCTGCCGGGTTTAATCAGATCTGACGGCCTTGGCCCGGGTGATCAAGATCCATCCGGAACTTGTCTATCCGACTAGACAAGTTACCATGGGCTCGATTCTATTTTCGATTACGGCGGACATGGCGAAGTCTTCCAAACTGGTTGCCGCCAAGCGCGGCAAGGTATTGTTGGTCAGACGCCGGTCGGACGGCCTGTGGATGTTTCCGGGCGGCCGCAAGCGCGCGCGCGAGTCCGACAAGGACTGCCTGCGGCGGGAGATCAAGGAAGAGCTGCCCAAGCTGAAGCTCGGCCGGATCAGCCTCTGGAAGGAAGTGACGGCCAGGAACAAGCGTTCCGGCCGCAAGATGAGCGACGCGATCTTCATCGCCAAGGGCGCCAAGGGCAGGCTCGCGATCGGCGACAAGCACGAGATCGACCGCGCCGTCTGGCAGAAGCCGCGCGGCATCCGCCTAACGCCGACCTCGCGCTATATCCGCGACCGCCTGTTTCCGCGGAAGCGCGGGTGAGCTAGGCCTCCTCGTCGTCCTCCGACGAGAGCTGTATCCGTCCGGTGTGGGCCCGCGAAAAATTGGCGCGCGGTTGCGGCGCGGACATTCTGGCCATTTCGGCTTCGCGCTGCTCCTTGCGAGCCTTGCGCGCGCGCTTCATGGCCTGCTTGACCTGAGGGTTCGGTGAATCCTCCGCGAAGAACAGCACCACCTCGCAGCTCGGACATTGCCTGGAATAGCCGTCCTGCAACCGTCCCGCGCGGTCGCGGAATACGGTCTTGCAGCGCGTGCACTGAATCTGGACGAAACTCATGCGCGGTCGATCGACAATGACTGATGAAAATGGATCGTCAGGTGATCCCAAATGTCTGAAGAAAGCTTGAACGCGTCGGCGACTTCAAGCCGCTCGATCAGGCGCTATTGCTTGGCCGCCATCGTGTCCAGGCAATGGTTGAGATAGACGGTGCGATCCCTGGGCAGCACCTTCTCGAGATCCGCCTTCAGCGCGCATTCGCGCTGCCGCATCTGCTCGGCCCGCCGCTTCTCGGCCGCCTCGCGATATTCGGGAGCAACCTTGTTGGGATCGACGAGAGCCTGCGAGCGGGCGGGAGCCGTCACGGCGAGTGCAATGGCGGTGATGATCATGAACTGTTTCAAATGAGCCTCCGTAAAAGGCTCATCCTAGCGCTCGGGCGGCGAGGGCTCAAACGGCAAGTTCGCCGAGACGCCCGGCAGCCCAGTTGATTCAACTACCTGAAGTTGGGACTCGTGACGTCCATCACTTCGGGACGTGGTCGATCTTGTGGCTGAGATGCCCGGTGTCGTGATCGCGCCGCAACTGGCTGAGCGATGTCTCGTTCAGCTGATGCAAGACCTCGCTGAGTTCAGTCGTATCCGGATAACCGGCAGCAAAACCCTTGCCGTAGATCTTGCGCAACGTACCGACCAGCGTGTTGCCGTGCTTCTTGCTGATCGCGCCATCCTTGTCGCGGTGGCGATGATCCAGGCCCGTGTCCTTCATGGCTTTCTCCCTGAGCGGCGTCTGCGCGCCTGGAGAGAGCGTGCTCCCAAACGAGTTGATTGGCAACGGCACGGCGCGCGGCAGTTGAGCCTCGTCAAGATGTGGAAAGATCGAAGGCCGTGTGAAGCAGTTCACAAGCGATGGTCGAGATCGCTGCTACGAAGGCCTCATTGCTTGACCAAATGATATTTTGAAAACGCCCCAGCGCTCCACCAGGCGCTGGGGTTTTCACGTCTATCACCGCAACGGCCAGACCGCGCGGCGCGCGATCGGTCGGGTGCTTTTCGAATGATGCCGAAGGCGGGCGACTACGCGGCTTGCTCCTCGAACGAGGTGTAGACCTGGCCACCCGGACCAATCACCTGAACGCCCCAGCATCCGTCGGCGATGAGCTCCTTGGCCTTCTTGAGGGCGGCGGCGAGTGACAGCCGCTTGAGGCTGACGATTCCTGCCGTGTCGAAACCGCTGATTTCAAACATGCCGCTCCTCCCTGTTTTGTCGAATCCTACACTTTTTGAGCGGGTTGTCTCGCGGCTTTTGGGACAGGGGCCCGGCGCACGAGCAGGCGATGGCCAAAATCGCCAAAACAACCCCATGCACAGTAGCTAAGTCCCGCTGGCGCAACGCTTTCTTTTTGGCACATGGCGGTCCTGCATCCGGCGGAGACGCCGGTTGACGCGTCGGGCAAAACAGGGGTAGTCTGCCAACTTCGGAAAATCCGCTTCGGACCAGGGCGGCTTCCCGGGATCGGGAGGAGCTCGCGCACCGGCCTGCCTGTCATGACCCTCGCACGACCCCGTAGTCGGCCGGGATGGCCGGGGTCTGCAGCAGGCCGCGGCCGCTAACGTGGAATTAAGCTGAAAAGCCCACAATTTTAGACAGTTGTAGATGGGTGCTGCGTAAGGGAGCTGTCGCGAGGACGTTCCGGCGACGGCTTCCTGTTGCTCGCTCATTTGGGGTCAATGCCATGACCGCGACTTTCGAAACGCAAGGCCTTGTCGAACAGCTCGACCCTGCAGCACTGGCTGCGGCCATCGCCGCCGGCGAACCCGCAAGCTTGGACGCGCCAGAACCGATCAAGCGGTCCGGCCGGACGTCGGTCATGGCGCTGTCGGTGTGTGCCCTGGCCATCAACGGCGCGGCGGCGATCTACACATGGCCGTCCGGCCTGCCATCGCTGAATCTGAGCAGCCTGGCTGATCTGCTCCCGCGCCAAGAGGCTTCAGCGCCAAAGCCGGATCCGGTTGTCGCGGCCTTGAAGGATATTCAGTCGACCCAGCAGCAACACACGGCTTCGCTGCAGGAGAGCAATCAGGCCTTGCAACAAAACGCGGCTGTGCTGCAGGCGGATTCGATGGTGCTGCTTTCGCTCCGGCAGAGCATCACGGATGAACGGGTCGATGTGAGGAAGGTATCTTCGCAGCTGTCCACGCTGATTGCGAAGATCGACTCGCTGCAAAATGCCATGATGTCGGACGTCACGTCCTCCGTTCGAAGAGCGCATGCGCGCTATGGACTGTCCGCAGCGATGCGCAAGCGGATCGTTCGGCAGTCGAAATCTGCAGGTCCCGTTTCAGTTGGAGGAGCGCCGTTGAGCGTGCCTGCCACAGTTTCGGGCCCGGAGAGCTGAAGATAGGGTCAGGCAGGTGATCTGAGACTTTGTCCGCGCTCACTTGGCGGGCTAACGTGAGCGCGGCTTTTTACCCGACTTGGAACTACGGAATGCTGGTGACAGTGCGCTCCGGCACTGTCACCGGATCCTAAGAAGCGACCAGGGGCCCGCCGGTTTGCCCTGAGGGGCCGTTCAATAGTAACGACGCCGCGGACGGCGCTCGTAATAGTCATCGCCGTAATAGCCTTGCCGGCCCTGTTGAAACTGCGGCGGAACCGTTCCGGTCGGGTACACTGGCCGTCGCGGGTATCGATATCGGCACCGTTTCCGCAAGGAACGGGATAGTGGCCATAGCTTCTACCGCCTCCATAGTACTGCCGTGCGGCCTGTTCTTGCGGCGGCAAGTAGCCGTTGGGGTAGCACATGCCGTCGCGGGCGCTGACGTCCCAGCCGTGGCCGCACGGCGGTGGGTGCACAGGGACACGGTATTGAACCTGATGAACCTCACCGAGCTGTAGAGCCAGCAAGGTTGCCACAACTGCACCGATCATCGGACTTCTCCCAATCGCACTATGCCTACGCCTGAGCGGCTGAATGATCGCTGAACGGGTTCACGCCGGCGATCTTAACCTCACTTTAGGAAATCGTTGTTCGGCGGCGTGCCGTTGGATATAAAGGGAGCCGCCGTTAGCGTCAGTTGCGTCCGTGAGTCATGATTACCTATAAGCAGTACCACATCCAGCAAGTCGAGCACGGGCCCAAGCGCTGGGTTGCTCGCATCACGCGGACAGACGGCCAAAACATCCGCACGATAATGCCGGCGACTGAGCGTCCCTATCTCGACACGAAGCCGACAGCGTCCGCCGAGGAAGCCGAGGCGCTCGCCAAGGAAGGCATCGACTTCGGCGGCGTGGTGTAGGCGGTCATCGCGGTCGACTGCCATTCGTTCGCGAACTCGCCGGTGGCTTCATCCGCCTCCGCAGCCGGCTTTTCACCCGAAAACTATTGTGGCTCGGTTGGCTTGTCTCGCTCATGGCTCTCGGCTTCGGCGGCCGCGCACGCATCCATGCCATGGCATTTGCTCAGATAGTACCGAGCGCCTGCGAAGATCGAGCAAACAATCACCACGGAAACCAGCAGGAAGATCATCCACCGTCGGTTCAACATTCCCATGACCTTCTGCACCCGCCATCCGACGCGGCCCGTTCGCCTGACCGGCCCAGCCAGGCGAGGCGAAGGGTCGATAAGCTCAAATCAGACCTTGCGCTTCGGATTCAGTCTAGCCTCACGCTCCAGCCGCTCGGACTTCAGGCGTTTGAGGTTTTCCTGAAACTCCGGAGTGGCTTGGCTGTCCGCTATTGTCTGTCTCGATCCTATCGGATTGAGGGTCCTTCGATCGGCTTCGTCCGCGACTTGTTGCGCGGCCGACCGTTTGGGTTTGATCATTTGCTTTTTGCCTTCAGGCGAGATTGACCAGGCGGGCGCCGGTCAATTCATTTTCGATTTGGCCGGTCGCGTCGAACATTCTGGAATTCCTCGGGTCCCTTGACGAGCCGCCGCTTGCGGCTGGCCTGGTCATCCGGGCTCGCTTTGTTGTCTTTGAGCTTGTCGATCGCATTACCCGCCATTTCCCGAGCCCGCTCGGACGAGGCCTTGGCGGTAGACGTAACCGCGAGGGCGGAGGCGGGTTTGCCCAAGCCAATATCAACCAGCCGACGGATGGATTCAGAGCGAGCCGGAGTGTCTTCCTGCCCCGACGCCCATGCGTCGATCTGAGCGACAGTCGCCTCCGGCCAGCGCGTGCCGATCTGGACGCCTTGACCAGTAGCGGGGCGGCCGCGATGCTTTTTGGCACGAATCTTTTTTGCTGGTTTCATTTTATTTGGTACCAAAAAATCATGCCGAAGGGAAGCGCGAACCTCCGATGGCTGTGCCTGTTTAGTGCACTGGCACCGCAATCCCCACGCAACATCACGATCACAGATTGAACTCAGGCGGCCCCCCGTAGAGGAAGCGCCAGTTGTACAGCAAAAGGTCGGGAAGCATTTGCTTGGACGAAGGCCTGCAAGGCCGGCGTGATCTCGCTACTCGTGACACGCTCGGCAAGCTCATCTGCGATCTCGCTGGTGGCATCGCGAGACCAGCCCTCGATGGCGTTGAAGGCGACGATACGGACGGGATACGCGTACTGCCCGGAGAGTAGGTCGCGGATGATGGTCTCGACGTCGGTATCCTGCTCGTCGGCCTCGCGCCAGGAGCAGCCGGCGCGCGCGCCGAAGTCTTCCAGTACCAGGTAAATCTCCCGGTCGAGCCGATCCAGCGGCACAATCGACGGCGCATGACGCATGACGCAACTCCTACTCAAGAGGAGCAATCGTTCGACTGTCCGTTCGTTCCGCCCGGAACTCAGGCCGATAGGCAAATGAAAGAGGCGGACGTTTGAGAAGCGGCCTTACTTCTTTGGCAGAAGTCCCAAGACGAACCATTGAGCCGGAAACAGTGGAAACAGCAGCGCTCCCCAGATGAACCAAATGCGCCTAGACCGGCCTCTCTGTGCCGCGAAATTGGCGGTCACGCGCCCACACCACATCATCAGGGTGACAATGACCAAGCCAAACATGATTGAGGCAAGCATGGAGTGGCTCCTGCCGATGGTCCGTTGGCTATCATATAGGATTGGCCTGTCGCCGGGGAGAGAGCCCAAATCAAGATTGCGCGCTTAAGGCGGGGACGACCGGCGCCGCCTTACTTTACTTGTTCTCTGGCTCCGGTGACGAGGCGGAGCCCGGCGTGCGGGACGTCGGCACCGTCTGAGAGAGCGGCAACTGAGGCGGCCTATTTGGGGCGGAATGGCTTTGGGCACACCAGCTTTCCGGAAGAGTCTCGTCGGCAAGCGCCGACATCAAAGCGCCGCTCGTTTGCGGCGGCAGGACGCGTCGGCAGCGGCAATTCAGCTGCCGACACAGTGCCGACATGGAGCTTTCTGTCGAAGTTGCGTTTGGGATTACTGCTTCATTGTGTTGGTGAGCGCGCTGGGGCTCGAACCCAGGACCCCGTGATTAAAAGTCACGTGCTCTACCGGCTGAGCTACGCGCTCCCATGGCCGCTGATGGCTTCACAGAAATAGCCATCGTCTTCGGTCATTTGGAAAAGCATGTCTTGCCGCCACATCGACGCAAGCGTTGCGGAAAAACCGGCTGTTTCCGGATCATGCTTTCGGCCCGCGCTGTGTAGGGGGATGGGGCGCGGAGGTCAATAGCTCGGGTGGTTGCCGAACTTGAAGGCAACAGCGGGAATTCGCTCGCCGTTTCCAATGCTTGAGCCGGGATTTTCAACCCGAATGGCGGCCGTCATCCACGCCGAAGAAGCCGCGACGTCCGCCCACGGGACGGATGCCACGCTCGGAGCCCCGTCAGTTCGCTTCCCGCCGGACCTCGCTCGGCACCGGCACTTGCTGCGGCGTGCCGGCGGGGGTGGGTAGCGCGACCGGGCGCAAGCCGATCAGCTCGGCGGTGCGGATCGCGCTGTCGCGCCAGAACTGGAACGAGTTGATGCGGCTGAGCTCGAGGATGGCGATGGCGACCGCGGCCAGGAACGGCAGGCTCTGCAGCACCAGCACGCCGGCGAAGATGTAGATCTCCGTGATCTGGCGGTAGCTGTTGGAGGCCACCAGCACGCCGGCACCGATCAGGAGCAGGGCGCCGATCACGGCCTCCCAGAACGCCTGGAACTCGATCGACATCCTCGACAGGCCGCCCTTGGAGGTGCGCGCGAACGCGATGTGCTCGGTGATCAGTCCTTGCGCCACCGCGCGCGACACCGTCCACTGCACGCTCATCGCCGCGATCATCGCGCCCAGCATCTGGCCGGGCTTGATCGCGACGCGCGCGCGGTACATCGACAAGAAGTGTACGAGCGAGACGATGAAGGCGCCGATGATCGGCAGCGTCAGGATCTTGTCGGGGATGGCGATGTCGGCGAAGGCGACGATCGGCACCCAGACGAGGTTGAGCAGCGCCACGACGACGCCGAGGCTTTCGGCACCCAGCCAGTTCAGCCAGCCGAGGCCATATTCGCGCTTCTGGTCGGGCGTCAGCCGGCTCCGTCCGGGCAGGAAGTTCCGCCAGTGCTTCTTGACGATCTGGAGGCCGCCATAGGCCCAGCGGTGACGCTGCTTCTTGAAGGCCTCGTAGGTGTCGGGGAGCAGGCCCTGGCCGTAGCGGTGGTTGGTGTAGTGCGTGGTCCAGCCGAGCTGCTGGATCGAAAGGCCGAGATCGCTGTCCTCGCAGATCGTGTCGGACGACCAGCCGCCGGCCATGTCCATCGCGGCGCGGCGGATCAGGCACATCGTGCCGTGCACGATGATGGCGTTGGTCTCGTTGCGCTGGACCATGCCGATGTCGAAGAACCCGGCATATTCGCCGTTCATGATGTAGTGCATGATCGACAGGTCGCCGTCGCGATGTTCCTGCGGCGCCTGCACCAGGCCGACGCTGGGATCAGCGAACGCCGGCACGAGGTCCTTCAGCCAGTCGGGATCGACGACGTAGTCGGCATCGAGGATGCCGATGATCTCGGCGTCGACGGCGGTGCGGTCCATCGCGATGCGCAGCGCACCGGCCTTGAAGCCCTGCACCTTCTCGGCGTTGATGAACTTGAAGCGTTCACCGAGCGTGCGGCAATGATCCTGGATCGGCTGCCAGAAGGCAGGGTCCGGCGTGTTGTTGATGATGACGACACATTCGTAGTTCGGATAGTTCAGCCGCGACAGCGCATCGAGCGTCTGCTTGAGCATCTCGACCGGCTCGAAATAAGCGGGGATGTGGATCGAGACCTTCGGGCAATAATTCTCGGGCACGTCCTCGACCGGCTTGCCTTTCGTGAGCAGCCGCTGCGGCGGCCGGCCGAACGCGACGGCCGCGATCTCGTCGATGCGCGCCATCGCGATCAGCACGAGGGGAACAAGCAGGATCATGCCGAGCGTGAGCGCGAAGGCCGAGCCGAAGATGAAATAGTGCCCGTTCCAGAACGCGAACACGGTGGCAGCCCAGGCGCCGACGCCGTTGGCGGTGGCCGACAGCAGGAACGCCTGCTTCGCCGTCGGCTGCTGCAGCCGCAGGATTGGCAGCGACAGCAGGATACCGACGAGGAGCGCCACACCCATCAGCTTCCAATAATCGGGATTTTGCACCGGGCCGGTCCAGGCAAATTTCGGCTCGCGGCTGGCGTTGAGGATGCCCCAGTACGGACCGACGCCGCCTTCGAAGTATTTCCAGGGCTGATCGATGGCCTCGACGATGTTGTATTCCATGCCGATGGCGTCGGCGCGGCTGACGAAGTTGCGCAAGGTCAGTGCTTGCTGGAACGGACCGGGGTCGGCGTTGCGTAAATTGTAACCCGCGCTCGGCCAGCCGAATTCGGCGATCACGATGCGCTTGCCGGGGAACAGGTTGCGTAACAGATTGTAGCGGTCGACGGCCTGGTCGACCGCCTGATCCGAGCGGAAGTTTTCCCAATAGGGCAGCACGTGGGCGGCGATGAAGTCGACGTTGGAGCCGAGGTCGGGATTGTCGCGCCAGATGTTCCAGATCTCACCGGTCGTGACGGGTACGCGGACCGCGCCCTTGACCTTCTTGATCATCTCGATGAGGTCTTCGACCTTCTGCTCGCCGCGGTAGATCACCTCGTTGCCGACGACGACGCCGTTGACGTTGCTGTTCTTGCGCGCGAGCTCGATGGCGGCCTTGATCTCGCGCTCGTTGCGATCCTTGTCCTTGTCGATCCACGCGCCGACGGTGACCTTGAGGCCGAACTCCGCCGCGATCGGCGGCACCAGTTCCACGCCGCCCGTGGACGAATAAAGGCGGATCGCGCGCGTCATCGTCGACAGCGTCTTCAGGTCGGCGCGGATTTTCTCCACCGTCGGAATGTTGTCGATATCAGGATGAGCCGAGCCCTCGAACGGGGCATAGGAGACGCTGGGCAGCAGGCCCTTGAAGTCGGGCGCGGGTTCCTTGTCGCGCAAGACTCCCCAGAGGCCGGCGTGGAGCGCGGACACAAGCAACAGAACGGCGGCGACAACCCGCATCGCGGCTAAACCAAAAGGGGCTGAGGGGGCAGGGAAGCGGATCCGACCCCGAGATCCGACCAAGTCCGCGGCAAATGGAGCATACCTCTGCCGCGCGGTTTCACAACTGTCATCGCCTCATGACCGAATGAGGGCATGCACATTTCGAAATTCGCAGCAGTGCCAATTGCTTCTATCGCCGATCGTTCCTGAACGGAGGCTGAAACAATCGCGGCTATTTCGGGGGCGCCGGTGACGGGCTTGCCGCCGGCGAGGGGCTCGCGGCCGGCTGCGGCTGCGCATTGCCCGATGCGGGCGCGGCCGGCTGCGAGGCCGCGGCCGCCGCCTGCTGCGGCTGCGACGCCGGGTTGATCCAGCAAGCGTGCACACGGCTGTCCAGGGTTTCGGCGACCTTGGGATCGATCTGGCCGCCGAAGCGGGTCAGGCAGCGGAAGGCGGCCTGGATGTGGCCGCCGGGGCAGCCGAAACGGTCATAGAGGTCGAGATGGCGGAATGCGGTATCGAGGTCGTCCCGCCACATCAGCCGCACCACGCGGCGGCCGAGCCAGACGCATTCGGGGTTGCCGGCCGGGCCGCTGATGACCTGGGCTGCTTCGGCGAATTCGTCGGTGCGGCGCTGATTCTGAGCGGCATCCTTGGCCGTGTCGGCGGGCTGGGCGGCTGCCTTGCTCTGGTCGGGGGCGGGCGTGCCGCTCTGGGCGGAGGCCGCGCCGATACCCATCAGGCCGATACCCATCAGGATGACAAGGGAAGAAACGGCCAAGGTGGCGGCGAACTGCCGCAGGACCGCATTTCGTAACTCGAACACCCGTTGCCGCATGAATTCCCCAATATATCACTGACCGTCCGCGTCAGGACCTTCGCGGACGCGCTCGGTGATGGCGTCCAAATGGGTCTCCAATGCGGCGGAAAAGTCCTCCCCAGTCCATGGCCTGAATCTGGAATTTTGTCCAGCAAAGTCACGATCCTAGGCCTCGGTCGAACGGCCGCAGGTAAATTCCTCAGGGGAGGGATGGATCCATAACGGAGTCACCCCCTTGGCAGACGGCGTGCTAGCAGGTAATCGACGGCCCTTCGCGGAGGACGGAACCGATTTCTCTTCGTACGCCACTGGCGCTTCTGCTCGTTTCATTGGGTGCGATCGCTGCCGTGTGGTGGTGGCTTGCCACGCCGATCTCGCTCGCGCGCGCCCCGATCGATCCCGCCGACAAGGTCCAATGCGTCTCCTACGCGCCGTTCCGCGGCGAGCAGTCGCCGCTGAACGCATGGACTCATATCGAGGCCGATCAGATCGAGCAGGACCTGCGCCAGCTCAAGGAGATCACCGACTGCGTCCGCACCTATTCGATGGAGAACGGGCTCGACCAGGTGCCGGCGATCGCGGCCCGGATCGGCGGGCTGAAGGTGCTCCAGGGCATCTGGCTCTCCAGCAACCGCACCAAGAATTTCGAGCAGGCCGCGCTCGCCATTCGCCTTTCCAAGGATTTCCCCGGGATCATCACCAGCATCATCGTCGGCAACGAAGTGCTGCTGCGCGGCGAGATGACGACCGCGGACCTCGTCTCCATCATCCGCTCGGTGAAGGCGCAGGTCAGCGTGCCCGTCACCTATGCCGATGTCTGGGAGTTCTGGCTCAGGAATCGCGAGATCTATGACGCCGTCGACTTCGTCACGATCCACATCCTGCCCTATTGGGAAGACAATCCGGTGCGGGCCAAGTTCGCCGCCTCCCATGTCGAACAGATCCGCGAGCGCATGGCGGTCGCATTTCCCGGCAAGGAGATTTTGATCGGCGAAACCGGCTGGCCGAGCGAAGGGCGCATGCGAGATGGCGCGCTGCCGTCGCGCACCAACCAGGCGCGCGTGGTCTCGGAGATCCTGAGTCTGGCGAAAGCGCAGAAATTCCGCGTCAATCTGATCGAGTCCTACGACCAGCCGTGGAAGCGCAAACTGGAAGGCACCGTCGGCGGCTATTGGGGCCTCTATGACTCGGTGCGCCGTGGCCTGAAATATCCGCCGGGCGAGCCGATCAGCAATTTCCCGTACTGGAAATGGTACATGGCCGCCGGCATGGGCCTCTCCGTGCTGGTGTTCGCGGTCGCGGGCCTGACGTTGCGGCGCAGACCGTGGACGCCGCGCTTCTCGTCCTGGCTCGGCGTGGCGATCTCGGCAACCTCGGCCGGCATTCTGCTCGGGATCGGCGCCGACAAGATGTACTACGAGAGCTACGGCATCGGCGGCTGGCTGCTGTGGGGCGCGCTGCTCGCGGCTGGCATCCTGTCGCCGATCTTCTGCGCGCAGGCGATGGTGATCGGCCGCAGCCTTCCGACCTTCCTCGATCTGCTTGGTCCGCGCGAGGGCCGGAAATGGTCGAAGCTCACCGCCGTGCTCGGCTTGACGCTGGCAGTGACGGCGGTCATCGCGGCGCAGACCGCGCTCGGATTCGTGTTCGACCCGCGCTACAAGGATTTCCCTTACGCCGCGCTGACGATGGCGGTTGTGCCGTTTGCGCTGTTGATGCTGAACCGGCCGCAGATCGGCCAGCGTCCGATCGCGGAATCGGTCTTCGCCGGCGTGCTGACGCTGTCGGCGGCCTATGTGCTGTTCAACGAGGGCCGCGACAATTGGCAGTCGCTGTGGACCTGCGCGATCTATCTCTTGTTCGCGCTCACGCTGTGGCGGGCGCGGGCCGAGCAAATCCAAGAATGAGCAGGCCGATCGCCAGGCCCGACAGCACGACATTGTAGAGCACGATGCCAAGGCCCGCGGCGATGATGCCGGCGGTGAGCAGCACGATGGACGGCCGCATCAGGTTCAGCGTTGCCACCACCAGCGCGACGATGCCGAACACCGAATTCTTGAACAGCACGGTCGAGACCGAGCGCGCCTTGCAGACCAGGGTCTGAAGCCCGGCGTCGCAGGCGAGACCGACCTGCGAGTTTTCGATTCCGAGATAGCGCAGATAGAGCGCATAGCCGACGCTGGCGAAGCCGACGACGATTAGGAACTGCACCTGATAGGGCGTGAGGCGGAAGGGCTTTTTTGTCATGGCGGCAATATGGTCGGGATGGTGGAACGGGGCAACAGGGGAGGCGCAAGTTTCTCGCGACCTGCGTGAGATCCTTCACCCATTACGCTGATGAATTGCCGCGAGGTAAGCTACCTTCTGAAGAACGACGACAGCGTCGATCCCGCCGACGCCGTCTCCGGCTTCGGCTGTGCGGCCGGCTGCGCCGCAGGAGCAGGCGCGGGCTCCTCGCGCTTCGACGAGCGTTTTGAGGAATAGCTGCGGCGATGCTTGTCCGGCTTGGCGGCCGGCGCGGGCGCCGGGGCGGTCTCGGCTTGCGGCACCGAGTCCTGGTTCTTGTCGGAGTTCTTCTCCTGAACCCTGTCTTGCGTCTTGTCTTGGGTCTTGTCTTGGGTCTTGTCTTGCCCCTTGTCCTGCTTCTTCTCTTGGCCGCCGCGCATTGACAGCCGCTGGCCGTCGAACACGGTGGTCTCGCAGTGGCGGTCGTTCTCGGCGAGGCCGGCGCAGAGTTTTGCTGCAGCCGCTGCATTGATCAGCGGACCGGCGCCGAGGCGGATCTGCATGCCAAGGCCGGTGTTGCCTTCCTTGATCATGATGATCGGCCGCAGCGCTGCGATTTCGGGATTGGATTTGGTGACCCCGCGCCACAGCGCGCGCAGGCCATCGAGCGAGTTGGCGCCACCGAGATCAATCGCAAAGCGCGTCTGCTGGACCGCGATCGCGGGAGCCTCGCTTTCGGCGGCCTCCGGCGGCTTGGCAGGTGCCGCGGCGACTTCGATCGGAGCGGGCGCCGGTTCTGGCTTCGTCTCGGCAGCCTTCTCGGTCGCCTTCTCTGCGGCCTCGGGCTGAACCAGTTTCGGGGCGGCCGGATCGGGCGGCGCCATGATCGATTTGGATGGGACCAACGGAAGCATCGGCAGTGCCGAATTCGTCGCCGGCGACTGCGCGACCAGCGAGGCCGCGGCCGCGCTCTGCGGCGGCGGACTCCACGGCTCCTTTGCGGCCTCGGCGCGCGGCCTGTCGTTGGCCGGAGCCGGTGTCGAGGCGACCTGCGCGATGCCGGGCGCCGGCGGGCCGATCAAGGCCGGCGCGTCCTGCGGCTTCGCAACGGACGCCTGCGGCGGCGTTGTCGTCTGCTTGGCGATGGCGCCGGTCACGGAATCGAGCCCTTGCTCCAGCACGGTGACGCGCGAATAGAGCCGGTCGCGATCGGTGTTCAGCGTCTCGATGGCGGAGGCGAGCCGGCGGGCCTCGTTCTGGCTCTCCTTGGTCAGGATCCGGAGCCGGTCGGCCTGGCGCGCGAGATCGGCGGATGCGACCTGGTCGCGCCGCCAGCCGAGCTGGGCCTGGTTGGCGAACACGGCAAGCACCACGGCGCCGACGGCCGTCACGCCCCATGAGCCCAGCCGCCACATCATGCCGCGATCGAACGAACTCTCCTCGGCCACAAGTCCGGAGAACAGCCCGCCGGTCTCCTTGGCGCCGAAGGCATCCGCCAGTGGGTCGGAATCCTTTGCCATGAACGTTAAGTGCCCAACCCCTGTCCGGCTTCCCCGAATCAATCAGGGAACATTAACAGGAAAAGCGTGTCGCACTTGAACTCCGGGCGTTTGCGGGGGTAGCAAGGCGATAGCTGATGAGGGCGGCCCGTCGCCCGCTGGCGCCGATTGATTCGGCCGATTGACAGGATTGCAATGACCGCCCGTTCCAGCCTCACGATCGTGCTCGCCGCCGGCGAAGGCACGCGTATGCGCTCACACCTGCCGAAAGTGCTGCATCCTGTCGCGCACCAGAGCTTGCTCGCCCACGTGCTCGCCGCGGCGCCCAAGGGAACCGGCACCTCGCTCGCGGTCGTGATCGGACCCGATCATCAGGCGGTGGCGGACGAAGCAAGGCGCATCCGTCCCGACGCGCTCACCTTCGTGCAACAGGAACGGCTCGGCACCGCACATGCGGTGCTGGCGGCGCGTGATGTCATTGCGCGGGGCGTGGATGATCTGCTGATTGCGTTCGGCGACACGCCGCTGATCTCGGCCGAGACCTTTGCGCGGCTGCGCGCGCCGCTGGCCAAAGGCGCCGCAATTGCCGCACTCGGCTTCCGCGCCGCCGATCCCACCGGCTATGGCCGCTTCATCGTCGAGGGCGACCGCCTGGTCGCGATCCGCGAGCAGGCCGATGCCAGCGCCGAGGAGCGCAAGATCGACCTGTGCAATGCCGGGGTTATGGCGATCGACGGGCATCGCGCGCTCGCGATCCTCGACAAGATCGGCAATGCGAATTCCAAGGGCGAATATTATCTGACCGACGCGGTCGGCATTATCAGCGAACAGGGATGGGATGCCGTGGTGATCGAAACCAGCGAGGACGAAGTGCGCGGCATCAACACCAAGGCGCAGCTCGCCGAGGCTGAAGGCGTGATGCAGGCGCGGTTGCGGAAAGTGGCGATGGAGTCCGGCGTCACGCTGATCGCGCCCGAAACCGTCTATCTCGCCGCGGATACCGTATTCGGCAAGGACGTGACGATCGAGCCCTTCGTGGTGATCGGCCCCGGCGTTTCGATCGGCGACGGCACGGTGGTCCATTCCTTCTCGCATATCGTCGAGACCAAGCTCGGCAAGAAGGTCTCGATCGGCCCCTATGCGCGGCTGCGGCCCGGCACCTCGCTCGGCGACGGCGCGCGCATCGGCAATTTTGTGGAGACCAAGGCCGCGACGCTGGAGGCCGGCGTCAAGGTCAACCATCTCTCCTACATCGGCGATGCCATCATCGGCGCTAATTCCAACATCGGCGCCGGCACCATCACCTGCAACTACGACGGCTTCAAGAAGCACAAGACGATCATCGGGCAGGGCGCCTTCGTCGGCACCAACTCCTCGCTGGTTGCACCGGTGATAATCGGCAACGGCGCCTATATCGGCTCGGGCTCCGTGATCACGCGCGACGTGCCTGATGACGCCATGGCGCTGGAGCGGAGCCCGCAGACCATCCGCGAAGGTGGTGCGGCGCGCTATCGCGAGATGAAGACGCGAGGGAATAAGCCGGCGAAATGAGCGCCGCTATTCGTCGTCGGCGAATTCGGAGAAGATCGCGCGCGTCAGGCGCCAGCCGCGCGGCTTGGCACGCTTCGCCGGCTCGCCGGCGACGTGCTTGATGAAGACGGGCTTGCTTTCCTTGCCGCGCTGGGGCGGCGGCCAATGCGCGAGGTGCGTGCCGGTGGTCTCGCTGGCGCGCACCGCCATCGATGACAGGCCTTTGCGGTTGGATGAGCCTTTCATGGCCTCTCTCCTTGGTACGCAAGGGTTGGCCAAATTTGTTGACAACAAGTTAACGCGCGCGGTTTAAGGCCCAGCCAGTTCGACGCAGGCGAGGCTCGGTCGCCGTCGGTGCTGTCTCAATCAGCAATAATTATTGAGTATCTGGTTCCTTAGGAACTTCGCTAAAAACTGAGCTGGTCGTTTAGGCGATTTTTCGACGATTTGGGGGATATTGATCCGCATGTGCGGGATTGTCGGCATTCTCGGGCGCCAGCCGGTTGCAGAGCAATTGGTGGATTCGCTCAAACGTCTTGAATATCGCGGCTATGATTCCGCGGGCGTCGCCACGCTCGAAGGCAAGCAGCTCGAGCGCCGCCGCGCCGAGGGCAAGCTGAAGAATCTGGAGAAGCGGCTGGAGGCCGAGCCGCTCAAGGGCACGACCGGAATCGGTCACACCCGCTGGGCCACCCACGGCAAGCCGACCGTGAACAATGCGCACCCGCACGCGACCGAGCGTGTCGCCGTGGTTCACAACGGCATCATCGAGAATTTCCGCGAGCTGCGCGAGGAGCTCGAAAAGAAAGGCACGGTGTTCCACACCCAGACCGACACCGAGATCGTGCTGCATCTCGTCGACGACCTGCTCACGCGCGGCAACAAGCCGGTGGAAGCGGTGAAATTGACGCTGGCGCGGCTGCGCGGCGCGTTCGCACTCGGCTTCATCTTCGCGGGCGAGGACGATTTGATGATCGGCGCGCGCAACGGTCCGCCGCTCGCGATCGGCTATGGTGACGGCGAGATGTATCTCGGCTCCGACGCCATCGCGCTCGGGCCGTTCACCGACACGATCAGCTATCTCGAGGACGGCGACTGGGTCGTGCTGACCCATACAAGCGCTTCGATCTTCGACAAGGACGGCCATGCCGTCCAGCGCGAGAAGACCAAGCACGCGGCCTCGACCTCGCTGGTCGACAAGGCCAATTACCGCCACTTCATGGCCAAGGAGATCCACGAGCAGCCGGAAGTGGTCGGCCACACGCTGGCACGCTATGTCGACATGGCGACCGAGCGGGTCTCGCTGCCGGTCAAGCTGCCGTTCGACTTCAAGAACATCCAGCGCATCAACATCACGGCTTGCGGCACTGCGAGCTACGCCGGCTTCGTCGCAAAATACTGGTTCGAGCGTTTCGCGCGCGTGCCGGTCGAGGTCGATGTCGCCTCCGAATTCCGCTACCGCGAGGCGCCCTTGCGCAAGGGTGATCTCGCCATCTTCATCTCGCAGTCGGGCGAGACCGCCGACACCTTGGCCGCGCTGCGCTACGCCAAGGCCCAAGGCGTGCACACGGTGGCCGTCGTCAACGTGCCGACCTCGACGATCGCGCGCGAAAGCGAGACCGTGCTGCAAACGCTGGCCGGCCCAGAGATCGGCGTCGCCTCGACCAAGGCGTTCACCTGCCAGCTCATGGTGCTGGCAAATCTTGCGATCGCGGCCGGCAAGGCCCGCGGCGAACTGACCGACGAGGACGAGACCAAGCTCGTTCACGGGCTCGTCGAAATCCCGCGTTTGATGTCGGATGCGCTCACCACCGAGCTCCAGATCGAGAAGCTCGCGCGCGAGATCGCGAAATCTCGCGACGTGCTCTATCTCGGTCGCGGCACCAGCTTCCCGCTCGCCCTCGAAGGGGCGTTGAAGCTGAAGGAGATCTCCTACATCCACGCCGAGGGCTATGCCGCCGGCGAGCTCAAGCACGGCCCGATCGCGCTGATCGATGAGACCATGCCTGTCGTCGTCATCGCGCCCTACGACCGGGTGTTCGAAAAGACCGTCTCCAACATGCAGGAGGTCGCCGCTCGCGGCGGCAAGATCATCCTGATGACCGACGCCAAAGGCGCGCAGGAGGCAACCGTCGAGTCCCTCGTCACCATCGTCATGCCCGATATGGCGGCGGCGTTCACGCCGATGGTCTATGCGGTCCCGGTTCAGCTGCTCGCCTATCATACGGCGGTCATCATGGGGACCGATGTCGACCAGCCGCGCAATCTCGCGAAATCCGTGACGGTGGAATAGGCAGAGGGGTCGAGTGCGGGACGCTTCGTGGTCTTCCAAAACCTGCTAGAAGACCCTAGCTTGGACGAAGCGACTGACTTGGAACCCGAATGAACCCCCGTGACGACGCGCCTGCGCCTCTTGATGCCGTGCCCGAGCCGCATACCGGCCTGATCGGCCGCTTCCGTAACTATTTCCTCACCGGCCTCATCGTGACGGGGCCGATTGCGATCACGCTGTATCTGGTCTGGTGGTTCGTCACCTGGGTCGATGGCGTGGTGCGGCCGTTCGTGCCGCTGGCCTATCGGCCCGAGACTTATCTGCCCTATGTCATTCCCGGCTGGGGGCTGATCGTCGCATTCTTCACGTTGACGCTGGTCGGCTTCCTCGCGGCCAATTTGATCGGCCGGACACTGGTCGATGTCGGCGAGACCTTCCTCGGCCGCATCCCGGCGGTACGCGCCATCTACCGCGGCCTGAAGCAGGTGTTCGAGACGCTGTTCTCGGGCAAGGGCTCGAGCTTCCGCAAGGTCGGCCTGGTTGAGTTTCCCTCGCCGGGCATGTGGTCGATCGTGCTGATCTCGCAAGCGCCGAACGAGGACGTCTCCCGCAGCCTGCCGGGTCAGGAGGAGCACGTCTCGGTGTTCCTGCCGTGCTCGCCGAACCCGACGACCGGCTTCTTCTTCTATGTGCCCAAGAGCAAGATCGTCGAGGTCGACATGAGCACCGAGGATGCCGCGACGCTGATCATGTCGGCCGGCGTCGTGCAGCCGGGCTCAGCGCCCGATTCGAAGAAGGCAGCGGCGCTGGCGGGCATGGCGAATGCCGCGCGTATTGCCAACGCCTCGGCGGCGGTGCAGCCCCAGCCTGCGAAGGTGGAGTAGGGCCATTCCCCTGCGGGATGGCCGCCGTTCACGCGGGCGTCTCGTCCTCTGCTAGTCTCCGATTGAACTGAGCGCGTTGCTCGGGCTTCGATCTGGAGTGCACGATGTCCAAAACTATTGCGATCCTCGCGCCCGGTGCCATGGGCAGTGCCGTGGCCCGCCGTCTCGGCGAGCACGGTGCGCGTGTGCTGACGTCGTTGAGAGGGCGGAGCGAAGCGACGCGCAAACGCGCCACGGATGCCGGCATGATCGGCGCCGAGGACGACGCGATCGCGGACGCCGACATCATCCTGTCGATCGTGCCGCCGGGCGAAGCCGTGGCGCTCGCCGAGCGGCTGGCCGGGCTGATCGTCCGGCGCGAGAAGAAGCCGGTCGTGGTCGATTGCAATGCCGTCAACGTCGATACCGTGATGAGGATCGAGGAGATCATCGGCTCGGCACAGGCGCCGTTCGTCGATGCCGGCATCATCGGGTTCCCGCCCCAGCCCGGTGGCAAGAGCCCGGCCTTCTACATGTCGGGCGAGCACGCCAAGGATGTCGCCGTGCTGAAGGATTTCGGGCTCGACGTGCGGATCGTCGAAGGGCCGGTCGGTGCCGCGTCCGCGCTGAAAATGTCCTATGCCGGGATCGTCAAGGGCCTCGCCGGGATCGGCGCGGCGATGGTGGTCGCGGCAACGAAAGCGGGGGCTGCGGATGCGCTGCGCGACGAACTCGCACTCAGCCAGCCCGCGGTTCTGGCCCGGCTCGAAGTCGCGCTGCCGGACATGATTCCGAAAGCCTATCGCTGGGTCGCGGAGATGCGGGAGATTTCCGGCTTCCTCGGCCCCGATCATCCGGCGAGCCAGGTTTACGAAGGCTTTGCGCGCTGGTTCGAGCACCTCGCCGAGGATGCGAAAGGCGAGGCGGCGGATACCGACCTGATGAAGGCATTCGCCGCGCGCATCGCGCAGAAGAAATCCTGATCGTCCGGTCTCACGTCACCGCCATCCATCATGTGCCGTGCAGCGAATCCAGAAACCCCTGGATGTCTCGATCGCGTCTCAAGCGCACGACCGGAACGTCAGCGCCATACTGCATACGCTCGGCCTCGATGACAGGCGCGCGCTCGGTGTCGTAGCGCCACGCCTCGCGCATCAATTTCCAGTCGAACTGCTCGGGGCACCCCTCCGGGAGATCAGGCCGGGCCTTGTCGCGATCGAAGGCGGATCGCAGGAGAATGCGCCACTGGCAGAGCCAGCGCGGGCGGTCGATGACGACCAGCGTATCGGCGCGCGCGAGCGTGAGATCGAAGGCAAGTCCCGAGAAGCTGCCGTCGACAACCCATGCGTCGCCCGCGATCGCCTCGGTAACCCGTGCTCGGAAGTTCGGTTTGTCGGATGGCTTCCATCCCGGCCGCCAGTAGAGCACGTCGAGATGCACCACCGGCAGCGCGAGCTTTTGCCCGAGATTTCGGGAGAGGCTCGTCTTTCCGCTACCCTGACAGCCTACAACGATGATCCGGCGCATCGTCGTAGGGTTCCATAAAGTCGGGCGAAGGGAAAGAGGAGGCCTCCGAACGCGCCTTATTACCTGGCATGTAATTGAGCCCATCTGCAGCCTGGCTACTGTCCCGGTCATTCACCCGACAGGAAGCATTCCATCAAGCCTCCTGTCGCGTGTGTGTCGGTGCATGAGGAGAGAGCTATGCAAGTCGTGTTTACGAAGAAGGAGCCGCCGCAATGGCTGCTCGACATGTGGCGGGAGATCGACAACAAGACCTTCGGACCAGGCTTCGACTGTTTTACGGAAGATGCCGTTTGCAACCTCGGCGTCGCCGATTGGAAGGGGCGCGAGGCGATCCGCGGCAATCTGAAGGCCTTCATCGACACCGGATTCACCGCGCTCCATCACATCACCGAATATTGGGACGCGGGGTCGCTGAAGGTGTTTCGGGGTGTCGTGGACATGACACCCGATGATCCCTCAATGAAGACGGTTCATCCCACGATGACGCACTTCTTCTACATGGACGAGAGGAACGACACCAAGGTACGGCACTGGGTCGGTGCCGTGGGGCCGGTCGCCTTCGGTTGATCGCCACGAACCTGCTACCATCGGCGGTGGTGCCTCGGACAAGCCGACGTACCGCCGCCGATGCGCGTTGACGATGCCGCACATCGACAGGAAGGATCAGTCGGCCATGAAAGCGACGGCCAGTGCCCTCAAGACGCGCGCCAGTTCCGCGGGCGCGCTGCTGCGTCAATGGCGGGACATTCGCGGCAAGACGCAGCTCGACCTGTCCTTCGACGCCGGCGTCTCGCAGAAGCACATCAGCTTCGTCGAGAGCGGCCGCAGCGTTCCGAGCCGCCAGATGCTGCTCGACCTTGCGCAAGCCCTCGACGTGCCCTTGCGCGAACGCAACGAGCTGCTGCTGGCCGCCGGCTATGCGCCGTCCTATTCCGAGCCCGCGCTCGAGGCGCCCGGCATGACGAGCATCAACCGTGCCCTGCAACGCATGCTGCGTCAGCACGAGCCGTTTCCCGCCATCGTCATGGACCGGTACTGGAACGTGCTGATGACCAATGAGGCCGCGCCGCTTCTGTTCAATTGCTTCATCGACATGTCCGCACGGCCGGCGCCACGAAACCTGCTGCATCTTATGTTCGATCCGGAGGGCATGCGCCCTTTTATCGCGAACTGGCCGCAGACCGCACGCGGGCTGCTGGCGCGGGTGTATCGCGAGGCAGTCGGACACGTGGTTGACATCAGGACGAAGGCGTTGCTGGAGGAGCTGTCGCAATACCCCGGGGTGAAGCCGGAATGGCGTGCGCCGTCGGCATCCGATGCGATGCCGATGATCCCGTTGTCCTTCGTCAAGGACGGTGTGACGCTGGACTACTTCTCCCTGATCACGACGGTTGGAACGCCGCAGACGGTGACGGCGGAGGAGCTGCGGCTCGAGTGCATGTTCCCCGCCAACGAGGGGACCGAAGCCGAGCACGGCAGGTTCTTGCGCGCGCACGCCGGTTGAGGAGACGTCGCGAGGCTCATCTGTTATTGTTTCAGCGAAAGCGGTCACTCCGCAATGGGAGTTCGAATGAGAGTGCTTGTGATCGGCGCGGGAGCGCTCGGAGGCTACTACGGAGCGCGCCTGGTCCGAGCCGGCGGCGACGTGAACTTTCTGGTGCGGGCCGGGCGTGCGGAGCAATTGCGGCGGAATGGATTGCAGGTCGTGAGCCCGCAGGGCGATTTCGCCGTGCAGCCGAAGATCATCCTGGCCAACGACCTCAAGGAAACGTTCGACGTCGTGCTCGTCGGGGTGAAATCCTACTCGCTCGACGATGCGATGGCCCAGTTTGCCCCGGCCGTTGGCGCCCACACGATGATTTTGCCGATCCTCAACGGGCTGAAACATGTCGACGCCCTGACGGCGCGGTTCGGCGCCGCTCAGGTTCTCGGCGGGCTCGCGAACGTCAGTGCCGGGCTCGATGCGGATGGTCGCGTCGTTCAGTTCATGGCCAATCAGACCATCGTCTTCGGCGAAATCGGGGGGTCGTTGAGCGAGCGTGTGCTCGCCCTGGAGACGCTGCTGCACGTGCCCGGTATCGACGTGCGCGCCAGCGAAGCGATCATGCAGGACATGTGGGAGAAATTCGTCCAGCTCTCGACGCTCGCCGGCATCACCTGCCTGATGCGTGCAAGCATCGGAGACATTCTGGCCGTTCCGAACGGCGAGCAATCCATCTTCCGCCTGTTTGCCGAATGCTGCGCCGTCGCCACGGCCTCGGGTTTTGAGCCGCGAGCGCCTTTCATCGAGTTTGACCGGAAGCTGTTCACGACCCCGGATTCCCCGCTCAAGGCCTCGATGCTGCGTGATATCGAGCGCGGCTCGGTCACCGAGGCGGAGCATATCCTCGGCGATATGGCCAACCGGGCTCGTGCACTCGGCATCGACACGCCCCTGCTGGATCTCGCCCGGGCGCATGTGGCGGCTTATGAGATTGGGCGGCAACGAGCGGCCAGCTAACCCGCTCCGATCAGCGGGATCGCTTCATCCCGCTCATACAGATACAGCAGGCAGCGCAGTGCCTCGCCGCGCTCGCCCTTGAGTTTTGGATCGTCCTTCAGGATGCGCAGCGCCTCGTCGCGGGCCTGCGTGATGAGCTGGCCGTGCACCTCCGAGCGGGCGATGCGGTAGCCGGGCAGGCCGCTCTGGCGCACGCCGAGCACATCGCCTTCGCCGCGCAGCTTCAGATCTTCCTCGGCGATCCGAAAGCCGTCGGTGGTCTCGCGGATCACCTTCAGCCGTGCTTTCGACATCTCGCCGAGCGGCTCGGAGTAGAGCAGCAGACAGGTCGAGGCCTCCGAGCCGCGCCCGATGCGGCCGCGCAATTGATGAAGCTGGGCGAGGCCAAAGCGTTCGGCGTTCTCGATCACCATGATGGTCGCCGCCGGCACGTCGACACCGACCTCGACCACGGTGGTCGCGACCAGCAGACCGATCTCGTGGGCGGCGAACTGGCCCATGACGCGGTCCTTCTCGGTGCCCTTCATCTGGCCGTGGACGAGGCCGACACGGTCGCCGAAACGCTTTTGCAGGGTTTCGAAGCGCTTGGTCGCATTGGTCAGGTGCTCGGTACCCTCGGCCTCGGATTCCTCGACCAGCGGGCAGATCCAGTAGACCAGCTTGCCGGATTCGAGCGCGCGGCCGATGCTGTCGGTGACCTCGCCGAGGCGGCTCATCGATATGGTGCGAGTTTCGATCGGCTGGCGGCCGGCCGGCTTCTCCCTGAGCTCGCTGATGTCCATGTCGCCGAAATAGGTCAGCACCAGCGTGCGCGGAATCGGCGTGGCGCTCAGCACCAGCACGTCGACGGCCTCGCCCTTTGCCATCAGCGCCAGCCGCTCGCGCACGCCAAAACGATGCTGCTCGTCGACGACGGCGAGGGCGAGATCGCTAAAGATCACGTCGTCCTGGATCAGCGCATGGGTGCCGACGAGCAGGTCGATCTCGCCGGCTTCGAGTTGTGCCAGCAGGTCACGCCGCTCCTTGCCCTTTTCGCGGCCGGTGAGGATCGCGACCCGCATGCCCGCGCGCTCGGCGAGCGGCGCGATGGTCTTGATATGCTGACGAGCCAGAATTTCGGTCGGCGCCATCAAGGCGGCCTGCTTGCCGACCTCAGTGACGGCAGCGGCGGCCAGCAGCGCGACCACGGTCTTGCCGGAGCCGACGTCGCCCTGGAGCAGGCGCAACATGCGCACCGGCTGTTGTAGATCATTGGCGATGGCGGCTGCTGCGTCGCGCTGGGAGGTTGTCAGCGCATAGGGCAGGGCATCGATGATTTTGTTGCGGAGGTGCCCGTCGCCGGCGTTGCGCACACCGGCCGGGCGTCGCAATTGGGCGCGGATCAGGGCAAGCGCAAGTTGCCCGGCCAGGAGTTCGTCGAAGGCGAGGCGCGACCAGAACGGCTGGTCGGGCAGAATGTCGGTGAGCTCGACCGGCTGGTGCACGCGGGTGAGCGCCTCGGCGATCGGCGGGAAGCCGCAGCGGCGCAGCACCTCCGGGCTGATCCATTCCGGCAGTGCCGGGAGCTTCTGCAGCGCCTGCGCGACCGCACGGCGCAGCGAGCCGAGTGCAAGGCCCTCGGTCAAGGGATAGACGGGATCGATGCCGGAGAGTTTGGAAATCGCCTCCTCGTCCAGCACCCGGTCGGGATGCACGATCTGCGGGACGGCGTCGTACATCTGGAGCGTGCCGGAGACGAAGCGCTTCTCGCCGATCGGCAGCAGCTTCTCGACATAGCCGGGCTTTGCGCGGAAGAACGTCAGCACGACGTCGCCGGTGTCGTCGCTGGCGTAAACGAGGTAGGGCGCGCGCGCATTGCGCGGCGGGGGCGGGCGGTGGCGGTCGACCGTGACCTCCAGCGTCACCATGGTTCCCTGCACGGCGTCGCGGATCTTCGGCCGGGCGCGACGGTCGATCACCTGGCTCGGCAAATGCAGCAACAGATCGACCAGCCGCGGCGTCTCATTGCGGCTGAGCAGATATTGCAGCAGCTTGTCCTGCTTCGGACCGACGCCGGGCAGGCTGGTCACGGGGGCAAACAGCGGGTTGAGCAGGCTGGGGCGCATCAGGCGAATCTAGGACCGTTTTCGCTCGTCATGCCCGGCTTTATGCCCGGCATCCACGTGTTTTTCGTGCCCTTGCGGGGCAGCGGGCCATGACAAATCGAGGGCTGACAGGGCCCGCCCGAGTGGCTATATCACCCCGGCCCGGCACGTCCGGGCTTTTGGCGTTTGACTGGAATTGAGACATGACGGGAACGACACGATCGAGCAACGGGCTGGACGACCGCCGCAAGCGGCTTCTGTTCCGCTGCTGGCACCGCGGCACGCGCGAGATGGACCTGATCCTCGGCCGGTTCGCGGATGCCGAGATCGGCAATCTGTCCGATGACGAGCTGACGCAGCTCGAGACCCTGCTCGAAGAGGCCGATCCCGACCTCTATGCCGCCATCACCGGCGACAAGGTGCTTGCCGCCGACGTCATCGGCCCGCTGTTTGCGCGCATCAAGGGGTTTCCGATCGCGGACCGCGACGTATGAAGCAGGGGATGAAATCGCCGGCCGAGCTGCTCACGCCCGGCCGCGCGCTCACGCTTGCCAATGTTGCCGAGGGTGCCGAGGGCCTCGTCATCTCTGATCTCGCGCGCGCCATCGCGGCGCGGCCGAAGAAGCCGGCTGTCAGCCTCGCGGTGATCTGTCGCGACGGGCCGCGGATGCAGCAGCTCGAACGTGCCCTGCAATTCTTCGCGCCCGATTTGCCCGTGCTGACCTTCCCGGCCTGGGACTGCCAGCCCTATGACCGCGTCTCGCCGCATGGTGGCGTCCTCGCGCAGCGCCTGACGACGCTGGCGCGGCTGGCGTCACTGACCGGTAGCGACAAGCCGCTGATCGTGCTGACCACGGTGAACGCCGTGGTACAGCGCGTGCCGGCGCGCGAGCTCGTCGCGGCGCAGGCGCTGTCGGTCGCCCCCGGCAACGTCGTGCCGATGGATACCATCATCGCCTGGCTCGAGCACAACGGCTACAACCGCTCCTCGACCGTGCGCGAGCCCGGCGAATACGCGGTGCGCGGCGGCATTCTGGACCTGTTTCCGGCCGGCCTGGACCAGCCCGTCCGTTTCGATTTCTTCGGCGACAGCCTGGAATCGATCCGCACCTTCGATGCCGAGACCCAGCGCACGCTGCTCGACATGCGCGCGCTCGATCTCGTGCCGATCTCCGAATTCCAGCTCGTCACCGAGACCATCCGCCGCTTTCGCATGGGCTACGTCGCTGAGTTCGGCGCGCCCGAGCGCGACGATGCGCTCTACGAGGCCGTCAGCGAGGGCCGCCGCCATCCCGGCATGGAGCATTGGCTGCCGCTGTTCCAGGACCGGATGGACACGCTGTTCGACTATCTGCAAGGAGCTTGCGTCGCGATCGAGCCGCAGGCCGAGGACGCCATCCGCGAGCGTTTCAAGCAGATCCTCGATTATTACCAGGCCCGCCGCGACGCCATGGAGCATCCGGGCGGCGGTGCCATCTACAAGCCGCTGCCGCCTGACAGGCTCTACCTGACCGAGGAGGAGTGGGGCAAGCGTGAGAGCGGGATGCCGTTGGTGCGGCTCACCCAGTTTTCGGTGCCCGCTGATGGTACCAGCGTGGTCGATGCCGGCGCGCGCAAGGGACGAGACTTCGCCCCGGAGCGCAACGATAACAAGATCAATGTCTTCGAAGCCGTCGTCGCACATGTGCATGGGCTACTGACAAACCGCAAGAAGGTGGTCATCGCGCTCTGGACGGAGGGCTCGCGCGACCGCATGACCTCGATGCTGCGCGATCACAAGCTCACCCCCGTGACCAGCGTCAACAGCTGGCGCACGGTGCAGGCGACCCCGCGCAACGAGACCATGCTGGCCGTGCTCGGCCTCGAAAGCGGATTCGAGACCGACGAGATCGCTGTCATCAGCGAGCAGGATATCCTTGGCGATCGCCTGGTCCGACCGCGCAAGGCGAGCCGCAAGCTCGACAATTTCATCTCGGAGGTGACGAGCCTCGCCGCCGGCGATATCGTGGTCCATGTCGATCACGGCATCGGCCGCTTCATCGGCCTGCAGACGCTGGACGTCGCCGGCGCGCCCCATGACTGCCTCGAGCTGCATTATGCCGCCGAGACCAAGCTGTTCCTGCCGGTCGAGAACATCGAGCTGCTGTCGCGCTATGGCTCCGACCAGACCACGGTCGAACTTGATCGTCTCGGCGGTTCGGGCTGGCAGACGCGCAAGGCCAAACTCAAGAACCGCATCCGTGAGATCGCGGGCGAGCTGATCAAGATCGCCGCCGAGCGCCACCTCCATGAGGCGCCGAAGCTGCCGGTGCAGCCGGGCCTCTACGACGAGTTCTGCGCGCGCTTCCCCTATGACGAGACCGAGGATCAGCTTGGTGCGATCGAGTCCACGCTGAAGGACCTCGAGCTCGGCCGTCCCATGGACCGGCTGATCTGCGGCGACGTCGGCTTCGGCAAGACCGAGGTGGCGCTGCGCGCCGCCTTCGCGGTGGCGCTCGAAGGCAAGCAGGTCGCGGTCGTGGTGCCGACCACGCTGCTCGCCCGTCAGCATCACAAGACGTTCACCGACCGTTTCAAGGGTTTCCCGGTCCAGGTCGCGCAGGCCTCCCGGCTGGTGCCCGCCAAGCAGCTCAATCTGGTCAAGAAGGGCCTCGCCGACGGCTCGGTCGACATCGTCGTCGGCACCCATGCGCTGCTCAGCAAGTCGATCAAGTTCCGGGATCTCGGCCTGCTGATCGTCGACGAGGAGCAGCATTTCGGCGTGACCCACAAGGAGCGGCTGAAGCAGCTCCGCGCCGAGGTGCACGTGCTGACGCTGTCGGCCACGCCGATTCCACGCACACTTCAATTGGCGCTCACCGGCGTGCGCGAGCTCTCGATCATCGCATCGCCCCCGGTCGACCGCCTCGCGGTCCGCACCTTCGTCGCCCCGCACGACCCCTTGATGATCCGCGAGGCGCTGCTGCGCGAGCGCTATCGCGGCGGCCAGGCGTTCTACGTGGTGCCGCGCATCGACGACCTCGCCGAGGTCAGGGATTTCCTCGACAAGAACGTGCCGGAGATGAAGGTTGCGGTTGCGCACGGGCAGATGCCGCCCGCCGTGATCGAGGATATCATGACGGCGTTCTACGACGGCAAGTTCGATATCCTGCTGTCGACCACGATCGTGGAATCCGGCCTCGACATCCCCAACGCCAACACGCTGATCGTGCATCGCGCCGACATGTTCGGCCTTGCCCAACTGTATCAGCTCCGCGGCCGCGTCGGCCGGTCCAAGCTGCGGGCCTATGCGCTGTTCACGCTGCCGGCGCAGCAGAAGATCACGGCGCAGGCCGAGCGCCGGCTCACCGTGCTGCAATCGCTGGAGACGCTGGGCGCGGGTTTCCAGCTCGCCTCGCACGATCTCGACATCCGCGGCGCGGGCAATATCCTGGGCGAGCAGCAGTCCGGCCATATCAAGGAGGTCGGCTTCGAGCTCTATCAATCGATGCTGGAGGAGGCGATCGTCAACCTCAAGGCTGGCGTGTCCGAGCCCGCGGCCGACCGCTGGTCGCCGACGATCACCATCGGCATGCCCGTGCTGATTCCGGAGGATTATGTCGGCGATCTCTCGGTGCGGCTGTCACTCTACCGCCGGCTCGCCGACCTCGACAGCGAGGAGGAGATCGAGAACTTCGGCGCCGAGATGCGCGACCGGTTCGGCGTGTTGCCGGACGAGGTGCGCTATTTGTTCAAGGTCGCCGCGATCAAGGCGTTCTGCCGCCAAGCCAATGTCGGCAAGATCGACGCCGGTCCGAAGGGCGCCGTCATCGCCTTCCGCGACAATTCCTTCGCCCATCCCGACCGGCTGGTGAGCTTCATCCGCAGCCACGGCCAGGCCGCGAAGGTGCGGCCCGACATGAAGGTGGTGTTCCTGCAGGACTGGGAGACGCCGGAAGAGCGTCTGGCCGGCACCACCGAGATCATGCGCCAGCTGGCGCAGCTCGCGCAGAGCAAGAAGGCGGCGTAGAGGTTTCCGGAGGCGGCGCGAAACGACGCGCCGCACTCGGATCTCGGAACAGCGACATATGATCACTTGCGCAATGATCGAACAGTTGCTAGGTTCGGTCTATCGAGTTTCGGCCGAACGACTTGGCCTCGCCGCTGAAAAGCGCGCCTGACTGACGACCCTCCCTCCAGATCTCGACGACACCCACCGCGCTTCTGAGCGCGGCTAAACGTTTATCTATCTTAAAGGACGATCCCCATGACGACGGGAACTGTGAAGTGGTTTAACAGCCAAAAGGGCTTCGGATTCATTCAGCCGGACGAGGGCAGCCAGGATGTCTTCGTTCACATCAGCGCCGTTGAACGCGCCGGCATGAATACCCTCAACGAAGGGCAGAAGGTTTCTTTTGAAATCGTTGCAGATCGCAAGACCGGCAAGTCTGCTGCTGAAGATCTGCGCGCCGCATAGGCTGTCGCAATCCCAATGACGTTGCTTTGACCACGGATGTACTGGCAGAGCTTCTGATTTTTTGACCCGCGACCGTTTACCGGCCGCGGGTTTTTTGCGCCAGCGGCCGGCCCTCGCGAATGAGAATGCGAACGGTGCGTTTCGCGTAAAGCTTCCACATGTGAGCAGTCGAGCTCCGACGGCAGCGAGCGCTCGCGGATGATTACGACGCCGCCCGCGATGCCTCGGCCGACAGCCGCCCAAGCAGCGACCTTGCCGTATCCGAGGGCGACAGCGAATCCACCGAAACGACGGGATCGCTGCGCATCTCGTGCTTGCCGTTCGACGTGTGCCGCATCACCGCGGAGAGGCGGCGGGCGATCATGTGCGCAGTGCGGAAGTCGGTCTCCGCGAACACGACGACGACCGAGCCGTCCTTCTGCGCCACGCCAAAATCCATCTGCCGCATCAGCCGGCTGAGAATGCGCGCGGCATCGAGCTGGGCGCGGGAATTGCCGGGATCGAAGGCGAAGCGTGCGACCGAGAGGCCGCCGCCGCGAGCCAGCGTCTGCTCGACCGCCTTGGCAAAATCACGCGCAAAAGCTTCCGCCGTGAGCAGGCCGCTGCGCGGGTCGAGCCAGCCGCCGGCATCGATCGAGCGCAGCGTACGGCTCAGCTGGGCTTCCATGGCGTGCTGGCGGATCAGGGGCAGCGCGTTGGCGGCGACCTTCGCTGACTCGCCGGGGATCAGTTCGAGATTAGGCAGGTCGTAAGTCTGCGTCAACTGATGCGCAGTGACGACCACGGGCAGGCTGCGGAAGCGGGTGTCCTCGGCGAGCACCGTGAGAAAGGCATCGGTCACGCGGGGGGTAAAACCTTCGGCGAGCACGACGCCGTCGAGGTCGCGGGTGTTGAGATGCTTGGCCGCTGCCTCGATCGAGAGCGCCCCGATGACGCCGACGCGCTCGCCGAGCGCGACGGAAAGCGCGGGGTAAGCCGCGCCGCGGCCGATCAGAAGCACCGTGGCATCGCGAACGGGATCAGCCTCCGGCAGCGCGACTTTGACCTCGGGCAGCCGGCGCAGCACCGTGGCGTGAAGGGTACGAATCCGTAGAGCGGCGCGAAGCCGCGCGATCAGGCGTTCGGAATGGCCGGCGCGCGAGGAAGAGAAGGGCAGGACGTTGTGCGGGAGCGCGCCCGCCGCATCCAATGCCACGAAGGGAAGGTAAGGGGATTGCTCCGCAATCTTGCTGGCGAGCGGCGCCAGATGCGGCTCGTGCCCGGCATGCATCGCGGCGAGAACCACGGCCGGCTGCACCTCTTCGACCGCGCGCACCGCGCCGGCCCAGCCGGTGTCGATCACGGGAAAGAAGCGCGCCTCGTCCAGCGCCGCAATGAAGGCCGGCCGCTCGCCATTGGACACAAACAGGATCGGGCCGGCCTGGGACATCGAGAGACTCTGATCACGCGACAGGTGCCGCGCAATCTAGTCCGGCCGCCTTAATGCAGCGTCAATGGAACGGTCGAAACTACGCTTAGACCGGCCCGGAGCGGTCGCGAAAAGCTTCGACCATCAGGGGGTTAAGCCCGAGTTCGCTGAGCGCCTCGCGGGCGCGGGCATTGTCCTGGGCGCGGCCCGCGAGCCGGTGACCGGAGAGCCGGTCAGGCAGCGCGGTCAGCAGGGCGCCCTGGCCGAGCCGGCGCGCCCATTCCTGCAGGTCGTTGGAGAGGAAGCGGTAGCCGCCGACGGCCATGATCCCGGAGGGCGGCGCGGTGATGCAGATCGCGCCGCTCGGACGATCGAGCCGCGCGGCATAGCCGGTATCGACATAGTCGCGTGGCGGTTGCGCGATCAGGGTGTCGCCGACCGGCGGCGGCGGCGGGGCGTAGGCCGCGATCGGCACCATAGGGCCGCGCAGCCCGAGCGTGCCCTTCGGCGTCAGCAGAATCTCGCCGGCGATCGACGAACCCGACTGCTCGCGCGGCGCGCCGTGCGGTCCCGGCATCACCGGCACCGGCATGCCGTCCTCGCCACGCCGGGCGCCGAACAATCCGGCCTCGCCGAACAGATAGACGTCCGTGAAAGGCGCATGCGGCGCAATCCATGCCTCGCTCGCCGACACCTGCTCGGGGGCGCGCCACAGGCCGATGACGTTGCGCAAGCTCGGCATCCGCGCCGCCAGCTCGGAATCGCCGAGCCGCTGGGCGAACTGTGCCGGTGCGATCAGCACGTCGCATTCGTGCGCATTGATCTGCTGCTCCAGCACGTCGTTCTCGAAGGGGTGATGCAGCGCCAGCGTGCCGCCGCACAGCAGCCACACCGCGAGCGAGGAGGCGAGCCCTGCGAACGACATCGGCGTGAACGCCGCCATCACGGTTGCGCCTTGCCTGATGTCGGCTTCCAGCGACATCGCGAGCCCCCCGGCGATCAGGCTGAAATGCGGCCGCGGCACCGGACGAAAGCCTTCCGCGGTGACGTCGAAGGAGATCATCGCCGCCTTGCGGCCATCCTGAATCACGGCGCGCGCTGTGCCGGGCGGACGGGCCTGCACGTCGTCGAGCGAGGCCATGCCTTCGGGCAGGTTGGTGCCGAAGCCGCAGACATGGCGAATCGAGAAGGCTTCCGCGGCCGCGTGCATGGCGAGATCGGCATAGCTGACGCCGTCGACCGTGCTCATGGTGACGATGGCGCGCGCCGCGGTACGATTGAGAGCGGCGGTCAGTTCGGCATGGCGCCAGAGCAGCGGCAGCACGGCGACGACAAGACCGGCGCGATGGGCGGCGAGAACGGTGAGCACGAACTCGACCGTATTCGGCAGTTGGATGGCGATGACGGAATTGGCCGGCAGGCCTGATTCGACGAAAAAGGCGGACAGCGCCTCGATGGCGGTGTCAGCCTCGGCATAGCTCATCCGCCGCGGCTCGTGCCCGGTCACGCGGAACTTGTTCAGGGGGTCGAGCAGAGCGGTCGCGTGCGGCTGCCGCATCAGCGTGCGCTGAAACAGTGTGTCGAGCGTCGGCGATACGGCTGGCTGGTTCACGGCGTCACTTTGCTTGATGAGCTTGCGGCTGCCCCTTCGACCACCAGGTCTCCGGCAAATAGCCGGACAGCGAGGTGGCCTCTGGCCGTTCTATCCGATTCCAGCGCGCGATCCATTGCTCGGATAAGTTAAACAGGGGGATTGTATAGAAACCGGAGATCAAAGCGCGGTCGAGCGCCCGCACCGCGGATACGAAATCCGTGTGTTCACGGGCTTCCAGCAGTGCGGCGATCATCGCATCGACCGCGGGATCCCGGGCCCCCATGTAGTTGCGGGTGCCCGGACTGTCGGCGGCAGCGCTCCCCCAGTAGAAATATTGCTCGTTGCCGGGCGACAGGGACTGGTCCCAGCGGTTCTGGATCATGTCGAATTCGTAGGCGAGCCGGCGCTGGTCGAACTGCACGGGATCGACCGATCGCACGCTGGGCTCGATGCCGGCGCGCCTGAGGTCGCGCTGAAAGGCAAGCGCGACGCGTTCCTGGTCGCGGGTCGTGACCAGGATCTCGAAGGTGAAGGGCGCCTTGGTCGCACGGTTGCGCAGCACGGTGCCGTCGAGATCGTAGCCGGCCTCCGACAACAGCTTCAGCGCCGCGCGCAGCGTGGTCCGGTCGCGGCCCGAACCGTCGGTCACCGGCAGGCGGTAGCTGCCGTCCATTATGTCAGGCGGGATCTGCGCGGCGAACGGCTTGAGCAACTCGCGCTCGCGCGCATCCGCAGGCTTGCCATACGCTGAGAGGTCCGAGCCGGCAAAATAGCCGGCGACGCGCGAGTAGAGGTTGAAGAAGTAGTTGCGGTTCACCAGCTCGAAATCGAACAGCAGCGTCAAGGCCTGGCGCACGCGGATGTCGGCGAATATGGGACGCCTCGTGTTGAACACCAGAAATTCGGAAGGTTGCGGCACGCCCGGCTTGAAGGTGTCGCGGATCACGTCGCCATTCTTCGCCGCGGGAAAGTCGTAGCCGTCGTGCCAGCGCAGCGGCTCGTGCTCGATGCGGAAATCATAGAGGCCGCGCTTGAAAGCTTCGAACTGGCCGTTGGCTTCGCGAAAATAGTCGAGCCTGATCTCCTCGAAATTGTAGAGCCCGCGATTGATGGCGAGGTCACGGCCCCAATAGTCGGGATTGCGGGTGAGCGTCACGCTGGCACCGGGCCTCACGGCGGTGACGCGATACGGGCCGGAGCCGACCGGGCCCGACAGCGTCGTCTCCTCGAAAGCCGCGACGTCGACCGCATGTTTCGGCAGGATCGGCATCAGGCCGAGGATCAGCGGCAGTTCGCGGTCATTGGCTCCCGCAAGGTCGAAGCGGACGGTGAGGGGATCCGGCGCCTCGGCCCTTGCCACCTTGCCGTAATATTGCCGGTGGTTGGGGCGGCCGTGGTCGCGCAGCAACTGCCAGGAGAACAGCACGTCCTCGGCGCGGACCGGCTTGCCGTCGGAGAAGCGCGCGCGGGGATCGATGTGGAACGTGACAAAGCTGCGCTCGTCATCGGTCTCGACCGATCTGGCGAGCAGTCCGTAGAGCGTGAACGGCTCGTCATTGCCGCGCGCGAGCAGGCTCTCGACCACGTAGTTCCGGACCGGCTGCACGGCCAGTCCCTTGACGATGAAGGGATTGAGGCTGTCGAAGGTGCCGAGAACGCCCCAGGTCAGCCGGCCGCCCTTGGGGGCGTCAGGGTTGACGTAAGGGATGTGGGTGAAACCGGCAGGCATCGCCGGCTTGCCGTGCATGGCGATGGCGTGGGCTTCCTCGGCCTCTGCGCCGCTGGCCGGAAGCCCCAAGGAAAACGGGAGCCCCAAGGCGAAAGCCAGGACACAGAGGCGGACGCAAAGACCTTCAGGACGGCCCTCGAGAAGGCGCTGGAACATGAACATGTGGACACGTTGATTCGAGGACCGCAGGCCTGAATCCTATCACAGGGATTTTCCCGGGGGCGCACGCCGACGCGCGGTCAAAGGCGCTTGTCGGCATTGATCTTTTCGTCGGCCACGTTAAGAAGGCACGCAATCGCGCAAGAGCGCCGAGCCCGTCACTTATCTGCCTCATTTGACGGGGAGAGAGCCGCGCCCAACGCGGCCAGGCTCGGTGCGTCGAAGCGGTTCGGGCACTTCCCGTTCAGAAAGGGTTTTCCGCAATGAATTTCCGTTACTTGGCCGCGTCCGTCCGGCCGCGCGGGCGACTTCTCGCCTTGTTGACGGCGACGGCGTTGGCCGTCCCGTTTGCCGCCGAGGCCCAGGCTCCCGCGCCAGCTCCGGGCACGCCCGCGCCCAAGGCGACCCCGAAGGCCGCTCCGAAGGCTGCCCCCAAGGCTCCGGCGCCGGCCGCTCAGGCACCGGCCCAGCCGGCACCCGCCCAGGGCGCTCCGGCGCAGGGCGCTCCAGCGCAGCAGGGCGCGGCCCAGCCGGCCGATCAGCAAATCCAGCTGATCTACGCCCCCTGGACCAAGTTCTGCCTCAAGGGCCAGGACGCCAATGCCAAGCAGGTCTGCTTCACCGGCAAGGACGGCCGTATCGAGTCGGGCCAGCCGGTCATCGCGGCCGTCATCATCGAGCCAGAAGGCGAGCCGAAAAAGATCCTGCGCGTGACGCTGCCGCTCGGCATGCAGTTGGTGCACGGCACCCGCATCATCGTGGACAACAATCCGCCGTTGCAGAGCCCGTATGTGATCTGCTTCCAGAACGGCTGCATGTCCGACTACGAAGCCACGCCCGAGTTCATCAACAACATGAAGAAGGGCCAGAACCTGGTTGTTCAGGCGATCAATGCCAACGGCGCACCGCTGACGCTGCCGCTGCCGCTCGCCGGCGAATTCCAGAAGGCCTATGACGGCCCGCCGACCGATCCGAAGGTGTTCGAGGAAACCCAGAGGAAGCTGCAGGAAGAGCTCCAGAAGAAGGCTGAAGAGCTGCAGAAGAAGCAGCAGCAAGCGCCTGGCGCCGCTCCGGCCGGACAGAAGTAATCAGGGATCAATCCCGCACATGAAAAAGGCGCTCGGTTCGAGCGCCTTTTTTGCTGGCCAGTTGATGGCTTCGAAACTCAGTTCAGCGAAGGATTGCGCGGGCGATAGCCGGTCTTGTCCTTGACGAAGATCTCGGCGACCTGGGAATGCCGGACCGGCTCGCCGGAATCGTCCGGCACGAGATTCTGCTCGGAGACATAGGCGACGTATTCCGACTCCGAGTTCTCCGCGAGCAGGTGATAGAACGGCTGGTCCTTGTGGGGCCGCACCTCCTCGGGGATCGACAGCCACCACTCTTCGGTGTTGTTGAATTCCGGATCGATGTCGAAGATCACGCCCCGGAACGAGAAGATCCGGTGGCGCACGACCTGTCCGATCTGGAATTTGGCGGTCCGCGCTTTAATCATTCCCCGTCGATAGACCAGGATTGTGGCCGATGCTAGTGCCCTGATCTGGAATTAACCCGCGGTTGCGGGGCAGATAGGCCCCCAATCTTCAGAAAACACTTCATCAATGGTCGATATCCTCAATCTGGCTCTACCATATTTCGGCTTGATCTTCGTTGGATTCGCCTGTGGCAAGGTCAAATCCCTGCCGGAATCGGGCCTCGCCTGGATGAACTTCTTCCTGCTCTATGTGTCGCTGCCGGCGCTGCTGTTTGCGATCATGTCGAAGACGCCGTTTTCGGAATTGAACAACCCGCCGTTCCTGGTCGCGACCACCCTGTCGACCGTTGCGGCGTTCACACTCGCGCTGGTCGTCGGCAAGGTTTTGGGCGGGCTGACGCTGCGCGAGGCGACGCTCGCCGGGCTCTCCGGCGGCTACGGCAATATCGGCTACATGGGACCGGGGCTGGCGCTCGCCGTGCTCGGGCCGAAGGCCTCCGCGCCGACTGCGCTGATCTTCTGCTGCGACAGCATCTTCCTGTTCACGATCGTGCCGTTGCTGATCGAGCTCTCCGACCGCGATCATCCCTCGATCGTGCATGCCTTCGGCGTCGTGCTGAAGCAGATCGTGCTCAACCCGCTGATCATGTCGGCCTGCTTTGGCGCGGCCTTCGCATCGCTGCATATCGAGATGCCCGTCGCACTCGATCGCACCATCACCTTCCTCCAGAACGCAGCCGCTCCGACCGCGCTGTTCGTGCTCGGCGTGACCGTGGCGCTCCGCCCGTTCGATCGGGTCCCGTGGGAAGTGCCGGGCGTGATCGCGATCAAGCTCCTGGTCCATCCGCTTGCAGCTTTCGGCCTGATGCTGGCGCTCGGCCCGTTTGCGCAGCCCTGGGCCGCGACCGCCGTGCTGATGGCCTCGCTGCCGCCGGCGCTAAACGTGTTCGTCATCGCCCGGCAGAACGACGCCTGGATCGAGTCTGCCTCCGTCGCGGTGCTGCTCGGGACGTTTGCGTCCGTGGTCACGCTGACCAGCGTGATGTGGGCGATCCAGACTGGCCGGCTGGCGTTTCCTTGAGCGGCGGTTACTTCCGCCAAGTCGGCGTGAGCCCCTCGCGCATCGCAAAACGCCGGAGCGGGCCGATCGCGCCGAGCAGGTGCATGCCGACCGCGCGGACGGGCTGGAGTGGCAGGAAATCATTGAGCAGCGAGCGGTTGGCGATGTCGATCGCAAAGGTCCGGCTCAGGATGTCCGGACGCCGCGCCCGGTCATAACGCTTGAGCACGTCTGCTGCGCCGGGATCTTGGCCTGATGCGATGGCCTCGCCTGCAAGCCTCGCAATGTCGGCGGCATCGCGGAGGCCGAGATTGAGACCCTGGGCGCCGATCGGGGGAACCACATGGGCGGCTTCGCCGACCAGCGCAATGCGGTCGCCGCCGAAGGATTTGGGACGTTCGATCGCCAGCGGGAACAGATGGCGGCCCGGCTCCACCGTCATGCGCCCGAGGATCGAATGCGACTGCTTCTCGATCGCGGCGGACAATTCCTCATCGCTCAGGCCGCGAAGCCGCTCGGCGTCCGCAGGCGCCGAGACCCAGACGACGCTGGAACGATCGCCGGGCAGGGGCACGAACACGCAAGGACCATGCGGGGTGTGGAACTCGGTCGAGACGTTGCGGTGGGGCCGCGCGTGCCCGACGTTGAAAGTCAGTGCCGTCTGGGTCAGCTCGCGCCGCGTCACCGCGATGCCGGAGGCTTCGCGGCACAGCGAATGCCGGCCGTCGGCCCCGACCACGAGGCGGGCCGAGAGAAATTGCGCAGCGGCCGTGCGGATCGCGACGTCATCGGCTTCGATGACGACAGTTTCGGCCTCGTCGTCGAAACGGACGACATCGGGCAGTTCGGCCGCGCGCGCTTCCAGCGCCAGCATCAGCGAGCGGTTGTCGATGTTGTAGCCGAAGGCATCGAGGCCGATTTCGTGGCAGGAGAACCGGACCTCCGGCGCACGAAACAGCCGGCCGGTGTCGTCGACGAGCCGCATGATTTCGAGCGCGGCCGCCTTGTCCTTGCAGCGCGGCCAGACGTCGAGGCTCTCCAGCAGATCGACGGAGGCACCGAGTAGCGCCGTGGTTCGATTGTCGGCATAAGGCATGCGACGCGCCACCAGCGCGGTCCGTGCGCCCGCCTGCGCCAATGCGATGGCGGCGCTCAGTCCCGCCGGTCCGCCGCCGATCACGGCCGCGTCAAAGAGTGTCGATGCATCTGTCATGGAACGACATTGGACATGCCCCGCGGCAAATTCAAGCCCACTCATATTTCCCTGATTTTATGACGAATTGTGCGACCAGGCGCCGCAATGGCTTATGTGCAAACCGGTGTCATTCTGATAGCAGAAGTCATGGACAGCCAAGAGGATTCCCTGAAGCCCAGGCCCGCGATCCGCGCCGCTGCCTTCTCGGTGCACATCTTCACCGCGTTCGGTGCGGCGATCGCGCTGCTGGCGATGCTTGAGGCCGTGCGTGAGCACTGGGCGGCGATGTTTCAATGGCTGGGCGTCGCCCTCATCATCGACGCGATCGATGGGCCGATCGCGCGCCGGCTCAACGTCAAGGACGTGCAGCCGAACTGGTCGGGCGACGTGCTCGACCTCGTGGTCGATTTCGTCACTTACGTCTTCGTGCCGGCCTATGCGATCGTGGCCAGCGGCTTGCTGCTGCCGGTCGCAGCTCCCCTGCTCGGCGTCGCCATCATCGTCACCAGCGCATTATATTTCGCCGATCTGCGCATGAAAGCGGACGACAATCATTTCCGTGGTTTTCCGGCGCTGTGGAATGCGGCGGCGTTCTATCTGTTTCTGCTGCACTGGCCGCCGCTGCTCTCGACGCTGCTAGTAGCGGCCCTGGTGGTGCTGACCTTCGTGCCGTTCCACGTGCTGCATCCGGTGCGCGTCGTGCGGCTGCGCTGGCTGACGATGTCGCTGATCGCCATCTGGGCTCTGCTCTCCTTCTACACGCTGCAGATGGACTTTCGCGTCGGCACCGGTGTGACTGTCGCGCTCTGCGCGATCGCGCTCTGGATCAGCTTCAGCGACGCATTGATCCGGCTGACAAGATCCTTCGCATGATGCACCTGTTGACCAGCCCCGAAGCCTGGGCCGCGCTCCTCACCTTGACCGCGCTCGAGATCGTGCTCGGCATCGACAACGTCATCTTCCTGTCGGTGATCGTCTCGCGCATTCCCGAGAAGCAGGCGCACCGCGCCCGCCAGATCGGGCTCGCGCTGGCGCTGATCTTCCGCATCATCCTGCTCAGCCTCCTGGTCTGGCTGATCGGCCTGACCGCGCCGGTGTTTTCGTTTTCCGGTTACGGCTTCTCCTGGCGCGACCTCATCCTGATCGGCGGCGGTCTGTTCCTGATTGCGAAGGCGACGCACGAGATTCATGGCGAGGTCGAAGCCGATGACGGCGAGGGCGGCGAGAAGTCACCTCGTAACGCTTTCTTCTGGGTCATCGTCCAGATCGTGATCATCGACATCGTGTTCTCGCTGGACTCGATCATCACGGCGATCGGCATGGCGCAGGACCTCGAAATCATGATCGCGGCCGTCGTGATCGCCTGTCTCATCATGTACATTTCGGCCGGACCGGTGTCGCGGTTCGTCGCGGAGCATCCGACCACGAAAATGCTGGCTCTGGCCTTCCTGGTGCTGATCGGCGTCGCGCTGGTTGCGGACGGATTCCAATTCCACATCCCGCGCGGCTACATCTATTTCGCGATTGCGTTCTCGGCAGCGGTCGAGTTTTTCAACGTGTTAGCGAAACGCAACCGCAGGAAGACCGGCAAGCCGTCGGTCTAGGCGTTCCAGCCCGCGTCGAGTTGACAAGGCGGGCGCGATGTCTTTCGCTGGCCCGCGAGAAAAGGAGGTCAGGTGATGACCAAAGCCGTCCGTGTGCACAAGGTCGGAGGCCCCGAAGCCCTGGTCTATGAGAGCGTCGATGTTCCGGCGCCCGGGCCCGGCGAGGTGCGCATCGTCCAGCATGCCGTCGGCCTGAACTTCATCGACGTCTATTACCGCACCGGCCTCTACAAGGCGCCGGGGCTGCCCTTCATCGCCGGCAACGAGGCCTCGGGCGAGGTCGTCGCGGTCGGGCCGGGCGTGACGAATTTCCATCCCGGCGACCGCGTCGCCTACTACCACAATCTCGGCGCCTATACCGGGGAGCGCAACATCCCCTGGGAGCGGCTGGTCAAGCTGCCCGACCACATCACCCACGAGCAGGGCGCCGTGCTGATGCTGAAGGGGCTGACGGTGTGGTATCTCCTGCACAAGACCTTCAAGGTCGAGCCGCATCATCGCGTGCTGATCCATGCCGCGGCCGGCGGCATCGGCCTGCTTGCCTGCCAATGGGCGAGGGCAATGGGTGCCCACGTCATCGGCACCGTCGGCTCGCGCGAGAAGGCTGCGCTTGCCGAGGCCAATGGCTGCGACCATGTGATCCTCTACAACGAGGAAGACTTCGTTGCGCGCGTCAAACAGATCAGCCGCAACGAGGGCTGCGACGTGGTTTATGACGGTGTCGGCAAGGCGACGTTCCCGGGCTCGCTGTCCTGCCTGAAGCCGCGCGGGATGTTCGTCTCCTTCGGCAATGCCTCAGGCCCGGTGCCGCCGTTCTCGATCGCCGAGCTCAACACCCACGGCTCGCTGTTTGCGACCCGGCCCAAGCTCAACGACTATATCGGAACGCGCAAGGAGTTGCTGGAAGGCGCTGACACGCTGTTCGCCGCCGTCATTAACGGCAAGCTGCACGTGCCGATCAACCATGCCTACGCGCTCAAAGACGCCGCCAAGGCGCATATCGATCTCGAGAGTCGCAAGACCACGGGCGCGTCGATCTTGAAGCCGTAGAGAACGTCTTGCCGAAGTCGTCATGCCCGGGCTTGTGCCGGGCATCCACGCTCTTCGTGCCGCGCCTCAAGGCGTACATGGCCGGGACAAGCCCGGCCATGACGGAGAAGAGAGCGGGCCGTCTACGCCACCCGCCGTGCCGCGCCGGCTCTGGTCAAGATCCCGTCGAGACAATCGATCATCTCGGCGATCTCGGCCCGCGTGACGTTCAGCGCCGGCATGAAGCGCAACGTGTCCACCTGCGGCGCGTTGAGGAGGACGCCGGCCTCGAACGCCTGCGCGACGATGCCGGGCGCGATCGGCAGCTTGAGGTCGAGCGCGAGCAGGAGCCCGCGACCTCGCACTTCCCCGAGCCCATGCCGCGCCGAGACCTTCTGCAGCTCGCTTTCGAGCAGCAGCCCGGTTTCGGTCGCCGTCTTCAGGAACTCCGGCTTGCTGACCTCGTCGAGCACCGCAAGCCCCGCCGCGCACATGATCGGGTTGCCGTTGAACGTGCCGCCCTGGTCGCCGTGCTCGAAGCAGGCCGCGCGTTCGGTCGCGAGCAGCGCCGCGAGCGGCACGCCGCCGCCGATGCCCTTGCCGAGCGTCATGATGTCGGGCGCGATGCCGGTGTGCTCGTAGTGGAAGAGCTTGCCGCTCCGGCCCATCCCGGTCTGGATCTCGTCGAAGACCAGGAGGAGGCCGTGCGCGTCGGTGAGGGCGCGCAACTCCTGCAAGAACTGGTCGGTCGCCGGCCATACGCCTGATTCCCCCTGGATCGGCTCGAGCATCACAGCGACGGTGTTGTCGTTGATCAGCTTTTCGACCGAGGCGATGTCGTTGAGCTTCGCCTTCTTGAAGCCGGCGACCTTTGGCTCGAACAGCGGCTCAAAGGCCTTCTTGCCCGAGGCCGACATCGTCGCCAAGGTGCGGCCGTGAAAGCCGCCTTCGAAGCTGATGATCTCGTACGCGCCACCTCGATGCAGGCTGCCATATTTGCGCGCGAGCTTGATCGCGCCCTCGTTGGCTTCCGCGCCGGAATTGGCAAAGAACACCTGGTCGAACGCGCTGTCTGCAACCAGCGCCTGCGCGAGCTTCAGGCTTGGCTCGTTGTAGAAGGCGGGGCTTGGCGTCAGCAGCCGCTTGGCCTGCACGGCAAGCGCGTTGGCGATCGCGGGCGGGGAGTGGCCGAGGCAGTTGACCGCCCAGCCCTGTACGAAATCGAGATAGCGCTTGCGGCTGTCGTCCCAGAGGTAGGAGCCGGCGCCGCGAACGAACACGGCCTTGGGCCGAGCGGTGATGTCCATCAACGCGTCATACGGATGGGTGGCGGTGGTCATGTCGAACTCCTCTGGAGGCGGGTGGAAAAGGGGGCGCGAAAAGCAAGAAGGCCGCACCTTGCGGGTGCGGCCTTCTCGAAAACCTACGCTGAATTCAGTGCTTCAGCGGCGTCGTCGGACATGGCGCACCCTCTCATCGTCGCGGAAGCGACGGCGGAGCATTTCGGTGCGCTGATGGGTCCGAGCGTTGATCATGGGGCGCGGCAATACATGCGAATGGCCGGGCTTGTCAAGCGCCGCCTTGCAGACCACACGCCCAGCGTGCATGGGGCAGGAGAGAGATGGGCGGCTGGAAACCATTACGTCTCTAGCGCGTTTGTGATCAGCGAACGCGAATTGGCTCGAACCGAACGGATGACGGTTCGGACCAAGAGGGGCGGGACCAACCAGATAGTTTTAAGCCTTGTCCGACACGCCTTATTCGATCGACCTCGACAGCATTCGCGGCGCGTTTCCGCCGGGCATCGAGGCGCCGCCGCTGTTGCTGGACTTTGCCGGCTGGCTGAAGGGACGGCCCTGGGGCAGCGTCGGCTGCTTCTCGCTGCAGGGCCAGTTTTCCGATCAGGCGCCTATTGTTGACGGCAGTCCCTTGCGCGACCGGTTTTCGCTGTTCATGCGGCTGTCGGATGGCTCGGCTGTTGGCGGCTGGTATGGCGCGGGTCTCGACCGCGACAATCCGCCGATCGTGGGGCTTGGGTCCGAGGGCGATCACGAGCTGCTGGCGCCGAGCCTCGATGGTCTGCTGGCAAAACTGACATCACAGCAATTCGACAACGCTTGGAGCGATCTGAAGCCACATGACGAGGTCGAATGCCAGACGGTCGAACTCGCGCAGTGGCTGACAGGACGGCCGACCGGGGAGACGGCGGCGGCCGATAACCATCCCTCGGAGCTGCCCGACTTTCGCGGCTTCATGGAAAGATGGAGCCGGGAGCGCGAAGACTATTGGGCCAATCATCGCCTGATGGCCGAGCTCGGCTGGCGCCTGACCGCGCATCTCCCCAAGGGCAAGAACGCCTGGGACAAGACGCATTTCGAGGTCGCGATCGTCGGCAAGCAGTACGAGGCGCGCGTCCTGTCGCGCGGGCCGCAGCCGTTCGAGGAAGCCGCCTCGATCGAATCCCTGCTGCGCGATCTGCGTGAGGAGATGCGCCGCGCACAGCCCGAGCTCGGGCTGTGGTACGCCATGAAATTCGGTCTCTATGCCGACGGCCGCGTCATGCCGAACTTCGAATATGATGTGCGCCCGACCATCGAGGGCGAGCCCGCGAAGCTGTCGGAGGCGCAAGCCGATCTTGCCCGCGCCCCGCGCCCGGAGCGCTGGGTGCCGAAATGGCTGGCGGAATCTTGAAGCTCGGAGTGCCGCGACGCTGCCGCCCAGCCGGCGCGCCGAAATCTTTGCACCTTCGATCCCCCTTGACTTAGAGCGCGCTCGAAGGGGTATCTGTACGTGCGTCAGTACGAGAACGGGCACACATGAAGATCGGCGACCTCGCAAAACGGACCGGCCTGTCGACGCACACGCTGCGCTATTATGAGCGCATCGGGCTGCTTCCATACGCCGACCGGGATCGCTCCGGCCAGCGCGACTTTGACGCATCGATCCTCACATGGATCGCATTCCTTGGGCGGCTCAAGACCACGGGAATGCCGATCCGGGACATGTTGCGTTACGCGGCGCTTCGGGATGAAGGCGACGCTACCGGCACAAGCCGGCGGCAGATTCTGGAAGTCCACCGGGAACAGGTACGCACGCAGATTGCCGAACTCCAGGAATGCCTGCTCGTCCTTGATACCAAGATCGCCGGCTATGCCAGCGACGAACAGAGGACGAAGGAAAATGACGCACGCCCAAACACAAGACGAAAGCCGCTTCGATCGCGGTCAGCGGGCCCTGTCACGTATTGACGGCAGTGCCGGCGAAAAGGTCGTCGCCTCACTCGCCGACATAGCTCCGGATTTCGCACGATACGTGATCGAGTTTCCGTTCGGCGACATTTACTGCCGCCCGGACCTCGGCCTGCGCGATCGAGAGATCGCCACGATCGCCGCGCTGACGGCGCTCGGAAATGCCGCGCCTCAGCTCAAAGTGCATCTCGAGGCGGGTCTGAACGTCGGCCTGTCTCGCGACGAGATCGTGGAGATCATGATGCAGATGGCCGTCTATGCGGGCTTCCCGGCGGCGCTGAACGGGCTGTTCGCAGCCAAGGAAGTGTTCGCCGCACGCGACGAACAGCAGGCGTCGGGAGAAGCGACATGACCTCGTAGTTCGGGCACGCCCAGCCTGAACGCCGGCTGGTGGAAAATGCCTAAGGCGCGCCGGTCTTGCCGGCGTGCCACGACCGGAATCTCAGAATCCCGCGACGCTGCCGTGGAGGTCGTACTGGTCCGCGCGCTCGATCTTGGCGGTGACGATCTCGCCGACGCGCAAGGGGCGGCGGCTCGACAGGTAGACGGCGCCGTCGATCTCGGGCGCATCAGCCTTGGAGCGGCCCCTTGCGACGGTCGGGCCGACCTCGTCGATGATGATCTGCTGGCGCGTGCCGACCTTGCGCTTCAGCCTGCGCGCAGAGATTTTCTGCTGGCGCGCCATCAGTGCATTGTAGCGCTCCTGCTTGATCTCTTCCGGCACGGGGTTCTCGATCGCATTCGCCGTGGCGCCGGCGACCGGCTCGTACTTGAAGCAGCCGAGCCGATCGATCTCGGCTTCGTCCAGCCAGTCGAGGAGATAGGCAAAGTCCGCATCGGTCTCGCCGGGGAAGCCGACGATGAAGGTCGAGCGCAAAGCGAGATCAGGACATTGCTCGCGCCAGCGCTTGATGCGCGCCAGCGTCTTGTCCTGCGCCGCCGGGCGCTTCATGGCCTTCAGTACTTCGGGGCTCGCATGCTGGAACGGGATGTCGAGATAGGGCAGCACCTTGCCCTCGTTCATCAGCGCGATGACCTCGTCGACATGCGGGTAGGGGTAGACATATTGCAGCCGGACCCAGGCGCCGAGCTCGCCGAGCTCGCGCGCGAGGTCGATGAATTTGGCGCGGACCTGGCGATCCTTCCACGGGCTCTCGGCGTATTTCAGATCGACGCCATAGGCCGAAGTGTCCTGCGAGATCACCAGCAGCTCTTTCACGCCGGCGTCGACCAGGCGCTCGGCCTCGCGCAGCACGTCGTTGGCCGGTCGCGAGACCAGGTCGCCGCGCAGCTTCGGGATGATGCAGAAGGTGCAGCGGTTGTTGCAGCCCTCGGAGATTTTCAGATAGGCGTAGTGCCGCGGCGTCAGCTTGATGCCTTGCGGCGGCACCAGATCGAGATGCGGATTGTGGGCGGGCGGCAGCGCGCGATGCACGGCGTCCAGCACGCTCTCATATTGCTGCGGGCCGGTGATGGAGAGCACGCCGGGATAGGCCTGCTCGATCTGCTCGGGTTCCGCCCCCATGCAACCGGTCACGATCACCTTGCCGTTCTCGGCCATGGCCTCGCCGATCGCCGAGAGCGATTCCTGCTTGGCGCTGTCGAGGAAGCCGCAGGTGTTGACGATGACGATGTCGGCCCCGTCATGCTTGCGGGCGAGCTCGTAGCCCTCGGCGCGCAGACGCGTGATGATGCGCTCGGAATCCACCAAAGCCTTGGGGCACCCGAGCGACACGAAGCTGACCTTCGGCGCAGCCGTCTGATCCATATCCAAATCTGCCTGATTGACAGGGTTGAGCTAGTCCCAATTGCCCATAATTACAACCCTTTGCATGGCTCGCGGGCATGCTATGGATGAATCACTGGTGGTGAGTGAGCAATGAGCGCCGAACAGTCGCCCAAAATCGTGATCGTCGACGAAAGCCCGATCCGGGCTGCGATCCTCGAAGAAGGGTTGCGGGAGGCCGGATTTACGCAGATCGTCCATATCCGCGAGATGCAGAGCCTGCTCGCCCGGATTTATGCGGTCGATCCCGACATCATCCTGATCGATCTGGAAAACCCCAGCCGCGACGTGCTGGAAGCGATGTTCCAGGTCAGCCGCGCCGTGAAGCGGCCGATCGCGATGTTCGTCGACCAGAGCGATTCATCCTCGATCCAGGCCTCGGTCGAGGCGGGGGTCTCAGCCTATATCGTCGACGGGCTGAGGAAGGAGCGCATCAAGCCGATCCTCGACCTCTGCGTGTCGCGCTTCAATGCCTTCGCAAAACTCCAGGAGGAACTGGAGCGTACCAAGTCGCAGCTCGAGGATCGCAAGGTCATCGAGAAGGCCAAGGGCATCCTGATGAAGGTGAAAGGCCTCACCGAGGACGAGGCCTATGTGCTGCTGCGCTCCACTGCGATGCGCGAGAAGAAGAAAATCGGCGAGATCGCCCAGTCGATCATCACCGCGTCGGAGATGCTGAAATGACCGCTCCCCTCCGCATCGGGTTCATTCCGCTGGTCGATGCCGCAGCGCTGATCGTTGCCGTCGACAAGGGATTTGCCGCGGCTGAAGGGCTCGAGGTCGAACTGGTCCGCGAGGTCTCCTGGTCCAACGTCCGCGACAAGCTCAATATCGGCTTGTTCGACGCCGCGCATCTGCTCGCTCCCGTCGCGATTGCGTCCTCGCTCGGGCTCGGCCACGTCAAGGTGCCGATCGCGGCGCCCTTCAATCTCGGCATCAACGGCAACGCGATCACGGTCTCGCCGGCGCTTCATACCGCGCTGATGGAGGAGATCGACGGCGACCGCTTCGATCCGCTCGCCACGGCAAAAGCGTTGGCGCGCGTGGTCACCAAGCGGCGCAAGGCTGGGGCCGATCCGTTGACCTTCGGCATGACCTTCCCGTTCTCGACCCACAATTATCAATTGCGGTTCTGGATGGCGGCGGCCGGCGTCGATCCCGACGAGGACGTGCGGCTGGTCGTGCTGCCGCCGCCCTATATGGTCGACAGTCTTGCCAATGGGCATGTCGATGCGTTCTGCGTCGGTGCGCCCTGGAATTCGATCGCGGTCGATCTCGGGATCGGCCACATCCTGCATTTCGTCTCCGACATCCTGGCCCATGCGGCGGAGAAGGTGCTGGCGCTCCGCCAGGTCTGGGCCGACAAGAATCCCGACGTGGTAGCCAGCCTGGTGCGCGCGGCGGTGAAAGCCGCCGAGTTCATCGAGCATCCCGAAAACCGGACCGAAGCGGCGCAGATCCTGGCGCAGCCGGAGCGGATCGGCGTCGATGCCGAAGTCATCCAGCGCACCCTCACGGGGCGCCTCAAGATTTCGCCGGACGGCACCTTTCGCGAGAGCGGCAGCTACCTCCTGGTGGGACGCGAGGAAGCAGGGCGCCCCGATCCGGTCCAGGCCGCCTGGCTCTATGCGCAGATGGTGCGCTGGGGGCAGACGACGCTGACGCCCGACGGCGTCAAGACGGCGATGGCCGTGTTCAGGCCCGATCTCTACGACGGCGCCCTCGGGCGCCGGCCGCCCGCCCAAGCCCCCGCGGCATTCGGCGCATTCGCCGGCCCCGCCTTCGATCCCGCCAATATTCGGGGGCATCTCGAGGCCTTCGAGGTGGGCCGCTGGAAGGTGTGATTCGGGTCTGCATCGTTTTTGAGCGCTGGAGATCCGAGTCTAAATTTTAGGCCGACTGCTCGAATTTCATAAGAGTTCCGGAGCCCAGAGTTCCCCGGCGCGCTCTTAATTACCTGATACCTCACACATTTTCATTTCATCGAAGCTGGCACGCAACTTGAATGTTGCAGTGCGGCCAGCCTGTCACAGATGCCTGCTGCGCCAGTCCCCAGCAACGAAGCTGTTCGGACCGCTGGGTGCGCAGCCGGCTCTCGAGCCAGCCGAGCTCCTCGCGGGTCGTGCACTTTCCGTCGATACCACCCAGGTGGCCGCAGGAGCTTCGTTACTGACCATGAAACTCGACACCGTCTCAGTCGACTTTACCGACGACCAGAAACGCTACCTTGAAGGCTTCACGACCGGTCTGCAGATCAGTCGCGTCGGTCGCGGTCTCGGCGGCGGCGCCGGCAAGGCGAACGCCGAGCCGACCGGTCCCGATGCCGTGCACATCAAGGCGCAGGACAAGGTGATCGCCGCGGGCAAGAAGCTCGCCGACCAGGAGAAGGTCAAGCGCGACGAGCATCCCTTCGATGCCTATCCGCGTCTCCGCCAGCAGGCGCTCGATAATACGCCGCCAAGCCCGGCGGACAATTTCCGCTGGCGCTATTACGGCATCTTCTACGTCGCGCCGACGCAGGACTCCTACATGTGCCGTCTGCGCATTCCGAACGGCATCATGAAGCACTGGCAACTGTCCGGCCTTGCCGACCTCGCCGATGAAACCTGCGGGCCCTACAGCCACGTCACGACGCGTGCCAATCTCCAGCTTCGCGAGATCCCGCCGAAGAACGCCGTGAAGCTGATCGAGGGCATACAGGATCTCGGCCTGTGCTCGCGCGGCTCCGGCGCCGACAACATCCGCAACGTGACGGGAACGCCGACGGCGGGCATCGATCCGCAGGAGCTGATCGACACGCGGCCTTATGCGCGCGAGTGGCACTACCACATCCTGAACGATCGCTCGTTGTATGGCTTGCCGCGCAAGTTCAACGTCGCCTTCGACGGCGCCGGCAAGATCGCGGTGCTCGAGGAGACCAACGACATCGCCTTCACGGCGTATGAGGTGAAGGATGGGTTCGGCGTCGAACCCGGGATCTGGTTCCGCCTCGGCCTCGGCGGCATCACCGGCCACAAGGACTTTGCGAAATATTCCGGCATCGTCGTCAAGCCTGAAGACGCTACCGCCGTTGCCGACGCCATCGTGCGCGTCTTCATCGAGCACGGCGACCGCACCAACCGCAACAAGGCGCGGTTGAAATACGTGCTCGACGCCATGGGCCATGACGGCTTTCTCAAGCTGGTCGAAGAGCGGCTGAAGACGCCGTTCACGCGCGTGACGGAAGAGGCGTTTGCGCCGCGGCCGGCCGCGGACCGCATGGCGCATATCGGCGTGCACAAGCAGAAGCAGGACGGCTTGAACTGGATCGGCGTGTCGCTGACGCTCGGCAAGATCAGCTGCGATCAGATGCGGGGTCTCGCCAACGTGGCGCTGGACCTCGGTGACGGCGAGATCCGTCTGACCGTCTGGCAGAACCTGCTGATATCAGGGGTGCGTGACGAGAATGTCGAGCTTGCCGTTGCGGCGATCAAGCAGATCGGGCTCGCGGCCGAGGCCTCGCACATCCGCGCCGGCCTGATCGCCTGCACCGGCAATGCCGGTTGCCGCTTTGCCGCCTCCAACACCAAGCGTCACGCCGCCGAGATCGGCGAATGGTGCGAGCCGCGCGTCGAGATGGACAAGCCGGTCAACATCCACGTCACCGGCTGCCACCATTCCTGTGCCCAGCACTACATCAGCGACATCGGTCTGATCGGGGCGCGCGTGCCTGTCAACGAGGAGGACACGGTGGAGGGCTATCATCTCTTCACCGGCGGCGGGTTCGGTCCTGACGCCGACGTCGGTCAGGAGGTCTATCACGACCTCAAGGCCGAGGACGCGCCGAAGACGGTCGAAGGGCTGCTCAAGGCCTATATCGCCCATCGCTCGTCTCCTGACGAAACCTTCCTGTCCTTTGCGCGCCGCCACGACGGCGAGACGCTGCGCAAGCTTGCCGATGCCGAGGTGTCCTCATGAACCAGATCAGCCCTCCACCCAAACTCGACATTATTCCCACGAGCGCCCCGTTCTCCGACGCGCAACGCTCCTGGCTGAACGGCTTCTTTGCCGGGCTGCTGTCGCCTGAGGCGGCCACGCCGCTGTCGGCGGAGCAGGGCGCCGCGGTCATGCAGGCTGGTGACGGTGACGACGGTGAAGCGCCGTGGCACGACCAGACCATGCCGATCGCCGATCGGATGAAGCTCGCCGAAGGCCGTCCCGTGCGGCGCAAGATGATGGCGGCGATGGCGCAGCAGGATTGCGGGCAGTGCGGCTACAATTGCCACGACTATTCGGAGGCGATCGCGAGCCGCAGTGAAGCGCGCCTCAACCTCTGCGTCCCCGGTGGCAAGGAAACCGCACGGATGCTGAAGTCGTTGCACGAAGAGCTGGATAAGGCGCCGGCGGCAAAGCCGGCTGACAAGCAAGACGCGGTGGCGGCCCCCGCCGTGACCGTGACGATCGCCGAGCCCGGCCGCTCGCGGGACAACCCCGTTGCGGCGACCTTCCTGTCGCGCCGTCTTCTCAACAAGGGAAAGTCCGAGAAGGAAACCTATCACGTCGAGTTCGATCTCTCCGAGAGCAAACTCGACTACGTCGTCGGTGACAGTTTTGGCGTGTTCGCGCGGAACGAGCTCGGCCTCGTCGACCAGGTCATCGCGTTGCTCGGTGCCTCCCACACCACGAAGGTCAACGGCAAGACGCTGCGCGAGGTGCTGATCGACGACGTCTCGTTGTCGCCGGCGCCCGACACGCTATTCGAACTGCTCTCCTTCATCACCGGCGGCGCGCAGCGCGAGAAGGCGCGGGCGCTGGCACAGGGCGAGGATCCCGATGGCGATGCCGCAACGCTCGACGTCATGGCGGCGCTGCAGAAGTTCTCGGGCACGCGGCCGCATCCCGAAGCCTTCGTGGAGGCGCTCGAGCCGCTGCAGCCGCGGCTCTATTCGATCTCGTCCTCGCACAATGCGACGCCTGGAAAGCTGTCGCTGACGGTCGATTCCGTGCGCTACGTGATCGGCAAACGCAAGCGCATCGGCGTTGCCTCGACCTTCCTCGGCGAGCGCATCGCTGAGGGCGAGAAGCTCAAGGTCTATGTGCAGAAGGCGCACAATTTCGGCCTGCCGCAGGATCCGAAGACGCCGATCATCATGATCGGCCCCGGCACCGGCATTGCGCCGTTCCGCGCCTTCCTGTTCGACCGCAAGGCGACCGGTGCGCCTGGCAAGAACTGGCTGTTCTTCGGCCATCAGCGCAGCGATTGCGACTTCTTCTACCAGGAGGAGCTCAACGCGATGAAGACCTCGGGCCTGCTCACGCGTATGTCGCTGGCCTGGTCGCGCGACGGCGAGAAGAAGTTCTATGTGCAGGACCGCATGCGCGAGGTCGGCCGCGAGGTGTGGACGTGGCTCGCCGAGGGGGCGCATTTCTACATCTGCGGCGATGCCAAACGCATGGCCAAGGACGTCGAGCGTGCACTGGTCGATATCGTCGCCCAATTCGGGGCGCGTTCGACCGACGAAGCCGTCAGTTTTGTCGCAGAACTCAAGAAGACGGGCCGCTTCCAGGCTGACGTCTACTAGATGTCATCCTACGGTCATCCGAGCCGGTTCCAACTGGCTCGGATTTGAGCGAATAAGATTCTCGGAAGTGGCGGGCGAGGAGAATTTGCTCCTGCGATGGGGGGTTTTCAGAGAACCCGCATCGCTATTTCCGCCGGTCTCTTGCCCGCCACCCCGGTTGATCCTTCATAATCGTCCGAATGGGGCGTTGGAGATCGACCATGCGCGAACTATCGGCGGAAGCCAGGCTGCACTTCTACGCGCGCTCGCTCTCGCGGCGGACCGGTGCGAGCGTGCATCATGCCGCAATGTACAGCGCCTTCGCCGTCATCGCCGCGATCGTGTTCGGCACGCTGTCGGTACACCCGTTCTGATCACGCTCCGCGCTTGAACGGCGCGACCTCGATCCCTGCATCCTTCAAAGCCTGCCGCAGACCGCGCGCGATGTCGACGGCGCCCGGCGTATCGCCGTGGATGCAGACCGTGTCGGTGCGCATCTTGATGACCTTGCCGGTGACCGAGACCACCGCGCCGTCCTGCACCATGCGCACCACGCGGTCGGCGATGGCCTTGGCGTCATGCAGCACTGCACCGGGCTTCTTGCGCGAGACGAGATTGCCGTCGTCCTCATAGGCGCGGTCGGCGAACACCTCGTGCACCATCGGCAGATTGGCGGCTTCGCCGGCCTTCACCAGCTTGGAATTGGCGAGCACGACGAAAATCAGGCTCGGGTCGACCGCCTTGATGCCGGCGGCGATCGCCTTCGCCGTCATGTCGTCCTCGCAGGCGACGTTGGAGAGCGCGCCATGCGCCTTCACATGCGTTACCTTGTGGCCGGCCGCGGTCGCGATCGCCTGCAGCGCGCCGATCTGGTAGGCGACGAGGTTCTCGATCTCGGAGGCCTTCAGACCCGCGATCGGATGGCGGCCAAAGCCGTGCAGGTCGCGATAGCCAGGGTGCGCGCCGACCGAGACGCCGCGCGCCTTCGCCAGCTCGACCGTTCGGCGCATGATGTCGGGGTCGCCCGCGTGGAAGCCGCAGGCGACGTTGACCGAGCTCGCCAGCTCGATCATGGCGGCATCATTGCCCATCTCCCAAGCGCCAAAACCTTCGCCGAGATCGCAATTGAGATCGATCGTCTTCATGGGTTGCTCTCCGTCTCTGGTCGTCTTGTCGTTTACGGCTCGGCCGCGACCTGCCAGGTCCCGGCGTCGACGGCACTGACAGCATGGCCCGCGACGTTGGCATCGCTGAGCGCTTCGATGTTGAGCGCCACGGTGTCGGCAGAGCGCAGGCGATCGGGCAGGTTGCGGATCAGCTGCGCAAATTTCTTCGCCTCGTCCTGGGCCTCGGCCATGCTGACCGCCTTGAAGCGGAACGCCGTTCCCGCCGAGGTCTGCGCGAGACGGCCGACATCGGCCGTGATCACGGTCGCGATCTTCGGGTAGCCGCCGGAGGTGCCGCGATCCATCATCAGCGCGATCGGCGCGCCGTTGCCGGGCACCTGGATGCTGCCGTTAACCGTGCCGTCGGAGACGATGTTGTGGCCGTGCAAATGTTTGATCGCGGGGCCCTCGAGCCGGTAGCCCATGCGATCGGAGGTCGCCGAGATCTTCCACTCGCTGTCGAGGAACAGCGCCTTGTTGGCGTCGTCGAACTCGTCGTCCTGCGGACCCAGCAGGACGCGGATCGGACCGCTCGACGGCTTCGGCAGTTCGATGCGCTGTTCCGGTGCACCGCTTGCGGCATCGACGCTGAATTCGTCGTCGGCCTGCAGCGGGCGCGGGTAGGGGCTGCCGAGACCGGCACGGGCGTTGACTGCGAGACTGCCGAACACCGGCTCGCCCTTGATCCCGCCTTCGATCGCCAGATAGGTGAACGCACCGCCGCGAGCAAAACCCAGCGTCAGCGTCTCGCCGTCCTTCAGCGTCACCGATGTGTCCGTGGCGACCGGACTGCCGGCGATGTCCGCATTGCGCGGCGCGCCTGAGATCGCGACGCGCACGGCACCGTCGCGCGCGGTGAACGCGGCGCCGAACGGGCCGACCTCGACAGCGGCTGCGAACGGTTCGTTGCCGACAAGCGTGTTCGCCGCCGCGAGCGACAGGCGGTCCATCGCTCCGCTGACCGTCAGGCCATAGCGTTGCGCGCCATGGCGTCCGCCGTCCTGGACCGAGCTTGCGGGCCCGATGCTGGCGATCACGAGCCGGCTCATGCCACCACCTGCTCGGCAATGATCTCGCCGGCCCCGGCAGCGCGGTCCTGTTCCTCGAATGTCTTGTGGTCGATCGCGAAAAACGTCACGCGATCGCCGGGTTCAGTGAGGAAGGTCGGATTGCGGTGGAGCTGATAGGTCCGCACCGGCGTGCGGCCGAGCAGGTGCCAGCCGCTCGGGGCCGCCAGGCACTGGATTCCGGCCTGGATGCCGCCGATCGAGATCGTGCCGGCAGGCGTCAGCAGCCGTGGATTCTGCCGCCGCGACATCTGCAGGGATTTGTCGAGGCCGCTGAGATAGGACCAGCCCGGCGTGAAGCCGATCATGGCAACCTTGTAGTCGCCGGCGACGTGGCGCGCGACGATGTCGTCGGGTGTGGTGTTCAGCGCCTTCGCGACGTCCTCGAGGTCGATGCCGTGCTCGCCGCCATAGGCGACGGGAATTCGCCATCGGCGGGCCTTGGTGGCCGGCGGCAGCGGCCGGCTGGCGAGCGCGAGCAGCTTTTCGCCAAGTTCATCGAAGCCGATCTTGCCGGGATCGTAATGCACCAGCAGCGAGCGATAGGTCGGCACGGACTCGGTGATGCCATCGATCGGACTCGCTGCGAGCGCCTTGTCGAGCGCCAGCACGCGCTGGTTGGCGTCGTCGTCGATGGTACGGCTGAACTCGACCGTGACGGCGCTGTCGCCACTGGGCAGCAGGCGGGGCGGGGGAAGCGTCGCGGACATGGGCTGTCGAAATCGGGCTTCTGGAGATACGCGGGCTCGGCCTTGAGCTCCGCTCGTCCCTGCTTCGCGTAAATGCGCCCGCAAGTCCAATAAATTAATGCAGGGGGAGGCGATAAACCCTTGTTATCGCGACGCATAACAGCGCTGCGGCCCTGCATGATTGGTAGCTTGTTGGCCCTTGACGCAAGGCCCGCACCCCGCAAGATGCGCGTTCTTTCCCGCCCATCCGGAGCTCGTCTGTTTCCATGTCGCTGTCCCCCGAAGCCCGCAAGACCCTCGCCGGCATCACCACTGCCACCATCACCACGGTCCTGCTGAAGAAGGGCCTGCGCAACATCTGGATGCGCGGCGCGCGTCCGCTGCGTCCGGGTCTGCCGCGCCTGGTGGGACCGGCCTTCACGCTGCGCTTCGTGCCGGCGCGGGAGGATCTGGCGACGCCGGAGTCATGGTCGTCGCCGATCTCGACCCGCACCGCGATCGAGGCAATGCCGGAGGGCTGCATCGCCGTGGTCGACGCCATGGGCATCACCGACGCCGGCATCTTTGGCGACATCCTATGCGCGCGCATGATGAAGCGCGGCGTCACCGCACTCGTCACCGACGGTGTCGTGCGTGACGTCGAGGGCGTGCTCGGCACCAACCTGCCGGTCTGGTGCGACGGCTATGCCGCGCCGCCGTCAGTCGCCGGTCTGACCTTCGTCGGCTGGGGCGAGCCGATCGGCTGCGGCGGCGTTGCGGTGTTCCCGAACGACATCGTTGTTGCCGACCAGGACGGCTGCGTGCTGATCCCGCAGGCGATGCTCGAACAAGTGCTCAACGAGGGTGTCGAGCAGGAGCGGATGGAAGCCTGGATCGTCAACGAGGTGAACAATGGCGCGGTGCTCCCGGGCCTCTATCCCATGAACGCCGAGACCAAGGCGCGCTACGCAGCAAGCAAGAAGTAATCGGGAAAGAAGCGAGGTAATCCCAATGGAGATCACTGTTGCAGGCACGCGGCTGACCCGCCGCGCGCCCAAGGAAAATTTCACCGGCACCGTCTGGCAGGACCCGGTGATCATGGCGCCCGCGCCGGCACGGCTGAACTGCTCGCGTGTCTCGTTCGAGCCTGGCGCACGCACCAACTGGCATCATCATCCGCTCGGGCAGACCCTCTACGTCATCTCCGGTGTCGGCCGCGTTCAGACCAAAGGCGGGCCCGTCAGGGAGATCCGTCCCGGCGACACCGTCTGGATTCCGCCGGGTGAGGTGCACTGGCACGGCGGATCGCCGACCAACGGCATGTGCCATATCGCCATGCAAGAAGCGCTCGACGGCGTCTATTCGACGTGGCTGGAGCCGGTGAGCGACGCGGAGTATGGGGCCGCGTTGGGCTAGCTCTCGTGCCCCGGACAAGACGCATCGCCCCGCGGCGATGCGTCGCCGATCCGGGGCCCAAAACTTTTGACGGCATCAGGACTGCTGAGTCCCGGCTCTGCGCAGCAACGCTTCTCGTCGCTGCTTGTCCGGGGCACGACACCTTACATCCGCTCGGCGGTCCACGTTCCCGTGCACATGCTGCCGCGCCACGTGCCGGAGCCGGAGGTGCCGCTGAGGCGGCCGAAGCCGACGGCGCGCTTGATGCCGGTGCTCAAGGTGACATTGATGCTGCCGGCATCCGCGACGCGGCCCGACGCCGTCACCATTGCGCTGCTCGAGGCGATCTGACCGTTGTTGATGCCGATGGCGACGGTCGAGCCGTTGCCGCAGGTCTCGCTCGATGACGAGATGCGGACATTCCATGCGCCGTCGAATGTGCTGGCGCTGGCCTGCGCGGCCGGCAACGCGATGACTATGATTGTGGCGAAGAGAGCCTTGCGAAATCCGTTCATGACACGCCCCTAGGGTTGATTATGCGGGGATCGTGTCACGGACGCGGAACCGGCGATGTGAGGGCTGTCACGCGCGCGACGGGCTCTGTGATGTCGCGCACATCCCGGAAAGCGAGGGGTAAAAGCAAAAGGGCCCGCATTGCGGGCCCTTTGTCTCGGTCAGAGTGTCGCGGGAAGTCAGTTCACCCGCGTCCAGGTCTGGCCGCCGCAGAACATGCCGCCGAAGGCGCAGCCCTGCACGCGCAGGCGATCGGTGCCCTTCAGCGCGATGGTTGAATCGTAGGTCGAGCCGGAGTTCGGATCGAGGATCCGGCCGGACCATTTTGGGTCCTTGTTCTGGTCCTTGCCGGGCTTCATGTTGATCAGAACCTGCTCGCCATTCTGGTTCGATTTCGAATCGACCGAGTAGCCGCAGAGATTGCTGCCGCATTGCTCGATGCGGACCTTGCCTTCCTTCTCCTCGGTGAGCCAGACGCCGAGCGGTGAATTGAGGTCGCGCGTGGCCGCGGTTGCGGGAGCCGGCGGCGCGACGGCGGCCGACTGAACGGGAGCAGGCGCCGGGACAGGAGGCGGAGATGGCGCCGGCGGCGCGACTCCCACCGTCGGGGCAGCACTTGGGGTCGGCTGAGGCGGCGGCACAAGCGCCTCTTCGGCCGGAGCCTTGTTAGCCGTGGTGGCCGGAGGCGCTGGCGGGGCAGGAGGCGCCACGGCCACGGGGGCTTGGACGGGAGCTTGGACAGGGGCCTGCTCGGCCGCCGGCGGCGCCGTGACAGGTGTTGGGGCCGGCGCCGGATCGGCAGGCGGCTGCGGATCAGCCTTGGCCTGTTGCGGTGCCTGCGGGTCCGCTTTGGGAGCCCCCTTGGCATCGTTCTTGGCTTTCTTCGCCTTGCCTTGGCCGGTGTTGTCGTAGACGCCGGGGATCTGCACCGTGCCGCGGTCGGGATCAATGCGGATGGTGCGCCCGCCATAGTCGAAGGTGTACTGCGCCTGCGCAGCGGTGCTCGCCAAAAGGAATGCGGCCGTGGCCAACAGCTTCCTCATTTCGCATCTCCTGAAACAGGTGGTCCCCGCACCGACGCTTACGCCCCGGTTCGATCGCAAAAAGTGATCTAGATCACTGTCACCGTATGAGTCGTGGCTTCTGCGTTTCGGGTTCAATAACACCGGAGCCGGTCCAAAGTTTGGCCGGCACAAGCGACAGGAGGACGCGGCCCTAATCGAACCAGGCGGCGTAGATCTTCTTGTAGCTGCCGTCCTGCATCGAAATATGCAGCCATTGATCGACGAAGGCCTTCAGCGCCATGTCGCGCTGGAGCCAATAGGCCTTCTCGGAAAAATCGAACGGCTTGTCGGGATGCACCGCGCAGAGCACGCCTTGATGCTGCTTCTGCTGGTAGCGCGTCTCCGAGGCGTCGGTCATCATCAGGTCGGCATTGCCCTTGGCGATCTCGTCGAAGATCACGGTATTGTCCGGGAAGACGGTGATGTCGGCGTCCTTGATGTTGGCACGCGCGAAGCGCTCGTTGGTGCCGCCGGGATTGACGATCACGCGGGTGCCCTTCTTGTCGATGTCGGTGATGCTCTGGTATTTGCCGACATCGGCACAGCGCGCGATCGGCGTCTTGCCCTCGCGCATGATCGGCGTGGAGAAGAAGCCCTTCTTCTGCCGGTCGAGCGTGACCGAGACGCCGCCCATGGCGATGTCGAACTGATCGGCCTCGAAATCCTTCATCAGCTTCGGCCAGGCCGTCGGCACGAATTCGACCTTGACGCCGAGCGCCTTGCCGAGTGCCTCCGCCATGTCGACATCGAAGCCACTGAATTGCTGCGTCGTCTTGTCGAGATAGGTGAAGGGCTTGTAGTCGCCGGTCATGCCGACGCGCAAAGTGCCGCGCTTGACTATCTCGTCGAGGCGGGACGGCGCCGTCTGCTGTGCGTGGGCCGAAAGGTTTGCCAGCAGGACCACGGCCAAAGTCGCCAGAATTCGAATGGTCATTCGAACGATCATCTCTTTTCCACCCATGTCCAAGCTGTCATTGTGCAGCTCTCGAGGCCTGTCTTGAGGCCTGGATTTAGACCAGATGCCCGTCTCTGGCGAGGCGGAATTGAAGGGAATTTTGAAGTGACGATCTCAATGTATGACGCCTCGGTCGGACTCTTCGTGCCGTATCTGCGCAACCTCTCCGCACTGCTCGACAAGGGCGTTGCCTATGCCGAGGCCCGGAAGTTCAACCCGGCCGTCCTGCTCGGCATGCGCATGGCGCCCGACATGTACGATCTGGCGCAACAGATCGGCGAGGCCTGTCGCCACGCCACGGTCGCCGCGGCCTTGCTCGCCGACCGCGAGCCGGTGGCGCTGCCGGTGCTGGAGCACGACATGGCCGGGCTCCAGGCCCGCATCGCGACGTCAATCGAGTTCATCGAAAGCCTGCCGCGCGCAGAGATCAATGCTGCGGCGGAGCGGAATGTCTTCTTCAGGCTGAAGAACGGGACCGAGTTGCCCTTCACCGGGCGGACGCTGCTGCTGACCTTCAGCGTTCCGCAGTTCTTCTTTCACGTCACGACCGCCTACGACCTGTTGCGGCACGCAGGCGTCGAGCTCGTGAAGAAGGATTATCTCGGACGACGATAAGCCGAACCGGCATCCACTTCGCGCGAGAGCGCGCTAGGCTTCGCCCTTGCGCTCGTAATCGGCGAGCGAACTGCGGCCGGCGATCTCGCTGCGCAGCTCTTCGAAGCGCCGATGCGCCTCGTCCTCATGCGCGTCGACGAAATGCACCGCGGCTTCGCCGGTCATCGGGCCGCTGACCACGGGCACGGACTGCTCGCCGATGGTCTCGTGGACGTAGAACTGGCCGTCATCGCCGCGATGGACCGTCCATTTCAGACGGATCGCCACCATCGGCCCGGGGCCGACCTTGCTGTAGCCGTCGGCGTCGGCGTGCTCCGGCACCAGCGGCTGCTCCTCGACCACCGGATGCTCGTCGACCATCGGGGGCTCGTCCGCGACCCCATGCTCACCAGCAACCACCATTTCGGTCACGGTGACGGTCTCGGTCTCGCGCACGGTCTCGGTTTCGCGCACGACGAGGACGGGTTCAGGGTGCTCCAGGATGCTGGCGATGGTCGCCAACGCGTGGTCGGTCGGGTCGATCTCTGACAAGGGTCCATCCTCCAGCTCGACGCGGCTGGCAAGTCTGTCCCACTGCCGCCGCGGCCGGACCTATTACGCGGGTTTGATTAAGGCTGAGTGAGGGCTCGATCTGCACCAAAATGGGACTCATTCTGGCGTTCCGAAGGCGGGGGCAGCCGCCCGCCCAGGAGAACCGCCTAGCCCAGAGATGCGCTCAGCCCAGGACATCCTGATTGATGATGTTCTGCCGAATGGGATCGCCGTCCAGCACACTCAGGATGTTGCGCGCGGTCTGCTCGCTCATCCGGCTCACCGCCTCGACCGTGACGCCGGCGACGTGGGGAGCCATGATGACGTTGGGCAGCGCGAACAGCGCGTTGCTGACCGGCGGCGGCTCGACCTCGAACACGTCGATGCCGGCACCGGCGAGCTTGCCCGAGACCAGCGCGTCGTACAGCGCCGCTTCCTTCACGATGCCGCCGCGTGCGGTGTTGATGAGGTAGGATTTCGGCTTCATCCGGCCGATCCGCGCCGCATCGAACAGGCCGACGGTCTCCGGCGTCTTCGGGCAGTGGATGGTGACGAAATCGGCGTGAGGCAGCGCGGCATCGAGGTCGGCGACCGGCTCGCAGCCTGCTGCCTTGATCTCTGCGGCTGCCTTGTAGGGATCATAGACCTGCACATTCATGTCCATCGCCAGGCAGCGCTTGGCGGTGCGGGTGCCGATGCGGCCGAAGCCGATGATGAGGACGGTCTTGCCGTAGAGATCGAACGGCAGCATGCCGAGACGGTCCGCCCATTTGCCGTCTTTCACGCAGGCGTGCATCTCCTGCGCGCGTTTTGCCAGTGTCAGCATCATGAACAGCGCCTGTTCGGCGACCGAGGGCGAGTTCGCGCTGCCGGCGACCATCAGCGGCACCTTGCGGCGGGAGAGGGCGGGGACGTCGACGGCGTCGTAACCGACGCCGATCCGGGTCACCACCTTCATGTCCTTCGAGGCTTCGAGCTCGGTCTCGCCGAAAGCGGTGGCGCCGAGCGCCACGCCATGGACCGGCGCGTGGCTCTTCAGCAAGGCCTCGAAATCCCTGGCGGAGATCAGGTTCGGAAACTCGATGAGCTCGATATCATCTCGCTGGGTGAGGAGGGCGCGCGCCCCTTGCGACAAAGTTTGCGTGACAAAGATTTTCTTCTTGTTGGTCGACATCGTCCCTACCTGCGCGAGTTTCTTGGCCGGCCGTCACAAGACGGCGCCGGTCGCCTCGTTTAGCAGGTGCATATTGTTGAGGTCCATCGCCAAACGTATGGGTGCTCCGTCCTTGGCGCCCGCATTGGGATCGACACGGCCGCAGACGGGCGTGCCTTCCAGTCCGAAATAGACCAGCGTCTCCATTCCCATCGGCTCGGTGACATCAAGCACGGTGTCGAAGGTCTCGACACCCGGCTCGAGATGCGCATGCGATTCCGTGAGATGTTCGGGACGGATGCCGAGCAACAGGTTTTCAGATCGGGGCAGCGCGCTGTAACGGGCGGCGCGGGCCGGCGGCAACGGGAATGAGATGCGATCCGTCAGGCGGACGTTGAGCTTGCCGCCAACGTCCTCGAGACGGCACGGAATGAAGTTCATCGCCGGCGAGCCAATGAAGCCCGCGACGAAGCGCGTCGCCGGCTTGTGGTAGAGCTCGTTCGGGGTGCCGATCTGCTCGATCCGACCCTTGTTCATCACCACGACGCGATCAGCCAGCGTCATCGCCTCGACCTGGTCGTGGGTGACGTAGACCGTCGTGGTGCGCACTTTCTGGTGCACCTTCTTGATCTCGATCCGCATCTGCACGCGCAGCTTGGCGTCGAGATTGGACAGCGGTTCGTCGAACAGGAAGACCTTTGGGTTGCGCACGATGGCCCGCCCCATGGCGACGCGCTGGCGCTGGCCGCCGGAGAGCTGCTTCGGCTTGCGGTCGATCAGGTCGGTGATGTCGAGGAGGCGGGCGGCTTCCGTCACCCGCGCCTTGATCTCGGCCTTGGGATAGTGCTTGAGCCGCAGCCCGAACGACATGTTCTCCGCGACCGTCATATGCGGGTAGAGCGCGTAGTTCTGGAACACCATCGCGATGTCGCGATCCTTCGGCGGCACGTCGTTGACGACGTCCCCGCCGATCATGATGTCGCCGTCGGTGATGTCCTCGAGTCCCGCGATCATCCGCAAGGTCGTCGACTTGCCGCAGCCGGAGGGGCCGACGAGCACGATGAACTCATGGTCTGAGATGTCGAGATCGATGCCGCGCACCGCCTCGACGTCGTCGTACCGCTTGACCACCTTCCGCAACGCAACCTCAGCCATAAGACATCAACCCTTTGTCGCGCCGGCGGTCAGGCCGGCAATGTAATAGTCCATCAGGAAGGCGTAGATGACCAGCGGCGGGGCAGCGCCAAGCAGCGCGCCGGTCATGATCTGCCCCCAGTTGAAGACGTCGCCCTTGATCAGCGTGGTGGTGATGCCGACCGGCAGCACGAGCTGGTCGATGGATGTCGTGAACACCAGCGGATAGAGGAACTGCGCCCAGGACACGGTGAAGGCGAAGATGGTCGCTGCGATCAGGCCAGGGAGGGCAACCGGAATGAAAATCCGCGTCAGGGTCTGGAGCCAGGAGGCGCCGTCGATGAGAGCCGCCTCGTCCAGCTCCTTCGGGATCGAGGCGAAATAACCGATCATGATCCAGGTGCAGAACGGCACGGTCAGCGTCGGATAGATGAACACCAGCACGTACCAGCGGTTGAGAAGGGTGATGCCGGTGACGTCCTGGACCACCGCGAGCATCTTGAACAAGGGAATGAACAGGAGGCTGTCCGGGATCAGATAGGTGAGAAAGACCCCGGTCGCGAGCGTCGCCGAGCCCCAGAACTTCATCCGCGCCAATGCAAACGCCGCCGGAATGCTGATCAGCATCGTCACGATCACGACCACGATCGAGATCATCGACGAATTCCAGAAGAATCGCAGGAACTGGTTCGAGGTCAATAGCTCCACATAGTTCGACAGCGTCGGATGAAATACCCACCACGGATTGGTGGCGGCCGAGATCTCCGCGCTGCTCTTGAGCGAGGTGATCAGCATGTAGATCGGCGGGATCAGGAAGAAGATCGCAAACAGCACCAGGAAAAAGTAGGACCAGCGCAGCGCCCAGGTGCGGTCGCGGCTCATGCTTCGAAGCTTGACCTTGCGTGTCGGTCCGGCCTTGTCGATTGCGAGCGTGCTCATCAGGCTTCGTTCCCACGTTTGTTGACATCGCGCAGGATGAAGACCGCTGCGACGGCGAGGATCGGCACCATGAACAGCGAGACGCAGGCGCCGAGCGGAATGTCGCTGCTCTGGATGCCGACCTGGAACGCCCAGGTGGCGAACAAATGCGTCCGGTCCAGCGGACCGCCGGAGGTGAGGATGCGCACGATGTCGAAATTGGCGAAAGTGACGATCAGCGAGAACAGCGTGGTGATGGCGATGATGTTGCGCATCATCGGCAGGGTGATGTGCCAGATCTTCTGCCACCAATTGGCGCCGTCGATCGCTGCGGCTTCGTAGAGCTGGTCGGGTACGGATTTCAAGGCGGCCAGGTACATGATCAGGAAGAACGGCGCGCCGTACCAGACGTTGACGAGGATGACGGAGAAACGCGCCCAGAAGGTGTCACCGAGCCACGGGATCGGACCGATGCCGAAGAACGACAGCGTATAGTTGAAGGCGCTGTAGGAGGGATCGAACAGCCACAGCCATGCCAGCGTGCTCATCGCCGGTGGGATCACCCAAGGCACCAGCAGCATGCCGCGCCATTTACGTTGCTTCTTGCCGGGAATGTTGTGGACGAAATGCGCGACGATGAAGCCGATCAGCGCCTTGAAGACCACGGCGGTAATCGCAAAAATGCAGGACTGTCTCACCACCATCCAGAACGTTTCGCGCTTGAACAGGAAGGTGAAGTTGCTGAGACCGACGAACTTCGTCATCGCCTTGTTCAGCGTCGCCAGGTAGACCGAATAGAAGGCGGGATAGAGCACGAGCAGGGCGATCAGGAGGATCAGCGGCAGCGTCAGGAAGAACGCGACGGTCGATTTCCGTCCCATTGCATTGCGCAGGCTCGCCCGTTTGCGCGGGCTCGCAGCTCGAGCGGGACGGCCTTGCTCAACGACGACATCGGCCATGACGTTAGCCTCTTTTGCAGGACACGTAGCAGGACATGTAGGACGGCGAAGCCGGCGCAGCCGTCGGCTTCATTCGGCAAGCGGATCGAGCGAGTGTGCCTCGGCGGCTCACGCGCGAAGCGTGAACCGCCATGGCACATACCCGGCTCAGGTTCGCATGAAGCCTTCGCACTCGCCTTCGGCCCAGGCGAGCGCGGTTTCCAACTTCTCTCCTTGCGCAAAGCGCAGCGCCATCTTGGTCAGCGTCGCCTGGAAGTAGATCTGCTGGGCGATCTTCGGCGGCGCCGGAGACGCGGCGATCGACATCGTCTGCTGCTTGTAGGGATCCGGATAGTGGAAGAGCGTGCCCTTCGGCGGCCCTTCCTCGGCCCAGGTCTTGAACTTCGTCATGTTCGCGTAGGCCGGCAGATCGTACCCGCCGCTCGCCGCGACGAACTTCTCGATCGCCGCCGGCGAGGACAGGTGAACAAGCAAGCTCTTGGCCGCTTCCTTGTTTTTGCCAAAGGCCCAGACGCCCCAGAAGTACGGCAGGAAGGGCGCAAAACGTCCCTTCGGACCGGACGGGAAGCCGTGCGTCCAGCACTGTTCGGCGACTTGCGGTGCGTCGCGCTTGGCGACCGCCCAGGCACTCGGCGGATTCAGGATCATCGCCCCGCGGCCCGAGATCAGCCATTTGTTGTTGGAGGCATCGTCCCAGGACGGCGCGTCGGTGGGCAGGACGGCGATCAGCTTCTTGTAGAATTCGAGCGCCTGCCGCACTGCATCGGTCTTGACGGTGATATCGCCCTTGGCGTTGACGAGCTCGGCGCCGAACGACTGGAAGATCGCGCCGGCGGTGTCGACGCTGTCGGTGGTCTCGCCGAGACCGATGCCGAAGGGGAAGCCGGCCTTGTGGCAGGCCTCGGCCGCCTTCAGGAACGTCTCCATGGTCCAGTTGTCTGCTTTTGGCGGAGCGCCGACTGGATACATCTCCTGCACGTCGATGCCGGCGTGTTTCTTCATGAGATCTATGCGGGAGCAGGGGCCCTTGATCTGGCTTCCCGGCGTCGCGGGCACTGCGAGCCATTTGCCGCCCGACCGCCCGAGATATTTGACGGTGTCGTTCACCTCGCCGTTCTGCTTGATGAGCGGCTCCATGACGTCGTTGAGCGGTTCGAGATTCTCGGAATAGGCGTGCGGCCACCAGCTCGGCATCTGGAGAATGTCGTGACCGGACTTGGCCTGGGCTTCGGCCGCTGCCGTCAGCTCGATCTTCTTGTTGTTGCTGGTGATGTAGTCGATCGAGACTTCGACCTTCTCCTTCTCGCCCCATTCCTTGACGAGCGCGGTGGAGGCATCGTTGGCGCCGGGCACCCAGTGGTCCCAGAAGCCGATCGAGAGCTTGCCGGCGGCGTAAGCGCCTCGGACATAGGGCGCCGTGATCAGCGCCGCGGAGGACATTGCAGTGGCAGCCACAAATTGACGTCGCGTCAGTGTCTTGCGTGACATCTCGTTTCCTCGCTTGGGTGTTTTATTGTTCTGGCGTTCCTCTGAACTCTTCCGAGTTCTGCTTTTGATTTTCTTTTCGAAAGTTTCTTGTTCGACGTTTCTTGTTGATGCCGTCGGCTTCGAAGGCAAATTGGTAGCGCGATCAGATCATGATTGATTGCGTCTGTCGAGAAAACCGAACGGCTTGCGCCTAGAACTAACGTTGTGTCCGGGAACGCGGCAGCGCCCTCGACCTCATGCGCGGACCATGAACCACGGCCGGTTGTTTTGCGACGCACACTTGGCGCTGGCGCGCCCGACCGACATGTGCGCAATTACGCCGCAGTTTCCAAGGAGCCTGCATAAGCACCTCGCGGCAAACACTTTTCGGGCGTGGATAGCATTTGTCGGCGCCTAGACCTCGAAGCGGTGAAAACGATAGAGTTGCAGCTGGCGGGTGGTTCTCATCCCCAAGAGCCTAATCAGATCGAGATGGAGACCAGAATGATCAACCCGGCGCCGCCCGCGCGGCTTTACCTGCGACGATGGTTCGCGCTGGGGTCCGTTTTCGTGTTGCTGCTCGGCGCAGCCGCGGTGGCGAATGCTCAAGGCCTGGTCAAAGGGGTTCAGGAAGGAGCGGCGGCCGGGAACAAGGCGGCGGGTCCGGTCGGCGGTGTGCTCGGCGGCGCGATCGGCGGTGTGGTCGGTGTGTTCACCGGCGTGCTCGGCGTTGGCAATAATGGCAATCAGGCGCCTGCCGCCAGAGATCCGAGCAAGGATGCAAGCAAGGATGCGGCCAAGGACGCCAAGCAGGGCGCCGGCAAGGACAAAGATGCCAAGAGCGCCAAGGCGGGCAAGGGCGCCAAGGCGAGCAAGGAGGCGAAGAACGCGCCGCAGGACAAGGATGTCACGGTCCTCACCCAGACCGGCGCGCCGCAATTGACCGCCGACCAGATCGTCACCAACAGCGACTCCTATATCGAGCGGATCAAGACCGAGCTGAACCTCACGCCCGAGCAGGAGAAGCACTGGTACGGTTTCTCGAGCGCCATGCACTACCTCGGGCATAACGGTGCCGAGCGGCTCAACCTGCGGGTTGCGCGCGCCAAGCGGGATCCTCCCGACGACATCGTCGAGCAGATGCGCAACGAGGCCCAATTCCTGATCGACCGCGCTGCCGACCAGCGCAATGTCGCCGACGCCGCCGAGCCCCTCTATTCGAGCCTCGATGACAAACAAAAGCAGGTGTTCGTGCAGGAGATGGTGCGGCTCAGCCACGAACGAGGATTGGATTGATCAAGTGGAATCGGATCGGGCGCGTCGAATTAACGGACCCCGCCACGAATTCGTGAATGCTCTTCGCAATTCGGTTATGATTAGCTTGGGAAGCTGATGGGCGGGGTTGATATGGCGGACGGACTCTCCGTTTTCCTGGTCGAAGACGAGACGTTGATCCGGATGATGATGACGGACATGGTGGAGGAACTCGGCCACCACGTCATCGCGGAAGCGGATAATGTTCGGGACGCCAGCGCTTTCGCCATGACCGCGCAGTACGATCTTGCGATCCTCGACATCAATCTCAAGGGCCTCTACGTCGATCCGGTCGCCGATCTGATCGAGCGTCGCGGGAAGCCGTTTTTGTTCGCCACGGGCTACGGTCCGGAGCTGCTGCCGTCCTTGCTCAGGCGCCGGCCGATCCTGCGCAAGCCGATTTCGATCGATCAGCTCAAGGCGATGATCGATTCGATGTTTCCGGAAGCGGCAGCGAAGACGCCGAACTGAGACCAAAATGAAAATGGCCGCCCATCAGGGGCGGCCATTTCGCGACGGAATTCGTCGCGGCTTCACATCAGGCCGGCGCCGAGATCGATGCCGCGCGCCATCAGGCCGAACGAGGCGACCAGGCCCGTGCAGCAAAACAGCAAGATGGTCTTGAACGAAGAAAACGAAGAATCGGCCAAACGCGTTTCGCTGGTGGCCGGCATCGCGGCGATCGAAATCATGCTCATGTTCATTCCCCCCTTTGTTGCCCCTGAATTGGATCAGGTGGGGAACTCCTAGAGCAAAAAGTTTGACGCGAGCTTTCGAGGGATCGTTAACGAAATCGCAATCGATACCGCATTTTCGGGCACTGGAGTGCGATCACGCGTTTCAGTGGCGCCCGTTCTTCAGCACCGTGGCGATGGTGTGGGCCGTCATGGCGGCGCGGTCCGAAGCGCGCTGGGCTGCGAGGCGGTCACGCGCCTTTTCCTCGATCAAGAGCTCGATCAGGGCCAGCCGCTTGCCCTCGTCGTCCGCCTCGAGCAGCAGGCGGTGATAGCGGTGATAGTCGAAACCCAGATCCTGCTTACGCATGTCACGCCCCCGCAACTACGCCACGCACAAGCTAGGATTGTTTCTCATCCGGGACGTGCGCGCAAGCACGATCCCGCGTCGCGCGCGCGTGCCGCGCAATCAGCTGTGCATGACTGGAACCCGCGGACGGAGGCGCGCGCCGTTTAAGGCTGGTTGTGCTCCGCGAACATCGTCAGGCCGAGGAAACTCGCATCAGGTTTCGTGACCAGTCTGGTCGGGATGTCGCGCAGATAGTCCTGGAAGCGTCCCTTGGCTTCGAAGCGCGCCCGGAATGCGGAGGCTGCGAGGAAGTCAGGAAAGCGCGGCACGATTCCGCCGGCGATATAAACGCCGCCGCGTGCGCCGAAGGTCACCGCGAGATTGCCCGCGACCGAGCCGAGGATGGCGCAAAACATCTCCAGCGTCTTGCGGCTGAGCTCGCAACTGCCTTCCAGGGCGGCCTTCGTGATGGCGGCAGCATCGCGATGCGGCACCTGAGCGCCTTCCACCTCGGCCAGCGCCTCGTACAGGCTTTGCAGGCCCGAACCGGACAACGCGCCACGCTCGATGGAGACATGGCCGAGGCGTCGGCGCATGCACGCGATCACGCGTTCCTCGCGCTCGTCCTCCGCCGGCAGGGTCGCGTGGCCTGCCTCGGTGACGACGGCCAGCCGTGAGCCGTGGCGCTCGACCAGGCAGGACACGCCAAAGCCGGTTCCAGGGCCAACCACCAGCAACGGCTCTCCGGGAAGGCCATCCTGTCCGCCGAGCGGGATCAGGTCGGCGGGCTGCAGGGCGGGCAGGGACCAGGCCACCACCTCGAAATCGTTAAGAACATGGACGCTGTCGAAGCCGAGGGCCGGCTGAAGCTCGTTGCCGTCGATGACCCATGGGCTGTTGGTCATGACGCAGCGGTTGTTGGTCACCGGTCCTGCGACGGCCAGCACGGCCCTTGGGGGCGGTTGGCCGTGGCAGCGACGCGCGAGAACATCGGCAATGGCTTCCCGGACGGTCGGGAAGTCTGCCACTTTGACGTAGTCGATCGGTCCGGTCTGATCGCCCTGACTGAGCGCGAAGCGCGCATTGGTGCCGCCGATATCGGCGAGAAGAATCTGTCCTGTCTTGCCGATGGTCATGTGCGTATGGCTGCCGCAGCCTTTCCGGCTGCGGGAACCGCTTCCTCCGCTCTATCCGATCGCAAGACGCGAACGGCTGTCAGAATCCGTCCCCGGGTGGATCTAGTCAACACGCATCAGCCCAAACCGTTGCATCCCGGGACCGACGGGGCGCATTCGCGCAGATCGCCGCACCTTCTCGTTGGTTGCGAAGCAGCCCGGGAAGATCGACACTGCAGACGTGCCTTCGGCGCCGCTCGCGCGGATGGCCTGGAATGGACCTTGCGATGAAGATTTCCGACCGCGACGTGCTGCTGGTCATCGACGTGCAGAACGATTTTTGCACGGGCGGGGCGCTCGCCGTGCCCGGCGGCGAGAAGGTCGTCCCCGCCATCAATCGGATCGCCCAAAAATTCGCCAATGTGGTGCTGACCCAGGACTGGCATCCCCGCGATCATGTCTCCTTTGCGCCGAACCATGCGGGCAAACAGCCGTTCCAGACCATCGTGCTCGACTACGGCGTCCAGGTGCTGTGGCCGAGCCATTGCGTGCAGGGCACCGCAGGCGCCGAATTTCATCGCGATCTCGACGTCACCCGCGCAAATCTGGTGGTGCGGAAGGGATTTCGGCGCGGCATCGATTCCTATTCGGCGCTGTTCGAGAACGACAGGACAACGCCGACCGGCCTGCTCGGATATTTGCGCGAACGCGAGTTGAACACCGTCTTCGTCGCCGGCCTCGCGTTCGACTTCTGCGTTCGCTTCTCGGCGGACGATGCCCGCAAGGCCGGGTTCGAGGTCGCCGTCATCGAGGACGCCTGCCGCGGCATCGATCTCGACGGCTCGGTGGCCGCGACCCATCAGAGTTTTCGCGAGCGCGGTATTTCGCTCGTCAGCTTCGAGGCCTTCCTGTGAGGACCGTGGGATAGCCATGGCGGAGAAGACCGGCAAACAGCTGCGCGCACCGGAGCCGGTCCCGGATGACCCGCTGCTGTGGCCGTTCGCTGCGGCGCGGATTGCCATGGACGCCTGCTTTGGATGGCTCGAGCGCGGCCCGTCGGAGCTGGCCGACAGCAGCCTGCCTTGGACCACGCCCAACTCCGTCGCGCTGGAGCTTGCGACCATGCGCCTGCGTAATTGCGCGCGGACGGGGGCCGGCCAGCCGGCACTGGTCTGCGCGCCCTATGCGCTGCACCGGGCCCTGATCGCCGACTTCGCGCCCGGCCACAGCGTTGTGCAGTCCCTGCAAAATGGCGGCATCGACCGGGTCTATCTCACCGACTGGCGCTCGGCCGCACCCGACATGCGCTATCTCTCGATCGACAGCTATCTCGGTGATCTCAACGTCGCCATCGACGAAATCGGCGCGCCGGTCGATCTCGTCGGCCTGTGCCAGGGTGGCTGGCTCTCGCTGCTCTATGCGGCGCGCTTTCCCGCCAAGGTGCGGCGGCTGGTACTGGCTGGCGCGCCCGTCGACCTCTCCATTGACTCCAGGCTGTCGCAGCTCGCCCGCAACGCGCCGGAGATGGTCTACGACCAGCTCGTCGCCCGCGGCGGCGGCAATGTCAGCGGCGAAGAGATGCTGCGGCTCTGGTCGAAGGCACCGAGCCGCGACGACATCGCGACGGCGCTGCAGAGCGACCTCTCCGGCGAGGACGGTGCGGCGCTGCTGGCACGCTTCGAGCGCTGGAATGCCGAGCCCCTCAATCTGCCCGGCACCTACTATCTCGAGATCGTCAACTGGATTTTCCGGGAGAACCGGATCGCGCGCGGCCAGTTCACGGCACTCGGCCGCGGGATTGATCTGAAGGACGTCAAGGCGCCGGTCTTCCTTTTGGCCGGACTCGATGACGACGTCGTGCCGGCTGCGCAGGCGCTCGCCACCGCCGGCTTGCTCGGCACACCGCCGGCGTTCATTGCGGCGGCCTCCCAGCCCAGCAACCATCTTGGCCTGTTCATGGGCGCGCGGACCCACGCCCATGCCTGGCCCCGGATCGCCGAGTGGCTGCGCGACGATCTGCCCGGCATGCTGGCGCGCAGAGCCTGAGACTGCCTCAAGGGCACGGCCGGGCAGCGAAGCTGCAAATCCGTTATGCATGCCGTTGAATGGCCTGCACGGGGCCATGTCGATGGGTTAAATGGAGTCCAGAGCCGGCGGAGGCCGGTCGCGACGAGACAAAGGGACTGTGCTCGATGAGTTTCCACTCGATCTATGCCCACGGATTTGCGCGCGTGGCGGCCTGCGTCACCACCTCTCATGTGGCTGATCCCACGGCCAACGCAGCTGCGGTTCTGGCGGCGGCGAAGGACTGCCACGCGCAGTCGGTGGCGGTTGCCGTGTTCCCCGAGCTCTGCCTGTCCGGCTATGCAATCGAAGATCTCGTGAAGCAGGATCCGCTGCTCGATGCGGTCGAGCGCGGGCTTGTGGCCATCGTCGAGGCATCCTCGTCCCTGATGACCGTCCTGATCGTTGGCGCGCCGCTGCGCTTTGGCAATCGGATCTACAATTGCGCGGTCGTCATCCATCGCGGCAAGATCCTCGGCGTGGTGCCCAAGAGCTACCTGCCGACCTATCGCGAATTCTACGAGGGGCGGCATTTCGCCTCCGGCGCCGGCATCGTCGGAGAGATGGTCGCCTTTGGCGGGCTGCATGCCCCGTTCGGCGTCGACCTCCTGTTCGCAGCCGAGGACGTTCCGGGCCTGACCATCGGCGTCGAGATCTGCGAGGACATGTGGATCCCGGTAACGCCGGCCTCCGAGCTCGCGCTTGCGGGCGCGAGCGTGCTGATCAATCTCTCGGGCAGCCCGATCACGATCGGCCGCGCCCGCTCGCGCGCGCTCTTGTGCCAATCGACGTCGGCCCGCTGCCTCGCGGCTTACGTCTATTCCGCGGCCGGGGCAGGAGAATCGACCACGGATTTGGCCTGGGACGGCCAGACCTCGATCTACGAGAACGGCGTGCTGCTGGCCGAGGGCGAGCGGTTCCGCCAGGGCGGCCAGATCACGCTGGCCGACGTCGATCTCGACCTGCTCAGGCAGGAACGCGCGCTGATGGGTACGTTCGACGACAATCGCCGGCAGCGCGAAGCCTTCTTCCGAAAAGTCGGCTTCGCCCTGAAGGCGCCGGCCGCCGATATCGGCTTCCTGCGCAAGGTCGAGCGCTTTCCGTTCGTGCCGAGCGACGAGAGCCTGCTCGAGCAGGACTGCTATGAGGCCTACAACGTTCAGGTCGCGGGCCTCGTCCAGCGCATGCGTGCGACCGGTACCAAGCGCGTCGTTATCGGCGTCTCGGGCGGACTCGATTCCACCCATGCTTTGATCGTCGCCGCTAAGGCCGTCGACCTTCTTGGCCTGCCGCGAGAGAACATTCTCGCCTACACCATGCCGGGCTTTGCCACCGGCAGCGACAGCAAGACCAATGCGCTGGCGCTGATGAAGGCGTTGCAGACGAGTTGGCAGGAGCTCGACATTCGCACCACGGCGACGCAGATGTTGAAGGACATCGGCCATCCCTTCGGCAAGGGCGAGAAGGTCTATGACGTCACATTCGAGAATGTGCAGGCGGGTCTGCGCACGGACTATCTGTTCCGGCTCGCCAACCATCATGGCGGCCTCGTGATTGGCACCGGCGATCTCTCCGAACTCGCGCTGGGCTGGTGCACCTATGGCGTCGGCGATCAGATGGCGCACTATAACGTCAACGCCGGGGTGCCGAAGACGCTGATCCAGCATCTGATCCGCTGGGTGATTGCCTCCAAGCAGTTCACCGACGACGTCAACCAAACGCTTGGATCGATCCTGTCGGCCGAAATCTCGCCGGAGCTGGTTCCGGCTGAGCCCGGCGAGAAGCCGCAGAGCACGGAAGCTTCGGTCGGCCCCTACGAGCTCCAGGATTTCAACCTGTTCTACACGCTGCGGTTCGGCATGCGGCCGTCCAAGATCGCCTTTATGGCGCTGCAGGCCTGGAAAGACGTTGCCCAGGGCGAGTGGCCGCCGGCATTTCCGACCGACAAGCGCAAGGCCTACGATCTCAAGGAAATACGCCGCTGGCTGGAGGTGTTCTTGCGCCGCTTCTTCGCTTTCAGCCAGTTCAAGCGCTCGGCGATGCCGAACGGACCCAAGGTTTCGGCCGGCGGCTCGTTGTCGCCGCGCGGCGACTGGCGTGCGCCGTCGGATTCGAGCGCTGCGGCGTGGCTTGAAGATCTCGAGCGGAATGTGCCGGTTTGAACGGGAGATGAGCGATGTCGGCCGGCGATGGGCTCGAGCAGGGCGGCAACCCACAGAAGGTCCTCAACGGCCTCTACATCTTTGAGATCGAGATGCGCGACGGCAAGCGCGGCCAGGCCAAAGGCGTCGTCGTGCTCTGCGATGGCCGCATCATGGGCGGCGACAGCTATTTCTACTACACCGGCAGCTACACCTTCCGGAACGGGAAATGGCGTGGCGACATGACCGTCAATCAGCACACCGAGGCCGTCGGCAAGCCGCTCGCGTTCGGCGGCAGGGAAGTGACCTGCGGCTTTTCCGGCGACTATTCCGCCGACGGCGCCGAAGTCGAAGGCATGGCGCTGGTTGGCAAGACCAGCGTGACATTCACGGCGCGGCTCACGCTGAAGGACCCGATGTGAGACCCGCGTGATCAGCCCTCGTTCCTGATCAGGAACCTTCGCACCCACAGAACGTTCGCGTCTGTTGTTGCGAATTTTCCAGGAGAGGGACCATGCGCAAGCACTTGATGTTATCGACCGCGGCTATCGGACTGATGCTTGCTTCCGGCTTCGCCTACGCCCAGGCGCCCGGTGAGCGAAGGGACGAGCCGAGACGGACCGAGGAGCCGGCGAAAGGTGCCGGGCCGCAACGCGGCGGCGCCCAAGAACGGGTTCAAGAGCGCGCGCAGGGCGCCCAGGAGCGATTGCAGGGTGCGGGCCGCGAGGAGAAGGGCGGCGCTGCCAAGCAGGACGCGAGTGACGACAAGCGCCAGCCGGCCAGTTCTGCCGAGCGCAACCAGCCGAAGTCGAAGGATCAGGCCCAGGAATCTCGTGAGCCTTCGCGCGATCGCAACCGTGAGGCGGAGAGCCCGAAACCGGGACGCGACGGCAAGAACAGCGCCGAGACGAAGCAGGACAAGTCCGCGCCGCAGAAATCAACGGCCGAGTCCGAGAAGTCCAAGTCCGGCACGTCTGGCCAGCAGAACGAGCGCACGGGAGCTGCGGCCAACCAGAACGAGCGCAACCAGACCCAGCCGCCGCGCAACGCGGCCGAGCAGCAGCAGCCGGCGCAACAGAACAACCGACCGGCCACAGCGACCGACACGAACCGGACGGCCCCGACCAACAATGCGCAGACCGCGCCTGCCACTTCAGGCACGCAGACCAATCAAGCCAATCAGACGCCCCAGACCAACACGCAGGCCAATCAGCAGACTCAGGTGACGTCCGAGAAGCAGGTGCGGATCTCCGAAACGGTGAGCCGCGCACGCCTGGCGGAGCCGGAGCGTAATCTGAACATCTCGATCCGGGTCGGTGAAACCATTCCCTCGCGCGTGCGCCTCCACAGGCTTCCGCCCGAGATCGTCGCGATCGAGCCCGAGTATCGGGACTACGAATATTTTTCGACGGGCGACGACGTCGTCATTGTGGAGCCGCGGACGCATCGCATCGTCAGCCAGGTGCCCCGCGACCCCTCACGAGCCCGCGCCCAGATGAGCGGCGGCACCTCATCGAGCATGGCGGCCGCCGGGGGCAGCAATGTGAACTGCCAGATCATGCGGCGTGACGCCTCGGGTAATGTGGCCCAGGCAGAACCCTCGACCGTGGGCTCGAGCGCGCGAACGGACTCCCTGAGCGTGACTGTCCAGATGCCCGGCGGCGGCTCATCCGCGCCGATCGCCCTCGGCGCTCCCGCGGGCAACATCGTGGTCGCGACGCAAGGGCAGGGCGACTGCACGGTGACGATCGAGCCGCAGACACGCTAGCGCCGTGTCGGCATAACGACGCCAAAACGACTTCGCGCCGCACGGCTGATCAAGCCGGCGGCGCGAAATCACGTTCAAACTAGAAAGTCCCGAGGTCCGGAGTGCCTAGGAGTCCGGACCTCGTAACCTTGCCCCAGCCTTTGATCCCCCCGCCCCATGTGGTCCCCCAACCCCGTGGTGCGCGATCAGAGGGTGATGCCCTTGGAAGGCCGCCGATCGATGTCCCGCGATGTACGCGACATCGGAATAGGATTCCATTCCGGATCACTACGGATTTCATCGCGCTTGAATTTTCGCGGTGCATGCGCCTGCACGCGCGGTTGCCTGAAACCAATGCAAGCGCGCGAGCGCATGTGGCCCTGATCATGCCGGCACCGGCGACCACCATCGTCGTGACCACGCTGCCGGTCTCCGTGATCGGCGACTGGCTCGATCCCGAACTGCAATAATTCCGTCATGGCCGGGCTTGTCCCGGCCATCCACGACCTTTCCGCATCAAGAACGTGGATGCCCGGGACAAGCCCGGGCATGACGGCTGAGACCGCCGGTGCCCACGCGCCGGGAGCAGGGGAGCCCTGTCCGGCCCAAGTTCCCGTTGCGCGCGTTCCCCCCGTGCGCTATCCGGCCGGAAAGGCCTGAGGCGGCTTCGAAAATTTGCCCCGCCCTGCCAGCCAAACCGAGGACGGAAACCGCCATGCCAGCCTATCGCTCCCGCACCACCACCCACGGCCGCAACATGGCGGGCGCCCGCGGCCTCTGGCGCGCGACGGGCATGAAGGACGGCGATTTCGGCAAGCCGATCATCGCGGTCGTCAACTCCTTCACCCAGTTCGTGCCCGGCCACGTCCATCTCAAGGACCTCGGCCAGCTCGTCGCCCGCGAGATCGAGCAGGCCGGCGGCGTGGCGAAAGAGTTCAACACCATCGCGGTCGACGACGGCATCGCCATGGGCCATGACGGCATGCTCTACAGCCTGCCGTCGCGCGAGCTGATCGCCGACAGCGTCGAGTACATGGTCAATGCCCATTGCGCCGACGGCATGGTCTGCATCTCCAACTGCGACAAGATCACCCCCGGCATGCTGATGGCGGCGCTGCGGCTCAACATCCCTGCCGTGTTCGTCTCGGGCGGACCGATGGAGGCAGGCAAGGTCACCCTGCAGGGCAAGACCAAGGCGGTCGACCTGATCGATGCCATGGTCGCAGCCGCCGATTCCAAGGTCAGCGACGAGGACGTCAAGGTGATCGAGCGCTCGGCGTGCCCGACCTGCGGCTCGTGCTCGGGCATGTTCACGGCCAATTCGATGAACTGCCTCACGGAAGCCCTTGGCCTTGCGCTCCCCGGCAACGGCACGGTGGTCGCAACCCACGCCGATCGCAAACGCCTGTTCGTCGAGGCCGGCCACACCATCGTCGATATCGTGCGCCGCCACTACGAGCAGGACGACGCTAGCGTGCTGCCGCGCAATGTCGCGAACTTCAAGGCGTTCGAGAACGCGATGACGCTGGACATCGCGATGGGCGGCTCGACCAACACGGTGCTGCATCTGCTCGCGGCCGCCCATGAAGGCGAGGTCGAGTTCACCATGCGCGACATCGACCGGCTATCGCGCCGCGTGCCTGTCCTTTGCAAGGTCGCGCCGTCGGTCGCCGACGTGCATGTCGAGGACGTGCATCGCGCCGGCGGCATCATGGGCATCCTGGGCGAGCTCGACCGCGCCGGCCTGATCGACACGTCGGTCTCGACCGTGCACGCGCCGAACATGGGCGACGCGCTGGAGCGCTGGGACATCAAGCGCTCCAGGAGCGAGTCTGTCCGCACCTTCTTCCGGGCGTCGCCCGGCGGCATCCCGACCCAGGTCGCCTTCAGCCAGGAGCGCCGCTACGACGAGCTCGATACCGACCGCGAGAAGGGCGTGGTCCGCAACCTCGAGCACGCCTTCAGCAAGGACGGCGGCCTCGCCGTGCTCTACGGCAATCTCGCGCAGGACGGCTGCATTGTGAAGACCGCCGGCGTCGACGCCTCGATCCTGATATTCTCAGGCCCCGCCCGCGTATTCGAAAGCCAGGACGCCGCCGTGGAAGGCATTCTGGGCGGCAAGGTCGTTGCCGGCGAGGTCGTGGTGATCATCTATGAAGGCCCGCGCGGCGGTCCCGGCATGCAGGAGATGCTGTATCCGACCAGCTATCTGAAATCGATGGGCCTCGGCAAAGCCTGCGCGCTCGTCACCGACGGACGCTTCTCGGGCGGCTCGTCGGGCCTGTCGATCGGCCATCTGTCGCCGGAAGCGGCCGAAGGCGGCAACATCGGTCTGGTCAGGACCGGCGATCGCATCGCCATCGACATCCCGAACCGCAGCATCACGCTGGAGGTCTCCGACGAGGAGCTCGCCAGGCGCCGCGCCGCGGAAGAGGCGAAGGGCGATGCCGCATGGCAGGCGATCGGCCGCAAGCGCAACGTCTCGACCGCGCTTCAGGCCTACGCCGCGCTCACCACCAGCGCCGCGCGCGGCGCGGTGCGCGAGGTGAAGCGGCGCTCGAAGTAAGTGCGTCACGTGCGGGTGTGATCGCAAGCATCACGCATCGCGCATGGTCAACAAGTTCTGAACGGCCGGCGCAAGCCGGCCGTTTGCATTAAGGATGCCCCGATGAACTTCGGCAGCTCAGAATTTTGCGGCGTATACTGCCATCGATCTTCGCAAATCCGTTTCGGGCAATTGGGGCACCACAATAATGTCTCGCACTCTCGCTGTCGTTTTCTCAACAGTCGTCGCTGCGATTTCAATGACCGGCGCGGCTTCCGCCGGCTGCTACAATTGCTACACGCCGCCGCCGTGCACGACCTGCTACCAGCAGCAATACGTGCAGCCGCAATACCGCACCGTCGACGAGACCGTGATGGTGTCGCCCGGCTCCGTCGTGGCGCACCGCGCACCGGCGCAGTACCGCACCGTGATGGTGCCGCAGACCGTGATGGTGGCGCCGCCGAGCGTCCAGTACGAGCGCATCCCGCCGCAATACGCCACGCGCCAGCGCGTCGAGATGGTCCAGCCGGGCTATTCCTATTACGCCCCGGTGCAGATGAACTGTGCCTCCTGCGGGAACTGAGCCAAGCTAGCTTACGAAGAATTCAAGCGGCGCTCCCAACGGGGGTGCCGCTTTTCTTTGCAGCCAGCAAACGAGGCCCGGAAACGGAGGCGACTCCAAACCGGGCCTCGCAACCGGCGACGCCCTGGGAGATGTCGCCAGTGTCCGGGATCGCCGAGAGGGCATAGGGTAAGGGAACAGGCTGACGCTCGCCTGACAGATCCGATGCCGGGGAAGGGGCGGGCGCCAACTTCGCGTTGCCATGCGCCGTCGACTGCGTTAAGCGACAGCAATTCCGAACTTGGAAGGGTGGCCGAGTGGTTTAAGGCACCGGTCTTGAAAACCGGCGTGCCCGCAAGGGTACCGTGGGTTCGAATCCCACCCCTTCCGCCAGTATATTGTTCTCCTCTGTTCGCAGTCGTTCGAACTCCACAGCAAAATCAGTGACTTGCGCCGAACCGCTGTACTTCGCAGTTCGCCGGGGTTCATCCTAGTCAGGTCGCTGACCGTAGATTTTGACCGTGGGTTCGGAGGACGGTTTTCCTGGGGGAACAATGGCTGGAAGGCTCAAACCATTCGACGTCGATCGCCAAACCAAGCCCGGCAAATACGCCGATGGCGGTGGGCTTTACTTGATCGTTACAGGACCAACATCGAAAAGTTGGTCGTACCGATTCTGGAAAGATGGCAAGGAGCGCTGGCACGGGCTCGGCTCCTTAAAAGATGTGTCGCTAAAGGATGCGCGGCTGGCACGCGATGCAGCGCGGCTGCGCGTGAAGGGCGATCGCAGCACCGCCGGCGTAGACATTGTGCAGGAGAGGCGGCAGGCGCGCGAAGAGGCGAAAGCCGTCGAGGCCAAGGTCGTCTTGCCGACGTTCGAGGAATGCGCGGAGGTCTACATCCGGACGAACTGGTCGACCTGGAGCGAGAAGCATCGCGACCAATGGCCTTCTTCTCTCAAGCGCTACGCTTATCCGACCATAGGGAAGCTGACGATCCCGGAGATCAAGCCAAGCCACATCCACGATCTGCTCAAGCCGATCTGGTTGGAGAAGCGCGAGACTGCGAACCGGGTCCGGGGTCGGATTGAAACGATCATCGCGAAGAACGTCGATATCGACGACCCGGACTTCCGCAACCCGGCCGAGCTAACGAGGCAGTTGCGCGAAAAGCTGCCAAAGCGCCCCAAGCGGGTCGTCCGCCATCATCCAGCTTTGCCTTATACTGAGGCGCCAGCGTTCATGAAACTCCTTGCCGGCGCGCCCGGGATTGCTGCCGCAATGCTGCGCTTCCTGATCTTCACAGCTTGCCGCACGAACGAGGCGGTTGAAGCGCATTGGTTGGAGATCGATCGCCCAAGCGCGACCTGGAAGATCCCTGGCGAGCGAATGAAAATGGATCAAGACCATTACGTTCCGTTGACCGATCCCGCGTTGGCAGTCTTCGACGAGATGCGAGACGGACGTCAAGGCGAACTTATCTTCACCAATCCCGAGGGTGGAGCATTCTCCGAAAACGCGATGCTCGCGGTACTTGATCGTCTCGGCTACGGGCATGTGACAGTGCACGGTTTCCGGTCGACCTTCGCAACTTGGGCTGAGGAATGCACCGACTATCCGGACGGGGTACGCGAGGCCGCGCTGGCTCACAAATACAAAAGTGAAACCACTGCAGCCTATCAGCGAGGCCAGAAGTTGGAGAAGCGCCGGGCGTTAATGAAGGACTGGGCCGCATTCCTGAGCGGCGCCAGCGTGGCCGATTTGGATGACCGGAGAACAGCGTAGGGCGTCCGGTCTACCCCAAGGAGCCGACTTAGCAAAGCGCTCGCCAAATGGTCGGCTAAGGGCCCAAGAGCCGACGTTAGCGAGCGCGTTGCTAGGACTAGTTCGGGTTCTGGCTTTCCGACCAGTTTCGCTATCGGCACCGCGAGGGAGGCAATCAGTTGGAGCGCCGGGAACGGGAAAACTTGAAGGCAGCAGAAACCCTCTCGTAGGCTTCGAGGGCAGCGTCGGTCGATAGTTCGATCATTTCTCGGAACCGTCCATCGCTCACGTGCGTGAAGCTTTGGCGTATGGCTTCGGTGAGTTCACCATCGCTGACAGATGGTCCCTTGGGGGTCGTTCGCCCCGTAAGCTGATTAAATAAATTTAGCCGGTAGGTGTCTGCCGCGACTTGCAAGGCCCGGTCGTGCAGGTCGTCCGCCTTGCGCATCTTTATCGGCTGCCTGGAAAGGTTGAACATTTCGGTTACAATATCCGCAATTCCCAATATCAAATACGTGAGGTTCTCATCGTTCCTGAGAGCCGGGTACGCAAAGGCGTGCCTCGTTAGGTCCGCTGAGGGTCAAAAGCGTCGGTCCAACGCTCACTGCAAACTTCCGGTCTAACTGGGGCGCGGCTTAATCATGTGGCGGGGGCATCTCGTTGAGCAGCTGAGACACGGCCGTGACGACCTGTGCAGGCGCGAATGGCTTGTTCAAAAGAAGGCTATTCGGCACGCCGTGAGACGGCCACTCATTAGCCGCCGCCCCGGTCATGTAGACCACCGGTATCTCTGGATTGACTTCTCTGGCGCGCTTCGCAACATCCCAGCCGGTGAGCGTGCCTTTCAAGTGAATGTCGGTAAGCAGCGCGCGATAGTTCGTCGCGTCGTCTTGAAGCAGCGTGATCGCTTCCTCGCCAGAGCCAACAATCTCCGTTTCAAATCCACCTTCCGTAAGCGCGGCTTCAACCAATTCTTGAATTAATCGCTCGTCCTCAACCACAAGGACCAGCAATAAAGTATTTTCCACTTACCCTGCCTCCGACGCGCTCCTGCGGCCCATGCCAAGTTCCAAAGTGCACATAAGTTCCGCGCCTGAAACTAAGCAGCAGGGGCAGAGCGTCAGCTGGTCTTCGGCGGCTTGCTCCTAAGACGGCCGAGAGCGCCACTCCCGGGTGAGAAGGTACCGGTCGGTGTATTCCGCGTGGCCGCAACTCGCGCATATAAACTCGTGGACCGTTACCGATCCTGTCGGGTGACGAACCAGTTCGGACCTGAACCATCGCATTGCGACGTCGCAGGATGAACAATTTGGGGTTTCCGTGCAAAGTGAATGTTGGCCCATGGGCGCGAGCCTAGCCGACCACCAGCCACCAAGTTGTATCAAAAGATATCTAGGGCAGGTGAGAACAAAGGTGATCTCAAAACTGGTTGTGAGCCCGCCACGGCTGACCGGACTTCGTCGTCCGCTTGGGTCACAAGCTGCCCATAGCAGACTGCTTCACCTTGGTCGGGTCATCACCCGGAAGCAGACGTTGTGGCTCTCCGAGTGAAGGTCATCCATCATTCGCGTGACCAACCTGCGAGAGCCGACATTGACCGGCGTCATCGCGGCGCCGACAGATCCACTGTTCACGCTGGCCGATCAGACAATCTCTCGATCAGTACCGACCCATATTCGCAGAGACGCCGTTGTCATGCTGGCAATAGCCTTATGGTTGGGCGAAGTGAAGTCAGAGGACGTTGGGCAAGCCGCGAAAATATTTGTGCGCGCAGCGTGGAAAGAGGACAGCGTAGACCCGGGCTTTGTCTCGCTGGATGCACCGGCGTTTCGAGGCGGTAAGACGCCGCTGTTAGACAGGCTTAGCGCCGGCCATTGGTCCTAATCAAAGCGCGGCCGAGCTAGAGCACGGGCTCGCTGGTTCACGCTAGCGGGCCTCTCTATCTTGTGCCGCAAGTAGGACCGGGCGGCGTCTCAGGCTTGGCGGCAATATTCGCGTCAGATCACACCGGCTCCTATGTCTTGCGGAAGAACCGGGCCAGATCCGCCAATCGGCCGAAGCTGAACCGAAAGCCCGCTGGCGGTCGCGGTCGGTCGGCTTCCGAGGAAGCATTACAGCGGGGGCAAGGATCGCCGGCTGCGCCGCAGCCGCAGGCGTGTGGACCATCCCAAGAGTGGTCCGGGTGGGCTTCGCATACCCAGCCAGTATCTTGGCAGGCGGCGCAGTTCATGGATCAACCTTCGGGGCATCCGATGTTGGCCTCGGATGCACCCGCGCGTCGACCATGACCTCGGTGAGGCATCGCGCAGGCTGTCACGATCGAGAATGCGGATCAGCGCGTCGATGGTGGCCGTGGCATCGCGCTCGTGCGTGAGGTAGTCGGCCAGCGCCATCATGGCGAGGTCGTAGCTCTGCTCGATCTGCTCGGCGGGAGTCAGGCGCACATCAGAGGTCCTCCCGGATGCCCTTGAAGGACGGGTGCCGGACCTTGCCCTCGGCGGACTTGCCCCGATACTCGACCTCCGCGAGGAGCTTCGGCTCGACCCAGAAACCCTTGTGCGACACCCGCTTCGTGTAGGGTTGCGTTTTCCTGATCAGCGGCTTCAGGAGCTTCCGCAGCTCGGTCTCGGACTCCTTGTCGAAGCCGTGGTCGACCTTGCCGGCGTAGATGAACTCATCGCCCATGTGTCGACCGACAAAGAGGCCGTCCCATTTGCTGCCGTCCAGCGCGAACCCGGCGATGGCCAGCGTCTCGCGGTGGGCGCAGGTGGTCTTGACCCAGTAGTCGCCGCGTATGGCGAGCTGCCGACCTTGGAGACGATGCCCTCCAGCCCTGCTTTGCAGGCCCCGCGGTATAGCTCGGCACCGCCGATCTCGAAGTGCTCGCTGAGCTCGATCGCGGTGCCCGCGATCACCGGCTTCAGCAGGGCCTTGCGGTCGACGAGCGGCACCCTCCGAAGGTCTCGCCCGTTGAGGTACAGCATATCGAACGCCACCATCACGATGTTCTCGGCGGTCCCCCTGAGGCTGTTCTGGAGCATCGAGAAGTCGGTCTTGCCGCCTTCGCCAGGAACGACGACCTCGCCATCGATGATCACGGAGCCGACGCCGATCAAGTCGGCGTCGGTTGCGATCTTGCGGAAGCGCTTGGTCCAGTCGTGGCCGCGCCAGGTGTAAACCTTTATCGCACCATGTGGAGCTGGGCGCGGTAGCCGTCGTACTTGATCTCGTGGAGCCAGCGCTCCCCGCGCGGAACCCGCTCGACCATCTGGGCGAGGAGCGGCTCGATGAAGCCGGGATACGGCGTTTTCACCCCAATCGCGCTTGCCTTCTTACGCTGAGACGCCACTGACAAACTCCACGACGCAACACACAGGGACTGGAGTCTCGCTTGGTGAATTTGTTCCCCGACCGAAGTTGGACCGGTCGGGAAATGTTGCAGCATCGCCCAGTGGAGCTTCATGGCGCAGAGCGACAACGCTGACGTTTTTTTCAGCAAACCCTGAAGCAACGAATACTCGCTCGCCTCGTTGCAGGTGACCCGGATAGGAGACGATTTATGCGCAAACTCGCCGCCGCTACCGCTTTGGCCTCGATCTTGTTGGCCCCCCCATTCGCCTACGCTGATCAGCCTGGGCCAGATTGGATGCCCATGGAACAGGTCCAGGCAAAGCTTATGCAATCTGGCTATTCGCAGGTTACGAAGCTCGAAGCCGATGATGGCCATTGGGAGGGTGAAGGCATCAAGGGCGGCAAGAAGATGGAGTTCCATGCCGATCCACGGACTGGTCAGATCACCTCAGAGAAGCAAGATGATTGACGCCGTGGGAGCCCGCCAACTCAGGCAGCCTTACTCTCTTCGTGCGGGCAGGACGACAGCGGCGATGGTGGGCTCGCTGCCCGGCCTGACGTCGGCGCCGCGCTTCCCACACGCCTTGCAGACGAATCGCGGCGCGAGATCGGAGAGCCTGACCTCGTCCGGCCACTGGTCGGCGGCGTCGCGCCCCAGGATGACGTTGTGGCTGGCGTTGCGCAGGCAGAAGACGATGAGACCACGAACGCCGGCCGAGCGCATTTCACCCAGCGTGATCTTCACCGGGCGGCCATCAGGTAGGTTCCGGTTTTCGTGGGGGCAGGCTTGCGCATTTCGCGCTCAAACCCCGCGTCGGCCGGTTGGCAAATTGGCGATAGGTGGGAGGTGGGAACGGCGCTCAGCTACCGCTGGTCGTGGGTGTGGACAGAGGCCGCAACTGAGGCGACTCAGCTACAGCACGCGCCCTTACCGTTCTCTTGCATCGGCGGGCACGAAACGGTGCCGAAGGAACAGAACACGCAGCAGTTGCCAGGGACGGCTTCAGGCGCCACGTTGACGACGGTCCGGATGTCCCATCCAGGGATTAAATGGACAGTCCGCTCGCAGCGGCCAAGCTCATTTGCGAGCCCACGTCACAGGCGAACGACCTTCTAATGATGTCTGACCGGAATCAGCGAAGGACCATTCAGGCTAACCGGCAGTATTTCGAAGAGCACGTGCACCATAGGTGTATCCGTCTTGTTAAAAACGGTGTGGTTTATATCCCCAGATTCAAAGAAGAAATCGCCCGGGGCGTAAACTACAGTCTTATCCGGCAAGACGTAAGTCATGTAGCCGGAGGTGACTTGGCGGATGCCCGGGCCCTCGTGATTGTGCTCACCCACATGTCCGCCGGGCGCAAGCGTCAACTCGGTGACTCTGAGCTTGTACTTTCCATTGATCTCCTTGAGAAATCCTTCAAGCGGCGCCTCGAACTTGATTTTGGCGACCAAGCCGCTGGTATCGACTTTGACTGGGCTTACGCCTACTTGCGCGCGCGCTTCGCCGGCCTGTCCAAGCAATGCCGCGAACGGTGCCGTTGCGAGAGCCAGAAGAAAATCGCGTCTGACGGGTTTATCGTTTGGCATGATAAATCTCCTGTTGCCGCTAGTCGACGCCAATGGCTATCGAAGCTGCAGCGTAAGCCGCTCGCCGGGCGCTAAACTAGTGCGTAGACCGGACTACTTCCGCACCCCTGCGCGGCGTGATACGCTCAATCATGCACCGTTACGGCCAATATTGTCCCGTGGCGCGAGCGGCGGAAATCCTTGCCGACCGTTGGACCGTGCTCATTGTCCGCGAGCTGCTTGCCAACGTTAATCACTTCAACGAACTTGAGCGCGGTCTTCCTCGCATGTCCCGCACACTGCTTGCGGGACGGCTGCGGCGATTGCAGCAAGCCGGCGTGTTGGAACGGCGCGGTGCCCCACGGGGCAAGCAGACTGAATACCGACTGACATCCGCCGGGCGCGACCTGCAACCGATTATCGACCAATTTGGCGGATGGGGAGCGCGCTGGGCTTTCGGTGATCCGCGGCCGAACGAACTCGATCCCGTCGTCCTGCTGTGGTGGATGCGGCGCCGCGTGCGCATCGAGGCCGTAGGGAAACGCCGCGTCGTGATCCAGTTCGACTTCGGTGGTGGGCCGAGGCGGCGCTATTGGCTTCTGATCGAGCGCGCGGATGTTTCGGTCTGTCTCAAGAATCCCGGTTTCGATATCGATGTGATCGTCTCGACGGACATCGTGGCGTTTTATAGAGTTTGGCTGGGGCGCATAAGCTTCTCCGAAGCCTTGCATAGGCAGCAGGTCCGGCTGGACGGGACGCCCGCCGACCTTCGAGCTTTCTCGGGTTGGTTTGCTTGGAGTCCGATGGCAGACACGGTACGAGCTGCGCTGGCCGATCGGCGGACTGCGTCGTCCAACGATCGTCATCCCAAGCTAGACTAGCCAAAATGAGCGCAGGCCGAAGCTGTGCGTCGTTCGGTATGTCCGGGTGGGTCAAAGGCGGCGGTCCCCACTGGAGCGATGACTTCTGCTCTGCCCTGATTCCAGACCTGCCGCTGCACTGGGCAGCCGACGCAATGCGCCACAACCGGAAATTGACATTCGTCGCTGCGCTCGGTTAAGCAAGCGCTCAGTAGATGGCGCGCCCAATGGCCGAACAATCCAGCAGCGCGGGTGAGTACAGGTTCTTTCTCGACCTGTTCATCGTGCATCCAACCTTAGTGCCGGACCAAATCACCAGAAGCCTAAGAATGGAGCCCGACGTCACTCATTGTGTCGGCGCTCCCCGAAGAACCGCGAAGGGCACGCCCCTGTCCGGAACGTATGCTACCACGCGATGGCGGCGCAGCACGGAATACGTCGTCGAAGATCCAGGCTTTGCGTCTGAATTATCATGTCTGATCGGCGCACTGGTGCCTCACAAGGCGTTCTTTTCGGAGCTCAAAGCCAACGGCGGAACTGCAAGCATCATTATTCAATTCATGGACGGCTTTCTCGCCGACGAATTGTCCAGCGTAATGCTTGCTCGACTTTTGGAGCTCGATTTATCACTCGGGATCGAGTGCTACGCGGGTCTTCCAAAGTCGCGGACGGCTCAACGTGTTATGGAAAAAACAACGTATGTCCGGTTCGGGTCAAAGGCGGCGGTCCGCACCGGCGGCGGTGACTTCTGCTCTACCCCCGACTCCAGACCTGCCGCTGCACAGCGCCAACCGACGCAATGGGCCAGATGCGGAAGTCCCTGTCACTATTCGATTAGCTCATCGGCCCTCGCGAGCAATGATGGCGGCACGGTGAGACCGAGCGCCTTTGCAGTCCGCAGATTCATGCTCATCACATATTGCGCAGGCTGTTCGACCGGAATATCTGCAGGACGCTCGCCTTTAATGATTTTGTCTACCAATCGCGCGCTTTGACGGCCCAAGGACACCAAATCAGGTCCAAGACTTATCAGTCCCCCGGCAGCCACGGCCTCCCTAAAACCGTGGCAAGAGGGTAGCCCATTGACCAACGCGAGATCAGCTGTCTCCTTAATGCTGCCATATGTGAGCGAGCCGGAAACTACCAATAGAGCTTGCTGGCGAGTCTGCTTCATCTCATCGAACGCGCGTGGTAGGTCGTCAGCGGAATTTACGGCGACCCGCGTTAGTAAGACTTTTAAGCCCGGAGCAGACCGCTCCAATGATACCATCGCAAATGGAAAATTCGGATCGCCAACAGCTCCTAATATGGCCACGTTAGAAAGACCAGGCACAACCTCCGTCAAAAGTTGAAGCCGCTTCGCGTACGTTTCCTCGGCCGCTTCAAACGTCACCCCTGTCATATTGCCGCCGGGCTTGGCCAAGCTTCTTACAAGTCCGATATCTACAGGCGCGCCGACTGAAATAAATACTACAGGAATCTCAGCAGTCGCGGATTTTGCCGCGACGCCGCCAACAGTTCCTCCGACGACAAGAATATCGACGTATGGAAGCACTGCCAAAATGGCTTCTTTCATTTTCTCTACAGTTGGAGCGGCAAACTGTTGGCGGACCAGCCTGATGTTTTTGCCATCAACATATCCGAGTTCACGAAGACCGGTAAGCAATCCTTCCATACCCGCACTGCGAGATGCGGCGTCGACGTATCCGACCGTAGCGACCCTTGTGCGTTCCTGTGCCTGCGCTGTGGTCTGCCAAAAGGCGGCACTGAGAAGCGCACCAATAAAGCCACGGCGTTTCATGTCGTCCTCCAAGGACGTGTTGCGTGCGTCGGACTATAGCAGCGTCGCCATGGCGGAAGATATTACAATGAACCCCTCTGGTCCGCCCACCAATGGATAGGAGAACCCAGCACGCTTGACGATGCTCCATCTGCATCTCTCGATTATTGACTGCGAAGGTGCTAAAAATTCCGGGCGGTTTCTAAGGGTAGATCCATGCGCCCATTCGTAACCCGCCGTGCCTGGTTGACCAGCGGCCTTGCATTTCTTCTTGCGACAGGCGGGAAGAGTGAAGGATCGCGTCGGTGGCGCGTGGGATACCTTGATTCCGGGAGATCCCCAGTAGGCAGTAATACATTGAGAGGTGCGCTTCGCGCGCTGGGCTACGAGGAAGGAAGGAACCTCGTCATCGACGTTCGAGAGGCAAATGGGAAGTATGGCTTGCTTCCGGCTCTCGCTGATGAACTCGTGGCCCTGAACCCTGACGTCATCGTTGCAAACGCAACGCCGGCGATCGCAGCGGCACAGAAGGCGACTTCAACAATCCCGATTGTCATGTCGCCGGCGACAGATCCCATCGGATCTGGTTTCGTGGTAAGCTTCGCACATCCAGGCAGAAATATAACCGGTGTCGCCAATATGTTCGGCGACACAACCACAAAGATGCTGGACATCATTCGGTTGGTGTTTCCGACTGCAAAGAAGATTGGCATCTTGACTTCAAACAATCCTACTCATCCGCCCCTAGCCGCTCTTGCAGTGTCCGCAGCCGAAAAGCTTGGCATTTCAGCAACCCCTTTCGCAGCGAGAGACCCTGAAGATCTGGAGCTTGTGTTCGCTCAAATGAAGACGTCTCATTGTGACGTCGTTTACGTTCTTGCGGATCCACCGCGCCCCTCCTTACCTCAAATCGCGCTGCGGGCCAGCTTGCCGACTGTTTTTCAAGTGAACAGCTACGTGACCAACTATGAGGGGCTAATAAGCTACGGCCCTGACACCACAGTCTTCTTTAAGATGGCGGCTACGTACGTCGACCGGATTCTAAAAGGCAGCAAGCCAGCTGACATTCCGGTAGAGCAGCCCTCGGCGTTCCAGCTTGTTGTCAACCTGCGTGCTGCCAAAGCACTGCAGATAACAATCCCAGAGGGCGTCCTGCTAATGGCGGATCAGGTAATTGAGTAGCCAATGACGACTTCCGCTGTGGGTCAAACGCTGACGTTCGGCCGACAACGTGACAAGGTCGGCTCCTGGCCCAGCGGCGGACAGTCGTTCGACGAATTCCGGTCTACCCCGATAGCCAGACATAACTCATTCGTGAACCGCCACAGGGCGACCGCTGTCCTTGCGAGTGAACACAAGGGACGGCAAGGGCGACCAACCCTACAGCGGGAAGACTTGCCACGGCGCCTGCCTCCGGCTGCATGTCAGGACGCTCGAGGCAGCATTCCCGTTCCGGGAGGCGCGATATGCTGCAGTTGAAAGACAAGGTCGGACGGTTCGCGACGACAGGGCGCAGCTGCCAGAACTGGAAAAAGGATCAGGAACTGGTTATTTCGCTGCTCAACAAGATCGCCATTTCCGACGGCGGCGCCGAGAACACGCTCAAACCACAGATGGTCGTGACCGGTTATGCCAGCGACGGCCTTTACAACTCGATTCTGTACTTCCAGAAGAAGAACTTTCCCGGCACGCCTGACGGCTATGTTCGGCCTGCCGGTCCGACATTCAATCGGCTCGTTGAACTGTCGACGAAGGCGGCCGCCAAGCCCGCCCCGCCAAAGGGCCAATGGGACGCAATCGCGACTCCTTCCGTCGATGCTGCACTTCGCAAAGGTCTCATCGACGATTCAAAGCTGGACTACGCAGAGGTCGTTGACATCATCCGGGCTACCGTTGCAGACGGTATGGTCACCGCATTCGAGCTGGACGACCTGACCACCATTGCGAACACCTCCAGAACGCTCTCCCCCACCTCGAAAAAGCTCATCACGCTCTTCGTCGGAGAAGAATACAAGGAGAAGCGCGGGATCGGACCGTATGATCTCAATTCCGACCAGAAAAAACTAGCCGCGGAAATGGTCTGCGATTTCCTGAAAAATACGAGGACGACGTTCTTTCCGAAGCTCGACCCACACCGCGTCGGCATAGGTATTCTCAGGCGCATTGCGAAACCGAGCCTCATCAATCAAGACCAGGGAAGTCTGTGCGGGCCATCCGCCCTGATGTTCGGCTACGCGTCGGACAAGCCAGGGTCTTACGCGCGCTTCGCGATCGATCTCTATCAGAAGGGGCAGGCGAATCTTGGCCGCCTGCTGATCAAGCCGGGAAAGGATGTGAGGAACTTCACGCCACCCTGGTCGCTGGACCACGTCGACTGGCTGACGTGCGCCTCCATACGCGATTCGGAGAACTGGTTCCTGGATTTCGACGACACAGGCAAGATCAGCGATCTTGCGGGTGTCACCCTGCCGAGCGAAATGGAGCAATGGTTTCGCAAGGCAGGATACCGGGACGTGCGCGAGAATACCAACATTTCACGATTCAACAAAGACATCGACGATGTAAACGAAGCCAACCGGCTGCTCGACAGCGGATATCGCGTATGTCTTTTCACAAGCGCCAATATGATCGACTATGACGACCAGTCCGATAAAGGCTCCGCGCTTACGATGCACTGGGTCGTGCTGCGCGAGAAGATACAAGTGATGAACGGGTTCGTGAAGGCGAAGGTCTTCTCATATGGCGATGGAGACTATTTGATACCGCATCCGCAGGAAAAAACCCATGCCGTCAAGCCCCTCGCGGTTCGGGACTTTCTTATGAATTTCTATGGGTACGTTGCTGCCAAGGGGTGACCGGGGCCAGAAGCGCCAAGGCAAGACGATGCTGGCCACGCACGAGATGGCCTTCTCAGCCGATGTCTCCACCCGCGTCGGCTTCATGAATGCCGGCATCATGGCCGAGGATCGGCACGCCCGAGGAAACCATCCGCCAGCCGCGCAGCGAACGGCCGAAGGTTCAAAATTTCGCGTTGACGGTCCGAACTAGAACAGGAGAACCGGACATGGCCGCTTTCCAAGAGGTTTTCCGCCGCTCCGGCATCGATGAGGGCCGCAGCCCGCCAGGCATGGTGGTGCCGTTCGGCGGCTCCAACATCGTGGCTCTGATCGATCCCGGAAGAAAGCTCAAAGTCGATCCTAACCCCCATGCCCTCGGGATCAAGGAGATCGATGGCGCCGATACTCTTAGACGTGTCATGCAGACCAAAGACACCTTCTCCGCACCCGACATCGATCCGCAGCTCAGGGCGGCGTCACTTCCCGCCACCTTCAATGGCGATGCACGGTTTTTCGAAATCAATGGCCGGATCAAGCCGATTCCCTTTCCCGGTCTGGAGGTGGTGGCCCGGTCGGCCGGCCGGAAGATCGAAGCCAAGCTCTATGTTGTCGTGCTGCCGGAAATCAAGATCAAGGTGGCGTTCCGCAACGTCATGATTCCGGGCAGCGGCGGCGCTCCGGCTTTTCACGCCAAGAAGCCCTGCAGTGAGCAAGATGAATTGCTGACGATGAACAATATATGGAGGCCGCAGGCCAACATCCGCTTCGAGCGGGTGCCAACCGACTGGCTGGTCATCGACGACTCGCAGGCTGCCGTCAAACAGGAGCTCGCCAATGCGACTGGCATGAAGGATGCGAGCCTTGCGATCCTTCCCGATGTGATCGATGTCGAAAAACTGAAGAGCTTCTTCGCCAAACACAAAGTTCAAGGCGCCCATCTCACCATTTTCTGTGTCGACAAGCTTCGGTCCAAGGGCTCCTTTCCCAATGGCTCGTTTGCTCGATCGCTGGACCTTGCCTTCATCAGCTCGCAACGCGGGCCTAACACGTCTGCCCATGAAGCCGGGCATTTTCTCGGCTCCTACTCGAAGAGCGCGACCAAGCCCTGGGACAGCAACGGCCACACATTGGAGATCGATCCGAAAACCGGAAAAGAAAACAGGGCGGAAGACATCAAGATGCTGATGCGCGACGGAGGCGCCGGGTGGAAGATTCCGTTTAATCTCGTCAAGGAGTTCCGCGACTTCCCCGGCTAGCATCCAAAGCTCAGACGGCAGCTGGAAATCACTCCTGACGTCGAATGTCGCCTTTGGGCCACTTTCAGAATCGTGCAAGGCAGCAAATGGAATCAGCCTGTCGGGACGCTAGTGGAATCAAAATCGCAGGTACAGATACCGTTGTTGTGCGGGCCGCTTCGTCATGTAGACCGAGCGGGGGGGAATCCAAATTCTCCAATTGCGGGTTTGGTGGACTGGCCGTCTAATCGCGAGGCGAGCAAAGCTGGCGTGAGCCTGCTCTGATCCAGCCCTCGGAAGCGGGCCACCTACTTCGGAAGCACAGGCGGTTGGCCCGCTGGGCGGTTAAGCGATTTAGGGCACGCCATCGGACTGGCAACGCCAGTGACTTCGCGGACCATTGCGGTGCTGTGCGAGTGGACTGAATCCGGGCAACAGTTCCTCCCTGACCGATTTGATAGCCAACGATTTGGAATAAGTCGATGTTCCGGAATCTGTTCGCGGTCGCGCTGATGGTATCGACCAGCGCCGTGCTCGCGCACGATCACAATCGGCTTGATCTGTCGAAGTGGTTTGCGGAGCTTTATGACCGAAAGGGAGATCTGTGCTGCGATGGTAGCGAAGCGATGCATTTGTCAGAGGTAGATTGAGAGATCACCGGCAACCATCCATTACCGTGTCCGCGTGCCGACAACGCCTGGGGGCTTCGGGCGCGATGGCTGGCGCCACCAACGTGGAAACCGAGTGGGTTTACGTACCCGACGACGCCGTCATCGACGAGCCGAACAGGGCTAAAGCGACGCTGGTCTGGCCGCTCTATGGCCCGATGGGTGTGAGCATTCGCTGCTTCATACCCGGGACGATGAAGCGCCTCCGATTTTTAATCGGCGCAAGGCGGAGTTCGGCTTAGGGTCAAAAGCCGGCATCTGGGCGCTCTAAGATCTTCGTCTGCTTCCAACCCAAAAGCCGACCACTCCGCGCTCCGTGGTTGAGAGACGCTGCTTCGCGACCTGATCGTGGATTTCAACCGTAGCTATCAAGCTGAGCCGCAAAAGAGCGAACGCAAACAAAGCGATTTGGAGGAGGGAGTATCCCCTGATGTAGGATGGGCGATCAATGGAGCATGTACTCCACTGTGCGCTTACGCCGGGCGTCCTGCGCCTCCATCACCAGCGTTAGGAGTCGCAAGGGCCTTGTTGCGATCTAAATGGGTGCGTTGCCATCCTCAGTTTGAGCGCGGCCGTGGTTGCGGCGTTTGGTCTCTTCCTTAATTCGACGCGCGATATAAGCCTCAATGCTGCGCCACGTGACCTTGCGGGAGGATCCCTCTAGGTAGCTTTCGAGCTCGTTTGCATTAAGAAGCTCATAGGTTTTTGCCCGTCCTATCTTCAGCGTAGCCATAGTCTCGTTGACAGTGGCGACAAGCGCCCGCGGGTCGCGATCCGAGCCGTCACAAGTGCTGGGCATTGGATATTTTTTCCGTCGAAAGAGTCGAGACAGTTGCACTAACTTTCAACTCGTGCAAAATACGTATTACGTTTTTAACGCGGGCGCAAGAGGTATGTCAGATTACACGCTTTCCGATCTGTCAAGGGTCGCCGGGGCAAGGCCTAGGTCCGTTCAGCTGTGGGCAGACGCCGGTATCATCAAAGCCGCCTCGGCCACCGATCGGGCGGGTTCAGGGACGCACCGCCGGTTTAGTAGGCAAGAAGTGATCATAGCGTGCATCGTCGCAGCATTTGCGGAGCAGAAGATCGCTATAGGCGGTCTGACCCAGATAGCAAATCGCTTGAGAGCGCTGTCTGAGCTCCGTGACCGGACCCAGGGTAAGATCGATTTCTTGGAGGAAGCGCTTCGGGGAATAAGAGTATTTCTTGTCGTGAAGTGGGGATTGTTGAAGGGCAAGACCCAGATTGTTGGCTCGCTACTGGTGTCTGAAAAGGCGACTCCAACGATGGAATTCTTCTCCGCGTTTCGCTCAGCTGAAGAAATTTATGTCCACGGCAAGTGGGTGACAGTACCAATCAAAAAGTTCGATGTCGTGTCCATCACTGAGTGTCTGAAAGCACTTGGTCCGGCCGAAACGTGAAATCTTCAAATGCAAAATTTATGAGGGTGAACAGTGACTAAGCTAGCTGATGATTTGATGATCGGCGCAAAGCCGATTGCCACAGAATTAGGTGTGCCACTCAGGCAGGCCTTCTACCTGCTGGAGACGGGCAAAATTCCAGGTTTCAAAATCGGCGCCAAGTGGGCCGCTCGCAAATCCACTCTGAAGGCATTTGTGGACAACCTTGAACGTAAGCGCGAATTTCCCTGCACCTTTTGCTTTTGAGTGCTCTGATGCATGAGGTGTCCACCAAAATAGGTGGACACCTTGTGATGGCAGACGATGATCAGAAACTGCGGGTCAGGCTTGTTGGTCGGAACGGTCGCCGGCGCTACGAGGCGGCATCGAAGGAGCGTCTTGTCGCGAGTTGTCTTGAGCCTGGCGTTTCGGTATCGAGACTTGCGCTCGAACACGGGGTCAACGCGAACCTGCTTCGGAAATGGATCAAGAAGCACACCGCGACCAGGTCTCTCCCGCGGTCTCCCCCATCGGCGTTCATCCCGGTTCAACTTGAGGGGGCTTCCGATCGCGCCCTGTCGCGGGGGAGCAGCGTGGCGATGATGGGTTTGCCGGCGGCTTGCGATGAAGTGCGCGGGTCGGAACCCAAGGGGACTACAGCTTTTTGTTCTCCGGCCAAAGTGAGCGCGTCGCTGCCGAACGGCGTGAAGGTCGCGCTGGAATGCGGCGATGTGGATGCATTGACGGCGATCATCGGAGCCCTGGGCCATGTTCAGACTGGGCGGTGACCTGCAGGTCTATCTGCACCGTGAGCCGATCGACTTCCGGGCTGGCATCAACAGCCTTGCGGTTCTGGTCCAGGAGACGATGGCGCTCGATCCGTTCGCTCCGGCGGTTTTTGCGTTCTGCAATCGCCGTTGCGACCGGATGAAGTTGCTGTTCTTCGACCGGTCCGGCTTTGTGCTGGTCCTGAAGCGGCTGACCGAGGACAAGTTCCGATGGCCGCGCCGCCAGGAGGCGGTCGTCACGCTGACGACCGAGCAATTGCACTGGATCCTTGACGGCATCGATATCGATGCGATGGTCCGCCATCCGGTGCGGCAATATCAGGTTGCCGGCTGAGCTCTCGACTTGAGCGGTTGACGCGTCGGTACGGTTCAGATTCAAGAATCCGATGAATCGAACCGGCGAACCGAGTGTCGAAGCGCTGTTGGCGCGCATTGCTGCGCTGCAGGTGGAGAATCGTCAGCTCACGGAGCGCGTCGTCAGGCTCGAGGAAGAACTGGCGCTGGCACGCCTGCATCGTTTTGCGCCGCGCAGCGAAAAGCACGTCGACCGTCTGTTCAATGAAGCCGAGCAGGCCGCCGACGAGGATGATGCCGGCAGCGAAACGGACAATATCGCCGAACTTCCGGACACGGGCTTGCCACCCGTCGAAAGCACAACGGGAAAGAAGCGCGGCCGCAGACCGCTGCCGGCGAACCTGCCGCGTGAGCGGGTCGAGTATGACCTGCCCGACGATCAGAAGGCGTGTCCTTGCTGCCGTGGCCAGATGCATCGCATGGGCGAGACTGTCACCGAGCAACTTCATATCGAGGTGAAGGCGAAGGTTTTACAGAATGTGCGCTTCAAATATGGGTGCCGCCATTGCGATCGCACCGGGATCAATGCCCCTGTCGTGACCGCGCCGATGCCGACGCAGCCCTTGCCGGGCAGCGTTGCCACGGCCTCAACGCTGGCGTTCGCGCTGGTTCACAAATATGTCGATGGCACGCCGCTCTACCGTCTGGCGCAGGCCTTCGAACGCGCAGGTGTTCCTGTCAGCCGCGGCGCTTTGGGTCACTGGGTGATCGGCTCGAGCGAGAAGCATCTGCATCGCATCTCAGACGCCCTGAAGCTGCGGCTCAGACTGCAACCTCTCATCCATGGCGACGAGACGACGGTTCAGGTCCTGAAGGAGAAGGACAAAAAAGCCACCAGCACATCGTACATGTGGGCTTATCGCAGCGGCCAGGGCAGTCACGAGCCCATCGTTCTTCTGGATTATCAGCCGGGCCGCGGCCAGATCCACCCGCAGGCCTTCCTCGGCGATTACCGTGGCATCGTGATGAGTGACGGCTATACCGCATGGCGCACGCTGGAAGGGACCACCCACATTGGATGCATGGCCCACTCCCGACGGCGCTTTGTCGATGCCCTCAAGGCGAGGAAGAAGGGCGGCGGCCCGCCAGAGCAGGCGCTGCGGTTCTTCGAACAGCTTTACCGGGTTGAAAGGCAGGCGCGGGACGAAAAACCAGACAGAGGCGAAACGCCAGATCAATGCATTCGCCGCTTCCGCCAGCAACACAGCATTCCCGTCCTGAACGCCCTCAAGGAATGGCTCGATCAAATCGCCCCGAAGGTCTTGCCCGACAGCAAGCTTGGCGATGCCGTATCCTACACTCTGAACCAATGGTCATATCTGACGCGCTACACGCAAGACGGCAGGATGCCGATCGACAACAATCTCCTGGAGCGCGATATCAGAATCTTTGCCACTGGCAGAAAGAGCTGGCTGTTCAGCGACACCGTCGAGGGAGCCAGGGCCAGTGCCGTCGTCTACAGTCTGATGCTGACCTGCCGCGCCTCACGCGTCGAGCCGTTAGCCTGGTTGCGCCACGTGCTCACCGAATTGCCTCAGCGCGCCGACGACGCCGATATCACCGACCTGCTGCCCTTCAACTTCCCCAAAACCGCCGCTGCCTGAACGGGTCAGATGCCGCCCTCGATACGAAGGCCATCCGTCAAAAGCGCGGGCGTCATCGTGCGGAGAAAATCGCGCTTACCCTTGAACGTGCCGCAAAGCGAGTGTCGGATAGTGCACCACCCTAAAAGGCGGAATCTCGCCATCGCACCACACGAGGAACCGGGTTCAACAATTGAGCAGCTCGGTGGTCAGCTCAATTTTCGCAATAGCCACGTGCCTGGCTACATTCAAGGCGAAGCGGTGGAGCCTTTCGAGCCCGCCTGCCTCAAAGCGATGACCGGGGCTGAGCAGCAGCGCCGTCACAGACAGCGCAAGGTTAACACAAAACGTAATGCTCAATCGAGTAACGATCGCAGCTCGACTGTCGAAAAGAGGCAACCCGTTGATAATACGATTGCCCGGCTCTCCGAACACATTGCGGAGCCTTGGCAACGCATTGTCAACGCACCCTTAACGGTCGTTACGACAGCCGCTGTCCCGTTCGACGGCGAATGTCTTCCCAGTGGGCGAAACTCTCTTCGAGACATTCGTCAAAGAGGACTCTCGCCTCGCGGTCGAGCTCACCTGCAGGCGCATTACGCAATCTGGCAGACATCGCGCGTCGGTGGCGGAAACGACGTTGTGGTGATCCCGGGTGAGCGCATGATGGAATTTGTTGATCGCCTCATGGAGGCGGTCGGCATCAGCTCATCTCGTAGGCAGTACCAAAAATGAGCCCTCGATCCAGACAGCAGGGGCGCTATGTGCGTTTGCCAGAATACATGCTGGCAAGCCCTGCTTGGCGCGCCCTCGACGGCAATTGCCGCGCCCTCTACGTCGAGCTGGCGAGGCGCTACAGAGGTCCGGGATCAAACAACGGAAAGATCCCGTACAGCGTCAGGGAAGCAGCCACAGAGCTCGGCATTGGCCGGAGCACAGCACAAAGGTGCTTCGAGCGTCTCCAGGCTCTGGGGTTCATCAAAACAGGTAAACGAAGCGGGTTCAACATGAAGGGCAGGGTAGCCACCGAGTGGCTGCTGACCGAGTTCGCTGATGATCGGCACGGGCCCATTCGTGACGTATTCGGCTCCAAGGATTTCATGAGGTGGACGCCAGAGAATTCATTTCACAGTCCCACCACAGACATGCGAAGTCCCACCTGAGAGCCAGGTATGGTCTCCGGATGGGACCGTGTTGCCGGAGGGCAACGTTTATGGCTCTCTCATGGGACTCTCAGCGTCGAAATCCAAGCCCCACAGTCCCAGCACAAGGACACTACTCAATATGCCAGGGGGTAGGGGAGCTCTGTGTGTACCTCACCGTCTTGTCGAGTTGTGCATTAGGAATTGCGCCGTCAACACTTCGCACGAACTTTTTGGTCCTCGCGAGATTTCAAGAGCGGGCGCGCTTAAACGCGCGACCGCGAGCAAGCTCATCTCTCACCAAAGACCCTCTTGCCGACTCCCCGACGCCCGGTGCTCCATAGGCCGCCTTTAAGCGCCCGCAGGCGCTTCAAAGTGGCGCCATGTCAAAGGTGGGCCGGTCGGAAGAAAAAACTCGGCAAAATGTTAAGGTTCGGCAGCAACCAAGGGATTTCACAGCTCGGCGCCTCGTCGTTGCAGCATCAGCGTTAACCCCACCGTGAGAGAGCCATGTCGCACGGCGGGCTGTGGGCGGCGTGGTGGCGCATTTGTACGTAGCGGGAATTTTTGTAACGCGATGCAAATCGGAAGCAGTGTACTTGTGAAGGCGTCGCCCTGATCATGCATCCAAATACGGGATCGATGCATGGCAGATGCGGCACATTTCCTAATTGCAGCGGAAACTGAGCGCCTGGACGGCCGCACGCGATACGCTAAGCGTTTGCGCGCGCTCGTCATGGGCTTGCTTGAGGGGCTCGGTGGGCCACCTACGGTGGCCGATCAACTGCTCGCGACGCAGATTGCGACGCTGACGGTACGGCGCGAGGCAATTGAACGGGCCATGGCTGCCGGTGAGACTGTGGACGGAGTCGAGCTAACGAAGCTCAGTGCGGTGATAGTGCGCTGCCTAGCAGCGCTACGCGGGAAGGCGGCCGCACGAAACGGGAGCGGGAAGAGGCAGAGCCCCTTTGACGTCCGAGACTTAATAGCGTGACTAACTCGAAGGCTCAGCTGCCCGCTAACATCATTGCGGCGGTAACCTCGCCTTCGTGGTGGGGGCCGTGGTTTCCAAACCCGGAAAGCTGGGCGGCTTGGTTCACCTTTTGGCGGACGATCTTCGCGCTTCCGATGAGCGCTGAAGATCTTCGTCTTTTCCAGCAGTGTACTGGGCGAGATCAGCCGCCATCAGAGCCGCCTCGCGAGGTCGCCGAGATTATCGGCCGAAGAGGAGGCAAATCACGGGGTGCCGCAACCACGGCGGCCTGGTTGGCGCTATTTCTCGATTGGCGAATTTACCTGGCACCTGGGGAGAAAGCGATGGTGCTGCTGTTAGCGGCCGATCGGCGCCAGGCGCGCGTAGCGTTCCGCTTTCTTCGGTCGCTGATTGTTGATCACCCCGAACTTCGTAAGCTGGTGGTGTCGGAAACGCAGGAGGCCATTGAGCTTCGAAACCGTGTCGTTATCGAGGTCACGACGGCGTCTTTCCGGACAATCCGAGGATATTCGATAGCAGCTCTGGTCGCGGACGAAATTGCATTCTGGTTTGATGGCGAGGCCTCGGCTAATCCCGCTGAAGAGGTGCTCGCGGCGGCACGGCCGGCTATGGCAACAATGGGCCCAAGTGCCCTCTTGCTATCGATGTCTTCGCCTCATGCGCGTCGCGGCCCGCTTTGGAAGGCTTTCTCCCGACATTACGGAAAGCGGGACGCACCCGTATTGGTTTGGAAGGCGCCCAGCAAGACAATGAACCCGTCGTTGCCTCAATCGGTAATCGATGAAGCCTACGAGCAGGACCCGGCCCGGGCTAGCGCAGAATTTGGTGCCGAGTTCCGGGTCGATCTCGAAAGCTTTCTTGACCGTGATGCAGTCGAGGCTGTGGTTGTCCCTGATAGATTCGAGTTGCCTCCCGTGCAGGGTGAGCAATATCATGCCTTCGTAGATCCAAGCGGCGGATCCGGCGATAGCATGACGCTCTGCATCGCACACCGCGACGGTAAGTGCGCCGTCGTCGACGTGGTGCGAGAGGCGGCGCCGCCCTTCTCTCCGGATAAGGTAGTGGCCGAATTTTCGGCCCTGCTCAAGGTATATGGCATACGCCGAGCCGTCGGCGACAAATACGCCGGCGTATGGCCGGGTGAGCGCTTTCAGGTTTACGGTATCGAGTATGAACCCAGCGCCAGACCAAAATCGGAACTCTACTCCGAACTATTGCCGCTCATCAACGGGAAGCGCGTCGAGTTACTGGATCACAAGAAACTGATTGCACAGCTTTGTAGCCTCGAACGTAAGACGGCACGCGGCGGACGCGATACCATCGATCATCCGCCGAATTCACACGACGACGTCGCGAACTGTGTTGCCGGCGTTGTTACAAGCCTTTGTCGACCGAGGATCGAAATCGACACTGATATCGGCGGCATTATTTGCGTTCCTGCGGCCCCCCGCATATTGTGGTGATTATTTGGGCGACGGCACTATCTCGCTTGCACGACTATCAGACTGCCACTGCTAGCCAGCCTTCTATTGTATTCGATCTCCGCTAGCGTCGATTTCATCAGGCCGAGCTCCAGAAGCCGCCACAACAACGATCAAGCGCCTGTCGTATCAGGCGATAAGGGGAGGCCACATCGAGGCTCGAGTCTGCTTGTCTTCGTCTGCTAGGTGCATAGGACCGAAACGACCCGGAGGAACGGGGCTCCTCCGAACTGCACCTGCTAAGACATTGAATTGAATGCAATGCATAGGAATGCGTTCAGAAACCGCGTGCTTAGCCTACGGCGATTATCTACGGACTAGGCGCAAAATCAGGCCGTGACATCCGGGGCGCGATCCAACGAAGTTGATATCGGTGCTTTCCGCCAGCAAGATGCCGTTGCTCGAGTGTCTGACCTAACGGCGTGAGCAAGTTTGAACGTGCGAAGCCGCCTAGCTTACGCTTACTTGAGTCGTCCGTTTCTGAGAGCGCGCGTCAATGCCGACATCGAAAAGCTAAGTCATTCTGTCTGCCGACACTTGCGCGACGCGCGAGCGCTCGAGAGCAGCATCTATGTACGTCGCGTGTCGCGTCGATCGGCCATGCGCTACAATTGGTCTAACGGGGGTTGGCCCACCCAAATTGTTCAAATTGGTTGTATGTTTTTCGAACTAGTCTAAATCGATTCGAGGCTGGACACACTATGCACCCGATCTTCTCCGTACGCTCTGAGGAAATTCAAAGACTTACAGACGTACAAGCACGAGAATTGATCGCGAGACTATGCAAATCGGAGCTACGGGCCAAGAGCATCTCAACCGCGGCGGTAAGTTGGGGAGGAGATCAGCGAGCTAAGGATGGAGGTGTCGACGTTAGGGTTGATGTAAGTCCACCGCTCGGGATCGGCGGATATATCAAGAAGGATCGCTGCGCATTCCAGGTGAAAGCGGAGACGTTTAGCGCGTCAAAGATACCGGGTGAAATGGCACCGAAGGGCGTCGTGCGCCAAGCGTTAACGGACCTTGCAGCAAGCGGCGGCGCTTATGTCATCGCCTCGACGAGGGATAATCTTTCGGACAGTTCGCTGGCTGATCGTAAGGCCGCGATGGAGCTATGTTTATCTAGCTTTTCCATGGCCGGAAAAATTGAGGTCGATTTCTTTGATTGTCGCCGCATTGCGGATTGGGTCGAACAGTTTCCTGCGATGGTTATCTGGGTGAAGGTAGCTTCCGGCAAGCCTCTAGTGGGCTGGAGGCCGTATGGTCCCTGGGCATATCAAGAAAGCGACGCCGACTCTGAATACCTCATCGATGATCGAGTGAAGGTTTTTGTCCCAGATGCTGACGAAGGGAACGATGTCTCATCCGCCATAGCGCGCCTTCGAACGGATTTGAGCAAGAATGTATCCGTTCGGATGGTGGGCTTATCCGGAGTCGGAAAGACAAGGCTTGTCCAGGCTTTGTTCGACAAGCGTATATGCCCGGGCCAGCCGGCGCTTGATTCAGAAAACGTGATCTACGCAGACTTGTCGGATGCCCCCACACCGCAGCCGGGCATGATGGTTGAGGCTCTCGTTCAATCGGATTCCGACTGTATTGTCGTTGTCGACAATTGCGGCCAAGACGTTCATCGCAGGCTGACCGAAATTGCAAAGCGACCGGGAAGCAAAATACGACTTATCACTGTTGAGTATGACATTCGTGACGACCTGCCAGAGGGCACTGCTTGCTACCGTCTTGAGGGGTCTTCTGACGAGATAATCAAACGCCTTCTCAAGCGCCGGTTCAGTCTCCTTTCGGAAAATGACCTCGACAAAATCGCAGAGTTCTCCGATGGCAACACCCGAGTGGCCTACGCCCTTGCGTCCACGAGCGAGACAAGTGGCGAGCTTGCCCGGCTCAGAGATAGCGAACTCTTCCACCGGCTTTTTCATCAGAAGAATGTTGAAAGTAGCGAGCTCTTGAATTGTGCTGAGGCTGCCAGCCTTCTGTATTCGTTCGACGGTGAGGATACATCCCAAGGCTCCGAGATAAGCATTTTTGCCGGGTTGGTTGAAGTCTCAGAAGTAGCATTTCTGCGCAGCGTCATGCAGTTGCAGAGGCGGGGTCTTGTCCAACAGCGCGGCAAATGGCGCGCCGTGCTCCCTCATGCGATTTCCAATCGTTTAGCGGCAATTGCGGTGGACGCATATCTGCCCGAGCTCCTGAACCGCCTCTTGGTTGAGGACGCATCCGAGCGTGTGGCCCGATCGTTCTCTCGCCGACTCGGTTTCTTGCACGAGTCAAAGCGGGCGGTCCAAATGGTGTCATCATGGCTAAACCCCAGCGGATGCCTCGGCGACTTGACAACTTTGAACGACCTTGGTCGTGGAATGTTCAACAATGTGGCGCCAGTAAGCGAAGAGGCCGCGTTGGCCGCTTTGGAGCGGGCCGCTGTGAACAGCAAGTTCACATCTACGGAAAACTATAGCCGACGCGAGTTCGCTCGTGTCGCGCGATCGATTGCGTATGATTCTCGATTTTTTGACCGAGCAGTGCATATACTCATCTGTTTAGCCTTGGCCGAACCGGATGATTATAACTATGAGCCGGTTCGCGATGTTCTCAAGTCATTGTTCTTTTCCCGTCTCTCTGGGACCGAAGCCAGGTCCGCACAAAGGTCCCAAGTAGTTCGAACGCTCTTATTCTCGGCTAGCGAGCGGGAGCAAAAACTAGGGTTAGTGCTCTTGGATGCGGCGCTGGAGGCTTGGCATTTCACGTCTGTGCACGGATTTGAGTTTGGTGCTCGAAAGCGGGGTTTCGGGTGGTGGCCTCGAACTCAGGAGGAAGTCCGGGAGTGGTACACACCCTTCTTGGATATCGCGGTTGAGATCGGCGGCACGAACTCTCCCCTTGGCCGAGAGGCGAGGTCGGTTCTAGGTGCATCGGTTCGTGGCCTCTGGGTGCGAGCCCGATTGACTGATGAGATCGTCAGAGCCGCTCGTGTGCTGAAGTCTGTAGATGGCTGGCCAGACGGCTGGCTGGGAACGCGGCGCATACTTCAGTTGGACAAGGGTGCCCTCAGCACAGATTCGCTTACGCAGCTTCTACTGCTGGAGCAGGAACTGGCACCGCGTGATTTGAGGGCCCAGATCGGTGCAAGAGTCATCGCTCGCGGGTCATTCGCGGATGACGTCGATCTACCCGATACAGGGGATGGGCGCAGCGCCGATGCCGCTTCCCGGTTCCGTGCGTCCGAGAAAGCGGCTGAGAATCTTGGAAAGGCTGCAGCCCACGAAGATAATCTCTTCGTTGAAATCCTGCCGGACCTGATTCGTACAGGCACCAACAGCAAAGTTGGGAGTTTTGGGTTTGGCATAGGACAAGAATGCGCCAATGTAGCTGGCTTGCTGGAGAAAGTCCGCGCTTTGATCATCGACTCTGTATCGGGTTCGGTGAGTTTAATTCTTGTTCGCGGCGTACTCTCTGGCTGGAACAAAGCGGATCCGGCTGGAGTGGCGTCGTTCCTAGAAGACGCGCTCTATGACGAAGTTTGGGGTAAATGGTTTCCTGAACTTCAGTTCTGTGTGCAGCTCGATGCTAGGGGTTACGAACGTTTGTTGAAATCGCTTGAGCTGGGTAAGTCTCCCATATGGCAGTACCAGTATTTGGGCCTGGGTCGAGCAACCGATCCTCTATCGATCGAGCAGATTGCAAAGTTGGTCGACGGCATATCCGCGAAATTGGACGGCCTTGAGGTTGCTGTCGATGTACTCGGGATGGTCATTCACTGTGCAGCAGAGAAGAATGATCTATACCGCAGTGAACTTGGACGCCTCTGTATTAGTTTCCTTCGAAACCTCGGTTGGTCGAATGTTCGCATTGACAACGATCGCAGCGAACACGACTTCGATGTAATCTTGGAGTTCGCTCTCGGCGCGGCAGACGCAGATGCCGAGAAGTTGGCGGTCCTGCACAATCTGATGGTATTTGAACGATCCTCGCGGCGATCCTACTACCAACGAGGCCGACTGCTCGCCCCCTTTTTCAAGCATTTGCCTAAAGAGACGCTCGATGCGATTTATGTTCCAGACGAGGACGGGACATACCGCACGGCTATGAGTGTCGTCTCCAAAATTGATAGCGACAGACGGGAAACGGCCGTTCAGAGCGTACCTACTGATGCACTCATCGAATGGTGCGGGACATCGCCGCCTGACAGATATGCCTTCGCCGCTGAAACGTGCCGCCTTTTCGAAAAGGGATCCGATGACGCCGGTCCGCTAACGATCTCCGATGTGGCAGTGCGCATCCTCGCGTCGGCGGATCAAAGGGCGAAGATTCTCAGCATCTTTATCAGGCGTTTTCGACCCGCGACTTGGTCCGGCCCACTCTCGATCGTCCTTCGCGAACGCTTGCCTCTGTTGAGTAAATTGAATCCCACGGGAGATTCGGCGATGAGCGCACAGATCGACGAAGCTCGGAAGGAGTTCTTGGATTGGATCTCCAAAGAGGAAAAAAAGGAGGAAGCTGAGGAAAGGGCACGAAGCGAAGGCTTCGAGTAGGCTCTAACACAGATGGTTCAACCCATCCGACATTCGGCAGGCTCCGTTGATGTTTGAAGCGATAGGCAGCTCAAGGATGTACGATCCACGGATCACCGCTCCTCCATACCAACTTGGCTATGCAGTTGGTATTTCTATGCTTCTCGAACGAGATGCCGTTATTTCCCATCGAAGCTACGGTCGGAAGCTACGCTTTCTCGAATTGTGGTTCGACGATAAAGCTGGACCTCAGAGTGGTGGTTGCGGCAGTGCAAGCCCTTGAAATCGGAGATGCCATCGACCCGAAGTGCTTCTGCCGGTTCTTCAGCGCCGCCTCGGCAATCCACGGATAGCGCTCTTCGGAATCGACTAGCATCCCGTAGCTGAGCCAGTCCGCACCGGCTCGCGCCGTAAACTATTACAGTTCGAGCTATTCTGTTTCCGGAAGATTCAGCTCTAATGAGCAAACTGTAGCCTATGGAGAACCAACGGACTGCGTCACGAGAGAAGGTTCTAAAGCCCGGAATGATCGAATTCGGGGGCAATGCAGTACCGTGCATCGTCCGCAATGTCTCCGAAGCTGGGGCGTCTCTCAACGTGACCAGCCCATTCGCCATTCCGGATTTTTTCACGCTGGTTTTGACGCTGGACGGTCAGCGGCATCCAGCTCGGATCATCTGGCGCAAAGACATGCAGATCGGCATCGCGTTCGAGCTGGCCCTTTAAAGCAGAGCGCCACAAACCCGCGTCGCAAAGCTCCCGCTCTATCGCGTCAATGATAGCGCTTGGCGAAACTCAGAACCTTTGCCATTTGGGAGAAATCAGTCACTCAGAGACTAAACTTCCGAGTGCTGTTAGGGCCAGTCGCGTGGATGGCGCGAGGTTCGGTTCTATTCCGCTCAGATCATCCGGCCTGACGATCAGAAGAGATCCTTCGGTGATCACCAGATTCTGCGACGGAATGTCGCGAGCAACGAAGACTTGGCGCTGGATTATGCCTCCCTCAACATTGGGATCACTACCCAGTCTTTCTAGCAAATGCTCGAACCGCTCTGGGGGAATGAAGTAACCGATTTCTTCATGTACCTCCCGGACTACGCATTCCAGGAAAGTCTCGTTCCCTTCGCAATGCCCACCAAAAAGACCTACCATGCCTGGATATAAGATGTCGGGAACGTCGTCGCGCTGCTGAAGCAGGAAACAACCATCAGGGTCGATGATGATCGCGGAAGCGGTCTTCCGAACTGGCGGCGCACTACGGTTACCCATTTCTGCCTCAGCTCGAGATCGACCGGCCGGCGGATGTTCTGATAACCGACGCGCGAGCGCAAGAACCTTCAGCGATCTGCCTTCGCTCACCACGGACGTCTCTCCTGAAATTGAACGCCGCAGCATGACAGAAGCTGATTAAAACGAAGAAGCCCGCGCCTACCGAAGGTTTATTTTAGAATGCGAGTCGGACAAAGGAGCGATTTCGTTTCCGCAGCTTGATCACCGCGAAGACTACTGGCGCTTAAGTCCATCGAAATCGGAAACTTAGGACGATCTCAGGGGAGCTGCCGGGCGACGGAACGGCGCCTTGGCGGGAGCGCAATGCAGGCTCGCAGGCGCTTTCATAGCTTAGCGAAGGGGGCGGCAGCGGCTGAAGAAAAAATTGCTGGGGGTGAACTTTCGGGCCACTGCGAGCGCGCTGCCCTCGCTCGCTTCGAGCGCGATCTTCTGGGCGAGCATGACGTCTCCGATCGGCAGATCGCCCGCCGGCAGGAAACATAGGCCCATGTTTGGGCGACCGTTTTCGCCCATCTCGCAGACATTCGCCGCGGCCCCCGCATAGATCCTGTAGCGCTTGCCCGTGTCGCCTCCGACGACTTCGAAATAGCTGCGAATTGTCCCCGCTGGGCCGGCGAGAGCCAGCGCCGCAAGAGTAGCAGCGCACGTCCTTCCGGAGTCCTTTCGGCGCCGTGTCTAATGAACAGTGCCTTTGCGGCCCTCATCCGCGAGCCTTCGCCCGGCCGGGACGGTTTAAAGCGCCACATGGCTTGGCGATTACCCGCCGACCAGCCTGGGGAAGAAGACAGTTTCCTCCGCTGTGGGGTCGAACGATCGGATCTGCGACACCTGACCTGAACCGGTCCGGACCGCGGCCGTGAAGCCGACGTTCGTCAGCTTACGGAAGCGCTGCTCCGCCTTGGCCAGTTCTCGTGCATCGTTCTCGTCGAAAAAGTGACGGCTGTCGCCGGCACGGTCCATCACAATCTGGATCGCCATGCGGGTCCCTCCTTCTTGCTTAATGACTGAATGTTGTTGAACCTCCGAAGTTCCTAGCTGGTCAACCGTCCTGCCTTCGCGCGTCGAAACAAATGCTTCGGTATGTTGGGACGCAGATGGCCCGCTAGCTATGCGCAGTTTCCCGGAATTCGGCGAACAGCATCAGCCCGCCACAGGCTCGCCCGAATGACCACGGTGGAGCGGCGGTCCGTCCGTTCCATAAACCGGAGTCGCATTCACATACGATAATTCGCCTGATGTGAAGCGCAGTTGCACTGGGCTTGGCCTTGGGTTCAGAGGCTTTCATGCCGTATTAAGAGTTTGAGCTTGTCACCGATGCGACGTGCCAGCATCAGGGCGGAATGATCCTAGAAGATGACAAGGAGCGGCGGACCAAGCAGAACGTCTTGCGGCAGAGCTCACGCTGGTCCGGCCAGAACTGATGTCCCACAACTCTGCAATTCGGGTTCGAGATCAAAGCAACGCGGAAATCTTCGCACCGCTCTCGATACTTCTTTAATCCGCAAACGCCACCCTGGCCCCAACAAAGTCTCGTACTCACGATAGCACAACCTTCGCGCTGCGCGATCGCAACTCCGCCAGGCCCGCAGCCCGCGAAGCTGCAACCGGGCTTTTACCGAGGCGGATTCAGCTCACCAGCCAGCCAGCCGACCGCGTCTGTCTTCATTGGATCCACAGCGAAGGATGCCACTTCGGTACGTTCGCAGGTCGAGCATTCGAAAGTGCGCTTCTCGAATCCGGCTTTGGCCGGAGAGATGCGCGCCAATGCCATCCGGTGTTTGCATACCGGACACATCGGCCGCTCATTCATACGCGCAGTCCCCCACTGGCTCCAAAAGATACTCATTACCCCGCCCCGCAATTTGATACAGAAATGACGAAAGGCTAAGCGGCATCCCGACGAGAGGTGGAGCAGTCTTCAACATCCCTTGAGAGCGCAGTCGCCGCCAAATGCTCCCAGTATTCTGCCTCCGCGAGCAGTCTCCAACTTCTATCAGGACGAAGCGCGGCACTTTGTCGACAAAGCGCGGCCATCGCGCGCAAGCGCTGTGTGGTTTTCATTCCAGCCTCCCGTGTTTTCTCCACCCTATTTTTTGTTTTTACGTTGGAGTCATCATGATTATGCATCAAAACTAATTTTTTGATCTTTTTGCCGAGCCAGCAGCGATTCGGCGCGCGCTTGCTGCGATTGGTTTTCGTTTCGAGCTCCAATGCTGTTCATTTGACGAAATTTTCCGGCTGGCGTCCGTTCCTCACTTGGACCTCCATGCTCTGTCTCGACCAACTTCCCTCGCTGGGTGTTGCCATCTGGAGAGAAATGCAGCTGGATGGCACGATCTTCCGGGAAGCGACGTCGCGAACAAGAGCGCAAGACTAAGCGGTCCCGATTGGCGCAGCTGTTCTGTGAACTATTGTGTCGAGCGCGCCTCTCCCAGCGCGATCGCGATGGCAATTGCTTCGAGGAGCCTCACAATCAGGGTCATTGGTCGTGACGTTTTTAAAAAGCCGCTGGCTTCACAGAACAAACAGCGCCTCACGCGGTTAGAGAGCAAACTCGCGAGGTGAGCTCATGCGTCGATCAGATGTGACTGCCATCCTATTTCTACTGTCTAGTTTCATGCCGCTCAGTGCTTCTGCTCAGCAAACAATGCCAGATGCTAACCAAGCCTCTCCCCAAGCGCGGCCGGAGGCAATGCCGCAGCAGCCGGAGCAAATCCAAACGCAAAATGCTCCAGTTCAGCCAGAGCGTACACCGCAGCAATCGGATCAGGCACGCGACTCAGACCGCCAGAGGGCTGAGGACACGCGGATTAATCGCGATTGGACCACTCGCCAGCAGCGAGGCGAGGGCCCTATGGATATGGACCGGATGCGTCAGATGCATCGGCAGATGGGCCGTATCATGGACCAAGATGAGGATCACCGAACCACGGGCCGAAACTGGCATCGTGAGGAGGATGATATGGACCGCGGCTCTAGATATGGGTCGTCGGGTCGCAGCGAAGGCCGACATTATAACGAAATGCGACGTTTTCCTCGCGTTAAGACCTGCATCGAGTATGAAAACGGTGACGAGTTCTGCCGGTATCGGGATTGAGCGGACACCCGGAACGTGCCGGTTGCCGCCGCTCATCGCGCAGGGCGTCAGCTCTACTGCGGAGTAGGCGAGACCTTTGGCGGCCGCCGGCCCCACTGGTTCTCCCGGCGTCTGGTTGGGACCCGCGGTCTTTGTTGCCGGACGAACTTGGACCGCATGCACCCGGCTACACGGATCAGCGTAAGCGCTTAGCCGTGACCCTATTGAGGCTGGCTTGACGTTTTGCGGAATCGCCACGGCATGAGATCATCGATCTTGCTATGGGGATGACCGTCGATGATCGCCTCGAGTGTTTCAGCGATGTAGGCAGCCGGGTTGACGCTGTTGAGCTTGCAGGTAGCGACTATCGACGCCAGCATGGCCCAGTTTTCTGCCCCGATTTCATGGCCCGCGAAGAGCGCATTTTTTCTGGTTAGGCAGACCGGCCGGATGGCGTTCTCGACCGGGTTGGTGTCGAGTTCGAGACGCCCGTCTTCGAGGAAGCGGGTCAACCCCTGCCGGTGATTGGGCGCATAGCGGATGTCCTCGGCGAGCGTTGAGCCGCTGGAGATCATGGAAAGCTGCTTCTCAAACCACGGTTTTAAAGCCGCAATGAGGGGCAGCGAGTGCTCCTTGCGCGCGGCCAACCGGATGTCCGGCGACGAGCCGCGCACCATGGCTTCGATGGCGTAAAGCTGCGCGATCTGCCGGACGGCGGCCTCGGCGATCGGAGACTTGCTGTTGCGCACCAATTTGACGAAGCGCCGGCGCAAATGGCTCCAGCAATGCACGAGCGTCCACGGCCCTTGCGGTCGAACGACTTCGGTCAGCCGGTCATAACCGTCATAGGCATCGCATTGCAGGAAGCGTCCGCCAAAGCCATCCAGGAACTGCTCAGCGAAGGCACCGCTGCGACTGGGGGCATATCGGAACAGCACGATCGGCGGACTTGGGCCGCTGTGGCCGCGGTCGTCTGAGGCAATCGCCCAGAAGTAGCCTTTCTTCGTTTGGCCGCGCCCCGGATCGAGTACCGGCGCCTTGGTCTCGTCCATGAACAGCCGATCCGCCGTGGCCAGGTGGTGGCGCATGTGTTCCGCGATGGGCTGAAGATGGAAGCAGGCGCGGCCGGACCAGTTGCCCAGTGTCGCCCGATCAAGCCGGATGCCCTGGCGCGCATAGATCTCGGCCTGACGGTAAAATGGCGTATGGTCGCCAAATTTGGAGACGATCACGTGCGCGATGGCCGCTTCGGTCGGCAGCCCGCCGGGCACGACGTGCTCCGGTGCGTGCGCCTGCACGACGGGGCCGGAGCAGCGGCGACAGATGTATTTTGGGCGGCGTGTGATCAGCACGCGCCATTGCGCCGGGATCACGTCGAGGCGCTGGCTGACGTCCTCGCCGATCTTCGTCATGGCGCCGCAACCGCACGGGCAAAGCGTACTCGCAGGCTCGATGATCCGTTCCACCCGCGGCAAATGGGCAGGCAGGCAGCCGCGATTGCGATGAGAACCTTGATCCGGCGCGCTCCGCGATCGGCCCTTGATCACAGCCTCGGCTCTCTCCTGCGCCGCGTCCAGGATGCCTTGCGCGATCTCCACGTCTTCCAGCGGCAAGTGATACTGATCTGGCCGCAGCTTCTCGGACGTCGCGCCGAACTTCTCGCGTCGCAATTCGCCGAGAATGATCTCCACCCGACGCCGCGCTTCCTCCGACGCCGCCAGCGCCCCCTGATGCTCGCTCAAGGCCGCCTGCGTTTGCGCCAAAAGCGCCTTGAGGCGTTCGTTTTCGTCGCGTAGCGCCGCGATGCTCATGTGCTATTTCGAGCACATCGCCGCCGCGCGTGCCACGCTCAAAATAGCTGCCGAGTCATTCTGCCGCACTTATCCAGCGACCTGCGGGCGCCGTGCTTCTTCCGGGCGGACCAACCTCCAATCCAGCCCCTCGAACAAGGCCGCGAACATCGCCGGCGACATCCGCATCACGCCGTCCGCGATCGTTGGCCAAACGAACTTGCAACCTTCGAGGCGCTTGTGAACCAACACCAGGCCCGTTCGATCCCACACCAAAATCTTGATTCGGTCCGCTCGTTTCGATCGGAACACGAAGGCTGCCCCGCTGAACGGATCGAGACGAAGCATCTCCTGCACCTTCGCCGCAAGCCCATCGTGGCCACAGCGGAAGTCGATCGGCCGCGTTGCAACGTAAATCTTCAGATCTGCACCGACCGCGATCATCGTGACGCTCGCACCGCGCGGATCACCCGGGACAGCTGCTCGCCATCTATGGCCGTATCCGTCCGCAGAACGACATCACCGATCGCAATCTCAAGCTTGATCGCCGGAACCTGACGCTCCTCCAACGCACCTTCCACGACCAGCGGCGCGAATGTCGGATGCGACGCCTCGCACGGCGGCAACACGCCTCGTTGCCGAAGCCGCCGTCGCCAATCGTAGATCTGCCAGCGCGTCGCTCCGTGCTTGCGCGCCACCTCGGCCACCTGGGCACCGGGCAACAGACTCTCGGCGACGATCCGAGCTCTCTCCGCTTCCGAACGCACGCGGCGCCCCGACGGTCCTTCAAGAACTTCCAACCGGCTCACCGACCCCGCCGACGGGCCGTCTAAATGGACGTCCTTTTTGCTGTCCAATCCCATCTCAAACCTCCGTCCAACCCGGAGGCTTCTTCGCACAGCTATCCCGATCCCGAACCAAGGGCTCCGGCTAAGCGCTTACGGATCAGCTGCAGGAGGCAGATCTGAAAGGTGGGCCGGTTCAGACCTCCGCCCAGAATGAAGGGCAGCCGTTTGAAGCGGGATCGGTTGGATCGAAGGTCCGATCCGAGCTCACAGCAGCATCACCAGCTATCTGGACGGCAGCGACAAGGCGCGTCGATTACCGCGCCTTATGCACGCCATTACTAGTTCGCAGAGTACAGCCAGGCCATGTTTGCCGATGACAAAACATGGAACGCCGAACACTTGCGCTGCCTGATCGATATTTCGCAAGCACGCGGTTTCCAGCGACTGCGTCCGCGCCTTTTTTCCAACTCCTTTCGGAGACCTCCCTGAGGCGGTTGAGGTCGGCAGATATCCACTCCTTCGCGCTCAGCTGGTCAAGACGTTGGAAAGCCAGCGTTCTTGTGGACACGGGTTGGCCGACATCGGGGCAAGCTACGGTGCCTAGCTACGAATGGCCTCCATCCTCCATTTCGAGACTCTACTACGGTCGTTCGCTAGGGTTCGCAGCCGAACATTCAAGATCCGTTGAGACTCCCCTCCAGCTTTTCGCAGGGGAAGCCGCTGAGAGGCACGTCTATTCAGCACCTGGCAACGACGCATGCTTGTGAAAGGGTCGGTGCGCGACCGGTCAGCTCTCCGGGCCGGTGACGTCAGCTGACTCCCCGACGTAGCCAGATCATCGCCGCCGTCCAGTCCAGAGCGCGCGATTTCGGCGACTGGAAGGTCAGTGTATTGACGATAATGTTATGAAGTTCCTCGTCCACAACCTGGGCGAGATTTCGCTTTGCCTCCCGGAAATAAACGTGCAATAAAAAGTAAGACGACCGGAAGTAGTGGCGGGGCGACGTTGGAAGCGGTACGGCAAGATTCGGGGCTGCAGTGCCTTGCGCTGTTGTTGCGGTTCCATCAGATCGCGGTCGATCCCGCGCAGATCGCGCATCAATTCGCCGGCTCTGTGGTTGGCGTTCAGGAAATGCTCCGCTGCGCCAAGCAGCTCAAGTTGAAGGCGAGGGCGGTCCGCGAAAGCTGGTCTGGTCTTGCCAAGCTATCCTTGCCCGCGATCATCGAACGGCACGACGGTAGCTTCGCGATCCTCGGCAAGGCCGGCACCGACGACGTCCTGATTCACGATCCCGCAGTCAATCGTCCGCAAGCCATCAAGCGCGCCGAGTTCGAGCAGAGCTGGACCGGCCGCATCGTGCTGATGACGCGGCGGGCCTCGCTGTCCGATCTGGCGCGCCGCTTCGATGTCACCTGGTTCCTCCAGGCCATGCACAAATACCGGCGCTTGCTTGGCGAAGTGCTGGTTGCCTCGTTCTTCCTGCAGCTGTTCGCGCTGGTCACGCCGCTGTTCTTCCAGGTCGTGACCGACAAGGTGCTGGCGCATCGCGGTTATACGACGCTCGACGTTCTGGTGTTCGGCCTTATCGTCGTCTCGATTTTTGAGGCCGTCCTTGGCGCGCTCCGGACCTACGTCTTCTCCCACACCACCAACCGCATCGACGTCGAGCTCGGCGCGCGCCTGTTCCGGCACCTGATCGCGCTGCCGATCGCCTATTTCGAGGCGCGGCGGGCCGGCGATTCCGTGGCGCGGGTGCGGGAGCTCGAGAACATCAGGAACTTCCTCACCAGCTCGGCGCTGACGCTGGTGATCGACCTCGGCTTCACCTTCGTCTTCCTCGCGGTGATGTTCTACTACTCGCCGTTCCTAACCTGGATCGTGGTGGGCTCGTTCCCGTTCTATATGGCGATCTCGGCCGGCGTGACCCCGATTTTTCGCGAGCGGCTGGACAAGAAGTTCGACCGCGGCGCCGAGAACCAGGCCTTCCTGGTCGAGAGCGTCAGCGCGATCCAGACGCTGAAGGCGATGGCGATCGAGCCGCAGATGCAGCGGCGCTGGGAGGAACAGCTCGCAGGCTATGTCAGCGCCAGCTTCGACGTCCTCTCCCTCGGGAACTGGGCCAGCCAGTCGGTGCAGTTCATCAGCAAGCTCGTGACCGCGCTGACGCTCTATTTCGGAGCGCACCTCGTCATCGAGGGCAATCTGTCGGTGGGCGAGCTCATCGCCTTCAACATGCTGGCTGGGCGGGTGGCGCAGCCGGTGCTGCGGCTGGCCCAGCTCTGGCAGGATTTCCACCAGGCGCGGGTTTCGATCGCCCGGCTCGGCGATATCCTCAACGCCGCGCCCGAGCCGATGTTCGATCCCTCGCGCGCGACACTGCCGCCGATCAAGGGCGAGGTGACCTTCGACCACGTCAACTTCCGCTACCGGCCGGACATGTCGCTGGCGCTGCAGGACGTCTCGCTGAAGGTGCTGCCGGGGCAGGTCATCGGCATCGTCGGGCCCTCCGGTTCCGGCAAGTCGACGCTGACAAAACTGATTCAGCGGCTCTACGTGCCGGAGGCCGGCCGCATCCTGATCGACGGCATCGATTTGACAGTCGCCGACGTCGCCTGGCTGCGGCGCCAGATCGGCACGGTGCTGCAGGAGAACGTGCTGTTCAATCGCACTATCCGCGAGAACATCGCGCTCGCTGACCCTGGTATGGCGATGGAGCGGGTGATTGCCGCGGCCGAACTCGCTGGCGCGCACGAGTTCATTCTGGCGCTGCCGGACGGATACAACACCGTCGTCGGCGAGCGCGGTGCCAGCCTGTCGGGCGGCCAGCGTCAGCGCATCGCCATCGCGCGGGCGCTGGTCACCAACCCCCGCGTCCTGATCTTCGATGAGGCCACCAGCGCGCTCGACTATGAGAGCGAGAACATCATCCAGCGCAACATGCGCAAGATCTGCGCCGGCCGGACCGTCTTCATCATTGCGCATCGCCTTTCGGCCGTGCGCTACGCCGATCGCATCATCACCATCGAGGGCGGCCGCCTGGTCGAGGACGGCAGCCATGACGAGCTGATCAAGAAGGCCGGGCGCTACGCCATGCTGCACCAGATCCAGGCGGGGCTCCATGTCGTCGGCTGACGTCATCGAACGCAAGAACCGCGCGTTCTGGCGCCGCCAGCGCGACGCGCGCGAGTTCCTGCCGGCGGCGCTAGAGATCCTGGAAACGCCGGCCTCGCCCGTCGGGCGGGCGGTCGGCCTCACCATCATCCTGTTTTTCGCGCTGGCGATCGGCTGGGCGACGTTCGGCCATGTCGACATCATCGCGACCGCCACCGGCAAGGTGGTGCCGACCGGCCGCACCAAGACGATCCAGCCGCTGGAGACCGGCATCGTCTCGGCGATCCATGTCCATGATGGCGACAGGGTCACGGCGGGCCAAGTGCTGGTCGAGCTCGACCGCACCGTGACCCAGGCCGAGCGCAAGCGGGTTGGGCAGGACCTCGTCGTGAGCCTGCTCGACGTCGCCCGCCTGTCGGCGCTGCGCCGCAGCTTTCCAGATCTCGCCGCCCCCCACGATATCGAGGAGCCCGCCGGCGCATCCGAGGTGGAGATCGCGCGGGCGCGCTCGGCCATGCTGGCACAGGCCGCCGAACAGCAAGCCAAGCTTGCCTCGGTGGTCCAGCAGATCGACCAGAAGCGCGCCGAGGCGCACTCGGTCACCGCCGCGATCGCCAAGATCGACGCAACGCTGCCGCTGCTCGAGGAGACGCTGACCATCCGCAAGAAGGCGATGGACATCCAGTACGGCAATCGCATTGCCTGGATCGACGCCCAGACCCGCCTGATCGACCAGCAGAACGAGCGCATCGTGCAGGAGCGCAAGCTGGTCGAGATCGAGGCCGCGCGCCGCGCGCTGGAGCAGCAGCTCGCCCAAACGAAGTCGGGCTTCGAGCGGCAGGTGCTAAGCGATCTCTCCGATGCCCAGAAGAAGGCCGACGAATTTCAACAGGATTCAGTCAAGGCGCAGCGGAAGACCGAGGAGCAGCTGTTGCGCGCCCCGATCGACGGCACCGTGCAGCAGCTCGCGATCCACACCGTGGGCGGCGTGGTCTCCCCCGCGCAGCAGCTGATGATGATCGTGCCGCGCGGCTCCAGCATCGAGGTCGAGGCGATGATCTCGAACCGCGACATCGGCTTCGTCGAGCACGGCCAGGACGCCGAGATCAAGATCGATACGTTCAACTTCACGCGCTACGGCCTGCTGCACGGCAAGGTGATCAGCGTGTCGCGCGATGCGATCATCAAGGACAAGCCGCTGGGCGGGCCGGGCACTCCGAAGCAGGGTGGCGCGCTCGTCGAATCGAGTGAGCCTGCCGGCCAGGAGCTGCTCTACGCTGCGCGCGTGTCGCTCGATGGCACGAAAATGCAGGTCGACGACAAGATGGTCAACCTTGCGCCCGGCATGGCGGTGACGGTGGAGATCAAGACGGGGCAGCGGCGGATCATCGAGTACGTGATGTCGCCGTTGCTGCGGTATCGGCAGGAGAGTTTGAGGGAGAGGTGATTGGTGGCGTCGGCTTCTCGAAAGAGGCTGGTGGAATCTAAGTCACCTGTGGGATGAGGTCTATCGTCCCGCGGGCTCACAGATTGACTATGAACCGTTAGGTGTTTAGCGCGATATGTACATCCTATGTAAGAGCCGGCACATTTTCCGTGGATCGTGGGTTAGCGCGTCTATGTGTGCGAAATCATGGGTCACGTCGTCTGCTGACTGCCTTTTTCGCAACGACAGACATAGTTGGGTTGGCCATGCGATCCACCGGGGGAAGCCGAGCCGGTGTCGATGCAGAGGCTGATCAAGACCTTGGCGGGGATCGCTATAGTGCTTGTCGGGGCGGCTTTGCTCCGAGTTGTGGCGGCATGGATTATGGGAGAGTCGCCCTACCTCCAGTATTTGAGGCTAGTTCACAACGACATTCCAAGGCTCACAGTTCCGGTCCGACTGCAACGCGACGTACCCTCAGCGTTTCGAGTACGAATTGTTAAAGGCCGAAGCTATGAGCTCAATCTCTTGGTTTACTTCTCTGGCGATGCACAACGGGCCGAAGTCCACGATTTAATCGGCGGACCGATTGCCCAACCAAGCAATCTAGCTGATCCACCAGGCAAGCTTCGCTCCGTCTGTCACATTGTCGTGCTGGATGAGAACGGACAGACCATTCTTGACCGCACGGTTCCGTCTGACGGGCATGTTGCGTCCACCGGCTATTCCTTCAGTCGCAACCTCGATCGGATGCGACTTGAGGAGGGCCTGTACATCGTCAGCATTACTCCAATGAACAACATCTCTAGGTTGGAGCCATTTCGGACAGAGCTCGAGCTTACGTACACGGCGAAATAGCAGTTTGCCACAACGCAGGGGGATAGAGAGATGCCCAAGCTTACAATCAAGATTGCGCCGCCCGGAAGCATGACGAGCGACGGACCGTCGCAGACTGGGCATATGTGGTACGAATTGACTGATGCTCAAGGAAATACGATCAGCTTTGGCTTTCATCCGTTAGAGCCGGGAACGCCGATCGGTGCGGGGACTGTAAGGACTGATGACAATACAAACCACGACACTATCTCATACTCGCAAACTATCGACATATCTCAGTCGCAATACGATAAGCTGAAAGCCTTTGGCGAAAATCCCGGCGGTGGGCAGTTTAGCCCGATCTATAACGGCCTAACAAACAGCTGCATTGACTTCGTATTCAATGCCCTGAAGCAAGTTGATTGGGGAATGCTGCCTGGCAATGAAGGCTTTGTATGGCCCAACCACTGGCTTAACAAAACTTGGATTGACCATTCGCTGGTCCGAATCGATCTATTACGGTTCTTAGGTGAATTCGGTGACAATCTTCGTGAAGCGCTGAAATTGGCGCTCGTTTCGCCGCTTCTATTTATCAATCGCGATCCGCTTGTGCTGGACCTCGATGGTGATGGCGTCGAGCTCTCGTCTCTCGCGGCCTCCTCGGTCCATTTTGACTATAACGGCGATGGCTTCGCAGAACTGACAGGCTGGGTCTCAGGTGACGATGGTATCCTCGCGATCGACGACAACGGCAATGGCCTTATTGACAGCGGCATTGAGCTGTTTGGGTCGTCTACCCAGGACGGTTTTGCTGTCCTCGAGAAGCTGGACACCAACGGTGACGGGAAGATAGATGCGCTAGATCAAGAATTCCATAAGCTTCGCGTTTGGCGTGATCTCAATCAGAACGGTGTATCCGAAGCAGGCGAGCTCGGAACCTTAGCTGACGCAGGGATCGCGTCACTGTCGCTGCAAAGAACCGCAGTAAACGGTACCAACCAAGATAATGGTGTGGGCTTTGGTGCTGTCTTTACGCGCAGCAACGGAAGCACTGGCGATGTCCAATCGATCTATTTTAAGACTGACGGTCAACAGACTGTTGCAGATCACACACAAGCCTATACGCCGCTTGAAGGCGTTGACAAACTGCCTCAGTTGCCAGGCTTTGGGCAGATTGACAATACCGAATACAAGGCCAGCACGGACGAAGGATTCCGGATCGCGTGGACGGCTCTCGCCGATGATGTCTTCACCATGGACCCAGCCGCGCTTCGAGCGAACTTTCGAAGCTTGTTGTTAAACTGGGCTGGTGTTGACGCGATAGATCCTGCTAGCCGGGGCCCCTACGTTGATGCCGCCCATCTTGCTTTTGTTGAAAAGTTCTACGGTGACACTTATCGTGAGCTGCAACGGGACAACGAGCTGCGAACCTATCCGGGGAGCAAAGCTCTCGGTTCAAAAGTCGAAAGTACCTTTGAGCAAATTGCCGATATTTTGGAGTTGTACTTCCTGTCTCAAGTTACATGGAGCGCTTCCGCACGAGGGAACGAGACTTTAGCGGCAGAGAACAGTCCATATCTGTTCTTCAGCATGCTAGACTTCGGCACGTATGCCGCCGGAGAGCCGCAGCCGGCTACACCTGCAAACATCGGAACGGTTGTTGATCTTATGGCTGCATTCGCACCCACGTCGGGTGGCGTGCTTGCGGGTTACCTGGCGAAGGGGCTTCTCGGCCTCGAGGGTCTCGTTCAGTTGAAATTCAACGGCGATCGTGCCGCGTACGAGAGCGCCGTCCTGCCTCATCTAGACGCTGTCCTCGACACGGCTGCTCGCAGTGTGGCAACGCACATCATCGATGGAACAGCGCTTGTTGGATCATCGTATGCTGAAGGCATCAATGGCACCTCCGCCCAGGACGTCTTCATCGGGGGGGCGGCGGCGATCTGCTCAGTGGCGGCAGCGGCAGCGATATCTATGTCTACAACAAGCAAGACGGCGATCTCTGGATCAGGGATGATGGTGCCGCGACCGACACCGATCGGCTCGTTCTCACCGATCTGAACTCGACCGACCTCACCTTCGATCGCATCGGTGACGATCTGCTGATGCGGATTACGGCAACCGGAAAGACGATCGTTATCGATGGCTTCTTTGCGAGCCAAGGCATCGACGTCCTGCGCTTCGCGGATGGCACCGAGTGGGGCCGCTCGCAGCTGGCAGGCGCCAGCGTGTTTCGGGGCGACGGGCACAACAACGTCATCTCGGACTCCGGGGGGCATGACGTCATCCGCGGCGGCAAGGGCGACGACTATATTAGGATCAGTGGGGGCAGCGATACGATCCTCTATAGCAAAGGGGACGGATATGACATCGTTCACGACACGCTCGGCCCGGTCAGTGAGCGCGATACCTTTGTACTGACGGATCTCAACGCCAGCGACATCCAACTGTCGCGGGTTGGCGGTCACCTTCTGCTGACGGTCAAGTCGACCGGCGAGTATATCGACTTCGACAATTTCTTCCCGAACAACAGCGCCGACAGCAAGTCCAAGAACATCGACATCATCAAGTTCGCAGATGGTACGAGTTGGGACCGTGCGCAGATCATGCAGCAGGCCTGGGTTCGTGGCACGGATGGGATGGACACGCTCGCCACCGGCTCAGATCTCAACGACACGATCTACGGCGGCAAAGGTGACGACTTCCTGCAGGGCTGGAACGGGAGCGACACCTACGTCTGGAAGAAGGGCGACGGCAACGACGAGATCTACGATTTTTCTTCGAAGATCGGCAATCCCAGCAATACGGATATCGATACGCTGTGGCTGCAGGACGTCTCAGCGGGTGAGGTGAGTTACTCCTACCAGGACAGCACGCTCCTCATCACGATCAATACAACCGGCGAAATCATCCGCGTTGATGGATTCTTCTCAGGCGTTACCAGCCTCTTGGACGGCAATGCCGGCTACTGGGTCGGTATCGACCAGATCAAATTCCAGGACGGCTCGGCAATCGACCGGGCGCAGATCACCTACAATGCCGGCCGCGACTATCTCGGTTGGGACCCTGTGGTCGTGACCATGGTCGAGCAGGGGTTGATCATTTGGCAGACGTACTGGGATGAGTTCGGCCATGAAGGAAACATCGTCGCCGGCGCGTCGCCCGGCATCGACGATATCTGGAATGCTTCCAGCTATGGCGGACTGGGCGGAACGCTGGGGATTCCGGATGCGCTGCAGCCCAATCCGTTCCACGGTGGCGGCAATAACAGGCTCAACGGTAGCGGCAACATCGACATCATGGCGGGCGGTCTTGGTGCTGACGTCCTAAACGGACTGGCCGGTAATGACGTCCTCTATGGAGACGAAGTTGGGTCGGATACAGTCGGCGGCAACGACGTTCTCCTTGGGGGATTTGGCAACGACGTTCTCTACGGCGGCGGCGGATCGGATTATATCGATGGCTGGATCGGCAGCGACTTTATCTCTGGCGGCGACGGGAAGGATTATATCCTGGCGAACGACGGTGATGACATCGTCATCGGCGGCAAGGGCGACGATATCATCTATAACAACAACGGCGCCGGCAGCGGGAACGATACGTACATTTATGCCAAGGGTGATGGCAACGATCTGATCGTTGAGGGCAATTCGGCGGAAACGGACGTCCTAATTCTCACCGACATCAATTCATACGACGTCGAGCTGTCGCAATCTCTCGACGACCTCCTGATCAAGATCAAGGCGACGGGCGAGGTCATTACCGTCGCGGGTCATTTCATCGGTCTCAACGCGCCGGGTGCGGGGCTCGAATATATCCGGTTTGCGGACGTTCAGTGGGGCCGCACGCAAATTCAGCAGGCCTCCTGGATCCGTGGGACGGACGGCCGCGATATCCTGGATGGCACCCAGACGCTTTCAAGCCACTTTCTCGGTCAAACGTTTCAAGGCGGCAAGGGCGACGATATCATCTATTCCGGCTATCAAAGCGGGAGTGGCAGCGACACGTTCGTCTACGCGAGGGGAGATGGCAACGATACCATCAGTGAACAGACCTGGCGGTCCTTTGGTCCGACCGAGACCGACGTTCTGAAGTTCACGGATATCAGCAGCCCAGACGTCCAGCTGACTCGGTCTGGCGACGATCTGCTGATCAAGATCATCTCGACTAACGAGACGATCACGGTCCTGGGACAGTTCGGCGAGACCCCGGACGCCCCCGGTATGGGTCTCGAAACCATCCAGTTTGCGAACGGTGAGGTCTGGAATCGGGTCGATATCCAGAAGAATGCCTGGTTCCGCGGTACGGACGGACGGGATCTCATCGACGCCCGGATCAGCCGCTGGGACGATACGATCGAAGCCGGCAAGGGCGACGACATCATCTACTCAGGCCTGCAGAGCGTCAGCGGCAACGACACCTTCATCTATTCGAAGGGCGACGGCAACGACACCATCTACGAGAACACCTGGCGCTCGTTCACCGCGACCGACACCGACGTCCTTGTCCTGAAGGATATCCAGGCTTCCGAGGTGAACCTGACCCGCTCCGGCGACAATCTCCTGATTCACATTCTGCCGACCAACGAGACGATCACGATCGTCGGCCAGTTCGGCGATGCCACGGACACCCCGGATTCCGGCATCGAATACATTCGTTTCGCCAATGGCGACCAATGGGGCCGCTCGACCATTTACGGGATCGCGACCAGCAATGCGCCGTTCTTCGCGGGCACCGGTGGAAACGACGTTCTGGTCGGCTCGAGCGCCAACCAGAACTTTTATGGCGAGGCCGGCGACGACCGGATCGACGGACAGGGCGGCAACGACCTCCTCTATGGCGGCCTCGGCAACGACACCCTCCTGCTGAGCGTCAGCGCTCCCGGCGATGTCGCCACCATCAACGGCGGCGTGGGAACCGATACGCTGGACCTCAGCGGCTTCGGGTCTGCGGTATGGGTCGATCTCGTCACCAACGGTGCCGAAGTGCGCACGACCGACCAGGGCGATCTCGCAAGCGGTACCTGGCGTGACATGGCGCAGGTCGAGCAGATCGAAAACATCGTCGGCACCGAATTCTCCGACCAGATCGCCGGCGATGCCGGCAACAATCTGATCGTTGGCGGCGCGGGGAACGACGTGATCGATGCGCGCTCCGGCGATGACGTCGTCTCCGGCGGCAGCGGTGACGACACGCTGACCGGCGGCATGGGCAAGGACAAGCTCGATGGCGGCACCGGTGTCGACGTCCTGAACGGTGGGCTCGACAGCGACATTCTGATCGGCGGCGCCGACAACGACGTCCTGACGGGTGGCACGGGCGGCGACATATTTGTGGTCGGCGTCGGCGACGGTTCGGACACGGTCACGGATTTCACGGCGGGAAGCGGGACGGACCACGATATGGTGCGGTTCGACCGCACCATGCTTGCCGATTTCGCTTCAGTCATTGCCGTCGCGTCGCAGGTCGGCGGCGATGTCATCATCTCCCTCGGGAATGGCGACAATCTCACTTTGCAAAATGTCGATCTTGCCGCGCTGACCGCCGACAACTTCGAGTTTCGGCGGCTCGGTAACGAGGCGCCCACCGCGATTGCTGTGACCGGCGGCTCGGTACAGGAGAACGCTGCGGGCGGAACGGTCGTTGCGACGTTGGCGGCGGTCGATGCCGGTGACGCCGGCGCGCACAGCTTCAGTATTGTGAGTGCAGACGATCTATTCGAGATCGTCGGCAACCAGATCCGTGTCAAGGACGGCGCCGTCCTCGATTTCGAGACGCAGTCGCAGCACGCGCTGGCTGTCAAGGTCGTGGACGACGACGGCATGTCCGTCACGTCGACGGTCGTGATCGGCATCACCGACCAGATCGAGACAGTTGCGGGGACCTCGGGCAAGGACATTCTGGCCGGCGGAGCGGGGTCCGATATCCTGATCGGCGGCGCCAGTGCTGATCGTATCAGTGGCGGCAACGGTTCAGACGAATACCGTTACAATCTCGGGGATGGCAGCGACCGCATCGTCGACAGTGGTGGCAGCGCCGATACCGATCGTTTGGTGCTCGGGAGCGGAATCGATCCCGCCACGATCAAGGTCGGCCGGTCCTCGCTCGATAATTCCGATATCGTGCTGCAGCTTGCGAACGGCGACACCATCGTGCTTCAGGATCAGCTCTCGGCGTCCGCCGGTGCAGGCCTCGAGCAGATCGTCTTTGCCAATGGTGCGGTCTGGAGCCGATCCGACCTGCTCGGTCGGTTGGACGGCCACCTGCTCATCGGCGGTGCCGATACCCAGGCCTTGGCGGGCTCGGGCACAGCCGATGTTTTTGTCGCCGGAAGTGGCGCCGAAACTCTGACCGGGTACGGCGGCAGCGATACCTACCGGGTGGGCGCTGGTGCCGATAACGTCACCATCTCCGAAGATGCCGAGGACGGCACGGATCGGCTCGAACTTGTCGGCCTCAACGCCGCCGACGTCACGTTCATTCAGCGCGGCGCCGACCTCATCGTCAAGAACAAGGCGAACGGTCACACCACGACGATTGCCAATGAGTTCAGCTATGCCCCAACCGGGGTCGAGCAGGTCGCGTTTGCCGATGGAACCGCGTGGGACAAGACGCAGATCGCAGCCCATTCCGTGCTGCCCAATGCAGCCGGAAACTATACGATCCAGGGGACACCGGAGGACGACACCTTCCAGCCGGGGGCCGGAAACGATTTGATCCAGGGCGGCGCCGGCAGCGACACCGTTATCTATGCCTTGGGTGATGGCAGCGACACCATCAACGACGGCTACAACTCCGCCTCGCAGGTTGACGTTCTCAAACTCCTCGATCTCAAGCCCGGCGACGTCATATTCTCGCGGCTCGGATCAGATCTTTCGATCGCGATTCCGGGAAGCGGAGATGTCATCACCGTACAAGAGCAGTTCACCTCGACGAGCGACTATTGGGGCCTCGAGCAGGTCCAGTTCTCCGACGGTACCGCATGGGACCGCAGCGCGATTGCCCTGCAGCATGGATCCGCGGCACCAGCGCGGCGGACACGCTGAACGGCTTTGCGACGGCCGATACGCTGGACGGCGGAGCTGGCGGAGACACGCTTATTGGCGGTGACGGTGGTGACACCTACATCTACCACGTAGGCTCAGGCAACGATGTCATCCAGGAGAGCGGTGCGGACTCCGGCGCGGACGTGGTGAAGCTCGTGGGCCTAAACGCTTCTGACGTAAGCTTTGGCCAGAGCGGCGATGATTTGTTCATCCAGATTAAATCTTCCGCCGAAGTGCTGAGGCTTCAGGGCCAGTTCAACGGGACGAACGGTATTGAGCAAGTCCTGTTCGCCGATGGGACGCGGTGGGATCGCGCACAGATCGCCAATGCGTCCCAGTTGGTGGGGACGGGGGGCAACGATTCCGTCACATTGCCGGCGGACGGTGCGACCATCGATACCGGCGCAGGTGACGATACTCTCAGCGTCAGTGGCAACGGTTCCGATCGGATTATCTTTTATAAGGGTGCGGGGCATGACACGCTCAACAATCCGGGTGCAGGATACGTGCGCGCGGACGTTCTCGATCTCACGGACATCCTTCCATCGGAGGTCCAGCTCACGAGATCGGGCAACCAGCTTATTGTAAGTGTGCCATCAACTGCAGACAGCTTCACCGTTCCCTTGCAGTTCAATGGTAACAGCTATGGGCTCGGCAGCATCAAATTCGCCGACGGCACTATTTGGGACCGCACGGCGATTACTGCCAATGCGTGGCTGCGTGGTACTTCCGGAAACGAATCTTTCGGGCTTCCGGCCACCGGAGTTACGGTCGATGCGGGTGCTGGCGATGACACCATAAGCGTTTCGGGCAATGGCTCGGACCGCATCATTTTCGGAAGCGGCTATGGGCACGATACCCTTACTAACCCCGGCTCTGGCTATAATCGCGACGACACACTTGTTCTGAAGGACCTGAATCGGTCGGATGTTCAATTGAGCCGTAATGGTGACGCCATGACGCTCAAGTTGTTGTCGACGGATGACACCTTTGTCGTGGACTATCAGTTTTGGGGAGATGGCAGCCAAATCCAGGGCCTAACGGGTATTCAGTTCGCCGACGGCACCCTCTGGAATCGCGCGGCAATTACTGAGAATGCTTGGATTCGCGGGACGGTTAACGGAGAAACGCTCTCCGGGCTGTCGTCGAATGACACGATCCTCGGCGATCTTGGAAACGACCGTCTGCAGGGCCGAGATGGCTCGGATACCTACGTCTACAGGTCGGGGGACGGCAACGACGAGATCGATGATCAATCGGCCTCGACGACCGACGTCGACACGATCAAGTTCACCGACCTGAATGCGAGCGATATCGTCCTGAGCCGCGCGGGCAACACCCTGTTTGCAACGGTCACGGCGACCGGTGCCACCATCCAGATCGACAATCAATATTACTCTCAGAGCGCCTACTACGGCGTGGAGAGGCTTCTGTTTGCGAACGGCGACAGTTGGGATCTTCCAACCATTGCCGCGAATGCCTGGTTCCGCGGGGCCGCCGGCAACGACTCGATCTCCGCGGCGTCGTCGAACGACACGATACTCGGCGGCACCGGAAACGATTACCTGCAGGGCCGAGATGGCTCGGATACCTACGTCTACAGGTCGGGGGACGGCAACGACGAGATCGATGATCAATCGGCCTCGACGACCGACGTCGACACGATCAAGTTCACCGACCTGAATGCGAGCGATATCGTCCTGAGCCGCTCGGGCAACGCCCTGTTCGCAACGGTCACGGCGACCGGTGCTACCATCCAAATCGACAATCAATACTACTCTCAGAGCGCCTACTACGGTGTGGAGAGGCTTCTGTTTGCGAACGGCGACAGTTGGGATCTTCCAACCATTGCTGCGAATGCCTGGTTCCGCGGGGCCGCCGGCAACGACTCGATCTCCGCGGCGTCGTCGAACGACACGATACTCGGCGGCACCGGAAACGATTACCTGCAGGGCCGAGATGGCTCGGATACCTACGTCTACAGGTCGGGGGACGGCAACGACGAGATCGATGATCAATCGGCCTCGACGACCGACGTCGACACGATCAAGTTCACCGACCTGAATGCGAGCGATATCGTCCTGAGCCGCGCGGGCAACACCCTGTTTGCAACGGTCACGGCGACCGGTGCCACCATCCAGATCGACAATCAATATTACTCTCAGAGCGCCGACTACGGCGTGGAGAGGCTTCTGTTTGCGAACGGTGACAGTTGGGATCTTCCGACGATTGCCGCGAATGCCTGGTTCCGCGGGACCGCCGGCAACGACTCGATGTCCGCGGCGTCGTCGAACGACACGATACTCGGCGGCACCGGAAACGATTACCTGCAGGGCCGAGATGGCTCGGATACCTACGTCTACAGGTCGGGGGACGGCAACGACGAGATCGATGATCAATCGGCCTCGACGACCGACGTCGACACGATCAAGTTCACCGACCTGAATGCGAGCGATATCGTCCTGAGCCGCTTGGGCAACACCCTGTTTGCAACGGTCACGGCGACCGGTGCCACCATTCAGATCGACAATCAATACTACTCTCAGAGCGCCTACTATGGCGTGGAGAGGCTTCTGTTTGCGAACGGTGACAGTTGGGATCTTCCAACCATTGCCGCGAATGCCTGGTTTCGTGGAACGTCAGGCAACGACTCGCTGAATGGAGCTTCATCGGCTGATACCCTTTTCGGTGGTATGGGAAATGACTACTTGCAGGGCAACGACGGCTCCGATACCTACGTCTACAGATCCGGAGACGGCAACGACGAGATCGCTGATCGGTCCGGCTCCGTCACGGATATCGACACCCTGAAGTTCGCTGATCTGAATGCGAACGACATCACCGTCAGCCGCTCCAGCAACGCTCTGCTCGTTATGGTCAATTCGACCGGCGCAACTATTACGGTCGACGATCACTTCTATTCGCAGACTGCCAATTGGGGCATCGAGAAGCTGCTGTTCGCCGATGGAAGCAGCTGGAACAGCTCCAACATCGCCGACGCCACGTCAACGTTCATCTGGGCCGGCAGTGTCGCGAACGCGACGCTCATGGGCAACGACTACGGCTTGAACATCTTCCAGATTGGCGCGGGCGCAGAGACAATCTATGGCGGAGCGCGGAACAATGTGTACCAGATTACGACGAGCGCTGGACAAGCGCAGATCAACCTTTCCCCAGCGACCGGCTCGAAGAACGAGATCGATTTCCTGAGCGGTATCACCGATCAGAACCTCTGGTTTGAACAATCCGGCAACGATCTGAGGATCGATCTCCTGGGCACTAACACGAGCACAACGATCGGCAACTGGTTCTCGGGAAGCTCGGGTGCATTGCAGGAGATCACCGCCGGAGGTCTCAAGATCGACAGCCAGCTCTCTCAGCTGGTGCAGGCGATGGCGACGTATTCGGCGAACAACACCGGGTTTGATCCGACGAATTCCACGCTTCAGGCGCTACCAAACGACGGCGGGCTGCAGAGCGCGATCGGAGCGGCTTGGCACACTTGAAATCGAGGTCGATTTTATGCGGATTGATATGCCGACGCAGATTGAAAAATTGAGGTAGCCGGCGTCGGCACAATATACTTCGCCGCGCGCCGCCGCCCTTGAACGGCGCATCTATCGCATCCAGCGCTTTCTTCCGCAGGATGGTGCATCTGCTCGCCTACCGCCGGCTGTTCGTGCTGCTTCGCCAGCAGGGCGAGCCGTCCGGGCGGAACCGGATCTACCGTCTGTATCGAGAGGAAGGCCTCAGCGTGCGCAAGCGCCGGGCCCGCCGCCGCGCCGTGGGCACCCGAGCGCCGATACTGGTCGAGGCTCGGCCGAACGGTAAGCGTCGTTCTCACGCCACGGCTTTGAGGGATTGCGCGCGATAGGCCCAGGGAAGCAGCTGATCGATTTCGCTGTTTGGGTGACCGTTGACGATCCTGGTGAGCGCGTCAGTCAGGAAGGCAAGGGGATCGACGTCGTTCAGCTTACAAGTTTCTACCAGGGATGCGATGATGGCCCAGTGCTCGGCGCCGCCGTCGGAGCCAGCGAACAGTGCATTTTTCCGGTTGAGTGCGATCGGACGGATCGAGCGCTCGACGGCGTTGTTGTCGAGCTCGATACGGCCATCATCGATGAAGCGCGTCAGGCCCTCCCAGCGTGAGAGCGCATAGCGGATTGCGTCTGCCAATTTGCCCTTTTGACTGATCAGCGCAAGCTTGGCGCGGAGCCACCGTTCGAACGCTTCCGCCAGCGGTCGGCTTTTCTGTTGCCGAACGAGACGGCGCCCCTCGGCGCTGCGGCCACGGATGTCCTTCTCGACGGCATAGAGCTCGGCGATTTGCTTGAGCGCCTCGCTCGCAATGGGCGCCGGACCGGGTGTGGCAAGCTCGTAGAAGTTACGCCGCATGTGCGACCAGCAGAATGCAAGCCGAACATCGCCACGCTCGGCGAGCTTGCCATAACCGGCATAGCCGTCGACCTGCAGAATCCCCTTGAAGCCTGCCAGATGAGCGATCGGTCGATCGGCTTTGCGATCGGGGGCATAGACATAGGCGACGCCGGGCGGATCTGCGCCGCCCCACGGCCGGTCGTCCGCAGCATAGGTCCAGAGCTGACCGGTCTTGGTGCGCCCACGGCCGGGATCGAGCACCGGCATCGTCGTCTCGTCGGCGAACAGCTTTGGCCGTTGCTTAAGCTTGCCTAGGAGGCGCTCATGCAAGGGACGCAGATGGAAGGCTGCCTGCCCGACCCAGTCCGCCAACGTTGAACGATCGAGCTCAATGCCCTGGCGTGCATAGATTTGCGCTTGCCGATAGAGCGGCAGGTGATCGGCATATTTTGACACCAGAACCTGTGCGACGGTTGCTTCCGTTGGCAGTCCGCCCTCGATCAGCCGAGCCGGAGCTGGCGCCTGCATGACGCCATCCTCGCTAACCCGGCAGGCGTATTTGGGCCGCCGGGTCACGAGGATCCGGAACTGCGCCGGGACCAGGTCCAGCCGCTCGCTTCTATCCTCGCCGACCCGATGTAACTCGCCTTGGCAGCAGGGACAGGTCCTGTCCTCGATGTCGACGATGACCTCGATCCGCGGCAGGTGCGCCGGCAAGGCGCCACGGTTGCCCCGGCGCTTGCGAGCTCGCGCATCACGGCCTTCAGGTGCACTGATGTCCTGTGCCGTCTCGCCGTACGCTGCGACTTGCTCGACGTCTTCCAGGCCCAGCGGCATCTGGTCTTCAGGCAGCGTCTCTGCCCGTCGGCCAAACCGATGCCGCTGCAATTCCTTGATGATCTGACGCAGCCGCTCGCTCTCGCACCGCTCGGCGAGCAGCATCGCTTTCAGCGTCTCCGGATCGTCAGGCAGGACGTCGCTCACAGCCAAATCAGAGCATATTCGCCGCCATCTGGCGACGCATCCGACGGTCCTGATTCACTTCGCCGCAGCGTTGCCAACAACTACCCGGGCTGCGCTGGCGCCGGCGTCCCCCGTGCCTCGTGCACAAGCCGCCAGTCGAGTCCTTCCAGCAGCGCCGACAATTGCGCTGCCGACAGGCGCATCACACCGTCCTCGATCTTCGGCCAGCGGAAGGTCCCATCCTCAAGCCTCTTGGCGAACAGGCACAGGCCCGTTCCATCCCAGAACACCAGCTTGATCCGGTCCGCCCGCTTGGCCCGGAACACATAGACAGCTCCCGAGAATGGATCTGCACCCATGCTCTCGCGCACCAGGGTCGCAAGACCCTCCATGCCCTTGCGGAAGTCTACCGGCTTGGTCGCCACCATCACCCGGACCGCAGCTGACGGACCGATCACCGGCTCGCCTTCAGCGCCTGGACAATCGACGCAATCATCGCCGTATCCGCTCCACGACCGGCTCGGATCGTGATGCCGTCGACTTCAATCTCGATGATCCCGCTATCTGCCTTGCGCACCGTTTTGCGCTCCCGGTGAGCACTTGGCGCCGGTACCACTGCGTCCACCACCGCCGGCACAAACTGTACTTCGTTAGCTTCGGAATGACCGCCTGCTGCTTCTCGCAACTGACGTCGCCAGCCAAACAGCTGCTGCGGCGACAATCCATGCCGTCGAGCCACGGAACACACCGAGTCGCCACTCGCCACGATCTCCGCGACGATCCGCACCTTGTCCTCGTCGCTCCACTTCCGCCGACGACCGGCTCCGGTGAAGACCTCGAGCCGCCGCACCGGCTCCGTGATAGCAGTATGCACTGTGTCCATTCTAAGCCTAACGGTCGAAACCGAACCGCAGACTCGCAGATCACACCGTCATCGGGTAGGTGGCCGCTGAACAGCGCTTACAATTATGGCAGCTAGCATGCCGCCAAACCACCGCTTACAGGTTGGGCAGTCGTACAGGCGCACGCCGGATGCCTGTATTAGCACCTGTGTCCCGGCAGGAGGGCGTCACCGCGCGCTGCGGCTGCAATCAAGGGCGCGAAGATGGCGGGTGTTGTGACGGGGGAGGACCATCGGCTATCCAACCCATTGCGCGAAAGCGCGTCCGCACGAGCCTTGCTTTTGTCGAGATTCGGATACTAGTTTTCGTTTTTGAAAAATGGAGAAGTTAAGTGGCTATGGGGACGGTGAAGTGGTTCAACCCGACGAAGGGTTACGGGTTCATTCAACCTGACAACGGCGGCAAGGACGTCTTCGTCCATATCTCAGCGGTTGAGAAGGCTGGTTACACCTCCTTGGCAGAGGGAGCCAAGGTTAGCTTCGATGTCGTGAACAACCGCGGAAAAGACTCGGCTGAAAATCTACGGATGGGGTGAGGCCCTCCAAACGCGCCGTGAAGATAGGCGCCACAGGAAAAGGCCGCAGCGGCGGACCACTGCGGCCTGCCGGGTAAAATGAAGACGTGAAATATTGATTCCAGCCCCGGCAACACAAGCCTAGAGCGACAGTGCGGGGGCGCAATGTCGTTGATGTCACACTTATGGAAAACTTAAACGTCAGTCTTGCTGACTGAGGGAGGGCCCGCCGGGGCTGGCGGTAGCGAGCCCTCAACCTCTAGCACGAGGCCGCGAGGTTCTGCGGCGCATCGCAAGACGAATAATCTGCACCCGAGCGTGTCAGATTGATGTCAAACCAGTATCGAAATTCGGCAGGTCGGTTCTGTGTGAGCCAGCGAGCTTTCAATCACCGCTGATGGCCCAGACCAATTCCCAAGTAGAGCGCCTTCTGACGTAGCGAGCCCTCGGTTCGCTTGGTCATCTTGGCTATTTTCACGACAGGCGTTCGTGCCTTTGAGTGCGCCTTGAGTTCCTTGACGTCGGACGTGGTCCACTCGCGACGAACTACTTGTTTCTTCTTAGGCAAGCGGCGCTCCTTCAATCTTGAGGGCGCGGTCTAACAACATAATGCGCAGTTCGCAAGCAGCGCACTTAACCGATCCATTGCGCGAAGGCGCGCCTGCTGGTTCGGCTTACTCGGCCTCGCTGCCTGCGGAAACGTTGTAACCGACCGTAGACGGCCTGGCGACTGCGACCCAAGCGCTCGCCAAGCTCGGTTGCAGTCATGCCCTCATCGAGTAGCGCAAGTAGTTGTGCTTCTTCTTCAGGCGACCACGGGCGGATCTCTTGTCGATCGTTGGACATCGATTCATGCCAGCACAGGCGCTGCGGAGCGCCATCGTACGTCAAGATCGTAAACGATGAGTTCCAGGTTTGGCGCGCGTTGACCGCAGCAACAACGCTCGACGCCTCCCGCTAGACAGCGTGGTAACGCTAGCTGACCTTGTGCGACGACACACGCGGCGGGGTCTGTGAGGAGGGTGCCCGGTGATCCGCTTGCCAAGACCCTGTCGCTTTTGACAGGTGCGGGCCGTCCCGACGTGTGGACATGATCGCGTCTTAAAGACGAGGGCCGCGGATATGCGACGTTACTACTTCCCGATTTTACACAACGGCGAGACACAGGCGGACGATGTGGGAGAGCTATTTCGCTCCGCTGAGTTGGCGGTCCAATACGGCGCCCGTGTCGCGCGCGATATCGCCAGCGATCCAGATTGCGACCGTGATGCGGGCACAGTCGTGATCGTGGTTGACGCCTACGGTGCCGAGATCGCGCGGCATAAGGTCTAGGGCAGACGGAAGCGGTGGAGGTGAGGGCGGCAATGTTGCTTCTGTCTGACGCCCCCGTGTACACTCGGGCATGCCCTCAAGGATCGATACCTACACCTCGGTTGCAAAGGCCGTTTCGGCGTCCCTGGAATTCCTCAAGGAGGTTTGGCCTTACATTGGGGGTGCGGTGATGGCTGTTGTGGTTGCTGCTTGGCCTATCTCACACAGTGGGGCTACATACCGGTCCTTCTATTCTCCCTCGGCGCCTTCGTACTTAGCTTGTTTGGGCTAAGGCTGCTTAGAGGCATGCCACCAAAGGAAGATGCGGTTGTGGGCAATGAGTCAACAAAGCCGACGGGGAACGTTTACGTAACCTCCCATAACCAGTCGGGCGGCATCACCGCTCAGAATGTCCACGTTAATGCCGCGTCGCAGCGGGTGATGGGCGACAGTTTAAAGTCGGGCCTGCTCAACGCAGTGCCGAGAAATAAGCTGGTGGTTGTTTGGGGCGCCATGGGAAGCCACGAGTCATATGTCCTGGCCAGCGAGATATTCGCTTTTTTGAAAAGGAACGACTTCCGCCTCTTCGGCAACTCCGCCCAACAGCAGATGTTCGTTACGCCGCTACATGGAATCCGACTTCGCGACGAGGAAGGCGAGAACTTTCATGTTGAGGTCGGGCTGCCCGATGGCTCTGAGGTTCGTTAGACAGAAAGCGTTTGGCGCGGCTTTTACGACCACTTGCCCATAGCGCGTCCCGCGTTCACCAAGAATGTTCCAAAGGTGCCAATCGCAGCGAAGATCGCGATCCATCTTTCAACCGTGCCCAAGCGTATGGCGTTGCGTGTAACGACCTCTTTTCCGTCCCAATAAAGTTTGCCGGATCTCTCGTGGATTCCAAGCAATGCTGAACCCTTTACGGAGATCGCATATACATCTTCCGGCCATTCGGGCGGCCGCTCGGTTGAGAGACGATATTTGCGAACGACTTCCCAATCGACGTCGGACATTCTGGCTCCTTAGATGTTCAGCGGAGTATTCGAATCAAATCCCAGGGCTTAGTCAGGCTCGGGGCCTGAGTTCACAAACGAAGTGCAACACTTCCATCTGGAGGTGTTGCCATGGGGCGGACTTACAAACAGCTCTCCCTTGACGATCGATGCGAGATTGCCCGCCTTTCGGCCAATGGCGGCTCGGTCGGGCAAATCGCGGCAGCTTTGGATCGGCCGCCATCAACGATCTCTCGGGAGCTGAGGCGGAACCGTGGCAGGCAAGTCGGCTACAAGCCAAGCTATGCTCAGCAGCAGACCCGGGCGCGGCGCTGGAAGGGCTCTCGCCTCGAGCGGGACGCCAGCTTGCGCCGCGAGGTCTTGGCAGGCTTGAGCCGCGGTTGGTCACCCGAACAGGTCGCAGGCAGGCTGGCCCGGGAACGTGGCCGTAGGGTGATCTCCTGCGAGAGCATCTACCGCTTCATCTACGCCCAGATCACACGCACGACGGACTTCACCTGGCGGCGCTATCTGCCTCGAGGCAAGAGCAAGCGAGGCCACCGCGGCAAACGAGGCGGGAGCCCCGCAAGCTTCATCGAAGGCCGTGTTTCGCTGGCAGAACGGCCTGCCGAGGTCGCCGATCGCAAAGTCCCGGGCCACTGGGAAGCCGATCTGATGATGTTCTCCAAATACCGGCAGGCCATCCTGGCCGTCCACGAGCGAACCTCGCGCCTGCTGCTCGCCGTTCCCATCGAACGCAAGTTCGCCGCCGGTATCGCTAGCCATCTCGTACGCCTGTTCAAAGCCGTACCGGAGGCACTGCGCCGTACCGTCACCTTCGACAACGGCACCGAGTTCGCCGCCCACCTTTCCTTGCAGAGCCTCTTGATGAAGACCTTCTTCTGCGACCCGCACGCGCCGTGGCAAAAGGGCGGCATCGAGAACGCCATCGGCCGCTTGCGCCGCTTCATCCCCCGAAAGACCGACCTCGAAAAGCTCCCAACCAGGCGCTTCCGTCAGTCCATTGCCGCCTACAACAACACCCCGCGCAAATGCCTTGACTTCAGAACCCCGGCAGAGGCCTTCTCCTCTCAACTGTTGCACTTCGAGTGTGAATCCACCGGGTGAAGGGTTCATCCGGTGATGTAGCTCTGACACTCGCTCGAAGAGGGGGCTCAGCTCTCTAAGCGAATGTTCAGCGACCGCCAAGAGCGTCAATCCCGCGATTATCGCAGGAACGTCGCGCATTGCCTTCACGGCGTCATATGTCACGGTGCCGTTGCCGTAGTCGGTCGTCGTAAACATCTGATGATGACCGAGGGAGTTTGGGTGGCACCGCTCCGACAAGCGATTGTAATGGCTTAGTGCCCCCGGCAAAAGCTTATCCAGCTTTTCAACGTGGGTGAGCGCATTTACCGTTTTGAACGCGGGAGACTGCTTCAACCATTCTTCGTCGCGGCTGGAAAAAATCCTGTTCATCGCGAGTTCGTCAAGTCCCTCCAGATCCTCGGCGTCGAGTAGCTTGGACACGCGCCCTTCGAAATCGACAAGTAGAGCAACAGTTTCAACGAGCGCTCGTGTGCAGAGAAAGGCCGGTAGCGGCATCGCATGATTCCAGGAGAGTGCCGTCCCTTCGGCAAGCGCTACGACCCTATAGAGCACAGCCTCTGCGAAGGTCTCAATTTTCCATCCGATTTTCGATCGGGCCAGGTGACCGGCCACAGTAATCGTTGGTCGGCGCCGCTTCGAAAGCCGCACAATTTCATCATTGATCGACGTTAGCGCCTCCGCGTCGCGCGGAGCGATTTCGTCAGTTATTTGGAACTGTTGAATTGGCAGGACAGGCATCTGAAAAGGTCCATTAAAGCCTTACCGAACAGCAACCAGAGCGAGAGCGCAAGGCCAGCAACCGGTGGATTGCCACCAATCATCCTTTGACCCGCCGCGACTCAGGCACGCTCTTCCACAGCGCAATCAAGCGCTGTGTGGAGGCGAGCATGTCGCGTGTCCAAGCATATCGATCACATGAGGAGCGTAGTGCGGCCAGATGGAAGTGGATGAACGAGCCTCCCGGCATGACACCTGGACTTGCCGACGAGTTCATGCGGCGACTAGAGAGAGGCGAAACGCTGCGAAAGATCACGTCGGGCGATAAGCGATGCGGTCCCGCTTTGGTGACCCCGCAACGCTTCAAAAAGCATTGTGAGTTGGATCCTGAGTGGGCTGTTGAGGCAATGCGGCTCGCGAAGCTAAACGCAAAAGCCGCTGACGCTCTCAAGTCACCCATCCTGCGAGGAAGGATGCATTGTAATCGCGGCGACTCGCTAGAAGGGGCAAGGATCTACCGGTGAGATGGCTACCCGTACCGGTTTTGCCTTGAGTGCCGAAAGATAGTCGATGCGAAGGGAGGCATTCTTCGCCCCGAAAAGGGAGAGCAGATCAAAACGGCGCTGCAGGACCCGAATGCTACGATCAGCAGCATCACGGACAGCGGCAGCCCTGGCTATCTGCTCCGACACGTATCGTTGCAGGCATACCGGCGCGCGGATCCCGAGATAGAGCACCTCGTCACCGTAGTTGTCGCCCGGGCATCGATCACCGCCGGCCGCAGTCAGCGGCTGCGCTATCAGCGAATTAGGAACAATGTCGTTCGCGAACAGAACAACGATTTCTACAAGATCATTGCTATGTTGCCGGAAAATTTTCCGATAAAATTGATGTTGTTGCGGCGATTTTTGAGGACCTGATGACGGGCGCTTTGAAGCGCGAAGACGTCAGAACTCGGGTGAAATCCTACGTGGCCGCGCACAACAAGTTGTTTCCAACCAAGTATGCGAAGTTCGGCAACAGCCTGCTGCTGGCTTTGGATGAAGCCATTTTTGACGACGGCGGCGGCAGACGTGGTGACAACGTGACCCACGGCCTCTGGGCTGCTTAAGCTTGGTGGAGGCCGCAGGTCACCACTTGCGGCGCCTGCGGCCTTTGCCAATAACGTTCCGCACGATCGGTATGGCGATCGAGTGAAGCTCAACCGCGCCCGGTGAGCAATACCAGAACGCGGGATTTCGGCTCTACGGGTCGACGACCACGTGACAGGGAGCATACTTCTCGCCGCAAGGGCTTTTTCTCGTGACCGAAAAGCGGATGTCATCGGTGTGCTCCTCAACCTTGAGCACGGCTCGCCACGTGAGGATCTGAAGGGCGATTATTCCGGTCAAAAGCAGAGCAACTTTGTTGCGCGCTAACGTGTCCCAGAACCTGTGCATGACTTCTCCTTAAGTTCGGCCGCTGTGAGCGGCACCTGTCATGGAGAACGCCGATGCGCAATCCCCCCGGAAGGGGATGGATTTTTGAGCAAATCAGGAGCAGCATGTCCGTGGGCCTCAGAACCCGGACCAGTGCTATAGCCGCATCATGCTTGGTCAACATGTCCACTCGATTGGCGTCGAGGGGTCTCGGCTGAATGACGACCGGGATTTCCCCGGACAGAGGATGACGAACCTTCACTAGGCGCGCTGGAAGGCCATACTGATCAACAGGCTTGGCATGTGGCGTCAGTCAGCGACTACGAGTTAGACCACTCGGAGAGCGGCATTGGCGACCTCGATGGCCTGCTCGAACAGATCGGAAGGCAGGACTGGCAGCAAGGAGCGATGGCATGACCCAGCCGCCCCTAGATCTTCTCAGGGAGGCACGGAACCTCACTAGCCTGCTTGTCATTGTCCTCGCCGGTCCCGACGCGGACACAAGGTTCGCCAAATGGCGTCTTGAACGTCGGCGCCGCTGAATCTCATCAAAGGCCCGCCGGTTCACGCTGGCGGGCCTCTCTCCCAGGGCGAACTGGTGCTATAATTTGAGGATCGATTCTTCGGGCAATCGGTTGGATGGGCATGCGCATCCAGGTCTTTATGTGGGCAGGTTCGCTGACCCTCGGCGGTCTCATCGTCTCAGCTTGCGCGCATTCAACTGATTCCAACTCGCCGTCAGCTATTCGCTCTGGGGCACCATGGGCGCGAGACCTCAACGAGCCGCCCCCAAGTAGAGAACCCGCCGGTGCGACAATGCCGCAGATAAAGGCGGATCTAGATGCTGCGCGTGTGAAAGCTTCTCGCTAGCTAAAATGCCGGCGTAAGTGGCCCGCCGGTTCACACGGGCGGGCTAGTGCTTCTCTAGGCCTTCTGAGGCTTCGTCTGATCGTCCTCCCGCATCTGCCCTGTGCCGTGGCACGCCGAGCAGACAGGTTGTGGCGGTATAGGGCGCCCCATCTGAGCGGACGCATCACCAGAACGAAGCCGTCGATACAATTCGGGCACTTCATGATTGCTCTCCAATCGGCCACCATTGGCCGCGTGGATGAGAGTGAAGCAATTGGGCGGGCCAGCAACGCACCGGCCCTGGTTCACGCTGGCGGGCCCGTTGTTCTCCCGGCGAGAACAGATCGCGATAATAATAAATCTTCGTTTGTTCCCTGCGCGTGTATTTATAAGCGGAACACCTAGAAGTAAGGCCGCCTCAGTTGGCGGCCTCTTTCCTGTGTGCCGGTTTACGCCGGCAGGGCTTTTCGCGTGAACGAAAGTTCTGAATCAGTAGCGCCGATAGTATCGATGGGCATAAGGCCGACGGACGACGACTACGCCGCGGCGATAGGCGGGACGATAGACCGGGCGAGTTCGGACACATCCGTGCCGGCCGCACACCATTGCTACTGTCTCAACGTTCGCGACGTTGTTGGATTGTCCCAGCGGAGCAACTGGCATTGCCGATGCCGTTGCAATTGTGAATGCGGTCCCACCGAGAACGGACAGGGCGGCAAGAGTAAGTTTGAATTTCATCCATGCTACTCCAGCGGAGACTATCCCCGCGAACCAAGCTTAGACGTTCCTCCCTGAACCTTGGATGACCAAGCAGCCTCACGCTCTCAATGAGCGCCCCGGAACGCGCGCGAGCTACTGCGCGTCGGGGGTTAGACATTGCAGATGTGGACGGCCCCCCACTTGTCAGGATTGTAGCAGACTTTTGGCCAGATCGCTTGCTATCAGATGTCCGGCCTGTTTGCGCGGACAAAGCCCGCTGGCCGAGATGGTGTTCGCTACGCACGCTCCAAGCACATGGGCGACATTCTTAGTGCCAGTGTAATCTTCGGAAGCTCGCGCGTATCGACCGATCGGTCCTTCCATCTACTGCGTCCTGCAAGTTCGTGGGCAATCCGCCGAGCAACCTCGCTCGCGGGCCGATTTCAGATCAAGTCGGCATGGCGGCTACCGGCTGCTTGTACACGCCACCCGATATCATCAGGCGCCAAGCGATGCGGGCAAACTTGTTTGCCAAGGCCACCGCGACCAACTTTGGCGGCTTTCGCCCCAGCAGCGAAGCGAGCCATTGTGTCGGCTTATGACGGCCCTTTCGGATATGCCTCAGCAGTGCGGTTGCACCGACGATCAACGTCGATCGCAGTATAGAATCTCCGGCCTTTGTAATGCCGCCGAGCCTTTGCCGGCCGCCAGTTGAATGATCCTTGGGTGTCAGCCCGAGCCACGCCGCAAAGTCGCGACCCGATCTGAACGTCTCGGGCGGCGGCGCTTTCATGCTGAGCATCGACGACCCAATCGGACCGACGCCTGGAATTGTCGCAATACGCCTGCTGATGTCATCCTCGCGATGCCACTTCATCAGCTTGGCCTCGATCTTCGCCAGGCGAGCTTGGACCGCGGCATACTCGTCAGCCTGAAGGCGGAAGAGATCCCGCGCCATTTCCGGCAGGCTTTCGTCTTCGAGCACACGTTTGATGAGTGCCGCGACGTTCTGCTGGCCGGCGGGCCCGACGATACCAAACTCAGCGGCATAGCTCCTGAAAGCATTGGAGAGCTGCGACTTCACGCTGACCAGGCGTTCCCGCACAGTCATCAACATGCAAGCCGCTTGCCGTTCCTTCGACTTCACCGGTACGAACCGCATGCTGGGCCGGGTAACCGCCTCGCACAGTGCCTCGGCGTCGGCCGCGTCGTTCTTGCCGCGCTTCACGTAAGCCTTCACGTATTGAGGAGGGATCAGCTTTACCTCGTGCCCGAAAGATTGGAGCAGGCGCCCCCAATGGTGCGAGCTGCCGCAAGACTCTATGGCGACGAGAACCGGCGGAAGCCGCTCGAAGTAGCGGATCATCTCGGCTCGCCGAAATTGGCGCCGGACAACCACTACCTCATTTTCATCAACACCGTGAAGCTGGAACACCGACTTCGAGGTATCCATGCCGATACGAACGGGAATATTCATTAGACTTTCCTCTCATCTTTTCTGTGACGCCGAGAGCGCCATCAAACCGTGGGGATGAGAGGCCGTCCACACCAGCACATGAAGCGAACCGGCCCGGCTTGGCGGGCGGATGCGGGGACAGTGTGCGATAGTTTGATTGCGGCAGGATAGCTGGCTTGAACCGGGGCACCATAGGCGCATATTCGGCGGATGTTCGAGCAGCGACCAATTTTCATGGCTCGGAAAAATCCCGGACTTGGCTGGGGGGTGGATATTCTGTGGCCCGATGGCGAAACGGAAGTAATCAAGGGCTTTATTTCGGAAGGCGACGCGGTCAAGTGGATTGCTGAGCATGAGCACTCGAAGCCGTGGCAGGGAAATACGAATCAAAAACCACCCCTACAGCCTTAGAGACCCGGAATCGCCAATTCTCACCAGATCCTCGAAAGGCCGCCGCCGCCTATCGCCATCAATTGTGCTTCACGCTGTCCGCGATTGCGCGTTCAACTTCTGAGGCGAGAACCGTCAGGTGATCAGCCAGCCTCGGAAACAGCTCTCGTTTCTTCGGGTCGGTCGCCAAATCACCGATGAGAGCGCACTCGGCGGCATCTGTGCGGAGCTTTTCCAACTGAACCTGCATGTCTTTCATTGCAGCTACTCCGTTCCCCGAGGGGAACTGTACTGCCAAGGTGTGAAAGCGAACAGAGCGAAACGCCGAACTTTCCTAGGCTCGGGTCGCTGGACCGACGCAGTCCAGCACCTCCAGCGGCCCCGGCCTCCCACACCTCAAAAGCCCCCACGGCCGGGGCCGTCTTTAAGTGGCTATCGATAGCTCAAGCCACCGAAAGGCGCTTTGGCCTTCCAGTCGAAGTCCGGCCGAACGTCGGCACCGCGAGATCCGCACCCTTCGCAAACGAACCGTGGTTCAATATCAGACAAGCGAACATCGTCTGGCCGGCGATCGGCGCGTAGTGCAACTTTGTGACCGCAATGGCAGTAGACCAGGACGCCACGCAGGCTCATCTCGCGCATGTCGCCAAAGGTAATCTTCATCTGCCGGCCGTCGGCGTGTGTAGGAGCGGGCGCGTTTGTTCAGGCCCCGCCTCCACGCCCTCATGGAGCTGTTCTTCCCAGACTAAGTCGCCGCATTCGCATTCGAAGATCCGGAGGAAGCCGGGTGGCTTTGGGTTCCAAATGCGCTCCATAACCCGTGTCGGTCGGTCGCACTTGGGACATCGGACGGAATCTTGTCTTGATGTCATAGGCACGTCTCGCCACTACGTGGGCAGACTCTGGACGCAGCTTTATGTTCCCAAGCAAGCCCGCGGAGTACGGCAAGGCCGCGCGGCTTAGAGACGGCCCCGGCTGGATTGCCTGGGGGGTCAAGGCCGGGGCCGCTCCGCCAGCTCGAAGAAGAGAGCTAGCGAGACAGCAAGCCGGGCAGTGATGCTAGGTTCCTACCGGAGCGCCAGCAGATCCTGGCAGCCGCACGTAGGTACCGCTCTCGTGCAGCTCTAGCCAGCCCTTCTCGACTGCGCACCTGATGCCGGCGCCGAACTCTGCCCCGCTTGCGTTGAGCGTGTAGAGGAAGGGGTAGTTGATCTTCTCGATATGGATTCTGCCGTCCTGGACCGGCTCGATGCCCGAAGCCAGCTGAACGAGCTGACGCGCGGCGACTTCCGGATCGGCAAAAGGGCGTTCGGTGACGTGCTTCATCGCTGGAATCAAAACCTCAGGCGCCCATGCTTGGCCTGACTTGCCCGCGACTGTCATGCCAGTTCGGGACGATATGCACAGATCCTGCGGCGCCGCACGCTGAGCAGACCAGGCGCAAGGCCGACGCGCGACCAAGGCTGATCTTGCGGGAGTATGTCGAGCCGCACGTCCGCCCTGCGATCGCAACAGCCGTTCAGGCATTGGATGTTGCAGGTCACATGGCCGTCAGCCAGCCATTCCGCAGGGCTGCAGGGCGGATAGTGTCCAGACCATTTCGTGTGCCGAGGAGCGCGCATGCCGCCAGCAAAGCGGCATCTTAGGTATTTCGCAAATTATCGATTCCTAGTAGCTCGGAACGCGCGTCAGCTACCGCTTGTCGTAGGTGGGAAAAAGTCGCGTCGCCTGAAGCTCCGCCGATCCGCGCTCAAGTGAAAATAACGCCGCCGGGCAAACAATACCTTGTCCCGGCGGCGATGGGTTTAGTCCAGCCCCGAGAGGGATCAACAAAATCCCGGATACTGATACTACGAACGGAGGCGCGCGTAGTTTCAGTGCACCTCTCCGTGCATTGGCCCCCGGGTCACCCGCGGGCCCTTGCGGGCGCCATCGTTACGTTGGCGTGCGCAAGCCTGTGGAGCTCAGCCATTGCTGAATGTGCAGGGCGTTCTCACTCAGGCGCGCGGCTTTTAGCAAAGCTTCCCGCTTGGGGCCCGGAGGTGTTGCCTCTGCCCGGCTGCGAGCGGCGCTCGCCATTTGGGTGAGGCGTTCTGTCAGGGATGGGGTGAGCATGGGCATAAATGGCTCCGCATATCTTGGCGGGAGCACGGGGCTCTCAGTCACCGATAGAGGCCGTGATGGGCCGGTGATGGATCCACTAGGCGCCTATTCCACAGGATTAGATAGTCAATTCCGAGGCAAGTGGCACGCCAGGGCGAGGCGGCGCCTTGGTCCTTCTTGGGGGACAGTTCCGCGATCGCCGCTGCCCGCTGTTTCTCGAAATCTATTCGGCGGTCACTAAGTTCACTTTTGGTCAGTGTCCATGCGATTTTTAACCTAGGTTAAGATGGCAAAGGCGCCCCGCCATGCTCGCAGGCGAGGCGCCGCCTTCAGAGTCTAGTCGTGTGGGTCGTTTCCCTTCGGTTCCTGCAAGAACTTTGGCATGTGTCCACGCGCTTCACGATCGCGCGGGGCGGGGCGTTCGGACGGGTCGCGGCCGAGCTTGGACTGCAGCTCGACGAGGTCGGTGAAGACGTCGGCCTGGCGGCGCAGCTCGTCGGCGATCATCGGCGGCTGGCTCGCGATCGTGGAAATCACGGTGACCCGCACGCCGCGGCGCTGAACGGCCTCGACCAGGGACCGGAAGTCGCCGTCGCCCGAGAACAGCACCATCTGGTCGATGTGTCGGCGAGCTCCATCACGTTCACGGCGAGCTCGATGTCCATGTTGCCTTTGACCTTGCGGCGGCCGGAGGCGTCGATGAACTCCTTGGTCGCCTTGGTGACGACGGTGTAGCCGTTGTAGTCGAGCCAGTCGATCAGCGGCCGGATCGAGGAGTACTGCTGATCCTCGATGATCGCGGTGTAGTAGAACGCCCTAAGCAGCGTCCCGCGGCTCTGAAACTCCTTCAGCAGGCGCTTGTAATCGATGTCGAAGCCCAGAGTTTTCGCCGTCGCGTAGAGATTGGCTCCGTCGATAAAGAGCGCGATCTTGTCGGTCGGGATTGGTGACATTCAGTCCACGCTTTCCGTAAAACAGCGCACATTACTGGAATCATTGCGGGACGGCGACACGGATTAGAACCGCATTGAGCAACAAGGCGTGCCGCCGACGGCAGGAGTCTGATCGGCCGCACGGGGCGGCATCAGCACGACATCGACGAGCTCACTCGTGGAGCGTATCTGGCGGAGGAGAGCAGGGTGCCCGGCGAGTCCGGCGCGCTGCTGGAAATAGCTGAGAACTACGATCGCGCGGCTGCGAGATATAACCGTGGGCAGGACCGTAGATTGCTCTTCGATGTAGGCGGAAAAGGCGTGCGACTTCAGCAAGGTTTGACAGACACCCCTTCCGCCACCTCCTAGTCCAATAGTGCCCAATCCGTCTTTCTGTTTCGAAGAAGCGCTTGATCTAAAACGGTTGGGTTCGTTGCTTGGGCTTGGTGGCAGCGCGGGCTCCAGCAGCGTGCCCACGTGGTCTGGTGCCGCTCTCGGCGCCGGAGCGGGCGGCCTCTCCATTCCCATGTTCGCAAGCGGCACCAGTTCGGCCCCGGGTGTACTCGCCATGGTGGGCGAGAAAGGTCCCGAACTGGTCAACCTTCCGCGCGGCGCGCAGGTTTTCAAGCCGTCAAGCGCGGAGAATGCTGGAGGATCAGAGCGGCCCTGCTGTGGTCATGCAGGACGGTGTGCTGGGAGTAGCTGCCGAACTTGTGGACTGGCCGCTCCGCCGCTACGATTTGCGGCATGGGACAGACCAAAAAGCTGATCGATTGCCACGACTGTGACCACCCGGTTTCACCGAGTGCGTCGGCCTGTCCAAATTGCGGCTCGAAGGTGCCGTTCGGTCCTCCCGTTCTTCACCGCAAAAGGCCCCCGGTCTATAACATCGAGGCGCGCAACGACCGCAACATGGTCGTCTTTGCCGTGACGCTGGGAGGCTTAGGCGCAGCTTACGGATTTGCGACAAGCGCAGGGCCGCTTAGCGCTGCGCTGCTGGTCACATCGTACGGCATGCTGGGTGTGTTGGTAGGCGTCCCGCTTGCGGCGTTGTTCAACGTCACGCGCCGGCTGTGGCGGTAGCGACCTCCGGAATCTGGGAAGTCTACGTACCAGCCCAGCGTCGCTCCCGGCGCTCTCATCCGCAATGAGCATGGGCCTAGTAAGGAAGCGGTGCCATTTCCACACCCGAGTGACAATCCGGGCCACCCCGAATTCCGGTAGTCTTACGGAATCCTTTTTCGGAACACGGTGTTCTACTGTGAGAACACCGGCGAGATTTAAGTACCAGTTTCTAATTTGCCCGGGATGGCCGCAGTGGGGGCTGGAACCACCCTGCGGCCTTTCGCTTTAGCGAACCCATTTCTAAGTTGAGCCGTACCGTCTCGGAGGCGAAGTCGGCGGAGAATTCGTGAGCATTCAAATCATTATAGCCGCCATGTTGGAGCGCGAGCTAGCGGCGCGCGGCGTGCAATCGTTGGGACCTTCCGATTGCATAGAGATCGTCGAGAACCTGCTTGAGCGCTTGAAAGATCTGGATCGGGAGTTAGCTGCGCGAGGCGCAACGCGGCGGTAGGCTGATGGAGAGACGGCCCCGGGTTGGAGGGGCCGGGGACTGGTTAGACCGAGGCCGCTACGCGGGAGCTTTGGCATTCTCTTGTTCACGATGCAGGTCCGCAGGAGTCGCAGTCGATCGCGGATCGACATTTGCGATTGCGGTCTGGCAGGCGAGCAATCCGGTCATCGGGACGCGTCGCGCCGTGAGCACGATGAGCTTTAGATCGTCTTCCGGTGTCCAATGGTCAGTGCGTATTTGTCCGCTCCAGGCTCAAGATGCTGAGGCCAGTCAATTGCCGTGCAGAACAAGCCGCGTCGCTCGATTTCCCGTGCAAGAGCTTCCGCGCGCAGCCTCGCTGGCAATCCGACAAAACGCGCGCCGGCTAGCCTATCTGCTTGCACCTCTTGGCGAATGAACTCGTGCATCCGCAGAATGAAGTGGTCAGAGAGGCCTTCGAATTCGCTCATGCCAGCCAATCGCGTCAGTCAAAGATATAGGCAACCAGAAAGGTGGATGGCTGCCAAGCGATGAACCCAATCGCCTCCAGCGAAACAGCTGTGGCCAGGAGGGCTACAGCGCTGAAGGTGAGGTGAATGACGAGATCAAAAAAGTTGTGGGGCTCGTCTGCATCTGCAGTTTGAAATGCGGTTCTATTGGACATTCGAATATTCCTCTATTCGAGGTCATATCGAGTTCGACGCTCTCAGCCAAACGTTCGCTGGGGTTAACCTGACCGCTAAACCTTAACAGCGGGTCCAGTCCCTATGTGTCGCGGCACAAAACCGATCGACGGCCTTGATCAGTGCGTCCTTCAATCCACCACTCTGCTGCGGCTAACCTCAACAAGCGCAGGGATCAAAGCCGGCTGGCTGCAAGCTCGAAATACTGTGAACACGACGCCGCCGCCAAAGCCAAGGCGCTCACGCAACCCCGTTCGGCTTGTGGTGGTCTGCTCCCGACAGTGATTTGTCAGTTGCGGTGGAAATCGAGCGAGTGCGCGATTGTAGTGAAGCCTCGTCTCTGCATTCTATGGTCAGTGCCGCGAGGTCGTGCACCGCACGTAGAAGGAGTGAGGTCCGTTCGAAAAAAGTCGAAGATCAATACAGTTGACAAGAGACCCCTTCCGCCGGTCTATCCGACCGGGTTCTATCCGTCGGGTTTACCCGGACAGGTGATCGGTGAATCAGACATCCAATCCAGCTGCACTCGACAAGCTGAAGCTCCGCATTCAGGCGTTGCGTTCCAAGACCATCGCCAATGGCTGCACTGAGGACGAGGCGCTGTCTGCGGCCGCCAAGGTCGCCGAACTGCTGGATCGCCACGATTTGTCGCTGTCCGACGTCGAACTGCGGGCGTCGCCGTGCGAGCGGAAGGTCTACGAGACTTTTCGCAAGAAGCGAATTCCCCTGGACGACTGCATCGGGGCGATCGCTCGTTTCTGCGATTGTCGGGTCTGGCGCGAGAAGAACACGGCCGGCGAGAGCAGCTATGTGTTCTTCGGCCTCGGCGCGGACATCGAGGTCGCGCATTATCTGGCCGAATTGATCGACGGCGCCGTCCGCGCCGAGCTCGGCCGCTTCAAGACCTCGGTCGACTACAGCAGGTTCCGGCACCAGGAGCGGCATCTGGCCAATGCCTCCTTCGCGCTCGGGATGGTGGGGTCCATCGCGGACAGGCTGGTGGCGATCAAGGCCAGTCGCGATCAGATCAACGAAAGCACCGGCCGCGGGCTGGTGGTTCTCAAGACGTCGGTGGTCGATGCGGAGTTCGACAAGCTCGACCTGAAGATGCGGACCCAGCGCAGCAGCAGCCGGATGGTGTCGATGACGGCCTATGAAGCCGGCGGCGCCGCCGGCGCGTCGCTGGCCATCAATCCCGGGCTTGCAGGGTCGCAGTCAAGGACCGCTCCCAAAGGGAGCTGAGCGCGTCGGGGGAGGGCGTGCAGCGTCACCGTCATTGCAGTTCAGTCGATCGACTTCTCGAGCTTCTGGGCTGCCCGGAAGTCGTCCATGTGCTGCAGGTTGGGCCCATACGCAGCCTCCTTGGTCAGCAGGTGGTAGATCCGGGCCACGACGGTTTGCAGATGTTTCATTCGTCGGCGCGGCATCGCCCGGGCCTTGCAAAGGGCTCGGACCGCGTGCGCTCGGAAATAATCAAAAGCGTCTGACATCGCGGACTCAACGTCCCGCGAAACGATTGGTTCTTGGATTGGTCCTCGTTCGCGCGCCCCAAAGCGCCTCCAGGAACGCTGTCGAATGGGAGAACTTAGCTCGTCACGAAGCTATGGGATGGGCGAGGTATGTTCTTCTTTTTCTCGAACCGGCTGGGATGTCTCGGCTCGCTGCTGGTCTCCGGGTTGATCACTCTCGCGCTGCTTGTTCTGTTCGGGATCGTTCGGTTCTAACCGCCCGCGGGTTCAGGAACCTGGCCCTCGCTGACCCGTTGTTGGCACTCTCGTCCAGCCATGGAGGGCGCCCTTGGAAAGTACGATCATCGGAGAATTCGACACGCGCCGCGGCGCCGAGCTTGCGGTTGAGCATGTCGTGCAGGAATGCGGCGTGCCGCGAAGCGACGTCTTCGTCCAGCCCGTCGGTGGCGCGAACACGTCGGGGACACGCCCGGCCGGTCCTGACGCCAAGGCCGCGCCTGCGCCGGAGGGACACCAGAAGCTGGAAGGCCGGATCGAGGTCTCCGTGGATTTTCACGGCGATGCGCCTGAGAAGATCGCGGACGCCTTGAAAGGCGCAGGTGCGAAGACTGTCCGAACCAAGTAGCGGCAATGGGCGACTGTGGCGCCGGAATCCGCGCACGCTGCAACGGCCACTCTGGTTCTGAGTCGGGGAACCCCTTGCGCGGTCAGTGCGTTTCAACGCGAACGCAGATTGCGAGGTCTCCCTGCTTCAGAGCTCATCGACCCTGATCCCCGGCGACACCGTCTGGCGGCGGTGCGAGGCGCGGCGTGTGGCGGTTCTGAACGATGCTGCCGCTTATTTCGCGGCCCTGCGGCAGACCCTGCTGCAGGCGCAGGACCTCGTCTATATCGTCGGGTGGGATATCCATAGTGAGACCAGGCTGGTCGGCGAGTCCGGGCGAGCGGATGATGGCTTGCCGGAGCAACTCGGCCCATTCTTGCGCGCGCTGGTCCACCGCCGTCCCACCTTGCACATCAACATTCTCGTCTGGGACTTCGTCTCGTTCTACGCCTCCGAGAGGGAATGGAATTCCGCGGCCAAATTTACCGCCGACACAGATGGCCGCGTCCGGTTTCACCTGGATGCCACGCTTCCCTTTGGGTCGGCCCAACACCAGAAGATCGTCTGTGTCGATGGTTCACTGGCGTTCGTCGGCGGGCTCGATCTGACGATCAGGCGTTGGGACACCAGTGATCATCGCGCCGATCACGCATCGCGCTGTGATCCCCAGGGCAAGCCATACCTGCCGTTTCATGATGTTCAATGCGTGGTCGATGGGGATGCGGCGGCGCAGTTGTTCGACCTCGTGGAGCAACGCTGGCGCGCGGCGGGCCAACAAATTGATGATCGGCGCCCGCTGAAAAGCTTGCGCTGGCCGGCGATTGTGCCGGTCGAGGCTGAACATATTCCGGTGGGTATCGCCAGGACCGAGGTGGTTTGTCCGGCAGGTTCGACGCTCCGGGAGGTCGAACGCTCGCTGATTGCAGCGATGCGGTCCGCGACGAAATTCGTGTACATCGAGAACCAGTTCACCAGCGCCACCAAGATCGCGCGCGAATTGGCGGAGCAGATGCTGCGCGTGCCTTCGCTTCGGGTTCTGATCGTCACCCCAAAACTGCACTCCTCATGGCTGGAATCCCAAGCGATGCAGAACGGCCGGGGCGCTTTCATCGATTGCTTCAGTTCGGCCGGCGTCGCCGATCGCATCCGCTTCGTCTACCCGGTCTCGGGGAACGGGGATACGGAAGCGGCCGTGATGGTGCACAGCAAGCTCATGATCGTCGACGATCGGATCTTGAGGATCGGTTCGGCCAATTTGAACAATCGATCGATGGGTGCCGATAGCGAATGTGACCTGATCTTCGAAGCCGCATCAGACGAGCATCGGGAGTTCATCGCCTCGGTCCGCCGTCGCCTGATCGCCCATTTCTGCGGTCTCGATGAACAGACCGTCGCGCAAAACGAAGATCGTCTTTTTGCGCTCCTGGACGACGTCGCAAGCGGGACGAAGGCGCTGCGGGACGTTGAATCCTCGGTCCTGACCAGCGCTCTGGCCACGATGGTTCAGCCGGTGGCGGACCCTGAGGCGCCTCTTCATCTGGAGCGGGCGGCATCGCGGATGTGGAGCACGAAGACGATCATCGGGATGGTCTCGATCGCCGTGGCGCTTTTTGGACTGGCGATGGCCTGGTCCTACACGTCGTTGAGCGATTTCGCCGACGCGGGCCGGATGTCGACGCTTCTGTCTGCCTATTCGCAGTCCGTTTGGGGTCCGCCATTCGCGATTGCAGCTTTCGTCGTCGGCGGGTTGGTCGTGTTTCCGGTTCTCGTGCTCATTGCGGCGACTGCTGCCGCACTGGGACCATGGCTAGGCTTCGTCACCGCCATGACGGGGGTCGTGCTCAGCGCCTTTATCCTGTTTGCGATCGGACGGGCACTCGGGCGCGAACGCCTCCAGCGTTTGCTCGGACGACGTACCGCGCGCATCCAGGAACGTGTTGTCGGCAAGGGGATTCTGGCTGTCGTCGTCATCCGGATGATCCCGATCGCGCCGTTCTCAGTGGTGAATGTCGTGGCTGGCGCGAGCACGCTGCCTCTGCGTGACTTCCTGGTCGGAACGCTGCTCGGCATGACGCCCGGCATTCTCGCCATGGCAGTTTTGGGGGCTCAGATCGCTGATCTCGCCAGGAACGCGTCCTGGGTCAACATGTTGCTGCTCGCACTGGCGTTCCTGGGCTGGCTCGCGATCTGCGCCGGCGCGCAATTCGTCGCGACGTGGCTCGCCGGGAGGCGCTGATGCGCTTCATGACGTGGAATGTGCATGGCACCTTCAATCTCAATCCGAAGTTCGATCTGGAAGGGATCTGTTCCATCATTCGCAAATGGGCTCCCGATGTCGTCGCGCTTCAGGAGGTGGATTCGCGATCGCGATCGGACGATCCGTTTGCGAAGCTGGCGAGCGTCGTCGGCGATCACGGTGTTCACGCCAAGTCGATCGTCACGGCCGATGGCGACTACGGCCAGACGCTCCTGAGCCGCTTTCCATTCTCCGGCCCGCCCGAGATCGTCGACGTGTCGTATCGTGAGCGGGAGCCGCGCCGAGCGATCGCCGCGGGACTGCTGACACCGGTTGGCGATGTTCGCGTGGTGGCCACGCATCTCGGCCTGAGCATCCACGAGCGCCACGCGCAGGCTCAGGCGCTGGTGAGCCTGGTGAAACCTGGAAGGACCGTCGTCCTCGGGGATTTCAACGACTGGTTCTGGATCAAATCGGTGCGGCGCGTGCTCGCGCAGGTCTGCCCAAACCGTACGCGGCTGCGAACTTTCCCGTCGCATTTGCCCCTGCTGCGGCTTGACCGGATCTATGCGACGTCCGACAGCCCGATCGGGAAGGTTTGGACCGACGAAGGCGCGAGGGCCTATTCAGACCATTTGCCTGTTATTGCAGACATCGAGATCCCTGCGGGGTCAAACGCATCGAAAGTGCGATAAAAAAAGTGCTGTCTGCAGAAGGACTTGGCTACTGTGCATGGGGTTGTTTTCGCACATTATGCAGTCGGCCCGCAGTGCCGCTCAGCGGGACCACGAGGAACTCTTTCCTCACCTCAGCATTATCTGGCCATGACGGAAGACATTTCCTACCGGCGCAAGCCCTTGACTCCCGAGCAGCGGCAGGCGCGCGATGCGACACGCCGTGTCGAAGCCGAAAAAGCCATGCGCGATCATGAAGCTGCGCAGAAGGCGTTTTATGCGAACAAGGAACGGCTAAGGGCCGAACGGTTGGCACGTGAACAGACGGAGGCGAAGGGCTGACCGTACGCGGTCGCCCCGTCAAGGATGTCCTTGCCCGCGAGCGCCGGTCTCAGTGCCGGTGAGGGATGCGGGTCACGCTCAACGCCTGCTTCAGCGCCTGAACGGCACTTGCGAAAGGTCTGCGAGGCGATTGCGCCTCGATCGCTTCGGCTGCGACGCGACAATCGTCAGCGACCTTGCAACCCGCCTCGCGCGAGGTCCATGGTGGAGAGGGCTGCCTGCTCCAGGCAGACCCGTTCAAGCCGTCGAAACTCCCGCAGTTCTTTGTTCATGCGTCAGCTCTCGATGTCCCCGGCCATGCGGCGCTGAGTCTGCTTAATGAACAGTAAACATCTCTGCCTAGCCGGGTTGGCTGGCGTAGAGCTGGTGGGTGCCTTGGGCACGCCCAGCGGGCTTGACGGCGTTTGGCTTCCGCCGGAAGCTTCCAACGACCCTGATTTGAACCACGGAGACGTTCGCTTCCAGCCAGTCCGATCCCGATCAGCGAAAAACGAAATGGAGCTGACCATGACCACGTTCGACAAGCGCGAGCAGGGCTTTGAGGCCAAATTCGTCCACGACGAGGAGCTCATGTTCAAGGCCACGGCCCGGTCCAACAAGCTGCTCGGGCTCTGGGCCGCAACCCAGCTCGGCCTCAGCGGCGATGCCGCGGCCGGCTATGCGACGGCGTTGGTGACGGACCATCTGGAGAACCACTCGATGGACGAGATCCTCGACAAGGTGGCAGGCGATCTTGCCGCCAAAGGCGTCGCGCGCGAACAGGTCGCAGCCAGGCTTCAGGAATGCATGCACCAGGCGTTGCAGCAACTCGAAGCGGACAAGTGAAAGCAGGCCGGCCCTCGACGGCTGGGATCGGGAGGCGGGTGGTGTCTTGCGGAATATCTTGCGGAGTATCTTGGAGCAGCTTCCGCAAATGGGCCGGCGCGATCGCACTCGCTGCTACGATCCTGGTCGGCTGCTGCGGCGCTGAGGTATCGGCCACGCCGCTGACGCCATTTCGCTACGAGGCGCAGGCGCAGCGTCACTGCCCGCACGACCGGGTTGTCTGGCTCGATTTCAGCAAAGGTGTCTATTACGGCAAAGGCCAGAAGCGGTACGGCCAGGGTTTTGACGGCAGCTTCGTCTGCCTGAGCGAAGCCCGTGACAGTCTCTATCGGCGTTCGCTGCTTGGACTGCGGTAAGCGTATTGTTCGGGAAGTGCTGGGTGCTCAGGCGAAGGCCAATGCCACGAGGCTGGAGCACAGCAGGACCAGACCACCGGCGGTCAATGCCAGGAAGCCATCGGATACGAGGTCATGGTTGCGCATGGGACACCTGCCGCTCTCGTCTGCGATGCTCGATCGGATCGATTAAAAATGTCCGAACGCGCCGTCTTGAAAGGGTGATGCTTGCCGTCCGCGCGAGTGCCTCAGGCCCTCGTGCGGTAACCTTCAAACGCATGGGCCAGGAAGATCCCCGCGCTTACCAAACCCATCAGTGCCGAAACCGTCTCGATCATCGTCTCATTCCATTCCGCCCTGCACGCGAGAAAACGCGGGCGGCCTTGCACAGTCAAAAGAATTCCAGTGAGCGGCGCGACAATGGGGTGGAGTGAGGATTTGGCGCAACAGAATGTCCAGGCGTGGCACAGAGCAGGGCACCGGCGCCCCGTAGTTCAACGGGGCGAGCGCATACGCCCTGTTTACCATCCCGGCGTGAACGCCGTGCGCTCCCCATTTCCGCCGTGTTCGGGTTGCGTTATCGTTACCACTTCCGACGCGGTGGTGGGCCGCCTCGGAGCAAAGGACCGGACAGCGCTACCCGTAGCCAAAGCGGGTTAGGTACGCCTCCGGCAAAGTGGTATTTGGGGCGAATGGGGATCCGACGGTCAGATTCGGTTTTGCGGGCCGCGCGCGCTGCTGCGATGGCCGCGACCTGCCTTGCGCTCGCCAATTGCGCCTCCTCCAACAAATTCGCCAGCCGGGTCGATCCGAAATACGGCGTGTCCTCGAGCCCCCGGGTCGTGGCTTTGGGCGATCCGGTCCCGAAGGGCGGCGGCGCCTATCGCGTCGGCAAGCCCTATGTGGTGGGTGGCCGGACCTATGTGCCCGAAGAGGACGTCAACTACCGCGCCGAGGGCATGGCGTCCTGGTACGGCGACGATTTCCATGGCCGCCTGACCGCCAATGGCGAAGTGTTCGACATGGGCTCGCTGACCGCGGCGCATCCGACCCTGCCGATGCCGTCCTATGCGCGGGTGACCAACGTCTCGAACGGCAAGTCGCTGATCGTCCGCGTCAATGACCGCGGGCCCTATCACGGCAACCGGCTCATCGACGTCTCGAACAAGGCCGCCGAACTGCTTGAATTCAAAGGCAATGGGATCGCCAAGGTCCGTGTCGAGTATGTTGGCCGGGCGCCGCTGGAAGGCTCCGACGACCGCCAGCTGATGGCCACCTTGCGCACCGGGACCCCGGCGCCATCGCCGTCGATGGTCCGGGTCGCCTCCGCGAGACCCTTCGTGCCGGAGCTGCCATCGTCGAACCGCGGCGCCATGCGCGGCGAAGTTCCGACGCCGGAGGGACGGCCCTACAATCTCGGCAACACCTCCGCCGACATGGCTTCACTCAGTGCGACCTCGGAAATGTCGGCCTCGAGCCGCAACCGGGGTCGGGCGCTCCAGAACGCGCGCGCCGTGTCCTATGACGGGGACGGCCGCTATGCGACCGAGAGCGCTCCGTCCGGCGCCTACGCCTCGGACGGCGCTGCCGAGGCCCGCGGCATCCTGAGCGGCCGCGGCCTCTACTGAGCCGCGCTTTCCTTCAGGAAACTCATCAGCGCCGCATTCACCTCGTCGGGCCGCTCCTGCTGGACCCAATGGCCGGCGCCCTCGATGATCAGCTTTCGCTTCAGATTGGGCAGCACGCGCTCGAGTTCGTTGACGCGCTTGGCTCCGATCAGGCCGGTGATGACGGCGTCGTTCGAACCGGCAATGAAGAGCGACGGCTGATGGATTTGCGCGTCCTGCCAGGGCGCCGTCAGCTCCCAATTGCGATCGAGGTTGCGATACCAGTTCAGCCCGCCGCGGAAGCCGGACTTGCGGAAGGTTTCGGTGAAATAGGCAAGGTCAGTCTCGGTGAGCCAGGCCGGCAGAGGCTCCTCCGGGTTGCCGTGGCCGAGGAATCCCTTGCCCTCCAGCACGAACATGGCTGCGGAGGGATCGGCAAGGCCGCGCCCGCCGAGCACGATGCGCATGGTGCGCGCGACGTCGCGCTCGAACTCGGCTTCGGCAACGCCGGGCGCCTGGAAGTACTGCCAATAGAAATTGGTGATGCCGCCGTGGCGCAGGAGTTCGAGCGGCTTGCCGCGGCCGCGGAACGGCGGTGGCACGCTCAGGCCGGCGACCGCCGTGAAGATGTCGGGCCGGAACAGCGCCGCGTGCCAAGCCACCGGTGCACCCCAGTCGTGGCCGACCACCATGGCCTTGGTCTCGCCAAGCGCCTGCACGAGGCCGACGATATCGCCGACCGTGTCGAAGATCGAATAGGCCGTCGCCTCGGGCGGCGCTGAGCTCTGGCCATAGCCGCGCATGTCGGGGGCGACGACGCGAAACCCGGCCTGCGCCAGCGCCGGGATCTGGTGGCGCCAGGAGTAGGAGAGTTCCGGCCAGCCGTGGCACAGCACCACCAGCGGCCCCTGACCGGCTTCGCGGATGAACAGGTCGATCCCGTTGGCCTTGATCACGCGGGTGGATGACATCGCTTTTCCGCCTTGTTTCAGGGGTTTGGTCAGAAAATCTGAGGTGCCACGATAGGGGCGGGACGAGAATCGTGCAATCTCGGGACAAGCGGCCACCCCGTGTTGTTTGCACCGGCTCCAACTGTTAGAACGCCGCTCTCAGGGCTTGGCCATGGAATTTCGTCTTTCCTCGTTTAGGCGCACCTGGTTTACCGCCGGAGCGCTGGCGCGCGGGCTGATCGCGACGGCTCTGGTGGCGGCCATTGGCTGGAGCGGGGCGCTCTACGCCGCCAACCAGAGCGTCCAGGGCGCCAAGAAAACAGATGATTCCGGCTTCGACGGCGACGCCCCGACCGCGATCCTGATCGAGGCCTCCAGCGGCAGTGTGCTGTTCGAGAAGAACGCCGACGAGCTCCGCGCGCCCTCGAGCATGATGAAGCTGATGACCGCCGAGGTCGTCTTCAACGCCATCAAGAAGGGCGACATCAAGCTGACCGACGAATACCGGATCAGCGAGAACGCCTGGCGCAAGGGCGGCGCACCCTCCGGCGGCTCGACCATGTTCGCCGCCATCAACAGCAAGGTCACGGTCGACGATCTCCTGCACGGGGCGATCATCCAGAGCGGCAACGACGCCTGCATTGCGCTGGCCGAGGCCATGGCGGGCAGCGAGCGGATTTTCGCCGCCGACTTCATGACCAAGCGAGCTCGCGAGCTTGGCCTCACGAAATCGACCTTCGGCAATTCCAACGGCCTGCCGGACCCCGCCAACAAGATGACGGTGCGCGAGCTCGGCATTCTCGCCCGGCACATCATTCTCGACTTTCCCGAATTCTACAAACTGTTCGGCGAGAAGGAATACACCTGGAACAAGATCCGCCAGCCCAACCGCAATCCGCTGCTCAATTCGATGGAAGGCGCCGACGGTCTGAAGACCGGCTACACCAAGGAAGGCGGCTACGGCATGGTCGGCTCGGCGGTGCAGAACGGCACGCGGCTGATCGTTGTCATTAACGGGCTGGAAGACCCCGACGATCGCGCGACCGAAGCCAAGAAGATGCTTGAATGGGGTTTTCGCAATTTCGAGACCCGCACCCTGATCGCGGCCGATCAGCCGGTCGGCTACGCCAAGGTGTTCGGCGGCGAGAGCCGCTCGGTCAAACTGGTCGCCAAGACGCCCGTGAAGGTGATGGTGCACAAGAACGGCAGCGACAAGCTGATCGCGCGCGTCATCTATAACGGCCCGGTGCGCGCGCCGGTCGAGGCCGGGCAGAAGGTCGGGCTGGTCAGGGTCTGGCGCAGCGGCAACATCGCAGTGGAGACGCCGGTCTATGCCGCTGACGCGATCGGCACCGGCTCGACGGTGCGCCGCGCGATCGACGGCGCCAGCGAGCTGGTGATCGGCATGTTCCGTGCGGGCGCCGAGAAGCTCTGATCATGAGTGAAAGCGCGGTAAAGTGGCCGTCCGGACGCGGGCGTTTCGTCACCTTTGAAGGCGGCGAGGGGACAGGCAAGTCGACCCAGATCAAGAAGCTCGCCGACCGTCTCAAGGCCGCCAGGATGCGTATCCTCGTCACGCGCGAGCCGGGCGGCTCGCCGGGCGCCGAGATCATGCGCCATCTGGTGCTGTCAGGCATGGGCAAGCTGCTCGGACCCGAAGCCGAGACGCTGCTGTTCGCGGCCGCCCGCGACGATCATGTCCACACCGTGATCCAGCCAGCGCTCAACCAGGGCACGTGGGTGCTGTGCGACCGCTTCGCCGACTCGACGCGGGCCTATCAGGGCAGCCTCGGCCGCGTGCCGGCCGCGCTGATCAACGCGATGGAGCGGGTCACGATCGGCGATCTCAAGCCGGACCTCACCATCATCCTCGACCTGCCGGTCGAGATCGGCCTGCAGCGCGCGGCCGCGCGCCGCGGCAGCGGCACGCCGGACAGGTTCGAGGCCGAGAAGCTTGGTTTCCATCAGGGCCTGCGCGAAGCCTATCGCAAGATCGCGGCGGACGATCCCGCGCGCTGCGTGCTGATCGACGCCAATTCCGATCCCGACACGGTTGCCGGACGCATCTGGATCGCGATGCGTGATCGCCTGCTCCCGACGCCGGCAACGGTGGTGTCCATATGAGCCCGCGTCAGACCGAGCGCGAAACTGCCATGTCTCATCCGCGCGAGACGAGCGTTCTGTTCGGCCATCGCGAGGCCGAGACCGCGCTGCTCGCCGCCTATCGCAGCGGGCGTATCCCGCACGCCTGGTTGATTGGCGGACCGCAAGGCATCGGCAAGGCGACGCTGGCATATCGGATGGCGCGCTTCGTGCTCGCTCACGGCCAGCCGCTGGCGCTTTCGGTGCAGCGCGCCGAAGATCTCGCCATCAATCCTGATCACGCCGTGGCGCGGCAGGTTGCGGCGAGCTCGCATGGGGGTCTGCTGACGCTGGAGCGCACCGCCAACGATCGCGGGGTGATGCGCACGGTGATCACCGTGGACGAGACGCGCGAGACGATCGGATTCTTCGGCTCGACCGCGGCGGCCGAAGGCTGGCGCGTCTGCATCGTCGATACCGTCGACGAGCTCAATCCAAATGCCGCCAACGCGCTGCTGAAAATTCTCGAGGAGCCGCCGCAGCAATCGCTGTTCCTGCTGGTGAGCCACGCGCCGGCGCGCGTGCTCGCCACAATTCAGTCGCGCTGCCGCAAGCTGCGCCTGCGCGCGCTCGCAACCGACGACGTGATTGGAGCAGCCGCAACCGCTGCCGATCTCGACCCGAACGATCCGGCATTGCGCGAGGCGGCGGAGGCGTCCGAGGGCAGCGTCGCGCGGGCGCTGACGCTGCTCGGCGGCGACGCCCTGAAGCTCCAGCAACGCACGGCCGCATTGTTGGCGCGACTGCCGCAGGTCGATCCGCGCGAATTGCACACGCTCGGCGAATCGCTCGGCACAAGCGACCGCGTTGCGCTTGCCGCCTTCATTGACGGCATCGATCGCTGGATCGCGGAACGCCTGCACGCCGACGAGGCCAATGCCAACCAAAATCTGCCGCGCCTTGCGCGTCTAGCTGAGGTATGGGAAAAGATCGTCCGCGCCGCGCGCGACACCGAAACCTACAATCTGGAGCGAAAGCCCTTGGTTTTCTCGGTGTTCGGCTGGCTGGCGGACGCAACGCGCTAGAGCATGATCCGGAAAAGTGTCCAGCGGTTTTCCGGTTGGATCATGCTCAAGACAATAAACTAACGCAGATTCGTTTCCCAATTTCGAGAAGCCGGTAAAGGAATTCGTCGTGGCAACGCGAGCTAAGAAAACCGCTAAGGGCAAGAGCAGCAAGAAGAAGGCTGCCACGAAGGCCGTCAAGAAAGCCGCGAAGAAGGCTGTGAAGGCGCGCGCGCGCAAAGCTGCCAAGAACGTCAAGAAAGCCACGAAGACCAAAGAGGCGGCCGCCAAAAAAACCGGGAAGAAGAGCGCCGCGAAGACGGCAAAGAAGGCAGCGAAGAAGCAGGTCGTCGCCAAGAAGACGGTGAAGACAGGAACCAAAAAGCCAGCCAAGGCTTCGGCGAAGAACAAGGCCTCGGCGAAAAACAAGGCCCCGGCGAAGAAGATAGCCAAGACGGCGAGGGTGGCTGCGCCCGCAGTGACCGCCGCACCAGCTCCTGTCGCGACGCCGCCGAAGACTGCGAAGCCCGATGTATCGAAACCCAAGGCCCCGCGCGCGCCGAAGTCCATCGCAGCGCCGCACGCCAACACGCCCGTGGCCGTCCCCGCGCGCGACAACGTCTTCTACATCACGACTGCGATCGCCTATCCCAATGGCAGCCCGCATATCGGCCACGCCTATGAGGCGATCGCGACCGATACGTTGGCGCGCTTCGCGCGACTCGACGGCAAGGATGTGTTCTTCCTGACCGGCACCGACGAGCACGGCCAGAAGATGGTTCAGACCGCGGCCGGCGAAAAAATGTCCGTCTCGGAGCTCGCCGCCCGCAATGCCGGCCGTTTCAAGCAAATGGACGAGCGCCTGAACGTGTCGTTCGACCGCTTCATCCGCACCACCGAGGAGCAGCATCACCGCTCCAGCCAGGAGATCTGGCGGCGCATGGAAGCGAACGGGGATATCTATGCCGACATCTATGCCGGCTGGTATTCCGTGCGCGACGAAGCCTATTACGCGGAGGACGAGACGCGCCTGAACGAGGACGGCGTGAGGCTCGGGCCGCAGGGCACGCCGGTCGAATGGGTCGAGGAGAAGAGCTACTTTTTCCGCCTGTCGGCCTATCAGGACAAGCTGCTCAAGCTGTACGAGACGCAGCCCAATTTCATTGGGCCCGACTCCCGCAAGAACGAGGTGGTGAGCTTCGTCAAGGGTGGCCTGCGCGACCTCTCGATCTCGCGCACGACGTTCGACTGGGGTGTCAAGGTGCCCGGCGACGAAGATCACGTGATGTATGTCTGGGTCGACGCGCTCACCAACTACATCACCGGCGTCGGCTTCCCCGACGAGAGCGACAACAACTGGCGTTATTGGCCTGCCGACGTGCACATCATCGGCAAGGACATCATCCGCTTCCATGCGGTGTACTGGCCGGCTTTCCTGCTGTCGGCCGGGATCCCCCTCCCGAAGCGGGTCTATGCCCATGGCTTCCTGTTCAGCAGGGGCGAGAAGATGTCGAAGTCGGTCGGCAACGTGGTCGATCCCTTTAACCTCGCCGACCAGTACGGCGTCGACCAGATGCGCTATTTCTTTCTGCGCGAGGTGCCGTTCGGCCAGGACGGCAACTACAATCACGAGGCCATCGTCGCGCGCATCAATGCCGATCTCGCCAACGATCTCGGCAACCTCGCGCAGCGCTCGCTGTCGATGATCGCGAAGCAGCTCGGCGGCGTGCTCCCGGAGCCCGGCGAATTCAGCGACAACGACAAGGCGATCCTGTCACAAGCAGACGGCATGCTCGCGGCGTCCCGCGAAGCGATGGCGACGCAGCAAATCCATCACTGGCTCAATGCCGTGTGGGCCGTGGTCGCGGAAGCCAACCGCTATTTCGCGGGCGAAGCGCCGTGGGCACTCGCCAAGACCGATCCTGTCAGGCAGAGGACGGTGCTCTACGTCACCGCCGAAGTCGTGCGCCAGATCGCAATCCTGGCCCAGCCGGCGATGCCGACGGCCTCGGGATTGCTGCTGAACAGCCTCGGTATCCCCGAAGCGGAGCGCAACTTCGCCGCGCTTGGTGGCGCAACGCGCATCGCGCCCGGTACGACGCTGCCCGCGCCGACGCCGGCCTTCCCCCGCTATATCGAGCCGGCAGCCTAAAGGCGTTCGCACCATGCTGGTCGACAGCCACTGCCATTTGGATTTTCCGGATTTTGCGGAGGATCTCGACGGGATCGTGTCGCGGGCGCGAGCGGCCGGCATCGGCCGCATGGTCACGATCTCGACGCGGGTGAGGAAACTGAACCAGCTTTTGGCCATCTCCGAGCGCTATGACGACGTCTATTGCTCGGTCGGCACCCATCCGCATAACGCTGATGAAGAAGACGGCATCGCGCCGGACGAGCTGATCGCTTTGACGCAGCATCCCAAGGTCGTCGCGCTCGGCGAAGCCGGGCTCGACTATTTCTACGACAACGGCTCGCCGGAGGCGCAGGCGAGGGGCTTTCGTGCCCACATCGCCGCCGCCCGCGCCACCGGCCTGCCGCTGGTGATCCACACCCGCGAGGCTGACCAGGATTGCGGCCGTATCCTTGAAGAGGAGACGGCAAAGGGATCGTTTCGCGCGGTGTTGCATTGTTACACCGGCGGGCGCGAGTTGGCGCTGAAGGCGGTCTCGCTCGGGCTCTATATCGGCTTCACGGGCATCCTGACCTTCAAGAAGTCCGAGGCCTTGCGCGCGCTTGCGGCCGAACTGCCGTCCGACCGTATTCTGGTTGAAACAGACTCGCCCTACCTTGCGCCGGGCAAGTACCGGGGCAAGCGCAACGAACCGGCCTATGTGGTCGAGGTCGCAAAAGTGCTCGCCGAAACACGCGGCGTGTCGTTTGACGAGATCTCGCGCCAGACAAGCGAAAACTTCTTTCGCCTGTTCTCTAGGGTGAAACCTTAGAACTGGGAGCCGCATGACGCTGACGCTGACGATCCTGGGCTGCGGCTCCTCCGCCGGCGTGCCGCGTCCGGCACTCGGCTGGGGTGCCTGCGATCCCAACAATCCCAAGAACCGCCGTCGCCGCTGTTCGCTGCTGGTCGAGCAGACATCGGGCGAGGGCACCACGCGTATCGTGATCGACACCTCGCCGGACCTGCGCGAGCAATTGCTCTCGACCAATGTCGACCACATCGATGCCGTGTTCCTGACCCACGAGCACGCCGATCAGACCCACGGCATGGACGACCTGCGTTCGGTCGTGATGCACATGCGCCGGCGGATTCCGACCTATCTCAATCAGACGACTGCGAACGACATCATGTCGCGGTTCTCCTATTGCTTCGTCTCACCGGCGGGCAGCGACTATCCGCCGATCCTGACGGCGCAGTCGATCGAGGCCGGTGACAGCCAGACCATTCAGGGGAAGGGCGGCCAGGTGACGATGACGGCCTTCCTGGTGCAGCACGGCAACATTCCCGCGCTGGGCTATCGCATCGGCGATGCCGCCTACACGCCCGATCTCAACGACATCCCACGCGAGAGCTGGGGCGCCCTGGAAAATCTGGATCTCTGGATCGTCGATGGCCTGCGCTACACCAGCCATGTCAGCCATTTCAGCATCAACGACGCGTTGTCCTGGATCGAGCGCTTCAGGCCGAAGCGCGCCGTCATCACCAACATGACGGCCGACGTCGATTATGAGGTGATCCGGCAGTCGCTGCCGGCGGGAGTGGTGCCCGCGTATGACGGGCTGCGGCTGGAGACCCGCTGAACCTGCGGGGGAAATTCCGGCGAGAGCCGGCATACTCCTTGCTTGCGCTAGCCCCATCATGTTGATCTAACGTCTGAAAGACAGGCGCTGGGCAGGGGCGATATTCATGCAGGACCGGCGCGCGACGTGCGATCGCCGGGACCTTCTGAATCGCTTCGTATGAGGATGGGGATCGCGTTGGCAGGGGACGATGTCACGAGCCGGGGGCCGGTGCGACGCGCGCTAGATCTCCTTTATCTCGGTGCGGGCTACGCCGCCGGCGCCTTCATGGTTGCGATCTTTGCAATCATGATGATCATGTCGATCGGGCGCCAGTTTGCGGTCAACATTCCCGCCGGCGATGATTTCGCCTCATGGTGCATGGCCGCGATGGCATTCCTCGGCCTCGCTCACACCTTCAAGCGCGGAGAGATGATCCGGGTCGGCCTGTTGCTGGAGCGTCTGCATGGGCGCTCCAAACAGGTGGCGGAGGTCGTGGCCCTTGGTATTGCCGCCGCTTTCATCCTCTATTTCACCCGGCATGCCGTGCAGATGACCTACGATTCCTGGCGCTTCAACGACGTGGCGCAGGGCGTCGTCGCGCTTCCGCTCTGGATTCCGCAGCTCGGGTTTTCCGGCGGACTCGTGATCCTCTCGATCGCGCTCATTGATGAAATGGTCAGTGTCATCAGCGGCAACCGGCCGAGCTACGAGAAGGGCTCGCCGGACGAGACTCCGGACGAATTCATCGAGCGGATATCGCAGGGCGGCGGAGGTTGACGATGGCCAATCTCGGCATGATCGAACTATCGTTCATTCTGCTCGGCGTCATGATCGTGCTGCTGGGAAGTGGCATCTGGATCGCGGTTTCGCTGGGGCTTGTCGGCTTCGTGGCGATGGCGCTGACCACGAGCCTGCCGCTCGGCTCCGTGCTTGCGACCACGACATGGAGCGCAAGCTCGTCATGGACGCTGGCTGCGCTGCCGTTGTTCATCTGGATGGGCGAGATCCTCTTCCGCACCAAATTATCCGAGGAAATGTTCCGGGGCCTGTCGCCCTGGGTGCAGTGGCTGCCGGGGCGTCTGACCCATGTCAACGTGATCGGCTGCGGCATCTTCGCGGCAGTGTCGGGTTCGTCGGCGGCGACCTGTGCGACCATCGGCAAGATCGCGCTGCCCGAACTGGACAAGCGTGGTTACGATAAGGGCTTGAGTCTAGGCTCGCTCGCGGGCTCCGGCACGCTCGGCCTGCTGATCCCGCCGTCGATCCCGATGGTGGTCTATGCGGTCACCGCGAATGTCTCCGTGCTTCAGGTGTTCCTCGGCGGCTTCCTGCCGGGCGTGCTCGTGATGGTGCTCTATTCGGGCTACATCATCATCTGGTCGCTGCTGAACCCGAAGAAGATTCCGCCGCGCGATCCCCCGATGCCGTTCCGCCAGAAGCTGCGCGAGTCGGCCAGGCTTGCGCCCTGCCTGTTGCTGATCCTGGCAGTCTTCCTCTCCCTCGTGCTCGGCTTCGCGACGGCGACGGAATGCGCCGCCTGGGGCGTTTCGGGCGCGCTGCTGCTGGCGTGGTGGAGCCGCACGCTCACGCGCAAGAACTTCCTCGAGAGCATCATGAGCGCGACGCGCCTGACCTGCATGATCATGCTGATCCTGGCAGGCGCTGCCTATACGACCGCAGCGATGGCCTATACGGGCATTCCGGCGGCGCTCGCCACCTGGGTCCAGGGCCAGCAGCTGACGCCGGGCATGCTCGCGCTGTATCTGAGCATCATGTACATAATCCTGGGATGCCTGATCGACGGCATCTCGATGATCGTTCTGACCGCCGTGATCGTGCTGCCGATGGTCAAGCAGGCCGGTCTCGACCTGGTCTGGTTCGGCGTCTATCTCATCATCCACGTGGAGATGGCGCAGATCACGCCGCCGGTCGGTTTCAATCTGTTCGTGCTCCAGAACATGAGCGGGCGTGATACCTTGACCGTCGCGCGGGCGGCGTTCCCGTTCTTCGTCCTGTTGCTCGCCGCCGTGTTCATCATCACGGAATATCCGCAGATCGTGATGTTCCTGCCCAAGCTTGCTTTCCCAGACTGAGCGTACCGGTTTTGAAATTGACTGTGAGGAGAAGCCCGATGATGTCTCGTTTATTCCGCGCATCCTTGATCGCCAGCGCCGTGCTGGCTGCGACACCCGCTTTGGCTCAGACCAAATGGAATCTGCCGGCGGCATATCCGGCCGACAATCCGCACTCCGAGAATCTCGTCGCGTTCGCCAAGGACGTCGAAGCCGGCACGTCCGGCAAGCTCCAGATCACGGTTCATCCGGGCGCCTCACTGTTCAAGGCGCCCGACATCAAGCGCGCGGTGATGACCGGGCAGGCGCAGATGGGCGAAGTCTTGCTGTCGATCCACGAGAACGAGGATCCGGTATTCGGCGTCGACGTCGTGCCGTTTCTGGCGACCAGCTTCCCGGATGCCATGAAGCTGTACCAGGCGTCGAAGCCGCTGATTACGAAGAAGCTGGAGGCGCAGGGGCTCAAGCTGCTGTTCGTCGTGCCGTGGGCGCCGCAGGGCGTCTATGTCAGCAAGCCGCTTGCGACCATCGAAGACATGAAGGGCCTTAAATGGCGGGCCTACAACGTTGGGACCGCGCGCATCGGCGAACTGGTTGGCGCGCAGTCGGTCACCATTCAAGCCGCCGAGCTGCCGCAGGCACTTGCGACCGGCGTCGTGAACTCCTTCATGTCGTCAGGCGGCACGGGCTACGATGCGAAGGCATGGGAGTCGCTGAAGTACTTCTATGACGTGCAAGCCTGGATCCCGAAGGACTACACCTTCGTCAACAAGGCTGCGTTCGAGGCGCTCGACAAGCCGACCCAGGAGGCCATCCTCAAGGCCGCCGCGACCGCGGAAACCCGCGGCTGGAAGGCCTGGCAGGACAAGAGCACCTGGTACATCGATCAGCTCAAGGCCAAGGGCATGACGGTCGAGCCGCCGAGCCCGGCCCTGAAGGCTGGCTTCCAGAGGATCGGCGAACAGCTCACCGCCGACTGGCTCAAGAAGGCGGGAGCCGACGGCCAGGCCCTGGTTGACGCCTATAAGAAGATGTGAGGTCGAGGGGGCCCGGCGAATCTGACTAGTCGAAACTGCGCAACGACTTCGCGGCGACACCCAACCGCCGCGGAGGTCGAGACAAGCGGCTCTCAGCTCGAGATTGCCTTCGCCGATCCCGCTTCGTTGCGCAGCAGGAATTTCTGGATCTTTCCCGTCGACGTTTTCGGGATGGGCCCGAACACCACGGCCTTCGGCGTCTTGAAGCCGCTCATATGCGAGCGGCAGAAGGCGATGATATCGGCTTCGCTCGCGCTTGCGCCGTCCTTCAGCTCGACGAAGGCGCAGGGCACTTCGCCCCATTTCGGATCGGGCTTTGCGACCACGGCGGCAAACAGCACGGCGGGGTGCTTGTAGAGGATGTCCTCGACCTCGACGGAGGAAATGTTCTCGCCGCCGGAGATGATGATGTCCTTGGAGCGATCCTTGATGATGACGTAACCGTGCGCGTCGAGCACGCCGAGATCGCCGGTGTGAAACCAGCCGCCCTCGAAGGCTTCCTGCGTCGCCTTGTCGTTCTTGAGGTAGCCCTTCATCACGATGTTGCCGCGGAACATGACCTCGCCGATGGTCTCGCCGTCGCGCGGTACTTGCCTCATGGTCTGCGGATCGATGACGGTGACGGCTTCCTCGAGCGGGTAGGGCACGCCCTGCCGCCGCTTCAGGCTGGCGCGCTCGGCTGCGGGCAAATCATCCCAGCCAGGCTGCTCGGCGCAGACGGAAGCGGGGCCGTAGACCTCGGTCAGGCCATAGACGTGCGTCAGCTTGATGCCGATGCTCTCGGCGTCCTCGAGCACCGCGACCGGCGGCGCGGCACCGGCGATCAGGCCGACGACGCGGCGCGCGGCATCGCCCTTCGGTGCATCGGGCGCGTTGATCAGCGTGTTGTAGACGATCGGCGCGCCGCACATATGGGTGACGCCGTGCTGCTTGATCAGCTCGAAGATTTTCGTCGGCTCGACCTTGCGCAGGCAGACGTTGATGCCGGCGGCGGCTGCGATGGTCCAGGGGAAGCACCAGCCGTTGCAGTGGAACATCGGCAGCGTCCAGAGGTACACCGGATGCTGGCCGAGTTGGCCCGCGAGAATATTGCTGACGGCGTTCAGATAGGCGCCGCGATGATGGGTGACGACGCCCTTGGGATTTCCCGTGGTGCCCGAGGTGTAGCTCAGCGCGATTGCGTCCCATTCATCGCCCGGCAGGATCGCCGCGAAGTCAGGATCGCCTTGCGCGAGCGCGGCCTCGTACTCGATCTCGCCGATGCGCCCGCCGCCCTTGAAGGCGGTGTCGTCGACGTCGATCACGAACGGTTTTGGGCCACTCATCTGTGACAGCGCATCGGTGATCACGCCGGAAAACTCGGGGTCGACCAGAATGATCTTTGCGCCGCCATGGTCGAGCTGAAATGCGATCGAAGGCGCATCGAGCCGGATATTCAGCGCGTTGAGCACGGCACCGGTCATGGGGACGGCGAAATGCACCTCGTTCATCGCCGGAATGTTCGGCAGCATCGCCGCGACGGTGTCGCCGACGCCGATACCCTTGCCGGCAAGATACGAAGCAAAGCGCTTGCAGCGCTCATGCGTCTCGCGCCAGGTGAAGCTGCGCCCCTCGTAGACTGTGCTGACGTGATCGGGATAGACCGCGGCGCTGCGTGCGAGAAAGCTCAACGGGCTCAGCGGCACGTAATTGGCGGGCGTCTTGTCGAGGCCGATATTGTACTGGTTCTGCCGCTCGCTCATCGACACCTCCCTTACGCGCCGGCCTACAGGAATCCGATGGAGATCCACGGAAAGACGGCGACCACGATCAATCCTACCAGCAGCGCCAGCAGATAGCCCCAGATCGGCCTGATGCCTTCGGCCGGATCGACGCGTCCGATGGCGCAGGCGGCATAATAACCGACCCCGAAGGGCGGGGCGAATAGCCCGATACCCATGGCGAGAATGATGACCATGGCATAGTGCACCTCGTGGACGCCGACGGCGCGCGCAATCGGAAACAACAGCGGCCCGAACAGCACGATCGCCGGGATGCCCTCGAGCACGCTGCCGAGGATGGTGAAGGCCAGGATCGAGACGGCGATGAAGGTCGCCGCGCCGCCCGGCAATCCGGTCATGGCGGATGCCAGCGCCCGCGAGAAGCCTGATTGCGTCAGGCCCCAGGCCATGCCGGTCGCCGTGCCGATGATCAGCAGGATCGCGCCCGACAGCGCCGCGGTTTCGACCAGCATCGGAAACAGCCGCCGCCAGTCGAAGCGGCGGTAGACGAGGAGGCCGACCAGGGCGCCATAGACGATGCCGATCGTGGACACTTCGGTGGCGGTGGCGATGCCTTCGACCACGGCGTAGCGGATCACGAAGGGCAGCGCGAGCGCGGGCAGGGCGATGACGAAGGTCTTGCCGATCTCGCCGCCTGTGGCGCGGCGGACATGGCTCATGTCCTCGTGGCGATAGCGCCACCACACCAACATGCACAGCGTTATGGCCAGCACCACGCCGGGCAACAGGCCGCCGGTGAACAGCGCGGCGATCGAGACGCCGGTGACCGATCCGATCGTGATCAGCACGAGACTCGGCGGAATGGTTTCGGTCTGCGCGCCGGTGGCCGCAAGAAGCGCGACGAGATCGCCGGGCTTGGCGCCGCGCTGTTTCATCTCCGGGAACAGCACGGGCGCGACCGCGGCCATGTCCGCGGCCTTGGCACCTGAGATGCCGGAGACCAGGTACATCGCGCCGACAAGCACGTAATGCAGCCCACCGCGGACATGGCCGAGCAGGCTGGCCAGGAACGCCACCATGGCCCGTGCCATGCCGGTCATTTCAATCAGGAGCCCCAAAAATACGAACAGCGGCACCGAGAGCAAAATGAGGTGGCTCATGCCCTCGTCCATCCGCCCGACCAGTACCATGACCGGCGTGCGCGTGGTCAGTGCCAGATAGCCGAAGATCGCGAGCCCGAAGCCGAACGCGATGGGAACGCCGGCAAAGACGCAGAAGCCGGCGACGCCGACGAAGAAGATGACGAGGTTGAGATTGCCGAGCGGCCGCAGATATGGCTGCGCCAGCCAGAACAAGCCGACGACGACGGCAACGGCGACCGCGGCCGTCAGCACCATGCGGTAATCGACTGCGCGCAGCAGCCGCAACAGCGCGAACGCCGCCATCAGGCAGATGCCGGCCGGCAATGCCGCGGCGCGCCACATATTGGAGATCTGCAGCGCCGGCGTGGTGATGAAGCTTTCCTCGTAGGCGTAGTCCCAGGACGGCCAGACGATCAGCGCCAGGAAGGCCAGCGCCGCGCAGGTCGCGACCAGATCGAGCCAGGCCCGCGTGGCCGGCCTGGTGCTGGCGACGACCGCGGTCATGCGCATGTGCTCGGAACGGCGGAACGCCACCGCCGCGCCCAGCATGGCGAGCCACAGGAACAGGATCGAGGCCAGCTCGTCCGACCAGATCAGCGGCCGGTGCAGGCCGTAGCGCGCGACCACGCCGGCAAACAGGATCGCAATCTCGGCGACCACCAAAATGGCCGCCGGAATTTCGACGAGGAGACCGAGTGCGCGCTCCGTCGAGGCCAGCAAGGAAGGCCGGTGAGGGGACCGAACAGCCGCCTCGCCCGCCACTCCGCTCACTTCGACCTCAAGATGAGCCATGACGGCTCCAACGCGTTACGACAGCTTGCCGACGGCTTTTTCCAGCAGGTCCCAGGCCTGGTCGCCATATTTGCCTTTCCACTCGGCATAGAAGCCGGCGGAGCGCAGCTTGTCGCGGAACGGCGCGACCGCGGGCTGATTGAAGGTCAGGCCCTTGCCCGCGAGCTCCTGCTGCAGATTGGCATTGAGCTTGGCGGTATCCTCACGCTCCTTGAGCGCTGCGGCATTGATGTTCTTGGCGACGATGGTGCGCACATCCTCGGGCAGGCTGCTCCACGCCTTGCGATTGGCCAGGAACCAGAAGCCGTCCCACATGTGGTTGGTCAGCGAGCAGTATTTCTGCACCTCGTAGAGCTTGGCGGTCGAGATGATCGCCAGCGGGTTCTCCTGGCCCTCGACGATCCTGGTCTGCAGCGCGGAATAGACCTCGGCGAAATTGATCGAGGCGGGCGCCGCATCGAATGCCTTGAACATTGAGGTCCATAGCGGCGACACCGGCACGCGGATCTTGAAGCCCTTGAGATCGTCCGGATGGGTGATCGGCTTGCTCGACGACGTGGTCTGGCGGAAGCCGTTGTCCCAAATCTTGTCCATGACTTCGAGCCCGGCCTTCTTGATCTCGCCGCGGACAAAGGCGCCGAGATCGCCGTCCATCGCCTTCCAGACCGTGCCGTAGTCCGGGAACGCGAAGCCGATGCCGTTGATGGACGCCGCCGGTACCAGGGTCGACAGGATCAGCCCCGACAGCGTGAAGAACTCGACGCCGCCGGACCGGATCTGGCTCAGCATGTCGGTGTCAGACCCGAGCTGGTTGTTCGGGAAGATCTGGAGGTCGAACTTGCCGCCTGTCTCGGCCTTGATCGCCGCGGCCATCTCCTTGGCGCGCACGTTCAGCGGATGCGTGTCCGGCAGGTTATTGGCGTATTTGTAGGTGAACTCGGCGCTCTGGGCGCGGGCCACATGGGGCGCACTGAGGCCGCCCAGGACCGCGGTCGCGGCGGAGGCCTTGAGAAGCGTGCGGCGGGAAAAGCTCATGGGTCTGCTTCCTCGGAAAGTTTGTTGTTGTTCTGAGATGCAAACCTATACGGACGGAAGGTCAGAAGGTCATCTGCGATCTCGCGAAGCCTCGCTTATTGCAGCCGGACATCCTCACGGCAATATCGGCTTTCGGCGGCATCGGCCCGATTCAAAAACCGAAAAACAACCCCATGCACAGTAGCCGTCGAAAGTCGGGACCACGTCCGACGGCCAGCCTGGAAATGGACCGGGAACGAAGGTGCGATGAGAGGAATTCTAGCTAAATAACTGATCTGATTTGATATAATGATATTCCATAATATACCTTATGCGAATCGTGGATATGGCTGTGCAGGTCAGGCCAGATCATTCCGCAGCTACCCAGAACCCCTCTTTCGGATCAAACTTGTGCCAACAAATCCCCGGGCAAACCGACGCAGCGGTTGTCGCCACGGCAGCATTGGGAGGTTCGTCATGCAGGAGAACGTCGCCCGCGCAGACCGCTCGCGCGCCATTCCATTCGACGCCGCCAAGCTCGACCGCCTGATGGAGGCTGCCGGCCTCGACGTCCTGGTCGCGACCTCCAAGCACAATGTGCAGTACCTGCTGGGTGCCGAGCGCGCGATCTTCTTCGACTACATGGATGCGCTCGGCGTCAGCCGCTATCTGCCGGTGCTGGTCTATCCCAAGGGCGCACCCGACAAGGCGGTTTATGTCGGCCACCGTCTGGAAACCCATCAGCGCGCCGTGGCGCCGCCATGGGTGGCGCAGGTGCGGACCGAGTCCAACGGCTCGGTCGATGCGATTACGCGGGCCGTAAGCCTGATCCGCGATGCCGGCGTGCCCCTGAAGCGGGTCGGGGTCGAGATGGCGTTCCTGCCGATGGATGCGGGCCGGGCGCTCAGTGACGCCCTGCCCGGCGCCGAGCTCAAGGACGCGCTGCTGGTGCTGGAGCGGCTGCGGGCGGTGAAGTCGGCGGACGAGCTTGCGAAGCTCAAGACGGCGTCCGAACTGGTGATCGCCTCGATGCTGGCGGTGATCGCCGGGCACGGGCCGGGCACGACCAAGCAGCAATTGTCGGACGCCTTGCGGCTCGCCGAAGCCAATCGCGGGCTGACCTTCGAATACTGCTTGCTCGCCTGCGGCAACAGCCACAACCGGGCGCCCTCGGCGCAGCGCTGGGAGCAAGGTGACGTGCTGTCGCTCGATTCCGGCGGCAATTATCACGGCTATATCGGCGACCTCGCGCGCATGGCCGTGCTCGGCGATCCCGATGCCGAGCTGAAGGACTGTCTGGCCGAGATCGAGGCGGTCCAGCGCGCCGCCTTCGCGGCGGTCAGGCCGGGCGCCATGGGCGGCGACATCTACGTCGCGGCCGAGCGGCAGCTCGCGAAGATCACCCAGCGCGACTGCACGGAGTTTTTGGCCCACGGCATGGGCCTCGTCAGCCACGAGGCCCCTCGCCTGACGGCCAAAGGTCCGATCCCCTACGACGACACGGATGCGCGGCTGCCGCTCGAAACTGGCATGGTGGTGTCGATCGAGACCACGATGAAGCATCCGAAGCGCGGGTTCATCAAGCTCGAGGACACGGTTGCGGTGACGGCGACGGGTTACGAGATCTTTGGCGAGGGTGGTCGCGGCTGGAATTTGGGTGGCAGTTCGCTGTAGGCTGGGACCGCGCGCACAGCAGACATCTCGCTCTCGGCCCAAGCCCAGCCGGGTCGTCAACCCCTGTCCTACACCGCCATGACCTAGACTTCCGCGGAAGCGGTAGCTCGCGGCATGCGCATGACCTGCTCGAGGGCGTGTGGGTGCTTCAGCACGGCAAGCGTCTCGCGTGCGCTGAGGCTGCTGACGACTTCCTCGAAATCGTCGCTCTGCTCAATCTTGGCCCGGCCGATCGCGAGATCTATGTCGATTTGGCCCGATTTGCGCGGCGGCGTTTCGAGGGACTGCATGTGCGGTCCCAGCAACGCGGGATTCTGTCTAAGTTCGATCAGGGCCCCGTGTGGCTCGATTCGATCCAGGCTGGCAAGCTCTCTCGCCCTCTGCAGCAGCGCCGGCACGCGATTGTCCTCCGGGGTTGCAAACAGGCGCGCCATTCGCGGTGCCGTCGAGGTGACGAGACCGATCGGAATGGCGCAAACCAGGCCGATGATCACCGGTGACATCCAGAGCAGCAGCGGAAGCGACACGGCGTAGGCGCTTGCCGCCATGGCCAGACCGCATAGGGTCGGCACCGTGAACTTGCGATAGACTTCGTCGCGCGTGATCCTGCCATCGCTTCGCCGTTGCACTTGCCAGCCCGCGTCACGGCCCAGCAGGATCTCCGCCACGGCGGTGGATTGAAAGATCATCATGGAGGGGGCGATCAAGGCGGCAAGCAGGCTCTCGGCGACCACCGCCAGCAGCACGCGAAATCCGCCGCCGAATGCCTGCCGTTCCGCACGCTTGGTGAGCAAAACGAGGTAGGCCAGCAATTTGGGCACGATGAGCAGCCCCATTGTCGCGGCAAAGACCCAGGCGGCGAGCACGGGATCCTGTGCGGGCCACGTTGGAAACAACGAGAAGCCCTTGGGAAAGTACTCCGGCTTGACGAAATAGGCCTGCAAGGAGGTCAGGATTCCGAGCAATAGAAACAGCAGCCACAGCGGCGCGGTGAGGTAGGATCCGATCCCGGTCAACAGGTGAAGCCTGGAGACCCAGTGCAGGCCTCGAGCCGGTAGAACGGCAAGATGCTGGAGATTGCCCTGACACCAGCGGCGGTCGCGCGCCGCGAAATCCAGAAGCGACGGGGGCACCTCCTCGAAACTCCCGCCGATACCTGGAGCCATGAAAATTCCCCATCCCGCTCGTCGCATTAGTGCGGCTTCGACAAAATCGTGGCTGAGGATATGGCCGCCGAAAGGCTTCCTCCCGCGCAACTCGGGCAGGCCCGCCTCTTGCGCAAAAGCCTGCACCCGGATGATGGCGTTATGTCCCCAGTAGTTGCCCTCTGAGGCGTGCCACCAGGTGTTCCCGGCCGCGATCAGCGGGCCGTACAAACGACCCGAGAACTGCTGAAGCCGGCTAATCAGGGTTCGCGCATTGACGACGATCGGAAGCGTTTGAATCAGCGCGGCTTGCGAGTTCGATTCCATCGCGCCCGCCAGCCGCACGATGGTCTCTCCGCTCATCAGACTGTCCGCGTCGAGAATGATCATGTAGTCGTAGGCGCCACCGAACCGCCTCACCCATTCGGCGATGTTGCCGGACTTTCGGGCGGTGTTGTCGGATCGGTGACGATAGTAGAGATGGCCCGAACCGCAGTTGCGCTGCAGTTCCAGAAACGCAAGCTCCTCGGCAATCCAGATGTCCGGATCTGTCGTGTCACTGAGCAGAAACCAATCGAACAACGGGTCCTGTCCGGTTTCGTCGACCGACTCGTACATGGCGCGGAGTCGCGCCATGAGATGGTGCTGATCCTCGTTATAGGTCGGCAACAGCATCGCCGTTCGGCCGGTGATCGTGGGCAGCGGACCCTGGCTGTCAATTGGCAGCACATCCGGTCGCCCCCGCAGGAGCACAAAAAAACCGGCGACTGAAGACACGAACGAAAACGCGATCCAGGCGAGCAGCACGAGAAACAGCCCGAACACCATGCCTTCGAGGACCGTGACGCCACCAACCTTGAGAACATCGTACATCTCAACAGCGCCCGCAGCGGTAATCGCGACCGTTCCGCCAAGAATGAACAGGCGTCGCGCTGCAACGGCAGGGGCGGTCCGCAGTCGCCCCGGATCGGCACGGTTAGTCCGGTCCAATCGGCAAGGCTGCATGGGGAGAGGCGTTTCGTCGGGAAGATACCGAGTGCCAAGCTCAAGCGAGAGCGCGGGCGAGGTCGTCAGGGCGCCCATCGGTAAACCCAGACTTCAGAGATCGGCTGTTCGCCCTGCATCAAGATCGCCCTCAACTCGATCGGCGCGTCCTTCACGGCGCACTGGAAACTCAGGCGCCAGCCACCGGTTTCCGGGTTTGGCTGTGTGACGACGTTCTTGATCTCGGATTTGTCGGCGCTGACGGCACCCCTTACCTTGTTGGGATCGACCGCCTTCAGTCCGTCCCCGACGATTTCGAGCACGAACAATTTGCTGTCGTCGCCCCGCGCGCCAACGCCTGTGCGGGTGAACCGAGCCAGCGAATTGGGCTTCGGCGCGTCCGGACCCCAGTGCAGACGGTAGGTGTAGTTGTTTTCGCTCTTGGCCTGGAGAGCTGTTTTCGGGCGCCAGAAGGCGGCGATGTTGTCGTGAACTTCCTCCTTGGTCGGGATCTCAAAGAGGACCACACTGCCCTCTCCCCAATCTCCGATCGGTTCGACCCAGAGGCTTGGGCGACGCTCAAAGCGCGATTCGATGTCCTCGTAGGCAAAGAAGTTTCGTTCCCGCTGCATCAGGCCGAAGCCGCGAGGATTGAGATCATTGAATGTGCTGGCTTGCAGATCGCGCGGATTGTTGAGAGGACGCCAGAGTTGCTCGCCCTTTCCGTTGAACACGGCGAGCCCATCGGAGTCGTGCACGGCAGGGCGGAAATCGTCGACATCGTGTCGGTCGTTCGGACCGAAAAAGAACATGCTTGTCATGGGCGCCAGGCCGGCATGCTGCAGCTCGATCCGCGGATAGAGCGACATCTCCACGTCGAAGACCGTCGGAGCGCCCGGCCTGATCGTGAAGCGATAGCTTGCCGTAGCGCTCTTGCTGTCAAGCAGCGCATGGACCACCACAGATGTGGCACCCGGCGCGGGCTTCTCCAGCCAGAACGCCTTGAAGAAGGGAAATTCCTCCCCCTTGCTCTCGCCGGTATCGATCGACAGACCGCGCGCGGACAGGCCATACGTCTCGCCTTTGGCAACGGCACGGAAGTAGCTGGCGCCGAGAAACGCGCAAACCTCGTCGTAATAGTCGGGGCGATTGATCGGGGCGTGAATGCGAAACCCGGCAAACCCGAGATCGGCGTCCGGTACCTGGCCGATATTGTCGCCGAATGCAAAATCGTCGCGCCGGTACCTGATCGGTACGGCTCGTCCGCCGGCGACCTCGTAAATGTCGACCCTGTTCTTATAGAAAAAGCCGCGGTGGAAAAACTGAACCTCGAAGGGCAGCTTCTCGCTACGCCAAGCCGCGCGCTCCGGCAGAAAGCGAATTGACCGGTACTGGTCGTAGGTGAGATCCTTGAGCGCGTCCGGGACCTTTTCCTCTGGTGGCGCAAAGGGCTTACTCGCCAAATTGCGGGCAAGGTCGCGGACATAAGAGGGACCAAACGGCAACTCCGCCGCCGATGCCGCAGAGACTGCGCCAGGTAGTAATGTCGCCAATGGCGTCAATGCCGAGGCTTCCAGGAATTGCCGGCGATTCAACTGTGCTACCCGTTCGGTTCCAACCGCAGTGCAACCCCCTCGTCGCGAACGAGTTCCACGAGCGCCGCCGAATCCGGGCGGAGTGTGGCCGACGACCTCGTCGAGCGGGCTTGGGGCGATTTCGCGCTGCTTGGCCTTGGTTGCGCCTGCAGGACAAGCTGCAATTTCCGATTGCGCATTCTTGAGCCAGGGCGGCGCGCAACGTTGTAGCCCCGAAGGTAACTGGATGATCGCTCTAGCGCACGAGCAGCAACTCCAGCTGGCTCTGCGCTTTCTTGACCGCCGTCGCATACCAGCTCTGGCTTGGTGCCTCCTTGGCGAAGCACGCCGTGTACGCGGTCATCGCGTTGTCTTCGCGGGTGATGTCGCCGCGGGGGTCTTTCTTGTCGATGGGTTTGGCCATCATCTGCTTCCAGACCTTTTCGCAGGCCGGGATCTCAGCCGTCTTCACCGCGTCGCTTGCGGCGAGAAAGAAGACCTTGTCGCCATGGATCGCGACGACGTCGATTTCATGCGGCGGTCCCTTCAGGTCGCCATTGCCGCGCACGCCCAGCACGGCGACGGCCGCGCTCGCTCCCGCGGGCTTCGTGATCGGCAGTTCGGCGTATTTGGCGAAGGCGGAGTCCTGGATCGCCTGATAGTAGAAGCGGTCCGATTTGAAGGCCGCGCCGATCTCCTGCGGCATGCCGTCCTCGCGGTGCTCGCGAAGCCAGTGCCTGAGCAAGCCGGTCGTGGTCGCCACCGCTTGCATCTTGTCGCCTTCGGAGGCGAAGCCGAGGCCGTCGAGATGGCCAAAGCCGGAGTCGCCCTTGAAGAGCGTGTCCGCATTCGTCTTGCCGTCGGCCGGCAGTCCCTTGATCACGACGGGGCCCACCAGGCCGCGCAGGACGCCCGTCAACTCCTTGAGCGCCGCATCGTGCTGCTTATAGGTCTCGTCGTTCTCCGCAGCTTTCGAGAACTTTGCGATGTAGCGATCGCGCAGGTCGAGATAATGCTGCTCGGGCGTGGCCGCATCGGCGGGCGTAGCAAAGACGAGCAGGCAGAGCAAGGCAAGCGATCTCATGCGATTTCCGGAAAGGCGGGGAGTGATCTCCAGTCTTTGTGCCGGTGCCGGGCCGTAAGGTTCATCCGCGCCGGACGAACGCCCTACTCCGCCGGCGTCAGTTGCTGCCGGCTTGGGCGCATCGCAGCCGTCGCCCGCACGCGGACACGGGCGCGGCGCTTGCGCCACCAGATCACGATTCCGGTGACCGAGAGCGCCGCCACCACCAGCCCCATGACCGAGATCAGAATGCGGCCGAACAGCCCGACGATGCGGCCCGAATGCAGCGGGAATTGCGCCTGTACGAAGATGTCGGCGGCGGTGCCGACCCAGGGCAGCCGTTCGCCGATCGGACGACCGTCCTCGCTGTCGTAATAGAGCTGCGCCGGGCCGACGCCGCCGGCGCCGTGATCGTCGCCGGGGTGGAAGAAGGCCGCGGCATAGACGCCGTGGGCCGGGCCGTGATTGACCGAGCCGACCGGGATGGTCCACCCTCGCCCCTTGCCGTCGACCGCCGCGCGCGCGGCGATGTCGGCGAAGCTGACCTTGGGCTCGATGGGGTCGTCGAGATCGCGATACGGCCGCTGCTCATAGGGCGTCGGCGTGTAGTTCGACACCATTTTCATCAGCGGCGAGAACACCTCGAAATAGAGGTTCAGCGAGAACGCCGTGAAGGCGATGATGAAGAGCACGCCCCAGGTCCACAGGCTGAAAGCGCGGTGGATATCGAAATTGATCCGGTAGGCGCTGCCTGACGTCTTGATGGTCCACGCGGGCGCCCAACGCGCCCAGAAGCCGCGTTCGAGCTGGCGCGTGACCTGGGGTGCCCGCGCCGCCCGGGCGCGCCGGCGCGAGGGCAGCGTCAAATACAAGCCGACGAAGCAGTCGATGGTCCAGATGATGGCGATCACGCCGAGCAGGCGCATGCCCCAGCGGTCGCTGCCCCAGAATTCCGGGATGTGCATGGTGTAGTGCAGCTTGTAGAGGAACGAGACGAAGTTTTCGCGCGTCACCGGCCACACCGCGCCCCAATAGCGCCGGCCGAGCTCGGCGCCAGTATTGGGGTCCAGAAAGATCTGATTGTAGTCGAGCGGATAGCGCTTGCCGGTCGCGGGATCGATCCTGGGCATGACGAAGAACCACAGCGAGTGGCCCTCCTCCGGCGTCATGAACAGGTAGACAACGCGCGCGCGGGGATCGCGCTGCTCGATCATCTTGGCGAGATCGATCGAGGGAATGGCCGGGCCCTTGCTGCTGACGTCGAACAGATGGCTGTTCAGGACCTCGTCGATCTCGTGATCCCAGGAGATGATCGCCCCGGTGATACCGGAGAAGAACAGGAATCCGGCCGTGAGCAGTCCCGCCCAGCGATGCAGCTTGCCGAATATCGCTCTCATCGTCTTCTCTCATCAAGCAGGCCCGGCCGCCATTGCCGGACCGTCCTAGACCTCACCACCGATACGTCAGCTTGCCGATGGCCTTGCGTCCCTCTGCGTAGAAGCAGCCCGACAGGCTGTAACAGGCGGCGACGTAGCGGGTGTCGGCGAGATTGGTGACGTTCAGCGACAGGCGCCAATTGTCCCTGGTGTAGGCGAGCAGCGCGTCCAGCACGGTCGCGGATCCGACCTTGAATGTATTGGCGTCATCGCCCCAGGTCGCGCCGACATAGCGGACGCCGCCGCCGAACTGCAGGCCCGCGAGCGGCCCGGTCTGAAGCGTATAGTCGTTCCACAGCGAGGCGCGGTTGAGCGGCACGGTGACCGGCGCCTTGCCGACATTCACCGGATCCTGCGTGACGATTGCATCGACATAGGCATAGGCCGCGCGCAGGTTCCAGCCGTCGGCGAGCGACATCGTGCCTTCGAGCTCGAGGCCGCGCGATTTCACTTGGCCGGTCTGCTCGGCAATGTTGAGCGGAGGCGCAAAGGTGACGACGTTGTCGCGCGTCAGGTCGAAGGCGGCGAAGGTGAACAGCGCGTTCCATCCGAGCGGCTGGTACTTGACGCCCACCTCGTACTGCACGCCGGTCTCGGGATTGAGCAGCTGTCCGCTCGGGCCGGTCGCGAGCACCGGCAGGAACGATTCCGAGTAGCTGAAATAGGGCGCGATGCCGTTGTCGAAATTGTACATCATTGCGGCGCGGCCGGTGAAGGCCGACGCATCCTTCGCGACCGACGTATTGAAGATGCCGCTGCCGACCTGCGTCGTTACAAAATCCTGGCGGCCACCGAGCTGGAACGAGAGCCGGCCGAGCTTGATCTGGTCCTGCGCGTAGAGGCCGACCTGCGACTGCTTGACCCCGGTGTCGTCGCTCATGGCGCCCATGGTCCAGTCGTAGCTGTAGACCGGGCTGAAGACGTTGATCTCGGGCGCGGACGTCGTGACGCCAAAGGCGGTGTCGCGGAATCTGGTGTTGCGATAGTCGATCCCGACCAGCGTGGTGTGGCTGAGGAAGCCGGTGGTGAATTTGCCCTGGAGCTGGTTGTCCACGGCGAAGGAGTCGATGTAGGAGTTGCTGTAGCTGCCGAAACGGGCGAGCTGTCCCGCGGCCTCGTCGGTATAGCCTCCGCCGAAAAACACCTTCTCCTCGTTGTGCTGGTAGGCGTAGCGCAAATTCTGCCGGAATGTGATGTTGTCGGTGAAATTGTGCGAGAGCTGGTAGCCGGCGGTCGCGATCTCGGTGTTGAACGCGTTGAAGCTCGGCCGACCGGGATGGTGCGGCCGTTGTTTGGCCACACCGTGCCCGAGGCCGGCAAGAACTGGAGGCCCCACCCTGCCCGGTCGCGCTGGTAGTTGGCGAGGATCGTGATGGTGGTGTCATCGTTCGGCTTGAACGTGACGGCGGGCGCGACGAAGACGCGGTTGTCCTTGGTGAAGTCGACCTGGGTTTCGCCGTCGCGCACCACGCCGGTCAGGCGCCACAGCACGGTGCCGTCCTTGTTGGCGGGACCGCCCATGTCGAACTGGCCCTGATAGCGGTTGAAGCTGCCGCCCGAGATCGAGACCTCGCCGAACTGCTGGGCCGTCGGCAGCTTGGTCACGTAGTTGAGGATGCCGCCGGTGCCGCTGCCGCCATACATCGCCGAGGATGGGCCCTTGAGAACCTCGAGACGCTCGGCGCCATAGGGATCGAGGCCGTTGAAGTGCACGTAATTGCTGGAGGGAATCCGCAAACCGTCGACATAGAGGCCCGACATGGTGGTGTCGAAGCCGCGGATCTGGAGGGCGCCGAAGCGCGTGTCCGAGCCGCCGTTGACGTCGCCGCTGACGCCGGCGGTGTAGCGCAACGCCTCGCCGATCGAGACCGCGCCCTGGTTCCTGACCTGGTCGGTCGTGACGACGGAGACGGACTGCGGGGTTTCGATCAGCGGCGTATCCGTCTTGGTCGCGGTGCCGCTGCGCGTCGCAACGAAACCGCGCACCGGACCATTGGAGCGTTCACCGGTGGCGTCGTTCGAGGATGCCGACTGGGTTGGCGCAGCTTGCTGCGACGGAGAGCGACGATTGGCGCGCGCGGTGCGTGTCGCCGCTGACTGTCGCGTTGAGGCGACCGCTGCAGGCCGGGCGCGCTGAGCCGGGGCTTCGACGGTGACGGCGGGGATCTGCGTTTGCGCCTCCACGGCACCGAAGGGAACGACGAGAGCAAATGTGCTGGCCGCTCCGAGGAAGAGAGTCTGTATCTGTCGACGACGCGTGTCGGCACGCGAAGCAAGTTGGAAATCGGTCACGTTTGTCGAGGCCCCACGCACTGCCGGCTTCGCCGGTATCGTTTTTGATGCCTCGCCCTAACGCAGGCGATTTCGGAGTGCGATAGGAACTGCGTTAGAATTTCTCCAGACGCGTGCGCAACGCGTGCGACGAATGCACTCAGTCGTGTCTCGAAGTTTGGAATGCTTCCAGACCGACAAGAACCTGCTTGTTCGAAATGTCTTAAACGGCGTCAGCGATGTCGCAGCCGGCGATTAACCCGGCGCGCGAGATAATCGCCGGCGCTCTGCACGAGCTGCACCAGCGCGATCAGCACCACGACGACGGCCAGCATCATCTCCGGCATGAAGCGCTGATAGCCGTAGCGGATGCCGAGATCGCCCAGGCCTCCGCCTCCGACGGCGCCGACCATGGCGGAATAGCCGAGCAGGCTGACAACCGCGAGCGTCAGCGCCAGCAGAAGACCCGGCAGCGCTTCGGGGATCAGCACCTTGAGCACGATCTGCATCGGCGAGGCCCCGAACGAGGACGCCGTCTCGATCAGGCCGCCATCGACCTCGCGGATCGCGGCCTCGACCAGGCGCGCGATGAACGGCGCCGATGCGATCGTCAACGGTACGATCGCGGCCGTCGATCCGATCGAGGTGCCGGCCACCAACCGCGTGAACGGGATAATGGCGACGACCAGGATGATGAAAGGCGTGGATCGCGTCGCGTTGACGACGGCACCGAGCACGCGATTGACGATGGGCGCCGCGAACAGCTCGCCTTTCCGGCTGGTCGCGAGAAAGACGCCGAGCGGCAGGCCGAAGGCGGTGCCGATCAGCGCGGCGAGCCCGACCATGTACAGGCTCTCGCCGGTCGCCTGGATGATCAGGTTGATGAGTTCAGGCGACATAGCCGAGACGCTCCGCGGGGAATTGATATTGTGAAAGCCAGGCCAGCGTGCGCGTCGTCGCGTCCTCGCCGCCGGACATGCCGAGAGGGATACCAAGCGTCAGCGAGCCCACATGCTGGCCGCCGATCTCGTCGATGCGGGCCGACAGCAGCGACACGTCGAGGCCGAGCTCGCGCGCCAGCCGCGCCACCATCGTGTCACCGGCCCCTGCCCCGCGCACCTTGACGCGGATCACGGCCTGTCCGGCCGGAGGCTGCTCCGAAACGATCCGGCTCGCCAGCGACACCGGCAGGCTGTCTCCGATTACTTCGGCCAGGAAGGATTGCGTGATCGGATGCTTGGGGTAGGTGAAGATGTTGGCGACATGGCCGCTCTCGACGACGCGGCCGGCATCGAGCACCACGACATCCCCCGCAAGTTGGCGCACCACGGACATCTCATGGGTGATCAGTACGATGGTCACGCCCAGCTCGCGGTTGATGTTCGCGAGCAGATCGAGGATCGCCCGCGTGGTCTGCGGATCGAGCGCCGAGGTCGCCTCATCCGACAGCAGCACGCTCGGCCGCGTCGCGAGCGCACGGGCAATGCCGACGCGCTGCTTCTGGCCGCCGGAGAGTTCTGACGGGTAGCGATCGTGCTTGTCTGCGATGCCCACCAGCGCAAGCAGCTCGGCCACGCGCGCGCGGATATCGGCCTTGGCCCAGCCGGCGATCTCCAGCGGCAGCGCGATGTTGGCGGCAGCGGTGCGGGAGGACAGCAGATTGAAGTGCTGGAAGATCATGCCGATCGAGCGCTGCGCCAGCCGCAAGTCGCGGCCCGAGAGCGCCGAGATATCTCTGTTATCGACGACGACGCGGCCCGTGGTCGGCCTCTCCAGGCCGTTGATGAGCCGGACCAGGCTCGATTTGCCGGCGCCGGAGCGGCCGATGATTCCGGTGATCGAACCGCGCGGGATGGCGAAGTCGATGTTTTGCAGGGCATTGACGCCGGGCTTGCCGCGATAGGCCGGATAGGTTTTCGAGATGCCTTCGAAGCGGACCATCGCGTCGGACGCAGTCGCGGCAGGTGAGATCGCGTGAGCTGAGATCGCGTCAAACTTTTCGATCGGCTGTCCGATCGCGAGCGACGGGTGGACGTTCATGGAGGCGGCCTTCATGCACAATAGTTCCCTTGCCCCTGGGCATCCGGGAACGGTCGCATCAAGCGACGGAGAGTGAAACCGCGATGAGGACTCGGCTGGAGCGCGCTGCACCGCAGCACGCACAATCGCCCTTTCGGGTCGCTCTGGCAATGTCAGATATTTGCGGGGAGTTGGACGAAGTTTTTCAAATGTCTTCCCGCTGAAGAAAATTCATCTGCCGCCGCATTGCCTCCCGCCCGACTCAGTGGACCTGCAACCAGGGCCATACGATCAGCAGGAGCCCCGCGAAATAGAGCATCCCAAAGATCAGCCCAAAACCCCAGAACTGACCCTTGCCGATATAGCCGCTCCCGAAATACATCGGCGCCGGCCCGGTCGCGTAAGGCGAGATCACCCCCATCAGGCCGAGCGAATACATGCAGAGCATGGCGAGCGTCGTGACTGGTAGGTCGGGGATGCCGGATCCGACCGCGAGCACCACGGGCAGCACGGCGGCGGCATGCGAGGTGATGCTCGAGAAGAAATAGTGGATCCAGAAGAACAGCGCGACCAGCAGGAGCATTGCGGTCGACGGCGACAGCCCGGCGAGCGGCTTTGCGTATTCGGTCGCGAACCATTTGATGAAGCCGATCTCGTTGAGGCCCGAGGCCAGCGTCAGCAGCGAGGTGAAATAGAAGAACACCTCCCAGGCGCCCTTCTCGGCGACGATGTCGGCAAACTCGATCACGCCCGTCACCAGCATCAGCGAGATCACGATGAACACGACGGTGGTGGCGTTGACGAAATTCGAGCCCAGAAGCGGCACGCGGATGTCCGGGCTCGAGCCCGCGATCCACAGGAACATCGCGAGCAAGATCAGCGCCAGCATGATCCATTCATTGCGCGACATCGGGCCCATCTCCGCGAGCTCCTTCGATGCCCATTCGGAAATTTCCGGGCTGCTCTTCACCTCGGGGCGGCAGACCGCGTAGCTGAGCAGCGGGACCAGCACCATCAGGAGCAGGCCGAGCGGCGCAAAGCCGATGAACCACTGCGCCCAGCTGACGTCGATTCCGGCGGTCTTCTTGGCGATGGCGAGCGCCGCTGCATTGGGCGCCAGCGCGGTGAAGAACAATGAGCTGGTGACGGCGGTCGACGCGAACGCGGTCCACATCACGTAGGTGCCGATCTTGCCGGCAGTCGGTCCTGGCTCGGAGCCGTAGATGCGCGGGATGTTGCTGATGATGGGATAGACGATGCCGCCGCTGCGCGCGGTGTTGGACGGTGTCGCCGGCGCCAGCAAGAAGTCCGACATCGCCACCGCATAGCCGAGACCTAGCGTGTTGGTGCCGAGCTTTTGCACCAACACGAGCGCAATACGCCGGCCCAGCTGGCTCTTGCGGTACCCGATCGAGAACACGAAGGCGCCGACGATCAGCCACACCGTGCTCTCGGCAAAGCCCGCCAGCATCCAGCGCAGCGATTTGGTCGGATCGGGATCGATATAACCGCCGACGCCGGCAACCGTCAGCCCGATCAGGCCGACCGCGCCGACCGGCATCGATTCCAGGATGAGCCCGGTGATGACGGCCGCGAAGATCGCAAAATAGTGCCACTGATTGGCGTTGAGCCCTGCGGGCACCGGCCACAGATAGATCAGCAGCCATACCGCGAGCGGCGCGATCAGCTTCCAGCGAAACCCTTTCGCCTCGGGTGCCTGCGTGCCAGTGGTCATGGGCCCTCCCCCTCGATCGTCATTGTCGTCTGCCGGCCCGTTGATCGGGCCTATTTTGTCCCAGCGCCGCGTATACGGATAGTCGGCGGCGCAATCAATGCCTGGCCGGCTTCTACCGCCCTCTGAACTTCGGTTTGCGTCGCGTCAGGAACGCCTCGACGCCCTCCTTATGGTCCTCGCTAAGGCTTGCCAGGGCGAACTGGTCGACGTCCATGTGGCTGGCGAGATTATCCAGCGCATGCGCCAGCCGGTTGACCGTGAGTTTCGTCATGGCAACGGAGAGCGGCGGCTGCGCGGCCACCTTGCGCGCAAGCTCCATCGCGGCATCGAACGCATGGCCGGGATCGACCACCTGCTCGACCAGGCCCCACTCATAGGCTTCATCCGCGCTGATGCGCTGATCGGCCAGGATCACCGCCTGCTTGGTGCGCGCCGGGCCGATCAGATGCAGCATGCGCGGAATGCTCTGCCAGCTCATGTTCATGCCGAGCCCGATCTCGGGCACGCGCAGATGGGCATCGCGTCCCATGACGCGGAAGTCGAGCGCGACGGCCAGCGCCACGCCGCCGCCGACGCAAAACCCCTCGATGGCGGCGATCGTGATCTGCTCCATCTCCTGCCAGGCGTGGGTCAGGCGCGGTCCGAGCTTGAGATGCCGCCGCAGCGTGCCGAGGTCCATGTCCTTGCGCGCGCGGCCTTCGGCATCCTTGAGGTCGAAGCCGGCGCTGAACGCAGCCGCGCTGCCTGTCAGCACCACGGCAGAGGTTGCGGCGTCATCCTCAAAACTGCGCGCGGCCGCGGTGAGCTGGCGTAAAGCCTCTGGCGATAGCGCATTGATGCCGTCGCCGCGGTCGAACCGCACCACCGCAATCCGTCCCTCCGGCCCGAGGCCCTTCTCGATCTTGACATAGTCAGGCAACGCAAACTCCCCTGGTCTTGGTCTTCCTGGCGCTCACAGATGCCCGGTGCGCCGATGTTCGGGTTCGCTTCCATGGACCGGAAACCGGATCGTGGTCCCGATGGTGATCCAGTTGGCATTTTCGCCGGTGATGTTGCGGCCGTAGATCAGATCGACGGAGAATATCTCGTTCGGTCGGTAGCGGACACCGGTCTGGAAACGCGGCTGCACGATGCTTGCGACCTCGGCGGCGCCGGCCTGCCCGTACGCCTCGATCGTCCATTGCAGCGTGTCGGTGAATTTCCAATCGAAGCCGATGCCGTAGGTCAGGTAATGGCGATCCACCGTCCGATCCCAGAGCCAGCCGCCGTTGACGTTGATGCGCATGGTCTCCGACAGGCGGAAGGTCGCGGGGATGACGGCAAAGGCGGCTAGCGCCTCGCCGGTCGCCGCGTCGAACGATCCTCCGCCATAGGCCGACAATCCCCACCGGCCGATTCCGGTCGGGACGAAATTCGTCTTGGCTTTTGGCGCGATTGTCGTGCTCCAGTCGCCGCCGCTCCGGGCCCGGATGGTCTGCAGGCTCAGCTCGATCGGCCTGAAGGGATCGACGACACAGGAGGGATTGGCGACCGCCGAAAAATCCGTGTTGGAAGCCGCCGACAGCCAACTTTCCACCTTGCAGGAGCCGACATCGGAAATGTCGGCGGCATCGACCGCATAGGCGCCATTCGCGGCGCGCGCATCCTGCGCCGCGAATGCGCCAAGAGCCGCGATTGCGACGGTTATTCCGGTTCTTGCAGCCCAGCCCATGGTGCGATGTTAGCAGAGTCTTCGCCTCGACAACGCCCGGATTCTGGGACTATCTTCGCCCCATGAGCGACCATCATCACCACGATCACGACCATTCCGAGCTGTCGGAGACCGAGCTGCGCGTGCGCGCGCTCGAGACGATCCTGACCGAAAAAGGCTATGTCGAGCCGGCCGCGCTCGACGCCATCATCCAGGCCTATGAGACCCGGATCGGCCCCCATAACGGCGCGCGCGTTGTCGCCAAGGCCTGGAGCGATCCGGCGTTCAAGAAGGCACTGCTGGAGGACGGCTCGAAGGCGATCGGCACGCTCGGCCATGTCAGCCGCGTCGGCGACCACCTCGTCGTGGTCGAGAACACGCCGCAACGTCACAACATGGTCGTGTGCACGCTGTGCTCCTGCTACCCCTGGGAAATGCTGGGGCTGCCGCCGCTCTGGTACAAGGCCGCGCCCTATCGCTCCCGCGCGGTGAAGGACCCGCGCGGCGTGCTCGCCGATTTCGGCGTGCAAGTCGCCAAGGACGTTGAAATCCGGGTATGGGATTCGACCGCCGAAACGCGCTTTCTGGTGCTGCCGATGCGCCCCGCAGGGACCGAAGGCTGGAGCGAGGAGCAGCTCGCCGAGCTGGTCACGCGCGATTCCATGATCGGCACCGGCTTTCCCAAGGCGCCGGGGGCGCCGTCATGAACGGCGTGCACGACATGGGCGGCATGGACGGGTTCGGCAAGGTCGAGCCCGAACCGAACGAGCCGGTGTTCCACGAGGAATGGGAGTCGCGTGTTCTCGCCATGGTACGCGCGATGGGCGCGGCCGGCGCCTTCAACATCGACACCTCGCGCTTCTATCGCGAGACGATCCCGCCGCATATCTATCTCTCGAGCTCCTACTACAAGAAATGGTTTCTCGGGCTCGAGGAGATGCTGATCGAGAAGGGCTACCTCACTCGGGAGGAAGTCGCCGCCGGCCACGCGATGCAGCCGGCCAAGGCGCTCAAGCACGGCAAGTTTGATCTCGGCCAGGTCGAGCGCATCATGGTGCGCGGCAAGTTCGCCCGCCCTGCCCCGGCGCCGGCGAAATTCAAGATCGGTGACAAGGTCCGCGCGAAGAACATTCACCCGGCGACCCACACCCGCCTGCCGCGCTACGTGCGTGGTCATGTCGGAATCGTCGAGCTGAACCATGGCTGCCACGTGTTTCCGGACTCGGCGGCGATGGAGCTCGGCGAGAATCCGCAATGGCTCTACACTGTCGTGTTCGAGGGCCGCGATCTCTGGGGCGCGGACGGCGATCCGACCTCGAAAGTCTCGATCGATGCGTTCGAGCCGTATCTGGACCCGGCGTGATGAGCAGCACGGCTGCTGCTGCCGCGACGGCAGCGATCCCGAGCATTCCGCGCGACGATGACGGCCCGGTGTTCCGCGCGCCCTGGGAGGCGCACGCCTTCGCGATGGCGCTGACGCTGCACGAGCGCGGCGTGTTCACCTGGCCCGAATGGGCGGCAGCCCTGGCCTCCGAGATCAAGCGCGCGCAGGCGGCCGGCGATCCCGATACGGGCGAGACCTACTATCTCCATTGGCTCGCCACGCTGGAGGGGCTGGTCGCGCGCAAGGGCGTTGCGTCTGCGGAGACGTTGCATCGCTACCGCGACGCCTGGGACCACGCGGCCGATCGCACCCCGCACGGCAAGCCGATCGAGCTGAAGGCGGAGGATTTTGCGCCGTAGTCCCTTTGCGCGTTGCTTGGGTACACTCTAATCCCAACCAACACTGTCATTCCCCGCGAAGGCGGGGAATCCAGTACGCCGCGGCCTGTCGATTATCGCTACCTTCTCGGAGTACTGGATCACCCGCTTTCGCGGGTGATGACACCGAGTCTATGGTATCACCGTCCCGCCACGTACTCCCGCCACCCCTTCGCCCGCAGGCTGCACGCCGGGCATTCTCCGCAGCCGTATCCCCAATCATGCTGCGCGCCGCGTTCGCCGAGGTAGCAGGTGTGCGACTGCTCGCGGATGAGGTCGACCAGCCCGTCGCCGCCGAGGTCATGGGCGAGCTTCCACGTCGCGGCCTTGTCGATCCACATCAGCGGGGTATGCAGCTCGAACTTGCGGGCCATGCCGAGCGACAGCGCGGCCTGCATCGCGCGGATGGCGTCGTCGCGGCAATCGGGATAACCGGAATAGTCGGTCTCGCACATGCCGCCGACGATGTAACTGATGCCGCGCCGATAGGCCAGCGCCGCGGCGAAAGTCAAAAACACCAGATTGCGGCCGGGCACGAACGTGTTCGGCAGGCCGTCGGCGCCCATCGCAATCGCGACGTCGCGCGTCAGCGCCGTCTCGGACACGGCCGCCAGCGTCGGGATCGCTAGCGTGTGGCTCTCCCCGAGCCTGGAAGCCCAATCCGTGCGCAGGCCCTTGATGCCGTCGAACAGCCGGTCGCGGCAGGCAAGCTCGATGGCGTGGCGCTGCCCGTAATCGAACCCAAGCGTCTCCACGTGCGCAAAACGATTCAGCGCCCAGGCAAGGCAGGTGGTGGAATCCTGGCCGCCGGAAAACAGCACCAGCGCGGTTTCGGATGAAGATGCGTCAGTCATGGCCCGCGCTTTAGCACTGCGCACGCGGCTCGCCAATCTGGCGCGCCAACCGGTGGAAATCACCCTGTTCCGCCGCGCTACGCTGGGAACGGGGGCGCTTTTGGCATAAGGCTTGAGAGCCAGGAGAATGCCCGCAATGACCCCTTCCCGCGACATTTCCCGCCTGATCGAGATCATGGCGGCGCTGCGCACGCCGGTGACTGGCTGCCCCTGGGACCTCGAGCAGAATTTTGCGACCATCGCCCCCTATACGATCGAGGAAGCCTATGAGGTGGTCGAGGCCATCAGCCGCGGCGATCTCGACGATCTCTGCGAGGAGCTCGGCGACCTCCTGCTGCAGGTGGTGTTCCATGCTCAGATGGCCGAGGAGCAGAACGCCTTTGCCTTCGGCGATGTCGTCGAGGCCATCACCCGCAAGATGATCCGGCGCCATCCGCACGTCTTCGCCGACAAGGAGGGCAATCTCGCCTCCTCCCACGTCAAGGAAGTCTGGGACCGCATCAAGGCCGAGGAGAAAGCCGAGCGCGCCGCGCGCCGGCCACCCCAGGAAGCGCCGTCCCACAAGTCGCTGCTGTCAGGCGTGAAGGCCGGCCAGCCCGCCCTGACGCGCGCCATGGAGCTGCAGCGCAAGGCCTCCACTGTCGGCTTCGACTGGAACGATCCGCGCGCGGTGCTGGCAAAAATCCGCGAGGAAGCCGACGAGATCGAGGCCGCACTCGATCGCAACGACAGCGAGGGGTTGGCGGAAGAGACCGGCGACCTGATGTTCGCGCTGGTCAACCTCGCCCGCCATGTCGATGCCGATCCGGAAGCCGCGCTGCGGGCGACCAACACGAAGTTCGAGCGGCGGTTTGCCTATATCGAACGGGCGCTGGAGGCGCAGGGGCGGACCCTCGAGCAGGCGTCGCTGGCGGAGATGGACGCGTTGTGGAATGAGGCGAAGAGTGCGAAGCAGTCGTCACCAGAGGAGCGCAAGCAAGCCGGCCGCTAACTCGGCCGGGACGACACTAACTACACGGACAGTCGCGGCACGGCATCGAACCGGTTCACCACGATATCCCGCTTGGTCTCGTCCACCCGCACCGTCATGTCGAAGCGGCCGTCGTGCAGCTCTTTCGCCAGCACTTCGGAATTCCGATGCAGCCAGCTGATGCCGGCGCCGTCGGAGGCATCGATGGAGAGGTCGAGCGTGATGCGCTTGGCGGCCAAGCGCTCCTCGATCGCGGCGAGCAGCGCGTCGACCCCTTCGCCCGACACGGCCGACACCAGCATCGCGGGATGGTCCTCCGGCCTGCGCGCGGCGATATTCAAGAGTTCTTCGCGCTGTTCGGGACCATAACGGTCGATCTTGTTCCAGACCTCAATGATGCGGCCTGAATCATCGGGATTGATGCCGAGCTGGCGCAGCACCGCGTCGACGTCGCTCTGCTGCGCCTCGGCATCGTCGTGCGAGATGTCGCGCACATGCAGGATGACGTCGGCCTCCAGCACCTCCTCCAGCGTGGCGCGGAAGGCGGCGACGAGCTGCGTCGGCAGATTGGAGATGAAACCGACGGTGTCCGACAGCATCGCCTTGCCGCCATGCGGCAGGGTGAGCGCGCGCAGGGTCGGATCCAGCGTGGCGAACAGCATGTCGGCGGCCTGCACGTCGGCGCGGGTCAGGCGGTTGAACAGCGTCGATTTGCCGGCATTGGTGTAGCCGACCAGCGCCACGACGCGGTACGGCACCCGCTGGCGGCCTGCGCGATGCAGGCGGCGTGTGGCCTGCACCTTCTTCAGTTCGCCCTCGAGCTTGGAGATGCGCTCCTGGATCAGGCGGCGGTCGGCTTCGATCTGCGTCTCGCCGGGACCGCCCATGAATCCAAAGCCGCCGCGCTGGCGCTCGAGATGGGTCCATGAGCGCACCAGGCGCGAACGTTGATAGTTGAGATGCGCGAGCTCGACCTGGAGCGAGCCTTCCTTGGTCTTGGCGCGGCGGCCGAAGATTTCCAGGATGAGACCGGTGCGGTCGAGCACCTTTGCCTGCAACTCCTTCTCGAGGTTGCGCTGCTGGATCGGCGCAAGCGCGCAATCCATCACCACGAGTTCGACGTCGAGGCTCTTGGCGAGCGCGGCGATCTCCTCGACCTTACCCTTGCCGATATAGGTCGCAGGGCGGATCTGGCTGATCGGCGCGATGATGGCGTCGGCAACGACGAGATCGATCGCGCGCGCGAGGCCGGCGGCTTCGTCGAGCCGGGCTTCCGCGTCACGCACGACATGAGCTTCCGATTGCGCGTCGGCACTGCCTGCGCGCACCCGCAAATAGGGACCGATGACAAGCACCCGCCCCGTCTGCGTACCCCCTGCCGACCGCGGACGGTCGGCATCCCCGTCGAAATTCCGGGGTTCCAATCAGATCACTCTCAAGCCGGCTGATCCTCACCGCCTTCGAACAGCTGGATCGGAGCGCCCGGCATGATGGTCGAGATCGCATGCTTGTAGACGAGCTGCGAGTGACCGTCGCGCCGAAGCAGCAAACAGAAATTGTCGAACCAGGTCACGATGCCCTGGAGCTTCACTCCGTTGACCAGAAAGATCGTCAGTGGCGTTTTGGTTTTGCGAACGTGATTAAGGAAGGTGTCCTGCAGGTTTTGTGCGCGGTCTGCCGCCATTGTTTTTTTCTCGCTTTGAGTTTCTTTTTATTGCGCCGGTTGCGGCCCTCTTTTGAAACTCGGGGTCCTCGTCCGGTTGCCGTCCCTCATGAGATCCCCCTCGGGGGGACAGCGGTTCAATTAGAGGACAGGTAGGCTTATTAGGCAAGCCGCTTCACGCGGCAGCCCATGCCGTATTGCCCCGAAAAACTACGGAAATCGATGATTTTCCTCGCCTATTCCAACGACGTCGCAGCGTTAGCCGACGCCGAGCGCCTTCAACTTCCGGTGCAGCGCCGAGCGTTCCATGCCAACAAACTCGGCCGTGCGAGAAATATTTCCTGAAAAACGGCTGATCTGTGCAATCAAATAGTCGCGCTCGAACACTTCGCGGGCTTCGCGCAGCGGCAGGCCCATGATGTGCTCGCCATTGTTGCTGGTCGGCATCGCGGGCACCATGGAGCCGACATCCTGCGGCAGCATGTCGGCAGTGATGATGACTTCCGGCCCGCCAGCGGCGAGAATCATGACTCTCTCAACGTTGTTGCGGAGCTGGCGCACATTGCCCGGCCAGACATGCGACTGCAGTACCGCCATCGCGTCCTGGCCGATCTGCCGCTTGGGCAGGCCGCTGCCCGCGGAGATCTGCTCCATGAAATAGTCGATCAATTCCGGAATGTCTTCACGCCGCTCCGACAATGCGGGCACGCGGATCGGCACCACCGAGAGCCGGTGATAGAGGTCCTCGCGGAAATGACCGGCCGCGATTTCCTCTTCGAGGTTGCGCGCGGTGGAGGAGATGATGCGGACGTCGACCTGCACCTTGCCGTTGCCGCCGACGCGCTGGAACGACTGCTCGACCAGCACGCGCAAGATCTTGTTCTGGGTCTCGCGCGGCATGTCCGCGATCTCGTCGATGAACAGCGTGCCGCCATGAGCCTCTTCGAGTGCGCCGGGCTTGCGCGCGTGCTCGCCGTTGGACTGCTCGATGCCGAACAGCTCGTGCTCCATCCGCTCGGGCGTGATCGCAGCGGCGTTGATGACGACGAAGGGGCCGTCGGCGCGGCCCGAGGCCGTGTGCAACGTGCGGGCGGTCAGTTCCTTGCCGGCGCCCGCGGGGCCGACGATCAGGATGCGGCTGTTGGCCTTGGCCGCACGCTCGATGGTCTGGCGCAGCTGGTTCATGCTGGGCGAGCGGCCGACCAGCGAGCTTGCGCTCGGCGCGAGTTGCTTCAGCTCCTTGACCTCGCGCTTGAGCCGCGAGTTCTCCAGTGCACGGTTCGCGACCAGGATCAGCCGGTCGGTCTTGAACGGCTTCTCGATGAAGTCGTAGGCGCCACGCTTGATCGCGGCGACCGCGGTCTCGATGTTGCCGTGGCCGGAGATCATCACGACCGGCAGATCGGGGTTGTCCTTCTTGACCTGCTCCAAGAGCTGTAAGCCGTCGAGCTTGGAGCCCTGCAGCCAGATGTCGAGGAACACCAGATGCGGCCTGCGGTTGGCGATCTCGGCGAGCGCCGTATCGCTGTCGCGCGCGGTCCGGGTCACGAAGCCCTCGTCTTCGAGGATGCCCGCAACGAGATCCCGAATATCGGCCTCATCATCGACAATCAGAATTTCACTTGCCATGGATCGCCTGTTTTCTCAGCTGCCTGTTGAGGCTTTGATCTTCGTTGAATCATTGGTCTTTTCAGCCGGCTCTTTGGTTTCGACGGCCGCCTCTTTTGTTTCCGGATCCTTGAGGGATTGCGTGGCCGTTGCGCCGCTTTCCGGCTTGGTCGTTGCCGCGGCTGCCGGTTCGGCCCCCTCGCTTTTCGCGGGAGCGCCGGCGATCGCAAAACGCATCCGCATCCAGGCGCCGCGCTGGCCCTCGCGGAAGTCCGAGGCATCCTTCAGCTCGATGCGCCCGCCATGGTCTTCCAGCACGCGACCGACGATCGCGAGCCCAAGGCCGGTGCCTTTGGCGCGTGTCGTCACATAGGGCTCGAGCAGGCGCGAGCGCGCCACCTTGGGCAGGCCGATGCCGTTGTCGACGACGTCGATCAGCACGTCCTCGCCCTCGCGCGAGACCACGACGTCGATCCGGCCTTTGCCGAGCTCCTCCAGGGGGACCTGCTCGATCGCCTCGGTGGCGTTCTTGACGATGTTGGTGACGGCCTGCGAGATCAGCCGCCGGTCGAACTGGGCGCGCAGCGGGTCTTCCTTGAACTCGGCCTCGATATCGATCTCGGGGTGGGCGACCTTCATCAGGAACACCGCCTGCCGCACTGTGTCGGCGACGTCCTCACCCTCCATGACCGGCTTAGGCATCCGCGCAAAGCGCGAGAACTCGTCGACCATGCGGCGGATGTCGTCGACCTGACGCACGATGGTGTCGGTGCACTGTTCGAAGATCTGCTTGTCCTTGCCCTCGGTGATGTCCTTGCCGAATTTGCGGCGAATGCGTTCGGCGGAGAGCTGGATCGGGGTCAGCGGATTCTTGATCTCATGCGCGATGCGGCGCGCGACGTCGCCCCAGGCCGAGGTGCGTTGCGCCGAGACCAGTTCGGTGATGTCGTCGAGCGTGATGATGTAGCTGTCGTGCGGCTGGCTGGTCTTCTCGGCGCTGACGCGGACCGACAGATTGCGTTCCTGCCCGTCGCGCGTGATCGTGATCTGCCCCTGCACCAGGCGCTGGGTCCCTTCCCGCGCCGTCTTCATCATCTCTTCGAGCTCGGGCAGCACGTCGGAGAGCGGATGGCCGAGCGTCTCGGCTTCGGAGTGACCGATCAGCTTTTCGGCGGAACGGTTGAGAATGCCGACGCTGCCTGAGGTATCGACACCGATAATGCCGGCGCTCGCGGACGACAGCACCGCCTCGATGAAGCGGCGGCGGCTGTCGATGAGCTCGCTGGCGTTGACGAGCTCGTCGCGCTGGCTACGCAACTCCTCCGTCATCTTGTTGAAGGTCTCACCCAGCTGGGCGAGGTCGCCTTCCGACTGGTGCACCGGCACTTTCACATGGAGATCGCCCGTCGAGACCGTCTGGGCCGCGTTCATCAGGCGTCGGATCGGCGAGACCAGCGAGTTGGCGAAGTTGAGGCCGATCAGCACCGAGGCCATCAGGATGGTCAGCGCGATCACCGCGAACATCAGCGCGAACGCGACCTGGATGCCGAGCCGGCGCGACTCGATCTGGGCGTATTCGGCGACGCTGACCTCGGTCTGCTTGAGCTGGTTGACGACATTCGGATCGAGCGGCCGTGCGACGTAGAGGAATGTGTCACTGAAGGCGCGCAAGCGGACCACCGCGGCGACGAAGCTCGCATCGGGCAGCACCGCGATCTCGGGTTCGGATTCGTTGACGTTGCTGAGGAAGTCCGGTGCCGGCGGCGAATAGGCCAGCCGCATGCCGGTGTCGGCGGATTCGAGAATGTTGGTGTTCTTGTCGATGATCATCGCGCCCGGCAAATTGCGCGAGGCGGCGCTGGACGTCAGCAATTCGCGAAACGAGCGGCGATCCTGGTCGTAGAGCGGCCGCGCGTGGGCGATGTCGTTGGCCATGCCGAGAATGTCGCCCCGGATCAGCTGCGCATGGTCCTGCATGTAAGCCCGCGCGATCGTCAGTGAATTCTGGATCACCTCCTTGGTCGGGCCGGAGAACAGGCGGTCGAGGCCGCGCTCGATGGTGACGTTGGCGACGACGGCGACCAGCACCGCCGGCAGCACCGCCACGATCGAGAACAGGCTGACGATCTGGACATGGAGGCGCGCCGCCGCCCTGCCCCGCCGTCGCGCCAGGATCAGCTGCCAGAGCTCGCGGATGATGATGCCGACCAGCAGCAGGATGGTGGCTGCGTTGCTCAGATAGAACGAACGGACAACTTGCGGCGTCAGTTCGATGCTGGTGAGGCCGGTCAGGACCAGGAAGGTGAGCAAGGCCGACAGCAGCGCCAGCGCCACGGCGAACGGCGCCAGCCAGCGTCGCGCCGACCAACGCCGGGGCTCTTCTGCTGGGGCCGTGTCAAAGGATGCGGCCGAGGTGTCTGCGCTGGTCATTCCGGCAATGGGTGCTGAAAACGGGGGGGCCGCGGCGGGCGGCTACTGATGTATTCGTACCACATTGTTGCCGAATTGCGACAATTCCGCGGCGTCACCGCCGCGACCGACCCGCGCATCCACAGCGACATGCCGGAGGGCGGGAACGGATTCCAGCCCCGGCGGCTTGACCAGCATGCACAGGTTCTTTCTCGCGATGATGGTATCGGCCGTGCTGCTGCTGATCGTGGCGGCGGACCTGCTGGTCAATGGTCTCGGGGTGCAGGAGCCCAATGCGAACGTCGCCAGCGCAATACAGGTCTCAGGCCGGTTTGTCAGATAGGTGTGAGGCCGCGTTCCGCGGCTGAAATCACCCTTTGAATGTTCCTGCGGAACATTTCAGTCCGATCGGGACTTCTGCTCACCGCGTCAGCCACGACGGCCAGCGCGATCGGACAGGCTCAGCTCCGCTTGGTAGGGGGAGCTGAGCCACCGGCCGTTGCGTGGGGCTAGCCGCCGCTCCGATACACCTGGATATCGAGATCCCGGATCTTCTTCCGCAGCGTGTTGCGGTTGAGGCCGAGCAGATCGGCGGCGCGGATCTGGTTGCCGCGGGTGGCCGCGAGCGCGGCCGTGAGCAGTGGCACCTCGATCTCCTTCAAGATGCGATGATAGAGGCCCGGCGGCGGCACGCCGTTCGGGAAGCCCTGGAAGTGCGAGGAGAGATACGCCTCCACGGCGCCACCGAGATTGTCGACGCCATGCTGGACGGCGGCACCCGGGCTGACCGTGGGTGGCGCCAGCTCGCCGTCGATGACGGAGCCCGTGATCACATCCTGGGGATACAGCGCCGCGAGGCGACGGGCGAGGTTCTCGAGCTCGCGCACGTTGCCCGGCCAGCGGTGCTGCTTCATCCGCTCCAGCGCCAGCGTGTCGAGCTTTTTCGGCGGCAGGCCGTCCTTCTCCGCCAGCGCGAAGAAATGACGGATGAGATCGGGCAGATCCTCGATGCGCTCGCGCAACGGCGGCAGCCGTAGCGGCACGACGTTGAGGCGGAAGAACAGATCTTCGCGGAACAGGCCTTGCTGGATCAGGACGCGCAGATCCTTGTTGGAGGCCGCGACGATGCGCACGTCGGTCTTGATCGGGGTGCGACCGCCGACCGTGGTGTATTCGCCCTGCTGAAGCACGCGCAGCAGACGGGTCTGCGCCTCCATCGGCATGTCGCCGATCTCGTCCAGGAACAGCGTGCCGCCCTCGGCCTGCTCGAACCGGCCGGAGGCGCGGGTGTTGGCGCCGGTGAAGGCGCCGCGCTCATGGCCGAACAGCTCCGACTCGATCAGGTCGCGCGGGATCGCCGCCATGTTGACCGCGACGAACGGGCCATTGCGGCGCTTGCCGTAGTCGTGCAACGCGCGCGCCACCAGCTCCTTGCCGGTACCGGACTCGCCCGTGATCATCACGGTGAGGTCGGTCTGCATCAGGCGCGCCAGCACGCGATAGATTTCCTGCATCGCCGGCGAGCGGCCGACCAGCGGGATCGCCTCCATCTCGGCGTCCTCGTTCGGCGTCGAGACCCGCTCCTTCGGCTCGGCCAGCGCGCGGCCGACGATGGCGATCAGCTCCTTCAGATCGAAGGGCTTCGGCAGATATTCATAGGCGCCGCGCTCGGAGGCCCGGATCGCCGTCATGAAGGTGTTTTGCGCGCTCATGACGATAACAGGCAAATTCGGCCGCATCTTCTTGATCCGCGGCAACAGGTCGAACGCGTTCTCGTCGGGCATCACCACGTCGGTGATGACGAGATCGCCCTCCCCCTGGCTGACCCAGCGCCACAGCGTTGCGGCATTGCCGGTCAGCCGCACTTCGTAGCCGGCGCGCGATAGTGCCTGATTGAGAACCGTGCGGATGGCGGTGTCGTCATCAGCAACGAGAATGCTACCTGCGGGCATCGTTAATCCTCATTTCGCCCCCTGTGACGCAGACGACGACTTTCCGGCAGAGCCGTCGTGACTGCTTTGATCGGCATGTTTCACCGATGTGGAATACATCGGCATCAGCACGCGGAAGGTTGTCTTGCGCGGCTGAGATTCGCATTCGATGATGCCCCCGTGATCCCCGATAATCTTTGCGACCAGCGCGAGGCCCAGACCCGAGCCGGTCTGTTTGGTGGTGACGAAGGGATCGAACAGGTTTGGCAGAAGATCGTCCGGCACGCCTGGTCCGTTGTCCTTCACGCAGAATTCGAGCGGCAGGGATACACGGGATTTTTGACCGGGGACTGACAGGCGGACGCCGGGGCGAAACGCGGTGGTGAGCTGGATTTCACCGTCGGGAACGTCGATCAGCGCTTCGGCGGCGTTCTTCACCAGGTTGAGGAACACCTGGATGAGCTGGTCCTGGTTCGCCAGCACCGGGGGCAGCGAGGGATCGTAATCCTCGACGAAGCGGATGTTGCGGGCAAAGCCGGACTGCGCCAGCCGTTTGACGTGATCGAGCACCGAATGGATGTTGACGGGGCCGCGCACCACGGGGCGCTCGTCGCCGAACACCTCCATGCGGTCGACCAGCGTCACGATGCGGTCGGCCTCGTCGCAGATCAGCCGCGTCAGCATGCGGTCTTCCGAGGAGGCCTGCTGCTCCAGGAGCTGCGCCGCGCCGCGGATGCCCGAGAGCGGGTTCTTGATCTCGTGCGCCAGCATCGCGGCGAGCGCGATCACCGAGCGCGCGGCGCTGCGATGGGTGAGCTGGCGGTCCATCTTGTCGGCGATGGAGCGCTCCTGGAGCATCACCACGATATGGCCGGGCCGTTCCGTGACGGGGGCAACGTGCAGATCGACCTGGCGGTCCCCGCCCATGCGCGGCGTGCCCAGATCGACCTTGTACTCGTTGACAGGTGCATTCGACGAACGCACCTGGTCGATCAGCGCCAGCAAGGGGCTGCCAAACGGCACCAGCTCTTTCAGCGACTGCCGCTTCAAGAACTGCGTCGAGATATCGAAGAAGGCTTCGGTTGCGATGTTGGCGGCGACGATTTTGCCGTCCGGCCCGATCATCAGCACGGGATTGGGAAGTGCGTCCAGGATGGCATCGCTGTCGGACGGAAACGGCCGACGATGTTCAGCAACTGAGCTCATGCAGCGGCGCTCCATGCGAAGTCGTCGAAGGCATCTTGCAGTGACCGGTGAACGAGGTGCGGATCCTCCGAGGTGAGGATTTTCTGGCGCCAGGATTTCAGCTTCTCGGCCGGCGCACGGCTCACATCGGCCGCGACGTCGAGCGCCCAGCCCAGATGTTTTCGCGCGTGCCGCAGCCCGATGCGCAGGCCGTAGAGCGCGCAGACGCCTTCATAAAGCGTGCGCACATAATGCAGCTGCGTCTCGAGCGGCGGCGTGGCTTCCACCGCCCCACCCTTGAGGCGGCGGCCGATCTGGCCGGGCAGCCAGGGCTGGCCCTGCGCGCCGCGGCCGATCATCACGGCATCTGCGCCGGAGGCCTTTAACGCCGCGAGGGCCTTCTCGTAAGTGGTGATGTCGCCATTGACGACGAGCGGAATGGAGATGGCCTCGCGTACGGCGCGGATCGCATCCCAATCGGCCTCGCCCTTGTAGAACTGGCAGCGGGTGCGGCCGTGCACGGTGACGAGCTTGATGCCTGATGCCTGTGCGCGCCGCGCCAGTTCCGGTGCGTTGCGGGTGCGGTCGTCCCAGCCGAGCCGCATCTTCAACGTCACTGGCACCTTCACCGCCGCGATCGTCGCTTCGATCAGGCTGACGGCGTGGTCGAGGTCGCGCATCAAGGCGGAACCGGACTGGCCGCCGGTGACGTGACGAGCCGGACAGCCCATGTTGATGTCGATGATATCGGCGCCTTCGGCTTCAGCGATCCGGGCGCCCTCCGCCATCCAATGCGTCTCGCACCCGGCGAGCTGGACCACGTGGGGACCGATCCCCGTGGCTTCGCAGCGCAACCGGGACATATGATGGCCATTGGCGAGTTCGTCGCTGGCCGTCATTTCGGACACCACCAGACCGGCCCCCAACTCCGCGGCAAGCCGGCGGACGGGCGAGTCAGTCACCCCCGACATCGGTGCCAGGAAGACCGGGGTGGCGACATCAATATCGCCTATCTTCAATGGCTTAGAGCCTGATACTACCGAGCCGGTCACAGGGGTCTCGTTGCGTTGGCAGCGCCTCATCGCGCCTGCCATGACCTATCTTGCGCACAATTCTTGTGCAGTCAAGCGTCATGCCTACAGTTTAGACAGTTCTGCAAATCTTTCAAGTGCAGTGCAGCAAAATGCTGTTTCCCACAATCCGGGGAAACCCCCTTTTATTGCGGGCCTGCCGTGCTAGAGGCATGCGGCGATCACCCCACCCCCGACTCTCTTCATCACCAAATGAGTATTTGAGTCCTATGGCGAAATCACAGCGCACCGCAGTCGTCCTCGTCGCTGCCGGACGCGGCCTGCGCGCAGGCGCCGGTGGCCCCAAGCAATATCGCGAGATCGGCGGCGTGCCGGTGATCTATCGCGCCATGGAGGCCTTCAGCCGTCATGCGGACGTGTTCGCAGTTCAGCCCGTCGTGAACCCGGACGACAGCGCCATGTTCACGGCGGCGGTCGCAGGGCTCGGCCACGAGGCGCCGGTCAATGGCGGCGCGACCCGGCAGGCCTCGGTGCTCGCCGGTCTCGAAGCGCTCGCCAGGCACAAGCCCGACATCGTCCTGATCCACGACGCCGCGCGACCCTTCGTTTCGGAAGGCGTGATCACCCGCGCGATCGATGCGGCCAGCCGCACCGGCGCGGCGATCCCCGTCGTTCCCGTCACCGACACCATCAAGATCACCGGCGAGAATGACAATGTCGAGGACACGCCGGACCGGGCGCGGTTGCGAATTGCGCAGACGCCGCAATCCTTTCGTTTCGACGTCATCCTCGAAGCGCATCGTCGCGCGGCCAAGGACAGGCGCAGCGATTTCACCGACGATGCCGCGATTGCCGAATGGGCGGGATTGACGGTTGCAACCTTTGAAGGCGATGTTGCCAATATGAAGCTCACCACTCCCGAGGATTTCGTGCGCGAGGAAGCGCGGCTGGCAAGCCTGCTCGGCGACATCAGGACCGGCACGGGCTACGACGTCCACGCCTTCGGCGAGGGCGACCATCTCATGATATGCGGCGTGCGCGTGCCGCACACCAAAGGCTTCCTGGCCCATTCCGACGGCGATGTCGGCCTGCATGCGCTGGTCGACGCCATCCTGGGCGCGCTCGCTGACGGCGACATCGGATCGCACTTTCCGCCCAGCGACGCGAAGTGGAAAGGCGCCTCCTCCGACCAGTTTTTGCAATACGCCATCGAGCGCGTCACCCAGCGCGGCGGCCGCATCGCCAATCTCGAGGTGACCATGATCTGCGAGCGGCCGAAGATCGGCCCTTTGCGCGAGACCATGCGCGCGCGCATCGCCGAGATTTCCGGCGTCGACATCTCCCGCGTCGCGGTCAAGGCGACCACCAGCGAGCGGCTCGGCTTCACCGGCCGCGAGGAAGGCATCGCGGCCACCGCGAGCGCCACCATCCGTCTGCCCTGGAGTGTCTAGGCCATGGCCGGCAGCGACGCACGCGCCCTCTCCCGCTCGCTGCTCGATTTGTGCCGGATGCGCAAGCTGACGATCGCGACCGCGGAATCCTGCACCGGCGGCCTGGTTGCCGGTGCGCTGACCGACATCCCCGGCTCTTCCGACGTCATCGATCGCGGCTTCGTCACCTATTCCAACGACGCCAAGCGCGCGATGCTCGGCGTCGAGGTAAGCACGCTCACCAATTTCGGCGCCGTCAGCAGGGAGACGGCAACAGCCATGGCGGTCGGCGCGCTGGAGCGTGCCGGCGTCGATCTTGCAGTCGCTATCACCGGCATTGCCGGCCCCGGCGGCGCCACGCCCGGCAAGCCGGTTGGCCTCGTGCATTTCGCCGCCGCCGCGCGCGACGGACGCATCGTCCATCGCGAGCATCGCTTTGGCGCCATCGGCCGCACCGCCGTGCGTCAGCGCTCCGTGGTCGAGGCGCTGCGCATGCTGATGGATCTCGCCCGCGGCCCGCAAGTTACGGCCAAGCCGAAACGTGCCGCCGCAGTAACCCGCCTGCGCCCGCGCGTGACACGATCACCGCGCCGGCACGCGGTGAAGCGCAGGCCGCCGCGCTGACCGCGGGGGTGAGATCCCTCACGCAGCCGCGAGTTAAGCACTCACGTGATCGAGCACGCACTGCTTGATCGCGCTGTGATCGACGATGGCTGCGCCCCACACCAGCCCGTAGAGACTTGACCTTTCCCGCCATGCAGGTGACCTCGACGTCATTGCCGATGTGGAAGGGTCGAAACAGCAGCAGCATGACGCCGGCGGCGATGTTGGAGAGTGGGCCCTGTAATGCCAGACCAACGGCGAGAGATGCGCAACATTGCCCGTGCGATGACGCCGCTGGAGATCGAGCAGGCCGCTGCGTATTATGCCTCGCAGCCGCCGGATGTCGTGAAGGCGGTGGATTGAAATTTTGGCACGCCTGCCTTCCCCATCGTCATTGCGAGCGCAGCGAAGCAATCCAGAGTCTCTCCGCAGAGGGATTCTGGATTGCTTCGTCGCAAGGGCTCTTCGCAATGAAGGAGGAGAGAGCGTGCCCGTCCGCAACCACTACGACGACACCAGCTTCCGCCGTCCGTAGATCGCATCCGCCCGCTTCTCGAAGGCGATGGAAAATCGCGCGAACGCGGCGTCGAACATCGAGCCCATCAGGAGCGCCAGCATGCGGCTCTTGAACTCGTAGGCAAGGAAGAAGCCGACATCGCAAACGCTCTCGCCTTTGGGCTCGAACGTCCAACGGTTTTCCAGATTGCTGAAGGGACCTTGCAGATATTCGACCAGGATCTTCAAATTGGCGCGGTCGAGCGTCACGCGGCTGGTGAAGGATTCCCTGACCAGCTTGAACGACACCGTCATGTCCGCGACCAGCACCTCGGTGCCGTCGGGTTTCGCCATGCGCTGACGGACCTTCAGCGCACTGCACAGCGGCACGAATTCCGGGTAGCGCTCGACGTCAGCGACCAGATCAAACATCTCGGACGCGCTGTGATCGACACGACGCTTGCTCGAAAAATTGGGCATGGCGATTCAGCGGGCGCTTGCTGCCCGCGCGGCCTTCAGTTTCGCAAAATCCTCGCCGGCATGATGCGACGAACGGGTGAGCGGGGTCGCAGACACCATCAGGAAACCCTTGGTGTAGGCGACCTTCTCGTAGGACGAAAACTCGTCCGGCGGCACGTAGCGCATCACGGCGTGATGCTTGCGGGTCGGCTGGAGATATTGCCCGATGGTCAGGAAATCGACGTCGGCGGAACGCAGATCGTCCATCACCTGCTGCACCTCGTGGCGCTCCTCGCCGAGGCCGACCATGATGCCGGACTTGGTGAAGATGGTGGGATCGAGCTCCTTGACCCGCTGCAACAGCCGGATCGAATGGAAATAGCGCGCGCCCGGCCGCACCGTGAGATAGCACGACGGCACGGTCTCGAGATTGTGGTTGAACACGTCGGGCTTCGCCGCGACGACGACCTCCAGCGCCCCCTCCTTGCGCAGGAAGTCGGGCGTCAGGATCTCGATCGTGGTCGAGGGGCACGCGGCGCGGATCGCGCGGATGGTCTGGGCGAAATGCTCGGCGCCGCCGTCAGTGAGATCGTCGCGGTCCACGGAGGTGATGACGACATGGGCAAGGCCGAGCTTGGCCACAGCCTCGCCGACGTTCTGCGGCTCGGCCGCGTCAAGTGCATTCGGCATGCCGGTCTTGACGTTGCAGAAGGCACAGGCGCGGGTGCAGGTGTCGCCCATGATCATGAAGGTCGCGTGCTTCTTGTCCCAGCACTCGCCGATATTCGGGCAGCCCGCCTCCTCGCACACCGTATGCAGGCCGTTGGCGCGCACGATGTTGCGCGTGTCGGCATAGCCGCGGGTGTTGGGCGCGCGTACGCGGATCCAGTCCGGCTTCGGCGGCGAAGCGGAATCGGGCCGGTTCACCTTTTCGGGGTGACGTGGGCGCAGCGGGTTCGAGATGGTATCGACGATAACGACCATGGGGTGTCCGGTCTGACCAAGTCCTACCTAGTCGGTCTGGCCGGGCATCGCAACCCGGCTCGCACCGCTTCAGGGAACATGGCAGATATGGGCAATATCCTGCTCTGTTCTCTGGCGATTCTCACCTCGAATGGCTCCAGTCTCGAAGACCTCTACTCCTCGGCTCGGCAAAGCCCTGAAGCCTACCTTTTTCGCGCGCAGCGTCCACGAGGTCGCGCCCGATCTGATCGGTGCGACCATGCTGGTCAACGGCGTTGGCGGGATCATCGTCGAGGTCGAGGCCTATCATCATACCGAGCCGGCGGCGCACTCCTACAATGGCCCGACGCCGCGGAACCAGGTGATGTTCGGCCCGCCCGGCTTTGCCTATGTCTACCGCTCCTACGGCATCCACTGGTGTGTGAACTTCGTCTGCGAGGAAGAAGGCTCGGCCAGCGCCGTGCTGATCCGCGCGCTGGAGCCGACCCACGGAATCGCCGCGATGCGGCGGCGCCGCCATCTCCAGGATTTGCACACGTTGTGCTCGGGCCCGGGCAAGCTGACCGAAGCGCTCGGCATCACCATCGCGCACAATGCCTTGCCGCTCGACCGTCCGCCGATCGCGCTGCATGCGCGGACGGAGGACTTCGAGGTGGCGGCCGGCATCCGGATCGGCATCACCAAGGCGGTCGAGCTGCCCTGGCGCTATGGTGTCAGGGGCTCGAAATTCCTCAGCAAGCCGTTTCCGAAATAAGCTTACGACGCCTGCTTGAGCCGCTCCAGCGCCTCGAGCAGCTTGGCCTTGCGGGCGAGCGCGGCCTCGCGCTTCTCGCGCTCCTCCTCGACGACCTCCTCGGCCGCGTTGGCCACGAATTTCTCGTTGGCCAGTTTGGACTCGGCACGCTTGATGTCGGCGTCGGCCTTCCCGATCTCCTTGTCCAGACGCGTGCGCTCGGCGACGACGTCAATCACGCCCTTCAGCGGCAGCGCGGCCACCTCGCCGCGCACCAGGAGCTGGACCGCGCCGTCGGGCGCACGGTCGGCGAAGGAGATGTCCGACAGCCGCGCCATGCGCTTGATGACGTCGCTCCAGCGCGGCGCGCGCTCCTTCGTCTCGGCCGAGGCGCCTGCGAGCACCAGCGCCGTGAGGGTCGCCGGCGGGATGTTCATCTCGGCGCGCACCGAACGGATCTGCGTGACAAGGTCAATGACCCAGCCGATCTCGGCCTCGGCCGCGGGATCGGTGAAGTCGGCATGGTCGAAGATCGGCAGCACCCAAACCGGCGAGACGAGCGCGTCGGTCGGCCCCGTCGTCGCCGCGAGCATCGCAAGCTGCTCCGGCGTCGGCCCGGCCGGCTTCAGCGGCCACGGTGCCAGCGCGAGCAGACCGTCGCGCTTGGCCGTCACCTCCCACAGCTCCTCGGTGATGAAGGGCATGAAGGGGTGCAGCAGTTTCAGGATCTCGTCGCGCGCCCATGCCACCATGGCGCGGGTCTCGGCCTTGGCAGGGCTGTCGGGGCCGAGTAGCACGGGTTTTGCGAGCTCGAGATACCAGTCGCAATAGACGTTCCACACGAAGCGGTAGATGCTGCCGGCGGCGTCATTGAAGCGATAGGCCTCGATCGCCTCGGTCACCTCGCGCGTGGTGTGCGCACTCTCATGTGCGATCCAGCGGTTCAGCGTCTCTTTGACCTTCGCCGGCTCGAAGCCTTCGGGCACGGCGCAATGGTTCATCTCCGCAAAGCGCGACGCATTCCAGAGCTTGGTCGCGAAATTGCGATAGCCCTCGACACGGCTGGTGGCGAGCTTGATGTCGCGCCCCTGCGCGGCCATCGCGGCCAGCGTGAAGCGCAGCGCGTCCGCACCATATTGGTCGATCAGGCTGAGCGGATCGATGACGTTGCCCTTCGACTTCGACATCTTGGCGCCCTTCTCGTCGCGGACGAGGGCGTGGATGTAGATCGTCGAGAACGGCACCTCCTTCATGAAGTGCAGCCCCATCATCATCATGCGGGCGACCCAGAAGAAGATGATGTCGAAGCCCGTCACCAGTGCGTTGGTCGGGTAGTAGCGCTGCACTTCCGGCGCGTCTGCGGGCCAGCCGAGGGTCGAGAATGGCCACAGCGCCGAGGAGAACCAGGTGTCGAGCACGTCCTCGTCGCGCGTGATGAAGCCGTCCCGCTTGTTGCGGTCGAGCGCCATCTCGCGGCCCTGCTCGACCGTGATGACTTCCTGCTCGACGTAATAGCCGAGGGCGTGGCTGACGGCCTCCTCCTCGGTCTCGGCGACGAACACCTTGCCATCAGGACCGTACCAGGCCGGGATCTGGTGGCCCCACCAGAGCTGGCGCGAGATGCACCAGGGCTGGATGTTCTCCATCCACTCGAAATAGGTTTTTTCCCAGTTCTTTGGCACGAAGGTGGTTTCGCCCGAACGCACGGCGGCCATCGCGGGCTTCGCCAGCGTCTTGGCGTCGACATACCATTGGTCGGTCAGATAGGGCTCGATCACCGTGCCGGAGCGGTCGCCATGCGGCACCATGTGGGTGTGAGGTTCGATCCGCTCGACGAAACCGAACGATTCCAGTCGCTCGACGATGCGCTTGCGCGCTGCAAAGCGATCGAGCTTGTTGAACTCCTCGGCGAACTGCGAGGCACCTTCCGGCAGGTCGCGCAGATAATCCTCGTTGTCGAGGAGATCGAGGCAACCTTCCTTGTCGATGACGCTGATTCGGGCGAGGCCGTGGCGATTGCCGACCTCGAAATCGTTGAAGTCGTGCGCCGGCGTCACCTTGACCGCGCCCGAGCCCTTCTCCGGATCGGAATAATCGTCGGCGACGATCTGGATCTTGCGGCCGACCAGCGGCAGGATCACGTTCTTGCCGACCAGCTTCTGATAGCGCTCGTCGTCGGGATGCACGGCCACCCCGGTATCGCCGAGCATGGTCTCCGGGCGCGTGGTGGCAACGACGATGAAGCTCGAGGGATCCTCGGGGCTGAAGATCTTGCCCTCGATCGGATAGCGCAGGTACCAGAGGCTACCCTTGACCTCGGTCTGCTGCACTTCGAGATCGGAGATCGCGGTGAGCAGCTTGGTGTCCCAGTTCACCAGCCGCTTGTCCTTGTAGATCAGGCCGTCGCGGTGCAGCTCGACGAACACCTTGACCACGGCCTTGGACAGGCCCTCGTCCATGGTGAAGCGTTCGCGCGACCAGTCGCAGGAGGCGCCGAGCCGCTTGAGTTGGTTGATGATGGTGTCGCCGCTCTCGGCCTTCCACTGCCAGACCCGCTCCAGAAACTTCTCGCGGCCCATCTCGCGACGGCTGGGCTGCTGGCGCTCCATCAGCTGCCGCTCCACCACCATCTGGGTGGCGATGCCGGCATGGTCGGTGCCGGGCTGCCACAGCACGTCGCGACCGCGCATGCGCTCGAACCGGCACAGGATGTCCTGGAGCGTGTTGTTGAGGGCGTGGCCCATGTGCAGCGAGCCCGTCACGTTCGGCGGCGGGATCACGATGGTAAAGGGCACAGCGTCGCGGCGGTCTGGGCGGCCGGCCTTGAAGGCAAGGCTGTCCTCCCACACGACGGACATGCGGGCTTCGATATCGGCGGGCTGGTAATTTTTCTCGATCATGGCGCTGTTAGAAAGCCGCGCACGGGGTCCAAGTCAACGGACAAGTCAACGGAAAGCCAGGCGGCAACAGGGCTTTCCGGTCCGGTCGGGAAACAGAATATTACCCACAAGCAGGGCTTTATGAGGGCTCTGCGGCCCGATCTACCTGCCGCCGCGCGATACCCGCTCGATTTCGGCCTTCACGATGCGTTCGACCAGGCCCGGCAAATTGTCGTCCAGCCAGGATTTCAGCATCGGACGCAGCATCTCCTTGACCAGATCCTCCAGAGTTCGCGCATTGCTGCTGAGCACCGTGTGGGCCAGGGAATTGAAGGCGGATTCGACCGCGGAGACCGTCGATTGCGCCAGCATCGGCTGTTGGGGCGGCAGCGGCGGCGCATCGAAGTCGACGGGCGCATAGGATGCCGGCGTCGGACGCGGCGCCGGCGATTCGGCGAATTCGAGATCGTCGCGCGGCTCGACCTTGCGGAAGCTCGGCGGCGGCGGAGGCGGCGTCGGCTCCATCGCCAGCGCCATATCGTCGGTCAATTCCAGCACGTCGGGCTCAGGTTCGGGCTCCGGCTCGGGAGCACGGATTTCCGGCGCGGGCGTGGCTGCGTCGAGCCCCGCCAGCAGCGCGTCGATATCGTCCTGATTGTTGGATGCATCCACCTCGGGTGCGGCGGCCGGCGGCGCTGCCGGCTTTGCGGCCGGAGCCGGTGCCGGCTTTTCGGCGGCCGGTTTGGGCGGCGCGACCTTGGATGGCGGAATATCGTTGATCACCTGCGGCTTCGGTGACGCGGCGGGGGCGGCAGCTTTCTCGGGCTTAGCGGCATCCGCCGGCGGCGGCTTGGCCTCATCGTCGGCAATGATGCGCCGGATCGAGGCCAGAATCTCCTCCATCGAGGGTTCTGTGACCTTTGCAGGCTGCGTCATCTCCGACTCCACATCATCAACGCCCTCGCATGCGTTGTTTTACACCAAGCACGACAGGATTGGCCGGTTCCGGATGGGTGGCCCGACATTTTCGTCACGGCAGCCCGACTTGTCCCCAGATGACAGCTCAACGTGCAGCGGTGCGCCCCTGCCCTCGGCACTCATGCTTTACGCACACGGCATCGGATGCAGAGCGAATCGACCCGCATCCTTCTTGGCAAGGCTATGTCAGGGATTTTGCTGATTGCAAGCAAAGCACCGGTCGGCTTCGGCTATTTGCGAGGCCGACCGGATGATTACGGGACTCTAGCGTCCGTCTGGCGTGCGTACGCCGGCCCAGCTGTCGCGGACCTGATGGTAGTGCACGCTGGGATCGTAGACAGTGGTGTTGAGGCCGAGGACTTGCGGCGCGAGACGACCGACCGCGTTGAGCACCGAATAGGACGCCACCACGCGGTCATGCTGGGCAGTGACGAGCGCCACGCGCGCGTTGACCAGCGCCTGCTGCGCGTTGAGCACGTCCAGCGTGGTGCGCTGGCCGGCCTTGGCTTCCTCGCGCACACCGTTCAGCGCGATCTCGGAGGCCGTAACCTGCGCCTGCGCAGACTGCACCTGCGCCTTGCCGGCTTCCAACTGGCCCCAGGCCTGCACGACGTTGGCGCGGGTCTGATCGCGTGTGGTTTCAAGATTCAGGCGCTGCTGCGCCAAGTTCTCTTTCGATTGGCGGATCAGCGCATATTCAGCGCCGCCCTGATAGATCGGCACCGAGGCGGTCGCGATGGCGGAAGCGGTCGTCGTTCGGAAGACCGTCAGGGTCTGCTGGTACGACTGGGTGATGCCAGCCTGAACCGTGAGGGTCGGCAGCAGCGCGCCTTCGTTGATCTTGACCTGGAGATAATTGACGTCGATGCCGAACATCGATGCCGTGACGTTGGGGTTCTCCACCAGGCTGAGACCGACGGCGGAGGCGAGCGTCCCGGGCAGGAAACGATCGACCGGCGAGCCCGGCGCAAGGTTCGTCGGCTCGTTGCCGATGATCCGGCGGAAATTGGCACGCGTCGTCGTGAGATTCGATTCGGCCGTCAGGGCCTGGGTCCTGCCTGCCGCGAGCTGCGCTTCGGATTGCGCCACGTCCGTGCGCGTCACCTCGCCGACATTGAACCGATCGCGCGTTTGCTTGAGCGTCTGTTCGAGGACGCGCACATTGCTGCGCTGAACTTCGAGTGTGGCGGAGTCACGAAGATAATCCATGTAGCTGGTCGCAGCCTGCAGCAGGACCGTCTGCTCGAGCACACGCAACGCCTCGCGGGATCCCGAGACCTGGCTTTCCGCCACGCGCGTCCTGTTGGCGGTCTGATTGCCGTTATAGAGCGTCTGGTTGATGGTCAGGCTGGCGCTATTGGGCTGAAGGGGCGGGTCGCTATGGATCGGCACAGCCTTCTGCGTCTGCTGAATATCCTGATATTGATAGCCGGTGCTGAGATTGATCCCGACCTTGGGGCGATAGCCCGACAGCGCTTGCGGCACGTTCTCGTCAGTCGAGCGCACCTGGGCGCGCTGCGCGTTGAGCTGCGGATTGTTCTGATAAGCGCGCACCAGCGCAGCCTCGATCGTATCCGCCAAGGCAGGCGTCGGCGCGGCAAGCGCCAGCAGCAGGACCGAAACCGCTGCTCCGGTGAAGAGCTTCACCCCATGCATCCAAAAATTCCGTTCATTCTAACGCCCGGCTCGTGCCCGCGAGCTGGGTTACCGTCTACGAGTGGAGTCGTTGCCCCGCCGCAACATAGGACGCGGTCAAGCGCGACGGAACTACCTGAGGGGTGTTCTCGGTGGAAACTCTTCACGTGCAGCATCCCGGCCACACTTCTGATTCAGAACGGGATTTTAACGGGCCAAAGCCGTCAGAAGACGAAGGCGGCGGCCCGTTCCAGCCCCGGAAGGACCGGGGCTGCGGCATCGAACAGCGCCCGATGGCCGAATTCGCCGTGGGTATGGGTCACGATCATGGCTCGCGGCGGCCTGGATTCGGCCGAGACCCCCACCAGGCGCCCCCCCTCCTTGAGCTGCCCGAGCAGCCCTGCCGGGGTCACCTCGGTGGCGCCGTTGAGGACGATCACATCATAGGGACCTGCGGCGGCATCACCCTCGGTGCAGGCCGCGGCCTTGCAGGCCACGTTGGCCAACCCGAGGGCGGCGAAGGCGTCGTTGGCCTTTGCCGCCAGGCCCGAATCGCATTCCGTCGCGATGACTTTGCGCGCGAGCTTGGCGGTCAGCGCAGCGAGATAGCCCGTGGCGCAGCCGACGACCAGCACGTCGTCATCCTCGCCGATCTCGGCGGCCTGGAGCAGCTTGCCGGTCAGCTGCGGCTTGATCAGGAACCGCTTGGCGCCTCCCTCGCTGACGTCGAGATCGAGGTCGAGATACGCCAATGCCTGCCGGCTGGCGGGCACGAAAGCCTCGCGCGGAACCGTGAGCATGGCGTCGAGAACACGACGGTCGGTGACGTCACTGGTGCGCACCTGGCCATCGACCATTTTTAGGCGCGCCGTCGAGAAAACGGACATTTGCGGACCCTGCAAGGCGGACGATGCCGCGGACGAAAGTTGGCGGCATCTTTGGAACAGGCCCTGCGAAAACGCAACATGGCTTTGGCCCGCAAACCGGGCCCTTCCGCAACTCGCAACGTCGAGGGTGAGCCGCCTATTCGATCGTGACCGCGAGGCGGCCGATCAATGCGGCGACTTCGTCCAGCCGTGCCGAATCGTGGGTCTCGACCGCCCGCGCCAGACAAGCGAGGCATTCGTCGTCGCTGAGTTCGGGGATGTCCGCCGGCAGAATGGAGGGGGCCAGCGGGAAACGGTCGACCTGGATGTCTCGCATGGGAATCAGCTCCATAAAGGACCGGCCTCTGGAAGCTCGATTTCAATTGAGTCGTTTTGGCGTCACCGCGGAGGATGCGGGCTCGCCGCGGTACACATCTAGTTGAGGATCTGCTGCAACGAGATCGCACGCCAGATCAGAGTCTGGGCGCAAGTTGCTGAAAATGAAGCGGAATTTGGCTCCCCGGGCTGGATTCGAACCAGCGACCATCCGATTAACAGTCGGATGCTCTACCGCTGAGCTACCGAGGAAAAGGGCGAACCTGTCGTTCGCGCGCGGCTGCGTATAACAAAGCCGCTTGCGCTTGCAAAGGACGAATTCGCTATGTGGCACATTGCGGCGAGGAAGGGCACGCGGCCCCTCCTCCGCCCGGCCTCAGGTCAAGTTACTCGGCGACGAACGAAGTGGTCTTGGTGCCGGAATCGTAGCGCAGCCGGAGTGCCGTGAACTTGCAGAGGTTGACGTTCTTCCAGAGCACGGTCTCGTCATAGTTCTGCCAGTCAACGCGGACGTTCCAGACGCATCCTTCGTCGTCATCGTCGAACTCGACATAGGTGCTCGCCTGGTTCTGCAAAACCTTGTCCAGCTCGTTGTCCCATTCGTCCATGCCATCGTCCGGGGCGTTGAAGCCCAGGAATTTGATGGCATAGCCGGTCTCGTTGACGACAGTGACGTTGCGGGCGTCAGTCGCGTACGACGGCGCGGCGGCAATCGATAGACCGACCGCGATCAGTGCAGACAGAAAATACTTCATATGAAATTCCCCCGATCGAAACGGGCTTTCGGTGCCTGACGTCGATCGGCGCAGGCGCCGCGGCAACCAATGGCGTTGCCTCGAAGGATTCGTCGGAGGCGCAATCGAAAGGTGCAAGACGCGATCGATCCGCCTCCGGCTCTCTGCACGACGCGAGACGCGCAGCGAGCAATTCTTATCGATTCGAATTCTCCGCAGCAATGAACCGGCATTCATAGATCGCGGGGTTTGTTGTCTCCGGGGCGGGCGCCCGGCACCGCGCGAATATGATTCTTGTCGCAGACACAGCTTCGCGCCCTCGCGGCTTGGCTCGCCCGAGCTTTGCTTTGTTTCGTACACCCTCCTCGTCAGAGGGCGCAGGGAAGACCGGGTGCCGGCTGGCACCCACGGTCCACTGTGCGAAGGTTGCGCTACAAGAGGCTGCACAGCGGCATACAGGTGAAGCCCAACACACGGCCTTCCCTGCGCAGTGGTTTGACGGCTTATGCCGAGCTCTCCCCGGGGAGCGATGCACTATTGCCCCCGTCGCCTTGCGGATGGCTGATGCTGCGTGCCCGGTCGGGCAGCGACATCACCACAAGACTTGACGCACAGACCCCGGGCGTCAGGACGACACGGTTTTGCCGTACGCTAATAGCACCGGTCGTGTGCGCGACGCCTTCGCTCACGGTTGCCCGCCCTGCAAAGCCCTTCGCGCCGATGTGACTAGCGTCCACCGCAGCTCACCCCGCGTTCGTGACGATCGCGATACGCCCCGCTGACAGGGATGAGGTGGCGACTGAATACGCCAAAGTCGAATTTCGGTAAAGTAGAATCTTTTCGCGCGAGCGGATTGACCCGTCGTTTGGGTGTTTTGCCCGTCGGGCAACGCAAGGGCTTGTAGCCCGGAGGGAGCGAAGCGTAATCCGGCACCCTGTATCCGTTAAACGAATCCCGGATTGCGCTTCGCTCCATCCGGGCTACGGATCATCTCCTCACGGCCGGCGGCAGACCAGGTCGATCTCGATCAGCGCGTCGTAGGCAAGCCCGGTGACACCGACGCAGGTGCGGGCCGGCAGGCGGTCGGGCGGAAAGAACGCGCGATATGTCTCGTTCATCGCGGTGTAGTCTTCCTTGAAACGCGTGAGATAGATGCGTGTCATCACGACGTGCTCGAAACCGAGATCGAGGCCCGCCAACACCACCTTCAAATTCTCCATCACCGCCCTCGTCTGCGCCACGATGCCCTCCGGCAGCACGCCCGGGATTTGCGGCGTGTCCGGCATCTGGCCGGTGACAAAGACAAAACCGTCGGTCTCCACCGCGTGGCTGAAGGGCGCGACCGGCTTGGGTCCGCCGCTGATCATGTGGAATTTCACTGGAGTATCCTTCGGTTTAAGGCGCGTCCAGAAACAGGCGCTTGCTGATGATCGCGTGCACGCCCCAATTGCCGTCGACCACCTGCGTGACGCCGAAGTCGACGGCGGCCGACATCAGCGCGATCGCCTCGTCCTCGCTCAACCCCTTCACGTTCATCAGGAAGCGTCGCATCTTGCGAAACGCATCTTTCATGGCGAGATCGAGCGAGGACTTTGCGTAAACCTCGCTCTGGCCCTGAGCGCCGAACTCGGCGAGGTAGTTGGGATGGCTGAATCCGGTCAGGACCCAATCAGATTCGGTTTCGATCAGGGGATAAGAGAGATCGGCGAAGGGTTGGCCGGAGAGGTCGGCCTTCTTGTGCAGGATCACCTCGAAGGTTCCGGTCATCGAGCATTCAATCGCGGTGCCGCTCAATTCGCCGTCGCCTTGCGTGGCATGGGGATCGCCGACCGATAACAATGCGCCGGGAACGGAGACCGGAAGATAGACGGTCGCCCCCTTCCCCAAGCGCCAATTGTCGAGATTGCCGCCGAAATAGGACGGCGGCACGGAGTCGATGAAATCGACCTCGCGCGGCGCCACCGCGATCACGCCGAAATGCGGGCGCAAGGGAATGCGGATGCCGTCGAGCACGGCGTGGCGGCGCTTCACGGTGCCGGGCAAGACCGGAACGCCGGGATAGTCGTAGGTGGCGTGCACCACGCCAAACGGGTCGGTCTGCGGCTCCCAGCGGTAGGAATACAGCGCGCGGGCATGCGGCGCATCGGTATCGTCCAGGATTTCGTAGATCGTCACGACCTCGCGCGGCTTCGGTCCTGAAAGAAATTCGTCGTAATGATAGCCCCACCAGGCCGCGACCGAGGAGCCGAACACGCGCCCTGAATGTTTCGGATGACGACTTGTGCGCGGTACGATGTCGAGGATCCGGACTTCCAGCACGTCGCCGGGCTGGGCGTCCTTCACCGACACGGGCCCCGTGCAGATGTGCACGCCAAAGCCTTCGCCGGCGCCGCGCCCGAATATGCTGGCATCCATCGGACCCGCGCCGCGGCGATCCACGTTCTTCCTCGCCTTGGTCCAACCGAATACACTTTCGGCGGCGGTATCGCCCGCGATCATCAGCTCAGGATCATCGGAGGCATGCTGCGTTAGCGTTTCGATCGTGATCGTATCACCCGAATTGATCTCGAGCTGCGGCTGTAACGCGCGACTGAAATATCCCCAATGAACACGGTGGGCTTCGATCGGAAGATGATGATGCTTGCGTTCGGCCGTTCTCGGCTCGTCGATGTCGGTTCGGGCGAGATTGCCGCGCGCCTCGGCGCTCGCCGGGTGCACGCGAAGCTGCGCCAGCGCATCCTGCGGCCAGCCGCGCTGACCGGCTATCCCCTGCTGGGTCGTCGCCCGCTCCGCTTCCTGCTGGCGAAACTCGCGCGGCGGCAGCCCGAAGCGATGGCGGAAGGCGCGGCTGAAATGCGCGGAATCGCCAAACCCATAGGCGTAGGCGATCTCCGAGATTGAGCGATGCGCCTCGGACGGATTGGACAGATCGGCCCAGGCGCGCTGCAGCCGCCGCTCGCGAACGTAATGAGTAAAGTTGTCGCCGACCGTCTCGAACAGCTTTTGCAGATAGCGCTCGGAAATCCCTTCGGCCTGCGCGACGCGCGCCGGCACCAGTCCGGGATCGTCGAGGCGGCGTTCGATGGTCTGGCAGATCCGGTGCAGGAGTGCCGACTGCGTCGCGCTCGATCCGGCGTCGGACGTCGAAGCCGCCAATTGATGGGCGAGTGTCAGCAGCAGATCGACGAGCGACTGCGTGACCGCATTCCATTCGGCATCGCTCAGCGTGTCGAGCGTGCGCGCGGTCGCGTCCATCAAGCGCGCGAAGACATCGGCAAAGCCGCTGGGCGGAACGACCCTGGGTTCGCCGAGCCGCGGCCTGCCCGAGAGGCGGCCGTGCAGCGCCTCCGAGGTCACCGACAGCACGACGGCGCGCATGTCGCGCTGGAATACGATGCTCCAGTCCCCGCTCCGCGGCAGCAGCACGAGATGGCCCACCGGAACGATGCGATGGCCGGCGGCGCTCTTGAGCACCATGCCGTCCTCGACCGGCATCAGCGCAATCGGCAGGTCTTCGTTGGCCTGCGGACGCGGACCGATGGTCTGGGCGCCGGCCGCCATGCGCGTCAGCGCAACGCCTGCGGCGTGGCGATGTGACGCCGTTGCGTGCCCATCCAGGAAGCAATGGCCTGCCGCCGGCTGCAGGCCGACCGCGGCGAGCACGTCCCGCCAGGCTTCGGGGCGGTCGTCTTGAGCGTAGGACTCGCTCGTGAAAGGACGGAAGCTCATCGGATCGACCCAGATTGCAGTGGATCGAAGCAACCTCTGTGCCAGACGAACGTGGTCATCCGTCGCAGCGAGGGGCCGCAAATGACGGTCTTTTGTCACGTCCTCATCCTGGAAATGAGCTGTTCTTCAAAGTGTTGGAGCGCGATGTCAACGTCGAGCACGATGTGTAGCCTGGATGGAGCGAAGCGTAATCCGGGGGCCTTTTGAGTCCGGCGTGACAAACCCGGATTGCGTTGCGCTCCATCCGGGCTACGGCCCATCAGTCGCACCGAAAGATGTTTTTGCGGATCGTGCCGTGAACTCCCCAATTGGCATCGACCACCTGGGTGACGCCGAAATCGGCGCCGACCGATAGCAGCGAAATCGCCTCGTCCTCGCTCAAACCGTGCACGGTCATCAGGAACCTCCTGAGCTTGCGGAACGCATCGCGCATCGCACGGTCGAGACTCGAGTGGTTGGCAATCTCGGTCTGTGCGTCGGCGCCGAGCGCGGCGAGGTAGTTCGGATAGGTGAAGCCGTAGAACGACCACGCCTGATCGGTCTCCAGCATCGGATGATCGAGACCTTCGAGGCTGGTGCCGGCGAGATCGGCCTTCTTGTGCAGGACGAACTCGAAATCGCCGGTCAGCGAGGTTTCGATCGCGGTGCCGCCAAGCTCGCTGTCGCCTTGCGCGGCGTGGGGATCGCCGACCGAGAAATAGGCGCCGGGGATCGCGACCGGATAGAACATCCGCGCCCCCTTGCCGATGCGCCAGTCGTCGATGTTGCCGCCGGTATAGCTCGGCGGGATCGAGCTGACGAAATCGGCCTCCGACGGCGCGAGCCCCATGGTGCCAAAATGCAGCCGTGCCGGCACCCTGACGCTTGTGAGGATGTTCTCGCGCTTCTTGATGGTGGCGTGATCGACGCGCACGCCGGGATAATCGATGGTCGGATGCACGATGCCGTCGGGGTCGGTCTGGGGCGTCCAGACGTAGTTGTAGACCGCTTTGGCGCAGGGCTCGCCTGACGTGTCGAGCTCGAAGATGGTGACGACCTCGCGCGGCTTCGGCTCCTCGATCAGATCGTGATAGTGAAAGCCCCAATTGGCGGCGATGTTGGAGCCGAAGCAGCGCCCGGCATGACAGGCGCTGCAGCTCGGCCGCGGCCGGATATCGAGGATGCGCACTTCGAGGATGTCGCCGGGTTCGGCGCCTTCGATCGCGACCGGACCGGTGAGGAGATGCACGCCGATCCCCTCGCCTGCTCCGCGGATGAACGGGCCTTCGGTCGGGCCCGAACCGCGCCGCCCGACGGCCTTGTGCTCGCGCGTCCATTGGAACACGCTCTCGGCGCCGGGATCACCCTGGATCATGCGCTCGTAGTCATCATTGGCGTGATGGGTCAGCGTCTCGATGGTGGCGCGATCCCCCGAGCGCAGGGTCAGGGCCGGCGCGACCTTCTTGGAGAAATAGCCCCAGTGGACGGTCTTCGGCGAAACCGGCAGCGTGACATGCTTCATGAGGTGGCCTCTTCTGGAAACGCGGTCTTGAACGGTGTGGGTGCGGCTCTCATCGCACCACCTCCGGAGTTTTGTCGGCTTCCATCACGCTGAGGAAACGCGCGGTCAGCGGATTGCGGGGGTTGGAGAGCACCTCGTGCGCGGGCCCCTCCTCGATGATCGTGCCGCCGCTCAGGAACGCGACGCGGTCGGCGACCTCGTCGGCGAAGCGGATCTGGTGCGTCGAGATGATCATGGTGAGGCCGTCATCGACGGCGAGCCGCCGGATCACCTCCAGCACCTCGCTGACGAGCTCGGGATCGAGCGCCGAGGTCGGCTCGTCCAGGAGCAGCACGCTGGGGTTCGGGGCGAGCGCTCGGGCGATCGCGACGCGCTGCTGCTGGCCGCCGGAGAGATGCCGCGGCAGCGCGTCGGCGCGGTGCGACAGCCCGACCCGCTCGAGCAGCTCGGCGGCGCGGCGATCGGCATCAATGCGGGTCATGCCGTGCACCCAGCGCAAGGGCCCGGCGATGTTCTCCTTGGCCGAGAGATGGGCAAACAAATTGAATTGCTGGAACACCATGCCGACGCCCACGCTTGCCCGCTCATTGGCGATCGCGCGGGGCGGCAGCAGCTTGCCGTCGTCGCCAAAACCGAGGCGGCGGCCGCCGACACGCACCGTGCCTCCGTCCCAGCTTTCGAGATGATTGATGCAGCGGAGCAGCGTGCTCTTGCCGGAGCCGCTGGGCCCGAGCAGCGCGACGACCTCGCCGACGCGTACGGTGAGATCGAGGCCGGCAAGCACCTTTTGCCCGCCGTAGCTCTTGGTGAGGTCCTTGGTCTCGACCGCGATGTTGTTGCGTGAAATCGTCGCCGCGCGCCGGGTGCGTTCCTCGCGGGTCAAGGCCAGCGGTGGCGTGTCGGTGAGCTCAGCCTGTGCAGGCACTTGGACGTCGACGATCGCTGCGGCAAGTTCGAGCTTGGTGGCGAGGTCGACGCGACGCCAGGGCAGGTAATCGGCGAGCCTGCGCTGGCGGCCCTTGGTACGATCGAGATCGAGCAACCATTCGACGAAAAGCTGGATGATGCTGATGGCAAAGGTCAGCACCAGGTATAGCAGGCCCGAGGCGAAGAAGATCGAGAAGAAGTCGAAGGTCGAGGACGCAAGCTGGGTCGAGCGCAGGGTCAGCTCCTGGACCGCGACCACGGAGGCGAGCGACGAATTCTTCAGCGCACTCACGGCCTCGTTGCCGAAGGCCGGGATCATGGTGCGGATCGCCTGGGGCGCGATCACCCGCCACATCAGGATCCGCGGCGTCATGCCGAGCGCCTGGCCGGCCGTCACCTGCCCGCGGTCGACACCGAGCACGCCGGCGCGCAGCATCTCGGCGATGAACGGCGCCTCGTTGCAGGCCAGCGCAAGGCCGGCGGCCAGCACCGCCGGCAGCTTGATCCCGATATGCGGCAACGCGTCGTAGGCGAACACCATTTGCAGGATCAGCGGCGTGCCGCGGAAGATCACGGTGTAGGCCCTGGCGATCGCCGCCAGCAGCCAGAAGCGGGAGAGCTGCATGCCGGCGAGGATCAATCCAAGGATCAATCCGCCGCCGAGCCCGAGGGCAGTCACCTCGAGGGTGAGCTCGATGCCCTCGAGCAGATACGGCATGCTCAGGTAATGGAGGAATAGCGACATCAGTCGGCCGTCAGAATGTCAGGCTCCTTGAAGTTGTTCACGTCGAGCCCATGCTTCTTCAGAAGCTCCATATGCGTGCCGGCCTTCTGCACCTCGATCAGGGCTGCGAGCACGGCGTCGCGGAATTTAGGCTTGTCCTTCGGGACGGCGATGCCGACCGAATACGGGATCGTCACCGCGGTCGCCTTCTCCAGCTTGTCCGGATAGGCCTTCACCGCGCTGTCGACGGTGTTGACGTCGTTGACATAGGTGTCGGCACGACCGGCGAGGATCGCCTGGATGCAGTTGGCGTTGTTGTCGTAGAGCTGGACGGTCGGCTCGGCCTTGCCGGCCTTCTTGCACTCAGGCATCAGCGTCTGGATCAGCGGCACCTCGACATAGCCGGTGTTTTCAGCGGCAGCGGCGCCGCACATCGACATGTTGATGCCGTTGATGCCCTTCGGATTGCCCTTGGCGACCAGCACGCCGTCGAACACTTTCGAATAGGTGATGAAGTCGGCGGCCTTGGCGCGCTCCTTGGTGGCGTAGATGTCGGAAATCACGATGTCGGCTTGTCCCGCGGCCAGCGTCGTCAGGAGCGCCGCGAACGTCACCGGCTTGTAGGTCAACTTGAAGCCGAGGCATTCGCCGATGGCTTCGCCGAGATCGATGTCGAAGCCGATATACTTGCTCGGATCCTTCGGATCGATGGTCTCATAGCCCGGCGTGTGCGGGTTGATGGCGTTGACGAGGGTCTTGCCCTTCCAGTCCGGATATTTGTCCTGGAGCGCGGCGCAGGCCGCAGGCGCCGCAGCCTGCGCGCTCAGGGGCGCGGCTGCCAGCGCGCCGAAAGTGACCGCGGCGCCGAGCGCGGCCTTGTGCCAAGACAGCGATGCACGTGCGTTCCCCCGCGCCTGGGGCAATACGGGTCTCTCCATCTCCAGCTCCTTCGAATTGTCATGGCAATGGCCATGTTCCAGATCGCGGAAGCGAGCCTAGGAGGAGAGCGGACCGGAAAGCTTGTCCGCGGGCGTACAAAAAATTGGATGGAGGGAGCCCGCCATTTGGGCAGGCAGCTGCTCAAAAACTGTTCGTGAATGCGGGACGCTGTAGCGCGCAATTGCGAATTCGGGGAAACCACATGATCTTGCGTGACGCCGCGATCTGCACGATCAGCGAATCATGCGGTGAGGTCATTTGACAGAGATATGACAATCAAAGGACGCATCTGCGGCCGACATCCGAAGCACATCCCCCGCCGTCCCCAGCCTGTCCGCAGCATACCCACAGGTGTATCCACAGGACGACTATGCCGGATTCGCCTGCCCGCGCGAGCCACTTGCTGCGCACAAACCCACAGGGCCGGTATGTCAGCCGCCGGCCTGATCGAACACGATGCGGCAAGCCTCACTCAAGCTTGGCCTGTTACGGCGCAGGCAGGCCGTGATGGCGCGGACGTTGGGGATTTCGCCGGCGCAGAGCCGGTAGACGTCGGGGGTACAGGCCCGGCGCTGCTCGGGTGTTCCCTGCTCGCATGGGCGGCGGAGGCAAACAGCGTCAGGAACAGCCCGACCGTCGAGGCCCGGCGCGCCCGGCTTTTCACGCCCGCAAATCGCAAGAACCGCGCCTTCATGACCAGTCTCCCGTCTGCTTTGCCCGACCGGCCTGTATTGGCCGGTGTGCAAAGGGGTAGGAGAAATAAACAGCGAAAGATGTGACATCCTTCACACTGCGGGCACCCCGGCAGGAACCTAAGTTTCCCAACGCGATTTCATCAATCGCTAACCAATCGGGACCCGATTGGCGGATCGTTAAAATGCGATCGATCGGCTCAACCGGGAAACAAACCGGCTTTGCGATATTGCGCCATCCGCGGTCCGGAGGGTGTGATGAGCGAAGCCGAATTCAACTTGCTGCTGGATGCCGTCCAGGACGCCATGGTCCATGAAGATCTGGCGTTCGTGCCGGGGGAGGATCTCGTGCCGCGCTCGTGGACGTATTACGCGAAGCCCAACGCCTCCGCGAAGCCCAAAGCCGCCAATGACAATGAGGGCGCCTGGCCCTTGGTGCCTTTCCCGGACGGCTGGTACGCGGCCTGCTGAAGCCAATTTCACCGTGAGCCGACGCGCCCGCGCTCCGCGGGCGTTTTGCTATGGCAGCTACGCGGTGAAAATCCCGCGTGATCGCGATCAGGTCTTGACCCGCTCTCCGCCGTCCTGCGGCGCCTGGTCGGGTGCGGCCGGCGGAAAGATGCTGTCATAGATCGCACGGGCCTCGCGGATGAGGCGGGCCCGCTCCAGCTCGGATTTCGGGACAAATCGGACGGTTTCGCTCACGTGCTCTCCAGCGCTCGATCGTTGGGATGCATCACTTCGCAGATGCGAAGACTATGCCAGCGGGCTGAATGGCGGGTTTCCGCCGGGCCCCGGGCAAACCCGGTGCCAGCACGCATCGCCCGCGCGGGCCGATGGCAGCCGCGATACGATCGAATATTGCTGAAATATCAGGAGGTTGAGATGGAGGCCACGTCGGGACTCGAACCCGAGTAAACGGTTTTGCAGACCGGCGCGTAACCACTCCGCCACGTGGCCCCAACGAGGGCGGAGCAATATAGGGGATCACAGGTTTAGGCAACCCCGACCGGACCAGCTACGCCTTCGCGCCGCCGAGATATTGGCCGAGAATTTCATCGGTCGCGCCGGCGGCCACAATCCACCCCTCCTCCAGCAGGATCGCGCGGTTGCAGGTGCTCTTGATCAACTCGATGTCGTGCGAGGCGAGCACCAGAATGCCGGCGCGTACAACGATCTCGTCGAGCCGCTGCCGCGCCTTCTTGCGGAACTGCTGGTCGCCGACGCCGATCCATTCGTCGAGCAGCACGATCTCGCCCTCGACGGCGGTTGCGACTGCAAAGATCAGGCGCAGCATCATGCCGCTGGAATAGGTGCGCAGCGGCAGGTCGAGCCGGTCGCCCAGTTCGGTGAATGCGGCGATCTCCCCCCGCTTGGCGTCGATCTCGGAGCGCCGTGCGCCGATCACGAGGCCACGCCGCATGATGTTCTCGTAGCCGGTCGCTTCCTCGTCGAATCCGGCCGAGAGATCGAACAGCGGCAGACAGCGGCCCAGCACGTCCACGCTGCCCGACGTCGGATGGTAGATGCCGGCGAGCACCCGCAGCAGCGTGGTCTTGCCGGCGCCATTGGCGCCGATGATGGCGACGCGATCGCCGGCACGGATGTCGAGGTTGACGTCATTCAACGCGGAGACGATGTGCGGGGTCGCCGTGGTCCGCCGCAGTGTCATCGCGTTGACGAACCGGCTGCGCAGCGAGCGGTCGCGGAACGACAGCACCGGAAACCTTACCGAGACGTTGCGAAGCGCGATATGAGCTGCGGGGGTCATATCTCGTGCCTCACAGCCAATACGCCACACGATGGCGGTATTTCGCGTAGCAGCCGAGGCCGATGACGGCCACGACGGTCGCATAGATGACCCCGAGGAGCCATTGCTCCGCATCGGTCGACTGCGACAGTAGCGGCCTGCGCACCAGATCGAGCAGCGTCGCGAACGGATTGGCGCGGATCAGCCAATAAAACGCGGTGCCGCGCGCGCTGTCTTCGGTCCAGATGATCGGCGTCAGGAAGAAGACGAATTGCAGGCCGCTGACGATCGCCGAGCCGATGTCACGAAACCGCGCGCAGAGCATACCGAGCGCGACCGAGCCACCCAGCAGCACAGTGAGCAGGATCGCGAAGCCCGGTACCGCGAGCAGCATGCTCCCATGCAGCGGCCACGGCATCAGGAGATAGAGCAGGACGACGATCACCAGATGATGCGCGAAGATGAGGACGTTGCGCGCCATCATCTGGAGCACGTGCACGATCAGCGGCGCCGGCACCGCCTTGATCAAATGGCCTGATGCCACGAAGATGTGGGAACCTTCCTGGAGCGTCGTCGCGATCAGCGTCCAGACGATCAGGCCGACGGCAAAGTGCGGCAGAAAGCTCGTGATGTCCTGTCTGAACAGTGCCGCATAGACCGTGCCGACGCTGGCAATGGTCGCCGCGAGCGTCAGTGTGATCCAGAGCGGGCCGATCACGGTACGCCGATAGCGCAGCGAAACGTCCATCAGGGCAAGCGTGCCCCAACGATCGAACCGCGCCGCCTGGGCAAGGATCTCCTTGGCTGCAAGCTGAATGCGACGGCCCCTTCGTTTCCGGCGTTCCGATCGTGCGAGAGCATAGCAGATAGCGGCCTATTGGCCGACGGTCTCTATCCGCCCGCCTCTCGCGGGACAATCGGCCGTACGGATGATCCGGACCGGAGTCAGGCTCGCTTGACCCGCCGGACACCGCGCCGGCGGTCCTTCACCGGCGGCTTTGGCGCCAATTCGGGCATCTCGGTCTGGACCTCGCGGTAGCGGGTTAACATCCGTTCAAAGCTGGCATTCAGCGTCTCGGCGATGTCCGGGCGCTTCTCCAGAGCGGAGAGGATCGTCGCCGCAGCCTCGATGGTCGACAGTCCGTCCTTCCGAGGCTCCTTGCGCAGGCGCCCGTACCGCGATGGGGTGGTCGGGTTCAGGATGACGCGCTGGCATTTCAGCATCCACGGGTTGCGCCACCACAGGGCCTTGGCTTGGCTCCAGGTGCCGTCGAGCAGCACCACACCTTCGAGCTTGCCGAGGCGCGCGCGCTGGTTGTCCGCGACCTCGCTCTTGCGGTTGAGAGCCAGGATTTCGCCCTCGGCCTCGAGATCGGTGGCGTGCGCCGAGCCGAGATAGAGCACCGCCCAGTGCGAGGCGTTCTCGATGGGTTGCCCCAGCGCTTTCGACAGGCTCGGCCAGGACAGGCCGACCCGCAGCGTGGCACCGGCGAAATGCTTCGCAAGCAGCCGCGCAGTGCCGAGCGCCCTGTCCTGCTCCTGCGGATGCTGAAGGATCAGGAGCGAGAGCCGGTTCTTGATGGGCGTGACGCTGTCGCAGATGCACAACGGCATCGGCTTCTGGCAGTGCGGGCATTCGGGGATCGGATCGGCCGGCGCGGCGGCGGTGGGGTTCGACATAGTCGCCGCTATACGCTCTGCACGGCGGTTCAACAACCCGCCTATTCCGCCGGCGCGGCCAGCGGGCGCGGTTCGGAGCGGCGGCGCAGGCGGTCGACCAGCAGGTAGATCACGGGCGTGGTGTAGAGCGTCAGGATCTGCGAGACGAACAGCCCGCCGATGATGGTGATGCCGAGCGGACGGCGGAGTTCCGTGCCGGGCCCGGTCGCGACCACCAGCGGAATGCCGGCGAACAGCGCCGCCATCGTCGTCATCAGGATCGGCCGGAAGCGCGCCTGGCAGGCCTCGAAGATCGCCTCCGCCGACGACAGGCCGCGCTGGCGCTCGGCATCGAGCGCGAAATCCACCATCATGATGCCATTCTTCTTGACGATGCCGATCAACAGGATGATGCCAACGAAGGCGATCACGGTCAGTGGCGTGTTGGTGAGCTGCAAGGCCAGCAGCGCGCCAAGTCCCGCCGAGGGTAGCGTCGAGATGATCGTGAGCGGATGGGCGAGGCTCTCGTAGAGCACGCCGAGCACGATATACATCGCCACCAGCGCGCCGAGGATCAGGAGCGGCTGGCGGCCGCTGGTCTTGGCGAAATCGCCAGCATTGCCATCAAAACTGCCGCGAATGCCTTCCGGCATGTGCAGCTCCTCGACCGCGCGCTGGATGTTCTGCGTTGCGGCCTGGATCTGCACATCCGGCAACAGGTTGAACGACACCGTGGTCGATGGGAACGACTGCGAATGATAGACCGCGAGCGCGGCGAGCCCGCGCGTCGCATGCACCACGGCCGACAGCGGCACCTGCGCGTCGCCCGCGCCGGCGACATAGATGCGATCGAGGTTGGAGGGGTCGACCTGGAATTTCGGGTCGATCTCCAGCACGGTCATGTACTGGTTGCGCTGGGTGTAGATGATCCCGATCTGCCGCTGCGAGAACGCGTTGTTGAGCGCGTTGTCGATATCCTGGACGCGGACGCCGAGTGCGGAGGCCTTCTGGCGGTCGATCGACAAGGTCAATTGAAGCCCGCCGGGATCGCGGTCGCTGGAGATGTCGGTGATGCCTTCGACGCTCTCCATGCGCTTGGCCACGATCGGCGCCCACTTTTGCAACAGGCCGAGGTCGGTGCTGGTCAGCGTGTATTGGTAGTCGGAATCGCTCTGCCGTCCGCCGGCGCGCACGTCCTGGGCGGCGAACATGAACAGGCGGATGCCGGGCACCGGGTATAACGCCCGCCTGAGACGGTCGATCACCACCTGGGTCGAGACGTGGTCGCGCTCCTCCGGCGGCTTCAGGCTGATGAACATGGTGCCGCGATTGGAGGTCGCGCCGCCCGGTCCGCCGCCGCTGCCGACGGTGGAGCCGATGCCGGCCACTGCCGGATCCTGCATCACGATGTCGGCGAGCCGCTGCTGCAGGCTCAGCATCGACTGGAACGAGATGTCGGCCGAGGCGCGCGTCGCCCCGATGACGAAGCCGGAATCGTCGGTCGGGAAATAGCCCTTAGGGATCTTGATGTAGAGCGTAATTGTTAGGCCGATGGTGGCGAAGAACACCAGCAGCGTCAGCAGCGGATATTCCAGCACGGTGCGCAAGGTGCGGGTGTAGAACGCGACGATGCGCGACAGCGAGCCCTCGATGATCCGGTCGAACAGGGTCGCCGTGCCAGACGTGGTCTGGCGGATGTAATGGGCGCAGATCATCGGCGTCACCGTCAGCGACACCAGGGTCGAGACCAGGATGGCGAAGGTCAATGTCAGGGAGAACTCGCGCAGCAGCCGGCCGACGACGCCATCCATGAAGATCAGCGGCGTGAAGGCCGCGATCAGCGACAGGCTGATCGACACGACGGTGAAGCCGATCTGCCGGGCGCCGTCCAATGCCGCCTGGAGCGGGCGCATGCCGTGCTCGAGATTGCGGTACATGTTCTCGATCATGACGATGGCGTCGTCGACCACGAAGCCAACGGAGATCGCCAGCGCCATGAGCGAAAGATTGTCGATCGAGAAGCCCGCGACCCACATGCCGGCGCAGGTTCCGGCCAGCGCCAGCGGCACCGAGATTCCGGCTGCGATCGTCGGCGTGAGCCGTCGCAGGAATACGAACACGACGACCATCACGAGAATGGCAGTCGCGAGCAAGGTCCACTGCATGTCGAGCACGCTGGCGCGGATCGTACTGGTGCGGTCGACCAAGGTGGAGATATCGACCCCGGCCGGGATCCACTGCTTCAGCGCGGGGATCAGCGCCTTCACCCGGTCGACGGTATCGATGACGTTGGCATCGCCCTGCTTGGTGATCTGGATCAGCACAGCCGGCTGCTTGTTGAACCAGGCGATGGAACGGGCGTTACGGACGGAGTCCTCGATGTCGGCAACATCGGAGAGCCGGACGAAATTGCCCTTCGCGCTCTTGATGACGATGTCGCGGAACTCTTTCGCCGTCCGCATCTGCTTGTTGAGCGACAGCGTCTCGCTCTGGCGCTCGCCGTTGAAGATGCCGACCGGACCGAGCGGGTTGGCGTTGATAATCGCAGTTCGCACGTCGTCGGTGGCGATGCCGGCATTGGACAGCGCGACAGGATTGAGCTGAATCCTGACCGCCGGCTGGTCGGCACCCGAGATCGTCACATTGCCCACCCCCGGCACCTGCGAGATGCGCTGCGCCAGCACGGTGTCGGCGACGTCGTAGACCGCGCTGGCGGACAGCGTCTTCGAGGTCAGCGCCAGCACGAAGACCGGCGCGCCTGCGGTGTTCGCCTTGCGGAAGCGCGGCAGCGTCGGCAAATCGCTCGGCAGGTCGACCAGCGACGCATTGATTGCCGCCTGCACGTCGCGGGCGGCTTTGTCGACGTTGCGGCCGATGTCGAACTGGAGCTGGATGCTGGTCGTGCCGAGTGACGAAGTCGAGGTGATCTGGCTGATGCCCGCGATCTCGCCGAGCCGCCGCTCCAGCGGCGAGGCAACCGTCGCGGCCATGACGGACGGGTCGGCGCCAGGACGGCTGGCCGAGACGAAGATGGCGGGAAAATCGATGTTCGGAACCGAGGCAACGGGGAGGAACTCGTAAGCCACGATACCCAGCAGGAACAACCCGATCGACAGCAGCGTGGTCGCGACCGGGCGGCGGATGAAGGGCTCCGAGATCGATGCCATCACTGCATCCCCTCGGTCGCGCCCGCGACGGGCGGACCGCCGGATTCGGCCGGCGGCAGCGCCTGCTCGAGGCGGCGGTTGATGCGGTCGAGGGCGAGATAGATCACCGGCGTGGTGTAGAGCGTGAGCAATTGGCTGAGCAGCAGGCCGCCGATAATGGAGATGCCGAGTGGGAAGCGCAGCTCGGCGCCGGTGCCGCTCTCGATCGCCAGCGGCAGCGCACCGAACAGGGCGGCCAGCGTCGTCATCATGATCGGACGGAAGCGCAGCAGACAAGCCTGTACGATCGCCTCGTTCGGCGACATCCCCTGCCCGCGCTCGGCCTCGAGCGCGAAGTCGATCATCATGATCGCGTTCTTCTTGACGATGCCCATCAACAGGATGATGCCGATCAGCCCGATCACCGAGAGATCCTGCCCGCACAGCATCAGCGCCAGGATCGCGCCGACGCCGGCGGACGGCAGCGTCGAGAGGATCGTGATCGGATGGATGTAGCTCTCGTAGAGCACGCCGAGCACGATATAGATCGTGATCACCGCGGCCAGCAGCAGCCAGGGCTGGCCGGCGAGTGCCTTGGCGAATTCGGCGGCGTCGCCGGCATAGACGCCGACGATGCTGTTGGGCATCTCGATCCGGGTCTCGATGGTCTTCACGGCCTCGACGGCATCGCCAAGCGCCGCGCCCGGCGCGAGGTTGAAGCTGAGCGAGATCGACGGGAATTGCGCCTGGTGCGAAATCGCGAGCGGCGCGGTGGTGCGCGTCAGCGTCGCCACGGCGGAGAGCGGCACCTGCGCGTTGGGCGCACCGGCGGTCGCGCTCGCCGCGCCCGGCAGATAAAGCTTCGACAGGATCGAGGGATCGCGCTGGTACATCGGCAGCGCTTCCAGCACCACGCGGTACTGGTTGGCCTGGCCGTAGATGGTCGAGATCTGGCGCTGCGCGAAGGCGTCGTTGAGCGTGTCGGTGATGCCCTGAAGGCTGACGCCGAGCTGGCCGGCGCGGGTGCGGTCGACCGTGAGCTGCGCCCGCAGACCGCCTTCCTGCGCTTCCGAGGAGACGTCGCGGAACAGCGGATCGCGCCGCATTTCGGCAACCAGCTTGCGCGCCCATTCCGACACCAAAGCGGCGTCGGTGCCGGTCAGCGTGTACTGGTATTGCGAACGGCTCGACTGGGTCGAGATCTGCACGTCCTGCACCGGCTGGAAATAGACGGTCATGCCGGGGATGGCGGCCACCCGCTCCTTCAGGCGGGTGATGACGACGCTGACATCGTCGCGCCGCTCGCCGCGAGGTTTCAGCGTCATGACAAGACGGCCGACATTGGTGGTCGGATTGACCGAGCCTGCACCGATCACCGAGACCACGCCGGTCACATCGGGATCGGCCTTGATGGCGTCGGCCGCCTCGGCCTGCCGCTTCTGCATCTCCGCAAACGAGACGTCGGGACCGGCTTCGGTCACCGCCGTGATCGAGGCGGTGTCCTGCAGCGGCAGGAAGCCCTTTGGCGCGACGACATAGAGCGCCAGGGTCGCGATCAGCGTGGCGAAAGTCACGACCAGTGTCGCGCGCTGGCGCTCCAGCACCCAGAGCAGCGTGCGGTGATAGAACCCGACGGTGCGGTCGATGAAGCGGCTGACCGCGGCAAGACCCGGCACTGCCAGCTCTTCATGGGCATGCTTCAGCAGGCGCGAGCACATCATCGGCGTCAGCGTCAGCGACACCACGGCGGAGGTCACGACCGCGATCGTCAGGGTCAGCGCGAATTCGCGGAACATGCGGCCCACAAGGCCCGACATGAACAACAGCGGGATGAACACCGCAATCAGCGATACCGTCAGCGAAATCACGGTGAAGCCGATCTCGCTGGCGCCCTTCAGCGAAGCCTCCATCGCGCTGTCGCCGTTTTCCATGTGGCGGACGATGTTCTCGATCATCACGATGGCGTCGTCCACGACGAAGCCGGTGCCGATGGTGAGCGCCATCAGCGACAGATTGTCGAGGCTGAAGCCGGCAAAATACATGATGCCGAAGCTCGTGATCAGCGACAGCGGCAGCGCCACGCCGGCGATCAGCGTGGCGCGTAGCGAACGCAGGAACAGCAGCACCACCAGCGTCACCAGCACGACGCTGAGGATCAGCGTGAACTGCACGTCGCGCACCGAGGCACGGATGGTGACGGTGCGGTCGGAGACGATGGTGAGGTTCACGCCGGCCGGAATAGCGCGCTGGACCTTTGGGATTTCCGCCCGGATCTGGCTGACGACGTCGATCACATTGGCGCCGGGCTGACGCTGGATGTCGATGATGACGGCGGGCGAGCCCTGGTACCAGCCGCCGGTGCGGTCGTTCTCGAGCCCATCGACGATCTGGGCGACGTCGGCGATCGTGACCGGCGAGCCGTTGCGGTAGGCGATGATGACAGGCTTGTAGGCGTCGGCGGCGGCGATCTGGTCGTTGGCGGCGATGATGTAGGATTGCTGCGCGCCGTCGAGCGAGCCTTTCGGCCCGGAGACGTTGGCACTGGCGATCGCGGTGCGCAGGTCTTCCATGGCTATGCCATAGGCGGCGAGCCGCGCGAGATCCGCCTGGATGCGGACGGCTGGCTTCAGTCCGCCGAGCACAGAGACGCGCCCGACGCCGGAAATCTGGCTCAGCCGCTGCGCCAGAAGCGTATCGGCGATGTCGCTCATCGCCCGCAACGAGATTGTGTCGGAGCGCAGCGCCAACGTCATCACCGGCGCATCGGCCGGGTTCACCTTGGCGTAGGTCGGCGGATAAGGCAGCGTCTTGGGCAGCACGCCGGCCGCCGCGTTGATCGCAGCCTGGACGTCCTGGGTGGCACCGTCGATGTCGCGGTTGAGATCGAACTGCAGCGAGATCTGGCTGACGCCGAACGAGCTCGTCGAGTTCATCGCCGACAGCGACGGGATCTGGCCGAGCTGCCGCTCCAAGGGCGCGGTGATCAGCGAGGCGATCACGTCGGGGCTCGCGCCGGGCAATTGCGTCGTCACCTGCACGGTCGGGAAATCGACCTGCGGCAGCGCGGACACCGGCAGCGCGAAATAGCCGAGCAGCCCGCCAATCAGAAGCGCGATGCCGAGCAATGAGGTCGCGATCGGACGGCGGATGAAGGGTTCGGAGACGCCCATGGGATGCGCCTGCCGCTCAGGCGGCTGTTGTCGGGATCATGGCTGCTTAGCTCCACTTCCCGATGCACCCGGACTTGACGGAGGCCCTGGTGCCGGTCCGGTCTGGCCCTTCTGGTCGCCTTCGCTGCTCTTGCGCTTGGCGCGGAACTCGCCGTCCTTGTCTTGTCCGTCCTTCTGGCCGTCTTTTGCGCCGTCCTTCTTTTGACCATCCGGCCCGCGCGAGCGCTTGCGCGGCGCGAGATCGGCCGACGGGGTCTGATCGTCGCGCCCGATGACCACCTTGGAGCCGTCGGACAGATTGGCAAAGCCCGTCGTGACGACCTTGTCGGTCGCCGACAGGCCACTGGCGATGACGGCGTCATGCTCGTTCTGCTGCGTCACCGTCACCGGCTTGGCCGAGACGATGTTATCCTCGCCGATGACATAGCTGAAGGTGCCGATCGGTCCGCGCTGCACGGCCGAGGTCGGCACCACCAGTGCCTGGGTCAGGGTCTCGACCTTGAGGCGGACATTGACGAACTGGCCCGGCCAGAGCTGGTAATTGGCGTTGGGGAATTCGGCCTTGAGCCTGAGCGTGCCGGTGGTCTGGTCGACCTGGTTGTCGATGCCGGTGAGCTTTCCGGTGTCGATCACTGTGAGGCCATCATTGCCGAACACGTCGACCGCGAGCGCGCCCTTCGACGCGGCGGCATTGACCCGCATGATCTGCTGCTGGGGCAAGCTGAACCACACCGCGATCGGCTGCAATTGCGTGATCACCACGAGGCCGGTGGTGTCGGAGGCGTGGATGATGTTGCCTTGATCGACCTGGCGCAGGCCGGCGCGGCCCGAGATCGGCGCCACGATCTTGGTGTAGCTCAGCGTCGCCGCCGCATTGTCGATCGCGGCCTGATCGGCCTTGACCAGCGCCTCGGTCTGCGCGACCAGCGCGCGCTGGGTGTCGGCCTGCTGCTTGGATCCGGCGTTGGACGCGGCGAGCTGCTCGTAGCGCGTGAGGTCGATACGCTGGTTGGCGAGCTGGGCCTGGTCCTGCGCCTTCTTGGCGACCGCCTGATCGTACGTCGCCTGATAGAGCGCCGGGTCGATCTCGCCGACCACGTCGCCTTTCTTGACGTCCTGTCCCTCGGTGAAATTGACCGCGATCAGCTTGCCGTCGACCTGCGAGCGGACGGTCACGGTGTTGAGCGCGCGGATCGCACCGACGCCGTCGAGATAGACGGGAACGTCCTGGATGCGGGGCGTCGCCGCCAGCACCGGCACCGGCAGATCCGGCCGTTGATTGCGGCCGTTCGCCTGCTGCGGCTGCTGGTGCCAGGTGGTCCAGCCGTAGTAGCCGAGCCCGCCGAGGATCGCCAGCGTGATCAGGGTCATGACGAAGCCGCGCCCGCGCGACTTCTTCGCCGTTCCCTCCTTCACGCCTTGCTTGGTATCCGGCTTAAAGAGCATTGACCGGTTTCTCCATCCTCGGCTCCCAGCCGCCGCCGAGCGCCTGATACAGGCTGACGATAGCAAGAAGGCGGGCAAGTTGCGCCTGCGACAGCGCGTCTTCCGCCTGGAACAGGGTCAGTTGCGTATTGAGCACGGTGACGATGTCGGCCGTGCCCGCGCGCAACTGCTGCTCGGAGAGATCGAATGCGCGGCGGGAGGCGTTGAGGACGTCACGCTGCAATTGCAGCCTGATCGTGGTCTGCTTGATCGAAAACAGCGCGTTGTCGACATCGGCAAAGGACTGGATGATGGTCTTGCGGTAAGTCTGGAGCAATTCGTCCTGCCGCGCCTTGGCAAATTCGAAATTGCCGAGGATCTTGCCACCGTCGAAGATCGGCTGCGTCGCGCTGCCGACGAGCTGGAAGAACGCCGCATGCGGCTGGAACAGCGAGACCAGGGCCGAGCTTTGATAGCCGCCATTGCCGGTGAGCTGGATGGTCGGAAAGAACTGCGCGCGGGCATTGCCGACGTTCGCTGTCGCGGAGGCGAGCTGGGCCTCCTGCCTGCGGATGTCGGGCCGTTGCGTCAGGAGCTCCGACGGCAGTCCCGGCGTCACGCGCGGAATCGCGATCCGGTTCAGCGAGCCGCCGAGCACGCGCACGCTCTCCGGCGGCCGCGACACCAGGACTGCAAGCGCATTGACGTTCTGGTCGAGCGTCTGGCGCAGCGGCGGCACCAGTGCCTTCTGGTTTGCGAGCACGCTCTCCTGCTGGGCGACGTCGAGGTCGGTGCCGGTGCCGGCCTTGCGCCGTTCCCTGACGGCATCGAGGATGCGTTGCGCGCTCGCGATGTTGCGCTGTGAGGTCCTGATGCGATCCTGCGAGGCCAGCACCTGGAAATAGGCGTTAGCGACGCCTGCAAGCGTGGTCAGCGCAACGACGTCGCGATCGAAGCGGTTGGCATTTGCCGTCTCTTCCGCCGTTTGCAGGGCGTCGCGATTTTGGCCCCAGAAATCGAGCTGGTAGCTCGCGCTCAGCGAAGCCTGGTAGTTGACGACCTCACGGCCGCCATTGGTTAGCCCCGAGGCGGAGGAACCGGAGGTGCGCGAATAGGCCTCCTGCCCGGTGCCGGACAGGCTCGGCAGCAGCGCCGCACCCGCCTGCCGCGCCTGAGCGTCGGCCTCGACGATGCGCGAAACGGCGGCGGCGATGTCGAGGTTGACGGTGTGCGCCTCTTCCATCAGCTGTGTCAGCTCCGCGGAGCGGAAGCTGCGCCACCAATCCAGCGACGGCGGCGCATCGGCCTTCCCGGCATATTTGTATTGCGTGGGAACGTCGAGCGCGGGATCAGGAAGATCCTGCGTCAGCACGCAGGCGCCCGAACCGGCGGCGAGGCAAGCGACCGCAAGCCAGCGCGCCGCACGTCGCGTCCGGGACGTCGCGCCTGGTGACCGCCGCACGGCGATCGCCGGAACACGTTGTGTCACATCCACCCCCCGCCGGGCAGATCGAACCGCCGCCGCGCGGCCGGATTAGCCGATTCGCAGCGCGGTCGTCGGGGGGCTTTGGACAACTCGTTCACAAGTGATGCTTTCGGCGAAATTGTGCGCCTCATACTAGCCGGACGCGGAACCGCGGGACAGTCCCGCAGTTGCGATGTGCCCCCCAAAGCGCGACGATCTTAGAGCTGAGAAAATACAAAAGGGTGCTGTCCTGCAGGTGTTTCTTGAATTTCAGGGCCGTTCCTGAGTGCGTTCGAGCTTACCAAGATTTCATGTGATACTGCCGCCACACCGACGCCAACCCCCTCCAATCCGCCTGCACCGCTCGCGATGCGGCTTCAGTCCGGCCGCGAAACCGGGCCTGGCCACTTTCGCGAGGTTGTCCATTATCGGAAAACGAATAAGCGTTCGTCGTGCCGATATCTTGACCGCCTCCCGCGTACTATCCGCACTCTTCGACGGCGACGGCTGACATCCAATGGAGGGTGCGCTGGCGACGACCCTTATCTTCCATGTTTTGGCAGAAGCCGGCCACATCCTCCTACCGATATCCCGCGGCGTAGCACAGCAGCAGCGGCGATCTCTCCTTCCAAATTTTCACTGCTTACGGGGATTTTCGCGGGTTTCGCCGCAGCGCAAAAGCCTTCCCCTTTGGCATTTCAAGCACTAGGTTCTGGCCAACCTAATCAACCCCTTGCCAGTGATTTCCCCTGACATGACCATCAAAAACGACGTTGTCGAAGCCATCGGCAACACCCCGCTGATCAAGCTCAAGCGCGCTTCCGAACTGACCGGCTGCACCATCCTGGGCAAGGCCGAATTCATGAATCCCGGCCAGTCGGTGAAGGATCGCGCCGGCAAATGGATGATCCTCGAGGCCGAGAAGCGCGGCCAGCTCAAGCCCGGCGGTCTCGTCGTGGAATCGACCGCCGGCAATACCGGCATCGGTCTTGCGGTCGTGGCCAGCGCCCGCGGCTACCGCACGCTGATCGTGATCCCGGAGACGCAGAGCCAGGAGAAGAAGGATTTTCTGAAGCTGTGCGGCGCCGAGCTGCTGGAATCGCCGGCCCTGCCCTATTCCAATCCGAACAATTACCAGCATGTCGGCCGCCGTCTTGCCGACGAGCTGCGCAAGACGGAGCCGAACGGCGTGCTGTTCGCCGACCAGTGGAACAACCTCGACAATGCGAAGGCGCATTACGAGTCCACAGGTCCCGAGATCTGGGAGCAGACCGGCGGCAAGATCGACGGCTTCGTCTGCTCCGTCGGCAGCGGCGGCACGCTGGCCGGCACCAGCCGCTTCCTGAAAGAGAAGAGCAAGGACGTCAGGATCGCCTGCGCCGACCCGCACGGCGCCGGCATGTATGAATATTTCAGAACGGGCGATGCCAAGGCGACGCCGGGCGGCTCGATCACCGAGGGCATCGGCCTCAACCGGGCGACCGCAATCGTCGAGAGCGCAAAGGTCGATGACGCCTATCTCATTCCCGATGCGGAAGCAGTCACGGTGATCTACGAACTGCTCCAGCACGAAGGCCTGTGCCTCGGCGGCTCGACCGGCATCAACGTTGCCGGCGCGATGCGTCTCGCAAAACAGCTCGGGCCCGGCAAGACGATCGTCACCGTGCTTTGCGATTCCGGCAGCCGTTACCAGTCGAAGCTGTTCAATGCGGACTTCATGCGCGCCAAGAGCCTTCCTGTGCCTGAATGGCTGGAGAAGCGCAGCAACATCAAGCTGCCGTTCGTCTAGAACGTTCCGGAAGCCGGCCGTCTAGCTCCAGTTCGAGCGAGACGATCCCTGCGACACCCGCGCGAGGCGCTCGTTCGATAGCGAAGGCTTGTTCGCGCGTGTGCGCGGCGGGAGGGGAGCGCCGTAGGAGCCCTCGCTGTCGCCGCTCGGCCAGAACATGAGCGCGAGCATCAGCGCGAGGTTGACGAGCGCGCCGACCGCCGTTGCCTGGTGCTCCTCCCCGATCGCCCAGGCCGGAAACCGGCCCGCGACGACATGGTCGACGATCATGAGCGCGAACCAGGCAGGCACCACGCAGACCGGATCCCAGCCGATGTCGCGGATGCGCATCGATTGCAGCGTGAGGGTCGCAACTCCGAAGAACACGATCGCGGCGATCATCGCCCAGCTCTTGGTGAGGTCTTCGGGTCGGATCGCGCCGGGCGAGGTGTTGTTCAGCACGGCCATTGCGATTGCAAAGCAGATCGCCGTCATCACGATCGCAAGCGCGACCGTCGCGAGGAAGAAATGCAATCGCCCGAGCCGGGCGTTCAAGCCGAAGACGAAACCGAGCATTGGCGCACCCTTTTGGCGCCACATGCCCAGAGATAGCTTTCGGAGCCATGAACCGGCACGGTCGCGCAGCGCCGCATGGTTTCCGGAGGACTAAGGTGGCCGGCGCAATTCGAGGCTACGCCCCAACCGGCAGGGTCAGGCGCCCCCGCTGCCTTCGACAGCCGCGGCACAATAGTCGCGCCAGAACTGGCGATAGCCCGCTTCGACCTTGCGCGTGTAGATTTCGACATTGCCGGCGGGAGACGCTGCGATCCGGGCCGGCAAGTCGCTGCGCAACCTCGCCAGATACGCCGGCTGCGCCGCATATTTGCAGGCGATCGCGGCATAGCCCTCGTCGTCCTCGGCGACCCAGTCGTCGAGACCGACCGCAGCCACGATCGAACCACCGGCACGCGACGAGGCGCCGTTGCCAAGCTTGGCCACGACCGGAACGCCCGCATAGAGCGATTCCCAGGTGCTGACGCCGCCGTTTTGCGGGAATGTGTCGAGCGATATGTCGACGTTCGCAAACGCCCGCAGGTGCTCGGGGTGCGGCGACGAGCCCAGGCAGGTGACATTCTCCTCGGCAACGCCCTGTGCCACGAACCGCGCGACCAGATTGTCGCGCAACATGGGATCGTCAAGCAGAGTATGCTTGATGATGATCTTCGAACCCGTCACCTCGCGCATCACTTTCGACCACACCCCGATGGCCTCGTCTGAGATCTTGTAGATGCGGTTGAACACGCCGAAGGTGACATGGCCGTTGCGGAGCATGGGCGGCTCCGATGCAGGTAGATCCAAAATGGGATCGATCGTGATCAGGCACGGCAGGTCGTAGACCTTTTCAGCCAGCAGATGGCGCGCCGATTGCGGAATGAAGACCGGATCCGCGAGCACGTAGTCCATGGTCTGAAGGCCCGTGCCCGTGGCGTGACCAAACCCGGAGACTTGGATCGGGGCCGGCTTGCGGGCGAAGACATGGAGCCTGTTGCCGGTCGTGTGCCCGGATACGTCGATCAGGATATCGACCTTGTCGGCCTGGATGCGATCGGCCAACTCGTCATCCGACATCTGCCAGGCGTCGACCCAGACATCCGCCGAGGACCTAAATGCGGCGGTCATCTCATCTCTTACCGGCGAGCACGAATAGCAGACGATCTCAAACCTGGCGTGATCATGATGGCGCAGCACCGGCAACAGAGCGAACGCCGCCGAGTGATGCCAAAACTCGGCAGCAACATAGCCGACCACGATCCGCCTGTCGGGATCAAGCTGCCGGGGGGCAAGAGTCCTTCGCGGCAACTTCGAGCCGATCGCGTCCCACCACTGCTTTCGTGCGGCCTGCTGAACCGCGAAATCGGCCTCGGAGAGATAGTCGAGGAAGAAGATCTTCCGGCCGATCAAGGATGCATCCGGCACAATGGCCAGCGCCGCATCGAGAAGCTCGATCGCCGACGCGATCTCTCCCTGATTTGCAAAACAAGCGCTCAGCAGCGCCATCGCGATCGCTGAGCTTGGATATTCCTCCAGCAACATGGTGCAGGCTAAAATCGCTTGCGCCGTGTTTCCCATGGCGAGCGCGACTTGTGCCTTCCCCTGCAAGGCCACCTCGAGCTTGGGCGCAAGCGCAAGGGCCGCGTCGAAATCCGCCGCCGCCTGTTCCAACCTCGACGTCTCAAGATTGAGCCGTCCACGGTTCGCCAGGATTTTCGCCGAGCCTGGCCTGATCGCGAGCGCCGCCTCCAGCGCGCCTTTGGCCTCGTCGAAGTTTTTGAGCTCGATATTGACCAAACCTTTGCCGACGAGCGCCTCGACGTTTCGCGGCTGAAACAACAGTGCGCGCTCGAAGCTCTGTTTGGCGCGATCAAGCTGGCGCAGCGCGAGCTCTGCCAGGCCGCGATTGCAAAGCGCATCGGCATGATCGGGCTTCAGCCCGATCGCGCGATCGTACATTTCGATAGCCTGCTCGACACGGTTTAGATGCAACAAGGTATTTCCGAGATTGGCCAAGGCCATCGGTAAGCTGGGCTTCAACGCGATGGCTCTCTCCAGGGACGTACGCGCGTCCTCATATTCCCCAAGTGCGAAATGCGTGGCTCCCAAATCGGAAAAAGCCTGTGCCGAGCGTGGGTCGACCGTCACGGCATATTTGAGGGCCTGTTTCGCTGCCTCGAAGTGTCGGCTCGCGAACGCGCCCAAGCCAAGCAGGTGCAAGGCGCCGAAATGCTCCGGAAGTTCATTCAGGATCTGGCGGCAGAGCGCCTCGGTCTCCGCATACCGGCCCTGGCCATAGGCCGCATTCGCGGTCGAAATGATCGCGTCCGCCTGCTTCTTCAATTTCTTCTGCAATCGCGCGTTCTGGAACGCGCGCGCGCCGGCGCCGCTGCTCTGCAAGGATTCTCTCCGGAGGATGTCCGAGACGATTCTAGCTGATTCGCGGCCAGAGCCGCCGGTTTAGGCGGCCCGGCAATCCCCCGGAAGATGCCGGTGCCCAACCCGGGCCTCGCCTACGCAACGTCAGCGTTATCCGCGGCGGCGGCACAATAGTCGCGCCAGAACTTTCGGTAACCCGCCTCGAGCTCCCGCGTGTAGGTCTCGACATTTCCGGCGGGCGAAGCCGCGATCCGGGCGGGCAAATCCGCGCGCAATTTCGCCAGATAATCGGGCTGCGACGCAAACCTGCGAGCGATCTCGACATAACCATCGTCATCCTCGGCCACCCAGTCGCCGAGGCCGACGGCAGTCACGATAGAGGCGCCGGCACGCGAGGAGGCCCCGATGCCGAGCTTGGCCACGACGGGAACGCCCTTGTAGAGAGATTCCCAGGTGCTGATGCCGCCATTTTGCGGGAACGTGTCGAGGGACATATCGACCTGGGCGAAAGCCACCAGATGGTCGTCGCGCGAGGTGGTGCCGAGGCAGGTGATGTTCTCCTCGGTAACGCCCTGCGCCAGGAAGCGCGCGACCAGGCTAGCGCGCAGCAGGGGATCATCGAGCAGACCATGCTTGAGGACGATCTTCGATCCCGGCAGCTCCCGCATGATGCGCGACCACACACGGATCGCATCATCCGATATTTTGTAGATGCGGTTGAACACGCCGAAGGTGACGTAGCCGTTGCGGAGCATCGGCAGCTCCGAAGGCGCCAGATCCGAGACAGGCTCCATGGTGATCAGACACGGCAGATCGTAGATTTTCTCGGCAAACAGATTCCGAACCGACGGCGGAATGAAAATGGGATCCGCGAGCACGTAGTCCATAATCGGCATGCCTGTGCCCGTCGCGTGTCCGAAGCCAGTGGCCTGGATCGGGGCCGGCTTACGCGCAAAACACTGCAGCCTGTTACCGGTCGTGTGGCCCGAAACGTCGATCAGGATGTCGACATTGTCGGCTTGGATACGATCGGCGAGTTCGTCGTCCGAAAGCCCCCAGGCATCGACCCAGACGTCGGCCAATGATTTGAACATGGCGGTGTACTCGTCCGCGCCCGGCCATGAGTAGTAGCAGATGATTTCAAATTTAGTGTGATCATGATGGCGCAGCACTGGCAGCAGCGTGAGCCCCGCGGAGTGCTGCCGGAATTCGGCAGCGACATAGCCGACCACGATCCGCTTTTCCGGGTCCAGCGGCCGCTTCGGCAACTCCCTTCGCGGCTGCTTGGAGCCGATCTGGTCCCACCAGGATTTTCGCACCGCCTGCTGGACCACGAAATCGGCCTCGGCGCGGTAGTCCTCCAGGAAGATCTTTCCTCTGATCGCATCCCCATAGTCCGGCCGGACTGCCAGCGCGCGATCGAGATACTCGATCGCTGCGTCCATGTCCCCCTGGTTCGAATAAGAGAAGCCCATCAGCGCCAGCCCCACCTCGGAGCGCGGATTTTGCTCGATCAGGGCCGTTGCGGCTGCCATCGCCTGCGCGGTCTTTCCAATGACGAGGCAGGCCTGGGCCTTGCCGCGTAGCGCCAGCTCGAGCTTGGGCGAGATCGCAAGCGCCGCCTCGAAATCCGCAAGCGCGGGCTCCAGGCGCTGCAACTCGTAACTGAGCCGCCCGCGTTGGGCCACGATCCTCGGCGAGCCGGGCTTGATCGCCAGCGCCATGGCAAATTTGGCGGCCGCCTCGTCGTGGTGCCGCAGCTCCATGCTGACCATGCCGCTGCCGACGATAGCCTCGGCGTGACGGGGCTGAAACAGCAGGGCGCGGTCGAAGCTTTCCTTGGCGCGCATGATCTGTCCAAGCACAATCTCGACCATACCGCGATTGCAGAACGCGTCGGCATAATCCGGCTTGATCTTGATGGCGCGCTCATGCAGCTCGAGCGCCTGTTCGTACTGCCCCAGATGCATCAGCGTGTTGCCGAGGTTGGTCAGCGCGACCGCAAAATTCGGCTTTAGCGCGATGGCCCTCTCCTGGCACCGCCGCGCCTCCTCGTAATTGCCGAGATCGAAATGCACGGTCGCGAGGTTGTTATGGGCATCGTGCAGGCGCGGATCGAGCACAATCACGCGCTTGAGCAGCTGTTGCGCCTCCTCCAGGCGCCGGCCGTCATGCGCGCACATGCCGAGCAGGTGCAGAGCGTCGACATGATCGGGCAGCGCTTTAAGGATCTCCCGGCAGAGTGCTTCAGTCTCAGCATATCGGCCCTGGCCATAGGCGGTAGCCGCGGCGGAGAGGACGGCGTCCGCCTGCTTCATCAATTTCTTCTGCAATCGCGCGTTCTGGAATGCGCGCGCGCCGCCGCTGCTCTGCAAGGTGTCTCTCCGGAAGATGGCCCGGGGCAGAGTCTAACTGATTCGCAAGCCCGACCTGCCGGTCAGCTGGCACGGTGACACCCCCGGGATTTCCCGGGGCTCAGCGGCCCGGCGCTGCCGGTCCCCTACGCAACCTCGCTGCCTTCGACAGCCGCGGCACAGTAGTCGCGCCAGAACTGGCGATAGCCCGCTTCGACCTCGCGCGTGTAGATTTCGACATTGCCGGCGGGGGACGCTGCGATTCGGGCCGGCAAGCCGCTGCGCAACCTCGCCAGATACGCCGGCTGCGCCGCATATTTGCAGGCGATCGCGGCATAGCCCTCGTCGTCCTGCGCGATCCAGTCGTCGAGACCGACCGCAGCCACGATCGAACCACCGGCACGCGACGAGGCGCCGTTGCCGAGCTTGGCCACGACCGGAACGCCGGCATAGAGCGATTCCCAGGTGCTGACGCCGCCATTTTGCGGGAACGTGTCGAGCGATATGTCGACGTTCGCAAAGGCCCGCAGGTGCTCGGGGCGCGGCGACGAGCCCAGGCAGGTGACATTCTCCTCGGCAACGCCCTGTGCCACGAACCGCGCGACCAAATTGTCGCGCAACATGGGATCGTCAAGCAGGGTATGTTTGACGATGATCTTCGAACCGGTCACTTCGCGCATCAATTTCGACCACACCCGGATGGCCTCGTCCGAGATCTTGTAGATGCGGTTGAACACGCCGAAGGTGACATGGCCGTTGCGGAGCATGGGCGGCTCCGATGCAGGTAGATCCAAAATGGGATCGATCGTGATCAGGCACGGCAGGTCGTAGACCTTTTCAGCCAGCAGATGGCGCGCCGATTGCGGAATGAAGACGGGATCCGCGAGCACGTAGTCCATGGTCTGAAGGCCCGTGCCCGTGGCGTGACCAAACCCCGAGACCTGGATCGGGGCCGGCTTGCGGGCGAAGACATGGAGCCTGTTGCCGGTCGTGTGCCCGGATACGTCGATCAGGATATCGACCTTGTCGGCCTGAATGCGATCGGCCAGTTCGTCGTCCGACATCTGCCAGGCGTCGACCCAGACGTCCGCCGAGGACCTGAATGCGGCGGTCATCTCATCTCTTACCGGCGAGCACGAATAGCAGACGATCTCGAACCTGGCATGATCATGATGGCGCAGCACCGGCAACAGAGCGAACGCTGCCGAGTGGTTCCTCAATTCGGAAGCGACATATCCGATCAAAATCCGCTTGTCCGGATCAAGCGTGCGGGGCGCCAACGCCCTTTGCGCCAATTTGGCGCCGATCGCGTCCCACCATTGTTTTCGCGCAGCCTGCTGAACCGAAAAATCGGCCTCCGGGAGATAGTCCAGGAAGAATATCTTGCGCCCGATCAAGTCCGCATAATCAGGCGCCATTGCCAGCCCGGCGTCGAGATGTTCGAGCGCCGTCGCGATGTCTCCCTGGCTCGCATAGCAGGAAGCCAGGAGCGCAATTCCGATGTCGGACCGCGGATTTTCCTCCAGCAAGGTCTCGACGGCCGCAATCGCCTCGGCCGTGTTGCCCTTGACAAGGTTGACTTGCGCCTTTCCCTGCAAGGCCACTTCGAGCCTCGGCGAAAGCGCCAGCGCCGCATCAAAGTCCGCGAGCGCCTGCTCCAGCCGCAACAGATCGAGATTGAGCCGTCCGCGCTGCGCCAGAATCTTCGGCGAATCCGGCTTGATCGCGAGCCCTGCCGCGATCGCCGCGGCCGCCTCTTCGTAGTGCCGGAGCTCGATGCATACCATGCCCCTGCCTGCGATCGCTTCCGCGTGACGCGGTTGAAACGCGAGGGCGCGATCGAAACTCTCCTTGGCGCGCTGGGACTGGCCTTCGATCAGCTCCGCCATGCCCCGATTGCAAAATGCATCGGCATAGTCCGGCTTCAGCCTGATAGCGCGATCGTGCAGCTCGATAGCCTGCTCGGCGAGGCCCATGTGCAGCAGCGTATTGCCGAGATTGGTCAAGGCGATCGGAGAATTCGGCTTCAGCGCAACGGCCTTCTCCTGGCATGCGCGAGCCTCCTGAAACTTCTGGAGGGTGAAATACACCGCCCCGAGATTACCATGGGCATCGGGCGAACGCGGATCGAGCACGGTCGCGCGCTCGAGCAGTTGTTGCGCCTCATCGAGCCGCCCGCCATCATACGCGCGCAGACCGAGCAAGTGCGCGGCGTCGAAATGATCCGGAACCTCCGTCAAAATCCGGCGGCAGAGTGTCTCGACCTCCGCGTATCTGCCTTGGCCGAGTGCCTGAACCGCGGCGGACATGAGTGCGTCCGCCTGCTTCTTCAATTTCTTTTGCAATCGCGCGTTCTGGAATGCGCGCGCGCCGGCGCTGCTCTGCAAAGTCTCTCTCCGGAGGATGGCCCGAAAAGAGCTTGGCCGATTCGCATGGTGCCAAGCTGGCGGGCCGGTTAGACCCGCGACGCCACCGGATTGCAGGTGCTCAGCGCAGGATCTGGCTCAGGAACAGTTTTGTTCGGGCGTGCTGTGGGGCCGCGAAGAACTCGTTGGGCGTGTTGGCTTCGATGATCTGGCCCGCGTCCATGAACACCACGCGGTTGGCGACCTCGCGGGCAAAGCCCATCTCGTGGGTGACCACCAGCATGGTCATGCCCTCCTCGGCAAGGTCGACCATGGTGTCCAGCACCTCCTTGACCATTTCGGGGTCGAGCGCCGAGGTCGGCTCGTCGAACAGCATCACCTTCGGGTTCATCGTCAGCGCGCGGGCGATCGCGACGCGCTGCTGCTGACCGCCGGACATCTGTCCCGGAAACTTGTTGGCCTGGTGCGGGATCTTGACCCGCTCCAGAAACTTCATCGCCGCAGCCTCGGCGTCCTTCTTGGGGATGTTGCGCACCCAGATCGGCGCCAGCGTGCAATTGTCCAGCACGGACAGGTGCGGAAACAGGTTGAAGCTCTGGAACACCATGCCGACTTCGCGCCGCACCGCATCGACGTGCTTGAGGTTCGGCCCGAGCTCGATGCCGTCAACGACGATCTCGCCTTCCTGAAACTCCTCGAGCGCGTTGATACAGCGGATCAGCGTCGACTTGCCCGAGCCGGAGGGGCCGCAGATCACGATGCGCTCGCCCTTCTCGACCGTAAGGTCGATGTCGCGCAGCACGTGAAACTCGCCGTACCATTTGTTCAGGCCGGAAATCTTGACGATGGGGTCGGACATGGTGACCTCGATCAGTTGCGGCGGTGAGCGTTGAGGCGGTGCTCAACGAAGAGCGAGTAGCGTGACATTCCAAAGCAGAAGATGAAGTAGATGATCCCGGCGAAGGCGAACCCTGTGAAAGCGGTCGATGGCGACGACCATTTCGGATCCGAGAACGACGCCCGCAGCGAGCCGAGGAGATCGAACAGCGCCACGATCGAGACCAGCGAAGTGTCCTTGAACAGCGAGATGAAGCTGTTGACGAGGTTCGGAATGACGTGGCGTAGCGCCTGCGGCAGCACGATCAGCGAGGTCGTCTTCCACCAGGACAGCCCCAATGCCGCGGCCGCCTCGCCCTGCCCGCGCGGGATCGCAGCCAGCCCGCCGCGGACGTTCTCGGCCTGATAGGCGCCCGTGAACAGAGAGATTCCAATCAGCGCACGCACGAGACCATCGACCGTGAAATTGCCCGGCAGAAACAGCGGCAGCATGTAGGTGGCAAAGAACAGCACGGTGATCAGCGGCACGCCGCGCCAGAACTCGATGAAGGCGATCGAGAAGATCCGGATCAACGGAATGGTCGAGCGGCGGCCAAGCGCCAGCGCAATGCCGATCGGCAGCGAGGTGACGATGCCGGTGACGGAGACCACCAGCGTCACCAGAAGTCCGCCCCACAGGTTCGTCTGCACGATCGGCAGTCCGCCGTGATCGAGCCCCATCAGCTTGATCACGATTGCGATGGCGGCGAAGGTGACGATGCTGGATGTGAGGGCCCGCCCCCCGGTGCGGAGGCCGCCGCCGAGAACGAAGGCGATCAGTGAGACGATCGCGGCAGTGATGGCGAAATCGGCCCAGACCGACTGGCCTGTCCCCTGCAACTGGTCACGCAGCCAGGTCAGCGGAAAGATCAGCCAGTAGATCGCGGTACCCACGAGCACGATGACATTGCCGACGACCCACAACAGCGGTGCGGCAGAGGAGGTCTTGCCGAGACCGAGCAGAGCCTGCCCAGCGCCGATGATGCTGTCGTCGAACAATTGCAGCAGGTCAGCGGTCCAGCTCAGGCCAAATCCCTTGATGCCGCCGCCATGCAGCAGAAAGAATGCGACCACCGGAAACGCAAGGAAGAACAGGCCAGCGTTCAATCCTTTCGACGGCAGTCGCGGAATGAGCAACGGCACCAACAGGACTACTGACAACACGAGCGTGAGGTTGACCCGCCAGCGTTCGGCTTCGGGGTAGAAGCCGTAGATCAGTTGCGGCAGCTTGGCCTGGATGTAGGGCCAGCAGGCGCCGACCGTAAAGCCGGCGTTCTCGGCGAGGCAGGCCGTGCGATCCTTGCCGGTCCAGACTGCATCGACCATCAGGAATTTGACGGAAGGAATGATGGTGAACCAGAGCAGCAAGGCGCCGACGATCGTGAGCAGGATGTTGGTCGGCGAGTTGAACAGGCGCGTCCGCACCAGGCCGACGAAGCCCGTGGTCTTCACCGGCGCGGGACGCTCATCCAGAAGATCCCGGCGAACGAAACTGGACGAGGTGATATCGCTCATGCGCCGAGACTCCGGCTGACGCGCCAACCGTAGACGCTCATGACGGCGCTGGTGATCAGCGAGATCAGGAGATACACGCCCATCGTCATGGCGATGATCTCGATGGCCTGCCCGGTCTGGCTCAGCGACGTGCCGGCGAACACGGAGACGAGGTCGGGATAGCCGATCGCGACGGCCAGCGACGAATTCTTGGTGAGATTGAGGTACTGGTTGGTCAGCGGCGGAACGATGACGCGCATCGCCTGCGGCACGACGACCAAGCGCAGCGTGGTGCCGCGGCTCAGGCCCAGCGACGATCCCGCCTCCATCTGTCCGCTGTGGACGGAGAGGATGCCCGCGCGCACGATCTCGGCAATGAAGGCGGCCGTATAGGTCGACAAGGCCAACGTGAGCGCCACGAACTCCGGGATGATCCGCGAGCCACCGGCGAAATTGAAACCCTTGAGCTGCGGCAGCTCGAAGCTGAAGGGCAGACCCGCTACCAGCATGGTGACGAGCGGCAGTCCGAACAGCAGGCCCAGCAGATAGGGCCAGATCCGGATCACCTGACCCCGCTCGAACAGCGCCCGGCGCGCATGGATGCGCAACGCCACCGAAGCCACAATGCCGAGGGCCAGCACCGCCAGAAACGCCTCGAAGCCGCTCTCGCCGATCGGGCGGGGAATGACGAGACCGCGATTGCTGACGAAAGCTATGCCGAGCAGCGAAATGCTCTGTCGTGGATTGGGCAAGGCCGCGAGCACCGCCAGGTACCAGAACAGGATCTGGAATAGCAGCGGCAAGTTGCGGATGATCTCGACATAAATTTCGCCAATGCGCGCGAGCAGCCAGTTGGGCGACAGCCGGCACAGCGCGACGATGAAGCCGATCAAGGTGGCGAACACAACGCCCACCACCGAGACCACGAGCGTGTTGAGGAGCCCGACCAGGAATACGCGCAGGAACGTGTCCGAGCCGGTATACGAGATCAGCGTCTGATTGACGTCGAAACCGGCGTTGTTCGCGAGGAAGCCGAAGCCGGCGGCAATATGCTGGTTCTCGAGGTTGGCGCGGGCGTTGGAGACGATTTCATAGGCAATCCAGCCCAGGATCGCAGCGAAGGCAAACTGGACGGCGATGCCGTTCCAGCCTGTCTTGCCCCCCAGCACCCGCCTGATCTTCAGCGCGATCTGGGGCGGGGGTTTGCGAGCCTCGATGCTCATCGCCGCGAGCGCGGGTCAGGCCGGATCAGCGGATCGGCGGGGCGTATTGGAGACCGCCCTTGTTCCAGAGATTGTTGAGACCCCGATTGATACCGAGCGGCGAGCCTGCGCCGACATTGCGGTCGAACACTTCGCCGTAATTGCCGACGGCCTTCACGATGCGCACCACCCAATCCTTGCTTATGCCGAGCTGTTCACCGAAATTGCCATCGGTACCCAGAACGCGCTTCAGTTCAGGATTTTCCCCTTTCGCCTTTTCGTCGACGTTTTTCGCGGTCACGCCGAGCTCTTCGGCGGTGATCATGGCAAACAGCGTCCATTTCACGATGTCGAACCATTGGTCGTCGCCGTGGCGCACCATCGGACCGAGCGGCTCCTTCGAGATGATTTCCGGGAGCACCATGTGATCGCCGGGATTGGCAAGCTTCAGGCGGTTGGCGTACAGGCCCGACTGGTCGGTGGTGAAGACGTCGCAGCGCCCGGCCTCGTAGGCCTTGACCGTTTCGTCGTTGGTGCCGAACGCGATCACCTCGTACTTCATGTTGTTGGCCTTGAAGTAGTCGGCGAGATTCTGCTCGGTCGTGGTGCCGGTCTGGACGCAGACCGACGCGCTGTTGAGCTCGAGCGCCGAGTTCACCTTGAGCGACTTCTTCACCATGAAGCCCTGCCCGTCATAATAGGTCACGCCGGTGAAGTTGGCGCCGAGCGAGGTGTCGCGCGAGATGGTCCAGGTGGTGTTGCGCGACAGCACGTCGACTTCGCCGGATTGCAGCGCCGTGAAACGGTCCTTGGCGGAGAGCGGCACGTATTTGACCTTGGTCGGATCGTTGAAGATCGCCCCGGCGATCGCGCGGCAGACGTCGACATCAAGCCCGGTCCAGTTGCCCTTGTCGTCCGGCGAGGAGAAGCCGGGCAGGCCCTGGCTGACACCGCAGGACAGCATGCCGCGGTCCTTGACGGTCTTGAGCGTTTGCGCATCGGCGGCTTGGGCAGTCAGGCCGGCGGCGAGAGCGAGAGAGAGAGCCAGGGTTACGCGTTTCATGGGCTTTGGGCCTTTCAAAGTCGTCTCAAGGTCAGGAACGTTGTCTTTGCGATCGCCTCTGCCAGGGCTAGCCGTCTCAAGACCAGCCCTGCAAGAGTCATGCTGGAAATCCTTGCCGATCACCCGCCGATCCCGGGAGGCCCTGCCTTAATCCCCGCCGACAGGCGCCCGCCGTTACGGCTGTGGCGCTTGGTCCGGTCAGGCGATGGATCGAAGGTCGCGGCAGGCCCCTCAACATGCGGCGACTGAATAGCACCTGCGATAACAGAACGACTGGCCTGCCGGGTCAAGGGGTTGACGGGACTCTTCTGTGTTCTGTTATTAACGACAGCGGCCTTTCGGCCAGCCCGCGGGCGCAGCGTGCCTGGTGGAAACGCGCTTTTGAAAGCAGACGCATGGATTCCTCACCCCCCTCCGAACAGCACGCCGAGACCCGGCTGGTCACCTCCGGCCGCGACACCAAGGCGCAGAAGGGGTTTGTCAATCCTCCGGTGTTCCACGGCTCGACCGTGCTCTATCCGACCGCCGAGGACCTGCACGCCCATCGCGGCGAGTTCACCTATGGCCGCCATGGTTCCCCCACCACCAAGGCGTTCCAGGAGACGCTGATGACGCTAGAGGGGCCGCAATGCGCCGGCGTCGGCATCGTGCCGTCGGGTTTGTCGGCGATCTCGACCACCCTGCTCTCGGTGCTGAAGGCCGGCGACCACATCCTGGTCTGCGATAACGTCTATCGGCCCTCGCGCAATTTCTGCAACGGCATGCTCACCCGCTACGGCGTCGAGACCACCTATTTCGATCCGATGATCGGCGCCGGCATCGACAAGCTGTTCAGGCCCAACACAAGCGCTGTGCTGGTCGAGGCGCCAGGCTCGCAGTCGTTCGAGATGCCAGACATCCGCGCCATCGCCGAGGTCGCGCATGCCCGCGGCGCGATCGTCATCGACGACAACACCTGGGCGACGCCGCTCTATCACCGCTCGCTCGAACAGGGCGTCGACATCAGCATGCAGGCCGCCACCAAATATATCGGCGGTCATTCCGACATCATGTTCGGCACCATCTCGGCCAATGCCAGGGCATGGCCGCAGATCGCCGAAGGCATCCGCCTGCTCGGCGTCTGTGCCGGTCCCGATGACGTCTTCCTGGCACTGCGCGGCCTGCGTACGCTGTCGGTGCGGCTGGCGCAGCATCATCGCTCCGGGCTCGACATGGCGCGCTGGCTTGCGAGCCGTCCCGAGGTCGCGCGCGTGCTGCATCCGGGGCTCGAGACCGATCCGGGTCATGCGATCTGGAAGCGCGACTTCACCGGCGCTTCGGGCCTGTTCAGCATCGTCTTGAAGCCGGCGCCGCAGAAGGCGGTCGACACCATGCTCGATACGCTCAAACTGTTCGGCATGGGCTTTTCCTGGGGCGGCTTCGAGAGCTTGGCGATTCCCTTCGATTGCGACGCCTATCGCACCGCCACGACATGGTCGCCGGGCGGCCCGACGCTGCGTCTGCATATCGGGCTCGAAAGCGTCGACGACCTCAAGGCCGACCTCGATCGCGGCTTCGCTGCCCTCAAGGCAGCAATGTGAGCCTGCTCACAAGGCATCACGCCGTGGGAACGTGCAGAAGCCGCAAACGTTAACGCCGACGCGCCAACGAATGGTTTGAACCTCAAGCATTTGGCGCTAGCCTCACCAATCGACTCCAATCCGGACACGGAGCATGGGAACGTTGGTACTGCTCGATCTGATGGGCGGCGTGGCGCTGTTGCTGTGGGGCCTGCACATGGTCCACAGCGGGATTCTGCGCGCCTTTGGCCCGGACTTGCGACGGCTCCTCGGCAAGGCGCTTGGTAACCGCTTCAACGCGTTCGCCGCCGGTCTCGGCCTTACTGCCCTGCTCCAGAGCAGCACCGCGACCGCGCTGCTCACGAGTTCGTTCGCAGCCGAGGGCTTGCTCAGCCTGGTCACCGCGCTCGCCATCATGCTCGGCGCCAATGTCGGCACGACGTTGATCGTGCAGGTGCTGTCGTTCAACATCGCCGCCGTCGCGCCGGTCCTGTTCGTGCTCGGACTGGTCGCCTTCCGCGTGGGTCCACGCTCACGGATCAAGGACGTTGGCCGTGTCTTGATCGGCCTCGGGCTGATGCTGCTGTCGCTGCACATCCTGCTCGACACGCTGGCGCCGGCCGAGAACGCGCCGGGCGTCCGCATCGTGATGTCCTCCATCACGGGCGATCCCGTTCTGTGCATCGTGATCGCGGCGCTCGTCACCTGGGCGGTGCATTCGAGCGTCGCCAGCGTGCTGCTGATCATGTCGCTCGCCTATTCGCAGTTCATCTCGCCTTACGCGGCGCTCGCACTGGTGCTTGGCGCCAATCTCGGCAGCGCCATCAATCCCGTATTCGAAGGCGCCAAGCGTGACGATCCCGCCAGTTATCGCCTGCCGGTGGGCAATCTCGTCAACCGCGTGATCGGGATCGCCTTGGTCCTGCCCTTCCTGGGCCCGATCGCCGAGCACATGCACGCCTGGCAGCCCGATCTCGCCAGGATGACGGCGGCGTTTCATATCGCCTTCAACGTCGGCACGGCCATCATCTTCATCGGCCTGCTCGATACCGTGTCGCGCCTGTTGACCCGGCTCCTGCCCGATCGTGTTCAGGAGGCCGATCCGGCCCGGCCGCGCTATCTCGACGAAACCGCGCTGGAGTCGCCGTCGCTGGCGCTGGCCGATGCCGGCCGCGAAACCCTGCGCATGGGCGATCTCGTCGAGATCATGCTGCGCAAGGTGATGGCGGCGATGATGAGCGGCGACCGTGCGCTGGTCGACCAGGTCTCGAAGATGGACAACATCGTCGACGGCCTCGACGAAGCCATCAAGCTCTACGTGACTAAACTCATGCGCGGCAGCCTCGACGAGAGCGAGGGCCGGCGCGCGATGGAGATCATCTCCTTCGCCATCAATCTGGAACATATCGGCGATATCATCGACAAGAGCCTGAGCGAGCTCGCGACCAAGAAGATCAAGCGTCGCTTCCAGTTCTCGCCCGAGGGCGCCGAGGAGCTCGCCGCCTTCCACAAGCGCACGATGGATTCGCTGCGCATCGCCTTCGGCGTCTTCATGTCGGGCGACGCCAACGAGGCGCGCAAGCTGCTGGTGGAGAAGACTGCGCTGCGCAATACCGAGCTTGCCGCCGTCGAGCGCCACCTCGACCGCCTGCGCGAGGGCCGCCCCGAGACAATCGAAACCACGTCGCTGCATCTCGACGTGCTGCGGGACCTGCGCCGCATCCACTCGCATATCTGCTCGGTCGCCTATCCCGTGCTCGACGCGGCCGGGGAGCCCCATCGCAGGCACGAAGCGGAGACCGCCGCCCTGCCCGCGCCGGGCGCGGCGTCCGCGTTGCCGCGCTAGCCTGGATCAGCGCTCCAGCGTCTTTGACGCGCGGCCGCGGTTCTTCACAATCAACATGATGTTACGGATATAGATGATGGTCGCGAGCGCCTGGCCGAGGATGATGACAGGCTCGCGCTTGACGACGCCATAGACCAGCGTCATCAGCCCGCCGCCCATCGAGCAGAACCAGAACGCCATCGGCACCACGCTGTTGCCGGCGCGCTCGCTCGCGATCCACTGCACCAGGAAGCGTGCCGTGAAGAACAGCTGCGCGACGAGGCCGAACGCGAGCCAGAAGTCGAACTTGGCCACGAAGACATCGTAGAAATAATTGCTCAGCGCCTGACCGTATTGGATGATCATGCCGTCACCTCAGTCACATCCGGCGTCGGCTTCTTGCGGCGGATCAGCCACCAGACGCCCACGAGATCCATGATCCCGATCCACAGCCGGTCGAAGAAACCGTAGTTTGACACGCCGGAGCGGCGCGGACGGTCGATCACGTCGACATAGGCGATCTCGTAACCCTCGCGGCGCACCAGCGCCGGCAGGAAGCGGTGCAGCCCGTCGAAATAGGGCATCATCAGGAACACCTCGCGCCGGAACGCCTTCAGGCCGCAGCCGGTGTCGCGCGTACCGTCCTTCAGGATCGCGTTGCGGACGCCGTTGGCGACACGTGACTGGAATTTCTTGAAGCCGGTATCCTTGCGGCCGACGCGTTGTCCAGCCGCAAGTCCGACCTTGCTTCCGTTCTCGACAGCCGAAATCAGGTCCGGCAGGAAGGCCGGATTGTTCTGGCCGTCGCCGTCGAGCGTCGCCACGATCGCGCCGCGTGCCGCACGCACCCCGCTGCGCACGGCCGCGGATTGGCCGCCTGATCTGGCATGGCGCAGCTGGCGCAGATTGTCCCGCTGCTTCATGACCGCGCCAAGCCGTTCGCCGGTCGCGTCCGTCGAACCGTCATTGACGTAGATGATCTCATAGGCCCAGCGGCCGTCGAGCGCCGCGCCGATCTCCTCGATCAGCGGCACGATGTTGTCGGCTTCGTTGCGCACGGGAACGACGATGGAAACCGAGGGCTGGAAAACCGAAGGCTGGGACGACAAATCGAAGCTCGTGGTTGGAATTGGCTTGGCTCGGGAACCGGCGGTCCCGGCAGGCAGCCGCTTTTATGGGGCGGATGCCCCGTGGGCAACCCTTTTGAGGCGGCCTGAGACTGCCCCCGCAAGAGGCACAATGGTCCCGTCGGCACGGATGGCAAAGCCGAGCCTGCGGGCCGCGAACCAGTAGCGCACCGCCATCGCGCCGACCATGCCGACCAGGGCGCCGGCCACCACGTCACTCGGGTGGTGCGCAAGCAGCACCAGTCGCGTCAGCAGGATCACGATCGCGTAAGTGAACATGAACACGCGCAGGCGCGGCCACAGCGCCGAGACCGCAAACGCCAGGGCGAACGCCGTCACTGCATGCCCCGACGGCAAGCTGGCATAGGCCCCGGTCCCCTCGAACGGGATGAAGTTGAAGGGATTGGCCTTGCCGCCGACAAACGGACGTCCGCGGCCGATGAGATATTTCAGGATCTCGGCGACGAATATCGGCACGGCAACAGACAGAAACACGAACTGCAGCCGCGTGCCGAGGCCGAGCAGCAATGCGCGGCTTGTGCCGTGCAATCCCGCCGCAACCAGCACCAGCACCACCAGCACACCCCCGAGCACCGAGAGCACATACTCGTCCTTGCCGAAATCGGTGAGGATGCGGATCGGCCACAGGCCTGGCGTGCCACGCGGCGGCATCAGCTGGATCTCGGTCAGGTCGAACACGACCATCAGCGCGATGACCAGGGCTGCACCTGCAGCACTCAGCCAAAGCGAATGCCGCGCCAGCTTTCGCGCGGCCTCGGCGCGGCGCGAATGCGAGGGCGTGCGCACGAGCTGTGCCAGGGCGCGCCCCGAGAGCGTGAGCAATTGTGCGGGATAGCTCGCGCGCGGCGAGATGTCGGTTGGTGCCGACATCCTACTCGGTGCCTTCCGAGCGGAAGATCGAGATCGAGATCGCGCGCCCTTGCGAGAAATTGTAGCCGTCGATGCGGGTGCCAACCTTGTAGCGCAGCCCGATCGCCTCGGCGCGCTGCACGAAGCCGCGCTCCGAACGCTGCTCGATCAGCGCGAAACGGCAGCTCCCCTGCCGCAGGAAATCCGCCGCACCCGAACCGTCGGTGAGCAGCGTCTGCGTACCCGTCAGAAAGACCAGGCTCGGCTCGTGATAGCCGGCCGCGGCCGCCTTCGGGCCCACGCAGGTGACGTTGCGAAGGGCGCGTGCGATCTCGATGCTCGGAAACAGCGGCGTCAGCGACGGCAGCACGATGCCGTAGACCGTTAGCGCGAGCATCAGGGCTGCGACCAGCGCGTTGAGCAGCGAGCGCTCGGCGTGATTGTTGTCGTGAAGCCACCAGGCGAACAGGCCAAAGATCAGCGAGGCCGCGATGAACGGCCATGCCACGAAAGCAGGCTGCCGCGTCAGCATCACCGCGCCGACGACCGCGATGATCGAGCCGCCCACGGGGATTGCGAACCACCATGCCGAGCCGCGCATCAGCCAGGACCACGACAGCACCCGCCGCTCGAGCGCGCCCGCGGTGAGGATCGCGATCGCAGGATACAGCGGCAGCACGTAATGGGGCAGCTTGGTCAGCACCACCTCGAACACGATCCAGGACGGGACCAGCCAGGCCAGCAGGAATTGCGCGCCGGGCTCGCGCCGCGCGCGCCAGACCGCGGGCGCGGCCATCGCCGCGAGCGGCGCGCCGGGCCAGAACGTGATCCAGAACAGCACCAGATACAGTCCGGGCGGCGCGCCGTGGGATTCCTGCGCGCCCAACTTGCTCAACATGTCGCCGCCGACGGAATCGGCGAAGAAGGCATCGCCCGCGCGCCAGAAGATCGCGACGAACCAGGGCAGCACCAGCACCAGCATCCACATCAGGCCCCAGAGCGGGCGCAGCTTCCACAGCCAGGAGGCATCGCGGTCCTGGATCGCGAGCGCGATGATGGTCAGGCCTGCGAACATCAGGATCAGCGGGCCCTTGATCAGGATGCCGACAGCGAGAGCCGTCCAGAAGATCGCGGGCCAGCTCCAGGGCGGATGGGTCTCGTCCTCGGCGCGCTGCCACGACAGATACGCCCGTGCCATCGCGCCCATCGCGGCGACCACGCAGAACAGCAGCATGGCGTCGGTCTTCGCAAGCCGCGCCTCGACGCCGAGCAGCACGGAGGCGCACATCAGAAGTGCTGCAAGCACCGCGGCGCGCCGCGTGACGAAGCCGAGCGCCGTCCAATAGGTCATGAGCACGGCGCCTATCGCGCCGATCAGCGAGGGAAGCCGATAGACCCAGATGCGCAATTCGGCCCGCGGCAGACCGAGCGCCGATGCCGTCTCGACCGCGGCCGATTGCAGCCAGTAGATGCCGACGGGCTTCTTGTAGCGGACGTCTTCCTGGAAGCGGATGTCGACATAATCGCCGCTCTCGACCATCTGCTTGGTGGCCTGCGCAAAGCGCGCCTCGTCGCGATCAACCGGCGGAATCGTAAAGAAGCCCGGCAGGAATAGCAGCAGCGCGCACAGCAGCAGGAAGGCGACCGCGCGGACGTGGCTGGCCGTGGCGATGTCGAACATGGACACGAGCCGGCTGCCCGGATTCACCGGGGATTTCGGCTCGCGGGGAGCTCCAAAACGGGGTGTTGGATAGGTCTCGGCCATCGGTTCCGCTTACGCTGAAACCGCCATCGCCACAACCGCTTGAGGCAGGGTCACTGAATTCGAATGACAACTGTGTCCGCGGCGCCCGTGGCATCGATGACGGTCAGCCGCGCAAAGCCCGGACCGGGCGGATCGATCAGCCGCTGGCGCCGTCCGTCGATCTCGCCCTGCGCCGTTCCGTTAACCATGACGGTCATGGGCAGAACGCCGCCGGCGACCTTGACCGGCATGGCTGCGCCGCCCTCGCCACCTGAGCGATCGACGTCGATCCGCGAGCCGTTCAGCGGAAACTGGATGTGCAGGGCCTGCTCGCCCCCGGTCCGCACCAGATCCCCGACCGGGCGGAACCGCCTCAAGGGCAATGGCAGCTTGGCGTTGCTGGCCACGAGAGTTCCTTTCGGCGGCTTCGGCAACGGCAGGAGCGTCTTGCCGGTGCGGGCGAAGGCGTCGAACAGGATCGGCGCGGCGGCAACCCGACCGATCAGGCCCGGAACCGGCGCGCCATCGGGCCGGCCAACCCAGACCCCGATGGTCATGCGCCCGTCGAAGCCCATCGACCAGGCATCGCGGTAGCCGTAGGAGGTGCCGGTCTTGAAAGCGATGCGGTTATGAGCCGCGTTCTCCGGCGGCGGGGTACCGAGCAGCACATTGCCCACTTGCCAGGCCGCGACCTGATCGAGCAGCCGCAGCGGCTCGCGCTCGTCCCCGTCGCTCATGATCTCGCGCAGCGGCTTGGTGGTGCCGAGCCGGGCGAAGCCCGCATAGAGCCGGGCGAGGTCCTGCAGCGTCACGCCGACGCCGCCAAGGCCCATGGCAAGTCCCGGCGCCTCGTCTTTGGGCAGAACCAGATTGCCACCGGCCTGACGCAGCCGCGAGGCCAGCCGGCTCGCGCCGACGCGGTCGAGCAGCACGATCGCGGGCACGTTTAACGACAGCTGCAGCGCCTTCTTCACCGGCACCGTGCCCTGAAACGTCATGTCGAAATTTTCCGGCGCGTAGGAGCCGAAGCGCACGGGCCGATCGTCGATCAGACTGTCCGGATGAACAAAACCGTCCTCGAAGGCCAGCCCGTAGATGAAGGGTTTCAGCGTCGAGCCCGGCGAGCGGATGGCGCGGGTCATGTCGACCTGCCCTGCCCGGCGCTCGTCGAAATAATCGGCCGAGCCGACGCGCGCGAGCACGTCGCCGCTCTCATTGTCGACGACGATGATGCCGACCGAGATGTTCGGCCCCAACGCAATGGCACGATCGCGCGCTAGCGGCTCCAGCACCTTCTGGAGGGTGGCATCGAGCGTCAGCTTGATGACTGGCGCGTCCTTGACCGTCGCAAGCGCCGCATCGGAGGCGTGCGGCGCCAGGATCGGCATCGGCTTGCGCAGTTTCGGCACAGGAACGGCTTTCGCCTGCTTCGCATCGTCGAGGCTGATCTGTTGCTCCTCGACCATGCGGTCGAGCACGCGGTCACGCGCTTTGCGCGCCGCATCGGGATAGCGATCGAGCCTGCGGGTCTCCGGCGATTGAGGCAGCGCGACCAGCAACGCGGCTTCAGCCAGCGACAACCGCTTCGGCTCCTTGCCGAGATAGGCGATCGAGGCAGCGCGAATGCCCTCGAGATTGCCGCCGTAAGGCGCGAGCGCCAGATAGAGGTCGAGGATCTGCTCCTTGCTCAAGCTGCGCTCGATCTCGATCGCACGCACGATCTGCCGCAGCTTTGCATGGAGCGAGCGCTGCCGCCGAGGCTCCATCAGCCGCGCGAGCTGCATCGAGATGGTCGAGCCGCCCGAGACGATGTGGCCGCGCGTCGCAAGCTGAAACGCAGCGCGCCCCAGCGCCACCGGGTCGATGCCGTCATGTGCGTAAAAGCGCTGGTCCTCGTAGGCGAGCAGCAGCTTCAGATAGGTCGGATCGACGTTCGTTTTTGTCTCGACCGGCAGTCGCCAGCGTCCATCCGCCATCGCATAGGCGCGCAGCAGCTTGCCATTCCGATCGACGATGGTGGTGGAAACCTGGCGGGCGTCGTCGAAAGGCAGCGGACCGAGGGAGTAAACCCACGCGACGACGCCGACGATGGTGAGGATGAGCGAGAATGCCAGCGCGGAGAGGACACGCGGGCCCCTGCCCCTTGCTCCGTCATGGCCGGGCTTGTCCCGGCCATCCACGTTCTTGCCTCTCGCACCAAAGTCCGTGGATGCCCGGGACAAGCCCGGGCATGACGGCGGAGCATGTGGCTCCTTGTCGCTCATCCCATCACCACTCACTTCGCCGCCCGCACCTCGACCGTGCCGGTCCCGGTACGGCCGTAGCGCGAGGGATTGTACATGTCCTCGACATAGGCCTGCGGCAGCACGTATTTGCCGGGTGAGACCACACGCACGACGTAGGCCACCGTGAAGACCGCCTTGGAATCCGAGGCCCGATCGACGGCAGCCGTGAAACGATCGTCGCGGAACTCGGTATCTTCGGGCTCTTCGCCATCCTCGATCCAGCCCAGCGTGCCGCTGTCGCCCGACGACACCAGTTTTGGATTGTCGATTTCCAGGCCGGCCGGCAGATAGTCGGACACCATGATGTGGCCGTATTCGGGCTTGGCCTCGGTGATCTTCAGCACCACGGCGAAGCGGTCGTTCTGCTTGACCTTGCTGATATCGGCGGGCTTGCCGTCGAGCGTGAAGAAACTGCGCTCGATCTTGAAGCCGTTCGATGCCGCGGGCTCAGGCGTCACCGGCGACCCCGACACCGAGACCACCGCCTGCACCGGCGCGTCTCCGGTGTTGGTGATCTTCAGCGGCTTGCCTTCCAGAGTGGCGGCCTTGTAGCTGCGGTACAGCGCGGTCTTGACCGGCTGGCCGTCCACCTCCATCGACAGGTTCTCCTTGGCGAGCGCGCGCGCCGCCAGCACCAGCCACGCATTTTCCTGCGTGGAGGTGTAGGGCGTCAGCCCGCGCGCAGTCTCGACCCGCGACACCGCCTGCGTCAGCGTTGCCTTCGGCGCGTTGCCTTCACTGGCAAGCGACACCAGCGCTGCGGCATCGCGGAGCTGCGAGCCGTAGTCGGTGCGGCCGAACTCCAGCACCGGCTTTGGGGCGAGACTGTCGAGGGCTGCGCCATAGACCCGCTCCGCGCGGTTGCGGTCACCGACCAGCGCGAGCGCCGCGGCGAGCTGCGATTTCGCGATGGGAGTGGCGAGGTTGCTCAGCTTGGTGTCGGCGAGATAGCGGAGGTCGCCGATCGGCGCCGCGCCGTTGCGCGCCAGCACATAGAGGCCGTAGGCGAGATCGCGGCCGCCGTCCTTCTCCGGCTCGTTGCCGTTGACGACCGAGTTGCGGATGCGGTCGAGCGCGGTCTTGAACAGCACATCCGGCACCACAAAGCCCTTTTCGCGGGCGCGAGTCAGGAAGTCCGTCACATACGCGTCCAGCCAGGAATCGTCACCGCCTGCCGACCACAGCCCGAACGAGCCGTTCGAGCCCTGGCGGGCCAGCAGCCGCTCGATGGCGTCGCGGATGCGCTGGTCGACCTCGGTGTCCATGGCCAGGTGCGCACCGGCCGCGAGCTCGTTGACATAGAGCAACGGCATGGCGCGGCTGGTGATCTGCTCCGAGCAGCCATAGGGATAGCGGTCAAGTGCTTTGAGGATCGTCGCCGCATCGAGCGCAGTGGACAGGCTGGCCGAGACCGAGACGCTACCGGTGCCCGGCACGAGATCGGCGAACATATCCGAGGTCAACGTCAGGCTCTCACCCTTCGCCAGCGTCCGGATCGAGCGCCGCGCCAGCACTTGCGTCGCCGCCTTGACGTCGAGCGCATAATGGCGCGCCAGCGCCAGGCCATTCGGCCCCTTGATGTCGACGTCGAGTGTCGCCTGCCCCGCCGCCGTCGCGTCGATGGCGAGCGTGAACGAATTCCGCTGCTTGGCGGCAAGCTTGACCGTCGTCGCGGGATTGCCGGTCATTCTCACTGGCCCGCCGGTCTTCACGTTGATGACGTAATCGCCGGCCTGCCCCTCGACATTGTCGATCTCGAGATTGACCGTGCCGTGGTCGCCGTTGAGCAGGAAGCGCGGCAAGGTCGTGGTCAGCACGACAGGGTCGCGGATCACCACGTCCGTGTTGGCGCGACCGAGCTTGGTCGCGGTCCACGCCACCGCCATCACGCGCGCGGTGCCGGCGAACTCCGGAACGTCGAAGCTCACTTCGGCCGTGCCGTCGGCGGCAACGGTGACGATGCCCGAATAGAGCGCGAGCGGCTTTTGCGCGGGCGGCGAGCCCTGGAGCTCGGCGGCACCGGCGTCGCCGCCGGACTTGATCTGCCCGCGCGTGCCCGACATGCCGTCGATGAGTTGCCCATAGAGATCGCGGATCTCCGCGCTCAGGCGGCGCTGGCCGAGATAATAGTCGTCTGGCGCCGGCGGCTTGTAATTAGTGAGGTTGAGGATGCCGACGTCGACCGCGGCGATCACGATCTTGGCGTCCTCGCCCGGATTGAGCCCGTCGAGCTTGACGGGGATCTTCAGCAGCCCATTCGGCCGGATCAGAGCCGGCGGCGTCAGCTTCACCTGCAATGTACGGGTCTGCTTGTCGATACCGAACCATTTGAGTCCGATCGCCCGGCCCGGCATGCGTTTCGCGGCCGCATCGAGCGGACGGCGCAGCGTTGCCACAACATAGGCGCCGGTGCCCCAGTCCTTGCCGACCGGGAGCTTCACCTGGGCGGTGCCTTCCTTGACGTCGATGGTCTGCGTCGTCAGCAGGCGATCGCCGAGCACGTTGACCGTCAGTTTGCCGGCGCTGCGGACGTTGACCGACACGGTCATCGTGTCGCCCGAGGCGTATTGCGGCTTGTCGATCGAGGTCTCCAGGAGGTCCGGCGTGTCGGCGCTGCCGTCGGAATACCAGCCGACGTCGAACTGTACCGAGGTCACGGGCCCGTCGGCGTCGTTCGACTTCACGTCCAACCGGTAGCGGCCGGGCTGTGGGGTCAGCGAAATCCGCGACGGCTTGTCCGCGGCAACTGTCACGTCGCCGTCGGAGACGCGCGAGGTCGATTTGACCGGCTCGTACTCCCAGTAATTGCTCTGGCGATACCATTGGTAGCGCGACTCCATCTTCAGGAGCTCGTAGCGCAGGCCGTCGCGGCGAAGCCTCTCACCCTCGGGCGAGACGAACACAACATCGAACTCGGCCTTGTCGCCCTCGGCGACGTTCTTGTCGCCGAATAGCGGCTTGATGCCGATCATCGCGGCAGCAGGCGCGACCGGCAGCACGATCTTGCGCTCGACGGCGCGGCCGCCGGTCTCGACCATGCGGACGAAGATCTGCGCCTCCTGCGGCCGCGTCGAGGCCGGCTGCTTGTCGAGCGTGACCGGGAAGGTCGCAACGCCGTTGGCGTCGGCTTCCGGCAGGTTCTCCAGCGGCGTGCGCTCGTTCGAGGTGGTCTCCTCGTCGGCGACGCCGAACTGGTAGCCGGCGAAGCCCGGCCGCTCGGACGCGGGCGCGACCAGCATGTCGCCTTCGAGCGCTAGCCCCGAGGCCGGCGCGCCATAGAGGAAATGACCGTCCGCCTTAAGCTCCACTGGAGCGTTAGCTTTGATCAGCTTGTCCTTGGCAGACAAGTCGAATTCGATCCGATCGGGGACGTAGTCCTCGACCATGAAAGTGGTCTCGCCGACCGAAGAGCCCTTCGGATCGGTGAAGGCGCGCACCCGCCAGGTCCCGGTCGGGACGGCCGAGTTGAGCGGCACCGACAAGGTGCGCCCGCCCGCGCCCTGGTCGGACAGCACGGCGCGGCGGAATTCGACGCCATCAGGACGCTCGATCACCAGGGTCATCGGCCCGCCGGTGACGGCGTTGCCCTGCCCGTCGCGCAACAGCGCGGTGAGATAGACGGTCTCGCTGGAGCGGTAGACGCCGCGCTCGGCATAGACGAAAGCGTCGGCGCCCGCAGGCACGGCCCTGCCCGAAACGCCGCGGTCCGACAGGTCGAAGGCGGAGGACTTGAGGCTGAGGAAGGCATAGTCGGCCTTCTCGCCGGTCACGGTGAGCATCGCCGGCGACAGGCCGCCCTCGCCGCGCGCAAGCCCCGCCTCGAACAGCACATGGCCGCTCTCATCGGTCTTGCGGGTGGCCAGGATCTCGTTGTTGCGCGCGACCAGCCGCACCTCGGCTTTGCCGACCGGATCGGTCGAGGCCAGCGAATTCACGAAGACATGGATGCCGTCATTGCCGGAATAGGCCGTGACGCCGAGATCGGAGACGATGAACCATTGGGTGGCGAGCTGATAGTCGTCGTCCGAGCCCGGCCCCTTGGCCGCGGCCGTCATCACATAGACGCCGGGCTGGAGTTCACCAAGCGCCTGGTCGACCGGGAATGCCGTGGTGACGTCCTGGTTGAGCGTCATCGCGGTGGCAAGCTCGCCGGTCCAGACTTTCACGCCGCGCTCGCCGCCGAGATCGCTGAGCTGGTATTTCGACAGGGTCTTCTGGAAATCGCTGTCGACCACCGTGTTGATCAAATTGCGGTCGCCGATCCGGAACACGTTGATGTTGACGGCTGGCGTGTTGACGCTGACGACGGGAATGCCGCGCTGGCCCGTCCTCGGCAGCACATAGGCGCGGCTGGTGAAGCGCACGAAGGGCTTGCGGTCGCGCACATAGACGTTGAACTCGGCCGATTTCGGAAGGCCTTCCTTCACGGTGGACGGCAGGCCGGCGCGCAAATTGATGTTGTAGCGCTCGCCATGCTTCAGCCCGTCGACGCAGAGCTGCTTGGCCTCGGCCGACAGGGCCGGCTTGTCCTGGCCGGCCAGCGCGAGGTACGGCGCGAAATCGGTGCGTTTTGCCAACTCCTCCGAGAACTGGAAGCAGGCGCGCGGACTGGCGGAGTCCGAGTCCACGGTGTAGTCGAGCAGCCGAAAACCGTGCTCGTCGCGCATCTTCTCATATTGGCCGCGGACGTCGGCGACCTCGCGCATGTCGAGCGACAGCCGCAGAGCATCCAGCGCCGGCCGCCACAGCTTGCGTTCGGAAAGAGACTTGCCGAGCACCGCGAGCGCGTCGGCCTCCTCGCCCGCATTCCCGGCGCGCTGGTAGGCGATGTAGGCGGCGGTCGAGGCGCGCTCCAGCAGGAACGTCTGCTCGCTCGAGCTCTTCGGCGATATCTGGAAGATGACCTTTGCCAGCCGCAACCAGTTGCCGGCGTCCTCCGGCGTGGTCGCCGCGATCTGGCCGAGCACCGACAGGCCGGTGCGATAGTCGTTGCGCCGGAAGGCAACATCGGCGTCGGTGCGCAAGCTCGCGCCGGTCTTGGCGACCGGCCCCGCCTCGCCCTTGATCTGCGCCTCCAGCTTGATCGCGGAATCGGCGAGGTCGTCCCGCTTGAAGGCTTTGTCGGCGGCCTGCGCGACGCTAAGGCCGAACGCCAGCGTGGCGCAGAGTGTGACGGCGCGAACAAGACCGATCATGGATGGACTCCCGGAAATCGCGGACGAACGCCGCTTGTCGCATGAAATGCGCGGAAAGGTGACGGACTCAAGGCGATGGAACCAAAGGTGCAAACCGTCGCATTCGCCATGACAAGGCACGCCCAGAGGAGACCGATCAAGCTACCGCCGCGCACGCCGTCCTGATGGCGCAGCAATATCCGACCAGTCGTCCGGCGGCCGTGTCCCGGAAGCTGATCAGCGTTCCCGGCGATGTGATCCATCGTCCAGTCTGCTGCCGCTCAACCCGGCACCCTGACACCCCACCGTTCCGCTTTGTCGCGGCTTCGACGAAAACGGTTCGGTTCAGGCTTGGCGAAAGACGATATTTTTCATAATGGCATAGTAGATGAACAGCGGCCCCCAACCAGGGCGGCTCAAGACGGTCCCGTAGCTCAACTGGATAGAGCATCAGATTTCTACTCTGAGGGTTGCAGGTTCGATTCCTGCCGGGATCGCCAATTTCGGTCTCATCCGTTCATCGTGAGCCAGATCTACGGCGCGCACCTGCAGAATCCGTCCTTCACGAACGCGTGGGCCGCCTCGCTCCGGCCTTTGATCCGGGCAAACGAGCCCTATCTATTCGCCGGGCGACGTGCGCCCGATAAGGACTTCGATGCCACTATCCGACTTGACAAGAATGGCGATCGCGTCGGCGGTGGCGGTTGTAGCAATATCGTTTTTGGCAGTTGACGCGGGAGTCGTGAACTCCGGTGTGGTCACAAAGCCGATCGCGACGGCCCGGGCCACCATCGCGGACGCGGCAGCGAGTCAGCACCAACTCGCCTTCGCCGTTCAAGCGTGGGCGCGTCGCGGCCACCAGAAGCCGGCCGTGGAAGAATGCCTGGCGATCGATTGAAACAGCGCAGTTTGTCGCCCCTCTCGTCTGGCGGATGTATGCGCAACGTAACAATCATGTTTGTTATAGGCCGTTATTCCCCCGGATGAAGATCGTCCAAATCCAGCCGAGCAGTGCGCTCAAGGCGGCGACCGATGCGGCGATTGCCGCGGTCCGAGTCCACCAGATCTGCCGCTCGTGCCGTTCGATATCCGCCTCGGATTTTTGATTATCTTTCCAGTTCAGCCATTCCTGGGCGAACCCGATCGTCATGACGGGCGCGGTTCCGATCGCGATCGCTCCTGCGGATGCCGCGACGGTCTGGGCAAGGCGCGCTCGGACGTTGGCTGCACCCGTCTTTTCAAGCACCGTAAGCCATTGCCGGGACTGTTCGTCTGAAACATGCCACGTGCATTCCCTGTAAGGAAACGCTTTCGGTCGCTCTGTCATGGCCTTGCACCGCACTCACCCTTCAGTGTCGCCTTGATGTCGCGCCCACCACCCGGCAATCGCCGCTGCTAGATCCTTCCACAACTCAGTCGGCAAATCCGGCACCGCCACCCGGACGCTGTACCGATCCGTCGTCGCGTCGTGAAACCACTCGGTCGCCGCGAAATCGAAACCAAAACTGCCGGCGTGGCGAATGGGGAAGCCTTTGCCGCTCAGGTCGCGGCTCATGTCCTCGGCGGCCTGCCGCGCGGTCGCCTCATCGAGGGCGCGCCTGCCGCGAAGCGTGACATAGAGGCCGTGGGTGAAATGCAGCTCGGCCGAGAGCGAAGCGAGCTCGGCGGCGAAATATCGCGCCGCGTGGCGACCGTTGCGCAGAATCGCAGCGACGCGCGTTTTCGTCAGGGCCCAATAGGCCACAGAGCCCACGAATGGCGGGAAGTGCGCCGGCAACGCCGCGCCACCGAGAAGCCGGACGGCATTGCGGGTTTCCGCCGCCAGGCTTTCGGACAGCAGCTGGCCCGCCTTGAGGTCCTTCCGGCTCCAATGCACGAACACGGCAGAGCCGAGCCGGCCGTATTCCACCCCGAGCGAATCCAGCTTGTTGTGGCTTCGCACCAACACGACGGGAATGTCCCATCGCGCGGCCCATCTCAAGACACGCCGGATGCGCGCCGATCTGCCGGCGAAACATGTCGTGTCGAAAATCAACAGATCGAGCCCCGAACCGTCACAACGCAGAGCTGCCTCGAACGCCCGGGCAGGGGCGCATGAATCGAGCAGGAGCAAGCGTGGCAAGGCTGCCGCAGCGAACGCTTCGCCCAGCGGGAGGCTGGCGATGACAAGCCGCAAATGGGGGACGAGGCTCTCGATCAGCTCCAGTGTCTCGCCGTAAGTGCCCGGCAGCACCACGACGTCTGCTTTGCCGATGATCCGTGCGGACGCGAGCAGCAGCGCGGAGATCGCGGCCATGCCGGAGGCGGTATAGATCGCATCGCTCCTGCAGCCCCGCTCGAGTTCATAGAACGAGGGACCACTCACCTTGAGGTCCGCGCGCTGATAGTCGTAGCTGAACACGAACGGACCGCTGCTGGGAGACGCCGCATGCGACCAGGCCGTCTCCGTCGCTCTCCAGTCCTGCAGCGCATGTTCCGCGCGTAGTGCGGCGGCGAGCTGAAACTTGGAGACCACAACCTCGTCGACCGATTGCGGCCGAGCCAAATGCAGCGGGCTCCTCAGGCAATCGTTCAGCAGCCCGATTTCCCTGTGCTTTCGATCGAGATAGGCTTCGGAGGTCTCCATGCGGATCTTGATGAGCGTCTTGATGCGGATCTTGGCAATTGCGACTGCCATTCAACGTCCGGCGAGCGCATTGGCTCCAACAGCCGGGCCCGCCTATCCTTGCAACGAAGACCGGTCCTCGCCGTTGACACGGCACAAGGAGAACATCATGAGCGAGATCAGAGAGCACATGAAGATCGTCGGCAAGGACGGCGCACATGTCGGCACCGTCGACCGCGTCGAGGGCAACCGTATCAAGCTGACGCGGAAGGACAACCCGGAAGGTCACAAGGACCATCATCATTACATCGACACGAAATATGTCGGTGCCGTCGAAGGCGATGTCGTCAAGCTTTCGGTCAATGCCGACGCGGTGCCGAAGTCGGAAGCTGCCTGACACAGTGCAGCCCTTCGGGGACTTTTTGTTTGTTCACGATCCTGCTCCGCTTCGTTCCCCGAAACGAATCGCGATCGGAAAATCGTCGTCCGAACGAGTCTTAACGTAGCGTTTCGGCGGCTCGCGTCAGGCGTCGAGTGTCACGAGCATAGGCGCCGATGGCGGCGTTCTCGCGCGAAATGAATTGAAGGGGGCGCGGAACGAACTTGCGATCGGCGCGTTCGAAATCCAGTGGTGCCGATTTGCCAGCCCCGATCGGCTCTCGAGAACCCCGTGCTTGTCCCCCGAGCACGGGGTTTTTCTGTGAATACCAGTTCTCTCGTAAAGAGAGAGCTCAGTCCGTCCGCTCTTCGCGCCGGTCGCGGGCGAGTTGATGCCAGGCCAGGGCCAGCTCGATGAGACGTTGCCGGTCAGGACCTTCGGCCGCCACGGCGCGCTTCATCGCCGTCTCGGCTTCATGCTGTGGATCGTACTTGGTACACATGAAGCCAATTCTAGCCGGACGATCTGGACAAGCGCGTGGCAATTTCGTCCGTATGATTGCGGGGTAATGCCGTCCTCGCGGATTTGCGACGCAATCCAATTCACGCATCTGTCGAACGACCCGCCCCGATTGGGGGCTTGATGCGTACCGATCTGTGAAGTGCGTCACAGCCGGCGCACGGCGCCTCCGCTAAACAGTCCTCAGCGCTCCCAGAGAGCGAGAAGGCTTGGGAGATATTCCCGTCATGACGCAAGAAGCCGCAGCCGAAATTCCCGTCCCGGCGCGAGGCGAAAGATCCGACCCGCTCGGCATCGCTTATCTTGCGACCATCGGCATCGTGATGCTGGCCTGGATCGCAGGCCTGGTCTGGGCCGCGATCGCGTTCTTCAACTGGGTAGTGTCCTGACGCGCGGGGCGATCCCCTTGAATCAATTCCCGGCCAGCTGAGGGCCAGCGCCAAAACGAAAAGAGGCGGCTTTTCGCCGCCTCTTCGCTTCAGCCCTCGCCTGGCGTGCTCAGTAACAAGCCCGTGGATCAGCCTGCACGTACTGGCCGCTCGGATAGCGGTAGTAGCAGTTGCCTTGGGCCAGATAGTAGCCGGGGCGCGAAGCAGCCGTCGCGCCGGCGATCGCGCCGGTGGCACCGCCGATCACAGCGCCTGCGGCCGCACCCGAGGCGTTGCCCGAGATCAGGCCGCCCAGCACGCCGCCGACGATAGCGCCGCCAAGCGCGCTCGCGCCGGGATCGGCCGCTGGCGGCGGCGGCGGCGGTTCGTAGGCGACGGGCGGAGCATAGGCCACGGGGACGTCGTCGTAATAATCCTCCGAGATATAGGCCGGAGGCCCGTCCATCCGCTGCGGATAATAATACCGCGCGCCGCCCACATCCCACCACCAGCCAGAGCGGCCGTTGTGGACTTCGTGGCGCCAGCGTCCGCCATCCCAGGCGAGATGGCCGCGATAGGTGTGTCCGCCCCAGTCGCGCGCCGGTGCGGGACCCCTGGCGTAATTGCGTCCGGGCGGCGGACCGCCGGCATTGCGAGGGCCAGGACCTGGACTCGCGAGAGCAGGATTTGGACCCGGACCAGCATGACCAAGACCGCCGGCGTAGGGCTGGACGCCGGCCTGTGGCGCCGGCCGGGCAGCCTGCTGCGGCGGCGGCCCCTTTCGCATGTTCTGCGGCGGCGCGCCGGCGCCTGGCCCGGCCGATGGCTGGGCGGCGTCTCTCGGCGGTCTGGCGTCCTGAGCCTGCGCCGGGACGGCGAGCAATGACATCGCCGAAACCAAGGGAATGATGATCTTGATGCGACTGGACACACTCATGCGTGCTTGCCCCCTACTCTTTCGATTGCCGTCAACCGCCGTGATGCCTGGCGCGATAGACGATTCGGCTCGCGCTGAGCTGATGCCGGCTGACATGACTGACCTGCTTTGGTCGGCTAAGTCCCGTTACAAATGATTAAGATCACGACATTTTTTCGTCCGCGCGGGTCGCTCTGGCATGCCTCTAGCGGGCCGGCTCGATCACATTGCAGTTGCTTCGCCCGGACATCAGGCAGTCCTGCATCTTGCTCGCGGAGGTGAGATCGCGGGCGAGCCACCAGCCGACGCCGAGGATCAGGATCGCGATGATCAAGCCAGCGATGGCGCCGCGGCGGTTGTCACCGGATTGAGGTTTTGGAGTGGATTTCGGCTTCGCGCCCGGTTCGGGCTTAGGTTCGGAGTTGGCTTCGGAACTGGCTTCGGGCTTGGACATGGCTGACCGATCACGGGGGCGAGCGGGCTTTATCACCTCTGCGGCGTGGCGTCACATCCCGTCCAGCTTCTCCCGGTTAGCCTCGGGTCGGCCGGATCGCTTCCTTGCGGGAGGTTTCGGCCGCCGGGATCGCCTGCTGGACGCGCGGAGCGCAGGTCGTAAGCACAAACGCGGTCTGGGTGCATTCCCAATCTGTGCCCAGGACGGCACTTTCGATCGGCTGCGGACGGGCGAGCAGCAGCGTGGCACCGGCCAGGGTTGCCACCACGACCGCGATTGCGAGCGCCTTCAGGCTCAGTCGTGAGATCGTCATACCCGTGCTCCGCGTCTCATACCAGGCGGACGCTAGGCACCGCCCTGGTGCCCCCTTATGAGGGACATCACAATTAGGCAGTTTTTCCGGGCTACGAGAGATCGTCGGGGGCGGCGATTTTCGTCTACCTGATCGGCTGCGATTATAGGTGGCATCACGGCGCGCGCCGATGTACACGCATCTGCGTCGCGCGGCGCCCGCTATGCCCAGCCGACGTACCAACAGGCAGTGATGTAGGATCGAAAGCGAGGATGACAAGGTTCGCCGATGAGTGGATTTAGGGAACCAGGCTTCTCCGACCGGCAAAAGGCGGCACAGGAAGCACGCAAGAACCTTTTGAACAAATTCAAGTCGCAGCCGGGGCCGGATGATCCCGCGGTTGTGGCGAAGCGTGCGGAGCGCGAGGCCCTTGCGGCCAAGCGCGCCGAAGCAAAGGCTGCGCGCGACACGGAAAAGGCCGAGCAGAAGCGCCTTCAAGAAGAAGCTGCCGCGCTCGAGGCCGCGCGGATCGCCCGCGAGGCCGAAGAAGCCGTCGCGAAGGCGGCCGAAGCCGAGGCCGAGCAAAAAGCCAAGCGGGACGCCCGCTACGCCGCCCGCAAGGCGAAGCGCAAGTAACGTTTGCAAGTCTAACGCGCGCAAGTCACGTTCAATTGAATTTGGACTGAAACAAATGCTCTGGGGGCGGTCTACGTGACCGCCCCCGGATTTTTGGCGCGCGTCTGCCTGTCGCAAGCGCCTCCTCGACGTTGGAAGATCAGTGCTTCTTCATCATCCCGTCGTCTTTCTTCATCCCGTCCTTCGACATCGTGTCCTTCTTCATGCCGTCGTCCTTGGACATGGTGTCCTTCTTCATGCCGTCCTTGGACATCGTGTCCTTTTTCATCATGCCGTCATCCTTGCCCATCTTGTCCTGGGCAAAGGCGGCAGGCGACAGCGCGAGGCCGAGCGAGAGAACGGCCGCCGAAACGCCGAGCGCGATGCGGGTACGAATGGTCATGACTGGTCTTCCCTTCGAGATGGATGTTGGTCAGCGACGGACGCCGCTATCTGATCTCGACGGATTGCCACGGGGCGTTGTTACGCGGCCGCCGATAAATTTCCGCGAGCCCATCCTAGGTTCTGCGGATGTAGGAGATCGGGAGTGTGCAATGCAGCATCACCGACGCTTGCCGCGGCATTCGGTCTCGAACTATCAGACTAGAGAACATTGTCTGAAAGACCGGCTAGGATGGGCCTCAGCGCGGTCTCCAAGACCGGCCCAAAATCACGGCAAAGCAAACAAGAACCTTCCAAGAACCGTCCAAGGGAATCACGCCATGTTCACGCGCCGCCACCTGATCGCGACCGCCGTCGCCGCACCCGCCATTCTCCGTTTCAGCACCGGCACCGCGCATGCCGCGACCACGCTGAAGATCTCGCATCAATTCCCGGGCGGCACCGTCGACAAGGGCGATTTCCGCGACCGGCTCTGTCGCGTGTTCGCCGCCGAAGTCAGCAAGCGCAGCAACGGCGACATCGCCGCCGAGATCTATCCGAACTCCTCGCTGATCAAGACCAACGCGCAGTTCTCCGCGATGCGCAAGGGCGCGCTCGACATCAGCCTCTATCCGATGCCCTATGCCGGCGGCGAATTGCCGGAAACCAATATCGGCCTGATGCCGGGCCTCGTCACCACCTACGACCAGGGCATGCGCTGGAAGAAGGAGCCGGTCGGCAAGGCCTTGACCGACTTCCTCGCCGACAAGGGCATCATCCTGCTCAGCTGGGTGTGGCAGGCCGGCGGCGTCGCCAGCCGCTCCAAGCCGATCGTGGCCCCCGAAGATGCCAAGGGTCTCAAGGTGCGCGGCGGCTCGCGCGAGATGGACATGGTGCTGCAGACTGCCGGCGCATCCGTGCTGTCGGTGCCCTCGAACGAAATCTACGCAGCGATGCAGACGGGGGCGTGTGATGCCGGCATCACCTCCTCGACCAGCCTGATCTCGTTCCGGCTTGAGGAGGTCGCGAAATCGCTGACCTCGGGCGCAGGCGCGTCCTATTGGTTCATGCTCGAGCCGCTGATGATGTCGAAGGCGATCTTCGACAAGCTGCCGAAGAACCAGCAGGACATCCTGCTCGCGGTCGGCACCGAGCTCGAAGCCTTCGGCCGCAAGGGCGCGCAGGACGACGATGTCGAGGTCGCCAAGGTCTACGAGAAGGCCGGCGCCAAGGTCTCGGCGCTCGATGCCGCGACCGTCGGCAAGTGGCGTGACATCGCCCGCGACACCGCATGGAAGGACTACGGCGCCAAGACCGCGACATCTGCCAACCTGCTCAAGCTCGCGACCGACGTCGCCGCATGAGCCACGGTCCGCTTCCGGATCGTGACGGCCAGGTAAACGCTGCCGCAAGGACCGGCCTTGCGGCAGCGATCGATCGCGGTCTCGCCATCCTCAACAACATCATCGTCGTGTTCGCCGCGATTGCGCTGATCGCCGCCTGCGCCATCCTGAGCTACAGCGTGCTCAGCCGCGCCTTGTTCAAGGCTGCCAATTACTGGCAGGACGAGGCCGCGGTGTTCCTGCTGGTCGGCGCGACCTTCATGACGGCCGCCTACGTGCAGCAGAACCGCGGTCACATCGGCATCGAGGCCTTCGTCGGCCTGCTCTCACCACTGGCGAACCGGATCAGGCTCTGGCTGGTCGATGCCGTGACGCTTCTGTTCTGCGCTTTCTTCGCCTGGAAGTCCTGGACACTGGCGCATGAAGCCTATGTCGATGGCCAGGTCTCGAACTCGATGTGGTCGCCGCCGCTGGCCATCCCCTATTCGCTAATGGCGTTCGGCATGAGTCTGCTCTGCGTCCAGATCCTCGTGCAGCTTGCGCTGCCTTTCGCTGGAGCCAGGCGTTCATGAGCGTTTTCGGTATCGGCCTCGCCTACGGGATCGCGACGCTTGTCGTGATGTTTTCGGGCATGCCGATCGCGTTCGCGCTCGGCGCGGTCGCAGTCGTGTTCATGGGCATCTACATGCCCGCCGCCTCTCTCGACACGGTGACGCAGAATGTCTACGAGGAAATGGCCTCGATCACGCTGCTGTCGATCCCGCTCTTCATCCTGAAGGGCGCCGCGATCGGCAAGTCGCGCGCCGGCCAGGATCTCTACTCGGCCCTGCACGCTTGGCTGCACCGCGTCCCCGGCGGGCTCGGCGTCGCCAATGTGTTCGCCTGCGCGCTGTTTGCGGCGATGGCGGGCTCCTCGCCCGCGACCTGCTCGGCAATCGGCTCGGCCGGCATCCCCGAGATGCGCAAGCGCGGCTATTCCGGCGGCTTTGCCGCGGGGATCATCGCCGCCGGCGGCACGCTCGGCATTCTGTTGCCGCCGTCGATCACCATGATCCTGTTTGCGGTCGCCGCCGAAAAATCGCTAGGACGGCTGTTCCTCGCCGGTATCGGGCCCGGCCTGCTGCTGGTCTCGCTGTTCGGCGTTTACGCCGTGATTCGCTTCCGCCAGGAATACGCCGCGGCCGAAGCGATCTACAAGAACGGCGGCCCGGAAGCTGCGATCCTCGCCCGCGACGAGTACACGCTCGCGGAACGCTTCAGCGTACTGCCGCGCGTGATCCCGTTCGTGCTGCTGCTCACCGGCGTCATGATCGCCCTCTATGGCGGTTACGCCACGCCATCAGAGACTGCCGGCCTCGGCGGCCTCTTGGCGCTGGCATTGATCGCGGCGATCTACAGCGTGTGGCGGCCGAGCGACCTTGCCCCGATCCTGAAATCGACGATCCGGGAATCGACCATGCTGATGATGATCATCGGCATGTCGCTGCTCTATTCCTACGTGATGAGCTATCTGCACATCTCGCAATCGGCCGCCGAATCCGTCGTCGCGATGCATTTGCCCCGCTGGGGCCTCTTGTTCGCGATCCTCGTCATGGTCGTCGTGCTCGGTTTCTTCCTGCCGCCGGTCTCGATTATTCTCATGACCGCGCCAATCATCCTGCCGCCGCTCCGCGCCGCCAATTTCGACATCATCTGGTTCGGCGTCGTCATGACCATCGTGATGGAGATGGGACTGATCCATCCACCCGTCGGCCTCAACATCTTCGTCATCCGCAACGTCGCGCCGGATATTCCCCTGCGCGAGGTGATCTGGGGCACGCTGCCGTTCGTGCTTTTGATGATGCTCGCGGTGCTGCTGCTCTGCTTCGTGCCGGGCATCTCGACCGCACTGCCGGACCTGGTGATGGGGCCGGACGGGAGCAGGTAGCTGCGTCCACCATCATTGCTTCGCTGCGCTCGCAATAACGGAGAACTAGGAGCTGGCGCGCTTCCTCTTCGCGTTCAGTGCGGAGGCCACGCGGCTCACCGGCGGCTTGCCCAGCACGCCGCTCATCTCGTTGGTTGCCGCCAGCAACCGGTCCATATCGACACCCGTCCTAATCCCCATGCCACCGAGCATATAGACGACGTCCTCGGTCGCGACGTTGCCGGTCGCGCCCGGCGCGTAGGGGCAGCCGCCGAGGCCGCCGGCGGCGGCGTCGATGACGCGGACGCCTTCCTCCAGCCCCGCATAGAGATTGGCGAGCGCCTGGCCGTAGGTGTCGTGAAAATGCATCGCGAGATTGGCGGGAGGGATGTTGGCGCTGACCGCCCGCAGCATCTCTTTGGCTTTGGCAGGCGTACCGACACCGATCGTGTCGCCGAGCGAGATCTCGTAGCAGCCGAGCTCCCACAGCGTGGTGGCGAGATCGGCGACCGCTTTCGGCTGGATCTCACCGTCGAACGGACAGCCCAGCACGCAGGAGATATAGCCGCGGACCTTGACACCATCGTCCCTGGCGCGCGCCAGCACCGGCTTAAACCGTTCGATGGACTCCGCGACCGTGCAATTGATGTTGGCCCGCGAAAAGCCCTCGGAGGCCGCGGCGAACACCGAGACGATCTTTGCGCCGGCCGCGCACGCGGCGTCATAGCCCTTCTCGTTCGGCACTAGCACGTGGAATTCGGCACTGGTCAAATGGCTAACGCCGCGCAGCACGGCGTCCGAGCTCGCCATCTGCGGGATCGCCTTGGGCGAGACGAAGGCGCCGACCTCGACTGTATTGAGGCCGGCCGCGACCAGCGCCTCGATGAAGGCGATCCGGGCCTCGACACTGACCGCCGTCTTCTCGTTCTGGAGGCCGTCACGCGGCCCCATTTCGATGATGCGGACCTTATCGCTCATCTCATTCTCCGGAAGGATCGACCACGGCGAGCTCGACGCCCTCCTGGACGATGTCGCCGACCTTGCATTTGATGGATTTCAGCACGCCGGCATAGGGGGCGCGCAGCGTCTGCTCCATCTTCATCACTTCCAGGGTGAGGATCGGCGCCCCCTTCTCGAGCTTGGCGCCCTCCTCCGCCAGCACGGCGACGACCGTGCCCGGCAAGGGCGCTGCGATCTTGTCCGCGCCGACCTGCTCCTCGGTCTCGCCGCCGAACGGATCAACCCAATGCAGATCGAAGCGGCCGTTGCGCGTGCGCAAATACAGCTCATGGCCGTCGATCACGGCCGCGACCGACGTTTTGACGCCGTCGAGGGTCAGATCGAAGCCGCCGTCCTTCGCTACCATCGTAAACGCCAGCTCGCGCTCGCCGATCACGAGCGTCGACGGGCCGCTGCCATAGTTCAGCACAACCTTCTGCTCCGGCCCGTGTCCAACGCGGAAAGCAAAGCCGCGCCGACGGCGGCCGACCGGCATCCAGCCAAAGGTCTGCCAGGGCGAATTCGCGTCCGCCTGTGCAGCCTGCCGCTCGTTGTTGATCACAGCGGCGACCGCGGCACACAGCTCGAGCTCGCCTGGTGCCGGCGACGCCTGCGTCAGGACCGCCAGCTCGCGCTCGATGAAGCCGGTGTCGATCGCGTTCGCCCTCACCTTCGGATGCGTCATCAGCGCCGACAGGAACGGGATGTTGGTGACGATGCCGCGGACGTCGGACTCTTCCAGCCCGCGGTTCAGCCGCTCGATCGCGACATCCCGCGTCGGCGCCCATGCGATCATTTTTGCCAGCATCGCATCGTAGTATGGCGAGACCGTATCGCCTTCCCGATAGCCGGAGTCGATGCGCAGCCCCCCCGTTTCAGCGGGCAGACGCCAGGTTGATATCTTGCCCACCGACGGCATGAAGTTCTTGGTCGGGTTCTCCGCATAGACCCGCGCCTCCACGGCGTGGCCATGAAGCTTGATCTCGTCCTGCTTCAGCGGCAACGCCTCGCCGAAAGCGACGCGCAACTGCCACTCGACCAGGTCGATCCCCGTGATCAGCTCGGTCACGGGATGCTCGACCTGGAGACGAGTGTTCATCTCGATGAAGAACACGTCCTTGCCGTCGGAGACGAACTCGATGGTGCCGGCGCCGACATAGTTGACGGCCCCCGCGGCCTTTCGCGCGGCGGCACAGACCGCCTCGCGCTGGGCGGGATTGAGCGTCGGCGACGGTGCCTCCTCGATCACCTTCTGGTGGCGGCGCTGCAGGGTGCATTCGCGCTCGAACAGCGAGAGCAGATTGCCGTGGCTGTCGCCGATCACCTGCACCTCGATATGCCGGGGGTTATCGACATATTTTTCGATCAGCATGCGGTCGTCGCCGAACGCGGCCTTGGCCTCGCGCTTCGCGCTGACGATCGCAGGCGCCAGTTCATCCGCGGAGCGAACGATGCGCATACCACGGCCGCCGCCGCCGGCGGACGCCTTCACCAGAATCGGGAAACCGACCTTCTCGGCCGCCTTCGCCAACGTCGCATCGTCCTGCGCCTCGCCGTGATAGCCGGGCACCAGCGGGACGCCGGCCTTCTCCATCCGCGCCTTGGAGCCGGACTTCGAGCCCATGGCAGTCATCATTGCCGCTGTCGGGCCGACGAAGACCAGGCCGGCGTCGAAACACGCCTGGGCGAATTCGGCATTCTCCGACAGGAAGCCATAGCCGGGATGGATCGCCTCCGCGCCGGTCTTGCGCGCGGCCTCGATCAGCCGTTCGGGATTGAGATAGCTGTCGCGGGCACGCGCAGGCCCAAGCAGCACGGCCTGGTCGGCGAGCGCGACATGCATTGCGTCGCGATCCGCCTCGGAATAGACCGCGACCGTGCGCAGGCCCATGGCGCGCGCGGTGCGGATCACGCGGCAGGCGATCTCACCGCGGTTGGCGATCAGGAGGGTGCGAAAACGGCGGTAGAGCTTTGAGCGGTCCATCGCATCACATCCTGAACAGGCCGAATTTCGTCGGCTCGATCGGCGCATTCGACGCCGCCGAGAGGCCGAGGCCGAGCACCAGCCTTGTATCGGCCGGGTCGATCACGCCGTCGTCCCAAAGCCGCGCGGTCGCGTAATACGGGTGCCCCTGGCTCTCATATTGCGCGCGGATCGGCTCGCGGAATTTATCTTCGTCTTCTTTCGACCAGCTGTCGCCCTTGGCCTCGATATTGTCGCGGCGGACCTGGCTCAGCACCATCGAGGCCTGCTCGCCGCCCATCACCGAGATGCGCGCGTTAGGCCACATCCACAGGAAGCGCGGGGAGTAGGCGCGGCCGCACATGCCGTAATTGCCGGCGCCGTAGGACCCGCCGATCACCACGGTGAATTTCGGCACCGACGCGGTCGCGACCGCCGTCACCAGCTTGGCGCCGTCACGCGCAATGCCGCCGGCTTCGTATTTCTTGCCGACCATGAAGCCGGTGATGTTCTGCAGGAACACCAGCGGAATGCCGCGCTGGCAGCACAGCTCGATGAAATGCGCCCCCTTCAGCGAGCTCTCGCTGAACAGGATGCCGTTGTTGGCAATGATGCCGACCGGAAAACCCCAGATGTGGGCGAAGCCGCACACCAGCGTCGTGCCGTAGAGCTTCTTGAACTCGTCGAACTCGGAACCATCGACGACGCGCGCAATGATGTCGCGCACGTCGAACGGCTTGCGCCCGTCGACGGGCACCACGCCGTAGATCTCCTCCGCCGCGAACAAGGGATCACGCGGCGGATGCATGTTGAGGTTTGGTCGTACCGACGGCTTCAGCGTGCCGACGATGCGGCGGGCGATGCCGATCGCGTGTGCGTCGTTCTGGGCATAATGATCGGTCACACCCGATTGCCGCGAATGCACGTCGGCGCCACCAAGCTCCTCCGCGGTCACCACTTCGCCTGTCGCGGCCTTCACCAGCGGCGGCCCGCCGAGGAAGATCGTGCCCTGGTTGCGCACGATGATGCTCTCGTCCGACATCGCGGGGACATAGGCGCCGCCGGCTGTGCAGGAACCCATCACGATGGCAATCTGCGGGATTCCTTGCGAGGACATCTGCGCCTGGTTGTAGAAGATGCGGCCGAAATGCCGCTCGTCGGGAAAGATCTCGTCCTGCAGCGGCAGGAAGGCGCCGCCGGAATCGACCATATAGATGCAGGGAAGATTGTTCTGCCGCGCCACGTCCTGCGCGCGCAGATGCTTCTTCACGGTCATGGGATAATAGGTGCCGCCTTTGATGGTGGCGTCGTTGGCGACGATCACGCATTCGCGGCCCGCGATGCGCCCGACCCCGGTGACGACGCTCGCCGAATGCACGTCGCCGCCGTAAAGGCCATAGGCCGCGAGCGGCGACAGCTCCATGAACGCGGTGCCGGGATCGACCAGCAGGTCGACGCGCTCGCGCGCCAGCATCTTGCCACGCGAGGTGTGGCGGTTGCGCGAGACCTCGCCGCCGCCGCCCGCAACCTGGCTCAGCTTTTCGCGCAGATCCGCGACGAGGGTGCGCATGGCCTCGGAATTGCGCGCAAAGTCCGAAGAAGACGTATCGATGCTGGAATGGAGCGGCATGTTGGTTCCAATTGCGTGAAGGTTTTAAGCCGTCTCAGCCATCAATTCGCGACCGATCAGCATGCGCCGGACCTCCGAGGTGCCGGCGCCGATCTCGTAGAGCTTTGCATCGCGCCACAGGCGTCCGACCGGAAATTCGGAGGTGTAGCCGACCCCGCCAAGCGCCTGGATCGCCTCACCCGCCATCCACGTCGCTTTCTCGGCGGAATAGAGGATCGCAGCGGCGGCGTCCTTGCGCAAGCTGCGCGCGTGATCGGCGCGGTCGCAGGCACGCCCCACCGCATAGACATAGGCGCGCGTGGCCTGCCAGGTCGCGTACATGTCGGCGAGCTTGCCCTGCATGAGCTGGAAGTCGCCGATCGGCTGCCCGAACTGCTTGCGCTCGTGCATATAGGGCACCACCGCGTCCATGCAGGCCGCCATGATCCCGAGTGGTCCACCCGAGAGGACCGTACGCTCATAGTCGAGGCCGGACATCAGCACCTTGACGCCCTCGCCGACCTTGCCAAGCACGTTCTCCTCCGGCACCTCGCATTCGTCGAAGAACAGCGGATACGTGTTGGAGCCGCGCATGCCGAGCTTGTCGAGATGCTGGCCGTGGCTGAAGCCCTTCGTCCCCTTCTCGACCAGGAAGGCGGTCATGCCGCGCGGGCCCGCTTCCGGATCGGTCTTGGCATAGACCACCAGCACGTCGGCATCGCCGCCATTGGTGATCCACATCTTCGAGCCGTTGAGCACGTAGCGGTCGCCGCGTTTGTCGGCGCGCAGTTTCATCGAGACGACGTCTGAGCCGGCGCCGGGCTCGGACATCGCGAGCGCGCCGACATACTCGCCGGAGATCAACTTTGGCAGATAGCGCTCGCGCTGCGCATCATTGCCGTTGCGGCGGATCTGGTTGACGCAGAGATTTGAGTGGGCGCCATAGGAGAGGCCGACCGCGGCCGAGCCGCGCGAAATCTCCTCCATCGCGACGATATGGGCGAGATAGCCCATGTTGGAGCCGCCATATTGCTCCGGCGCGGTCATGCCGAGCAGGCCGAGGTCGCCAAGGCGCTTCCAGAGGTCCGCCGGGAATAGATTGGCCTTCTCGATATCGGCGGCACGCGGGGCGATCTCCGCCTCCACGAAGGCGCGCAGCGTGTCGCGCAGCATGCTGATGTCTTCGCCCAGATCGAAATCGATGCTCGGGATATTCAAGGCGATTCCTCCCTATTTTGGGGACCGAACCTAGCGGCATCGGGGCCCTTCTGCGGTCGAAAAGGTTGCATTTTCCGCCAAACTTGGCGAGGATTTTCCCAGAGGATTTTCCGATGCCTTTTCAAGTCGCAACCGCGATCCCGCGCCGTGCCGTGACCCCTGCCGCCTTCGTCCGCGGCGTCGTTGCCGCTTACGAACGCTACGGCCGCGATCCGACCGAGGCGCTGAGCCGGGGTCAGGTAACGCCGGACCTTGTCAATTCTCCGGATGGGCGGGTCACGGCCGGCCAGTTCGAGGCGCTGGCGGGCCATGCCATGCGCGAACTCGATGACGAGGCGCTCGGCTGGTTCTCGCGGCGGCTGCCCTTTGGCACCTACGGCATGCTGTGCCGCGCCTCGATCACCGCCCCGACGCTGGAGGTCGCGCTCAAGCGCTGGTGCCGGCACCATCGTCTGCTCACCGAGGACGTGCTGCTCGATCTCGCCGTCGGCGAGGAGACCGCGGTCGTGTCCATCCGCGAACTGGCCGACCTCGGACCTCTACGCGAATTCTGCCTGGTCACCCTGCTCCGCTATGTTCTCGGCTTCTCCTGCTGGGCGGTGGATTCGCAAATCGCGCTCCGCGCCGCGGAATTTCCGTACCCCGAGCCCGGCCACGTCTCGGTCTATCCGACCATCTTTTGCCGAAACATCCGCTTCGGTGCGGACCGCGCTTCCATCACCTTCGACAAGCATTACCTGTCGCTGCCGCTCACCCGGAGCGCGGCGGACCTCGACAACATGCTCAAGGGCGCGCTGCGGCTGACCGTACTGCCCTATCGGCGCGACCGGCTGCTGGTCGAGCGCGTTCGCCGCGTACTCCGCAATGCGCGCGGACGCAGTCTCGGCGCCGAGGATGTCGCAAGCGAGCTGGCACTCTCCACCCGCACCATGCATCGGCGCCTGCGCGATGAAGCGACCTCACTGCGGGATCTCAAGGAAGAGGCAAAATTCGAGCTCGCCAAGCAGGAGTTGATGCGCGGTCGCAGCCCGATCAAGCGGATCGCGGAGATCGCCGGCTTCCGCAACGAGAAGAGCTTTTCTCGCGCCTTCCGCACCTGGGCCGGCGCCTCCCCGCGCGAGTTTCGCGGCAGGTATCGCTGAAGCGCGGGTTGTCATGCTGTTGCGGCCTCCGAGATCCAACTTGGAGGCCGCAACATTTCCAAACGGTCTCGCTCAGTTCGAGTTGGTCTGCCCGCCCGGGCGCAGCTTGGTGCGCGAGTGCGTCTGCTTCGGCTGGAAGGCCAGCGCGTCGGCCGACGTCTTCGCGCCGCCGCTCTGTGAGCACGAGCCGCCGATGCCGCCGGCCGCGGCCCGGCAGGCCTCCATCGTCGGATAGCCGCAGCCATGCGCGGCCTGGGCACCATTGGTGATGCAGTAGTCTTCTGCCTGGGCAGCCGGCGCGGTCATCATGAGAAACGCAGATGCAAACAGCGTCGCAGCGGATGCGACGAACGTCTTCGAGATCGAGGTCATGTTGTCTTTTCCTGCTTCAGGGTCCCAGAAAAGAGGCCTCGGCATGCGACGCAGGCTGAGGTTCACACCTCGCATGTAGGCCAGCACCAGGAACCGGCAATCACGCTTCGGCGCATTGCAGAACTTCGCAAATCACATGTCACAGTTAGGTGAGTTACTTATGTTTATATCCGCCTTATCCGAACCTGTATCCCGGTAAGGGAGTCACTCCCGCGCCTTCGGATGTTTGGACGTCGTTACGCGAGCTACGTTTTGGGACCCGTCGCCGCCGAACTATCCTGCCGCCGCGATCTCCTGCAATGGCAGCGGCACGTCCTTCGCCACGCCCAGCACCGGAAAGCTGCGGACGTTCTTCACGTTCGGCATCGCGGCGAAATGCAGGAGCTGCTGGCGCATGCTCTCGACGCTCGGCGCCACGCATTTGAGAAGATAGTCGGTGTCTCCCGAAATCCGCCAGCACTGCTGGATGCGCGGGATCGCGGCGATCGAGCTCTCGAATGCCGCCAGCACCGGCTGGGCTTGGCTGCCGAGCTGGATCGAGACGAACGACACCACCTCGTAGCCGAGCAGCCGCTCGTCGATAACGGCGCGCACCGCCCGGATCACGCCGCGGCTGAACAGCGATTTCAGCCGCCTCACGCAGTTGGGCCCGGACACCCCGACGCGCAGCGCCAGCTCGTTATTGCGAACCCGCCCGTCCTGCTGCAACTCGGAGAGTATTTTCAGATCGACGCCGTCGAGCTGGTCACGCCCCGCCATAGCCCACCTCGTCATGGTCGCATCATGCGAGACAGCGAAGCACGGGGCGGAATGGCTGCCAAGGGCAGGACGATGGGAAGAACCGGCGTGGTTGGCCGAGCTTGTCCCGGCCAACCGCGGGCTTTTTACGTGGACGCTAAAACGTGGATGCCCGGGACAAGCCCGGGCATGACGAGAGTTTCGTTGCCCGCCCTCAATGCGTCCACGGCTCGCCGCGGCGGAACGAGAAATTGTCCGCATAGGCGACCGGGCGGCGCACCGATTCCTTTGGCTCGATCACCTGGTAGGCGATGCCCTTGCGCTCGCAATAGGCGACCGCCTCTTCCTTGCTGTGGAAGTGCAGCGTGATCTGCTGCTTCATGTCGCCGGACGAGGTCCAGCCCATCAGCGGCTCGACCGCGCGCGGCTGCTCGGGCTCGTAGTCGAGCTGCCATTCCTTGGTCTTCGACCGGCCGGATTGCATCGCGTTCTTGGCGGGCTTGAAAATGCGTGCGGTCATGGACGGTCCGGGCCTCTTGTTCGTCTTTTCGTTCGATTTCGATGCGTCACGGTAGCAGTTGGTGGAAACCGCGGGCATAGTATAGAGACACCTTTAGGGAACTGATCGGTGATTCCGGCCCCCCGGGATGGCTCGCCGATGGGTATAATCATTATGCTGCATCGTGACAATTGCGTACCCGCCTTCCGCGCCGGGGTCTCGCCCGGTGGCCCTGCTTCGTTGACATCTACCTGTCCGTCCCCTCCGAAAGCTCCCGTCGCATGTCCTTCCTGAACATCAACGCCACGCTCCCCGAGAAGGGCCGTGACCTCAGGCTCGACCTGTTTCGCGGCATTGCGAACTGGGCGATCTTCCTCGACCATATCCCCGACAACGTGGTGAACTGGATCACCACCCGCAACTACGGCTTTTCCGACGCCGCGGATTTGTTCGTCTTCATCTCCGGCTACACCGCCTCCTTCGTCTATGCGCGGATGATGCTCGAGCGCGGCTTCCTGGTCGGTGCTACGAGGCTGACCAAGCGGGTCTGGCAGCTCTACGTCGCCCACATCATCCTGTTCGTGATCTACATCGCCTCGATCAGCTATCTGGCGCTGCGCTTCGGCGATTCCGAGATGATCAACGAGTTCAACGTCGCCGGCCTGGTGGACAACGCCACCGAGACGCTGCGCCAGGGCCTGTTCCTGCGCTTCAAGCCGCTCAATCTCGACGTGCTGCCGCTCTACATCGTGCTGATGGGGCTGTTTCCGCCCGTGCTCTGGTTCATGCTGCGCAAGCCGGACCTGACGATGGCATTGTCCATCGTGCTGTGGCTGACCGCGCGCCATTTCGGCCTGAACCTGAACGCCTATCCGGCCGGACAGTGGTACTTCAACCCGTATTGCTGGCAGGTGCTGTTCGTGTTCGGCGCCTGGTGCGCCATGGGCGGCGCGCGGCGCTCGATGACGCTGATCAACGCACCGGTCACGCTGTGGCTCTGTCTTGGTTACATGCTGTTTGCGCTGGTCATGACCATGGCCGGCCGCTTCCCGACCCTCGGCGGCATGTTCCCGGAATGGCTGTTCTCGGCGTTCAACCCGAACGACAAGACCAACCTCGCGCCCTACCGCTTTATCCACTTCGTCGTGATCGTGATCCTGGTGATCCGCTTCGTTCCCAAGGACTGGCCGGGCCTGGAATGGAAAGGGTTCGACCCCATCATCGTGTGCGGCCAGCAGTCGCTCGCCGTGTTCTGCGTCGGCGTGTTCCTGTCCTTCGTCGGTCATTTCGAGCTGTCGATGAGCTCGGGCTCGCTGTTCGCGCAGATCTTCGTCAGCGTCGCCGGGATCGCGATCATGACGACGGTGGCCTATTACATCTCCTGGTCGAAGAAGCAGGACAAGCCGCTGAAGCCGCCGCCGCCCAAGACTGCGGCCGCAAAGGCCGCTTGAACGGGCAGCTCCGATCCCGCCGGACGACAGCGCCGCCGCTTCAGGCCGCCGCTTCGCTGTCGTACTCGGTAAACTTCTTGTAGATCCAGTCACGGCCGTCGTGGCGGCGCCAGACCTTGCCGTAAACGAGCTGCCCGTTGATCGAGCGGCGCGGCACGAACACGGTCCAGAGGTGCCAGATCTCGGTCCAGCTCGCCTGCGGACCGACGGTTCGGACGTTGCGATCGAGAGACATGATACAGAACTCACAGGATACGAGCGCTGCGACGAACTGTGATGTCGTGTGAGCACGAATTTCAGGCAGACCGTCGCAAGCCGAACCGATCTGATAACAGTCGCGAAGGCGCCCGCAACAACCGCTCGCTCTTAACCTAACCGATCAACCTTACCTCCTGTGAGCGCGTGGCGAGACCGGTTGAAAGCGGCCGCCGATTTTCCTAGACTGTGTGCGATTTGAGAATGAGCGCGTCGTTTTGAGGACGCGCGTTGATTTCCAGCCTGACGCGAATTTTTGAAAACGATTGATGGGCGGGGGCCACCACGATGAATTTGCAATGTGCATGTCTGCGCTTGGCGCTGCATTCGACGCCGCCTGCTCTGCCCGCGAAGACGCCGGAGCAGGAGCCGCGGAAGGTCGCCAACGACAATCAGCTGGCCTGGCCATTCCTGCCGTTTCCGTTCGGCTGGTACGCGACGAACTGATGGTTGGAAAAGCGTAACGCCGCGCAAGCGGAATATCATCGCTTGGCGGCGTCCGCTAGGCATTGGGCGCTGAAATCCCCAACACCAATATGTCTAGGACGACGCCTAAAGGTTCGACAAAGTTTTACGCATTCCGCGCCGCCCGACCCGCCCCAATGCCTTGAAATGTCGCGCGGAAAGTCGCGTTGCGCAGGGAATGAGCGCCGAGGGTTAGGAAGGCTTTGGCGGCTGCGGGCATCGGCATCGAACGCGCGCCATGCACGGCTGGAGCTGCGCTCGCCTGGCGCCTCGCCGATTGGCTATTGTTCTGAGGCGCGGGTCTGGCCCACCTCGGACTGGTCGGGGCAGCTGGATTCGAACCAACGACCTGCAGTACCCAAAACTGCCGCGCTACCAGGCTGCGCTATACCCCGAATGTCCGGCGAGCCCCGTCGATACACGCTTCCCAAAGCGCCAGCAAGCCTTCCAAAGGCGCGAGCAAGCTTCCCAAAAGACCGCCAGGACGGGGCAATAAGCCCTCCCGCCTACTTGCTGCCGAACAGCGGGTGGCCCACGCGGTCGCCGGCGCGGATGCCATATTTCTGCGCCGTGCCTGCCACCACCTCCAGAACAGCCCGCGCGGGCCCCCTGGATGAGATGATCTTTGTCGACATCGGCTCGGTATTTTCGGCGATGCGCAGAATTCGGCCGTCGGCGCGAATGAAGATCATGTCGAGCGAGACGTAGGTGTTCTTCATCCACATCGACACCTCCTGCTCGGGATTAAAGTCGAACAGCATGCCTTTGCCGTCCGCCAGTTCCTTACGGTACATCAGGCCAGTCTGCTTCTCTTCCTCCGTCGTCGCGACCTCGACCGAGAACACCTGCACGCCGTTCCTGGTGACGATCTCGAGGGGCTGGAAGCTGGCGGCGCGCACGGGTGCGCTCGCGACGGCACAGCCGGCGATGACAAGGATGGCGGCAAGCCAGCCCTTCGCAAGGGCGAAGACGGCCTTTCGATCGAAATTCATGGATGGCTCTCGAGGCGTGGGACTGGACCAGTCCTTACGTGGCGGTCACCGGAAAAGCCAGAGGCGCGCCGGCCAGCCAGCGCGCCTCTGCTCACGATCGCGGGAATGGAATTAGTGGGACGAAACCGGCGATCCCGTCTCGGGATGGATCTCGGCCGCCATCATGCCCTTGGAGCCGGGCCCGAACCGGACCAGGACATACTGGCCGGGCCGCAACTCGGTCATGCCGAAGCGGCGCAGCGTCTCCATGTGCACGAAGATGTCGGGGGTGCCCTCGCCGCAGGTCAGGAAACCGAAACCGCGCAGCCGGTTGAACCATTTGACCTGAGCCCGCTCCAGCCCGCTGGTCGCCGTCACCGTGACATGGGTGCGCGGCGGCAGCATCTGCGCCGGATGGATCGCAGTCGACTCGTCCATCGAGACCACGCGGAACGCCTGGTAGCCCTTGGCGCGCTGGATGCACTCGACGACGATGCGGGCGCCCTCGTAGGCGGTCTGGAAGCCGTCGCGCCTAAGCACGGTGACGTGCAGGAGCACGTCGGGCCAGCCATTGTCGGGAACGATGAAGCCGTAGCCTTTTGAGGCGTCGAACCATTTGATGACGCCGTGAACCTCGACGAGGTTGGCGCTGCTCTCACCAAGTCCGGTGAACGGACTGAGTGCACTGTCGCGACCGCCACCGCCGTGTTCGCCCACCGCGGGAACTCCGACCTTCTTGGACTCAAATCCGTCCGACGACCCCATAACCCCGGACCCCACACATGCCATGCAACCCGCCTGAATGGCGGCGCCGAATCACGCGTCTTTAGAGAATCTTCTCAACTCGACGCGACGCGAATCTTTCGACTCAAAAGATAACACTCCCGGTTGCGACGCATAGACAAAAAAGAGATTCGGCGGAACCTATGAACAGCTTGCACAGCCGCGAATCAAATTGCTGCCTCAATTACCGACAAAGGGCCCCAGCGTTTCGCCGATGTCGTGGCGGATCACAAGGTCGGCGATGTCGTCCTGCTCGGTTGGCTCGCGATTGACGATCACCAGGCGTGCACCTGATTCCTTCGCCATCATCGGAAAGCCCGCGGCCGGCCATACCACCAGCGAGGAACCGATCGCGATGAAGAGATCGCAGGCTTGCGACAGCGCCGTCGCGCGCTGCATCTCGTCCTCGGGCATTGTCTGGCCGAAGGAGATCGTGGCGGTCTTCACCGGCTCGTCGCACACGGTACAGTTGGGCGCGGCGCCCTCCTCGTCGAAGCGGCGCTTCACCCAATCAAGCGGATAGGCCTGCCCGCATCCAATGCAGCGCGCATACGTGGTGTTGCCGTGAAGTTCGATCACGTGATCGCTTGCGACGCCGGAGGCCTGATGCAGATTGTCGATGTTCTGGGTGACGATCGCGGGAACCTTGCCGGCGCGGTAGAGTGAGGCGAGCGCGCGATGGCCGCGGCCGGGCTTGGCCGCCGCAAAGACCTCCTTCATGGCGAAGCGCCGGCGCCAAGATTCGTCGCGCGCCTCCTGGCTGGCGACGAACTCGTCGAACGGGATCGGGCGGTTGCGCGTCCAAATTCCGCCCGGCGAGCGAAAGTCGGGGATGCCGCATTCGGTCGAGATGCCGGCGCCGGTGAACGGCACGATCCGTTTGGCTTCGGCGATCATGTCGCCAAGACGCTCGACGCCGCTGCGAAGATCCGATGCAATCAACGCCGCCTCCCGTTTTGCTTTTGTTTTACTGATTTGTTTTTGCGCTAGCTGCAACATGCGCAAGCGACAAGATTATTGACGCTGTTCTCCACCGCCACGCAAGACATGGTCGGCAATTTTTTCCGACCCTCGCTTATCACAATCCTGCAATGCCTCCTCCCCATTGACGCCCCAATCAGAAGCGCCAATGCATGTGTTGACGCGACTCAACGTGATTGCGGCGGCAGTGCTTGGGTTCAGTAGGACACATACTCACGTGCAGAGGGGATTTAACATGACCGAGGACGAACAACGCAAAATCCGCGAACGCGAAGAGATCGCCGCCCGTGTCGCCGCCTTCCGTGCCACCCAGGAAAAATTCAAGCGCGAACGTGAAGAGTATTTCGTGTCGACGCTCGACAACGCGCGCAAGGCGGAACGGCCCTCGCTCTGGCCGTAACGACACCGGATCACCGAGCATGAAAAAAGCCCGGAGCATTGCTCCGGGCTTTTCGTTTGTTCAGCCGTTACCAGTGACGGTAATAATGGTGGCGGCGGTAGTATGGTCCATCACCGTAATAAGCGTAGGGACCAGGGCCGTAGGCATAAGCGGGGCCGCCATAGTAGCCATACCGCGGGCCGTAGCCATAGCCGTAAGGATGCGACGCGGCGACGGCGCCCGCGGTGATGGCGCCGGCGGCAAGACCGAACGCGAGGCCCGGACCGATGCCGCGGCCGCGCGCCTCGGCAGGCGAAGGCGCCGCGACCGCGGTCACGCCAACGGCCGCGACGGTAGCCAGAACTGCCAGTGTCTTCCTCATCATGAATCTCCTCCTTCGTATCTCGCGCAGACAACGCCGGCGCGTTGCTATGGTTGCGCGCAAGCCTGTGGAACCGAGTTCGGAATAAATCCGGCCACGCATGGAACGGGCACGCGTTCCGCGAATTGTTTGCTCAAGTGCGGAAGCCTCCGCCGTCCGGTTGAGGCAACAGCACGAAGACCCCGTCAGCATCACCGATGCTGGCGGGGTTTTCAGTTCCACGCACAGCATTGGCAATGCGCCACAATTGCTGCCAGCGGGGAGCCGAGGAGGATAAAGTGCCGATATCCACGTTGCTGGCCCGTATCCGCAGGCTCGTTCCCAGATCCGGAGATCAGCATTACGACGAGATCGTCCGCAGTTTCGGTGTCGGTACGCTGCGCCCGCCGCCGACCCCGATGAGCGACGGCGAACTGGCGCGGGCGATTGCCGAGTTCCTTAAGGAACAGCCGTCGAGCGAGTCCGTAGGCGCCCTCGGCCGGCGGCTCGACCCCACCACCCCACTTTGAGGCGCCGGTCCGCCTTTGTCCGGGAACATGCGCTTCGCGCGCACGTTGGCGTAGCCTTCAAGGAGAAAGGAGGCCGACATGCCCGTTTGGCTCGAAATCCTGCTCAACCTGTCCGGCTATGCCGGCTTCGTGGCGCTCGCCTCACACGGCACCGCGTGCCCAAGCAATTGCGCCGACCATCAGACCTCCACCGACGACCGTTAATTCGTGTGCGGTAGCTGGCCCGCCGTACGCATCAGCCTGTCGGCTTTGACCGCGACACGCGTGTCCTCGAGCTGTGGCCGCAGCGAGACGCTGATCACCACGAAAGCCAGACAAAAGAGCGTGCCGACGATGGCGATGCGCCGGTAGGTGTGGGGGTCGCCCTGACAAAAGGACGGTTCTGAAAAAGGTGTCATGAATTCGTTCTTGGCAAAATTGCTTGTTGGCCAAAGTCGCTTGTTGGCCAAAGTCGGATCGCGTCTTCGCCAGACACCTATCGCAAGTGGCGGCAAGTGCAACGCGATTGCGCTTTTAACCTAACCGAATAGGGTTATCGGCTTCGCGGCAAGCTTCCGTTAGGAGTTCGCCAAGCCTCTTCAGAACAAGCGTCTTCAGAACTCGGCGAGCCGCTTCAGGCTCGCGCGAAAACCGAGGCTGCGATGGCCTGCGACCAGCACGGTGCCGAACACCTCGGCCGTGTCGTCGCTGAACGTCCCGGAGAAGCCGCTCGTTGCCTCCACTCCGCCGAACAGCGGCCGGGCGAAGCCATCCGCAAACGGCGTATGCTGGTTGGTGACAAGCTCGCCCTTCCAGGTCCCGTGCTCCGAAGGGCCGTTGTCCGAATTGCCGTTCCGGATCGTGTAGGCGCCGCGCGACCAGAAATACGGCCCGCCGCCGAGCAGAACGCCGTCACGCAGGATCAGCACGCCGCTGTCGCGGCCCTTCACGCCGTCGAGCATGTGGATGTGGATGGAATAAAGCCCGTTCTTCATGTTGCGTCCGCCGCTGGAGCAACGATAGCGCCGGCGACGGAGAGCGTCGAGACGGTGAAGCGAAGCTTGTGGTGATCCGTCGTCCGGCTTTGTTCCAGCTTCGCCTGCCTTTCGTTCTCGGAGAACGAATCGGAATCGCAGAAACCGGCAGGAAGCAAGTCTTAATATATTGTTCGCATGCAAACGAGCGCCGTCGCCAACGATCGCGCGCTCACATGGCGTCTTCGGACTTCGACCGCGGTGGCACCTGCGGCACCGAGGGCCTGTCGTTGCGCAAGCGCGGGTGCCGGTCGTACCAAAACACTTTTGCGATCTCGGCGAACATCTCGAGCAACAGCACGCATCCATGTCGCGTCTCCCTCGCCTCACTCGTAGCGAGGACAGGCGAACGGGACTGTGCGAAGCATCACGCCGGCTTGGTCAGGAAAGGCGTGTCCCGCATCGACACAGAAGCCACGACTTGTTCTGCATCCGACTCCATTTCGTTCGTAAGGAACGAATCAGAGTCGAAAAACCAGCGCAAAACGATCCCTAACGATCGGTGAAGGCGCGCGCGATTGCCTGTTGTCATCGAGATAGTGCGATGCTCATCACGCCGCTCGCTTCGCCGTATCCTTCGATAGAGCCTTCTCCGAAAAGCATTCGAGGATCTGGATGCGGAGTTCTTCCGCGGCCGGACCATCAAGCTTCCTGAGCTGATTCCAGAGCCTGATCACTTCGCGTTGTTTCTCGACAGTCATGGGCACCTCCAAAGAATGTCGCTGCCAAAAGAGATGCCTCACTAGAACAAAATGGGAACAACAAGTCCAGCCCCTCCCGTGAAATTCGCCGGGCACATCGCCTTGAGCCTTCCGCGCGCCGACGGTTGCTTTTTAGGTTTTCAACCTTAAGTTCGAGCCACGGCGCGGCGGCTAGGCGCTGAAATCCCTTCCCCGCCAGCCAAGAAGGCCCCGTGCGAAAGCGCGGGGTTTTTCTTTTGGGGAACGCGCCACCGCCCTCCCCGTTAGTCATTCCGGAGCGAGGGATCGTGACCAGAAAATACTACGCCGTCGAAGTGGTGCGTCAGATCGAAGAGACCGTGGAGATCATGGTCGAAGCGCCGGATCAGACCACCGCACATGATGCAGCGCTCGCGCACCTGAAGGCGCGCGGCTCCGAATATCAGTGGCTCAATCCCAAATGCGATCTCATCGTCTGGCGCGAGCGCCAGGTCGATACGCCGGCGATCATCGACGTGTCCGTATCGCCGGACTAGCGGCCGGAACGAGTTTTCCCGGCCCGCGTTGTCAGGTCGAATTCGGTGGTGCTGGCGGCATGTCGCAACGCGGCCGACCAGCTTGAAGAGCCCCGGTCCCCAAGACCGGGGCTTTTCTTTGAGGCGGCCGCACGGAGGCGACTCGATTCGAACGAGGGCCCGAACAGCAAAGCAGCCACCCGGGTGTTATGCCGGGTGGCTGCTTTGAGAACTGTCGACGCTCGCCCCTGTCCGCCTGTTAGACCAGCAAAGTCAGACCGACAAATTGTCGGTCATGCCGGGTGGGACTTCGCCTTGCTTGGTCCGCTCGGCGAGAAGCTCCTTTTCGGCCTCATACCAGAAGGTGTCCATCGTGCCTGCGGGCTCGCCAGCCTCCTTCCAGAGGTGATAGGCCCGATTTCGAATCTCTTCTTCGCTGAGACCAGTCATGTGATTTCTCCCTTTCGGAAGCAAAGCCTGACGACGCCCTAGAGTTCCTTAAGAGAGTTCCTCATTGGTTCAGCACAAGCAAGCAATCATTGCAGCGCTCCGCGAAAAGAAGCCTCCGCAACGAAAACGCGAGCCCTTAGACGGAGTCTTTGGCCACCTTCAGCGGCGAGGCCTTCACCGACTTGCTCGCCGGCTTCGCGGCGAACTGCATCGGCTCCTTGGTGAAGGGATTGACGCCCATGCGGGCTTCGGTCGCCGGCTTGTTCACCACCGACATCTTCACGAAGCCGGGAATGACGAACTCGCCGGACTCGTTGAGCTCCTTGTAGCCGACCGTCGCCATGTACTCGATGACCGACTTCACGTCGTTCTTCGACAGCTGCGTGCCCTCGGCAATTGCATCGATCAACTGAGTCTTCGTCATCTTCGCCATGTCTGAATTTCCTTCTGTGCGCGCGAGCAGGCTTTGCTCAGGACGCGGTCCGACCGCGCAACGCGCTTCTGTTTCATGCCAACTTTCATGAAGTGACGGGGCTTAGAACCCATCGACGCCCAAAACGCAAGCAGGGGTTCTGCGGAGGGCCGGACGCCCCGGCAAAGATGCCGCAGCTTCCGCCGTTTTCGCGTTGAACCATTTTCTCCCCGAGGCGTCTAACTCTTTGAAGTCCCCAAGCTTCACCCCCCATCAGAGAGCCCCGCTTCCCCCAGGCGGGGCTTTCGTCTTTGCCTGGACCCGGCCCCGCACTGCCGATCAGGCTGGCCCCCGAGGTCTGCGCCCGGCCACCCCGGTGACCGTCACAAGGCAGGTTCTCTTTTTCGGCCATCTCCTGCATAATGCGGCATGGCAAAAACAAAAGTGACCTTCAAAACCGTCCGCATTGCAGACAACGACTGGAAAATCCTGGCGGATTACCCGGACAGCGAACAGCGCGAAATCAAGGGCTTCACCAGCAAGGCAGACGCCGACGACTGGATCAATGGCGACCGCAAGATCGCGTGGCTCCGCTCCCAGGGATACGCCAAGTAAACCGCACATGAGTCACGCGCGTATCGCGTGACGCCCGTATGGGTATGAGGCGCGCTCCGTCCCTCCCGCTCCATAGGTTCTTTCCGTGCCGGCGCCTTGCCGAGCAAGCGGCAACGCCCGCGCGTCCTATCGGCTGGACGGGAGCGCCTGGTCGATAAACCTTTGGCTGGGCATGCGCCGTTGAGACTTCGGTAACCTAACGCCTCCAAGCTCCTCTTAGTATCGTTGCGTTGGAGTACCCCACAGTGCTGGATTTTAACGAGCTGCGTGAACTCGCGGCCGATGTTCGCGTGTTCGTCGACATTGCCGAAGACAAGGCCGAAGCGCTTCGCGCCGTCATCACAGCCTATGACGTGGTGCTCGCGATCTTCCCGTCGGGAGAGGGCATGGGTCTCCACGTCATCAAGGGCGGCGAGATCCTGGACAGGATTGCAAACTCACGAACCAATACGAGCTACAGCCACACAGCCATTGCGGTTCCCGACCTGGAGCACGCGGAAGTGCTCAAGCACCTGACGGGCCCGGCCGATCAGCGGCTTGCGGCTTAGAGCGTTTTCAAATTCGCGGGACGAAAACGCGTCACAACAATCTGGAGCAGTTCTGATTCAAGCAGAACCGACAACGCCTCGTTGCAGACGAGAATTTTTGCACTCCAGAACGCCTTGTTTTAGGAACACGGTTTCTGCGCTCCCGTTGGCCCACACAACCAACCAGGAGTTTGAGATGAAGAAGCTCGTCATTGCGACCGCCGCCCTCGGCCTCATGTGCGGCTCTGCCTTGGCCCAGACCCAGACCGGCCCCGCCGCGCAGTCCGACAACATGCAGAAGCCCGGCATGACCAACACGGACAAGGGCACGATGAGCAGCGGCACGACCGGCGTGAGCCATGACGGCATGAGCAAGGGCGAAATGGTGAGGCCCGACGCCTCCGGCCAGGGCGGCTCCGGCCCGGGCAGCGACCAGGGCGGTACCAAGACCCGCAGCAACAAGAAGTAAGCCGGTTTCCTGTACGGCTCGCTTCCCGGCCGCGTCGCTTCCACAAGCGGCGCGGCCATTTCATGAGAAGGGGTCTTTGGAACCTGTCGAATGCACTCCTCACAATCGTGCGCGCACCGGAACGGTCAGGTCTTGCCGCGAGTTGCCCCATCTCCAGCAAGGAGATCGTCATGAGCGTTGAAGGCAAAGTGAAGGAAGGCGCCGGATTCATCAAAGAAGAGATGAACGAACACGGCAAGTCCCCCGAGAGCCAGAAGAAGGCCCAGGAAGGTCGCGACTTGCGCAACGAAGGCCGGATCGAAGACGGCAAGCCGCCGAAGACGACGAAGCCGGGCACCGGTCACTAGATCGCGTTCGAAACCCCGTTTGGTGAAAGCCGCCCCTGGTCATGTCAGGGGCGGTTTTTCACGTTCATGACCAGCCGATACGTGCCCATGCGATCTTCCGAAGCTGTGATCCTCCGAAGGTGCAGTCCTACAAAAATAGCCGGAGGCTCGAAGCATGCAGGGCGATGGCTGGTAGAACGCTCCGGCTGTTGTATGGTCGAACGTTTCTTGTGAGGGGCTGATGAAGATTGCCATTGTTGTCGCCGGCTTGATCGTTGTTGTTGCCGCCGTTCTCGTGGCGGTACAGCCCGGCTTTCTAAAGCCTGCGTCTATGGCACTCGTGAAGAAGTCCGACATCCTCGGCTTTTCGCCAGGGATGACATTCGACGAAACCAACAAGCTCGTCACGCAACGTCGCTACCGCTGCCGTCAGATTCGCGATTCCTACGTCCTGGAGTGCGCAGTCGACGGCGCCAAGGTCACGATCTTTGCCGACGACGTTGACCCTGGGAATCCTGATCCCAAACATCGCATCTGGCGCGTCATTGCGGAGTTGAACAATCCGGGTCCCCAAGACGCTGCCGTCAAATCGATCTCCGACCAGTTCAACGCCCAGCCAACCAGGGACTCCCGGGACGGATGGATATGGACTGTCGGCCGTGGGCTCAAGCTGAGCTACGACGGCGCCGCCTTGAAGCTGGTGGACGAGGCTGAGGAAATCAGGCGTGGCAAGCAGGAAGCAAAGCGCTAGGGAGCGCGACGCCGGGTGCCCTTCAGTGACGAAACCGGTTGACGGCCAACAGCGGCAGCCATGATCCCAGCACCATGCAGATCGCAATGGCTGCGACTAGGACGTATTTCAGGGGATGTTGCGAGGACGCGAGCGAACCTTCGAGGTGAAGGTATGGCAGCATCGCCTCCACGGCCATCCCGATCAGGGCAACCGCAACCAGCCCGCCAACCGCCGAAGCGAACAGGTTGACGATCCATCCGATCGCGCCGCGCTCGTTCGACCAAGCCTCGTAGATCGCGACAGCCAGCATCACGAGCACAAAGACCAGCATGAAGCTCATCGAGCCGCCGACGCTCGCCTTCGACCCGAAGATTTCCACCAGCAGCATGGCCGCCACCGCGAGCAGTGTGATCGCCTTCACGACTTTCCTCTTTGGTGTCTCAGCACATAGGCCGCGAAGCCAATTCCGATGCCGAGCAGGCTTTGCAGCATGGCGGTTGGTCGCGCCGGGCTTCGCCGGGGTTCAACAAATTGCACTCGGAGAACTGCAGGACCGCCGCGCAGTGACGACCGAAGGCCGGGGACCGATCTATGCAGCTTGCCTATTGGAAAGCCGCTCGAACGCCGTGATGGCCCGGTTGGCCAGCATGAGGCGTCTGTGCTCGCCCTTGCGGACCATCTCTTCGACGGCGGCCGAGAGAAAGCGGCTGGTGAACGGCGCGTCGCTGACTTGTCCGGTGCGCTCCAGATAATCCCAGGCGATCTGCACGGAATGTTCGATGAGATGGGACAGGTTCTCGCTCATGCAGAACCTACGCTTGGCGGGAGCGCTTGTTCCGCGCTGGCCAGTAGGTCGGTTCTTCATGGCAGATCTCGAGACGTTCAATTTCCGCACGTTTTCGACTGACGAACAAATGAGGAACGACAAGCGCGCGCCGACGTTAGGTGGAAAAGGAGAGATCGCGATGGCTGACAAGACAGCTGACAACACCGGGGACAACACACAAAAGGATCCGAAGGATTGGGTTTTCGGCGACGACCCGATGACCGGCGCCCAGGAATCCTACCTCAAGACCCTCGCCGAGCAGGCGCACAAGCCCCTCCCCAAGAAGGATCTGACCAAGGCAGAGGCGTCAGAGCTGATCGACACGATGCGGCAAAAGGCCGGGCTCGAGAAGTAGACAGCGGGCATGTACGCCCCGCCCCTGCGAGACGGAAGAACATGACTCACCGATGATCAGAAGTGTCGCGGGAAGGTTGCAGGCGTTCGGCCAACGCTGCATTCACAAACGTTGAGCGCGCTGCATTTCGTCGGGCACAGACAGCGTCGATTGAGCGCACGAGCAATGTCGATTCCACAACTTCAATGCCGGGATCGCGGCCTGTCGCTTTGCGAGCCGGGCACTCATCCTGCTTTGCCTTGCTTCACGTCATGTACGATGTCACCGATGGTGCTTCCCACGACAATCGCGGCAACAACAGGCCAACCGGCGGCTACCATAAGGATGGCCCCGTAGCGCATGTCTTCGCCGGGCCGTTTGTAACTGTCTCGGCCCGAGAACAGGAGCACCGCGATCAGGCAGCCAACTGCGTATCGTCTAAACCATTTCACGACGAGAGACCTTCGTTTACGGGCATTCGTCGCCTCGAACTCCGTCGTGGTTCATGATGTCGGCCGTCCGGCCGCTCGCCGGCAGGCGAAATTTCAGACGATCATGCAAGGCGCGTCAGGCGCCTTGCATGACCTGCTGCCGCTCATTTTCTTGAGCGCGCTGAGCATCGGCTCCGCGCCGAGCTCAGTTCTGTCACTTCGGCAGATCGCGGATTGCCAGCTTGATGACTGTAAGGACAACGAAAGCGGGCGCCCCGTAAACGATGGCGTTCACGGCCCAAGTGATGGCGACGCCCAAGAAAACGGAACTGCCGACAGCTCCCCAGAAAAGGTAAGCTGCGGATATACCCGGCATCTCCCATGCCATCACAGGGGTGGAGTAGTCGGTTAGCTGCTCCATGACGAGCAGCACCGTCGAGACGAGGGCCCCGATTGCCAGTGCGACGGTGAGAACGGATTTCATTGTCTTCAAAGGCCCAACAGCGCCATCACGATCGGAATCATAAAAAAGGCTGCCAGGCCGAGGAGGCCTCCTACGGCAATCTTCACCCAACGCCGTTGAATTTTCGGCTCGAGCCATGTCGCCAGTTTGACCCAGAGCGCATACGCCCATCCGGCAACAATCGAGCGGATAAGTGCAAACAGAAGCTCGCCTAGAATATTGGCCATAGCGGTTAGTCGCGTGAGTTCCGCGGGGAGTTCATCTGCCAACGGCTAAACAACCCCGTGTCCCCCGTGAGTGAGGTGGCCCAGTTCTGCGATTTGCGTCACGTTCTGAGGACCCGGTTAGCGCTGAGGGGCTTCGTGAAGGGCTCGTTTTCTAGCGCTTGAGCAATGCCATCGCCATTCACGGCGCGCTCGGCGCGGCATCGTGACTGCTGACATCAGGGTGGCAGCAGCGGTGTGCGACGAGCCCCGCGATGCCGCTCAAATCTGCGGTCAACCAAAGGACATGCCATGAAGTTCGCCTCCACTCGCCTGATCGCTACTGACATCAAAATCATGGTTTCGTTCTACGAAATGGTGACCGGATGTTCCGCCGAATGGCTCGCGCCGGTGTTCGCCAAGATCGTGACGCCGGGCGCCAACCTCGCAATCGGCGCAGCCGAGACGGTCACGCTCTGGAAAGAAAACAGTGCCGAGCCCGGCGCGAACCGCACCGCCGTGATCGAGTTTCAGGTTGAAGACATCGATGCGGATTATCAGCGCCTGAAAGACAAGGTTACGCTGGTGCACGAGTTGAAAACGATGCCATGGGGCAACAGGACGTTCCAGTTTCGCGACCCCGAAGGCACGGCGGTATCGCTCTTCATGCCGCCGATCGAGCAGGCCGGACACCGCCTCGCGGCGCAATAGGTCGCGGCAGCAGACCGCCCCGCACACACAGCCAATGGCGCGTGTGCGGCACTGGATTTTCGGTGAGAGTGCATTGAAATTTCGCCGGCTGATTTACTTCATCAGCCGGCTTCACCCTCATGCACATGTGCACCCGCCCCCTGCCCCTCCCCGGATTTTCCTGCTATCTCCTACTCCCTTCGGCTCGGCCGAACCAAAAACCCTCCATCCACCCAGGGAGCAACAACCATGCGATACCTCCACACCATGCTGCGCGTGCGCAATCTCGATGTCGCGCTGAAGTTTTACCAGGATGCGCTGGGGCTGAAGGAGGTTCGGCGGATCGAGAACGACAAGGGGCGTTTCACGCTGGTGTTCCTGTGCTCGTCGGACGATCTCGAGGCGCTGAAGAAGCAGCCGCAGACGCGCGGCGCGCCGCTGGTCGAGCTCACCTGGAATTGGGACGAGGAAAAATACGGCGAGGATCGCTTCTTCGGCCATCTCGCCTATGAAGTCGACGACATCTACGCGACCTGCGAGAAGCTGATGAAGGCCGACGTCACCATCAACCGTCCGCCGCGCGACGGCAACATGGCCTTCGTCCGCTCGCCGGATTTGCACTCGATCGAGCTGTTGCAGAAGGGCGATCCGAAGCCGCCGCAGGAGCCGTGGTCGTCGATGCCCAACATCGGCCATTGGTAGGCCTTTTTGCCGGAACCAGCCCCTCTCCTAAGCGTTCTCTCTTCGACAATGCAATTGGAGGAGGACGCGATGGGACGCGGAATTTTGTTGTGGATGCTGGGCGTGCCGATCCCGGTGATCATCTTGCTGTGGCTGTTCTTCGGCCGCTGATCGCCTGACCAGGCTTTGCCTTGCAATGAAAGCTCCGCCTCGGGCGGAGCTTTTTGCATGCGAGGATCGGCGCAATCGCGCGTCGCCCGCCGCAGTGGATTCCGCTATCACCTGCGCCGAAAGAAACGCCTGGGGAGGATGACGTGCCGGACCAAAAGCTGACGATCTGGGGCCGCGCCAATTCGGTCAACGTGCAGAAGGTGCTGTGGTGCCTCGCCGAGCTCGGCCTGGCTTACGAGCGCATCGACGCCGGCATGGCGTTCGGCAAGACCCGCGAGGCCGACTATCTCGCGATGAACCCCAATGCGCGGATCCCGACGCTGGTTGAGGGCGACTTCACGCTGTGGGAATCCAATTCGATCATGCGCTATTTCTGCCTCGCGCATGGGCGCGGCACGCCGATCTATCCCGAGGCGCCGAGGCTGCGCGCCAGCGTCGACCGCTGGCTCGACTGGACGCTGTCGATGGTGCAGCCGGTCGACCGCCCGGTGTTCTGGGGCATCGTGCGCACGCCGCCCGCCGAGCGCGAGATGATCCAGGTGCAAAAGGATGCCGATGCCGCCGCCGAGGTCTGGGCCATCGCGGACCGCCTGCTCTCCACGCGTCCGTTCATGGACGGCGATGCGTTCACGCTCGCCGACATCGCGGTTGGCGCCTATGCGCGGCGCTGGCTCGGCGTCGAGGGCATCACCCGGCCCGCGCAGCCGCATCTGACGCGCTGGCTCGCCGAACTCGGCAAACGGCCCGGTTTTGCGCAATTTGTGGCACCGCCGATGTCGTGAGCGGTGGCGCGGCTTAAAGTCCGTTACGAGCACGATGAATCGGCATTTTGCCGCGCGGCGCCGGGAGATGGCGGCTACTGTGCATGGGGTTGTTTTCGCTTTTTTTGTTTAGGGCCAGCCGCGCTCGAACAGCAGCACGCAGAAAATCAGCACGAGCGTGACCGCCGCGGTGCCCAGCCGCGCAGTCCAGCTCAGGCCGCGGCCGACCCACCACAGCAGCGCGCAATACATCACGAACGGGACGATGATCTCGGGCCGCATGATGTCCGGCGGCATGGGGGCTCAGCGCCTGACCGTGGTCTCGACGCTGATCGAGCCGCCGATCTTGACGCAGGTGCCGGTGCTCTCGACCAGATGGAAGCCGCGGCCATAGGCGGCGCAGGAGCCCGCTTTCGCGGTCCCGCCGGCACCGTTCAGCGGCAAGGCCTTGCCGGCCTGTGGGCGCTCCGGAGGCGGCAGACGCAAGGCTTCCGCCGCGGCCGCGGCCGTCGTCAGCAACGAGATCAGGATGAGGAGCGGCGCACGCATGCAGGCCGTTCTAGCCCGGACCGGCGTCGCGCGCCATCGGGGTCGCTTTGCCCGGGGATCAGATGAACTTGATGCCGGCCGATTTGCCGCGGCGCCACACCACCTGGCAGCTCCGCCCGGTCCGCGCATCGCGCGCGAACGCCATCCGGATCACGCCCGGGAGCTGGCTCGCATCCTCGTCCAGCGTGATCTTGGCGCCCGTGGCGGAGATGTCCTGGACCAGGCATTGCCGCGCTGCGAATCCGCCGTCGAGCGTGATCCAGGCATGCTGCGACAGCGACTTGCGGGCTGCGCGCTTCTTGGGCGGTGGCATCGGCTTAAATTCTCCCAGTCCAGCGCTAGCTCAGGGAACCTAAGAAACCGTTGAATTCGGCCGACCGATCCTTGGGTGGGATGCTATCCACCGGTGCCAAAAGACCGTTCCCGAACGGCTTGCCCAGGGCGCCAAAGGCCATTATAGGTTCGCCCGCTGCAGCCGCCGGGCATGACTCGGGCGGCCAGCGGCCGTGCCGCGAAAAGCGGCGGGGCCCTGGGTTTGCTCCCTTCGTCTATCGGTTAGGACGCCACCCTTTCACGGTGGAGAGAGCGGTTCGATTCCGCTAGGGAGCGCCATCATCCGCCGTTGGATGACAGGGCGAAATCTGCCGCCCCGCATGAACCTCCCCGCCCCTCGCCTCCGACCAAGGTCCAGATGGAACTGGATGCAGGCCGATGGCGCAGCACAAATCTCCCTCGGACGACCAGGCCGGGATTGCCTCGCCGACGCCTCCGCCATGGATCCACCGCACGGCAGCCTACGTGCCGGAGCGGCGCGCCAGAATGCTGGAGCACATGGCGCGCGCCAGATCGCGGCCTCGGGCAACGACTGCGTCGGAGCCGTCGCATACGGCAGGCACGACCATTCTCGCTGACGCCTGCGGCTACGCCGTCCTGTTCGGCATCATCGCGCTGCTGTTTCAGTCGCGCGTTCCTCTCTACCTCGGCGCGTTTCTCTTCTTCACCGATGGCGAGCGCATCGAACTCGCTCTTGCAAAGATCGGCATCCGTCTCGAGCTTGGTACGATCGGGCCCGACATCATCAAGGGCTTCGTATCCCTGTTCGGATGGTTCGCGCTGCTGGCATCGCTGAAAGCGTCCGTCCCCGCCTGGCTCGCGACATGGATGCTTCCAGACACATCGTGGTCCTTGCTCGCCGGAATCGCTCTTTTGTTCGCCATCGTCGAAGCATTCGCAACGCGCGCGATGCAGCATGCATTGCCGTGGTTCGGATTTGAGAGGCGACCGAGCGGCCTGGCCTGCGCGACGATCAAGCTCGCTATGGCCCTTGGCGTGCTGGCTCTGCTGGTGCTGCTCGGATGACGCGATCGTGAGGTCACGGGCCTGACAATCGCGGCGCTATGCCGCCCGCCCCGATCTGCGCATTTACCGGAAATTTACCCCTGCTCGTGAGCGCCGGTATCATTTGCTTAGAATTTGATTGCTATCGTGGAATTACGGAAAACCTCCGAAACACGATTGGCGCCCATGTCCGTCGCAGAGTTCCTCAGACAGCGTGCCGTGCATGTCACCGTGAGTGGCAGCTACTCGCTGCCGCGTTGGTACGATTGCGAGGGCAAGCTCCGTACCTTCGCCTGCCGCACCAGCCGCGTTTCACCGTTCCGCATGATGGTCGACGTTCCCGTAGTCGGAAAGGTCGGCGAGCGCGTGACCTCCTACTTCCAGGATTTTGGCGAATTCCAATGCACCATCAGCGCGACGCTGAAATCGGGCTTCCTGATGGAGCTCGACATGACGCGGGCCCGGCGCGCCTGGATGTCGGAAAAGCTGACCTGGCTCGAGAAGAAGCAAAAGGACGCCAGCGTCCAGGAGCTGCGGAATGACGCGCGCTTCGTTCCGCAGGTCGCGCACACCTTCCTGACGCTCGCCGACGGCAGCACCCATGCCTGCTTCATCATCGACGTCTCCACGGCCGGTGTCGCGATATCCTGCGAATACGATCCGCCAGTGGGAACCCCGCTTGCGGTCGGCGCTTGCGTCGGGCGCGTGATCCGCAAATTCGAAAACGGCTTTGCTGTCAAATTCGCCGAAAAGCAGTCGCGGGACGACGTCGTCCGGCTGATCGTCCGCACGGCCATGCTGCAATCGGCCTGATCCTCCGGCCGCGCTGCCCTATCGCAGCCCTATTTCGAGATAAGCTTTTGAAGGTCCGCGCCTCGTTCCGGACGTCATTTGCAGACTTGCGATCGGGGGACCGAATGGCAGTCGAGAAAATTACAGTCGATAAGGTCAGAGTCGACAAGATCACCTGGGACAGGGTCGGCCGGGTCACCGAGCCCGGACGCTACATGTACACGTTCGGCTGGCTCACCATCACCGCCGACGATCTCGATATCTGGAAGCAATACCCGCAGGCCGCGTTCACGCTGATGGCGCAGCATTCCGAGCCGGACGCGTCCACCGGCGAGGAGTTCCATCTCGGCGCCTTCGACGTCGCGCCCGACGCGCCGCCGCCGCTCACCACGCATTGAGACAGTCAAAGCGGGCTACGATCGGCAGCCAGCCGCCGCGGCAGGGCGCGTGGCGGGAACGCGTGGCACGCCCGTTGCTTTATCATTGCCATGACTCACATCCCCGCCTTCGATCAGGCCTTTCTGCTGTTGCTCATCGTGCTCTGCCTTGGTACGTGCCTTATCCGCGCCTTCTGGGAGGTGGAGCAACTCCGGGGCCGCCGCACCGCGTCCCCATCCCGCGCGATCAAGCGTGACTAGACCGGCTCGGCCGGCCGTGCGTAGCCCGGACGGGGCAATCCCGGCTCTGGACTTGCCGCGGCGACACGTGCATCGTCAATCGAAGAAACCTGCACATTGCCTTGATCTGACTTACCAATCGCGATCCGATGACGGGCGCGCGACCGTTGTCATGGGATGACGAGGTGGTTCTGTCATGCAATTGATTGCGCTCGTTATTCTGCACCTCGGCGACTGTCCTGATGAACGCAGGCTGTCACGCTTGTTAAGAGACGCGACAGCAAGCGCATGACACAAGGTCGCATCAGGGAATGTAGATAAGCGGATCAAGGGAACCTATTTTCGGCGCCGATGTACCTGATTGAAGCGTTACCCACCGTCATCGGAACGGCCGCCATTGCCCCGGCGCTGCTGATGCTGTGGCTCGTCATTGCCGCCGAGGAACGCCCCGGACCGCCGGCCCAGGTCTGGACCGCTTTCCTGCTCGGCGCGGCCAGCATTTCGCTGCTGGGCCTGGCCCGCGCCCCTTTCGCCAAGATGGTTGCGGCCCCGGACAACCCGTGGGCGGCACTGGCCATGCATTCGATCTTCGGCGTCGCGCTGCCGGAGGAAGCGGTCAAGGTGATCGCGATCGTGCTGGTCGCCTCGACCAAGCGGCGGACCTTCGCCAATCCGATGGACACCGTGGTCTATGGCGCCGCGGTTGGCCTGGGCTTCGCCGCCTACGAGAACCTCGCCTATCTCGTCCAGCACGCCGAGATGTGGCGCTCGCTGGCCGCCTTGCGCAGCGTGCTGACCGTGCCGTTCCACGGCGCGCTCGGCATCATCGCCGGCGCCTATCTGACCATCGCGCGCGCCGGCACGGCGCTGGGTGCCAACCGCCATCATCGCGACTGGGCTCGTCTCTCCAGCCGGCTGCTGATCTTCGCAGGTCCGCTCGCCCTGCATTCGGCCTTCGACTTCCCCCTGCTCACGCTTCAGCGCATGCCGGATCTCGATCCGGCGCTGCGGATGTGGTTGGGCGGCGCGAGCCTGCTGATCGGCTTCAGCTCGATCGCCTTCGCTATCCGCCTGGTACGGCGCGTCGCGCGCCATCACGCGCCCCGAACCGACGTCGCGCGCGAGCGCCTCAGCCAGCTCCGCCGGATGTGGGCGCTGCTGCTTGCCGGTGGCGGCGTCGGCTTTCTCGGGCTCGCCTTCGTGCTGACCTCGATCCATCACTGGCTCATCAATCCCGAGCGCAATCTGACGCTGGCCCTGATCCCGATCGGCCTGGTCTCGATCCTGCTCGGCCTCGCACTTCTGATCGTCACGACCGCGATCTATGTTCTCGGCCGCAACCGCATCCGCACCAGCGGCGAAGGTTTTTCGTCGGCGCACGGCGGCGGCTGAGCCGCGGGATGGCAAGCGCGGTGTGCACGTACTAGACTAGATTGAGGACACACCTCTCGATCCGGAGCCTGCCCATGACATCGCCTGAGGATTTTTCCCGGCTGCAATCCGCCATGAGCGGGACGGTCAAGGCACATTGGAAGGCCTTTCTGTTCGAAGGCATCCTGCTTGCGGTGCTTGGCGTCGCCGCGCTGATCCTGCCGCCGCTCGCAAGCCTTGCGATTGCGATCTTCCTCGGCTGGATGTTCCTGATCAGCGGCATCGGCGGATTGATCGCCACCTATTGGGCGCGCAGCACGCCGGGCTTCTGGTGGTCGCTGATCTCGGCCGCGCTGGCCGTGCTTGCAGGCATGCTGCTGCTGGCGCGGCCGATCCAGGCCGTGCTGACGCTGACCATCGTGCTCGGCGCCTATTTCCTCGCCGAGGGCGTCGCCACCATCATGTACGCGCTGGAGCATCGCCGCGAGCCGGGCGGCCGCTGGTCGTGGCTCCTGATCTCGGGCCTCGTCGACATCGCGATCTCGTTCATGGTGATCACGGGACTGCCGAGCTCGGCGGAATGGGCGATCGGTATCCTCGTCGGCATCAACCTGCTGTTCGGCGGCGCCACCCTGATCGGCATGGCGCTGGCGGCACGCAAAAGCAACAGTTGAGGCGCCGCGTGGCCGTCACGTCTATTGGGGGGTGACAAGCCGCCGATCGCACGCTATATGACGGGCGATGATCACCCTCGTCACCAGCTATATTTGGTACTTTAGCTACGACAGCTCGCTGGCGGCAGGAGGATCGCGCTCAATCTGAAACATTGCAGCAAACGTCCGAACAAGCCGCCAGACCCTGGCGGCTTTTTTATTGGCCGGCAGGGTCTCAAAATGACAGGAGCCCGCCGTGCTGAGCACGACCGACGATCTTCGTATCCGCGAACTGAAAGAGCTGAGCACGCCCGAAGAGGTGATGCGGGAAGTCCCGCGCACGCTCACCGCGACGCGCGTGGTGATGGCCGCACGCAACGCCATCCATGCGATTCTCAATGGCCAGGACGACCGGCTTCTGGTCGTGGTCGGCCCCTGCTCGGTGCATGATCCCAGGGCCGCGCTCGAATACGCCGAGCGCCTCGCGAGCTTGCGCGAAGAGCTTGCCGACCAACTCGAGATCGTGATGCGGGTCTATTTCGAGAAGCCGCGCACCACGGTCGGCTGGAAGGGCCTGATCAACGATCCTGATCTGGACGGCAGCTTCGACATCAACAAGGGGCTGCGGCTGGCGCGCAACGTGCTCTCGGCGGTAAATAATGTCGGCCTGCCCGCCGGCACCGAATTCCTCGACATGACGACGCCGCAATACATTGCGGACCTCGTGTCCTGGGCCGCAATCGGCGCGCGCACGACCGAAAGCCAGATCCATCGCGAGTTGGCCTCGGGGCTGTCCTGCCCGGTCGGGTTCAAGAACGGCACCGACGGCAATGTGCAAATTGCGGCGGACGCTGTGAAGTCGGCCTCGAATCCGCATCATTTCATGGCGGTGACCAAGCTCGGCCGCTCGGCGATCGCCTCAACCGCGGGCAACGAGGATTGTCACATCATCCTGCGCGGCGGCAGCACGCCGAACTACGATGCGGCAAGCGTCGCGGCGGCCTGCAACGATCTGGCGAAAGCAAGCGTCGCACCGCTCGTGATGGTCGATGTGAGCCACGCTAATTCGAGCAAGAAGCCGGAAAACCAGCCGCTCGTGACGGCCGACATCGCCGGGCAAATTTCTGGCGGCGAGAACCGCATCATGGGGGTGATGGTCGAGAGCAATCTCGTCGCCGGACGCCAGGACGTGGTGCCGGGCAAGCCGCTCACCTATGGCCAGAGCATCACGGACGGCTGCATCGACTGGGCGACCACGGCAACCGTGCTCAAGCAGCTCGCTAACGCGGTCGAGATCCGGCGCAACATCAAGCGCGCAGGGCTGCACGAGCGCTCCGCCTGACCAAACGATTGCGGGCGGGGTGAGGCTGTCGCACCCTGCCCGCTTTCCCGGCGCCTAGCAGCCGCGGCAGATGCTCTTGATCTTCTTGTCGAGCGCCTGATTTTCCTTGCTGAGGGGATCGTTCGGGTCGCTCAGATTCTTCTCACTTGGCACGTCGCCAGCGCGCGGCTGCCGATGACCGACGGGCGCAGGCGGCAAAGAACCCGCCGATTGTCCCGAGGTCGTCGATCCCTTGCTTCCCGTTTGCGCGAAGCCGGCGCTGCCGAACACCGTCAGAAGCGACAGTGCTAGGATGATGCTTCTCATTTTGCTTCTCCATTCCTCGGGCCAGCATCTCCATCACGACCAATCAGGTCTCGGGCGGATAGAGGTGAACGTCGCCGCAATAATCCACGATACGATAGCGCGTTTCCGATGCCGCATCACCCGCATCAGGTGCGGTATTTTGCATCGGCAACACGTAATTCGGCCCCACCGGCGACTTGCCGGCACCGCCGGGGATGTCGATGACATAGTCGGGCTGACACAGTCCTGACACCCGTCCGCGCAGCTGCCGCATCAAATGCTGCCCCTCGGCGAGTGTCGTTCGCAGATGCGCCGTGCCGGGCGCGAGATCACCGTGATGCAGATAATAGGGCTTGATCCGGCATTCGACGAAAGCTCGCATCAAATCCGAAAGAGCGATTGCGTTGTCATTGACGCCGCGCAAAAGCACGGACTGGCTTACCATGGGAATTCCGGCATCGACCAGCCGCGCGCAGGCGGCACGCGCGGGCCCCGTCAGTTCGCGCGCATGGTTGGCATGCAGCGCCACCCAGGTGGTGGCGCCTTCGGCCTTGAGCGCCGCCACCATCTCGTCGCTGATGCGCGCGGGATCGGCCGCCGGCACGCGGGTGTGAAGGCGGATGATCTTGACGTGATCGATTCCGGCCAGATCGGCCATGATCTCGCCCATCCGCCGAGGCGACAACATCAGGGGATCCCCCCCGGTCAGGATCACCTCCCAGATCTCGCTGTGCGCGCGGATGTAGTCGATCGCCGCGCGATAGGCGGCGTCCGAGAGCGCGTTCTCCTTGCCGGGTCCGACCATCTCGCGGCGGAAGCAGAAGCGGCAATAGACCGCGCAGACGTGAACGAGCTTGAACAGCACGCGGTCGGGATAACGATGCACGATCCCGGGAACCGGCGAGTGCGAATGATCGCCGATCGGATCTGCATTCTCGCCCGGCTGCATCTCCAGCTCTGCGGCAGTCGGAACGAATTGGCGCGCAATGGGATCGTCGGGATCGGACCTGTCGATCAGATCGACCAGCGCCGGCGTGATCGCAACCGCATAGCGTGCGGCAATGCGATCGAGCACCGGCAGCGCTGTGGCTGACACCAGCTGCTCGGCCACAAGTTCGGCCGGCTCGCGCAATGTGCGCGCAAGATTGCTCTTCATCATGTCTCGCTCAACGTTTCATTTGCAGGCGGCGTCCACACCACCTGATCAATTCGCGATGCGCCGCTCGCCAGCATTACCAGGCGGTCGAATCCGAGCGCGACGCCGCTCGCCTCCGGCATCGCCGCGACCGCGGCCAGAAAGTCCTCGTCCAGCGGATAGGCTTCGCAGTAGCGGCGTTGCTTCTCTGCCATGGATTGCGTGAAGCGCTTGCGCTGCTCCTCGGCGTCGGTCAGTTCGCCAAAACCGTTGGCGAGCTCGACACCGCAGGCATAGACCTCGAACCGCTCGGCGACTCGGGGATCGCCCGCCTTCACGCGCGCCAGTGCCGCCTCTGGAGATGGGTATTCGAACAGAATGGTCAAACGGCCCTGCCCCAGATGCGGCTCGACATGCTCGACCAGAACCTTGCTGAAGATGTCGGACCAGGTGTCATCCTCGGCCACGCGGACCTTGCCGGCAACTGACCGCGCGAGCGCGGCGCGGTCGCCCTCGCCGCCGGAAATGGTCGCAAGCAGGTCGATTCCCGCAAACTGCTCGAAGGCGCTGGCAACCGTCACAAGCTCCGGCTCGGCGAAAGGATCTGCGGTCCGGCCGCGGAAGGTGAAGGCGCCGATACCGGTCGCCTGGGCCGCGCGGGCGATGAGGACGACGCAGTCGGCCATGATGGCGTCATAGGGCGCGCCTGCCCGGTACCATTCCAGCATGGTGAATTCGGGCAAATGCAGGTCGCCGCGCTCACGGTCCCGGAACACCCGGGCGAACTCGAAAATCCGGGTCTCCCCGGCCGCCAGCAGCTTCTTGCAGGCGAATTCCGGCGAGGTCCGCAAATATCGGCTCACACGGCTGCCGTCGGGCCGCATGATCTCGGTCCGGGGGGCGTGCAGGTGGGTCTCGTTGCCCGGGGAGACCTGGAGAACGGAGGTTTCGACCTCGACGAAGCCCTGCTCGACGAAAAATCCCCGTAGAGCCCCAGTGATGGCTCCCCTGGCCTGCAAGAAGGGCCGGCGGTCGAGATGCCGCGAGGGGGACCAGAACGGCGACATCGGCTTGTCCCCAGCCATTAACCGGCTGTCCCGCAAGCCAGCAAAATGCTGGCATCCAACGGCAAAACCAGTATGTTGCGGCCCGAAACGGGTGCCGCGGTCTGATTTGGGGCCCCAGGTCCCCCATCAATTTGACCACGTCCTGGCCCGAGCCGGGCCAAGCAAGCAGGAAATACAGCTTTGAGAGTCATCGCCAGTTCTATTCGCAAGGGCAACGTGATCGAGCAAGACGGCAAGCTATATGTCGTCGTGACCGCCGAGAACATCCATCCCGGCAAGGGCACCCCGGTCAGCCAGATCGAAATGCGCCGAATCTCGGACGGGGTAAAGATCTCCGAGCGCTACAAGACCACCGATCAGGTCGAGAAGGCCACAATCGAAGAGCGCAACTACACCTTCCTGTATGAAGATGGTGACGGCTATCACTTCATGAACCCGGAGACCTATGACCAGGTCCAGGTGTCCAAGGATGTGATCGGCGATGCGGCGGCCTATCTTCAGGAGAGCATGACGGTCAAGCTATCGCTGCACGGTTCCAACCCGGTATCGATCGCCCTGCCGCAGCGCGTGACGCTGGAAGTGATCGAGACCGAGCCCGTGACCAAGGGGCAGACCGCCTCCTCGTCCTACAAGCCCGCCGTGCTCTCGAATGGCGTTCGCACCACGGTGCCGCCGCACATCGCCGTCGGCACCCGAATCGTCGTGATGACCGAAGACGGCTCCTACTCCGAGCGTGCCAAGGACTGACGGGACCAAAGCGAGCGCAACAGGTGCCGCCGGGGGGCGAGACAGTGGTTGGGAAAAGTTTCCGCTTCGTCTCGCAACTTCTGGCGTCGCTTTCGCTCCTCATTGCCTCTCCACTTGCTGCGGATGAGTTCCGCAGCCCCTCACTCACGGCGCTGCGCGTCGATTGGCGCGCGGCGCTTGACCAGCTCCGCACCGAAATCAACGTCCATCCCCGGGCCGCGGAAGACTTCATCTTCGCACCCCGTCGTTCGGTGCCGCGCTACGATCCGCGCGCGATGCCGGCGCTGGTGCAGCTCAACGCGATCTCCTCGCAATTCTTCACCGGCATCGCCCGCAGCTCCGTGCCCGTGCTGCTGCCGTTCGACGCTGCCGCGTATCTCGAAGCTCGGCGCAATGGCGCGCCGGCGACCGTCGCGCTGTCGCGCTACCAGGCTGACTTCAATTCCGTCGACCTGTTCGATGCAGGTCCCGCCGGCTACAGCGCGACCTTTTCGTTCGAGCCTGGTACCGGAGACGGCATGCCGAGCCGGGTCTTCGCAAGGCCGGTCGAGGTGCAGATCACGGGCTCGGCGCTGGTCTATGACATTGCCGATCCCTCGGGCGGCAAGGGCGAGCCGGTCAAACCGCTCGCGGCGCTCTACCCGGACCTGCGCAAGTTCATCCGGGAAGGCTATATGCGCTACGCTTTCACCCGTTTCGGCGTCGCCTATGTGGTGTCGATCCAATGCCTCGACAGCGTTGCCAAGCCGCGGCGGCTTGCCTGCAAGGAGGCCTATCCGATCGCCGAGCGCTTCCTGAAGGCGCTGCGCGTGGCGGGCGGCCAGCGCATGCGGCCGCTCACGGACATCGCTTCCAACATTCTCGATCGTCCCACGGTACGCTCCGCGGACTTCACCTACAGGCCGAGCGGCGACATCATCCCGAACACCGGCTATCGCAAGCAGGGCGGCCATCCCGACGTGATGGCCTACGCACAGATCCGGTTTCCTCTCGAGAAGGCGCCCGCGTTCGTGCACTCGCAATCCTATGCCAAGCGCGACAAGATCGAGAGCACGACCGCCTATCCCTGGCGCGACAATTTCTGCGAATCCCGGAGTTTCGAGGTCTGGCAATGCGGCGGCGGCTATGGCCATCAGGGCGAGGACATCCGCGCGGCCGAGTGCCCACCGCCTGGTGAAGGCCGCCAAGCCTGTGATCCCAAGCAGCGCGCCGTCGTCGCCGTGCGGGATGCGAGGGTTATACGCGCTTCCAAGGACCAGGCTGTGACGCTGCAAATCAACAGCCGGAGCGAGCACATTCGCTTCCGCTACATGCATATGAACCCGCAGGCGCTGAACGCCGATGGCCTGCTCAATGGCCGCATCGTATCGGAGGGCGAGAAGATCGGCGTGGTCTCGAACTATCTCGACCATCCCGCCGGCACCTCGATGCACCTGCATTTCGACGTGCAAGTGTTCACCCGCGACGGCTGGATCTGGGTCAGTCCTTACGTCACGCTGGTCTCCGCCTATGAGCGCCTGATCCACGCCCGCGGCCGCGAGGTCGGCCCGGAGATCGCCGGCACGCCACAGCCTGTGGCGCATGCGCTGCCGGAGGACGTGCTCAAGCCGGACCTGCGCGAGGGATCGGGCGGCGACGAGAACTAACGGCTTGCTCCTTCCATTGCCAGGCAGTGCAAAAGCGTGTTGTCGCACACACCGCCCGATGGAAGGCCGAAGGAACTGGGTTGATGAGTGTCGGACTGATTGGTCTTCTCGACGATATCGCAGCGATCGCAAAGGTGGCGGCAGCCTCGCTCGACGATGTCGCGGGCCAAACGGCCAAGGCGGGAGCAAAGGCGGCTGGCGTGGTCATCGATGACGCAGCCGTCACGCCGAACTACGTGATCGGCTTTGCCTCGAAACGCGAACTGCCGATCGTAGGCAAGATTGCGGTTGGGTCGCTGCGCAATAAATTGCTGATCCTGCTGCCCATTGCCCTGTTGCTTGGTTATTTCCTTCCCGCCGCGGTCACGCCGCTGCTCATGCTGGGCGGCGCCTTTCTGTGCTATGAGGGCACCGAGAAGGTGCTCGAAGCCGCGATGCCGCATGATGCGCGCCACCACGAAGCCCAGCCCCAGCCAATTGCATTGAACGCGCGGTCGGTCGAGGACAAGAAAGTCGCAAGCGCCATCAAAACGGATTTCATCCTGTCGGCGGAGATCATGGCGATCACGCTGGCGGCCGTCCCGGCGGGCAGCATCTGGACCCAGGCGCTCGTGCTCGCACTCGTCGCCATTTTCATCACTGTTGGAGTCTACGGCGTGGTCGCCTTGATCGTGAAGGCGGACGATGTCGGCCTGGCCCTTGCGCGGTATGACGGCGCCTCGCTTGTTGGCGGCGCAATCCGATTGCTTGGACGTGCGCTGGTCCGCGGCATGCCTGTCTTCCTGGCGGTGCTGAGCACCATCGGCACCGCCGCGATGATCTGGGTCGGTGGCGGCATCATCCTGCACGGCATCGAACAATACGGCCCACCGGTAGTCGGCCATACGGTTCATGCCGCGACCGAGGCTGCCGCGCACCGCCTTCCCTCCATTGCCGGCACCGTCGGATGGGCGGTCGAGGCAGCCATTTCAGGCGTTATTGGGCTCCTTGTCGGCGCAGTTGCGATACCGGCCGTCACATACGGTCTTTCACCGCTATGGAAACGTCTGAAGCGATCGCAGCCGACCTGAACAAAAGCGGCTGCAGATTGCGGGTGCCGGCTACTCCAGCAACGTCGTGAGTTGCGCGCCCTCGTCCGCCACGAACACGGCAATCAATTCCGCCGGCTCCGTGGTGCTGGCATTGGCCGAGACCAGATGCGTCGAGCCGGGCGGCTCGAAGAAGGACTGGCCGAGGCCGAACGTCTCGACCGGGCCGCCGCCGAGCTGGGAGCGGATCTTGCCCTTGGTTATGTAGGCGGTGACGGATCCTGCGTGACGATGCGGCCGCGAGAACCCGCCAGGGCCGTAGAACACGCGCACGATGGTGACGCGCTTGCCCGGCACGTTCGGCAGCGCGTAGGAGTCGATCGGCTCGACCTTGTCCAGCGGCGAGCTTTCGGCGGCGGTGGCGCAGAGCGGCGCGAGTGCGCCGGAAATGGTGTCCATCGTCACCGGCAACGCCTTGCCGATCGCAAGCGCGCACGCAAGCCCGCCGACGACGGCGATCGCCATCGAACGCGATGGCGCCAATGTGGTGGGCAAACTTACTACCGTCATCACGATCTCCCTTCGTTGCAATCAGGATGCCGCCGCATTCGCTGCGACCGGTCGCTTCGCCGGTGTCCAGCGAAACGCCGCACCGAAACGATTCCAGACGTTGATCGAGGCAACCGCAGAGGTCAGGTACGTCAGTTCGGTCTCGGAGAATTCACGGCTCGCCTCGGCATACACGCCCTCGCCGACTCCGTCGGGCAGGCAGGTCAGCGCCTCGGTCCAGGCCAGCGCGGCACGTTCGCGCGCGGAAAAGATCGGCGCCTCGCGCCAGACCACGACCAAATTGAGCTTGTCGACGGGCACGCCGATCCGCTCCGAAAGCAGGATGTGATGCTGCACGCAGAAGGCGCAGCCGTTGATCTGCGATGCCCGGAGCTTGACCAGTTCGAGAAGCTGCTTGTCGAGACCGGCCTTGGCCGCCACCTGGCCGAGCGCCAGCACCAGCTCATACGCATCCGGCGCGATCTTCTTGAAATCCTCGTATTCGCTGCGGGCGTGTGACATTGCCGTTCACCTCGTGGTATTGTAAGACCGCTTACATCTTATAAGAGCACTTACATGTTGCGCAAGTCGCCCAGTATCACGAGATCGAAATCCCGGCGCAAGACTGCCAAGCCTGACGCCGTGCGCGTGCCAGCCCCAGGGGAAGGCAAGCGCGGCGAGCAAGGCTATCTCGGCTATCTCTTGCGCCAGGCCCACGCCGCAGTCCGTCTGACGATGGAGCGGTCGCTCGCCGATCTCGGTGTCACCTCACCGCAATTCGCGGTGCTGACCATGCTCAACGCCTATCCGGGCCTCTCGGGCGCCGACGTTGCCCGCCTCACCTTTCTGACGCCCCAGACCGTCGGCGTCATCATCCGCAATCTCGAGCGTGACGGCGCGATTGTGATGACGCCGCATCCCGTCCACGGCCGCATCCAGCAATGGACGCTGACTCCGCGCGGCACGGCGCTTTTGAAAGCGTGCCGGGAAAGGGTGATTGCGTTGGAGAAGCGGCTGGCCGCCGGGCTCGATGTCAAGGCCGAGGCAAGCATTCGCCGCTGGCTCGCAGGCATCGCGGCCGATTTGCAGGAGGACTAGGCGAAGCGCGCTTGCCGCTGGCGGGACCTAGTCGCCGCCTCCGCCGTCGCCACCGTCCGAATCCGGGAAGTCACTGACGGCGCCGTGGCCTTGAATACCGCGCCCAAAGTTCTCCGCGAGGATCATCAGGACGACGACGAACAACCCGGCGCCGAACGGCCAGGGATTGGCGCGGATGATGTCGAACAGCTCCTGCATTCACGCATTGTGCGCAGACGGAAGCGAATCGACCGTAAAGTGACAGGCTCAAAATTGGGGATATCCGACCCGTTGCAGGCGCGCCCTACCCGCCCTTCAACACTTTCTTAACCTCGCCATCGGGCCAGGTCTCGCCCGCTGCGATCACCCGCACGCGGCTTTGATCGGCGTCGTTCACCAGCTCATGCGAACTCACCCGCTCGCCGCTTCGCTCCAGGTGCAGATCGGTTTCGGGCTTCCAGCTCAGTGTGGTGGCGAGATCGCCAGGGAAAATCTGCCATTGTGATCCGTCGTCGAGCTCGACGACGTGGCTCTCTGCATGCGCGCGTATCTTCATTCGACCCCGAATTCTCGACGGAAGGCGGGCCCCGACCATCGGCCGGGGCCCCGCTCCGTTAGTCGTTGTCGTGATGAATCACGGTCTTTTCGCGGTCACCGAATTCATCTTCCTTCTTGATGACGGTGGTGCGGTCGGCAGGCTCGCGCTCCTTGATCACGGTGGTGCGATCACGATCGCGGTCACGCTCTCGATATTCCGGGGACTGTCCGACGGTCACGCCGGCGCCGACCGGACCAACATGAACACCGACTTCGTCGGCGAATGCGGGGGCTGCGATAGCGGTGACCATGGCGGCCGCAAACAGATATTTCCTCATCTCGTCCTCCTCGATTGCATGCGGAGGGAATGCGTGAGTGCGACAATTTGTTCCGGAAGGAACAGGACGGACGTCCCGTTCCCGACCCTCCAGGAACCGACTCACAGGAGCCGCATTTCCCGCTACAATAAGTCGATGAAACACGCTGATTCCTCGATCCATCATACCCGCCGCGCCTTCACGATCGGCGCCGCCACCCTGCTCGCTTTCCCGACGCATGTCTTCGCCGCACCTCCAGGCTTCGACGAATGGCGTGAGGGTTTTCGCGCTCGTGCCATGGCCAAGGGCATCTCGGCTGCGACATGGCAGCGTGCGATGGCGCGGGTCGAGCCCGACATGAGCGTGTTCAAGCAGATGCGGAACCAGCCCGAATTTCATGAGCAGGTCTGGCAATACATCAACCGTCGCGTCTCCGACTGGCGCATCATCAACGGCAAGATCGCGCTGAAGAACAACGAGGCGCTGCTCGCGCGCATCGAGCGCGATTTCGGCGTCGAGCGCGGCACGCTGCTGGCGCTGTGGGGCGTCGAGTCCGCCTATGGCGATCCGCTGGTGCAGCAGAACCACATGACGCCGGTGTTTCCCTCGCTCGCCGCCCTCGCCTGGAACGAACCGCGACGCAAGGCCTATTGGGAAACCGAGCTGATCAACGCGCTACGCATCGTCGACAAGGGCTGGAGCACGCCGGAGCAGATGCAGGGATCCTGGGCCGGCGCGATGGGGCATTCGCAATGGATGCCGGAAGTCTGGCTCAATGTCGGCATCGACTATGATGGCGACGGCAAGGTGTCGCCGTTCGGCAAGCCCGACGACGCGCTGGGCTCGACGGCAAAATATCTCGTCAATCGCGGCAAGTGGCACCGCGGCGAGCATTGGGGCTACGAGGTGCGCACGCCCGGTGAGATGAGCGGCAGCCGGACCTATGCGGCTTGGCAGGCGGCCGGCGTCACCCGCGCCGACGGCCAGCCATTCCCGCAAGCCTCCGCATCCGCGCAGATGTGGACGCCGGTTGCGGGCGGGCCGACGTTTCTGCTGGGACCGAATTTCAACGCGGTGAAGAGCTACAATCCCTCGATGAACTATGCCCTGGCGATCTGCCATCTCGGCGACCGCTGCCTCGGCGCCCCGCCTTTCATCCAGCCGTTCCCCGGCTCCGAGCGCGCGCTGACACTCGCCGAGGTGCAGGAGATGCAGACGCGCCTGACCAAGGCGGGCTTCGACACCGGCGGCACCGACGGCCGCGTCGGCAACGACACGATGAAGGCAATCAAGGATTTTCAGCAGAGGGCCGGTATCGTGCCTGCGGACGGCTATGGCGGGCTGAAGGTGCTGGCGAAGCTACGCCAGGGGTCTTAGGCCGGCTCAATGCCGGTATTGCGGCTCCTCCGCATCGAGCTGCCGCCGGATCGCCGCAAGATGCAGCCGTGCAGATTCGGAATCGCCCTCGCGCATCTGCCTGTAGGTCTCGGCTGCAATCGCGGGATCGACCGGCAGCATCTGTCGCCCGGTCGACATCGCCAGCACCTGCACCTCGGCGGCGCGTTCGAGATAGTAGAGATCGTCCCAGGCTTCCGCGATGGTCGGTGCCAACACCATCACGCCGTGATGCTTCATGAAGATGATATCGGCATCCCCAACGGCGGATGCGATGCGCGCGCCTTCGCGGTTGTCGAGCGCGAGGCCGTTGTAGTCGCGGTCCACGGCGGTGCGACCGTAGAACTTGAGCGCGGTCTGGCCGGCCCAGATCAGCGGATCGCCCTCGGTCATCGACAGCGCCGTGGCGTAGGGCATGTGGGTGTGGAAGGCGACCTTGGCGCGCGGCAGGCGCTTGTGCATCTCGGCATGGATGTAGAACGCGGTCGCCTCGGGTACGCCCTCGCCGTCGAGCACGCTGCCGTGGAAATCGCAGATCAGCAGCTTTGACGCGGTCAGCTCGCGGAAGGCGTAGCCGTAAGGGTTGACCAGGAAGAGATCGTCATGGCCCGGCACCACGGCCGAGAAGTGGTTGCAGATGCCCTCCTCAAAGCCGTTGCGCGCAGCCATCCGAAAGCAGGCGGCAAGATCCTCGCGCGCGCTGCGGATCGCGTCGGTGACGAGGTCCGGACGGTTCGAGCGGAACGTTGCTGGCGTGGAGGACGATGAGTGAAGGCTGTGCGCCATGGCGGAAGGACACCTCTGTCGATCGGAAGACGCCCGCGTTGTACAGGTCCGACGCCTGCGCGTCAGCCCCCGCGGGCGCCACCCTGCCCTTCGCAGCCCGCGAGGCGGTCTATTGCCGCCGCGGCACGCCGCCGGCATTCATGCCGCCGTCGATGACGAGCTCGCTGCCGGTGACGTAGCACGAGGCATCGGAGGCCAGATACAGCACGCCGGAGGCAATCTCAGAAGCATGGCCGGCGCGGCCGAGCGGCGTGACGAGGCGCGCACGCTCCTCGGGATCGATCGGTGCATTGCCCTGGTTGCCGGTCGCGCCGGTCGGGATCTTGCCCCAGATCGGGGTGTCGATGATGCCGGGATGGACGGAGTTGACGCGGATGCCGTCGCCGGCGGCCGCGCACTCCATCGCGATTGACTTCGCGAACAGCCGCACGCCGCCCTTGGTCGCCGAATAGGCCGACAGCCCAGGCGCGCCGCGCAGGCCCGCGAGCGAGGACATCATGACGATCGAGCCGCCGCCGGTCTTGCGCATCAAGGGCAGGCAATGCTTGACCGAGAGGAAGACGCCGTCGAGGTTGATCGCGTTCTGCTTGCGCCAGTCGCTGAGCGTCATGTCGACGATCGAGGGCACGGCGATGCCGATGCCGGCGTTGGAGACGAGAATATCAAGCCGGCCAAAGCGCTTCGCGATCTCGGCTGTGATCTCGATCCAGCGCTCTTCGCTGGTGACGTCCTGCTCCAGGAAAATCGCCTTGCCGTCGGCCTTGGTGATGCGATTGGCGAGCTCGGGGCCGCGCAGCTCGTCGATGTCGGTGGCAATGACGGTGGCGCCCTCGCGCGCGAATAGCTCGACGACGGCTTCGCCGATGCCGGAGGCGCCGCCCGTCACCAGCGCCACTTTACCCTCAACCTGCCCTGCCATGTTCACTCCCAGTTTTGCTGTTAGCTTTTTTGTTGTTTGCCGGGCCTATCTAATCATGGATGGTCCCTGATCGGGTAGCGCGACGTCGATGACGCGAAATTGCACACGCTCGGCGCCCTGATAGCGATCGACCGACAATGATCCCGCGACATGCAATTGCTGGCCGCGATTGGCAACGAGCGCGTTGCCGAGCTTCTGTCCGATCGAACGGAACGCGATGCCGTTGACGATGGCGCCCTCGCCCGACTTGAAGCGTAGCCTCAAATGTGCCTGTCCCACCTCGTCGGCATAGACGAGCTGGTGCGCCGGCAGCGCCAACACGGCTTCCGGATTGCCGCTGCCGAAGGGACCCGCGCGGTTGAGCGTCGCTGCAAGCTCGGTCGTCACCGCGCGCGCGGAGACCGCGCCGTCGATGTAGAGCTCGTTGACGTGGCGCGCCTCGGCAACGTCGCGCCCCAACGCATTCTCGAGGTAGGCGCGAAACTCGGCGAGTTTTTCCTTCCGCAGCGTGACCCCCGCAGCCATCGCGTGGCCGCCCCCCTTCAGCAGAATGCCATCGGCGACCGCCTGCCGCACGGCCTTGCCGATATCGACGCCGGCAATCGAACGGCCGGAGCCGGTGCCGATGCCCCCGGGCTCCAGCGCGATCGCAAAGGCGGGCCGCGAGAACTTCTCCTTCAACCGGGACGCAACGAGACCGACCACGCCGGGATGCCAGCCTTCGGAGGCCGTGACGATCACGCCGATCTTGTCCTCGAGCCCGATCGAGGCGAGCGCCTCGGCTTCGGCCTGCGCTTCGGCCGCCTGCTCGATGACCCGGCGCTCGCTGTTGAGGCGGTCGAGTTCGGCGGCGATCCGCGCGGCCTCGACGCTGTCACCCTCCAAAAGCAGGCGCACGCCGAGATCGGCGCGGCCGATGCGACCGCCGGCATTGATGCGCGGCCCCAGCATGAAGCCGAGATGCCAGGCCTCCGGCGGGCCGTTGAGCCGCGCCACGTCCATCAGCGCTGTGTGGCCGACATGGTCGCGCCGCCGCATCGCGATCAGGCCCTTGGCGACGAACGCGCGGTTGAGACCGATCAGCGGCGCGACATCAGCAACCGTGCCGAGCGCGACGTGATGCAGCATGCCGAGCAGATCCGGCTCGGGCATCTCCGCATTCCAGAAGCCGCGCTGGCGTAATTCACGATTGACCGCGACCAGCGTCACCAGCACGAGGCCGACGGCGGCGAGATGGCCGAGGCCGGAGAGATCGTCGAGCCGGTTCGGATTGACCAGCGCGTCGACCTCCGGCAGCTCCGTGCCGGCCTGATGATGGTCGATCACGACGACGGACATGCCGATACGTTTTGCTTCGGCGAGCGGCTCGATGCTGGTGGTGCCGCAATCGACGGTGACGAGCAGCGTGGCGCCCTTTTCGGCCAGCGCGCGCACGGCTTCCGTGTTGGGCCCGTAGCCCTCGAAGATGCGGTCGGGAATGTGGATCAGCGGATCGAGCCCGCAATGCCGCAGATGCCAGGTCAGCAGCGCCGCCGAGGTCGCGCCGTCGACATCGTAGTCGCCGAAGATCGCGACCTTCTCGCCGTTCGCTGCGGCATCCGCGATCCGCTTCGCGGCGGCCTCCATCTCCGTCACCGTGAACGGGTCCGGCAGAAGCTTGCGGATGGTGGGATCGAGGAAATCTGCGACGGCGTCGCTGTCGACGCCGCGGCCTGCCAGCACCCGCGCCAGGAGCTCGGGCAGTTGGTGGCGCTGCACGATGGCAAGCGCTTTCGCCGCCCCGCGGGCATCCAGCCGGTCGCGCCAAAGCTTGTCGGTGAGCGAGCGCGCCACTCCCAGGAACGCCTGGGGCGCTTCGACGGGCAAGGCGGTAGCGGGCGGCGTCATGAACAGCTGTCGGTTTGAGGAACCTGGGAGCCGGAGGGATTGCATCGTCCGGCCGACGGACGATTGGCCCGCAATCCCTCGGGATTTGCAACGTCTGCGCGGCACAAAGCGGTGGATTGCCGCTTTGCTACCCGGACTGACTATCATTTGAGCATTCCGCAAAACAGCAAATTAAGCAGGCGTAGGCGGAATCTTCGAAAAAGAATCGTATTCGATCTGTCAGTGATTGTTCCGGGTTCGTTGCAGATCAGACCTCATTGCCAAGGGAAGCCCCCGATGTCTGCTGCGCTGGGTCTCAAAGCCAAGCCGATCGCAAATGAACCCGCTGATGATGATTCCGACATCTCCGCGCTGATCAACCGCCTCACGGCGGAGGTCAACCAGATCGCGGTCGACAAGACCAAGGCGATCCAGCAGATCACCAACCAGATGAAGATGCTGGCGCTGAACGCGTTGATCGAAAGCTCGCGCGCCGGCGCGCAGGGCGCGGGCTTCGCCGTGGTGGCGCAGGAGGTCCGCGGCGTCGGCCAGCAGGTCGAGACTATCGCCCGCGAACTCGAAAGCCAGCTGACCAAGCGCACCGGCGACCTCGTCGCCTCGATCGACCGCATGAGCCAGCGCTCGCGCGGCGAGCGCATGGTCGACCTCTCGCTCAACGCCATCGAGCTGATCGACCGCAACCTCTATGAACGGACCTGCGACGTGCGCTGGTGGGCGACCGATTCCGCGCTGGTCGGTTGCGCGGCCTCGCCCGACGCCGCGGCCGTGTCCCATGCCTCGCAGCGTCTCGGTGTGATCCTAGGAGCCTATACCGTCTATCTCGACCTCTGGCTCTGCGATCTCGACGGCAACGTCATCGCCAACGGCCGCGCCGACCGCTTTCGCGCTGTCGGCCAGAACGTCGCCCACACCAAATGGTTTCGCGAGGCCAAGACCCTGCGCTCCGGCGACGACTATGTCGCCGGCGACGTCGAGAACCAGCCGCTGCTCGGCAATGCCCAGGTCGCGCCCTATTGCGCCAGCGTCCGCGCCGGCGGCCAGGCCAACGGCGCGCCGATCGGGGTGCTCGCCATCCATTTCGACTGGGAGGCGCAGGCCCGCGCCATCGTGCAAGGCGTGCGCGTTGGCGACAGCGACAAGGCGCGCGTGCTGCTGGTCGACTCCAATATTCGCGTGATCGCCGCTTCCGACGGACAAGGCATTCTCAGCGAACGCATCTCGCTGTCGCTCAACGGCCAGCGTTCCGGCTTCTAGCAGGACGGCTCGGGCACGCTGGTCGCGTTCCATGCGACGCCCGGCTACGAGACCTATCGCGGCCTGGGCTGGTACGGCGTGATCGTCTGCGGGGCCTGAAGCTGGAGGCGGCTCGCCTATCCAACTCAAAACCGTGAAAACAACCCCATACACGGTAGCCATCCGGTTGTTTTCATGACAGTTTTTTCGCCGTTTGACGCCTGCAAAACACTGGCATGCATGCCATCATGGCGTCGTTCGCGGTCCAGGCTCAAAGCGCGAGGCTCTGGCGATCTCGTCTTCGGCGGCCTGCACCGCCGCGATTCCGAGCGTTTGCGACGGACGCTCTCCGAACATTGCCAGGTAGTATTGCGAGAACCGGCCGAGTTCGTAAAAGCCCTGCTGCATGGCGACCGCTGTCACGGTGGTCGAGCCGGGTGCGCTCTGGTGCAGGATCGAATGAACAGCGCAAAGACGCTTGTGCCTGAGGAAGCTGACCGGGCCGAGACCGAATACCTCCTGAAACGCGCGGTGAAGGGTGCGCCGCGATACGCCGAGCGCCGCGCAAATTTCCGACACGTGCACCGGACGGGTGCCGGCGTCGTCGAGAAACTCCTCGACCTTGCGGATCAGCCGTCGCGCGGAAGGGAGCCAGCCATTGCCGTCGGGTGGCAGCGACGACGCGACGTTGGCAGCCATGCATTCGGCGATCGATCGTTTCCAGAAATCGGCTGTTGATGGCGTCAGTCCGTATTTGTTGTCGCGCAGGTGCGACATGATCCGGACCAGGCGGCGCGAGGCGATCGCGCCGCTCTCGATGTCCGCGCGGAAATGACCGCGGCTGCGCCAGGTGTCAGGATCACTCAGCCGTGCTTTTCCGGCGAACAGCGTCGCGACCTCGTTGAGGTCGAACCGCATGGCGGCGTAAGCGGAGCCGCCGTGAAAAACACCGTCATGTTCGAGCAGCGGCGGAATGACGAGCACATCGTTGAGCTGCATGTCGAACGACCAGTGGGCGACGCGCTCTTCGGCCGCGAGCAGCATCCCGATGATCAGCTTGTCGTCGCTGGAAACCCGCTGCGTGCGCATGCCGACGTTGAACGCACCAATGCTGAGCGAGAAGTCGCCGATGCCGACATGGGACAACGTTCCGCGCAACCGACCGCGGCCGAGTTGCATCACATCGACATGCGAGCCGTGGACGGCCTGCTGAAGTCCTTCGAAACCGTCCAGCTTGCGCGAATCAACCAGGAGGACTTGCCCCATGGCTGTACCGTGTTACTGAAGCGCGACAATTCTGCGGCACGCGAGGCCTCACCAACTCCCCCGCAGACTGGCACAAACTGCACATCACAGCCGTCCAATCTTCGGGTACCGTTTGCAACCTTAGCGATATTGAGCGGACGCGCTTTGGGGATGGCAGAGCGCACGCGGCATGGATTTGCCGCGTGGTCGAAAACGTGCGTGCAAAAGAAAGAGATGTTGACGCAGCGTCCTCCTCTCCCCGAGTGCCAAAAAAACGGGGCTAGACAATGCGTCTAATGGGCCGGGCAGAGAGCTATCGTCGAAGTCTGCCAGGTTGGCGCAGTAGCATCAGGTGGACTACGAGCATCGGAGCTTCCACCATGTTGCGAGCAGATCTGGATCACTGCGAGTGGTTGCCGGATGATTTGAAGACCGGCGAGATGGTCTTCATTCCCGGCGGAACCTTTCGCATGGGATCCGACCATCATTATCCCGAGGAAGCGCCGAGCCATCGCGTTGCTGTCGACGGCTTCTGGATAGACCGCACGCCCGTGACCAACCGGCAGTTCAAGCAGTTCGTCGACGCAACCGGCCATGTCACCGAGGCGCAGATCGTTCCCGATCCGAAGGACTATCCGGGCGCGCTGGCAGAGATGCTCTACGCGGGATCGCGGGTGTTCTCACCGCTGCCGCGCATCACCGATCTCACCGACTGGAGCCAGTGGTGGACATTCCTGCGCGGCGCCAACTGGCGTCATCCCTATGGTCCTGGCAGCACATCGAGGATCTCGACGATCATCCCGTCGTCCACGTCTCCTTTAGCGATGCGGCAGCCTATGCCCACTGGGCCGGCAAGGGCCTGCCGACGGAGGCGGAATGGGAATTTGCGGCGCGTGGCGGCCTCGAGGCGGAGGAATACGCCTGGGGCGATGCGCTGATGCCGGGCGGCAAACACATGGCCAATATCTGGCAGGGCAACTTCCCCGTCCAGAATCTCGGCGAGGATGGGTACGAGCGTACCTCGCCGGTCATGGCCTTCCCGCCGAACGGCTACGGCCTCTACGACATGATCGGCAATGTCTGGGAGTGGACCTCCGACTGGTGGTCGTCAAAACACGCCGCCGACGCCGCAAAACCCTGCTGCATCCCCAAAAATCCCCGCGGCGGCGGTGAGCACACAAGCTACGACCCTCGCCTCCCCGACATCCAGATTCCGCTCACGGTCCTCAAGGGCGGCTCGCACCTCTGCGCGCCGAACTATTGCCGCCGATACCGCCCGGCCGCGCGGCACGCCGAGCCGGTCGATACCTCGACCAGCCATGTCGGGTTCCGCTGCGTAGTGCGATTGCCGTCTGTAACCGAACGCCGACACGAAGGACGTGCTGCAATCTAGCGCGCGCCGCTGGTGGTGGCTGGCGCCAGCGGTGCGCTCCGCGCGTCGGGCTATTTCGATATGCAACTTATCTATCGGCGATCGATAAACATCTTCATCATTTTTGGACAAGGCAGGCCGGTTACAGGCAAGAGCCTGCCCCATTTCCCCGGTAAGAGTCGCCTCATCGCATCGCGACGCGCGCGCCGTCGACCCTGAAACGCTCGCGCCCGCAACGTGCCGAGGAGATAGGCCATGAAGATCGTCGTGATCGGCGGGACCGGATTGATCGGATCCAAGCTGGTGGCGAAGCTCAAGCAGCAAGGCCACGACGCGGTCGCGGCTTCGCCGAAGTCGGGCGTGAACGCGGTGACCGGGGAAGGTCTCGCAGCAGTGCTGGCGGGCACCAATGTCGTCGTCGACGTTGCCAACGCGCCGTCCTGGGAGCCCGCGGCCGTGCTGGAATTCTTCGAGCGTTCGAGCAAAAACCTCGCTGCGACTGAGGCCGCAGCGGCCGTGAAGCATCATGTGGCGCTCTCGATCGTCGGAACCGAGCGCTCGCCCGATAACTCCTATTTTCGCGCCAAGCTGGCGCAGGAGACTATCATCAAGTCTTCGCCGGTCCCCTACTCGATCGTCCGCGCCACCCAGTTCTTCGAATTCCTCAGCGCCATTGCCGAGATGGGTGCGGCCGAGGGTGGGATCGTTGTTCCCTCGGCATTGTTTCAGCCCATCGCGGCCGAGGACGTGGCCGATCGCCTCGCAGAAGTCGCGATGAGCCCGCCGCTCAACGGCACGATCGATATCGCAGGACCTGAGAAGGCGCCCTTTGATGAATTCATCGCACGCCGCCTGAAGGCGTCCGGCGACCCCCGACCGGTGGTGGGAGACCCAAAGGCGCCGTACTACGGCGCTCCCATCGACGACACATCGCTGAACCCTCTCGGCGAGGCGCGGCTTGGCAAAACGCCGCTCGCAACATGGCTCGCGAGACTTTGAGGAGACCCCCATGCGCAGATTGCTCATCGCAACCGCTGTTTATGCCGCATCATTCCTGACAGCCCATGCCGCCGAGACGGCGACGCCCACGGCCAAGGTGACGGTCGTGTTCGACCAGGCGCTGCCCAATGTCCCGGGCAAGAGCATGAAGGGCGTACTGGTCGAGTATGGTCCCGGAGGCTCCTCGCCGGCCCACATCCACGCGCCCTCGGCTTTCATCTACGCCACCGTCCTGGAAGGAGCGATACGCAGTCAGGTCAATGACGGCCCGGCCAAGGTCTTTCACAAGGGCGAGAACTTCTCCGAAAAGCCCGGCGACCGCCATGCCGTCAGCGCCAATGCCAGCGAGACCGAACCCGCAAAATTGCTGGCCGTCTTCGTGGTGGATACGGCCGACAAGGAGCTGACGATGCCGATCCCGAAATAGCGCACAATCGGCGAGCGGCGTTGCCACCTCGAGGCGTTTGTTCATCCGGGGCTGCCCACGAATGCCACCGGCGTGCCCTTCGAGACACGCCCGGCGACGCGCTCGGCATCCCAATTGGTCAGACGCACGCAGCCGTGAGATTCCGCCTTGGAAATCTTCTCCGGCGAAGGCGTGCCGTGAATGCCGTAGCCCTCGGCAGACAGGTTGATCCAGACCGTGCCGACCGGATTGTTCGGGCCGGGCTTGATGGTGAAGGGCTTGCGGGAATGGACGCCCTTGAAGCGATAAGCGGGATTGTAGCGATAGTACGGATTTCGGCTGACTTCCGTGACCTTGAGCGTACCTGAGGGCGACGGCTTCTCTTCGCTGCCGACGGTCGCGGGATAAAATCCGATCAGCGCATTCGTTTTGTCGAACAGTTTTACGGTCTGCCTGATCTTGTCGACCTCGATCCTCTCGGCCTTGGTGGGGATGCCCTCGCCTGCGCCTGATGTGTCCACCACGACGATGGTGTCGCCGGCGCGATCGAAATGACGCCCGGAGTTGAGCGCGACCAGGAGCTGCTCGCTCATGTGAAATTTCTCGGCCAGGGCCTCGCGCGCACTGGTGAAGCCGAGCTTTGTAAGCTCCTTCATGTCCTCCATCCTCGACGGCAGCTTTTTCAGGAAAGGACCCGCCACGTCCTGCTCGGTGATGGCATAGGTCATCGTCACCGGCCGGTCGTCCGCCCGTAACGCGGTCCAGACATCGTCCGTCACGGCGTCCGAAACCGGCAGCTGCCGTGCTTCGGCATAGGCCCGCAACGCCTTTTTGGCGTTCTCGCCGAATCTGCCGTCGATCTCGCCGGGCGAGAAGTGCGCGCGGTCCAGCAGGACCTGCAACCGGACCCCCGCCGCGGTCGGCTTATCGTTCGACAGGGTTTTCTTCGACGGCTCGGCGACGTTGATGGCAGCGGCGTCGATCTCCGCGGCGAACGCCGGCGGCGCAGCCAGAGCGAAGACCAGAAAGATGCAAATCTGCCCCGCTTTTCCGAGCGACATCGGCTGCTCCTTTCACGTTTCCGACGGTTCAGTGATCAACTCCCGAGCCGCGGCGCCAGCGAGCCTGCGGTATTGGTGTTCGTACTGCCTCGCCATTCGGCTCGCAGAGAAGCGCTCCTCGAAGCGGGCGCGCACCTTCCTTCGATCCAGTTTTCCCAGTTCGCCGATCGCCTTGACGGCCTGCTCCTCGTTCTCGACGATGAAGCCGGTCAATCCATGTTCGATGACTTCGGGGACGGAGCCGGAGCGATAGGCGATCACGGGCGTTCCGCATGCCATCGCTTCGATCATGACCAGCCCAAACGGCTCCGGCCAATCGATCGGAAACAGCAGAGCAGCGGCTTCGGCAAGGAAGGGCTGTTTCTTCGCGTCATCGACTTCCCCAACAAGCCGGATATCCTTGCCGTCGACGTTCGGCTCGATGTGGTTCCTGAAGTAGGCCGTCTCGGCGCGCGGGACCTTCGCGGCGATATGGAGGGGCATCTGGACTGCGCGCGCGATACGGATGGCGTCCTGCGGACCCTTGTCTGCGGTGAGCCGCCCGAGAAACGCCAAATAGGACCCCGGTTCGTAGGACGGCCGAAACAGATCGGGCGGCAGCCCGTGCTGGATGGTTCCGATCCATTTCGCATCCGGAAGCGGCAGCCGCTGATGATCGGAAATCGACACGAAGCATGCTTCAGGGAAGTGCCTGAGGACGTCGGGTAGCCCAGGCAAGTCGAGGCGACCGTGCATGGTCGTGAGGAACGGCACGCCGAGACGACTGAGCAACGGCAGGGACAGCCAGTCGACATGCGCGTGGATTACGTCGAATTCTTTCGCACGCCTTGCGATTGCCTCCATCAGCATCGCGCTTGCGGCGGTCGGGTCCGCCCCCTTCTGTCCGAGCCGCAGCGCGCGGGGCCAGACCGGATGAAGCGCACCATTCGTCCTGGAATCGCCGCTCGCAAACAGCGTGACTTCGTGGCCGAGCTCGACCAGCCCATCCACCAGCCAGGCCACCACCCGCTCGGTGCCCCCGTAGAGCTTCGGAGGGACGCTTTCGGCCAGGGGAGCAAGCTGAGCGATGCGCATGGCAGGCTACCGTCAAGCCGCCGCACGCACGATCAGCACGATCGCGGCGGACAGAAGGTTCGAAATCGCGAGCAGCGTCCAATTCGGCCTGGCACTTGCGGCCGCGACCCGGCAGACGAGCCCTTCCACGAGCCTTAACATTCGTCCTCGGGAAGCCGATCGAGGTAGGCAATCCCGAATCCCGTGAGTTCTTCGGCATCGCTCCCGCGCGCTTCCCATCTCCCTTGCAGATGACGCTCGAGCAGGCAGCGACGGCAATCTGCGGCATCGACGTGGCGATGCCGGGCGCGGTAAACGGACCAAGCAATATCCACCGCCGTTCGCAGCGGGTCGTCGTCTACCATGTTCCAACTCCGAGATGGAGACGTTCATGGGACAGCAACTCGTTACGACGGCGGAAGTTTCCACTTTTTCCCGGTGGGGCCCGAAGCTGCGCACGGCCACCGCGGGCACAAGCAGGCGCCCTCGGAGAAATCAGGCGACGCGACGAGCCGCCATCTCTCCGGCTAGCACCAGCGCGGCGCGGCTGGCCCCGATTGATGCAATGCCCTGCCCGGCAATGTCGTACGCGGTGCCGTGCGCGGGCGTGCAGATCGGGAACGGGAAGCCGCCAAGCAAAGTCACGCCACGATCAAAACCCATCAGCTTCATCGCGATCTGGCCCTGGTCGTGATACATCGTCAGCACCGCATCGAAGGCGCCGCCCTTGGCGCGCAGGAATACGGTGTCAGCGGGAAATGGCCCTTCCGCGGCAATACCATCGCGCTGGCCGGCGGCGACCACGGGCGCAATGATGTCGATCTCTTCGCGGCCGAAATTGCCGCCGTCACCGGCATGCGGATTGAGACCGGCGACCGCGATGCGCGGCCGTGCGAAGCCGGCGTTGCGCATGCAGGCATCGGTCAGCTTCAGCGCGCTATGGATGCGTTCGCCGGACAGTCGCGCGGCGACGTCCTTGAGCGGGATGTGGGACGTCACGCGGGCGTTCCACAGCCGGTCCAGCACATTGAACTCGCTTGCGGGGGTTTTGAGTCCGACCACTTCGGCGGAGAATGCGATCTCGTCGTCATACTCGGCGCGGGCCAGCCGCATCGCCTGCTTGTTGAACGGCGTGAAGCAGACGGCATCGACCCGGCCGTCGCGGCCGAGCTCGAGCGCGTGCTTGTAGTTGGCAAGCGCGAACCTGCCGCCGGCAAGGCTCGCGATCCCCTGCTGGATGTCGCCGGGATCGAGATGGCCGAGGTCGACGAACAGAGTCTCGCCCTCCGCCGCGCGCAGATCGGCCCCCTGCTCCACTGTTGTCAGCTCCGGCTCGACGCCGGCAACGCGCGCGCCCGCGTCGAAGATGCGGCGGTCGCCGATCACGACAATCTGGCTGCGGGCGCGGATATCGTCCTGCACCACGAGCTTTGCGGTCAATTCCGGGCTGATGCCGGCGGGATCTCCCATTGCCAATGCAATGAGCGGCTTTGCGGTCATATGATCACTTTCTCCCGAGCGGTCTCTTGAGCGGTCTCTTGAGCTCTCTCTTGCGTTCTCTCTTGGGCTGTCGTCTCGTCGGTGGACGGCGCAGGCTTGCGCAGCAGGCGCGCAAGCTGCAGCACGAGCGGAAGCAGCAAAAGTGCGATGCCGGCCACGATCAGGCATGTCACCAGCTTGTTGGCGAAGAAGATCCCGAGCGATCCCTTGGACATCAGCATCGACTGCCGGAACGCGTCCTCGGCCTTGTCCCCGATGACGATCGCGAGCACGAGCGGCGCCAGCGGATAGAACAGCTTCTTGAAGAGATAGCCGACGATGCCGAAGCCGAGCATCATGACGACATCGAGATAGGAGTTCGATACCGAATAGGCGCCGACGACGCAGATGATCACGATCAGCGGCGCGATGATCACGAAGGGAATCCGCATCAGGGCCGCGAAGACCGGAACGGTCAGCAGCACGAGTGCGACGGCGACGATGTTGCCGACATACATCGAGGCAATCAGGCCCCAGACAAAGTCCTTCTGGTCGACGAACAGCATCGGCCCGGGATTGAGGCCCCAGATCATCAGCCCGCCCATCATGACGGCCGCAGTGGCCGAGCCGGGAATGCCGAGCGAGAGCATGGGCAGAAGCGCGCTGGTGCCAGCCGCATGATCGGCCGTCTCCGGCGAGATGATGCCTTCAAGCTCCCCGGTGCCGAAATATCTGCCACGGCGCGAGAAGCGCCGGGCGATGCCGTAGCTCATGAACGATGCCGCAGTCGGGCCACCGGGCGTGATCCCCATCCAGCATCCGATCGCCGCGCTGCGCAACAGCGCAACGCTATGCCGCGGCAGGCGACCGATCGCGCGAAACACCTCGCGCCACTCTATCTTCGACGAGACCGCGCGGGCATGAAACTCCTCTTCGACGGCCACGAGCAGCTCGCCGATGCCGAACAGGCCCATCACCGCGACGACGAAGTTGACGCCCTTGACCAGCTCGTCGACGCCCATGGTGAGGCGCACGCTGCCGGAGACGGTGTCGATGCCGATGGCGGCGATGGCAAAGCCGATCGCCAGCGCGACGACAGTCTTGATCGGAGCAGCCCCGCCCATGCCGACGAAGCTGGCGAAGGCAAGAAAATAGACCGCAAAATATTCCGCCGGCCCGAAGGCGAGTGCGACTTGCGCCACCCATGATGCGAGGAAGGTGATCAGGATGACGCCGATCAGCGCGCCGAATGCCGCCGAGCCGAAGGCGGTGGCGAGCGCCGTCGTCGGCCGTCCATCGCGCGCCATCGGGTAGCCGTCGAAGGTGGTGGCGACAGACGACGGCTCGCCCGGGATGTTGAACAGGATCGAGGTCACGGATCCCCCGAACAACGCGCCCCAATACATGCTGGAGAGCAGGATGATGGCAGAGACCGGCTGCATGCCGAAAGTCAGCGGCAGCAGCAGCGACACCCCGTTCGGAGCACCCAGCCCGGGCAGCACGCCGACGAGAATGCCGAGCAGCACGCCGATCACCATCAGCGCCAGATGCGGCAGCGTGATCGCGATACTGAAGCCGTGAAGGAGTTCCCCGAGATTGTCCATCGGCCTCTCCGTCAGAAGCCGAACGCCGCGGCGAGCGCGCCGTGCGGCAAGCTCACCTGGAACATGCGCTCGAACACGATGTAGAGCGCAAGCGCTGTCGCCGCCGCCATGCCAAGCGCGCGCGGCACGGATTGTTGTCGGGGGATCGCCAGTACCGCGAAGATGTACAGGGCCGAGGCGACGTACACCCCGGCCAACGGGATCGCAGCCACGAAAATCGCGGCCGGCACGAACAGGCCGGCAAGCCGGCGCAGCTCGATCGATGTGATGGCAATTGGGACGCTGGCGAGCGTCGCGGCCGGCATGACACCTCGAAACAGGTTGTAGAGGCTCCCGAGCACGATGATGATCCCGGTCAGGAACGGAAACGTCCCGGCGTCCACGCCCGCGCTCGACCAGCCGATGCCGTTATCGAGGCTGGAAATGACGACCGCCACACCGAAGCTGCCGGTGAGAACGGCTGTCGCAAGTTCGAGAGCGCGGCGCGATATCATCGAGGGCTCCGGTCAGGCCACGTACAGTGTCCGATTATGGCGCACGTGTTTTCCCAGCGTTCGCTGTCGTTCCGGCGGAGGGGTTTGAGGCGTGCGCAGCCTCACTTGACCAACCAACCCTGCTCGCTCGCAACCAGCCTGACGCGCTCGAGATCCTCCTTGATGAACTTGTCGAACTCGGCACCGGTCAGGAACGTGTCGACCTGGGAGGTTTTCTCGATGTAGTCCTTCCAGTCCGGCGTCGCCTGCACCTTCTTCATCAGGTCAACATAGAACGCGGCCTGGTCCGGCGTGACCTTGCCGGGGAGCCACACTGTGCGCGGCTGCTCATACTGCTTGATGTCGAGGCCCTGCTCGACGCAGGTCGGAACATCGCCCCAGCCTTCGGTCGCGGTGACCTTGGCGCCCTGCGGCAGCCGCTTCGGGCTGAAGACGCAAAGCGGGCGCTGGGTGGCGCCACGCCATTGCCCGAGACTCTCGCTGGGATTGTTGACGTGAGAGTCCAGGTGTCCGCCGGCGAGTTGCACGGCCGTCTCGGCGCCGCTCTTGAAGGGAATATAGGTCAGCTTGATGTGGCCGGCCTTCTCGATCATGCGGGTCAGCACCTCGTCGGTATCCTTTGACTGCGCGCCGCCCATCTTGAACTCGCCTGATGCGGCCGCCTTCAGATAATCGCCCGCCGTCTTGTAGGGCGCGTCCTGCTTGACCCAGAGCAGGAACTCGTCCTGCGCCATCGCCGCGATCGGGGTGAGATCGGTGTAGTTGAAAGCGACCTTGGAGACGAGCGGCTGCTGCCAGGCATTCGACGTGCCGAAGATCACCTTGTAGGGATCGCCGGCGGACGCCTTGCCGTAGACATAGCCTTCCGCGCCGCTGCCGCCGCCCTTGTTGACGACGACGATCGGCTGCTCCACCAGCTTGTGCTTGGTGATGATGTTCTGCACGGCGCGCGCGAGATTGTCCGTGCCGCCGCCGGGCCCGGCGGTCGCCACGAACTCGATCGGCTTTTGCGGCTGCCACGCCGAGAGCGCCGGCGTCGTGCCGGCGAGCACAATTACGGCTGCGGAGAGCAGAAGTTTTGATGTCTGACCCATGATGTCCTCCAGCTTATTTTTGTCTCTTGTTCTTGTTGTTTTCGACGTCCGGTCAGGCGACCCGTTCCTCGCCTCTTCCCGATGCCAACACGATTGCGCCTTCTTGTTCGAGCGCGTCGATCTGCTTCCGGTCGAACCCATGCTCGGCCAGCACCTCGCTTGTATGCTCACCGTAGACCGGCGCGCCCGTGCGCACTTTGCCTGGGGTCTCCGAAAACTTGACCGGCAAGCCGATCGTCTTCACGGGCCCGAGCGTGGAATGCTCGACCTCGACAACCATCTCGCGCGCCAGCGTCTGCGGATCGCTGAGCGCCTCCAGCATGTCGTGCACGGGCCCGCACGGCACGCCCTTCTCGTCCAGTGCCGCCAGCCAGTGCGCGCGCGTGCGGGTGCGGAAGCGCTCGCTCAGAACAGCTTCGAGCTCCTTCAAATTGGCCATGCGGTCGGCGCCGGTGACGAAGCGTGGATCGGCTGCGAGCTCGCTTGCGCCGAGCGCCTCCAGCATCAACAGCCAATGCTTCTTGTTGGCGCCGCCGACCACCAACCAGCCGTCCGAGGCCTCGAACGCCTGATATGGCGCGTTGAGCGGATGCGCCGAACCCATGGCCCGCGGCGCGGTGCCCGCGGCCAGCGCGATGGTCGACTGCCAGTAGGTCTGCACCAGCGCGGCCTCATAGAGCGAGGTCTCGACCCACTGCCCTTCGCCGGTCTTGAGACGGTGCGTGTAGGCCGCGAGGATGCCCATGCTCGCCAGCAGGCCGGCGGTGATGTCGGACAGCGGCGGGCCGCATTTCACGGGCGGACCATCGGGACGTTCGCCGGTAAAGCTCATGATTCCGCTCATGGCCTGGGCGACCAGATCGAAGCCGCGGCGATGCTTGTAGGGTCCGGTGCGGCCGAAGCCAGACAGCGAGCAATAGATCAGCGTTGGATGCTGCTTGTGCAGGTCGTCATAGCCGAAGCCGAGGCGCTCCATGGCGCCCGGCGCAAAATTCTCGACCAGCACGTCGGCGCCCGCGATCAGCCGCCGCAACACCTGCTTGCCGCCATCGGTCTTCAGATCCAGCACGATGCCGCGCTTGTTGCGGTTCATCATCAGGAAGGAGGCCGCCTCGTCGCCGATCTTCGGCGGCACCGAATGGCGGGTGTCGTCACCGTTCGGCGATTTCTCGATCTTGATGACGTCGGCGCCCATATCGGCCAGCATCAAGGTGCAGGTCGGCCCTGCCATGACATGGGTGAGATCGATCACCTTGAGGCCGGCAAGCGGCCCCGAACGGCCGGAGGTTGATTGCGAGCGATCGCTTTGCATCGGGGCGTCCTATTGGCCGCGCCATTGCGGCGCGCGCTTGGTGAGGAAAGCATCGAGCCCTTCGCGAAAATCCTGGCTCGTGTAGCACATCAGGATGAGGTCTTCGCCCTCGTCGGGCGTCAGGCGCCTTTGCAGGCGCGCCACGGCCTGCTTGGTCGCATTCAGCGTCAGCGGCGCGTGGCTGGCGAGCAATTTGGCAACCTCGTCCGCGCGCCTTTCGAGCGCGGCGATATCCTCGACGACCTCGCCGAGCAGCCCGACACTGGCAGCCTCGGTCGCGTCGACGAGCCGCGCCGTGAAGATCAGATCCTTGACGCGGGCGGCGCCGATCAGCGCGGTGAGACGACTGACATTGGACATCGACAGGCAGTTGCCGAGCGTGCGGGCAATGGGAAAGCCGATTTTCGCGCTTTGGGTGCCGATGCGGAGGTCACATGCCGCGGCAATGCCCGCGCCGCCGCCGGTGCAGAACCCGTTGATCGCCGCGATCGTCGGCACGCGGCACTGCTCGAGCGTGGTCAACACTCGATCGATGCGGTTCTCGTAGTCGATCGCGTCCTGCGGCGACTTGAAATCGCGGAACTGATTGATGTCGGTGCCCGCGGCAAACGCCTTGTCGCCGGCCCCGCGCAGCACCAGTACCTTGATCGCGTGATCGTCGTTGATCTCCTCGCAGATCGCGGCGAGCCGCTCATACATCGCGAAAGTGAAGGCGTTGCGCGCCTGCGGGCGGTTGAAGGTGATCCGCCCGATCCCGTCCTGGCGCTCGAAAACGAGGTCTTCCGCCTTCACCTGCTGGTCCATTTCCTCGATGTCCTTCTGCTTTTCTACATTTTTGAATGCAAAATGATCAATTTACAAGCCGGAACTTGCATTAATGCGTATATAGCTCCATTTTTGCATTCAATTGGACTTCAGACCCATGCTTCATGAGGAAGTCGTCGGCCGCATCCGGGCCATCCTGCTCGACGGCGAGATCCCGCCGGGCGCGCGGATTCCCGAGCGCGAACTGTGCGAGCGGCTGCAGATATCGCGCACGCCGCTCCGCGAGGCGCTCAAGGTGCTCGCCGCCGAAGGTCTCGTGCAGCTCCTGCCGCATCGCGGCTCGCGCGCAGCAAAACTGACCGACAAGGACATGCGCGACTTGTTCGAGGTCTGCCAGGGTCTCGAGGCGCTCGCCGGCGAACTCGCCTGCGAACGCATCACCGATGCCGAGATCGACGCGATTGCCGCCGCGCACGCGGACATGGTGCGGCATTATCGCGAACGCGATCTGATCCAGTACTATCGCGGCAACCGCGCCATTCACGAAGCCATCGTCGTTGCGGCCGGAAACCCGGTGCTCGCGGGGCTGTATACGTCCGTGACCGCGCGCATCCGCCGCGCGCGCTATGTCACGCCGATGACGCCCGAACGCTGGGCGGTCGCCGTGAAGGAGCACGATGCCATCCTGAACGCACTGCAGAGGCGCGACGGCGTCGGCCTCGCCCATATCCTGCGAGCGCATTTGCGCCACAAGCGCGAAGAGGTTTTGCAGGCGGGCTTTGCCGAAACGGAAGGGAGCGAGCTCGCGCCGAGAATTGCATGAGCCATAGGTCGCGGCGTACAAAGAATCTTGCGGTCACGCCGTATCGGGCGGCCAGCAGACACAATCACGACACAATCATTGATTGCCTTTGGCCGTACTGGCACGGATCGTGCTGACGAGGCTCGTCGGCAACGGACGTCTTTTGTCGCGCGCCGGAATTGCGCATCCAACTTCGACAAACCGAGATCATCGCCAAATCAATTCCACTTGCTCGCCTGCCTGAACCGGCGCAGCATTCGACCATCGGCGCGGGCCGAATGTAACGCGCAAGCAATTGCGCAAAACAAAAGACAAAAGCGGAGGAAACGCATGACAATCGATGTCTCACGTCGGTCCTTGTTGACCCTCGGGGCTGGCCTTGGTGCCAGCGCAATGCTCGGCGGCAGCGCCTTGGCGCGCGCTCCCAAGCTCGGCACCCAGACGCCCTACTGGCACCGCTTCGTTCTCGGCGACGCCGAAGTCACCGTCGTGTCCGACGGACCGCTTCCCCTGGGCGATCCCTCGGGCACCTTCACCGGTGTTTCCAAGGAAGAGGTGAAGAAGATGCTCGTCGACAATTTCCTGTCGCCGGACAATGTCGTGCTCGAGCAGAACTCGCCGATCGTCAACACCGGCGACAAGCTCATCCTGTTCGATACCGGCATGGGCTCATCCAAGATGTTCGGCGTCACCACCGGTCGGCAGCAGAAGAGCATGACCGAGGCCGGCATCAAGCCCGGCGACATCGACGCCGTGGTTTGCTCGCATGCCCATATCGACCACATCGGCGGCATCGTGGACGACGGCGGCAAGCCGCTGTTTCCCAACGCGCAGATCTACATCTCGCAGACCGATTTCGACTTCTGGACCGACGAAGGCAAGCTCGGCAGCGCGGCCAAGGATTTCGTCGTTCACGCCCGCAAGAACCTGCTGCCGGTCCGCGACCGCATCGTGTTCTTCAAGGACGGCCAGGAATTTCTGCCTGGCGTGCAGGCAATCGCAGCGCCCGGTCATACCGTCGGCCACACCATCTTCATGGTCTCGTCGGCCGGCAAGTCCTTCGCCTTCCTTGGTGACCTGTCGCATCATCCCGTCCTGCTGCTCGAGCGGCCGCGGATGGAATTCTCCTACGACACCGACCCGAAGCAGGCGGCCGAGTCACGCGTAAAACTGCTGACCATGCTTGCTGCGAACAAGACGCCCGTGATGTCCTATCACTTCGCCTGGCCGGGCTATGGCCATGTCGCCAAGGCGGGTGAAGGATTCCACTATTATCCCGAACCGATGCAGATGACTTTGTAATCGCCGGATCTGGTCCGGGCGACACACGCGCCGCCCGGACCATCCGAACGATCACCGCCGTCCGACTGGCCGGTAAAGAACTTCAAATTGCGTGATGCCTCCGGCGGCGTTGGCGAACATTACTTCCTAGTTGCAAGTTAAGTTCATTTCGCTCAATTGCGTTTGGGAGCGTCAATGTCCCGCGAGAACGATGGTTTTGTCTTCCATCGCGACCTGCTCCAATGGGTCCCGGATGTTATCTATCGGGCCGTCAACTTCTTTGTCACATGGGACAAACTGCCGACCCTGCTCGGAGCCGTCAATCTCTCGGCGTTCCGCGACCGGCTGCGGGAGCGCAATCTGCACCATACCGGCTACGGCACGACATCGCCTCGCTGGAACACGGGCAATGACCGGTGGCGTTCCGCCGACGGCTCGTTCAACAGCCTCGACCATCCGCGCATGGGGATGGCTGGCGCCCGGTTCGGACGTAACTTCGCGCTGTCCGAATGCGTACCGGACAGCCTGGACGACCTGCTCGAACCCAGTCCGCGCGTGATCTCGGAGGAATTGCTGGCGCGCCACGAATTTATTCCGGCGACCAGCCTCAATCTGCTGGCCGCCGCCTGGATCCAGTTCGAAACGCATAATTGGTTCAGCCATGGGGCCCCTAAGTCGGGAAACGAGTTCAAAATTCCGCTGACGCCAAACGACGAATGGCCTGCGGATGAGCGGATCGACGACTGCATGAAGATCCGTCGGACCGTTTGCGACGAGACGCCACGTGAACCATGGCTCGGCGCGACCCCCACGTTCCGCAACCTCAACTCGCACTGGTGGGACGCCGGACAAATCTACGGCAGCGACCGCGCAAGGCAGATGCAGATCCGTTCCGGGGCAGATGGGAAGATCGCGGTCGGCGATGATGGGATGCTTCCAGCCGATCCGGTGCATCCCGGCGCCGATCTCACCGGCTTCAACGACAATTGGTGGGTGGGGCTCAGCCTGCTGCACAATCTCTTTGCACGCGAGCACAATGTCATCTGCGACGGCTTGAAGGCGCGGTATCCGACCTGGAAGGACGAGGAGCTATTCCAGCATGCGCGCCTGATCAACGCGGCCCTGATCGCCAAGATCCACACCGTCGAATGGACGCCAGGCATCCTCGGCCATCCCGCACTGGACTTCAGCATGCACGCCAACTGGTCGGGGATCCCGTGCCGGGTGCTGCGCGCCGTGCTCGGCAAGAACAGCGAAGCCGCCTTTGGCATCATCGGCTCTCCGACGGATCAGCACAGCGCGCCCTACGCGATGACCGAGGAATTCACCGCCGTGTACCGCCTGCACCCGTTGATCCCGGAAAACCTTGATGTACGGCGGCTCGATAGCACAGAGATTACCGCTAGCGACTTGGTCAAAATGCAGGGCCCCGCCTCCCGCAAGTTCATGCAGACTCACGGCTTCGCGAACCTGCTGTACTCGTTCGGCACCGCTCATCCCGGCGCCATTCGCCTCCACAATTTTCCCAACTTCCTGCGCCGGTTCACGAAAGACGGCCAGCCGCTGCTCGACGTGGCCGCGATCGACATCATGCGTGATCGCGAGCGCGGCGTGCCGCGCTACAACCGGTTTCGCGAGCTGGTCGGCAAGAAGCGGGTCAACACATTCGAAGAAATCACCAGCATCCCCGGTGCCGCCAGGAAGATGCGCGCGATCTACAAGGGCAACGTCGATCGCGTTGATCTGATGGTCGGATTATTGGCCGAGGACCTGCCGGAGGGTTTCGGCTTCAGCGATACCGCCTTCCGCATTTTCATCCTGATGGCATCGCGGCGTCTGAAGAGCGACCGGTTCTTCACCGATGACTACCGCGCGGAAGTCTACACCAACTTCGGTCTGGACTGGATCCACAACAACGGAATGAAATCGGTGCTGCTGCGGCATATGCCGCAACTCGGACCGGCGCTCGAGGGCGTCAACAATGCCTTCGCCCCGTGGAACGTCCTGCGAGGCTGAGCCTTGGCCCATATGTTCAGCATTCCGGGCCTCGTCCGCCTCGGATGAGCGTCAGCCGCCCTAGCACCCGAGCTTGTCGGCGATCCCACCAAAATCCTTGGCGACGATGTCCCAATTGCCGGTGGCCTCGAAATCGACCTTCTGAAGCGGACCGTATTCGGTCGGCCGCGCCACGAAGGCCGTCTTCAGCCCGTTCTTCTGCGCGGCGGCGAGATCGCCGTTGTGGGCCGCGACCATCATCACCTGCTCCGGCTTGAGGCCGAGCAGGCGCGCGGCGCCGAGATAGGTTTCGGGATCGGGCTTGTAGTGCTCGAACAGCTCGGCCGACATGATGAGGTCCCAGGGAAGCCCTGCGAACTTCGCCATGTTGGTGAGCAGCGCGACATTGCCGTTCGACAGCGGCGAGATCACGAATTTCGTCTTCAGTCGGGTCAGGCCGGCGACGCTGTCGGGCCACGGGTGCAAGCGGTGCCACCCCTTGGTGAGGTGATCGAGATCGGCCTCGGTCAGCTTTGGAATCGAAAATTGCGCGACCAGTTTTTCGAGCGAGCGGCGATGCAGATCATCGAGCATGACGTAGCCGCGCTCGGGATGTTTGCGCACGTCATCCATCGAAGCCATGTACATGCCGCGCCAGCCGTCGACCAAGGCGGTCCAGTCGGCGCTGATGCCGCGGCCCTTCGCCCACCACATGAAGTCGGTGATCAGGCTGGTGCGCCAGTCGACGACGGTGCCGAACACGTCGAAGACCAGGGCTTTGACGGCGGAGAGGTCGGACATGTGCGCTTCCTCTTTTTGTTGTTCGTCATTCGGGGACTCTCGTCAGAGCGGCCCCGGAATCCAGAGGTTATTGGCACGAGATTCCGGCCTCGACGCTGTCGCGCCGTCCTGAATGACGGCAGTCGTCAGTCGAGGTGGAATTTCGCCAGCTCGCGGTGCTCGGCCTTGATGTAGCGCACGGTGCCGGTGACGGAGCGCATCACCACCGTCTCGGTCTCGATCACGCCGTCCTTGCGGAATTTGACGCCCGACAGCAGCGAGCCCGTGGTGACGCCGGTGGCTGCGAACAGGCAGTCGCCGCGCGCCATGTCCTCGATGCCGTAGATCATCTTGGGATCGCTGACGCCCATCTTGGCGGCGCGCTCGCGCTTCTCGTCGGAGTCGAGGATGAGACGGCACTGCATCTGGCCGCCAATGCAGCGCAGCGCCACGGCCGCGAGCACGCCTTCCGGCGCGCCGCCGGTGCCGAGATACATGTCGACGCCGGTATTGTCGGGGTCGGCGCAGTGGATCACGCCGGCGACGTCGCCGTCGGTGATCAGGCGCACGGCGGCGCCAGTCGATCGCACGCTCTCGATGATGCTGGCATGGCGTGGCCGGTCGAGCACGAGAACGGTGATGCCGTCGGGCTTGACGCCCTTGGCCTTGGCGAGCCGGCGGACGTTTTCGGCCGGTGTCGCATCGAGCTCGACGACGCCCTTGTCGTAACCGGGACCGATCGCGAGCTTCTGCATATAGACGTCGGGGGCGTGCAGCAGCGTGCCGCCGTCGGCCATCGCCATGGTGGCAATCGAGCCCGGCATGTTCTTGGCGCACAGCGTGGTGCCTTCAAGCGGATCGACGGCGATGTCGACCTGCGGGCCGGCGTTCATGCCGACCTTCTCGCCGATGAAGAGCATCGGCGCCTCGTCGCGCTCGCCCTCGCCGATGACGATGGTGCCCTCGATCGGCAGCTTGTTGAGCTCGCGCCGCATCGCGTCCACCGCGGCCTGGTCGGCCGCCTTCTCGTTGCCGTGCCCGCGCAGACGCGCCGAAGACACCGCCGCCCGCTCCGTCACACGCACGATCTCCAGCGTGAGAATGCGCTCGAGCAATGCTTGCGGCGGGACTGAAATATGGGTCGACATCGGCTCACTCCTTCGAAACAGTTTTGGACGGACATCTCCGCCGCATCAACTCGTAACACCCACAGTTCGTTCGAACCGTGTCAGTTCTTCTCGATCCTGATAACCTGTGGCCGTCCGCTGATCACCTTGTCCTTCTGCACGGCCGCGAGCGCACGGCGCACGGCGTCCTCATGCGTGGCATAGGTGATGAGAATGACAGGCACCGGGACCGCCTTGCCGTCTGCCGGCGCAGGGCCGCCATTGGGGTGGCGCTGCACGATCGACTCGATTGAAATCTTCTGCTCGGCGAGCCGGGTCGCGATCGCAGCCGCGGTGCCCGGGAAATCGCGTGCCAGAAGGCGGATGTAGTAGCCGCCCTCGTGGCGCTCCATCGGCGCCTTCTTGGTGTCGCGCAGCTGCGAAATCGGCCGGCCGAACGGATTGGCGCGAATGCCGCGCGCAACGTCGGCGATGTCGGCGACGACGGCGGATGCGGTCGCGGCGCCGCCGGCACCGGGGCCGACCAGCGTGATCGGCGGGATGCCCTCGCCATCGATCGTGACCGCGTTGGTGACACCCATCACCTGCGCTATCGAGGAGGATTTCGGAACCATGGTCGGATGCACGCGCTGCTCGATGCCCGTGGCGGTGCGAACCGCGACGCCGAGCAGCTTGAGCCGGTAACCGAGATCGTCAGCGGCACGGAGATCTTCCGGCGCGATGGAGGAGATACCTTCGACATACACCGCGCTTTGAGCAACTTTCGTGCCGAAAGCGAGGCTGGCGAGAATGGCGAGCTTTTGCGCGGTATCGTGGCCGTCGACGTCGAATGACGGATCGGCCTCGGCATAGCCGAGCCGTTGCGCGTCCTTCAGGCATTCGGCGAAGGACAGGCCCTCCTGCTCCATCCGGGTCAGGATGTAATTGCAGGTGCCGTTGAGGATGCCGTAGACCCGGTTGATGCCGGTTCCGGCAAGACCTTCGCGTAACGTCTTGATGACAGGGATCGCAGCGCCGACGGCTGCTTCGAAATTCAGCGCGCCGCCGTGCTTTTCGGCGGCCTTTGCCAGCTTGAGGCCGTGCTTTGCCAGCAACGCCTTGTTGGCGGTGACGACGGACTTGCCGGCGGCGAGCGCGGCCTCGACCGCCGCCAGCGCGGGATCGCCCGCGCCGCCCATCAGCTCGACGAAGCAGTCGATGCCCGGATGCGTGGCGAGGGCAAGCGGATCCTTGACCCATTCGATGCCGCGCAGATCGACGCCGCGCTTCTTCGCCTTCGAGCGTGCGGTGACGGCGACGACACGGATGCCACGGCCGCTGCGGCCGGCAAGCACCCGCGCCTGCGTTTCGATCAGACGGACAACTTCGGCGCCCACGGTGCCGAGCCCCGCTATGCCCACTTTCAGGGGTGCAACCATGATGCCTTGGAAAACCTGCGGAAGAGAACTTAACGCCGAGTGGCGAGCGGAACGACGTTGTGCAACGTTTCGATGCCGCTTTCAAGGAAGCGGCGCACGCCACGCGCGGCCTGCCTGATCCGTTGCTCGTTTTCCACCATGGCGATGCGGACATATCCTTCGCCATGCTCGCCGAAGCCGACGCCGGGCGAGACCGCGACACCGGATTTCTCCACCATCAGGGTCGCGAACTGCATGCTGCCGACGCTGCGGAAGGCTTCCGGCAGCGGCACCCAGGCGAACATCGATGCTTCCGGCGGCGGGATCTCCCAGCCGGCACGGCCGAACGATTCCACCAGCGCGTCGCGCCGCTTGCGGTAGGTGTCGCGCATCTCCTTGATGCAATCGTCCGGTCCGTTCAGTGCGGCGGTCGCTGCGACCTGGATCGGCGTGAACGCACCGTAGTCGAGATATGATTTGACGCGGCCGAGTGCCGCAATCACGCGCTCGTTGCCGACCGCGAAGCCCATGCGCCAGCCAGCCATCGAATAGGTCTTCGACATCGAGGTGAACTCGACGGCAACGTCCATCGCGCCCGGCACCTGGAGCACCGAGGGCGGCGGGTTGCTTTCGTCGAAATAAACCTCGGCATAAGCGAGATCCGACAGGATCAGGATCTCGTGCTTCTTCGCGAACGCGACCAGGTCCTTGTAGAAGTCGAGGCTCGCGACATAGGCGGTCGGGTTCGAAGGATAGCAGACCACGAGCGCCAGCGGCTTCGGGATCGAATGCACGATCGCCCGCTCGACAGCCTCGAAGAATTGCGGCGTCGGCTCCGAGGGCACCGAACGGATCACGCCGCCCGCCATCAAGAAGCCGAAGGCGTGAATCGGGTAGCTCGGATTGGGACAAAGGATGACGTCGCCGGGCGCGGTGATCGCCTGCGCCACGTTGGCAAAGCCCTCCTTGGAGCCAAGCGTCGCCACCACCTGGGTGTCGGGATTGAGCTTCACGCCGAAGCGGCGGGCGTAGTAGCCGGCCTGGGCCCGGCGCAGCCCGGGGATGCCGCGGGAGGCCGAGTAGCGGTCGGTGCGCGGCTTGCCCAGCGTCTCCTTCAGCTTCTCCAGCACGTGCGCAGGCGCCGGCAGGTCCGGATTGCCCATGCCGAGGTCGATGATGTCGGCGCCGGCGTTCCGCGCGGCTGCCTTGGCCCGGTTGACCTGTTCGAACACGTAAGGCGGAAGGCGGCGGATGCGGTAAAATTCTTCCATGGCTCTCTCGGCTCCGGCAACCGGTCAGGACAGAATCGACAGGCCATAAAGACCAGGCGGAAGGCGCCCGCATCTCTCGCGAAAATTACTCAAGATCAAATACTTAGAGCAATCATCGACGACGTTGACTGAAGTCGTTCGCCCTGACTCTCGGCTGAACTAAGGTCTTTTAGCACGGCGAGGCGGAGGCGCCAGCGATTACCTTGCGGCGCCCTATTTCGCGTCCTTGGTGGCAACCGCCTGACGGTCGCGCGCGGCAGCAAGTTCGGCCTCGATCTTGGCGCGTTGGTCCGGCGGCATGACGGCCTGATCGCGATCCGGCGGCAGATCGTGCACCGGCAGATAGCTGCCGGCCTCTCTGGGATGCGCTTGAGCATCGGAAGGCGTCATATCCGCGAGCTGGCTCGAGCAGCCGCCCAGGGCGAGCGTCGCCATCAGCAGCGCGCCACAGATCCGCCGCGACTTTTGCAGGTCCCACAACGCCAACACTAGGGAAATCCCCACTTCGTCCCAAAGCACGGCCCCGGGCAACCTTACCCAAGTCCGCGCCCAAGCTCAAACCATTGCTGCCCAAATGGTGCGAGCGAGAAAATAGCCCCAGTCCATCAAGCCGAGCGGTGCGGCTCGATTGTGACGGAACCAAGAAAATTTTGTCGCACTGCAACACATCTTCGAGAGTGTTTAACGCCAAACATGCGAGCTTCGCGGTGACGAATACGGAATGAATCGTTACTGTTCTCCTCATGAGTATGGCCACCACCGATACGCCCAAACCCGAGACGAAGTTCGATGCGGAAGCCTTCGCGATGAATGTCGCGCGGGCGATGGAAAGCGGCGGCAAGGCGCTTGCCGCGTACCTGAAGCCGCGCGAGAGCGGCGAGGTGCAGGATCGTCCGCCGGCGGAGCTTACCGAGGTCATCAAGACCTTCACCGCCGTCGCCGAATACTGGCTGTCGGATACGTCGCGGGCCTCCGCACTCCAGACCAAGCTCGCCAAGGACTATCTTGACCTCTGGGGCTCGGCGGCGCGCCGCATGGCCGGTCAGGACGCACCGCCCGCGATCGCACCCTCGCCGCGCGACAAGCGCTTTGCCGATCCGGAATGGAAGTCGAACCAGTTCTTCGATTTCATGATGCAGCTCTATCTGCTCACGACCAAATTTGCGCAGGAGCTTGTGCGCGAAGCCGAGGGCCTCGATCCGCAGACCCGCCGCAAGGCCGAGTTCTACGTCCAGCAAGTCACCAACGCGATATCGCCCTCCAACTTCGTGCTGACCAATCCGGAAGTGCTGCGCGCGACGGTGGCCAGCAGCGGCGAAAATCTCGCGCGCGGCCTGAAGATGCTGGCCGAGGACATCGCCGCCGGCAAGGGCACGCTGAAGATCCGTCAGTCCGATCCGGACAATCTCGTCGTCGGCGTGAACATGGCGACGACGCCGGGCAAGGTGATCTACCAGAACGAGATGATGCAGCTGATCCAGTATGCGCCGGCGACGGAGAAGGTGCTGCGCACGCCGCTCCTGATCATCCCGCCCTGGATCAACAAATTCTACATCCTCGATCTCAAGCCGGAGAAATCCTACATCAAATGGTGCGTCGATCAGGGCATCACCGTGTTCGTGATCTCATGGGTCAATCCCGACAAACGCCTCGGAGCCAAGAGCTGGGAAGACTACATGAAGGAAGGCCCGCTCACGGCGATGGACGTGATCGAGAAGGTCACCGGCGAGATGAAGGTGCACACCGCCGGCTATTGCGTCGGCGGCACCATGCTCGCGACCACGCTGGCCTGGCTCGCCGAGAAGCGCCGCCAGCGCGTGGCGTCCGCGACGTTCTTCGCGGCACAGGTCGACTTCACCCATGCCGGTGATTTGCTCGTGTTCGTCGACGAGGAGCAGATCGCATCCCTCGAGCAGGACATGAAGGCGGCGGGCGTGCTCGAAGGCTCGAAGATGGCGATGGCCTTCAACATGCTGCGCTCCAACGATTTGATCTGGTCCTATGTCGTCAGCAATTACCTCAAAGGCCAGCAGCCGAGCGCGTTCGACCTGCTGCACTGGAATTCGGACGCGACCCGCATGACCGCGTCGAACCATTCGTACTACCTGCGCAATTGCTACCTTGAGAACCGGCTCTCGACCGGCACGTTGGTGCTGGACAACACCTTGCTCGATCTCTCCAAGGTCATGGTGCCGATCTACAATCTCGCAACCCGCGAGGACCATATCGCGCCGGCTGAATCGGTGCTGTACGGCTCCCAGTTCTTCGGCGGCCCGGTGAAATACGTGCTGTCCGGCTCGGGCCACATCGCCGGCGTGGTCAATCCGCCCGCCTCGAACAAATACCAGTACTGGACCAACGACAACGTGAAGTCCGCCAACGTCGCCGAGTGGATGAAGGGCGCGGTCGAGCACAAGGGCTCCTGGTGGCCGGACTGGCGGCAATGGCTGGGCGCACTCGATCCCGAGGAAGTCCCGGCCCGCACGGTCGGCAGCGAGGCGTTTCCCCCGATCGAGGACGCACCCGGCAGCTATGTCAGGGTTCGCGCATAGCAGAATCTTTCGCGCTTTCGTATAAGCTCCATGCCTGCAGCAGAAATTGATGAGGGGACCGGGTTATGACGCGTGAATTGTTCTGGCTGACACTGACGGTGGTCCTGACTGGAATCCTCTGGATTCCCTACACCATCAACCGCTGCCAGATTCGCGGGCTTGGTGGTGCGATGGCCAATCCCTCGCGCACCGACAAGCCGCAGTCGGAATGGGCGAACCGCCTGATGTTCGCGCATGACAACGCCGTCGAGAACCTCGTGCTGTTCGCGCCGCTGGTGCTGATCCTGAATGCGATCGACTACTCCTCGAAGTGGACGGTGCTTGCCTGCGCCGTCTATTTCTGGTCGCGCGTTGCGCATCTGATCGTCTATGCGATGGGTATTCCCGTCTTCCGCACCCTCGCCTTCACCGTCGGTTTTCTCGCCCAAGCCGTGCTGGCGCTCGCGATCTTCAAGGTGCTCTGATCGGCCCCGGTTGGGTTGGCGCCTGCAACGAACGGGTGAAATCTCGAAGGCCTATCGCGGCTGCCGGTGTTGCCGAACGACGACAGTGCGGAAAAAAGCAGCAATGCACTCTTGGGCTGACACGATGGATCGCACATCCAGAGGTATATTTGCCCATCGCAATTGATTGATTCGGGGCAGACATGAATTGGAAGATTGCATCCGCCGTCGGCGCGTTGTCGCTCGTTGCCGTCGCGACCCAGGCTAACGCCGCAGATCTCGCCGCCCGTCCCTACACCAAGGCGCCGCCGATGATCGCCGCGATCTATGATTGGAGCGGCTTCTACATCGGCGCCAACGGCGGATATGGCTCGTCACGCAATTGCTGGGACCAGACGGTTGGTTTCGCGGCCGGCGTTGCGGAAGGCTGCCATGACGCGACGGGCGCCGTCGCCGGCGGCCAGATCGGTTATCGCTGGCAGAGCAGCGCCTTCGTATTCGGCCTCGAAGCGCAGGGCGACTGGGCGGACCTCTCCGGCCGGAACGCCAGCACCGTGCTCGGCGTCGCGAACCGCACCCGTGTCGATGCTTTCGGCCTGTTCACCGGCCAGATCGGCTACGCCTGGAACAGCGCACTGCTTTACGCAAAGGGCGGCGCCGCCGTCACCCGCAATCGCTACCGCGGCATCGGAACCGGCGGTCTGGCCGGAGCCGAGTTCGACGGTGCCGACGACACCCGCTGGGGCGGCACGGTCGGCGTCGGCATCGAATACGGCTTTGCGCCGAACTGGTCGGTCGGCCTCGAATACGACCATCTGTTCATGGGCCGGCGCGACGTTACCCTCACGGCAAACGGCGTGCTGGCACCCGTCGGCACGTTCTCACGTACCGACCGCATTGGCCAGGACGTCGACTTGATCACGGCCCGCATCAACTACAGGTTCGGCGGCCCGATCATCGCGAAGTACTGAGAAGCGCCCCTCGCGGCCGTCATGCCCGGGACCAGCCCGGTCATGACGAGCAGCGAATGTTGCTCCTACGCCTCCGGCAATCCCAGCATCAGTCGCATGTTCTGCACGGCCGCGCCGGACGCGCCCTTGCCGAGATTGTCGAGCCGCGCGACCAGCACCGCCTGATGGTACTTGTCGCTGGCGAAGACGTAGAGTTCGAGCGTGTTGGTCTCGTTGAGCCCTTCCGGCTCGAGCTTGCCACCCTTGGTCGTCTCGTTCTGCAGCGGCATCACCGAGACGTATTTCGAGCCGGCGTAACGCTTTGCCAGCGCGGCCTGGAGATCGGCGCCGCTGGGCTTGCCGGGCAGCGTGTCGAGCTGGAGCGGCACCGACACCAGCATGCCCTGCCGGTAGTTGCCGACCGACGGGATGAAGATCGGCCGCCGCGTCAGGTTCGAATAGAGCTGCATCTCCGGCAGATGCTTGTGCTCGAAGCCGAGGCCGTAGAGTTCGAAGGACGGCGCGCTGCCGTCCTCGAAACTCGCGATCATCGACTTGCCGCCGCCGGAATAGCCGCTCACCGCATTGATGGTGACGGGATAGTCGCGCGGCAGCAGGCCGGCATCGACGATCGGTCGCAGCAGCGCGATCGCGCCGGTCGGATAGCAGCCGGGATTGGACACCTTCTTCGCAGCCTTGATCTTGCCAGCCTGATCCGGCGTCAGTTCCGGAAAGCCATAGGCCCAGTCGGGCGCGACCCGGTACGCGGTCGAGGCATCCAGCACCTTCGGGCCCGACGGCCCCATGCTGTCGATGAGCGCAACCGTTTCCCTGGCAGCATCGTCGGGCAGACAGAGGATGACCAGATCAACCTTCTCCATCAGCGCCTTCTTGGCCGCGGGATCCTTGCGCTTGTCGTCGGCAATCGTCTTCACGACCACGTCGCTCTGCAGCTTCAGCCGCTCGTTGATGCCAAGCCCGGTGGTGCCGGAGCCGCCGTCGACGAAGACGGTGGCCGGCTTTGTCGCAGCGCCAGTGGTCGGTGCTTTCGTCGTTTCAGTGAGGCTCATGGCGCGCTCCTTTCGAGCATGTTGGTTTCGGATGCGAAGGCCTCCGGCCTTACGTCCTGCATCAGTTGCGCGATCTCCCTGGCGTCGGCATGGGCTTGCGCGCCAAGCGCATTGGCGATCGCCATATAATCGGCGTCGGACTTGTGCTGGTTGAGCTTGAAGCTGGCTTCGACCTCCTCAACCGTCATGACCAGACCCACGATCGCCTTCTTCATCGCCTCGAGCCGCCCGGCCGTCATCTTGCCCGACGTCCACGGCTTCTTCGGCAACAGCCAGTTCTCGAACTTGTTGCTGAGCGTATCGATTTGCACGGCCAGTTCACCATCCGACAACAACCGCACCGGCCCGGTCAGATGGACCGACTGGTACAGCCAGGTCGGCACCTGATCCGGCGAGACGTACCAGTCCGGCGACACGTAGGCATCGGGGCCGTTGACCGCGAGGAGCCAGGAGGTCGTCCCGTCCGCAAGCTTTAGCAGCGGATTGTGACGGGCGACATGAAACGCGGCCTGCGGCGTGCCGTCCGCGGCATAGGTCAAATAGAACGGCAGCGGCGAGGCGATCGGCTTGTGGCCGTCGAAGGCGCACATGGTGCCGAAGCCGCGCGTGTCGGCGAATTTCAGGCTCGCGGCGCGGTCCTGCTTGAAAAAGGGTGGCGTATACATCGTAGTCTCCTGCTGGCCTCCTTGGTGGCCGCCGGATCAGATCGCACTGACAGGAGAGAGAATGCCGCGGATCGGATCCAGCGGCAAAGACGATGATCTCAAACGCGATCGACCGCCCAAACCGCTAAAGAGCGGCGGCGGCGACGGGCGAACAGGATGGTCGCGGCGTTGATCATGGCGCGGTGCTATAAGGCCAGTTGCGGTCGCCGTCAAGGTTCCGACGTCACACCACGCCCCAGATCCATTCCATGATCTTGGCGATCACATCTCCGAACAGCAGCAGCGCCGCCGACCAGATCAGTGCCGAGACGAAATTGGCGGCCTGGAAGCTCCAATAGGGCATCTCGAAAATGCCGGCTGCAAGCGGCACGGAGGCACGCAAGGGGCCGAAGAAGCGGCCGATGAAGATGCTCGGCACGCCCCAGCTGCGCACGAAGGCCTCGCCTCTGGGCAGGAGTTCCGGATAACGCGAGAGCGGCCACATCTGCGCGACCTGCTCCTTGTAGCGATAGCCGAACCAGTAAGAGACCCAGTCGCCCAGCGCCGCCCCGATGCCACCGGCGATCCAGACCGGATAGAAGCTGATGCCACTCGCGCCGATCAGCGCGCCGATAGCGACCAACGCGCCCCAGGCCGGGATCAGCAGCGAGATGAAGGCGAGCGACTCCCCGAAGGCGAGCACGAACACGATGGGAGCTGCCCACGTCTGGTGAGCGCGCACGAAATCGGCGAGCCCGTGCGCAAACTGCTCCATTCAAAAATAGCCTTTCCGTCCTGCCCGAAGGTGCTGCTCGATGAAAAGGACTGGTAAGCCAATGACTTGTGTGACATCAAGTCACAAAGCCAGGTCCAGCCGGACCGGACCGTCACATTGCCGGGAATTGATGGGGATGCGGCGTAAAATCGCCGGGATTGGCTCCCAACCACACCGCCCGGCCCGCCCCGCGATAACCTTTCCAAGTCAGAAGTGGCATAGTCGGCCCAACCGATTCGCCGCTCATGCGGCCCTCAAAACGCATAAAGATATATGTCCAAGCAGTTGAAGCCCAAAGCAAAAGACGATTTTTTCGGCGGCGATGAGCCCAAGCCCCGCGCCGCCAAGGCCGCCCCGCGCGCGGGCGGTGCCGAGGCCGACTACACCGCAGCCGACATCGAGGTCCTCGAAGGTCTGGAACCGGTGCGCCGCCGGCCCGGCATGTATATCGGCGGCACCGACGAGAAGGCGCTGCATCACCTCTTCGCCGAAGTCATCGACAACTCGATGGACGAGGCGCTCGCGGGGCATGCGACCTTCATCGGAGTCGAATTGAGCGCGGACGGCTTTTTGACCGTCACGGACAACGGCCGCGGCATCCCGGTCGATCCGCATCCAAAATTCCCGAAGAAGTCGGCGCTCGAAGTCATCATGTGCACGCTGCACTCGGGCGGCAAGTTCGACTCCAAGGTCTACGAGACCTCGGGCGGCCTGCACGGCGTCGGCATCTCCGTGGTGAACGCCCTCTCCTCGCTGCTCGAGGTCGAGGTCGCGCGCAGCCAGAAACTCTATCGCATGACGTTCGAGCGCGGCCACCCGAAGGGCAAGCTCGAGGATCTCGGCAAGATCAACAACCGCCGCGGAACCCGCGTGCGCTTCAAGCCGGACACCGACATCTTCGGTGCCAAGGCCGCGTTCAAGCCGCAGCGCCTGTTCAAGATGACGCGTTCGAAGGCGTATCTGTTCGGCGGCGTCGAGATCCGCTGGAATTGCGCGCCCGAACTGCTTAAGGGCGTCGACGACGTGCCGGCGGAAGCGACGTTCCACTTCCCCGGTGGCCTCAAGGACTATCTGGCCGCCGCGATCCATGCCGACACGCTGGTGCATCCCGACATCTTCTCCGGCAAGTCGGGCCGCAACGGCGCCCATGGCGCCTGCGAATGGGCGGTGGCCTGGACCGCGGATGCCGACGGCTTCCTGTCTTCCTACACCAACACTGTGCCGACGCCCGACGGCGGCACGCACGAATCCGGGCTGCGCAGCGCGCTGCTGCGCGGCCTCAAGGACCACGCCGAACGCGTCGGCCAGGGCAAGCGCGCGTCGTCCATTACGTCAGAAGACGTGATGGTGGGTGCAGCCGTGATGCTCTCGGTGTTCGTGCGCGAGCCTGAATTCCAGGGCCAGACCAAGGACCGTCTCGCCACCGCCGAAGCGCAGCGCATCGTCGAACAGGCGATGAAGGATCCGTTCGACCATTGGCTGTCGGGCAATCCGAACCAGGCCAACAGGCTGCTCGACTTCGTGGTCGACCGCGCCGAGGAGCGGCTGCGCCGCCGCCAGGAGAAGGAGACCGCGCGCAAGACCGCCGGCAAGAAGCTGCGCCTCCCCGGCAAGCTCGCCGATTGCAGCGATGCAGGGTTGGAAGGCTCAGAACTCTTCATCGTCGAGGGTGACTCGGCCGGCGGCAGCGCCAAGCAGGCGCGCGACCGCAAGACCCAGGCCGTGTTGCCGCTGCGCGGCAAGATCCTCAACGTCGCGTCCGCCGGCAAGGACAAGCTGACGGCGAACACGCAGCTCGCCGACCTCGTGCAGGCGATCGGCTGCGGCATGCTCGCGCAGTATCGCGAAGAGGATCTGCGCTACCAGCGCATCATCATCATGACCGACGCCGATGTCGACGGTGCCCACATCGCGTCGCTGCTGATCACCTTCTTCTACCGGCAGATGCCGCGGCTGATCGATGAAGGCCATCTCTTCCTCGCCGTGCCGCCGCTCTACAAGCTGACCAACGGCACGAAGTCGGTCTACGCCCGCGATGACGCGCACAAGGCAGCGCTGATCAAGAGCGAGTTCAACGCCAACGCCAAGGTCGAGGTCAATCGCTTCAAAGGCCTCGGCGAAATGATGCCGGCGCAGCTCAAGGAAACCACCATGGATCCGGCCAAGCGGACCATGCTGAAGGTGGTTCTGCTCGCCGACGACCGCGACACCACGGCGGATTCGGTGGAACGCCTGATGGGCACCAAGGCCGAAGCCCGCTTCGCCTTCATCTCGGACAAGGCCGAATTCGCCAATGACGACCTGCTGGACGTCTGATCCGCAGGCGCTGCCCGGTCGTATCCATCCAGAGCCCCGGCATGATGCCCGGGGCTCTTTTGTTTTTTGGGAGATGACAACCGCTCTTTCCGCCAATCCCGCCAACGTCCGCCTCGATTTCGTTGATTCCCGGCCTCATCGCGCCGCGACTCGGCCAACGACTCACCGAGCCATGACTGATGCAGGACTGCCTCCATTTCGGACAAAGCCGGATTCGCTAACGAGAAGCTACCAAAACGCAAATCGCAAAATTCGACGTACTGCATTGATAATGCGTACTTATTTCACATTTCCACGACGGCACCCAGAATCCCTGCCGTGCGGCGTTTCCCGGCGACTGTGCCTGCTCTGCAACAGCATTTCGGAGAGAAGCAGGTATAGTCCGGGACATCAGATCACACGGACTTCAGTGCGCTCGCGCCTGCCAGACAGACCAAAGCTTGGGGATTTTTAAGATGAAGAAGATTTTGCTCGCACTGACCGCGGTTGCTGCCATGACCGCTTCGGCTTCGGCCGCTGACCTTGGCGCCCGTCCCTACGCGAAGGCCCCGATGGCGGCTCCCGTCGCCAACTGGACCGGCTTCTACATCTTCGGCGGCGCCGGCGGCGGCCTCTCGGCCTCTGACCAGCGCGTCCAGACCACGGTTGGCGCAGTTCCCCTGACGATCGATCAGCGCCAGGGTGGCTCGGGCTGGTTCGGCACCGTCGGTCTCGGCTACGACTGGCAGTTCAGTGGCACCTGGGTCGCCGGCGTGTTCGCTGACGGTCAGTTCGGCAGCATCCGTGCTACCATTCAAGATCCCCTGCTCGGCATCACCGGCAACCAGAAGCTGGAAGACTCCTGGGCCGCTGGTGTGCGCCTCGGCTGGCTGGTCGCTCCGAACGTTCTCTCCTACGTCAACGGCGGTTACTCCGGCGCCCACTTCGGCAGCACCAACTTCATGACCTTGGCTGGCGCTCCGGCCGGCGTTCACCTCAACGGCTACAACCGCAATGGCTGGTTCATCGGCGGCGGCGTTGAGAACAACCTGAACATCTTCGGCATCCAGTCGCCCGGCTGGTTCATGAAGACCGAGTACCGTTCGGCCTTCTACAATGCCAAGACCCAGGACATCCTGTTCGATGCCGGTAACCTCCCGGTCGGTCAGAGCATTCGCGCCAACAGCTGGAACCAGACGATCTCGACTTCGCTGGTTTACCGCTTCAACTGGACCGGTCCGGTCGTCGCGAAGTACTGATCCGAACGCAAGTTCAGACGTCAAAGCCCCGGCATCGTCCGGGGCTTTTTCGTTGTACGGTGCTTCAGCGGACCTTGCGTATGGACATGCATCCGCCCTGCGGCCTGCATCAGCGGCCATTGTATCCCGACCACGGCTACGGCTAGTCTCCCGGCAAGTTTTCGGGCCGCGGCAATCGTCATGTCGCGTCACGACAGAAGCAAACCGCCGGGGAGGAATGCATGCGCAGATTTCTGCTGATAGCAGGCCTGTTTGCCCTTGCCGTCGGGCTGCTCTGGATCGGACAGGGTACGGGCACCGTCGCGTGGCCGCGATCGAGCTTCATGGTCAACCAGCTGCAATGGGCCGGCTATGGCGCAGCCTTGGCCGGCTTCGGGCTGGTGCTGATCTGGCAGAGCAACCAATAGAAGAACCAGGGAATAGCAGCATGACAACCAGTCGGTTCGATCTCCGCGGCAAGGTCGCGATTGTCACGGGAGGCAATGGCGGCATCGGGCTCGGAATGGCCCGTGGCCTCGCCGATGCCGGCGCCAACATCGCCGTGGTCGGGCGCAACGAAACCAAATCCGCCGCCGCCGTCGCTGATCTCAGCCAGCGCGGCGTGAAGGCGATCAGTGTTGCCACCGACGTCACCGACAAGGCGGCCATCGCCGCGATGATCGATCGCGTCGTCAGGGATTTCGGCCGCATCGACATCCTCATCAACAATGCCGGCATGAGCATCCGCAAGCCGCCGCACGAGCTCGAGCTCGACGAGTGGAACACGGTGATCAACACCAATCTCACCAGCGCCTTCCTGTGCTCGAAGCTGGCCTATCCGGCGCTGAAGGCGTCCGGCAACGGCAAGGTGATCAACATCGGCTCGATGATGTCGATCTTCGGCGCGAGCTTCGCAACGGCCTATGCGGCGAGCAAGGGCGGCATCGTTCAGTACACGCGCGCCTGCGCCAATGCGTGGGCGCCCGACAACATCCAGGTCAATGCCATCCTGCCGGGCTGGATCGACACCGACCTGACCCGCGGTGCGCGGCAGCAGGTATCGGGATTGCACGCGCGGGTGCTGGCACGCACGCCTGCGGGGCGGTGGGGCGACATCGACGACTTCGCCGGCATCACCGTGTTCCTCGCCTCATCCGCCTCCAACTTCGTCACCGGCACCGCGATCCCCGTCGATGGCGGGTTCTCGGTGATGGCGTAGGCCGCACCAATAAATCTGCACACAAAAAAGAAGCCCCGGACAATGCCGGGGCTTTTGAATTTGGGCAGTGATCGTCTTTTATGGCTGCTTGGTCGTTCGTTGACCCACTTAGTAGCGGGCGATGACCGGCGCGTCGAACTTGTAGCTGGCGCGCACGACGGCCCACTGCAGGTCGCGCGGCTTGGCATCGAAGCTGTAATTGCCGGAGGTGCCGCCGAGTTGATAGGTCTGGCTGGCGAAGGCTGCGTAGTTGTACTCGAGGCCGACGATCCAGTTGCGGGTGATGCCGTATTCCCAGCCGGCACCGACGGTCCAGCCGTTGGCCCAATGGGTCTGACCGCCGGAACCGGTGGCCGGACCGACCGTATCGGTGACCGACAGACGGTTGTTCACGCCGGCATAGCCGCCCTTGATGTAGAACAGGTTGTTCTGCACGGCGAAGCCCGCGCGACCGACGACGGTGGCAAGCACATTGGTGCGCCAGGAGAACACGTCGTCACCCGCGCCGAACGCGGTGTTCAAGAACGAGCCCTTGTTGTCGAGGCCCGAGATCGTGCCTTCCATACCGAACACGTAGTTGTTGGCCTGCCAATTGTAGCCGATCTGGGCGCCGCCCAGGATGCCGGAGTTGCGCTGACGGTAGCCCTGCCCCGGGGTCAGATCGCCAAACGGTGCCCCGGTCCCGTTGTTGATGAACTGCTCGTTGGTCCATGCACCGCCGATGTGGCCGCCGACATAGAAGCCGGTCCAGTTGAACATCGACTCCATATAGGCCGGCGCCTTTGTGTAGGGCCGAGCACCGAGATCGGCGGCGGAAGCGGCGCCGGTCGAAATCAGAGCGGTCGTGCAGGCGAAGGCGGCAATCAACTTGTTACGCATGGTACACCCCGTGTCCTTTGATGGGTGCACGCTCACACGCAGGTCTTACTCAAATTTGAATCAAGACAGTTAAGACGTCGGATTGGCAAGCAGCGCGCCTTCAATCCGTTTGCGCTGTTGCACGCAGGCAACGCGTCGAGCGCGATTTAACGCCGCGTTATCCCTACCGGGCCCTTGCGCTACCGTGCCGGCGTAGCCTTCGACTGCACGTGCTCGGGCCGGACGCCAAGCGCGAGCAGGCGCGCCGGAATGCCCTGGAGCCACGGCAGCGCGGTGATGAGGCGCAGGACCAGCGGCACTTTCAGCGGCCGGTCGCCGCCCTGCAAGGCGCCGCTGATGATGTTGTTCTGCACGATCATCTGCATCCGCTGCGTCATCTTCACCGGGAATTCGCGGCGACGGCGCACGGCATCGAGTTCGTCCTCCGACGGGCAGCCGCGCTGCAGCTCGTCCGCCAGCAGGTTTGCGGTCGCGACCGCATCCTGGACGGCGAGATTGACGCCGACACCGCCGACCGGCGACATCGCATGTGCGGCGTCGCCGATCAGAAGCAGGCCCGGCCGCGTCCAGCGCGGCAGGCGGTTGATCGCGACGGTGAGCAGCTTGACATCGTCGAAGTTCTTCACCTCGGCTATGCCGCTCTTCAGGACCGGCGCCATGCGAACGACGTCGTCGAGCAGCGCCTGCAATCCCCTCGCCTTCACCGCGTCGTATTGTCCCTTGGCGATGACATAGGCGCACTGCCAATAGTCGCCGCGGTCGAAGGTGATCATCATCTTGCCGGGCTCGACGCGCGCGAACAGGTTCTCGGTCTCGTTCGCCTTGCGTCCGACGCGGAACCACAGCACGTCCATTGGCGCGCCGATCTCCTCGACCTCGAGGCCGGAATGCTGGCGCACGGTCGAATGCCGGCCGTCACATGCGATGGTGAGATCAGCTTCGATGTCCACGATACCGTCAGGCGTATTCGCCCGCACGCCGGCGATGGTCTCGCCGCGGCGGATCAGATCGACGGCCTCCGTGTTCATCATCACCTGCAGCGAGGCGAAGCGCTGGCCGGCCTCGCGCAGGAAATTCAGGAAATCCCATTGCGGCATGAAGGCGATGAAGGGGTACTTGGTGCGGAGGCGGCTGAGATCGGCGATGCGAACGGGGGTACTGCCGAACAGGCCGTCCAGCTTTTGCAAGCGCTGATGCGGCAGCTTCAGGAATCCGTCGATCAGGCCGAGCTCGTCCATCACCTGGAGCGTCGAAGGATGCACGGTGTCGCCGCGGAAGTCGCGGAAGAAATCCGCATGCTTCTCCAGCACCACGACATCGATGCCGGCGCGCCCGAGGAGATAGCCGAGCATCATGCCCGCCGGTCCGCCGCCGACGATGCAACACCGCACCTTCAGCGGGGAGCCCTGGGGACGCTGCAACGTATCGGGTTTCACGGTCGGGTCCTCCTTCACGAGCCAAGCATTCTGTGCAGTGCAGCAAGCAAGATTCATTTGCTGCGGTTGTGAATGGCCGTTAGCCTTGCCTCCAATTCCGACTCATTCGGGAAATTGCAGTGCAGACAATCCTCATACTGCTCGGCGTCTGGATCCTGATCAACGTGCTTTTCGTCTTGATCATGATCGCACCGCGCAGGCCGCCGCTTGCGCCGGTGCGCATCGAACAGAACGGTTATCCGCACGAGGAGCAGGTCAAGCTCCTGCCGCGCCAAGTCATCATCTCGATCGCGATGGGCGCTTTCTTCCCGCTGACCCCGTCCTTGATCGAGGCCCTCAAACGCTTCATCCGGAAGCGCCGCGAATAGCTAAGCGGCCTGCTCGACACCTCAGTTGTTGCTGCGGTTCGCGCTGCGGAAGCTCTTGATCTCCGACACGCTGCCGTCGCGATAGGTCAGCTCCACCGAGATGAACTGCGTTGCCGGCGCGAGCTTCATGGAGAGCGGCATGCCGGCGCTGATCGCACTGGGATCGCGCATGTCGCAGCCCGGCATCTTCAACACCTGGTTCGGAACGGCGGTATCGATGCCGATGCGCACCTCGCGGATGGCGCAGCGGTAGGACACTAGGTGCGTGTAGTAGACCAGCAGCCCGTTGAACTCGCGGAATGACAGCCAGCTCGTCGCGGTCATGTCCAGGATCTTGCGCTGGTCACGGATCAGCGCGGCTTCGGGATCGAACCTGATCGGGAACGGCCCCTGCATGTCACCGGATTGGTCGACATAGCGAACCTCGATGGTGCCGGCCTGCGCGTCCGGCGGCAATTCGATCGACGGGTTCGGCATCCTCTTGCGCGTGCGCGGGTCGAGCGTATCGATGAAGCCGGTTTCGCGGAAGTCGCCGTTGCCGGCCATGCGCCAGGAAACGCCGAGGGTCGGATCGGCAAAGGAGAACACCACGCTCCAGCCGCCATTGTGACGCGAGAAGCTCGCGATCGGCGCGTTGGTGGTCTCCTCCTTCGGCACGCGCGGCACCGACACCGGTGGCAGCGCCGCGAGCTTCTGCGCCGGCGGATCGGCCGGGCGCGCGGCGGCATCCTTGGCGATGCCGCTGAGGAAGACGTCATCGACCATCTGATCGAAATAGACCGGCACCTGCCTGTGCTTGACAGTGTCGGCCATCTCGCTCACGAGACGGCGCGTACGCTGCGCCACTTGCACCAGGTTCTCGCCGGGCTGGAGCAGTTCCTTGGCGAAGGTGCGCGTGAATACCGAATTGGGATTGGCGTCGTCATTGGAGAGGCGGTCGAGCGCGGTCTGGCGCGGGCCCGCCGAGAAGACCGAGAACACGCCTTCGGGCAGCTGCACCATCGGGGCAAGCCCGCCGCCACCGGAGACGGCGCGGGTACCCTTGCGCTCGAACGGGTTGTTGCGGCAGGCGTCGAACACCAGGATCGAGGTCCGCGCCTTCTTGTTCTGGAGGCGCTCGACGATGCGATCGGCCAGGATGGAGGCGTCACGCACCAGTTCTTCCTGCCCTTCCGTCGCCGCGGGCACGTCCGTCGGCAGCAGATAGTTCTGGCCCGCGATCTCGAAGCCGTGGCCGGCATAGAAGAAGAACGCGGTGTCGCCGGGCTCGATCGTCCGATCGAACGCGAGCAGCGTCTCCGAAAATTGCTGCCGGCTCTGGTTTTCGGCGAGCATTACGGAGAATCCGAGCTGCTTCAGCGTATCGCCCATGGTGCGGGCGTCGTTGACCGCCTTGAGCAGCTTCGGAACGTTCCTGTAGTCGTTGTTGCCGACGACGAGCGCAACGCGCTTCTCGGCACAGGCGGGAAGCGCGAAACCGCTGAGGCCGGCCGCAAGGCCAAGCGCTGCCAGTACTCTGAGAAGCCGACGCGTCATCGAAAATCCCTCAAGAACGGCCCACGCCGGTTCCCTCGAACAGCGGTTCATGGGAACCGCGCCGTTGATGTGATAGTCGGCCCAGCCACATCGCTGGTTCAACCGCCCTGAGGACTCAGGTCTGTTGTCTAGCCTATGGTAGATGCCACCGGAATTTGCTTTTTCTCGGTCAATTCTTGTGGGCAATTCCGCTGGAAGCGAGGGGCCGCCGTGTATCGCTGGTGCACCGACGAGGTCGAGCCGCACGACCGCTTCGACTTTTGGCGCGAGGTGCGCGCCAAGGGCCTGTTCGGCGTCACCGTCGAACTCGAGCCCGAACGCCGCGCGAACTTCTTCGGCGAATTCTCGCTGCGCCAGCTTGGCGGAGCCGGCCTCGTCGAGCTGAAGGCCTCCCATTACACGGTCGAGCGCAGCGTGACCGATATCGCTCACGCGCCGGGCGACAGCCTCTGCGTCTATCAGCAGCTCGGCAGCGGCGGCTGGTTCGGCGGCATGCGCGGCAGCAACTTCACGATCGCCAATGGCAGCTTCGCTACCAGCCATACCGACCAGCCCTATCGCGCCGCGCCGCTGGGCACGGGAGGCTTCCACCTGCGGATCCTGAAAGTCTCGCTGAGCGGCCTCTCCACGCAGGACAAGCGCATGCGCGAGCTTGCGCCCCGGACGTTCGACGATCCCGGCTTGAAGCCTCTACTCGGCGCCTGCTTTGCGGATCTCGGCGAGGTTGCCGCGGGTGATGACGGCGCGGCCGATGCCGCTTCCCTCGTCGAGGCTTTAGCTCATCTGGCGCTGATCGAGCGCGGCATCCTGCGGCCCGGCAGCCGCCTCGGGCAGGCCGCACTGCGGACCGCCCGGCTCTCGTACGCACGGCGCCTGATCGCGCGGCACCTGCAAGACCCAAATCTGGCGCCGACCATGGTGGCCGACCTGCTCGGCGTCTCCGTGCGTCACCTGCATACGTTGTTCGAGAGCGCGGCCAGGAGTTTCTCGCAAACCGTGACGGACGAACGCCTGAACCAGAGCCGCCGCTTGATGCGCGAAGCCCCGGACCGGTTGATTGCCGACATCGCGACCTCCTGCGGCTTCGAGAGCGTCGCGACCTATTACCGGGTCTTCAACGCCGCCTACGGGATCGCGCCCGGCGACTTCCGCGCGCAGGGGCCGGAGGGGCGCTAGCCGACGTTTGGGCGGAAAACCGCAGCCGCTCCCACTATTTGGGCGAAAACCTCAGGTTTTTTAGGGCCTTCCCGCGCCCGCTCCATTGACTTTGGCCGATTCCCCCCTATGTTCCGTGGCGACGCGGCTCAGATCGAAGAGCGATTCCTGAGCTTGGCGCTTTGTTCGCGTGAGTCAGCACCCCCAGCTTCTTTGAGAGCGCGCCGTTTTGGGGTGGAACGCGACAGCCTTATTACCCTCGATTCCGAACGGCGGTTTCGACCAGAGGCTCAATGTCTTTTACCCATCTCGGACTATCCGAAAAAGTCCTCGCTGCAGTGGCGGCCACCGGTTACACCACCCCCACCCCCATTCAGGAACAGGCGATCCCTCACGTCCTCGCTCGCAAGGACGTGCTCGGCATCGCCCAGACTGGCACCGGCAAGACCGCGGCCTTCGTGCTGCCGATGCTCACCATCCTCGAAAAGGGTCGCGCCCGGGCGCGCATGCCGCGCACCCTGATCCTTGAGCCGACCCGCGAACTCGCGGCGCAGGTGAAGGAAAACTTCGACCGCTACGGCGCGGGCCAGAAACTCAACGTCGCCCTCCTGATCGGCGGCGTTTCCTTCGGCGACCAGGATGCCAAGCTGACGCGCGGCGTCGACGTGCTGATCGCCACTCCCGGCCGCCTGCTCGACCACACGGAGCGCGGCGGCCTGCTGCTCACCGGCGTCGAGCTGCTCGTCATCGACGAAGCCGACCGCATGCTGGACATGGGCTTCATTCCCGACATCGAGCGCGTCTGCAAGCTCGTCCCGTTCACGCGGCAGACCCTGTTCTTCACCGCGACCATGCCGCCGGAGATCCGGCGCATCACCGAAACCTTCCTGCACAATCCGCAGAAGATCGAGGTATCGAAGCCCGCCACCACCGCTGTCACCGTTACGCAGTGTCAGGTCCCGGCCGGGCGCGAGGCGCACGAGAAGCGCGAGCTGCTTCGCCGATTGCTGCGCGAGGCCAAGGATCTCCAGAACGCGATCATCTTCTGCAATCGCAAGCGCGAGGTCGCCGTCGTTCACAAATCGCTGCAAAAGCACGGCTTCAGCGTCGGCGCGCTGCACGGCGACATGGACCAGTCGGCCCGCACGGCGGCACTCGAGCAGTTCCGCAAGGGCGAGCTGCCCCTCCTGGTCGCATCCGACGTCGCCGCCCGCGGCCTCGACATCCCCGAGGTCAGCCACGTCTTCAATTTCGACGTTCCCCACCATCCCGACGATTATGTCCACCGCGTCGGCCGCACCGGTCGCGCAGGCCGGTCCGGCATGGCGATCTCGCTCGTCACGCCGCTCGACCAGAAGTCGATGGTGGCGATCGAGAAGCTGATCGGCCAGAGCATTCCACGCGCGGAGGGCGATTTCGAAGTCCGCACCGATGCTTCCGACGCGAGCGAGCGTCCGCGCGAGCAGCGCGGCCGTGAACGTTCACGCGGCGGACGCGGCAAGCCGCAGCGCGGCCGCGATCGTGAGCGAAGCCACGAGCCGCGCGAACCGCGTGGCGAGGCACAGCCTCCGGCCGAAGCACGGTCCGCTCCCGAGACAAGGCCCGCTTCCGAAGCAAGGCCCGCGCGCGAGGCAAGGCCTCCGCGTGAAGCAAGACCTTCGCGTGAAGCCAGGCCGCCGCGCGAAGCCAAGCCATCATCCGAGCCGCGTGACGGTGCGCGCCAGCAGGCCAATCCGTCGCATGTGCCGTCGATCGGCCGTCCCGAGCCGCGCCGCCAACGCGAAGCCGACAGCGAGCCGGGTGACCACTCGCATCTGCCGGCCTTTCTGCTGCGTCCAGTTCGCTCCCCCGCCGGCGCCTGAAGCACGATGCGCGCCCGGCTTTGGTTGAAACCAAGCCGGCGCGCACTTTTTCGGATGCATTCGTGGACGTATATTTACGGGGCGTTCACGATCGTCCGTTAGCCTACGAACATAATTTAAGTATTGCTGCGGTCGTCGGCGCGCCGGTCGCTGTGGGGTATGTTCCGTGGTCAAGGTGCTCGACGAACACGAACGCACGATGGCGTTCGCCGAGGTGGCGCTCGGTCAGATCCGATCGCTACGGCAGACGGCTATTCCCCGCAATTACGAGATCTGGTACGTCTACGCCACCGGCTACAACGCCCCGCTCAACAAGATCATCAACGAGACGCTGACGCGAAGCGGCAAGCTGACCGAAGCCGATCTCGATCAGATCTACGAGACCTATCTCTCCCACATCAAGACCACCGAGCGCATCGACAAGGTCGGCGCGCGCGTCATCGGCGAGATCGACGACGTCATAAAGGTTCTCGGCGACGCGCTCGCGATGACCGGCTCCTACGATGCGAGCCTGTCGGACGCGACCAAAAAGCTGTCATCGGCCGAAAGCCGCGAGCAGATCAAGTCGATCGTCGAGACGCTGCTGCATTCGACCAGCGAGATGCGCGAGACCAACAAGGCGCTGGAAGACCGGCTGACGCTCTCGAGGAGCGAGATCAGCAACCTCCAGCAGAGCCTGGAGGCGATCCGCGCCGAGAGCCTGACCGATCCGCTGACGGGGCTCGGCAACCGCAAATATTTCGATCGCATGATCGACATGGCCGTGCAAGGCGCGCTCGCCTCCGGCGAGCCGCTGTCGCTGCTGCTGGTCGACATCGATCATTTCAAGTCGTTCAACGATTCCTACGGCCATCTCACCGGCGACCAGGTGCTGCGGCTGGTCGGCCTGTCGCTGAAGCAGACCATCAAGGGCCAGGACATCACCGCCCGCTATGGCGGCGAGGAATTCGCGGTCGTGCTGCCCAACACCGCGCTGCGCCAGGCCCTGACGGTGGCCGATCACATCCGCCGCGCGGTGATGGCGAAGGAACTAAAGAAGAAGTCCACCGGCGAAATCCTTGGCCGGGTCACCATCTCCGTCGGCGTCTCCATGCTCAAGCAGGGCGACGACACCGATGCGCTGATCGAACGCGCGGATGCCTGCCTGTACGCCGCCAAACGCAACGGCCGCAACCGCGTGATCTGCGAGGCCGATCCGGAATTCGCGGTCGAGACGCATAACCGGGTGGCGTGAATCCGAAGCTGCGCACCGACAGCCGCGCTTGACATTCTGACCCGACGAACGACATCTCCCTCGCCGTCTCAAGGCGTCCGACTGCGAGCATCCGGAGGACTTTTCGCCTTGCCAAACCCGCATGATTTTCACTCACCGCAACCGTCCTACACCAGGGACGAGCTGCTGAGATCGAGCGAGGGCGGCTATTTCGGCCCGGGCAATGCGCAATTGCCAGCGCCGCCGATGCTGATGATGGATCGCATCACGGAGATCAGCCTGGATGGCGGCGAGTTCGGCAAGGGCCATATCGTCGGCGAACTCGACATCGCGCCGGGCCATTGGTTCTTCGATTGCCACTATCACGGCGATGCCACGATGCCAGCGTCTCTGGGTTTGGATGCCATGTGGCAGATGGTCGGCTACTGGCTGGGATGGTCGGGCTCGCCGGGCAAGGGCCGCGCCATCGGCGTCGGCGAAGTCGCGTGCACGGGCGAGGTCACACCGAACGCGCAACGCGTGCGCTACGAGGTCTCCGTGAGGATGGTCCGGCGCGGCAAGCTGGTGCTCGGAATTGCCGACGGTCGCGTGCTGGCCGACGGCGTCTGCGTCTTCACCGCCAGGGACATGCGGGTTGGTCTGACCAAGGCCGTGGAGTGAAGTCCCATCGGGTGGGCAAAGGCGCTCAGCGCCATGCCCATCATCTCCCACACCAGCACGTCAGCGGAGGGCACGCTTCGCTTTGCCCGCCCTGCGCACTGTTTTCTTCTTGGTCGGCCGCTTCGTTGCAACGGGCTTCTTCGCAACCTTCTTCGCCGCCTTCTTCACCTTGGGCGGCTTCTTCACCTTGGCGCGCTGGGCAGCAGCAAGCGCGGCCCTCGCCCATTGCGCGAGTTCCGCGGAATCGTCGAACAGGCGGGCCGGCAGCTCCCAATAGGAGTTCACCACCACGGTCTTGGCGCGGGTCGAGTATTGGAACGGCTTCGAGCCTTCCGCCTCAAAATCCGGGATGGTCATCTCGTCAGCGCGGAAGAACAGGCCGGCGCGCAAGGCCAGCGCGAAGTTGACGCCGTCGGCGGAGATGCCGTAGCCGGAGAACATTTTCCGGATGGCGACGGGGCCGAAATCGGCGAACAGGTCGATCAGAAATTCGCGGTCCATGGCTGAACTATTTCCGCACGGTCGTCCTGGCGAAAGCCAGGACCCATTCCACGGGAGGGAGTTTAGCGAAGACTGCCAGTCGTGCCAGCGTCGGTATTGGCACCGACGATCACCGCGAGATCACGCGGTATGGATCCTGGCCTTCGCCAGGACGACAGCGGAGTGATTTGCGAGAAACGGACTACCCGTCGATCTGCGCCGGACGCAGCTCGACCGACTCGCCACAGCCGCAGGCGGAGACTTGGTTGGGGTTGTTGAAGACGAACTGGGCCTGCATCTTGTCGGCCTTGTAGTCCATCTCGGTGCCGAGCAGGAACAGCACGGCCTTGGGATCGACCAGGATCTTGACGCCCTTGTCCTCGACGACCTCGTCGGTCGGCCGGACATCATGGGCGTATTCGACGGTGTAGGACTGTCCGGCACAGCCGCCGTTCTTGACGCCGACGCGCAGGCCAACGATCTCGGAATCGGCCCGCTGGGTCAGCTCGCTGATGCGCTGGGCGGCAGCGTCCGTCAGCCGCATGACCTGCGGGCGGGGCCGCCTCGGCTTTGGAGTGGATGCTGGTGTCGAGCCCGACGATATCTGTGTCATGTCAATGATGTGGTCCGTTGCCGAGCGAATTCAATGCCAAGGATCTAACAAGGATCTAAAGCCGAGGTTACGCGTCACCACATGTTGAGCACGAGGCGGGCCTCGTCGCTCATGCGTTCCGGCGTCCAGGCCGGCTCCCAGACCACCTTGACGTCGACCACGCCGACGCCGGGGACGCTGGCGACCGCGTTCTCGACCATGGTCGGCAGCTCGCCGGCGGCCGGGCAATTCGGTGTCGTCAGCGTCATTTGCACATCGACGGAACGATCGTCCTTGATCTCGACCTTGTAGATCAGGCCGAGCTCGTAGATATCAGCCGGGATTTCCGGGTCGAACACGGTCTTGAGCCCGGCGATGATCTCGGTGGTGAGACGCTCGGTCTCCTCAGGCGGCAGCGCCGACTGGGTTTCCATCGGATTGGCTTTGATTTCGGCCGTGTCACTCATGCGAACAAATCCCGCGCCTTCAACAGCGCCTGTGCCAGATGATCGACTTCTTCCCGCGTATTATACATGCCGAACGACGCCCGGCACGTGGCTGTGACGTTGAACCGCTCTAAAAGCGGCATCACGCAATGGGTGCCGGCGCGCACCGCGATGCCCTGGCGGTCGATCACGGTGGCGACGTCGTGGGCGTGCGCGCCCTTGAGTTCGAAGGAGATCACCGGGCCCTTGCCCCGCGCCGTGCCGATCAGCCGCAGCGAGTTGATCTCGCGCAGCTTATCCTGGGCGTAGGTGACGAGATCGTGCTCGTGCGCGGCGATGCGCTCCTTGCCGATCGAATTGACGTAGTCGATCGCGGCGCCGAGCCCGACGGCCTCGACGATCGCCGGCGTGCCGGCCTCGAATTTGTGCGGGGGATCGCCGTAGGTGACGATGTCGCGCGAGACCTCGCGGATCATTTCGCCGCCGCCGTTATAGGGGCGCATCGCGACCAGGTGGTCGTACTTGGCCCAGAGCACGCCGATGCCGGTCGGCCCGTAGACCTTGTGGCCGGTGAAGACATAGAAGTCGCAGCCGAGGTCCTGGACGTCGACTGGGATATGCACCGCGCCCTGGCTGCCGTCGACCAGCACGGGAATGCCGCGGGCGTGGGCGATCTTCACAACGTCCTTGACCGGGACGATGGTGCCAAGCGCGTTCGACATCTGCGTGATCGCGACCAGCTTGGTCTTCGACGTCAGCAGCTTTTCGAATTCGTCGATGAGGAAATTGCCCTCGTCGTCGACCGGCGCCCATTTGATCACGGCACCATGGCGTTCCCTGAGGAAATGCCAGGGCACGATGTTGGAGTGGTGCTCCATGATCGAAATGACGATCTCGTCGCCTGCTTTGATGTTCGGCTCGCCCCAGGACGAGGCGACGAGGTTGATCGCCTCGGTCGCGTTGCGGGTGAAGATCACTTCCTCGGTCCGCGGCGCGTTGATGAACTGCGCCACCTTGGTGCGGCCGCCCTCATAGGCTTCGGTCGCGGCGTTGGCGAGATAATGCAGGCCGCGGTGCACGTTGGCATATTCGGAGGTGTAGGCCTGCGTCATGCGATCGAGCACGGCGCTCGGCTTCTGCGCAGATGCGGCGTTGTCGAGATAGACCAGCGGCTTGCCGTAGATCTGCATGGCCAGCGCCGGAAAATCCTGGCGCACGCGCGCAACGTCGTAAGAGCCGTTCTTGACTGCCGGATGCGTGCTCATTGGCGCCGCTCCAGCCAGCGCTCGGCAATGCCGATCACGTGCTCGCGCAGATCATCGTCGGCGATCTGCTCGATCGCCTCGCCGACGAAGGCCTGGATCAGCAGCGCCTGGGCCTGCTTCTCCGGCAGGCCGCGCGCCTTCAGATAGAACAGCAGACTGTCGTCCAGCGCACCGGCGGTGGCGCCGTGACCGCAGGAGACGTCGTCCGCAAAGATCTCGAGCTCGGGCTTGTTGTCGGCTTCCGCCTCATCCGAGAGCAGCAGCGCGCGGATCATCATCTTGCCGTCGGTCTTCTGCGCATCGGGACGAACGATGATGCGGCCCTGGAACACCGAATGGGCGCGATCGTCGATCACGGCGCGGAAAACTTCTCGGCTGACGCAGTTCGGCACGGCATGGTCGACCACCAGCGTGGTGTCGCCGTGTTCGGTCTTCTGCAACAGGTTCACGCCGTTGACCGAGAGCTCGCTGCCCTCGCCTGCCAGCGTGATGAAGCCTTGCAGGCGGCTGACTGCCGCGCCGGTCGTCATGTTGAAGAAGTTGAGCTTTGTATTCGCACCGACCGTGACGAACTGCGAGGTGATGTTCACCGCATCCGGCGAATCGTCCATCAGACGGATATGCGCGATGTCGGCATTATCGCCAACCGAGAGGATGACGGCATCGTTGACCTGGTAAGCCTTGGCGCCGGCCGCGACAAAGCTCTCGATGATGGTGGCACGAGCGCCCTTCCCGACCGCAACCTGCGAGCGGGTGAAAGCCGACGCGGAAGATGCAACCGCGATGTGGATGATCTGGATCGGCGCGGACAGCTGCGTGCCGTCGGCGATATCAAGCACGACACCGTCGGTCGCCATCGCCGCGTTCAGCGCGATCACCGCATCGATGGCCGCGGTCCTTAACAGACCGGAATCCTTCTCCAGCGTCTCCCGCAACGTCTTAAAGCTCGCCTCGGAGGCGAGCGCCTTGACGTCGGAGAGATCGGGAGCGAACACACCGTCGACCAGCACCAGCTTGCGGGCGCCGGCGATCGCATGTGCTTTCACCGCGTCCGCGGCGCGCTTCAACGCAGTCGCATCGGGCGCAGCCGCGAGCGGCAGTACCTCGCCGACCAGCGCGCGCAGATCGGTGTACTTCCACTCCTCGATCCGGCGGTGCGGCAGGCCGAGACGCTCATAGGTCTCGAACGCCTCGCGGCGTACCGCGATCACGGAAGGCGAACCCGGCAGCCGGCTTTCGGCGCTGGCGAAGAGATCGCTCACCGCGCGGCCGTTTCCGGTCTTTGCCACAGCAACGTTCATCTCAAAATTCCTTACGCGGCGTCCTCGAACTGGGCGTAGCCGGACGCTTCCAGCTCCAGCGCCAGTTCCTTGCCACCGCTCTTCACGACACGGCCTTTTGACATCACGTGCACGACGTCAGGCACGATATAGTTCAGCAGCCGCTGATAATGGGTGATGACGACCATCGCGCGCTTGGGCGAATGCAGCGCGTTGACGCCGTCGGCTGCAATGCGCAGCGCGTCGATGTCGAGGCCGGAATCCATCTCGTCGAGGATGCACAGGCTCGGCTCGAACAGCGCCATCTGCAGCACCTCATTGCGCTTCTTCTCGCCGCCGGAGAAGCCGACATTGACACCGCGCTTGAGCATGTCCTGCGGGATGTTCAGCGACTTCGAGACTTCGCGGACTTTCTTCAAAAAGTCGGGCGTCGAATATTCGCCCTCGCCGCGCGCCTTGCGCTGCGCGTTCAGCGCGGTGCGCAGGAAATTCATGGTGGAGACGCCGGGGATCTCGACCGGATACTGGAACGCCAGGAACACGCCCTTGGCGGCCCGTTCGTTGGGCGCCATCGCGAGCAGGTCTTCGCCCTTGAACAGGATCTCGCCGTCGGTGACCTCGTAACCAGGCTTGCCGGCGATGACGTGGGACAGCGTCGATTTGCCGGAGCCGTTCGGCCCCATGATCGCGTGGATCTCGCCCTCGTTCACGGTCAGCGTCAACCCATGGAGGATCTCACGCTCCTCGACACGAACCTTGAGGTCTTTCACTTCAAGCAAAGCCATCTTGGTGTCCAGTTTATTCAAATGATGCATAGGGCGCGCGACGCGCGCCGCGAGGGCCGGCGCTAGCCGACCGATCCTTCAAGCGAGATCGAGATCAGCTTCTGCGCTTCCACCGCGAATTCCATCGGCAGTTGCTGCAGCACGTCCTTGACGAAGCCGTTGACGACGAGGCCGACCGCCTCCTCCTGCGTGAGGCCGCGCTGGATGCAGTAGAACAGCACGTCCTCGGAGATCTTGGACGTGGTGGCCTCGTGCTCGAACGTCGCCGACGAGTTCTTGGCTTCGATGTAGGGCACGGTGTGCGCGCCGCATTTGTCGCCGATCAACAGCGAATCGCAGGCGGTGAAGTTGCGCGCGCCGGTCGCCTTGCGATGCGCCGTCACGAGGCCGCGATAGGTGTTCTGCGATCTGCCGGCGGCGATGCCCTTGGAGATGATACGGCTCGACGTGTTCTTGCCGAGATGGATCATCTTGGTGCCGCTGTCGACCTGCTGATAGCCATTCGAGATCGCGATCGAATAGAATTCACCACGCGAATTGTCGCCCCGCAGGATGCAGCTCGGATACTTCCAGGTGATCGCCGAACCTGTCTCGACCTGGGTCCAGGAGATCTTGGAATTGTTGCCGCGGCAGTCACCACGCTTGGTGACGAAATTGTAGATGCCGCCTTTGCCTTCCGAATTGCCGGGATACCAGTTCTGCACCGTCGAATATTTGATCTCGGCGTCGTCGTGCGTGACGAGTTCGACCACGGCCGCGTGCAGCTGGTTCTCGTCGCGCTGCGGCGCGGTGCAGCCCTCGAGATAAGAGACGTAGGAGCCCTTGTCGGCAATGATCAGCGTGCGCTCGAACTGGCCAGTGTTGCGCTCGTTGATGCGGAAGTAGGTGGACAGTTCCATCGGGCAGCGCACGCCCGGCGGCACGTAAACGAACGAGCCGTCCGAGAACACCGCCGAGTTCAGCGTTGCGTAGAAATTGTCCGACGTCGGCACCACGGATCCCAGATATTTCTGCACCAGCTCGGGATGCTCGCGGATCGCCTCCGAGATCGGCATGAAGATCACGCCGGCCTTCTTCAGCTCGGCCTTGAAGGTGGTCGCAACCGAGACCGAATCGAACACCGCGTCGACCGCGATCTTGCGCCTGTTGGGGTCTTCCTCGCCGGGCTTCGGCTCGACGCCTTCGAGCATGGCGACTTCCCGCAAGGGAATGCCGAGCTTCTCGTAGGTCTTCAGAATCTCGGGATCGATCTCGTCGAGCGAGGTGATCGTCTTCTTCGGCTTGGGAGCCGAATAATAATAGAGGTCCTGAAAGTCGATCTTGGGATAGTCGACGCGGGCCCAGGTCGGCTCGGTCATGGTCAGCCAGCGCCGATAGGCCTCGAGCCGCCACTGGAGCATCCAGGCGGGTTCGTTCTTCTTCTCGGAGATGAACTTGACGGTTTCTTCCGACAGCCCCTTTGGGGCCTTGTCGGACTCGATCAGGGTCTCAAACCCATAACGATACTGATCGACGTCGATGCGCTTCACGCGCTCGACCGTCTCTTGCACGGCTGGCATTCTATCCTCCGCTCGCGGTTTCAAGGACCGCGGTGGATCATCAAATTCGGACGACTATTACGATGTTTCTTGGCGGGACGCACGCGCTTAGAACCGTTCAAGCCGTGTTTCATCGCTTATCCCTTAAGTAGGGTATTACCGAGCTTTCGCCAAGCCTCTAACGCCCTGTTGATGTCATCCGGCTCCGTGGACCAGCCCAGACTGAGACGCACCGCTCCTTGGGCGACGGTGGGATCATACCCCATCGCCGACAGCACGTGGGACGGCTGTACCTTGCCCGAGGAACAGGCAGAGCCCGAGGACACCGCGACACCTTCGAGGTCGAAACCGATCACCGCGGTCTCGGCTTTCAAGCCGGGAGCCGTGAAAAGAACGGTATTTGGCAACCGCCTGGCGTCATCTGAGAAGACCGTTGCGCCGGCCATGGAGCGAATGCCATTTTCCAAGCGATCTCTGAGGGTTGCCATCCGTTCCGCATCCTCCGGCAAAGCCTGAAGGGCAGCCCGCACGGATGCCCCGAAGCCGGCAATGCCGGCGACATTCTCGGTTCCGGCACGCCGGTTCAGCTCCTGCCCGCCGCCCCGCAGCACCGGCTCAAGTCCGGCCACGCCCTCGGCCACGACCAGCGCGCCGACCCCCTTGGGGCCGCCGATCTTGTGCGCAGAAAAGGTCGCAAGGTCCGCACCGATCACCTTGATATCGAAGGGGATTTTCCCAAGCGCCTGGATTGCGTCGACGTGCAGGAGGCCGCCGGCCCCGTGAACGATTCCCGCGGCCTCGGCGATAGGCTGCAGCGCGCCCGTCTCGTTGTTGGCCGCCATGATAGAGACCAGCGCCGGCGGGCCCTCTCTGAGCAGCGCCTTCAAATGATCGAGGTCGATCACGCCGGAGCGTGTGACCCTGATCTGACCGATCTCATCTGCCGGGAACCGGCCGCCTGCCAGTACCGAAGCATGCTCGACGGCCGAGACCAGAAGCCGCTCGACAGGCCCCCCAGACTGCCCCCGAAGCCCCGGTGAAAGCGCCAGCGCGTTGGCTTCGGTTCCCGTGGAGGTGAAGACGACGTTCCGCGGCAGCGCGCCTACTGCGGTCGCAAGGATGGCCCGCGCCCCCTCGACAAGCCGTCGCGCCTCGCGCCCCTCGGCGTGAACAGAGGACGGATTGCCGATCAGCTCGTAGGCTGCGAGCATTGCGCCTCGCGCCTCGGAGCGAAGCGGCGTGGTCGCGTTCCAGTCGAGATAAACACGGCTCGGCATGACGTATTATGTTACCATTCGGACCAGGCTGCTTCGCCCGCACTGGTACCCGACATGGGCCCCCGGGCAGCGCTTGGCAATCTCGATTCCCAATCGCCTTCGCGCGATGACGGCCATGACACGCTAACGTCTTGAGCCGATTGCGGGATGTTCAAGATGCTTGCTTTTTGACCCTCGCCTCATGTTAGAACGCGCGCGTCAGTTCGCCGCGCGCCGCTCGCGCATCATCCGAGGGCGCCGCTCCACCCTTCCATTCGCGGCTTGATCGGCCCAGCAGCCGATGAAATCCGCACAATCGGTTGATTGTTGAAGAGCGTCTTCAAGGGATCAATCAAGAGATCATCATGCCTGAAGTTATTTTCACCGGCCCCGCCGGCCGCCTCGAAGGCCGCTACCATCCGGCCAAGCAGAAGAACGCGCCAATCGCGATGGTCCTGCATCCGCATCCGCAGTTCCACGGCACGATGAATCATCAGATCATCTACCAGTGCTACTATGCGTTCGCGCATCGCGGCTTCTCGGTGCTGCGTTTCAATTTCCGTGGCGTCGGCCGCAGCCAGGGCTCGTTCGACCACGGCACCGGCGAATTGTCGGACGCGGCCGCGGCGCTCGACTGGGCGCAGACCATCAATCCCGAAGCGCGCGCCTGCTGGGTTGCCGGCTTCTCCTTCGGCGCCTGGATCGGCATGCAGCTGCTGATGCGCCGCCCCGAGGTCGAGGGCTTCATCTCGATCGCGCCGCCCGCCAACCTCTACGACTTCTCGTTCCTCGCACCCTGCCCGTCCTCGGGGCTGATCGTGCATGGCGAGAAGGACGCGGTGGTGCCGCCCAAGGACGTCAACACGCTGGTCGAGAAGCTGAAGACCCAGAAGGGCATCGTGATCGACCAGCAGGTCATCCCGGGCGCCAACCACTTCTTCGACGCCAAGCTCGAGCCGCTGATGGAAACCATCACCGCCTATCTCGACATGCGCCTCGCCAACGTGCGCTGAGCTTTCCGTGGGTGCGTTCATCGCATTGCTGCGTGCCGTGAATGTCGGCGGCACCGGCAAATTGCCGATGAGCGAACTCAAGGCCATGTGCGAGGAGCTCGGCTACGCCGCCGTGCGCACCTATATTGCAAGCGGCAACGTCGTCTTCACAAGCCGCAAGTCGCAATCTGCGATCAAGACCGCACTCGAAAAGCGATTGCACGCCTATGCCGGCGCGCCGGTCGGCGTGCTCGTGCGCAGCGCCACCGAGATGGCGCAGGTCTTGGCCGATAATCCGTTTCCAAAGGCCGCCCCCAACCGTACCGTCGCGATCTTCCTCGACAAGGCGCCGCCGGCGGATGCGCTCGCCGGCATTCGCGGCCAGAACAAGGAGGAGATCCGCCTCGGCCGCCGCGAGATCTACGTGCATTACGGCGACGGCATGGGCACGTCGAAGCTGGTCATCCCGCCGCCAACCGGCACCGCGCGCAACATGAAAACGATCGCGACGCTCGCGAAAATGGCCGCAGAGCTCTAGGCCAGCTTGAGCGCCGCGATCCCCGTCAGCACCAGCAGGATCCCCGCGATCTTCATCGCGCTCAGCGCCTCGCCGAACAGCACCACACCCATGACGACGGTGCCGGCGGCGCCGATGCCGGTCCAGACCGAATAGGCGACGCCGACCTCGAGCACCTTCAAAGCACGCCCGAGCAGGACAACGAAGGCTACGAGCAGCACGAGCGAAACGACGCTCCAGCCAGCGCGCGTGTAGCCTTCCGCATATTTCATCGAGATCGCCCAGCCAACATCGAGTGCGCCTGCGATCACCAGCATCAGCCAGGCCATGGATTGCGACATCGGCGTGGGCTCAGGCCGCAAGCTTGAGCAGATGCGCGTCGTGGCGCACGAGGAAGGCGCGCAGCAATTGCGGATAGTCCGCGCCCACCGCAGTACGGACGCTCGGACGCTTCGCCAGTTCGGCGCGCCATGCGCGGACCTTCGGCACATCGCGGAAAATGCCGTGGTTGGTCAGCTCGTCGAACAGATCGAAGTAGCGGAAGACGGGGGCGAATACGGCGTCGACGAGACTGAACGCTTCGCCAGCAAAATAAGGACCGGCACCGAGCGCCGCTTCGACCCGGGCGAACTTCACCATCAGCGCCTGGCGCTTGCTCTCGAACGTCGCCGCATCGGTCGTGGTCTCTAGGCCCCAGAGATCGGCGAGCACTGCTGAACCGAACTCCATCCACGCCCGGTGCTCGGCACGCTCCAAGGCATCCGCCGGATGCAGTCTCACGCCGCCTTGCGTCTCCTCGATGTACTCGCAGATCACGTTGCTCTCGAACAGCGCGACCTCGCCCTTCTCGCTCGTCACGACCAGCACCGGCACCTTGCCGAGCGGCGACAGTTTGAGAAACCAGTCGGGCTTATTGGCGAGATCGATGTCGACCCGCTCGAACGGCACGCCCTTCTCGTTGAGCGCGATCACCGCGCGCTGCACATAGGGGCAAAGCTTGTGGCTGATCAGTTTCAGTGAAGCGGTCATGGCGAGAATCCCGACGGTTAGATGCAACTGCATCAAAGATAGATGCATGTGCATCTACCTGTCAAGATCAATGCATCTGCATCATCCCGCCTATCATCTCAAGGCCGCGCGATCACCCCGCCCGTCATCGGCATCGGCACGCCCGTGGTCCCGGGATACGACAGCGGCAGGCCCTTCAGGCCGCGCGCGGCGAGGAAGCCGAAGGCCTGCGCCTCGATGGCGTCGGAGGCCCAGCCGACTGCCTCCGCGGCCTCGACAGTGGCGGACCCAACGCGCTCCCGCAGCATCTGGAGCATGGTCCGGTTGCGGGCGCCGCCGCCGCAGACGATCCAGCTCCGCGGCCTGCGTGGCAGCAGCGGGATGATGCGGGCGATGGCCGCCGCGGTGAAGGCGGTCAGGGTCGCGGCGCCGTCGGCCGGCAGGACATCGCCGAGCTTTAGTGCGGCAAAATCGTTGCGGTCGAGCGATTTCGGCGGCGGGCTTACGAAGAACGGCAGCTCCAGCGCCCGCGCGATCCAGGCTTCGTCCGCCTTGCCGAGGGCTGCGAGCTTTCCGTCCGCGTCGAACGCCTGGTTCATGGTGCGGTACATGAAATCGTCGAGCAGCGCGTTGCCGGGTCCGGTGTCGCAGGCAATCAGCGTGTCGTTGCCGTCGATATAGGTGATGTTGGAGACGCCGCCGATATTGACCACGATGATCGGCCCTTCGCGCTCCAGCGAATGGGCGAGCGCGCGGTGATAAACCGGCACAAATGGCGCGCCCTGCCCGCCGGCCTCGACGTCGGCGGCGCGAAAATCATGCATCACGGGGATATGGATCGCCCTGGCCAGCGCCGGCGCGTCGCCGATCTGCACCGTCAGCCGCTTCTCGGGGCGGTGCAGCACGGTCTGGCCGTGGAAGCCGACGATGTCGATGTCTTCCGGCTTCATCCGGTTCTGGGCGACGAAGGCGGCCACCGCCTCGGCATGCGCGAGCGTCACTGCGCGTTCGGCCTCGGCCAGAACTCCCGGCCTAGCATCGCGTTGCGCCAGGTGCACGGCCTCGCTCAGCGCCTGACGCAGCAGGTTGCGCTCCGCCGGGCTATACGGCCGGTAGCCGGACGGCCCGAATGCCTTCACCTGCTTTCCGTCGGTTTCGATCAGCGCGACATCCACCCCGTCCAGCGAGGTGCCGCTCATCAAACCGAGTGCCGTCAACATCATGGATCAGCGTCCTCAAGAGACCCTTCCGGCATGCCGATCTTGTGCCAGAGGGACACATCTTATAATGCCACAGGCCAAAGTAGCGGGCAGCAACCGAGTTCCCACGGATGACCCTTAAATTGCTCCCAAAACAGTAAACCAAGAATTGTCAGGCGCGCCGACAAATGACTGCATTCAAATCGGATTTCCTCAATACGCTGCAGGAACGTGGATTCATCCACCAATGCTCCGATTTCGAGGGGCTGGACGCCCTCGCCGCCAAGGGCGAGGCGACGGCTTATGTCGGTTACGATTGCACCGCCCGCTCGCTGCACATCGGCAACTACCTGACCATGATGATGCTGCACTGGCTGCAGCAGTCCGGCAACAAGCCGATCACGCTGATGGGCGGCGGCACAACCATGGTCGGCGATCCCTCCGGAAAGGACGAGACGCGCGCGATCCGCACCGTCGCCGAGATCGAGGCCAACAAGGAATCGATCCGCGGCGTGTTCGCAAAGGTGCTGCGCTATGGCGGGGGCAAGAGCGACGCCATCATGCTCGACAATGCCGAGTGGCTGACAAAGCTCAACTACATCGAGATGCTGCGCGACGTCGGGCGGCATTTCTCGGTCAACCGCATGCTGACGATGGACTCCGTGCGCCTGCGCCTCGAGCGCGAGCAGGAGATGAGCTTCATCGAGTTCAACTACATGATCTGCCAGGCCTACGACTTCGTCGAGCTCGCCAGGCGGACCGGCTGCAACTTGCAGATGGGCGGCTCCGACCAGTGGGGCAACATCATCATGGGCGTCGATCTCGGCCGCCGCATGGGCACGCATCAGCTGTTCGCCCTGACGACGCCGCTGCTGACGACGGCGTCGGGGGCCAAGATGGGCAAGACCGCTCAGGGCGCGGTCTGGCTCAACGCCGACCAGTTCTCGCCGTATGATTTCTGGCAGTACTGGCGCAACACCGAAGACGCCGACGTCGGCAAGTTCCTCAAGCTGTTCACGACGCTGCCAATGACCGAGATCAGGAAGCTCGAGGCGCTCGGAGGCTCCGAGATCAACGAGGCCAAGAAGGTGCTCGCCACCGAGGCGACCGCGCTCCTGCATGGCCGCGACGCAGCGAACGAGGCGGCCGAGACCGCGCGCCGCACCTTCGAGGAAGGCGCGCTGGCCGAGAGCCTGCCGACCGTGGAAATTCCGCGCGGCGAGTTCGACGCCGGCCTCGGCGTGCTCAACGCCTTCGTCAAGGCGGGCCTCGTTGCCTCCAACGGCGAAGCACGGCGCCAGATCAAGGGCGGCGGCCTGCGCGTCAATGACGAGCCCGTCACCGACGAGAAGATGGCGTTGTCGGCGGCCGACCTGACGCCGGAAGGCGTGGTCAAGCTGTCGTTCGGCAAGAAGAAGCACATCCTCCTGAGGCCTGCATAGGCGTATGAGCTTTTCGCTGCTTGTCAGGGCGCGCTGAAGCGCGCTCCCTGATCGGCAATGGACCAGAACACGCTAGAGGAACAGTCCAAGCAAGCGACCAGGGAACGCGTCACGGCGACGCCGCAGGGCGTCGTGCGCACCGCGCTGGTGGTGCTCGCGCTCTGCTTCACACTCGCCGTGCTCGGCCGCGGCCTCAGCGAAAGCTTCACCGTCTTCCTGAAGCCGATCTCGGAAAACTTTGGCTGGGATCGCGCCCAAGTGGTCTCGATCTATTCGCTGACGTGGCTCGTCAGCGGACTGACGGCGCCGTTGGTCGGGCGCCTGTTCGATCATTCCGGACCGCGCATCGTCTATGCACTGGGCCTTTTGCTGCTCGGCTCGGCCTTCCTGATCGCAAGCCACGCGCAGTCACTCTGGCAGTTCCAGCTCTCGATCGGACTCTGCGTCGGCATTGGCGTCGCCTTCATCGGCAATGTGCCGAACTCGATCCTGCTGGGCCGCTGGTTCGGCCCAAAACTCCCGACCGCGATGGCGGTGGTCTACTCGGCCATGGGTGGCGGCGTGCTGGCGCTGCTGCCGGCCTCGCAGCTTTTGATCGATCATCTGGGGTGGCGCGAAACCTACCAGCTGTTCGGCTTCGCCGCGCTCGGCCTGCTGGTGCCGCTCATGCTGCTGCCATGGCGGCTGTTCGCCTCGGGCTCGCCGCAGATCGCGAAGAAGACCGATCCGGATTTCGTCGATCACGGCTGGACCCTTCCGAGCGCGATGCGCCATCACGCCTTCTGGGCGCTGTTCTCGACATTCTTCTTCACCGCGGTCGGCATGTATGCGATCGCCGCCCAGATCGTGGCCTATTTGATCGATGCCGGCTTTCCACCGCTGCAGGCCGCCACGGCCTGGGGCTTCTCCGGCATCGTGCTGGTGTTTGGCATGCTAGGCGTGTCCGCGCTCGACGGCCTGATCGGTCGCCGGCCGTCGGTGCTGCTCAGCTACGCGATCTCGATCCTCGGCATCTTCCTGCTGTGGCTGTTGCAATACTCCGCCAATTTCCTCCTGCTCACCGGATTCGTGGTCTGCTTCGGCAGCATGATGGGCTCACGTGGACCGCTGATCACGGCGACCGCGATGAAGATCTTTGGGGGCAAGCGCGTCGGCACCATCTACGGCACCATCTCGATCGGCAGCGGGCTCGGCTCGGCTTTCGGCTCCTGGAGCGGCGGCCTGATCCATGACGCGACCCATGGCTACAACGCGCTGCTCGCCTTCGCACTCGCGAGCGTGGTGCTCGGGATGATCCCGTTCCTGGTCGTGCCCGCCTTGCGGCGGTAGGTCTCCTGAAGGTAACTTGAGCGCATTCGCGTCACCGGGAAATTACGGATGGGCACGACGCGAACAGCTACGAAGATGTGGATCGCACGCGGCTGAAAGTCCTTCCTGCGGTGTTTTGTCCGACATGACAAAAATGTCAGCGCAAATTGCCCTTGGGCGGCTTGCAGGGCGGAACTGAATGCGGTCCTAGTCGCAGCATTGGATGGAGGGCACAAACCAATGAACTTTCCCTATCTCGTTCGCTTTCAACCGGTTCTCTTGAGCCTGTTTCGCTTCATCACCGGCCTGCTGCTGTTCCAGTACGGTGTCGCCAAGCTGTTCAAGTTTCCGGTGCTTCCCTACTTCGCAAACATCCCGCCGATCATCTACGCAGCCGGTACGCTTGAGCTCGTGCTTGGCGCGTTGCTGATGATCGGCCTGTTTACCCGCCTCGCGGCATTCATCCTCTCGGGTGAGATGGCCTTCGCCTATTTCATGGGGCACATGTTCAAGGGCGAAACGCCGGTGTTCCTGCCGCTGCTCAATGGTGGCACCGCGGCGATCCTGTTCTGCTTCGCCTGCCTCTACCTCTCGGCAGCCGGCGGCGGCTCGGTCAGCGCCGATGCGGCGATGGGCAAGGACTAGCGGCGCGTTCGCGCGGCGCTGAGGCGTCAGCGATTGATTCGCGAATGAAGAGATGGCATCCGTATGTTCACGGGTGCCATCTCAGCGCGAGCCCAGCACGTTCCAGACCAGGACGAGGACCGCGACCAGCAGCATCGACATGATGAGGCGGTGAACGAATCGGTTCATTGCCGCTCCCAACGGATTAGGTCGCGACTAAAGACCCACACGATTTTTCTCCGAGTTGACGCGCCATGCGCCCGAGAAGCGCATGACGACCTGCATGTTTGCGCACGCGGCTGCGCACGCAGCTTGCGCAGCAGCCGTCGCACGCGTCCATTCATGATTGGTAAGAATTTCATGCTACCGACGCGAGCAACAATAACCATTCCGTCGAGGCCGTGATGAAGCTGCTGAGTCACCTCAAGATCCGCACCAAGCTCGCCAGCATGGTCTGTCTTTCGGCACTCACGGTCACGGCCATCATCGGGGTGTCGTCCGTGCTCAGCAAGAGCCGCATGCTGGAGGATCGCGTTCAGCAGATGCGGACCGCGGTCGACATGCTCCACAACCTCGCCCAATCACTCGAAGAGGAGGTCGGCGCCGGCAAGCTGACGCAGGCCGAAGCGAAAATCCAGTTCCATCTGCGCGGCCGCCGCATGAGCTTCAATGGCGGCCAAGGCTATCCGGTGGTCTATAACGCCGATACCTCGATCCTGATCAATGGCGCGAACCAGCAGCTCGAAGGCAAGATCACGGGCGCCAAGGACTCCAACGGTGTCCTCATCGCAGATGCGATCGTAACGGCCGGCAACCAGGCTGCTCAGGGCGGCGTAACCTCATATCTCTACCCCCGCCCCGGCCAGACGGAGCCCGTCCGCAAGACCGTTTTCGCGCGCAAATTCGCGCCCTGGAACGCGACGATCAGCTACGGCCTCTATGTCGACGACATCGACGCCGACGTGCGAGCCTTGACGCTGGAGCTGGGGGCGATTGGCATCGGCTTGATGCTGCTGATGGCGACACTGTCCTGGCTGATCGCCCGCGACGTGCTCGGCGCGCTCGATCGCCAGAAGAACCGCATGCAGGCCATTTCCGAAGGCGCCATCGACACGGCGGTCGAGGAGACCGGTCGCGGCGACGAGATCGGCCGCATGGCCGAGACCCTCGAAGTGCTCAGGCAGACCGCGCTGACGGCCCGCAAGCTGGAGGCGGAGCAGGTCGCCACCAAGACCCGCAGCGAACAGGAGAAGCGCGACGCGCTGATCTCGCTTGCCGACCGGTTCGATGCCTCCGTCGGCCAGCTCGTCGGCCTGATGGCCTCGGGCTCCGGCGAGCTGGAGGTCACCGCCAAGTCGATGTCGTCGACCGCGGAAGGCACCAACCGCCGCGCCGCCGTCGTCGGCTCGGCCGCCACCGAAGCCAGCCAGCGCGTCCAGACGGTCGCGGCCGCGGCCGAGGAGCTCTCCTCCTCCATCACCGAGATCAGCCGTCAGGTCGCGCAGTCCGCCGTGGTCACCGGCCGCGCCGTGGACAGCGCCCGCCGCACCGACACCATCGTGCGCGCCCTCTCGGACGGCGCCCAGCAGATCGAGCACGTCGCCGAGCTGATTTCCAGCATCGCGGCGCAGACCAATCTGCTCGCGCTCAATGCCACCATCGAGGCCGCACGCGCCGGTGAAGCCGGCCGCGGCTTTGCTGTCGTCGCTTCGGAGGTGAAGTCGCTGGCGAGCCAGACTGCAGAAGCCACCCGCGAGATCGGCGACAAGATCGCCCAGATCCAGGGCGCGACCAAGGAAGCGGTGGACGCCATCGGCGGCATCACCGCCACCATCGAGGAGGTCAGCCGGATCGCGACCTCGATCGGCGCCGCGATCGAGGAGCAAGGCGCCGCCACGGCCGAGATCGCCCGCAGCGTCTCCCAGACGGCCGAGGCAACCCAGGAAGTCACCACCAATATCGGGGGCGTCAGTACGGCAGCGAACGAGACCGGCAATGCCGCAGGCATGGTGCTCGCAGCAGCCTCAAACCTCTCCAAGCAGGCCGAGCAGCTCTCTGGCGAAGTCGGGACTTTCCTGGCGGGCGTGCGCGCGGCGTAAGGCGGCGCGGAAACCAAGGTGTAGCCTCGCCACTAACGTCGCGCGAGGGTGCAGCCGCTCGATAGCTGGCGCGTCGATCCGGTCGAGCCATCGTTCGACTGCGACGGGAATTCCTCGAACGGCGAGTTCTGTTTGCCGGTGTTGAATTCGAAGATCTTGCGGAACAGACCGGGGGCCATCGCCGAAATCGGGTTGACGCGCATTACGGGCGCTGCCGGCGTGCCGACGACCTCGTAGGTCACGCCGATCAATCCTTCATTGTTGCCGCCGCCGAGGAAGATGCCGAACAACGGGATCTGGCCGAAGATGTTGTTGACGCCGTACATCGGGACGAAGGTGCCGCTCATACAAACCTGGTTGCCGGGAAAGTCGATTGAGCCCTCGATGGTGGCGCCGATCATCGGCCCCTTGACCACGCCGTCGCGGATCGTGAGCGCGCCGTTCTGCCGCGTGAACTCCGCGCGCATCGCCGTGAAGGCTACGCCGTTCTGGGCGCCGTTGGGAGCCCCCGCCGCGACGCGATCGAGTTGCTCCATTCCCTTGACCGAGAAGTCACGCACATTGATCAGTCCTTCCCGTGTCGTAGGCTCGGACGTCGGCGGCTCCATCGCCACCACCATCTGGCCGCCGAAGACCTTGTTGGTGGTGTCTGTGAAGCGCAGGAAGTTGCCGGCATCGCTGGTCTGGAGATAGATGACCTCGCGGTTGCCCTGGGCGCGGCCGCCGCGCAGGTCGGCTGCCACGGGCGTGTCTTTTCCGATCCTGCCGCTCAGCGTGAAGGCTTTGACCGCACCATTGCGCCGCGACATCTTGGCGTCGACGCTGCGCATCGCCTCGCCGTTGAAACCCATGACGGCGCCGAGCTTCACGTCGATGTCGAAATCGAGGTTCTTCGTCTTGCTCTTGGCATCGTCCTTGGAATTGCCTGAGATCGCCGACTTCAGGAAGCCGCGGCCGTCGAATACGTCGCCGCGCATCGTACCCTTGAGCACGCCGTCCTGGCTGCGCTCCACTTTCAGTGAGGCCTTGTCGCCGTCGGATGGCGCGTAGGTCGGGAAGTTCGCGTTCATGAGCTCGCCGTTGGCATCGACCTCGAGCGACCCCTTGATCGAGGCGCCGCCGCCTTCGATGACGATGTCCTCCAGACGCGTCGATTGCGCCGTCGGCACCACCTTGAAGCTGGCCTTGCCCGCTCTTCCCGGCAGCTTGACCCAGCCGGGCAGGATGTTGTCGAGCTTGACCGAGGTCAGGTCGGCCTCGATGCCGAGCTTCGTCGTCTGGTCGGGTCCCCCGGCGATCTTGCCCGACAGTTTGATCGGCACCGATCCGCTGACGGCGGGACCCAGATCGAATCCGAGGCGCGCGCGGCTCGCATCGTCCAGCGTGGTCTGCAGTTTGACGTCCGCATCGCCCTCGGCCGGCTTGCGGTAATCGAGCGAGGCCGCCTGCCCGTTGATCTTGACGTCGCCCTTGACCTGATAGCCCTGGTTGCTCGCGACGATCTTGAGGTTGTTGGCCTCCAGCTTTTGGTTCATCACCAGCTTGTCGGCACCAAAACCGTTGAGATCGGCCGTAACGCTGTAGGTGGTGTCGGCTTTGGTCAGCTCGCCCTTGACCGGCAGCCCAAGCTGGACGTTCGCCGAGAACGTCCCCTTGCTGGTATTGGGATCGATGACGGTCGACGACAGATCGCTCAAGCGATCGTTGGAAAGCATTTCGGCGGCCGCAGGCACCGGACCTTCGACACGAAACCTCGTCCGCGACGGCGACGGCTTGGGCGCCATATCGGGCACCTCGAAAACAAAGTCGGAAATCGTGACCTTGCGCCCCGCCGGCGTATCGGCAATGCCCTGCCCGATATTCACCGTCGCGGTGCGGCCGGTCACGCGCGCCTTCAAATCGGCATCGTGCACCACGGGCAGGCCATCGACGGGGCGAACCGTGACACCGCTCGCCACGATATTGACCGACAAGCCGTCGTCGGGAATGGGTGGGCCCTTGCGCGGAAGATTCTTCGTCGGCGAATTAACGCCGATCTCGATGCGCTGGAGCGTTCCACGCTCGATCCGCTCGATCACCCATTCGCGCAACTCGGGAACGACAAGCGTCGGCCACATCCGCTTGAGCGCGGAGGCCGACATCGGCGTTCCCGCAAAACCCAATGTCAGCCGCGGCTCGCCCGAATAGTCGATGGCACCGGTGCCGGCGACGCCGATCTCTCCGTTGGAGATATCGGCCTGGGTCAACAGCAGCCTCTTGTGGTCGGTATCGAAGCGGAAGCCGATCGCAATGCGGTTGAAGACCAGCGGCGGCTCGTTGTCGATGCCGCCGAGCAGGATCGAACCGCCGCTGAAACCGAGCTGCCAGTCATTGACGGTGCCGTTGGGCGGCTCGACATGAGCCAAAAGCGTCAGGCGGTTCGCGCCCGAGAGGACCTTGAACGGAGCAACCAGCACCCGCCGATTGGCGTCCCACTCGACATTGATCTCGGCCGAGTCGATCGCCATCGGATAATCGGGCGTATCGGTGTCGATGATGTTGCCCGCACCGACCGTGATCTTGCCGCGAAAGAAGGTCGGCACGCCGTCGCGGCCGAGCTCGCCCTTGAGCTCGCCGGTCAGCGGCAGGTCGGCGGTGTAGGTGAGATCCTTCACCCGCAGCGCCAGCAGGATGTTGGCGGTCGAAACCTTGTCGGCGCGGATATCGACCGAGCGCACGCCGTTCTCGGTGGGGCCGATCGTGGCACGCAACGACCACGGACGTGCGCCCTCTTCACCGAGGCTGAGCGCGACGCCGCCACGGCTCGGTCGGCGCAGGCTGAGCGTGATGTTCTCAAACGTCCATTTGCTGCCGCGCTGCTGGTCGTCGACGATCAGATTGCCGTTCTTCAGGCCGATCTCGTTGAGATTCTGGCCGTCGAGGCCGGTCATGCTCAGACTGTCGAGCCAGTCGAGGCCCTGAAGAATGCCAGTCGGGGACGTGGCCTGGGGCGCGGCTTGCGGTGCGTCGGAGGTCGCAGGCTCGGTGGCGAATGGCGGCGGTGGCACACCGTTGCGCGGGAAAGTCGGCGGCAGTCCCGCGTCCCTTTTGGAGGCGACGCCGGTTGCGAGCGGCTTTGCGGTGTCGCCGGCCGATACCGTGACGGTGCCGTCAGGCGCGATCCGGATTGCGAGCTCGGCATCGACAAGGTTGAGGCTTTCGGCGCGCAGATGCCCCATCAGCAGGCCCGCACCCGACAGCTTCACCTCGGCCTTCGGCGCGGTGGCGACAATGACGTGATCGTGGTCGCGCACGACGATATCACGGATGCGCACGGCGATGCGGATCCGCCCGGCCCGCTCGATCTGCGTGCCGCCGACCTCCACGGTGTTGCCGTGACCGATATTGTCCTCGATCGCGGCCGCGAGCCACGGCGTCGCAATGTCGAGATTGATGGGACCGGCGCCGAGCCGCCACCACAGCGCGCCGAAACAGCCGACGAAGATGACGACCAGGACACCGACGACCACGGTCACGCGCTTCAGCCAGCGACCGCCGCCCAACCAGCGGCGCAACGGCCCAAACCCGTCAGCGAAGCGATGGAAGCCCGAATTGGAACGCGACAACAGCCGGCGCGCCCGATGGCCCGCCGCCGCTTCCTGATCCGGATCCCAGTCGGCGTCGTCCCATTGCTGCTGCTCTGGTTGGCTGCCGCGCCGATCCAAATCCCGATTGTAATCCTGGGGCGACGTATTCCTTGCCATTGCCTCTCGATACAGGCGCCCGTCGTGGGATTGAGCGCCGCCGGGGCCGCAGCCGTCGACGGGAAGCGAAGCTTCCCGCGCCGGCATTGCCGCCATACCTCGAATATTCCTTCTGTTCGTCATGTCGCCCCGGGAGCGCGTTCAACGAGCAGTGGGGTGGTGCGTGGAATTCCTTGTAACCAGACTCCGGCGTCGTCAGACTCGCCCCGCCGAGGGCACGATTCCGGCATAGCGGAAAAGGGCTGCAATACCGCTTTGGTTGACCCGCCGAAAGCGACGAAAGGAAGGCGTATGTCCAAGAAATCCCGAAAGAAATCGTCCAAAACGCCCTCCGTCACTCCGACGGCTAAAAAGACGCCCGTGAAAGCGCGGGCTGCGACTCAAACCAAGCTCGCGAAAACACAGCGGACACCGGCGAGCAAATCAACTGGGACCATAGCAAAGACAACATCGCATAAGGCCGCATCGAAACGGTTAAATTCTTCCAAATCGGCATCCGCGCCTGAAACGGCGGCGAAGGCCGGCTTGGCTGAGGGGCAGAAGGCTCCCGCCTTCCGCCTGCCCCGCGACGGCGGCGGCGTCGTCGCGCTGTCGGATTATGCCGGCCAGAAGCTGGTCCTGTTCTTCTATCCCCGCGCCGACACGCCAGGCTGCACCAGGGAGGCCATCGATTTCACCCGGCTCACCGGCGCCTTCGCCAAGGCTGGCACCGCCGCGCTCGGCATTTCCGCCGATCCGGTCAAGGCTCAGGACAAGTTCCGGGACAAGCACGGTCTCGGCGTGCCCCTCGTCTCGGATGAGACGCACGAGATGCTGGAGGCCTACGGCGCCTGGGGCGAAAAGTCCATGTATGGCAAGAGCTTCCTGGGAATGCTTCGCACCACGATGCTGCTTGGCGCCGACGGCAAGATCGCCCGGATCTGGCGCAATGTCCGGGTCGACGGCCACGCCGACGAGGTGCTGGAAGCCGCAAGGAGCCTTTAACCAATCATTTAAATTCAAGGGGTTCCCTTTCCGGAAAATTAACCATGACCGGCCCAGATTGCCGCGGCAATTAGGCCGCACGGACTCATCCGATCGGCGCGGGAGTGCCGATGTCGAAAAGTTCTGCCCAACTCTCGCAGTACCCCCAACATCACCCGCACGACCATGGACGGGCCTTTCATCGCCGTGCCGCCGCAGTGGCAACCGCGCTTCCCCTTCCCGACACCGACGACGCCTACACCATCGTGCATCACGGCAAGCAGGTTCGCCTGGGACCTGTGGTGTTCTGGATCGTGGTCGGCACTGTCGTGTTGCTCGGGCTCTGGTCGGCCGCAACCGCGACCTATTTCGCCTTCCGCGACGACGTCCTCACCCGGCTGATCGCCCGGCAGGCCGAGATGCAATACGCCTATGAGGACCGCATCGCCGAGCTCCGCGCCAAGGTCGACCGCACCACCAGCCGGCAGCTGCTCGACCAGGAGCAGTTCGACCAGAAGCTCGACCAGATCATGAAGCGCCAGACGGCGCTGGAGTCCCGTGCCACGGCGCTCGGGTCCATGCCGGACGTGACCGGATCGATTCCACGTTCCACCCCGCAGCGTGGCGATGCCAGCCAGACGACGCAGGGCACGCCAAAGCCCTCGCCGATCAGCGACACCGTGATCTTCGTGGCGCCGCCGGATCGCGAAGCGCGGCTCGAATCGCGCGCGCCGACCCTCGCAGCTCCGCCCGTCAATCAATTCGCCAAGAACCAGGGGTTCGACAACGTCGTCGTTCGGCTCACGACCTCGCTGGACCAGGTCGAGCGTCGCCAGATGGCGGCGCTCAACGCCGTCGAGGAAGGCATGGATTCGCGCATGCGCCGGATGCGCGGCGTCGTCAGCGATCTCGGCCTGAACCTCGCAAATCTCGAAGCCGCCGTGCCGCGCACCGCGATGGGCGGGCCGTTCGTGCCTGTTAAAATCACCGCCAGTTCGGGGCCGTTCGAGAAGCAGCTCTATCGCATCAACAACACCCGAGCCGAGATGGACCGGCTCAATCGCACGCTCGCGCTCGTGCCCTATCGCAAGCCCGTCATCGGCGAGGTCGAGTTCACCTCCGGCTTCGGCGTGCGCAGCGATCCGTTCCTCGGCCGGCCTGCGATGCATACCGGGCTCGACTTCCGCGCCGCGAGCGGCGATCCCGTTCGCGTCACCGCCAACGGCAAGGTCGTCTCGGCCGGCTGGTCCGGCGGCTACGGCCGCATGATCGAGGTCGATCACGGCAATGGCCTTGCGACGCGCTATGGCCATCTCTCCGAGATCAATGTCCGGGTCGGCGAGATCGTGAGAATCGGCCAGGTCGTTGGTCTCGTCGGGTCGACCGGCCGTTCCACCGGGCCGCATCTGCACTATGAAACCCGGATCGACGGCGAAGCGGTCGATCCGCAGAAGTTCTTGCGCGCCGGCGTGCGACTCAGCGCGGGCTAGGCTCGTTGAGAGCGCGCTCGTCTCGTCCCAGGTTTACATGGCGGAACTTCGGAGTTCCCTTCGCGTTAGGTCGCAGGTCCTCAATGGCGCGATCTTCTGATGCAACAGATCCATACGAAAGCTCGTCCGGCCAAGGGCAAAGCGGACCAGCCACGTAACAACGCGGCTCAACTCTTCAGCGATATTGCTAACCGAACATCTCAAGCGGCCGGGCGAGCGCTGACATTCATGATTGCAGCCGGCATCATCCTGGTTTGGGCGGTCACCGGTCCCATCTTCCATTACTCCGACACATGGCAGTTGGTGATCAACACCGGCACCACCATCGTGACATTCCTGATGGTCTTCCTGATTCAGAATTCCCAGAATCGCGATAGCGCGGCCATTCAGGTGAAGCTCGACGAACTGATCCGGGTGAGCGCGGTGCAAAATTCCTTCGTGGGAATTGAGCATTTGACCGACGACGAGCTCGACGAGATCCGCACCAAATGTGAGCTTCGCGCCAAGGCCGAAAAGGTCGGAGACGAGACAGTCAAGAATACCGGCAAGAAGGCGAAACGCGCCGCCGATCTCGTCACCGAATAAGCGGACGGATGCCGGGAACGACGAGGTGCGCAGCTTCGTTCGCAATCGCAACGCTTCGGCAGGCTCGCCCCGTCTTCATCACACCAGGCAACTGGCCCGCCGCGGAGCCAGCCCTGACTATTGGCCGCGCTCGTGGCCGACCTCACCGGTGATGACGTCGCCGAACAACTCCCAAGCCTGGCCGTTGAAGCGCATCAGCTGCATCTGCTCGATCGGAAAATAATCGTCGGCCGAAGTGTTGACCATGATCCCGGGCAGCATCAGGTCGGTGTGAAAATCCTTCAGGCTGGTGGCCTGCTTCATCACGTTGTCACGGGTGAGATTGTCGCCGCACTGCCTCAGCACCTGCGCCATCGCCTCCGCCTGGACGTAGCCATAAAGGTTGTTGGCGTTGGTCTTGTCCCCTTCGGGATAGTACTTATCCATGAAGGTGCGCCACGCGACGACCGCCGGATCCTTGTCCCAGGTCGGGTCGGTCGGATCCTTCAAATATGCTGTCGAGATGATATCCTTGGCATAGTCGAGCCCGGCGGGCTTGAGCACCGAGGCGATCGAGGTAGCCGTATTGGCGAGGAAGAATTTTGGCTTCCAGCCGAGCTCGCCGACCTTCCGGATCGCCTGTGCCGAGCCTTTCGGCGCGGCCCATGAGAAGAAGATGTCGGCGCCGGAATCGTGAAGCGCAACGATCTGCGAGTCGATCGAGGGATCGCTGACCTCATAGGATTTGTCGGCGATGATCATATCGGCCTTGTCACCGAGTCCGTCCTTCAGGCCCTTGAACTGGTCCTTGCCAGCATCGTCGTTTTGCCAAAGAACTGCGATCTTGCTGTTGGGGAAGTTGTCGCGGATATACTTCGCGTAGATCCGCCCCTCGCTCTGGTAGTTCGGCTGGAAGCCCATGGTCCAAGGGAAATTCTTGGGGTCGCCGAATTTGGTGCCGCCGGAGGCGACGAAGAGCTGCGGCACCTTCTTGGCGTTCATGTATTTCATGATGGCGGAGTTCGAAGGCGTGCCGAGCGGCTGGAAGATCAGCAACACCTCGTCGCTCTCGACCAGCTTGCGCGCCTGCTCGATCGCCTTTGGCGGCGAATAGGCGTCGTCATAGCTGATGAAATTGATCTTGCGACCGTTGATGCCGCCCTGGTCGTTGATCATCTTGAAGAACGCGGCCTCGGTCTTGCCGATCACGCCATAGGACGACGCCGGCCCGCTATAGGGCATGATGTTGCCGAGCTTGATTTCGGTGTCGGTGGCGCCGGGATCGTATTTCTTCTGCGCCAGGGCCGGCGTCGTGACGAGCACGCCGGCAGCAAGAATGGCGAGGGCAGCAAGGTTATTGCGACGACCCAGCATCGTTCTCTCCCCTGTTTTGTAGTCTTGTTTTGCCGAGAGTGTCGCAAGCTCGCTTACGGCTGGCAAGCGCCGCGATTTTCCGTGAGATGAAACGAGCGCTCCAGAACTATGTGCCGCGCCGCAGCAGCTCCAGAACGCGCCCGTCGATCACCAGCAATGCGCTGCCGATCACGATCGCGCCCGCGATCTCTCGCATCCAGATCGGCTCGCCCAGCACAAGCCATCCCAGAAGAATGGCGGTGACGGGAATGAGCAGTGTCACCAGCATCACATTGGTCGCGCCCGACCGCCGCAGGATCTGGAAGAAGACGATATAGGCGAGCGCCGTCGACAACCCGGCAAGGCCGAGCACCGCGAGCCAAATCGTCACGCCCGGCAGCGGGAGACGCCACGGCTGCTCCGCTGCGCCGGCCACGATCGCCATCATCACCGTGGAAGCCATCAGTTGAAACGCGGCCGTCCCCAGCGGCGGGGAGTCCTTCAACAACCGGCGCGCCGCCGGCGCGGCGAAGCCATAGCTGAAGGCGCCGCCGAGGCAGAGCAGGATGCCCAGCCCCTGCCCCGCCCGTGTCTCGACACCCCATCCGTGCAGGATGATCACGCCGGCGAGGCCCAGTGCCACGCCGGCGACGCGGCGGAGCCGCAAGGCCTCTTCGCCCGCCGCGGCCATCACGATGACCGTGAACAGCGGCGTGGTGGCATTCAGGACCGACGCCAGCCCGCTCGGAATGAAGGTCTGGCCGACCACGATCAGCGAGAACGGAATGACGTTGTTGAGGAGCCCAATCGCGACGAACGGCTTCCAGCCGGCGATGCCCTTGGGAAAGCCAATACCCTGGATACGGAGCAGCGGTAGCAGAATGGCGGCGCCAAGTGCAACGCGCAAAAGCACCAGCGTGAGCGGCGGCAATTCCCGCAGCGCCGCGCCGTCGAAAAAGAACGAGCCGCCCCAGAGCACCGAGAGCACCGTGAGCAGCGACCAGTCGCGCGCGTCGATACGGTTGTCGTTCGGGGACATGGGCGTCTCACAGCGATGGTCCGATCTGCTAGGACTGCGCGACCAGAATTGCCACCCGATTTCCGGGTAAAGGGCGAGATTCAGGATCGATCGCGACTTCGCGCGTCAACCGCGATATCCGCAACCACCGCCCCAATGACCAGGGCACCGCCAACAAGGGCGTGGACAGCAGGTATCTCGCGAAAGGCAATCCAGATCCAGAACGGCATCAGCGGCGTTTCCAGCGTCGCAATCAGGGAAGCCTGGCTCGACGGCAGGAGGCGCGAGCCGAGCATGTAGAATGTCAGCCCCAGCGCCACCTGAAAGCAGCCGAACATCGCGAGGATCGCGAGGTTGGCGCTGTCGATATGGACGAGGTCGTGCGCAAACGGAAGGCTGACGAGGCTTCCCAGGAAATTCGACAACGCCGCAGCTGCCACCATCGATGTCTCCTGGTAGCGTCGGATCACAACCGTCATCGCCGAGATGGCGAGTACCATGAAGCAACTCAGCGCCACGCCTCCAACATCAGCCCCGGCTTCGATGCCTCCGACCGTGATGGCGACGCCGCCAAAGGCAACGAGGCTCGCGATCAGGGTACGCCATGTTACGGCTTCGCCAAGCCACAGCCACGCCAGCGCCGCGGCCACGAACGGCTGCGTGGAGATCAGCACAGCCACATTCATCACCTTGGTCATCTGGAGCGCGGGGATGAAGGAAACCATGCCGAGCGTGGACAATGAGGCGACGAGCAAGCCGCCGCGTCCCGGCGCCACCAATTGCCGCAGCGCGCCGCGTCCCTGCATCAGGACGAGAAACACCGAGATCAGACTGCCGCCGAACACGCCGCGCCAGAACAGAATGGTCCAGGGATCGAACGGCAACAGACGTGTGAAGAACGGCGCCGTGCTCCAGGCAATCGCAGCTGATATGACGAGGGCAATGCCGAGACCGCGTTCCGAACGAGGCTGCCCCATGTCGATGCGACCGCTAGGACGGTTTCTTCGGCCGCGACACCAGTTCGATCATCTTGCCTTCGTCGTCGTCAGGCATCGCGGCCTTCGCTTGCGCGTAGGCTTCCACCGCGGCGCGCGCGACCAGCGGCTTGTCGGCCAGCAGGCTCTCGGCGAGCTTCACCGCGTAGGCGGCATCCTTGTGCCGCAGCGCTGCCGTGAATGTCGCGCCGGAGAAATCGCGGGAGACCATGCGCTTGGAATGACGCTGCACCTGCGGGCTCGCGGCCACGCCAGCCTGAATCGACTCCAGCACGAGGTTCATGTCGAGCCCGGCCTGCTCGGCAATGGCAAGCCCCTCGGCGAGGCCGGCGATCTGGATCGCGCCCATCAGATTGTTGATCAGCTTGTAGACCGTGCCGAAGCCGACCGCGCCGAAATGGCGGATGGTCGAGCCGATCGGCGTCAGATAAGGCCGCGCGCGTTCGAGATCGGCGGCATCGGCACCAACGAGCAAGGTCAGCTTTCCGCTCGCGGCCGCATCCGGCAATCCCGTCACGGGGCAATCGATATAGATCAGCCCGCGAGCGTTCATCTCGCGGCCCATCTCGCGCGCATGGTCATAGGAGACGGTGGAGCATTCGATCGCAATGGTGCCGGCCTTCGCGGTCTTGGCTGCGCCCTCGGGCCCGAGCCAGACCGCACGCGAGGCCTCATCATCGGCGACCATGGTCACGACGGCGTCGGCGTCGATCGCCGCGTCCTCAGGCGAGGTCGCCCAGAGCGCGCCGCGCGCGATCAGGTCTTCCGCTTTTGTTTTACTGCGATTCCACAGCGTCACCGTGAAGCCAGCATCGAGATAGCGGCCGGCCATGCCATGGCCCATCCGCCCAAGCCCGATGAAGGCGATCCGGGGCATCAGTCGACGTCCTCGATGTCGGCGCCGGGAGTGCCGAAGGCGCGCTGCGCCAGGGTCGCGGCCATGAAGTCGTCGAGATCGCCACCGAGCACGCCTGATGTGTCGGAGGTCTGCACACCCGTGCGCAGGTCCTTCACCATCTGGTAGGGCTGGAGCACGTAGGAGCGGATCTGGTGGCCCCAGCCGATGTCGGTTTTGGCGGCCTGGTCGGCGGCGGCCTTCTCTTCGCGCCGCTTCAGCTCGATCTGGTAAAGCCGCGCGCGGAGCATGTCCCAGGCCTGCGCCTTGTTCTTGTGCTGCGAGCGGCCGGCCTGGCAGACCACGGCGACACCGGTCGGGATATGCGTCAGCCGCACCGCGGACTCGGTCTTGTTGACATGCTGGCCGCCGGCACCACCGGAGCGCATGGTGTCGACGCGGACGTCGGATTCCTTGATGTCGATCTTGATGGTGTCGTCGATCACCGGAAACACAGCGACGGACGAGAACGAGGTGTGCCGCCGCGCGTTGGAATCGAACGGCGAGATCCGCACCAGGCGATGCACGCCCGCCTCGGTCTTCAGCCAGCCATAGGCATTGTGGCCGGAGACCTGGATGGTCGCGGACTTGATGCCGGCCTCTTCGCCCTCGGACTCTTCCAGCACCTCGACCTTGAAGCCGTGGGTTTCGGCCCAGCGCGAGTACATGCGAAGCAGCATCTGGGCCCAGTCCTGGCTTTCGGTGCCACCGGCGCCGGCATGCACTTCGAGATAGGAATCGAAACTATCCGCCTCGCCCGACAGCAACGCATCGAGCTCGCGCCGGGCGACTTCCTTCTTGAGGGTCTTGAGCGCGGCTTCGGCTTCCTTGACAACGCCCTCATCGCCCTCGGCTTCGCCGAGCTCGATCATGCCGATGTCGTCTTCGAGCTCCTGCTCGACCTTGCCGATGCCGGAGAGCGCATCCTCAAGCGAGGTGCGCTCCTGCATCAATTTCTGGGCTTTCTGGGGATCGTTCCAGAGATTGGGATCTTCTGCGAGCTTGTTCAGCTCAGCGAGGCGCGCCGTCGATTTCTCGACGTCAAAGATGCCTCCTCAGCAGCCCGACAGACTGCTTGATCTCTTCTACCAACCGTTCGATTTCGGCGCGCATGTGGTTCTCTGGTCTCGCGGAATTTTTCCGCGTCTAATGACAACGGGATGTAGCGGCGGCGGCTGCAAAGCGCAACCGCCGCGGCGACGAACGTTTGTCTTGTCCTAGGCCTTAGTACAGCCCGCCGGTGCCCGGCCGCATGAAGAAACCGGAATCCGGCTGCTGCTGCTGCGACGCCGGCACGCCGCCTCGCCCATCGGCATCGGCAACGCCGATGACGGAGTAGTTATCCGGCGGCGCCGTGCCCGGCTTGAAGGCTTCGAGAATGGTTCCGCCGGTCTCGCCCGGACCGGCGCGCATGCCGGACTTGGCGACGACCCGCACCAGCTTGATGCCGGCCGGCACCTTGAACGGGACCGCGGGCTTGTCGGCGAGCGCGAGCTGGAGGAAGTCGCGTGCGATGGGAGCTGCGAGATGGCCGCCGGTCGCGGCGTTGCCCTTGCCGAGCGGACGCGGTTTGTCATAGCCCATATAGATGGCAACGGCGACGTCGGGCGAGAAGCCGACGAACCAGGCGTCCTTGGCCTCGTTGGTGGTGCCGGTCTTGCCGGCGATCGGCTTGCCGACCTGCTTGACCACGGTCGCGGTACCGGCCTGGACCACGCCTTCCATCAGCTCGGTGATCTGATAGGCGGTCATGGAATCCAGCACCTGCTCGCGGCGGTCGATCAGCTGCGGCTCGTTCTGGTTCTTCCAGCCGCCGGGCGCGTCACAGCCACGGCATTCGCGCTGGTCGTGCTTGAAGATGGTGTGGCCGTAGCGATCCTGGATGCGGTCGATCAGGGTCGGCTTCACCCGGCGGCCGCCATTGGCGAGCATCGAATAGGCCGTGACCATGCGCATCGCCGTGGTCTCGCCGGCGCCGAGCGCGTAGGACAGATAGTTCGGCAGTTCGTCATAGACACCGAAGCGGCGGGCATATTCGCCGATCAAGGGCATGCCGATGTCCTGGGCGAGGCGCACCGTCACCGTGTTGAGCGACTGCCGCAATGCGTTGCGCAGCGTCACCGGCCCCTGGAATTTGCCCGAGGAGAAGTTTTCAGGCCGCCACACGCCCGCGCCCTGGCCTTGATCGATTTCGATCGGGGCGTCGAGCACGACAGTCGAAGGCGTATAGCCGTTGTCGAGCGCAGCCGAATAGACGATCGGCTTGAACGACGAACCGGGCTGCCGATAGGCCTGCGTGGCGCGGTTGAACTGGCTCTGGTCGAACGAGAAGCCGCCGACCATCGCCAGCACGCGGCCGGTCCAGGGGTCCATCACCACCATCGCGCCGGACACTTCGGGGATCTGGCGCAGGCGGTACTGGCCCTCGACAGGCTGGGCGTCCTTGTAGAGCGGATCGGCGTAGATCACGTCACCGGGCTGGAGCACCTGCGACACCGCGCTCGCCGCCCTGCCCTTCGCAGCCCCAGAGGCCGCTCTTGCCCATTTGATGCCGTCGAGCGTGATGAGGCCGGTCTCGCGCTGCTTGCTGATGGCGCCGCCGAGTTCGCGGCTCGGCTGGAAGCCGATGCGCGCCGACTGGTCGCTGGTCTCCAGCACCACGGCCATGCGCCATGGCGAGATATCGGACAGAGACTTGATCTCGGCGAGCTTCACGCCCCAGTCGCCAGAAATGTCGAGCTTGCTGATGGCGCCGCGATAGCCCTGCTGCTCGTCATAGTTGACGAGACCGGCGACCATGGTCTTGCGCGCCATGACCTGAATCTTGGGATCGAGTGTGGTGCGGACCGAGAGACCGCCCTCGTATAACTTCTTCTCGCCATAACGCTCGAAGATGTCGCGGCGCACTTCCTCGGCGAAATATTCGCCGGCGAAGGTGTGGGCGCCGTTGGAACGGCTGGTAACGGCCAGCGGCTCCTTGCGCGCCTTGTCGGCATCGGCCTGCTTGACCCAGCCGTTCTCAACCAGACGATCGATCACGTAATTGCGGCGCTCGATGGCGCGGTCGCGGTTGCGGACAGGATGCAGCGTCGCGGGCATCTTCGGCAGCGCCGCGAGATAGGACGCTTCCGCCACGGTCAGCTCGTTCACCGACTTGTCGAAATAAACCAGCGACGCGGCTGCGATGCCGTAGGCGCCAAGGCCCAGATAGATTTCATTCAGATAAAGCTCGAGGATCTTGTCCTTCGAGTAGGTCTTCTCGATCCGCATCGCCAGCAACGCTTCCTTGATCTTGCGGGCGAAGGAGACCTCGTTGGTCAGAAGGAAGTTCTTGGCGACCTGCTGGGTGATCGTGGAAGCGCCCTGCGGACGGCGGTTGGAGCCGTAGTTCTGGATGTAGACCACGCCGGCGCGCGCCATGCCGGTGTAGTCGATGCCGCCATGCTCGTAGAAATTCTTGTCCTCGGCCGCAAGGAAGGCGTTGATCACGAGTTTCGGCACCGCCTGGATCGGCAGGTACAGCCGCCGCTCCTTGGCGTATTCGCCGAGCAGCGAGCCGTCGGTCGCGTGCACGCGGGTCATCACCGGCGGCTCGTAATCCTGAAGCTGAGAGTAGTCCGGCAAGTCCTTGGAGAAATGCCAGATCAGGCCTGCGACGGCACCGACCCCGACAAGGAACAACACCGTTCCCGCGGCGAACAGGAAGCCCATGAACCGCACCAGCAAGCGCATTATCTGTTTATCCGTTCAAACTCTGGATCAGCCCAAAGATCAGCCCTGGCACCAGAAACAGGCGCCAAACCATCGCGAATTCACCGGCTTTACTCAATACTATTAGTGCCGGACTCAAGGCGCTTGCCGAGCGGGATTCTCGCCGATTCCGGAACCCCCTGCGGCGTTTTTATAAAGCGCCCGCTGTGGCCAAACTAGGGCTTTTGCGGCGGGACGGAAAATCACTCTCAATTCGACGATCCCCGGGTCGTCAATATGACGATCCCCCGGTCGTCAATTCGACGATCCGGCCGTGGCCATCCGTTTGGCCAAAAATCCATCGATCGCCTGCGCCATCGAGCCCACGGCACGCGACCGCCATCCCTCGGAGACCAGATGCTCGAGGTCGCCCTTGTTGGAGACATAGCCGATCTCCACCAGGACCGACGGCACGTCGGGGGCCTTCAGCACCCGGAAGCCGGCTGACTTCAGGGGATGCTTGTGCATCCGCACCGTCGACTTCATTTCGCCCATCAACAGGCGGGCAAAACGGCTTGAAAAGGTACGGGTTTCCCGCTGGGTGAGATCGATCAGGATGTCGGCGACATCGGTCGGCTCCTCGGCGAGGTTGAAGCCAGCGATGGCGTCCGCCCGGTTCTCCGCATCCGCCAGCCGCTGCGCCTCGGCGTCGGAGGCCTTGTCGGACAACGTGTAGATGGTCGCGCCCTGCGCATCGCCCTCGGCGCGCGGCAGCGCGTCGGCATGGATCGAGACGAACAACGCCGCCTTGAGGTTGCGGGCGACTTTGACCCGGTCGTTGAGCGGGATGAAGGTGTCGTCGTCTCGGGTCATCACCACGCGATATTTGCCGGTCTTTTCCAGCCGTTCGCGTAGCGCCAGGCCAAAGGCCAGCACCAGATTCTTCTCGCTCTCGCCGCTCGACTGCGTGCCGTTGTCGATGCCGCCATGGCCGGGATCAATGACGACGACCGCGCGGCCATCGGCCTTCTGCCCGGCTTCAGGGTGGGCAGATGCGGGAACCGTCGCGGGCGGCGGATCGGCAATAGCCGGCCGCAGCTCAGGACGGTTTTCCGGAGCCAGCGACGGCACGAAGGCGGTGCGCTCGACCTCCTCCATTTCGAGCACCAGCCGCGCCGGCTGGCCGTTGGCAGCCTCCACCACGTAGGAATTGGCGATCTTGGCGGGGCCCGTCAGGTCGAACACGATTCGGGAGCCTCCGGGCATCACCAGCCCATAGCGGAAGGCCTTGACCAGTCCGCGTCCGCCGGACCCGGTGCCGGCGGGAAGTTGAAAATTGACCTGGGGAACGTCGACCACCACCCGATACGGGTCGGCCAGAGTGACTGCGCGGAAGCTAACGGTCTGATCGATGTCGAGGACAAAGCGAGTCTGCCTGCCGTCCCCGGCCAGTCGGGCGGCCGAGGCCGTTGGGAAATTCGCTGATGCAACAGGGAGTTGAGGCTGACTTTCCGCGGCCTTCAGGCGCGAGGAATCAGCACACGGCAATGCCGCCGCGCAGAGCAGCACGCATCCCAGCAGGATCCTTTGATTTGCGCGGCTCGCCACCGATTCCGTGCCTCCGAGCAGCCTCTTTAACGCAATAGAACCACAGGGTTAAACGATCCTTAATGACAGACACGCGAAACTCGCTGACTGTGACCGCCGTGCGACGCTCCTTGCACGGATGGCCCAATCCACGTATGTACGGAATGCTGACGGCCGATATTTCCGGTTGTGTCGCATTCAGCCTCCCGGTGCAGCGCCGGAACTCTCAAGGTTTGGGAATTCCAGCGTTTTTCCGTTCCCCTCTAAGTCCAGCGCGGTGCGCGGCAGCAAGGTGGAGCGGGGCAAGCCCCGGCGGCGGAACGGTCCTCGGTTACCAACACGTTTCCGGGACGGTTCTGACAGCGGCGCAACCCGTTACCCGGTCCCTTAATCCCAAGGGAGCGGTTCGTAATACCCCAAGGCGAGCGCGCTCGCGCCATGCCTGGCCAACAGCAACTGATTGAGGGGCGGCCCCGCCGCCCAATGTTTCATACGGGCCGACGCTTGATGCGCCAGACTGTGCCGACCAATTCTGAAGGACCATTCGCGACGCTGCGGAGTGACAATTCCGCGCGCCGCTTCGGTCCTCCGGCTTTCGGTTCGGCAAGGCGCGAGAGACGGTGTTTCGGCCTTCCCCTCACCCCCGAATCAGGTGGACCGTCGCGTCACCCGGCAGCGCTGATGGCGCCCACGGTGAATCGCGCCCGCCGCCGCCAAGAGTTAAGACATGCCCAACAAGATGTTGATCGATGCCACCCACCCGGAAGAGACCCGGGTCGTCGTGGTCCGCGGCAATCGCGTCGAAGAGTTTGATTTCGAGACCGCGCAACGCAAGCAACTGCGCGGGAATATCTACCTCGCCAAGGTCACAAGGGTCGAACCCTCGCTCCAGGCCGCTTTCGTCGAATATGGCGGCAACCGCCACGGCTTCCTCGCCTTCAGCGAAATCCATCCCGACTACTACCAGATTCCGGTTGCCGACCGGCAGGCGCTGATCGAAGCCGAGGAGCAGGCCCATCGCGAGGCCGAGGAAGAGAGCGAGAACCGCTCCCAGGGCCGCCGCCGCTCCCGCCACCGCAATTCCCGCCGCCGTAGCCATGGCGAGCGCGTCCGCAGCGAGGTCGTCGAAGGCGATCCCGCGGCCCGGCAGGTCCAGGGCGAGGCCCTGCCTGAGGGCGCTTCGCACGAGGGCGCGCACCTGCACGCCGACGCAGAGCATCACGGCGAGCACGAAGGCCACGATCATCACGGCCACGAAGCACATGACCACGAAGGGCATGACCACGACGACCATCATCATGCCCATGGTGACGATCATCACGCGCACGATCATCACGACCACGATCATCATGGCGAGCACGATCATCACGACCATGATCATGCCGACGAGACACCGGCGCCTGTCGCGGCGATCGGCGCCGAGCCCGCGGTCGCCACCGAGGCCGTTGCCGAGCCGGAGGAGTTTGCCTCCGACGCGCACGCTCACGATCTTGCCGAGGCCGTGACATCGGCTACTGAGCCTGCCGACGCCGTGTACGCCGCAGGTGAGAGTGCGCAGGCTCCGCATCACGACTCCGAAGCGACGGCCGAGGATGACGACGAAGACGAGGACGACGAGGAAGCCGAAGAGGACGTCGTTGAATCCGTCGGCGGCGACGATGTGCTGGAGGAAGTGCCGGAGCGCACCTTCCGTCCCCGCCGCCAGTACAAGATCCAGGAAGTCATCAAGCGTCGCCAGGTGATGCTGGTGCAGGTCGTCAAGGAAGAGCGCGGCAACAAGGGCGCGGCGCTGACGACCTACCTCTCACTCGCCGGCCGTTATGCCGTTTTGATGCCGAACACCGCGCGCGGCGGCGGCATCAGCCGCAAGATCACGAGCGCGCAGGACCGTTCGCGCCTGAAGGAAGTGGTGCAGGATCTCGATGTGCCCGAGGGCATGGGGATCATTCTGCGCACGGCGGGTGCCGCCCGCACCAAGCCCGAGATCAAGCGCGATTTCGAGTACCTGATCCGCATGTGGGAGACGGTGCGCGACATGACGCTGAAGTCGCAGGCCCCGACCCTCGTCTACGAGGAAGGCTCGCTGATCAAGCGCTCGCTGCGCGACCTCTACAACAAGGAGATCGACGAGATCCAGGTGGCGGGCGATGCCGGCTACCGCGAAGCGCGCGACTTCATGAAGATGCTGATGCCCGCCAATGTGAGCGCGGTGAGACAGTATCGCGACGGCCAGCCGCTGTTCTCGCGGATGGGCGTCGAAAGCCAGCTGGATGCGATGTTCTCGCCGACCGTACAGTTGCGCTCCGGCGGCTACATCGTGATCAACCAGACCGAAGCGCTGGTCTCGATCGACGTCAACTCCGGCCGTTCGACGCGCGAGCATCATATCGAAGATACCGCGCTCAAGACCAATCTCGAGGCCTCCGAGGAGGTTGCGCGTCAGCTTCGGTTGCGCGACCTCGCCGGCCTGATCGTCATCGACTTCATCGACATGGACGAGAAGCGCAACAACCGCGCGGTCGAACGCAAGCTGTCCGATTGCCTCCGGCAGGACCGCGCGCGGATCCAGGTCGGACGCATCTCGCATTTCGGCCTGCTCGAGATGTCACGCCAGCGCATCCGCGCTAGCGTGCTGGAATCCTCGACCGATCCCTGCACGCATTGCGGTGGCACCGGCCATGTCCGCTCGGTGTCCTCGGTTGCGCTCCAATTGCTGCGCGGCCTCGAAGAGATCCTGATGAAGGGCGCAACCCACAACCTCGTGGTCCGCACCCGCACCGACGTCGCGCTCTATGTGCTGAACCACAAGCGCGGCCATCTGCGCGACCTTGAGAACGGCTTCAAGGTCACGCTGTCGGTCATCGCCGACCCGAGCGTCAGCGGACCGCAGGCCTATGTCATCGACCGCGGCGAGCAGGTGCATACGCTGGAAGCCGCCAAGGCTCTGCTGGCGGCGCAGGCGGCCGCAAGCCCGCCGCCCCTGGTCGAAGAGGCCTATGACGACGAGGAGTTCGATCCGGAGACCGAATCCGAGGTCGAGACCGAGGAGACTGAAGGTCTCGCCGAGGAGCAGACCGCAGGCGACGCCGTTACCGAGCAGGACGGCCAGCGCCGCAAGCGTCGCCGTCGCCGCCGCGGTCGCGGTGGCCCGCGCGACGAGGAGACGCGCGAGGATGGCGCTCCCGTTATTGCCGAGACGGCCATGGCAGCCGGCGAAGGCGAAGAGGATGCCGAGGCCGAGCCGGACGGCGAGGAAGGCGAGGAACAGGCAGCCCGTGGCGAGCAGCAGGGCAGCGCCGACCGCCGTCGCCGGCGTGGTCGCCGTGGCGGACGCCGCCGTCGCGGTCCTGGAGAGGAAGGTCTCGCCGGCTCCATCAGCGACGAGCTCGCTGCCAATGCACCGTCGGAAGCGACCGACGCAGTCGCCGATTTCGACGGTTTTGGCAGCGAGGCTGCGCCCTCGATCGCGCAGGCCGAGCACACCTCTGAACCCCAGGTCAACCAGCCTGAGCCGCGCGCCGAGGCAAAGATCGAGGCAGCGGCCCAGCCTGAGCCGCCTCCTGCTGCCGCGGACGAAGAGCACGCCGACGACAAGGCCGCACGACGCCGCTCGACGGTTCGGGAAAAGGTGAGCTTCCTGTCGAGCAGCCAGAGTGAACCGACACCGATTGCACAGGCGGCCGAGCCGGTTGCCCCGCCCGCCCCCGCTCCGGAGCCCGCGCCCGCAGCGGCAAGCGAAACCTCGCCCGCACCGCGTCGTGCCGGCTGGTGGTCCCGCCGCTTCGGCGGCGGCGAATAGAGCAACAAGATAGTTGAAACCGCCCGGCCAAACCGGGCGGTTTTGATTTGGCGAGGTCAGTTCAATGCAAAGCGCGATCGTCCTCGGCGGCGGCATGATCGGCGTCAGCGCGGCGCTGCACCTGCAGCAGCGTGGCTGGTCCGTCACGCTGATCGACCGCAGAGAGCCGGGCCGAGAGACCAGCTACGGCAATGCCGGCATGATCCAGGCGGAAGCGGTGCGCCCCTACCCGATGCCGCGCGACCTCGCCACGCTCCTGAAGATCGCGACCGGCCGCACCAACGACGTGCGTTACAGCCTGTCTTCGCTTCATCTCCATATCGAGCCCCTGCTTCGCTATTGGTGGCATTCGGCGCCGAAGCGGCATCGTGAGGCGATCGACGCCTGGGCGCGGCTGATCGCCTACGCGACGGCGGAGCACGACATCCTCATTCGCGAAGCCCACGCCGACAATCTGATCCGCCGCGCGGGATACCGGCACCTGCATCGCGACGCAGCTTCGTTCGATCTCGCCGTCAAGGCGGCGGAAGAAGACCAGCGCGAATTCGGCGTGAGGTTTCGTGCGCTCTCGGGCGCCGAGCTCGCCAAGGCCGAACCTGTCCTGCGCGACGACCTGCCCGGCGCGATCCATTGGCTCGACACCTGGACCGTGTCCGATCCCGGCGCGCTGGTCACGGCCTATGCCGATCTGTTCGAGCGCCTCGGCGGCACCATCGTGCTCGGTGATGCCCAAAGCCTTCATCAGACCGCCACCGGCTGGTCGGTCAAGACAGACCATGGGCGCGTCGACGCCGCCCACGCCGTCGTGACGCTCGGGCCGTGGTCGCCCGATCTCCTGCTCAAATTCGGCTATCGCATCCCGCTGGTGCGCAAGCGCGGCTACCACATGCATTACAGCGGCGGCGCCTCGCTCGATCTGCCGCTGGTCGACAAGGCCGGTGGCTACGCCATGGGTCCGATGGCGAAGGGTATCCGCATCACCACCGGCGCGGAGCTGACCGGCCTGGACGCGCTCGCAACGCCCCTGCAGCTCGCCAGCGCGGAAGCTTCCGCGCGCGAGCTGATCGACCTCGGCAAGCGGGTCGAGCCCGACCCATGGTTCGGCACCCGCCCCTGCACGCCCGACATGCTGCCGGTGCTCGGCCCTGCCCCACGCCATGCCGGCCTCTGGATGAACTTCGGCCACGGCCACCAGGGCTTTACGCTTGGACCCGCGACCGGCCGCCTGCTCGCGGAGATGATGAGCGGCAAAACGCCCGCGATCGATCCCACGCCGTACCGGCCGGAGCGGTTCTAAGCCCTCGCAGCGAAAGAAAAAGGGCTGATCGAGGATCTCGACCAGCCCTATTATTTCAACATCTGACGGCGCTCGGCACCGTCACATGCAGATCAATCCGTCGTGACCGCCGTTTCCATGTCGGTCGGATCGATCTGCCGGGCGAGGTTGGCGTTGAGCTTGTCGCGATCGAGCTCGCCCTCCCACCAGGCGACGATCACGCAGGCAACGCCATTGCCGCACAGATTGGTCAGCGCGCGGCACTCGCTCATGAACTTGTCGATGCCGAGCACGATCGCCATGCCCGGCACGAGGCGCGGATCGACCACGGCGAGCGTCGCCGCCAGCGTGATGAAGCCCGCGCCCGTGATGCCGGAGGCGCCCTTCGAGGTCAGCATCGCCACCACCAGGATGGTGAGCTGCTGGCCGAAGGTGAGATCGAAGCCCAGCGCCTGCGCGATGAACAGCGTCGCCAGCGTCATGTAGATGTTGGTGCCGTCAAGATTGAACGAATAGCCCGTGGGCACCACGAGGCCGACCACCGACTTGGAGCAGCCGAGGCGCTCGAGCTTTTCCATCAAGGACGGCAACGCGCTTTCCGAGGACGAGGTGCCGAGCACAATCAGCAGCTCGTCCTTGATGTAGGCGAGGAACTTGAAGATGGAGAAGCCGGCGAAGCGCGCGATGATTCCGAGCACGACGAATACGAACAGCGCCGCGGTCAGGTAGAACGTCGCGATCAGGCCGACCAGGTTGAGGATCGCCCCGGTGCCGAACTTGCCGATGGTGTAGGCCATCGCGCCGAAGGCACCGATCGGGGCTGCGCGCATCACGATGGAGATGACGCCGAACACCGCATGCGCGGCGTCGTCGATGAACGAGCGGATGGTGTGGCCGCGTTCACCGAGCCCCATGATGGCGAAGCCGAACAGCACCGAAAACAGCAGCACCTGCAGGATCTCGCCTTGCGCGAAGGCGCCGACGACGGTGTCCGGAATTATGTGCAGCACGAAGTCGACCGACTTCTGGCCTTCGGCCTGCTTGGCGTAGTTGGCGACGGCCTGCGCATTGGCGGCGGCACCGCCGAAGCCCGCACCCGGCTTCACCAGATTGCCGATGACTAGGCCGATCACCAGTGCGAAGGTCGAGACGATCTCGAAATAGACCAGCGCCTTGACGCCGATGCGGCCGACCTTCTTGGCGTCCTGGATATGGGCGATGCCCGAGACAACGGTGCAGAAGATGATCGGCGCGATCACCATCTTGATCAGCTTGATGAAGCCGTCGCCGAGTGCCTTGATCCACTCATTGGTGGCGACCGACGGCCAGAGCCAGCCGACGATGGCGCCGAGCACGATCGCGATCAGCACCTGGATATAAAGTACCTTGTACCACGGCTTGGCGGCGGGCGGCGCGACCGGCGCCCCCACCATCGTTGTCGTCGTCATTGTTTCACTCCCCCTCAAAACGCCAGGCCAGCCAAGATCAACTTGGCCGGCCCTGTCAATCGGAACTGCTCGATATTGCGCGCTTTACCCGCGATCGACCACCCGGCGTATCGCCGGCATCAACGTCGCGCCCAGCGCGTTCTTGACCAGCGACGCCGCAACGAACGGCATCAGGCCGACCTGCCACGCCTTTGCGGCGCCCAGGCCGAGACCGAAGGCCAGCCAGCCAAAGCCCGCGGCCAGAATGAGGATGTGGCCGGCCGCCATGGCCGCAAACAGCAGCGTTACGCTGCGATCCCAGCCGCGCTCGGCGAGCCAGCCGGTGACGAAGGCGGCGCCAATGAAGCCGAACAGATAGCCCGCGGTCGGGCCCACCAGCGGTGCAATTCCACCGACAGGGCCGGCGAACACCGGCAGGCCCATTGCACCCTCGGCGAGGTAGGCGATCATGGTTGCGCTGCCAAGCCGCCAGCCATAGGCGGCGCCGATCATCAACACGACCAGCGTCTGCAATGTCATGGGCACGTAAGGCAGCGGCAGGTTCACCTTGGCTGACAGCGCCATTAAGGCGGTGCCGAGCGCAATCAGCACGACAGCGCGCAAGGCGCCGACGGTTTCACCCGGCCGGATCGGCCACATCAATGCGGCGAGAGGAGAATGCGTGGCGGTAGAGGGGACGGAACGGTCAGACAAGTTGCACTCCAGAAGGCGGGCGAAAACTGGCGGCTATTTAAGCCAGTGAGCGATCCGGTCAACTGCTTCCCGCATCTCCGCAGCCGAACGCGCATAAGAGAGCCGTATGAATGAACGACCATGGATGGGATCGAAGTCGAGGCCCGGCGTGACCGCGACATGGGCCTGTTCGAGCATCTGCTTGGCGAACTCGAAACTGTCGGAGGTGAAATCCGAGACGTCCGCATAGAGATAGAACGCGCCGTCGGCCGGCAGAAATCTGGTCAGGCCGGCCTTGGGCAATCCCTCGATCAGGATGCGCCGGTTTTCCTGATAGCCGTGCTTGATCTCCTCCATCTCGGCCGCGCCGTCGAAGGCCGCTTCGGCCGCGATCTGCGACAGCGACGGCACCGAGATCGACAGGTTCTGCTGCAGCCGCTCGATCGGCCGCACCAGAATCTCGGGCACGACCATCCAGCCGACGCGCCAGCCCGTCATGCAGAAATACTTCGAGAACGAGTTGATCACGAGCGCGTGGTCCGACAGCGCCGCAGCCGTCACGGCGGGAAACGCGTAGTCGAGCCCGTGATAGATCTCGTCCGAGATGAAACGGATGCCGGCGTCTTCCGCCGCAGCGATCAGGCCGGCGAGCGCCTCGCGGGACATCATCGTCCCGGTCGGATTGGCGGGACTGCCGACCAGCACGCCCTTCAGCGGCGCCTTGCGATGGGCGGCCAGCAGCGCCTCGCCCGTCAGCGCATGGCGGGTCTCGTTCGTGGTCTCGATCAGCACCGGCTCGCAGCCGAGCGCGGTAAGGATATGACGGTACGGCGGATAACCCGGCACCGTCACGGCAACGCGGTCGCCCGGCTCAAACATCGCCAGGAAAGCCAGAATGAACCCGCCGGAGGAGCCGGTGGTCACTACGACCCGCTCGGGGCTGACGTCACAGCCATAGGCATCGCGATAATGCCGCGCGATGCGCTCGCGCAAGGAGGGGATGCCGAGCGCTGAGGTATAGTCGATCCGCCCGGCCTCGAGCGCCACATGGGCGGCTGCAATCGCGGTCTTAGGCGCGCCGGCGGCGGGCTGGCCAACCTCCATGTGGATGACATGGCCCCCGGCCGCCTCGATTCGGGCCGCCGCGGCCATCACGTCCATCACCATGAACGGGGGAACATCGCTGCGGCGGGAGGCCGCGAGCCACTGCCCCAACCGGTTCCTCAAGGTCGCATCGTGCATCGATTTCTGCTATTCGCTGGCGGGGCCGATCCGTCCGACCCGGGAAAAACGGGGTGCTTGCGCCCCAGACTGGCCGCATTGTACGGCTCATAAGGGGAACGGCTCAAAAGGGCATATCGCGTATCCGGTCCGCCGCCAATCGCCAAAACCAATCACGAAACTGCTCGACCAAGACTGCTCGACCAAGAATGCTTGACCAGCCTGCTGATAAGACCGTTTGACCCAGACCGCTTGATGTTGTTCCAGATCGCATTGCGCAAGAAGGCCACCGCCCTCATCTCCCTCCTCGCGGCGGCTGCGATCGCGCTGACGCCGTTCTCGGCCGCGCATGCGCAGGCCAAGGGGCCGCCGGTCCTGCGCGACACCGAAACCGAGCAGCTGCTGCGCGAATACACCCGCCCGATCCTGCGGGTCGCCGGCCTGGAGAAGCAGAACATCCAGATGGTGATCGTCAACGAGGGCTCGTTCAACGCGTTCGTCGCCGATGGCCGCCGCATCTTCGTCAATTACGGCGCGATCCTCCAGTCGGAAACGCCAAACCAGATCATCGGCGTGCTCGCGCACGAGACCGGGCATCTGGCCGGCGGCCATTTGTCCAAGCTGCGCGAGCAGCTCGCCAACGCCCAGACCCAGATGATCATCGCCATGCTGCTCGGTGCTGGCGCGATGGCGGTCGGCAGCACCCGCGGCAGCGGCAGCGCCGGCAACAATGGCCTTGCCAATGCAGGAGCCGCCGCCCTTGCCGGCCCGCAGGAGATGATCCGCCGGACCTTGCTGTCCTATCAGCGCCAGCAGGAGGAGAACGCCGACCGCGCCGGCGTGAAATTCCTGACTGCGACCCAGCAGTCGCCGAAGGGCATGTACGAGACCTTCAAGCGCTTCACCAGCGAGAGCCTGTTCGCGGCTCGCGGCGCCGATCCCTATCTCCAGTCGCACCCGATGCCCGCCGAGCGCGTCGCTTCACTGCAGGAGTTCGCCAGCGCCAGCCCTTATTGGGACAAAAAGGACGATCCCGCGCTCCAGCTGCGCCACGACATGGTGCGCGCCAAGATCTCCGCCTTCATGGAGCGGCCGGAAACGGTGTACCGCCGCTATCCCCTGACCAACGACAGCATGCCGGCGCGCTATGCCCGCGCCATCAGCACCTATCTGCACGGGGATTTGCGCAGCGCGCTCACCCAGATCGACGCGCTGATCCAGGTCCAGCCCAACAACGCGTATTTTTACGAGGTGCGCGGCCAGGCCCTGCTGGAGGGCGGCAAGCCGGCGGAGGCGATCCCGGCCCTGCGCAAGGCTGTCGCACTTTCGAACAACGCGCCCCTCATCGAGATGTTACTTGGGCAGGCTCTGGTTGGGTCCGATAATAAGGCCTACACCGATGACGCCGTTCGGATTCTCCGGGCCGCGGTCGCACGGGAACCGGAGGCCGTGCTCGGCTACATGCAGCTCGCGATGGCGTATGGCCGGAAAGGCGACTATGCCGAGGCGGATCTGGCGTCGGCGCAGGCCGCCTATCTGCGCGGCGACAACAAGACCGCCCGCGAGCTTGCGACGCGCGCGAAAACCCGTTTCGGCGTCGGCACGCCCGGATGGGTCAAGGCCGACGACATCGTGGCGTCGAAACCGCCGCGCAACTGACAAGACCAAGACGATCTTACAAGACGACGCCTTACGCCACGACGCCTTACGAAACGACGTCACGACACCGAGCTTAAGTCCGCCGGGACGTTTTCCGAAACCTGCTTTGGATAAGAGGATTTGCCTATGCCTTCGCTGCGCCTGCTTGCTCCCGCGCTGTTTGCGCTCGCCATGTTCGGCGCAGCCGCGCCCGCGTCGGCCGACAGCTTCTCCGATGCCCAGCGCACGGACATCGAGGCGATCATCAAGAACTATCTCGTCACCCATCCCGAGGTGCTCGAGGAAGCGATGACCGAGCTCACCAAGCGCCAGGCCGCGGCGGAGACGCAGAAACACGAGGCCAGCGTCGCTCAGAATTCCGATGCGATCTTCAACTCACCGCGCCAGGTCGTGCTCGGCAACAAGGACGGCGACGTCACCTTCGTCGAGTTCTTCGACTACAATTGCGGCTACTGCAAGCGCGCGATGGACGACATGCTCACCCTCATGAAGGCCGATCCGAAGCTGAAGGTGGTGCTGAAGGAGTTTCCGGTACTGAGCCAGGGCTCGGTCGAAGCGGCCCAGGTCGCCGTCGCGGTGCGCATGCAGGATCCCTCCGGCAAGAAGTACCTCGACTTCCACCAGAAGCTGCTCGGCGGTCGTGGCGCGGCCGACAAGGCGCGCGCACTTCAGGCGGCCAAGGAAGCTGGCCTCGACACCGCTCGAATCGAGAAGGACATCGGCAGCGCCGAGGTGCGCAGCACCATCGAGGAGAACTTCAAGCTCGCCGAAGCAATGGGCATGAACGGCACGCCGAGCTACGTGATCGGCAAGCAGATCGTTGTCGGCGCCGTCGGCGTCGATAGCCTGAAGGAAAAGATCGCTGTGGCCCGCTGCGGCAAGGCGACCTGTTAAAAAGGCGACCTGCTAACAAGGCGACCTGCTAACAAGGCGACTTGCTGATCAGCGATCTGACTGATCAGCGATCTGCTCTACAACTTCACGCATGCAAAAGGCCGGCTGAAAAGCCGGCCTTTTCATTGCGCCGAAATTTGGCGCACGCATTCATCTGGCATTCAACAAACAAAAGCCTCGGAACCACCGAAGTTCCGGAACAACTCAAATCTCCTTTCGTTGTCGGCGCGGGCAATGACGCAAATGAACCCGTGAGGAGAATTCCATGTCTAACCGCTTTATGATCTCGGTTGCCACACTCGCGCTCGTCGCGGGCACCGGTCTGGCGAACGCACAGGGCACCATGAACCGCGACAGCGGTGGCGGCGCCGGTGGTGCGCAGACGCAGCATTCGCAGCCCTCCGGCGGCGCCGCCGAACGCGGCGGCTCGATGGGTAAGGAATCCGCCCATGAGAAGGGCACCGTCGGCCAGGCCGGCGGCTCCAGCAGCATGAAGTCCGGCACGTCCGCCGAGGACAAATCCTCCGGCGCAACAAAGGACGAGCACTCCGGCCGCGAGATGAACAAGAACGCGGCTGAGGACAAGTCCGGCGCCACCAAGGGCCAGCACACCGACGAACGCGCGCAGGGTCAGCAGGACAAGTCCAAGAGCATGAGTCAGGACACGAGCAAGTCCGGCGCCAAGGACCAGAAGGACATGAAGGCTGAGGGCGCCAAGAGCGGCACCAGCAGCACCAACAATGCCGAGAACCAGAAGGGTACCGAGACGCGCACCAACCAGAACGCTCAGGGCCAGACCGGCACCAGCACCAACCAGAACACGCAGGGTCAGAGCAGCACCAACACGACGGTCGGTCAGGCCGGCGCGGGCGCCAAGCTCTCGACCGAGCAACGCACGCAGATCACCTCGGTGATCCGCGAGGAGCACGTGCGTCCGGTGACCAACGTGAACTTCTCGATCTCGGTCGGCACCCGCATTCCGCGCGAGGGTATTGAGCTGCACACCCTGCCGTCCCGCGTCGTGACGATCTATCCGGAATGGCGGACCTATCGCTACGTCCTGGTCAAGGATGAGATCGTGATCGTGAATCCGGACACCTATGAGATCGTGGCTGTCCTGAACACGTAAGACGATACCCGGCAACCATCGGGGGCGGGCAGCAATGCCCGCCCCTTTGCCGTTCGGCCGGCAGCCATGCTTCGGACTGGTTAACAAGCAATTTCCGTAGCTTCCACACAGATTTTTGCACCCCGGATGAGGTATCTGAAGCCACCTCGGAGGTCCTTCAAGGCTTCCCCTCACGCGCTTTGTTACCTATAACCCCCGCCACGCTGAAGCAGCTCTTGCGGGATTGGAATGGCCGAACCAGCAACCGACACGATCCTTGTCCTGAACGGGCCGAACCTCAACATGTTGGGGACGCGCGAGCCCGAGAAGTACGGGCATGCGTCGCTGGCCGACGTCGAGGCGCTGTGCCGGGAGACGGCGGCGACGTTCGGCCTCAAGGCCGACTGCCGGCAGTCCAACCGCGAAGGCGAGCTGATCGACTTCATCCACGAGGCACACGCCCGCAAGATGAAGGGCATCATCATCAATGCCGGCGGCTATTCGCACACGTCGATCGCGCTGCACGACGCGCTGCTCGCGGTGCAGATCCCGACGGTCGAAGTGCACGTCACCAACATTCACGCCCGCGAGAATTTCCGACATCACTCCTACACCGCGCGCGCGGCCTTCGCCTCCCTCTGCGGTTTCGGCATCGAGGGCTACCGCCTCGCCATCCAGGGCCTTGCCGCCAAGCCCGGCATCAAGCCCAAAGCCTGACGCTCCCCTTCACACAGAACATTCGGATCAAACAACATGGCGCGCCAGCCAGACGACAAAGCAGCCGCAAAGTTTTCCAGCGAGGATTCTGCCCTCGTCCGCGAGCTCGCCTTGCTGCTCGATGAGACCAGCCTCACCGAAATCGAGATCGAGCGTGCCGGCCTGCGCCTGCGCGTCGCCCGCAATATCAGCGTCGCCGCGACCATGCCGATGCAGATGGCAGCTGCCCCCGCCGCGCTCCCGGCGGCCGCAGCTGCCGCCGCGCCTGCCGCTGCCGACCTGTCGAAGCATCCCGGCGCCGTGACCTCGCCGATGGTCGGCACCGCCTATTGGGCGCCGGAGCCCGGCGCCAAGCCGTTCATCGAGGTCGGCAGCAAGGTCTCGGTCGGCCAGACGCTGCTGATCATCGAAGCCATGAAGACCATGAACCAGATCCCCTCGCCGCGCGCCGGCACGGTGACGCAGATCGTGATCGAGGACGGCCAGCCGGTCGAGTACGGCGAGCCGCTCGTGATCATTGAGTGACGTTCGAGGGCGGTCTCATCGCCCTCGCCGCTTTCCGCGCGTCAGTCCAATAAGGACACCATGTTCGACAAGATCCTCATAGCCAATCGCGGCGAGATCGCCCTTCGCATCCTCAGGGCCTGCAAGGAGCTCGGGATCGCGACCGTCGCCGTGCATTCAACCGCCGACGCCGACGCCATGCATGTGCGCCTGTCGGACGAGAGCGTGTGCATCGGGCCGCCGGCCTCCAAGGACAGCTATCTCAACGTGCCCGCGCTGCTCGCGGCCTGCGAGATCACCGGGGCCGATGCCGTGCATCCCGGCTACGGCTTCCTGTCGGAAAACGCGCGCTTCGCCGAAATCCTCGCTGAGCATAATCTGCATTTCATCGGCCCGAAGGCCGAGCACATCCGCCTGATGGGCGACAAAATCGAGGCCAAGAGGACCGCCAAGAAGCTCGGCATTCCCGTGGTGCCCGGCTCCGACGGAGGGGTCGGCCCCAACGACGACGCGATGGCGATCGCCAGGAAGATCGGCTTCCCCGTGCTGGTCAAAGCCGCGGCGGGCGGCGGCGGCCGCGGCATGAAGGTGGCCGAGAGCGAGGCCGATCTTCAGGTCGCGCTGTCGACGGCCGCCAACGAGGCCAAATCCGCCTTCGGCGATGCTTCCGTCTACCTCGAGAAATATCTGCAGAAGCCGCGTCACATCGAGATCCAGATCCTCGGCGACGGCCGCGGCGGCGCGATTCATCTTGGCGAACGCGACTGCTCGCTGCAGCGACGCCACCAGAAGGTCTGGGAGGAAGGCCCCTCGCCCGTGCTGACCGCGGCTGCGCGCGCCAAGATCGGCGAGACCTGCGCCAAGGCGATGCGCGAGATGAAATATCTCGGCGTCGGAACGATCGAGTTCCTGTTCGAGGACGGCGAGTTCTACTTCATCGAGATGAACACCCGCATCCAGGTCGAGCATCCCGTCACCGAGAGCATCACCGACATCGACCTCGTGCTGGAGCAGATCCGCATCGCCGCCGGCGGCGACCTGCCGGCGAGGCAGGACGAGGTCCAGGTCATCGGCCACGCGATCGAGTGCCGCATCAACGCCGAGAATCCGCAGACCTTTCGTCCTTCGCCCGGCCGCATCACGCAATATCACCCGCCCGGGGGGCTCGGCGTGCGGATCGATTCCGCAGTCTATCAGGGCTATACGATCCCGCCTTATTACGACTCGCTGGTCGGCAAGCTGATCGTGCACGGCAAGACCCGCGGCGAGTGCCTGATGCGGCTGCGCCGGGCGCTGGACGAGATGGTGGTCGAGGGCATCGAGACCACCCTGCCGCTGTTCCGCGCTCTGGTGCGCGAAGACGACATCATCAACGGCGACTATCACATCCACTGGCTGGAACAATATCTCGCCAACAAGGCGGAACCCGCCCCGAAGTAGCCGTCCTTTCCCGTGGAACCCTTTGGCCCCAATCGCGTTTGGCACGATGGGGACAGTTCCGAGGGGCGTTTTGAAGTCCGGCAAGCCTGATCGAGCGAGACCGTCGTGATCGCTGACGCGCAGCGGCGGCGTAGATTCTGGCAGATCCTGCTGTTCGCAGCCGGTCTCATGGTGCTGACCGTGATCAGCGCCGGCTCCGTCTACCTCGTCAACAAGGCGAGAGACGACAGCAAATGGGTGATTCACACCATCGAGGCGGAGAACCAGATCAACGCCCTCCTGCTGGAAATCCGCCGCGCCGAGAGCACCGCCCGGGGTTACCTTCTGACACAAGGCGAGGATTTCAAGGTCGACCATGACAAGGCCGTGGCGGCCATCGTCCCGGCTCTCGACAGGCTCACGCGCCTGATCGGCGACAATCCGGAGCAACGCCAAAGCATCGAGAAGCTGAGCGCGGCGATCGAGACTAGGCTCGGCCAGTTCGTGCAGGAGATGGACTTCATCCGGCGCGGCGAGCCGGAGAAGGCCGCAGCGCTGGTCCGCGAGATCGCCTCCACGGACACCACGGCCGCGATCGCCAATGTCGCGACCGGGATGATTCAGGAGGAGGAACGGCTGTTCCGGCTGCGAACGGTCAATTCGGACCGCAGCCAGACCCTGGCCGCGTCGATGACCGGCATCGGCTCCGGCCTCGTCGTGCTGCTGGCCCTGATCTCGATCTGGCTGGTGCGGCGCTCGGCCCTTGCCCGCGACGATGCCGAGGCGCGCCTGCGCGATGCCAATGTCAATCTGGAGGGCGTGGTCGACGAACGCACGGCCGATCTGCGCGAAGCCAACAACGAGATCCAGCGCTTTGCCTATATCGTCAGCCACGATCTGCGCTCGCCACTCGTCAACATCATGGGCTTCACCAGCGAGCTCGAAGAGCTCGGCGGCGACATTTTCCGCCGTATCGGCAGCCTCACCCATGTCCCGGCCGACGGGCCGCCGTTGCCGGACGGCGAGATCGCGCTCGAAGGTCCGGACAAGCAGCTGTCAGAGGATTTTTCCGAAGCGCTGGGCTTCATCAAGTCGTCGATCGCCAAGATGGACCGCCTGATCTCGGCGATCCTCAATCTCACCCGCGAGGGCCGGCGCGAGTTCCAGCCGGAAAAGATCGACACGCGCGAGCTGATCGAAGCGATCGTATCGACGCTGGCGCATCAGGCCGCCGAAGCGCAGGCCGAGATCCACGTCGCGCCGCTGCCGGATCTCGTCAGCGACCGCCTGGCGCTGGAGCAGATCTTCTCCAATCTGATCGACAACGCCATCAAATATCTCAAGCCCGGCGTCCCCGGCGAGATCAGAATCCGCGGGCGCACCAAGCTCGGCTACGCTATCTTCGAGATCAGCGATAACGGCCGCGGCATCGACGCCAAGGACCACCAGCGGATCTTCGACCTGTTTCGCCGCGCCGGAACCCAGGACAAGCCCGGTCAGGGCATCGGTCTTGCGCATGTGCGTGCACTTGTGCGTCGCCTCGGCGGCACCATGTCGGTATCATCGGAACTGAATACGGGCAGCACGTTCACCATCACGCTGCCCATCACCTGGAACGCCAGCAACCGGAACGCGGATCAATGACTCAACCCGTCACCATCATCATGATCGAGGACGACGAGGGCCACGCGCGGCTGATCGAGCGGAACATCCGGAGGTCCGGCGTCAACAACGAGATCATTTCCTTTGCCAACGGCACTGAGGCGATGAAGCACCTGTTCGGGCCCGACGGCAGCGGGCTCGTGCAAAAAGGCAATGCGCTCCTGATCCTGCTCGATCTCAACCTCCCCGACATGACCGGGATCGACATTTTAAAGCAGATCAAGGAGAACAAATACCTGAAGGCCTCGCCCGTGGTGGTGCTGACCACCACCGACGATTCCCAGGAAATCAAACGCTGCTACGAACTCGGCTGCAACGTCTACATCACCAAGCCCGTGAACTACGAGAATTTCGCCAATGCCATCCGGCAGCTCGGCTTGTTCTTCTCGGTCATCCAAGTCCCACCCGCCGCCCCATGAATCAACGTACGCCCACACTGCTCTACATCGACGATGACGGGGCGCTGGCGCGCTTGGTCGATCGCGGCCTGACACGGCGCGGCTACAAGGTCGTTCACGCCGCAAGCGGCGAGGAAGGCCTCGAGCACATCCGCCGCGCGGCCACGACCGGCGGTATCGACGTGGTGGCGCTCGACCAATACATGCCCGGCCTCGACGGACTGGAAACGCTGGAGCAGATCATGGCGATCCCGGGCGCGCCGCCGGTGGTCTTCGTCACGGCCTCACAGGATTCCAGCATCGCGGTGACGGCGCTGAAGGCGGGCGCGGCCGATTATCTCGTCAAGGACGTCAAGGGCGACTTCATTCCCCTGCTTCACGTCGCGGCCGATGGCGCGCTGCGCCAGGCCGAATTGCAGAAGGCGCGCGAGGAAGCCGAAGCCGAGATCCATGCCTCGCGCGACCGCTACGCTGCTCTTGCAGCCGAACGCGAGCTGCTATTGCGCGAGGTCAACCACCGCGTCGGCAACTCGCTGCAGATCATCGCCTCCCTCCTGCACCTGCAGGCCAGCTCCGCCGCGCAGGACGAGGTCAAGGCTGCGTTGACCAATGCGATGGGCCGCGTGGCCGCAGTCGCGCAAGTGCACCGCCGCCTCTACACCTCGCAAGACCTGAAGAGCGTGGTCCTGAACCAGTATCTGGACTCGCTGCTCGAGGATCTGCGCCGCTCGGCCGAGGGCAACCGGATGTCGCGCCTGACGCTGAAGGCCGAACCGATCGAGATCGATCCGGACCGTGCAGTCGCCGTCGGCATCATCGTCAACGAGCTGGTGATGAACGCGGTAAAATACGCCTACCCTGACGGCGCCGGCCCGATCCATGTGGAGCTGACCTCGCAGGGCGACGATCTCCTGCTGTCGATCAGCGACGATGGCGTCGGCGACAACGTCAAGGCCGATCCGCGCTCCACCGGCATGGGCCAGCGTATCGTCGCAGCCATGGCCAGCAAGCTCGACGCTTCGGTCGAGCGCGACCCCAACCATTCCGGAACCCGCGTCATGTTGATGTTCCGCCGTGTCCCGGCTGCCGCCGGCAAGCCGGCTGCTGCCGCAGCGAACTGATCCGCACCGCCCATCGCAACCGCCTTGCGATCCTGCTATTATGGCGCGCCATGACTTCGCGCGACTCTGCCCCGTCTGAAATCACACCAGCCGTGCTGCTGCGCGCCTATGCCTGCGGCATCTTTCCGATGGCCGAAAGTGCCGATGATCCCACCCTGTTCTGGGTCGAGCCGGAGTTGCGCGGCGTCATCCCACTCGATGGTTTTCGCGTGGCCTCGCGGCTCGCGCGCACCGTGCGTTCGGATTCATTCCGCGTCACCGTCAATACCGCCTTCAAGGCCACGATCGCCGGCTGCGCCGCACCCCAAGCCGGGCGCGAGGACACCTGGATCAACAAGCGCATCCGCGACCTCTATGGCGGGCTGTACGAGCTCGGCCATTGCCACAGCGTCGAGGCCTGGCAGGGCGAGGACCTCGTCGGCGGCCTTTACGGCGTCAGTCTGGGCCGGGCTTTTTTCGGCGAAAGCATGTTCCACACCGCACGCGATGCCTCCAAGGTCGCATTGGTGCATCTGGTCGCGCGGCTCATCCATGGCGGCTTCGAGCTGCTCGACACCCAATATGTCACCGAACACCTGAAGAGTTTTGGCGCGGCCGAGATTTCGCGGCGGCGCTACACCGCGCTGCTCGACAAGGCGCTCGCGGGCGAGCCTGGCGATTTCCTGAGGCTCTCGGCCGGCGAAGCGATCCCGGGCGCGCGCGCGCTCGAGATCATCGCTGCGCGGCAATAATCAGCAATTACCGGCCAAACCCGGGGAAACCGAACAGACCAGGCCGCTGCTCGGGCGGCGGAGGTGGTGGCGGCGGTGCCGGCTGCTGCTGCTGGATCGGCGGTAACGGCTGCGGCGGACGCTGCTGCACCTGCTTGGGCGCGGCCTTCTTCTGCGCGGGCGGCGGCGGTGCCGGCTTGGTGCCGGGATCCGGTGCCGCGGTCGCAATCGTTTGCTGCGGATCTTTGCAGTCGGTGAGCCAGATATCGTAGATCGGGTGCTCGACGCCGTGCAGGCCCGGACTTGCCGCGTACATCCAGCCCGAGAAGATGCGCTTCACCTCACCCTGCAAGGTGATCTCGTCGACCTCGACGAAGGCGTCGGTGTTGGCGGCCTCGGTCGCCGGCCGCGTGTAGCAGGCGTCGGTTTTGACGCGCAGCGCCCCGAATTGCACGGTCTCGCCGATCTCCTCGTCGAAGTTGATGATGCGCCCGGTGATCTTGTCGAGGCCGGAGAAGGTCGCTTTCTTGTTCACGATCTTCTGGGCCGGCGGCTCGGTGACGACTTCGTCGCCCGGCTGAAGGCTCGCCGGCGTCTGCGGGACAGCGCCGCCCGGTCCGCCCTTCTGCTGTGGCTGGCGCTGACCGGGCGCACCCGGGGCGCCTTGCGGATTGGGCGGAGCGACCGCGACGGGCGGCGGCTGGTTTGGCGGAGCGGCGCTAGAACCGGGCGGCGGCGCCAGAGGTTGGGTCTCGACCGGCCCCGGCATCACATTGCCCTGCCGGCCCGGCGGTGGCGCCATCGGACGTGACGGCAGCACACGGCCCTGCGGCGGCAGCTCCGGCACCTCTTCGTCGTCATCGGGGATCTGCGGCTGCGGCTGGGGCTGGCCACGCGGAATGGTGCCGGGCGGCCGCAGCGGCGGCGGATCGGAGAAGATCGTGCCGATCTGCGCCTGCGCCGGCGTCGCAGCCGTCAGTGCGGTGGCGGCCAGAAGCGCCGCAAGACCTGTCAGGGTAAATGTTCGAAACATATCTCGCGCGGCTTCAACAGCGAATCGGGCTTGCTGGAGGACATTCTACAGGGGCTACCGCCGCTCGCAGGCCATCCGGTTAACACGGCGAATACGGCGGGGGAAGGGCGGCATCCCTGCCCTTCCCGGCCCGGTCTGGCCAGATCGGCCCCCGGATGGAATAGTCGAGCACGCTTCCCGGCGGCCGAGGCGGCCCGCCCCCGAAAAGAACTCCAACGATAACTGGAAACCCAGAGGTCGCTCCCCATGCCCGTTGTGCTCGATCCCGATGCCGCCGCCGTCTACAAGGCCTTCCAGGAGGCCGGCCGGCCCGCCTACGAGACCCTGACCGCGCCGGAAGCGCGGGCCTATTACGCGCAGGCGCGCTTTGCGACCAATCCCGAGCCACCTGACCTCGCGCGCGTCACGCCGCTGTCGATCCCGGCACCGCACGGCGCCATTCCCGCGCGCCTCTATGTTCCGAAAGAGCCGCGCCGGTATGATGGCTTGTCCCCGGCGCTGGTGTTCTTCCACGGCGGCGGCTGGGTGATCGGCGATCTCGACTCCCATGACGTCGTCTGCCGCCAGCTCGCCGACGCCGGCGCGCTGATCGTGATCTCGGTGGACTACCGCCTCGCGCCCGAGCACAAATTTCCCGCCGCCATCGATGACGCGATCGCCGCGACCAAATGGGTCGCCGCCAACGCGCGCGAACTCGGCATCGACGCCTCCCGGCTTTCGATCGGCGGCGACAGCGCCGGCGGCAATCTCGCCGCAGTCGTCGCGCTCGCCGCGCGCGACGGCGACGGTCCGGCCATCGCGGGCCAGTTGCTGATCTACCCGGCAACCGATTTCGCCATGACGCACGGCTCTCACCGCGAACCCGAGACGAGCGTGCTGCTGACGCATTCGGTGATCCGCTGGTTCTGCGACCATTATCTCAACGGCGCCGCCGATATCCACGACTGGCGCGCCTCGCCGGCACGGGCGACAAACCTGGCCGGCCTGCCGCCGGCCTATGTGCTGACCGCCGGTGCCGATCCCCTGCGCGACGAAGGCGACGAATATGCCGAGCGGCTGAGGCAGGCCGGCGTGGCCGTGGCCTACAAGCACTATCCCGGCCAGTTCCACGGCTTTCTCACGATGGGGAAATTGCTGCGAGAGGCCAATGTCGCCGTAAGCGAGATCGGCGCGTGGCTGAAAGGATTGGCCTGAACGCCATTCCCGATGCCGCCCGTTCTTCAAAGCATATTCGCCCTCCCGCTGCGCGGTCTGACATGGCTTGGCGGCCAGGGCACCCGCGCGGTGGCCGCCGTCGTGTTCATCGCGCTCGCGGTGCCGCCGCTCGGGGCGTTGCTGCGCCCCTACGTCACCGAGGCGATCTTCGTTCTGCTCTGCATCTCCTTCATGCGGGTCGACCTTGCCGCGCTCACCGGCCATCTGCGCCGGCCGGCGCTGGTCGCGACCGCGACCGTCTGGACCATGATCGGCGTGCCTGTGATCATCGGGCTGATCGTCCATGTCACCGGGCTCACGGCGCGCGCGCCCGACCTTGCCCTGGCGTTGATGCTGCAGAGCATGGCCTCGCCGATGATGGCCGCACCGGCGCTGGCCGCGCTGATGGGCCTCGAGGCCACGCTGGTGCTGGTCACGCTGGTGAGCGCGACTGCGCTGGTACCGTTCACGGCATCGCTGTTCGCAAGCCTGTTCCTCGACGGCATGCTCAGCATCTCGCCGCCTGCGCTGGGCTTGAAGCTGCTCGGCATCCTCGCCGCATCGCTCCTCGCCGCCACCGTGGTCCGATATATCTTCGGCGCGGCCGCGATCCAGCGCCACAGGCAGCCGATCGACGGCTTCAACATCGTCATCCTGCTGGTCTTCGCGACCGCGATCATGGGCGACGTCGCGAGCGATCTCGTCGCCCGGCCGGTCTCCACCCTCGGCTTCGCGGCTCTCGCCTTCGCGATCTATTTCACGCTGCTCGCCGTCACGACGCTGCTGTTCCGCCGCATCGGCTATGAGCGCGCGCTGGCGCTCGGGCTGATGGTGTCACAGCGCAATCTGGGCCTGATGCTCGCCGCGACCGCCGGCGCGCTGCCGCCCACCACCTGGCTCTATTTCGCGATGACGCAGTTTCCCATTCACCTGGCGCCCTACATGCTGATGCCGATCGCGCGGCGCTTGACGGCGCGCGCGCAGGCCTCGGGCGCTGCGGCGACCGGCGGCAAGGCCGCATCGGGCTGAACCAATCCGCAAGCCTTGCCAACACGCAAGTCATGACCGCTCTGCCATCGCGAGGCCGCTGGTGACCCAGCGAATGTCGTCACGCAGCGCGCCAATGTCCCTTGTGAATATCAAACTTCACGGCGCCTTCGTCACGCATCTTCAACAGGAGCGATTGGCAGTCGTCCTGATTCTTGATGTTCACGCGCTTCATGACTTCGAAGGTCTTCAGAGGTTTTTCGCGAAGGGCAATCAGAATCTTTTCTCGATCGGTCATTGGGGTTCCTTGCATCGGATCGGCGACGGTACGTGTTGTACACATCGTCTACAACGGGTGCATTCGCTTGACGAGGTCCGTTCCGGCTCCAAAAGGGGAAATGCCGCGCAATATGCAAGTCTGCTCAAATATCCAAGTGTGCTCACCTGCTCAAGCGGGCTCTCCAACTCGATCAATTCTCCCTACCCGGCCCTTGCCGCGCGCCGCAGCGCTTGCGGCGGCTGGCCGAAGGCGCGGATGAAGGCGCGCCGCATGCGCTCGGGATCGCGGAAACCGGTTGTCTCCGCGACGAGTTCGATCGCCTCGCGCGAGGACTGCACGCGCTCGCGCGCGACCTCGATGCGCAAGCGCTCGATGGCCTTCGAGGGCGTCGTGCCGGTCTCGGCGGCAAAGGCGCGGGCAAAATGCCGCGCGCTCATGCCGGCACGGTCGGCGAGATCTTCGACAGTCAAGCGAGCGTCGAGGTTCTCGCGCGCCCAGGACAGCAGCGCACCGAAGCGGCCGTTCGGCGTCTTCAATTCCAGAAGTGACGAGAACTGCGACTGGCCGCCGCTGCGGCGATGATACAGCACGAGCTGCCGCGCCGTGTCCTGCGCGATCTGCTCGCCGTGATCTTCCGTTACCATCGCGAGCGCAAGGTCGATGCCGGCCGTGATGCCGGCCGACGTCCACACATTGCCGTCGCGGGTGAAAATCTGGTCCGGCTCGAACTTCACCTTGGGATAGCGCGCGACGAAATCCCGCGTGCGTCCCCAATGCGTGGTGGCGCGGCGGCCGTCGAGCAGGCCTGCTTCGGCGAGCACATAGGCGCCCGAGCAGACGCTCGCGACCCGCACGCCGCGCCGCGCCAGCCGCTGCACGAAGGCGCGCGTGACCTCGCAGCGCGCGGCATCCGTCACGCCCGCGCCTCCCGCCACGACCAGCGTCGTGATCGCATTGGCCGACTTGAAGTCGCGCGCCATCATCTCCACGCCCGACGAGCTGCGCACCGGCCCCGCGCTCACCGCCAGCACGCGGATCCCGGTCGTCGTCTTGCCCGTGCAGCGCGCCGCGATCTCGAACACGGAGATCGGGCCGGCCGCATCGAGCAACTGGAAGTCCGGGAAGATCAGGATGCCGATCATGGTCATGTCCGAAAGCGAGGGAAATACGCCATTCTGGACGGAAAGGCATCATGAGAGGCTGCTTCCGTCAAGCTCATAATTGGAGGCTCTCATGTCGTCCCCGCTCCAGATCGGTCTCTTGGTGTTTCCGCGCGTCACCCAGCTCGATTTCACGGGCCCCTTGCAGGTGTTCTCCTCCGTGCCCGGCGCAAAACTGCATTTGATCTGGAAACGGATCGAGCCCGTGCCGAGCGATTCCGTGCTGACGCTGACGCCGACCACGACATTCGCCGACTGCCCGCAGCTCGACGTGATCTGCGTGCCCGGCGGCGGCGGCACCAACGATCTGCTCAATGACGAGGAGGTGCTCGGTTTCCTGCGCCGGCAGGCCGAGGGTGCCAAATACGTCACCTCGGTCTGCACGGGATCGCTGGCGCTCGGCGCCGCCGGCCTCTTGAAGGGCTATCGCGCCGCCACGCATTGGAGCGCGATGGAGATGCTCGCTCAGTTCGGCGCGACGCCGACCAAGACGCGCGTCTGCGTCGACCGCAACCGCATCACCGGCGGCGGCGTCACCGCGGGAATCGATTTCGCGCTGACCCTGGTGTCGATCATGGTCGATCGCACCATCGCGGAGGCGATCCAGCTTCAGCTCGAATACAATCCGGCCCCGCCGTTCAATGCAGGCTCGCCGGATACCGCGCCGGCGGAGGTGCTGGCATTACTCAGGGAGCGCGGCGCAGCGAACCAGGCTCGCCGCCTCGAAGCGGTGAAGCGTGCGGCCGAGCGGATGACCTAGTCTCCACTCTCGTGTCCCGGACGCGCTGCAGCGCGTAGCGGTGCTGCGCAGCGTCCGGGGCACGCGAAATCCAGTCGCCCGTCTACCAAAGAAAAAGGCCGCCCGGTTTCCCGAGCGGCCTTTCCTGTCTTACGGCGGCTGCACATTTCATCGGGCGATTTCGGAGCTTCCAGACCGGGGGCCTATCTCCCGATCGAGTCCTGGTCGGCGGCCGCTGCATTTCGGGACAGTCGCGAACTGTTGCCCGAACCGAACGCGATGGTCTCCCATCTCCGTAAGATGCGACCATTGAGCCGCATCGCCCGCGTGGCTGCAACCCCCGCGCAGGACTCATCCCCGCTGTTCCCGTTGTCCACAGTAAAGCGAGGCGGATGCGGCTGCATCCACTCCCACGACAAGGGTGAGACGGGAATCGGAAGGCTAGCTCGGCGTCCAGGGCTGATAGTCGCCGGTCGCCTTCGGCCGCTTGCCGCTGGCGAGCGTCGAGCCCGCGGGACGGTAGGCGTTGGCCGTGCCGGTGAGATTGGGCTGGTGCGGCTTTTCCCATTCGCGCGGCTGGTAGTTGTCCTGCGTCGGCGGCACGTCGACGGTGTGATGCATCCAGCCGTGCCAGGACGGCGGGATACGGCTGGCCTCGGCGTAGCCGTTATAGACCACCCAGCGGCGCTCGAAGCCGAGCACCGGGTCGATCGCCCCGCCGCGGGTGCGATAATAGAGGTTGCCCTGCTCGTCCTGGCCGACCAGCTCGCCGTAGCGCTTGGTCCAGAGTTGGGTGCCAAACGTCTGGCCATTCCACCAGGTGAAAAACTTGAGGAAGAACTGTTTCATGCGGCAAGGGCCCTGCTTCGTCGGGTCCTGATGCCATCCGGACGGCGAAATGTCCAGTTCGGCGCGGGCGGCAATGCCCCGCTGCAGATGCGGTCCCCGGCACGGAACGCTGCCGCAAATCGGACGCGATCCGTTCATGCCGGATACAGCGTCGCCATGAGAACTTTTCGTCGCACGCAAACCCCCGTGATCCCAGGAACTCCGGCCCTTTCATGGGGTTTGCTTCCGGGAAAAGGAGTTTTGATCATGAAAAGTCTGAAAGTCTTGAGCACGGCTGCGGCAGTGACATTGGTTATCCCGTTGGCGACGCCGAGCTTTGCCCAAAGTCGGGCCGCAGCGGTCGGCGGCGGCGGAGCACACTTTGGTGGCGGCGGCGGCGGAGCACACTTCGGTGGCGGCGGCGGCGGAGCACGCTTCGGTGGCGGCGGCGGCGGCGGGGCACATTTCGGTGGCGGCGGCGCCCGCATGGGCGGCGGCAACTTCGGCGGCAACTTCGGCGGCGCGCGGATCGGCGGCGGCGGCGGCAATTTCGCGGCCGGCGCAGCAGTACGTCCGGGCGGTGGCAGCTTCGCAGCCGGCACGGTGAGCCGACAGGCCTTCTCGCCGTCCTACAGCGGTACACGCAGCGTCGCGACTGCGGGCAACTGGCAGGGCGGTGGCGGCAATTGGAGTGGTCGTCACTGGCATCATCGTCACGGCGGCGGCTTTTGGCCCGGGTTCGCGGCCGGCGCTGCGATCGGCGGCCTCGGCTCGTACGCCTATTACGGCGGCGGATATTACGACGACCCCTACTATTACGGCGACAGCTACTATGATGAACCGACAGTGGCCGTGGTCCCCGATGGCGGCGGCGACTCCGCGGCCTACTGCGCGCAGCGCTACAAGTCCTACGATCCGGCGTCCGGCACCTATCTGGGCTATGACGGCCAGCGTCATCCCTGCCCGTAACAGGACCTGAAACACTTGAAGAAGAAGGCGTCGCAGCGATGCGGCGCCTTTTTCATTCAGGCGCCTCACCTGTTTCGCTCGCCTCGTATTCGTCATCGGCAAGTGTCGCGTACAATCGATGCGAGCGGACCTTTATTCACCGCACCGTGCATATCTACCCTTATCCAATCCCAAATTGACCCGACGCGCGATTCACCTGTATCAACTTGGCTGTGGGGACTTCGATGACTGGGAAGTGTCATGCCGCGCATTCTCGTGGTTGATGACGATCCGATGGTCGGCGCGACCATCGAGGTCCTCCTCCAACGTCAGGGCTTCGACGTCACGTTGACTGACGGCGGAGAAACGGGTTTGGCTGCGCTCGAAACACAGAATTTCGACGTGATGCTGGTTGACATCTTCATGCCGCATATGCGCGGCTTCGAGTCCATTCGCATCTTTCACGAGCGCGCGCCGGCGGTTCCGCTAATCGCGATGTCCGGCTACGCCTTCGCATCATCCGCCTCGCCCTCTCCCGACTTCCTCCGGATGGCGCTGGAGCTTGGCGCGACCCGCTGCCTGCGCAAGCCGTTCACGCCGGACACGCTGCTGACCACGATCCGGGAATGCATCGCCGTGCCGGGCGATGGCTCGCAGCCGAAGGACAAGAAAGAAGTCCCTTGATCCCAACGCAGCGCGTCATTCTCGGTGCTGGACTTGCCATCCTCCTGATCATCACCGCGGCCTCGATCGGCCTCGACGTCAAGTCACGGTCCGATGCGGCCTGGGTCAATCACACCGTCGAGGTGCTGAAGAAGATCTCCGACCTGCGCGTGCTGATGCGCAGTGCCGAGAGCGCCGCACGTGGCTACGAGATCTATCGCAACCCGAGCTTCAGCGAAGAATTCCAGGCGGTGCACGCCCGGATCGCACCGGCACTCGCCGATCTCAAGCGCAGCGTGCGCGACACTCCCGAACATGTCGCGCTGCTCGAGGGCACCGAGCCGCTGGCGCTGCGCCGGATCGAGATCGCCGCCGAAGTGATGCGCCTGCGCGCCGGAAACGATCAGGCCGGCATTGCCGCAGTCCAGGGCAAGGGCGAGGGCCGTGGCCTCATGGACACGGTGATGGGCAATTTCGATCATTTGAGCGCAGAGGAAGAACGATTGCTCGCGGCGCGCTCCCAGGATTCGCGCCGCACCGGCATCGTGCTGCTCGGCATCGACGTCGCCGGCGCGTTGGTGATCCTGCTGCTGGTCGTGATGATGATGCGCGAGAGCCGGCGCAGTGAGGGCGCACTCAAGAGCACGCTAATGGAGACCACGGCCGCCAAGCAGCAGCTCGAGGCCGCGGTGGCCGAGCGCACCGAGCATCTGGTCACCGCGCATGACGAGCTGCGCCTCTCGGTCAACGTGCTCCAGAGCACCTTTCACAGCATGGCGGAGGCGGTGCTGGTCATCGATGCCGAGGGCAATGTCCTTCTGTCCAATCCCGCCGCCGAGCGCATGCTGCTGCACCGGACCGGCATGAACCTGCGCAATCTGCGCGCGATGTCCATCGTGCTTCACGGCGACGGCGTCACCCCGCTCAAGGCCGACGAGTTACCGTCGGCACGCGTGCTGCGTGGCGAGCCGTTCGAGAACATGGAGATGATCGTCCGCCCGCACAGCGGCAATGCTCCCCGTCATCTCATGATCAGCGGCCGGCCGATGCTGGACGGGAAAGGCAACGTCTCCGGCGCGGTGCTGGTCTATCACGACGCGACCACCTCGCGCGAGACCGAGCGGCAATTGTACCAGTCGCAGAAGCTGGATGCCATCGGCAAGCTCACCGGCGGCGTCGCGCACGACTTCAACAACATGCTGACCGTGATCTCCGGCAATACCGAGACTCTGGTGGCGAGCCTGAAGCAGCAGCCCGAGCTCCAGCGCGTGGCACGCCTGATCGACGAGGCCGCCGAGCGCTGCGCCGAGCTGATTCAGCATCTGCTCGCCTTCGCGCGCAGGCAGCCGCTGCAGCCGCGCAACGTCGAGATCAACGCCGCGGTCGCGGATATCGCGAAACTGCTGCGCCCCACCCTCGGCGAGCAGATCGAGATCGAGACCGTGCTCGAACAGGGGCAGATGACCGCGCACATCGATCCGTCCCGCCTCACCAATGCCCTGCTCAACATGGCCATCAACGCCCGCGACGCCATGCCGAACGGCGGCAAGCTGCTGCTCGAGGCCCACCGCGTCGTGCTCGATCAGGCCTATGCGCAAAGCAATCCCGACGTGCGGCCCGGCCCTTACGTGATGCTCGCCGTCAGCGACACCGGCACCGGCATGCCGGCCGAGGTGCAGCAGCAGGCGTTCGAGCCGTTCTTCACCACCAAGGAGGTCGGCAAGGGAAGCGGCCTCGGCCTTTCCATGGTCTACGGCTTCGTCAAGCAATCCGGCGGCCACATCAAGATCTACAGCGAGGAAGGCCACGGCACCACGATCAAGCTCTATCTGCCGCCGGGCGAAGGCATGACCGAGCCAGTCACCTCTGCCGCACCGCCGGCCGAGGGTGGCGCCGAGACCATTTTTGTGGTCGAGGATGATCCGCTGGTGCGCAACTTCGTCACCGTGCAGCTCCAGAGCCTCGGCTACCAGACTGTCGCCGCACCCGACGGCAAGGCCGCGCTGGAGTTGATCCGGGCCGGCCAGCCGTTCGATCTGCTGTTCACCGACGTCGTCATCCCCGGCGGCATGAGCGGACGCGACCTCGCCGACAAGGTGGCGACGATCCGCCCCGGCGTGAAGGTGCTCTACACTTCCGGCTATACCGACAACGCCATCGTCCACCACGGCAAGCTCGACGACGGCGTCATGCTGCTGACAAAACCCTACCGCCGCAACCAGCTCGCCGCGATGATCCGCAAGGCGCTCGGACACATGCCCACCGGCTAGCGTTTCTGCTTGGCGATATGTCCAATGGCGTTGCAGATGATCCGCGTTGCGCAGATCGCCCCAATATTCTGCGGATCACGCTCCGGCACCAATTCGACCAGATCAAGACCGACAATTCTGGCCTTCGAGGCGACGCCCGCGATCAGGTCTATGACGTCGAAATAGGACAAGCCGCCAGGCTGCGGCAGCAGCACGCCGGGAATGACGGACGGATCCAGGCCGTCGCAATCGATCGTGATCAGGCAGTTCGCGCTGTCCTCGATTGCACTCAGGACGGCTTGAACGCCCCGGCTTTTGACGTCTCGTGCCGTAAAAATCCTGGAGCCCCAGTTCCGCGCGCAACTGAGCTCCTGCAGGCCCGAGCCACCGATACCCCTTAAACCGACCTGCACAATGCGTTCGACCCAAGGCAACTCGCTGGCGCGCCGCATCGTGCTGGAAAACGTATGTGCTGAGCCGTCGCGCTGGTCCTTCCAATCCAGATGCGCGTCGATCTGCAGGATCGTCAGCTTGCCCATGTCTTCGAACGCCTCGAAGAACGGTATGGGGACAGAATCATCTCCGCCGAGCAGCATGGGTACCGCGCCGGACTTCAGGATCTTCCTGGTGGCGGACCTGATTGCATTCCGGTTTTGCTCGGGGGCCTCGGGTGACGTGGCAAGATCGCCGCCATCGACGACCCGGATTTGCTCCGGGTCGAGCAGGATTCCGTCTTGGTCGAAATCCCACCTGGCAAGGTCGGTCTGATAAACGCGCAAAGCATTGCGAATGGCCGCTGGGCCATTCGCGGCATGGCTGGTCCTGCCCTTCAAATGCGGCGTGGCGTCGGCAGCTCCGAAGATGACGACGTCGGCTTCGCCAAGAGGCAGGGCAAGGTCGCACGCCGCGACGCCGAGGAATGTGTTGCGGTCGCTCGCCATAGCCGTCTCGCTGGAGGCACTCAGTCCGGCCGACAGAGCCAATCCGCAACGCCTCCGCGAGTTCCTGACCTGCTCTTGGCCTGCCGCCGAGCCGAGCGGTCGAAGCCGCTCTCGCGGAGGACGTGACCTCATAAACGTCGGCTTACCAAGGCAAAGCGGAAGCTCCCACCTTCGGCGTGGTCGGCGGCTTGTGACCACAGCGGACTCCAGCGCGTCGAGCTTCCCCTGAGGGAGTGGACGAGCCGCTTTCTTCTGGAACGAATTAAATTGATTTAATTCAGTTATTGTGATTTAATTTGGGCTTATCTCTGGACGGAGAAACGCATGCCAGATCAGGACGACCGTCGCGAGTTCTTAAGAACCTGCGGAAAGTTCGCGGCGGTGACACCTCCAGCCGTCACCCTACTCCTGTCGACATCCCTTACATCGGATGCGATCGCGAAGTCGGGCGCAGGCGCGGTCCACGACGACCATCACCATCACGGCAACAACGGCTGGGGCAACGGCGGCGGAGACGGCAGCCCCAACGGCAAGGACGATAGAGGCCGCTGAGACGACGACACACGGCCTCCGGAAGGAGACACAATGCAGCCCAGGCGCCGCGACGTAGATTGGCATTTCGCCAGCTTCGTTGTTTCGATGATCTGGCTCGCGATTGTTGCTGCCGCTCTTCTTGCAGTGCTCTTCCGAGGGCACCCTTGAGGAGTTATGAAGTACATTTTCATCGCGGTCGGCTGCTGGCTGCTGCTGAACCTGCTCTTCGTTGTGCTAGTCACGCCGCCGCGTAGTCGCCGGCCGCGACAGCTTGCTCGCACGATTCATGCGGTCAAGAAATTCATTATGAGCAGACGGCAGCCCCCTACCTGATGAGGGCAGTGACGCGCTGCAAAAAAAACGACAGTAAGGCTGGCTGTTTATTTCCAGCGACGCCGCACCGCAGTTCGCTGTATCGTGGCGTTCCGTTTTTCCAACAGCGGATTTGATTGCCATGCACCACATCCAGAGTACGCATATTGCCGCGATATTGAAACTGACCGCCCAGCAGCTTGAAGCACTTCGCACCCGCCCAGAGATCCAAAAGGAATATTCCGAAATCCTCGTTTTGAGAGAGAAAATAAAACTGGCGACCGATCTGAAGAAGGCTCGCCGGCAGCTCCTTACTCGGTCCCTGCCAAGCGCCTGAAGGGAGAGAACTCCACCCGTGCCTTGCGCTGTGAGGCTCGAGCAAGGAGCTGCTCGTTGGCATTCCCGCTTGTGGACCCGAAGCGGACATCTTAGCAGCGCCGCACGGCATATCCCGTCGCTGTGGCAGCGCAAACAATACTTCCCGAATGCTGATAGCGCCTTGTCGGTTATCTCCCTCACAACCGATGTTTTGTTTTGCGAAAGCCCTCGATGTTCTTGCCAAATTCATCCGCGAGCGATTTCTTTTGGCTTCCGTACGCGGCAGCGATTTCCGGGTGTAAGCGCAAGTAGTCGCGAAACAGCAGGAAATCTCTCCAGCGTGGATTGCATTGCTCCATGATGTGAAGATGGTGTGTCCAGGGTCCAGGCATCCTCTTCCGAAAAAACAGTTCACCAGGTAACCATGCTTCGTACTCGGGGATGTAGGTGTATCCGAGTTGCGCGAATGGCCTCACAAACGTGGACTTCGCGCGCAACAAGTTCGGGAGGCCGACCAAGATGTCGATAATCGGTTTGGCCGAGAGGCCGGACACAGACGTACTGCCCATGTGTTCGATCTTGAGCGCCGGACCGACCACAAATCGCAAGCGACGGCACTCCTGCTGGAAACGAACTGGCCAGTCGGGGTCATAGTCACGCACCTCGATGGCGCCCCTCCATACTTCTCCATTCTGTCCCCTCGCTGGAAGCTACCCTTCTCAAACGGCCATGTTGGAACAGACCACCGTTCCTGCATGTGATCGGAGTCACTGCAATGCGCGGCATCTCCCGATATACGGGTCAGCTTTTGGCGCTTCAGCGACGTCGTCGGCGCACCATATTGAGGTCCATCTAGCGAGGCATGGCGGAGTAGATTTGCTCAGGTTGAGTTCTTCCCACTTTGACCCGTAGCGGACATCTCACGTTCCGCTATCATGTGAACTTCAGATGCATGGAGGCAGCTTGTTCCCTGATCCCACTCTCAAATGGCGGCAATATGCGTCGATTATCGATGGTATCGAACGCCCGCCTTATGTTTTCGATCAAGGCCTTTGGCGTGGCGTGCTCTACCTCATTGTCGTGGCACCAAATCCCAGTCCTCGCGCTTATGGCATCGAAGTGTCCTGCGAGATTTACGCGGGTTTCGATGAAATGATCTACTCGGTAGCCGATCATGGGGATAGCGCGGGAATGTACGACGGCGGTGTTTATGTCAAGGAGGCTGTAAATTCCGCACTGTTGAAAGCATACGCGGCGACCGATCCAGTCGGCCGGAAGCCACGACATTTCTCCTTCGTCGGTAGCGAGTACTGCTATGAGGTGCTCGGCTTCTCGGAGCCGATGATCCGACCGTTCGACAGCCGCGAGGAGGCGTATGCGTGGGGACCCTCCAGACAGGGCTCACCGTGGGATTTCCACTAGCTTTGTTCCCATGAGGCGTGACGCCGATGCTCGCCCAAAATGACTCCGACCAAAACAGCATGTCTGTCGCCTTGTGGACCCATTGCGGACTAACTGGTCTCGCGCGGTTGTGTTGAAGCTGCTAGACACGTGAAGTGTCGCTGTTCTTACTCTTTTTTGGACTTTCACTGCTGGGCATTGCCGGATGGGGATTTCAATCCATCGTGGCAGAGCTAGATAGGTCGTGCCTCCCCCGGACGGACGCAATTTCTCGCAAGTTTCAGGTTGAGGCGTTTATCTGGGGGGACCGCGCGCCATTGGCGCTGAGGCGTCGGTATATCGCAACACAAGCCTGCGCGGTCCCGGCGCTCCTTTGCCTGGCGGCTCTCGTGTGGCTCAACGAGCCGCGCCGCGATGTCCGCGCTTTGGGGGTGATCGCGTTCTGTTTTGTGTCGTTTGTCGTGGCCGCTTCCTTGGCCTGGAAGACTGCCCGAAGCAGCGGCTCAAACTTATCCTGACGGAGGCAACAATGCGTGGCCTGAGCTACATTTGGGGCGCGGGAATACCGCTTCTGGTCGGGCTTGAGATATATCTCGCTAGAACGCTCTCCGAAACCTCGCTCCCGGGGTAGAAAGAAAAGACGTAGTATTTCTGAGAAGGTTTGCAGATGGCGGCAGCCCTCCAGGAGGTCGCTCCCCGAAGCATGGCGGACCAGATTTGCTCAGTTGAGTTCGTATGCTGACCCGAAGCGGATGTTGTACTGTTTGCCAATGGCGAGTTGCTTTTGTCCCCCCATCGGACCACGTACGATGGCGCCCGACCCATGAATGATCACCGAAAGATCAAAGTCTTTTTCGAAGTGTTGGGACGGCTCCTGTCGCGAGTTGGGTCTCAAGCGCTGGCCCGTATTGGCGCCGAGCTGGGACCTGAGGAAAAAGTCACGCTGACCAATGGGCTGTACTTCCGCGTCGAACGGTCTGGTTTGACCCTTGTGTCGGTCGGCGCTGGTGAGTGTCAATCGATGAAGCTTTCGGTCGATGAAGCAAAGCAGATATTCTCATCGATCGAGTCCGCGTGCACCAGTCGCGATGTTGTCAAGGTCCGGGCCGGAGAGCTATCTTGGACGACCGATGCTCGGCCGAAATCCAATCCTGAAAAGGTGGTTATCAGGTTCACAGGACCGCTGGGATTCCACACGCACGGACGCCAGGCGTAAAGATGTTGCAGCAGCGGTCGTAGAGTTCGCCAACCGATTTGGTAGAGACAATCCCCCGCAAGGCAGGTCGGCTCTTGGCCCATCTGCGAGCTCGGAGACCTTCCGCTCTCCGGCCGATGTTGACGATGAACCGGAAGTCCAGGCGGCCAGCCGCTCATGAATATACGCCCTACCGCGTCGCCAGCACCACGGCCGCCAGCGTGAAGATCAGCGCGGCGATCTGCCCTGCCCCCAGCGGCTCGTGGAGCGCGATCGCGGACGCCACGACGCCGATGACGGGCACCGCCATGGTGCCGATCGCGGCGACGGAGGCCGGCAGGCGCGCAAGGGCAGCGAACCAGCTGACATAGGCGATGCAGAACTGCACCACGGTCGAATAGACCAGGAGCCACCAGCCGACGGGCGTCACCAGCTCCAGATGCGTGGTCTCGATGGCGAGGCCGATGATCGTGATGGGCAGGCAGCCGATCCCGATCTGCCAGGCCGCGGCCGTGATCGGCGGCAGTCGGATCGGGTACTTCTTCGAAAACACCGTGCCGGCGGCGAAGCCGAGCGCGCCGCACAGCGCCATAACGATGCCCGGCAGCTTGTCCGCAGTGGCGGCAAAGCCGTTGCCGCCCATGATCGAGGCCAGGCCGGCAAAGGCCATCACCAGCGCGATGGTGCGCAACAAGGTCGGCCGCTCGCCGAGCACCGGCCAGGCGATCAGCGAGGCCCAGACCGGCATGGTGTAGGCGATCAGCGCCGCTTCGCTCGCCGGCAGCCACAGCAGTGCCAGACCCATCAGCACCATCCAGCCGGTGACGTTGAGGATCGCGGCGGTCACGAGGCGCGGCCAGATCGCGCGCGGGACGCTGAGGCTGTCAGCGCGGATCAGTGCCAGCGCCGCCAGCAGCACCGCGCCGAGCACGCCCGTCGCCCCGCGCAAGGTCAGCGGCGGCAGCTCGGAGAGCAGGAATTTCGTCACCGGCCAATTGAAACCCCAGCCCACCGAGGTGATGGCGAGGAATATCAGGCCGGCCGGGGCGATGCGCGCTCGCAGCACCGGCCGAGTCGAATCAAGCATATGGGTAGTCCGGCAAAATCGAGGGCAGCTTGGCGCGGATTCGCGCCTCCCACCACCACCCCGGCGGGCATGCCTGCCCTCACCTTCCGTAGCCCTACGTGAGTCCCCCCGAGGCAAGCCCGCGATTCAAAAATATACCTGCCCTGTGAACAGCGGGGTGAAGCCTCAGCGGCCCCCCAAGATGCAAATTTTTTCGGTTGGGAATCCCTGAGGACTCACTGATACTTGGCTCAACAACAGGCGCGGGCCTGCCCCCTGTTATCCCCCACAATCCACCATATTTAGTATTTGATTCAGGAACTCGCACTAGTTCTTGACGGGCGTAACGGAGAGTCCTAGTTTTCGATCCGTTCGGCGCGAGTGTGTTTGCGTCCCGCCGGCACTCCCCCAAAGGGTCTGCAAAACAGCACTCCGCCAAGCCAGACAAGGGCAGCGGGATACGGGCTTGTCTGCCCGGCGAGAGCGGACTTTTCGGGCGCCTGAACGGGCTGGAAACAGGCCCGGATGGCAATGGTTGAAGACGTGACGTTGTGGGGCGTTGAACGCATGTCGGGCTCATCCCTTTGGGGCGGATGGGTCTGGACGTGCCGGCGGATGATCGGTGCGCGCATCGAGCAATCGCGTCGGGAGAAAACGGGCCGGGTCTACCGGCTGAGCTGCGATGCCAAGGGCCAGGCGGCCTCGAGCACCGCGAAATGAAATGATGACCCGGCACGCCTGAACGGAGGCGGTCCGGTCAAAGATAGGACGGGGCAAGACCATGCGGATTGAGCGGCGCCACACCACTTCGGGACAGTCACCTTACGCCGGCATCGATTTCCGGCTGACCACGTCGGAGATCAGGAATCCCGACGGCTCGGTCGTGTTCAAGCTCGACAATGTCGAGGTGCCGACCGCGTGGTCGCAGGTCGCCTCCGACGTCCTCGCCCAGAAGTACTTCCGCAAGGCCGGCGTTGCCGCGCGCCTGAAGAAGGTCGAGGAAGAGTCCGTCCCCTCCTTCCTGTGGCGCTCCGTTCCCGACACCGAGGCGCTCGCCCTCCTGCCCGAGAAAGAGCGCTATGTCAGCGAGCTCTCGGCCAAGCAGGTGTTCGACCGTCTCGCCGGCTGCTGGACCTATTGGGGCTGGAAGGGCAAGTACTTCTCCTCCGACGAGGACGCCCAGACCTTCTACGACGAGCTCCGCTACATGCTGACCATGCAGATGGTCGCGCCGAACTCGCCGCAATGGTTCAACACCGGTCTGCACTGGGCCTACGGCATCGACGGTCCCGGCCAGGGCCATTATTACGTCGACCCCTTCACCGGCAAGCTGACCCGGTCGAAATCCTCCTACGAGCATCCGCAGCCGCACGCCTGCTTCATCCAGGGCGTCGGTGACGACCTCGTCAACGAGGGCGGCATCATGGACCTCTGGGTCCGCGAAGCGCGCCTGTTCAAATACGGCTCCGGCACCGGCTCCAACTTCTCGCGCCTGCGCGGCGAAGGCGAACGCCTCTCCGGCGGCGGCCGCTCGTCCGGCCTGATGAGCTTCCTCAAGATCGGCGACCGCGCCGCGGGCGCGATCAAGTCGGGCGGCACCACGCGCCGCGCCGCCAAGATGGTCGTCGTCGACGTCGATCACCCCGACATCGAGACCTATATCGACTGGAAGGTGAAGGAGGAGCAGAAGGTCGCCGCTCTCGTCACCGGATCCAAGATCAACCAGAAGCACCTCAAGGCGGTGCTGAAGGCCTGCGTCAATTGCGAAGGCTCGGGCGACGATTGCTTCGATCCCGAGAAGAACCCGGCGCTGCGCCGCGAGATCAAGCTGGCGCGCCGCAGCCTCGTACCCGACAACTACATCAAGCGGGTCATCCAATTTGCAAAACAGGGCTACAAGGACATCCAGTTCGACGTCTATGACACCGACTGGGATTCGGAAGCCTATCTCACGGTTTCGGGGCAGAACTCCAACAATTCGGTGTCGCTGAAGGACGACTTCCTGCGCGCGGTCGAGACCGACGGCGACTGGAATCTCGTGGGACGCACCACGAAGAAGATCACCAAGACGCTGAAGGCGCGCGACCTCTGGGAAAAAATCGGCTACGCCGCCTGGGCGTCGGCCGACCCGGGCCTGCACTTCAACACCACCATGAATGACTGGCACACCTGCAAGGCGTCCGGCGACATCCGCGCCTCCAATCCGTGCTCGGAATACATGTTCCTGGACGACACGGCGTGCAACCTCGCCTCCGCCAATCTGCTGACGTTCTACGACATCCCCTCCAAGCGTTTCGACGTCGAAGGCTACGAGCATCTCTGCCGGCTCTGGACCATCGTGCTCGAAATCTCGGTGATGATGGCGCAGTTCCCGTCGAAGTCGATTGCCGAGCTCTCCTACGAGTTCCGCACGCTCGGCCTCGGCTACGCCAATATCGGCGGCCTCTTGATGACCATGGGTCTGTCCTATGACAGCAAGGAAGGCCGCGCCATCGCCGGCGCGCTGACCGCGATCATGACCGGCATCACCTACAAGACCTCGGCCGAGATGGCGGCCGAGCTCGGCACCTTTCCCGGCTACAAGAAGAACGCCGCGCACATGCTGCGCGTGATCCGCAACCACCGCCGCGCCGCCCATGGCCAGTCCAACGGCTACGAGGGGCTCAGCGTCAACCCGGTGCCGATGGACCTGGTGTCGTGCCCGCAGACCGACCTCGTCACCCATGCGCAAGCGGCCTGGGATGCGGCGCTCGAGCTCGGCGAGAAGCACGGCTATCGCAACGCCCAGACCACGGTGATCGCGCCGACCGGCACGATCGGCCTCGTCATGGATTGCGACACCACCGGCATCGAGCCCGACTTCGCCCTGGTGAAGTTCAAGAAGCTCGCCGGCGGCGGCTACTTCAAGATCATCAACCGTGCGGTCCCCGCAGCACTGCGCGCGCTGGGCTATCGCGAGAGCGAGATCGCGGAGATCGAAGCCTACGCCGTCGGCCACGGCTCGCTCTCCAACGCGCCCGGCATCAACGCCTCGACCTTGAAGGCCAAGGGCTTCACCGACGAAGCCATCGCCAAGGTCGAGAAGGCGCTGCCGACCGCGTTCGACATCAAGTTCGCCTTCAACAAATGGACCTTTGGCGAGGACTTCATCCGCGACCAGCTCGGCATCGGTGCCGAGGCCATCGCGGCCCCCGGCTTCGACCTGCTCCAGGCCGTCGGCTTCACCAAGCGCGAGATCGAGGCGGCCAACGTCCACATCTGCGGCGCGATGACGGTGGAAGGTGCCCCGCACCTCAAGGCCGAGCACTATCCGGTGTTCGACTGCGCCAACCCTTGCGGCAAGGTCGGCAAGCGCTATCTCTCGGTCGAGAGCCACATCCGCATGATGTCGGCGGCGCAGCCCTTCATCTCGGGTGCGATCTCCAAGACCATCAACATGCCGAACGACGCCACCGTGGAGGACTGCAAGTCCGCCTACATGCTGTCGTGGAAGCTGGCGCTCAAGGCCAACGCGCTCTATCGCGACGGCTCCAAGCTCAGCCAGCCGCTCAACTCGCAGCTCATCGCCGACGATGAGGACGAGGACGATGCGGTCGAGAGCCTCTACGACAAGCCGATGGCGGCACGCACCGCCCAGGTCTCGGAAAAGATCGTCGAGAAGCTGGTCGAGCGCATCATCGTGATGCGCGAGCGCGAGAAGATGCCGGATCGCCGCAAGGGCTACACCCAGAAGGCGGTCGTCGGCGGCCACAAGGTCTATTTGCGCACCGGCGAGTATGACGACGGCCGCATCGGCGAGATCTTCATCGACATGCACAAGGAAGGCGCGGCACTCCGCTCCTTCATCAACAACTTCGCGATCGCAGTGTCGCTGGGCCTCCAGTACGGCGTGCCGCTCGACGAATATGTCGATGCCTTCACCTTCACCCGCTTCGAGCCGGCGGGCCCGGTGCAGGGCAACGACAGCATCAAATACGCGACCTCGATCCTCGACTACGTCTTCCGCGAGCTGGCGGTGAGCTATCTCAGCCGCTTCGACCTCGCCCATGTCGATCCCAGCGAGACCGGGTTCGACGTGCTCGGCAAGGGCGTCGAGGAGGGCAAGGAGCCTGATGATCACGGCCAGCGCGCCTCCAAGCTGGTGTCGCGCGGCCTCACCCGCTCCCGCACCGACAACCTCGTGGTGATGCGCGGCGGTTCGACCGCGGTCGCCCAAGGCAACGACAGCGCACCGGCCGGCGGAAGCAAGGTCACCTCGCTCGCCTCCCACGGCGCAGGCCGTGCCGGCGACGTCCTGGAAGGCGCGGTCGCGCTGAAGCAGGAAGTGACCCACGACCTCTCGCCCACCGAGAAGCTCGAAGCCCTGCAGTGGAGCAAGGCCGGCAGCGCGCAAGTCGCGGTGCCCAGCAAGGCCGAGCGCCGCGCGGAAGCCAAAGCCAAGGGCTATGAGGGCGAGATGTGCAGCGAGTGCGGCAACTTCACGCTGGTGCGGAATGGTACTTGTATGAAGTGCGATACGTGTGGAAGCACGACGGGGTGTTCGTGAGGGGCTAGACAGCTAGGATTGCTGAGCCCGGATTTGCCTCGAGCATCTACGAAGGGCGGCCAGAAGGCCGCCCTTTTTTCATTGTCGCCTTGCAACTTATGGTTTTCTATCGATAACTACTTCTGAACCTGGTTGAAATGAGCTTTGGGACACTTGGAGCCCGCGGAGGCGGCAGATCGAGGGATACAGCAGCCGTGACAAAATATGCATTTGTTGATGGTGGCTTTATCGACGCAATGGTGCGGAAGACATCCGAATATTTCGCGATCGACCTCAGTCGTAACAAAATCGATTACCGGGCAATCGCTGGCGGGCATCAAAGAACCTTTTACTACGATGCTTTGCCCGCCCAAAAGGACAATGAATCTGGCGAGGAATACGAACGACGAGTGAAACGCAAGCGAGAACAATTCGAGCTGGTTAATCGCACGCCTTTTATGCACGTTCGAGAGGGGCTGACGCGGGGACAAAACAAGACGCTGCGTCAAAAAGGCGTCGACATCTTACTCGCAATCGACGTTTTCAAACATGCAACGTCTGGCCACATGTCCGAAGCCCACATCATGACGAAGGACCTAGACTTCTTTCCACTTTTTGAAGCATTGCGGGACACCCCTGTAGCAGTGCATTTGCACTGCTATCCGGCCGAGACTTCCAGTGAATTAATGGCGTTGGCTGATGTCGTGGTGCCAGTCAATCCATTCAAGATATTGCAGTGGATGCACCACCAATCGAAGGATAGCTACGTCGAGTGGAACATCGCTTTGGGCGACGTGAATCCTCAGAAGCTATGCATGATCGGCAATTACGAAGGGCTAGACTTCTATATTTACCAGGACGACGACATGCCGTTCGTTGGTCGCGCCATGGCGTATAATCCTTCGAGCCTGATGCGCTCTAACCGATGGGAGCATATTGTCGATGCCTTTGAGGCCCGCGTCGGCAAGCGTGTCCACCTGGATCAATTGAACCGCTAACTGTAGCTCGCAGGATGGCTGGAGTGCAGCCCGTAGGATGGGTGGAGCGAAGCGATACCCATCGCCGCCAGATCGACAGAAGGGATGGGTTTCGTAAGGGCTCAACCCATCCTACGAGCTCATCAACACCCTGCCGCCGAATTGCCTTTGCGGTCGAGCCCTTCCCTCCTAAACTCTCGTCCTCACCGGCATCGGTTCCGGCGGGCCCGGTAGAAGCGGAGTCAGATTATGCCCAAACCGGAAAGCTTCCCGATCGAGAAGATCTTCGTTCCCACGAAGCAGAAGAAAGCCATCAAGCCCGAGATCGTCGGGGAGATCGCTGAAAGTATGCTGGACATCGGACAACAGGAACCCATTTCCGTCCGGCTCGACGGAGACCGCCTCGTTCTGGTCGAGGGACTGCATCGGCTCGAAGCCTGCAAGGCGCTCGGCGAGACAACCATTATCGGTGTCATCGTCCCGGCGGAGGTCGCTCAACACAAGCCGCAGCTTGCCGAACGGCCCGAAGTCGAGGCAGAGCGCCTCAAGATGGCGCGATTGAAACAGTTGCGCCTGGAGAAGGAAGCCGCGGAGGCATCGATCGCTGGCCGGAAGGGCGTCAACGGAACGGAAGCGCCGCGCACCCGTACGACGAAAGGCGTTCGCGACAATCCGAAGGCATCACCGGGCCGGACTGCGAAATCGACACCGAAAACATTGTCGGACTGGATCACGCAGCAAAAGGGCCACGGCGGTCGCTATTGATTGTTGGCTCCAGCTCGTAGGATGGGTGGAGCGAAGCGATACCCATCACCGCTCGATCGGCGAGAGATGAAGGGTTTCGTAAGGGCTCAACCCATCCTACGACCTAGAGCTCAACCCAGCCTACGCGCTATCTACGCCCGCCTCACCGTATCTCGCTCATCGACACCTTGGCGGCGATCCCGCTCAACTCGGGCTGTTGCGGTGCGAACTCCTCGTTGGACGATGAGCCTAGCGAGACGTCGACCATCCTGCGCTTGACCTGTTCGCATGTCTTGCGGACGTCTTCGGTGAACAGCGCGCATTCTTCGATGCGCTTGAAGATCTTCCGACCCTCTTCACGATACTCCGCCGCCGTTTCTCGCATGAAGGCGATCGCATCATGGACCTGGGCAGTCAGCGCCTCGCATTTTTGCGCGGCGTCGATCAACTCGGTGCCCATGGCCTCGATCTCTTTTGCAGCGGACTCATAGTCCCGAACGACCGCCTCTGCACTGAGCGCGCCGACGCGCGTCACGCCCGCGGTGTGCTCGACGTAATCAGGCAGAGCAATGGAAGCAAGAGAGCTTCCCGAGCGTATCGATGCAATGTCCTCCTCGAGCTGGACCAAGTTTACTCCGTCCCGCCTGCGCAATTGTTCGACATTTGCCATTATTGATCTCCCATACGCACCCCGAACCCTTAACAGCATCGGGTTTATTACGGGGATAAGCTCCGTTCTACTCTGATGTATCCTTGACAGCCGCAGTTTTGCCGCTTTTTCCCGATTGCCCAATTGCACGCATGGATAGATTTGTCGGCGTTCAACGTCTCTTGGTCGCGGCCGGCGAAGATGGCACGTGCGCCTCGCTAGAAGTCGACCTGTCGAGCAACAGACGCGCCAATACGCACGGTGAAGCGAGCACAGCTCGGATCGCGTGTGTGCGGGCCCGGAACTCGGATCACCTCTCCCCACTCGGAGAGAGGTGCTCCGCGCACAGCCGACCGACGGTGCTCTGGCCGCTGCGCAAAGACCGGCTACAAGACCGGCTAGTAGCAGGGCGGGTAAGGTTCGTAGCCGCAGCGGCGATAGCCGCCGTAGGCTCCGTAGCTCCGTAAGCTGCCGCACCAACCGCAGCAGCTCCGACGCCTACGGCAACTCCGCGGCGCACGGCTGCACCACGATAGACGCCACCGCGATAGACACCGCCGTGATGAACACCAACCCGACCAACCCCGACGCCTCTTCGATAGGCGAAGGCGTCAGTCGAAACAGTCACGATGCAGGCGATGCCAATGATTGCGGATGCGGTAAGTGAAACGATGGTTCGGCGCGACATGTCCACTCTCCTTCCTGGATTGGGACGGTGCGTCAGCGCAATTCGCTAATGAGCGGGTTTGTTGATTTAGAACAATGCGGGCCCTTGCGATCTGGCGGCCGGTTCATAACGAGACAGCGAAAGTGTCACGCTTTACCTACATAGGGCATGAGCGGGAGCCACACCGCTTTCGGTCATGTACCTGACGCTCGCGACGCATGCCGGTTCGGCAATGCCACGCCCCACCCCCGTGCCCGCGATAATTTCTCGTTCGCACGCGCGTTGGGGGGACAGCGGCGCAACCTCTCCTTCCGGCGATAGGACTGCCGCACTCCGAGGCTGGGCGGCCCCGCCCCTACTTCGTATTGGCCTCGACCGCCTCCAGCAGCGGCATCTCGCGATGCGACTCGCAGAAGCGCGAGAGCTTGTTGCCGTTCTTGTTCAGCGCTTGCGTGTCCACGACGGGATTGTTGCGGCGACCGGCGTAGAACCCGGCGAGCCAGACGTTCACGGTCTGCATGTGGGTAATGCGCTGGGTGATGTACTGGTCGCAGCTGATTTTGGAAAACGTCGACCAGCACCTGGGCCTTGGCAGGGACGGCCAACAGCAGGGCCGCGAAGGCACCAAGGATGATCGCTCTTGTCTGAACCATGTTTTCCTTCCGATGAATGTCTGCACGGTGGCGACGGTCGGGCGCCGCATGCTTGATCCAGATCAAGGGCGCCCGTTGCATACCCCGCGACCGCCCCACCCCGAGGCCTCGCCATAATTTCTCCTTCGGACGCGCGTTGTGTTGGATGACGGCGAGACCTATCGTTCCGATCGGACTGCCACACTTCCATTGACGCCCGACGGAAGCGAGAGCGCATCGGTGCCCGAGACGAACGACCCCAAACCTGACGACCACAAGCCAGACGCCCCCAAGCCGGACGAGGGGCGCGCCGATGGCGGGCTGGCGCGGGCCTACGATCGGATCAAGAGCGCGGAGCAAGACCTTGCGCGGCTGGACCGGCTGGTTTCCGGAATGGAACGCGGCAGCGAAATCCCAGCGGCCTCGCGAGCAAGCGCCGGTGCGGAGGCTGTCGAGACTCCCAAGGACAAGGCTCCCGAGGCCAAAACTCTCAAGAGCACGGCGCCGGCGCCGGATGGCAGGGTTCGCAGTCAAGGCCTGAGGGGAGATCGGCCCATGCTGCGCGCTTTGGTCGGCCTCGTGCTGGCGATCGGCATTCTCGGTGCCGCCTTCGCTTCGCAATACAGCGATCGGGCCAGGTCTATGACCAAATCGATCATGGCGCGATGGGCTCCGCCGGCCGCGACTGAGCCTCGCCAAACGTCCGCGGTTGAAACTCCGGCGCAACCGCCGGCGGTGCAACTGGCTGCCGCGGATGAGCCCGGCACGGTGCCCGCGCCGCCGGCCGGCAAGGACACGGAGAGCAATGCAGGGTTTGACGCTTCAAGACCCGACGCTCCAACAACGGGCGCCACGACGCCCGACCCCTCGTCGTCCGATCTCGCGCAATCGCTCAAGACCATCACCAGCGAGCTTGCGAACATCAACGGAAAGCTCGAGCAATTGAAAAGCCGCAACGAGCAGACGCTGCGCGAGCAGGCCGACACCATTCAGCAGCTCAAGGCGGCGCAGGAGAAGGATGCGGCGGCCAATGCGCGCCTCGCCGCACAGGTCCAGGCGCTGCAAAAGGAGCTGACGACGTCATCCGCATCGTCATCCGCACCTGCGTCCGCGAAACCCGCCGCGCGTAGCGTGATCACCAACGAGACCGCTGCGCCCGCACGGCCCCACGTGCAAGCGGCCGCACCTCGGCGACCCCGGCCGTCGCGAGGGCCCTGGATGCCCCCGCCCTATATGGTCGATCCCTACTATGGGGATCCGGATTGGTGAGCCCGCGGGGCGGATGAGCTGACGTTACGGAGCCGCCAATCGAAGGCGGCCCCGGATGTTGCGTTGGTGCGGCTAGCGCCAACCGCGATGACGGCCCCTGCTCCAGCCGTAGTGATGACCGCGACCGCCACGTCCCATGTGACCGTGGCCATGTCCTCCGCGCGCGAGAATCACCGGACTGTCGGAGCCAGCGACCAACGTCTCAGCCGCAACGCGGGGCATGGCAGAAGCGGAAAATGTCGACATTGCCGCGATTGCGCACGCGGCAACGCCGATCAACAAATGACGTATCATGTGGGGATTCTCCAGGAGCCGCGTGATAGCGGCAGAGATGAATGCTTCCGCCGCCCCAGAGTTCCATCGAAACATCAGGGAACGGCAATGAACGCGAGCCCTTCTGCGCCGGCACGCACGCTCGCGGACCGGCATCAATCACGCGGCGAGATCTGAAGCTCCATCAACGCCATGCGCTCCAGGACAGCGGGGTCTCGCTCGCCCTCCTTCGCTGTGCGAAGGATTGTTTCCGCGATCGACCGGACATGCGCGGAGCTGACCGGGGCCGGCAGTGACGCCACCGCCGTGTCCAGCGCAGTTTTCATGATGCCGATGGTTTCAGGCGTAAAAGATGCATTTGAAAAGTCTAACATGCTGGATCCGATCCGGAGGTCATCACGAGCGTCTTTGCCGCGGGCGTCTCACCGGCGCCTGATGCGGCTGCGTGAGCAAGGGTCACCAACGCCGGCCCCAGCTGCCGCGCCAGCTGCTTCCCCATCCACCACCACCGCGCACCAGCCGGACGACGAGGAGCAGCAGGACCGCGCCTACGGTCGCGTTGACGATCGCGCTGATCATGCCGCTGCCGAGATGCACGCCGAGCTGAGGCAACAACCAGCTGCCGACAAACGCGCCCAGGATTCCGATGATGATATCGCCGATGATCCCAAAGCCGGTCCCGCGGACGATCTGGCCCGCCAGCCAGCCGGCGACGAGACCGACAAACAAGACCACCAAAAGGCTTTCGCCGGACATTCTCATTTTGTGACCTCGATCACTTGGTTCGAATGGCTGCTGATCTGCGCAATCCGGTCGACCAAGGCCGTCAAATGTCGCGGTAATGGGTCGTGCTCACCCCGAAGCCTGATCCGAAGGCGGTCTGCTATTTCATGAGAGATCGCCAGGCTGGAGCCGCGGTCGATCTGAATGGCATTGCGAACATCGGGGTTGTTCATGAAGGTTTCCGGTTGATACGCACGGAGGACGCTTCGCGCCGAGTCGCACTCACAACGCGACTGCGGTCTTTAACTCAGGCGAGGATCGGAGGTTCGATCTCGCAACGCTCGGGGATCACTGACACAACAGCCTCATCGAGCAAGAGTTCCTTCCGATCACAACTTATGTTTGAAATTCATCGGTCGCGTCCAAGCCAACGCGGGATGCAAAGCTCTTGTTATCGCCGACTCATCTATTTTGCAGCTTTTTCGGATGTCGAGGCATCAATCGTCGTTAAACCAGAAATAGAATCGGAACTGCAGCCCGTCGAGACCGTTCGTTCCCGTGGCTGACGTTCGTCGGCATCATATTCAAATGAATTGAAAGAGATCAGATGAAACATACTTTGCTGGCTTCCGTCGCCGTTGTGGCGTTGTTCGCTGCGACCGGCACTGCAATGGCTCAAGGCGTCAATCAGGGCGGCGCCAAGGGTGCGGAGTCCCCCGCTGCCGTTTCGCCGAAAGCCGAAACCGCGGCACCGATGAATGCGCCCACAGCAAAGGACGCCCCCACCGCGGCACCGCACGGCTCGCCGGCAGCGGCAACGCCGCAGCACGCACAGGGCGCGCCTGACGCAAAGCACTCCGGCGACGTCAAGGCCGATGGCAAGGCGAAGACCACGGAAACAATGGCCCCGGCCACCACTTCGAAGCCGACTGCCGACAGCAAGACGCCCGGCGAGATGAAGGCGAATGGGATGACCAAGGCGCCCGATTCGGCCACCACGTCGAAGGACGTGAAGACCCCGACCGCCGAGAGCAAGCCTTCGGCGCCCGAGGGCAAGACGACCGGCAATGCCGCTACCACGGCGGTCGCGGCGCCTCCCGCCGAAAAGCGTACCCAGATCACTTCGGCCATCAAGCAGGAGAAGGTCGAGGAAGTCACCAACGTGAACTTCAACATCTCGATCGGCACCACCGTCCCGGCAGGCGTTCGTTATCATGCGATCCCGAGCCGCATCGTCGAAATCTATCCGGAGTGGCGCGGATACGAGTTCATTCTGGTGCACGGCAGGTACGTCATTCTTCGTCCGCACACCCACGAGATCGTCTATATCATCGAGGGCTAAGCGAAATCCGACGGATGACGCGCAAACCAAAAGGGCGGCTTATGGCCGCCCTTTTGTCGTTCGGCCCCACGCGATCATGATGGGTTTCGCAAGGGCTCAATCCGCCCGAACGGCTGCATATCCATTCACCCCTCTCCCAAGCCGAGAATGAAGGTTTCAAGATCGGGCGCGAGTTCGTTTGTGTTCGGGAAATCGGCGAACATGTCGCCACCGTCCACCGGTTCATGCTCGTGATCCCAGTAGAAGACCTGGCCATAACTGTCCTCCTCCAGACTCAGCAGGAACAGGTCGCCGCCGGGATCGGGAGCGAAGGGGCAGCTCAGTCGGGGAATTCGATTCATGCCCCGATACACATCGTAATTGTCGATGACGCCGTAGCTGTCGGTCGGATGCGTCGTGAACAGCACGTCCAAAACGGTGCGGTCGTTGCGCCAAGGCAGCTCGACGCCGCAGCGGTCGAAGCCGCCGCCGTCCGATTGCGCCAGTAGCTCCTTGTAGGGCGCGGGCAACGGCGCACCGATGTGTTGCTCCAGCGCACGGATGGCGTTGGAGGGCGCCGGTGGCCGTCGGTCGTCCATGAGATCCAGATAGTTCATCGGCCTAACTTTGTGCCCCGTGGGTCATCAAAGCGCCCGCGCCAGTGAGCCAACCGCCTCACCACACAACCAGATTGGTGTGGCCGAATCCCTTGGCGTAGTGGAACACCGAGCCCGTATGCTTCAGACCATCGCTTCGGTATCTGCCACTGGACGTTTTCCGCCGTCCGGATCTCCCGAGCGAAGCGTCCGGCTTCCGGCAGAGAAAATGTCCTGCACCAACCCGAGCTTGCCGAGTCCCAAAATGATCAGGCCGTTGATGTCGATCTCGTACCAGGCGTGCGAAATGTAGGCGTCGCGCGGAAACCGGTGATGGTTGTTGTGCAGGCCTTCACCGAAAGTGAGGATCGTGGTCACGAACTCGTTGGTGGTGCCGTCGTCGAGATCGAAGCGGCGGTAGCCGTAGCGGCCGTCGCTGTGGCAGACCGAGTTGACCAGTGATGTCGCCATGGTCATGAGGTAACTGCGGAACAGGCCGGAGAACAGGATGCAGCCGGTCATCGTGTGCACGCCGCCAAACGCGTAGCCGATCGCGCCCGGAATAATCACTGCCGAGAGCGCGTACCAGTACCAGCGCGTCCTGGTGAAGAACATGGCGATCGGATCGGCCAGGATATCCTTGGCGTAGTATTCGGCATCCGTGGTGGCCTGGTCCCACACCCAGCCGCCTTGCGCATGCATCATCCCCTTGGCGAAGGTGACATAGGGGTTGCCGTCGCCGTCATAGTAAGGGCTGTGGACGTCGCCGGGCTTGTCGGAGTGAAGATGATGCCGGCGATGATTGCTCACCCATTTCAGGATCGAGCCCTGCACCGCCATGGTGGCGATGGCCGCGAACAGCGTCCGCATCACCGGACCGCAGCGGAAGCTGCGGTGCACGAAGTAGCGGTGCATGAAGCCGATGCCGACCGTGGAAAGCGCGAACGTGCCGGCGAAGACCGAAACCTCCACCCAGCCGATGCCTTGCCAGAAGGCCCAGACCAGCGCCGCGATCGACCCACCGATCATGATGACGAAGGAGATGTAGGAATCGCGAAACTTGGCGTCGACCACGGGACCTTCGACCAGTACGCCCGGCGGCATTTTCCGCTCCGCAGCTTCCGCCGGCACCACGCTTTCGATTACGGTCATTCCAGCCGATCCATTCACACAAAATTAACCCTGCTGCGGCGCACAGTACAACCTCGGGTTATTTCCATCAAGGATTCGAGCTGCCGTGGGAGTACGGAGCGGCGACTTGAAAACAGGCGACCAGAGGAAAAAGAAGCCGGATTTCAAGGCCTGGTGACAGCGTTAACCAGGTACAAAGCCTCCGCAATGCACTCCCAGAAGACCGATGCCAGGACAAAGCAAGCGCCCCCTCCCTCGCCTTCGCAAGCTCCGGCGTAGCGCGCGATCGATGCGAAAGACCTTCGCCCGCGCACCGCGGATGGTTCGGATCGCGGGCGGCGCGGCGATGCTGCTTGCGGTCCTCGTCCTCGTGAACATCGCCTATCAAACGGTGCGCAAGCCGACCGAGCTGTTCGTCCTAGTCGGCCATGCGCTCGACAAGGAGCCATCGGACACGTGGCGGCAATACGGGCCGCTGTTCCGCAAGCATTCCACCGCGACGATCACGCCGGAATTGCTGGCCGCGCTGGCGCAGGTCGAGACATCGGGCAATCCGCTCGCGCGCACCTACTGGCGCTGGCGATGGAGCTTCAATCCGCTCGCGATCTATCGGCCCGCATCGAGCGCCGTCGGCCTCTTCCAGATGCTGGACGCAGCCTTTGCTGACGCCGCGCGGTTCTGCGTTCGTGGCAACGCGGTCACGGAGGCCGGCTGCGGCTCGACCTTCCTCTATAGCCGCGCGATTCCGAGCCACGCCATCGAGCTGGCATCGGTGTATCTCGACCGCAATCTCGCCGATGTTCTCGCCCGCGCGGGCGATGTGAAGGCGAGTGCACGCGAGAGGCAGGATCTCGCCGCCTTCATCCATCTCTGCGGCGCAGGCCCCGCAACGGCCTTCGCACGCCGCAAGTTTCAAATGGCCGCCGACGAACGCTGCGGCGATCACCTCGTCGCGAGCTATGTCGCCAGGGTCAACGCGATGAAGCGGCAGTTTGTGCGGCTCGCCGCGGAGGACGGCGACTAGCAAAGGAGCGTAGCCCGGATGAGCGAAGCGACATCCGGGAATGCTGCGGCAACGTCCCGGATATCGCTTCGCTCATCCGGGCTACAGGAGCCAATCAATTCCGCGTCCGTCGGTGGCCTTCACCACCAGTACGGCCAGCGCCATCCCTCGTAGCGGACATATGACGATACCAAGGGCGGGCCGTAGGGATCGACCCGGTCGTCTTCCGGGCGATAACGATAGCGTGGAACGATATTGTAATCCCACGGCGTCGGCCGGAGCACGGGGACATCCACCCTCAGCCGTTGTTCATCCACCACTCGCGCCTTCCGCGCCCGGGCTTCGGCATCCGATATCCCGAGATTGCACAGCACCAGGGCGGTTCCGAGCGCACACGCGACAGTCATGATCTTCATGCGTTGGTCTCCTTCCCCCAAGAGTGCAAAAGGACGTCAAGCAAGGCAAGCGAATTTGCGATCAAGCTTTGCCGGAATGACCGATGCCGGCCGCCCCGCCGTCATTGCGAGCGGAGCGGAGCAATCCAGACTGTCGACCGCGGCCCCTACTCCCGCGCGCGCCGCACCGCCTCCGTCAGCTTCATCCTCTGCTTGTCCCACCGGCTCTGCTCCGTCTCGGCACGCTCCTCGAGCGCCGCGCGCTCAGCTTCGATCGCCTCCGCCCGCGATTCGTGCTGCCGCCTCGCGTCGTCCAGCGCCGCCTGCGCGTTCGCGACTGCCTTGTCGCGGCGCGCGCGCTCCTTGGCGCGAGCGGCCTCCTCCTTGCGGCGCTCGGCTTCCCGCCGCCGCTCTTCCTTCTCGAACGCCGCGGCGGCCTTGCGCGCCTGTTGATCGTCGACCTTGCGGGATGGTTGCTTTGCAGCCTTCGCCGGAAGCTTTCTCGGCTTGGACTTCGCTTTGGGCTTTTTTGGCTTGGCCTCGTCGTCAGCGAGATCGGTCGGCAACTCGGAATGCTCGGTGAACGGGCCGTCCGAGCCGACCGGACGCCGGAGCACCACGCCCGGCTTCTCCATCGTTGCCGCGACGATGTCGGGGTCGTCGGTCTCCTTCGCGGCGCCCTGATGGAACAGATTGGACCTGGCGCCCCAGGCGTCCAGTGCCGCCTTCATCGAGGGCGCGGCGATCGCCTGGTCGTAGAAGCCGAGCGAGGTCTGGTAGGTCTTGAGTTTTCTTTTTGGTTTTGCTTTTTTCGGCATGTCGCTCCGCAGCTGGCAAGCCACCAGCTTCCTGCGGCGCCATCATGCCATACTGCCCCTGTTTTGCCCGACGAGTCAAATTCGATTCGGTATCGCCGAAGTCGATACCGGGCGCGGAGGCCCAATACCAACGTTTTCGGATTTCCAACACACTGAAATCCCTCGAGATTTCTACTGTGCATGGGGTTGTTTTCGACGTTTTTGTTTTGACGGCTCGCCACCTACGCTGCGTCGACATCCTCAGGCGCCGGCCCCGCGACGAGCCCGTCGAGGCCGACCATCAGGAGATCGGCGATGTGCATGAGCTGGTAGAGCGGAATGTCCGCCTCACCCTGCTCGGCCAGCGACACGAAGACCGGCGTGGCGCCGATCAGCTCTGCGAGCTGCGTTTGCGTGTAGCCGCGCCTCTCGCGCGCGCTTCTCACGCGCGCACCGATCCCGAGCCGGTGCCGGGACTGCTCGTCCGCGGTCATCATCACGGCCTGCTCGTCCGCGCTGGCATAGCCGTCCGCGAACGCGCTGCCGATCAGCCTCCCCTTGCGCCAGGCGACCCGGCAGTCCTTCCGCAGTCCGCTGCTGAAGACCAGCGTGAACTGCTCGGCGACCCAGAGCGAGGCGTTGAGGCCGAGGCGCGCGCCGGTGCCGGAGACATCGCGGATCGTGCAGGGCGCGCTGATGACCTTGCCGGTGCCGTTGTCGAACTCGACAATGCCGGTCCGCAAAATGTGATGTCTGACGGCGGCGCGATGCTCGCTCATGACGGGACGCTCCTTGCGCGGCGACGTCGCAGCCGCAAATTCCGGACCTCGATACCGCAGAGTTTTTCCTGAACTCCTAAATTTCCAAGGGTTCGACCAGGACTGAAAGCCATGGTAAAGGATTTGCTCCCAATCCACCTTTATCCGGCGGACAGCGTGCGGCGCGCCCGTGACGGGCGACGAGGCGAATAATGACCGACGCGATGAAATGCCCGACCTGCAACTCCGAGCACGCCTATCAGGATCGCGGCCTCTGGGTCTGCCCGGAATGCGGCCATGAATGGAGCGGCACGGCAGAGGCCGTCGCGGACGCCGCGCAAGAGGCCGGCGTGCGCGATGCCAACGGCAATGCGCTCGCCGACGGCGACAGCGTCATCGTGATGAAGGATCTCAAGGTCAAGGGCTCCTCCTCCGTGGTCAAGGGTGGCACCAAGGTCCGCAACATCCGCCTGCAGGACGCCACCGACGGCCACAACATCGCCTGCAAGATCGACGGCATCGGCGCGATGAACCTGAAATCGGAGTTCGTGAGGAAGGCGTAGCCGAGGCCCCGGACTCGCCAGGGCAAATCCGCCAGCGAGCGCGCCGAACGGCTGGGGCGGGAGCTGACCTGCCGCGGCGTCAAGTTTACCACCATCGAATGGTAAGCGCCGTCCGGTGGCTGCGATCTATCGCTGTCTCTGCGCCAGATAGAATCCGCACAGCACCGTCACCAATCCCGCCGTCTGCAATAGTGTCGGCGGCTCGCCGAGCAGGAGCCAACCGGTGAGCACCGTCAGCGCGGGCACGCAGGCGGGGACAACGGCGGCGCGGGCGACGCCGAGGCGTTGGACCGAGACGGCGAACAGATAAAGCGCAGCCGGGCCTGCAAGCACGCCCTGTGCCAGCGCCTGGATGGCGTTCTCACCGACACCGATCGCCGCGATCCGCGCGAGTCCGCCGGTCATGAGGTAGATCGGCAGCAACAGCAGCGACAGCACGTTGATGACGAGCGCAGCCGACACGGCGGAGACCCGCCAGTGGCGCACCAGCGCGCCGAAACCCGCGAACATCAACCCGGTCAGCACGAAGGTCAGATCGCCGAGCACGCCGTCAACGCCGATATGACCGATCGATTCCGCGCCGATCACGCCGAGCCCGCCGACGATGACGACAGCGCCGGCGATGCGCGACCAGGAGACATGCTCTTTCAGGAACAAGGCCGCGAGCAGCAGGCCGCCGAGCGTCGCGCAGGAGGGCTGGATCACGCTGCCATGGCCGAGCGGCACGAACAGAAAGCCAGTGTAGGAGATCAGCGACATCACGGGGCCGCCGAGCACCATCAGCACAAGGCCCCTGCCCCAGCCGATGCCGCAGAGATCGGAGATTCCGCCGCGTATCACCAGCGGCAGGAACGCGATGCCGGACCAGACATAGCGATGCACGAGCAGATCGACCGGCGTGAAGCCGAGCTTGAGGCCATGCCGCGTGCCGGCAAAGCCGAGCGCCCAGAACAGCGCCGCGGCGAGGCCGCAGAGCACGCCGACAAGCGCCGGCGCTTGATCGTTCTTCCGAATGCGAGCGTCAGCGCCGCTCGTCCGCTGATCCATGGGACAAAGCGGTACGCCGACAGAGGCCGTCGCTCAACCCATGTGCCTGCAAGGCTGGCACGCAAGCGAGAGACGCCAGCGCGCCTTCGCTCAGAAAAATCCCGGGCTGAGATCGAGCCCATACGTCAGGCTGAGCACGAACACGAACAGCGCGGCGGCTGCGAACAAGGCGAGATGCTTGAGAATGAACGCGCGGGGCGAGACGCTTGCAACAACGGCTTTCTGTGCAACGGGCACGACTACTCCATTATGAAAATGATTCTTGGCTACTCAATATGCGGCGCCCGCATCAAGCGCCGCGATCCAGAAAGCAACTATTAAAGAGATCACACTCGCTTTGAACGGCCGTACACAACCGGCACGTGATCATGACTCGCTGCGCCAAAAAAAGACCGCGCTCCCGAAAGGGAACGCGGTCCGGGCAGACTCGGAGAAAGCGAGCCTGCATCACATTGGCTTGACGTTGGCTTGTGGCGCCCCCAGATCAGCGGGCGCTACCCGTCGTAACATCAGCGGTCTTCACCTTGCGCGGCGACAGAACGCGGGCCTGGTGGACCGAAGCAACGTTGGTGGGCGCCGAGGCCTGCTGCTCGACATGCGCGGCACCGAGCACGCGCACCTGCATCGGGGAGACCGGAAAGCCGTTCGCCTCATAAGTCGGCAGTTCGGCGGCGAAAGCCGCGGTGCTGCCCGCGATCGTCAGGATGGCGGCGGCGATTGACAGAGTCTTCTTGTTCATGGGTGATGCTCCTTCAGTGGAAGATTCGGAGCACATTTAAGCGCATTTTGCTGCATTGCGACATGTGCTGTTGCAATGCAACAACGCGCCGGGTGCATGGCAATATGTTTAATGCGCGCGATGTCTTGGCAAAATCACCGCCCCGGCGCGAAATGACACCCTAATGAGCGGCGGTCAGCCGCCGAGCACGTGGCCCCAGCCGTCGAAAACGTAGGCTTTCCAGATCACGGTTCCGTCTTGGCCCGGCCGGCTGGCACGCCTGAAATCGTCGGCCTGCTCAGCAGTCCAGGTGATGATCGTATCGGAGAGTTGGTCGTGCAGGATGGCGGGCTCGGTGGGATCGAAGGCGTCCATCGGACGAAGCGAGGAATGCGTCATGCGCGCCTAACGCGCTAGCCGTGACAAGGTTGCCCAACGTGCCTGCGAAACACCGCCACGCGGCCTGCGCCAAAATATTCGCCTTTATCGAATTTTGCACAACGCTGGCGAGCAAGCGCCCGTGGAACCGGAACCCGCGTTGCCGCCGCGCAACACCTGCTCGAAAAGCCCGCTTTCGCCGAATTGCGCCATTGCGCCGCCACACCCTCCCCAGAACAATCGACGCGCGGCGTGCCTTTTCGTGCAAGACTGTTTGGCCAAGACTGTCTGGTCAGACTGTTCGGAGAAGACGAGGTTCAACAGAACCGTTTGGAGGCAGGGATCATGAATGATCGGCGGTCTCTTCTGGTGGCGGTCTCCTGCCCCTCGGCGGTTCTCGCCGGCTGGCTGGCGCTCTCTCTGTCCGCCTATGCCCCGGCCCTCATCGAGAACAGCGGCGCCAATGCTTCCGCCGTCTCGCGCGCGAAGGATCTCAGCCGACTTGACCTCGCCGACATCCCGCACGCTGCGGCCATCGAGGACGGCGTCGCCCTGACCTCCGATATCGCGGCCGCTATCGCTGCGACACCAGAATTGGTCAATGCTGAAGCGGCAGCGCCCGAGGCGCCAGCTCCGGCCATCAAGCTCGCCTCGGCCGACCCAGTGCTGATCTTGCCGACCGAAGCGCCGCTCGCGCCGCAGATGTCGCCTGACCCGACACCAGTCGCCAGCGAGGTTGCTCCGGCTCCGGCGCCGGAGCCCTTGGTAAAGCTCGCATCCGCCGATCCCACTGAGATCGTGACGACGGAGGCGCTGTCGCCCGCGACAATCGCGACCGGCCCCGCGCCCGTGGCGAGCAAGGCCTCGGCGTCTGCGGACACGACCGCGGTCCTCGACGAATGCTACGTGATGGAAGCCTGCATCGACCGCTATCTCTGGGCGCTCTACCAGCGCACGGCCAAGGAAGACTCGATCAAGGTCACAGATCGCCGGGCCGTCACCGTCAAGCGCAAGGGCAAGATGGTCACAGTGATGCGCAGCTTCACGAAGCTGGTTGACGAGGACTTTGGCTGGAAGGATCCGAAGGCGGCCGACCGCGCCGGCATGTCGATGATGGACTACGTCATCGGCGGCATGGACAAGAGTTTCAAGAAAAAGCTGTTTCGCACACTGCTCGCGGCTGAGGCTGCCGGGCTTTCGCCGGGCATCACCAGCGCGTTCCGCGACGACTATCGCCAGTCGATCGCGAGTGGCCTGAAGGCCGCCTCCGACCGTTCCTATCACGGCGGCAGCACGCGCGGCGGCTACGGGCACGGCATGGCGGCCGACATCGTCAGCACCAAGGGCGACAACCGCGCGCAGCGCTGGGTCTCGACCGAGGTGCTGTGGAAGTGGGTCGACGCCAATGGCAAGGCGCTCGGCATCGGCCGCCCCTATCTCGGCCGCGATCCCCCGCATGTCGGCCCGGTCGATGGTACGGAATACGTCTCGCGCCGAGGCACGTCGGACCGCAAGGAAGCCAACGTCAAGCCGAGAAAAGCGCGGGCCGTGGCAAGCGCAAAGCCGCCGAAGGCGAAGGCACAGGCGACGCGCGAGCAGAAGGTCCCCGCGAAGCCGCAGAAATCAGCGCAATCAGCCACGAAGCGCGCGACCTGAGTTTGACGGCTTATCGTCGCGGCGTCGGCAACGGCACAAGCCGCATCTCCGCGGTGCCTGCTTCCTGCGTGCGCACCAGCACCGCATAGATGGTTTCGACTGCGAGCCGCACCGCCGCCTCGGTCGCTGTGCCCTTGGCCAGATGCGCCGCGATCAGGCCGGTGAGAAGATCGCCGGTGCCTGAGGGGCGGATCGGAAGGCGCGGCGTCGCAAAGCGCGACAACTGACCGCCGGCGCACAGAATCGTTTCCACCTGCCCTTCCGCCGTATCAGTGAGCGTGCAACCGGTGGCGACCACGTCGATGCGCCCAGTCCCGGCCAGCGCCGCGCACGCCGCGCGCAGGCCCTGCGCATCCGCGATGTCGAGGCCTGCGAGCAGCCCGAGCTCGAACTGGTTCGGCGTGGTCAGATTGGCGGCGGGCAGCAGCCGGTGCCGGACCACGTCCAGGATGCCGTCGGCGACATAAACCCGGCCGTCATCGCCGATCACGGGGTCGCAGAGATAGACCAGCTTCGAATTGCGGGTCAGCGCCCGCTCGACGAAATCGGCAATGACAGCGGCATTGCTGGGCGAACCGAGATAGCCGGTAACGAGGACCGCAGCCTCGTCGACGAGATCGCGCTCTTCGACGCCTCTCAGCAGATCTGAAACGAGCTCTGTCTCCAGCACCCGCCCGCGCAAGGTCGGATAGCGCGGATGGTTCGACAGCAGCGTTGTCGGCACCGCCGCGACATTCACCCCTTCCGCCTGCATCGCATAGGCGGCGGCGCTGTTGCCGACATGGCCGTGGACCACCTGGCTTTGAATGGAGATGACGAGCATGAGGGAGGTCCGTAGGAGTAATTGTCTAGCGAGAGAAGGGTCGCCCGGATCACGAAAACTCATATCCAAGTCCCGGCCGCAGCGCTTGCATCTTCCGCGCCAGCCGCCGATGCCCGCTCTCCTCCGACCGCGCAAGCCGGCCGGCGACCGCGACGTGGTCCACATCGCTCTTGTGCTGATTGAGCTTGGCCTGCCCCTCGACGGTATCCACCACGAGATCGACGACGCGGATCGCAGCCAGCATGCTCTCGCGCTTGCCGGGCTCCATCTGTGCGAGGTCCCAAGTTTTTTTTGGCAAGCGCGCTTCCGAGACCGCGAGTAGTGCATCGCCGTGCCTGCGGTTCTCGTCGAGCCCGCGCAGATGCGCTACGCCCGACAGGTGCACGGCCTCGTAAAGCCAGGTCGAGACGTTGTCGCGCGAAGAATACCAGTCATTGGAGATGTAGGCGTCGTCGCCGGCAACGATCAGCAGAAAGCGCCCCGCACCATCCGCGAGCGGGACGAGCGGATTCCTGGCGGTGAAATGGATTTGCACGATCGTGTGCCCGTCGCGCTGCTCCAGCACGAAGGGCACATGCGAGGCGCGTGGACCGCGCTCATCCGCCGCGACGATCGTGCCGAAGCCGCGCTGGCTTGCGAATTCCAGCGCTTGCTGCTCCTCGATGCGGAATTGGGGGCGGAGGACATGCATGGCGGGGCGCTCGTTGACTGGCTGAAGGACAAACCGAGGCTAACTCATGATCCAGTCAAGTCAGAAGGGGTATTGGCCCGCAAACGCGGATGTCAGGAATGATCCCGGAGTCGTGCCAGCTCATCGATATAGGCGCAGAACATGTCGGCCATTGCGTCGGCGTGACGCGCGATCTCCGCCTCGTTGCGCGGTGTCTCCGAGAACTGCTTGCCAACCTCGCTCAGCGTCGTCTTGATCAACTCGCCGGCAAGCGCCCGCGTCGCATCCGGCGCCCTGGGCAGGGCCTCCCGCATGAAGGCCGCGACGATGCCCTTACCGGCGGCCCGCGCGTCGTGTGCTTCGGGCGCATCGCGATAGAGCGGCGCGGCGTCGCTGAGCGCCGTGCGGATCGCAGCCTCCTCGCACTCGGAACGAATGAAGGCGTGGACGAGCGCGCGCAGCCGTACCAGTGGCGGTTTCGCCCGGTCCGCCAGGATGCCGCGCAGGAGCTCGCTCGTGCGCCGCCACTCGTCGCTCTGGAGGCGGAACAGGATCGACGCCTTGTTCGGAAAATATTGATAGAGCGACCCGACGCTCACCCCGGCCCGCTCGGCCACTCGCGCCGTCGTGAAACGCTGCGCCCCCTCCTTGGCCAAGACCTGAACAGCCGCGTCCAGAATGGCCGCCACCAGCTCGTTCGAGCGGGCCTGCTGTGGCTGTTTTCGTGAGGAAACTGAATGGCTTCGGCGATCTGCCATGGCACCCTCGGGCAACGCGAATAGCGAATGCGACGAATTAGTCGTATTTCAATTCTCACGCAAGCACTCGCAGCACGGCGACATCTGGAGACTACAGATGTGGACGGCCCCCCACTTGTCAGGATTGTAGCAGACTTTTGGCCAGATCGCTTGCTATCAGATGTCCGGCCTGTTTGCGCGGACAAAGCCCGCTGGCCGAGATGGTGTTCGCTACGCACGCTCCAAGCACATGGGCGACATTCTTAGTGCCAGTGTAATCTTCGGAAGCTCGCGCGTATCGACCGATCGGTCCTTCCATCTACTGCGTCCTGCAAGTTCGTGGGCAATCCGCCGAGCAACCTCGCTCGCGGGCCGATTTCAGATCAAGTCGGCATGGCGGCTACCGGCTGCTTGTACACGCCACCCGATATCATCAGGCGCCAAGCGATGCGGGCAAACTTGTTTGCCAAGGCCACCGCGACCAACTTTGGCGGCTTTCGCCCCAGCAGCGAAGCGAGCCATTGTGTCGGCTTATGACGGCCCTTTCGGATATGCCTCAGCAGTGCGGTTGCACCGACGATCAACGTCGATCGCAGTATAGAATCTCCGGCCTTTGTAATGCCGCCGAGCCTTTGCCGGCCGCCAGTTGAATGATCCTTGGGTGTCAGCCCGAGCCACGCCGCAAAGTCGCGACCCGATCTGAACGTCTCGGGCGGCGGCGCTTTCATGCTGAGCATCGACGACCCAATCGGACCGACGCCTGGAATTGTCGCAATACGCCTGCTGATGTCATCCTCGCGATGCCACTTCATCAGCTTGGCCTCGATCTTCGCCAGGCGAGCTTGGACCGCGGCATACTCGTCAGCCTGAAGGCGGAAGAGATCCCGCGCCATTTCCGGCAGGCTTTCGTCTTCGAGCACACGTTTGATGAGTGCCGCGACGTTCTGCTGGCCGGCGGGCCCGACGATACCAAACTCAGCGGCATAGCTCCTGAAAGCATTGGAGAGCTGCGACTTCACGCTGACCAGGCGTTCCCGCACAGTCATCAACATGCAAGCCGCTTGCCGTTCCTTCGACTTCACCGGTACGAACCGCATGCTGGGCCGGGTAACCGCCTCGCACAGTGCCTCGGCGTCGGCCGCGTCGTTCTTGCCGCGCTTCACGTAAGCCTTCACGTATTGAGGAGGGATCAGCTTTACCTCGTGCCCGAAAGATTGGAGCAGGCGCCCCCAATGGTGCGAGCTGCCGCAAGACTCTATGGCGACGAGAACCGGCGGAAGCCGCTCGAAGTAGCGGATCATCTCGGCTCGCCGAAATTGGCGCCGGACAACCACTACCTCATTTTCATCAACACCGTGAAGCTGGAACACCGACTTCGAGGTATCCATGCCGATACGAACGGGAATATTCATTAGACTTTCCTCTCATCTTTTCTGTGACGCCGAGAGCGCCATCAAACCGTGGGGATGAGAGGCCGTCCACACCAGCACATGACCACCCCGACCATCACATCACTTGCGCCACTGCTCGATCGTCTGTTCGACCAGGACGAAGCGGCGCGCGGCGCGATGCGAGCCGCCTTCGCCGATGTGACCGACGCCGACCGCGCACGGATGATGCGGAGCAAGACCGCTTACCGCGACCTCTACGGGCGGCTGAAGGACGCACCGCTCGCGGTCTCCCGCGAGACCGGTCATCTGCTTTACATCCTCGCACGCAGCTCCCGCGCCAAAGCGATCGTCGAGTTCGGCACCTCGTTCGGCATCTCGACCCTGCACCTTGCCGCGGGCTTACGCGACAATGGCGGCGGCCGCCTCATCACCAGCGAATTCGAACCGTCCAAGGTGGCCCGGGCGCGCGAGAACCTCGCGGCCGGCGGGCTGCTGGACCTCGTCGAAATCCGCGAAGGCGACGCGCTGAAGATGCTTCAAGTCGACCTGCCCGACACGATCGATCTCGTGCTGCTCGACGGCGCCAAGGCGCTCTACCCCGATATCCTGGATCTGGTCGAAGGCCATCTCCGGCCGGGCGCGATCATCGTCGCCGACAACGCCGACGACAGCCCCGACTATCTGGCGCGCATGCGCAGCCCCGGAAGCGGCTACATGTCCACGGCCTTTGCCGAGGACGTCGAACTCTCCGTGCGGATCAACTAACGCCACGTCGAATCGGCGCGACACCAATGAGCCGCCGCGCGAACCATCGCGCGGCGGTTTCGTGCTGCGCTCCGCCGTGTCGCAGGTTCGTCACTGACGCGTGATAGTTGGACCCGGCAATGTCGCTGCCGCCTTCGTCGGCATCGCGCTGATCGTGTCCGGAGTGGTGGTCATCAACCTGTTCTCGGCGGCCACGGTGCATTGATGCCGGCAAGGCCTTCAGCTTCGCGACGCCGTCTCGCAGCCGGCTCACGCTATTGGCTTTGCGACGGCTTGGGAGGATGCGGCCTGGATCGCTTCGCGCCAGGCTTGGCCGCAACTCGCGGCGGCGCCGCATCGACCGATTCCAGATAGGCGGCAAGTGCCTTGGCTGTATCCGAACTGGTTGCGTAATGGTCCTTCAGGAACCAGGACAGCGTCAGGTTGAAGCGCCCTTTGGCAAGGCCGCGGGGGCTGCGATGGCACGTCGTGCAAGCATCGGCGAAGAGCTTTTGCGGCGACTTGCCGGCATCGAGATTTTGCGCGGCGGCAAATGTCGCCGTCAGAACGGCCGCGGCTGCAAGAGTCATCGTTGGAAGAGTCATCAGGGGCGCGATCAGATCGCGCCCCGGTCGAAAGTACGAGATCAATGTCGTCCTGCCCGGTCTTGCGGTCAGGCCGCCAATAGCTGATCGAAGTCGGGCGGCGCGTAGGCCTTGCCGTCCTGGTCGGTGATGACGACCTTCCACCCCTCGCTCGCCCAAACCTTCGCCTTCGCCACGATGAGCAAACGGCTCTCGCGGGCAAAACTGCACTTCTCGTTGTCGCGTTCTGCGACCATCTTGTAGGCCAATGCGCATCCCCTTGCGTTGCCCCTGCACCTGCTCTCGTCGTGGCAGCGGGCTTTGGCGGCAATTCGCCGGGAGCGTGGCAATTTGGTGCCATCCGCGGCAGCATTGTGCTTTGTTCCGGCTGAGCGAAGGAGATCGATCGTGCGCCGCTTCATCAATGCGATTCTGCTTGTCGCGGGCTTGTTTGGTGCGGGCCTGCTCGGCGTGCCGCCGACAGCCGCCCAGACCTACGATCCGCGCCATCCCGTCTGCATCGAGATCTACACGATCGACGGCCGCAGCATCGATTGCAGTTTTGCGACGATCGCGCAGTGCGCCGCGACCGCCTCCGGGCAGTCCGCCCAGTGCTACGCCAATCCTATGCCACGCGGAGCAGACAGCTGAGCCCGGTTCCGTCGCCGCCGCGACGAAGCCGATAGCATCAGGTCAGCGCTCCGATCAGTGGACGCGAATGATATGGGGACGGCCAAGATCGATCAGCCCCTGCACCGCCGAGAGGCGGTCGTCGAGAGCTGCGATGGTCAGCAACAAATTGTTGCGGCGTTCGTCGAGAAGGCCCATCTCGGCGCCGGAGAGTTTGGTGCTCGATCGCTCCTTTTGAATCACCTCGAGAGATTGGCGCAATCCGGCAATCAGGCCGGACAGCTGCTTGGCTTCCTTGGTCATCGACCGCTTGGCGACATTGTGGCGGCGCGTCTCCGCCTGGTTCTGTCTCATCGTCGTCATCCTCCCGTGCCCCGCTGCCCCGAGTGGAATGCTTACAGCTTTGAGTAGACATATTACGATCGATGAAATCTGCCCGCGAAGAAGCTTCTTAAATTGTATGGGCAGGGAACCCGTTCCGGCCCAAACAGAAAGCCCGGCGCGAGGGCCGGGCTTTCGTTGGCAACTTTAGTGCTTTTGGTGCCCGCCACCGGGACCGCCGGCCGGGGCACCGCCGCCGTGCGGCGCGGCGTTGATGTGAGGTGCGCCGCCGCCACCGCCGTGAGGCATCGCAGGCGCAGCCGCGCGCGGCGCAGGCATTTGGGCATGAGCGTTCATCGGCGAACCGTGGCCGACGTTCGGCTGAGCCACATGCGGCATCGCGGGCCGGCTTGCGGGAGCGGCTGATACGCGCGGCGCCTCATGTGGGCGCGCCATCGGCTGCGCACGCAGAGCCGCGCGGTGTGCGGCCTGCTCGTGCATGATGCGGGCCTGAGCGTCCCGCGGATTGCGGCTCTGCAGATTGGTCCGCTCATGCGCGATGGGGTCAGCTCGTCCCGCACGGCTCCGGTCCGTCGTCACCGGAGTCTCGTGCCTGGCGATGGCGGCGTCGTGCCGTGAAGTTGCGGCATCACGGCCGGAGACCGCGGCCGCGCCCTTGACACTTTCCTTGGCATTCGCGCCGTTGCGCCCGAGTGCGACCGCCGCATCGCGCGTTGCCGCGCGGCCGATGCGAGCCGCGCGTGGATCGATCGTCATCCGCGTCGCGTCGCGCTGATGCGAAGTCCAGTAGCTATTCCAGTGAGCATGCCGCCGATACCAGGGCCGCCCCTGATAATAGCTCGACCAGTACGAGGTCAGCACGAAGGGGACGATCGGCACGTCGACCTCGTCGACATAGTCAGGGAGATAGACGTAGTGATTGCGATAGAGATATTCGAGATATTGCGACGACACCCAGCCACGGTCATCCGAGAAGCTCACGTCGCACCAGGCGTTGCCGCGCAGGCAACCATGGATGTCGACGCGGGCGCCCTCGGGGATGCGATCGACCAGGGGAAAGCCCGAACCCGGCCCGGCGCGCAGGCCGGTCGAGACGGTGACCATGCCCGGTGCGGCCAGCGCGGCCGTCGGGGCGAGCAGCAATGCGGCTAACAACACGCTTCGGAATTTCATGGCGTAGTCCTCCTCTTTCGAGTCGGAACGCGCTAGCGGAACGGGCGTTCCGCGTACGAAGGTCTCATCCGCCAAAAGATCGAGACGGATGCCGCGCGCGGTTCAATATTCATTCGCCGTTCATCGACACCGCGCGCAGAGAGAGCCTACGTGTGCGCCGCCGGCCCGTCAGTTCACTTGCAGCATGAAGCCGTCGAAGTACGCAGCAAGCGCAGCAAAATCATCGAGCGGCAGCACGGTCGCGACATACTGATCCGGCCGCACCACGACCATGCAGCCCGCCTTGCGGTCAATGCCGCGCATGGTGAAAACGTCCTGACCATTCTTGAGGTCCGGACAGAACATCTTCTCGTAGTCGATCAGGCCGTAGCGGCCCTTGCGCGGCAGCAGCAGCGCAGGCATCGCCTCGAGAGCGAGCTCGCGATGATCCTGCTGGAAGACCGCCCGCAGGTCGATCACGCTATCGATGTCGGCGACCGCGGGGGTGTAACGCCGGACCGGCGACTCCCGCGCATCGGAGAGAAAATTGCACAAGGCGCGAACGGCCGATCCGGTTGCTGCAGGATCCTCAGCGCCGGAGAAAGCGTAGATGCGGAAGCGGCCATCCGCCTGCGCAGCGTGACCGAGATGCACCGGCTTGGCATCCGCAAGCCGGATCACCGGTGCGGAATGAAATCGCGTGCCGATGACGAGGCCTTGCGCGAGATGCTGGTGGGACGTCGCTCCCGTCAGAACCGACGGGCGGTAATGCGTCGCCGTGCCGGCGGTGTAGCGACCGTGCCTCACGAAATAGTCCTGCGTCCTGGCGGCGTCGGCGCCGCCGGCCTTGGCGGCGGACGCAAGAATCCCCGCCCATTCCCGGTCGAAATCGATCAGCTCTTTGGCAATCGCCTGGCGCTCGGCCGAATAGGAATGCAGCAGGCTCGGCGCAGACTGCTTCCGCAAAACGGCAGCGAGCTTCCAGCCGAGATTGAAAGCGTCCTGCATCGAGACGTTCATGCCCTGCCCCGCCTTCGGGCTGTGGGTGTGGCAGGCATCGCCGGCGATGAAGATCCGCGGCAGCCGCGTAGCGGTCTCGGTCTCCGGCACGTCGTCGAACTTGTCGGTCAGGCGCTGGCCGATCTCGTACACCGACCACCACGCGATCTCCTTCACATCGAGCGTATGCGGCTTCAGGATCCGCTGCGCCTTCGCGATCACGTCATCGGCGGTGATGTTGCGATTGGCGACGCGCTCGCCGATGTCGAGCTTGGCGAGCTCGACATAGAGGCGCACCATGTAGCCGCCCTCGCGCGGAATGATCAGCAGGCTGCCGTCCTTTGCCGACTGGATCAGAGCCTTGAAGCGGATGTCCGGAAAATCGGTCACCGCCAGCACGTCCATCACGCCCCAGGCATGATTGGCGGAATCGCCGAGCAACTCGCGACCGATCGATTTGCGCACTGTGCTGCGGGCGCCGTCGCAGCCGACGACGTAGCGCGCCTTGATCGTCTCGATCTTGCCCTCGTTCCTGCCATCGACCCGTTCGAGCCGCGCCGTCACGGCATGGTCGGCGGGACCCGCGGCCGGATCGACCTGAAGGTCGAGCAGGCGCCGGCTGTAATGGGGCTCGAGCCTGCCCGGCGCCTTGCGCATGACGTCGAGAAAACCGTCATGGATGCGCGCCTGGTTGAGAATGACGTGCGGGAATTCCGACAAGCCGTCCTCGACGTCCTGCACCCGGCCGCTACGGACGATATGTTCCGGCACCCGCTCGTCCGGCTTCCAGAATGTCGTCTCGTTCACCCAGCAGGCTTCCTTGAGGACGCGCTCGCTGAATCCGAAGGCGTGGAACATCTCCATGGTGCGGCATGCGATGCCGTCGGCCTGCCCGACCAGCAAGCGGTCCGGTTTCTGCTCGACGATGCAGGTCTTGATGTCGGCAAACTGCGCAAGCTGGCCCGCGAGCGTCAGGCCCGCAGGGCCACAGCCGACGATGAGGACATCGACCTCTTCAGGCACGGCGCCCGTTGCGCCAGAAGGCTGAATGCGCGCGGCGGGATCGGCGATTTCAGGGTCGCCCGGCTGAAATCCATTGAGATGGAATTGCATGAGCACCTCTCCCGCCGATGTTCCGGTTGGATATTGATCAGTATGCTGACTATCAGTATACTTGTCAACGATCCCGGCCGTCCCGCCCCAACGGAGAAATTCGGTGAAAGACAACAACGACATGCCCGGACATCTGGCGCGCCGATTCCAGCAGATCGCGGTCGCGGTGTTTTTGGCCGAGGTCGGGGATGCCGGCTTCGACCTCACGCCGGTGCAATACGCCGCGCTCGCGACCATCAAGGCCAATCCGGGGCTCGACCAGGTGACGCTCGCAGGATTGATCGCCTACGACCGCACCACCATCACCGGCGTGATCGACCGGCTCGTGCAGAAGGGGCTCGCGGAGCGCCGCGCCTCGCGCCGCGACCGCCGTGCCCGCGAGCTCGAGATCACCGACGAAGGCCGCCGCACGCTGCGCAAGATCACGCCGGCCGTCGAATCCGCGCAACGCATCATGCTGCGTGGCCTCAGCGCGAAGGAAGGTGATGATCTGATGCGCCTCCTGCACAAGGCGATCGCCGCCGGCAACGAACTCAGCCGCGCCCCGCTGCGCGGAGTGCAGGCATAGAGCGTTTTCGAGCGAGGTGGATACCGCTTCGCGTCAAGAAAACGTGCCAAGACAGAAAGCCCCGTAATTCTACCCCTCATTGTCGCAGTATCGCGAAACCAGGAACTAACCTTCGGCTGTTACGGTCGACGGCATTCGGCGTTTAACGCGCGATTAACTTTGCCGGTCTGGAGTTTCGGATGTTCAGGTTCCTCATTGCGGCAGCGGCGATCGCGCTCTCGACCGCTCCGGCGCTCGCGAATGGCCATGGCGGCGGCGATGCCCCTCCGCCGCCGAAGCCCGCGACCTCACCGGCGAAAGTCATCCTGACCAAGCAGGGCCCCACACTCGTGGACCTCAACGGCATGACGCTCTACTATTACGAGCGCGATACCACCGGCAAGACGTCGAACTGCAACGGGAAATGCGTCGAGAGCTGGGTGCCGCTGCCCGCAACGGCCGATGCCAAAGCGGTCGGCGACTTCACCGTGATCAACCGTAACGACGGCAGCAAGATGTGGGCCTATCGCTATCGTCCGCTCTACACCTCGCCGGCCGACAAGGCGCCGGGCGAGGCCAATGGCAATGCCACGACGCTGCAATGGCGCGTCGCCCGTCCCGAGAACTAGGGCGACCTCACCCGCGCCAGCTGGGCCGCGCCTCGACTTGCGCGTTCTGTCCGGGCGGCAGCACCACGACCATTGAGTTGAGCTTCACCCGGTCATAGAGATCGATCACGTCCTCGTTGCGCATCCGGATGCATCCGGACGAGATCGCCTGCCCGATATATTCCGGCTGGTTGGTGCCGTGGATGCGGTAGAGCGTGTCCTTGTTGCCGGCATAGAGATAGATGCCCCGCGCGCCCAGCGGATTGGCGGGGCCTCCGGGCACCCGCGCCGGATAGGGCCCGAGCCGCGCCTGGATGTCCGCCGTCGGAACCCAATCCGGCCATTCCGCTAGACGACCGACCCGCGCGACTCCGGAGAACGCCATGGCTTCCTCGCCGACCGCGACGCCGTAGCGGATCGCCTTGCCTTCGGGCAGCACGAAATAGAGATAGCGCGCATCGGTATCGACCAGGATCGTGCCCGGCTGCTCCTTGCGCGGATAATCGACGATATGACGGAGATATTGCTCGGGCACGTTTGCTTGCGCGTAAGGCGTATGCGCCAGCAACTGCCGGTCGCGGGTCGTCATGCTCGCGTCCGTCGATGGCGAAAGCGTCGTCTGCATGCAGCCGCCCAACGGAAGCATGGCAAGGACGAGTAGAACGAATAAGGATCTTGGCACCGCCGGCCCCGATAGCGATAGCAGCGCCCCCAGCAACACCAGATGCTGCCAAAATCGTGCTGAAAACAAGGCATTGTGGAACAATTACGCGTGTTTTCTGAGGCGGGTTCCATCACCACAAACGGCGCAAGAGCGTCGCACAGTCTCCATCCCCTCGCCTTGCTTTGGTCAAACCCGGCTGGACTCGTGGGTCATGGTGCTTGGGCCTCATCGGATTTGGGGATTTGGATGGGCCCACCTCAACGGATCTGCTCGCGCCAATGCGAACGACCGATACCTCAATACTCAACACCTGGGGCTTCAAAACACCCAGGCTTCAAAGGAGCTGCGATGCTCGCGACGCTGAACTCTCGGCAAATCGTCGATGAGATCGTGAAGGACACGGTCACGAACAACGACCCGCACGACGCCGTGCAGATTTCGCCTGACATTTTGCTGGCCTCGCGCCCTCTCAGCGTTGCGCCCGCGCTCGCGCCTGAGATCACGACCCGTCCGGAACCCAAAATAGATCCGGCGTTCCTGCTGAAGCCCAGAATGAATCCGGAGCCGAAGTTCAGTCCCGTCGCGGAGCCGCAGCCGGCAGCGCCCTCGGTCGACACCGCCGTGCGCGTCGCGGCCAGTGATGGCCTCAGCCGGCAGAAGCGCTCTTCCGCCGGCAAGTGGCTGCGCGGTGCGTTCGTCACGATGCTGTTTGCGGGCGGAAGCGCAGCCGCCACTGTCGCCTGGGAGAAACATGGCGACACCGCAAGACAGATGCTCGCCGAATGGACCCCGGCTTTGGCGTCGCTGTTGCCTTCGACGTCGCAGACGGCACCGGTCGCCGCCGCGCAGGCCGCGTCGCCTGCGGACCAGCCCGCAACTGATCAAGTCGCAACGGATCAAGCGGCCGACCAATCGGCGGCTCCGCCTGCAACCCAGGTTGCAGCAGCAGTGCCCCCGGCAACACAACCCGATCCTGTACAATCGGTGCAGTCGATGACGCGCGATCTCACCGCGATGGCGCAACAGATCGAGCAGCTCAAGGCCAACATCGCCGAGTTGAAGGCCGGGCAGGAGCAGATGGCACGCGAGATGGCGAAGCCGCCCGCGCCGAAGCCGGTGGCCGATACGAAGCCGCGCGTCGATCCGCGCGCGCAAATGTCCGCGCTACCGCCGCGGCCCGCGGCGCCGCCGGTTCGCAAACCGAAGCCGGTCGTGTCGCACACCTACATGCCGGCTTATTCGCCGGCGCCGCTCGCTCCGCCGCCGCCGGCCTCGCAGGCTGCCGCAGCCCCACCGCCCGCTGCCATGACGACGCAAGCCGTTGCCGACGACGACGGACCTGTCGTACGCCCGCCAATGCCGCTGCGCTGAACCATCGTCACGCGACGACGCGTCGCACCAGCGATGCTGTCAGAGTCGATGTGATGCGTTGAATCCGGATGACTACGGGAAGCGAGCTTCGATCGTTTTCCATCAAGAGAAAAGGCCGTCGGGATCTATGCCGGCGGCCTTCTCTTGCAGCTGCCGGTTCCCGGAGCCCGGTTCTGCTGCAATTCCATGCCTCATGATCACGCCGACATATTTAATAAAATCTTAACACGCTTGAATGCTGCACATCATTTCTGCGCATAAGCAGAGAGATTGCGCGCGCCGTTCATTCGATAAACATCGACTCAGTGGTACCATCGGTCATGTGTTGAAACGTCCACCCGAAGCTCAATTCGTCACACCGGGGAATTCGGATGCCTTACTATTCCTTCGATCTCGTGGTTGGTGAAGAGTTCAAGAACCAGGGCGGTATCATCCTCGAAGACATCGAGGTCGCCTCCGATCGCGCCGTTCAACTGGCCACCGAGCTGTCGCAGGTGAAGCCCGAGCTGCAAAGCAAGGGTTGCGCTGTGCGCGTCACCGACCGCGATCACAAAGAGGTCTATCGCACGCCGCTCGATCCGGTGCCGGCCTGGCGGCGCTAACCCGCCGGCCGGCTTCGCGGGCGCACGCTATCCCCATTGCGGAGCGGCGCGGCAGCCGCTAGCCTTCCCGAAAATTCGGGGAGGTACCAAGGATGCGCACTGGTTTTCTGATGACGGCCCTGTTGCTGCTGGCCGCGTCCGCCCAAGCGGCCGACCATCCACGCTCGACCTATGTCACGTTGGTCTTGCAGGCCTTCGCCGCCAAGGTCGAATGTCCGGGCACCGATATCGCCTACCAGGATCTGGTGCAGAAGGCGGAGCAGATGCAGCTGCCCGAAGGCACCACCGAGAAGGTCCGCAAGGCGATCGCCTGGATGCACACGGGTGGCAAGATGGGCGAGAAGCAGGACGACGATCTGATGGCCGAGGTCGCGGTGGCCACCCAGGCGACCGACCTCAACCAACGCCGCCTCGGCATGCCCAACTGGTGCGAGGCCCAGAAGACCAACCTCGCCGGCCTGATCCGCAGCAAGGGCGGCTAGCGTGATCGTGCGGCGTTAAGCACGCCGCGCCGGAATTTTTGCTTCGGCCAATAATCGTCACATTTCTCGCCAGCATGCGGCTCTTTCGAACTCGAACAGGGGAGCTCCATGCGGATCAACCATGTCCTTCTCGCGGTCGCGTTTGCCGTCGCACCGATGCTGACTGCGCCCGTGCTGGCGAAGAATTCCAATGCCCAGAAGGGCGAGGACAAATCGACCTCGTCTTCGTCGTGTAGCGCTTATCAGCAGGCGCCGGATGGCTCGTGGGAGCCGCTCCCCTGCAAGGAGACGGGCGAGCGCTCCCAGCCGCAGACACAGAATCGCACCTCGCCGCAGGGCGCTGACCGCGGGGAGCGTTGAACGCGGGGGAGTGTCAGCTCTGGTGCGGACCGCGGATGATCTTCATCGCGTCCGCGATGTGACGCCACTCTTTGGCCTCGTCGGCCTCGCCGCGGCCCTCACAAGCCCTGGCCTGTTCGGCGGCCTTCGCGATCGCAGCAAAACCATGCTGTTCCAGCATCTGGCGCGCGACGGTGTGGACCTGGACCTCGGTCATCATGGGCGTTCTCCCGTTTGACGAAACCGCGGTGCATCGCGCCGCCGCGGGTTGTTCACAACGATTGAGCCCCGGACCTCGTTCCGTAGCGTTCACGTCAGCAAGCAAAAGGCGGCCCGCTATGCCCAGCGGACCGCCTTTTCACCAACCCCAAATTTGAAGCGTCGCGGCCGAGGTCCCTAGCCGGCCGCCGCGCGCTTGCGCTCGAAATCGTTGGGCACCTCGATATCGACCTCGAGGGTCGAGACCTCGTCGCCGCGATCGAGCCGGACGATGACCTTGGTCGGGTCCAGCGTGACGTGCCTGGAGACGACCGCGAGAATTTCCTCACGCAGCACACCGAGCAGATCGGGCTGGCCGCGCAGTCCGCGTTCATGGGCAAGCAGGATCTGCAACCGTTCGCGCGCGACGGGTGCAGAGGCCTTGTTGCCGCGGAGAAGCCGAAGCAGACCCATGCTCATGCGGCCCTCCGTCGCAGCAGGCGGTCCATGAAGCCCTTGCGCTCGGTCGGCACCTGCATGGGCACGGTGTCGCCGCACAGCCGTCGGGCCGCGTCGATATAGGCCCGCGCCGGTGCGCCTTCCGCGTTCGACAGCGTCACGGGCGTGCCGACGTTGGAGGCGCGCAGCACGTCCTGGCTCTCCGGGATGATGCCGAGCAGGGGCGTTGCAAGAATTTCGAGGATGTCCTCGATGGTCAGCATCTCGCCGCGCGCGGCGCGCGAGGGATCATAGCGGGTGATGAGAATGTGCTTCTCGACCCGCTCGCCCTTCTCGGCCCGCACCGTCTTGGAATCGAGCATGCCGATGATGCGATCGGAATCGCGCACCGAGGAGACTTCGGGATTGGTGACGATCACGGCTTCGTCGGCAAAGCGCATCGCCATGGAGGCGCCGCGCTCGATGCCGGCCGGACTGTCGCAGATCACCCAGTCGAAACGGCTGCGCAGATCGTCGATGACCTTGCCCACGCCCTCTTCGGTCAGCGCGTCCTTGTCGCGGGTTTGCGAGGCCGGCAGCAGCCAGAGGTTCTCCAGCCGCTTGTCCTTGATCAGGGCCTGCGGCAGCTTTGCGACGCCCTGCACCACGTTGATGAGGTCGAACACGACGCGGCGTTCGGCGCCCATCACGAGGTCGAGGTTGCGCAAGCCGACGTCGAAATCGACGACGACGACCTTTTCGCCGCGCTGCGCGAGCGCAGCCCCCAGTGCGGCGGTCGTCGTGGTCTTTCCGACGCCCCCCTTGCCTGACGTCACGACCAGTACCTTGGCCATCTCTCAAATCTCCTTCTGGTCAGTTCAGCGCAGTAATTCGCATGGTGTTGCCCTGCAGCCAGGCCTGGGCCGGCTTGCCGCGCAGGGCCGCGTCGATATCGTCGGCGGTCTGGTAAAAACCATCGATTGCAAGCAGTTCGGCCTCGATCTTCTGACAATAGATGCGCGCGCTCGTGTGACCGTTCACGCCCGCCATGGCGCGACCGCGTAGCGCGCCGTAAATGTGAATGGAGCCGCCGGCAACGACCTCGGCGCCGGAGCCGACAGAGCCCAAAATGGTGACGTCACCCTCGGGGAAGATCACGGTCTGGCCCGACCGCACGGGGCTTTCGAGCAGCAGCGAGGTCGGCTTGGTCTCGACCTTTGCCTCGACCTTCTTGGGCGCACTCGGCTCGACCACGCAGCTGCGCCCGCCCGAAAGCAGCGGCGGCATCATGGGGTTCAACCGGCCCTCCTCCACGCCCTCGATCCCGAGCACGCGGATGTTGCGGTCCTGAAGGCTGGTGAGCAGATGGCCGATGCCGGACTGGCTGAGATCGACCGAGGACAGGTCGATCACCACGGGGCGGCCGGCGAAGAAGCCCGGCGAGCGCGCGATGGTGGTGTCGATCTCCTGCAGCCAGTCCTGGATGGGAACCGTCGGCACGAAGACGAAGGCCACATAGGAGCGCCCGCGCAGGCGAACCATTTGGCGTTGAGGTTTTACTGCAGCCTCCATAGCGGCCGACTCGTCCCCTGTTATTGAATGGTTAACGATGCCGCCGATATGGTTAATGGCCGGTTAATTTCTCCGTGGGGTTACGTGGCATGGAAGCGCACCAAGGGCGTTGAGCAGGCGCTCTCGCCCCGCACAACGGTCATCGCCCGCGAAGGCGGGCGATCCAGTACTCCGAGACGGTTGCGGGTCAGCCGAAAGGCTGCGGCGTACTGGATGCCCCGGTCAAGCCGGGGCATGACAGCGGAATGTGGGGCCGGCGCGGCGACCAGCCCCCTACTTCTTCACCTTGCTCGCATCCATCTTGATGGCGGGGTCCAGCATCTTGGTCGTGAACGCCGTCGTGACGTCGAACGGCTTCTCCATGCCGAGATAGGTCTGGACCAGATCGTAGTCCTTCTTCATCCGCTCGCCGTCGATCCAGCCGAGTGCCTTCGTCGTCGTGAATTCGTCCGTCATCAGGGACTTGATGCGCTCCCACTGGCGCTCCTGGTTCTCCTTGTCGAGACCGGAGACCTGATCGAGCAGCGCCTTCAGGCAGGGCGCGGCGTCGGCGACGCAGGTCGCGAAGGCCTTTTGCGTGACCCGCACGAACGCCTCGACCAGCTTCGGGTTCTTCTGCAGATAGCCGCCGTTGACGATCAGCGAATTGCCGTAAGGGTTGAGCCCGATGTCCTTCCAATTGACGTAGCCGAGATCGCTTCCGAACTCGATCACCTTCAAATCGTGCTCGTTGTAGAAGTCGCTGATGATGTCGACCGTATGGCTCTTGAGCGCGGCGATCTTCGCCGTCGGCCCGACATTGACGAAGCCGACGGAGTCGGGCGCAAGCCCTGCAGCCTTGGCGAAGGCCGGCCACATCACACGCGAGGCGTCCCCGGGCGGATTGCCGATCTTGTGGCCGGCAAAATCCTTCACCCCGTTCACGCCGTAGCTCTTCAACCAGTAGAAGGTCTGGCCGGTGTTGGCGTAGACGCTCATCACGGCAACAGCGTCAGCCCCCTTGCTCTTCGCCACCAGCATGGTGGCGAGATCGGCGACGCCGAAGGGCGAGCCGCCGGAGCCGACCTTGGCGGCGGAGACGCCGGAGCCCTTGCCGACCTCGATGGTCAGATCGATGCCCGCTTTCTCGTACCAGCCTTGCGCCTTGGCGTAATAATAGGGCGAGTGATCGGCCGTCGGCGCCCAGTTCAGAATCAGATTGACCGCCTCGCCCGCGTTCGCGGGCACGACTGGTGATCCGAGCATCAGGGCCACCGCCAGGGCCGAGCCCGCCGCCTGCAAACGCTTCATCGCATCTCTCCTCGTTGCCCGCGACCGGCTTGTCGCTCTCCCCCCGTGAGGATACCAATGCAACAAGGCCGCCCTCAACTTGTCAACTGTTTGGTTGGAAATGCCCGCAAAACGTTCAGGCGACACCGTGCCGCAGCGGCGCGACCCGGTCGCCACACGCAAGAAGCTGCTCACCGCGGCGCGCGAGGAGTTCGCCCGGCACGGCTTTGCCGGCGCCCGCGTCGACGAGATCGCAGAGCGCGCCGGTGTCAACAAGCAGCTCGTCTACCACTATTTCGGCGACAAGGACGCGCTCTATCTCGCCGTGCTCGAATGGGTTTACGCCGATATCCGCGAGCAGGAACGTCAGCTCAATCTCGAAGGCCTGCCGCCGGGAAAGGCGATCCGGAAACTGATCGAGGCCTCGTTCGATTACCTCGCGACGAACCCCGATTTCATCGTGCTTCTGAACGACGAGAACCGCGGCGGTGCCCGCCACGTCCGCGGCTCGACGCGGCTGGAGGCGATGCATTCGCCGCTGGTGAAGAGCGTGTCCCACATCCTTCACGAAGGCGTCCGCGCCGGCATGTTCCGCAAGGGGATCGACCCGATCCAGCTCTATATCTCCATCGCGGGCCTCAGCTATTTCTATCTCTCCAACACGCCGACGCTGTCGGCGATCTTCGGCAAGGACCTGTCGAGCCGGGCCGCGCGCCGCGCCCGCCGCCGGCACGTCGCCGATCTCGTGCTGCATTCGCTCCGGCCATAATCAACCAACTGGTTGAAACTTCCCTCCGGGACGGCTAGGCTTGCGACCAGCGGCAAGGTGGCCGCTGACAGCAGGGGGTAACCGGTGACAGGAGACGGCGCCCGCAATACGCGCAGCTTTGCGATCGTCCTAATCGTGCACTTCGCCGTGCTGGTGCTCTGGCAGGTGCTGGTCGATGCCTTCCACGTCCCGAAGTTCATCCTGCCCTCGCCGCTCGCGACAATCCAGACGCTGGGAACCGCGAGCTACGCCTGGGACGCCAACACGCTGGTGACGGCGATCGAGATCCTCGGCGGCTTTGCGCTCGGCGCCTTCGTCGGCGTGACGCTGGCCGTCATCTTCAGCTGGGCGCCGCTGATCAGCCTCGTGCTGCTGCCGCTGTTCGTGACGCTGAACATGATCCCGAAGGTCGCGCTTGGTCCGCTCCTCATCGTCTGGTTCTCCTACGGCATCGTGCCGAACATCCTGATCGCCTTCAGCATCTGCTTCTTCCCGATCCTGCTCACCACCGCGCGGGGCTTGCGCGAGGTCGAGCCGGATCTGCTCGACCTCGTCAAATCGCTGCGCGGCTCGCGCTGGACGCTGTTCCGCAAGATCCAGCTGCCGGGATCGCTGCCTTACATCTTCTCCGGAATGAAGGTCGGCGCCATCCTCGCGGTCGCCGGCGCCATAGTCGGCGAGTTCATCGCCTCCGAGCGCGGGCTCGGCTACCTCATGATCCAGGTGCAGTCGTCGCTCGACACGCCCGCGATGGTGATGGCCGTCGTGCTGCTCACCCTGCTCGGCGTCGCGCTTTACGGCTTCGTGCTCGTCCTCGAACGCATCTTCGTCGTCGGCGACGCAAGACAAACTTGAAGATCAAGGACCAAAACCATGCTCCTCACCCGCCACAACCTGCCGAAGACCATCCCTGATATCGCTGCGCTCGACGATCTCCTGTGCCGGCCGACCCAGGCATTGATCGACGACCTCGCCCGGGTCGACGGCGACATCATGATCCTCGGCGTCGCCGGCAAGATGGGGCCGACGCTTGCGGGGCTTGCCAAGGCCGCAGCGCCCGATCGCCGTGTCATCGGCGTCGCCCGCTTCAGCGACGCCGGCGTCAAGGACTGGCTGCACGCGCGTGGCGTCGAGACTATCAATTGCGACCTAATGGACGAGACCGCGATTCAGGCGCTGCCGAAGGCGCCCAACATTGTCTTCATGGCCGGCCGCAAATTCGGCGCTGAGGGCGATCTCTCGCTGACCTGGGCGATGAATGCGCACGTGCCGGCACTGATCGCGCAGGCCTTCCCCTCGTCGCGGATCGTGGCGTTCTCGACCGGCTGCATCTATCCGTTCGTCCCCGTCGACGGCAAAGGATCGGGCGAGGACATGGCGCCGAACCCGCCCGGCGAGTACGCCCAGTCCTGCGTGGGCCGCGAGCGCATGTTCGAGTATTTTTCGCGCAAGTTCGGAACGCCCGGGCGGCTATTCCGCCTCAACTACGCGATCGACATGCGCTATGGCGTGCTGCACGACATCGCCTTGAAAGTGCTCACGGGCACGCCGATCGACCTCAGCATCGGTCATGTCAATTTCATCTGGCAGGGCGATGCCTCATCGCAGGCGCTGCGCTGCCTCGCGCATTGCACAGCGCCGACCTCGCCGATCAATGTCAGCGGCCACGAGATTTTGGCGGTGCGCGACCTCGCAGCAAGATTCGGCGCCAGGTTCGGCCGTATGCCGGTGCTGACAGGAAACGAAGAGCCGACCGCGTGGCTGACCGACACGTCCAAGGCAGTCGAGCTTTTCGGCCTGCCGGTCGTCGACACCGAGCAGCTGATCGCCTGGACGGCGGATTGGGTGTCGCGCGCCATGCCGAGCCTCGGCAAGCCCACCAAATACGAGGTGCGCGATGGACGCTACTGACGATCCGCGCATCATCCAGCTTGGCGTCGAGGATGCTGCGGCGGGCCTCGCGCTCTCGACAGAGGCGCACTGGAACCAGAATGAAGACGACTGGCGGTTTTTCTTGAGCGACGGCGTCGCGTTCGGCATCCGTGATGGCGCGCAACTGGTCGCGACCGCAGCACTCCTGCCCTACCCCGGCGACAACGCCTGGATCAGCATGGTGCTGGTGACGGCAAGCCATCGCCGACGCGGTCTCGCCACGCGGCTCGTCGACGCCTGCCTGGCGATGGCGCGCGAACGCGGCCTGACGAGCTGGCTCGACGCAACCCCGGACGGTGCTGCCGTCTATGGGCCGCTCGGGTTCACGCCGACCCTGCAATTGCGCCGGCTCAAGCTGGTGAAATCGGCATCCGCGTCCGGGCAGGCACCTTCGTCCGCGACGCTCGACGCGCTCCGCGCGCGCGACCGGCGCGCCACGGGCCTCGATCGAACCGCCCTGCTCTCCAACTTCGCGCAGCGTTCCGGCTCGCGCATCGTCGCCGCGAACGGCGCCATCGCGCTGGTTCGCGACGGACGTACCGCGCGCCATATCGGCCCGCTGCTTGCCGACGACGCGGCAGCCGCGCTGACCCTGGTCGATGCCATCGCGCGATCGGAGACCGGACCGCTGCTGCTCGATGCCGTCGCGTCGCAAGCCGCGTTCCCTGAAGGATTGACCGCATCCGGCTGGATCATCGAGCGCCCGTTCCAGCGCATGCGGTTCGGCCCCGCTAAGACCGCGGGTGAAGACATGCCATTCGCCGTCGCCGGCCCTGAATTCGGATAGGACATCATGCACCACAGCCAGATCAACAGCGAGATCCGCAAGCTGATCGCCGACGGCACCGTGCTGCCGGCGCATCCCCTCGCGCTCACCGCCGAACGCCAGCTCGACAAAAAGCATCAGCGCGCGCTGACGCGCTATTACATCGAAGCCGGCTCCGGCGGCCTTGCGGTCGGCGTGCACACCACGCAGTTCGCGATCCGTGACGTCGGCCTCTATCGTCCCGTGCTGGAGCTCGCCGCCGAGACGGCGGCGAACTGGACCAAGCGTCCGCTGGCGCTGGTCGCGGGCATCGCCGGTCCGACTAGGCAGGCCACCGCTGAAGCCCGCACCGCGCGCGACATCGGCTATCACGCAGGGCTCCTCAGTCTCGCTGCGATGAAGAGGGCGTCGGAGGACGAGATCATCGCGCATTGCGCAGCGGTCGCAGCCGAAATTCCGCTGGTCGGCTTCTATCTTCAGCCGGCGGTCGGCGGCGTGGTCCTGTCGAGCCGGTTCTGGCAGCGCTTTGCCTCGATCGACAATGTCATCGCGATCAAGATCGCGCCGTTCAACCGCTACCGGACCCTTGATGTTTTGCGCGGCGTCGCAGCAGCCGGCGCGCTCGACCGCGTTGCGCTCTATACCGGCAATGATGACCACATCCTGCTCGATTTGATGCTGCCGTTCGACCTCCGCGACAACGGCGTCACCACGCGCACTTATTTCAAAGGCGGCCTGCTCGGCCACTGGTCGGTGTGGACGGCGAGCGCGATCAAACAGTTCGAGCGCTGCAAAGCGGCACGGCACAAGGACAGCGTGCCGGCCGATTTGCTCGCGCTCGATGCCCGCGTCACCGATTGCAACAGCGCCTTCTTCGACGTCGCCAACGATTTTCACGGCTGCATCGCCGGCTGCCATGAGGTGCTGCGACGGCAGGGCCTGATGCAGGGCCTGTGGTGCCTCGATCCGAACGAGGGCCTGAGCCCCGGCCAGAAGGACGAGATCGAGCGCGTGTACCGCGAGCATTCCGACCTCAGCGACGACGCGTTCGTGGCCGCAAACTTGGATAAATGGCTGGCATGAGCTCAAGCCCCTTCATCAGCCTGCACGGCGTCCGCAAGGTCTATCGCAGCGGCGGCGCCGAATTCCTCGCGGTGTCCGACGTCACCATGGACGTGCAGGAGGGTGAGCTGGTCTCGCTGGTCGGCCCGTCCGGCTGCGGCAAGACCACCGTGATGAAGATTTTGGCCGGCTTGCACGACGCCGACGGCGGCACGGTGAAGATCGGCAACGCCAAAAGCCCGTTCGATCCGACCCGCGACATTGGCATGGTGTTCCAGCAGGCGTTGCTGCTGAAATGGCGGACCATCCTGGACAACGTGCTGCTGCCGGCAGAGATCGTCGGTCTTCCGATGAAGGCCGCGCGCGAGCGGGCGCGCGATCTGCTCAATCTGGTGGGTCTTGCCGGCTACGAGCAGAAATATCCGCGCGAGCTGTCCGGCGGCATGCAGCAGCGCACCGCCATCGCGCGCGCCTTCATTCACGACCCGAAACTGATCCTGATGGACGAGCCGTTCGGCGCGCTCGACGCCTTGACGCGCGAGCAGATGAATCTGGAGATGCTGCGGATCTGGCGCGAGAGCGGCAAGACCATCATCTTCATCACGCACTCGATCCAGGAGGCCGTGTTCCTGTCCTCGCACTGCGCCGTGCTGACGGCCGGACCTGCGAAGATGGCCGATTATTTCCCCATCGACCTGCCCTTCCCACGGGCTCTGCCGCTGAAAACGACGGACGCGTTCGGCGCCTATGCGCGGCGGATTTACGAGAAGCTGGGTTTGGGCGCGGCTTAATTCACCGCACGATAGATGCTGTAGGGTGGGCAAAGCGACTTGTCCGCCGTAGCTCGAAGAGCGAAGGAGGAAGCGTGCCCAACATGGCGAGGCAAGCAAGCAGTGGTGGGCACGGCGCAAGTGCGCCTTTGCCCACCCTACGGGAGTTTGCGCGATCAAGCCTTGTTGCGCATCTTGCCGAGCAGATAATTGTCGTAAAAATTCTCCGCGATCTGCGTGTAGAACAGCAGCTCCTTCATATAGGCGTCGTGGCTTTCCTTGGTGCGCTTGAACAGGTCGCTCTTGATGGCGAGCTCGTTCAGATGGTCCTGGGTCGCGGTGTAGCAGGCCTCCAGCACCGGCTGCGGAAACGCCTTCAGCTCCGCGCCGTTGGCGATCAGCCGCTTCAGCGCCGCCGGATTCACGCTGTCGTATTTCTCGAGCATCCAGGCGCCCGCGGCCGACGCGGCCTGGTTGACGATCGCCTGGTACTGCTTCGGCAGCGACGCCCACTTCTCGTCGTTGACGATCATGTGCAGCATGGCGCCGCCTTCCCACCAGCCGGGGAAGTAGTAATATTTGGCGACCTTCTGGAAGCCGAGCTTCTCGTCGTCATAGGGGCCGACGAATTCGACTGCGTCGATCGTGCCCTTCTCCAGCGCCGGATAGATGTCGCCGCCCGCGATCTGCTGCGGGACCACGCCGAGCCGCGCCAGCACATGACCACCCATCCCGGCGATGCGGAATTTCAGGCCCTTGAGATCGTCGACGGTCTTGATCTCCTTGCGGAACCAGCCGCCCATCTGGGTGCCGGAATTGCCGCAGAGGATGGCATGCGCCTTGAACGGCTTCAGCGCCTCATTGGTGAGGTCGGCGCCGCCGCCGAAATGCCACCAGGATTCCTGATGGCGATGGTTCATGCCGAACGGCGCGCCGGTGGCATAGGCCAGCGCCGGCTCCTTGCCGATGTAGAAATAGAGCGGGGTCTGCGCCATGTCGACAGAAGCGGTGCTGACCGCATCGAGCGCCTGCAGGCCGGGAACGAGCTCGCCGGCCGCGAAGGTCTGGATCTGGAATTTGTTGTCGGTGGCCTCGGCAACATATTTCGCAAAAGTCTGAGCGGTGCCGTAGATAGTGTCCAGCGACTTCGGGAAGCTCGAGGTCAGGCGCCATTTGATCTCGGGCGCGCTTTGCGCGATCGCAGGTGCGGCAACCAGCGTCGTCGCGCCGGCAACCGCGCCGCCCTTGAGGAATGTACGGCGTTTCATGATGGTCTCTCCCTGAACTATGTTTCAACGTATCGGCTTGAGCGCGATCTTCGCAGACCATGGCCTGTTGCTATAGCGGAGTTCAACTAGTGAGCGGTAGCCCGGATGGAGCGCGGCGCAATCCGGGAATCTTCCCAAATTTCCCGTGTCGCTCTCAGAGCAGCTTGGCGCTCACAAACAGCGCGCGCACGGCGTTGGTCGCCTGCACCACGAGCATGGCGTTCTCGGCGGCGCCTTCGAGCGCCGCGACCGCGTCTTCATGCAGCGAGCGGAATTCCATCCACTCGACCGATTTGAAATTGGTGAGGAATTGATAGGCCTGGCCGACGGTCGCGATCGCCAGCGTGTCGCCGTTCAGCTTGATCTTGAACGTCGTGCGCAGCGGGGTCTCGGAACTTTGCGGATCACTCATGGGCTGCTTCTGGACGATGACGGCTTAACGAAAGGAAAACGGCAGCCCCGCCGTAGCAGGCCAATATCCGGAGCAGATATCAGGACTCGGTGCTCGCGCGCTGCGAGGCGGTCGCCGATGGGGTCAGCCTCGGCACCACGACCAGACGGTTGAACTCACCGTTGTCGTAGGCTTTCATGAATCGATCATAGTCCTTGATCGAAACGCAGCCGTTGGAGTCGCCACGAGGCCCGAGCATGTAATTGTGGGTGAGCAGGCCGACGCGGCCGAGCGCGCTGGTGCCCTCGGTGGGCGTCAAGCGCAGTGCGCGGACGCCGTGAAACAGTTTTTCGCGCGGCTTCAGGTCGTAGGTCGCAGGCGGGGTCGCGCCAACCATGCGCTGGTCGACGTGCTCCGGGTCGTCCATCAGCGCGCCCATGCCGGAATGCGCTTCCAGCGCGATGCCGCTCGGCAGGTAAAGCGCCTTGGCCGAGATGTCGTAGACCGCGGTGCGCGAATCGTAGCCAAGCGCGGCGAGATCCGGCGCCTTGCCGAACAGGCCGCTGTCGGGCGTCAGCGAGGCCAGCCTGATCTTGTCGGTGAATTTTTCGAAGAAATTGCGGTTGTCGACACGGGGGTTGGTCTCGGCATAAGCCTGGCTTGAGGCAATCTGGGCGGAGATGTCCGCCTGGGGCGGGCGCGAGCGCGGCATCGGGATGGCGTCAGCACGCTGCGATTGTCTCGTCTCCTCGGACATATGCCGGTCGTCATCGGTCAGGGTCGAGCGCCAGTCGTCGGCCTGGAGCTTCTGGGCGAGCATCGCCTTGGCATCGCGCAATTTGAGCTGGACTGCATTGACCGCGGAGCGCTCCAGCGTTCGCAGGCCGAGCTCGCGGGCGGGCGGACTGCTGGAAGCCGAAGCGAATCGATCATCGAACGAAGGCGCATTGGCCGGCGGCAGTGCGGCGGTGACCAGCGAGGCCGAACCGCCGATATCCGCGACCCAGGCGGCAGCGCCCAGTGCCAGCGCGACGGCGGCCAGAGACAGCAATATCGTCTCGGCTCGCCCAATACGGCGGCGCGACAATAGCCCCTCGGCTCGTGCCCGGTCGGAAACCATCAGATCCCCAAAATCGACCCCCGAGGGGACCCACCCCCACCCGGAGATTCTCTACCAGCTACCACATTGGGAGCCAAAAGTTAGGCATAATCGCGGCCGGCAAGGGCCCCGGCAAGCCATTCCAGGGTATCCCAAGGTATCTTATGACCGATCCGTTCGATCTAGAGCGCTTTGTCCGGGCCCAGGACCCGGTCTATGGCGACGTCCAGGGGGAGCTGACCCGGGGCCGAAAACAGAGCCACTGGATGTGGTTCGTCTTCCCGCAGGTCGCCGGTCTCGGCTTCAGCGCCATGTCCCAGCGCTACGCCATCACCTCCCGCGCCGAGGCCCAGGCCTATCTCGCCCACCCCATCCTCGGTCCGCGCCTGATCGAATGCACGCGGCTCGTGCTCGCCGTCGAGGGCCGGACCATCAACGCCATCCTCGGCGCGCCCGATGATGCCAAATTCCGCTCGTCGATGACGCTGTTCGACGCGGTGTCCGATGAGCCCGTTTTCGACGAGGCGCTCGCCCGGTATTTTTCGGACAAGCGCGATCAGGCAACGCTCGATATCCTCGCGGCCCTTGACCGACAGCCCAAGTGACCGCAGCCACCAGCGTAAACCCGGGATTAACATCGCCTGCCTATTGTCCGTGCAAATAATTTCCCGCGCCAGTTGCCGGACAGAATCATGAAAATCGGTACGCTCCTGACCACCGCCATCGTCTCGCTCTCGACAGTGGGCGGCGGCCTCGCCGTCTACGTCGCCGTGACGAAATACCAGACGATGGAACGGATCACCGAAGCGCAGGGGCGGCTGGCGATCGTCCGCGCCGTCAGCGACATCCCGCGCTACCTCAATCCCGAGCCCGGCTTTTCCACCAACATCCTCTATGGCCCTCCCGCGGTCGACCCGGCGCTGCTTGCCGAGCAGGACAAGCTGCGCAAGCAGACCGATGCCGCCCGCGACAGGATGAACGCGCTGCGCAAGGACCTGCCCGGCCCGTTCGATGACGGCAACACCACCGGCGGCAACATCGACGCCATCAATTCGAAGTTCACGGCGCTGCGCGAAGCCATCGACAAGGCGATGGCAGGCCCGCCGGAGGCGCGCAAGGATGCCGCCAAGAAGATCGTCGCCGACAACGCCGTGCTCAACGCCGGCGGGACCGCGCTGCTCAACGAGCAGGTTCGCCGCATGGCGATCCTCAACGGCGATGCCTACCGGCAGGCCAGCTACGCCAACATCGCGATGACATTGCGCGACGTGGGCGGCTTCAACTCCAGCCTGCACAAGAATCTCGTCGGCGGCAAGAAACCGGCGACCGATGCCGAGAAGGCCGAGATCAGCCGCTCGCAGGGCCGCAACGATCAGATCGTGATGTCGCTGCTGGAGTTGCGCGGCAATCCCGCAACGCCGGCGAACGTCGCCGCCGCGCTGGAAAAATTCAACGCGATCTACATCGAAGAGTTCGGCCGCGAGCTCAAGCTGGTGAAGGAGGGTGCGGTCACCGGCAAGTACGAACACGACATGGACACCTATTACACCGCCACGCAGCGCGGCCTCAGCACCATTATCGAGGTCCGCGACGCCTTCTACGACAACGCCGAGCAGATTCTCGCCGGTGCCTCCACTGCGGCCCACACCAGCTTCACCATCGCACTCGCGGGACTCCTCGCCGTGCTGATCGCCAGCGCCGGCCTCATCGTAACGGTCCGCCGCCGCGTCTGCGCCCCGATCGTCAACCTGACGACGCGGATGTCGCGGCTTGCCGAAGGCGAGGTCACGGACCAGATTCCCGGCGCCGAGCGTTCCGATGAAATCGGTGCCATGGCCGCGGCGGTCCGGGTCTTCAAGGACAACATGATCAGGGCCGACAGCCTCGCGGCCGAGAAGCAAGCCGAGAACGACGGCAAGATGCGCCGCGCACAGGCGCTCGACGGGATCACCCGCGCGTTCGAAGCCAAGGTCACCGAGCTCGTCGGCGGCTTGTCCCGCGCTTCAGCCACCATGGAAAGCACGGCGCAGTCGATGACCTCGACGGCTGCCCAGACCAACAGCCAGGCCGCCGTCGTCGCCGCCGCCTCACAGCAGACATCGAGCAACGTGCAGACGGTCGCGAGCGCCACCGAGGAGCTGACCTCTTCGATTTCGGAGATCGGCCGTCAAGTGGCCCAGTCCACCGAGATCGCGGCCCGCGCCGTCGACAACGCCCGCCGCACCGGCGACACCGCCCGTGCGCTGGCCGAGGGCGCGCAGAAGATCGGCGACGTCGTCACGCTGATCCAGAGCATCGCCGAGCAGACCAATTTGCTGGCGTTGAACGCGACCATCGAGGCCGCCCGCGCCGGCGACGCCGGCCGCGGCTTCGCGGTAGTTGCTGCCGAGGTGAAATCGCTGGCGGGCCAGACCGCCAAGGCCACCACCGAAATCTCCGAGCAGATTTCGGCGATCCAGGCCGCGAGCGACGAGACCGTCACCGCGATCCGCAACGTCGCCGACGTCATCGGCGAGATCGACCAGATCGGCACCGCGATCGCGGCCGCGATCGAGGAACAGGGCTCGGCGACCAAGGAGATCGCCCGCAGCGTCCAGGAAGCCGCGCGCGGCACCCAGGAGGTCAACACCAACATTTCAGGCGTGCAGCGCGCCGCCGACGACACCGGTACGGCCGCGCGGGAGGTGCTGGGCGCAGCCGAGCAGCTCTCGTCCCAGTCACGCGATCTCGCCGGACAGTTCGACCGCTTCCTCGGTGAGGTCAGGTCGGCGTAAGGGCTTAGTACGGCGGCGCCTTGCGCGCCCGCTGCGCCTTGGCCGCCTCGATCCACCATGCGAGATCGTCGGCGAAGCGCGGGAACGAGCGTTCCAGCGCTTTGCCGCCCTCGCCGATCGGTTCACCCGCTTCCGACAGCGTCTGTGCGATCGGGCCGACGCCGATGGTGCTCGACACCACCACCATGCCCATCTCCGACAACGTGCCATGCCAGGCGGTCGAGGCACGCGCGCCGGACAGGCGGCCGGCCGAGTAGCTCACGATCGCGGCTGGGCGCCAGAACCACTCCTCGAGGAAGTGGTCGGTGAGATTCTTCAGGCCCGGCTGGATGCCCCAATTGTATTCGCCGGTGACGAAGACGAAACCATCTGCGCCGCGGATCTCTCCGGCGAGCTTCTCCAGCGCCTCGGGTGCGGAGCCCTTGCGGTATTCCTTGTACATGCGATCGAGCATCGGCAGGCCGATCGCCTTGGCGTCGATAAACACGACGTCGTCGCCGCGGGCGCGCAGGCGATCGATGACGAAATTCGCTAGGCGTATGCCCATGCGGTCGGAACGGTAGGAACCGTAGAGGACGAGAATGCGATTGCTCATGGGCAGCAGTATAGCACGGATCATCAGGCCGGCCCTCAACGTTTTGACGCGCTAAGTTCGCCGTCCGGATTCAAGCGTTTGCGACGGTGTCTCGCCGAACTGGTCGCGATAGCTTCTGGAGAAGTCGCCGAGATGCCAGAAGCCGAACGCCAGCGCGACGGCCTTGACACTATCGGCACCCGCGAGCAGCCGCTGACGCACCAGCCACAGCCGCCGCAGGCGCAAGTAGCGGTGCAGGCTCATTCCACGATAGCGGCGGGCGACGTCGTGCATGGTGCGAACGGACAAGCCGAGTTTGCGCGCGATCTCGTCGCTGTAGATGGGCAGCGAGAGGGCGTCGGAAAGCAGCGCGCGGATGTCCTGAAAGACTTTGAAGTTGCGCTCGTCATTGGGGCGCAGGGTCCATCGCGCGGGAACGATACTTTCGAAAATTGCGTCCACAGCGCCGAGCAGGGTCTCCTTCATGCCGGCCGCCTTCAGCGGCAAGTCGGGCGAGGCGACGGGCTCCGACGCGGCTTCCAAGACTTCCCGGACCACACCGCGAAGCCGGCTCAAGCCCGCAGCGGTCGTTTCGAAGATGTTGAAGCAGAGGGTTGCTTGTGGCCAGCCGCGATCCGTCACCTCCGGCCTGAACACCACCGAGGCGATTTGCCGCTGCACCTCCTCAATGATGGTGTAAGCCGCGCCGCCGCTGCCGATGACGATAACGGGTCGTATACGCCGCGCGCCGTTGAATCGAACGGTCACGTCCAAATCGTCCATCGTGAATCCGATCGCGGTACAATTCTCGACGAGCTGTGCGTCGACGACCCGCGGAAATGCCCGCGTCAAATTCACGTCGCAGCCGGGTAGCGACAGAATACTCTGCTCGGCCGAAATCCTCCGTACAAAAGGCGTGAACTCGAAGTCGAGCCCTCGTATGGCGTTTCGAATTCATCGACGTCGGTGAAGCGAAATACCTTTGGCGCCAGCGTCGGCGGATCATCACTTCTATTCATGGCAATGTGAACTTCGCGTCGCAACACACGCGTCCGGCGACGATGCCGGCCCGCTTCTGCGCTCCGTGTGCCTTAAGTCTGAAAGAATCACTTCGAACTATGCCGACCAGTTGGCGAGCGTCGAAGTCCAAGGACAAGGCGGCGCATCAAATCTCGCCAATTTTCGATAGCGTTTTCCGTGTGGCCAGCGGTGCAGATATACCTAGACGAGCAAAATCCAAACTTCAAATTAACGTCTGTCGGGCGGAATAGGTGCAGTTCGATAGTCCAAATTAATTTTAGGTCAGGCCCCTGCCATGATGGCAAATTCGCCTGCTGATATTCTTGCTGAATTGGAAGAGGTGGTCGCAACCTACCCACCGCACCGTTGCGCACGCATTCTCGCCGGCATGGTGCAGTTGCTCACTGGCAGCCGCGGCCAGTGCCGGGAATTGCTCGTCAACGTGGTCGACGGTGTTCTGCTGCGATTGACGGAACGGGTCGAGGCCAGCGCACTGGTTCAGCTCAGCACGGCGCTCGCGGAACTTGACATCGCGCCTCCCGAAACATTGTGGCGTCTCGCCTCGCACGATAGTCCGGACGTGGCATGTCCTGTGTTGCTCAAGTCGCGTGCACTTTCCGCAGCCGATCTCGAGGCTGTCATTGACTCCCGTGGCGAGTGGCATCGACGCGCGATCGCCGCGCGCAGCGACATCGCGCCGACGGTGACTGAGGCGCTGATCAAGCACGGCGGCCCGATCTGCCTTGACCTGATCAAGAACCAGGGAACGAAATTCTCCGACGCAGCCTATGCAGCGCTAATTGCCAAGGCCGACCAGGACGGCGAGATCGCGAAGGCGCTGGTGCTCCGGCCCGGCACGCCCGATCTGGTCGTGCGCAAGCTGCTCTCCGCCCCACCAGCCCGGAAGGCACCCGCCCCGTCCGCCGCAGCGCCGGTGCCGGAAGCGGAGCCGGCTCCGCCAAAGCGGCCTTGCCGGGCCGACTACGCGGGCGCGAGGCCGGAGATCGTCGCCCTCAACCGCGTCGGCAAGCTCAACGATTCCACGGTGAACCGCTTTGCGATCCGCGGCGAGACGGCCAATTTGTTCACGGCGCTGTCGGTGCTTTCAGGGGCGCCGCTCGAAATTATCGAGCATGTCGCGAGCGATGACGATTGCGAGGGGCTGGTCATGGCGTGCCGGGCGTCGCGGCTAAACTGGCAGACCACCCTTACCATCCTGAGCAACCGCAGCGGAAAAAGGCTCTCCTATTCCGAGCGCGAGCGCGCGCAACGGATCTTCGAGACGCTGCTTCTGTCCACCAGCCAATGGACAGTGCGATGGGGGCAAATAGTAGCAAACGCCAGCACAGGCGACCCGGGAAATTGCAGCCCGAAGATGGGGGTTAGCCGATGAAGTTCGACGGTCGCAAAGCGATGCGCGTAAAAATGGATCACAAGCAGCCTGTCAATCTAATGGGCTCGGACGGCACTTGGCGGCGCAGTTGCGTTTTGCTCGACATATCGCAAAGCGGTGCCAAGATCGAGGTCGAGGGCACGCTCGACGTGCTCCAGGCCAAGGAATTCTTCCTGCTGCTGTCCTCGACGGGGCTCGCCTACCGGCGCTGCGAACTGGTCTGGATCGACGGCACCACGGCCGGCGTGCACTTCGTCACCGCAGACGGCAAGAAGAAACCGGCAGCCTCTGTGCAGGCTGCCGCTCAGAACAAATAGGCCCAAGGATTCATCAGCCCGATCCAACTCCAGCATGATTCAGGTCAACCGTGCAGAACGCGCGAACTATATCCCGCCCCGTCAAAGGCGACGGCGGCATCCGAGAGAAGGAAGCGGCACGCCCATTCGTGCATGTGCTGGCTGACTCCTCGGAAAAATTGTCGAGCGTCTGTTCGATTCTCGAGCAACGGTTTGCCTTCGCAGGCGAACGGCTCGACGCAGAAGCCAAGCTGTCCCAGATGCCGTTCGCGATCGTCATCCGTGCGGAATTGCGTGACGTCCACACCATCGCGGCCATCAAGAAACGAGCCATAAAGTTCGCAAAGGCAACGAAGCGCATCTTCCTGGTCGAGCACCCCTCTCACATGAGTATCTCGCAGGCCTACGCGCTCGGGGCCACGCTCGTCCTTCCCGGGACGATCGACAAGATCAAGCTGCTGGCAGCGCTGGCTGATTCCGCCGAAGAGGCGTCTGCTTCCTCAGGTCAGGCGCCGCAGCAGGACAATGCCGTCGAGGCCGCGGCGACGGCGATCGCGTCGATGTTCACGGCCGTCGCGCTCGGCGAGCCCATCGATGTCGACGGCACGAAGGAAGCCGGCCGCAAGATCGCTGATCGCATCACCCAGCATGGCTTGTCCGAGTGGCTCACCACTGTGCGGCGCCACCACGAGGGAACCTACCAGCACTGCCTGCTCGTGACCGGCGTTGCGATCGACTTCGGACTGAGTCTCGGTGTGGGCCGCGCCGATCTCGAGCGGCTGTATTCGGCGGCCATGTTCCACGACCTCGGCAAGGCCCGGATCCCGCTTGCCATCCTCGACAAGCCCGGCCGTCTCGATCCGGCCGAACGTGCCATGATCGAGACTCACCCGATTGCGGGTTACGATTTCCTGAAAGACCACGACAATATCTCACCGGAGATCCTCGATGCCGTGCGGCATCATCACGAATTTCTTGACGGCAGCGGCTATCCGGATGCACTCGGGGCCGAGAGTATTGGCGACATCGTGCGGATTCTCACGATCTCGGACATCTTCGCGGCCCTGATCGAGTATCGGCACTACAAGCCGACGCTGCCACGCAGCGAAGCCTATGACATCCTATGCGGGATGAGCGGAAAGTTGGAGAAGGCGCTGCTGACCGCGTTCAGGCAGGTCGCTCTCACGAGGTAAGCGCAGCAACCCGTCTCGACCCCAGTCTAGTGCGCGGCGCGATGTCTGGTGCGGCGCGGAACGGTCCGGCAGGCGAGCCCTTCGGCCAGCAGCTTCATGTCCTCGTGCCGGCCGCTGCGGATCAGCCGGCCGAACTCTTCGGGTGTGAAAGGAAGACTTGGATCATCATCGATCGGACGCCGCACTCGCGGGCCGAAGAACCGTCGAACCAGGCTAGCGAGCCGCCGCATGTCAATTCCCTCGCGCCAGCATCAAACCTTTCAGTCCGCACATTGTTCCTCCTGCACGATCGAGATTGCAAGAGGCCGCCAAGCGGTCCGCACCAAAAATTTCGGCGAGAGAATAATCTCCTCTGCCCGCACTACTCGGCGAATCCGACGTAGCGCACGAAATCGTCGTTGCCCTCGCGATCGGAGCGCACCGCGTTCGCGGCAAAGTTGTCGTCAGGATAGCCCATCGCGACGCAGGTCATGATCACCTCGTCCTCCGGAATGTTTACGACCTCGCGCACGATGTCAGAGCGCATGATGCCCTGCCCGTTGATCACCGAACCGAGACCGCGGTCCCAGGCCGCGAGCACGATGCCGTAGCAGAGCGCGCCCAGGTCGAAATGGCAGACCGCGCCGGGATCGAGCACGCGGTCATAGGTCAAGACCAGCGACACCGGCGCATCGAACTGGCGGAAGCCGCGCAGCACCCAGTCCTGCCGCATCGGCTTGTCGTCGCGCGCGATCCCCATCGCGCCGAACAGTTTCTTGGCGACGTCGACTTGCCGGGTCCGGTGCACGCCCTGATACTCGCCGTGACTGACGATGTCGCGCTTCACCTTGGCGCCGCCAACCATCTCCTCCATGTTGCGTCGGCGCAGCCGTTCCAGCGGACCGCCCGTGAGCACGTGGACGTGCCAGGGCTGGGTGTTCATCGACGAGGGCGCACGCTTGGCGCTGTCGATGATCGCTTCGATCACCGCGCGCGGCACCGGCTCGTTCCTGAAGCCGCGCACGCTGCGGCGCGACTGGACCAGCGTTTCGAATTCCACCTCAAGACCTCCCTGCCCGTTCATCCCCTGGCGCGCCAACACGCGAGCGGTTGCCGATGCGGCGCGCAATATCTATGCTAACCCGCAAGCAAGACCAAGAACCCTGTGAGGATCCCATGAAAGCCAACATGGCTGCACCGCTCGATCCCGTCATCGCCCAGATCATTCCGCTGCTGCCAATGCGCGATGCCACGACGATGACGCCACAGAGCGCCCGCGATTCCTTGCGTGCACTGGCTGCCTCACGCGCGGCCATAGCGCCACCACCGGTCGACATCATCGCGGATATCAAGGTGAAAGGCGGCGCCGGTCCGCTGGATGCACGGGTCTACCGCGTCGGCACCACGCCGGCGCCGACCGTGGTGTTCTTCCATGGTGGCGGCTGGGTCGCGGGCGACCTCGAGACCCACGACCGGCAGGCACGCAACCTTGCGATCGAGACGGGCGCGGTCGTCGTCTCCGTCGATTATCGCCGTCCGCCCGAAACGCGTTTTCCCGGCGCGTTCGAGGACGCCTTTGCCGCGGTCAGCGACGTGTTTGGCCGCGTCGCGGAATTTGGCGGCGATGCAAAACGCTTCGGCGTTGCCGGCGACAGCGCCGGCGGCAATCTCGCCGCCACCACCGCGATCGCCTGCCGCGACGCCGGCATCAAGCTCGCGGCGCAACTCCTGGTCTACCCCGTGACCGACGTCCTCGGGAGTTATGCGGACGCGCGCGAGAACGCACGCTTCCCCTCGCGCGCCGAGAATGCCGAAGGCTACTTCCTCTCGCGCGCCGTGATGGAGTGGTTTTGCGGTCATTATCTCGCCGATCCCTCTCATGCGACCGACTGGCGCGTTTCACCGCTGCGCGCGGCTTCGCTCGCCGGCGTCGCGCCCGCGATCGTCACCACCGCCTGGTTCGATCCCCTGCGCGACGAAGGTGCAGCCTACGCACGGGCGCTGGAGGCAGCCGGTGTGCCGGTGAAGCATCATGAAGGCCCCGGCCTGATCCACGGCTATTTCGGCCTCGGCGACGCCTCCGAGGTGGCGCGAGCCGAAGCGCAGCGCGCACGCGCGGACTTCAAGGCGCTTCTCGCGCGCGGCGCCTGAGGGCGATATCCGGAGCGGCAGGATCGACCGCCGCGCCGGCCGGCGTTCAGGACTTGGCAGCGGGCACCTCGAAGAAGCCCGTCGCCTGAACGAGGCGGCCATCGTCGCCGAAACGGCCGAAGCTCTCGCCCGTGACGAACACGCGACCGGCGCCGTCATACATCGTCCAGCGAAAAAGCCCTTGATCATGGTGCTCGAGGAAGCTGTCATTCCTGAAATGCGCGCCAGGAAACTTGAGCTGGGTTTGACCGATGCGCGCCATCAAGGCGTCGCGTCCCTCAACCTGCGAGCCCGGATCGGTATACACGCAGTCCGCGACCACGCTTTGCTCGAGCAGCCGACGCCGCTCGTCCTCATCGATGGGTCCCCACGCCGCCTGATAGGTGTTCCAGGTCTTCAGTCGCGCTTCATCGTTCATCTCGCAGAACCTCTCGTGGCTTCATGCCGCTTTCGGTCATATTGACAATTATTGATACTTTGTCAATATGACCCGACGTTCAGTTCCGACGCTTGTGAGGCTCATGGCTCGTTCCAGCATTTCGAAAGAAGAGCTCGCCGTCGAGGCTGCGACGGAGGTCTTCTCCCGCTACGGCCATGCCCGCACGACGATGGGCGACATCGCCGCCAGGGCGGGAATGTCGCGGCCGGCGCTGTATTTGCTCTTCCCCGACAAGGACGCCGTGTTCGCGGCGGTGATCCAGCGAATGGACGAGCAGAAGCATCGGGAGATCAGGGCCGCAATCGCGCGCCTCGACGGCCTTCACGCCAGGCTGCTCCACGCCTGTAAATCCTGGGGATCGCATGGCTTCGACCTGATCGAGGCGCATCCCGATTCGGCAGATCTGTTCGACCTCCGTTTCCCCGCAGTTCGGAAGGTCTACGACAACTTCCAGTGTTTGGTCGCCGACCTCATCCGCGATCAGGTGAATGCCGCCGGGATAGCGGTCGAGCCGGAGGTGCTGGCGCGATGCCTGGTGTTCGGCATGCGGGGACTGCGCGAAACCGCCAGGAACGGCAAGGAGATGCGGCGGCTGATCGCCGTTCAGGTCACCACGCTCGTCAGAAGCATCAATGACGGCACTTGAGCTTCGAAGAGCCGCCTACCGCGCCTTCCCCGCCCGCTGCGCGTCGGTGTGCCCCCAAGTTTGGTCCCAATCCTGACCGGCGGCATCGACGACGCGGCCGTCGGCTTCGAAGAACTTGTTCGGCACCTGGAAGATCGCCAGGATCAGGGCGCCCTCCGGGCACCAGGCGGCATGCCGGCTGCCCGCCTCGCGCCAGATGAATTCGCCGGCCTTGCAGGTAATCCCCTTGGCCGGTCCCTCGTTGTCGACGAGAGCGCCCTCGATGACATAACTCTGCTCGACGCCGACATGCTCGTGATCGGGCAGCACCGATCCCGGCGCAAAGCGCATCAAGGCCGTCATCAGACCGCTGCTGCGATCGAACAGCAGCGTCTTGGCCTCGCAGCCGGGAAAGCGCGTCTTCTGCCATTCCATCTCTTGCGGCCGAACCAGGTGAGAATGCCGGTCAGAAGCGGCATCCGGCATGTTCGCAATCAGGGTCTCCATTACGATGCTCCCTTTCGGCTAAACTCGCCTGAAGCTAGCAGGATCGCCCGTCCCGGTCAGCGAGCAGTGCAGCAGGCGTCGGCCCTTTCGTACCCGCGGTCGGAAATCGCCAGCAAGACCGGGCGGCAGGCGCTCATCCAGCTTGATTGCGCCACGATTTCCGGCTCCAATCCGCGTGCCATTTCTGGTTTAGGGAGACAATCATGATGAAGCGGATTTTCCTGGCTGCGATCGTTGCCACGTTCGCAGCGGGTTCGGCCCTCGCGGAGGACACCTGCGAAAGCAAGGCGGTCGGCAAGGACGGCAAGGCCCTGGCTGGCGCCGCCAAGACCTCGTTCATGAAGAAGTGCAAAGCCGAAGCCTGCGCGCCCAAGGCCGTCAGCGCCGAGGGCAAGCCGCTCGCCGGCGCCGCCAAGAACAGCTTTATGAAGAAGTGCGAGATGGGCGCGTAAGGCGCCGCAAATTCGCTGCTGCTTTAGCGAGCAATCGCCAGACGAACTGCCACATGGCCGGGCTTGTCCCGGCCATTCGCGTGTGTGTTTCCGTGTGCCGGCTTCCAGACCAAATCATCCGAAAGCAGCGTCGCCCTAGACAGGAGCTCTCGACTGACCGATCATGCGGTGCTGAGCGAAACGGGGCGCATCGACAAGGCTTTCTAGCAAAGGGAACGTCAAGATGTGGCAACCTCGAGTGCGTCATCACTTCATCGCGGCAATGAGCTTGCTCTTCGCGCTGCTCATCGGACTTGAAGCCGCGAACGCGCGGGGCCCGGGACTGCCCAATGTCATGGTGCTCGCAACCGGCGGCACGATCGCCGGCAGCGGGGCGAGCAGCACCACCGTGGTCGGCTACACCGCCGCCACGGTGGGCATTGAGACGCTCCTGAATGCCGTCCCCGAACTGAAAACGGTGGCTAACGTCAAGGGCGAGCAGGTTTTCCAGATCGCCAGCGAGAACATGAACAATGACTACTGGCTCAAGCTTGCCAAGCGCGTCAACACGCTGCTCGCGCAGGACGACGTCGATGGCATTGTGATCACGCACGGGACCGATACGATCGAAGAAACCAGTTATTTTCTGGACCTCGTCGTCAAGAGCAAGAAACCTGTCGTCGTCGTCGGCGCGATGCGGCCGTCGACGGCGATCAGCGCGGATGGACCGATCAACCTCTTCAATGCGGTGATCCTCGCAGGCAGTGACGAGGCCGTCGGCAAGGGCGTGCTCGTTGCTCTCAACGATCAGATCAACGCGGCTCGCGATGTCACCAAGAACAACACCTCGACGGCGGACACCTTCCGTGCCCCGGAACTCGGCTTTCTCGGCTACATGCAGGGCAACAAGCCGTACTTCTATCGTCAATCGACGCGCCGGCACACGGCGGACTCCGAATTCGACGTCTCCAGCCTCGATGTCCTGCCGCAAGTCGACATCGTGTACGGCTACGCCAACATGAACCGGGTCGCGATCGACGCGTTTGTCGCCGCCCGGGCCAAGGGGATCGTGCATGCCGGCGTCGGTGACGGCAGCCTGGCTCGCCCCGCGGTCGAGCCAGCCCTCGACGAGGCCCGCAAGAAGGGTGTCGTGATCGTGCGCAGCAGCCGGGTCGGCAACGGCATCGTCGCGCGCAACGGCGAGGCCAAGGACGACGAGCACGACTTCGTCGTCTCGGATACGCTCAATCCTCAAAAGGCGCGCATTCTGCTGATGCTGGCGCTGACCAAGACGACCGACACCAAGGAAATCCAGCGGATGTTCTATACGTACTAAAGCGTTCGACGCGCGGGCGCTCCACGAACTCGTCTTGCCCGGGCTTGTCCCGGGCATCCACGTTTTTGTTTCGTGCAGCCATGGTCGTGGATGGCCGGGACAAGCCCGGCCATGACGGCGACCCAGTGGTCAATCCCGCTTGAAACGATAATCAAAGGCGGCGCCGAGCGGCCTGATCAGCCCGACCGTCGGCGCCGGGAAATGAATCGGCAGGATCAGCGTGTCGGTGTCGGCGACGGAAGCAAAAAACTTTCGCCGCGACACCGCGGACTGCTTCGCATCCCAATCCGGCTTGGCCGACCAGTCCGGCTCGCGGCACTGGATCTGATGATGCATGAGGTCGCCGGCGACCACCGCGCGGCGCCCCTTCGAAAAGATGTTCACGCAGCAATGGCAGGGCGAATGCCCCGGCGTCGGCGTCAGCGTGACGGTGTCGTCGAGCGCGTAATCGTCATCGACCAGCAGCGCTTGGCCTGCCTCGACGATCGGCAGGCAATTGTCGCGAAACACGGTGCCGGGCGGGTTGCGGCCCTTGGCATGCTCGGCCTCCCAGGCCGCATATTCACCCTTGTGGAAGACGTATTTCGCATTCGGAAACGTCGGCACCCAACGGCCATCGCGCAAGGTCGTGTTCCAGCCGGTGTGGTCGATATGAAGATGCGTGCAGAACACGTAGTCGATCTGCTCGAAGCCGATGCCGAGCGCGAACAGCTCGTTGCGCCAGCGTTCCTTGCCGGGAAAATCGAACGGCGGCGGATGGCCCTTGTCCTCGCCGGTGCAGGTGTCGACCAGGATGGTATAGCGCGGCGTGCGCACCACGAAGGTCTGATAGGTGATGACCATCATGCCGCGCGCGGCATCGAACACCTCCGGCTCCATGGTCGGCAGATGGTGCCTGAACACACCCTCGTCATAAGCCGGGAAAAAATCCTGCGGCCGCCGCCACGGCCCCTCCCGCTCGATCACCGCATCGATGGTGATGTCGCCGATCCGGAGTTGCTTCATGGCTATTTCGCTCCGCTTTTTTGAAACAGCGTAGCGAGAGCCCCTGAAACGTGCAAGCAAGCGAATGGATTGCAAATCTCTCGATCTGGTTGTAGCCCGATGGAGCGAAGCGTAATCCGGGAAGGTGCTCGCGTGGTTCGCTATCGGCGCAATCTTCTCCCTGGTGGGACCTTCTTTTTCACCGTGACGCTGGATGATCGAAGATCATCCGTGTTGGTCGATCATGTGGACAAGCTGCGCCACGCATTCCGGGTGGCGCGCGCTGAAAGGCCATTCACGATCGAAGCAATCGTGGTCCTCCCTGATCATCTGCACGTCATCATGACGCTGCCGGACAATGACGCTGATTTTCCGGCCGATGGCGGCGGATCAAGAGCTCCTTCACGCATCAACTGGCTGTTTCAGGTGCCCCCATCTCCCGCAATCGTCGGGGGGAGTTCTCTCTGTGGCAAAGGCGGTTTTGGGAGCACACGATTCGTGACGACGCCGATTTCGAACGCTGCGCCGACTACATCCACTTTAACCCGGCCAAGCACGGGTATGTCTCTTCGCCGGCAGACTGGCCGCATTCATCGCTTCACCGCTACGTCCGCGAAGGCGTGCTTCCGCCCGATTGGGGAGGAGCTGGAGAGATAGTTGGTAGCTTCGGCGAACGCGAAGACTGACCCGGATTACGCTTACGCTCCATCCGGGCTACGAGATTTCCACGGACTCCTGTCGCCCGGATGAGCGAAGCGACATCCGGGGCCGGACCATCCGCAGCGCACGACTAGCCACGCGGCACGAAACCCGGATTACGCTTCGCTCCATCCGGGCTACCGCCGATCACTACGACCGCAACCCCGGCGCTTCCTGCCCCGTGCGCGCGACATATTCGGTGTAGCCGCCGCCGAACTGGTGGATGCCTTCGGGCGTCAGCTCCAGCACGCGGTTCGACAGGACGCTGAGAAAATGCCGGTCATGCGAGACGAACAGCATGGTGCCCTCGAAATCCGACAGCGCCGTAATCAGCATCTCCTTGGTGGCGAGGTCGAGATGGTTGGTCGGCTCGTCCAGCACCAGGAAGTTCGGGGGATCGAACAGCATCTTGGCCATCACCAGGCGCGCCTTCTCGCCGCCCGAGAGCACGCGGCAGCGCTTCTCGACGTCGTCGCCGGAGAAGCCGAAGCAGCCGGCGAGCGCGCGCAGGGAGCCCTGCCCCGCGGTCGGAAACGCATATTCGAGTGACTCGAACACCGTCTGCTCGCCGTCGAGCAAATCCATCGCGTGCTGCGCGAAATAGCCCATTTTGACGCTGCCGCCGACTGCAACGGTGCCCTCGTCCGGCTCGCTCGCACCGGCGACGAGCTTGAGTAGCGTCGATTTGCCGGCGCCGTTGACGCCCATCACGCACCAGCGCTCCCTGCGGCGGATCATGAAATCGAGCCCGTCATAGATCCGCTTGCTGCCGTAGCCCTTGAAGACCTTTTTGAGCGCAACGACGTCCTCGCCCGAGCGCGGCGCCGGTGGGAAGTCGAACGCCACCGTCTGGCGGCGGCGCGGCGGCTCCACCCGCTCGATCTTGTCGAGCTTCTTCACCCGGCTCTGAACCTGCGCCGCATGAGATGCGCGCGCCTTGAACCGCTCGATGAATTTGATCTCCTTGGCGAGCATGGCCTGCTGGCGCTCGAACTGCGCCTGTTGCTGCTTCTCGCTCAACGCCCGCTGCTGCTCGTAGAATTCGTAATTGCCGGCGTAGGTCGTAAGCGAGCCGGAATCGATCTCGACCACTTTCGAGATCACGCGGTTGATAAACTCGCGGTCGTGCGAGGTCATCAGCAGCGTGCCTTCGTAGTCGTGCAAGAACTTCTCCAGCCAGATCAGGCTTTCTAGATCGAGATGGTTGCTGGGTTCGTCGAGCAGCATGACGTCGGGACGCATCAAGAGAATACGCGCCAGCGCCACGCGCATCTTCCAGCCGCCGGAGAGTTTTCCGACGTCGCCGTCCATCATCTCCTGGCTGAAGCCGAGGCCGGATAGCGCCTCGCGCGCACGGCCGTCGAGCGCGTAGCCGTCGAGCTCCTCGAACGCGTGCTGCACCTCGCCGTACCGCGCGATGATCTCGTCCATCTGGTCGGCCTTGTCGGGATCGGCCATCGCGGTCTCGAGCTCGCGCAGCTCGGCGGCCACCGCACTCACCGGTCCCGCCCCGTCCATGACCTCGGCCACGGCGCTGCGGCCGGCCATCTCGCCGACATCCTGGTTGAAATAGCCGATGGTGATGCCGCGATCGGTCGAGACCTGCCCCTCATCGGGCAGTTCCTCGCCGGCGATCATCCGGAACAGCGTGGTCTTGCCCGCGCCGTTCGGGCCGACGAGCCCGATCTTCTCGCCCTTGTTGAGGGCGGCGGACGCTTCGATGAACAGGATCTGGTGGCCGGCTTGCTTGCTGACGTTGTCGAGGCGGATCATGAGGTCTTTTTGGGGGATTGTTGCGTTGCAGCGTCATAGGCCATGCAGGCCGCCAGGGGAAGCCTGGCCGAGCCCGTGTTGTCTGCTCGGAGAGACCTTGGCCGCACGCCGAAGTTGCTGCCTGTGGCTGAAATGACGCACGCCGCCAGCAATGGCCTCGGCTGCGAACAACGGTTCATTGTTCCAGGGGTTCCACTCCGATAGCGTCGCCATGTCGTGCCGCCAATGGCCTGGCAGTCAACAAGACGTCAGGTGGGCAAGTGTCGGGATTTCGGCGGATTTCAACCAAGCGGGCAGCGTGGCTGGCTTCGACTGCCTTGGCGGCGACGCTGGCCGGTACGGCGGCGGCGCAGGCCGCAGATTCGACCTGGTCGACCAGCCCAGGCACGGGCGACTTCAACACCGCCGCCAATTGGAGCCCGGCCGTGGTGCCAACTGGCACCGCGTTCTTTGGCACCTCCAGCACGACGGCAGTTTCATTCTCGGCCGACGCCAGCTTCGGCGGCTGGACCTTCAACAGCGGCGCGTCGACTTACCACTTCACCAATAGCCGGTCTCTTTCCTTCATCGACGCTGGTATCAATGCCCAGGGCGGCCAAGTCTTTATACGCAACGACACAAATGCTCTGAATTTCTACAACAGCAGCACGGCCGGCGCAGGAGCTGCTCCTGCAACTCAATTTGACATCCAGAACGGCGGCAGCGTCAACTTTTACGACACCAGCACGGCCGGTAATTCCCGCATTAGCTTAGGCGGCGGTGGCGCTGCCAACAGGATCTATTTCAACAATTCTAGCACGGCCGGGAACGCGCAAATCAACGCCTTCAGCGGCAGCCCCGCTGTGGTGTTCAAGGACACCAGCTCAGCCGGCACTGCAAGGATCTTGGTGAACAGCACCGCCACGTTCAGCAACGCGAGCAGCGCCGGCAGCGCCGCATTCAACGGCAGTGGCGTTCTGCAATTCTTCAATAACAGCACAGCCAGCAGCGCCGATGTCACCCTGCAATTGGTCCAGTTTTTCGATACGAGCAGTGGCGGCAATGCCACTCTGAGGACTTTTGCGGGCAGTGTCGTTGATTTCTCGACCCTAACATCCGCGGGGACGACTGCCGGCTCGATCAGTGGCACGGGCACGTTCAACTTTGGCACAAAAACGATCACGGTTGGCGGCAACAACCAGTCGACCACAGTTGCTGGTACGATCCAAGGAATCGGCGGTGCGCTGGTCAAGACCGGCACCGGCATGCTGACGCTGTCGGGCACCAACACCTACGCTGGCGGCACCACGATTTCCGCTGGAACCTTGCAGATCGGCAACGGCGGCACCACAGGCTCGGTCCTCGGCAACATCACCAACAACGCGGCGCTAATTTTCAACCGCTCGGATGCGGTCACCTTTGGCAGCGCCATCGGCGGCAGCGGATTGGTCTCCAAGCAGGGCACCGGCACGCTGACACTGTCGGGCACCAACACCTACACCGGCGGCACGACTGTCAACGCAGGCGAGCTTGTGGTGAACGGCTCGATCGCATCGTCGGTGCTGACCGCCGTCAGCAGCGGCGCCACGCTGTCGGGCGTCGGCACCGTCGGCAATACGGTTATCAACACCGGCGGCACCCTGGCGGCGGGCAACGGCGCCGCAGGCACGTCGCTGAACGTAACCGGCAGTCTCGCCCTTCAGTCCGGCGCCATCTACATGGTGCAGATCAATCCGACGACTTCGAGCTTCATCGGCGTGACGGGTTCGGCCACGCTCGGCGGCGCCACGGTGAACGCGACCTACGCCAATGGCAGCTACGTCGCCACGCAGTACACGATCCTCACAGCAGGCAGCGTCAGCGGCACGTTCGGAGCGGTGGTCGACACCAACCTGCCCACGAACTTCCATACGACGCTGAGCTATGATCCCACCCACGCCTATCTGAACCTGGTCCTGAACTTCGTCCCGCCAGGCGGCAGTTTGACTGGCAACCAGAACGGGGTCGGCAATGCCATCGTCGGCTACTTCAACACCAATGGCGGCATTCCGCTGGTCTATAGCGGGCTGACACCGGCCGGCCTGACCCAGGCCTCGGGCGAGACCGCGACGGGGTCGCAGCAGACCACTTTCAACGCCATGACCCAGTTCATGAGCATCATGACCGATCCGTTCACGCCCGGACGCGGCGACGGCGTCCATGCGCCGGCCTATGCCGAGGATAATGTTGCCGCCAACGCCTACGCCTCGTCAGGCAAGCCGCGCAGCAAGAACGAGCGCGACGCTTATGCCGCGATCTACAGCAAGGCGCCGCTGCGGAGCAATTACGATCCGCGCTGGAGCGTGTGGGCGGCCGGCTTCGGCGGCGCGCAAACCACCGATGGCAACCTCGCGGCAGGCTCCAACACCAGCACCAGCCGCATCTTCGGCATGGCGGCCGGTGCCGACTATATCCTTTCACCCAACACCGTCGCAGGCTTTGCGCTCGCCGGTGGCGGCAGCAGTTTCAACGTCGTCAATGGCGGCAGCGGTCGCTCCGACCTGTTCCAGGCCGGCGCCTTCGTGCGCCACACGCTCGGCGCGGCCTACGTCTCGGGCGCGCTGGCCTATGGCTGGCAGGATGTCACCACTGACCGCACCGTGACGATTGCCGGCGTCGATCACCTGCGCGCGCAGTTCAATGCGAACGCCTGGTCGGGACGCCTCGAAGGCGGCTACCGCTTCGTGACGCCGTGGATCGGCGGCGTCGGCCTCACGCCCTATGCGGCCGGGCAGTTCACCACCTTCGACCTGCCGGCCTACGCCGAGTCCGTCGTCTCCGGCACCAACACCTTTGCGCTGGCCTACGGCTCGAAGAGCGTCACCGACACCCGAAGCGAACTCGGCGTCCGCGCCGACAGATCCTGGGCGATGCCGAACGCGATCCTCTCGCTGCGAGGCCGTGCGGCCTGGGCGCACGACTTCAACCCGGACCACGCCATCAACTCCACCTTCCAGGCGCTGCCCGGCGCCAGCTTCACCGTCAACGGCGCAAGGCAGGCCAGCGAGTCCGCGCTGACGACGGCGTCCCTCGAAATGAAATGGATGAACGGCTGGTCTGCGGCAGGCACCTTCGAGGGCGAGTTCTCCGAGGTCACGCGCTCCTACGCCGGCAAGGGCGTGGTCAGATACGCCTGGTGAGAGGCGTCCTCCCAGAAGCTTACGGCTTGTAGACCTCGACCGTCTGCATCATGCCCATCTCCTCGTGGTTCATCATGTGGCAGTGGAGCATGTAGACACCGGTGAAATCGATAAAGCGCGAGCGGAACACGACCACGCCGCCCTTGCGCTCCACGATCACGGAATCCCGCCATTCCGGCACCGCCAGCGCCTTGCCGTTGGCCGAGATCACCTGGAACGGGTTGGTGTGGATGTGGAAGACGTGGTCGTCATGCTCATGCGTATTGACGATGGTCCACTCCTCGACCGCGCCCAGCTTGACCCGCTGATCGATGCGGCCGGGGTCGAACTTCTTGCCGTCGACGGAGAACTCGAATTCCTGCCAATGGCCGGCGGCATCGGCCTCCGGCGCGGTGGCCGACAGCACCACCTTGCGGCGGTTGGTGATCTCGGAGTCCTTGATGGTCGCGAGCGGCGCTGGTGGCAGGGCGCGCGGCAGCTGCATGTCCATCGGCGCGCCTGACACCACGACCCGCGCCAGAGGCCCCACCGGCGAAGGATGCCCCTGGTCGTAGGGCGCCGCGTTGAAGGCGTAGGTGCCGGGGCTGCCTGCTTTCACCAGAATGTCGGCGCGCTGCCCCGGCGCGATCAGGACCTGCTTGAGCGGCTGCATGGCACCGAGCTGGATGCCGTCATAGGCGATCGCATGCAGATCGTGCTTTTCGAGGTCGAGCAGCATGTCGTCCTGATAGGCGGCGTTGAGGATGCGCCAACGCTGCACCTCGCCGGGCCGCATCTCGATCATTGGCCGGCGCTGGCCGTTGATGGCGAGAAAGCGCGTCGCAGTCTCGGGAAACAGCGTCTCGAAATTTTCGACCATGCCGTTGGCATCGTAGACCACCTGGGTCAGCACCATGAGGCGTTCGCGGGCTGTCGCGATCTCGGGGACGTCGGCGAAATCGCCCTCGATGACGACGGCGCCGACCATGCCGGAGGACATCTGGATGTCGGCGCTGCCGTGGTGATGCGGGTGATACCAGTAGGTGCCCCTGGTGTGGTCGGCCGGCAGGGTGATTTCGATGTTGTAGCTGCGGCCCGGCGCCATCGAGCGCATGACGTTGTCGGAAATCCCGCTCGGGCTGGTATGCGCGCCGTGGAAGTGGAAATTGGTGTTGTTGAACTGGTGCGGATGGCTGATGTCGGCCGGCAATCCATCGCGGTTCGGTGGCAAATCGTTGATCATCTTGATGCGCAGGGTTTCGCCGGGCTTCATGCGCAAGGTCGGGCCGGGGCTGCCGCCGTCATAGGATCTGACATAGAGCCGGACGCCGCCGATCTGGCGATAGGCGTAGCCGACCCGCAACGTCGTGCTCAGCACGCCATTGACGGACCGCCGCACCTCGGGCTCGACCAGCGCCTGGTCCATGGCAGGAACGGGCGTTTCAGCGACCATCCCCATGGTCGGCGACATGTCCGCGGTGTGGGACATGCCAGCATGGTCGTGCACGGCGTGCTGGGCGTTCGCGGCACCTGCGAACAGCGACAACGCGCCGGCTTTGAGACCGCAATCGAGCAACTGGCGGCGCGACAATGTCATAGTCCCTGTCACGCTGGTGACTGAAGCTGCACCGTTCGAATCGTGCTGCATTTGCATTTCGCCCCCTGTTGCCTGACGGTCTTCCGTTCGATTCGATTTTAAAGCAAGCTCGAAACCGCAATTCGAGCCGTAAGCGTATCACATTCATTGGTTGTAAACCTCCTCGCCCGTTCTATCGTCAATGAATCGTAACGGATTCGGCGCTCGCGCGGGTCCGTGGCCTGCGTACATCGAATGCTGCCAGCATCCCGATGTTCTCGAAACTCTGTCCAAGGATCTGATCATGACGCCTTCGCGACGTGAGTTCGTGAAGTGGTTATCGGCGGGAGGCATCTCGGTCAGCCTGTCACATCTGGCGTCCGCGGCGGGCGTTCCCTTCGCAGCGCACGAAACGCTGCCTGGACGCGGCAAGTTCAATCCCGCGACAACGGGCGCCGGCCGTGTCGACGGCGTCGCCAAGGTCACCGGTGCGAAGCTTTACGCGTCCGACTTCCGCGCCAACGACCTGCCGGGCTGGCCGCAAGCCACCTCGCACGCCATCCTGGTCCGCGCCAATGACGCCACGCATGTCTATACCGGGCTGGACCTCGGCCGCCTCGGCGGCGCGCTCAAGCCGTCGGTGGTAGTGACAGCCGCCGATCTCGATCGGATCGGGACGCAGGTGCCGGAATTCTATGCGGGCGACCTGTTCTGTCCGATCGGCAAGACGCCGCTTTATCTCGGGCAGCCGGTCGCGCTTTTGATCTTCGAAAAGTTCGATGCCTTCGACCAGGCGCGTCTCGCGCTCCGCGACGGCACGTTCGTCCAATTCGGCGAGGAGACCGGGCCTGTCGTGGTGCCCGATTACGGGGCCTTCCGCTTCACCCGCGTGGCAGGTCCCTCGCCTGACCAACCGGACGTCTATTCGCCGCTCCAGGCCGGCTGGGTCTCGCCCAAGAAGGTGCAGAGCGCGGCGCTGCCGGTGTGGTCGCCGCTCGCGAAGGACACGCCGGCGGATTACGCCAAGGCGGCGAAATATGGCGAGCAGATCCGCGCCGAGCTTGCAGCGGATGACCCATCCATGCTGGTGCTCGACCGCGAGTTCGAGACGCAATCGGTCGACCCGATGTTCCTGGAGCCGGAATGCGGGCTCGCCTGGTACGACGGCAAGGGCGGCAATCTCGAACTGCTGCTCGGCGTCCAGTCGCCCTACGAAGCGGCGGAGTCGATCGCGCATCTCTTCGGCAAGGCCCGCGCGCCCTACAAGCCGGCACACATCAACGCGCAGTTCGCCCATGTCGGCGGCGGCTTTGGTGGCCGCGATCACACGCCTTTCATTCTGTATGTGGCGCTCGCGGCGGTCTGCTTTCCCGGCAAGCCGGTGCGGCTGGCGCATGACCGTTACCAGCAGTTTCAGGCCGGCATCAAACGCCACGCGATCAAGATGCGCTCGCGCATCGGCATCGATCGCGCGACCGGCAAGATCAAGGGGTTCGCTGCCGATCACGTGCTCGACGGCGGCGGGCTCGCCCATTTCTCGGCCAGCGTCGCCGTCGTCGCAGCCACCGGCGCGATCGGCATCTACGACATTCCGAAGGTCGACGTCAGGACCGTCGCGGTGCACTCGCGCGGCGTGAGCGCAGGCTCGATGCGGGGCTACGGCATCCTGCAAGCCATGACGGCGCTGGAGGTCCTGATCGACGAAGCCGCCTCCGAGCTCAAGCGCGACCCGATCGAATTCCGGCGGCGTAACGCGCTGCCGCAGAACGGTCGGACCATGACGGGCAATCCCTACATCGTCTCGGTGCGCACGCCCGAAATCCTCGACAAGCTCGAGAAGCACCCGATCTGGCAGCAGCGGGCACAGTTCAAGCAGACCTCGTCGGATCGGCTGGTCGGCACCGGCGTTGCCTGCGTGACGAAAGACTATGGCTCCGGTGCGGACGGCTCGCTCGGACGCGTTGAGCTCGCCCCCGACGGCAGGATCGTCATCTATTGCGATCACGTCGAGATGGGCAACGGCATCGGGACGGCGCTGGCCAACCGGGTCGCCGGCCATCTCGGCGCCATCGCCGACGAGGTCTCGGTCGCTCGCGTCGACAGCTATGACATGCTCGGGCTGGTCACATCAGGCGATCCCTCCACCATGGACCAGAAGACCCAGGACGCCGCGGAGAAAAATCCGCGCTGGGTGCCCGCGATCAGCTCGCCGACGAGCTCCTCGATCGGCGCGCATGTCGGCACGCATTCGGCCGCGGAAGCCGCCCGCGTGATTTTCCGCTTCGGCCTGTGGCCCGCGGCGCTTGAGCTGTGGCGCGTCGCAAAGACCGATCGGCGCGCGGGGCAATGGGACGCCGCAAGCTGGCAGAACGGCCAGCTCACCATGCCCGGCCTCGAACCGCTGGCGCTGCCGGTACTGGCCGCAACAGCTCACGCGCGCGGCTTCGTCACCGGTGCGGTTGCGCACAGCTTCTCGCGCTGGGCGTGGTCGCGGGCACGCTTCCCGGTGTCCGGCGAGCAATACCGCGCCGAGATCGATGCGCTGGCGATCCGCAAAGGCAACGGCAAGTTCGAGCGGATCAACCGCACCAGCGTCAAGATTCCGCCGACCGACAACAACCGGATTGGCACCGCCTACACCTCGATGTGCGGGACGGTCGTCCGCGTCGAGATCGAGCGCGCAACCGGGAGCTTGCGCATCGCCAAGGCCTACAGTGTGTTCGAATGCGGCACCGCGCTCGTGCCCGAGGTCGTGATGGGCCAGGCCCAGGGCGGCTTCGCCATGGGCGTCGGCTACGCGCTGCTCGAAACCCTCCCACCGTTCGAGGGCGGCCCCGGCAACGGCGAATGGAATCTCGGGCGCTATCTGGTCGCACGCGGCTCCGACCTGCCGCTCCGCGATCTCGAGATCGAGATGCTGAAGCCGCTAGTACCGGACGAAGCGCCGAAGGGCATGGCGGAGGTCGTGATGATCCCGATCGTGCCGGCGCTGATCAACGCCATCCACGACGCCACCGGCCATCGCTTCCGTGCGCTGCCGGTCACCGCAAGCCTATTGAAGGGAGTGCTCGCGTGACGACCCTCAGCCTCACCATCAACGGCCAGAAGCACGGCCCGATGGACGTCCGCGACGATCTCTCGATGAACGATTTTCTGCGCGAGATGCTGGGCATGACCGGCACCAAGTTCGGCTGCGGCGCCGCGCAATGCCTGAGCTGCGCCGTCATCATCGATGCGCCCGACGGCACCAGCACCACCAGCCCGACCTGCGTCGCGCCGGCCGTGAATTTCGACGGCAAGTCGATCCGCACCGTCGAGGGGCACGCGCGGGACGGCGAGCTCTCGACCCTGCAAAAGGCCTTCATCGAGCATTTCGCCTTTCAGTGCGGCTATTGCACCGCCGGCTTCCTCAATGAGGGCCAGGTCCTGCTGGAGCGCCTGTCGCGGACACCGGTCGCGCGCGAGGCGCTGGAGCAAACCATCGCGGATGCGCTCGACGGTCATCTCTGTCGCTGCACCGGCTACGTCAAATATCACGAGGCGGTGCGCGACGTGATCCTCGCCGACTCGAAGCGCTACCTCATGGCCACCAAGTGACGCGCATCATGATCTCCGACGTGCGGTTCAAGATGATTGCCGTGGTCGCCGCCCTCGCCGGCAGTTTCGGTGCAGGCTACGCGGCGTCGGAGACGGCAGGTCACGCCCTCGCCTCGCCCGAGAGCTTTGCCTCGATCGGCGACACAGAGAAGCGCTCGGCCGCAATCTTCACCGAGCTCGGCAAGGTGCTGACGCATCCGCGTTGCACCAATTGCCATCCGGCCGGCGACAGGCCGCACCAGGGCGACAATGCCCGCCTGCATCAGCCGCCGGTGACGCGCGGCGCTGACGGCCACGGGCTCGAGGCGATGCGCTGCAACACCTGCCACCAGAAGGCCAATTTCGAGCCCGGCCGCATACCCGGCCATCCCGAATGGCATCTCGCCCCGCGCGAGATGGCCTGGGAGGGCAAGACCGTCGGCGAGATCTGCGAGCAGATCAGGGATCCCGCGCGCAATGGCGGGCGCAAGGTGGAAGACCTGATCGACCATATCGGCAAGGACACCCTCGTCGGCTGGGCCTGGAAGCCCGGCTTCGGCCGCTCGCCCGTGCCGGGCACGCAACAGCAGGCCGGCGCGCTGGTCGAGGCCTGGGTGAAGACCGGAGCGGCCTGCCCGGCGCCGTGACGTCGAAGCGGTCCGTCCCGCGAACGGAGTTCAGTCGAACTTGTAGTTCACGCCGAGCGTCATCAAGTCATGGCACTGCTTGATCGTTTCCAACGGCACCGCTGCCACCCGAGGGGTTCACCACGCATATCGCACCACGCCCTTGCCGGCGTAGCTGCGCGTCACGCTGGAGAACTCGCCTTCGAATGTCGCGGCGGTCGACCAGCCGTTCATCCATCTGGTTTCGGCGGATGCCGTGACCAGCGCGGAGTCGGAAGCCTGCGCCGCGCCGTTGACGAAGAAGCTGGCGCCCGGCAGCGTCTGGAACGTCGCACCGATGCCGCGGTCGGGATTGAAATCATGCGCCCCGGCCACGCGGCCGCGCAGCGTCAGCATCGCGCTCTGCATGGCAAAGGATTTGTCGGCGCGGACGCCGAGTTCGCTGCGCGTGTCGGTCACGCTCTTCGCATTATAAGCGAGTGCAAAGGTGTTGGCGCCCGAGACGACACCTTCCGCATAGGCCGGCAGGCCGAAGGTGGTGAACTGGCCTGCCGCATACGGCGTGAAGCCAATCCCGCCGATCACGGGCACCACGAAGCGGTAGCCGCTCTCGACACGGCCGGACCAGGCATTGGCATTGAACTGCGCGCGCAGGCGATCGATGCCGGCGATGGTGATGGTGCGATCGGTGGTGATGTCCTGCCAACCATAGGCCAGCGCGCCGGAGAGATAAGCCGCGCCCACCGTGTGGCGCACGAAGGCGCCGGCCTGGAACAGGTCGGAGCGTCCGCCGCCGCCGTTGACGACGCTGAAATTGGTGCCGCCGCCGGCAAGTGCAAAGCCGACCAGCGTGTCGCGCGAGATGCGATAGTCGGCGCCGACAGCGGTGCCATAGAGGCTGCTGCTGGTGTTGTTCGAGCCGGCGATCGAGTTGCCGTCGGTTTTCTGCGAGCCGCCGAAGCCGGCCGCCCACACGCTCCAGCGCTGCTGGAACGGCACCGCAGCTGGTGCCTTGGTATAGATCGCCGCCAGCGCGTCGTTCGGGCTGCGCTTCCTCGCGGCATAGGCGAGCGCTTGCTCGTCGGCGTAACCGGTTGCGTTGCCGCCGGCGGTTGCACCGTCACCGCGCCCGGCGATGAACGGATCGGTCATCACCCCCATGAACTGGTTCATCGCATTGAAGGTGGACTGCTGCGACCCGGTCGCGGTTTCGCCGGAGACCTGCGTCAGGGCGGTGGCGAGACCGGAGCCGGTCAGAGCGAACAGCGCGTTGAAGCCCGCCGGCATGTTGGCGCCGGCCAGGAGCGCATTGTCGATTCCGGCCGCGACGTTCTTCTGGTTGATATTGGCATTGGCGGGCAGGTTCGGCGACAGCAGGCCGGGATCGACCGTCAGTAATACCTCGTTGCCGACATAACTCACCCGCGCATTGCGGGCGAAACTGTTGCCGGCGAGAACGCCCGCCGTGTCGAAGGTGCCGTTGACGGTGCCCGCGATCATGATGGTGTAGGTGGTGGTTGCGCTGATGCGCGCCAGCGGATCGACCGTGACCTTGCCCGCAAGGTTGGCGGTGCCGGTCACAACCGTCATGTCGCTCGATGCGCCCGATATCTGCACCAGATAGGTCGATGCCGCCGTCAATGTCAGGCTGCCGCTCACCGTCAGCGTGCCGATCGAATTGCCAGGCGCCAGCGTGCCGCCGTTGACGTTGGTGTTGCCGACGATGCCGCTGCCGCCGAGCGTGCCGCCGGAATTCACGGTGACGCCGCTTGCCGAGGTGATATCGCCGTTGACCGCCAGCGTGCCGCCGTTCACGGTGGTCGCGCCGGTGTATGTGTTGATAGCGGACAGCGTCATCGTGCCGGTACCAACCTTGACGAGTGAGGCGCCGGTGCCGCCGACAGCGCCACCGTCGGCAATGACACCGGTGACGTTGGTGGAGAGGTTGTTGCCGCCGACCGTCAATTCGTTCTGACCAAGGCTGAAGAGCCCGGCGCCATTGATCGAGCCGGCGCTGAGCTTGTGATCATTGTTGGGCCCTGTCGAGTCGCTGAAATCCGTAACGCTCGAAGCGCCGTTGGTGATGGCGGCGTTGCCGCCCGTCGCGAAGTTAGCGAATTCCAGGCTGCCGTTGTTGATGATGGTGGCGCTGCCGCCTGTGCTGGTGTCAGCGAATTGCAGCCCGTTGTTGTTGATGATGGTGGCGCTGCCGGCGGTGCTGGCGTCCAGGAAGTCGAACCCGCCACCGTTGGTAATGGCGGCGCTGCCGGCCGTGCTGGTGTTCGAGAACACCAACGACCCGGCACTGATAGCGATAGTTGCGTTGCCCGCCGTGCTGCTCATGGCAAATGTAAGGCCGTTGCTGCTGGCGATGATGGCGCTGCCGGCGGTGCTGGTGTCGCGGAATTGCAGTAGATTGCTATTGGTGATGCCGGCGCTGCCGGCCGTGCTGCTGTCGCGGAATTGCAGTACCCCGCTAGCGCTGATGGCTGCGCTGCCGGCCGTGCTGCTGTTGCGGAAAATGACGACGCTACCGGCTGCCCCGTTGATGGTGGCGCTGCCCGCCGAGCTGGTGCCGTTGAAGGCAACGGAGCCGCCGACGATGCTGGTGATGGCGGCGCTGCCTGCCGAGCTGCCGTCGCTGAAAACGAGCGAGCCATTGCGGTTGATGATCGTGGCGCTGCCGGCCGTGCTGCTGTTAGCGAAACTGATGGTGCTGCTGAAGCTGTTGGTGATGGTGGCGCTGCCGGCCGTGCTGCTGTCGTTGAAACCGATCGTGATGCCGTTTGCAGTGTTAGTGATGGTGGCGCCGCCCGCCGAGCTGCTGCCGTTGAAAGCGATGGAGCTCCGGAAGCCGCTGTTGGTGATCGTGGCGCTGCCGCCCTGAACGCTAATGCCGGCACCGCTGAAAGTGAGAGTTTGAAGGAAGTTGTGGTTGTCGAGAACATAGTTCGAGGCGCCTGGACTGAAGGTCCAACCGCCGACCGTGGTGTCGGCCGAGAGCGTCAGCGCGGTCGTGTTCGAGCTGCCAAACAATGCGGTGCCGACTGGCACCGTCGCCGGGGCCCAGTTTGCGGCGGTGTTGTAGTCGGCAGTGCCAGGGTTGGCCAGCCAGGTCGCATCCTGTCCCAACGCCGGGACCGCGATCCCGACCAATCCGGTTGATGCCAAACCCAGCAGCGCGGCCCGTCCGTTCGAAAACCGTCCAAAGCCCGACATTGCCCCACCTGACATCTTGTTGTGAATGCTGCTGCTGTTTTGCAGCCGCGTCGTCGAACCGAGCTTGACCTTCATGACGTAACTCCAGAAACGCTCTTGTTTGCCGTGTCGACGACAGGGAATGTCTCGCGACCGGAGCACGAAACAGAAAAGCGTTGCATGGCTGGATCCTTGAAAACGGCAAACAATCGTCACGGCGCGACGATTGCGAGGCGGGGTGGTATATCGGCAACGTGTTCTGCACGCGCTTAAGTTCTGCGGAGGCCCGCTCAACTATGTCGTTACGCAGAGAGAATCCGTCTTCCCAGTCACCGCGCCGAATATCGCGTCACACGAGGGGTCTGAGAACTACCTAGAAAGGTGGTTCGCTGCGATTTATGAGCGCCGGCGCATCGACTCCGCGGATCGGTTTGCAATCCAGGAGCGCCGTCAATCGCACGACAGGCATATCGGCTCAGGTTGGGAATGCGCGCCCTCGTTGCTCGAAACATGTCCGCAGATGATCCAGGCGGCGGCGTGCACGATGAGGAATGCGGCGGCGACTGCCAGCAGCCAGCCCGTTTCATTGTGGGCATGGGATCGGGCCGCCAATTTTGTTTGCGTCGCTCTGCTCGTCACCATTCTTGTTCTCCGGACGTTTTTTGGCTTCGTTTCCGAGCAAATGCTCACATTGGCGTATGACGCGGCTTGCCAGGCGGCGCCGCGACGCATGCAGTGCCGAGATGATGAAAGCGACGATGCCGTGCTCTTCTGACTCGACGAGCCGATCAGAAACCCGGCAGGCTGGCCGGATCATGAGATTTCCATGCAGATCAACTTCGGAGAACGACGGAAATGCATACAAAAGCGGCTTGATCAGGGAACGCTAACGCCCGGGGCGGATCGACACCCTTGCCGGTGGATGCTGCGCAAAGGCTGAGAGTGTAATCAGCAGCACCGCGGATGACAGGGCGAGGAAAAAACCGCGCCGCCGTCGCCTCTCCGTCCGGCCTTCGCCAGGCCTTTTAGGCCGGCGCGCGCCCGTCGTTGTACGCATCGTCGATCTCCCAATGTCGTTACGCTGAGAGAATCTGTATTCCCGGTAACCGGGCCGATATCGCGCCATTTTGTGCATCTGAGAACTACCTGGAAAGGTGGTTCGCTGTACTTTATGTATGCTCGCGCAGGTCGGAGGCCTCTGGGGTCGCCTCTGAGCTCGGCGGCCGGCACAATCTGGAAATGACATGCATCTCTCCACGGATCCCATCGATCCGCTAAATCAAGACGTCTATGCGCTCTGGGATCAGCTGGCCGACTTCTCGGTCGCCGACAGTGACGCTGCGCTGACCCACCTGCTGTCCGCACTGCGCACCATGTTGTCGGCACGCAATGTGCTGTGGGGCGTGGTCGTGCGATTGCCTTCGCCGAAGCGGACCGATCCCCTGCTCGGCTGGCGTCCGCGTCTCGTCAGGGTGCTGGACCCGATACCGGCGGTGGCGGCATCCGTGCAGAAGCAGTACGATACGCTCTGGTCCGACGACGTCGACCTGTCCCAGATCTTGTCAATGTCGGGCGACGAGCCGTTCCGCGTCCGCCTGCTGTTCGAAACGCTGCCGCCGGAATGGTTCAAGGGGAAGCACTATCGGCGCCACTATCTGGACGTCGGCTTCGCCGACAGCATCTCCGTGCGCATTGCGCTCAATGACGATTTGAGGATTCGCCTGTTCGTATTTCGTGATGCGCAGCAACCCCGCTTTACGGCACAGGACGGCCAGCGTCTGGGCTTCGTGATGCGCGCCTTGAGATGGTTTCACCGTCAACAATTGCTCAGCCACGGACTGCTCATCGCCAACGCGCCCCTCACACCCGCTGAACGCCGCGTGTTGCTCGGACTGCTCGCCGGGGACACGGAAAGGCAGATCGCGCAGAAGCTCGAGCAAAGTCCGAACACCACGCATTTCCACGTCAAGTCGATCTACGCCAAGTTCGCCGTGCGCAGTCGCCAGTCCCTCGCCGCGCTGTGGCTCGGCAGGCTGCGATAACGGGCTGAAGCCGCAGGGCTGCCCTGGATGCCCTTCCCTTTCTGGCTCGTCTCGGACCTCGCTGAGATGCAGGAAGACGAATACGACAGCCGATCGTTGATCACGTTGGCGCTCGTAGACTTGCCGAGGACAGCCAATTCTCGATTCGATGCGCACTTTCGGTTAGTCCGCTGCGCGGATCATAGCTTCCCGAAGGGGGCCATGGGGCAGCCTGTTTGCATCGCCTTCGAGGCGGTTAGCCTCGAGCATAAGCCTATTCTGCAACGACAATTTGGGTTGTACGGCTTTGGTGCGCATGGTGCTCTCCGGGTAGGAGGCGGGAGCGCGATACTCTCAGTCACCGATAGATGCCGATGGCGGGGCGGTGATCGGCTGAGTCTACGCCCTATATGTGGGTTAAGCCACTGATGCCTTGGACAAGCTGAGCGATTGCGACAAAGAAAGGCAGGACGGGGCTAAAATCAAACCGGGCCACTGAGGTGGGAAACAGGCCAGCGCCCTATCGAGGCCGAAATAGGCCGCTCTGAGTTTCGAAATTCCCCCTAAACGAAAACGCCACCAAGCCCAATAATGCTCAGTGGCGCCACGTTGGAACTGGAAACCGCAATCCTCCAGTAGACATTGGTCGGGACCGCCGGCGTTTAGGTTCAACGCGGCCTCACTGTTGCTCGGGTTTGCAATGGAAAGCGGCCTTCTTGGCAGGCGCAGCTTCGATTAATTCAGTTATGCCAACGAGCGTAATTCGGTCGGTGATACGCGATGCTATGTACTTGTACCGCGCAATGCGCTGGTCGATCTCGTCACATTTCTCACACATAGCTCACCGCGATTGTCAAAGGCGGGAGCGTGCAGGACTCTCTGTCACCGATAAAAGCCAAGGACCGGGCGGCGATCACGAGACTCTAAACCAGATACTCAGTTCCAGATACAGGAACGAATTTGGGCCACTTCTAAATCAATTTGGGCCGGTAGCGTGGGAAACCGGCTCAACGAGGCAATCTTAGAAGTGATCGCCAGCTCGGAATTTGCAGGTCATGGTCCGCCTTGGGTCACCTGACGAGATCGCCGTCCGGGTCTAGAATGCAGACCTCCGGACATGCTGCCGTGGCAGGCCGCGCTGTCGCCGCGCTTCACGCCGGAGCGCCGAGGGCGAGAACACTGAAGGGATGGAGTAATGCTTGCGGTCGAGTATTGGCGGGGTCAGCATGGAAGGGATCGGGTTTCATGACGATTTCAGGCCGGGCGGCCCATTGGGAGAACGTATACGAGAGCAAGGGCGAACGCGAGTTAAGCTGGTTCCAGGAGAGCCCGTCGCCTTCGCTCGAATTGATCGCACTGGCCGCCGCAGAGCTTACCTCACCGATTGTTGACATCGGCGGTGGGGCGGCTCGGCTCGTCGATGCGCTGCTGGCGGCTGGATATGCAGATCTGACCGTCCTTGATCTGTCCGACGCGGCGCTCGCGGCCTCGCGTGCACGGCTCGGTGCCGCTGGCGACGCCGTGCATTGGATCGTCGCCGATGTGACGACGTGGCAGCCAGCGCGCCATCATGACATCTGGCACGACCGTGCAGCGTTCCATTTTCTCACCGCGCCGGAAGAACAAGCGGCTTATGTCGCGTGCGTCCGAAGAACCGTAAAAATTGGCGGTCATGTCATCATCGGCACATTCGCAATCGATGGTCCGGAGAAATGCAGCGGCTTGCCCGTGACACGTCACACCGCTGACAGCATCACCGCACTGCTCGGCGCCGGCTTCACATTGACGGATCATCGGCGTCATAAGCACGCGACGCCGTGGCAATCGGTACAGAATTTCCAGTTCAGCAGCTTCATCAGATCATGCTGAATTTCACGCTGCAGCCCACGTCTGCAGGGCCACAACTTGCGAATTGCACAGATCGCTCGCTTCGGGCCAAAAGCCGCTGTCGTCAGGCGGCCAGCGTTGATACCCTAGGGATGGCTGCCAGGGCGGTTACGGCAATGAGGATGACCGTTACGAGGGCACCTGAAACATAGAGAATGGTTCTGACGCTGCCGCCTTTGGCCGCGTTACCGCCGCGCAAATAGACCGCAACGTGGATCAGACGAATTGCGACATAGACCCATACAAGCGTTGCAAGCGTGACGGGTCTTACCCCTGCCAACGTAGCCAGGACTGTCGGGACGACAAAAGGCGGCAGCGCCTCCACTGCGTTCATGTGGACGCGATCGATCCGGTACAGCAGGTTATCGTCATCCAACGGCAAGACAGGTCCGGAGAGTGCCCCGGCCCAGCCTTTGGAGAATCCTGAATAGACCGCCAGCAAAATTGACAGGAGGCAAAGGGCAAGCACCCCGACAATGCTAAGCCAGTAGGCTGTCATAAGGACCTCCGCAAATGCGATCACGTCGCATAGGTTACGCGGATATCATGCCTCGCGGGCTATCCGCTCGGCGAACCGTTTCAGGTAGAGCGGCCAACCCTGATCGCCTTCAACGCCTTCGCTCACGCCTTCCCTACCTTGGCCATGACGTTCGAGGTGACGGTGCTCAAGTTCCAATCGAGTCCGGCTTGGCGTCTCGGCAATGAACCGCACCTCCCATTCACTGGTCTTGTCTGGATCGGTTTCGATTTGCCAGCGCGGGCTGATGTCCCAGCTTAGAAGCACGCGATTCGGCGGTTCAAAAGCCAACACACGCGCCCAGCGGCATTCGCTGCCGTCGACACCTCGATCATAGATGTGACCGCCGACCCGGGGCTCGAACACGGTCTCTGCGATGGGCACGGAGAGCAGATTGTGCTCGCGTGGTTTGAAGCTGCCGAAGTCTTCCGTAAAGACCTTAAACGCGCGCTCGATAGGCGCCTCAACCACGATCGATTGTTTGATGGGTGCCGCCGATACACGGATGCTCATTTCTGGTCCTCCACTGATTTTTCTACGGCCACTTTGTACGCAGCCAGTGTGCTGCTCCAGAACCGGTCAAGCCAGGCGCGCATCTGGCTGAGCCCCGCTGGATCGATGTGATAAATGTTGCTGGCTCCCTTCGGCTCGGCACGAACCAAATGAGATTCGCGCAGCACCTTCAGATGCTGAGAGACGGCTGACTGGGAGACAGTCAGTTCACGGGTGAGTTCAACGACAGTGCGCGGCCGCGCGCCCAGCAATGCGAATATTCGTCTGCGGGTCGAATCGCCCAGAGCGGCCAGTTGCACGCTGTCTTTAGCCATGCTTCGCCGAAGGGTTGCCGTTACGGTAGCGGATCTATCATTAGCCATAACTAATGATAAGCATAAACTAATGATCTCGTCAAAACGTGCTGATATTGGGCCAGACGTCAGCTTGGGCTCACTTGCCGACCTCGCCGCGGTCGCACGTCAGGCCTGCGTTACCCTCTCGGCAGACATCCGAGATCTCTGAGTAACCGTTCTGGGCCCGCCTCATCAGCTTGAGCGATGCCGCCAATCGCAGGCTGCGCTTCCCAGCGAGTGCGATGCCTTCGAGCTCGCCGCGAGATAGTAGAAGAACGCATCGCCGCCCAGGATGCGGCCGTCCATCGCGCTCATAGATCGGCTGCTAACGGCTCTCGCCCTGGCGAACGAGAGTCTCTCGAAAGAAATTGATGATGCTGGCGTTGAACTCGCGATGGAATGCCGTCCTGTCGAAACCCGGCGGGTCAGTACAGAAGCGAGGAAGCTTCTCCGCGAACTCTGCCGTGCATGGCGACAGGAAAGCAAAATGACCGGCAGGCACCACGCGCACTTCCTTTTTGCCGGGCAGCGACTGAGCAACGAGCGCTGAGTTTTTCGGGTCTACGCCTGCGCCGCCAAACTCTGATCGCCAGATCAGCAGCGGGATTGTGATGTCTGCCAAGCGGTCAGCGGGAAAGGCAAAGTTAATTGCCGTATCGGCGAGCACTGCGGCTCGGATACGAGGTTCGTGAGGCAAGCTGCTTGGTATGTCGCCGCTACGGAGTTGCTCGCATGCCCGCGTTCGGTTCGCGTCCGAGCAGTAGAGCGCAAATCTCCGGAGATCGGGATTGCCGCCCGCCAACACCAATCCGGTATAGGCGCCGAGCGAAAACCCAAAGAAGCCGATCCTGGAGGAATCAATCGCAGCCCGGTCTTTCCAGTCATTCAAGATGAAATCAAGCAATCGGATAATGCTGGCGGGCCGGGTTGCCAGAATGGAAAGGCTGTCTCGTTGCGAGGAATCGTTTCCATTGTCACCCGGAAGGTTGATCGAGGCGACGACAAATCCAGCGTTTGCCAGGGCCTGCACCGTGTCATCGTGTTGTCCGAACCAACCGCCGCGTCCGTGCGAGACGATCACGAGTGGCAAGTTCGTTCCTGTGACGGGACAGTCCTTCGTACCTTCAATCGATTCAATGAATTGGACAGTGAGTTTGCCGAGGGGCACTCGTTGCGCCGCTGCTGCGCAAGGGTACCATATAGCGCCAGCCAGATTTGGATCGGTATCCAGAAGCTGAACACCGGCAGCTTGCACAGGCGACATCAAGCAGCCGAGTACGGCAGCACAGATCCAATACAGTTTGGCCATCAGTGCCCCCATTCGCCAGCGAACTCTCGGATCAAACTTGGCCGAACTGTGCCGCATTGACTGCCGCTACCAGCCTCGCGCAGCTTGCACGTCGGTCCGCCTCCCGCTGAGCCGCAAGCAAGCAAGATGAAAAGACCAATAAAACGCAGGGAAACGCGCCCATCGCAGCCCCGAACAACATGTGCGCAGCGTAGGTAGAGCTTGCCAAAAGGCAAGCTTCGGCTCTGTGACATTGTTCACAATTATAATCTGGCTGGTCGTCCGAACGTCTGCAACGGTTACAAGCCGACATCGCCGCGAGTCGCAGGGCCAGATACAGGCCCTAACGTTTGCTGGCAAACAGCTTGCGCTGCGCAAGATTAACGTAAGAATCGGGCCAATCGACCTCTCTCTTAGATTCCGGAAGAGATTGCCTCCGGTCGGCATACTCGAAGTACAGCGTCCCGTGGACACCTTGCGCATCGCGCTTCAAAATGGGGCGCCCCCATACGGGCGACAATATTCGCAAAGCCTGCTCTTCCCCAGCGCGTTCGGTAAAGTCCTCAATCAACTCCATGTCTTGGCCCGGGCCGGGAAAGATAGCAGCGAACTCATCATCGGTCGCTTGAAACAAGCTGAACGTCGCGTTGACCGCGCGATCTATAATCTGAATGTTCTTCAAGCTCTCCTCCCGGAATAGACGACCATAGGCTCTCTAGTACCGATGCACCGAAGTCCGCTGCAGGCCGATTCTGTTGAAAAAGTCGGCTGTTGCGGCGCAGATAGATCAGTGATTCAGTCTGTCTAGTTGGCAGGACTGAAGATCATGATGGGGCATCGGCAAGTCGAGCAAGCCGCTTTGTTCTATGAGTTCTCACTTGAGAAGCATATTCCCGCCGATCACCTGCTCAGGTCGATCGACAGGTTTGTTGACCTCGGAGAGATCAAGCGGGACCCGGCACCTTTCTACAGCAACATCGGTCGGCCTTCGATCGATCCGGAGCTCATGATCCGGATGCTGCTGATCGGTTACTGCTTCGGTATCCGGTCAGAGCGGCGCCTGTGCGATGAGGTTCACCTTAATTTGGCCTACCGGTGGTTCTGCCGGCTCGGTCTCGAGGGGGCGGTGCCGGATCACTCGACGTTCTCCAAGAACAGGCACGGCCGCTTCCGGCAAAGCGATCTCTTCCGACGCGTGTTCGAGTGCGTGTTGCGCCGCTGCATCGAGGAGCGGCTGGTCGGCGGTGAAGGGTTTGCAGTCGATGCGAGCTTGATCAAGGCCGATGCCAATCGGCAGAAGGGCATCGAAGGCGACAAGGGACTTCCGCCAGCGGCGGCCGGACGAGCCATCGATGAGTATCTAGCTGTCCTCGACGATGCAGCCTTCGGGGCAGCGACCGAAGTCACCCCCAAGTTCGTGTCGCCCTCCGACCCGGCGGCGCGCTGGACGGGGGCTCACGGTGGCCAAGCCTTCTTCGCCTACTCCACGAACTACCTGATCGACGTCGAGAACGCGATCATCGTCGATGTTGAGGCGACTACGGCGATTCGGCAGGCGGAGGTGCTGGCTGCCAAGCGCATGATTGAGCGCTCGCTCGAACGGTTCGATCTCTATCCAAGCCGGCTCCTCGGCGACAGCGGTTATGGCTCGGCCGAGATGCTCGCCTGGCTGCTCTATGAGCACGGCATCGAGCCCCACGTTACAGTGTTCGACAAGTCGGCCCGCACAGACGGGATCTTCTCGCGCGACGACTTCACCTATGACCATACCGGAGACGTCTATCGTTGCCCCGATGGCAAAGTTCTTACCACGACCGGAACGCTGGTGAATGATGGTGCCACCATGCTTTACCTGGCCAGTAAGCGCGATTGTGATCGCTGCGCATTGAAGCTCCGGTGCTGCCCCACGCAGGCCTCACGGAGGGTGCCACGCTCGATCTACGAGGGCGCTCGCGACATGGCGCGCCAGATCGCAAGATCATGGGAGGGTCGCACTTCTCGTCGGCTCCGCAAGAAGATCGAGATGCTGTTCGCGCACCTCAAGCGCATTCTCAAGCTCGATCGCCTGCGACTAAGGGGTCCGAACGGCGCGCGCGACGAGTTCACCCTCGCAGCCACAGCCCAGAACCTCCGCAAAATGGCCAAGCTGATCCCAATGCCAACCCCAAGGCTCGCATAAGAACTGGTGAGCCCTTCGTCCGCATCGCAACTCGTACCATTACAGCGAACTACTTCGGGCCTTTTTCAACGGAATCGGCCAATACCAGAACTGAACTGGCCCAATCTCCTCCCCCAACCTATAGTGCTCGCGCATGGTCGCCATAAGCTGTGAGAGCCGCTCCGGCCCTGTGAACCCAAGGCAGCGCATCGAAACTATCGATGTGCTTCGCGGCCTGGCGTTGCTCGGCGTCCTTGCTATTAACGTCGTCACTGAATTCCGCGTCTCAATCTTCGAGCAGTTCTTACCCGCCGGGCGACCGGCACCTCCGTTTGACCGCGCGGTCGAGACAGTCTTGATGCTCGCGGTCGATATGAAGGCATTTGCCCTGTTCTCACTGTTATTCGGAGTTGGACTTGCCATTCAATATGAGCACCTCTCGACGAACCCGCATCGCGCGCTTCTGTTGTTTCGCCGTCTGATCGCCTTGCTGACGTTTGGACTGATTCACCTTTTCCTGATCTGGAATGGTGACATTCTTACCGAATATGCGATCGCAGGGTTAGTCGTCCTACCATTCCTGTTTGGCCCCCGCTGGCTGCTTTCATGCGGCGCGGCGACATTCCTGGCGCTGTATTTGGCCATGCAGGTGTGGTCCCCTCCTGGATTGTTTCCCAGCTTGGCTTCGTTGCAAGGCCATGTGCTTGAAGCCAATCAGGTCTATGCAGGGGGCAGCTTCGGGCAGGTGCTGGCGTTCCGGGTCAGCGAAATCCCCGTGATCGTTCCTCTCCACATCTACGTATTCCCGCGGACGATAGGGCTATTTTTGATTGGTGCCCTCGTCTGGCGCAGCAATGCCTTGAGGAAGCGAGATCGTCCACTCCTGTTCTTGACAGCAATCAGCTGTACTGGGCTAGGCGCAGTCTTGATCCTCCTAAGAGTAAGCGGCGTCGTAGCGGGCGCCGGTCTCGGCGCACTGGCCACTCCCACAGGCACGATCCTGCTGGCTTTCGGCTACGGTGCAATGATCATCGCCGTCGCCGATCTGGCGAACGGCAAGCGATTGCTGGGCTGGGCTGCGCCGCTAGGGCGCATGGCATTCACGAATTACCTCGCTCAGTCCATGATCTTTGGCTGGATTTTCTACGGATACGGCCTCGGGCTATTTGGGCAGCTCGGGGCGGCGAAGCACTGGCTATCGGGCTTTTCGTCTACGTCTGCCAGGTATTTGTCAGCGGTTGGTGGTTAGACCGGTACAGGTACGGCCCGGTCGAATGGTTATGGCGGACACTGATGTACGGCATACTGCAGCCGATGTCTCATGATCGTCTGACCAGCTCGAGCAAGCGCCCAGCCTAGGTCTGCCAGGGGTCAAAGGCTGCCCTCTTCAGCCAGCATAACCTTGGTCGGGTCACTTGCACGAAGCGGACATCGCCGCGCTCTGGGCTGAGGTCAGCCACGGGCCAGAAGCGGGCATCGCCAAATGAGCCCCCCGCTCAAGCCTCATCGTGCACGGATGGATGAAGTTCACTCCCCTCAGGACGGTGCATCGCTCGGAGGTCGACGACCGGATGGCATTCGGCTTTGAACTTTAGGAGCTGAAGCTTGGAGGAGTTCGATGGAGCGCTTGATCAGCGCTACCATCGCGGCAGGACTGATAAGTGCAAAAGTGCACAAAAGTTCCCGTGCAAACCGGCGGATCATCCACTCCCTCGGGGGCCGCGCGGCTAGGCCAGCGGTCCGCTAAGGGCCATGCCATCAGCGGACGTATCAAGCGGTTGCGGTGAGTAGGTGAGCTGCTATCGGGAACGATAACCCGCTACTACCCACGTATTTTCCCAACTCCAACTTGGTATCTTCGGCCAGGTGTTCGCGAGCCACCTCGCTTGCTTGCGACACATGACTGGCCAGTGGCGAACCCGCAACATAGCTAAATACAAATCGTTCGACGGATGGAAACTCGATGGCACCGACCCTCCGTTGAACCGTGATATCCTGAAAGTTCGCAGCAGCGACAAGTCGGCTCAGCTGATCGGCATCGGCGAGTCCAAATGGAGCTCGCATGATTGTGGCCGCCGCTGGACCGATGTGGCGCTCCAGTATTTTGGCTAAAGATTCAAACCCGGGACTTTGATCGATGCCGCACCACACCATGAGGGCGAGCCTTCCCCTTGAAGATAGAACTCTGCGCATTTCGCGCAAAGCAGCTGGTCTGTCGGCGAAGAACTGGAGGCCGAGTTGGCAGTACGCAATATCAAACGCGCTGTCAGCGGACGGCAGTTTGTCTGCACTGGCCTCCTGCCATTGAACCGAGGCAGCGTCATCGGCCATCCCGAGCGATCGTGCCACGTTCAACATGCCAGGATTGAGATCGATGCCCGTCACGATCCCGGTAGGGCCCACCTTCACCGCCGCGAGGCGCGCCACTATTCCAGTGCCGCAAGCAATATCGACTACGCGTTCGCCCAGCTTCGGCCGAGCGAGGTCTATCAGGACGGGGGCCCATGGCCCAAACACAGCCGGGACCAACTCCCGTTCGTACACTTCGGGCGCACTACCAGCGACCTGCCACTGACCTTGCTGCTCCATCAGATGATGCCAAAAGGACGTTCGCTCCTGCGCTTATAGCTCAACACAGCGATGTCCGCCACGGGTGGTCAAAAGCGCGTCCGCTCCCTCAGCGAAGTGCAGGCTCTTTTCGAGCTTGACGGCGAAATAGTGCGAGGGGCGGCGGTGCAATCACAGCCCGATGGCATCGCTCCGCATCTTCGATCTGAAGTCGAAGATTTTCCAGTTCTGAGAGCCGGCAATAGAGGTCGTTGAGCCGAGAGGCCAGCTCAGCTTGAAAGTCCTGCATGATCGCCCCCATTACTCAAATTCGCTACCGAACCGCGAATTAAAGCAGCGGTCGTGCGCGGCTTCATTAAGGCATGTGAATCCCGTTGCGATCCCGATGAGTTCCGAGTATCGGAACCCGACCGTCCACTCCCTCGGGGGGAGCTCGATGCGTCGGACTCCGCGGTGGGTCAATAGCGCCGGTTTCGGCCGTGGGCAGTCAGGGCGGGCGGTCTACCCTCAACTTCAGACATGAGCGGGCACCGCAAGCGCGATTGCGATGGGGCCACTTCCAGACTTCGCCGATGGGTATATAGAATCATCGTCCACCCTGGAGAACGGCCAAGTGGCCCGAATAGAAACCTTCGTCTGGATCGTAACGACCTTCATAATCATTTTAGCCACCGCTCCACTACGGGCTTTGGCAACACCGGAAGCGTCTGCATGCGGGTACCTCGCTAGTCAAATTGATAAGGCGCAGCCAAGGCCGTTGTTTTTGCCCAGCTATCCGACCGTGGAATCGGGGCCTCTCCATGGCGCCGCATACCTCTATGACAATGCGGTGGCTGTCATCGCGTTGGTCGGTTGCGGTGAGCGAGACAAAGCAAGTCGGATGGGCGCGGCGATCCTCTGGGCCGTCGATAATGACCGGACCTGGCATGATGGACGGCTCCGAAACGCTTACGCCGCGGGTGTGGTGGCGAATGGCTCCGCCAAACTTCCGGGTTGGTGGGACAATAATCGGAACGAATGGTTGGAGGATCGATATCAGGTGGGAAGCGATGTTGGTAACATGGCATGGGCCATGTTGGCGTTGCTGTCGATTGATGATGTGAACACCGGCTCCCCGTTTCGCGATGGTGCAGCGCGGCTTGGCGCTTGGGTCGCGCAATGGGCCGATACGCGCGGTACTGGCGGTTTCACGGGAGGTACGTTTGGGCACGAACCGACGCCGGAAGTGCGGACGTGGAAATCGACTGAACATAATACTGACCTCGCCGCCGCGTTTGGTCTTCTTGCGATCCGCACAGGCGATTCGCGCTGGCGCGATAAGGCAACGGTTGCCGAGTACTTTGTAAATACGATGTGGGATCCGGGGTGCGTCTGTTTCGCCGCAGGAACCGCTGAAGACGGTGTCACGCATAATCCGATTTTGGCTCTGGATGCCCAGATCTGGCCTTTAACAGCGCTTCACGGAGCGGCCGGGAAATTTGCATCGGCAATGACGACCGCCGAACAGCGAATGAGTGTCGGCGGAGGCTTTTCTTACGGTGAAGACCGAGACGGTGTGTGGACCGAAGGTACGAGCCAAATGGCTCTCTTGATGAAATTGCTCGGCAAGACGAAGAGGGCAGATTCGCTGATCGCTGTCATCGAATCCCAGAGGTCGCCCGATGGTGGGTTCTATGCCACGACTGTCCGCGCGTTACCGACGGGGTTCGTGTTGGACACCGACCCGACCAAGCCGCGAAACTATTTCCGATTGTCACATCTTGGCGCAGCTTCGTGGGCTGCCCTTGCGGAAGGTGGGTTCAATCCCTTTACGATGACAAAAGGACTTCCCTAGCTGAGCCGCAGTGCTTCTCGTCGAGGCCGTTTCGATCTGTCCTGATTTCGATATGTCCGCTTGGGGGTCACTTGCCGACATTGCCGCGGCTCGGACGTCAGGCCTGTTGAGCCACTCGAGCGGAGATCCCAAATCTTTGAGTAACCGCCCTACGCCCGCCGCATCAGCTTGAGCGAGGCCGCGAGCCGCAGGCTGCGCTTGCCGGCGAGCGCGATGCCTTCGAGTTCGCCGCTGTCCGCCGTGCAGGTTCCGGAGAAGCCGATCCCGACCTCATAGCCGCCGAACACGGGGTTCTCGCCTTTTGCCGGCGTATGCTCCTGGTTGAGGATCTCGCCCTTCCAGCGGCCGTCAGCCGAGGAATAGGAGCCGAGATAGTAGAAGAACGCATCTCCGCCGAGGATGCGGCCGTCCATCAGCAGCATGACGCCGGAGAGCCCGGCATCGACGCCGTCGAGCGCGCGCAGATGGATCGCATAGAGCCCGTTCACCACCCCGCCTGGACCGATCGTCCCCTGCGGCGGCAACCCCTCGTCATCGAGCCGCGTGAGATTGGCCCAGAAACCGGCGCCCGGCATCGTGTCCGCGCTGCCCGCGAGACGGATCTGGTTGCCGACGAGTCGGCCGCGCGCGCCGATCGCGGCGACATCAGCCCCCATCAGCGGCTTGTAGTTGGGATCGTCGTTGTGCCGTTCGGTGATGACTTCGGCGATGATCTCGCCGTCGCGCTCGAAATAGCTTCCGAGATGCGCGAAGGCCGAATTTCCGCCCAGCAGCTTGCCATCATGCATGCACATGATGCTGCGGCCGAAGGCATCGTTGACGCCGTATTCAACCTTGTAGAGCCCGTCCAGCAACGCAAGTGACCCGCAAAATCATAAGGAAAGCACGCGCTACCTAGCACTGCCATCGCATCAAGACCATCGGGCTTTTTCGCGCAGGGCCATTCGCGAAGCCACGCCCTGCCATGATGCCATCATGCGCCTGTTTTGCCCGACGGCGCAAGCAATTTCGGCAATTCCGCATATGGCGATTTCACACCATTTGCAGGCCTGTGATTTCAACCACTTGGCTACTGTGCATGGGGTTGTTTTTCGAGTTTTTTTGTTTGGCCGGTCGCGAACGGCCTTGCGCACTCACCAAAGCCGGCTTCGAACCCGCCGGCCGAGGCGCTACGGCATGATCCGGAAAAATGCGCAGCGGTTTCCCGAAAAGATCATGCTCACAAATAAATCTACAGCGCGTTCATCGGGCTTTAGAAGCACAGCGTGGTGACGAGCTTGCCCTGCTTGTCCTTGATCGCATAGGGACAGCGCAGCCGCTCCAGCGCCTGCTTGGCATCCTCGTCGCCGAGCGCTGCGGCGCGCTCGTAGTAGGATTTCGCGGCGTCCTTGTCCTTTGGCCCGCCGCGGCCCTCCTGCGCGAAGGCGCCCATCCGCTCCAGCGCGCCGGGATGGTTTTGCGCGGCAGCCTTTTCGAACAGCGCGCGCGCCGCGGCGTCGTCCTTCGCCCCGCCCGTGCCTTCGGAGAGCATCATGCCGAGCTGGTACTGCGCCTCCGCGTTGGTCTCGGCGGCCTTGCCCAGCAATGCGCGCGCCTGTGCCGGATCGGCCGGCGCGGCACCGCCGCTGCCGCCAAGCGCGGCGAGATTGCTGATGCCGCGGGGATTGCCGGCCTGCGCCGCCTTCTCGAACAATTTCCGCGCCTGCGCTTCGTCCCTGGCGACGCCGGAGCCGGTACCGTAGGCCACGCCGAGCTCGACCATCGCCGCACTCGATCCCTTGTCGGCAGCTTTGCGCCAGGCTGCCATCGCGTCCGCCGGTTGCCGGTTGGCCGCATAGGCGCGGCCGAGCGCGAACATCGCGCGCCGCGACGACGGCGCGGCCTGCTTGCAGAACTTGATGGCGGTCGCAACGTCGGAGGCCGCAATCTCGGTCGCGCCCCTGACGTCGGCCGGCTTGTCGGGATCGCTGGGATCGGCCGCGACCCGGTCGCACAGCACGAGGTCGGCCGATTGCCCATGCCCCGACAACGGCACCGCAAGCGTGAGAAGGATGGCAACGAGGAAAGTCCGCATGGACGCCAGGTTGCGTCGCAGTCTCGGCAAATTCAAGGCTCGAGTCCCGATTGGCGCAGCACGGGGACCACCTCGGGCGATGCCAGATAGCGCAGCAGCCGGTCAGCGGCGTCGGCGTTCTCGGCGTTTGTCATCCGACCGGCGGAGAACACGGCCGGCGTTTGCAGATCGTGCGGGATCGGGCCGACCACCTCGATGCCTTCGACCTGCTTCAGCTCGCTGATCTGCTGCACCGCGAGGTCGGCCTCGCCGCTCACGAGCCGCTCCGCGGTAAAGCCCTGCTCGACGATGGTGGCCTTGGCGTTGATCTCTTCCGCGATCCCCATCTGCGCGATCAACCGGGCGAAATAGACCCCGCTCGCCCCCAGTCGCGAATAGGCCACCGACCGCGCCGCGAGCAGCGTGTTGCGCAGTGCGGATGCCGTGGCGATGTCGGGATGTGCCTGCTCTGCCCGCACCGCGATGCCGACGAAGGAGCGCGCGAGATCGGCAGCGCTCTCGGCGATCACACGGCCCTCGCCGATCATCTCGTCGAGCCCTTCGCGGGTGAGGATGACGAGATCGGCGGCCTCGCCGTCGCGCAACCGTTTGAGCAGCGCCAGCGTCGGCGCGAAATCGGCATCGATGTGGACGCCGGTCGCGGTCTCGTACGCGGAGGAGAGGCTGCGCATCGCGCCCATCAGGCCGAGCGTCGAGAGCATGCGAATTGTTTCCATCAGCGATTCCCGTGACGATCAGGCGCGGTGCATCAGCTTGAGCGCGGCGGTCAGGCGCAGGCTGCGCTTGCCGGCGAGCGCCGTTGCCTCCAGCACCGCCTCTTCGGCATCATAGGTGCCGGAGAAGCCGATGCCGACCTCGTGGCCGCCGAAGATCGGATCGTCCTTGGCCGGCGTGTGCTCCTGATTGAGGATCTGGCCCTTCCAGCGCCCGTTGGCGGCGGTGTAGCTGCCGAGATAATAGAACGATGCATCGCCGCCGAGGATGCGGCCCTTGTTGAGCAGCATCACGCCGGTGAGACCGCCGTCGACGCCATCGAGCATGCGCAGATGCACCGAGTAGAGCCCGTCGGCGATACCGGCCTCGCCGACACCGCCGGCGATCGGCATCTCGTCTTCGGTGATCGGTGTCATCAACGACTGAAAGGGTACGCCGGGCAGCTCCTTGAGCTCGCCCTTGAAGCGATAGAGATCGCCGTCGGCCCAGCCCTTGGCAAGCAACGTCGCATCGTCCGTGCCCGCCATGGCGCGATAGTTCGGATCGGGGTTGTGGCGGACGGTGTTGATCACGACGTCGACGCCGGCTTCGGTCTTCACGTAGGTGCCGATATGGGCGAAGGCCGAATTGCCGCCGAGCATCTTGCCGTTGCCGGCATGCATCACGCTCCGGCCGACCCGGTCGCCGAGCTGAAATCTCACCTTGTAGAAGCCTTCAAACACCAGCCGTCCCCGGCCCTGCGCGCACCCAGACGCAGTCTATCCCGCTTTCGGCGGCGATGGACAAGTTTCCGGCCATGAGGTCCGATGAGTCTCCGCAACGGCTGTCAGCAAAATGAAAAATCCGCCGAAGCCTTTCGGCTTCGGCGGATCGAAGTCCAACCGGGGCCAGCCCCCCAGCCCGGGCCGGGAGGATCTTAGGCGGCGGCCTTCTTGTCGGCCGGCACGGAGGCGATCGTCTTCAGGATCTGCGAAGCGATCTGGTATGGGTCGCCCTGCGAATTCGGACGACGGTCTTCCAGATAGCCCTTGTAACCATTGTTGACGAAGGAGTGCGGCACGCGGATCGAAGCACCGCGATCGGCAATGCCGTAGCTGAACTTGTTCCAGGGCGCGGTCTCGTGCTTGCCGGTCAGACGCTTGTCGTTGTCCGGGCCGTAGACGGCGATGTGGTCCATCAGGTTCTTGTCGAAGGCCGCCATCAGCGCCTCGAAGTACTCCTTGCCGCCGACCGTACGCATGTACTCGGTCGAGAAGTTGGCGTGCATGCCGGAGCCGTTCCAGTCGGTGTCGCCGAGCGGCTTGCAGTGGAACTCGATGTCGATGCCGTACTTCTCGGTCAGGCGCAGCATCAGGTAGCGGGCCATCCACATTTCGTCAGCGGCCTTCTTGGAGCCCTTGCCGAAGATCTGGAATTCCCACTGGCCCTTCGCGACTTCCGCGTTGATGCCTTCATGGTTGATGCCGGCAGCCAGGCAGAGGTCGAGATGCTCTTCGACGATCTTACGGGCGACGTCGCCGACGTTCGAGAAGCCGACGCCGGTGTAGTACGGACCTTGGGGCGCCGGATACCCCGAGGCCGGGAAGCCGAGCGGACGGCCGTCCTTATAGAAGAAGTATTCCTGCTCGAAACCGAACCAGGCGCCGGAATCGTCAAGGATGGTGGCGCGCTTGTTGGTCGGGTGCGGGGTCTTGCCGTCGGGCATCATGACTTCGCACATCACGAGCACGCCGTTGGTGCGGGCGCCATCCGGGAACACCGCGACCGGCTTCAGCACGCAATCGGAGCTGTGGCCTTCAGCCTGCTGGGTGGAGGAGCCATCGAAGCCCCAGAGCGGAAGCTGCTCGAGCGTCGGGAACGACGCGAATTCCTTGATCTGAGTTTTGCCGCGCAAGTTCGGAGTCGGCGTATATCCGTCGAGCCAGATGTACTCGAGCTTATACTTGGTCATTGAGCCTCTCTGTAGATGATGCGAAAGGTGGGGGCCGCAGGCCCCCGCACGATTGTTTACCCGGCCAACATCGGCCGACCCTTTCCAAGCATTTAACGTGCCAAAAGGCCGCAGCGCGGGAGGTTTTCCACCGCCGCCGGCCCCCTCTTCCCTCCCGGCGGATCGGCCAGTGCGCCGCGCGTCATAGCGGCGCACCTTTGCGTGAAGCTGCATCGCAAAAATCCCGCGGAAATCGCCCGATTTTGAAGCAGGCCGGCCCGGGTCTAAGGTTGCCGGCTAAACGCGCATCAACGTCGGGCAATATTCGCCAAGACTGCGACCGTCGCCCGCAACCTTCGCAACGGCCCACGCGTTAGCCACCCGAGCGCTGCCTTAGAGGAAGCAGAATGCAGTCTGCCTACAAAATAGGCCAACGCTGATTTCCTTTTCAGCACTTTGCATTTCGGAATGCACGGCCGATATGGGGATTCCAGTAACCACAAGCCAACGAGTCGGGCGCACCATGGAGGCCAGCGCTGCGATCTCGGGAGATAATGCAATGATGAACAATGGACTGAGTCACGGATCTGCACAGATCTACCAATTCCCTGTCGGGGGCCGCTCGGCTCTCGGGGGGCGCCGCAACGGTGAGACCCGCCTTCCCGCCAACCACGCCTCGCTTCCCGTGAACGAGACGATTTGCAGCGGCAGCTGGTACCATCAGGAAGCAGTCGATGAAGCCAAGCCGAAATGGGATCGCTGATGCCTGCGTTCGGTTCAATACCGCCGCGGTCTCTCGATGCCCGGCGTCAGTTCGAAAAAGGGTCGAAACAACGGTGTTTCGGCCCTTTTCCATTCCGGACTTGATTGCGGGATTATATGGTCGCGCAGGTGATCACAGACCGTTTCAAATGCCTGACAAGACACCTCCATGAAAGACTTCCCTGCCCGCCATCTCGCCCTGCAAGGCGCCAGCAATTTTCGCGACCTCGGCGGCTATCCGACCGCAGATGGCCGTATCACGCGATGGCGGCAGATCTTCCGCTCCAACCATCTCGGCCAGCTCACTGCTGCCGATATCGAGATCGTCCGCGCGTTGGGCGTGCGCAGCGCCTTCGATTTTCGCGGCGTCGAGGAACGCGCGGCGGGTGTCCGCGTGGTCAACGAGATCGCCGTGCATTCGCTGCCGATCGAGCCGACAGTCGTGGCTGCGCTGCGCGCCGAGCTCGGCAGGGGCAGGTTGACCGCGCCGGTCGCGCTCGAACTCATGCGCGAATCCTATCGCAACTATGTACGCCACAACACGGCCAGTTTCCGCAACCTGTTCGGGCATCTCCTGGAGGACCGCGCGCCGCTCGTGATCCACTGCACCGCCGGCAAGGACCGCACCGGCTTTGCCAGCGCGCTGATCCTGCATGCGCTCGGCGTATCTGATGACGTCATTGCCGAGGATTATCTGCTGACCAACCAGCACTACAAGCGCGACGCATCAAACGTCTCCGATCTTCCCGCCGATGTTCTCGACGCGATCGGCAACGTCGAGGCCTCGTATCTTGCGGCTGCTTTCGAGGCCGTCGGTAGCGAGTATGGCGATCTCGAAACCTACTTGCGCGACGGTCTCGAGCTCGGCACACCGGAGCGGATCGCACTGAAGGCGCGCTATCTGCAATCGTAGGCGGCCGTAAATCTTAAGCGGCCGTGCCGGGAGAACAATGATGCAAGGCAAGGTTCTGATCGTGACCGGCGCACTCGGCGCGCTCGGCAAGGTGGTCGCCGAGACCGCGCTGGCACGCGGCGCGCGCGTGGCCGGCATCGACCATGCGCCATCGCAAATCTCCGCGATGCCTGAGCGCATCGAGATCGGCGGCGTCGATCTGTCCGACGCAGCACAAGCAAAGACGGCGGTCGAGGCAGCGGCGAGACACTTTGGCGGGCTCGACGTGTTGGTTAACATCGCCGGTGGCTTCGCCTTCGAGACCGTCGGCGACGGCGACGTCAAGACATGGCAGCGCATGCATGCGCTCAACGTGCTGACGGCACTCAACGCCTCGCAGGCGGCCCTGCCGCATCTGGCCGCGTCCAAGGCCGGCCGCATCGTCAATATCGGGGCCATGGGCGCGCTTCAGGCCGGCTCCGGCATGGGCCCCTATGCGGCGTCGAAAGCCGGCGTCCACCGGCTCACCGAGGCGCTGGCGAGCGAGTGGAAAGGCAAGGTGACCGTGAACGCGGTGCTGCCCTCGATCATCGACACCAAGGCCAACCGCGCCGACATGCCGAAGGCCGACTTCGCCAAATGGGTGACACCGCAGGAACTCGCCGAAGTCATTCTGTTCCTCGCCAGCGATGCCGCCAGCGGCGTCACCGGCGCGCTGATCCCGGTTGGCGGGCGGGTGTAATCAATCCGGCACCAAGAGCCGGAGATTGCCTCTGAAACGGATGCTCTGCTTGCCGGCGAGCGCGATGCCCTCGCCGTACGCGGTCTCGCCATTGTAAGTGCCACTGAAGCCGATGGTCACGACCTTGCGGCCCCACACCGGGCGCTCGTCGAACGAGGGGGAATGCTCCTCGTTGGTCAGCTCGCCCTTCCACTTGCCGTTGGCCGAGGTGTAGCTGCCGTAGGCGAAGAAGAATGAGTCCCCGCCCCGCATGGTGCCGTCGCGCATCACCATGACGCCTTGGTTGCCGCCCTGAACGGCATCCAGCATTTCGATGCGGATATGATAGAGCCCATTCCTGATGGTCATCTTCGTGAAGCGCCCGATTGTCCCACCCGCAGGATAGCCGGATCATCTGTTCCCGATCAAATGGCGCAGAGCTCTAAGTCCACTCCGGGGCTAAACTGCCGCAGACTGATTCTCCGATCGAACGTGACATTCGGAAGCTTCCTTTGGAAACCACGCTCTATCTGCCTGTCAAACGCTTCCTCGAAGAGCTCGGCTTCACGGTCAAGGGCGAGATCGGCGGCTGCGATCTCGTGGGCCTCAGCGCCGGCGATCCTCCGGTGGTGGTGATCGGCGAGCTCAAGCTGACCTTCAATCTCGAGCTGATCCTTCAGGCGGTCGATCGTGCACCGGCCGGCGACGAGGTCTGGATTGCGGCAAAGATGTCAGCGCGCGGCAAGGGACGCGAGACCGACGCACGGTATCGCAATCTCTGTCGCCGCCTCGGCTTCGGCATGCTCGGGGTGACCGACCGCGGTCAGGTCGAGGTGCTGGTGAAGCCGCCGACGGCAGCCCCACGCCGGGAGCCGAAGGTCCGTTCGCGCCTGGTCGCAGAGCATCAGCGCCGCCAGGGCGATCCGGCGCTGGGCGGCAGCACGCGCGCGCCGATCATGACGGCCTATCGGCAGCAGGCACTGGCCTGCGCCTCGGAGCTCGCGGCAGGCCCGCGGCGGGTGAGCGAATTGCGCCGGCGCTGTCCCGATGCCGGCAAGATCATGCTTAACAATGTGTATGGCTGGTTCGAACGCACCGAGCGGGGAATCTACGGGCTGACGGAAGCTGGCCAGGCGGCGCTGAAACGCTGGCCACAACAGCGGGTTGCGGATGTTGCCGGTCTCCCGTCACTACCCTGACACCCAACCGGTGCATAGCTGAGATGCCACACCGATTTCATATTGCAATGCAACATAGACGGCACTAGGTATCCCGGCATCGAAACGAGGCCGTTATGAACGCAAACTGGAATACCAAATATGGCACGCGGCGCGTGCGCCACGATCCCCCGACCTTAGACGAGGCGATCTTCGCCGCCGTCGGCATCACCGATGATCAGGAGCAGCAGGCCGAGATCGCCGCAGCCTTGATGGGCATGCCGCTCGATGTCGTCCAGGCCGAGGTCAAGAAGCAGGTTCGCACCAACAGCCGCATCACCTCGACCCGCGTGATCGCCGGCGAACAGGGTGCGCAGCGCTCGGTGGTGGTCGAACGCCGTGTCGTGCGCCGCTTCGGCAACGACAAGCGCACCGGCACCTGACGGCCTAGTCCCTACATACAATACAAAAGCGGACCGGTTTTGCCGGTCCGCTTTTTTGATTCCAATCGGATTTTTCAGGTCAGGCGGCGCGATTGCCGTAGATGCTGGAGATGATCTTCCAGCAGGTCGAGTTGAAGCTGATAAGAGCGCGGCCGGCCCTGAATGGCGAGGCCGCGAGATCAGCGAGTTCGTCCTCAGGCGCCTTGGCGAGATCGATCGTGCCGGTCGATTCGCCATGACGGAATTGCAGATGCGCCCCGAACTTCCTGGCGAGCGCGCGCATCGGGTGATTCTCGGCGCCGGTGGTGATGCGCAGGCGCTTGTAGCCTTTCCAGCGCGCTTCCGCGATCAGGCGGCTGAACAGCACGGTGCCGACGTTCTGGCGCCGCGCCGAAGCTTCCACGCTGAAGGCGACCTCGGGCAGCGAATCGCCCTCGGGCGGATGCAGCTCGGCCGCACCGCGGACCACGCCATCGACGATATAGGCGACAATAACGGTGCCGTCCTCGGCACAGCGGGCGGCGTAACGCTCGATAAAACTGTCGTCGAGAAAACCGTTGAAGCGGTCGTGCCGGCTTTCGGCATCGAGCCTCAGCAGGTGATCGCGCAAAAGCGGCAATTCTTCCTGCTGGCTCAAGGTCCGCACGTAGCCCTGAACGGACTTCGGGCGGTTGGTTATTTCAAGTCCAAAATCTGCTGCGAGTGACAAGTCAAAACTCCTCTTGGTGTCCCTCGAGGAGGCGTTCGAATCCCTAGGCCTCCAATATTGTGCATCGCAACAAACTTTTCAAGACGGGAACCTGCCCAAGTTTCGGGCATCGGAAGCGACTAATTCTTTAATAAAATCAAGCCCCCCGTATTCACACGAGGACCAGCTGGGTCTGCGTCACAACGGCAACCAGCTTGCCGTCCTCGGTCTCCAGCCGGGTGGTCCAGACCTGGGTCCGCCGGCCTCTGTGGATTGGGGTGGCGGTCGCGATTACCGTGGTTCCCTCCTTGGCCCCGCCGATGAAGTTGGTCTTGCTCTCGAGCGTGGTCGTGCCCTTGGCGTCCTCCGGCAGATTGATCACGGTGGCCGCCGCGCCGACGGAATCGGCCAGCGCCATCACCGCGCCGCCGTGAATGGTATGATGAAGCGTGCAGAGATCGGGCCTGACCGTCATCCGCGCCACCACGCGATCCCTCTCGGCCTCGACGAACTCGACGCCCTTGAGTTCGGCAAACGGCATCTTCATTGCTTTAAGTTTATCGAGCGGCGTCATCGGATCTCCTCCCAAATCATTCTGCTCACAGGGTGAATTGCTCTTCGCGGCAAAGCAATGACGTCCGAGGTCGTCATTGCGAGCGCAGCGAAGCAATCCAGAATTTTTCTGCGGATACATTTCTGGATTGCTTCGCTGCGCTCGCAATGACGGGGAGACAGCGTTCGTACCTCACGTCACCGCATTCACCACCTGATACTCCGGCCGCCGCCAAATTTCGCCCGCGATCACTTCTTCGATGAACTCGGCTGCCCGCACGATCTCGCCCTCACCGATATACAGCGGCGTGATGGCAAATCTCATGATGTCAGGCGCGCGGAAATCGCCGATGACGCCGCGGGCGATGAGAGCTTGCATCGCGGCATAGCCGCCGCCGTAGGCGAAGGAGACCTGAGAGCCGCGACGCTCATGCGTGCGCGGCGTAACAAGCTTCAAGGACGGACAGCGGCGTTCGACCTCGGCAATCAGGAGATCGCCGAGGGCCAGCGAGCGGGCCCGGACCTCGGCAATATCGACGCGATCCCAGATGTCGAGCGAAGCTTCCAATGCCGCCATTGCCAGCACCGGCGGCGTTCCCACGCGCATGCGCTCAACGCCACCTGCGGCCGCATAGGCAAGCTCGAACGCGAACGGCTTTGCATGCCCCATCCAACCCGACAAAGCGGCGCGCACGCTGTCGGCGTGGCGCGGCGCAACGTAGAGGAAGGCCGGCGCGCCGGGGCCGGCGTTGATGTATTTGTAGGTGCATCCAGCGGCGAAATCCGCGCCGGTGCCTGCAAGGTCAACCGGCAGCGCGCCGGCCGAATGCGCGAGGTCCCAGACCGTGACGATGCCGAGCGCATGCGCTCTTGCAGTCAGCTTCGCCATGTCGTGGCGCCGTCCGGTGCGGTAATCGACCTCGGTGATGTAGAGCACCGCGATCTCCTCCGACAACGAAGCCTCGATCTCCTCCGGCGCCACCAGGCGCAATTGATGGCCACGGCCAAGGGTCGCGATCAGGCCTTCGGCCATGTAGAGGTCGGTCGGAAAGTTGCAGGTGTCCGATAGAACGACCTTGCGCGACGCGTTCATGTCGAGCGCGGCGGCGAGCGCCTGATAGACCTTGAGCGACAGCGTATCTCCGACCATGACGGAGCCGGCTTCCGCACCGATCAGGCGCGCGATGCGATCGCCGACATGGCGCGGCTGGGCATACCAGCCAGCCGTATTCCAGGCGCGGATCAAGTCATCGCCCCACTCGGCGGTGATGACGCGGCTGACGCGCTCGGCAACGCCAAGCGGCAACGCGCCGAGCGAATTGCCGTCGAGATAGATCACACCGTCCGGCATATGGAACAGCGCTTTGGTGTCGTCGTAGACGCGAAGCTTGGTCATGGAATTCTCTACAGGATCGTGCGCACGCGCCAGAGTTCCGGAAACAGCTCGACCTCCAGCATGCGCTTGAGGTAGCTGACGCCGCCGGTGCCACCGGTGCCGCGCTTGAAGCCGATGACGCGCTCGACCGTCGTCACATGGTTGAAGCGCCAGCGCCGGAAATAGTCCTCGAAATCGACCAGCTTCTCGGCGAGCTCGTAGAGCATCCAGTGCGTTTCCGGCGCCTCGTAGACGATACGCCAAGCCTGCAGCACACCTTCATTGAAGCTATGAGTCTCGCGAACATCGCGCGCCAGCACGGCCGCAGGCATCTTGAGCCCGTTGCGGTCAGCGAGCCGCAGCACCTCGTCATAGAGGCTTGGCGTTGCGAGCTCGGCTTCGAGCAGCTGCGTTGTTTCCAGATCGTGCGCGTGCGGCTTGAGCATGGCGTGGTTGCGGTTGCCGAGCAGGAATTCGATCTGCCGGTATTGCCGCGACTGGAAGCCTGAGGACTGGCCAAGCTGCGAGCGGAAGCGCGTATACTCGCTGGGCGTCATGGTGCGCAGCACGTCCCAGGCGCCGTTGAGCTGCTCGAAGATGCGCGACATCCGTGCCAGCATCTTCATTGCAGGCTGCACCTCATCCTTCGCGATCGAACGGCGTGCGGCGCTGAGCTCGTGGATGGCGAGCCGCATCCACAGCTCGGTGGTCTGATGCTGGATGATGAACAGCATCTCGTCATGGGCTTCCGACAGGGGATGCTGCGCGCCGAGGATCGCGTCCAGCGCCAGATAGTGTCCATAGGACATGCGCCGGGCGAAATCGGTCTCAGCGCCTTCGCTTGCGGGATCGTATTGGCTGGACGTCATGGCAGGCCCTTTCGATCGATCTTCAAGGCCTCGTCAGTCGAGGCCGATCAGGCGCGCGGTGGTGGGCGACGACGGGTCCTTGAGGGCGTCGATCACGGTGAAATGGTTCAGCCCGGGATCGACGACAAGACGCGTCGGCACATCGAAACCAGTCCAGACGTTGGCCATCAGATCGGACTGGCGGATGAATTCGGGCCGCTCGTTGCCACCGACCCAGGCGGTCACCGGCGAAGGCCCGCGCGGCAGATGCAGCGCCGCGCTTTCCAGCGTCGCCTCCTCCATCGTCATGCGCAGGGTGTCGTTCATCCTGGTCTTGAGCAGCGGACGCAGATCATGCAGGCCGCTGATGGACAGCGTGCCGGCGACGCGGTTGTAGACGGCGGGCTCCAGCCGGCTGTCGTCGCACAGCATACGCGTAACGAGATGCCCGCCGGCGGAATGGCCGGCGAGCCGGATCGGGCCCGCGACCAGCGAGGCCGCCTTGGCAATCGCTGTGGTGATTTCCGCCGTAATGTCGGAGATGCGCGCGGCCGGCGTCAGCGTGTAGCTTGGCAGTGCCACCGTCCAGCCGTGATGGCGCGCGCCTTCGGCGAGATCAGTCCATGTCGACTTGTCGAAGCGCATCCAGTAGCCGCCGTGGACGAACACGACGAGGCCCTTGCTGTCGCCGTCGGGCAAGATCAGATCGAGGCGCTGGCGCTCACCGGGGCCATAGGCGATGTCAGCGCGAAACTCCTTCAGCCCGGCGCGATAAGCCGCCGCCCGCTCCGCCCACAGCGCCGGTATCTTGTCCGAGCCCGGGATATGGGCCGAATTGGCGTAGGCGTCATCCCAATCGCGCATCGTGCTTCCTCGACGGACTCAAGGCCTTGTGGACCAGGCGCCAGTCTGCCACCAGCGCGGGCGGCATCCTAGTCTTTCTTTAAGCTTAAAGGATTTGGGCGCCGGTGGATTGGGCAGCCGGAAGATGGTTCGTTCCCCAGGGCGCAGCGCAGCGTGAAACGATGCGCTGCTGAACCGCGGTCCAAATGTGCGGTGACGTGGGTCCTGGCTCTGTCCGGGACACGAGGGCTACCCCTGCTCCACCCCGCACCAATCCGCGATGAACAGCGCCATTGCCTTGGTCGTCTTTTTCAGCGAGTCCAGATCGACATATTCATTGAAGCCGTGCATCTCGCCGCCACTCGCGCCGAAGCACAGGCTCGGGATGCCGTGATTGAGGCCGTAGAAGCGGGTGTCGGTAAGCGCGGTGAAGACGAGGTCTTCGATTTGGCCGCCATAGACGGTGCTGAAGGCCTTGCCGAACGCCGCCTCAGGCGCGGTGGCATTGGTCAGCTCATAGCCTTCCGACAAAAAGCCCGACCATTCGATCTCCGGCGGATTGTTGGCGAGGAAGCGGTGGTTGCGTGCGGCGGCGGCGACACACGCAAGAATCTCCTTCTGGTGCTCGGCGATCGACCAGCCGGGCAACACGGCAATCCGGCAATCGACGTCGCACCAGGCCGGCACGCTGGAGGCCCAGTCGCCGCCCTTGATGATGCCGGGGTTGAAGTTGATGGGATGGTTCAGCGTCTTGAAGTGACGATCGGCTTTCGCGCGCTCGTTCCACTCGATCTCGAGTTTTTGCAGCGCCTGGATCAAATGATAGGCCGCCATGATTGCATTCGCGCCGGAGCCGGCGAAGGCGACATGGGTCGGATGGCCCTTCACGCGCAGGCGGAACCAGATCACGCCCACCTGCGAGCGCACCATCTTGCCGCCGGTCGGCTCAGGAATGAAGCAGGCATCCGCACGATAGCCTCGTTGAAGCGTCGAGAGCGCCCCGACGCCGGTGCTCTCCTCCTCGATCACAGACTGGAAGTGAATCCGCGCCGTCGGCCTCAGGCCCGCGGCCCTGATCGCATCGAGCGCGGAGAGCGCTGCGATGGTGCCCGACTTCATGTCGCAGGCACCGCGACCGAACATCTTGCCGTCCTTGATGACGGGCGAGAACGGCGGGGTGTCCCACAATTCCAGCGGCCCCGCGGGCACCACGTCGCAATGGCCCTGGAGGATCAGCGATTTGCCCGCCTCGGTTTTGGGCCGGTACGTGCCGACCACAGTGCGCGCCTTCGAAAAATCGTGCTCGATGGGCCCGAAGCCGCGCAGATCCTTGAGGTCGTCGACATTGATGTGCCAGTCGTCGACCTCGTAGCCGCGCGCGCGCAGGAGGTCGCCCATCATGTCCTGGCATGGCCCCTCCGCACCGCGCGTCGAGGGGATCGCGACGAAATCGCGTGTGGTCGCGAGCTGGGCTTCGAAGCCGGCATCAACGGCGTCAAGAATCCTCTGCTGCGTTTCGGCATTCATCAGGCAACTCCAATCGGCATTGAGATCATCGATGGAGCGTAAGCTAACCGATTTCAGCCGTTCGGGTACTCTGCAAAATAGGCATCCCGCAATGCGTCTTCGAGCAGCCGGCCCTCCGAATAGCCATTCAGTGTCGCCGGCCGGCTCACGCCGTCGAGCAGCCGCGGGCAAGGTTCCGGCGCACCGAGCACGGTGCGCACCGGGATGCGCTCGGCATAGATCGGCAATTCATAGTCCTCGTCGTCGTCGGCGACACCCTTGGCCCGGATTTTCGCGGAGGCTTCCTCGATCTCCATCGCGATAAAGGAGGTCGCCTTGATCTCCTGCGTGTTGCTCGCCCGCAGGCTGGCGGTGCGATCCGGGAAGAAGCGGTCGACCATCGCGATCACCGCGCGTTCTTTCTCCTCGGGATCGGTGACGAGATAGGCGGTGCCGAATGCCATCACGGCGCGGTAATCGGCCGAGTGATTGAACCCGCAGCGCGCCAGCACCAGGCTGTCGAGATGGGCGACCGTCAGGCACACGCGCTCGCCCAGGGTCTGGTTGCGCAGCATGCGGCTGGCGCTCGAGCCGTGCCAGTACAGTTTCGTCCCTTCGCGCCAGAAGAAAGTCGGCGTGCAATAGGGCTGGCCGTCGATGGCGTAGGAGACGTGGCAGAGCATCGAGGAATCCAGGATGCGATGAACGGTGTCGTGATCGTAGAAGCCGCGGTCGTGACGGCGCTTCACCTGATTGCGCGCGGATGTCGGATAGGAATTCTGGTTCTCGGTCTGGCTCACGGCCGCTCCTGTCGGATTTGAACAATTCCAGAGCAGTTGTATCCGTGGATTTGGTCTGCGATAGTGCCAATTCCATGCGAAAAATTCCGACCAATTCTGTCCCCTCGCCGGCCAAAGCCGAGCTGCCGCTCGACCTCGCAGGCCCGCACATCACGGCTGGCGCCTCGTCGGCGCACCGGCTGTATCAGGCACTGTGCGAGATGATCGTCGGCGGTCTGGTGAAACCCGGCGAGCCGCTGCCGCCGTCGCGCACGCTGGCCAAACAGACCGGCTTTCGGCGCAATGCCGTCGTCACCGCCTATGAGCGGCTGATCGCCGACGGCTTTGCCGACGCAACCGTCGGCTCCGGCACCTTCGTCGCCGCGCGCATCCCCGCGCGCGCGGCCGAGCCGAAGCGGCCCAAGATCAGCGTCGAAACGCCGGGGCAAGGCGCGTTTTCACTCGGCTGCACCCATATCGACGCGCGTGCCGTGCAGCATTTCCGGGCCTTTGTCGGCCGTCGCATGCGCGCCTTCGGCGCGGAGCATCTGCACTATGGCGATCCCCGTGGCAGCCGCGAACTGCGTGCGGCGATCGCCGATCATCTGTTGTCGGCGCGGGGCCTGCGCTGCGATCCCGATCAGATCATGCTGACGTCAGGCATGCTGCACGCGCTGCGCATCTTGCTGAGCGCAATCCTGAAGCCCGAAGATCAGGTCTGGTGCGAGGACCCAGGTTACCCCGCCGCGCGAAAAACCATCGCGCATTGCGGCTATCGTGCCGTCTCCGTTCCCGTCGACGCGCACGGCATGCGTGTCGCCAAAGGCCGCGCAGCGGCGCCGTCCGCGCGCGCAGCCTATGTGACGCCGTCGCACCAGTTTCCGCTGGGTGTGCAGATGTCGATGCCGCGGCGGCTCGAGCTGCTGGACTGGGCCAGGCAGGCCGGCGCCTTCGTGCTGGAAGACGATTACGACAGCGAATTCCGTTACGACGGCGCGCCGCTGATGTCGCTGGCCGGCATCGATCACCTCCAGCGCGTGATTTACATGGGCACGTTCGCCAAGACGTTGTTTCCGGGCCTGCGCATCGGCTATTGCGCCCTGCCCGAGCGCTTGATTGCGGATGTGACCGCGGCGCGGGCTGCGCTCGACCGCTTTCCCGGCACGCTGATCGAGGGTGCGGTGGCCGACATGCTCAATTCCGGCGCGTTCGCGGCGAACCTGAAGCGCGTGCGCAAGCTTTACCGCGAGGCGCGCGACGCGCTGGCCGGGAGGCTCGAAGCCGCATCCGATGGCGTGCTGTCGGTGCCGGTCCCATCACAGGGTCTGCATCTAGTCGCCCGGTTCGATCCCTCGGTCGATCTGTCTGTGGCGGCGAAAGCCAAGCAGGCCGCGGGCGCCGAAGGCTGGCTGTTGGCCGACACCTATTCACGCGCGCGCCCACAGCCCGGTTTCGTGCTGGGATTTTCCGGCCACGCGGTTTCGAAGCTCGTGGCCTCCGCCGAACGACTCGCGCGGGAATCGCGAGCGGCCTTGCGCGCGAGGAGCAAGCCGGCCGGGCGGGCATGACGAACGTTCACTATGAGAATCGGCTGCCGCTCCCTACATTGCGACATCGATGCTGGGAGCTCTCACCATGCTGCTACGCCGCGCGACTTGCCTCTCGCTCCTGATCTTCATCGCACTCGCTGCGACAGCGCGCGCAGGTACCGTCGGACGCGAGCAGGACATCGTCGACCTCAAGCTCGGCCAGCGCGTTCAAGTGGACGACGGAACCTGTCCCGCCGGACAGGTCAAGGAAGTGCGAGGCGCCAAAATGACCGACAAGGGCGTCGCACGGACGAGCATCTGTGTGTCGCGGTTTGGTCCAAAATCAAAGCGATGAGCGCTACTTCGCCGGATCGAACATGCATTGCAGGGTCGGCTTGGCGATCTTGGTGAAGGTCGGGCCGATTTCGGTCTGCTTTGCGGCCGGCACCCAGTCGGTCTCGATCGTCGGCACCCCGGTCTCGCTGATGCCGCGCAGCAGGGCCTCGCGAAGATCGCGATCCTCGACGACGGCGGCAGCATGATCATGCAGGCAGCCGCAGACCTCTTCCGGATGCTCCCACCGTCCGAGCATGCGCGGCGCGCATTGCCTCACGAACTCGGTACGGGGATCGGGTAATCTGGATGGAGAGCGCACCTGCGCCTGAACGGCACTGATCGTCAGAAGGGATATGAACGCCGCAGCGCAGGAACGAACAAGCATGATGGCCTTTATTGGCTGATTTTTCTTGTTGGCGATCAGAAGCGCGCGGCAACCACGATCGGCTGCGGTGCCGGGATCATGATCGGCGAGCCGCTGTACTGGAAAGTACCGATACCCGGGACATTGCCGTCCGGCGAGCCTGCGAACGAGGAGCCGGCGAGCACGAAACCGAAAGCAAGGATGAGGCTGAGCGTGCGCATGAAGTTCTCTCCGAATTCGGTGGCCGGCGTGCGCCGTCGTCGTCGTGAGGTTGATAACCATGGGCGGTTTCGCGCGTGATGCGCCAAAGCCGGAAAATGGTTTCGTCTCCGTGAGAATTGTTTCGTCCCGCTCGAGGCGACGACATATTCCATGGAAAATCTCAATCTTTTCAGATGGGTCGTGCGGTCACCCAATGTAGCTTGGCAGGTTCCGGCGAGCTCGGATGCGCCGCGGAACGCCGGCGCCGTCATGATCCCGCCTCACACCCTTCACATGCGTTTTACGTTTTTCTGCTGAAGAGAAGCCGAACGAAGGCTGGGTCCTGTCGAACCGGGGGCGCTTCGACTGCGACCCAAGCTATCGAGACCGAGGACGCCCGAGCATCGCCGAGCGTGTTCATGTGAGGAACAGCCATCATGACCGCGCAGAATCGCGCAACGACGCGCGATGCGGACCAACGAACGGACCGCCGGGAGCAACGACCTGTTCACAGCCATTCGCCTAGCGAAATGGCGCTACAATCGAGCCGGGGCTTTGAGGCCACGCCGCAGTCATTCGTGCGGCTGACCGGCTCGCATCTTGCAAAACCGCGCGCCATCCGCGCTGACATCATCGAGTGAACGCAAACCCCTCACTGAGTGCACGCGAGAGCGTCACTGAGTGAACGCAAGAGCGTCACTGAGTGAAGAACTCTCCGCACTTCTGGACGTTGGCGTCCGCCGGTCCCCACGGCATGACCGGCACGGTCGAGGTCGAGTTCTTCGGCGAACCCTCGATCAGCCTGTCCGAATAGACCATGTAGACCAGCACGTTGCGCTTCGCGTCACAGCCGCGCACGATCTGCATCTTCTTGAAGAACAGCGAGCGGCGCTGGCGGAACATGTCGTCGCCCTGCTCCATCTTGTTCTTGAACTTGATCGGGCCGACCTGACGGCAGGCGAGCGAAATGTCCGAGACTTCCTCGGCAAGGCCCAGCCAGCCCTTGAAGCCGCCCTTCTCCGGCACCGTAAAATGACAGGCCACGCCCTCGACTTCAGGATCGTCGAGGCCGTAGGTCGCAAGCTTGTCGTTCGGGCTCATCCATTTGAACACGGTCGAGCGGCGAAAGATCAGATCCGGCTCGTCGGCGGCGAAGGCGGACGCTGCCGGCACGGTCAACGCCATGAGGAATAAAGCGAGGCCTTTCAAGCGGATGCTGGAAAGACTGCGGAAACGAGATGACATGAACCTCTCCGGTAACAACTTCCAGCAATGTAGGGATGAGGCGACCGATCAGGAAGACGACCGGCAAGCCGACACGGCCGCCGTTTACCGCTCCGTGAGGCTTTTTTGCTACGCTTTGGACAAATGTAGCTGATGGCAGAACCGCCATGCTGGTGAACGCGTATCCCCTCTGAGAGACTAACATCTGATTTGGATTATGGATTCGAGGATGAACAGCGTGAACGGGGCCGGTTTTTCTGCCAAGCCGACGCGGCTTTGGCAGGTCGCCATTTTGGCGGCGGCGGGTGCGATCGGCACGGCAAGCCAGGCGGACGCAGCGTTTTATTACTGGACGGACTATTCCGACGGGTCCTACGGGCGCCAGGAGCGCCATCTCGACGTCCCGCGCCAGAAACCGCAGAAGCGCGGTGCGGTCGGCAAAAAAGACCTTGTTGCCGAAAAAGAAGCCGGCACCAAACCGCAAGGTCCTCTCGTCATCGTCGTCTCGATCGACCGGCAGAAGGTCACGGTCTACGACAGCAAAGGCGTGTTCGCGGAATCCCCGGTTTCGACGGGCATGAAGGGCCATTCGACGCCGATGGGTGTGTTCAGCGTCATCCAGAAGCACAAATTCCACCACTCCAACATCTATAGCGGCGCGCCGATGCCGTACATGCAGCGGATCACCTGGTCGGGCGTTGCCATGCATGCCGGCGTGCTGCCGGGCTATCCAGCCTCGCACGGCTGCATCCGCATGCCGATGGCGTTCGCGGTGAAGATGTGGAACTGGACCAGGATGGGCGCGCGCGTGATCGTTTCGCCCGGTCAGATGTCGCCGCAGAAGTTCTCACATCCGCTGCTTGCCTCGCTGCGCGTGCCACCGCAACCCGCGGCCAGCCTCGAGCCGCAGACCAATGCCGGCGACAAGGCCGACAAGGGCACAGCCAATACCGCGGCCACCGAAGCAAAGCCGGTTGAAACGAAAACCGCCAGCGCCGACGGCGTGCCCGAGCTGCGCTCGTCGGTCGGCCACACCGTGATGTCGGACGTGACCACCGGATATGCCCCAGCCCGCGAGGAGGCCCCGGCATCGGCCGACAACACCGAGACAACGGCAAAGCCCGAGACCAAGCCCGCTGAGGCGGCGGACGCGGCCAAGCCAGAGGCCGGAGACGCCGCGCAGCCCGCGAACACTGAAGCGAAGCCTGTCGACGCCGCGGAGACGCCGAAGTCCGAACTCGCGAAGACATCCGATGCACCGGCCGCGGCGCCAGCGCAGGCGGCCACGACCGACGTCAAGAAGGACGAAACCCGCGTTGCCGATCCGGCGCCCGTGGCAAAACCTGAAGCGCCCAAGCGAGCGGGCCAGATCGCGGTCTTCATCAGCCGCAAGGATTCCAAGCTCTACGTGCGGCAGAACTTTGCGCCGCTGTTCGAGGTGCCTGTCACAATCGCCGCGAGTGATCGGCCGCTCGGCACGCATGTCTTTACCGCCGAAATCGACAAGGCCGATTCCAATGCGCTGCATTGGTCGGTGGTGTCCTTGCCAGTGTCGGTCCGTTCTGCCGCGCGCGAAGATGACGGCCGCGTGACAGGCCGCCAACGTGGCGCGGCGGTGATTCCCGTCGCCGTAAAGCCTGTGGTCCCGCCGGACAGTCCAGCCGAGGCCCTGGACCGCGTCTCGATCCCGGCCGACACGATCGCGAGGATCAACGAAATGCTGACATCGGGCGGCTCGATCATCGTCTCCGACCAGGGCATCAACCAGGGCGAGACTGGCGAAGGCACCGATTTCATCGTCCGCCTGTACTAACGCGCCTCATCGCGGCAGATAACGCCGTGTTGACGACGCCGCTCGCACCGACGGGGTAACATGCGCCCCGGATCATTTCGGGGGACGCCGTTATGATGAACCGCAGGACCATACTCATCGCCGCCTTTGCAGGCACGCTGGCGCCGGCGACGCGTGCACTGGCGGATGGCGGCATGAGCCGAATTTCCGCCTACGCCTTCTCTTTCCCGGCATTGTCAGGCGACGACATCCGCCTTGCGGCCTTCACTGGCAGGCCGCTGCTGGTGGTGAACACCGCTTCGCTCTGCGGTTACACGCCGCAATATGCCGGCCTGCAAGACATCTGGAGCGAGTTTCGCGAACGCGGCCTCACCGTCATTGGCGTGCCCTCCAACGATTTCGGCGGACAGGAGCCCGGCGGCACCAGTGAGATCTCGGAAACCGCCCACCACCAATACGGCGTTACCTTCCCCATCGCGGCCAAGGCCATCGTGGTCGGTGCAAAGGCGCATCCATTCTACAAATGGGCGGCAGAGGCGCGCCCGCGAGAAGTTCCGCGCTGGAACTTCCACAAATATCTGATCGGCCGGGACGGCTATATCGCCGATGTCTTTGCATCCGCGGTCGAACCGACAGACACGCGGATCAAGACGGCGATCGCCAAGGCGCTGGCCGACACTTGACGCCACGCGTCCCCAACCCGGTTGGGCACAATTGGGCTGGCGCGCCAAACAGCCGTTGCAATGGCGAGGGCCCACCATCTAGGCTAGGATTGTTATGGGCAGGATGGTTTTGCCGAAGGCGAAAAGCCGCGGCGGAACAACGGGATCAATCTCGAGGACAACACCATGCGTGTGGCGGCAGGACTGATATTGGCAAGCGCGATGTCTCTGGCGATGACGGGCGCGGCATGGTCGCAGACCCCGGCTGCAAAGCCCGCCGCCGCGACGCAGGCCGCACCGGCGGCAACACCGGCTGCGGCTGCGCCCGCTGCAGCTCCCGCACCCGCTCCTGCAGCAGCCGCCGCGCCGGCGGGCTTCGTCAATCCTCCGCCGCCTAAGCAGGCGCCCCAGCCCGCCCGCGCAGCCTGCAACACGCCGGGCGCGCTTGGGGTCGCCCGCACCGTCGAGATCGACACCACGGGCGGTCCTGGCTTCGGCTTCGAGCATTTCAAGGAGCTCGATTTCCTGCGCGACCACGAAGTGGTGCTGACCTTCGACGACGGCCCCTGGCCCAAGAACACGCCCGCGGTGCTGAAGGCGCTCGCCGACGAGTGCACCACCGGCATCTTCTTCTCGATCGGCAAGCACGCGACCTACGAGCCGGAGATCCTGAAGCAGGTCTACGCGGCCGGCCATACCGTGGGCACCCACACCTGGTCGCACGCCAACCTCAACAACAAGAAGCTCACGGAAGCGCAGCGCAAGGAAGAGATCGAGAAGGGTCTTTCCGCGGTGAAATGGGCGCTCGGCGGCATTTCGCCCTCGCCTTTCTTCCGCTTCCCGGCGCTCCAGCATCCGCCGGAGATGGTCACCTATCTCGGCAACCGCAACACAGCGATCTTCTCCTGCGACATCGACTCCTTCGACTTCAAGGCCTCGAAGCCCGAGAAGGTGATCGAGACCGTCATGAAGAAGCTCGACAGCAAGGGCAAGGGCATCATCCTGATGCACGACTTCCAGAAGCACACTGCGGAAGCCCTGCCCGAATTGCTCAAGCGCCTGAAGGCCGGCGGTTACAAGGTGGTGGCGATGCGCGCCAAGTTCCCGGCCTCGACGCTGCCGGAATACGACCAGGAACTGCTCAAGGACGTCAAGCTGCCGACGGTGAGCACCCGGCCGGTCAACAGCGTCGTGACAACGGTTTCCGAATAGCCGCGCCCTTGTCCTTTCGGATCGAAGGCTACGTCATCGTCTCCGCGGACGGCATGCTCGCGGACGCCGACCATGTCATGCCCGACAGCCTGAAGTTCGAAGGCGACAAGCTGTTCTTCGAGCAGGCGCTCGATCGCGCCGCGCTGATCGTGCACGGCCGTCACTCGCATGAGCAGCAGCCGAATTCACCCAAGCGCAAGCGCCTGATCCTGACCCGCAAGATCCAGACTCTGACCGTCGATCCCGAGATGCCGAACGCGACCTTGTGGAATCCGGCTCACACCAGCTTTGAGGACGCCTGTGCGTTCGCCGATGTCGCTTCCGGCACCGTCGCAATCATCGGCGGCCCCGTCGTGTTCGACATGTTCATGGATCGCTACGATACGTTCTGGCTGTCGGAAGCCCCGCACCTTCGGCTGCCCCGCGGCGAGGGCTGTTTTGTCGAAGTACCGGGGCGCACGCCTCAGGAGGTGCTGGCCTCACACGGGATGAAGCCGGGCGCGCCGTATCTGCTCGACGCCGCGCATGACGTGACGGTGACGCCATGGCGCAGGACGTAGTGGCTTAACCTTTATACGTCCCCGTAGGCCGCTTCGGCCGGACGCGTGGCGCGCCCGTAGCCCATGATCATGAACAGGGCGCCGATGATCGACAGGTTCTTGAGCGCGTCGACCAGCATCTTGCCGTTGTCAGGCGGCACCTGGTTCCAGAAGTCGTAGAACAGGAAGGTCGCGACCGCGACATAGATAATCATCAGCATCGCGAAGAAGCGCGCGCCGAAATTCAGCGCGATCATCACGCCTGCGATGATCTCGAGCACGCCGACTGCGATCGCCAGCAGTTGCGGCGTGGTCATGGCCGTCGCCGTCTCGATCTGCTTGGCGTAAGGCGCGATCATGTCGGGCATCACGACCTTGGCGGCGATGAAATCAACGGTCGCCTGCATGGCAAACAGTCTTGCCGCACCCGTGTAGATGAACAGCACGGCGAACAGGATCCGCCCGAAAGTTACGAACGCTGGCATGATCGGCCTCTTTGCTCAGGCTTTTGAATTCTCGCGAAAGCACTTCGCGATTATGAAGATACATTCGCCGGTTTACAAACGGGGAAATGGCTAACTGCGAGCAATTCAAAGTTGGTGGCCCGGCACTGCACCTTCTTACCTTGTGGGAGAAGGTGCAGTGCCGGATGAGGGGTCTCGCTCTGCAAATTCAACCGTGAGAAATGTGCGCGCGGAAGCAACCCCTCACCCGTCTCGCCGCTCCGCGGCGAGCCACCCTCTCTCACAAGGGGAGAGGGGAAGGCCACGCACGCCCTACGTAAACAACGTCGGCTGCTGCCGCGACGCGCGCTCCTGCGCTTCCACCACAGCCACTGCGGTCATGTTGAGGATGCCGCGCGCCGTTACCGACGGGGTGAGGATGTGAGCCGGGCGCGCCGGGCCGATCAGGATCGGCCCGACGGGGAGCGCGTCCGCCAGCGACTTGATCATCTGATAGGCGACGTTGGCGGTGTCGAGGCTTGGCATGATCATGATGTTGGCTTCGCCCTCGAGCTTGGAGTGCGGCAGCACCATCTTGCGCGCGGCGGCCGAGAGCGCGGTGTCGCCTTGCATCTCGCCGTCGGCCTCGAGTTCCGGATGCTTCTCCTTCAGGAGCTGGGTTGCCCGGCGCATCTTGCGCGAGGATTCCGTGTCGTAGCTGCCGAAATCCGAATGCGAGACGAAGGCGATCTTCGGCTTGATGTTGAAGCGTTGGACGTGGACCGCCGCGAGCGAGGCGATCTCGGCGAGCTCTTCGGCGCTCGGATTGGGCCGCACCTGGGTGTCGGCGATGAAGAAGGCGCCCTTGCTCGTGATCAGCAGCGCCAGCGCCGCATAGTCGCTGATTCCCGGGGTGAACCCGACGATCTCGCGAACATGGCGCAGATGGCTCATGTAGCGGCCCTCGACGCCGCAGAGCATGGCGTCCGCCTCTCCGCGCACCACCGCGAGCGCCGCGATGACGGTGTTGTTGGTGCGCACCACCGTGCGCGCCGCATCCGGCGTCACGCCGCGGCGGCCGGCGACCTCGCCATAGGACTGCACGTAGGAGCGGTAGCGCGGATCGTCCTCGGGATTGACCAGGTCGAAGTCCCTGCCGGCCTTGATAGACAGGCCGAAGCGCTCGATGCGGGCCTCGACCACCGACGGACGTCCGACCAGGATCGGCATCGCCAGCTTCTCTTCCAGCACCACCTGGGTGGCGCGCAGCACGCGCTCATCCTCGCCTTCGGCGTAGATCACGCGCACCGGTTGGGTCTTGGCCTTGGCGAACATCGGCTTCATGACGAGGCCGGAGCGGAAGGCGAAGCGCTCGAGCAACGCGGTGTACTCGTCGAAATTGGTGATGGGCCGGGTCGCAACGCCCGATTCCATCGCGGCCTTCGCCACCGCCGGCGCGATGCGCAGGATCAATCTCGGATCAAAGGGACTCGGGATCAGCGAGCCCGGGCCAAACCCTTGCGTCTCGCCGGTATCGAAGCCTTGCGCGACCGCATCGGACGGCGCCTCGCGCGCGAGCTGCGCGATGGCCTCGACGGCGGCGTGCTTCATCTCCTCGTTGATCGCGGTGGCGCCGACATCGAGCGCGCCACGGAAGATGAAGGGAAAGCACAGGACGTTGTTGACCTGGTTCGGATAGTCGGAGCGGCCAGTGCAGATCATGGCGTCGGGACGGGCTTTGCGCGCCTCCTCCGGCATGATCTCCGGCGTCGGATTCGCGAGCGCCATGATGAGCGGCTTGTCGCCCATCGCCTTGGCCATCTCGGGCTTGAGCACGCCCGGTGCGGAGAGGCCGATAAAGATGTCGGCGCCGCCGATGACGTCGGCGAGCGTGCGCTTGTCGGTCTTCTGCGCATAGACCGCCTTCCAGCGGTCCATCGTGGTGTTGCGGCCTTCGTGAACAAGGCCGTCGATGTCGCAGACCCAGATGTTCTTGCGCTGCGCCCCCATCGACACCAGCAGGTTCAGTGTCGCAAGCGCTGCGGCCCCTGCCCCCGATGCCACGATCTTGACGTCCGACAGGTTCTTGCCGTTCAGGCGCAGACCGTTGGTGATCGCGGCGGCGACGATGATCGCGGTGCCGTGCTGGTCGTCGTGAAAGACCGGGATCTTCATGCGCTCCTTGAGCTGCGCCTCGATCTCGAAGCATTCCGGTCCGCGGATGTCCTCGAGATTGATGCCGCCGAAGGTCGGCTCGAGCGCGGCCACGGTCTCGACCACGCGTTCGATGGTGTCGGCCGCGATCTCGATGTCGAACACGTCAATGCCGGCGAATTTCTTGAACAGGACCGCCTTGCCCTCCATCACCGGCTTCGAGGCCAGCGGGCCGATATTGCCGAGGCCGAGCACGGCGGTGCCGTTCGAAACCACGGCAACCAGGTTGGAGCGTATCGTCAGCGTCGCCGCTTCCGCGGGGTTCTTGGCGATCTCCATGCAGGCGGCGGCGACGCCGGGGGAATAGGCCAGCGCGAGGTCGCGCTGGTTGGCGAGCGGCTTGCTCGCCTGGATCTCGAGCTTTCCGGGGCGCGGCAGCCGATGATAGGCCAGCGCCGCCTGGTGGAGATCATCAGAATAGGACGACATGCGGTGTCTTGCCTCGCGTTACCGGCCTCAAACTACGTTGTCCTGACCGGCCCGCCTTCGGGTGGTATTTCCGGGTCATGGAAACGGGATGAAGCACGTCGGGCGGCCCGGTGGCAACATCCGATTGCGGCCCCATCAACAGGGCGCGCGGTCAAATATCTGATAGCGCTCGCTTTCCCTGGACCGCGCGTTGCTTTGCGAATATGGCAGGTTGCGTGCTGCAACGCGAGCGACTGGAGCTGGGAATGAAGTGAATCCTGATCGGCTTCATCGTCGTGGCCGTGGTGGGCGCGGGCGGATGGTTGGGCTTCAGCTTCTACGCAAAACATCGCGTCACCGCCGAGGTGGAGACCGCGTTCGAGCAAATCCGCAAGCAAGGCGGCAAGGCTAGCTACGGCAAGATCGCCTTCGATCTGCCCACGCGCACCCTCACGTCGAGGACATCGCGGTTACGCCGGGCAAGGCACCGCAGGCGCAGATCAGGATCGCCGCCATCAAGGGCACGGGCGTTCGCCAGATCGACGAAACAAGGATCTCGGCCGACGCCGTCGACATCACCGGGCTCGAGGTTACGCTGGACCAGATCGGCGCTGCCAAGCTGAAGGTCGCGTACAAGATCCCGCACCTGGTCATGCGCGACTATGCCGGTCCTGTTCAGGCGGGTCAGGTGCCGGCGGACAGCTCGCTGGTCGATATGTACCGCTACGTGCTCGGCCAATATGCGAGTGTCGCTGCATCGTCGCTCACGGCTCCGACCCTCACGATCAGCTTCGATTCCCGCGCCGCCGGCAGCGGCGAGGTCACCTATTCCGAACTGGCGATCCAGAACCTAAAGCACGGCAAGATCGACGGGATGAAGTCGGACCGCGCCGTGATCTCGGTCGACGTGAAGCAACCCGGCAAGACGGACAAGCTGACGGGTGAATCGTCGAACATCATCGTCAACGATTTCGACGCGACCGCGATCATCGCCGCGCTCGATCCGCAGACGGCCAGCGACGACAGCTATCGCCGGGTCTATCGGCAGGTCTCGACGGGCCCCTATGCGCTCAAATCGGCACAGGGGATGCGAGTGGATGTCGACGGGTTCACCATGGAAGACATCGCCGTCCAGCCGTCGAAATTCCGGCTGGCCGAGATATTTGCCGCGCTGCCACGGGATCAATCGGCCCCGCCGACTCCGGCGCAGGCACGCGAGCTGCTGGAGAAGCTCGCCGGAGTTTATGAGGGTCTTCGCATCGGTAAGGCCGAAATCGGCAAGATGTCGGTCGGCACGCCGCAAGGAACGGCCACGGTTGGTGCCATCCGATTTCGCGACGGCGAGTTCGCGGTCGAAGGCGTCGACGCGCCGTCTCCGCAGGGACAGTTCAAGATGGAGCGCTTTGCGCTGAAGTCCTTCAGCACGGCGAGTTTGATGCGCTGGGCAGCAAGCCTCACCACTGCCGGGCGGGCGCCCTCGCCGGATCAGATGCTCGGGCTGTTCGGCGTGCTCGCAGGCGCGGAGATCAAGGGCGTGACGGCGCCGTTCAAGACCACCAATAAGCTGGTCATGATCGACACACTGAGCCTGGACTGGGGCAGCTGGTCGGCTCGATCCCGAGCAAGGCGCATGTGGTTGCCAAATTTGTCACGCCAGCCGATCCATCCGGTCCAAAACAGCTTCCATTGATTGCCAGCGGGATCGACAAGCTCGCTATCGACCTCGATCTCGGCGCTGCCTGGACCGAACAGTCCAACAGCTTCGCTCTGACGCCCGCGACCCTCGACATCGGAGGCATCGCAAGAGCGCAACTGCGTATGGCGCTCGGCAACGTACCACGCGAGGTGTTTTCGGCCGATCCGGCCCAGCTCATGGGCCAGGCGGCCCGGATCGAGGCGGGCACGCTCGAATTCTCATTGCGCGACAGCGGCGTCATCGATCTCGTCGCGGCGCAGTTCGCGCGCATGCAGAATGTCAGCCGTGATACCGCACGCCAGGCGCTCGTCGAGAGCATCAAGGCTAAACGCGAGCAAGTTGCTTCCGCCAATCCGGATGCGAACGCGGCCGTGGACGCGATCGCCCGCTTCGTCGAGACGCCGGGCCAGACGCTTTCCATCAAGCTGTCCCCGCGCGCCAAGGCACCGCTGATGCAATTGATGCAGCTCTTGCAAACCGACCCACAGAGCGCGCTTGCGCAGTTCAGGATCGAGGCGTCGACGGGGCTGTAGGGAACGACGCTGCGCGCGGGGATGGCAGTTGGACCGGCGAAAATCCCTCCCCGTCATTGCGAGCGAAGCGAAGCAATCCAGAGTCACTCCGCGGAAAGATTCTGGATTGCTTCGCTTCGCTCGCAATGACGCTGTGGAGACAGCCTCACTTCTGCGGCAGGCTCACCTTCACGTGCAGCTCGCGGAGCTGCTTGGGGCTGGGCTCCGACGGTGCGCCCATCAGGAGGTCCATGGCCTGCTGGTTCATCGGGAACAGCGAGACCTCGCGCAGATTGTTGGTGCCGCACAAGAGCATGACGATGCGGTCGACACCGGCGGCCATGCCGCCATGCGGCGGGGCGCCGTACTGAAAGGCGCGGTACATGCCGCCGAAGCGATCGACGACTTCCTGCTCGCCATAGCCCGCGATCTCGAACGCCTTCACCATCGCTTCCGGCACGTGGTTGCGGATGCCACCCGAGGCGATCTCGTAGCCGTTGCAGGTGATGTCGTACTGGAACGCCTTGATGGTCAGCGGGTCCTGGCCCTTCAAGGTATCGAGACCGCCCTGCGGCATCGAGAACGGGTTGTGCGAGAAGTCGACCTTCTTGTCCTCGTCGTTGTACTCGTACATCGGGAAGTCGACGATCCAGGCCAGCTCGAACCGCTCCTTGTCGGTGAGGTTCAACTCCTCGCCGACCTTGTTGCGGGCCAACCCTGAAAATTTCCAGAACTTGTCGGGATCGCCGGCGACGAAGAAGGCGGCGTCGCCTTCCTTCACGCCGATCTGCGCGCGGATCGCGGCGGTGCGCTCAGCACCGATGTTGTTGGCAAGCGGACCGGCACCTTCGCCGCCCTCGCGCCACATGATGTAGCCGAGGCCGGGCTGACCTTCGCCCTGCGCCCAGGAGTTCATGCGGTCGCAGAAGGCGCGCGAGCCGCCACCCGGCGCCGGGATCGCCCAGACCTGGTTCTTGGGGTCCTCCAACATGCGCGCGAACACCTTGAAGCCGGAGCCGCGGAAGTGTTCGGAGACGTCCTGCATCTCGATCGGGTTGCGCAGGTCCGGCTTGTCGCTGCCGTATTTGCGCAAGGCTTCCGCGAACGGAATCCGGCGCCAGCCCTTGGTCACCGGCTTGCCCTTGGCAAACTCCTCGAACACACCCGTGATGACAGGCTCCATCGCGGCGAAGACATCGTCCTGCGTGACAAAGCTCATCTCGACGTCGAGCTGGTAGAACTCGCCCGGCAGACGATCCGCGCGTGGATCCTCGTCGCGGAAGCAGGGCGCGATCTGGAAGTAGCGATCGAAGCCCGACATCATCAAGAGCTGCTTGTACTGCTGCGGCGCCTGCGGCAGGGCATAGAACTTGCCGGGATGAATGCGCGACGGCACCAGGAAGTCGCGCGCGCCCTCCGGCGAGGACGCGGTCAGGATCGGCGTGTTGAACTCGAAGAAGCCCTGCCCCTCCATGCGCCGACGCATCGACTTGATGATTTCGACGCGCGTCATGATGTTCTGGTGCAGCTTCTCGCGACGCAGATCGAGGAAGCGGTACTTCAGACGGACGTCTTCAGGATATTCCTGGTCGCCGAACACCGGCAGCGGCAGGTCGCCGGCCGGGCCCAGCACCTCGATCTCGCTGACATAGATCTCGATCTTGCCAGTCGGCAGATCGTCATTGTCGGTGCCTTCGGGGCGGCGACGGGCCTTACCGTCCATCCGCACCACGAATTCCGAACGCAGCTTTTCGGCCTGCGAGAACGCCGGCGAGTCCGGATCGACCACGCACTGGGTCAGGCCGTAATGGTCGCGCAGGTCGATGAACAGCACGCCGCCATGGTCGCGAACGCGATGGACCCAGCCTGAAAGGCGGACCGTCTCGCCGATGTTGCTCTCGCGGAGCGCGCCGCATGTATGTGACCGGTAGCGATGCATGGTCGTCCCAAATTCAATGTCGGAGGATCGAATCGAACCGCCGAAACGGCAGGTTCAAAGTTGCGGCAGGGTTTACCTCGGCAGGACGGGGGCGGCAACCAAGGGAACGGCCCGTTTTCGGCTGGAAGTGGCCATTTTTGCCCAATCTCGGCTCAAGCCTTTGCCATCAGGCGTTCCACGCCTATCTTGAGGCCATGACAGTCCATTTCCCGTTCCAGAACTCCTATTCGGCGCTGCCGGACAGCTTTTTCGCCCGGGTCGCACCGACGCCGGTGGCAGCGCCCCGGCTGATCAAGCTGAACCGGCCGCTGGCGGTCCAGCTCGGGCTGGATCCTGATGTGCTGGAAACCCCTGAGGGCGCCGAAATCCTGGCCGGCAAGACGGTTCCCGCCGGCGCCGATCCGATCGCCATGGCCTATGCCGGCCACCAGTTCGGGCAATTCGTTCCGCAGCTGGGCGACGGACGGGCGGTCCTGCTCGGCGAGGTCATCGACAAGGACGGCATCCGCCGCGACATCCAGCTCAAGGGCTCCGGTCCCACCCCATTCTCCCGCCGCGGCGACGGCCGTGCCGCGCTCGGGCCGGTGCTGCGCGAATACATCGTCAGCGAGGCGATGTTCGCATTGGGCATCCCCACCACGCGCTCACTCGCTGCCGTCGTCACCGGCGAGCACGTCATCCGCGAGACCGCGCTGCCCGGCGCGGTGCTGACCCGCGTCGCCTCGAGCCATATCCGCGTCGGCACCTTCCAGTTCTTCGCCGTCCGCCGCGACACCGATGCCATTCGCCGGCTCGCCGACCACGTCATCGCCAGGCACTATCCGGAGGTGCTCGGCGCCGAGCGGCCCTATCACGCGCTGCTCGGTGGCGTCGTCGCACGCCAGGCCGATCTGGTCGCACGCTGGCTGCTAGTCGGCTTCATCCACGGCGTGATGAACACCGACAACTCATCGATATCAGGCGAGACCATCGATTACGGTCCGTGCGCCTTCATGGACGCCTACAATCCGTCGCAAGTGTTTTCCTCGATCGACGAGATGGGCCGCTACGCCTATGCCAACCAGCCGCGCATCGCGCTGTGGAATCTGACCCGGCTTGCCGAATGCCTGCTGCCGCTGTTTTCCGACGATCAGGAAAAGGCGGTCGCCGAGGCCCAGGACATTCTTGGCGCCTTCTCCGACACGTTCAGCGACGCCTATCAGGCGGGCCTGCGCAAGAAAATCGGCCTGTTCACGGAGCGCGACGGCGACGACGCGCTGATCCAGGACCTGCTGGACGCCATGGCCAAGAACCAGGCCGACTTCACCCTCACCTTCCGCAAACTCGGCGACGCCGCTGGCGATCCGGCTGCTGACGATGCACGCGCGCAATTCATGGACCCCGCGGCGTTCGACGAGTGGGCCAGGCGCTGGCACGAGCGCACGGCGCTGGAGCCGCAAACCGCAGCCGAACGGCAAGCCGCCATGCACGCCGTCAACCCGATGTTCATCCCGCGCAACCACCGCGTCGAGGCCGTGATCCAGGCCGCGGTCAACGATGACGACTACACGCCGTTCGAGGAATTCGTGAAGGTGCTGGCTAAACCGTTCGAGGGCCAGCCGGGCTATGCAGCCTACGCCGATCCGCCGCTGCCGGAGCAGCGGGTGCTGCAGACGTTCTGCGGGACGTGAGGCAAGCTCGGTGCGCACGGTGGACGAGCCGAAGGCATAATCCAGATGCCGGGGTGCCGAAACCGTTTGTTCAAGACGATCATTCGCTCAGATCGTTACCACGATCTTGCCGAACTGCTCGTTTGACTCCAGAAAGCGATGCGCTTCGACGATCTCCTCAAACTGAAACGTTTTGGCGATGATCGGTTGCAATGCACCGTCCCGCAGCCCGTCGAGGATGAAGGTCTTCGCGTTAGCAAGCCGCGCGGGGTCGCGGATGATCTCGTGCACGAGATAGCCGCGCAGCGTCAGGCTCTTGGTCAGGACGTTGACCAGCGGAAACGGCGTTGGCTCTGGGCTCAGGCCGCCATATTCGATGAGAACGCCACCCGGCGACATCGCGGCGGTGAGCGGCCCAAATATGGGACCGCCGACCGCGTCGAACACCACGCGAACGCCGTTTGAGCCGACAATGTCCTGCAGCCGTGACCGGATGTCCTCTTCCACGGAGGCGATAACGTCGGCGGCGCCAGCATCGCGCAGGGCCTGCCGCTTGATCGAGGTTCGCGTCACTGCAATCGGGATCGCACCGATCCGGTTCGCGATCTGAATCGCTGCAAGCCCGACGCTACTCGACGCCGCGGTGATGACTACGGACTCCCCTCGCTCCAGCCCAGCAATATCGACCAGAGCGCCGAACGCCGTCAGATATTGCATCCATACCGCGGCCGCGGCGTCGAAGCCGAGCTCGGGCGGGTGCTTAACGACGAACTCCGCCGGAAACGTGACGAGCTCGCCATAAGCCGGCCATCGCACCATCGACACGGGCGGCACGATGCTGACGACCTCGCCCGGCGAGAAGCCGCTCACGCCTTCGCCGATCGCCTCGACGATGCCGGCGGCCTCGAGACCGAGGCCGGACGGAAAGGTCGCGGTCTCGATATAGGTCCCCTTCCGCAAGAGCGCTTCCGCGCGATTGAGCCCGAGGGCCTTGACCCTGATCTGCACCTCGCGCCTCCCTGGCGGCGCGACGTCGACGGTCTCGATGCGCAGCACCTCGGGGCCACCATGTCTGCGGAAGCGAACGACGCGCGCCATGAACACACTCCAAAATAATTGAATTCAATGGACCTATGCCAACCGGGCGGCGCCGGATAAAGCGTGCGGAGAGGTGAACAGTCGAAACCAGGAGTTTGCAATCATGGACCGCCTGACCAGCATGGCCGTCTTCGTCAAGGCGGTGGATGTGGGCTCGTTCGCCGCTGCCGCCGATGCGCTCGAAATGTCGGGGCCAATGGTCGGCAAGCACGTTCGTTTCCTCGAGGAGCGCCTGGGCGTCCGCCTCCTCAACCGCACCACACGGCGCCAGAGCCTGACCGAGACTGGCCAAGCCTACTACGAGCGCTGCCGCACTGTGCTCGCTGAAGCCGTGGCCGCCGACGCCGTCGCTTCCGATGAATTGTCCGAGCCGCGTGGCCGGCTCCGCGTGACCATGCCCGCCCTGCTGGGCCGGCACTGCATCGCCCCCTTGCTGATGAAGCTCGCGCGACGATATCCCCATCTGGAGCTCGATCTCTCGTTCGGCGACCCGATCGCTGACATCATCGAGGGCCGCTATGATCTTGCGATCCGGACCGGCGATCTACACGATCAATCCGGCCTGATGACGCGGCGCATCGCAAGCCAGCGCATGGTGGTGTGCGGCACGCGCTCGTACTTGCGCGCCAACGGCAAGCCGAAATCGCTCGACGATCTTGCCCAGCATCAGGCGATCATCTATCGCCGCTCCGGACGCGTCCGGCCGTGGCTGTTTCCCCGCGAGGGCCAGCCTCCGAGCGAAATCGTGCCGGCGGGAAGGCTCAGGCTCGACGATCTCGACGCGATCGCGGACGCCGCGTCACAGGGGATGGGACTGGCCTGGCTGCCATACTGGCTAGTCCGCGAACGCCTGCGCGCCGGTAGACTCGTCACTCTGTTGAGCGGTCAGCCGGGATTTCTCTACGACTGTCACGCGCTCTGGCCACGCTCGTCCCGGATGCCGCCGAAAGTTCGCGCCGCCGTGGACGCCTTGGCGACCGCCCTGCCGAAGCTCATGACCTGACGCCGGATGCCGTGACGCCTGCATAGCATGCCGCGGCCGTTAACCCCCCGTCCACCATCCGGCCCGACCCGCCGCCGGTAACCACGAGAATTAACAGACCCTCAATTCGCCCCCGACAAGTTTAGCAATGTTGCTGGGGGATTTTGCCGTGGATCTGTTGGTTTTCGAGTTCCTGGGGCTGGCGCTGGTCGCCATGTGCGTGGTCGTGGTGGCACTGCCCTGCGCGCGCAAACCCTCCCGGCGGGTCCGCTACGAATAGGATTTTCGTCGGAAAATGCGATTCCGGTCCAAATGCAAGGCTCGAATTCGCTTCGAGCCCCTTGACATCACAGCGCTTTCGGCAGAACGGCTGATGGACTTGTCATGGGCCGTTCATGGATTTGATTACCACCACCGCTGACCTTGCGGCTGCCTGCAGCCGGCTGGCCAAGCACCCCGTCATTACCGTCGATACCGAGTTCCTGCGCGAGACCACCTATTACCCGCTGCTGTGCGTGGTGCAGATGGCCAGCGCCGAGGAAGCAATCGTCATCGACACCCTGGCCGAGGGCATCGACCTCAAGCCGTTCTTCGAGCTGATGGGCAACGAGGGCGTGTTGAAGGTGTTCCACGCCGCCCGCCAGGACATCGAGATCATCTGGCACCAGGCGGGTATCATCCCGCACCCGGTGTTCGATACCCAGGTCGCGGCCATGGTGCTCGGCTACGGCGACAGCATCGCCTACGACGCCCTGGTCGAGAAGGTCACCGGACACCGCCCGGACAAGACCCACCGCTTCACCGACTGGTCGCGCCGGCCGCTGACCAAGGAGCAGATGCACTACGCCGTGTCCGACGTCACGCATCTGCGCGACGTGTTCGCAGCGCTCGATGCCGACCTTAAAAAGCGCCGGCGCAGCGAATGGGTCTCGATCGAGATGGAAGTCCTGACCTCGCCCAAGACCTACGACTTCCATCCCGAGCGCGCCTGGGAACGGCTCAAGACGCGGGTGCGCAAGCCCAAGGACCTTGCGGTCCTAATGGAGGTCGCCGCCTGGCGCGAGCAGGAGGCGCAGAGCCGCGACGTGCCGCGAGGCCGCGTGCTGCGCGACGAGGCCGTCAGCGACATCGCGACCCATGCGCCGAACACGATCGAGAAGCTCGCAAACCTGCGCTCCGTGCCGAAGGGTTTTGAGAAATCCAAATGGGGCGCCGACATCGTCGCCGCTGTCGAGCGCGGGCTGGCGCGCGATCACGCCACGCTGCCGAAGCTGGAAAAGCCGCGCAACAATAACAATGGCGCCGCGATCGTCGAACTGTTGAAGGTGTTGCTGCGCATGACCGCGGAGCGCCATGCGGTCGCCAGCAAGGTGATTGCGACCGTCGACGATCTCGAGGAGATTGCGGCCGACGACGAGGCCGACGTGCCGGCGCTACGCGGCTGGCGCCGCGAGCTGTTCGGCGAGGCCGCCCTGAAACTGAAGCGCGGCGAGCTGGCGCTGGCGGTCGAGAAAGGCCGCGTGATCGGGGTTCAGCGAGCGGAATAGCCCCGATGCCTCCCGATGTCGTCCTGGCCTAGTGCGCAATTGCGCACTAGGCCAGGACGACACCGGGGGTGTGATAGAGCGCTACGCTCACGCGTGAAGCGCCGTCCCTACGCCGGCGTCAGCTTCGCCACTTCCGGCTTCATGTCGTCCAGCACACCTGAAATCGCCGCGACCAGCTCGTCGATCTGAGTCTTGGTGACGATCAGCGGCGGGCAGATGGCAATGGCATCGAGCATGTTGCGCGAGATAACGCCGCGCTCCTGCAGCATGCGGCTGGCCATGCCGCCGACGGCGCCCGGCGTTGCCGCTGCGGTCTTGCGCGCCTTGTCCAGCACCAGTTCGATCGCAGCGATCATGCCGACACCGCGGACCTCGCCCACCAGTGGATGGCTGGTGAGTTCACGCAGCTTGCCTTGCATGTAGCCACCGAGCTCGGCGGCGTGCGCAACCAGGCCCCGCTCCTCGATGATCTTCAAATTCTCGAGCGCAATCGCCGAGCCGACCGGATGGCCGCCCGCGGTGAAGCCGTGGCCGAGCACGCCGATCTTGTTGCTCTCGTCGGCGATCGGTTCGAACATGCGATCGTTCATCATGATGGCCGACAGCGGGAAATAGCTCGAGGTGATCTGCTTGGAGACCACGATGGCGTCGGGCTTGATGCCGTAGGTTTCGCAGCCGAACATCTTGCCGGTGCGGCCGAAGCCGCAGATGACCTCGTCGGCGACCAACAGGATGTCGTACTTGTTCAGCACCTTCTGGATCTTGTCCCAATAGGTCGCCGGCGGCACGATGACGCCGCCCGCGCCCATCACCGGCTCGCCGAAGAACGCAGCGATCGTGTCCGGGCCTTCCTTCTGGATCAGCGCATCGAGTTCCTCGGCCCGCCGCGTCGCGAACGCTTCCTCGCTCTCCCCGGGCGCGCCATCCTTGTAGAAATGCGGCGAGCCCGTGTGCAGGATGTTCGGGAGCGGCAAGTCGAAAGAGCGGTGGTTGTTCGGCAGCCCGGTGAGGCTGGCGGACGCGATGGTGACGCCGTGATAGGCGCGCATCCGGCTGATCACCTTCTTGCGCTGTGGCTGGCCGAGCGCATTGGAACGATAGGCAATCAACTTCAGAACAGTGTCGTTGGCCTCCGAGCCGGAATTGGTGAAGAACACCTTGCTCATCGTAACAGGCGCGAGCGCGACCAGCTTCTCGGCGAGATCGATCGAGGGCCCGTGCGATTTGGCGGAGAACGTGTGATAGAACGGCAGCGCCAGCATCTGCTTGTGCGCGGCGTCGACCAGCCGCTTCTCGTTGAAGCCGAGTCCGACGCTCCACAGGCCTGCCATCGCCTCGAAATAGCGCTTGCCTGACGCATCGAACACGTAAGGCCCCTCGCCGCGTTCGATCACCAGGGGACCGGCCTGCTGATGGGCGCGCGCGTTGGTGTAGGGATGGAGCTGGTAGGCCACATCCCGGGCCTCTTGCGAATTGGGCAGCATGGACATTTGCAGGAATCCTTGAAAGCGTCACGTCGCCGGCGCGGCCAGCGTCATCACTCGATGATCCAGCTCCTTGGCTATTGCCACCGCGCAAAACTTGCAACGTCAATTCGTCGGCAGGAAGCGCTCAGCTGCGTTGCACAAAGCCGCACATCGGGCAGCTGTCACGCCGCACCGTCGTCATTCCCATCGCTATCGGCGGCAGCGGCCTCCCGCACCTCCACCAGCGCCATCGAGAGCAGATACACCGTCGTTGGCAGACCAAGACGGCGTGCCGCCTCGGCGGCACGCGACAGGTCGCTTGCCAGCTCCTCGAGCTGATCTCCCCGTGACAATGTCCCACTCCATCCGTCGATCGCGGCCGCCTACACCGCAACGGCGCCGCTGGTTCTGATCAGTTCGGCGCTGGACTGGATTGTAGCAAAATTCCCGATCACATTCACTACCGCATGCTTGTAGGCGGCAGCATCGCCAGTCCCCGGCTGCCGGCAGGCCACCGCGTCGGCCACCACCTGGAAGCGATGACTGCGGTGAAACCCGTCAATAGCGGTGGCCAGGACGGTTTCGTCCAGGGAAAAGCCCGCGAGCACGCAACGGACATTGCGGATATTGGACATGTAGTCCACAAACCGCGCCGAACTGTAGGCCGACGGCAGCGGGTGCTCGAAGGTCATTTCTCCCGGCCGCGGCTTCGCCTTCGCGATCCAATCGGTCAGCTTGGATGCCGGATTGAACCAGGCCGCCTGCGCGATGCGCTTCAGATGCATCACCGGCCAGAGATTGTCGCGCCAGAACGTCAGCAGTTCCACGCAGCGCGCCGTTGCGGCATCGCCGTCGAGGATGACGTGGCGACGTCCGGGGGTCAGATATTCGACCTGGAGATCCGCGCAGACCAGGATCGGCGGATCGTCTGTGATGGAAACCAGCATGGTTTTGCGCGCAGCTGCACCAGTTTCAACGGCCAGCGAGCGCGACGTCCCGCAGCGGCGACGTCACAGCCCGTCCTGCCGAGGCGTCGAGCACGCCCGGCCGGTCCCAATCGCCCTCGGGGCGGATGATCACGTAAGGATCGCTGTCCAGCGTAATGGCATCCGGACCCGGTTCGATCTCCAGCAGCATTTCTGTGTAGGAGAAGTCGGAAAATGTGATCTTGCGATTGTGACCAAGCGGCTTGGCGCCGAAATGGGCCCAGAAATCGACCAGCCGGTCCTGCGCCTGGCCGTAGATCTTGCGAAAGCCCTTGCGCTTCACATAGTCGACGCTCGCTTGTACCAGCTTGAACGAGACGCGCGACCGCCGGTATTGGTGCCGCACCGCAAGCCGTTCCACCTTGGCGAAATCGCCGAAGAACCGCACCCGCAGACAGCCCGCAGGCTCGTTGCCGACATAGCCGATGAAATGCGCGGCAACCATGTCGTTGCCGTCGAACTCTTCATCGAACGGGCAATCCTGCTCGGCGAGATAGACGGCTGAGCGGATCGAGGTGACCAGCATGAGATCGGTGAGATCGCGCGCGAGGCGAATGGTGATGGCGCGGGAATCGGGCTTGGCGAGAGGAATCCTAGTACCGTGCATCTGCAAAACTCCTTGCTTGGATGATCGCGCTCGGCATGCGCATCGGCTGCCGATGCCAGGGCCGCTCGTAGCACCAGAGGTCGGGTTGGAAGCTTGGAACAGGCTCGAAGCCTGTCGCTTTCATGATGTCGCGGCCGGCCACGGTTGACGGCTGCGCATAGCAATCCGCGTTGCGAAACCTTAGCTGTCTAAGATGAGCCGCGGCCTTGCCGAGACCGGCGACGCCGCGCCCCGTCGCCGCGATCGCCCAGATGTAGATAGCGGAAACGTCTTCCTTCGCGGACGCGAGATAGCGCGTCTCCGGCGCGGTGAGGCAGATCTCGTCGAGCAGCAACGCATCATGCCCGCGATCGTTGAGAAACAGGAAGGCCATGCCGCCGACAAGGTTGCCCTTCCGGCTGAAAGTCAGGATGCTCTCGGGATCGAAGGCGAAATATTTTGCAAGCTCAGTCGCCCCGATCCGAACGCCCGGCACCAGCCGGTGCGCCAACTGCGAAAGCGCGGCGATTTCGGAAAATTTGGCGCGACGGACGTCGACATCCGGACTGAGCGGCAGCGCGTCGAAATCATGCCTTGCGGCAAACGAGCCCCTTTCCATACTCATGTCGCCCCTCTATCGTTCGCGGCTTTCGTGCCCCGCTATGGCGATGAGCTTAGCGGCTGGGGATCAGGCGTATGCAGCAGTTATTGCACCGGGGTGCTGCGGTGATGCAGCACCGTGAAGAAACCCTGGACATGTCCTGGGACGATTTGAAACTGTTTTTAGCTTGCGCAAAATATAAAAGCTTCCGCAACGCCGCCGAGGAGCTCGGGCTCACCTCCACCACCCTGATGCGCAGGATCGACCGGCTCGAAGAGAGCATCGACTGCAAGCTGTTCCTGCGCGACCAGAGCGGGCTCACGCTCAGCGACGAAGGCAGCGCGATGATCGCCGACGTCGCGCACATGGAGCGTCATGCCTTCAATGTGTTCCGGCGTGCTTCGCGATCGTCGAACGATATGTCAGGCACCGTGCGCGTCGCGGTGACGGAAGGCCCCGGAAATTTCTGGATTCTGCCGCGACTGATCGATTTCCAGAAAACCTATCGCAAGATCACCGTCGACCTGCGCTGCGCGATGGAACAGGCCGACGTCGCGCGGCTCGAATCCGATATCGCGATCCAGCTCGAGCCGCCGACCAATCCCGATCTGATCGTCGCCAAGCTCGGCCGCCTGCACATCTATCCCTTCGTCTCCAAGGAGTACGAAAACCTCTACGGCGTGCCCGCGACCCTGGCCGAGCTGAAGAACCACCGCATCATCAAGCAGAGCGCTCCGCAGGTCGACGACGGCGCCTACGCCCGCGTGCTCGGACTGAAGTCGCTCGAGGGCATCGTCGGGATCAAGACCAACTCCTCGGTCGGCGTGCTCTATGCGGTGGAGCGCGGCGCCGGCATCGGATTCCTGCCGACGGTTTCGATCGCGCTCGGCGCCCCGCTGGTTGCCGTCGATCTCGGCGTCAGCCACCACGCCGATCTCTGGCTCACCTATCATAAGGAGTTCCGCGCCTCCGAGCGCCACAAGATCGTGGTCGATTGGCTGAAGAAAATCTTCGATCCCAAGATCCATCCCTGTTTCCGCGACGAGTTCATCCACCCGAACGCGCTGGCGCCGATGATGACGGCCGCGCGCGCGGCCTTTGGATTGACGGGTTATGTCGCGGCAATGCCGACTTAAAGCTCGAGCATGATGCTTTCGTAAAACCGCTTCGCAGTTTTCCGGATCCTCCTCTGGCCGACGCGGGCAGGCTTCGCTTCACCACCGATATTCGAAGCCGACCGTGCCCTGGTGCGACGTCAGCTCGTTGCGGAACTTGCCGTCGTAGTTGACGTAGAGCCGCGCCGTGTTGGTCAGGCTGAGCGAGGCCGAGGCGCCTGCATCCGTACCGTAGCGGCTCTCGCCGATGCCGGGCACGACGATGCTCTGGGTCCCGAGGCTGACCTGCACCGATCCCAGGTTCTGATAGAAATTGTCGACGAACTTGCCGTAGGCGGACAGGTCCAGGATCTTCTGGTCGAAGATGAAGTAGCGCCCGATCTCGGCTCCGATCATGACGCGCGCGCGCGAGAGCGCCGTCGAGCCGACATTGAGTGGATCGAGGCCGCCAACCTCCTGGAACGCGACGCTGGTGGCGCGGACATATTCCAGTGCGCCCTTGGGCACGATGCGCATCTGGTCCTTGGTCCAGTAATAGCTGATCTCGGTCAGCGCGCCGTCGATTGCGGCGCGATAACCCGCGGTCGCAAGTCCCAGGCCAGTATCCCGGCTGGAGCGGACCTTGCCAAAGCCGTGCACCACCGCGAAGGCCCAGGTCCAGGGGCCCTTGTCGACCGAGCCGCTGAAGCCGAGTTGCGTCAGATCCAGCGTGGCGGACTGAAGTGCGAGCGGCACGTCGATATCGGTGTGGCTCTGGTCGACGGAGAAGCCGAGATTGACACCCGGCGCGAGCCGCGCGCCAAAGCCTGCGACACCGCCAAACGTCTTGCGCTTGTCGCCGACAAAGTCTCCTTGCGCATCCGTCCGGACCGAGATGCCATAACCCTCGAACCAGGTGCGGTAGCGCGGGTCTTCCGTGCTCGCCGACGCGCCGCCGCCGCCGGGATTGGTCCGAAACGCCCGGTTGACGCCGCCAGATGCCTGGTTTCCGAGCCGCTCCAGGAAATTCGAGCCGAGATTGAGCGAGCTGTTGCCGGCCGACTGGTCGTAATTGGTCGCGGTCGGCATCGGAATTGGCATCGGAATCGGCGTCGGTGACGGCGTGGGTGTCGGGGTCGGCGTGGGCGTGGGACTCTGCGCAAAGCCTGATGTCGTCGACAGTACCATGATGAGAGCAAACGCCACGGCAGCCGCGATCCAGCGGACGCGGTTCAGCCTGATCGCCTGCCGTGTCTCTGAGGGCTGCGAAATGCAGCACATGGCGACAAGTCCTGAAGCAAAGGGCGGCGCGCAAAAAAGCAACAGGAGCGGCGCACGCGTGCCGCGATTTGTTCCGAACTGTTACTGAGGGTCAACCGGCTGGCGCGTCCCGGCAAAGGCATTGCTTCCGATTGTGGTTCCGCGGCCACAGGTCGCAAATTGCGGACGGGCACTCGGGTCGAAGTCTTGAAATTCGCGCGCGGCTTGCTAACGGGCGATTTTCATGTTGCAATATCGGACACAATCGGAATTGGCCGCTCGACTGTGCGTTTCGCGACATTGAGACTCAAGACTCGAACAGACTACCGGAAGCCCGTTTGTGGCGTGGCACGCGAAAAGCGGCCGCGTCGTTTTTGTATCTAGCGGAGGAGACTGAGGATGCCGCAAAAGGGCACCGTCAAATGGTTCAACCCGACCAAGGGCTATGGGTTCATCAAGCCGAACGGCAGTGACAAGGACGTCTTCGTCCACATCTCCGCCGTCGAGCGCGCCGGACTCTCGACCCTCAATGAAAATCAGGTGGTTGAATACGATCTCGTGGAGAACCGCGGCAAGGCATCCGCGGAGAACCTCAAGGTTTCCTGATTTCTCTCGCGGTCTGCGCAAGAGATCATGACGTTGCCCCCGGCTCTGCCGGGGGTTTTTGTTTGGAATGAGAAGTATTCCGAGTGCGACGGCGCTTCACCGCACCAACGGCGAAACCAGAAAATTCTCCGACGGCCCGCTGCCCGCGGTCTTGCACACATCGCCCTCGATCTGGACCTTGCCGGTCGCGAGCAGGCTCAGTGCTGCGGGATAGATGCGGTGCTCGACTTCAAGGATACGCTCCGACAGCGTGTCCGCCGTGTCGTGGTCGCTGACGGGAACCGCGCCCTGCATCACGATTGGGCCGGCGTCGGTCTCGGGGATCACGAAGTGCACCGTCGCGCCGGACAGCTTGACGCCGGCGCGCAAGGCCTGGCCGTGCGGGTCGAGACCGGGGAAGGACGGCAGCAGCGAGGGATGAATGTTGAGCATCCGCCCGTACCACGCCTTGGTGAATTCGGCCGTGAACAGGCGCATGAAGCCGCCGAGGCAAATCAGCTCGATGCCGTGCTGATCGAGTGCTGCTTGCAGCACCTTCTCGAAGCCGGCGCGGTCCTTGCCGAACGGCTTGCTTTCGATCACCAGCGTCTTCACGCCGCTCGCTTTGGCCCTTTCCAGCCCCAGCGCATCGGCCTTGTTCGAGATGACGAGCGAAATCTCCGCCGGAAAATCCGGCGCGGCCGCGCCCTTGATCAGCGCAGCCATGTTGGAGCCACGGCCGGAAATCAGGATGGCGACGCGGCGTTTCATTACAGCGCCGGTCATTACAGCGCCAGGTCGAGATGGCCGTTATAGACGACGCGGTGCTCGCCCTCGGCCAGGATCACGCTACCGAGCTGTGCCACGGTCTCACCGGCGTCAGTGAAGATCTCCACGACCTCTTCGACCTTGTCCGGCTCGACAATCGCGATCATGCCGATCCCACAATTGAAGGTCCGCAGCATTTCGAGCTCGGCGATGCCGGCCTGCGCGGCCAGCCATTTGAACACCGGCAGCACTGGCAGGCGCGCCAGATCGATACCGACGCCGAGATGCTTCGGCAGCACGCGCGGAATGTTGTCGGTAAAGCCGCCGCCGGTGATGTGGGCAAGCCCCTTCACCGCGCCGGTCTCGCGGATCGCGCGCAGGCAGGATTTGACGTAGAGACGCGTCGGCGTCAGCAACGCGCCGCCCAGCGTCATGACGGGCGCAAACGGCGCCTGCGCCCCGAAGCCGAGGCCGGATTGTTCCACGATCTTGCGCACCAGCGAGAAACCGTTGGAGTGCACGCCCGACGAAGCGAGCCCGATCACGGCATCGCCGGCGGCGATGTCCTTGCGCGGCAAGAGCGTGCCCCGCTCCGCGGCGCCGACGGCAAAGCCGCCGAGGTCGTAGTCGCCGTCTTTGTAGAGGCCGGGCATCTCGGCCGTCTCGCCACCGATCAGGGCGCAGCCGGATTCGCGGCAGCCTTCGGCGACACCGGCGACGATCGACGCGGTCGCCTCCGGATCGAGCTTCCCGCAGGCAAAATAGTCGAGGAAGAACAGCGGCTCGGCGCCCTGCACCACGAGGTCGTTGACACTCATGGCGACGAGGTCGATGCCGATCCCGCCATGCAGGCCGGTCTCGATCGCGATCTTGACCTTGGTGCCGACGCCATCGGTCGCGGCCACCAGGATGGGATCCTTGAAACCGGCCGCCTTGAGATCGAACAGGCCGCCGAATCCGCCGATTTCGGCGTCGGCGCCGGGCCGTGCGGTGGCGCGCACCATCGGCTTGATCAGGTCGACCAAGCGGTTGCCCGCATCGATATCGACGCCTGAATCGGCGTAAGTGAGGCCGTTTTTGCGGTCGGTCATGCCCGATTTCCAGTGGGTTTGCGGCTGGTTACGTCGAATTCCGGGGACGCGCAATGGCTCGCATGGCGCGCCGCCGTATACTATGTAGAGATATCAACCGGTTCAGCCTCCAAAGGGCCGAATTCGAGGTCAGGCCGGGTGCCGGGAAGCGCCGTGTGAGTATACCGAACATCATTACTTTGGGCCGCATCATGCTGGTCCCGATCATCGTCTGGGCCATCGTGTCGAGCCAAATGGAGGTGGCGTTCGCCGTATTCCTGATCGCCGGTATCAGCGACGCGGTCGACGGCTTCCTTGCCAAGCGCTTCAACATGACGAGCGAGCTCGGCGCCTTGCTCGACCCGCTCGCCGACAAGGCGCTGCTGGTCTCGATCTACATGGCGCTCGGCATCTGGGGCGCGATTCCGCGCTGGATCGTCATCCTGGTGGTCTCGCGCGACATCATGATCGTCGCCGCCGTGATCATATCGTGGCTGTTCGACCGACCTGTGGAGATGAAGCCCTCAAAGGTATCCAAGCTCAACACTGTGGCCCAAGTGGCGTTCGCGGCGCTGGTGCTGGCCGCCCTCGCCTTCGGCTTCAAACCCGGTCCTTATGATATAATCCTGATGGGCCTCGTCACGGTCTTCACGCTCTCCTCCGTGTCGCTCTATCTTGTCGAATGGTTGCGGCACATGAGCACGATCGAGGCCAAGTGAGTTGGGAGCGGCCCCGTAAAAGGCCAACTCCCGCTCGATTAGGTCGCATCTCGTCAAACGAAGCCGGCACGCCGGCACGGAGCAAAGCAAGCGTGCCAAGCCGCGTTCATCCCCGACAGTTGGCGTTTTCGCTTCCGCATGCGGAGAGCCTGAGCCGGGACAATTTCCTCGAAGGCCCCGTCAACGCCGCCGGTCTTGCCCTCATCGACGCCTGGCCGGAATGGCCGAACCGAATCATGTGGCTGGCCGGCCCGGAAGGAAGCGGCAAGAGCCATCTCGCCGCGATCTGGGCCGAGGCTTCAGGCGCCCGCTCGACCACGGCCAATGGGCTGACCGCCGAGGCCGTCCCGGCTGCGCTCGCCACCGGCGCGCTGGTGGTCGAGGATCCCAAAGCCAGGGAATTCGACGAGCGCGCCCTGTTCCATCTGATGAATCTGGCCCGCGAGGACGGCGCCTACGTCCTCTTCACCGGACGCGAGGTGCCCGCGTCTCTCGAGATCGAGCTCGCCGACCTGCGCTCGCGGCTCCGCGCCGTCCCCGTTGTCTCGCTGCTGCCGCCCGACGACCAGCTCTTCCGCGGCCTGATCGTCAAGTTCTGCGCCGACCGCCAGCTCGCGGTGGACGAGAGCGTGGTCAGCTACCTCGCCACTCGCCTGGAGCGGTCCTCGGCCGCCGCCCGACGGGCTGTGGACCTGCTGGACAGCGAGGCCTTGCGCCTCGGCCGCCCCGTCACCCGGGCCTTGGCGGCCGAGCTGCTCCGGGATGTCTGACCAAGGCGGGTTGACGCGGCCGGGCGGCGGAACATCAATGTCATCGAAACGTCATCGCTCTAACACATGCTCCCGCGGGTTTTGCGCGTAAGTCGCAAATTGGGGCGAACTGGATGGACCGACTTCTGATGGATTCTGCGCAAGCTGTTGAAGTTAAAGAAAAAGCCCCGGAAGCCGAAGGCCCGCCGGCGATCGCATCGAGCCCCGAGCGGTTCATCAATCGCGAGCTTTCCTGGCTGCACTTCAACCGCCGCGTCCTGGAGGAATCGGTCAATCCCAGCCACCCCATGCTGGAGAGGGTGCGATTCCTGTCGATTTCAGCGAATAACCTCGACGAGTTCTTCATGGTCCGCGTCGCCGGCATCAAGGCCCAGGTGCGCGAGGGTATTGCTGAGCGCAGCCCCGACGGTCTGACCCCGTCCGAGCAGCTCGCGCTCATCAACCGGACCGTCTCGCAGCTTGCCTCCGACCAGCAGGCAATCTGGCGCGACCTGCGCGGCACGCTCGCCGACGAGGGTATCGTGCTGGTCGAGGGCAAGGAGGTCACCAAGGCGGAACGAACCTGGGTCGAGGACTACTTCCTCAGCAACGTGTTCCCGCTGCTGACGCCGCTCGCGATCGACCCGGCCCACCCCTTCCCGTTCATTCCGAGCCTCGGCTTCACCATCGCGCTCCAGCTCACGCGCGCCGCCGACGGCAAGCAGATGAACGCGCTGATCCGCATGCCCGGCAAGATCGACCGCTTCATCCGTCTGCCGGCTGACGGCAAGGTCGTCCGGCTGATCTCGCTGGAGCAGGCCACCGCGCTGTTCATCAACCGCCTGTTCCCCGGCTACAATCTTCACGGCCAGGGCGCCTTCCGCGTCCTCCGCGACTCCGAACTCGAAATCGAGGAAGAGGCCGAGGATCTCGTCCGCCTGTTCGAGACCGCGCTGAAGCGCCGCCGCCGCGGTTCGGTGATCCGACTCGAGATCGACGCCAAGATGCCGGAGCAGCTGCGCAGTTTCGTGCAGCACGCGCTGTCGACCGCCGACGACGAGGTGTTCCTGGTCGATGGCGTGCTCGCCATGAACGAGCTCTCGCAGCTCACCCGCCTTGACCGGCCCGATCTCGAATTCACCCCTTACGTGCCGCGCCATCCCGAGCGCGTGCGCGAGCAAGGCGGCGACATCTTCGCTGCGATCCGGCAGAAGGACCTCGTCGTCCATCACCCCTACGAATCCTTCGACGTCGTGGTGCAGTTTCTCCAGCAGGCGACGCGCGACCCCGACGTCGTCGCCATCAAGCAGACGCTCTACCGCACCTCCAGCAACTCGCCGATCGTGCGCGCGCTCGTGGAAGCCGCCGAAGCCGGCAAATCCGTCACCGCGCTGATCGAGCTGAAGGCCCGCTTCGACGAGGAGGCCAACATCCGCTGGGCGCGCGACCTCGAACGCGCCGGCGTGCAGGTCGTCTACGGCTTCCTCGAACTGAAGACCCACGCGAAACTCTCGATGGTGGTGCGGCGCGAGGGCGGCAGCCTCACGACCTACGTCCACACCGGCACCGGCAATTACCACCCGGTGACCGCGCGCATCTACACCGACCTCTCCTACTTCACCTCGGAGCCGACCATCGGCCGCGACGCCGCGCGCGTGTTCAACTTCATCACCGGCTACGCTGCGCCGAGCGATCTGGAAAAGATGGCGGTGTCTCCGCTGACCTTGCGCAAGCGCATCATCGAGCACATCCAGGGCGAGACCGCGCATGCGCGGCACGGCCGGCCTGCTGCGATCTGGATGAAAATGAACGCGCTGGTCGACCCCGACATCATCGACGCGCTCTACGAGGCCTCACAGGCCGGCGTGCAGGTCGAACTCGTGGTGCGCGGTATCTGCTGCCTGCGTCCCGGCATTCCCGGCTTGTCGGAGAACATCCGCGTCAAGTCGATCATCGGACGATTCCTCGAACACGGCCGAATTTACTGCTTCGGCATGGGCCAGGGCCTGCCGAGCGCGAAAGCGGCTGTGTATATCTCCTCAGCCGACATGATGCCGCGCAACCTCGACCGCCGCGTCGAGGTGCTGTGTCCGCTGCAGAATCCCACGGTGCATCAGCAGGTTCTCGAACAGATCATGGTCGCGAATCTCAAGGACAATGAACAGAGCTGGCAATTGTTGCCGGACGGGTCCTCAACGCGTATGAAGACCGCGAAGGGCGAGGAGCCTTTCAACGTCCACAACTACTTCATGACAAATCCGAGTCTGTCTGGCCGTGGTAAGTCGCTCAAGGAATCCTCGCCGCGCCGCCTCACGCGCCGTAATGAACGTCATCAATCCTGATCCGGGATCGTCGACGTGAAGCGGCCGCGCAAGCGCGGCTCGAGCGTCGCGGTCATCGACATCGGCTCCAACTCGGTCCGTCTCGTCGTCTACGAGGGACTGACGCGGAGCCTCATTCCCATCTTCAACGAGAAGACGCTGTGCGGCCTCGGGCGCGAAGTGCAGAGCACGGGACTGCTTGCGCCCGACGCCGTCGACAAGGCGCTGACCTCGCTCAAGCGCTTCCATGCGCTGTGCCGGGTCATGCAGGTCGGGCGGGTGTTTGCGATTGCGACCGCCGCCTGCCGTGATGCCTCCAACGGCGCCGACTTCATCGCGAAAGCCGAGCGCATCTGCGCGGTGAAGATCGAGATCCTGTCGGGCCCGCGCGAGGCGCGGCTGTCGGCGCTTGGCGTGATCTCCGGCATCCATCATCCTGACGGCATCGTCGGCGACCTCGGCGGCGGCTCGCTCGAACTGATCGACGTGCGCAAAAACACCGTGCGCAGCGGCGTGACGCTGCCGCTCGGCGGCCTCGCGCTGCAGGACCTCGCGCATAAATCCCTGAAACGCGCCGACCGCATCGTGCGCGAAGCGCTCGATGGGGTGCCGCAGCTCAAGGCGGGGAGCAGCCGCAGCTTCTACGCGGTCGGCGGCACCTGGCGCGCGCTTGCGCGCATCCACATCATCCAGAGCGGCTATCCGCTGCAGGTGATGCACGGCTATTCGATTTCGGCGGCCGAGGCGCTCGATTTCTCGCGTCGTCTCCGCCGGCTTGCGGCCGCCGGCATGCTCGCCGACATCGAGATCGTCGCCGATGCCCGGCGTCCGCTCCTCACCTATGCGGCGCTGGTGCTCGAGCACATCATCCGGGTGGCGAAGCCGAAGACCATCGTGTTCTCGACCTTCGGCGTGCGCGAGGGCCTGCTGCACGAGAAGCTGCCGGAGTCCGAGCGCAACAAGGACGGACTGATCTGCGCGGCCGAGGAGCTGAACCAGCTGCTGTCGCGTTCGGCAAAGCACGCCCGCGAGCTGATCGCCTGGACCGACCGCCTCGCGCGCGTGGTGAAGCTGCGCGAGACCGAAGAAGACCGCCGCCTGCGCCACGCCGCGTGCCTGCTGTCCGACATCGGGTGGCGCGTGCATCCCGACCATCGCGGCGAGCAGACGCTGAGCCTCGTCGTCAACGGTAATTTCGGCGCGATCACCCACACCGAGCGCGCCTTCGTCGGGTTGTCCGTGTTCTATCGCTATGCGGGCCTCAGCGAGGAGAACCAGCCGCCGGTCGCCATGCAGGAGCTGCTGACGCCGGCGCAGCTCGAACGCGCCCGCCTGCTGGGCGCGGCCTTCCGCGTCGCACATCTGATCTCGGCGGCGCGTCCGGGCGTCTTGCCCGCGACGCATTTCCGCAGCATGGGCCGCAAGCTGTTGCTGGTGTTCGAGCACCGCCTCGGCGATCTCGTCGCGGATCGAGTCGGCAGCCGCTTCCGCGCGCTCGCCCGCCTGATCAACCGCGCCGGCTCGATCGTCCGACGCTAGCGCTTTTCCCAAGAGATCATGCTCAAAAGATAGATCTACTCCGCCGAGGCCTTGACGTGGCGTTCGGAGGACTCGAGCGCGGCCGCGCTCATGCTGCGGCGGCGCCAGATGGAGCCGACGACCAGCACGACAACGACGCCGAGAGCTGCGCAGAGATAGTCGCCGCCTCCGCCGCCATGGGCGAATTGCGGCGGGATGCGCAAGGCGCCGAGCATGTTGTCGAGCGAAGCGCCGAACGGACCGTCGAACAGCGCATGCAGCCTCGGCGCGATGCCGGGATCGGTCGCGATCACTTCGCCCGCGATCCAGCCGAGCAGCGCCGCGCCGGCCCACACCAGAACCGGCAGCTTTGCGAGCAGCGCCATGATCAGCGCCGCGCCGGCGACGATCAAGGGCACGCTGATGGCAAGACCGAGCACCAGCAAGGGCACGCTGCCATTGGCGGCCGCGGCCACCGCAATGACGTTGTCCAGGCTCATGACGATGTCGGCAACGACGACGATCTGCACGGCCTGCCACAGATGCGACGCCGACTCGACGCCGTCCTCGTCCTCTTGCTCCGGCACCAGCAGCTTGGCCGCAATCACGATCAGCGCGAGGCCGCCCACCAGCTTGAGGTACGGCAACTCCATCAGGCTCGCGACGATGCCCGTGAAGATGATCCGCAGCAGCACCGCGGCGCCCGCACCGAGGATCATGCCCCACAGCCGATGCCGCGGCTTGAGGCCGCGACAGGCAAGCGCGATCACCAGCGCATTGTCGCCGGACAAGAGGATGTTGATCCAGATGATCTTGCCGACCGCGACCCAAAAGGTCGGTTCGGCCATCTCAACGCGGAACTGGGTGAAGAATGCCCCGATCGTAGCGGGATCGAAGATCTGCCAGAGCCAGTTCACACTACGTCCTTTCGCCGCGTCTCGTTACCTTATCGGCTGACGGATCAGCCGACGATCTCGTTGCCCGAGAAGAACTGCGCGATCTCGATCGCGGCGGTCTCCGGCGCATCCGAGCCGTGCGCGGAGTTCTCGCCGATCGACTTTGCGTAGAGCTTGCGGATGGTGCCGTCAGCCGCCTTGGACGGATCGGTCGCGCCCATCACGTCGCGATACTTGGCGACGGCACCCTCGCCTTCCAGCACCTGGACGACCACGGGGCCCGACGTCATGAACTCCACGAGCTCACCGAAGAAGGGGCGCGCCTTGTGGACCGCATAGAAGGTCTCGGCCTGTTCCTTGGTCATGCGGATACGCTTCTGCGCGACGATGCGCAGGCCCGCCTTCTCGATCACGGCGTTAACCGCACCGGTGAGATTGCGCGCGGTGGCGTCGGGCTTGATGATCGAGAAGGTGCGTTCGATGGCCATGATGTTGTCCTTGAAGAGAAACAGTGGTTCGGAGTTGCCGGGCTTATATCGGCGCCTTCGCGATACGGCAAGCGACCGCCCAAACGGGCTCGCGGGGGCTTCGCCGCAGGCCGAGGGCGAGTGTTCACCTGAACCGATACTTGTAGATGGCGGCGATCTGGGCGTCCGAAGGTCGGCGTCGGGCTTAGGGCCGCTTTCGACCCCATGACGTTGAGTGCTGACCTCTCGTGTCTCGATTCGCGGACGAAACGGGAATCAGGTGTTCACCCCTTCGTGCGAACGCTCCATGGCACGCTTGTAGGCGTCGCGGCCGGTGGTGCGGGCGAAATAGGCCTGTTCGGCGTCGCCGAGGGTGATCCCGCAGTTCCGTTGGCCCAGGTTCAGGGCGTAGGTCACCGAGATGTCGGCTGCTGTGAAAGCCTCGCCGGCAAGGTAGGACGAGTCGGCAAGCCGTTGGCTGACAAGCTTTAGCCGCTTCTGGAACGACTGCAGGCACCAGGTCGCGCCCCAGTTCTCCCGTTCGGCGTCGGGCGCGATGAAGCGGCTGACGACGACGGGCATCATCAGGGTCGCGAGACCGGCTTCGCCCAGATGCAGAAATTGCTGGTAGGCGGGGAACGTGGGATCCTGCGGCGCGGGCGCCAGCGGCGTCGGCCCGTAGCGGGCCATCAGGTACTCCATGATCGCGATCGACTCGACCATGACGACGTCGCCGTCCTGGATCGCGGGGATGTAGTCAGCGGGGTTGACCGCCAGGAACTCGGGGTCCTGCTTGGCGGCCAGCATGTCCACCTGCCGCACGCGGTAGGGAAGGCCCATCTCCTCCAGCACCCATACGACCCGGATCGATCGCGAGGTCTGTCCGCCCCAAACGGTGATCACGCGAAGGCCCCTTCCTGGTGTGACTGAGGATCGACCATGGCAGACTCTATATGACCGTAGCACTCAAGGCAGACGCGAAGCTTAGCTTCAGCGTGGTCTCCTTCCCATCCATTGCGGACGCGTGGTGGGTCCCCCTTTCAGGGTTGGAAGTCCAACGTGGATTACAATGATTTCACCCAGATGAACCCATTCTGAAGGCCACGTCAGGGTTTGGTTCAGCCTCGCTCGGATAACCTCGGGTCCATCGAAACCAAAGCCTCTTTCAGAGGCAGACCGTTTCGGCGGCCTTTCCATCGACGCGATAGCCCCGCGCCAACAGATTTGAGGAGATCACCATGTTGAGGAAACTTTCCCTCGCCGCCGTCGCCGCGGTTGCGCTTGGTGCCGCGCTGGCGCCGACCTCCGCCTCCGCGCACTGGCATGGTGGCGGCGGCGGCTGGCACGGCGGCGGTGGCTGGCACAACGGCCACGGCTGGGGTGGACCGCGCTTCTATGCTCCCGTCTCCTACGGCTATGGCGGCTGCTATGTGCGCCGGCTGGTCCCGACCCCCTGGGGACCCCGCTGGCGGATGATCAACCGCTGCTTCTGAGCCCGACAGCACCTTTCCAAAGATACCTGAGCCCCCAAGGTACCTTCCAGGCGAAGCCCCGGCGTCCCCCGGCGCCGGGGCTTTGTATTCGGAGAGGATATTGCGCGGCTTCACACAATTTTTGCTAGAATGCCGCGCAATCGCCGCGAGTGGCGAAACCATTTGGGGGCCAAGGACTTGGTACTGTGTCGCTTCTTTGAGAACACGGAACTCTGCGATGGTTAGCCTTTTCGCCGACGATAGCGAGCAAATCGACCGGCGCACCAGCCGCTCGATCCGCGATGCGGTGGGCGAACGGCTCCAGCAGAGCCTGCGGCCCGAAGCCAGGCTGCCGACGCACCTCGAGCAACTCCTCAATGAGCTGAAGCAGCGCGAGCGCGATTCGCACTGAGTTGACAAGCACCGGCTTGCAAACACAGAAAAACGGGTTGCGTTTGATCGCGGGTGCGGTGACAAGGCCGCATGCTCTCCATCACCGACCTCTCCATCCGCCTCGCCGGACGCCTTCTGATTGACCAGAGTTCCGTGCAGATCACGCCCGGATCCCGCGTGGGCATGGTCGGTCGCAACGGCACCGGCAAATCGACCCTGTTCAAGGTGATCCGCGGCGAGCTCGCCGCCGAGCACGGCACGGTGAGCCTGCCGCCCCGCTGGCGCGTCGGCAGCCTGGCGCAGGAAGCGCCGAACGGCCCCGAGAGCCTGATCTCGGTCGTGCTCAAGGCCGACCTGGAACGCGACGCACTGCTCACCGAGGCCGAGAGCGCGACCGACCCGCACCAGATCGCCGAGATCCAGACCCGGCTGGTCGACATCGACGCGCATTCGGCGCCGAGCCGCGCCGCAGCCATCCTTTCCGGTCTCGGCTTCTCCGCCGCCGACCAGCTCCGCCCCTGCGCCGAATTCTCCGGCGGCTGGCGCATGCGCGTTGCGCTCGCCGCAACGCTGTTTGCGGCTCCCGACCTGTTGCTGCTCGACGAGCCCACCAACTATCTCGACCTCGAAGGCACGCTGTGGCTCGAGGATCACCTCGCGCATTATCCGCGCACCGTTATCGTGATCAGCCATGATCGCGATCTGCTGGAAAGCTCGGTCGACCAGATCCTGCATCTGGATCGCAGCAAGCTCACCCTTTACAAGGGCACCTACTCCTCCTTCGAGGAGCAGCGCGCCATGCGCGAGATGCTCGATGCCAAAGCGGTCAAGCGCCAGGAAGCCGAACGCGCCCGCCTGCAAGCCTTCGTCGACCGTTTCAAGGCCAAGGCCTCGAAAGCCCGCCAGGCGCAGTCCCGTGTGAAAATGCTGGAGCGGCTGAAGCCGATCACGGCGCTGGTCACCCAGGACGTACGCGAGATCAGCTTTCCCGCGCCCGAGAAAATCCTGTCGCCGCCGATCATCGCCGCCGACAACGTCGTGGTCGGCTACGATCCGACCACGCCCGTGCTGAACCGCGTCACCTTGCGCGTCGATAATGACGACCGCATCGCGCTGCTCGGCTCAAATGGCAACGGCAAGTCGACTCTCGTGAAGCTGCTCGCCGGCCGCCTCGCGCCGTTCTCGGGCAAGGTGACCCGCGCCGACAAGCTCTCGATTGCCTATTTCGCCCAGCACCAGCTCGACGAATTGAACGAGGATGCCTCGACCTACGACCACGTCCGCAAGCTGATGGGCGAGGCGCCGGAAGCCAAAGTACGCGCCCGCGCTGGTGCGATCGGCTTTTCCGGCAAGGCGGCCGATACCAAGGTCGGAAAATTGTCGGGCGGCGAGAAGGCGCGGCTCCTGCTGGGACTGGCGACCTTCTTCGGCCCCAACATGATCATCCTGGACGAGCCGACCAACCATCTCGACATCGACAGCCGCGCCGCGCTTGCGGAAGCCATCAACGAATTCCCCGGCGCCGTCATCATGGTTTCGCATGATCGCTATCTGATCGAGTCCTGCGCCGATCAACTCTGGATCGTCGCCGACCGCACCGTGACTAATTACGACGGAGACCTCGACGAATATCGCCGCCTGGTGCTGTCCGCGCGCAATGGCGAGCCCGCCCCGCGAGAGCGCAACGCGCCGAGCGAGAAGCCGCAGCGTCCGAGATCGGACAATCGCGGCTCGCTGAAGAAACGTATCGCGGAAGCTGAGACCGAGATCGCCCGCGTCAGCGCGATCATCAGCAAGATCGACACTGCGCTGGCCCTGCCCGACATCTTCACCCGCGACCCCAAGCAAGCCGCGCAACTGTCGAAGGCACGTGCCAATGCGGCCGACGCGCTGGCGCGCGCCGAGGAGCAGTGGCTAGAGGCGAGCACGCAGTTCGACGAGGCGGCGGGCTGACGCCTCCGCGACCGGCCCGACATCAAAATCGCAAAAACAACCCCATGCACAGTACCGGTATTTTGCTACCCGGTGATTGGCTATTGAATGGTTCTTTACCGTGGTGACTTAGCCCGCTCACGCAGCGATGTCGGGACGAATTGAGCAGGAATGGCTCAGTCCGCGAATTGGCCGGCTGCCTTGATCATCGGAGCCCATCGGTCGACTTCGCTCGCTAGCATCGCGGCCAGCGCCTCCGGCGTCGCCTTCTCCTGCGGGACCGGCTCGGTATTGATGTCGTTGAACCGGGCGATCAGCGTGGAATCCCTAAGGGCGGACTGGAGCGCCGCGGTCAGCTTCTGAACGACCGCCGGCGGTGTGCCCTTGGGGGCATAGATGCCGTGCCAGACGCCAAGTTCGAACCCTTTGAGACCGGCCTCGTCGGCCGTCGGCAGATCGGGCAGGCTCTTCAGCCGCTCCTTGGTGGTGATCGCATAGGCCTTGACCTGCTTCGACATGATCGGGCCGGTGGTATTCGTCGCCTGGTCGCAGGTAAGATCGATCTGCCGGCCGAGAAGGTCGTTCATGATGGGGCCGTTGCCCTTGTAGGGCACCGCGGTGAGCTGCTTCTGGATCGCTGTCATGAACAGCATGCCGCAGAGATGCGACGCCGCGCCGAGTCCGGCATTGGCATAGGTCAACTTGTCGCCCTGCTGTTGGGCGTAGGCGACCAATTCCTTCAGCGTGTCGGCCGGAAAATCCGGACGCGCGATGATGGTCATCGGCGCATTGGTCACAAGCCCGATCGGCGCAAAGGCCGTCTTCGTGTCATAGCTGAGGTTGCGGTACAGTGTGGCGGCCGTCGAGAGGCCGACATGATGGATCAGCAGCGTGTATCCGTCGGGCTGGGCTCGCGATGCGCGGGTCGTGGCGATGGTACCACCGGCGCCAGGCGCGTTCTCGACGACGATCTGTTGGCCAAGCGATTTCGCCATGCCGGCCGCGGTCAGGCGAGCAATCGTGTCCGTAGGTCCGCCGGCGGCGAACGGCACCAGCATGGTGACGGGCCTGATCGGATAGTCCTGGGCGAGCGCCGCGCCAAACGGCAGGACCAGAGCCGATACGAGGGCAATGAGCCGCATGCTTTCCTCCAAATTTTTTGCTTGCTCCTATGTACGCATTCCGGGCTGCGGGGCCACACCAAAATGACTTCATCAGGAGTGGCGCGCCCGCGGCATGGTGTAGCTGCCGAAAAGCCCGATTGGTTCTCAGCGCGTCTCGCGAAGCTTCGTCGGCATCATGCGGGAACTAGCGCTCGCGCATGATCTCGTGCCGGTAGCGCTGCAGCGGCGATAGCAGGTAGCTCAGGATGGTGCGCGAACCGGTCCTGATCTCGACGGTCACCGCCATTCCCGGCGACAGGCTGACGAGGCGGTCGTCCACCTGCATCTGGGTGCGATCGAGCGAGATGCGGGCGCTGTAGCTCAACTCCTGCCCGCTGGGCTCGCTGCTGTCGCGTTGTGTCGCGAGCGGACGGTCGCTCCCGCGCTCCTGCGGCCGGTCGCGGATGATGGCGTCCTGCGAGACGCTCACGACCTGGCCTGCGAGAAGCCCGTAGCGGGTGAAATTGAAAGTGTCGATTTTGATGGCAGCACCCTGCCCGGCCTCGACAAATCCGATATCGCGATTGGAGATCATCGCCTCGATCTCGAGCCGCGTATCGGTCGGCACGATTACCAGCAGCGACTGCGCGGGCGTGACCACGCCGCCCACGGTGTGGACCGCAAGCTGCTGCACGACGCCGTCGACCGGCGACGTCAGTTGCTGAAGCCTCGTCCTCTGCTGCGCCTTGATCAGATCGCGTGCGACGCCATTGGCTTTCTGTTCGCTCTTAGCCAGCTCGTCGGAGAGACTCTTCCTGTACTCGGCCAGGGCTTGGATGCGGGTCTCCCGGATCGCGGCGACGGCCGCCTCGGCCTCCTTCAAGCGGCTGCTCTGGACGCGAAGCTCCTCCTGCTGCTCGATCTGGAGCTGGAGGGTCTCATAGTAGGTCAGCTTCGAGCCGATCTCCTTCTCCATCAGCGTCTTGCGGATCTCGACACGCTGCTGGGTGATCGGCAGCAACGCATCAAGCTTGTGAATCGTCGCCGCAATCGTCTGATGTTCGGCCTCCTTCTGCGCTTCCTGACGTGCCAGCGCCGCGAGCTTGGCCCTGTTCTCGCTGACCTGATTGGCGAGGAGCTGCCGTTGCGTCGCAACCAGCATGGGATCGGCATCCTCTGGTACGACGAGATCAGCGGATACCCCTTCGCCGCCCGCCAATGCGGCGCGGAGGCGCGCGACGTTGAGCCGTTCGGCCATGAGATCGTCGTGCAGACGATCGCGCTCTGCGGCGTTCACCGTCGGATCGAGCTCGATCAGCAGGTCGCCCGATTTGACCGATTGCCCGTCCTGCACGTGAATGGCGCGCACTACGCCGGTCTCGAACGGCTGGACAACCTTGCTTCGCCCGCTCGACACGACCTTGCCGGTTGCGGAGGCCACGATGTCGATCGTGCCCCAGGCCGACCAGGCCAGCGCCGCGCAGACAAGCAGCATCAGGGCCAGGGCGATGGCGCGGCCGATCGGCGATGGCGGTGTCTCCGTGATTTCCAGCGCCGCCGGCAGGAAGGCGACTTCCTCGGCGCGCCGGCCCTTTCCATTCCGGAACGGGATCACGGTCTGCTCCGGCCGAGCCGCCGGCACAGTGCTAGCCGACCTCATAAATGCCTCCCTGGAGACGATGCAGGGCGGCGTAGCGGCCGCCGGTCTTGATCAGCGCATCATGCGTGCCGTCCTCGACCAGACGGCCGCGTTCCAGGGTGAAGATGCGATCGGCGCCGCGGACGGTGGACAGACGGTGCGCGATGATCAGGACGGTACGGCCTTTCGCGATCTCCTTCATGTTGTCATGGATGATCCGCTCGCTTTCATAGTCGAGCGCGCTGGTGGCTTCGTCGAAGATCAGGATCCGGGGATTGCCCACCAGTGCGCGGGCAATCGCAATGCGCTGGCGCTGCCCGCCCGAGAGCGTCGAGCCGCGCTCGCCGACCACCGTATCGTAGCCCTCGGGGAGCTCCAGAATGAAGTCATGCGCGCCCGCCAGCTTCGCCGCATCGATGATGCGGTCCACCGGCAGGCTCGGATCGGCCAGGGCGACGTTGTCGCGCACCGACCGATTGAACAGCATGTTGTCCTGGAGCACGATTCCGATCTGCCGACGGAGCCCGGCCGGGTCGGTCGTCATCAGATCCATTCCGTCGACCAGCACGCGGCCGCCTTGCGGAACGTAGAGCCGCTGCACCAGCTTGGCGAAGGTGCTTTTGCCCGAGCCGGACGATCCGACGATGCCGACGGTTTGTCCGGCTGGAATATCGAACGAGACATCGTGCAGGATCTCCGGCCCATCGGGCCGGTAGCGGAAAGACACGTGCTCGAAGCGGATGTTGCCCCGGATCGGCGGCAGCCCCGCGCGGGCGGCGGAGTAAGCCGGCTCCGCCGCGCTGTTGAGGATGTCGCCGAGCCGCGCGATCGACAGCCGCGCCTGATGAAAATCCTGCCAGACTTGCGCGAGCCGCAGCACCGGGGCCGACACCCGCCCCGCGAAGATGTTGAAGGCCACGAGCTCGCCGACCGTCAATGCGTCACCGATCACCAGCCTGGCGCCGACATAGAGAATGGCGGCAGTGACGACCTTGCTGACGAGCTGCACGAGCTGGCTTGCCGTGTTGCCGAGGCTGGTGACACCGAAGCTCGCGGAGACATAGCCGGCGAGCTGCTCTTCCCAGCGGCGCTGCATCTGCGGCTCGACCGCCATCGCCTTCAGCGTTTCGATGCCGCTGACGCTCTCGACCAGGAAGGCCTGGTTCTCCGCGCCGCGGCGGAATTTCTCGTCCAGCCTGCGGCGAAACAGCGGCGTCGCCACGGCCGAGATCGCGATGTAGAACGGGAACGATGCCAGCACGATGAAGCTCATCTGCGCCGAATAGGCGAACATCACGGCCAGGAACACCGAGGTGAAGACCAGGTCGATGAGAAGCGTCAGTGACGAGCTGGTGATGAAATTGCGGATGTTCTCGAGCTCGCGGACCCGGGCCACGGAATCTCCGACGCGCCTGGCCTGAAACCAGGCCATCGGCAGCGCCAGCAGATGATGGAACAGCCGTGCCCCGAGCTCGACATCGATGCGGTTGGTCGTGTGCGCAAACAAGTAATTGCGTAGGATCCCAAGCACGGTGTCGAACAGGGAGACGACGACGAGGCCGATGACGAGAACGTCGAGCGTGGACAGTGAGCGGTGCACCAGCACCTTGTCGATGACGACCTGGAAGAACAGCGGCGAGACCAGCGCAAAAAGCTGGAGGAAGAACGAAGCCGCCAGCACCTCGCCCAGCAGCCGCCGGTATTTGCCGATCGCGCCGATGAACCAGGTGATATCGAAGTGCCGCCCGAGGTCGGACAGGCCGGCGCGCCGGACCATCAGGATCAAGCCGCCGTCCCAGATCGCGCTCAGCTCGTCGCGATCCATCAGCACCGGGCGCTGTGCCTCCGGGGACTGCACCAGCACCTTGTCGGCGGAGGCCTTTGCGATGACCATGAAGCCGCCGTCCCGCAGCATTGCGATCGCAGGCAGCGGGGTGTCCGACAGCCGGCTCCACTGCGTTCGATAGGTTCGCGCTTTAAGTCCGAGAGACCTGGCGCAGCGGACGATATCCGCTACGCCGAAGCTTGCCGCGCCCAGCCGGTGCCTGAGCTGCTCGCGATCGGCCGCAACACCCTGCAGATGCAGCAGCGTGAGCAACGCATCGAGCCCCGTGTCGGTGGAGACCGCATTCGTCATCATGCGCGTTCTCCGGGCCGATTCAGCGAGAACGCAATGGCGTGAAGTCGAATCGAGCTTGGCCAGCAGCCGCGCTCTATCCGGTCCCTCCCCCCTTGTGGAGGAGGGACCGGGAGGGCGGTGCCCCACGGGGATTCTTTCCGACGTTCGGCCGCTAACACTGCATCTTCAACCATCGGCACCTTTTCCTGGGCTACCCCTCTCCCTAACCCTCCCCCGCAAGGGGGGGAGGGAACGCACCTCCGTCGGAGCGCTAGTGAGGCTCTTCCCATCAGGCCTTACTGTCAGGCGTGCTGCGGCGGTGCGAGCACCTGGCTCTGCGTCGCGTGCGGATCGGGCAGCGGCATCTCGCCGTTCCCCTCACCTGCCGGGACGAAGCTGGCCGCCATGGCCTGGTTGAGCAGCATCGCGGCCGCGAACGCTCCGCCCTGGATGACGACGTTGTTGCCGGTGCCGCCGTCCAGAATGTCGAGGCCCCCGCCGCCGATCAGCACGTCATCACCGGCACCACCTGCCAGCGTGTCGTTGGCGGGGCTGCCGATCAGCACGTCGTCGCCGTTGCCGCCATTGGCAACGAGCTGGATGCCGCCGTGCAAGCCGGAAGCCGTGATGACGTCGTCGCCATCGAGACCGTTGATGACGATCCTGTCGCCCGCGCCGGCATCGGTGATGTTGATGTCCTGGCCAAGCCCCGACACCGTGATGATGCCGTCGTGCTCGGTCACCGTGATGACGTCGTTGCCGCCGGTTGCGTTGATGGTCACGGTATCAGCGGCGCCGTCATTGGCGCCGAGATCGAGGTCGACCTGGCTGACGCCGGTGCCGGAGAGGTCACCGACGGTAATGTTGTCGGCACCGCCGAGAGCATTGAAGTCGACATGTTCGACCCCGTTCAGGTCCATCGCAATGGCGGCGACATCCCGCGTGAACAGCACCCGACCGCCATTGGCCGAGATGTTGATGGTCTCGCTGATATTGGCGCCGTTGAATGCCAGCGTGTCGGAGCCCTTCCCGCCTTCGACGGTGTCGCTGCCGTCGCCGGGATTCCAGACGAAGGTGTCGTCGCCCGCGCCGAGATTGGCGAAATCGTTGCCGCGTCCGCCGTTCACGATGTCATTGCCGGCGCTGCCGGTGATGGTGTCATTGCCGTCGCCGCCGTTGATGTTGAGGCTGAACGACTGTCCCGCCTTGATGGTAGAGGCGTTGATGACGTCATTGCCTTGTCCGCCGTTGATGCCGAGCACGTCACCGGTGTCCGCGTGCGCAACCATCACCTGCGCAGCGAGGCCGTTGACCACGATCGATCCGCCGGAGGTCACGACCGATATGTTGTCGTCACCGATCGTGCCGTTCACGGTCACGCGGTCCGCAGCGCCATCGCCGCTCTGGCCGCCGGGGCCGGCACTGAGGTCGATGGCAACCTGCGTGATTCCTGTCCCGGTCAGATCGTTGACGGTGATGTTGTCGGCGCCGCCTGCCGCCGCGATCTGCACGTGCTCGACGCCAACGAGGTCCATGACGATAGCACCGACGTCACGGGTGAGTAGCGCACGGCTTCCGTTCGCCGAGATCGACATGGTCTCGGCCACATTGGCGCCGTTGAACACCAGCGTATCGGTTCCCGTGCCGCCTTCGACAGTGTCGCTGCCGTCACCGGGATTCCACGTGAAGATGTCGTCGCCTGCGCCGAGAAGCGCGACGTCATTGCCGCGGCCGCCGATGACCTTGTCGTTGCCGTCGCCGCCGATCAGGGTGTCGGCTCCCTGGCTGCCGGTGATGGTGTCGTTGCCCGCACCGCCGTCGATGGTCAGCCCGATCGCCGCGCCGAGCGTGGATGCATCGATCACGTCGTTGCCGCCGAGCGCCTGCACGACCAGCCGGTCGTTGCCGGCCTCTGCATTTGCGATCGTCACGACCTCCGGCAGCCCCGTGACCGTGACCGTTGTGCCCGCGGCTGTGACCTCGATGTGCTGATTGCCGTTGCTGCCGTTGACGGTCACCGTATCAGCAGCGCCGTCGCCTTGCGTCCCTCCCGGAACGGCTCCGAGATCAACCAGCACCTGCTTGACGCCGGTCCGGGTGAGGTCGCCGACGGTGATGTTGTCGGCGCCGCCACGCGCATCGAATTCGATCTGCTCGACGCTGTTGAGATCCATCGTGATGTTGGCGACATCGCGGGTGAAGCGCACCCGGCCGCCATTGGCCGAGATGTTGATGGTCTCGTTGATGTTGGCGCCATTGAAAAGCAGCTTGTCGCTGCCCGAGCCGCCCTCGACCGTGTCGCTGCCGTCACCGGGATTCCAGATGAAAGTGTCGTCGCCACTCCCGAGCTGGGCGACGTCGTTGCCGCGTCCGCCATTGACGATGTCGTCGCCGCTGCCGCCGATGATGAGGTCGTTGCCGTCGCCGCCGATGATCCGGTCGTTGCCGGCGCCGCCATCGAGCGTCAGCGAGATCAGGCTGCCGAGCCCATTGCCCGCGGTGATGACATCGTCGCCGCCGCCGCTGTGCAAGACGAGATTTTCAGTCGTGCCGATGTCGAGCGAAAACGGCGCCGCGCCCGTCCCGTCGAGCCGCACGCGGGTGCCGTTCGCCGTGATCGTGAACGTCTCGGCGGCGTTGTTTCCGTTGACCTGAGCCGTATCGTTGCCCTCACCACCTTCGAACAGGTTGGTGCCGCCGCCGGGATTCCAGATCATGACGTCGTCGCCGGCCTCGCCGAACAGCTGGTTGTCGCCGCTGCCGCCGTCCAGGACGTCGTTACCCGCTCCGCCGAACAGCAGATCGTTGCCGCCGCCGCCCTTGATCAAATCGTTGCCGGCCTGACCAAACAGGAGGTCGGCTCCCGAGCCGCCCGTGATCCTGTCATTGCCGTCGCCGCCGAAGATGTGCACCGCCGGCATCGGTCCGTGGCATTCGTCGACGGTGATCGTGTCGTCACCGCCTTGACCGAAGATGTCGATCGCGGTGGTGTTGTCGACCGTGGGTTCGCCACCAACCGTTTTCACGTGCCCGTTATCAACCAGGATGCGGCCGGACTTGTCGCGACTTATCACGAGGCCGTTATTCGCGCTGTCGCCGAAAATGATGAGTTGCCCCGTAACCGGGGAAAACACAGAGGTAATGGACATCCAAATGATCCTTCCGACCTAGCCCCTCCCTTCGACGCGTAGCATTCGCGCACATGACATTCTTGAACCGTTGCTTGAGACGCGCGTGATTATTCTGGAGATTTCCTCCAGTTTTGCTTCGGGGCAGTTTCCGACAGCGGATGCGAAGGCTTGCTCATCACGAACCGCCTGATCACGGATCACGCGTAACGCCCCCGTGATTTTCAACGCGCGCGGAAGAACGCAGCTCGAGGCAATGAAGGCACTTTGGGCGAAGGTCGGCATCCGCGATGTCGAAACTCGCGAACAAGATCGCCGGCGAGCGCGAACGGGAGAGATCACGGTTCACGCCTCGGCCACCGCGATCAAGGAATGCAAAGCCGCTTGATGATGGGGATAGGAGTGCGCGGCTGATCGCATCGACAGCCGCAACCAGCTTCAGGCCAAAAGGTCGACCCGTGTTACGCCGACTTCTTCTTCGGCTTCGGCTTGGTCGCCTTCGGCATGACCGGCGCCTCCGGCGTGCCCTCGATCGAGGACAGGCGACCGGCCGTGAAGGTATAGATGCCAGCGCGCGGACCGGTCGTCCAGGTCACGACCGCAACGCGCCTGCCGGCGGCATCACCGGAGAGGTTGACGCTCGAGGGCGCGCCGATGCCGCGCACCACATCGCATTCGGTGTGGCCGAGCGCGACGGTGCCGCCCATGGGAGCCGGCGCGGTCGTCGACGCATTCGCATCAGCCGGCCCGGGCGGCGGCGCCATGCCGGCACAAGCCCCGTCGGCGCTGACCAGATCCTCGGCCCCAACCGGCTTGTCGGGGGTCAGCGGCGGCGACTCAATCGAGATGCTTTTGATGAACAGGCGGCTGGGCGTGTTGAACCACTGGGCATCCCTGGACAACAGATCGGTCCCGCCCGAACAGCCCGCAACCAGCGGGGCTACGGCCGCCAACGCAATTATGAGCGAGCTGGGAAGCTTTTGATGTCGCACGATAAACTAAAATCCCCGAGTGAAGGATCGGCCCTAAGCAATTGTAGCAACATCACTTTGCGGCACGAAGGTGACAAAAGCCATCATCACCCGAAAAGTGCAAATTATCATTAATTGCGAGCGACCGCTAATTCCGCTTCTGCCACCGGCCCCGCTCGTCAGCCTGCCAATAAGTGACATCAAATCCCCGCGCCTTGCAATCCGTCCAGGCGCTGCGGGCGAACGCAAGCGCGTCCGGATCGTCGCCGTCGAACAGCAGCACCATGCGCTCATAGGCCTGCGCGTCCTGCGGCACCGCGGCGTTGTCGACGAGGAAGCGGACATTGGCACCGTTCGGATTGTCCTCCTCGACCGCCAGCACGATCGGCTGATCGGCGGCGTCGCTCACCCGCCATGTCGCGTGCGGCAGGAAGGAATCGTCGCGATAGGTCCACAAATGAGCGTCGAGCGCATCGGCGCGCTCCGGCGAATTCGACTGCACCACGACGCGCCAGCCGCGCTCGAGCGATTTCTCGAGAAGCGGCGGCAACACGTTCTCCACCGTCATGTTTTGCAGATGGTAGAAAAGGACTTCAGTCATCTCGGGTCATTTGCGCTCGTAATGGTCGGCGACCAGACGGTCGAGCAAGCGAACTCCGTAACCGCTTCCCCAGCTCTGATTGATGTCGGTCTTCGGCGCGCCCATGGCGGTCCCAGCGATGTCTAGATGCGCCCAGGGCGTGCCGTCCACGAAGCGCTGGAGGAACTGTGCCGCGGTGATCGAGCCGCCATGGCGGCCGCCGGTGTTCTTCATGTCGGCGAACTGGGAATCGATCAGCTTGTCGTATTCGGGGCCAAGCGGCAGGCGCCAGACCTTCTCGCCGCTCTCGATGCCGGCCGCCAGCAGCCGCTCGGCAAGCTCGTCATTGTTGGAGAACATGCCGGCATGCTCGGTGCCGAGCGCGACCACGATGGCGCCGGTCAACGTCGCGAGATCCACCATGAATTTCGGCTTGGTTTTCTTGGCGACGTACCAGAGCACATCGGCAAGCACCAGGCGGCCTTCCGCGTCGGTGTTGATGATCTCGATGGTCTGGCCCGACATCGAGGTGACGATGTCGCCTGGGCGCTGCGCGTTGCCGTCCGGCATGTTCTCGACGAGGCCGATGGCGCCGACGACGTTGACCTTGGCCTTGCGTGCCGCGAGCGCATGCATCAGGCCGACGACGCAGGCAGCCCCTCCCATGTCGCCCTTCATGTCCTCCATGCTGCCGGCCGGCTTGATCGAAATGCCGCCGGTGTCGAAGCAGACGCCCTTGCCGACGAAGGCAACCGGCGCCTCACCTTTCTTGCCGCCGTCCCAACGCATGATCACGGTGCGGCTCGGCCGCGCCGAGCCCTGGCCGACGCCGAGCAGAGCGCCCATGCCGAGCTTGTCCATGGCCTTGACGTCGAGGACCTCGATCTTGACGCCGAGCTTGCGGAGCAGGCCTGCGCGGCGCGCGAACTCCTCGGGAAAAAGCACGTTCGGCGGCTCGTTGACGAGGTCGCGCGCAATGATCACGCCGTCCACGATCGCAGCCGCCGATGTAAACGCCTTCTTCGCGGCGACCACGTCGCCGACCGCAAACGAGACGTCGGCGCGCGTGCCGCCCTCCTCGCCATCCTTCTTCCTGGTCTTGTAGCGGTCGAACTTGTAGGTGCGCAGCCGCAGGCCCGAGGCGATCGCGACCGCCTGCTCGCTGGTCATGGCGCCGCCTGGAAGTTCCGCCATGATGGTCATGGCCGCCGCCCCGGCCGGAAGCTTGCTCGCCGCCACGCCGCCGAATTTGAGGAAGTCGTTCGCCTTCAGGCCGGCCGCCTTGCCGGCACCGATCACGATCAGGCGGGTGGCCTTCACGCCTTCGGGCGCAAGGATGTCGAGCGCAGCGCCGCTTTTGCCCTTGAAGGCGGCGGCGGTGGCCGCCCGCTTCACGAGTTCGGTGGCCCCGCCGAGCGCCTTGGCGGTCGCCGGGCCGAGCTTCAGGCTGTCGTCGCAGAACACGACCATGATGCCACGGGCGGCGGCAGACAATGGAACGAAGCCGACCTTGATGGCATCGGACATGAGTAACTCCTTAAAACATTGCGCTTTTTACCGATCGGCGGTCCCGGCCACGGGCCGGAGCTGAACGGCGATTCACTGAGCGTGCCGCACTATGGGCCACCGGCCCGGCAGATGCCAAGCACCCCCCGTGGCCGAGGGGCCACAACGAGGGAAATATTAACCATATATTGAGGGTGCCACGGGGCAGCCATTTTGTTGACGGATCAAAGGGATGGTACTGAGAGAGTAAGCCGGCGGATGAGATGGTTGGCCGACCTTGGGGATCCTCTTGCGGGGATTGGTTGGACAGGCGGAATTCCGGCCGGCATTGGGGACTTGGTGGGATTCGTGCGGTAGCGCATGGGGTCAATCGATAGGTATATCTTCCGCACGACGCTCGCGTCGTTTGCGCTGGTCCTGGTCAGCCTCACGGGCGTGATCTGGATTACGCAAGCGTTGCGCGGCATCGACCTGATGACGAGCCAGGGTCAGACCATCCTGACCTTCCTCGGGATCACCAGCCTCGTCGTGCCCGCGCTGGTCCTGATCATCTCGCCGATCGCGCTGATGATCGCGATCTCGCATACGCTGAACAAGCTCGCGACCGATTCCGAGATCATCGTGATGAATGCCGCCGGCTTCTCGCCATTCCGGCTGTTCTATCCGTTCTTCTACGCCACCTGCGTGGTGGCGCTGCTGGTCGCCTTCATCGCGGCCTATCTCGCTCCCGACGGCATGCGGCGGATCAAGCAGTGGGACGCCGAGATCACCGCAGACGTGCTCACCAACATCCTGCAGCCCGGCCGCTTCGCCCAGCTCGACAAGAACCTGACGATCCGGATTCGCGAACGCCAGCCCGGCGGCATCCTCGCCGGCATCTTCATCGACGACCGCCGCGATCCGAACGAGCGGGTCTCGATCGTCGCCGAGCACGGCGAAGTCGTGAAGAACGAGACCGGATCGTTCCTGGTGCTGGAGACCGGCAATCTCCAACGCTTCGAGGCCGGCAAGCGCGATCCCGCGCTGGTGGCGTTCGGCCGCTACGGCTTCGACATGTCCAAGTTCTCGGGCCAGGGCCGCGACGTCACCCTCGGCATCCGCGAGCGTTATCTCTGGGAGTTGCTCTCGCCGTCCGAGGACGATCCCGTCTACAAGCAGATTCCCGGCCAGTTCCGCTCGGCCCTGCATGACAGCCTGCTGGCGCCGATCTATCCCTTCGCCTTTGCCGTGCTGACCTTCGCGTTTCTGGGTGCGCCTCGCACCACGCGCCAGAGCCGCAATTTCTCGATCGGCTCCTCGATCCTCGCCGTGTTCGGCCTGCGCATGGCCGGCTTCGCCTGCTCGGTGATGGCGGTGAAATCGCCGGGCGCGGTGCTGGTCCAATATGCCATGGTCATTGGTGCCATCGGCGTCGGGCTGGCGATCATCATTGGCGGCCTTGTGGTCGAACCGCCGCCGCGCCTCATGGAGGCCATCAACAGGTCGAACGCGCGCATTGCGCGGCTGTTCGGACGGCCGGCCACCGCATGAGCATGCTCACCAACACACTCGGGCGCTATTTCGCCGGCCGTTTCGTGGTCGCGGCGCTCGGCGTGTTCGCCGGCATTTTCCTGCTGCTGGTGCTGGTCGATTACATCGAGATGGTGCGCAAGACCTCAGGACTCGCATCCGCCTCCGCAGTCATGGTGGCCGAGACCTCGCTGTTCCGCGTGCCGCAGCTTTTGGAGAAGCTGACGCCGTTCTGCATGCTGATCGGCGCCATGACCTGCTATCTCGCCCTCTCCCGCCGGCTCGAGCTCGTCGTCGCGCGCGCCGCCGGCGTCTCCGCATGGCAATTCATCTCGCCGGCGCTCGGCAGCGCGCTCCTGATCGGCGTGATCGCCACCGTCGCCTACAATCCGATGTCGGCCAATCTGCGCGAGCTGTCCAAGCGCATGGAAGCCGAGCTGTTCGGCTCGGCGCCCGGCGGCGGCATTCAGGACGCCTCCGGCTTCTGGCTCAACCAGAAGACCAGCGACGGCGAGACGATCATCAATGCGGCGCGCAGCGAGCAGCAGGGTATCCGGCTCACCGGACTCACGCTGTTCCGGTTTGACACAGAGCAGCACTTCAAGGAACGGGTCGAGGCGCGCGAGGCGACGCTCGAGGCCGGCCGTTGGCTGTTCAAGGGCGTCCGCCGCTTCTCGCTGGATTCGCCGCCGGTCGATCAGGCCAGCCTGGAGATTCCGACCACGCTGACCGAGGCCCAGGTCCGCAACAGCTTTTCCACACCCGAGACTGTGTCCTTTTGGCAACTACCGAGCTACATCCGCTCATCCGAAAGCTCGGGCTTCGCGACAGCCGGATACCGACTCCAGTATCAGAAGCTTCTGGCACAGCCGTTTTTGCTTGCAGCCATGGTGATGCTCGCGGCCTCCGTGTCGTTGCGCTTCTTCCGGATGGGCGGCGTGCAGAAGATGGTTTTGAGTGGCGTGGGCGCAGGCTTTCTGCTCTACGTTCTGTCGAAAGTGACTGAAGATTTGAGCAAGGCTGAGTTGATGCATCCGATCGCTGCGGCGTGGTTGCCCGTGGTGGTGGGCGGCCTCACCGGCTTTTTGGCCTTGCTGTATCAGGAGGACGGATAGTGACGGCCGTCCACCGAGGGCCCGTGTCTCGTTTGACGCGGCGCACATTGGTGCGCGCGAACGGGTGTGGCTTGTCCATTCGCAGATTCCTGCTTGCTGTCGCCGCCGTGGCATCGCTCGGTGGCGTGATGGACGTTGCCGCCGTGACGCCGGCATCCGCCCAGAGCTTCACCTACAATCCGCTGCCGCCGCGTGCGAAGCCGCCGAAGGCCGTCAACGACAACCAGATGCTGGTTCAGGCGACCGAGGTCGATTACGACTACAACAATTCGCGCGTCTCCGCGGTCGGTAACGTCCAGCTGTTCTACAACGGCACCAGCGTCGAGGCCGACAAGGTCATCTACGACCAGAAGACCAAGCGGCTCCATGCCGAAGGCAACATCCGTATGACGGATGCCGACGGCAAGATCACCTATGCCGAGATCCTGGACCTGTCCGACGACTACCGTGACGGCTTCGTCGATTCGCTGCGCGTTGATACGGCCGACCAGACCCGCATGGCGGCGAGCCGCTCCGATCGCTCCAGCGGCAACTACACGGTGTTCGAGAACGGCGTCTACACGGCCTGCGCGCCGTGCAAGGACGATCCGAAGAAGCCGCCGCTCTGGCAGGTCAAGGGTGCGCGCATCATCCACGACCAGCAGGAGAAGATGCTGTATTTCGAGACGGCGCAGCTCGAATTCTTCGGCGTGCCGATCGCCTATATGCCCTATTTCTCGACGCCCGACCCGACCGTGAAGCGCAAGACCGGCTTCCTGATGCCGGGCTTCACGTCGAATACGCCGTTCGGCTACGGCGTCGAGGTTCCGTTCTACTGGGCGATCGCGCCCGACATGGACGCCACCTTCAACCCGCGCATCACGTCCAGGCAGGGCGTGCTGTTCCAGGCCGAATTTCGCCAGCGCCTGATGGACGGCGCCTATCAGATCCGCGTCTACGGCATCGACCAGCTCGATCGGAGCGCGCTCGCTGGCCAGCCCGGCGACAAGCAGTTCCGCGGCGCCGTCGACACCAAGGGTCAGTTCGCGCTGAACGACAAATGGGTCTGGGGTTGGGACGGTGTCCTGATGTCCGACTATTATTTCTTCTCGGACTATCGGTTGTCGCAATATCGCGATCCGCTGGGCTCGTTCCTGTATCTGCCGACGGATGCACTCTCGCAGCTTTACCTGACCGGTGTCGGCAATCGCAGCTTCTTCGACGCGCGCACGATGTACTGGCTGAGTTACTCGGGCAACCAGAACCAGGTGCCGGTCGTCTACCCCGTGATCGACTACTTGAACGTGCTGAACTATCCAGTCTTCGGCGGCGAGTTCAGCTACAAGACCAATTTCGTGAACCTGTCGCGTGACACCGCGGTGTTCGATCCGATCACGACGCTCGCCAACACCAACAGCCTGTGCACGACGGTGTCGGCCGATCCGCTCGCGCGTACGCCGTCGCAGTGCCTGCTGCGCGGCTTCCCGGGTACCTACACCCGCCTGACGGCGGAAGCGCAGTGGCGCAAGTCCTTCACCGATCCGTTCGGTGAAATCTGGACGCCGTTCGCCATTCTCCGCGCCGACGCGATCAACTCCTCGGTCTCCAACCAGCCGGGCGTGTCGAACTATTTGCCCGTCGGCGATACCCAGGCGCTCCGCCTGATGCCGACCGTGGGCCTCGAATACCGCTACCCCTTCATCAACGTTCAGCCCTGGGGTTCGACCACCATCGAGCCGATCGCGCAGATCATCATCCGGCCGAACGAGACCTATGCCGGCAAGCTCCCCAACGAGGACGCGCAGAGCATGGTGTTCGACGCCTCGAACCTGTTCAGCGTCGACAAGTTCTCCGGCTACGACCGTGTCGAGGGCGGCGGCCGCGCCAATGTCGGCGTGCAGTCCACCACGCAGTTCGACAGGGGCGGAGCCATCAAGACGCTGTTCGGCCAGTCCTACCAGCTGTTCGGCATGAACTCCTTCGCGGTCCAGGACTCCATCAATACCGGCGTGGATTCCGGCCTGCAAAGGCCGCGCTCCGACTATGTGGCGAGCGCCGCCTATTCGCCCAACAGCACCTATACGTTCAGCGTTCGCTCGCGCATGGACGAGCAGACCTGGAACGTGCAGCGCTTCGAGGCGGAAGGCCGCGCCAACTTCAACCGCTGGTCAGTCAGCATGCTGTACGGCAATTACGCGGCGCAGCCGGAACTCGGCTATCTAACCCGCCGCGAGGGCATCCTGACGTCAGGCTCGATCAAGCTCGCGGCCAATTGGGTGGTCACGGGCTCGGCGCGCTGGGACCTTGAGGCCAACAAGATCAACCAGTATGTGCTCGGTGCCGGCTACGTCGACGATTGTTTTGTGCTCGGCTTGAACTATGTAACTGCGTATAGCTATTCCGCAGGCTCGACCCCGCCCGTGCTGAACCACGCGATCATGTTCCAGATCGGCCTGCGCACGCTGGCGAACACAGCGACCACCAGCAGTTCCGGCGGCGGACTCCAGTGAACGGTTTGAAGGTGCCGGCCGCGTGTTCCCGATCGCAGGTTCACCTCGGCTGACATGCGAGCGACAAATATGACGATCCCATTGCCTGTCTTCCGCCTCTTCCTCATCCTCGCCGCCCTGCTGCTGGCCGGCGCGCCGTTGCGTGCGCAGAACATCGTCTTGATGGTCAACGGCGATCCCATCACCGACTTCGACATCGAGCAGCGCTCCAAGCTCGACCAGCTGACGACGCAGAAGACACCGGCCCGCCAGGACGTCATCAACGAGCTGATCGACGACCGGGTGAAGATGAAGGAAGGCAAGAAATATGGTGTCGACCCCGGCGTCTCCGACATCAACCAGTCCTACGAGGGCATGGCGCAGCGCATGCGCATCTCGCCGGACCAGCTCACCAAGTCGCTCGAGGTCAAGGGCGTCCGCCCCGAAACCCTGAAGAGCCGCATGAAGGCCGAGATGGTCTGGACCAGCCTCGTGCGCGGCCGCTTCAAGGAGAAGCTGCTGGTCGGCGAGAAGGACGTCGCGCAGGCCGTGCAGGCCCAGACCGGCGACAAGCTGCAGATCGAGGGCACCGAATACAAGATGCAGCCGATCGTGCTGATCGTGCCACGGGGCTCGTCGCCGGCGTTCCTGGAGACACGGCATAAGGAAGCCGAGCAGTATCGCTCGCGCGTCGGAAGCTGCGAAGAAGCCAATTCGCTGTTCCGCTCCACGCCGAACGCCACCATCCGCGACGTCGTCACCAAGACCACCGCTGAATTACCCGAGGCGCTGCGTAAGGTGCTCGACGACACGCCGATCGGCCACCTGACCGCGCCCGAGACGACCAAGGCAGGCATCGAGATGGTGGTGCTGTGCTCGCGCAAGCCGACCATGATCGACACGCCGAAGAAGCGCGAGGTCCGCGAGAAGATGTATCAGGAGAAGTACGAGAAGACCCAGAAGACCTATCTCGAGGAGCTCCGCAAGGCGGCGATGATCGAGTATCGCAACCGCTGATGGCCAAGCAGCCTGCCAAGCCCCTCGCCCTGACGCTGGGAGAGCCTGCCGGCATCGGCCCCGACATCACCATCGCAGCCTGGCTCAAGCGCCGCGAACTGGACCTGCCCGCCTTCTATCTGCTCGGCGACGAGGCGCTGATCGCCCGCCGCGCCAAGGCGCTCGGCGCTGCCGTCAGGATCGCTTCGGTGACCACCGGCGAGGCCGAGGCCGCCTTCCCCCAGGCCCTGCCCGTGGTTGCGTCCGGCGAGCCCGCGAGCGCCGCGCCCGGCAAGCCCGACGCATCGAGCGCGCCGGCCGCGCTCGCCTCGATCCGCCAGGCGGTCACGGATGTCCGCGAGGGCCGCGCCGGCGCCGTTGTCACCAATCCGATTGCCAAGAGCGTGCTCTATCGTGCCGGCTTCCGCCATCCCGGCCATACCGAATTCCTCGCAGAACTCGCCGCGGAAGACGGCCCCACGCCGCAGCCGGTGATGATGCTGTGGTCGCCGCGGCTCGCCGTAGTGCCCGTGACCATCCACGTCTCCTTGCGCGATGCACTGGCCCAGCTCACCAGCGAGCTGATCGTCTCGACCGTGCGCATCGTCGCGACCGAACTCAAATCCCGCTTCGGCATCGCGAATCCGCGCATCGCGATTTCCGGCCTCAATCCGCACGCGGGCGAGGACGGCTCGCTCGGCCACGAGGAGCAGACCGTGATCGCGCCGGCGATCAAGACGTTGCGGGGCGACGGTATCGAGGCGAAGGGACCGCTCCCCGCCGACACCATGTTCCACGAAGCCGCGCGAAACAGCTATGACTGCGCCGTCTGCATGTACCACGACCAGGCGCTGATCCCGATCAAGACTGTGGCCTTCGATGACGCGGTCAACGTCACGCTCGGACTGCCCTTCATCCGCACCTCGCCCGACCACGGCACCGCCTTCGACATCGCCGGCACCGGCAAGGCCAATCCGGCAAGCCTGATCGCTGCGTTGAGGCTTGCGAGCCGGATGGCGGCTGCGAAAACCCGATGAGCACGATCGATGACCTCCCGCCGCTTCGCGAGGTCATTCGCCAGCACGCCTTGTCGGCGCGCAAATCGCTCGGCCAGAACTTCCTCCTCGACCTCAATCTCACCGCGCGCATCGCGCGTGCGGCGGCTCCACTCGAGGATTCCACCATCATCGAGATCGGCCCCGGCCCGGGCGGGCTGACGCGCGCCCTGCTCGCGCTCGGCGCCAGACGCGTCATCGCCATCGAGCATGACGAGCGCGCGATCCCTGCCTTGCAGGATATTGCTGCGCGCTATCCCGGCCGACTCGAGATCGTCCATGGCGACGCCATGACCTTCGACCCGCGCCCGCTGCTATCAGGCGAAAGAGCAAAAATCGTCGCCAACCTGCCCTACAACATCGCGACCCACCTCCTCGTCGGCTGGCTCACCACCGAACCCTGGCCGCCCTGGTACGAAATGATGGTCCTGATGTTCCAGCGCGAGGTCGGCGAGCGCATCGTGGCGCGCGAGGACGAAGAGGCCTTCGGCCGACTCGGCGTGCTCGCCAATTGGCGCTGCGAGACCAAGATCCTGTTCGACATCGCGCCGTCCGCCTTCGTGCCGCCGCCGAAGGTTACGTCTTCCGTTGTGCGACTGATCCCGCGCGAAACGCCTCTCGCCTGCGATCGCAAGCTGCTCGAACAGGTCGCGGCCGCCGCCTTCGGCCAGCGCCGCAAGATGCTGCGGCAAAGCCTGAAGGCGCTCGGCGCCGATCCCGCGCGGCTCGCCGCAGCTGCCGGCGTCGATGCGACGCGGCGCGCGGAGACCGTTCCGATTTCCGGCTTTGTTGCCATGGCCCGTGAATTGGCCAATATACGCAGCGAAACAGAGAGATAATTTCGGAGGAAGAAATATGGCGTTGATGCGTCGGCAGTCCCTCGTCAAGTTCGATGCGCCGCTGTGCGAGACCATCGTCGAGACGCCGAAGCCGCAAGGTCGAGAGGTGCTGGTGCGGATCGAGCGTTGCGGCCTCTGCCACTCCGATCTGCACATCCAGGACGGCTACGCCGATCTCGGCGGCGGCAAGAAGCTCGACACCACGCGCGGCATGACGCTGCCCTTCACGCTCGGCCACGAGATCGCGGGCGTGGTCGACGAAGTCGGCCCCGAGGTATTCGCCGGTCTCGTCGGCAGCAAGAAGGCGGTGTTTCCGTGGATCGGTTGCGGCCAGTGTCGCGACTGCGCCAATGGCGACGAGAATCTCTGCGCCAGACAGCGCTTTCTCGGCGTCTCCATCGACGGCGGCTTCGCCACCCACGTGCTGGTGCCCGACGCGAAATATCTGCTCGACTACGATCCCCTGCCCGTCAACCAGGCCGCGACGCTGATGTGCTCCGGCGTCACCGCCTACGGCGCGCTCAAGCGCCTGGTCGACCGGCCGCGCCAGCGCAACCTCCTGCTGATCGGCCTCGGCGGTGTCGGCATGATGGGCCTTTCCTTCGCGGCGGCCATGTTCAAGCAGCCGATCACGGTCGCCGACCTCAGCGGTGCCGCGCGCGAAACCGCGCTGAAGAACGGCGCGGCGGTGGCCTACGATCCGGCCGAGCCCGACGTGGTCAAGCGCATCCTCAAGGAAACCGATGGCGGCTTCGACGAGATCGTCGACTTCGCGGGCAACGAGAAGTCCATGGCTTTCGCGGTCGCCGTCGCCGCGCGCGGCGGCAAGATCGTGGTCTCCGGCCTGATGGGGGGCCAGTTCACGTTGCCGATGGTGCAATGGGTCTACAAGCGCATGACCATCGAGGGCTTCATGGTCGGCACACTCACCGAGGCTCACGAGCTGATGGCGCTCGCCCGCGCCGGCAAGATCAAGCCGACGCCGATGCGCGAGGAGCCGATGGCCGACGTCCAAACATGGATCGACGAGCTTCGCGCCGGCAAGGTCGTCGGCCGCATCGTGCTCAAGAACTAGAAACTGACGCAGACCCGTGTTCCAAATTGGGGAACCCGCTCTCTGCAGAATACGGTCCTCGCCAGCTCTCTTTTTGGATTTCTGGCAACCATGCAGACGATCCGCCGCTTCCTCGCCGACGAGTCCGGCGCCACAGCGATCGAGTACGGCCTGATCGCCGCTGGCATTGCGCTTGCGATCATCGCCGTCGTCAACAATCTCGGCGCGACGCTGAACAAGAAGTTCACCTCGATCGGCAGCTCGCTGAAGTAGCGGGCACGCGCGCCAATTCAAAGCATTCGTCTGTCCCGCGGAACGGCAACGGCCGCGCCGCGTTGGCAGCCATGTCCATTCGCTGCACCGTCGAGAACGCATTCTTCATCGCCTGGAGTTTCCTGGAGCAGAGCGGAGAGCTCGGCTCCCCGGACGAGACGGCGAACGTCCTGCTCGACGCCATTGAGGCCCAGCTCAGGACCGGCGAGCGCCGGCAACTGATGCTCGCCAACAGGGCGATCGATGCCTATCGCGCCCACGCGGAAAAAGGCCGGCCCGCGCACGATTGCGAAGCACGCTTCGGGTGACGAACTTCGGGTGATGAACATCCCGGCCGCCCTCGGGCCCGCCGGCCCGGCGGCGTTGAGGTATAGGCCGGCGGTCCGTCGGGCAGAGCGCACGGGCTGCGGCGCTCCGCGACGAGCGCGCTACGCTGGAGCCGCGCCCCTGCTGTGTGCACTCCTGCACAGAGCTCGCAATGTTGAAGGCCGCTGGGTTCGGCTGCGCCATTGCCTCGTCCCATGCCTCGCCAAAACTTTCTGGAATTCCGCAAGCCGGAGGCCATTTTTCAACGGCTGAAAAACGCCTTGTGTGCACTTTGGAACCGTCGGCTCCGTCACGGAAACGTAGGGTTCTGGCCGGTGCCGATTCCCGGCCAGAGCAAGACATGTGACCGGTCGGCCCCAGAACGATCTTCTCCAGCAGCTCAGCCGCCCGGATTTCGAACTGCTCGCGCCGCACCTCCAGCCGGTCGAACTCGAGGCGGGCCACATCCTTTATCATGCCGGCGACGAGGTGGCGGCGGTCCATTTTCCCTGCCGCTCCACGCTCGTGTCGTTCGCCGTGCCGGTCGAGGACGATCGCGAGGTCGAAAGCCTGCTGGTCGGGCGCGAGGGCGCGGTGGGCATTGCCGCCGGCCGCAGCGCCTCGCTGGCCTATTCGCGCATCGTCGTGAAGCTGGGCGGCACCCTGCTGCGGCTGCCGCCGCGCGTGCTCGAGCAGGCCCAGCAGAGGTCGGCCACGCTTCTGCAAATCTTCTCTCGCTACGCCGACTGCCAGTTCGCGCAGCTGCTCCAGACCGCGGCCTGCAATGCCGCGCATTCGATCGAGCAGCGCGCCGCCAAGTGGATCATCTCCGCGCAGGAGCACGTCGGCGGCCCCGAGATCCCCCTCACCCATGAGCAGCTGGCCGGCATGCTCGGCGTGTCCCGCAGCTATGCCAGCCGCGTCATCCAGATGTTCAAGGCCAGGCGGATCCTCGCGACACGCCGCGGCGCCATCCTGATCCTAGATGCGCCGGCGCTCGAAGCCAGAGCCTGCTCCTGCAACGACTGGGTGAAGAAGCACTTTGACGAGGTGATGGGACGCACGGCCGCGGACGGTTAGCTTTAGGTCTCACGCATGCGGCGGCGATTGGCGCTTCAAGTGCAGATAGGTCGGACTGAAGCCTCCGAGCCGCTGCAATTCGCGCCATTTCATGACGATGAGCTCGCCGTCGTGCATGTCCATGGTCCCGCTCCGCCTGAGGTCGGCGAGCGTCCGGTTCACCGTCGCGATCGCCATACCCAAGGTCTCGCCGAGCTGCGCCAGGCTGAGCGGCAGGCGGCAGCGATTGCCGCGGACGAGCTGCGCTGCGCGGGCGCGGTAGAACAGCTCGCAGAACAGGTGTGCCATGCGCGCGTGCATCGGCCGGGCGCTGTTGTTGGTGATGGCCTCGCGAAAGATCGCGGCATCGAGCAGGGTCTCGCGCCAAACCGACAGTGCGAAGGTCGGCCGTCGCCGGAACGCAATGAACAATTCGCGATGCGGGATGAAGGCCACCGAGGCAGGCCCGAGGGCGCAGAGGCCATGGTCCATCTGGTCGATGAACAAGCCCTGGGAGTCCGGCAGGTCGCCGGACAGATGGAACGCGAGGTATTGCCGCCGGCCGCTGTCGAGCAAATGGTAGCGCGCGATCATGCCGGAGACGACCAGCGCCGAATGCTCGGGTTCGTCGCCCTGACGGATGAAATCCTCGTTCGGCGCGAACTCGCGCTGCACAAAGGTCAGCCCGCGAATTTCGGCGACATCCTCCTGGGCGAGTGCGGTGTGCTCGCCCAAGTTCCGGATCAGCACGTCATGCGCTTTTTCCATAGGTCCCGCCAAAAATCCTGCCGGTTCGATCAAATGATACATCTGGCCCGTATCCAGCGGACTAGAACGCGGGTCGGAAGCACAGGTTGCTACCGGTCTGCGACATTACTTGGTCGCAGCCCACCGTCCCTCGATCGCTGACTGCGCCCGCCATTCGCATGAGCTCTACGACGATCCTGAAGCGCATTCGCCACCTGTTCGCATCGGAGTCGGGCGAGCACCTGGACAGTATCAGCGCTGCCTTCCAGCGAGGCACGCTGAAGGAGCCGGCGCGGCCGATGTCGGATCAGGAGCTTGCGCGCGCCATCCGCGAGTTCCAGGCGGTTCCCGTGTCCGATTGGACCATCGCGAAACTCTCACGATGCCTGCTCGAGCCGGCGATGCCGGGTGACGACTGAAACACCTCCTCCTCTCCATGCCGCACCCCAAGTTCATCGCACATCTCCAGGCGATTGAAGGCCTCTCCGACGACGAACGCCGCCAGATCGCGGCTCTGCCGTCCACGCTGCGCCAGGTCTCCGACGGCGAGACCCTGCTGCGCCAGGGTGAAGATACCTCTCGCTGCGTTTTCGTCGTCAGCGGCTTCCTCTATCAGGCGCGCATCGTCGGCGATCGCAGCCAGATCCTCGCCTTCCACGTTCCCGGCGACATGCCGTGCCTCCACACGCTGCTGGTCTCGCCGATGGATGCGGACCTCGTCGGTCTTGGCCCTTCCCTCGTCGGCTACGTCGCACACAGCCAACTCAAGCAGCTGCTCGACGGCTCCATTCACCTGACCCGCGCGTTCTGGCGCGAGACGCTGATCGATGCGGCGATCTCGCGACAATGGATCGCGCGCCTCGGCGCACAGGCGGCACTGCCGAAGGTGGCCCATCTGATCTGCGAGCTCGCCGCAAGGCTGGAGGTCGTGGGCCTCGTCAAGAACGGCCGCTTCCAGATGCCGATGACGCAGCGGCACGTCGCCGATGCCTGCGGACTGTCGATCGTCCACGTCAATCGCACCATCCAGGAGCTGAGAGGGCGCCGATTGATTGCCTGGGAGGGAAGCGAGATCGAGCTGTTGCAACCCGACGAGCTCCGCGCGCTCGCGGATTTCACGCCGGATTATCTGACCTGACAAAGACGGGCGGCGTCCCAACGAACGACATTCGAACCGGCACAGCAAAAGCGATCCCCCGCCTCACGATCGCGATGGCTTTATCCGCCATGATTTGAGCAACGGGCCGCCGGCACCCAGCACGGGATCGGTCTTCGGCTTGCGGACCTTGGCGACGCGTTTGCTGGCGTCAGGACGCTCTCGCGTGTCGGTGCACTCGTCATACGTCCCCTCCTGCGGATACGCTCCGACGACCAGGAAGTCCCGGCTGGACTCGATCAGTCGGTGTCCGGTCCCTGCGGGAAGGACCAGAACATCTCCGGCCTTCACGCTCAGGATTCGCCCCTTGATCCCGCCGCACTCGATCCTGGCCGTGCCGCGTGCCACGCCCATCACTTCGTGGATCTGCGAATGATAGTGGACAAAGTCATAAACCGTATCGCGCCAAGAGCGGCCCCAGCCGTGACGATCGAACAGCGTGTCGATGATGACCTCTGGAGCAAAACGCCGGGTCTTCAGGTTCACCGCGCCGCGATAGAGCAAGACGGGAAAATGCGGGTTATTCGGCACGATGCCATCGTCCTGGAAACGGATGGCTGTCGGCTTCCGAGCCCGCACGAGCGCCCGCAGCGTTGCCGCGTCGGGGTGATCCTCAACGAACTTCTTGGCGAGATTTTTGATCTGGTCCTTGATCGGCATGGCGTCTCCTCAGCCGCAATTAAACGACGGCCGGAAGCATAAGTTTCCCGAGGTGATCCGGTTGGACCGCCATCTCCTCGGCGTCATTTCCGGCGAAGACAAGCATTCCAGAAATCGTTCCGCGGCAGCACTCCGGAATGCTCGCTGCGCTCGCCCGGCCACCGCCTTACCCCGGGGTAGCCGACGATGGCCGCGCAGGAGCGGAACGACGCGCGTTTCGCTTACCTGCGAGCGGCTTTGCGACCTCCCGGGCGCACTCGACGAGCAGCCGCTGAGCAGGGTTTGGCGTTCTGCCCTTCATCGCAATGATCCCGATCGGCCACATCTGAATAGGCATTTCCACCGGTAAAACCTTCATCGACAGCCGCTTCGCGCTGAAGTGCAACATCGATGCCGGAAGGAAACTCAGGAATCGTTCCGACGAGAGCAACGCCGACTGCATAAGGATCGAATACACGGTTACGCTGGCACGTGGCACCTCCAGCCCGGAGGCGTGAAATGCGTTGGCAATCCAGCCGCCCGGAAAGCTTTCGCGCGGCGGCAGGCACCAACGCTCGTTGACCAGCTCGTCGAGGCGGATCTTGCGCCGCCCCACCCACGGACTGTGCAAGCCTGCGACAACGACACCGCTTTCGTGCAACAGCACTTCGACGTCGGTATCGGCAGCGGGTGTCGGGCTCGGCAGGCGCCCTATCATGAGGTCGATGTCGTGATTGCGCAGATGACGATCCTGAAGCTCCGGCGGTTCGCCCTCGATGATGTGAAGCGCGAGCCTCGGATATTGCCGGGATAGCCGGTCAATGATGGCCGGCAGTAGTCCGGCCATCACGGGCTCGGTGCTGCCAATGCGCAATTCACCCACCGCGGGATCAGCGAGCGATTGCAGCTCGTCGACGCCACTCCGCAAATCGTTGCACAAAGCAATGCTGCGCTTGAGCAAGGCCTTGCCGTAAAGCGTGGGCTCAACGCCGAGCCGGCTGCGCTCCAGAAGCGGAAGGCCGATCGTTTGCTCCAGGCTTGCGATCATCTTGGATATGACAGGCTGAGAAATGGCTAGGTGCTCGGCCGCCTTCGCCATGCTCCCGTATTCCACGACGGCGATAAACACGTTCAGTTGCCGCAGCTTGATCCGACGGCTGATCTGGGATGCATCGAGCATGCGACCCTTTCCGAAATGGAATAGAACTATCGAGAAATAGAACTTTTCTTATATAGATCCGCGGGACAAGCTGCAATTCGCGTTACCCTCCACCGCCAAGGTTTGGAGCAGCCATGTCGAACATTCATGTACCCCGTCGCACCTTCCTGTTCGGAAGCCTCGCGGGATTGTTGCTGCCCGGCCAGGTCGCCGCGCAACCTTATCCGTCCAATCTCATACGTGTTGTAGTCCCTGCCGGCGCGGGGACACCGCCCGACATCATCAGCCGCATGATCGCCGACGAGCTCGCCGCCAATGAAGGCTGGCGACTTGTGGTGGAAGATCGCCCCGGTGCGCTGCAGACCATTGCCATGAACGACGTGAGCGGTCGTCCGGCGGACGGCTATACACTGCTGACCATGAGCCTTCCGATGACGGTCACCCCGGCCCTGCTTCCGAAGGCGGAGACACGGGCGGATGTGGATTTCGATCCGGTGATCAAGATATCGAAATCCTACACCGTGCTCGTTACAACGCCTTCCTTGCCGGTCGACTCGTTAGCCGGTCTGGTGGCGTTGCTCAAGAGCAAGCCAGGGAAGCTCAACTTCTCTTCCGCGGGCTTCGGCACCCCCTCGCACCTGATCGGCGAAATGTTTGCATTGCAGGCGGGCGTGCGCGCCACCCACGTGCCCTACCAGCAGTTTTCCCAAGCAATCACCGATCTGATCAGCGGCAACGTCCAATACATGTTTGTCACCACGCTTCCGGTTATTGACCTCATTGCGACCGGCAAGTTGCGAGCGCTTGCCGTCACCGCCCCCACCAGGATTGCTGCCCTGGGAGACATTCCCACTGTGATCGAGGCAGGCTTTCCCGATCTGGTGACAGCCGATTGGATCGGCTTTGCAGCGAAGCGTGGAACGGCTGCGGAAGTAACGTCGCAGCTCAACAAGGCAATTAACAAGGTACTTCTCGAGCCGAAGATCCGTGCTTCCCTCGACAAGATAGGAGCCGTAGCCGTGGGTGGCACCGCCGCAGAATTTGGTGAGGGAATCCGGAGTGACATCGCCCACTGGGCCAAGGTCGTCAAGGATGCGGATATCAAGCTGCCTTGATGAGCCAGACCCCATCCAAAGCCCAGACGAGTGGCCGCGATGCAGCAGCATTGGCGATCACGCCGCCGCAGATTGTCGGCCCGTTCTACCCGGTCTCGGAGCACCCCGATCTGGCAACCGATCTGGCGCGTCCAAGCGGCAGCACCGCTGAGGCGCTGGGCCAGCTCATCCATCTCAGCGGACGCGTGCTCACGCGTTCGGGAGCGCCGGTGCCGCATGCACGCATTGACATCTGGCAAGCCAACGCGGCGGGGAAATATCGTCATCCGAGTGATATCAATCCGGCGCCGCTCGATCCCAATTTCAAAGGCTTCGCGCGTCTCACAACGGATGCGGCCGGGCACTACAGCTTTCGTACCGTCAAACCGGGCCGCTATCCGACAGCAGAGGGCGAGGTCAGGCCGCCGCACATTCATCTCACCGTTGAGGGGCGGTTCGATTGCCTGGTGACCCAGTTGTATTTCGCTGGCGAAGAAGAAAACGTGACCGACCGCTGGCTCAATGCGGCCCCGCATCCGGAAAGGTTAATCGTTACTCTGCAAAATTCGCCATCACGCCTTGAGAGGCATGCGTTGATCGCGCATTTCGACATTGTTCTTGCCAGCGGATGACAAGCGTTTCAGGTGGCTCCAAGCCCGATTTGGGTCGTTCGCCACCGGCGCTGACGCGTCGGGCAAAACACCCCCGTCAAGGCCTCCGCGCAAAAATATTTCGCTTTTCCGAATTTCGGATTTGTGGCATACGCCCGTCATCCTGGCCCTGCCAAAGGGGCGTTCGCGACCGTCACGACATGCGGGCCGGGTGGCGGTGGACGCGGCAGCGACGGCGCGGGCGGCGTGACGACAGGGCGGGCAACCGTGAGTCCTCGCGCGACGCGTACGACACGGCGCTGGAGAGCGGGCTTGTCGGTCATCGGGGGTGAGCACACGCAAGCCCTCGATGATTTCGGCCGGACCGTCCGCGGATGGAGAAGTCGTGTGGTCCTGACGCCCGGGGTCTGTGCGTCAAGCCTCGCGGTGATGTGGCGGCCCGACCGGGCGCGCGCATCATCGATCGGCCAGGCGACGGGGGCAATAGTGCATCGCTCCCCGGGGAGAGCACGAAGGACACCGTTAAAACCATCCGCGCAGGGAAGGCCGGGCGATCGGCCACCCTATCGGTCCACCCCGTGTGCATTCCTGTAGCGCACGGACCAACGGGTGCCGCCGGCGCCCGGCCTTCCCTGCGCCCTTTGGCCTCCAGTTGGGCGATGAACGGCAGCAAGGTTCGGGCAGAATCTGCCGCGGGAACGCGCAAGCGTGCGCCCTCCCCGGCGCGACCGGCCAACGCTGTACACACTGTCGCACCGCTTTTCGCCCGCGCCTCGAGCTGGTAGAATGGCGATATTGTTTGGGGAATTTTGATGCGCGCGAGGATTTTCAATCGCGTCCCGGGGCTGGCGATGCTGGTCGCAGCCCTGCTCGTCGTCGCAACGCACCCGGCATCGGCCGAGAAGCGCATCGCGCTCGTGGTCGGCAACTCCGCCTACAAGAACATCACGCCGCTCGACAATCCATCCAAGGACGCGAGCCTGATGGCGGACACGCTTGGCCTGCTCGGCTTTACGCTGGTCGGAGGCCGCGCCCAGCTCGATCTTGACAAGGGCGCGATGGATCTGGCGGTGCAGAGCTTTGGCCGGCAGGTGCAGGGCGCCGACGTCGCGCTGTTCTATTATGCCGGCCACGGCGTGCAGGTCTCGGGCGCCAACTATCTCGTGCCGGTCGGCGCCAATCCGACCCGCGAGGCCGACGTCGACTTCCAGATGACCGATGTCAACCTCGTGCTGCGCCAGATGCAGGGATCGGGCACGCGCCTCAACCTCGTGATCCTGGACGCCTGCCGCAACAACCCCTTCGGCTCACGCGGCCTGCGCGCCTCCGATGGCGGCCTCGCGCAGATGCGCGCGCCCGAGGGCACGCTGATCTCCTACGCAACCCAACCCGGCAACGTCGCCCAGGACGGCAGCGACGGCCACAGCCCCTACACCAAGGCCTTGGCCGCGACGGTCCGGACCGCGGGCCTCGACGTGTTCCAGACCTTCAACCAGGTCGGCCTCGCGGTGAAGCGCGCCACGTCCGGCGCGCAGCAGCCCTGGGTGTCGTCCTCGCCGCTCGACGGCACCTTCTATTTCGTCGCCCCCACGCAAACCGCGCCGCCGCAGGTCGCAGCGATGCAGCCCGATCCGCCGCCGGCGGATCGGCTGCGCGCCGATCCGGACCGCGTCCCCTTGCGCGATGCCGCCCTGCTGAGCGAACTCAGCGAGCGGCTCTACGAGCTCAATTTCGATCCTGACAGCCCTGATGGACTGACCCGCGCGATCACGAAACTCCAGCAGCGGATTTCCATGGCGCCGACGGGCGAAGCCACCGAAGGCCTGCTGTTGCGGATGCGCAAGATGGAGGACCTGAAGCCATGGGGCTCGATCGTCTACGGCCCCGACGGCAGCAAATGGGGCATCTCCTGGAACCACGCCTCGCGGCGCGCGGCGGTGGCGGATGCGCGCGGCAATTGCGCCGGCGCCAAATGTCCGATCGAGCTGTCTTTCTATGGCAACCGCTGCGGCGCGTTCGCGATCTCCGACAAATCCTGGTCGCTGGTCCAGCGCGACAGCGTGCAGCGCGCGAAAGATGCCGCGCTTGACGAATGCGGCAAGGCTGGCAAAGCTTGCCGCATTATCGGTTCCGTCTGTGCCGACGGCTCCGGCCGCTGATACGATTTTTCATTCTGGATTTTTACTCATGCGCGCCATCATCCCTGCGATTGCCCTGACCGTCTTCCTGTCCGCCGTCGGCGCTCCACCGTCCGCCGTTGCGCAGTCCGGCAGCGCCGGCGGCTCGATCGGCAATGACGAGAAATCGCTGTCCGGCTCGCGGTCGGATCGTTCCGCCGAGCCGGCGCCCTCGGCGCGCCGCAGCAAGCCCGCCGAGGAGCCGCGCAGCTCCTCGCGACGCGGTGGTGGAGGCGGTGGCGTGAGTTTCGACGGCGCCTGGATGGTCGTCAGCGTCGGCTGCGGCGGCACCACGTCCGGCGCGGTCGTGGTCTCCTCGGGCAAGGTCATAGGCCAAGGCGTCACGGGTACCGTCAGCGCGAGCGGCGCGGTCAGCACGTTCGGTCAAGGCGATGGCGTGACCTTTACCGGCTCGGGCCGCCTCGCTGCCCGCAGCGGCTCCGGTTCCTTCCGCCGCTCGGACGGCTGCGGCGGAACCTGGACTTCGACCAAGCAATAGCAGCGAAAAAGTCTGGTTTCGCGGGGGAACGAACGCCGCGCAAGCCCGATTCAGGCCACATCCTCTCCGGATTTGCGGCTCATTGCCACCCAAGTCTTTGACGACAAAGGGAAGGTAACGAGTTGCGTCATGCGTAATCGGGAGACCAGGATGGGCAACCGCACCGCAAAATTCTTATCTGCCCTCGTAGGCAGCATCATTGCCGGCGCGCCACTTGCCGCCGTGTCGCAGAATGCATCGACGCCACCGAGCACGGCAAATGCCGCGAGCGACTGCCTTGGCTCGCCAAAGGGCGCCGCGCCGCAGGGCCAGCATTGGCATTATCGCCTCGAGCGCGCGACCAAGCGGCAGTGCTGGTATCTGCGCGCCGAAGGCGGCAAGGCCACCCAAACCGCACAGACTGCGCCCGATACGCCTGCAGCGGATTCAGCCGTGCCGCAGCAGCACTCGGTCGAGGACGCGCGCGCCGAATATCTGACGCCGCAGAGCATCGCCGCCGTGAAGACGCCTGCACAGGCGGGACCGGCGCCGACGCAGCAAGCTGCGAACCCCTCCGCTGACGCCAACGCACAGCAGCCCGCCGTCGCCGGGCGCTGGCCCGACGCCTCCACGGCGTCCGCCGCGCCCACAGAGCAGCCGTCGCCTGCACCTGTCGCGGCCGCCGCGCAGCCGACCGCGAAGCCGGCGAAGTCCCCTGCTCCGATGGCTCTGGCCGCGGCAGACAGCACCGCCGACAAGCAGACCGGCTCGCTCCAGATGCTGCTGCTCGTGATCGGCGGCGCGCTGGCGCTTGCCGGCATCCTCGCCAGCGTCATCTACCGCTTCGCCGGTGGACGCATGCGCGTCCAGGCCGCCGACCAGCGCCGCGTCAACTGGGACAATTTTGAGCCGCACGATCACGACGATGGCCGTGCACCCTGGCTCAACGCTGCGCCCGCCGGCGCGCCGCACGCTCGGCAGCCCCGCCCGGTGGATTTCGATGCCCTGCGTCCGCAGTCAACCCAGCTCAAGACCGCGCAGCTCGCCGCGATCGATCGCGAGATCGATGTGATCGACGAGCTCGCCCCGCAAGCGCAAGACCAAGTCCACGTCGAGGCCGCAGAGCTCGACGAGGCCGATATCTTCAACGGAGAATTCCAGATCGAGGCCGCACCGCAGCTCGCGGCCAACGACGTGAATGACGAAGAGCCGGCCGGCCATGACGACGCGGGAGTCGAGAACGCCATCGACATCGACGTGATCACGACGATGCTGGAACGGTTGGCGAAGGACGGGCCGCGGCTGACGCAGCCTACTAGCCTTGAAGTTGACCTTGCAGACCTCGCACGAAGCCCACGAGGCCGGTCTGCCGCTCGCGCTTGAGGCGTTCGGCCTTCAGGATCGACTGCACCTCGGCGAAGGCCTCGTCAACGTCGTGGTTGATGACGATGTAGTCGTACTCGGCCCAGTGGCTCATCTCGTGGCTGGCGCGGCTCATGCGCTTGCGGATCACCTCGTCGGAATCCTGCGCGCGCGAATGCAGCCGCTTCTCGAGATCGGCAGCCGAGGGCGGCAGGATGAACACGCTGACGACGTCGGCGCGCGCCTTCTCTCGGAGCTGCTGCGTGCCCTGCCAGTCGATGTCGAACAGCACGTCCTGCCCGGCTGACAGCGCCGCCTCGACCGGCGCACGCGGCGTGCCGTAACTGTTGTCGAACACGGTCGCCCATTCCAGCAGCTGGTCGGCTTTCACCATCGCGCCGAAGGTAGCCTTGTCGACGAACGAATAATCCCTGCCGTCGACCTCGCCCGGCCGCATCGCCCGCGTGGTCGCCGACACCGACATTCGAAGGCCGGGCATACGGTCGATCAACATGCGCGACAGCGTCGTCTTGCCCGCGCCCGACGGCGAGGACAGCACGAACATCAATCCGCGCCGCTCGACACCATCAGTTCCGTGACCGCCAATCGTCATCGATCACTCCAGATTCTGGACCTGCTCGCGGAACTGCTCGACCACGTTCTTCATGGCGAGCCCCGTATTGGTCAGCTCGATGTCGTTCGACTTCGAGCAGCAGGTGTTGACTTCGCGGTGAAACTCCTGCGCCAGGAAGTCGAGCTTGCGCCCGACCGGGCCGCCCTTGCCGATCAGCTCGCGCGCCTGCGCGATGTGCGAGGCGATCCGATCGAGCTCCTCGCGGATGTCGGCCCTGGTCGCAATCAGGATCGCTTCCTGCATCAGGCGGTCGGAATCAAAACGGTCGGAGGTGTCGAGGAGGCTCGCGATCTGCTCGGCGAGCCTGGCCTTGACCGCCTCGGGCTTGCGACCGGGCGCGGCCTCCGCCTTCTTCGCCAGCTGCTCGACCTCGTCGACGCGCTGGATCAGGATCTGCCCGAGCGAGGTCCCCTCACGCTTGCGCATCTCGACGAGTTCGGCGAGCGCCTTGTCGAAGGCATCCGCGGCGGCGGCGCGCGCGGCCTTGTCCTCCTCCTCGTCGCCCTCGGGCTCGGCGACCTCAATGACCCCCTTGATGGCCAAAAGCCCGTCGACGCTCGGCGCGACCGCATCGACCTTGCCGGCGATCACGGCGGCGGCCTTGAGGACGGCGTTGAGCACGTCCTCGTTGACGCGGACGCTGGTGGCTGCATTGGCCCGCTTGACGGTCAGATTGGCGTAGACGGTGCCTCGTGAGAGCAGCTCGGCGGCGCGCTTCTTGGCATGAGCCTCCAGCTCGTCGAACCCCTGCGGCAGCCGCACCCGCAAGTCAAAGCCCTTGGCATTGACCGACTTCAATTCCCATTCGAACGTATACGGCCCACTCGCGCCGTGGCTTCGGGCAAAGCCGGTCATGGACGACAACGCCATCAGGTCAATTTCTCCAGAAGCACGGGATTCGCGCGGCCATCAAGCCACGCGAATCTTAAGACTATTTTGCAGGAAAATGTAATCCGCAAAGTCCCGCGGGGCAGGTCTACGCGCAGGCCTAGCGCTGCACCACCGGGGGCGAGGCCTGCACCGCGCCTTGTCGGGCCGGCGGCGGACCCGGGGGGCGAGCGGCCGGCGGCTTCTTCTGCTGGTTGGGGCGTGCCGGCGTCGTCGCCGTCGGCGTATCGGCGGCGCCGGGCGCGGCGGCGGCCGGCGGCTGCGCGTCCTCGGCCGGCTCGACCGTGTCGTTCTGGATCTGCTTTTCCATGGCGCGCAGCTTGGCGACGTTCTTCTGGTGCGCGTCGTAGGTCTCGGTAAAGGAATGCCCGCCGGTACCATCCGCGACGAAATAGAGGTCGCGGGTACGGGCCGGGTTGGCGGCAGCCTCGAGCGAGGCGCGGCCGGGGTTGGAGATCGGGCCCGGCGGCAGGCCCTCGATGACATAGGTGTTGTAGGGCGAAGGCTGCGTGATCTCGCTGCGCTTGATCGGACGGCCGAGCGTGCCCTTGCCCCCGACGAGGCCATAGATGATCGTGGGATCGGACTGCAGCTTGATCCTCTGCTTCAGGCGATTGACGAACACCGCGGCGACACGGCTGCGCTCGTCAGGCTTGCCGGTCTCTTTCTCGACGATCGAGGCCAGCGTCACCAGTTGCTCCGGACTCTTGACCGGAATGTCCTGATTGCGGCGCTCCCAGATCTCGGTCAGCACGCGCTTGTGCGCCTGCTGCATGCGCTGGATCACCTGATCGCGCGGGGTGCCGCGCGGGAACTTGTAGGTCTCGGGCAGCAGCGTGCCTTCGCGCGGCAGCTCACGCACGCTGCCGGTGAAGATGTCGTTGTCGGACAGGCGCGCCACGATCTGCTCGGAGGTGAGGCCCTCCGGAATCGTCACGGCATGCTGCACCACCTTGCCCTCGACGATTGTGGCAATGACGTCGCGCAAGGACGCGTTCTTCTGGAACGAGTATTCACCGGGCTTGAGGTCCGAGCTCGCCTTCAACGCAGCGACGCTGGCAATGAACGCCCACGGATTGACGTCGGTCACGCCTTCCCGGTTCAGCGTCTCGGCGATGTCGCGCTTGCCGGCGCGCTGCGGGATGTTGACGATCTTGTCTTCCTTCAGCGGTCCCGGCGCCTCGAGCACCTGCCGGCCGTAATAGTACACGCCGCCCGCACCGATCATTGCAATCAGCAGCAGGGTGATGATGGCGTTGCCGACGATCACGAACGGATTGCGCGCGCGGTCCGATCGCTTCGGCGGCGGCGGGACCTGCTCGGGCTCGAGCGCTGCCCGCGGGCTCCGGGGCGAAATGGGCGGCCTTTCACTCATCGAAGCAACCTGAATCCTGCCGGTTCAAATGCGACCCGACAATCGCTTGTCTGGCCAAGTACACGCGCCCACTTGTATGACTATCGCCGAATACGGCAAAATGGTGGATTCGTCGCAAACACAAACTATTGGACCGGACGCCGGAAGATCACCGATGCGTTGGTACCGCCAAAACCGAAAGAATTCGACAACGCGACGTTGACCTCGCGCTTCTTCGCCTTGTGCGGCACGAGATCGATCGCAGTCTCGACCGATGGATTGTCCAAGTTGATGGTCGGTGGCACGACATTATCGCGAATCGCGAGAATGGCGAAGATCGCCTCGATCGCGCCAGCCGCACCCAGAAGGTGACCGGTCGACGATTTGGTCGAGGACATCGCGACCTTGGAAGCGGCATTGCCGAGCAGACGCTCGACCGCACCGAGCTCGATCTCGTCACCGAGCGGTGTCGAGGTGCCGTGCGCATTGATGTAGTCGAGATCGGACGCGGTGAGGCCGGCGCGCTTGAGCGCTGCCGCCATGCTGCGGAAGCCACCGTCGCCGTCGGGTGACGGCGAGGTGATGTGGTAGGCATCGCCCGAGAGACCGTAGCCGATCACCTCGGCATAGATCTTCGCGCCGCGGCGCTCGGCGTGTTCGAGCTCTTCCAGGACCAGAACGCCGGCGCCCTCGCCCATCACGAAGCCGTCCCGGTCCTTGTCGTAGGGACGCGAGGCCTTCTCAGGCGTTTCGTTGAAGGCTGTCGAGAGCGCACGCGCGGCGTTGAAGCCGGCAATGCCGATGCGGCCGATCGGCGATTCCGCGCCGCCCGCAACCATGACGTCGGCATCGCCGAGCGCGATCAGGCGGGCGGCATCGCCGACCGCGTGAGCGCCGGTCGAGCAGGCCGTGACCACCGAATGGTTCGGCCCCTTCAGCCCATGCTTGATCGAGACATAACCGGAGGCGAGATTGATCAGGCGGCCCGGAATGAAGAACGGCGAGACCCGGCGCGGCCCGCGTTCCTTCAGCAGGACCGCAGTCTCGGCGATACCGTTGAGGCCGCCGATGCCGGATCCAATCATGGTGCCGGTGGCGCATTTATCCTCTTCGGTCTCGGGATGCCAGTTGGCATCGTCGAGCGCCTGGCCGGCTGCGGCCATGCCGAAGATGATGAAGTCGTCGACCTTGCGCTGGTCCTTCGGCTCCATCCAGATGTCGGGATTGAAAGTGTCGTTGGTGCCGTCGCCGCGCACGACCGTGCAGCCGATCTTGGTCTGAAGATCGGAGACATCGAAGCTCTCGATTTTGCGTGCGCCGCTTTCGCCGTCGAGGATGCGCTTCCAGGTCGGCTCGACTCCGCAGCCGAGTGGCGAAACCATGCCAAGACCCGTAACGACAACCCGCCTCATGTCCGAAAACTCCGCATCGAAAGATTCACGGCCAATAACAAGAAACCGGCTGACCGCTGTTGGGCGGTCCGTCCGGTTTCAATGTTGTCCCCGCGAAAATGAAGAGCGTTAGCTCTTCGCGTTCTTCTCGAGAAACTTGGTGGCGTCGCCGACGGTGAGAATCGTTTCCGCGGCATCGTCCGGAATCTCGCAACCGAATTCCTCTTCGAACGCCATCACCAGCTCGACGGTGTCCAGACTGTCGGCGCCGAGGTCGTCGATGAAGCTCGCAGCGTCGACAACCTTCTCGGGTTCAACACCAAGGTGTTCGACCACGATCTTCTTAACCCGCTCGCCAATCTCACTCATTGCATAACCTCGTGTTGTTCCCTGTAGACCCGACCCCCCGGGACGATACGAGCCGTCGTGGTCGTTGACTGCCTTCGCTTACGAACTTTGATCTGGCCCCATCCTAACCGATGCAGGCCCGGCGAATGACGGCCAAGGCTCCGCATCGCCAATATACAGGGTTTCAAAAACCTGCAATGGCGTTCTTTGCCCATCCGTTGAAGGTCCGGTTATCATACTTCAATTGCGTTGACTACAAGCCTCATTTCGCTCCGGAAACGGCCGTTTGCCGCATTCGGCTGCCCAAGGGGCGGTGCGGCATGAGGCGTCAGATCATGGCCATGCCGCCGTTGACGTGGATGGTTTGGCCGGTGACATAGGCCGCTTCGTTCGAACTCAGGTAGACGGCGGCCGCCGCGATGTCCTCTGGCGTCCCCAGGCGATTGGCCGGAACCTTGGTCAGAATCGTTTCGCGCTGCTTGTCGTTGAGCGCATCGGTCATCGGGGTCTTGATGAAGCCGGGAGCGATGCAGTTCGCGGTGACGCCGCGCTTGGCGTATTCGGCACCCAGCGTCTTGATCATCCCGATCAGGCCTGCCTTCGACGCAGTATAATTGCCCTGCCCCGGGTTGCCGGTGACGCCGACCACCGAAGTGATGGCGATGATGCGGCCGAAGCGCTTGCGCATCATCAATTTGGTTGCGGCGCGGGCAAGCCGGAAGGTCGAGGTCAAATTGATGTTGATGACCTCCTCCCAGTCTTCGTCACGGAGCTGCACGAAGAGATTGTCGCGCGTGATGCCGGCATTGGCGACGAGGATGTCGACCTGTCCCATCGCCGCCTCCGCACCGGGCACCAGCGCTTCGACCTCCTCGACTTTGGAGAGATTGCAGGGCAGCACATGGGTGCGCTCGCCGAGCTTGCCTGCAAGCTCATCCAGCACTTCCTTGCGCGTCCCCGATATCGCGACGGTGGCGCCCTGCGCGTGCAGCGCCTGCGCGATCGCGCCGCCGATGCCGCCGGTTGCGCCGGTGACGAGCGCCTTTTTGCCAGTCAGATCGAACATCGATAACTCCTCCAAGGCACGATCCGGAAACGCGCGCAGCGGTTTTCCGAAAGGGTCGTGCGTCAACTGTAGAACTCGCGCGCGACGACGAATTATCGCGCTTCAGGCCTGCTTGGCAGCAGCCAATGCATCTTTGGCAGCAGCAATGTCGTTGGGACCGCCGACCGCAACGCCGACGGCACCGTCTGCGATACGCTTGACCAGGCCCGTCAGCACCTTGCCGGCACCGATCTCAAAGAAACGGGTGACGCCCTGCCCCGCCATATAGGCAACCGACTCGCGCCACCGCACAGTGCCGGTGACCTGCTCGACCAGGCGCCGGCGGATCTCGTCGGGATCGGTGATCGCGCTCGCCAGCACATTCGACACCAGCGGGGCGGCCGGCGCCTTGATCGTGACCCCGGCCAGCGCCTCCGCCATTGCGTCGGCAGCCGGCTGCATCAGTTTGCAATGGAACGGTGCGGACACCGGCAGCAGCATTGCTCGCTTAGCGCCCTTGGTTTTGGCGATCTCGACGGCGCGATCGACCGCAGCCTTGTCGCCGGAGACGACCACTTGCCCGCCGCCATTGTCGTTGGCGGCTTGGCAGACCTCTCCCTGAGCGGCCTCCTCCGCCACCGCCACGGCGGCCTCGTAGTCGAGGCCGAGCAGAGCGGCCATCGCACCGACGCCGACCGGCACAGCTTTTTGCATTGCGAGACCGCGGATGCGAAGCAGCCGCGCCGTGTCGGAAATCGTCAGGCTGTCGGCCGCGGCCAGCGCCGAATATTCGCCGAGCGAGTGGCCGGCGACGAAGGCCGCATCCCGCCGCACGGAAAACCCGGCTTCGGCCTCCAGCACCCGCAGGGTGGCGATAGACACCGCCATCAGGGCCGGCTGGGCGTTTTGGGTGAGCTGGAGGGTTTCAGCCGGACCATCCCAGATGGTCGCCGTCAGCTTCTCCCCCAGCGCGGCATCGACCTCGTCGAACACGGCGCGCGCCACCGGAAAGGCATCGGCCAGGGCCTTGCCCATGCCGACCGCCTGGGAACCCTGCCCCGGAAATGTGAATGCTGCCGTCATCGGCGCTCCCTGCTTGTCGGGCGTGATCTCTGCGAGAACCGGCAGCCGATGACGCGCGGCCTTAGGCCATGGTTCCGGATCAAGCTCCAAAGGGGGCCGTAGACACTGTCCGGGGCCGGAATGTCAAGCCAAGATGGGAACTTCGATCAGCCTTCGACTGGCAGCCTTCAACCGGAGTGACGGGTTCCTAGAATCCGCCAGCCGTCTGGTTGGCATCGACCTCGGACCCCGCCTGCGCGCGGCGCGCGCTGTTGACCAATTGCCCCGGCCGGTCATCGCGGTTCGGCTTCGCGGTCGCAAGCCGCAGCACGGCGGCGTAACTCGGTTGCACCTCCATCCGGCCCGCATGCCGGCTCTCACTCAGCAAGCGGTGCACCTTCGGCAGATTGTAGCAGGGCACGTAGAACAAGAGATGATGTTCGAGGTGGTAGTTCACGTAGTACGGCGCGATGAACAAGCGCTCGAGGAAATTGGCATAGGTGGTGCGGGTATTGCGCAGGGGATCGCTGCTGTCAGGTACGACCGCGTGCTCTGCGATGTTGCGGATGCGGGTGATGACCATCATCCAGGTCAGGAGCGGCACCAGCCATAGCAGCGGATAGGCCCACCACACGCCGGCCGCCGTGAGCGCTGCGAACATCGCGCCATTGACCAGACATTGCGGGCCAAGCTTCTCCCACAAATGCGCCGCGCGCTGCCGCGATGGCCAGTCCTTCGGCCCGAGCGCGTTGAGCAATTGCGCCTTGCGCTGCTGGTAGCCGGTCTGCCCGGTGAGGTCGCGAATGAACTTGCGGCGATAGCTCAGCTTCGTGATCGGAAACGGCGCCGATAGCACGAGATCGGGATCGTCCTCCTGCTGGGTGCGCGCATGGTGCTGAAGGTGATAGCGCCGATAGCTGCGCGTCTCCGCAAACAGAGGATAGGCGCAGAACCACTGGCTTAGGGTCAGATTGGTCTTCTCGTCGGGGGACAGGCAGCCATGCGCGCCGTCATGCATGAGGATCGCGAGCCCGAGCTGGCGCGAGCCGATGATGGCAACGGCGAGCACATAAGTGATCGGATTGGGCCACCACGCGACCAAGGCGATTGCCGCGATGATGAGCGCCCAGGCGTGCGCGATCAGCGCGACGCCTTTCCAGGTCACGCGCCGGCGCACGTCGGCAAGTTGCTCGTCGGTCAGGAAATCGCGGGCACGCATGCGAAGCGCAGTCATGGCCTAATCCTCCTCATTCGAATTGCTCGATGCGTCGCGCGCGTCGACGAGGCGCAGCCGCGCAGTGTCATCAGAGGATTTCGCCTGTTCGCCCAGCACGCGCAGCATCTCGGCGCACAGCGCCTCGGGCGAACGGCCCATGGCGTAGCCCTCAAGGATGACGCCGATGGCGACGGCCCAGAACCGCCGCGAACTCTCGTCGGGCGCGCGCAGGGAGCGCCAGCCGTGCCGCGCGACCTGGCTCGCATAGGCCCGCGCACCTTCACTGTGCAGGCGCTCGATGGTGCGCTCGACCAGCGGCGCGAGATCCTGGCGCCGCCGCGTCAGCGTCAGCGCCTCGGCGAAGAAGGCCACCGAATCGCACGTCGTCACGGTCTCGGCCAGCGCGTGGGTATAATCCCGCGGCGCGCGCGCCTTCAGCGCCGCCTGCTCGGTCGCCCGCGCCAGATACAGCAGCTCGCGGCAGGCGCATTCGACGAACAGCGCCTCCTTGGTACGGAAATAATAGGTGATCTGGCTCGGGAACGCGTTCGCAGCGGCCGCGATGTCGGTGATCGCCGTACCCGACAGCCCCCGCTCCCGAAACAGCGGGCTCGCGGCATCAAGCAGCAGCGAGCGCATTTTGCGGCCGGCCGACCGCGTGGCGCGGGCGGCGTGTTTGGGATCGCCTGCCTCCTTGAGGGGCTCGTGGGCCGGCTTTTCTGCCATTGGAGTTCGCTCCGGTTGATTTATTTGTATAATATACAAACAAACAAATCAAGCCGGTATGATGGTCGGCGGCGGATCCGGCCGCCCGCATTGCGATCCCCGCGCCGAAACGGCGCCTGCAACCTTGCCAAGTCAGCCGAAATCCGTATAAGGCGCCCATCCGCAGACCCCGGCCGGGAGCTGAACGGACGGTCTCAGCAAATCATTTGTGATTTTGGTGTGGCAGGGCCAGTCGGCCCGTCGTCCCGTGTTTCCGCCTTCTGAGCTTAATCCCAGAGTCCTTTCCGAAGGCCTCTTAAGGGCTTGACGCCGGGCGATGCGCCAACATGAGGAAAGGACTTCCATGGCTCTCTATGAGCATGTTTTTCTCGCGCGCCAAGACGCGAGCACGCAGCAGGTCGAAGAGCTGACTGCGCAGATGACCGGCATCGTCGAAGGTCTCGGCGGCAAGGTCACCAAGACCGAGAATTGGGGCGTACGCTCCCTCACCTACCGCATGAACAAGAACCGCAAGGCGCATTTCGTGCTGCTCAACATCGACGCGCCGTCCGCGGCGATCGCCGAGATCGAGCGCCAGGAGGGCATCAGCGAAGACGTGATCCGCTATCTCAGCGTCCGCGTCGAGGAGCTCGAGGAAGGCCCGTCCGCGATGATGCGCAAGGCCGACCGTGACCGCGAGCGTGACGACCGTGGCGGCGGCTTCCGTGGCGATCGCGAAGGCGGTGGCTTCCGTGGCGACCGCGAGGGTGGTTTCCGTGGTGGCGATCGTGAAGGCGGCGGCTTCCGCGGTGACCGCGGTCCGCGCCGTCCGCGTGAAGACGCTGAAACCACCACCACCACCACGACGGATGGGGAGTAAGAACAATGGCTGAAGCTGGTGCACGCCGCCCGTTTTTCCGTCGCCGCAAGAGCTGCCCGTTCACGGGCGCGAATGCTCCGAAGATCGACTACAAGGACTCCAAACTGCTGATGCGTTACGTCTCCGAGCGCGGCAAGATCGTGCCGAGCCGCATCACCGCGGTTTCCGCGAAGAAGCAGCGTGAGCTTGCCCGCGCCATCAAGCGCGCGCGGTTCCTGGGCCTGTTGCCCTACGTCATTCGCTAAGACGAATTCGGCCGGCGGCGACATCGCCGCCGGCCGTACGACCTAGTTTCTCATAAGGCTTCCGGGTCGTCCGGTCGCCGATGGTTGGGGCGAGATGCCTCTAACCGCTCGAAGGGAGCGGGACAGCTGATGATGGCCTTTGGACTGATAGCCCTGATCGCCGGCGCTGCGTCGGCCGTGATGTTCGCCTCGATCATTTCGGGCGCGCTGATCTCTCTCGTCCTGTTCTATCTCGCACCGCTGCCGCTGATGGTCGCTTCGATCGGCTGGGGACCGCTTTGCGCGAGCCTGGGCGGCATCGCCGCCGCGCTTGGCCTCGGCGCCCTGTTCGGCCTGCCCTATTGCATCGCCTTCGCCCTCACCGTCGCATTGCCGGCCTGGTGGCTCGGCCATCTCGTCCTGCTCAGCCGGCCGGTCGGAGCCGCCGCGCCGGAGCCCGCCGCCGAGCCGCCCACCGAGCCTGCGCTGGAGTGGTATCCGGTCGGCCGTATCCTGCTGTGGATCGCGGGCTTCGCCACACTGACCACGATCGCCGCGCTGCTCACGATCGGCACCGACGCGGAGACCATCACCGGCACGCTGCGCCGCGGCTTGATGCGCCTCCTCCGCGCCGCCGACCCGCAGAGCTCCGGCGAGACCGACCAATTCGTCGGCGCACTGGTGCGTATCTTGCCGGCGGGTGCCACCATCGTTGCGATGATGACGCTGACCCTCAACCTCTGGCTCAGCACCAAGGTGACGGCGACGTCGGGCCGGTTGCGGCGCCCCTGGCCGGACCTGATGACCGCGGAGCTGCCGCCGATGACGCTCGTGGCGCTCTGCGTCGCGCTCGCCTTCTGCTTCACCGGCGGACTGCTTGCGATCGCGGCGCAAATCGCGACGGCTGCGCTGATGATGGGGTACGCGCTGACCGGCTTTGCCGTGCTGCATACGCTGACGCTGGCGCTGAAGAGCCGCACCTTCTGGCTCGGCTCGACCTACGCCGTCGTCGTCGTGTTCGGATGGCCCGTCATCGCGATGGTGATCCTCGGCCTCGCCGATGCCGTGTTCGGCCTCCGCGAACGCTTCCTTCGCACGCGCCAGCCACCGCCGCTGCCGACCTCTTGAGTTCAAGTCCGAAAGTTCAAGTTCGAAATTCCACCTCACTCAACACATCAAAGGAGAACGAATATGGAAGTCATTTTGCTGGAACGCGTCAACAAGCTCGGTCACATGGGCGAAGTCGTGAAGGTTCGCGACGGCTATGCCCGCAATTTCCTGCTCAAGCGCGGCAAGGCGCTGCGCGCCACCGCCGACAACCGTGCCAAGTACGACGGCATGAAGGCCGAGCTCGAGGCTCGCAACCTTGAGTCCAAGGGCGAGGCGTCCAAGGTCGCCGAGAAGATCCAGGGCAAGAACATCATCGTGATCCGTCAAGCTTCGGAAGCCGGTCAACTGTTCGGCTCGGTCAACGTGCGCGACATCGTCGTGGCGTTCGAAGCCGACGGCGTTTCGCTGTCCCGCCCGCAGGTTCAGCTCGATGCGCCGATCAAGACCATCGGCAAGCACACCATCACGGTCGCCATCCACCCCGAGGTCGAGGTCGAGATCAGTGTCACCGTGGCGCGCAGCCAGGACGAGGCCGAGCGCATCAACCGCGGCGAGGACATCTCGAGCCGGAACGAAGACCGGGATGCTGCGGCCGAAGCGATCGCAGCCGCCGGCGAGTTCTTCGACCCGGAAGCCCTGCAGGACGACGCCGAGCCGGCGCCGGCCGCGGAAGAGACCGAGAAGTAAGCCTCGCGTTCGCGCAGGCTTTCGAAGCCCGGTCGCCTCAGGCGGCCGGGTTTTTCGTTGTGGCGGCACAATCCTCGCTCAGCATCGCGATCGACGCGAGCGCCGTCGCCGTATGGTCTCGACCCCGGCGCTGACGCAGAAAACGCCGGCTGCGGCGACGGAGACCTGACGGCCCGACTTGATCACCCTCGCCCGGCAGATCCGCTTCTCGCCGACCGCGGGCGACAGCAGATTGAGCTTGTAGCCGAAGGCCGCGCGAGAGCGCGGCCTTCGCATGTCTAAAAATGTGGTCGCCTATCGCGAAATCGGCGGCGTCGGCGGACCGGACGATTCGGCTGGCGCCGGTGGAGTCGCAGCGGTCGCGGGCGGCGCCGGTTCCTGCGACTTCGCTGGCGGTTCGGCGCTCGCGGCGGGCTTGGGAGCAGCCTCTTCCGCCGCCTTGGGCGCAGCTGGCTCGGGGGGCTTCGCGGCGGACGGTGCGGCCGGCGTCACCTGCGGCACCGGATCGGGCCGCAACGCCGGAGCTTCGCTGCCGCGCGGCTCCACCTTGGCGCTTTCCGGCTTGGCCTCGGCGGGCTTGTCGGACGGCTTGCTGCCTTCGGGTTTGCTGCCTTCGGGTTTGCTGCCTTCGGATTTAGCTTCGCCGGAATCCACCTTCGCAGTCTCGGGCTTTGTCTCAGGCTTGGACTCGACCTTCGGCTCGCTCTTCTTGTCGTCTGCCGTCGGCGCCGCGGCATCGACCTTCGGCGCCTCATCACTTCCCGGCTTGCCGCGCTTGCCGAGACGCTTGGCCTTGCGCCCTTCGGGGACAGCCTGGCCCTCGGGCTTCGCACCTTCCTTCGTTCCTTCTTCGGCCGGCCGCGCGGCGCGCTTCTGACGCGTGCCCTCGGCCGCGGGAGCGGCACCCTCGCCTTCCGGCTTGGCGGACTCCTGGGAACGTTGCCGGCGGCCCTGATGTTCAGGAGACTGCGCGGGATTGGTATTGGCTTCCTTGTCCTTATCCTTGGCGCCGTCCTTCTTGTCCTTGCCGTCCTTATGGCCGTCCTTCGCCTGGAAGCGGGTGTCGGTGGCCCCGTTGGAGACGAGGTAGGAGGCAAGCACGCCGGCCATGTCGGGGCTGGTCGTGTAATGCTGGCGCAGGAAGCCCGGCAAGGAGCCCGGCGCCACTGTTTTCAAAAGGCCGCGCGGGCTCTTGTGACATGCATTACAGGTCTGCGCGAAAAGCTGGGATGGGGCCTTGCCGGCCTCGAGGTTCGTCGCCTGCGCGAAAACGGTATCGGTCGCGCCGAAGCCGATCAGAAGCAAGATCGTCGCGAGGCTGAGCGCTCGGCTCGACATTCCCATCATCTCCATTGAATTCCGAGAGGTGCAGCCGGCAGGCGGCGCCGCGGCGGGTCACCTTTTATCCGATTGAGCCGCGAATGGAAGCAGGCACCGCGCGCAAGGATGTGATTAAGCGGTTTTGGAATATCCGCTTTGAGCACAGCGCAATAGCGGGCCCGGGACACCTCCCTAGATCTAGATGCAAGCGCATAGGAACCGCTGAGATGCCCGGGCGTAGGGTGTGAAAGGCCGGGTTAGTCGCATCTCTTCGGGTTCGCTCGAGAGGATGGGTGCCGATGGACCGATTGTTGCGTCAATTCCTGTCTCAATTCATCCGCCGCGGGTCGATGACGGTGACCACGGCGAAGGGCTCGAAGTTCACCGTCGGCGACGGCTCGGGCGAACCGGTCGCAGTCCGCTTCGTCACCGCGGACGCAGAGCGGAAGATCCTCGTCAATCCCGAGCTCGGGCTTGGCGAGGCCTATATGGACGGCGAGTTCATTGTCGAGCATGGCACCATAGCTGATGCTCTCGCGATCCTGCTCGGTCAACCCGACCTGTTGCCGCACTGGGCAAAACCCTGGTGGCACCTGCGCTATCTGGTGCGGCACCTGAAGCAGTTCAATCCGCGCCCGCGATCCCGCCGCAACGTCGCACATCATTACGATCTCGATGCGAGGCTCTATTCGCTCTTCCTCGACGCCGACAAGCAATATAGCTGCGCCTATTTCGAGACGCCGGAGAGCACGCTCGACGATGCACAGCTTGCCAAGAAACGGCACGTCGCCGCAAAGCTGCTCGTCAAGAGCGGCCAGCGCGTCCTCGACATCGGTTCGGGCTGGGGCGGACTTGGGCTCTATCTCGCCGAGATCGCAGGTGCTGACGTCACCGGCATAACGTTGTCGACCGAGCAGTTGCAGATCGCCAATGCGCGCGCAGCCGAAAAGGGCCTGACCGGATCGGCCAAATTCCTGCTTCAGGACTATCGCGACATCGCCGGTCCGTTCGACCGCATCGTCTCAGTCGGCATGCTGGAGCATGTCGGCGCCCGCTTCTACGACACCTACTTCCGGCGCTGCGCCGAGCTGCTGGATAAGGACGGCGTCATGTTGCTGCACTCGATCGGCCGTTCGCAGGGCCCGGACTCCACCAATCCCTGGATCGCCAAATACATCTTTCCCGGCGGCTACATCCCCGCCCTCTCGGAGGTGCTGCCGGCGATCGAGCGGGCGGGCTTGCTGGTCTGCGACATCGAGATTTTGCGCCTTCATTACGCCGAAACCCTGAAGGCATGGCGCGAGCGCTTCATGGCGCGACGCGAAGAAGCCGTGCAGCTGTATGACGAGCGCTTCGCGCTGATGTGGGAATTTTATCTAGCAGCCAGCGAGATGACGTTCCGCAAGCAGCATATGATGAACTTCCAGATTCAACTCACCCGCCGTCAGGGCGTCGTGCCGATGACGCGCAACTACATCGCGCGTGAAGAAGCCCGACTGCGGGCCGTCGAAGCCGGCGCCACGCCGAGGCTGAAGCTGGCTGGTGAATGAGTCCTAGTGGCGCAGGGTCGAAACCGGAGCGGACGGGGAAGAGGCCGTTAAGGCCAATTGCATCCGCAGCGCTTTCAGGATTTCAGGGGCGACCGGTTCCCGACGCACTTCCGGCCGCTCAGCGTGCTCCATGGCCGCGATCAGCCCCGACAGCCAAAGTCGGCTGCCTGCTTCGCTTCGCCAATTCCGGGGCTGCCGTTCTGGCCGCATCGCTTGCCTCGTTCCCTGGTGGCAGATCAGGAGACAACCCCCCGCCCGCTAACCTGTTCCGGCTGTACCCCCGAAAGAATCCGGGGAGATGTGATCTGCTTCACATAAGTCTCGTCAGCCCTGGCTTAGACCGTCGCCGTGAGCAACGAGACCAAAACCTCATTCGACGTGCAGGACGACCTCCGCACCGATTACGCCCTGATCGCTACCGGCGTCGGGGCGGCCCTGGTTGCACTGGTCTACCTCCTGCTGGTCTGAACCGAGCCAAAAGCGCCTGGCCGTGGGTCATTCCCGCGCGTCTCGATGTGTCTGCCCGGCACCCCATCAGGTTCACTTCATCCGGCGTTTTCCGGGGTGCGTAACGACCGCATCTAGGCCGCGACCTGGTTCCACGAAATCCGTCAAGCGCGGCGCGTGCTGCGGCGGTCAATCATCCACCATTTTAATGATCGGTTGATAGCGGCGAGCTTTTGCTTCCGCTTTGGGCTGAGGCGGCGCTTTATCCCGGCCCCGCATCCGCCCCAGAAAATTGCTATCGCTCGACCATGGCCCTGACTGATTCGAACGTTCTCAAACTCGCGCCCGAAGCCGGAACCCCGGCCTATCGGAGCGCGCCGCATAACATCGAGGCGGAACAGAGCCTTCTGGGCGCGATCCTGGTCAACAACGACGCGTTTTACCGCGTCTCCGATTTTCTGGAGCCGAAGCATTATTTCGAGCCGCTGCACCAGACCATCTTCGAGACCGCCAGCAGCCTGATCCGGATGGGCAAGATCGCGACGCCCGTCACCCTGAAGACCTTCCTGCCCGCCGACACCGACATCGGCGGCATGACCATCGGGCAATATCTGGCGCGCCTCGCCGCCGAAGCGACGACCATCATCAATGCGCAGGATTATGGGCGCACCATCTACGATCTGGCATTGCGACGCGACCTGATCGGCATCGGCGAGGACATGGTCAATGTCGCCTATGACGCCCCGGTCGACTTCGCGCCGCGGGCGCAGATCGAGGACGCCGAGCGCCGCCTCTACGAACTCGCCGAATCCGGCCGCTATGACGGAGGCTTCCAGAAATTCTCGCAGGCGCTGACGCTTGCGGTCGATCTGGCCGCGAAAGCGTTCCAGCGCGACGGAAAGCTGTCGGGCATCTCGACGGGCCTGCGCGACCTCGACACCAAAATGGGCGGGTTGCAGCACTCCGACCTCATCATCGTCGCCGGCCGCCCCGGCATGGGCAAGACGTCGCTAGCGACCAACATCGCCTACAACGTCGCCCGGGCCTATGTTCCAGAACTCCAGGCCGACGGCACCATGAAGGCTGCCCATGGCGGCGTCATCGGCTTCTTCTCCTGCGAAATGTCGGCCGACCAGCTCGCCACGCGTATTGTGGCCGAGCGCACCGGCATCCCTTCCTCCTCGATCCGCCGCGGCGGCATCTCGGAGGCCGATTTCGAGAAGATCCGCGAGGTCTCGATCGAGCTGCAGTCGCTGCCCTTCTATGTCGACGAGACCGGCGGTCTCTCGATTGCGCAGCTCATGGCGCGCGCCCGCCGGCTGAAGCGGCAGAAGGGCCTCGACCTCATCGTCATCGACTACATCCAGCTCTTGTCGGGTTCGGGCAAGCGCAGCGAAAACCGCGTGCAGGAAATCACCGAGATCACGACCAGTCTGAAGGCGCTCGCCAAGGAACTCAGCGTGCCCGTGATTGCGCTTTCGCAGCTCTCGCGCCAGGTCGAATCGCGCGACGACAAGCGGCCACAGCTCTCGGATTTGCGCGAATCCGGCTCGATCGAGCAGGACGCCGACGTCGTGCTGTTCGTCTATCGCGAGGAATATTACCTCGGAAACAAGGAGCCGCGCCCGGGCACACCCGAGCACGAAAAATGGCGCCTGGACATGGATCTTGCGCACGGCAAGGCCGAAGTCATCATCGGCAAGCAGCGCCACGGCCCGACCGGCACCGTCGATCTGGCCTTCGAAGCGTCGGTCACCCGGTTCGGCGACCTTGCGCCGGACAGCCAGGTGCCGGACCGCGGCGGCGGCGACTACTGAGTTCCCTGGGTTGAACCTGACCGGCCTCTTGCGTAAAACGGCGCCATGACAATGGCGTCCGACCCGAAAATGATCCCGCAATCCGGCCTTCTCTCCGCGGAGGCCAATCAGGCTGCCGCGCTCGCGACCTTCGGCGGCGTGCTCACCGTCGATCTCGATGCCATCATCGCCAATTGGCGCAAGCTCGAGAAGACGGCGGTGCCGGCCGAATGCTCGGCGGTGATCAAGGCAGACGCCTATGGCTGCGGCGCCGAGCAAGTCGCGCGTGCCCTGAACAAGGCCGGCTGCAAGACCTTCTTCGTCGCCACCATCGGGGAAGCGCGCAAGGTGCGCGCGGCGGTGCCGGAGCCTGCGATCTACGTGCTCGGCGGCTATTTCCAGAACACCGGCGAGCACTACGCCCAGATCAACTGCCGCCCCGTGATCGGCGATCTCAACGAGCTCGCCGAATGGGACGTGTTCTGCCGCCGCACCGGCTGGACCGGTGGCGCCGCCATCCACATCGACACCGGCATGAATCGGCTCGGCCTGACGCTCGCGGAAGCGCAGGCCATTATCCCCCGCATCAACGCCGGCGATCACGGCATTACGCTGGTGATGAGCCATCTGGTTTCGGCCGAGCAGCTCAACAACCCGGTGAATGCCAAGCAACTCGCGGCCTTCCGCGGCATCGCCAGCGAATTCTCCGGCGTGCCGGCGGCGCTCGCCAATTCGTCCGGCGTCTTCCTCGGCGCGCCCTTCCAGTTCGACATGGTGCGGCCGGGCGCCGCGCTTTACGGCGTCAACCCGACGCCGGAGGCTGACAATCCGATGCAGCCGGTGGTCGATCTCAAGGCCCGCATTGTGCAGATCCGCAATGTCGAGCGCGGCGAGAGCGTCGGCTATGGCGGCACCTGGACGGCACGGCGACCGACGAAACTCGCGATCATCGCGGTCGGTTATGCCGACGGCTATTTCCGCGCCGCAAGCTCCAATGACGGCACCCGCGGCGCCGAGGTCATCGTCGCCGGCAAGCGCTGTCCGGTCGCCGGCCGCGTTTCGATGGACCTGATCGCGATCGATATCACCGATCTGCCGCCGAATGCGGCGCGGCGCGGCCACATGGTCACGCTGCTCGGCGAGGGCATCACCGTCGACGAGCTCGCGCATCATTTCGGAACGATCGGCTACGAGGTGCTGACCAGCCTCGGCCGCCGCTACGCCCGCATCTACAAGGGCGGAAATGTGGTGGAGCCGCTGGCCAAGCCGGCTTCCGCGCAGGCGGTCGAGCAGCAGACGCCCGCTCCGCCATCGATCGAACAGCCCGCAAGCGCGCCGCCGCTGCCGGGCTGAGCGACTTGCCGCCTACTTCTTTTTCCTGCTGTCCAGCGCCGTCTTGCAGGTTGCGCTGAGCTTGTCGCGCTTGGCGTTGAGGCAGGCGACGATGCCGCCGCCCGGCGCAATGCCGGCGCAGAATTTGTCGTAGTCGGCCTTGCACGCGCCGCGCGGATCGGATGATTGTGCCGAGGCAACCCCGGAGAACGCAACGGCGACGGCGATGACGGCAAAGCTCAACTTGGACATTGTTTCTCCGGTAACGGAAGGCAGGAGCCGGTAGCTCTACATGAAGATCGCGACATTCAACATCAACAACATCAATCGCCGCCTGCCCAATCTGTTGGCATGGATGCGAACGGCGAAGCCAGATGTCGTCGCACTTCAGGAGTTGAAGGCAAGTGATGGCGAATTTCCGGCGACCGCGATCGAAAAGGCCGGTTACGGCGCAGTGTGGTGTGGACAGAAGACCTGGAACGGCGTCGCCATCCTGGCCCGCAATGCCGAGCCCATTCTCACCCGCGATCGCTTGCCGGGAAAACCTGCCGATCACGAAGCCCGCTACATCGAGGCCGCGGTACGCGGTGTCATCGTCACCAGCATCTACCTGCCGAACGGCAATCCGCAGCCGGGACCGAAATTCGACTACAAGCTCGACTGGTTCGCGCGGCTCAAGCGCCATGCCAGAACCTTGCTCAAGCAGGAGCTGCCCGTGGTGCTCGCCGGCGACTACAACGTTGCACCTGATGAGCTCGACATCTATCCGACGCGCTCGTGGGACAAGGATGCCTTGATCCAACCGAAGAGCCGTGCGGCCTTTGCCTCGCTGCTGGCACAAGGCTGGTGTGACGCGATCCGCGAACTGCACCCCGAGCAGCGCATCTACACCTTCTGGGATTACAAGCGAAACCGCTGGCCGCGAGATGCGGGCCTGCGGCTCGACCATGTCCTGCTCAGCCCTGCCCTCGTCTCACGCCTGGCAAAAGCCGGCGTGGACAAGAAGGTTCGCGGCGAAGAAGGCGCGAGCGACCACGCACCGGCGTGGGTCGTGCTGCGCTAGGTCAACGCCCGTAATACTCCTGCACCGTGTCCCACGCTGCTTTCTGCAGCAGCTCCACCGTCGGGCCGTCCAGTCCCATCGTGTAGGAATTGCCGACCGGCGAGCGGCCGGTCAGCGCGGCGAACGTCACGCAGGTCGCCAGATATGTGCCTGCGGGGCTCGGGTGCCGCTTGTCCGGCGCATACAGATTGAGCTCGGGCTGCAGCTTGCGCACGCGCGCGAAGGCAAAACCTGCGGGGATCACCAGCGCATCATTGGCATTGCCTGCGATTGTGTAGGCCTCGGCCAACGCTTCCGTCATCTCAGGCTTGTCGGCGTAAGCCCAGGACATGAACAAGACCGGCCGCATGCCGTTGGCGCGGACGATCTCGCTGTCCTTCTTTACGAAGGTCGTGAACGCGTCCTTCAATTGCGGATGGATGGGGCACTGGCTGCAATCCATCATCACGACGGCGTCGTACTGCCTGCCCGGCTTGTTGAAGACGACGTTGTTCTGCTCGTCGAACGAATAGGCGCCGAGGCCACCCGGCCGCAGCAGGTTGTCCATGTCATGCCAATCGAGGCCGGAACCGCCGATCGTCGCCATGGTGTTGCGATAGGCCGTCTTGTTTTCAGGGTCCGCAGCCCGCTCCATGAAGGAGAGATGCCCGGGCATGCCGTTGTTGTAATAGAAGAAGCTGTTGCCGACGAACAGCGCGGCCTTGGGGAAATCCGGTCCTGATGTCGTGACCTTGGGCCTGGTCTGCGCCTGCGCATTGAAGCCGGCTACAACGGCCAGACACATCGCGAGCATCACTCGCGCGAAAAGACGCATCATCGGCTTCCTCCCCTTTTTCTGTCGGGCCGGAAACAGATCAGCTTTTCAAGAGGGCCTCAAGAGCACGGACGAGCAGCAGACATGCGCGAGAGCGCATGCTCACCATAAATTCTTGCCATCGATCATGGTCACCGGCACGGTCTCGAGATCGAACTCGTCGAACAGGCGCGCGTTGACGGCGACCCTCGGATTGTCGAAATCGGGCTTGCCGGTCGACCAGTCCGGCGACTCCGAATAGGTACCGCAGCCGCAGCTTGCGCAGAAATGGTGTTTGACCGTTCGGCTGCCCCAGAGATAGGTCGCGAGGTTCTCCGCGGGCGACAGCAGCCGAAACTGCGCCGGCGTGTAATAGGCCCACAACGCGCCGCGCTTGGCGCAGAGCGAACAGGTGCAACGGGTGACGCTCGCGGGCGCCTCCGTCACCTCGAACACCGTCTCACCGCAATGACAGCTTCCCTCGACCCGCATGACCCACTGTTTGTTTTGTCAGGAGATGGTCGTAGCCGGACCCTGCTGCCAACATGCTGTCAGCAGCGCGCAGCCGGACTTGCCCCATGTGCTGCGAGCACCGACTTGCCGCGCCAACTCAACAAAAACATGAAAAACAACCCCATGCACAGTAGCCGATGGCTGGCAAATCAATGGGTTACGCATGCTCCGAAACACTGATTTGACGCGTCGGGCAAACACTGGCGGGATGTTTTCAGAAGCGGTCGTCGACACGGTGGAGCGTGGACTTCATCGCAGCAGCGCGTCATGCGATGCGAAGGGCCTACGGGAGACAGCTCGGGCTTCGATATGAAGGGGCAGCCCGTCGACGCCCCTCTTCGGGGACGTCGACGGCATGAAATTGCGATGGCAAATTGCAATCCTTGGTGCTGCTCTAACCGGCGCAGCTCTGAGCTACGCTTATACTCATACCGCAATCGGGGTGACTGAGCCGTGCCGGAGAAGTTCTTCGGGCGAGGTGGTGGTCTGTCCTCCGCCCTACAAGCCATAAATTGTTTGTGCCTGTCACAAGCTTCCGACCGGATGACCTCGTAGGCGACTTGAATTGCCTCCTTGTCCTCCGTTGCAGGATGAGGACGGAGGACGAATTACTGCGCCTCGGCGATCTTCGCTCCAGATGACGGCATCTGCGCGTGAGTTGCCGAGGGCCGGTTCGGCGGTGATGCCGGGTCCGGTAATCGGAAAGCGGCGTCGGCTGGCGCTCCCTGGGGTGCTCGGCGGGCAACGGTCGTCGGAAGCACGATCACTTTCGCGCCGACTTTCACGCGATCATAGAGGTCAACGACGTCCTCATTGGTCAGTCGGATACAGCCGGACGAGACCCGCTTCCCGATCGTATCGGGCTTGTTGGTGCCGTGAATTCGATATTCGGTCTCGCCCAGATACATCGCCCGAGCGCCGAGCGGGTTGCCAGGACCTCCGGCCATGAACCGCGGCAGATAAGGCTGACGCGAGACCATCTCCGCAGGCGGATGCCAATCCGGCCATTCTGCCTTACGAGCCACAGTCTGCTCACCGGACCATGTGAAACCTTCGCGGCCAACACCGATGCCATAGCGCAGTGCCTGCGCGTCGTTCAGAACGAGATAGAGGAATGTGTTCTTGGTATCGATGATCACGGTGCCCGGCGTCTGGCGGCTGGCGTAGTCAACCACCTGCCGCACGAATGCTCCGGGAACGTCAGCCGCTTTGGGCGGTTCGACCAGAGGCGCCGGGGCCGTAAGCGGAGCCGAAGCCGGCGTCGGAGCTGATGCATGAACAGGCGTTGAGACGTAAACCGGAGTTGATGACGCTTGGGCTTCGTGCGCGGACGGCTTTCGTGCCGGTTGCACGTTCGCCGGTCGGGACAGCAAGCCGTACCCCAACGCTGCGACGGCGACGGCGCCAACTGCAACTCTCGCGGCCATCGGGATTGCGAACGTCTGCGCCTTTCCGCGTTTGGCTCGCTTACCCATACTCTTCTTCCCCCAGGTCACTATGCCCAAGAGAGGTACCCAGTAAGATTTAAGAAACTTCGAAGCGATTTCGCTCAGACTGGAACCGTCGGCGATGGTTAACGCCGGGCTCTCGGCAAGATAAGGTTCTCTCGCCTCGCGGATCGCCCGCGCCGCTGGCCGCGGCTAAACTCTCCCGATTCGTGGAGACTGGTTTGGCTTTCTTGTTCGTCCTGATCGTCGGCCTCGTCGCAGGCACCATTTCCGGCATCGTCGGCACGGGCTCGTCGATCATGCTGATGCCGGTGCTGGTCTATGCCTATGGGCCAAAGGAGGCGGTGCCGATCATGGCATTGGCCGCCGTCATGGCCAACTTGTCACGAATCCTGGCCTGGTGGCGCGAGGTCGACTGGCGGGCCTGCACGGCTTATTCGGTGACAGGCATTCCAGCCGCCGTGCTCGGCGCGCGGACGCTGCTGGCCCTGCCCTCGCACGCCGTCGATCTCGCCATCGGCGTCTTCCTGATCGCGATGGTGCCGGTTCGGCACTGGCTGGCGCGGCACGATCTCAAGGCCAATCTCTGGCATCTGGCGATCGGCGGGGCCGTCATCGGCTATCTCACCGGCATCGTCGTCTCCACCGGCCCGCTCAGCGTGCCGCTATTCCTGTTCTACGGCTTGTCCCGCGGCGCTTTCCTCGCCACCGAAGCGGCATCTTCGCTCGGGCTCTATGTTGCGAAATCCGTGACCTTCGAACGTTTCGGCGCGCTGACCGGCGATGTGTTCGTCAAAGGCCTGGTCGCAGGATCGTCGCTGATGGCCGGCGCCTTCATCGCCAAACGCTTCGTGCTGCGCTTGAAGCCGGAGATGTTCCGCTTGGTGATGGACGCAATCATGATCGCGGCCGGCCTCTCCATGCTCTGGAACGCGGCGCAGCCGTAGCCGGGCTTCGGGGAGCGCCCGGACTCACTCTCTCGACCCGTCATTCCGTGCTATCAGCAAACCTGAAACCCCCGACTCGCTGTCCCCGGACTCGCTGTCCCCATGGCCAAGAACACACTTTCCTTCGTCTGCCAGAACTGCGGCGCGGCCTATAACCGCTGGCAGGGCAAGTGCGAGTCCTGTGGCGAGTGGAATACGCTCGCGGAGGAGGACACGACCGGCAGCGTGCCGGTGTCGATCCGCTCCAAGCGCAAGGGGCGGACCTTCGCGCTCGAGAGCCTGTCCGGAAAAACCCAGGACGCCCCGCGCCTGTCCTCCGGCATGACGGAGCTCGATCGCGTGACCGGCGGCGGCTTTGTCCGCGGCTCGGTGCTGCTGGTCGGCGGCGATCCCGGCATCGGCAAGTCGACGCTGCTGACGCAGGCCACAAGCCTGCTCGCGCGCGCCGGACACCGCGTCGTCTACATCTCCGGCGAAGAGGCGGTCGCGCAGGTGCGGTTGCGCGCCGAACGGCTCGGGCTGTCGGATGCGCCGGTGCAGCTCGCCGCCGAAACGTCGGTCGAGGACATTGTCTCGACGCTGTCTGAGGGCGCGGTGCCGCGGCTGATCGTGATCGATTCGATCCAGACCATGTGGACCGACACGGTGGAATCGGCACCCGGCACGGTGACGCAGGTGCGCGCCTCGGCGCAGGCCCTGATCCGTTTTGCCAAAAGGACCGGCGCGGCCATCATCCTGGTCGGCCATGTCACCAAGGACGGACAGATCGCCGGCCCTCGCGTGGTCGAGCACATGGTCGATGCGGTGCTGTCGTTCGAGGGCGAAGGCTCGCAGCAATTCCGCATCCTGCGCGCCGTGAAGAATCGTTTCGGGCCGACCGACGAGATCGGCGTGTTCGAGATGACCGGGCTTGGCCTGCGCGAAGTCACCAATCCTTCCGAGCTGTTTTTGTCGGAGCGCGATCTCGGCACGCCCGGCACCGCAGTCTTCGCGGGTATCGAGGGTACAAGACCCGTTCTGGTCGAATTGCAGGCACTGGTGGCGCCGACCTCGCTCGGCACCCCGCGCCGGGCCGTGGTGGGCTGGGATCCGAGCCGGCTATCGATGGTGCTGGCGGTGCTGGAAGCCCATTGCGGGGTGAAGCTGTCCGGCCACGACGTCTATCTGAACGTCGCGGGCGGCCTGCGCATCCACGAGCCCGCGGCTGATCTGGCCGCCGCGGCGGCGCTGGTGTCCTCGCTGGTTAATGCGCAGTTGCCCTCCGATGCGGTCTATTTCGGCGAGATCTCGCTGTCCGGCGTGGTGCGCCCGGTAGCGCAGACCCCGGCCCGGCTGAAAGAAGCGGCAAAACTCGGCTTCCAGCGTGCCGTTCTGCCCGAATCGGCCCGGGGCGAAGCCGGCGGCGATGCCGGCTTGTCGCTGAACGCGATCAACAGCCTGACGACATTGGTCGCCGAGATCGCCGCACGCGGCTCCCGGCGGGGCGACTCGAGCGCACCGGCAGAGAAAAATGCCACACCAGCAAGATTCCGCCGTGGAGAGGGTTAGCCGGTGGTGACGTCCCCCGCCCTCGCCGCTATACAGCCGTCACAAAAGCAGCATGGGATTGCGTGGTTGCGGCCTTGCCGGGAACGTCGTCTGGCCCTCACTTAGGGCGGCGGCCAAGCACCGATTCGCTGAGCACCTTGAAGTACGAGCGGACCAGACCAGCCGATGCCAGTAACCATCCTCGACCTGATCCTGCTCGGTGTGATGCTGATTTCGGGCCTGCTCGCCATGGTTCGCGGCTTCATGCGCGAGATCCTGTCGATCGCGGCCTGGGGCACGGCGGCGATTGTCACGCTTTATTCATTCTCGAAGCTGCTGCCGACCGCAAAGACCTATTTCAACAACGATACCGTCGCGAGCGTGGTCGTGGTTGCCGGCGTGTTCGTGGGCACTTTGGTCGTGGTCTCCGTGATCACGGTCCGGATCTCCGACATGATCCTGGATTCGCGCATCGGCGCACTGGACCGCACCCTCGGCTTTCTGTTCGGGCTGGCGCGCGGACTTTTGATCGTCGTGGTCGCCTTCCTGTTCTTCACCTGGCTCGTGCCGGACAAGCAGCGCCCGGATTGGGTCACGGGGGCCAAATCCCGCGTGGTGCTGCAGGGAACCGGGGATTGGCTGATGGCCCTCTTGCCTGACGACCCCGAGAACACCATCTTGAAGAGATTCAAGAAAAACAAACCAGATGAAGAGCAAACTGATTCCGAGCAGCAGCCTTCGGGCAGTGGCGACGGATACAGCAAACCGGCTCGTGACAGCCTTAAAAAGCTGATCGAGAAACCCGCGGCGCGTTGATTAAGCCCTAACGAGAGGCTCGGACGAGATGCGAAATCCTGACCAGGACGCCCTACTTGATCTCGGCCCGGCCGCGCTGGAACTTCAAGACGATCTGGAGGGGGATACGCTGCGCGAGGAATGCGGCGTCTTCGGCATCTACGGCCACCCCGATGCCGCCGCCATCACGGCGCTCGGCCTGCATGCCCTTCAGCACCGCGGCCAGGAAGCCGCCGGCATCGTCTCCTATGACGGCGGCCGCTTTCATTCCGAACGCCGCCTCGGCCTCGTCGGCGACACCTTCTCCCGCCGCGAGGTGATCGATCGCCTGCCCGGCACAATGGCAGTCGGCCATGTCCGCTATTCCACCACCGGCGCGACGATCCTGCGCAACGTGCAACCGCTGTTCGCCGAACTGAATGCCGGCGGCCTTGCGGTCGCCCACAACGGCAATCTCACCAACGGCCTGACGCTGCGCCGCGAGCTCGTGAGGAACGGCGCGATGATGCAGTCGACCACCGACACCGAGGTGATCCTGCACTTGGTCGCGCGCTCCAGGCGCAGCCGCTTCATCGAACGCTATATCGACGCGCTGCGCGAGATCGAGGGCGCCTATGCGCTGGTGTCGCTGACCAACAAGAAGCTGGTCGGCGCGCGCGATCCGCGCGGCATCCGTCCGCTGGTGCTCGGCGAACTCGATGGTTGTCCGATCCTGACCTCCGAGACCTGCGCACTCGACATCATCGGCGCACGCTTCGTCCGCGACATCGAGCCCGGCGAGGTCATCGTGTTCGACGAGAACGGGCAGGACATCCACAAGCCGTTCCCGCCGATCGCGCCGCGTCCCTGCATCTTCGAGTACATCTACTTCTCCCGTCCGGATTCCATCGTCCACGGCCGCTCGGTCTACGAGGTGCGCAAGGCCTTTGGTGCCCAGCTTGCGCGCGAGAGCCACGTGCCGGTCGACGTCGTGGTGCCGGTGCCGGATTCCGGCGTGCCCGCGGCGGTTGGCTACAGCCAGCATTCCGGCATCCCGTTCGAACTCGGCATCATCCGCAACCACTATGTCGGCCGCACCTTCATCCAGCCGACGCAGGCGATCCGCGAATCCGGTGTGCGCATGAAGCATTCGGCCAACCGCGCCGCGATCGAAGGCAAGCGCATCATCCTGATCGACGATTCGCTGGTACGCGGCACCACCTCGAAGAAGATCGTCCGCATGATGCGCGATGCCGGCGCCAAGGAAGTGCATTTCCGCCTCGCCTCGCCGCCGATCCTCTATCCCGACTATTACGGTATCGATCTGCCGGACCGTGGTGGTCTTCTTGCGGCGACACATTCGCTGGAAGAGATGCGCGAGATCATCGGCGCCGACTCGCTCGCCTTCCTGTCGATCGACGGCATGTACCGCGCCATGGGCGAGCCCGGCCGTGACCCCGCCAATCCGAAATTCTCGGATCATTGCTTCACCGGGGCTTATCCGACCCACCTCACCGACCAGACCCAGACCGAGCAGCAGCCGCGGCAATTGTCGTTGCTGGCGGAGGCGAGCTAGGCTCGTCGTCGTGGCGAAAGCCAGGACCCATTACCACAGGCCTTTCTGGTTCGAAGAAGGTGTGACAATCATCTTCCCTAGCCATAAACGTCACGGCGTATGGGTCCTGGCTTTCGCCAGGACGACGCTGGATAGAACCTTTCAATGACAAATCCCCTCGCCAACCGCATCGCTCTCGTCACCGGCGCCTCGCGCGGCATCGGCTTCGCCACGGCAAAAGCGCTGGCCAGGGCCGGCGCGCATATCGTTGCGGTCGCGCGCACGCAGGGCGGGCTGGAAGAGCTCGACGACGAGATCCGCAAGGACGGCGGCAGCGCCACGCTGGTGCCGCTCAACCTCACCGATTCCGACGGCATCGCGCGGCTCGGCGCCGGCCTGCACGAACGCTACGGCAAGCTCGACATCCTGGTCGGCAATGCCGGCGTGCTCGGCCCCTCCTCGCCGATCGGCCATATCGAGCTGAAGGCCTTCACCGACGTGATGGCGGTCAATGTCTCCGCGAATTTCCAGTTGATCCGCTGCATGGAGCCGCTGCTCAAGCAGTCGGACGCCGGCCGCGCGGTGTTCGTCACTTCCGGCGCGGCCAACAAGGCGACCGCCTATGTCAGCCCCTACGCCGCCTCCAAGGCGGCGCTGGAAACGCTGGCGCGCGCCTGGGCGCAGGAGACCGCGAACACCAAGCTGCGCGTCAATCTGTTCAATCCGGGCCCCGTCCGCACCCGGATGCGCGCGACGCTGATGCCGGGCGAGGATCCGGCGACGCTCGATACAGCCGAGCAGGTCGCCGAATTCATCGTGCCGATGTGCGCGCCGGATTGGACCGAGACCGGCAAGTTCTACGACTACAAGACCCGGACCTTGATGAGCTTCCGCTCCCCGGCCTGATTGACTTGACCGCCTCCCCGCGATTGACTGCCCGCGCTCAAGCGGCAGCAAGCTGCAGGCCAATAAAGGGAGGTTGCCATGGCGCCATGGCGGAATCGCGCAGGCTTTAAGCGTGCGCTCGCAAATGTCTCTCGCGTCCTCTCCGTTCTGATCGTGGCCGTCGCGTTTGCGCTTCCGGGCGCGGCGACCGCCGGCGATGTCCCGACCTTCGCGGTCGATGCTTCCTGGCCAAAGCCGTTGCCGAACAACTGGATCCTCGGCCAGGTCGGCGGCATTACCGTCGACTGGCAGGGCCACATCTGGGTGATCCATCGTCCCCGCTCGCTCACCGACGACGAGAAAGGCGCGAGCCTCACTCCGCCGCGCTCGAAATGCTGCGTCTCGGCGCCGCCCGTGCTCGAATTCGACACGGATGGCAATCTGCTGCGATCGTGGGGCGGCGCGGGCGAAGGCTATGAATGGGTCGGCCGCGAGCACGGCATCGAGGTCGACGAGCGCGGCTTCGTCTGGGTCGGCGGCAATGCCGACAATGACAACGCCATCCTGAAATTCACGCTCGACGGCAAGTTCGTCGCCCAGATCGGCAAGATCGCGCCGAGCCTCGGCAGCAGCGACACGACCCAGCTCGGCAAGCCCGCCGAGACCGCGATCGACAAGGCCGCCAACGAAATCTACGTTGCCGATGGCTACGGCAATCGCCGCGTCATCGTGTTCGATGCGACCACGCTCGCCTACAAGCGGCACTGGGGCGCCTACGGCAACAAGCCTGACGATACCAAGCAGGCTCCTTACGATCCCAAAGCGCCGGTTGCGCAGCAATTCGGTAATCCCGTCCACTGCGTGAAGCTCGCCAATGACGGGCTTGTCTACGTCTGCGATCGCATCAACAACCGCATCCAGGTGTTCAAGACGGACGGCACCTTCGTGAAGGAGTTCTTCTTCGAGAAGAACACGCTCGGCAACGGCGCGGTGTGGGACATCGCGATCTGGCCCGATCCGAAGCAGACCTGGCTGCTCAGCGCCGACGGTGAGAACAACGAGATCAGGGTGATCAGGCGCGAGGACGGCAGCGTGGTCGGCAGCTTCGGGCACAACGGCCGCAATGCCGGACAATTCCACTGGGTGCATGCCATGGCGATCAACGCCAAGGGTAACGTCTATACCGCCGAGGTCGACACCGGAAAGCGGATCCAGAAATTCAAGCTGACATCGGACGCGCTGAAATAGCGTCTCGACGCATTTTGCCCAAAAGTTAACCGAGGGAGGACGCTGCGACGCAGCGTCATCCGGCTTTAGGCGCATTGCCGCCGGCCGTGGGACACGGTAGAGCCATCAGCCGGAACAAGGCTCCGTTCAAGAGAGCCGTCCGCATGTTTGACAATGGAGGAAACCTTTTATGACGACGACGTTCGCGCGCCGCTCCGCGGCCCTTCTGGCCTGTGCCGCCTTCGGTTTTGCCACATCCGCCTTCGCTCAAGACAAGACCGTCAAGATCGGCGTGCTCAACGACATGTCGAGCCTCTATGCCGACATCGGCGGCCCGAACTCCGTGGTCGCAATCAAGATGGCCGTTGAGGATTCCGGCCTGCTCAAGAAGGGCTGGAAGATCGACGTCATCAGCGGCGACCATCAGAACAAGCCGGACGTCGGCGTCAACATTGCCCGGCAATGGATCGACAACGACAAGGTCGATGCGATCGCCGACACGCCGAATTCCGGTGTCGCCCTGGCGGTCAGCAACCTGGTCAAGGAAAAGAACTCGGTGCTGCTCAATTCCGGCGCGGCCTCCGCCGACCTGACCGGCAAGGCCTGCACGCCGAACACGGTCTCCTATACCTACGACACCTACATGTTGGCCAACGGCACCGGCAAGGCGCTGACCAAGGCCGGCGGCGACAGCTGGTTTTTCCTGACCGCAGATTATGCCTTCGGCCATGCGCTCGAACGCGACACCACCGCGGTCGTGACTGCGAACGGCGGCAAGGTGCTCGGCAGCGTCAAGCATCCGATCAATACCGCGGACTTCTCGTCCTTCCTGCTGCAGGCGCAATCGTCCAAGGCCAAGGTGGTGGGCCTTGCCAATGCCGGCGGCGACACCACGAACTCGATCAAGCAGGCCGCCGAGTTCGGCATTGTGCAGGGCGGGCAGAAGCTCGCGGCGCTGCTGCTGTTCATCAACGACGTGCATTCGCTGGGTCTGAAGACCGCCCAGGGCCTGACCTTCACGGAATCCTTCTACTGGGACATGAACGAGCAGACCCGCGCCTGGTCGAAGCGATTCTCGGCGCTGGCCAACAAGAATGCGATGCCCTCCATGACGCAGGCCGGCAATTACGCGATGGTGCTGCATTATCTCAAGGCGATGGACGCGCTCGGCAGCAATCCGCATGACGGCGCCAAGGTCGTCGCCAAGATGAAGGAGCTTCCGACCGACGATCCGCTGTTCGGCAAGGGTCCGCTGCGCGAGGATGGGCGTCGTCTCATCCCGGCCTATCTGTTCGAGGTGAAGAAGCCCGACGAATCGAAGGGACCGTGGGATTACTACAAGCAGATCGCCACGATCGCGGCGGAAGACGCGGCCAAGCCGCTCAAGGACAGCGAGTGCCCGCTGGTGAAGAAGTAAGGGCGTAGCAATTGCGCAACTGCCTCCACGACGTCATGCCCGGGCTTGTCCCGGACATCTACGTTCTGGACCGGACCAAGAACGTGGATGGCCGGGACAAGCCCGGCCATGACGGCCCTCTTCAAGGCCCCTTGGCGACAGCCAGCGCCCGCACCGCGATCGCCGCGCACGCCACCATCAGCACCGCCGCGAGCAGGAACGGCGCGCCGGGCAGCTGCCACGGCGCGCTGGCGCCGATGAAATATGAAAACGTCAGCGTGAACAGGAACGGGCCGACGAGCTGCGACACGCTCTGCACGCTCGCGGTCGCGCCCTGCAACTGGCCCTGCTGATCCGGCGCGACCAGCCGCGTCATCAGCGATTGCATGGCGGCGCCCGAAATGCCCCACAGCGACATCACGGGAATGCCGATCCAGAACAGCGGCCCGGTCGGCGCCGCGCCGAAGATCACGAAGCCAATCGCGCCACAGCACAGGCCGAGCAACAAGGCGTTCCGCTCGCCGAGCACACGCACGATCGGGCCGATCGCGAGCCCCTGCACCACCATCGCGCAGATGCCGACCATCGCCAGCGTCAGCCCCACGGTTTTCGAATCCCAGCCGTAGCGATAAGTGGCGTAGAGCACGAAGGTCGAGGGCAACACGACATGCGCGACCTGCGCGATGAAATTGACGACGGACAGCGCGGCGAGCACCGCGTTGGAACGCAGCAGGCGGAGCGCTCCGAGCGGATTGGCGCTCCTCCAGCGGAACGGCGCGCGCTTGTCCGGCGCCAACGATTCCGGCAGGACGAAGAGCCCATAGAGCGCATTGGCGAAGCTCAAGGCCGCCGAGGCCCAGAACGGCAGGCGCGGATCGATATCGCCGAGCAGGCCGCCCAGCGCCGGGCCCAGCACGAAGCCGGCGCCGAATGCAGCGCCAATCCTGCCGAACACCGCTGCGCGCCGCTCCGGCGGCGTGATGTCGGCGATATAGGCAAAGGCGGTCGAGATGCTGGCCGAGGTGATGCCCGAGATGACGCGGCCGACGAACAGCCAGACCAGCGACGGCGCCAGCGCCATCAGCACATAGTCTGCCGCGAGCCCGAAATTCGACAGCAGCACCACCGGCCGCCGCCCGAAGCGGTCCGACAGCGCGCCGAGCACCGGCGAGAATACGAACTGCATCAGCGCCCAGGCGGTGCCGAACAGGCCGAAGATGCGGGCCGCATGGGCCGTGTCGTTGTCGACGAAGCTCTCGATCAGTTTTGGCAGGATCGGCATGATCACGCCGAGCGCGAGCATGTCGAGCAGGATGGTGACGAAGATGAAGGCGACCGCACCGCGCCGGACTGGCGCTGCGCCCTGCGCCATCGCCTCGCCGGCGTCGTTGCTCACGACGGCCGCTTGCGCTTGTGGGCGAACGGATTGGCCTTCTCGCGCAAGGTGATGCGCACCGGCGTGCCCGGCAGCTCGAAGGCCTCACGCAGCGAATTGGTGAGATATCGCAGATACGACTGCGGTACCGCGTCCGCACGCGAGCAGAACAACACGAAGCTTGGCGGGCGGGCCTTGGTCTGCGTGATGTAGTTCAGCTTGAGTCGTCGTCCGGACACGGCCGGCGGCGGATTGGCTTGGACCGCCTCCTCGAACCAGCGGTTCAGCGCCGCGGTCGACACACGCCTGTTCCAAAGCGCATAGGCATCCTGGATCGCCTGCATCAATCGATCGATGCCCTCGCCCATCAAGCCGGAGACGGCGACGATCGGCACGCCCTTGATCTGCGGCAGCAAGTGATCGGCATCGCGGCGCAGGTTCGAGATCGCGCCGCCGCCCTTGCTTTCCATCAGGTCCCATTTGTTGACGGCGAGCACGACGGCCCGACCCTCGCGCTCGATCAGGTCGGCAATGCGAAGATCCTGCTCCTCGAAGCGGTTCTGCGCATCCATCATCATCACGACGACTTCGGCAAAGCGCACCGCGCGCAGTGCGTCGGCGACCGAGAGCTTCTCGAGCTTCTCCTCGATCCGCGAGCGCCGGCGCAGACCTGCGGTGTCGAACACCCGAAACTCGCGCCCCTTCCAGTTGATCTCGACCGCGATGGAATCGCGCGTGGTACCCGCCTCCGGGCTCGTCAGCAGGCGCTCCTCGCCGAGCAGATGATTGATCATCGTCGACTTGCCGGCGTTGGGCCGGCCGACGATCGCGACCCGGATCGGACGCGTGGCCGCCTCTTCCTCCGTCAGCGGCTCGTCGTCCTCGACCTCATCCTCCTCGACGGGCTCCGGCATCAGCTCTCTCAAGGCGTCATAGAGCTCACCCAGGCCCTCGCCATGCTCGGCCGAGATCTGGATGGGATCGCCGAGGCCGAGCGCGAAAGCCTCCATCGCGCCGGCATCGCCGTGCTTGCCTTCGCTCTTGTTCGCGACGAGCATCACCGGCTTGTTGGCCTTGCGGGCGAAATCGGCGAAGGCGCGATCGTTGGGCGTGAGGCCCATGCGGGCATCAATCACGAAGAACAGCGCGTCGGCCTGTGCGATCGCGGCCTCCGTCTGCTCCTGCATGCGGGCGGTCAGCGAGCCCTTGGCACCCTCATCGAGGCCGGCGGTGTCGATGATCGTGAAGTCGAGATCGCCGAGCCTGGCCTCGCCCTCGCGGCGGTCGCGGGTGACGCCGGGGAGGTCATCGACAAGCGCGAGCTTCTGCCCGACCAGACGGTTGAACAGCGTCGACTTGCCGACATTGGGTCGGCCGATAATGGCAATCTTAAAGGACATGGGTCATTCGTGCGCTGCCGGAGCCGCGCCTGTCAATGAAATGAAAAAATCAGCGCGAGAAGCTGCCGCTCGGCATGGGCGCCGGGAAGGCGCCCTGCGTTTGCTGCTGGGTGGTCTGGGTCGGTTGCGCCTGCTGGACGGATTGATCGGGCGGCGGCGCGGTGGTGCGCTTGCGCACGATCTTCTGCCTGGGCGGCGGCGTGGCCGCGGGCGGCGCGGCCTCGGGCTGGGCCTCGCCGTCGACTTCGCCGGCGGGCGCCTCAGCCGGCGCGACGGCTGCGGTGGCCGGCTGCCTGGTCTTTTTCGCCTTGGCACCCTTCGCCGGCTTCGGCTCGGGCGCAGGCTCGGTGGGCAGAGCCGCAACGGCGGGTCCGTTCGGATCGGGCTGTTGCTGGGCGCCCTTGTACATATCCTTCGGAACGCCTTGCTCGAGGCCGGGCACGCCTTCCGGGAACACCGGCTTGCGGTCGCCCGGCAGCTTCTTCTTGGTGTCGAGGAAGTCGAGCATGTCGCTCGGATCGAAGCTGGAGCAACCGCCCAGCACGCCCGTGAAGGCGATCAGGACGGCGGTTGCGATCAAGCGTGGCGTGCGGCGCATGTCGGTATCTCGTCTCAGCTCTCGGCTCAGCTCTTCGCTACGGGCGGCAGCAGGGCCTGCAGCGCCTCGGCGCGTGAGCGCAGGCCGGGCGGCGTTTCGCCGTCCTCGGCAATCGCGTCGAGCCATTTGCGGGCCGCAGTCACATCGTTGTTGCGCCAGGCCGACAGCGCCAGCATCTCGCGGGCGGTGTGACGGAAGGTCGATTTGGGTGCGGTCGAGGCTTCCAGCCGCTGCTGCATGTCCGCATAGCCGGCGCTGTCGAGCAGGAGACCGGCGGCGCGGATCTTTGCCAGATCCTGCCACTCGCCGCCTACACTGCGGTCGGCGGCGATGTCGTCATACAGCTTGGCGCCTGCCTTGGGATCGCGGGCCGCCGCCTCGGCCGCAGCACGCAGCCGCGCCAGGGTGCGATAGCCCGATGGAGCCTTGGCAGCGAGCTCGGTGAAGGCCGCCTCGGCCTCCGCATGCTTGTCCTGCTCGGACAGCTCAGCGGCCTTCTCGAAGGCAGCACCGGCCTCGGCAGCCTTCTTGGCTTCAAGATATTGGTAACCGCGCCAGCCACCCACGGCGGCGACGATCAGCACCATCAGTGCGATAAAGACGATCGAATATTTATCCCACAGCTTCTTGAGCTGTTCGCGACGTACTTCCTCGTCGACTTCGTCAAATAATTCAGACACTTATGCTAATCCCATGCCCGTCCGGGTGCGCGCGCCAAAGCGTTCGCGTCAGGAATCCCGTCCCCACGTGGCGGCGGGGTACCCTAACGATATGGCGGTGGCAAGGCAAAGCGAGCCCGATCAAGGCGTTAACCACCCGGGACAGCCCGAGAGACCGCCTCCCCGGGTCAATTTCCCAACAGCTCCCGCAGCTGTCGCTTCAGCACCTTGCCATTGGCATTGCGCGGCAGCGGCTCCGCGGTGATCACCATGGTCTCCGGGACCTTGTAGTCGGACAGCCGTTCCGCGCACCAGGCGCGCAAGGCCTCGCTGTCCACCGGCGCACGCGCCACCACCACGGCGTGGACGCGTTCGCCCAGCACCGGGCACGTCTTGGCGACGATCGCGCTCTCAACCACGGCCGGGTGGCCGGCCAGCACGGACTCGACCTCGGCCGAATAGATCTTCAGGCCGCCGCGGTTGATCATGTCCTTCTGCCGGTCGAACACCCGGACAAATCCCTCCGCGTCGACCGAGCCGAGATCGCCGGAATGCCAGAACCCGCTGGTGAAGCTTTCGGCCGTGGCTTTCGGATTGTTCCAATAGCCCTTGATGACGGAGGCACTCTGGATCCAGAGCTCGCCGATTTCCCCAGGCGGCAGCTCACGCCCGTCCGCGTCCATCGCCAGGATGCGTGCACCCGGACACGGCAGTCCGACGCTGTCGATATGGCTTTCCGTCAACTCGCCCGGCATGATCGTGGACGGCGACGTGGTCTCGGTCGCACCGTAGCAATTCGCCAGCGCGAGGCCGGGAATGATCGCCTTGAGCTTCTCGATGGTGGCAACCGGCATCGGTGCGCCGCCAAAGCCGCCGATGCGCCAGCTCGACAGATCGTAGCTCTCGATATCGGGCTGGAGCAGGCACAGATTGTACATCGCCGGCACCATCACCGTGTAGGTGACGCGCTCGCGCGCGGCGAGCTTGAGATATTCGCCGGCTTTGAACTCCGGCATGATGATCAACGCGCCACCGCAGCAGATCATCGTCGTGATGTTGGCGACCACGCCGGTGACATGGCCGAGCGGCACTGCCGCGATCGAACGGTCGGCCGCCGTCAATTGCAGGCAGGACATGAAGATCATCGAGGAATGGACGATGTTGCAATGGGCCAGCATCGCGCCCTTCGGCTTGCCTGTCGTGCCCGAGGTGTAGAGGATCATCGCGGTGTCCTCCTCGCTCGTCTCGACCGGCGCCGCGGCCGGGGCGTTGTCGACGAGCACCGCGAAATCCGACAGAGCCGGATCGTGGTCGATGGCGATGCGGTCGATCACATCGGGCACGTCCAGTGCGTCCGGCAGCCGCTCCGCAAGTGCCGCCTCGTGGATCAGGATCTTGGCGCCGCAGTCGGCGAGCACATAGGCGATTTCCGGCTTCTGCTGCCGCGTGCTGAGCAGCACCGTGACAAGCCCCTCATGCGCGGCAGCAAACAGCAGCAGCGGGAATTCGACGCGGTTGCCGAGCAGGATCGCGACACGATCGCCGCGCTGCAATCCGAGCTTGCGAAATCCCGCCGCGATCCGCGCAGCCTGCTCGACGGCCTGCCGCCAGCTCAGCCGGACACCGCCTGAGATCAGCGCTTCGCCGTCGGGATTGCGGGCGCAGGCGTCCGCAATCATCGCCCACAGGCTCGACGGCCGATCGCAAAATGCCGGTACCACCCGATCGCCGAAGCGCGCCTCGAACCGCATTGGCGGGATCTGAGAATGCGGCCAGTCCATCGGATTGCCCTTGGCTTGTTACTTTCGTTATCTTCCGCGCACGGGCATGCGGTCCTGTCTTGTGCTGATCGGCTAGCCGCCCATCACGGGAACGCCGATGACGACGGGATGGAACGCAAAAGCCAGCGCCAGATAAGCGACGATTCCAACCACGACCGCGATCAGATCGTTGGTGACGCCGCCGACCGGAATCGGCGGACCGCCGCCATCGGTGCGACGCTTCAGCGTGATGCGGTCATACACCGCCCAGCCCAGAAAGGACCCGAACAGGATGATGGAGCCGAGATCGCCATTGGCCAGAAGATGCGCCGCCGCCCACAGCTTGATGCCGGCCAGCATCGGATGCTTCAGTGTCGCGTAAATGCGGCCGCGCAGATAGGACGCAACCACCAGGATGACCGCGGGCAGCATCAGTGCGAGCGTGATGTGCTTCAGCGCCTTCGGCGGATACCAGACGTCGATCCAGCCGGTCGCGCGATAATGCGCGAAGCCCCAGATGATCAGTGCGAGCCCCGCAAGCGAGGCAAGCGAATAGAGGATCTTGTAGGTCCCCTCGCCCACTCTCGCGATGGCCTGCGCGCGTGCATCGCGTTTCGTCGTGAACACATGCGCCGCAAAAAACAGCGCAAGCCCCAGGATCATAACCAGCAGACCCACGAGATTCTCCCCTCAACCAGCGCCCCAGCCCATGGCGTATCATCGATTGGCCGCGGGTCGCAACTGATGCGCTACTTGCCGATCTCGCGATTGTCGACATACCGGATCGCGATCGGCCGCCCGGCGATGGCACCGCCAAGGCCGCCGGTGAATTTCAGCGGCAGGCAGGCGTTCAACGATGAATTGATCGCATTGAGGTAGGAGGTTCTCGTCTCGGCGGGGACGCCTGCGGTCGCATAGGTCAGGCGCGGCGGGCCGATCAGGCCGCCCGATTTGTTGAAGCTGAAACGCACGGCGATCTGCATGCCCGCGCGCGCATTGTCCGATGGCGGTGACCAGCAGGTGCGCAGCTCGGCGAAGAGATCGCCGATCGTATCGAGATCGTGATCGGGCTTCTGATATTTGGCGCGATCGGCGTCCGCTGGCACGCTTTGGATCGTGAGCTGGAGGTTCTGCCCATAGGGATAGTCGATCTCGGGAATACAGGGACCAGGCTCAAGCGGGCTGCAATAGGACGGCGTGCAGGGCCGGCCGTCGAGCACACTGCATGGCTCGTGCGAAAACGGAATTGGGTTGATCTGTCGCGGCCGCGCGTCGGCGGCAACGATCGAGATCGCCAGCAGGAGAAAAACAAGGATGCCGCGCCACATCATGCGATCTCACAATACCGCAAGAGTAAAACGTGGCATTACCTCCGACAACGTCAAGATCGCCGGCGTTCACGTGCTCGCGTTCAACCTCGGTGTCGTCGCCCGGCTTGACCGGGCGACCCAGTACTCCGGGACGTCTGTGATTGAGCCGGGAAGCCGCGGCGTACTGGATGCCCCGGTCAAGCCGGGGCATGACAGCGGAGGGTGAGGAGCGGACGGAGCTACGCCCTAGCCCTTCTTCTTGACGTCCTTGACGTTGGTGAACTCGATGCCCTCGGCACGTTCCCTTGTGTAGCCGAGATAGAACTCGTTCCGCGCCAGATAGACGGGATCCCCGTCGACATCGTCGGCGATGCTGGAGGTGTTGGCAGCGATGAAGGTATCGAGCTTCTTGCGGTCGTCCGAAGAGACCCAGCGCGCGAGCTGGAACTCGCTGACCTCGAATTCGACTGGGAGGGAATATTCCGCATCCAGCCGGGCCTTCAGCACGTCGAGCTGGAGTGCGCCAACGACGCCAACCAACGCCGGTGCGCCGTCGCGCGGGCGGAATACCTGCACCACGCCCTCTTCCGACATCTGCTGAAGCGCTTCCTTCAGCTTCTTCGCTTTCATGGCATCGGTGAGACGCACGCGGCGGACGATTTCCGGCGCAAAGCTCGGCACGCCCACGAAGTTGAAATCCTCACCGTCGGTCAGCGTGTCGCCGATGCGCAGCGTGCCGTGATTGGGAATGCCGACGACGTCGCCGGCATAAGCCTCGTCCGCAACCGAACGGTCCTGCGCGAAGAAGAATTGCGGGCTGGACAGCGGCATGCTCTTGCCGGTGCGCACGAGCTTCGCCTTCATGCCGCGGCTCAGCTTGCCGGAGCAGAGGCGGGCGAAAGCGATGCGGTCGCGGTGGTTGGGATCCATGTTGGCCTGGATCTTGAACACGAAGGCGCTCATGCGCGGGTCGGTGGCTTCGACCTTGCGCTGGTCGCTCTCCTGCGCGCGCGGCTCGGGCGCGAACTTGCCGAGTCCTTGCAGCAGGTCACCGACGCCGAAATTGCGCAGCGCGCTGCCGAAATAAACCGGCGTCAGATGACCCTCGCGAAACGCTTCGAGCTCGAACGGTTTTGAAGCCGCGGTGACGAGTTCGAGCTCGTCCTTGACCGCCGACACGTCGAGATTGGCATTGAGCTTGGCGAGCTCGGCGATCTCGATCTGCTGCGCCGCGCCAGTTTTGGCGCCACCGCCTTCGAGCAGGCGCACGCCGCCATTGACGACGTCATAGGTGCCGAGGAACTCGCGGCCGCGGCCGACAGGCCAGGTCATCGGCGTGGTATCGAGCGCCAGCGTCTTCTCGATCTCGTCGAGAAGGTCGAAGACGTCGCGGCTCTCGCGGTCCATCTTGTTGATGAAGGTGATGATCGGGATATCCCGAAGACGACACACCTCGAACAGCTTTCGGGTGCGCGCCTCGATGCCCTTGGCGGCGTCGATCACCATGACGGCGGAATCGACCGCCGTGAGCGTGCGATAGGTGTCTTCCGAAAAGTCCTCGTGGCCCGGCGTGTCCAGCAGGTTGAACACGAGGCCCTCGAACTCGAAGGTCATGACCGAGGTCACGACCGAGATGCCGCGCTCGCGCTCGATCTTCATCCAGTCCGAACGCGTGTTGCGCCGCTCGCCCTTGGCCTTGACCTGGCCGGCCAGATTGATGGCGCCACCGAACAGCAGCAGCTTTTCGGTCAGCGTGGTCTTGCCGGCGTCCGGATGCGAGATGATCGCAAAGGTACGCCGCCGCGACACTTCAGCGGCAAGCGAGGAAGGGGCCGTCGATTCGGCTGTGGTGGCGATGTCGGACATTGCGGCAGCGTTTGGCAGGGAAAATGAGCCTGATCAAGCCTGATCTGGTGATTGCGGAGGCTTCCGGCCAGCCCCATATCGGGCTTGGGTTGGGAGGGACGGCCTTCCCTTGCTATCAGCACACCAGTCGCGGGGACGACCCTGCCTTGAATGGAGGGTCGTCATGGCCTGGAGCATCCTGTTCGTCGCCGGTCTGCTGGAGATCTCCTGGGCCATCGGCCTCAAATATACCGAGGGGTTCACCAGGCTCGTTCCGTCAATCCTCACGCTCGGCGCCATGGCCGGCAGCATCATCCTGCTCGGGCTCGCTCTCAAATCGCTGCCGATTGGAACCGCTTATGCGGTCTGGACCGGCATCGGTGCGGTCGGCACCGCGACGCTCGGCATCGTCCTGTTCGGCGAGCCGGCCACCGCGTTCCGCCTCGCCAGCATCGGGCTGATCGTCGCCGGCATTGTCGGACTGAAGCTGGTTACCTGACGAAGATCTTGACCGCCCACCAGCTCAGCGCGGCGACGATGGCCGAGGCCGGCATCGTGATCACCCAGGCATAGACTATCGAGCTGGCGACGTTCCAGCGCACCGCCGAGAGGCGGCGGGCCGCGCCGACGCCGACGATGGCGCCGGTGATGGTGTGGGTGGTCGAGACCGGAACACCGAGAAAGGTCGCCATGAACAGGGTCGCGGCACCGCCGGTCTCGGCGCAAAAGCCCTGCATCGGGGTCAGCCTGGTGATGCGCAGGCCCATGGTGCGGACGATGCGCCAGCCGCCCATCAGCGTCCCCATCGCCATCGCGGCCTGGCACGAGAGCACCACCCAGAAGGGTACGAAGAATTCGCCGCCGAGCTGGCCCTGCGAATAGAGCAGCACGGCGATGATGCCCATGGTCTTCTGAGCGTCGTTACCACCATGGCCGAGCGAATAGAGCGAGGCGGAGGCGAATTGCAGGATGCGGAAGGCGCGATCCACGGCAAAGGGCGTGGAGCGCACCGAGGCCCAGGAGACGATCGCGACCAGCACCATCGCGAGCAGGAAGCCGACCAGCGGAGACAGCACGATGGCGATCACCGTCTTGGACAACCCGCTCCAGACCGCCGCTGAAAGGCCGGCTTTGGCCACGCCGGCACCAAACAAGCCGCCGATCAATGCATGAGACGAGGACGATGGGATGCCGAGCGCCCATGTCACCAGGTTCCAGACGATGGCGCCGACCAGCGCGGCGAAGATCACCTGAGCATCCACGATCGCGGGATCGATGATGCCGGTGCCGATAGTCTGGGCAACGTGCAGCCCGAACACCATGAAGGCGACGAAGTTGAAGAACGCGGCCCAGAACACCGCGTATTGCGGCCGCAGCACGCGGGTCGAGACGATGGTCGCGATCGAATTGGCGGCGTCGTGCAGGCCGTTCAGGAAGTCGAACAGCAGCGCGACGGCGATCAATCCGACAAGGACGGGAAGACCCAACGCAACATCCACGGCGTGGCCCCTGCCCTAAACTTGCTCGATGACGATGCTGTTGATCTCGTTCGCGACGTCGTCGAAGCGGTCGGCGACTTTCTCGAGATGGTCGTAGATCTCTGCGCCGACGATGAAATCCATCGCGTTGCCGCCGCGATGCTTGAGGAACAGTTCCTTCAGCCCGATATCATGGAGATCGTCGACGCGGCCTTCCAGCTTGCCAAGCTCTTCCGTGATCGCGGTCAGCATGGCCACGTTCTGACCGATCTTCTGCATCAGCGGCAGCGCGCGGCCGACCAGATTGGCGCATTCGATCAGAAGCCCGCCGATCTCCCGCATCGGCGGCTCGAAGCTGCGGACCTCGAACAGCATCACGGCCTTTGCGGTCTGCTGCATCTGGTCGATGGCGTCGTCCATCGAGGTGATCAGGTTCTTGATGTCGCCGCGGTCGAACGGGGTGATGAAGGTGCGGCGCACCGCGGTCAGCACCTCACGGGTGATGTTGTCGGCATCGTTCTCGAACTGGTTGACGCGCTGGCAATAGACCGGCGTCTCCTCGCCCCCGTTGAGCATGCTCTGGAGCGCGATCGAGCCCTGGATCACGGTCTGGGCGTGGCGGTCGAACAGGTCGAAGAACCGTTCTTCCTTCGGCAGGAAAGCGCGAAACAATCGCATCATGGGAGAGAGACTACCGGTTGGATGATGGCCTGGCCCAAGCGGGCCGTCATGAAACTGTCATAGACCATTTTCGATCCACGCGCGTGCCACCTCACGCCCGTGGAGCCGGATCATCCACCGCTTTCGCGCGTCAACACATCTTCTATTATATCAACGACTTACAGCGACCGCCGGAAGTAATGCGCGATTTCGCCGATGACGCCACGGCGGAAGGTGAGCACGCAGATCACGAAGATCGAGCCCTGGATCACGGTCACCCATTGGCCGAACCCCGCCAGATATTGCTGCATGGCGATGATCACGAAGGCACCGACCACGGGACCGAAGACGGTTCCGAGTCCGCCGACCAGCGTCATCAGCACGACTTCGCCCGACATCGACCAGTGCACGTCGGTGAGCGAGGCATTCTGCGCCACGAAGACTTTCAGCGCACCGGCAAAGCCGGCCAGCGTGCCCGACAGGACGAAAGCCAGGAACTTGTACTGATCGGTGCGGTAACCCAGCGAGATCGCGCGCGGCTCGTTCTCGCGGATCGCCTTGAGGACTTCGCCGAACGGCGAGTTGATGATGCGGAAGATCAGCAGGAAGCCGGCGAGGAAACCGACCAGCACCACGTAGTAGAGCACGGTGGGCTTGGTCAGATCGAAGACGCCGAACATGCGTCCCTGCGGAATGCCCTGGATACCGTCTTCGCCATGGGTGAACGGCGCCTGGAGGTAGATGAAGTACAAGAGCTGCGACAGCGCCAGCGTGATCATCGAGAAATAGATGCCCTGGCGGCGGATCGAGATATAGCCCGTGATGAGCGAGAGCACGAAGGCACCGGCGACCCCGACGAGGATGCCGAGTTCCGGCGGCAGCGCCCATACTTTCAGCGCATGCGCGCTGCAATAGCCGGCCGTGCCCAGGAACATCGCATGGCCGAAGGACAGTAAACCGCCGTAGCCGATCAGCAGGTTGAAGGCGCAGGCGAGCAGCGCGAAGCACAGCGCCTGCATCACGAAGAACGGGTAGACCCCCGTGAATGGCACCGAAGCCAGCAGCAGCGCCATCACCACGAACACGATCATCTCGTCGCGGATCGCGCGCGGGGTTACCGGCAGCGTGTCGTCCGTCAAGGCTGTCATATCAGGCCGCCCTTCCCGTCAATCCCGTTGGCTTCACCAAGAGCACCAGCACCATCAGCACGAACACGACGGTGTTGGAGGCCTCGGGGTAGAAATATTTGGTCAGGCCTTCGATCACACCGAGCGCGAAGCCGGTGATGATGGAGCCCATGATCGATCCCATGCCGCCGATCACGACCACCGCGAACACCACGATGATGAGGTCGGCGCCCATCAACGGCCGCACCTGGTTGATCGGCGCCGACAGCACGCCGGCGAGTGCTGCAAGGCCGACACCGAGGCCGTAGGTCAGCGTGATCATGCGCGGCACGTTGACGCCGAAGGCGCGCACGAGCGTCGGGTTTTCGGTGGCGGCGCGCAAATAGGCGCCGAGCCGCGTCTTCTCGATCAGGAACCAGGTCGCGATGCAGACCACCAGCGAGAAGATGACGACCCAGCCGCGATAGACCGGCAGGAACATGAAGCCGAGATTCATGCCGCCCTTGAGCTGGTCCGGAATGGCGTAAGGCAGGCCGGAGGAGCCGAAGTAGTTCTGAAACACGCCCTGCACGATCAGCGCAATGCCGAAGGTCAGCAGCAGGCCGTAGAGATGATCCAGCCCGGTCAGCCATTGCAGCATGGTCCGTTCCAGGATCATGCCGAAGATGCCGACGATAACAGGCGCAAGCAGCAACGCCCACCAGTAGTTGATGCCGCCGAGGTTCAGCAGGAAGTAGGCGACGAACGCGCCCATCATGTAGAGCGCGCCATGGGCGAAATTGATGATGTTGAGCATGCCGAAGATCACGGCAAGCCCGAGACTGAGCAGCGCGTAGAACGAGCCGTTGATCAGTCCTACCAGTAGCTGAGCGTAAAGAGCCTGCATCGATCCCGCACCTGGTCCCTTCGGCGTTCCCTGAAAGTCGCCCGCAGGCCTGATGGCCTGCGGGCGGTTAGCTTACTTCTTCAAGAGCGCGCACTTGCTCTCGGACAGCGGCGTGAAGGCCTGGTCGCCCGGCACCGTGCCGACCAGCTTGTAGAAGTCCCACGGTCCCTTGGACTCGGAGGGCTTCTTCACCTCGAACAGATAGGCATTGTGGATGGTGCGGCCGTTGGGCTGGATCTCGCCCTTGCCGAACAGATCGTCTTCCGTCGGCATCGACTTCATCTTCTCGACGACCTTGACGCCGTCATGCGGGTTGCCGCCGAGCGCTTCCAGTGCCTTGAAATAGTGACGCACGCCCGCATAGACGCCGGCCTGCACCATGGTCGGCGGCGCGTTGTTCTTCATCTTCTCGGCGAAGCGCTTCGAGAACGCCCGGGTCTGGTCGTTCATGTCCCAGTAGAAGGTCTCGGTGAAGTTGAGGCCCTGTGCGGTCTCGAGCCCGATCGCCTTGACGTCGGTGAGGAACAGCAGCAGCGCCGCGAGCTTCTGGCCGCCCTTGACGATGCCGAACTCGGCCGCCTGCTTGATCGTGTTGGTGGTATCGCCGCCGGCATTGGCAAGGCCGATGATCTTGGCCTTGGAAGCCTGCGCCTGCAGCAGGAAGGACGAGAAGTCCGGCGTGTTCAGCGGGTGCTTGACGCCGCCGACCACCTTGCCGCCATTTGCGGTAACGACAGCGGTGGTGTCGCGCTCCAGCGCCGCGCCAAAGGCGTAGTCCGCGGTCAGGAAGAACCACGTGTCGCCGCCGGCCTTCACCAGCGCCTGGCCGGTGGTGTGGGCAAGCATGTAGGTGTCGTAGGTCCAGTGCACCGTGTTGGGCGAGCACTGCGCGTTGGTCAAATCCGAGGTCGCCGCGCCCGAGTTGATATAGACGCCGTTCTTTTCCTTGATGACGTTGTTGACCGCGAGCGCCACGCCGGAATTCGGCACGTCGACGATGAGGTCGACCTTGTCGACGTCGAACCATTGCCGCGCGATCGCGGTGCCGATGTCGGGCTTGTTCTGGTGATCACCCGAGATGATGTCGATCTTCCAGCCCTTCGCAGCCAGACCGGAATCTTCAATGGCCATCTGCGCGGCGAGCGTCGAGCCCGGCCCGCCAAGATCGGCATAGAGCCCGGACTGATCGGACAACGCGCCGATCTTGACGGTCTTGTCCTGCGCGAAGGCTACGCCCGCGGTGGTCACGGCCAGCGCCGTGCCGAGCAGAAACGACGCAATCGACTTTGTCATCATGCTACTTCCCTATGAATCTTCTTGTTGGCAGTTCTAGACACCGAGATAGGTGTGGAGCTTGTCCATGTTGGCGGCGAGCTCCGCATTGGAAAATCCGTCAATGATCTTGCCGTGCTCGACCACGTAATAGCGGTCAGCGACAGTGGATGCGAACCGGAAGTTCTGCTCGACCAGGAGGATCGTAAAACCCTCCTTCTTGAGCCGCGCAATGGTGTGGCCGATCTGCTGGATGATGACGGGCGCGAGACCCTCCGTCGGCTCGTCCAGCATCAGGAAGTTCGCGCCGGTGCGCAGGATGCGCGCGATCGCGAGCATCTGCTGCTCGCCGCCGGAGAGTTTGGTTCCCTGGCTGTTGAGCCGTTCCTTCAGGTTCGGAAACAGATCGAAGATCTGCTCGAGCGGCAATCCGCCGGGACGCACCACCGGTGGCAGCAGCAGGTTCTCGCGGACATCGAGGCTGGCGAAAATTCCCCGCTCTTCCGGGCAGAACGCGATTCCCATCCGCGCGATCTTGTCCGAGGTCGTGCGGATGATGTCCTGGTTATTGAACTTCACCGAGCCGGTGCGCTTGCCGATGATGCCCATGATCGACTTCAGCGTGGTGGTCTTGCCGGCGCCGTTGCGCCCGAGCAGGGTGACGACCTCGCCCGCGTTCACGTCGAAGTTGATCCCGTGCAGGATGTGGGACTCGCCGTACCAAGCTTCGAGGTTGCGGACCTGGAGGAGGTTGCCGCCGCTCGCGGCCTTTGCGGGAGCTTCCGCCGTTGCAGTCTCAGCCATGACCGGCTCCCAAATAGGCTTCCTTGACGCGTTCGTCCTTGGTGAGCTCGCTGTAATGGCCTTGCGCCAGCACCTGGCCGCGCGTCAACACGGTGATGATGTCGGAGAGATTGGCAACGACGCTCAGATTATGCTCGACCATCAGGATGGTGTATTTCGCGGAGATGCGCTTGATCAACGCCGCGATCTTGTCGATGTCCTCGTGGCCCATGCCGGCCATCGGCTCGTCCAGCAGCATCATCTCCGGGTCGAGCGCGAGCGTGGTTGCGATCTCCAGTGCGCGCTTGCGCCCGTAGGGCATCTCGACCGCGGGCGTATTGGAAAACTCGCTGAGGCCGACATCGTTCAACAGCTCGCGCGCGCGATCGTTGAATTGGTTGAGGACGGACTTGGAGCGCCAGAAATCGAAGGAGCTGCCGTGCTGGCGCTGAAGCGCGACGCGCACGTTTTCCAGCGCGGTGAGATGGGGAAATACCGCCGAGATCTGGAACGAGCGAACCAGCCCCAGGCGAGCCACGTCGGCGGGCGCCATCGCGGTGATGTCCTGCCCCTTGTACAGGATTTTTCCGGCAGACGGTTTGAGGAACTTGGTCAAAAGATTGAAGCACGTCGTCTTGCCGGCGCCGTTCGGGCCGATCAACGCGTGAATGCTCCCACGGCGAACCTTGAGCGCAACGTCGCGGACGGCGAAGAAGCCCGCGAACTCCTTGGTCAAGCCTTCCGTTTCGAGAATGAACTCATCGGCCAAACAGTTTTCCCCCTGCCCGCACAACGCGCGTGGCTATCCTTGTTGCTTCGGCTTTCCGGAGGCCCTTGGAGCCACTCCCTGGAGCCCATCCGGAACGCCGCCTCCGGGCGCGGAATATGCCGGAGGTGACGGGGGTTAGGCAAGGCGGAAAGCTGAGCAGGTCAGGCCTCCGGCCGGGAGACTTATGCTCCCTTAGTCGGACATGTTTTGATGTCGCGCCTGCCCGGCTTCCCGGTTCGCAAAGCGCCGGTCATCAAGCCGTCGTTAACGGTCTTTCGTTCCATGCGCCAGCCTTCATAGAAAATTTTCCCGCAGCGAGGATCATGCGCGCGTTTCATGCGTCCGGAATTTCTATTCGCCGGGAATATTGTCTTGGATTTTGCAAGCGCGGCTCCTTCCGTGGTCAAGTCGATCAGGCAGCGTGATCTCCTGAACACGTGGCTGCGGCTCTATGCGCGCGAGCAGACGGCCCCGGCGATCTGGGAGTACCAGCCTGCGCGGCTCGAGGAAGAGCTCTCCGATCTGATCTATTATACGGTGGATGCGTCGATGCCGACACCGCGTCTGACCATCCAGAGCGAAGGCACGCGCATCTCGCGCGCCTATGGACACACCGGCAAGGGCGTTCTGCTCGACGACTATATCGGGCCGCGTCTCGCGCCCCTGGTGATGCCGGTCTATCATGAATGCGTGGCGCGTGGGCTGCCTGTCTACAGCGTTGCCGACGTCGATGACATCTACGGCCGTATCGTCGCCTATGAGCGCCTGCTGCTGCCGTTCCAGAGCGACGGCAAGGTCTGTCACATCATCGCGTCGCTCAAGACCTTCTGCGAGGACGGCGGCTTCGAGATCAAGAATCTGATGCGCGGAAATGACGCGCTGCCGCGCCCGAGATTGCGCGCGGTGATCGACCACGACCTGTTCCATCGCACCCCGGGCCGCATCGCGCCGGCCGAACTGGTCGAGTTCGCGGACCAGCAGGGCTCAGGTGTTCCCACCGAGATCATCGAGCTGAACTAGCGGTCAGCGCGATTTGGCGGCGGCTTCCTTGGTCGTGACTTCCTTGGCATAGATCTCCGGCTTGAAGCCGACCAGCAGCTTGCCGCCGACTTCAAGCACCGGCCGCTTGATCATCGATGGTTGCGCTAGCATCAACGCCAGCGCCTTTTTCTCGGAGAGGCCTTCCTTGTCGGCATCGGGCAGCTTCTTGAAAGTCGTGCCGGCGCGGTTGAGCAGCGTCTCCCAACCGACCTTCTCGCTCCACTGCTTGAGCTTGTCCTTCTCCACGCCCGCCGTCTTGTAGTCGTGAAACGCGTAGGCGACGCCATGGCTGTCGAGCCAGGCGCGCGCCTTCTTCATGGTGTCGCAGTTCTTGATGCCGTAGATGATGTTGGGCAAAGCGTTCCTCGCGCATGCGTCGTATCGTGATCCCAAGGCGTTGTACGCAACTCCGGTTCGCGCGACAATATTGCGAAAACGATGCCAGCTCTTCGAACGGACACTCCATGCACGTCACCCACGATCCAGCCGCGACCGCATCGCCGACCATCGACTTCGACACTTTTCTCGCGGTCGATATCCGCGTCGGCACCATCGTCGATGCAAAGCCGTTCCCCGAGGCGCGCAAGCCGGCCTGGCGGCTGTGGATCGACTTCGGTCCCGCGATCGGCGTGCGCAAGAGCTCGGCGCAGATCACCGAAAATCATCCGCTTGAAACGCTAGTGGGCCAACAGGTGGCTGCGGTCGTGAATTTCCCGCCGCGCCAGATCGGCCCCGTTGTCTCGGAGGTGCTGACCCTCGGTTTCCCCGATGCCGACGGCAAGGTCGTGCTGGTGCAGCCGAGCAAGCCCGTGCCGAACGGCGGACGGCTGTTCTAGCACCGCGCGCTCAAGGGGCGGTTCCTGGCCGCCGGGGGCGCCCTTTAAGGTTCACCTCCTCGTTCCCGGCCCCCGGTTCCTCGGGCTTGACCACGATACTCTTTGAGCTAAAAATGACTGACTGATCGTTTTTTATCTTATCCAGTGCTACGGAACCGCTTGTCCTGCAGAACGACTAAACGATTGATCTGTCAGTTTTTTGTGGATGGCCGAATGCCGAAAATCAGCGACAAGCAACGTGAAGGCCGGCGGCAGCAGATTCTCGAAGCCGCCCTTGCCTGCTTCGCCGAGGACGGTTTTCACCAGACCGGGATGGCCGACATCGTCAAACGGTCGGGGCTGAGCCACGGTGCGGTCTATCTCTACTTCCAGAGCAAGGACGATCTGATCGAGGCACTCGCCGACGACCGGCATCGGCGCGAGGCCGTGCTCAATTCGGTCGCGCAAGGATCCGGCGATCCGATCGAAGGACTTCACGCGCTGGTCGGCGTCTACGCGCAATGGCTCACCGACTCCGCCGGCGAAGCGCGCCGCCGTGTCGGCATCCATGGCTGGGCCGAAGCCCTACGCAACCGCCGCGTCCGCACCAGCGTCGTGGAAGGCATCGACATACCCCGCGCCCTGATCGTCGCCCTGGTCGAGCGGGGCCAGCATGGCGGCCTCATCAAACGCGATCTCGGTGCGGAAGCGATCGCGCGCGTGCTGATCGCGATCTTCCAGGGTTTTGTGCTGCAAAAATGCTGGGGCCAGGATTTTGACATCGAGGCCTGCATGGCGGCCGTGACCAGCGTGATCGATGGATTTCGCACCACAAAGGCCGACGTCAAGCGACGGACCAGGAGCTGAGCGATGTCGTGGGTCCATGACCTGCTCGCAGGCATTGGGGTCGGCCTCATCGGCGGGCTGACATCGGGCTTCATGGGCACGAGTCCCGGAGGCGGCCTCGTGATTTTCAGCGTACTGCTACTGGGCGCCGAGCAACACGTCGCCCAGGGGACATCGCTGATCACGCAGGTTCCACCGACGGGACTCGCGGGCGTTCGCCGCTACTGGCAGAGCGGCAATCGCAGCCCGTTGCTGTGGATCGTCTGGATCGGCATCGGGTTTCTCTTCGGCGGTGCCGGCGGCGGCTACGCTGCGGCCGCAGTCTCCGACTCGGTGTTGCAATGGACCTACGTCGTCTATCTCGTCGCGCTGATCGCTCTCCTGATCCTGCGCAGCGACCGCGAGGAGAAAAGCAATGAGACCTGCGACCGAGACAAGCTGCCTTGGCTGCCGCTGCTCCTCATCGGCATGCTTGCCGGATTTTCCTCCGGCTTCATGGGCATCGGCGGTGGGCTCGCGATCACCGTCGGGCTCGCGGCGGGCCTGCGGGTGCCGCAGCATCAGGCCCAGCTCGTCAGCCTCGTCTTCTCGGTCATCCCGACCAATATTCCGGCGGCCTGGATCTACTGGAGCAAGGGCCTCATGGTCGGCTGGCCTGCCATCATCGGCATCCTTGCCGGCCTCTGGGTCGGCACCGATCTCGGCGCACGCGCGGCTAATGGCGTCAGCAAATCGGTGCTGCGCCGGGTCATGATCGCCCTCATCTTGCTGATGGCGCTCTACATGACCCACAAGGCGCTAACCTGATCTCACGGCCGCTTCGGAATGTTCAGCCCGCGCTCGACCGCCGGACGCGCCAGCCCGCGGTCGAGCCAGGCGGCGACGGATTTGAACTGGCTGAACTCGACGAGATCGCGGGCGCCGTAGAACCCGATGAGGTTGCGCACCCAGCCGAGCATGGAGATGTCCGCGATGGTGTAATCGTCGTCCATGAACCATTGCCGGCCGGCAAGATGCATCTCCATCACCCCGAGCAGCCGCTTGGCTTCGCCCACGTAGCGCTCGAGCGGCCGCTTGTCCTCGAAGTCCTTGCCGGCGAATTTGTGGAAAAAGCCGACCTGGCCGAACATCGGCCCGATGCCGCCCATCTGGAAATGCAGCCACTGGATGGTCTGATAACGGCGCGCGGCGTCCGGCGGCAGCAGCTTGCCGGTCTTCTCCGCGAGGTATTGCAGGATCGCTCCGGACTCGAACAGCGGCAGCGGCCTGCCGCCGCGACCATCGGGATCGAGGATCGCCGGGATCTTGCCGTTCGGATTGAGCGAGAGGAATTCCGGCGTCTTCTGGTCATCCTTGCCGAAATCGACGAGATGGACTTCGTAGGGAAGCCCGATCTCTTCCAGCATGATCGAGACCTTGACGCCGTTCGGCGTCGGTAGCGAATAAAGCTGGAGCAGCTCCGGGTGCTTGGCCGGCCAGCGCTTGGTGATGGGAAAGGCGGACAGATCGGACATCAGGACCCCGGCTTCGTTCATGAGATGCCGCCTAGTCTAGGCGAGCGGACGAACGACGCAAGGTCGAGTAGTCAGGTCATTTTCCCGTACAGGTCACAACGGCTGCAGCAAATGGTTGGTGGCGTGCATCACATCGCGCTGTGCGCGTTGCTCGATGAAGAGCTGGCCGGTGACGAGCAGTGCTCCGGTGAAGACGAGCGCAAGCATCGCGGTCGCGAACTGACTCACATCCCTCATCGGACGAGCTTCTCCGTGTTCGGTTCGCACGAGGAACGCGGGCCAGCCGGCGTCTGTTCCTGCAAGCTTCAAATAAATTGCAGCTTTTTCCCGGACCCTCGCACCCCGACGACCTCAATAATTGATCTCCATCCGCAAGCCTCGCGGATCGGGCTCCTCCCCGCCGAATCGCTGCGTGCTGTCGCGTGCCGCGATCGCGCAGGCACAGGCGTCGATCAGATCGTCACGGCCGATGCCGGTGCCATGTCGTTGCGTCAGCCATGTCGGCAAGCGCCCGAAGCCGTGCTGCTGCAGGAGTGCGATGCGCTGCCCGCGGCCCTCCGCCGATGTCTTCTTTGCAAGCCGTACCCGCCCAGCCAAATTCCAAAAAATCAATTGCGGATGGGCTTCGCCGATGGTCGTCTGCCGCGCCGGCGTCATGATCGCGTCGACGTCCCTGATCTTGTCCCTGATGTTCCAGAGCTGCGCCGATACGCCCCTGCCCTTGCGTTCGCGCTCCCAGTAGTGGCGATTGGCTGCCGCCATATCGGCGAACGTCCAGAGATCGCGGCGGGCGCCGAGAAACACGGCGGGACCGACCAGCTCGCGTGCGCGCAAATCGCAGATGCGATAACCACTCCATTTCAATCCGATCGGCATGTCGATCATCGCCCGGGCATGCGGCAGCGCGAGCAGCCGCTCAAGACCCGGCGAATAATCAAAGCCGTGATCGCCGCGCTGGTCGATCCAGGCGACGACCCAGCCGAAGCGAAATCCGTCGAGGCCGAGATAGTTTGGCAAGTTCCTGATCTCTGCGGGACATCCGCCCGCTCCTCTATCCCAGTTCCTCGCCCCGATGTCGCTCGAGCAGGCGCTGCGCCAGCAACGCGTGGCCGAGCGTGCCGCCGGCGCGAACCGCGGCCGCAATCAACGCGGCTTCCGCGATTTCTTCGCGCGCGCCGGCCTTCGCCGCCTGCGGCGTGTGCACGTCGAGGCAATAGGCGCATTGCGTGGTGAGCGCGACCGCGAGCGAGATCAGCTCGCGATATTTTGGCGGAACCAATCCGTCCTTGCGCTCGACCGCGTGGTTGAACGCAAGGAACGCGTTGGCCTCGACCGGCGCGAGCGCCACGAACGCCGGGATAGATTTCAGGTCGTCACGGCTTTGATAATCGGTCATGGCTCATCTCGTCAGATATTCGCGCATCAGGGCGCGGGCGCGATGCAGACGTGCCTTCACGGTCTGCCGGGTCGCGCCGAGCGCGACGGCGATCTCATCGATGGTCATTTCCTTGACGTCGCGCATCAGCGCGACGTCGCGGTAGTGCGGCGGCAGCGCCTCGAAGGCCGCCGCGATGTCGATCCGCAAATCGGCCTCAGAACGCGACAGCAGCAGCGCCTCCGCCTCTCCGTCGTCGATCGCCGGCGCGAGGCCTCCTTGCGGGCAAGTCGCAAGCATTCGCGGCGGACCACACTGAACAGCCAAGCCGAAACCGCCAGCCACGAGCGGATCGTGCCGACACGGCGAAACAGGATCCACAGCGCCTCCTGCGTCGCATCCTCGGCGTCCGCCGAGCTGCGACAGGTGGCGCGGGCGTAGCGGCGGATGTTCGGTTGCGCCGTCTCGAGCAGAGACGCGATCGCCTGGGGATCGCCGAGGCGCGGCGGCCTCGAACAGGTCCGGCGAGATCACAGCGGCGCTCACGACATGCCTCCCCTTCCGATGCCGGCCATCGCACACATCGGACAATAGCCGACGAGGCCGGTCAGCGCGAAGCCGGCACCGCCAAGTGCAACCAGCCACGCCGCAGCGCCGGTGAGATACACGACCGCCGCGACCGCCACCGCGACGCCAAAGGCGATCCGCACGGCCTGATGCAGGCCGCCGATGTTCTTTCTGTAAAATGCCATCACATTCTCCGAGATGAGCCGAAGCAAAATGCCTCGACCGTCAAGAGAGGGCGCGACGACCGGAAAGGATTCGCGGCAACCTGCAATTTTTTTCGCGATCAGCCTCCGACGGCCTGATAGGCCAGACGCTTGAACTCGAAGAAGAACGGATTCCAGAAGCCCATGTAGCGTTGCGTCATCAGCACACCGGCGGTATTTGCCTGCGGGCAGATCCACCAATGGGTGCCGGCAAGGCCGCCCCACTGGAATTCGCCGGTCGAATTCGGGGGATCGAACGGCATCGGCGCGAAGGTGACCGCGCCGCCGAGGCCAAAGCCCTTGCCGGGGATCGGGCCGAGATTGGCGAAGCGGATGTTCTCGCCGGCGGGCAACTGGTTCGTCATCATCTGCCGCAGCGTCTCCGGCTTCAGCAGAGCATCCGAGCCGGGGAGCAGCGCCCGTATCAAAGCGAGCATGTCGGGCAAGGTCGAGACCAGTCCGCCGCCGCCCGACAGCCGCGGGAATTGCCGCCGATAAGCCTGCGGATAAGGCAGGTCGTCGGCCCGGGTGAGGCCGGGCTTCATGGGATCGAGGACATCCGTGCCGTTGTAGAGCGCGACCAGCCTGCCCTGCTGCGCGTCCGGCACGTGGAAGCCGGTGTCGGTCATGCCGAGCGGCTCGAAAATGCGCGCCTTGAGCACGGCGTCGAGCGGCTTGCCGGAGACGACCTCCACGACACGCCCGAGCACGTCGGTCGCAACCGAATATTCCCAGGACGCGCCGGGATGAAAGGACAGCGGCAGATCGGCGAGCTGGTCGATCATGTCGGTCAGCGGCGTCAACGGATTGAGAACGCGCGCCTCGTTATAGCCTTTGAACAGCACCGTGCCGGGATCGAAGATGCCGTAGCTGAGGCCGGAGGTATGGGTCAGAAGCTGCCGGATCGTGATCGGGCTCTTCGCCGGTTCGACGTCGGCAAGGCTCAACGCGCCCGGCTTCAGAACCTTGCGATTGCCGAGTTGCGGCAGGAATTTCTCGACAACGTCATCGAGCCCGATGCGGCCTTCCTCGACCAGCAGCATGATCGCGCAGGTGACGAAGATCTTGGTATTGGAGAAGGCGCGAAAAATGTGATCGGGCCGCAGCGCGGTGCTGGTCTCGCGATCGGCGAAACCGACGCATTGCTGATCGACGACCTCGCGGCCCCGCAGCACCGCCCAGGATGCACCCGGAATGATCTCCTGATCGACGTAACGCTGCATTGCTGTCCGTGTGGCGGAAAAATCAGGTGTTCTGGCGTCCATGTGTTTCCCCAATGATGGATGGGATCGATATAGCGTGAATTCGCCAGATATGAAGCCTGACCGGACGGCGCGGCTCATCTCTGCTTCATGAACGCAGTCACGTGCAGGCGGCGCCGAGTCCGCATCCCCTGCCGCTGGTACAGCGCGATGGCCGACGAGTTGCTCGAGAACACGTGCAGGAACGGAATTTCGCTGCGCGCCTCGATCTGCCGCGCGACCGCCGCCAGCAGCGCCTGCGCGTAGCCCCGCCCCCGATGATCAGGGTGGACGCAGACGGCCGTCATCTCGACGAAATTGCCCGGCTTCATGCGCTCGCCGGCCATCGCGACCAATTCGCGGCCGGCGCGGATGCCGAGAAACGTCCCGAGTTCGTGCGTGCGCCGCGCGAATGGACCGGGCTTCGTCAGCTCCGTCAATGCCATCATGGCGGGAACGTCGGCTGCACCCAGCCGGACGATCTCGGCATCGCGAAGCGGGCTATCGGCCGGGGAGCCGATCATCTGCTCGCAGGGTCCGGCCAGCACGACCTTGAAACCGGCGGGAACGTCGACGGCCTCGGGTGTGAACAGCGCGGCGACCTGCGAGCCCGACAGGAGATTGCCGAGCTCGGCAAAGCTCGTCTCGGACATGTCGACTATGTCGGCAAAAGGCGTCACGTCCACCGGATAGCGCAGCGCTCCCGGGCCACCCTCGGCCAGATGTTTGTGGCTGGTCGTCAGCGCGCTCCAGATCGGGCGATCCAGTAGGGTCACGTCACCGTCGGACACCGGCCTAGTCCTTATCGAAGCTGACGATGACGGCGGCATTGGCGATGAGGATGGGGTCGTTACCCTGCTCCGCAGCCGAGGGAATCTCCAGCCCGCCCTTCACCGCGTTGACGGTGACGGTGCCGTAAGGCAGCTCCTTCGCGACCGCGTCCTTGTCGACGGCTTCGGGATTCGGCACCGCGATCGTGACGTCGACGAACATGTCGTTCGCAGTCTTGTCGATCATCCGGAAGAAGCCGAGGCTCGAATGCCTGATGGCATCAGAAACGGCACGCTTCGCCGCCTTGGTGGCGTCCCTGCCGTGAACGTCGACGCCCATCCCCATCTCGGTGATACAGCGAATGCGAGCCATGACCTTATTCCTGTGACTGATTGAGTGATGTGGAGTGTGGGGGATCGGACGGCACGATACAAGTGGAGTCGTTCCTCTCGTATCCCGGACGCGTGCGGCACGCAGAGGCGCTCCATCGTTGCGGCGTTGCAAGCCGCGTGCGCTGTGCTATCGCTCGGGCCATGACTCCCAAAACTTTCGAAACCCGCTGCCTGCGCCTGCCCGCCGTCACCAAGGTGGTGCAGTGGGAGGGCACCTCCGTGTTCAAGGTCGGCGGCAAGATGTTCGCACTCGGCGGCGGCTTTGCCGCGCGCTCCGGCGGCTACATGTTCAAGGTCTCGAACATGGCCTATGCGCTGCTGATCGAGCACGGGCTTGCGCGGCCGGCGCCGTATCTGGCGCGCGCCAAATGGGTGCAGCTCGTCGGCAACAACGCGCTGCCGGACGCCGAGCTCGCGGCCTATCTGGCGCAGGCGCACGCGCTGATCGCGGCGAAACTCACGCGGAAATCCCGCAAGGTCCTGGGCCTGGATTGAAGCGCAGTTCGCTGGTGAAGCGAAAACGTGCACTGATTGACTTCGATGATATGTCTGACTAAAGTCAGATATATCATGCTCGACCCTGTTTCCCGCGTCCGCCGCTTCAATCGTGCCGTCACGTCCGCTGTCGGCGCGCTCGACACGTCATTCCTGGGACGCGGGCGGCCACTGGGGGCGGCGCGCGTGCTCAACGCGATCGGGCATGGACGTTCGGACGTGGCCGAGATTCGCGACTATCTCGGCCTCGATTCCGGCCTGATGAGCCGCCTCCTGCGCAGCCTCGAGGACGAAGGGCTGGTCGAGACCAATGCGCATGAGGACGATGCGCGCCGCCGCGTCGCGACGTTGACACCTGCGGGCCGGCGCGAGTTCGCGGCCTACGAGGCGCTGTCGAATACGCAGGCCAAGGGCTTCCTCGCCCAGCATTCGCAACGCGAGGCGCTGCTGGCGGCGATGGATTTGATTGCTTCCGCGTTGACGCGCGAGCGGGTCACGCTGGACGAGATGGATCCGCGGAGCGAACAGGCCCGTTATTGCCTCGGCGAATATTATGGCGAGCTCGGCCGCCGCTTCAAGCAGGGGTTTGACGTCTCGCTGTCGCGCGATCCTGACGCCAAGGATATGCGCCGCCCGCGCGGCACGTTCATCGTCGCGATGTCGGACACGCTACCGGTCGGCTGCGTCGGGCTCAAGGGCACCGATCACGGCTATGCCGAGATCAAGCGGCTGTGGGTCGCACCGGCGGCGCGCGGATTGCGGCTTGGCCGGCGTCTGATGGACATGACCGAGGATGCTGCGCGCGGGCTCGGCATCAAGCTATTGCGGCTCGACACCAACAGCGCCCTGGCGGAGGCCAGCCAGCTCTACCGACGAAGCGGCTGGAGCGAGATCCCCCGCTTCAATGACGATCCCTACCCGGACCTGTTCTTCGAAAAACGTCTGTGAGCGCCTGCGCCGATTGCCCTGTTGCTGCGTTATGGCCGAAGCCGCAGGAGCACGCCATGACCAGGTCCGACCTCGCCGACATCTACCGCAATTACATCGCCTGCCTGAACCGGCAGGATTGGCCCGCGCTCGGACAGTTCGTCCACGATGATGTCGCCCACAATGCGCGACCATTCGGACTGTCCGGCTATCGTGCCATGCTGGAGCAGGATTTTCGCACAATTCCGGATCTGCATTTCAACATCGAGCTGCTGGTCTGCGATCCGCCCCACATCGCCGCCCGGCTGAAGTTCGATTGCACACCGGCTGGAACGTTTCTGGGGCTGGATGTGAACGGCAGGCGCGTGTCCTTCTGCGAAAACGTGTTCTATCGATTTCGCGACGGAAAAATACGGCAAGTGTGGTCCATCATCGACAAGCCCGCGATCGAGGCGCAGCTCTAGTGCTGCGCCTCGATGAACTTGCTTACGCCGCCGCCGGCGCCAACTCCGCTCGCGGCTTCGGGAACGGCTTGAAATTCATCGCCATCAGGAAGGCGCCGAGGCCCATCGCCCAGGAGGCGATATAGAGCCAGGCGTAGCTCGAGAACGCATCGTAGATCAGGCCGCCGGCGAGCGGGCCCGTGGCCATGCCGAGACTGCCGGCCATGGCGGTGCCGCCGATCACGGTGCCCATCATCTTGAGCGGGAAATTTTCGCGGATCAGCACCGCGTAGAGCGGCATGGTGCCGGCATAGATGAAGCCGAAGACGGCCCCGACGGCGTAGAACGTCGCGAGCTGATGCGCGAAGACATAGGCGAGTGCGCCGAAGGCCTGCAACAGCAGGCCCGAGACGAGCACGCGCTTGGCGCCGAAGCGGTCACCCATCAGGCCGAAGGCGATGCGTCCGCCGAGGCCGGCAAAGCCTTCGATACTGTAGATCGTCACCGCCGCGACCAGCGGGATGCCGCAGCTCACGGCATAGGAGACGGTGTGAATGATCGGACCGGAATGCGTGGCGCAGCAGAAGAAATTGGTCGCGAGCAGGATCAGGAATTGCGGCGAGCGCAGCGCCTCTCCCATCGACATCTCACCTTGCACGGCCCCCTCGCCCGCAGGCGCGGCCAAGGCGTGCGCGAGCGCCGGCGGGCGGCGCACCAGGAACGACACCGGAATCATGATGGCGCCGACCACCAGCGCCACGATCTGCATCGAGGTGCGCCAGTCATGGCCGGAGACGAGCCAGGCCGCGAGCGGCGCCATCGTCATCGGCGCCATGCCCATGCCGGCCGACACCAGCGAGACCGCGAGGCTGCGATGGGTGTCGAACCAGCCGGTCACGGTCGCCATCATCGGCGCGAAGATCGCCGCACAGGAAGCCCCGACCAGAAGCCCGAAGACGAATTGAAACGCCAGCAGCGAGGTGGCGTGGCTCGCCGCGAACAGGCTCACGGTCAGCACCGTCGATCCCGTCAGCACCACCGGCCGCGGCCCGAACCGGTCCGTCAACGTGCCCCAGGCCATGCTGGTGAAGGCCATCGCCAGAAAGCCGATCGTCATCGCGCTGGAGATGCCGGTTACGGACCAGCCGGTATCCTTTGCGATCGGCTGCAGGAACACCGGCAGCGAAAACATGCCGCCGATGGCGACGCACCCGAGCAAGCCGCCCGCGGCGACGATCACCCAGCGATAGGAGGAAGCGTTCATTTTGGTCTCCCGTCAGATCTGTCTGGGTGGAAGACGAATGGGAACATGGTGGGCCGACAGGCCGACGCAAGTTTTTGCGGCACGCTTTTGTGACCTGCCAAACAAAAAATGCGAAAACAACCCCATGCACAGTAGCCGGGCGCTTTGGGATCAAGGACTTACAGCGCAGCTCTTTGCAGTGCGAAGGAAGACCCGCCGTTTGACTCGTCGGGCAAAACACCTGCATGATGGCATCATCCCGCCGCTATTGAATTCGTCCCGTCGCGAACGCGATCGTCCGCCTTCTCGCGCGCCATCCGGCCTTGCCGTGCGGAACTGGCCGTGCGGATGCGGCGAAATCCGTGACCGGGTTCGACGACGCGCCTGGCGCTCCGCGATGTGCCAGGCCACGCAACGCTAGAGAACTGCAGGGAAATGCTTATGCCGAAAATCGACATCGCTGCCGTACCCGCCCGCAAGGGCGCCGGCTACCCCGCGCCCTTCGATGCACCTTGCGCCGATCGGGTCCGGCAGCGGCTCGGCAATGCCGGAGGCTTGTCCGATTTCGGCGTCAACCTGATGCGCTTGCCGCCCGGCAACTGGTCGAGCCAGCGGCATTGGCACTCGCATGAGGACGAATTCGTCTATGTCCTCGAAGGCGAAGTGACGCTGATCGAGGACAAATGCGAGATCGTGCTCCGCGCCGGTGACTGCGCCGCCTTCGCGAAAAACAGCGGCAACGGCCATCACTTGATCAACCGTTCGAGCGCCATCGCCCTCTATCTCGAAGTCGGCTCTCGCTCGCCCGACGATCTCACGATTTGCTCCGACATCGACATGATGAGCGCCAACTCCGACGGCCGATTCGTGCACAAGGACGGCACGCCCTATCCGGACGGGTGAGCGTCCGCGACAAGGCTTGAATGGCAAGGCTTCAAACAGCCGCGCTACGCCGCCACTCGCCGACCGTGAGCCAGACCGCCGAGACCAGGAAGTAGAGCGCACCGACTGCAGCATAGCCCGCGACATTCGCGATCGAGGGAATCGCGGGCATCGTGGCCTGAAAGATGAAGAAGCCGCCTGCGAGAGCCGACTGGCCCCCGCTGAGCACCATGGCCCATTGCGCGCCAAAACTCCGCCAGCGCTGGATGGCCGTTCCGAGTTGGAGCAATCCCGACAGGATCGCCCATGCCCCGAAGATTCCGAGCACCCGGTTCATGCTCATCTGCAAGGTCACAAGCACCGCGACGGTGGTCGCCAGGCTGACCACAACGTTCAGAGCCTGCGGGCGGCTTTGAGCGAGTCCGCCGCTGCGAACCGCGTCCGCGAAGTTGGCAGCGGCGTCCCATGCGGGATAGAGGACGAGCAAGGCGCCGGCGATCACTGGAGAAGAAGCCCCGGCGGCAAACGCAGCAGCGACCCAGGCAACCGAGAACGCCGCTCGCACGAAGTAATATTGCTTCAGCCATCGCTCGCGGTCGCAATGAACCGGATTCAATTGATATCGCGCCATCGCAGTCTCTCCTATACCTACTAGTTGGTAGTTTTCTTACACGACGAAACCGTCTTCGATCCAGCCCACTTGCTGGCTATCGTCATCGTCTCGCCGATGTCTCTCAGTGCTTGTTGGACAGCCGGTCCAGCAGCGGGGTGGTAATCACACCGAACATCTTTGGATCGCCATAGGCACGCGCCGACAGCATGGCGCCGTGAATGGTCGCCATGAATCCTTCGGCCTCGACGCGGGCTGTGCCGGAGAGTTTGAGTTGCCCTTTCCGCTTGCCACGCTCCATGACGGCCGTCAGCCAGGAAGCCAAGGAGCGGAAGTGCGCACGGACTTCGAGCGCAACCTCCTCCGGCAGGATCGGAAGCTCGCTGGCCAGCAGCGCGCACACACAGAACGGCGCTGTCGCATCATTGATGCACGCCTTCCAGTACGCGACATAGTTTTCGAGCTGGTCGCGCGGATCAGGGACATTGCGCTCGAGCGCGGACAGTCCCGCCTCGGCTTCGGCGCGGTAGCGCGACACGAGCGTGCGGACCAGATCGACCTTGCTGGCGAAATGATGGTGGATGCTCGGCTTGCGGATACCGACCACCTCGGCCACGTCGGCGTAGCTGAAACCATTGTAGCCGCCCGCGATGATCAAGCTGCGCGCGCAGGCCAGGATGTCGTCGGCTGTCGAGGAAACGTGAGTCATGGTCCCTAGCTACCTTCCAGTTGGTAGGGCGTCAAGAACGGGATGCTTCAACCATCCGTGAGTGCTAGGAGCTTGCATGACCATTCGCCCGATCGTCCGCTATCCCGACCGCCGGCTCGCGATGCCGGCTCACCCCGTCACCGCGTTCGACGATGCGCTCCGCGAGCTTGCAAATGATCTGCTCGAGACCATGCGCGCCGCGCCCGGCATCGGCATCACGGCGCCGCATTTCGGCGTGCCCTTGCGCGTCGTCGTGCTCGAGCTCGACGCCAGGGACGGTGCACAGACCTATGTCAATCCGGAGATCGAATGGGCCTCACCCGAGATGATCCTGCATCGCGAAGGCAGCGTCTCGATGCCCGGCGTCAACGACGAGGTCCAGCGCCACGCCCGCGTGCGGATCAGCTATCGGGATCTCGACGGCAGCATGCACAAAGAGGAGTCGGAAGCCTTGCGTGCTGTCTGCCACCAGCACGAGATCGACCAGCTCGACGGCATGTTCTGGATCCAGCGCCTGTCGCGGCTGAAGCGGGAGCGGCTGGTGAAGAGGTTCGAGAAGATGTCGCGCGAGTGAGCGGGCCGGCAAATATCCGGCTTGTGTGAAATCGCGCCGGCCCGTTGGGAGGGAGACGAATGACATATTCAGGTCGTTGTGCCTGCGGCGCGGTTTGTTACACCATTGCGTCCGCGCCGATCCGCGGCTTCCAATGCCAGTGCAGCGACTGTCAGCGCGATACCGGCAGCGGCCACAGCTCCATCTTCGTGTTCGCGCGCAGCGCAGTCGCGGTGACAGGCGAGGTGCGCGAAATCGAGCGCACTGCCGTCAGCGGCGCGGTCAAGCGCAAAGGGTTCTGTCCGAACTGCGGCTCGCCCATCTACAACAAGCCGGACGAGAAGCCGGACTTAATCGGCATCTATGTCGGCACGCTGGACGATGCCAGCACGTTCAAACCGTCCGTCGTGCTGTTCTGCTCGCGCGGATATGCCTGGGATCACCTCGATCCCGAGATTCCCAAACTCCCGGATGGCACCCGGGATCGCGCTGATTTCTTGCAGATTGGGGGACAGCCAATGGCGATGAGCTTCGAGCTATCGATGCTGCCCGCCGCAATCGTCTGGGGCTTTGTACAGCTTGTCGCCGCCGCGCAGGCCGCGAACCTGCAGTACGGCCTCAGATGGGCCGCCAGCCCGGGCGACACCGAGATGCCGCCGCTTAAGCCCATCCCCCGCCGGGCAAAGAACGGAAACGTCTCCATGAGGCGTGGCCGCGATGCCTTCACGCCCGCTTCCCGCTCCGCTTGCTCATTGGCGCGTTACGACGCTCGCGTTTGCCGCGCGCGATTTCCGTCGCCAGCGCATCCAGCTTCGGCTCCCAGAAATTGCGGAACTGACCGATCCATGCATCCACCGCTTGGAGGCCCGCAGCATCGACCGAATAGAGCCGTCTTTGCGCCTCCGCCCGAACCGTCGCGAAGCCGCTCTCGCGCAGCACCTTGAGGTGCTGCGACACGGCGGCCTGCGTGATCCCGAACTCCGCTCCGATCACTTCGACGACCTCGCCGGACGCCATCTCGCCGGGCGCAAGCAGCTCGAGGATGCGACGGCGGACGGGGTCGGCAAGGACCTCGAAGATTTGCATCAGCTTCCTGTGCCCGGATGCGCCACGTCGGGCGGCGTCTCGCCGCGATAGAAAGCGATGGTACGGTCCGACCGCTGTTTCGCGGACGCAGGATCCACGCCGCTTGCGACATGCGCTGCGCGCCAATACTCGCCGCTGCTCGTCATGAATTCCTTGCCCGCGGGAGAGCCCATCCATGCCTCGGCCGTCTCATGGTCGACCGATGCCCCGGTCGCAACATATCGCTCCAGCCCGGCAATGGCGAGATCCCAGCCGATCCCGACTGCCCCTGGACCGAACTGATTCCAATGATCCTCGATCATCGCGGTGTGCTCGAGCGTCAGCCGCGCCTGGCTTCGTTCTGCCGTCAGCTTGACGTCGATCCAGCTCATCGCGCCGCCGAATTCCCAGGTCGCCGCAAAATGGGTCGGCGGCGTACATGCCGTGATGGTCCCGCCTGCATTCCCCTTGAGCTGGTATTTTCCGCCGAGCCGGAGATCTCCCTCGACCGGCAAGAACCAGCGCGGAATGCGTTGCTCGCTGGTCACTGCGTCCCAGAGATCGTCGACGCTGGTCTCGTAAAGCCGCGTCAGTGTCACCGCACTGGCTGCCTTCCCGTCCTTCTCGAAATTCCTCACCGAACGCGTAACCAGCCCTAATACCCTGACGACGTCGATCTCCATGGCGCTCCTCCTTGTCGTTTCGTGCCAGGATTAATATCGGTCGAAGCTATGCATGGTTTCACGAGTACGACAGCAGCCGGGCTGCAACGCGTGGTCCGCACGCAAGCGGGGGCCGTGCGTGGCGGCCCGCGCGATGCAAGCGGCGTGATCACTGACGTGGGCGTCATCCCAATATTTCGTAACCGTCGGTGAACTCTGCGTAACATCTCTCAGATAGCGGGCGAGAGATTTGTTGTCTTCCGAAACCGCCATGGCTCCTCCAAGGTCGTCGGCAGGCATATCTTCAACACCATGACTGCGAGCATACGATCGCCGCTCTGGCCTGTCGTGGGACCTCGGTATAGACGGGGCCGGCGGTCATATCCATGACCACGTTCTGGCGCGCGGTGGACTTCCTCGGCCAGGCACAATTCCATCAAGATCTAGCAGACGCCGGAACGAAAAAGGGGAGCCCGCATGTCGCGGGCACCCCCTCCTGCATTCCGACGTGATGCGGCTGTTACCGGCCGGCAGGCTCCAATGCCTTTTGCACCATCGCGGTGTCGACATATTGGGTCATGCTGGCGATCTTGCCGTCCTTCACCAGATAGAGATGCGCGAAATTGGCGCGCATGGACTTGCCCGTCGCCTTGTAGGTCCCGGAGTAGACGCCGAAGGCGGCGACGCGGTCGCCGTCTTCGAGATAGGTGTGAACGTCGGCGCGGTAGCCGGTCCATTCGGTGGCGAGACGCCGGAACACGCCTGATATGATCGCGTCCGCCCCGACATAGGTGCCCGCGTATGGAAACCCTTCCGCTTCGGTCCATGCGGCATCGGGAGCGAGAGCGGCCAGCAAGTTGCGGCCGTTCTCTTCCGACGATGATCCCTCATAGGTGGCGCGGATCAGGTCGAGGTTCGCCCCCATCTCAACCCCACTTCATCTCGCCGGTGGCGACCTTGGCGCCGATGTCGAGCGCAACGCCCATGCCGAGGCCGGGGAAGCGCGCTTCCATCGCCGCCTTGAGCGCCGCCGAATCCTTGGTTTTGGCCAACTCTTCGTCGAACGCCTTGAGGTAGGCGATGGTGTGCTCGACACCGGACAGGTCGGTCTTCGCATCCGCCGACAAATGGCCGGGCACGACGATCGCCGGCTTGCGCGCCGCGATCTTTTCGAGATTGGCGATCCAGGCGGCACGCTGCTCCCTGGTCGGCGTGTCGGCGGTCCAGACATGGACGCCGGAGAAGATCAGGACGCCGCCGAACACCGCGTTGAGCGAGGGTACGAACAGATAGCGCCGGTTGGCCAGGCCGTCGGCGCTGACGATCTCGATGGTCTCGCCGTCGACGCTGAGCGTCTTGCCGTCGAACGCTTCGGGGATGACCACATCGGCCAGCACCTGCGGGCCGTTCGCCTTGAGCTGCGGGCCCCAGACGGCAAGCTTCTTTTCGACGCTGGCGTGAATGGCCGCCAATGTCGCTGGCGACGCGAGCACGCGGGCCTCGGGGAAGACAGCCTTGATCGCGCCGAGGCTGAAATAATAATCCGGGTCCGACTGGCTGATATAGATGGTGGTGAGCTTCTTGCCGGTGGCCTTGATGGCGTCGGCGACAGCCTTGCCATCGGACAGCGTGAAGCCGCCATCGATCAGCACGGCTTCGCTTGGTCCGGACACCAGAACGGGCGCCCGGAAGAAGCCGTTCTGTCCGGCCGGAAAATGCTTCCAGGCGAGCCCGCCCGCGGCATGGCCGAGGCCTGCGGGTGCGAAGACGGCGGCGGCGCCCGCGGCGAGAGTGGTTTTCATGATGGTTCTCCTTGTCGGCATGTTGGTCTCCTGGTGCTAGTCTGCGATTGGGAAATTCACACTGATCGTCGGGTCGTGTTGACCGCTGCGCTCAGGCCGCCTTCAGTCCGTCGATCAGGACGTTCAGGCCGCCGAACAGGGCGCTTGCCTGCACGAGGCGGCGGTCATCGCCGGCCCCTACGATCAGGGCCGGGACGCCGCTGACGCCGAACCGGCGCATCTCGGCACGCGCGGCCTCGAGGCGTGCGCGATACGCGGCGATCAACGCGGCGTCGGGGCTCGCCAGGCGCGCGGCAACCTCCGGCAAATTCATCGCGCGCAGCACATCCGACAGAACGGAGATGTCCGTGCTGTCGCGGCCCTCGACATAGCGGACGAGCTGGAAGGCCTTCAGCGCCGCGAACTCCCGATCAGGCGCCGTGAGCGCGACAGCCGTGAGCGCCAGTGTCGCCGGACCGGAATCGAACAGGCGCGTACGGTCGCCCAGCACATCGCGGCGATAGGCTTCGCTGAAGGGCTGGCCGCTCAAGCGCGAAATCCGCTGGTCGTTGCTCCAGGCATAAGCGGCAAAGCCGTCGTCCATCGGACGGGCGCCCTCGCCGGCGAACAGACCTGTCGGCGCAAGTTCGACAGCGAAATCCGGACGGGTCACGAGCTGTTCGAGCAGCGTGGCGGCGCCGTAGCACCAGCCGCAGAGCGGATCGAACAGGTAGGTGATTTGAATGGGCGCGGACATGGCGATCTCCTTGAACCGCAATGTGGCACGCGCACATTGGTAGATAAATATCAACAAAACAGACATAATGTATTGTATTGACTGACAATAAATCTGACCGGGCAGAACCCATGAACCTGAACCGACTGGCCTATTTCGCAGCCGTCGTGGACAGCGGATCGTTCACGCGGGCCTCCGAACGGCTCGGCATCACCAAGGCCGTGGTGAGCCAGCAGGTGGCGCAGCTGGAGCGCGATCTCGGCACCAGCCTGCTCGTGCGCACGACGCGCCGGGTTCATCCGACCGAGGCGGGCCGCATGTTTCATGCGCGCTGCGTCATGATCCTGCGCGAAGCGGAGGATGCCTTCGACGAGCTCGCTCAGGCAGCCGCCGCGCCGACCGGCACCTTGCGGATCACGGCGCCCAACGACTACGGCACCGCCGTCGTCGTCGCCGTCGTCACGGCCTACGCGGCACGCTATCCCCACTGCCGCGTGGAGTTGACGCTCGAAGATCAGACGGTCGACCTCGCCTCAGGCCAGATCGACATGGCGATCCGTGTGGGGTGGCTGGTCGATTCCAGCCTGCAGGCGCGCAAGATCGGATCGTTCCGGCAATGTCTGGTCGGCGCTCCCGCATTCGCGGATCGGATCGCCGCCGCGCGCGATCCCGACGAATTGGTGACGCTACCGTTCATCGCCAACATGGCGCTGCGCGAGCCGTTGCTGTGGCAGTTCTCGCGCGGTGATCTCGACCGACGCGCCGTGCGCCTGCAGGCGAGCATCGCCATCGACACGACGCCGGGGGTGCTCGCAGCGGTGCTCGCCGGCGGCGGCCTTTCGGTGCTGCCGGATTTCCTGGTGGCCGACGATCTCGCGGCGGGCCGCCTCATCCACATCCTGCCGCAATGGCAACTGCCCTCCGGCGGCATCCACACGGTCTACCCAGCGGCTCGCTTCCGTCCGCCCAAAGTGACGGCGTTTGTGGAGATGCTGATTGCGGCTCAGCGGCGGGCGGGTACGAGCGCATGAGCCGTATGGTTTTGCTTATTGCTTGAAACAATGCTCGCGGTGCCACTTTAAGAAGTGCGGATGTGGCCGATCTGACGCACGACGCGGCGCAAGAGCGCGCCCCGTCTTGTTGATGATCGATTGCACTCCCTCCAGATCGTTTGTCTGGCGCGAGATCAATATCTCCAGATCGTCCGCGAAGCTGATGAGACCACGATCAAACATCCAATGTGCGGTGCCCGAAAGAGCAACGCCATTGCTGATGATGTCCGGCCCGTTTGCCTCGACGGAGCGTATGTGAGCCGCCGCGACCTCCGCGCGCCCCATTCCATTGATGAGCTTGAGGCCGGTGACGGCGCAACGCTCTTCATAGGCACGCAGCACGATGCGACGGAAAACTCGATCACGCAGGACTTTCGAGATCGTTACGCTAACACGGTCGCGCTGCTGCTCAACCGCGAATGGCACCTGCGGCTGGTCGTTAAGATCGAGCGATGGAAGGTCGCCGTCGCGCCGCGGCAGCAGCGGCGCGTTCTCCGCGAAGCCAAGCTCGCATATTCTATTGAAATCGTCGGGAGAGATTGGGCGGACTGCGGACTGAGCGCGTCCTGAAATCCGCCCCTGTTCGTTAAGAACACCGCGCTCTACTGGACCCGTCGGTCCGTTGAATGGGACTGAATTGGCAAAATCGAGATAGCTTCCCGGTTCCATTAAAGCGAGATACATCCCGGAAGTACCGGGATCGGGAAGAACCTGCTGAACCCGAGCAATTGCAAAGTAACCGCGCGTTTCAGCAACCTTGCTCGGTTCGTAATATACTATCCAATCGCCGATGCAGGCTTCAACGCGATGAAGATATTGACTGGGAAATTGGTACTGCTCAGCGGGGCTGTCGTCGTAGATCGAGTCCAATCGATGGATGAATACCCCAAACCCCATGACCTAAGCGGCGCTGCCTCTCCAGGAAACAACACCCAGCGATGCTGGATCAATAGCAGTCACAACCCTACTCCCACTCGATTGTTTCGGAAGCACGATAACGCATTGATCTGTCGAGGCCAAGCTTTCCGCCCACGACCCGCCCCGCGTCACTCGCGCGCCACCGACAGCCCCGCCAGCAGCGGCGCGTACGCGGCGAGCCTGCGTGATACGAACTCCGTGAACAGCCGCACGCGCTTGGTCTTGCGCGTCTCTCCCTGCGTGAGGAGCCAGACCGTTCCGTACATGTGCAGGTCGGTCCCCGGCACCCGCACCAGCAGCGGGTCGGCATCGCCGACGAAGCACGGCAGTGTCGTGATCCCCAGCCCTTGCCGGACAGCAGCGATCTGCGCTCCGGCGTCACTGGTCCTGAATGGAACGTCCGTGGTGCGAACCTCGCCCGCGCTGGCCCAATCCGGGATGCCGTGCATGCTGATGACGATCCAGCGGAAGGGATCCGGCGCGCCCGCACGCCACGCGGCCAGTCGATCCCTGGACATGTAGACGGCGCCGAACAGCTCCGGTCCCTTCATGCCATGAAGATTTTGCGGCAGGGTTTTGCGCTCGTAGACGACGCGGATCGCGACGTCGGCCTCACGGTTGGTCAGATTTGCCAGTTCGCCGAACGACAGGACATCCATCTCGATATCGGGATGCAGACGCGCGAAATCGGCGAAATCAGGCATCAGCAAATGTGTCGCCATCGGCGGCGCCAGCGTCACCCGCAGACGCCCGCGCACGCTCTGATCGCGCCCGAACACGCGCGTCTCCAGCTGGTGTGACGAGGCTTCCATCTGGTCGGCGAATTCGAGGACCTCCTCGCCCGCAGCCGTCAGCCGGTAGCCCGAAGGCAGCTTTTCGAACATCTGGACCCCAAGGCGTTCCTCGAGCTGGGCGATGCGTCGCAGCACGGTCGCGTGGTTCACGCCGAGGTGCTCGGCGGCCGCCCGCACCGAGCCTCCCCGCGCGACGGCTAGAAAATAGCGAACATCGTCCCAGTCGATCATGGTGCAATCCCGCACCGCGCGGTGCGCCTTTCAAGCCGTATCTGATGCCTCCTACAGCAGTATGGGCGGTGATCATAGCCGGTTCCGGCCAGCAGGGCCCATTCTGAGCGACGGACACCGATCGTCGCCGTCGGCGTTAGTCGTCCGGCCGGATCGATTTCGCACCACCGATGTGCGCGCTTCCGCACTCAACGCCTAGGGCCGGCGGACCTATGTCGGGGTCCTCGGGGGCAGATGCTGCCCCGACACCACGACAGGAGACATTATGGGAAAGCTTGACGGCAAGGTTGCAGTCATCACGGGTGGCGCGACCGGCATCGGCCGCGCCGCGGCAAAGCGCTTCATCGAGGATGGCGCTTTCGTCTTCATCTTCGGCCGCCGACAGCAAGCCCTCGACGCTGCTGTCGCCGCCCTCGGGCCTAATGCACGCGCGGTGAAGGGCTCGGTCTCGGATGAGGCCGACCTCGACCGGCTCTACGCGGCGGTGAAGGCCGAGCGCGGAACCCTCGACATCGTCTTCGCCAATGCCGGCGCGGGAAGTCAGCTTGCGCTCGGCAAGATCACCGCCGCGCACATCGACGAAACCTTCGACACCAATGTGAAGGGTACGATTTTCACGGTGCAGAAGGCGCTGCCGCTGATGCGCCGGGGCGGTTCGATCATCCTGACGGGATCGAGCGCCGGCACCACGGGCGCCCCGGCCATGAGCGCCTACAGCGCGAGCAAGGCGGCCGTGCGCAACCTCGCGCGGACCTGGGCGGAGGACCTGAAAGGCAGCGGCATCCGGGTCAACGTGCTGTCGCCCGGAGCGACCGCGACCGAACTCGCGAAGGAAGCGCTGGGCGAAGAGGGACAGAAGGTGTTCGCCGCGATGACTCCGCTGCAGCGCATGGCCGATCCGGCGGAGATCGGGGCGATGGCTGCCTTTCTCGCCTCCTCGGACAGCAGCTTCATGACCGCCAGCGAAGTCGCCGTCGACGGCGGCCTGGCGCAACTCTGATCCCGGCGCGGTCCCGCGCCTGGCCCACACACAATGAAAGATAAACATCATGAAAAAACTAGAAGGCAAGATCGCCGTCATCACCGGCGGCAGCAGCGGCATTGGATTGGCCACGGCCAAGCGCTTCGTGGACGAAGGTGCGCACGTCGTGATCACCGGGCGACGCGAGAAAGAGCTGAAGGAGGCCGCAGCCTTCATCGAGAGAAACGTGACGACGGTCGTGAGCGACGTGTCGCGCCTGGAAGATCTGGAGCGGCTCTATGCCGTCGTGAAGGAGAAACATGGTCACATCGACATTCTCTTCGCGAACGCAGGCGCGGGGACAATCGCGCCGCTCGCGCTAGCGACCAAGGCCCATTTCGACCAGACCTTCGATGTGAACGTGAAGGGCCTGTTCTTTACGGTGCAGAAAGCCCTCCCCCTCTTTAAGGACGGCGGTTCGATCATCCTGAACTCTTCGGTGTCGAACGTGAAGGGGCTGCCGGGGTTCAGCGTCTACGCCGCGAGCAAGGCGGCGGTGCGCAGCTTCTCGCGCGCTTGGACGCTGGAGCTGAAGGACCGCAAAATCCGCGTCAATACGATGAGCCCCGGGCCAACGGAGACCCCCGCCCTGGAGACGACGACGGGCTTGACCCGCGAGCAAGCCGAGCAAGCGGCCAGCCAATTTGCTTCACAGGTCCCGATGGGTCGCAGGGGCAAGCCGGAGGAAATCGCGGCTGCCGTCACGTTCCTCGCCTCCGATGAAAGTTCTTACATCACCGGCGTGGATCTCGCCGTCGATGGCGGCATGGCCCAGGTCTGACCGCGCCATCGACACAAGTTCGGAGAAACATCATGAGCTACGCAATCATCGGCTTCGGCCCTATCGGCCAAGCCCTGGCCAGCGCGTTTGCCCGCAACGGCATCGAAGTCTCCGTTGCAACCACGCGCGACCCGGAAAGCTTTACATCCGCCGCGGCCGTGATCGGACCCTCGATCATTCCCAAAAAGCTGGCGGACGCCGTCAAGGCGGAGATCGTCTTTTTGGCGGTCCGTTTCGAGTCGCACCAGGATGTCGCGAAAGCGCTGCCCACCTGGCAGGGCAAGACGATCGTCGATGTGACCAACGCCTACGGCGTGCCGCCTGAGAAACTGGGGGGACAACCTTCGTCCAAGGCCCTCGCGCAAGCCTTCACCGGCGGTCGACTGGTCAAGGGCTTCAACCATTTGGGTGCTGCCGTCCTTGCCCAGGATCCGGCCGTCCATGGTGGCAGGAGAGTCGTCGTTCCTGGCGAGCGACGATGACGCTGCCGCAGCGGCGATTGGCACGCTTGCGGAAACTCTCGGCTTCGCGCCGATCAAGCTCGGCGGGCTTTCGGAAGGCGGGCTGCTTGTGCAGGCGCGCGGAAACAGCTGGGGCCATCTGATCTTCAAGGATTTGGTCAAGTTCGACTGATGAACACGAGGACACGAAGCATGCGATCGGATCGAGCGCGATCCGATCGGAGCGAAATGGAGAAATTCCCATGAGTATCGAGACAAACATCCAGACCGTGAAGGACTTCTTCGCCGCGATCGGCCGAGGCGACCGGGAAACTCTGCTGGCGCTGATCGCCGACGACATCGAGTGGATCATCCCCGGTGAGGACTGGCCGCTGGCCGGAACGCATCGCGGGCACGACGGGGTGGCGGATTTGCTCGAGACGGCATCCAAGTCGATCGAAACGTCCACCGAACCCCGCGAGTTCGTGGCGCAAGGAGACCGGGTCCTGGTCGTCGGATTCGCAAAGGGAAAGATCAAAGCCACGAACAAGACGTTTAGGGACGACTGGGTCTTCGCCATCACCGTTCGCAACGGCAAACTGACGAACATCCGGGAGTACGTCGACACGCAGGCACTGGCACGAGCCGCGCGCGTGTCGAATGCCCAAGCCTAAAGGAAATCCAGATGTACGACCAATCCAAGCTGTCCGAGTTGATCCGGTTCGCACGTATCGATGCGGGCGCCACCGTGATCGACGTTTACCCAGGCGACGGCGACTGGACCCGTCTCTTTTCCGACATCGTGGGAAGCGAAGGACGGGTTGACAGCTTCGTGCCGGCTGAAGTCGCCCACTTCAAGAACGATCCGGTCGGCCGCATGCGGACGCTTGCGAAGGAGCCGGGCCGAGAGAACGTCGAAGCCGTCTCGGCGGACCTCCTGGCGATGCCGCAGGCCACGCAGGCAGCGGATGTGCTGTGGCTGCACCTGTTCTACCACGATCTCCACACCGCGCTGATCCAGGCCCGGGGCGCGAGGGCGGCCGACTTCAATCGCGCTGTCTACGAGCGGCTGAAGCCCGGCGGGTGCTACGTCATCGTCGACCACGCCGCCGCGCTCGGGGCGGGCACGACCCAGGCCCAATCGCTGCATCGGATTGAGCCTGCATCCGTTCGCAAGGAGGTGGAGGCGGCCGGCTTCGTGCTGGACGCGGAAAGCACCCTGCTCGCGAACAAGGACGATCCGCACACGATCAAGGTGTTCGATCCCGCGATCAAGGGAAAGACCGATCGCTTCGCCTATCGGTTCGTGAAGCCGTGACAGAGATCGTAGGGCGGATTAGCGAAGCGTAATCTGCCATCTTGCGCGCGACTCGGCGAGAGAGGCCGGATTTGCGGCTAATCCGCCCTACGCATCCGCTGCAGGTCAATTTCGGTTCTTGAGCTTTCGATGCAACCGGATCACTTTTTAGTCCTGCCGTCAGATGGCAGCTCCGCCGACCCGCCGATTTTGTTCGAGACCACGTAGATGTCGACGCCGCTCATCGAGCATTCCTCGCTTGATGCTTGGCTTTTCGTGATGACCTCGATCGTCTTGCCATCCTTGGTGTGAAACGTGATGTCGTAAACCTGCTGGTAGAGGTCTTTGCCGATCTTTTCGGATGCGAGACGAACGGCCTTGGTCTGCGCCTCGATCACTGATGGGATATCAATCAGGCCGGCGTTCTTGAGGTGCACGAGGGCCATGTTATTGGGCCAACTCGCGCAGTCCGGAGACTTCGCCAGAGCCACCGCAGCCGGCATGGCAAATATTGCGGCCATCACCACTTTCAACGCGGCGCGCATCAGCATGCCTCGGTCTCTAAAAACTACTCCCACTCAATCGTCCCAGGCGGCTTGCTGGTCACGTCATACACCACCCGGTTCACGCCCTTCACCTCGTTGATGATGCGCGTCGCGGTCTCGCCCAAGAACTTCATGTCGAACTGGTAGAAGTCCGCGGTCATGCCGTCGGTGGAGGTGACGGCGCGCAGGCCGACGACGAAGTCGTAGGTGCGGCCGTCGCCCATGACGCCCACGGTCTTCACAGGAAGCAGCACGGCAAAGGCCTGCCAGATGTCGTCGTAGAGACCGTGCTTCCTGATCTGGTCGATGTAGACCGCGTCCGCCTTGCGCAGGATCTCGAGCTTGTCGCGGGTGATCTCGCCGGGGCAGCGGATGGCGAGACCGGGGCCCGGGAACGGGTGGCGGCCGACGAAGATTTCGGGCAGGCCGAGCTCGCGGCCGAGCTTGCGCACCTCGTCCTTGAACAGCTCGCGCAGGGGCTCGACCAGCTTCATGTTCATGCGCTCGGGGAGACCGCCGACATTGTGGTGCGACTTGATCGTCACCGACGGGCCGCCGGTGAAGGAGACGCTCTCGATCACGTCAGGATAGAGCGTGCCTTGCGCCAGGAAGTCAGCGCCGCCGATCTTCTTGGCCTCCGCCTCGAACACCTCGATGAAGAGGCGACCGATGGTCTTGCGCTTCACTTCCGGGTCGGTGACGCCTTCGAGCTCGCCCAAAAACTGCTTCGAGGCATCCACGTGCACGAGCGGGATGTTGTAGTGGTGGCGGAACAGGTCGACCACGGTCTTGGCTTCGTCAAGGCGCAGCATGCCGTGATCGACGAACACGCAGGTGAGCTGCTCGCCGATGGCTTCGTGGATCAGCACGGCCGCGACGGCGGAATCGACTCCGCCGGACAGGCCGCAGAGCACCCTGCCCTTGCCGACCTGGGTGCGGATCTTCGCGATCTCCTCCTCGCGGAAGGCGCGCATGGTCCAGTCGCCGGAAAGGCCCGCGATCTTGCGAACGAAATTGCGGATCAGTTTGGCGCCGTCGGGCGTGTGCACCACTTCCGGGTGGAACATCACGCCGTAATATTTGCGCGTCTCGTCCTGGATGATGGCGAACGGCGCGTTCGGCGAGGTGCCGGCCACCGAGAAGCCCGGCGGCATCTTGGTGATGCGGTCGCCATGGCTCATCCAGACCTGGTTCTTGCCGCCTGGTAACCAGACGTCCTCGAACAGCTTGCTCGGCGCCTTCACCTCGACATCGGCGCGGCCGAATTCGCGGTGATGGCCACCCTCGACAGTGCCGCCGAGCTGCTCTGCCATCGCCATCTGGCCGTAGCAGATGCCCATCACGGGCACGCCGGAATCGAAGATCGCTTGCGGCGCGCGGGGCGAGCCCGCCTCATGCACCGATTCAGGGCCGCCGGAGAGAATCACCGCCTTCGGCTTCATCTCGTTGAAGGCTTGTTCGGCCTTGTTGAACGGGACGATCTCGCAATAGACGCCGTCCTCGCGCACGCGACGCGCAATGAGCTGCGTCACCTGGCTGCCGAAGTCGACGATGAGAATCTTGTCATGCGCCGAGGCCACGGAGGGCGTCGACGCGGAGCGGTCGGTCTGTGCTGCTGTCATGGCAAGCAGATACGCGACGGGGGCTTTTCCCGCAACCGCGCGGGCCGCGCGCCCACATTCTTCTTTGGGGTATGGACAAATCGATATAGGTAAGTATTATTGACCTATATGGCCCGATCAGGGAGAACGCCATGCCAAACCATCATCAGCCGTCATCGCTTGCAGAGCTCGGCCGCACCTGGGTCGAGGCCTGGAACGCGCGCGACCTCGAACGCGTGCTCACGCTCTATGACGAGGACGCCGTGATGACCTCGGACCGCATCCCCATGTTGGGGTTCGATGAAAGCGGCACCGTGCGCGGCAAGGATGCGTTACGCGCCTATTGGGGCAAGGCGCTCGCGCTGTTGCCGAACCTGCATTTCTCGCTGATCGAATTGTTCGTCAGCCCTGATAGCGTGGTGGTGTTCTACGAGAACGAGCGGGGAAAGCGGATCTGCGAATATCTGCGGGTGAACGCGGCCGGAAAGATCGTGCAGGGATCGGCGAATCATCCGGTGCCCTGAGTCGCGCTTCTAGCTCGAGGACGCACCAAGGCCGACGCGAATCAGCGCTTGCGCAGACCGGCCTTTCTCACCCTGGTATCGGACCATGCCAGCGGACGGCCGGCCCGCGACGGAAGCACGAGCTTCCCGACCGGCTGGCCCGTCTCGTCCACCAGGTCCGAATGGACTTCGCCGCGCGCGTAGAGATTCGCTTCGCCCCATTGGCGCAAGCTGACCACGACTGGAAACAGCTCGCGCCCCCTCTTGGTCAGCGCATATTCCCGATAGGCGCTGCCGTCGGAGGCCGGAATCAGTTCGAGCACGCCAAGCTCCACCAGCCTGTGCAGCCGCGCAGTGAGCATGCCCTTGGCGATGCCGAGGTTCTTCTGGAAATCGCCAAATCGACGCAGCCCGTCGAAGGCATCGCGCACGATCAGAAGCGACCAAATGTCCCCAACTGCGTCCAGTGCACGCGCCACCGGGCAGTCAGCCTCGGCAAAACCGGTCCGCTTCATTCGCCGCCCTCCAAATTGGTCTTAAAATAGGACTGGACAGCGCGGTGTGCAACTGGTCTTATTTTAAGACTAGATAGAACGTGCCGGAGACGACAATGACAATCCACGATGCCGCCACAGCCGGACCGACCAACGCCGACGAAAAGGCCGACGACACCGCCGGGCGCGGGCTCTCGCGCGGGATGGCGATGCTGCTGGCGCTGACCTGCGGCCTGAGCGTCGCCAATATCTACTTCGCGCAGCCGCTGCTCGATGCCATGGCGCGCGATCTCGGCATCGACCCCGCCGCGATCGGGATGGTGGTGACCTTTACCCAGATCGGCTACGCGTTCGGCTTGATCCTAATCGTGCCGCTCGGCGACCTCTGGGATCGCCGCCGCCTGATCGTCGGCCAGACCGTGCTGTCGGCGATCGGCCTCGTCATCGTCGGCACGGCGGCGCATGCCGCCGTGCTGCTTGTGGGAATGGCGCTAGTCGGCATGCTCGCCGTCGTCGTCCAGGTCCTCGTCGCCTTTGCCGCGACGCTGGCCAGACCGGACGGGCGCGGCCGCGCGATCGGCACCGTCACGAGCGGCGTCGTCGCCGGCATCCTGCTGGCGCGGTTCGCCTCGGGCGCCCTGGCCGATTTCGGCGGCTGGCGAATGGTCTACCTGGTCTCGGCCGGCCTCATGCTGGCCATGGCGGCGCTGCTCCTGCGCGTGCTGCCGCGCGGCCGGCAGTCGGCGCTGGCCCGATCCTCTTATCTGTCGCTGTTGCGCTCAACCGCCTCGCTGTTTGTCGAGGAGCCGATACTGCGCGAGCGCGCGTTGTTTGCGTTTCTGATCTTCGCCAATCTCAACGTGTTCTGGACGTCGATCGTGCTGCCGCTCTCGGCGCCTCCCTTCGCGCTGTCGCATACCACGATCGGATTGCTCGGCGTCGCCGGGTTCGCCGGAGCGCTCGCGGCGCGCAATGCCGGGCGGCTTGCCGATCTCGGATGGGCCCAGCGGACCACCGGGCTGTCACTGCTGCTGATGCTGGGTGCCTGGGCTCCGATCGCCTGCCTGCAAAGCTCGCTCTGGCTGGTCGTCGCCGGCGTGATCGTGCTGGATCTGGGACTCCAGGCCGTGCACGTGACGAGCCAGAGCCTGATCATCGCCGTGCGGCCCGATGCGGCGAGCCGACTGGTGGGCGGTTACATGGTGTTCTACTCGGTCGGAAGCGCGATTGGCGCGATCGCGTCGACGATGGTGTACGCGATGGCCGGCTGGTCCGGCGTCTGCGTGCTCGGCGCGGGAATCAGTGCCGCCGCGCTGCTGGTCTGGGTCATCATCGCAAGCAGGATGCCGGTGACGGCAGATTGCGCGCTGATGCATGGGCAAAAATAAGGGCCGAAAACAATAAGAACTGTAAAAATGAGGACTACCGCGAAAGCATCCGATAGTAACGGCACTGCCGTCGCCGCCCCAGGATCACCATCATGAAGCTGCCCACCTCCCCCTTCACCGTCACCGACTGGAGCAAGGTCGAGCCGACCGTCCATCCCGGCGAGACCGGGCAAGCCCAGTGGCGCACGCTCGACATCGGCGATCTCCGGGTGCGGATGGTCGAATATTCGCCGGGCTATCTCGCCGACCATTGGTGCGACCGCGGCCACGTGCTGTACGTGCTGCAGGGCGAGCTCGACAGCGAGCTGCGCGACGGCCGCAAGTTCAAGCTCACGGCGGGGATGAGCTACCAGGTCTCGGATTTCGGCGATGCAGCGCACCGGTCCTCGACGGCGACGGGGGCGACGCTGTTTATCGTCGATTGAGGCGCCCCGGAAGGGTTAATTTGCACCGCAAAATAGCAAAATTCGGCGACATCCCGAGCGGCGGGTGGTGCCTTGAAGTGGCCCCAAAATCTCGCTATATTGTGATCATCGATACTTGGCCGAACGACTGGGCCGCTTCGCTTCGTTGCTGACGGGCGCGCACGCTTCAGATGATTTCTCCAACATCGACTGATCAGGACTATGGGCGCAATAGTGCGTACCGGTCCGCGTGTTAACTTCTTAAGCAAAGGAAATTCCCATGGCTATGGGCACCGTGAAGTGGTTCAACAATCAAAAGGGCTTTGGTTTCATTCAGCCGGATGACGGCGACAAGGACGTGTTCGTGCACATCAGCGCCGTCGAGCGCGCTGGCCTCTCGACCCTCAACGAAGGTCAGAAGGTCTCGTTCGACATCGTCGCCGATCGTCGCAGCGGCAAGTCCTCGGCTGACAATCTCCGCGTCGGCTAAAGCCCGCGCACCGTTCTGACCACGGACGTACCGGCAGAACGTCGAGTTAGAAAACCCCGCGACCGGGTTCCGGTTCGCGGGGTTCTTGTTTGGTGAGACAGGCGTCGCGTCATCCGCGATGTCGTGGGGTGGGCTATGCCTTCTTCAAGACCGAGACGAAGAACCCGTCCGTTCCCGTCCGCCGCGGTGTCATCAGCCAGCCTTCCGGCGATTGCAGCGCGGCTTGCGCAAACTCCTCGGCCTTGTCCCAGAGCACGCTCGCGGTCTGCTCGGGCGGCACCACAGCGAACTCGGGATGGCGGGCGGTGAACGCCCTCACCTGGTCGCCGTTCTCCTCTGAGAGCACCGAGCAGGTGATGTAGGCAATGCGGCCGCCGGCCTTGAGCAGCGGAACCGCGCGATCGAGCACCGCGGTCTGGTCCCGCAAGCGGATCTCCAGCGCGCCCGGACGCATGCGCCATTTGGCATCGGGATTGCGGCGCCAGGTTCCGGTTCCCGTGCAGGGCGCGTCGATCACGACGAGGTCGGCGGTCGCGCTGATCTCCGCCAGCGGATCGGCCTCGCCCTTGGGCGTGCGCACATCGGCATTGTGGACGCCGGCGCGCGATAGGCGTTCGTGAATGGGCGCAAGTTGCCGCTTGTCGCTGTCGGTCGCGATCAGCCGGCCCTTGCCCTGCATCATCGCGGCGAGCGCCAGCGTCTTGCCGCCGGCCCCCGCACAGAGATCGATCACCTGCTCGCCGGGTTTTGCCGCGGTCAAGGCAGCCGCAAGCTGTGACCCCTCATCCTGCACTTCAATGGCACCCTTGATAAAATCCTCTTCGGCCTGGATACCGGGGTTGCGCGCATCGGCCGAAAGCTCGATGCGCAGGCCGGTTGCGGACCAACGCGTCGGTTTCGCATGAAGGTGAGCAAGCGCCCCCAGCGTCTTGTCGCGATTGGATTTTAACGTGTTGACGCGCAGGTCGAGCGGCGCCCGGCTCGCCATCGCGGCCGCCTCCGCGACGCGTTCGTCGCCGAACGCTTTTGCCAAATACGGATCCAGCCATTCCGGATAGTCACCGGCGATCGCGGCCGGGGCACCTTCAAGCGACCGCGAGGCGAGCGCGGCCTGCTCGGGCTCGGTCAACGGCGCGGGGGCAAAGCGGCTGCCGTCGAACAGCGCGGCCATCGTCGCCGTATCCATGTTGCGCTCGAGGCGAAGCATGCCGATCAGCCGCGCACGCGCGGTATCCGAATCCATCAGGTAGGCGCTCGAGGCATAGCGGCGCAGCACGTCCCAGACGAGGCCGGCAATGGCGGCGCGGTCGCCGGATCCGGCGAAGCGGTGCGCGGTGCCCCACTCCTTCAGCGCCTTGGCCGCGGGCACGCGGTCCTTCTCGATGGTGTCGATCAGTTCGATGGCTGCGGACAGCCGGGCAGCGGGAGTCATTTGAATCTTTCAGATCAAATCCGACGGCTAACCGTCAGATCAACAAGAGCATCTTCAGTGCGAAGTAGATCCACATCGCGAGCAGCACGAGCACGCCGGCGAGCCAGATCGTGGAGCGGCGCCCGAGATTGTTGGAGGAGACGAAGATTCCGGCATGGACGAAGCGCGTCACCACGAACACCCAGGACATCAGCACGATGAAGAGATCGGCATGGCGCAACGGGAGCGCCAGCGCGATCAGGGCGTAGAACAGCACCGGCAATTCGAACTGGTTGCGGTAGCAATTGGCGATTTGTGTGGCGCCCTTGGGCCAGTTGGGCTCGCCGAGCGCAATGTCACGGCTCTTGGTCTCGCCGGAGACGAGCGCGCGCCGGCGTCCCAGCGCCATGGCGATCAGGAGCGCGAAGGTGAGACCGACCTGCACGAAGACCGGCAGCAAAACCATTTGAATGGACATCGGAATTTCCCGGGATTTCCCATCCGGCGGAGACCACAGCTAGCGTCCATTAGCGGTCACCGCTGGTCCTGACAATCAACGAGTTGAACCGGCGTTCCCGATGAGGCGACCCACTGTCGACAGTTAAAGCGATTTCCCCCTTTGGGGCGCGCAAGGCGAGAGACCGCCATGAACACCCTCTTCAGCCAGTTCGGCAGCCTGACCGGCGCTTTGACCGAGTCCGCCGACGGCCAGTTCGGCATCCTGATGTCGGCGCTGGCAGGCATCGCGACGGCGCTCGCGGTGGCGCTGGCAATGACGGTCTACTTCCGAATGAGCTATCGGACCTGGCGCGATGTCCTCAGGCATGGCCTCGCTGCGCTCGCCGCCCTCGCTCTGTTTGCGTTTGCCGCCTACGACATGCGCCATGCCGCGCTGGCCTATCTCGGCCTCAATCCCTCGAAACCCGCGGTCGAGTTCGAGATCCGCATGCCCAAGGAGACCTTGGCGGCGGCGTCCGACACCCAGATCGAGCTGCATACCGACCGCAACCAGACGCTGGCACTGGTCGAGGGCGTGCGGGAGCTCGGTGATGGCCGCTCCGTGCTGCGTGGCGCGGTACCGCTCAACCACCGCACTGCGGACCGCGTGCTGGTCGTGAACCTGCCCGGCAAGGGCACCTTCGAATTCCGCCTCCGCCTGCCGGCCGAGCCGCATCGCTCCGAACAGTCCGGCGCTCAGTTCGGCCCTCAGTTCGGCCCTTGGCACCTCGCCGACCGCATCGCCTCGCCGCTGGCAAGCCCGGTCGCCCCGCAAGACGCCTACACAATCCGCTATCGCGTGCTTTAAACTTTGTTCGATCGCCCCAAGATGGGCGGCGAGCATGAGCGCTGCCCATGGCTGCTCAAGCGACGCTTTTGAGATCCTGCTGGATCGCGGCAAGCAAGGACTGCAGCGCGTCGCTGTTCACCGGTTTGGCCCCGGTATTGGCGGGCAGAACATTGGCAGGCCGCGCGGCATTGACCGGGCGCTTGGGGAATGGCGGCGTGGGTGTGGGCATCGCGGATTGCGCGAACACGTCCTCGGTATGGACGAACTTGCCATGGATGACGTCGTCGCGACGGCCCATGACAAACATGGTCGCCCAATAACCGGCAGCCAGCAGGATTACGCAGAAAACAACAAGCTCTAACATCATCGCACCTGAAATATGCGCAATGATTCAATGCCTTCGCGAGCCCGTCAATGAACCGACGGTCACACCTGCGGCTTTTACGGGCGGGTGTGGCCGATCAGTCACTCTTTGTTAACCATACCCGGCCCCCGAGGGGGCGAGAGCGGCCGATCAAGCTTTGTCCGGCCCGACCCGCACCAGCTGCTTGCCGAAATTGGCCCCCTTGAGAAGCCCCATGAAGGCTTCGGGCGCGCTCTCCAGGCCCTCGGTGACGAACTCCTTGTACTTGACCTTGCCCTCGCGGACCCAGCCGGACATGTCGCGCAGGAAGTCGCCATGGCGGGAGGCGAAGTCGGAGACGATGAAGCCGCGGAAGGTCAGCCGCTTGGTCAGGGTCGCGCGCATCATGCTGGCGGCCCATTTCGGCGGCTTCGCTTCAGTGTCGTTGTAGTGGGCGATGAGGCCGCAGACGGGTACGCGCGCAAACGCATTGAGCAGCGGGAACACCGCCTCGAACACGGCGCCGCCGACATTCTCAAAATAGACGTCGATACCCTTCGGGCAGGCGTCCTTCAGCTTCGTCGCCAGATCGGGATCGCGGTGATCGATGCAGGCATCGAAGCCGAGCTCCTTCACGACGTAATCGCATTTGTCCTTGCCGCCTGCGATTCCAACCGCGCGTGCGCCCTTGATCTTCGCGATCTGTCCCACGGCCGAGCCGACCGCGCCGGAGGCGCCGGCGACGACGACGGTCTCGCCTTGCTGCGGCTTGCCGATATCGAGCAGGCCCGTGTAGGCGGTCATGCCGGGCATGCCCAGCACGCCGACGGCCGTCGAGATCGGCGCGAGCTTCGGGTCGATCTTGTTCAGCCCCTTGCCGTCGGAGATCGCGTGCGTCTGCCAGCCCGCGCGCGAGAGCACGATGTCACCCTTGGCAAAGTTTGGATTGTTGGAGGCTGCGACCTCGCAGACCGTACCGGCTTCCATCACACCACCGACGGGCACCGGCGTCGCGTAGGACGGACCGTCGCTCATGCGCCCGCGCATATAGGGATCGAGCGAGAGCCAGATCGTGCGCAGCAGGACTTCGCCTGCGGCAGGCGTAGGAACCGCGAATTCCTCGATGCGGAAATCGGACGGCTTTGGCTCCCCGACGGGACGCGCGGCGAGAACGATGCGTTTGCCTTGGGACATGATGGCTTCCTCCAAATTATACTTCGGCGTGGACGGAAGCGGAGGGAGGCAGCTGCGTCAATACAAAAACGGTGGAGCGTGGTGGCGCGACAGCGCCGCAAATGAAGTTTGGTACACACCAACTACGCCCTCGCTGTCATCGCCCGACTTGATCGGACGATCCAGTATTCCAGAGGCGGCCGTGATCGAGCCGAAAAGGCCGCGGCGTACTGGATGCCCCGGTCAAGCCGGGGCATGACAGCGCATGCGAGGCTAGCGCGCGAAAAACAACGCGCAGCCGAGCGGCACGAGAGCGGAGACTAACCCCCGCCCGGATAGTTCGGCGCTTCGCGCGTGATGGTGACGTCGTGGACGTGGCTTTCGCGCAGGCCCGCGCCGGTGATGCGGACGAACTGGGCCTTGTCGTGCAGGTCCTTCATGTCCTTTGCACCGACATAGCCCATCGCGGCGCGCAGGCCGCCCGCGAGCTGATGCATGACGTTGCCGACCGGGCCTTTGTAAGGCACCTGGCCTTCGATGCCTTCGGGCACGAGCTTGAGCGTGTCCTTGATGTCCTGCTGGAAGTAGCGGTCGGCCGAGCCGCGCGCCATCGCGCCGACCGAGCCCATGCCGCGATAGGCCTTGTAGGAGCGGCCCTGCCACAAGAACACTTCACCGGGCGTCTCGTCGGTGCCGGCGAGCAGTGAGCCGACCATCGCGATGTCGGCACCGGCAGCGAGCGCTTTGGCAAGGTCTCCGGAAAACTTGATGCCGCCGTCGGCAATGACGGGGATGTCCGACTTCTTCGCCGCCTCGACCGCATCCATGATCGCGGTGAGCTGCGGAACGCCGACGCCGGCGACGATGCGCGTGGTGCAGATCGAGCCCGGGCCGATGCCGACCTTGATGCAGTCCGCGCCCGCATCGATCAGCGCCTGCGCACCCTCCGAGGTCGCGACGTTGCCGGCAACGACCTGCACGGAATTGGACAGGCGCTTGATGCGGTTGACCGCATGGAGCACGTGACGGGAATGGCCGTGCGCGGTGTCGACCACGACGAGATCGACGCCGGCATCGATCAGCCGCTCGGTGCGCTCGAAGCCGCTATCGCCGACCGTGGTGGCGGCGGCGACGCGGAGGCGGCCCTGCGCGTCCTTGCAGGCCAGCGGATGGGCGACCGCCTTCTCCATGTCCTTCACGGTGACCAGGCCGACGCAGCGATACTGCTCGTCGACCACAAGCAGCTTCTCGATGCGATGCTGATGCAGCATCCGCCGCGCCTCGTCCTGGCTGACATTCTCGCGCACCGTGACGAGACCTTCATGCGTCATCAGCTCGGAGATTTTTTGCTGGCGGTCGGTGGCGAAGCGGACGTCGCGGTTGGTGAGAATGCCGACCAGCTTGCCCGGCGTGGACTTGCCCGCACCGGTGACGACGGGAATGCCGGAGATGCCGTGATCGCTCATCAGCTTGAGCGCATCGTCCAGCGTGGCGTCCGGGCTGATCGTGAGCGGGTTCACCACCATGCCCGACTCGTAGCGCTTGACCTGCCGCACCTGGGCAGCCTGCCCTTCGGGATCGAAATTGCGATGGATGACGCCGATGCCGCCGGCCTGCGCCATGGCGATCGCCATGCGGGCTTCGGTGACCGTGTCCATGGCGGAGGCCATGATCGGGATGTTGAGCGGAATGGCGCGGGTGACGCGGGAGCGGATGTCGACCTCGCCCGGCATGACGTCCGACAGGCCCGGCTTCAGCAGCACGTCGTCGAACGTGAGGGCTTCGCGAATGCCTTGTTGCACCGTGGCCATGTGCCAACTCCTTCCGCGGCCCTGCCGCAAATAGCTATGGATGAGCGCCGCCCTCGGCGTACCTTGCGGCAACGCCGGAGAATCGGAGCCCATCGGTGGGGTTGACGCGGGTCGATAGCACGGGCGGGCGACGAATCAAAGCAATTCGGACCGCCGGCCAGCCATGCACAGGCTTTTTTGGGCAAGTTCGGCGGCGGATAGCCTTCGCGGCGGCACGTACTGGCGAACGGCAGATCATCGTGATCTCCGGCGCAGGGCGCACCCGCCTGGGGTCACGCGGGATTTAGGTGCTATGCGTCGATCCGCAATGGTCGCGGCCCAGTGGCGGTGATAAGCCGCAATTCTCGCCCTTCGTTCCCGATGTCCATTACCAATCCGTCATGGTCGACAAGCAACGCATCATTCCGCTGATCGTGGCCACTGCTCTCTTCATGGAGAACATGGACTCGACGGTGATCGCCACGTCGCTGCCCGCGATTGCGGCCGACATCGGCACCAGCCCACTGACGCTCAAGCTCGCGATCACTTCCTATCTGCTGTCGCTTGCGGTCTTCATCCCGGCGAGCGGCTGGACCGCCGACCGGTTCGGCGCGCGTCTGGTGTTTGCGATTGCCGTCGGCGTGTTCATGGTCGGCTCGGTCGGCTGCGCGCTCTCGACATCGGTCACCGATTTCGTGTTCGCGCGCATCCTCCAAGGCATGGGCGGGGCAATGATGACGCCGGTCGGGCGCCTCGTGCTGCTGCGGTCGGTCGACAAGAGCGCGCTGGTCAACGCGATGGCGTGGGTGACGGTCCCTGCCCTGATCGGCCCCGTGATCGGGCCGCCGCTCGGCGGCTTCATCACCACCTACGCGTCATGGCACTGGATCTTCCTGATCAACATCCCGATCGGGCTGCTCGGCATCTTCATGGCCTTGCGCTTCATCGATCCCATCAAAAGCGAGGAACGAGAGCCGTTCGACCTCTACGGCATGGTGCTCGCGGGCCTCGGGCTCGCCGGCATCGCCTTCGGGCTGTCGGTCGCCGGACTCAATCTGCTGCCATGGAGCACGGTTGCCGCCCTGGTCGTCGGCGGATCGATCTCGATGTCGCTGTATGTCCTTCACGCGCGGCGAACGGGGTCGCCGGTGCTGGACTTTACGCTGCTGAGGCTGCCGACACTGCGCGCGGCCGTTCTCGGCGGCTTCATGTTCCGGCTCGGCATCGGCGCGCTGCCGTTCCTGCTGCCACTGCTGATGCAGATCGGATTCGGCCTCTCGCCGTTCAAGTCCGGCCTCGTCACGTTTGGCTCCTCGCTCGGCGCCATGGGCATGAAGGCGCTGGCCGCGCGCATCATCCGCGCCTTCGGCTTCCGCAACCTGATGACGGTGAACGCGATCATCAGTGCGGTTTTCCTGGCCGCCTGTGCCCTCTTCACCGTGACGACGCCCCTGCTGATCATCATGATCATCCTGGTGGTCGGCGGCTTCTTCCGTTCGCTCGAGTTCACCGCGATCAACACGGTGGCCTATGCCGAGGTCGAGCAGGCGCAGATGAGCCGCGCCACCACGCTCGTCAGCGTCAACCAGCAGCTCGCGGTCTCGGCCGGCGTCGCGGTCGGCGCCGCCTCCGTGGAGACGACGATGTGGTTCAGCCACGTCAGCGAGCTCGACGCCACCGTATTTGCGCCGGCCTTTCTCGTGATCGCCCTGACTTCGGCGGCGTCGAGCTGGTTCTTCTGGCAGATGCCCACCGATGCCGGCCACGAAGTTTCCGGCCGCAAAGCGGTGGAGATCGCGAGCCGCAAAGGTGCCGGCAAGGGCGCGGCCAAGGCGGCCGTCAAGGCGGCGACCGAGGATACGCAGGATGTGCGGGATCAGCGGCTGGGCTAGTGCTCCACCTCGTCGTTGCGAGCCCCCCGAAATCCCGTCGCGAGGACGTAGCGCTCCGAGGAATCCGCACGGCTTGCGGCCGGCTTGACGTGACGCACCGTGGCGAAATCGCGCTTGAGCTGGGCGAGCAGTTCGGCGTCGGCGCCACTCTGGAACGCCTTCGCCAGGAAGGTCCCGCCCGGCCTCAGCACATCGCAGGCGAACGCGGCAGCGGTCTCGATCAGGCCGACGATGCGAAGCTGGTCGGTCTTGCGATGACCGGTGGTGTTGGCAGCCATGTCGGACATGACAATGTCGGCGCCGCCGTCGAGCATGGCCTTGAGCTTGTCCGGCGCGTCATTGTCCATGAAGTCGAGCTGCGCGAACTCGACGCCGGCAATCTCGGGGATTTCGAGCAGGTCGATCGCGATGACCTTGCCCTTGCCGTCGACCGAGCCGACGCGCTTGGCGGCAATCTGGCTCCAGCCGCCCGGCGCGGCGCCGAGATCGACCACAGCCATGCCGTGCTTCAGCAGCCGGTATTTGTCATCGATCTCGAGCAGCTTGAACGCGGCGCGCGAGCGATAGCCCAGCGCCTTCGCCTTCACCACATAGGGATCGTTGAGCTGCCGCTCCAGCCAGAGCTTCGACGACAATTTGCGCTTGCCGTGGGTCTTGACCTGGACGTGCAAACGGCCGGTGGTGTCCTTGACCATCTCACCAGCTCCTGAGCGCGCCGTCTTCGCGCATCATCTCGACCAGCATGCCTTCGCGCAAGCCCCGGTCGGCGACGCGCAGGCGTGGCAGCGGAAAGGCGCGGCGGATCGCGTCGAGGATGGCGCAGCCGGCCAGGACGAGATCGGCGCGCTCAACGCTGATGCAGCTGTTCGCGGCGCGCTCCTCGTAGCTCATGCCAAGCAGCTTGTTGATGGTCGCGGTGACGTCGGTATCGTTCATCCAGACGCTGTCGATGCGGCGGCGGTCGTAGCGCGCGAGGTTGAGATGGATGCCGGCGAGCGTCGTCACAGTGCCTGACGTGCCGAGCAGATGCATATCAGTGAGATCGCCGCCATGCTGTTCGGCGAACGGCGCGATGTGATGGGCGACCTCGCGCTCCATCGCGGCGTAGATCTCGGGCGTCACGTCGCGGCCCCCGAACTGCTCGGCAAGCGTGACCACACCGAACGGGATCGACATCCAGGCTTTGATGCGCGGCTCCGGATTTGCGGCGTCGCGCTCGATCCGTACCAGCTCGGTCGAGCCGCCGCCGATGTCGAACAGGATTGCGCCGCGCCCCCTGGGATCGACCAGCGGCGAGCAGCCGAGCACGGCAAGCGCCGCCTCGGTCTCGCGGTCGATTACCTCGAGCTCGATCCCGGTCTCGGCAGCGACGCGGCTGCGAAAGCCTTCGGCATTCGAGGCGGCGCGGCACGCTTCGGTGGCGATCAGCCGCAGCCGCCGCGCTTTGCGCAGGTTGATCTTGTCGCGGCAGATGCCAAGCGCCACGATGGCGCGTTCGATCGCGGCCTCGCTGATGCACCCGGTTGCCGAGACGCCCTCGCCGAGCCGGATGATGCGCGAGAAGGAATCGACCACGCGAAAGCCGTCGTGGGTCGGACAGGCGATCAGGAGCCTGCAATTGTTGGTGCCGAGGTCGAGCGCCGCGTAGACGCCGGTTCCCGGCGCTTGCGCGCCGACGGCCGGTTCAGTGGCGAACGCCGCCGCCATCGACCCCAGCTCACCGTGCGGCGCAAGGCCGTCGCGGAGCCGCGTGTGGTCATTCATACAAACTGTCTTTCCGCGGCCGGTTAGGCCGATCTGGAATTGCTTTTTCGCCTGAAACATTAGCAGCGCACCAATCCTGCGCAACAACGCATCACATGGGACCATGCCCATTCGTGCGTTGTCGTGAGCGGGCCGGTGGGTTATTTTTGAGGGGTCCGGACCCCAGGCGCCCCCCAAACCGCGCATTTGCCGGCTTTTCAGGTCAATTCCATGCAAGAACACACCAAATCCTCCACGCTCGAAAACGCTATTGCACTGCAAAAATATGGCGTCGGGCAGCCGGTCCGCCGCAAGGAGGACGATACCCTGGTGCGCGGCAAGGGCCGCTACACCGACGATTTCAACCTGCCCGGCCAGGCCCATGCCGTGATCGTTCGCTCGACCCATGCCCATGGCGTCATTCGCGGCATCAACATCGATGCAGCCAGAGCAATGCCGGGCGTGCTCGGGGTGTGGACCGGCGAAGACCTCGATGCGGCCGGCTACGGCCCCTTCACCTGCGGCCTGCCGCTGAAGAGCCGTGACGGCTCGCCCCTGCTCCAGACCAACCGCCAGCCGCTCGCAACCGACAAGGTCCGCTTCGTCGGCGATCCCGTCGCCTTCGTGGTGGCGGAGACGCTGGCCCAGGCGCGCGACGCGGCCGAGGCGGTCGAACTCGACATCGAGCCGCTGCCGGCGGTGACCGATCCCGAGGAAGCCGCAAAACCCGGCGCGCCGCAACTGTACGACCACATCCCGAACAATGTCGCGCTCGACTACCACTATGGCGACACCGACAAGGTGAACGCGGCCTTCGCCAGTGCTGCTCACGTGACCAAGGTCGACATCGAGAACACCCGCGTCGCCGTGGTCTCGATGGAGCCACGCGTTGGCCTTGCCTCCTATGACAAGAAGACCGAGCGCTACACTCTTCAGGTGCCCACGCAGGGGGTGGCAGGCAACCGTGCCAATCTCGCCAAGAATCTGAAAGTGCCGAACGAAAACGTGCGCATTCTCACCGCCAATGTCGGCGGCTCCTTCGGCATGAAGAACATCAATTACCCCGAATACATGTGCATCCTGTACGCGGCGAAGACGCTGGGACGACCGGTGAAGTGGCTGGACGAGCGCTCGACCAGCTTCCTCTCCGATAGTCACGGCCGCGCGCAGAAGATTCATGCCGAGCTCGCGCTGGACGCCGAGGGGCATTTCCTCGCCGCCAAGCTCTCGGGTTACGGCAATCTCGGTGCCTACATCACCGGCGTTGCTCCCAGTCCGCTCTCGCTCAACACCAGCAAGAACTTTTCCAGCGTCTATCGCACGCCGCTGATGGCCGTCGACATCAAGACGGTGCTGACCAACACCACGTTGATGGGCGCCTATCGCGGCGCCGGCCGGCCCGAGGCCAACTACTACATGGAGCGGCTAATCGACCGCGCCGCGGACGAGATGGGCATCAACCGGCTGACCCTGCGGAAGCGCAACTTCATCAAGCAGAACCAGATGCCGTTCGCCGCGTCCTCCGGCGTCACCTATGACAGCGGCGACTTCCAGGCCGTCTTCAACAAGGCCCTCGAAATCTCCGACCACGAGAATTTTGCCAAGCGCAAGAAGGAGAGCAAGAAGTCCGGCAAGCTGCGCGGCATCGCCGTCGGCTCCTATCTGGAGGTGACCGCACCTCCCGGCGTCGAGCTCGGCAAGATCGTGTTCGATCCCGATGGCTCGGTGCAGCTCATCACCGGGACGCTCGATTACGGTCAGGGCCACGCATCCGCATTCGCGCAGGTCCTCTGCCAGCAGCTCGGCGTTCCCTTCGACAGCGTCAAGCTGGTGCAGGGCGACAGCGACATCGTCCACACCGGCAACGGCACCGGTGGCTCGCGCTCGATCACCGCGACCGGCATGGCGATCGTGGGCGCCGCCAAGCTCGTGATCGAAAAGGGCAAGCGCGCCGCCGCGCACATGCTGGAGGCCTCCGAAGCCGATATCGAATTCGAAGGCGGCAGCTTTACGATCGCCGGCACCGACCGCAGCATCGACATCATGGAGCTCGCCAAACGCCTGCACGACAGCAAGATGCCGGAGGGCGTACCCGACAGCCTCGACGTCGATCACACCAGCGAACCGGTGCCATCAGCCTTCCCGAACGGCTGCCATGTCGCCGAGGTCGAGATCGACCCTGAGACCGGCGTCGTGCAGATCGTGCGCTACAGCGCGGTCAACGATTTCGGCACGGTGATCAATCCGCTGCTGGTCGCGGGCCAGCTCCATGGCGGCGTGGTCCAGGGCATCGGCCAGGCGCTGATGGAGCACGTCCGCTACGACGAGAGCGGCCAGCCGATCACGGGCTCGCTGATGGACTACGCTCTGCCGCGCGCCGAGGACGTTCCGAACATGACGGTCGGCGACCACCCGGTGCCGGCCACGACCAATCCGCTCGGCAGCAAAGGCTGCGGCGAAGCCGGCTGCGCCGGCAGCCTGTCGACGGTCGTGAACGCGGTGATCGACGCGCTCTCCGAATACGGCATCAAGCACATCGACATGCCGCTGACGCCGGAACGCGTGTGGCGCGCGATCCAGGATGCGAAGGGGAAAGCGGCGTAAAGGGCGTTCCGTCGTCGCCACAAACTCCGCTGTCATCGTCCGCGAAAGCGGACGATCCAGTATTCCAGAGACGGTCGTGGGATACGGAGGAGCCTCGGCGTACTGGATTCCCCGCCTTCGCGGGGAATGACAGCGAGTGTGAGGACGCGCTGTGCTCCTTCCCTACGCCGCCGCCTGCTCGCGCGGCTGGTAGATCGCGATGTGCTGGCAGTGCGCCAGCGGCGTCGTGCCGTTGGCGACCACCAGCGCGTCGAGCTCGACGAAGCGGTGGCCCTTCTTCTCGTAGTTCGCGGTGACTTTTGCCCGCGCGGTGATCTCGTCGCCGGCGCGCGCGGCTGACAGCAATTGCATGCGGCTGCCGACATGGATCCAGGGGCCGAGCATCGTGTTGTCCACCAGCACGCGGTTCATGACGCGCTGGATCAGGCCGGGATGGCCGAGCCCCTCGCCCGCGAAGATCGGATCGGTCTCACGGATGTCGGCGAGATAGTCGGCGGCATCCTGCCCGGCCCAGCGGCGCGGCGTCGTGCCCAACCATTTGCCGGTCTCGAAGGTTGCTGGGCTGACCGGTTTGCGCTCGGCAACCGCGGGGACCTCGACATAGTCGCTCAACGACACCGCAGCCGCAGTCGCAGTTGCCTGCAGCGCCGCCGTGCCGGTGGCACAGAGCTCGGTGCGGCTGAACACCTCGATGGTGAGCAGGCCGTTGTGCTCGGTCGCATCGACGTCGGCGGTCTCGCCGTCATAGACCGGCTTGATGAAACGCGCCTCGATCAGCCCGCGCGACAGGAAATCGCGGCCCCAGCGCGACACCGGCACATGCATCATGTAGGCGAAGACGTCGACGCCGGGGACCAGCCCGCCGGAGAACCCGAAGCGGCGCGCCACTGCATCGTCATGCATCTTGTTTTCGGATTGCTTGGCCGTGTTGTAGGCCTCGACGCGATAGGTTTCGAGCCGGTTCGGCATGGCTTGGCTTTCCCCAATTTCTTGTTGTTTCGGCCCGATCGTAGGCCCTGAGGAACCGGGGTCAATCCCCTCGCCTTTGCGGCCCGAATGGGGTACCACGCGGCTGCTGCGGAACCGCTTCGCAAGCCCCATCTACGGACCATGACGAACCCTCAAAACACCACTCGTATCTATGTCGACGCCGATGCCTGTCCGGTGAAGGACGAGATCTATCGCGTTGCCGGCAGGCACGGCCTGCCCGTGAGCGTGGTCGCGGGCAATTTCATCCGCGTGCCCCAGGATCCACTCATCGAGCGGATCGCCGCTGGTGCCAGCATGGACGCAGCCGATGACTGGATCGCGGAACGCGCCGGGCCCGGCGATATCGTCATTACCTCGGATATTCCGCTCGCAAGCCGCTGCGTGAAGGCCGGCGCCGATGTGATCGCGTCCAACGGCAAGGCGTTCACCGAGGAATCGATCGGGATGACGCTCGCGGTCCGCAACCTGATGACCGATTTGCGCTCGGCCGGCGAAGTCACCGGCGGTCCGAAATCGTATTCACCGCGCGACCGCTCGACGTTTCTGTCGACGCTCGACCAGACCATCCGCCGCATTCAGCGCCGCCGCGCCGACCAGGCCGCAACAAGACAGGACTGAGACACCGCATGGCGCCACCGCTGATTCAACTGCGCGATATCAAGCTGACCTTTGGCGGCACGCCGCTCCTGGCGGGCGTCGAACTGTCGGTTTCGACCGGCGAGCGCGTCTGCCTGATCGGCCGCAACGGTTCCGGCAAATCGACGCTGCTCAAGATCGCCGCCGGCCTGGTCGAACCGGATGGCGGCAGCCGTTTCGTGCAGCCCGGCGCCACCATTCGCTACCTGCCGCAGGAGCCGGATTTTTCCGGTTTCTCCACCACGCTCGCTTATGTCGAGGCCGGCCTCAATGCTGGCGACGACCACTATCAGGCGCGCTATCTGGTCGAGCAGCTCGGTCTCAGCGGCGAAGAAGATCCGGCGCATGTCTCCGGCGGCGAAGCGCGCCGCGCCGCGCTGGCACGCGTGCTGGCGCCCTCGCCCGACATCCTGCTGCTGGATGAGCCGACCAACCATCTGGATCTTCCGACCATCGAATGGCTGGAGAGTGAACTGGAGAGCCGCCGCTGCGCGCTGGTGATCATCAGCCACGATCGGCGCTTCCTCGGCAATCTCTCGCGCAGCACCGCCTGGCTCGACCGCGGCCAGATCCGGCAGATCGACCGCGGCTTCAGTGCCTTCGAGGCTTGGCGCGACGAGGTGCTCGCGGAGGAAGAGCGCGACCAGCACAAGCTCGACCGCAAGATCGTCAACGAGGAGCACTGGCTGCGTTACGGCGTCTCGGGCCGCCGCAAGCGCAACGTCAAGCGACTCGGCAATCTCCACGCGCTGCGCGACCAGCGCCGCACCCATCGCGGCGCGACGGGCAACGCCAACCTGGCGGCTGCCGAGGCCGACAAGTCCGGCAAGCTCGTCATCGAGGCCAAGAATATCAGCCGGTCCTATGGCGAGCGAAAGATCGTCGACGGCTTCTCGATCCGCGTCCAGCGCGGCGATCGCATCGGCATCGTCGGCCCGAACGGCGCCGGCAAGACCACGCTGATCGAGATGCTGACCGGCGGCAGCGCACCGGACAGCGGCAGCATACGGCTCGGCGCCAACATCGAGATGGCGACGCTCGACCAGCATCGTGAAAGTCTCGATCCGAAGACGACGCTGGCCGAGGCGCTGACCGGCGGCCGCGGCGACCATGTCATGGTTGGCGGCAAGCCGAAGCATGTCGTCAGTTACATGAAGGACTTCCTGTTCGCCCAGGAACAGATGCGCACGCCGCTGGAGGTGCTGTCGGGCGGTGAGCGCGGCCGGCTGATGCTGGCGCGCGCGCTGGCAAAACCCTCCAACCTCCTGGTGCTGGACGAGCCGACCAACGACCTCGACCTGGAGACCCTCGACGTCCTCGAGGAGATGCTCAGCGACTACGAGGGCACCGTGATTCTGATCAGCCACGATCGCGATTTTCTCGACCGCGTGGTGACGTCAGTGATCGTGCCCGAGGGCAACGGACGCTGGCTCGAATATGCCGGCGGCTATACCGACATGCTGGCCCAGCGCGGCGCCGACGTGAAGCGCGCGACCGCGAAGGCCGTCGAAGAGACGAGAGAGCAGCGATCAGCCGTGCCGTCCGGCGTCGCGAGACGACGCTTGACCTTCAACGAGCAACACGCGCTGGAGACGCTGCCCAAGACCATCGCCAAGCTGCAGGCCGAGATCGCCAAGCAGCAGCGCTTCCTTGACGACCCCGATCTCTTTCGCAAGGATCGCAAGCGCTTCGACCAGGCCTCCGACGCTCTGACGAAGGCGCAAAAGGAACTGGCCGAGGCCGAGGACAAATGGCTGGAGCTCGAAGTGCGGCGCGAAGAGATTGAACAGGCCTAGCGTGCATTCCGCAAAAGTGGGCACCGCTTTTGCAAACGGCATGCGCGCCAACTCAGAGACTTCCATGACAACGACCCTTGCCGCCAAGATCGCCCGCGAATACGGCACGCCCTGCGCCGTTATCGACATGGACAAGGTAGAGCGCAACATCGCGCGGATTCAGAAGGCTTGCGACGACGCCGGGATCGCCAACCGTCCCCACGTCAAGACGCACAAGAACCCCACCATCGCGAAGATGCAGATCGCGGCCGGTGCCAAGGGCATCACGTGCCAGAAGCTCGGTGAAGCCGAGATCATGGCCAATGCCGGCATCGACGATATCCTGATCAGCTACAACCTGCTCGGCGAAGAGAAGATGGCGCGGTTAGGGGCGCTGCAGGCGAAGGCCAACATGACGGTCGCCGCTGACAATTCGACCGTCGTCGCCGGCCTGCCCAAGGCCGCCGCAGCCTCAGGTCGACCGCTATCGGTCGTGGTCGAATGCGATACCGGCCGCCAGCGCGCCGGCGTCGAGACGCCCGCCGAGGCGATTGCACTGGCGCAGAAGATTGCCGCATCCAAGGGCCTGCAATTCGCCGGCTTCATGCTGTATCCGACCGAGACTGGTTGGGCGGACGCCCAAAAATTCTATGACGAAGCTCTGGCCGGCGTGCGCGCACACGGGCTGGATGCAAAAATCGTCTCGACCGGCGGCACGCCGAACCTGAAGAACCTCGGCAAGCTCAAGGGCGGCACCGAGCATCGCTTCGGCACCTACATCTATAACGACCGCATGCAGGTCGCGGCCGGCGTCGCCACCTGGGACGACTGCGCGCTGCACATCTATTCGACCGTGGTCAGCCGCGCCGCGCCTGAGCGCGGGATTCTGGACGCCGGCTCAAAGACTCTGACGACGGACACCGGCGGCCTCGACGGCCACGGCCTCATCCTGGAGCACCCCGAAGCGAAGATCGCACGCTTCGCCGAGGAGCACGGCTTCCTCGACCTCTCCCGCAGCAACACCCGGCCTAACGTCGGCGACGTCGTGCGGGTCGTGCCAAATCATGTCTGCGTCGTCGTCAACATGATGGACGAAGTGGTGATGGTGCGCGGCGAGGAGATCATCGGCACGCTGCCGGTGGCGGCACGGGGGAAGCTGAGATAGCTAGCCCCCGATCAGTGCCTGGAGTTCCCGGACCAATCCGTCGCGAAAGAGTTTGATCGGCCGCTCCAGCCGACCGGCGGGGGCGCGATGCACCACCCAAGCGCGCACGGCGGGTTTGAAGTCGCGCGCGGCGACCGGCTTGAGCCTGTCGCGAAATGCGCTACGTTTCAGGGCGATCGGGGTGACCAGCCCGACGCCGAGGCCGCGCGACACCAGCGACAGGCGGAGCTCACTGTCCAGCGCCTCGACGGCGATGTTGAACGGCAGATGCGAGGCATCGAATTTTCGCTTCAGCGTATCGCGAAATCCACAGCCGTCCTGGTTGATCACCCATGACAGTTGGGACAGCCGTTCCAGGTCGACGGTGCGCGGGATCTTCATCTCGCGTGCGACGACGAAGACGACGGGCTGCGCGCCGAGATCGTCGGCCGCCAGATCGGCGGGCGGCACTGCACCGTCGGGGAGACAAATCGCGGCTGCATCGAGCTCGTTGCGGCAGACACGCTCGAGCTGGTTCGGCGACCAACCGGAGACCACCCGCACCGCCAGCGCGGGAAATTCGGCGCGCACCGCATCGAGTGGTGCGGTCAAGCCCGCTTCCGAGAGAAACGGCGTCAGGCCGAGCCTGAACTCGCCGCGGACCATTCCGTCGCTGGCAACGCCCGACTTGAGGTCGTCCAGCATCCTGAGCAGGCGCCTGCCCTGCTCGTAGGCCTCATGCCCCGCTGCCGTCGGCTTCAGGGGCTTCGAGAGCCGATCCAGAAGCTGCGCCCCCAACATCTCCTCGAGATTCTGGATGCGTCGGGTCACGCCAGGCTGGGTGAGATTGAGACGCGCCGAAGCTGCGACAATCGATCCGGTCTCGACCACGGCGACGAAAGCGACAAGGTCATGGGTATTCATAACAAACCCGCATATTCTTTATAGGCTTATTTGAATTGTAGCATATTGCTCGCTCCGCTTAAAGGGTCTCGCGCTACAGCTGCGAGGTCCCATGACTGTCTCCGAAACCATCAGGCCTGCGTCCCGAAACCAGCTCGCCGAGCGGCCGCTGATCTGGCTCGGCGCGATCACCGCCGGTGTCATCGTCACCAATCTGTTCGCGCCACAGATCCTGCTCGGCTTGATCGGCCGGTCAATGTCCATGCCGGCGTGGCAGGCGGGGCTGATCAGCACGCTGACCTTGCTCGGCTACGCACTCGGCCTGCTGCTGCTCGTGCCTCTTGTCGATCTGGTCGAGAACAGGCTTGTCATCCTCCGCACACTCGGCTGCGCGATCCTCGCCGCTCTCGCGACGGCGCTCGCGCCGACGCCTGCGCTTCTGCTGCTCGCCACCTTCATCCTTGGCGCCTGTTGCGCGGCGATCCAGATGATGGTTCCGCTGGTCGCATCTATGGTGGCGCCGGATCGCCGCGGTCAGGCCATCGGCGAGGTGATGGGCGGATTGATGATCGGCATCCTCTTGTCACGACCTGCGGCGAGCCTGATCGCCGATCTCTGGAGCTGGCGCGCCTACTATGTCGTTTCGGCCGCTCTGATGGCCCTGCTTGCCGGCGCACTCGCCCGTTACCTTCCAACCCTTCGACCGTCGGCACGCGCGAGTTACGCCGATTTACTGCTGTCCTTTCCAAGACTGCTGCGCGAAGAGCCGGTGCTGCGCGTGCGGGCCTGGACCGCCTCGCTTGTCATGGCCTCCTTCACGGCGTTCTGGTCGGCGGTCGCGCTGCGGCTGCCGGATGCGCCGTTCGACCTCGACGCCAAGGGAATTGCGGCTTTCGCGCTGATCGGTGTGGCGGGCGCCGCGGCGACACCGATCGCGGGACGCTGGGGCGACAAGGGCCGGGCGCGGCCGATGTTCTTTGCCGCCCATCTGCTCATCATCGGCTCGCTTGCGCTCTGTGCCTGGGCGAGCGTGCTTGAATCCCAGATCACCGGTCTGCTGGTACTGAGCCTCGGCACGATCCTGCTCGACGTCGGCATCACCACCGATCAGACGCTGGGCCGCCGCGCCATCAACCTGTTGCGCCCCGAGGCCCGCGGTCGCATGAACGGCCTGTTCGTCGCGCTGTTCTTCGTTGGCGGTGGCATCGGCGCGGCGGCGGCATCGCTGGCCTGGAGTTTTGGCGGCTGGACGATGGTCTGCGCGGTGGCGGCAAGCTTCGGCGTGCTCGGCCTCCTCACGGATCTCGCAACCCGGACCGGGACGTCATGATGCGGATGGTCAGGACGACAGTTGGACGAGCCGTCGCAACACACCCCTGCCCGCCGCAGCTCCCGTCGCGAACGAGGCCTGGAGCAAGTAGCCACCGGTCGGCGCCTCCCAGTCCAGCATCTCACCGGCCGCGAACACGCCCGGCAGTTTGCGGATCATGAAGTCCGAGTCGAGTTCGTCGAAGGAAATCCCGCCGGCGCTGGAGATCGCGCGCGCGATCGGCGCGACGCGTGTGAGCTTGACCGGCACGGCGTTGATGAGCTCCGCCAATCGCTCGGCCGATATTGCCGACAACGACTGGCCAGCACCGATGGTGGCCTCCTGCAGCAGCCCGACCGCGACCGGCGACAGCTGCGCAGCCTTGCGCAGGAAGTTGGAGAAGGATTGCTTGCCGCGCGAGGCGGACAGGCGCTTGACGAGTTCGCCATGATCGACATCCGGCCGCAACGCGACGTGCAGGACCGCTGCGCCGTTCGCTGCGATCGCCTCGCGCAGCTCGGCCGACAACGCATAGATCGTCCCGCCCTCGATCCCGCCGCTTGTGATCATGGCCTCGCCGCGGGCGCGGTGTGGGCCGAAGGAGAGCGTGATGCCCTTGAGCGGCTGGCCCTCGAAGCGCGTGCGGAAGATTTCGGACCATGCGACGGTGAAGCCGGAGTTCGCCGGCCGCAGCGGCGAGATCGCAACGCCTTTGTCGGCCAGGATCGTCGTCCAGCCGCCATCGGAGCCCAGTCGCGGCCAGCTGGCGCCGCCGAGTGCCAGCACTATCGCGTCCGCGGCGATGCCGTCTCCGCCGCCGGGTGGGTCAAAGACCAGTCGTCCGTCCCCGTCCCATCCCATCCAGCGCTGGCGAAACGCAAAGTGCACGCCGGCGGCATCGAGGCGTCGCAGCCAGGCCCGCAGCAAGGGCGAGGCCTTGAAGGCCTTCGGAAACACACGCCCGCTGGAGCCGACAAAGGTCGGCTCGCCCAGCGCCTCGCTCCAGGCGCGCAGCGCGTCAGGCGGAAACGCTTCGATCGCAGCCTGCAACCTCTGCGCCGCCTCGCGGTAGCGCGTGATGAACTGAGGCAGCGGTTCGCTGTGGGTGAGATTGAGCCCGCCGCGGCCGGCCATCAGGAATTTGCGGCCAGCGGACGGCATCGAATCGTAGACGGTGACGCGAGCACCACCCTGCACGAGCACTTCGGCCGCCATCAGACCGGCAGGGCCGGCGCCGATGACGGCGACCGCTGTCAGAGTTTTACCCCGGCGCGCGCAGCGGCTTGCGCCACGTATTTCTGCGTCTGCTCGAAAGCTCCCTGCAGCGCCTTCGCCTTTGACATGTCGCTGATCTCGGCGAAATGCGCCGCGACCGCATCCGGGGTCCACTCGGACTCCGGCAGGTTGATGCCTTCGCTCTCGACGATCTTGATCACCGCGAACGAGCCGGCGCCGGCGCCCATGATGGTGCGGGTCGGCGCGTCCTCGCTCAGCATGTACTCGACCGCGGGCGTGATCGCGTTCGGCTTCATCAACTGCAGCGCCTGCGGCGGCAGCAGCTCTTCCGTCATGCGGGTCGCTGCCGTCGGCGAGATGATGTTGACGCGGATGTCGCTCTTGCGGCCTTCTTCCGCCAGCACGTTCATCAGGCCGACCATGCCGGACTTGGCCGCTCCGTAATTGGCCTGGCCGAAATTGCCGTAGAGGCCGGAGGACGACGTCGTCAGGACGATGCGGCCATAGTTGCGATCGCGCATGCCGGCCCAGGCCGCCTTGCAGCAATAGAAGGTGCCGACGAGGTGCACGTCGAGCACCTTCTGGAAATCGGCCGCTTCCATCTTGCCGAACGACTTGTCGCGCAAAATGCCGGCATTGGCACACAAGAGGTCCACGCTGCCCCACTCCTTGGTGGCGCGCTCGACCATCGCGGTGACCTGCTCGAAATTCGAGACGTCGGCGCCGTCGGCCATGGCGGTGCCGCCCGCTTTGCGGATCTCCTCGACAACGGTCTCCGCCGGCGACAGCGAGCCGCCGCTGCCGTCGCGCGCGCCGCCGAAATCGTTGACCACGACTTTCGCGCCGCGGCTTGCCAATCCCAGCGCATGCGCGCGCCCCAAACCATTGCCCGCGCCGGTGACGATGGCGACGCGTCCGTCGAACCTGATTGCCATTGTGCTTCCTTGTGCTGTCTTCCCTTCTCCCCTTGTGGGAGAAGGTGGCGCGAAGCGCCGGATGAGGGATCTGTCTCGGCAGATGAGCGTGTGGAGAGATACCCCTCACCCGGCTTCATCTCGCTCCGCTCGATTTCGCCACCCTCTCTCGCGAGGGAGAGGGTTCGAGCGCACCGATTTGGACAACTTTTGAGCAGCGATGGGCTGCCGGGTCAAGCCCGGCAGCGACGGCCCACTCAGGCGAAATAGATCAACCCGAGCCAGTCCGCGACCAGCGCGGGCTTGTCCTCGCCTTCGATTTCCACGGTGACGTTGGTGCGCGACTGCAATTCATTCGGCTTGCGCAGCTTGGCTTCCGCCAGCACGAAACGGCCCCGAACGCGCTTGCCCGAGCGCACCGGCGAGATGAAACGCAGCTTGTCAAAACCGTAATTGACCCCCATCGTGGTGCCCGCGATGACGGGCATCACCTCGTAGGACATAATCGACAGCAGCGACATCGTCAGGAAGCCGTGCGCGATGGTGGTGCCGAACGCCGTCTCGTTCTTCGCACGCTCCGGGTCGACGTGAATGAACTGGTGATCCTCGATCACGTCGGCATAGGTGTCGATGCGGGGCTGATCGACCAGGTGCCACGACGACACGCCGATCTCCTTGCCAACCATGGCCTGATAGGCGTCCAAGGAAATCGGCGGCTTCTTCCAGACTTCGTTCACTTAGGTCTCACTCCGTGTTTTCGGCAGCTCCGGAAAGTCCTCTTCGCGGAATTCCCGGCCGCGCAGGGCATCATTGCGGTCGTCGTCACGCTCCAGCCGTCTCAGCTGAACGCGGCGGATCTTTCCCGAGATCGTCTTCGGCAGCTCCGTGACGATCTCGAGGCGCCGGATGCGCTTGAACGGTGCAAGGCGCGTGTGCAGATGCCTGAAGATGGAGAGCGCCGTCTCCGGCGAACGCTCCGCACCGGATGTCAGCAGCACATAGGCCTTGGGGATCGCGAGCCGGATCGGGTCCGGGCTCGGCACCACGGCAGCTTCCGCGACGAGCTCGTGCTCGAGCAACACGCTCTCGAGTTCGAACGGGCTGATGCGATAGTCGGAGGATTTGAATACGTCGTCGGAGCGGCCGACGAAAGTGAGATAGCCATCGTCATCCTCGAACACGACGTCACCGCTGCGATAAAGCTCGCCTTCGGCGCCGGACAGCCCACCGTCGTCGCCCTGATAGCCCTGCATCAGGCCGGCGGGGCGGTTTTCGCCGAGCACTAGAGCCACCTCGCCCTCTTTGGCCGGATGACCATCGGCGTCGCTGACCTGCACGCGATAGCCCGGTAGCGGCCGGCCCATCGAGCCGACCTTGATCTTTTGCCCCGGCGAGTTGCCGGCCAGCGCCGTGGTTTCGGTCTGGCCGTACCCGTCGCGGATGGTGAGGCCCCAGGCGGCCTGCACCTGCTCGATCACTTCAGGATTGAGGGGCTCGCCGGCGCCGCAGACCTCGCGCAAGGCCACCTTGAACGACGCAAGATTCTCCTGGATGAACAGCCGCCACACCGTCGGCGGCGCGCACAGCGTGGTGACGCCGCAGCGGCCAATGGTGGCAAGCAGCCCCTTGGCGTCGAAGCGCGGCTGGTTGACCACAAAGACGGTCGCGCCCGCATTCCACGGCGCAAAGAAACAGCTCCAGGCGTGCTTGGCCCAACCGGGCGAGGAGATGTTGAGATGGACGTCGCCGGGCTTCAACCCGATCCAATACATGGTCGAGAGATGGCCGACGGGATAACTGCGCTGGCTGTGCCGCACCAGCTTCGGCTTTGCCGTGGTGCCCGAGGTGAAATAGAGCAGCATCGGGTCGTCAGCGTTGGTCGGGCCGTCGGCTGCAAAGCTCTCCGACGCCCTTGCGGCGTCATCATAGGAAAGCCAGCCATCGGAGGCCTCGCCCACGACGATGCGGACGATATTATCGGCGCCAAGACTTGCGAACTTCGCAACCTGGTCCTGCGCGGCCACCACCGCCTTTGCCTTGCCGCGATCGAGCCGGTCGCGCAGCTCGTCGGCGGTGAGCAGCGTCGTCGCGGGAATCACGACGACGCCGAGCTTGATCGCGGCCAGCATCGTCTCCCACAGCGGAACGACATTGCCGAGCAGCAGCAGGAGATGATCGCCGCGCTTCAAGCCTTGCGCGCGGAGGAAGTTGGCGACCTGGTTGGAGCGGCGCGACAACGCCCCGAACGAGAGCTTGGTCTGCCGATCCTGCGCGGCATCGACGATCCAGAGCGCAGGACGATCCTTGCTGTCCGCATTCGCCGCTAGCTCGGCATCGAACCAGTCGAGCGCCCAGTTGAAGGGAATCGGATCCGGCCAGCGGAAGCCCTTGACCGCTGTCTCATAGTCCGTGCGGTTGTGAAGCAGAAACGCGCGCGCTTCCTGAAATGTCGTCATTAGGCTTTCCCGGCCAGCTCCCTAACGTGCTCGATAATTCCGGAAAAATCCACCCCGCCCTGGCCGGCTGCGTCAAAGGCCTGATAGATTTCCTGCGCATGCTTGCCGAGCGGCGTCGCCGCGCCGGCGGCCTTGGCGGCGTCCTGCGCCAGTGTCAGATCCTTCACCATCAGTGCCGAGGCAAAGCCCGGCTTGTAGTCGTTGTTGGCGGGCGAGGTCGGCACCGGCCCGGGCACCGGACAATAGGTCGTCAGCGACCAGCACTGGCCCGACGAGGTCGAGGCAACGTCGAACAGCGCCTGGTGCGAGAGCCCGAGCTTCTCGGCCAGCGCGAACGCCTCACTCACGGCGATCATGGAAATGCCGAGGATCATGTTGTTGCAGATTTTTGCCGCCTGGCCCGCGCCGGCACCGCCGCAATGCACGATCTTCTTGCCCATGTTCTCCAGCACGGGCTTTGCCGCTGCAAACGCGTTGTCCTCGCCGCCGCACATGAAGGTGAGCGTCGCACCCTTGGCTCCGCCGGTGCCGCCGGACACCGGCGCGTCGACCGAAAGCACGCCGTGCTTGGCCGCGAGCGCATGCGCCTGCCGCGCGCTCTCGACGTCTATGGTGGAGGAGTCGATGATCAACGCGCCCTTGGTCATCGCGGGAACGACCTCGCCCCACACGCCGAGCACATGCTTGCCGGCCGGCAGCATGGTGACGACCACATCGGCACCTTTCACGGCGCCCGCAGCGCTCTCTGCGATGCCGGCACCGTCGGCCTTGGCCTGGTTGCGGGAGGCCTCGGCGAGGTCGAAAGCGACGACCTTGTGGCCGGCCTTGACCAGATTGGCGGCCATGGGGCCGCCCATGTTGCCGAGACCGATGAATGCGATCGTGGCCATCTTGGTTTCCTCCGCTTGAAAGACGTTGTTAGTTGAACTTCAATTCGTCGGCGCCAATCTCGGCGAGATAGTGCGCAAGCATGTCCGGCGTGACGTCCTCGATTCGCGACGGCGACCAGGTCGGATTGCGGTCCTTGTCGATCACGGCGGCGCGCACGCCTTCGCGAAAGTCGTCGCTGCGGAAGACTTCCAGCGCAGCCCGATATTCGCGCACCAGGCATTCTTCCAGGCTCGACGCGGTGCGCGCGAGCCGCAGCAGCTTGAGCGTCACCACCATGCCGCGCGGCGATTTTTCGTTGAGCGCCTTCAACGTCGCCAGCGCGAACTCGGAACCGTCGCGCTTGAGCGCGGCAAAAATGTCTTGCATGCGGTCGAAGCCGAACAGTGCGTCGATCGCCGGCTCCTTTGCGGCGACCGGCCCCGCGATCTCCCCGGTCGCAAAACCGTTGATGAGCTTGCTGACATCGGCCGCGGTGACGCCCTGGCGAACTTTGGTCAGCGCGTCGCGCAACTCGGGCCATTTGGCCGCCGATACCACCGCGTCGGCAAACCTGGCATGGATCGCATCGGGGCCGTTCATGGTCTGGCCGGTCAGGCCGAAATAAGTGCCGATCTCGCCCGGCGAGCGTGACAACAGCCAAGTGCCGCCGACGTCGGGAAAGAAACCGAGCCCGACCTCGGGCATCGCAAGCCTCGTACGGTCAGTCACGATTCGATGGCTCGCATGCGCCGAGAGTCCGACGCCGCCGCCCATCACAATGCCGTCCATGAAGGCGACATAAGGTTTCGGGAATTTCTTGATCCGGGCGTTGAGGATGTACTCTTCCCGCCACAGGATCTTGCCGAGGTCACCATTGACCTTCGAACTTTCCCAGAGCGCACGGATGTCGCCGCCGGCACACAAGCCACGCTCGCCGGCACCTTCCAGCACGATCACGGCAACGGCGGGATCGGCCTCAAAACGGTCGAGCGCCTTGTCGATGTCGCGAAACATCTCCAGCGTCACGGCATTGATCGCCTTGGGGCGGTTGAGCCTGATAAATCCGGCCGAGCCTTCGACCCATGCGACCAGATCGCCTTCCTCCGCTCCACTCATCGGGCGCCCTCGATCAATTTGCGCGCCACGATCAGCCGCATGATTTCGTTGGTGCCTTCGAGAATCTGGTGCACGCGCAAATCGCGCACGATCTTCTCGATGCCGTATTCGCTGAGATAGCCGTAGCCGCCGTGCAGCTGAAGCGCCTGGTTGGCGACCTCGAAGCCGGCATCGGTGCCAAAGCGTTTGGCCATCGCGCAGAGCATCGTGGCGTCGGGATCCTTGCGGTCTAGCGCCGCCGCTGCGCGCCACAGGAACGTACGCGCGGCCTCGAGCTCGATCGCCATGTCGGCGAGACGGAACTGCAATGCCTGGAATTCGTCGAGGCGTTTTCCAAAAGCCTTGCGCTCTTTCATGTAGGAACGCGCCTTGTCGAGCGCGGTCTGCGCGCCGCCTAGTGAGCACGCTGTGATGTTGAGACGCCCGCCGTCGAGGCCTGCCATCGCGATCTTGAAACCGACGCCCTCCTCGCTCAGCCGGTTGGCGACCGGCACGCGGGCGTTCTCGAAGATCACGGCGCGGGTCGGCTGCGCGTTCCAGCCCATCTTGCGCTCGTTGGCGCCGAACGAGACGCCCGGCGTGTTGCCGTCGATGACCAGCGTCGAGATGCCGCCGGGGCCATCGCCGCCGGTGCGCACCATCGCGACCAGGAGATCGGTCCCGCCGGCGCCGGAGATGAACTGCTTCTGGCCGTTGAGAACGTAATGATCGCCGTCGCGCACGGCACGGGTGCGGAGCGCTGCCGCGTCCGAGCCGGCGCCGGGCTCGGTCAGGCAGTAGCTCGCGATCAGCTCCATGGTGCAGAGCTTGGGCAGCCATTTGTGGCGCTGGGTGTCGCTGCCGTAGGCATCGATCATCCACGACGCCATATTGTGGATGGAGATGAAGGCCGAGGTGGTCGGACAGCCCGTCGCCAGCGCTTCGAAGATCAGCGCCGCGTCGAACCGTGTCATGGCGGAGCCACCCACATCCTCGCGGATGTAGATGCCGCCCATGCCGAGCGTGGCGGCCTCGCGCATCACCTCGACGGGAAAATGCTTCTCCTCGTCCCAGCGCAGCGCGTGCGGCGCGATCTTTTCCGCCGCAAACGCCAACGCCATGTCGCGAACCGCGATCTGATCCTCGTTCAGAGCGAACTGCATCTGTTAGCTTCGCTCCAACGACGGTTACTTCATCAGCGGGATCGAGAACTCCGCGCCTTCCTTGACGCCGGACGGCCAGCGCGAGGTCACCGTCTTGGTCTTGGTGTAGAAGCGGACCGAATCCGGGCCGTGCTGGTTGAGATCGCCGAAGCCCGACTTCTTCCAGCCGCCGAAGGTGTAATACGCAATCGGCACCGGGATCGGCACGTTGATCCCGACCATGCCGACGTTGACCTTGGCCGCGAAGTCGCGCGCGGCGTCGCCGTCGCGGGTGAAGATCGCAACGCCGTTGCCGTAATCATGCTCCGACGGCAGCGCCAGCGCTTCCTTGTAATCGTGCGCGCGCACGACCGAGAGCACGGGGCCAAAAATCTCTTCCTTGTAGATCCGCATGTCCTTGGTGACGTTGTCGAACAGCGAACCGCCGAGATAGAAGCCGTTCTCGTAGCCCTGCATCTTGAAGCCGCGGCCGTCGACGGCGAGCGTCGCGCCTTCCTTGATGCCGATGTCGATATAGCCCTTGACCTTCTCGACCGCCTCGCGCGTCACCAGCGGACCGTAATCGGCGGAGGGATCGATCGAGGTGCCGATCTTGAGACTCTCGACGCGCGGGACCAGCTTTTCCATCAGGCGGTCGGCAGTGGCCTTGCCGACCGGAACCGCGACTGACACGGCCATGCAGCGTTCGCCGGCCGAACCGTAGCCGGCGCCGATCAGTGCGTCGACTGCCTGGTCCATGTCGGCATCCGGCATGATGATGGCGTGGTTCTTGGCGCCGCCAAAACATTGGCAGCGCTTGCCGGTCTGGGCGGCGCGCTCGTAGATGTATTGCGCGATCGGGGTGGAGCCGACGAAGCCGACGGCCTTGATGTCGGGATCGTCGAGGATGGCGTCGACCGCTTCCTTGTCGCCGTTGACGACATTGAGGATGCCGGACGGCAGGCCCGCCTCGATCATCAGTTCGGCAAGCATCATCGGCACGCCGGGATCGCGCTCCGACGGCTTCAGGATGAAGGCGTTGCCGCAGGCAATCGCAGGAGCGAACTTCCACATCGGAATCATCGCCGGGAAATTGAACGGCGTGATGCCGGCGACGACGCCGAGCGCCTGGCGCATCGAATAGATGTCGATGCCGGGGCCGGCGCCTTCGGTGTACTCGCCCTTCATCAGATGCGGAATGCCGCAGGCGAACTCCGCGACCTCGAGGCCGCGCTGGATGTCACCCTTGGCGTCAGGAACGGTCTTGCCATGCTCGCGGGCAAGCAGTTCGGCCAGCTTGTCGTAGTCGCGCTGCACCAGCTCGACGAACTTCATCATGACGCGAGCGCGGCGCTGCGGGTTGGTCGCGGCCCATTCCGGCTGCGCGGCGCGGGCGTTTTCCACGGCGGCGCGAACCTCGGCCTTGGACGCCAGCGCCACCTTGGCCTGAACGTCACCGGTCATCGGCTCGAAAACGTCGGCGGTGCGGCCCGAGGTGCCCTTGACCTCCTTGCCACCAATGAAATGTCCGACTGAACGCATGGAATGGTCTCCTTGAGGCGAGCTTGAACGCTTTGACAAATCCTATCGACCTGCATTTTATAGGATTCAAGTCTGAGATAATGCACCATAGATGTGCGAAAATGCTGGATCAAGGCGCTATCGACTGGGACGACTTCCGGTTCGTGCTGGCCATCGTGCGGGGCGGCTCGGTTTCGGCTGCGGCAAAACAGCTCGGCGTCGACCATGCCACCGTGATCCGCCGCGTCGACCGGCTGGAGAAGCACCTCTCGGCCAAGCTGTTTGACCGGCGCAAGACCGGCTACCTGCTGACAGAGGCCGGCCAGCGCGTCGCCGACAGCGCGGAAGCGATGGAATCGACCATCGTCGCCAACCAGGAGCAGGTCGGTGGCTCCGTGGCGCGGCTGACCGGCACGGTGCGGATCGGCGCGCCGGACGGTTTTGGCACCGCCTTCCTGGCGCCGCGACTGGCGCCGTTCGCGGACCGGTATCCCGATCTCGACCTGCAACTGGTGGCCACCGCGCGGCTGTTCAGCCTCTCCAAGCGCGAGGCCGATATCGCCATCAGCCTGACCATGCCGAAGGAAGGCCGCATCGTCGGCCGCAAGCTGCTCGACTACCGGCTCGGACTCTATGCCGCGCCCGCCTATCTCGACCGCTTCCCGAAAATCACCTCGCGCGAGGTCCTGCCGCAGCATCGATTCGTCGGCTATATCGAGGAGCTCTTGTTCACGCCCGAGCTCGACTATCTGCCGCAGGTCTCGCCGAAGATCTCCGCGCGCTTGCGCAGCGCCAATCTGATCGCACAACTCAACGCCACGCTCGCCGGCTTCGGTATTGCGGTGCTGCCGCACTTCATGGCGGCCGACTATCCGCAGCTGATTGCGGTGCTGGCGGAAGAGGTCTCGATCACCCGCACCTTCTGGATGCTGATGCACGCCGACAGCAAGGACCTCGCACGCATCCGCGCGGTGGCGGATTATATTTCCGAGATTGTGGAGCGCGAGCGGGCGTTGTTTGCGGGGCTCTGAAGCCTAGCTCTGCTTCGCCTTTTTCGCCGCCGCAGCCTTCGGCTCACGCCGCGCGCCGTCCAGCGCGCTGTCCTTGCCCGTCTTCAGCACCTCATCCGACAGCTCGCTCGAGCCGGCAATGCGCGCGAGCAACATGGTGCCGGCCATGGTCGCCAGCGTCGCGATCGCCTGCTTGCGCGCGGCCTTGCGCGGCAGATTCGGGATGAAGTCCGTGATCATCTCGATCATCTCGTCGAGCTTGCCGGCAAAGGCCTTTCGCGTCTTCGGGCTCTCTCGGGCGATCTCGGCGCCGAGCGCGGGGATCGAGCAGCCGTGACCGGGGTTGTCGCGATGCACCGCGGAGAGATAGGTCTCAACGATCTGACTGAGCTGCTTCTCCGGCGTGACCTGATCGGATTGCTTGCGCCAGTGCTCCATCGAGCGATCCATAGCGTAGCCAAACGCCTCGATCACCAGCGCCTCGCGGGAATCGAAATGGGCGTAGAAGCCGCCATGGGTCAGGCCCGCTTCCTTCATGAGGTCGGCGACACCGATGCCGTGGGCGCCCTTTTCGCGCAGCCGCACGGAAGCCTTCTTCACGATGCGGTCGTGGGTTTCCTGCTTGTGTTCCCGGGAATAGCGCATGCGGATCTCATTGGATGTCGGGGGTCATCTAATAACACGGATATCGGCCGGACGGCGCATTAATTCCCGGTAAAATTGTTGCCGATCATGGAAAAGGTCGCCGTTGCGTGCACCGCAAGCGCCCCCTTACCGTCGCGGACAAATCCCTCGGCGTAGCTGGTCTGGCGTCCCAGCTTGATCACCTTGCCTTCGGCGGAGATCAACCCGGACCGGACCGAGAGCGGACGCAGGAAGGTCATTTTCAGATCGAGGGTGACGGAGCCCTGCCCGGGCTCCAGCCGGGTCGAGATCGCACACCCCATGGCGGTGTCGAGCAGCGCGGCGGCTGTGGCCCCGTGCAGGAGGCCTATGGTGTTTTCGAGATCCTCGCGCGGCTCGAGTTCCATGACGATCCGGCCCGGCTCGACCACGGCCATGATGAAGCCGATCAGCTTGGCAAAGGGTGGCGGCGGCAGCCTTCCGTCGCGGATGCCCAGCATCGCATCCATGCCTGACAGGCCCATCGCCACTTTCGCAACCGGCGCAGGCACCTGCCATTCAACCACCCGCTCGCGCCGGCCCGCAGGCGAAAACAGGTCGAGTTGATCGATGTCGGTCATCGCGGCCTCTTTTGTATGATTTTCATCATACTATGCTGCGGACTTAGCGCTGGCAACTCCCTCCCCGCCGGCTTGACAAGCAATGCGTTTCGGCCCGGAAGTGTGACCTGACCGGCGTATTCGCACGTCTACGAAGCTCAGAGATCCTCTCATGGAAATGCTCAACAACCACTGCGGCGTGACGCGCGATGCGCGCGGCGTCGTTCATGTCGCGATCTGCAATGCCGGCTCGCTGAACATTTTGAGCTCGCCCGTCACCGATGCGGTGCGCGAAGGCCTGCAGCAGCTCTCGTCCGACCGCAGCATCCGGGTCGTGGTGCTGCGCGGCCAGAGCGAGAAGAGCATGATCGGCGGCGCCGACATCAAGGAGATGGCCAAGCTCGACCAGAAGTCCGCCGAGGCCTTCATCAGCCGCCTGCGCGACCTCTGCGAGGCCGTGCGCGCCTTCCCGGCCCCTATGATCGCGCGCATGCCCGGCTGGTGCCTCGGCGGCGGGCTCGAAGTCGCCGCGGCCTGCGATTTCCGGATCGCCGCCCGTGATGCGCATTTCGGCATGCCGGAGGTGCGGGTCGGCATTCCCTCGGTGATCCATGCCGCGCTGCTGCCGCGCCTGATCGGGTGGGCCCGCGCGCGCTGGCTGGTGATGACCGCTGAGAACATCGACGCGCCGACGGCGCTGGCCTGGGGGTTGGTCGACAAGGTCGCGCCGGAGGGTGGGCTCGATGCCGAGGTCGAGCACCTCGTGAAGGCCCTGCTCGAATGCGGCCCCGAGGCGCTGCGGTCGCAGAAGGCATTGCTGCGGCAATGGGAGGAGCTGCCGCTGACCGAGTCGGTAAATTTGAGCGTCAAAGTCTTCGGCGAGTCGTTCCTGACGGACGAGCCGACGCGGCTGATGGGCGCGTTTGTGAATCGGAAGCGGTAGGCGCTCTCCACCTCGTCCGATCGAACGAGCAAATCTCATCCGACCTACGACAATTTCTCATGCCCCGCGCAGTTGCATTTTTTGCGCCGCATCATATGATGACCGTAATCTTACATAGTTGGCATCTCACGGAGTCTCACCCATGGCCGAAGCCGCCGATCCCGTCGTCATCGTCTCCGCCGTCCGGACACCGCTCGGCCGCTTCATGGGCGAGCTTTCGCCGCTGGCCGCGCACAAGCTCGGATCGCACGTGATCGGCGTGGCACTGGAGCGTGCCAAGCTTGCGCCGGAGAAAATCGACGAGGTTTTCATGGGCTGCGTCCTTCCCGCCGGCCAGGGCCAGGCCCCCGCGCGCCAGGCGGCGCGGGCCGCCGGCCTACCCGATGCCACCGGCGCGACTACTGTCAACAAGGTCTGCGGCTCCGGCATGAAAGCGACCATGCTGGCGCACGACATCATTTGCGCCGGCTCGGCCGAGATCGTCGTCTCCGGCGGCATGGAAAGCATGAGCAACGCGCCGTATCTGCTCGCCAAGGCGCGTGGCGGCTATCGCGCCGGCCATGATCGCATCATCGACCATATGATGATGGACGGCCTCGAAGACGCCTACGAGACCGGCCGCTCCATGGGCGATTTCGGCGAGGCCACCGCAGAAGCCTATCAGTTCACCCGCAAGGACCAGGACGCCTTTGCGATGGAAACGCTCAGCCGCGCACGCAAGGCGGTCGAGGGCGGTGCGTTCAAGGCCGAGATCGCGCCGATCACGCTGAGTGAGAAGGCCGGCCCCCGCATCGTCGCCAATGACGAACATCCGCTCAAGGTCGATCCCGCAAAGATCCCCGGGCTGAAGCCGGCGTTCCGCGCCAACGGCACCATCACGCCGGCGGCCTCCTCCGCCAACGCCGACGGCGCCGCTGCGCTGGTTCTGACGAAGCGCTCGCTCGCCGATCGCAGCGGCCTGCCGGCTCTCGCCGTGATCAAAGGCCACACCACCCACAGCCAGGAGCCGCAATGGTTCACTACGGCCCCGATCCCGGCGATCCGCAAGCTCTTGGACAAAGTCGGCTGGAATGCCGGCGATGTCGATCTGTTCGAGATCAACGAAGCCTTCGCCGTGGTGGCGATGGCGGCCCAGCGCGATCTCGGCATTCCCCGCGACAAGCTCAACATCAACGGCGGCGCCTGCGCGCTCGGCCATCCCATCGGCGCCACCGGCGCACGGCTGATCGTGACGCTGCTGCATGCGCTCGAGGCGCGAAACCTCAAGCGTGGCGTCGCCGCGCTCTGCATCGGCGGCGGCGAAGCTACTGCGATCGCGGTAGAGCGCCTGACGCACTGACGAGAACGTCCGGAAATGAGGGAACTCCGTCATTTCCGACAGACGCGTCCCGTGCCATTCTGAAAACTTGCGCAGGCTCTCGCCTGCCCATCAAGATTGAGGCCCAATGATCTCGAACTGGCTCGCGGCAACACTCGGCCGCCGCAATATCCACTACGGCTGGGTGATGGTCGGCGTGACCTTCCTCACCGCGCTGATCAGCGCCGGCACGGTCGGCGCGCCCGGCGTTTTCATTGTTCCGCTTCAGAAGGAATTCGGCTGGAGCACGGCGGAGATCTCGTCGGCGTTGTCGATTCGCTTCATCCTGTTCGGGCTGATGGCGCCGTTCGCGGCGGCCCTGCTCAACCGCTACGGCCTGCGAAATGTCACGCTGACCGCGCAGCTCATCGTGGTCTCGGCGCTGGTGCTCTCGCTCGGGATGACGGAGGTCTGGCAGCTCGTCGCGCTGTGGGGCGTCGTGATCGGGATCGGCACCGGCATGACCGCGCTGGTGCTGGGCGCTACCATCGCGACGCGCTGGTTCGCGGCGCGGCGCGGCCTCGTCGTCGGCATCATGACCGCGAGCGTCGCCACCGGTCAGCTCGTGTTCCTGCCGCTGCTGGCAAGCCTCACCGAACGCTTCGGCTGGCGGCTTGCGCTCGGCTTCGTCTGCATCGCACTTGGTGTTTCCGCCCTCGCGGTCCTGCTCGCGATGCGCGACCGTCCGAGCGATTTGGGCCTGCGCCCGTTCGGCGACGAAGGCACCACACCCCTGCCAGCGCCGCCCGTCAGCCATGGCTCGATCACCGGCGTCGCACTCGGCACGCTGCGCGAGGCCTCGAAGAGCGGCGCGTTCTGGGTCCTGTTTGCGACGTTCTTCGTCTGCGGCGCATCCACAAACGGCCTCGTGCAGGTGCATCTGATTCCGATGTGCCTCGATTTCGGCATCCCGCAGGTGCAGGCCGCGGGCTTGCTGGCTGCAATGGGCATCTTCGACTTCTTCGGCACCATCATGTCGGGATGGCTTTCGGACCGCTACGACAACCGCTATTTGCTGTTCTGGTATTACGGCCTGCGCGGGCTCTCGCTGATCTTCCTCCCCTTCAGCGATTTCTCGTTCTATGGGCTCTCGATCTTCGCGATGTTCTACGGGCTCGACTGGATTGCAACTGTGCCGCCCACGGTGCGCCTGACCGCGCAGAAATTCGGACCTGAGCGCGCCAATCTGGTGTTCGGCTGGATCTTTGCAGGCCACCAGCTCGGCGCGGGCACCGCTGCCTTCGGCGCCGGTCTCTCGCGGACGGTCTATCAGAGCTACCTGCCCGCCTTCTTCATCGCCGGCGCGCTCTGCGTGTTCGCCTCGCTGATCGTGCTGACGCTGTCGCGACAACCGAAGCCGAAGCCGCAAGCGGCGATGGCTTAGTATCTGATGGTGCCGGTGACGCCGTAAAATGCGGCGTCACCGATCCGCCCGACACGAGGCGGGTCGTCCGGGTTCGGGGTGCCGCTCGATTGCGGAAGACGTACCTGAAGGTAAAGCGCGACCAGCCGTCGCAGATCGAAAATCAGCAAGGCGAACCTGCCGTAACCGTCAACAGACGCCTTGCGGATGTTCATGTGTCGCAATTATGTCGGCTGGCCGCTCAGGCGAGGGACCCCCCGCGCGGGTTGACGATCGTATAGCCACGCAATGAACGCGCATGCATTCGCGTCGCGTGTCCGCCCGAGTTGGCATCGTACGCCATCCAGATGTCCCCTTCCAAATGCTGCTCGAGGACGAATACATGTCCACGTCGCGCTGCGACCATTCCCGGTGCGGGTGATGTCCGCGGGAAGCGCAGCCAATTGGCCGCAAGATTCAATTCCGGCACGATACGGCCGAACACGCGCAGAGCCGCGCCGCAGCCGCAGAAGGAGGAAGGACACCCTGCCGGACGACTGCCGACGATGCGGGCGCTGGAGATGCTCGTCGTCGGGGCGCCGCCCGCGTCGGTCACTGTCAATTGCGTCGCGCGATAGGCTTGTAGCGAGGACCTGGGATTCAGTGGGGACCGGGAAGCCCGCTCACGGCGCGGTTGCGCATATGAGAAGTCGCAGGGCATCGTGACGTTGCATTCAGGTACTTGATGAATGCGATAAGTCCGTGCTTCGGAAGCGACGGAGCTGAGGGCAACCAAGAGACACGCAGAAAGAACCGCCTTGAACATTGCAGGGCTCCAAATTGAAGATCCCTGCCCCGGCAATGAGAAACCAATAACAGTTTGGCTGAAATCGGCTAAAAGAACGGCCAAAAGTGGCTTCATTTGCAGGCCGATTTCTGCAGTCCTCATAGCCCAGACGTAGCGGCGGAGATAGATAACTCGCAGAGAACGAACGCGTGTCGTCGCAACCGAAACGCGATCGCATGTGCACGCGCCGCTCACCGATGGGCGTCGACCGGCCCGAGCGCACAATTGCGCAGGGTACCCCTCGAGCCATAAACCCGGCCGGTGATTGTTGCGCGCTTGGTCAACCCCGAGTCGTCGCCAAACCCGCTCCTGTGGCTATCGCAAAGTCCGATTTTGCAGCGCCGAGCGCTGCGGCGAGCTCGTCGATGTGGTAAGGCTTCGATAGGATCCGGATCCCGGCCTGCTCGGCGTCGTGAACCGCGGCTTCGGCGTATCCGCTCGTCAGCAGGACCGGAATGTCGCTTCGCCTTCTTCTGATCTCGCGCGCGAGTTCGACACCGTTCATGCCGCCCGGCATCATGATATCGGAAAACACCAGATCGACGGAGCGGCCGTCCGCTAGGGCACCGAGAGCCGCCGCAGCGCTGGCCGCCCGCGTGACCTGGTAACCGAGCTGCGCAAGCATCTCGCTGACGAGCGCGGCGACCTCGTCGTCGTCTTCGACGAGGAGGATTCGCCCCTGATTGGCCTTCTTGGGCCGCGCCCTGTTCAGGTCGATGAGGTGCCGTTCACCCGAAGGGATATTCCTGGATCGCGGCAAATAGAGCTCGATGCTGGTGCCCTCGTCGACGATCGATTTTATTCGAACCATCCCGCGTGATTGCGTGGCAAATCCGTGGACCTGAGCAAGCCCCAGGCCCGAGCCTTTCCCGACATCCTTGGTCGTGAAGAACGGTTCGAAGACCCGCGCCAGGATCTCGGGGCTCATTCCAACACCCCTGTCGACCACGGATAGGCGAACGTAATCGCCCGCGATCTCGTTCTCGTTCAGGCCGGCCAGGTTCTCGCCACGGACAACGATCGTACCGCCGTTCGGCATCGCATCGCGGGCGTTGACCGCCAGATTGAGAATGACCAGTTCGAGCTCTCCCGGATCGACCTCAACCGGCCAAAGCCCCTCCGGAAAATCGAACTCGACGTGAACGTCGCCTCTCAGGCTCCGATCGAGCAATTCGCGCATGCCGCCGATCTGCGCGGGGATGTCGACGGCCTCGGGCCGGAGCTTCTGCCGCCGTGAAAAAGCCAGAAGCTGCCTGGTCAGGCCCGCACCACGCTGCGCCGCCTGAACCATTCCTTCCAACAGCCGACGCCGCCGATCAGGATCGGTCTGTCGGTCGAGCATGTCCAATCCACCGGAGATCACCATCAGCAGATTATTGAAATCGTGAGCTACTCCGCCGGTCAATTGCCCAATGGCCTCGATCTTCTGGGCCTGACGAAGGGTCTCCTCGACGCGGGCGCGCTCTTCCATTTCGGCCCGCAGATGCTTGTTGGCCTCCTCGAGGGCACGGGTGCGCTCGACCACGAGCTTCTCGAGCTCCTGGGCCGTCCGCTCGCGCGCCTGCAGCAAGGTCCGAATTTCATATTGCCGCCGGCGGGCCCGCATTGCGGATTGAATTGCGCTCGTCAGCGTGATCGGCTGAACCGGGCGCTCGAGCAGCGAAACGTTGCGGAGTGTCTCGACGATGCTGCGGCGCCAGGCAACCACCGCCGGCTGCTCCCGGTGGCTGGTAAGAATGACAAAGGGCAGGTCGGACCAGGGCGGCTGCCGCTCGATCCAATGTGCCAGCGGCTGGGTATCCTTTCCGAACAAGCCCTCCTCGGCGAGAAGCACCGCGCCCACGCCAGCCGACATCTCGTTGACCAGTTCAGGCAGACCTCGACAATTGATTGCCACGAGATTCGAACTGCGGAGAAGCTCGACCGATGCCGGTCCATCGCGGCCAATCGGAGCAAACACGAGGACGCAATGATCGCGGTCGGCGCTCATTCCGACAGCCCCTCCGGTATCTCCGTGCCCGAGTAACGCGGATTCCCGGAAAAGATGCCGCTGAATCCGGTCAGCGGAGGACCGACCGTAATGCCGGCACTGCCAAGACGAAACTCGCGGATGGAATTTTCATGATTGCCGCTGCGCTTCTTCACGACCGAGAGGGCGCGCCGCACCGTTCCGCCGACCTCGAAATAGCGCAGCATGAGCACGGCATCGCTCAAATAACTGATATCGAGGGCCGTTTCCATCGGGCCGACCAGCCCATGCTGAGCGAGGATAAGGACGGTCAGCACGCCTTTCTGCCCGAGATAGCTCAAGAGCTCGTGCATCTGGAGGATGAGAAATCGCTCATCCGGCATTGCGTTGAGGTAGCCGTTCAGACTGTCGATGACAACAATTCGGGCGTTGTCCTTTTCGACGCTGTTGCGCACATTGGCGGCGAATTCGCCGGGGGACATTTCGGCGGGATCGATCTGTTTAAATCGGATGAGTCCCGATTGCAGATGGCTTTCAAGCGGCAGGCCCAGCGTTCGAGCCCGGGCCTCCACTGTACCGCGACCTTCATCGAAGGCAAAGAACACCGCATGCTCACCGCGATCTGCCGCCGCGATCGCATAGGTCAGCGCGAGAGACGACTTGCCGACACCGGCGGCGCCCAAGAGCAGCGCACTGGTGCCGCGCTCGAGCCCTCCTCCCAGTAGCTGGTCGAGGTGTGCATTGCCGCTGGGCGTCAACTCACCGATAAACGAGGTGTGATGTTCCGCCGCCACCAGACGGGGGAATATCCGCACCCCTCCCGCTTCGATCGTGAAATCGTGGAAACCGCCGCGAAATCGAATGCCGCGCATCTTGATCACGCGAAGCCGCCGGCGCTCTGCCCCATAATCAATGGCGAGCTGTTCGAGCATCACGACGCCATGCGCGATCGAATGGAGTTGCAGATCGTCCTGGGAGGACGAGAGATCGTCGAGGAGGATGACCGTGCAGTTGCGGTTGGTGAAAAAGTGCTTCAGGGCCAGAACCTGGCGCCGGTACCGCAGCGGGTTCTGCGCAAGGAGGCGGAGCTCGGACAGGCTGTCCAGCACCACGCGCGCGGGATTGATCCGTTCGACCTCCTTGAATATCAGGCCCGTGGTTTCGCTCAGCTCCATCTCGGCGGGGTAGAAGACGGTGAGCTCGCGCTCCGGATCGAGCGTCGTCTCAGGCGGCACCAGTTCGAAGATGTCGACTCCTTGCAACGACCAGCCGTGCCGCTGTGCAACCAGCGTCAGCTCACGCTTGGTTTCCGACAAGGAGATATAGAGCACGCGTTCACCGGAGCGGGCGCCCTCGAGAAGGAATTGAAGCGCCATCGTGGTCTTGCCCGAGCCGGGCCGACCCTCGTAGAGGTACATGCGATTGGGATCGAGCCCGCCGTAGAGGATATCGTCGAGGCCATCACTGCCGGTCGAAATCCTGGGCAACTCTCCGGGGTCGCTGGTTTGCGCCCGGCTCGATGAATTGATCATTGACCCCCCGTGAAGCTCCATCGCCAAAAGTGCGCTCCGGCCCCGAGATGGACGCGCGGTCAGCGGTCCGGCCCCGGCCGTAAGGCGAAATTTGGCAAAGAACGCCCAAGCCGGGTTCCAAGTTCCGCCTTCAGATGCATGTCCGCCAGACCGTCTGCCGCGGAACCGTTCTCGCCCCCTATTTTAGCTTTTGCGGTCTGACTGGCGGTCCCAGCCGGTCAGCGTCGACAAGCCAGTTCGCGCCCCGAAAGCCGCGCCAGCTCACTGCATCATCGCGGCCGAGATCTTCTCCGCCGACATCAGGACTGGAAAATTGGTGTTGGCGCACGGCACCACCGGGAAGATGGAGGCATCGACGACGCGCAGGCCCTGCACGCCTTTGACGCGCCCCTCTGGATCGACCACCGCCATCGGATCATCGGTCCGGCCCATGCGGCACGAGCAGGAGGCGTGCCACACGCCGATCGTGGCCTTGCGCACGAAGGCTTCCAGCGCCTCGTCATCGTTGATGACGTCGTCGAAGGTGAAGCCCTCGACCACGAAATTGTCGATCATGTAGTGGCGCAGCGCCGCCGGCCCGTCCATCAGGGCCGCGGCGATCTTGGTGAGAATCCTGTTTTTGGTGTTGACCACGCCGATCTTGCGCACGCGGTCGGTATAGGAGGCCGGGAACGGCTTGTCCGTCACGGCCCTGACGACGTCGCTCATCTGCACGGCCGCCATCTTGCGGAAACCGCTCATCAGGCGATCAAGGTCGCGCCGGTCGGACAACAGGTTGAATTCGACGATCGGCTCGACTGCCGTGTCGCGCGAGGCAAGTTTGACCTGTCCGGTCTCGGAATAGGTCTTGTTGACGAACGTCAGCAGCGATCCGATCTGCTCACCGACGGCGTGCCAGGCCGATTTGCTGAGCAGGACGACGAACATGTCGCCTTTCGGTACGCCTTCGAGCCCGGACGAGTAACGCAGGCCAAGCTGCATGTGGCGCCTGGTGTGCTCGTTCATCCGCGCGCCGCGGCGGACAAAGGACGATAGCGAGATCGAGGGATGATCCATCAGGCGCTGGCCGACGCCCTGCAGCCCCATCAACACGGGAATGCCCATATCCCTGAGGTGACCGACCGGGCCGATGCCGGCGCGCAACAGATGCGCCGGCGAATGGATGGCGCCGCTGGAGAGAATGATCTCGCCGGCGCGGAATTCCTGCTCCCGCCCGTCGACCACCGCCTTCACGCCGACGCAATGCGTGCCCTCGAACAGCAACTCCCTGACTTGCGTGTTGGTGGAGATCGTGAGGTTGGCGCGCTTGCGCGTGTCTCGATCGAGATAGCCCATGGCAGCCGAGACGCGTTGCTCGGCCTGGTTCGAGTGCGTCACCGGGAAAAACCCGTCGACGAACTCGCCATTCTGGTCGGGCAGGAACTGATGTCCGGCCTGCTGGAAGGCTTGCGCGAACGCCTGCGAATGCCGCGTCCAGTGCTCCCTGGGGATTCGGCGGACCGGGATGCGGCCGTCCTTGCCGTGGTAGGGACCGTCGAAATCGAGGTCGCGCTCGACCTTCTTGAAGAAGGGCAGCACATCATTCCAGCTCCACCCCGCGGCGCCGCGCGCTTCCCATTCGTCGTAATCGGTCGGCGCGCCGCGGTTGGCCATCTGGCCGTTGATCGAGGAGCCGCCGCCAAGCACGCGAGCCTGCTCGTATTTGCGCAGGGGCGGGCGCCCTTCGTCCGGGTTGTTGTGACTGACGATCTGGGTCGTGACCTTGAGCTCGGTCCAGTGGAAGCGCGGATCGAAATAGGCCGTCCCCGGATAGCTGTCCTTGATCTCGGCCGGCTCGTCTCCGGGCGGTGTGTCCTGTCCAGCCTCGCAGAGCAGGACCTTGTTGGCGCTCCTCGCGGAGAGCCGGTGGGCCAGCACGGACCCCGCCGAGCCGCCGCCCACGATAATGAAGTCGTACACGATTGGCGCTTCCTCTTGTTCTTGCCCGGGAAGCGTAGCGCGTTATTGTTTTGAGGTCACGTCATCGCTGCCGCGGCAAAGCGCGAGCACAACGCCGTCGACGCCGAGGGCACCGCCCGGCGGCAGGCATCTGCCGTCCGGTCAGCAGGTGACGAGGGAGCGAACCGAGGAGGCTTTACGGCTTCCTTACGAAGCCCGCGCGCAACCTCTCGGCAAACCAGACTACAAAAATCGAAGCGAACGACAGGCAGAAAAATATGGCTGTCCAAAGCAGCGCGTTACCCGCATTTGTCATGACGTCTCTCCCTCGTTTCAAACGAGACGCTTGCAGACAATCGAACGCTACGTGTTGCGATAGATCAATTTTGCCGAACTGCAATTAGGCTGAGATCGGCATCAGCAGCTCGCAGTGACGGCTGAGGCTACGGCCTGATCGAAAAACTCTCCGGCGGCCCTGGCTTCCGCAATGGCTCCGACAGCCGCGCGAACTCGCACAGCAGCGACCGCGTCTTCCTGGGATCGATGATCTCCTCCACCCAGAATTTTTCGGCGGAACGGAATGGCGAGCGCAGCTTGTTGAGGCGGTCCTCGATCTCTTTCAGTTTCTCCGCCTTGTCCTCGGCCGCGTCGATGTCCGCGCGGTAGGCGGCTTCGATGCCGCCTTCGAGCGGGAGCGAGCCCCAATAAGCCGACGGCCAGGCGTAGCGGATCGAGAAGCGGTCGGCGGGCTGATGCACCACGCCGGCGACGCCGAAGGCGTTGCGCAGGATCACCGTGCACCAGGGCACCGTGGCCTGGTTGACCGCGGCCATAGCGCGAACGCCATGGCGGATGGTGCCCGCCTTCTCCGCATCGAGGCCGATCATGAAGCCGGGGCAGTCCATGAGATAGACGATCGGCAAATGGAAGGTCTCGGCGAAGTCGACCCAGCGCACCACCTTCTGGCAGGCATCCGCCGTCCAGGAGCCGCCATAGTGAAAGCTGTCGCTGGCGAGCACCATCACCGCCCTGCCCTCGAGCCGCGCGAGGCCGACAATGATCGGCTTGCCGAAATTTTTGGCGACCTCGAAGAACGAGCCCTTGTCCACGACCTGCTCGACGATCGGCCGTATCTTGTAGACCTGCTTGCGGTTGCGTGGCACCGCGCTCATCAGCGCCTCTTCTGTGCGCTCCGGATTGTCGGTGCAGGGCAAGGTCGGTGGTAGCTCGTAGACCGACGACGGCAGATAGGACAGGAATCGCCGGGCGCAGGCAAACGCCTCCTCCTCGGTGTCGACGGCATGATCGACCGCGCCGGCGCGGGTCTGGATGTCGGCGCCGCCGAGCTCTTCCTTCGAGAGGTCCTGCCCCAGCGCCTTCACCACCGGCGGACCTGCGACGAACATCGCGGACTTCCGGGTCATGATGGAATAGTGGCTGGCGGCAAGACGCGCGGCACCGAGCCCTGCGACCGAGCCGAGGCCGAGCGCGACCACGGGCACGCGCGACAAATTCTCGGTGGTGAAGCGATACCAGCGTGTGCCGCCGATGCCGCCCGGCAAGTTCGCCGCGCCCTTGGTCTCGATAGTCTTGACCGAGCCGCCGCCGCCGGAGCCTTCGATGATGCGGACGATGGGCAGGCGGAGATCATGCGCCATCTCCTCCGCCATCAGCGGTTTTGCGGAGATGGACGCGTCCGCCGAGCCGCCGCGCACGGTGAAATCGTCGCCGACCACGACGACGGTGCGGCCTTCGATGCGCGCGCGGCCGAACACGCAGTTCGCCGGCGTCAATTTCTGCAACTCGCCGCTGGAATCGTATTCACCGACGCCGGAGACGGCGCCGATCTCGTGAAAGCTGCCCTTGTCGGTCAGTCTGTCGATACGCTCCCGAACAGTCAGTCGGCCCTGGTCATGCTGACGCTTGACCTTGTCAACGCCGCCCATCTCCCGCGCGAAGGCTTCGCGCCGGGCGAGCTCGTCGAGTTCCGGCTTCCAGTTCATTCACTCCCTCCGAATTGATCGGCTTGTTATTGTTGTGCACGGCGATGGCGACCGGTTTACGCGGGATGCGGGCGTTGAAGACGTCGCCTTCCGCGCCCTCCATCAGGCTGCCGAGCGAACGGCCGAGCGCGAGCATCAGCGGCGCGACCTCGGCATGCAGGCGCTCTTCGTCGTACATCGCCGACAGAAGACCGATCGTGATGACGACGAAGGTCTGGTATTGCGGCGACCAGATCGGCACCGCGAGCCCGTTGATATGCGGGCTCCACAGGCCGCAGGCCACGACATAGCCGCGCTCATGCAGCGACTGCCGGTTGGCCTCGATGCGGGGCCGCAGGATTTTCGCAGCCTCGGGAGCTTCCCGCTCCATGTCCGCGATGAAGGCATCGCCGACCTCGGGCGCCAATGCCGCAGTGTAGGCTGCGCCTGCAGCGGTCGAGGCCATCGAGATGCGGCTGCCGGTGCCCTCGTGCAGCCCGAGTGCCGAGGCCGAACGCGCGAACTGAAGATAGACCAGATGGAAGCGATCGGGGACCACGAAGCCGACGGTGCCCGGCAGTTGCTCAGCGACTTCCTGGAGCCGCTGGCGAATCATGCTGCGCAGCTGCGCGCCCTTCATCATCGAGGCGCTCATCGCCACCGCGCTTGGCCCGATGCGATATTTCTGATCGCGCGGCAGATAGACCAGCTGCCCCATCCGCGTCAGCGTGTGCGTGAGCCGCGACACGGTCGAGCGCGGCAGGCCGCAGCGATTTGAAATTTCCAGATTGCCAAGCCTGGCCTCGTGGCCCTCGAAGCATCGCAACACGTCGAACGCGCGCGACACCACCTGGATGACATCACCCTCACCGGCTTCGCCAGCGAGCGCACCTTGTCTACTCAACCGCTCCGAACGTCGTCCCATGATCCCTACCGCTTGTTCCGCTGTGCGGAATTAAATTCCGCTTGCAGAAGAAACTACCTCAGGCATTTTGCGACCACAACAAAAAGGCGATGGCATGCCAGAAATTAAGATCGTCACGGAGATCGCCGGACGCGTCTGCGCAACTCCCGTGCAAGTTGGAGGAACCGTTGCAGATGGCGATGAGATTGTGGTGGTCGAAGCGATGAAGATGGAGATACCGGTGCTTTCGCCTGTGAGCGGCGAGATCACATCGCTTCTGGTGAAGCTCGACGACGTCGTTACCGAAGGACAGGCGATCGCAATCGTCGCAAGCTGACTGCATTCTCCGTCGTTTTCCGCGACATTCTGTCAGCCTCATTGCTGCGTTCGCGGTACGGCGTTGCCATTGCCTGACCGCGATGACATGATCTCTCAAACAAAACCTGTTTCAAACAAAGAAAGAAATCGTCGCGGCAAACGCGAGGATCATTGGAGGGAAACATGCGTCGTGGGCTGATCATGCTCGCGCCTGCCGTGGTGGCAGGCCTTTCTTTTGTGTCTACACGCTATGCATTCGCCGACGACATCAAGCTGCCGGCAACATTGACGTTCACCGCCTATGACACCGGTACCGCCGGCTTCAACATCGCGGTCGGCGTCGGCAAGATGATGAAGGACAAATACTCGACCGACGTGCGCGTGCTCCCCGCAGGCAACGATGTCGCGCGTCTGGCGCCGCTGCGCGCCAAGCGCGCGGTCTCCGCGGCGATGGGATCGGGGACATATTTCGCGCAGGAGGGCGTGTTCGAGTTCGGCTCCAGGGAATGGGGCCCGCAGCCGCTCCAGATCCTGCTCTCGAGCGTTGATTGCAATTGCGGTTCGCTCGGCGTGGCCGCGGATACAGGGGTGAAGGAGCTGAAGGACCTCAAGGGAAAGCGCGTCGGCTTCGTCGTCGGCTCGCCGGCACTGAACCAGAACTCGCTCGCGGTGCTCGCCTTCGCCGGCCTGACGCAGAAGGACGTCAAGATCGTCGAGTTCGCAAGCTACGGCGCGATGTGGAAGGGCTTGATCAACAACGACACCGATGCGGCCTTCGGCACCACCATCACCGGTCCCGCCAAGGAAGCCGAGACTTCGCCGCGCGGGCTGGTCTGGCCGCCGCTGCCCGCCAAGGACAAGGAAGGTTGGGCACGGATGCAGAAGGTCGGCTCGTTCTTCTTCCCGCAGACAGCGACCTGCGGCGCCGGTATCTCGCCGGACAAGCCGATCGAGCTCGGCAACTATCCCTATCCGATCTTCGTCGCCTACGCCTCGCAAGCCCCCGAGCAGGTCTATGCGATCACCAAGGCGATGATCGTGAACTACGATTCCTACAAGGACTCCGCGCCCGGCGCCGGCGGGCTTGCGGCCGATCGCCAGACCAAGAACTGGGTGGTGCCGGTGCATCCCGGCGCGGTGAAGGCTTTGAAGGAGGCCGGGCAATGGAACGACGCACAGGAGGCGCACAACAACGGACTGATCAAGCGGCAAGAGGTGCTTGGCGCCGCGTGGACCGACTACGGAAAATCCAATCCGCCTGCGGATGATAAGGCGTTCCTCGACGCCTGGATGAAGGCGCGTGCCGCGGCGCTTGCGAAGGCCGACATGCCGAACGGGTTCGAGGATTAGTTCACAGCGTTAATTGTCCACGCCCGGGGTCGATCATGTCGTCTGCTTCAGTCTCCACCCCCTCCCAGGACGAGGCCAAGCGGATCGTGTTCGACGATCCGCATGGCGCCGCCGCCAACATGCAGGAAGCGGAAGTTACGCGCGTGCGAAGCTTGCGTGGCGCGTGGCGCTGGCTGCTCGTCCTCGCGACCGCCGCGACCATCCTGCTCTGCATCAACCAGCAATTCTCGCTGCGCTTCTTCGTCGGCTACACCCAGCTCAACACGGAATACTTCTACCTCCTGATCGCCCTGATGCTGCCGTTCACGTTCCTGATCTTCCCGGGGACCCCGCGCGCGCCGCTCGACCGCATTCCCTGGTATGACCTTCTCTGCTTCGTCGTGACCTTTGCCGCCGCGCTGCTGTTGATGTCGAACGTCCGCAAGGCCGCCGAGGCCGGCTGGGAATTCGGCGGCGCGCCGAACAGCGTGATCGCAGCCGGTCTCGTGATGTGGGTGATGTTGATGGAGGCGCTGCGCCGCACCGGCGGCTGGAGCCTGCTACTGAGCGTGCTTCCCTTCACCGTCTATCCGCTGTTCGCGGAATCCAGCTGGCTCGGGCCGTTCCGCGGCACGCAGTCGACGCTGGAGCAGGCGACCGCCTATCACGTGCTGTCGGGCGAGAGCCTGCTCGGCATTCCCATCCAGGCGTTTGCCGACACCGTGATCGGCTTCCTGGTGTTCGGCACCGCGTTGATGATGACCGGCGCCGGAAAGTTCTTCATCAATCTCGCCTTCGCGCTGTGTGGCACGTTCCGCGGCGGCGCGGCCAAGGTGTGCATCTTCGCCAGCGGCCTGCTCGGCATGATGTCAGGCTCGATCATCTCCAACGTGCTGACCGCCGGCACCATGACCATTCCGGTGATGAAGAAGAGCGGCTTTCGCGCCTCCTATGCGGGCGCGATCGAGGCTTGTGCCTCGACCGGCGCGGTGCTGGCGCCGCCGGTGATGGGCGCGACCGCCTTCGTAATCGCGCAGTTCCTCAATGTCAGCTACGCCGATGTCGCGATCGCGGCCATCATTCCCGCCGCGCTCTATTATATCGGCCTGTTCATGCAGGTCGATTCCTACGCCGCACGACACGGGCTGAAGGGCATTCCGCGCGCGGAGCTGCCGCGGGTCATGGATACAATCAAGGATGGCTGGTACTACGTCTTCGTCATCGCCCTCCTGATCGTGATGCTGCTCTACTTCAAGCGCGAGAGCCATGCGCCATTCTACGCCACCGCATTGCTTCTTGTGCTCAACCAGCTGTTCTCGAAGGACACGCGCTGGACTGTCGCGACCATCGGCAAATTCCTCGAGGTCAACGGCCGCACCTTCGTCGAGCTTGTCGGCATCCTCGCCGGGTGCGGCCTGCTGATCGGCGCCTTCTCGATGACCGGCGTGGTGTCGAGCCTCGCCAACGACCTGCTGCATATCGCCGGCGACAATCCGTTCCTGCTGCTCGGCATGTGCGCCCTGACTAGCCTGATTCTCGGGCTCGGCCTGACCACGACGGCCTGCTACATCTTCCTCGCCATCCTGGTCGCACCCGCGCTGGAGAAGCTCGGGCTGAACAAAATGGCCGTGCACATGTTCATTTTCTACTGGGGCATGCTGTCGTCGATCACCCCGCCGGTCGCGATTGCATCATTCGCAGCGGCAGGTATTGCCGGCTCGCCGGCGATGAAGACGGGCTGGGAATCGATGTGGGTCGGCAGCATCATCTATTTCATCCCGTTCTTCTTCGTGCTCAATCCCGCGCTGGTGCTGCAGGGGCCGAGCCCCTATCTGGCCGGTCTCGGCTTGATGGCGCTCGCGGCGTTCGGCACGCTGTTCATCTGCGGCGGCATCCAGGGCTACCAGCCCTTCGTCGGCGATCTCCGCGGCGCCGGTGCGCTGGAGTGGCCCATCCGCGTGCTGCTGGTGATCGGCGGTTTCGTGGTGGCCACCCCCGGCGGCGGCATCATGCCGCTGTCGCAGATGCAGGTGACGCTGCTCGGCCTCGCCATCCTGATCCCCACGATTTTGCTCGCCCTGCTGCTGGTCCGGCGGCAGACCGTGGTGCCGGACGGGTTGCGCGTGCCCTGATTGCGTTGCACAAAGAGAGGCAATGAAACCGCTTTCGCCTCTCGCTACCGCCTGGACGCGCTCGAAGCCGCCTTTGCTGCGGTTTCTGGACAATTGCCTCAACGAATTCTCGGCAGAGACCTCGGGCGCGGTCGCCGACTACATTCCCGAGCTCGGCAAGGCCGATCCTGCCTGTTTCGGCATCAGCCTCGCGACCCTGGACGGTCATGTCTACGAGGTCGGCGACTCCAGGGCGCCCTTCACCATCCAGTCGATGTCAAAGCCGTTCGTGTTCGCGCTGGCGCTGGACCTGCTCGGCGCAAACAGGGTGGAGAGCGCAATCGGCGTCGAGCCCTCCGGCGATCCTTTCAACTCGATCCGGCTCAACTCGGAGAATCATCCATTCAACCCGATGGTCAATGCCGGCGCGATCGCCTGCACCGGGCTGATCCACGACAGCAAGGGTCCGGATGCCTTCGAGCAAATTCGCCTCGCGCTTAGTCGTTTTGCCGGCCGCGATCTCGCCGTCGACGAGGCCGTCTACGCTTCCGAAAGCCAGACCGGCGACCGCAACCGTGCCATCGGCTATCTCCTCAAGACCAATGCGGTGATCTCGGACAATGTCGCGGCCGTACTCGACGTCTATTTCCGGCAATGCGCGGTGCTGGTCACCGCGCGCGACATCGCTGTGATGGCGGCAACGCTCGCCAACCGTGGCGTCAACCCGGTTACCGGCGAGCAGGTGCTGACGCCTTACGCGATCTCGCGCACGCTGTCGGTGATGACGTCGTCGGGCATGTACGACTATGCCGGCGAATGGATCTACCGGATCGGCATCCCCGCCAAGAGTGGCGTCGGCGGCGGAATTCTCGCCGCACTCCCCGCCCGCCTCGGGCTCGGCAGCTATTCGCCAAGGCTCGACAAGCACGGCAACAGCGTGCGCGGCATCAAGGTCTGCGAGGCGCTGTCCTCGCATTACGATCTGCATATGCTCAACCGCAGCGACGACGCACGCAACGCCGTCATCGCCGATTACGACATCGGCAAGAGCCCGTCGCGGCGCGTGCGCCGCCCGCAGGAGCGCGATATTCTCGCAGCCCTCGAGCAGGAGGTGCGGATCATCGAGCTGGTCGGCACGCTGTCGCTGTCGGCGGTCGACTATGTCTCACGCCGGCTTGCGGGCCGGCCGCGGCCGCAATTCGTGATTTTCGATCTCCACCGCGTCACCTCCACCACACGCGCCGGGGCGCGGCTGGTGGCTGAAGCGTTCGAGGAGCTGGCGGCGCTGAATGTGACCGTCGTCCTGTCAGGCGTCAGGCGCGCCTCCAAAGAATGGGACAGCCTGCGGGAGTGGACCGCGGAGCTGAAGAACGTCCGCGACTTCTATGTGCTCGACACCGCGATCGAATGGGCCGAAGACCAGATCGTCTACCGCTATGGCGGCTCGATCGATTTTCACGAGACCACCGAGCTTTCCGAGCAGCCTCTGCTCGCAGGCCTCAGCGCGGAAGAGCTGACCGACCTCGCCTCAATCTGCACGATCCGGATCTATCAGTCTGGCGCGAAAATCCTCACCACTGGCGCCGCAGCCGATTCCCTGTTCTTCCTGCGCAGCGGCGCGGTGCATGTCACCCTGCCCGACGGAGTGCGGCTCGCAACACTCACCGCCGGCATGGCGTTCGGCGAGATGGCCCTGATCGAGACCACCCGCTCCGCGGACGTGTTCGCGGATATGGCTGCGACCGCGTTCGAGGCGCCTCTGAAAGCGTTCGAGCGCTTCCGCAAGCAGCACCCGCACGCCAGCGAACGCATCATGCGCAATCTTGCGCAGCTTCTGGCCGAGCGCCTGATCGTCGCCAACGCCAAAGTGGATATCTTGACCTCCACCTGAGCGGCCTAGCGGCTCGCCGCCTCGCTGATCCGCCGCTTGATCTTGGCGGCACTGGTCTTGAGCAGCTCCGATGGCTGCTGGCCGGTCGCCACGCAGAGGCAGGCCCAGTAATAGATGACATCGCCGAGCTCTTCGACGAGGCCCGCCTGGTCGAGCCAGTCATCGCGGAGCAGCTTCTTGATATGGTCGGCGACTTCGCCGGACTCGCCGGCGAGGCCGAGCCCGAGATAGGACAGCCGTTCGTTCGACGGACGCTCATCGACTTTCGCAATCGTTGCAGCCCAGGCGGCATATTCATCGATCGTCATGAGCATCCCTCACAGCAATTGCTCGATCAGCCGACCACTTCGGTGACCGGCTGAAGGTCGATCTCGAAGGTCTCCAGAAACTTTGACGTCATGATGTAGAATCCGACCGAGAGCTGCAGTTCAACCAGTGCGGCCGGCGTCAGCTTCGATGAGATCGCCTTGAAGGTCGCATCCGTCGGCTTGTTCAGCTTGACGATCTCGTCGGTGAAGGCGAGCGCGGCGCGCTGCACTTCATTGAAACAGTTCGCGGCCTGCCAGTTCTCGAGCGCCTCGTTCTGCTCGTCGGTGACGCCGACATTCTTGCCGATGCGCTTGTGCGCGACGATCTCATACGGCGCCTCGCACAAAATGCCGGTGCGGGTGATCGCGAGTTCGCGCACGATCGGATCGAGCTCGCCCTTGTGGCGGATGGCGCCGCCGAGCCGGCAGTACTGCTCGAAATAGCTCGGCGAATGCGACATCATCCGGAAGATGTTGGCATTGCGGTTCTTGTCGAGGATCTCGCGGGTGCGCTCGGATGCCTTGGACGGGTCGCTGTAGTTGATGCGGGCCATGATTTTCCTGAAGTTTTCCCTAAGCCTTTGATGCTTTTTGTCGTTAGCGGCGAAATTTCCACGAAACTGTATTCTTGCGCGTCCGCAGGAGCAACAACATCGAGTCAAAATGCCGCCGCATTGCTGAACGACCTTGGCACAGTCGATATTCGCCGCGTGGGGACTTGATCGCGGCGGATACTCGCAAGGGGTGTTCCGAGTAAAAACAATTGGCCGTTGGGCGCTAACCGCGCATCGATGAGTCACGCCCAAGTCTAGGGAGAAAATGGAATGAAGGAAGCCACCAAGGGGGCGGCCTCGGAAGCGTTCGCGCATATGCTAGCGGTGATGGCGATGCTCGTCATCGCCAGCATCCTGTTCTACGGGCGCTAGTTAAGAGTCGGGTGAGAGCTTTCGTCATTCCGGGGTGGCCCTCGCACAGGCCAGGCCCAGAATTCCCGTTCCAGGCTCGGTCTCTCAGGACCGCCCCCGAATGACGGATCCCACCGCTCGCGTTGCCGCAATAGCCCGGATGGGGCGCGCAATCCGGGAAAGTCTATCGGTGAGGCGAAAACCCGGATTTCGGTCCGCTCCATCCGGGCCACATTGGAGCATCTAAATTTCACTATCTGTCTTTGGCGAAGAACGGCACCAGCTTGCCGGCGAACAGTTTGAAGCTCGCACTGACCTCATCGCCGATGGCGAGATCATTCTCACCATGCGCCATCATGCGAAAACCCTCGGCGCAATCGACCAGCAGGATGTTGTAGGGCACGTACGCGCGCGTCTCGGGCGTGGCGGCGCGGCAGACCAGCGACGTCGCGTAGACCCTGCCCTTGCCGCTGGCGCACTGCTCGCGCGGATCGGACGCGCCGCAGGCCGCGCAGAAGGCGCGACGAATATACTGCACATGGCCGCATGCGGTGCAGGTCTGATAAATGACGGCCTGTTCGCCCTTGGTCCAGTCGGCTAGACGCTCGCTCATCGCACCCGCTCCAGGAACATGCTGACGTGAGACGACAGCACGCCGCCGTCGCCGTGCAGCAGCGCGATCGAGGCGTCGCGCACCTGACGATTCGCCGCCCGCCCCGTCATCTGCAGATGCGTTTCCACCAGATGCGCCATGGCGCCACCAACGCCGCAATGACCGTAGCTGAGCAGGCCGCCATGGGTGTTCAGCGGCATCGCTCCATTGCGGCTGAAATGGCCAGCGCGCACGCGCGCGGCTGCCTCGCCCCGGCCAGCGAGGCCAAGATCTTCCAGCAGCATCGCGAGCGTGATCGTAAAGCTGTCGTAGATCGCCGCGTAGCGCACGTCGGAAATGGCAAGGCCGGTAACCTCCCTGGCGCGAGCGATGGAGATCTCGGCGCCGAGCTCGCTCAGGGCGGGGGCTGCAGTGACGTGCTGATGGGTATGGGCCTGGGCACAGCCGCGAATGCGCACGCGGGCCTCTCCGGTCCGCTCGCGACTGATGACGAAGGCTGCGCCGCCGTCGGACACCGGGCAGCAATCGAGCAGCTTCAGCGGCATCGCCACCGGCTTCGAGGCCATGACGTCTGCGACCTCGATGGGATCCTGGAATTGCGCACCAGGATGAGTGCAGGCGTGGGTGCGCATCAGCACCGCGAATTCGGCGAGGTCTTCTTCCGTCACGCCGTACTCGTGCATGTATCTGTTAGCGACGAGGCCGTAATAGGCCGGGATGGTCGGGCCGAGCGGCAGTTCGTAGTCGGGATGGCCGACCTGCGCCAGCGCTTGGATCGAGGCGTCGCGGCTCTGCCCAGTGAGGCGGTTCTCGCCGGCCACGACGAGCACATTGCGGGCGACGCCCGCTTCGACGAGATGATGGGCGAGCATGGTCATCGCGAGCCCGGTCGCGCCACCGACCTGGACGGCATGGGCGTAACTGGGGCGGATGCCAAAATGCTCGGCAAAAACGGTCGCCAACATGATGTGCGGCGAGACGGTGGAGTAGCCGCAGAGGATGCCGTCGATCTCGGCACGCTTGAGCCCGGCATCGTCGAGCGCAGCCTGCGCGGCCTTGCTCATCAGCTCCAGCGAGGACGAGCCTTCGTGCTTGCCGAAAGGCGTGAGACCGACGCCGGTGATGAAGCTCATGGGCGCACCAGTGCATCGTCATTCCGGGGCGGCGAACGGGTGACGCCATCGCGGACCATGGCGTCGATCTCGTCGGCGGAATAGCCGATCTCGCGCAGGATTTCCGCGCCGTGCTCGTTGAGCTGCGGCGCGAGCCGCACCGGTTCGGCTTCGGTTTCGGACCAGGTGGCCGTCACCCTCATGCTCCGGATCGGCCCTTCAGTTGGATGGTTCACCACTGGGAAAAAGCCGGTCGCCTCCAGATGCTCATCGTGCAGCATCGACGCGAGGTCGTGCATGGGCATCACCGGCACGTCGGCCTTGGTGAGCAGGTCGATCCATTCCGCGGTGCTGCGCGTCTCGAAGATGCGCGCGAGCTCGGCATAGACGACGTCGATATTGGCGGCGCGCCCGGCGAATGTCGCGAACATCGCGTCGGCGCGCAGGTCGTCGCGTCGCGTCGCCTTAAAGAAGTTCTCCCACTGCTTGTCGTTGTAGACGATGACGCTGAGATAACCGTCCGATGTCTTGTAGGGCCGGCGGTCGCGCGAGAGGTGGCGGGCGTAACCGCCCTTGTCGAGCGGGGGCTCATAGGTCAATCCGCCCATGTGGTCGCCCATGACGAAGCCGGCCATGGTCTCGAACATCGGGATGTCGACGCGCTGGCCGCGGCCGGTGCGGTCGCGGTGCACGAGGCTGGCGCAGATCGCGCCCACGGCAGTCAAGCCTACGATGCGATCGACCAGTGCGTTCGGCACATAGCGCGGCACACCGTCACCGGTCTGCGCCATCAAGGCGGGCAGCGCGGTGGCGCCCTGGATCAGATCGTCATAGGCCGGTTTTGCAGCATAGGGCCCGTCCTGGCCGAAGCCGAACACGCCGGCATAGACCAGCCGCGGATTGATTTTGGAAACAACGTCATAGCCGAGTTGAAGCCGCGCCATCGCCTGCGGGCGGACGTTGTAGACGAGAACGTCGGCGTCTTTCAGCAAGCGGAGCACGGCCTCGCGGCCGGCGGGCTTCTTCAGGTCAAGGCAGATCGAGCGCTTGCTACGGTTGGTGTTGAGAAACACCGGGCCCATGCCTGCGTGCCGCATCGGGCCGATCAGGCGGGTGACGTCGCCGTCCAGAGACTCCACCTTGATGACGTCTGCGCCGTAATCGCCGAGCATCTGGGTCGCATAGGGGCCCATCAGCACGGTGGTCATGTCGACGACCTTGATGCCCTTCAGCGGCCCCATCGTTCGCTCCCGATTGCGCGGCCTCAAGTGAGGCCTGCGATCTCGGTCCAGCTAACGGCAGTGGCGGCGCATGCGCAAGAGCCGCCGGCGTATGGCCGCATGCGCCGGCGGCGAAAGGCGGCTATTTCTTCTGACGGGAATCGCGAATCTTGAGGAGGCGGTCGAGCTCATCATTCTGCTGGTTGATGCGGTCAGCGATCCGCGACTCGTTCTGCTCACCCGAGGCGGCCGCGGCCTGCTCGATGAGCTGGCGGATATTGTCCTCGAGAATCGCGATGCGATCGTTGAGTGCGTCCATCGACAGCGAATCTTCGTAGTCATTGCTCATGATGCATCCCCTGCAAATCGATCAAGAGCTTTAAGGGCCCCCAGCGGGCCCACCATGATCTAGCGCAAGATAAGAAGGTGGGCACGGCGCTTCACGCCTTGCCTACCGTGCAGCAGCCTTACTTCAGCGGCTCCAGCACGGAGACGTAGTTGGCAACCGCCGCACCGCCCATGTTGAAAATGCCGCCGAGCTTTGCATTCTTGAGCTGCATGCCCTCGGGCGCTTGGCCGGCGAGCTGCATCGCGGTCATCACGTGCATGGAGACGCCGGTGGCGCCGATCGGATGGCCCTTGGCTTTCAGGCCACCGGACGGATTGACCGGCAGCTTGCCGTCCTTGAGCGTCCAGCCTTCCTTGATGGCACGGGCACCCTGCCCCCGCGGCGTCAAGCCCATCGCTTCGTACTCGATCAGCTCGGCGACGGTGAAGCAGTCATGGGTCTCGACGAAGGAGAGATCGGAAAGTGTAACGCCCGCCTTCTCCAGTGCGCGCTGCCAAGCGACCGTGCAGCCCTCGAACTGGAGGATGTCGCGCTTGGACATCGGCAGGAAATCCTGGGCGTGCGCGGTGGCGCGGAAGCCGATCGACTTGCTCATGCCCTTGGCGGTTTCCGCGTCGGCCAGCACCAGGGCAGCGGCACCGTCCGAGACCAGCGAGCAGTCGGTGCGCTTCAGGGGGCCGGCGACGTAGGGGTTCTTCTCGCTCTCGGCGCGGCAGAAGTCGAAGCCAAAGTCCTTGCGCATCTGGGCGAAGGGATTGGCGACGCCGTTCTTATGGTTCTTGGCCGCGATCAGCGCCAGTGCATCGGACTGGTCGCCGTATTTCTGGAAATAGGAGCTGGCGATCTTGCCGAACACGCCGGCGAAGCCGCCGACAGTGTCGCCGTCCTCGGGAAGATAGGACGCCTTGAGCAGGTTCTTGCCGATCTCCGGGCCCGGCGTGCGCGTCATCTGTTCGACCCCGACAACGAGGACAATCCTGGCCGCGCCGGCCGCGATCGCGCGCACGCCCTGATGGACGGCGGCGGAGCCGGTGGCGCAGGCGTTCTCGACCCGGGTCGCCGGCTTGAAGCGCAGCTTCGGGTCGGCCTGGAGCACCAGCGAGGCGGTAAAATCCTGGGGCGAGAAGCCGGCGTTGAAATGGCCGAGCACGATCTCGTCGACATCGCCGGCCGAAATGCCGGCATCCGCCAGCGCCTCATTGGCGACCTTCACCACAAGGCTTTCCACAGTCTCGGTGTCGAACTTGCCGAACGGCGTATGCGCCCATCCGACGATGCTGGCGGTCATGGTCATTCTCCCTGGCGGTCTCTTGCTGACCTAAGTCTTAGCTCAGGGATGGCAAGACTTCACGCGGGTTTAAGGGCCTCGAGGGTGCGCTGGCAGATGGCAGTTATGCCGGCCCAGTTCCCGGCCCTGATCTCCGCCGTCGGGCACAGCCAGGAACCGCCGACCGCGACCACATTGGGCTCCGCGAGCCAGGTTGCTGCATTGGCCTCGCCGACCCCGCCGGTCGGGCAGAACCGCACGTTCGGGAACGGCCCACCCAGCGAGCGCAGCCCCTTGATGCCGCCGGCCTGCTCGGCCGGGAAAAATTTTGCAATGTCGAAGCCGTAGGACAGCGCCATCATCAGCTCGGAGGCCGTGGCGATACCCGGCGCAAACGGCAAGGAGCTATGGGTGGCGGCCTTCAAGAGGTCCGGGGTCAAGCCCGGGCTGATGCCGAACGCAACGCCGAGCTTCTCGACACGGGTAAAGTCGGCCGGATTGAGAATCGTGCCGATGCCGACCACCGCCTCGGGCACCTCGGCCATCATCGCCCTCGCCGCCTCGATCGCAACAGGGGTACGCATGGTCACCTCCAGCGTGCGGACGCCGCCGGCCACCAGCGCACGCGCCAGCGGCACCGCATCCTGGATACGCTCGATGGTGAGGACGGGAATGACAGTCGCGGCCTTGAACAGCGCGGCGAGGTGGTTCTGTTGGGCAGTCGTGGTCATCTTGGCTTTCGTTTCACTTGGTCGCTTGACGCGTGGTCGCCGGCCGGTGCCGTTTCTTCGGCGGCATGGCATAACCCGGAATGATGGCGCCGGAATAGCAGATGACGAGGCTGGCGAGGCGGTGCCCGGCCTGGGCGGCCTCGACCGGGTCGGAACCGGCGAGCCGTGCCGCGATATAGGCCGCCGCAAAGCTATCGCCGGCCGCGGTGGTGTCGACCACGGGTTTAGTCATGGGCTCCGCGCGGACCTCATAGGGCCCCCCGGGAAAGCGCAGCAGGCTGACCGGCTCGGCGAGCCGGAACACCAGCTCGGAGCTTGGGATGCGCGCCATCAACTGCTCGTGGCTCTCACCGGGATAGAGGGCGAGCAGATCCTCGGTCGAGGTCAGCACGATGTCGGCTGCCGCGAAGGCCGCTGAAAACACCTCGCGCGCGACCTCACGATCCGGCCATCCCCGCGCGCGAAAATTGGTGTCGAACACGAAGCGGGTGCCAAGCAGACGCGCGCGCTTGATCGCCGCGAACAGGCGCTCGCGCCCGGCCGCGTCGTAGATCGAGAGCGTGATCGCAGAGAGATAGACGATGTCGTAGCTCATCAGCGAGTTGAGGAGATCGTCCGTTTCCGGCAGGTTCATCAGCTGGCGCGCCGCCGCACTGTCGCGCCAGTGGAAGAACTGGCGCTCTCCCTTCGCATCCAGCTGGATCATGTAGATGCCGGGCAGCTTGCCCGGCAGCCGCGCGACGCGCCTCGTGCCGACGCCCTCCGCAGTCCAGGCCGCGATCATCTCATCGCTCAGGGCATCGTCGCCAAGCGCGGTGAAATAATCGACCTTGACCTCGAGCCGCGCGAGGTAAACGGCCGTGTTGAGGGTGTCGCCGCCGAATCCACGCGAGTAGAGGCCCCCGCCCTGCCCGCTGGAAGGTCCGGCGGATTGTCCACCCTGGGCCTGCCGGAGCTCGACCATGCATTCGCCGATGCAAGCAACGCTCGCCATCACTTTACCCGCTCAGTCAGAGATCAGGCGACGAAATTGCCGCCGAGCTCGTCTTCGATGTGAATGCGGATGATGTCGTCGAAAGTCTTCTCGGCAGTGGTGAAGCCGAGCTCGAGCGACCGCTTTGCATTGAAGTTGCGCGGCCAGCCGCCGACGATGCCGACGATAAAGGGATCGGGCTCCCGCTTGATGCGGGCGGCGACCTTGTCGCCGGCGACGCGCTTCAGCGCAGCGATCTGCTCGCCAACCGTCGCCGACAGGCCCGGCATGGTCAAATTACGGCGCGGCCCCACCGCGGCGAGGTCCATGGTGCCGGCATGCAGCAGGAAGCCGACGGCGGAGCGCGGCGTGGCATGCCAGTGGCGGACGTCCTCGGACACGGGAAGAACCGCTTCCTTGCCGGCCAGCGGCTCGCGCAGGATGTTGGAGAAGAAGCCCGATGCCGCCTTGTTGGGCAGGCCGGGCCTGATGCAGATGGTCGGCAGGCGGATGCCGATGCCATCGAGGAAGCCGCGGCGGGAATAGTCGGCCAGCAGTAATTCGCCGATCGCCTTCTGCGTACCGTAGCTCAGAAGCGGCGTGTGGAAGAACTCGTCGCCGATCGCATCGGGGAACGGCGCGCCGAACACCGCGATCGAGGACGTGAAGACCACGCGCGGCTTGTAGCCGCCGCCTGCAAGCCTGACGGCATCGAGCAGCATTCGCGTGCCGTCGAGATTGATGCGGTAGCCCTTGTCGAAATCGAGCTCGGCTTCGCCCGAGACGATCGCGGCGAGATGAAAGATCACGTCCGGACGGCCGGCGATCAGCTTTTCGGCCGCACCCGGCACGGCGAAATCGCTCGACACGGTCTCGACGGCAAAACCGGCTCTTTCGGGCGCCTTCGGCTCGACCACGTCATGCATGGTCAGCTTGGTGATGTCGCTCTTGCCGAGCCGGCCGTCGCGCGACAACCGTTCGCACAATTTGCGGCCGACCATGCCGGCGGCGCCCAGAACCAGAATGTGCAAGAGCCTACTCCTTTTTATTGGCCGGAACGCGCCGATTTCGGCAATTCGTCCTGGCGCGCTCTCGAGGCAGGCCCCGCGATCATTCCTTCACGGCGCCGGTCATCGCCGACACATAATACTCCACGAAGAAGGAATAAAGGATAACTACGGGAACCGAGCCGGTCAGAGCCGCCGCCATCAGGGCCCCCCAGTGGTAGACGTCGCCATTGACGAGCTCGGTGATCGCGCCGACCGGGATCGTCTTGTTTTCGGACGAGGAGATGAAGGTCAGCGCGTAAATGAACTCGTTCCAGGACAACGTGAAGGCGAAGATGCCCGCCGAGATCACGCCCGGCAGCGAAAGCGGCAGCGTGATCTTCATCAGAATCTGCAGCCGCGTCGCCCCGTCGATCAGCGCACACTCCTCCAGCTCATAGGGGATGGTGCGGAAATAGCCCATCAGGAGCCAGGTGCAGAACGGGATCAGGAAGGTCGGATAGGTCAGGATCAGCGCCAAATTGCCGTCGAACAGCCCGAGCTGAAACACGATCGCCGCCAGCGGAATGAACAGAATGGAGGGCGGCACCAGATAGCCGAGGAAGATCGCAAGGCCGACATAGCGCGAGCCCTTGTAGCGAAGGCGTTCGATCGCATAGGCGGCGCAGACGCTGGCGAACAGGGAGATGAAGGTCGAGGACACCGAGACGATCACGGTGTTCCACATCCAGAGCGGATAGTCGGTGTCGAAGAACAGCTTCTTGATGTGCTCCAGCGTCGGATGCACGATCCAGAACGGATTGTACTTTTCGTAGTCGTACATCTCCGCGTCCGGCTTGAACGTCGCGACCGCCATCCAGTAGAACGGGAACAGCAGGAAGAAGATGATCAGGCCGAGCGGAAGGTAGACCCGAAAAAACTTCCGCGGGAAGCTCTCGAGATAGTCCATTCCGACGCTTTGGTCGTCTGCCGTGGTCATGGTCAGTCCCTCCCGCCCTGCTGCCAGCGGGAACGCTGAAGCCCGAAAAAGCTGAGCAGGATCGCCGCGACCAGGAACGGAATCATCGCGTTCGAGATCGCCGCCCCCTCGCCGAGATTGCCGCCGGTGATGGCGCGCTGGAACGACAGCGTCGCCATCAGATGGGTGGAGTTGATCGGTCCACCCCGCGTGATGGTGTAGATGAGCTGAAAGTCGGTGAAGGTCATCAGCACCGAGAACGTCATCACGACCGCGATGATCGGCGACAGCATCGGCAGCGTGATGTGGCGGAAGCGCTGCAGATTGGTGGCGCCGTCGAGATTGGCGGCCTCATAGAGCGAGGGCGAGATGGTCTGTAATCCCGCCAGCAGCGTGATCGCCACGAAAGGCACGCCGCGCCAGATATTGGCGGCGACGACCGACCAGCGCGCATTCCAGGGATCGCCAAGGAAATCGATATAGCGCGTGATCAGGCCGGCCTTGATCAACACCCAGGAGATGATCGAGAACTGGCTGTCATAAATCCACCAGAACGCAATCGCAGAGAGCACCGTGGGCACGACGAAGGGCAACAGCACGATAGCCCGGATCATCGACTTCATCGGCAGCCGCTCGTTGAGCAGCAGCGCCAGGTAAAGGCCGATGGCGAATTTCACCGCGCTGGCGGCGACCGTGTAGAAGATCGTGTTGAACACCGAAAGCCAGAACACTGAGTCCTTCGCCAGCGAGACGAAATTCTGGAAGCCGATGTAGCGCCCGGCGCCGCCGATCTTGGTGTCGGTCATGCCGAGCCAGAAGCCCAGCGCCAGCGGGTAAGCCAGAAACAGGATGAGGATGGCGATTGCCGGCACCATGAACATCGCGCCGAGGAAATGCCGGCTCTCGAATGCTCTGGTCCACAAGCTGCTGCGCTTGGCCTGCGCGACAGTGGACTCGGCCATAACTGCCATGTCGGATTCCCCTCGACGAAAAGTCGCGGCGTCCGGCGAACCGGACGCCGCGTAGATTGGAGCTGATCAGACCTGATAGTAGCGCTTGGCGCGCTCGGCTGCGCGTGCGGCTGCCGCCTTCGGCGTCACCGAGCCCGACGCCGCCTCGGCGAACATGTCGACGACGACGAAGTCGCCCATCACCGCGGCCGAGGCATAGCCGAGATCGCCGGCATAGCCGTTGTCGCGGCAGCGCTTCAGGCAGTCGCGATACGGCGTGATCTTCGGATCCGACGTCCACACCGGGTTGTCGTTGTAGGCCGGAAGCGGCGGCGACACGTAGCCGTTGGAGGAGACCTCCCAGGCGTCGTAGTTCGCCTTGTCCATCATGAACTTGATGTATTCCTTGACCGCCTTCGGATACTTCGAGTGCTTGTAGCCGTAATAAACCAGCACGTTCTGCTGCTCGGTCGACACGCCGACCGGACCGATCGGCATCGGCGCGTGGTTCATGTCCTTGGCGATCTCCTGCTGCTTCGGATCGGTCGAGTTCTTTCCGACGGTCCAGATAGAGATGCCGTTCAGCGTCAGGCTGAGCTCGCCGTTGAGGAACGCCTTGTTGTTGTTCGAGTCGTTCCACGACAGCACGCCGGGGATGAAGGTCTCGTAGAGCTGCTTGACGTATTCGAGCGCGGCGATCGTCTCCGGCGAGTCGATCACGACCTCGTTCTTTTCATTGACGACTTTGCCGCCGAAGGCCCACAGCGCCCACTGGCACCAGCCGTTGGCGTCACCCGTGGCGTGGCCGAGCGCGAAGCCGGCCGGCGTGTTGTTCTTCTTCAGCGCCTGGCAGAGCTTGAGGAAGCCGGCAGTGTCCTTGGGAAATTCATCGAAGCCGGCGGCCTTCACGTGGCTAACGCGATAGTTCAGGCAGCCGCCGGTCGCGCCCTGCGGAATGGCGATCCAGCTGTTGCCCTTCTTGCCGTAGCGTTCGGCAACCGGGTACCAGCCGCCATACTGCGCGCCGAGATAGTCGGCGACGTCAGTCATGTCGATCAGCTTTTCCGGGAATTTGTGGGGATCATCGAGCGTTCCGATGATCAGGTCGGGACCGGCGCCGACATTGGCGGCGACCGCGGCTTTGGGGCGGATGTCCTCCCAGCTCTCGGCCTCGAGCTTGATCTTGACGCCGGTCTTCTCGGAGAACGCCTTGGTCTGCTCGGCGAATTTGTCGAACTCGGCCTGAATGAACTGCTTCCAGCGCAAGACGCGGATGGAAGCGTTCGGCTCGGGCGTGTTGGTCCACTCCGCCGCGCGTACCGGGACAATGCCCGGGCCGGCCAGCAGCGCCGCGCCGCCCAGACCGACTTTAAGCACACTTCGCCTGTCGAAATCGCTCATCGTTCTCTCCCTAAATTTTATATTTGTATTGGGTCGTCTTGTATTGGGGCAGTTCTGCTTGGCAGTTCTTTGGCGTCGCTATACGCGTTTGCCCGTCGCCTCGTCGAACAGATGAATCACGGAAGGATCGGGCTTCAGCTTGACCTTGTCGCCCGGGTTGAACTGGTGACGTTCGCGGAAGACTGCGACGACCTGCTCACCACCGAGCTTCGCAAACACCTGCGTTTCCGAGCCGGTCGGCTCGACCACGACGATCTCGGCATCGGCGCCGTCGTCAGCGATGGTGAAATGCTCGGGACGCACGCCGTAAACGACAGGACGCCCGTCGGACGCCGCCGGCGCGTTCCTGAGCGGCAGCTTGACGCCATTCGGCCCCTCGAAGGTCGCAACGCCGTTGACCCGCACATGACCCTTCAGGAAGTTCATGGACGGCGAGCCGATAAAGCCGGCGACGAACTGGTTCTCGGGCTTGTCGTAGAGCTCGAGCGGCGTACCCATCTGCTCGACGATGCCGTCATGCATGACCACGATTTTATCGGCCATGGTCATGGCCTCGATCTGATCGTGGGTGACGTAGACCGTCGTGGTCTTCAGCCGCTGGTGCAGCTCCTTGATCTCGGTGCGCATCGCGACGCGCAGCTTGGCGTCGAGGTTCGACAAGGGCTCGTCGAACAGGAACACCTGCGGATCGCGCACGATGGCGCGGCCCATGGCGACGCGCTGGCGCTGGCCGCCGGAGAGCTGGCGCGGATAGCGTTCGAGCAGCGGCGACAGTGCCAGGATCTCGGCGGCGCGCTTGACGCGCTTGTTGATCTCTTCGGTGCTCTCGCCCCGCAGCTTCATCGAGAAGCCCATGTTCTCGCCGACCGTCATGTGCGGATAGAGCGCGTAGTTCTGGAACACCATCGCAATGTCCCGCTCCTTGGGCTGGACATTGTTGACGACGCGGTCGCCGATCGAGATCGTGCCTGAGGTGATGTTCTCGAGACCGGCGAGCATGCGCAGAAGCGTCGACTTGCCGCAGCCGGAGGGGCCAACCAGGACAACGAACTGGCCGTCCTCGATCGGAATCGAAACGCCGTGCAGGACTTCAAAATTGCCGAACGATTTCCGCACGTCGCGGATTTGCACAGACGACATCTAGCTCCCTCCTCGAAAGTCCACGACGCATCTCGCGCCGCGACCGTCTTGTTTTTTCTGACTTCACCGAACGAAGCCCAACCTTAGCGGGCGACATTGTCGGCAGTTTGCGCGGTTTTGGCAATTTGTCTTTGGTTAGTCCGTGCTGGTAGCGCTGTCAACGTTCCTTTGTTTGCGACAGTGAGTGTGTTAAGAGCAGCAAATGGGTCGAAACCGCACCAAGTCAGGCAAAATCCGGCTGGCGGAAGTCGCCGAGCTCGCCGGCGTAAGCCCGATCACAGCGTCCCGCTTCTTCCGCAATCCCGAGGCGCTGTCGGTGGCCAAACGGACCCGGGTCGAAAGCGCGGCTAGGGAGCTTGGCTATGTGCCGAACCTGGCGGCGCGCGCGTTGGCCTCGCAGCGCACCGAGGTGATCGGTGTCTTGATTCCGTCGCTGACCAATAACGTGTTCTCCGACGTGCTACGCGGCATCTACGACGCCTCCGAAAACAGCCGTTACTCGATCCAGTTGTCCAACACACGCTACAGTATTCTCCAGGAGGAGAAGCTGCTGCGGCTGTTTCTTGCGCAGAAGCCGGCCGGGCTGATCGTCACCGGCATCGACCAGACCACGGAATCGCGCGCAATGCTCGATGCCGCCGACTGCCCGATCGTGCAGATCATGGAGATCGGACCCAATCCGATCGACATGATGATCGGCTTTTCGCACTATGACGCAGCCCGTGCGGCGGTTGCGCATCTGTTCGCGCAAGGTCACCGCAAGATCGGTTTCGTCGGCGCACGGATGGATCCGCGGGTGCAGCGCCGGCTCGACGGATACGTCTCGGCCATGAAAGACGCCGGACTGTTCGACCAACGCCTCGTCGTCACCACGGCGACTCCGACCTCGGTAACGCTCGGAGGCGCCCTGTTCACCGATCTCCTGGCGCGGGAGCCCGGCATGGACGCGGTGTTCTGCGCCAATGACGACCTCGCGCTGGGTGTGCTGTTCGAATGCAGGCGCCGCGAGATCGCGATCCCCGAACAGATCGCGATCGTTGGCTTCAACGATCTCGAATTCATGGCCTCCGCCGTCCCGACTTTGACGAGCGTGCGCACCAACCGCTACGAGATGGGCAACACGGCCGCCAGCATGCTGATCGACGCGATCGACGGACGGCGTCCGGAGCAGCCGGTGCTCGATCTCGGCTTCAAGGTGATCGAGCGGCAAAGCTCGTCGGCCCGGCGTTCCGACAACCGGCCAGCCGTTTCAGGCGGGGGTGTTGCGAACAAAATGGTAGCGTTACCAAGTGGCCATGACTAGTATCGGATTTGTGAGGAAACGACCCGCCAGCGGGCAGGCAAATCGTCGCTCGCGCCGTTGGGCATCGCACAAGCCGATACCATAAAACGGACGCCAGTGCGTTTGCATTGCAGGAGAAACCAATGACAAAAAAACCAACCAATGGGCATGCCCCCGCCGGCAACGGCGCTCGCCGCCACCTCCGCTCGCAGGAATGGTTCAACAATCCGCATAATCCGGGCATGACCGCGCTCTATATGGAGCGCTATTTGAACTACGGTCTCACCCGCGCCGAGCTCCAGTCCGGCAAACCGATCATCGGCATCGCGCAGACCGGCAACGACCTCTCCCCCTGCAACCGCCACCATATCGAGCTTGCCCATCGCGTCCGCGAAGGCATCCGCGAGGCCGGCGGCATTGCGATGGAATTCCCGACCCATCCGATCCAGGAGACCGGCAAGCGCCCGACCGCGGCGCTCGACCGCAACCTCGCTTATCTCGGCCTCGTCGAAATCCTCTACGGCTATCCGCTCGACGGCGTGGTGCTGACCACGGGCTGCGACAAGACCACGCCGGCCTGCATGATGGCGGCGGCGACCGTCAACCTGCCCGCGATCGTGCTGTCGGGCGGGCCGATGCTGAACGGCTGGCACAATGGCGAGCGCACCGGCTCCGGCACCATCGTCTGGAAATCGCGCGAGCGCCTCGCCGCCGGCGAGATTGACTATGAAGAATTCATGGAGATCGTGGCGTCATCGGCGCCCTCGGTCGGCCATTGCAACACCATGGGCACCGCTTCGACCATGAACGGGCTCGCGGAAGCGCTCGGCTTCTCGCTGCCGGGCTGTGCGGCGATCCCCGCCCCCTATCGCGAGCGCGGCCAGATCGCCTACGAGACGGGAAAACGCATCGTCGACATGGTCTGGGAAGACCTCAAGCCTTCGGACATCCTGACCCGCAAGGCGTTCGAGAACTGCATCGTGATCAATTCGGCGATCGGCGGCTCGACCAACGCACCGATCCACATTAACGCGCTGGCGCGCCACATCGGCGTCGAGCTCTCCATCGACGACTGGCAGAAGGTCGGCCACGACGTGCCGCTGCTGGTGAACATGCAGCCGGCCGGCTTCTATCTCGGCGAGGAATTCCACCGCGCCGGCGGCGTGCCGGCCGTGGTGCGCGAACTGATGAAGCACAAGCGCATCCACGAGGACGCGGTCACGGTCAACGGCCGCGGCATCGGCGAGAACTGCGCCAATGCGCCAAAACCCGACAACGACGTGATCTGGTCTTACGACAAGCCGCTGGTGAAGGACGCCGGCTTCCTGGTGCTGAAGGGCAATCTGTTCGATTCCGCGATCATGAAGACCAGCGTGATCTCCAAGGAGTTCCGCGATCGCTACCTCAGCAACCCGACCGATCTCAATGCATTCGAGGGCCGCGCCATCGTGTTCGAGGGTCCCGAGGACTATCACGAGCGGATCGACGATCCCTCACTCGAGATCGACGAGCGCTGCGTGCTGTTCATCCGCGGCACCGGCCCGATCGGCTATCCCGGCGGCGCCGAGGTCGTGAACATGCAGCCCCCTGCGGCGCTGATCAAGCGCGGCATCATGTCCCTGCCCTGCATCGGCGACGGCCGCCAGTCGGGCACCTCGGGCTCCCCTTCGATCCTCAATGCTTCGCCGGAAGCCGCCGCCAATGGCGGGCTCGCGATCCTCAGAAACGGCGACAAGGTACGCGTCGATCTGAACAAGGGCAGTGCCAACATTCTCATCTCCGACGACGAGGTGAAGAAGCGCCACGCCGAGCTGGCGGCGAATGGCGGCTTCAAGCATCCGCCGAACCAGACGCCGTGGCAGGAGCTTTATCGCAACACCGTCGGCCAGCAGTCGACCGGTGCCTGCATGGAGCTCGCTACGCGCTATCAGAACGTCGCCGGCACATTTGGCGTAGCGCGGGATAATCACTGAGTTAGGAACACGTAGCCCGGGTGAGCGGAGCGACACCCGGGACATCCGCTCCCGGATATCGCGCTCGCGCGCTCATCCGGGCTACGGCACTGAGAAAATCGAGGAGAATACAAATGGCAGACCGCCTCAAGGGAAAGCGCGCCGTCATCACGGCTGCAGCGGCAGGCATCGGGCGCGCATGCGCCATTGCATTCGCGCGTGAAGGCGCAACCATCATCGCCACCGACATCAATGAGAGCGGCATCGCGAGCCTGGCTAAGGAAGGTATTGCCGAGACTGCGAAGCTCGACGTGCGCAGCACCGCCGACGTTAACGCCTTCGCCAAGCGCGTCGGCAAGGTCGACATCCTGCTCAACGCGGCGGGCTTCGTGCACCACGGCACCATCCTGGAGTGTTCGGAAGAGGATTTTGATTTCTCGTTCGACCTCAACGTCAAGTCGATGCACCGGACCATCAGGGCCTTCCTGCCGGACATGCTCGCGGGCGGCGGCGGCAGCATCGTCAACATCTCCTCCTGCGCGGCGCTGCGGCCGCCGGCCAACCGTTACGTCTACAGCGCTTCGAAGGCAGCGGTGTCGCTGCTGACGCGCGCGGTCGCGCTCGACTTCATCACCAAGGGCATCCGCTGCAACAGCATCTGCCCGGGCACCGTCGAGACGCCTTCGATGCTCGACCGTGCCGCAGCGCAAGGGCCGCAGGGCAAGGAGATGTTCGTCTCCCGCCAGAAGATGGGCCGGCTCGGCACCGCCGACGAGATCGCATCCATGGCGGTCTATCTCGGCAGCGACGAGAGCGCCTTCACCACCGGTGTCGACCTCGTGGTCGACGGCGGCTACATGCTCTGACGCCAGAGGCCCGGCATGAACAAGATCGATCTCAACGGCCGTGTCGCCATCGTCACCGGCGGCGCGCAGGGCTTTGGCCGCGCCATTGTTCAGCGCTTCGTCGCCTCCGGCGCCAAGGTCGCGATCTGGGATTTTGATGCAGCCCTGGCCGAGAAGACGGCAAAGGAAATCGGCGATAACACCTGCGTCTTCAAGGTCGACGTCACCGATACCGCGGCCGTCGAGCAGGCCCGCGACGCGACGCTGGCCGCCTTCGGCAAGATCGACATCCTCGTCAACAATGCCGGCATCGCCGGCGTCAACAAGCCGGTCTGGGAGACCGATCTCGAGGAATGGCGGAAAGTTCTGCGCATCAACCTCGACGGCCCTTTCATCGTCTGCAAGGCGATCGTGCCTTGGATGCTCAAGCAGAAGTACGGGCGCATCGTCAACATCGCCTCGATCGCCGGCAAGGAAGGCAATCCCAACGCCTCGCATTATTCGGCGTCCAAGGCCGGCCTGATCGCGCTGACCAAGTCGCTCGGCAAGGAATTGGCCGCACACGACATTCTCGTCAATGCGGTGACTCCCGCGGCTGCGAAGACGGCGATCTTCGACCAGATGACGCAGCAGCATATCGACTTCATGCTGTCGAAAATCCCGAAAGCGCGCTTTGTGCTGGTGGAAGAGCTAGCCGCGATGGTGAGCTGGCTCGCATCCGAGGACTGCGCGTTCTCGACCGGCGCCGTGTTCGACATCTCGGGTGGGCGGGCAACCTATTGAGGCAGCCATGATCCGAGAAGGCGGATGTCTGTGCGGCGCGGTGCGGTTCAAGGCGGAGGGCGAGCCGCTCAACGTCCGCATCTGCCATTGCCGCCTCTGTCAGAAGGCGATGGGCTCGCCCTACTTCGCCCGCGCGCAATTCGACCAGCGCGCACTGACTGTCGAGGGCGACACCGAGCGCTATGCGTCGTCCGAGAACATCGACCGCGTGTTCTGTAAGCGCTGCGGCACGCGCCTGTTCGCCTGGCGGCGCAACGGCACGCTGGCTGGCGTTGCGCTGGCGACCTTCGACGATCGCAACGCGTTTGTGCCCACCGAGCACATCTGGGTCAGCGAAAAGATGGGCTGGGTGACGATCGAGGACGGCATGATCCGATATGACGGGACGATCCCGACGTAGCTCATCCGGCGCCAAGGCTCCACGTCACGGCCGCTGGTCTCGCCGATCATTTGCGGCGTGGCATTTCGGGACCGCCCACCCTATGTTGGGGTGACGCGTTGCTGCACCACCGGTTGGCTGGGTCGGCTGCAAGACCGCAGGCAAACCGGGACGGACGAGCCGTGAACATTTCCTTGTATGACCTCTCGGTGTGGGTGCTGCCGCTGGTGCTCGCCATCACCTTCCACGAGGCTGCCCACGCCTTCGTCGCACATCGTCTCGGTGATGATACCGCATGGCAGCTCGGCCGTGTCAGCTTCAACCCGCTCCGCCACATCGACCCGTTCGGCACGCTGATATTGCCGGCGATGCTGCTGTTCGCGCATTCGCCATTCCTGTTCGGCTATGCCAAGCCTGTGCCGGTGAATTTCCGCAAGCTCAACGACCCCAGACTCGGCATGGTCTGGGTGGCGCTGGCCGGGCCCGCCACCAACATCCTGCTGGCGCTGTCCGCAGCTCTTGCCCTGCACGCCCTGCCCTGGGCCCCAGCGAACTCGGCGCAATGGATCTTTGACAATCTCAAGAACGCACTGCTGATCAACGCGGTGCTGGCGGTGTTCAACATGATGCCGATCCCGCCGCTCGACGGCGGGCGCGTCGCGGTAGGGCTGCTGCCCCGGCCACTCGCCCTCCCGCTGGCGCGGCTCGAGCCGTTCGGGATGCTGATTCTGATCGGCTTGCTGATCCTGCTACCGCTGGCAGGCTCGCAGTTCGGTCTAAATCTTGATGTTATTTCAGCAATACTGCGAACGTTGACCGGTTATGTGATTCAGGCTGTTCTCATTCTGACCGGCAATACGTAGTTGAACAGCACACCCGAACACAAGCCGAAGGGCTCGAGGCCGACTTGGTCAAAGCTGCCGATATGCTGATCGCGCGACGCGCTGATACCCGCGCTCGCGCCGATTTTGCCACCTGGAAGATGATGGCCAAGCTCAACGGGTCGTCCGCGCTGCCTCCGGAGGCGCAGGAGTTCCTCCTGAGCTACAAGAACCTGCGGGCGCAGATGAACGAGGGTGAGGCTACCGAGGCCACCATCGGCGCCATCTACAAGGCCTACTATGCCGAGATGGGCGGCGCGGGAACTCCACCTGACGTCCGCCCCCGGGCGGCTGAACCGGCGGCGGACAATGTTACCGCTTTCCGCCGCCCCGAACCGAAGCTGAAGAAGGCCAGTTTCTTCCGGGCAGCGACCGCGGGCGCAACCCAGAAGCGGCCGCTCCCGGTGGCCCTGATCTTCGCCTGCCTGGTCGTGGTCTATGTCGGGATCAGGCTCTACTGGCGCTGAGCCGTCTTCTTCTTTTTCCTTGCGTCCGGCGGCGTGAAGATGATGTCGACGGTGCGCTCGAACCGGTCGTCGGTCAGGCTGGCAGGCGGCTGCGGGATGGGATCGGATTTGCGGACAATCGAGATCGCGGCCGCATCGTAAGCTGCATCCCCGGACGACTCGACAACGTCGACTGAAAGCACGTTGCCCCGTCGGTTGATCGCGAAGCTGACCTTGACTTTCTGATTGTTGGGCTCCTTGCCTTCCGGATTGACCTTGTGGGCCGTAAGGTGCGCGCTAATCTTGCGATTCCAGTCTGCCGTGAGCTTTAGAATGTCCTTGCCGATGCCCAGCACGGGCGCCAGTGCCTTCTCGGCCTCGCGCGCGTCCTCGTCGAGCGTCTGCCGCGCCGTCGCAACGGACTTCGGCGAGGCCTCCGCAGCGGGCGTTTCGACCGCCGCAATCTTCGGATCCTCGTCCTGCGGCTTCTTCGAAATGTTCTCGGTGACGACCCGATCGGGATCGTCGACCTGTTGCGACTGATCCTTTGGAAGCTCGGTTTCCTTGGTCTCGGCCTTTTGCTCGGGAAGCGCCTGCTGCTCCTGCATCGCTTCACTATCCGGTCCCGGCGGAAGGTCGGTGTCAGGCGCCTTCGGCGAGGCCATCTCGACAGCGAACTCCGCGCCGGCCGCGCCGAGGCCGTCATCGGCGTCATCGGCCCGCAGGTGCGCCAACGCGAGCGCGGCCCCGCCCAGATGGAGCGCGAGCGCCGCCATCGCTGCCAAAATCCAAAGCGTCCGGGCTGGTCTGGACTCGTCCGACATAGCGGGCCTCTAAGGCTGAGCGGCGCCTGCCGCGGGCGCCCCCGGAGCGCCTTCCAGCGCAACCAACTTCACCCGCGAATAGCCGCCTGAGCGCAACAGCTCCATGACGCCCATCAACTCGCCATACGGCACCGAGCGATCGGCGCGCAGGAACACGTACTTGTCCTTGCTCATGTCGGACAGCCCGTCGAGGGTGCCGATCAACTCGGCGCGGTGGACCGGGTTCTCTCCGATGGCAAGCGTCAAATCGGGCTTGATGCTGAGATAGGTCGGCTTGTCCGGCTTCTTCTGCGGCGTCGCGCTCGACGTCGGCAGATCGATCGGCAGGTCGACGGTCGAGAGCGGCGCTGCGACCATGAAGATGATCAGCAGCACCAGGATGACGTCGATGAACGGCGTGACGTTGATTTCATGCGTTTCGCCGAAATCGTCGTCGTCATCATTGTCTGCGAGCGAAACGCCCATGGTTCACTCCGCCGCGCGCGAATGCACGCTGCCGTGGCTGCGGTCGAGATCGCGCGAGAGCAACCGCCCCGCCGCGCCCGAGGCACGGCTGACGAGCTCGAGATAGCTCTTCGTCACGCGCGAGAAGTAATTGTAGATGATGACGGCGGGAATGGCGGCGACCAGACCGATCGCGGTGGCGAGCAGCGCCTCGGCGATACCGGGCGCAACGACGGCGAGGTTCGTGGTCTGCGACTTCGAGATGCCGATGAAGCTGTTCATGATGCCCCACACCGTGCCGAACAGGCCGACGAAGGGCGAGGTCGAGCCGATGGTCGCGAGCACACCCATGCCGACGCGGATGCGCCGCGCCTCCGCGCGCATGATCTCGGAGAAGCTCGAAGCCGCCCGCTCCTTGATGCCGGTGTCACTGGACAGGCCGGCCGACATCCGCGCCTCCCGCAGCGCCGCCGCCAGGAAGGACGGCAGGATCCCCGCTTTGGAGCCGAGCGCCATCTGCGCTTCCGCGAGCGAGCGCGCCTCCGCGATCTTCTTCAGCGCCGAGCGAAGCTTGGTCGCGGCGATCGACAGCTCGATCGACTTGGCGATCAGCACCGTCCAGGTCATCAGCGATGCAAAAGCGAGCCCGATCATCACCGCCTTCACGATGATGTCCGCCGACATGAACATCACCCAGGGCGACAATTCCTTCATGGCGGGCGCGATGCCGGCTGCAGTATCGGACTTTGCAGCCGCAGGCGCGGCAGCTTGCGGCGCCGCAGGCGGAGCAACAACCGGGGCCGGGCCGACCGGGGACGGCTGAGCCGTCGACTGGACCGGTGCCGCGGGCGTGGCCTGTGTCTGGGCGGAAACAGGGGATGCAAGCCAGGCGGCCGCCAGCACAAGAGCTGCGGCAAGGCTTGCTTGGAAGGACATGATCTTCATACTTCGGCCCAGTAGCGAATGAGGTTGTGATAGATACCCGTCAATTTGACCGTTTCGGGATCGTCACGCCCGAGCCGTTCCACCAGCGCCTGTATCGCGGTGTCGAGGTCAAAGATCATGCTCCGGGCTTGATCGTCCCGTATCATGCTCTGAAGCCAGAAGAAAGACGCAACCCGCGTTCCCCTCGTCACCGGGGTGACCAGATGGAGGCTGGTCGAGGGATAGAGCACGCAGTCCCCGGCCTGCAACTTGACTTCGTGCGAACCGTAACTGTCCTCGATCACAAGTTCGCCACCGTCGTACTCCTCCGGCTCGGCCAGGAACAGCGTCACCGACAGGTCTGTGCGGATGCGGAGGCCGGTCAGGCGGTCGCCGCGGATGGCATTGTCGACGTGCAGGCCGAAATGGTGGCCGCTGCTGGCTGCATAGCGGTTGAACAGCGGCGGGAATATCTGGAGCGGGATCGCCGCCGCGATGAAGCGCGGGTTCGAGGTCAGCGCCGAAATGATGCGGTTGCCGAGTTTTCGCGCGACTTCGCTGTCGGGCGGCAATTGCTCGTTGCGCTTGACCATCGCCGACTGCGAGCCGGCGGTGGAGCGCCCGTCCTCCCAATCGCTGGCGTCCATGATGCGGCGGAAATCCGCCACATCATCCTTGCTCAGAACGCCAGGCAGGCACGTCAACATGATCAGAACTTCGCCGTCGTCACGAGGTAGAACGCCCGTCCCGGCGCGACCGCCACGAAAGGCACGGCACTGCGATAGAACGAGTCGTAGTAGAGCTTGTTCGTCAGGTTCTGGGCGTAGAACTTCATGGTCCAGTTCTGGTCGATCTTCTTCTCGAGGAACGCGTCGAACCGCCAATAGCTCGGCAACTCGTTGGTGTTGGCCGCGAACGTGCCGCCATAGACCTTCGAGCGGTACACCGCCTGCCCGCCGAGTTCCCAGCCGCCGTCGAACTTGTACTTGGTCAACATGCTGAACGATTGGTGGGCTATGTTGGCGAGTTGCAGACCGAGATTCGAGGCAACGCCGCTCTGCGTGACCTTCGACTGCATCAGCACCAGGCCGCCAAAAATGCTCCAGCGGTCGGTGAGCTTGCCCTCGGCCTCGATGTCGATGCCCTGGATCCTGTAGGCGGCGCCCGAAGTCAGCACGCTGTTGACGGTCTCGCGCGCATTGTCCTTGGTCGTCTGGAACAGCGCACCGGTCACCAGCAGGTGACGGTCGGCAAGCTCCCATTTGGTGCCGAGCTCGATTGCCTTGTTGCGCTCGGGTCCGAGCAAAACGGTCGTGTTGGGCGGAACACCACCGTAATCGGTCGCGGTCGCATCAAGCTCCGACCCGAACGGATTGGCCGAGGTCGCATAGGCTGCATAAAGGCTGCCGATCGAGATCGGCTTGTAGACCGCGCCGACATTGTAATTGACAAGATCGGCGTTCATTTTTAGGGCGGGGGGCGCGTTGACTGACGCACTCATATTATAGCCGTCGTAGCGCACGCCGCCATTCACAATGATGGTGTCCTGCCAGTTCGCAGTGTCCATGACGTAGACGCTGCTGGTGTTGACACCATAGCGCGTGGGATTTCCAACCAGCGATGGCGTGTTGCTGAAGGGAATGTAGGTGTACTGCGGCGAGTAGAGGTTGACCCCCGTGACCGCTCCGTTGCTGGTCGAGCCGCCGCCGAATAGTTCCGACGAGAGGCCGGTGTAACGGTCGATCGAGATGTTCTCGTTGGCGTATTCCACGCCGAACACCGCGGTGTGCTTGACCCCTCCGGTGACGAGCTTGAAAGTGGCCTCGTTCTGGTTGGCCCACACGTCGACGTTCTGGAAGCGGCTCTGCGCGCTGGCCGTGGTGGTCCAGAGCAGCGGATTGGGGCTGGTCGTGTTCGGGTTCTGCGGCAAGGTGCCGATGTAGTTCAGCAGCGAGTGCTCGCCGCGAACCTTGCTGGTCAGCGTAATGGCATCGTTGACCTTGTACTCGATCGTTCCGGTGCCGAAATCCTGCCGTGCGGTCTGGAAGTCGCGATTGAGGAAGCCGTACCAGTTTCCGCGCGGAATGCCCGCCGACGTCACAGGGACATTGCCCTGCCTGTAGAAGGGCACGCCGAAATCCGGGTAGCCGCTAAGATCGGTGTGGACATAGTTCGTCGTGATCTTGATGTCGTTGGTCGGGGTGTACTTGGTCGAGATGAAAGAACCCCAGCGATCGTCGGTGATATAGTTGCGGCCGGCGACGTTGGCGTCCTGGAACAGGCCGCCCACGCGCACGGAGAAGGTCGGATCGACGACCTGGTTGACGTCGAGCGTGACGCGCTTGGTTCTGTCGGTGCCGAACTCGGTATCCATCCGCTTGAAATTAACGTCGCCCGCCTGCTTGGTGACGATGTTGATGGCACCGCCAGCGGTGCCGCGGCCGGCGTAGGACGAGGCGGGGCCCCGCAGGATCTCGATCTGCTCGGTGAAGAAGTTTTCGCGGATTGAGACCGCGGGATCGCGGATACCGTCGATGAAGACGTCGTTGCGCGCATCGAAGCCGCGGATGAAGAAGCGGTCGCCGAACGCGTTGCCCCCCTCCCCCGAACCCAGCGTCACGCCGGCGGTCGACCGCCCGATCTCCTTCAGCGTCGTGGCGTTCTTGTCCTCGAGAACTTCCTTGCTGAGCACGGTGATGGTCTTCGGCGTGTTCAGCATCGGCTCGGGAAACTTGCCGGAGGCCTGGACGTGGTCGACCTTGTATGGCGCCGCCGGATCCGAATACGGATTGCGGTCAACCTCGCCGGACGGCGTGGTGGGAGCGGTCTGCTGCGCCGCCTGCTGCCGCTGCGCGGCGCGGCGAAGCGCATTGCGCGCGCGGACCTGATCCGCCGTCGGCTTCGAAGCCACCGGGCGCGGACGCGCGACCGGCGCATCGACCGTCACCGGCGGCAGGTTCGACTGCTGCGCCTCCGCGCCGCTCGACACCGATGCTGCTGCGATCAGGCCCGCGACAGCGGAGACCTTCTTGCCGGAAACGCTCGTGAACTTTTCATCGAATGCTGCGACCGAACGCAACGACTTCGGTGCGACCACCTGCCCCATTACCAAACACGCCCCATATTCCAGTTCGCCCATTCACTTCGATGAGCGATTGGAGTGTTGGTATCGGCCGCAAAATTGCGGGTCAATGCGAGTAAGCCGCGAGAACGCTTGAATAAGTCCAGATCAAAGCGATTCTAAACTGCCGTTTGAAATCGTTCTAAATCGAGATTGGAGTCGTTCTAAAGAGCGCGTGAAAATGCTGCTAAATCGGCGGTCGCGGGCGCATGGTCAATCGCTGCTTGGCGGCTTCATCAACGAGAACAATTCATCGACGGTCTTCCGCGCCACCGCGCGCACGCGGTCGCTGTCGTCCATGCCTGCGATGTTGACGCCGTTGACGACGGCTCTGATCTCGTCGCGGAACTCGGTGAGAAAGCGCAAGGGATCACGCTGCTCGTTGGCGACGCGTGCGATCAGTCCCGTGATCAGGATCTGACACGCGATCAGCTTGCCGTTCAGTTCGTCCATGCTGCGCTCCCGTTGTGGCGCGTCGATATGACCGATGCCGATTTCCCTGACAACCGAAACTGCACGATTAGAACCGTTCCTGCCAGCCGTCGCCTTGCGGCCCATGCGCGGCGCCGCTCAGTCCAGAGCACACCGCTTTCGAGCATTGCACAAACTTTGCACGCTGATCGTTCCTGAGGGGGGAATGCAGCACGGCACACCGTAGTGACACGGAGCTGCCTAACCCGTGCAAAGCTTTCCAATTGTTTAGGATTCTCAACCGATAGTGCTGTTTACACTGGAACTTGGCGTGTATTATACAAGCCTCCTGGAACCCTATGATTGCCTCATAATTCGTAGCTTAGGGCATAAGAGCCGACACGAGACGATATGAAAAAGTCCCGGCCGATCCTCTGGATTCTGATCATCGCGGCCGTGGCCTCCGCAGGTTACTATGGTTGGCAGAAATTCGGCTCGCCCGACGCCGGAAAAACCCAGACCGCACAAAAGGGGCCGCAGCGCCCGTCCGCCGTCCCCGTGAGCGTTTCGCCAGTTCAGAAGGTGGACTTTCCGGTTTACCTGACCGGTCTGGGCACGGTTGCGGGCTTCAACACCGTCCAAGTCCGGACCAGGGTGGATGGCCAGATCGACAAGATCGCCTTCACCGAAGGCCAGATCGTCAAGGAGGGCCAGCTTCTCGCCTCGATCGATCCCCGTCCCTATCAAGCCACGCTCGACCAGGCCAAGGCCAAGAAGGCCCAGGACGAGGCAAATCTGGCCAACGCCAATCTCGAGCTCCAGCGCGCCATGAAGCTCGGCGAATTCGCCACCGCCCAGCGGGTCGACACCCAGCGCTCCACGGTCGCCCAGCTCACCGCACAGATCGCCGCCGATGATGCTGCGATCTCCAACGCGCAGACCCAGCTCGACTACACCCAGGTCAAGGCGCCGATCACCGGCGTCGCGGGCCTGCGCCAGGTCGACATCGGCAACATCGTCAACGCCTCGACGCAGACCGGCATCGTCACGATCTCGCAGGTCGAGCCGATCTCGGTGATCTTCACCGCGCCAGAGGATCAGCTGCCCTATATCAGCGAGGGCCAGAAGGCCGGCGCGCTCAGGGTGATCGCCTTCACCACCGACGGCAAGAAGACGCTGGCCGAGGGCAAACTCGCGGTCATCAACAACCAGGTCGACACCAGCAGCGGCACGATCCGGCTCAAGGCGGTGTTCGACAACAAGGACCACGCGCTGTGGCCCGGGCAGTCGGTGTCAACGCGCCTGCTGGTGCGCACCCTCAAGGATGCGACCGTTGTCCCGGATGATGCGGTCCAGCACTCCACCAACGGCCTCTACGCCTATTCTGTCAATCAGGACAACAAGGCCGAGGTGCACAAGATCAAGGTCAGCTACAGCATCGACGGACGTTCCGTCGTCGACGAAGGGCTGACGCCCGGGCAGCAAGTGATCACCGGCGGCCAATTCAAGGTCCAGCCCGGGAGCCTCGTCTCCACGGCCGTGGCGAGTACGGATCCGGCCCAGAACAAGGTCCGACAGGAATGAACGCGGGCGGGATTTCGGCACCTTTCATCCGTTATCCCATCGGCACCTCGCTGCTGATGGCCGGCATTCTCTTCGTCGGTCTCGTCGCCTATCCCCTGCTGCCGGTCGCGCCACTGCCGCAGGTAGACTTCCCGACCATCCAGATCACAGCCAATCTGCCGGGCGGCAGCCCAGAGACCATGGCTTCGTCGGTGGCCCAGCCGCTCGAACGGCAATTCGCCCAGATCCCGGGCATCGCCCAGATGACCTCGACGAGCTATCTGGGCACCGCGTCGATCACCATCCAGTTCGACCTCAACCGCAGCATCGACGGCGCCGCCAACGACGTGCAGGGCGCCATCAACGCCGCGAGCGGTCAGCTGCCGAAGAACCTGCCGTCGCCGCCGACCTACCGCAAGGTCAACCCGGCCGACGCGCCGATCCTGCTGCTGTCGGCAACCTCAGACACATTGCCGCTGACCAGCGTCAGCGACGCGGTCGACGCCCAGCTCGCCCAGCAGATCAGCCAGCTCTCCGGCGTCGCGCAGGTCTTCATCGGGGGCCAGCAGAAACCGTCTATCCGCATCCAGATCGACCCGGCCAAACTCGTCGCCAAGGGCCTGTCGATGGAGGACGTGCGCAGCCAGATCGCGATCACCACGGTCGACAGCCCCAAGGGCAACATCGACGGCCCGAAGCGCGCCTACACGATCTACGCCAACGACCAGCTCACGCAGGCCAAGGACTGGAACGACGTCATCATCGCTTATCGCAATGGCGGTCCCTTGCGAATCCGCGATGTCGGCCAAGCGGTCAGCGGCGCCGAGGACGCCAAGCAGGCGGCCTGGGCCAACGGCAAGCGCGGCGTGTTCCTGGTGATCTTCAAGCAGCCGGGCGCCAACGTTATCGAAACCGTCGACCGGATCAAGGCCACCCTGCCTCGCCTCGTCGCCGCGATCCCGCCCGCGATCAAGATCGAGCTCATCAGCGACCGCACCACGACGATCCGCGCCGCGGTCGAGGACGTCCAGTTCACGCTGCTGCTGACCATAGCGCTGGTGGTCATGGTCATCTTCATTTTCCTGCGCAGTTTTTGGGCGACTGTCATTCCCACAATCACAGTGCCGCTGGCGCTGCTGGGCGCGTGCGCCTTGATGTGGGTCGTCGGCTATTCGCTCGACAATCTATCGCTGATGGCGCTCACCATCGCGGTCGGATTCGTCGTCGACGACGCTATCGTGATGCTCGAGAACATTACGCGCTACATCGAAGAAGGCGAATCGCCGATGGCGGCGGCCTTCAAGGGCTCCAAGGAAATCGGCTTCACCATCGTGTCGATCAGCATCTCGCTGGTCGCAGTGCTGATTCCACTGCTGCTGATGGGCGGCATCATCGGACGCCTGTTCCGCGAATTCGCCGTCGTGCTGGCGATGACAATCTTCGTCTCGATGTTCGTGTCGCTGACCCTGACGCCGATGATGGCCTCGCGCTTCCTGCGCGCCCATGGCGAGGTCACCCACGGCAAGTTCTACCAATGGAGCGAGCGCGGCTTCGATGCAATGTTGCGCGGCTACGAATGGGTGCTCGACCATGCCCTGAGCTGGCGCCGCACCACGCTCACGATCTTCTTCGCCACCCTTGCCCTGTCGGTCTATCTGTTCGTGCTGATCCCGAAAGGCTTCTTCCCGCAACAGGACGTCGGCCTGATCACGGCGACCTCGGAAGCCTCCCAGGACATCTCGTTCGCGGAGATGCAGCGCCGCCAGGTCGAGCTCGGCAAAATCGTAATGGACGACCCCGACGTCGCAACGATCGCGATGAACATCGGCGGCAGTGGCCGCGCCGGCAACAACGGCAACATGTTCATCACGCTGAAGCCGCTCAGCGTCCGCAATGCCTCGGCGCAGCAGATCATCGCGCGGCTGCGTCCCAAGCTCGAGAAGGTGTCCGGCGCCCGCCTCTACATGCAGGCGGCCCAGGACGTCCGGCTCGGCGGCCGGCCGACGCGTACGCAGTTCGAGTTCACCCTGCAGGACGCCGATCTCGCCGAGCTCAATGACTGGGCGCCGAAGATTCTCGCCAAGATGCAGACCTTGCCGCAACTGCGCGACGTCGCGACCGACCAGCAGACCCAAGGCACCACGGTTCAGCTCAAGATCAACCGCGATACGGCTGCGCGTTACGGCATCCAGCCGCAGCTGATCGACGACACGCTGTACGACGCCTTCGGACAGCGCCAAGTCACGCAGTATTTCACCCAGCTCAACACCTACAAGGTGATTCTCGAGATCCTGCCGGAGATGCAGGGCAGCCTCGAGAGCCTGAACAAGCTCTACCTGAAGTCTCCGCTAACCGGCGACCAGGTGCCGCTGTCGACCTTCGCGACCTGGAGCACCGATCCGGTTCGCCCGCTCTCGATCAGCCACCAGGGCCAGTTCCCGGCGATCACGATCAGCTTCAACCTCGCCCAGGGCGTCGCGCTCGGCCAGGCTACGGAGGCCGTGCAGAAGGCGATGGCGGACCTCGGCGCGCCGCCGACGCTCAATTCGAGCTTCCAGGGCACGGCACAGGCGTTCCAGCAGTCGCTCGGCACCGTGCCGCTCCTCATCCTCGCCGCGCTGGTCGTGGTCTATCTGATCCTCGGCATCCTCTACGAGAGCTACATCCATCCGATCACGATTCTGTCGACTCTGCCCTCGGCCGGCGTCGGCGCGCTCGCGATCCTGATGGCGGCGGGCTTCGAGTTCAGCCTCATTGCTTTGATTGGAGTCATTCTGCTGATCGGCATCGTGAAGAAGAACGGCATCATGATGGTGGACTTCGCCATCGCCGCGGAGCGCGACGAGCACAAGACGCCGGCGGAATCGATCCGGCAGGCAGCGCTGTTGCGCTTCCGTCCGATCATGATGACGACGATGGCTGCCCTGCTCGGCGGCGTGCCGCTGATGCTCGGCCACGGCACCGGCGCCGAGATTCGCCAGCCGCTCGGCTACGCCATGGTCGGCGGTCTGATCGTCAGCCAGGCGCTGACGCTGTTCACCACCCCGGTCGTCTATCTCTATCTCGACGAGCTCAACAACTGGTTCTCGGGCTGGGGCCGCAAGGGTGGCGGCGAAGGCGACGAGACGGTCGAGCACGGCACCGTTAAGGAAGCTGCCGAGTAGCAGCTTGCACCGCGCGCCTCACGACGTTACAGCGAGGCCTTCGGTTCACGTCAACGCGGTCTTGCCATGCCCTTGCAATCCAGACTTGTCGCCTTAGCAGCCGCTCTCCTGGTGTCGGCGGGTGCCGCGCATGCCCAGCAAGGCGCCAAGAAGAACGCAGCTCCGTCTGCCCCGGCGGCACAGCCCGCACCGGCTCCGACGCAGCCGCAGGCTGACGGCGCTGCGGCGCAGCAGCCCGGCTGGGTCGTGCGCTGCACCAGCGTCAGCCGCGACGCACCGCTCGAATGCGCGATGGAGCAGAACGCGGTGCTGACCAAGACCGCCCAGACCATCGTTCTGATCAACATCCGCATCGCGCCCGACACCCGCACACCGGTGGCGCTGCTGCAATTGCCGCTTGGCCTCAACCTTCCCATCGGCGCCAAGCTCCAGGTTGACGAGGGCAAGACGGTCGATCTCCAGATCCAGACCTGCGAGAACCGCGGCTGCTACGCCTCCTCGCCGATCGCGCCGGACCTGCTTGCGACTTTGCGGTCGGGCAAGCAGCTCAAGGTCTCCTTCCAGAACATGGCGAAGGAAACGATCGCGATCCCGATGCCGCTCGGCGATTTCGCGGCGGCCTACGACAAGATCAAGTAGCGACGCCTCGCCGTTACTGTTGCATATCCATATTGCAGCCCAACGCCCCCGATACCGGGCGCCTCCAGGCGGAAATCGGTCAGTCCACGCCCAGATAAGCCTTCTGCACCTGCGGATCCTCCGCGAGCGCCGCCGCCGTGCCCGACAGCACGCTCTTGCCGACCTGGAGCACCGTGGCGAAATCCGAGACCTCCAGTGCGAGCTCGATCGACTGCTCGGCGAGCAGAATGGTCAGGCCCTCGCGATGCAGGCGGCCGAAGGTCTCGTACATGGACTCGACCACCGCCGGCGCGAGACCGAGCGAAGGTTCATCCAGCATCAACAGCTTCGGCTCGCTCATCAGCGCGCGCCCGACCGCGAGCATCTGCCGTTCGCCACCGGACATGGTGCCGGCACGCTGGTTGCGGCGTTCCTTGAGGCGCGGAAAGATCTCGTAGACACGTTCGAGCAGCGTGGCCTGGCGCGACTTGTCGCGCAGCGGCGTTGCGCCAAGCATCAAATTGTTCTCGACGCTCTGCTGCACGAACAGCCGCCAGCCTTCTGGCGACAGCGCCAGCCCCTTGCGCACCATCGCAAAGGCTCTTTCGCCGGCGATATCCTCGCCGCGAAAGCGGATCGATCCGGAATGCACGGGAATAAGGCCGGCGATCGCGTTCAGCGTCGTGGTCTTGCCGCCGCCATTGGAGCCGAGTAGCGCCACGACGCTGCCTTCAGGAACCTCCAGCGAGACGTCGGACACGCCGATGAGATCGCCGTAGCGCACCTCGAGGTGCTCGATCCGCAGCAACGGCCCGCTCATAGGTCGGGCCCGCCCATCAGTTCGACCGGCGTGTGGCCGGCCGCTGCCTTGGCTGCACGCTTGCCGAGATAGGCCTCGATCACCGCCGGGTTGGATGTGACCTCGCGCGGCGATCCGCGGGCGATCTCCTTGCCCTGGTGGAACACCATCACGCGGCTGGCGAGTGACATGATCACTTCCATGATGTGCTCGACGATCACAAGGGTGATGCCGGAACGATGGATGTCGCGCACGAGGTCGATGGCGAGCCTCACCTCATGGGCGTTGAGGCCGGCCATGGCTTCGTCGAGCAGAAGCACCTTCGGTTCGGTTGCCAGCGCCCGCGCGATCTCCAGCCGCTTGCGACCGGGGGTGCCGAGCGAGCGCGCCGGCGCATCCGCAAGCCTGATCATGCCGACGCGCTCGAGCACCGCGCGCGCCCTGGTCTCGGCGTCCTTGCGATGCGAGGTGCGCAGGAACGCGCCGATCATGACGTTCTCCAGCACCGTCATGCCCTCAAATGTCTGCGGCACCTGGAAGGTACGAGCGAGCCCAAGCCCGGCGCGCAGCTCCGGCGCGAAGTCCGTGATGTCACGGCCCTCGAACAGGACGCAGCCCGAAGTGGTCTTGAGATCGCCAGTCAGGCAATTGAAGAAGGTGGACTTGCCCGCGCCATTCGGGCCGATCAGGCCGAGGATGTCGCCTTGCTCCAAGGTCACGGAGGCATCGTCCACCGCCTTGAAGCTTCCGAACGCCTTCGTAATTTCGCGTGCCTCAAGGAGCATGGCCAGCTCCCGTGTCCTTCGTCGGCTTGCTGCGCCGAGTGAACAGGCTGAGCAGACCGCCGGGCTGGAAGCGCGCGATCACCACGATGATCGCGCCATAGAGCACGAAGGTGAGCCCGGCGCCCTTGCCGCCGAGCCAGCTGTTCGAGATCTCCTCCAGCGGCACCAGGATCGCGGCACCGACCAGGGGCCCGAACAACAGCCCTGCCCCGCCCAGCGCCGCCATGATCAGGATTTTCACCGAAATCAGGATCCCGAACCCGGACTCGGGGTCGACGAAGCCGAACATCATGGCATAGAGCGCGCCGGCGACGCTCGTCAGCGCCGCGCTCAGCATGTAGGCGTAGAGCTTGGTGCGACTGGCGGGTGCGCCGAGCGAGCGCGCCGCGCGCTCGGAGTCCTTGATCGCGCGCAGGTAAAATCCCATGCGGCTGTTGGTCATCCACCAGGTGATCAACAGCGTGATCACGAGGATTGCGAGGAAGAGATAATAATACGGCAGCGACGACAGGAACGAGAGATCGAAGATGTTGCGCGGCACGGTCGGCCCTGAGAGCCCGACGGCCGCACCGAGCCATTCGGTGTTGGTCACGATCAGCCGCATCGTCTCGGCGACCGCGATGGTCGCCATACTGAAATAATGGCCCGACAGACGCAGCGTCGGCACGCCGATGATCGCGGCCAAGCCCACGGCGAGCACGATCCCGCCGGGGATGCCGAACAGGGGCGACAGGCCGAACTTTGCGTAGGATCCCATCGCGGCATAAGCACCGCAGCCGAAAAAGACGACGTGGCCGACCGAGACCTGGCCGGCATAGCCGCCGACGATATTCCACGCGGACGCTGCAATCGCATAAAGCAGCACCAGCGCGCCCAGACGCTGCTGGAACGGCGAGGACAGCAGCAGCGGATAGCAGATCGCGAACGCTGCGACGACCGAGAGCCAGATCAAGCGCCGCATCACAGCCTTCCCATCAGGTCTTGCCCATCAGGCCTTGCGGCCGGAACCAGAGGAAGAGCAGGAACAGGACATAGACGACGATGTCCTTGTAGATCGCGCCGATCAGATAGCCCGACAGCGATTCGATCATGCCGATCAGCAGGCCTGCGACAAGGGCGCCCGGCACACTGCCAAAACCGCCGAGCGACACCGTGACGAAGGCGACGATGCCAAGCGTCTCGCCGACGGTCGGCACGATGTAGAAGAAGTTCGCAATCAGCGCGCCGGCAAGCCCGGTGGCACCGGCCGCAATCGCCCAGGCGATCGCCTGCATGGTATCGGGACGGATGCCCATGAGCTGGGCCGCTGTTTGATCCTCCGCCACCGCCAGCATTTTCGAGCCGAGCGAGGTCCGCGTGAGCAGCAGATGCAGCCCGAGCGTGACCAGCAGCGCGACCACGCCGGCAAGCAGCCGCGAGGCCTCGATGCGCAGGCCCGCGAACGCATAAGTGCCGCCCACGATGTCCGGAGGCATCGACAGGAAGTTGGCCCCGAACCACCAGAACACGGAATAACGCAGCAATAGCGCAAGCCCGAAAGTGCCGAGGATCTGCGCCAGCATCGGTCCCTTCATGATATCGCGGATCAGGGCGAAATAGACGACGACGCCGACGGTCGCGAGCACCAGGGTTGCCAGCGGCGCGCCGAGGATCGGCCCTCCTCCCAACAGCGTGTAGACGACATAGGCGACGTACATGCCGAGCATGACAAAATCGCCATGCGCGAAATTGACGATGTTCATCATGCCCCACACCAGCGTGAGGCCTGAGGAAAACAGGGCATAGACAGCGCCAAGCAGAAGTCCGCCGACGATCACCTGCACGAGTACAAAGGACATGAGCCAGCGTTGCTCTGATCAAATCATTTCGAAAATGGCGGGGCGCGCAGCCCCGCCTTCAAATCTCACCAGCCCTTGTAGGGCAGCACCGGCGCCTTCGCGGCGTTGGCCTTCGGCCATACCGCGGTGTAGTTCTCGCCATCCTGGAGCTGGATGATGAGCCCGGAGGCGAGGATATTCTGGCCCTTGTCGTCAAACTTCACGCCCTTGTAACCCATCATCAATTGCTCGGGCTTCAGATCGGTCGTCTTCAACGCGGCCTGAATCTTTGCCGGGTCGGTCGAGCCGGCGCGGTCGATCGCGTCGGCCAGCACGAAGAAGCCCTGCATCTGACGGCCGACGGTGTCGTCCATCTCCTCGCCGCTCTTCTTCTTGTACATGTCGGCGATGATGGCCGATGGTGAGCCGGCCGGCCCCACCGACCATGACGAACGGTTGAAGACGCCTTGCGATATCTTGCCGACCGCCTTGATGAAGGAGGGATCGGAATAGCCGGCGTCATCGGCCAAAAGAACCGCCGGCTTGTAGTCAAGCGACTGCATGGTCTTGGCGAACAGGATCGCATCCGACGTGTAGCTGATCATGATGATCACGTCGGGCTTCTTCTCCTTGAGCTGGAGCACTTGGCCCTGAACGTCGGTCGCATTGACGGGATAGGCGACGTCAACTGCGATGGCTTGGCCCTTCTCCTTGAAGGCGGCGCTGATCGTGTTGGCGACCGAGGTGCCATATTCGGTGTTGTCGTGAACCAGCGCGATTGCATCGGTCTTGGCGCCCTGCGCCTTGATGTCGGCGAGGAAATCGACATAGGCCTTGGCGAAGTCGGTGGCGATCGGCGTGGTGCGGAAGAACCATTTGAAGCCGCGCTCGGTGAGATTGGCGGCGACCGACTCGGAGTTTAGAAAGGGAATGCCGTATTTTTCGGCGATGGCGCTCGAGGTCAGCGTGACGCCGGACTGATACGAGCCGAACACGGCGGCTACCTTGTCTTCCGTGATCAGGCGCAGCGCCTGGTTCTGGCCTGTCGCCGGGTTGCCCTGGTTGTCGGCGAACACGATCTCGATCTTGGCGCCGCCGAGGCCCGCAAGGCCTGCGTTCTTGGCAAGCGGCAGAGTGCCGAGCTCGGGATGAGCGTTGTTGATGATGTCCATTGCGACCTCGAGCGCCGCCTTGGCGTGCGCCCCGATCGAGGCGGTGCCGCCGGACATCGGCAGGATCGCGCCGATCTTGACGACCTTGTCCTGGGCCTGCGCGGCTGAAGCGAGCGCAAGGGACATCGCGGCCGCGCAAAGCAGCCCGGTGACGTGCTTCAATCTCATGAAATCAAACCTCCCAAGGGTTTCCCCAACCAGTTTTTTTGGAAGCTCGGCTAAGCGCCCGCTTCCGGTTGTTTATGCCTGGCGATGAGAGGATGGCATGCTGGCCCCGTACCGGCAAGTAAAACGGCTTGCCACGACGCTGCATGGACAAGCACCGACGTGTGGGCCGGGTCAGCGCCCTTACCCCATCACGTCGCTCGCCCGCAGCAGCGTCGTGAAACCGCCGTAGATCATGCGCTTGCCGTCGAACGGCATACCATCCAACTTCAGCCGCGGGTCCGCCATCACCTTCTTGTTGACGGTGTCGCGGGTCTCCCGGTCGCGATAGACGATCCAGGCGAACACCACGATCTCGTCCTCCTTCGCCATCACCGCGCGCGGAAACGAAGTCAGCTCGCCGTAGGGCACGTCGTCGCCGATGCATTCGACATAATCGAGCGCACCGTGCTCCATCCAAATCGCGCAGGCCGTTTGCGCCAGCGCCTTGTAAGCCTCGATGTTGTCCTTCGGCACGGCCAGCACGAAACCATCGACATAGGGCATCACGGATCTCCTTGGGTTGTGTGTCCGAAGGACGATGCGGTGCGTGACGATCCGACCAGGAACCGTGATTTTCGGATGAGGCAAACGGTCGCGCGCCGCCGCGGCGCTCCGCCGGAGCCCACGATGCCACGGCCCGCACGTCCCATGTGGACCGCAAAACATCCCTGCGTCGCAGCGCTTGCCAGCCCACAGCCGAGCGGGTAGAAACCCTCCACGCCTGAGCCGTGATTTGCGCGATAAGTGCCATCGGCCACAGCCGGACAAATCAACAAGCCATTGAATTTGTTCGGCTATTCCGTTGGGGAATGGTGTAACGGTAGCACAACAGACTCTGACTCTGTTTGTCTAGGTTCGAATCCTAGTTCCCCAGCCACCGCAGGTTAAGCAGCTCACAAACAGACCGTCAGAGGTTGCGCTCTCTTTGAGCGGTGCCGCTAAATCACGACGCGATCGAAGTCGGCGGCGATCCGCGTGTTTGGAAAAATCGCTGTCGCTTCGGCCAGAATCTCTTCGTCGCGATAACGCCCCGACATGTGATTCAGCACGAGTTGCCTGACGTTGTTCGCGGCGGCAAATGAAGCCGCCTCGCGCGCGGTGAGATGACCATAGTCCCGGGCGGTCGCGGCGTCGCGATCGAGGAAGGTCGCCTCGATCACCAGCAGATCGGCGTCGGCGACATGCCTGGACAGCCCGTCAGTGGTTTCGGTGTCGCCGATGACCACAAGCTTCCTGCCGCCGCTCGGCGGCCCCATGACGTCTTCGGGATAGATCGTGCGGCCGGCGATCACGACTGGTCGTGCCGCGGCCAGTTCTCCGCGCAGCGGCCCATCGGGAACACCGAGCTCGGCGAGGCGCTCCCGCTCAAGATGGCGGCGTGCCGGACTCTGGAAGCAAAAACCAAAGCTGTCGGTGTCGCGGTGACGGACCGGAAAGCAATCGATGGTGAAGTCGCCGGCGTCGATAACCTGTCCTTCGGTCAGCGGTGCGAACTCCACCGGGATCGGCGCCCTGCCCGCGCCCCACAGGCCGGCAAGCATGCGGATGACGATGTCGAGCGTGCCCTGGCCTCCATAGACGGTCATCGCGTCCGATTGCTGACGCAACCCCAGCGTCGAGAAGAGACCGGGGATACCGAGCACGTGATCGAGATGGGCATGCGTCAGCAGAATGCGGTCAAGCCGTCGAAAGCCCGCGCCGCTGCGCAGCAACTGGCGCTGCGTGCCCTCGCCGCAATCGATGAGGACGCGCTTGCCCGTGGCCTCCACCAGGAGAGCCGGATGGTTGCGCTCCGCCGACGGAACGCTGGCGGAGGTCCCAAGGAATGTCAGGGCGAACATGGTCGTCAGTATCCAGGCTTCGCCGCCCCCAATGCCACGTGAGCAGCAGCCCGTACAGAGCCCTCGATCGCGCATAGACCGCGGCAAGCAGTGGGTATCCCGCGATCTGATGGCCAGGCGCCGCCTCCGGCCCCCGACCGGCGGACAGATCTGGTTCCCGTTGCGTGGCCTCCTCATACCATCCGCCAAATTGCATGCTCGATACTCGGATCGATTTGCAGCCGAGCGACATCGACGCGGCGATGCAAGACAATGGAGATCGTGATGCCGCCCGGATTGACCGCCACTGACTGGGACTACGGCTCGATCAGCACATTGCTGAGCGCCCTGCACGCGCGCAAGCTTTCTGCGTCCGAGTTGATCGAGCATACGATCGCGCGCATCGAGGCGCTGGACGGGCAGATCAATGCCGTCATCGTTCGCGATTTCGATCGCGCACGAGACGCCGCGCGCGCCGCCGATACCGCACTTGGTCGCGGCGAGCGGCAGCCATTGCTCGGCATCCCCGTGACGTTGAAAGAACCGTTCAACGTCGCCGGCCTGCCGACGACGTGGGGCTTTCCGCATTTCAAAGATTTCCAACCCGCGGAGGACGCCCTTGTCGTCTCGCGGTTGAAGGCGGCGGGTGCTGTCATCATCGGCAAGACCAATATCCCGATCGGCCTCAGAGATTTCCAGAGCTACAATGACATCTACGGTACGACGAACAATCCGTGGGATCTCGGCCGATCGCCCGGCGGCTCTTCAGGCGGATCAGGCGCGGCGCTGGCTTCGGGATTCGGACCGCTGTCGATCGGCTCGGATATTGGCGGCTCGATCCGGGTGCCCGCGCATTTCTGCGGTGTGTTCGGACACAAGCCGAGCCTCGGCCTCGTCCCGCTGCGCGGATACAGCCTTCCGCCGGCACCGCCCGTTGCCGGCCAGGGTGATCTCGCCGTCGTTGGACCAATGACGCGCACTGCCTCGGATCTCGCACTCGCGCTCGACGTGATCGCCGGCCCCGACGAGACGCGCGACGGGATCGGCTATCGTCTTGCGTTGCCGGCCTCACGACACGACCAGCTCAGGGGTTTCAGGATTCTCGTGATCGATACGCATCCGTTGATGCCGACAGGCGATGCCGTGCGTTCCGCCATCGGGCGGTTGTCGGAACGGCTCGAACGATCAGGCGCACGCGTCGCGCGCTCGAGTGCGTCTCTGCCCGATCTCGCCGAATCCGCCCGCCTTTACATGAAGCTGTTGAACGCAGCGCGAAGTCCACGCCTGACACCGGCCGCCCTCGCAGAGGCGCAAGGAGTTGCCGCAGAACTCTCGCCCGACGACCGCAGCCTGCAGGCCGAGCGCGCGCGCGGCTGGGCGATGGTCCATCGCGAATGGCTGGCGACCGACGCGGCGCGCCTGCGGCTGCAACAACGATGGCAGGAGCTGTTCCGCGAGTTCGACGCAGTAATCTACCCGGCCGCCGCCGTACCGGCCTTTCCCCAGGACCAGTCCGAGCCGTTCGACGCGCGGCAACTCGATATCGATGGACAGCTCTATCCCTATGCCGATGCGTGCTTCATCTGGGCAGACCCCGCTTCGACCTGCGGACTGCCTGCAACGGCCGTTCCGATCGAGCGCACGCCATCGGGCCTGCCGATCGGCGTCCAGATCATCGGGCCTTATCTCGAGGACCGCACACCGATTGCGCTCGCCGGACTGATCGAACGCGCGTTCGGCGGCTTCGTCCCGCCGCCGTCGCTGTCTGCCACGCAATCGGTGAGATGATAGAGGCGAAGACGACAACGCTCGTCATGTTCTTGCAGTCGACTGCGCCTCGACCGCCTGCACCGCCACGCTCGCGACCTGCTGCAATGCCTCGCGGTCGGAGCCTGAGGACGCCATCACGCCCATGCCGACCGAGACGGCCGAAACGTAGCGCGCGAGTGCCGCGGGATCCGAGGTCGGCTTGAGATCGCCTTCGGCCTTGGCGCGAACAAAACGATCGCGAAGCTGGTCCTCGTTCTGGGCGCGCCGGGCGGCGAGTTCGAAGGGGACGCTTTCTGATCCGGTGCCGCATGCAATGCCGCCCTGCACGAGCAGGCAACCGGGCGGGTTGGCGGGATCGGTCTGCTTGTCGGCGATGCCCATCAGCATCCGTTCGGCGACGTCGCGGGCGGTGGGTGCCGCCACGACCTCGTCCATCCAGACGGTGCGCAGTTTGGTATAGCGGTCGAGCGCGGCCTTCAGCAGCCCTTCCTTGTTGCCGAAACAGGCATAGAGGCTGGGCGGATTGATCCCCATGGCTTCGGTCAACTGAGCGATCGTGGCACCCTCATAGCCATGGCGCCAAAACACTTCCATCGCCTGGTCCAACGCCGTTTCGGCGTCGAATTCGCGGGGGCGTCCCATGCCCATTTGCCTGTTCTCCTCGAAATCGGCGTCGTCCCTGACCCTAACGCCGGACCCTATCTCTTTGTTCTCGCTTTATTTTCTCTTCCACTTGCCAATTCTTGCGGTAAACCGCTACAATTTTCTTAGCGAATGGTACATAAGTATCTTGCGCTGCGGTATCCAGCTCCACATCTGTAGTGAACACTACATATCTGGAGCGCAAATGCCCCCCTCCCAAAATACCTCTCGCCCCGGCCATGTCCGCCGCCTTCTGGGCGGCGTCGCCATCGTGGGCGCTCTCGCCGTAGCCGGCTCGATCGCGACCGGCCATTACTTTCGTGCCGCGCAGGCGACCGCGACCGCCGCGGCCGAGCAAGCCGTCCCTGTCACGGTCGCGCTGATCGAACCAAAGCAGACCGTGCTGTGGGACGATTTCTCCGGTCGGCTCGAGGCCATTCAACGCGTCGAGCTTCGCCCGCGCGTGGCCGGCGCGATCCTGTCGGCCAACTTCATCGAAGGCGCGCTGGTGAAGGCTGGTGACATCCTGTTCAAGATCGACCCGGCGCCCTACGCAGCCGAGGTCGACAAGGCCGCGGCCCAGCTCGAAGCTGCGAAAGCGCGCGTCGTGTTCACGCAGAATGAACTTGAGCGCGGCGCGCAGCTGGTCGGCAACGCCGTGGTGACGCGGCGCGACTACGACCAGCGCGACAACGCCAACCGCGAGGCCATCGCCAACGTGAAGGCAGCCGAGGCGACGCTCCAGACCGCAAAGCTTAATCTCGACTACACCGAGGTACGTGCACCCGTGGACGGCCGCGTCGGCAAGATCGAAATCACCGTCGGCAATCTCGTCGCCGCCGGCACCGCCTCCCCCGTGCTGACCTCGCTGGTCTCGGTCAATCCGATCTACGCGTCGTTCGATGCGGATGAGGAGGTGGTGCTGCGGGCGCTGAACTCGATCGCAGATGTCTCCGGCAAGCGCGGCAATTTGGACCAGATCCCGGTGGAGATGACGACCTCAGGCGGCCTCTCGGCCAAGGGCCACATCCAGCTCATCGACAACCAGGTCAACGGCCAGAGCGGCACCATCCGTGTCCGCGCGGTGTTCAGAAACGAGGACGGGCGTCTCATCCCCGGCCAGTTCGCCCGCGTGCGCATGGGCCAGCCCAAGCAGCAATCGCTGGTCATGATCGACGAGCGCGCGATCGGTACCGACCAGGACAAGAAGTTCGTGATGGCGGTCGGCGACGACAGCCGCGCGGTCTACCGGCCGATCACCCTCGGCGGCTCGGTCGACGGGTTGCGTATCGTGACGGCGGGACTGAAGACCGGCGATCGCATTATCGTCAACGGCATCCAGCGCGTGCGTCCCGGCGCCCTGCTCAAGACGGAGATCGCGTCGATGGGCGCGCGCGGGCCGCAGCAGGCCTCCAACCACAGCAAACAGGAGGTGGTGCAACGCTAGCATTCTCCGCTTCCGGAGCGCGCGGGCAGCGCGAGCCGGAATGTCGAATTTGTTGAACTACCAAGACATCACTTCTGGATTTCCGGATTTGCGGGCTTTTCCCGCGCCCGGGAATGGCGGGAGGGTCGTCTCTCGCGCAGGGGCAAAGCCATGAATCTCTCGAAGTTCTTCATCGATCGTCCGATTTTTGCCGGTGTGCTCTCGGTCCTGATCTTCCTCGCCGGCCTGATCTCGCTGTTCGCGATGCCGATCTCGGAATATCCCGATGTCGTGCCGCCCTCCGTCCTCGTGCGCGCGACCTATCCCGGGGCCAATCCCAAGGTGATCGCCGAGACGGTGGCGACTCCCATCGAAGAGCAGATCAACGGCGTCGAAGGCATGCTGTACATGTCAAGCCAGGCGACCACCGATGGCGCGATGACGCTGACGGTGACATTCCGGCTCGGCACCGATCCTGACAAGGCGACGCAGCTGGTGCAGAACCGTGTGCAGCAGGCCGAGCCGCGCCTGCCCGCCGTGGTGCGGCAGCTCGGCATCATCACCAAGAAGTCGTCGCCCGACCTCACCATGGTCGTGCATCTGTTGTCGCCCACCGGCCGCTACGACATGACGTATTTGCGCAATTACGCCGTGCTCAATGTCAAGGACCGTCTTGCACGGATCGACGGCGTCGGCGACGTCCAGCTCTATGGCGCCGGCGACTATTCGATGCGGGTCTGGGTCGATCCGCAGAAGGCTGCCGAACACGGGCTCACCGCAAGCGACATCGTCAAGGCGATCCAGGCGCAGAACGTCGAGGCCGCTGCCGGCGTGGTCGGCTCCTCCCCGAATGTCAAGGGCATCGACCTGCAGCTGTCCGTCAACGCGGAAGGGCGGCTTGCGAACGAAGAGCAATTCGGCGACATCGTGGTCAAGACCGGTACGCGTGGCGAAGTCGTGCGCTTGCGCGACGTCGCCCGCATCGAGCTCGGCGCGTCCGAATACGGCCTGCGCTCGCTACTCGACAACAAGCAGGCAGTGGCGATTCCGATCTTCCAGGCGCCCGGCTCCAACGCGCTGGAGATCTCCGATCATGTCCGTGCCACCATGGCCGAGATCAAGAAGAATATGCCGGAAGGCGTGTCCTACCAGATCGTTTACGATCCCACCCAGTTCGTGCGCTCCTCGATCGAGGCCGTCATTCACACGCTGCTGGAGGCGATCGCGCTGGTGGTGCTGGTGGTGATCCTGTTCCTGCAGACCTGGCGCGCCTCGATCATTCCGCTGCTGGCGGTGCCCGTGTCGATCGTCGGTACATTCGCGGTCATGCACGTGTTCGGCTTCTCGATCAACGCGCTCAGCCTGTTCGGGCTCGTGCTCGCAATCGGCATCGTCGTCGACGACGCCATCGTCGTAGTCGAGAACGTCGAACGCAACATCGAGGGAGGGCTGTCGCCGCGCGACGCCACCTACCAGGCGATGCGCGAAGTGTCGGGGCCGATCATCGCGATTGCGATGGTGCTGATCGCGGTGTTCGTGCCGCTCGCCTTCATCTCCGGCCTCACCGGGCAGTTCTACAAGCAGTTCGCGCTGACGATCGCGATCTCGACCGTGATCTCCGCCATCAATTCGCTGACGCTGTCGCCTGCGTTGTCGGCGCTGCTGCTCAAGGGACACAATGAGCCGAAGGACCGGCTGACGATCATCATGGAAAAGGGCCTTGGCTGGTTCTTCCGTGGCTTCAACAAGGTGTTCACACGCTCGTCGGAGAATTACAGCGGCACCGTCACCAAGGTGATATCAGGCAAGGCCGCAGTGATGGGACTGTATGTGGTGTTGGTCGGCGTGACCGCGCTTCTGTTCCAGCAGGTGCCGAGCGGCTTCGTGCCGGGCCAGGACAAACAGTATCTGGTCGGTTTCTCGCGGCTGCCCGACGGCGCAGCGCTCGATCGCACTGAAGAGGTGATCCGCAAGATGAGCGACATCGCGCTGACCCAGCCAGGTGTCGAGAGTTCGGTCGCCTTTCCGGGCCTGTCGATCGCCGGCTTCACCAACTCCTCCAATGCCGGCATCGTGTTCTCCACGCTCAAGCCGTTCGACGAGCGCAAGGATCCTTCGCTCAGCGGCCCCGCGCTGGCGGCCGAGCTGAACAAGAAATATGCCGGCATCCAGGAAGCCTTCATCGCCATGTTCCCGCCGCCGCCGGTCAACGGCCTTGGCACCATCGGCGGCTTCAAGCTGCAGATCGAGGACCGTGCCGGTCTCGGCTATGAGGCGCTGAACGAGGCGACCAAGGCGTTCATGGCGGCGATGCAGAAGGCGCCGGAGATCGCCGGCGTGTTCTCGAGCTTCCAGGTCAACGTGCCCCAGCTGTTCGCCGACATCGACCGCACCAAGGCGCTCCAATTGGGCGTGCCCGTGACGGAGGTGTTCAACACGCTGCAGATTTACCTGGGCTCCTACTACGTCAACGACTTCAACAAGTTTGGCCGCACCTATTCGGTCCGGGTGCAGGCCGACGCGCCGTTCCGCGCCCGCGCCGACGACATCCGGCAGTTGAAGGTGCGCTCGTCCTCGGGCGACATGGTGCCGCTCTCGGCGCTCTTGAGCGTTCGCCAGAGCGCGGGACCCGAGCGGGCGATCCGCTACAACGGCTTCCTGTCCTCCGATATCAACGCGGCGGCTGCTCCCGGCTTCTCCTCCGGACAGGCGCAGGAGGTCGCGACGCGGATCGCGGCGGAGACGCTGCCGCCCGGCTTTGCCTTCGAATGGACCGACCTGACCTATCAGGAGTTCATCGCCGGCAATTCCGGACTGTGGGTGTTTCCGCTGGCGATCCTCCTGGTGTTCCTGGTGCTGGCCGCGCTCTATGAGAGCCTGACCTTGCCGCTCTCGATCATCATGATCGTGCCGATGGGTCTGCTGGCTGCTATGTTCGGTGTCTGGATCTCCAAGGGCGATAACAACGTCTTCACCCAGATCGGCTTGATCGTGCTGGTGGGACTCTCGGCCAAGAACGCGATCCTGATCGTCGAATTCGCGCGCGAGCTCGAATTCGCAGGCCGCACCCCGATCCGGGCCGCAATCGAGGCGAGCCGGCTGCGGTTGCGCCCGATCCTGATGACGTCGATGGCGTTCATCATGGGCGTGCTGCCGCTGGTGCTCTCGACCGGGGCCGGCTCGGAGATGCGGCGCGCCATGGGCGTCGCCGTGTTCTCCGGCATGATCGGCGTCACCGTATTCGGCCTGTTCCTGACGCCGGTGTTCTATGTGCTGCTGCGGACCGTCACTGGCATGAAGCCGCTGACGCATCACGGCAGCGACACCAGCGCGGCGCCGGTGCAACCCGTCGGGCACTAAATCAGGGAAATCCCCGACAGCAACAACAAAACGAGCACGGTCTTGCGAAAGACCGTCTCGTTGACCCTGTGGAACGCGATCACGCCCAGCGCGGAGCCTGCGAACAGCGCCGGCAGGCTAACCGCGAGATCGACCAAGACCTTTGACGACAGATCCAGATGTCCGAACAGCAGCGCGATCGCGAACAGCTGCATCGCGGCGATGAACGGCTGCACCAGGCCGCGCTGCTCGCTCTTGGGCATGCCGCGCATGTCGCACCAGATCGTCGGGATCGCGCCCGGCATCGCGGTCAGTCCGCCGACCAGTCCTCCACCGAACCCGATCAACGCGACCCAGTGCCGCCCGACCGCCTCGCCGGCCGTCACCAGCGTCGGCCGCAGCAGCATGTAGGCCGCATAGAGCGCAACGATAATGCCGAAGCCGCGCCGGAGCAGATGCGTATCGGTGCTCTGGAGCAGCGACACCGCGATGGGAACGCCGATCAAGCCGCCGACGATCAGCAGCAGACTGCCTTCCCAGCGGATATTGCGCCGAAGCGACCACAGATTGGTGGCCTGCACGCCGATGCTGCACGCCATCATCAGCGGTACGGCTTCGAGCGGCTGAAACACCCGGAGCAGGATGGCGCCCGCTACCGCGGAAAAGGCAAATCCCGAGAGTCCGGAGACAAAGGCGCCGGCGAACACGGCAACGCTGAGCAGCATCAGAGTCGTGACATCAGGCACAATTTGCCCTCCGATCAATCGTAGGGAATTTGCGAGACGGGGACATCGGCGCTCTCGGTGCAAACGGCCGGCACGAGTGGAACCGACGGCTGCGCGTAAGCATGAGATCGCTCCAGCATCGCGAGGCCGACCAGTTGGAGAGCGACGAGCGCTGCCGTCAGCGCGATTGCGACGATGCTGGCGTTACGCACGTTCGAATTTGGGGTGGTCGCTCGTGCGCTCGCGCGGATCAACTCCGTTGGCATTTTCAAAGATATCCTCTTCACGGGAAACGGGAATAATTTCATTCAAAGACGGCGCTTCGTGCGGCTGGTCCAGCAGGTGGCGATAGCGCCGCAACACGCGCTCCGCGTCGATTTCCCGCTGCGCGCGGAGTACCGCGCCCATGCGGGCGACGATATCGCGGAATCTTCCTGTCAGAACTGGTGACGCCGTCCGCATGACAATCTCCTCTCAACCTGCACGAGAGATTGACGGAATTCGTTTCCGCTCGCAGTGAGTTGCTTCACAAAAATGTCTGGTAGGTCGAACAACAGATCGTGTGACGTCTAGTAGAAGACAACGCGGAAAATCGCGTCATTCGATCGAACGACGTGCGATAACTTTCTAATGATGCTTGTGATTGAACCTATTGCGAGCTACGGCGACTCGCCTGCGTTTTTGAACGCGTCTCAGTGCACGAGCGGATTGGAAAATCCAGCTGCGAGCTTGACGAGATCGGCCTGACGAGAAACGCCGGTCTTGGCGAACACGCGATGCAGATGCGTCTTCACCGTCGTCTCGGCGATACCGAGCGCAACCGCCGTCTCCGGCACGCCGCCGACATCGACGATTGACTGCAAGACCCTCAGTTCGGCAGGCGTGAGCTCGAAGGTGCGGTCAATGAGCCCGGCACACGAGCGGCCGTCGAGTTCCGCTTTCCAGATGAACAGGGCTCCCACTGCCGAACTGCGCTCGGCCACCCCGTCGCGCAGCAATGATGGCAGCGCGATGATTTGCGCGACGTAGTAGGAACCGTCATGCGACATCAACGGAATTTTCCGTCCCGAAGATGCCGCCAACGCGACCTCGCTGGTGTCACGGAAAATATCGCGCAAGGCTGAATTAGCAGCGGAAGATCTTGCCACCAACCTGCCCGAGACAGACCGCAGGACATCGTCGACGTCTAGGATCATCGCCGCGGCCGGATTGCTGTGGATGATATGACAGGTCGAATCGAGCAGGATGACACCGGCATTCAGTCGGTCCACGACGTCGGCAAGCGCGACCGCGCGCTGCTGCTTCCGCTCGATCGCCCGGTTGATCAACAGCGCCCGGCTCGCATGCGGAGCCAGGAACTGCATTCGCGCCCGCTGTTCCGCGCCGAGCATCTCCCTGCCCGGGATCACGGTCATTAGCATCGGACACGGCGACTTCGACTGCTCCAGCACCACGTTGGCGACGTCGACGCAGCCCTGGGGGCGCAGCCATTCCTGGTAGAAGCGGCCGCGGCGGTATTCGTCGAAATCCACGAGATCAGGGATATTGCGCACCTCGCCATAGCGCGGAAGCCGAGCAAGCGGGTCGTATCGGGAGTAGGTCTCCGCATAGAGCTGAATGTAGTACGGATCGACCCCGCAATAATAATGCGTCGCGCCTGATTTGCTGACCGGGTCCTTCGAAATCAGACCACAGGCTTGGCTGCCAATGAAGGCATTGAGTTTGACAACGACCTCGCTCCACAACTCCGGGTGGAGACCCGCGTCATAGATAGTCTCGATCAACTCGGACGGTTTTGGAGGTCGGGGCATCGGAAGAGCCAATGGTGACACATGGAGATGGCGAAATGTTCTTCATGCCTGGCGGCTTCCGTGAGTCTTTCGCGGGAGCGAAAGGTTCAATCGTGAAGGCAAAATTCAACAGTCTAATTCACAAGCGGATTGGAGAATCCTGCCGCGAGCTTAACGAGATCGGCCTGACGCGAAACGCCCGTCTTGGCGAACACGCGATGCAGATGCGTCTTCGCCGTCGTTTCCGCGATACCAAGCGCGACCGCCGTCTCCGGGACGCCGCCAACCTCGACGATCGACAGGAACACGCGCAGCTCGGCCGGCGTAAGGTCGAATGTCCGCGCGATCAATTCGCCATAGGACTGTCCGCCGAGCGATACCTTACGCAGCAGCAGCGCACCGACGGCATCGACCACCCGCTCGCTGCCGTCCCGCAGGACGGACGACAGCGGCAGGATGTGCGCGACGTAGCGCTCGCCCGAAGGCGAAAGCAGCGAAAACGCGTGCCCCTTTGCGGCAAGCAGCGCAATTTCATGGCGGGTCGCGAACGCTTCCCACAGTGTCTGATTGGCCTCCGCACTGCTGGTCACCAATTGCCCGGCAACGGACCGAACCAGATCGTCGGCCGCAAGCAAGGCGTGCCCTGCGGAATTCGCGTGCACCACCCGGCAGAAGCCATCGAGCAGGAAGATGCCACAGGCCAAATTGTCCAGGACCTCCGCCAACGCCGTCGCCAGCGTCAGTTGCGAGGTCATGGCGCGGTTGATCAGCAACGCTCGGCTGGCGTGCGGCAAGATCAGCGAGAGGCGCTGCTTCATCACCGGATCCACCATCCGGCGGCCCGACAGCACCGTCATCATCACGGGGCAGCTCGCATTCGAATTCTCGAGCACGACGTTAGCCGCATCGCTGCAACCCTGCGGCCGCATCCATTCCTGGTAAAAGCGTCCTCGCCGATATTCATCGAAATTGACGAGATCCGGGATGCTGACGATCTGGCCATGCGGCGGCAGGACCGTCAGCGGATCGAACTTCGAATGCGTCTCGGAATAGAGCCGGATGTAGTGCGGGTCCGCCCCGCAATAATAGTGCGTGACGCCGAATTTGCTGATCGAGTCCTTGGAAAACAGCCCGCAGGCCTGGCCGCCGACGAAGTCGCGGATGCCGGTGACGACGTTATTCCACAGCGAGGGATCGAGCCCGGCATCGTAGATGGCCTCGACCAGGTCGGGCAGTTTCCGTGGTCCGTGCATGGCTATAAATGGCCTGGGTGATCAATATCACCAAGCATACCACAACCACAGCATGCGGCATCCTCCGATCGGATGAGGCGTCGGCCGGTAACGAGCGGATATTCGTTTCGGGTGCTACTGATGCAGAGTCGCGATACCGCACCGGGATGCTCACATCTCGTCCCAGCCGACCTTCTCCAGATTCTCCGACCAGACCGCGGCGCGATAGATCTCGCGCCCGTCGGCGTTTCTGACCCGGATGCAGGCATCGCGGTCGCGCAAATCGTCGCGCCAGACGAACAGGTGGCTTGCCATCTCGTTGGCCACCACGAATGTCGCTTCGGGGCATTCGAACACCATGCCGCCCGGATCGATCTTCACGATATTGCCGATCATAAGATCAAAGAAAAAACGGCGCATGCAACACTCCAACTGGGGGCGGCGCACGCCCGCCCCTGCCGTCTCCAAGCGGCATTTGACTTGAAACTCAGTCGTGCGCGGTCACGACATTTCGCCGCTCCTGACGTCACTGGGCGTGGCGCCATAAGTTCGACGGAAGCAGCGGTTAAAATAGGAGAGATCGCCGAAGCCGACATCGTAGGCGATCGAGCTGACCGTCCGCTCGGCGTATCCGGGTTCCCGCAACATGCGATGGGCGCGCTTGACGCGTTGTTCGATCACGAAGGACGAGAACGTCTTGCCGTCGGCCTCGAACAGGCGCTGGAGATAACGCGGCGTCACGCCGAGCTCCTGGGCGACTGTGGCCACCGACAGGTCCTGCCGCCAGCAATTGTTGGCGATGGAGACTTTGGCCTTCTGCAGCCGTGCCGCCTTCACGCCGCGCCGCCCGGCCAGCTCCCGGGGCTCGTTGGTGGCACCGAGAACGATTGCCAGAAGATCGTGCAGATGCCCGACCCCGAGCTGGCGCAAATTTGGCGTCGCGAACGCCTTCTCCCGCACCAGTGTCTCCGCATAGTTGACCAGCAATCGAAGTCCTGTCGAGCTCTCCGGCATGACACGCATTACGGCGTCATCGACATCCACGATCATCGGCGCCAGCACGCGTCTCGGCACGCGTAGGGAGAAGCAGCTACCCAGCGACAATCGCTCGAACGTCGTGACGTCCTCCGCGCTGGTCAGGACCGCCTCCCCTGCACGAAGGCTCAGATCGTGTCCCCGCTCGGATATTCCAAGTACGCCAGATCGATTCACGATCAGGGCCAGGCTGTCGTCGCCATCGGCAACCAGGTGTTTGGTGCGACTGACGCGCGCTCCGCACAATCCTCCGATCAGCAATTGGGCTTCCGGCAAGACGTGGGACGTGAAGCTCGCCGTAGCCGGCTTTCCTTCTCTCGCCTCGACCTCCGCCTTCAACACCCCGCGGCAGTAGAAATCGCGAAGCAGCGGGATACGCTCGTTTTCGGGAATTTCGTTCGTCGAAACATTAATAATGGAAAAATCAAACTGGCTCACTGCAATCCTCCAACCGACGAGCAGGTCCGGCCGTGCGCTGTCGTTTCCTCACACTCGCGTTTGACGCCGTCGTCGCATCTCTTCGTGGCGCTTGCTGCTCTTCACTTTTCTGGATCGCGATATACGAAAGTATCAAATGACTCGCGTCCTGCATTCGGAGGACACGGGAGCTGGGCTCATCACAATGCATTGAGATCGCGGCACGTATCGGCGAGCCTTGTGAAATGGATCACACGGCGTCGTCACCGCCATTCGTTCGATGCGCGAATGGAACGGCAAAGCCGGTGGCGATCTTGACCAAGTCGGCCTGCCTGCCGGCGCCGGTCTTCTCGAACAGGCGCCCGAGATGCGTCTTCACCGTCGTCTCGGCGATGCCGAGCTTTGCCGCAATGTCGGGGACACCGCCAATCTCGATAATGGCCATTAAAACACGCAGTTCGGACGGTGTCAGCCTGAAGGCCGCCGCAATCGCATCAGCCGCGAGCCATGTCGCCGCCGATGCCTTCTGAACGAACAGCACCGTGGCTGCAGCATCTCGCGATGGAGTGCGATAGCGCTTCAAGGGAAAGGCGTGGAGCAGATAATGCTGTCCATCGACTGATGTCGCAAGCTCGATCTGACGGCGGGCGGCGGAACGAGTTTCGTTGCCTGCATCGATTTCGCTCAGGCCGCGGAATATTTTGTCGGTCTGGGTGTTGCGGGCCACGATCCGGTCGCCGACCATTGCGAGCAGGCTGGCATCGGCGAACAGCCCGCGGCATGCTGCGTTGGCATGCACGACGCGGCCATCTGCGTCGAGCAGGCAGATCGCCGTGCTCAGCCCATCCAAGACCTCGGCAAGGTCGTCCACGGTATGCGAGCGTGCCCTGATCTGTCGGCCCATGATCCTGGAGCGCTGAAGGTGCGGAGCCAGCAGCCGCATGCGCTCACGCATCGGCTCGTCAACCATTCCGCGCGACCGGTGGCGCAACACCTGCAGGATTGTGGTGCGCGTGTCCGACTTCTCGAGTGCAACGGTTGCAAAGTCTATCGCTCCTTGCGGTTCCACCCACTCGCGATAGAAGCTCGTTGCCAGGAAATCCGCCTGAGGCATGATGTCGGCTACGCCGATCGTCTGCTCCGCCACGAGCGTAAAATGGCGATCGAGCAGAGGGTCCAGCTCCACATATCGGTCGCGATAAAGCTGGCGGAAGCGGGATTCGGTGCCAAAATGCTCGTGGATCTCGATCGAGAGCCTGGCTCTGTCCCTGGACAGGATGGTCGCGGCACATCCGCCGACGAAATGCGAAACCTGTTCCAGCACCCCGCTGCGCAGCGCGGGATCGACCGCGGCGTCGTAGATCTCGCCGACAAGGGACGAGAATCGATTTGCGTGGAGGATTGTCATCGGCCGGACGACGCAATCTGCGTATGGCTCGGGCGTGCGAGAAAGATCGCGATCCGGGGACTGGCGAAGGAGACGGGCCGTTCAATGGCCGCCTTCGACTGGGAGAAAACGTTGCAACGAAATGCTGGAATATCGAACATCGTCCTTGCGTAACGTCAACCGCAGGATGCGGCTTGGACGTTTTCGCCAAAGACTAGGATAAATGCGAACAGCGCGCGGACTGTGTGCGATGAGTCACGCGTGCGATGCGTCAGGCAGCGCGCGCACCGCAGAACCCTGTCGCCACCGATCCCGCCGGCCTCGCATTCGGCTCCGGCAGTTTACTTGCGATTCTCCTCGCAGAATTTCAATGCCGCCAGCGCTTCACCGGCACGCGGCACCTGCATCTCGATGCTGTCGTCGTCATCGTCCTCGAAATCGAGCGAGAGACGCTTGGCCTTGGACAGCCGGTCCATCATGGACTGCTCGTATTCGAAGATGCCGCGCACGGTAGTTTTGTCCATGACCTCCCACTTCGCCTTCTTCATGATATCGGCGTCGTCGGTGCCGACATCGGCCCGGAGGATCTCGCCGACCTTGTCCCACTCCCAACCGTCATAGATCATCACGATCACGATCGCCTTCTCGGAATAGGTGATGACGATGACGTAGTCCCGGTTCTCGTCTTCCTTGTCCTTGTAGCCGCGGCTCGCATTGCAATGCGCGTCCTGCATACGCTTTTCGATGGTCCAGTCGCCGACCTTGGATTGTTGCGCCTGCACCGGTCTTGCGGTCAAAGCGACTGCGCTCAAGGCGCCTGCCAGGAGCCCGGCGGCGAGAAGATATCGTTTCATGTCAGCCTCCAGCGTGTTCCCCGGACAGAGATGACCACCTCTGCCGGTGACCCGCAAGGGCTTCAGGCGGTTCGCCGCGGCACGATCGCGATCGGGGTGAAGGTGTAAACCTCCTCGCCGTTCTGATTGAACATCGTCCATTTCACCAGTGCGATGCCCTGCGGCTTCGACTTCGATGGCGTCAGGCTCATGACCTCCCCGACCAGATGCAGGCGGTCGCCGGGCCGCACCGGGATGGTCCAGCGCAGCCCGTCGACGCCGGCACCGATCAGCGGATGCGGGCCGAACGGACGGGTCTGGATCGCGAGGCTCATGGCAATCGCGGCGGTGTGCCATCCCGAGGCAGCGAGACCCCTGAACAGGGTCTGCTTGGCGGCTTCGTGGTCGAGATGCATCGGCTGCGGATCGAACTCGGCCGCGAACCGCTTGATGTCGGCCTCGGTGACGTGAACTTCGGGGGATTTGAACTGCATTCCAATGGTGAGATCGTCGAACCACTCGACCTGCGCCATGATTTCGCCTCGCAATGTGATGCGCCGCCTCGCGGCTAATGGGATTGAGCAAGAGCGGGATGTAGCGGCTCCGCAGCGCACAAACCAGCCCGGGGTTCCCCAAGAAACCCGTTTCCAGATGCGACGAAACACGCCTGAAACAGATGGTCGGTTATCTCGTTGTCAAAAGCATACAGGGACGGCCACCATGCAATTCTTCCTCAACCTGATCTGGGATTATTCCTGCTGTCAGCACCTCGTCGCCCTGCCGCCGCAGGAGGACGAACTATGATCGAGCTGATCTCGGCCTTGCTCGCGCTTTGCAGCGTCGGCGTCTTTGCAGCGCACGCGGTGGATGCCTATCGCTCCACCCATTACTGATAGCCCACGCCCTAGAACGGCCGCCGGTAGAAGTGCTCCGAATGCGTCGCTGGCGGAAACCTGTTGGCGAGCGCGAGAGCTCCCCTTTCGTCGGTTTCGAGCGCGATCTTCTGTGCGAGCATCACGTCGCCGGGAACGAGAAAGCCTGACGGGACGAAGCACCACCCCATCGTCGCATTTCCGGCCTCGTCGATCTCATGGACGTTGGCGGCGGTGCCATAATGGATGCGATAGGTCTTGCCGGTATCGCCGCCGACGACATCGAAATACCGGTGCTGCTCGAATTGGGCGCGCTGCGCCGGTGACAGCCATTCGGCCAGGAGCCGGCGACCGCGAGCATCCGGCGTGTTCTCGCCGAAGAAGCGCCGATAGAGTTCGCGGAGCGCATGCAGACGCGCACGCGCCGGCCCACGGAGCCAAACTGCCGCGATCATGAGCAGCTCAGATCAACCGCCAACCAGGCGGGGATAGAACAGCGTTTCCTGCGCGGTCGGGTCAAACGATCGGATCCGGGTGACTTCGCCAGGTCCGGTTCGCAGCGCGGCGGTGAAGCCCGCTCCGGTCAGCTCCCGAAAGCGCCGCTCGGCTCGCGCCAGCGCTTCGGCATTGCCAGGATCAAACTCGTGGCGCGTGTCGCCAGTCTGGTCCATCACGATCTGGGTTGCCATGTTGAGTCTCCTCATGCCCAGCCCTGTTCGATCAAAGCAAACCTCGTGCCGTCGGTTCCAGTTGGCAACAACTTTCTCTTGCCGGCGCATCACGCCTTGCTGAGCAGGAGCGTTCTCAAGCGAAGTGGATGCCGGTTCGCATAAAGCAAACGCGCCAAAACCAAGAAGCTTGAGCCCCTTCGAAACGCGGCTCTGGTCAGCGCGAGGCGGCCGTACCTCCGCCCTCGTCGATCTGCCGTCCCATCAGGGCGATCGCTTTCTGATAAACGCCGGCGGCATTCCAGGCTTCGATGGCAGCGAAATTCGGCTCGCCCGGCTGGTAACCCGCTCCTGCACGCCAGCCATGGGCCTTGAGGAAATTCGCCGTCGAGTTCAGCGCATTGGCGGCAACTTCGAGATTGCCGGTGCCGTAGGCCAGGATGTTCTTGGGCATGAACTGGGTCTGACCGACTTCGCCGTGCATCGAGCCGCGGGTTGCCCCCGACAGCGTGCCCCGATCGATCAGCTTCAGCGCCGCATAGAGCTGCTCAGTGAAGAATTCGGGACGGCGGCAGTCATAGGCGAGCGTCGCGATCGAAGAGAGCATGTTCTGGTTGCCGCGCTGGCTGCCGAACCCGGTCTCCATGCCCCAGATCGCGATCAGCGGCCCCGGCGGGACGCCATAGCGCTGCTGGATCGAGGTGAACAAGGCGGCTTGCGACTGCTTGAGCTGGCGACCCTTGGCAACGATGGTGGTGGCGCCGCGCTTGGCGAGGAACTGGTCGAGCGTCAGCGAGAAGCTGCGCTGGCCACGGTCGGCCGCGATGGTGGCACTGGCGTAATTGGTCTGCATCAGCGCCGAGAGCGCAGTCTGGCCGACGCCCTTGCCCTGCGCCTCCGCGCTGAACTCGCTCTTCCAGGCCTCGAAGCCGGCCGACGAACTGCCGCATTGCGCGGCGTGGGCGGCGGGCGCCAGGCAGCCGAGCAGCGTCATCGCCCCAAAAACCGCCGCAGCTACAGTTCTGCCCCTGATCATGTCCGACGTCCTCTCCCTGGGTGATCCAATGCCCGACCTTACCCGGACGAAGGCGCCGACTCCATGGCGTGATCATACGACAGTTCCAGTCCATCCAAATTGCCCTCCTGGCGCCACTTGTCCAGCAGCCGCAGGAATGCCACCGGCCCGCGCCAATACTGGCTGTTTCTCGCCGCGATCGGATCGAACACGCCTTCATTGTTGTAATAGCCGGGCGTGCATTCGGCGAGATAGGTCTGGCGGCCGAGCGCAGCTTTGACCACCTCCTCGACCCAGGCGTTCTCGGCATCGAGCGTCGGCTCCAGCGTCCGGGCTTTGCGCTTGCGCGCCTCGGCTATCACATAGGCGATGTGCTGCGACTGCTCGTCGATGATGTGCGGGAAGTTGGCGCTCTGGCCGGCCTGCACCATGACGATCAGGAAGCAATTCGGGAAGCCGCGACTGTAGAAGCCGTGCAGCGTCTTGACGCCATCGCGCCAGCGCGCCGACAGGCTCACGCCGTCACGGCCGTAGACCTCAAAGCCCATGCGGCGGGCGTAGTCGGTGCCGACCTCGAAGCCGCTGGCATAGATCAGGCAGTCGAGCTCATAAGCCCTGCCGTCGACCACGACCGCGTTCTCGGTGATGCGCTCGACGCCCTGTCCCCTGGTGTCGACGAGATGCACGTTGGGACGATTGAAGGTGTCGAGATATTCGTCGTGGAAACACGGCCGTTTGCAGAATGCCTTGTACCAGGGTTTCAACGCCGAAGCCGTCGCCTCATCCTTGACGATCGCATCGACGCGCGCTCGGATCTCTTCCATCTTGCGATAATCGGCCTGCTCGATGACCTTGAGCGCCTTCTCGATCGAAGTCACCGGCTGCGGCTGGCGGCGCGGCGCCAGCAGGATCTCGCCGAGCAGGCCGGTCCAGCCGTCCTGCACCAGATCCTGTTCGAATGGCTCGCCCGAGATCACGGCGGTGAAATTGTCCATGCGTTCGCGCTGCCAGCCGGGCCTGAGCCCCTGCGCCCAGCTCTGATCCGTCGGGCGGTCGTCGCGCACGCCGATCGCCGACGGCGTACGCTGGAAGACGTAGAGCTCCTTGGCCGAGCGGCCGAGATGCGGCACACATTGCACGGCGGTGGCCCCGGTGCCGATGATACCGACGCGTTTGTCGCCAAGACCACTAAGATCACCTTCGGCCGTGCCGCCGGTGTAGGCGTAATCCCAGCGGCTGGTGTGGAAGCTGTGTCCCTTGAAGCTTTCGATACCGGGAATGCCCGGCAGCTTCGGACGGCTCAGCGGGCCGCCAGCAAGGATGACGAAGCGCGCGCGGATGCAATCACCGCGATCTGTCTCGACCAGCCAGCGTGCCTCCTGCTCCCGCCATTCCATGTGGGTGATGACGGTCTGAAACAGCGCGCGCTCATAGAGGCCGAAATGACGGCCGATGCGGCGCGAATGCTCGTAGATCTCGGGGGCTCGCGCATATTTGCGCACCGGCATGTAGCCAGTCTCTTCCAGCAACGGCAGGTAGATGTAGCTCTCGGTATCGCAGGCCGCACCGGGGTAGCGATTCCAGTACCAGGTGCCGCCGAAATCGGCGGCCTTTTCCACGACCCGGAAATCATCGATGCCAGCTTCGCGCAGTCGCGCGCCGCACAGAAGGCCGCCGAAGCCGCCGCCCACGATCAGCACCTCGGTCTGTTCGCTGACGGCCTCGCGGGCAAATCCGGAATTGGCCCAGGGATCGTCGAGATAGCGCCCGAACTCGCCGGTCACTTCGACATATTGCGCCTTGCCTTCGGCGCGCAGACGGCGATCGCGCTCGTCGCGATAGCGCGCTCGGAGTGCGGCAATGTCGATTGTAGATTCGCCGGCTGCGCCGGTCTTGTGTCTTTGCGCTGACATCCGTTTCCTCCCCCGGCGGACACTGCTTCGCCGGCAGCTCGCATCAGTTAGCCCTGAAAAAGTGACGCATGCAATCGCGTCTCTCGCTTTTTGCGTGAACGTCGCGTGGCGTTCCGCTAACCTCAAGCGCACATCACAAGCGTACGTCATGCAGCGACATGGCGGTCCGGAGGAGACGATGCAGGGATTGATGATGGATATGCCGCTCCTGATCAGCGGCCTGATCCAGTATGCCGCCGACTATCACGGCGAGGCTGAGGTCGTCGCTCGCGAGATCGAAGGCGACATCCATCGCTATACCTATGCCGACGCACATCCGCGCATCAAGCGCATGGCGTTGGCGCTCAAGAGGCTCGGCATGATGTCCGGTGACCGCGTCGGCACGCTGGCCTGGAATACGCACCGGCATTTCGAGATGTTCTACGCCGCGCCGGGCATGGGATATGTGCTGCACACCATCAACCCGCGGCTGTTTCCCGAACAACTCGTCTACATCGTCAATCATGCCGAGGACCGGCTGCTGTTCATCGACCGTGCCACGCTGCCGATCGTGGAGGCGATCGCGCCGCAGCTCACATCGATCGAAGCCTATGTCGTGATGTGCTCGCGCGAGCGGATGCCGCAGACCAAGCTTGCCAACGTGCATTGCTACGAGGAGCTGCTGGAGAACGAGAACGACGCCGGCTTCGCCTGGCCGGAGTTCGACGAAAAATCGGCGTCCACCATCTGCTACACCTCCGGCACGACGGGCAATCCGAAGGGCGTGATCTATTCGCACCGCGCCGCGATCCTGCAGACCATGGTCTCCTGCAATTTCGACTTCCTGCCCGGGCACCTGGAAGGCGTGCGCGAGGTGATGATGCCGATGGCGCCGCTGTTCCACGGTAACGGCTGGAACATGCCGTTCACCGCGCCCTATACCGGCTCGAAGCTGGTGCTGCCCGGTCGCAATTACGAGCCCGACAAGCTTTATGAACTGCTCGAAGGCGAGAAGGTGACGCTGTCGGCGGGCGTACCGAGCTTCTGGCTGATCCTGCTCGACTGGCTCGGGCGCACCGGCAACAGGTTCTCGACACTTCGTGCAACATTGTCGTCGGGCTCGGCGCCGCCGCGCGCTATGGTCGAGAAGCTCAAGCGCGAATATGACATCGACTACGTCCAGGCCTGGGGCATGACTGAAGCCTTGGGCTGCTCGATGCCGGGCTTGCGGCCAGGCTCCGAGCATCTCGACGACAAGGAGAAGTTCGAGCGCCGCCAGGTGTCCGGCCGCGCCTGTTTCGGCACCGCCTTGCGCATCGTCGACGACGGCGGCAACGAGCTGCCGCGTGACGGCAAGAGCGTCGGCCATCTGCGCGCGCGGGGACCGTGGGTTGCGTCCGGCTACATGAAACTCGACGAAGGCCTCGACCGCGACGGCTGGCTGATCACCGGCGACATGGCCGTAATCGACCCCCAGGGCCACGTCACGCTGACCGACCGCTCCAAGGACGTGATCAAGTCCGGCGGCGAATGGATCTCCTCGATCCAACTCGAGGACGTGGCCTTGTCTCACCCCGATGTGCTGCAAGCCGCCGTGGTCGCGATCAACCATGAGAAATGGCAGGAGCGGCCGCTGCTCCTCGTCGTCCGCAAAAAGGGCGCGACCGTCGACGGCAAGACGTTGCTCGACCACATGCGTCCGAAAATCGCGAGCTGGTGGATGCCTGACGCCGTCGAATTTCTGGACGAATTCCCGATGACCGGCACCGGCAAGGTGCTCAAATCGGCCCTGCGCGAGAAATTCAGAGAGTATCGCGTCGCTTGAGCCGACCGCGCATCGCCCCGCCCATCGATCGAGGAGGCCAAAGATGCTCTACCCGATGTCCCCCAAAGTCGTCGAGCTCAAGCGCAAGCTCGACAGTTTCATGGATCGGCACATCTATCCCAATGAGGAGCGCTTTTATCGCGAGGCGGAGGAGCTGGGTCCCTGGAAAGTCTATCCGGTCGTCGAGGAGCTGAAGCCGCTGGCGCGCGCCGAAGGCCTCTGGAATCTGTTCCTGCCGGACTCCGGCCACGGTGCCGGCCTGACCAATCTCGAATATGCCCCGCTCTGCGAGGTCATGGGCCGCTCGCATCTCGCACCCGAAGTCTTCAACTGTTCGGCGCCCGACACGGGCAACATGGAGGTGCTGGAGCGCTATGGCACGAAGGAGGACAAGGAGCGCTGGCTGAAGCCGCTGCTCGCAGGCGAAATCCGCTCCTGCTTCGCCATGACCGAGCCTGCCGTCGCCTCATCCGATGCGACCAACATCGAAAGCTCGATCGTTCGCGAGGGCGACCATTACGTCATCAACGGCCGCAAATGGTATACCACCAACGCGACCGACCCGCGCTGCAAGATCTGCATCTTCATGGGCAAGACCGATCCCGACAATGCGGACCGCCACAAGCAGCAATCCATGATCCTGGTGCCGATGGACACAGCGGGCGTCGAGGTCAAGCGTGCCCTGCCCGTGTTCGGCTTCTACGGCGTGCCCGACCGTGCCTCCGAGGTCGTCTTCACCAACGTGCGTGTCCCCAAGGAGAACATGCTGCTGGGCGAAGGCCGCGGTTTCGAGATCGCGCAGGGCCGCCTCGGCCCCGGCCGCATCCACCATTGCATGCGGCTGATCGGGCTTTCCGAACGCACGCTGGAGAAGATGTGCCGGAGGGTGCGCAGCCGCGTCGCCTTTGGCAAGCCGGTTTCCGAGCAGACGGTGACGCAGGAGCGCATCGCAGAGGCCCGCATCATGATCGAGCAGGCCCGGCTGCTGACGCTCAACGCCGCATACGCGATGGACACCGTCGGCAACAAGGTGGCGACAGCGGAGATCGCGATGATCAAGGTCGCCGTGCCCAACATGGCCTGCCAGATCATCGACTGGGCGATCCAGGCCCATGGCGGCGGCGGCACGTCGAACGACTTTGGATTGACCCAGGCCTATGCGACCGCGCGTTTGCTGCGTCTCGCCGACGGCCCGGACGAAGTCCACAGGAACCAGATCGCGCGGTTCGAGCTGAAGAAATATTCGAACGCCTAGCGTCGCAAGCATTCCGCCCGTGCGGCTCGCTCTCTTTCCTTCTCCCCTTGCGGCAGAAGGTGGCGCGAAGCGCCGGATGAGGGGTCTGCTTCCGCGGAGACAAACCCCTCACCCCAGTGAGCTGCATCAACCAGCGGAGCTGCCCTCTCCCGCAAGGAGCGAGGGCAGGATGACACGCAGCCCGATTACAACCAGCGCCGTGGCGCCCTCACTCAATTCACCACGTACACATCGGGATCGAAGCTTGAGCTCGGCTTCTTGAAGGCGTTGCGCAAGGCGCCCGACATCGGGACGTTGTAATTGAGGCCGTTCGGCGGCGTCGGCGATTCCAGCCACTTCTTGTAGAGGGCCTCGATCTCCGGGCTCGCGTACAGCTCTGCAGTCGCGCGGTCGGCGAGCGCCTTGAACGGCGCGTCCTCCCGCCGTAGCATGATCCCGTAAGGCTCCGGCTTCGAGAAGGTCTCCTCGCTAATCATGAAGAGCTGTGGTTCTTTCGAGCGCGCGATCGCGACCGCGAGCTGCACGTCGTCGAGCGCGTAGGCTTGGGCGCGATCGGTTTCCAGCAGCAGGAAAGCTTCGGCCTGGTCCTTGGCCGGCATCACATTGATGCCGAGATTGCGCTCGGTGTTAACCTTGGCGAGCTGCGTCAGGTTGACCGAGCCGGCCACCGCCGTCACCGCTTTGCCCTTGAGATCGTCGATGGTGTTGATCTTTGCGGCTTTCTTGGCCGCAGATCGCGTGGCGCTGAGGAAGTGCGTGTTGGTGAAGGCGACCTGCTTCTGGCGATCGGCATTGTTGGTGGTCGCCGAGCAATGCAGGTCGAGCGTCCCGTTGACCATCAGCGGAATCCGGTTCGACGATGTCACGGCGAGGGTGTCGACGGCGATGTCGGGTATACCGAGCTGCTTCTTCACGGCATCCACGATCCTGAGGCAGATATCCATGGCAAAGCCGACCGGCTTCTGGTTGCCGTCGAGATAACTGAACGGGACCGAGGCCTCCTGGTAGCCCAGCGTGATTTTCTTGGTCTCTTTGACCTTCTGAAGCGTACCCGACAGGTCTTCGGCGGAGGCGGCAGTTGCAAGGCATGTGAGGGCCAGGACAACGGTGGGTAAACGCATCGGGAACTCCTTGAGGAGGCTTGCGCCCCCATGCCGGGCGCAGCAATCGCGCCGTTGATAGCGCAGGCGCGCGGCAGCCGCCAGACGAGCTTGCACCTATCAGCTATCGCGGCTTGCGATAGGGTGGACCGGCCTTTTGTCCCCCTGGAGTCGGGGCGCTCAAGCGCCAGGATGGCGCTTACGCGTCGATGCCGCGCTGGACCAGGATCCGCTCGGCGCTGTCGTTCCAGACGTCCATCTTGGTGATCTGGCCATTCCGCACCACGAAGCGGTCGACATAGCGGTTGCCCTCGAACGTGGACCCATCCATCCATTCGCCGTAGAGCGTGCCGACGCTATAGACCACGGTCTCGCCGTCGCCGGGGCAGACGTCGAAACGGTCCATCTTCTTCTTGACCCAGCGGTAGCGCTTGGCGTTGAAAGCGGTCGGGCCGCGCGGATGATCGAACTCGCGCCCACCGGTAAAGGTGATCACCGTGCCCGGCGCCATATAGGCAGCCGCGGCGTCCGGATCGGGGATCATCGACGCCGTGAGATAGGCTTCCACGATCTCGGCGTCGGACGACGGGCCGGCTTCGGCTTTTGCGGCAGCGGACATGGCTCATTCTCCAGGGCTTGCGAATACTAGCGCCGCTCTCGGGGAATACGTGCATATATTTTGAACATTTCCGTCGCTACACTGCCGACAATCTGGAGCCGCCAAACGCGGCCGAATGCACTAAATTCCTTCCGCAAGAGCCATGACCGCCCAATCCGCCTTTGACCTCATCTTTCGCAACGCCTTGCTGCGTGGTGCCGCCGACCCGATGGACATCGGCGTCACGCGCGGCCGGATCACCGCCATCGAACCGACGCTCGCTTGCGAGGCCGCCGAAGTCGATGTCGGCGGACGCCTCGCCCTGCCCGGCTTCGTCGACAGCCACATCCATCTCGACAAGGCCTGCCTGCTCGGCCGCTGCGGGCATGATCACGGCAGCGTCTCCGAAGCGATCCGCGCCCTCTCCGAGATGAAGAAGGGTTTCTCGGTCGAGGACGTCTACGCGCGCGGCGCCCGGGTACTCGAACGTGCCATCGTCCACGGCACCACGCGCATGCGAACCCACGTCGAGATCGATCCCCGCATCGGATTGCGCGGCTTCGAGGCGGTGAAGGCGCTGAAGCGTGACTATGCCTGGGCGATCGACCTGTCGCTCTGTGTCTTTCCGCAGGAAGGCCTCACCAACGATCCCGGCAGCGAGGAGCTTCTGATCCAGGCGCTGCGCGATGGTGGGGAGGTGATCGGCGGCTGCCCCTACACGGACACCGACCCGAACGCCCATCTCGCACGCATCTTCGACCTCGCCGAGGCGTTCGACCTGGACGTCGATCTCCATCTCGATTTCGATCTCGATCCCTCCTGGTGGCACCTCGACGAGGTCTGCCGGCAGACCGAGCGGCGCAACTATGGGGGGCGCGTGGCAATCGGCCACGCCACGAAACTCTCCGCACTGCCACCGGAGCGGCTGAGGGCCGCCACCGCGCAGCTGGCCAAGGCTGGCGTTGCCGTCACCGTGCTGCCGGCAACCGATCTGTACCTGATGGGGCGGGAAGCGACCCACAACGCGCCACGCGGGCTGACGCTCGCCCACAAGCTCGCCGCCGACGGCGTGCTGTGCTCGATCGCGACCAACAACGTGCTCAATCCCTTCACGCCGTTCGGCGATGCCTCACTGCTGCGAATGGCGAATTTCTACGCCAACGTCGCGCATGCCTCGGTGAACGACTTCGATACCTGCCTTGATCTCGTGACCGAGCTGCCGGCGCGGCTGATGAACCTTGGGGATTACGGCATCAAGGTCGGAAACCCCGCCGATCTCATCGTGCTCGATACGCAAGACAGCCGCTTCGCCGTCGCCGAGCTGCCGGATGTCGTAATGGGCTTCAAGAGCGGCCGGCAGACTTTTGCGCGGCAACGGCCCACTGTGTTCCGCCCCGGCTCCTGAGCCGCTCTGGACGCATATCTGCATTGAAGCGGGGCGAATTGCCGCGTTATTTCCGTTAGATGTTACCGTCGATCGCTCTCATATTCCGAATCCGGTAGAATACCGGATAGTCGATCCGCGCTGATTGCCGATAGCTGAGCGTATTGCCAGTCCCGCGGTGCCGTTCAAAGCAGAACCTGCACTGAAGTCTGCATTCAACGGGGAAGCATCGACATGTTCAGCGCATTCAGCAGCATCGACCATCGCGCCATTCGAGCGAGAACGCCCGGCGATGCCGCTATAATACGGCTCGACGGCATCGGGCATGTCCTGTCAAACCTCGATCTGGCGAGCATCCGGACCCAAGATGACTTGACGCGCATGCTCCTGACGCTCGACACCGCCGACAAGTGCATTCGGGTGATCCGCGCGGAATACCGGACCCAAGTCGCGAACGATCGGCTGGCCCGGAAGTCCGAAGACCTGATGGCGTTGATCGAACACGTCCGCGACGAGCTCACGGGCTGTTGCACCGTAAAATCCTGAGCAAGAGCCGCCCTATTTCTCGCGATTGATCTTCGCCAGGATTCGGTCCGCCTCGGTGCGCCAGTCAGCGTTGCGGGCGAACTCCTTGGTACCCTTCGTTCCGAACAGGCCCTCGTCGGCGAGGTCCGCCACCCAGGCCTGCCGCTCGGCGGTGCCCTGCGCGGACCACGGCGTCAGCCCGGCTTCACGCACGGTCTCGGCGACCTCGCGTACTTCCTCGGCGCGGCGGCGGCCATGCTCGATCACACGCTGGAAGCAATAAGCACCCTGCTTCTCCCAATCGATCGTGGGAAAGGTTTCCGCCAGTGAAGCCAGCACCGCATCCTCGACGCCATGGGCGCGCGCGGTGGTGAAGCTTTCGATGACCATGGCCTCCAGCCCCTTGATCATGATGCTGCGACACATCTTCACCGCCGATGAAACACCGAGCTTGTCGCTCGCAACCCTGGCCGCAAAACCCATCGCGTTCAAAAGCGGCTCCAGCTCCCTGGCCCCGGGACCGCCGAGCAGCAGCGGCACCTTGATGCGATAAGGCGGCACCGACGTCATAACCGCGCCCTCGACATAACGTCCGGCGGCGCCATCAATCAGCGCGGCAGCGCGCTGCTTGGCGGCGGGAGACGCCGAATTGAAATCCAGGAACCAGGTGCCCTGATTGATCGCGGCCGCGCAGGCCTTTGCCACCGGCACGGCCTGGCTCGCGGTGACCGCGGAGATGATGAAATCGGACTTGGCGGTCAGCTCGGCGTGCGAGGCTGCGCGCCCCACACCGAATTTTTCAGCATGCTCGTGCAGCGAACCACCCTGCTCGCCCGCGAGCTTGATGTCAAAGGCTGTGACCTTGATGTCCTGCTGGCGCAAATCCTCGGCCAGAATCCTGCCGACCTCGCCATAACCGACCAGCCCGACCTGCCATCGCTTGGGATCGCCCGCCATCAGTTCAGTCCTCGCGTTGTTGCGTCGAACAGGTCCTCAACCGCATAGCGGCGCGGGATCAGCGCCTGCTGGAACGCGTAGTCGACGATCAACTCCAGCGACCTTCTGTTCGCTTCGATTCCGAACGGAACCAGGTCCGGCGTTGCCGCAGGCCCCGCCTGCGCCTTATTTTGCTTGAGGAGATCATAAATGCCCGAAACTACGTCAGGACGCGATTTCGCTAGCTGCTCGGTCACGACCACGAGATGGTTGACCGGCACGACGCCGCGGCGCGCGTACCATATGGCGGCTTCCGCGGCCGGATCGGGGAACAGCGGCCTCAGCTTGGGATCGTTCGAGGCCTCACCAAGGACGACGTCGAGCTCGCCGTCGAGCAGCATCTGAAGTATCTTCTTGTGCTTCGGCGCGCGCTCGGTGGTGTCGACATATTCGGCGACATGCGGGTCTTCGAACGTGACCCAGCGGATCTTGTCGAGGTTGACGCCGTAGTCGTTGGCGAGGATGCCCCTGATCCAGGCGCCGGTCGTAGTCGTGAACGAACGGATGCCGACGCGCTTGCCTTCGAGATCGGACGGCCCGAGGGTTCCCTGCGCAGGACTATAGAGCGCGTAGGAATGCTGGAAGCGGCCGAGCATTGTGGCAGGCAGCAGCACCAAGGGCTTGCCTTGCGCCTTTGCCATCAGATAGGTGACGATCGCCATCTCGCAGACGTCGAACGCTTGCTCGCGCACCATCGGTTTGAACGCAGTGTTGGTCGGCGTGTATTCGATGAAGTCGAGGTCGAAGCGGTTGGAGCGGAGCTCGCCGCTCTTCACCGCCTGGACATGGGGGTGACTGCCGAGCACGGCCTTCAGCTTGAGACGATCCATCGGCCCACTCCGCTGATTGTTTTAGACGTCCTCGGGATTGTCGACATAGACGAGCCCGGCCTTCGCCAAGGCCTCGCGCATGCTGTACATGTCGAGGCCCAGCTCGCCCGAAGCCAGCCGCTTGCGTTTGCCGCCTTCGTCCGCGCCTCGCCTTCTCGGCGACCTCGGCCGCGTAGCGCTTCGGCACCGCCACGACGCCGTCGTCATCGGCCACGATGATGTCGCCGGGATCGACGTTGACGCCGGCGCAGACCACGGGGACATTGACCGAGCCGAGCGTCGCCTTCACCGTGCCCTTGGCCGAGACCGCGCGCGACCACACCGGAAAGTTCATCTCGTGCAGTGCCCTGATGTCGCGGCAGCCGGCATCGATGATCAATCCCTGCACGCCGCGCGCCTGCAGCGAGGTTGCGAGCAGCTCGCCGAACATGCCGTCGGTGTTGTCGGTGGTGCAGCCCACGACGAGGATGTCGCCCTTCGTGCACTGCTCGACCGCGACATGAATCATCCAGTTGTCGCCGGGCTGCGCCAGCACGGTGACGGCGGGGCCGGCGATCGCCGCGCCGGCCCAGACCGGCCGCAGATACGGCTTCATCAGTCCGAGCCGATCATAGGCCTCGTGCACGGTCGAGACGCCGTACTCCGCCATCCCAGCGGGATCGGCACGCTTGATGTTGCGAACGACGACCGGCTTCATGCCAGCTCCTCCGCAACCGTCGGAAACAGCCGCTGATAGGCCTCGCCATAGGTCATGGACACGCCGGTGTTGCGGCTGCCCTGGATGCCGCGGTTGAGCGCGACGCGCTCGTAATATCCCCACAGGTGCTTCTGCGCGGCGAGGATCTGGAACGCCTCGTACTTCTCCTTCCAGACCTCGTCGATCTTGAGGAGCAGGTCCGGCTTGTAGTTGCATTGCTCCGGCTGGTGCGGCTCGAACAAAAACACCGGCGGGGCCGAATATTTGTACTGCGCGCCGGGCTTGTGGCCCATCGCCTGCGCGACCACGCGGGTTTCCTGCGCGAAATGCGCCGCGTTCGGATGGTCGAAATTATAGGGATCCTCCAGCGCGTGCGTCAGCACGAAGCGCGGATTGAGCTCGCGGTAGATGTCGACCATGCGGTCGAAATGGGCCTCGGCGAGCTTCAGCGGATAGTCGCCGCAATCGAAGAACTCGATCTCGGCGCCGAGCAGCTTGGCCGCCCGCTCCGCCTCGTCCTTGCGGCCGGCCTTGACCGATTCCAGCGTCGCACCCTTCTCCTTCCAGGCGAACTGGCTCTCGCCGCGCTCGCCGAAAGACAAGCAGACGATCTTCATGCGGTAGCCCTTCTTCGCATGCAGCGCGATGGCGCCGCCGGCGCGCCAGACGAAATCGCCCGGATGGGCCGTGATCACGAGACCTGTTTTCATGGGACAAACTCCCCTCTATCGTTCGTCAACGTCATCGGTTCATCGAGTCGCGACAGCGGATTCCTCGCCGTCGAGCACGCGCCTCAGGCGGTCGGCATCGAGTGCGCCTTCCCATTTGGCAATCGCGATCGTCGCGACCGCGTTCCCGATCAGATTAGTTGGCGTCAGCCCCTGCGACATCAGGCGGTGGATGCCGAGCACGAGCGCCACGCTCGTCACCGGAATGCTGCCGGTGGCGGACAACGTTGCCGCCAGCACGACGAAGGCGGCGCCCGCGATTCCCGCCGCGCCCTTGGAGGTCACGAGCAGGATCAGAAGCAGCTCGATCTGCTCGGCGAGCCCAAACGGCGTGTTGTCGCCTGTGCCAGGAACACCGAGGCGGCGGCAAGGTAGAGGCAGGTGCCGTCGAGATTGAAGGAATAGCCGGTCGGGATCACCAGCCCAACGACGCTGCGCTCGCAGCCGGCCTGCTCCAGCTTGGTTAGCATCCGCGGCAGCACCGTCTCGGACGATGTCGTGGCGATGCAGATCAAGAGCTCTTCCCAGATGTAGCGGATCAGCTTGAGCAGCGAGAAGCCACACAGACGCGCGACCGGGCCGAGCGCCACGATGATGAAGATCACGCAGGTGAGATAAAAGCCGCCGAGGAGCTTGCCCAGCGAGGCCAGCGAGCCGACGCCGAACTTGCCGACCGTGAAGGCGATGGCGCCGAAGGCGCCGATCGGCGCAGCCCACATCACGAATCCGACGATGGTGAATACCATCTTGGCGGCGATGTCGATGAGATGGACCAGCGGCGCGGCGCGCTCGCCGAGCTGCACCAGCGCAAATCCGCACAGTACGGCGATGAAGAGCACCTGGAGGATGTTGCCCTCGGCAAAGGCGCCGACGAACGTCGCGGGCACAATGTTTATCAGGAACGGCACAAAGCCGATCACGCCCGACTGCTTGACATAGGGCTCGATCGCGCTGGCATTGATGCTGGCGGGATCGATGTTCATGCCGACGCCGGGCTTGAGCAAGTTCACCGCAATGAGACCGATGATCAGCGCGATCGTGGTCATGATCTCGAAATAGACGATCGCCTTGACGGCGACGCGCCCGACACGGGCCATATCGGCCATATGCGCGATGCCATTGACGACCGTGCAGAAGATGATCGGCGCGATCAGCATCCGGATCGCCTTGATGAAGGCGTCGCCAAGCGGCTGCATCCTGGCGCCCCCCTCGGGATTGACGATCCCAAGCGCGATTCCGGCCGCCATGGCGATGAGCACCTGGATCCAGAGCTCCTTCCACCAGGCGCGGCCGCGCGGCTTGTCGATCGCTAGCGCCGTCATTGGCCGAACTCGAACAGCCGCGCTGGATTATCGACGAGGATCTTCTGCTGATACTCCGGCTCCGGCGCGAACAGCGGGATTAGGTCGACGAGATCGCCGTCGTTCGGCATCGCCTTGACATTGGGATGCGGCCAATCGGTGCCCCAGATGACGCGGTCGGGCGCCGTCTCGACAATTTTTCGCGCGAACGGCACGGCGTCGGTGAACGGCGGACCGGCCGATGACACCCGCTCCGAGCCGCAGATCTTGACCCAGCATTTCTCGTCGCGCTGCATCAGCTCGACCAGGATCTTGAACGGCAGCTGGTCGAGCCCTTCGGACGCCTTCACCCGTCCCATATGGTCGATGGTGTAGCTCAGCGGCAGCCTTATCAGCGTGTCGGCATGTTCAGGCAGGTCGATCGCATCGAAATGCAGATCAATATGCCAGCCGAGCGGTGCGACCAGCGCGACGATGCGGTCGAACACCTGCTTGTCCGGGACCCCGCCGAGATGGCGGACGAAATTGAAGCGGCAGCCGCGGAAGCCGCCCTCATGCAGCACGCGAAGCTCGCGCTCGGTGATGGTGTCGTCGATATTGGCAACCGCGCGATAGGCCCCGTTGCTCTGCGCGATGGCGTCAAGCGCCACCGTGTTGTCGGTGCCATGCACACTCGCATTGACGATGACGGCACGTCCAACGCCGAGCTTGGCATGCAGCGCGCGGAAATCCTCGAGCGGCGCATCCGGCGGCGTGTAGGAACGCTCCGGCGCGTAAGGGTATTTCGCGCCGGGCCCGAAGATGTGGCAATGCGCATCGCAAGACAGGTTCGGCAGTCTGAACTTCGGCGTGCGCGTGTCCGGATCGGGCGGCGGAATGGTCGGCGTGTACATCATTGCCATCAGATAAACCGCCGAACCAGATCGTGTCTTCAAGTCTTGCTGCTGACGACCGGCCGTCGCCGTGCTGGCGCCTGATCCAGCGCCGGCGCCTGGAACGCGGCCACGGTGGCTTGCACCAATTGCTCGATGGCACTTGCGGCATCGCTGCCGTCGGCCTCGCCGCGCGACAGGCGCGAGACGCGATCCGGCGTCACCAGCGAATAATAGAGTGCGCCAAGCAGGAAGTGGCTGCGCCAGACGATATCGGTGCGCGGAACGTGCGGCAGGCTTTCGTGAACAGCATCGATGAAGGCGTGGCCGGTGTCGTCAAAAGTCTGTGCGATGATCTTTCGCGCGACTTCATTGCCCTCCGCGGACATCACCGCGCGCAGCCGCGTGAACCGCGCCCCGCCCCCGGCAAGATCACTGCCCGAGGTGAAGGCCGGCACGACATAGGCCCGCACCACCGCTTCGAGCCGATCCTGGAGATCGCGCACGCGCTTGGCGGCCGCGAGCAGCTCGGAACGGCGCAAATTCATTGGCCCGCAATGGCGCCGGTAGATCTCCAGCAGCAGGCCGTCCTTGGTCTTGAAATGATAGGTGACGCTGCCGGGATTGGCGCCGGCGGCCTGTGCGATATCGCGCACCGACACGGCGTTGAAGCCGTTGGTGGCGAACAGCTCCTCGGCCGCGGCGAGGATCGCCTCGCGCATGTTCGGCTTGCGGGCCGTTTCCTTGCTGGCGGGGTTGCGGATCATGTGATTTGTACTATCGTACAAAAGATCAGGTCTCGTCAACAAAAACCATGGATGACACCCGGAAAGGCCGAGAGACCGCCGCTGGGTGCAAAGGAGTGCTGGGAAATGCTGGGTTTCAACAAGACCATCAGCGGTCTGATGGTGGGCGCCGGTCTGCTGCTCGCGGGGACCGCCGCACAGGCCGACAAATATCCGAGCAAGCCGGTCCACATCCTGGTGCCTTATGCGGCCGGCGGCGCCGTCGACGTGCTCGCGCGCACCTTGGCTCAGGCGCTGGCCGGGACTTGGGGCCAGCAGCCGGTGATCGACAATCGTCCCGGCGCCGGCGGAATCGTCGCGTCCCAAGCGCTGACGCAGGCCGCGCCCGACGGCTACACGCTGATCCTCGTCGCGAGCGGCCATCCACTCAACCAGTTCATCTATCCGAGGGTGCCCTACGACACGTTCAAGGATTTCACCGCGATCAGCGAAGTCGCCTCCTCCCCGCTCGCGATCGTCGTGGCCAAGGACAGCCCCTATAAGACGCTCAGTGATCTCCTCATCGCGGCGAAAAAGGAGCCGGATAAGCTCTGCTACGGCATGTCCGGCAACGGCACCTCGGCGCACCTCGCGGGTGAGCTGTTGAAATACATGTCCGGCACCAAGATCGTCGCGATCCCCTACAAGGGCGGCGCCCCCGCGCTGACCGCCGTGATCGCCGGCGACATTCCGCTCAGCATCAATCCACTTGCGGAAGCCATCAGCCAGATCGAAGGCGGCGCGGTGCGCGCGCTCGCGGTGACCTCGGCCGAACGCTCCAAGGCGCTGCCCAATGTTCCGACCGTCGCCGAGTCGGGCGTGCCGGGTTACGACGTCTCCGTCTGGTGGGGCGTTCTTGGTCCCGCAAAAATGCCGCCGGAGATCGTCACGAAGCTCGAAAGCGATCTGAAGGCGGCGCTGCAGGACCCAAACGTACTGTCGACGCTCGGCAAGATCGGCGCGGCCCCGGTCGGCTCATCGTCGAGGGATTTCGGCGCCTACATGCATGCCGAGGCGACCAAATGGGAGCCGGTGCTGAAGGCCGCCGACATCCGCGCGCAGTGAGGTGCTTCGCATGAGGACCAGCGCGCTGGACACGATCCAGCGCCAGGCAGGCTTGTGCGGCGCCACGAAGGCCGACGCGCAAGTAGGTCAATTGCGTGCGCTCGCCCGCATCTTCTCCGGCGGCGCGGGACGCCGCACGAAATCGGCGTCATCGTCGCCTCCTCCCGACGGGATCAGGATCGCGCGCTCGCGCGGCAGCGCTTCCGGCATCTCGTCCCGGATGAAGGCGATGAGCTTCTCCCTCATCTCGCAGCGCAGGTCCCAGGACTGCGGCGCGTTCCTGGCGCTGACGAGGGCGCGGAGCTCGATGGTGCGAGCATCCGCGTCAACGACCTGGAGATTGACCACCTCGCCGTCCCAGAGCTTGGACTCCTTCACTGCTTCTTCCAGCCAGCGCCGGATCCGCGGCACGTCGGCACGATAATCGACATGAAACGCAATCACGCCGATCAGGGACGCAGTGTCGCGGGTCCAGTTCTGGAATGGCTTTTCGATGAAATAAGACAGCGGCACCACCATGCGGCGCCAGTCCCACAGCCGGATCACCACATAGGTCGCGGCGATGTCCTCGACCCAGCCCCACTCGTTCTCGATGATGACGGCATCCTCGATGCGGATCGGCTGGGTGATTGCGATCTGCATGCCCGCGATCAAATTGCTCAGCAGCGGCCGGGCGGCAAGACCAACGATGATACCGGCGGCACCGGCGGAGGCGAACAGGCTGACGCCGTATTGCCTGACCGAGTCGAATGTCATCAGCGCGGTCGACACCGTGATGATGACGATGATGATATCGGTGACGCGCTTGAAGACGCGGACCTGGGTGACGTGCTTGCGCGCGACAAAATTCTCGGTGACGTCGCGAAAGTTCTGGAGATACCGTGCCGCGCTCATATCCACGATCCGGATCGAGATCCAGCCGATCAGCGCAATGAAGGCGACGACGAACAGGCGCGTCAGCGGCGTGCGGAAGGCGTCGTCCAGCGGCGCGAGCGGCAGCACCAACGCTACGGCGGCAAGACTGAGGGCCAGCTGAGTTGGGCCCGCGGTGCGGGCGATGAACACGCTCACGAGCGGGAGGCGGGTTCCGAAGGCGCGGTTGAACAGCCAAACCGAAAGGCGATAGATCGACAGGGCGATCAGGATCGCGCCCAAGACTAGAGTGAGGCCGACGAACCACGACGGGATCCACCCGAACATCCTGTCGATGTCGGCCAAAAGGGTCTGCCAATCCATTAATGTCCCCGCATTGCATCCGCGCTTGCGTTCAACGCGTTGCAGCGTCGTTCGCTCCCCCGCTCGGTGCAATGCAGCATCCCTCTGGTGCAATCATCGCCGAACTGCGCTATTTGTGGTCAATCATGACTCGACGGACCGGCAGCGCCGATCTTCCCCTTCACACCGGCCGGGTTCCACCCTGGCTGGCGACCCGCATGTCGTCGCTCGGCGCGATCGTCACACAGGCGATCGTGCATCACTACGGACGCGATGCATTCCTCCAGCGGCTCTCGCACCCGTTCTGGTTCCAGTCGTTCGGCGCCGTCATGGGGATGGATTGGCACTCCTCCGGCATCACGACGTCGGTGATTGGCGCGCTGAAGCGCGGGCTGGGACCGCTCCAGGACGAGCTCGGAATCTACGTCTGCGGCGGGCGTGGCCAGCACTCGCGCAAGACCCCGGACGAGCTGATGCAGCTCGGCGACCGAATCGGCTTCGACGGCGCAAAGCTCACGCGTGCGAGTCGCCTCGTGGCGAAGGTTGACAGCGCCGCGGTCCAGGACGGCTTTGACCTTTACCTGCACGGCTTCTTCGTCACCGCCGACGCCAAATGGACCGTGGTGCAGCAAGGCATGAACGGCGACAAGCGGCAGGCCCGCCGCTATCACTGGCATTCCGAGGCGCTGAAGAGTTTTGTCGACGCACCGCACAGCGCGATCGACGGGCCGCGGCAAGGCGAGATCGTCAACCTCACCGACCATCGCGCCGAGATCTCGCGCACCGCGCAGCTCGAGCTTCTGAGCGATCTCGGCCCGGATCGTATCCTTTCCGAATTCGAGCGGCTCACCGGAACTGCGCCCGCGCCCGCACAGGCGACGCTGCCGCACCTGATCATGCCCGGGCATCACGACGTGCGGCCGAAGGACGTGTTTGCGCGCCGCCTGCACGGCACACTCGCTGCTGCGGCCGAGCGCGGCCCGGTCGACTTTCCGGAGCTGCTGCTGACTCCCGGCGTTGGCGCTCGCACCGTTCGTTCGCTGGCGATGGTCGCCGAAGTCGTGCACGGCGCGCCCTACCGCTTCAACGATCCCGCGCGCTTCTCGCTTGCCCACGGCGGCAAGGACCGGCATCCCTACCCTGTTCCACTCAAGGTCTATGACGAAACCATTCGCGTGCTGAAGGGGGCGATTCAGAACGCAAAGCTCGGGCGCGAGGAAGAGATGCAAGCCATCAAGCGCCTCGACGACCAGGCGCGGCGGCTGGAGCGCACCGCGCATGGGCCATCCGTCGAATCCTATATCGCCGGAGAGCGTGCGGCCTCGCCCGATCTCGACGGCCGTTCCGTGTTCGGCTGGGAGCGTGATCTCGGGTCGACAAAAAAGCAGACCGGCTGAAAGCCGGTCCGCGAGTTCAGCGGGAAGGAACGCCGCTCTCAGGTCTCGTCGGTGCCCGGCTCCTCGTCGAGCCGGTTGGCCGAGTGGTCCTGATATTGTTCGGTCTGGATCGCCTTGCCGTCCATGCCGCGAATGTCCGAGTGCTGCGCCTTGTCGCGGTTTGACAGCACCATGTTGTCGCCGATCTTCTCCTTGGGCACGTCCGTCATGGCGCCGCTGCCGTCGCCCTTGCCATGCATGCCCGATCTGAAATGCGTCTTGCTGCCACGACCACCTGGCATCTTTTTCTCCTCTTGCTTTGATCGCCCGTGCAGCTCAATGCTTCTGCTGTGCCGGCGTCGGTTTCGGCGGCTTGTGTCCGCTTTGGCCGGAATCATTGTGCTTGTTGTGATCGCTTTCCTGGTTGAGGCCGCCTCGGCTCACCGGGAATTCACTCTGTCGCGCCTCAGGTCGCGCCCGGTGAACGGCCGTATTCTCCGGATTGTGGCCGAGGGCGCGCTCAAGCTCTCGCGCGTCTGGAACATCCGGCTTGCGCTCGAGGATGCGAACCTGTTGCTCGTGGGTCTTCTTGCCTTGCATGCTCGTCCTCCGGAGCTATCGGCCTCTTCGGTGCGTGCCACTGCGTGCGATGTCCTTGTCGATGCCGCCAGCGGCGTTCACGTCGTTCTCGACGTCGCCTTCGATCGTGTTCTCGCCCAAGGCGTCCTCGAGGTCCTCAGGCGAGATACCGGCCATCGTTGCGCCCTTCGATCCGCCGATCATGGGGTTATTTTGCATATCCTTTTCCGTCGGTGCGTAGAGTTTGGGTTGCTTGTTGGTCATGCCTCACCTGCCTCCGCCTTTTCCGGCCTCGTCATGCCTGTGGTGTGAATCGTGCTCGCCACCTCCGCCGGAGACGCGGCTGTGGTTGCGCTGCGGGTCGTCCGCCGCGGGCTTCTTCACTTCGAGCGGTGCCTTCGCATTCTCATGCGATGCGCCTGGTCCGCCCTGACGGTTGCTGTTCGGTGTCTTGGTGGATGTCGACATGAGGGTCCGCTCCTCAGCGATCTTGCTGATAGCCTTGGTTGGTGGTGTTCTGCTTGATGTTGCCCTGCTGCCCTTGCTGGTCCGGATTTTGCGCACGCTGCTGGCCGCGCGGGGCAGTCGAGGACACTTGCTTGCTGTCGCCGGTTCCCTTCGGACTTTGATTCTCGGCGGGAACAGGTGGCATCTTGCCGGTCATGATGCTGTCTCCTGTTGTTGATCTGCGACATCGACCGGAGGAACTCGTCGCGGCTTTCGATGTCGCAAAAACAACTAGAGCAACGGCATGCCGTTCCTACCGACGAGTGCAGAGAAATTTTCCGCAAGGTGTAAGTCTCAGCAGGCCACTGGCTGGGAACGAACCAACATCGATCCAGCTGATGCTGTCGCCTGTGCTGCGTGGCCGTCGGGCACGACAGGGAGGTTCGCGATCGCTCGCATGCCCGGTCGCTTGCGCCAGTGGATCTGAGACACGTCCACAGCAAAGCCAAGCCGCGGCCATCGCACAAACAACGCTTCCAGGGCACACGCTGCCTCGATGCGCGCGAGTTGATGGCCGAGGCAGAAATGGATGCCCGTTCCGAAGGACATGTGACGGTTCGGCTTGCGCGCGGGATCGAGGCTCTCGGGGCGCTCATGCATCGCCGGGTCCATGTTCGCGGCGGCGAGCATCACCATGACGCGATCGCCCTTCTTGAGACGCACGCCCGCGAGCTCGATATCCCGCCTCACATAGCGGGGCTTGGAGAACTGCACCGGCGACACGAAGCGCAGGAATTCCTCCACCGCAAGCCCGACGCGGCTCCAGTCCTGTGCCAGCCAGTCGCGGACGCCGGGATTTCTGAGGAGCTCGTAGACAGAACCGCTGATGAGATGCGTGGTGGTCTCGGAGCCCGCCGCGAGCAGTAGGAACACCATCGACACCATTTCGTCCGGCGTGATCTGGCCGCCCTCGCGCTCGACCTGAACCAGCTCCGCGATCAGGCCTTCGCCGCCCCGCACGCGGGCAATCTGCAGCTGCCGTTCGAGGTAGGCTCGCATCTTGCGGAACGCGAACAGCATGCGGAAGAAGCTGGCGACGTTCGTAAGTGAGGACATCGTATTGGCCCAGGCGATGAAGCGGGGGCGATCGGCCAATGGCAATCCGAGCAGCTCGGAGATCACCGCGAGCGGCAGGATGCGCGCATAGCGCTGGACGAGATCGGCCGGGCTTCCTGCCAGGAACAGCTCGTCGGCGAGCCCGTCCGCGATGGCGCGGATGCGCGGCTCCATCGCGACGATCGCGCGGCGGCGGAAGGCCTCGTCAACAATGCTGCGCAGCCTTGTGTGGTCAGGCTCGTCCATTGTCAGCATGTTGTTGGCGATGGTTCTGACGTAGTTCGGCATCCACCAGCGTAAACCCGCGACGTCCCCATCCTCCTTGCGCAGCGTGAAATCGGTGCCGTCCTTCAGGACCTGCGCGGTGGCCTCATGGGTCGTGGTGATCCAAACATCGCCGACGAGAGGAAATCGCGCCGCGACCACAGGACCGGACATGCGCAACGTTGCGATCGCCTTGGGCAGATCGCGAAAGAAGGCCTCGCTGGTGAAATCGAGGCGTGGTGCCATGTGATCACCGAAGCGGTTGACGGGGTCTCACCAAGATGGTGCACGACGCCGCCCGCGCAAGGGAACCCGGAACCTCCGCTTCGGCTTCGGTGCAGGCGTGAGAGTCGAGTCTACCCCCGCCCCGGCGAACGCGGGCCGATCTTGCGCTGCTGCTGGTTGGTGTAGGCGTCCCAATTGCTCCAGCTGCCGTTGCTGAGGCTTCGCAGGTCGGTGGTGAGCGGACGGCGCGTGCGCTTGTCGTGATCGGCGATCACGCGCTCGGATTGCACGATCTTGCGCTTGAGTTCCCCGAGCGCCTTCTGGGTCTGGCCTTTCCGCTTCGAAGACGCGATCTCGCCCATCGTGAAGCGCGCGGTTTCGAGCGCCTTCAACTCGGCGCGGTTCTTCTTCAACTGAACCCGGTGCCAAGCGATATTGCTGTCGCTGTCCGCAACCATGTGGGAACTCCGCTGATTCGTTCCCACAGTGTATCGCGTGCCGAATCGACGCCGCAACGGGCGCGCGGCGGCGAAAATACGGTCTTCTTGCGCGGGGGTTCCGGGCTCAGCGCTCGGCGAAGGCCTTTTCGACCACGAATTGGGCCGGCTCGCCGTGATTGCCCTCGACAAGACCCCGCTCGCCGAGGAGCACGCGGGTATCCGCCACCAGCGCCGGGCTGCCGCAGATCATGACGCGATCGTGGGCCGCTTCCAGTGCCGGCAGGCCGATGTCGGAAAACAGCTTGCCCGACGTGATGAGATCGGTGATGCGCCCGCGATTGCGGAAGGGATCGCGCGTCACGGTCGGATAGTAGATCAGCTGGTTGCGGATGTACTCGCCGATCAGCTCGTCCTTGGGCAGCGTCTCGGTGATCATCTCGCCATAGGCGAGCTCCTTCACGTGTCGGCAACCGTGCAGCAGCACGACCTTCTCGAACCGCTCGTAGGTTTCGGGGTCCTTGATCACGCTCAGGAACGGCGCAAGACCCGTACCGGTGCCGATGAGGTAGAGGTTGCGGCCGTCCTCCAGATTGTCGATCACCAGCGTGCCGGTGGCCTTGCGGCTGACGATGATCTCGTCGCCTTCCTTTAGATGCTGGAGCCGTGAGGTGAGCGGGCCGTCCGCGACCTTGATCGAGAAGAACTCCAGCGTGTCCTCGTAATTGGCGCTGGCGACGCTGTAGGCCCGCAGCAGCGGCTTCTCGCCGACCTTGAGCCCGATCATGGTGAATTCGCCGTTGCGGAAGCGGAAGGTCGGGCTGCGGGTGGTCTTGAAGGAGAACAGCGTGTCGGTCCAGTGGTGGACGCTCAAAACGGCTTCCTGATTGAAATTGCTCATCTCACCCTTCCGTGGCGCGTCGTGGCGGTTTTCAAGGCGGCAGCTATGCGTCGTTTGTATACGATCATTTGTGTACTAATGAATAATCCGGCTTGATCCCGCGGTCAAGGCTGCCCAAGATCGGAAGCGTTGCAGTTAAGGACAAGGACCCATTCCATGGCGCATGACGCACCCCAGGCCACCGGACCCTCGAAGCTCGTGATCCGCAATATCGGCCTGATCCTGTCCGGCGCGCTGGAAAAGCCGATCCTGGACGGCGACACCATCGTCGCCGAGAACGGCAAGATCACCGCGATCGGCCGCTTCAAGGACCTCAACACCGAAGGCGCGACCACCATCGTCGAGGCCAACGGCACCACGGTGGCGCCCGGCCTGATCGACAGCCATGTCCATCCTGTTGCGGGCGACTGGACGCCGCGCCAGAACCAGATCGGCTGGATCGACAGCAATTTGCATGGCGGCGTCACCACGATGATTTCCGCCGGCGAGGTGCATATGCCCGGCCGCCCGCGCGACGTCGTGGGGTTGAAGGCGATGGCCATCTTCGCGCAGCGTGCATTCTGGAATCTGCGGCCTGGCGGCGTGAAGGTTCACGCCGGCGCGCCTGTGATCGAGTGCGAGATGGTGGAGGAGGACTTCAAGGAGTTGGCCGCAGCCGGCGTCAAGCTGCTCGGCGAAGTCGGCCTGGGCGGCGTCAAGGACGGCCCCACGGCGCGAAAAATGGTCGGCTGGGCTCGCAAATATGGCATCCAGAGCACGATCCACACCGGCGGTCCTTCGATCCCCGGCTCCGGATTGATCGACAAGGATGTGGTGCTTGAGGCAGACACCGACGTGGTTGGCCACATCAATGGCGGTCACACCGCGCTTCCCGACGACCAGATCCGCTGCATCTGCGAGGGCTGCAAGCGCGGCCTCGAGCTCGTTCACAATGGCAACGAGCGCTCGGCGCTGTTCACGTTGCGCATTGCGCGCGAAATGGGCGATCTGCACCGCGTCATCCTCGGCACCGATGCGCCGGCCGGCTCCGGCGTGCAGCCGCTCGGCATTCTCCGCATGGTGTCGATGCTGTCCTCGCTTGGCGACCTCCCGGCCGAGGTCGCGTTTTGCCTGGCCACCGGCAACACGGCGCGGATGCGCGAATTGGATTGCGGCCTGATCGAAGTGGGCCGCTCGGCCGATTTCGTCATCATGGACAAGGCGCAGCACTCGGCCGGCAAGAACATTTTGGACAGCGTCCAACTCGGCGACCTCCCCGGCATCGGCATGACCATCATTGACGGTATCGTGCGCACCCAGCGCAGCCGCAACACCCCGCCGGCCGGCAGGGTGCCCGAGGTGGTGGCGAAGTGACGCAGCCGGAGCGGCTCGCCGCTCCCGTGCTCCCTTGACAGCATTGAACAAGTCGTCGGCCTGCTGCGTCTAACGCAGGCAGTTCATTGCTGGAACGCCGAGGGAGACATGAAGAATTCGTCGCGGATTGCCGCCGGTGTTGCCGGTGCGGTCGGAGGTTATGTCGCGACCTTTGTGCTGTTTTCAGTGCTCGATCTGGGCAACCGGGCGGACCCGATCACGTCTGGCCTGTTGGCACTGTTCGTCTACTCACCCATCGGAGGGCTGGCGTGGTGCTTGCCAGCTGGCTGGTGACGCGTTCCGGCACGGATGCAGGCAATAGCGGTCTCGCGCGCAACAGCCTGAAATCGCTTGGTGTCGTGGTCCTGCTTTGCGTGGCCGCCGCCGCCACCTACCTGGGCGTCGCGTACATGACGGCCACGCCCTGGCTCAACCGAAACGGCGCCACTCCTCTGCTCGTCTTCGAGGTTCGCCTTCCGGCCGGCGCAACCGTGCCGAAATCACCGCAAGATATCACCATCGAATTGCAGACGGACCTCAACACCATGCCGGGCGAATTGAACGCAGCTGGCTTCCATAGTGACGGCGATCAGCCCGTCATCGCAGGCGAAGTCGAACTGGCGTTCCGAACCTCGCACCGGCAACTCGCCGTCACATCCAGGGACAGCCCAGCCGAGTCTACCCGATCGGATTGACGGCCTCGGCTCCGCACACACCGGAGTTCGGGTCGTGGCGACGGCTCGCCGACGGCAGCGAAATCCGCTATCGCGCAAAATGGCCGGGGAAGACGTAGCGGGATCACCGCGGTTTCGCTATCTCACAACGCACATAGGTCTGTCGCTTGCCCGGCCCGACCGGGCTGTTGTCCATCACCAGCTTGCCATCCGCGGCAATGGAAACCCGGGGACTGGAGCGATACTTCTCGCCCTCGCCTTCGCAGGCGAGCTTCATTTTCCAGGCGAGCTTCCCGTCGGCAGTGATCTCGCTGGCGCGGCACCGGGTCTCGTACCAATAGAGACGGTTGCCGCCCTCGATGCTCATGCGGTTGGCGCTGTCCTCGTCGCGGCAATCCTTTTTGGTTGACGCCCAGAACCCCTCATAGGCTTGCGCCGCCAGGGCGGGAGCAGACTGGCCCGCCAGCATCACACTCATGCTCAGAGCCATAGCAAACCGGGTCGCCGCTCTCATGTCAAAAACCTCGACAAGACCTTCACCGAGGTTAGTCGCGCCTCACCGCAGCTTGTTCAACAGCGCCATCAGCATCTCGCGCTCCTTTGCCTCGAGCGGCGCCAGCGTCTCTCGTGTGATCGCAAGCGCATTCGGCGCGACCTTTTCCGCCAATTGCTGGCCCGCGCGCGTCAGGCTGACCAGAAGCCGCCGTCCATCCTCCGGATCCTGGCTGGTCTCGGTGAGGCCGCGCGCCGTCAACCGATCGATCACGCCCTTGATGGTCGCCACGTCCATCGCCGTCAGGCGCCCGAGCTGGTTCTGCGAGCATGGCCCGGCCTCGGCGAGCTTCGACAGCGCCGCCCATTGCGTCGGCGTAATGTTGGTGCCGATCTCGCGAGAGAAGATCGCGCTGTGGCGCTGCCAGACCTGGCGAAGGATGAAGCCGACCTGCTCGTCGAGCACATAAGGCGGCTTTGCCGGTTTGACGCTTTTCTTCGCCGCGACGCTTCTCGCCATCCGCTCGATGCCCTTGCCCTTTGCCTTCACAACGACAGATGCGCGTCGCGGATATCCGGACGCGCGTCGAGCTCGGCCATGGTGCCGCCGAAGCAGATGCGGCCGCGCTCGATGATATAGGCGCGATCGGAGATCAGCCGCGCAAAATGCAGATTCTGCTCGGAGACGACGATGCTGACGCCCTCCTTCTTCATGGTCAGGATGGCCTCGACCATCTGCTCCACGATTTTCGGCGACAGGCCTTCCGAGGGCTCATCCAGCAGCACCAGCGATGGATTGCCCATCAGCGTGCGCGCGATGGTGAGCATCTGCTGCTCGCCGCCGCTCATGCGGCCGCCCGGGCGATTTTTCATCTCGCCGAGGTTAGGGAACAGCGAAAACAGCTTGTCGCGAGTCCAGTGCGGCGCGTTCGGGCGCTTCGGCTGGCGGCCGACCTCGAGATTCTCTTCCACCGTCAAATCGGTGAAGATACGCCGCTCCTCCGGCACGTAACCAAGCCCATCCCGCACGATCTCATGCGTGGGACGTGCCGATACATCCTTGCCTTCGAACATGATCCGCCCCGACCGCTGCGCGACGAGCCCGACGATCGAGCGGAACGTCGTCGACTTGCCGGCGCCATTGCGGCCGAGCAACGCCACGACTTCCCCCTGGCCGACCTCGAACCCGATGTCGAACAGGATATGCGCCGGGCCGTAATGACTGTTGAGATCCTGTACTGTGAGCTTCATGCCGATGCTCCCTCGCGATGCCCGGCCTCGTAAAGGAGGCCCTCGCCGAGGTAGACCGCCTGCACTTGTGGATTGCCGCGGACCTGGGCGGGCGAGCCCTCGGCGATCAGCGTGCCGCGGTTGAGCACGATGATGCGATCGGCGTGCTCGAACACCACGTCCATGTCGTGCTCGGTGAAGAGAACGCCGATCGATTTTTCCCGGGCGATCTGCGCGGTCAGCCGCATCAAATCGACCCGCTCGCGCGGCGCCATGCCGGCGGTCGGCTCGTCCATCAGCAGCAGCTTTGGCTGGTTGGCGAGCGCGACGGCGAGCTCGAGCCGCTTGAGATCGCCATAGGCAAGCTCGCCGCAGGGGCGATCGGCGTAACCGCCCATGCCGACCAGCTCGAGCAGTCGCCCGGCTTCGCCGCGGTCGAAGTTCGGCGCCGAGCCCCAAAGATTGTACAATTGCTTGCCATGCGAGATCAGCGCGACTTGCACGTTCTCGCGCACCGTCATGGTCGCGAAGGTCGCGGTGATCTGGAAGGTGCGACCCACGCCCATCCGCCAGATCTCGCGCGGCTTCCTGCCGGTTGTGTCCTCGCCGAGCAGGCGGACGTGGCCGGTATCAGGCTTGTTCTGGCCATTGAGCATGTCGAAACAGGTGCTCTTGCCCGCGCCGTTCGGTCCGATCAGCGCCAGGATTTCACCGGCGCGCAGCGAGAACGAGACGCCGCGCACGGCATGGACGCCGCCATAGGATTTGGTCAGTCCTTCGACCGCGAGAAGTGGGGGCGCGACGCTCATTCGGCGGACTCGATCGGCTTGGCAAGCAAGGGTGACCCCGGCGGCGACGTCTTCCTGCGGCGCTGCGCTAGCATCTCCAGCATGCCGACGATGCCCTTGGGGAAGACGACGACGATCAGAACGATGAAACCGCCGAGCACGAGTTTTGACAGGTCGGTCTGACTGACCAGCCAGATGTTCAAGGCCTTGTAGACGATGGCGCCGATCACCGCGCCCGACACCGTCTCGACGCCGCCGAGCAGCACCATGACAAGGGCGTCGACCGAGAGCGAGATGCCGAGATTGTCCGGAAAGACGCTGCCCTTGAGGTAGGCGAACAGCGCGCCGCCAATGCCCGCGGTCGTGCCCGCGATCACGAAGGCGGTCCACTGGATACGCTTGGTGTTGATGCCGACCGCTTCGCTGCGCAGCAGCGAGTCGCGCGTCGCCCTCAGCGCATAGCCGAACGGCGAGAACACCATGGCCCGCAAAGCGATCGTCACGAGCGCCGCAACACCGAGCGACAGCCAATAGAAATGCGATGGGCTCGCCGCCCAGCTCGAGGGCCAGACGCCCAGGATGCCGTTGTCGCCGCCGGTGACGCTCACCCACTGGAACGCGATCGACCAGACGATCTGCGCGAAGGCGAGCGTCAGCATCGCAAAATAGACGCCGGAGAGCTGCACCGCGAAGAAGCCGAACACGGCAGCGCCCATGCAGCCGAGCAGCGGACCGAGCAACAGGCAGACGATCATCGGCAGTCCGGCCATCTTGGCGAGGAAAGCGACGCCGTAAGCGCCGAGGCCGAAATAGGCGGCGTGACCAAAGGACGCGAGCCCGCCGACCGACATCAGGAAGTGCAGGCTGACGGCGAAGATCACCGAGATCGCGATCTCCGAGCCGACGGTCAGTGCATAATTGCCGGCGAACAGCGGTAGTGTCGCCGCGACGACGAGCGCTGCAAACGCAGCCAACCGCTCATTCGACGTCAGCGGTCGCCAGGGATTGACGGTGAGACCGGGCGTCTTGCGGGCCGGCGCCTCGGGCCTGCCGAACAAGCCCCAGGGCCGCACGATCAGCACCACCGCCATCACCAGGAAGACCAGGATGATAGAGATTTTTGGAAAGATCAGGATGCCGAAGGCGTTGAGCTCGGAGACCAGCACAGCCGCGACGAAAGCGCCGATGATGCTACCGAGGCCTCCGATCACCACGACGACGAAGACCTCGACGATGATGCGCAAATCCATCGCATGATGCACGGCATCGCGTGGGATCTGGAGCGCACCGCCGAGAGCGGCGAGGAAAACGCCGACCGCAAACACGCTCGTGAACAACCATTTCTGATTGACGCCCAGCGCCGCGACCATGTCGCGGTCCTGCGTCGCTGCGCGCACCAGAACGCCCCAGCGCGTGCGCTGGAACAAGAGCCAGAGAATGCCGAGCACGACCGGTCCGAGCACGATCAGAAACAGATCATAGCTCGGAATGTTCTGGCCGAAGAAGTCGATCGCCCCCTTGAAGCCGGGCGCACGGCGCCCCACGAGATCGTCTGGGCCCCAGATCAGGACGACGAGGTCCTCGACCATCAAGGTCAGGCCGAAGGTCGCAAGCAGCTGGAACAGCTCGGGCGCGTGATAGATGCGCCGGAGCAGCACCATCTCGACGATGACGCCGATCAGCGCCACCGCGAACGCCGCCACCACGATGCCGCCCCAGAAGCCGAATGCACCTGACAGGCGCTCCGTCAGCGTGAAGGCGACATAGGCGCCGATCATGTAAAAGGCGCCATGCGCAAAATTCACGATCCGCGTCACGCCAAAGATGATCGACAGGCCCGACGCCACCAGGAAAAGCGACGCTGCGCTGGCGAGACCGGTCAGAAACTGTACGACGTAAAAGGCCATCTGCGGTCCGGCTTAAGCGTAAGTCGCAATATTAGGCTTCATCCTTCGAGGCGGCGCTACGCGCCTCCTCAGGATGAGGTCGGGACCCTCATGGTGAGGAGCGCGGCTGCGCCGCGCGTCTCGAACCACGAGGCCCCGGTCTCACTTTGGATCAATCCTTCGGACGCAGCTTCTCGACTTCGGCATCACTTGGTAGATAGTCCGCGCCCTTCTTGTAAGACGAGTCCACCATCACGCCCTTACCGTCCTTCAGCGCGGTCTTGCCGACATAGGCACCGAGCGTCGACTGGTGATCGATCTTGCGGAAGGTGATCTCGCCCAGCGGCGACGGCATCGAAAGTCCTTCCGCCGCAGTGATCAGCTTCTCCGGATCGGTCGAATTGGCCTTCGCCAGGATCGCCGCCGCCGACTTGATGGTCTGGTAGCCAACGATCGAGCCGAGGCGCGGATAGTCGTTGTACTTGGCCTGATAGGCCTTCAGGAACGCGTCGTGCTCGGGCGTCTTGATCGAGTACCAGGGATAGCCGGTGACGATCCAACCCTCGGGTGTCTCCTCCTTGAGTGGATCGAGATATTCCGGCTCACCGGTGAGGAAGGAGACGACCTCGCGTCCCTTGAACAGGCCGCGGGTGTTGCCTTCGCGCACGAGCTTGACGAGATCGGCGCCGAAGGTGACGTTGAGGATCGCTTCGGGATTGGCCGCGGCAACCGCCTGCACTACCGGACCGGCGTCGATCTTGCCCTGCGGCGGCCACTGCTCATCGACCCACTGGATGTCGGGCCGCTTCTCCGACATCAGCTTCTTGAACACCGCGACCGCGGACTGGCCGTATTCATAGTTCGGCGCGATCGTCGCCCAGCGCTTTGCGGGCAGCTTGCTGGCCGCTTCCACCAGCATCGCGGCCTGCATGTAGTTCGAAGGACGCAGTCGGAACGTGTACTTGTTGCCTTTCGACCAGGTGATGGCGTCCGTCAGAGGCTCGGCCGCCAGAAAGAACACCTTCTTCTGGTTGGCGAAGTCGCTGACCGCAAGACCGATGTTCGACAGGAACGTACCCGTCAGCATCGCCACGCCCTCGCTCGACACCAGCTCGTTGGCCGCGGTCTGCGCATCTGCCGGCTTGCCACCATCGTCCTTGGAGACGACGATGAGCTTCTTGCCGTTGATGCCGCCGGCCGCATTGATCTCTTCGACCGCGAGCTGCCAGCCCTTGCGATAGGGCTCAGTGAACGCCGGCAGCAGCGAGTAGCTGTTGATCTCGCCGATCTTGATGTCCTGCGCAAGGGCCGAATGAGCCATGCCGCTTGCCAACAGCGCGAACGCCGCCCCGACAAAATAGTTCTTTGCTCGCATCCCAACCTCCACTTTCTGAAAAGATTAACGCAGTCCGTCTTCGCCCTTGATCTCCGCAACGGTCAGCCCGCCGACGCGCGGCAAAGGACGGCCACTGTCGGTGACGGCGACCGCGACCATGATCTCGTTGGCGCGCGGCGCGTCGTTGATCTGCACTTCCATGCCATCGAAATGACTGCGCACGAAGGCTGCATCCTTGTGGCCCAGCGGAACGTCCAGCGTCGTGCCGGGTCCACTGCGCTTCTTCGACGACGGGATCAGCGCAGCGCCTTTGCCCAGCACTTTACGCACCGGCGCGCCCATTTTCGGGTGAAGGATGGCGGCTGCATGCTCCAGCTCGCCATTCTCGCCGACGGCCGCGGCCTTGCCATAGCTCTGCGCCTTGGACCCGTCGATGCCGAGCGCCGCCACCGCGCGCTTCGAGAGCAGCTCGCCGAGCTCCTCGCCAATCGCGATCAGCGGCGAGAGATCCTCGACATACTTTCCAGCAAACGGATTCTCGATCACGGCGATCGCCGCCGCACGCCGCGTCGGCGGTGAGACCTGGCGGCCCATCTCCATCTGCGTCTCTTCGACGACGGTGACGATCTTGCGGATGATCGCGCTCATGATTGTTTCCTCAAACCGCTTCCCAGTTCAGGCATGGACCGCGTTCTCTTGTACAAGCGGGCGCGATCGTTGCCGTTCAATATCCTTGGTCCCGATGACAATCATATCACCACAAAGCTGCAACACGGCACCCTCGATCAATCCGCGATCGAATAATTGCCGTGCACATTCCGCGCCAGATTCGAGCGCGGTGGTGATCTCGTTCTGCGACAATCCACCAACGTTGCGGGTCACGAGCCGCGCGCCAAGATCGCTGTCGGGCTGAAGTTCGTTCGCAGGTTTTCGGATGATGGCGGGATGCCCCGGCAGATCGACGGCGTTCGCAACGATCGTCGCGGCCGCGTCGGCTTGCGACGCCGTTCCGGCCAGCACGGTCACCGCATCGGCAATCCCGAGGGAAAAGCTGCGGCCGTGCCGTCCGCTGGTCGCAATGCCACGCACGGGATCATCGGCGTCCACCCTGATTGTCCGCATCACGCCGTCGCGATCGGGCCGGTCCATCAGGCCGACCGAAAAATGCTCGCCCTCGCCGAGATGCAGGGCAATGTCTCCGCCATTGTTGACATAGGCCCGATCGAGCGCCGCAGCGTTCAGCATTGCGCCCAACACCTCCTCCGCCACGCTGCCGGCCACAGCGGCCATCGGCGTGATGAAGCCATCACCGGCATAGGGCGCCACCGCGGCGTGCATGCGATGCGCCACAACGCCTCTCAACGAGGTCCGCTCCTCGACAACGGTCCGCAGTTCCGGCAGTTCCGCGCAGAGCTCGTCGAGAAGCCCGGTGAACCGTTCGGCCGCAGCCTTATAGGCCTCGCGCACTGCGTCGGCCGCCCCCCTCGCCTCGACGATCAGGTCAATCGGTCCATCCTGCAAATGCAGCCGCCGGCCGTCAGACAGCAACGCGATTTGCGGGAGCCTTGTCATGCCCGGGGGCCCGGGATCGGGTTCTGCCAGGGCAATTGGCGGACATCGTCGCCGCCCTGAACTTCGGCGAGCGGCTTCACATAATCCATGTGCCCGCCGAGCGCCGCATAGTCCGACAGCTTCATCGTGAATTCGATCGGCGCCACCAGCGCGGGCGTCGGCACGTAACCGAATGCCCCCGCCGGCATCTGCGTCACGTCGACCATGTAGGTGATGCCGCCGCCCGGCCAGACATAGACCGGCGCGCCGCCACTGGTGACGCGCGTCAGCGCCTCCTTCACCGAGCGCGTCAGCCGCACCGGATTGTCGGTCACGCCCGCCCGCAAGGAACCACCGGCGCCCGCCATGAACAGCACCGTGCACAGCGCCGGCTCGCAATTCTCCTGAATGCGCTCGACCGAAAACTTGAGGTCATCCGGCATCTCGGTCTCGACCGGCTTCAAGGCTTCGTCGAGCACGTAATAGGACGAATGCTCGCCCGTCGTGGAGACCATCAGCATCGAGAGGCCAGGCCTGGCCTCCTTCGCGTCGAACGGTCCCAGGATTGCGAGCGGATCGGAGATATTGGTGCCGCCCCAACCCGTGCCGGGATCGGCGACCTGGAAATAGCGGCCGGGCGTCGAGCGGCGCCCCTTCATCTTGATGCCGGTATCGGCGATGTCGAGCAGCTTGCCGGCCTGATGCTCCGAGAGCACGCCGGTGATATGGTCGTCGACCACGACAACCTCGTCGACCTTGCCGTGCCATTGTTTGGCGAACATGCCGATCGTCGCCGAGCCGCAGCCGACGCGCATGCGCTCTTCTTTCATGCCGTTGACGATCGGCGCCTGGCCGGCCTGCACCACCACGCTCGCCCCGCCGTCGATGGTGAGCTCGACCGCCTTGCAATTTGCGAGGTCCATCAGCGTGTCACAGGTGACGCGGCCTTCCTTCTTGGAGCCGCCGGTCAGATGGTGCACACCGCCGAGCGACAGCATCTGCGAACCGTATTCGCTGGTGGTGACATGACCGACCGCCTCGCCTTGTGCACGAACGGTCGCCGTCTCCGGCCCGAGATAGCGGTCGGTGTCGATCTTCACCTTGATGCCGCAATAGGAGAAGATGCCCTCGGTGACAACAGTCACCATGTCGACGCCATCGACCTCCGCCGAGACGATGAACGGCGCCGGCTTGTAGTCGGGATAGGTGGTCCCCGCGCCGATCGCCGTTACAAAGGTGGAAGGCTCGTGGACGATCTTGCCGTCCCAATCTTCGGTGCGGCTGAACGGAACGAGCTTGCCGCCATGCGACACGGTGCGCTCCAGGATCACATGCGGATCGACGCGGACGAGCTTGCCTTCGTGATTGGCATAGCGGTCGCAGGCGCCCGCCGCGCCCGGCTTGATGTAGCACATCACCGGACACGCATCGCAGCGGATCTTGTCGATGGCGGCGCTCGTAGGTTCAGTCACCATGTCAAAGCCAGCCGACAGTGCAGTTATCATTTGTACACGAACGATGTTGCGCGCCCTCCCGATGACTGTCAAGCGGCGGTGCGGCGCAAAACATACGCCTGCCGCATAAAACCTCATTTGCCTATCCGCCCTGTCCACAAAGAAGGCACTCGCGCTGCACTGCGGCATGTCCGGCTTGCACGTTTGTGTACAAACGGTATCGTCGCAACGTAGATTTTGCGCGGACTTGGAATTCGCGAAGCCTTGGCCGCGGCGCTCAACGACTCGACTTGGGAACGAGGATGACGCAGACACCGATCCGCATCACCGTGAACGGCAGAATCCACGAGATCACTGCGGCGCGAGACACGCCGCTGCTCTACGTGCTGCGCAACGATCTCGCGCTCAACGGTCCGAAATACGGATGCGGCCTCGGTGAATGCGGCACCTGCACTGTCCTGATCGATGGCGCGGCGGCGCGCTCCTGCGTCATTCCGATCAGTGGCTGCGCCGGCCGCGACATCGTGACGCTCGAAGGGCTCGGTACCCGCGACAATCCGGATGTGGTGCAGCAGGCCTTCATCGACGAGCAGGCGGCGCAATGCGGCTATTGCCTCAACGGCATGATCCTGACGACCAAGGCGCTGCTTGCGATCAACCCGCGGCCCACCGAACAGGAAGCGCTGGCGGCGCTGCGCTACAATCTCTGTCGCTGCGGAACGCATATCGAAATCCTGCGCGCCGTGATGCGTGCGTCTGGCCAGCTTGCCGAGGCCGGTGATTGATGGCCTCCCCGCATCCGAACGGAGCTGAGCTGCAATCCGGCTCGCTCGTCGTCGTCCGCACGGTGGACGAGTGCACATCCGAGACCTTCGTCCGCATCACCGCGGACGGTTCGGTCACAGCCTACAATGGTCATGTCGATCTCGGCACCGGCATCCGCACGGCGCTTGGCCAGATCGTGGCTGAAGAGCTCGACGTCTCCTTTGCCCGCCTCGTCGTGGTGCTCGGCGACACCGCAACGGTGCCGAACCAGGGCGCCACGATCGCAAGCGAGACCATTCAGATCACTGCCGTTCCCCTGCGCAAAGCCGCCGCGCAGGCGCGTCACTTCCTGATCGCACGTGCGGCCGAGCACCTGGAGCTGCCGGCAGCCGATCTCAGGATCGAAGACGGCCTCGTGCGCGGGCACGACAATCGCAGCGTCAGCTATGGCGAGTTGATCGGCGGAGAGACCATTCGTCTCGAGCTTGCCGACGACGTCGCCGTCAAGCCGGTCGGCGATTACGCCATTGTCGGCCAATCGATGCCACGCGTCGACCTGCCCGCCAAGGCCACGGGCGAGCTGACCTTCGTGCACGACATCCGTGTGCCGGGCATGCTGCACGGCCGCGTGGTGCGCCCGCCCTATGCCGGCGTCGACGCCGGCCCGTTCGTCGGCACCAGCCTGATTTCGGTCGATGAATCCTCGGTGCGCGACATTCCCGGCATCATGGCCGTCGTACGCATCGGCGATTTCGTCGGAATCGTCGCGGAGCGCGAGGAGAACGCGATCCGTGCGGCCGAGCAGCTTGCAGTGAGCTGGCGACCGACGCCGGATCTGACCGATCTCGCCGACGTCGAGACCGCGCTGCGCGCCAATCCATCGACGCCGCGCACGCTGATCGACAAGGGCGACGTCGATGCTGCCATTGCCGGTGCGGCCAAGCCGATGCGGCGCACTTACGTCTGGCCATATCAGATGCATGCCTCGATCGGCCCGTCCTGCGCGGTCGCCGACTTCCAGGACGGCAACATCCGTGTCTGGTCGGGCACGCAGAACCCGCACGTGCTGCGCGCAGACCTGTCACTGCTGATCGAGCGTCCCGAGAGCGAGATCGAGGTCATCAGGTTGGAGGCCGCCGGATGCTACGGCCGCAACTGCGCCGACGATGTCACCGCGGACGCTTTGTTGCTCTCGCGCGCGGTCGGCCGGCCCGTGCGCGTACAGCTGACGCGCGAGCAGGAACACGCCTGGGAGCCCAAAGGCGCCGCGCAGCTCATCGACGTCAATGGCGGCCTGGATGCGGCGGGCGACGTCGCTGCCTACGATCTCGCTACGCGCTATCCGTCGAATGCCGCGCCGACGTTGGCGCTGTTGCTGACGGGACGGATATCGCCGAGGCCGGACGTCCTCCAGATGGGCGACCGCACCGCGATCCCGCCTTACGATTACGGCCACATGCGCGTCGTAGCCCACGACATGGCGCCGATCGTGCGCGCGTCCTGGTTTCGCGGCGTCTCGGCCCTGCCCAACACCTTTGCGCATGAATCCTATATCGACGAGGCCGCAACCGAGGCCGGCGTCGATCCGATCGAATATCGCCTGCGTTACCTGAAGGACCAGCGCGCGGTCGATCTCGTCCATGCGGTCGCCGAGCGGGCGGGCTGGACGCCGCGGCCGGTGCGCGAAGAGAAAGACGGCGAGATCGTGCATGGGCGCGGCTTTGCCTATGCGCTCTACGTCCACAGCAAATTCCCCGGCTATGGCGCGGCTTGGTCGGCCTGGGTCACCGACGTTGCCGTGAACAAGTCGACCGGCGAGGTCAGCGTGACGCGCGTGGTTGCTGGGCAGGACTCCGGATTGATGATCAACCCGGACGGCGTGCGCCACCAGATCCATGGCAACGTCATCCAGTCAACCAGCCGCGCACTGATGGAGGAGGTCTCGTTCGAGCGCGGCGCAGTCGCGGCGCGGGAATGGGGCGCCTATCCGATCATCCCCTTCCCTGACGTGCCCAAGATCGACGTGTTGTTGCTGCCGCGGCCGGACCAGCCGCCGCTCGGCGTCGGCGAATCCGCCTCGGTCCCGAGTGCGGCTGCGATTGCGAACGCGATCTTCGATGCCACCGGCGTGCGATTTCGCGAGCCGCCGTTCACGCCCGAGCGCATCCTGAATGGATTGCACAGCGGCGGGCCGGCCACGCCGCAGGCGCTGCCCGCTCGCGCTGCGCCACAACCATCCCGTATCTGGGAGAATCCATTCGCCAAACGCGCCGGCATCTTCGCGACGGTCGCGGCCGTCTGCACCGCGGCGATTGGCATCGGTGCGGCTGTTTTGCCCAGCCGCGCCATCGCACCGATCGCGCGGCCAGACCCATCGGTCTATTCCGCAGCGACGATCGCGCGCGGGCAACAACTGGCCGCACTCGGCAATTGCGCGGAGTGCCACACCATGATCGGCGGTGCGCTCAACGCCGGTGGCCGCGCGCTGGAGACGCCGTTCGGCACGATCTACGCGACCAACATCACGCCCGACGTCGAGACCGGCATCGGCGCCTGGTCCTATCCCGCATTCGAGCGCGCGATGCGCGACGGGCTGCATCGCGACGGACGGCAACTCTATCCCGCCTTCCCCTACACGCACTTTTCGAAGACTGGCGATGCCGACATGCAGGCGCTTTATGCCTATCTAATGGCACAGCCTGCGGTGCGCGCGACGCAGCCGGCGAATACGCTCGCCTTCCCGTTCAATCTCCGCCCGCTACTTGCCGGATGGAATGCGCTGTTCCATCAGACGCGCGAGTTCAAACCTGATCCTGCCAAGTCCGAAGTCTGGAATCGCGGCGCTTATCTGGTCGAGGGCCTCGGCCATTGCAGCGCCTGCCATTCGCCGCGCAACGCGCTCGGCGCCGAGCAGCGCGGCGCCTATCTCGCCGGCGGCTTTGCCGAGGGCTGGGAGGCGCCGCCGCTGACCTCACTCTCGCACGCGCCGATCCCATGGAGCGAGGACGAGCTGTTCGCCTATTTGCGCACGGGCCACTCGCGGTATCATGGCGTCGCCGCCGGACCGATGGCGCCTGTTGTCAGGGATCTCACAGCCTTGCCCGATCAGGACATCCGCGCCATGGCCGTCTATCTCAACTCGTTCTATGACACCGCGACCGACGCGAAAGCGCAGGATGCGATCGCTCTGAAGCTAGAAGCTTCAACGCAAGTCACGACGGCGTCCTCCACCGGCGCACGGCTCTATCAGGGCGCCTGCGCCGTCTGCCACGAAGTCGGCGGCCTGGCGCTGTTCGGCAGCCGCCCCTCGCTCGCGCTCAACAGCAATCTGCACAGCGCCACATCGGACAATCTCGTGCAAATCATCCTGCACGGCATCGCCGAGCCGGTGTCGAGCGATCTCGGCTACATGCCGGCCTTCAAGAACAGCATGAGCGATGCGCAGGTGGAGGAACTGGTCACATTCCTGCGCAAGCAGTTCGCACCAGACAGGCCGGCATGGACCGGCGTGCGTGAGACGGTCACGTGCCTCCGGACCTCAGCACATTAAGCGTGCTTCTTCACGTCCACCGGCGGCGTGCCGTGCGTATGGAAGGACTCGATCGTCTTCAGGCCCCACGCCTGCCCCTTCTTGCGTTCCTCTTCCGTCCATACGATCGGCTTCCAGTCGGGCGCGAGGATGAGGCGCGCGCCGGCATTGGCGACTTCGACGCGATTGCCGCCGGGCTCGTAGACGTAGAGAAAAAAGGTCTGCTGGATCGCGTGCTTGTGCGGGCCGGTCTCGATGTGGATGCCGTTCTCCAGGAAGATGTCGGCGGCGCGCAGGATCTCCTCGCGGCTGTCGAGCGCGTAGGTGACGTGATGGAAGCGGCCGGGCGTGCCGGAATGGTCGAGCGAATAGGCAAAATCGTAGCTCTTGTTCGACATCGTCAGCCACATCGCCGCTTCGCGGCCGTCGTTCAGCACGATCTGCTCGGTGAGCCGGCAGCCGAGATAGTTCTCGAAGAACTCGCGGTTGGCCTTGATGTCCACGGCGAGGCAATTGAGGTGGTCGAGGCGGCGGACATTGACGCCGCGCGCGGGAAAGCGCTGTGCCTGGTTCTTCAGGGCGGGCTTCAGCTCGGGCGGCGCCTGATACCATTCGGTCTCGTAATAGAGCTCGACGATGTGTCCATCGGGATCGCGGCAGCGGAAGGTCGGCCCCTGCCCCATGTCGCCGTCGATCCAGCCGATGTCGAAGCCGGACCCCTTCAGCGCCGCGACGCGGCGCTCCAGCGCCTGCTGGCTGCGCGCACGCAACGCCATGTGCTCCATGCCTGACGTCTTCGACGCCGTCAGTTTGAGCGAATAGCGCTCATAATCGTCCCAGCCGCGCAAATAGACCGACTCGCCCTTTTGTCCGCTGACGGTCATGCCCATCACGTCGACGAAGAATTTCAGGCTCTCGTCCGGCTTCGGCGTCAGCAGCTCCATGTGGCCGAGATGAGCGAGATCGAAGATCGGTTCGGGCTGCATGGGTCTCCTCCAAGACGTGGCTTGCGATCCGCTGGACCGGTCCCGCGATCCGGCGCAGGCTGTAATGCGCTCACGAGCCGGTGGGCGGCAGCGAGGCCGCCGGTTTATTTGTACTAATGTACAAATGATTAGGTCTCGTCAACAAATTCAGCGTCGGCGCTGCGAATGACGGGCCGTTCGGGACGACGAGCCGTCCCCAGAAAGGGGGACCGACTGCCCGAATGGTAAAATCTTCCTTAAACCTCCCGGGGCCCCGGCCGGCAAAAAGCAGCATTCCCACCGTTTCTGCCCACAAGTATGTATGGGAACAAACCTCGCACCCGAATTGTCGCGGATTTAACGAAGCGCCGGCGCCTGCCGCTTAACCGTTTGTCCAGCGACGGCCGTGCATAGTCCGGGCAACCCGTTGCTCTTGCCAGGTTCATTCATTGTGACATCATTTGGACGCGTGATTTCGGTTCGCGGATCGCTCGCCCGGGTCGGGCTGCTGGCTGAAAGCCGGATGCCGGTCTCGGAAGTTCGGGCCACCGTCGGCCGCTTCGTCAGTATCCGCTGCGCCAGCTCGGTCATCGTCGCCATGATCACCGAGGTGTCCTGCGAGAACCTCTCGAGCAACGACAATCTGATCGCCATCGCCTCGGTCGACCTGCTGGGCGAAATCCTCAACGCGACCGGCAAGGCTAAATTCCAGCGCGGCGTCACCAACTATCCGACCATCGGCGATTCGGTCGACCTGATCACGAGCCAGGAGCTGCGCACGATCTACGCGCCCACCGGTTCCGACCAGATCAATGTCGGCTTCCTTCAGCAGGACAGCTCCGTCGTCGCCTATGTCGACATCGAGGAAATGCTCTCCAAGCACTTTGCAGTGCTGGGATCGACCGGCGTCGGCAAATCGACCGGTGTGTCGCTGTTGCTCAACGAGATCCTCAAGGCACGCCCGAACCTGCGCATCTTCCTGCTCGATGTGCACAACGAATATGGCCGCTGCTTCGGCGACCGCGCGCTGGTGCTCAACCCGCGCAATCTGAAACTGCCATTCTGGCTGTTCAATTTCGAGGAAATCGTCGACGTGCTGTTCGGCGGCCGCGCCGGCGTGCCCGAGGAGCTCGACGTCCTCGCCGAGGTCATTCCGCTCGCCAAGGGCGTCTATACCCAGTACCAGAACGCCGACCGCATCGGCTTGAAGCGCATCGATCCCAAGCAGATCGGCTACACCGTCGATACGCCGGTGCCTTATCGCCTGGTTGATCTGATGTCGCTGATCGACGAGCGCATGGGCAAGCTCGAGAACCGCTCCTCGCGCATCATCTATCACAAGCTGATCTCCCGCATCGAGGCGGTCCGCAACGACCCGCGCTACGCCTTCATGTTCGACAACGCCAATGTCGGCGGTGACACCATGGCCGAGGTGATCAGTCACCTGTTCCGCCTGCCGGCCAACGGCAAACCGATGACGGTGATGCAGCTCGCCGGCTTCCCGGCCGAGGTCATCGATTCCGTCGTCTCGGTGCTCTGCCGCATGGCCTTCGACTTCGGCTTGTGGAGCGACGGCGTTTCGCCGATGCTGTTCGTCTGTGAGGAGGCTCACCGCTACGCCTCGGCCGATCGCAATGTCGGCTTCGGGCCGACCCGCAAGGCGGTGTCGCGCATCGCCAAGGAAGGCCGCAAATACGGCGTCTATCTCGGCCTCATCACCCAGCGTCCGGCCGAGCTCGACGCCACCATCATCTCCCAGTGCAACACGCTGTTCACGATGCGCCTTGCCAACGAGCGCGACCAGGCGCTGCTGCGCGCCGCGGTGTCGGATGCGGCCGCGAACCTGCTTTCGTTCGTGCCCTCGCTCGGCACCCGAGAAGTGCTGGCATTCGGCGAAGGTGTCGCGCTGCCGACGCGGCTGCGCTTCAAGGAGGTGCCGCCGCATCAATTGCCGCGCGGCGAAGCCACGATCAGCAGCGTGCCCTCCGTCACCTCCGGTCACGACATGCATTTCGTCGGCGCCGTGCTCGAGCGCTGGCGCGGTGCCACCTCGCAGCGCGACGTGCCGAACGATCCGGTGTTCTCGGCGCCGCCCGCGAAGACGCTCTCCAGCATCGAAACTCCGATGCTGCAACCGTCGATGGGGTTGGATCCGGACCGCTTCTCGCTGCTGAAGAAGCCGCTGCGGTAAAGCGACGCTCGTTTTCCAGCGCCGGCATTGCGAGCCTGGCGTCACGTTGAGCATGGCACCCGCATCGACTATGGTTGCCGGCCCCAAGCCGGAATCCATGCCCATGACAAAGCCTGTGCAACGCTTCGCCGCTCCCGCCCTCGATGCGCTCCCTGACGACATCCGCACGCGTCTCCTCGCCGTCCAGGAGAAGAGCGGCTTCGTGCCGAACGTGTTCTTGACGCTGGCCTACCGCCCGGACGAGTTCCGCGCCTTCTTCGCCTACCACGACGCACTGATGGAGAAGGACGGCGGCCTCAGCAAAGCCGAACGCGAGATGATCGTGGTCGCGACCTCGGCAGCCAATCAGTGCCAGTATTGCGTGATCGCGCATGGCGCGATCCTGCGTATCCGTGCCAAGAACCCGCTGATCGCCGACCAGATCGCCACGAACTACCGCAAGGCCGACATCACGCCGCGGCAGAAGGCGATGCTCGACTTCGCGATGAAGGTCTCGGCCGATGCGCAGCGGATTTCCGAGGACGATTTCACCGCGCTCGCGCCGCATGGCTTCAGCGACGACGACATCTGGGACATCGCCGCAATCTCCGCCTTCTTCGCACTGTCGAACCGGCTGGCGAATTTCACCGGCATGCGGCCGAACGACGAATTCTATCTGATGGGACGGTTGCCGAAGAAATGACCGACCGCCGCGAGGGCGGAAGGAACGCATCGCCACAATGCAGCGGATGAGTTCCCGCTTGACGGGAACTCTGTGTTTTCGCAATCGCACACGTTTAATTAAGAATCTCACCCTCAACTAGCACAAACGCCTTGGCACAACTTGCGCAGTTTCCGTCCCCGGAGACGCGGATGAGTCGTGCCTGTTGGGGGGCTTCTCATGAACGTGCGGGCATTTGTTATCGCGACCTGTATTGGCACGACATTCTTCGCTGCCGGATACGCATGGAACTATCAGCCGGAGATCATCAACGCGAACGAGATATGGAGCATGTACGAATCGGAGCACGGCAAGGCGCGGGCTGCCGTCTTACGCGTCCTCGTTGCGCCGAATTCAGCTCACTTCAACGGCCTGCGAACGATCGATGCAGACCAGGCAAGATACGTATGCGGCTCCGTAAAAGCGATGGACAAGGAGAGGCAGTATGTCGAGGCCGCGTTCGTTTACACCGTCTCGATCGATTTTGCCCGTATCGACGACGACGGCCGGATGACGTCGCAGCGCTCTGCTTACAAGCCCTGCCCAGGCGCGGCCGACGACAAAATTGCCGACCAGAACACGCTGATATCGCCAGGCGCGCTGTCGATGATCAAGACCATCGAAAAAGTCATCCCCAAGTCGAGCGGCGGAACGATGGAACAACAGCTTGGCCAGCTGGCCGGACAGACAGCGGCGGTGGCGCCAGGTTCGGCGGTCCCGCGGAGATCAGCCGGCTCATCGGGTTCGCCAGCCTCAGCAGGGGCAGGATGGGCGCCAGCAGCACAGCATTCAGGTTCGGGCGTGGAGGCGCGACAAGCAGATGAACTGACGTGGCGTGTCGATCAGCCGCCGGCTGCATGGCCAAGTTTCCCCTCGGACCATCCGCTGGCGAAATCGGCGCAGAAGCGGACGAGCGCCGAGGCCCTGGCTTTCGCAACAGATATCGAGGCTCGCTGGGAGAAGGCCAAATCATCTGGCGTTCCGGCCAAGCGTCCTTCGCCTGAGGAGATCAAGGAAGCATGCCGCGCGCTACTTACGATTGATCCCGCGGACAAGGATTATCCGCGGGCCTGGGCCGCCTTTGTGCGGTTGCGCAAAATCGATCGCGACGCTGCTGGTTGAACTGGCGTGAACCTGTCCTAGCGCTGCGCCATCAACTCGAGCGCCGGGGCAAAGCCCTCGGAAAAAGTCAACGTCTTGGCATGGTGAACTGCGGCAAACGACGCCGAGATCCCGGCTGAAGCGACCACGAGCAGGGCAACGGCGAAAACCAGACGGCGCATTTCGGCCTCCTGTGTGAGCTCGACAATTCCAACAGATGGCACGGCTTTGTTTCAGCACTGCTTCGCGCGGACGGGAGATGGTTTCACTCAAGAGGCTGTGATCAGATCCGGTTTGCGAAGCCGCATGCCTTGCTGCTGCGAGCGTTGCGCCTAATCATCCTCCGCTGGCCCACACCAGCCGGGCAGATAGATCGCATCCTTGCTCTTGGCTGAGGACATCGCCTTCTCGAGCGCCTTGTCGAAATTGGCATCCACAGTCTTGCGCGACAGCTTTCGACGCAGATAGTCGGCCCACAGGAATTCGGAGAAGGGCGTGGTGTCCTTGGCGAAGCCGCCCATGCGGCGCAGTTCGCCGGCAAGGCTCCGGAAAGGATCGTCCTTGAGGTCGACGACGGATTTGGGCAAATCGCGGAACGGTCGCCGTTCGCCCTTGGCGTCGTAGGGGTAAACCCAGCGCTTGTTGTCCATCACGCCCCAGAACGCTTCGCGCTCAACCATCCTGAGGTCGCCGACAATGGTGACCAGCACCTCCTTGACGCCCTCGTCGTGCAGCGCGCGACCGAGATGATGATGGTCGATCACGTAATAGCGCTCGTCGGGGCCGTGCACGACGGGGATCATATGCTTGCCGAGCAGATCGGCCTGCTTCTTCTTGTCGTGCTCGCGCCAGCGCTTGCGCTTCTCCTTGACCTCGCGCATCCCGACCGTCATCTGCGTCGGCCGCAGCGACAGGATCGACACCGGATGCACTCTCGGTTCGCGCGTATTGGTCATGGTCGAAAGGCCCCTAACATGGTTGCAGCTGCGTGGTCAGGTTCCCTGGACTATGTCATGGGCACCGCGCCGGCAAATGCATTCGGCTCGGTGGATATTATTGCATCGCACCCTCTGCAGGCCCGGAACGACCACGGTTCCACGGTCCTTCGTTCGCAGTCCTGCAGGATAGTGCGAACGCGCAATGCACGTGCGCGTTGAGAAAATTGTCTGCAACGCGTTCACTACGTGTGCTATCTAAAAATCGCTGCTTCGGAGTGATCCCTGCACCATGACAACCCAGCGGCCCATAAGCTCGGATGACGAGCACCGGGTGCTCCAGTTCAGGCCGCGCACCTCGCCTTCCCCGACGGCCCACCGCGGCAACGCTAGCGTGCAGCAATTGCGCGTCGCGCCCGAGCGGCTCGACCTGTCGCGCTACGAGGAGCCCCGCACCGAACCGGACGATTTCCGCCATCGCATGCTCGCCAATATCGCGGCGCTGGCCTTCACCATCGCACTGACCGCGATCGGGATCTGGCTCGCGGTGAGCATCGCCGACCTGCGCCGGACCCAGGATTGCGTGCTGATGGGCCGCCGCGACTGCGTCAAGATCACGACGCCGCACATCTAGGCAGGACATCTGGTAAGCAAGACGTCTGGTAGGCCCGCTGGCGCTCCTTCGGCCGAAACGGCTCAGCCGGGGCGTCCCCAGCCCGGTCCCCACACCCGTCCGGCTCCATTGAACTCAGGGCGGCGCTCCGATATACGGGCTTTCGACCCGGCCAGAGGGGGGTTGAGGGCGTCATCGGGGCGCGATGCCCACCCATCGTTCCACTCTGGAAAATCTGACAAACATCTGCAATATATCAAAGGCTTAGTGATGTCCTCCACATTCGATCAGGTCGCTACGATCATCGCTGAAACCTGCGACATCCCGCGCGACACGATCACGCCGGATAGCCATGCCATCGATGACCTCGGCATCGACAGCCTCGATTTCCTGGACATCGCGTTCGCGATCGACAAGCAGTTCGGTATCAAGCTGCCGCTGGAAAAGTGGACTCAGGAGGTTAACGACGGCAAAGCGACCACCGAGCAGTATTTCGTGCTGAAAAACCTGTGCGCCCGCATCGACGAACTGGTTGCGGCCAAGGGCGCGAGCGCCTAAGCGCGCGGTCATGCAACTCGAATACTTCCACATGATAGATCGCGTCGTCGACCTCAACGTCGACGCGAAGACGATTGTTGTCGAGGCTCAGGTCCCGATGGAGAGCACCATCTTCGAAGGGCACTTCCCGGGCTATCCCCTGATGCCCGGCGTGCTCCTGATCGAATCGATGGCGCAGGCCTCGGGCTGGCTTCAGCTTGGCGTGCTCAAATTCGAGCGTATGCCGATCCTGGCTGCCGTCAAGGAGGCCAAGGTCCGCGGCTCGGTCTTCCCCGGCGATCTCATGAGCATCGAGGCGAGCCTGGCCCATCAGGGCTCAGGCTACGCCGTGACCAAAGCCAAGATCAAGGTCGGCGGCAAGCTGCGCGCGAATTCGACGCTGACCTTCACGCAGATTCCCTTTCCCCATGCGGATATGCGCGCCCACATGGACGCGGTCGCCAAACGCGTCGGCTTTCCGCAACAGGCCGTATTGCCATGACCGAGACTGCTTCGAAGCCTGCCCAGACGGAAGTCTGGATCACCGGCATTGGCCTGGCCACCTCGCTCGGCGAGGGCCTGGACGCCAACTGGGCCGCGCTTCAGGAGAAGCGCATCAATGTCGACGAGAAGGGCTTTGCACCCTACATTGTGCACCCCCTGATGCCTGTCACCTTCGACAGCCAGATCCCCAAGAAGGGCGACCAGCGCCAGATGGAAGCCTGGCAGCGCATCGGCACCTATGCGGCCGGGCTTGCGCTCGACTCCGCCGGGATCAAGGGCAACAAGGACATCCTGTCGAAGATCGACATGGTGGTCGCCGCCGGCGGCGGTGAACGCGATCTCAACGTCGACACCGGCGTGCTCACGGCCGAGGCCAAGGGCGCCAACGCGCCCGGCTTCCTCAATGAGCGGCTGATGAGCGATCTCAGGCCGACGCTGTTCCTGGCCCAGCTCTCCAACCTGCTCGCCGGCAACATCGCCATCGTGCACGGCATTGGCGGCACCTCGCGCACCTTCATGGGTGAAGAGGTTGCCGGCGCCGATGCCGCCCGCATTGCATTGTCGCGCATCGCCTCCGGCGAGAGCGACATCGCGCTGATCGGCGGCTCGCACAATGGCGAGCGCAAGGACCTGATGGTCCTCTACGAATTCGGCGACTTCAATCTGAAGGACAAGTTCGCCCCCGTGTGGGCGCGCAAGGACCACGCCGGCTTCGCGCTCGGCTCGGCTGGCGCGTTCCTGGTGCTGGAATCGAAGGCCCATGCGGAAGCGCGCGGCGCAAAACCATTCGCAAAGCTGTCGAGCGTCGTTGCCGACCTTGCCCGTCGTAAGACCCCCGGCGACATGGCCGCGACGCTGGAGAAGCTTTGGGCAAAGTTGCCGAAGCGCGACGGCAAGGGCGCGATCATATCCGGCGCGACCGGCGCGGAGCCTGCGACATCAGAAGAGCGCGCCTTCCTGAAGGGCCACGCCGAGTTCCCGGTGCGCTCGACCGGCACGATGTTCGGCCACACCATGGAGACGCAATTCCCGCTCGGCATCGCGCTCGCCGCGCTGTCGATCTCTCGCGGCGCGCTGTTTCCGCCGAACGATTCCACGGGCACCGAGATTGAAATGCAGGGAGCGCCCACCCAGATTGTGGTGGTGGGGGCCGGACACTGGCGCGGCGAAGGCATGGCGCTGGTCGAGGCAGTAAGCTAAAGCGCGTTACGCTTTGGCAGGTTATTGTTTGGGTATGATCTTCTCGGAAAACCGCGTCACGCTTTTTCGGATCATGCTCCAGCTCAAGCGGGGATCGACATGACTGCACCACGCGACAAACTCGGGCGTCCCGTCGTCGTCGTCACCGGCATGGGCATCATGACCTCGCTCGGCAACGGCAAGACCGACAATTGGGCGAAGCTCGTCGCCGGCGAATCCGGCATCCGCACCATCACGCGCTTTCCGGTCGACGGCCTCAAAACCACGATGGCCGGCACGGTGGATTTCGTCAGCGTCGATCCGTTCTCCTCCACCGGCCTGTCCGAACGGATGGCCGAACTGGTGACGCAGGAAGCGCTGGACCAGGCCGGGATCGGCACCAAGGCGGATTTCCCGGGTCCTCTCTTTCTTGCGGTCGCACCGGTCGAAGTCGAATGGCCGCAGCGCCGCGAACTCGGCCGCGCCGTCGGCAAACCCGACTTCAATTACGACGATCTGCTGCGCATCTCCGGTGGCGGCAAGTACAGCGCCTATCACCACCGCTTCATGTTCGGTTCGGTCGCGGCCTACCTCGCCGAGACCTTCGGCACCAAGGGCTCGCCGATCTCGTTGTCGACGGCCTGCGCTTCGGGCGCGACCTCGATTCAGCTCGGCGTCGAGGCGATCCGCCGCGGCGAGACCGATGCCGCGCTGTGCGTGGCGACCGACGGCACCGTGAATCCGGAGGCGCTGGTGCGCTTCTCGCTGCTCTCGGCGCTTTCGACCCAGAACGACCCGCCGCAGGCGGCCTCCCGTCCCTTCTCCAAGAACCGCGACGGTTTTGTCATGGCCGAAGGCGCCGGTGCGCTGGTGCTCGAAAGCTATGAAGCCGCCACCGCGCGCGGCGCAAAAATACTCGGCGTAATCGCCGGCTGCGGCGAGCTCACCGATTCCTTCCATCGCACCCGCTCCTCGCCCGACGGCAAGCCGATCATCGGCTGCATGAACAAGACGCTGGCCGATGCCGGCATGACGCCGGATCAGATCGACCACATCAACGCGCACGGCACCGCGACGCCCGAGAACGACAAGATGGAGTACAATACGACATCGGCCGTGTTCGGCGAGCTCGTCTCGAAGATTCCGGTCACCTCCAACAAGTCGATGGTCGGCCACACCATCTCGGCCGCGGGCGCGGTCGAGGCGATCTTCTCGCTGCTGACGCTGGAGCATCAGCGTATCCCGCCGACGATCAACTACGACAATCCGGATCCCACGATCCTGTTCGACGTCGTCGGCAACAAGGCACGCGATGCCCGCGTCACCGCGGTGATGTCGAACTCGTTCGGCTTCGGCGGCCAGAACGCCTCGCTGATCCTGACCCGCGAACCGGCCTGACCGGACGCATGGCGCTGCTTCCGGCGAGGACGAAGGCCCGCGCGCGGCAGACGGCAAAGTCGATCGGTGGAGGGCTGATCGGCGCTGCCACCGTCGGCATGTTGCGCACCACGCGTTATTTCGATCCAGCCAAGACCTCGGACTTTTTCGCACGCGTCACCAAACTGATCGGCCCGCGCCTGCGCGAGCACCGCATCGGCCGCGCCAATCTCACCGCGGCGTTTCCGGACAAGTCGCCCGAGGAAATCGAAGCCATCCTGATGGGCGTCTGGGACAATCTCGGTCGCGTCGGCGCCGAATTCGCCCATATGGACCAGGTCTGGGATTACGACCGCGATCATCCAGAAAACAGTCGGATCGAACTGCCCAGCCGCAGCATCGAGCTGTTCGATCAAATCCGCGACGACGGCAAGCCGGCGTTGATCTTCGCCGCGCATTTGGCCAATTGGGAATTACCGGCGCTCGCCGCGGTCGCACACGGGCTCGATGCAGCAATCCTCTACCGCCGCCCGAATATCGCCTCCGCCGACCGCATCATCCAGGAGATGCGACAGGTCAACATGGGCACGCTGATCCCGGCGGGGCGCGACGCGCCGCTGCGGCTTGCCCAGGCGCTCAAGGACGGCAAGCACGTCGCGATGCTGATCGACCAGTATCTGACCGGCGGAGTCGAGGTCACCTTCTTCGGCCGCAAGACCCGCGCCAATCCGATGCTGGCGCGCCTGTTACGACAGGTCGAATGCCCGATCCACGGCGTCCGCGTCATCCGCCTGCCCGGCGGCCGCTTCACCGCCGAGATCACCGAAGAGGTCCACCCGGTGCGCGACGCCGACGGCAAGATCGACATCCAGGGCACCACGCAGGCGATCACGAGCGTGGTGGAAGGCTGGGTCCGCGAGCATCCGGAGCAGTGGCTGTGGCTGCACCGAAGGTGGCGGTAGCGGACAGTAGTGCTTACCGCCCCGTCTTCACCCTGGTCCAAAGCCTATTGATGACCCGCTGGGTCGCGGGCTCACGCGCCGTGATGACGAACAGCTTTGCGAGCGTCGCCTCGTCCGGATAGATGTTCTTGTCGTTCAATATTTTCGGATCGACCAGTTTCTGGCTGGCGAGGTTGCCATTGGCGTAGGACAGGAAGTCCGTATTCCTGGCGGCCACGTCCGGACGGTAGAGATAGTTGATCAGCTCGTAGGCTTCGCTGACGTTCCTGGCATCCGCGGGGATCGCGAGATTGTCGAAGAACATCTGCGCGCCCTCCTTCGGGATGGCGTAGCCGATCTCGATGCCGCTTTTGGCTTCGGCAGCGCGGGCGCGGGCCTGCATGATGTCGCCGGACCAGCCGACCACGAAGCAGATCTCGCCGGTGGCGAGCGCGCTCAGATATTCGGACGAATGAAACTTGCGCACGGAGGGCCGCACCTTGGTGACGACATCGGCGGCCTTTTCGAGGTCGGCCTGCTTGGTCGAGATCGGATCGAGCCCGAGATAGTTCATCGCCGCCGGAAAGATGTCGTCGGCGGAATCCAGCATGTGGACGCCGCAGTCTTTGAATTTCGCGAGGTTCTCCGGCTTGAACACGATGTCCCAGCTGTCAATCTTGGCATCCGCTCCGAGAATCTGCTTCAGCTTGGCGACATTGTAGCCGATGCCGGTCGTGCCCCACATGTAATTGGCGGCGTAGACGTTGCCGGGGTCGTAGATCGCGAGACGTTCGGTCACCACCGGCCAGGCATTGGCCAGGTTCGGCAGCTTCGACTTGTCGAGCTTCTGGAAGATGTTGGCCTTGATCTGGCGCTGGAGGAAATAGGCGGTGGGCACCACGACGTCATAGCCGGATTTGCCGGCCATCAGGCGCGTCTCCAGCGTCTCGTTGGCGTCAAACGTGTCGTAGACCACCCTGATGCCCGTCTCCCTGGTGAAGGCCTCGAGGACGTCGGGCGCCACGTAGTTCGACCAATTGTAGAAGTTGACGACCCGCTCCTCGGCCCCGGCAGGAGCGGAGAGCAACGTCAGCGCGGCGGCGATCGCAAGGCCAAAACCACAGCGGCTGACGTTGGTCATCTCCCTACCTCTTGCGCCCGCGCACCGCGTCCGACAGTCGCTCCAGTGCGGTGTCGAGCGTCTCGTCCTTCTTGGCAAAGCAGAAGCGCACCACCGAGGTCACAGGGTCCTGCTCGTAGAAGGCCGAGACCGGGATAGCCGCGACCTTGTAGTCCTTCACGATCCGCCAGCAGAACTCGGTGTCGCTCTCGTTCAGCCCGAGCGGGGACAGGTCGACGGTGAGGAAGTAGGTGCCCTGCGACTTCAGCACGGGGAAGCCGAGGCTCTCCAGTCCCTTGGCGAGGCGGTCCCTGCTCCGCGCCAGGTCCTTGCGCATCGACAGGAAGTACTCGTCGGGCTTGCCGAGCCCGTAGGCGACGGCGGCCTGGAGGTTCGGCGCGGTGGTGAAGGTCAGGAATTGGTGCGCCTTGGCGGCAACGCGCAGCAGCGGCGGCGCGGCGCAGACGAAGCCGATCTTCCAGCCCGTCAACGAGAAGATCTTGCCGGCCGAGCCGACCTTGATGGTGCGATCCCGCATGCCGGGGATGGTGATCAGCGGAATGTGCTTGTGCTCGTCGAAGGTGACGTGCTCCCAGACCTCGTCGCAGATCGCGATGACGTCGAACTCCTGGCAGTAGCGCGCCAAAAGCTCGAGATCCTCGCGCGGAAACACCACCGCGGACGGATTCAGGGGATTGTTGAAGAGCACCGCCTTGGTCTTTGAATTGAAGACGCTTTTCAGCATGTCCTCATTCAGCCGCCAATGCGGCGGCTCGAGCCGGACCAGGCGCGGAATGCCACCGGCCTGGCGGATGATCGGCAGATAGGAATCGTACACTGGCTGGAAGCACACCACCTCGTCACCGGGCTGGACGACGGCGAGGATGGCCGAGGTCAGGGCCTCGGTGCCGCCGGAGGTCACCATCACCTCGCTCATCGGATCGAGCTCGAGCCCGTGCCAGTGGCCGTAATGGGTCGCGATCGCCTGGCGCAGCTCCGGCAGGCCCATCATCGACGGGTACTGGTTGTAGCCGTTCAGCGAGGCCTCGGCCGCGGCGCGGCGGATGTCTTCGGGGCCCGGGTCGTCGGGAAAGCCCTGGCCGAGATTGATGGCGGCATTGTCGCGCGCGGCCTGCGACATCGCCTCGAAGATGGTGACGGGAAGGTCCGCGAAGACCTTGTTGAGGGACGAGCTCTTGGACATCGGCGGGGTCAGCCGCCGATCTTGCTGGGAAGACCCGCCGCCTTCCAGCCCAGCATGCCGCCGGCCAGATGCTTGTCGTAGGGCAGGCCCGCGGCCTGCGCCGCCAGCGAGGCCGTCACCGAACGCTTGCCCGAGCGGCAGGCGAACACGACCTCCTTGCCGGCGGGATCGGGGATCGCCTTGGGATCGAAGGTCGAGAGCGGCACGACCACGCCGTAGGGATAAGCCTCGGCCTCGACCTCGTTCGGCTCGCGCACGTCGACGAGGAGATAGCGCCCTTCCGCGACACCCTTGGAGACCTCGTCCGGGGTCAGATCCTGTACTTGATTTGCCACATCATCCTCCAACGTCGCGGGCCGCTGCCGGGGCGATCCCGGCGGCCGGCAACCTCGCCTCTCGGCCCGCGAAAATCAAGCGCTACAAAGGCTTGAGCTGCCTTGCGCAAGTTAAAGCTAAATCGCAGCGACTTGAAGCGCGACCTTCACGATGCCTGAAGCTCCTGCTTCACACCTCACCGCTAGCTCAGTGTCATTCCCCGCGAAAGCGGGGAATCCGGTACGCCGCGGCCTGCCCGTATCCACGCACTGTTTCTGGGTACTGGATCGCCCGGTCCAGCCGGGCGATGACAGCTGCGGAGCTAGATCGTCACCTGGGTGCCGACCTCGACGACGCGGCCGGAGGGGATCTGGAAATAATCGGTGGCGTCGTTGGCGGAACGGCTGAGCGAGATGAACAGCCGGTCCTGCCAGCGCGGCATGCCGGAATGGGCGGCCGGCTTGAGCGCCCTCCGCGACAGGAAGAACGAGGTTGACATGATGTCGAACTGCCAGCCGAGCTTGCGGGCGATCGCCAGCGCCTTCGGCACGTTGGGCGATTCCATGAAGCCGAACTTCAGCGTCACCTTGGAGAAGGTCGGCGAGATCTGTTCCAGCTTCACCCGCTCGGCCGGATCGATGCGCGGGGTCTGTGCGGTCTCGATGGTGAGAATGACGTTCTTCTCGTGCAGCACCTTGTAGTGCTTCAGACTATGCATCAGCGCGGTCGGCGCGCTGAGGGGATCGCTGGTCAGGAACACCGCGGTGCCGGGCACGCGCTGCGGCGGCCGCTTCTCCAGCATGGCCACCAGGTCGGCGAGCGGGAATTCGAGCTTGCGCGACTTCTCGAACAGCAGCCGGCTGCCGCGCCGCCACGTGTACATCAGGATGATCATGAGCGCGCCGAGCGCCAGCGGCACCCAGCCGCCCTCGAACACCTTGAGCAGATTGGCGGCCAGGAAGGTGAGGTCGAGAAACAGGAACGGCGCGATCAGGGCGGCAGCCGTGAACGGCGACCACCGCCATACCTTCCAGATCACCACGAAGCCCATCATCGCCGTAACCACCATGGTCCCGGTGACGGAGATGCCGTAGGCCGAGGCCAGCGCGCTGGAGGAGCGGAATAAGAGCACCAGCAGGACCACTGCGACGAGCAGGAGCTGGTTGATGCGCGGGATGAAGATCTGGCCGGAATGGGCTTCGGACGTATGGCGAATTTCAAACCGCGGCAACAGACCGAGCTGGATCGCCTGACGCGTCAGCGAATAGGCACCGGTGATGACCGCCTGGCTCGCGATAACCGTTGCGGCGGTGGCCAGCACCACCATGCAGCCGCGGAAAAAACCTTGCGGAAAGAGCTGGAAGAACGGGCTCACGATCGCGCCGGGGTCGCCGAGCACGAGGGCGCCCTGCCCCAGATAGTTCAATGCTAGCGACGGCACCACGATGAACAGCCAGGCGGTCTGGATCGGCCGCTTGCCGAAATGGCCGAGGTCGGCATAGAGCGCCTCGGCACCGGTGACCGCCAGGAACACCGCGCCGAGCGTCACGAAGCCGATGATGCCGTGGTGGATCATGAAGGACACGGCGTAGAGCGGGTTCAGCGCGAACAGCACCTGCGGCTGCTGGATGATCGGGTGGATCGCCGCGATCGCGATCACCGCGAACCAGACGCACATAATCGGGCCGAAGAAGGCGGCGACGCGAGCGGTGCCACGGGACTGCACGGCAAACAGACCGACCAGGATGATCACGGTCAGCGGCACGATGTAGGACTCGAAGTGCAGGGTGACGTCCTTCATGCCTTCGAGCGCCGACAGCACCGAGAGCGCCGGCGTGATCACGGCGTCGCCGTAGAACAGGGCTCCGGAAATGATGCCGAGCAGGACGATGGTTGTTCCGCGGGTGCCGACTGCGCGCTGGGCCAGCGCCATCAGCGCCAACGTGCCGCCCTCGCCGTTGTTGTCGGCACGGAGCAGGATCACGACGTATTTGAGCGTCACAACGACGATGAGCGCCCACAGGATCAGGGAGAGCACGCCGAGCACGGCCGCCGGCGTCGGCACCCCCTCCGCGCCGGAAGCCGCCATGACCGCCTCGCGGAACGCGTAGAGCGGGCTGGTGCCGATGTCACCGTAGACGACGCCGATGCTGCCGAGTGTCAGCGCACCGAAGCCGGCAGTGGTGTGGGCATCGCCATGCCCATTGGCCGCCGCCGTTTCCGGGGCGGAAATCGCGATATCACTTGTCATGGGAGAGCCTGGTGGCCTCTAAAAATGCTTCACTGCACAACGGCAGAAGGGCGCGGGGCTTATAGGCCTGCGCTGCCGGCATAGCCTAGCCAGATTTCGGGCCTTGGCCATGCACATTTGCATGGCTTCGCCGGCCGCCATTTAGATGGTGACCTGGGTTCCGACTTCAACCACGCGTCCGGTGGGAATCTGGAAATAGTCGGTGGCGTCGTTGGCGGACCGGCTCAGCGCGATGAACAAATGGTCCTGCCAAAGCGGCATGCCGGACTGCGCCGACGCCTTCAGCGAGCGCCGCGACACGAAGAATGAGGTCGACATGATGTCGAATTGCCAGCCCTGCTTGCGCGCGATCGCGAGCGCCTTGGGCACGTTCGGCTGCTCCATGTAACCGAAGCGCAGGCGGACCTTGAAGAACTTGTCGCTGATCTTCTCCATCCGGAAACGCTCCGACAGATCGACCCGCGGCGTGTGCGCGGTCTCGATGGTCAGGACCACGTTGTGCTCGTGCAGCACCTTGTTGTGCTTGAGATTGTGCAGCAGCGCGGTCGGCACGAAGGAGGGATCGCTGGTCAGGAACACCGCGGTGCCCTTGACGATGTGCGGCGGCCGCTTTTCCAGGCTCCGGATCAGATCGTCCAGCGGCACCTCGATGCGGCGCGTTTTCTGGATCAGGATCCCGGACCCTCGCCGCCAGGTCCAGATTGTCCCTGCCATGATCACGCCGAACAGCAGCGGCACCCAGGCGCCTTCGAGCAGCTTCAGAAGATTCGCGCTGAAGAAGCTGATGTCGACCACGACGAAGGGCAGGATCACCGCTGCGGCCGTCGCCGCGCGCCAGTTCCACAATTTCCAGATCACGATGAAGCCCATGATGCCGTCAGCAACCATGGTGGTGGAGACCGCAATACCGTAGGCCGAAGCCAGATTGCTGGGGGTGTGGAACAACAGCACCAGCAGCATCACACCGATCAGCAGCAGCCGGTTTACACGCGGCAGATAGATCTGGCCGGCATGAGTTTCCGAGGTGAAGCGCACCTCGAAGCGCGGCAGGAGGCCGAGCTGCACTGCCTGATAGACCAGGGAATAGGCCCCCGTGATTACCGCCTGGCTCGCGATCACGGTCGCCGCGGTCGCAAGTCCGACCAGCGGCAGCACGAAATGCTCGGGCACCATGCGATAGAAGGAGTGTTCGATCGCGCTGGGATCCGACAGCACCAGTGCGCCCTGCCCGAAATAGTTGATCAGGAGCGCAGGCAGCACGAAGAACATCCAGGCCGACTGGATCGGCTTGCGGCCGAAATGGCCGAGGTCTGCGTAGAGCGCCTCGCCGCCGGTCACCGCGAGGAACACCGCGCCCAGTGTCACCAGGCCGATCGTGCCGTGCGACAGCAGGAATTGCAGGGCGTAATAGGGATTGATCGCTGCCAGCACCGACGGATCGTCGGCGATGTGAACGGCACCCAGCACGGCAAGAACGGTGAACCAGACGACCATCACCGGCCCGAAGGCTGAGGCGACCAGTGCCGTCCCCTTGCTCTGGACCGCGAACAGCAGCGTCAGGATGAGAACGGTCAGGGGAACGACATAGTGCTCGAAGGCGGGCGTTGCGAGCTTCAGACCCTCGACCGCCGACAACACCGAGATCGCCGGCGTGATCATGGAATCGCCGATGAACATGGAGGCGCCGACGACGCCGAGCGCCATCAGGAACCAGCTCCGCCGCCCGAGCGCGCGCTGGCCGAGCGCCATGAGGGAAAGCGTGCCGCCCTCCCCGTTGTTGTCGGCGCGCAGCAGCAGCAGCACGTATTTGGCGGTGACGACGATCAGCAGCGCCCAAAGGATCAGCGAGAGCACGCCGAGCACCATGACCCGCGAGACCGGCTGGCCATGGGCCGCGCCCCTGACGGCCTCGTGGAATGCGTAGAGCGGCGACGTGCCGATGTCGCCGAAGACGACGCCGATGCTCCCGAGCGTCAGGCCCCAGAAACCCGAGGTGACCGGCCCGTCCGGAGCTTCGGTCGATGTGATGCTCGCCGTCATATGAAACTGGAACGCTTCTGCCCGAGAATTGATCCGGCGCCTTTTGACGGTTCCGGCGCCCCTGTCAATCGGCACATCACCATAGCAGGCACCGGGCCAGATGCTGTGACGGCGCAGCAACGGTCGTTGCCCACGCGACGACATGCCTCAGGTAAGATGGTGGCACAAGAGCCCTGAGCCTTTCAGTCCCCGATTGAAGGGGAATTGGCTCTACATCCTTGTTTTGTCGCGCTTCTTCGCGCGAAACAGGGTCCACTTCGCTCGAATGCGCCCTACGGCTTCAGATTCGGCGGCAGCGGCGGATCTTCGCGCATCAGGGTGATGGTCACCCGCCGGTTGGCCGCGAGCGAGGGATCGTCCGGAAACAGCGGCTGGGTATCCGCCTTGCCGGCGACGGCGAAGACATGGGCGGCCGGCAGGCCCTCGCGTTCGAGGATCTGACGCACGGCATTGGCGCGGTCGGCCGACAGATCGAAGGCGCCGTAGTCGCTGCGGGTCGGCACGAATCCAGCCGCGGTGTGGCCGGCGATGGAGACGCGCAGCGGCGTCGCCTTGAGCGGGACAGCGAGCTTCTCGATCAGGCGGCGGGTGCGGTCATAGGGGACTTTGGAGCCGTCGGCGAACATCGAGCGACCGTCCTGGTCCACGATCTCGAGGTTGAGGCCCTGCTTGGTCTCCTCGAACATGATGTGCTTCGACATCTCGGTCAATTCCGGCATGTCCTGCAACGCTTGGCGCAGCGAGGCCGCCGCCAGCGCAAAATTGCGGTCGACCTTGATCTTGGCGCCCGACGTGCGGTCACGATCCTCCTGGTCCGGCGTCGGCGTGTTGGAGGAGTCCTCGGGCTGAATGTGATCGACGTTCTTCAGCCGAGGGCGGGTCGGCAGCCCGTCGGACTCGACGATGCCGGAATAGCGCGCTTCGGTCTGGACACCGAAGGCGTCGCGCATGGAGCCTGCGACGACCTTCAGCTTGTTGGCATCCTGGGTCGAGAACGCGACGAGCATCACGAAGAAGCTCATCATCAGGCCCATCAGATCGGCGAAGGTCACGAACCAGCCGTGACCGCCTCCGTGTGAATCGCCGCGCTTCTTCTTGGCCATATCTCAAATCCCGGCGCGCGGCCTCAGGCCGGCACCGGCTCGCCTTCAGCGTGGCGGTGCTTCTCGGGCAGATAGGCCAGCAGCATTTCGCGGACCAGCGTGGGGCTCTTGGAGTCGCGGATCATCAGGATGCCGTCGATGATCAGCGTGCGGTTGGTCTCTTCGTCCAGGAGCTTTCCATGCAGCTTGTCGGCGATCGGGGTACAAAACAGGTTGGCGACCAGCGCGCCGTAGAGAGTCGCGAGCAGCGCGGTCGCCATGAACGGGCCGAGCTTTGACGGGTCGGTCATGTTGGCGAACATCTGCACCATGCCGATCAGCGTGCCGACCATGCCGAAGGCCGGGGCGCAGTCGCCGATGGCGCGGTAGATCTTGCTGCCTTCATCCAGATGCATCAAAAAATTATCGCGGTCGCGCTCGAGATTGTCGCGAATGAAGTCCAGGTCGTAGCCGTCGGCGACGTAGCGGATGCCCTTGGCGAGGAACGGCTCGTCGGTCTCGACCTTTTCCAAACCCACCGGCCCTTGCTTGCGGGCGATCTCGGCGATGCGGGCGAGTTCGTCGACCAGATCGTGCGCCGACAGACGGCTCATAGTGAAGGCAAACTTGGCGCCGAGCGGTAGGCCGTGGATCAGCGTCGAGAGCGGAAAGCGGATCATGGTCGCGGCCGTCGAGCCGCCGAAGATGATGATCATCGCATGCTCGGAAACGAACATGTGGAGATCGCCGCCCAGCAGCATCATCGTCGCGATGACGACAATGCCCGCCACGAGCCCGATGCTCGTCATGATATCCATGGGAGACTCCAACGCGAACGCAACAACGGCCGTCCTGGCCGATGGCGCGGCCCAACCCCGAACCGCATCGGAAACCCTAGTGAGCCGCGATTAAAGACGCGTAAAGGTTAAGTTGAGCCGGCGCGCCTGGCGGCCGCAGCGCGCTGAAAGGCGCCGGCTTTTGCCGACTGCCGACACGGATCTCAACATTTTGCTAACCATACGGTGTCGCGCGCACCCGTCACCCGTGCACGCGATCCCTTCGGCTGCGGCCCTGCGCCACATCGGGGGCGACCGATCAATTGGTATTCTGGATCCGGGCCGGGACCTCATGGCGGAAGGCATCGCAATGGTGACGCTGTTCAGTCTTCTCACCGCGCTTCCCGCAGTGCTGGCGCTCCACATGCTCGAACCCGGGCTCGTCCTGCCGGCGTTCAGCGTGCTGCTCTTTGCCGAGGCGGCCCTCGCCGTGATCGTAGCGCACCTGATCCACATGCCGGACAATGCGGAAGATATCACCCTGTGGGATTTTGCCGGCGGCTTCACCTTGATCGGATGCGCTGCCGCGGTGCTCGGCGAGCCGGATCAGGCCGCCTTGTTCCTGACGGAACAGGGCAGCCTGCGAGCGGCGTCGCAACCGTAGATCATCGCGGTCCCGCCGTTAGTGAATCTCCGCCGAGCGCTTCAGCGCAGCCTTCAACTTCTCCAACGAGAAGTCGGGGCTGCGGGCGATCTCGAGGATCGGCGTCTCGCGGCGGCCACAGAGTTCGGCGGCCTCGGGCAGCTTTGCGGCAATATCGTGCGGAATTACGACGGCGCCGTGCTGGTCGGCATGGATCAGATCGTCCGACTTCACGGTCATGCCGGCGACGCGCACTTCGCCGCCAAAGCTCTCGGCATGCACCCATGCATGCGACGGGCCGATCGAGCCGGCCAGCGCCTGGAAGCCCGGCGCCCATTGCGGAATGTCGCGGATCGAACCGTCGGTGATGACGCCGAGGCAGCCGAGCGCCTTGTGCACGTTGCTCTGCACCTCGCCCCAAAACGCACCGTAGCCGACGTCGGGACCGTCGATGTCCTGGATCACCGAGATGCGCGGACCGTGGCCGGTACCGACATATTCGTAATATGCGATGCGGCGCTTGGACTGCTCTTCCGGCGGTAGTGAATTTTTCAGCACCGAGCGGATCGCGACCGTGCGGGCATAGCCGACGATCGGGGGCAGATCGGGAAATGGGCAGACCAGTGGTTTGGTGGTGTAGCCGATCAGCCGGCGCTCGGGCGCCACGATCTCCATGGCATTGCAGATCGTCGGCGTGTCATAGCGGCCCAGCGCTTCGAGGACGGAAGCGGGCAGCGGCCCGGTCGCAGTATTCGTCACAGCGTTCTCTCCCAGATTGGCGGCCGCTGTTGGTGCGGTGCCGCCTGCACCGGGCGATATAGCCGAGATCGGGCTTCAACCCAACTCAGGGCGCCTCATGGCAGATATCCAAGTCTCGCTGTTCAGTGCCTTGGCTGCTTGGCGCTTGCCGTTCAGTGCAGCCGGTCGGGCCGGTCGTCTTCGCGCGGCGGCTCCGACAGGTTTGCCAGCGTCGGCGCCGAAGGCGGCGAGGAGACCTCGCCTCCAGCCGGCGCGGTGGCTTCCATCGCGCGCGCCTGGTCGCGATAGGATTTGTAGCCGAGCGGCAAAGCGAGCAGATACAGCACCGTTCCGATGGACAGCACGTGCCAGGGATAGGCGATCAGGATCGCGATGAACACGACCACCGCGACGAACGCCGGCAGCACCAGCTCGGGCGGCACGCGCATGCGCTTGGTCTTGCCGGAGAACACCGGCAGGCGCGACACCATCAGGAAGGCGATCAGCAGCGTATACGCAGCCGTCACCGCCGCAGGCAGCCGGCCGAGATCGAGGAACGCGACATAGATCGGCAGCAGCACCGTGATCGCGCCGGCCGGCGCCGGCACGCCGGTGAAGAAGTTGGCGGCGAAGGCCGGCTTGTTGGGATCGTCCATGGTGGCATTGAAGCGCGCCAGGCGGAGGCCACCGGAAATCGCGAATACCATGGCGGCGATCCAGCCGGCATTGCCGAGCTCGTGCAGCTGCCAGAAATACAACATCAGGCCGGGCGCCACGCCGAAATTGACGAAGTCGGCGAGGCTGTCGAGCTCGGCGCCGAACTTGGACTGCCCCTTGATCATGCGCGCGATGCGGCCGTCGATGCCGTCGAGTGCCGCCGCGAACACGATGGCGTAGACCGCGAGCGACATCCGCCCCTCGATCGAGAGCCGGATCGAGGTCAGGCCGGCGCAGATCGCCAGCAGCGTGATGACGTTGGGCACCAGCATGCGCACCGGGATCGGGCGGAACCGCCGGCGGCGCACATCAGGATCTTTGAAGTCATAAGGCGTCATGGCTCGTCCTCACCTTGGGGCGAGATATAGCAAGCCGCGTTCCCCTCCGCCATTGCGGCGGAAGGCCCCTCAGGACCGACTTATTGGTTAATTGGCACGGTAGGCGCGGCTCGGGTCGTCTCCGGCAAGATCCGCCAGAATCGTCTCGCCGGCGATCGCGGTCTGGCCTTCCGAGACCAGCGCCTTCGTGCCCAGCGGCAGATAGACGTCGAGCCGCGAGCCGAATCGGATCAGACCGAAGCGCTCACCGGCGCCGATTGCCTGCCCCTCTTTGACGAAGCAGACGATGCGCTTGGCGACCAGACCCGCGATCTGGATCACGCCGATCCGCGCCGTCGGCGTCGTGATCACCAGCGAGTTGCGCTCATTGTCCTCGCTCGCCTTGTCCAGCTCGGCATTGATGAACAGGCCGGGCCGGTAGGCGATACGGTCCACCCGGCCCGCGATCGGGCTGCGGTTCACATGGCAGTTGAACACACTCATGAACACCGAGACGCGCGGCAGCGGCCGATCGCCGAGGCCGAGCTCGGCCGGCGGCAGCGCCATAGTGATCATCGAGACGCGGCCGTCGGCGGGCGACACCACGAGCCCCTCGCGCACGGGGGTCACGCGCACGGGGTCGCGGAAGAACAGCGCGCACCATACGGTCAGGATGGTGCCGATCCACCCCAACGGCGACCACAGCCAGAACAGGAGGAGGCTTGCCAGCGCAAAGCCGCCGATGAAGGGATATCCCTCCTTGTGGATCGGCGGGATCTGACGCTGGATCGAATCGAGAATGGACATCGCTATCTGCCGCTCAGGGTTGATGGCGCAGGTCGTCCCGCGCGGTGGTGTTGTTTAGGCCAGAGTTGGGCCCGGAGACAAGGTCACTCCGCCGCCGCAGGCGCCGTCAGGACATCGGCGACCGGCGGTGGCTCCCGGTTGGGCGCCTCGCCGGAATCGGCCATCCTCGCCAGTTTCTCGCGCGCCGCCTCGGCCTCGCGCTGCCTGTTCCACATGCTGGCGTAAAGTCCCCCCTCCCCAAGCAGTTTCGCGTGGGTGCCGCGCTCGGCGATGCGGCCCTGGTCCAGCACGATGATCTCGTCGGCGCCGACGATGGTCGAGAGCCGATGGGCGATCACCAGCGAAGTGCGGTTCTTCGCCACGCGCTCGAGCGCACCCTGGATTTCGTGCTCAGTGTGGGTGTCAAGCGCGGAGGTCGCCTCGTCCAGCACCAGGATCGGCGGCGCCTTCAACACGGTGCGCGCGATCGCAACCCGTTGTTTTTCGCCGCCGGACAGTTTCAGGCCGCGCTCGCCGACCTGGGTCTCGTAGCCTTTCGGCGCCATGCGGATGAAATGATCGATCTGCGCCAGCTGCGCTGCCTGCTCGACCTCGGCATCGCTGGCGTCCCAACGCCCGTAGCGGATGTTGTAGCGGATGGTGTCGTTGAACAGCACGGTGTCCTGCGGCACCATGCCGATGGACGCGCGCAAGCTCGCCTGCGTGACTTCGCGAATGTCCTGGCCGTCGATCAGGATCTTGCCGCCCGAGATGTCGTAGAGGCGAAACAGAAGCCGCGAGATGGTCGACTTGCCCGCACCTGACGGGCCGACGATCGCGACCGTCTTGCCGGCCGGCACCTCGAAGCTGATGCCCTTGAGGATCGGACGGGACGGCTCATAGGCAAAGCGCACATCCTCGAAACGCACATTGCCCGCGGAGACCACCAGTGGCTTCGCGCCCGGCGCATCCTTGATCTCAGCCTCGCGCCCCAGCACGTTGAACATCTTCTCGATGTCGATGATCGCCTGCTTGATCTCGCGATAAACCATGCCCATGAAGTTCAAGGGCTGGTAGAGCTGGATCATCATCGCGTTGACCAGCACGAAATCGCCGACCGTGTTGGTGCCGTTGCGCACGCCGATCGCGCACATCAGCATGGTCGCGGTCAGCCCCAGCGTGAAGATCACGGCCTGCCCGGTGTTGAGCACGGCCAGCGAAGTATAGGCCTGGACGCTCGACTCCTCGTAACGCGCGACCGACCGGTCGTAGCGCTGTGACTCACGGGCCTCGGCGCTGAAATATTTGACGGTCTCGTAGTTGAGCAGCGAGTCGATCGCCTTGGTGTTCGCCTCGGTGTCGGCATCGTTCATCTTGCGGCGGATGCCGATCCGCCACTCGGTCGCGATGTAGGTGTAGTACATGTAGACCGCGACAGTGACGAGGGTCGCAAGCACGTAGCGCCAATCGAACTGCCACAGCAGCACGGCCATCAGCAGCGAGACCTCGACGATGGTCGGGATCAGCTGCAGGATCACCATGCGCACGATGACCTCGATGCCCTCGCGGCCGCGCTCGAGCACGCGCGTCAGGCCGCCGGTCTTGCGCTCCAGGTGGAAGCGCAGTGACAACTCGTGCATGTGGATGAAAGTGATGGTGGCGAGCTTGCGCACCGCGTGCATGGCAACGCGCGCGAAAATGCCGTCGCGCCATTGCGTCAGCACCGCCATCACGATGCGCATCACGCCGTAGCTGGCGGTCAGCAGCAGCGGCGAGGCGATCACCCAGAGGTGCCAATTGTCGGCCTGAACTGGCGCACTGTTGGCGCCGGTCAGCGCGTCGGTCGCCCATTTGAAGCTGAAAGGAACCGTCAGCGTGATCAGCTTGGCGGCGAGCAGCAGCACCATCGACCAGACCACGCGCATCTTCAGGTCGAAACGGTCGCCCGGCCAGATATAGGGCCACAGATGCGCCAGCGTGCCCATCAGCGTGGCCCGCTCCAGCGGCCCCCCGGCGGGATCAGGAACGTTGGCGCCGGCGGGCGATTGAGCTTGGTCCATCAAGAAGCCTGAAAAGCCCGTCGAATGCGGGCTGCGTTGCCATTAAGGATTTTCGTTTGTCATATAGAGCCTTACCGATGCCCATGCACCCCGCCAGATGGCGAATCTTGGATTGTTCGTCGTGGTTTACCGGTAGATTTCCGGAAGCCCCGAATCACCGATTGGGCTTGACGCCTCTTCGCTGCAATGCATCATGGCACCAATGAGCACGATCAAAACCGTCTGTGTCTATTGCGGCTCCGGCCCAGGAACCAATCCCCGTTTCACCGAAGGCGCCAAGGCGTTCGGCAAGGCGCTCGCCGAGAACAACATCCGCCTCGTCTATGGCGGCGGCTCGCTCGGCCTGATGGGCTCGGTGGCGACCTCCGTCCTCGATCACGGCGGCACTGTCACCGGCATCATCCCCGATTTCCTGCGGATGCGGGAAAACGCGCTGACGCGCGTGCAGGAGATGATCGTCACCCCCGACATGCACGAGCGCAAGCGACTGATGTTCGAACGCTCCGACGCCTTCGTGGCGCTGCCGGGCGGCGTCGGCACGCTGGAGGAGTTGGTCGAGCAATTGACCTGGAAGCAGCTGGGACGTCACGCCAAGCCGGTGCTGCTTGCCAACATCGATAATTTCTGGGAGCCGCTGTTCTCGCTGCTGTCGCACATGCGCCAGACCGAGTTCATCCGCGCCGGCCTTTCGGTCGACATCCTCAAGGCCGATCGGATCGAAGAGATTTTGCCGAAGCTGAAATCGGCTGCAGCGCAGATCGAAGATGCGGAAAAGCAGCTCGCACCGGAAATGGCGCGCAAGCTCTAGTCCGCAGGAAACGTCACCGCCTCGATCCGGTTACCATCGGGGTCGACAACGAAGGCTGCGTAATACCGCACGCGATCGTGCGGGCGGATACCCGGCGCGCCGTCGGATGCGCCGCCGGCCGACAGCGCTGCGGCGTGAAATGCATCGACCTCGACGGTCGTCTTTGCCCGCAGGCAGATATGGACGCCGCTCTCCGGCGGCACGTGCGGCATGCCCTCGCGCAGATTGATCCAGAATTCGGGATAGGCCTTGCCGAAGCCGATCGTCCGCGGCCGCGTGACGAGGCGAGCGAGACCGAGCGCGGCGAGTGTTGCCTCGTAAAATGTCGCCGAGCGCTGGAGATCGCTGACGCCGACAGAGATGTGATCGATCATGGGTCGCGCCCCCTCTCCTGCTCGTCATCCCGTTTGTGGCACCGCCGCCCTACGCCGGCGCGCCCGACTTCACCAGCTTGTAGATCACCGAATCCATCAGCGCCTGGAACGAGGCGTCGATGATGTTGGGGGACACCCCGACCGTGGTCCAGCTGTCGCCGTTCTCGTCCTCGCTCTCGATCAGGACGCGCGTGACCGCGCCGGTGCCGCCGTTGAGGATACGAACGCGGTAGTCGATCAGCGTCAGGCCTTCGATATATTTCTGGTACTTGCCGAGGTCCTTACGCAGCGCGACGTCGAGCGCGTTGACGGGACCGTTGCCTTCGGCCGCCGAGATCAGATGCTCGCCGGCGACGTCGACCTTGACCACCGCCAGCGCCACGGTGACGCGTTCGCCATGCGAATTGTAACGCTGCTCGACATTGACGTCGAACTGCTCGACCTCGAAATAATGCGGCACCTTGCCGAGCGTGCGCCGCGCCAGCAGCTCGAACGAGGCGTTGGCGGATTCATAGGCGTAGCCCTGCGCCTCGCGCTCCTTCAATTCCTCGACCAGCCGCGACAGTTTCGGATCGCTCTTCTCATAGGCGATGCCGGCGCGGTCGAGCTCGGCAATGACATTGGAACGGCCGGCCTGATCGGACACCAGCACCTTGCGATGATTGCCGACCAGCTCCGGCAAGACATGCTCGTAGGTCTGCGGATCCTTCAGCACGGCAGAGGCATGGATGCCGGTCTTGGTGACGAACGCGCTCTCGCCGACATAGGCCGCATGCCGGTTCGGAACGCGGTTGAGCATATCGTCGAGCGTGCGCGACACCTTGACCAGGGTCGCGAGCTTCTCCGCCGTGACGCCGATCTCGAAGGCGTCAGCAAACTCGGCCTTCAGCTTCAAGGTCGGAATCAGCGAGCAGAGATTGGCATTGCCGCAGCGCTCGCCGAGGCCGTTCAGCGTGCCCTGGATCTGCCGCGCGCCGGCGCGCACCGCGGCGAGCGAATTCGCCACCGCCTGCTCGGTGTCGTTATGGGCGTGGATGCCGAGATGATCGCCGGGGATGTGCTTCGTCACCTCGGTGACGATCGCTTCGACCTCGTTGGGCATGGTGCCGCCGTTGGTGTCGCACAGCACCACCCAGCGCGCGCCGGCTTCATAAGCAGCTTTCGCGCAGGCGAGCGCGAAACCGGAATCCTCCTTGTAACCGTCGAAGAAATGCTCGCAGTCGAGCATCACCTCGCGGCCGGCGGCCTTGGCTGCTGCGACGCTGTCGCGGATCGAGGCGAGGTTCTCCTCCTTCGTCGTCTCCAGGGCAACGCGCACCTGATAGGCCGACGACTTCGCCACGAAGCAGATCACGTCGGCCTTGGCCTCCAGCAGCCCGGCCACACCGGGATCGTTGGAAACCGAGCGCCCCGCTCGCCGCGTCATGCCGAAGGCGGTGAAGCGCGCATGCGAAAACTTCGGCTTGGTGCCGAAGAACTCGGTGTCGGTCGGATTGGCGCCGGGATAGCCGCCCTCGACATAGTCGATGCCGAGTTCATCGAGCATCTGGGCGATGATTTGCTTGTCGGTCAGCGTGAAATCGACGCCGTTGGTCTGCGCGCCGTCGCGCAGCGTGGTGTCGAACAGATAGAGGCGCTCCTTGCTCATTGCAGCGCTCCCGACGCGGGTCCACTGCCGAGCGTCTTCTGCATGGTGGTGTTGGCCAGCCATTCGTCGTTGACAGTGATGCTGTTGCGCTGCATGGCGACATAGCCGCGCTTGGCGAAAAAGCCCTGCGCGTTGTCGCTGGCATCGACCGTCAGCTTGTCGGCGCCGCGGCCGCCCGCAAGCTTTTCCAGCGCATCGACGAGCATGGTCGCGAGGCCCTGCCCGGCCACGGCCGGATGCACATAGAGCATGCGGATATGATCCTTGCCCTGCAGCGAGGCAAAACCCACCGGTGACCCCTCCAGCGTTGCGATCAGCGTCAGGTCGGAGGCGAGCCCCTTGCCGAACTCTTCGTCTTCCGCCGACGCCATCCAGGCCTGTTGTTGGGCCTCGCTATAGTCCTCGCCGGTCAGCTCTTCGATGCTGGCGGTGAAGATCGCGGCGAGAACCGGCACGTCCTCCGGCAGGAAGGGCCGCAAGCCAGGCTTTGGGAGTGCTTGTGCCATCGTCTTCACCACATCCCATAGAGTTTCAGCGCCAGCGCCACGGCAGCGCCGAGCAGCAGGATTTTCAGCGCGATGTAATAGAACCAGTGCCGCGGAAAAGGCGTATCGGGTCGCTTCATCGTGCGACCTCCCACGTCGTCCCTTCCTTGGAATCCTTGATCGCAACGCCCATCGCGGCAAGCAGATCGCGGATACGATCGGACTCCGCAAAGTCCTTGCGCGCACGCGCCGCCGTCCGCTCCGAGATCAGGCGCTCGACTTCCTTGGCATCGACGCCGCTCGCCTGCTGCTTGCGTCCTTCCCACTGCGCGGCACTCTCGGAGAGAAAGCCGAGCAGACGCAACGAACCCGCGAGGGCACCAACATCGCTGCCGCGCAGCCCATGCAGCGCCGCGATCGCCAGCGGCGTGTTGAGGTCGTCGAGCAGCGGCTCGACCACTGAGGGGGCGGGCTTGCCGGATGCGACGTCAGCCGCAACCCGATACCAATCGTCGAGCGTCCTGGCGCTCTCCTCCAGCGACTTCATCGTCCAGTCGATCGGCGAGCGGTAATGCGTCTTGAGCATATTCAGGCGCAGCACTTCGCCCGGCCAGTCCGCGAGCAGTTCGTGAATAGTGACGAAGTTACCGAGGCTCTTCGACATCTTCTCGCTTTCGACCTGCAGGAAGCCGTTATGCATCCAGTAGTTCGCCATGCGCTCCCGGTGGAAGGCGCAGCAGGTCTGCGCGACCTCGTTCTCGTGATGCGGAAACACGAGATCGATGCCGCCGCCATGGATGTCGAAGTGCTCGCCGAGATGCTTCCAGGCCATGGCCGAGCACTCGACATGCCAGCCCGGGCGCCCCTGCGCGGCGACGCCGGCGGGTGACGGCCATGACGGCTCGCCGGGCTTGGACGGCTTCCACAGCACGAAGTCGGTGTTGCCTTTCTTGTAGGGCGCGACATCGACGCGGGCGCCGGCAACCATCTCGTCCAGCGAACGATTGGACAGCGCGCCATAGCGCGGCAGCCCGGCATCGGCCGCGTTCATCGCCTGCGGCGAGAATAGCACGTGATCCTCGGCAACATAGGCAAAGCCGCCGGCAACCAGCCGTTCGATGATCTCGCGCATCTCGCCGATATGCTCGGTGGCGCGCGGCTCGACGCTCGGCCGCAGCGCGCCGAGCGCGTCGACGTCAGCGTGAAACTGTTTGCCGGTCTGCTCGGTGACTTTCCGGATCGCCTCGTTCAGCGGCAGGCCGGGGAAATCCCGCGCGGCGCGGTCGTTGATCTTGTCGTCCACGTCGGTGATGTTGCGGACATATTTGACGTGCGCCTCACCGTAGAGATGGCGCAGCAGCCGAAACAGCACGTCGAACACGATCACCGGCCGGGCATTGCCGATATGGGCGAAGTCATAGACCGTCGGTCCGCAGACATACATGCGGACGTTCTTGGCATCGAGCGGCACGAAGGTGCGCTTTTCCCGGCTCAGCGTATCGTAAAGGCGCAATTCCATAAGGATACCCGTCGGCTGTTGGCCGGGCGTCCAGTGCTCTCAATGGTTTTGAGAAAAGACGGCTCCAGCCAGCGAATCGCTAGCTCGTAATCTCGCGGCAAATGGCGCAAATGACGAGGAGACCGTTCATGACGGAACATATGGGCTATGAGGCGGCCCCGCGTCAAGAGAGCCGCGAAAACGCCGTCTTATCTCCGCAATGCGCAGCCGCCGCGCGCGGATGGTTCATCTCCTTAACCATTTGAGCCCATTCTGGAACTGGCAGTTCACATTTTTTGCCCCGGTGTTTTCATGCGATCATTGCTCGCGCTCATGTCCTGCGCCTCCATCCTTGCGGCGTCCAGCGCTCTCGCGGAGACCCGCGTCTTCATCATCCCGAACCAGGCGGACGGCTACGGCGTCGATCAGTGCCTGGCCAAGAGCGACAAATGCGGCGCGCAGGTCGCCCGCACCTACTGCCAGTCACGCGATTTTGCCCAGGCTTCGGCCTATCGCCGGGTCGATCCCGACGAAATTACCGGCTCTGTCCCCAAATCCGGCGCAAACTGCTCCCATGGCCATTGCGACGAATATGTCGCAATCACCTGCCAGCGCTGAATTCGCTCGGAACTGGCGTACCTTAGGCCCAATCGCTGGCCTCTGAAACGACGTGACGATGCCGTAGGAAGCGGCTATGGGAGGGCGCGCTCCGGCCTCCCCACATCACGCCTGGCCGTGACCTCGCTAGAATGGCGGATATGCCTGAATTTATGTCTCTCTCCCGTGCTCGCTTGATCCTTGCCTCTGCCGTGCTCTTCAGCACGGTTGCGCTCGCCAATAACGCGTTCGCACAGGCCGGCCCGCCGGGACCGCCGCCTCAGCCCGGCCAGAACGGGCTCGGACCCAACCCGATGTGCGCGCGCCTGGAAGGTCAGCTCGCCGGTCTCGATCGTGGCGGCGGCGGTGATCCCGCGCGCGAAGACCAGATCCGCCGCTATCAGGAATCTCAGACCAAGCAGCAGGCCGAGCTCGATCGTGTCACCATGCAGGCCAAGCGCATGGGTTGCGATTCCTCCGGCTTCTTCTCGCTGTTCAGCGGCCAGTCGGCGCAATGCGGTCCGGTCAACACCCAGATCCAGCAGATGCGCGCCAATCTGGACCAGATCACCGGCAATCTCGAACGCCTGCGCGGCGGCGGCCCCGGCGGCTTTAGCCCCGAGCGTGACAACCAGCGCCGCTCGGTGCTGGCAGCGCTGGCGCAGAACAATTGCGGCCCGCAATATGCCAATGCGGCGCAGTCGCAAGGCGGCGGCAATTTCCTGAGCAATCTGTTCGGCGGCAACAACCCCAATAATCCGCAAGGCGTGCCGCCGTCCGATCTCGGCCCGCAATCAGGCACCTATCGCACTGTGTGCGTGCGCACCTGCGACGGCGCCTACTTCCCGGTCTCGTTTGCGACCGTGCCGGCGCGCTTCCCCGACGACGAGAAGACCTGCAAGGCGCTGTGCCCGGCCGCCGAGGCCGTGCTCTACACCCATCGCAATCCCGGTGAAGACATGAACTCCGCGGTCTCCACCAGCGGCCAGCCCTACACGGCGCTGCCGACCGCGTTCAAATTCCGCAGCGAGTTCAACCCGTCCTGCTCCTGCAAGGCCGCGGGCCAGACCTGGGCGGACGCGCTCAAATCGGCCGACGACAAGGCGTCGGCCGAACAGCAAGGTGACATCATCGTCACCGAGGAGAGCGCCAAGAAAATGCAGCAGCGGCAGCTCAACAAGGGCACGCCTGCCGCCAATGGCAAGAAGGGTGCGGCTCCGGCACCGACGACTGCTGGCGCCCCGGCAGCAACGCCGCCGGCGGACACCGGCACCCCTGCGACGCCTTCCGAGAACAAGCCGATCCGTTCGGTCGGCCCGAGCTTCCTGCCGCAACAACAGAAGTAATAGCCCTTCCCTTCTCCCCTTGCGGGAGAAGGTGGCGCGAAGCGCCGGATGAGGGGTTCTATCCGCTCACATGTGCACATGAGTACGCGGAGATAGACCCCTCACCCGAATGAGTTCGCTTCGACAGCGGAGCTGCCCTCTCCCGCAAGGGGCGAGGGCACAATAACGCCGATCTCGGTTGCGGAAACGGCAGCGCAAGCGCCAGCCTCACCCCTCAAACGCGTCGATCGAGGCTTTGCTCCCACGCGAGACCAGCGTCTCATCCGGAGCGCCGAGCTGCTCGCCTTTGTCGCGAAAGCGGTTGGTGATGGGATAGCGGCGGTCGCGGCCGAAATTCCTGGCTGTGACCTTGACGCCGGGCGCGGCCTGGCGGCGCTTGTATTCGGCGACGTTGAGGAGATGGTCGATGCGGGTGACCGTCTCGCGGTCAAAGCCCGCGGCGATGATTATATCGAGCGGCTCTTCGCGCTCGATGAGACGCTCCAGGATGGCATCAAGCGCGTCGTAAGCCGGCAACGAATCCTGGTCGGTCTGGTTCTCGCGCAGCTCCGCGGTCGGCGGACGCGTGATGATGTCGGGCGGGATCACCTCACCGGCCGGCCCCAGCGCCCCCTCGGGCTTCCACGAATTACGCAAGCTTGCCAGCCGAAACACCTGTGTCTTGTAGATGTCCTTGATCGGATTGAAGCCGCCGTTCATGTCGCCATAGAGCGTGGCGTAGCCGACCGACATCTCCGACTTGTTGCCTGTGGTCACCACCATCAGGCCGGTCTTGTTCGAGATCGCCATCAGCAGCGTGCCGCGGGTGCGGGCCTGGAGATTCTCCTCGGTGACATCGGGCGGCAGATTCTTGAAGACGCCGGACAGGATGGTCTCGAACCCGGTCACCGCTTCGGCGATCGGCAGCACCTCGTAGCGGATGCCGAGATGGCCGGCGAGCTCGCCGGCGTCCGCAATCGAGCTTGCCGCGGTGTAGCGATAAGGCAGCATCACGCCGTGCACCTGATCGGAACCGAGTGCATCGACCGCGATCGCCGCGCACAGCGCGGAGTCGATGCCGCCGGAAATGCCGAGCAGCACGCCGGGAAAGCCATTCTTGGCGACGTAGTCGCGCAAGCCCAGCACGCAGGCCGCGTAGTCGGCGTAGTCTGCCTCGGGCTGCGCGGCGATCGGCCCGGTGCAACGCCAATCGTCGCCGCTTCTCGTGAAGTGCAGTGTGGTGATGCTCTCCGCGAACGCCGGCAATTGCGCTGCGAGCGAAAGGTCGCCGTTGAGCGCAAAGGAGGCGCCGTCGAACACCAACTCGTCCTGGCCGCAAACCTGGTTGAGATAGACCAGCGGCAGACCGCTCTCGGTGACGCGCGCGACCGCGACCGACAAGCGCACGTCGGCCTTGTCGCGGGCGTAAGGCGAGCCGTTCGGCACGAGGATGATCTCGGCGCCGGTCTCGGCCAGCGTCTCGACCACGTTCTCGTAGTCCTCGGACTCCTCAAGCCAGATGTCCTCGCAGATCGGCACACCGACGCGCACGCCGCGCACGGTGACGGGGCCGGCGGCAGGCCCGCGCGAAAACAGCCGCTTCTCGTCGAACACGCCGTAATTCGGTAGATTGCATTTGAAGCGCAGGCCAGCGATACGGCCGCCATCGAGCAGCGCGCAGGCATTATAGAGCCTGCCCTCCTCGACCCAGGGCGTGCCGATCAGCATCGCCGGCCCGCCATCGGCGGTCTCGCGCGCCAGCGCTTCGATCGCAGCGCGGCAGGCGGCCTGAAAGGAAGGCTTCTGCACGAGATCTTCCGGCGGGTAGCCGGCGATGAACAATTCCGGAAACAGCACGAGATCGGCACCGTCGGCGGCTGCCTGCACGCGCGCCGCGCGCGCTTTCGCGGCATTGCCCTCGATGTCGCCCATGGTCGGATTGAGCTGGGCGAGCGTGACCGCGAATGCGTTGAGACGTTCGGTCATGGCGCTCCGATCAGAGCATGATCCGGAAAAGAGTGAAGCGGTTTTCCGAAAAGATCATGCTGAAAAAACAGTTTAAAGCGCGATACGCGCTTTAAAGAAATCCCAATCGCTCGATGATGGCGATGATCCAGAACGCGCCGGCCATCAGCAGCGCGACACCGACCGCGGCCGAGCCCATGTCCTTGACCCGTCCGATCTGCTTGTCGTGATCCATGGTCAGCCGGTCGGCAAGCTTCTCGATCGCCGTATTGAGCAGCTCGACCACCAGCACGAACGCGACCGCGCAGATCAGCTCGACCGCCCGCATCGCGGTCGCGCCGACGAACCACGCGAGCGGCAGCGACAAGAGGAGCGCAACGATTTCCTCGCGGACGGCCTGCTCCGAGCGGAACGCAAAGGCCAGACCGTTACGGGAATTGATCGTGGCCTTCCAGATTCGCAGCAAGGTCTCAGAGCCCCGCTGCGACCGGCATCGGCCTGACCTTGCCGGCGCGTTCCTGCTTGAGCAGTTCTGCGACCAGGAAAGCCATATCGATGGATTGCTCGGCATTGAGCCGGGGATCACAGACCGTGTGATAGCGGTCGTTGAGATCCTCGTCAGTGATCGCGCGGGCGCCGCCGAGGCACTCGGTGACGTCCTGGCCGGTCATCTCCAGATGCACGCCGCCGGCATGGGTGCCTTCCGCGGCGTGGATCGCGAAGAACGACTTCACCTCGGACAGGATGCGGTCGAAGGGGCGCGTCTTGTAACCCGACGTCGAGGTGATGGTGTTGCCGTGCATGGGATCGCACGACCAGACCACCACTTTGCCCTCGCGCTTTACGGCGCGGATCATGTTCGGCAGATGCTCGCCGATCTTGTCGGAACCGAAGCGGCCGATCAGCGTCAGCCGGCCCGGTTCGTTGTCGGGATTGAGCACGTCGATCAGCTTCAGCAGTTCGTCGGGCTTGAGCGACGGGCCGCATTTGAGCCCGATCGGATTCTTGATGCCGCGGAAATATTCGATATGGCCGTGGTCGAGCTGGCGGGTGCGGTCGCCGATCCAGATCATGTGGCCCGAGGTCGCGTACCAGTCGCCGGTGGTGGAATCGACCCGGGTCATGGCCTGCTCGTAGCCGAGCAGCAGGGCCTCGTGGCTGGTGTAGAAATCAGTGGCGCGCAGCTCGGGATGGGCCTCGAGATCGAGGCCGCAGGCGCGCATGAAATTGAGCGCATCGGAGATGCGGTCGGCCAATTCCTTGTAGCGACGGGACTGCGGACTATCCTTGAGGAAGCCGAGCATCCACTGATGCACGCTGCCGAGATTGGCGTAGCCGCCGGTCGCGAATGCACGCAGCAGGTTCAGCGTCGCGGCCGACTGGCGATAGGCCATCAGCTGGCGCTGCGGATCGGGGATGCGCGCTTGCTTGGTGAAGGCGATGTCGTTGACGATGTCGCCGCGATAGCTCGGCAGCTCGACACCGTCGATCTTCTCGGTCGACGAGGACCGGGGTTTTGCGAACTGGCCGGCAACGCGCCCGACCTTCACCACCGGGACGGCGCCGGCATAAGTCAGCACCACCGCCATCTGGAGCAGCACGCGAAAGAAGTCGCGGATGTTGTTGGCGCCGTGCTCGGCAAAACTCTCGGCGCAGTCGCCGCCCTGCAGCAGGAAGGCCTCACCGGCTGCGACCCGCGCCAGCGCCTTCTTCAGATTGCGCGCCTCGCCCGCGAACACCAGCGGCGGAAAGGTCGCAAGCTGCGCCTCGACGTCGGCCAGGGCCTTGGCGTCGGGATAATCGGGCACCTGTAGCACCGGCTTGCTGCGCCAGGACTCGGGCGTCCACCGCTCGGACATCGCAATCTCTCCGTGAAGCAAAAAGCACAACCTGATCTGTGGGTTGCGAGGGTCGCCTTATACACAGGGTGGCCACCGGCCGCCAGTTGTAAATCCGTCTGGCACTGCAAAGCCTTGCGGGGAAAGCCAAATTCGCACTTGCTGGGAACTGCTTGGAAACTGGCAAGATACCTTCGGCCCATGGACGTGGCACTAGACGACGTTTCATCGACGAGATCAGCTTCCCGGCGACTGACGGATATGCGCTGACCGGCACCCTATTCCTGCCGCGCGGGACCAAGCGCCATGCCGTCTTGATCAACTCCGCCACCGCCGTCCCGCGAAAAATCTATCGTGGCTTTGCCTCCTATCTCGCCCATCGCGGCTGCGCGGTCCTGACCTACGACTATCGCGGCATCGGCGACTCCCGGCTGCCGGCGATGGTCGGCTACAACCGGCCGAAATCGCTGGTCGGCTTCAAGGCCTCGATGTCGGACTGGGCCGCGCTCGACGTCACCGCCGCAGTGCACTGGATGCGCGAGCGCTACAATACCCTGCCCTTGACCTATGTCGGGCATTCCTTCGGCGGCCAGGCGCTCGGGCTGCTCGCGAACAACACGGACATTTCGCGCGCCGCGTTGGTGGCCTCGCAGGCGGCGACCTGGCGGCTGATGACGTCGCCGGAAAAATACCGCGTCTTCGCCTTCATGAATTTTGTCGGCGTGCCGCTCGTGCACGCGCTCGGTTACGCGCCGGCCTGGGCCGGCATCGGCGAGGATTTGCCCAAGGGCGTCTTCCTGCAATGGGCCGAGTGGGTCTCGAGCCCCCGCTATCTCTTCGATTCAAAGCTGCCGGCGCTGGAGAATTTCGCCAAGTTCAAGGGCGAGCTGCGCACCCTCTGCTTCTCCGACGATCCCTGGGCGACGCGGCCCGCGGTCGAGCTGCTTGCGAGCGGATTCACCGCGATCAAGCCTGAGGTGCTCAACGTGAAGCCGTCCGACGTCGGCGCCAAGGCGATCGGCCATTTCGGCTTCTTCCGCCCCGACCACCGCGACACGTTGTGGCGTGGCGTCGCGGAATGGATCCAGGGAGAGTAGACGGCGCTTACCGGAGGATCGTCGTCAGCGACGAGTAGCGCTTGTTCGGCTTGGCTTCGCCCGGCGCGAACTGCGCAAAGGCCTGGCTGACGCGGACGGCCGGCGGCGTATCGCCCGCAAAACGAAACTCCTTAGGCCGCGGCGCGTAAAAACTGGCGCTGTAATAGGCGTCGTCGAAGCGCGCCTCGCCGACCCCGAACATTGCGTCGCACGCGAACAGAAGTGCGTAGACTCCCGCGATTGCGACGACGACCTCCCTGAGAACTGACATGCTGATGCCCCACCCTGTTGCAGGCAGGATGCACGCCGGTTCCAAAGCCGGGGTTTAAGGCCGCATGGTTCTTGTCCGCAGGGTTTGCCGCCGCTGAGCAGAAAGCAGACAATCTTATCGATCCCGAAAAAAGAGCCCGCCTGCACGGGTGGTCAGGCGGGCTCCAGGGTTGGCCGCTCGGGAGGTATCAAACGGCCAGATTCATCCAGACAGCCTTGGGCTCCGTGAAATTGTCGAGCGCGGCGGTGCCGTGCTCGCGGCCGAGGCCGGAGTCGCGCTCGCCGCCCCAGGGCAGCCGCACGTCGGTATAGCCATAGGTGTTCATCCAGACCGTGCCCGCGCGCGCCCGCTTGGCAAAGCGCTGCAGCTTGCCGATGTCGCGGCTCCAGACGCCGGCGGCGAGGCTGTAAGCCGTGCCGTTGGCAATCCGCAAAGCGTCGGCTTCATCCTTGAACTTGATGACGCTGACGACGGGGCCAAAGATCTCCTCCTGCGAGATCCGCATCTCGTGCGCGACATTCGCGAACACCGCGGGGCTGATGAAGTAGCCGCGATCGCCGACCTTCTCGCCACCGGTGACGAGGGTCGCGCCCTCCTTCCGGCCGATCTCGACATAATCGAGGACCGACTTCATCTGCTTCTCGGATATGACGGGGCCGAGCGTCGTCTTGCGGTCGAGCGGGTCGCCGATCCTGAGCGACTTTGCGCGTGCCGCCAGCCGCTCGACGACCTCGCCATAGGCTTTTTCCTGCACCAGCACGCGAGAGCCGGCCGAGCAGACTTGGCCGGCATTGAAGAAGATGCCGGAAGCCGCAGCTTTCGATGCGGCTTCGAGATCGGCATCGTCGAAAATGACGTTGGCCGACTTGCCGCCGAGCTCGAGCGAGACGCGCTTGAAGTTGCTAGCGGCGCCCTTCATGATTCCCCGCCCGACACCGGGAGAGCCGGTGAAGGTGACCTTGTCGACGTCGGGATGATTGACCAGCGCGTCGCCGACGACGCGGCCGGGGCCAGTGACGACGTTGAAGACGCCCGCCGGCAGGCCGGCTTCAAGCGCGAGCTCGGCGATGCGTAGCGCCGACAACGAGGTCAGCTCGGCCGGCTTCATCACGATGGTGCAGCCGCAGGCCAGCGCCGGCGCGAGCTTCCACATCCCGATCATCAGCGGGAAATTCCAGGGCACGATCGCCGCGACCACGCCGACCGGCTCTCGCACGGTGTAGGTCAGGGCATCATCGCGCACGGGTACGACGTCGCCGCTGATCTTGTCGGCCCAACCGGCGTAGTAGATCAGCGTGTCGACGGCGGCCGGAAAATCCTGCCGCGATGTCGCGGCGATCGGCTTGCCCGCATCGATCGACTCGAGTTCGATGATCTCCTCGGCGTGAGCCTTGAGCAGGTCTGCCCAGCGTAGCAGGATCTGGCCGCGCTCGGACGCCCGCATCGTGCGCCAGGGGCCTTCGAAGGTCCGGCGCGCGGCCGCTACTGCATGATCGACATCGGCCTCGTTGCCTTCGGCGACGATGGCGATGACCTGCCCGGTGGCCGGATTGAGCGACTTGAATGTGCGACCGGAGTTCGCCGGGACGCGGCGACCGTCGATCAGCAGATGCTGTGGCCGGGACATGAACTCGGTGGCCGGCGAGTGTGCAAAGTCATATGCAACAGACATCATATTCCTCCAGTTCTGGTATACCAGACTAGGCGCCTGTGGACGGGAGTAAATATGATATGGATTGCAAATGGACCGCGGTCATATGAAATGTAGTTCATAGGGAGGACCAATGCTTCAGATCGAGATCGAGGCCGTCTGGCGGTTTCGCCGGGAGGGCAATCCGCGCACCGCCGTCATCATGCTTGGCGTCCTCAACGAGATCAGGAGAACCGGGAAGATCACCAGCGCGGCCAAGGATGCGCACCTCTCCTATCGCCATGTCTGGAATCTGATCGAGCAATGGTCGGAGTTCTTCGGCACGCCGCTGGTGGAAACCCAGCGCGGCAAGGGCTCGAAACTCACGCCGTTCGGCGAGCGGCTGGTGTGGGCGGGCGAGCGCATGCAGGCCCGGCTCGGACCTCAGCTTGAGAATCTGGCACAGGAGCTGGCGAGCGAGATCAAGCCGTTCCTCGAGCAGCGCCCGTCGGTGATCCGCGTGCATGCCAGCCACGGTTTTGCGGTCGCAAAACTGCGCGAATTCCTCGACCGCGAGCCCGGCATCGGCGTCGATCTGCGCTATGTCAGCAACCAGCATTCGCTGGTCTCGCTGGCGCAGGGCGCCTGCGATCTCTCCGGCCTGCATCTGCCGCACGGCGCGCTGCGCGCCCAGGGCATCAAGGCTGCGCGCGAATGGCTCGATCCGCGCGAGGATCGCATCATCAGCTTCGTCACACGCGAAATGGGATTGATGGTCGCGCGCGGCAATCCGCTGCGCATTGCTTCGCTTGGTGATCTCACCGGACCCAAAGTCCGCTTCGTCAACCGCGACCACGATTCCGGCACGCGGCTTCTGTTCGACCAACTGCTTGCGGCAAACGGCATCGACGAGAGCAGGATCAACGGCGCGCAGCAGATCGAATTCACCCACGCCGCGGTCGCAGCCTATGTCGCGAGCGGCATGGCTGATGCGAGCTTCGGCGTCGAAGCCGCCGCCCGGCATTTCGGCCTCGATTTCATCCGGCTCCTGACCGAGGATTATTTCTTCGTCTGCAAGCGCGCGTTCCTGGACACCGGGCCGATGCAGCGCATCCTGGAGATCATCCGCAGCGCCGATTTTCGCGCAGCCATCGCCACCCTGCCCGGTTATGTGCCGTCGGATACGGGCACCGTCACCGGCGTGAAGGCATTTCTGGAGATGCACGCCGTGCGATGATGCCGGAGGATGCCATCGCCTTGTCCGCGCCGGTCAGATCGCCGGCTCGCCCTTGAGCGCCGACGTGACCCGCTCGCCCTGCGCGGTCAGCCGGTACGTCACCAGCGGACGGCTCGACGGCGGCTTTCGCGCGAGCTCGACGATGTAGCCGCGCACCATCAGGGCTTCGAAACTGCCGTAATAGCCGAACATGCTGATCTGGTTCTGCCTGAGCAGCTTGAACTCGCGCAAGAGCCGTATCTCGTTGCCCGACAGCAGCGACCGGCGCACGCGCTGAACGAACCGCGCGCGCTGCTCGAACCAGTTTTTATCCGGCAGTTCGTGCGAGGCTGGTGCGGGGGCCCGTTCGCAGGGACGCGCGTCCTGCGCAATCTCGACCATCACCTGCGGCAGGCACGGCATGCTGCTGGCGACAACCGCGTCCTTCGCAACGTCGAGCAACGCGAGCGGCCAGCGCCGCTTGTTGTCCACCATGACCGGCGGTGGCACGACGCTGTCGCGCACCAGCTGCTCGAAGCGTCCGGCGGTCACGCCGACATAGGCCGCCGCGCGACGGCGATCGACCAGACGCGTGTCCGGCGCGACCTCGCAAACAATGTTCTCGTCCACCCGGGATCCCCTGGCGCCTCGTTGCGCATGGCATGACGGCCCGACAGGACCGGCCAAGCCGGCGGCGAACCTAGGTGGGAGGAGCGCACTCGAAAAGCACAGAATTTCGTACACGTTGATGCCGTTTCGGCAACGGCTATAGTCCGGCCGGGGGTCCCATGCGATTTCACTCACCGGCCATCCAGTACTTCCACGCCGTCCGCCGCACCGGCTCGATCCGGGCCGCTGCGCGCATGCTGAACGTTGCCTCGTCGGCCGTAAGCCGCCAGATTCTCAAGCTTGAACAGGAGGTTGGGTCACCCTTGTTCGAGCGCAATGCGCGCGGCCTGACGCTGACGACGGTCGGCGAGATGTTGGCCCGGCACGTCATGAACGTGCTCCAGGACCTCGACCGCTTCCGCTCGGACGTCGCATCCCTGGCGGGGACTTGGCACGGCACCGTCAGCATTGCCTGCATCGAGTCGCTCACGGAGTCGGTGCTGCCCGACCTGATAGCCTCCCATCGCGGCCGCGCCCGGCGCGTCAGCTTCACCACCGAAGTGAAGGGATCGTCGGACGTGCTGGAGGCCCTGAGCCGCGGCGAGGCCGACATCGGCATCGCCATGGCGCTGCGGCATCCGCCGGACCTGCGCCAGGTCGCCTTGAAACGGTTTCGCCTGGGCGCGGTCGTCGCGCGCGAGCATCCACTGGCGCGCGGCAAGACGGTCACGCTGCCCCAATGTCTCGCCTTTCCCGTCATCCACGCGCTGCCGGAGCTGTCGATCTATCATCTGCTCCAGCCGCTGATCGCGCAGCTCTCCGAGACCCCGGAGCCGGCCATCCAGGCCAACTCGATCGACCTGATGCGCGAGCTCGCGGCGCGCGGCGTCGCTTCCAGACCCAGCTCGGCATCAGCAGGCTGTCGCGCGACAGCCGGCTCGTCTTCCTGCCGCTCGACAATGCCGGCAGCCCGGTGTGGTCAGATCTCGGCATCTACGTTCGCGCCGAGCGCACCCTCCCCGCTTACACGGAATCCTTCCTCCAGGAGCTGGTGCGCGAACTGGGCGAGCGCGAGCGGCGGGAAAACGCGGCGCATCCGCAGATCGCCTGATCAAACGCCGACGGTCTGACGTTCAGCCGTGGCCAGCCCCCTTGCGCTGGCCGCTATCGCCGAGGCGGTCGACCCAGGCGATGCCGATCGCGGAGATGATGAAGGTCAGGTGGATCAGCACCTGCCACATCACGCCGCTCTCGGTGAAATTGCTCCGCGTCGTGCCGAGATTGCCCGCCTCGATGAAGGTCCTGAGCAGCGAGATCGAGGAGATGCCGATGATCGCCATCGCAAGCTTGATCTTGAGCACGCTGGCATTGACGTGGCTGAGCCATTCCGGCTCGTCCGGATGACCGCTGAGGTTCAGGCGCGAGACGAAGGTCTCGTAACCGCCGACGATCACCATCACCAGCAGGTTCGAGATCATCACGACGTCGATCAGCCCGAGCACGACCAGCATGATCTGCTGCTCGCTGGCGTCGAACGAGTGCACGACCAGGTGCCAGAGCTCCTTCAGGAACAGCAGCACATAGACGGCCTGCGCGACGATGAGGCCGACATAAAGCGGGACCTGCAGCCAGCGCGAGCCAAAGATGAGTTGGGCAAACGGGCCGATTTGCGGCGCCGGCACGGAATCCGCCGAAGGTGCTTTGGGTTCGGACGTCATTGATCACTCCGGATGATGGACAGGCGCGTTGCCTCAGAGACTCGCGATCACAGGCGCGAGCTCGAGCGATCCGCGATAGATCATCTCGAAGGCGACGTAAACGATGATGGCGAGGCCGACATAGCCGATCCAGCGCTGCTTCTGGAGCACGCGGCCGAGCAAATCGGCGGCGACGCCCATCAACGCGACCGACAATAGCAGGCCGAAAGCGAGGATGTAGGGATGCTCGCGCGCAGCGCCCGCGACCGCGAGCACGTTGTCGAGCGACATCGAGACGTCGGCGGCGACGATCTGCACCGCCGCCTGCCTGAAGGTCTTTCGGGACGCAGGCGCAGCGCTGCTGCCGCCATGGCTGAACGCGAGTTCGTTCGCATGCGCGGACTGCTCGCGCAGCTCCCGCCACATCTTCCAGCACACCCAGAGCAGCAGCACGCCGCCGGCGAGCAATAGCCCGATCACTTGCAGAAGCTGGGTCGCGACGCCGGCAAAGACGATGCGCAGGGCGGTGGCGGCGATGATGCCGACGACGATGGCGCGCCGGCGCTGATCGGCCGGGAGGCCGGCTGCGGCAAGGCCGATGACGACGGCGTTGTCGCCGGCGAGCACGAGGTCGATCAGGACGACCTGAAGCAGCGCGGTCAGCGCTTCGGTGGTGATGAATTCAGTCATGATTGGTCATTTTTCGGTGCGGACGGATCGAGCCAGTGCGGCTTCTTCCGCTCGACCCAATCCAGAACCTTGGCGCGCCCGGAGCGCAGCGCGGGCACGTCTTCCGCGAGCAAAGCGAGGCCGAGCGGTAGCATCCAGACGCCGAGCACCGGCAGGAAGGAGAGCACGCCGCCGACAATCAGCAGCGCACCCGAAGGGATTCTCACCCAGCGGCTGGATGGCTTGAGCAGATAGGTGACGGTGTCGCCCATGCGCGGCGGCAGGCGACGGACAAGCTTGTCGAGGCGCGGGTCGCCGCCAGCCATCTGGCCGCTAGCGCCCGCAGTCCCTGTCTTATCCTCGTCCGAAACTACGCTCATGCTTACTCCTCGGCGGCGATGCGGTGTTCGGCGCGCACTGCACCCGGCGTCACCTGCTTTGCGCGCGGCAGCACCAGCGTCAGCAGGCGCAACAGCTTGATCGCCTGCACTTCGTGGGGATGCACGTCCTCGTCCGCGGCCGCGACGCGCTCCGACAGTTCCATCAAATGAGCCGACAGCGGCAGGTCTGAAACCGGACGCAAATTCTTGATCACCACATTGGCGAAATCCGGCTCCTCGAGTCGTTCAGCAAGCTCGTCGAACATCGCGTAGAGCCGGTCGTCCGAGATATGCGGCGCCAGCTTGCGATCCCGGATGAACCGGACGACCTCGTCGCGTTCGACCGGCGAAACTTGCCGGTCGGCGACGGCAACCAGCGCGCCGACGATCACCAGTGCCACCGCAGCCTGCTCGTTCAGGCTGGATGGCTCGGTGATCTCGATTTCGATCGGATTTGAATGCTTGGCGTCGGACATCGTTGCTCCCTTATCTTGCGAAAGACCGCACGGAGCTGCGATGGGGACGATTCGGTCGGAGAGACTCTCAAGAAGGCCCGACGATCGGCCGATCCATCGCATTCGCGCGGGACAGGTCATCCGACATCACGAGGTTTTGCCGACAGCGTCGACTTCCTCGCCAGAGGGGCCCGGATTCTTGTTCGTTTCACACATAAAGATGGGGCTGTCGGAATCAAGACGACGCGACTGCGACCAGCCGCCGCATCGGGTTCCGTGTTGCCACATTGGCTAAGCAGTTCTGCGCGCTCCGCACCTGCGATCATGTCTTTTACAGTCATCGCCCGCGCAGGCGGGCGATCCAGTACTCCGAGACGCCCGTAGTTTGTCGAGAAGCCGCAGCGTACTGGATTCCCCGCCTGCGCGGGGAATGACAGCGGAGTGCGGAGCACTCAGCCTACCCCACCCGCTCGACAAGATGCGCCCGCGAGGGCGACGGCTCGAACCTGTCGCCGAAATATTGAGTCTCGTGCGCCACGAGGCCGTCGCGGAATTCCATGATGCTCACTACGTAAGACGGCACCCCGTCATAGGTCAGCACGAATTCGCTCACCCAGAGATCGTTACTGCCGACGATCCGCCGAACCGTGAAGCGCTTCTTGTTCGGCTGCACGAACCGGCTCTCTTGAATCTTCCTGCGACCGCGAATGCGCTCGCCGGACTGCGGATAGTCGAGCACCGCGTCCTCGCGATAGATGTCGTGCTCGGCCTCGAAATCGTTCGCATCCGAAGCATCCCAATGGCGCTGGAGCGCGGCCAGCTTGCCCTGATCATCCATCGTGATCTCCCGTTGTACCGACTGCGTTTACGTTACGCATTTCAAATTGGCCTCAGGGCCGCCGGTGGCAAGGCTTGCTCGCAACGTCTAACAACGACTAACGAGCCAAAAACCCCATCCGGATGCAAGGATGACGGCAGAACCACGCAGCCAGATCGGGAACACGGAATGGCACGTCTGCTTTCGGTCAATGTCGGCCTGCCGCGCGACGTCGCTTGGCAGGGTCGGACCGTCCACACCGGCATCTGGAAGGCACAGGTCACAGGCCCGCGCAGGGTGCGCCGGCTCAACATCGATGGCGACGGCCAGGGCGATACGGCCGGTCATGGCGGCGAACATCGTGCCGTATTCGTCTATCAGGATGAATCCTATCGGTACTGGCAGGAGCATCCGGGTCGATCCAACCTCGTTCATGGCCAGTTCGGCGAGAACTTTACGGTCGAGGGCCTCGCCGACACCAACGTGTGCATCGGAGACCGCTACAGGATCGGCTCCGCGGTGTTCGAAGTGACGCAGCCGCGCGTCACCTGCTACCGTCTCGGCATTCGCATGGACGAGCCGGACATGGCCGCGCTGCTCGTCAGGCACGGGCGGCCCGGATTTTATTTCCGTGTGATCGAGGAAGGCGACGTCGAAGCCGGTGACGAGATCACACAGATCGCTGTGGGACCCGAGCGCATGAGCGTGTTCGAGATCAATGCGCTGCTTTACCTGCCGCCTCATCCGCGCGAACGCCTGGAGCGCGCGCTGCGGATTCCCGCGCTGAGCCGCGGCTGGCGCCGTTCTTTCGAGGCGCTGCTCGAGCAGCAGAAGGACAACAAGACCGCGGGAAACGCCGGGCTTGGGCCGGCGGCGAGCCCAACTCCGGCCTGGCGCGGATTCCGCTCCTTTCGCGTGGCGCGAAAGATCGCCGAAAGCGGCAACGTGACGTCGCTGATCCTCGAACCCGCCGACGGACATCCCGTGGCGGCCGCCCTGCCCGGTCAATTCGTCGTCATCAAGCTCGAGCCCTCCGGTGCGCAGGCGATGACACGCAGCTATTCGCTGTCGGGCGGCGCCGATGCCGCGTCCTATCGCGTCAGCATCAAGCGCGAAGTTCACGGCGCCGCCAGCCGTTACATTGCCGACGAGCTGCTGGCCGGCGCTGCCGTGCAACTAGGTGCGCCACGCGGCAGTTTCACGCTCCGGCAAGATGCACGCCCCGTCATCCTGTTGAGCGCCGGCATCGGCGTCACCCCTTTGCTCGCAATGCTTCACGCGCTCGCCGCCGAAGCGACGACGCGGGACGTGTGGTGGCTGCACGGCGCTCGCAATGGCCGCGAACATGCGTTCGCCGCCGAGGCGCGCGAATTGCTAGGTGGGCTCTCTCGTCACCATAGCCACGTCTGCTACAGCGCGCCTGACCCGGACGATCGTCTCAATGTGGCGTTCGACACAGCCGGACATCTCGACGCACGCCTGCTCCAGACCCTGAGCGTGCCGCGTGACGGCGATTTCTATCTGTGCGGACCGGCAGGTTTCATGAACGATCTGAAAGCTGGCCTCACCACGTTGGGCGTCGCACCGGATCGCATCCACACCGAATTGTTCGGCGCCGGACCGTCCTTGACGCCCGGCATAGCGTCCTCCCCGCAGAAGCGGGCGCACCCGCCGATCGGTGCCCCCGGCCCCGGCCCGATGGTTTCGTTCGCCCGGAGTGGCCTCAATGTCCGCTGGGGACCATCCTATGCCAGCCTGCTGGAATTGGCCGAGGCGTGCGACGTCCCCGTGCGCTGGTCGTGCCGGACCGGCGTCTGCCACAATTGCGAGAGCGGGTTGATCGCGGGGACGGTTGACTATGCGCCGGATCCGCTCGATCCGCCCGCGGACGGCAATGTCCTGATCTGCTGCTCACGACCCCGAAACGACGTCGTGGTTGATCTGTAAAAGTGGGAGAGCGCAATGCGACCTGACATGATGCCGGGAGTAACCTTCCCGGATTACGAACTCAGCGACCACACCGGCAAGCACCGGAAGCTCTCCGAACTGCAGGCGGGCGATCCAATGGTGCTCGTGCTCGGCCGCGGCGGATTTTGTCCCAAGGATCGTCGCCAGGCCGAAGGCTTGCTGCAACTCCATCGCGAGATGGAGGTGGGCTATTGCCGGATGGTCACGATCACGACCGACAACATCACCCAGACCAGCGAATATCGCAGCGGCGTCGGAGCGCACTGGCCCTTTCTCTCGGATTCGCGGCGCCTCGTTCAGAAGGATCTCGACATCGCCGAATACACCGACCCCGTCCATAATCCGATGATTCCGCACGTGATCGTGCTCGAGCCCGGCCTCGTCATTCACAAGATCTACAACGGCTACTGGTTCTTCGGCCGTCCAACCGTCGAAGAGCTCCGCCAGGACCTCAGGGCAGTCGGCATGAAGTGCCGGCCGGATTGGGACATCGCGGCGCCCGGCCTCAGGGCACTGTGGGACCAGGGCCGCAGGGAGCATTTTCATCCCTACGGCAAGGCTTACGTCGAAACTCTCGGCGAACGGGATTAGAACCACATTCCGACATCGTCCGCCCGGGCGAATGCCGGTTCGGAATGTGGATGATCCAGATGAAGACCAATCCCGACCGCATGGGCGCGCGCCAGATCTACGAGGCTTTGAGAGATCAGATCCTGGCGAGGGTGTATGGGATCGACGGGGTGCTGCCGTCCTCCCGCGCGCTGGCCGGTGAGATGGGCGTGGCGCGCTCGACCGTCACGATCGCCTACGAACAGCTCGCCGCCGAAGGCTTCATCGAGACACGCCATGGCGCGCGACCGCGTGTGGCTCGCGCCGTCGTCGAGCGAGGACGCACGCGCGTAGTGTCGCGGCCGTCGGCGCGGAAGGTGCGGCTGTCGGCCTTCGGGAGCCGGTTGCTTCAAGACCCGCCGCGCTGGTCTGAGCCGCCGCGCGGGCTCGTCGCGAACTTCCGCTATGGCGAGCTCGCGCCGTCGGATTTCCCGGTACTGGCATGGAAAAAGGCCGTGACCGCTGCGATGGCGCGCAAGCCCGAACGGCTGGCCTATGACGATCCCTGCGGAGCGCTGCGGCTGCGGACCGCGCTTCAAGGCTATCTGTGGCGGTCGCGTAGCGTCCGCTGCGAGGTCGATCAGATCGTGGTCGTGAACGGCTCGCAGCAGGGCCTCGACATCTGCGCGCGCCTGCTGCTCGATGCCGGCGACCGCTTCGTGATGGAGGATCCCGGCTACCAGATGGCGCGGCATACTTTCGCAGCAACGGGCGCCGAGGCGATCCCGATTCCCGTCGACGTGGACGGACTGGAGACAGCGCGGCTCGATGGCGTCGAAGCCCGCCTCGCCTATGTCACGCCGTCGCACCAATATCCGCTCGGCGGCGTCATGCCGATCGGCCGCCGGCACCAATTGCTCGCCTGGGCCAGGGCAAACGACGCCTACGTGATCGAGGACGATTACGACAGCGAGTATCGCTACGATACCAAGCCGATCCCGCCGCTGCACGCGCTGGAAGGCGGCGGCAATGTGATCTATCTCGGCACCGTCTCCAAGACGCTCTCGCCGACCTTGCGGATCGGCTTTCTGGTGGTGCCCTCCGCCCTGCGATCCCTGATCGCCGCCGCCAAGCAGATCATGGACCGGCACACGCCGCTGATCGAACAGGACGCTCTCGCGTCGATGCTGGAAAGCGGCGCCTATGACGGCCACATCAGGCGCGTGCGCCGGCGCAACGCCGAACGCCAGCGGGCGCTGCTCGACGCGCTTCGCCGCAGGTTCGGGGACCGCGTCCGGATCGAGGGCACGGCCGCCGGCCTGCACATCGTGGCGTGGTTCGACGACCTGCCGCAGAAGCGAGAGGACGCGTTGATCAAGGCGGCCCATGCAAAGGGCGTCGGCATCTATTCCGTCTCTGCGCTGTTCGTCGGACCTCGCCGACCGCGGAAGACGGTCGGCCTCGTCATGGGCTATTCGGCATTGGAGGTGGCACAGATCGAGCGCGGCTGCAGGCTTCTCGCACAAGCCGTCGCCAAACTGGACTGATCAAATAGACGATAACTGGCAGTTTCTTACAGGCCAGATTCCGGCTATCTCCAGAGCAACACCGGAGATAGACATGTACATCCCTCCCGCCTTCAAGGACGACATCGAGAGCATCCGAGCGACCATTCGCGGCGCCCGCCTCGCCAGCCTGGTCACGGCCACCAGCGAAGGCCCCGTCGCCACGCCGCTGCCGCTGCTTCTCGACGAGAGCGAAGGCGAACATGGCGTGCTGTACGGACATGTGGCGAAAGCCAACCCGCAATGGAAACTGCCGCCGATCGGAGATGCGCTGGCGATCTTCAGCGGTCCCGACGCCTATGTGACGCCGTCCTGGTACGCGACCAAGCAGGAAACCGAAAAGGTCGTGCCGACCTGGAACTACGTCGCGGTGCATGCCTACGGCCCGGTCGAATTCTTCCAGGAGCCCGAGCGCCTGCTCGACGCCGTGACGCGGCTCACGAATAGGCATGAAGGATCGCGTGCAAAGCCGTGGGCCGTTACCGATGCCCCCGAAGATTTCATCGCAACTCAGCTGCGCGGAATCGTCGGCGTGCGGATTCCCGTCGTGCGGTTCGAAGGCAAGCGCAAGATGAGCCAGAACCGTCCCGAGGCTGACCGTGTCGGCGTCGCGCAAGGTCTCGCAGCGAGCGAGAACGCTGGTGATCGCGAGGTTGCGCCATTGATTCCGGTTCCGGTTTAGTAGCCACTTGGTTCCCGACACTCGCTGTCGGGAACCATCGTCCTGTCAGGTTCGTTGTTACATTTCAGCAAGCATCTCCTGACGGAATTCCTATGTGCCGCTGGATCGCATACCGGGGCGAGACCACGTCCTTCGAGCCCTATGTCACCGAGCCCGAGCATTCGCTCATCGCGCAAAGCATCCGCTCGCTCCAGTCGACGGCGGGCTCGAATGGCGACGGCTTTGGTCTCGGCTGGTACGGTGAGCATCCGGAGCCTGGTCTTTATCGTGAAACACGCCCCGCTTGGTCGGACGAAAATCTCCGCTACCTCTGCCGCCATTTGCGCTCGCATCTGTTCTTCGCCCATGTGCGCGCCGCCACCGGCACGGCAGTGACGCGGCAGAACTGCCATCCCTTTGCCTGCGGCCAGTGGATGTTCATGCACAATGGTTTCGTCGGCAGCTGGAATCGCCTACGGCGCAAGGTCGAGGCGCTGATCCCCGATGCCTACTACCCCTCGCGGACAGGCACGACCGATTCGGAAGCCGTGTTTCTCGCCATGATGGGCGCGGGTCTCGACGCCGATCCGCTCGGCGCAACGCATCGCGTGCTGCGAGCCCTCGTCGGCCTCGTCAACGAAGGCGAGCTTCGTGAGCGGCTACGCTTCACCAGCGCCATCGCCAACGGCCGGGATCTCTATGCCTTCCGGGTTGCGGTCAACGATGCCGCCAACACGCTCTATTTCCGCGAGGCTGGCGGCCAAGTCATCGTCGTCTCCGAGCCGTTCGACAAGGAAACAGACTGGACGGAAGTGCCCGCGAATCACGCGCTGGTCGCACGTGCGTCCGAGAGCGCGAAAATTGTTCCGTTCGATCTTGCAATTTCCAGTGAGGTCGACGCGGAACCCGCTCCTGCCAGAAGGATTATCGCCCGCGGGTAAATACCTTGGCCGGGTGGCACGATGACATTGGCGTCAGACGTCTTGAAACTGCTGCGGCTTGATTCCTCCGAGGACAGGCAGCACCTCGTCATTCGCTCGGCCGGCGGACGCGGCAAGGCTGCGGAATATTCGTTCGGTATCGAGGAGGAATACTTCCTCGCCGATCGCCGCAGCCTGGAGGTCGCGATCCAGACCCCCAATGAGCTATTCGAATCTGCGAATTGGTCGACAGGCGGCCAGGCGATGCGGGAGATGTTACAGTCGCAGCTCGAGGTCGCCACCAACGTGCATGTCGACGTCGCCGACGCGCGCGAAGAGCTTCGCTTCCTGCGTCGCGAAGTCGCAAACGTCGCGGCACAATACGGCTTCGTGATCATGGCCTGCGGCACGCACCCGACCGCGGTCTGGCGCATGTCGCAGCCGAGCCCGAAGCCACGCTACGAGGAGATGATTGAGGATCTGCGCAGCATCGGCCACCGCAACCTGATGTGCGGCATGCACGTGCACGTCCAGTTGCCCGATCCCGAAAAGCGCATGGCGGTGATGCGAGCGATGCTGCCGCATCTGCCCTTGTTCATCGCCCTGTCGGCCTCCTCCCCGTTCTGGAATTCACACAAGACCGGACTGAAGGGCTATCGGCTCGCCGCCTATTCCGAGCTGCCGCGCACTGGCCTGCCCGAATTATTCGAGAGCCGGCAGGATTACGACGAATATGTCGGCGCGTTGCAGCGCTCGGGCGTGATCCCCGATGAAAGTCACATCTGGTGGGCCATGCGCCCCTCGATGAAGCACCCGACCCTCGAGCTGCGTGCGCCCGATACCTGCACCTTCGTCGACGACGCCGTTGCCATTGCCTCGCTCTATCGCTGCCTGACCCGCTATCTCTACCTGCGACCTCATCTCTCGAAAGAGGTCACCGCGGTCGAACGCGCAATTGCGGTGGAAAACAAATGGCGCGCCCAGCGCTACGGCACCGATTGCATCTTTGCCTCCAAGGACGGGCCGGTCGAGATCTCCGAGCTGCTCTCCCGTGTGATCGAGGACATCGCCGAAGACGCCGCCGCGCTGAACTGCATGGCCGAGGTCGAACACTGTCGCACCATCGTCGAACGCGGCAGCTCGGCCGAATTCCAGCTTCGCGCCTTCCGCGACAATGCGGAAGACATCGCCGCCGTGTCGCGCTGGATCGCAGACGCGACGATCTCGGGCACGAGCACCCCCGCCGCAGGCGTTCCCGCGCCTTCATAGCGCCCGCGCAAGCTTCGCGAGCAACAATGTCGGTCCTGAATGCGTAAGGTCGCGGAGAGAACGATGAATCACGTCAAATGTTGCGCTGGCTGTGGCCATGGCCTCATTCCGATGCTCTCGGCCAAAGGGCGCGCGGAGCTCAGCTGCCTCTGGTGCGAGCTCATCGAGGCGCGTGCAGTGGACATGGCGAAGTGGGCTGACAGCCCGTACGGCAAGCCCGAGCGGACCGTCCGTCGAGCTTTCGAATGAACGGCTTCAGACACCCGGCCGCCGACTTCTCCTGATCGGCGCAGCTGCGCATCCGCGCCAGAATGCCGCCAAATTAGACAAGACACGTCTCGTCACCAGGATTGCAGACTGGGCGAACAAGGCCATGCAGGCTGGTCAAGCGTGTCATCTAACCTCAAGTGCAACCTCGATTTTTCATCGCGTGGCGGCGAGTCGCAAAGCCTTGCGTGCCGCGCACCGCCTCGACTGGCCTAAAATTCGCAAGGCAGCATCAGGCCTGATCCCCTGCTCTCAGCAAGATGCGTGCGCCGAGACAGGGTGAGCGGGCCAGATCGGAGAATGCCATGAACGTGCATGCCACCGGCGATCTCAAATTCACCGGCCTCACCCGCCCGGACGGCGCGCCCCTTCGCCTCAACGATCAGGAGTTCGTGGCGATCGATCGCGACCGGAATGCGAAGTTCGAGGCAACGTACCGGCCGCAGGCCCTCTACAATCGCGCCAACGAGGGTTTCCACGCCAACAACGAAACCTTCCTGCTGCACGAGGTCGCGACCAATCTGCCGATCTATCTGCCCGACACCGGCCCTACCGACTTCCATCTTCATCTGCCGCCGGGCGGCTTTCAGCTCGTGCTGGTCACGTCGGGCGCGTTCACGTTCGACTATGACGGGCGCTTCTATAATGTCGGCCCCGGCGCGGTGATGCTGCAAAGCGCGATCGTGCACCGACAGCTGTTCTACACCTGGTCGGGACTGTCGACCGAAGAGAATCTGAAGACGCCGCAGACGGTGGTGCCGGATCCAATCTCGATGGGCTATTCGGGCAAATTCCTCGAAGCCTTCATCACTGACCCGACGACGTTTCCAAACCCGACCATCGTCGGTCCGGACCAGATCAACGAAGCCGAGACGCCGCGGGTGGCATGGAGCCACTCTCTGCATGATCGCCCGGTCGATGCAGGCTTCTGGCTCCAGGACCCCTTGGCGCTGGATGCGCTGTTCAAGCCGCTCACCGACAGCCCGATCAAATCGGCCATGCCGGTTTACGTGCGCGATATCGGGATCGAGGCTCCGAGCGGTCACCTCGTCGCCGGCCACATCATCGCAACCGATCCGCGCGGCCAATCGCTCTTGTCCAAGAGCACGTCGTCAGCGGCGGACACCACATGTTTCGCCAAGGGCGAGGTCGTGATCTACCGCGTGATCCGCGGCACGGCCGAATTCAGGAACAAGACTGGCGAGACCTTTGAGCTCGCGGCCGGCGATGTGGTGACGGCGGGCAAGAACGCCACAAGCCTCGTCGGTGTTGGTGAGAACACGCAGGTCCTTCGGCTCGGCCTTCTCAAGGGCATGAACGACCTCCGCAGCTGGACGCCGACGCAACGCGACGAGATCGACGGCCTCGCCGGTCAGATCATCACGCAGAAGGACATCCGTCCGCTGCGCACCGAGGGCAAGCCGGTCGGATACCTGTACGGCTGAGCGGAGTTACTCCGCCGCTTGGCGGACGTGGCGGGCGGTCGGGGTGCGCATGGTGACGAGCTCTTCGGACGCGGTCGGATGCAGCGCGATCGTCGCGTCGAAATCGGCCTTGGTCGCCTTCATCTTCACCGCAATCGCGACTGCCTGCGTGATCTCGGCTGCGGCATCGCCGACGATGTGACAGCCGAGCACACGGTCGGTTGAACCATCGACGACGAGCTTCATCAGCACGCGGGTATCGCGGCCCGACATCGTCGCCTTGATGGGCCGGAACGTGGTCTTGTAAATGTCGATATGGCTGAATTGCGCGCGGGCTTCCGTCTCGGTCAGGCCGACGGTGCCGACCTCCGGCTGCGAGAACACGGCGGTCGGGATGTTGGCGTGATCGACCTGCACCTCGCGCTTGCCGAACACGCTGTCGGCGAACGCATGGCCCTCGCGGATCGCGACCGGCGTCAGGTTGAAGCGATGGGTGACGTCGCCGATCGCGTAGATGCTGTCGACCGAGCTCTTGGAGAAATGGTCGACCGCGATGCCGCCGTTCCGCGGGTTGATGGCGACGCCGGCCTTCTCCAGGCCGAGATTGGCGACCGCGGGATGGCGGCCGATCGCGAACATCACCTGGTCGGAGGCAAGGCTCGATCCGTTCGACAGATGCGTGGTGAATTCCTCGCCGTGCCGATCGACCTTCGTCACCGTGCAGCCGGTCAGGATGGTGATGCCCTGCTTCTCCATCTCGGCGCGGACATGGGCGCGAACATCCTCGTCGAAGCCGCGAAGAATGTTGTCGCCGCGATAGATGACTGTGACGTCGGAGCCGAAGCCGGCGAAGATGCCGGCGAACTCCAGCGCGATGTAGCCGCCGCCCTGGATCACGATCCGCTTCGGCAGCTTGGCCAGGTGAAACGCCTCGTTGGAGGAGATCACGTGCTCGATGCCGGGAATCGGAGCGCCGTGATTGGGCGCGCCGCCGGTGGCGATCAAAATGTATTTTGCAGTGATCTTCCGGTCGTTCTCGAGCAGGCGGACGGTGTGCTTGTCCTCGATCACCGCGCGGCTCTTGACGATTTGCGCGCCCGACTTCTCGACATTGGCGGTGTAAGCCGCCTCCAGACGCGCGATCTCCTTGTCCTTGTTGGCGATCAGCGTCGGCCAGTCGAAGGTCGCAGACGGAACGGTCCAGCCAAAGCCGGCGGCGTCCTCGATCTCATGGCGGAAATGCGAGCCGATGACGAACAGCTTCTTCGGCACACAGCCGCGGATCACGCAGGTCCCGCCCATGCGGTACTCTTCCGCGATCATGACGCGGGCGCCGTAGCCGGCCGCGATGCGGGCGGCGCGCACGCCGCCCGAACCGCCACCGATGACAAAGAGGTCGACGTCGAATTCAGCCATTGTCCACTCCGACCTCTTTCAGAACATGATCCGGATTCCGATCAGATAGGGACTGTCAGATCTCCTTGCCACGCTTGCGCATCTCGGCGCGGAAGGCACCCATCACGGTCTCGGAGAAGTTCTGAGCCCAGGAGTTCATGAAGGCCATGCTCAGCCCGATCGCGCGCGGCTCGGCTTCGATCAGCTTCTTGCCCAGCGGCGACTTGTAGAAGGTGACGAGATCCTTCAGCTCCTGCTCGGTGAACTCGCTGGCATAGACCTGCGCCATGCCTTCTCCGATCTCCTTTTCGCGGCCTGCCAGCTGCTGGTTGACGACCCCGGCGACCTCGGTGAGATCCTTCTGATAGTTGAGGTTTTGCTGGATCAGCGCGATCCTGGTCTTATCGACCAGGCCGGGCACGGCGTTGGCATACATCGCACTGGCGCTCTTGATCGCGAGGATCTCCTTGGCGGCCGCGATGGCCGTCGGCGACGATTTCGGCGGAGCCGCCTGCTGGGCCCCGGCCGGGGCGACCGAGAGGGCCAGTCCCACAGCGAGGGTCGCGACCGGCAACAATTTCAAAACGCTCTTCATTCCTAGTCTCCTTTCGGCTTTCGCCGTTCAATCACGCGAATTCCCTCGCCACCCGCCAAGACAGCCGAGCTGGCCAAGCCGATGAACAAACCATGCTCGACGACGCCGGGGATCGCGCTCAACGCCGTGGCGAGGCGGGCGGGATCCTCAATCTTTTCGAGCTGGGCATCGAGGATCCAGTGGCCGCCATCGGTGACGAAAACGTGGCCGTCCTTGCCGTTGCGGACCGCCATCTGCCCGGAAACGCCGCATTCCGCAAACGCCTTCTCGATCGCGCGTCGCGTTGCGCCGAGCCCGAACGGGATGACCTCGACCGGCAGCGGAAAGCGGCCGAGTGTCGGGACCCATTTGGTGTCGTCGGCAATCACGATCATGCGATCCGAGGCGGCCGCGACGATCTTCTCGCGCAACAGCGCACCGCCGCCGCCCTTGATCAGATTGAGTTCGGGATCGATCTCGTCGGCGCCGTCGACGGTGATGTCGAGATGATCGATCTGATCCAGCGTGGTCAGCGGCACGCCGCAGCGGATTGCATCGAGACGCGTCGCCTCGGAGGTCGGCACGCCGATCACTTTCAGTCCGGCGCGGACCCGCTCGCCGAGCAGCTCGACGAAATGTTTTGCAGTCGAGCCGGTACCGAGCCCGAGTTGCATGCCGTCACGGACGTCCTCGAGGGCGCGCGCCGCAGCCTGCCGCTTCAACTGGTCCATGTTCACGTTGCGCCGTCCCTGAATTACGAGTGTGCTGCCTCATAGGCTCGCGGCGGCCTGTGTAGCCTCGTTTTCCCTCGGAGAACAGGGTCTGGGGGAACCGGCCTCCGGACCCACCTTATAAGGTGATCTTATGGCTTCGGCCCTTGCGCGGGCGGGGCCGGGCCGGTAGCGCTGGACCATGACCCCCTCCCACACCATCGTCTTCGATCTCGACGGCACGCTTGTGGATACGGCGCCCGACCTGATCACCGCGCTCAATTACGTGCTCGACCGCGAAGGGCTGCCGCCCGTGCCGATGGCCTCGGCCCGCAACATGATCGGCGCCGGCGCCCGCAAGCTGATCGAGCGGGGGCTGGAGGCCGAGGGCCGCAGCGTCACGGTTGCCGACATGGACCGGATGACGGCCGATTTCATCGGCTATTACGCCGACAATATCGCCGTCGAATCCCGGCCCTTCGAGGGTCTGGAGGCCGCGCTCGACCATTTTGCAGCCCAGGGCCATCGCCTTGCGGTCTGCACCAACAAGCTGGAATGGTTGTCGAAGCGCCTGCTGGATCAGCTCGACCTGAGCCGGCGCTTCGCCGCGATCTGCGGCGCTGACACTTTTGGCGTCCAGAAGCCCGATCCGACCATTTTCCGGGAAACGGTGGCGCGGGCCGGCGGCGAGGTGAAAGCCAGCATCATGGTCGGCGACGCCGGACCCGATGTCGGCGTGGCCCGGCGCGCCGGAGTTCCCGTGATCGGGGTCAGCTTCGGCTATACGGACGTCCCGATTGCCGAGTTGAAGCCGGACCGGCTGATCCATCACATGCGCGACCTGCCGGCAGCCGCCAGCAGCCTGATGACCGCGCAGGCAGGTCTCAAGTAGCTGAGATAGCTTAGTTATTCCACGGAATCCCGCTTTAACCATCTACTAACGATGTGCGGCCGGCCGGTTGCTCGTTCGGAACGACACTCCTAAGTTTGTCCGGGGATGTGGCGGTTCGTCGCAGTAGAAGTGGATGGTCATGCGTCGTGTCATTGCGATTGCGCTAGCTGGGGTCAGTCTCTTGGGAGCAGCGACCCTTGCCGGCTGCTCCTCGATGTCTTCGACGTCCTGGGACATGTTCAAATCGGCCCCGCCGACCGTGCAGGTCCGGCTCGAATCCAATCCCCCGGGTGCTGACGCCACGACCTCACTGGGTGCCGGCTGCAAGACGCCCTGCTCCGTCGCGGTTCCCGCCCCCGACGCCCCCTTCACGGTCGCTTTCGCGCTCCCAAAATACCAGCCGGTGAGCGTACCGGTGAATGTCATCAAGAATCCCGGCGACCTCACCACGCCCGCCTCGATCACCACCGACCCCAACCCGATTTTCGCGGAGCTCCAGCCGGCCGTTCCGCCAAGACCGGTCCGCAAGCCGCACCGCCCGAAGAAACCGAAACCGGCGGCGGCCGCGGTCGCCCCGGCTGCTGCCGCACCGGCTGCGGGCTCGCCTTTCCCCGATCCGAACGCGGGCAAGCGCTGACCTCCGTCATCCCCCATTTGTCTCTGACGCATTCGATGCTTAGATTGCTTCCAGGACACCGCTGAAGCAAAACTGCTCGCGTTGCCGCAAGTGACAAGGCATTTGGTATGAACGGACTTTCCGCGAGCCCCCTGTCGAGCACGATGACCGATCCGTTCGGACGGACCATCTCGTATTTGCGCGTCTCCGTCACCGACCGCTGCGACCTGCGCTGCTTCTACTGCATGTCGGAAGACATGACGTTCCTGCCCAAGGCGGACCTGCTGACGCTGGAGGAACTCGATCGGCTCTGCTCGGCCTTCATTGCCAAGGGTGTGAAGAAGCTGCGGCTCACCGGCGGCGAACCGCTGGTCCGCCGTAACGTGATGACGCTGGTGCGCTCGCTGTCGCGGCACCTCAAGAGCGGCGCGCTGAGCGAGCTGACGCTGACCACCAACGGCACCCAGCTTGCGAAACATGCCAGCGAACTCGCTGATTGCGGCGTCCGCCGCATCAACGTTTCGCTCGACACGCTCGATCCGCAGAAGTTTCGCGAGATCACCCGCTGGGGCGAGATCGACAAGGTGCTGGAAGGCATCGAGGCCGCACGCGCCGCGGGCCTCGCAGTCAAGATCAACGCCGTTGCGCTGAAGAACCTCAACGAGGACGAACTTCCCGACCTGATGCGCTGGGCCCACGGCAAGGGCATGGGGCTGACGCTGATCGAGGTCATGCCGATGGGCGAGATCGGATCGGGACGAATCGACCAATATCTGCCGCTGTCGCTGGTTCGCGCGCGCCTTGCCCAGCAGTTCACGCTGACCGATCTGGCCGAGAGCACCGGGGGGCCGGCGCGCTATGTCAGCGTCGCCGAGACCGGCGGCAAGCTCGGCTTCATCACCCCGATGACCCATAATTTCTGCGAATCCTGCAATCGCGTGCGCGTCACTTGCACGGGAACGTTGCACACCTGCCTCGGCCACGAGGATGCCTCCGATTTGCGCAAACCTCTGCGTGCATCGGACGACGATTCGCTGCTTGCGGATGCGATCGACCGCGCCATTGGGCTGAAGCCCAAGGGCCACGATTTCATTATCGACCGCCGCCACGACCGCCCCAGCGTCTCCAGGCACATGAGCGTCACCGGCGGCTAACATCGGCTGGCCGGCCGCGGCTTATTCCCCTTAACTATCAACAAACTTCCGATTGACTGGCGGCACGCTCGCTGGTTTGGTGCGGCAGCCTCATGCCTGCGCGGCGAGACAAGCCAACGCGCCCACTCGGCGCAGTCAAGACGGCCGGGGCAAATCGGGGAGGACCAATCTTGCAAGCGCTCCTGAAGCTGAGCAATGGAATTGACGCGTTCACACGTTGGACGGGCAAGCGTCTGGCTTGGCTGATCCTGCTCGCCGTCGTCATCTCGGCGCTGAATGCGATCATCCGAAAGACATTGGACACGTCCTCCAACTCGTGGCTCGAGCTGCAATGGGTGCTTTTCAGCATCGTGTTCCTGCTATGCGCGTCCTGGACGCTGCTCGACAACGAGCACATCCGGATCGACATCTTCAATAGCATGATGCCGAAACGGGCTCGCAACATCATCGACATCATCGGGCACATCTTCTTCCTGATCCCGCTGACCGTTGTCATGATCGTGACCGGAATACCGTTCTTCCTGCGCTCGCTCCAGATCAACGAGCAATCCGGCAATGCGGGCGGCCTGCCACAATGGCCGGCAAAAGCGCTGATCATGATCGGCTTCGCCCTCCTGCTCGTTCAAGGCATCTCCGAGCTGATCAAGCGAATCGCGATCATGCGCGGCATGATCCCGGACCCACACGAGTCGCAGGTGTCCGCACTGGAGGCCGAGGTCGAGCACCTCGTCGAAGCGATCGAAAAGAAGTAGCCGTTGGCGACGGTTTAGGGGGAAGTCATGACCGCGTTTATTATCGCCAATCTGGCGCCCATCATGTTCGCGACGCTCGTCGTCGTGCTGCTGCTCGGCTATCCGGCGGCATTTTCGCTCGGCGCAGTAGGCCTGTTCTTCGCCATCATCGGCGTTCAGCTCGGACAATTTCACCCGGACTTTCTCCAGGCCCTGCCGGAGCGCGTCTACGGCGTGATGAACAACGACACGCTGCTCGCCATTCCCTTCTTCACCTTCATGGGACTGGTGCTCGAGCGCTCCGGCATGGCCGAGGATCTGCTCGACACCATCGGCCAGTTGTTCGGCACCATCCGTGGCGGCCTCGCCTACGCGGTGGTTTTCGTCGGCGCCCTGCTTGCGGCGACGACCGGCGTCGTGGCGGCCTCGGTGATCTCGATGGGCCTGATCTCGCTGCCGATCATGCTGCGTTACGGCTACGACCGCCGCGTGGCGACCGGCATCATCGCGGCCTCCGGCACGCTGGCGCAGATCATTCCGCCCTCACTCGTCCTGATCGTGATGGCCGACCAGCTCGGCAAGTCGGTCGGCGACATGTACGAGGGCGCATTCATTCCGGGCCTGGTGCTCGCCGGCCTCTATGCAGGTTACGCGTTCCTCGTGACCATGATTTTCCCGAAGGCGGCGCCGGGTCTTCCCAAGGAGGCGATCGGCTTCCGCGAGGAGAGCGGCGACCGCGGCCTCAAGTCGCTCGGCGTGCTGTTCCTGGCGAGCTGCGTCTTCGGCTGGTTCATGATGCGGAATTCGGAGACACACGGCGCCGACTTCGTCGTGCTCAGCATGTTCTTCGGCATTCTCTTCGCGTTCTTCGTCGCCATCGCGAACTGGGTCCTCGACAAGCTGACGGGCTACCGCTTCCTCTCGAAGATGGCGCAACAGACCACCTTCGTCATGGTGCCCCCGCTATTCCTGATCTTCCTGGTGCTGGGCACGATCTTCATCGGCGTCGCGACGCCCACCGAAGGCGGTGCGATGGGTGCAGCCGGCGCCCTCATTCTCGGAGCCGCGAAGCGGCGGCTGACCTGGGACCTGATCCGTCAGGCTACCGAATCGACGGCGAAGCTGTCCGCGTTCGTCGTCTTCATCCTGGTCGGGGCACGCGTGTTCTCGCTCACCTTCTACGGCGTCAGCGGCCATGTCTGGGTCGAGCACCTGCTGACATCCCTGCCCGGCGGCCAGATCGGCTTCCTGATCTTCGTCAACGCCTTCGTGTTCGTGCTGGCGTTCTTCCTCGACTTCTTCGAGCTTGCCTTCATCGTGATCCCGCTGCTCGGGCCGGCTGCCGAGCATCTCGGCATCGACCTGATCTGGTTCGGTGTCATCCTCGGCGTCAACATGCAAACGTCATTCATGCATCCGCCGTTCGGATTTGCGCTGTTCTATTTGCGCTCGGTCGCGCCGAAGGAGCGCTATACCGACCGCGTCACCGGCAAACGCATGGAGCCGGTCACGACGGGACAGATCTATTGGGGTGCGGTGCCGTTCGTCGTCATCCAGCTCGTCATGGTGCTGCTCGTGATCATGTTCCCGTCGATGGTGATGCACTACAAGGGTGTGCAGTCCACCGTCGATCCCAACAGCATCAAGATCGACATTCCCCAGATCGATCTGCCGCCGCTCGACTTCGGCCAGCCGAAACAATAGCGCCCGGCCCGCCTACAAAAAGAAACCCGGAGCGAAAGCTCCGGGTTTTTTCGTTTGGGCCGATCGTGCGCTCTGCGATCAGCTCTGCGAGTTGCGCGCCATGAAGTTGTCATAGCCGACTTCGGCGACCTGGAACCACTGATATCCGTTGTTCGAGAACGCGGTCAGCGATTCGTAGACCTTCTTGAAATCCGGGTTGGTGGCCGAGACTTCGGTGTGCAGCTCCTTTGACGCCTTGAAGCAGGCCTGCATGACCTCTGGCGAGAACGGATGCAGCTTGGCACCGGCCGCGAGCAGGCGCCGCAACGCCGGCGGATTGGACTGGTCGTACTTCGCCATCATCCAGTTGTTGGCGTAGTGCCCCGCCTGCTCGAGGATGCTCTGGTAGTGCTTCGGCAGCGCATTCCACTTGTCCTGGTTGACGAAGGCGAGAAGCATGGGCCCGCCTTCCCACCAGCCCGGGAAGTAATAATGCGGCGCGACTTTCACGAAGCCGAGCTTCTCGTCGTCATAGGGCCCGACCCATTCCGCCGCGTCGATGGTGCCCTTCTCCAGCGCCGGATAAATGTCGCCACCGGCGATCTGCTGCGGCACCGCACCGAGTTTGGCCATCACCTTTCCGGCAAAGCCGCCGATGCGGAATTTCAACCCGCTGAAGTCCTGAGGCGTCTTGACCTCCTTGCGGAACCAGCCGCCCATCTGACAGCCGGTGTTGCCGGCAAGCAGCGAGACGACGTTGTACTTCTTGTAGAACTCGTTGAGAATCTCCCTGCCGCCGCCGAGTGTGTACCAGGCCTGGTTGATGCGCATGTTCGGCCCGAACGGCACCGACGATCCGAAGGTGAAGGTCGGGTCCTTGCCGAAATAATAATAAGACGCGGTGTGGCCGATTTCGCAGGTGCCGTTCTGCACGGCATCGAGCACCTGAAGGCCCGGCACGATCTCGCCGCCGGCAAATGTCTGAATCTGGAATTTGTTGTCGGTCGCTTCCGCGACCATCTTGGCCATCATCTCGGCGCCGCCATAGAGCGTGTCGAGCGATTTCGGCCAGCTCGTCGGCATGCGCCATTTGATCTCGGGCGTCGTCTGCGCGATCGCTGGAGCGGCGAGCGTGGCGACACCCGCCGCACCAAGCCCGGTGACCTTGATGAAATCTCGTCTTTTCATGATGTCCTACCCTGATGGATTGTGACGATGGGCCTTCTTGCCGAGGCTTGGAGGCCAGCATGGAACATGTGTCGTCCGATTTCCATCCCTCACGATGTGAGGGACGAAAATGCCCAGCTCCCGCGCCATCCGGTCCTACGACTTTAGGCTTAGACGGCCGCGGCCCTGGCCGTTCCCATCACGCCCGCCTCGGCCGGGCATGACGGGCGCGCCGGGCACGTGAAAAGCGCCGGAAACACGGGCATACCGCGCCATTCCCCCAACCTAAGGCCGCCACGCATGTCGCGATCCTACCCTGCTCCATCGCTCGTTGGTTCGTTGATCGCGTCGCTCTGGCTGGGATGTGCGGCAATGCCGGCGCATGCTGAGCTGAGCGCGAATGTCATGGCCGACGTCCATGCGTTGGCACAAAAAGAGCAGCAGCCGCTGCTCGATACGCTGCGCGATCTCGTCAGCATCGAATCCGGCAGCAAGGATGTCGAAGGTCTGAACCAGATCGCCCAGCGCGTTGCCGGCCAGCTCAAGCAGCTCGGCGGCACGGTGGAGATCCTCGAACCCACCGACGTCTATCGCCTCGACGACACACCCGAGAAGATCGGCCCGGCCGTACACGCCGTATTCAAGGGCACCGGCAGCAAGAAGATCATGCTGATCGCCCACATGGACACCGTGTACCTGAAGGGCATGCTGAAGGATCAACCGTTCCGCATCGACGGCGACAAGGCCTACGGCCTCGGCATTGCCGACGACAAGCAGGGCGTCGCGCTCATTCTTCATACCGTGGCGTTGCTGCAGAAGCTGAGCTTCCGGGATTACGGCACGCTGACGGTGCTCACCAATGGCGACGAGGAGATCTCCTCACCGGGCTGGCGCAGCACCATCACCAGGTTCGCTGCGGATCAGGATGTGGTGTTCTCCTTTGAAGGCGGCGGTACCGACGGCACGCTGCGGCTGGCCACCAGCGGCATCGGCTCGGCCTATCTCACGGTGCAGGGCAAGTCGTCACATGCAGGCTCACGGCCCGAGGGCGGCGTCAACGCGCTGTACGAACTCTCCCACCAGCTGCTGCAGATGAAGGACCTGTCCAAACCAGAGCAGGGCCTGAAACTGAACTGGACGGTCTCCAAGGCCGGCACCAACCGCAACGTGATCCCCGCGGAGGCCACGGCCCAGGCCGACGCACGTGCACTTAAAGTCACCGATTTCGACGAGCTCGAGAAGACACTGCAGGAGAAGATCAAGAATCACCTGCTGCCCGAGTCCAAGGTCGAGCTGAAATTCGAGGTGCGCCGTCCGCCGCTGGAGGCCAACGACGCCTCACGTCGAGTCGCGGCCCACGGCAAGACGATCTATGAGGAGATCGGACTGCCTCTCAAAGTCGACGAGAAGGCGACCGGCGGCGGCACCGACGCGGCGTTTGCCGCACTCAAGACCAGCGGAGCCGTGGTCGAAGGCATGGGTCTGTCGGGCTTCGGCGCGCATTCCAACGACGCCGAATATGTCAAACTCGACAGCATCGTGCCGCGTCTCTATCTGACCACGCGCATGATCATGGATTTGTCCACCGGCAAGCTGAAATAGCCGTCGCTTTCGCCTTCTCCCCTCATGTCCGCCGAAGCCTTGGCGAAGGCGGATGCGGGAGAAGGTGGCGCGTCAGTACCGCACTGCGTTCAAATTAAGGTCGTCCGACTTCTCCGCCAGCCTGAACCGCAGCGTGAACTGCGCGCCGCCGCCCGGAAGATTCTCCACCGCAACCGTCGCCGCGTGATCATCCGCCACGGCGCGCACGATCGACAGCCCGAGGCCGGCGCCGTCGCTGCGCTGGCGGTCGGCGCGCCAGAAGCGGTGGAAGATCAATTCGCGCTCGGCTTCCGCGATTCCCGGCCCGCAATCGCGCACGCGCACCGCGCCATCCTCGCTCACATCGACATCGACCGACGTGTCCATTGCCGTGAACTTGATGGCGTTTTCGGCGAGATTGAAGATCGCGCGCTGGAGCATCACCGAATTGCCGTGGATCAGCACCGGCGCCTCGGTGCCCCTCAGCGCGATATCCTTGTGCTGTGCGATCGCGAGCGGCGCGATCGAACCGACCACCTCGGCGCAGACCGCGCGCAAATCCGCGGTCTCGCCGGGATCGAGCACCAGCGTGTCGAGCTCGGCGATCTCCAGTAGCTGCGCGACGATGCGGCTCATGCCCTCGATGTCCGCATGCAGCGCATGCCGTGCGGCGCCATCGCCGAGCGTCTCGATCCGCGTGCGCAGGATCGCGAGCGGCGTGCGCAATTGATGCGCGGCGTCGGCGGTGAACTGCCGCTGCACCCGAAAGCCGTCCTCGAGGCGGTCGAGCGCCTGGTTGACGGCGGTGACGAGCGGCATGATCTCGCGCGGAATCTGCTCCGTCGGCAGGCGGATGTCCGTGCGCGCCGGGCCGATATTGCTCGCCTCCTCGGAGGCCTTCCATAGCGGCGCAACAGCGCGGCGAAAGATGATGATGTCGATGCCGAGCAGGACCAGCAGGATCGGAATGGTGATCCATCCGACCCGCCGGAAGAAGTTCGATACGATGTCGTCGATGATGACGTCGCGGTGCGCGAGGTCCTCCGCGACGCGAATGCGTATCACCTTGCCGTCGATAGTGCGGGTGACTCCAGCCCCGGAAATCGTTTCGGAGAGCGGCGGTGGCGCGGCCGCCGCAGTGCCGGTCTTGCGCCGCGACGAAAACAGCAGATTCCCCCCGGCATCGCGAATGTCGTACTGGTAGCGGCCATAGGCTTCTGAATAAAGGCCCTTGAGACTGTCCGGCAGGTTGAACGTCAGCAGCCCGTCGGGCTGGGCGACGATGCGCTCGGCCAACACCTCGGCCTGCGCGCGCATGGCATCGCGATGCAGCTGGTCGATCTCTGAATTGAGCAGCCAGAACAGCACCAGCGGCAGGAAGATCGCGACCACCGCGACCGCCACGATGTGCAGGAACACGATGCGCCAGATCAGCGATTTGAACGTCGGCGACCTCCCATGGATCCCGGCGCGGAATCCGGCGTGAGATCCGATCCGGGCCACGCTATTTCTCCTCGGCCATGAGATAGCCGACGCCACGGATGGTGTGGATCACGACCTTGGCGCCATGCTCGGCGAGCTGCTTGCGCAGCCGCGAGACGTAGACCTCGACCGCGTTGGAGGCGACCTCGCCATCGAGGCCGAAGATGTGGTCCTCGACGTTCTTCTTCGGTACCACCCGCCCCTGCCGGCGCAGCAGGATCTCGAGCACCGAGGTCTCGCGCGCGGAGATGATGCGCGGCTGGTCGTCGACGAAGATCTGGCGGCTCTCGGTGTCATAGACGAGGTTGGCGAGGCGCAGCGAGCGGCCAAGCAACTGGCCCGGACGGCGCAGGATCGCCTCCAGTCGCGCCACCAGCTCCTCCATCGCGAACGGTTTTGCGAGATAGTCGTCGGCGCCGCTGCGCAGGCCGCTGACACGATCTTGCAAGCCGCCGCGGGCGGTCAGCACCAGCACCGGCAACGGCTCCATCTGCCGGCGAAGCTCACGCAGCACCGACAGGCCATCGCCGTCGGGTAGTCCGAGGTCGAGGATCATCGCGGCATAGCTGACGCTGCTGACCGCCTCGCGCGCTTCGGCAGCGCTGCCGACGATGTCGCTCTCATAGCCGGCCGCCGACAGCCCGCCGGCAACGAGCCGCGACAGCTCGGCATTGTCCTCGACGATCAGAAGGCGCATCGCATTTTCCCGCGGGATGTTCCGGTGTCACCGCACGGCTTCCGCCGCATCTTCGCTGTCTTCCATCATCCGGGGCATCTCGGCCAGCGAAAAAGCACCCGGCGGGCCGGCCGCTCCCTTCCGTCAGGTTCCTGTAAGCCAGTCCGGGCACGAGCGGATGAGGTCGCGGATGGCCCGGAAATTTACCTCCTTGGGCCCCGCCGCCGTCGGCCCTGCCGAGGAACGAACACCCCCGCGAACCGTTCAACTCAGCTGCAACATTTCTCATTTGATGGGGCGTCGTGCAGACCACCTAAGGTAATGCACATGCGCCTTGCACGACGAACACGTTCCAGCTCCCTTCTATCCGATTGCTTGAGCGCCATCACGCGACATCCAGGCGCCGCCGCGTTTGCTGCCGCAGGTACCCTCGTTGCGGCTACCGCAATCATAAACCGGCGGCTCGCGAACAAAGCGCAACGCGATAATCCTCCGCAGGGTCGGTTCATCGACGTCGAGGGGGTTCGCCTGCACTATTTGGAACGCGGCAGAGGCAAGCCGCTGGTCTTGTTTCACGGCAATGGGAGCATGGTCCAGGATTTCGTCTCGAGTGGATTGATCGATCTCGCAGCCGAGAACTACAGGGTCATGGTGTTCGATCGTCCCGGTTTTGGGCATAGCTCGCGGCCAAGGCACGTCGTCTGGACTCCGGATGCCCAGGCGGACCTGTTCAAGAAGGCCCTCGATCAGTTGGGCGTCTCTCAAGCGATTGTCCTTGGCCATTCATGGGGAGCGTCGGTTGCGGTTGCGCTGGCGACAAGACATCCTTCGTTCGTGCAGGCTCTCGTATTGGCCTCGGGCTATTATTTCCCGACTCCCCGCGCGGACAGCGCGGCGTCGGTGCTGTCCGCCCTACCGGTGGTCGGGGACGTCATCAGCTCCACGATTTCGCCGCTAGCCGGTCGGATGATGTGGCCCGCGATGTTGCGCAAGCTGTTTGGCCCCCGGCCGGTCCCGAACAAGTTCGCCGGCTTTCCGAAAGAAATGGCGTTGCGCCCATCACAGATGCGGGCCACAGCGGCCGAAGCGACCATGTTGATCTCCGCCGCATTCTCAGGTTCGAAGACTTATGCAGAACTCAAGATGCCGACGATCATTATCGCGGGCCAGAACGATCGTCTGATCGATATCAAGCAGTCGGTCAGGCTGCATGGCGAGGTCAAGCAGAGCAAATTGCACCGGATCGACGGAGCGGGACACATGATTCATCATTCCGCAACCGCTGATGTGATGGCGGCCATCGACGAAGCTGCTGCCGAGGCGGTGTTGACTCATGGAAGGGAAGGCCCAGGCGTTTCGCGAAGCAACGCGTAATCGCTCACGAACAACGCCGCTGATCGCCGTCGGCGAACCTCACGGCTCGTTTGCGGAGGATCGCTTCTGAGCCAACTCGGGCGCGGGACCACACTTCAACCCGCCCTCTCGGTCGAACGGAGACCTTTTCGACCGGGTATGGTATCTGTCGATCGCCCGTTGGCCGAGGTGCCGATTGGTCAGATAAAGCGGGAAAACGAAGCACAATGGTTCCTAGCCAGGTGACGATGCCCTTGTGGCACGAAAAGCACCTCCGGGCTGCCACTCGCGCCGCCGGTGTCGCTCTATGGTCCTGGAACGTTGATACCGACGCCATCACCATGGATGAACCCGCGTACGACCTTTGGGAGGTGCCCAAGGGCGAGCAGAAAATTACGTTCGAGATACTGTCCAAGAACATCCACCCTGCCGATCTCGAGAGGGTGAGATCGGCATTTGCCGCTACTCGCGCAGTCGTAGGCTCCTACGAAATAGATTTTCGTATTCTGACCGGCAGCGATATCCGTTGGATTTCCGCGCGGGGCCAGGGCGACGATGCCGACATCGCGGATCGAACGATGTTCGGTATTTTCCTGGACGTCACCCAACGCAAGCAAGCCGAGGAAGCCAACGAGCTCCTGGCGGGCGAGATGAGCCACCGGCTGAAAAACCTTCTCACCGTCGCAACGGCGCTGACGCAAATGAGCTCACGCTCGGCAGCATCAAAAGAGGATATGGCCCAGGAGCTGACCAGTCGCCTGATCGCTCTTGGACGTGCTCAGGACCTTGTGCGCCCGGTACCGGGACGAAATAGAGAAGGGACGCTTCTCGGAGACCTCATCTCTGTTCTGCTTGCGCCGTACGATGAGGAAGGAGCCAGCGTTCGTATTCGTGTCTCGGTCCCCAAGATGAACGTGGGAGAGGCTTCCAGCACAGCACTCGCCTTGGTGATGCATGAACTGGCAACCAACTCTGCGAAATACGGTGCGCTGTCCCTTTCAAGTGGCACCCTGGACGTATCGTGCAACGCTCACGAGGACGAGGTCGTGGTCAAGTGGACGGAGCGGGGTGGTCCCCCCGTTGTCGCTCCAACAAAGCTCGAAGGCTTTGGAAGCCAGTTGGTGCACCGAAGTATGGCCGCCCAGCTTGGCGGGACCATAACTTTTGACTGGTCGGAAGAGGGTGTGGTGGTCATCCTGCGCATGAGCAAAGACCGTCTTGCGAATTGATGTTCAGCTGATTCCCCGCGCCCACTCCTCTCACCCGTCTGCGATCGGCCCTTGGCTTTACTTCGTACGACGCTCCTGAAAAGCGGCTCTGAGTTCGGCCAGTTCATCGCTTGTCGCTCCCAATTCCACATCGGCACGGCTTGCGGGCAAATCCTTGTAAGCAATCGGCTGATCGAACTGGCTCGCCGTGAAGTCGTACCGCCGGCCTCTAATGCGATTGTAAAAATGGTCGCCGGCCGGCAGCGGCGTCCTCAGCAACTCGCCGCCGAAGAGCTCGTGAATCAGCAGCGAGGTGACGTTGCATTGCCCTGCCGCCGGATTGCTCGCCGTCCATTGACTGGCGGTTGCCAACGACCAGGCCTTGCGCAGCGCGCTTTGAACCTCATCGGGATCGAAGCTCATCATCAACCCCAGGCCAGCCGCCGAGGCGCTCATTTCGGATTTTGCGATAATGCCTTTATGCCACTGTTTTGCCCGACGAGTCAAACGATCTCGCTGAAGCACGCGCGCCTGCCCGCTTTGACGCCCAAAAATACGAAGTTGCCCTCGACCGCGCGATGCTCGGGCGTGCCTGCCAATTAGCCCATCGCATCAAGCTGTTGGCTACACTCGCAACGCCTTGTCCTCTCACCCCTCGTCTACTGTGCATGGGGTTGTTTTTCAGATTTTTTGTTGGAGGCCCCGCCCGTCCCCCGGCGACAACGCCGCTCCGCAGCGTCGCCCCAAAGAAAAAGCCCGGCCTCGCGAACGAGACCGGGCGTGTCGTCTTGCGACTTGTTCGAAGATCAGCCGCGGGTGCGCGAGCGGATCATGAAGCTGTCGTAGGTGTATTCGGCGACCTGCCACCACAGATATTCGTCGGAGCGGTAGGCCTGCATGGCGTCGATCGACTTCTTGAAGTCGGGATTCTTGGCCGAGATCTCGCCCCACAATTCGTTGGTCGCCTTGAGGCAGGCTTCCAGAACCTCATTGGTGAACGGGCGAAGCTGCGTTCCGCCGGCGACCAGACGCTTCAGCGCGCCGGGGTTCACCATGTCGTAGCGCGCGGCCATCCAGGTGTTGGTGTTGACGGTCGCGTTGGTGAGGATCGCCTGATAGTTCTTCGGCAGCTCGTTCCACTTGTCGATGTTGGCGAAGGCGTGAACGGTCGGACCGCCTTCCCAGAAGCCCGGGTAGTAGTAGTACTTGGCGACCTTGGCGAAGCCGAGCTTCTCGTCATCGTAGGGACCGACCCATTCGGCCGCGTCGATGGTGCCCTTCTCGAGCGACGGATAGATGTCGCCGCCGGCGAGCTGCTGCGGCACCACGCCGACCTTCTGAAGCACCTGGCCGGCAATGCCGCCGATGCGCATCTTCAGGCCCGACAGGTCGGCAACGGTCTTGATCTCCTTGCGGAACCAGCCGCCCATCTGGGTGCCGGTGTTGCCGCAGGGGAAGCCCACCACGTTCGTCTTCTTGAAGAACTCGTTGGCGAGCTCGTTGCCGCCGCCTTGGTACAGCCAGGAATTCTGCTGGCGTGCATTCAGGCCGAAAGGCACCGACGCGAAAATCGCGAAGGTCGGGTCTTTGCCGACGTAATAATACGACACCGTGTGGCACATCTCGACGGTGCCCTTCTGGGTCGCATCCAGCGCCTGCAGGCCCGGGACGATTTCACCCGCCTGGAAGACCTGGATCTGAAACTTGTTGTCGGTCATCTCGGCGACGTACTTCGCCATCTGCTCGGCACCGCCATAGATGGTGTCGAGCGACTTCGGGAAGCTCGACGTCAGGCGCCACTTGATCTCGGGCGAGGACTGCGCGATCGCCGGCGAGGCCACCGCGGCGGTCGCCGCCGCGCCGGCTGCCGACACTTTCAGGAAATCACGACGCTTCATCTTCAGTCTCTCCTTGTTGGGGCGTTTCCCCTAACTTCCTCTTTGCTGCCGCTCATTCCGGCGACGCGTTCTTGGGCCGCGTCGAACCGAAGGGGCTTGACTGCCGTGGGCCTTTAACACGGAAGCCCTGCTTTCGAAACGCGACATTGGCATGACAGGGCTCTACGAAAGTCGCATGTCCCCAAGGTATTGGTTTCAAGGGATCGGCTTGGATCCGCTTAGGCCGCGGCGATGACGCCCTTGAGCTGGTCCCGCACCTGTCCCGCAATGGCGCGGTAGATCGCCGCATGGGGACCATCCGGCTCGCTGTCCACTACGGGCGTGCCCGCATCCGAGGTGGCGCGAATCGCCATGTGCAGGGGGATCTCGCCCAGGAATGGTACCCCGAGCTTCTCGGCCTCGTGGCGCGCGCCGCCATGGCCGAAAATGTCGGATTTCGTGCCGCATTGCGGGCACTGGAAATAGCTCATGTTCTCGACGATGCCGAGCACGGGCACGTTGACCTTCTTGAACATCGCAAGCCCCCGCCTTGCGTCGATCAGCGAGAGGTCCTGCGGGGTCGAGACGATCACGGCGCCCTTCAAAGGGACGTTCTGCGCCAGCGTGAGCTGGGCATCGCCGGTGCCTGGCGGCATGTCGACGACGAGCACATCGAGCTGGCCCCATACGACGTCGCGCAGCATCTGCGTCACTGCCGACATCACCATCGGCCCGCGCCAGATCATCGCGGTCTCTTCCTCCACCAGGAAGCCGATCGACATGATGGCCAGGCCAAAGCGCCTGAGCGGAATCATCTTGCGCTCGTCGTTCAGCTCCGGCTTCTCGTGCAGGCCCGTCAGCCGCGGCACCGATGGGCCGTAGATGTCGGCATCGAGCAGCCCGACCTTGAGGCCGAGATCGCGCAGACCGAGTGCCAGGTTGAGCGCGGTGGTGGATTTGCCGACACCGCCCTTGCCCGAGGCGACCGCGATCACGGCCGCGACGCCCGGAATCTCGGACTGCCGCGCCATCGGCGATTGGGCGCCGCCCTGCGGCGGCGGCTTGTGGGCGTGGACGGGCTGCACGCCCGGCGTGCCGCGGCTGGGAGTTGGCGGCGGTGGCGGCGCCGCGCCGGCCTTCCGCTCGGCGGTCAGCGCCACCATGACGGTGGTGACGCCGGGAATGGCGCGCACCGCGGCCTCGGCCTCGGCCCGGACGGATTCCCAGGCTCGCGCTTCGGCGGCATCGACATTGATCGAGAAGAACACCTTGCCGTCGGCCGCGCTGATCGCGCTCAGCACATTGGCATTGGTGAGCGCGACCCCGCGGGGCGACTTGATCCTGGCGAGGCTGTCGAGAACCTGTTGCTGCGTCACGCTCAAAGCGCATCTCCTAGAATTCAAGATGCCCCATTAGAGCGGAAACGCCCAAAAGGCTACTGCCTGCCGATATCGTCAGCCATCTCGGCGGGCGCGGCCCCCTGCTCCAGGGCCGCCTCGTAGTTGAGCTCGATCATGACCCCGTTGGGGTCGTGGACGAAGATCTGCCAGAGCTCACCGCCGGGCACTTGGCGGGAGTCGAACTTCATCCCCTTTGAGGCCAGCCGCTGCTTCATGCCGTCAAACCCGCGGCTGGCGAAGGCGACGTGGTGGACAACGCCGGAATCCGGCTTTTGTGGCTCGGCAGTCGGAGAAATATCGACGAGGTGCACCACCGGCTTTCCCTCGCTGTACATCCAGGCGCCGGGGAAGGCGAAATTCGGCCGGGCGCCTTTTTCCAGGCCCAGCACGTCCTCGTAGAAGCGGACGGTTTCGGCCAGATTCCGGGTCCGGACATTGAAATGATCGAGCACGCCCACGCTTACGCCGCCCATGCCTTCGCTCCCTTTTTTTGAAGTCCTTAGGTCCACCATCCTAACACAGGCGGGGGCCAAACGAACCCGTTGCCCTCCGGCCTCAAGGGTTTATGGTGCGCCCGATCTGCCGCAATGGCGGAACCGGACGGCCCTCGCCCGGCAAGAACCGTAAAACCCAAACTACGGACAAGGTACTACAGATGGCTAAAGTCGCTTTCCTCGGTCTCGGCGTGATGGGCTTCCCCATGGCCGGACACCTCGTGAAAAAAGGGGGCCATGAGGTCACCGTCTATAACCGCACCGCGGCCAAGGCGAAGGAGTGGGCGGACAAGTTCGGCGGCAAGACCGCGGCGACCCCGAAGGCCGCGGCCGAGGGCCAGGATTTCGTGATGTGCTGCGTCGGCAACGATAACGATCTGCGCGCGGTCACGATCGGTGCCGACGGCGCGTTTGCCGGCATGAAGAAGGGTGCAACCTTCGTCGACCACACCACCGCTTCCGCCGAGGTCGCGCGTGAGCTCGATGCGGCCGCGACCAAGGCCGGCTTCAAGTTCATCGACGCACCCGTGTCCGGCGGCCAGGCCGGCGCCGAGAACGGCGTGCTGACGGTGATGTGCGGCGGCGCGCAGGACGCCTATGCCGGCGCCGAGCCGATCATCACAGGCGCCTATGCGCGGATGTGCAAATTGCTGGGGCCCGCCGGCTCCGGCCAGCTGACCAAAATGGTCAACCAGATCTGCATCGCCGGCCTCGTCCAGGGCCTCTCCGAGGGTATTCACTTCGCCAAGAAAAGTGGCCTTGACGTCGCCGCCGTGATCGAAACCATCTCCAAGGGCGCCGCGCAGTCCTGGCAGATGGAGAACCGCTACAAGACCATGAACGAGGACAAATACGATTTCGGCTTCGCGGTCGAATGGATGCGCAAGGATCTCTCGATCTCGCTGGCCGAAGCCCGTCGCAATGGCGCCAATCTGCCGGTGACCGCGCTCGTCGACCAGTTCTACGCCGAGGTCGAGAAGATGGGCGGCAAGCGCTGGGATACATCGAGCCTGCTCGCGCGCCTGAATCGCTGACACCTCACGAAGTGATCCTGCCTTGCTGACCGCACTCGCCGCAATCTTCATCCTCGCCTATGCGGCGATCGCGCTCGAGCATCCTATCGGGGTGAACAAGAGCGCGTCTGCGCTACTCGGCGCGGGCGTGCTCTGGACAATCTACGCGCTCGCGACCGGCGACCACACGCTGGTCGGCCGTCAGCTTGACGAGTCCGTCGCTGCCACCGCGCAGATCGTGTTCTTCCTGGTTGGCGCGATGACCATCGTCGAGGTCATCGACGCCCATGACGGTTTCGAGGTCATCACCTCCCGCATCAGCACGACCAGCCAGGTCCGTCTGATATGGCTGATTGGCTTCGTTACCTTCTTCCTCAGTGCAATCCTCGACAATCTGACCACCACCATCGTCATGGTCTCGCTGATCCAGCGGCTGATCGCCAAGCGCGACGACCGCTTGCTGTTCGCCTCCCTCATCGTCATCGCCGCAAATGCCGGCGGCGCATGGACCGTGATCGGCGACGTCACCACGACCATGCTGTGGATCGGCGGACAGATTTCGCCCCTGAAAATCATGAGCGCGGTGTTCCTGCCCTCCTTGCTCAACCTGCTGGTGCCGCTCGCATTCATCAGCTTTTCACTCAAGGGCAAGACCATCGCACCACCGCCGAAAGAGGACGGATTGCAGGGCGTCGATCCGTTCGAGCGGAACGTGATGTTCTATCTCGGACTCGGGGTACTGATCGCGGTGCCCGCCTTCAAGACGGTCACGCACCTGCCGCCCTTCATGGGCGTCCTGCTCGGGCTTGGCATCGTGTGGTTGGTCGGCGAGATCGTTCATCGCAAAAAGGATGAGCATGTCCGCGGTCCCCTCACGCTTGCGAATGCGCTGACGCGGATCGACATGGGCTCGATCGTATTCTTCCTCGGCATCTTGCTCGCGGTCGCCTGCCTCGAACATGCCGGCCTGCTCTCCATGGTGGCCAAATGGCTGGACACCGCGATCGGCCGACAGGACATCATCGTGATCGTGCTCGGCCTGCTCAGTGCTGTCATCGACAACGTGCCGCTGGTCGCCGCGACGATGGGCATGTACGACCTCGCGCATTATCCACCCGACAGCTTCATCTGGGAGTTCATCGCCTATTGCGCCGGAACCGGCGGCTCGATCCTGATCATCGGCTCGGCCGCAGGCGTCGCCGCCATGGGGCTCGAGCGCATCGAGTTCCTCTGGTACGCCCGCCGCATCGCCGTTCCCGCGCTCGCCGGCTATCTGGCGGGCGCCGTGGTGTACATCGCGCAGCACGCGGCGCTGCATTGAGCGGCTCACGCCGGATCCAAAATTAACGCCGGGTTAACGTAATTCTTTAGCTCCTTAAGTCACCTCTTAAGGATTTCTTGCCAGAGATAGACAATGCAGAAGGCCCGTCCCGCGCGGGCAGGAATTGTTGTTGTGCGATGAGTAAACCCGCTGAAAAGCCCGAGGTTGTGCAGCTTCCGGCCGAGCCGGTGAGCGTGCCGTCGGCGAGCCATCGCCGGGCTGCGGCACAGCGGGTGCGCGAGGCGCGCGATAAGTTAACGTCGACCAGTGGAACCCGGCCGGCTTTCGATGCCGAAATGCTGCGCCAGTACGCCCAGACGCGGCTGTCGGCCTCCTATGTCGTGATGCTGCTTGTGGTCGCGACAGGCGTGCTGTTTGGGCTGTGGATGCAGCCGATCCCGGCCGCGGCCTGGACCGCCGGCATGCTTTGCATTCATGCCGCAATGATCCGCAGCTGCCACCGCTTCCTGGCCGAGCCCGCCTCGCCCGCGGCAACGCGCGCATGGCAGACGCGTTTCGTCGTGCTCGACCTGCTCTATGGCCTTTGCTGGATGGCGATCCTGATCCATCCCGTGCTCGACATGATCACGGAAACGCTGATGATGTTCCTGATGCTGCTGGTGATCGCAGTATCAAGCATGCTGGCCGCCAATCTGCCGATCGCCGCCCTCGCCGCCACCGCACCGGTCGCGGTCGCGATGGCGCTGAGCTTCGTGATGACTGGCTCGCTGGATAATTACATCCTGGCCGCGCTCGCCGTCGCCGCCGAAGGCTATTTCGTGTTGCTGGCTCACCGCCTGCACTCTTCGACCTTCGCCACGCTCGAGGCGCGGGCCGAGAAGGACGCGCTGATCGGCGAGCTCGAACAAGCCAAGGCGATCTCGGACGAAGCGCGCCACCGCGCCGAATCCGCCAATGTGGCCAAGTCGCGCTTTCTGGCGCAGATGAGCCACGAACTGCGGACGCCGCTCAATGCAATCCTCGGCTTCTCGGAAGTGATGAAGAGCGAGATTTTCGGCGCGCATGCCGTGCCGGTCTACAAGGAGTACTCGGCCGACATCCACAATTCCGGCGTCCACCTGCTCAACCTCATCAACGAGATCCTCGATCTGTCGCGGATCGAGGCTGGCCGCTACGAGCTCAACGAGGAAGCGGTCTCGCTGGTCGGCATCGTCGCCGACTGCCATCATTTGATGAAGCTGCGCGCCTCGAGCCGTGGCATCACCATCCACGAGGTGTTCGAGCAGGCGATGCCGCGGCTGTGGGCCGACGAGCGCGCGATCCGCCAGGTCGTGCTCAATCTGCTCTCCAACTCGATCAAGTTCACTCCGCAGGGCGGCGAGATCTGGCTCAAGGCCGGCTGGACGGCCTCAGGCGGACAATATCTCTCGGTGAAGGACACCGGCTCCGGGATTCCCGAGGACGAGATCCCGGTCGTGCTCGCATCGTTCGGCCAAGGTTCCAATTCGATCAAGTCGGCCGAACAGGGCGCCGGTCTCGGCCTGCCGATCGCCAAGAATCTGGTCGACCTGCATGGCGGTACATTCACGCTGAAATCGAAGCTGCGCATCGGCACCGAAGTGATCGTCACCTTCCCGCCCGAGCGCGTGATGAGCGCGCTGGCGCCGATGTCGGATGATTCTCCGCCGCTCCAACCCGAGAGTTCCGCGGTGGCGGACGAGAAGCGCCGGCCCCGCCGCAAGCCGATCATGAGCGCGGGTACGGGCTCGTAACGAGATGCTTGCAGACATGCCCGACCATCCGCCACTATGCCCCAATGAGCAAAGAAACGCCGTGCGTGGCGGTCTGCATGATCGACCCCAAGACCAGGCTGTGCTTCGGCTGCGGACGCACATTGCCGGAGATCGCGCGCTGGCACGCCATGGAGAGCGCGGAGCGGCTCGCCCTCATGGCGCTGTTGCCGGCGCGCATGAATCAGGCTGGACTTCCGCCCATCGCGGGATCGCCGAAACACACCTGACCGGTCGGCGCGCATCTGGAAATGCGCAATGATCCGCTTTCTGCTCGTCTTCATCATGCTCGCCTGCACGGCCGGTGCCGTCGTCGCCTATGGCGATTCCGACCAGATCGCGCGCGCAAGCAGCAAGGTCTCGCATATCTTTCGCACGCAGACCGCAGCGCCCGCGCCCGCCGTGCAGATTCCGCGCGGCCAGGGCGGCGAATTCGCGCTGCGCGCGAAGATCAACGGCGTGGCCGCACCGATGGTCATTGACACCGGCGCGACCTCGGTGGTGCTGACCTGGGAAACCGCGAAGGCGATCGGGCTGCCGCTCGAGATGCTCGAATACGACGTCGATCTCGAAACCGCGGGCGGTCATACCAAGGCGGCCCGCCTCACGATCGACCGCCTCTCCGTCGGTCACCTCGTCGAGAAATCGGTGCCAGCCCTCGTCGTACAGCGCGGGCAGATGAAGACCAACCTGCTCGGGATGAGCTTCCTCGATCGCCTGGAGAGCTGGGGCGTGCGCGCCGACAGGCTGATGCTCACGGGTTATCCGGAGCTCCAGACCAGTCGCCGCCGCTCGCGCCTGGCAGTCGACTAGACTCTTGCAATCCGGCTCGTCATGCGATTACGGCTAGGCCGCCGCCTCCGCCGGTGCGCGCGCACCGACACGCGCAATCGCTTCGCGTAGCACCTCGAGGCCAGCGCCCGGCTTCACCCCCTGCTCGGCAAGATGCCGGCGGAAGGCGCGCGCGCCGGGGACGGCGTGGAATGCGCCGACGAAATGCCTCGCCATAGAGTGCAGCCTCGTGCCGCGCGCGAGCTGCTGTTCGATGTAGGGCACCATCCCTTCGAGCGCATCCTGCATCGAGGCATGCGGCGCCGCCTCGCGGAAAATGTCGGTATCGACCGAGAGCAGCCGCCACGGCTCCTGATAGGCGGCTCGTCCAAGCATCGCGCCGTCAACGTGATCGAGATGTGCCCTTGCCTCGTCGACACCGGGGATGCCGCCGTTGATGATGACAGGCACATCCGGCATCGCGCGCTTGAGGCGATAGACGCGATCATAGTCGAGCGGCGGGATGTCGCGATTCTCCTTTGGTGACAAACCGCTGAGCCATGCTTTCCGGGCATGTACGATCAGCGCATCGCAGCCGGAGTCAACGACTGCGTGCGCAAGGTTGTCGAGCGCGACTTCGGGATCCTGGTCGTCGATCCCGATGCGGCACTTCACGGTCACGGGCACGGCCACCTCACCCTTCATCGCCTCGACGCACCTCGCCACGAGATCAGGCTCTGCCATCAGGCAAGCGCCGAAACGGCCGTCCTTCACGCGGTCGGAGGGGCAGCCGACGTTGAGGTTGATTTCGTCATAACCGAACTCCTCGCCGATCCGCGCCGCCAGCGCCAGCTCGCGTGGGTCCGACCCGCCGAGTTGAAGCGCGACCGGGTGCTCGACTAGGTCGAACCCAAGCAGCCGCTTCCGGTCACCATGAATGATGGCGCCAGTGGTCAGCATCTCCGTATAGAGCAGCGCCCGCCTCGTCAGGTGACGGTGGAACACCCGGCAATGCCGGTCGGTCCAATCCATCATGGGCGCCACGGAAAAGCGATATTCTTGATATTCCAAGTAGTTATCCTATCCTTACAATGGACTAGAGCAGGAACAAGTGCACACGTGTGCACTCCAAACTAGCCAAAATTGCACACGTTTGTACCGCGTTTGATCTCCCGGTGCACACTAGCGCACATGAAATCCGGGTGGAGCGCACACGCGGTGCCGACCTTTAAGAAGCTCAAGTCGGGCAGCTGGCGCGTTCAAGTCAGGAGGAATCGTATCGCACTTCGTAGTCCTGGCCGTTAGCCACGCGGGCGCGATCTTGTTTGCGTCCCCGTGCGGTCTCCTTCTTCGCTGCCATCTGCTCCTCCGTCCGCGAAACTCATCGCGGTGCGACGCTTCAAGGAATCGCGAGTTCCTTCAAAGAAGCTGTTGCGAGCGCGAGGCCGAACGAACGCGAGCGACGCAGCATCGCGGCTCCAACTTGGTGGGCTTTTCCATTTTCAGTTCCTCGACCGCCTGCACGAAGGCTTCGTCGCGCCGCATGAGCAAAGCGGCCATTTGGCGCACGTCGCGCGAGCTGGTTTGCTCCGGACTTTCGCCCGGAGCCCGCTCCCGTTTTCTTGCAGATGCTTCTCTAGATCCTCCTAAAACCCACGGCTCGGGAAAACTTGGAACTTCTCAGCCCAGCGTAGGTTGGTTGCCGATCGTTGAACTCAGGAGCCGAAAATGAGCCGCGGAATGCCATCGATGACCGCCCTCTTGGGTATGCTCGCAATCGCGGGGTATCAAAATCGGGACAAGCTGGCGGACATGTTTCGCAATGCGACCTCCGGCCAGCCGGCGGGTGCCAAGGATTCCCTGAGCGGCATGCTCGGCAGCCTTGGCGGCCTAGCGGGCACCGGAGGCGTGGGTTCGCTGCTGAACGGCGGGATCGGCGAATTGCTCGAGCACTTCAGGCAGAACGGGCAAGGCGATGTGGCTCAATCCTGGATCAATCAGGGGCCGAACCGCGAAGTCACCCCGCCCGAACTCCAGCAGGCTATCGGTCCGGACGTCCTTCAAAAACTGGAGCAGCAGACCGGCTTGTCGCAGCAGGAGATTCTCGACCGTTTGTCCCGAGAGCTTCCGACTGCCGTGGACAAATACACGCCTGATGGACGTCTTCCGGCTTCATCGGCGGGATAACACCACAGCGATCGAGGGAGAGACATGAGCATCATCTGGACGATCATCATCGGTTTCATCGCAGGCGTCATCGCGAAGTTCATCATGCCCGGCGACAACGAGCCCTCGGGTTTCATCCTGACCACCATCCTGGGAATAGTGGGCGCGTTCGTTGCGACCTATCTTGGCCAATCTCTCGGCTGGTACCGGCCAGGAGAAGGCGCAGGACTAGTGGGGGCAGTGGTAGGCGCCATCATCGTGCTTTTCGTCTACGGTTTTGTAGCCGGTCGCAGCCGTCGGGCCATCTAACCACAGTGCACGGAATTCTGCGCGTCAGCGGAGAATTCGCCCGGTGTGAAAGGCGATCGGCAAGATGAAATGGATGCTCGTTGTCCTGGTAGGAGGCATGACCCCGGTCAACACCGACCTGGTGTTCGACAAGTTCGCCGATTGCCTTGCCGCCGAGGAGCAGATGCGGAAACATTATACCGACGCCTTCGAAGTCTGGGACCGATGGGCCGCCGCGAATATCGAGCGAAGACGCGAATACACGAAGGTGCGCGACCTCCAGGCCAAACGCCTGCTCAGCAACATCGGTACGTGCGTTCCTCATGCGGGCGGCGACCCCGCGGCGCTTCAGCAGCAGAGCAATCCGACACCTCCCCAAACTCCTCAAGCCGCACCTATGCTTCAGCCAAGTCCGAAAACGTGATGTCTGAACGTTTCGAACAGGCGCAGCCGCAAACGAATGTTGCAGCTGCGCATTCATCGCCCCTGCCTTCATTGTTCTCGCCCGCGCTGACCTTTGGCCTGCTGACGATTATAGGTGAACGCCTAAATGTCGCCCTGACGGACCTGCGGGCTGACGATGTCGGCCGAACTATAGCGCAAGCACCGGCTCAAGGCCCTCCTGCCGCGCCACAAGCTGATCGCGTTCAGCAAGCACCGCAGCCAAAGTAAAGGATGAGCGGGTCACGACCTGGGTGCATCCTTCGTTGGTCGTGGAAGTGAAATTAGCGGAGTGGACCAGCAAGGGCGAGCTGCGCCAGCCGGTCTATCTCGGCCTGAGGTCGGACAAATTGGCCAAGGACGTCGTTCGCGAAAAGAAATGGCCGCGAAAATAGTACGCCGAGACGAAACGTGGACCCCAGGAGTTCAACCAGCGGTGCGCTCGGATGCCGAAGGCCACGGCGGCAGGGGCGGCAGTCCGAGGGCCTTGCGTACTGGTCCGAACGACCTCCGGTGAGCTGCGCATGCACCAAGCCTGGCGAGCGCCTGATAATGAGCCGGCACCGGGTAGCCCTTGTGATCCGCGAATCCGTAGCCGGGGTGACGCACATCGAGCGTCCGCATTATGCGGTCGCGCTCGACTTTCGCGAGGATGGAGGCGGCGGCGATGCTGGCGGACTTGGCGTCGCCTTTAATGATGGACTGCTGAGGGATCTCGATTTCCTTCAACCGCTTCGCGTCAATCAGCAAGTGCTGCGGCGCCAACCCTAGCCCCCGGACCGCACGCTGCATCGCCTGGATGCCTGCCCAATAGATGTTGATCGCGTCGATCTCCTCGACCTCGACGAATGCCACACACCAACTCTCTGCCTTTTCCTTGATCTCCTTCGCGAGTTCTTCGCGAGCGGCGGCATCGAGTTTTTTCGAGTCGTCAATTCCGATTATCCGCGTGCCGGGTTTCAGGATCACGGCGCCGGCGGAGACTGGCCCGGCGAGAGGGCTCATTCCCGCCTCGTCCACGCCTGCCACAATATGATGGCCGCTTGCCCAGAGAGAGGTCTCGAAGCGGAGCATCTTTCGCAGGCGCTGCCCTTCGGACCTGTTTTCGGAGCGCCGTTTATCGATGGAAGCCAGGATGGCACGGGCTCCCGCGCGGGCGTCGGCCCGTAAGACCTGCTCGACGCTGGCCTCGAGGGGTCTTTTCTCGACGACATAGCGCCGCCGCAATTCATCGAGTGAATACTGGGACATGGCGGCCTTCCTGAAGATTGACTGCGGGAAGCGTGTCGGTGAAATTTGTGGCGATTGTCTGAAGCTAGACCATGCCGTCATCGACTGCGCAGCGCCTTGTCGAAAGAACCGGACCGGCTCTCCATCTGAGGTCCCGCTGTTCTGGAGGCCACTGATCCACACCTCGCGTCCACCGACCTCCGAGCGGAACCAACCGGTGTCTTCATCCCTTTAGAATGAGTGGAGCCTCGATCCCAGGGTGCTTCCGAGGGGACCGGCCCATGCTCCGACAAACCAGCAACGAAGAAGAGGTTCTGGACCGCACCGCGGGGGTCGCGGCCACCATCGCGGAAGAAGGCCTCCGGTATGTCAGCGACTCCGCGCCGGGGTACACGCGCAAGCGGACTGGAACCACTTTCAGCTACTACGACAAGGACGGCAAGCGCATCACCGATGCCGCCGTCATCCGACGCATCAAATCAATCGGCATCCCGCCGGCCTACGAATCCGTGTGGATCTGCCCGTCTTCGAACGGCCACATCCAGGCAACCGGGCTCGATGCGCGTGGCCGCAAGCAGTACCGCTACCACGCAAAATGGCGCGAGTTGCGCGACCAGAACAAGTACGAGCACATCATCCAGTTCGCGGCCGCGCTGCCAGCGCTGCGGGAGCGGGTCGCCGCCGACATGAAGCGGGACGGACTGCCCCGCGAGAAGGTGCTGGCCACGATCGCCAGTCTTCTGGAGAAGACGTTGATCCGGGTCGGCAACGCCGAGTATGCCGAGAAAAACAAGTCCTACGGGCTCACCACTATGCGCCGCAAGCACGTCGCGGTCGGGCGCGGCGTCCTTCGGTTCGACTTTACGGGCAAGTCGGGCAAACAGTGGAAGCTTCGCATCGAGGACAAGCGGATAGCCGCGATCGTGAAGCGCTGCGCGGAGATCCCCGGACACGAGCTCTTCAAGTACCTGGACGACGACGGACAGCCCCGCACCGTCGATTCCGGCGACGTCAACGCCTACATCAAGGATATCACGGGCGAGGACTTCAGTGCCAAGGATTTTCGGACTTGGGCGGGAACGGTTCTGGCAGCGTTGGCCCTGACCGAATTCAAGAAGTACGATAGCCAGGCCGAGGCGAAGCGCAACGTCGTCGCCGCCATCGAAAGCGTCTCGAAGCAGCTCGGCAACACACCGGCGATCTGCCGCAAGTGCTACGTGCACCCGGAAGTCCTGAACGCCTACATGTCTGGTGACCTCGTGAAGATGATTGATGCCAAGATCGCGCAGAAGTTCAAGCGCCAGTACGCCAAGCTCACTCCCGACGAGATCGTGGTGCTGGCATTTCTCCGCAAGCGTCTCAATTCTCTGAAGGCGCCCGCCTAGCCTCGCGTACCAGTCTCCGGACGCCCGCGTCCTCCTCGATGCTTGCGCGCACGCCTCGGCAGGTGCCGGAAGCTGTCGAAGGCGAACAGAAGCTGGCCGGCGTGCTTGTTATTGTCGGCTTGCTTGCCGCCTTCGCGCTTTCGGCCAAACGTAAAAGGGCATTGGACGCCTTCTGAATCAATCACGTGTTGGCCCACCTGCCAGAGTGCATAAATTCAGGCGGGGCTTTGGGGTCAGCCGCCGTCGCGTTCATCGTGGCGTGTTTGACCGAGTTCAGACGTATCGCGATGTAGACCGAGGAAGCCCCCCTTGCAACGACAACTTTTTAGTAGCTCCTCTATTCCTCTATTCCGAAACTTCGATTGCAATGGGTTGGTGATCGGATGCATCCGTCGCTTCGTTGACCTCGATGCTGCGAACGTAGCCGGTCAAATCTTCCGTCACGAAAATGAAGTCGCGGCAGTCGGGCCCCTCGGCCCACTGCGCGCGGTCGTAGATTCCGCAAGTCGGCGCACGCGCGCGGCCGGGACGATCGGCGGTCCATGCATCCCGATACGCCAGACCAGGCCGGCCAGATCGGGCAATCAATGCGTGCTGAGGGTCGGCAACGTCAAAATTGAAATCACCACACAGCAGGCTCGACGCCGCGACGGTCTGACTTTCATACGGCTCATCGTGCCGGGAGCCGGCCTGCTTCGGACTCATTGACGCGTCCTCCTGCAAATCCAGCAGGCGAGCGATCTGTGCCTCGCGCTGGCCGGCCGAATGGAACTCGAGATGCGTGTTGACGACGCGGACCACGCCAAACGAGGCCTGAACCGTCACCTCCAGGGCGTGACGGCGCATGCTCCGCACCGCGGCTGCGGCGGGCCATGGCAGCAGATGGTTTGCAATCTGCAGCACCGGCAACCTCGACAGCGTCATGTTACCGAAGCGATGGAGGTTGCCATCAGGATCGACAGTTTCGATCGCGGGCCGGAATATTGCGGAGTAGCCGGGCAAAAGGGCTGCCAGCTGTTCGCTCTGATCCGCTCCATCACCAAATCTCGAGAAGTTCGCGCTCACCTCCTGGAAGCAGAACACGTCCGCATCGAGCGTCTGTCGGGCGACGGCAACGATCCTTGCCAGATCGGTCACGCCGTCGCAGCCCTTTCCGCACTGTATGTTCCAGGTGAGAAGTCTCATTAACGGATGCCTGCACGCATGAATGACTGGACGAACTGACGCTGGAACAGCAGAAACGCGATCAGCAGCGGCGCCATCGTCATCACGGTTGCCGCCGTGATCACTGACCAATCCACGCCGGTCTCAGGCGCGCCGAACACGGCAAGCCCCACGGTGAGCGGCCGCGCTTCCACCGAATTCGTGACGATCAACGGCCACAGGAAATTGTTCCAGTGATAGCTGACGGAGACGAGGCCAAAGGCGACATAGGTCGGGCGAGCCAGCGGGACATAGACCCGCCACAGGATTCCGAGCGGACCCGCTCCCTCGACCCGCGCGGCTTCGACCAACTCCTGGGGCACACCCTTGAAGGTCTGCCGCAGCAGGAAGATGCCGAAGGCGCTCGCGAGATAGGGCAGCGCGATCGCAGGGATCGTATCGAGCAATCCCAACCTTGCGATCGCGCGGTAGTTCTCGACGATCAGGACGTCGGGCATGATCATCAGCTGGAGCAGAACGAGGGCGAAAGCGATGCCGCTGCCCCGGAACCTGAAGCGCGCAAAGGCATAGGCGGCCAGCGTCGACAGGATGAGCTGACCAACCAGGATCAGCGTCACCAGCACCACCGTGTTGAGATAGTACCGAGCGAACGGCGCCTGGTTCCAGGCCCGGGCAAAATTCTCCAGCGTCCAGGGCGCGGACAGGCTGAACGACGTGGCGTAAGCGGCCGGATGCAGCGCGCTCCAAAAGGCATAGGCCAATGGGGCAAGCCAGATCAAAGCCAGGAGCCATGCTGCGACGGCCTCAATGGGGCGTGTCCGGCCTCTCATTGATAGTGGATCCTGCGATCGAGGTAACCGAACTTGATCAGCGCAACCGAGCTCAGCAGCATCAGAAGCACAACCGTCAGCGTTGCCGCGTAAGAGGAATCTTGGAAGGTGAAGGCAACTTCATAAATGTAGTAGAGCAGCAGCGTGCTGGCGTTGTTCGGACCGCCCTTGGTCATGATGACCAGATGGTCCACCAACTTGAAGGAGTTGATGACTGCGTTGATCGTCACGAACAACGTGGTCGGCATCAGCAATGGGAACGTGATCCGGCGGAACGTATACCACCGGCTCGCGCCTTCGATGGACGCGGCCTCTTCGAGGTCCGGCGAGAGCTGCTGCAGCGCCGCCAGGTAGAAAATCATGAAGAAGCCGGCCTCCTTCCAGATCACCATCACGACCAGACAGCCCATCACCGTCGAGGGATCGCCCAGCCAATTCCAGCCGCCGAAACCGAAAAGGCCGCGCAATTGATCCACCAACCCGTAATCCGGCGTGTAGAAGAACAGCCAGATATTGGCGACGGCGATCATCGGCAGCACGGTCGGCGTGAAATAGGCCAGTCGCAGAAAGCCGCGGCCGCGTATGTTGCGATTGACCCAGATCGCCATCACCAGGGCCAGGGCAATCGAGGTCGGGATCGTGCCGAGCGCGAACCAGAAATTATTGACCAGCGCCTTCCAGAAGATCGGATCGGCCGCCATGGACCGATAGCTGTCAAGCCCGACGAAGGCGTCCGTGCCGTTCCGCCGTGTGACGAATAGCGAATGCCGGATCGTCGCCAGAATCGGAAAGTGCGTGAATGCGATCAGCAGGACGGCCGCCGGCAACAGCAGCAGCCAGGCATTCACGGCGTTCCACCACGCCTGCGATCGGACGCGGCGCGGGGCAATCGGCGATGAGGCGATGGAGTCGGACATCTGTGAGCCGGCGGGATGGCGGTGGCGCGCCATCCCGCCACGTCCCTATTTGTAGGCGCGCAAGACGCGGTCGGACTGCTGTTGCGCGGAGGCCAGCGCCTCCTGCGGCTTCTGCGCGCCCGTGATCGCGGCCTGCACGGCATCCCCGATGAACTTGTAGATGCGGCCGTTCTCATGAACGGAGAGCTCCGGCACCGCGTGCTCCAGCTGATCGCGCGCAACTGTGGCCTGCGGGAACGCCTTTGCGTAGGCCTCCATCGTCGGCGTCTTGTAGGCGGCCGGCGACACTGCCACGTAGCCGGTCTTCATGCTCCATTCGGCCGCGCGATCCGGAGCCGTCATCCATTGAATGAACTTGACGGCCGCCTTCTGCTGTTCGGGAGACGCACTCTTGAAGATGTAGAAATTGCCGCCGCCGGTCGGTGATCCGCGCCGCTCTCTGGCCGGCAGCATGGCCACACCGAACTGGAATTTCGCGGCGTCCTTGACCGCCGTCAGATTGCCGGTGGTGTGCCACATCATCGCCGTCTTGCCTTCGAGGAAATCGTTGCGCAGCGTCGCCCAATCGATGCTGCCGGCCGGGGCGACGTTGTGCTTGCGCGACAGGTCGACCCAGTACTCGAGGGCAGCGACCGTCTTCGGAGCGGTCAGATAGACCTCGTTGCCGGGTTCGTTCATCATCTTCTGCCCGTTCTCGATCGCCAGCGCCTGCAGCATCCAGTAGGCATATCCGGTCGAGGGAATTTCGATGCCCCAGCGCGTCGTGTTGCCGCCATCCTTCTTGACCAGCTTCTTCGACATCTCGACCATTTCGTCCCAGGACGCCGGCGCCTTCTCGGGATCAAGGCCCGCCTCCTTGAAGGCGTCCTTGTTCCAGTACAGCACGATGGTCGAACGCTGGAACGGCTCGCTCCAGGTCTTGCCGTCGATCTGCCCGTTCGCCATGAACGCCGGATAGAACTCCTTGAACCAGGCCTTGTCGCCGACGAGATCGTCAAACGGCACGATCGCGTTCTCGTCCATCAGCGTGAACACGTCGGTCGACAGCAACACCGACAGTTGCGGCGGCTGCCCGCCCTTCATGGCGGTCATCGCCTTGGTCATCGTATCCGTGTAGTTGCCGGCATAGACCGCCGTCATCTTGATGTCGGGATTGTCCTTCTCGAAGCGCGAGACCATGTCGTCGATGATCTTGGTGACGGGACCGCCGACCGCGACCGGATAGTACATGGTCAGATCCACCGCGGCGGCCGGGCGTGCAGCCATCGAGAGTACGGCAAACGCCGCTGCCATCAACATCGTTCGTCGCGCAAACATGGGACAATCTCCTTCGTTACTGCGTTTGAAACAGCCGCTGCTATCGACCGGATATCGCCCGCTGGCCCTCTGTGACGATGGTCTCCAAGCGAGTTTCCAAACTTGAATCGAACCGATGCTCGAGCCCGGGTTCCCACGCGATCCGGACATCCTCGCCTGGCCGAACCTTGCTGAAACCTTCGAGCCGCACCGAGATGGGCTGACCATCGACCTCGCACAGAACGATGCTGTCGGCCCCAAGATGCTCGATCGCCCTGACGCGCGCAAAACGGTCCCCGCCCGACACGATGCGGATATGCTCCGGCCGGATGCCGATGAGATGATCACCCTGGCGCAACAGGTTCATCGGCGGCGTGCCGATGAACCGCGCCGTGAATGCCGTCGCCGGCCGGTTATATAGCTCCTCTGGTGTGCCATTCTGCTCGATACGACCATCGCGCATCAGCACGACGCGATCCGCCATCGTCATGGCTTCGGTCTGATCGTGGGTCACGTAGACCATCGTCATTCCGAGCCGCTGTTGCAGGGCGCGGATCTCCGTCCGCATCTCATGCCGCAGCTTGGCGTCCAGATTTGAAAGCGGCTCGTCCATGAGGCAGACCCGCGCTTCCGCAATGATGGCTCGTCCCAGTGCAACCCGCTGGCGCTGGCCGCCAGATAGCTGCGACGGCTTGCGTTCAAGCAGATGCGCAAGGCCAACAATCTCGGCCACACGCCGGAGCCGCTCGTCTCGTTCCGCGCGCGACACGCGACGCACACGCAGTCCGAAGACGATGTTCTCGGCTACGCTCAAATGCGGAAACAGCGCATAGGACTGGAAGACCATGGAGATATTCCGCTGCGCCGGGGTCAGATGGGTCACGTCGACGCCGCCGATGGCGATCGTACCGGCATCAGCATCCTCAAGGCCGGCGATCAGCCGCAGCGTGGTCGACTTACCGCAGCCGGACGGTCCCAGCAGCACAAGCAGCGAGCCCTCGTTCGCCGTCAGACTGACGTCATCGACGGCGCGCATCGCGCCCCAGAACTTGGAGACATGACTCAGCGTGATCGCTGACATGGCCTGTTCGCTCTCACCGTGATGCAGCTACGCCGCTGGCGACGGCTCGCTGCAACGGACCAATGCAACGCCGCTCACCGCAGACAGACCGGTCCATGCGCCCTCCCTCGTGCCACGCGCATTCGTCGGCGTAGCCACTACGATGTTCATTTGAACATAGCGTAACACCATATGAAACAGAAAATTGCGTCCTTGGAGTTCAAATGATACTTTCGTTGAGAACGGAGGGCCTATGCTCAGGACCGCCACGACCCGTCAGACCTACATACTAGAGATCGTGCGCGAGCAAGGCTTCGCCTCCATCGAGCAGCTCGCGGTGCGTTTCGACGTCACTCAGCAGACCATTCGCCGCCTCGTGAATGCACTCTGCGACCAGGGCCTGCTCCGGCGGGTGCATGGCGGGGTCGGCCTCCCGGTCCAGAACCAGAACCTCGCCTATGGCAGCAGGCACAGGTTGAACGCCAGCGCGAAACGGCGGATCGCGCACGCAACCGCCAACCTCATCCCTGACGGGACGTCACTGATGATCGGACTTGGCACGACGCCCGAATACGTCGCGCAGGCGCTCTCCCGCCGTCGGGATCTGCGGGTGATCACCAACAGCCTGAACGTGGCCGCAGCATTCGCGCACAATCCGGACGTGGAGATCAGCATCGCGGGCGGCACGCTGCGGCAACTCGATCGCGATATCATTGGCGAGTCGGCTGCGCGCTTCTTCGCGGGTTTCCGCGCCGACTTTGGTATATTCGGTGTCGGGGGGATTGATGAGGACGGCACGCTGCTCGATTTCCATGCCGATGAAGTCAAGGCGCGTCAATCCATTGTGGCCAATTCGCGAACGTCCGTGCTAGTGGCCGACATCACCAAGTTCGGTCGCAATGCGACGGTCCGGGGCGGCCATCTCGACGACTGCCACCATCTCGTCATCGATGATCGATTGCCTGGATCGTTTAAGCCAATCGCGGACAGGTATGGCGGTCTGATCCACACGGCCCGCGACGCCCGCGCAGATTTCGAACGCCTTGGCCATACCTAGCGGACAACATAGACTCCCTTGCTCAGATCGATCGCGGACTTCAACGCACGCCGACAATCCGCGCCGCAATCGGCACTGAGCCAGTCCCACGTGCCGCGCACCTACGGGGGCGAGCTCGAGCGGTGGGGAGCTGTTTTCCCGGTGATCCGAGCCCTCGGCTTGAACCAATTCAAGCGTGTTCATCCGGTCTACCTCGGAACAGGCGCTTCCGATTCCAGCAGGGACGCGGCCTTGAGATCGCTCCAGAGCGCGCCCGGCACTGTGGTGGTCAGCGCTGCCACATTGCGCTCGACCTCCTGCGCATTATGCGCCCCGAGAACCACGCTCGCGACCGCGGGATGACCCAGCGCAAAATGTAGAGCGGCCGTCGGCAGCGCTACGTCATGAGCTGCGCAGATACGCTGGATCTCAGCAACCTTCGAAAGGATCTGCGGCGGTGCGTCTTGATAATTGTACTTGGCGCCCTTGATGGCGCCCGTCGCCAGAATCCCCGAATTGAACACGCCGCCAAGCAGCACCGCGATGCCCTGCTTCAGCGCCAGCGGCATGAACTCCTCGAGTGCTGGCTGCTCCAGCAGCGAATAACGCCCGGCGAGCAGCATCACCTCGAAGGACCCGGCCTGCGCAAAGCGCACGCACATCTCCGCCTCGTTGACGCCGATCCCGATGCCCGCGACCACACCTTCGGAACGAAGTTTGTCCAGCGCTACATAGGCCCCGGACATCGCTTCGCGAAACCGATCCTCGATCGCGTCCTTACCGTGGGTCCACACATCGACATCATGGATCAGCAACAGGTCGATCCGGTCGGTGCCAAGCCGCAACAGCGACTGCTCGACCGAGCGCATGGTGCCATCATAGGAATAGTCGACGACGGCTCGGTGCGGCTGTCCACCAATAAATCCGGACCGAGTCTCCGGCTGGTGAAACGGATCCATCCAGCGACCAGTTTTTGTGCAAAGCACCACATCCTTGCGCGGCACGCGCCGGAGCGCCGTTCCGCAGCGATGCTCCGACAGGCCGTTGCCATAGTGCGGCGATGTATCGAGCAGATTGATGCCGAGCTCGAAGGCACGGCTCGCTGCGGCAATTGCAGTGTGGTCGTCGAGCTCGAGAAAGAGATCGCCGAGCGGTGCGGTTCCGAACCCGAGGATGGAAACTTCGAGACCGGTCCGGCCAAGTGTGCGGCGCGGCAAAGCCGATTGCGAAACCATGGTGGATTGCTCTTCCTTCTCCGCGCCTCGATCCGCGCTAGTCTCATTGCAGCGACGCGCAGCGTATGTATTTGCCGTCAGGTGTCAACGCGAGGATTACGGGTCTCGTACAAGACTATTCCGCTCATACATTCGGGTTGCTAAGAAAAGCGGAACCGGCACGCGGGCACTTCACGGCCCGCGGCAACGAGGAGGAACGATGCTCCCCTATGTTACGCACGATGCACGCTTTGCTCGCCTGGTCTTTGGTCACGCCAATCTCGAAAAACTCACCAGCGGCTGCCGCTGGGCCGAAGGACCCGCTTACTTTCCGGCCGGCCGCTATTTGATCTGGTCCGACATTCCGAACAACCGGATGATGCGCTTCGACGAGACGGATTCATCGGTGTCGGTGTTCCGCTCGCCGAGCTTCAACTCGAACGGCAACACGACCGATCGCGAGGGGCGGCTCGTCACTTGCGAGCACTTCATGCGCCGCGTCACCCGGACCGAGCATGACGGCTCCATCACGGTGCTTGCCGAGCAGTTCGAAGGGCGTCGGCTGAACTCGCCCAACGATGTCGTGGTGAAATCGGACGGCTCGATCTGGTTTTCGGATCCGACATACGGCATCGACAGCGATTACGAGGGCCAGCAGACCAAATCCGAGATTGGCGCCTCCCACGTGTATCGGATCGATCCAGCGGGCGTCGAGATCAGCCTCGTCGTCTCTGACCGCGTGCAGCCGAACGGGCTGGCGTTCTCGCCAGACGAGAAGCTGCTTTATGTCGCCGATACCGGCGCGACCCACGTCGACGGGCTGCCCGCGACGATCTGGTCCTACAAGGTCCAGGGAAACAAGGTCGCTGAGCCCTCGCTGTTTTCCACCTGCCCCGACGGCCTCTACGACGGATTTCGCTGCGACATCCATGGCAACGTTTGGACGTCGGCGGGACGGAGCGTGTTCTGCTACGCAGCCGACGGGACACATATCGGCACCATTCCCATCGGCGAGATCGTGGCGAATGTCTGTTTCGGCGGTCCGCAGCGCAACCGTCTCTACATTTGCGGACAGACATCGCTGTATTCGATCTTCCTCAATACGCGCGCGGCCGTGTGAGGGAAAAGGCGGCGCGGGGCGGCGTGCGGCGCCATCCTCAGCCGTTCTGACCGCGCTTTCGCCGGCCGTCGGTGCCCTCGTCACCCTGCAGATCGGATTCAAGTTCCTCGATAGCGCGCGATCCGAACTTGCCGGTCTCTGAGCTCGCGGATACTGTGTCGAGCAAGGCAGTTCGTTTCGCTAAAATTTTGATTTACGATGATTTCCAATTTGTAAAGAAGGCGGGCCACCTTAGCATTACAGTTGCTTTTGTTGCGGGCTTCTGAATCCATGGGCAACCATGATTCGAATGTCGTGGGCGCGGGCCGCGTCGGTTGAGGCGACGCTTGCGTTGTGGGCGGCGTCGCTTCGAGAGATCAAGCAACGGATACGTCCGTTGTTCACGCAAGAGCGTGTTGCGACGAATGCAGGTCTGTTCCTGGAAGGTCTGCTCGGAGATGAGCAGCGCAAGACCGGTTGGATGCGCGCGGAGGCGGCTGGCGATCCCGGCCCATGGCGGCAGCAGGCGATTCTGGGTCGTGGAGACTGGGACGCTGATGCCCTGCGCGATATCGTGCACGACTATGTCATCGAGCATTTGGCGGATGACGATGCGGTGCTCGTGATCGACGAGACCGGTTTTCTCAAACAGGGCAAAGCGTCATGCGGAGTGGCGCGGCAATACACTGGTTCGGCAGGAAAGATCACGAACTGCCAGATCGGCGTCTTCGCTGCCTACGTTTCGCGTCATGGCCATGCGTTCATCGATCGCGCGTTGTATCTTCCGAAGGAATGGACCGACGATCCAGATCGTCTGGAAGCCACATATGTGCCTGCCGATGTCGGCTTTGCGACCAAACCAAAGCTTGCGACGAGAATGATCGCACGCGCGATAGCCGGGTCTGTACCATTCAAGTGGGTTGCCGGTGATACCGTCTACGGTGTTGGCAACATCGAACAGCAACTACGTCGGGCAGGCAAAGGCTACGTGCTTGGGGTCAGCAGCGCTCATGTGTTTCGATCCTGGGGCAAGCGACCGCCGGTCGCCGGTACGGCTGCAGACCTCGCCCGGACGCGGCGCTCATCCGACTGGAAGCGCCTGTCGGCGGGAGCCGGAACCAAAGGACCGCGGCTGCACGATTGGTGTTATCTCGAATTGGCGGATCTCGAGGCCGAGCAGTCCAACAGTGCAAATGACGGTTTGTGGACACGCGGTCTACTGATCCGTCGTCGCATTGCCGATGATGACCTCGCCTTCTTCACCACCTGGTGCCCAGCGGGAACAGCCATTGAAACGCTGGTCGCGGTCGAAGGCCATCGATGGGCGATCGAGGACAGCTTTGAAACGGCGAAAAACGAGTTCGGGCTCGATCACAACGAGAGCAGATCCTGGCATGGCTGGCACCGTCATGTGTCCTTGGTGATGCTCGCCTTCGCCATGATGGCCGCGATCCGACATCGCGCTAATCCGCCACCGCCCAAAAAAACGAAACGGCGCCCCCCGGCAAAAGCCAAAACATAACCACCCCACCACTGATCCGTTGGTCAATCCAGGAAATCCGCCGCATTGCTATCAGACTTGCGCGGAAGCGGATTCAACCCGCACACATCATCGCATGGTCCTTCTGGCGCAGAGCTCACCAGGCTGCCGCTCAACGCGCCCACTTCAAATCAAAAAAGCAACTGTAATGTTAGGCTGGCCATCTAGCTCGTGACGCGTTCGCCCCGCCCGTAGACGAGCAGCATGAAGATGATAACGAGACCATAGATCACTTGGCGGCCCGCCTCCGGCATCTCCATGATCGACAATACACTGTTCAGGAGCACGATCAGGACGACGCCGATCAGCGTGCCGAGATAGCGGCCGCGGCCGCCGAGGATGTTGGTGCCTCCAATCACGACGGCGGCGATCGAGGGCAGCAGATAGGCGTCTCCCATGCCTTGGTAGGCCTTGGTGGAATAGCCGGCGAGCAGCACGCCCGCGAGCGCGGCAGCAAGGCCGCAGAGGACGAAGCAGACCACCGTGACGCGGCGCGTGTTGACGCCGGCGAGATAGGCCGCCGCCTCCTTGTTGCCGATGGCGTAGATGTAGCGGCCGAGCGACATGCGCTGCAGGATCACGACCACCAGCACGGACACCCCGGCCCAGACGAACAGCGCGTTGGGAATGCCGAGCGTACGATCGCCCGCCAGCATCCGCATCAGGTCGGTCGCCCCGGTCTGAGGTGCGTAGCCGCCAGTATGCGCGACCATCAGGCCGCGCATCACGGCATTCACGCCCAGCGTAAAGATCATCGAGGGGACCCGCAGATACGCGACCCCGACGCCGTTGACGAGCCCGACCAGAACGCCGACCCCGAGCCCGACCGGAATTGCGAGAGGACCGCCGACCGAGGTCGCCATCATGGCCGCGGCCGCGAGCGTCCAGGGCACCGACAGATCAATCTGCGCTATCAGGATCACGATCATCATGCCGGCCGAGACGATCCCGAGGAACGCACCGATCTGCAATTGCTGCAGAAGATAGGCCGGAGACAACAGGGGAGCGCTGCCGAAACGGGCGAATGTGTAAACCGTACCCGCGACGAGAATGACGACGATGAACACCGCCGCAATCAGGATCGGGCGATCGTCGCGCGAGAGGCTGAATGAGGCCGCCGTCATCGAAACAGCTCCAACGTGTTCTTGACGCGCAGCATACCCAACGCGCCGATGCTGACGGCAGCGAGCAGGATCACGCCCTCGAACAGCGGCTGCAGAAGAGGGGCAATGTCGAAGATGCGGAAGAAGAAGGAAATCACGCGCAAGACCATAGCGCCGAAGATCGACCCGATCGCACTGCCGGTTCCGCCAAGCAGCGAAGTGCCGCCGATCACCACGGAGGCGATCGAGTTGAGCGTATAGGCGCCGGCCTGCGGAATGTCCGCATTCCCAGACGAAGTCTGGATAGCAAGGAAGAGACCGCCGCAGCCGGCGAAGAAGCCCGCGAGCGTGAAGGCGGCGATCTTGGCGCGCTCGATCGGAAGGCCGGACATATAAGCTGCGCCCTCGGCCGAGCCGATCGCATAGACGGCGCGGCCGAGAACGGAGCGGCGGAACGGCACCCATACCAGCAGCGGAATGAGAACGAGAAGCACGAAGGGGACCGGGATCCAGGCGAACGGCGCAAACCAGGCAGCCGCGCCATCGTCGAAGATGTGCACGGTCGAGGCGAAATCGCCGAGCGAGTTAGTCAGCGCCCAGTTCAGATCAACATCGATCTTGCCGCCCGGGGTCGGACGCAGGAAAAGCGCGATGCCGATGTAGACCGCGCCGGTCGCAAGCGTCGCGATGATCGGCTGGATGCGCCCATAGACGACGACGCAACCATTGATAAAGCCGGCAGCCGCGCCGATCACAAGGCACACGGCGATCCCGAGCAGAATGCCGCTCACGCCGCCCGGAAAGGTGCCGAGGCCGAGATGCACGCCGAACAGGTCGAGATGCAGCGGCGCACCACCTGCCGCGCCGGTCAGGAGGTAGCTTGCAAAGCAGCCGACCATGGTCATGACCGCTCCGACGGAGAGATCAAGGCCCGACATTAAGACCGGCACTGTCTGCGCCATCGCCAGCATGGCGAGCGCAAAGATTTCGTCGCCATTCTGCACCAGCACGGCGGAGGAGAAGCCGCGGGGATGCGCGGCGTTGTAGAAAATGTAGAGAGCACAGAACAACAGGATGGCGGTGACCAGACCAATGTTCTGGCGGATCCTGATCGCGAGATCGTCAAGCATGCGCCGCCCTCGCTGCGGTATCGGTGTCGACATTCAGGGAGCTTGCGACAATGTTGGTCTCGGTGAGGTCGTCGCCCTCGAGCTCGCGCACGATGCGGCCGTCATACATGATGACGACGCGGTCGCAGCAGCCGATCAGCTCGTCATAGTCGGTTGAGTAGAACAGGATTGCGGCGCCCTGGTCGGCGAGTTCGCGCATCAGCCGGTAGAGCTCCTGCTTGGTGCCTACGTCGATTCCGCGCGTGGGATCGTTGAGCAGGATGATGCGCGGATCGGTCATCAGCCATTTGGCGAGCACGACCTTCTGCTGGTTTCCGCCCGACAGCGTCGAGACCGCATCACTCGCGGCGTCCAACTTGATCTGCAGCCTCGCGATGGCTCGCTGGATCGCGGTGCGTTCCTTCCCGGTATCGATGAATGGGCCAGTCGAAAGCGCGTCGAGCGATGCGATCGCAAGATTGTCTGCGATCGACATCGGCAGCATCAGTCCTTCGGTCTTGCGGTCCTCAGGCACGAGTGCGATGCCGACCGATTTTGCCGCCGCCGGGGAGCCGGGACGTACCTCGCGATCTGCCACCGTGAGGCGACCAGTGACACCGCGCAAAACACCGAACAGCGCAAGCAACAGGGATTTCTGGCCCTGCCCGTCGAGACCGCCGAGCCCGACGATCTCGCCGGCGCCGATGCTCAGTGAAATGCGATCGAGCTGCCTCTCCCAGCACAGGTTCTCGAGCGCCAGCACCGGCTTCGCGGCATTTCGCGCCGGCTTGGGCGGATACTGGGCCGCGATGTCACGCCCAATCATGAGCTGGATGATATCGGCGGTCGAACGCCTCCCCTTGTCGAAGGTCTCGATATGGCGGCCGTTGCGAAACACCGAGGCCCGGTCGGCGAGCGCCTCGACCTCGTGCATGCGGTGCGAGATGTACAGGATTGCGACGCCCTCGGCCTTGAGCCGCGCCAGCATCGCATAAACCTTCTCCACATCGGCGCTCGTCAGTGCCGATGTCGCCTCGTCGAGGATCAGCAACTGCGGCCGCTTGCCGAGCGCCTTCGCGATCTCGACCACCTGGCGCCTCGATAGGGGCAGATCGCGCACGCGCCTCAGGGGGTTGACGTCCTCACAGCCGATCTCGGACAAAAGCTCTTCGGCGCGGCGGCGCTGCGCCTTCGCATCGATCAGGCCGAACCGCCGCGGCGGGGATGCAATGGAGATGTTGTCCGCGACCGAGAGGTCGGGCATCAGCGATAGTTCCTGAAAGATGCAGACGACACCGGCCGCATTCGCCGCCGACGGCGTGGCGAAGCTGACCTCGCTCCCCGCGAGGCGCATGCGACCGCTGTCGGGCTGCACCACACCGGCAATGATCTTGATCAGGGTCGACTTGCCGGCGCCGTTCTCGCCCAGCACGGCATGAATCTTGCCGCGTTCGCAGGCGAAGTCGACGCCTTCAAGCGCGCGAACGCCGGCATAGCGCTTGGAGATGCCGGCAAGCTCCAGGAAGGCGGATTGCGTCGGATCGGCAGCCGGCATGGCCGGGCCTTCACGCAACGACGGCCCGGCGAATGCCGGGCCGTGACAGAGACATCGCTGGAGCCGTCACTGGGTGTTCTTCTCGCTCTGCGACATGATCTCCGGTGCAGTGAAGTTCACGCCGCACGGTGTGAACTGGTTCGGCGCAAAGAAGTTGGCATTGAGCTCGGGCCAGTAATTCGTGCCCGGCTTGAGATCCTTGTAGGTCGCCACTGGAATCGGGATCGAGATCAGCTGCGGCATAATGTTGCCCTGCAGCGCCGAGATCGCCGCCTTGGTCGCGATCGCCACCAGCGCCGGCGACTGGCCGTAGGACATTCCCTTTAGTCCGTCCTTGGCGTGATCGGCAATCTGTTTGCGGTACTCGTTTTCGCCCTCGCCCGACATCGGCACAAAGGGATGCTTGGCAGCCATCAGTGCCTGCACGGTGCCGTCGGATCCGCCTTGGGTGAATACTCCGTCGAAATGACCATGCACAGCTAACGCATCTGCAGTCACCTTCTGCGAGGTGCCGGTGTCCCAATTACCAACCACCTCGGTGATTTTGAAGCTGTTGCCGGGCGATTCTATTACCTCGCGGAAACCGAGATGACGGTCGCGGTCAACGGAGTTTCCCGGGAGGCCACGGACTTCGAGGATGTCGCCGGATTTCTTGCCGCTCTCGTCGATCAGCCATTTGGCCGACATGCGGCCCATTTCCTTCTGGTCCTCGTTGACCATCATCACCTTGTCGGTGTCGAGGACGTTGTCGAACGGCACCACCACGACGTTGTTCTTGTCGGCAAGACGGATGATGCGATCAAAACCGTCGGGAGCTACCGCAATGGTAACGATTGCGTCGAAGCCTTGGTTGATGAAATCCTCCATCGCGCCAAGTTGCGCCGCGACATCGGTCCCGGTGGAAACAACCTTGAACTCCTTGATGTTCTCCTTGATACCCGGCTGATCGGCGAAAGCCTTGGCAGTCTTCACCATCTGGATGCGCCAGGTGTTGCCGACAAAACCGTTGACCAGCGCGATTCTGTAGGGGCCCGCCTTCTTGGGCCACTGAAAGAATTTGGTCTCGGACGACCACGGCTTGAAGCAGGCGGGGTCGGCGCCGGGACCGGAGACGACCTTTGGACCTGCCAGAGCACTCACCGATGACAACAGCAAGCCGGCGCAAGCCAGCCCCGCCAGACGAAGCGTCCACACCATGTCGTGTCTCCCTGAGCGTTTGTGTTCCACCCTAACGCGGCGCGTAGCCATGCCGGGAATTGACTTTCCCATGCGCGTGTCGGGCTAGGATGGCACGCAGCTTGCGATGCTGACAAGCCGAGGGCGGACGCTCCGGCGCGAGACACGATCTGAACGCACGGCCAAACCGACGGCAATTGTGGAAGCAGAAAACGTAACAATGACAGTCGGGTGTTCGTGGGCGGCAAGGGATTGTGCAACGGCGAAGCTGGCGATGGCCGGGCTTTCATGGTGGCATCCACGCGCGTGACGAAAAAAATGACACTCAGGGAAAAGTGTGAATCGCTACGCGAAGCCGAACGAAGCCCGCTTGCGGAAGCCGGGTTTTGAAAACCAGAGGCTGGGACTACTTGCTTTCGTCCGGCGGCCTGGCGCTCCTCCGCTAAGATAATGGCTGTAGCAACGCCGATCGCTCGCAGCTCCTCACTCAGCAGCTCGACGGCGAGATCAGGTATCGCACCGCGACGGTGGCTGGCGAACATGTCACTTGCTTGACACGTTCTGAAGCGCCGGTCTCTAATGTCCTTCAAGGTCCTGCGGTTGGACAGGCAACACTTTCTGCCCCCAAGCAAGAACAGGCTCGACTGCCCCACCCAGCGACTGTCAGGTCAAGGGTGCGGAATCCAAGATCGTTTCCTGGGAGGGAACAATGGACAGACGCCAGACGCTCAAGCTGATCGGTGGTACGGCCGCGTTGGCCGGTGCCGGTTTTCCGGGCTTTGCCTTTGCGCAAGCCCAAAAGGAAATGGTCACGGTCGTGAAGATCGCGGGAATTCCGTGGTTCAACGCACTTGAAAAGGGAATCCAGAAGGGTGCGAAGGATTTCAGCATTAATGCCACTATGGTTGGCCCGGCGAACGTCGATCCGGCACAGCAAGTAAAGCTGCTTGAGGATCTGATTGCCAAGAAGGTCAACGTGATCGGCTTGGTGCCGCTTGATGTAAAAGTCTGCGAGCCCGTACTGAAGCGCGCCCAGGCCGCCGGAATCAAGGTCATCACGCATGAGGGTCCGGAACAGGAAGGCCGTGACTGGAATGTGGAATTGATCGACTCCGTTCGGTTCGGCGAGGTGCAGATGGAACGTCTCGCCAAGGACATGGGCGGCGAAGGTGATTATGTGGTTTATGTCGGGACTCTTACGACGCCACTTCACAACAAATGGGCCGATGCCGCGATTGCCTACCAGCAGAAAAATTTTCCAAAAATGAAGCTCGTCGCCGACCGCTTCCCTGGCGCCGACGAGATCGACACCAGCCAGCGCACGACGCTTGACGTGATCAAGGCCTATCCCAACCTGCGTGGTATTCTCGGCTTCGGTTCGAACGGACCAATCGGGGCCGGAAATGCTGTGCGTCAGCAACGTCTTGGCAAGAAGATCGCCGTTGTCGGCACCGTGCTGCCAAGCCAGGCGAAGTCGCTTATCGCGGATGATACGATCCGCGAGGGTTTTCTGTGGAATCCCACCGATGCGGGTTACGCGATGGTCGCGGTGGCCAAACTCGTGCTCGATGGCAAGCCGATCACGGATGGCGTCGATGTACCCGGCCTTGGCAAGGCAGCTGTCGACGTTGCAGGAAAGCAGATCAAGGTGGACAAGATCATGCGCATCAACAAGGAAACCATCGACGGTCTGATCGCCGGAGGGCTCTAGGCCGGACCGGTTTAGTCGCCTCGTCGCGCTGCATTCCCGGCCCTTCCGGTCGGGAATGCGGGACCACTCGAGTGATCGCACGACTCCATTGCAGGCGAACCTTTGGTGACTTTCCTGGAAATGTCCGGCATATCGAAGCGCTTCGGCGGCGTGCACGCGCTCCGCGACGTCGATCTCACTCTGGAAGTCGGCGAGGTGCATTGCCTGGTCGGTGAAAACGGCTCCGGCAAGTCCACCCTGATCAAGATCATTTCGGGCGTCGAGGCAGCGGAGCCTGGCGGCCGTATCGCAATTTCCGGCAAGGAATATCCTAAACTGAACCCGGTCTACTCCACGCATTGCGGCATTCAGGTCATCTACCAGGATCTTTCGCTATTCCCCAACCTCACCGTCGCCGAGAATATCGCGATGGCGCACCATCTTGGCGGCCTCCATTCGGTGAACTGGGCCTCAATGCGCGCCACCGCGAAGGCCACAATGGCAAAGATCGGCGTTGCGTTCGACCCGGACGCGAAAGTGTCAGAGCTCAGCATTGCCGGACGCCAGCTGGTCGCGATCTGCCGCGCCTTGGCTGCGGATGCCAAACTCCTGATTATGGATGAGCCGACGGCATCGTTGACCCGCCACGAGGTGAACGCCCTGATCGCGCTCGTAAGCGAGCTGAAGCGTGCCGGCATCTGCGTCGTTTTCGTCAGCCACCGTCTCGATGAGGTGCTTGAAATCGCCCAGCGCGTAACGGTGCTGCGGGATGGCGCCAAAGTCGGTACTTTTGCCGCAGACACAATCGATGGGCGGAAACTCAGCCAGCTGATGACTGGCAAGTCCTTCGAGTATCAGATACAGGCGCCTGAGCTTGCCGCTGGCCCGGTTGTGCTGGAAGTTAAGGGCCTGGGCCGCGAGGGCGAGTATGAGGATGTAAGCTTGCAGTTGCGCGCGGGCGAAGTAGTGGGTCTCACCGGTCTGCTCGGCTCAGGGCGAACCGAATTGGCGCTATCCCTGTTCGGCATGAAGCCGCCCGATCGCGGCACTATCGCACTTGACGGGCGGCCCATCGCCCTCCGTACAAATGCAGAGGCGATCGATCGAGGGATCGCCTACGTATCCGAAGATAGGCTTACGCTTGGTCTCATCCTGAATCAGTCCGTCACGGCGAACGTCACGCTTACGGTGCTGGATCGTCTGGCTGGCGCGTTCGGCCTGATTGCCGCACGCGCGCGACAGACCCATGTCGCTCGGTGGGTTGCTGAACTCGGGATCAAGGTCTCCAATCCCGCCAACCCGGTGAAGACGCTCTCCGGGGGCAACCAGCAGCGGGTCGTGCTCGCCAAATGGATGGCGACCAATCCGCGGGTGCTTATCCTCGATAGCCCCACGGTGGGCGTCGACATCAGCGCCAAGGACGGCATTTACGAAATCATCCGGCGGTTGGCCCGCGACGGCGTCGCGGTCTTGATGATATCGGACGAAATCCCCGAGGTCCTTTATCATAGTCATCGCGTCTTGGTGATGCGGGAAGGTCGTTTGACAACCGACGTGCCTGCCGCAGCCACTTCCGAAGATGCGCTTCGGCAGGCCGTCAATGCCTGAATCGCACATGGCATCATTCGGCAGGTTTCGTCGCAGCCATGAGTTCTGGCTGCTGATAGTGATCCTTGGGCTCTGCGCCAGCTTGGGCTTCGCGAACGCCCAATTCCTGACCATGCAGAATCTGTTTGATCTGCTGACCTCCTATGCATTTGTCGGCATCCTAGCGCTCGGGCTGCTGGTCGTCCTGATCGCCGGCGGAATCGACATCTCATTCACCGCGACCGCGTCGGTGGCGCAATATGTCACACTTTCGCTTGCCAATGCTTACGGGGCGAACTGGATCGGCGTCTTCGCCATCGCGATTGGAATTGGCGGTGCGCTCGGTGCCCTCAACGCGATTTTCATCCAGAAACTTCGAATACCATCGATCATCGTTTCGGTCGCGACGCTGAACATCTTCTATGGGCTTCTGATCTTCTTCACCGGCGGCAAATACATCTATTCGTTGCCCGACTGGTTTGCGACCGGAATATTCTGGTTCGAGTTCGAATGGGGCAAGGATAGCTCGTACGGTGTCAATCTGCAGATCCTCGCGCTCGTGCTGGCATTTCTCGTCACCTGGCTCCTGCTTAACCGAACCAATATCGGCCGGCAAATCTATGCCATGGGAGGCAATACCGACGCCGCACAGCGGCTCGGCTTCCACATTTTCGGCCTCAATATACTGGTCTATTGCTACATGGGTGTCATGGCCGGAATCGCCTCTCTGATTCAGGCACAACTCGCGCAGTCCGTTGCCCCGACGGTGCTGGTGGGCAAGGAACTCGATGTGGTCGCTGCCGTCGTGCTCGGCGGCGCCAGCCTGATGGGCGGCGTCGGCACGGTCTTCGGCACGTTTTTGGGCCTGACACTGCTCGCGGTACTCCAAAATGGAATCATTTTGCTGGGCGTTTCGTCCTACTGGTCGCCGTTCTTCGTCGGCTTGGTTATTCTCATTTCGGTCTCTGCGACCGCCTGGTCGCAGCGCGAGCGGCGAACCCGGAGCGCGCCCCGATGAGCAACGCCCCTGCCCTCTCGCTTCGCCGGCGCATGGTCGGTCTCGCCAGCAGCGGCACAGTCGCCACCCTCATCCTGCTGTTGTTCGCACTCTGGGTCGTGTTTGCGATCACGATCGGCGATCGGTTCTTCTCGGTCAACACGCTGCAATCCATGGCTTTCCAGATGCCCGAACTTGGCATCCTCTCACTGGCGATGATGCTGGCCCTGCTATCTGGTGGACTCAACCTTTCCATCATCGCAACCGCCAATCTGTCCGGACTGACCATCGCCTTCCTGCTGACGCGCTACATCCCGGGGAGCCAGGGCCTTGCCTGGGTCGGCATTCAGGTCTTTGCGATCGCTGCAGGATTTGCAGTGGCTGCATTGGTCGGCCTCCTCAATGGTTTTGTCATCGCCTATCTCGGCGTTTCGCCGATCCTGGCCACGCTCGGCACGATGACGCTCTGCAAGGGTCTCGCGATCGGCCTGTCGCGCGGTAACGTCATCTCCGGATTCCCGGAGCCGATTGTGTTTATCGGCAACGGAACGGTTTTCGGGGTACCCTTTGCTCTGATCGTACTTGCGTTCTGCGCCTTGCCCGTCGCGCTCATGCTGAACGCGACGCCGTTCGGTGCAAAGGTTTACATGATCGGCTCGAACGAGAAGGCGACCCGTTACTCAGGCGTCAATACCCGCGCCGTCCTCCTCAAACTCTATGTATTTTCCAGCTTGCTCGCGGGCGTGGCGGCGGTCGTCATGTTGGCACGTTTCAATTCGGCCAACGCGGCATACGGCGAGAGCTATCTGCTGGTCACCATTCTCGCGGCCGTGCTCGGCGGCATCGATCCGTTTGGCGGCTTCGGCAAAGTCGGCGGGCTATTGCTTGCGTTGATCATCCTTCAGGTGATCTCCTCGGCATTCAACCTTCTGAACCTCAGCCAATTCCTCACGCTAGCGATCTGGGGTGGAATCTTGATTGCCGTCGCGGCGGTTCCTCATGTCGCCGGCAAAGCGCCGCGGTAGCCGGCGATGATGCGCTCGATAGTCTCGAACCCTATTGCAGTTCTCGACATCGGCAAGACCAATCTCAAACTGGTCGTGGCGAGCGACGACGGCTGGCCGCTCGAAACACATGGGCTTCCAAATGTGCCTATGGCTCAGGGGTCGTACCTCGCCTATGACCTTGCCGGGTTAGAAGAGTGGTTTCTCGATACCCTTGCCGACGTGTCTCAACGCCATGCCATTGGCGCCGTGATCGTGGCTGCGCATGGATGCGGCGCGGTTCTCGTCGACGGTGATACGCCAGTGCTGCCGATGATGGACTATGATGCCGTCTCTCCGCCCGCAATCGATGAAGCATATGCCCGGATCGCGCCTGGTTACGATGAGGTGTTTTGCGGAATCGGAGGGGCGATGCGGCTCGGAAAACAGCTGCTTTGGCAGGAAAGCGCGTATCCCGTCGAATTCGCTCGCGCAAAAGCCTATCTGACCACCGCGCAGTTTTTCGCCCTGCGGCTTGGTGGACGTGCGGCCAGCGAAATCTCGCAGCTCGCGGCTCAGAGCCATATCTGGGACCTCATCCACCGTCAGCCTTCTTCTCTTATGCGTAAGCGCGGTTGGAGCCATCTGTTGCCCGAATGCGTACCCGCCGGTGAGGTGCTAGGGACGGTTTCGGAATCTGTAACCAGGCGCACGGGCCTGGCGCAATCGACCGAGATCCTCTGCGGCGTGCATGATTCCAACGCCAACCTGTTTCGCTACAAGGCCGCCGGCATGGCCGATGCCTCGATCCTATCGACCGGTACTTGGATGATCGGCTTTCAGCGCGGCCTCCCCCTGGACAAACTCGATTGCGCGCGCGCGATGGTTCTCAATATCGATGTCGATGGGGAGAATGCACCTTCGACGTTGATCGCGGCCGGCCGCGAATACGACCTCATCCGCGGGGAACATTTTACTTCTGATGCAGCCGTCCTTGCCGCATTGCCCACCCTGCTGTCGAGAGGAACCCTGGCGCTCCCCTCATTCGTCGGCGATGATGGATTGTTTCCGGGCGCTGCTCGCCGCGGACGGGTCATCGGGCCGCCCCCCGAAACGCCTGCCGAATGGCAGGCATTGGCGGTGCTCTACGCAGCGTTCAGCGCAAACCGCTGCCTTGATGCGCTCGAGAGCTCAAAACGCATAGTCATCGATGGTGGCTTTGCCGCAAACCTGCCCTTCGCCCGTTGTCTTGCGACTTTGCGATCCTCGCAGAGTGTCTGGGTGAGTCGATCTCCCGACGGAACGGCGCTTGGCGCTGCGCTGCTGTGGCGGCGATTCTCGCGTACGCTGCCGGTTTCAAGCGTGATCCTTGAAGCCGTCACATCACTCAGCAACGATAGGTTCGAACCGCGCGACCTTTCCACCGCTTACCAGTCCTGGATCGCTTTCTCGGAGCCCGCTTCATGACAGACCGTAATCATGCCGATCTCCGCCAAGGCATTGTCGATACCTGCAGGGAGATGAATCGAAACGGTCTCAATCAGGGCACATCCGGCAATCTTTCGCACCGGATTCCAAACGGCATGCTAATCACGCCTACCAGTCTGCCCTATGATCGGATGCAGCCAGAGGACATTGTCGCGATGGATTTTGCCGCGAACTACCAGGGCAACCATCGGCCTTCATCCGAATGGCGCTTTCATCGCGATATTCTGCGAGCACGCGAAGACGTCAACGTCGTGCTGCATACGCATTCCACCTTCAGCACGATTCTCGCCGTTCACGAACGTGATATTCCCTGCTTCCACTATATGGTCGCAGTTGCGGGTGGCAACGATGTCCGGTGTACGCCATATGCTTGTTTCGGCACGCAGGCACTATCGGACTACGCCCTCAAGGCCCTCGAAGATCGCGACGCTTGCCTCCTTGGCCATCATGGCTTGATCGTGACGGCCCAGACCTTTGAAAAGGCGCTTTGGCTCGCCTTGGAGGTGGAGACGCTGGCGAAGATGTATGTCCATGCGTTGGCTATCGGCGAGCCGCCGCGCCTCAGCGACGCTGAAATGGCGCAGGTACATGAGCAGATGAAACGCATGGGATACGGCCAGGCGCCTGACCTTGACGATGTCGGCGATGTTCCGCGCGCCCTACTGGACTCGAAACGGACAGCACATTGATGGTGGATTTGCTGGACAGCTGCCAGCGAGTTCCTCAGTACCGGCCACGCAGAACGGAGGCCGCGGCCGGATGGGCGGGGTTGACCGTCACAGCTCTTGGGCAGAAGACGCGAGCGAACAATCTGATTTGCTCCCTTCACCACTCAGCCGATCAACGACTTAGCTTGTCGATCGGCGCCGCGTGAATACGGCAGGATGCGCCGTCGCCAACCTTCAGCAGCTTATTCTCATGTCTTGGCGCATGCTGCCTTTCCCATTGTAGCCAGCATGCTCGGGCATGCGGCACGCTGGGTACCGACCTCGCTTGCGGAGCGAACGTCGCGACGGGAGCGCATCGTCAGCACACCGGACCCGACCGCCCGCATCTGCCCTTCGCCGCACCGCCGACCAGATAGAGACATGCTTGATCGGATCGTTCCGCATCATGAGCAGGTCATCCCTTCAACAAAGTTTCAATCTCAGCGCGCCCCGGCATGGCAGGCGCAGCGCCCGCGCGTGTCACGGAAATCCCCGCTGTCGCCGAACCGAAGCGCGCCGCTTCCAGTGGACCGGCGCCACCCGCGAGCGCGCTTGCGAAGCCGCCGACGAATGCATCGCCCGCGCCCGCGGTTTCGACCACCCTTGCCGGCGGCAAACGACGGCACGTGCAGCGAGCGATCCTGCCCGTGAAACAATGCTCCGGCTTCGCCGAGTGTGATCAGCACGGTACCCGCCCCTTTGCCCAGCAGCGCATCTCCGGCGCGGCGGGCGCCGGCAAGATCGCTCACCGGGATTCCAGTCAGCGCCTCGGCCTCAGTCTCGTTGGGAACGACGTAGTCGCATAAGGCAAACAGGCTGTCGTCGAATGCGTCCGCGGGTGCCGGGTTGAACACGGTGATGCTGTCCGCGGCGCGCGCGATCTCGAGGCCGAGCTGCGCAGCTGCGACGGGTTGCTCGAGCTGGGTCACGAAGACGCGGCTAGTGCGGATCGCATCCGCCGCCGCATCGACGTCGGCGGGGCTGAGACCGTCGGTCGGTCCGCTCACCGCGATGATGGCGTTGTCCCCGCGTGTGCGCTCTAAATCGCGTTTCCTTCCGAAGCCTTGTGTCAGTGCGGCTGGCGTAAGTTGTTGGCGCTCTGTTCAGTCGATGGCCAGCTTTCATCGCCTATTCTAGTCTATTGTCCGTACGCGCCAGATCGCCCTAGTACTCAGCGAGACAAGCCGTCCCAGGAAGGATCGGGATGATGGACTCATTGCCCAGCCGCACCGCACTGACAACGTCGCTGATGAGAGCGCTGCATTCGCGGTTCGACCCGTCTCCCCTTTTCGACGATCCCTGGGGCGATCGACTCGTTTCCGAAGCTGAACGCGAAAGGATGACTGAGCGGGTATTGGCCCGCATGGATAAGGACGCGCGTGCCCGTGCCTTGCAGGGACCCGGTTCAGTGTTGGACAACTTCCTGCTGACCAATACCGCACTGCCAGGAGTGGTAATCCGCTCTCGTTATGCGGAGGACGCGTTGCGCGCGGCGACAATCAGGGCATAAGTCAATACGTTCTTATCGGTGCCGGCTGGATAGCTTCGTGTTTCGCCGCCCGCTTTTTCCGACGCCCTGACGATCTTCGAGATAGACCATCCGGTGGCACAAACGATGAAGATCCAGCGTATTAACGAATGCGGCATATCGCTTCCGCCGTCGGTGCATTTCATCGCTGCCGACCTCACGAACGAGGATTTGGTGTCTGCTTTTGCTTGCTCTTGCTTCCGGGAAAGACAAGAAAGCATTCTTCTCGTGGCTCGGCGTTTCGGTGTACCTGACACGTCAAGCCAATCTGGCAGCCTTGCGTGCAGTGGCAACTTGCGGTGCCCCGGGAAGCGAACTTGTATTCACTTATATTGACCAAGCCGAGTTCGCCCAGAACACATCTCAAGCACCACACAACGAGAATGCCAATCTGGTAGCGCAGACCGCCGAACCTTGGATTTCGGGATTCTATCAGGATGACATCGTCAACGATCTCGCCTCTGTTGGACTTGACCTGGTCGAAAATCTGGACGGAAAGGCAATGTGGGAACGCTATCGGCGAGCAAAGCACCACACTCGCACAACCCCCTGCCAGCTTGCACATAGCCCTGGCGCGAGTGGGTAAGGGACATTGGTGAATACTGTCGACGCGGCACGGATGTGGGTTTTCGGGGACAGGTGCTTGTTGAGGCGTCTGGCCCTCAGCGACAGCGGACGTTACCGCGCCTCAAGCGCGTTTCGGCTTAGGGCCAGAAGAGACTCTTCTGGTGAGCAAGCAACGAAGATTCTGGCGACCTCACTGTTCGCGTACGCCAGCCTTTCTAAGTCCATCAAGGATGTTGTCGTACTCACGACGAAACTGCGCATTGCTCGAACGTGCGTAGCCTATTTGACGGAACCATTGGACCGTGAAATCCGGCAGGATTGCATCCAATTCGGCCGTCATTTGCGGGATCATTTCAAGTTGGCCTGTGGCTCCATAGGCTGAAACCAGATCCACATACGGCATCCAGTATAATTTATTCAGATTGATCGAGCGCCTGCATTCCTCAATGGCTTCCTTGTATTGCTGCACATGGACGTGAGCGTGACACAGGAAGAAATGCCAGGTGCTACGCGCCGGATCTTTGGGGCTTAGGCGCAAAGCAATCTGCACTGGTCGAAGGAGATTCGTGCGCGCGTCCCGCTGTAACAAGTGCAATTCCCTTTGTTGCGTCTGCAATCGGCGAATTTGGGTCGGCTTCCGAAGCGGCGTCGAATTCAGGTAATGCCGCCTCGGGATCTCGATAGAGTAAAATATTTCCTTTGGTTATGTGCGCATTCGCGCTCGTTGAAATAACTTGATCAATTAAGCTGGTGGCGATCTTTTTGTCTTCCGTCACGGACGTTGACCATCCGCTGAGTATGCCGTTGGCTATGCGCCACGCTTTACCGAGCATTGCATCAATGTGGTCCGGATCGAGATGCAGCGCGGCCTCAAACAAGTCCTTTGCCTCGGTGATCGTTACCTTGCCCTGAGGTCCATAGACTTTTGCCCACCCGCGCATGGTGAAATCGACGGCATCTGGATTCGCGGGCTGGTCCATCAGACTGCGCCGACTTTCGGCTTGGATGAGTTCAACGTTGAGAGAGCGGGCAAGCCGCGCCGTGACCTGGTCCTGCAAGGCGGCGAGATTCATCCGATCGCCGTCAAAACGATCCGACCAGACGTCACGACTGGCCGAAAGGTCTGCAAGGGATACGTTCATCCGGACCCGATCTCCGGCCCGTTGCACAGCTCCCTGTACCGCCCATCGAATACCAAGGTCCTTGCCGAAGGTCTTGAGATCGACCTGCTTATTCCTATAGGTGAAAGCCGTCCCGCGCCCGATCACGAATGTATCGAGCATTTGCGCGAGGCCGGTCGTCAGATCGGTCGTAATGCCATCGGCGAAATAGTCCTGCTCTGCGTCGTTGTTGAGGTTTGCGAATGGCAGGACAACGAGAGACAAACGGGGAGCAATGTCGGGCCGTGCCGTAGCCTCCTTCTGCGTTTTTTGGCTCTCCGAAAACACGTCTGTGCGGAGCGTCTTCCATACGCTCCAGTAGTCGACGAGGCCGCCCTCGATAGCACCGACGGCGGCAATCGACGCAAGCGCGCCGCCGATCAACTGCAATCGTTCCCGCAAGCGAATCACTTAAACTGCGATCAGATAGGGGCTTCCCCGGTCGCTCCTGATCGGATGCTGGTTTGTCCGGCTGCCTATTTTCGGATGGCGGCTCGCCAGATGGATCGTTGGAGACATCCCAGTTTGTCACTGCTCCCTCCCCGCGCATGGGCCACACGCCCAGATTTTTACCCTAGCAGAATTGCACGGCTTCAGGTTGGGTGGCGGCCTCTGACTCATTCGCGTTCTTTTGAATTGCCGGCTGCTCGAAATATTTTCTCGATTGGGCCAGCCGACGTTCAGAAATTCACTTCACGTCGGCTGGCGGCTTCGGGTTAAAAGCGGTTGGCGCGGCAAGTGCAGCTGGCGTCCGGTTTACCAGCGATTGTGTTGCAAAAGTCGAAAGTTGCAGGGGTCACGATTTTTCGCGAAAACGCTACGCAGCGAGCGACCGCTGATTCGTATGACCTCAATCGCGTTACCGAAGTCGCCTGTGAATTTTGCGTGAGGCCGTGAGGTTCTCGCATCTTGTACGCGAAAGTCGCGCCCACGGCCCGCAGAATTTTGGTCATCGGCGAAAGACGAGTTTTGCAACAATATCCCAGCGACTGCAGACATTGGGGCGGTTGAACCGCTCTTCGGTTTAGGGCCAGAAGCTGACGTGGCTGCGTCCAGTCGATCCTCAGAGAACGGGTTCGTCGGAAGCGCCCGCGAGCAACGCGGGGGCATTATCGCCAGCTGTCGATCGGAAGCGCCAAACAAGAATGGCCTCAGCTCCAAGGGATTGGGGGAGCTGGGGCCCGACTGCATTACGCACTTTGGGACGCGTGCCGGGAACACTCGGTAATCGGCGAAGCGTTCCAAACGCCGCACCGTCGCAAAGACTCGGCCGGCTCAGAGCCTCGGACGAAGTCAAGGGAAGGCTAAAGTTGGCGTGCCACAACTTCAAAGAGATGAACGGGCTGGGGAAACTCGAAAAGGCGTATGCCGCAATGTCGCTCGCGAACGGGACGGAGCGGTTTCGACGGTGATCAGCACGCTCCGCTCCGCTTCGCGCACGCGGGCCCGAAGACACTCCAGTTCGGACAATTGAGACGTAAGCCGTTCTAGGCGCTCATGCAGCCGCACAGTGGCGTCAACCGCTAGACCAGGATGTTCACGCATGTCGTGTAACCCCCAACCAAGCCTTCTAACAAGCTTGGATCATGGCCCGGCGGCGGACCAATCGGGAAAATGATGCAACGGAGACTGAAATCCGCCGACGTTGTTCCAGCATCCACATATGTGAATCGTATGTTGCTGTTGGAAGTTAATTCGGCGGAGTGCATCAGGCGCCGCGCGAAGGCGCAGCCGAACTGTCCGGTGGTGAGCGCCATTCCGCAGCGATGCAGGGCTTTACGTTCGGTCGACCTGTCCCAGCTCAGCGACCCAGCTCTTCTCGCCAGTTGTCCGAACAAGAGACGCGGCGCTGGCTGGGATTTCGTCCACGTCTGCATAGACGACCATTCCCGCGTCGCCTTCTCCGAGATCAAGCTCGACGAACCGGCGGCCGTACGCGAGCCGGACGAAGACTAGATTGACGCGTGTTCGGCCGTGGGTGCTATAATATCCCCCATGGGCTGGGATGCGAAAGACATAGGGCTCCTCATCAGCCTCTGGTCCGCAGGACATAGCGCGGCGCAGATTGCGCGCCGGCTCGGATGCAGTCGTAACGCGGTCTGCGGCATGCTGACCCGTCAGGGCCTGAAGCGCGGTCGCAAGCTGCCAACGGCGAGGCCCAAGATAAGGCCGACCCCAAAGCTGAGGGCGACGTCGTCGGCAGCTTGCGCCGGTCCAGTCGCAAAGAAGGTGTCGCGAAACGCAGCGGAGAGGCAGCGGCCTAAGCAATTCAGCAAGCAGCAGCTTTACGAGATACTGGCTGAGGCGGTCAAAAATACTGGCTAAGAGGTCACCGCGAATGCCGTTGCGCTGCGCTCAGTACCGGCTCGGCTCGACGGTTCGGGGGTCGCGCCCCTTCCCAAGTTCGTCTCATTCGGGTCAAAGTGCGAAGAACCCGACCTGAGCAAAACCAGTCCGCTTCCACCCAGATATTGTTGCAAAAGTCGTCTTTCGCCGATGACCAAAATTCTGCGGGCCGTGGGCGCGACTTTCGCGTACAAGATGCGAGGGACCTCACGGCCTCACGCAAAATTCACAGGCGACTTCGGTAACGCGATTGAGGTCATACGAATCAGTGGTCGCTCGCTGCGTAGCGTTTTCGCGAAAAATCTTGCCCCCTGCAACTTTCGACTTTTTCAACACAATCACCCACGAAGCTGACCTCAATGAGACGATTCGCCACTTCGCTGATGGGCCAGCAGCGTTGCATAGGACGCCAGAGGGCGATGCCCGAAGGCCGGTGCTGGGCTGATCTGTGCTAGGCTTCTTCAAAACATGGTTGGTTGGCGTTGGCGGAGGCGATTGTGAGGCGACGTGAGTTCATCGCGCTCCTCGGCGGCGCGGCGGCAATCCGACCACTCGGCGCGCATGCGGAGCGTCCGCCAGAGCGCATCCTCTATTTCACATACTCCGCTGGCTACCGGCATGATGTCATACCGCTTTCCAAGGCAATCCTGACCCAGCTCGGAAGCAATTCGGGTGTCTTTGAAGTCATTGCAACGGAAGACACGTCCGAATTTTCTACCGAAAACCTCGAGCGCTACGCGGCGGTGATGTTCTACACAACCGGAGAACTTCCAATGAGCGCCGCGCAAAAGAGAGCTCTTCTCAACTTTGTGCGCTCGGGCCGCGGGTTCCTCGGCGTTCATTCGGCGGCGGACACATTCTACACTTGGCCGGACTATCTCGATCTGGTCGGCGGCTACTTCAATGGTCATCCTTGGCATCAGGCCGTGAAGATCGAGGTGGTTGATCCTGGCGATCCCCTGGTGGCTTTGCTCGGGAATTCGTTGCAAGTCGAGGACGAGATCTACCAAATCAGCGACTTCGACTATCGTGGTTCACGCGTGCTCCTGCGCCTCGACCCAAGCTCGGTGGACCTTGGCAAGACCGGCGTGCATCAACGATTCTATGGCTGGCCTCTCACCTGGACCCGATTCTATGGCGAGGGACGAGTATTTTATTCGGCGCTAGGCCACGAGCCGTCAGTTTGGCAGGACGCCCGCTACCAGCGAATCCTCACGAACGCTATCCTCTGGTCTGTGCGAAGGTCGCCCTAGGAGATGCCGCCGCACTTCGCATTTGCGCCACCGCCGGATTCGTCGGGTGGTCTCCGTGCCAGAGGGTTGGCCAGAGGTAGCACTACGCGGTCGGCATCAGCGCCTGACCGAACCAGCAGAGCTTCAAGCTTGGCGAACTTCTCTGCTGCCGGGTCGCTCCGCTCGAGCTGGGCAGTGCGTTCGAGCTGACGGATGAATGGATACAGCGCACTATTAGTGTGGTGCGCCGAGCAGAACTGCCGCACCCTGATGTGCGGTTGGGCGGGGAGTCGCTCATCAAGCGCCAAGGCAATATGCGACTTGCCGATACCGGGCTCACCGGTGAGCATCACCGCGCAACCTTCGCCACGCCTGGCGTGCTGCCAGCGACGGAACAGCATCTCGATTTCCTCGTCGCGCCCAATTGGTGGCGCCAATCGGGTTTTGTGCTGTGCCTCGAAACGGCTATCCACTTCGGTCGTTCCCAGGACCTGCCAGGCTGGTATTGGCTCCGCCCATCCCTTAAGCTCGACAGGACCGATATTGCGGAATTCGAAGTGCCCATCAGTGAGCCGGTGCGTACTCTCTGAGATCAGCACGGTACCGGGATTGGCGAAACGTCAGCAGGCGCGCAGCCAAGTTCGGCGTCCCGCCAATGACGACCTGCTCTTGAGCAGCGCCTTCGCCGGTCAGATCGCCGACGACCACCATACCGGTAGCGATGCCAACGCGAACCTGGAGCTCGGTGGCGGGCTCTGCCTGGAGCTTGGCCACGGCATCGACCAGCGCCCGGCGCGTGTCGCCTGTTCGGCATCATCCTCGTGCGCCTGCGGATAGCCGAAATAGGCGAGCACGCCATCTCCCATGTACCGCGCGATAACGCCCTCATTCCGGGCAACAACCTGTGCGATGCAGCGGTGATAGGTGCCCATTACGGCCCGCAGGTCCTCCAGATCAAGGCGGGCCGAGAGTGCCGACGAGCCGACCAAATCGCAAAACGTGGCCGTAAGTTGACGCCGCCCGGCGTTGTTCGCCGACGCCGGCTTGGTGACCGTTCGAGAACTGTTCGACGCTTCACTACTCCCTCAGGAGCTGCGCGATGCGCTGGAGTCCGCTTTGGGTCTTGGTTGTGTGGAAACACAGCTCAAAGGCGGCGGTGGTCGACAATCGTTGCAGGCCGCCGATGTTTTCGCGTCGGATCGTCTATGTAACCGGCTGAGGTGGTTATTGGGACGCGCGGCGTCGCTTTTGGACGCACTTCCCGCCTTCAGGTAGCTCGGATAGCTGCAATCAGGCTCGGTTTGCCGACGATGTTCATCACCCGAGTGAGGTTATAGGCCAGGACGTGCAACGCCATCTCAGCGGCAACATTCCGTAGGCGCTTCATCAGGAAGTGGGTCGCTCCCATACGGGCTTTAATCGTGCCGAAGGGATGCTCGACTGTCTCACGTCGCGTCCGCATGGCGTCGGGATTGGAATCGAGCCGTCTCTGGACCTCGTCGACGACATGCTCATGCTCCCAGCGCGTGATGCGGCGCTCCTTTGACGGCGTACATTGGCTCTTGATCGCGCAGCCCTGGCACGCTGCTGTCGACCAGTAACGGCGTAGCGTCATTCCATGCTCGATGTTGGTGAAGTGATATGGCAGCAGCTGGCCTGATGGGCAGCGGTAGACATCCTCATCAGGCAGGTAAGCGAAGTCCTGTTTGCCGAACCGGCCCTCAGCCTTGGCGTTCGACGTCATGGGCTTGGGCAAGGTGACTGCAACACCAGCTTCTTCACAGGCTAATATCTCCTCTCCGTCGAAGTAGCCACGATCGGCGACCGCATCGAGTTTGTCCACTTCGAGCACTTCCTTGGCTTGCTTCGACATCCGAGCAAGCTGCCCTCGGTCGTTGCCTACGTTTATGACCTCGTGCGTAACAATCAGATGGTGTTCCGTGTCCACCGCGACCTGGACATTGTAGCCGATGACACCCGATCCGCGTCCGCTGGTGGCCATCGAACGGGCATCTGGATCGGTGAGCGATATCTGTTGATCCGGCGTGTTGCGCATCTGCGCATCTAGCATTTCCAGACGGCTCATCTCCTGCTTCAGCCGAGCGATCTTTTCCTTGATCCGCGTCGTCTTGATGCTGATCGCCTCCGATGGCTCCTGCCGATCGGCGCTATCGAGTTGACGCAGATATCGGCCGACGCTTTCCTCGATCTGCGCCATCCGCCTCGCCATCTTGGCATGCGTGAAGTTGCGGTCGCGGTTGTTCACCGCCTTGAACTTGCTGCCGTCGATCGCGACGCTTGGGCTCTGCAACAGGCCCATTTGCCGGCATAGTGCGATGAACTTCGCACAAACCTTCCTGATCGCCGCACCATTGTCCCTCCGGAAATCGGCGATCGTCTTATGATCGGGACCCAGGCGACCGATCAGCCACATCACCTCGAGATTGCGGCACGCCTCACGTTCCAGGCGGCGACTGGATTGCACCCGATTGAGATAACCGTACAGTCCGGCAAGAGCGTCAGCTGGGATCTGTCCGCGCCTTCAACGAAACGTCCCATCCGTATCCTCCAATCAGGAAGCGGAGGAATAGTAGCCGACTCGTGGCTTTTCACACACCCAGGGTCACTAGCGTCGGTTTAGTCCGCCCGCGATGACTTCCGTTAGCCCCGATGAGCAGACATCTTCGGCGTCCATCGCAGGGTCCAAACGGGCCACAAGGGCTGTAGTCCACTCGGGTGCGCGGACCCGGCAATCTCCGGTCATCAGTATGCAGCGTGATGATATCGAGCAGCCTATGTCGGAGATTTAGTTCGCACTCAGCGACGAGTGCGCGACGTTCCGTGGCTAACTGACGACTTTGAGCGATGGTTTCGTTGGCTCGCTCGAGCAGGCGACGTGTCTCGGCGCTGAATTCTTCGGCCATTCTGCGCTCCTAACATACAAGGCGGAACGCGGAATTCTCTCAGCCACCGACGCCTACAGTCAGACCCTCGGCCGGCGATACGTATCAACGTGCGGAGCCGCCTATCGTTGCTGGCGGTTCCCTGGGGCTCGTCCACTCCCCCTCAGGAGGAGTCAAGGCGCGGTAAGCCAGCCCTTGGAGAGGTTTTAGGAGGAAGCCCACCATGCCTCGGGGAATGGCGTCAGCAAAGTCCGATTGACTTGGTTGTCGTTGCCAGGGGGCCCGATAGCTCCTGCATCCAGCTTGGTGGCACGCGGCGACGGAAGCGGACAGACAGGGCGCCTGGTTCACGACTTCGCAGGCTGCGCGAAACGGGATGTGTCAAGCGTAATGGAGGCACACCGAGGGCCCTCCGCTGCTTCTTCGACTAGACCCCGAAGATATTCCAATTCTGAGAGCTGAGAGGTGAGTTCGCCAAGTCCTTGGGCATAAAGGATTGCGCGAGAGCTTCGCATAAATGTCCTCCCCACCACAACAAAATCACTATCAGGACAGCATCAGAGCAAATGAGAAGACTAAATCAGGGACCGCGCTCGGCTTCATTAAAGCATGTGAATCCCGTCTGCGAGCCCGAGTAGTTCCGGAAATTCGGAACCCCACTGTCTCCACTCAGGTAGGGGGCTGCCGTCTGCTCAAAATGAATTTCTTGACTGCTTGAATCGTGCGAGCAAGCTGTCGCCGCCGGCGCGACCTACGCGGTGGGGTGACTAGCACAACGAAGAGCAGGTTCAGCAGCAGCCAGCAGCCGGCCGCGATGAAAATGTACTTCATAACTCCTCAGAGGTACCCTCGGCTCGCCTGCGCCCGACTCGCGATCGCATCCGACGTGAGGGATGTCGACTGGAGTAGCCTACGGCAGGTCGCCGATGGGCCGATACCCGCCATCAGCTCTTGGCAATCAATGGCGTTCAACGCGGATCTCTCCTGATACCTTCTAGCTCACCCCACGGAAGTCCCTCGCCATTGCACGATGAGTTCACCGCTACGCTAATGACGGGCGTAATGTGCTTAATCAATCCAAGCTCGCGAAGAAATTTGGACCAAAAGTAATCGAGTACTGTCCAGAATACGGGCTGTTGGACGTATACCGTGCCGCGAAAGACAACGAACGAGCAATCTGTAGCTGCAGCAAGATGCCGAATGAGATCCCGGTTCGAGCCATCGGGAATAAGTGTCGCGATCTGCAGATGGCACGAGGCTCTGCTCGCCCGGATAATCGGCGTGTAATTCACGACCTCGTCGGTCACGACGACGTTGAAGTGGTTGCGTTCAAAGAATTTGATAAGGTCGTCCTTTAAATAGTTTTGAGTTTCGGGCTGGCTTGCGATCTTCCATCCAATCGTCAACAAAAGCACGGCAGCAATAGACCACCTAAATGCGCTGGAATAGTTCACGCCGCACCCCAAGAACACTGAAGCCGACTATCAGGCCGAGTATGATTGTGTTGCCGACCGTGTCTCCCCACGGTCCATGGACGGCGGCGTAATGCCATTGGCTCAAACCCATCAAACTTATCCGCGTGACGTTCACAGCTATTACTGAAACGCAGGCCAAAAGGCACCACGACACGTCGTAAACGGATTTCTTGGAGCCCGCTAATTGGCTCAAGGTAACCCAACACAGTACTGCAAGAGACACGTTCGCAAGCGAAGAACAAGCTGGCCAGATTACAAGAACTCCGGATCCGTCAGCAAATTCCACAATGTCTCCGGTCCGATGCGTCCCCAGTATCCAACCAACGAGTGACGCGTCGATCTGCAATATTAGATTTGCAAAAAACTGAAATAGCAATCGGCTCCAAAGCATGGGCACGGTGGTAGCCAGTAATATGAAAGCGCCCCGTCGAGATGAGGCGACATCAGCGGAGATAATGATGTAGAGACTAAGAGCGGTTACTGCGAGCCAGCTTAGGGCTCCGATCGGAAGAATGACCAGAAAGAGAAAACCTGCCCCCAGGGCCAGCTCTGACGGACGCACCCCAAACGTTCGGTCTCGAAGAACAAGAGATACCCCGGCGGCACACGAGATCCACACAATTATGCTAATCCCGAAAGTATTGAAAAGCGCCTCCGCCCATCCAAGCCGGTTAACTGATTGGATGATGCGTGATGCGAGGCCACTTACACAGCCGAGAGTGAATAGTCCCGCAAAGAATTCTCCACGTGACAACCGCCTCGATATTCGCAATGTACCACGTGCAATCCACTCGATTGAATATGCGACCACAAGCCAGCGCCTCGCCTTGTTTTCAGCCGCCGAGTATATGCCAAATCACCATCGAGTCTTGCTTGAGAACCAGAATCCCTTGAACTCTGGCGTAGATGAAAGCGGACACAACGATTTCGTCCGGCTAGTATCAGCGGAGATTGCGATTAACTAACTGCAACGCCTCGCGTGCGCGGCGTGCTCATTACAACAGGCTAGCAATCGCTCTCTTCGGGATTGGCGTGCAGCCCGTTGCGACCGCTTGAAGTACCCACCGAAATATCAGGTAAGACAGGCTGCCCCGGGAAGGCGAGCTACCAGTGTCAGCCAACCTTACGACGGCGTTTAACCAACCAGTAGACACCGTAGCCAATGGCGAATCGGAAGGCCGGCGCCAGCAATCGGACCGGGGGCTCCCCTCACTTGGCCGGGCGCGTTTTCGCAATTTCCATTGCCGTTGCAGGCTAGGGCGGGCGGCGCACAAATTATTAGAGTGAAGGCCAGAGCTAATGCAGACAAAACTCCCGAGGCGATCTTCATTGCTCTGCTCCACATTTTTAAACGGGTCAGATCTTGTTTTTCGGATTTATTGAGCTTTAATTTGCATTAAATGATAGTTAATGCCTACCAAAACGTCAATTGCTGGAAAAACCCCCGAGTGGCAGTCATGCTGACCTTTAAGCGGCTCCTGCAGAATATCGCCTTTAACAAGATGTCGATTGGAATCGCGCATGCGCATCGTTTCCCCCTGCTGCATGAGAAGCATGCGCTCCGCGAACTGCTCGTCTATCTCGACGTCGATTGCGTTTTCGACGTGGGCGCAAACGAGGGGCAACATGCCGAGTTGCTGAGATCTATCGGTTACGACGGCCAGATTGTTTCGTTTGAACCTGTCCCGCGACTCGCAAAGGCGCTGCACGCAAAAGCTGTCTACGACGCGAGTTGGCATGTTGAGAGCGTTGCATTGGATTCAACGCGACGACATGTCGAATTTAATGTGGCATCGTCCCATTCACTATCGTCTCTGCATACGCCGCTGTCGGGTGGCGTGTTTGAGCGGGATATAGCCGCGTCAGAGAGAATCGGCATCGACACAGACACGCTCGATGATTGCTTTCGCAAATATCAGAAAACGCTTGGGTTCAAGCGTGCCTTCCTGAAAATGGATACTCAAGGGCATGACCTCTCCGTTGCCGCGGGAGCCGGCGAGATGCTCTCAGAATTCTATGGCCTCCAATCCGAAGTGGCAATCGCTCCGTTGTACCAAGACCAGCCGAGCCTGAGAGAAGCCGTAACATTTTACGAAGAACGAGGCTTTGCCATAAATGCAGTCCTTCCCACGCACTACGCCTTTCCCACGCTGATCGAGGTCGACTTCCTATTCATAAACAGGCGTCGCATCCACACTGACCCAACAACGAGCTATCGACGGCAGCGCCGTAGATCCGCTGAGGTATGGCCAGGCGCGAACGAAACTAACAAGGTCGTATAGAAGCCCAGTCGTTTTGGCGGTGTTCAGCGGTGGTCCTTCCGCACGATAGATCTAAACCATTCAACTGCAGGCCGCACCAGCTGCCATTCTCGCGACCCAAGAACCTTCTTGCAGGCGAGAAACCACCAACGACGCGATCTTTGAACGCTCGGATCAATACTCAGGGCAAGTTTAGACAGGCGTGCTGAGCTCTCCATCGCGCCTTCATTGAAGGCAGCGCTTGCGCAGCCGATCGCTTCAAGTGCCAACATGTGGTTCATCCGGATACGAAGATCAGCAGCGTTGGTGAACCTCGCGGCGCTACTATCCAGGAAATATTCTATCGCTGCCTTGCGTTGGAGCAGGTCTTGCTCTCGCGAAGGCTCACTTGACATATTGGCCGAGTGCGCTCGATACACGGCTTGGTCAGCGGCAATGACCCCGACATCGCCGTGTGCGGCCAGCCGTAACCACATTTCCATGTCAGAGGCGTAGGGTAAATCAGCCAAATACCCGCCGCGTTTCTGCAGGCATGTGCGAACCACGACGGTTGGTGACAGCACAATGTTTTTTGCGCCGCTAAGTGCAATGAAATCAAGTCCGGACAAAACACGGGTTCTCGATCCCACGCCTGTTCGACGCCGCGAACGCTCCCCGTGTTGATCAAGAACAACCGCGCCGCCGAAGGTGAAAGCGACGGACGGATGATCGTCCATCAGCTCGACTGATCTCGAAAGGGCACCGGGCAACAGGTAATCGTCCGCAGACAGCAGAAGCATGTAGTCGGCTCTCGCCCAGGCGATGCCTTCATTGGCGGTAGCAATCAGCCCTTGATTCGAGGTGTGCCGGCAATAACTGACGCGGGGATCGGAGCAGACTAACCCTTCCGCAACTTCCGCTGTATTGTCCGGCGACGCATCATCGATAATAAGCACGCGCAGTTCGGGGCCGGATTGCGTCAAAACGCTCTCGACGCACTCTCGCAGGAAGCGCCCATACCGGAAGCAGGGAACAACCACGTCTACCGAACTCATTTTCGCAAACAGACCGTCACAAAGAGGGCTGAGCCCGCCTGTCTGAGAAAATCAAATCCAATTAAAAGGGTTCCTGGCCGGCTGCTGCAACAGGCAGCCGGTCGACTCCCTTCAAGGCAGCTGCTACAGCAAGCCTTTCCATTCTCCTGAACTGGCGGACACGGAACGGTACCAAAGGAACAGAACGCGCAGCGGTTGCCGAGGAGCGGCTTAACGCGCTGGCCGCCCCAAGATTCCCGCGGAAGACGCCTTACGCGACTACATCGCAAGCTGGTTAGTTGATGAACCGGTGTATTTGCTCCACGCGCAACGAACAAAAGCCGGCGCACGTCGGCCTAGAGGACTTGGCCACTTGCCTTCTAGGTCAGCAAGAGGCCATGCGGCGCGAAATATGAAATCCTGAGGCCTGAGTGCTTCCTGTACGAGCACGTCGTTGCCTGCGCTGAACGTGATCGTGCTTTCGTGTGCTCTCGTGTCAAATGCCGAGATCGTAAGTTCGCTGAAGTTCTCAATACCAAGCGCAGCGACATCAATGTAGTCGGTTCCTAAATTCGAAATACCCTGGCCAAGATCCGCGACTTTGTCGTGGCCGTTATTGACGTTGAACACGAAGGTGTCGTTGCCTCCTTTCGCGAGCCCAAGCATCACCTGAGCGTCGCCCCACATGTCATCTTTTCCGGTGCCGCTGATCAACTGGTCGTTCCCTCCACGCGCGTTGTCAGCATGGTCTGCCCATCCCCGACAAGCATGGTATCGTATGTTCCGGCAGGAACCGGGCTTGGAACATTGCCTCCGGTCAGACTGTCGTCGCCGCCCTGAGCGTCGCCGGAGATGGTCAGCGCATCGCCGTAAGCTCTGCTCAAGCCGGATGCGATGCCGCCGCGTTGCAATGCGCTGCCGCCGAACTAGGAATTCTCGGCAGGCCGTTACCGCCGTTAGCCTACAGGTTCAGTGCGTGGTGGGGAAACGAGAGTTCGCGCAAAGCTGGGCACACGCAAGCCATGGCGTGACTGCAGTCAGGCTTCGCGGCTAGGGTTTCCCTGAAACAGCGAGCAGTGGAATTTCATCGAACTTGAAGGCTTTCACGGCCACCCACCTTATGAGCAGCACCTTTAGGCCCTGGGTCTTTCCCACACGCCGCAAGTGCGAACGCGGCGCTCATTGCGGCTACTTGCCAACCTCCAACGATCAAGATGATTAAACTTCTCGGCTGACAGCCGCGCAAGAGGCGTTAGAGGTCCTTGCCGATCGCATCTTGGAGCAATGCCCCTCCACCGTGATTGCCGCTCCATGAGGTGGCTCATTGGCATCCTGGCGGCGTTCCTGATCTGCCTCTTCATCTACGCCGGGTCAGCCTTCGTTTCGGTCTTGGGCCTGGTTTCGGCCGTGCGAAGCGCAGACGCCGCTCAGGTGATCGTCCGGACGAATCTGCCGCGGGTCCGCCATTCAATCGTCGATCAGATTGTGTCAGCCTACCTTGATCGAATTGGGCAAAGGCGGCCGGTGCGCCCGTTCGAACGGATGGCAATCAAGGCATTCGGTGCGACAATTGCCGACGATCTCGCGGTCAAGCTCATGACACCAGAAAACTTGTCCGTCCTGTTAAGCAGTGGCAACATCCGGACGCAGCAGAAAACATCGCGTTTGGGACGATGTCGTCGTTGGCCGAGCTCGGCGTTTCGAACATCTTTGTTCTCGCCGGACGGATAACACTGGTGAAGCCGGTCGAGTTTGCGGTGCGGCTCGGAGAAAGTCAGGACACGGGGAGCGTTAGCCTGCATTATGAAACGACGACCTAGAAGCTGCCCGGCATCACGTTGCCGCCAAAGGTCTTGTCCAGCATGGTGGACCGGCTACCGACGCGCTGAGCCCGCCACGTTCAGAAGAAGCGAGGTTCGCGCTCTACTTTGCGCCACGTCCGACAACCAGCCATTGCTGGCGTGCGGGGGGAGGCTTGATGCCGGAGACGAGTTCGTCTCCTGGCAGATGAAACGCTCGCCTCGGACTTTCGAGCTCAAGCCAAGTAGTCCTCCGGCGGCGCCTTCCTTCAGCCCAGAATGATAGTTTCAACTCTCAGGCAGGGCATGCACCTGTAGCGTAGGCGGCGGGCAGGTTTGCAATTGCCGGCAGGGACGCGAGAAACTCCATTGGACGCTGACATCTGTTGCAGATGAGGGTTGGTACCTTTGTCCGTGCCACCGCCTTGCGCCATGGCTGGTCCGCCAAAAGGTGAGAACGGTAATTCCAATGGCCGGCGTTTACACCTCCGGACGACTACCGGGCGGCTGTATCGAAAATAGGCCCCACCACCGTGAGCCGCTATTGCTCCTGAACTGAGACTCAGTTCCGATTTCGATCATTGCGGCCAAATTGCTTGCGGGGGTGATCGTGAACGGCGAAGCCGGATGCACCGTTTGTAGCCAAGCTCGACTCCTCAAAGCTGTTTTCGCCGTGACCAAAGGCTACGAACTGAAGCGTTATGAATGCGCCAGCTGCCGCAGCGATCTGTGGCTAGTTACGCGAGTGTCCCGATCATCCGCGCCTAAGCAGCAAAGCGGAAGATCCCGCCGAGGTACGCGGCTCAAGACCATCGAAGCGGCCTTGAGGGGCGGTCGTGGCACAGCTAATCCCAAGCTGAAAGGCCGGGCAACGTGAACCGCCGGGCTCCTCTTGCCTGGGGTGAAGGCCTTCTGCCGGCTGTGAACAGATCATATCGGTGAGAGCTGAACCCGCCGCTATCGCAATCTTGCACGAAGCCATTTCCCCGCCCCGGCGAAATCTCGCTGAAACAGAGGGGGTCGAAGCTGCCGGCATCGAACACGGGGGATGCTACATGCTAATCCTGATGAACCTGATCTGGCGGCGCCTCGCCTACAAGATGCTGGCCGGTATGCGGTCCAAGCTCGTCCGCCAATGACGAAAAGGGCGGCCGCGTAAGATGGAGAGCATCCGTCAGGACTGTCCACCAGCACGCTCCGGAGCCGGCGCCCTCCCCTTGGGCGCCGCGACTTCACCGCGGGCGGGCCTCCGTACGAAAGGAGCTTCCGTTAGACTGCCAGCGTCGAAGCCGCGACATTCTACGGCGATGCCACCCTGCGCATTAGTGTGTGACTCGTCTTTCGGTCAGGCTTGCCAAGAAGCGGCCCTAGGAGGGGAGAGACCTGAAGCGGAAAAACTGCCTTCCCTCGCCGCCGCAGGGTGATAGGCGAACTAAGCTCGAGACGATGGTGCTTCTGCGCTAGAACGTCCCTCACTATCCGCAACAGGCCAACCAAGTGAACCGGCGCGCCTTGTTTATCGGCCTTGCGCGCGTGCTGAGCCGCTAATGGTCGACGATCGACTCTCGCCGCCATGGCGCGTGAATATCGGCATGCGGCTTCAGAAGATCACCTTTGGTGAGATGCGCGAGATGGCCTAAGCGGCTCCTGATCTGCTGCCATTGCGGTCGCAACTCCCTGGCCAAACGATGTTCGTTGTCTGGTATCGAGCCGCGCGGTGTGTGTGCGCCGGGTGCGGCTACCGAGGGGCGGAGGTCAGGCCGGATTTAGCAGCGGCAAGCGGCCTCAACCTCGAGCGCTCGTTAGCCAACGCGTATTTTGCCAAGGGCAAGGCGCCGCCAGCCTACGTATGCGCGATTACGGACTCGCGGCCCGACGCGTCCGTGTCCGGTGAGATGCGCCGAGCCTAACCATTCGCTGCTTCCCCCTAAGGTTTGGCTAAGTCAAGCATAGTGCGATTCTAGAAGCGGCTGATACGTCTGCGTCTTTGTGAAGCGCTCCTCGCGCTTCGAGCAAAAGGCCCATGTCCGCGGCCACACGTTTGACGGACGCGATATACCTCCCAAGCTCGGCCGCCGTCGAACCTCCGTTGATCATTTTGATCAGGATCTGTACCTCGGCGTCGGAGGGGCTGGCTGCATATTTCACTTGGTCCTTTTAACCCGGCTTCATTTGACCCCGCGGGGCCGCAGCGATTTAACCTCCCGCTGCGGCCTTCGCCGTATGGCCGCCAGCGTGAACCGGTGGGTCGTCCGAAATGGCCGCTCGACAAAGCGCCTGGTCAGTTTTGCTTCCCATGCATGCAGGCGATCACGAACTCCCGCTTGCGCGACCTTGTCCCTTTCCTCTTCCGCCCGCCTCGAAAAACCACGTTCGGTAGCGAGCTGCTGGCTTTTTTCCAATTTTTGCGGGTGGCGAGGCGCGCCCTGCTGAGCCTGTACACCGCCTCCCACCAAAGCCAGAGCAAAGGAAGCAAATAAAATCGCCTTAATCATTCTGCGCACTCCCTACCTGCTGGCGTGAGCCGGCGGGCTTTAGGGTTGAGCTGCTGCCGGTTTGATGGACACCGGGTTAAGCTAATCCTACCTTGCGCTCGAACTCAACAGGGCTGAGGTAACCGATCGTCGAGTGACGTCGGGTCGTGTTGTAGAACCGCTCGATGTAATCGAACACATCTGCTCTGGCCTCGTTCCTGGTGCGATAGGTTTTGCGCTCGGTGCGTTCGGTTTTAAGCGACGAGAAGAAGCTCTCCATCGCCGCGTTGTCCCAGACGTTGCCGGACCGACTCATGCTGCAGACGATGCCGCTATCAGCCATCAAGCGCTGGAACTGCTCGCTGACGTACTGGCTGCCGATCGGAATGATGCATCAGGGCATCCGGCTTGCCGCGCCGCCAGACCGCCATCAACAGGGCGTCCGCAACCAACTGGGCGGTCATGCTGGCGCTCATCGACCAGCCGACCACCCGGCGCGAGAACAGGTCGATCACCGCCGACACATAGAGCCAGCCCTCAGCCGTCCAGATGTAGGTGAAGTCGGCGATCCACTTCTGGTTCGGGCGCTCGGCCTCGAACTGCCGATCCAGAAGGTTCGACGCCACGTTCGCAATCTGGCGATGGCCTGCGTCCTTCGGCAGACGCCGGCGTCGTGGCCGCGCCCGCAGGGCCTGCAGGCGCATCAGCCGTTCGACCCGGTGCAGGCCGCATTCGACGCCGTCCGCCAGAAGGTCTCGCCAGACGCGCCGCGCGCCGTAAGTCCGGTCACTGGCAAGGAAGCTGACCTTGACCTGCTGGCCTACGGTCTCGTCGCTTCGGGATCTGGCGCTGGGCGATCGGTTCAGCCAGGCATGAAAGCCCGACCGCGACACGCCCATCGCTTCGCATAGCCATGCCACCGGCCAGATGCCCCGGTGCTTCGCGATGAAGCCGAACTTCATGTCGCTTCCTTCGCGAAGTAGGCAGCGGCCTTCCTAAGAAACAGCCGGATTGGCGTCCGTCGGAATGGCCTGCAACACGAAGCCCAGAGATTTGGCCCGGCGCTGAAGGTTGGCGAGAACGCGGCTGCGATATTGTTGCTCATATTGGTTGGCACCTGGATCCCTGTAGCTCATGCCGTGCCGGAGGGTGTTGTAAAATAGAACCGCAATCTTGCGGGCGGTCGCTGTCACCGCCTTTGACTTACCCGCACGTAAGGACAGGCGGCGATAGAATGCTCCGAGCGCCGTATCGCTTCGCCCCACCGTGGTGGCCGCCAACCGCAACAGTGCGGCAGCCCGGCTGGAAGATCTCCGGGTGCGCGAAGAAAGCACTTTGCCGCCGGAGATTTTGTTGCCCGGTGCAAGGCAGAGCCAGGACGTGAAGTGCTTGGCGCTCGGCCATGCCCTCAAATCCGTGCCGCACTCGCCGATAAGCTTCAATGCGAGCGACGGACCCAGTCCATGGATCTCAGTCAGATCGACGCCGAGCACGCCGTGCAGCGCGGTCCTGACGTCAAAGGTGGGCGTGTTGATCTGTTTGGTCTTGATGCGCGGCTTGGATAGCTTCCCGACCGGCTTTGCCCCTTTATTTCCTAGCGCGGCGATCAGGACTTCGAGCTTGCGGTCACAGTCCAGCATCTTCGCCTGGTAGACGTCGTAGAGTTCTAGCGATTGGCTCAGGGCGAAGACATGTTCGTGCCGGTCGTTGCCTACCAGTGCCGCGCGAATGGTCTCGGTGGATGAATGGCATCGCACGTCCCGATAGGTTGCCAAAACATCAGGATTGCGCTCGCCTGCAACAATGGCCCGGATAATCCGCATGCCAGTGGCGCCCGTGATGTCCGAGACGACATGATGGAGCTGCAGGTTCATCTCCATCAAGGCCTTTTGCATATGCTGGATATGGGCGGCGGCATATTCCACAAGCCGCTCGCGCTGCCGCAAATAGGCCCGCAGTGTTGCGATCTCGGCATCGGGTCGGAAGCTGCCTCGTAGCAGTCCATAGGAATGAAGCTGCCGTAACCACGCGGCATCGCTGACGTCGGTCTTGCGTCCGGGCACGTTCTTGGCGTACCGGGCGTTGACCAGAATAACCTCAAATCCACGCTGCTCCAGGATTTCATAGGCTGGGATCCAATAGACCCCGGTGGATTCCATCGCGACACTGGTCACGCCGCATGCGCTAAACCAATCCGCCAGATCATGGAGATCTTGTGTAAATGTGCCGAACGCGCGCACGGGAATGTCAGTGCAGTCCGGGTTCACCGCAGCCATGTGCATCTTTGATCCGATGTCGATGGCGGCCGCGCTGACGTTGACTGGCTTCAATTCCGGCCGGTCACCGGTCGTCCTCTGGGGCATCGCAAATCCTCCATTCACTCATGAGCGGAAGGGTCTGGGTTATGCCAATCGTCATCTTCCTATTCGGGATCGCAGCCGAAGCGGCGTCACCACTCTCAAGTCCGCATGCACCCATGGACCACGTTTTTTAACGGGGACAGTGCCTCCAATAAGCTGACGGCCGCTACCCTCCCAGCCGCAGAGGATAACACAGTGCTGTTTCTACCCCGCACAGGCGCGCAACGGCCCTGGACAGTTTTTTAGGATATCCCGCTCCGCCTTCAGCTTGTTGACCTCGCGCCGCAGCCGCTCGATCTCCAATTGCTCAGGCTTCATTTGCCCGTGGCCGGGGAAGGACTGCGCAGCGTCGAAGCCGAACTCCTTCACCCATTTGCGCAGCACGTTCTCATGAACGCCCAGGTCTCGGCCAGCTTGCGCCACAGATACCCCGCGCTCCCTGACGAGCTTGACCGCCTCGATCTTGAACTCTCGACTGAACTTCCGTCTCTGCATGACCCACCTCTGGCTCGATAAAACACCCAATCTTGGTGTCCATCAAACCGGCAGCAGCTCACATGATGTCAGTAAACGCCCACTCTCGCCTTTAGTTCTGTGGCCAGAGTGAGACCCGCAAGCCAATTCGGGTCCGCGTTTAGGCGGTACCAAAGAGCCTCAGCTTTCTCTTAGATAGCCCGTCGGCTGCGACCGGCCACAAAACCGTAGACAAGAAGCACGATGATGGCGCCCACGACCGCCCCTACCAGTCCTGCGCCTTCTCCGGGCCGATACCAGCCCAGAGACTGGCCAAGATAGGTCGCAACGAACGCTCCCACTACTCCCAGGATCGTGGTCAGGATGAAACCAGAGGGCTCGTTGTCGCCGGGCATGATGAACTTCGCGATGACGCCTGCGATGAAGCCGATGATGATCGTCCAGATGATGCTCATTGTCTCTCCTCGAGCCTTAGGTAGTGTTATCCCGCCGATTGCGCCGGAAGACGTCCGTCAGGTGTGTATTTGTCCACCGCTGTCGGCAGTTCGCGAGACAGTCGATCGAGAATCTCCTGTTGCGACAGACCCGTCTGCTGCTCCAATTTTTGAAGGACATCCGGACCGATAGCCTGCTGGAGTTCGGGCGGGGTGACTTCCCGGTTCGGCCCCTGATTGATCCATGATTGGGCGGTATCGCCTTGTCCGTTCTGCCTGAAATGCTCGAGCAACTCGCCTATCCCGCCGTTTAGCAAGGAACCGACGCCACCCCCGCCCACCAGGCCGCCGAGATTGCCGAGCATACCGCTCAGTGAATCCTTGGCGCCCGCCGGCTGACCGGAGCTAGCGTTGCGAAACATGTCCGCCAGCTTGTCCCGATTTTGGTACCCGGCGATCGCGAGCATACCCAAGAGGGCGGTCATCGATGGCATTCCGCGGCTCATTCTGAGCTCCTGAGTTCGAGGATCGGCAAACATACGTAAGAAAGGGGCGACCCGCCTGGGCGGGCCGCCGCACGATTCATCGCCCACAACATACGCGGGGCTGAGAAGTTCCAGGTTTCCGTTCCGGAGGGGGTCACTAGCGGCCGATCACGCTAGCAGGGTGACTTCCGGTTGGCTTGCAGAGCCGGGGGTTATGCGAGGCTATGCCAGAAGCTGTGGTAGTCGCGTCGCCTCCAAGTGCACCTGATCGACACATCTCTGCACCGGACCCGGGTATTCTTGCTCGATCCAGGGCTCATCGGCAAAGCGAACGCCGTCGATCTTCGATAGCCGAAGGCAGATCCACTTGGCCTGGGTCGGACGCTTCGTGCGCGCACTCGCATCCACAAGGAGGGCGAATGCGCGCTCCTCTCCGGTGGTGTGGCCCAAGATGTACGGGCAGACCGTCTGGCACTTGCCGTCGCGGCCGACGTGAACGGGCCGGCGTTCAAGAAGCGCTTGTCTCAGCGCCATGAAGACTTCGCTGTGGCCTTCGCTCAGGATCTGGAAGGGCCGCTTCTGACCGCGGCGGGTCGGTACGCTGCGAAGTCCGGGTTGAAGGTCGCTGCTCGCGTGATCCCCATGCGCTCCATGAGCGCAAAACTCGTCCGGTCGACGAAGGAAAAGCTCTCGTCCGGGAAGCGCGCCGCTATCTCCGAAGCCGCATCCAGATCGGCGCGGACGATGGGTTCGATCCGAACTCCGCTGTCGCGCAGCCGCTCCCAAAAGACTTCCGCCACACCGCGGCCAAATCGGGCTCTTAGAAGCTGGCACGTCTCGACCAGCACCAGGTCCGTCGTGAGGTATTCGTCGATGCTCTGAAGGATCGACTTGGCGCGCTCGTTCTGAGCATCCCGCTTGGCGGCCACAGCGAACCAGACGGAGGTGTCAACGAACGCACTCATGCGCGTCACTCCTGAACCGAGTACTGCCAAATCTCGCGCTTTGGCCCGTTGCCCTCAAGCCATTTTTGCGCGCGCTCTTTCGAGGCAAAGAGCTTGATCCAGTCGGGCTCACCGATCGCTCTGGACGCCGGATCGGGCAAGCAGAGCCAAACCGATCCTTCGGCTGGACCGCCTTCCACTTCGTACTCCCAGGCAACGCCTTCGGGGTCGTTGTCCTGGAGCCAGGCGTCGGCGGCACCCCCAGATGCAAATACCTTGACCCACTCTGGATGCCCCGCCGTGCGCGCCTCGCCGTTCTCGTAGTCATCAAGGTAGAGCCATACGGTTCTGCCCTCTCGGCGAGCCGTGTCATGGCGGCGTACCACCTCGTTGACCCTCTGCCGGTTGGAACGATCGGTTTCAGGCAGCGACGTCACCGCCGCATAGAGTTCGGCGGGAATGCTGCGCCTGTCGCCGGGGGGCTTGGAGCGCCATTCCACCCATTGATCGAATGCGTCCGACATCTTGTTCACCTCCTTGGTTTGGCGCGGAACGGACTGTCGATGGTGAAGGCGTCCGGCGCGATCCCGCTCTCGATGCGCTTCCAGGTCACGGGCGCTGCGATCGGAAATCCCTCTCGCGCTCGCGGGGAATAGGTGCCGATCGCGGTGGTGCCACGGCCATTGCGCAGATAATCGAGGAAGATGCGATCGCGACGCTTTGCCTGAGCAGAGAGGAGGTAGCGGTCTGGATGGCGCGCTGCGAGGGCGGAGACCAGCTGATGCGCGACCCGGTGCGCCTTGTCGTGCAGCATCGGCTGATCCAGCGGCGCCATCAGATGAATTCCTTTGCCGCCGGTGAGCTTGGGCCAGGTCTCAAAACCCTCGCGCTTCATCAGCGTGCGTAGATCGAGCGCGGTCTCCACGACGCCATCCCAGTCGATGCCCTCTCCGGGATCGAGATCGATCACGATGCGGTCGGCGTGTTCGAAGTCTTCGACGGTCGCATTCCACGGGTGCAGTTCCACAGCCCCGATTTCGACGAGCCCAAGGAAACCATCCAGGCTGTCGACCCACAGGCGCGTTCCCTGGCCGCCCTCGCGCTTCTGAATACGAAGCTGGTGCACGGCGGCCGGAATGTCCTTCGGCAGCGGCCCCTTGTGATAGAAGGTCGTGCCGTGCACGTGACGGACGAGCTTCAGCGGACGGTGCCCGAGGTGCGGTAGCGCCTTCTTCCAGACCCGGGTCCAATACTCGGCGAGTTCGTCTTTGGAGGGAGCAACGGCTTCAGGCAGAAGTTGCAGGATGTTCTCGCGCGACACCCACAGCTTCGGCCGGCCGGCGACAGACGGCACCAGCCGTGGCGCCTTGATCTTGCGCAATGCGAGATCATCGCGAAAGCCCTTGAACACAGCTTCGCGGAGCAGGCCGTCATCGGTTAGCGCGCCATATTGGACCTCGATTGCAAGGGTCGGCTCGACCCAGGTCGCCTTCGGCTTTTTGATCGCCGCATCGAGCGGAGAAGTCTTGCGGATCAACGGATCAAGCCGCTCGCGCAATTCGCGCGCGGTCGTCTCGGTGTAGCCGGTACGCACCTTGCCGGCGTAGAGCAGTTTGCCATTCTGGCGCCGGCCGACGTAGAGGGAGGCGACCTTGCGCGGGCGCGCCCCAAGCTTCTCCACGAAGGCGACGATCGGAAATGTCTCGCTCTTCTTGCACTTGAGCTTGATCCAGCTCTCCTGCCGACCCGAGCGGTATGGTTCGCCGAGTCGTTTGGCGATCAGACCTTCGAGGCCCAGTTTGCACCCCTTGTCGAAGATCACGTTGCCGTCGGCCGCAAGCGCCTCGACATAGATGAAGGTCTCTGGCGCGTCCTTCAGAAGCCGCTGCAGCAGGCGCTTGCGATCCTCATACGCGACGCCGCGCAAGTCATAGCCGTCGAGGTACAGGAGATCGAAAGCGTGGTAGCGCACGCGCTCGCTGCGCTTCGGACCGAGCTCCCGCCTCAGCTGCTGGAAGTCCGGCAGGCCGGCACTGCCGTACACCACGGCCTCGCCGTCGATGATCGCACCGTTTGCCTTGAGCAGCTCGGCGCTCGCTGCAATGGAGGAGAATTGTTCGGTCCAGTCCAGGCCCGTGCGTGAATAGACTTTGACGTCCCCATCTCGCAGGTGCAGCTGCGCACGGTAGCCGTCCGCCTTGATCTCGTAGACCCAGTCTTCGCCGCGCGGCGGCTTCTCGCGTAACGTGGGATCACACGGCTCGATGTAACCAGGAATAGCAGCTTTGATGGCGCCGTGGACACGCGGTACTCCCGAACGAGACTGACGCAACGCCACCGCACACATGCCGATTCAACGCGGTCGCGCTGATTCGTTCCGTGTCTCATCTGCGGATCCCCGGAACGTGGCTTGCCTCCGAGCGTTGGCGAGCGGTGGTGCAGGGGGGGAGCGAGTGCGATGATCGAAACGGAGACCCTACTCGAAAAATGTCCCCGATGCGGCGCATGGCCCATGGCAGCGAACATCCCGAAGTCCGCTTCCGTGCGACGCGAAATCCAGTTCAGGTGTCCGAGGTGCCGGGCGGAAGAGGTCGGCTGGCTCCGTCGTCCGCAGTCGCCGCTGCGCGCTGCCTGATACCGAAGCGGCCCAAGAGCCCGTGGAAGTGTCGGCGCGCGTTCTTCCAAAGAGGCAGATGCCGTGTGGTTTCTCGCAAAGATGGCTTGAGCCCAATAATCCGGTCGAGGAAGGGCAGTGGCTCACCTGTTTTCAACAATCAGCAGCAGCAGGCGTTTTGGAACGTAATTGCCCTTCTCCGCTTTTTCTCCGTGATCGCCGGAGGAACGCGATGAAATCGACGTGGGCAGCTCTCACATTGACACTTGCCGCCTCGACATTGGGGGCTTCGGCCCAGCCGGTCAGATGGACCAGATACAACATTCCGGAGAGCGGCACCTCCGTCGACTTTCCGTCCGCGATTTTTACCGAACCAGCGGGCCGACCCGACGGTTACGGGCAACGCTTCCGCACCGCCGACGGACGCGCAGACCTCACGATCCAGGCGGCGCTGAACGTCGAGAACGATTCTCCCGCTGCTTTTCTGGCAAAGAAGCATCCGCCTTCACGCATTCAATACAAGCGAGTGACGCCACGGTTCTTTGCGGTCTCCAGCTACAAGGGCGACAAGGTTTGGTACAACCGCTGCAACTTCTCCGGGCGGCTGATCCATTGCATCCTCATCAACTATCCCGCCGACGAAGAGCGCGACTGGGACAACATCGTCACTCGCATCAGTCTGTCGCTCAGCGGCAAATAGCTTCTCCACGGGCTCACGCTGACATCTTCGCAGTCCCGCCGTTCAAAGCGCGCTGAGGTCGTCCGGGACTTCGCCGAACTTGCGAATGACGGTGGCGTCTCCGAACTCGCCGGTCGCAGGATCACCGCTACGGCTGAACGCGACCGCGCCCAGGACCCCGGGCTGGCGAGACAGCGCCTCGGCACGCATCACGGCGGCATTGGCCGAGAAGCACTCCGTCGCCTCGCCGGCGGCGGTCCCATCGTCGGCGGCAACGAAGGGCAAGGCGACGTAGTAGGTGACCTCGGCCATCTCAGTCGTACCAATCCTTCCGATCGCGCGGGATGTCGAGCCGGCGGCGCGAGTAGCCGGCGGAAACCGAGGCGCGTAGCTCCACGACCTGAGCCTCCAGGAAGCAGTTGGCGACAAGCAGCGATTTGACCGCTTCCCGCGCATCTCCGCCGCAGGCGGCGATGGCCTGGTCGGCGGCGGCTTCCACCTCGAAGGTGGCTGGTTTGGATGGCTCGGGTCGGGTCACGGGAGTATGTTCTCAGTTTGTTCGCAAGAGTCAAGGCTGCACGTGTCGTGTGATGGTGCCTCGCTGGGCAGTCAGGCACGGATATGCGTGGACGGGGGCGGCAGTGTCGGAACTGTGTCGCGCCGTCCGTCTTGAGTCCGAGTCCCCGTACCTGGAGCGTTGCGTACCGATGGCCCCCCGCGCGAACTGGAAAGGCTTCCTGCGCCTGTCGCTCGTCACCTGCCCGGTGGCGCTCTACCCGGCTACTTCCGAGAGCGAGAAGATCTCGTTCAACCAGCTGAACCGGCAGACCGGTCACCGAATCAAGTACCTCAAGGTCGACACCGACACCGGCGAGGAGGTCCCGAACGAGGACATCGTCAAGGGCTACCAGTTCGAGAAAGATCAGTTCATCGAGGTCTCCAAGGAAGAGCTCGAAGCGATCGCGCTGGAGTCCACGCGGACCATCGAGATCGACGAGTTCGTCGACAAGGCCGACATCGACCCGCGCTACCTGATCCGTCCCTACTACATCCGCCCCGACGGGAAGGTCGGCCACGACGCCTTTGCCGTGATCCGCGAAACCATTCGCGAGATGGACAAGGTCGCAATCGGCCGTGTGGTGCTGACCAACCGCGAGCACATCATCGCGCTCGAGCCTATGGACAAGGGCTTGGTCGGCACGCTGCGCTACCCCTACGAAGTGCGCAGCGAGCAGGAGTATTTCGAAGAGATACAGGACGTCAAAGTCACCAAGGATATGCTCGATCTCGCCAGGCACATCGTGAACCAGAAGGCGGGGCGCTTCGATCCGGAGAAATTTGAGGATCACCATGAAAACGCGCTGATCGAGCTCATCAACCAGAAGCGCGCCGGCAAGCCGATTACCCCGAAGGAGCGTCCGCGCGGTGATAACGTCGTCGATCTAATGGACGCGCTACGCAAGAGCGTCGGCAGTGCAGCAGCCGAGAGTAAGACAGCGAAGAAGCTCACGAAGAAAGTGAAGAAGGCGGCGGCTGGCCAGAAGGAAATACTGATGCCGATCGCCGGCAAGAAGCCGGCAAAGGAAGTCACCCCGAAGAAGCAGACGGCCGGGACGCGGCGGAAGTCTGCCTGACGTTGAAACAGGGGTCGCATGGAGGCGAAACGCGTGCTTGGAGAGCACGGTTTGGGTGGAAGACGCTGCGCCCGACCCTAACGGGTACGCCCTACAGAATACTTAGTAGGCCGATCGGTACGCCAAAACTAAGCGGCGACCTTCAGAGCGCCCAACCGCTTACGGAGAAACGCCAGGACATAATCTCGTTGGCGGTGAGCTTCGACTAACGCGCTCCAGATCTCGACAATGTCGCCGGCCGTATTTGAAGGGATGCTAAGGTCGCCGGACGAAAAGCGAAATCTGCGGTGTGGAATGCACTTGTTCTACTGGAGTTGCGGCCTTTCCGCCGTACTCTTTTGGCCAATGCGGTGCGTTCCCCCCACGCTCTGCGCGTTTGCGGTACCACGGCATTCCGTCAACAGGCGGCGGGCGGAAGGTAAGAAACCGAAGGTGATTCGGAAGATTTTCTTCTAACCAGATCCGGACACCCCGCCGAAAGCCAAGCTGCTCCTGCGTTTCAGAACGCAACATCCTTTAGGTTGCCGTTCTTTTTCAGCTACAATGACGCTAGGCGCTCTTCTCAAGGAGCTGGGCGCTTTTGATGAGGTCGGTTGCCCGATCGCGCAGTTCGCGTTTGATAACCTTACCGAGGGAATTTCGCGGCAATGCGTCGACGATGAAGACGTACTTGGGCTTTTTGTAGCCAGCGACCAGGTTGCGGACGTGTTCAACAACCGAACCCGACGTAGGAGCGGCTCCTTGTTCCCGCTCGATAAAGGCCGCAACCGCCTCTCCGAAAACGGCATCGGGTACCCCGACTACGGCGGCGTCGGCGACATCGGGATTTTGCAGCAGGGCCTGCTCGACTTCTTTGGTGTAGATGTTGAAGCCGCCGCTGAGCACCATGTCCTTCTTGCGATCGACGATATAGAGGTAGCCATCGTCATCAGCCTTGGCGACGTCACCCGTGTATATCCACCCGTCCTTGATGGCGTTCGCTGTTTCGTCGGGTCTGTTGTAGTATCCACGCATGACGGAATACCGCCCTGGCTGCCCCACGCGCACGAGCAGTTCGCCTGGCTCGCCCGTCTTCACCTCGACGCCTGTATCGTCGACGATCCGAATCTCGACACCAGGCGTCGGCCGACCGATCGATGAGGCGTGATCGAACTGCTCCTCATGCGAAAGCGAGGTCACGCCCCCTACTTCGGTCATCGCGAAGAACGAAACCAGCCTTACGTCTGGAAGCAACGCAAGAAACTGCTGCTTCAGCTCAACCGGAAACGCCTCGCCCGTCACGACGATGCGCCTGAGCGACGCGCAGCGCGCGGGATCGGCCTTGATCTCGGGAAGCAGCATGCGGCAAACCGTGGGGACCATGCCGACGACGGTAATCTTTTCCCTTGCGATCACGTCGACGGTCTCACGCGGGTCGAACTTTTTCATGACGACCAGGGTGCCACCTAGCGTCAACGAGTTGGCGAGCCGGGCGAAGCCCGTGCGATGAGCGAGCGGCGTAGTCACCAGATAGTGGTCTTCGCTCGAAATTCCCCATTCGACAGCGTTTATGAAACAATGCTGAACAACGACATTCGAGTGGGTCAGGATGGCTCCCTTCGGTTTTCCCGTCGTCCCCGAAGTGTACATTATTATTGCGTCATCCGATTCGATCGATAGCCGCGGTAAGAGATCGGGCTCCGTCTTTCTAAGCTCCGCATATTCAACTGCGCCCTCTACGTCCCTTCCTGTGGTGATCCATATGGCGTCCGGATTTGCCTGCAGCACCTCGGAGATAGACGCGCCATTCCCTTCGAAAACAATCGCAAAGGGCTGACTGTCGAAACAGATATGCTGCAGTTCGTGGGGCGTGAGCCGCGTCGTGACCGGGATCACGATGGCGCCGACCGAGAATGCCGCGTAGAATATTTCGACGATCTCGATGCCATTGGAAAGAAACACGACAATCCGGTCACCCTGACCAACGCCTTGCGTCCTAAGACCACTTGCGACGCTTCGGATTCTGCGGTCGAGATCCCGGTAGGTAAGCCGTTCGTCGCCGCAGACCAAGGCAATCTTGTCCGGGTGACGCAGGGCTTGCGCACAGAATATGGTTTCCAGACGCATGCCGGATGCCTCAGACCACGTTGAATGCTGGATATTGTACGTCGTCAGAAAGACGATCCCATGCCACCTCGACGCGTTGACCGATTGCGACCGTTTCCGCGTCCTTGTTCAGGATGTTCCCAATGATGCGCACCCCTTCGTCGAGTTGAACGGTTGCGACCGAAAGAGGAAGCCGGCCGTCGAGACCGGGGCCGGGAACGCGGATCACGGTGCAGGCATAGATCGTGCCCTTGCCTGCTACCTCGCGCCATTCCAGATTTCGGCTGCCGGTGAAGATGCTCACCGGGCGCGGGTAATGCTGAAACTGTCCAGTGTCCTTGCAGAACTGCAGGATCAGCTTGCCCGCCTTGGCACCATCCCAAAACGGCTTGGTGTCGACGTAAACCGAAGGTTTGGGGACCGGACGTCCCGCCTTGTCATCAGCCATTTATGCCTCCAGGATCATAGCGGCGCTGGTACCCCAGTTCCGCGCGTAGGGAATAACGCCAATGCCGGTCACCAGCGCGTTCTTCGGATTTGGCACCTGACGCCCGCCACCCTCGCCGAACATCTGACGCACAGCTTCTGCGAGATTCAGTCCTCCGCTCGCCAATCCCGGCTGGCCGGCCGAGATCTGGCCTCCTCCCGTGTTCAACGGCAGCGTTCCCTTGTGCGAGAGATCGGTATCGAGGGTGAAGTCGCTGCCTTGACCACGCTTGCAGAAACCGAAATCCTCAAACTTCATCATCACGGCGATCGTGAAATCATCGTAGGGCTGGAACATACGGATATCTTTAGGGGTCAGCCCGGATTGCTTGTAGACGCGGGGTGCAACCTGCGAAAAACCGGTCTCAGTAATCTCCGAGAGGGGCTCGGTGCCGTTGAAGTTGGTGACTTCGGCATAGGCGGTCGGATAGACCATTTTGGTGATCCCAAGACTGCGAGCCTTCTCTTCGGTCGTCACCAGGAACGCGTTGGCTCCGTCGCAGAACATGACGCAGTCAAGAAGACGCAATGGATCGGCAATGACGCGGGACTTTTCATAATCCGCCATCGTAATCGGCGTCTTGAACTTGCCATAGGCATTCTCGTTGTGCAGAGCATGCTCGCGTTGTGTGATGGCGATCTTGCCAAGCGCTTCCGGCTTGATGCCAAACTGATGATTATACCTGCTCATCAGAAGCCCAAAGGTCGCCGGCGGCCCCTGGACGCCGGGTGGATCCTGGAATTCCGACCGGTAAGCCCCGTAGTTAGCACGCCACGCCGTGCTTGGAGCGTCGGCGGACAGAACGACGACAACCTCGCAATGTCCATCGCGGATAGCGGAGGCAGCGCGGGCAACGCCTCCGGTCGCCGAGCATCCGCCGGTCCCGCCGTAGTTGAGCCAGGTTGGCGTGAGGCCCAACGCTTCGGTCATGTAGACAGCAAAAAATGGATTGGGACATTCACTCAGCGGCGTCGTCACCGACAGGCCATCGATGGCATCCTTTGGAATGCCAGTTGCGGCGAGAAGCTTGGTCAAGGCCTCGCCTCCGAGATCGAACGCGCTTCGTCCGGTCTTGAAGTCAATGGCCGTCTCCGAATAGCCGGCGATCACGATGTCTCGCTTTTCTGCAGTCATTTTCACTCTCCCCGGAATTCTGGCGACCGCTTCTCACGAAAGGCCTTGAGCCCTTCGTCACGATCCTTGGTGAAATAGAGCAGGAAGGAAGCATCGCCCTCGGCGTCGAAGCCGTCCGCGAGCGACATGTCGATGCCACGGTCGATGACGGACTTCGTCATCATCACTGGGATCGGCGCATTGTCGCTGATGCTCTTCGCGATCTCGCGAGCCTTTTCGAGTGCCTTGCCGTGCTCCGTCACGTGATTGAGGATGCGATAGCGCTCCGCTTCCGCGGCGGTGATCCGCCGACCGGTCCACATCAATTCCTTTGCAAGCGGCTTGCCTATCAGCCTTGGGAGCGTCTGGGTACCGCCGCCGCCCGGCATCATTCCCAACTTGATCTCGGGCAGACCGAATTTTGCATTCGCACCGGCGACGATGATGTCTCCGACCAGTGCAAGCTCAAGTCCGCCGCCCAAAGCGAAACCTTCGATAGCGGCTATCAGCGGCTTGGTGAAGCCTCCGATATCCTTGAACAGCCGATTCACCTTCCGGGTCCTCTTGCGGAACCGATAGAAATCAAAATAGCCGTTTTCCTCGATTCGGAATTCGCTGGTATCGATGCCCGTGCAAAACGCCTTCTCGTTACCGAGCAGGATCACGGCGCGCACGTCTCTGTCGTGCTCGACTTCGTTGAGAATCCCGAGAATTTCGTCGGCTGTCTGTTCGCGAAGCGAATTCAGCTTGTCGGGCCGGTTGATCGTGATTTCGATCCACCCTTTTTCCCGGTTCAGGATAACGTCCTGGTATTTCATATGACTTGCTCTCCGGTGATTCAGTGTGCGGCTTGGAAGGCACCACCCATCGCGGATGCGATCAGGGCGTGAAGCTCTGCGATCTTGTGCGGATTTGACCTTGCCTCGTCGCTGATCCGGACTTCGAGTGCTACCTTTGCCGGGGCGCTCAAGACCAACGCACGGTCGGCCATCTCGAGTGCATCGTCGATTCGGTGAGTAATTAGCAGACAGGTCTTTTGGAATTCGCGCGCTATCTGAAGGAAGTCCTGACGCAAAGTCTTTGATGTGACATGGTCGAGCTGGCTGAAGGACTCGTCGAGGAATACAATTTCGGGATCGATGGCGAGCGCGCGGGCAAGCGAGACGCGCTGCCGCATGCCACCCGAGAGTTCGTGGACATACTTGTCGTCGGCACCGTCGAGACGAACCCGCGCAAGCCACTCTCTTGCGCGCGCTCGTGCCTGTGATTTGGTTTTTCCCAGAATGAGAAGCCCAAGTTCGACGTTCTCCACTGCCGTGCGCCAGGGTAAAAGTCTGTCCGTCTGGAAGCTGACCGAAAGCTGTCCCTTAAGCGCTTTGAAAGACGCGTAAGGATCGACTCCTGCTACGCGGATCTGGCCGGAATTCGGACACGTCGTGCCCATGATCAGATTCAAGACGGTACTTTTCCCAGCACCGGTTTGCCCGAGCAAAACCACGATCTCACCGCGCCAAACATTCATCGACAGATTGTCCACTGCCAGATAACTGCCGAACGTCTTCGTGACGTCGCGAACTTCGATAAGATTGTGCCTGGTCATCTTACCGTCGCCTCCGCACGCCATTTCAGTGAAATCTTCTCCAGACCGTTCACGAATGCCTGTAGCAGCAGATTCAGGATCACGAGGAAGAAGGTCCATGCCAGCACCTGATCGATCCGAAACGTTGATTGGGAAAGGTTCATGCGCGCGCCGATTCCGACTGCGGATGCGACGAGCTCGGCGAAGATCACCATGCGGATCGCGTAACCGATTACCGATTTTGTGGTGAGGAAGATGTAGGCCACGATATGCGGGAGAATGAGATAGCGAAGCACCTGCCACCGCGACGGGCGGAAGCTCTCGATCATGTCGACGAGCTCCTTCGGCAACGCCCGTACGCCTTCGTAGACATTGAGAGCGTAGAACGGCAGCAGGATGACGAGCAGAATGAAGAATATCCGGGACTCCGGATTCTTGAACCAGAACACCGCGATCAGCATCCACGACAGCGCCGGAATGCCGGTATCGATAACGACGATGGCCTTCAGGTACGGGCGCACCGAGGGAAACATTCCCATCGCGAGACCGATCAGCACACCCGTGATCATCGCAATCATGACGGAAATGGCGAGACGTACGAGCGTGACCGCAACGTGATAGGGGTCCGAAAAGAACAGCTCCCGCGCCGCCTTCCAGACGGTCACGGGCGACGGCATGATGTAGTCCGGCACGAAGCGGCTGGTGATTTCCATCGCCGCAAGAAGAACAACGACGACGACGCACGTCGCAAAGATATCGCGTCTACCCTCGGGGCTCTTCCGAACCGCGATCACTCCGGTCAGGGGCTTAACCAGTTCCGCAGCGACTGAGCGCTCTGGACCTGACGTTCGTCCGGTATTTACTGTAATGGACATCGGTCTTTCCGTCATGATCTGTCAGACGGCAAAGAAGTTTGCATCAACCGGCTTGGTCAGCAGGCCGTTGCGCGCCAGAAAATCGCTCGCGAGCAGTATGGCTGATCTGGAAAGTTCGTCGCTCATAGGCCGATAGTTGAAGGTGAGTCGCTTCGAACCCATCGCCTCCTTCAGCGCGTCTGGCGCAACGCCAGTCTTGCTGCCAAATAGATCGACCGCCTTGGCGGTATCCGCGTTGATGCCGCTGAGGCAATCTTCAAAGACCTTACTGACCTTCGCTGCGATGCCAGGATTTGCGTCGGCCAATTCCTTCCGGATCGCCACGCCAAAGTAGGGCAGCTCCAGCCCTCCCGAGAGTCTTTTGTAGGCGTCGCCCGCCTTCAGAATCACGCGCAGGTCAGGCTTTTTCATCAGACCCGTCGTTATGTTTGGCTCCCACGACAAGGCCGCATCGGCGCGATCGGCCATTAGCAGCGTTACCGACGCGGCGGGATTGTCGACGTTCTGGATCGTCGCGTCCTTTTCGATGTCGAAACCGAAGGCTTCGTTGATGAGGGCCTTGACCATCCGGTAGGTGCCGGTCGACTGCAGGGCAGCGATCGTCTTGCCTTTGAGCTGCGATACATGGTCGACACCGCCCTTGGCCCCCAACAGCGCGATCATGTTGGCGTCGGTAATCGTGCAGAGGTATCTAATGGGCACGCCGGCCTGGTAGCGGGCAGCGAAGGTATCCCAACTGCCGATGCAGACGTCGTAGTTTCCGGCGACGAAATCGTTGTAATAGGTCGACACCGCCGTATACGGGGCAGGATCAGGAAAAGAGAGGCCGTTCTTGCCCCCAAGATCGTTGGCCAGAATGTACTGAACAGGTAGCACCGTAAAACCCGGCTGGAGCGACGCCCAGCGAACGCGAATATTCGCAGCCGCGAATGCATGTCGGATAGCCGATGGCAGCGTGAGAGAACTCGCGGCCGAAGCGGCAAGGAAGTTCCGCCTTGTAAAGTGCGCCATTTTCTCCTCCCAGAGCGATGCGTGCCCGTCTTTTCTTGCTTTTTGGGCCCAGTCCGGAAGATCGAAGCCATCACGATCCGAACCTTGAATTGACCCTAAGCTTGCCAAAGCCGGGACGATAGCGCATTTCTAGACTACCATCGTTCCATAAATGGGACGAGCGGACGGGGTCCGAGATGGAGGAGTGCAGTCGATGGCCAGAAAACTGGACCTGAACGCGCTGCTGCTGTTTTTTGAAGTCGTGAACGCTCGCAGCATCAGCAGCGCTTCGAAAAAACTCGATATCCCAAAATCCACGGTCAGCCGTAAGCTGATGTTTCTGGAGGATCAGCTTGGCGCAGTGCTGTTCAAGAAAGGAGGCCGCAAGCTTGCGGTCACCGACATCGGTCAGGCTCTCTACGAACATTGCGAACGCATCGCCGCCGAAATAGAGGAAGCTGGTCTCGGCACGACGCGAATGCAAACCGAACTGCGGGGAATGCTGCGCGTGAGCATGCCTGTGGATTTTGGCACCGGTTGGCTCAGCAGCGCTATCGCCGCGTTCGCTGTCAGTTATCCCGACATTCATCTTGTGATCGACGCTAACAGCCGCTGGATCGACGTATCGGTCGAGCCCTACGACGTCGCAGTACAACTCGGCACTCTTCCGGAGACGCACGGTGGCATCCGCCACCTGGCAAGCATCACGCGAGGCGTTTATGCAAGCCCGTCATTTCTGGAAAGAAAGGGCGTTCCCCTCAGCGTCGACGATTTCGAACGCTTCGATTGCATCGTGACCGAACATCAACGCGCCGAAGGCGTCTGGAATTTTCGCAGCGAGCTTGGTGTCAAGGTGATCGATGTGGTGGGGCGGATTTCCGTGAATCACATCGGCGTCGCGCGCGAGCTCGTGATCGGCGGGGTCGGACTTGGCATCCTCCCGAACATCATGTGTCAGAACGATGTAAGGGCGAAACGGCTGGTGCGCGTACTCACCGACTGGGAAAGTCCGTCGCTGCAGGTCAGTGCGACATTCCTCGGCAAGCGCAAGGAATCGCGCCGCCTGCGCGCGTTTCTCGATTTCATGGAGCGCAAGCTCAAGATCGAAGGCAGCGCCGGCCAACCATTGTCGGCTACGCAAGGTGTGGCTGAACTGACAAAGACTTGATGGTAGCAATATCGAAGGAGATCGCTCGCCTCTACACCACACCGCAATTCTGATAGACGTGCTTGATCTCGACAAAATCGTTCAGCGCCTCATAGCCGTGGAGGCGGCCAAGACCGCTGCGGCGGTAGCCGCCCGTCTCGGCTTCGGCAAACAGCTTGTTGTGGTCATTGATCCAGACGGTTCCATTGCGCAGCGCACGTGCCACCCGCATCGCGCGTGCGCCGTCGTTGGTCCATACACTGGCTGAGAGGCCATATTCGCTGTGATTGGCGCGGGCGACGGCCTCCTTTTCGTCTTCAAACTTCTCGATCACCACCAACGGGCCGAAGATTTCCTCCTGGACGAAGAATGCCGCGGTGTCGCGGTGCGCGACAAGCGTCGGCGTCAAAAAGAACCCCCGGCAAAGATCGCCGTCCGGTCGTCCCCCGCAAAGGACAACCTCGTCGGCAACGTCCACAGCTTCTGCAATTCGCCTGGAGACGTTTTCCAGAGATGTCGCGTCGATCAGGGGGCCCATCTCCACTGCGCTTTCTGTGCCTGCTCCAATCTTGACGCGTGCGAGCGCGGACCCGAGTGCAGTCTTCATTTCATCGTAACGCGAAGCGTGGACCAGTACGCGGCGGGCTGCGGTGCATTGCTGCCCAGCGATGATCGTAGCCGCCGCAGCAAGCTTCGGCGCAACGTCAGCCACTTCCGCATCTTCGAAAACAAGACAGGACGATTTTCCGCCCAGTTCAAGCGACAGCTTCTTCATGGTCGGGGCCGCCGCTGCCATAATGCGCTGGCCAGTGGCGTTTGAACCGGTGAAGCTTATGACGTCGACTTCGGGTGAGGTGACGAGATATTGCGCAACCTCATGCCCCTGTTCTGAGAGAAGATTGACGACTCCTTTGGGCAACCCCGCGATTTCGTGGAGGCATTTTACAAGCTCGGCGGTAATCAACGCGGTCTGCGGCGCAGGTTTTATAACGGCGGTACAGCCCGCGCAAAGCGCCGGCGTAAGCGCGCGGATTAAAAGCACTGCAGGCGCATTCCAAGGGATGATGAGCCCGGCGACACCGGCCGGTTCCTTGAGCAGGGTCGAGTATGCCCCGGGTTCGACCTCGAATACGTGTCCGGGAATGTAGCGTGTCAATCCAGCATAGTAACGTATCTCCGATACGCTGGCCGCGATCTCGCCGCGCGAGTGCGCGAGCGGCTTCCCATTCTCCAATGTAAGGAGATGGGCCAGTTGCTCCCCGCGGCTCTCCATCAGATCGGCCCATCGCAGCATCACAACTTGGCGGAGCCGTGCATTCTGCGCCCACTCCGGACGGTCGAAAGCCCGGCGTGCCGCAGCAACGGCCGCTTCTGCATCCGCGAGCCCGCTTGCTGCATAACTTCCCAACACCTGCTGGGTCGACGGGTCAATGCTCGGCACGGTCCGGCCGGATTGAGCAGGTTGCCAGAGACCGTCGATGAGATTGCGAGCCTGCGTTGATGTCATGGAATGCTGATCCTGAATGTTGCTTGCGAGGCGCACAGCGCGACGTGACCCGGCGAACGGTGGTCTTTCTGCCGTGGCACGTTCGATGTTGGCCTAGAGTCCGGTAAAATTCGGAGCGCGTTTGGCGTTGAAGGCCTCGACACCTTCCTTGAAATCCGCCGATTGGCGTAGACGGCTGTAGCAATGGCCCTCGAGTTCGATCGCAATCGCCAGCGTCGAATCCTCAGTATCGTTGAGCAGCTTCTTTGCCGTGCGCTGAGCCAACGGCGAGAACGTGCGAAGCTCGTCGACGAGCTTGTCGGTCGCCTTTTCCAGTTCACCATCAGGCACGCACTCGGTCGCAATTCCCCATTCCTGCGCCTGCTTTCCCGTAATCCGCTTCGAACGCATCACGATGTCCTTGGTGCGGGTGATGCCGATCATCTTCTGCAGGCGCGCGGATCCGCCCGAACCGGGAATTTGTCCGAGTTTCTGCTCCGGCAAGGCGTAAAATGTGGTCTCAGATGCGATCCTGAAGTCGCACGCCAGAGAGAGCTCGAACCCGACCCCGAAACAATATCCCCGGTTGGCGACGATCACCGGCTTGGCGCAGCGCGCCGGCGAGGCGATGTTCCAGGCGAGCTTCGACACGTGCTCCGGCGTTGCTTCCATGAAGCCTCCGATATTTCCGCCGCTCGAGAAATGCTCGCCGATTGATCGCACGACAATGACCCTGACACGGGGATCCTCGTCCAGCGTCTCGAACACCAGCCGAAGCTGGTCGCGCTGCGGCATCGCCACGATGTTGTAGGGAGGCCGGTTGAGAATGATGTCGGCCCGTTCATGCGCCTCGTCGATTTCCACCTGAAAGCCGTCGAGTTTACCGAGACGCGGGTCAGTGAAGTTGAAAGGTGATGGCATTTTCGTTTTTCCTTTTTTGACACTTAAAGCTAGGCTGTGGCTGATGGCGATCGACTTTCGGCTTCATATTCACCGGCGACGAGCAGTCGCCTCAGCAGTTTTCCCACGGGGGACTTCGGGATGGCGTCGACGAAGACGAAGCGGCGCGGACGCTTGAAGTTGGCCAGTCCGGAGTCGCGGCAGAATGCTTCGAGTTCGCCTTCGCTGACCGGAGCACTGCGCTTCACGAAAGCAGCGACGATCTTGCCCCATTTCTCGTCCGCGAGACCGACGACTGCTACCTCGGACACGGCGGGATGCAGCGACAGGCAGCTTTCGATTTCGACGGGAGATACGTTTTCTCCCCCCGTGATGATCATGTCATCGACGCGACCGGTGACGAACAGATCGCCATCCCGATCCGCAAAACCGGTATCGCCGGTGAAATACCAGCCATCTCGCAGAGATTTGGCGTCCGCATCAGGACGCCTCCAATAGCCCTCGAACGATTCGTCGCCCGCGAGCAGCGCGATGATTTCGCCTTCCTCGTTGAGCCCGGCCGTGTCCGCCGCCGACCGGGCCTCGAGTTTGACGACTTTGACGTGCTGGTTGATGCCCGCCCTGCCCGCCGATCCTGGTTTTGCAACAGAGTTCGGCTCGATAGTGAAGGTGTAGATTTCGGAGCTGCCGTAATGATTGACGAACAGGTCAGGTTTGAACGTCTGGTCCAATTTTTTCAAAAGGCCATCGGTCATTGGCGCGCCCGCGAATCCGAGCTTGCGCACGCTGGAAATATCGGTGTGCACGAAGTCGGGGTGATGGACGAGGTCGTGATAGAGCGTCGGAACCAGATAGAGATTCGTCACCCTCTCTCGCTCAATAGCCGCGAGGGCCTGTCTGGTGTCGTAGCGCGGCAGACACACAAAGGTTCCGCCGATCAACGACATTGAAATCAGCGATCGCACGCCCATGGTATGATAGAGCGGCATGACGCCGAGGGTACGTTCATCACGACCGTACAGATTTTGCGCCACATGGGCGACGCTTGCGGCGCGCTCCGCCCGGTGGCGGCGCGGAACCCCTTTTGGTTTCGACGTCGTCCCCGACGTGTAGAGCATGATCGACCAGGCGTCCGGACCCACGCGTGGCGTGATCTCAGGCACCGATTTTGCCAGCATCTCTCCGAACGAAACTGAACCTTGCTCCTCTGCGGCGATGCCGCCGACCGCGATACGCAGCGTGCGGCGCCCGAACTTCGAGCTCGCCACGGCTTCCGCCGAAACGCCTTCGTAGATCACCGCCCGCGATTCCGAGTTCTCGATGCAGAAATCGAGCTCCTCGGACTTGGCCCGCCAATTGACCGGAGTGATCACGATACCGGCGAATTGGCAGGCCCAATGGATGGTTGCGGCCTCCCAGCGGTTCTGCAGCGCAGTCACAATGTGATCGCCCGGCTTCAGCCCAAGCTCGTCGAACAACGCGACCACTGATGATATTCGCGCGTACCACTGCGAATATGTAAGGCGAAGGTCGCCATCGACGATCGCTACAGCAGTAGGGTCACGGGCCACGCTCGCAACGAAGCTGGTTCCAAGATCAAGCATCTGTCTTCTCTTCGCTTGTGGAGGAACTTGCCAGCTCACGCGCGGCATCGAGAGCCGCGCGGACGATGGGCGTATAGCCCGTGCAACGGCACAGATGACCACTCAGCAGGTCGCGGATATCGCCCTCATCGGGCGTCGGATGGTCGCGCAGCAAGTGATCAAGCGACATGAGGATTCCGGCCGTGCAAAAGCCGCACTGCAGCGCGTGATGGCGTTTGAACGCGGACTGCAGCACGCCGAGGCGGTCAGATGCCGGTGCGAGACCCTCCACGGTCCGCACTTCGCTGCCGTCGATCTGGACGGCGAGCGTCAGGCACGCCCGTGTGACCATGCCATCAACGGTGATGGTGCAAGCTCCGCAGACACCGTGCTCGCATCCGACATGGATTCCGGTGACGCCGATCTGGTGGCGCAGAAAATCGGTCAACAGCATCCGGGGTTCAGCCTCGCCATGCGCCGTCGAACCGTTCAAAGTGAAGCTGATATGATGCCGCCGCTCCGATTGCAGACGCGTCATTGCAATACCTCCCGCACGAGGTCGCGTCCGATCAAGCGGACCAGATCACGCCGATATCGGGCCGTTGCATGTACGTCGTCCCGCGCGTCCAGTTCGTATGCGAGCGCGTTCAACGCATCGTCGAGGGCGCTGCCGTCGAGGTGCGGCCAATCGCGCACGACGGCGGTGTCCGCAACGCCGCCGACCGCGAAGCGGACGCCGTTCAGATCGGCGACCGCCGCGCATGCGACGATCGCGAAATCGCCGTGACGCCGCGCCACCTCACGAAACGCGCAACGTGTCGCGTTGCCCGACGGAAAGGAAACCGCTTCGATCAATTCGTCGTCGGCGCGGGCCGTTGACATCATGCCCGTGAAGAATTCGCTGGCCGCAACCCTTCGGCGCTTCCTGGCGGTTCGCAAATGGACCTCACCACCCAGCGCCAGGAGAGCCAGCGGCATTTCCGCACTCGGATCAGCGTGCGCAATCGAACCGCAGATGGTGCCGCGGCTGCGGGTCTGGACGTGGCCTGTCCACGGCAGCGCCAACGCCACAAGATTCAATTTCTCGGCAAGCGAGGGCCAGGTCAGCAGAGCCGTTTGCCTGACTCCGGCACCGACCGTTACGGATCCGGCCCTGGTTTCGATGCGGTCGAGTTCCTTTAGCCGCATGATGTCGATCAGGACTTTCGGCTTTGCCAGCCGCGTGTTGAGCATCGCCATCAGCGACTGCCCGCCCGCCATGATCCGCGCGTCGCCGCCTTCGGCGGCCAGAACGGCAAGGGCTTCCTCGAGCGTCTCCGCGCGGACATAATCGAACCGAGCCGGCTTCACGACGGCCTCCTGAACAGATACCGCAGCTTGCCGATCAGGGACGCCCCGGTAACTGCAGCCGCCGCGCCGCCCGCCTGGCGGGCCAAGGCCGAAAAGAACTGTCCAATGATGACGCGTGCCGCTCCGTCCAGGAGACGCCCGCCGATAGTGGCGACCTTGCCGCCGATCGCGGCGTCGTATTCATAACGCACCAGCGTACCACCGTTCTCGGGCGCCAGCGTGATGCGACCTTCGCCACTGCCGAACCCGAGAGCCCCTTCAGCGGAGCCCCCCAGCGTCACGGCGCGGGGCGCGTCGAGATCGGACAATGTCACCTCGGCGCGGTAGCGGCCCTTGACCGGCCCGATTCCGATCGTGACGTCGGCACGAAAATGCGTGTCGGAGATCTTCTCTACCCCGTGACACCCCGGAATGACGGCCTGCAGTGTTGCGGGGTCGAGCAGCATCTCCCAGACCGCCTCGGGCGAAGCATTTACGTTCGCGCTGCCTTCGCCATTGAGTTGACGACCGCTCCTGCCGGATTCTGGCGTTTCGGCACGACGCCCAGCCGGAGGGATCGGCTCGGCCCCGCGAACGATCTCGGTCAATCTGGCGGGAACGATCGGCAGCTCCACGTCTTTGGTGCCAAGCGCATCGGCTACCGCGTTGGCGATGCAGACCGGCGTCGACATGCAATTCCCCTCCCCGACCCCCTTCGATCCGAGCGGAGTGAAGGGCGACGGTGTCTCCATATGAAGGATGACGGGATCCGGGACTTCGGCCGTGGTCGGCAGCAGGTAATCGGCGAATGTGCCCGTCAGGAAACTGCCGTCCGGCGCGTAAGCGTACTCTTCGTAGAGGGCGGCGCCCAACGCCTGCGCGAACCCGCCGCGGATCTGCCCGTCGACCATTGCAGGATGCAGGATGGTGCCGCAATCGTGCATGGTCACATAGCGATCGATGCGCGTCATCAGGGTCGTGCGGTCGATTTCAACGCCGCAGAAATCGAAGATGAAGCCGTAGCAAAGCGACGAGTTGATCCTGTCCTCGTCGTCCGGCGGCGTGAGTTCGGGCGGCGTCCAGAACACAGTCTCGCGAATGGTCTGTTGGACGTCATCGGGCAAGGTGCCGGGCGCCCAATGGCTCAGTGCGGCGAGCCGCGAGAACGCTATTCTGTTGTCCGGGTTCCGCTTCGAGTTCACGCTGCCGTTTGCGAACATGATGTCGTCCGCATCGGTATTGAACCGGCTCGCGGCGACGCGCGCCAGACGTGCTGCAATGCGTTCGGCAGCAAGCTTCGCGGTACCGGCGACCGCCGCAGCGAAGCGGCTCGCATAGTTGCCGGACGCGATCGACCATGCATCTTTCGCGGTATCGATTTCGGTATTGACCCCTACGTCAGCAGGAGTGAGGCCGAAGACGTCGGCCACCACCTGAGACAAAACGGTTCGGTGCCCCTGTCCCTGGGGGACCGATGCGACGTGAACGGTGATGCTACCGACGGGGTCGAGGGTCACGGTGGCCGTGGCTTGCGCGCCGTTTTTCGGTCCGGCCTTGCGGCGCTCGGCCGCGGTCAACACGGTGGTGATATACCCCATGTTTGAGACGCTTGGCTCGACTACAGCCGCATATCCGATTCCGTAGAGCCTGCCTTCGGCCCGAGCGGCGTCTCGGCGGGCTTTCAGCTTGTCGAGCGCCCCACCCGCGGTACCGCGCGCGATCGCTTCCTGATAGTCGCCGGAATCGAGCAAGGCGCCTGTCGCGGTCCGGTAGGGAAACGCATCAGCCGGAACCAGATTTCGCTTGATGACATCCAACGGATCGAGATTTAGCTCGACAGCGATCCGCTGCACCAACCGTTCCAGCGCAAAATAGACCTGCGGTCCGCCGAAGCCGCGATTCAAGCCAGTCGGCGTCTTGTTGGTAACGACGACCCGGTTCCGCACCGCGACGTGACGAACGTCATATGCGCCCGTCAGGTTGCCGTGCATGCGGTAGAGCGTGGCGGGTTCGGGCGCCCGCAAATGCGCACCGCAATCCTCCACCTGATCCCAGTCGAGCGCCAAAATCCTGCCATCGGATGCGACTGCCGCCGAAAGCGTGGTGGCACGGTTTGTCGCGGACACAGAGGCCGTCAGATGCTCCAGGCGGTCTTCGATCCACTTGACGGGACGATCGACCGCGCGCGATGCAGCGCAGAGAAGCACGATGTAGGGAAACACGCCCTGCTTGACGCCGAAACTGCCGCCGGAATCCGGAGGGGTACGCAGCCGCACGCGGTTGCCGGGCACTTTTAGGGCACGCGAGATCACCGCATGGATGCTGAAAGGTCCCTGGAAGTTTGCGAGTATGTCGAAGGCATCTTCTGACGCGTCATAATCAGCGATGACGCCATAGGTTTCGATCGGCGTGCATGAATTGCGGGGATATCTGATGTCGACCGAGATACGATGGGCAGCTTCGGCGAATGCGCGATCGGGATCGCCGTAGCGGAAGGCCCGGTCGCTCGCGACGTTCCCACGAAATCCATCATGAAGAACGGGGGATTCGGGCGACAACGCCTTGAGCGGGTCAATGTTGGCGGGAAGTGCCCGGTACTGCACGTCGATCAAGTCGATCGCATCTTCGGCCTTATATCTGTCAGACGCGATCACGACGGCGACCGGCTCCCCGACATAGCGGACCCGCCCGACGGCGATCGGCCAGCATTCGACCGGAGCCTTCACGCCGACGACAAGGCTGGCGGTCAATGCCTTGATGTCTTCGCCGGTCAAGACCGCGACAACCCCGTCCGCATGCCGCGCGACTTCGCTATCTATCCCAGCTATCTCAGCGTGAGCGTGGGGCGAACGCAGGATGGCGGCGTACAGCGTGCCGGGGCGGACGCCGAGGTCGTCGATAAAACGTCCGCGACCGGTTAGCAGCCCAGCATCCTCGACGCGATCGATCGAACGCCCGACCCACGGCCGGTCGGCGCCCCCGCTCTCGATCAATGTTGCGGTTCGGGCCGCGTCCTGCACCATGTCTTCGCCTGCTTCCCGACGCATTATTCGATGCGACGCAGACACTTGTCAGGACTGGGGGTGCAGGGCCATACCGCCCGCTCTCAGGACTTACCAAATCGTCTCATTTGAAGGAGCAGCCGCCGCAAATCAGCTCGCAAGACGCGAGACGTTGCGGAATTCGCGCGGGCTGACGCCGGCATGATCACGGAAGAAGCGCGTGAAGTGCGCGGGCTCGGGAAACCCGAAGCGCTCGCTGAGCTCGCCGAGCGGGGTGTCCTCGCGCATCACCGCGCCCAGCGCCCGTTCCATCCGCACGACATTGAGATAGAGCTTTGGCGAGACTCCGAGCGAGGTCTCGAACAGCCGGAAGAACTGCGCACGCGAGAGGCCTGCGCCCCTCACGAACTGATCGACGCTCGCGTAGGAATCCCTGCTACGCATGGCATCCATCGCGCGTCGGATCCGCCAGTCGCAGCTCACCGCGCTCATGCCCCGGATCGAGTTTGAAAAACTGCGCCAGGGCGTGAACCGCTCGATCACCGCAATCATGAGATCCGACAACGTCTGCTCATGGGCGCACAGGGCGTCCGGATGCGCCATCATATCGGCCGCGAGGCGCAGCGTAAGCTGGCGAATGCGCGGAGAAATCTCGCCCGACGGTTGCTCGAAGAACCCGGGCGCGCCGCTGGCGGCCCATCCCGGCCGGAACTCCTTTAGCCATTCAGGCTCTATATAGAGCGCCAGGATAAGGGTTCGCGGCCGGTTGACGTTATGCACGTAGGCGTGCGGCTTCCACCCGTCGACGAGCACGGTGGCCGTGTCCGTAAGCGGATAGACCCGGTCGCCAACCAGGAACTGCGTGTCGGCGCCTTCGACCTTGAGCAGGACATGGCAGTGATGATGGGCGTGACGGACCAGCGAACGGTCCATGTCGAGCAGAGCCACCCTGCCGAAAGCACCGTGAGCGATGCGCAGGGCCGTAGACATCAGGAGGACTTCCCTTGAGGCATTGCGATGCGGAATGATCTGGTTTCGGAAGCGCCAGTATAACTGGGATCTGGAACCGACGCTATTCGTGCGGATAGATTCAAGATGCAGTCATGCTGCGGCAATTGGATCACGACCGGACCTCTGCCAGAATTCGCGCGAATGCGGCGTTCGGATCGGCTTGCAGAGCCGCGGCCAGGTCGACCTGGTCCTCACCCTTCACACGTATCCGCTTGAAGGCGAGCTCGGGCGCATCGATGGGCGCTGTCGCGTCGAGGCCCATTTTTGCGCTAATACCATCGTTCGATGTCGGATCCAGCTTGGAGCCGAGGGCGCCGGCAACGACCAGCAAATCCCGGTCTGCCTGGAAGCGCGTGGCGACCGCCCATTCGATCTCGTCGGTGCTGCTGATATCAACGTCCCTGTCCACCACGATCACCTGTTTGACGTCGTAATGGGCCCCGAACGCCGACATCATGACGTTCTTCGGCTCGCCATCATTGGTCTTGTCAATCTTGATCGCGAGATGGTAGCGGCACGTGCCACCGCGCGTGAGGCGAACATCGAGCACATTGGGAAAGCTGCGCCGCAGATGCTGCAGCAGGGTCGCCTCTCGTGGAACGCCGCCGAGGATGAGGTGCTCGTAGCCACCGCCGACGATGGTGTGGAAGATGGGCTGCGCCCGATGCGTGATCGCGTCCACCTCGATCACCTCGCGATTGGCACGGGGACCGTAATATTGAGGAAATTCACCGAATGGTCCCTCCGGCTCGCGCACACCGGGCAGGATTCGTCCTTCGATCACAATTTCCGCGTGCGCGGGAACGCGCACCGAATTGGTCCGGCATTTCACGACGTCCACGGGTTTGCCCAGCAGCGCACCGGCAATCGCCATTTCGTCCTCGTCCAACGCCGCAATCGCCTGCGAGGCAAGCAGCAGGACCGGATGAGCGCCGATGACGATCGCGATTTCAAGCGCCTGCCCCTTCTTTTCAGCGATACGATGGTAGGAGAACGTGTGGCGCGGAAGCAGCAGGACGCCGATACGGTTCGGGCCGCTAATCTGGCAGCGGTGGATTGAGACGTTCTGGACGCCGGTTTCGGGATTGCGTGCGATCAGCAATCCGGCCGTGATATACGGCCCGCTGTCGCGCTCGTTGTGCTTGGGAATCGGAAGCTGGTGGAGCAAATCGACGTTGCCATGGACGACCTCCTGCACTGGCCCGCTTGCCACTTCATTGGTCGGCAGCGGCTCGCGCGCGGCCGCTAGAAATCGCGGCAGCAATTGATCCTCGCTGACCCCAATGGCGTCAGCGACCCAGTCACGACCGGTAAACAGATTGGCGACGATTGGAATCTCGTGTCCGCCGGGGCGCGGAAACAACACGGCACGGTCGCGCTCAAGGCGCTTGGCGACCGCGGCCAGTTCGTCGACGAGGCCAACGCCTTCGCGAGCAATCGCGAGCCTGCCACGTCCGATAAGATGGGTAAGCCATGCTCGCAGATCGGAAGGCGGATTAGCCTCTTGCCTTACCATGTGTTCAGTTCGCATATGACTGGTCTTTCCTCAAGTCGTCACAATCGTCAGGGAACGATCTTGCGCACCGCTCGCGGACGATGCTTCAGCGCATCGTCCTCGCCCCAGCGGCGCACGATGCCGACATCCACGTCGAACAGGTCGAGCACGCGGCCAACGGTATGATCGACCATCTCTTCCAGGTTCTCAGGCTTGGCATAGAACGCGGGCACCGGCGGCGCGACGATTGCGCCCATCTCGGACAATGCCGTCATCGTGCGCAGATGGCCGGTGTGCAGCGGGGTTTCGCGCACCATGAGCACCAGGCGTCGACGCTCCTTGAGCACGACGTCGGCGGCGCGGGTCAGCAGCGTAGTGGTCACGCCAGATGCAATTTCGGACATCGAACGCATCGAGCAAGGTGCTACGATCATGCCGGCGGTGCGGAACGAGCCGCTCGATATCGAGGCAGCCATGTCATCGATCGCATGGCTGACATTGGCAAGCCCCCTCACCTCCGCGATCTTCAGGTCCGTCTCATAGGCGAAAGTCAGTTCGGCGGTCTTCGACATCACCAGATGTGTCTCGACGCCGGCGTTGCGCAACAATTGCAGCATGCGCACGCCATAAGTGACGCCCGATGCACCCGAAATACCGATGATGAGCCGCTTGGGCGTGGCCTGCATGTTTGTCATTCCGCCCCCATGATTGGCGTTCGGGGGCCCATGACCGAGCCGCGCAACCGATGGACCAGACTATGCAGTGGCCATCATCAGCACAAATAATGATTGATTATGGTATCGATCACCTGAAATGATGGCTTCATCCGCAGAACGAGAGGAGAACGCCGTGGAAATCAGGCAGATGCAATATTTCCTGTGCCTGGCCGAAGAAAAGAGCGTCACCCGCGCGGCACGCCAGCTCAACATCGTGCAACCCGCGCTGAGCATGCAGATCGCTAAGCTCGAGGCCGAGCTTGGCCAGAAGCTGTTCGACCGCAGCGTTCAGGGGATGACGCTGACCAGCGCGGGCGAGACGCTGCTGCGGCTGACGGCGCCGATCGTGCGCGATGCCGAGCACGCGCAGCAGGAGATGGCGCAACTCGGCGGACGCATCTCCGGCCGGGTGTCTGTCGGCCTCATCACCTCGGTCGCGCAAAGCATCATGGCAAGGTCATCGGCAACCGTTGCCAGCCGATACCCCGAGATCACTCTGTCCGCCTGTGAAGGCTACACCGAAACGCTGGTCGATTGGGTCAACACCGGCCAGCTCGATTTCGCGCTCATCAACGTACCGCGCCGGCGGACTTCCCTCGCCGCGCATCACGTGATGGACGAGGAAATGGTCTTGGCCTGCCGGAAAGAGGGACCGATCAAGCCACCGGCAAGACTGCGCTTCGATCGCATCGCTGATTTCGATCTGGTGTTGCCCTCGAAACGGCATGGCTTGAGACTGATCCTCGACGAGCACGCTGCCGCGGTCGGCATCGACCTGAGACCGCGGCTAGAGCTCGACACGCTGCCAGCTCTGTGCGACGTGCTCGCGACGACCGATTTTGCAACGGTTTTGCCGACCATCGCGCTGCGGCAGTCCCTTTCGGCCGGGACCATCCGAGCCCATCGCTTCGGCGAACAAAAAATCGTTCGCTCGATTGCCTGGGTTCATCATCCACGAAGGGCGGTATCCGTCGCTGCAAGGGCCGTGCTTGACATTATCAGCCATGATCTGGCGGAGGCTGCGGCTTCGGTTCGGACGCTCGTGGGGTCGCCTTCTAGCGGCTCGCGCCAACAGCTTCGCAGACGAACTACCTTCTAGACTTCGATTCGCCGAACCCACTCGGAAGGATGACGCGCCGTAGCTCAGAATGAGACCGGTTGGTAAGTTTCGAGACGAACCGGCATGACGGTTACATTCCCGCCTGATTACGTTTTCGCCGCAAGCGCAGAATTCGTGGCGGGACAAGTTTTCCAGGCGAACGTCAAGGCCGCGGCCGCGGTGCCTCGCGCCATCCTAGCTCCCGGATATCTGGGCGAATTCCAACAGACTGCAATTCAAAAAGGCAGTCGAAAGATGGAGTCCGAACATGGGAAGGCTTGGTTGCAGCAGGACTACAAGGTGTACGGCGCGGCATGCAGAAGGCTTTAGGAGCGCCCGGAGATCGCTCCTGCCCATATGCGCGGCTGTGATCCTTGCGGTCGCGGGGGCGCCCTCCGCTGAAGCGCAACCCACCGATTATCCCAGTCGACTGATCCAGGTGTACGTGCCTTTTGCCGGAGGCAGCGCCAGCGACGTGATCACGCGTATCCTGCTCAACAGGATGGCCACGTCGCTGGGGCAGACTTTCGTGGTCGACAATCGCCCCCGCGCCGGCGGAAATATCGGCACTGCGGCAGCCGCGCATGCCGCACCGGACGGCTATACGCTGTTGATGAGCACCTCCGGGCCTCTGGCCGCGAATAAGTCGTTGTTCAGGGACCTCGGCTACGATCCACTGAAGGATCTCGCGCCGATTGGCCTGTTCGCCGTCCTGCCGAACGTCGTGGTCATCAATTCGAAACTTCCGCCGAAATCGCTTCGCGAATTGATCGGATACGCAAAGACACATCCCAAGGAACTGAACTATGGCACGGTCGGGGTCGGTTCGTCACAGCATCTGGCCGGCGCCTATTTCGAGCAACTCACCGGCACCGAACTCACACACGTCTCCTATCGCAACATTACCAACTACACGCCGGACTTCCTCTCCGGCCAGGTGCCGCTCGGATTCCAGCTTTTGCCCAACGTGATCGGCCTGATCAGGAACGGCGATGCGCGGGCACTCGCGGTCGCCAGCAGCAAGCGCATGACTGCGCTACCCGGCATCCCGACGGCTGCCGAGGCAGGCCTTCCGGACTACGAAAGCTCTGCCTGGCTTGCCCTGCTCGCGCCGGCCAACACTAACAAGGCCGTGATCGACAAGCTTTATGCCGCTGTGGTGGACGCCATGAATGATCCCAAGGTGCGCACCCTCTTCGTCGAGCAAGGCGCCGAACCGCTTGTCCTCGGCCCGGAAGAACTCAGAAACTTCATGGCGTCGGAAAGTGCCAAATGGGCCGCGATCATCAGAAAGATCGGAATTGAACCAATGTGAACGCGCCAGTTGAAACGGCCTGGGGCGGCGGCGCTACTCACCGCCGGCTGAGCGACCTTTGCCTTGGCGCCGCCCTGCTGACGCTTTTCTCTTCATGAACGAGCATGAACTAAGTGATCCGCCGAACATCCGTGAGATTGGGATCTCTGGGTTATCTAACAACAAGTGATCGGTGGTTCTCCAGGAATTCCTCCGGCGGAGCTTCCAACCGCGCTGATCTCAACTAAGCTATCCGCGCAGGACAATTATTCGGCCCTAGGCTGCGCGCTTCATCAGCAGCCTGCGTTCTCGCGAATACCTGTTTTATTCGTGAGCGAAAAGCGCATCAAATTTATTCCCGTTGATCGGAGTCAACGTTGGCGCTTGGATTTAGGGAGGCCCTTGCTTTGTCCATCGACGTCTACATTCAAAAGACGGCGTGTCAATATCAATATCTGCTCCAGCGTTTCCGCATGTGATAGCCTTCCCTCAGGGTTGTACCAATAGGCCGAACGATCCCATTGGTTCATAATGGAAAGCGTGACGAACATTGGATCGACTGGATCGCTTTCACCGACGAAGTCTGTAACCAAACCGTGTATCTTGTATCTGTAATCGTCGAGACGCCTGCCAAAGTGTTTTCGGTCATCTTCGGAAAGAAACAGCTTCCCAAACTGAGGATCAATGAGCCGATCATTGGCCCGAGCGATCACCTGATGACGTAACTTATAACCCACATGACGCCGAGCGATTTCGAACAAGCGTTGGCCTCGCCCTATTTGATCGATATCTTTGAGGACGCACGAGAAGAAATTATCGATACCGAAATCAATCGCTGCTACGAGCAAAGCCTCCTTTGAAGGGTAGTAATTGTAAAGCGTCGGTGCACGCAGATCGACAGCGCTGGCAATTGTGCGCATACTGCAGGTCTCGTAACCTCGTTCAGCAAACAACGCTATGGCGGCCAGGAGAATGCGAATACGTGCCCGGCCAGCAGAAGATTCCGGCAGCTGAACAATGGCTGCCTCGTCGATTGCCTCGCCAAGATAACTGAGGGCTGCTCCGTCAGTTGGCACTAGCGCTCCTGTTCGAGTCCGCTTCATTACTGTCCGGCTCATCTACGTCTTGCTCCACACGACCAATCGACCTCAGCAAAAGAGTTGGCCGAACCATGCCGAACTGCCAAGCGCATCGATCCTCCAGACGGATAGTAGATACAGCCTAGACGCGCCGCACCTGCAACGACGATTCAGAAGTACATAATTCAACCCCGGTGATCATCTCCGGGCAACTGTTAGAGACGATTATCTATTCGCGGATTCGCCTTCCTGCAGAAAGCGCCACATCACCTTGCCCGAGGCGTTCTTTGGCAACCCAACTACAAACTCGACAATCCGAGGAACTTTGTACGCGCTGACTTGGGTGCGGCACCATTCAATCAGGCTTTGCGCGGTGAGATCCCCATGCGACGGCTTGCGCACGACAAGGGCTTTCACTGTTTCGCCCCGGTAAGTGTCCGTTGAACTGATGATGCAAACTTCCTGAACTCCCGGATGTCGGAACATGAGCGCCTCGATCTCGGCAGGCCATATCTTGTACCCCGACGCGTTGATCATGCGCTTGAGGCGATCCGTGATGAAGAAATAGCCATCCTGGTCCTTATATCCGATATCTCCCGTACGCAGAAACCGCTTCCCGCCGATTGTCATAAACGCCTCTTTGGTGGCGTCTTCGCGCTTCCAGTACCCTCGAAAAATCTGCGGACCATGTACGACGATTTCGCCTTGCTCCCCGTCGGCCACCTCAAGCCCGCTATCGAGATCTATGATCCGCGCGTCGACGCTCATAAAGGGGATACCCAGGCATTGCAGCTTTGGCGTGTCGCACGGGTTCATCAGCGTAACCGCTGATGACTCGGTGAGACCATACCCTTCAACGAATTGCAGCCCAAATTGATCAAGCAGACGTTCGGCGATGGTCTGAGGCATCGCCGCACCGCCGCCCCCGATATAGACGAGGCTGGATAGGTCGTAGCTATCGAGACGGGGACTGGCCAACAGATCGATTATCATGGTGGGAATCGACGTCCAGTGGCTCACACCGTACTGCGAAATGAGTTGGCCGGCCACTTCGCGATCCCACCGCGGCATGATGACCATCGTTCCCCCCGAGAAGATCGAAGCGTGCATTACGCACACGATGCCCGTAATATGAAACAAGGGCAAAACCGCGAGACTCACCATTTCCGGCGTGCCGCTGGTCCAGAACGACATCGTTATGGCGTTGTGCATGACGTTCGAATGAGGCAGCATACACCCCTTCGGCAGACCGGTGGTCCCGCTGGTATACGGAAGAAGCGCGAGGTCATCGCAATTTATGAGCAGTTCGCCGGGCGCGTCATCTGTCCGCACTGCATCACGCCATTGGACGACGTTGCCGCGAGCGAGGTTCGGCGAAGGATGCCGCGCCGTTAGCCAGTCCCGCCACCCTTGCGGTATCGCCAATTGCTCGTCTTCACTGAACACATCGGCGAAGTGACTGAGGATCAGATGCTCCAGATGACTGCCGGATTCGATGCCATTGCTCGCAGCGGCTAGCTCCCCGGCCAAATCCGCTGTCGTAATCGCCACCTTTGCTTGCGCATCCGTGATGTAGTGACGCAGTTCTTCCGCTCGATTCATCGGATTGACAGGCACAACAACGGCGTTTGCTCGAGCAATTGCAAAGTGCGCGATCACGAGTTGAGGGCAGTTCTGCATCACCACGAGGACGCGGTCTCCCCGCCGAACGCCAAGCGCATGCAAACGGCCAGCCAATCGCTCAGAGGTCTGCTTCAGCTGCTGATAGCTGATGTTACCACCCAGGAAAGCCAATGCTGTCCGATCCGGATATCGGCGCGCATTGACGGCCAGATTGTCCCACAACGAGGTGGCGGGAGGCTCAACTGCAGCCGGCAGCCGCTTTGGCCAGGCCGTTAACGATCGCTTATCACGCTGCATTTTGCCAACCTTTAGTCCAGACGAAGAATTCGAACAGTCGCTCAACAGCGGCGCGGTTTCCGGGGTGTAGCTGTCACAGCATCGTTGGCGAGAATCCTCTTAGCTACATCCGTAGCTTTCCGGTCAGCCCACGCCGCCAACTCTGGTCATTTGTACACCAGCGGGCACTTTGACTCGGAAAGCGGCTGATAGACGTCTGCCCCGGATACTGTTTCGCGAACGTTGAGATCGTCCCATTCGCCGTTGGATGCCGCGGGTTTCTTCACGTCCAGGACGTACATGTCGTAGACCATGCGACCGTCCTCACGAATCCGCCCTCCCTTAGCGAAAACATCATTGATCGCCATTGTCTTCATGTGATTAAGCACCGTCTTCGCTTCGTCTGTCCCGGTCTCCTTGACCGCCTTCAGGTAAGTCGTGATGGCGGAATAGAGGCCGGCCTGGAGCATGATCGGCATTCTATTGCGCTCCTTGAAGAAACGCTGACTCCACGCCCGCGACTCATCGTTACGATTCCAATAGAATCCCTCCACCAGAACCATGCCTTGCGCGGCTTCCAATCCGATCGCATGCACATCCATCAGCGTCGCGGCCATCGGGGCAAGTGTCTGGGAAACCCCGAACTCGCGCGCCGCCTTAACCGCGTTGATCAGATCGCCGCCCGCATTTGCCAATCCGATCACATCCGCTCCCGAGCTTTGAGCGCTCAGCACGAATGACGAAAAATCAGAGGTTCCGGTCGAATGCTTCCGCGACCCGATGACCTTGCCACCCGCAGCGATGATCGCTTTGGTCGCATCCTTCTCGATCGCCTGACCCAGCGCATAGTCAACGGACAGGAAATACCAGTTCTTGTTACCTGAGCGCGTGATGGACCCGGCCAGAGCGCGGGAGATTCCGTACGTGTCCCAGGTATAAAGCACAGTATTTGGCGAGCATTGCTCGTTGATCAAACTGACGGTTCCTGCACCAGTGACCATCAGGACGCGATTTTTTTCGCGCGTAAGTCCCGATACCGCCAAAGCAACTGCTGAATTGATCGAATCCGTGACCATATCGACACCGTCGACATCATACCACTCGCGAACGCGGGTCATCGCGATATCCGGCTTGTTCTGATGATCGGATACGACCAGTTCGACCCTGAATGGAGGTTCTTCATTCTTGACGAAATCATCAATGGCCATGCGCGCCGCGACTACCGAGCTTGCCCCGCTGAGATCCTGAAAGACACCAGACATATCGCCGAGGATGCCGATCTTCACGACGTCGTTTGAAATACCCAGTCGCTGCGCTTGCAGGCCTCCCGTGAACATCACTCCGAGAGCGGACGCGAGCATTAATCCCCTGGCAATCCCCATAGAATTCTCCTCCTCATTTCGTGATTGGTCTTTCAACGAGGTGAGGCCACACCGAAGCGAGCCTGACTTCGCATCCAGGCTTATCGATTAAAACTTCCTTCGATCCATTCCCCAATCGCCTTCATTGTCGAGGCGGTCTCCGGCAGGAACGGAAAGATTGTGTAGACATGCACGGAATCATCCACGATCCGCGAGGTCACATCGACTCCGGCCTTCTGTGCACGCTCGATCAAGCGAGTTGTATCGCTCAGCAGCACCTCTCCTTCGCTCGCGGTCAGGAACAGCGGCGGAAGCCCGGCGAGATCGCCGTAGAGAGGAGAGACCATGGGGTCTGTGGGCTCATGCCCCTGGAAATACGAAGCGCCGAGATATGTGAGCATGTCGCGATTTGCGGCGGGATCATCTCCGGCGAACTGGGATACGCTCGGTCCGCGCAAAGTAAGGTCGACGAATGGGCACACGCCGATGATGCCGGCCGGCAACGGAGTTCCTGCGGTCTTCAGCGCCAGCGCCAACGCAAGCGCGAGTCCGCCGCCGGACGATTCTCCGCTGAGGATGATGGAAGACGCCGGAACGCCGCTATTAACAAGGCCACGATATGCGTCGAGCGCATCGTCTATCGCAGCTGGGTACGGATGATCCGGCGCCAGCCGATAATCCACGGCAATGGACGTACCACCGACGGCTTCCGCGAGCCGATGCGCATATTCAAGCGATCCGCGCGCTGAACCGAGCACGTAGCCCCCACCATGAAAATGCAGAACGGTCGGCGCGTTTGCGCGCTTCCTCAACGCATGCACACGCAGCGACGGGACGCCATGCAACTCAAGGGACTCGACCCCAACCTCCTTACTGAGGGGAAAATTCGTCGCCAGAAATTCCTCGTATCCTTCTCGAAGCCCGTCATGCCCACGCGCAACTTGCTCGGGCGAGAACGCATTTTTCCAAAGAGAAAACGCGCGCTGGCTCTCCGGCCGCTTCAGGCTCTTGCCTTCCTTGGTGGCCGACAAACCCAAAACTTCGCCGGCAGGCAGCTTGACGGCCTTCAACACATCATATCCCCAGACAAATCCCCATGTTGTCTCCGTCATGGGATCGATGTGCTGCATACCCTTCCAGCGTCCATTCCTTGCTCGAATGCGATCAGGCTCCGTTTCGTGGGTGAGTTTCACCATCGCACGAGCGCCTGCTTGCACACGCGTTGTCCGTGGACGGCGGCGTTGCTCGTATTCCTGAAGCGCAGTTGGAACGTCTTTCTTCGAGGCCTTTTCCAGCACCGTCGCCATAGTCCAGGCGTCCTCGATGCCTTGCGCAGCACCTTGCGCCAGGAAAGGCACCATAGGATGCGCGGCATCCCCCATCAGCGTCACGCGCCCATACGTCCAACGGTCGATTGGATCGCGGTAGTACATGCCCGTGATAAAGCCGGATTCGATCTGCTCCATCATCTTCCGCGCCCTCGGCTCGATGTCGGAAAAGGATCGTCGCAGGTCTTCAATGTCGCCGCTTTCGGTCCAAGATTCGCGTTGGACCTCCGCAGCGGGTACCGAGGCCAGAATGCTGTAGAGATTGTTCGGCCGCACCCAGTAGGTGATCAGCGTGCGCCCCGGCCCAAGCCAATAATTTCCCTTCTCTTCGAGATGAACATCACGCAACATTTCCGCGGGGATCAGCGCTCGCCACATCAAGATGTTCGAAAACTGCGTCGGCTCCGCGCCCCGCAACTGTTTTCGGATTACGGAATGGATACCGTCCGCACCGATCAGAATATCGCCGCGCACTTGCTCGCCCGAAGCGAGGCGAACGGTCACACCGTCGTCGTCTTGCTCAAAGCCAGCGACTTGCGCACCGAATCTCAATGTTCCCGATGGAACGGCGCTCGCTAATAGATCAAGAAGGTCGGCGCGATGAATATTGTACAGCGGCGCGCCCCAATGCCTGGTTCCGAGATCGCCAAGCGGTGACAAGTTTAACAGCTTACCGGTGCTGATATCCCGCATCTCGTACGACTGCGGAATCACGCTGACGTTTGCAACGTCTTTTTCAAGGCCTAGCTCGCGAAGGACCAGCGTAGCATTGGCGGCAATCTGAATGCCGGCACCGATCTCCTTGAGCGCTGTCGCCTGCTCCAGGACGAGGACCTCGTGCCCCTTCTGATGAAGCGCAATTGCTGCAGTCATGCCGGCAATTCCGGCTCCTACGATAATCATCCGCATCGGTTGTCTCGCTCCACCAGCTGCCGTGATCGACTACTAACGAATGTTCGTAAGTAGCTTCACTCCGGCAACCTCGTCAAGCGGATGCTCTTGGTTCACCGCGCTTGGCCGAGCCGGACCACCACAATGCCGTCGCTTCAACCAATTGATTTTGCTGAGGACTCTATGAAAAGAGAGAGAGAGAGAGAGCCCGCCGGGACGGAGGTAGCGCCTACGATCCGGGACCAGGATCTTCCCTGGTATCGCGGCGACAACACCCGCCACGCGGCCAGCTGGCCCCTCAAGCCCCGGCGCCCTAGGGTCCGGGCTCAGTTGGCCACCGCGAGATTGCGGCTGCGAGCAGACTGCAGACAGGAAGATGTCTGCGCGCTTGTCATATCGAGTTGCGATACGGCGGAAGTCTTTGAGCCGGCAGAACATGCGCTCGATGACGTTTCGACCTCATATGCTGCTTTGTCGTAGCTGCGGATGCTTGCGGGTCGGATTTAGCGGGATCATGGCCTTGATACGGCGTGCGGCCAGTTCGTCGCGTAAGCTCTGGCGTCGTAGGCTCGATCGGCCAGCAAGCGGCGCGGATTGCGGATTATGCCGATCAGGTCGCGTGCACCGACCAGGTCGTGGGTGTTGCCCGGGGTAATCAGGAAGGCCAAGGGACGGCCGACATCGTCAGTCAGCGCGTGGATTTTGGTGGTCTGCCCGCCCCGCGAGCGGCCGATTGCATTGTTGAAGGCCCCCCTTTTGCGCCAGCTGCGGAGCGATGGGCTTTGATGTAGGTCGAGTCCAGCGAGATCGATCCGTACATGCCGGTCGATCCGGTCAGCGCGTAAACGCGGAAGCTACTCTCAACCACCTCTCAGTTTTCAGAGATCGCCTCATGCCGCCGAATCGCGAGGAGTGTTGAGTAATTTTCATCAGGTGGAAATGGTGCGGTAAAGAGACGCGAAGCTGTGACCTGTCGTTAAGCACGCCTGTTTTTGGAACTAGACGACGTATCCTGTCGGTGCGGTAGCTATGTGGTAAGCAATCGGATCGTTCGAGTGGATACTGGGGTAACGCTTTGATTTTGTTGGTACAGTTGGGTGGGCTCGAACCACCGACCTCCTGTTCCACAGAACGAAGGTCGAGATTAGACCGCACCAATTTCGCACCAGAAACGGCGCTAGCGAAACGCCACAAACGCGATCTCCCCGAACGAAAAAGCAGAAAAATCCACGAAGGCGATCGATATTCTGCGGCTCATAACGATCTGGTTGCTGGTTGAAGGCGTGCCGCACACGTCGGGAGATCGTTCGCCCTCGATTTGACTAGCCTCTTTTACCCTGCGGCTTCGAAGCCGCCATTACTTCGTACGCTCGACCGCCGCGTGATAGCTTCGCCACTAGATGGGCTTTTTTCTGCTCAGCCTTCCAGGATATTCCTCTGGTCAACCGCCAATTGCGGTCGCCCAGCTGACATCATAATGAGCGCTCAACAACTTCATTGCGAGGACAGCAACGAGAACGCAGACGATTTGCAACAACGTTCTGGTCGAGAACACTCTATTGAGCGCCATAATGCCGCCTTTAGCGCTGGTGACCGAGTCGGATTCCAAGCTTGAGTGCCTTTTGGCGGAGTGAGCCTTCGGAGCGCTTTGTGAGCTTCGCGATTTTTGCAACGGGCGTCTTTGCTTTCGAATGAGCACGCAGCTCTTTCACGTCAGCCGTTGTGTATTCACGGCGCACAGTTTTCTTCTTTGTAGCCGTCTTCTTTGCGTTCTTCGCCACTCTAAGCTCCTCGATTCGAGAGTGGGCGTACTAGCACAGCCGCATTGAGGCGCAACTCTCGATCAGTTGACTCTGAACCCTGGTCCCGGCGCGCTGTCCGCAAGTGGGCCAGCTCACAGTTGGGCTTACGCAATCTGTGATAGATTGGCTTTTTGCGCACTTTTGGGGGATGGTGTGAATGCCGAAGAACATTGTGATCTTTTCCGACGGCACAGGTCAGGCTGGCGGCATCAATTTCGACGAAGCGCGGACAAACGTTTACAAGCTCTACCGCGCCTGCCGCGTCGGCCCGGACACGAAGGTCGAACCATCCGAACAGGTCGCCTTCTACGATGCCGGTCTCGGTTCGGCGTCGGATGGCGGTCATTTCAAGATTGGCTGGATGCGATGGCTGTACAATCTCGCCAGCATGGCGACGGGCCTGGGGATCACTCGGAACATTGTCGATTGCTACGCCGCTATCATCGCCCTGTATGAGGAAGGCGATCGGATCTTCCTGATCGGTTTCAGCCGGGGCGCCTACACGGTCCGATCGGTTGCAGGGATCATGACCCATTGCGGCGTCCCGCGCCATATGCCCGATGGCTCGCACTTGCGCCGCGATCCAAAGAGCATCCACAAGCTGGCCGAGCATGCGGTCAAGGATGTCTATCAATTTTGTCCATCCTACTCGCGCAAGATTCTTGGATACCGGCGGTTCCTGCTGGAGACTCGAGATGCAATCGCTGCACAATTTAGACGGCAGTACGGCAGTACAACCACCGTCAACGGCGCCGAGCACGCGAACGTCTTTCCCTACTTCATCGGCGTGTTCGATACTGTCGCCGCCCTCGGCCATAAATATCTGGGCGCGGCGCTCGTGACCGCCGGCATTGCGCTACTGATCGGGTTGCACTGGCTCGGTGGCTTCCTTCAGCCGGTCTTTCCATGGGCCGGATGGGTGGCCTGGATTCTGAGCTACCTCGGCATCGCCACAGCGCTGATTGCTTTTCTCATGAACTATCTGAAGATCGCGCCATCCTTGCCCGGCTATGGATTATGGAAGCGCCTCCAAACCGTGCATCTCGCCCCGCCGAAGCACAAATTCTACGACACCACCCTCAATCCCAACGTGGGCTACGCCAAACATGCGATCTCGATCGACGAGAACCGCGCCGATTTCAAGCGCGTCGGCTGGTCGCCCACAGCCGAGAAGCAGGACCAACGAGACGCGCACGGCAATCTTTACTTCGAACAGGTCTGGTTTCCGGGCGTGCACGCCGATGTCGGCGGCGGCTATATCGAGAACGAGGCTCGGCTCTCAGACGTCGCGCTCAATTGGTTGCTCGCCGGAGCTTCGCTCATTCCGGGCGGCCTGAAACACGACGGCAGTGTGCTACGGCTGTCGCCCAATCCCGCGGGTCCCCAGCACAATGAGCAGGCGGGAGGCTTCCTCAAGGCCGGGGTTCGTGACCTACCGATCGATCCCGAGACGGAAGAATCGAGATCACCGATGCACAAATCGGTGTATCGGCGTTTCGAGGCGGCGTCCGTTCTTCTCTACGATCGCATAGTGGCCTACCGCCCGGACAACATGAGGGTCCACGTCGACTTCAAGCACTATTTCGATGGGAGCGCGGCGCAGCTGCCCCAATGCGTCGCCGATGACATTGAACAGAAGTGGGAATACGCCGGCCATGTCGGGCGGCTCTGACCCAGATACAACAGTGAGGAAGCGGTTCTGTCGGGCGGCCTTCGAGACGCGTTTGGCCTCCGCCGAGACGAGGATGGCACATCACAATGCCGAGAGTGGACTCGCCACCCGGCCATCAAAAACACCGTTTGAAAAACCGTTTTAGTTCGACCTTCTCAAACGGTTTCTCTCGCTAAGGTCTTGATTTATATGGTGGGCGCACCAGGGCTCGAACCTGGGACCCGCTGATTAAGAGTCAGCCACGAGTTAAGAACGTTCAATGATTAGGCGGGTCGCCGCCTTAGCATACTCGGCCAAAAATTGGCATCCGTCGCACAGGCATAGAGCGTCCGCTCGGATGACACTATTTCCGGACGAGCGATAGGCTTGGCCGACATCAACTGCAATGCCCGCGAGCCTGCCGGTCCCAGTTGGAGCCAATCGCAGGATCTAGCGGGATCGTGCGTGGCGGTGCCGTCGCACACGCACGACTCTACAAAGGGAACCATATCTCCGGTGACCGGTTGGACCCCTGTTGAGTTGTGCGGCCAGTTGGGCACCAGCGGCCCCGTCCCAGCACCGGCCATCCGTCGGGGACGAATCCCGTGATGGATCACGCGACCAGAGTTGAGAATCGATTGTTAGCAGCGTTGCCGCCGGCGGATTTTGCCTTGCTTGCACCTCATCTGCGGAAAGTCGTGCTCGAGCGCGACGCAGTGCTGGTCCGATCGGGCGACCGGATCAATCACCTTCTCTTCCCCTGCAGTGGCGCGATTGCCTTTATTGTGGACTTGCCGAACGGGCAGACCGTCGCCACGGGGCTGGTCGGCCATGAGGGTGCCATCGGTCTGACGTCGGCGCTTGGCGCATCCCGCTCCCCCCTGACGGCGGTGGTCCGCGTCCCAGGGGCCGTGCTGCAGATCCCGGCGGCGCAATTTCTGCCGGCGCTGGGTCGCAGCCCCGCGATCGCATCCATGGTGCAGATCTTCACGAGATCGCTGCTGACGCAATTTCAGCACGTCGCGGCCTGCAATGCACTGCACTCCGTCGAAGCTCGGATGGCCTGCTGGCTGCTTCAAATTCATGACCGGGCGAATGGCAGCAATCTCCTCCCTTTGACCCAGGAGACTATGTCGGAGCTACTGGGCGTCCGACGCACCACGGTCACGCATGTTGTGAGGGCGTTGCGCGCGTCAAGAGCGTTGAAATCCAACCGCCGCGGTCAGCTCGAGATTGACCGGCCGCGGCTCGAAGCCGTGGCATGCGAGTGCTACAAGGTGATGAGCCGCAGGATCGATCGGATAATCTCGCGTGGCGGAGCAGGACTTATTCAAGCGGCGCCGGCACGAGACGCCTACCAGCCGCCCGGCAACCGACTATCCAGGGCAGGCTCGTAGACCCAGGCCTCTCGCGCGAACCACTCGTGTGTAGCCGCGCAGACCCGACAATAGGTGCGCGAGAAGAATACCGCGCTGCAGCGAAACCTTTCGCGATCAGTCTCGATACCCGTCGAAATAGCGTCGCCCGTTTCCGGGCACTTGATCATTACCACACCCATCTTGATTTCCTGCAATCTGTTGCGGACCCTGAGCACGTTGGCCCGCCATCGACTGGACCGAGCGTCCCCCCGTTGCGGAGACGCCTGTCCAGTCGATCCGCGCGGCCGGTAGCCTCGGTTCAGACGGTCTTGTGCAGCACTCTGTTGAAGCTGGTCTTGATGGGCTCGGTCGTCTCGATCGCAACTTTCTGCGCGAGCTCCCAAAGCTCCCTATTCTGTGCGGAGACGACTTCGAAAGCCTCGCGGCTTCGGGCGGTCGAAAGATGCACGATATCCAGCAGCGACCTGGTCTCAGCGAGGCGAGATAAAAACTCCAGGGTGGCGCTGGTATTGTCTTTGGAAATCTCGATGACCTTGGCGCCGTAATCGACGGCCCCTCTGGCGTTCATAGAGCAGGCTTCACGGAGAATGTCGCTGATCTCCTCGGAAGTCGCTTTCATGCTCGCGATATTGTTCTTGGTCTGTGCGGCGCCCTGCTCGGCGAAGCCACGGAGGAGTTCCTGGAAATTCAAAAGCGGCAAATCGAACCTTGGTTTTGCACCATTCGTGTTCTCATTCACCGGATCGGCCTGCGTTTCGACTTTCACATTGGCATCATTCACGAGCTTTCATCCTTTCGAGCGAAACTAGTTAATGGATTGAAGACTCCCCGCTCCCGGCACGTACTGCGCCAGAAAACCAGCGCCCCTGTTCTCGGCGTGACCGGAGGCTGCTGCGGATGAACCGCTCGGCCCCTGCCGAAGCCAAATATGATCGATTAAATTCGAAACATCCGTTCGCTTTCGGACTCTCGCTGAAATAATTTGATGGGTTGCGACCAGGCGGAGCTTTAGATCTGCGACGTTGCAGCGACCGCTCGGTTGCACTCTGAGCTTGCTCGTCGTCTGAGATAGCCGGACTGGCGCAGCTCGCGCTGATGGTTCTCTTCTCGATCCACCCGGTCCCTGAGACTCTCAAGTTCTGCGAGTTGAGAGGCAAGCGCTTCGAGACGCTGGCGAAGAACAGCGGCAGGATTGTCCACTCGAGCGCAGATTTTCATGTGAGGTCTCCTAGCAATATGTCCGCGAGAATTCCGCCAGCTTTGACGTGGGCAAAAAAATATGAAATCAAAGGAAAACGCGACTAATTCGGCATGCTGCGTTGCCGATGACGATGCGGCGGCGCGTTAAAAAAGTACTCATGTGCCCCGGCGCACGGCACGCTGCATTGGGTCTGGCTGCTCAGCTTGCAACAACAGCGGATCCAACCGTTGTCAAGGCTCGGAGCGGGTTGCGCTCGAAAGTCGAGAGGCGGCTCGCTCGCACTCGGGCTTGTGCCTCCGCTCGTCGTCTTCTTCATCTGCACAATCGACCCCTCCATATGCGGCCGGATTTCCGGAGTTCCCTCCCGTCGCGAAAGGTCCTTTGCCACCGGTCGCTCCGCCCGATCTGCCGCCCCCGCCGGATGGCTTTCCAGCAGCAGATGAGCCACCACGGCGCCCCCCAGGTCCGCCACTACCTCCAGGTGACCCGCCGCCAGAGGACCCCGAGGCCGCAGAGGACGGACGATCGTTGTCGAAGAATGACTGGTCCCTGTCATCGCCATGCGTTGCTCCGTTCTGTCCGCCTGAACGTGCGATGGCTGTCGAGGTCAGCGAGGTCGACAGCAGCAGCGTTATGACGGGGGGTGTCACGGCCGCGAATCTTCCGCAGGTTTTCAGGAACGCCCGCCGGTCGTCATCTTCATTGCCACCTTGGGTCACGATGGGCTCCCCTTGATTTAATTTGCTTTATTGGTATTATATATTAAATAGACTTTCAACCAAAATTTTGTTTGAAAGATGGGGATTGCGAGGCGTGCGCCGCCGGCAGATTGCCAGCATGGCCTCGGGCTTGCTCGCCCCGGCGCCGGGACCCCAATCTGGAGTGTCAAACTAATATTTAATATGCATATATCTGATTAGCTTGATTAAGGGCAGCGCACGACGGATGATTGCCATGCCACTGCAATTTCACCGGCCCATCGAAAACATGGAGATCTGGAGCGCGAGCGGCGATGGCTTCTCGTTTGTGATCAGCCTGGAGAGCCCTACCGGTCCGGGCTTTCACGGACGCTCCGGGTACCTGGCGAGTTGGCGACCACTCTACGAGAACAATGGCGCGATCAAGATCAGCGGGTCGCCCTTCCGAACATTGGCTGAGGCCGAAGGAGTCTGCCGCAACATGGCCGAGCATCTGCGCGCCGCAACCGATGCTCACGGCCCAGCATGATGCGATGTCCAGCTAACGCGTGCGTTCCGGAAGGACATTGCTGCGCTTGACGTCCTCGTCGTTTCGAACCGCCGAACCCTGCTGTAGTAGGCCGGAAGAGGCGAGTTCACGTGCGGCCGCATGTTTCCCGTTTTGCGAAATTGCAAATGCCGCGAGAACTGTTCGATTGCTGATATCGAGCTTCTGGAAGATGTGGTGAAGGTGGACTTTGATCGTACCATCGGTAATGCTCAGGAAACGCCCAATCTCCTTGTTCGACAGCCCCTCCGATACAAGTCTCATGATCTGCCGCTCCCGGTCGGTCAGCTGCGTCGGAGCCTTTTCCTCACCGGTGTGAGACTCCCCACGGCCCTCGCCACCTGTGCACGGCGACCGCGATACCGGTCCCTGGCGTTCCGCAACCTTCCTCAGGGTCGCGACCAGCATCTCCGGCTCAGCATCCCTCGTGAGGACGAGGCAGGCGCGGCCCGCGGCCAGCGTCTGCAACCTTTGATCGCCGGTCTTTTCAGCGAAGAAAATGACCCGGGTACCTTGGCCAGCGGTGTTTGCGATAGCCAGAATGTCCGGTCGACTGATACTGGGCATTGCAATATCGACCAGTGCAATGTCGGGCACCAGAAGTCGGATGGCCCCAATGCAGCTTGCAGTATCGCCGCAGGCGGCCACGATCGCAAAATCGCGCTGCGCCGCAAGGACGCTGCTGATCCCCTGCAAGACGATCGGGTGCCGATCCGCGATGACGACTCTGATGCGGCGCATGCTTCCCCTGCCTATTCCTGATACCCCGCGCGGCAGTTTTTATTCCTGCATTCACCTCACGACGCGCGGGAAGCACAACCAATCCGTTCTGCCAAAACGCCGCACTGTCAATTCGTCACGGCGCGCATCGGCAACGCATGATGGCCACACCACTGTAACTCGCTTTGAGAATGCGTGCAGCACCGTAGGATTGCGGTCCTCCATGGAAAATCCGAAGCAGCCGATTCATCTACAAAACAGCGCCTTCTCAGCTGGCTATGATCTGCAAAACTCTCCCGCAGATCTGGCGCTCCAGTATGTGGCTGCCTTGTCAGGATTGGTTAACCGCCATTAAGCTCATCACCGACCACTTATTACGAACGATATATAGTCACATTCATGATTCAAATCTAACATTCGACAAACTTGACCGGAGCGAGGCAGCTGAAAAGCCTCGACCCACAACTCGAAGAGGAGGCTCAAAAAGTAATACTATTCATCCAACCTCAATATGAGGAGTGGAAATTTTCCAACCATTAATCAGACGTCTCGAACGATAACGGCTCTGCTTCGGCAGCAGCACCGATGAAAACCTGGTCAGCAAAGTTCGGGCGACATTTTCGCTAACCCGGCAAACTTCAATCTGCGGTCACGGGTCATCGCTGGTAATGAGTAGGTGGTCATATGTATTCTTCGGCTGTTTTGCGGCAAACGCATGAATCTCTGATCGTTCAATTCACCGAATTGCAGAATTTACGTAGTCGCGTGTCGATGGCCGAGCAGCGCTTGCTCGGCCCGATGCGAAGGGTCCGCCGGCGGAGACCGGCTGGGAGGCGACCGGCCGGTCGAAGGCACAGGCCCGGCTGGTAGCGTCAAGAAGTACCGCACTGCACACTAGAGTTCTGTGCGCGGGCCGATCAGGCTTGCCCGACGGGGCTTCGACCTGATAAGCCCCCCTCCTATTTCAAATCGGAAGTAGTGGGGACGGCTTCCATGAGGAACGACGAGTGGGCATCCGCGACCACGGCTGAGCTGTGGCGGCTTTACGATGAAGTGACGACTGTTCTTAGTCGGAGAATGATCGCGGAAAAAGCCAAGCTCGAAGAGCGGCTTCGCAGGATCGAGGGAACTTCCGGGGCCCCCAACGGGGAACGTGCGCGCCGCCCCTACCCGCCAGTGCTGCCGAAGTATCAAAATCCGAAAAACCCGTCCGAGACCTGGTCCGGTCGTGGCAAGCAACCCCGCTGGCTGAAGGCGCAGCTCCGAGCCGGCAAGAAGCTGAATGATTTGTTGATTAACCGCTCATCCAGCCAAAAGCGCCGCCGCACCGGTTGAGCACGGCGTGGCCCCGACACACCGCAACGGCGCGGCCGTCCATGGACCGCAAAATCTAGCGATCGCGATCCTCTTTATTGTTAGGACTGCCGTCACCGCCGCCGTTGCCGTAGCCATTATTGCCATGCACAATACGGCCGCCTGAACTGGCCATGGCGGTTGAAGTCAGAGAGGTGGACAGCAACAGCGTCATGGCAGGAGGGGTGACGGCGGCAAATTTTCCGCAGCTCTTCAAGAACTCACGACGATCTTCGCCGTTGGTATCCAGGTGGGTCATCAGTGTCCTCCAATCGTCGTTGAGATAAAAATAGGCCAGAATGGACATGCGGCAGGTTAAATTTGTTAATTCAACGATTTAAAATGACGACCCGCCGTCACAGCATAGCCCTCAACGGCGACCCGGTCGCACAGTCCATTACGAGCATTGAGGTTGCACTACCGCGCCGTCTCTGCCAGAGCGCGGTCACGGCCCGTCATTGACATTAAATTCGCAATATTATAAACATAAATACATCAATTAACTCGCAAACAACTTTCGCTTATAAAACCTTTTCGGCGCACAACGAGCTCACGGCAGCTCGACCACATAGGCGGCGCACAAAGCATCGCTCTTGCCAAGTGTTAAAAACGAAAGTCAATTCATGACCGGAACCGAGACCGGAGCAACATTCAGGCAATTGCGGCCTGGCTTCGACACGGCCTTGCGACCAGGATTCTCACTCCCGCGTCTAGGAGCCTTGATGAGCCGAGCGCTAACGGCAACGCTCTTAGACCTGTCGGAACTAACGGTCCTCACCGAGGCTGCGACCGGCGCGTATGCCGTGACGGCCGTCCTCGCAGCGATGGCCGGAGCCAGGCACGTCTATGCCTTCACGAAACCCACGCGGCACGGCACACCAGCTGACGCAAGGCAACAGACTCTGGAGCTTGCAGATTCGGTCGGTGTGGCCGATCGCATCGACGTCCTGGAGCAGATCACCCCGGATATCCTCCATCAAACGGATATTGTAACTAACAGCGGCCATCTTCGGCCTCTTACCGCGGCGCTCATTGATGAGTTACCAAGGGAGGCCGTCATCGCCCTGATGTTTGAGGCTTGGGAATTTCGCCCCAAGGACCTCGACATGGAAGCATGCTTACGGCGCGGAATTCCGATTGTCGGCGTGAACGAACGCCACCCGTCAGTCGATGTCTTCTCGTTTCTCGGTCCACTGTGCGTGAAGCAACTCCACGATTGCGGTTTACCCGTGTACAGGAATCGCATTGGTGTGCTGTGTGACAATGACTTTGTTGGCTCGCTCCGCGCCGGTCTCACGAGCTCTGGAGCGAGCGTGGACACCTTTGACAACGTCCAAGCTGTGTATCGCGACGAGTGGGACGCAATCATCGTCGCGCTGCGACCGGCGGCTCAGCCTCGTATCGGTTCGCCGGAAGCAACGCACCTCGCTGCTTGCGCGCCCGCCGGTGGCGTTATCGTGCAGTTCTGGGGCGATATGGATCGAACTGTATTGTCAGCAAATGGATTGGCCGTTTGGCCAACAGCGCCTCCGGCATTGGGGCACATGGGCATTCTCCTGTCGGAGATTGGCCCTGAACCGATCGTGAGACTGCAGGCAGGCGGCCTCCGCGCTGCTGAGTGGGTTCGGCGCAGTAGAACCGTTTCGTCTGACGGATTCGCGCAACTCATTACTCGGCCCCTCGTCGAGCTTTCGCCAATTCACACTAGGTCCTAGCCTCGATGAGCTCGATGAGTGTGCGCGTCGCGGAGGCGAGAAACACTATGCGACGCATGTCGAACGCGACCGCGGGCGCAGGCGACGATACGGGAAGATACTGCCGCTCCCTGAAGCAAGCGATCGCGTCGTCGAGCCGCCCCACTTCGTAAGCAAGATGATAGAATTTACCGCCGCGCTTAAGGATACCCTCCACCGGCGATTGTGCGCCGGCCGGCTCAATGAGTTCCAGGCGCGGACCGCCGCCTGACACGAACTGGATCCGAACTTGCTGGATCGGGTCCTCGAATATCGGTCCTTCAGGCCTGTAGCCAGCTATCGCGAGTTCCGGCAACTCCGCCGCGATCTTTCGGCACGCCATTCCCAAATGATGAAAATGCAAGTCCATCTGCTATTCCTTCTTCCCTTGCTAGCGCAAGGAGACGGGTGCGTCCGGAAGCGCGATGCGCTGCTTCCGTTGCTCTGGCCAGTTGCTGGGGGCAGTTAACCTTCCCGCGCATCAAGGAGCAGCGCCGACCAGGCCTGCTTCAACCGCGGATAATCTTCGCGCGACATCCAAAACGTAATCACGTCGTCGCCGTTCCACCAAGCCTTCGGCGAAATCTTTTCGATTTGGAAGCCAAGGCGAATATGGAAGTTCTTCGCAGGCCCGTTCTTGCTTTGCACGTTGGCTACGACGACCGAAAGCCCTAGCTGCGCGAACGCGAAGACTAAAAGCAGATCGAATATCTCGGCCAGAAAGAGGCGCGCACCCGGATCGACGATCAACCGCGCCACCTCGCCGCGTTTCGCCGCGAAATCCAGGTTCGCAAGGGCGATGCTGGCAGCCGGTTTTCTCGAGCGCTTGAACTCCGCAATGAAATAGTAGTCGTCCGCCCTCGCCTGGTAACTTCGGAAAAACTCTTCCTGCTGGGTCAAGGTCAGCTTTTCGCGGGTCATGAACTTGCCGAGAACGGGATCGTTCCGCCAAGCGATGATTTGCGCGGAGTCCTCCAGCCGGACCTCTCGAAGGACCAGGTTGTTTCCCTCAGGAAGCCGTTTTAGATTCTCAGTCTTGGCGGCAAGCGTGCCCGAGCTCGGCGGCTCTGATCCCATATGCGCCGTCATCTATTTATTTCACCTTAATTTAATGCGCTTAAATATATTTAATTGACCCGAACGTTATCATTATTTAATGTGACTGACAATCAAACGATGCTTCTTTTCTGGGTGGAGGCTCGCTATTCTCGCCGCTGTCCCCGTTTTGCCGGTCCGGCATGTAAATGATGCCGAACTCAAGTCCTTAGCGCTGTCCGGCGATGCCGCGTTCTGGGGGCATCTCGCCGCCCGCTCGCGGGAGGCCGCGAGTTTTTCCGAACTGTTCTTTCTGTCGACGCTTCGAAAAAAGGCGAAGCTACATGCGACCGAAAGTGGTCAGCCAAGACTCCGACTCGCCTTGATCGGCGGCTACAACCTGTATCCGTTGCACGAACTGGTTGAACACCTCCTGGCCATTCGTGGAATCGAGTGCGAACGCTTCCTCGGCGAGTACGATAATTTCGTCTCGGAAATCCTCGACGGCTCGAGTCCGCTGTACGCCTTCAAGCCGGATCTCGCCTTCATTCTGCCGAACGCGAGCCATTGCCGCTTTTCGGGCTCGCTCCTCGATGCCGTGAAACATCAGCGCGAAGCTGCAGTCGGCGCCGCGGAGCAGCTCCTCAACCTCGCGCGGACTTTCATCGAACGCTCAGGTGCGGCGGTGATTCTCGCCAATCTTGCGCTGCCCGCCGACCTCGATCTCGGCTCGTTTCGTTCGCGCACGCTTGGGGCCGATTGGAGTTTCCGCAAGGCGGTGAACCTTGAGCTCGGGCTCCGGGCCCCGGCTGAGGTGCAAATCTGTGACGTCGAGTTCCTCTCGGCACGCCGAGGGATCACGGCTGCGGAGGATGCGCGAGCATGGTACGAATCGAAGCAGCTCGGCTCACCTGATTTTCTGGTGGACGTCGCGCAAGAGCTAAGCCATCTGATCGCCTGCCGTAAGCAAGGCCCGAAGAAGGTGCTGGCGCTCGATCTCGATCAGACGCTATGGGGCGGCGTGATCGCGGAGGACGGTATCGAGGGAATCGAACTTGGGGACTCGTCTCCCCGCGGCGAAGCTTTCAAGGCTTTCCAGAAGTACCTCCTTGCGCTTTCCGAACGCGGCGTCCTGCTTGCGGTGTGCAGCAAGAACGACCATGCGCGTGCGATCGAGGTATTCGAGAAGCATCCCGAGATGGTTCTCCGGCTGGAGCACTTCGCGGCCTTCAAAGCCAATTGGGACCCGAAGTCCGACAACCTGCAGCGGATCGCGGATGAACTCCGCGTTGGCGTGGACAGCTTCGTCTTTGCCGACGACAACCCGGCGGAGCTCGAGATCGTGCGCCAGTTTCAGCCCCAGGTCGAAGGCGTGCTCCTAGGGCCGGATCCCGCCGAGTTCATCGGCCGCCTCCAGGCCGGACGCCATTTCGAGCCACGGAACGTCACCGAGGAGGATCTCGAGCGGACGGCGCAATACGGGCAGGAACGGCGACGTACGGAGCTCGCGGCGAGCGTAACCGACATGCCAGCCTACCTCGCCTCGCTCGAGATGCGAGGCACGATCAAGGAGTTCGACCCGCTCGACCTACCCCGCATTGCCCAGCTGATCGCGCGCAGCAACCAGTTCAACCTGACGACGGTCCGTCGATCCGAAACCGAGATCCAGGGGCTCCTGAAAAGGCCGGACTACCGGTGCTTCACGATGCGGCTCGAGGATCGGTTCGGCGATTCCGGGCTCATCTCTGTGGTCATTGCAAAGATCGAGGGCGGCGTCTTTGTTCTCGATACCTGGCTCATGAGCTGCCGCGTGCTTAAGCGCCAGGTCGAGGACGAGATCATGAACGAGATTTTTCGGCTTGCAGAGGTCGCCGGCTGCGCGAAAGTGCGCGGCATTTATCTTCCGACGGCCAAGAACGGGATCGTCGCCGGGATCTACGAGGAGTTTGGCTTCGTGCGTACGGAAGACTCCGCCGCCCGAAAAGAGTTCGAGCTCGCGGCGGAGAAGTATCAGACGCGTTCGACAAAGATCCGCGTAACCCGGAGGGCTTATGAAGCAGGCTGAGGTACTGGCGAAGTTGCAGGAGGTATTCGACGGTATCTTCCTTGAGAAGATCGTGGCCAAGCCCGAGCTGTCGGCGGCCGACGTCGAGGAGTGGGACTCGCTCATGCAGATCTCGCTCGTCATCGCCGTCGAGCAGAAGTTTCGCGTGCGATTCCGCGTTGGCGAAGTCGAGACGGCCCGGAACCTGGGTGAGTTCGCCGATCTGATCGCGAAACGGATAGAGCCATAGGAGCTCGACATCGCGAGGACGATCGCGCGAGTGCGCGGCCCGCCACCCGTTTTTGGTGTCTCTCGCCCAGCTTATGGGCGTGACGCGGCACCGCACCGCAAAACCGCCGCCGGCGATTGTGCGTCTGGAAGCGCGCGGAACCCCTGCGCCGAGATATTCGCCTCCACTGAAGCGAGCGCGCCTGGGGCGGGCTGCATCAACGGGAGCAGCCGACAGCAGCTGTTCATGATCCGAAGGCTGACTGGGACCACACCTTCTCAAGAGAAATTGACACCTTGCAAACGCCGCTTGCTTCACAAGCGTATTAAAATATGTCATTAATAAATATAAATTCTTTTTAATTCATTTAACTTCGCGTTCCCTGATTTGATTCGTTGAATTTTCCTTACTGAGTAGAACCGACTGCGCGGGAGAACAACATGGCAAGCTTGTTCACCACTCAGGCCCCCGTCCTGACCAACAACACGGATGGGCCAGGGGCTGATTACGAGCTGGGGATGCGCTTCACCAGCGACGCTTCCGGCGTGATCCAGGCGATCCGGTACTACAAGGCCTCGAACGAGACCGGCACCCATATCGGCCACATCTGGTCGGCAACGGGCCAGGAGCTGGCGACGGTCACGTTCACCAACGAAGGCGCATCGGGCTGGCAACAGCAGGCGCTCGCCACGCCGCTCACCATCGCGGCCGGTACGACCTACGTGGTCTCGGTCAATATCAACAGTTACTACGTCTCCACCACCCAAGGCTTCGCGTCCGGCATCAGCAATGGTGGCCTGAACGCTGCGGCCGGCGCCGGCGTCTACGACTCCACTGGCGGCGTCTTCCCGACCAACGTCTATCAGAACGCAAACTACTTCCGCGACGTCGTATTCGCCGCAGGCTCGACAAATCCTAACAATCACCCCGGCGCGGTGGGCGTCAGCGGGACGCCAACGCAGAACCAGATTTTGACCGCGACGGTGAGCGATACGGACGGAGTGCCAGGTACCATCTCCTATCAGTGGCAACAGAGCGCGAACGGCAGCACGTGGACCAACATCAGTGGCGCGACGGCGCGCACGCTGACCCTCGGGCAGGCCCAGGTTGGCAGCTTCATACGCGCCACCGCCAGCTACACGGACCTGCTGGGCAGCAGCGAGGCGCCAGTGAGCACCGCGACCGCCACGGCCGTGGCCAACGTCAACGACGTCGGCGCCGTCACAATCAACGGCACGGCGAGCCAGAACCAGACGCTGACGGCCAGCGTCACGGATCCTGATGGCGTGCCAGCGAGCATCACCTATCACTGGCAGAGCAGCCCGGACGGCACCACCTGGACGAATCTCGCCGCCACGACCTCGAGCCTCACTCTCGACAGCAGCCTGGTCGGCAAGCGGATCCGGGTGAATACCACCTACACCGACCAGCTCGGCACCAGCGAGAACGTGACGAGCGCGGCCACCGCGACGGTTGCAGCTGCGAGTGCCACCACCACTCTGTTCACCACTCAGTCGCCGTCCATCACCAATGCCACCGACGGGATAGGGGCGGATTATGAGCTGGGTATGCGCTTCACCAGCGACGCTTCCGGCGTGATCCAGGCGATCCGGTACTACAAGGCCTCGAACGAGACCGGCACCCATATTGGCCACATCTGGTCGGCAACGGGCCAGGAGCTGGCGACGGTCACGTTCACCAACGAAGGCGCATCGGGCTGGCAACAGCAGGCGCTCGCCACGCCGCTCACCATCGCGGCCGGTACGACCTACGTGGTCTCGGTCAATATCAACAGTTACTACGTCTCCACCCCTCAGGGTTTCGCCTCGGGCATCAGCAATGGTGGCCTGAACGCCCCGGCGGGTGCCGGCGTCTACGACTTGACAAAAGGCATTTTCCCGACCGCCGTCTATCAGAACGCAAACTACTTCCGCGACGTCGTATTCGCCGCGGGCTCGTCAAATCCTAACAATCACCCCGGTGCGGTGAGCGTCAGCGGGACGCCGACGCAGAACCAGATTTTGACCGCGACGGTGAGCGATACGGACGGAGTGCCAGGTACCATCTCCTATCAGTGGCAACAGAGCGCGAACGGCAGCACGTGGACCAACATCAGTGGCGCGACGGCGCGCACGCTGACCCTCGGGCAGGCCCAGGTTGGCAGCTTCATACGCGCCACCGCCAGCTACACGGACCTGCTGGGCAGCAGCGAGGCGCCAGTGAGCACCGCGACCGCCACGGCCGTGGCCAACGTCAACGACGTCGGCGCCGTCACAATCAACGGCACGGCGAGCCAGAATCAGACGCTGACGGCCAGCGTCACGGATCCTGATGGCGTGCCAGCGAGCATCACCTATCACTGGCAGAGCAGCCCGGACGGCACCACCTGGACGAATCTCGCCGCCACGACCTCGAGCCTCACTCTCGACAGCAGCCTGGTCGGCAAGCGGATCCGGGTGAATACCACCTACACCGACCAGCTCGGCACCAGCGAGAACGTGACGAGCGCGGCCACCGCGACGGTTGCAGCTGCGAGCTCGGGTACCACGCTGTTCACCACCCAGGCACCCGATCTGACCAACAACACCGATGGACCAGGAGCGGATTACGAGCTGGGTATGCGCTTCACCAGCGACACGTCCGGCGTGATCCAGGCGATCCGGTACTACAAGGCCTCGAACGAGACCGGCACCCATGTGGGCCACATCTGGTCGGCCACCGGCCAGGAGCTGGCGAGGGTCACCTTCACCAACGAAGGCGCATCGGGCTGGCAGCAGCAGGCGCTCGCCACCCCGCTCACCATCGCGGCCGGCACGACTTACGTGGTCTCGGTCAACATCAACAGCTACTATGTCTCCACCACCCAAGGCTTCGCGTCCGGCATCAGCAATGGTGGCCTGAACGCTCCCGTCGGCGCCGGCGCCTACGACCCCACTGGCGGCGTCTTCCCGACCAACGTCTATCAGAACGCAAACTACTTCCGCGACGTCGTATTCGCCCAATCCAACGTCATCGCACTACTTAACAGTTCCACAATCTATGTCAGTGAAGCGGCGGGCACGGCCACCATCACTGTTGTACGCTCTGGCGACCTCCAGTCTCAAACGACCGTGGAGTACACGACGAACGAAATCGGCACCGGAGGCACGGCTACGGCGGGACTGGACTACACCCAGCCCACGTTCAATGGTCGGTCGAACACCGGTCAGATCGTCTTCGGACCCGGGGAGAGCACCAAGAGCTTCACCATCCCAATTGTGAACGATCAGCTCACCGAGGGTACCGAGACGTTCGCTGTCGGGCTTCAGAATCCCGGTTCCGGCTCCCTTGGAGCCCCGCGCACTGTGCTCGTCTCCATCATCGACGACGACTCACCCGCCTCCATAGCAATGGCGGACGCCGCCGTGAGCGTTGCCGAGAGCACAGCGACAGCGACAATCACGCTGCTGCGCAGCGGCAGCGCCAATCAAGCAGCTACGGTCGGCTTCACAACAAGTAACGGCAGCGCGGTCTCGGGATTGGACTACACGATCTCGTCCGGCACGGTGACCTTCGCCGCTGGCCAGGTGACCCAGACCATCACGGTCCCGATCATCAATGATACGACACCGGAGGGCGACGAGACCTTCACGGTCACCTTGAGCAACCCGACGGGCGCCACTCTCGGCGCACAGGCGACGACGACAGTGAAGATCCTGGATAATGACAACCCCGACCTCGGCAATTTGGTGGGCCAGACGGCCGTGACGGGGCTGAACGAACCAACAGCGATCGAATGGACTCCCGACGGCCGCTATATGCTCGTCGCGCAGAAGGACGGTGTGGTGCGCGTGGTGGACAACGGAACCCTGCGATCTACGCCGCTCATCAACCTGTCGAGCGAGGTAAATGACGTCAGCGATCGCGGACTGCTGGGCATCGCGGTGAACCCAAATTTCTTCGCAGGCAGCCCCTATGTCTACCTGCTCTACACCTACGATCCGCCCGAGACGGCGGGCCAGACGGGCCTCGCGGGACCCGATCAGGCCGGAAACCGACCTTCTCGTCTGGTGAGGGTGACTGTCGACCCTACCACCATGATCGCCGATCCGGCGAGCGAGTTCGTGCTGGTCGGCAAGAACAGCACTTGGGCGTATACGAGCCGTCCGGACTTGGACAGCAACGGCGATCCCAGCATTCCTCCATCAGGTATCGTCAACGGCACCACCATAACGGCCCCCGCCAGCCAGATAGAGACCGGAGCGCAGGACAACGATCCGAACTCGGCAGGGATTCAGAATCAGAACATCCGCGATTATCTGGCGTCGGACGGCGACTCGCATACCATCGGTGCCGTTCATTTTGGCCCTGACGGCTATCTCTACCTCACCGTCGGCGACGGCACGTCGTATAATTTCGCGGACCCTCGCGCAGTGCGGGTCCAAGACATCCACAATCTCTCCGGCAAGCTGTTGCGGATCGATCCGACCACAGGTGAGGGAGCAGCCGGCAATCCATTTTATCAAGCTAGCGATCCAAACAGCAATCAGTCGAAAGTCTTCTACTACGGCGTCCGCAACGCTTATCGCTTCAGCTTCGATCCGGTCACCAATCTGCCCGTGCTCGGAGATGTAGGTTGGGACAGCTGGGAAGAGATCAATACTGGTCCGGCCGGGTCGAATTTCGGATGGCCCTATCTCGAGGGCCCAGACAGGACCGCCAGCTACCAAACACTCCCCCAGGCGATCAGCTTCTACAACAATGGCAACCGCAACAATACGTCGGACCCGCCTGCCGTATTTCCCATCCTAACTCAGAGCCACGGTGCTCCGGACGGTGCCCACGTGATAACCGCGGGAGATTTCTACAATCAGAACACCATGTTCTTCGACGATGTCTACAATGGAACGATCTTCGCTGCGACCTTGAACGCAAGCCGGCAGGTTGCCAGCGTCCAGCTGGTGGACAACAACGCACCAGGCATCGTCGACCTGCAGAAGGGCCCCGACGGGTGGCTCTACGGGGCCGATATATTTGATGGTACGATCCGACGTTGGGTGGACCCCTCAGCCGCCTCCGCTCTGGGGCTCGCGGTGGGGTCCTGACGGGCGCCGGCCATAGTGAGCGTCGAACTGCGACTGTTCGGGGACGCGATCGTTCTTCCCGCGTGGAATGGCATGGATATCGATGTCCGGGAAGCTGACCCTGATGCGGCCAATGGTGGTTTTTCTAAACTCAATTGTGAGCCCTGCGATTTTCTATCGAATTCCAGTTGGCGAAAAGCTGCAGAAGATCGAGGCCGTTTAGGGGGACTGATGAGAGTCGCAGAAATATTGACGTCTATCGCGTCGATCTCTTTGAGTTTGGGGATCGGAGCAATGTCGCCGACCGCCGCCGCTCAAGAGCAGAAATCATTTAGATTTTCAACTTCATCCATACCGCCGAGGTTTAACCTTGGCGATCGCGTCGAGGCCTCGCGGCAGGTGAGGGTTCGAGCCAGTGGTTCACTCGGTGGCCCCCTACTTGGCACTCAACCTGCCGGGGTTTACGATAAACTCGTCGCTGGTCGGGCAAGCCCAAACGGCTATATCCCATGGCGCATCGTTCACGATAACGGCGTAGATGGTCCTCGCGGTAACGACAATTCCAATCCTCCCCCAGCTAGCTCGTCGCCGGCTCCCGCAGCAGCCCCCGCTCCTACTCCTGCACCGGCTCCGTCATCCATGCCTTCGAGTGGACCGCCGCTTTCCTTTAACGATCCGCGCTTTACCAGTGCTATCTCCCACAGCCGTTTGGATGATGGCGTACCGGATGGTGGATCACTCACAGATCGAAGCTATATCTATTACGAAGTCGGCGACAACACGGTTGGCTGCTGGGGCAGCTGCACCTTAACAAGACTCCGAATCCAATCGCGCGAATGTATCCGAGCGATTAAAGGCAATATCGTAATTGCGGATTCTTATCTTGAGGCGACAGGACAAGGCGATGACCATGCCGATGTGATTCAGGCCTATGGTCCCGGCAATCACGGAACGATCACTCTGCGCAATACTTCCATTGTCGCGCACAACACCTCCGCAACCGCCGGGATATTTGTCGCCGACAGTTGGAAGCCCGATTTGATTGATCTGGAAAACGTCATGTTCCAGGGGGGCCCGTTTGGTCTGCGTCTTCACGCCGATGGTTACATGAACGCACACTTGCGAATGAAGAATGTGTGCTTTGTCGGACCGTTCCCCTTGCGCAAGTTTTTCATCACCGACTTTATCATCGATGAGTGGACGAACGTGAATGACTGCGTCATTCAAAATGGTCAACTTGTTATTGTAAAATCAATTCGGCGCCCCTGACCGCTCTTTGAGAGAACGCAAGATTTCCCGAGGACTCCGTGACCTGCCCCTGCGTATTTCCTCCAGATGGAGTTAGAGTCCGGCCCGAGGAAGGACGGACAGATGAAGCGAGCAAGGTTCACGGAAGAACAGATTATCGCAGTGTTGAAGGAGCATGAGGCTGGGGCAAAGACGGCCGACCTGGCTCGCAAGCACGGGGTCTCGGAAGCACGATCTACAATTGGAAGGCCAAATTCGGCGGCATGGACGTTTCAGAGGCGAAGCGGCTGAGGGCGCTGGAGGACGAGAACGCGAAGCTGAAGAAGCTTCTAGCCGAGCAGATGCTCGACGCCGCCGCCCTTCGCGAGCTTCTTTCAAAAAAATGGTAGGGCCCGCCGCCAAGCGCGCTGCGGTCGCGCATCTGCAGGCCGTCATGAGCCTGTCGGAGCGGCGGGCCTGTTCGATTGTCGGAGCGGATCGGAAGATGATCCGCTATCGCTCCAGCCGTCCTCCGGACGCGACTCTCCGTGGCCGGCTGCGTGACCTTGCCAACGAGCGGCGGCGTTTCGGCTACCGCCGGCTGTTCGTGCTGCTGAGGCGGGAGGGTGAGCCATCGGGGATCTACCGGCTTTATCGGGAAGAAGGGCTCACCGTCCGCAAGCGGCGGGCTCGCCGCAAGGCCGTGGGGACCCGTGCCCCGATCCTAGTCGAGGCGATGCCCAACGCGCGCTGGCCGCTGGATTTCGTCCACAACCAATTCGCCAACGGTCGGCGCTTCCGCATCCTCAACATCGTCGACGACGTCACCAAGGAATGTCTGGGCGCCATTCCGGATAAATCGATCTCAGGACGACGCGTCGCTCGCGAACTGACGGCCGTCGTTGAACGACGCGGCAAGCCAGCAATGATCGTGTCCGACCACGGCACCGAGTTCACCTGCAATGCCATGCTCGCCTGGTGCAGGGACGCAGCCATCGACTGGCACTTCATTGCACCGGGAAAGCCGATGCAGAACGCCTTCATCGAGAGTTTCATGTATAGACGTATATGGACCCCGCCCGATTGCAACGACCGGCTTGATCAGGATCGACGGCCACAACTGCTGACGTATATCCGGCTTCTTGATGCGGCTGGACAACGTCTCCGCCGCGAGCCTCGATGGTTTTCGCCCGCTTCCACCTCAACGGCCCCGAGACATCGGCGCAAGCCGTGCCGGTCCACACATCAGGTTCGGGAAGCGACGGGGTGACCGTTTCGCCATCTGCTGCCATTTGTTGCAATTGCCGGTGAGACCTCCTTTCCTTGATTGCCGCTTCGCTTCAGGCCGCCTTCACCGAAAGCGCCGGCTCATAAGCCGCGCCGCCTGTGAGCATAGCCCACACGATCCGCGCGTTCTTGTTGGCAAGAGCCACGGCCGCGACATTGGGATGGCGCCGTTGCCGCATCTTGCCGAGCCAGAGGCTTCGCGGATCCTGCTTGCCATTAGCACGGCTTAAAGCGGCGCGAGCTCCGTGAATCATCAGCGTCCGGAGTATCGATCGCCCCGTTTGCTGATGCCGAACAAGCGGGCCCGCCCTCCACTGGATCGCTGCTTGGGTACCAGACCAAGCCAAGCCGCGAACTGTCGGCCGTTCTTGAAACAGCTTCTATCGCCCACGGCGGCGACCAAGGCTGTTGCTGTCACAGGTCCGACGCCTTCGATTTTGCCGAGCCGCTGGCACTGCTCACTCGTACGGAAGATTTCCCTTATCCGCCGGTCATAGGCTGCAATGCGGGTATCAAGCTCGGACAACTCCTCTTGCAGTTCCCTCATGAGCGCTCGGAGCATCTCGCTGAGGCCGTCATTGATGTTTCCTACGATGACCGCGAGGCCACGCCGCAGCTGCGCGATGTCACGGGCAATGACAATCCCATGCTCGGACAGAAGACCGCGAATCTGATTGACGAGCCTGACTCGATCGGCGACCAGGCGCCGGCGAATGCGGTGGACGGCCTGTGCCGCCAGCTGATCGGTTGATTTCGGTGGCACGAAGCGCATGGACGGACAACCGACCGCTTCGCAGATGGCTTCCGCATCGTTCTGGTCGTTTTTGTTCGACTTGACGTATGGTGTCACGAACTGAGGGCTGATTAGTCGGACCTGATGGCCAAGCTCCGTGAGCACGCGAGCCCAATAGTGTGCCCCGTTGGAAGCCTCCATGCCGACCAGGCAGGCCGGTAAATTGGCGAAAAAGCCGGCCACCGCATCGCGACGTAACCTCTTTCGCACAACGACTTTCCCGTGGTTGTCGACGCCGTGAACTTCGAAGACATACTTCGCCAGATCTAGACCTATCCGAACGACCTGCATAACATCCTCCTTCGCTGCAGTTGACGCTCGAGATTCCACCGCGGCAAGGGCGGGGTCCATACCATTGGCCCCGCGGGTGCAAGAGATTTCGACAGCGCTTTGGAGATCGGTCGGGTGCGTTCATGTATACGGCCTGTCATTGCGACCGATAACATGGCCGCTGGCCCTGATGGAGGTCGCGGATCGAGGCCTCATCAACGGGTCGCGCTTGTTGCGCTTAAAGCTCTTCGGGCTTTCTCGATCCCCAGCTCCGCCGGTTTCCATCATGCTGTCGTTTGCCCTCACACCTTAAGGTGGCCAGCCTGCTAGACAGTTCATCCAGCAGCCTTAGCCCGATAGAACTCACCGGTCGTCATCATCGCCCAGACGATCCGGGTCAACTTGTTGGCAACGGCGACGGCGACGACCATGGGCCGACGCCGTTCAAGCAGGGCTTCGATCCAGCCGCCTCCAACCCGGGAGCGTGCCTTTGGGTACCGAACGACGTTACGCGCCCCGATGACAAGCAAGTGCCTGAGATAGGAATCGCCCTGTTTCGTAATCCGGCCGAGCCGATCCTTCCCGCCGGTGGACTTCTGCTTAGGCGTCAGGCCCAGCCAAGCCGCGAATTCTCGCCCGGAGCGGAACATGGTCGCGTCCGGCACCGTCGCGGCGAGGGCCATGGCCGTTATGGGCCCAATGCCGGGAATCGAGGAGAGCAACCTCGCCATCGGATTTACTCTCTGGATCTGAGCCAGCTCACGCTCGATAGCGTCGACCTGCCGGTCCAATTCCTTCAGTTGGTTCACAAGAACAGCCAGCGCCATACGGGCAGTGGCAGGTAGCGCGAGTTCCTCGTCATCCAACAAATCCACTAGACCCTCCACCCTTTGCCGGCCCTGTCCGACGATAATTCCGAACTCCGCAAAGTGAGCTCGAATAGCGCAGGCGGTCATGGTTCTCTGGCGGACCAGCAGGCCTCTTGCCCGATGAAGCATCAAGAAGCCTTGGTTCTCGACGCTTTTGATGGGAACAAACCTCATATTGGGCCGGCTAACTGCTTCACAGATTGCGGCCGCATCAGCGGCATCGTTCTTTGCTCCCCGCCGCACATAGGGCTTCACATATGCTGGCGGTATTAATCTCACATCATGTCCAAACCGCTGAATCTCGCGCGCCCAGTAATGGGCGCTGGCGCAAGCCTCTATCCCAACTAGGCAGGGCGACAGCGAGGAGAAGGAAACGATCTCACCGCGCCGGAGGCGTTGGCGGCTGGTCACTTGACCTTGAGTGTCAACCGCATGAACGTGAAATACGTGCTTCGCGATATCCAAGCCAATTGTCACGGCTTCCATGATGATTGCTCCTGTTAGGTACAGACATCGCCAGCATAGCGCCGGCGCCGAGGGAGCGGGGCCGTCTTCTCCATCAATGGCCGGATGCGTGACGAGCTGCTCAACGAGACTCTCTTCTTCGATCTCGACGACGCCCGCGCCAAGATCGCCAATTGGGTTGCCGACTACAATCTTCAGCGGCCTCACTCGTGGCTGAAATACATGATCCCCGCGGCTTATGCCGCCCACCTCACCGCAACGGACGATCGGCTACGCAACCCCGACTAGCTCCGCCGATCGTCCGTTGCTCCAACCGCGCCACTTGGAGTACAAAACCCCGATGCTCTAACCGCGGCCGGATGAAAGTTCGGTGGCAGGTCACCCCCCTCACCCCTGCAACATCCGAAGTGTCCAGGTTCCTGAATTTGGTCCAGCAGGCGACCGTGACTAGATATCGCACGATGAATAAGCGGCAAACTAGCGGTTAAGAAAGAACCAATATCCTATTTCCGGAGTTGACTCATGCGCGATCCGAGCAAGCACGGTTATTGTTTGCGCCGAGGATGAGTTTAGAATCTGAGCCGGGACGACATGAAGGATCTCAGGCCACGATTGGAGAGGCTCCGAGCTGACGCCAGAGACTTTGCCCTTATGAGTCAGCGGGCGAAGGACGCAGAAAAGCACGAGCGCTTCAAGCGCTTGGCGGATGAACTCGCCATAGAAGCTCTCGAGCTTGAGCTGATCCTGAAACAAACAGAGCATTTGGATTCAAGCGCCCAGCACCAGGTCGTCGAGTTTAAACCGTCCTCTGAGAGGAAGCGCGGCTGACGGGGAGAAGACGCTAAGCGCCAGCTTATCTTCCTCATCCGCCCAGCGCATAACGAGTACATCATCCGAGAACGGCCGCCGCAGCACCTTGGCATCACCCCAAGACACGCGCACCCACACATCGCGCTCCTCATCCGTCGTCCGGATTGCCGGCATCGCCTTCGGATGGATCGCTCGACCACCGCGTTGAGTATCGGAGTCCCCGGCAGTCTGCGGGACGAGTGTCGACGCGGTGCCACTTCATCTATCTGCTCCGCGAGAGCTTGAAGATGCGCTCGCCCGATCAAGCGAGCCAACGCGGCTCTCGTTTCATGAAGACCGGAAGACCGGCCAGCGCTGGCAGCCAGGTCGCGGCGGCAGCTGATCTCTGGAACAGCGCTCAGGCCTCCACAAAATCAGCCAGTCATGCACTTGGCCGACTAATCGTCGCCCACAGGCGATGATCGTTGGGTATCTGCACGCGAACCCAGTGATAGGGCGTCCTGGACCACGGTTTGATCTGCGGCGTGAGATTGTCGAGGACGAGATCGCCGCTCCTGGTCCGCACGAGAAGCACCAAATGATGCTCTCCGGAACTAACGACGACCTCGCTCAACAGCAGGGCCCGCGCGGGCCAGCCCCGTTGCAGCAGTTCATGACGCTTGCTCACTGCGTAGTCGTTGCAATCACCGCTATCGGGGTTAACGATCCACTCCTCACCTGCAAGGCCAAGTTCATTAGGCTGCGGAGCAATGGCGCGGTTCACGGCGCGATTGACTGCTTTCAGCTCCGCCCACCGTTCCTTCGTCAACCGGATCGGCCCGCCGCGGAAGGAGCGCCGCGGGCGACATTCGGCCTCATAGCGCAGGCAAAACACCGTGTAAGTGAGGGGCGGAAGCGTCGGGCGTCCCAACTCGATGTGCGCAAGAGCCGCTTGCGGCGCCGTCGGCACGGTCAACAATGCCGCACGCGCCCACTGAACGCCTCCGATCATGACAGCTATGGCTGCCGCGATGACTGGGCCCGAGGTTCGCTGCATCTGCCGATCCCTCTGCGCACGCCAAACTGAGGTCGGTTCCACAGCCGGCGCGGCCGCCAGCCAACCGCGCGAAAATGCTTATTCCGCGTTATTATATTTAATATAATTCTATTTAATTAAAACCGCAATAATAAATTAACGAATTAAGTTTGGCGCCGAAGATCGTTTGCAAAGGGCTGCAGTGACGCCAGCGGTGCGCCTGAAAGGACGAATGCAAAGGATGAATGGGATGAGAAGCCTTGCGGCTCCGGTTGTTCTCGGTGGAAGGGCGCGGCAAGCGCGGCGCGGCGCGGACGTGGTTCGCCGATCCAGAGCCAGGGCAAGAACTCAACTGCCCATATAATTATAACTGTTGATTTAATTATTCACCGAGCCCAAACCGTCTCGCCCAGGCTTCTGCCACGGTCGATCCGTCGAAAGCAGCGCGATTTACTGCGGTTGATCAGGAGGTGGGTCGATCTCACCACGTTCGCCCCACTAAATCTCTTGCGGCGATCCGACATCTTCAGAACGCTGGTGTCGACTCTGCAAAGCAGACGGCAGACTCCGATCCGGCTTGTGACGCGCACTCGTCGGCCGGGCCCGCCCGCTGCCGATGCGTCCGGCCGCCCAGCCGTGCCTTCAGAGGCTGGCCGCAACGCCGGCGCCCACGGATAGGGCGCCGGCCTCGAATGCGCGCAGTCGAACGCTGCTATCTTCCGCGAGGACTCAGCGTTCCTTGAACACCCGCCCCGCCTGATCATGCGGCGGCTTGAGAAGGTAGGACAGCGCAGGGCGACGTTGCGTCTTGATGAAAATCTCGACCGGCATGCCAGACAAAAGCTTGGCCGACCCGAGTTTCACCAGCTCACGTCCGCAAGCTCTGCGTCGCCCTTGTTCAGTTGAATTTCTTTTTCGTCTTGAACATCAATGTTATGCGCAGCAATGGGCAAACTCTTGAGATTCCTCTTGCGGCGTGCGGAACATTCCCCTGGAAAAGCACTAACCGATTTGGACGTGGCAGAATTGCTGCGATGATGTCTGCCGGCGGCTGTTGCGTTAGGAAGATGGTCTCACCCGACCAATTAGGGTCCCAAGTTGGATTAGAATAAAAGACTGCCGTGTAATCACTGGGATCGGCTGAATCCAAATGAGCCGAACCTTCGCATCCGTATGGATAACCGTTTGCATAGCACCTCATCAGTGTGTGATCTTTGAAGATCGTTTCCTCCAAGAGGCTCCACATTTTCCAGATGATCGGAGCTTCGTTCAACAAGGCACCTGAACAATCTGACGTGTCAGCTTCGTCGTATCCCCCGGCAAAATGCTTGTACCAATAGCGATAACTGCCGGGTGCCTTGTATGACACTGCTCCGAATTTCCATGATGTATTTTGCAGATAGTCTTGAACGTCGGCCAACAATTGTTGTTCTAGGACATCATCATAAAGACGAATGACCGGGCTTTGTGAGTGTATGATGGACTGCGATGTCACTTGTCGAATAGCTCCTTGATCGCGAGCTCGGTGTTCGTTGATACAAAGCCTCGAGTACTGGTGCACTCGGGGCTGTGTCATTTCGTGTCCACCAAAGACTCAGCGCTCCTTGAATGCGCGCTCTGCCTGATCGTGCAGCGGCTTGAGCAGGTAGGATAGCGCGGTCCGACCTGCCGTCTTGATGAAGACCTCGACCGGCATGCCGGGCAACAGCTTGGCCGACCCGAGTTTCGCCAGCTCTTCCGGCTTCAGCAGGACACGGCCCGTGTAGTAACTGGTGCCGGCACGCTGATCCTGTGTAATGTCTGCCGAGACCATGCTGACCTCTCCGTCGATTTCGGGCGTGGTCTTCTGGTTGAACGCCGCGAAGCGCATTGTCGCGGTCTGCCCCATATAGACCTGGTCGATATCGCGCGGTGCGATCTTGACCTCGACCGCAAGCGAGTCCGCATCGGGCACGATCAGCATGATCTGCTCGCCTGGAGAGATCACACCTCCAACGGTGTGCACGCTCAACTCGTGGACGCGGCCGGTTTGCGGTGCCCTGATATCGACCCGGTTCAATTGATCGACGGCCGCAGTCTTGCGCTCGCTCAGCTCGGAGAGCTTCGATCGCGTTTCGATCAGATCCTTGCCAACTTCCGTCCGCAGGTCCTGATCGATCTGAATGGTCTGGAGTCCGATTTCGGCGATCTTGCCCTTCGATTGAGCAATCATTCCTGCCAGCTGGCTGCGCTCGCCTTCGAGGCGGGCGGAATCACGCTCGAGAGAATTGAGCCGCGTGATAGGCACCAGATTTTTTTGCCAGAGACTGCGCACGCCCTCCAGCTCCTGCCGGATAAATTCGACCTCCTTCTGCTTGGCCTCGGTCTGCCCCGTAAGGCCTTTGATCTCGTTTTCCAGCTGCGCGCTTTTCTCCTGCAACTGCGCTTTTTGGCCGCCCCGCGCCTGACGACGCAGCTCAAAGAGCTTTCGCTCCGCAGTGATCGCACGGCTCGCCTCGGAGTTGCTCTCCTTGGCCCGGTCGAGCAGCACCTTGGGAAAGACAGCGTGCTCGGCGCCATCGCGCTCGGCCTCCAGACGAGCCTGCCGCGCGAACAGCTCATCGAGGCTGTTGGTGACGATGGTGGCATTCGCGAGCGTCTGCGTCTCGTCGAGGCGGATCAAAATATCCCCTGCATTGACCCGCGCGCCCTCCCGCACGCGCAACTCTCCCACGATCCCACCGGTGGAGTGCTGAACCTTCTTGACGCTCGAATCCACCACGACGACGCCTTGGGCGATCACCGCGCCCGCCAATTGGGTGGTTGTCGCCCAGCCGCCGACCCCAAAGGTTACCAAACCAAACATGATCATACCCACGATCATGTAACGCTGGATGGATTGCATCGCCGGCGTCACCTGGCCATTCATCGGCCACCTCCTTGAGCTTCCGCGACGACCTTGAGCGGCGTGGGATTTCGCAACACTCTCTTGAGGACCTCCTCTCTCTTGCCGAAGGACTGCACCTTGCCTTCCCCGAGGCACAAGACATGGTCCACGCCTTCCAACGCCTTCGGTCGATGCGCAACAACGGCGACAATTCCGCCCCGACGGCGCACGTTCAAGATCGCCTCGGTCAAGGCGTCCTCGCCCTCGGCATCGAGATTGGAAGAGGGTTCATCAAGGACGACCAGGAACGGCTTGCCGTAAAAGGCGCGCGCGAGCCCGATACGCTGCCGCTGCCCTGCCGACAGCGCTAACCCTCCTTCGCCGATCTTCGTGCCGTAGCCGTCTGGAAGCGAGAGGATGAGATCGTGTGCGCCCGCGGCATGCGAAGCTTCCAGAACTGCGGCGGCCGTTGCCTGCGGATCGAACCGTGCAATGTTCATTGCAATGCTGCCGTCGAACAATTCGACGTCCTGAGGCAGATAACCGATGTGCTTGCCGAGGGCGTCCGAAGACCAGTGATCGAGCGAAGCGTTGTCGAGCCGGATCCTGCCTCGAATGCACGGCCACACTCCCACCAGCGCGCGTGCCAACGTCGATTTGCCGGACCCGCTCGGACCGATGATTCCAACGGCTTGCCCGCTCCGCAGCTGGAACGACACTTCACTGACGGTGGGCCTCTCCGAGTTCGGGGCGCCAATATAGAGGTGCTCGGCAGTGAGAGTTTCAACGGGCGCAGGCAATGCCAACCGCTCCTCCTCGCGAGGCAGAAGCTTCAGCAAGCGATCAAGCCTTTGCCCCGATTGCCGCGCGGCGACGAATCCTTTCCAGTTCGCGATGGCCATTTCGACGGGCGCCAGTGCCCGCGCGGTGAGGATCGATCCGGCAATGATGATGCCGGCTGTGGATTCCTGATTGATAACGAGGACGGCGCCCACGGCAAGAACCAGCGATTGCAAGATCGCCCGGAAGAGCTTGGAGGCACCACCGAGTCCGTTTGCGACATCGCTTGCCTGCTCATGGGCCGCGAGGTACTTCGCGTTGACATCCCGCCAACGTAAGCCCGCCTGTTGCCGCATGCCCATCGCCTGCAGGACCTCGGCATTTCGCCGCCCTTCGAGCGCCAGTGCGGTCCGCGAGACGGCGAGGCGCGAGGATGCCTTTGCCGGCCCTCGCGTACGTGTTTCCGTAAGTATCGTAATGCCGACTAGGACCAGCGCGCCGGCCAGCGCAGTCACGCCAATCCAGAAGTGAAAGAGGAAGCAGATGCCGAGATAGATCGGCATCCAGGGGAGATCGAAGAGCGCCGTCGGCCCTCCACTCGACAGGAAGCTGCGGACCTGATCGAGATCCCGCACCGGCTGCAAGCCATCGCCATCCGCTCTAGTCTTCAAAGGCAGGCGAACAAGCGAGTCGAATATGCGAATGCTGAGCCTTTCATCGAAATACCGGCCGACCCGGGAGCTGATCCTGCTCCTGACGAGATCGAGCCCGCCCTGGAACAGGTAAAGAACCGTAGCCAGAACCATCAAGGCTATCAGCGTCGGTATGCTGCGCCCGGGGAGCACCCGATCGTAGACTTGCAGCATGAAAAACGAGCCGGTGAGCATGAGGAGATTGCTCATCCCGCTGAAGGCCGCGAGAGCCCAGAAAATCCGGCGGCAAGACCGCAGGAAAGCCGACATCTCTGACTGCGACTCGTCATAGTCCTCCGCCGGCCCGGGTCGACCAGCGAATATCCGTTGCCGCAGGGCTTCGACCGAGCGCTTTGCCCAGCCGATCAGTTGCGGCGTCCGCAGTTCGGCGTCTTCCGCCCACTGCCGTCCGACCGCCCAGAGCTCTGATAGGTAAAGAAGTGGAATTCGATAGAGATTCGCGGGCGGGGGGAATGCCCCCCGCCGTCCAAAGTCAATCATGGTAGCCGCCCTTGAACCATGCCCTTGTCTGAAGATCCCCCAAGAGATCCCCAAGGCAGTTGTTGAGTACTACTCGGTGTGGATGCCCGTCCCTTACGCGAAGTGGAAGTCCTGGCTAGTCAACGAACCGACCTTCATGTTCTTCAGCGTGAGCGTGTCGCCCCCCGTCGCCGCGATGACGACGTCCTGGCCCGATTGGGTCGCATGGGAAAGAACACTCGCAAAGCTGTCGAACACGCTCTTGCTGAACTCGATCGTGTCGTGAGCAGGTCCGCTGGCAGCGAAGTCCTTGATGACATCGTTGCCGAAATTCGCGGCAAACGAGAAAGTGTCGGCCTTGCTGGTGCCAACCAAGACGTCATTGCCTGAAGTGCTCGTCTGTACGTTGCTGCTTGTCGAGTTCGAAGTCGCAGCGAGCTGAGTGGTGCTCGTGGACGACGTAGCTACGCTGGAAGCACCGATCTGACCGTCACCGTTGAGATCCTGATGGAAGCTCGTCTCAAGCGATTTAAGGCCAGGGTCCGTACCCGTCACGAAGCCACCCGACGTGGAGCCGGTCAGTGTGCTGACATGGGATACGTAGTTGCCGTTGTTGTCGGTGTTCCAGGCCGTGTAATAACCGCCGCCCTCCTTCCAGACAACCTGATAGCCCGTCGCCGTCTTCTCCGCACCAATCGGTGCCCAGGTGCCATCTGACCCGTCCACAAAATCCACGCCGTGATTCTTCAGCGAGGGCCCGGATCCGCTGCTGCCGTTGAGGTAATATTTGCCGTTGCTCTCAACGAGGCTTGTCGCACCATCCGACTCGATTTGCTTACCAGTAGTTGGCGACGTCGGTGTGGTTGGCGACGTCGGTGTGGTTGGCGACGTCGGTGTGGTTGGGGACGTCGGTGTGGAAGCACTGGAAGTACCGATCTGCCCGTCGCCGTTGAGATCCTGATGGAAGCTCGTCTCGAGCGATTTGAGGCCAGAGTCCGTACCCGACACGAAGCCGCCCGACGTGGAACCGGTCAGGGTGCTGACATGGGATACGTAGTTGCCGTTGTTGTCGGTGTTCCAGGCCGTGAACAGACCGGCGCCCTCCTTCCAGACAACCTGATAGCCCGTCGCCGTCTTCTCCGCGGCAATCGGTGCCCAAGTGCCATCTGACCCGTCTACAAAATCCACCCCCTTGTTCTTCAGCGTGGGGCCCGATCCGCTGCTGCCGTTGAGGTAATATTTGCCGTTGCTGCTCTCAACGAGAGTTGTCGCGCCATTCGACTCGATTTGCTTACCAGCAGTTGGCGACGTCGGTGCGGTTGGGGACGTCGGTGCGGATGGAGACGTCGAGGTGCCGGTGCTGGCCGTGACCACGGTGGACGCCGCGCTGGTGTTGCCTGCCGCATCCGTTGCCTTCGCGGTGAGGCTGTGCGAACCGGCCGCAAGGCCGCTGGTGGTATAGTTCCACACGCCACTGCTGTTGGCGGTTGCGGTCCCGATCTGGGTCGTGCCGTCGAACACCTTTACGACGCTGCTCGCTTCGGCACTGCCCGACATCACCACCTGATTGGCGCTGTTCACCGTATTGCTAGCAATGGTCGGCGCAGTCGGCGCTTTGGTATCGACGGTGACTGCCAACGCAGACGACGCCGCGCTGACCTGCCCCGACGCGCTGGTCGCCGTTGCGGTGAGCGTATGCTTTGCGTCAGTCAGGACCTTTGTGATGTAGTCCCAACTGCCGCTTGAGTTCGCAGTCGTTGAACCGATTTGGGTCGCACCGTCGTAGATCTTGACCGTGCTGCCGGCAGCAGCGGCACCCTTGAGCTCGATGGTATTGTCGTTGGTGATCTTGTCGCCAGCCGTGCCGCTGTCGGTCGAGAACGAAGCGATAGTGGGTGCATCCGGTACGGTGGGCGTGGTGGGCGCGGAGGGCGCAGTCCCCCCTTCAACCGGCCATGGGGGTGGAATAAGATCACCCGGAACGAGTTGACCATTCACGATTGTTGCGGAGCGTACGTTTTCCCACTGAGTGATGTGTATGGGCGAATTGGTTTCCTGAAAGACAAACGGCGCCGCCCCAAATGGTCCTACAAAATACACGTCTTTCATTGAGACGTAGATGTCATCCGCATCCGAGGCAATACGCAGGCCATACGGACCACCTTCGAACATCACATTATCGAAATTGAACGTTCCGCTATAACTATCTGCAATGAACATCCCAGCGGTCGCAGAAGTCTCGTGGGACACAATTGCCGAGTTTGTGATTGTCACATTGCCAGTGCTGCCGGGAGCATAGGCCTGAATACCATCGGCGTGGTCGGCCCCCTGTCCCGTCGTTTCAATGTACGAATTGTTGATGGTTATATCTCCGCTCCCCCCAATGCGCACGCCTTCCCTTGCGTCAATGCGGATGTGGTCGAGGTTGAACGAGCCAAAGCCTCCAACGACCGCATCGCCGCTGAAATCGGTAATACTTGCGTTCGAAAGCGTCCCGCCATCAGCAATGGCACCCCCACTCGAATTCGTAACGCCGCTAAACATCGGGTCGTCCCAGCTCAGAGGAATGGTCGCCATCTAGTTTTTCTCCTGGTAGCTTCGATTAGATTTGTTCTGGCACGCGCCCATTTCGATTTCCCCGAGCGACGATACCCCAAGTGCGACCCTGCTGGCGCAGCGCCGTTGGAACCGTCTTCTCGGTGGGCGGAGGCTTTTTTGCGACGACACGACGGCTCACCCAAGGTAATTTCTTAGCTGCCCTGGCAAAGTCGCATCGCACAAATTTAAATGCGGCGTTAATTCCTTAGTCCGATCAAGCACTCGTGCACCGCGTTGAAAGAGTCACACGGAGAACGAACGAAGATATACGCAAGTATGCTTGGATCGAAGGTGCGCCGTCACCGCCAGATGACAGCTCGCCAAGAGTGGCCGTCGACGCCTCTACAGCAGAAAATAAATTAAATATTCGATGGTCAAGATTATCTGCCGTCAGATACGTCCGCTGAGGGCTCGTCCGGCTGGAAGAATATGTGGGCGACGACCATTTCATCGTACGCATCTGGCGAAGGCCCCCGGCTAGGCCGCTTCGGGAAGGTTGATCGCGCTCAAGCTGGGTGAGCGACGCTTTGAGGCTGCCAATTCCAAGGCAGCAGTTCGTCAATGCGCTTGGCGGAGTGATCCGGTAGGCGCGCCAGCACGTCGGCAAGCCAAGCCTGCGGGTCGACGTCGTTGAGCTTTGCGGTGGCGATGAGGCTGTAGATGGCAGCAGCACGCCGGCCGCCCTCATCAGAGCCGGCGAAGGTCCAATTTTTTCGCCCGATGGCGACCGCCCGTAGCTCACGTTCAGCAGCATTGTTCGACATGCGAAGCCGTCCGTCATCAAGGAAGCGGCTAAATGCATCCCAGCGGCTGAGGCAGTAATTGATCGCCTTGGTCGTGTCGTTGTTCCTGGAGAGCTTGGCGCGCTGCGCGCGGAACCACGCTTCCAACTCATGGACCAAGGGCCGGCTACGTTCCTGGCGCACACGCAAACGCTCCCTGCGCAGGAAGTCTGTTGATCTCGCGCTCGATGGCGAACAGGACATCGATGCGCTTGACCGCCTCGGCCGCGATCGGCGCCTTGCTGAGCCGTGCGAGATCGAAGAACTTGCGCCTGCCGTGAGCCCAGCATGCGGCCTCGATGATCGGGCCGCCCTTGCGATTGACCTCGTAGAGCCTGCCAAAGCCGGCGTAGGCGTCGGCCTGCATCAGTCCGGCATAGCCCGCCAGATGCTGCTCCGGATGCGCACCGCCACGATCGGGCGAGTAGAAGAACACGGCCGCCGGCGGATCTGGGCCGGCAAACGGACGGTCGTCGCGCACGTAGGTCCAGAGCCGGCCGGTCCGGGTCTTGCCCTTGGCCAGGACTGGCACCGTGGTGTCATCCGCGTGGATGCGCTCGGCTGCGAAGACGTGGCTCCGGATCGCATTGACCAAAGACATCAGGCTTGGGGCGAAGGCACCTACCCAGTCCGCGAGCGTTGATACGTCGAGCTCGATGCCTTCACGCTGGTAGACGTCGCTCTGACGATGAAGCGGCAGGTGCAGGCCGTACTTGGCGAACAGGACATGAGCCAGCAGCTTGGGCCCTGCACGCCCACGCGCGATCGGGTGCGAGGGGGCCGGCGGCTGGGTAATCGCTTCGCAGGCCCGGCAGACGAGCTTCTCGCGCACGTGCTGGATCACCTTCCACTGGCGCGGAACGAGCTCCAGCATCTCGGTCACGTCCTCGCCGATTTTGCGCAATCGGCTGTCGCCGCAGCATGGGCAGGTGGCAGGCACCGGATAGATAATGCGCTCCCGCGGCAAATGCTCCGGCAGCGGCCGGCGGGCTGGCTTGCGGCGCTCGAACGATGGCACCGCAATCTTCTCGGCTGCCATCTGCGCCGCGGTCTCAGATTGCGCCGCGTTCTCCTCCAGGTTGGCGAGCTGTAGCTCGAGCTGGTCCAGCAATGCGCCTCGCTCGGAGGACTGTCCGAACTGCTCGTGCCGGAGCTTCTTGATCGTAAGTTTGAGCTTCTCGATCAGCAAGGCCCCCGCCTGGGCCTCGGCTTCTGCGACCAACCGGGCCGCTCGCTCGGCGCGCAGCATCGTCTGCAGGGTGGTCACATCGTCGGGAAGAGAATCATCAGCGCCCGTCGCCGACCAGAGAATCACAAGACGCGGTCTCTGTCCGAACCGCTGATCGCGCCACCGATTCAAATCCCAGCGATCAGCCCGCCGCCTCCGGTCGCCACGTATGTTGCGGCATCCGCCAGTCGATACCCTCCAGAAGGTAGCTAAGCTGGGCTGGGGTGATTGTCACGACGCCATCAGCCGACGATGGCCACAGGAAGCGGCCGCGCTCCAGCCGCTTGGCATAAAGCGACATGCCCAGTCCATCGTGCCAAAGGATCTTGACCAGTTTGCCGCTTCTGCCACGGAACACATAGAGGTCGCCGCCGTGCGGGTCTCGCTTAAAGGCTTCCTGCACCAGCAAGCCCAGCGAGTTCATGCCGCGACGCATGTCGGTGTGGCCGGTCGCAATCCACACCCGCACGCCCGACGCAATGGGGATCACCGCAGGCGTCCATCTGCCAGCGCCGCCACGGCCGCCTTCAGCGTCGCCGCGTCGACCGCGCCCGTGATCCGCATCCGAGCCCCGGCTGCAAACTCGATCTCGATCGACCCGCCGCCGCTGGCCGGCGTGACTGGACAAGGCGTCGGCCCTGATTCCGCGACCACCATCGCCGGTACGAAGCCAGGGTGATCGGCGGCATCCTTCGGCTCCGGTCGAAACGATCGTCGCCATCGCAGCAGCAATGAACGCGAAACACCATACCGCCGCGCTGTTGCCGCGACTTGGCGCGGCGCCTGTAAGCTCTCCAGGACGATCTTGAGCTTCTCGTCCTCGGACCAGCGCCGCCGCCGGCCCGTGTCCACCACCTCAAGCCGTTCGATTTGGGCACTGCGCCTATCACTGTCCATAAGGACAGTTCTCAACAACACGCCTCATTCGGCAAGGCGGCCTTCACCGGCTTTCAATTACCCACAAATTCTCCTCCGACCATGGCGCCCAGCGCGATGTCGGTGAGGCGTGACAGCCACGCCATATGACGGTATTGCCGGGCGGATCGCTGGCGCGGGCGAGATAACCGCCGAGCCTGGCGATCTTGATCAGGTAGTGCGAGAGCGTTTTCTGTCTTGCTTTTGGTTTGTCATTGACGAGGCGATCGAGCACGCCGATTTCAGTCGCGGTCAACGCGAGGGTTGGCGGCGCGTCTGGGGCGGAACGGTTGAGCATCGTCATCCAGAAGACCCGCCAACTCAGGATGCAAAGAGCGAGATTAGATTGGTCAGACGCTGGGCCGTCCTGAGCTTCGACTCCTCAGCTTTGCAGCCCGATTTGAGGATCTTGTGGAACACCTCGATCTTCCATCTCAAAGCATACCATTCCAGCTTCTCAATGGCGTCGGTGCGGGAGCCAACGGGCAGGTCGGTGATCAGCTTCCAATCGATCTTCTTTCTGTTTTTCGGCGTCCCGCGCTCTTCGGCATGGATCACCGTCAGGGTCAGAGCGGGATAGCGCTTCTGCTTTCCGATCGGTGGCAGGACGCGAATCTTGCGATACCTGATCTCAAGAACGGCTTGGTCGGGATCGCCGTTGCTGTCTCTGACTTCGATGCGATGGCGCCCTTTGACGGCGACCTCGTCCATTTCGTCGGCGATCGTGTGATCCCCGTCTCCAGCCAAGCGGTCGACGCAGGTCCTGATCAGAAAAAGAGTTCCGATCTCCTGTGCTGCGCAGAAAAGCTCGTAGATGTCGCTCTCGCGATCACCGATATGGATGCATCGTCCCGGATGATTCACGAGTTGCGTAGACTGCTTGAGATTTTCCAACCACCGGACGCTTTCCTTCTTCTCGATGGGAATCCGGCTCGGATTGATCTTCTTTTTAAGCGCTGCCGTCCCCTTGAATTTCTTCCGGGTCCAGAACTTAACGGCCGCCAACCCCAGCGGCACACCCTCGATTGTAACCGCGAGGCTCGAATGCATCAGGATGCCGCAAACCGTGTGCGATCTGAGGCGGCCCGCCTTATCCCGTCCACTGTTTATGCTCTTGGTGATGCCGATCGCTTCTGACTTCTCGCGTTGATAGCTGAACTCGGTTGTGTCGTGCAGCACAAGAACGAGACCTTCAGCGGCGGCGGCACGATCACGTGTCGATTGGAAATGGCCGGCCAGAATGTCCGCTTCGCTGACCCGGTCATTGGAGAAGAAGCGGTAGGCTGCCTTGGTATTCGCCCAATCCTGGTAGACGAGCGGAATGCTTTGTCCCATGGCGCTTCCAATCTGCGTGAGCAGTTTGCGGAATCTGTCGCCGAGCCGCGCGTCCCTAAACTCGCATCCACTACTCTCTCGATCAATCCAACAATCGCCTTCCAAGGACCGCAAACAGCCTTTTGCCGATCGATCCCTTAATGTCAGCCCCATAGAGCACCCCCTCGCGAATCAGGTGCTCAGCAAGGAATCACAAGTGATTCTTTCGATTCAAGATTTCGCCGATCAGCGGATCAGCCCGAGTGGTCAAAGTTATGGGTAATTGAAAGCTTCACCGGACGGTACATTTCATCTGCGGACAATCAAGAGCATAACCGTCGTTGATTTTCAGTTCGATGGCTGCTGGACGATATTAGACCGACAATCGCCATGCCGGCGGAGCCCTCCGCCATCTCAGCGAGTTCAAATCTGGTGGCCAATGATGAGATGCTGACTGGGATCGTCGCAGATCAATCGAGCTGTTGCGGTGCGGGCGCGGCATCCGGCCGCCCTGTCTTGCCTTTGGCGCCGTCGAGCAAACCCACGAAAGCGACTCTTCCGGCCGACAAGGAGCCTTTGATCATGTATCGCACTACGAACAACAGTCCGACTCCGAAATGGCAGATCCAGCGCCATCCCGCGAAGCGCCGAGCATAGACAATGCCGTTGCGGGCAGACAAATAGATCGAGAGATGCGAGCGCTTCTCGGGGGCAACGGCCGAGCCGATGGTCGTTCCTCCAATGTGGCGAATGATAGCTTTGCTCGCGAAGCCGATGCGGTGCCTTCCCCGCCGCCGTCCCCAATCCAGATCTTCCATATAGAGGAAATAGTCCTCAGCCATGAGACCGACGTCTTCGACGAACGCTCGCGTTGCCAGAACACACGCTCCGCTTACCGCATCGATCCGGCCAAGGTCTTCGGCGGAGGGGGCACTACCAATTGGCGCATTCCTTCCTATAGCAACAACACGGCCTGTCATTTGCGACCAATGCAGTCCGTAGTTGATGATCTTTTCGGGGGTATTGTGAAAGACCAGGCTTCCGCCCACCATGCCGAATCCCTCAGCAGACTTGGCAATCAACTCAGACAGGCCGCGGCTATCCACTTCGGTATCGGGATTCAGGACAAGCACCGAACCCCAGCCGGGGACGCCAAGCAATGGCTCGAGCCACGCGTTGACGCCGCCGCCGTAACCGAGGTTCTCAATTGCGAGCCCAACTCGGACAGCATTCGTGCGATCCTTAAATCGGCATTTCGCCACTGCGGCCAATCGTTTCTGTGGCTGGTCAAGAGTATCCGACGCATCCGAAGTTCTCTGCAACGCTCGGTCCGGTCCCACGAGCGCAGCCAGCAATCTCCGGTAGGCCGCTTCCCCGCCATTTTCGCAAATGAAGACCTCAAACCGATCCCAATCCGAACGAGCAAGCGATTTCAAGCAGCGATCGACGTCATCGGCATTGCAGTATGAGACGATGATGACGGCAAGGTTGACGCTAGCAGTCGACATAGCCCAGACACCTTCTCATTTGCCCTCGACGATGACGAGCGACCGTCGGGAACGTAAACGCCTGCGCAGCTTCGAATGCGGCGTCCGACAGACGCCGCGCCAGAGAAGAAGCCGGGATCCACCAACGTCGATCCCGGTCGAGAGGAGGCGCCGGCGAATGATCAGGATGGCTGCGCATTTTGCAATCCGCCGCCAAAGCGCTATCGATACCGCCAGCGCATCAGCTGACGATAGAGCCCGAGCTTTGTGCTGATCCTCCAGGCAAAGCCGCGCATCTCATCCGGATCAAGCAAGTGCTGGCGAATGTACTCCGCATCCATGTTGTTCGTCAGGCAAAGGCGGGAATAGAGGAAGGGTTCGAATCCGCGATGATGCCCAAGCTGGATTGTAAAGAGGTGTGTGTAGCCAGCCCTCAGCGCCGCCTCCCAGACCCGCCGGGAGAACCGCCCGTATGGGAAAGCGAAAAGAGTAACCTCTTGTCCGAGGCGATCCTCGAGCATCGATTTCGACACCCTAAGCTCGCGTTCGAGTTTTGCATCCGAGACAGTCGTCAAATCGACGTGGGCCATGCCATGTGAGCCGATCGCAACGCCGCCCCGGCCGAGCTCCTCAATCATCTCCCAGCTCATACGTCCCGGCGAGCCTACAAAGTCGACCGGGATAAAAGACATGAAACCTGGAATACGACCGGTCGTCACGTAACGGGCATAGATATGCGTGTAGTCCGAAAGAAATCCATCGTCGAAGGTTAACAGGACCGCACCGGTACGGCTGGGTTTCGGATCGGAGCAATGCTTCAGAAAACTCTGAGGCGAGACCAGCCCTTCCTCGCAAAGCGCAAGATGCGCTTCGAACATTTCATGCGTCAGGCACCACGCATTCGAAGGCGAGGCTTCCACCAGCTCATGATAATTCAGGACAATCATAGAGTTTGAATCAGATCTGAGACGCGCCGGGCCCAAGCCTGCCAGTTCAATCGAGCCTCGAAGGCGTCCCGGCTCGATTGTCTCAGGCGTGCCAGCCGGTCCTTGTTAGCAAAGGTCTGGGAGATCACCGTCGCATAGTCCGCCTTCGTCGCATTGGGCGGTAACAAGATTCCCGTCTCCTCGTCGCGGATAGCGCAGGAGACGCCACCGGTGGCCGGCGCAATGCTCGGTACGCCATGGGCCGCCGCTTCGCAAAAAACGATGCCGTAGCAATCTGCCCGGGTCGGCAACAGAAAGAAATCCGCGTCGCGATAGAGTTGATCCAGCCGGCTGCGCTGTTCACGATCATTCTTGTCCAGGTACGGGATAATCGTCAGGCCATCCTGGGTGACTGGCTTGGGCGGAGTGCATCCGCAGATCACGAGCTCCGCCTCTACGCCCCTGTCCCTTAGTTCAGCGAGAGTGCCGACCGCGATGTCCGCGCCCTTCTCCTCCCAGTTGGCACCGATGAACAAGAGCCGGCACGGACCCGGCTTGCGGCACGCAAGCACAGAGTCACGATTGGGTGTTTCTTCGAGGTTGGCACCCCAGGGAATGACATGCACCCGTCCACGGTCGGCACCGTAATCTCTAACAGCAGATTCGGCGGCCCATTCCGACGGGTAGAGGACAAGATCCGCACGTGCGATGGTGTTGCGTTCCAGGCGTTCAGCAATCTCCCGAGCATTGCGTGACAAGTTCCGATAGTTAGGATGGTAATTGTCGACAAGCCGAAAGGTCGCATCGGACGCATAGACGAGGGGAACGCCCGCAGGCACTGCCCAGGCGAAGTTGGAGCCGGCGGGCGCGAAGACGAAGTCGGGTGAGACCGCGCAGATTTTGCGTGCTGCGTCCGCTGCATACTGTGCAACGACAGGCCCCGCATGAAATGGGGAGAGGCTCTGCTTGCGAAAGGCACGGCAAAGTCTGGAATACGTCTTGTAAAGAGGTAAGATCGGTGCGCTCAGGGGACCGATATGGACCACCTCATGACCTTCGTTTGCGAGCGATTTCGCCATGTGAAATGGCGTGCCGGACCAGAACCTGACCTCGCTTGCATCGCCGATCGTGGCGAAAGCAATCCGCCGCGCTGTTTGGCCGCCGGAGAGGGAGCGCTGATTCATCTTATTCCCTCGCACGGCGCAACCGGCTTACAAAAACCTACGATAAGATCAGCCACCTCGGTAACGTGACCGCCCTGCCCTGCTCCGACAAACACAGCCGGCTCCTCAGAATTCAACATCGTATCGCAACTCCGCCATAGCGCTGGAGCCTCCATATTAATTACCAGAGATTGTAATTATTATCCAGTTTATTTAATTCTGGCTGCAGTCGGCGCGAAGATCCGCGGCGCGAGGCATCGTTATAAGATCGCGAATTTGGGCGCTTCGCGCATGAAAAAATACCCTGTTGTCGCGGGTGCAAGGTTTGCACTCATTGACCAATGAACTTTCATCCAGGAGCTGTAGAGCTTAGGGGTCCGAGCCCCTAGGGCTCAGTGGAGCAACGGCCGGATCGTGCGCTACGCCGGGGGCTTTAAAAGAAGCTGGCGATAGACATTGCGCGCCTGAGAATAGATATGATGCGCTGGAATGGAAAGCCATCCATCCATCGAGACTATGGGATCTGATAGTAACCCGTAATGCTTACCGAAAAGATGAGAGGGATCGCTGCATATGTTGTATTGCAATGACAGCTCCGTCTCGTTTGCGACCATGCGGTAACTGTTGCTACTCATCAGCGGCTCGATGGCCAGCATATACGCTATGGGGCCCGTTGTTCTCCAGACGCCCTTGTTTCCCACGCCATGCACCCACGATCGGTAATTTTGGATATTTGTCAAAACCCGCTCGATCACCGCCTTTAGAAACGGATGACCGGGAGCGGCTATGATATGCCACTGTTGAAATTCGCGTTCCCGGTTAGCCCCAAACTCTTTGTGCACGCCCCAGCCCGCGTGCGGCTCGCCAGGGCTATTCCGCCAACGTGACAGAATGAACCTGTCGTCTGATCGAATGGCTCCGTCGAGAGGCTCGACCGTTGTGCTTTTGATATCAAGATAGACCCCACCGCGCTTGTACATGAGGAGATAGCGGAAGAGATCAGCTCGCGCCGCTCCGTACTGCGGATTGATCTTATAGAACAGGCTCGCAATTTCTGGGCCGTAATGCTCGACGATGAACGTAGCAATCGCTTGTTCGTCGTATAGTCTGTGTTCCCAGCCGGGATTCATTGTTTTGATGGCTTGTATATTCCTTGCCAAGATGATCGGTAACGGATTTTTCGAGAAATATATTTGATGAATAACGCGGGGGATCTGAGGCCCCAGATCAAACGTCGGAACTTGAATATTTTGGATCGTCATGATCGACATCCCAGGTTCAGACCGACGCAGCGCGAGAAATCACGACGATCGCTATGGTTGGCGGCGCCTAGATTCCAGAGCGATCACCCGAGAACAACGGAGCTCCTCTGCGTGGCACGCGCGTCACCGCCCTGCAGTAAAACGCCTCCGGTAATCGAATCATATCCCGTTTCCGCGGCTCTATCGCGCAGCACCGCGGTTTCCGCGAGGTTCGCCCGCATTCCGGCAAAGACAGCGATAAGGATGAAACAGATGCCCCAAAAGTGAACCATGAACCCCAGAAAAACGATGGTTACTATGACAATTCCGAGCGCCACCGATAGCCGTCCTTCCTCGGGAGTAAGGTGACGCGATCTATCGATCGAACCAAGCCAGCATGCGCCCACAATTGTCAAAAGGATCAATGCGCTGCCAGGAATTCCGTAATTCATTGCGGCGGCAAGCCAAAAAGCATCCACGCTCCCGCTCACGAGCGCGCCGTGAGACTGCCAATTCCAGTCACCGTTCAAACCAATTCCGAAGATCGGCGAACCGAGTACTACAGGCCCCCCGGTCTCCCAGATCGCTTGACGGTACCAGGCCGCCTCCGGACTTACTCCGCCAAGGCGTACAAGCGTTACGACGGGGTTGCCAGAGAAAGTGAAAACGGTAAGGAGAACAGCAGTCACAGCCAGTCCGACCAACTTCCATCTGGTTGTAAAGCGAGGGGTTGCAGCATAAAAAATCGCGAGAGCAAATCCGATCACATAGGCTAGCAATGGACTCCGCGCCTGCGAAGCCAAGACACCTACCAGCGCGATCCCTGCAACACCCCAGCCCAACACCTGGGGCCTAAACGTAGTGAGGGCCAAGTGTCCAAACCACACACAAACGGCACCGAATAATATCGAATGCTCCATTGGACCCATGGCACGAATGACCCCGTCCCTAAACAAGGTCTCCGACTTCAACGCGAATGCACCTTCATAACTGGGTTTCACATAACCAGTAATTCCTTTGACGAAGTCATAGGTGAACAGTCTATCAGTCAGAGAGTCGAGAAGCGCGACACCGACAATCAGAATAATCAACTTGCAAGAGAAGCGTACGATCCGCACGGAACTATCGACCGCCGGACCGAGAAGATACCGGAAACTCAAATATGCGCCGGTGAATGAAATTGCCTCGATCCCGGCTCCTTTAAGACCCGTGGAACCATCCGTTACGGTGGCAGCCAACATCATCCAGACGCCTGCAGCCGGAGCTAATATATCCGATGGAACGCAGACTACAGCTCGCGGGTTGCGCTGGGAGAGCCGCGATATCGCTGCGATCGAGAACACAAAAATCAGAACTCGAGCGACGGTGAGGCGAAAGTCACCGACGAAGAAAGATAGACCCTCGGGCAAAACAATTGTGACCAATAATAGTTTGAGATATAGTTCGGCACGTGAGGGCGAACCGCCTGTAACACGCCTAACTACACTCTGCTGGCGATCCCGCAGATAGGTACGTTGAACATCCGAATCCAATTCAAAGCTTTTGCGGCTCAAAGCGAATACCTCGAATGCCGAAGACGTTGCGCCAACAAGAAGCAGCGCTCAAAATTGAGCCGCCGCATCAACACGACCGTTCCGCCGAAGAGGCGCTTCATTTCGTCGTCTCCAAAGGAATCGCCAAGAAGTCACGACGTAGGCGGCTCGTTACGCCGGGTGGAATCAGCGCATAAGCAAGCGCCTTGTAATAGTGTGGATCCGCGGGATGCAAAGAAGCACATTGCCAACCCGTCCTTAGCGCTGACAAACGATGGTTTGACCGACGTAAATCCAGCACGCTCCTGATGAAATGGGCGGCGATATTGTTATCCAGCAAGCTATTGCGGGACCTGTGGCCTCTATCCTCGCATTCTGGCTCGAACCGTAAACCTCGCCGCTCGCAGGCCCGCCTGAAGGCCTCAGATTCAAATCGTTTGCGCCACGCTGGCGCACGTCGGGTAAGTGAATTGGGAAGAATGCGGTACGCGTAAAGGCACTCACCCAATACAATCATCGGATGCTCTTCGCCAATTCTCAATATGTAATCGTAGGTCTCGGCGACCTGCAACGAAGGCTCGAATCGCAAATGGCCGATCAATGACATCCGAAACATTCCTGTGGGATCAAGGGCAGGCATTCGAAAGGCTCGGATCTCAGAGTGGCAGTCGTCCTCTCCTTTCGGTGCAAACACGGGGGCCATGGCTCTTCCGTCAATGATAAGCTCGTTACCGCAGAATACGGCGGCCAAATGCAGCCCGTTGAGCAGCGCACGAACCTGTCTTTCAATTCTCGTTGGATAGCTGATGTCATCCGCGTCTTGAATTGCGTAGTACTCGCCGCGGATCTGATCGAGCGCTCGATTGATCGCCACGGGCTTGCTTGCGTTCGCTTGATGGATCACGCGAACACGCTCGTCTGCCAGCAAATCTTGAACTGAGTCGAAGCAGCCGTCCGTGCTTCCGTCGTCGATAATGAGGATATCTAAATTGGTATACGTCTGATCAATTATGCTCAACAACGAAGGCCGCAAATATTCCCCTGCGTTGTAAACGCACGTCACGACCGTGACGAGGGGACCTTCAGCTCCCCCTTCAGCATTGGGCCGACGTGCTTGGGACGTCATGAAACGCTCCTGGTCAGCCGAGGCCAGTGCATTGGCTTCGACACGCTAGCATGTCCCGCAAGAAGTCCGGCTGTGGACCGCGAGACGGTGATTGACATAACCTCGCACACAGGCTCCGACCGGGATTTAATAAACCGACGTTAATATTCCGATTGACTGCAATTAAATCACATTAATCGGTCAAAGAAAACAGGCTTGCGCCGCCACGCTCTAATTAACTCCCCGAGCCGATTGAGGGGGCATCGGGCGGCGAGGTGCCGGAACTTGGCAGCTTTGCTGCCCGCCTCCCCTCCCATCCGAGCCGTCACCGCCAGGACATTAGCTGTTCGCGCTCGGATTCCGCTGGAATCTGGCGCCCGGCCCGTGGAATGCGCATGGACCCGACAACACGAGATTCGACGCCGGGGTTAATATTCCGATTAATTCGTGCTATATTGCGATCGCTCGTAGCAATTAGTTAACGCGCGCGATTAAATATGGAGATAATGTGATGACCACGGTTTCCTCGCGAACTTTAGAGATCGCGCACGATTGGAAGAGCACAGATTATTACGATAAAGCGGAATCGGATGCCTGGACCGACCCGTTTTGGAAGCCGGGGACGCCATTCCGGCGTTTGTTCGAGAGATTGGATACGACGTCAACTGTCGAACTCGCGTGCGGGCACGGTCGGCATTCCGCTCGTTTTTTGAGCACGAAACGCGACCAGAGCACGCTTCGATCGCTCGTCCTGATGGACGTCGTTGAGGAGAATGTGCGGCATTGCAAGAAAAGATTCTCGGATGTTCCTGAAGTGAGCGCGCATACCAATAGCGGCTACGATTTCCATCCCGTCGAGGACGGGTCCGTCTCCGCGATATTCTGTTTTGATGCGATGGTGCATTTTGAATATGATGCGGTTTTTTCATACCTACAGGATGCTTCTCGTATCCTGCGACAAGGCGGCCGCGCACTGTTCCATCATTCAAACTTAGACACATACCCAGGCTCGGATTACAGAAACAATCCCCATTGGCGCAATTTTATGAGCAGAACTCTGTTTGCCCACGCTGCGAGTAGATCTGGTTTGCGGGTGCTCGAGCAAGTTACCATAGATTGGGACGAAGCCCGGAATTTGGACTGTCTGACCCTTGTCGAGAAGGCTTCAGATGGCTCGCCGGGCATGGAAAAACCGAGAGCGCGCAGCGGAAGCAGCCGGCTTACTCGCCTCGCGGACAGAGTCAGGTTCATCTTTCTAAAATAGAAAACGACTGGCGGGTTTGGTTGACGAACCCGGCCTTCTTACACCCGTTCCGGCTTCTCCGATGCTGGCTAAGCCGGATTGATACTCTGCTATGGCTGGGTACTTGAGATGATTTGTAAAGCTTGCTTGTCAGACGGCGAACATCCTCGCCACGTATTTGTTGAGATGATGTTTGGCACAAGAGAGCGGTTTGAATACCAGGAATGTATTGATTGTGGAACGATTCAGCGCCTGTCGGAAATAACAGACGAGAGTCGTTTTTACCCCAGTGGGTATTATTCGTTCGCCACGCCCCCGCGAAATTCGCGGCTTACCGCAATCAGGGACGCGCATGCATTTGGCATGAAAAGCGTATTGGGAGCCGTGGCTTCCTTTGTGAGGTACGATCCCATCGTAGGGGTCATCGGAGATTTTGGAATTGATCCTGGCTCTCGAGTGCTCGACGTCGGCTGCGGCTCTGCGAGGCTCCTTCATAGAATGTCTGCGGCAGGCTTCAGGAATCTTACCGGAGTAGACCCTTATATTTCCAAACCAGCATCAGGCGCCGTGAAGATTCACAAATCGGAACTTCAAAGTATGTCCGGCGAGTTTGATTTCATCATGTTCAATCACTCGTTAGAACATGTCCCTGATCCGGACCAAAGTCTTGCCAACGCAAGAAAGCTACTTGCGCCAGGTGGTCGCATCCTGGTTCGCATCCCGACGTCGGCCTCGCATGCATGGATCGAGTACGGCCCGAATTGGGTCCAACTGGATGCACCGCGCCACATTGTAATTCCCTCTCGCAAGGGAATGAACGCATTAGCAAAGCGCTGCGGCCTGTCTGTTAAACAATCGATTGACGATTCTACTGCGTTTCAGTTCTGGGGCAGCGAAATGTACAGAAAGTCTAAGCCGCTCACATCTGGGCCAAGCGATTTATTTAGCCGGCGCGAGTTGAGAAGGTTTGCCAAACGAGCGGCGAAGTTAAATCTCGAACAACAGGGAGATCAGGTAGCTTTCCTCTTGACCGCTGCTTAGATGGCCCGAGTCGGCGGCCCCACACACACGTTCAGGGCGAGCATCGACTTCAAAGGTCCAACTAGTCGGTTCCGCCCGGAACGCGGCCTCACCAGAGCATTTTTTAGTCAGCCAACATCGCGATCGAATGGTTAAAGAGGACACCGTTCGATCATTTGAGCTACTCCGATCAATCTAGGGATCGACCACCCCTTCCGAGCGAGTTGATTTGCCTCGTCTCCCGTCATGGAAGCTTTTAATGCGGGACCAACCGATACGCAGGGTGCTTTCCATTTTGTCCATAGAGTTGCGCGCGAACCGCGTGCGGCTTCGAAACGAGTCGTACAACGCGGCATTCGCGTTTGGAACACCAGGTCTCCAAGGTTTGTTCCAGGTCGTGAAGTGAACTATGCTGGGTTTGTACTCGCCTGCCAATTCAGAGACGTCAAGTTCCGTGTTGTAAGCTAGATAATTCCATCGGGAAGCGAGCCCTTTCCAAAGGCCATCGCACGCAACATTCAGTGCGTCTTGATCCGAGTAGGGCGATCCAGGATAGCGCTTGAGATAATCTAACGCCGTTTCGGAGATTTTCGCCTCTCGCCATTGGTGGAGGTCTATCAGAAGTACACCGGCGTTAAAGTAATCTTGCACGCGAGGTACCGATACGCGAACAGTTTGATTTTTCAGCTGAGAATCGAGACCGTCCAGAACCGCGCCAAGAACTTTTCCCTCGAGATCTGTTGCCCAGAGCGGCTGCAAGTCATCAAGAACGAGGAGATCGGAGTCTAGATACAACACCCTGGAGACAGTGTTCGGAAAGATGCGGGGGATAAGGAACCGGGCGTAGGTGACTTTTGAAATGTACCTAATGGTCGAGAAATCCCGAAACATTTCCAGGTCCACTTCGATCCATCGGATCGACGCAGAACCATGGGGGAGAGAGTCGAATATTCTCTTTCGAATACGCTCGGAAACACCGTCGACAAGTACATGAAACTCGAACGGTTCGCCGCGTCTATCCGTTTCCACAATTGACCGCAGGGTCGTTGCAAGTGGCATAGCATACCGCCGGTCACAAGCGAGGACGATCGGGCATCGCATCTGGTTTGATTCCATAGTGACCTAGATGGTTCCTAAGAACGAAATGATGTTTATCGACCTCACGCGCCGAAAGGTATCCATCACTCCAACAACTTGCCCGGCGTTCTTCTGATCACGGACAACGCCCATCGACGGCCATCCTTGCCCGGAAACTTCAGCACTCGCCAAATTGGAGGAAAGTATCGCAACCGGCGATCCATCGTCATGGCTTCGCGTAAGTGGCAAAGGCCGTCGCTAAGGCGCCCACGTCGCAGCAATCCGATCCCGCTGCGAAACATTTGGTGGGCCAATGTATGGCGCGCCAGGGCACGTAAACTCCGCGAATTTGGGACCCGATCCTCGCATTGATCAAAAAAGCTGTCGAACGCGAGCAAGCACTGCCGATAATCTAGTATTCTCTTGGCAAAGTAGGCGTTGGACATCGCCGACGAATGCTTGCGATAGATTGCCTGCACCGCATTAATCTGGGCAACTGTACCGTGCGCAGCGAAACGTAGCCACATCTCCATATCGCCTGCGTGAGGAAGCGACGTGCGATAGCCGCCGATCGCCTTCTGCGTCCGTGTCCGCGCAATCGCGGTCGGAGAGGGAACGTCATTTCTGGCTGTGGCGCACATCTCCGTTATCAGATCTTGCCGTGTCCAAGAATGGTTCTCGTCCGCAGGTAATTTAGGCAACGGTAAATCGTCAAACCAGAGGATGCATTCTCCATATGTAAGAACAACGTCGGAGTTTGCGTCCATGATCTCCGTTGCCCGCTGGAGGGCTCCGGGAACCAGCAAATCATCAGCGGACAAGAGCAAGAAGTATTCGGATGATGCCCACGCGATTCCTTCATTGAACGTATTGATGTGACCGTGATTGCGCGAATGCGCTCTCACCGTCACCCTCGGGTCGCTTTGCTCCAATTTCCTTGCGACTGACACCGAATCATCCGAGGAGCAGTCGTCGATGATAAGTACGCGCAAATCCGAAACGGATTGGCTGAGAATGCTCGACACGCAAGCCTCAAGGAAGCGCCCATAATTGTAACAGGGGACAACAATATCGACCTTCGCCATTCCCGTTATCCTGAGTATCAAGCTATTCGGATATGATGCAGCAGGGCATCGATGACTCGATTGATATCCTCCTGGCTCATTTGCGCGTAAATCGGCAGCAGTATCGATCGATCCTGCGCGAGTTCGGATTGACGGAGATCATGGCGCTGCTTCCCATTGGCGTAAGCGGGTTCGCGGTGCGAGCACATGATCCCCCGTCGTGTCGCGATTCCCTTATCGAGCAGGCCTTGCATCACGGTGCGCTGGTCGAGGTGGTCAGGCAGACGCACGCAATAGCTCTGCCAATTGGACCTGGTCCACTCGGGCTCCTCCGGCACGCGCAGACCCTCGAAATTGGAGAGTAGCTCGGTGTATCTGGCAGCGATGGCGCGGCGGCGCGCCACCAGTTGCGGAAGGCGTTCGAGCTGTTTGCGACCGATCGCCGCTTGTATGTCGGTCATGCGGTAATTGTACCCGACGACCAGATAATCCTCGAAGATTACTTGAGGCGAACCATGCCGCACCGTGTCAGGGACGCTCATGCCATGTTGGCGCAACAGTCTGAACCTGCGATCGAGCTCCGGATCCGCGGTGGTCAGCATCCCGCCCTCTCCAGTTGTGATCACTTTCCGAGGGTGAAAAGAGAAGCAGGCAATGCGGCCATGCGGTTTTCCAATCGACTCCCATTGCCCATTCATGCAGATTTTACTGCCGGCAGCACACGCCGCATCCTCAATCAGGACAATGCCATAGCGGTCAGTTATCGCGGTAAGCGCTGCAAGATCGCAAGGCATGCCCATTTGGTGGACGGCGATGATCGCGCGCGTTCGCGGAGTTATTGCTTCCACCAGACGGGCGGGATCGACGTTGTAGGTTAACGGATCGATGTCTACAAAAACGGGTGTCGCGCCCTGAAACCGGACCGAATTGGCCGTTGCGATGAAGGAATGACTCGGTGTGATCACCTCGTCACCGGGTCCGATGTCCAGCGCCGCCAGCGCGAGCTGCAGGGCTGTGGTACAATTTGATACAGCGCATGCGAATGGTGCGCCGACAAGGGTGGCGAATTCTTGCTCGAAGGCGGCGACTTGCGGACCTTGCGACACCCAGCCCGATAGAACGGCTGCGCGCGCGGCACCAGCTTCTTCATCGGCGAGGAGCGGCAGTGCGATCGGAATCATGATGCAACCGCCTCTCGCGGGCTGACCGCAACGTGCTCGCGTTCTACGCGCCGCCACTTAACGAATTGCGCCGGGCCCTGCTCAAGCGCACTGCTGGCCGCCCGGACTTTCAGCAGGCGCTCCGCGTCCATTACATGCGCGCCGGCGTGAGTTTCTTTCATTTCCACTTCCTTTAGCGAGGTCCGTTGTCTATGAACTACGTTGTACGCGCGGCGCCACGCTGCGGTTAGGCTCAGAATTTGAAGGCGCGCGCCACGGATATCTGCGTCTCTGCCACCCCACATTGCTCGCTTCCGCCCACAACAACAGTTTCTATCCGACAAACCAATGCGTGCGGTCTCGATAAACGGCGTGCGATGCTTGTGTGCCGAGTCGCTCAGCCCCGCTGGCCCACTCATCAACCGTGTGGATGAAGCGCTCAAGATATCCCGGCGTTCCGACCATCGCGAAGCTCATAGCACCGCGCCTGTGTAGTAAGGTCCATCGGGTCGCGCGAGATGAGGCCACTGCGTTAGCCAGAGGTCGGCGCAATGGCCAATTCGGTCTCCCGACATCGAAAGCTGCTCGACGTTTGCGATACTGTCGAGCCAGATGGTGCGCGCACCCATCATTTGTCCGAACCGCAGCGCCAAATATCCCGGAGCGGCACCCGTCGAGACTACGATGTCCGGCTTTTCATTCCAAACGATCCAGGCGATTCTGCGCGCTGCTTTCAACAGCGCGATCCTGGTCCAGCGGTTAGCATCGTTGACGAGGTAGAACTTGTGGTCGGGCACCTGCGCGCGATAAGATTCATGGACGGTGACGAACGTAACATCGCAATGCTCGAAAGCGGGTTTGATCCGCAACAGCTGCACCCAATGGCCCCCACCTGAAGCGACTGCCAGCACTTTCGGCCGTACGTTGCGTGACCGCTCCGTATTGGGGTTCAGCACCGCGTTGTGGTGAAAGACCGGGCTCCGAAGCATTGGCTGGCCTCCCTAAGATGCTGCAAGATTCGCGAGCTCCCCCTGAATGGGCGGATCGAAAGCCTCGAATTGCTTGCATTTAATATTAAATTTCGATTTAAATTAACAGTATTGGTATTTAAAATCAAGCATTTTATATGGCGCGACGCGTTCGATTTACCTACCACGCGCCCAATCGAATTAGGGCCTCATTTGGTCGAATCCGGCAGCGCCACCCGCGAAGTCTCGTCTCGTTGCCAGAGATGATCTCCAGGTCGGCCGCCTCTGGTAGCGTTACATCGAGCAGCAATGTTGACCCAGCAATAGATCAACAAGCCGAGCCACAAGCGAGGTTCTTTGAACAGTGTAACGAGTGTCCAATTATTGGCCGCTCCCTTGTTTGCGCGCAGCTCGGGAAAGCGCCGGGCGAGCTCGAATGTTCCCCTATAGGCCCGTGTTCTGACGGTGACGAGCTGCAGCAGAGTGCGTGGGGCGAACACCGTGGACCTCACGCAGGCCAGAGTCTCCCGCTCCTCCCGTCTGAACTGAAGTCGAACATAGGTGTCATCAGCAGTGATGTCTGGAAATTGCCCGAACCGCCTGCGTCCAGCCTCGGACAAGGCGTACACGCCTGAACCGCCGATTCCCTCGCGCGAGGACGGCAGCCGTGACCGAATTCCGAAGTATTTGCGAACCAGCCAGGAACAGCCCGCCAGATTGATCTCTGCCGTAGGCGCAACCGCCAAAACGTCACCCTCATTGAGGCGTCTTGCCAAAGCTAGAATGGCATCAACGGTAATAACGATATCGGCGTCAGCATAAATCCGCGGAAAGACGTTCGCGACTTGATCACCAAGATTCAGAGCGTGGGTCTTCCTTGCGGTGTCCGACTCCACAACCTTGATGGTCAGGCCGAAACGCCGGGCGATATTCGCGGTGTCGTCCGTACAGCCGTTGCAAACGACCACCACGCGCAGCTCGTCCGAATCTGGCTTGCCGACCCATTGGCTCAACGTCCGCGCAATCACGGAACTCTCGTTGTGGGCTGGGACGACGATCGAAATCATGGCTGGCCCGGTGGAATGGATCGGACTTCCGTGCCTCTCTGAGGCTGCCGCGGGGTCCGTCAGTCTCAGCGCGAACCCCTGCTAAGCTGCCATGGGCGGCACCAACGAAATCTATCCGGACGGTCCGGCCGCGCGTTCCGCCTCGGCCTCAATCACGATGCCGCCGCCTGTCGCTGGCGGTCCGAAGCGAGATCGCGCTCGGATCGCCACCATTTCACGAGATCGGCGAGCCCCTGCTCAAGCGAGACCGTGGTGCGGAAACCCAGCAAACGCTCTGCCTTGCCCGTCGATGCCAGCCGTCGCGGCACCGGATTGACCGAGCGCTCCGGCGCGAATTCGGGTGTCAAGCCGCGGTGTCCCATCACGGACGCAAGCACAGTCGCCAGCTCGGTCAGGCTGGTCTCAGTGCCGCTCCCGACGTTGAAGACCTCATCAGTAACCTTTGCCCTGGCCCCAAGGATGTTGGCACGCGCGATGTCGCGGACGTGGACGAAATCCATGGTCTGACGGCCATCACCAAAGATAATGGGAGGTAATCCGGCTTCCAGGCGCTCCATCCAGCGGATCAAGACCTCGGTGTACCGTCCGTGGATATCCATCCGGCTGCCGTAGACGTTGAAATATCGGAATGCCACATAGTCGAGGCCGCTTACATCGTTGAAGGCCCGCAGGAGCCCTTCGTTAAACGCCTTAGCAGCCCCATAGAGAGTTCGGTTGTTGTACGCATTCTGCCGCTCGGTCGTCGGAAACTCCTCGGCCATGCCATATACGGATGCCGAAGACGCTGCGATAATCTTCTCGATATCGTGCTTGATGCACAGCTCCAGCAGGTCGTAGGTGGCATCCACCATGACCTCCTTGGCCAGGCGCGGTTCGGCTGCACAATGAGTGATGCGGAGTGCGGCCTGATGAAAGACGATATCGGCAGCCTTGACCAGCGCTTCCATCAGCTTGCGATCGCGTATGTCGCCGTGAACCAATCTCACCGGCCCACGCCCGAGCGCGCGCCGGAGATTTTCCGGCCGGCCTCTTATCATGTTGTCTATGGCAACAATCTCGATACAGCCCTCGTCGCAGAGCAGATCAACGATGTGGGAGCCGATGAACCCCGCCCCGCCGGTGACCAGAACGCGCTTTCCCTTGAGATCAATCAAGACGCTCTCCTGTTGTGAGACCATGTCATGACGCTTTGTGGATGCTCCGCCGGGTCGCTGACGGCTTCGCTGGGCCGCAGGGCCGCCGCGTTCCTCAATGTAGAGACAACTTCGGCCGCCTGTTCCGCCCGCATCTCCGGATAAATGGGAAGAGAGAGAAACTCGTTCGAAAGCATCTCAGTGACGGGGAGATCACCGGCACGATAACCGAGTTCCGCATAGGCTCTTTGCAGATGCACCGGAACGGGATAGTGGATCCCGGCACCAATGCCGGCATCACGCAATAGCGTCAGCGCGTCGTCGCGCCGCTGCAATCTGACCGCATAGACGTGATACACGTGACGGGCGTCGCGGGGCGGCTGGGGACGCGCTAATGGGAGATCGGATAGCAGTGCATTGTATCGCTCAGCGAGCGACCGACGCGCTTCCGTCCAGCGCTCGATGTAGTCCATCTTGACGTTCAGTATCGCGCTCTGAATTTCGTCCATGCGATAGTTGTATCCGGGGATGACGTGGTCGTATTTCGCCTCCTGCCCCCAATCGCGCAGCAGTGACACGCGGCCCGCCAATTCAGGTCGATCGGTTACGACGGCCCCACCCTCGCCAAAAGCTCCAAGATTCTTGCCGGGGTAAAAGCTGAAGCATCCCAGATCGCCAATCGAGCCTGCGCGACGTCCGCGGTATTCCGCGCCGTGCGCCTGCGCGGCGTCCTCGATGACGACCAGACCGTGACGACGCGCGATCTCCATGATGGGATCCATGTCGGCCATCAGCCCGTGGAGATGGACCGGCAGGATCGCTTTGGTTCGTGGTGTTATCGCAGCTTCGATCGAGCCGGGATGCATCGTCCATGTTACCGGGTCAACGTCGACAAACACGGGCCTGGCGCCGCTGTAGAGAATGGCTGCGGTGGTCGCAACGAACGTCATGGACACCGTGATGACTTCGTCACCGGGCCCGACGCCTGCCGCAAGCAAGGCAAGGTGAAGCGCCGAAGTGCCGCTGTTCACCGCGCGGCAATGGGCGGTCCGGCAATAATCCGCAAAGCGTCCCTCGAAGGCCGTTACCTCCGGCCCGAGCACAAAGTGCCCGCTGCTGACGACCCTCGCTACTGCGGCGTCGATTTCCGGCTTGATCTGGCTATATTGGGCTTTCAAATCCAGGAAGGGTATCAAGATTCAAGACCTTGGATTGGATCAAAATTACAGAAACAAATTAACTCGAATTATTCTATTTAATCAAGCATTAAATTCGCTAAAATATCTTTCGATTTAAAATGGTTTATGAAGCGCAACTGACGAGCCTCGATCGCCCAGAACGGTGCTTTCAGCTCCGGACAGAGCCCGAGCGGGCACTCCGGCAACGATGGCGCCGGGCGGAACGTCCTTCGTCACCACCGCACCCGCGCCTACGGAGGCACCCGCACCGATTGTCACACCGCACAGAATGGTCGCGTTCGATCCGATGGAAGCTCCCCTACCGACATGAGTGCGCTGCAGTGTCCAGTCCGACGCTTGCTGAGGACGACCATCCGCGGTCGTTGCCTTCGGGAATTTATCGTTCGTGAACATCACACCATGACCAACAAACACTTCATCCTCGATCGTGACGCCCTCGCAGATGAAGCTGTGCGACGATATCTTGCAACGCGCGCCTATCTTTGCCCCCTCCTGGACTTCGACGAAGGTTCCGATTTTGCTCTCGTCACCAACGGTGCAACCATACAGGTTGACTAGATCGGGATGAAAAATCCTGACGTCCCTACCGAGCTTTACGTCGTTCGTAATGGGCATCTCCGCCTCCAAGAATCGCAAGGCCTCACAGGGCCGAACGCGATGGCCTCAGCTTCGGTGCATCACGGGCCAGACTAGCTGCAGCGAGATGGAGCTGATGCAGCAGCGGGTGGCCGGTCAGCAGCAGCCCCAGGCACCAGCAAAGCGCCGCAGCACACAATCCCGAGGCCAAACCGGCAAATGACGTCAGGATTCCCTGTTCCGTCAGCGCCGCGCAGCCGAAGGTGCCCAATGCTGTTATCGCTGTGACGACCCCACTCTTCATCAGCGCGCGAGCAATGTCCGTTGGTCTAAGGCCTAAGTGCCGGCCGATAAAATAGATCGCAACTGCAGCTTGGAAGGGCAACGTCAAAACGGCGGAGGCGGCGACAGCCTGCACACCGAAGAAGGATGCGCAAAAAATTACAAGAAGCGACGGAGGTAGGGAGATGAAGGAGGAGATCAAAGCGTCCCGCACGCTTCCAACCGCTACAAGCATGGGATAACTCAAGCACGCTGCAAAAAGCGCCATGTTTGCGATGCAGAGCAGCCGCACCAGAGGCACGACCTCCAGCCACGTCTCGCCGAGCCAGATCGCGATGATCGGTCGCGCCATAATGGCCACGAATATCAGGAATGGCCAGTGCGCGGCGGAAAGCAGCTCGATCGCCTCGAGATAGATGACCTTCAGGTCGTCCCCCGCTTCGCGCCTTGCGACAATCGCCGGCATGATCACAGGGTTCAATACTTGCGTAACGAGCTTGTCGAACGTTTGCGTTAGGTTAATCGCGCGGCTGTACAGACCGACGGACATAAAGTCCAGAGTTCTTGCAAGGAATAGCTGGGGCGCCAGATTGTAGAACACGTTGATGACGCTAACCCCGCTGGCATAAAGGCCAAAGCTGACGATCTCGCGGTATTTGAGGAGCGAGGGGCGCAGTGCGTTTAAGTCCCGATGACTGGCGAGCAGCGCCAAGGTCAAAATCACGCTTCCCGTCAGGGCTGCCCAGACCGGCGCCATATAGCTGAATCCCGCCATCGCTAGCCCGATCGAGACCAGAGCAACAGCCACACCCGCGGCGAAGTTGCAAATGGCTAACGTGCCGAACTTCATGTCCCGGCGCAGCAAGGCCGAAATTGTCCCCGAAACTGGTGCCAGGAAAAAATTCATCGCCGACACCTCAATGCCCCTCTTGAGACCGTCCTGGGCGAAAAGATCTGAGAGCGCGCCTGCAAGAACAAACAGAAGAAGCGCTATGGCCACCGAGATCCCGAGCGAGATGGTGAAAGCTGAGCGAACATCGGCTGGAGATAGATCACGCTTCTGAATCAGATAGTTTCCGCCCCCGAACTCCTGAAAGGATGCACCAATTACCGCGGTGACGGCATTGACGACCGCGTACACTCCGAATTCCGCGGGCGATAGCAGACGAGAGAGAACCGCGGTAGCGACCAGGAACAGCACAAGACTGCCATAGCGATCGACCGCCGAAAACAGGATGGAGCGTTGTACCGCACTAATCGCAAGACCGTCGCGCTGTTCTCGCATTTGAATATCGTCCGCCAATGATTCAGACCGTTGCCGTCGCACGTTCCGGGACCCTGCGCGGCTGGCGTTTCAGCAGGACCGGTTTGCCATGCTCGGCGATCGAGCGGGATGCAGCCTCCAGGACCTCGATCACCCGCAGTCCGGACATGCCACTTGAAATCGGTCGCGTCCCGCTGCGCACACAATCGATAAAGTGGTCGACCTCGACCTGCAGCGCTTCCTTCGGGGACACGTGGGGAGCCCACATATCGCCAGCCCGATAACCGATCCGGAATTGATGGGCTTTGTCGGAGGGGCCATCAACTGTGATGCCCTTGTCATATACCTTGATCTTTTCCGTCGGTTCAAGATCGTCGTAAACGATCATCTTCTTGCTGCCTCCGATGAACGTCTGGCGGACTTTGATTGGCGAGAGCCAGTTGACGCTAATGTGGGCTACACACGCGCTATCGAAGAACAACGTTATATGAGCCATGTTTTCCGGCGAGCCGACCACATGGCATGATCCTGTCGCCGAAACGGCAACGGGCTGCTCATCGAAGATATAGTGGATGATCGAAATATCGTGCACCGCCAAGTCCCAGATGACATTGACATCGCTCTGGAACAAGCCAAGGCTCGCGCGTGTGCTGTCGTAGTAGTAGACACTACCGAGCTCTTTCTTGACCAGGAGTTCGCGGATTTTCCGCACCGCGGGCGTGTAGATGAAAGTGTGGTCCACGCTCAATATCAGGCAGCGCCGAGCCGCCTCATCGATCAGGCGTCGAGCCAGATCTGAATTTTGTGCAAGCGGCTTCTCCACCAGAACGTGCTTGCCCGCCTTCAGTGCGGATAGAGCCAGTTCATAGTGTGTATTAACCGGCGTAGCGATGGCCACGGCATCGACGGCAGGGTTCTTGAGCAGCTCGTCGCAGGAGGACGTCGTTATCACCCCCGGATAAAGCCGCTTGCTTGCCGCGAGCTTTTCCGAATCAAAGTCGCATACGCCGACTAGACGAACCGAGGGATGAGCAGCGAAATTGCGGACCAAGTTCGGTCCCCAATAGCCGTATCCGATAACTCCAATTCCTATTGTGTCGTTCGACATAACTGCACCAGTGGTTTGAAATCGGGTGAAATGTAGAATTTACTTGGCTATGGCTTTCGGTTGCTCTGTCGATAGCCGAACTGCTGGCCAATACCCAGTCGCAAATGAACGCCGGCACACGCGCAGTGTATCTCCGACATTCCATCTCACGATCATGGAGGATACGTCGAGCATGGGTGCGCGTTCATTCGGCAGTCCTCGTTCTTGGTAAATGCACCCCTTCCATCATCGTTCCGGCGCGACCGGCTAGGAGAAGAGGCTCGACTGTCTTGTAACTCCATATTGAGACCGCCTAAGCAGCGCTGGTAGGTTGTGAACGGATATGTCCCGCTTCAATAAAAGTCCGAATTGTCAGGATCAGCTGTGGTGATGCTTCACCACCAAGGCGCTCGCATCGGTTGAGGACGTCCAATTGATCGAGTTTGTCGGATAATTCCCTTTCCTCGAAAGCGACCTCAATCCGGCCCTGTGCGGCGAACTGTTTTGCCGTTGCGACCTGATGATCGGTTCGGTGTTCGCCCAAGCTCGCACGACGCGGCATGACAATGATTCGCTTTCCAAGTTCGAGGGCGGTGATAATGGAGCCCATGCCTGCATGAGCGATCACGAGGCTTGCCGCCTCAACGCAATTCCTGAATCCACTGGGGTCAACAAATCGTTCGGTGCGGATGTGCTTGCACTGATGCTTTGATGGCCCGATCTGAGCGAAAACATCGCTTCTCGCCCGTGCACCGGCCCAATCGTCGACCGTTTGGATCAGACGGTCAAACTGGACTTGCGTACCGACGGTTACGAAGATCATGACACGCTCCTTCATAGCTAAGCGCTCGGCAAGCAGTCTTGGTCCTGATGTATCGCCGCCACATGCGCCGCCGGCTGCGCATGGCCTCGCTCGCGAGAGCCACGGTCTCGGCCATGTTTCGAATATCGACGCTGCGCGCGCATCACGGCTCCTGCGAGGAAACACGACCATTCAAATTATTTAATTTTAGTATTTGATTTATAATCCGATAATACAGAGGCAACTTTTATTTTCAAGTGATTAAGTTATCGGATTTTTAAAATACGTAATCGCTTGCAAACCCTCGATATTTTTGCATAATTTCACGTAAGGCGGATTAATCGGAGCCAGATAAGCCATGTTCTCGGTTATTATTCTGTACCTCAGCGGCCGACCCGCTTTGCAGTCTAGATGCGCAGAACATTCCAGGCGATCGGTTCGCCGCTGCACGTAGCTCTGCCGGGTGTCAGTCCCTTCGCAACACCGGTGTGGCGCGGACCAGGCGACGGTCGTCTTCGATCGGTCCCTGGCTCGCGCCGTGAGCCCTGTGCAAGTGAGACAGGCAGATCGCGCATTACCGGAATATGGCGAAAGGCCGCCCACCCCCGCAAATACCGCTGATAGCAGGCACCGCTCGTACTCGCGTCGGCATTAGCTGATATCTTCACGCGCGAGTCAGCAGGCCCGTGCATTCCGTCGGCGCGCACTTAAGCCATTGCGGTCCTGTGTGCCATCCGATCCCATCGGATCACGTCGATGGTGCCTCTGCTGTGCGGCCGTCGGACGATGGCCTGCAATCGTCTGCAATTCATGCGAAGCGTGCTGCCATGCCGTTGGAATTGCTTTCATTGAATCACCGTTGGCGCTGAATGCCTAGTACTCCCGGATGCTTTCATCCAAACCGCGAAGCAAGGGGTACAGGAAATAAGAAATCACGGTGCGCTTGCCGACTTTCAGTTCGGCCGTCACCGCCATGCCCGGAATCAGTTGAATGCGCTCAGCCGGCAGCCGAAGGTGCGTGTCGGACAAATCGACCAGTACGCGGTAATAGGGAGCTGGCGCGCGGCGCGCACCTTCGGCCTTCGGATCCGGCGAGAACGTGTCCTGGCTGATGACGCGGACCTCGCCCGTTGCCGTTCCATACTTCTGGAAAGGAAACGCTTCGAACTTGATCCGGACTGCTTGTCCAAGCGCCACCTGACCGATATCCCGACCCTCGACATTGACCTCCGCCTGGAGAGGCACATCACGAGGAACCAGGACAAACAGCGTTTCCGCTTCGCGAACCACCGAGCCGACTGTGCGGTTTGCGATGTCCAGCACCACGGCATCTGCCGGCGCCTGCAGGACGATCAGCTGCCGACGACGGTCGGCTTTCTTCAATTCCTCTGCTGCGCTGTTGCGCTTTGGCAGCGTCTCTGCCAGTTCCTGATAAGTGGTGCGACGAAACTCCTCGGTGAAGACCTTCTGGTCAGCGCGGGCCTTGTCCAGCCGATGGGTCGTATCGGCGATACTGCCACGAACGCGCGCCAGATTGCTCTCAACCTCGAGCCGTGCATCGCGAGACAGTAGAAAGTTCAGCCTCGAACCGACCTCTTTGTCCATCAGCGTGGTGCGCATGGTTTCAATTGAACGCATCGTATCGAGTCGCTGAAGGAGAACCGTCTCTTCGTCCTGCGCTGTCTTCAGATTGGCTCGAGCGGAAGCGATCTGTGCGTCATAGTTCTGGATCTGCGCCTCATAGGCGGCTCTCCTCTGCAAGAACAACTTGCCCTGCAGGATTTGGTCCGCATTTGTGAGCTCCTTGGCGGCATACTCCGTTCCATTCACTTCGGCGCCCAGGCGATCGATCGACGCATTGAAACCAGCCAGCCTGCCGCGCAATTGATCGAAATCAGCCTGCGAGAAGGTCGGATCGAGCGTAGCCAGAACGTCGCCGCGGTTGACGCGATCACCGGCCTTGACGTGGATCTCGCGTATGACCGACGTTTCCAACGGCTGTACGACTAGGTTTGGACGTGTCGTGGTCAATTTCCCCTGCGCCGTGACGATCATCTCCACTTGCGAAACGGATGCCCAGGTGACCGCGAAGGCAATTAGCCCAAGCACGCTGTAGAGGGTAAGACGCGCGAGCCGCGGCGGCGCTTGCTGCTCGACTTCGGTTGCATCCGACTGGAATTCGGCGATCACAGGCGCTCGCCTCGGCACCGGCCTGAATAGCTTCCGCCGTCGCTCGACCGTTCTGGCCAGGACCAGACCGTTCGTGTTCGCGTCCGTCCGTGGTTGCCTTGGCTCCATCATGCAATCTGTTTCATCTGTTGGTTCCACAAATGCCTGTAGATGGTGCATTTCGACAGGAGGTGGTCGTGGCGATCCACGTCAACGATTCGGCCGCGGTCCATCACCAGGATCCGGCTTGCTTCAGTCAGCATTGACAGGCGATGCGAGACGATGATGACGGTACGCCCTGCCGCCAAACGGCGGAGGTTGCGCTTGATGATCATTTCGCTTTCGGAATCGAGGGCACTCGTCGCCTCATCGAAAATCACGATCCGTGGATTGACGATCAGAGCCCTCGCAATCGCGAGCCGCTGCTTCTGCCCGCCGGACAGGTTCGAGGCATCTTCCTCGAGCATGGTGTCGAAGCCACGGGGCAACCGCTCGATGAACTCGTCGGCGCCTGCGAGCTGCGCCGCAGCGACGACTTCGGCGAATGTCGCGTCCCGTTTCACGCATGCGATATTGTCGCGGACCGTCCCTCGAAACAGGAAATTATCCTGCAAGACGATTCCGAGGTTTCGGCGCAGGTGTGCCAAGTCGAGTTCCCTCGAATCGTATCCGTCGACACGGAGCAGCCCCTGTTGCACCGGATACATGCCCGAAATCAGCCTTGTGAGCGTCGTCTTGCCGGAGCCGCTTCGGCCCACGATCCCGAAGATCGAACCTGGCTCGACGGTGAAGGAGACATCATCGAGCGCCGGCGCTCCCTCAGCTCCGTAGCGAAAAGAAACACTTTCGAACTCGATTTTTCCGGCGAAGTCGGGCCGCAGCCCATCTTTCTTGCCATCTCGCTCAGGCTTCTGATTCATCACCTCGCCGAGCATTTTCACGGCAAGAGCAACTTCCTGGTATTCGTGCACCATGGTCACGAGTTGGACGAGTGGTCCCGAGACCCTGCCGGCCAACATGTTAAACGCGACCAGCGCGCCGATTGTCATTTCTCCAGCGAAGACATCGAGTGCTCCGACAGCGATGATCCCAAGTGTCATGATCTTCTCGAGAAATCCGGTGAGCGCCTGGGCACCGGCGGAAATCTTCTCGACACCGAATCGCATGGTAATCGACTGTGCACAGCGGCTATCCCAAATCCTGCCCTGCACGGGCTCCATCCCCAGCGACTTCACCGTGCGCATACCGTGAACTGTTTCGACGAGGAGAGCCTGCCGCGCACCTTCCGCCTGGTAAAGATCGTAAAGACGTCGCCGGAAAGGGCCCATGAGCAGGCCGACAACAGCACCGCTCGCGGCAGTGAAGGCCAAAACCATAAGCGTCAACTTGACGCTGTAGATCGCAAGTACCGGCAGGAAGACGAATAGCGAAAGCGCGTCGAGGGTGGTTAAGAATAGTCGGCCGGTCAGAAACTCACGGATCCGCGCCGCTTGCTGCATGTGCTTGACTAAGACCCCCGCTGCCATGTGCTCGAAGAAGGTGACCGGCAGCCCGAGGAGATGACCGAACGTCTTTGTAGCAACTCGAATGTCGACTTTATTGGTCGCATAAAGTAGCAGGTAGCGCCGCAGAAAGCCGAATATCGCGTCAAAGACGAGTGCTGCGGCCGCGCCTACCGCGAGTACGTAGAGGGTGGTGTAGCTCTCGTGAACCAGAACTTTGTCGATGACGAGCTGGAAAAAGATCGGGACGACGAGGCCCAACGCATAGAGCATGATGGCGGCAATCGCGACGTCCCTGAACAGTCGCCATTGAAGAAGCAATTCCGGTACGAACCACCGGAGGCCGAAATTTCTGCGCCCATCCTGTGTCAACTGCTCGCGCTTGATCAGGATGGTGTCCCCGGCCCATTGGGCACAGAATCGGTCCCGGTCGACAACCAAGACCTCGTCCTTGCGGTCGGCGAGCGGGTCGAAGACGCTGACGACCTCAGTGCCCTCAGCTCCCTGTCCTGCACCAAGGACAACGATCCAGTTGCCATTGGTTAGCCTCGTCAGCGCCGGATAGGCTTCTCCGAGACGGATCAGCGCACCCCACGCGATTTTCGTGCTTCTCGCGCGCAGACCTGCATCCTTGGCCATGCGCAACAGAAGGTTCAACGAGAGCGGAGCGGCTACGGCATAGGCGTGCTTCAGACGCTCGACCGGCAGGTCTGTCCCATGATAACCGGCAATCTTGGACAGGCACTCCAATGCCGTCTGCGTCGCCAATCCAGACGGGTCCACAACCCGGCCTTTCGCGCCACCAGCGGCGTCGATTTCACCGGAAGTTCGAAGAGACATTATGAGACCGTGGCGTGCTGGGCGCGAGCGCATCGCGTACGACCGACGTACTGTTGTGCGACTCAGCTGGCTGATTTCGCCGGACTACGCCGGCGTCGACCAACCCCTGAAGCGCCTTCTGCATCACATCGACCGAATTGGCGAAGGATTCGACCGAAAAGATCAGCCGCTGAGAAAACACGCGTTTCGGGACATTGTTGGCGTCACGCTCCGTCGGTGAAAGACTGACCAGATCGACGCGGACGATGGTTCCGCTAACGGTAATTTCTTCGATTCCGTCGGTATAAAGTTCGGCGTGCATCTGGTATCTCCTATGCTGCGAGCTGCTGCCTGAAAACCACATCAACGCCGTAGCTCGTTGCGTTGTAAGTGTTGTTTGGAAATAGGCTATCCGTCCCATACGCAAACACACCGTTGCCTGCGATCGATGCCGAGGATGGAGCCGTCAGAGGTCCGTTGGTAATTGCGCTGGCGAGGAGGCCCGGATCAGCCGCGTAATTTCCGGCGGTGTGATAGGAGGCGACGTAGGTGGTTCCCGGCATGATCGTCACGGGCGTGGCGAAATTGACCTGCTGCCAGCTGCCGGCCGTTTCGCTGGTAAATGTCGCGGTTGCCAGCAAATTCCCGGTGCTGCTCCAAAGATCCGCAACGTGGGTGCCCGTGTTGGACGGCCCCTTGTAAAAGCGAATGCCGACAACATCGCCTGGGGTAGACGTCTGAAACTTGACGCCCAGTTCCACTGAATTTGGATCATTGGCTGCCACAATGCTAGGCACCTGGCTTGCGCTGAACAGGCTCACAGTCGTCGAAGACGCAGCGGTCACATTGAGAGCGACGGATGTACTGGCGGTGCCACCATGGCCGTCGGAGATGCTGTAGTTGAAGGACGCCGATCCCGTGTAGCCGGTCGTCGGAGTGAAGATCACGCTGTTGCTTTGGGCGTTGAAGCTGGCAACGCCATTCACACCGCCGCTCGCGCTCGTGATCGTGAGCTTATCGCCATCGGGATCGGTGTCGTTGGCAAGCAGTACCGAGGTCGGTATCGCGAAGGGGACGTTCTGCGTGGCGTAGAGGCCGCTGTCGTTCGCAGCGACTGGTAACTGGTTGGCGCCGCCGCTCAAGCTGTTGAACATGACATCCACCCAGTAGTTGGCGGCTTTGTAGGTGTTGGTCGGGAACAGATTGCTCGTTCCGTAGGTGTAGACGCCATTGATGTTGGCAGGAGCCGTGAGCGGACCACTGGTGCGAGCGGTGGTGAAGTAGCTGGTGCTGGAGGCATAGTGGCCGTTGCTGTGAAAGCTCGCGACGTAGGGGATGCCAGCGGCGATGGACACGGGATTGCTGAACGTGACGGTCTGCCAGCCACTGCTGCCCTCGTTGGTGAAAGTCGCGCTCGCCAGTAGCGTGCCGGTGCTGCTCCACAACGAGCCCGTATGAGTACCGGTGTCATTTGCACTCTTGTAGTACTTGATGCCAGTGATCGTGCCTGCCACGGAGGAGGTGAATTGCATGCCAAGGTTGACTTGCGACGTATCGGAATTCGACAGAATGGCCGGCGTGTCCGAGGTCGAGAACAGGCTCAGGCCTGAGGGCGCTGTCGTCACCGCGAGATTGAACGTCTCGCTGGCTGACAGACCGCCGAAATCGGTGACCGATGTCTTGACGCTGAGGGTGCCAGCACTGGTGGACGTTGGTGTCCCGCTGAAGGTCCGAGTCGAGGCATCGAAGGTCAGCCATGCGGGAAGTGCCGTGCCATCGGCGGCGGTCGCCGTGTAGGCCAGCGAATCCCCGGAATCGACGTCGGTGAAGGTGCCCGCAGGCAGCGTTAAGGAGAATGACGTGCCGACTGTCGCGGTCTGATCGCCGGTCTGGACGGCCAGCACTGGCGCGTCGTTGGCGCCATGGGTCGTGACGGTGAGCGTGGTCGATGACGTGGCGCCGGCAGTGTCGCGCATCGTGTAATTGAAGATATCGCTGAGCGTGTTGGTCGACAGCAAGGCCTGCACGGCCGGATCCGTCTCGTTGACTGTATACGTGAAGGTGCCCGAGGCATTGAGCACCAGGCTGCCGTGCGCTCCAGACAGCGCCGAACCGAGTGTGCCGCCGGTGGAGCCGAAGCTGACGGCGGTGACCGTCTTGGTATCGCCCGCGTCGGGATCGGTATCGTTGGTCAGCACGTTGCCAATAGCCGCCGTGCCAGCGGTGCTGTTGTTCACGCCGCCCTTCTCGGTGGCATCACCAACGTCAGCAACCGCGGTTGGCGGCGTATTATTGGTGGTGGAGGATCCGTTGAACACGACGTCCACCCAGTAGTTGCTGGCGTTATAGCTACTGGTCGGGAACAGATTGGTTGTTCCGTAGGTGTAGAGGCCATTGATGTTCGCAGGAGCCGTGAGCGGACCGCTGGTGCGAGCGGTGGTGAAGTAGCTGGTGCTGGAGGCATAATGGCCGTTGCTGTGAAAGCTGGCCACGTAGGTCGTGCCAGCCGCGATGGATACGGGATTGCTGAATGTGACGGTCTGCCAGCCACTGCTGCCCTCGTTGGTGAAAGTCGCGCTCGCCAGTAGCGTGCCGGTGCTGCTCCACAACAAGCCCGTATGAGTCCCGGGGTCATTTGCACTCTTGTAGTACTTGATGCCAGTGATCGTGCCTGCCACGGAGGAGGTAAATTGCACGCCAAGGTTAACTTGCGACGCATCGGAATTCGACAGAATGGCCGGGGTATCTGAACTCGAGAATAGGCTCACCGCTGAAGGAACTGACGACACTGCGATATCGAATGTCTCACTGCCAGTGAGGTTACCGAGATCAGCAGCAGAGACCGTAACGCTGAGCGTACCAAGGTCCGCAGACGTCGGCGTGCCGCTAAAGGTGCGGGTCGACGCATTGAACGCGAGCCAGGCGGGAAGGCTTGAGCCGCCAGCGGTTGCGGTGTAGGTGAGCGAGTCGCCAGAATCGACGTCCGGGAAGGTGCCGGCGGGCAGCGTCAGCGAGAACGCCGAGCCAACGGTCGCAGTCTGGCTGCCGGTCTGAATCGCCAGCACCGGTGCGTCATTGGCGCCATGAATCGTGACAGTGAGCGTGGTGGATGACGTGGCGCCGGCAGTGTCGCGCATCGTGTAATTGAAGATATCGGTGAGCGTGTCGGTCGCCAGCCGCAAGGCCTGCACGGCTGGATCCGTCTCGTTGACCGCGTACGAGAAGGTGCCCGAGGCATTGAGCACCAGGCTGCCGTGCGCTCCAGACAACGCCGAACCGAGTGTGCCACTGGTCGAGCCAAAGCGGACGGCGGTGACCGTCTTGGTATCGCCTGCGTCGGGATCGGTATCGTTGGTCAGCAAGTTGCCGGTGGCCGCTTTGCCACCGATGCTGTTGTTCACGCCGCCCTTCTCGGTGGCATCACCAACGTCAGCAACGGCGGTTGGCGGCGTATTATTGGTGATGGAGGATCCGTTGAAGACGACGTCCACCCAATAGTTGCTGGCGTTATAGCTACTGGTTGGGAAAACGCTTCCGGATCCGTAGCCATAGACACCATTGCCGCCAGCCGGAGCCGTTAACTGGCCGTTGGTAAGCGATGTCGTGAAATAGTTCTGCGTACCGGAATAATTACCGTTGGTGTGATAGGACGCGACGTAGGTGGTGCCTGCCGCGATGCCCACAGGGTTGGAGAAGTTGACCTGTTGCCAACCGCTGGCTGTCTCGTTCGTGAATGTGGCAGTCGCAAGCAGGGCTCCAGTCGAGCTCCAGAGATCCGCAACATGGGGACCGGTATTCAACGATCCCTTGTAGAAACGCAGACCGGTTATTGTCCCGTTCACGGATGCGGTAAACTTGACTCCAACTTCAACGGGGCTGGTATCGCCGGAATTGGGGGCCCCTGGCGCATCATTGGTGCCGAACAGGCTCTGCGCAGAGATCGGATAGCTGACGTTGAGCGATACCTGGCCGGATCCACTTTGGCCGCTCGTGTCTGTGATCGTGTAGGTGAAACTCGCTGTCCCAGCGTAACCATTGGTGGGGGTAAAGGTCACAGTCTGGTTTTGCGCATTGTAGCTTACGCTTCCATTGACCGGATTACTGACGCCGCTAAGTGAAAACGCCAATCCGGACGGGTTGGTGTCGTTCGCGAGCAGCGCTGATGCCGGTATGTTCAGCACACCATTTTGGGTAACCGTGAAGCCGCTGTCCCCGTTAGCTTGCGGCGAGGTCGCGCCTGAATCAGAGAATACGACGTCGACCCAGTAATTTGCGGCTTTCGTAGAGGAAACGTCGTCGGGGAAGATCGGGCCACTGCCATACGCAAAGACGCCGTTGAGACTGCTGCCAGGCGCAGTCAGCGCACCTTTCGTAAGGCCCCCATAATTGATGAAGTAGAAATCAGTTGAGGAATAGTGGCCGGTATTCGTGTGATAGGAAGCAACATATGTCACGCCAGCGGTGACACTGATAGGAGTGGCGAAATTAACCTGCTGCCAGCCGCTCGCGGTCTCATTGGTGAAGGTGGCGCTCCCAAGCAGGGTGCCGTTTGTGGTCCAGAGATCACCGATGTGAGTTCCGGTGTTCTGAGGTCCTTTGTAGAAACGAATGCCGGTGATCTTGCCCGACACGGCGGGAACGAATTTGACGCCAAGCTCAACCGAGCCGGAATCGTCGTTCGAGATCACCGCAGGCGTATCGGTAATGCTGAAGAGTGTCAGATTGGAAGACGGCGTGACGGTGTAAGTAACGCCTGCGCCCAGTGTTTCCAGATTCAGGCTGTCGTCGACAGCTCTGGTCTTGAGATTGTATGTCCCCTGAGCGCCTGTGACGAACGTGTATGACCACGTCACGTTAGCCGCGCCGACATTGCTGTTGCCTGGATGCCAGGTTGTTCCAGCATCAGTGGAGATTTCGACGCCGGCAATCTTTCCACCCGTGTCGGTGGCCGTCCCCGTCACCGTGATCGATTGCCCCTCGACAACGCTGGCAGCCGAGAGATTGGTGATAGCAGAGGTCGGCGCCGTAGCGTCTGTCGACTGGATCGCGGCAACCAAGTTCGCTTGCAGCGTCGCCGGCTGAACTCCCATATCGGCGAACAGGTTAACCATCGCCTGCTGTACGTTAGGATCTACCGGAGTCGCAGGTCCATCGTGGTCGCTGGCAAGCGCCCACGGCCAGTTGATTGAACCGGCCGAGAATATCAGTGCGCCACTGACGGGATCCCGATGCAGCACGAGATTGTGGGTCGCTGTGCCATTTGCGAACGTGTTGCCATAATCAAGGAGATACTGTCCAGTCACCTGCACTGTTGAAGATGAGACACTGATCAACCCCGCTGGGCGAAATCCGTTGTCCGGCGCGGTGTCCCATTCAACGCCTAACAGGCCAGGTACGAGAGAGGCGGTCTGCCCGGGTGACGTTTGCGCGACGGCCGTATTGCGCCAGAAGCGCAATTGGGTCATTGAGTACGGTATCGTGATCGTATCGTACCGAAATGCGTTGACCGCGAACAATGTACCGGTCAACTCATTCGAGGGAAGAGGCGGACCGAACCGCGGGTCAGAGTAATTTCCGGTCGCCTTTCCGGTCGGATCAATCAGCGCATTTGCGTGCGTATCCTTGTAGCTAATGAGCGTGCGATTGGCCGTTCCGCTGCCATCGATGCTGGGGGCCAACCTTGTTTTCCAAAAGATCTCATTGCCTGTAAGGAACGCAAGGTTGACGCCAGCGTGCGCTGCGGCCTCTACGTTGGCGCGCTGAGCTTCGGTCCAATACTCGTCATGCCCCGCGTCCATGAAGACTTTGTGATTGAGCAACAACGAGCCGTTTGTCGCAGCATCGATCCCAGAAATGTAAGAGACATCGTATCCGTTCTGCTCGAGCCACTGAATGGCTGCGAACTCAGCCGTGAACGGGGAGTCTCCCCCCTCGGAAAAGGTTCCCTCGCCGTCACGCGTTACGAGGGGGCGATTGTAACTGACCGCGAAGGCTGATCCGGCGATGCCCGGGCCGTTCCCGAAATAAAGATTGGCCCCTCCCCAGCCGTTGTAGGCTTGCCAGTCCTCATCACTTGTCTGGAGAACGATGTCGCTGTGCGAAGCGTCGTTCCTTATGATGAACGGGACCTGGAAAATCTCGGTGCCGTTGACGACGTTGGCGATGTAGACGCCCGAGACCGCATCGGTCGGCACGCTCCAGGAATCGGTCACGCTCCAATTGCCGGCATCTACGAGGCCCCTCGACGGGTCACTCAATGGAGCGGGTTGGACGACCGCGGCTGCGGCCTGATGCTGCAGGCTCGTAACCAGTCTGGCCCCATCGCCGCCGTAATAGCCCAGCCGGTAAAGATCTACGCGATAGTTCGGGTTGCCGGTCAGATTGTTGATCTTGAATTGGACCGTCCCGCCGACATTGGTGCTGATTGCTGTCGCAAACCCCTGGGTCAGATGCGAATTGTCGCCCGGCTGGATCTGCCAGACACTTTTCGGTGTGCCTGGCTTCTGATTTTCCAGCACGATGGGATTCGTGGGAGGATCGGAGACAATGGTGCCTCCCTGCCCATCGCTTTTGAAATTCCAGTTCAAGTCCATCCCCGAGAACAGCAAGGTGACATTGGCCGCACCGTTGCTGAAATCGACTGCGCTGATATTCGAGCTATTGTTATAGTGGACAGTCGCCGACATCGACGATGTGAAGGGTAGATCCTTCAAATCGATGAGGTTCCCTGGCGAAAGCGGTGCCCCAGGCGACGAACCTGCGATCAACCCGTGGAACTCGGCCGACTGATCGAGGACAAGCGCGCCACTTCCCGTGTCGAACGCCACGGTTATGCCGGAGAACGATCCGTTCAAGAACCGCCCGGAAACCGAACCTCCGATCTCCAGGATCGACTTGTCTGAAATTTCGAAAGATCCTGTGCCGCTGACGTCGCCCTTAAAGTCCCCTGTGGCAATGCGATCACCAAGGAACGCCCCAACTTCGACAGTCCCATTGTTCAGTACATCGCCTTCGACGATAAATGGCGACCCGGCACCGAACGAAAGCGTCGCGCCTGCATCAACGACCAGGCTCTTGATATCAACACTGGCCGTGCTGGTGACGACATACGCTCCCGCCGCATCGAGGAACGCAGAGTCAATGATGCCCGGGACGCCGGCGCTCCAGTTCGTAGCGACATTCCAGACTCCGTCGCTCGAATTGGTCCAGTGAGTGGTGCCCGGGGTCGAAACCGATGATGATGTCGGCGGCGTCCATTCGCTTGCCGCAGATGGGAATGTCGGGGCCAAGCTCTGATAGCGGCTCGTCAAAGACGTCGAAGACAGCAGAGCAGACAATCGCGACTGGAAAGATGGGGAGAAGAGACGGGGCATGACGCCGTGCAAGTCTGGCTGATCGCCCGGCCCGGCCCGAGACGATTGCGGGAAGAAAGTGGCGTCACCTGCTGGCGGATTAGCAAACGGCGGGCCCCACCGGCCGGGCGGATCGGAGCCATCGAATGCGTTCCAGAACGGCGCTTCTCGCCAAAAAACATCCGATGCCGGAATGTCTTCCCCTGGAAAAACGGCCCGGGCCCCTCGACCGAAGACGCTCGCCTTTTGAACCAGCATGGCTATACCGATTAAATAAATTACCCATATATATTTTAATTCTATTTTAAACCGCACGTCAATTCAATGGCGTACATTTAACATAATTCCAGTATCGGCTGAGTGGCGTTATTGCGGAGCGAAATGCGGTAGCCGAGTGATTTCGCTCAGATATTTGCCGTAGCCGCTTTTCTCCAACGGTTGCGCCAGCGCGAGAAGTTGATCACGATTGATGAAGCCGAGTCTGAAGGCAACCTCCTCGAGGCAGGCAATCTTCATTCCCTGTCGCTTTTCCAGGGTCTGCACGAACGTCCCTGCATCGATGAGAGACTCAACCGTGCCGGTATCCAGCCAGGCAAACCCCCGCCCCATGCGCTCAACGTGCAGCGCATTGGCCGAAAGGTAGCGCATCTGAAGATCGGTAATCTCGAGCTCTCCACGCGACGATGGCTCGACACGACGAGCGTAGCGGACAACGCGATTATCGAAGAAATACAGCCCGGTGATTGCCCAATTCGAAGCTGGCCGTCTGGGTTTCTCCTCGATCGATACTGGGCGGTCCGCCTCATCAAACGCGACGACGCCGTAACGTTCCGGGTCCCGCACGTGATAAGCAAAAACTGTTGCGCCTTCCTCACGTCCTGCCGCCCTGGCAAGCAGTTCGCTCAGGCCATCGCCGAAGAAAATATTGTCACCAAGCACCATGGCCACACGATCGCTTCCGATGAAATCGGCACCAACAATGAAGGCGTCCGCGAGACCGGCGGGACGGGTTTGCTCCGCGTAGCTGAGCCGAATGCCCCACTGGCTGCCGTCCCCCAGCAACAGTTCGAACTGACACCGGTCTGAAGGCGTGGTGATAATCAGAATTTCGCGGATCCCTGCCAACATCAGCGTGGACAGGGGATAGTAGATCATCGGCTTGTCATAGATCGGGAGCAACTGCTTGCTGACCACGCGCGTGATCGGATAGAGGCGCGTTCCGCTGCCGCCAGCCAGCACGATTCCCTTCAACATCGGTTTCTCCTTCTCCGACTAGCTGGTCGAGACAGGCTTCGAGCGAATGGCGCCAAGGCGGCAATCGAATCCCGAACACGCGTTCGGCCTTGGATGAATCCAGGCGCGAGTTTCGGGGTCGACGCGCAGCGGTCGGAAACTCTTCCGTCGTGATCGCCTCGAGCGCCGGAACCCGCGCTCCACGACGGGAAATCTCGTCGAAGATTGCCTTCGCAAAGTCGTGCCAGCTTGTCTCGCCCTGCCCGGCGAGATGAAAGATGCCGGCTGCTGCCCTGCGATCGACTGTTACTGACCGTTCTGCGATCTGAAGGATAGCCTCCGCGAGGTCGTATGCGTAGGTCGGATTTCCGTGCTGGTCTCGGACAACCCTTACGATGGGCTGCGTCCCGCATAACCGCAACATCGTTCGAACGAAGTTGCAGCTATAGGGGCTGTAAAGCCACGAGCATCTGATCACGGTCGCGAGCGGGTGCGCGGCCAATACAGCAGCTTCGCCGGCAAGCTTCGACGCGCCGTAGACATTTAACGGCGCGGGAATGTCGCTTTCGTCGTACGCATCCGGTTTTGCGCCGTCGAACACATAGTCTGTCGAGAGATGGATGAGTGGAACATTCATCTGCCAAGCGACATTTGCCAGCGTTGCCGCACCATCGCGGTTGATGCTGAACACTTTCGCCGCTTCAGATTCGGCCCGATCAACAGCCGTATATGCGGCCGTATTGATGATTGCAGACGGCGCGATCGACGCGATGAGCTGATCGACCCCTTCGCGGTTCTCCAGATCGAGTTCTCGATGCCCGAGAGCCACCGCGGGCAGACCGCGCATCGCAGCGAGATCACGAAGACACTTTGCCAACTGGCCGTTCCGCCCGGCAATGAGGATAGGTCGATCTGTCATCTTCACCTCAATGTTGAGCAGCGAGCAGACCCAGACGCGAGCCGTCATAGACACCGCAGCGAGCACGCTGCCACCATGCACGATTGTCGAGATACCATCCGACTGTTTCGGCCAAGCCCTGTTCGAAGGTTCTCGTCGGTTCCCAGCCTAGTTCGCGATGTGCCTTCGACGCGTCGATCGCATAGCGCGCATCATGTCCTGGACGATCCGGCACGAACCTAATGAGAGATCGTCTCGCTCCCGCGCCCGGGGCTAACCGATCCACCACGTCACAAATCCGGGTGACCACCTCCAGGTTGGATCGCTGGCCATCTCCGCCGAAATTGTACTTCTCGCCCAGTCTTCCTTCGTACAGAAGTCTTATCAAGCCAGCGGCATGATCATCGACATGAAGCCAGTCGCGAATATTTCTGCCGTCGCCATAGACCGGTAGCGGCTTCCGGTCGAGCGCATTGATGATCGTCAGCGGGATGAGCTTTTCCGGGAACTGGTACGGCCCGTAGTTGTTCGAACAATTCGATACGATGACCGGAAGACCGTAGGTTCGAAACCACGCGAGTGCGAGGTGGTCAGAGGCCGCCTTGCTCGCCGAATATGGCGAACTCGGGCTGTAGGGCGTGTCCTCGCGAAACAAGTCCTCCGGGCCCAATGACCCGTAGACTTCGTCGGTCGATACGTGGATGAAGCGGAACTGCTTGCGCCGCGGAAGCGGCAGACGTTCGTAGTAGGTCCTGGCCGCCTCCAACAGGGTGTAGGTACCAACTATATTGGTGCTGACGAAGGCCTCGGGTCCGGTGATCGAACGGTCGACGTGGCTTTCGGCGGCCAGGTGTATGATCGCATCCGGCTCGTAGTCGGCGAACGCGAGATCCATAGCGTCTCGATCGCAGATGTCGGACTGCAGGAATGCATAAGACCCCAGCCCCTCGATGCTCGTCAGCGAAGTCAGGTCGGCTGCGTATGTCAACTTGTCGATGTTGACCACAGCGGCACTGGTCTGCAGCACCAAACGGCGACACACAGCAGAACCGATGAAGCCCGCTCCGCCGGTCACTAGGATACGCATTCTACTCATCTCCACTATTCGAAAATGCAAGCAAGCTGGTTGAGTGTAGGCAAAATCTGGTCCTTTGGCGATATCTGAGCCTCTGACGGTGTGACGGGCCACTTGATCGCTAGTGCGGGATCAGCCCAATAGACGCCGCCGTCATGGCTCGGGGCGTAGACCTGATCGACCTTGTACAAGACCACGGTCTTGGGCTGCAGCGTACAGAAACCATGCGCGAATCCCTTCGGAATGAACACCTGCTCACCGCTTTCGCTATCCAACTGGATGGCGATGTGCTTGCCAAAGTCGGGCGATGAACGTCGGAGATCAACGGCAATATCGAGAATGGCCCCATTCAACACCCGTATGAGCTTGGCCTGGGCGAAAGGCGGTCGCTGGAAATGCAAGCCGCGCACCGTGCCGATCCGATCTGAGCTGGACTGATTATCCTGAACGAAGTCATGCAAGATTCCCTTCTCAGCAAAAGCCGATCGCTGAAAGGTCTCACAGAAGTAGCCGCGGCCGTCGGAAATGCGATCTGCTCGAATTACTTTGACATCGGGGATAGCCAAGGATCGCAGTTCCAGCATTAGGCACCTCCTGCCGGTCCTTAATTTCAATCGGGTTTCAAGCAGCGGACCATAATCATCGATAGAATTATTTTTTCCGTCCGCCAATCCGCCTCTGAACGCTCACATTATTTTCGATCCAAATACGATGTGCTGCAAGCTACGGAAATATCGTCTGTTTTGTCGGCACCGCGCCGGGGGCGATTGCCTCGTCCCTGTTTGCATCTCCCCCTAATTAATATAAGATTTATTTAATTTGGCAAGCAGATTTTTTTAATGTATATAATCTCCCAGCGCCCGGACGTCCGGCCTGAACGTTGGTCTACGGGCGGGCGGCCCCAACGTGACCCCACCGTCGGACAGGTACGTGATGCTCCAGAACAATCTTCAACACACGGATAGACTGCGGCTGCCCGTGAACCTGGCTCAACCCGCTCAGGCAGACGGCGGAGGAATCAGCGACGTCATCAATTACGGCATCGGGCTTCTACGACGCCAATATTTCGTAATCCTTGTCACTGCTGCACTCGCAACTGCGGCCAGCATGCTCTATCTCCGTTTGGTGACTCCAACCTATACGGCGCAGGTTCAGATCCTGTTGGCTAATCCAAGGCCCCTATTTGTCCAGCAGCAATCACTGCTCGCCGAGACGGCTTTCGATCTCAATCAAATCGAGACCCAGCTTCAGCTCCTGAGATCAAAGGCCACCGCGGTCGCGGTCATCGACCAGTTGAAACTGGCTGACGATCCGGACTTTAGTGCGTCAGGGCTATCTCTACAGTCGCTCTGGCAACGAATTCGGTCATGGGCACCGACTGGATCGAGGAAAGATAACCCGCCCGATACGAAGGGCGAACCATCGGACGCTCTCGTAGACGCATTTCTGAGTCGGCTTTCAACAGGGCGTGTCGGGTTCAGCAACGTCATTGAGATCAATTTCAGTTCGAGCAACGCAGCCCGAGCCGCGGAGATCGTCAACGCGGTAGCCAATACCTATGTTGCGGACCAGCTCAATGCAAAATTCGATGCCAATCGCAGGGCAACAAGCTGGCTGCAGGAGAGGCTGCGCGATCTCGGTGACCAAGCCCTCGCTGCACAACGTGCCGTCGATGTCTACAAGGCCCAGAACAATATCGTGTCTTTGGACGGAAAGCCCATCGACGAGCGGCAGATCACAGAAATCAACAATCGACTGGCTGCCGCACGCGCCCAGACCTCTGAGGCCACGGCCAAGTTGGCTCGGTATGAATCTCTCCTTACCTCCGATCCGCAAAAGCCGCCCCCGATGATCAATCTGGACGCAATCGGGGCCGATGCGACAAACAGTCAGATCATTACGGGGCTCCGCCAACAATATCTGGAACTCACGCGGCGAGAGGCCGAGTTGACAGCCAGGGTCGGTCGCGACCACCTGGCGGTTGTCAGTGTCCGTAACCGCATCCGGGAATTTCGCGCCTCCATCTTCGACGAGGTCAAGAGACTTGCCGAAGTCAGCCGAAGCGAATTCGAGTTCGCCAAACAGCGGCAGGAAGAAATCGAAAAGCAGCTGGCGAAGGCCGTCTCTCAGTCCCGTTCAGTCAATTCTGCTGAGCTGACTATCAAGGATCTGGAGAGCCGAGCAAAGGGCTTGCGGAGCTTGCACGAGACTTTCCTGCAGCGTTACATGGGCTCTGCACAGCAGGAGACATTCCCCATCTCGGAAACGCGGGTCGTTTTTCCTGCTTCGCCGCCGCCGAGCAAGAGCAAGCCTAAGACAAGGTTGGTGCTGACGCTCGGGATCCTCGGCGGTCTCGCGCTGGGCATCGGCTTAGCGCTGCTCAGAGACGTCATGGACCGCGTCTTTCGTACCTCTTCACAAGTGGAAACCGTGCTGGAATTGCCTTGCATTTCTTCGGTCCCATTGCTACCGGCCCGCAAATCCCCGAAGCCATCAGTTCGTCTCCAGCAAACCGATGATGATGTTCAGCAACGGATAGTTTCGTCGCCGACCGCAGTTCATCGGACCGTGGTCGGGATGCCGCTTTCTCGATATACCGAGGCAATTCGCTCCATCAAGCTAGCCATCGACCACAATCCGGCAAAAATCTCCTCCCAGGTCATCGGGATTACCTCGGCCCTACCGAATGAGGGCAAGACCACGATTGCTGCCTCGCTCGCGCAATTGATCGGGCACACGGGCAAGAAAGCCATCATCGTCGATTGCGACCTCAGGAATCCCTCGCTATCTGCTATCTTTGCGCCCAAAGCCCTCGCCGGAATCATCGAAGTTGCAAACGGCAGCCGCTCCCTCGCGGACGCAATTTGGCGGGATCCGACAACCAATCTTGCATTTCTACCCGCCGTGCGGCGGGGACCTCTGCTTCACACCAGCGAAATTCTTTGCGCCGACGCGATAAGCAAGTTGTTCGACCGTTTGCGAGCTGACTATGACTACGTCATCGTCGACCTTCCTCCCCTGACCCCCCTAGTTGATGTCCGAGCCACTTCATCTCTAATAGACTGCTACATTCTCGTTGTTGAATGGGGCCGGACCAAAATAGATGTCGTGCAGCACGCATTGCACACGGCACCCAACATTCACGAATCGCTGATTGGGGCGGTTCTCAGCAAAACGGATACCAAGGCCATGGCTCGATATGACGGACATCGGAGCTACTACTATCATGATAGCCACTACATCCGTTATGGTCTTTCCGGGTCTTAAGGCTGTCTCGTAGCGGCTCCACGTTCTCCGGCTAGCGGATCAGCGGAGTGGCCGCACCACAAGATGGTGTTTACATGATTATCCGGCTTGTCATGTTAGCCGAGTTAGTGGCGATCATCGCGGCGCTCGCCATGCCAGAAAGCCTGCAAATCAGGATATTGGCGTCGTTCGTGCTTGCAACGGCTGCGCTGGTCGTTGCGATCGTTCCATCATCCGCCTCCCTCGGGCTCGCCAAGCTGCTCCGGCCTGGTCTCGGCATTGTGCTTGCGGCTCCGGCGCTCTGGATGGCGTCACAGGCAGTGCCGATGCCTATGGGCACACTCGGCAATGCCATCTGGGCAACTGCATCGGCGGCCTTGAACGAACCCCTCGCCGAAATAATCACGGTCGATACCGGGGCGACGATGTTCTCGTTCGCCCAGTATTGCGCTGTGCTCGCCGCTGCCCTTGTCACTGCCGTCGTCACACTTGACCGATATCGTGCAGCGCAAGTCCTGCATATCCTGCTGTTGATAGCCACGATCACCACAGCTATGTGGTTCGGTAAGGAAACTGCTGGTGTCGCCGGGCGCGATGGCTCAACCGTCGCAGTGCTCGGCCTCTTGCTCTCCTGCGCGACGGCAATACGCGCAGTCGATCAATTTCGGCGCCGCAGTCGGCCAGGAACAATTGGGCCAGCCCCGCTCCCAGCTCTGTCCGCCGCGATCATCGCAATGACTGTCTGCATGGCCGCGCTGCTCATTCGGACCAACTCGACCGCCGTCGTTGCCGCGCTCCTCGGATCAGGAATTCTGCTCTCGGTGTTCGCAATTCGCAGGTGGTTCTTCAGTTTGTGGGGTACCGCTGGCGTTCTCGCAACCGCTGTAATATTTCTTATTACCAGCGCGACGGTCATTCCGTTCAGGACGAACACCGATCTGACGATCGCTTTGTCAACGAGCAGCCAGATCGCGACAGAACGGATGCTACAGGACGTCCGACCGGCGGGATCCGGTGCAGGCGCTTCGGCCGTTCTTTTGCCGATTTATCGGGACATCGGAAACGGTGCGCTGCGAGAAAGGCCAACGGCCGCCGCCGCAATTGTTGTGGATATGGGGTGGGCGTTCCTTTGCAGTCTCGTGGTTGTAGCAATGCTCGGCGCTTGTATTCTGATCAGGCGGTCTCTGTCGCGAACTTACGATTACGTGTACCCAGCCTTGGGCGCTGGCGCTTCGATTACACTGACGGTACTGGCCTTTGCCGACCATGAAATTTTGGATTTGGGCGCATCACTTTTGATCGCCGCGGTTTTTGGACTGGCGTTCGGTCAAAGCGTCCCCGGCGCAGGCCGTGACGCCATATCCCCGGGATCGAAAGAGACTTCAGATTGGATGGGCGGTCCAGCTCCGGCATCTCGTGCAAGATTCGCGTCAGCGCTTGTCACCGCCTGGCCCCGCGTTGCTCTAATGGTTCTTGGTATCACACTGCTCGTGCAGGCAATTTGGATGGTCTTGCCCGCCTGGTATCTCGGTGGTCATTCTTCTTTGCCGACAGGCGTATTGACCGCAGCATGGCCGAATGCGATCTCGAAACCGGCTTCAGTTGCGGCAGCACGTGAAGACCTATGGATCCGAGGGGAATCGAGATCCAGCTGGGATCCGGCATTATCCGCAGACGAGCAAAAGACGGCTCTTCCGGTGGCTTCGAATGCGTTTGCCCGTGCATTACGCTCTTCGCCGTTTCGCGGCGACATCTGGCTCATGCTCGCGGCGGCATCGAAGCACGATTTGACCCGGTCTGGGACGGCAGCGATGCTCAAGATGTCGTACTATACCGCGCCGAATGATTTGGATCTGCTTCCGTTACGGCTATCCGTCGCGTTCGCCACAGACGCTGTGGTATGGGAGCTTGAATTCCGTGACTTGATCAAGCGCGACGTCAGTTTCATCGTTACGCATCGGCCTGCCCTCAGGCCGGCGCTTGTGGCCGCATACCGGTTAGCCTCAGCCGACGGGAAGGTCTACCTCGAGAACCTGATTTCGGAGCTGGATCCGTCGTACCTCGACAGCATGCGCGCGCGGAATTCCCGACAGGGATCTCGATAGGTCTCCGAGCAGTGCGACATATTAAATAGCCAAACGAGTATTTTTTCTCTTGAAATATCAGATTAATTAATAATATATTAAATATTAACCGCAGGTGTCCTGACAATGAATTTCGTGAACCGACATTTCCCCGATCGGGGGGTTACGGATCGTGTCAGTCCCGGGCCGTCACTATCCCGCCAGCACAAATGGCCCCTCCGGTACGACTCGATCGAATACGTGGCGCCCTGTGCGGATGTTGCGACCATTGTTTTTGCGAGCGTCGTTTCGATGTGGCTGTGCCAAGCTCAGACTGGGTGGGCTGCAGGCGACTTAAGTAACGCACTTGGCCTGGCGCTCGTCAGCGCAGCATGTCTGGTTTGCCTCTTGAAGACCCACGGCCTTTATCGGCCAGCTGAGCTTCTCGTCCTGCGAAGTCAGATGCGCGCCGTCTGGATTGCATGGACGTCATTGTTGCTCTTGATATGGGCCGTGTACGGCTTTGCAATTGGTCCGGGCTCTTCTCACCAAGCGGGCACACTTTTCGCGGTCCTGGGCCTCGGCTTGCTGATGGCCGAGCGGTGGGGAGTGAGAGCGCTTCTCGGGAGGGGCCTGAGCGGCAGAAAATTCGCTATCACAAACATTATTCTGGTTAGCGACCAGCCGCAATCGAAAAACGCCGGACTGTCTGAAACGCTCGCGATGCATGGTTATTGCGTCCGAGGCCGATTCAGCTTGCCCCCAATCGGCTTCGGTCCTGCCTGTCGAAGGCGGCTCACGACTCGCGTGATTGACTACATTCGCAGCTCCGAGCTCGACGAGGTGGTTGTGGAAGCGAACCCGGAACGATGGCCCGAACTCCGAGCCTTCGTTGCCGATTTGCGGGTCTTGCCGCTACCGGTTGTGTTCGTGCCGGTCGGTACGACATCCGAATTGCTTCGACACCCCACGCGAAGCCTTGGAAGTGCGGTTTGTGTTGAACTCCAGCGTGGTCCGCTTACGCAGCTGGACTGTGCGACCAAACGAATCATTGATCTTTTCGGCGCCGCGCTCGCCTTGACGATACTTGCCCCGCTGCTTGTGCTGGCCGCACTTGCAATCAAGCTGGACTCGCCCGGCCCCATATTCTTTCGACAGCAACGCTGTGGTTTTAATGGCCGGATCTTCCTGATCCGCAAATTCCGGACGATGCATGTGCTCGAGGACGGGCCCGCGATCCTTCAGGCCCATCGCCTCGACCGACGCGTCACCCGCGTCGGCAAATGGCTCCGTCGGACAAGCTTCGACGAACTGCCACAGCTGCTAAATGTTCTCGACGGCAGCATGTCGCTGGTCGGTCCCCGTCCTCATGCCTTGGCTCACGACGGAGAATTCGACAAGCTCGTGCGGAACTACGCCTTGCGCCGCAGGGTCAGGCCAGGATTGACCGGATGGGCCCAAGTCCATGGCTGCCGTGGTCCAACCCCCACATCCATCACGGTGGAAACACGCGTACAATACGATCTGTGGTACATCGACAACTGGAGCCTTCGGCTTGATCTCGTAATCCTGCTGCAAACTCCCATCGAAGTGCTGCGGGGACGCAACGCCTACTAGGCGCACAGGATTACGGCGCTGCCCCGGCCACTTGACCGCAACCATTCCGTCGAGCAATGCAGATTAGGTTATGCGCGCTGACGAAGCTTCGGACTTGCATCCCCTATGCGAAAGTCCTCAATTCTCCGGCCAGACTTCATAGCAGCAACCAACCACCGGGGCCGCTTGCCACGCCCCGACCAGGTCTCTGACGTCTGGGGGTTCCGGTATTTCGGCAGCACCCGCGGATATTTGCGTCTCGCTTTGGCGGCCGGAGACACGCCGGACGCGCTTGAACCCGCCAAAACGGCCGTCCCGCCCCCGAGAACCGCCAGGCGCTTCTCCAATTCGTGCTTTTCTGCCTTAATCCGATCCGATAGGATCCCGCTAATTTCCTCATGAAGCGACCAGAGATCGTCAAGGGACATTGATTCTAATTCGAGTTTCTTAGCTGGCATGCTCGCATCCTGTAGTTGCGCCAAACTTGATATGCCCCAGATCCACATTAATCAAGATGGTGAACTCGATTTACCCAACAAAATGTATGGAACCGCACTTAAATCCGCATTCCAGATAACTGCGTCGCAACAGTCAATCAAGGCAAAAAAATAGGCTATCCTCATAACTTAATCTCGGAGGGGTAAATTTCACACGTCCAGCGGGCAGCCGTGGAACCATTCAAGCGAACTGATATGACGGGATCACATCAAGCGCCCTACGCGTCATCGCGACGCAATGTTCTCGATGGATAGGTTGGCGTAGGCTGCCCTTTGTTCTGGGCAATCTCGATATTGCAGCCTTCGAATATGCGCCAGCGCCAACGAACTCAATGTCCCTCAGCGCTAGCTGCCTGACCGCGATTTGAGCTTCACGTCCCGAATATCCGAGGGTGCAGCCGGGGAAGGATGCCCCGAGTTGAAGACGCCGGGAGGAACTCGATTGAGATACTCCCCTTTCTTGCTTGCAGCAAGTCATTGGGCTGCCAAGCCCCCATTTAATAAAATAACCCTAGTAATAATTATTAAATCATATATTATTTATTTATTGTAGCGTCGATTTGAAGCACTGGCTTTGGTCCATCGTTTGATTTTGGGCGTTCGGGCAGATGATGTGCTCGTAAGCTGAGGATGACAGATGGATCAGGCGTCAGTCGAACGGTGACGAGAATGCTATGCGTCGGCAAGATCTCGAAGCCATGGACTTTGAGGAACTCTGGCTCCTTCACGAAGAGCTGACAAAGATACTTGCCGAAAAGATCACAGTCGAGAAGCGAGAGCTCGAAAAACGTCTTGCGCAACTCAACCAGCCGGATCAATTCGGTGAAGCTGAAAGCCGGGCCGCCAACGCCGGAACGAGCGAGCCGCCGCGCCGCAAATACCCGAAAGTCGTGCCAAAATACTTCAATCCACTCCGCCCGACAGAGACTTGGTCGGGACGTGGTAAACAGCCTCGCTGGCTAGTTGCCGCGCTCCAATCGGGGCACACGCTCGAAGAGTTCAGGATTCGCGAGAACGACGAGTCGTCTGATCGGAATGCGGGTGGTCAAGGGCATTCCTAGCACTGCGCAACTGCACAAATGTTGGGCCCTGAGGATTCCGAAAATCTGCCACCTGATGCGCGCTCTGGAGGCGGCTGATGGAAAACTCCGTTCCGTTGAGGAATCTCCAATCCCCCGAAGGCGCTCGTGTGACCGTTACTGGCATTAGACTTTTCCGGCACGAACCGTCGTGGTCGCGCTCAACAGAAACTGTAAAGTGGACCCTCTTGGCACAGACCACAATCCACGCACGCGCATGCCGGCTTGCGCGTAGCCAGAGGTCATCCTCCTCCGGTAATTTCTGAGGTCCAAGACCGTCATTGCGAGGAATGGCACACGTGTGGCCGGAAAGCGTGCTTGGATCAATTGTCGCATGAACTGCAGACGAGGAATCAGTCGGCACCGCATCGAGTGCGGGACCTCGACTCCAAGCAGCGCAGCGAGAGCAAGTAGCTGGGTTTCGACTGCGTTCTTCATCAATCCGCCCGAGACATGAGAGGTAAGCTCACTCCAATCGATGCCCCCGACGGAACTGTTCAGATCTCGCAATTCAAGAAGATGTCGCAGATCGAGGTCACCGAGCCAATAACCAAAGTCTTGAAACTGATCGTGGATGATCAACAGAAGCGCTCGGTAGGTGGCCGTGGGAACATACGCGCTCCCCCGCCCCAAGCGCGCAGGGACGCAATGGTTCAGAGCATTTCCCGGGCCACGGTCAAAGTACGCCGGGTCTGAAGCGCCCTGCTGCAGATCAATGGTTCCGACATCCCGGGGCCGGTTCAACTCGACATACCATCTCTTGCTGTTGGGAAGGGTCCGCTCATGAATTTGATAGCCAATTGCGCCCAGAGCGGCGACCGCCCTTTCAGCTTCGTCCGGCACGACCATAATATCCAGATCACACATCAGCCGAACTCCTCGTCGCTCGACAGGTGCTGTGGCTAGCGTTGCCGCACCCTTGAGCAACACCGGCGTAACTCCCTGGCCGTTCATCGCAATGACGGCCTCTTCCAATTGACCGGCCAACCGATCGTTGCGCAGCACGTTTCGGCGATGGATCTGGCGGATATAGGTGCACACGTCCTCTGGCAACACCGATGCAAATTGATCGACGAAGTCAATGAGCGCAGGCGTCGTCAACGTCTGGTTTGCGAGCCCGATGACGGAGGTCCACTCCACTTCGACGGGCGGCAAGCCTCGCAAGCAGTTGCATAGGCTTGTCAGTGCCGCACTATGCCTTGTCATCGCACAAGTCCATCAGCAGCTGTCGAGCCTGCGCCGATTCCGAATAGATAAGTTGGAACGATCGTGCGCCCGCAACAATCCGCTTCAAAGCGAAGAAGCCGGACTGCGACAGCTTCCCGTCTGCGGCAAAAGCGCCCTCAATGAGCCGCTTGATCGAATCAAGCTGATCCAGGGGGGTCAGCTCGACGGGGCCGCTTGCAACCCGGTTCAGAAAGATGATCCAGTTGGCAGAGAGGCTCCCATTGTGCGCATCGGGAATCGGCAGATACCGCACGTCGGCGCCATCGGACCGGCGGTGCGTCACGTCGTTCCAATCGCCATACAGTCGGGATAGCAACCGCCACGATCCCTGCTTGAGGGTGAGGGCAAATGGGATGCCGCAGATCGTTCCGTCAGCCCCAATCAGCGCAACGTCATCGCCGGCATACTGAAATCCAGCGTCTACCAGTTCTAGTGCAAGAGTCGACTTGCCGGCTCCCGGTTGGCCGCACAGCAGCAAGCCCATGCCGCACTTTGCAAGAGAAGCGGCGTGGAGCGCGAAAGCCCACTGATTGCTTCGGATAAGTCGCTCGGTGATGTGAGCTTTGATTGTAGGGGCCAGAGCTGCGGCTTCACATCTTTGGATGCTCGCGTCATTCCCGCGGAAGAATACTCGGTCGCCGAGCATCATTGTCTCGATCGCAATATCCTCCTCCTCGCCGCTGTCGTCCGTAACACAAAATAGCGAAATCAACTGTTGCGAGAGCTCCCGATTTGCAGCCCGGACGCTGATCCTGCGCTGAGCAAGAACCGTTGAGAAGGCACAATCGGCCGACATTCGCCAATCGAGATCGAGCACCCCTCGATCGATCCAGACGTTCATCGCCTGCCACGTGAACTCGCGCGCTGCGCGCTCGCCAATGCCTAGCTGCACAAGCTCCTGATGGACGTCTTCCAAAGAAGCACATTGTGCCAACTTGCACCAAATGAATGCCCCTAGCTGGTCCAACTCATAGAGCTTCTGCCTTGTCTCGCTGAAAAGCACTGATCGACCGTCCACCAGCGCGAAGATTGCACCCGCGGCGGGTCTCAACACCATCTCTGCCGATGTTTTTTCCAGCATGGCTATTCCCGATAGCAACGATATCTGTTTCGCCGCCGTGTCGACGCGGTGGCGACAACATCCGGCACTGTCCTGTCCGCGGCGCGTTCAAACGAGCTGCAGTTGCCGAGGAAGTTCGGCTTGATGGCCGTGCTGCAGCGGCGTAAATCCACCTTCAGTGCGGATGCACATCGCCTGACTGAGATTCGTTTCGAATGACCATACGGCCCCGGGTCACGCCGCCAGCTGACCACCCTCGTTCACCCCAGATGGAGAAATATTCAACACTTGTCCTCCGAGAAAGGTCGCCCGCGCGGTCAACCGGTGAGAGTCCAGCAGATAGCGGTAAACTTCGCGAGCAGCACTCCGCTCTCGTAGAACGCGCTCCCTCTCGCTGATGCTCGCTAGCTTCTCGCGCATTTGAGCCAACTGCTTCGCAGCCGAGGTGGAGTTGCGCTTCTTCTGGACTGATTCCCACATCGTCTCCTCCGACCAAAAAATTGACGAAAACAGCTTACGTCATTGACAACAATTAACAACGAGATTTATATGATCCCAATATAATCAATATTTATTTCATGTTTGAACCGGATGCAACCATTCAAATACCAAGAAGCGGGCCCTGCGTCGAAATAACAGCCGACCGAGAAACAGCGTCGCAGAAATCGCCGCGATGATCTTGACCTCCCGCGTGCAGGGCAGCGCAAAATAAAACTCGACGAGAGTCGCAAACCAGACCGACAGCGCAAGGCGTAATTTGCAGGATTAAATCCTAACGAAAAATATTTCGCTGACGAGAGTGGAGTGAAACCGGTGATCGAATTAGCCAATTTGCCCATCACGGGCGATATGATCGTCTTCGTCGCGAGCGGCACAGCACGCGCAAAACTCCCACCCGCTCAGATTGGCCCATTTTCAGTGGCGCCCCAGGAGCTTTCGAGAGACGCATAATCAACGCCCGCGCTGCCGAGCCAAAGAGCGGCGGCGTCCAAGGAATCGCTCAAGCAGCGATCCGGCCGGTTGGAAAAACGTCGTCACGAGCAACCCGCCCTGCTCGAACAAGCACTCCCAGTGTGCGATGCCCCCCAAGTAACCCACACTGAGATGACGACGCACTCCAGCCGGCCGGGTTCTCTTTCGTTTGACAACGAATAATAATTTCCTAGGGAGGTCTCGCATGGGAATGATCATGGTCAAATGTCCGCAAACCGGTCGCGCGATTCCTACTGGTATTAGGTCGGACCGTGAGGCTTTCCTGCGGAGCGTTGTGTTTTATGGCAATACTCGTTGCCCGGTCTGTCGCGCCAATCACAACTGGTTCGCTCGCGAGGCCTGGGTCGATGAGCCGGTCGTGCGGCCAGGGGAGATATTCGAGGAAGCGCCGCTGGGTTGATCCGTCGCGGGCTTCGGCACAGACGCGGAGCCGAACTGACTAGCATTACACGAATTTGGGCCGACCGCCTCATTTGACGCCGCGTGTGCGGAGTTGATCTTTTGTGACATGGCTGCCGCACCAGCTGGGAACTAGTCTTGGCACGGACTGGATGCGCTCAATCATCGCGCAGCGTTCATCTATATTCCTGTCTCGGCGGCTATTTCTGCAGGGCTTACTGGAGGGATGCGAAATATTTTGGCCTATCGTCGTAAAGCGAACTGACGCCCTCATGAACCGTAAGTTAAGCGTCACACCGGCAGGTCGGCGCAACCTAACGATTCCGATCGCTGACCCTGCAAGGGCCTGTTTGGGGGTATTGTAGTGAGTAGTGGGGTTTGCAGCCGCTTGGCTGTTCTGCGTCAAACGGCGATGGAGCTCGTTAGCCTGCTTGCCCAATTGCACAGGCTACGAGAGCAAGTGCGAAGGGCGGAAGGGCGAAGCCTCGGAGAAAGAGCGAGACTAGGGCCGGTGTCACGGATGCGTAGGCCCCGGTTTGGGACGACTTGCCGCACGCGGATTCAATGATGGCGAGCGGCGCGCGTAGTTTCAGCGAACGCGAAGACGATCGTTTCACGGATCGATCTTGAAGCCTCCGGTAACCCTTTGGCACAGCTCCAAGCCGCCCGATCGCTCCCCAATGAGGCGTGCGCGCAGCGGAGTTTCAAGGCAGGCCGATGCGAGTGAAGGCTCTGCGCCAGGAAAAGTGCTGCACTTGGATCCGGCGTCCCTTTCCGGCTTCTGCCCGAGGTCATCCACGCGCGGCATGCTGCGGGTTATGTCCCGCACCTGAGTCTGATTTTTTTATCTGTTTTTAGTTTTATGAAGCAGCGCTTCATCTGAAAGACAATTTGGAAGCAAAGCGAAAGCCGTTCGCGTCAAATCGTTTCGCTAGTCGCGCCACGGAAGGCAAATTTAGTTATCCGGTATAATCATAATTAATATGACACAAAACAGAAAATAAGGTGGGGAAAAATAATGGGAGGAGTGGATGGAGACCGTACGCCGCTTGCGCGCGATGGCGTCGCTGTGCCGACAGACTTCTGCGCATCATCCAGATCGAAGCTGGAAGCTTCTCGCCGAAGCTGAGTTCTGGGAGCACTTGGCTAATGACGTGCTTCGCGATCATTTCGAACAATGCACGGCTGGCTCCTCGCTCCGGCCGATCGGACGTGATCCGAATGCCGCGGAATCGAGCGCTCGCATAACCGCGTGAATGCTCTCGCCTAGCCCAATCCCGCTCGGCCGTGTGCCGGGCGTCAGTCCTCTTCAAGGCGCCCCATGGAGAACCAAGCCCTGCCGGCGCCTTCGTCGGGCGGCGCGCAGACCTGAGCAGGGACGCCAAAGCGCGCTCGGCTGCCCAGCTCGGTCCGCTCAGACTACCGAGGTCTGTTTTCTGAGTCGGGAATGCGCTTATGCGAAACTGTCGTTCGCCGTTGGACTTGCACTTTGGCGTCCAGCACTTTTTCCCCAGGTCGTGCGGTGCGCGGCCGGCTCACCTGGTCCGAAAGGCTGGAGCCCCTACCAACTATTCCAGCGATATTTCCGTCGACCTTCGCTGCCGGTATTTTTCGGTTAGGTGAGGATCCAACGATCATCTGCTCCTCGTTGCTCGTGCCGGTGCCAATAGCTCCGATCGGCAGACCATTTTGAGCGTGGCCAGCGCCGGCATTTCTCTTGGCCTGCGCCGCCGCCCGCGACTTCGACGTGCTGGGTTGAACGTCCGGGCTGTTGGTTTGACTGGTGCGGTTCAGGTTTGCACCGGTACCAACGTCTCGTGTCCCTATTCCTAGAGGCGCCGATGGACCAGGGTTGGCGCTGCTCGCATTTGTACTCATGCCGGACGGAGCTGACCCACCAGTGTTGGCGCTGCCCGTGCCCGTCCCAGTGCCGGCACCCGCGGAGCCCGCCACTGCGCCGCCTGCTTGGGCCAGGGCCAGCACAGCTACGCTCGTGATAATCGCGATGATCAGCGAAGGGAGTCGGTGGAGCATTGGACGATCTCCTTCCCAAGCGACCGGCAGCACTGGCCGAACATTTAATTAGCGATAAATGATTGAATAAAATAAAATATGGTTTATTTTTTGCCTATGGGTAAATTGAAATTGAGAAACGGATTGACGCATTAATGTCGCGGATGTGGGCACAAGCGCCGATGCAGGCAGGGTCTGGCCTTGGATCGCCCGTTCGCCGCGCAGACGTGTGGATTGCCTCGGATTGTGTTCGTAACTGTGCGCGCACCTGCGCAACAAGGTCGGCGTGGGTTGCACCGACTGTCCTGACGGTAATATCGGTTTTGACCATACCCGTTCTCGCGCAGCAGCCTAATTGGCCGGCGAGCGACGCCCATGTCATGGCGACGCACTTGCGCGGCACGACCGGCTCGGGAGGGTGGCGCGCGGCGAGGCTGAAACCATCTGCCGACACGACACCCCTGAAGCTCGCACAAGCCACAACCAGCAATACCGAGCGATCGCGGCAAGTGCTCGCCACAGAACAGGAGAGGATACGGGCCCTTGCTGCTGACCTTCGAACATGCCGACGGGAGCAGGATACGGTGCTGGGGCTGTTGCAGCATGCACGCGAGCAATGGACCAGCATTGCGGAGGCCACCGAGAATGAAACCGATGAGCTGCAGAAATCGCTCCGGGAGGAGCGCTTGCACACGCAGCGTCTGGAACGGGAACTTGTCAAGGCGCGCAACGATTTCGAAGTGCAGGCACGGCTAAGCCGCGAAATAGGCACCGAGGGTCGCGAACCCGAACGCCGGGCACAGAATGATCCGAGAGAGCTGCAACAAGCTGTCGAGCGGGAGAAAGATCGGGCAAACCGGCTGGAGCAGAATCTGACAGCCGCTCATCACGACCTGGAGACCCAGTCCGCAGAGGTAACCAGACAAGCCGCAGAGATCAGCGCAAAAGAGGCAGCGGAGGCTCAGGTACAGGCAAGCCTCCGACAGGAGCACGATCGTACCAAACAGCTGGAGGAGACGCTCGCGACGACGCGAATCGAGCTCGACAACCGATCCCAGCAGATCGCGAAGGCAACCGAAGAAACGATGCAGACCAAACGAACAGCGGAGAATACCTCGGCTAAACTGGAGCTCTCATTAAAGGAGGAGCACGAAAGAGCAGATGCGCTGGCGCAAGAGCTCTCGTTGGCGCGTTCCAAGCTGTTCGCCTATGAAGCGCAAGCCGCGGCAAACGATGATCGAGCCGAACAGTTGAAAAAGCAGCTCCGGCGAGAATGCAAACAATCCGGCCGAGATGAGCAAGAACTTGCCGCAGCGCGCCCGAGTATCGGACCGTGGCTACCCGCCGGGGTGTCGGGTGAAGGCGGAGCCGGCAATTCGCCAACAAGGGAACTGCTCCGAACACTGCTGCTGGGATCGCCGCAGGCGCCGCCCGCGCAATTCGCGCGAGAGCTCGTGATCACAGCAGCTGAGCCGAAGGCGCCATCCCCGGTTCTCGGGAACGAAAACGCCGCCGAACTCGTGCGATTGATCGCTCGCGCAACCGGATTGCTTCGACAAGGCGATATTGGGGCGGCACGAGTTGTCCTGGAGCGTGCTGCTGAATTAGGGAGCGCACCGGCAAGTTTCGCCCTCGCGGAAACGTATGATCCGAGCCTGCTTGCAAAATGGGGCGCGAGCGGAACGCGCGGCGACACGTCCAAGGCGCGAGAGCTTTACGCCAGAGCAGCAGCCGGAGGGGTCAAGGAGGCAAGGGAGCGATTCGACGCACTTGGTCATTAGCAGCATCGGTGCAGACAAATGGTCGTGCGCTGTATCGACTAGCAGATCGAACTTAAACTTACGTGTCGAAGTGAAGAGCGCAGCGGACAAAACAGAGTAGACGTTCCTAGGGGAGCCGGATCGATGAAGCAGCTGGTTGGAATACGCTCTTGGTTTCTCCTCATCGTGATAGCCGCTCCGCTTTTGATCATGGGCTGTTGCCCAGCAATGGCCCAGCAGACTCCGCGGGCGCGTGCGGATCATGCAAGGGCGGAAATTGCGGCCATGAACGATTGGACTGTCGGAATAGCCGGAGGTCTGCTGGAAGGAGCTCCCATTCGGCTTGCCGCGGAAATGGCGCGAGTGGCCGATGATGGAACGGACCTCCACGTGCTGCCCATCGTGACCCGTGGCGCAACCGAAAACGTCAATTCGCTGCTGTATTTGCGGGGCATTGATGCAGCAATCATCAATTCCGACGCACTTGACGAGTACAAGAGCCAAGTGCCGGACATCCAGCGACGGATCACCTATGTGCTCAACCTGTTTCCATCTGAACTGCACGTATTCGTCAGGCCCGAAATTCAGAGCTTGAGTGATCTGGTCGGAAAGAAGGTCAATTTCAACACCCAAGGTACCGCCGCAGCTTATTCGGGCCCGCTGATCTTCAGCCGGCTGGGGATCGAGGTCGATAAGGCATTCATCCCCCATCAGGTTGCGATGGAACAAATGCGCAGGGGTGAGCTGGCCGCCGTCGTTTTCATAACATCGAAGCCGGTGGATGCATTCATACGTGGTCGCTGGGATGCCGGCTTCAAGTTCTTGCCGGTCCCCTACGAGAGCAAGTTCGAAGATTATTATCTGCCATCTTGGCTGGACGCAGCTGATTATCCAAACTTGATCAGGCAGGGGGAACGCGTGACAACTATTGCCGTTCCAACCGTGCTGGTCGCTTTCAATTGGCCGATCAAATCCAATCGCTTTCATCGTGTGGCGCGCTTTGTTGACCGCCTGTTCTCGCGGATCAACAAGCTGCAGGAGCCCGGTTTCGATCCCAAATGGAAGTCGATCAACTTGGCGGCGACGGTCCCTGGCCTGACGCGTTCTCCCGCGGCGCAGGCCTGGCTCGATCGTCTGCCGCGTTCGAGCCAGGCGGCACAATGACGTTCACCCTGATCGCTCTCGTCGTGACGCTCGCGATCGCAAATGACCTCGCTCGGGCTCGAGGCGCCGAAGACCCTGTGGCGCCGGTTCGCGTCTCTGATCGGCCCGCAAATGGAGCCGGGGCGTGGATCGTCAGCGAGACCACCTCGCCAGTTGATTATTCATCGATCATCAAGGCGACACTTCCATCTCAAGGGGACGCAGCAATGAGCCTGTCGATACGCTGTCGCGGCGGCCTGACCGAAGTGTTGCTTGATGGAGCCGGCCTGTCGGGCCGTCGCGAGGATTACACCCTATCCCTGCGCATCAATGATGATCCACCTTTTCAGGTCTCAACAATTACGTCGGTGCGCGGTGTCGCGCTTGAAGGCGATGTCGTTCGCCTGTTGCAATCGATCCCCGGCCACACCAAACTTTCCGTGCATGTGTCACGCCGAACGGGGACCAGCGCCGGTGCAGTGTTCGCTCTCGATGGTATCGAGAGCGTACGTGCAAAATTTGCGGCAACATGCAAATGGCCACGCGCGATCGCGAAGCCCAACAATTGATCATGAACCTCAGCTTGCTTGGAGAAACAACATAATGCCAAAATTTCCGAAGATTATCACAGCGATGATCGCGACAATCATCTCGCTCCTGGTCGGGCTGTCTAGTTCCGCGGCACAGGAGACTCGCCTGCTCTCGGCACAGCCCAGTTTGCCTGCAGCCTCAACACATGGCGCGGCAAGAACGCACGCGAATTCATCAGCGCGGGCCGCGACGCCAAAACAATTTGAGCTGGCGCGCATCGCGCCATCGTCTGCTGCCAAGAAAGAGCACCGCTTAATCCTTCAGGTCAACACAAGCGACTCCGCGTCAATGAATCTTGCATTGAACAATGCACTCAACGTCGCGCAATACTACAAGGAGGTTGGTGAAGAAGTGAAAGTGGAGGTGATTACCTTCGGCCCCGGCCTGCATATGCTCCGCGATGACACGTCGCCGGTGAAAGCGCGAATTGAGGAAATGGCTCTGAGCACACCGGAAGTATCATTCAAAGCCTGTGGAAACACGCAAGAGAAAATGCAAAAGGCCGAAAATAAAGACATTCCGATCGTTGCCCAAGCCCAAGTGGTGAGGTCGGGCGTCGTTAGGGTGATGCAGTTGCAGGAGCAGGGATGGACCTACGTCAAGCCATGAAATGGCGACCAGACAATGCCTATTGAGCGGCTAGGTGCCGGCCTGCGGTCGCGACACCCCGATCGAGTGGGTCGCCGCAGCCGACGCAAATTGACTGGCCTCGATCGGGACAGATCTATCGCGCGCTATTGACCGGGCAGCGCCAGACCGACTGTCTGATCATGCGCACGAGAGCGACTTCGGGAGCGGGTTGAGCGAACATCGGTTCGTCTCAGTCACTTGCGAGGTCTGGTAGCAATTTTCCGGGGCAGCCCCTGCCCCGTCCATCCTACTCGGCCGCCTGCTAAGGTCGATTGTCCCGTAGCGCATAGGGTATCGGAGATGCAGGGCGGCGCGAGCTGTGACGCACGGTGCTTCGATTTACGTCAGTTCTGATGACCTCTTTTTCGAGGGCAAGCGATTAAATTCCACTGGATTTTATTTTGTTAACGCGTCAGATTTCTAAGCTTAAAGCGAGTCGATTTTACGTTGGGGATGTTAAATGGCAAAACCTGCCGTTTCCCGTAATGCCTTTCGAGGGTTGTTCGCTTTTTATGCGAAAGCTGATCACAAGCACGATGGCGATTATTGTGTGTTGAAGCTGCCTGGATCCGCTCAAGGCATTCCTGATCGGCTGCTACAGCAGTGGTCGCACCAGGCTGATCTACCCGGCGCTGAAGCCATCGCCAGCACACTGGAGCCGCGCACCCGGGAGATCGTGAATGGTCGTAAACGCTATGACCACGCCAGCGACTTTCTCCACGTGCTGCTGAGAGACCTAGAGCTAAGGGAACACTGAAGAGACGTCGCTGCGTCAGGCTCCGCGAGATCTTGCAGACCTGAATGATAACGCCTTTCGCCTCCGCGCTCTATATGCACCAGTCTGCTATTCCAATGCCGGGCAGCCGGCCCATTTTGTCGATATGGTGCTCGCATGCCGAGGTCGATTTACCAGCCATTGCATGAAAGGCTGCGAACGGAGAACGGTCAAAGTCTCCGCCTGACCTTTTCAGAAATTGAAGCGATCTTGGGGAAGCCTCTGCCGAGATCGGCCTACACCTTCACTGCGTGGTGGAGCACACTGAAGAGAGCAGGTCCTCAAGCGAGAGCGTGGATATCCGCTGGTTATCGTGTCCGGGTCTCAATGAAGCACCGCATCGTCGAATTCTATCGTTCTGATGTGAACACCAATGATCGTCATGGAACGCCCTGGCTGCATTGAAGCTTCCCATGATGGCGGACCTATCAACCTCGGTGTTCGGGACAAACTGCGAGAACAAGCCGACGCAGAATCAAGTTGCAACTTCAGGGCCGCAGCGAAAACTGCTGCGGCCCTGTTTTTGAGCGGAAGCCGCGAACCGGATGCTCCGGAACGTGGCGAGAAACTCTAACGGGAACGCTGCGCGATGGCTTTAGGCCGCATGAGGGTTGACGATGGTGTACCCTCGCAGGGAGCGCGGGTGAATTCGCGTTGCGTGCCCACCTGAGTTGGCATCGTACGCCTTCCAGATGTCACCAGCGATGTGCTGTTCAAGGACGAAGACGTGTCCACGTCGCGCGGCAACCATTCCCGGTGCTGGCGAGGTGCGGGGAAAGCGCAGCCAATTGGCTGCGAGGTTCAGTTCCGGTACTACCCGACCAAACACTCGGATCGCCGCACCACATCCGCAGAACGATCGAGGGCAACCGGCCGGACGACCGCTAACGATCTCACTACTTAAGGCCCCTGAGCTGGCCACAGACATCCGTAGGCTAGCAACGGCACCTCGCTGCAGGCGCGGTGCCGGTCTCGTGTATCTCTGCGCCTGCACCAGCGAAGATGAAAAGTCGCATGGCATAATCACGTTGCATTCAGGTGGCAAAGCGGCGCGCAAGGGGCGCGCCTCAGATGAAATGGATGTCGCAAAAGCGAGCAATAAAGCTACGACTACTCGAGTGAACATGCAGGACTCCGGGTTAATAGCCCTGCCCCAACGCGCAGAAAGCGCCTTTTAATTTGGCGAAAATAAGTTGCAAAACCAGCATTAAATAGGATTTTATGGCCGAATTAAATCAAGAAAGGAACGTTTCGATTTGCCTCGAGTCCTGCTTGGGCGACCGATCCCTTCTTGTCGTGGATCGATAGATGGAAAAGGCAGTCGCCTACGCAATCTCAGCGGCCCTCGTAGGTATCGGTGTTTTGATACTGGTCGTTGGCCTGTCCTCCAGCTCGCCCGCTTTGTGGGTGATGGTCGCGCTCGTGCCGATCACGATCGGGATCGTGAGCGCTTTTGGCCCCGTGTAAGGATGGGGAAAACGGCCGATGCGTCAGATCGTCTGCATTTTCCGAATCGCGCCTCTGTGCACGCTCTCAACTGGTTTCAGATTTGCGGGTACACGCGCGTGAGCCATTTCGTCTCTATGCTTCTGCTTGCCCTCGCCCTGACGCTGACCTTGTGCTTCGGGGTGGCAGCCTGGCGCGTGTCGGCCGGCAATGACGTCGAGATCACCGCAACGATTCCGCATGGGGAATACGGATGGAGATCGAGGTCGAGGAACTGAATGCCTTGCGCTCACCCTTCGGCTACATCCTGGCGACTATGAACGTGGACCTTGACGACTCGCCATCGAGCGGAGGCTGCCCCGCGTCTCCTACCGTTCCTGCCTCGGGCTCGCCGACGGGCCTTTAGGACCGCAGGTCGTCCGTTCGCAACATAGCGATCAGGTTCGCGACCGCCAGCTCCAGGTGCGGCAGGGCATCACAGGGCTCTGCGGCATCGAGATCGTCCACGTGCCAATTCTGGACCCGGTCCGCGATGGCCAGGAAAGCGGCGTTCGACCATCGATTGATGCTCCGCCTCTTTTAATCCTATGACGATATCTGCTTGCCGGAAGTCAGGTAAGGTGCACGGCAGCGGAAGTTCATCAGCATCGTTGCCGAAAAATCCCCGACACGCGGCGAGGTCATAGCTTACCGTCAACTATTCTGACGAAGGAGGAATGGCATCAGCTTCTCAAAGATTTCTATCCGAAAGCGATCAATCTCCCAACTGAGCGCATCGCTGAATCCCGCGGCATACGCATGGATGATCGCTCGGTCCGCAGTCACTTTGGTCGTCACGCCATTTACGACCACCGAGCCTGTCAGGATCTTTCCGTCCCATTCAACAGCGCGACCATAACCCACCGACATGGCAACTCCAAACACAAGAAGGGTTGGTCTTATGCCGCACCAGGCGGTTATCTCACACCCACGTCGTCGCTTGTTTGTTCGTGCTGCCGCTCATCGTCCTCATCTCGGATAAGTTTGTGAGATTAGCGCAAACCAAAGCAAGGCACGACTGCGCACCACAGTCAGTTCCTTCCGATTCTCTCGATGAATTCCAACGCGGCTGGCGCAATGTCATCGAACTCGACAAAGCAGCGGCGCAGTTCATCTGCGATCTCTACGGTTACATCACGCGACCATCCCTCAACCGTGTTGAAGACCACGATCCGAGCAGGGTGCTTGTATTGACCTTCCATTATTTGGCGCATCAGCGTCGCTCGACCAGTGTCGTCTTCGGAGGTTTCGCTCCAGGCACGGCCGAGCCCACCTCCATAATCCTCGAGCACAAGATAGACGTCACGTGGATATGGATGAGGCACGATGGACGGAGAATGAGGCATGATCCCAAAACTCTGAAAATCGTCATTTAATTTCTCTATTAAACTATATTAAATATGGAATTTCAATCTAATTTACAGCCGTCCGGCTGCGCTTTCGATCGGTCGACACTGCCTATCGAGCGACCCACTCGCCGGCACACGCGCTTTTGGAGGCGAGCAAAAAGCGAGCCGTGGGGTAACGGCGGCGGCGATGGCTGTTCCGACGGCAAGGACGACAGGGGCCGCTAACGTTTTTCGGAGGCACGGCGGTTGGTACGGGCTCGCCAATTACCGCGTTTGCCCGATTCCTCTCCCCAAGTGGGCGATGCAGTCGGGCCCCAGCTTTCCCCATTGCCCCAAGGCAAGGCTCATTTTGTTCGGCTTGGAACGACTTACTGATTGCCAAGTTTTCCCGTGCCTCCCCAAGGGGCAGCTGCCTTCACCAAGGCGGCTCGATAGCCCCAGCTTCACCGCCCTGAGGCTGGGGTCCTTTTGCTGTCTGGATAGCTGCAGACTCAGGAGGGCGTTGATGCAGGGTTATAGCTCGATCCTTCTTGTCCAACGGTTGAACGACCTCGTTTGTCAACTGTCAGAGCTGGAAGATCTGCGGCTTAAAGTCCAAGAGGCGGAGCGACGCGCCTCGGCTGTACCTGCATTGCAGTCGCCTCCGAGCACTCAATCGCAGCGACGGCGAGCCGCGGGGGAGCGGACCCCCGAGGAGTGACTGGAACCCGATTTATCCTGCGTTAGCGAACGAGCGTAGAGGCTGTGCAGCTCGACTGCCCTGAAGGGAGTGAACTTCACGATCCTCGCGTGGTGAGGCTTGAGCAAGGGGCTTCGCATTCCGCATTTATCTTCGGCTTTCTCGCGCGACAACACGCGCCAGTCAATTATCCGCGCAGAGCGACTGGCCGCCGAACTGATTGAAAATATCGATCGGCTGTTTGCCCCTCTTCCTCTCGATGAGGGAAATAGGGCGCAGCGCGCTCGAGCCGTCGACCAGCGCAAGCGTGTATTGGCGGATTGGCGCAGGCCGCACGCGACAGCAATGGCGATGAGACAGCATGGCGTTCTGAAGCCTTGCCCCACGCTGATGTTCGTCAATGGCGCCAGCGAACTCGACAAAAGCACGACCAGGACTTACGTGATACCTGCGTCATGCTGCTCGATCGGGCTGGCTGCGACTTGCTGATGACCTGCGACATCACTGGGCATTCATACCGAAGCGCGCAGACCATTGTGAAGCACTACCGCGCCCGGAAGGCGGCTCAGGCCGAGTCCGGCATCGCCTGGCTTGAATTGCAGGTGCGGAAGGAAGGGCTGAACCTGGATCGTCATTCTGTCGGTGTTTTTCAGCGGTGCATGGCTCCGGCCAAAGCCTTCGGCTATGCGCGCTCTCGGGCGTGAGAGAGGTGCGCGTGAGCTAGTTCATGTCCGCGCTGCTAGTGGTGACTGCGTTGACGCTGACCCTATGCTTCGGCCTGGCAGCCTCGCGCCAGTCCACCGGCAGGGCAGCCGATTTCACCATTGCCTCCCAAAATTCCAGACTGGGACGCGGATGGGATGCCCCTGAAGACTAATGGCCTCGCCTCGGAAGCAGTAGCATGGCTTCCATTGACGGGGGCTCCCCACCTATCGTGAGCACCGCATCATCAACCGGCAATAAAGGATCTGGAACTATCTTACACGTAGGTTCTTCCGTTCTGATTGGTCACTGGAGGCTAACAGATGACGGATGAACAGCTAGCTCTTCAGGCTGTGAGTGACGCCCAGCGCATTTTGGAAAAATACTTAGAACCGAGGCCGGAATAACGAGCGCATCATCTTGGACAAGCTGGTGGAGGTGCTCGAGCGGCCAGATCTTCTGGTCGCTGTTCATCGGATGCAGCGCGGCTCGTAAGCGCGCCGTTGCTGGTCGGCTCGTGCGAATTCGAGCCAGTCCTCAGCAAGCTTTAGCCACGGCTCCGCGTCGACGGGACTGACGGGCTTGCGCCGTCCGTTCCCTGCACACGTCAGCTAACTGGTAGAAGCGAAGTACATCTTCAGACATGCAAAATGACGCGACTAGGCCCATCACCCCGCCTCAAGAGTATCGCCACTTCCGACACTGCCTGTCGAGTATCTTACATATCATCCTGATTGGGTGACTCCTCGCCCACTGTGCTAACTGGCAACCCCGCCGGCCCGCAGACGCTTTCAAGTGCCGGCTTTGCCGGTTGCCAGCACCATATAGGCAGACGCCGCGTCACAACTCAGCAGGTGGCGTACCAGCCATCAGGAAACGGGAGCGGAGGCCATTCGCCCGCGGTGTCATTCGCGGCCTCCGGCTCGGCGTCGATTGGTCCACCTGCCGAAGGACGCCACGCAGGAGGCGCACCCGGCTCGCGATCATAGGGGTGCTGGTCGGAAGGCGCTGTGCTGCCGAAGTGCATAGACTCTATCGAGGGCATAAGTGCACCCCGCGCTCTTGATATCTCGCAATTAAATAGACAATGCATCTATTAAATATATTAAATGTTTGACTTGTTCAATCGCGAAATGATTGAATAGGTTTGTCCTACGGCGCCCGTGAGCGCGGTATTTTGAGGCCAGCGACCATGTCCTTGGCATTCCCGCACTGGCTGATGATCGCAGGGCGGGGTGACGGCTATATTGGTGTCCTCGTCAGCGGAAAGAAAGCGAACCGGGTTGATCGACCGCCAGGCGAGCCGATCGATGTGCCGGCTTTACCGCTCCTCAACTCGCATGACCCGCAGTAGCTCGCGCGCGTTCCGCTAAGAGCGAGGGTTAGCAATGGCTGTCAGAATTGAATGGGGTCCGCTTGAGGCGATAACGAACGTCCGCAACGAAGCCTGCAAGGCCCGAGACTTCATCATCCAATCCCATGATGGACACGTGCAGGGGCAGATTGTCGTGCCTGACGACGCCGATCAGTTCGTCATGGGGGCATGTGAAATCCGGCTTCTCGAGCTGCTAAAGGACGCCATCAAGGAACTGGAGCGGTGAAAGCGCCGAAGATTGCCGCCAAAGCGAGTACTAAATTCGATACGTGGTCAAAGCGCCCGGCCCGCCTGTGCGAACCGGCGGGCCCTGTCCCAGCCACGCCTACCGTCTCAGATTACCTGCGGACTGCTCGCCCCGATCGCTCACGATCTCGTAGCTCACCTTTGCACCTTCTGCCAAACCACTGAAGCCAGCCTTCTCCACCGCTGAAATGTGGACAAAGACGTCCTTCCCGCCGTCGTCGGGCTGAATGAAGCCATAGCCTTTGGTTGAGCCACTTCACAATACCTGTCGCCACGCACGTCTCTCCTAAATGACCGTCGCCACATGACAGAAGCTGATAAAAACGAAAAGCCACCAACTTAGGATTTAGTTCAAAATGCGAGTTGGATGAATGACCGCCTGTACTGGGACAGGCGTCATGTTGCCCACATGAGGAAGGCAGCCAACGTGAACCGGCGCCCTCCCGTCAATTTCCCACGGTGGACCAGCAGGGAACGAACACCTCGATAGGGAGCTTGAGAATCTTGCCGGCTCCTCGCGAGCTAACTGAGCGGCCGCGGCCACCCAAAAGTCGGCCTGAAGCCGGAGCAATCTCACTGCTGGCGCCTACACAGCCGGGACGAACTCGTCGGCTTGGAAATGGCCCGCAGTGTGAACCGGCGAATTTTTGTCGCAATCAAATGCGACGCGCTAACGCACTGAGCGCAGATAATGGTCTGGTCGGTTGGCGCGATTCATCTCAGCGAAGGCCTTCCCCAACTCTTCCGCCGTATGCTTCGCCTTGAAATTCTCCCATGCGATCATGAACCGCCCCTTCGCTTCATCGAGTGAGCCAGCTTTCCCGAACGGCGGACCGGGAAGCGTCACGATGCACGTCCACAACCAGAACCCCGGGGAGCATTCGTTGGCATAGCGGATGCGCCCGACTAGCTGCCGGTCCTCGTGAACCGTGTAATCATCCAGGCCTATCATCCGCAGTGTCAGAGGCATTGTGGCTTGCCGCAGGGTAGAAACGAAGATAAAGCGCGGCGGATTACATTGTGCCAATTAAACCTCGCCTGACCTGCGCGGCGAGGAACCCGTGTCCTCCACTGCGCCGTTGCTGTCTCGCTGGCTTGCCCAAGCTGGCGGAGCGGCTCCGGCGTACCTCAAAAGCCAACCCTGAGGCCGGGGCCGTCTCTCCGCCATCGGTCTTTTCGGAGCATATGTTGTTGCGCGGCGCACAACGCAGGTCCTACCGCCATAACCCCAGCTTGAGTCACGACCGCGTGCAGGAAACCGTTTCGAGCCTCACACGCAATGACGCGAAACAACGCCCTCCAAGACTGAACGGCATTGACGTCCTCTCGAGTAGAGTAAGATGAGGAAACTATTTTTCGGTGCGGCCTTACTCGCGATCGCATTCGTGGGGTGTTCAACGATTATCTCGGCCGCTCTTTCTGCAGCCCGGGAGCCAAGGCCGCAACATTCTCCGAACGCTTTGCGCCCGCGCTGAAGTCCGCCTCGAGCGGCTAAATGCACTCATAGCCGTTATGAACCTGATCTGGCGGCGCCTTACTTACATGATACTGGCCGGCATGCGGTCTAAGCTCGTGAGAGCAACGACTAAAACGACCGGTGTGACCGGCGGGTCATTTTTCCACTTTGACAAGATAAATCGACCGCACGATGCGGCGAGCTGACTGAGACGATCATGCGTGATCGCGCGCCGCTTCTCATCGGCTGTTAGTTTCTCGCGTCAGTCAAATCGTGACGAGAACAATAATAATTGCGATTTCAACCAGTAACACCGCTGCTGTCATGGTGGGGACGATAAAAACGTAGCCATGCGGAGGATGATCCGCCTCACCATCGGCCAAGAAACGGCCCCTCACATCTCATGGCGTAAGCAGGGGCGGGATGCGGGAGCCGTTTCTCGGTGGCCAGACGCGTTCGTCCGGCGCCAGGCACTCTCAAATTAATTCTATTTTAAATATCGGTCAACATTTAAATTGGCATTATATTATTTATTTATTTAAAAATGGCCCTGTGCTTTAAAATCGCCCAGCTTGCCTTAGAGCGAGCGCATCCGTCGTTCCCCATCCTTTGCTGCCTCGCAAGAGAGCAGGACGTATCCCCGGACAAACGCGTGCCGGCCGCTATCGCGCATGGCACGGATTGGATCGAGCGTTACCCATGCATTGCCGCGGCCGCTCTGAAGAACCGCCAGAAGCACTTCGTCGTCGAGGGTGAGGAGGTAGTGCTTGGCGTCGATGACGTTTCCGATTTCAACGCCCTGCACTCTCTGCCAGGCAGCTTCAATTTCCCGTCTCCGTTGGATTTTTTCAAAGATCCGGTGGCTATGGGCAAGCAGATCCTCGCGCAGTTCGACCCGTCGAAGATACTCCCGAAGGCACCGAATCTGCCGATGCCTGACCCCGCCCAATCCTACTAAAGCGGGCCGCGACCTGGACCAGGTTCAATTGCACTTTCAGCACGAGGACGAGAAATTGCTTCCTCGCTTCTTGTCAAGCAAAACGGCCTCGGGACTTAATGGCGCGGTTTCTGCATCCAGGCTCGTTTGTTTTAGGGACTGACCGCTCGATGAATCCCCGGCTCCATGCCTATGAACTCACTTCGGAGAACGACACGTATGGCGCACGAACTGCAATTTCTCTTTCTCCACGAGATCACGCAGGAGCAGCCCACTGGAGAGGTTCCGAAGCACGACCCAATCCCGCTCCTGATACTCTTTCTTGATCCTCCCAACCGTGTTTGCTGCAAAGTCTTGCGCAACCCGTTGGCTCCTTCGCTTAGGCCGCCCACATACGCCATGATGAGAACTGTCGGCGCGAAGCCCAGCAGGCACGCGACATCTATTGCTTCTGGCCCTCTTGATGCTGTCTTGGTTGCCATCACCTTGAAAGCCAAAGAAGGATAACTGTCTCGGTAGCCGTCGCACGTGCCCTGGAGGCCGGCGAGAAGAGTCCTCGGCTAGGATTTCTGACGTTCCGATGCTCGCGCACGAAGCTTCGCCTCTCGTGTTGCTGCCCCGCGCACGTTTCTCGTTCACTTGAGCGCGCAACAGCGCCCCGCGAGCAAGCATTCGAAATCCATGTGAAGCTTAAACCGAAACCAGTTCCCGGTCGGCTTACAAATGGAACCAAATTGACTACCATTAAATGAGAAATTTGATTATGTCATATAATCATGATGACTCCATCGCAAAAACGAAAAATATGTTGGGGGAAAACATGGGAGGTCGAAATGGAAGCTGCCCGCCGCCTGCGTGCAATGGCGCTGCTTTGCCGACAGACTGCCGCACTCCAACCTGAGAGAAGCTGGAAACTGCTTGCAGAGGCAGAGTACTGGGAGCATCTGGCGGCTGCGGCTTCAGTTCATTGAGCTTCGGTGGAGTATTCTTTAGCTTTCGCTTTTCGTCGACTTCTTACTTCAAATCATTTCTGAGGCATGTGATGTCGAGTACGCGTCAGATTTTTTCTAGTGCTGTTCTGAATGAACGGCACCAGGCGCTTCTGGAGGAGCTTAGAGAGGTGGAAAAGCTTCGAAGTAAGCTCCGACATGTAGAAGCAAGAACAAGAAGAAAGCGTACCAAAGCGAGCGGCAGAGCAAGAGCCGTTTAGAGACGGCCGGGACCGCAGTAGCGAGCCCCGGTGACGACGTCGCTGCGAGATGTCGGCAACCAGCCAGGCCGCGGTGCCTCACAATGCTCGAACTAACTCGGCGGCGAGACCGGCCGTCTATTCAGGATCGCGCGTTAGCTCCGACCTTCATTCGACGTTGCACTTCGGAACACAGCAACGAGTCGATCGCCTTGCCAAAGCTCAACGTCGTGCTCGTCATGCATTTGCTCGGCTCGGCGTCTCGCCGCCTGCTCGTCAATGCAGTCGAGCTTTGCAGCGCAGATCAGTTGCCGGCTGCCGTCCACCACGAACACCTTGTACCGCATAATGCAGTCCGATCCCAAAGGCGACCGTCATCGTACTCGAATGTCCGTCTAAGCCGGTGCCAAACTAGGCGTGGCGCACGGAATCTTTGTACGTGTGGCAGTTCGGCTATACCGGCTCGTGGAATCCATTGATTGCGCGGCGGATGTACCTCGCATCTAAGCTAACGTAATCTCCACGCATGCCGAAGCGTGCGGCTCGAGCTCAAGAGCGAGAGGCCACCAAGCGTCATCAGCAGTACACCGAACCAGGCCGTCCAGCTGCGCGCTTCGCCGTGCGCCTCTGCAGTGCGCGCGCCCAGCGGCATATCTTGAGGTGCGTCGGCGAGAAGCTGCCCAACGTCGACTTGGCCCGGCACGGAGTGTTCGGAGGTGATCTGGTTGGGAAGATCGACAATGGGGGCCGCCGACCCCGTGCCGAGATTGGAAGCGGCATCAGCTACCTTCATTTCGGGTACAGGCGGCTGAGATTGCTCGGGCGGTGCGGAGCGCAGCACCTCCGCGCGCGCATCAACGACCGCGCTCCACCTCGTCCCGTTCTCGTCCAAACTGGCGCTGCGGTCTTTGGCCATGCGAGCCCGAATGGGCTTCTTCACCGTCGCGATGCCCTCGGCCAGGAACCAGCATTTGCGGCGACCGTCCATTCGGTAGACCCAATGCTGTCCACCAGTGGTCGAGGTACCGGGACGCGGCACGCATTCGGCTTGCGGCGGAGAGGTTACCGTGGGTTGGGGCGTAGCAGTATTGAAGAAGTCGGCAAGAGGGTTGGCAGACGCAGGCGCCGCCGATAAACCTCCGACAAGCACCAAACTGGCGAAGTATAATCGCAAATGACCGGACATCGAAAACTCCCGGGTGCGCCCCACCCCCGCTCGAACCTTAGCGGTGACAACGGCTCCCATGCGGCTTAAATCGGGCGGCGCGATGAATTAATTAATTGTACTCTTGGCTACCTGATTAATATGCCGGTCACGAGGCAGCGCGATTCATCGAGCCGTCCGCGCCGCCGTCCGGTCGATCGCCATCTTTGCGCTCGTCCCCGAGCACGAAAGCGCAACTGGCCTAGGGTGAGTTTGTGGAGGTCACGAGACGTGGCTACCCCGCGCGGCGATTTAAATACTCCGCCACGATATTACCACTGTCGCGCCTTTCTCCCTGCTACCTCTCGTATTAAATGTGGATTGCATGATCAATATTTAACTGAGGGCTTGTCTGCTCCCGGATTCCCGACTTGTCTGCCTGGGCCTTCTGCCCAAGATTAGGGATGGAGCCATGAACACCGCGCATTTCAATTCGCTCTCCGTTGACGAGCTCTGGATATTTCACCAAGAGGTCGCCGCCAAACTCACTCAGAAAATGTTGGTGCAAAAAGCACATTTGGAGGAACGGCTCCACAGGATTGGACTGGCCAACGAGGCCACGCGGTTCAATCGCGAGCGCCGTCCATACCCGCCCGTTCGTCCCAAATATCGCAATCCGAAGAACCCGGCGGAGACATGGTCGGGTCGCGGCAGGCTGCCTCGATGGCTGCGGCCGCAGCTTCGAGGCGGCCGAAAATTGGACGATTTCCTAATCGATCGGGCTTCAGCCGAAAAGCGGCAGACAAGTTGAGCGCGCGTTGCGGCATTTTGGGATGGAAATGCTGGCGCCGGCTGTTCCCCCTTGGGCTCTGAGCTCCTCACATCATCGTTGAAGCGCGGGTCATAACCATGCTTCGAGGCATGGCCATAGCGAGAGCGCTGGGCTGATGGTCTCGCTGAATCGCTCGGGGGGCCCGCGGCGCAGTGAGGACATCGACGAGAATCTCAAGCACGCGATGGCCATGTCTAGTTGTCGTGCCCGCTGAAGTGCCGCCTAACCGCATTCCACGCTCGAAGGACTGGAAGGATGAGCACGATGAAAAGAACCCTGATTGCAACCGGCCTCATTGCGCGCTGCAGGAGTGGTGGGTCGTGATCGTCCAAGCGACCGGCCGTCGTGTTAATCGTCACCGGAGATGGAATTCCTGCTCGCCGAGTAGGTGCCGGTCTGCGCGAGGGCAGGACAACTACAACAAACAGAACGTTCACCAGTAGCCATATTCCCACAATGAGAAGAAAAGTACGCACGAGAACGACCATCGTTGATCTAAATCTGCCGAGCTTACTCCTGCCTCATACCCGGCACGCAACCGGCAACACTGCGTTCGCGGACGGAGCCGCTTCAGCGCAGCCGGCACATTTTCGCATCTCCCCGAGGCCGTTGGGCCCCGAGCGCTTTGCGAGCGTCCAGGATCGCTCGCAGCCTAGTCCGGCGCAACACTCGCGTCTGTGCGCTTTCGAACATTCATGCCCCTTCAGGTATGCTAGTTCTATGCATCATCCGGCGAGAGCCGGACAGGGATGGCTCATCAGCCAAGACGGCCGTCCTCAGCCCGCAATCCCTGAACAGCGGCTGGGTCATGCAGCGGGGCCAAATATCGCAGAACGATGAGCGGCGAATTTGGCGGTCCGCATAGAACCAGTATCGAGTTTCGGCAGTTGACTCCGGGTGGATCCGAACCAGCAAACTGATTTGTTCGGGCCAAGGATAAGTTTAAGCTAAGCCGGCACACATGAAGGACCTCCGACGACGTTTGGAAAAGGTCCGCGCTGACGCCAGAGAGTTTATGCTGATGAGCCAGCAAGCGACGGACATAGAAAAGCGCGAGCTGTTTAAGCGCTTGGCGGATGAACTCGCCTTCGAGGCTCTCGAGCTTGAGCTAATCGTCAAGAAAAATGAGCGAGCTAATCCGTGCGACCAGCACGAGGTCGTGGAGTTTAAGCCGCCCTCTCAGCGAACGCGTGGCTGATGCGGAAGAGGTCAAGCCGGCTAGATCGGCGTGACAACGGAACTTTGCGCATGGCTCCGCCAGCGAACGCTGCTCCGCCTTCGCCGCATCGCATTGCGGTTGGGAGGGGCCCAATCCGGAAGCGGTGATGTCATTGTACGCCGCCAGCAGTTCATCCATGTGGTCCTTCCGTCGATTTCGAAGAACAGCGGGGTTTCAGGCAAGGCGCCGAGGCTACGGAAGTGGTCGACTATTTCTCGGTGAACCTCGATCGCAGCCCACGCGAAAGCTGAAGGGACCGGACCTGCCTCGGTAGAAGGAGGAAGCGTTCCCATGCGTCCGAGCCGGTCGAACTCGGCCGCCCGTTCTTCAGGCCCGCTGTCCCGCATCGCCCGCTTGTGGCATCGACCTGACTTTCAGAAAGTTCGCCGCGCTTTCGCGGCTGAGACAATCCGTACGAGCGCTCGAACCGCTGCCGTCAGAGTACAACATCGCAGAAGATCGTACTTTAGCGTACAAAGTCGTTGCCATGTTGGTGGCGATACGACTCGAATCCCGACCCGAACATTCTGGTTTTGGTTCTGCATCAACGGTATCTTTCTGCGGCAGACAGAACAGATCGTCCGTTTTGCCCGCTGCAATAGCCCCGCACGTCCGAACAATCCTTGCACCGCATGTAACGCTCCAACTCGTGGATCGGCGTCGTCTTCGTTCGTCGCACGACTGCGCTCACACCGTCTAATGGGACGTAAGCTCTGACAGATTGCGACGCGCGCAAGCAGGAGCCAGCGTGCAGCTTTAAACGTTTATGGGCGTGGATCGATCTCGAAGATGATCGACATGGACCGGACCGAGCGCTTCTTTGCCGGATGACTGTCGTGGGCACGATCTGCCTCTGCGCCGCGTTTACGATGTGGATGCTCGTTTGAGCCGCCACTCATGCGCCAACGGAGGCGCCCTATTTCGGTGGCTGCCATCTTGGCAAGGTCAGCCACTCGGTTATCTGAGACGTGAATTCGTTCTGCCGGGCCTTCCTAAGCAGACTGTCTCGTTTGTCCTGGCGGAAATGACCCGGCTTCATCACGTAGCTGTTGAGCTTCTAGGTCAAGCCGAGCCCCACACTTCCGAGATCGCCGCAGCGCTTGCCGCGTCCCGGAAAGCGGAACTCCCTATGGTGTTACCCATGCGCATTTCGCAATTGTGCAGCGGGGCGCTGGGACCTAACTCCTAAATCATCCTGAGAGACAACAATTCGCCTCCGAGGCGCGTGTGGTTGGAGTTTTTGAGATTGAGAGCTTCCGCAGCTGAATTGGACTTCGGGGCGCGAGGCGTAGGCGGATTCAAACAAAGTTCGAGTTGGCCGCCCTATGACGCTCGAAATGCGATGCGGCGGATCGTTCGAGGTAGGCCGCAGTGACGCTTCCCGCCGAAATTGGCAACCGACTTCTGGCAACACTGCCGGCGGCGGACCTCGAACTGCTGGCGCCCGAGCTAGAGATGGTAGCGCTCGATCGGGATGCGGTCGTCTCGCAGGCGGGTGACCAGACCGAGCACGTCCTCTTTCCTCATAGTGGCGCCATTTCTGTGATGATCGACATGGCCAACGGACAGACGGTCGCCAGCGCCGCAATAGGGCGCGAGGGAGCAGTAGGCACTCTTTCCGTGCTAGGGCCGTCCCCTTCGGCCGTTACCGCCGTCGTTCGTGCCGCGGGCATCGCCTCGCGGATCCCCTCATCGCGATTCCACGCCGCTTTTAGCCGAAGCCCCGCGATCCGCCACGCAGTCCAGATTCATTTCAAAGCGATGCTGATACAGCTACAAATCGGCGGCGCCTGCAATGCGCTGCATCCGGCCCAAGCCCGCATGGCACGCTGGCTGCTCCATCTTCGCGACCGTGCCGACCACGACGTCCTCGCACTCACCCAAGAGGCGCTTTCGCAAATACTGGGTGTGCGACGAACGACAGTGACGCTCCTGATGCGCAACCTGCGCGCTTCCGGAGCGATCAGATCTGAACGGCGAGGAGAAATCGAGATTGATCCATTGCGGCTCGCAGCGGTGGCGTGCGAATGCCACGATACCATGCGTCTCGAAATCGAGGGGATCTTCTCTATGAATGCAGCCCGGTCTCGCGCTTTGGTTCTGCCGACGTAGTAACTGAAACGGGGGGATGCCGCAAACCATCGCGCCTTTCGGCGTGATAGCCCGTTATCCCGGACATGGACGATGTGGCCAATGTGCAACGGGCGCCTAGCTTCTCCACGGCAATGTCCGCAACCGAACAATCCCGCTCATGAGGTACGCGTACTATCGGCGCGCCATGTACTGGAGGCCTGTGGATGACCTTTTCAAACGAAAGATCAGACCTTATTGTCTCTTTGGGAAAGCGTGCGGCGACAGGTGTTGGCTGATCGCGCAAATGGCGGACGCTCCCGCGTTGTTGGCGACAATCTGCGCACCTATGCTGAATCGCTCCGTTCGGAAATGGATCGGCGGGAGCTCAAGTACGCCTCAATCGGTTCAACTGAATGAAGCCGAGGGTGCCTTTGGGGCACACAGACGATGAGAGACATGCAAGAGCAGCTGGAGAACCTCCTCAAAGACGCAGCCGACTGCAAATCGATCAGCGATCTGGCCACCGACCTGCAAAAGCGAGAGTTGTTCGCGAGGCTTGCCGATCATCTGAGCGTGTTGGCTTCCGAGGTCGAGCGTGCAATTGCTGCGACAGCCTTTGGCACCAAATTGGAGCGATAAGAGGATATGGCCCGACACCGATGATTGGGAATCAGCATGCGATGAGCGGAGGAGGACATGACTGCGGAGCGGCCTCGCGTGCGAGTGTGCAATCGCGCGCTCGCCTGGCCACTAGTCGGAAGGCCTATCTGCGCGTGCAAGGCAATCAGCTAACTTCGATCGTCAGCTGCGACCGCGGGTAGGCGTACAGCCCCGACCTTGCAGGATATCCCCGGCCAGCGCGCTTTATTACGAAGGCTGCGTCATGCTCATTCGCTATAGGACCTGCGTTGCCCTGTTTCGGCAGCCTCATTCGAGGCCAAGCAACGCCGCGCCCGCTCGATCTGGGCGCCGGTGGCCCCGTGGTTACGGGCATACATCTCAGCCAGGGCCGCCGAATACTTAGCAACGTAGTATTTGACCTCTGAGCAAGAAATCCGCTCTCCCGGTCTGTGCTGGCGCGCAGCATAGGCTTCAGAGCTAAGCGTCATCAGAAACAAGGCAGCAGCGCCAATCGCACGCGTGACAGTCATTGTCATCCCCCGCAGCTACTAGGTTCGTTGCAGAGAGCAGGCCTGAATCGTCCCGATCGCGCAAATTAACAGTGGTGCGCTGGTGCAACGTGTTGTGGATTGTTGCTTTCATGCCCCAGCTTCGTGAGCACCGGCCCGCCTATGCTGGCGAACCCCGTACAAATCCAGGCTCGTCGACACAGATGTGCGACAATTGACGTCCCCATGTAAGCTGCATTGCGCAACGGGACAGGCCGCTCTGATCATCTCAGGAACCCAAGGGGGCGACACGCCGGCCGGCGCCGCTGTTAACGGGCTCTAACCTCTCCCGCGCCGCCTGGGGAGGACCTCACGATGCCGACCAGCAATTCAACCCTCTGCGCGGATGACCACCGGTACGATCATCCTCTCTCGCTCCGGTCCATCATGGCAAGTTTGAGCTACTTTCAGGAAGTGTCCTCGGACGTCGTACTATCTCACAAACGTTCGAACCAACGAACCAACGACACAGCCGCATAAGTGCAAATCAGGACCTGCAACTATCTCAATCTGCTATTTGAGGCTGTGGCCTGCACGGTCGACGGATCGGCCGATCCGCGCACAACATGAGAACCGAAACGCCAGCGCCGAAGCCAATCGACCCCGCGAGATGTAAAGGGCGCTGTCAGCGGCTGGCGCGCCTACATCCGATAGCTCTGAATTCTGAATGATGGTGACATTAACCACGGATTGTTACGACTGAGTAGGATGAAGGCCGGCGACCGAAATCAAAGGCGGTGCGCGTCCGCTTTATGAGCCAATCAGCTCGTGGGCCGCACCGCACAGCAATCCGGTGCCCAGACCACACCTGAGCCGCAGAAGCCGTTCGCATTCGAGCCGGTCCGGACGGCCAGCAGAAGTTGTGGCGACGCATCGGGCAGCATATTTCGAGTTCGATACACCGCTGAATTCGCCCGCCGGCTCGCGCGCGATCACGGTTGATGTCCGGCTAGCGCCGCTTCGGCTTTCTCGCCGTCATCTGCCTGGCGCCGCAGCTTACGCTGGGCAGAACCCCGCTTTTATGGCAGTGTCGATGTGGCCACAGAGCGCAACACAGTACCTCCTCACCTGACATTGGTCACGCGGAGGCTTCGGGGTTGAACCCAGTGTTTTGGGTTGATGCGCATGGACAGCAGGTTCCAAGTGCTATGGGAGGACGATGACCGCATCTTTTGTCGGCCATTGCGTCCGGCTTCCGATGGCGCATGCAGAACTGTATTGGCGGTACTTCCCAAGGCGAAACACGCTTCGTCCGGCCTCCTCGATCGTCTTGATCACGAGTTTGCGCTGAAAGACCAATTAGATGAGACCTGGGCAATGCGGCCGCTCGGGCTGGAGTGCGATGGTGACCGTCCAGTGCTGCTGCTTGAGGATCCTGGTGGCCAGCCGCTCGAACAGTTGCTTGGTGCGCCCATGGACATCGGACGCTTTTTGCAGCTCGCGATCGGCATCGCCGCAGCCCTGAACAAGGTGCACCAACGCGGCCTCGTCCACAAGGACGTGAAGCCGGCGCATATTATGGTGAACTGCGAGGACGAACGGGTCCGGTTCACCGGGTTCGGTATCGCCTCGCGCCTCGCCCGCGAGCGACGCGCCCCTGGGCCGCCGGAATTCATCGTGGGCACGCTGCCCTACATGGCGCCCGAACAGACCGGATGGATGAACCGCTCGATCGATTTCCGCAGTGACCTCTATTCACTTGGCGTTACGCTCTATCAGATGCTGACCGGCTCGTTGCCGTTCTCAGCGGCACATTCCATGGAGTGGGTGCATTGCCACATTGCGCGAAAGCCAGTGGCGCCCGGCGAGCGGGTAAGCACTGTACCGGCTGCAATCTCGACCATAGTCCTCAAGCTGCTCGCCAAATCCGCCGAGCAACGCTACCAGAGCGCTTCAGGCCTCGAACATGATCTACGCCGCTGCCTGATCGAATGGGAAACCGGAGGCCGCATCGAAGAGTTTGCGCTCGCACAATACGACACGCCCGACCGACTGCGGATCCCTGAGAAGCTCTACGGACGGGACCGCGAGATTGAAGCCATGCTGGCCGCCTTTGACCGGATGATCAAGAGCGGCGCGCCGGAATTGATGCTGGTTACCGGCTATTCCGGCGTTGGTAAATCCTCGGTAGTCAATGAGCTCCATCGTCGCCTTGTTCCGTCCCACGGGCTGTTCGCATCAGGCAAGTTCGACCAATACAAACGCGATATTCCCTATTCAACGGTAGTGGAGGCTTTTCAGAGCCTCGTGCGGTTCCTTCTGAGCAAGAACGAAGCCGAGCTGACGCACTGGCGCCAAGCGCTTCATGGTGCGCTGGGCGCCAATGGACGACTCGTTACCGACCTGATCCCTGAATTGCGGCTGATCGTGGGAGAGCAGCCACCCGTCCCTGAGCTCCCCCCGCAGCAAGCACAGAACCGCTTCCGTCTCGTGCTCCGGCGCTTCATAGGGGTGTTCGCACAGTCCGAGCATCCATTGGCGTTGTTCCTCGACGATCTCCAGTGGGTCGATGCCGCCACGCTCGATCTGGTTGAGGACCTTTTAACCCGCTCCGATCTGCAATACCTGATGCTCATCGGCGCCTTTCGCGACAACGAGGTCACTTTCGCTCATCCATTGTGGTACAGGCTTGAGGCCATAAAGAGTGCTGGCGCTAACGTGCAGCAGATCATTTTAGCGCCGCTTGCCAGCTCACACATTTCGCGTTTGATTTCCGATGCTCTTCGCTGCGATTCGAAGCGTGCCGCGCCACTCGCGAAGTTGATTCACGATAAGACGGCCGGCAACCCATTCTTTGTGATTCAATTCCTTCAGGCGCTTGCCGAAGAGGGATTGGTCCGCTTCGATCATGACGCACGGTTCTGGTGCTGGGATCTCGCTCGCATTCGCGTCAAGGGCCACACCGACAATGTCGTGGATCTGATGATCGCAAAGCTGACCCGCCTGCCTGCCGAGACGCAGATCACGCTGCAGCGGCTGGCCTGTCTCGGCAACGTCGCCGACACGAGGACAATTTCGATCGTCCTCGGTCGCTCCGAGCAGCGGGTACACGCGGATCTGTGGGAGGCCATTCGCCAGGAATTGGTCGAGCACCAGCCAGGAGTGTATCGGTTTGTCCACGATCGAGTGCACGAAGCCGCCTACTCGCTGATTGCTGATGATCAACGCGCGGCGCTGCATTTGCGAATCGGTCGGGAGCTACTGGCGCAGACCCCCCGGGAGAAGTGGGAGAAGGCTATTTTCGAGATCGTCAACCAGCTCAACCGTGGCGAGTCCTTGATCACCTCGCGAGACGAACGCGAGCAACTCGCAGAGCTTAATCTGACAGCCAGCCTGCGCGCGTGGGAGGCGGCGGCCTACGCGGCATCGCTCAACTATGCCGCTGCCGGTGCCGCATTGTTACCAGACGACTGCTGGGAACAACGCCAGCAGCTTGCCTTTGCGTTCGAGTTGCATCGCGCCGAATGCGAGTTCGTGACTGGCTCGGTCCTGGAGGCAGAACAGCGCTTACAGGAGCTGACGACGCGAACCGCGACCGCTGCCGACCTTGCTGTCGTCGCGCGCCGTCGGGTGGATCTGTATACGGCGCTCAGTGAGCCGGACCGCGCGGTTAGCGCCGGTCTCAGCTATCTGGAACAACTCGGGATTCGATGGGTAGTCCACCCAAGCGATGATCACGTCCGACGCGAATACGAGCACGTCCGATCTCGGCTCGGGAATCGGTCGGTCGAGGAGCTATTGGATCTGCCGCTAATGAGTGATGCACTCGCACTAGCGACCATAGATCTTTTGACGGCGCTCATGCCGCCGGCGTTTTTCACTGATGCGAACCTTCGCTCACTGGTGGCCCTAAAAGCGGTGGAGATCAGCCTCGAGTGGGGGAACAACGATGCTTCATGCGTTCCTTACGTCATGTTCGGCGCCATTGCCGGCGCGCGCTTCGGCGACTATCAGGCGGGCCTTCGATTCAGCCGTATCGGCACTGAGCTGGTCGAGCGGTGCGGATTTTCGCGCGTGCACGCCAGGACCTACCTGAACTATGGCAACCTTGTCCTTTCATGGACCAAGCACCTCCAGCATGCCCGAGACGCCTTTCAGCGGGCATTTGAGGCCGCGAGCAGCAGTGGCGATGTCACGTTCGCGGCCTTCAGTTGCGCCAGCTTGAATACGAATTTCCTTGCGGCGGGCGATGCGCTTGCAGAAGCGCAGCGCGAAGCCGAGCACGGGTTGCAGTTGAGCAAGAAGGCGAAGTTTGCGTTGGTGGCCGACATCATAATGCCGCAGGTTGCGCTAATCCGTATGCTGCGCGGCCTGACGCGGCGTTTCGGCGCTCTGCACGACGACCCGTCCGACGAGCTTCGGTTCGAACGGCGTTTGGCCGCCGATCCGGCATTCGCGCTGCCCGAGAGCTGGTATTGGATCCGCAAGCTGCAAGCGTGCTTCTTTGCCGGCGACTATTCGCTGGCCGTCGACGCCGCATCGAAGGCACGGAGACTGCCGTGGTCACCACCGCAGCTACTCGAGACGGTGGAATACGAGTTCTATGCAGCGCTATCGCACGCTGCATGCTGGAATTCGGCACACCCCGAACAACGTCAAGGGCACCTTGAGGCCCTGACTGGGCACCACACACAGCTCGATTTGTGGGCACAGAATTGCCCGGAGAATTTCGCGGACCGCGCTATTCTAACCGGCGCCGAGATCGCCCGTCTCCAAGGCAGAGAACTGGACGCGGAGCGTCTCTATGAACAAGCCATCCGCTCCGCTCGCGACAACGGCTTCGTCCACCACGAGGCGCTCGCTTATGAATTGGCCGCGCGGTTTTACGGCGAGCGTGGTTTCGAAGAATTTTCTGGCATCTATTTGCGGAGAGCGCGCGACTGCTATGTTCGTTGGGGGGCAGACGGCAAAGTGCGGCAACTTGAGGATATGCATCCGCACCTCAGGGAGGCGAGATCAGAGCCAGGCCCGATGAGCACGATTGGAGCGCCGGTCGAGCATCTCGACCTCGCCACTGTCATCAAGGTGTCGGAAGCGGTGTCAGGTGAGATGGTTCTGGAGACGCTTATCGAGACGCTCATGCGCACTGCCATCGAACAAGCAGGGGCTGAACGCGGTCTGCTGATCCTGTCGCACGACACCGAGCCGCGCATCGAAGCGGAAGCCACCACAACCGGCGATAAAGTTACTGTTGAAATGCGCAATACAGCGGTGACCGCGGATCTCCTTCCCGAATCCGTTCTCCATTACGTACTGCGAACCAGAGAGTGCGCGGTTCTCGAGGATGCCACGGTCCAGCCTCCCTTTGCCACGGACCCCTACGTTAATCAGCGCAACGCTCGTTCCATTCTCTGCATGCCCCTGATCAACCGTGCGAAAGTTATCGGCGTGCTTTACCTCGAGAATACACTGACGCCCTACGTTGTTGCACCGGCGCGAATTGCGGTGCTGAAGCTGCTCGCCTCACAGGCAGCAATCGCGCTGGAAAATGCGGCTTTGTACCGCGATCTCGGAGAACGGGAAGCGAAAATCCGACGCCTTGTCGATGCCAACATCATCGGAATCATCATCTGGGAGCTTGAAGGTTCGATTCTGGAGGCCAACGATGCGTTTCTCAGCATCGTGGGATACGACCGTGAGGATCTCGTCTCGGGCCGCCTGCGCTGGACTGACCTGACGCCGCCTGAATGGCTCGACCGCCACGAGCGATGGTGGATCCCGGAACTAAAAAAGATGGGTAGCGTGCAGCCGTTCGAGAAAGAGTATTTCCGCAAGGACGGAAGCCGCGTGTCGGTGTTGATCGGCATGGCTGCGTTCGACGAACAACGAGACCAGGGTGTCTCCTTTGTCGTTGACCTGACGGAGCGCAAACGATCGGAAGTGGCTCTGCAGGAGAGCGAGGAGCGTTTCCGGACTCTCGTACAGTTCTCTTTCGACGTGTACTGGGAATCCGATGCGCGGCATCGTTTCATTCGCCAGGAATTCGCCGAAGGCATGGTCGACGCACCCGCGTCGGTCTCTGAACTTGGTAAGACGCGCTGGGAAGTGCCCTACTTGGAGCCCGACGAGGAGGCTTGGCGCAAGCATCGGGAGACGCTCGATGCCCACCTGCCGTTCCGCGATTTCGAGCTCGCGCGCCCTACGCCCGATGGCGGCAAGCGCTACGTGTCCGTCTCCGGGCTACCGGTGCTCGACAAGTCCGGGCACTTCATCGGTTATCGCGGCGTTGGACGGCACATCACCGAACAGAAGCGGGCCGCAGAGGCGCTGCGCGAGATACAGAAGGAGCTTGCGCACGCTAACCGCCTCGCCACCATGGGCGAACTCACGGCCTCGATCGCGCATGAAGTGAGCCAGCCGATTGCCGCGGCATCCATGAATGCTGGTGCGGCCGCGCGCTTCCTGGACAGAAATCCGCCGGATCTTGACAGGGTCAGGGAATCACTGGACTGGCTTATGAACGATACCGCTCGGGCCAGCGACATCATCCAACGAATTCGCGATCTCGTAAAAAAAGCACCGCCCCGGAAGGATCGCTTGGACATCAATGAGGCGATCAGGGACGTTATTGAGCTTACCCGCGGCGAAGCGATGAAGAACGGCATCTCAGTGCAGACGGAATTTGCAGACAGCTTACCGCTTGTCGAGGGCGACCGCGTCCAATTGCAACAAGTGGTTCTCAACCTGATTATCAACGCTGTCCAGGCAATCGGCACGGTCGCGAATGGAGCCAAGAAAGTGCTGATCACCACCGCGCAGGGTGCACCGGACGGTGTTCTCGTCGAGGTGAAGGACTCGGGACCGGGGATGAGCTCTGAAACCTTCGAGCACGCCTTCGCCCCCTTCTACACGACGAAGCCCAGCGGTTTGGGGGTGGGACTGTCGATCTGTCGTTCGATTATCGAAGCGCATGCCGGACGCTTGTGGGTGACGCGCAACCAGCCCCACGGCGCAATTTTTCACTTCACCGTACCAGCCCACCCTGCCGACGCTTCTTGATTATGGCCGGATTGCTGGTTCCAACTTCGAGCACGCACCTCGCGCTTTGCGATCGAGAAGATCAAGTCGATCGCAGCCCTGCCGATCCTGGCTGCCGCGACGGGGATTAAATCACCAAGCTGTCGCAGAAACGGTCGAGGGATCACGAGGCGACTAGGCAAAACAGGTTGTGCATTTGCGCGCCTTAGTATCCTATTCTACGACGAGCGCGTAATCGACCTGTGCCGTTTAATCTGCACACCGTTTCGCATTGCGCGAAGATGCAGAAACAAAGGAAAAGCATAAGTCGCACTGCTATCCGGGGCACGATACGCAAAAAATGTCGCACGAGATCCGCCTTGTTCTCGTCGACCCCATCCGTAATTTAATTGAATACGAACAGTTTTGATATGGTTGGCGCACCAGGGCTCGAACCGGGGATCCGCTGATCCAACATCGCCGCTCGTTCTCATCGCTCTGTTCGCGCTCGTCACGTCAGCCACTGCGGCAATCGAGCCTATGGCCGACTCGGTGCCCGTAAGCCGTGCCTCAGGGGACCTCGATCACTGGCAATGGATCGATTTCCGCTTTTCCGAATTGCCCCGACGAAACAGGGCGCGGTTGGGCGTGATTGTTGCGATAGACCAGCGTGTCGATCTTGGCAGCGGACTTGTTGCTGAGCAGCGTCAGGCCGCCCCGCAGCGAGCCCTGAACCGCTCGCGCCAGTGCATCACTTCGTCCTAAGTGCATCCGCCTTCCACTAGATCGAGCATGGAAAGGCCATAGATCACGAGGAGGTAAGGATTAGTGGCCGCTCGCACACGGCTTCGATGGCAAACCACATCGATTCGGGGCACGCCCCCCAATCATCCTCACGCTGATTGGCGCGCGGCGCTGCAAACTGGTTGATCCGGTAACCCTAGGGCCCATTACGGCGCACACAGAGGAAATTGGCGCCCTGCGCGTCGGGCGCCCCTTGACACTCGTGTCAGTCGCCGGCGTTGCACGGCGCACCACATGGCGCGCGGTCGTAGGCGGCGCGGCCGTTGGCGCGGCCGCGGTAGGCACGGCATGTCTCCGCGTTCTGGTTAACGGTCGCTACGGCTGCCGCTGATAGCTGTCGGTTCTAGCTTCTGAAGAGCGCATCCTGCGGGATGAGGCTCATGCAGGATGTGCTGTTCAGGTTTCAGGGGCGCTAGCGACAGGGGCCAAGGCGCGACAGAGCAGAGATCGAGAGCTCCAGCGTCGCCAGCATCGCGAGCATGTCGCGTTGTCCTGCTCCAGGGCGGCGGGGATCGGCAGAACATCTTGACGCTCTTTGATCTCTGGCCGAGCCGAAAGGCATGAAGCTCGAGGCCGAGTGATCCATAAAGGTCGAACGCAAATCGCAAGCAAGAAGGAACGACGCGGCCACGGAGGGCTTCTGCTCCTCGTTCAAGACCGAATGGACAGTGAGCAAGATCTATTGCACTGCGAACACCGATATTCGCGCCAATGCGTCCCCACCGGCAAAGCCTTCGCGGCGATATGGGCCCCATGCGGCTTAAATCTGGCAGCGTGATGGATTAATTGCGGGCCTGGCCTCCGAATTCATAAGCTCACTTTGGCGGCAATACGCGGCAGCGCGCTCAATTAATCGAGCCGTCCACGTATCGCCGGGCGACGATCCTGTCCACGGTCCGCGACGCAACCACCCGGTTGATGGGCGACGCTGCGGTAAGATTTGGGCCGGTCTCCACGCTGGCATGGCAATGTGAAAGCGCAACCGGTCGGGAGGCAAGATTGTGGATATGATGCCGGTCTGCGGGCCTGAGCGAGGGTTGTCTCTAGCACTAAGTTAAATGCTCCGCCACGATGAGGTCGAAGACGACGATCATCGCCACGACGATCCTCGATCGCCAGATCAATGTAGTGCTCGTGCTTCCGCGGCAAGTCATGAGATCTGACCGATAGCTATCTACAGACCGTCGCTAAAGCAGGTGGACAAGGGCAAGCCTGCGCGGATGCGAATCCTGCCTCGTAGCAAGCGCCGGAGCCAGGGGCTTGGACGGCTTAGCCGGTCCGTATTTTTGGTTAGTCTCAGCAGCCGCGATCGAGTGACCCGAGACTGAAATGGTCGGCACCGGGTCAAACAGGAAAGTGACAGGCAATCGGACGTTTTTCCGTCTGCTCGCTAGGAGCGGACATGATGGCGCTGGCCCGGCAGATTGGCTCCGGCCAAAAGCTGCCCCCGCCAAATGCAATTTTGTCCCTTTCCGGCTCCGGACGGCATCCCCGTATCGGGGTCGAGATCCTGATGCTAGATTTCCTTCGTCATCCCGGACAGGAGGACGACACGCCTGATAGCGTCTACAAGGTCATTGAACTGGTCGGTACCAGCAACGACTCGTGGGAGAAGGCCGCCGCAAATGCGGTCGAGCAAGCTGCAAAATCTCTCCGAGATCTTCGCATTGCAGAGGTCGTCAAGCTGGATATGCAGCTCGATGACAAGGGAAAGGTCGAGGCCTATCGCGCCAAGCTCAACGTATCGTTTCAAGTTCGAGGGCTCCTGAGCCTCAGCACCTCGCCCCATGCGCAGGGCGAGGAGGACTCATTGGAAAAGGCGCGTTGCCCGGTTCGCCTAGCCGGACACTGTGGCCCGGTCTCGGAAGTTGGCCCTAGTCCGACCGGGACCGATATGCTTTGATGCGTCGAGGCGTGTGGTGCATGGTGGCCTCATGTACATGGTCATTCGCAAGTACACCAAGGTTCGTTCGGTAGCGGACGCCGCTCGCCGCGCCAAGAGCGGCGTTGGCCAGATCCTAAGGCAATCGCACGGCTTCAGATCTTACCAAGTTCTGGATGCGGGCGACGGCGTTGGTATCGCCGTGATGATATTTGACGATCGCGAAAGCGCCAATGCAGCGAACGCCAAGATACTCGCGTTTGTTCAAGCAAGTCTACATGACCTCGATCTTGGAGTTCCCGAAATCACCACCGGCGAGGTTTTGGTGAACATAGAGCCGAATGAGTTCTCGGGCATAAAGTAGCTGAAAACGCCGCCATTTGCGTGCCGGTTGCCCTCCTTTGCTCATGTCGTCGACTTGATGTTTCCATCTCGTTTGCACCGATCGCGCCCTGGACGCGCGTGCCGTCCGCCATGAATATGCGACTACGCGTATTCTCGAGGAGTAGCAGCCACATGAAGCAACATACCTTCGAAGCATTTTCCACCACCGCGATCTACTGGACACCGCTTGTGCTTATGGGCACCGCGATGCCGCCAAGAAATCCCGATGAAGACGACGAGGACGACGAAGAGGAAGATGACGCCGACGAACCGCCGGTCGTGCGCGAGCCAGACGAAGACTAGACTGGCGTGTTCGGCAGTCGGCGCTATAATATCTCTCATGGGCTGGAATGCGAAAGACATAGCGCTCCTCAACAGGCTCTGGTCCGCAGGACAGAGCGCGGCGCAGATTGCGCGTCGTCTCGGGTGCAGTCGTAATGCGGTCTGCGGCATGCTGACCCGTCTGGGCTTGAAGCGCGGCCACAAGCCGCCCACAGCAACGCCCGAGATAAGGCCGCGCCCGAAGCTGAGGCCGACCTCGTCGGCAGCCTGCGCCCGTCCAGTCGCACCGAAGGTGTCGCGGAACGCAGTGCAGAGGCAGCCGCCCAAGGAATTCAGCAAGCAGCAGCTCTACTCCATGCTGGCAGAGGCGGTCAGAAACACTGGCTAAGAGCTCACCAAGAATGTGGTTGTGCTCCCGCAAGTCCCCGGCCCAGTTCGACGGGTTCGGCAGTCGTATACCCATCCCAAGGCTTCATCTGCTTGGATTCAAAAGCAGCGGTAGATGCTAGGCTGAACTTACTTGTGGTTTGCCGCCGAAAGCCGACATGTCACCGATTCAAGAGATCTTCGACTAAGCGGCCTGAAGTGGAAGCCGTAATGCCGGATCTGGCCCTTTGAATGACCTGCCGTCGATATCGATGACGCCGCAACGTCGATGGCGATCGTCGTGCGCTCGAAAAGCGATGCTTGGCAACGATAAGGCGCTGCTTGCGGCCAACTCACCTGTTCCGCCGCGAGGAACGATTGCATCAGCCGTGCTTTAACCGTCCGCACCTTTAATTGTTCGATCAGCAGTTTGCGAAAGCCGCCGCCGATCGAAGAGCCAGTCAATGCGCATCCGTCTCGTTGGTGGCACGGGGCTTGTTCGATCGGCAATCCAGGCCAGACTGTCCGCCGAAGGGCCCGAATGCGCATTGGTGTCGCGCCACCCACCGCACCTGATACGCACCACATCACCCTCGATATGGTCGGACCACCGACGCTTTGGAAGGACGCTCTTGCCGGCGTTGATGTCGTTGTCAATGCGGCGGGTGCCCTGCAGGAACGGGACATGCAGGCGGTTCATGTTGCTGGCAGCGCGGCGCGGGGGCCAATGCAACAGTGCGAAGTCATTGGAGGTCTCAGCAGGCAGTTGCTGGGCCCGGCCCGGACCTAGCAGAATCCCGCGCTAGCTTCATTGTATGCGGCGCGCGAACCGTTGGGGCTGACTGACATCAGCGCCGAACTGAACCAAGGCTGGAGCCGAGTGACTTCCGCAGTTTGCCCGAAGCTGCAAATCAGAGTCCTCTGCTCTTGTCGCCGTTTGACCCTGAACGGACGTGCTAGGCATAAACAGCTGGACGCGGTGTGGTGTGAGGTCTTGGCTTTGGTTTGCTCGGACGTCCGCATCACGGACTGACGCGCTCGCACCAAACCCCTGTCTTACTGGGCTTGATCGCAGGCCTGCAGGATCCGGACAAAATCAGCCATGCTGGATCGATCTTCAGCCATAGCTGCAACCTGAGTATTGGACACGCGTTGGCTTCCCCGTCTGAACCACATCAGGAGGTCGGCGATGTTTCTCATGGCGAACACTCTGCACTAACTACGGCCGTAAGCGTCAGTTGAGCGGCGAAGCGCCGCTAGATCGGGAGAAGGGCCGGCGGGCGCTACGCCGCCGGTCTCGTCCCGCAACCGCCGGCTCGCAGGGCCGGTTCCGTTGCTTTTCAGTGAATGTATCAGTAACATTAGCCCTCGGCCGGCGCCATCGCGCGCAGGTATGAAGTGACCATACTTAGGTAGACTTGGGTTAGTGAATCGGGATCGGGAGCCATCCCGACCGGCACCGTTCGAATTGGAGGCTGCCGCCGACCAGGCCATCGCTGCCTGCGGTCGAGACACCCGGGAGGCGGTCAAGGCGCTCATTGTCGCGAACGGCTTCCTCGAGGCGCAGGTCGAGGATTGCGAGCCTCGGTTTCCCCCGGCTACTCGCGCGGCCGGTTCGTCGTCCGCGCGACCGTCCCCCGAATTGATCAAGTAGGACCTCGAAACCGCCGTCGAAAAGGCGTCCTCGATCAAGCTGCAGATCCGAGCTTCATCCTCCACGACCAGAACTCGAATGGCATTACTCGCCTCGGCGACCGATGCGGTCGTCTCGCGTGACGGTAAGTGCGTTGGCCCGCGAATGTCGTGCGCCTCAGCCGTCGCGAGCCGGCACGATATTTGAAAGTCTACCGGTTGTCGGAATGCTCTTCGCGATGTGCGAGGCGGGTCGACGGCGCGGCTCGGATGCGGCCTACGGCAGTGCCGCCAGGTGCCCGGCTACGACGAGGTGGTTCAATTCTCGACGAGAGCGCCCACGCAAAAATTTGCCATGTGCGCGACGGCCTCGGTGCTGTGATAGTCACCGAATTCGGCAGTGGCCTCCCTGCCAGCGTACATTCGTGCGATTCCAGCGCCGCCAGGGTGATGAGGGGCCCACTCGGTGATGTCATAAACTTTTCCCGAGATGATGATCCAGCAGTCGTTCTGTGTGTTGTGCAGAGCGATCTCTTCGCGCGTGACGCGGCGCGTACCCTTCGCCGGATTGGCGGGCATCCAGAGCTTGATCCCACCGTACCTTACCTTGGCGGTTCGGCGGAAGTCCCACGGACCTAGCCTCTTGGCAGGCAACTCGCTGCCGATCTTGCGGGCGTCATAGGCGTAGATCCAGGAATCGTCCTCGCCGCCGCGCTTATCATGGGCAAAGGCAGGACTCACACGCTCATCGAGTCTCTCCAGTAGCGCCTTCTGCTCAGCGGTGTCCTTCGCTCGCAAATGGTCGAAGGCGAATTTGGATCCCAATTGAAAGCGGGTAGCGCGGTAATGCCGCACGCGTTCGTAGTGCAACAAGGCTGTAGGCACATCGCGCTGGTGAAGCGCAAAGGCGCTGGCAAGGGCGGCGGCGTCTTCGAAGGACTGAGCAGCTCCTTGACCGAATGTGGGAAGCATCGGGTGCGCCGCGTCACCGAGCAGGCAGATGCGGCCCTGCACCCAGGTTTCGAGCGCATCGCGATCGTAGAGACCCCACTTGGTAGGACGAACGATCGCCCCCGACAGAGCGATGAGGTCGTCTCTGCTGGGATGGCCCGCGAATGCCTCGCCGACCTCGCGAACGATCTCCTGCTGACTGACGGGAAACCAGTCGCCCTCCTCCTGCTCGAACGCGGCGGACTCAGGCTCATAATGCGCGATCCACACGTTCAACAACTCGCCGCCGCGTACCCAGTACGTGGTCGCGCCGCTCCTATCCGCCCGATGGCGGTCCATGCTGAAGGAGTTGATGGGATTGTGGTCCAGCGGGTTACCGTTCGCTTTGCGGAGGGACGCAACCCCCGTCCGCGGAATGAGTCCTCGAAAGCAGGTTACCTCCGTCCAACGCTTGGGACGCGAATTCGGCCACGCCAGCTGTAACGTCGCAGAGTTGATCCCGTCCGCACCTACGAGAAGCTCTCCCGTGGCGGTTCGACCATTCGAAAAGGTCGCTAGTACCTCGCCTGCGGTCTGACGCAGCTGCGTCAGTCTGCAGTCCATGTGCACCGCGATCGGGCATGGCGCGCCGCTGTCGATACCGAAGTCGGACACTCGCTTGTACAGGCACATCAAAAGGTCCAGCCTGTGCATGTGATGAAAGCCGGCGCCGTCGCCTGCGGCGGTGACATGATCGAATGGCCTCTTTGTCACGCTCCCATCTGCGTTGAACTGTCGTGTCGACTCCAGGATTGCCGCGCGGCCGCCGTCAATGACCCCGTCGGGGCCTTTGGAATCTCCCCCATCCAGGTCGACGCCTAGCCAACGACATATTCGCGCCCCGTTGGGCGGGATGTTCAACCCGGCGCCTGCGGTGCTAGGCACCTTCGTTTGCTCGTAGACATAGACCGATGCGAACGCTCCCGACTGACGCAGCGCCAAGGCCGTCATCAACCCGCCCATTCCCGCACCGACGATCACTGCCCTCATCCATCTTCCTTCCGATGCAATCGAACGCCCCTCAACTCGCGGCTGGAATAAGTTTAAGGCGCCTCAATGGGCTCGAGACTAGCGCCGGGCTGATTGGCAATAAAGGATCTTGTGGCACGCCAAATAGAGTTCTGGAGTTCCTCGGTCATCGGCCTCCGTGAGCAAACACGCCGACCGAGCGCCAACTTCCATTGAGGATGAGCCAGTCGCGTCGGCTTGGCGCTGCGTTGCAAACCTCGGTCCTCGTCTACGAACCGACATTTGGCGCCGCCTTCCGAAGGGAGCGACCGGGCAGTGCGAAAGGTCGTCGGACCTACCCGATCCTTTCATTGGCCCTCGCAGCCAGCAGCCAGACGGTGCGGTATACTCGGCGGTACAGGCATCATCGGCAGCACCGGCACGAATGGCGGCGCCCTGGCGCCCGGCAGCGGGTCCGGTACCCTGCGGCCCAAGGCAGCCTGGTATTCACGGCAGCATCGAGCCATTTGGTCGAGGTCTCGTCGGCGAGCAGCGACCGCACCGATGTAACGTGCACAGCTACGCTTCCCGGCATCCTCGACTTCGAACGAATGCGACAGCCGAGGATAAAGCATGTAGCGCCCGGTCGCACAGGCAAGCTCGCGCTCCTGAAGGTGAAACCGCGCATGCGCAAATCGGTCGAAATTGCCGGCGTGGTCGTAGTGCAGATGCGTGAGAATCACGTCCTTGACGTGGGCAGCGTCGATATCGAACGCGGCAAGCGTCTCTACCGGGCAGCGCAGGTAATTTCGCCTGCGCTGCTTCGCGACCTCGGCATTGAACCCGGTGTCGATGACGAAGATGCGGCCGCCTCCCCTCGCCAGCCACACGAAATAGTCCATCGGCATTGGTCCAAACGCGCCCTTGATCATGGGCCGTTTCGCTTTTGCATCACCAGTCGCAGCGGGATGTTATGCAGGTTGGCGCGGCCTCGCACGGCCGGCTCTGTCCTGCCGAGCGCCTGGGCGATCTCGTCGGGTCGGCGCCCAGCCGCCGCCATCACCAGCAGCTGTTGATGCTCTTCCGGTGTCCACCTCCGGATCAACGGATAGCGTGACTGTGCCATCGTCCCGCGTCCCCAGCCTGTTGCCAGGTTATCGGGCTGCAATTGCTGAGTCGCGCTTTAACATATGATGCCTATCTCGCAGGACGAGGCGAGCGGATGGCGCCGGACTGAGCGAGCACAGGGCTTGGATGGAGGCTCCACGGCGGGGCAAGCCGGTAGTTTTCCGGGCCGTAAATTTTCGTCGGCTTTAATAATTCGAGCGAATGATCGCTCCGATGACCGGAGACCTTGACCATCAAGCAGAGGCCATCGCCGCAATGCGCAAAGCGGTCGCCGCGACCTGTGCTGCCGAGCGTTTGAAGTGGTTGAGGGCCGCTTTGGCGTGGAAACATCTTGAAAGCTTGGCGAAGGGCAAGTTGGCAGCGTGAAACTCCCCGCGAGCGGCCTGTTCGCTGGTCAAGACCTGGCGCAGTTTTCGATCATCTCCGCGAGCGCGGAGCAGAGGACGGGCTTCTCCAATCGGGGAGCATTGCGGAAGCCGCCCGGCAATCCATCGGATGCGTGGCCGGTCAGGAGAAAAATTGCAACCCGCGACCACGAGTGATCTCCGCCACCAGTTCAGTTGTTTCATCGGCAAGCCTCAGGTCGAGAATGGCCAGATCGAAGTCAGCCACCCGCGCGACTTCGATCGCTTCCTTCAGGGTGCCTGCTTCGGCGATGACCTTGTCGCCCAACTCCTCCAGCATGTCGCAGACCATCATGCGGATCGGCGCTACGTCCTCCACCACGGAAGATTGAGAGTGCGCCCATGCTCCGTCTCGTCGGCCTTGATATCCGCCATGCAGCCGGCCAGCTCCCTGGGGCCCTCGGATCGGCCTATGTTCACTTTTGGACACATTTTCAGGGAACAAAGCGCCGCAACATAGTAGGTTCAGCGTTCCGAGACGGAGTGAACATGACAGCGCCGTCGCCTCTCATCTTGGTGGTGGAGGATGAATACCCATTGCAGGCGGTGTCGAGGAAGCCCTGCTGGAGGCAGGCTTCGCGACTGACATCCTCTCGTCTGCCGAGGAAGCCCTGACTCTCTTCAGAAGCGGCATGAAGGAGTACCGGGCGGTCGTCGCGGATGTGAACCTCAAGGGCACGCTCAGCGGCTGGGAATTGGCCAGACAGCTCAGACAACGAGAGCCGACGTTTCCCGTGGTCTACATGACGGGCGCTGCAGCGAACGATTGGGGTTCGCAGGGCGTCTCAAATAGCATCCTGTTGCAGAAGCCGTTTGCACCGGCCCAGCTTGTCACTGCGGTCTCGAAGCTCCTCAATGAGGTCCCACCGACGCACAAGTAAAAACCGCCGCCGTCACTGGCTCGCACAGCAAGCCAGCGTCCCAACCGTCCATGGCGGCAGGAACGAAGCTCGGCAATGAACATTTTTTAGTCTCAGTTGCCTCGTTCGCTCCGCCTGCAATAGCGCAGGGTATGCTCACGTGCGGCAAATGCGATGAGATCGACAACAAGATCGCGCGCCATAGTCGGTTGTTGTCTCTTGTCACTGACAAGATCGCGAGAGACGGTATCGCCGACTTGATCCAGGAAATGACGACGGCGAAAGCGGCACTTCATCCCAACCAGAGGAGAAGTAAGCTCGCACTCGAACGCGCCAATCGGCGGTAGATCCTCGCCGACAGTTCCATCAACATTCTCTTTCTCGCGGCCGCGACCGCAGATCGATGCGAGCAATCAAACTCTCTCCTGAATTCTTGCAAATCTCTGCCATTTACCAAGGGCAGATTTGCTTCCGGTGAACCGTGTCGATCAAGCGTGTCGCAAGACTGGTGCACACGTCCGGCCCGCTACCGACATGAAATGGGAGTTACGCCATGCAGCATCTGCCGAACGATACCTTCGACGTCATCCTTGACCAGTTTGGTCAAATCGAGACCGTGTACGGAGATCTCGGATTTCCCGCAGCCAAGGACGTCTCGGGCGGCAACGACACCGTGACGGCAACGTCACCGAGCTCAATACGAGGCTCACGATCTTCGGCGATGACCAGTCGATGCTGCTTGGTCACTCGCAAGGCGGAAACGACACATTGTTCGCCGATATCGGCGGCGGCTGGAACACCGCTCTCGTGGTGGGCGATGCCAAATCGATGATCGACGACGCCAAGGGCGGCAATGACACCATCGTCGCGGATGCCCATGGCACGGCCTATACCACTGTCTCGGCCTTCGGCGACGTCGCGGGGGACATGTCGGGCAACGCGCAGGGCGGCCATGACGAGATAACCGGCTCGATCGCGTGGCGCGGTGGCGCCAACCTGTTCGCCGGCGATGCCGGCGGTTCCATGATGACACCTCGCACGGCGGCAACGACACGCTCGATGTCAGCGTGCTCACCACGGACGGCGTGGCGACCGTCAGTGGCGACGCCATCGGCGCCTTGCGCGGCCTCGCGCAAGGCGGCAATGACAATATGACGGTCACCTTGAACGGCGACAGCGCCATAGCCGGCGCGACCTTGTCGGGGGACTCGTCGACGTCCCTGATGGATCTTACCGAGGGCGGCGACGATGTCCTGACCGTCAAGATCGAAGGCCAGTACGCGGATGCGGTCTCGTCAGTGTACGGCGACGCGCCGATCATGGCCGGTCATTCTCATGGTGGCAACGATATCAATGGCGGCGTCGGCCGGGATTTCATGTATGGCGATGCAGGAATCTATGAACCGGCGGCGCCAGGCTCGATCACCGGCGGCAGCGACACGCTGAACGGCGGAGCGGGCGACGACTGGATGTGGGGCGGAGGAAACAGCGACTTCTTCGCCTTCAGCACCGGCTCCGGCAACGACACGATCGCCGACTTCGATCAGGGCACAAGGCCGTCGGCAGCACCGCAGCGGAACACGATCTGATCGATGTGCAGGATTACGGCTTCGCGGACTGGGCGGCGCTGTCGAGTCTGATCAGCGACAATGCTTCCGGCGATGCCGTGATTCATCTCTCCGGCAACGACTCGATCACGCTGGACGGGATTCACGCGGCGAACCTGCATCCGACCGACTTCATCATCTGAGGGAATAAATCAAAGCGGCGATGTCGTACCCCGACGCGCGGGGCGACATCGCAATCGCGAGTGCGCAACGACCAGTTTCGCCGCACGGCGCAGCGAAACCTGTCGCGAACAAACTCTGTCCCGAATTCCAGCAAATCTCCGCCATCGACCAAAACTAGATTCGTCTCCGTGAAGCGTGGTCACAGCACTTCGCGCAAGAGTTTTGCCGATGTCAGGCCCGCCTCCGACAATGAAATGGGAGTTACGCCATGCAGCATCTGCCGAACGACACCATCGACATCCTGCTCGACCAATTTGGCCAAATCGAAACCGTCATCGGAGATCCGAACTTTCCGACCACCACGGACGCCCGGGGCGGCAACGACACCGTGACCGCAACCATCACTCAGCCCGAAGCAGAGGTCACGATCTTTGGCGACGACAACACGACGCTGCATGGCCAGTCCCACGGCGGCAACGACACGCTCACGGTCAACGTCAACTACGGCTGGAACGCCGCCCTCGTGGTCGGCGATGCCCAGGCGATGACCGACGACGCCAGGGGCGGCAACGACACGATCGATACCCAAGACCACTCGATGTACACCAACGTGCATGCTTTCGGCGATGTCGCCGGCGACATGTCCGGCAATTCGCACGGCGGCAGTGACACCATCACGGGCGCTGTGGGCTGGCGAGGCTTCGACAATGTGTACGCCGGCGATGCCGGTGGCTCCATGAGCGGCCCGGCGCAGGGCGGCAACGACACGCTCGACATCAGCTTGAACACCCGGGAGGGTTCAGCGAGAGCCAGCGGCGATGCCATCGGCTCCATCAGCGGCGATGCGCATGGCGGCAACGACAACATCATCTTGACCATGAGCGGCGAAAACGTCTGGGCCGGTGCGTCGCTGTCGGGAGATTCCTCCACGTCCCTGACCGACAACGCACAGGGTGGCGATGACATCCTCACGGTCAAGATCAGCACCGAGTACACCGACGATGCGCGCGATCTGCTGTTCGGCGACGCTCCGACCATGTCCGGCAATGCCCATGGCGGCAACGATATCCTCACCGGCGGAGCGGCCACCGACTTTCTGTATGGCGATGCGAAGGTCTATGATCCCGCAACACCGGGCTCGATCACCGGCGGCAAGGATATGCTCAACGGGGGCGCCGGAAATGACCAGCTTTCGGGCGGCGGAAACAGCGACACCTTCGTCTTCAACACCGGGTCCGGCAACGACCTCATCACCGACTTCGATCAAGGAAACAAGGCGGCCGGCAGCACCGTGACCGAGCACGATCTGATCAACCTGCACGATTACGGCTTTACGGACTGGACGGCGCTGTCGAAGCTGATCAGCGACAATGCCGACGGCGATGCCGTGATTCATGTATCGGCGAGCGACACCATTACACTCGACGGTGTCCACGCCGCGAGCCTGCACCCGACCGACTTCCTCATCTGAGAAAAGCAGGCATCTCGCCCCGCCTACAGCGGGGCGAGACCCGGGTTCCTCCCCGCCCACAGGATCCCTTCAGCCGCCCCCTGACGCTGGCCACCCGCCTTTGGCCGCGACGAGCGAGTTGATGTCGTCGAACTTCTCCGTCAGGTCCGCGACCAGATGCGTCGTGCCGGGATGTAGCGGTCCTGCCTCATTGGCGGTCACCGTTCACGAACTTGCCCCATGGGCTCTCCGAACCGCGGATAGTCTAGGATCGCGGCTCGGCCCGGGTCAGATGCCGTGCTTGGTGCCGGGTCCAGTTGGCAAGAGCTAAGAAGCTCTTCTAATTGCCCGGCCGACCTTCTGCAGAGCCTCGAAGGCTCCCATGCGCTGATCAACCCAGCCTGCCAAAGCGGCCTGGGGTTGATGGATGTCTCCCAAGACCGACATCGCCTGCATCGCCTCACTGAGGTCGGAATGGTCGCCCGAGGCAACTGATCCAAGCATCGCGGAGCCGAGCAGGACGGCCTCCGGAGAGGCTGGCGCAGCGACCGTCAAACCCGTCATATCGGCGAGGACCTGCCGCACGAGGCGGCTCTTTGCGGCACCGCCGCTGACCACGATCGTATCGACCGCAATGCCCTTGTCTTGCTGAGCGCGAACGATCTGCCGGGCCCCGCAGCCGAGGCCGCAAAGCCCTGCAAGATAAAGCGCGAGCAGACTCTCCAGATCCGAGCGCATATCAAGGCCCGCAATCAGTGCGCGCGCGCCGGGATCGGCGAACGGCGCTCGATTGCCGAGGAATTCGTGGACGACATGAAGCTGGCCGACCAAATCCGGGAGCATTTCGGCACCGCCGCGTGATTCGATTTCCGAGGCAAGCCAATCGGCAAGCGTCTGCTGCTTCTGGCCCGCAGCCTGTGTCGCTTGCGCGGAATTCGGATGCATCTGCAACAGATGCTCGATCGCAGCGCCGGCGGCCGACTGTCCGCCTTCATTGAGCCAAAGCCCAGGCACCATGGCCGAGAAATAGGGTCCCCAAACGCCAGGGACGAAGAAGGGGTCCGGTGTGGTCGACATGGTGCAGGCGGACGTTCCGAATACATAGGCCATGCGCGTGAGCACCGTGCCCGCCGCTCCGCGCGCCCCCACCGTACCAACACCGCCGGCATGTGCATCGATGAGGCCGGCGGCGACCGGCGTACCCATCGCGAGTCCGAGATCGGCCGCGGCCTTCGCCGTCAGGCCCGCTGCCAGCCTGGTCCCGCCGGGCACGATCTCGGTGCCGATCCTGCGGAACTGCTCATCCGGCAGCACGCCGAGGCCAATCCTGCGGAAGAATTGATCGTCCCAGCGGTCTTCGTGGCCCAGATAGGTCCACTTGCACGTCACGGTACAAATGGAGCGGGACAAACTCCCTGTTGCACGCCAAGTGAGAAAATCAGTCAAGTCCATAAACTGCCACGCATGGGAGAACGTCTCGGGCATGTTTTCGGCGAGCCACAACAGTTTCGGCGTCTCCATCTCGGGAGAGATCGTTCCGCCGACATAGTCGAGAACTTTCTCGCCCGTCTGGTTGATACGGCGCGCCTGATCCGCAGCGCGGTGATCCATCCATACAACGACGTTGCGAGCAGGATCGCCGGACGGCCCGACGGGCAGCGGCACACCCGCCTCGCCAAGCACCACCAGCGAGCAGGTCGCGTCAAAGCCTATGCCGGCGATACTGTCCGCCGCGATACCCGCCTGCACCACCGCGCTACGCACGCTGCGGCATACGGCACGCCAGATATCCTCGCTCGACTGCTCGACGACGTCGCCAGCCTCCCGCCAAAGTGCAACAGGGGCGCTGTCACTCGCCAGGAGCCTGCCAGAGCGGTCGAAGAGTCCGGCCCGTGCGCTGCCGGTGCCGACATCGATGCCAAGGAAATGGCGGTTATCGGGTTGCTTGTTCATCTCAGGATCGCCGATCGGAAGATGTTACAGATCGTTGCTCTGCGGCAGAATGACGAGGTCGCGGATGGTGACGTTTCTCGGGCGCGTCAACATGAAGAGCACTGCCTGCGCGACTTCCACCGGCTGCATCAAGCCACCGGCCGCCATTTCCTCCTCGATCTTCTCTTTGGGCCAATCCTTGATGAGCGCGGTCACGACTGGACCGGGCGCAACGGCGCCGACGCGCAAACCGTGTTTCGCGACCTGCCGGCGCAGAGTATGCACAAAAGCCTGCACGGCGTGCTTGGACGCGGTATAGATCGGTTCCCAGACGACAGGCACGAGACCTGCGATCGAACTGGTGACGATGATGTCGCCGCTCTTGCGCTCAACCATGTGCGGCAGCACCGCATGGATCGACCGGAACAGCGCATTGACGTTCAAATTGAGCATGCGGTCCCACGCGTCGGGATCGCCGCCAAGCACCTCGCCGCCGACATAGGCACCAGCATTCGCATGGAAGATGTCCAGTTGACCCGCTTTCTCCAGCACCTGCGGCATCATCGCTTCCATGCTCAGGGGATCGGTGAGGTCGATACGTAACGGAATCGCCTGATCGCCCAGCGCAACGCAGGCGCTGCTCAGCGCCTCTTCCGCCCGATCGATCAGCACCACCCGCGCGCCGGCCCCGATCAATGTTCTGGCGCATTCGAGACCGATGCCCGATGCGGCGCCGGTGATCGCCGCGACTTTTTCTGCAAGTTCCTGGGCCAAGGCTTGTCCTTTTCCTATGAGAGTTGTTCAAGCTCGGCCGTGGGAAAGGCGCGAGCGCCGTGCCAGCGAATCGACGATGACTGCAATGGCAAGGACCGCGCCCGTAATCATGTACCGCAGCGACGAGGAGAGATCGAGCAGCGTGAGGCCGCTCGCGATGGACTGGATGACGATGACGCCGAGGAGCGCGGAATAGGCGCTCCCGCGGCCGCCAAACAGGCTTGTGCCACCGATGACCGCGGCGGCGATCGCGTTGAGGTTCACATCCCCGGTCCCGGCCTGCTGGCTGGAAGATGCCAGCCGCGCTGCGGCCAGAATGCCGCCGGCCGCGGCCAGCGTGGAGCACAGCATGAATGCGGTCGAATAGACCCGGCGAACGTTGATGCCAGCCCGACGGGCCGCCTCGCGATTGCCGCCGACGGCAGACATCGAGCGGCCCCATTTGGTTCTCGTCAATGCGTAATTCATGATCACGCACAAGCCGACGAACAGACCAAACATCCAGGGAATGCCGCGCCCGAGATTGAGATAATAGACAACGAATTCGAGCACGATGGTGACCAGCAGCGCCTTCAGCACCATGCGACCAAGCGAACTGGCCGATAGCCCCGCCGCCCGCCGGCGCGCGGCCGTTCGGTAGCCGGTCACGAACATAACCACGCTCGCGACCGCCGCCAGCACGTAGGATACGATCGACGGCATGACGAGCATCTGTCCGAAATTGACCAGCGCCGATCCATACGGAAGGTTGATCGAGCCGGAGGAGCCGAGCAGATACAGCTGCAGGCCGAGCCACGTCAGCAGGCCGGCCAGCGTCGAGACGAAGCTCGGCATACCCAGACGATTGAACAAAAATGCATAGAGCGCGCCGATGGCAGCGCCCAGCACCAACGCCGTGACGATCGCCACGGCGACCGGCCAATCCTGAGCGACCCAAAGCACGCCGACGAGCGCCGAAGAGAACCCGCTCACCGATCCGACCGACAGATCGATCTCGCCGACCATCAGGATACAGACGATGCCCAGCGAGATCACACCCACTGTCGCGCAATCGAAAAGCAAATTGACCAGATTGTTCGGCGCGAGAAAAACAGGGTTGAGGGTCTCGAACGCCGCGCAGATGACGATGAGCCCGACGACCACCGGCAGCGATCCGAGATCGCCCGACCGCACACGGTCCACAAAGGCGCCGATCGTGTTTCCAAGCGTGTCCGCGTGCTTGACTCGTTCGTCACTGCGGTCGAGCAACCGCGCCGTCGAAACCTGTTGCGTGTCGTCGGTCATCGCCCAAGCTCCGGCGACTGATGGGCGCGGCGCCGCCTGGCGCGGCGCGAGACAGAATTTTCGTCCGCTCCGGTAATCGCCGTAACGAGATCCTGATTGGACACGTCGGGATCGAACTCGCCGTTGTTGCGACCGAGGCGCAGCACCACGATCCGATCGGCAACCGCGCGGACGTCCTCCATGTTGTGACTGATCATGATGACGCCGAGACCGCGTGCGCGAACGCGTTCGACGAGGTCTAGCACCTCAGCGGTTTGGGCAACGCCGAGCGCCGCAGTCGGCTCGTCGAGCAGAATGAGTTTCGGCTCAGTCAGCAGCGAGCGCGCGATCGCCACGGTCTGGCGCTGTCCGCCGGAGAGCGACGCCACGGGCTCTCGCACGCTCGGGATCCGCGCTGACAGCTCGTTGAGCAAGGTACAGGCGCGAAGCTCCATGGAGACCTCGTCGAGCCGCAGCGGGTTGAGCTCGCGGCCGAGGAAGATGTTTGCGACCACGTCGAGATTCTCGCAGAGGGCCAAATCCTGGAAAACGGTGGCGATGCCGAGGCCGAGTGCCATGGATGGGTCGGACAGGACAACATGTTCACCGCCGAACGTGATCGTTCCGGAGGTGGGTTGGTGCACGCCGGCAAGGATCTTCACCAGCGTGGATTTTCCTGCACCGTTATCACCCACAAGTGCCACGACTTCGCCGGCATGCACATCGAGATCAACATCGGTCAGGGCGGACACGGCGCCGAAATGCTTGGAAATTCCGCGAAGACTCAAGACCGGCTTGCGCGGTCCGCCCTGCGCGTCATCGGCATCCGAGATCGTGGTCATGTCCCAATTCGCCCTCTCATCCTTCGTCCCGGCCGCCGGAAGCGGCCGGGACCGACGTCGTCACTGCGTGATGCCAAGCTTCTTGCAACCCGCGGCATATCGGCCCGTGCAGAGCTGATCGGCCGTCTGGATCTTCTTATCGATAATCTCCGCCTTCAGGTTCTCCTGAGTGACGACGGCCGGCACGAACAACTTCGATGGCGCATTGAATAGCGTAGCTTCCGCCTTGGGCATCTCTCCGGAGAGGAATTTCACCGCCGCTTGCGCCGCAGCAGCTGCCACGATCTCACTGGGTTTGGAGATCGTGTTGTACTGATCGCCTGCGATGACGAGCTGAAGCGCGGCAATCGTCGCATCGTTGCCCGTCACCGGCGGCACCGGCTCGATACCTGCGGCCTTGAAGGCGGCAATTGCGCCACCGCCCGTGCCGTCATTGGCAGCTACGACGCCGAGGATCTTCTTGCCGAAGCGGGTGATCTGGCCACTCGCCCATTGCTGCGCCTTCGGCGGCGCCCAGTCCGGCGTGTCGTATTCGGCCAGAATTGGATAGCCGCTCTTATCAAGCCCCTCGTGGATCCCCTTCTTGATGAGTCCCGCAGCGGCATCGGTCGGCGATCCATTGATTTCGAGTACGCCTTCGCCCTCCTTCGCCGTCGCGTTGGCGGCCTTAAGATGCTTGACGAGCGATTCGGAGATAGCCTTGCCGATGGCTTGATTGTCGAAGGACACGTAAAAATCGACCTTGGCGTCGGGGACCGGCCGGTCATAGGCAATGACCTTGATGCCTTGCGATTGTGCCATCTTGACCAGGGATGCCGCGGCAGTGGAGTCGACGGGGTCGAGCACGATTACCTTGGCGCCCTGCGAAATCACCGAGTTGAATTGCTGTTGCTGCCGCGCGGCATCCGCGCTGGCGTTCTGGTAGATCACCTTGCAACTGTCGCACAGCTTCTTCATCTCTGCGACGAAGCCCGGATAATCATGTTGTTCATAGCGGGTGGAGGCCTGGTCCGGCATCAGGAAGGCGACGGTCGCGTTCTTCACCTCTGCGGCCCGCGAAGAAATGGCTGTTGTGCCGAGCAGCGAGAGGGCTATGCCAATTGTGCCCGCATATTTAGCAGAGAACTTTCTCATTTCAGATTTCCTTTCCAGACTGGGTGTCAGGGTGTCGTCGTTGATCCTTCGAAGTCAGGCCCTCGCTGCTTCCGTTTCCGACGGCACGATGAGCGCCGGTGCTCGGAGCCGCGCAGAATTCTGGTCGAACGATTGCTGTCGCGGACCGCCGTCGGCGTGTCCGCGTCATTCTTCCGTAACGATCCTCCTTCTTTGCTCCTATGCGGCTAGGCCGCGTGCGCCTCATCGATGTTGTGCGCCAACAATCGTCTGAAGCGCGAAGGGGGCATGCCTTTCTCGGCCAGGAACTGCCGGTTAAAATTGGAGAGATTGTTGAAGCCGACCTCGAAGCAGATGTCGGTGATGGAAGCCTGCTCGTCGCTCATCAATATCTGACAAGCGAGATTGATACGCAGCCGCTTAACGTATTGCACCAATGACATGCCCGTGTGCCGGCGGAACGAGCGCGAAAATGCGCTTTGCGATTGACCGGCGATCGCAGCAAGCTCCGCTTCGCCGAAAGGTTGCGTCAGATTCTTCCGGATGAATGCGAGTGCCTTGTTCATTCCCACGGACATGTAGCCAGACGGATCGGGCAGATAGTTTGGGCTGGACAGCGGACGCGCCTGTCGCGCGGCGCGACAGAGTATCCCCAAGATCATCAAGAACAGCTCGATCCGGCGCACGCCGTTCGCCGTGACGATCTCCTCCATGAGTGGGACGAGCGCATCGCTCGTGCTGCGGGTGAACAGCGCACCACGCCGGGAAAAATCCAGCAGTGCGGCAAGGCCCGAAAGCTCAGGCATGACCTTCATCAGGTCGCCGATGAATTCTTCGCTGAATTGAAGGATGCGTCCGCGTAGCGGGATGGCGCACTCTGCCGGCAGATCGCTCACCCAATTGTGCGGCAAATTGGGGCCGGTGAGCACGAGATTACCTGGTTCGAAGTCGCCGATGAAGTCACCGACGAAATAGCGTCCGCTGGTGGCCACGACCTGATGGAGCTCGTACTCGGGATGGAAATGCCAGCGGACGGTGTGGAATGGGTAGCCGTGCGACCACGCCTTGAATGACTCGCCGCGCCGTATCTGGACAACTTCCAGGTCCGGTTCCATGTCCCCTCCCTTCAGGCCGGTGCGGCTTGTAATGATCCGCCTCCGCTCCCTTATCGGCTGATTGGTTCAGCGCTTCCTCTCGTTGGCAGAGTAGCGACCAGTACCTAGGCACGCCACCACCATTTCAGATGTGAACTGATACTTTTTTGACGTGCAGCACGCCGTCCGGCCAAGTTCCCGGATTGAAGGCAGCGTTCCGCACCAACGGCACTATTACGCCGGCCGCCTCCCCCGCCAATGCCGACGGCGCCGCGGCTCCCATCCTTGCAAAACGCTGTCTCGCCGATCGCGATGGCCTACCCGTGCTGGCACAGATCAAAGGTCATGCCACCCACGCTGCCAAATTGGTCCAGGGGAGGATCTCAGCCGCGCGCCTTCAAATGCATCATCGGGTAATGCTCATAGTGGCCGGCGCCGTTCTTCACGACAGGATCTTCCGAGGTGACCGCCTCGATGTCGAGATCGTTTGGGATCTGATAGAGCGACACGCCATAACCGCCACGCGGGTCCGTGACGGGACCGTGCGCGACGATCTGCCCCTTTGCGAGCAGATCATCCAGGAACGCACCGTGCTGCTTCATCCATTGTTTCTCAGCGGCGCTCATGGTCGCCAGGAAATCCGCCCGGGGCGGAATGTACTTGCAGAGATAGTACTTCATTGGCCGCTCCTCGGTGAAAACGACATTTCAGCTTGCTTGTCGGCCTGGCCCGCCCCCCCAACTTGAGAGATCAATCGGTCACGCCGATCCGCTGCTCAATGCGATCAGCGAGCATTGATCTCGGCACTGAAGCGCTCGCATGCAAACCTTTGTCAAGCAACGGCGCGCGTGGCCAGATCGGCGACAGTACCGTCAAGAAATCCAGTCAGCCGCTGCCGGATGATCTGCTCGGCTTCCCTCATGATGCGGTCGATCAGCTCCTTCACCGTCGGGATATCGTGGATCAGTCCGACCACCATGCCGCAGCTCCAAGCACCGGCATCCATGTCACCATCGACCATCACCCTGGGGTAGACACCCGCGACCTGCTCATGGATGTCCTCGATCTTGAGGCTCGCCCCCTTCTCGCGCTCGACCTCGAGCAATTGATCGACACCCTTGTTCTTCAGCACGCGCTCGGTGTTACGCAGCGCGCGCATGACCAGCACGGTATCGAGTTCGGTGGCTTTGACGAGGGCCTGCTTGACGTTGGCGTGGACGGGAGCTTCCCTGGTTGCGACGAAGCGGGTACCCATGTTCATGCCGGCGGCGCCCATCGACAGCGCAGCAACGAGGCTGCGCGCATCCGCCATGCCACCCGAGGCCACGAACGGAATCTTCAGTTCATCCGCCGCGCGCGGCAGCAGGATCATGTTCGGGATATCGTCCTCGCCGGGATGGCCGCCGCATTCGAAGCCGTCGACGCTGACGGCGTCGCATCCGATCTTCTCGGCTTTCAGCGAATGCCGCACCGAAGTGCATTTGTGGATCACCTTAATGCCGGCAGCCTTCAGCGCGGGCATGTACGCTTCCGGGCTGCGGCCGGCGGTCTCCACCGCCTTGACGCCACCTTCCTTGATGGCGGCGATATATTCCGGATAAGGCGGTGCAGTGAAGCTCGGCAGGAAGGTCAGGTTCACACCGAACGGCTTGTCGGTCATGTCGCGACAGCGCGCGATTTCCTTCGCCAGCAGCTCCGGCGTCCGCTGGGTCAGGCCGGTGATGATGCCGAGACCGCCGGCATTCGAGACCGCGGCGGCAAGCTCGGCAAAGCCGACATAATGCATGCCGCCCTGGATGATCGGATGCTGGATGCCGAACAGTTCAGTGATTGCTGTCTTCACGTGCGCTTTCTCCGCTTTCCGATCAGTTGACGAGTTCAAATAGGCCGGCCGCGCCCATGCCGCCGCCGATGCACATGGTCACCACGCCGTACTTCGCCTTGCGCCGCCGCCCCTCGATCAGGATATGGCCCGCAAGCCGGCTGCCCGTCATGCCGTAGGGATGGCCGATCGCGATCGAGCCGCCATTGACGTTCAGCTTGTCCGGATCGATGCCGAGCTTGTCGCGGCAGTAGATCACCTGGACAGCATAGGCTTCGTTCAGCTCCCAAAGATCGATGTCATCGATCCTCAGGCCGTGGCGCTTGAGAAGGCGCGGGATCGCCGCGACCGGACCGATGCCCATTTCGTCCGGCTCGACTCCGGCGGCGACGAAGCCGCGGAAGATGCCGAGCGGCTTAAGGCCCTTCTTGGTGGCGGTCTTGTCGCTCATGAGCACGCAGGCCGATGCTCCGTCGGAGAGCTGGCTGGCATTGCCGGCCGTGATGGTCTTGCCTTCGAATACCGGCTTGATCTTCGCCAATCCTTCCGCCGTGGTCTCGGGGCGCGGCCCTTCGTCCTTCGACAGCGTCACCTGCTGATAGGAGACCTCCCTGGTGTCCTTGTTGACGACGGCCATCGTCGTTGTGATCGGGACGATCTCGTCATTGAAGCGACCGGCCTGCATCGCGGCACCAATGCGGCGCTGACATTCGAGGCTGTATTCGTCCTGCCGGTCGCGACCGATCTTGTAGCGCTCGGCGACAATCTCGGCAGTGTCGAGCATCGACATGTACATCTCGGGCTTCATCGCCATCAGCTCGTCGTCGACGGCGTGGAACCTGTTCATGTGGTCGTTCTGCACCAGGCTGATCGATTCGATGCCGCCTCCGATCGCGATCTCGACGCCATCCAGCATGATCGAGCGGGCCGCGACCGCGATCGCCTGCAGGCCGGAGGCGCACTGCCGATCGATCGTGGTGCCGGCGACGGTGACCGGCAGGCCGGCACGAACCGCCCCCTTGCGTGCGACGTTCATCACCATGGTGCCCTGCTGCATCGCGCAACCCATCACCACGTCTTCGACCTCGTCCGGCTCAACGCCCGCGCGCCTCACCGCTTCGGCCATCACATGGCCAGCCATGGTCGGCCCCTCGGTGTTGTTCAGCGCACCGCGATAGGCCTTGCCGACGCCGGTGCGGGCGGTGGAAACGATAACTGCCTCTGTCGTCATGGCTGCCTCTTTGGTTACGCTGCCGCGTCGAGCTGCACATAACGCAGCAAGTGGTGAGCGGGATCGCCGAACTGGATATTGATCGAGGAGATTCGCTTAAAGTAGTGACCGACGTTCAATTCGTCGGTCATGCCCATGCCGCCGTGGAGCTGCACCGCCTGGTCGGCGATGAACTTGCCGGCATAGCCGACCCTCGACTTGGCGCCGGAGGCGAGGCGCGAGATGCCACTTTCGCCGGCACCGAGGCTGAGACTGAGATGCTGCATCAGGGAAAGCGCCTCCTGATGCGCGATGAACATGTCGACCATCCGGTGCTGCAACACCTGGAAGCTGCCGATGGTGACGCCGAACTGCTTTCGGGCCTTGGCGTATTCCAGCGTCGCAGAGTTCAGTTCGGCCATCGCGCCGACCGCCTCGGCGCAGAGCGCGCCGATGGCCCTGTCGCGGCAGCCTTCCAGCAGGGCGACGCCTTCGCCCTCGCTGCCGAGCAACTCGCCGCGCACATCGCGGAAAGTGATCTCCGCGGCACGGCGGCCGTCGATGGTCTTGAAGCTCCGCAATTCGAGATTCGCCGCCCGGGCGTCGACGACGAACAGGCTGACGCCGCCACAATCGTCGCGCTTGCCGGCAGTCCGGGCGGAGACGATGAGATAATCGGCCCAAGGCGCCGCTATGACGGCGGTCTTCTCACCACTAAGCGTGTAGTCCTTTCCCTCTCGCCGCGCCGTGGCCGCGACATTGGCGAGATCGAAGCGCGAGTTTTTTTCGGTCCAGGCCAGCGCCCAGATCTTGTGTCCGGCGATGATATCGGGAATGAAGGCCTGCTTCTGCTCTTTCGTCCCTGCCTGCTCGATCAAGCCGCCGACCAGCACGACCGTCTCCACGTACGGCTCCACGACAAGGTGGCGGCCGAACTCCTGGGCAACGATCATAGTAGAGAGCGGGCCGCCACCAAGTCCGCCGCTCTCCTCGGAGAATGGCGCGGCGAGCAGGCCGAGCTCCGCAAAAGCGCCCCACTGCTTGCGGCTCCAGCCCTCTTCGCTGGCCACGATCTTGCGGCGCGCCTCGAAGCTGTATTGGTCGCGTAGCATACGCTGTACGCTGGAGCGCAACAGTTCCTGCTCTTCCGTGAACTGGATATCCATCCGATCCTCTTGTTGCGCTGTTGCTAGAGACCGAGCACCGCTTTGGCGATGATGTTGCGCTGGATCTCGTTTGATCCACCGTAGATGCTGAGCTTGCGCGCGTTCAGGTATTTCTCCGACGCTGTGTGGCCGTAATCGGCACCCGGCATGAACTGGTTTGCGCCCGACGGTTGCTCGCGAAGCGCCAGGCCATAGTTGCCGATGGCACGATGTGTGAGCTCGGTAATGCCCTGGAAGATCTCGGTGCCGCGGATCTTGAACAGCGAGGCCGCGGGCCCCGGATCGATGCCGCGCGCCATCTGGGCAACGACCCGCAGCTCGGTGGCCTCGAGCGCGAGCACATCGAGCTCGAGCCGGCCGATCTCCTTGCGAAATTCGAGATGCGCCGGATCGTCCGCTGCGATCTCCGCTTTCACGATCTTCTTCAACCGGTCGAGGTAGCGCGTCGACCGGCCGATCCCGGCCATGCTGGTGCGCTCGTTGCCCAGCAGGAATTTTGCGTAGGTCCAGCCCTTGTTCTCCTCGCCGATCAGGTTCTCGACGGGAACGCGGACATCCTCGAGGAAGACGTCATTGACCTCGTGCGAACCGTCGATCGTGATGATCGGACGCACGGTCACGCCTGGCGACTTCATGTCGATCAGGAGGAACGAGATGCCCGCCTGAGGCTTGGCGCTCGAATCAGTACGCACCAGGCAGAAGATCCAGTCGGCGTGCTGCGCCAACGTTGTCCAGGTCTTGTGACCGTTGACGATGTAATGGTCGCCGTCGCGCACAGCCTTGGTCCGGACGGTGGCGAGGTCTGAGCCTGAGCCCGGCTCGGAATAGCCTTGGCACCACCAGTCTTCACCCGACAGTATCCGCGGCAAGAACTTCTGCTTCTGGGCATCATTGCCGAAGGTGTAAATGACCGGACCAACCATGGTGACGCTGAACGCCAACGGCGGCAGCGTCCCGGCCCGGCTGGTCTCCTGCTCGAAGATGAAACGCCGGGTGATCGACCAGCCGGGGCCGCCAAATTCCTTGGGCCAAAGCGGCGCGATCCAGCCCTTCTCGTAGAGAATTTGGTGCCAGAGCAACGATTGCTCTTTGGTCAGGTCGGTCTCCGGATTAGGGACCCGCATTTCCTTCGGATAGTTTTCGGCGATGAAAGCGCGCACCTCATCACGGAAGGCCGCATCTTCGGGAGGCAGTGCGAGTTCCATCTGCGCTTCCTACCACTTCTCACCGAAGGGGCGGATTTCCAGCTCAAAGGTCCAGGCGCTCTTCGGCTGCTGATACAGCTGCCAATAGGACGCCGCGACCGAGGCCGGCGGCATCAGCAGATCCGGATCGTCGAGCGCATTAGGCCCGAGCGCTTCCAGGCGCCGCTGGCGGACCCATTCGGTGTCGACGCCGGAATCGATAACGAGGTGCGCGACGTGGATATTCTTCGGGCCGAGTTCGCGCGCCATTGCCTGCGCCACAGCGCGCAGTCCGAATTTGGCGCTGGCAAAGGCGGCATAGCCGCTGCCACCGCGCAATGAAGCGGTCGCACCGGTGAAGAAGATGTTGCCCTGGCCGCGCGGCAGCATCAGCCGGGCCGCCTCGCGCCCGGCGAGGAAGCCGGAGTAGCAGGCCATCTCCCAGACCTTGCGGAACACGCGCTCGGTCGTCTCGAGGATCGGGAAGTTGACGTTGGCACCGATATTGAAGATGCAGACATCCAATGGTGCGTGCTTGTCGGCGTCGCTCAGAAAGGAGACGATCTCCTCCTCCTTGCGCGCGTCGAGCGAACGTGCGTGGATCTCGCCGCCGGCAGCCTCGATCTCCTTGACCAGCGGCGCCAGCTTGTCGCCGTTGCGGCGACCCGCGAAGACAGTAAAGCCCTCGGAGGCAAATTTCTTGGCGATCTCGCCGCCGATGAAATCGCCCGCGCCGATCACGGCGACGGTTGCATTTCTCTTTTTCAAGGAACTTCTCCCAGTTAGGTTAGGCGCGCTGTGTGCGAAGCAGTTCTATCGGCCCTGGTGGACCACATTTTTTGAGCGAGACCAGAACGATCGGGATTCGCCATCGCGCCGATCGAGGCTACCATGGTCGTGGCGCAGTCCTCGATCGGCCCGATCTGGTCCACCGCTTTGGCAAGATGGCGATCTGTCGATTGGTCGATGCGGCCAGCAAACCGAAAAGCGGTTTGATCGAGACCGAGTGCTTGCGACAGCTTCGCCACGACTAACCGCCTCCCGACTGAAAAACATCGGCGCCTTTTTCAGCATTGCGCCTCGAAGCGAAACATGCGTTCTTTTTTAGAACTCGTCAATCGCTATTTTGTTGTCACGATCGGATCAGAAAACGGCAAGCTTACTGCCCTGTTCCAGCGCTCTTGAGAACACCGTTTACAACCGGACTTCCAACCGATACCCATAGCGTATCAAATAAGAACTTATGGGAGAGGCAGCATGGGAGAAAGTCGCGGGGTCGCGATGCTGGTCGGCGCGGGTGATGCCATCGGCGCTGCCGTTGCGCGGCGGTTTGCCAGCGGCGGCTACACTATTTGCATCTGCAGACGCGATCCGACCAAATCTCAGGCGCTTGTCGACGAGCTCAGGGCGAAAGGCCACAACATCCACGCCTTCAGCGTCGACGCCCGTCAGGAAGCAGAAGTCCAGAAGCTATTCGCGGGCGTCGAGCGCGACATCGGTCCGATCGAGATCTGCCTGTTCAATGCCGGTTCGAACGTCAACAAGCCCCTGCTGGAGACTACCGAAAAGCTCTTCTTCAAGGCCTGGGAGCTGGCCTGTTACGCCGGCTTCCTGGTCGGACGCGAAGCCGCGCGCGTCATGCTGCCGCGCCGATGCGGCACCATTCTTTTTACCGGTGCGACCGCAAGCATCCGGGGCAGCAAGGGATTTGTCGCGTTCTCGTCGGCAAAATTCGGCCTTCGCGCGCTGGCCCAGGCGATGGCGCGCGAGCTCGGGCCCAAGAACATTCACGTCGTCCATCTCATCATCGACGCTGGCGTCGATAGCGAGGCTATTCATCAGCGCATGAAAGCGGCCAGGGGGATCGAGGCCAGTGAGATCCCGCCCGACAGCCTGACCAAGACCTCCTCAATTGCCGAAGCGTATTGGTTTGCCCATCAGCAAAGCCGCGACGGCTGGACCCATGAACTCGATCTTCGCCCCGCCGTAGAGAAATGGTGACATGAGCGACAATCCAGACCTCACTTTGTGGGGCGTCGGGACAAGCCGCACCGTTCGGCCGCACTGGGCGATGCACGAGCTGGGGCTGGCCTACGAGATCAAACCGATCGGCCCACGGACCGGCGAGACCAAGACCGCCGAATATACCAGGCTCAATCCGCGCCAGAAGATTCCGCTGCTGCAGGACGGTGATTTCCGCATCGGCGAGAGCGCCGCGATCGTCGCTTATCTGTCGCGGATGTACTCAACGCCGGAGCGTGCATTGATCCCTGAATCCACCCGCGACTATGCCGCGTGGCTGGAATGGTGCTTCTTTATCGTCACCGAGCTCGACTCGACTAGCCTGTATGTGATGCGCCGTCACAGCGCCGATGCGCTCGGCCCAATTTACGGCGTCGCGACGGAGGTCGTAGCTCAAGCCGCAGAATACTTTCGGGCGCAGCTGCGCCATGTCGAGGTCGCGCTGGCCGACGGCCGACATTTTATCATGGGCGAGCGATTCAGCAGCGCCGACATCCTGCTGACGACGTGCCTGGACTGGGCGGTCGCCTACGGGGTAGGCATCTGCGACAATGCGCGGCCCTATCTCGAGCGCATGCGAAGCCGGGAGGCTTACCAGCGAGCGGTTGCCGCGAATGCTCCGCGCGCACCAATTAAACCGACGCCTGCCAAGGCCTGAGAACCGTTCGCCGGACGCGCGAAGCGCTTCGACCTACATGGCCACGCGTAGCGTCCGTGCAGCGACCATATCGTCGATCGCGCCATCATCGTAGCCCAGTTCGCGCAGCACCTCGCGCGAGTGCTCCCCGACGCGCGGGGCCGGTCCGCCGATGGCAGCCTGGTTGACCTCGAAGCGGGCCGCGGGTTTGGGCTGGCGCACACGACCGACCTTCGGTTGGTCGAACTCCGCGATGATTCCTCGCGCCACGACCTGCTCATTGTGGATGATCTCGCCGCGCCGCAGGATCGGCGCGCAAGGGACATCCGCAGCGTCCAACCGCTCCAGCCATTCGGCGGTCGTGTGCCGGCCGATATACTCCGCCATCTTGTTGATGCGCGCCGTGGCGTTCACCGAACGCGCGGACGGGGTCGCAAACCGGGCATCGTTGGCGAGCTCGGGATCGCCGGACGCGCGGCAGAAGCCCTGCCATTCGGAATCTGAGATGGTGCCGGCCGTGATGTAACCATCGCTGGTCTTGAACACGAGATCCGGGCGGTCGTTGGGATCGGCGGCAGCGGCCTCGGCTCCGACCACCGTGTACTGCATCATGCCTTCCGGCCAGAGGTAGGAAATCATCGCGTCCAGCATCGCGACCTGGATATGATCCCCCTGCCCCGTCTTCTCACGCGCGTAGAGCGCCGCCGCCACCGCCTGCGCGGTGAACACGGCGGTGGTCTTGTCGCACACGATGGTGCGGATCATCTGCGGGCGATTGGTGACCGGCTGCGACTGGATATCGGCAAAGCCCGACAGGCCCTGAATGATTGGATCGTAGACGCGCTTCTTCACATAGGGCCCGGTGTCGCCGACGCCGCTGATCGAGACATAGATCAAGCGCGGATGACGCTGGCGCAGTTCTTCGACGCCGAGGCCGAGGCGCTCCATGGTGCCGGGCCGGAAGTTCTGCACCAGAACATCGGCCTGCGCGACCAGCTTGGCCAGCACCTCGTGCCCGGCGGGGCTCTTGACGTCGATCGAGAGCGAACGCTTGCCGCGGTTGGACGAGATGAACAGCGCGGAGAACTCGCCGTCCTTGTCGATGGTGGCCCGGCTGCGACGGGTGATATCGCCACCGATCGGCTCGATCTTGAGCACGTCGGCGCCCTGGTCCGCCAGAAACATGGTCGCAAACGGGCCCGACACCACGCCGGTCAGATCGAGGACACGAACGCCGCTAAGCGGACCAGCCATTTCACTCTCCTGGATTGTTTTTCTGCCGACGGGCTGAGGATAAACTCCGGCTTACCGTCAGCCCTTCGCCTCAACCCGCACGGACCGCAAGTCGGTAACTAGCCGGTCTTGGAAACGGGCTGCCGGGTCTGTTCGACGATCGATTCCTCGACGTCCCGGAGTTGATCCTTGCCGAAAAACATCTCCTTACCGACGAAGAATGTCGGCGAGCCGAAGGCACCGCGGGCGACCGCGTCATTGGTCAGGTCAATCAGCTTCTTTTTGACATCATCCTGCTGCGCGCGCGTAACCAGCCTGTCGATGTCGATCCCCGAGGAGGCAAATGCGGTCCGGAACACTTCGGGATCATCCATCTTCTTGGGCTCCTCCCACATGTGATGATAGGCGGCGCGGAAATAGGGTTCGAATACGCCTTCGAACTGGGCCGCGACGGCGCCGCGCATCAGCATCAAAGTGTTGACTGGAAAGAAGGTATTCTGACGAAATTTCGTGATGTTGTGGCGGCGGATAAACCGCTGGGTCTCGAGCGCCTGGTATTCCGGCTTGTTCTTGATCCCGCGAAGCGAGTCGAACGGGGACATGTTGCCGGTCGCCTTGTAGATCCCGCCGAGCAGGACCGGGACGTACTCGAATTTTACCCCGGTCCGCCGCTCGATCCCGGGGATGGCGACCTCCGCCAGATACGCGTTTGGGCTGCCGAAATCGAACTGGAATTCAACCTTGAGGGTCATGACCGCTTCTCCCGCAGAGCGTATTGGATGGTCAGGGACCGGCGATCCAATCGCATGGCTTGCCTGTTCTCACTTCTACAGTTCTAAAAACGAACTGTCAAATTCGGCTAGATTTATGCTGGTTTGACCGTTTCATCGGGTATTGTTTGGAATTCAGTACCTATCTAGAATGCAAGGCAAACATGGCGGCCTCGGCAGCGATTCGAGCGGGTCTCGCTGGGATGACTGGAGAATACGGATGAAGTGGAAAGAACTGGAGGAAGAGCCGTGTTCGATGGCCCGGACCATCGGCGTGATCGGTGACCGCTGGACCCTTCTGATCCTGCGCGAATGTTTTTTGCGCACGCGGCGCTTCGAAGGATTCCAGTCGGCGCTCGGAATTACACGTCATCTCCTCGCCGAACGGCTGAAGAAGCTGGTCCGGCAGGGCATTCTGCGCCGCATTCCCTACCAGGAGGCGCCAAAGCGGCACGAATATATCCTGACCCAGAAGGGTCTCGATCTTTATCCGATCATGATGGCGCTCGTGCATTGGGGCGACACTCACATGGTCGACGAGCGCGGCCGGCCGCTGCTGCACCAGCACCGCAAGTGCGGAAAGGACTTCGACCCGGTCATGGTGTGCTCTGAATGCGGCGAGCCGCTCTCGGCCAAAGAGGTTCATACCCATCCAGGCCCCGGCGCCCAAAGCCCGCTGACGACAGCCGCACCTGACAAGCCGAAGGCAAAGGCGCGCCGCAGCGCCGCTTGAGCCGGCCACCGGCGTCAGGCACTGAATCAGACTCGAATCACGGCTGCGTCGGGTTCGTTGCAGTGGAGACGGTCCGCTTGTTCAGCCCGGTGCTTGAGCACAGCACGTTGATTGACATAGGCCTTGTCGGTGATTTCTCCCGCGGCCAATGAGGGCGGATCCTTCAGCAGGGTGAACGTGCAGATTTTTTCGCTGCTTCCGACGGCCTCATTGTATTCCTGCAAACGATGTCTCAGGAATTCGAGCACCTTGGGGTCGCAGGTCAAATCCGCAGCCGGCGCGTTCGAAATCCGCGCCGCCTCGGTTGGATTCAGCCAGCATAGCAGCGCGCAGGCATCACGGTTTTCTCCGGCAACGACAATGTCCAGTAGGACGCCGCGCGTTGCGGCCAGGATGGCGGCACGCATATTGCCGATCGCAACCCAGGTGCCGTTCGCGAGCTTGAAGTTCTCCGAAATTCTGCCGGTGAAACGCAGACCGAACTCCGGCTTCTCGGGATCGATAAACGACACGGTGTCGCCGATGCGGTAGAACCCCTCCTCGTCGAAAGCCTTCTCCGTCAGATCGGCTCTGCCGAGATAACCGGGGGTGACGTTGGGGCCCTTGACCCTGGCCTCGTACGTGTCGGAAACAGGGATCAGTTTCAGCTGCACGCCCGGCGCGGGAAGGCCAATCTCGCCCGGCCGATCCGTTGCCCAATGCGTCGTGCTGATTGTCGGCGCCGTTTCGGTCGTCCCGTACCCCGACATCACCGGAATCCGCCGGCCCGTGACCGATGAAGTCAGCCGATAGAGTTTTTCGAGCGTTCCTTGCGAAATGGCAGCCCCCGCGTAGCTCAATCGATCCAGCCGTTTGCAGATGCTGGCGCCGAGGGCGAAGTCGTTCTCGATGGCATCGCACAACAGGTTATAGCCGGCGGGAACGTTGAACATCGCCGTCGGCGAGATCTCCTTGAGGTTCGCCACCGATTTGTGAAAGAGCTGAGGCAGCGGCCGACCGTCATCGATGTAGAGCGTCCCGCCGTTCCTGAGAATGCCGTGAAGAATGACGTTGCTGCCCATCGTATGGTGCCACGGCAGCCATTCGACCTGAACCGGCGCCTCCGGAGGCGACACCAGCAGGCTCCCCATTTGCAGCGAGCTCGCCATCATGCGATGCGTGTTCAGCACGCCCTTTGGCAGGCCGGTCGAACCGGAGGTGAAGAGAATTTTTGCAACGGCGTCGCTGGGAATTGCACCCGACGCACGCGTGAATCCTTCACGGTCCGTTCGATCCGTCAGGACCCGGAAGGGCGTCGTCTCCGGCGCGCCATCGACGCTGATCCAGGTCGAGTCTGCCAATTCGGGAATGGAACGGGCCGCGGAAAAGTCGCGTCCACTCTGAACGAAAACGAAGTTCGGACGCAGCACCTGCGCGATGTCCTTGAGGCGCGCAAGGCCGCCGGGCATCAGCGTGTAGTTCGGCGATATAGGCGCCAGAATGACACCTATCGACATCGCCGCAAAGGAGATCACCGCGTTCTCGATGGAGTTGCCCGAAAGCACTGCCAGCCTGTCAGCCGGCTTTGCGCCCATGTCGATCAAGCTCTGGCCGACCGCCTGCACCTGCGACCATGCCTCGCTATAGGTGATCTCGTCCCATCCCCCTTTGGGATTGCGTTGCGCGAGGAATATTCTGTCCGGAGCCGCGTTTGCCCAGCGCGGCAGAAAATCGGTGACGCGCCAGTCGCATGGCCCCAATTCGAGCGGCGACCTCAATATGAGCGTGCCGTCGGTGCGGCGCTCGACAGAGAGCTCCCGTGGCGCAAACGTCAATGGCTTCGCCGACATCGAAAACGATCTCCTGAATTACCGCGGATGGATAGAACGGGCGGGCTGCGCCAAGCGTCACTCCGACCTGGCGTCCAAGACGTCTCCGAACGCTTGCCACGTCGTGCCGGTCCAGCGCTGCAGCCGCATCTGCGTCCAGATCATGTTCTCGGTCTCGCTCGTGTTGACCTTGATCCCGGGCAGCACAGTCGGAACGACGACGTCTTTCAGGTTCTTCGCCTGCGCCAGAATATTCTTCCGCGACAGATCATCACCGCATTGCTTGAGGATCCGCTCGAGCAGGACGCCTTGCTGATAACCGGTCAGATAGCTGCCGTTGGTGATATCGGCGCCCATCAGATACTTTTCGAAAAACGCCCGGTAGGCCTGCATACCCCGGTCGTCTTTCCATGTCTCGTCCAGGACGTCCTTGTTGGTGGTCCCGACCATCACGCCGACCGATTTGTCGAGGCCGGCCGGTGCGAGCGTGCCTCCGACCGATCCGGACGGGAAATTGATGATTACGGTCGCCTTCCAGCCAATCACCGAAGCTTGCCGGATGGCCTGCGCCGCAAACTTCGGCGTCCCGGCGATCACCAAGGCCTCGGCACCCGAGCTCTTCAGATTGGTAATCTGTGAGTCAATCGTCGGTTCAGTGACCTCGTAGGAAGCACTGACGACCTTGCGGTCGAAATCCTTGCCGAGAAACGCCTTGAAGGCAGCGACGTAATCTTTGCCAAGATCGTCGTTCTGATAGAGGATGGCATACTTGGCGTTCGGTAGCGTTCTCGTCAGGTATTTGGCGTAGATTTTTCCTTCGGTGTCGTAGCTGACAAGACCCGTGGTGATCAGCGGGTAATTGGCGACGTCCGTGAACTTGGACGAGCCGCTGACGATGGCGACACTCGGTACCCCTTTGGCCCTCAGGTATTTTGCAGTGGCCGAGATGCCGGGCGTGCCGAGCTGGCCGAACATGAACGACACTTCGTCGCTTTCGACCAGCTTGCGGACGTGCTCCACCGCTTTGGGAGGACTATATCCGTCGTCATAGGCGATGTAGTTGATCTTGCGTCCTTTGACGCCGCCGCGGTCGTTCAACGCCTGAACGTAGGCCATGAGCCCCTTGCCCACGAGACCGATCGATGATGCCGGTCCGCTGAAGGGAAAAACCCCGCCAATCTTGATTTCGGTAGCAGAGATTCCCGGCTCGTCGGCGGCGAATGCGGGACCACTCAGGAATAGAGCCAGAGCCGCGACGATCTTCCATCTCACCAGCATTGCGTCCTCCCAAACTTGCACCCCTTCTCGAGTGTGCGGCTTTGTTTTGTTGCGCCGGTGGCGGCTCGTCGCGCCCTTTGCGAAGAGGCATCGCGCAGAACAGGTCCAGCCGCAAATCCGGCACGTCGCGGCCGTTGCGTTCGGCCATCTCGTGCGCAGCCTACAGTTCTTTTTTTGAACTCGTCAAGCGATTAGATGCTCACGTGCCGTGACTTGGACGACAGGCCCCGTCCTCGTACTTGGAAATAACTTGGTCTAAATCCTGCGTATAAGGCCGCGTTTTCGGCTGTTCTAGGACAGGATCGCTGGCGCATTTCCATGCTGCTGCACACATTCTTTTTTTGAACTATAAGGCCGCCGCGAGACCACGCAGTGCCTGGCTTATCTAGCCAGGCACCCACGGCGCAGCAGGGATAGATTTCGCCGAGCCCTACTCGGCGGCGATTGCTGTTCGCAATTCTGCATCCTTCGCCGAACGCTCATAGGGGGCTGGCTTGATGCGAAACCAGGCCACATAAAGCGCAGGAAGGAACAGCAGGATCAGGACCTTGCCAACTGCCGTGCCGCCAATCAGCGTATAAGCCGTCGATCCCCAGAACACGGAATGCGTCAGAGGAATGAAGGCCAGCACGGCGGCAAGTGCGGTCAGGATCACCGGCCTGGTGCGTTGCACGGTGGCTTCGATGACGGCGTGATAGTCATCGAGGCCGGCAGCACGATTCTCCTTGATCTGTTCGGTCAGGATCAGGGTATTGCACATCAGGATGCCTGCCAGTCCGATCAGGCCAAGAATGGCGTTGAACCCGAACGCAGGATGATGAAGACAGGGTAACGGCCCGTTCGCGAACGGCGATCGCGGAAAGATTAAGGTTCATCTGCTAACTTACAATTGGCTGGGCGGCAGCTTCCTTGAGGCCAGCTGCCGCTTGGGCGGCAAGCCCGCGCGCGGCTTCCTGTGAATCTTGAAATTCCTCGAGGGCATGGACTCTGCCCCACCGCAGGGTGAACACGTGGAGACCGCGGTTGACGTACGAGCCGTCGCCATCGAGCAGCGTTGCGGTGCCGTCCCATTCGACAAACACGGTGGTGTTCCAGGGCCAGCCCTTCACCCAGACGTTGTTGACCCTGATATGGAGCGTGGGCAGGACGCGTCCGAGCCGCTCGAACCAGCGGCGCAGGGCCGCTTTGTCGTGGCGCTCCCCGCCCAACGCGTGATGGCCGGAAACACGGTGATGGATGTGCGGCGCGACCGCCTTCACCGCTTCATCCCAGCGATGGTTGTTGACATGGTCGAAGGTCTTTCGGATTTCCTGCTCGACGATGTAGCTGTACATGTGCTTCTCCAGCGGCTGGGGCGGAACGATTGAGACTCTTCAGTTGCTCCGGCTTTCAGCGGCGGTCCTGACACGAGCGCCCTCCTGCAGGAGGTGAGCGCCGAGCGAAACAATTGGATCACCAGAATTCAAGCCGGAGATCACGGCGGTTTCGTCGGTCACCCGAACAAGCTTGATCGGCCGAAAGCGTACGGTTGAGGTGGCGCTGTCGAGGATCCAAACTCCGGTCTTGCGGCCATCATCGAGCACTGCTCGGAGCGGCACCTGAACTTGCGGCTCGCTCGTTTGGCTCGGTAGCCGAATGGTCACCGTCGCGCCAAGTGGTGCGGCCGCGGCTTCACCGTCCAGGACATACCGGGCTTCATAGGTTCGGGTCTGGGCATCGGCGGCGTCGGACAATTGCCGCAAACGCGCCGTATAGCGCCACCCTTCGGCTGCTCCGTACACGCTGGCCTCGGCCACGGAGTCGATTGCCGGCCGGATCGTTTCAGGGAGCGCGACCACCGCCTCGCGAGGACCGGCCTTGGCAATCCGAACAACCGTCTGGCCGGCCGAAACGACCTGCCCGGGCTCGCCAAGCGTTTCGACCACCGTTCCGTCCGCGTCCGCGACCAGGATCGAGTACGTCGCCTCGTTCTCGGCAACCCGTGCATCGGCTTCAGCGCTCGCAAGCTGCGCCTCGGCCGTATCCAGCGCGGCCTTGGCTTGCTCGTAGCGCTGTCGGGAAGCCCAGCCGTTGCTCACCAACTTGGCGTATCGCGGTTCGTCCGCTTCGGTCTGCACGACGGACGCGCGCGCGGCAGCAACGGCGTTGCGCTTCGCCGTGACCGCAAGACGAAGGTCGGTTTCGTCGATCCGCATCAGCGGCTGACCGGCTTTGACCTGCTCACCGGTATTCACAAGCCGCTCCACGATCTTGCCGGGAACGCGAAAACCGAGGCTGCTCTGCACCCGCGCCCCGATCCGGTCACCCGCGCCCGCGGCCGCGATCCTGACGATCGGGGCTTCTTGCCTCGGATCGCTCACGGCCGAGGCCGCCGGCGCGCGAAGCGTAACGAATGCGGCCACCGCGCATCCCGCGATCAGGACGCTCCCCAGCACGATCATCTGTCGCTTTTTCATAACGTGGCCTCATGCCAGATAGATTGCGTTCGAGCTCTATACCGGATAATAGATGTCGAACGCAATCTAAAATGGGGAGACCAATGATGCGAGTGAGTCGCATTCAGGCTGAGGAAAACCGGCAAAACGTCATCAATGTCGCAAGCCGCCTGTTTCGGTCGCGGGGATTTGACGGCATCGGCCTCAAGGACCTGATGGAAGCTGCCGGGCTGACCCAAGGCGCATTCTACAAGCAGTTTGAGTCAAAGGAGGACCTGGCCGCGCAGGCGTCGACGCGCGCGCTGGAGAGCGCCACGCTGCGATGGTCGACCGCCATCGCCGCGGCCCCTGAGGATCCCCTCGGGGCGGTGATGGGGTTCTATCTCAGCACGGATCATCGCGACGAAAAGATGGACGGTTGCCCGATCGTGGCGCTCGGCTCGGATGTGGCCAGACAGAGCAGCGAGGTGAAAGCGTCGTTCGAAGGCGGGATCAAAGCGCATATCGAAATCCTCAGCCGCCTGATTGCCGAAACGAGCGACGAGGAATCCAGGAGCAAAGCCATGGCCATTCTTTCGACGATGGTCGGAGCGTTGACACTCTCACGCGTCGTCAACGATCCCGATCTCGCTCAGGCCTTTCTGGAAACGGCGTCGCGACAGATTCGCGACACTGTCGCCGCTTGAAGATCGGTGCTTGATAACTCACAGGGAGAACGCAAATGCGCAAAGCAGGGATACACAATTTTCCGGCGATCGACCGTGTCGTTTACGGCAAAGCTGCGTCTGAGGCCTTGAACGATGAAGCGGTGCGGCTGGATGCCAAGCGCGTCTTCCTGATCGTCAGCCGCACCTTGAATACCAAGACCGACGAGATCGAGAAGATCCGGCGTGCGCTCGGCGAAAGACATGTCGCGACCTTCGATGGAATTGCAGAGCACACCACGCGCAAGCAAGCTGCCGAGGTTGCCCGTCAAGCCAAAGACGCCGGAGCCGACCTGGTGGTCGCCGTCGGGGGAGGCTCGGCGATCGATCTCGCCAAGATCGTCATCATGGCGATGGAACATGACATCCGTGACGAAGCGGGTTTCGATCCATTTCCCATGGGCCCGGGCGTCACCGTCTCTCCGTTCCGATCGCCAAAGGTTCGACAGATCGCGGTGCCATCCACGCTGAACGGCGGCGAATACAATGCAGCAGCGCTCGTCACCGATGAACGCAGCAGGCTGAAGCAGATCTTCTTCCATTCTCTGATGATGCCGGTGGCGATCATTCTCGACCCTGCCCTTACCGTCCATACGCCCTCGAAGCTCTGGATGGGATCGGGAACGCGCTCGATGGACCACGGCATCGAAGCATTGTGCTCACCCGCCGGCACGCCGCTTAGCGACGAGGTGGTCCTGGCCGGCATCCGCACGCTTCGGGAGGGAATGCAACGGACCTTGCAGCAACCCGATGATCTGGAGGCGCGTCGACTGTCTCAATATGGCGCGTGGCTCGCCGCTTTCGGCCTCCAGGCGCGGGTCCCGATGGGAGCCAGTCACGGCATCGGCCACGTGCTTGGCGGGACCTTCGGCGTACCACACTATTATTGCACACCGGTCATCATGCCGAGCCTACTTCGCTACAACAAGGCGTTCACAGAGGATGCGCAAACGCGCTTAGCAGCGGCTCTTGGCGAGCCGGGCATGGAAGCGGCAGCCGCCTTCGCAGAATTCACCAGGAGACTTGGACTACCCGGTCGCCTTGCCGACGTCGGGATCGGCGAAGACAATTTCGAGCAGATCAGCAAGATTGCGATCAATCATCGCTTCGTGCAGGCCAATCCGCGGCCTTTTAAAAGCGAAGCCGACATCGTCGATCTGTTGCGAATGGCCGCCTAGCCAAATCCGAATGAACTGATACTTGCCCAAATTGACGTGCGGGAGAATCCAGCCATGACATCAGCTCCGCGCCCACGCCGGCAAGTAGGGCCGGCGACGCGCCGGCAACCGTCTATCAACTGTTCATGCAGGAGAGCGCGGATGCTGCCCGCTGGCATGAACATCCACGGTGGAGAAAGCCGTAAAGACAAGGAGGCGATCCCTTGCTCAACCTGTCACATGACTTCGACGCAAGTAAACGAACCGGCTCCCGCTCCGCCCCGCGCCGGCATCGACTGGCAACTCGCTCCCGTTGACTTCATCCGGTTCGGAAAAAGCGGCGCCGAGATCTGCGCGCAAATGAAGGATCCCAAGCGCAATGGCGGCCGCGATGCCGCCGGGCTGGTCGAACATCTGCGCCATGACGCTTCGTTGAACGGCTTCATTCCGCACGGCTGAGCGCCCGGCACAGGTCGGACGACGCCACCAGGCAGCTTCGAGAATCGTGTCAAGGACGTCGCCTTATGGGGGACGGCCTGACAACCTTGTCCGAATTGATTAGATTCGTTTTGCCGCATGCGAAGGCTGGATACGAACATATGACCGGCATGATCTGTGGACTTGAGACGGCCGTCGCGCCGCGCGCACGGGCGCCATAGCTGAGCAGCAACGCGTTGAGTCCGATCAGATCAGGCTCGACCTGCCGCGGCTGAGAATGTCGCCTGCGCCTTTGTCGCCGACGATCCTGCCGTGTTCGTACACCACCCGGCCACGGGCGATCGTCGTTACCGGCCATCCGGTGACGTCGAACCCTTCCCATGGCGTGTAGTCCGAACCGTGATGCAGATCGGCCTGCCGAATAGGCTTCTTCAATTTGGGATCCCAGAGCACGATATCCGCATCGAAGCCGACGCCGATCGAGCCCTTGCGCGGATAGAGGCCGTAGATGCGCGCATGGTTGGTCGCGGTCAGCTCGACGAATTTTTGCAGGCTGATCCGTCCCTTCGACACGCCTTCGGAGAACAGAATCGGCAGCCGGGTCTCGACACCTGGAATGCCGTTCGGCACCCAGCGGAACGAGGTGCGGCCGTTCGGCGTCAGCTTGCCCCTGGGATCGTCGTAACGGAACGGGCAGTGATCGGACGAGAAAGTCTGGAACACGCCCGTGGTGATGCCTTCCCAGATCGCCTGCTGGCTTTCCGCGTCGCGCGGCGGCGGCGAGCAGACATATTTCGCGCCTGACATGTCCATGTTCAGACCCTTCATGTCGTCAGCCGTCAGCGTAATGTATTGCGGGCAGGTCTCGGCATGAACAGGCAATCCGCGCTGCTGAGCCCAGCGCACCTGCTCCATCGCCTCGCGCCCGGAGACGTGCACGATCATGATGGGAACGCCGATCACCTCGGCATGACTGATGGCGCGATGCGTGGCTTCGCGCTCGACCGCCTGTGGCCGCGACACGCCGTGATAATAGGGCGCGATATGGCCCTCGCGTTCCAGCTTGGAGGTCAGGAAACGGATGGCGTCGTAACCCTCGCAATGGACCATCACCAGCGCCTCCTCGCGGCGCGCGACCTCGAAGACCTCGAGCAGCTGCTTGTCACTGAGCACGAGGTCGTCATAGGTCATGAACACCTTGAACGAGGTGTAGCCGTCCTTGACCAGGGCCGGCAGCTCCTGCCCGAGCACGACCGCGGTCGGATCGGAGATGATGAGATGGAACGCCGTGTCGATATAGCACTCGCCTTCGGCAAGCTTGCGGTAGTTCTCGACGCAGGTCCGCAGCGACGTGCCCTTCTGCTGCAGCGCGAACGGCAGCACCATGGTGTTGCCGCCGGCGGCTGCCGAACGGGTCGCTGAGGCGAAGTCGTCGGCCATCACCACGTCGGGGCCGGAGGCCTGCGAGATGTGGACATGGCTGTCGATCCCGCCCGGCAGGGCCAGCAGCCCGGTCGCGTCGATCTCGCGCGCTGCGCCTTCGAGATGATCAGCAATGCTGACGATGCGGCCGTCGCGAATGCCGATATCGGCGCGGAACTCGTCGCTGGCCGTCACGATGGTGCCGCCGCGAATAGCAAGATCGAGCTGCGTCACAGGAGTCTCCATCACTTGATGACCGTCGATGTCTGGAAGATCCGCCCCCAGTCGGCAAGAGCCCCGGCATCGCCGCCGGCGAGCTCCAGGGTTCGCCACAGCGTGACCGCTACCGAATCGACCACCGCGACATTCAATTCCCGTTCGAGCGAAGCCGCCAGCGCGGCGCCGTCGAGGTTGGTGCAGAGGATGACGACAGCATCGGCGCCGTCAGCCGCCACAGCGCGGATCATGCCAGCAATCGTCGCAGGCGCGACCTCGCCGAAAGAGAAATTGTCGCGCAGTCCGAGGTGCCGCTCCGCGTGCGGGGCGATCCCCTCCTCGGCCCAGACGTGACCGATCCGCCGCTGCACGTCGTCGGTATAGGGCGAGACCAGGCCGACACGTTTGGCGCCGAGCGCGCGAGCGGCATCGATGCAGGCGAGCGTGGAGGTCGTCGCCGGCACGCCGGTGCGCACCGTGATTGCCTCGCAAAGGCTCCGGTCTCTGCCGATGCCGAGCCAGCTTGCGGACGTACCGTTCCAGGCGATGGCATCGACCTTCGCATCGGCCAGCAGGTCCGCCGCAGGCAGCATCACCGAGGCGTCGAACTGGTTCAGCGCGGCGGCGTCGAGTGCGATCTCGGTGACGCGGAAACGCGAGAAATGCGCGGTGACATCGGCCACGCCGGCGAGCATCGCACTGGTGACGGGCTCCAGCACCGAATTGGAGGACGGCGTGATCATGCCGAGGCGTTTGCGCACAATTGACATCGATCGCAGTCGCTCCGTTGCGGCGAAAGCGCTCCTCCGCTTCCTCAAAAGGATCATCCGCGTCCGCATCGGTCCACGCAACCCGCAATCTGCATGCTGCATACAATTTATTCGATATGCACGTGTTTTGAGCCACATACGTCTTCTATTTGGGCACCTCACGTGAAGGAAATTAGCTACGATCGCACGTCAGCAGGAAGGCCGGCGTGCCGCAAAAATCCGAACCCAACCCGGGCCGAAAGTCGCCCAAACTCAAACGGATGGGCCTGCATGAGCGCGCCGCCGCGCGGATGCGGACGATGATCATTCGCGGCGAGCTGCCGCCGGGATCGCAGACCCAGGAAACCAGGCTGTCGAAGGAGCTGGGCGTATCGCGCACTCCGCTGCGCGAGGCGATGAAAGTGCTCGCGGCCGAGGGATTGATTGAGCTCCGCCCCAACCGCAGCCCGCGCATCGCCGACCTCGCCGTCGACGGCATCTCGGAATTGTTCGAGGCGCTGGCCGGCATCGAGCGGCTGGCCGCCGAGCTCGCCGCCGAGCGCGCCACCGAGCGCGATCTCGCCCGCCTGCGCACGCTTCAGACCCGCATGGAAGGTCATCATCGCAACGGCAAGCTCGACGAGTACTTCGCCATCAACGGCGAGATCCACGACACCATCGTCCGCATGGCGCGCAACACGCCGCTGCGCGAGGCGCACGTGACGCTAATCTCCCGCGCCGAGCGCGCGCGTTACCTCGCGCTCGGCGCCGACCGGCGCTGGAGCAATTCGGTCGACGAGCACGCCGGCGTCCTTGCCGCGCTCGAGGCGCGCGATAGCGAAACCGCAGGACGCCTGCTCGGCGCCCATGTTCGGCGCACCGGCACGGCGCTGCTCGAAGTCATCGCGGCCTCTCAAGCCAAGCAGACGGCGGCGCAATCATGAAGCTGCTGCTGCTCAACCCGAACACCAGCACCGCAGTCACCCAGTTGATGACGGATGTCGGGCAGCGCGCGGCTGCGCCCGGGACCGAGCTGATCCCCTGCACCGCGACCCGCGGCGTGCCCTATATCTCGACACGCACCGAGGCACAGATCGGCGGTGCCATTGCGCTGGAGATGCTGGCCGGGCAGCATCGCAAGGTCGACGCCGCGATCATCGCCGCCTTCGGCGACCCCGGCCTGTTCGCCGCGCGCGAAACCTTCGACATTCCCGTGGTCGGCATGGCGGAAGCGGCGATGCTGACCGCCTGCATGGCCGGACGGCGTTTCGCCATCGTCACCTTCGCCCAGGCGCTCGGCCCCTGGTACGAGGAATGCGTCCGCGCCCACGGGCTGTGGGAGCGCTGCGCCGGCATCCGCATGCTCGATACGCCGTTCCAGGCGATCTCCGAGGTCGGCACCGAGAAGGAGGATGTGCTGGTCGATCTCGCCAGGCGCGCGATCGTGGAGGACGACGCGGACGTCTTGATTTTTGCAGGTGCGCCGCTCTCGGGCCTCGCCGAGCGCGTGGCCGACCGGATCCCCGTCCCAGTCGTCGATCAAGTCATCGCGTCGGTGAAGCAGGCCGAGGCCCTGGTCGCGCTTCGCCTGCGCAAGGCAACCGCAGGCACGTACCGCCGGCCCGCCGCCAAACCCACCCTTGGTCTTGCCGATGCGCTCGCCGCCCGGCTCGAGCATCGCGATAACTAGGGGAGCTGCGGCCAGCGATGCGAAAAACCAAGCTTGTTCTCAATCGTACGGCCGAAGGCAAACAGGCGGGATTCGCATCCCGGCGGTGCAATGATCTGGATACCGAACGGCAGCTCGTTCTCCGCTCGGGGGGCCGGCAGGGTCAGCACCGGGAAACCGACCAGCGACACGATGAAGGTGACGGCGAGATAATCGATCGGCGTCTCCAGCGCCGCGCCATCGATCGTGGTGACGTCGCTGATCTCATTCGGCCAGGGCAAAACGGACGCCGCCGGCGCTACCAGGAAATCGGCGCGGCTGAACAGCTCGCGAAAGCTGCGATAGATCGCGGTGCGGCGACGCTCGGCATTGAGATAGTCCTCCGCGGAGAGCTTTGCGCCCGCCTCGATATTCCAGATCACGGTGGGCGTCAGCTCGGCGCGGCGCGACTTCAGCAGCTCGCCATAGCCGTTGGCGATGTGCGCGGCGCGCAGCGTCCGAAATGCCTCGATCGCACCGCCGCAATCGGGCGCGGACGGCACCACATCGGCCACGGCTCCGAGCGCCTCGCAGGCCGCGGCGAAACGTGCACGGACATCGCGCGCGACGGCCGCGATCCCGAAATCGGGCGTCGCTGCGATCCGGGGACGCACTGCAACCGGCCGATCCTCATTGACGACACCGATCGAGAGTGGGTCGTGCACATCGCCTCCCCCACAGATCGACAGCGCAAGCTCGAGATCGTCGACGCCGCGGGCGAGAAAACCGTGGGTGGCGAGCATGTCCCAGCCGAGGGGGCGATGCGGCGCCGGGATGCGACCGGGCGTCGGCCGGATCGAGGCGACGTCGCAAAAACTTGCGGGCGTGCGCACGGAGCCACCGAAATCGGTGCCATGGGCCAACGGCACCATGCCGGCCGCGACCGCAACCGCGGAGCCACCGGAAGATCCACCCGAAGTCAGTACCGGATCGAACGGATTGCGCGTCGGCCCGCACAATTTGTTGGTACAGACCGCGCCGAAGCCGAATTCGGGTGTGTTGGTCTTTCCCAGAATGATCGCGCCAGCGCGCCGCAATCGCGCGACCACGAGATCGTCTTCGGCCGGAATATGATCGCGGAACAGAGCCGATCCGTACGTGGTCGCAACCCCCGCAGTGTCGGTGAGGTCCTTGATCCCTATGGGCACCCCATGCAGCGGGCCGACCCGCGTTGGCGCGGCGTCGCAGATATCAGCGGCACGGCGGGCCCCCTCCGCATCGACAGTCACGAAGGCCGCCAATTGGCTATCAAGACTCGCGATCCGCGCCAGATGCGCCTCGACCGCGTCGCGCGAGGAGAGTTCGCCCTTCGCGAGGGCGCCTGCGAGGGCCGTGGCAGTGAGGTCGCAAACCGATCGATCCGACGTCATCACCCCACCATGCCAAACCTCGCGGCGAAAAGCGACCGGTGCGGGCATGAGACTTGCTTTCTACTCCGGGGCAACGGGAGGCAACACCATGGCTGAAGCGCAAGGCGGCCGATCGCTCGTGGTCGACGCCGTCACCCACCGCTATCCGAGCGGCGCGCTCGCGGTCGAGAACATCAATCTCAACATCAAAGGGGGCGAGATCATCGCCCTGCTCGGCCCCTCCGGCTGCGGCAAGACTACCCTGCTGCGCATCATCGCCGGCTTCATCGCGCAGACGCAGGGGCGGATCATCATCGGCGACGACATCGTCGACGCGCTACCGCCGAACCGCCGCGCGGTCGGCATCGTGTTCCAGAACTACGCACTATTCCCCCATCTCAGCATCAGCGAGAACGTCGCTTATGGGCTTGCCGCGCGCGGGATCGACAAGGCGACCCGCCAGCGCGAAGCACAGCGCTTGCTGGATCTGGTGCAGCTGCCGACCATGTCGGAACGGTTGCCACGGCAGCTCTCCGGCGGCCAGCAGCAGCGCGTCGCGCTGGCCCGCGCGCTCGCGATCAAGCCGTCAATCCTGTTGCTCGACGAGCCCTTTGCCGCGCTCGACAAGAATCTGCGGCTCGACATGCAGATCGAGGTCAAGCGGCTCCAGCGCGTCTCCGGCATCACCACGCTGATCGTGACCCACGACCAGGAAGAAGCGCTGTCGATGGCCGACCGCGTCGCCGTCCTGAGCCACGGCAAGCTCGAGCAGTTCGGGTCGCCGTCGGACGTCTACGACCGGCCGCAGACCCTGTTCGTCAACACGTTCGTCGGCGCCAGCAACCGCATGCCCGGCGTGGTCGTCTCGGCAGACCGCACGGCCGCAAAAGTCCGCCTCGATGCCGGCGCGGAAATCATTGCGCGTCCCGCCGGCGGCGCTCTCACCGAGGGCGGCCGCGTCACCGTGTGCATACGCCCCGAGCATCTGCAATTCGTTGGCGACGAGACCGGCTTTGCCGGCGTGGTCGGCATGTCGCTGCCGTTAGGAGCCACCGTCGTCCACGAGGTCACCACCGCGGACGGCTCCGGCGTCAAGATCTCCCAGGCGCGCATCGGCGAGACGCGCACCCTGGAGAGCGGCGCCGCGGTGCGCCTCGCGCCGCTCGCCCCGTCGCTCGCAAACGCTTTTCCTGCAACGCTTTGAATTCAGTTTTTGTCCAGAGGGAGTTCGACCATGATCATGAACCGCCGAAGCCTGATGACGACCGCACTCACACTCGGCGCCATGAAGGCGTTTCCCGGACTGAGCTACGCCCAGGCCCGCCCGCTGGTGTTTGCGACCTTCACCGGAAGCTGGGAGGAGGCGCACAAGGCCGTGCTGGTGCCGGCCTTTCGCAAGGCGAACGCCGATGCCGCGATGGTGCTCGACCCCATGCTCTCGGTCGACCAGATCGCCAAGGTGAACGCCGCCAAGGCCAATCCGCCGATTGACGTCATGCTGCACGATCCCGGCCCGGCCCTGGTCGCAATCGGCCAGGATCTGGTCGAGCCATACCCCGTCGAGAAGAGCGCCTATTACAAGGACCTGATCGCCGAGGCCCAGGAGCCGATGGGCCCTGCCCCCTTCTTTCAGGTCGTCGGCCTCACCTACAATCCGGAAGCCGTCAAGACGCCGCCGACCTCCTGGGCCGATCTGTGGAAGCCCGAGTTCAAGGGCCGCGTTGGCATCACCAACCTTAACTCGACGCTCGGCACCGGCTGGCTGGTCGAGATCGCCAAGATGCGCGGCGGTTCGGAAGCCAATGTCGATCCCGGCTTCAAGGCGATCGAGGAGCTGAAGCCCAACCTCGCCGCGGTCGCCGCCAATCCCGGCGCGCTCGCCACCCTGTTCCAGCAGGGCCAGATCGATATCTCGCCCGGCAATTTCAACGCCATCCAGATCCTGAAAGCGCGCGGCGTGCCGGTCGAGTTCGTGGCCCCGAAGGAAGGTGCCATCGCCTTCAAGACCACGATCCACATCGTCAAGAACTCGCCCAACCGCGAGCTCGCCTTCAAGCTGATCGAGGCGTCGTTGACCCCGGAAGTGCAGACCACGCTGATGAACCCGCCCTACCTGATCGTGCCGACCAATTCCAAGGTGGCGATGGGCGGCGAGATCGCGCGCGTGCTCGCCAAGGACACGGCCGAGCTGAAGCAGAAATTCGTGTTCCAGGACTGGAAGAAGATCAACGAGCAGCGCTCGGCCTGGATCGAGCGTTTCAACCGCGAGATCAAGATCTAGAGCTTCAAGGACTCATGATGGGCACAGCACCGGCATCACGAGACGTCACGTCCTACGGGATGGGATTGGCAGCGCCGCTGGCGCTGTTCTTCCTAGTGTTCTTAGTGGCGCCGCTGCTGCAATTACTGTGGCTCTCGTTGCACAACGACACGGCCGCGCTCCATTGGGGACTCGGCCAGTATCTGCACTTCCTCACCGATCCCTTCAGCCTCAGCGTGCTCGGCTCGACGCTGCTGCTTGGGGCCGAGGTGACGGCCGTCTGCCTCGTGCTCGGCTTTCCCATCGCCTGGCTTTACCAGCGGGTCGGGCCGCGGCTTCAGACCATCATCATCCTGATCGTGCTGCTGCCGCTTTTGACCAGCGTCGTGGTCCGTACCTTCGCCTGGATCGTCATCCTGGGCCGCCAGGGCATCATCAACGCGACGCTGCAATCGCTCGGCATCATCGAGACGCCCCTGAAACTGCTCTACACCCAGTTCGGCGTCGTCCTCGCGCTGGCGCAGGTGCAGATGCCGCTGATGACGCTGCCGCTGATCACCGCGCTCGGCCGGATCGATTCCAATCTCGACGACGCCTCCTGCTCGCTCGGCGCTGGAAGCTGGCGCACGTTCTTCCGGATCGTGCTGCCGCTGTCGCTGCCCGGCGTGATCGCCGGCTGCACGCTGACCTATGCCGCCGCGATCACGGCCTTCATCACCCAGTCGCTGATCGGCGGCGGACAGATGCTGTTCATGCCGATGTATCTTTACCAGCAGGCTTCGACCCTGCAGAACTGGCCGTTTGCCTCCGCAATCTCGATCATCTTTTTGCTCGCGGTGCTCGCGGTCGTCTCCGTCTTCACCACGCTCGGCCGCCTGTCGCGCGGCTATGGAGGTGCGTGATGAGCGGGCGCAAGCGCACCCTGGAGGCGTTCAGTTTCGAGCTGGTCATGAGCCTGATCGCCGCGATTGCGCTGATCATCATCATCGCGCCGTCGCTGGTGGTGCTGATCGTCTCGTTCACCAGCGGCTTCTCGCTGCGTTTTCCGCCGCCGGGCTATTCGCTGCGCTGGTACGCCGAATTGTGGAACGCCTGGCAGCTGCACTTCGCAGCCAAGAACAGCCTCATCGTGGCACTGTGGGCGACGGGCCTGTCCGTGGTGCTCGGCGTTGCCGCCGCGCTCGCGATCTCGCGCTCACCGACGCTGTCGGCGCGGCTGCTCGATTCCCTCTTCATGTCGCCGCTGGTTCTGCCGGCGCTGGCCTTTGGCCTTGCCGCGTTGATGCTGTTCTCGCTGGTCGGCCTGCCGGTGTCGCCGTTGACGCTGGTAATCGGCCACACCGTGGTCTGCGTGCCCTATGTCGTGCGCAATACGATTGCGGCGCTTGCCCAGCTGGAGCCGACCCTGCTGGAGAGCTCGGCCGTGCTGGGCGCCGGCCGCATCTACACGTTCCGGCGCATCGTGCTGCCGCTGATCCGGCCGGGCATCATCGCGGGCGCCTTCATCGCCTTCATGTCGTCCTTCGACAACGTGCCGGTGTCGCTGTTCCTGCGTGATGCCGCCACCGACATGCTGCCGATCCGGATGTGGCAGGACCTCGAGGGCAAGCTCGACGTCACCATCGCCGCGCTGTCGGGCGTGCTGATCATTGCAACCGTCGCGTTGGTCGCGATTATGGAGCGCGTCACGGGGTTATCGCGGCGGCTGACCAACTGATCAGGCGCCGCGGAACAGCGAATAGCCCCAGCGCGTGAATTTCAGCGGCAGGTGAAAATGCTCGTCAACATTCTTGATGCGAAAGCGGAACGGCGTCACCGTGAGAAACCCGTCGCGCTCGCCAAAGAACTCGCCGAGATGAAACAGGACCTCATACTCGCCCGCCGTCACGCCCGCCCCCTGCGCAACGGGATGATCGAGCACGCCGTTGACACCAAGCCGTCCGTCGGCGACGCGCAGCGAGTCCGGATCGATCCGCCAGATCTCGACGCGCAGACCCTGCGCCGGGCGTCCGCTCGCCACATCGACCGCGTGAATGGAAATGCCACCTGCCACAATGTTCCCCCCGAGAGCGCTGCACCATGGTAGACGCAAACACGGCCGTTCGACCAGCGCCCGCATTGCTGCCCGCGCTTGGCGCCACGACCTCATTGCAGGCGCTGGTGGCTCTGGCTCTGTTCGCGCCGGGCGTGGTGGCACCGCGCGCCCATATCGAGGTCTGGCAGCTCTCGATGTTCTCCTGCGCCGTGTTCGCGGTCGGCATTCCCGCCTCGTTCTGGGGCGGCGGCTTCATCGCCCGCCTGGGCTCGATGCGGATCGCGAGCCTCTGCGCGGCGGCGATCATCGCCAGCATGGCGCTGGCTTCGCTCGGCTCGACGGCGGCCCTGCTCGCAGCCGGCCTCTGTCTTGGCCTCGCCTTCGGACCGGAGACGCCCGCAAGCGCGGTGCTGCTGGCGCGGCTCGTGACGGCCGAGCGGCGCGCGTTCGTGTTCTCGGTTCGCCAGACCGGAAACCAGATCGGCGCCGTCTGCGGCTCGCTGGTTCTGCCCGCGATCGCAATCTCGCTCGGGCCCGCCTGGTGCTATGCCGCCGTGGGCGCCTGTGCGCTGCTGGCGATAGCGTGGTTCGAGCGCCTGCGGCCCGCCTACGCCGTCAAGGTCGTGCCACTGCCGGAGCTTAGCCTTCGCACGCGGCTGGCACTGGTGATCGCGGACCGGCGCATCGCAATGCTGGCGCTGGCCTCGATGCCCTTCAGCGCGATGCAGGTGTCGCTCAATACGGTCTTCGTCACGCTCGGCACCCGCGAGCTCGGCCTCAGCCATGTCGAGGCCGGCATGGCGCTTGCTTGCGCCCAGGCCGGCGGCCTGATCGGCCGGCTCGGCTGGGGCTTCGTCGCAACGCGCCTCAATGCCTCGCGCGGAGTTCTCGTCGTCATCGGCCTCGGTATGACGTTCTGCGCCGCGCTGCTGGGTCTCGATGGCGTATCGCTCGGGCGGACCGGCCAGTTCGCGATTGCAACTCTGTTCGGCCTGACGGCCTCCGGGTGGAACGGTGTCTTCGTCGCCGAGATCGCACGCCTCGCCCCGCAGGACAGGATTGGCGAAACCACCGGCGCGGTGCTGACCGCATCCTACGCCGGCCTCTTGGCAGCACCGGCGCTGGTGTCCTTCCTGGACAGCGCAGCCAGTCTCGGTGCCGCCTTCTTCGCCTTGGCTTGCCTCGCCCTCTGCGGCACATTGGCACTGGTCTGGGGAGGCCATGACAAAGGGAAGAAGTAGCGCGTGCGAGATTGCGGCCGACGTCTCCGCCGGACGAACGAGTGCGGTCGAGACCGCCAAGGCCGCGCTTGCGCGCATCGAGGCCGCCAAGGCGCTGAACGCAGTGGTGACGACCGCTCCTGCGCGTACGCTTGCCGACGCCGCAGCGGTCGATGATCGCCTGCGTGCCGGCGAGACGATGCCGCTCGCCGGTGTCCCCGTCGTCGTCAAGGACAACATCTGGGTCCGTGACTGGCGTGTGACACAGGGCTCGCGCCTGTTCGCCGAATTCGTCGCGCCGCAGGATGCGATTGCGATCGAGCAGCTGCGCAAGGCCGGCGCCGTCGTCGTCGGCATCGGCGCAACGTCGGAATTCGCCTGCAAGGGCGTGACCACCTCGCCGCTGTATGGGCCAACGCGGCATCCGCTGGATCCCACGTTGACGCCCGGCGGCTCGTCGGGCGGCCCTGCCACGGCGGTTGCGGCCGGCCTCGTGCCGCTAGCGATCGGCACCGATGCGGGCGGCTCGAGCCGCAGGCCGCCGGCCCATGTCGGCGTCGCGGGGTTCAAACCGTCCTATGGCGCGATCCCCTATGGGCCAGGCTTCGCCGAACCGTTTTTCGGCCTCTCCGTCATCGCGCCGATCGCCACTGACGTTGCCGATATCGCGCTGGCGTTCGAGGCCATGGCCGGCGTCGATCCGCGCGATCCGGATTCAGCCGGCATCGCTCAAGAGGCCAAAAACATCGCCGGTCTGCGCATCGCGTTCTCGCCGCGCCTTGGGCTCGACGTCGCCGTCGACGATGTTGTCGCTGAAGGGCTCGCTTTCGCCATCGCGCGTCTCTCCGCCGCTGGCCTCAGCATCGCGCAGCGCGATCCCGTCTGGCCGGCGGGCGCGACGGAAGAGGCTATCATGCCGCTTCAGCAGGCCGGCCTCGCCGCACTCTATCGAGATGCCTTCCGCGAGGATCCGACCGTGTTCGATCCTGACATCGCCAGACAGATCGAGCGAGGGCTGTCGTGGTCGGGCGCCGACGTTGCCGGTGCGCTGCTGGCAAGCGCCGCAATCGCCAATGCTTTCGCGGCATTCTTCACCGAGGTTGATCTGCTGCTGGCGCCAACCGTTCCCTGTGTCGCCTGGCCATTCACCCAGCTCGGACCCGACATGATCGGTGGCCGCGCGGCGAGCCCGCGCGCGCACGCGGCGTTAACGCCCTTTGTCAATCATGCTCGTCTGCCGGCGATTTCGCTGCCGTGCGGAACGGATCGGTGCGAACTTCCATTCGGCCTTCAGGTCATCGCCGCGCGCGGACAAGACCGCACGCTGCTTGAAGCAGCGCAAGAGATCGAGGCCATATTGCGAACATAATCCCGAGAGGCGGGCGGTGGGCTAATTGCCCGCTCAGTCTCCCAGCGGCCCTTTGGCGTCCCCGTCGCTCCCCTTCAGCAACTCGTATTTGATCCGCCGCATGCGCGCCTGGGCTTCGAGCGGTTTGCAATAGGCAGTTGACGCCGCAAGCAGATCGATGGTGGCGAGAAATGCATAGCGCGACGCCGTCGGCTTGAGCGCGTCGGGCGCCTCGGGCACGTGTACGCCAAGCGCAATATCGGCGATCGAGGCCAGCCTGCTTTGCGGCTTGGTAATTGCGATGACCAAGGCGCCGTATTGCTTGGCGATACTGGCTGCCTCGATCACCTCGTTGGCTGCACCGGTGGTCGAGATGGCAACGACGACATCATCCCGTCCGAAGGTCGCGGCAATCATGCGCATCAAGCTCGGATCGGAGGCATGCGAGACGGCAATCCCAAGACGAAAGAACCGGTTCTGAACCTCCGCCGCCGCAAGAGTGGAACCGCCCCCCACCCCGAACGCTGCAAGCTTCGAACAGCGGGAGATAGCTTCGGCAGCCCGCTCGATGTCCTCCTTGCGAAGTCCCTCCTCGGCAGCGGCAATTGCACGGCGAATTTCCTGAAACACCGACCGCCAGAGCGCGGGGCGCGCCAGATCGGTCCCGACATGCGGGGGAAGCTCAACGTAAATCCGCCCGACCGCCATTGCTTGAGCCAGCCTCACCTTGAGGTCGCGGACGCCCCGGCAACCGACGGAGCGGCTGAACCGGGTTACCGTCGGCTCGCTGACGCGCGCCCGACGGGCCAACTCGGAATTGCTGGCGTGAACGGCAAACTCCATATCGGCCAGCAGCACCGTGGCAACGCGTTGCTCGGACGGGCTGAGGCTTAGAGCGCTCTGCCTGATGAGGGAGATGATGTCGCCGGCCACGACATTGTCGTCGCCGGGCGGCTTCGAGATTGCTGCACCAACGGCTCTCGCCGGGTGATTTCGCTTTGCACGCGCCATTGCCCGCCCTTTCCCAGGTCAGATCAACCTGCGCCCTTGGCAAGAAGCTGCCGTAAGAAACCTTCAGCATCGACCAAACGTATATCGGCATGCCACATCAATAACAGCATTTTCTGCTTGATAATTGCCAAATTGTGTATGTAACTTTCAAACAAGCAATAGCGCGCCGTCAGCCCAACAGCTGAAAGGCACATCCCTGCACCGGGAAGCAGGCGGCTCAACAAGGCGGGAGGGCGATCATGAGATACGGTCCAAGTGTCTTGATGCGTGGCGTCGTGGGGCTGGCCACCGCGTCATTTTTGATTGCGCAGGCCAATGCCGCCACCCTGCTACGCGAAGCCACCATCGGAGAACCGCCGCCGCTCGATGTCATGCTGACGACCGCCGACGTCGCATCGGTCATCGGCCGCCACATCTTCGAGACCCTGTATGCGCTAGACTCGACCTATACGCCGCGTCCGATGCTGGCCGAGAGCGATCGCACGGAAGACGGCGGTCGGACCATCGTCATCAAGCTCCGCGAAGGAGTCCTCTTCCACAACGGCAAGGAGATGACCGCCAAGGACGTAGTCGCCTCGATGACGCGATGGGGCAGTTTCGGTGCACGCGGCAAGCTCCTGATGGCGGCGGCTACGTCGGTCGAGGCGACCGGAAAGTATGAAGTCACGCTGAAATTGTCCGCGCCGAACGGCGCCTGGAAGGCTCTCATTGCGGACGTCAATGGCGGTCTTGCGATCTATCCGGAAGACATAGCCGCCAAAGCGGGGAACCGGCCGATCGAGCAGAAGGACTATATCGGCACCGGGCCCTACAAGTTCGTGGAGTGGCGGCCGAACCGCTATGTCGAGGTGGAGAGGTTCGAGGGCTACAAGCCGGTGAAGGAAAAGGGTGACGGCTTCGCCGGCGCCCGCGTTGCGAGCTTCGACAAGATCCGGTTCATTCCGGTGCCTGACGTCGGCACGCGCGTGAGCGGCGTGCAGGCGGGTGACTACGACTATGCGGAAATGATCTCCGGCGATCTGTACGAGTCCCTGAGCAAAGATCCATCGGTCCAGGTGCAGCGTACCAACGCGCCGATCTTCGGCCTTTTCTTCATGAACTCGAAGCAGGGAATCCTGAAGGACAATTACAAGCTCCGCCGCGCCATCCAGACCGCGCTGGACAAGTCGCAGGCGCTGCGCGTCGCCTTCGGTCCCAAAGACCTGTGGAATGCCGAAGGATCGATCTTTCCCAATGGCACCCCCTGGTACTCGACGGAAGGCGCCTCAAATTATAGTGCGCACGATCCGAAGAAGGCCAAGGAGCTCGCAAAGGAGGCGGACTACACGGGGACGCCGATCCGCCTGCTGGTCTCGACGAACTATCAGGCACACTATGACGAAGCCTCCGTCTTCACCCGTCAGCTGGCCGACGCCGGAATCAATGTTCAGATGATGGTCGTCGATTGGGCGACCCTTCTGAAGATGCGCGGCCAGCCGGAACAGTGGGACATCTTCGTCACGCACCATTCCTTCGCGCCGGACCCGCTGCTGCTCACGTTCCTGAATGCGAGTTATCCCGGCTGGTGGGACAGCCCCGAGATCGGCTCGCTTCGGGCCGAGTTGATCAACACGACCGATCCAGCCGCGCGCAAGTCGACATGGGACAAGATCCAGTCGCTGATCTATGAGCAGGTACCGGTGATGAAAGTAGGCGATGCCTACACCTACGACATTGCTTCTCCCAAGCTCAAGGGGCTCAACCCAAACGGTCCGGTGTTCTGGAATGTGTCCACGAAATAAGGACGGGCAATGAGGCCGCGAGGACTGTCGAGCGCCGGCGCCGGCGCGCATCGTTGCCGCTGACAGGCGCCCAATCACATGTGGTCTTACGCATTCAAGCGCGCAGGAACGACGGCGGTGACGCTGCTGGCAGCGTCCATCATCATCTTCGCGTTCATCCATATCGTGCCGGGTGACCCGATCTATGTTTTGCTCGGTGATACCGCGACTCCCGACCAGATCGACGCCTTGCGACACCAGCTCGGTCTCGACCAGCCGATCATCCTGCAATATCTCACTTGGGCCGGCCATGTGCTCGAGGGCGACCTCGGGCGGTCGATCTTCTTCCAGGCGCCCGTGCTGTCGATGATTGCCGATGGCGCCGAGACCAGCACCTTGCTCGCCACCATGACGATGATCTGGGTTGCCGTCATCGGCGTGCCGATCGGAATGATTGCGGCGGTCCGGCACGGCACGTGGCTCGATCAGGGATTGTCCGGTGGGGCGATGCTGATGGCCTCGATACCCACGTTCTGGGTCGGGCTCTATCTGATCCTGATCTTCGCCGCGTGGCTCGGCTGGTTTCCGAGCTCCGGCTATCCGTCGATCTTCGAAGGCGGTGTCGTCAATCTCCGCTATCTCGTCCTCCCCAGCCTGGCGCTTGCGGCTCCGAATGCTGCTTTGATCCTGCGGCTGACGCGCGCCAGCATGCTCGACGTCTCCCGGGAGGACTACGTGCGCACGGCGCGGGCAAAGGGAATCCGGCCGTGGCAGGTCGTGCGCCGCCACATCTGGCGCAATGCACTCCTGGCGGTCGTCTCGGCCTTCGGCTTCACCTTCGCCGCGCTGCTGTCCGAGGCGGTGGTGACCGAAACCGTGTTTGCCCTGCCCGGCATCGGCCGCCTCGTCGTTCAGTCGATCCTTCGCCGAGACTACCCTGTGATCCAGGGCGTCATCCTGGTCATCGTGGTGGTTTATCTCCTGATCAATCTGATCGTCGATCTGAGCTATCGTCTGCTCGATCCGCGGGTTGAACTTCAATGAGCAGCAACAGCGTGACATTGTGGCTCAAGCCGTTCATCGCCCGCCCGATCGCGCTGGCCGGGCTCGGCGTCCTTCTGGCGACTGTGCTCGCCGCGGTCTTCGCACCCTGGCTGTCGCCTTACGATCCGTATGCCATCGATCCCCTGATCCGCCTGACGCCCCCGAACATGACCCACTGGTTCGGCACCGACCAATTCGGCCGGGATACCCTGTCGCGCACCATTCATTCAGCACGCATGGCACTTTTGATCGGCTCGGGCGTGGTCGTCTTCGCTCTCGCGACAGGCGTTCCGGCCGGCGTACTTTCCGCACTGTTCCCGCGGCTGGGTCACCTGCTGATGCGCATGGTCGACGTGCTGATGGCCTTCCCGACTCTGCTTCTCGCACTTGGCCTGATTGTCATCTTGAGCCCGAGTGTGGCCACCGTCATTCTGGCCATTGGGATCGGCTACATGACGACGACGACCCGCATCGTCTACGGACTGACGCTGCGCTTGCGCGCGGAAACCTATGTCGAGGCGTCCCGCAGCATGGGCGCCGGAGCGGCATGGCTCATCAGTCGGCACATCTTGCCGAACCTGGTCTCGCCACTTCTCGTGCAGGCCAGCTTCGTCTTCGCGTTCGCGCAGCTCGGCGCGGCTTCACTCGATTTCCTGGGCCTCGGCGCCCCTCCGGACATTCCGAGCTGGGGCAATATGCTGGCGGAGTCACGGACCTTCATCACCCGCGCGCCGTGGCTGCTCTTCTTCCCGGGCATGATGATCGTGGCGACGGCATTTTCTCTGAACCTGGTCGGCGATGCATTGCGCGATCGACTCGATCCGCGGTTCCGTCAAGTCTTTGGTGAGAAGGGTTAGGCCGTGCTGACAGTTTGCGACCTTACGGTGTCAGTGGGGCCGGAAACCGCGCCGGTCGACATCGTCGCGGGCGTGTCCTTCGGCTTGGCCAAGGGCGAAATCCTCGGCCTCGTCGGCGAGTCCGGCTGCGGAAAGAGCATGACCTCGCTTGCGGTCATGGGATTGCTGCCGCAGCCCGGTCCCCGAGTCCGGGCCGGGCGCGTCCTGTTGGAGGGCTGCGACGTAACGCAGCTGCAGCCCTGGCAACGTGTCGAAGCGGGCCACGGCCGCATGGCAATGATCTTTCAGGAGCCGATGACCTCACTGAACCCTGTTCGTCGGATCGGCGATCAGATCGCCGAAGCCGTACGCGTGCATGAGGGAATTTCGGGCGCAGCGGCGCTGGTCCGTGCGCGCGAACTGCTCGAACTGGTACGTATGCCGGACCCCAAAATGCAGCTGTCCGCGTATCCCCATCAGTTGTCCGGAGGCCAACGCCAGCGGGTCATGATCGCGATTGCGCTGGCCTGCAGGCCACAGGTGCTGGTCGCCGACGAACCGACCACTGCGCTGGATGTCACCATACAGGTTCAGATTCTCGGGCTCTTGCGCGAGCTCTGCAATCGGCTCGATATGGCGATATTGTTCATCACTCACGACATGGGAGTCATTGCGCAGCTCGCCGATCGTGTCGCTGTCATGTACGCCGGCCAGATCGTGGAAACCGCTTCAGTCGATGCGCTGTTCGGCGCACCCCGTCATCATTACACCCGCGGACTGATGGATTGCATGCCGTCGCGAAATTCCGGCGCGCGCCGGCTGCCGACCATTTCTGGTCAGCCGCCGCTGCCAGGTTCGGTCGCCGCTGGCTGCGTGTTTGCCTTGCGTTGCGCAGCGGTGCGCGATGAGTGCCGCGTGGCGACCCCGCCCCGCCTGGAGGCTTCCCAAGGGCACGAGGTGCTCTGCGCGTTTCCGCTGGCCGGCGGAGAGCTGCCATGAGCGGCAATGTAATCCTCGAGGTCCGGGACATGATGGTCTCGTTCAGTGCCAGGCGGGCCGGTCGGAAATACCGGGTGCAGGCGGTGGATGGTGTATCGCTGTCGCTGGCCGAAGGCGAGGTCCTCGGGATCGTGGGCGAGTCCGGCTGCGGCAAGACCACGCTGGGCCGAGCCCTCGTCGGGCTGGTCCAGCCCGACAGCGGCAACTTCAATTTGAAGGGAACCGAAATGATCGGAGCCCGCGGCTCCGGCCTCCGCGAGATGCGTCTGAGCGTCCGGATGGTTTTCCAGGACCCCAATGCATCGCTCAACCCGCGGCGCGCAATTGGAGATTCGGTGGCGGAGGCGGCCGACATCAGCGGCTTCTTCAAGAACCGCGCCGAGCGCAGCGCGGCCATAGCTGCCACCTTGACGGCCGTCGGGTTGAACCCGTCTTTCGCCGCTCGCTACCCCTACGAACTGAGTGGCGGGCAACGGCAACGGGTCGGAATCGCACGCGCCATTCTTCCCACGCCGTGCATCATCGTCGCCGACGAGCCGGTCTCGGCCCTCGACGTGTCCGTGCAGGCCCAAGTGCTCAATCTGATGATGGATCTGCGTGACCAATTGAGACTGTCGATGCTCTTCATCTCGCACGACCTTGGCGTGATCGGGCAGATCAGCAGCCGCGTTGCTGTCATGTATATGGGCCGCATCGTGGAGCAGGCCGGGACGCGGACGGTCCTGGATCATCCGCTCCATCCCTATACGCGCGCGTTGGTGGCGGCAATTCCGAAGCCCGATCCATCGAAACGGATCCAGGGCGCGATCGAAATGGGTGAACCGCCAAGCCTCTTCACGCGACCGCACGGCTGTGCATATGCGCCCCGCTGCCCTATGGCCAGCGATCGCTGTCTCGTCGATGTGCCACAACTTCGATTTGTCGGTGCGGACGGTCGGACGATCGCCTGCCACAACGTATAACCAGCGAGTGCCGCGCGCCGCGAAATGACGCAACGCCTACGATTGATTTCTCCTCTATTCGAGCGATCCAATTCAAGCGGCGGCAGTCCGCGGCCGCCATGCGGCTGGCGGGTGCAAATCGGGAAGCCTGACGCCTGTTGCACCGCGATGTTAATCGCGACGCAACATTCAAAATGAGACTGCCCGTTAAGCCGCGCACGGCTCCAGCACGTGCGCTGCATCGGAGTTCGGTTAGCCTCCGTTTCAAGCACCGTTAGCCTTGTCCGAACGCCGCACCGCGCGGCGGGCGCGTCAAGGCGCGGTGAAAAACAGTGACAAGAACGCCCAGGGAGGAGAGCAATGTTGAAAGGCAGTCTAGGACTGATCGCGTTGAGCAGCCTGTTACTTTCGGGCACCGCCTTCGCACAGGAGAAGATCAAGGTCGGCGTCACCGCGACGCTCGAAGGCACCTACACCGTACTCGGCGAGGACGGCATCCGCGGCTTCCAGACGGCCCTCAACGTCCTCGGCAAGAAGGTCGGCGACAAGGAACTCGAATTTGTCATCGCCTCGACCGACGCGACGCCGGACTCCGCCGTACGAGCCGTGCGCAAGCTGATCGAGCAGGACAAGGTACAGATCCTGCTGTCGCCGCTCTCTGGTGACGAAGGCATCGCGGTCAAAAATTTTGCAAAGACCCATCCCGAACTGACCTTCATCAACGCCGCCTCCGGGGCCCAGGAAACGACCTATGTCGATCCGGCTCCGAACTTTTTCCGCTACAACATGGACGGTGCGCAGTGGCAGGTGGGCCTCGGCAAATATGCTTATGACGAAAAGAAGTATCGCAAGATCGCGACCGTCGGCGAAGACTACTCCTTCATCTATACGCAGGTGTTCGGCCTCGTGCTCGAGTTCTGCGGTGCCGGCGGACAGGTCACCAACCGGCAATGGGTGCCGCTCGGCACCAAGGACTTTGCCTCGGTCATCGCCGCACTGCCCGACGACGTCGACGCAATCTATCTCGGCCTCGGCGGCGCCGACGCCGTCAACTTCCTGAATCAGTACCAGCAGGCCGGCGGCAAGGCGCATCTGATGGGCGGCTCGATCATGATCGACCAGACCATCCTGTCGTCCAAGGGAAACGCCAAGAATGCCCTGATCGGCACGCTGGCCGCGAGCGGCCAGGCCGACACTTGGGAGAACCCAAGTTGGCAGAAGTTCGTGAAGGACTATCAGGACGCCTTCCCGCCCAACAAGCGCTTCCCGAGCCCATCGCTGCTCGCCACCAACTATTACGGCTCGACCATGGCGCTGATCCAGGCGCTCCGCCAGGTCAATGGCGATCTCTCCAACAATCAGGCCAAGTACAAGGAGGCCCTTGCCAAGATCGAGATCGACGCACCCAACGGCAAGATCAAGCTGGACTCCAACCGCCAGGCGATCGGCACCAACTTTGTCACCGAGGTCGTCGACGACGGCAAGGGCGCGCTGTTCTCAAAGGTCGTGAAGGTGATCCCGGACGTCAACCAAACGCTGGGCTACGATCCCGCGGTGTTCGCCAAAATCGGTTTGCCGAGCCGCACAGTACCGGAATGTAAGAAATACTGACCTAGTCTCATTCGCGAGCGATGACCGGCCGGGGAGAGATTTGCCAGAAGCGCGACACGTGCGCCCTTGCATTCTCTCCTCGGTTGTTGAACGCTACCAAAAAATACCAAGAGCTTTTGGGAGGAGAGGCATGAGCCGGGCGCTCGCCGTCTTCCACGGCCGCTTTGGTCGGGCGACGGTCTATCAGTTGAACCGCCCTTTCAACATCCACGCACATCGCGAAGGTCATTTGATCTTCCATGTCGGCGGGCGTTCCGCATGCATCGATGTCAGTGACGGACGTTACGAGCTCACCGAAGGTTCCGTCGTCGCGGTCAATCCGTGGGAGCCGCATAATTTCCTGCCGTCCGATCTCGAAGGCGGCGCCGTTTTCTTCGTGCTCTACGTCAATGCGGAGTGGTTTGCGCCCGACGCGCCCGGCGCCGACCGCCTGCGCTTCGGCCGCACCCAGTTCACGCGGTCCGTTGCGCTGGACAAGCACATCAGGCACGCAGCCGCCCTCGTGTGCGGCGCTCCCTCGCTCAACAGCCTCGATGGCGAGCTGAGAAGCCTGATCGACATCTGTTATGACGAAAGCTGGCAACAGGCGGTGACCGCGCGCGATCCGCGCGCAAACGGTTCCGTCACGGATTTTCGTGTGCGCAAGTGCATCAAGATGATGTCGGAGAGTCCTGGCGCCGAGATCGAGCTCGATACCATCGCGCGCGAATCTGGCCTTTCCCGGCCGCATTTCTACCGGCTCTTCCGCACCCAGACCGGCGTCACGCCACACCTCTATCTCAACACGCTGATGATGGAGCAGGCGCTGGAGGCGCTGGTGGCGAGCGAAGCGCCGATCGCCGATATCGGCTTCGATCTCGGCTTCTCGTCGCAGAGCGGATTCACCCGCTTCTTCGCTGCCAATGTCGGCATGGCGCCGACCGATTATCGCCGCGCGGCCAAGGTTTTGCGCGCCTGAGGTCACGCGAAAAGATACTCACGATCAAGCGCCTCCGTTACAGCCGCATTAGGATGCGACAAACGCGATCCCGAAACGAGGATCGCGCGCGATAGGGAGCGCACGTTCATGGCAGGGCTTGCGGCCGGCGACGGTCTGCGTGCCCCTCCGCCCCGCTTGCGGGGTGAGAGATGGGGTGACGCGAAGACGGAGCGGCGATCATGACCCGCTTTGTCGAACGCCATCCCGCCTGGGCACTGATTGTCATCATCGCAATCGCGGCAGCACTTTGGCTAATTTTCGCAGTGTGGCCGCAGAGCGTCGAAGATGCGTTCGGCCGCAAGCGGGTCTTCCTCAACGCGCTCTTCAACGGCATCACGCTCGGCGGTCTCTATTTCCTCGTCGCCAGCGGCTTTACGCTGATCTTCGGCTTAATGCGTAACGTCAACCTCGCGCACGGCTCGCTCTATTTGTTCGGCGGCTATGTCGGCTACGCCATCAGCGTCGCGACCGGTTCATGGGTCCTCAGCTTCATCGTCGCTTTCATCCTGACGGCACTGGTCGGCGTCCTGCTCCAGGTCCTCGTCTTCCGCCGCATGGAAGGCCAGGACCTGCGCCAGACCATGGTGACGATCGGACTCTCGATCGTGTTCGCCGATTTGATGCTGTGGGCATGCGGTGGCGATTTCTATCAGATCCAGACCCCGAACTGGCTGATCGGACCTGTGGAGCTGCCGCTGGTCACTGCGGTCAAGTCCTCAGGTGAGCCGGTCTATCTCCGCTATCCCCTGGTCCGACTCGTGATCTTCGTCGCCTCCGTCGTGATCGGCGTGGCGATGTGGCTGGCGCTCAACCGCACGCGCATCGGCATGATCATCCGCGCCGGGGTCGACGATCGCGACATCCTGGCTGCGACCGGAGTACGGATCCAACTCGTTTTCGTGGTGGTGTTTGCGCTCGGCGCCGGCCTCGCTGGCGTTGCGGGCGTTGTCGGCGGAACGTTCCAGTCGCTCTCACCCGGCGAGGATATCCGCTTCCTGCTCGCCTCCCTCGTCGTTGTGATCGTCGGTGGCATGGGCTCGATCCCAGGGGCTGCGCTGGGCGCGCTCATCATCGGCCTCGCCGAACAGCTCGGCTCGGTCTACATCCCGACCTACGCCATCGTCGTGACCTTCCTGATCATGGTTTTGGTGCTGGCAATTCGGCCGCAGGGCCTGTTGACGAGGCGCTGACATGTCCCTCGCCCACGACGCCCGCGTCCCGGTTCGTCCCGCCACTGCGGTGCAGCGCTCGAAATTGCGCGGATGGCCGGAGATCGACAATCCGGCGGCCTGGGCCGTCGCGGCCATTCTCCTAATCATGCCCCTGATCGCCAACGGCTTCTTCCTGATCGAGATCTTTGCGACCACGCTGATCCTCGGAACCATGGCGCTGAGTCTGATGTTTCTTGCCGGCTATGGCGGCATGGTCAGCCTGATGCAGCTCACCATCGCGGGTTTCTCCGCCTATATGGTCGCGGTGTTTGGCGTCAGCGGCAACGCCAATATCAGCCTGGGCTGGCCGTGGTGGCTTGCGGTCCCAATGGCGCTCGCGCTCGCGACCATATTCGGCACGCTCGGCGGCGCGCTGGCGGTGCGCACCGAGGGCATCTACACCATCATGATCACGCTCGCGATCGGCGCGGCGTTCTATTATTTCACTAACCAGAACTGGGCGATCTTCAACGGTCATACCGGCATCAATACCGTTGCCACACCGCATTTCTGGGGCGTCAACTGGCGCGCCGACATTCCATTCTACTATATCGTCCTCGCAGTAGCCGCGCTGTGCTACTTCGCCGTCGACTACATCTCCCGCGCACCGTTCGGCCTCGCGTTGCAAGGTGTCCGCGACAATCCCCGCCGCATGGCGGCACTCGGCTTCAACGTCAATGCGCATCGCGTCGCGGCCTACGTCTTCGCGTCCTTCGTCGCGGCGCTGGCAGGGGTACTCCAGGTCTGGAATTACCGGCAGATTTCGCCGGGATCCGTGAGCGTTGGGGCCTGCATCGATATCCTCATCATCGCAGTCGTCGGCGGCATCACGCGTCCCATCGGACCCTTTATCGGCGCGCTGATCTTCGTACTGCTGCGGACCTTCGCACTCGACTTCCTGGTCAAGCTGGGGCTCGACGGCAACCGCTTTCGGCTCCTGATCGGCCTCGGCTTCCTCGCTATCGTGTTCTGGTCCTCGGACGGCGTCATCGGACTCTGGCAGAGCTGGCGGCGCCGCCAACGCTCCGGCGCGGCAAGTTCAAGCGGACGACGTGGCCGAGAATCTGACCAAGGATCCAGCCAAGGATCCCACCATGGATAGCGTCGCGCAACGCCTCTCTGTCGTGGGCGCCGGCGCGGCGCTGGAGCTGCGCGGCGTGACACGTCTGTTCGGCGCGCTGGCGGCACTCACCGACATCACCATTACCGTCCGCCCCGGCGAACGGCGCGCCGTGCTTGGCTCTAACGGCGCCGGCAAGACTACGCTGTTCAACTGCATCACCGGCGACTTCCCACCTTCTTCCGGCACCATCCGCTTCTTCGGCGAGGACGTCACGCACTTCCCGCCCTATGAGCGCATCCGCCGTGGCCTGCGCCGGACTTACCAGATCTCCGCGCTGTTTCCGGGCCTTACCGTCCAGGACAATGTCTACCTCGCCTGCCGTGGCGTCTCACGGGGACGCTTCTCGTTTCTCCGCCCCGGTCAGAACGATGCGTTGATGCACGCGGCCGAAAATCTCGTACAGGCCGTCCATCTCTCGGGCGTGAAGGATCAGCGCGTTGCCGAGCTCGCGCATGGCCAGCAGCGCCAGCTCGAGATCGCACTTGCGCTTGCCGGCGCGCCGCGATTCGTCCTGTTCGATGAACCCGCCGCGGGGCTGTCGCCGACCGAGCGTGCCGAGCTGATCGAGATATTGACCTCCCTGCCCGCGCATATCGGCTACATCATCATCGAGCACGACATGGACGTCGCCCTGCGCGTCGTCGAGAGCGTCACGATGATGCACAACGGGCGGATCTTCAAGGAAGGCCGTCCGCAAGAGATCGAGTCCGATCCCGAAGTGCAGGAGCTTTACCTCGGAGGCGGCCATGAATGAGGTCCGCAGTACCGCCGCCGCGCTCGAAGTCCGCGGCCTGGACGTCTATTACGGCCATTCGCATGCGCTGCAGGGCGTGGATCTGACGCTCGAGGCCGGCGTGTTCTCGGTCGTTGGCCGCAACGGCATGGGCAAGACCACGCTATGCAAGGCCATCATGGGGCTGGTGCCGGTCAGCGGCGGCTCGATCCGCATCCGCGGGGATGAGATCACCCGACAGCCGCCTGCCCACATAGCCCGACTCGGCGTCGGCTACGTTCCGCAGGGACGGCGGCTGTGGCGTTCACTCAGCGTCGATGAGCATCTGCGGCTTGCCGCCGGCTTGCGCCGCGGCGCCTGGACGGTCGAGCGCATCTACAAGACGTTTCCGCGGTTGGCCGAGCGCAAGGATCACGGCGGCGGCCAGCTCTCCGGCGGCGAGCAACAGATGCTTGCGATCTCGCGCGCGTTGCTCACCAACCCGCGGCTCCTGATCATGGACGAGCCCACTGAGGGGCTCGCGCCCGTCATCGTGGCCCAGGTCGAGGAGATGCTGCTACGACTTGGCGAGGACGGCGACATGTCCGTGCTCGTGATCGAGCAGAATATCGGCGTGGCGACCGCCGTGTCGCGCAATGTCGCGATCATGGTCAACGGCCGCGTCAACCGCATCATCGATTCGGTGCGGCTTGCCGCCGATCGCGAACTGCAGCAGCGCCTGCTCGGTGTCGGAATGCACGCCGGACTCGAGCTCGACCTCGACGTGCCACCGGCGGATACGGAAGCGAAGCCTCGTCCGCAGCAGACGCGTCCAGGCGGCGCGATCCGCATCTACATGTCAAACCCGACGCCGCCGACACGGTGGTCGCAACCTGTGCCGATCGCCCGCATCGAGGCTGCGGCCCGCATGTTCTCGACACAGGTGATGCGACTCGACGAGACGGCACGGCGACGGCGCGAACCGGTCGCCGCACAAACGCAGGGCCCTCCGGTCGTCCTCGTCGTCGGTACGCTCGACACCAAGGGCACGGAGCTCCGCTTCATCCGCGACATCATCGCCGGGACCGGCCTGCGAACCCGATTGGTCGATGTCTCCACCAGCGGCAGGCACGCGGCCAGCGACGTCTCCGCCCAGGAGATTGCCTTGAACCATGGTCGCGGCGGATCGGCGGTATTCGGACCCGACCGCGGCGCCGCCGTCGCCGCGATGGCCGAGGCCTTCGCCAGCTGGTTGCGACGCCAGAACAATGTTGCCGGCGTGATTTCTGCCGGTGGCTCGGGCGCAGCGTCGCTGGTCGCGCCCGGTATGCGGATGCTTCCTGTCGGGGTGCCGAAGCTCATCGTCTCGTCCGTCGCCTCTGGCGACGTCGGGCCCTATGTCGGCCCCGCGGACATCACCATGATGCATTCGGTTACCGACGTTCAGGGCCTCAACTCGATCTCGCGCGCCGTGCTGGCCAACGGCGCCAACGCGCTGGCCGGCATGGTCAAGGCGCGCCTTGATCAGCATTCGCGGAAGGATCGCGGCGACAGCGGATTGCCGTCGGTCGGCATCACCATGTTTGGTGTCACCACGCCGGCGGGGCAGAAGATCGCGGCCGACTTGCGCGAGGATTTCGAGTGCCTGGTCTTCCACGCCACCGGCGTCGGAGGACGCTCAATGGAGAAGCTCGTCGATTCCGGACAGCTCGCAGGCGTCATCGACCTCACGACCACGGAGGTCGGCGATCTCCTGATGGGCGGCGTGTTCCCGGCCATCGACGACCGCTTTGGCGCCATCATCCGCAGCCGGGTGCCTTATGTCGGCTCGGTGGGCGCTCTGGACATGGTGAATTTCGGCGCCCCCGAGACCATCCCGGAGCGCTACCGCGGCAGGAAATTCCACGTCCACAACCCGCAGGTCACGCTGATGCGCACCACTGCAGAGGAGAACGAGCGCATGGGGCACTGGATCGCCGACCGGCTCAACCGGATGGACGGCCCGGTGCGCTTCTTCCTGCCTGAGGGCGGTGTCTCCGCGCTCGACGCGCGAGGACAGTCATTCTGGGATCCGGACGCCGATGCGGCGCTGTTCCGCACGCTGGAGCGCAACGTGCGGCAGACCGCCAACCGTCAGCTCATCCGCATTCCCAAGAATATCAATGACCCCGAGTTCGCCTCCACCATCGTCAGCGCGTTCCGAACATTGTTCGGCCGCATTGGGGCGCGCCGGAGACTAGCGAGGTGACCGATGGCCCGGTTTGAACGCGCTGCACTGTTGAATCGCTTCCGCGAGATGGCAAGGCGCGGCGAGCCCATCGTCGGCGGCGGCGCCGGCACCGGCCTGTCGGCCAAGTGCGAGGAGGCCGGCGGTGTCGACCTCATCGTCGTCTACAATTCCGGCCGCTACCGCATGGCCGGCCGAGGCTCGCTCGCGGGATTGATGGCTTACGGCGACGCCAACGCCATCGTGCTGGAGATGGCCGGCGAAGTGCTGCCCGTGGTGACCAGGACGCCAGTGCTCGCCGGCGTCAATGGCACGGATCCGTTCCGCGACATGGATCTTTTCCTGGACCAATTGAAAGCGCTCGGATTCGCTGGCGTACAAAACTTTCCGACCGTCGGCCTTATCGACGGCGTGTTCCGCGCCAATCTCGAAGAGACCGGTATGTCCTATGCCCTCGAGATCGACATGATCGCAAAGGCGCGCGAGAAGGACCTGCTGACGACGCCCTACGTCTTTAGCGAGAAGGAAGCTGCCGCGATGGCGATCGCAGGCGCGGATATCATCGTCTGTCATCTGGGCCTGACGACCGGGGGCAGCATCGGCGCGCAGACCGCACTCAAGCTGACCGATTGCCCAGCGCACATCGACACCTGGGCCTCCGCCGCGCTCGGCGTCAATCCGGACATTCTGGTGCTCGCTCACGGCGGACCAATCTCCGATCCGGACGATGCCGATTTCATCATGAGGAACACACGCAACTGCCACGGCTTCTACGGCGCCTCCTCAATGGAACGGCTGCCGGTCGAGCGGGCGCTGACGGATCAGGTTCGCAAATTCAAGGCGATCGGCGCGCGATAACGCCGAAAGGTCGAGGGAGAGAAACATGTCAGGGACTCTGGTCGGTGAATTGATCCTCTGGCTGATCGTCGCCGTCGTGGTGATCGTGGTCGGCGTCTACATCGTGAACTGGCTCTATCACCGCTCGTCCAAGGAGACCTCATTCGTCCGGACCGGCCTGCTCGGCGAGCGCGTTGTGATCAACGGCGGCGCCTTCGTGCTGCCGTTCATCCACGACTACACGCCCGTCAACATGAACGTGCAGCCGATGGGCATCGTGCGCTCCCGCCAGGACGCCGTGATCACCCGTGACCGCATGCGCGTCGACATCGAGGCCGATTTCTATGTCCGCGTGCAGGCGACCCGCGAAGCCGTGTCTATCGCGGCCGCCACACTCGGCCGCCGCACCATGGAGCCCGAACAGCTCCACGCCCTCCTCGCCGGCAAATTCATCTCGGCCATTCGTTCCGTTGCCTCGGAGATGACCCTCGAGCAGATGCACGAGCAGCGCGGTGAGTACGTCGCCCGCCTCAAGGCGAACGCCGCAGAGGCCCTCGCCCAGAACGGGCTCGAGCTGGAATCAGTCGCGATCACCGATCTCGACCAGACCGATCTCGAATTCTTCAACCCCTCGAACCGCTTCGACGCCGAAGGTCTGACCCGCCTGATGGAGGACATCGAGGCCAAGCGCAAACTGCGCAACGACATCGAGCAGGATTCGATGATCAAGATCCGCTCCCGCAACCTGGAGGCCGAGCGGCAGGCTCTCGAGATCGAACGCGAAAGCGAGACGGCGCGCCTCGAACAGGAGCGTGACATCGAGATGCGCCGCGCCCTGCAACGCACCGAGGTCGCACGCGAACGGGCCCTGCGCGAGACCGAAGCTGAGCAGGCGCAGATTTCCGCCCGTGAAACCATCGAGAAGGCGCGAATCGCCAACGACCAGGCGATCGCCGAAGCCCGTATCGCCTCGGAGCGTGAGACCCGCCAGCGGGAGATCGAGCGCACCCGCACCATCGAGGAGAAGGAACTGCTCGCACGGGAGGAAATCGAAAAAGCCCGGATCGCCAACCAGCGCTCGATCGATACCAGCCGCATCGCTTCCGAGCGCGAGGTGCGCCAGCGCGAAATCGAGCGGATGCGGACCGTCGAGGAAGCCGAGATCACCGCCCGCGAAGCGATCGAGAAAGCGCGTATCCAGCAGGACCGCGTCGTGACCGACGCCCGCATCGCTAACGAAGAGGAGACCCGGCGCCGCGAGATCGACCGGACCCGCGCCGTGGACGAAGCCGAGATTGCTGCCCGCGAGACGACCGAAAAGGCCCGCATCGCCCAGACCATGATTGTCAATGTCGAGCGCATCGCATCCGATGAGCGCACCCGTGCGCTGGAGATCCAGCAGGTGCGTAACATCCAGGAAGCCGAGATTGAGGCGCAGCGCGCGGTCGAGGCGGCGCGAATCGACCGGGAGCACAGGCTCGCCGTCGAGCGCATCGCGGTCGAGCAGAATACCCGGCAGTTGGAAATCGAGCGAAATCAGACGCTGGAAGTCGCAGAGGTCGCGGCGCGCGAAGCCACCGAAGCTGCCCGCATCACCCAGCAAGAGCGCGTGCGGTCGCTGGAAATCGCCCGCAACCGCGCCGTCGAGGAAGCCGACATTGCCTCGCGGGAAGCCATCGAAGCCGCCCGGATCGCGCAGGAGAAGTCCGTTGCAGCCGAGCGTATCCAGGCCGAGCGTGACACACGCGCGCTCGAGATCGAGCGCTCAGCCGTGCTCGAGGCGGCCGAGTTGAAGCGCCGCGACGCCATCGAGCGCCAGCGCATCGGCGTCGATCTCGCGCTCGAGGCCGAGCGGATCACGTCCTCCAAGAAGCGCGAAGTCCTCAATATCGAGCACAAGAAGGCGATCGAGATCGCGGATGAGGACCGCGTCATCGCGCTCTCGACCAAGAAGTCCGAGCGCATCGACGCCGACCGCCAGGTCAGGCAGGCCGAGATTGTCGCGCGCAAGGAGGTCGAGACCACCGACGTCTCGCGCGAGCATGCGCTAGAGGCGGCGCGAATCGAGCGCCGCCGTTCGATCGAACAGCTCGAAGTCGCTCGCGTCCAGTCGCTCCAGGAAGCCGAGATTGCCGCGCGGGAAGAGGTTGAGCGCTCCCGCATCGCCTCCGATCGCGGCCTCGACGAGGCCCGCATCGGCCGCGAGCGCGAGTTGCGCAAGCTCGAAATCAATCGCGAGAAGGAGGTCGAGACCGTCTTGATGGAAAAGGCGATTGCTATCCACCTCAAGTCGCTGGAGGAATCCGCGGCCAAGGCCTCGGCTGAGGAAGCGCGGGTGCATGCCACTGAAGCCACCGAGCGCGTCATAACCGCGCGCGAGAGCGAGATCGCGAAGCGTCGCAAGACCGTGGAGATCCTGATCGCCGAGAAGCAGGCCGAGGAGACGCGAATTGCCGCGGAAGCCGAACGGATCCGCGCTGCAGTCGAGGCCGAGGCGCAGCGTATGCTCAACGAGGCCGAGAACGTGCTGACCGACCAGGCGCGCTACTCGCTATTCCGTAGAAAGCTGCTCGACCGCATCGAGGGCATCGTCCGTGAGAGCGTCAAGCCGATGGAGAAGATCGAGGGCATCCGCATCCTGCAAGTCGATGGTCTCAACGGCAACGGCCATGGCGGGAATGGCGGCCGTAGCGCCACCGACGAGGTGATCGACTCGGCGCTGCGCTACCGCGTCCAGGCGCCGCTGATCGATTCGCTTCTGGCGGACATCGGCGTCGAAGGTGGCAGCCTCGCCAAGATGCCAGGCCTGATCCGGGAAGCTCGCGACATGCAGGGCATCAAGGACTCCGCGCGCAAGAGCGGCGGCGGTGGCGAGAAGCCAGCCGCTGCACCCTCGCCTGCAGCCGACGGCGAGCCGCCCGCCGAGCGCAGCCCCCGAAAGAAGAGCTGAGGTCGCACCATGGCCCGCGTCTACGTCTCGACCGTCGTCAAGGCGCGCAACGATCGCGTCTGGGCGCGAGTGCGCGACTTCAACGGTCTGCCGAACTGGCATCCCGCGATTGCGGAAAGCCGCATCGAGGGTGGCGAGCCCTCCGACAAGATCGGCTGCGTCAGGGATTTTCGCCTCCGCAACGGCGATCGCATCCGGGAAAAGCTGCTTGGCCTGTCCGATTACGACATGTTCTGCACCTACTCGATCCTCGAATCCCCGATGGGGGTCGAGGACTACGTCGCGACGCTTCGGCTGACGCCGGTCACGGATGGCGACCAGACCTTCATGGAATGGACCGCTGAGTTCGAATGCGCACCCGAGCGGGAGGCGGAGCTTGTCGCGAATATCGGCGGCGGCGTGTTCCAGGGCGGCTTCGACGCCCTCAAACGCCAGTTCGGAGGCTGAGCGCAGTGCCGCATATCGTCAAGAGCACGATCCTGGATGCGCCGACCGGGTCCGTGTGGGCGGTGCTGCGCGATTTCAACGGGCACGATCGCTGGCATCCGGCGGTCGCGGCCTCCACCATCGAGCGGGCGCAGGCCTCGGACAAGATCGGCTGCGTCAGGCGGTTCAAGCTGCAGGACGGCTCGGAGCTGCGCGAGCAATTGCTGACGCTGTCGGATCTGGAGCAGACCTTCAGCTACTGCCTGCTCGATACGCCGGTCCCGATGTTCAACTACGTAGCCCACGTCCGCCTGCTGCCCGTGACGGACGGCGACCGTACCTTCTGGCACTGGGAATCGCGCTTCTCGACGCGGCCGGAGGACAAGGATCGTATCACCCACATGGTCGCGGAAGATATCTACCAAGCGGGATTCGTAGCGATCCGCCGACACCTCAAGGAGGCTGTGTCAACATGACTGTGACGGTGAAGACCTTCACAAGCTCGAGCGAGGCCGCCGCCGCGCTGTCGTCCGATCGCACCGCTCGCTATCTCGGTGGCGGCACGCTCGTGATGCGCGCTCTGAACGAAGGCGATATCTCGCTCTCGACCATCGTGCGCGCCAATGACCAAGCCTTGACGCGCATCGACCCATCTGGTCCGCGGATCACCTTGGGTGCTGGCGTAACTTTCGCCCGGATTCTGGGCGAGCGTGACCTCGCTTTCCTGCACGCCCCTGCCCGCTCGATTGGCGGCCCGGCGGTGCGCAACATGGGTACGGTGGGCGGCAATCTGTTTGCGCCTAATCCCTATGGCGATTTCACCGTCGCCCTGCTTGCGCTCGATGCCACGGTGGCCCTGCAAGGCGGCTTTGGATCGCGCGACATTCCAATTGAGGAGTTTTTGCAGTCACGTGAAAGGCAGGCGGGCGCGCTCGTGCTGTCGGTGTCATGCACGCGACCGACTAGCGCGGAGGCTTTTCGCTACCGCAAGATCGCACGGATCAAGCCCAAGGGCGGCTCGGTCATCACGCTCGCCGCACATCTGCCCATCAGTGGCGGGCGGGTCGCCGGGGCACGAATCGCATTGGGATCGATGGCGCCGACGCAAATACGTGCGCGGGCGGCCGAACGCGCTCTGGAAGGTCGCTCGCTCGATGCCGCGACCGTTGCGGCCGCAGCCTCCGCAGCGGCGGAAGGAACATCGCCCTCCGACAACGCGCTCGGCAGCGCCTGGTACCGCCGCGAGATCGTCGGCGTCCATCTGCGTCGTCTTCTCTTGGGTCAGGAATAGATCGTATGGCCAAGACTGCCCTGCAATTTCGTCACAATGGCAGCGATGTCGCCATTTTCGTCGATGGCGGCACCAACCTGCTCGTCGCGCTTCGCGAATTGATCGGCGACATGACGCCGAAATTCGGCTGCGGCCAAGGGGGCTGCGGCACGTGTAGCGTCCTGATCGACGGCGAGCTCCATCTCTCCTGTCTGACGCTGGCCGAGACCGTCGCCGGCCGCTCTGTCGAGACGCTGGATAGCCTGAAGCAGGGACCGAACCTCCATCCGCTGCAGCGCGCCTTCGCCGAGAATTTTGCTGCCCAGTGCGGCTATTGCACGCCGGGCATGCTGATGGCTGCCAAGGCGCTGCTCGACCGCAATCCCTCCCCGAGCCGCGCCGAGATCGTGGAGGCGATCTCCGGCAACATCTGCCGCTGCACCGGCTACGAGCCGATCATCAACGCCATCCTCGCCGCCTCCGGCGGCAGGGTGAGCGCCTGAAGGACCAGATCATGCTGGAACTACGCAAGGACATCTTCGCCGACGAGCGCGACGATAATCTCAACGAGATCGGCAAGGGCACACAGCGCCAGGACATGCTTGGCCATGTCACGGGCACCTCGAGCTATTTCAACGACCACAAGCTCCAGGGCATGCTGCACCTGAAAGTCGTTCGCTCGACCCATTCGCATGCAAGGATCCGGCGGATCGATACCGCGGACGCCGAGCGCTCAGCCGGCGTGCGCCGGATCATCCGCGGCTCCGACGTGCCCCGCAACCTCAACACACTTTTGAGCCTGATCAATTTCGGCAAGGACGACGAACCATCGCTGGCCGTCGACAAGGTCCGCTACAAGGGTGAGCCGATCCTGGCCATCGTCGCCGACAGCGAGCGCGAGGCGTTCGAGGCGATCGCAAAGGTGCGGATCGACTATGAGCCATTGCCAACCGTGTTCGACGTGGAAGATGCGCTGAAGGCCGGCGCGCCCGTCGTCAACGATACCTATCCGAAGAATGCCTTCATTTATCACGACACATACGACCACCAAAAGCTCCGCTTCGGCGATGCCGATGCCGCACTCGCGACCGCCGATCACGTGCTTGAACAACGCTACCAGATGTCACCAATCGAGCACGCGCCGACCGAAACCAATGGGTCGATCGCGGCGCCCGACACCAACGGGCGCTATGTCGTCTATACGTCGACGCAGGCGCTGTTCTTGTCGGTCGACACCTGCGCCAAGATCCTCGACGTCCCTTCCAACACCTTCCATTTCATTGGCGGCACCGTCGGCGGCGGCTTTGGCGGCAAGGTCGACACGCTGACCGAACCGTTATGCATCCTGGGTGCGATGCTGACGGGACGTCCCGTGCGCTACGTGTTCGGACGCGAAGAAGAGATGCAATACGGCCCGCCGCGCGGCGCCGAGCGCATCTACATCAAGGACGGCGTGATGCGCGATGGCCGCGTCGTCGCGAGAAAGATCCGCGCATATTTCGACAGCGGCGCATATACGCGGCTCTCCAGTTATGCAGCGGTGAAATGCGCAGCCCATCTGCCAGGACCCTACACCATCCCGAACGTCTATGGCGACGTCTACTGCGTCTTCACCAACCGTACGCCTGCAACCGCGATGCGCGGCTTCGGCGTCACCGCCATGGACTTTGCGATCGAATGCCAGATGGACAAGCTCGCGAACCTCGTCGGCATGGACCCGATGGAGTTCCGCATCCTCAATGCCTATCGCGACGGCGACATGAAGGCGCATCGGCGCGAGGCCAAGAACACGGCGCTGATCGAGTGCGTCCAGGTCGCGGCCGAGAAAGCCAAATGGCCGATCCGCGACGAGTTCAAGCGCGCCTCCTCCCGCAAAGACGGAGGCGGCAGCCGCGCTGCCATCCCGCGGACGCCTGCCGACATCCACGTACGGACGACCGCGCCGGCGCAGCAGCGCACGAGCTATGATCGCCTGCCAACGGCCGCGTCGCGCGAACCCCCGCGCGAGCCCCCACCGCCCGCGCCGCCACCGCCATCGCCACCGCGACCAACATCGCCCTCGCATGGGGCGGGCCGATTCTCATCCGTGTTCGGCACCAGGAGGCGTTGAGATGACGCGACATCGCGGACGCGGCATCGCGTCGGTCAACTATCCCATCGGCATGAACCTCGGCGGCGATCCCAGCCAAGCCCTGGTTCATTCCAATCCAAGCGGCAAGTTCACCGTAGCGCTGTCCTCGATCGACCTCGGCCAAGGCATGAAGTCGGTCACGCGGCAGATTTGCGCAGAGACGCTCGGCGTACCCGTCGAGGACGTCTATGTCGATACCGCCGATTCCGATACTGGCCCGCATTGCATGGGCTCGTTCGCCTCGCGCGGCACCCATCGCGTCGGCAATGCAGTGATGGCGGCGGCGCGCGAGGCGCGCGGCGTGATGATGGAGGCGGCCGCAGAAGAACTCGAGGTCAACGCCGCCGATCTCGAAACCGACGGACGTGGCAACATCCACGTCAAGGGCGCGCCGCACCGCTCGATCTCCACCAAGGACGTCGCCATCGCCGCGCAGTTCAAGCAGGGCAAGACCATCGCCGGCCGCGGCATCTTCCTGGTTCCTCTGTCCAATGTCGATCCGGAAACCGGCGAGATGTCGCCGGCGACCTGTTACGCCCATGCCTGTCTCGTCGCCGAGGTCGAGGTTGACGACGAGACCGGCGAGGTCACGATGATCCGCATGGATTCTGCCTATGAGCTCGGCCGTGCGCTCAACCCGCGCCTGGTCGAGCAACAGCTCGTCGGCGGCGCCTGGATGGGCGTCAGTCACACGCTCTACGAGACGCCAGAACCCTATTATCCCGACCCGGTCCACGGCCCTCGCGACTTCGTCGAATATGTCATGCCCGGTCCTGGCGATATCTGCCCGCACGACATCGCCGTATTGGAACGCCCCGCTCCCGATGGCCCCTTCGGCGCCAAGGGGCCCGGCGAAATGTGCGCGAATCCCGTATTGCCGGCCGTTGCGAACGCCATCTTCAACGCCGTCGGCGTGCGCATCGACGATCTGCCGATTACGCCGGAGAAGGTGCTGCGCGCGATCAAGGCCGAGGGCGGCGCGCGCCCTCAGGCGCGGCGCTGAGGTCTCGATGGCCGTCCGCAGCAACATCGTCGGCATCGACAGCCCAGAGGCACTGGAGAAAGCGCTTCGGGCAGCCTATTACCTTGCCGACGAGGGGCTGGCGACCGCAGCCTATCTCGGGCTGGCACTCGGCAAGCCATTGCTGCTCGAGGGCGCGCCGGGCGTCGGCAAGACCGAGGCCGCCAAAGCCATTGCCGCGGTCCTCGGCCGCCGCCTGATCCGCCTGCAATGCTACGAAGGCATCGACGCATCTGCCGCACTCTACGAATGGAACTATCCGCGCCAGATGCTCGCAATCCGCCAGGCCGGCGATGAGAGCGTCGACATCTACGGCGAAACGTTTTTAATCGAGCGACCGATGCTGGCGACGCTGCGCGCACCTGACTCAACTGTGCTGCTGATCGACGAAATCGACCGCGCCGACCAAGAATTCGAAGCCTTCCTGCTCGAGTTCCTGTCCGACTTCCAGATCTCGATTCCGGAGCGCGGTACGGTTCGCGCCTCTGAGCGCCCGGTTGTCGTCCTGACCTCGAACCGCACGCGGGATCTTCATGAAGCGTTGCGGAGGCGATGCGTCTATCACTGGATCGACTATCCCTCCGCCGAGCGCGAAGCGCGCATCGTGATGATGCGGGCCTCCAGCGTCGCCGAGGGGACCGCGCGGGCCGTCGTCGCCGCCGTCGAGAAGCTGCGACGCGAACCACTCAGCAAGGCGCCCGGGATCGCCGAGGCCGTCGACTGGGCCGAGGCCGCCACGCTGCTGCACAAGGGCGGCGCACGGTGGCCTGATGCCTTCAGGCGCTCGATCGGCGTTGCCTTGAAAGACGAGGAGGATCTGCACTTCATTTCGCCGCGCCTCGATGCCCTGCTGGCGGAGGCCTCTGCATGAGCGCCGAACCCGAACTGCCGCGCGCTGCGCGTGTATTCATCTCGTTCGTCGGCTTGTTGCGAACGAACGGATTTGCCGTCGCACCGGAACAGACGACGTCGTTCCTTGCCGCAATCCAGTTGCTCGGTCCCCGCAGCCTGGAGGACATTCGGCAGGCAGCCCTCGCAACACTGGCTCCTCCACCGGAGCGTCGCGCAACGTTCGACCGGCTGTTCGATCTGCACTTTCGCGGAAACGAGGCAATCGAGCGCGTCGATGACGGTGAGGACGACGAGACTGTTCGGCTGCAAGAGGAGGCCCGTGGAAACGACGAGCCGCTGTTGTCGGACGAGGCCAACGAGTCCGGTCTCGCAGCTGCGCGCGCCGAAACCCTGGTCGAGCGCCGCTTTGCGCAGCTCTCGACCACCGATGCGCTGCGCCGGCTGTCCCGCGAGGCGCCGAGGCGCCTGCCGAAGCGGCGCGGCCATCGCCGCATGCGGGCTCGCAGCGGACCCTACGCCGATTTGCGCCGCACCCTGCGCGACTCCGTTCGCAGCGATGGCGAAATTCTCCGGCTGGGGCGTTTGAAGCGGCGGCAGCGCCCACGCAAGATGTTGCTTCTGATTGACGTCTCCGGCTCGATGAAGACCCGCACCGAAGAGAATATGAAGTTCGCGCACACGTTGGTGCAGGCGGCGCCCAGCGTCGAGGTCTTCACCTTCGGCACGCGGCTGACCCGCATCACCCGCCCGTTGCGACTCAAACGCCGAGAGCAGGCGCTCAGGGCGGCGGCCCATGCGGTCAGCGACTGGGACGGCGGCACCCGAATCGGCGATGCGCTTCAGGCGTTTCTCGCCGTGCCCCGCTTCGGTGGATACGCGCGGGGCGCTGCCGTGATCATCGTTTCCGACGGCCTGGAACGGGGCGAACCCGATGCGCTGCGCGATGCGGTCGCGAAACTATCGCGCCGTGCGTGGCGCGTGAGCTGGCTGACACCGCTCGCGGCTGGTCCCGACTTTCGCCCGCAGACCGAAGCGCTGGTCGCGATCGAACGCTTCGTCGACGACCTCGTCGATGGTGGCTCGAGCGCGTCGATCGTCGCGCATGTGCTGGCGCTGGGACAAAGGAGAGCTGCGTGACCGACGTCGTCGATGGGCACCATCATATCTGGCGCCAGACCGACCTGCCCTGGCTGGTGGGTCCGATGCAGCCGCGCATCTTCGGTCCGTACGAGCCGATCCGGCGCGATTACCCGATCGAGGAATATCTCGGCGACATCGAGGGCAGCGGCGTTACCCGCTCGGTCTATGTCCAGACCAACTGGGCCAATGACCGCTTCGAGGACGAGGCCGCTTGGGTGCAGCAGACCGCCGAGGAGCACGGCTGGCCGCATGCCATCGTAGCTTACGCCGACTTTTCGGTGGACGACGTGCGTCCACAGCTCGACCGCCTGAAGCGTTATGCCCTCGTACGCGGCGTTCGCATGCAACTGCATTGGCACGAGAACCCGCTTTATCGCTTTGCCGCGCGGCCGGACCTTTGCACCGATCCCGTGATCCAGCGCAATATCGCCCGCCTTGCGGATTATGGCTGGAGCTTTGAGCTTCAGGTGTTCACGCCACAGATGCCTGACGCTGCGCGCCTTGCGGAATCCTGCCCGAAGGTGACCTTTATCCTCCAGCACGCCGGCATGCTGGAGGACCTTTCACCGGCAGGCCGCGCCGCGTGGCGCGCCGGGATGGCCCGCCTCGCCGCATGCCCGAACGTCGTGTCGAAACTATCGGGGCTCGGAACCTTCATCCACCGCAACGACCCCGCGCATATCGCATCCGTCCTGACCGATACGATTGCGATCTTCGGCGCCGAACGCTGCCTGTTCGGCTCGAATTTTCCGATCGAGAAATTGTGGACCAGCTATCGCGCGTTGATCGATGCATTCCGTGCCGCCGCGGCGCCGCTACGCGATGATCAGCGCGAAGCCATTTTCAAGACCACCGCTATGCGCGTCTATCGGGTCTGAGCGCCGAGGAAACAACGAGAACGGACACAGGGAGGGACGGAATGCCGCTGGAGATCAAGATTTTGGACTATGGCGATATTGAGCTGGAATCGAGCTTTTTGGTTCTCGGCCGCGATTGCGGCCGCACCCGCCGCGTCCTCACCCTCGGTTTCCTGATCCTCGGCGGCAAGTATCCGGTCGTGGTAGACACCGGTTACCGTTCCAACCAGATCATGGAAACGCTGGGGATGCGCGGCCTGCAGTATCACGAGCACATGATCGAGAACCAGCTTGCGCGGCACGGCGTGCGGATGGGCGATGTGCGTTTCGTCTGCCACACCCATCTGCACATCGACCACGCCGGCAAGGACGATCTGTTTCCGATGAACACGACCGTCGTCCTCAACCGTCGGGAGCTTGAATATTCTGTGTCCGGCCTGATGCATCCGCAATATCCGGCACCGGATATCAAGCATCTGATCGACCGTCTGCACACCAAGAGTGCGCTGCGCTTTCTCGACCTCGAGATCACAGGTCCCATCGAGTTGATGCCGGGTGTCTACTGCGACGCCGCGAATGCGCATACCGAGGGATCGATGAATATCATCGTCGAAACGGCCGACGGCATCGCCACCATCTGCGGCGACGTCATCTATGATTTCAACGACCAGATCGTGACGCCCTTCAACGAGATCCACGACTGGGAGCCGCGCACCACTGGCAACCACGGCACCACCAAGCGGGCCGAGAAGGCCGCCATCAAAAAGCTGCTCAGCAATTCGCGCTATCTGCTGCCGGTCCACGACCGCCCCGCCAAGATCGAAGGCGGCAACGTCGTCGGCCGGCTGCACGACCAGGTGCCTGGGCCGGTCGTGCAGTCTCTGCCCCAGCGCAACTGGTTTCCGGCCTAGACGCCAGAGGATCGACCGATGACCCACGTCACCTTGCGCTCCGAATTCGAGACCCTGATCGATCCCTACGCACCAGTCGCGCAAATCGGCACCGGTTTTGACTTTACGGAAGGACCGATCTGGCATCCGGTGGATCATTATCTGCTGTTCTCAGACATGCCGGGCGACGTGCGCCGGCGCTGGGATGCGCGGCGCGGCGTCGCCGAGGTCAAGCGTCCCTCGAACAAATGCAACGGCATGACCTATGACGCCGAGCTCAATTTGATCGTTTGCGAGCACGCGACATCGTCGTTGATCCGCGAGCGGCCGGACGGACGGCGCGAGGTGCTGGCCTCGCACTTTGGGGGACAGGAGCTCAACAGCCCCAACGACGTCTGCGTGCACTCCTCCGGCGCGATCTATTTCTCGGACCCCTGGTATGGCCGCATGCCGGTCTATGGCGTCGAGCGGCCGAGGCAGCTCGGTTTCCAGGGCGTCTATCGCGTCGTGCCCGGCGCCGACCCGAAGCTCGTCGTGGACCGCAATCTGTTCGACCAGCCGAACGGGCTGTGCTTCTCGCCCGACGAGAAACTGCTCTATGTCAACGACACCGTGCAGGCACTCATCCGCGTGTTTGATGTCAATTCTGACGGTTCCCTGTCGACCGCGCGGGTGTTCGCGAGCGCCATCCGCTCCGAGCTCGAGCCCGGCTTGCCCGACGGCATGAAGTGCGACCAGCACGGCAACGTCTGGGTTACGGCACCCGGCGGGGTCTGGGTCTATTCGCCGCGGAGCGAGCTGCTCGGCAAGCTCCGCCTGCCCGAACTCGTCGCCAACCTTACCTGGGGCGGGCCGGATTTCCGCACGCTGTACCTGACTTCGACGCACTCGGTCTATGCAATTCCCACCAGGGTCGGACCGCGCCACGAGCCCTATATGAGCGGCAAGCGAGGCAGCGGCACTGCGGCCGCGGGCTCTGCTTCCGCTGCCCCCATCCTTGCCGACGGCGAAATGCAGCTCGACCCGCGACGCTGCGCCATGATCATCCAGGATCTCCAGAACGACGTCATCATGGATGGCGGCGCCTTTGCCGATTCCGGCGCGCCAGGTCACGCGAAGCAGCAGCGCGTCGTCGAGAATGTCCGCCGCCTAGCCGAAACGGCGCGGGCGCGAGGCGTGGCCATCATTCATGTCTGGTTCGTCGTCGAGCCCGGCGCGCCCGGCGTGACGCTGAATGCGCCGCTGTTCGAGGGTCTCGTCGACAGCAAGGCGATGGTGCGCGGAAGCTGGGGGGCGGCACCGGTGTCAGGTCTCGAACCACGGCCCGGCGATTTCGTGGTCGAGAAGGTGCGAATGAGTGCCTGGGAAGGCACGAGGCTCGAAACGATCCTGAAAGCCACCGGCCGCGACATGATCATCAACACCGGCGCCTGGACCAACATGTCAGTTGAGCACACAGCGCGGACCGGTGCCGACAAGGGCTACTTCATGATCGTTCCCGAGGATTGCTGCTCGACCATGAACGCCGATTGGCACGCCGCGTCGATCAATTTCGCCATGCAGAACGTCGCCGTCGTGACCAAGGCCGATGCGGTCATCAAAGCGCTGGGATGAGCGGTGGCGAAGCTCCTGCACCTGTCTTGCTCGCCCCGCGGCGACTCCTGGTCAGGCGCCGGCGCATGCGTTTTCCTCGACGGCTTTCGCCGAGCTCGGCCCGACTGGGACGTGGACGTTATGGATCTCTGGCGCGAGCGCTTGCCGGAATTTTCAGGCCCCATTGTCGAAGCCAAATATGCACGGATGAAGGCGCAGGCCTTCAACGACGCGCAGCGGGACAGCTTCGCGGAAGCCGAGCGGATGGCGGTGCGCTTAGCGCTCGCCGAGCGGGTGCTGATTTCGACGCCAATGTGGAACTTCGGCATTCCCTATAAGCTCAAGCAATGGTTCGACATTATCGTCCAGCCCGGGCTCACCTTTCGGTTCGATCCGTCGCTGGGGTATATCCCGTTGCTGAAGGACCGGCCGACCATCGTCATCATTGCCAGTGGCAGCGATTTCGCCACCGGAATGAATCGCGGGCGCATCGACATGGCAGCGCCTTACCTGCGCGAAATTTTGCGTTTTGTCGGCATCAGCAATGTCCGTTTCATTCCGATCGGACCAACCACCGGACCGCAACAGCCCATTGAGGTGGCTCGCGAACGAGCCCATCGACGCCTGGCCGCAATGGCCGAGAGCTTCTGATGCGCCCCGCAGGTCAGTCGAGGCTACGGCAGATTGTCCCGCAGAAAAATGTCGATGCGGATGCGCTCCTGGTCGGGGCTGATCGGCTCACCCGAACAATGCGCGAGCAGGACTCGCGCCGCAGACCGTGCCTCGTGGCCGGGATCCTGGTTGATGATGGCATCGAGCGTGCCGCGGACCAGGAAACGCCGCGTGTATTGGGTCAGCTCATGGGCAATCCAGACCACCTCGCGCGCCCGTCCCGAGGCCTCAAGCGCGTCGGCGATGCCACGGTTCCCGGCGCCGCAGCAGTATATGCCGCGCAGATCGGGCTGGCGCGCGAGCAGTGCCGCAGTGAGCTCCCGGGTGCGCTCGCTGTCGTCGCGGCCCTCGATCACCGGCAGCGCGACTAGGCTCTGATATTCGCTGGACAGGATCTGGTGGAAGCCGAATTGCCGTTCGGTGTGATCGCGCAGCGACAACGATCCCGCGATGACGGCCACCGTCCCCTTGCGACCAGTGAGGAACCGTCCCATCAGCGTTGCAGCGGTGCGGCCTGCCGCCGGGTTGTCGATGCCGACATAGTGCAGCCGGCGCGAGCTCGGCGCGTCCGACACGAGGGTCACCACAGCGACCCCGCGCGCAGTGAGTTCGTCGATCGCGGCGCGCACCCTGGGATGGTCGAGCGCGATCACGGCGACGCCCTGATAGGCAGGCGAGAGATTTTCCAGCGCGGCGGCGAGTACGTCCGGATCGAACAAGTCGACACGCAGGATATCAATGAAGCCGCGCTGGCCGGCGAGCCAGTCTGCGGTGCGCTGGACCTGCTCGGTCAGGTTGGTCATGAAGCTGTTGCTGCCCGTCGGCAGCACAAAGGCAAAGCGGAACGTCTGCCCGCGGGCAAGCCGCGCGGCCGCGACGTCGGCTCGATAGCCGAGTTTTGCCACCGCGGCCTCGACCCGCGCGACGGTCTTGGCGCGCACGCCCTCGCGCCGGTTGACGACGCGGTCGACCGTGGCGAGCGAAACACCCGCCGTGCGCGCAACGTCCTCAAGCGTGGCACGAATCACCGGCTGGCTCGCACCAGCATTCATTCGCGCGCCGCCCACAGCATGCCGCGCGTCATCAACGTCCGGATCTCCGGTACGTCGAGCTCGTAGGCGCGGTGGCCGAGCGAGGAATAGAACACCCTGCCCGCGCCGTATCGCTTCTTCCAGACCACGGGCATTACCACGCCCTCGATCCAGGGCGCGTGCTCGCCGGTGAAGGTCGTCGTCGCCAACACCTCGTTGGCGGGGTCGACATGCATGTAGTACTGCTCGGAACGATGCTCGAAACTCTTCAGGCCCTTCATGATGGGATCATCCGGCTTCGTCAAGTCGACCTTGTAGTCGATGATGTTGCCGGGATGCGCAACCCACTGCCCGCCGCACAGGAACTGGTAGTCGACGGAATCGCGGAACGCGTCACCCATGCCGCCATGATGGCCGGCGAGCCCGACGCCGCTTCGGACCGCAGCGCAGAGATTGAGCGCTTCCGCCTTCTCGATCTTCGACATGGTGTAGATCGGGATGATCAGTGACAGGTCGTGAATCGCGGGATCGGCGAACGCGGCGGTGGTGGTTTCGATCCGCACCTCGAAGCCTTCAGCCTTCAGCCAGCCGCGGATCATCGAAGCGCAGAGATCGGGATCGTGTCCCGGCCAGCCGCCCCATACAATCATTGCCTTGCGCATGGTCATTCCCTCAGTCGATCTGTCCGGTTTCGCGCCCGGCCGGCAGCATCGCCGGCCGCTCGACGCGGCTCTCGATCTTGACGCGCCGGCCTTCGTCGGCAGAGATCTGGAACGCCTCCATCACCTCCAGCACGTGGAAAGCGAGCGCGCCGCTCGCACGATGCGGCCGGTTGTTCAGTATCGCGGAGGCCATATCGGCGGCGCCAATGGAACGGAACTCGCCATCGACATGACCGTGGGTCAGCGGGACCGGCTCCCAGTCGCCGCCAGCCTTGGCGACCTGCACCTCGCCGCCGAAGCGGTTCGGGTCCGGCACCAGCATGCTGCCCTTGTCGCCATAAATCTCGATCGGCGCGTGCCGGTGCTTGGGCACGTCAAAGCTCATCGCGATCGAGACGATCGCCCCGCTCTCGAATTCGAGCGTGCCGGCGACATGGGTCGCAACTTCGACCGGGATCAGCGTTCCGTTCATCGGCTGGCTGGTGACCAGCCGTTCGGATTTCGGGCGCGCGGTCGAACCCATCACGCTCGCCACGGGGCCGAGCAGCTGCACGAGATCGGTGATGTAGTACGGGCCCATGTCAAGCATAGGCCCGCCGCCGCGCAAATAATAGAAACCCGGCGCCGGATGCCAGCGCTCGTGGCCGGGGCAGCCGAAGAAGGCGCTGCCGGCCACGGGCGTGCCGATCGCGCCATCGTCGATCAGCTTGCGCGCGGTCTGGTGCCCACCGCCAAGGAACGTATCGGGTGCGCAACCGACGCGAAGACTCTTCTGCGCAGCGAGCTCCATCACCTTGCGCGCTTCCGTGACGTTGATGCCGAGCGGCTTCTCGGAATGAACGTGCTTGCCGGCGTTCAGCACTGCGAGACTGACGTCGGTGTGGGCGAGTGGCACGGTGAGATTGATGACGATCTCGACGTCGTCTCGCTTGAGCAGCTGATCAACCCGCATCGCCGGCAACCCGAAGGCGGCGCCCTGCCGCTCTGCCGCATCGCTGCGCATATCGGCGAGCGCCTTGATTTCCATGACCGCGAAGCGCTGGGCCGCCTTCAGATAAGCGGTGCTGATATTGCCGCAGCCGATGATGCCGATGCCGACTTTTCTCATTGTGATCTCCGTGAGGTACCGTTCATCCCTTGACCGCGCCGGCGGTGAGGCCTGCGACGATGTGCTTCTGCGCCAGGAGGAAGAGAATGATCGTCGGCAGGATGGTCAACGTGATGAAGGCCAGGATCAGATGCCACTCGGACGAATACTCGCCCTGATAAATCATGATACCGAGCGGCCAGGGATAGAGCGCGTCGGTGTTGAGCATCACCAGCGGCAGCAGATAGGCGTTCCAGCTGTTGACGAAAGTGATGGTACCGACGGTCGCCCGATATGCCGGGACAAAGGCAGGGTCACATAGCGGAAGAATTTGATATAGCTGCAGCCGTCGACCAGCGCGGCCTCCAGCAATTCGTACGGGATGTCCTTGAAGAAACGCCGCAGCAGCAGCACGCTCATGGCGAGACTGAAAGCCGTCTGCGGCAGCGCAACGCCAAAGTATGTATCGAGCAATCCGAGATCGCGGACCTTGATGAAGAGCGGCAGCACCGCTGTCGCGGCTGGAAACAGCAGGCCCAGCGTCAGGTAGCTCAGCAGCATCGAGCTGCCATAGAACCTGATATGGGCGAAGGTGAACGCCGCCATCGAGGCGACGATCAGGGTCAGGGCCACCGTGAGGGTCGAGATGATCAGCGAGTTGCGCAAGAGCTGCCAGTAGCGTGCCGAGAACAGGATGTCGGCGTAATTCTGCCACTCCCAGTGACGTGGCAGGCCGAACGGATTGACGCGCAGCTCGCCGAGCGATTTGAAACCACCGAACAAGGTCGCAAGCAGCGGGACCACTACGATGATGGCGACGACGGCGAGGAACACCAGCTTGAACAGCATTGCGGGATCGAATGGCGCGCGGATCGCCTTGGCATTACTCATCGCGCATGAACCATCGCTTGTACGTGAAGGCAAAGGTCACGCAGATCGCAAACAAAATGACGCCGATGGCACTGCCGTAGCCGACCCGCATGCGCGAGATGCCGTTGTTGTAGAGAAAGCTCACCATCGTGTTCGAGGAGTCCGCTGGCCCCCCGCGCGTCAGCGGCATGACGAGGTCGAACAGCTGCAGCGAGCCGACGATGGCGAAGAACACGGATAGCCTTATCGTCGGATAGAGCAAGGGGATGACCACATGTCGCAAGGCTTGCGATCGGGTCGCGCCGTCGATACGCGCCGCCTCGACCAGGCTCTTGTCGAGGCCCTGGAGCGCTGCGATGAATAGCATCATGTGGAAGCCAAAGTACTTCCAGACGACCACGATCAGCACCGCCAGCATGGCCGTATCCGTCGATGCAAGCAGATGCGGCGGCTCGGCGCCGAAGCTGCGCCAGATCGAGGCCACAAGGCCGTAGTCGCCATCATAGACGAAGCTGAAGATCAGCCCGGTTGCGATCTCCGCCAGGATATAGGGCATGAAGACCAGCATGCGCAGCGCCACCGCCCCTCGAAAGCGTTCGGCGAGCATCAAGGCCAGGGTGAGCGCAAGCGGCAGCTGGATGGCGAGCGAAACAGCGATGATCAGGCCGTTGTTGCGCAGAGCGAGCCAGAAGGCGCGGGTCTCCAGCACAAAGCGGTAATTGTCCAGGCCAATCCAGTTGGTCGGCCTGCCGAATCCGTTCCAATTGAAGCCCGAGTACCAAGCTGCTTCGCCGATCGGCAGCACAACGAACAACGTGAACAACAGCAGCGCCGGCGGCAGGAACAGGATGAGCACCGTCAGCCTGCCGTCCCAACTCGGGCCACGGACCGTGACCTGCGGGACCATCTCGCCAGCAGCGCCGATCGCCGACACGCTCGCGGTCCGCCGCGTCACCGTCAGTTGCCCTGTTTCCACGCCGCCTCGATCGCCTTGGCAGCCTCTTGCGGGCTCATGCTGCCGCCGGCGATCTCGGCCGTGACGTCGTTGACGACGCGGCCGACGGACGGACCCAGGCTCTGGTCATAGAAGTTCTGGTGGTAGTTCGACTTCGCCAGATTGGCGGCGATCAGCTTCATGAAGCCGTTGTTGAGGCCGACATCCGCGCCCTGCACCACCGGGATGATGAAGTTGCCGGCGGCAAGCCGCGTCTGCACCTCTTTGGAGACGAAGTACTTCAGGAAATCGACAGCCTCCTTCGGCGAGCCTTTCGTAATCAGCCAACCGGTGATGCCCCCGAGCGTATCGGTCGGCGCGCCCTTACCGCCGGTCACGACCGGGAAGTCGAACCAGCACATCTTGTCCTCGGTCAATCCGATCTTGTCGGCGGCGAGAGCGCGCTGCAGATGATAGACCGTGCTGATCGCGAGCGTCATCGCCGCCTTGCCGTCGCCGAAATAGCCGACCGCCTGCGGGTTCTTGAAACCCAGGAAGCCATTCTGGAACGGTTGGAGATCCACGAGTTGCTTGAACAGCTCGCCGGATTTCTGGAAGGTTTCCCCGGCAAAGCCGCCGTTCTCGCCACGCAGCGCCGCATCGAACGCCGCCTTGCCGCCGATGCGCACAGCAAGATGCGTCCAGTAGAAGTGCAGTGGCCACTTATCGGCGCCGCCGACCACGATCGGGGTCACGCCGGCGGATTTCAACGTCTTCACGGCAGCAAGCAGATCGTCCCAGCTCTTGATCCCGGCAGGGTCGACCTTCGCCTTGGCCATCAGCTCCTTGTTGCAGAGGAAGCCGACCTGCGAGAGCGCCGTGGGCAGACCATAAACACGGCCGTTGCTGGTGAAGGCGGCGAGCGCCGCGGGTGTGAGACTGTCGCTGTAGCCCTTCACGGAATCGGTGATGTCGTCGAGCACGCCGGCCTCGATCTGCGTCTTCAGGACACCGCCGGACCAGCTGTAGATGATGTTGGGCCGGTCCCTGGATTGCAGGATGGTCGGCAGCTTGGCCTTGTAGGCCTCGTTCTCGAGGAACTGCATCTCGACCTTGACGCCGGGATGCGACCCCTCATAGGCGCGCGCAACCTCCTCCCAGATTTTGACCTGGGCCGGGTTGGCCTCGATGTGCAGCCACTTGACCGTCGTTTCGGCCGCAGCGAGTTTCGCTCCGAACAGGCATGCGACAACGGCTAGTCCCAGTTTCCCGAGCAGTCTCATCACATTCCTCCCAAGGGCTCTTATTCTTTGATGCAATCCTGCCTTCGATTTTTGAGGTACGCAACTGAAATTCTGACCTATGCACCTCACGAGGGAGGTCGCTAAGGTGAGCGGGAGAGTCGGGCCGCGTCGCGCTGCCCCCAACGCAAATCGAGGGATATCCATGGCTGCCGTTTATTCCGACCTCGCCGGCAAGGTCGTTCTCGTCACCGGAGGCGCATCGGGAATTGGCGCTGCGATCGTGCGGCGCTTCGCACAGCAGAAATCCAATGTCGTGTTCTTCGACATCAATGTCGACGCGGGCCAATCGCTGGCACGCGAGCTGTCGGATCAAGGTCTTAGCGCGCGTTTCATGCGTGTCGACTTGACCGATATTGCCGCGTTACGTGCCGGTGTCGCGGAGGCGCGCAATGTGCGCGGCGCGATCAACATCCTCGTCAACAATGCCGCGCATGACGAGCGGCACAGCACCGAGGAAATGACACCGGAATATTGGGACGACCGCATCGGGGTCAACTTGAAGCACCAGTTCTTTGCTGCGCAGGCCGTGTTGCCGGACATGAAGGCGGCGAACGCCGGCGCTATCATCAATTTCGGCTCGGTATCGTGGATCGCCGGACAAGGCGGCATGGCCGCCTACACCGCCAGCAAATCGGGTGTGATCGGTCTCACACGCTCTCTGGCGCGCGATTACGGCGCCTACAATATCCGCGTGAACGCGATAGCGCCGGGATGGATCATGACTGAGCGCCAGCTCGATAAATGGATGACACCCCAGGGCGAGGTCGAGCTCATGCAACGACAATGCCTGAAGCGCAAGCTCATGCCCGACGAGGTCGCGAAGTTCACCATCTTCCTCGCTTCCGACGAGGCTTCTGCCTGCACAGCCCAGCACTACATCGTCGATGGCGGCTGGGTCTGAGGCGGACCAGACCAGATCGTGCATCGGCGCGCCGCTACTTTGCCAGGCGGAACTTCCCGCCTTCGACCTTGATGAGAAAGGCCGAGCGCTCATCATAGCCGTTGTGATCGGCCTTGCTCATGTTCGACAGCCCATTGTTGAGATAGATGTTCTGCCCACGCTCGAGTGCGTCCCGCAGCGCCGCGCGAAATTCGATTGTGCCAGGCTTTGCCGTCTTCAGCGCATCCGGTGCAGCTTTTCCGATCAGTGCCACGACATCCCAGAGGTGAGCAGCGAACATGTTGGGCTTTTGTCCGTTCGCCGCTTCATACGCGGTCACGAACTCCTCCGTCGAACGACGGAACGGATCTCCTGCGGGAAGATCGGCGGCAATGGTAAAAGCTTCGCCCGCGAATACCGCACCTTCGACGTTCGCGCCGCCGAGCTTGATGAACTCCTCACTGGCCACGCCGTGTGTCTGAAATATCTTCCCGGCGTATCCGCGCTCGCGGAGCGCCTGCTGCGGCAGGACGGCCGGAGTTCCTGCGGACGCGATGAAGACGGCATCGGGATTGGTCGACATCACCTTCAGCGCCTGACCGGTGACGCTGGTGTCGGCGCGCGCGTAGACCTCATGTGTGGCTACGGTCAGCCCCAACGCAGGCGCGAGGCGGCTCACCTCCTTGTAGTAGCCCTCGCCGTAGCCATCCGAAACGCCGATATAGCCGAGCGTCTTCACGCCTGATGTCGCGATATGCTTGAGGATGGCGGCCGCCATGAGGTCGTCATTGGGAACGACCTTGAAAGCCCAGGCACGCTTCTCATCCATCGGTTGAACGATGGCCGTAGCGGCAGCGAGCGACAGCAGCGGCGTCTTCGATTCGAGCGCGACATCCAGCATCGGCATGGTCACCGGGGTCAGAGAGGAGCCGACCAGCACGTCGACCTTATCCTGGATCACCAGCCGGCGTGCGTTCTGGACCCCTTTGGTCGAATCCGACTCGTCGTCCAGGACGATATAGGTCACCTTCTCTCCACCGATCTCTTTCGGAAGAGCTGCAACCGTCTTGAGCTGCGGCTGTCCCAGAGCGGATCCCGGGCCGCTTGCCGAAATCACAATTCCAATTTTGATGTCCGCGTGAGCAGCATTTCCAAAAAGGACGCATGCCACAAGAAGCGAGGCTCGCGCGAAACCGATCTTCATGTCCCGTTCCTCCCTGTCCGCTTTGATGACTCCGCCGGCTGCATCGGGCGCCCCGGCTCGAGCTTGCACTGCTCTCCGGGACGCACCGACGCTGCCCAGAAGGCACGTCGTCCGACATACGCGTTCCCTCCTGCGGTCCCGAGCAAGCGGGCGGATCATGCTAAGCGGATCGCGGCAACGTGTCTGTCCCTAGCGTTAGGGACAAGACATCGGTGCTCGAACCGGAATCTCGAGGTAGACGGACACGCCTTCGCGTTCTCGCGGCGCATTTCGCCCGAGCTTTGCTTGGTCGCTTCACCCTCTTGTCCAAGAGGGCGCAGGGAAGGCCGGGTGCCGGCTGGCACCCGCGGTCCGCTGCGCGAAAAGCACACGCAGGAAAACCGCACAGCAGCATACAGGTGTAGCCAATCACTCGGCCTTCCCTGCGCGATGGTTGGACGGCTTATGCCGTGCTCTCCCGGGAGCCGAGTTCTCTTTGGCCTCCCTCGTCCCAACGAAAGTCACCGCCACCGCGCCGGTTGACGCAGATGCCGCATTCGCCAGGGCTTGACCGTAGCAACGACGGCCAGGACCACACGGTTTTTGCCGTACGCACGGTTCGCCATTTCGCCGCAGTTTTCCCAGCCCTGTCGACGGAGCCGGAAACTTACAGACGAGACGAAGCCTAGCAGCGCCGCTCGTCGGAACGCAGCCTGGGCTCACGGAGAGCAATCCGCCCTGCCCTTAGCCTCTCGCACCCGAACGCTGCCGCGTCCACCGCAAGCCCGGCTCGCGAACATGACGACCACAAGATCGCCCCTCAAGGATGAGCCGGGATGGACGACACATACGCTAAAACCGAATTTCGGTAAAGTGGAATATTTCTGACGAGGGGGGTTGACGCGGTCGTGGCTGTTTCGGCTGCGAGGCCGCTCGATGAGGAATTAGCGGTTTGGTAACCATACGCGCCTCGCTCGAAGGATTAATGCAAATCATACGCCGCCGGTGTCTCCCCCGTAACGACCCTGCTATAGAGCGTAGATCCGGCTCCATCAATCGTCCCGAGCCATCTGCTTTCTTGGTTGCGTATGAACAGACCTAGCAACACATTCGACATCGCCATCGAGCAGGGATTCGACTTCCTGTCGCCGGACTACGCGGAGCTGTTCGACAACTCGGCCGCCACCGCGTTCCAGCATCCGCTTTGGCTCGACACCCTCTACACCAGGCTCGCGTCTCATGTGAGCGCAACTCCTCTGGTTGTCGTGGTCCGCCACCGCGCGACGGGCGCCCTTGCGATGGTGTTGCCCTTGCTGCGGATCCGGCGCGGCCCGATACGGACCGTCGAATTCGCCGACCTCCGCGTTTCCGACTACCTCGCGCCCGTATGCAGCCCGCAGGTATTTTCCGAGCTGCTCAAGGACGAGAGTGCCTGCGCAGAAATCCGGTGCCTCGTCCGCCCGTTCGATCTGCTCCGGATGACCAAGCTGCCGGATGGACGGCTTCCGATCGAGAACCTGCTGGCTGCGCCCCGCCGCATAGCGATGGACACCAATGCCTATGCGACCGTTCTGGTCGCGCCGTTCGAGCAATGGCGCGCCAGTGCGCTGGACCGTTCCTACCAGAAGGAGCTCGCAAAGAAAGCCCGGCAGCTCCAGAAGAAGGGGGACTTGAGTTTTTCATGCTGCCGCGACAGTGCCGCTGTCTTGGAGGTGCTGGACGTGATGAAGAAATTTCGCGGGCCGCGCTTTCAGGCACACGGCGACGGAGATCTGCTCCAGCGCCCCGAATATTACGGCTTCTATTCCGACGTGGCGCAGCGCGGCCTCGGCTCCTTTGTCCGGCTCTATGCGATGAAGATGAACGGCGAGGTCATCGCAGCCGTGCTCGGACTCAGCCATCACGGCAGCTTCCTCGTGATCATGGGCGCCTTCGACATTGCCGGATACAAAAGCCAGTCCTTGGGCGCGCTGATGTTCGAGCAGGTGGCGAAGGATTGCATCGAGCGCGGGGATCAGATGCTCGATTTCACCATCGGCGACGAGCCCTACAAGAAGCAGTTCGGCGCTCAGCCTTCACCGATGTGGACGGTCACGCAGGCGGGCAGCACCACGGGCGCCATCTCCTTGTTCGCACTGAAACAGGCGCCTTGGCTCAAGCTGGCCGCCAAGCGGATGTCGGAGTTCAGGTTCCTGCCGACCCGGACCTCAACGCCGACGCGCTGACCGGTGCGAGGGGCCGACCGGGTGCCGCTCTCAGGCGCGTAGCGCGCTTCGAACCTGCGCGAGCCAGCCGGGCCGCATCTGATCGAGCCGGTGGGTGATACTGCGTCGCAGGAAGTGCAGCCGCCGCCGCACGTCCCAGCCAATATCGTTGCGGGACGTCAGGGCCTGCCGGAAGCGCGCCATCTTCAGTGACTGCTGGTCCGCCGCGACCTTGTCGGGATCGGAATAGAATTCAGAAATCTTCTCCCGACCCATGCCCTCGGTCCCGAGCCAACGCGGCGCATATTCGGTGCAGAGGCGCTCGACGTCGACCAGCAGACGGGCGACGCCCGTGCCGGCGGCCGGACAATTCGTTTGGAACGCATCACCGATGAGCACGACTCCGGGCTGGAGATGTCCTTCCACGACGGACAGGTGCATCACCCAATTCTGCACCCGGTCGATCACGTGGAAGTCGCCAAGGTAGGGCCGCAATCCCGGAAGCAGGCGCAAGACCGTCGCCTCCGGTTCACGGCGCAGCTCGCGCATGATCGGATCGGTCGGGTCTCGGAACATGAAGAGATTTGCCCGCATGCCGGCACGCACGGGAAACAGGCTGAGATAATCGATGCCGTCCGCTGTGCGCTCCCCATAACAGGTCAACGCCTCGAAATCGAACGGCGCGTGGTCGCGGCGGGCGATCGTGAAGCCGAACGAAACCGAATGGCGCTCGGCCAGCACGCGCCGCTTGATGCCGAGCTTGTAGCCGAGCACGCCCGCCATGCCCGTGGCCAGCACGACGAGGCGCGCAGTTATGCGCCCCCCTGACGCGAGCTCGACATGTTGGAGATCGTCGCGACAATTGACCGCAGTGACCTCATCGACAATGAGGCTGGACGGATCAGGCAGCTGGCTGCGCGCCATGGCGACGAGATCGGCATATGGAAGCCCGTAAGCCCGGCCGACGCTGACATCGACCACCTTGCCTTCCCTGATGTTGAGCACCTGATCATATCGACAGGCCACGTTGTCGAGCGCATCGAGGAAGCCCAGCTTGCGCAACATCTCCAGCTGACGGCCGCCTATTTTTTCGACCCGAAACTCGTCCGGATGGACCGCGCGCTTGTCGACGAGAGCGACACGATGCCCTGCCCGCGCGAGCACGGCCGCCGCGAGCGAGCCCGCAAGGCCGCCGCCGACGATCGCGATGTCGACGACGATCGCCGCGGTCGCAGATCCAGCGCTCGGCTCGGTCACGTTGCTATCCGCCGTCATGGTCCAGGCTCCCACGGTCAACGATGGTTGCCCGTGCAATTCTCTCGCCTGATGTCGCATCGCAGGACCAAACGCGATCATTTCTCGATATCTCGGTTAACGCAGCGGAGACCTGCCCGGCCCGATGAGATCCGGCACGCGCCTTGCTCGGGATGGCCATTCCCGCCGAGCCGGTCCGCATTCCAACGGCTCATCTCGCCTCATCGGCCGTCGATGCGGCGCTCTGCCGCCACGCGACCGGGCCGCACTTTGCTCTATCTGGGACAATGGGGTCAGCGATGTTCCATAGTGAAGCAACAGGCATGGCCGCGACGTCGCCGCGGCCGGCGGGATCATGGAGGCCGTCCATTAACACTCGCGGTTTTTCGGCATGCTAGGCTGTCGCAGGTAATCGGAAAATGTCTCTTCAGGGGAAGTTGCCCCTTAAATCTCCATGATCGAATCCATCGTCCAGTTCATGCGGCGCGACGTGACGCGCGGTGTTGCCGGAACCATCCTTCTCAAGGTTGGTAGCGGCGCGCTTGCGTTCGCGTTGTTCTCGCTTGCGGCACGAACGATGTCGCCCGATGGGTTTGGCATCTTTGCGACCTGGCTTTCGGTCGCCCAGATGGCAGCGGTCGTCGGTCTGGTGGGCCAGGAATCGCTGCTGGTGCGATTTCTGAACGAGTATCGGGTGGGAAATCAGCCTGATCTCACCAAGGGCGTGCTGCTATCGAGCTTCAAGATTTCCTCCGTCGCGATGCTGATTGCGATCGGCGCAATCGCGATCGGCGCGAACATCAAAGGCGCCTCGTGGCTGCTGGTTGTCGCGGTGTCGGCCTACACAGCCGTGAATGCCGGACTGATGCTTGGCAGCCAGATCGCACGCTCGCTGGTCAGCATTCTCATGGGGGAAGGAAACAGGGAGTTCTTCTGGCGAGTCAGCGTGGTGCTGTTTCTGCTCGCAATCATGTTCGGCCATCGGCAGCTTGATCCCGCCGAATTGATCGCCGTGATGACGATTGCCATGTCGGTCGGACTGGTCGCACAGATCATCGCGATTGCGCGAGTTCTACCGGATTTCCGCGGCACGGCGGTGCGTTCCGAGCCGTCGCGCTGGAGATCGAGCGCGCTTCATTTCTGGGTCGCATCCATTCTCGAAGCCGCGAACCAGTATTTCGACGTCATTCTGGTCTACTGGATGCTGGACCCGGCAACCGCCGGAATTTATTTTGCCGCTTCGCGCCTGGCCAACATCTTCGCCATGCTGTCGGCCGCATTGTACAGCTTTGGCGCACGTCGGCTCCCCTCGCTGTACTTCAGCAAGAACCATCAGGAATTCGAGCGAACGTTGCGGCTCATGGCGGAAGTGACCGCGGTGTGCGTGGTCAGCGGACTCCTCCTGATCTGGGTTGGAGGTCCCCATCTACTCAACTTGTTCGGGCCACATTTCGCTGCGCAGCACTGGGTCCTGATCGTGCTCGCGATCGGAATGGCGGTCCAGGCGGCGGGCGGTCCGTCTGCGGCGATATTGCAACTGACCGGCCATGAGCGCGAGTATGTCCCCGTGATTGCCGGGAACGTAGCGCTACGGCTGGTTGGATTTCTCGTCCTCATTCCCTGGCTCGGCGTTCTTGGCGCAGCGATCTCGGCCACTGTGTCGCTCGCGTTAGCGACCATCGTCCTCAACATCCTCTGTCGCCGGCGAACCGGCGTCGATCCTTCGATTCTAGGGCTTCTGCGCTTCTCCGCATCGAAGCCCAGCGCCTACGCGGTCCGTGGCGCGGACTCCGGCGAATAGAGCGTCAGCATATGTCGCGCGTGTCCCGCATGAAGGAGAGCGCACCAGCAGCCGTCGGCGCACCGGCGGAATGTGCGTCGTTTTCATATGCTTTAGTGGGCCCGCTCCAACCCAAATATCGATGGTTAATCGGCGGTTGCCCGCGTCCTCTGCACTTCGTCGGAACCAGCGGAATTCCCTCATGCCCTTGCGGCAGGGCGCATTAACTCCGTTTATTGCTAGTCGGTGTCCGCGCGATGCCCGCATGGTAGATACGGAGTTAAGAAGGTGAAAAATTCGCTTCTCTAATGGGTCGGGATCCGTGCTGCATTACCAGCCAAACAAGGCGTTGGGCGAGACGACTGCGACAGCACTCCCGTCGCCCAACGGTGGCGGACGCAAGCCGCACGTGCTGCTCGTACAGACCCAGGCTGAGAACGCCGGTGCGCAGGAGATCTCGCGCCTGCTTGGCGCCGGGCTGACCGCCCGCGGCTATCGCGTCACCAATCTTTTCTTCTTCCGCAAGTCGGATTCGTTCGATGAGCCGCCCCACACGGTCTATTGCGCGTCGAGCCGGCCGGGAAATCCGCTGGCGCTGCTGCAAATGCTGTGGACGCTCGGCCGCCATATCAGGGCCACCAGGCCTGACGCCGTTCTGACCTTTCAGCACTTCGGCAATGTCATCGGCGCCGGTGTGGCGCGCCTGATCTGCCGCGCACCTGTCATCGCCAATCAGGTTTCATCCGCGCTGTCGATGAGCTGGCCGGTCCGTACGGCCGACATCGTCATGGGCAGCCTCGGCTTCTTCGACCGCATCACGCTCAACTCGCTGGACATGCAGCGCGAGTATTCGCGCTACCCCAGGGCTTATCGCGCGCGCATGGTGCATGTCCCGCACGGCTTCGACGACAAGGCGCTCACCCTGTCGAAGCAAGCTGCGCGACAGAAGTTCAATCTCCCGCCGGATAGCCCCCTGCTCGGCTGCGCAGCAAGATTGCACCCGCACAAGCGGCTCGACGCGGCGATACGTCTGTTGCCGGATCAACCATCCTGGCATCTCGCGCTGGCCGGCCAGGGAGCCGACGAGGCCCGGCTGCGGCAGTTGGCGGATGAGCTGAGAGTATCGGACAGGCTGCATCTGCTCGGCGAAATCACCCCGCGCCAGATGGCGGAGTTTCTCGCCGCTCTCGACGTGTTCGTATTTCCGACGCAGGCGGAGACCTTCGGCCTCGCCGCTGTGGAGGCTGCAAACGCCGGCGTTCCCTCGGTCGTCACCGATCTTCCGGTCTTGCGCGAAGTGTTGTCCGTCGAAGGGAAGCCGACAGCGCTGTTCGTCGATACCTCCGATCACGCCAAGCTGTCAGCGGCCGTCTCGAGGCTCCTGACGGACCAAAGACTGAGCGACGAACTGCGGCAAAACGCCAAAGGCCTGAAGCTGCGCTATTCAGTGGACGCCATGGTGGAGGAATACGTTCGAATTCTCGGCCAGGTCATTTGATCGGGGCGCATGGAAACGGATCGGCTCGACATGACCATCGAGTTTCGCTGTGAAATTGAGAATGCGCGGCGGTGGATGGGCCGCGAGACGCTGTCGATCGACGGGCGGGATGTACCGGTCCAGATCGCGTGGACGGCAACGGCGGAGCCGCGGCCGGCGGGTCTCGACATGCTGTTCGAGCTCGAACGTTTGGTGTTGCACAAGGGCAAACACAGCGGCACCGAAAGGCTGAAGATCAGTCCGGACCGGATGCAGGCTCGCGCCGGCACGGCAGACGTCGTCGTCAATTTCACCGGTGGCGCGCGGGATCCGAACTGCTCCGCCCGGCAGTATCTCCGCCCGCTGTTCAATGGAGTGGCAGGCGAAAACGCAGCTCTTGCCGCCATTCTCGCCGGCGATCTGCCGGTGATCGAAATCGTCGACGAGGTCGACGGTGCAGTCCTCGATCGTGGCCATCCCTCCGCCGAAATCGCGGCCGGTCTGAGCGGGGGCCTGGAAACGGTCATGGCGCGAACCCTGACCATGGTGGCCGCCATCCTGTCGGGACGACCGCGCATCGTGCCGCAGCTGGCACGACCGGCCCGAGCGGACAACGGCCGCCCGCCAACGGCTTATGTCGCGCGCGGCCTCACCATATCGATCGCCAAGGAGATCTATCGCCTCTGCTGCTATGCCCCGCATTGGCATGTCGGATGGCGCATCAACAAGGGCGCAGGCGTCTGGCAGACCGGAGACCTGTCAGGGCCTCGCTGGAACGTCCTTGCCGATCCCGGAAACCACTTCTACGCCGATCCTTTCCCCATCACGTGGCAGGGAAGAACATTCGTCTTCTTTGAGGATCTCGATCACCGGATTGGAAAAGGAATCATTTCCGCGATCGAGTTCGACGATAAGGGCCCGGTCGGAGCGGTCGTGCCCGTATTGGACGAGCCCTGGCACCTCTCCTATCCGTTCCTGATCGAGGACGATGGCGCATTGTGGATGATCCCGGAGAGCTCGACCAATGGGGACGTCGCCATCTATAAATGCGTTCGGTTCCCGGACAAATGGGAGCGCCACGCGACGCTGCTTTCAGGACTTGAACTCGCCGATGTGACGATCACGCGGCACAACGGCCTGCACTATCTGTTCGGAGCCTGGCGCGATGGCACTGGCGGGTATTCGGATTCGTTGGCGATCTATCACGCCGAGCACCTCATGGGCCCGTGGTTGCCGCATGCCAGCAACCCGGTCCTGATCGACCGCGCGAGCACGCGGCCTGCGGGGAATTTCGTCACCATCAATGACAAATTGTGGCGCCCGGTCCAGGATTGTGCCGGCGGATATGGGGCAGCGCTCGCCCTGGCGGAAATCGTCGAACTGTCGCCGACGACGTTCAAGCAGATTATCCGCCACTCTCTGCGGCCAGGGCCAGCATGGCCCGGCAGGAAGTTGCATACCTTGAATCGCTGCGGACAACTCGAGGTGATCGACGGGTCGCGTGTCCAACCGAAGACCCGTGCCTTCGGAGGCAAATTTCCATCGGCTGTCTTGTCGCCGCGGACCAGCCCCTCTGCCGCCAGCTAGCGCGGATGGCTGAACAGGTCCGTCGTGGCGTCGTCGACGGCGATATCGACCAGCGCGGGACCGCTTGATGCCAACGCTTCGGTCAAGATGGCGTCGACGTCGCCGACATCGGTCATGCGCTGCCCCGGACAACCCATTCCCCTTGCGAGCGCCACGAAGTCGAGCCCGGGCAGGTCGATCCCGGGCGGGCGATGCGCCTGCATCAGCTGGCTGAAGGCGCGCATCGCGCCATAGCCTGAATTGTTCATGATCACGAAAGTGATCGGCAGGCGGCGTTGCACCGCGGTCCAGATTGCCTGGATGCAATACATCGCCGATCCGTCACCGATCAGGGCGACGATGCGGCGGCCCGGCCGCGCCAGCGCCACGCCGACCGAGGCCGGCAGGCTATAACCAAGTCCGCCGCTCGCCATCGTGTAGAAGCTGTCCGCGCCGGGCCGAGGCAGGAATTGCTGAATGGCGGGGCGATGCGACGGCGCCTCCTCGACCACGATCGCATCGCCCGGCATCAACGCCGAGAGCCGGGCGAGCGCATAGCCCGGCGGAATCGGATTTTGCGCGGCAGGAGCGGCAGGCCGCAACCGCGCGGCCGGCACCTCGCGCTCCGCGATGTCAGGCATCACCGACAGCAGCCCAGCCAGCGCCTTCGGGAGCGTGCTGATGATGGTGTCACCGACAGAAGCGGATGCGGCTTCCGTCGGATCATCCGTGATCTGCCAGACCGGCGTTCCATCGTCGAGCAATTCGCATTGTCCTTCGACATGGAAAGTAAACACCGGCGCGCCGACCACGACGATCAGATCGGCGCCGCGCAATGCGCGGGCGAGCCCTCCCGGTGCTGCCGGAAGGAAGCCGGCGAACAGCGGATGCAATTCCGGAAAGCTCGAACGGCTCGACATCGGGCTTGCCCAAACGGCCGCGCTCGCCTGCTCGGCCACAGCGACCATCGCGTCGACGCAGCCGCTGCGATCGATCTCGGGTCCGACAACGAAGATAGGTTTTTTGGCGGCTCGGATCGCCGCGCCGAGCCGAACGATCGCCGCCGGATCGGGCGCAAACTCCGTCGCGATGCAGCGGACCGGTGGAGCGGTTGCGGGCCGCGCCCAATCATCCGACGGGACCGACACGAATGTCGGACCGCGGGGATGCTGCATGGCGGTGAGGAAGGCCTGCGCGATCGCCGCTGGAACATCTTCGGCGCGCGCCGGTTCGGCGCTCCATTTCACATAGGGCTTTGGAAACTGTGCGGCGTCCTCGGAGAAGAGATAGGGTCGCATCCGCAATAGGCTGCGCGCCTGCTGCCCGGCTGTCACGACCATCGGTGTCTTGTTGCGGAATGCGGTGAAGAGATTGCCGAGGGCATGACCGAGCCCAGCCGCCGAGTGCAGATTGACGAACGCCGCTCGTCCCGTGGCCTGCGCATAGCCGTCTGCCATGCCGACGACGCAGGCTTCCTGCAATCCGAGCACGTAGTCGATGTCGTCGGGCCAGTCGCCAAGGAAGGCAAGCTCGGTCGAGCCGGGGTTGCCGAAAACGCGATCGACGCCAAAGGAGCGAAGCACACCGAGGGTCGCTTCCCGAACCGTGAGAACTTTCGAATTCATGAATAGCGTCCTGATGGGCTTCGCTTGTTGCGCGGTCAGAAGGGATAGTGCTGCGGCTGGGTCTCGATGGTGATCCAGCGCAGATCGGTGAACTCGGCGATCCCGGCCTGACCTCCGAAGCGGCCGTAGCCCGATCCCTTCATGCCGCCGAACGGCATCTGCGCCTCGTCATGCACGGTCGAGCCGTTGACGTGGCAGATGCCGCTTTCGATCCGCTGCGCCACCGTCAGCGCACGCGCGACGTCGCGGCCGAACACGGCGGCCGAGAGGCCGTACTCGGTATCGTTGGCAAGCCGCACCGCGTCATCCACGCCACTTGCCCGGATCACCGAGACGACGGGACCAAAGCTCTCCTCGGTATAGATGCGCATGCCGGGCACCACGCGGTCGAGCACGGTGGCCGGGACGACCGTGCCAACCCGGTCGCCGCCCGCGAGCTTGACGGCGCCTTTGGCGACCGCGTCGTCGATCAACGCAACGACATGCTTGGCCGGCGCCTCGTCGATCATCGAGCCGACGACAACGGGACCGGAGCGCGGGGGTCCGGCCGGAAGCGCAGCCGTTTTCTTCGCGAGCTTGTCGACAAAGGACGCCGCTACCGCCTCGTCGACGATCACCCGTTCGGTCGACATGCAGACCTGGCCCTGATTGATGAAGGCGCCAAACGCCACGGCCGCGACGGCGGCATCGACGTCGGCATCGTCGAGCACGACCAGAGGCGCCTTGCCCCCTAGTTCGAGCAGCACTGGCTTGAGCTGGCGCCCGGCCAGCTCGGCGATGACGCGACCGACGCGGGTCGAGCCGGTGAAATTGATCCGCCGCACGGCCGGATTGGCGATCAGGCGCTCGACCAGAGCGGGCGCATCGGCCGGTGCGTTGGTCAGAACATTTACGACACCGGGCGGAAAGCCTGCGTCCTTGAAGACCTCGCCGATCAACCGGTGCGTCCCCGGGCATATCTCGGAGGCCTTGAGCACGACGGAATTGCCGCAGGCGAGCGCCGTCGCCACGGCGCGAACGCCGAGAATGATCGGCGCATTCCACGGGGCGATGCCGAGGCACACGCCGACGGGCTGTCGAATGGAGATCGCGAGGCATCCCGGCTTGTCCGACGGGATCACCTCGCCGGCGATCTGCGTGGTGAGCGACGCCGCTTCGCGCAGCATGCCGGTCGCGAGCTTGACGTTGAAGGCCGACCAGATCTCCGTCGTGCCGATCTCGGCCATCATGATCCGGACGAAGGCGTCGCGCTTGGCCTCAAGCGCATCTGCGGCCTTCAGCAACAGGGCTCGCCTCGCATTCGGGCCGAGCGCCGACCATGCGGCAAACGCGGCGGAGGCCGCCGCCACCGCGGCGTCGGCATCGGAAGCGGTCGCGGCGGCCGCGCGGCTTGCGACCTCCTGCGACAGCGGATTGCGCCGCTCGAACACCTTGCCGCTGGAAGCGGCCTGATCCTGCCCGTTGATGAGAAGACTGACGTCCATGAAAAACCTCCCTGGGGTTGATAATGGCGCTCGCTCTAGCCGAGCAGCCGCGATTTTCCGGTTTCACGCGCAAAGCCGAGCGCAATCATCGCCGCGAGCGCGAGCGCAACGTAGTATCCTGTGATCGCGTAGGTGGAGCCCGTCTGCGCAAACAGGCTGGTGGCGACCAGCGGCGCAATGCCGCCGCCGAGCACCGTCCCGAGCTGCTTTCCGATCGACACGCCGGTGAAGCGAATGCGGGTCGGAAACAATTCCGGAAAATAGCTTCCTTCGCTGCCGAACATCAGCGGATGGATCACCCCCGCGGCGAGGATCACCGCGCCCGTCACCAGCACCGTGTCGCGGCTCGCGACCACACCGTAGAATGCAAACATCGAGATGGCTGCAAGCACCACGCCGGCCAAGAACAGACGCTTTCGTCCGATACGGTCGGACCAGGCTCCGATGAGTGGCATCGCAACGAGCCCGACGAGATTGGCGAACAGCACGGCCTGCGTGATGACGTCTTTCTGGACGCCGAGCTGACGGGTCGCGAAGGAGATGGTGAAGATGGCTGTCAGATAGAAATAGGACGTCTGCGCCATCTCGGCGAAGAATACGATGAGGATCGGCCGCCAATGTTCCCGCAGCGCTTCGACCACAGGCGCTACTTCCGTCACCTTCGCCTTTCGGAATGTCGCGCTCTCCTCGATGCGCAGGCGCATATAGACGCCGAGCGCGACCAGAACCGCGCTGATCAGGAACGGCACGCGCCAGCCCCATGACAGCAGGTCCGCTTCCGGCAGCCGCGCGATCGTGAGCGCCGCAAACGAGGCGAGCACGACACCGACGGGTCCTGCGGCCTGGATCACCGCGGCCGAGAAGCCGCGCCGGTGCCCGGGCGCCGTCTCGATCGCCATAAGGATCGCCGCAGTCGATTCGCCGCCGAGCGCAAACCCCTGAACGAAGCGCAACGCCACGAGCGCGACGGTCGCAGCCACGCCTGCACTGGCGTAGGTCGGCAACAATCCGATCGACATGGTCGCAAGTCCCATCATGAGCAGCGTACACAGCAAGACGGACTTTCGGCCGAGACGGTCACCGAAATGGCCGAATACAAGCCCGCCGAGCGGACGCGCCAAAAATCCGACGGCAAACGTCGCGAACACCGCAATCGTCGCCGTGAGCTGGTCGAACTTCGGAAAGAACAATTGATCGAACACCAGCGGCGCGATCAGGCCGTAGATGAAGAAGTCGTACCATTCGATCGCGGTGCCGATGGTGCCGGCGATCAGGATACGCCGGCGGCTGCTCGCCGTCTGCTCGGCAGTGGCGCCGGCGGCGGCATGGTCGTCGTAGTGCTCCAATGCTCTTGTCGTCACGGTTTCCTCCTCCGGTGTCATTTGTCGTTTTGTTGTCTTGTTGTTATTGGCCGCCGCAGCCGCTGGTCGGATGCAACGGCGAGAGTCGATCAGCTTGCCAGCCGTGCGCCGTCGCTCGCGTTGTGTCCGAGTGCTCGGGCAAGGACGCGCCCGATCGTACCAGCCTGTGACGCGCTGCCGCGCCAAGCCACGATCTGGTCGGGGCGTATCAAAGCCAGATCCGCCTCATAGAGATCGCGCAGGGATTTCGGCAGCGTGACGAGTTTCACATCAACCCCGATCGCACGGATGGTCTCGACGACTGACGCTTGAGAGGTCATGACCTCGCCGAACTGGAGCAGCGTCCACTCGAACCCGAACAGGTCGTACAGCGAGACGCCGTCCTCCAACCACGTATGCGGGGCGCGGCCGCCGGGACAGGCGCTCGGAACGTAGACGTTCGCGGCATCGGGCGGCGGCTGGCTGCCGTCGGAGACGATGATCGGCGAGCCGTCGTAGCGCCCACCGAAGGTGACGCCGGGAATGTTGAATTCCGCGCGGGCGTGCTGTTCGAGATAGACGCCCGCCGTCCGCCGCGCCTCGTCGCCGGCCTCGGTGGCGTCCTCGATGTCAGGCGCGGGAGCGAACAGACCGAGCGAGTCGGCAAAGCGACGCGCATAATCGGTGTTGCGCAGCGCCACCGGACGCCGCTCGACCTCATAGCTGTCGAGCAGCCCCGCCGGGCTCACACCCTTGACGACGCTTGCGAGCTTCCAGCCGAGGTTGACCGCATCCTCGATCGCGGTGTTGTAGCCAAGGCCTCCGGTCGGCGTGAACAGATGCGCCGCGTCGCCGCCGAGGAACACTCTGCCCCGCTGCATTCCGTTCGCGACCAGCGCGTGGCCGGCGGTCCAGGTCACGAATGACAGCACTTCGCAGTCAATCGGCGCGTCGCAAGCGCGCTGGAACGCTGCTTTGGCCTCGTTGATTGTGATCGCAATCTCGTCTTCCCCGGGCCGAAGCTGCGTGTGAAACGCAAATTCGTCGCGACCATTCACGGATGCCATGAAGGCGCGGCGGTCGCCGTTGAAGCAATTGTACATCCACGCCTTGGCATGCGGGATGCTCGCGTAGAAGCCAGGCGAACGGAGATAGACCGCCAGCATGCGGCCGCCCATGAAATCGCGCTGCGTTCCGGTTTCGCCGCCGTAGACGATCTCGAGCGATTGCCGGACCATCGAGCGCGGCCCGTCGGCTCCGACCAGGAAGTCGGCCCGGACCTGAAAGCGGCTGTTGTCATCGAGACATTCGATCTCGGCGATAACGCCGTCACCGCTCTCGACGTAGCTGATCAGACGATGACCGTAGCTGAGCCGTATTCCGGGAAGCCGTTCGGCGTGGCGGCGCAGCACCGCCTCGACGTATTTTTGCGAGACCCGATGCGGCAGCTCGGCGGCGCTCCAGGAGCCCGACATGCCCTTGACGAGCTCGCCCGCGCGTGACGATGACGGCAATTGAAATCGGGCCAGCTCGTAACCGGTGTAGCGCGTGAAATACGCAACGTCGGTCGGATAATCCGCAGGCAGACCTTCGCGTCGGATCTCGTCGGCAAAACCCAGCCGCCGATAGTGCTCCATTGAGCGCGCTTGCGTCGCATTGGCTTGCGGATTGAATGCCGTGCCCGGCTTTTCATCGACCAGGATCGCGGACACGCCGCGCCGGCCGAGCTCGTTGGCGAGCATCAGGCCGCAGGGCCCCCCACCCACGATGAGCACCGAGGCCGTCAGACATGTTTCCAAGGCGCTTCTCCCAACCAGCATTATTCCGCATGGTAAGGTCGCCTGACGATATCGTCAAGTAGCCTGACTACTTGGCGTCATCGAGCGTATCGAACGTCGCGCCATAGACCGCCAGTCCCTTCAGGATTGCATCCATCGTGGCCTTGCCGAGTTCGGCGCGCATCTCCTGCTCGGCGACGTCGACCGCGTCGCGGAACGCATCGAGCCATTTGCGCCCGGCCGGCGTGAACATGACGATGCGCGCGCGGCGATCGGTCGGATCGGCGATCCGATCGACCAAGCCGAGCTCGGCGCATTGATCGACCAGCTCGCCCATCGCCTGCTTGCTCATGGAGGCGCGGCGGGCGAGCTCCGTCAGTCTGGTCCCCTCCACGTCGAGATTACGTGTGAGGCCGACATGCGCGATCCTCGTTTCGCCATGCCCCTTCTCGCTCATCAGTTCGAGCACACGACCTTCGAAGCGCCGCACCGCGTTGTTGAGCAGCCGACCGATGTTGGCATGCCGCCATGCGGTGCCGGATGTCCTGGCTTTCAATGGATGTGCCTTCTACAAAGCCGCCTGAATTCGAAAATGTCGCTCACTTCGCCGCGTCGATCCAGATCCCCGGCTGCGAATGCTCGCGGATGTGGGTGACCAGGAAGTCGGAAAAGACCCTGATCTTGGCAGGCAGTCCGGCACGGTTCTGGTAGGCGATGTTCATCGTGAGCAGCGGCAGCTCCCAGTCCATCAGAACGGGGACGAGGCGGCCCGCAGCGATATCGCTTTGCACGATATAGAGCGGCTGGATGAGGATGCCGAGCCCCGCCAGCGCGGCGCCGCGGATGACCTGGCCGTCATTGCTGTCGAGCGTCGACGTGATGCGAACAGTCTGCGCGCCATTGCCCTTGCGCAGGCGCAGCGAATAGGGATCGTTGGCGAGATTGTAGATCAGCATGTTGTGGCGCGCGAGATCGGCGGGCTGCTCCGGCTCGCCGCAGCTTGCGAGGTAGGACGGCGCAGCAGCGAGCACCCGCCGCATCTGGCCGATGCGGCGGACGATGATGTTGGAATCCGGCTCCTGCTCGCGCGTCCTGATCGCCACGTCGATGCCGGCCTCGATGAAATCGGAGTACCGGTTGGCGGTGGTGATCTGCATGTTGAGCTTCGGATAGCGCGCGCGGAAGGCTGGCAGCATCGGCGCCAGATAGATCACCGCAAAGGACAGCGAGCTCGTGACCCGCAGCATGCCTTGCGGCGACAGCGCCCGATCGCTGACGATGTCCTCGGCCTCGGCCAACTCGCTCAAAACCCGGCTCGAGCGCTCCAGCAGCTCCTGCCCCGCCTCAGTCAACCACAGCCGACGGGTGTTGCGCTCGATCAGCCGGACTGCAAGGCGCTCCTCGAGAGCGCTGAGATGGCGGCTCGCGGCAGCATTCGACATCCGTAGGGCTTCGGCAGCTTTGGACATGCTGCCGAGCTCGGCCGTCTTGGCGAATACTTCCAACTGGAGCAGGCGGTCCATTTTTTCGCAAACAGGAAAAGAGACTTACGATTATTGAGCTTTATTTCCGTATCCCGCAAGTCAAAATGGCCTAAACACAAGCAAGATAGCAGGCGAGGAAACAGGGAAATGTCGGGCCCGATCAGGCACATCGTGATGTGGCGGCTGCGCGGCGAGACGCCGGCGGAGCGTTCTGCCGCCCGGGTCAAGGTCAAGACCCTGTTCGAGGGGCTGCGCGGCCGGATCGACGGCCTCACCCATATCGAAGTCGGTCTCGATGTCAGCGATGTCGACTACGCCTGCGACGTCGTTCTGTTCTCCGAATTCACCGACCACGCTGCGCTCGCGGCCTATGCCACCCACCCGGAACATCTGCGCGTGCGCGAGGCGCTGGGCGACTTGCGGATCGGACGCTTCCAGGTCGATTATCCCATCAAAGAGACCGGCGCATGATCGGTACGTTCACCTTTGAAAACCTGCCCTGCCGCGTCGTGTTCGGCAGCGGAGCTTTGGCCTCGGCCAAGGCCGAGGTCGAGCGGCTCGGTGGCAAGCGCGCCCTGGTGCTGACGACGCCGCAGCAGGAGGCGCAAGGCAAAAGTTTGGGCGCGGCGCTCGGTCCGCTCTACGGCGGCATCTTTCCGGGCGCGACCATGCACACGCCGGTCGAGGTCACGGAGCGGGCGCTCGCGGCGATGAAGGCGTGCGAGGCCGACTGCGTCATTTCCCTCGGTGGCGGATCCACGACCGGCCTCGGCAAGGCGCTGGCCTTGCGCACCGGCATCAACCAGCTTTGCATTCCCACGACCTATGCCGGCTCGGAGATGACGCCGATCGTCGGCCAGACCGAGAATGGCCTGAAGACCACGGTCCGCGACGCCGCCATCCTGCCGGAGACCGTGATCTACGATGTCGATCTCACTTTGACGCTGCCGGCGAGCCTGACCGCGACATCAGGCATCAACGCCATCGCACATGCGGTAGAAGCGCTCTACGCGCGCGACACCAATCCCGTCACCTCGCTGATGGCAGAAGAAGGCATTCGCGCCTTGGCGCGTGCCCTGCCCGCCATCGCCGCCAAGGGCGACGATCGCGAGGCTCGCACCGAAGCGCTCTATGGCGCCTGGCTGTGCGGCGTCTGCCTCGGCACCGTCGGCATGGCGCTGCATCACAAGCTCTGCCACACGCTCGGCGGCACCTTCGACCTGCCGCATGCCGAGACCCACACCATCGTGCTGCCGCACGCGCTGGCCTATAACGCGCCGGCCGTGCCCGATGCGATGGCGCGGATCTCACGCGCAATCGGCGCCGCCGATGCACCGCAAGGACTTTTCGAGCTCGCGAAGCGGCTGGGTGCGAAGGTCGCATTGCGCGACATCGGCATGCCCGAAGGCGGCATCGACAAGGCTGCCGACCTCGCGGTCACCAACGCCTACTGGAACCCGCGCCCGCTCGAACGCGACGCCATTCGCGACCTGATCGCGCGCGCCTGGGCCGGCGAGCCGCCCGGCGCCATCAAAACGGCAGTTTGATTCGATGCGGCGCACGCTCATCAAATCCGCCGTCATCATCAGCATGGATGACACGATCGGCGATTTACCTGGCGGCGACGTGCTGATCGAGGGCAGCCGCATCGTTGATGTGCGTCCATCGATCGACGTCGGCGGCGCGACCGAGACCGAGATCGTCGATGGCACCGGCCGCATCGTCATCCCCGGCCTGATCAACGCCCATATGCACACCTGGCAGACGGGCTTGCGCGGTTATGCCGCCAACTGGACGCTGCTGGAATATTTCCGCCGCATGCATGCTGGTCTCGCTACGGTCTTCAGGCCCGAGGACATTTATATCGCGACCTTGGTGGGTGTGCTGAACCAGATCAATCACGGCACCACCACGCTGGTCGACTGGTGCCACAACAATCCGACGCCCGATCATACCGACGCCGCGGTGCGTGGCCTGATCGAATGCGGTATCCGGGCGGCCTTCTTCCACGGCTCGCCCAAGCCCGAACCGAAACCGGGCGAACCGCATTTCTCGGAGATCCCGCATCCACGCCGTGAGGTCGAGCGACTGCTGGCGGGGCCCCTCGCCGACCGCGACGGCCTCGTCACGCTTGGACTCGCGATCCTCGGCCCGCACTATTCGACGCTGGACGTCGCCATGCACGATTTTCGCATGGCGCGGGAACTCAAGCTGATCGCATCGATGCATCAGGGCGGTGGTCCTGCGAAGACGCCCGGTGGCTGGGAGAAGCTGATCGAGGCGGGTCTCGTGGGCGCCGGAATCAACATCGTCCATGGCAATGACCTGCCTGACGAACTGCTGGACCGGATGGTCGATCTCGGCGTCTCCTTCTCGGTGACGCCGGAGAACGAAATGATCCAGGGCCACGGCTTTCCGATCACCGGACGGCTGCTCAAGCGCGGCGTGCGGCCGACCATCGGCATCGATCTGGAATCCGTACTGGCGGGCGACCTCTTCTCCGCCGCGCGCGTTGCGCTCTCGATGCAGCGGGCGCTCGACAACGCCGAGTCGCGCAAGGCCAGCGGCACCATTCCGGCGACGACCACGATCCCCGTCCGCGAGGCGCTGCGCTGGATCACGACGGAAGGCGCCCGCATGCTCGGCCGCGAGGACCAGATCGGCTCGCTGACACCGGGCAAGCTCGCCGACCTCGTCATCATCAATTGCTCCGATCTCAACCTCGTCCCGGTGCACGATCCCGTTTCCACCGTGGTGATGCAGACGAGCCTTGCCAATATCGAGGCCGTGATGATCGGCGGCGTGTGGAAGAAGCGGAATGGTCGGCTGCTGGCCGAGGGCCTGGGGGCGAAGAAGGAACTGCTCGTGCAATCCGGCCGGCGACTGGTGCACGACATCGAACGACAGGGACACGCCGCCTGAGGGCGTCAAGGACAACAACAATGACGGACGCTTCGAAACACATCGCTTTCATCGGGATCGGCAAGATGGGCTTGCCGATGTCGGTGCTCGTCGCCAAGGCCGGTTATGCGGTGACCGCGTTCGACCGGAGCGCCGCACGGCTCGAGGAGGCTCGCACGCAAGGCATTTCGATTGCCGCTTCACCGGCCGAGGCCGTGGACGGCAAGGCCGCGATCGTCACGTCCTTGCCCGATGACGCTGCCTTGCGCGGCGCATTGCTCGGCCCAACCGGCCTCATCGCCGCGATGGCGGCTGGATCTGTTGTGATCGAGACCAGCACCGTGAGCGTCGAGGCGTCCGCAGAGGTCGACGCCGCCGCCCAGGCGCGCGGTGTCTTCTACCTGCGGGCGCCGGTCTCGGGCAATGCCAGTATCGTCCACACCGGCGCGCTGAGCTGCTTCGTCTCGGGCCCGGAGGACGCCTACGAAAACGCAAAGCCGCTGCTTGCCGCCTTCACCCGCGCCCAGACCTATCTTGGGCCCGGCGAGGAAGCGCGATATGCGAAGCTTGCGGTCAATCTGATGATCGCGGTGTCGGCCGCGATGATGGCGGAGAGTCTGGCGCTGGCGCGCAAGGGCGGCATCGGCTGGCAGGACATTCTGAAAGTCCTCGACGACAGCGCGGTCGCCTCGCCGATGGTGAAATACAAGACCGCGCCGCTGCGCAGCCGCGATTTCGACTCGACTTTCTCCTGCAGGCAGATGGCCAAGGATCTCGACCTGATCCTCGGTGCCGGCCACGCCGTCGGCGTGCCGCTTCAGCTCGCGGCCCAGGTGCGCGAGACCTATGGCTCGCTGGTCGCGCAGGGCGACGGCGACGCCGACTTCATCGCGACCGTCAAGCACCTCGAGCGGCTGTCCGGCCTTGGCGAGCCCAAACTCTGATTCACGGAGGCACCTATGCGAAATTTCAACGAGAACACGATCACGGACGCGGTGCTGGATCGGATCGCAGGCGCGACCGATCCGCGGATCAAGCAGGTCAGCGAAGCGCTGGTGCGCCACCTTCATGCCTTCGTCCGCGAGGTGCGACCGACCCAGAAGGAATGGGAATACGGCATCGAGTTCCTGACCCGCACCGGCCACATGTGCGACGACAAGCGCCAGGAGTTCATCCTGCTGTCGGACGCGCTCGGCGTCTCCATGCTGGTCGACGCGATCAATCATCCCGTGCCGGAAGGCGCCACCGAAACCACGGTGCTCGGTCCGTTCTTCGTGCAGGCGTCGCCCGAGAAAGACAACGGCGCTGACATCTCCGGCCCGATGGAAGGCGATCCGATGCTCGTCACCGGCTCGGTGTCGACCGTCGACGGACGGCCGCTTGCCGGCGCCGTCGTGGATGTCTGGCATTCCGACGATGATGGCTATTACGACGTGCAGCAGCTCGACAAGATCGGCGACCTTGCGATGCGGGCGCGCTTCCACACCGACCAGAACGGCCGCTTCAATTTCTGGTCGATCAAGCCGGCTGCCTATCCGATCCCACATGACGGCACAGTTGGGGACATGCTGGCGGTCCAGGGCCGCCATCCCTGGCGCCCGGCGCACGTGCATTTCATGATCTCGGCGCCCGGCTTCGAGCAACTCGTGACCCATGTGTTCGTGGCCGGCGACCAGTATCTCGACAGCGACGTGGTGTTCGGCGTCAAGGACAGCCTGATCCGCGAATTTGTGCAGTGCCCGCCCGGCCGTGCGCCCGATGGTCGCATGGTAGACATCGAGTATTTTCACCTCAACTATGATTTCGGCCTGAAGCAGGTCGCTAGCAGCGCAAGAGCCGCTTAAGCTGAACGACGGCGGACCAGACAAGAGTCCGACAACAGGGCCAGACAGGGAGTAAGAATGGGACCGCGAGTCAGCACGAGCATATTGGCCGATCGCCTCACAGGCATGATCGGCCCGCGCGCGAGCGTCGCGCGTGGCGTGCTCGATCAGCATGGGCAGAGCGAGTCGCATTATCGCAACCTGCCGCCCGACATCGTCGTCTTCCCTGAAACCACGCAGGAAGTCGCGGAGATCGTCAAGCTGTGCGCTGGCGCGAATATGCCCATCGTACCGTTCGGCGCCGGGACCTCGCTCGAAGGCAATGCGGCCGCGGTCGCGGGCGGCGTCTGCTTCGACTTCGCACGCATGAACAAGGTGCTGACGGTGCACGATAGCGACATGGACGTCGTCGTGCAGCCCGGCATCACCCGAAAGCAGCTCAATGCGGAGCTGCGCGGCACTGGGCTTTTCTTTCCGATCGATCCCGGCGCCGACGCCTCGATCGGCGGCATGACGTCCACGCGAGCTTCCGGCACGATGGCGGTGCGCTACGGCACCATGAAGGACAACGTCATGGCGCTGGAGGTGGTTCTGGCCGACGGCCGCGTGATCCGGACCGCCAGACGCGCGCGCAAGTCAGCCGCCGGTTACGACCTGACGCGCATGTTCGTCGGCGCCGAGGGCACGCTCGGTTTAATCACCGAAATCACGCTGAAGGTGCATCCCGTGCCGCAGGCGATCTCGGCCGCGGTTTGCAGCTTCGACACCCTGCCCAACGCCGTGGACAGCGCGATCTCGATGATCCAGTCCGCGATCCCCGTGGCGCGTATCGAGCTGCTCGACGACGTCATGATGCGCGGCATCAACGCCTATGCGAAGCTCGGCTATCGCGAAGCCCCGACGCTGTTCTTCGAATTCCACGGCTCCGAGGCCTCTGTTGCCGAACAGGCCGAGGCCGCAGAGGCGATCGCCGCCGACCATGGCGGCCACGGTTTTGCCTGGGCCAAGGCGCCGGAGGATCGCAGTCGGCTCTGGCACGCCCGCGACAATACGCTCTATGCCGGCCTGGGCCTGCGACCCGGCGCGCGCGCAGTGATCACCGATGTCTGCGTGCCGATCTCGCGGCTCGCCGAATGCTTGACCGAAACGCGGCGCGACGCGGACGCGCACGGCTTCACCGCGCCGATCGTCGGCCATGTCGGCGACGGCAACTTTCACATGCTGATCCTGGTCGACCCGGCCAGGCCCGAGGAAGCCGAAGGCGCCAAGGCGCTGCAGGCCCGCATGGTCGCCCGCGCGATTGCCATGGACGGCACCTGCACCGGCGAGCACGGCATTGGGCTCGGCAAGATCGATTATCTCACCGACGAGCTCGGCGAGGCCGTCGATGTGATGCGGTCGATCAAGAGCGCGCTCGACCCTGACGGACTGATGAACCCCGGAAAGATCTTTGCAGGCGGAGCGCAGGCATGAGCACCGCCGCATTAGCCGTCGAGCCCGCCTCACCTGTCCCGCTCCTTGAGCTGCGCGGCATCAGTAAGGAGTTTCCCGGCGTCAAGGCGCTGGACGACGTCTCCTTTGCCGTCTTCCCCGGCGAAGTCCACATGCTGCTGGGCGAGAACGGCGCCGGCAAGTCGAGCCTGATGAAGGTGCTGTGCGGCGCCTATCGCGCCGATGCCGGCGAGTTCTACTACAGAGGCGAGCCGGTCGCGATCCACTCGGCCGCGGACGCGCAGAAGCTCGGCATTGCCGTGATCTTCCAGGAATTCTCCCTCGTCCCCCATCTCGATATCGCCCAGAACATTTTTCTCGGCCGCGAGCCGAAGGGCCGCATCCCCGGCACGATCGATCGCCGCAAGATTTTGGCCGACGCGGCGCGCGTGCTCGGCACGATCGGCTTTGACATCGATCCCTCCACCATCGTTGACAAGCTGGGGGTGGCGCAGCAGCAGATGGTCGAGATCGCGAAGGCGATCAGCCAGAACGCCCGCATCCTGGTGATGGACGAGCCGACTGCGGCGCTATCCGATCGCGAGACCGAGCTGCTGTTCGCGCTGATCGCGCGGCTGAAGGCCGACGGCGTCTCGATCGTCTACATCTCGCACCGCATGGCGGAGGTGTTCGCGCTCGGCGACCGCATCACCGTGCTGCGTGACGGCCGCCGCATCGACGGCGTCAAACCTGCTGACGTCACGCCGGACCAGCTCGTCCGCATGATGGTCGGTCGCAACGTTGACATGACCTACCCGCGCAATTTTGCCGACAAGCCCGGCGAGCTGCTGCTCGAGGTCAAGGCCTTGAGTTCATCGACGGGGATCGCCGACATCAACATCGAGGTGCGCCGCGGTGAGATTGTCGGCCTGTGTGGCCTGGTCGGCTCCGGTCGCAGCGAAGTCGCGCGCGCGATCTTCGGTGCCGATCCCGTGACATCAGGCGAGATCGTGTTCGACGGCAAAGTCATTTCCGGTGAGCCCGACCTCGCCGCCCGCCGCGGCATTGCGCTGATCCCGGAGAGCCGCAAGAGCGAAGGTCTCGCGCTGCTGCGATCGGTGAGCGACAATCTGGTAGTGTCGGCGCTGCGAAAACTGTTCCCGAGCGGGTTGTTCGACCAGCGCAGTGCGCAGCGCACTGCCGACGGCCTGATCCGTCAGCTACGCATTGCGACGCCTAGCGCACGGCAGACCGTCGGCCTGCTTTCAGGCGGCAATCAGCAGAAGGTCGTGATCGGCAAGTGGCTCGCCGCCGGCTCAAAGCTTTTCATCTTCGACGAGCCGACCCGGGGCATCGACATCGGCGCCAAGGCCGAAATCTTCGCCCTGATCGACCGCCTTGTCGCGGAAGGCGCGGCGGCGCTGATGATCTCGTCCGAACAGGTCGAGATCTGCCACGTCTGCGACCGCGCCTATGTGATGCGCGAAGGGCGCATCGCCGGGCATCTCGCGCGTAGCGAGCTGACCGAGGAGAACATCGTGCGACTGGGGATGCATCATGCGTGAGGCCGCGGTCGTCTCTCAACCGAATCCGCTGCAACGGATTCCCGGCGTTGCCATCGTGCTGGTGCTGCTGATCGCGCTGTTCAGCACGATCGCGCCCGGCTTCCTGTCGGTCGCCAACCTCTCCAACGTGCTGGTGCAGTCGACGATCCTGACCATGCTCGCGCTGCCGATGACCTTGATCATCATGACCGAGGGGCTGGACCTGTCGATGGGCGCGGTGCTGACGCTGACCTCGCTCTGCGTCGCCATCGTCTCGCTCACCACCCACTCGATGTTGCTCGGCCTCGGTGCCGGGCTCCTCGTCGGCGCGGCCTTCGGCTTCGCCAATGGCTGGCTGGTCGCCATCGTGGGCATCCCGCCCTTCGTTGCGACCTTGGGCACGCTCGGCATGGCGCAGGGCCTATCGCTGATCGTCAGCGACGGCCAGAGCGTGGTCGGCATCCCCCACAGCGTGCGCGACATCTATTCGGCGACGCTTTTGGGAATTCCCGTGCCGATCGTGATGGCACTCGTGACCTACGCGGTCTTCCACGGCCTGCTCTATCACACCCGCTTCGGCACCTACATCTTCGCGCTCGGCGGCAACCGCGAGGCGCTGCGCTACGCCGGCCTCTCACCGAATAAGCTGCTGATCGCGGTCTATGCGATCGGCGGCGCCATGGCCGGCATCGCCGGCCTCTTGATGACTGCGCGGATGAATTCCGGGCATCCAACCGCGGGCCTCGGTCTCGAATTCGATGCGATCGCGGCCGTCGCCGTCGGCGGCACGTCGTTCGAGCGCGGCAATGGCTGGCTGCTCGGCACGCTGCTCGGGGTGCTCTCGGTCGGCGTGCTGCGCAACGGGCTGAACCTGATCTCGCTGCCGTCCTCGGTGCAGGTCGCAAGCGTCGGCGTCCTCGTCATCGTTGCCCTCTTCCTTGACGGCCTGCGGAGCCGCGCATGACCGACATCAGCAAAGACGCCATCGCGCCGCCCCGCTCGTTCCTGTCGCAGGACGCGATCCAAATGTTCTATCGCCTGCTTGCGGCGCTGCTGATCTGTGCGGTGCTCGCCGTGCTCAGCGATTCCTTCCTGAGCCTCGGCAACATTCTCAATGTGCTCAGGCAGGCGAGCCTGACCTTCTTCATCGCCTCCGGCCTGACCCTGGTGGTGCTGACCGCGGGCCTCGATCTCTCCGTCGGCGCCAATGTGGCGCTGTCCGCCTGCATCGCCGGGACCGTGATCCACAAGACCGGCTCGCCGGCGCTCGGCATACTCACGGGGCTTGCCTGCGGCGGCATCGTTGGGCTCCTCAACGGCGTCATGGTCACCGCGCTGCGCATCCCCTCCTTCATCGCCACTTACGGCATGCTCTGGGTGCTGAACGGCCTCACCTATTGGTACATGGCGGGCGAAACCCTTCACGGCTTCCCGGCCGGCTTCCGCCAGATCGGCAGCGGCTATCTATTCGGCCTGCCGATCCCGGTCTATCTGCTGCTGGTGTTCCTCGGGATCGGAACGCTGTTTGCGCAGCGAACGATCTGGGGCCAGGAGATCTACGCGATCGGCGCCAATCCGGTCGCGGCGCGGCTCTCCGGCATTCCGGTCGCCCGACGCCTGCTGCTGGTCTACGCCGTCTCCGGCACCATGGCGGGGCTCGCCTCGATCATCTTCCTGTCGCGGCTCAATTCGGCCGAGGCCGACATCGGCGAAAGCCTGACGCTGCCCGCGATCGCCGCGGTGCTGATCGGCGGCACCTCGCTGTTTGGCGGCGTCGGTACCGTGTTCGGCACCTTCATCGGCGCACTGATCCTGACGCTGGTGCTGAACGGCATGAACCTCTTGTCGGTCAGCGCCAACTGGCAGCCGATCGTCACCGGCATCATCGTCATTCTCGCGGTCTGGCTCGACATGAAGACCCGCCGCCGCGCGCAATGAGTTCTTGAACGACCAACAAGCAAAACGAGGGATGGAGGCAACATGAAACAGACACTGGGCTATTTGGCGCTGCCGCTGCTGATGGCGGCTGCGCTCACCACGCAAGCGCGAGCCGACGGCGAGACCATCGCCGTCTTCACCAAGAACCAGACCAACCCGTTCTTCCAGACGGTGCGAGTCGGCGCGGACAACATGGCGAAGACGCTGAACGCCAAGACGCTGCAGTACATCCCGACCAAGCCCGACAGCATTCCGGAGCAGCTCAGCCAGATCGAAGACGTCGTGGTGAAGAAGCCGAGCGCCATCGTCTTCACGCCGGTCGACTACAAGGCGATGGTGCCGGGCGTCGAGAAGATCAACGACGCCAAGATCCCCGTCGTCAACATCACCGACCGCTCGGCCGGCGGCAAGTTCCTGTCCTTCGTCGGCGCCGACGATTACAGCCTCGGGCTCGAGACCGCGCGCTTCCTGCTCAAGACGCTCGGCGGCAAGGGCAACATCGTCATCATCGAGGGCGTCAAGGGCTCGCTGACCAATGTCGACCGCGTCCGCGGCTTCAACGACGCGTTGAAGGAAAACGCCGGTGCGAAACTGCTGGCCTCGCAGCCCGGCAATTACCAGCGGCTCCAGGCGCTCCAGGTGATGGAGAATCTGATGCAGTCGAACGCGCAGATCGACGGCGTGCTCGCCGCCAACGACGCCATGGCGGTCGGCGCGATCGAGGCCCTCGACGGCGCCAACCGCAAGGCGCAGGTGATCGGCATCAACGGCACCAAGGAAGCGATCGACGCGATCAAGTCCGGCAAGCTGCTCGCGAGCGGCGATTACAACGGATTCTTTCAAGGCTGCCTCGGCACCATGATGGCGATCCGCTCCTTGCGCAACCAGCCCGTCATTGCTGAGATCGTGCTGAAGCCGACCGTGATCACCAAGGACAATTACCAGCCGTTCGACGTGCCGCTGGAGCAACGGAGCTGCCCGACTTTCGAAGAAGCCAGCAAGCTCGGCGGCAAGTAACCAACCGCCGCCATCACGACAAGCCCGGACGGCCGCAGCCGCGGCCGTCCCAAGAAAACGTGATATAAACGGAGACCATCATGCTGTTCGCCATTCACGCCCTCGACCGCGCCGGCGCGCTGCCGATCCGGCTCGCCAATTACGACGCCCACAAGGCTTTCCTGAGCGACACCTCGCGCTTCGGCGTCAAGATCGTGATGTCAGGGCCGCTGGTCTCCGACGACGGCGAGAGGATGATTGGCAGCCTGTTCCTGATCGAGGCGCCCGGCCGCAGCGAGGTCGAGGCTTTCAACCAAGCCGATCCGTTTGCCGCGGCCGACATCTGGGAAAAGGTCACGATCACGGGCTTCCTGCGCCGCCAGGGTTGAAGGCGGCTAAAACAAAAAACGCGAAAACAACCCCATGCACAGTAGAATGAGGTTGTTTTTACACATGAATTTTCGTCGCAAACGTTTTTGACTCGTCGGGCAAAACAGGAGCAGAGTGTCATCCTCGCCCGATTGACGCCCCTGCGCCTCGATCCAGAGCTTTGCGACCGCCCAGACGGCTAGCCGCTCGTCACCGTCGCACCTTCTTCGAGATGACAGGCCACCCACTGCTCGGGTCCAGCCGCGCGCAATGTCGGCTCCTCGGTCCGGCAGCGATCGAATACGTATGGGCAACGGGTGTGGAAGCGGCACCCGCTCGGCGGGTTGATCGGACTCGGCACGTCTCCCTTGAGGATGATGGGATTGCGCTGAGCGCCAGGCTCGGGCAGCGGCACCGCCGAGAGCAGCGCCTTGGTGTAAGGATGCTTTGGCGCGGCGAAGATCTCGTAGCGCGGCGCCACCTCGACGATCTTGCCGAGATACATCACCGCGACGCGATGGGTCATGTGCTCGACGATCGCGAGGTCATGGCTGATGAACAGCAGCGCCAGGCCGAACTCGCGCTGCAGATCCTGCAGCAGATTGACGATCTGGGCCTTTACCGAGACGTCGAGCGCCGACACCGCCTCGTCGCAGACGATCAGCTCGGGCTCGGCGGCGAGCGCACGCGCGATGCCGATGCGCTGGCGCTGGCCCCCGGAGAATTCGTGCGGCCTGCGGTTCAGCGCCTCGCGCGGCAGGCGCACGGTGTCCATCAGCGCCGTCACGCGTGTCTCGAGATCGATCGCGGATTTGGCGAGGCCGAAATTGCGGATCGGCTCGGCCAGGATGTCGCGCACGCGCATGCGCGGATTGAGGCTCGAGAACGGGTCCTGGAACACCACCTGCACGCGGTGGCGCATCTGGCGCATCGTGCTCGGATGGGCGTCGTCGATTCGCTGGCCGTCGAGGATGACCTGCCCCGCCGTGATGTCGAACAGGCGCAGGATCGCGCGGCCGACCGTCGATTTACCGCAACCGGACTCGCCGACCAGCGACAGCGTCTCGCCGCGCGCGATCTCGAACGACACGCCATCCACCGCATAGACCCATTCGGACTTGCGGCTGAACAAGCCTTTTTTGACCGGGAAGTGCTTCTTGAGGTCGTTGACCTGGAGCAGCGGGGGACTCATGCCGCGACCGCTCCCTTGGCCGCATAGTGGCAGGCCGCAACGTGACGTGGCCCCTTCTCTTCGAGCCCCGGCGCATACTGCCGGCAGAGATCGGTCGCGAGCGCACAACGTCCGGCGAAGACGCAGCCGACGATGGGCTTGCGCAGATCAGGCACCTGCCCCGGAATCTCTGCAAGCCGCCTCGCGGTGCCGGTCAGCGACGAGCCGAGCCGCGGCACTGCGCCGAGCAGGCCCTGCGTGTAGGGATGACGCGGCGACCGGAACAGGTCCGCCACCGGCGCTTCCTCGACCTTGCGGCCGGCATACATGACCATGACGCGCTCGGCGATCTCGGCGACGACACCGAGATCGTGGGTGATCAGGATGATCGCCGCGCCAACCCGGTGCTTGAGATCCAGCATCAATTTCAGGATCTGCGCCTGGATCGTCACGTCGAGGGCTGTGGTCGGCTCGTCGGCAATGAGAAGCTTTGGATTGCAGGCGAGTGCAATGGCGATCATGACGCGCTGGCGCATGCCGCCGGAGAGCTGATGCGGATATTCCCGCACGCGCCGCTTCGGCTCGGGAATGCCGACCAGAATCAGCATCTCGATCGCGTGCGCCTCGGCGGCCTGCTTGTCCAGCCCCTGGTGAATCATCAGCGTTTCGCGGATCTGACGGCCGACGGTCAGGACCGGGTTGAGGCTGGTCATCGGTTCCTGGAAGATCATCGAGATGTCGTTGCCGCGGATCGCGCGCATCTCGCGATCCGACATTTGCAGCAGGTCCTTGCCCGCGAAGCGGATGCTGCCGGCGATCCTGCCGGGCGGTTCCGGGATCAGCCGCATCAGCGACATCGAGGTCACCGACTTGCCGCAACCGGACTCACCGACGATGGCGAGCATCTCGCCCTCGTTGACATGGAACGACACGCCTTCCACCGCGCGGTTGATGCCGCTGGGCGTGCGGAAGTGGGTCTGGAGATTTTCGACTTCAAGCAGTGCCATCGCGATCAACCCCTCGCCATCACAGGCTCTTGGCCATGCGCGGATCGAGCGCATCGCGAAGGCCATCGCCGAGCAAATTCACGGCGAGCACGGTGACGGACAGAAACGCCGCCGGAAAGAACACGATGTAGGGCTTGACCTGCCACAGCGCCCGCCCCTCGGCCATGATGTTGCCCCAGGACGGAATGGTCGGCGGCGTTCCCGCGCCGATGAAGGACAGGATCGCTTCCGTGATCATCGCACTGGCGCAAATGTAAGTCGCCTGGATCAGCATCGGCGCCAGCGTGTTCGGCAGGATGTGGCGCAGGATGATCATCGGTGTGCGCGTGCCGCAGGCTACCGCTGCATCCACGTAAGGCTGCTCGCGCAGCGACAGCACCACACTACGGACAAGACGGGAAACCCGCGGGATTTCGGCAACCGTAATCGCCAGAATGACGTTGCCGACGCTGCCGCGTGTCAGCGCCATCAGCGCGATCGCCAGCAGGATCGGCGGGATCGACATCAGGCCGTCCATGAAGCGCATCAAGATGCCGTCGGCCCAGCGGATGAAGCCGGAGACGATGCCGATGGCGAGACCGGCCGCGGAGGCGAAGATCGCAACGGACAAGCCGACCGTGAGCGAGACGCGCGCGCCGAACAGCACGCGTGAATAGATGTCGCGACCGAGCACGTCGGAGCCAAACCAGTAAAGCGCCGACGGCGCGCGGGTGCGCTTGGCCGGCGCAAGTGCGGTCGGATCCACCGTGCCAAGATAAGGCGCAAAAATCGCGATCAGGACGAGTATCAGCAGCAACGTGCCACCGATGGCGACGGTGGGATGGCCCCGCAGCAGGCCGATGAAGCCGCGCCGGATCACGACGGGCCGAAGAATCTCCGGCAGTTGCGGCGCGAGGACGAAGCCCGCCGGCAGCGCTTGCGGATTGACGGTCGTGTCGGTCAATAGCGGATCCTCGGGTCAACGAGCGTATAAACGACGTCGATCATCAGATTGACGAGGACGTAGACGAAGCTGAACAGCAGCACGATGCCCTGGATGACGGGATAATCGCGGCGCAGGATCGCGTCGATCGTGAGCCGGCCGAGGCCGGGAATCGCGAACACGCTTTCCGTGACGACCGCGCCGCCGATCAGAAGCGCAATGCCGATCCCGATCACCGTGACGATCGGCACTGCCGCGTTCTTCAGCGCGTGGACGAACAGGATGCCGCCCTGCCCGAGGCCCTTGGCGCGCGCGGTGCGGATATAATCCTGTTGCAGCACTTCGAGCATGGTGGCGCGCGTGATACGCGCGATCAGCGCGATGTAGACACAGCCGAGTGCGATCGACGGCAGGATCAGGTTTTGCAGCCAGGGCCAGAGGCCCTGGGCGAGCGGCGTATAGCCCTGCACGGGAAGCCATTCGAGCTCCAGCGCAAAGACGTAGGCGAGGACATAGCCGACGACGAAGACCGGCAGGGAGAAGCCGAACACGGCAAAGGCCATGATGGCCCGGTCGATCAGGCTTCCCGCCTTCCAGGCCGCCAGCACGCCGAGCGGCACCGCGACCACGATCGTGAGCAGGAGCGTGACCATCATCAGCGACAGCGTCGGCCCGAGACGCTGGCCGATCATGGTCGAGACCGGCAGATTGGTGAAGATCGAGGTGCCGAGATCGCCGTGCAGAATGCGCCAGACCCAGCTGCCGAACTGGATCAGGAAGGGTCGGTCGAGCCCGAGGCTCTGACGGATGCGCTCCACATCCTCCGGACTTGCCTGATCGCCCGCGATCACCACGGCGGGATCCCCCGGCGCGATGTAGAGCAGGCTGAACACGAACAGCGCGACGATCGCCATCACGGGCAAGGTCGAGGCGATACGCCGGAGGATGTAGGAGAGCATCTGGCTTCAGCGCAGGGTCATGCGGATTTCGACACGCCCCAGAAGAACGGCAGCGGCCCTTTCGTGATGCCGGAGACGTTCTTGCGCCAGGCCGTGTAGCTGAGGAAGAAGCCGGTCGGCGCGTAGACGACGTCCTCGAGCGCGACCTTGTTGAGGCGAGCGACCGCGGCCTTCTCCTCGTCGAGGTTCTTGGCCTCGAACCAGGACGTGACCTCCTTCTCGGTGCCGGGGCTGCTCGGCCAGCCGAACCACGCCTTGTCGCCGTTGGCGCGAATGGCGGTGTAGGGCGCCGGATTGATGCAGTCCGAACCTGCATGCCAGGTGTGGAACATGTTCCAGCCGCCCTGCCCGGGCGGTGTCTTCTGCGCGCGGCGGGAGCCGACGGTGCCCCAATCGGTCGCGACGAAGTCGACATTCATGCCGAGCTTCTTCAGGAGATCGGCGGTCACATCGCCGAACGCCTTGGTGATCGGCTGATCCTGCGCCACCAGGCACGTCACCGGCTGGCCGGAATAGCCGCTCTCCGCGAGCAGCTTCTTGGCGGCGTCGAGATCGCGCTTGCCCTTCAAGACTTCGCCGCCCGCCTCGGTGTAGAGCGGCGTATCGGGCGTGAAGAAGCCCGGCAGCGACTTCCACAGCGAATTGTCGTCGCCGACGAGCGCACGCATATAGTCTTCCTGGCTCATCGCCATCAGCACTGCGCGCCGCGCCCGCACGTCGTTGAAGGGCGGATACAGGAAGTTCATGCGGAACGAGCCGACATTGCCGAGGGGATCGCCGATGTCGACGCTGATGTTCTTGTTCTTCTTCAGGACCGGGACGAGGTCCGCGATGGGGTTCTCCCACCAGTCGATCTCGCCGTTTTGCAACGCGGCCGCGGCGGTCGCCGGATCCGGCATCACGATCCATTCGACGCGGTCGAGCAGCATCTGCTTGCCGCCGGCGAGCCACGATGCCTTCTCCTGCCGCGGCACATAGTCGGCGAATTTTTCGAACACGGCTTTGGCGCCCGGGACCCACTCACCCTTGGCGAACTTCATCGGCCCCGAGCCGACATAATCGCCGATCTGCTTGAACGGGTCGGTCTGCGCAATGCGCTCCGGCATGATGAAGGCGCAAGGCGAATTGTTCTTGCCAAGCGCGTAGAGCATCTTCGGGAACGGCTGCTTCAGCACCCATTTGAAGGTGCGGTCGTCGACAGCGGTGAGTTCCTGCTGCAGCGCCTTGAGCATCAGCCCCATCGGATCGCGTGCCGCCCAGCGAGTGAGACTCGCAACGACGTCCTTGCTCAGCACCGGCTCGCCGTCGTGGAATTTGAGCCCCGGCCGCAATTTGAACGTCCAGGTGGTGCCGTCGTCGGTCACTTCCTCGGACTCGACCATCTGCCGCTGCGGCTGCAGCGCGGAATCGACGCCGTAGAGCGTATCCCAGACCAGCGCGGCGGCATTGCGCACGACATATTGCGTGCCCCAGATCGGGTCGAAATTGGCGAGATTTGCTTGCGGCACGAAGCGCAGGGTGCGCGCGGAGGCGCCTTGTGCGATCGCAGGGGCCGAGAGGCCGCTCAATGCCAGACCGCCCGCGCCGGCCAGTCCCTTCAATACGGTCCTGCGATCCATGAAATCCTCCCAATAGTGCCGTGATGCCGGCCATCGTTGGCCAAGAACAGGTGAAACCAGAGCTCATTGGCGTGCAAATGGTATGCCACTAACCAGACCTTCGCCAGCGCGATATCCGCACTAGCTGGGCCAGTCGAGACCTCAAAGCGCGGCCGCCAGCACCGGGCCGGTCTCGATATGCGGGATCGCCTCGACCAGCTTGCGCGTGTAGTCGGTCTTGGGATTGTCGAACAACGCCCGGCTCTCGCCCTGCTCCACGATGCCGCCATTGCGCAGCACGATGGTGCGGTCGCAGAGCATCCGCACCACGTTGAGATCGTGGCTGACGAACAGCAGCGCGATGTCGTTCTCGCGCCGCAGGCGGTCGAGCAGTTGCAGCACCACGGCCTGAACGGAGACGTCGAGCGCAGCGGTCGGCTCGTCCAGCACCAGAAGGCGCGGCCGGCAGGCGATGGCACGGGCGATGCCGACGCGCGCCTTCTGGCCGCCGGAGAGCTGATGCGGAAAGCGCGGCAACAGATCCAGCGGCAGCCCCACGCGATCGGCGCAGTCTTCCACCCGCTTGCGCAGCGCATCGCCCCCACGCATACGATCGAGCCGCATCAGGGGATGGGCGATGCAGTCGAAGGCGGTGAAGCGCGGATTGAGGCTCTCGTTCGGGTCCTGGAACACCATCTGGATATCTTTGCGGAACTGCGAGCGGTGAAAGTCGCGCGACGCCACATGGCCGATCGCCTGGCCGTCGAACACGATCTCGCCCTCGCTCGGGTCGATCAGGCGGCAGATCATGCGCGACGTCGTGCTCTTGCCGGAGCCGGATTCACCGACGAGGCCGACGCTCTCGCCGCCCGCCATCGTCATCGAGAAGTCCGCCACCGCCGCAGCGCCCTCGTCGAAGCGTTTTGCGAGCTTGCGCACCTCCAGCAGCGGCGGAGTCCCGTGGACGGGCTCCCGTCTGGGCCTGCCGATGACAGCCGCGTAGCCTTCCCGCTCCTCTTCCGTCACGAGGTCCGCGATCCCGGAGGTCGCGGTTGGCGACGCCGCCACCAGCCGCCTGGTATAGGCGTGCTGCGGCGCGCCGAAGAGCGTCCTGGGGCTTGCCTCTTCGACGATGCGGCCGCGTTCCATCACCGCGATACGGCGGCAATATCGCGCCGCTAACCCGAGATCGTGCGTGATCAGGATCGTCGCCATGCCGCGCGCGGCGGCAATCTCCGCCAGGAGGTCCATCACCACCTTCTGCGTGGTGACATCGAGTCCGGTCGTTGGCTCATCGGCGATCAAGAGCGCGGGATTGCAGGAAATCGCGATCGCGATCATGACGCGCTGGCACATGCCGCCGGAAAGTTCGTGCGGATAGGCGTTCATCCGCGTCTCGGGGTCGCGGATCTGGACGGCGCGCAACAGCTCCAGCGCTTCGGCGCGGGCGGCATCCTTCGATATCCGCTTGTGCGTGAGGATCGCGTCCGCGATCTGCAAACCGATCGCGCGGATCGGATTGAGCGCCGCCCGCGGGTTCTGGAAGATCATCGACATCGCGGCGCCCTGGAGCTGCCGGAGATCGTCACCCCTGAGTTTTGTGACGTCCTGCCCGCGAAACAGTATCTTGCCTGCGGTGACGCGGCCGGCCGCATCGAGCAGCCGCGTCGTGGCAAAACCGGTGACCGACTTACCAGAGCCGCTTTCGCCGACGAGGCCAAGCATCTCGCCGGCTTCGACCGTGAGCGTCACACCGCGCACGGCCTCGACCATCCCTCGTCGCGTCGAGAATTCGACGTGGAGGTCGTCGATCCTGAGCAATTCCTCGCTCATGTGCGCATGCGCGGATCGAGAATGTCCCGCATCCCGTCACCGAGGAGGTTGAAGCACAGCACGGCCATCATCAACGCGAGGCCCGGAAAGGCCACCAGCCACCACCGCCCCGTCGAAATGAAGCGCGCGCCCTCCGCGACCATGATGCCCCATTCCGGCGTCGGCGGCTTGATGCCAAGGCCGATGAAGGACAGGCCGGCGGCGTTCAGGATCGCCCAGCCGAGGTTGAGCGAGATCTGCACCGCCATCGCCGGCAGGATGTTCGGCAACAGGAAGCGCAGCACCACCGAGAAATGGCTCTCGCCGCAGGAACGCGCCGCCTCCACCCAGCCGACATTGCGCCGGACGTTGACCTCGGCACGGGCGAAGCGGATGTAGAAGGGCAGATTGATGATCGCGGTCGCAATCACGATGTTCTCGATCCGGTTGCCGAGCGCCGCAACCATCGCCATCGCCAGCACAAACAGCGGAAAGGCCATCATGACATCGACGAAGCGGCCGACCGAGCGGTCGAGCCTGCCGCCGGCATAGCCGCAGAACGAGCCCACGACGGCGCCGATGACGAAGGAGATGCCGACCGCCGAGACCGCGATGGCGAGGTCGAGCCGTGCCGCAACGACGAGGCGGCTGAACACGTCGCGCCCGAGCTGGTCGGTGCCGGCAAGGTGCGCCGCGCTCGGCGGCTGCAAGGCCTCCGAGACATTGGAGACGATGGGATCATAGGGCACGAGCCACGGTCCGAAGATCGCGACCAGGACGAACAGCAGGACACCGGCCGCGGCGACGCCGGTCAGCGGGTTGCCGCGCAAAATCCAGACCGAATGGCGGAGGGTTGCGCTGATCATCCGATCGACACCCTGGGATCGGCGATGCCGTAGCAGATATCGACGACCAGATTGACCAGCACGAAGATGCCAGCCATCAGCAGCACAAAACCCTGCACCGGCGCATAGTCGGACGACAGCAGCGCATCGAGCGCGTAGGAGGCGACGCCCGGCCAGGAGAACACCTTCTCCACCAGGACATTCGCGCCAAGCATGGTCGAGAACACGATGCCTGCAATGGTGATGACGGGAAGGATCGCATTGCGCAGCGCATAGGTGACGACGACCTTCTGCCAGGACAATCCGACGGAGCGCGCGGTGCGCACGAAATCGCTACCGAGCGAGACCAGCATCGAGGCACGTGTGATCCGCGCCAGCGGCGCGATGACGAACAGGGCCATGCTCAGCGCCGGCAGGATCAACTGCTTGCAGGCCGCCCACCAGCCTTCGATGTCCCCCGCGAGCAGGAAATCGATCGACAGGAACCCAGTGCGCTGCGGCGGCAGTGAGGTGAAGACGTCGATCCGCCCGGTCGGATCAGGCGCAAGACCGAGCAGATAGTAGAACACATAGATCAGCAGCAGGCCCGAGACGAAGGTCGGCACGCAGACGCCGAGCGCACAGAACAGCCGCACGCCGTGATCGACCAGCGATCCCGGTTTCAAGGCTGCGACCACGCCGAGCGGGACCGCCGCGATCAGCGCGATCAGCAGCGCCGTGAAGGTGAGCTCCAGCGAGGCCGGCAGCCGTTCGCGAAGGTCCTTCAGGACCGGCTGGCCGGTCATCATGGAGCGGCCGAGATTGCCGCGCCCGATATCGGACAGATAGAACACGAGCTGCTCCGGTACCGACTTGTCGAGCCCCATCTGCTTGCGGATCTGCTCGATCTCTTCCTTGCCGGCATTGGGCCCCGAGGCGAAGAACACCGCGGGATCTCCGGGGAGGACCCGCATCAGTAGAAAGGTGAAGACCAGCACGCCGAACAACGCCGGCAGCGACGACAGAAGCCGCCTCCCCGCCCGCGCCACCGTCGCACCAAGACCTGTCATCACCTTCAGAGCCTCTGGTTTGCAGACATGATTTCTTGCTCAAGTTACTTTTTGAAGTCACTTGCGGCTGACGTCGCGATAGTCGACCTGACGATGGAATTCATAGGTGTAGCCCTCGATCGACGAGGCCATCACGGCGTCCTGGTTGGGCTGCCACAGCGGGATCTGCGGCATCTCGCTGAAATGGATCGCGTTGAGCTTGCGGCCGGCTTCCTCGTACTTGGCCTTGTCGGGCTCGAAGCGCGCTTCCTGCGCGATCGTCGCCAGCTCCGGATTGTTGATCGAGCTGTAGTTCCAGCGCTGATTGCCGGTGTAGAAATTGCGGTAGAAGTAATCGGTCGAGGGCAGCCAGGCGACGATGCCTTCCGTGAACAAGGGCAGCTTCTTCTCGTTGATTTGCGTGGACATCTGCGCATCCGGCAGCTTCTGGATGTCGACCTTGATCCCGATCTTGGCAAGCGATTCCTTCACGAGGGCCGCCATCGGCTCGGCGGTCGAGGCCTGGCCGACGTTGAAGCTGAAGGTGGTCGAAAAACCCTCCGGGAGTCCAGCAGCTTTCAGATACTCCCTCGCCTTGTCGAGATCGGTCTTCACCGGCGCCTGGAACGGATAGATGCCGTTCAACGGCTTGCCATCCGGCCAAGTCGCACCGAACAGCGGGGCTCCGCGACCGAACAGGGCAGCCTTGAACATGTCCTCATAGGGCAGCGCGAAGGCGACGGCGCGGCGGACGTTGACGTTGTCGAAAGGCGGGATCTGGTTGTTCATCGAGACGAAGGTGATCGAATTGTATTGCGGCGTCGAGATCACCTTGAGCTTGCCCTTGACTTCGAGCGACTGCACGTCGCTGGCCTGGAGATCAACGACGAGATCGGCATCGCCACGCTCGACCAGATTGGCCCGGGTCGCGGGCTCCGGCACGGACTGCACGATCACGCGCTTGAAAAAGGCTGGCTTGTCGGGCGAGCCGCGGTTCCAGGCCTCGTTGCGCTTGATGATCACCTGCTCGCCGGGCTTGAAGCTCTCGATCACATAAGCACCGCTGCCGGCGGTGTGCTCCTTCAGCCAGGCCGTGGCCCATGGATCCTCTGGTGTCGCATGCTCCTTTGCGACTTTCGAGTTGATGATCAGCGGGTAGACGGTCGCGAGATTCGGCAGCGCGAGCTTGTCGGGTTTCGGCAGCGTCACTTCGATTGTGAGGGGATCGATCACCTTGAACTGGTCGGCCGACGTCAGCGATCCCGTCAGCAATTGCGCCTTGCCGAGGATCGGCGCGGTGACGCAGCGATCGAGCGACCATTTCACATCTTCGGCGGTCACGGGCGAGCCGTCCTGGAACTTGGCGTCCTTGCGCAGACGGAATGTCAGCTTCAGTCCGTCCGGACTGACGTCGTAGGATTCGGCGAGCTCGCCGGCGATCTTGTCGAGATCGAACACCCATTTGCCGTTGAGCTGCTTGCGGCCGAACGCCACAAGGCGGTCGTAAGTGCTCATGCTCAGTGCGAAGGATTCCCGCGTCGAGCCCGGGATGTTGGGATCGAGCGTGTTGACCGATGCACCGGTGACATAGCGCAGCGTCTCCACCCTGGTTTGCGCTTGCGCAGGCGCAGCGGCGACAAGCAGAAGCGCAGTGGTGGCGAGCACGGAGGATGCCATCCTGAAAGACACAAAACGCATTCGTTTTCCCCAAAATTTTCGACAAGAACGCCGACAGGACAGGTTAAGAAAGAAGCAAGTTGCGCGCCAGTCTCTTGATGCGCTCTTGTGGACGCTTTGTCGCGGCGGCGCATGGACGATCATCGCGATTCCTCCAAGTTTCGCGCTGCCCGCGTCACCACGGCCTGCGGCACGTCATAGGCGCGAAGCGAGGCCCAATGCCGTTCGACATCGGCACGAAACAGGCCGCGCGTCAGGCCATTCACCAGCTTCGGCGCCGCGGTCGTCATCGCGTTGATCGACGATCCCGACGGACCGAAACTCATGGTGGAGGCGATGGCGAAGAGATGGATATTCGAGATCCACGGCGTATCGCCCGCGACACGCTCGGTGAAGGCATAATCGTCTGCGAGATAGGGAAAGCGACCGAGCCGCGCGCTGCGCTCGCTCTCCGGGGGCTGGTAGCGGTCGGCCCAGGTTGCGATATTGCCGGCAAATGCGCGCAACTCGCCCCGGCCGGAAAAATCCATGTCGATGCCGGTGCCGCAGATGACGAAATCCGCAGGTATGGCGCCGCGCGGCGTCTGCAATTCCACACCACGATCGGTCTCGCGGGCCGCCTTGATCGGCGCGCCCTCGTGCAATGTGAAATTGGCGTGATTTGCGCAGCGATCGTAAGTTGCCTGCGGAAAGCCCTCGCGCATCTCGAGGATGGTGCGCATGAAGCGCCAGCGCCAGGCATCGTCGAGATCGCTGAAATGGCGCAGGAAGCCGCGGAAGGTCAGCCAGCGATAGGGCTGGATCAGCTGGATCTGCGCACGACGACACAGCAGGTGCACCTCCGCCGCGCCAGCCTCCAGCGCGGTTGCCGCATTGTCGAAGGCGGATGCGCCGGCGCCGATCACGGCGACGCGCTTGCCGCGAAGGTTTTCGAAGTCGATGTCGTCGGCGACGGTTGCGACCGAGCTCATGGGCAGATGGCTCAGCGGCTCGGGGATCATCCAGTTCCCCATCCCCTCCTGCCCCGTCGCAAGCACGATCTTGCGCGCATGGAGTGTCTCGACGCCATCGCCACGTTTCACGCGTGCGGCCAGCAAACCATCCCGCGCCGGCCGGATTTCCAGAAGCTCGCTCCCGTTGCGCACCGGCAAGCCGACTGTGCGCCGCAGCCAGAGCAGATACTCAGCCCAGTGGCAGCGCGGGATCAGGTCGAGTGTCTGCCAGCTCTCCGTGCCGAAGCGGGCCTCATGCCAGGATTGATAGGTCAGGCTGGGGATGTCGAGGTCAGGTCCCGTATAGTCCTTCGGGCTGCGCAGCGTCGGCATGCGGGCATAGGCGAGCCATGGCCCCTCCTTCCCCTCCTCGGCCTTGTCCAGCAGCAGGATGTTGCTGACGCGGGAGCGCAGCAGGCCGAAGCCGATGGCGATGCCGGATTGGCCGGCGCCGATCACGAGCACATCCAGCGCCGGCTTGCCATCCGGTCCCGTCTTCGGTTCGAGCCAGGCGGCACCGGGATGCGCGATCCGCGCGAGATCGGCGCGAACGTTCGCTTCCAGTTCTGTCAGCGCATCACTCATGCCGCGAGCCAGCCTCCGTCGACCACCATCACGGTGCCGGTCGTAAACGAGGAGGCATCGCTTGCGAGGTGGAGCGCGGCCTGCGCGATCTCATCGGCCTGGCCGAACCGCTTCATGGCATGGCGGTCGCGGGAGGCTTCGCGCACCTCGTCCGCATTGGCGTGGCGCGCAAAGCTGCGGCGAAGCATCGGCGTGTCGATCGCACCGGGCGCGATGGCGTTGACGCGAATGCCGTCCGCCGCGAAATCCACCGCCATCGTCCGGGTCAGGCTGACAATCGCGCCCTTGGCGGCGATATAGGCACTGTTGCCCTTGCCGCCGGCAATCGCAAGCTGCGACGCCAGCGTGATGATCGAACCGCTGTTCTGCCGCTGCATCTGCGGCACGGCTGCCCTCGCCCACAGCCAGGTGCCGCCGACATTGGTGCGGAACACCGCATCCCAATCGGCGGGGTCCGTTGTCAACACGGTGCCGCCACAGGAGAAGCCAGCGGCAGTCATCAGGATATCGAGCTGGCCGTGCCGTGCTACCACATCATTTGCCACCGCCTCGGCGAAATCGGCATCGCCGACGTCGCCAATATGCGTCATGGCCTCGCCGACCAAGCTCAACGTTTCCTGAAGTCCGGCTGGATCGCGATCGACCAGAGCAAGACGTGCGCCCTCTTCCGCGAACAGCTTTGCACTGGCGCGGCCGATGCCGGAGCCTGCGCCCGTGATGATGGCCGTGCGCCCCTGCAGCCGCATCTCAGATCCACTCCTTATGCTGCGTCAACCAGGCGCTCATCGCGGCCGCCGACTCGGCGCAGCCGAACTGCGCGCGCCAGCCGAATTCATCCGCCATCCGGTTCACCGACAGCGGCGCGCGATAGGGCCCATGCAGCTTGATGACGGTTTTCTCGCCGGGCGCCGCGACCCGGCACTCCAGGCCGGGATGCAACGCCGCAAAGGCCTCGCCCCATTGCAGCGCAGGCCAAAGTTCTCCGCGGGAGATGTTGTAGAGCCGGTGGCGCGGCCGCTCGGCTTCGATCAGCAGTGCGACGGCCTCGGCCGCATCCGGCGCGTAGATCCAGTCCCGCATGCCCGCTTCAGGCATGATCGCCGGCTCGCCGCGCGCGAACGCGGCCAAGATCTGGAACTGGAGGCTTGGCGTGTCGCGCACGGAACTCGGTCGCTCCCACGGTCCGAATAGCGCGCTCAGCCGCACATTTAGGAAATCACCGCCGAAGAGCTCGGCGTGACGCGCAACCGATCGCTCCGATGTGAACTTGCTGATCGCGTAGAACGAGACCGGATCGCAAGGCGTGTCCTCGTCCAGAATCTCGACCCGCGCGCCCGCGGCGCCATAGGCCGATGCCGAGGAGAGATTGACGACCCGGCGCACGCCATGCCGGATCGCGGAGAGCAGGATCGGGATCTGCGCCATCACGTTGATCTCGAGAACGCGCGCGGTCGATGCCCTCTCCAGTTCATCACCGGCGGTGATGGCCGCGCCGAGCACGATCGCATCAACTCCTTCGGCGATGAGGGCATCGATGGCATCTGCGTCGGTGATATCGCCCTGCACCGCTTTGAGCCGTGCGCCGTAGTCGGCAAGAGACCGCCGCGCGGATGGCGGCAACTCTGCACGGTCGTACAGCGTCACGTCATGGCCGCGCGCGAGCAGCGCCTCCGCAACATTGAGCCCGACAAAGCCGGTGCCGCCGAAGATGACGATCTTCATCGCGCGCGATCCACCGTCACAGTAGCTTCGCTCCGAAATTGCGCTCGGGATCCATGTCGGCCACGAGCCGCCCCGTCGGCATGGCCGCCTCGCCGCCGCTGCGTGCCAGGAACTGGCCGCTGCCTGCGCTCGCGAGGCACTTGTTGCCATCGATGATCACTCGGCCACGCGACAGCACCGACACCGGCCAGCCCTTCAGCTTGCGGCCTGCAAACGGCGTGTAGCCGGCAAGGTCGTGCATCATCTCATCGGCGATCTCGACCTCGCGATTAGGATCCCAGATTGCAATATCGGCATCGGCGCCGACCGCGATCGAGCCCTTGCGCGGATGCAGATTGTAAATCTTGGCCGGCGCCGTCGACGTCAGTTCGACGAACTTTTCCAGGCCCAGCCGCCCGTTCGACACCATCGCGTCGAACAGCAGCGGCAGGCGCAGCTCCAATCCCGGCAGGCCATTCGCGACCTGCTTGAAGTTCGGATTGGGGCCGGCGCGCAGCTTGCCGGTCTCGTCATAGCGATACGGCGCGTGATCCGACGAGATGGTCTGGAGATCGCCGAGCGACAGCGCCTGCCACAGCGCCTCCTGGTCTGAATGCGTCCGCGGCGGCGGGCTGCACATCCACTTGGCTCCTTCCACCTCGGGCTTGTCGAGATCGGCTGCGGTGAAGAACAGGTATTGCGGACAGGTCTCGGCAAACACCTTCAACCCCTGCCCGCGCGAATCGCGGATCACCTTGGCGCCTTCGGCGGTGGAGACGTGGAAGATCATGATGGGCTGGTCGATCAGCGCAGCCATGCCGATCAACCGGGTAAAGGCTTCCGCCTCCGACACGCGGGCGTGGCTGACGGCGTGATATTTCGGCATTGTGTAGCCGCGCGCGAGCAGGCGCTTCACCATCCAGGCGATGATGCCGTGGTTTTCGGCATGGGCGCACAACATCGCGCCGGACTGGCGCGCGGCAAGAAGGATGTCCAGCAGCGGCTCATCATCCACCTTGAGCCGGTCGTAGGTCATGAAAATCTTGATCGAGGCGTGGCCCTGCTTCACCAGCGCCGGAATGTGCTCCTCGACCGTTTCCCGGGTCGCATCCGCAATGATCATGTGAAAGGCGTAGTCGATCACTGCGCCCTTCTTGGCGAGGGCGTGATAATCCTCCACCACCTGCGGCAGCTTCATGCCGACATGCTGGGCCGCAAACGGGATCACCGTGGTCGTGCCGCCGAAGGCCGCCGAGACGGTCGCGCTCTCGAAGGTGTCGGCGTTCATGATGCCGGCAGCGGACAATTGCTCGATATGGGCGTGGCTGTCGACGCCGCCGGGTAGAACGAGTTTCCCGCGCGCGTCGATCTCGCGCTTCGCAGCCGGAAGCCCGCGGCCGATAGCGGCGATGGTCTCACCGGAGATGGCGACATCGGCTTCAAAGACGTCGGTCGTCGTCGCGACGCGCCCACCGCGAATGATCAGGTCGTAAGCGGGTTCAGTCATGAGGCACTCCATGATAGGCTCAAGTTAAGTGATCGAAATTTTGCAGGAAGACCAGCATGTCCCGACCGCGCATTCTCGTCATCAATCCAAATTCCAACCCTGCGGTCACGCGAGGGCTGGAGGACGCGCTGAAGCCGCTCGGTTTCGAGGGCGGGCCGGAACTGGTCTGCCAGACGCTGGCCGAGGGTCCCTTCGGCATCGAAAGCCAGGCCGATGTCGATGGCGTCGCCATGCCGCTGCGCCGGCTGGTCGAGGGCGACAACAGCTCGGCGGCCTTTGTCATCGCCTGCTACAGCGATCCCGGGCTTCAGGTCTGTCGCGAAGGCACCGACCGGCCCGTGTTCGGCATTGCCGAGTGCGGCGTGCTGACCGCGATGGCCCGCGCCGAGACCTTTGGCGTCATCGCGATCGCCCAGCGCTCGATCCCGCGTCACATGCGCTATCTCAGGCAGATGGGACTGACCGAACGTCTTGCCGGCGAGCGGCCGCTCAACATGAGCGTCGCGGAAACCGCCTCGGGCGAAGGCACGCTGGCCAAAATGATCGAAATCGGCCGCGCGCTGCGCGACGAGGACGGCGCCCGTGCCATCGTGATGGGCTGCGCCGGCATGGCACGGCACCGCCGCCCGCTGGAAGAGGCGCTCGGCATTGCCGTGATCGACCCGACACAGGCGGCCGTCACCATGGCGCTGGGTACGGTGCAGTTCTCGAACCACTAGGCGTCCTTCAGCTCTTTGGCGTCCTGCCGCGCGAGCCATTGCGCGTGGCTCTCCCGGACAAGCGCGAACGTATCCCGCTGCGTCGTGTAGAGATTGCCGAACATGCGGCCGATCGGCCGGTAGGCGTCGAGATCGACATACATGTTGGCCTCGTCGACGAGGCCCTCGCGGGCGTGAACCCGGAGCACCTCGCCGACCAGCAGTTCGCGATCGGGCGAAAAATTTAGGGCGACATGGCGCCGGCATTCGAGCGCAAAGGGTGCCGCGGCGAGGCGCGGCACCTTCACGTCTACAGAGGGAAGCGTCGCCAGCCCTGCCGCGGCGACCTCGCTGTCACCGGACGGGAAATCGACCGCGCAGTCATTCATCGCCGCGGAGAGCGCCTCATCAACCATGTGAACGACGAACTCGCCGTCGCGATGGATGTTGCGGGTGGTGTCCTTCGGGCTGTGATCCGGCTTGTGCTGAAGCCCGAGCACGATCAGCGCCGGAGTCTCCGAAAACACGTTGAAGAAGCTGAACGGCGCGGCGTTGACCGCCCCGTTGGCATCGAGCGTCGTCACCAGCGCAATCGGCCGCGGCACCACCACGCCGCAGAGCAGCTTGTAGCGGTCGCGCGGATCGAGCTCGCGCAAGGATATGCCGGATGTGCTCTGGCCAGTCATCGACGTCACGTCTCCGGCGGCGGCACCGCGCCGGTACGGCTGGTGATCAGGCCGTAATGCTCGATGCGGCGGTGCTGCGCGAAATTGAAGATCGTGGTCTTGCCGAAGGTGGTGGCATCGAGGTCGCAAGGATGGACCAGCAGTTCGTCCTCCTCCGTCTTCGCTTCGGCGACGATCTCGCCGTTGGGATCGACGATCAGGCTGCCGCCGAACAGCGGGTGTCCGTCCTCGTTACCGGCCTTGGCCACCGCGACAACCCAGGTCGCGTTCTGATAGGCGCCGGCCTGCGCCGAGAGGCGGTTATGGAACAACCGTTTCTCGACGCCTTCATCGCTCCTCTCCGCATTCACCGACGGCGTGTTGTAGCCGATCAGCACCATCTCGACGCCCTGCAGGCCCATCACGCGATAGGTCTCGGGCCAGCGCCGGTCGTTGCAGATGGCCATGCCGATGATGCCGCCCAGCTCGCGCCAGACATTGAAGCCGAGATCGCCCGGCTCGAAATAGCGCTTCTCCAGATGCTGGTGCGAGCGCTTGGTGTCGTATTCCACATGGCCCGGCAGATGGATCTTGCGATATTTGCCGACGATCTTGCCGGATTTGTCGGTGAGAACAGCAGTGTTGAAATGATGCCCGTCCGGCGTCAGCTCCGCATAGCCGAAATTCATCGCCATCTGGTGCTGCGCCGCGCGCTCGAACAACGGTTTCGTCGCCGCGTTCGGCATCTCGCGCTCGAACCAATTGTCGAACTCGGCCCGGTCCTCCACGTACCAACGCGGAAAGAAGGTCGTGAGCGCCAGTTCCGGATAGACGATTAGGTCGGCGCCCTTGCTCTTGGCCTCATCCATCAGCGCGATCATGCGCTTGACCACGGCCTCGCGGCTGTCCGCTTTCTGGATCGGGCCCATCTGGGCGGCGGCAACATTGACGATACGCATCAGCGATTTCCTGGTGATGTCTTTGAGCTAAGCTACAGTTTCAAGCACGTGCCGGCGCGCGCAGCATAACGCAGCATCGCCCGGACTTGCCAGCCGGCGCCTGCACATCGGCATCGTGTGCGCTGCACGCTCCATCCTCATGTCTGCTCCTCATCCGCAATATCGAGACCGTGGTCCAGCGCGTCCAGAAGCTGCCCGGCCTCATGCTCGGAAATCACGAGTGGCGGCGCGAGGAACAGGGAAGTCTGCTCGCCGCTGGTCCCGATCACGGCGCCCGCCTCCAGCGCCCGCTCCGCGACGCGCGAGGCAATCGGCACCTCGGTGGTGTCGGCATGCCAGGAGCGCCAGTCCGGCCCGTGCAACTCCACGGTCCAGTGCAGCCCCTGCCCCGCCAGGCGCTGCACGCTTGGATGTTTCTGCGCGATGGCCAGAAGGCGGCGGGTGAACAGCTTTTCGAGACCCCTGACGTGCTCCAAAATCTCGTCATCGCTGATGACTTTCAGATAGGCGCTGACGGCAGCCATGCTGATGGGATGCCCGCGCAACGTGCCGTAATTCTGCCAGCTCGTGCCCTTGAGCCGCTCGACGATGTCTTTCGACACCACGACCGCGGCAACCGCCGCCGCGCCACCGCCGAGCGATTTTCCGAGCGTCACGATATCGGGACGACTTTCGGCTCCCTGGAACGCGAACCAGCGCCCGGCACGGCCCGCACCAGTCACCACTTCGTCGGCGATCCAGTAGGAGCCGGCCTGCCGCGCGCACCGCGCCACCTCGTCCTGATAGGCGCCATCGTAGTAGATGCCGCCTTGCGTGTAGTCGATGATCGTCGCTGCCGTATCCGAAAGCAGGCGCGTGGCATCGGCCAGATATTCGCTGGGGGGAACATTGTTGGCCGGCGCGCCGTAGATCGCGCCCTGCGGCGCCGGCAATATCCGCACCGGCGCCATCGGCGCCGGCAGCTTCGAGCCGCCTGAGTGCACCGCGAGGCCGCCATGCCATTGCGGCTGCACGGTCATGCTGCGCGACAGGCCCGTAATGCCGTGATAGGCGCGTTCGCGCGTCGCCAGCGCGGACCGCTGCGTCAGGGCCTGACAGAGCGACAGCGCCATGTCATTGGCCTCGCTGCCGCTGATGCAGAAGCGCACCGCACCGACCCAATCGTCTTCGCCCTTGAACGCGGTGGCCATCAAGTCGTCAGCCGCCTGCTCGCGGCCGACCCAGGTCCAGCCCTCGTTCACGACGGGCGTATCCGCGGCGCGGCGGATCGCCTCCACCATCGCGGGATGACGATGTCCGAGACCGCCGCCGGTGTTGCTGCCGTCGATGAGCTTGCGACCATCCGAGAGATGAAAATAGACGCCCTCGCCGCCGACCACGTCCATGGGCGCGCTGTCGCCGGCATTCAGCCCGGTTCGCAACAATCTGCTCATTGCAATCCCCTCATTCCGCAGCCTCGGCGCCGTAGCCACCGCCACCACAGGTCTCGATCGTGACGAGATCGCCTTGCTGCAGCACCAGGTTCGACTTGCCGTCGATCGCGACGTTCGCGCCCTGCCGGATCAGCGAGATGCGGCAGGCCTTGCCGGGCTTACCGCCCTGCATGCCGAACGGCGCCATCACCATGCGCTCGATGCAGGTGGTCAGATGGATTGAGGGTGCCAGGATGCGATAGCTACGAATGACGCCGTCCCCGCCGCGATGGGCGCCCGCGCCGCCGGACTGCCAGCGAATGGCCTGCTGCTCGATTTGGATCGCGTAATTCGCCTCGATCACCTCGACCGGCGTGTTTGAGGTGTTGGACAGATGCACCCGCGTCGCCGAGATGCCGTCGCGATCATGCCGCGCGCCCTCGCCACCGCCGTGCACCTCGTAAAGCATCTTCCACGAACCGTTCTGCCGCGGTTCGGCGAAGAAGAGGACGCCCGCCGTGGTCGCCCCGCCCGCAGACAGGCGCTCCGGAATAGTGTCCTGCATTGCCCGAAAAATCGCATCGACGATGCGCATCGAGGTCTCATGATTGCCGGCAGCAACCGAGGCATTCCAGCCCGGCTCCAGGATCGAGCCAGGGCGCGTGATGATGGTCAGCGGCCGCAACGCGCCCGCGTTCTGGTTCATGTCGCGCCCGCTCATGATGCGCGCGGCATAGGCCACCGCCGAGCGCGCCATGAACGGCGTCGTGTTGCAGAAATTCGAGACGCGGTCGCAGCTTCCTGAAAGATCGAAGGTCGCTTCGTCGCCGGCGATGGTGATCTTGACATGAATGCGCGCGGGCGCGTCGTCGACGCCGCCGTCGTCCAGATAGTCCTCACCCTCGTAGACGCCATCAGGCAGATCGCGCAACGCCTCGCGCATCTCGATTTCGGAGAGATCGTGCAGGCGCGACTGCGCCGCCGTGAAGACCGCCTTGCCGTGCTCGCGGCAGAGCTCGACGATGCGCTTCTCGCCGGCTTTCGTTGCGGCGATCTGTGCGAGAAGATCGCCCTCGCAGGATTCGGGATCGCGAACATTGGCCTTGAGCAGCTGCACGATCGACGTATTGACGCCGCTTGCCGTGGCGATCAGAACCGGCGGAATGCGCATCGCCTCCTGGAAGGTGTCGATGGCTTTCGCAAAATAGCTGCCGGGCCAGGTGCCGCCGATATCGGGCCAGTGTGCGAGGCTGACCGCGAACGCGACGATCTCGCCATCGACGAAGACGGGCCGCACGACCTTGACGTCGTTGAGATGATTGCCGCCGAGCGGGCCGACATTGTAGATCAATGCGTCGCCGTCGTTCAGGCTGTCGCGCGGCACCACTTTCAGCAATTCGAGGACCGTGTAGGCCATCGCGCCGAGATGGATCGGGATGTCGCGGCCCTGCCCGACCAGGTCGCCGCGGGCGTCCGTGATCGCCGACGACAGGTCGCCGGCCTCGCGCAGCAGCGGCGAGCGCGCCGAGCGCGTCATCACCAGGCTCATTTCCTCGGCGGCGGCCGAAAGCCCGTGCCGGATGACTTCGACGACGAACGGATCGAGCTTCATGCGGCCCCCCGCGTCAGGAACAGATTGCCTGAAACATCAGGCCTCGCCTGCCAGCCGGGCGGGACCACCACGGTCGACCATGCGTCTTCAATGATGGCCGGGCCGCTGACGATTTCGGTCAGCGAGGCACGGTTGATGATGCTTGTGGCGATGTCGTGAAAGCCATCGAACGAGCAGATGCGCTCGCCTTTGGAGACCGTTCTGACCGCGATGGCCGGCCGGCTCACGACGGTCGTCGATGGACGGCGCGCCTGCACCCGCACGGACTCGATGACGCAGCTCTCGCCCGTCGCATAGCCGAACAGCTCGTGGTGCCGGGCCAGAAAATCCTTCTTCAGCGTGATGACGTCGAGCGGTCGCGCGAACGGCACCGGAATGGCGTCGTTCTGCGCCGCGTAGCGCATCAAGGCCACCAGCTCGATCTGAATCTCGGTCGCGGCAACCCCGTTGGCGATCAGCGGCGCCGAGGCATCGTCGATCAGCACCCCGATCCGCTCCGACACACGGGCGAGGTCGATGCCATCGAGCGCAGCGCGCAGAGTTTGCTGCTGGAGGAAGCTGAAATCGGCAGTGAGACAGCCCAGTGCCGAAAACGCACTCGACGCGCTGGGAACGACGACCTCGGCAATCCCGTAGAGATCTGCAAGGCCCGCGGCATGCATCGGGCCACCACCGCCAAAGGCGAGCAGCGTGCAGTCGCGCCCGTCGATGCCGCGCTCGACGGTGACGCGGCGGAGCGCGCGCGCCATTGTCGCGTTCGCGACCTTGATGATGCCGAGCGCGGTTTCGGTCAGGCTCAGCCCCAGAGTGCGCGCGATCGGCGCGATGACATCACTGGCTGCCTTGATGTCAATTCCGATCCGGTCGCCGAGTTTGGCGTCCGGATTGAGATAGCCGAGCACGGCGTTGGCATCGGTGATGGTCGGCTCGGTACCGCCGCGGCCGTAGCAGGCCGGTCCAGGCTCGGAGCCGGCGCTTTCCGGTCCGACCGTCAGGCCACCGGAGCCGTTGCGCACGATCGAGCCGCCGCCCGCCCCGATCGAGTGCACCGCGAGCATCGGCTGGCGCAGCGGCTTGTCGCCGAGCATGCGGCCGTCGGTCATCTCGGCCTGACCGTCGACGATCAGGCACACGTCGGTCGTGGTGCCGCCCATATCGAACGTCAGCATCCGGGACGTGCCGAGCTGGCGCGCGATGCTGACCGATGCGGAGACGCCGGCCGCGGGGCCCGACATCGCCATCACCAGCGGCCGCCGCTTCACGGCCGAGATCGGCACCATGGCGCCGGCCGAATGAAACACCTGCAGGCCGGGACCGATCGGCAGCCGCAGCTCCAGTTCGCTGAGATATTCCACCGCAATCGGCATCGCCGCGGCGTTGAACACGGTCGCCGAAGTCCGCTCGTATTCGCGCGCCTCGGGATTGACCTCGTGCGACAGCGAGACGTGGGCAACGACGCCCTTGAGCCGCTCGCCGAGCATCTTCTCGTGCACCGGATTGGCATAGGCATGCAGCAGCGCGACCGCGACACTCTGCACGCCGGTCCCCTTCAGCCAGGCCACCAGACGCTCGATCTCCGCGTCATCCAGCGCCTTCAGCACCCGGCCCTCGTGATCGAGGCGCTCAGCAAGCCCGAAGCATCGTTCCGGCGGCACCAGCGGCAGCGATTTTGGCGGGACGTCGAGACGATAGAGATCGCGGCGGCGATAGCGCGCGATCTCCAGCACGTCGGCAAAGCCTTCGGTCGCCACCAGTGCCACTTTCGGCAGCCGTCCTTCGACGATGGCGTTGGTCACGCGCGTGGTGCCGTGGACGAAGCGCTTGACCTCGCTCTTGCGCAGGCCGACCGCCTCGTCGCCTCCAGCATCGCCTGAACCGGAGCTTGAGGTCGCGACGGCACCTTCGCGATCCGTGCCTCCGCGGGGGAGTGTCGGATCGCGATGATGTCGGTGAAGGTGCCGCCGATATCGGTGCCAACTTCCCAGTGATTTTCGTCAGTGCTCATGTGTGGGTCAGCTGCGGACGACATTCGAACCGGACGCCGGGTGGTTCCCGTCCTTCGCGAGGTTCAATCGCAAACCGAGAGCGCTCATCATCATCCCCTGTCATGCCACCGCTTGCGAGCGTGGGACAGAGCGATGGCCTCGGGATAGGGCCAGAGTTGTCGCAATGCACTGGACCAGCCCGCGACCGGCGCGGCGCGGCGAGGCACATTTTAGTGCAGCCCTGCCCGCATGGAGAGCACGTCGGTGTGGATCGTTCGACGCGACATAAGTGCGGCGCACCACGAATTTTCCCGGACGAAACACCACATCCGCTGCAGCGCAATCCACGCGCCCCGCACGCCTGTCTAATTTGCAGGCGATCGACCGGCCCTACGGACCATGCGATTGCTTATGAGCTATGCATGGCAGTCGGCTCAGCCTCTCTTTATTGTACGATCAGTAAGCGGTGGTTTTGCCCGCTCCGGCTCTCAGGCCGCGAAGGACGGACGCAGGCGGCGCCAGCCGATGATGATGCCCGTGATGGAGAACAGAAAGCCAAGGGAGCAGAGCCCGACGACCAAGCCGTCGCGCAGCAACGGATGCGCGACGAGAACCGGAAAATCCAACGTATGCAGCGCGCCGTAGAACCAGCGATAAGCTCGCCGCGATGAATCCAGCCTTTGCAGCAAATTGCCGTCGGCGCCGTCGATGTCGAACCAGAGGTCACCGCAATACGAGCGGTAGACCGGGGCGCCCGGGACAGTGGACCGCGCGGGATAGTTGTCGTCCTCGGCAAGTACAGACGGACCGCCGCAGCCGGCCGCGAGGCGCGCGGTCAGCCCCTGGACCTCGTGCACATCCAGAGATCTCGTTGGTCCATCGCGGGGCGCATCCCCTGCCTCGATCAAGGTCTGACCGGCAAGGGCGATCCGATCCCGCCGATAGAGATTGCCGTTGAAGGCAAACCATTCGATCTCACGGGCCGACGGCGATACAGGCTGCCGATCGAACGATGGAGCCGTCGTCCAGTTCGGTGAGGCGTTCATCACGCGTGATTCAGCGGAGATCAATTGCCCACGCGAGAACAGCCGCCCGTGATCCATGGAGAGCCAGCCGCTGAAAATCCAGGTCAGCACGAACACCATCGCCGCGAGGCCGATGAGATGATGCAGCGCATGCCAGCCGCGACAGGGCGAGCCGATCAGACCGCTTCGAGGTTTGATCCGCGCAAGGCCGAGCACAGCGCCCAGCAAGGCCGCGATCAGGGCCAGCAGCGACAAGGTCCAGACCACGCGATCCCACAGCGACCAATTGCTTCGCAGGATCGTTGGATAGATCCAGTGCAGCACGCTGCCGACGAGATTCCAGGTCCGCTCGCTGCGCGTCGTATCCAGGACGATCTCGCCGGTGAGCGAGGAGACATAGACCTCCGTTCCAGCGGCGTCGCCCAGGGCAACCCGAAACAAGGGCCGGTGGCGGTCAAAGCCGTTCGGCACGCTCCATTGGTCATAGTCCGCGCGCGCAAGGATTGCGGCCCGCGCGGCATCCAGCCCGCGGCTGCGCGCGTGGTCTCGCGCGATGGCCAGCGCGACGTCGGAAGATGCGACCGAGGCGCCGGCTCCGTCGGAGGCACGCACTGCGCCCGCGCGCGACGGCCCCGAGACGACATAGACCGGTCCGTCACTGCGCTGGATCAGGCGAACGCGAGTCGCATCAGCAATGCCGCTCGCGGCCACGGCATCGGCGACCGCAAGCTGCCTCGTCTCGGCGCCATCCAGCGGCCCAAGCCCGGCGAAGCGTTCCGCTTCCGTCAGAGACGGAAACGGAACGAAGTGCATCACGATTCCCGTCGCGAACCACATCGCGAACAGCAGGCAGAACGCGATCCCGAGCCATCGATGCAGCAGGACGATCGCGCGCATCATCGATCAGCATCCTACCATTTGAATGCGGCCGAGAGTTCATAGGTGCGCGGTGCACCCAAGAGGATCTGGTCGGGATAGAACGGATCGCCCCAGATCGCATAGCGCTTGTCGGCGATGTTGCGCACCCGGAAAGTCAGGCGAGCCTGGTCGACCGCGTTGAACACCGTCTTCGGGATGTCGACGAAGGCATAGACGTCCGCGACAGTGTAGGCCTTCATCGTCACGACATTCGCATCGGTGTTGTAGCGGTCGCCGACGTGACGGCCGGTGACGCCGACTTCCACGGGCCACGGCGTGAAGAACCGATACGACGCTCCGGCATTCGCCACGACGCGCGGCACGTTCGGCGGCGTGTTGCCGGAGAACGAGCCGCCGACAAAATTAAAGTCGGCGTAGCGCGCATCGACATAGGCGATGTTGCCCCAGAGACGCAGGGGACCGATCGGACGCACGGACGCGGCAAGCTCGACGCCCTTCGATTCCTGCCGTCCGGCAAGGTTGAGCTGCATGCCGCCGGCCGCGGCATAGACGTTCTTGCGCAGGATGTCGTAGGCCGAGAACGACCACTCCGCCCGGTTGTCCCAGAACAGGTGCTTGACGCCGGTCTCGTAGGTGCGCGCGGTGGTCAGGTTCAGCGGATCGGTCGGATTGAGCAGGAAGATGTTGTTGGCCGAGATGTCTGCGCCGGTGGCGTATTGGCTGAAAAAGGTCAGGCCCGGTACGGCTTCCCAGGTGTAGCCGATACGGCCCGTGGTCGGGACCCAGGATTGCGAGAACGGGAAGTTCGCCTTCTCCAGACCGAACTTGTCGGTCGAATTGCGGTCGAGCCCGATATGCTCGACGCGCAGGCCGCCGACCAGCGCAAAGGTCCGTGTCAACTTCAACCGGTCCTCGAACGACAGCGCCTCATTGTCGATGCGCGCGGTCTGCTGCTGAATGGTGAGCAGGCCGTAATAGCCGCGAGGCGGATCGACCAGCGGAACGGAATCGCCGGGGAAATTTGCGGCGCCCGGCCTCACGAAATCAAGGTAGCTTGAGGAAAGCGTCGTGACCAAACGGTTGTCAAAGCCGGCGATATTCGCATCCCAGATCAAATCGGTGACGTTGCCGACCAAGCGTTGGCTGTGCGCGACATAGAAGCGCTCACGATCGACCATGTTGGTCCCGGAATTGAACGCCTCTATCTCATTGTTGAACCATGTGCGCTCAGCTCCGTAAGCATAGGCTTGACTTTTCAGCGTCAGGTCGGGCGCCAGATTCAGCTCGAAACCGCCGCGCAGCCACACCTCCTTCGCTACGTTCCTGTTGTCGAGGACGTTGTAGTTAGTATTGAAGGTGCGGTCGTCGATCGTGACGGCACCGAGATCGGTTTTGTTGTAGTTCGAGACGTAATTGCCGGAAACGATCCCCGTCGTCGCATGCGAGCCGCTGAAGGCAATCGGCACCAGCGGCGCACCCCAATAGGCTTTCGAGCGATCTTCCCGATACTCGATCGCGCCCCAGACCTTGAGGCTGTCGGAGATGCGGTAGTTGAGCTGGCCGGAGACATTGAGCGTCTTGGTGTTGGTGTCGTCGGCAAAGCCGTTGAGCGAGGAACGGCTGACGTCGAAGCGGTAGTCCAGCCCCTGCACATTGGTGCTGCCGCCCGAGCCGTAATGCGCCCGGAACGAGTTCAGCGAGTCCCAGGAGAAATCCGCCTCGTTCCGGATCGGACCGGTGTGCGGCTGCTTGGTGACGAAGTTGATCGCGCCGCCGGCGGCGCCCTCGCCTGACATCAGTGATGCCGGACCCTTCAGGAATTCGACAGCCTCCAGATTGGCCGTGTCCATGATCCGCGAGGTCATGTTCTGCGGACCGATCTTGATGCCGTTGTAGAGCGTGTTGATCTGGCTGTTGGTGAAGCCGCGCATGGAGAAAGCCGAAGGCTCGGCCGGATTGTCGCCGGCTGTGACGCCCACCGCTCCGTGCGCGACGTCGGAGACTGTGCGGTAGCCCTGCTCGCGCATGGTTGCGGCCGAGATCACCTCCACGGTCGCGGGTGTTTCTCGCACGGTCAGGCCGAGGCGCGAAGCGCTTTCGGCGACGGCATTGGTGTTGAGCGGCGTCTGTGCCGCCGTGGTCGGCACGACGGGCTTGGGCACTGCGGATGCAGTCCCCGGCCGGCGCGCTGCTGCGCGGCGTGAGCTCTGCGCGTCCCGTCCGGCCGGGCTGGACTGCCTGCGGGATTGTGGCGCCGACACCTCGACGGGCGGCAGTGGCTCGCGGGCCTGCTGCGCCAAGGCCGCTGGCATGTCGATGGCGACGAAAGATGTGAGAGCGGCGGATGCCAGTAGGAAACGGCGTGGTCGTACGATACGAAGGGAATACACGGTCTTGGACCTCGGAGTGACGTCAGTGGCACGTCACCGCGAACCAGGGTCCCATCGTCCGGCTTGCAGCCTTCCGATGAAGCCGAATGTCTGTACTCCCCGACCGACATCTTCGCGTGTGACCACGGCTGACGGCAGGTCTCCTGGCTCGCGGGTCAGTACCTTGCATCGCCTTCCCGGGACCGAGATACCCAGTGGCTCGTGACGCAAGATTCGCCGCTTACAGTTGCGGGGGCAGCCACGGCATTGGGGACAAACTCCCCGCACCGCATTCCCTTTTCATCCCCTCTCGGGGAAACCGTCGCGAGCATCTAGGATTACGATCCAGACAGAGTCAATGTGCCAGTTGCGGCGTTATTGCCACAACGACCAGTTTCCTTGGAGATAAGCATGGGAGGCGAGACCTTCCTCTGGCTGATACGGCACGCGCCCGTCGATGGCGTCGCGGGGACGATCCATGCGGCCGACGCACCGGCCGATCTCGGCGCTCGGGCGCAGCTGGAGGCACTGCGGCAGCGCCTGCCACAGGACGCCGCGAGCTATGCGAGCCCGTCGCGGCGCACCGTCGAAACGGCCCGCGCGCTGGGGCTCGAGCCGCTGCAGCTGGACGAATTCAGCGAGCAAGACTTTGGCGACTGGACCGGCCGTCGGCATGACGAACTCGCCGCGACCGGTGGCGAGGCCTATGCACGGTTCTGGAGCGATCCGGCGCGCGGACGGCCGTCCGGCGGCGAAAGCTTTGAGGAACAGGTCGCGCGGGTCCGCCTGGGTTTGTCGAAGATCGGCACCGGGGCCGCAACGCTCGTCGTGCATTCCGGCACGATCCGGGCGGCGCTGTGCATCGCGCTCGACCTGACGCCACAAGCGGCCCTGCGCTTCGTGATCGATCCGCTGTCGCTGACCAGGATTGACCGGCTCGCGACCGGCTGGCGCGTCGTCTCCGTCAATCAGCGGACGATTTGATCAGGCCGGACGATCAGGCACATTGGCCTGCGCAAAGGTCGCCATGCCGTTGTGGAGCGCGCAGGCCGACCGCACAAGCGGCAGCGCGATGGCCGCGCCCGATCCTTCGCCGAGCCTGAGATCCAGGCTGATCAGCGGCTGCACGTTCAGCGCGCGGAGCACCAGCCGATGCCCCTGCTCCGCCGACTGGTGCGAGGCCAGCAGGAACAGCTGGCACGAAGGGTTGAGCCGCACCGCCGCCAGCGCCGCGACCGACACGATGAAGCCGTCGATCAACACGGGGATGCGGTGCTGTGCAGCCGCGATAACGGCACCGCAGATGGCGGCGATCTCGAGACCGCCGACGGCGCACAGGATCTTTTCGGGCGCAGCGCCCGCAATGTCATGGCGTGCGATTGCAGCGTCGATCACCCGCGCCTTGTGCGCACGGCCGGCCGCGTCGATGCCGGTACCGCTGCCCGCGATCTCCGCGGCGCTCACGCCGAGCAAGCCGGCCGCGATCGCCGCCGATGTCGTGGTGTTGCCGATGCCCATCTCGCCGAAGATCAGAAGATCGGGCTGCCCGGCCTGTGCGCGCGTCACCGCACGTCGGCCGGCTTCGAACGCAAATGCCAGCTCCGTGGGGGTGAGCGCAGCTTCGACGCTGAAATCGCGCGTACCGCTGCGCGGCTTGTCGGTCACGATTCCAGCCATCTCCTCCTGCGCCAGCGTGCCGGCGTCGACGACCTCCAGGCTGGAGCCCAGCTCACGCGCCAGCACCGAGATTGCGGCACCGCCGGAGGCGAAGTTCGCCAGCATCGCGATCGTCACTTCCTGCGGATAGGCCGAGACGCCCTGCGCGACGATGCCGTGATCGCCGGCGAAGATGATGATCGGCACCCGCGCCGCGCGCGGCTGCTCGGTTGCTTGCAGGCCCGCAAGCTCGATCGCGAGCTGCTCGAGCCGGCCGAGCGCGCCGGTCGGTTTCGTCAGTTGCGCCTGCCGCGCCACCGCCGCCCCGCGATGGACTGCGGAGATATCGGGGCATTGTTGGGTGACCCATTCGGGGAGCATGCTGCCTCGCTTGCCTCACAGCCTGCGCTTGAGGATGTAACTGTCCATGATCCAGCCGTGCCGTTCGCGCGCCTCTTGCCGCACGGCGACGATGCGCGGGCCGATCTCGGCCAGCGCGCCGGACATCACGATCTGATCGGGCATGCCGAGATAGGCCCCCCACCAGATGTGCAGGCCCGCCGGATCAAGCGACTGGAACGCCGTGCCGCCGTCGAGCATCACCACCACGGTATCGACACCTGCCGGCCAACCGCCATCGCGCAAGCGGCGTCCGGTCGAAACTAGAAAGGGCTCGCCGATGTCGTTGAGCGGCAACGCATGCGCCGCACACAGCGCCTGGATCGAGGTGATGCCGGGCACGACCTCGATCTTTGGCGAGGGATTGAGCCGCCGCGCAATGCGCAGCGAGGAATCATAAAGCGAGGGATCGCCCCAGATCAGCAGCGCGACCTTGCCCTCTCCTTCGAGATGATCCCCGATCGTCTGCGACCAGACGGCGGCCACGGCATCATGCCAATCGTCCACGCCCTTGCGATAGTCCGCTTCAGCGGCGTCCCGCACGGGCAGATCGAACTCGGCAATGCGGGTCGTGTCGCTGGTGAGCAGATCGGCGCAGATCGTCCGCCTGAGATCGGCGAGGTCGGACTTGGCCGTCCCCTTGCGGGGGATCAGGACGAGATCGGCCGCGTTGATGGCAGTAATCGCGGCACGCGTGAGCTGCTCGGGATCGCCGCAACCGATGCCTATCAGAGAGAGCGTGAGCATGGTGGCTGCGAAGGGCGGCCATCATGGCCGCCCGTTCGCTTGTCTCTAGGCCGCGCTGTGCAAACGCGGCGTGACGAGGCCGGGCGCGGTGACGCCGCGCAGCGACTTTGCCAGCGCGAGCACGCCGAGATCGGCGAGCGGCTCAATCACGATGACCAGCGCATAGGACGCCGCGAAGGTCGCGATGTTGGCGAGGTTGGTCGCGCCGAAGCCGGAGCCATAAATCGCCCAGAACGCCACCCAGGCGATGACGCCCGCCTGATAGGTCGTCGAAAGCGCCAGCGCCTGGCGGTACTTCAGATCGACATAGGCCGTGTTGCTCGAAATGATCCGCGTGGCGATCGCCTGGATTCCGAACAGCGGCACCAATAGCGTGGTGACGTTCATGCCATATTGCGGCAAGTCGGGCGGCTCGAAGAAGATGCCCTGGAACAGCAGGCCAAACGCGAGGCCGAAGGCCGCAGGCGCCGCGCCAAACAGCAGGAACAAGGTCGAGCCGAGGATGAAGTGCACTTCGGAGACGCCGACCGGGAAGTGCGGCAGGATCTCGAAGAAGATAAACACAAGTCCCGTGGTGGCGAGCGTCCGCGCCGCGAACGACGTGATGCCCTGCTCGCGCACGGTCTCAACCGCGAGCTTCAAGGCAACGCCGCCGACGGCAATGCCGGTTGCATAACTCAGCACGAGCTTGGCGTCCGAGACTAGTCCGGGTTCGATATGCATGGCTCAGATCCTTCTTGCCGTCACACCCGACGGCCTTGGCCTCAAAACATGCACGGCCGGTCTCCTGGCTCGCGGTTCACTGGGAGTCTCCGGCCTTCCCGGGCCTCGCGGCCCAGTGGCTGATCGAAGTCCCTCACCGCTTACAGTCGCGGGGGCGGCTGGGGTTTTGGGCGCCGCAACTGGGTCCGCCCATCCCCATTCCCGATTATGCTCCGGCGCTTTGCGCCGCATCGAGCACCATGCGTCTCCTGTGTGCCTCTTTCGCCGGCCGGGCGTCAAGGGGCGACGGGCGGACGAGGCGGTCATGACGGATAATTCCCCGCCAGCGCGCCGAACAGGATGACGGCCGCCGTGGAGGCCGCTCCGCCCCGCGCAAGCTGCTCTGCAAGTTCCGAAATGGTGGTGCGGACCAGCCGCTCATCGGGACGGCCGAGCGATTCGGCAAACAACGCCGGCGTGGTTGGGGCGAGCCCGTGCTCGATCAATTTGACGACCAACGCCGGAAACGTCCGCCGGCCCATATAGACCACGGTCGTCGCCTCCGGATCGGCCAGCGCCGCCCAATTGAGATCTGGCGGCAGCTCGCCGGTGACGTCCGCCCCGGTCACGAACTGCACGCGGCGCGAGGTGTGACGCCGGGTCAGCGGAATGCCGGCTTGCGCGGCGGCGACACAGGCCGAGGTGACGCCGGGAATGATCTCGTAGCCGATGCCCGCTTCACGCAGCGTCTCGAGCTCCTCCTCGAGCCGGCCAAAGATGCCGGCATCGCCCGACTTCAACCGGACCACGCGCGCGCCTGTCACGGCATAGTCGACCAGCAGGCGGTTGACATGGTGCTGCTTGGTCGAGGCCCGCCCTGCCCGCTTTCCCACCGCGACGAGATTGGCGCCGGGCCGGGCCAGATCGAGGATCGCGCCTGAAGCAAGATCGTCATAGAGCACAACGTCGGCCTCGCGCAGCCGCGCTGCACCCTTGAGCGTGAGCAGCTCGGGATCGCCGGGCCCGGCGGAGACAAAGGAGACAAAACCGCTCACCGGTCCTCCGCGATCAGATGGAAGAACGTGCCGGTGGCTTGTCCCCGCCGCGAGCCGGTCTCGGCAATGACCGCACCTGTCGCGTCGTGCACGACCGCCAGCGCCGTGTCGGGCTGCGCGACTATGGTCGAATAGTGGAATTCATGGCCACGCAGGCGTGCACCCGCCTGATGACCCGGCATCGGCGCGGCGAGCTCGGCCAGACGATAGCCCAGATGCATGCGGCGCTTGGCAAAGCTCGTCTCCAGGCCGAGCAGGCCCGTCATCTCGTGGCTGATGCCATCGGCGTCGGTCAAAGCGGTGCCCAGCACCATATAGCCCCCGCATTCGCCGTGCACCGGGCGCGTCTCGGCGAAGGCGCGCAATCCGCTGCGGAAGCGCGCATTGGCAGCGATCCTGCCGGCCTGCAGCTCGGGATAGCCGCCAGGCAGCCAGCACACATCGGCGACCGGATCAGGGGCTTCATCGGCGAGCGGCGAGAATGTCGAGATCTCCGCACCCGCCGCGCGCCACGCTTCCAGCATGTGCGGATAGACGAAGGAGAACGCGGCATCACGGGCAAGCGCAATGCGCTGGCCGGGCGGCGTCACGTTGACGCCGCTTGCGGCAGGTTGCGGCGACCAGGTGGCCGCCGAACGCAGCACCGCGTCGAGATCGACATGCTCGGCAACGAAGCGCGCGGCCTCGTCGATCAGCTTGCCGATTTCCGCCTGCTCCTCGGCCTGCACCAGTCCGAGATGCCGCTTCGGCAGGCTGATCTCGGCATGGCGCGGCAGCGCGCCGAATACGGCGATGCCGGCATCCAGCAGCGCGCGCCGCACGAGGGCTTCGTGGCGCGGGCTGGCAACGCGATTGAGCACGACGCCTGCAAGGCGCACACCGGGGCGGTAGTCGCGAAGGCCCGCCGCGATCGCGGCCGCCGTTTGTGCCTGTCCTGAGGGATCGATCACCAGCAGCACCGGCCAGTCCAGCATCTCCGCGATGTCGGCGGTCGCCCCGGTGCCGCAGACGCCACGCGCGGCGACGCCGTCGAACAGACCCATCGAGCCTTCGGCCAGCACGACATCGGCGTCAATGCCGCGACTGACGAGATGCGAGATTGTCCCGCGATCCATCGCCCAACTGTCGACATTGACCGAGGCGCGTCCCGTCGCGGCGGCATGAAACGCGGGATCGATGTAATCGGGGCCGCTCTTGAAGCACTGCACCCGCAATCCGCTGTTGCGCCAGGCGCGAGCAAGCGCCAGCGTCAGTGTGGTCTTGCCGACGCCGGAGGCCGGCGCGGAGATAACGAGCCCTGCCGCCATCACGACACCTCCGGAAAGCGCGGCTCGGCGCCGACCGGCCGATAGCGGCGGTCATAGTCGGCAGCATAGAGACGGCTCTCGGAAAAATCCGCCGAGCCCAGCGTCTTGCCGACCAGGATCAACGCGGTGCGCTCCATCTCGCCCCCGACCGCAGCGTCGAGTGTTGCGAGTGTGGCGCGGATGATGCGCTGCTCGGGCCAGCTCGCACGCCAGACGATCGCGACCGGGCAATCCGCGCCATAATGCGGCGTCAGCTCAGCGACGACCTTGTCGAGCAGATGAATCGACAGATGGATCGCGAGCACCGCGCCGGTGGCGGCGAAGGCGGCAAGCTTCTCGCCTTCGGGCATCGCGCTGGCGCGGCCCGGCGTGCGCGTCAGCACCACGGTCTGGGCAAGGCCGGGCAGCGTCAGCTCGGCCTCCAGCGCAGCCGCGGCGGCCGAGAAAGAGGGAACGCCGGGCGTGACCGTGTAGGGAATGTCGAGCGTGCGCAGGCGGCGGAGCTGTTCGCCCATCGCCGACCAGATCGAGAGATCACCGGAATGCAGCCGCGCAACGTCCTTGCCATCGGCATGGGCGGCGGCGATCTCCGCGACGATCTCATCGAGCGACAGCGGCGCGGTGTTGACGATCCGCGCCCCGGGCGGGCAATGCGCCAAGACGCCCTCGGGCACAAGTGAGCCAGCATAGAGGCAGACCGGACAGGCGGCGATGAGATCGCGGCCGCGCAACGTCAGCAAGTCAGGAGCGCCTGGCCCTGCCCCGATGAAATGCACCGTCATGCGCCGTCTCCTTCCGCGATCGCCGCGGTCGCGGTGCGATCCTGCGAGACCACCCGCGTCGCAATCAATCGCGCGCGAGGTCCGGCCGCTGCGAGCGCCGCCGCCTCGGCAACCGATCCCGTCCCGAACTTTTCCACGACGAGCTTTGACTGCGTCGGCGTGTCGATGCCAACAAGCATTTCGGCGGCAACCGCCTTGATCGGCAAGCCGCATTCGCGCGCGAGCTGCTTCAACACCTCCTCGTCGGCCTTATCGCTGACCGTCGCCACTGCTGCGAGGCCTTCGGGACCACCGGCCGCCAGAAGCGCCTCACGCAGCGAGGCCAGCGTGACGTCCCGCTTGAATCCGAGCCCGGCGACCTTCATCGGACCGCGCTCCATTGCACCACGGGCCGCACGGCCTCCCAGGACCGGTAGCGGCCGAGCGAAGCGGCATGCGCAATCTCGACCCGCATCAATTCGCCGCCCTGGCGCTGGTGCAGCTCACCGAGCAACGCTTCCGTCTCCAACGTTACTGAATGCGCGACCAGCCGCGTACCGGGCGAGAGCCGCGGCCAGATGGCGTCGAACATCGCGATGTCGAGACCGCCGCCGATGAACACGGCGTCAGGCCCGTCCAGCGTAGCAAGGGTTTCAGGCGCTTTTCCCGCGATGACTGTGATCCGATGTGCCAACCCGAACGCCGTCGCATTGCTGCGAATGTTCGCTGCGCGATCCTCGCGCGCCTCGACGGCGATCGCGGTGCCCCCGCACAGCGTCCACTCGACCGAGATCGAGCCCGAGCCCGCACCGATGTCCCATAGCCGTTCACCGGGACGCGGCGCCAGCGCCGAAAGCGCGAGCGCACGGACCGGACGCTTGGTGATCTGGCCGTCATGGACGAAGAGTTCGTCCGATAGTCCCGAGCTGTGGGGGATGCCCTGCGCGCCCGCCGCCTCAACGGCTACCGCGACCAGATTTCCGGCAAGATCGCCTGCGAAGCTGTCGGCGCGATGCGCGTTGATCCTTTCGCGCGGCCCGCCAAGCGCAGCGAGTGTCCAGAATGCCGAGGCACCCCATCCGCGCGCCGTCAGCCATTTCGCGAGATCGCCTGCCGCCTTTGCGTCGCGCACGAGACAAATGATGCGTGCCCCTCGCGCCAGGTGTGGCACGAGACGCTCGAATGGCGCGGCGTGGAGACCGAGACAGGCAACGGATTCCAGACGCCAGCCAAGCCGCGCAGCAACGAGCGAGAATGTCGAGGGAGCCGCATACGCGATCCATTCGTCGCCATGGAGCTTCTCGGCGAGGCTCGCGCCGGCCCCGTGCCAGAACGGATCGCCGGAGGCGAGCACCGCCGTCGGGCGACCACGGCAGCTCAACACGATTTCTGCATCGAACGGCACCGGCCATGGACGGCCGCGCCCGGTTATGCCGGCGAGTGCAAGATGCCGTTCACCGCCAAAGACAGTTTCGGCATCATCGAGCGCCTTTCGGCTTGCCTCGGACAGCCCGGCAAGGCCATCTTCGCCGATACCGATGATGGTCAGCCAGGGATCAGCCATGACGCGCGCCCTCATTCTGGGCGGAACGGCCGACGCGAGCCTGCTCGCGGCGGAGATCGCGCGCGCCGGCGTCGATGCCGTGTATTCCTATGGCGGCCGCACCCGCGCGCCCGCCGGTCAGCCGTTGCCGACGCGGATCGGCGGTTTTGGCGGCGCAAGCGGACTTGTCGATTACATTGGTCGGGAACACATCACGCATGTAATCGACGCGACGCATCCCTTTGCCGCCGAGATGAGCCGCAATGCGGTCGCGGCATGTGCGGAAACCGGCACGCCGCTGATCGCTCTCGAGCGAGCGCCGTGGACCAAAGCGCCCGGCGACAACTGGATCGAAATACCTGATGTCGACGCCGCGGTCACCGCACTGCCTGAAGTGCCGGCAAATGTGTTCCTCGCCATCGGCCGCCAGCACATCGCGCCGTTCGCGACCAAGCCGCAGCACGCCTACACGCTGAGATTCGTCGATCCGCCCGATGCGCCGCTGCCCTTCGCCGCGGACGTCATCGTGTCGCGTGGGCCGTTTACGCTTGAGGGCGAACTGGAGATGCTGCGCGCGCGAGGCATCACCCGGATCGTCGCCCGCAATTCCGGCGGCGACGGCGCGCGCGCCAAGATCGACGCCGCCCGCAGGCTCGGCCTGCCCGTGATCATGATCTCGCGGCCGCAACTGCCGGAACGCTTGCGGGTCGAGAGCGTGGCCGAGATCATGCAGTGGCTCGGTCATCGGGCCTGCCTCGGCGCATAGACCCAGCGGCCGACGCGGCGTGTCTGCGAGTTGCCGACGATCACCAGCGTGCGCATGTCGGCCATCTCGGGCCGGGCTTCGTTCAGCCTGACGGTCTCGATCTTTTCGTCGGCGGCGCTGATCGCGCGCGCGAAAATCACAAGACGGTCGCCACAGCCGGCCTCGTTCAGCACCGCGAGCGCACGGCCAAATCCTTCCGGCCGGCTCGCCGAGCGCGGATTGTACATCGCGATGGCAAAATCGGCTTCCGCGGCGAGCCGCAGGCGCTTCTCGATCACCGCCCACGGCTTGAGATTATCGGAGAGATTGATCGCGCAGAAATCATGGCCGAGCGGTGCGCCGGCGCGCGCGGCAGCCGCCAGCATCGCAGTGACGCCGGGCAGCACGCGGATCGGCAGCTCCTGCCATTGCGGCGCCTGTTCGAGCGCCTCGAACACGGCGGACGCCATCGCGAAGACGCCGGGGTCGCCGGAGGACACGATGACGACTTGGCCGCCTTCGGCGGCGAGCCGCAGCGCCTCGCTCGCGCGCTGCAGCTCTTCGCGATTGTCGGAAGGATGCAAAGTGAGCCCTGCCCGCGCTGGCACGCGCGCGACATAGGGCGCGTAGCCCAGAATGTCGGTCGCGGCGGCAAGCGCGGCGGAGACCTCGGGCGTCACCAGCGCAGCGCTGCCCGGGCCGAGGCCAGCGATGGTCAGCGTGCCCGTCATTCGGCGGCGTCCGGATGCCGGCCCTTGCCGTGCACGAGCACGATCGCAAAATAGGGGCAGTCGGCGGCGTCGATCTCCGCAAGCCGCACCACGCGCTCGCCCGGCATGGTGCCGCGCTCGACCAGCCACGCATCGTCCAGCCGTCCGGCGGCAGCGAGCGCGCGGCGCACTTTCGCGAGATTGCGCCCAGTCTTCATGATCACGAGCGCATCGGAATCGCGCATGCGGCGTTCGAGCTCGTCCTCGGCGAGCGTGCCCATGAGCACCGTCGTCACGTCGTCGCCGAGCGCAATCGGCTGTCCCACGCCATTCCAGCAGCCGACCATGCCGGGAATGCCGGCGATCACCTCGATCTCGACGCGGCCCTGCAGGCGCATGTGCAGATGCATGAAGGAGCCGTAGAAGTAAGGATCGCCCTCGCAGAGCACGACGACGTCGACCGCGCGCGCCAGCCGCGCCAGTCGCTCCGCCCATTCGTCGTAGAAGCCGGCAAGCAACTGGACATATTCAGGCGTGTCGAAGGCGATCTCGGTCGTAACAGGATATTCCATCGGATATTCGGTGACGTCGGCAGCCAGCATGCCCTCGACGATGCGGCGCGCCTGGCCGGGCCGGCCCTTTTTGCGGAAATAGGCGACATGCCTCGCGCCGCGCACCGTGCGATCGGCGCGCACGCTCATCATATCAGGGTCACCGGGGCCGAGACCGCAGCAGATGATGCGTCCCATCGCTATTCGCTCCGGCTCGCCAGCGCGTTCACGGCGGCGACCGTGATCGCGGAACCGCCAAGGCGGCCCTCGACCGTCAGCGCCGGCACCGGGGAAACGGCCATCAGCGCAGCCTTGGATTCGGCCGCGCCGACGAAGCCGACCGGACAGCCGATGATTGCCGCGGGCCGTGGGCAGTCCCGGTCCTCCAGCATGTTGAGGAGATGGAACAGCGCGGTCGGCGCATTGCCGATCGCCACGATCGCGCCGTCGAGATGCGGCCGCCACAGCTCCAGGGCCGCGGCCGAACGGGTGTTGCGCATGGACTGCGCGAGCGCGGGAACGGTCTCGTCGCCCAGCGTGCAGATGACGGCGTTGGCGGCGGGAAGCCGCGCCCGCGTAATTCCTTCAGAGACCATGCGCGCGTCGCACAGGATCGGTGCGCCCTTCTGCAAGGCCGCGCGTGCGGCGACCGCCATGCCTGATGTGAAGCGGATATGCGCTTCGAGGCCCACCATGCCGGCGGCATGGATCATCCGCACCACCACCTGCTCCTCGTCCGGCGTGAAGCGCGCAAGATCGGCTTCGGCCCGGATGGTGGCAAAGGACTGCCGGTAGATCGCAGCGCCGTCGGTCTCGTACGTGTGCGGCATCAGTGCCCTCCCATCAGGATGGAGGGATCTTTGACGATGTCGTCGCGATTCAGCCCGCGCAGGATGGGCTCATCGCGCGTCGACCCGGCGCGCACGAGATCGAAGCCTGCGCCGGTCGCGACCAGAGTGATGGCGGCGGGACCAGAATGGGCGCAGCCCTTGGCACAGCCGGAGACGTGTAGCCGTGCGGCCGCGCCGATGTTCGGCGCCAGGGCCGCGGCAAGGCCACGGGTATCGGCATGCGCCTCGCGACAGCGTGGCGCACCGCTACAGGCGATGACGCGCAGCGCAGGGTCGTAGGCCTCGGTGATCAGGCCGGTCGCGTTCGGCATCACGCGCTTGGCTTCGCTCAAAACCATCCGCCACGGCGTCATGCGCAGCGCATGTCCGCAACCGGCGAACTGGTTGAGCGTTGCATGCGCCATCTGTCCGAAGGCGACCCCGACCATCGCACCTTGCGCATAGAGGCCGGGACGCGCCGCGGCCATGATCGGCGCCGGCTCGGCCTCGCCGCGCAATGCCGCCGGCAAGATTGCACCGGCTGCAAGATGCGCCGCCATCCGCCCTCGCCCGCCTCTCGCGCCGCCGGAGGTCACGAACCAGCCGGCGAATGCGAGCGCGGTGGTCACGGCCTCGCCACGTGGGACCGAGCGGCCGAGTTTGTCGCCATCAGCCCGTACCAGCAGTCCGCCGGAACCATCGCGCTCGATCCGCACGTCGGCGGAATCGCCCGCAAGCACGCGTGAGGTGCCGTCGTCGATGGCGAAGCCGAACTTGGTTGGAAGTTCGAGCTGGCTGTCGGCGAGCGCCTCCTCGAGCTCGGCGGCGAGCGATTGGGTCTCGTCCCCGCTACGCCAGAACGGCGTCACAAGAATGTTGCGACGGGATTCGGTCTCCGCATCCGGGTCGAGCAGCGCCAGTTGGGAAAGGCCATCGAGCAGCAGCCTGTGGCTGGTCTCGTTGACGCCCCTGATCTGGAGATTGGCCCGGCTGGTCACGTCGATCAGGCCATTGCCATGGCGTTCGGCGAGATGAGCCAGTCCGGAGATCTGCGCCGCGTCGAGCCGTCCGCCGAACGGACGCACGCGGGCCACCAGCCCGTCGCCCGATTGCATCGGGCGCAGCGCGCCGGGACACCAGCCCTTGACCACGGAAGCACTCATGAGGCCTCCCGCAGCGCAGCCGCAATCGAGTTGCGGCGCGTTCGCCAGAGCGAGGCTTCATGCAGGCGCGTGAAACACGTTTCCATCGCGGCGAGTGCCGCCGGATTTTCGCGGGCCATGAAGGCGTGGACGTCGTCATGGCCGAGCGTCGCATCGTAGTAGAGGTCGAACAGATGCGGCGGCACGGCGCCGGCCAGATGCGCGAAGGCGGCCATGTGCTCGAGCGTCGCGGTGATCTCGGCCGCCCCGCGAAAACCGTGGCGCATCATGCCCGCGATCCAGGCCGGGTTGGCCGCGCGCGCGCGGACGACACGGGAGATTTCCTCGGTCAGCGTACGCGCATGCGGCTGCTCGGGGCGCGTCGCATCGAGATGATAGAGCGATGGTCCCGCCGCGCCGAGATGGGCCGCGGCAGCCGCAATGCCGGCCTCATGCGCGGCATAGTCGGCCGCGAGCAGAAGATCGGTTTCCGGCAAATCCTGCATGTGAACAAAAGCATCGGCCGATACGATCCGCTTCTCGATACCGGCACGATCGAGCTTGATTTCGCCATCGGCCGAGAACGCCCATGACGATGCCGAGAGCCACGCTTCGCCGGCGGCTTCGCGCGTCTCGGGCGTGAAGGCGTCCGGGATTGCCGAGAGACCCACGCCGTATTGTCCGGGACGCGGCGCGAACACGCGCGATGTGCGATGGCGATATGGATTTTCGTCGCCCTCGTCCTCGCGGACCGACAGCGCCGCGGCTGCCGCCTCGAACAATTGCGCAAGGCCTGAGAAGACGTCGCGGAACAGGCCCGAGACGCGCAGCGTGACGTCGATGCGGGGCCGGCCAAGCTCCGCAGGCGCGATGATGTCGTAGCCGGTCACACGGCCGGAAGCATGATCCCAGCGCGGTGCGAGGCCAGCCAGATGCAGCGCCATGGCAAACTCTTCGCCCGCGGTGCGCATCGTCGCCGAGCCCCAGAGATCGACGACAAGGCCCTTTGGCCAGTCGCCATGATCCTGCAAATGACGACGTAGCAGTTCTTCGGCGAGCTTGATGCCTTGCACGTGCGCCGACGGCGTCGGCACCGCGCGTGGATCGACGGCAAAGAGATTGCGACCCGTCGGCAGCACGTCCTGACGGCCGCGATAGGGTGAGCCTGACGGCCCCGGCGCGACGCGCCGGCCCGCAAGCGCGGCCCGCAAAGCGTCGCGTTCCGCGTCGCCGCAGGCGCCGCGGCCGAACACGTGCAGGCCGTCGCCGAACTGGCTTTCCTTGAGATCGCAAACGAAACGGTCGATCCGCGGGATCGCTTCGGCCGGCGCGGCCGCTGCATCGAGGCCAAGATCGTCTTCGAGGCCGGCCGCGCGTGCCTCATCGCGGATCGCGGCGATCAGACGCTGGCGGCGGGCGGGATCGAGGCCATCGGCCGTCGAGTACTCGTCGAGGAGCTGTTCGAGCCTGCGCAGCCCGTCCGGCACCGCTGATGCGGCGAGTTGCGGCGGCAGATGGCCGATCGTGACGGCACCCAGGCGCCGCTTGGCCTGCGCGGCCTCGCCGGGATCGTTGACGATGAAGGGATAGATGACGGGCAAATCGCCGACCAGGGCTTCCGGCCAGCACGCCTGCGACAGCGCCACGGATTTTCCGGGCAGCCATTCCAGCGTGCCGTGCGCGCCCATGTGCACGACGGCATCACAGCCCTGCTCGCGGAGCCAGAGATAGAACGCGACATAGGCATGGCGCGGCGTGCGGGCGAGATCGTGATAGTCGGCATCGCGCGCGGTCGCATCGCCACGCTCCGGCTGAACCGCGATGATCGACCGGCCGCATTGAATCGCAGCGAAATGGAACGCGCCGTCGCGACAACCCGGATCGGTCTCCAGCGCGCCCCAGGCTTGCGCGAGATCATCCTGCAACACTTGCGGAAGGCGCGACAGTGCAGCACGGTAATCGGCGACGCTCCAGCTCAAGGTCTGCTTGAGCAGCGTCTCACCGAGCGCATGGACCGGATCGAGATCGAAGCCGGCCTCCGCGAGATCGGACACCAGGGCCTCGACCGACGCCAGCGCATCGAGACCCACCGCGTGCGCGATCTGATGCGGACGGCCCGGATAGTTGGAGAGCACGAGTGCCATCCGCTTGTCAGCGGCCGGCGTCTCCGCAAGACGCCGCCAGGCCGCAACGCGCGCGGCCACGGCCTTCACGCGCTCCTCGTCGGGCTTGTGTGCCAGATGCGAAAATTGCAAATCGGGATCGCGCATCGCGGCAGACTTGAAGCTCACCACGCCCGCGAACAGGCGGCCGTCGACCTCGGGCAGCACCACATGCATCGCGAGGTCGCCGGGCGACAGGCCGCGGAGCGAGCTCGCCCAGTCCTCGCGGCGGGCCGTGGAGAGCGCGACCTGGAACACGGGGCAGGATGCGGCATCGAACGGCGTCGTGCCGTCGTCGCCCATCGCCGAGAACGCCGTCGCATTGACGATCGCGGCCGGAGGATTTTGCGCAAGATGCACCCGCAACCAATCCGCGACCCCCGCGGCTTTCAGCGAGGTGACGAACACACCAAACACGTCGAATCCCTTCTCGCGCAATGCGGCGATCAGGGCATCGACCGGGCCGGTGTCGGCAGCGGTGAGATAGGAGCGATAGAAGGTCACGAGCGCGCGCGGCCTGCCCTCACCCGACGTCGGCGCGGCGACGACGCCGCGCGCGGGGTCGTAAAAGCCCATCTCGGGCACTGTCATCTCGCCGATAACTGGCCCCGCATAGAGTCCGGAGGCCAGCGCAAGCTGCGCGATCGCGGCTTGCGCCGCGACGGGGCCGCCGGTGTCGCAGAGCACCTTGAGCCGCCGCAACGTCGAGACCGGCAGGGTCGAATACGCGTCCAGCCGCGTATCGTCGCGGCCGTCGGCCGGCAGCACGGCCAGCACGATGCCGCGCTCCTTCGCCAGCTGCTGCAGGGCCGCGAGCCCATACGGCCAATAGGATTCCCCGCCGATCAAACGCACGAGAATGCCGCGCGCGTGCGCAAGCGTGCGTTCGACATAGGTGTCGACCGAGAGCGGATGACGAAGTTCTGCGAGATTGACGAGCCGCAGCGACGGCAGGCTGTCGCGGCCACGGCGCCAGCCGGCCGCGAACGCGGCAAGATCGGAATCCGAATACGAGAGCACCACGAGATCGGCCGGGTCCTGGCCAATGTCCCTTGGTATCGCGGTCTCCTCGAGACCGCGGCTCTCGCGGAAGACGACGTGCATCAGATACCGGATCCTGAAAGACCGAGTCCCGCCTTGATCGCGGCCTCGTCGATATCGCCGTGCTCGCCGATCACGACCAGCTTTGACTGCCTCGCGCCCGCGCCCCAGGGCTTGTCGAACTGGTGGCGCACGCGCTCGCCCACCGCTTGCAGCAAGAGGCGCATCGGCTTGCCTTGCACCGCGATGTAACCCTTGACGCGCAGCACATTCTGCTCGCGCGCCAGACGCTGAACGGATGCAACCAGCGCTTCGATATCGGTGACCTCAGGAAGATCGATCACGACGGACGCAAAATCGTCGTGCTCGTGATCCTCTTCGCCGTCGTGATGCGAGGGACGCGCGGCGAGATCGTTCTCGGCGGCAGCACCGAGGCCGAGGATGAGGCGCGCGTCGATCGCGCCGTCGGTGATCGCCAGCATCGGCACGCGGCGCGACATCTCGGCGGTGATCGCCGCCTTGGCTGCTTCGAGGCCTGCCGCGCCCGCAAGATCGGCCTTGGTCAGCAGCACGATGTCGGCGCAGGCGATCTGGTCTTCGAACACTTCGGACAGCGGCGTCTCATGGTCGAGATTGCCGTCCGCCGCGCGCTGCGCTTCGACGGCGTCAGGGTCGGGCGCAAAACGGCCGGCGGCGACAGCTTCGGCGTCGGCCAGCGCGATCACGCCGTCGACCGTGATGCGCGAACGGATCTCCGGCCAATCGAACGCCTTGAGCAACGGCTTGGGCAGCGCCAGGCCCGAGGTCTCGATCAGGATGTGATCGGGCTTGACGGCCCGCGACAGCAGCTTCTCCATGGTCGGAATAAAATCGTCGGCGACGGTGCAGCAGATGCAGCCATTGGCGAGCTCGATGATGTTCTCTTCCGGGCAATTCGCATCGGCGCAGGATTTCAGAATCTCGCCATCGACGCCCTCGCTGCCGAACTCGTTGACGAGCACCGCGAGCTTCTTGCCATTGGCATTGGCAAGCAGATGCTGGATCAGCGTGGTCTTGCCGGAGCCGAGAAAGCCCGTGACGACCGTGACCGGGACTTTTGCGAGCGAATTCATTCGGCGGCCTCCGGCACGACGGCCAAGGGGGAAATGGGGGGAATGCGGGCAAGCGATTGCTTGCGGAATATCTCCGGGCGGCTGCGCCAGGGCACGAGGCCGTCGGGCGCGGCCGCATAGGCCGCGGCGCCCGCGACCACATCGCTCGCATTCGCATCCGACAGACGGCCATAGACATAGGACCAGCGGCCGGGCGCGCTGAGCGCGACGGAGCAACCCTGGTTGCATGCAGACAGGCATTCGACGGGAACCACGCTGACGCCGTCGGGCACGCCGGCCTCGAGGATCGCGCCATGCAGGCGCTTGCCGGGCGTCGTCTCGCCTTCGCCAAGTGTCTCGCCGGCGCGGCAGGTAATGCAGACATGAAGTGTGACGGTCATCGCTTCTTCCAGAATAAACAGCGGGAAGCGATGAGGCCCACGAACCGTTCTTGCGAAGGCCCGTTTCCCCGTCGCGGAACACCCCGTCCGCCGGTCCAAAATCGTCCGCGTTGGCAGGTCTCCCGGCTTGCGGAGCAGGGTTTCCCCTTCGATCCCCGCCTTCCCGATCCCCAGGGGATCAGTGGCTTCGGGCATCTCTCCGGTCACGGTCGCGGGGGCGGCTGCATTTTGGAACCAAATCTTGCCGATTCGGACCCTATCGCATTCCCTCTTCGCCTGTCGTAGGACAGGAACCAACGCCGGGCCACCATTTGCCCCCGACCGCCTCTTGTCAAGCCGAAGGACCCCGTCCGATGACGTCAGAACCGGATACCCAGACGGCCGACGAAACCGACGCCCGCCACGCCTCAAAAATGGCGAAGAAGAAGGTCGCCCGCGACAAGATCATGGCGACCAAGAGCGGCGAAAAGGGCCTGATCATCATCCACACCGGGGCCGGCAAGGGCAAGTCCTCTTCGGCCTTCGGCATGATCGTCCGCTGCGTCGCCCATGGCTTCCCCTGCGCGGTCGTGCAGTTCATCAAGGGCGCCTGGGACACCGGCGAGCGCCGCATGCTGACCGGCCATTTCGGCGACCTCTGCCAATTCCACGCCATGGGCGAGGGTTTTACCTGGGAGACGCAGGACCGCGCCCGCGACATCGCCGCCGCGCGCGCCGGCTGGGAGAAGGCCAAGGAGCTGATCCTCGACCAGAATCTCCGCATGGTCGTGCTCGACGAGATCAACATCGCGCTGCGCTACGACTATCTTGACATCGCGGAGGTCGTCGAATTCCTCACGACGCAGAAGCCGCCGATGACGCATGTCGTGCTCACCGGCCGCAACGCCAAGGACGAGCTGATCGAGATCGCCGATCTCGTCACCGAGATGACGCTGGTCAAGCATCCCTTCCGCTCGGGCATCAAGGCGCAAGCCGGCGTCGAGTTCTAAGAAACTCGCGATGGCGCGCGCATTGATGATCCAGGGAGCCGGCTCGGACGTGGGCAAGTCGCTCATCGTTGCCGGCCTCGCACGCGCCTTTGTGCGACGCGGCCTGCGCGTGGTCCCGTTCAAGCCGCAGAACATGTCGAACAATGCAGCCGTCACCGTTGACGGCGGCGAGATCGGCCGCGCCCAGGCACTCCAGGCGCTCGCCGCCGGCGTCGAGCCGCACACCGACATGAACCCGGTGCTGCTCAAGCCCGAGACCGATGTCGGCGCGCAGGTGATCGTGCAAGGAAAACGCATCGCGACCGCGCGCGCGCGTGAATATGCGGCGATGAAACCGTCATTGATGGGCGCCGTGCTGGAGAGCTTCGAGCGGCTGAAGGCGCGCGCCGATCTCGTTCTGGTGGAGGGTGCCGGCAGTCCGGCCGAAGTGAACCTGCGCAAGGCCGACATCGCCAATATGGGTTTTGCGCGCAAGGCCGATGTGCCGGTCGTGCTGGTTGGCGACATCGACCGCGGCGGGGTCATCGCGCAACTCGTCGGCATCAAGACGGTGATCGACCCGGACGATGCCGCGATGATCCAGGGATTTGTCATCAACAAGTTCCGCGGCGATCCCACATTGTTCGACGACGGCTACAGACTGATCGAAGAAAAGACCGCCTGGCGCGGCCTCGGCGTGCTGCCCTGGTTCGCGCGCGCCGGCGAGCTGCCGGCCGAGGATGCGCTGGGCCTGAGCGATGCGCGCAAACCGGGCCAATGCAAGATCGCCTGTCTCGCGCTGTCGCGAATCGCCAATTTCGACGATCTCGATCCGCTCAAGCTCGAGCCTGGCGTCGATCTCGTGATGGTGCGGCCGGGCGAGGCCATTCCCGGCGACGTGCGCCTCGTCATCATTCCCGGCTCGAAATCCACCCGCGGCGACCTCGCCTTTCTGCGCGCGCAGGGCTGGGACATCGATCTCCTGGCGCATTACCGCAGAGGCGGCCATGTGCTCGGCCTCTGCGGCGGCTATCAGATGCTCGGACGCAGCGTCGCTGATCCCGAGGGGATCGAGGGCCCCGCCGGCGACACACCGGGTCTCGGACTTCTGGATGTGGAAACGGTGATGAGCTCGGAGAAGACGTTGACACGCGTCGCGGCGCTGCATGCCGCCACCAATCAGCCGATCGAGGCTTATGAAATCCACATCGGCCGCACTGATGGGCCGGATCGCGCGCGGCCATTCGCAAGGCTGAATGGCGAACCGGAAGGCGCGATCTCGCGCGACGGACGCGTGCAGGGCAGCTATCTGCACGGCCTGTTCACGTCGGATGATTTCCGCAAGGCCTTTTTGGCGAAGCTCGACATTCCCGCCGGCGACGAGCCCTATCACGCCAGGGTCGAGAGTGCGCTCGACGCGCTCGCCGATCACATCGAGCGACATCTCGACGTCGGCGGCCTGCTCGCGCTAGCGCGCTAGAGCCTCGGCCAGGCGCGACCATTCGGGTTCGCCGCCCGGAAGCCCGAGGCGCAGCCATGTCGGCTCCCGCGCGAATACGCGCGACCAGATATGGCGACGCGCCAGCTTCTCCTGCGCGGCAAGGGCGTCGGGCGTCTCGTAGAGACGAAACAGCTGCGTCCCGCCAACGAGCGTCCAGCCTTGCGACTGAACAATGCGATCGAGGCGACCGCAGTCTCGCGCGAGCCGCGCGGAGGTGGCCTCGGCCCAGGCATCGTCACCCAAAGCGCGGCAACCGATCGCGATTGCCGCTCCCGAGACGGGCCAAGGTCCCGACATCGCCGCAAGCCTAGCGATATCGGACGAATTGCCGAGCGCGAAACCGAGCCGCAGGCCGGCAAGGCCGTAAAACTTTCCGAAGGAGCGCAGGATCAGCAGCCCCGGCCGATCCTCGGATGCAAGCGATAGCTGCGGGGCCACATCGGCAAAACTCTCGTCGACGACGAGACGGCCGACGCGCGGCAGCAGCGCCAGCAAATCCTTTGGCGTATGACATCGGCCGTCGGGATTGTTGGGATTGACGACAATGGCGAGGTCGGCGCCCGCGAGCGCGTCGAGCGCGCTGACCTCTTCCACCTCCCAGCCCGCGGCCGAGAGCACACCCGCATATTCGTTGTAGGTCGGCGCGAGGATGCGCGCGCGGCCGGGCGGCGCAAGTTGCGGCAGCAGTTGAATCGCCGCCTGTGCGCCGCCAAGCGCGACAACCGCCGCGCTCGTGCGGTAAGCGTGCCGCGCCGCCTGATGCAGCGCCTCGATCTCGGCGCGCGACGGCAACGCGCTCCACGCGCGCGAACTCACCTCGCCCACGGGATAAGGCAGGCGGTTGATACCGGTCGACAGATCGATCCAGTCCTCCGCGCGACCGCCGAAGCGCTGCTGGGCCTGATCGAGATTTCCACCGTGCTCGCGCATGCGCTGTTCTTTCACGCGAAGGCCAGGATCGCAAGGATGCCGGCGAGCAGCAGCATGGTGCGGCGGTAAACCGTCAAGCCTCGATCGATGTCGGCGGCAAGCGGATCGCGCGCAGCTTCATTCAGCCATGGCTCGTTCGTGATGCTGCCGTGATAGATCCGCGGACCGCTGAGCCGCACACTAAGCGCGCCCGCCATGGCCGCTTCCGGCCAGCCGGCATTGGGCGAACGGTGACGGCGTGCATCCCGCGTCATGCACGACAGCGCCTCTGATCGCCGTGGCGCCAGCAGCACGAACAGAAGTCCGGTCAGCCGCGCCGGAATGAAATTGGCGACATCGTCGATGCGCGCCGCGGCCCAGCCGAAGGCTTCGTGGCGTTCAGAGCGATGGCCGATCATGGAGTCCAGCGTGTTGATCGCCTTGTAGCCCAAAATGCCGGGCAGACCGAACAGCGCGCCCCAGAACACCGGTGCGACGATGCCGTCGGACGCATTCTCGGCGAGGCTCTCGATCGCAGCGCGCGCGATCCCGGCCTCGTCAAGCGCGGCGGGATCGCGGCCGACGATGCGCGAGACCGCCTCGCGTGCGGCGGCGATATCACCGGCCCGCATGGGATTTGCGACGGCAGCAACGTGGTCGTGCAACGAGCGCAAGGCGATCAGCGGCCAGGCCAGAACCCCGACCAGCACGAGCTGGATCAATCCCAAGGGAAGCAGAGACTGCAGCACCCAGCCGAGCGCGACAGCGAGCGCGATCACGACGAGTGCTCCGGCAAGACCCGCGGCGCGGCGAAATGCCGGCGGATCGGACGGTCGATTCCACGAGGTGTCGATGGCAGAGATCAGCCCGCCCAGCCAGGTGACGGGATGGCCGATCCGCGCGAACAACCACAACGGCCAGCCCAACAGGGCATCCACCACCATCGCCACCGCCATCGCACCCGCAAAACCCACACCCGCCTCCTGTCCCGCCCCTGTTGCGCAAACGACGGCCGGAGCGCAAGCCCCCGGCTGGCGGATTTCGGCTTTGTTTTTGGCCGCGTTTGGTGATTAGTCAGACCCACAGGAGATTTTTATGGCCGTCATCTTGATCACGGGCGGAGCGCGATCGGGCAAGAGCGCCCATGCGGAAAAACGCGCACGCAGCTTTCCGGGCCGACCCGTCTACATCGCTACGGCCGAGGCGCTCGACGCGGAAATGGAAGCACGCATCGAAAAGCATCGCAGACGCCGCTCAACCGATTGGATCGAGCGGGAGGTACCGCTCGATCTTCTGCAGGCGCTGATCGAGACCGATGGCGGCGGGCCTAGACTGGTGGACTGCCTGACCCTGTGGCTCTCCAACATGATGCTTGCGCAGCGCAACTGGGATCACGAAGTCATGAAGCTCGCTCTCTTCCTGCGCGGCCAGAAGAGCCCCGTCGTCTTCGTCACCAACGAAGTCGGCCTCGGCATCGTCCCCGACAATGCGCTGGCGCGGAGCTTCCGCGACGCCGCCGGCTTCATGAACCAGGCCATCGCCGCCGTTGCGGACGAGGCCGAGTTCGTCGTCGCCGGCCTGCCGATGAAACTGAAATGATGCCGCGCGACCAATTTTTGCGAGACGTCATCGCCGATCTCAGGATGGCGGCATCGTTCGTGACAATCCTCCCCGTCGCATTGTCGAAGCCCGCAGCTGACGGCGCCGTCGCACGCGCGACCTGGGCTCTTCCAGTCGCGGGACTGCTGGTCGGCCTTGCCGGCGCCTTGGTCTACAAGGTCGCGAGCCTGTTGGGTCTGTCGCCGAACCTTGCCGCCCTGCTCGCGCTGGCCGCGACCGCCCTCGTCACCGGCGCGCTGCACGAGGACGGCCTTGCCGATACCGCCGACGGGCTCGGCGGCGGCCGCACCCGCGAGCGCAAGCTCGAGATCATGCGCGACAGCCGGATCGGCACCTATGGCGTCTGCGCGCTGATCCTGTCGTTCGGCCTGCGCTGGAGCGCGCTCGCGACGATCGCCAATCCGTGGGCCGTCGCGCTCGCACTGTGCGCTGCGCACACTGCGGCCCGCGCGGGCTTGCCGGCCTTCATGTCGCAGGTCGCGCCTGCGCGACCTGACGGCCTGTCGGCGAGCGCCGGATCACCGCCGAGTCGAAGCGTTGCGATCGCATTCGCTGTTGGAATCCTCGCGCTCGTGCTCGCGCTTGGGCCGGGCAAGGCGCTGGTGAGCCTGATCCTGCTCGCCCTCTCCGGCCTGATGCTGGCGCGACTTGCCATCCGCCAGATCGGCGGGCAGACCGGCGACATCCTTGGCGCGTTCGAGCAGACCGGCGAGATCCTGATCCTGCTGGTTGCCGCAGCTGTCCAGATCGGAGGCTGACGTGATGGTCGAGTTCGACGACACCTTTCGCCAGCACTTGCGCGAGCTGTTCGTGTGGCGCCGCGACGTGCGCCGCTTTCGCGCCGATCCGTTGCCGGACGGCGCCATCGATCGCCTGATCGAGACGGCCTGTCTCTCGCCCTCGGTCGGCCTCAGCCAGCCCTGGCGCTTCGTCATCGTCGATGACGCCGCACGGCGTCGCGCCGTGATCGACGACTTCAAAGCGTGCAACGCGGACGCGCTGAATTCCTATGCCGGTGAGCGCGCAGCACGCTATGCCACGCTGAAACTGTCGGGTCTCGAACAGGCCCCCGGCCACCTCGCCGTGTTCGCGGACAAGGCCAGCGACACCGGTCACGGCCTCGGCCGCGCGACGATGCCGGAGACGACGGAATATTCCGTGGTTGCGGCGATCACCGCGATGTGGCTGGCCGCGCGCGCCGAGGGCATCGGGCTTGGCTGGGTATCGATCCTCCATCCGGATCGCATCCACGCCATTCTCGACGTGCCCGACACCTGGAAATTCATCGCCTATCTCTGTATCGGCTATCCGGAAGTCGAATGCGACCGGCCCGAGCTGGAACAGGCGAAGTGGGAGCAGCGGCGGGGGGCAGAGGAATTCACGCTGCAGCGTTAATCAGGCCACGCCGGAGATCCATCTTCTGTGTTGCGAGCGACTGCCGACGTAGGAATACGGTATCGGACTGCCAAACGCTGCGAATGAGCAGTCACAAACGCATTTTTTCGTCAATTGTGGATGCCGGCCGTTCGCGCTAAGCATGCGCCTGGGGCTAGCCACCATGCAAAGAATGTCATGACCGAACGGCCTTCCGCTCTCGCGGTCGATCGCCGCGGGTTCATTCGCCTTGCCAGCACGACCGCCGCGGGGTGGCTGGCGCTCGGCGCAACATCTGATCGCGTACGGGTCGTGGGATCGCTGACGGCATTGCCGCTCGACGACGAACTGACCAGAAGGAGCATGATCGACAGCCCGACCTCCCGCCTGGGTGGCCTCATCGTGGGCTTGAGGCAGCGAGGCTGGGTCGAAGGCGTCAATTTCCGCCTTGAGCTCCGTTCGACCTTCGGCGCGCCGGATAGACTGAAGACCGCGGTTCAGGAATTGCTGGCGCTCAAGCCGGATGTGATCCTGACCGGCTCGACGATAGAAACCGCAGCAGTCCTGGAAGCCACCAAAACCATTCCGATCGTATTCGCGACGGCCAACGATCCCGTCGGCAATGGCTTCGTCGAAAGCCTCGCCCATCCCGGCGGCAACGTGACCGGCTTCACCAACAGCAGCGCCGAGATGGGCGGCAAATGGCTTCAGCTCATCCGCGAGGCCGTGCCGGATCTTGCGCGCGTCGGTATCCTGTACAACCCGGCGACCACTCCTCGCGGCGGCCGTTTCTTCCTCGATTCCATCGAGCAAGAGGCAGCACTGGCCGGCGTGTCCGTGATCCCCGCCCCCGTCAGCGCGCCAACGGAGATCGACGAAGCCGTCAGGCCCTTTTCCGCTCCCCCCAAGGCGGCAATGATTGCGCTGGTCGACAGCTTCCTGGTGGTCCACCGGCAGGCGGCGGTGGCGGCGGCGGCCAAATATCGCGTCCCTGCGATTTACCCGTTCTATTATTTCATGGATGCGGGCGGGCTGATGAGCTACGGGCCGACGCTCGAAGTGCGCTCGGCCGACTATGTCGATCTCATCCTGCGCGGCACCAAGGCCGGCGATCTGCCGGTGCAATCGCCACGGAAATACGAACTCCTGATCAACCGCACGGTCGCCCGCACGCTGGATTTGACGATACCATTCACGCTGCTGGCGCGCGCCGACGAGATCCGCGAGTGAACGAGACGATCGACCAGGGAGATTTGCGGCCACCTCCCGGCCGGCTGTTCCGCAAATACCTCTACTCGATCGTCGCGCTCGCTTTCGCCGCGCTCGCCATCAACACCGGCTTCGACGTCTGGTTCTCCTATCGCGAGCAGAAGCAACTCCTGGCGGCGACCCAGCGCGAGCAGGCAGCAAGCGCCGCCGTCCAGATCGGCCAGTTCATTGGCCAGATCGAAAACCAGATCAGATGGCTCTCGCGCCTGCCCCCGGAGCTGTCCACGAACGAGGACCAGCGCCTGAACGCCATCCGCCTCCTGCGCCTCTCGCCTGCGATTGCGGACATCGCCGAGCTCGACGCCCAAGGCCGCGAGCAGGTGCGCGTGTCGCGCCGTGTCGCGGACAGGATCGGCAGCAAGACCGACCTCTCCGCCTCGCAGGCCTTCCGCGGCGCCAACGAAAGCCGCGCATATTACGGGCCGGTCTACTTCCTCGGCGACACCGAGCCGTTCATGACACTCGCCACGCGCGGAACGGGCCTGGCGCCGGATGTGATTGTCGCCGAGGTCAATCTTCGCTTCATCTGGGACCTCGTCGCCGGAATCAGGGTCGGCAACACCGGGAAGGCCTATGTGGTCGATCGCATGGGTATCCTGATCGCGCATCCCGATTTGTGGCGGGCGCTGCGCCGCAGCGATCTCTCCGGCCATCCCGACGTCCGGGCCGCGCTCGATGGCATCGGGCCGCCCTCCGGCGGCCTGGTCAAGGAGGATCTGTCCGGTCAACGCGTGCTGTCGACCTATGCGACGGTCCCCTCGTTGGGCTGGCTGGTGTTCGTCGAGCTGCCGCTCACCGAGGCCTATGCGCCGATCTATGCGTCGATCGGGCGCTCGACTTTTCTCCTGGTCATCCTGCTGGCATGTGCGGTGCTGGTCTCTCTCTTTCTGAGCCGGCGCATGACCGTGCCGATCCAGATCCTGACGCAGGGCGCGCGGCGGATCGGCAGCGGCGACCTCAGCCTGCGGCTCGCGATCAAGACCGGCGACGAGCTGGAGGCGCTCGGCGATCAATTCAACCGGATGGCCGCTCACTTGCGCGAATCCTATGCGACGCTCGAGCGCAAGGTGATCGAGCGCACCTCCGAACTGGAAAAGACCCGCGACCAGACCCTTGCCGAGCACGATGCCGCCGAGCGTGCGCGCAGCGCGGCGGTCGCGGCCAACGAGACCAAATCGCGCTTTCTCGCGGTCGTCAGCCACGAGCTGCGCACGCCGCTGAACGGCGTCATGGGCGTGCTGCAACTGCTCGACGACGGCAGTCTCGGCGAAGCGCAGCGGCGCCACCTCACGACCGCGGCCGCGTCGGGCGAAACGCTGATCGCGCTGGTCGACGGCATCCTCGAATATGCGCGCCTGGAGGCCAGCGCCGAGACTCTGGAGACCCGCGATTTCCGCCTCGACCAGCTCATCGAGACGGCCGCCGATCTGATGCGTCCGCAGGCCTCTGACAAGGGCCTGACTTTCGATCTCGCCTGCGATGCGACGGTCAATACCTCCGTGCACGGCGATCCGGTGCGGCTCAATCGCATCCTGCTCAATCTGATCGGCAACGCGATCAAGTTCACCCCGCGCGGCGGCATCGGCTTGAGCGCGGCCGCCGAGAGACATGACGATCATGTCCTGCTGCGCATCACCGTGCGCGATACCGGCATCGGCATCGCGCCCGACATGCACGAGCGGATTTTCGAGGATTTCGTCCAGGCTGACGACAGTATCGCGCGGCGGTTCGGCGGCACCGGCCTTGGACTGGCGATCGCGCGGCGCCTCACCCGCCTGATGCGCGGCGAGCTGACGGTGGCGAGCACGCCGGGTACGGGCAGCTCCTTCATGCTTGAGGTACCGCTTGGCCTCGCCACCACCGACATCGCGCAAGGCGCGGTTCAGCCGCCATCGCGGCAGCTTCGCGTGCTGCTGGTCGACGACGACCCCGTCAATTGCGAGGTCGGTGAAGCGATGTTGAAGAGGCTCGGCCACCGCGCCACCATCGCCACGAACGGCGCGTCGGCCGTCGCGCTCCCCCGCGATCAGGCGTTCGACATCATCCTGATGGATCTGCACATGCCCGACATGGACGGCGTCGAGGCGGCATCGCGGATCCGCAAGCTCGGTCTGCCGACCATGCCGCGCATCATCGCGGTAACCGCGGACATGTCGGGCCGCGCCCGCGAGCGGCTCGCGGGGGCAGGCATTGCCAGGATCGTCAGCAAGCCGATCCTGATCAATGCGCTGCGCGAGGCGATCGAGGACGATGCCCAGAACCAGCCGGCCGCGCCGCAACTCGCCGCAGGCGCATTGATCGACCGGCATTTCCTTGATGACCAGAAGGAGCTGCTGGGCGCGGCGCAGATCGCAAAACTCCACGACCTGCTGGAACTGACGAGCGAAAAGCTGGTCGAGGAGATTGCCAAGGCTGCGGCGACTGACGATCCCGCGCAGCTCGCGCGCTGCGCGCACCAGCTCGGCAGCGGCGCGAGTGCGCTCGGCCTCGTCCGCCTTTTCGAATTCTGCCGTGAGGTCGAGCTGGCGGCAGTCACGATGTCCCGGCCCGAATGCGAGAGAGCCGCCCGCGAACTCGCCGCGCTTCGAGAGGCCTCGATGAGCGCGCTGGACGATCTGCTCCGGCCGGCCTAACAGCGTTCGGTCACTGGACTGAAATACAAGATGATCGGAGGCGCCGGTGCGCGCAAGATGTCTCGCCATTCTTCTCATGCTGCTCGCCCCTGCCGCGCGCGCCGAGGTCGAACAGTTTCCGTCCGGCTTCAAGACCAAAACCATCGCGGCCAACGGCACGCAGATTCATGTTCGCGTCGGCGGTCAGGGGCCTGTCGTGATCCTGATCCACGGTTTTGGTGATACCGGCGACATGTGGGTCAAGCTCGCCGCTGATATCGCGCGCGACCACACCGTTGTCGTGCCCGATCTTCGCGGTATGGGCCTCTCGAGCAAGCCCGACAATGGCTACGACAAATGGACCCAGGCTGCCGACATGCGGGCCGTTCTCGCAGCGCTCGGCATCGAAAAGGCCGTCGTCGTCGGCCACGACATCGGAACCATGGTGGCCTATGCCTACGCGGCCCGTTATCGCGACCTGGCCGAGAAGCTGATCGTGATGGATGCCCCGGTGCCTGGGGTGCCGCCATGGGACGAGGTGGTTCGCAGCCCGCAGCTTTGGCATTTTGATCTCGGAGGCCCGGACATGGAGCGGCTGGTCAAGGGCCGCGAGCGCATCTACCTCGACCGCTTCTGGAATGACTTCGCGGGGACGCCTTCCAGGATCGCGGACGCAACACGCCGTCATTACGCAGCGCTCTATGCGCGGCCGGGCGCCATGCGTGCTGCGTTCGCCCAGTTCAGGTCGATCCGAACCGACGCCGAGGACAACAAGAAGGCGATCGCGACCAAGTTGACCATTCCCGTGCTGGCTGTCGGGGGCGAAAAATCCTTCGGTGCGACAGAGGCCGTCGTGATGCGAAACGCCGCGACTGACGTCACCGAATTGGTCATTCCGGACGCCGGTCATTGGCTGATGGAAGAGCAACCGGCGGTGACCGTGAAGGCGTTACGCCAATTCCTCGATACCAAAAAATAGAGCAGCGAGCCGCGCGGAGCCGACATATCTCGGCTCAGCCCTTCCGCGCGGGTCATTTTGATCGGGTTGACGCCTCGCCCTCCCGGCCAAAGCGCTCGACTAGGAAATCAATGAACAGCCGCACTTTCACCGACAGATGTCGGGTCGGCGGATACACCGCATAGAGCGCAAGCGGCGGCGCAGAATACTTGTCCAGCACCGTCCGCAGCTCGCCTGTCCTCAAGGCGTCGGCGGCGATGAACTCCGGGAGCAGCGCGAGCCCCCTGCCCTTGATCGCGACATCGCGCAGCACCTCGGCATTGTTGACGCAGAGCGACCAGGCCGGCTGGATCCAGTGGTCGCCGCCCGCTCCCGTGAGCTTCCACTGATTGCCAGTGAGCAGGAAGCCGTAGGTCAGCGAGACATGTTCGCGCAGATCCTGCGGATGTTTTGGGGTGCCGTGACGCGCCAGATAATCGGGCGAAGCGCAGATCATGCGCGCCACCGGGATGATCTTTCGCGCGATCAAACTCGACGATTCCAATTCCGCGATGCGCAAGGTCACGTCAAAACCGTCCTGCACGGGATCGAGCAGGTCGTCGCTGAGCACGAGCTGGAGCTGCAGCTCCGGATATCGCGCCATGAAATCGGCAAGCACCGGCCCGAGCCGCAGGGTGCCGAACGACATCGGCGCGTTGACGCGCAACAGGCCGCGCGGCGCCGATTGCGCTTGCGCCACGGCCTGGTCGGCCGCCTCGATCTCCGACAGGATCACGACCGCGCGCTCGAAATAGCGCTGGCCGTTCTCGGTCGGGCTCGCATGGCGCGTGGTCCGGTTCAGGAGCTGCACGCCGAGGCTTTCTTCGAGGTCGGCGATGTATTTGCTGATCGCCGAGCGTGACAGCCGCAACTGCCGGCCCGCCTCGGCAAAACTGCCGCTTTCGACCACCTTTACGAAGGCTCGCAGGCTGGCGACCTTATCCACGGGCTGGCGCCGGCGATTGTTTCCAAATCGTAGACATAGCCGTCATATTTGCATGGATTGTCTCCAATCCAAAGCGGAACGATATTTCCCTGCAGAGCAAGACCGCTCCCCGAGCTTTGGAGGACCGACAATGTCTGGACTGCACCATGTGACCGCGATCGCGGGCGACCCCATCAGGAATTTCGGCTTTTACACCCGTGATCTCGGTCTGCGCTTCGTCAAGAAGACGGTCAATTTCGACGATCCCGGCACCTATCACTTCTATTATGGCGACGAGACCGGCCGCCCCGGCACCATCCTGACGTTCTTTCCTTGGGCCGGCGTGCCGGCCGGGCGCCGCGGCGTCGGCGAGACGCACCAGACCGCCTTCCGCGTGCCGCAAAGCTCGCTCGGCTATTGGACGCAACGCTTCGTCGAGAAGGGCATCGCTTATGAGGCGCTGGAGAAGCGTTTTGGCGAGTCCGTGCTGCCGTTCACAGACCCTGATGGCATGGCGCTCGCGCTCGTCGGTATCCCCGGCGCCGAGAGCGAGCCCGGCTGGAGCAATGGCGAGGTGCCGGCCGAGCATGCGATCCGCGGCTTCCATGGCGTGACCTTGCTGCTCGACAGCGCGGCAAAAACGGCTGCCGTCCTCACCGACGTGTTCGGCTTCAAGGAGACGGCGCGCGAAGGCTCGGTGATCCGCTTCAAGGCACCGGGCGATGCCGAAGGCAGCGTCGTCGACATCTACGAAGCCAAGGGCTTCCTGCGCGGACACCAAGGTGGCGGCTCCGTGCATCACATCGCCTTCCGCGCGGCCGATGACGCCGAGCAGGGCAAGATGGCGCAAAGGCTCGTGAGCAATCACGGCCTGCACCCGACCGAACAGCGCGACCGCAACTACTTCCGCTCGATCTACTTCCGCGAGCCCGGCGGCGTGCTGTTCGAGATCGCGACCGACATCCCAGGCTTCGCCGTCGACGAGCCCGTGGCAACGCTGGGACACGACCTGAAGCTGCCGAGCTTCCTCGAAGCACAGCGCAAGCAGATCGAGGGCGTGTTGCCGAACCTGGAAGAGAGGGTGTCGTGACCGAGAGTTCATTCATCCATCGTTTCGAGCCCGCGCGTGACGCGGGCTCTCCTCCTCTCCTGCTGCTGCACGGCACCGGCGGCGACGAGAACGACCTGCTCGGGCTCGGCAAGATGATCTCGCCCGGCTCGGCCCTGCTATCGCCGCGCGGCCGCGTGCTCGAACACGGCATGCCGCGCTTCTTCCGCCGCCTCACTGAGGGCGTGTTCGACGAGGACGACGTGCGCCGCCGCGCCCTTGAGCTCGGCGACTTCGTTGCGGAAGCGCGGCAGCGATATGGCCTCGCCGCGCCGGTCGCGGTCGGCTTCTCCAACGGCGCCAACATCGCAGCCGCGCTGTTGTTGCTGAAGCCGGACGCGCTTGCTGGTGCGATCCTGCTCCGCGCCATGGTGCCGCTGTCGGATCCGCCCAAGGTCAACCTCGCAGGCAAGCCGATCCTGCTGTTGTCCGGGCAGGCTGATCCGATCGTGCCGGCGAGCAATTCGGCCCGGCTCGCATCACTGCTTTCCGAAGCGGGCGCGCAGGTCGGTCACAAGGTCCTGCCGGCGGGCCATCAATTATCGCAGGCCGATTTGACGCTTGCCCGCGACTGGATCGGCAAATTCGCCGCCGAAGTCGCCTGACAGAAGAAGCGGCGCATCGATTTCGAACGGTGCGCCGCGGCTTCATTCGAACCAGCCGCGCCGCTTGAACCAGATCAGCGGCAGCACGCCGCTGGCAATGATGGCGAGCCACGCCAGCGGATAGCCGAAGGTCCAGTCCAGCTCCGGCATGTGCTTGAAGTTCATGCCCCAGATGCCGACCAGAATCGTGGGCGGCACGCCGACGACCGAGACGATCGTCAAGATCTTGAACAGCTCGTTCTGCTGGATGTTGATGAAGCCGAGCACGGCATCGAGCAGAAGCTGGATCTTGTCCGACAATCGCGTCTCGTAATCGCCGAGCGAAGCGACATCCTTGGAGACGGCTTCGAGCCGCTTCTTCGACGCGGCGGTGATCCATTCACCCCCGACATCGCCGGCGAATGAAGCGATGCGGCCAACGCCAAGCAGGACATCGCGCGCCTTGGCGAGCCGATCCGCCAACTCGCCGATGTTTTCCAGCGCCTCGCGCATCCGCCGGCTGGAGCGGACCGGCCGCTTGCTGCGAACGAGCCCGCCCTTGAAGACGTCCCGCGAGAGCCTGTCGACCTTCGCGCCGAGATGCTCAAGGACATCGGCGCCGCGGTCGACCATGGCCTCGATCAGGCTGGTGAACACGCACATGCCGTTCTCCAGGCTGTCATCGGAACCGATGCGCTTGCCGATGTGCTCGAAGATCGGCAGCTGCGCGAAACGCACCGTCACCAGCACGTGCGGTCCGATGACGAATCCCACCGGCGTGATCTCGGCCTCGTTGTTCTCGTTGAGCCGGACCGCCGGCGAGCTGAGATAGAGCGTGCCGTTGTCGAGGATCAGGCGGCTCGACGCTTCGATCTCGCTGAGCGAATCCTCGGACGGAACGCGTATCCCGAGCAATCGTTCGACGAACTGCTTTTCCTCCGCGGTTGCGTCCAATAGATCAGCCCAGATGATCTCGGAGGGCATCTCCGCGCCGATCTTCTGCCAGTCGTCGGATGGCCACCTGTATAGTTTGAGCAAGAACCGAACTCCGCATACCCTCGCGCCGGATCGCACGGCCTGCGGCCATCCTGCGCCGAGCTAACGCATGAGGGTTCCGAACGTTCAAAGTCGGGGGAGCATCGAGCGGCCCAATCAAACCAAGCGGGCGCGGCCTTCTTCGATGATGCCATCATGCCAGTGTTTTGCCCGACGCGTCAACGGCATCGCGCGACGCGCAACTCATCAATCGCGTCGCGCGCAAGTCATTGAAATCACTACCCTCGGCTACTGTGCATGGGGTTGTTCTTCAGGTTTTTTGTTTGGACCGGTCTCGTGACGATCTCTTCCGTTGGGAGAGATCGTCACCGACATCGCGCAATCGACATGCGCGCCCTACTCCCACGCCCATGTCGAGAAATCGTTCTCGTATTGGGGTACGTCCTTCCAGACGCCCTTCAGCTTCTTGTTGGTGATGGTGATCAGCTGCGGCTGGTACAAATAGCCCGAGACTGCATCGGTGGCCAGCATGCGCTGGGCGTCGCCGAGAAGCTTGGCACGGGCGGCTTCATCCGGCGTCGACACGATCTGCTTGTAGAGCGCATTGAAGGCGTCGTTGTTGTAGCCGAGATAGTAGTCCGGCTCGGTGATCTTGACGAGATCGAACGGCTCGACATGGCTGACGATGGTGAGGTCGAAATTATGCGGACCATTGCCGGCAAACACCTGCGACAGCCATTGCGCCCATTCGACGTTCTCGATCTTGGCGATGATGCCGACCTTGGCAAGCTGGGCCGCGAGGACCTCGCCGCCCTGGCGCGCATAGGACGGCGGCGGCAGCTTCAACGACAGCTCGAGCGGGGTGGTAACGCCGGCTTCGGCCAGCAGCTTCTTGGCCTTCTCGGGATCGTAGGGGTTGATGCCTGTCGTGTCGACATAGCCGAGCGCGCCCGGCACGTAGAAGCTTCCGATCGGCGTGCCGAAACCGTCGACCGCACCGTCGATCATCGCCTTGCGATCGATCGCGGCGAGGATGGCACGGCGCACGCGAACATCGTCGAGCGGCTTTTTGCGATGGTTGATACCGACGATGGTCTTGGCCCTGGAGCCGCCGACCATAACGTTGAAGCGCGGATCCGCCTTGAACTGCGCGATGGTGCGCTGGGCCGACACCCGGGGAAACGCGTCGACGTCGCCCGACAGCAGCGCCGCCGTCTGTGCGGACGGATCGGAGATGAAGCGGATCGTCACCTTCGCGAGCTTGATCGCGGCGGCGTTGCGATAGTCAGCCCATTTGGTCAGGGTCATCGAGGAGCCCTTGGCCCAGGCGCCCAGCTGATAGGGCCCGGTCCCGACCGGCTGCGTGATATTGGTGGCAGCGCTCTTCGGCTCGACGATCGAGCCGCTCGCCTGCCCCAGCAGGAACGGCAGGTTCGGCTCGGAATTTTTCAGGCTGATCACGACCGTGTCGGCGTCGGGCGCATCGACCTTCTCGAAGCTCTGGAACAGGCTCTTGTCCTTGTTGGTGCTGGTGGGGACCGCGTTGCGCTCGAACGAGAACTTCACGGCTGCGGAGTCAAACGGCTCGCCGTTGTGGAACTTGACGCCCTTGCGCAGCTTGAACGTATAGGTCTTCAGATCGGGCGCTGCAGTCCAGCTCTCCGCCAGCAGGGGCGAGGTGGTGCCGTCCTCGTTGATCTTGGTCAGGGTCTCATAGATGTTGTAGAGCGTGACCTCGGCGATCGCGGCGGCGGCGGCGTTGGTGGGATCGAGCCCCGGCGGTTCCAGCGCCATCGCCATGACGACGCTGTCCTTCTTGCTCTGAGCCAGCACCGGCAACGGAGCAGCGGCAAGTGCGGCGGCGAATGCGACGATCGATAGTTTCCTGAACATGCGTAACTCCCCGGCCTTGTCTTGTCTCAAGCCTACGCCAATCCTGCCGCGGACGCTAACCTTCCACGGGCAATTGCGGCAACGCCATCACGGCTTCCGCCTTGTGGCAAGCGGCCAGATGCGTCTCGCCCACCTTGCGTAGCTCAGGCAGAACCTCGCGGCAATGCTGGTCGGCTAGCGCGCACCGCGAGACATAGGGGCAGCCGGTCGCGGCCGCCGATTGCGAGGCGATCGCCTGGGCTCCGCGCCGCCGCCGGCCTCCGCCGGCGCGCACCCGCGGCACGGCCTCCAGCAGCGCTCGCGTATAGGGATGGGCGCAACGCTCGAACAAATCCTCAGGCCTGCCCTGTTCGACGATCCGGCCCAGATACATCACCGCGACCTCGTCGCAGAGATAGTCGACGACGGCCAGGTCGTGGCTGATCAGGACGTAACTGAGGCCGAACTGCTCCTGGAGGTCCTGCATCAGGTTCAAGACTTGCGCCTGCACGGAAACGTCGAGCGCGGAGACCGGCTCGTCGGCGACGATCAGCTTCGGCTGGGTGATCAGCGCGCGCGCAATGGCGATGCGCTGGCGCTGGCCGCCGGAGAACTCGTGTGGATATTTCTCCATGTCGGCATCGCGCAGACCCACCTGCCGTAGCACTGCGGAGACGCGGGCACGTAGCGTCGTGCGATCAATCCCCTCCAGCACGGTGAGCGGTTCGGCGACGATGCGCGCGATGGTCTGGCGCGGGTCGAGCGATCCGTAGGGATCCTGGAACACCATCTGGAAATCGCGGCGGGCGCGGCGCAACTCGTCGGCGGAGATGCGGTTGAGGTCGCGGCCGAGCAGCGCGACCTGCCCCGATGTCGGCCGCTCCAGCGCCATCACCACCCGCGCGAATGTCGACTTCCCGGAGCCGGATTCGCCGACGATGCCGAGGCTCTTGCCGGCGTCGACCCGCACGCTGACACCGTTGAGCGCGCGCACCTGCCCGGGCGGGCGGAACACGCTTTCGCGCGGCAACGTGTAGCGCTGCTCGAGATCCTTCACGTCGAGAAGAGGCGCCGTGCTCATACGGTCAGCGCTCCGACGCGTTCGGCCATCGACACGTCCGTCCGGATGCAGCGCACGAAATGGCCCGGTCCGACGTCCACCATTGCTGGAAGCGCAGCCCGGCACTGCTCGATCACGAGCGGACACCGATCGGCGAAGGTGCAACCGGAAGGCAGATCGGCGAGCTCCGGCACCGTGCCCGATATCGTCGTCAGCCGCGTCCCCTTGCGTGCGCCGAGTTTCGGTCGGGCGCGGAACAGGCCCTGCGTGTAGGGATGGCCCATCCGGCGGAACACCTCGTCGGTCGGTCCGCTCTCGATGATCGTGCCGCCGTACATCACCATCATGCGCTGCACGTTCTCGGCGATGACGCCGAGATCGTGCGAGATCAGGATCATCGACATGCCGCGCTCCTCGACGAGATCGGCGATGAGGTCGAGGATCTGGCCCTGGATGGTGACGTCGAGCGCCGTGGTCGGCTCGTCCGCGATCAGAAGGTCGGGCTCGCAGGCGAGCGCCATCGCGATCGTGACGCGCTGACGCTGGCCGCCGGAAAACTGGTGCGGATAAGCGTCGACGCGCCTGGCCGGATCAGGCAACCCGACGCGGTCGAGCAAGGCGATCGCCTCTCGCCGCGCCTGCGATGCCGAAAATTTCCTGTGACGCCGCAGCGGCTCGGCGACCTGGTTGCCGATCGTGTGCATCGGATTGAGCGCGGTCATCGGCTCCTGGAAGATCATGCTGATGCGATTGCCGCGCAGCCGACAATATTCCGCGTCCGACAAACCAGCGAGTTCGCCGCCATCCAGCTTGATGCTGCCGGTGACGGACGCGCTATCCGGCAGCAGCCCCATCAGCGACAACGCGGTGACCGACTTGCCGCAGCCGGATTCGCCGACGAGCCCGAGCGTCTCGCCGCGCTTCAGCGCAAAGCTGACGCCGCGCACGGCCTGCGCCGGCCCGCGGCTGGTGTTGAGGCGCACGCCGAGATTGACAACCTCGATCAACGGCATGGACGAGCGCTCGCTCATCATCATCGCTCCCGCGCCAGTCGAGGGTCGAGCAGATCGCGCAGTCCGTCGCCGAGCAGATTGAGGCCGAGCACCGCGATTGCAATCGCAGCACCCGGGTAGACGGCGAGCATCGGCGACTGGAACAGCAGCGACTGCGCGTCGTTCAGCATCCGTCCCCAGGACGGCTGCGGCGGCTGCGTGCCGAGACCGAGATACGACAAGGCGGCTTCGGCAAGGATCGCGAGCGCAAACTGGATCGTCGCCTGTACGATCAGAATCGACATGATGTTGGGCAGCACGTGCTCGATGGTGATGCGAAAGCGCCCTTTCCCCGCGGCGCGCGCGGCCAGCACGAATTCGCGCGCCCAGATCGCGTTGGCCGAGCCGCGCGTCAGCCGGATCAGCGTCGGGATCTGGAAGATGCCGATGGCGACGATCGAGGTCACCATGCCGGGCCCGACGACCGCGGCGAGCATGATCGCCGAGAGCACGGCCGGAAAGGCGAAGGTGAAATCGGAGAAGCGCATGATGATCTCTTCGGTCCAGCCGCGCCTGGCCGACGCGATGAGGCCGAGACAGACGCCGAAGGTGAGGCCGATGCTGACCGCGATGATGCCGACCATGATGGTGGAGCGGGCGCCGGCGAGCAGCAGCGAAACGATGTCGCGGCCGAAGACGTCGGTGCCGAGCCAGTGCGCGGCCGAGGGCGGCCGGAGCTTTGACGCGATGTCGATCTCATAGGGCGACCAGGGCGTCCACACCAGCGACAGCAGCGCCGAGGCGAGAACCAGCAGGCTCAGCGCGCCGCCGAGCACGAAGCTGCGATGACGCAGCGCGCGGCGCCAGAAGGTCCGGGCCGGCAGAGGGCGCGCTACGGCCGGCGCGTCGACGAGGGTGGTCAACGGCGCGCTCACAGATCGTGGACCTTGATGCGGGGATCGACGAAGGCATAGAGCACGTCGACCACGAAATTGACGATGACCACCATGGTCGCGAGCAGCATCACGCAGTTGCGCACCACGATGAGGTCGCGGTTGGCGATCGACTGAAAGATCAGGCGGCCGAGCCCCGGCAGATAGAACACGTTCTCGATCACGATGGTGCCGGCGAGCAGATTGGCGAATTGCAGGCCCATGACCGTCATCACAGGGATCATGGCGTTGCGCAGCACATGACTCCACAGTACCTCGCGCTTGCCGAGGCCCTTCGCGCGCGCCGTGCGGACGAAGTCTTCGCGCAGCACTTCCAGCACAGCCGAGCGCGTGACGCGTGCGAGGATCGCGGCCTGCACGACCGCAAGCGACACCGCCGGCAGCAGCAGCGACTTGATGCCGAGCCAGACGCCGTCCTCCCAACCGGGAAAGCCGCCCGCGGAGAGCCATTGCAGCCGTACCGAGAACAGTAGCACCAGCAGGATTGCGAACCAGAAATTCGGCAGCGCGATGCCGATCTGCGTCAGCGACATCACGCCGACGTCGCCGAGCTTGTTGTGGTTGGCGGCGGTGTAGATGCCGGCCGAGAGCGCCAGCGTCACCGTGATCAGCATGGACATCATCGCGAGCGGAATGGTCAACACCAGCCGCTCCACGATCAGGCTGGCGACCGGTGTGCCGTAGACATAGGAGTTGCCGAGATCGCCGACGAGCAGCCCTTTGATCCAATGCAGATAGCGAACCGCCAGCGGCTGGTCGAGCCCGAGCTTGACGGTGAGCGCGCGGACCGCATCTGGCGAGGCGTCGGCGCCCATCAGCATCTGCGCGGCGTTGCCCGGAAGCGCATCCAGCACCAGGAAAATGATCACGGACGCGCCGACCAGCGTCGCCAGCAGGGTCAGCACACGTCGGAGGACAAATACGCTCATGCGCGCTCGGATTCAGGGCTCATCCGCAGCACGATCAACATGTCCGAGCATCGGAGGCAAGTGCTTTGCAAACAAGTCCCTTGCGGCATGTGCCTCACCTCAGCCGGGCCAGCGGGACAGGAGGTCATGCGACGCCTCGAACAGCGCGCTCACGCGCAGCAAGTCCGCATCAGCGCGGAAGCGGCCGACGAGTTGCAAGCCGATCGGCAGGCCGTCGCGGCCGAAGCCGCAGGGCAGACTGAGCGCGGGGTGTCCGGTCATGTTGAACGGCATGGTCCAGGGGAACCAGTGCGGCCGGACGCTGTCAAACTGCTTGCCGTCGATCTCGATGGTGCCGAACAGGTCCTGATCGATCGGCAGGGCGGTGCGGGTGAGGGTCGGCATCGCCAGCAGATGCCCATGCGCAAGCAGGGACTGCACCCGGCGGAACAGCGCCGTGCGCGCGAACATCGCCTCCTGATAGGCAACGCCACTGAAGTCGGTGGCGAGCGCAAGCTGCCTGAGGAAGGCCTCGCTCAGCGCGTCCCCATGCTCGGCCGCGAATTTTGCAAAGCGCGTCCGCCAGACCGTGTGATTGATGGCGCGCCAGATCGGCTCGATGTCGAACCCCTCGCCCGAAAACTCCTCGAGCTCGGCACCTAGGCCCGCAAGTCGATCGAGGCTCGCCTTGAAGCCGGCCTCGACGTCGACAGATACCGGGCGTCCGGGTGGCGACAGGCAATACAGGATTTTCTGCCCACGCAGATCGCCACGCGGGGCGGCCGTGCCGATGAAGTCGGGCACGGGAACGCCGATCGACCAGGGATCGCAAGAATCCTCGCCGGCCATCGCCTGCATCATCAGCGCGGTGTCGGGGACGGACCGCGTCATCGGCGTGACATAGGTCTGGTTGCCGAACACGTCCAGCGCCTGGCTATGCGGGATGACGCCATTGCTCTGCTTCAGCCCGACCACGCCGTTGCAAGCGGCGGGAATCCGCGTCGAGCCGCCGCCATCGGTTGCGATCGCAAGCGGCGCGATGCCGCTCGCCACCGCCACCGCCGCGCCGCCACTGGAGCCGCCCGACGAGCGCTCGGCGCTCCACGCATTGCGGGTGCGGCCGAACAGCGGCGAGTCGGTCAGGCATTTGCTGCCGAATTCGGGCGTCGTGGTCTTGCCGATCAGAATGGCGCCTTCCGCACGCAGCCTTGCAACCGCGACGGCATCCTCGTTCGGAACATTATCCTTGTAGGGAATGGCGCCGAAACTGGTCGTGACACCCCTGGTGTTGACGATGTCCTTGACGGTTGCGGGGATGCCGTGCAGCAGGCCGAGCGGCTCGCCCGCCATCAGCTTGCGCTCGGCTTCGCGCGCGGCGGCAAGCGCCTCGTCGCCGCAGATCGTGATGAAGCAGTTCAGCTCAGGCTGGAGCGCTTCGGCGCGGGCGAGCACCGCGCGGGTGAGCTCGACGGGCGAGATCTGCTTTGTCGCGATGAGACCGCGCAGCACGGTTGCGGATAGCAGGCAAGGATCGCCGTTCATCGTCACATCGCTCCGAAGCGGGCCGCCGTTGGCCGATAGCATTGACAGCCAGGATGACAGTTTTGTTAACTCGCCGTCCAATACGATTTTGAGCACCAACCCATACGATTTCGGTATGCCAATGGATCTTCGCCGGCTCCGCTATTTCGTTGCCGTCGCCGAGGCGCGCAGCGTCGGCAAGGCGGCCGAGCGGCTGCGGATGGCGCAGCCGCCGCTCTCGGTCCAAATCCGCAAGCTGGAGGCCGAGGTCGGCGCGCCGCTGTTCCGCCGCGGCACGCGCGGCATGGATTTGACCGAAGCGGGCCAGGCGCTGCTGGCGCGCGCCGGCGAGGCGCTGGCGCTGGCGGCCGACGGCATCGAGGCCGCGCGCGCGGTCGCGGCCGGCAGCCGTGGTCGGCTGTCCGTCGGCTACATGTTCGTACTGGCGAACGCGATGCTGCCGCGTCTCATCCCCGAGTTGCGGCGATCCGTTCCCGGCGTCGATCTCGATTTCGCCGAGCTCAGTGCCACGACGCGCGAGCCGCGTCTGCTCGACCGTAGCGTCACGGTCGCGCTGTGCATGCCGGCGATCCACCATCCCGAGATCCAGGTGGCCCGAATCGGCGCGCAGCCGTTCGTGCTGGCGGTGCGAAACCGTTCGCCGCTTGCGCGCCTGAGCGCGGTGTCAATGACACGACTACAAGGCCGTCCGCTGATCGCGTTGCCGCCGCCGGAGCGCGACCCCTCCTCCTCCGCGGTCGCGGCCCTGCTGCGGCGGCATCAGATCGTGATGCCGATTGCGAGCCGGGTAGAGACAGTGCATTCGGCGATGAACCTGGTTCTCGCCGGTGAAGGCCTCGCCATCCTGCCCGCCTGCGCCCAGCTCGGGGCGCCGCGCGGCATCGTGTTCCGGCCGTTGCGGGATGCGACCGATTCCATCGACATCGCGGTCTGCTGGCGGCGGGATTCTCACAGCCCGCTGATCCGGACCTTCCTCAAATGCGCCGAGAAGGTCGTGGCACCGCTGTGACGCGACGCTACAAGCTCCAGATAATCTCGTGACTCCACGGCGGATCGGCACCGGGACGGGTGCAGGTGAGACCGGCGCAATTGGCAGCAAAGGATAGTGCACCGCGAAGCTCGTCCGCGCCGATATCCTTCAGTTGCTGTCGGGCGAGGCGTCCCTGCTTGTGCAGGGCGAACAACAACGCCGCCTGAAAACTGTCACCCGCGCCGATGGTGTCGGCGACCACGACCTTGGGGGCGGCGACCTCGATCTGTCCTGCCCCCGCATGCCACGCGATCGCACCGTTGTCGCCACGGGTGATGACGACGAGGCTCGCGCCGCGTGCAAGCAGCGTGCTCGCACGCTGGTGATACGGCTCGTCGGCGAACAGATAGGTAAAATCGACGTCTGACATCTTGATGAGATCGGCACAGCCGGCAAACTCGGCCATGCGGGCGAGATAAGCCGGCTTGTCCTTCACGAGGTTGGGCCGGCAGTTCGGATCAAAGGAGATTGTCGAGGACGCTCGTGCGTCCACGATCAGGGCCATGGTCTCGCTCGCGCCCTGGTCATTGACCAGCGTGGTCGAGCCGACATGGAGAACTTCGACCGTATCGAAGGGAATAGAGCCGCGCCGGTAGGTCCAATTCCGCGTCGCGGTCTCGGCGTCGTAGAAAGCATAATGCGACTCTCCCGCAACGATACGCACGAAGGCGAGCGTGGTCTGGTGATCGCTGCTTGTGGCGAGACCGAGCTCGACATTGGATACAGCGGCGTGGTCGGCGATCATGCGCCCGAACATGTCCGTCGAGATCCCGCCGACAAAGCCGGTCGGCGCGCCGAGCCGCGCCATGCCGATTGCGACGTTGAGGCAGGAGCCGCCGACCGCCGGCATCACCGCTTCGCGCCCGTCGGTATTTCGCGTCGGGACAAAATCGATCAGCGCGTCGCCGCAGGAAATCAACATCCGTTTCAACCTCCGGCCATTCCACGCATCGCCGCGCGGCTGCCGCGATCGACCTCGCGCAGCAACTTGTAGACCTCGCGCTTGCGGGCGTGAAAGGCGGCAATGTCGGGCGTAGTGGGCTCGCTCTTCCGTCCCAACGCCGACATCTTGGCCATGGTTTCGCCGATCGAGGCATAGGCGCCGCCGGCGACTGCGCCGAGCATCGCGGCGCCGAGCAGCACGGGCTCCCTGGTCTGCGGCAGCGCCACGGTGAGGCCAGTCGTATCCGCCATGATCTGCCGCACCAGCGGACTGCGGCTGGCGCCGCCGCCCATGATCATGATGCTGGAATGGACGCCATGCGCGGTAAAGGCCTCGATCACCTCGGCAAGCCCATAGGCGAGCCCGCACAGACCGGCGACGAACAGCCGTTCCATCGAGGCGATGTCGGTGTCGAGATCGAGGCCCGCGATCACCGCGCGCGTGTCAGGGTCGGCATAGGGCGAGCGGTTGCCGATGAACTCAGGAAGCACATGGACGTTGCGGGCCAGCAGCACGGCGCGGCTGGCGCCGCCTGCGCGCGCGATGATGCGGCGCTCGAGAAACTCGATGAGGTCGAGGCCCTCGCTGCGCGCCGCCACGCTCGCCTCGGCGTGGCCGGGATGCGACTTGAGAAGATGGTCGATCGCAGCGCCCGCAGCCGACTGCCCGCCCTCGTTGAGCCAGAAATTTGGTACCATGCCCGAATAGTAAGGACCCCACACGCCCGGTACGAAGCACGGTTCTTTCGTCGTCGCCATGATGCAGGCCGACGTTCCCATGATGTAGGCGAGGCGGTCGCAGACATCTGTCGCGCCCTCCGATTCATCGCGGCCGCCGATGGCGCCGATGCCGCCGGCATGGGCATCGATCAGGGACGCTCCGACCGGCGTGCCCGGTGACAAGCCGAGATCGGCAGCTGCCGTACCGGTTAGACCGGCGCCGAGCCGCGTGCCAGGCGCGACGATCTCGGTGCCGATGCGGGCGTATTTCTCGTTGACGAAGTCCGACAGGCCGATGCGCTTGAAGAATGGCGCGCTCCAGCCACCGCCGTCATGCGCGAGGTAGTTCCATTTGCAAGTGACCGTGCAGGTCGAGCGTTGCAACGAGCCGGTGGCGCGCCAGGTCAGGTAATCCGCCAGATCGAAGAAGTGCCCTGCGGCGTCGAAGCTCGTGCGCATGTGCCGCTTCAGCCACAGCAGTTTCGGCATCTCCATCTCGGGCGAGATCGAGCCGCCGACATAGCGCAGCACGGCATCACCGGTTTCGTTGATCAGCCGCGCCTCGGCCGTGGCGCGGTGATCCATCCAGACGATGACGTTGCGCTGCCGGTCGCCGGAGGCGCTGATGGTGAGCGGCTCGCCTTGCCGGTCGAGCACCACGAGGGAGCAGGTGGCGTCGAAACCGATACCGCCGACGCTGTCGGGCGCGATTGCAGCTTCCGCCATCACGGCCCGCACCGACGCCGTGCAAGCGTCCCAGATATCCTGGGACGACTGTTCGACGATGTCACCGGCCTCGGGCCATATCCTGATCGGATGCCGTGCGATAGCCAGCAAGGTGCCCGCCTCGTCGAACACCCCTGCCCGCGTGCTTGTGGTCCCTACATCGACGCCGATATACGCTCGCGGCATTGTCGCCCCCGGAAGCTCTCGTCAGTTTTGACGCAAGCCTACCAGCAAGTGTAGCCGCCATCCACCAGCACGATGCTGCCGGTCATCAGGCTCGCGGCCTCGGACGAGAGAAAGAGCACCACGGAGGCGATCTCCTCGACCTGCCCCATCCGCGCCATCGGGGTTCCACCGATCCAGGCGTCGTACATTCTCGGATTGCTCTTCACGAAGGCGTTGAGCGGCGTCTCGATATAGGTCGGCGCCACCGCGTTGACGCGGATGCCGCGCGCGCCCCATTCGGCGGCGAGCGATTTCGTCAGATGGTGCACGCCGGCCTTGGACGCATTGTAGAAGCACTGCTCCTGCGGCTTGTTGACGATGAAGCCGGACATCGAGCCGACATTGACGATGGCGCCGCTCTTCGCCTTGAGCATGTGCTTGCCGAACTCGCGGCAGCACCAGAAGGTGCCGTTGAGATTGACGTCGATCACATTGAGCCAGTGCTCGTCGGTCACGGTCTCCGCCGGCGTCTCGCTGCGGGCGATGCCGGCGTTGTTGACGAGGATGTCCACCTTGCCGTGCCGGGCAACGACGTCGTTGGCCACTTCCGCCACGCGCTTGGTATCGGTGACGTCCATGATCGCCGTCTCGGCGTCATACCCCTTCGCCTTCAGGCTGGCTTTTGCACTGTCGGCGACCTTACTGTCGCGATCGCCGATGACGACCCTGGCGCCGGCTTCAGCCAGCGCTTCGGCGCAGGCGAAGCCGATGCCTTGCCCGCCGCCGGTGATGAAAGCGGTCTTGCCGTTCAGCTTGAATTTTTCCAGGTACATGTTGCTTTTTCCGATTCTTGCCGTTTCTTGTCAGCCCCGGATGGCGCTGCCGCTTGCGTCGAAGCGATGGATGCGCGCGGGCTCCGGCAGCAGCGATACATGGTCGCCGGCGTGCAGGCTCAACTCACCGATGTAGCGCGCCGTCAGCATGCCGAGCTGACCGGCATCGACATAAAGGAAGGTGTCGCTGCCGAGGTGCTCGGCCACCGCGATCGTTCCCTGCCAGCCGCCGGCACCGTCGCGCTCGATCTTGAGATGCTCAGGCCGTACGCCGATCGTTGCTGCGCTCTTCTGCAAGGCGTGCTCGCCGGTCACGAAGTTCATCTTGGGCGAGCCGATGAAGCCGGCGACGAAGAGGTTGGCCGGCTTCTCGTAGAGCTCCAGCGGCGAGCCGTATTGCTCGATCTTGCCGCCGTTGAGCACCACGATCTTGTCGGCCATGGTCATGGCCTCGACCTGGTCGTGGGTGACATAGATCGCGGTGGTGCCGAGCTGCTTCTGGAGCCGCGTCACCTCGATCCGCATCTGCACGCGCAGCGCCGCGTCGAGGTTGGAGAGCGGCTCGTCGAACAAAAACGCCTTGGGCTCGCGGACGATGGCACGCCCGATCGCGACGCGCTGGCGCTGGCCGCCGGAGAGCTCGCGCGGCTTGCGATCGAGATAGGGCGTGAGGTTCAGCGTTGCGGCGGCGGCCTCGACCTTACGGTTGATCTCGTCCTTGGCCAGCCCCGCCATCTTCAGGCCGAAGCCGATGTTGCCGCGCACGCTCATATGCGGATAGAGCGCATAGGACTGGAACACCATCGAGAGCCCGCGCTTGGCCGGCGGCGTGTCGACCACGTTCTTGCCGTCGATCAGGATCTTGCCGCCGGAGACGTCCTCGAGCCCCGCGATCAGCCGCAAGAGCGTGGTCTTGCCGCAGCCCGACGGCCCCACGAACACCACGAACGACCCATCGGCGATCTCCAGGTCCGCGCCCTTGATGATGTGCACGGGGCCGAAGGATTTCTGCACGTCCTGAAGTGTGATCTGACCCATGATCCGGCAGCCCTTCCTACTTTACCGCGCCAAAGGTGAGCCCGCGCACGAGCTGCTTCTGGCTGAACCAACCGAGGACGAGAATGGGCGCGATCGCCAACGTGGAAGCCGCCGACAGCTTTGCCCAGAACAGCCCTTCCGGGCTCGAATAGGACGCGATGAACGTGGTGAGCGGCGCAGCGTTCGAGGTCGACAGATTGAGCGTCCAGAACGCCTCGTTCCAGGCCAGGATCAGGTTCAGCAGCATGGTCGATGCGAGCCCCGGGATCGCCATCGGCGTCAGCACGTAGATCAGCTCGCGGCCGATGGTGGCGCCGTCCATGCGCGCGGCTTCCAGGATGTCGCGCGGAATCTCCTTGAAATATGTGAACAGCATCCAGATCACGATCGGCAAGTTTCCGAGACACAGGATGAAGACGAGGCCGATGCGGGAATCGAGCAGGCCGAATGACTTGTAGATCAGGTAGATCGGCACCAGCACGCCGACCGGCGGCATCATCTTGGTCGAGAGCATCCAGAGCAGGATGTCCTTGGTGCGCTTGGTCGGCGAGAACGCCATCGACCAGGCCGCGGGGATCGCGATCAAAAGCGCGATCAAGGTCGAGCCGCCGGCGATGATGATCGAGTTCATCGCGTGGAGGACATAATCGCTGCGCTCCTGCACCGTCGCGTAGTTTTCCGTGGTCCAGTGGAAGAACAGGAAGGACGGCGGGATCGCGAAAGCCTCGAGCTCGGTCTTGAAGCTCGCCAATACCATCCAGAGGATCGGGAAGAAGATCAGGAAGCCGAAGAACCACGCCCCGATGGTCGAGACCACCACCCGCTGCCTCGTCGCCGTACGCGCCATGTCTTATGCCTCCAGGTTGCGACCGACGATACGGACGAGGAAAAAGGCAACAACGTTGGCGATCACGACAGCGACGAGGCCGCCTGCCGAGGCAGTACCGACATCGTACTGGATCAGTGCCTGCGAATAGATCAGGAAGGCGATGTTGGTGGTCGAGAGTCCCGGGCCGCCGCCCGTGGTGACGTAGATCTCGGCAAAGACGGTGAGCAGGAAGATCGTCTCGATCAGGATCACCACCGTGATGGGGCGCGCGAGGTGCGGCAGCGTGATGTAGATGAAGGTCGAGACCGCGCTGGCACCGTCCATTTCAGCGGCTTCCTTCTGCTCCTCGTCGAGCGACTGCATCGCGGTGAGCAAAATCAGGGTCGCGAACGGCAGCCATTGCCAGGACACGATCAGGATCACGGCGAGCAGCGGCGCGTCGGTAAACCAGTCAATCGGCGTCAACCCGAACAGCGAGGCGATCCAGGCAAACAGCCCGGACACAGGATGCATCAGCAGGTTCTTCCAGACCAGCGCGCTCACCGTCGGCATCACGAAGAACGGCGCGATCACCATCAACCGCACGATGTTGAGGCCGATCACCGGCTGGTCGAGCAATAGCGCCAGCGGAATTCCGAGCAGGACGGTCAGCGCCAGCACCGAGCCGACCAGCACCAGCGTGTTCTGTAGCGAGGCGAGGAACGCGGGGTCGGTGAGGAAGTAGCGGAAGTTTTCCAGCCCGACGAACGCTTCCGAGCCGGGATCGAGTAAGCTGTAATGCAGCGTCGAGAAATAGATCGTCAACGCGAGCGGGACGATCATCCAGATGAACAGCAGCCCGACGGCCGGCGTCAGGAGCGTCCGTGCGAGAAGCTGCGTCTGCCGGGTTGCCATTCTTGGCTTCTCCGCTTGCGGGAAGAAGGCGGCCATCCACCTGGAGCGGTGGATGGCCGCAAGTCTGAGCTCAGGAGGGAGAGCTCGAGCTCACTTGATGTAACCCGCGCGCTTCATCTCGCGCTCGGTTGAAGATTGCGCCGCGGTGAGCGCGGCATCGACCGTCATCGATCCCGCAAGCGCGGCCGAGAATTGCTGGCCCACCTGCGTACCGATGCCCTGGAATTCGGGGATGGCCGCATATTGCACGCCGACGTAGGGCACCGGCTTCACCGTCGGCTTGTTCGGATCGGCGGCATCGATCGAGGCCAGCGTCAGCTTGGCGAACGGGGCGACCTTCAGATAATCAGGGTTTTGGTAGAGCGAGGTTCGGGTGCCCGGCGGCACGTTCGCCCAGCCCTCCTTCGCAGCCACGACCTTGGTGTAATCCTTGCTGGTGGCCCAGGCGATGAACTTCTCGGCGGCTTCGGCCTTCTTCGAGCCGGCGGGAATTGCGAGGCTCCAGGCCCACAGCCAGTTGGCGTTCTTGCCGAGCCCGGTGTTGGGCGCCAGCGCGAAGCCGACCTTGTCGGCGACCTTGGAGTCCTTCGGGTTGGTGACGAACGACGCCGCGACGGTGGCATCGATCCACATTGCGCACTTGCCGGCATTGAACAGCGCGAGGTTCTCGTTGAAGCCGTTCGAGCTCGCACCGGGAGGGCCGGCCTGCTTCATCAGGTCGACATAGGTCGTGAGCGTCGCCTTCCATTCCGGCGTGTTGAACTGCGGCTGCCACTTCTCGTCGAACCAGCGCGCGCCGTAGGAATTGGCCATGGCGGAGAGGAACGCCATGTTCTCGCCCCAGCCGGCCTTGCCGCGCAGGCAGATGCCGTAGACGCCGGCGCTCTTGTCGGTGAGCTTCTTGGCGGCGTCGACGACGAAATCCCAGGTGGGGCTTTCCGGCATCTTGAGGCCGGCCTTGTCGAACAGGTCGGTGCGGTACATCACCATCGAGCTCTCGCCGTAGAATGGCGCGGCGTAGAGCTTGCCGTCGACCGAGACCGCATCCTTGATCTTGGGCAGGAGGTCGGCGACGTCGTAGTCGGCGCCGAGATTGGCGAGCGGCACCAGCCAACCCTTCTTGGCCCAGATCGGCACCTCGTAGGTGCCGATGGTGAGGACGTCGAACTGGCCGCCCTTGGTGGCGATGTCGGTTGTGACGCGCTGGCGCAGCACGTTCTCTTCCAGCGTCACCCATTTGACGCTGATATCGGGGTTCTTCTTGGTGAATTCACCCGTCAGCCCCTGCATGCGGATCATGTCGCCGTTGTTCACGGTGGCAATCGTCAGGGTCGTTTCGGCCATCGCGGGGACAGCCAGCAGGACAGACGCGCCACAGACGGCGCCGAGGACGTGTTTCACGGTGACCTCCCTAAGCTCGCGCTTTTGAGCATATGCCCACGCGTTGGGCGTATGTTCGGCTGAGGGCGGGCCGTTGTCAAGCAGGCGCGCGGACGTTTCGGCAACTTATGAGTGCTGCGACGCGGGGGAGCTCGTGCGTCGCCCTCCCCGTCATGCCCCGCGAAGGGGCATCCAGTACTCCGTGCCGTCTGTCGGTTTGCCTCAGCGGCGCTGCGGCGTCCTGGATCGTCCGCCTGCCGCCTTCGCTAAACCTTCGGCGCCCCCAGACCTCAACCCCGGCGAAGCCTTGGCGTAGCCGGGTCGCGGACGACGACAGCGGCGTGGGTGGCGAAATCCCTGCCTCGCGCCCCGCGCGGAAACGACGAACCGCCTCAGCGCTCCAGAATCGCCCTTGCGGTCGCCTCGTCCGTAATCAGACCGTTGATCAGCCGCCCATTCAGCGCCGCCGCGATCGCCGGCACCTTGGCTGCGCCGACGGCGGCGCCGATCGTCGTGGTCTTCGCCGGGACCTCCGGCGGAATGCTGGTCAACCGTTTGTTGGTGCCGGCCTTCAGCAGGCGGCCCTTGGAATCATAGGCCCAGCCCGTGATCTCGCCGATCGCCCCTTGCCGCATCATCTCGAACAATTCGTCGCGGGTGACGAAGCCGTCGACATGGACCTGCGCCTTCTGGTCCATCTGGCCGATGCCGACGAGGCGCAAATCCGCCTTGGCCGCGACGGCCTTCACCTTCGCGATCGGCTCGATCCGGACCATCTTGTTGCGCTCGTCCTCGGACGACATCAGGAACGGTAGCGGCATCGGGTAATGCCGTGCGCCGGTGCGATCGGCGAGCCGGCCGACGGTATCGTAGAAGCTCGCAGAACCGTCGGCGGAGATGTTGCCGACGAGCGAGACGATCTGGTGATTGGGCCGGTCGATCGGCGTGACGCGCTCGACCGCGGCGCGCACGGCGCGTCCCGTCCCGAGCGCGACGATGACGGGGGTTTCCGAACGCAGAGTGGAATCGAGCAGGTTGGCGCAGCGTTCGGCTATGCCCGCTGTGGCCTGCGGCGCGGCGGGATCAGCCGGCACCACCTCGCAATAGGTAAGCTCGAAACGCTCCTTCAGACGCGCCGCCAATTCCATGCACGCGGCGATGGGGTGTTCGAGCCGGAAGGTGATGAGCCGTTCGGCGAGACATAGCGACACCAGCCGCTGCGCCGACGCGCGCGACACCTGGAGCATCTTCGCGATCTCGTCCTGGGTGTGACCGGCAATGAAATAGAGCCAGCCGGCACGCGCGGCGTCGTCGAGCCTGGACTTTTCGTTCTCGGCGGCCATGGCAGGCGTCAGTCATCCTTCCAGAAATCGATCATGCGCGCGAAGACCCGGTCGGCCCCCGCACCCGACAATATAGCCTGCCCGTCGCGTCCGCGATAATGGCTGCCGCCGGCAAATCCCCAGACCGTCATGCCGGCCGCCTTGCCCGCCTGCACGCCGCTCGCACTATCCTCGATCACCAGCGTGCGCGCAGGTTTCGCGCCCATCTGCTCGGCCGCGTAGAGAAAGAGATCGGGCGCCGGCTTGCCGTGCCTGACCATCTGCGCGGTGTAGATCCGGTCGCCGAAATGCGCCCGCAGGCCGGTGACGTCAAGGGAGAGCGCGACACGGTCGATGTCGCTGGAGGAAGCCACGCAGAATGGTGCCCGCAGGCCCGACAAGATCATATCGACATCAGAAACCGGATGAAGCGCCTTTTCGAACGCCATCAACACGCGCGACTTCAGCCGGGACGGAAAATCGACCGGCATTGCGTGGCCGAGCTCGCGATAATGCCGAGTAATTGCGCTCGTGCTTCGTCCAAGGAACAGCTCCAGCGCTTGTGCAAGTGTCAGCGATATCCCGGATTCGGACAGCTCGTCCGACAGGCATTGACAGCTCAACAGCTCGCTGTCGACGAGCACACCGTCGCAATCGAAGATAATGAGATCGAACTGACCAGGATCCATCCGGCCATTCGATCATATGCTCACCTGTTGAGCAATAGCTCACTGAAGCCGATCGTAGTCGGCGGCCTCATCTCCGCTGATTATAAACGTCGATGCACACCGCCCCGAGCAGGACCAGGCCCTTGATGACCTGCTGATAGTCGATGCCGATGCCGAGGATGGACATGCCGTTGTTCATCACGCCCATGATCATGGCGCCGACCACGGCGCCACCGACGCGGCCGACACCGCCATAGGCCGAGGCGCCGCCGATGAAGCAGGCCGCGATGACGTCGAGCTCGAAGCCGAGGCCCGCCTTCGGCGTTGCTGTGTTGAGGCGCGCGGCGAAAACGAGGCCGGCGAGCGCAGCGAGCACGCCCATGTTGACGAAGGTGAGGAAGGTCAACCGTTCCGTCTTGATGCCCGACAGGCTTGCCGCTTTCGCATTGCCGCCAACCGCGTAGACCTGCCGACCGATGACGGTGCGGCGGGTGACGAAACCGTACAGCGCGATCAGCGCGGTCATGATGACCAGCACGTTCGGCAGACCGCGATGCGAGGCGATCAGATAGGTGAAATAGAGCACAGCGCAAGCCAGGAGAATGCTCTTGCCGAGGAAGAACGCGTAAGGCTCGACCTCGATGCCGTGCAGCTGCTCGCGCGAGCGCCCCTTGGAGCTGGCGTAGACGAGGCCGAGCGCGAGCACCGCACCGACCAGCATCGACGTCGGATGCAGCGTGCCGGCCTCGGGCAGCATCTCCGGAATGAAGCCGGAGGACAGCTTCTGGAAGGTGGCCGGGAACGGTCCTAGTGACTGGCCTTGCAATACCGCAAGCGCGAGGCCCTTGAACACCAGCATGCCGGCCAGCGTCACGATGAAGGACGGTATCTTGAAATAGGCCACCCAATAGCCCTGCGCGGCGCCGATTGCCGCGCCCAGCAGCAGGCAGGCGATAAAGGCGAGCGTGTAGTCGACCTTGTAGGTCACCATGAGCACGGCAGCCACCGCGCCGACGAAGCCCGCGACCGAGCCGACCGAGAGGTCGATATGGCCGGTGACGATGACGAGCAGCATGCCGAGCGCCATGATAACGATGTAGCTGTTCTGGAGCACCAGATTGGTCAGGTTGAGCGGCTGCAGTAGCGTGCCGCCAGTCATGACCTGAAAGAACAGCATGATCGCGATCAGCGACATCAGCATGCCGTAATTGCGCAGATTGTTCTTGATGAAGCTGCCGTGCCGACCCTCCTCGGGCAGCGAAACCGTCTTGTCGGTCATGGCTGTGATCCTCCCATCTCCGCACCCGCAAGGGCGCTGCTTCCATAATTTCTGTCGTTGCGCATGATGGCGCGCATGATCTTTTCCTGCGTCGCATCACGTCCCTTGAACTCGCCGACGAAGGCGCCGTCGTTCATGACACAGATGCGGTCGCAGATGCCGAGTAGCTCGGGCATCTCCGAGGAGATCACCACCACGCCACGGCCGGCTTCTGCAAGCTCGTTGATGATACAGTAGATCTCGTATTTGGCACCGACGTCGATGCCCCGGGTCGGCTCGTCCAGGATCAAGACCTTGGGGTCGGTCATCAGCCATTTCGACAGCACGACCTTTTGCTGGTTGCCGCCGGAGAGCTGGCTGGTCTCCTGATAGACGTCGGAGCAGCGGATGCGCATCCGGTTGCGGTAGTCGCTGGCGACCTTCAGCTCGGCGATGTCGTCGATGACGTGGCGAGGAGCGACCTGGTCGAGGCTTGCGAGCGTGATGTTCTTGCGGACGTCGTCGGCGAGGATCAGTCCCAGCTGCTTGCGGTCCTCCGTGACATAGGCAAGGCCGGCGTCGATCGCGGCCGCCACGTTGGGCAGCACGATCTCATGATCCTCGAGCCGGATGCGACCGCTGATCGTGGTGCCCCACGACCGGCCAAACAGGCTCATGGCGAATTCGGTGCGGCCGGCGCCCATCAATCCGGCAATACCGACGACTTCGCCGCGCTTCACGCTGAAATCGACGTTCTTGATCACCTGCCGCTCGGGATGGATGGGATGGTAGACCGACCAGCTCTCGACGGTGAGAACGGGCTCGCCGATCTTTGCGCTGCGCTCCGGAAAGCGGTGGGCGAGATCGCGGTTGACCATGCTGCGGATGATGCGGTCTTCCTGGATCGGCTCGGCGTGGCAATCGATGCTGTCGACGGTGCGGCCGTCGCGCAGCACCGTGATGTGGTCAGCGACCTTGGCGACCTCGTTGAGCTTGTGCGAGATCAGGATCGAGCCGATACCCTGCGCGCGGAACGCCATCAGCCGCTCCAGCAGTGCGGCGCTGTCGGCCTCGTTGAGGCTCGCGGTCGGCTCGTCCAGGATCAGCATCCGCACCCGCTTGGACAGCGCCTTGGCGATCTCGACCAGCTGTTGCTTGCCGACGCCGAGATCGGTGATCAGCGTATCCGGCGATTCCTTGAGGCCGACCTGCGCGAGCAGGTCGCGCGTGCGCCGATACACCTCGTCGCGGTCGATGACGCCAAGCTTTGACGGCGGATGCGACAGGAAGATGTTTTCGGCAATCGACATCAGCGGGATCAGCGCGAGCTCCTGATGAATGATGATGATGCCGAGCGCCTCGGAATCGTTGATGTCGCGGAAGCGGCGCTCCTCGCCATCGAAGATGATGGTGCCCTCGTAGCTGCCGGCCGGGTAGACGCCGCTGAGGACCTTCATCAGCGTGGACTTGCCGGCACCGTTCTCGCCGACGAGGGCGTGGATCTGCCCGGCTTCAACCGAGAAGTTGACATCACGCAGCGCCTGCACACCGGAAAAGCTCTTGCTGACGTTACGCATCTCCAGCATTGCGGTCATGATTTCACGTCCCTCAATCAGTGTTAGATCACCTCTCCCCGCTCGCGGCGAGAGGTCGGATCGCATCGTTCGATGCGATCCGGTGAGGGGGAGTCTCCGCGAGACGCACTGCGTCCTTCCTCGCGGAGGCTTCCCCTCACCCTAACCCTCTCCCCGCAAGCGGGGAGAGGGAAAAGAAAAGAAGCCTACTGGAACTGCGACTTCTTGTAGTAGCCGCTGTCGACCAGGACCTTCTCCCAATTGTCCTTGTAGACCACGACCGGCTTGAGCAGATAGGACGGCACGGTCTTGGCGCCGTTCTCGTAGGTCTTGGTGTCGTTCACGGTGACCTGCTTGCCGGCAAGCGCAGCGTCGACCATGTCGGCGGTCACCTTGGCGAGATCGCGGGTGTCCTTGAAGATGGTCGAATACTGGTCGCCGCGCAGCATCGCCTTGATCGAGGGCACCTCGGCATCCTGGCCCGAGATGATAGGCATCGGCTGGCCGGCGCTGCCATAACCGACGCCCTTCAGTGAGGAGATGATGCCGATCGACAGGCCGTCATACGGCGACAGCACCGCGTTGACCTTCTTGTTGCCGTAGTAGGCACTGAGCAGATTGTCCATGCGGGCCTGCGCGGTGGCGCCGTCCCAGCGCAAGGTCGCGACCTTATCCATGCCCGTCTGGCCGGAGACGACGACGAGCTTGCCGCTGTCGATGTACGGCTTCAGCACGCTCATCGCGCCGTTGTAGAAGAAGTAGGCGTTGTTGTCGTCGGGCGAGCCGCCGAACAGCTCGATGTTGAACGGGCCCTTGCCGTCCTTAAGACCGAGGCCCTGCACGATCGATTCGGCCTGGAGCACGCCAACCTGGAAATTGTCGAAGGTGGCGTAATAGTCGACGTTCGGCGTGCCGCGGATCAGGCGGTCATAGGCGATCACGGTGATGCCTTTTGCTTTCGCCTGCTTGAGCACGTCGGAGAGCGTGGTGCCGTCGATCGCGGCGATTACCAGCGCTTTCGCGCCTTTGGTCACCATGTTCTCGACCTGCGAGAGCTGGTTCGGAATGTCGTCCTCGGCATATTGCAGGTCGGTGTTGTAGCCGCGCTCCTTCAGCACCTTCACCATATTGTTGCCATCGTCGATCCAGCGCGCCGACGATTTGGTCGGCATGGCGATGCCGACTGTTGCTTTGTCCTGGGCCGAGGCGGTGACGCCCGCGGCCATCGTCGCAGCGCCGGCCAGCGCCAGCGCGAGGAAGGTGGTCTTCAGTTTCAACATGTTTCACTCCCTTGGATGTCAGACTGTTTTTTCGTGTCGTCGAGAAATTTGGTGTGCGGCTTCTAGCCTCCTATGCGAGCTTGACGTCAGGCTCCGCGCGACCGCGCGCGGTGGCCTCCAACAGGAAGGTGTAGCCGGCTTGCGGATCGGCGGCACGCGCCGCCGCATCCATGTCCTGCCAGGCCGAGGTGACGAGGAGACGCGACAGACCAGGACCGACAAAAGCGGGGCAGCTCGCCTGCTTTGCCGGCACGCTCAGCGAACGCAGGCGTTCGCCTTGCGGAGAGTAGACGTCGATGCGGCTCGCGCCCCAGCACGCGTTCCAAATCTGCCCGTCGGCATCGCACACCGAACCGTCGAGGCCGCCAACGCCGGTGTGGCGCAGCAGCACCTCCGGCTCGCCGCGCGGCAGGCCGGTGACGGGATTGAGCGGCACCGCGTAGAGCACCGCGCGCGCCGTGTCGGCGAAGTAGCCCGTGGCGCCATCGGGCGAGAAGCAGATCGAGTTGGGAATGCTGATGCGCGGAAACAGCATCGATATCTCGCCGTGATGGAACGCGTAGATCGCGCCTGCCCCTGCTTCCGCCTTCCGGCCCATAGTGCCGATCCAGAACGTGCCGGAGGGATGCACGCGGGCATCGTTGGAGCGGGTCGCGGGATTGTCGGCTTCAAGCGGACAGAGCAGCCTCATCGCGCCGTCGGCAATTTTGCGGATATAGAGGCCGTCTTCCGCGACGATCAACTGCCTTTCGGCATCGATCCGCCCAAGCGCGCTCGCCATCCGGCCCAGCGCATGAACGCGAATGCTGCCGCTGCCGAGCTGCGCCTCGAACAGTCGCCCCTCCCGGATATCGAACCACCAGGCGGTGTCCGTGGTCACGTCATAGGTCGGCCCCTCGCCGAGATGGCAAGGATCGTCCGAAAGAACCGAGGTCGGCACCTGTTCCATCAGGACGTCCTCACCGCAAAGCGATAGACCGTATGATGGCGATAGACCTCGCCGGGCGCTAGGCGCGGGCTCGGGAAATCCGGCCGGTTCGGTGCGTCCGGCCAGATATGCGGCTCCAGGCACATCGCGTCCGACTGCCGGTAGAGCTTGCCGCCCTTGCCCGAAATCGTGCCGTCGAGATAATTGCCCGAATAGACCTGCAGACCGGGCTGATCGGTGAACAGCTCCATGATGCGCCCCGAGCGCGGCGCCTCCAGTCGCGCCGCGAGACTGAGCTTACCGTCGCGCGCGAGACAGTAGGTATGGTCGTAGCCCCTGCCGTTGCGCAATTGCTGGTCGCTCTCGCGGACGCGCTCGCCGATCGGCCGAGGCTCCCGGAAATCGAACGGCGTGCCGGCAACGCTGCGCGGCGGCTCCGGCAACGGAATGGCCGTGGGGTCGATCGCGAGGAAATGCCCGGCCGCGACCGTCAGCTTGTGATCGAGTATGGGCGTGCCTGATGTCGCGCCCTCCAGATTGAAGAAGCTGTGGTTGGTCAGGTTGACGATGGTCGGCCGGTCGGTCCGCGCCTCCATGATCAGGGATAGCTCAGCCGGGCCGGTAACACGATAGGTCAGGCGCACATCGAGCCGACCGGGATAGTTTTCCTCGCCATGCGAGCTCGTGTAGGTCAGCGTGACCGCGGGCTCGGCGCCATCGTCGACCTCCGCAATGTCCCAGAGCTTGCGGTCGAAGCCGTCGAGGCCGCCATGCAGCGCATTCGGACCGTTGTTGACGGGAAGCTGCACCGTCTCGCCGTCCAGCGAAAATTGTCCGTTGGCGATGCGATTGGCGTAGCGGCCGACGGTGGCGCCGAAGAACTTTCGTTCGGCGAGATAGCCGGCAAACCCATCATGGCCGAGCACGACGTCGTCGTGGCCGCCCTTGCCGTCCGGCGCGATCAAGGCCTGCAAGACTGCACCATGGGTGATGATGCGCGCCTCGAACCCGCCCTCGCCGCGCAGCACGATGCGGTCCACCTTGCGGCCGTCCGGCAGCGTTCCGAACACGTCTCTTTCTGTTTTCGATCCAGCCATGATCAACCCACAAACGGTTCGACGATCGTGCGCCTGCCGAGCAGGAAGGCGTCCGCGACGAGACGAAGCGGCGCCAAATCGACGTCGCTCGCGCCTGTCGCGGCGAGCGCGACGAAGTGCCGGTAAAGCTCCCGATATTCCTCATCGGGCGCCTCGGCAACGGTCTTGCCGTCGATCGCCATGATCCGGCCGCCGCGTGATAGCGTCATCCGGCCCTGGTCGGTTTCGACGAGGATATCCCAGCTCTGCGGCCCGGTCTGGCGGAAGTCGAACTCGGCGGTCACAGGTAGGCCGTCGATGTCGGTCAGCGTCAGCTTCGCGGCGATCGGCGCCTGGCAATTGGCGGGGAAGGCGAGCTCGGCCGCGTTGACGAACACGGGCTTCGGCAGGATCCTGGTCAGGATCGACAGCGCATTGATGCCGGGATCGAACACCCCGAGCCCGCCCGGCTCCCAGATCCATGCCTGCCCGGGATGCCAGACGCGGACGTCCTCTTTCCAGTTGACGTGCACGGAACGGATGCGGCGCGCGGCGAGCCACTCGCGCGCCGGCTCGACTGCCGGCGCATGGCGCGAATGCCAGGTCGCAAACAGCGTTCGCTTGGTCTCACCCGCCATCGCGATCAGCGGATCGAGCTCGGCAACGCCGGCGCCGGGCGGCTTCTCCAGCATGACGTGCTTGCCGGCCCTCAGCGCTGCGACCGCCTGGGCGCGGCGCACTTGAGGCGGCGTGCAGAGCGACACCGCGTCGATCGGCGGACCTTTTTCCAGCAGCTCCTCGATGGTCGCGAAATGCGGCAGATCCGGCAACGAGGCATTGCGGCTGGCGACGGCGGCCAGCGTCGCGCCGGGAACCGCTGCAATGGCGCCGACATGCTGGTCGCGCGCGATCTTGCCGAAGCCGACGATGGCGATGCGAAGTTCAGTCACGATGTTTCTCCAGCTTCCGCGGACGGCAGCGCTTCGGCCGGTACAGTCTCGATCACTGTACCCTCGTGGCGGCGCATGCCGTTGTGAATGACGTAGACCATCGCCTCCGACGCAGTCGTGGCATCACCGGCGGCGATGGCATCGACGATCTTCTGATGCCAGAGCAGAACGGTGTCGCGGTCCTCCGGTTCGACCGGTGCGCTGAGCAGGAATGAGGCGCGCAACGCAGCCTCGATGACGTGCCCGATCGAGCGCATGAACAGATTTCCGGAGGCGCGCGCTACGGCGACGTGGAGCGCGAGGTCGGCATCGGCGAAGCCAACGGAGTCGGAGGCTTCAAGTCGCATCCGCTCCATGCAGCGCCGAAGCTCGGATAGATCCTGCTCCGACCGCTGCGCCGCCGCCAACATCGCCGCGCGCGGCTCGACCGCGAGGCGGATCTCGGCCAGGTCGTTGAGGAAACGCTTGTCGATCCCGGCGTCCAGGTGCCAGGCCAGCACGTCGGCGTCGAACATATTCCAGGCGACGCGTTCGCGCACGACGGTGCCGACGCGGGCCTTGGTGGTGAGCAGGCCCTTGGCGACCAGCGTCTTGACGCTCTCCCGTAGTACCGGCCGCGACACCCCGAACATCGCGATCATTTCGGCATCGCCAGGCAGGCGCGTTCCCTCCGCGTAGCGACCGGCGATGATGTCAACGCCGATCGAGCGGGCCACCTCCGCGTGATTGGAGTGCGCCCGGCGCGTCGGGATGACGAGGATGCGCGAGGTGGTCATGAGACTGCTCCCAGGCGCTTTGCCACGGGTCGGCGCGCGAGCGCGACCAACCCCTGTTGCAAGGCGATGAAGGCGAACAGCAGCACGCCGGTCGCGATCTTGGTCCACCAGCTCGACAGTGTTCCGTCGAAATTGATATAGGTCTGAATCATGCCCTGGATCAGCACGCCCAGGAAGGTGCCGATCACCGAGCCCTGCCCGCCCGTGAGCAGCGTGCCGCCGATCACGACGGCCGCGATGCTGTCAAGCTCGACGCCGACGGCGGACAGCGAATAGCCGGCGCTGGTGTAGAAGGAGAAGACGATGCCGGCGATGCCGGCGAGCAGGCTCGACAGCATGTAGATCTTCACCGTCATCTTGCCGACGGCGACCCCCATCAGGCTAGCGGTCGCCCGGCTGCCGCCGAGCGCATAGACATTGGCGCCGAACCGGGTGAGCTGCAGCAGCAATGCGCCGCCGATCACGATCGCAAGCATGATGATCGCGACCGCCGTCAGCCGTCCACCGCCGGGTAGTCGCAGTGCGAAGTCCGACACGGTGGAATAGACAGGTGCTGTGATCGGCACCGATTCCGTCGAGAGCAGGAAGCTGGCACCCCGGGCCAAGAACATGCCGGCGAGCGTCACGATGAAAGGCGGCAAATCGAAGACATGGATCACCGCGCCCATCGCCGCTCCGAAGGCGGCCGAGAGCGCGAGAATGGCGACGAAGGCGACCAGGGGCGGCATTCCCCAGCGCTCGATCGCCAGCGCGACGAACACCGTGGTGAAGCCGATTACCGAGCCGACGGAGAGATCGATGCCACCGGAAATGATGACGAAGGTCATACCGGTCGCGACGATGCCGAGGAAGGCATTGTCGGTCAGGAGATTGCCGACCACGCGAGTGGAAGCGATGTTGGGAAACTGCATCGCGCAGAGCGCAAATCCCGCGACGAGCACGACCGCGGTAATGAGGACGGGCGGCAGGCCTTTCATGCCTTGGTCCTCCGCAGCCGCGTCACGACGCCGGCAAAGCCGGACAGCTTCGGCGATTGCAGCAGCAGCACGGCGAGCACCACCACCGCCTTGACCAGCAAATTGAACTCCGGCGGATAGCCCGACAGCAGAATGCCGGTGTTCATGGTCTGGATGATCAGCGCGCCAAGTACGGCCAGCACGAGACTGAAGCGGCCGCCGAACAGCGAGGTGCCGCCGATCACCACCGCGAGGATGGCGTCGAGCTCGAGCCAGAGGCCGGCATTGTTGGCATCCGCCCCCATGATGTCGGCCGCCGCGATGACGCCGGCAAGCGCAGCGCAAACGCCGCACCAGACATAGACCGCCAAAATCATCGCGCGCGTGCCGACGCCGGCGAGTTCGCTTGCCCGCGCATTGCCGCCCGTGGCCTCGATCAGCAATCCGAGTGCCGAGCCGCGCACCACCGCGCCGGTGAGGATCAGCATGCCCAGCGCAATCGCGACCGGCACCGGCACGCCGAGGATGGAGCCGTTGCCGAGCCAGACCAGATCGGGCGAGGAGAAGGTCACGATGCGGCCCTCGGTAATGAGCTGGGCGATGCCGCGCCCCGCAACCATCAGGATAAGGGTCGCCACGATCGGCTGCATGCCGAGCACCGCGACGAGAAATCCGTTCCACAACCCGCAGATCAGGCCGGTGCCGAGCGCAGCCGCCAGCACCACGACCAGACTGTGGTTGTCGGCGAGGCTCGCCGCGATCGCGCCCGAGATCGCCATCACAGCGCCAACTGACAGATCGATGCCGCGCGTCGCGATCACCAGGACCATGCCGAGCGAGAGCAGCGCCACCGGCGTGCCGCGGTTGAGCACGTCGATCAGGCTGCCGAACAGCCGGCCGTCCTGGAGGCGCAGATCGAAGAATTGCGGCGATACCACGCGATCGACCGCCAGGACGACGATCAACGCGAGGATCTGGGCAAGGCCGCGGCGCGGCAACAGCGCGGTCATGCCCTGCCCTCATGCGCGACACTGGCCCCATCGGCGGCGATCGCGGCGAGAATGCTGCCGACGTCGATGGCCTCGCCGGCGAGCTCCTCGACATGAGCGCGGTCGCGCAGCACCACCACGCGGTCGGAATAGGTCACGATCTCGTCGAGCTCGGAGGAAATCACGAGCAGCGCAAGTCCGTCGTCGCAGAGCTCGCGTATCAGGCGGATGATCTCGGCATGCGCGCCGACGTCGATGCCGCGGGTCGGCTCGTCCAGCACGAGCAGCCGTGGCGAGGTCGCAAGCCATCGTGCCAGCAGGACCTTCTGCTGATTGCCGCCGGACAGCAGGCCAACGGGACGCTCCGGATCGGGCGGGCGAACGTCGAGCATCTTGACGTAACGGCTTGCGATCTCGTCCTGCTCGCGTCGCGACAGCGGCCGATGTAGACCGCGCTTGGCCTGGAGCGCGAGCACGATGTTCTCGCGCACGGTGAGCTCGGCGACGATGCCGTCGGTCTTGCGCTCCTCAGGGCAATAGCCAAAGCCGTGGCGCACGCCGTCGCGCGGCGAGTGAAGCCGGACAGGCGCGCCTTCCACCCTCGCCTGCCCGCCATCGGCGCGCTCGGCGCCGAACACCAGCCGCGCCGTCTCGGTCCGGCCCGAACCGAGCAGGCCGGCGAGGCCGACGACCTCGCCATGGCGCAGCTGGAGATTGAACGGCGCGACATAGCCTGATTTGCCATAATTCTCGAAGCTTGCGCAGACTTCGCGGGCCTGATGGTCGCGCGTCGCGGCCCGCGCGCTGGTGGTCTCGGCCAGTTCGCGGCCGAGCATCATCCGGATCAGCTCGAGCCGCGACAGCGACGCGGTCTCGCGCTCGCCGACAAGGCGACCATTTCGCAAAACGGTGATTCGATCGGAGATCTCGTAGACCTGGTCGAGGAAATGGCTGACGAAGACGATGCCAATGCCGCGCTTGGCAAGCTGACGCATGATGCGAAAGAGGATCTCGACCTCATGGCGGTCGAGGCTCGCGGTCGGCTCGTCCAGGATCAGCACGCGCGCGGAGAGATCGACGGCGCGCGCGATCGCGGTGACATGCTGGATCGCCACCGAGTAATTGCCAAGCGGCGCTGATACGTCGATGTCGAGACCGAAATCCGCGAGCAGCGACTTCGCGCGCCGTCGCATCTCGCCCTCGAGCACGACGCCGAAGCGCGTCGGCTGCCGGTCCAGGAACAGGTTCTGCGCCACCGAGAGATTCGGCAGCAAATTGACTTCCTGGTAGACCGTCGCAATGCCGGCCTGAACCGCCGCCTTGGCCGAGCGCGGCGCGACCTCTTCGCCGCCCAGTCTGACGATGCCGGCATCGCGCGGAAATACGCCCGTCACGACCTTGATCAGCGTGGACTTGCCCGCGCCGTTCTCACCAAGCAGCGCATGGATCTCGCCGGCGCGAAGCGTGAAGTCGACCTCCTGCAACGCACGCACGGCGCCAAAGCTCTTGCTGATCCCACGCACCTCCAGCAGGGAAGCAGCGGAATCCTGGCTGTTCTCCATGACATTCACTCCCAAGGGCGCCCGCTGACAATGCGGACACGGAGCCTGTTCGTTCGCGCAGCGGTTTCGAGCGGGATCGCCGGACTGCCGAAGCACGGCCGTCCGGCGACACTCTCGCCTCAGTAACCGAGGCCCTTCTTGCTGTCGTAGATCTTCTGCGGATCATCGGTGGCGGTGTAGAGCTTGGATTCCGTCTGGATCCATTTCGGCGGAACGGTACCCTTGTCCTTGAAGGCCGCGATGGCATCGAGAGCGGGGCCTGCCATGTTCGGCGTCAGCTCGACCGTGGCATTGGCTTCGCCGGCGACCATCGCCTTGAAGATGTCGGGGACTGCATCGATCGAGACGGTGAGAATCTCCTTGCCCGGCTTGAGCCCAGCTTCCTTCATCGCCTGGATCGCGCCGACCATCATGTCGTCGTTGTGCGCATAGACCGCGCAGATCGACTTGCCGCCACCTTCGGCCTTGATGAAGCTTTCCATCACTTCCTTGCCCTTGGCGCGGGTGAAGTCGCCGGTCTGGCTGCGCACCACTTTCAGGTTCGCATGCTTGGCGATAGCGGTGTCAAACCCCTTCTTGCGGTTGGCGGCGACGCTCGCGCCGACCGTGCCCTGCAATTCGACGATGTTGCAGGCCTTGGCGCCGACGGTCTTCGCCAGCCAGTCACCCGCGACCTCGCCTTCGTGAACGCTGTCGGAGGTCACGGCGGTGAGATAGAGCTCCTTGCCGGAGGGATCGATGTCGCGGTCGAGCAGCACGACCGGGATCTTGGCCTCCTTGGCTTCCTTCAGCACCGAGTCCCAGCCGGTTGAGACGACGGGCGCGAGGAAGATCGCATCGACATTCTGCGCGATGAAGGAGCGGATCGCCTTGATCTGGTTCTCCTGCTTCTGCTGCGCGTCGGCGATCTTGAGATTGACCTTGCGCTTGGTGGCCTCCTGCTTGGAGACCGAGGTCTCGGCCGCGCGCCAGCCGGATTCCGATCCGATCTGCGAGAAGCCAATGGTGAGCTCGGCGGCATTCGCCGGCAGCGCGAGCAGCAACGCGGCCGTCGCGCTGGCCGCAAAGAGGGCTTTGACGATCATCAGGCGTGTCTCCCAAAATGTTATCCGGGGGCGCCGATTGGTAGCATCGCACCCACAGGCCGACCTTTGAGGTGGCGGGAGGGACTATTTCACGGAAGTTTGGTTCCGACTAGTCATATTATTTGACTATTGAGGGGGAAAGCGCGCGCGAGCGGATGAGCGACTTCTATGTCACGCGCAGCGCGATTTTATTCCACGGATGCAACGCGGAGATGAACGAAATGATGCGGCAGTTGGGGCGAAGACACTGTCTAGGAGGATGGTGAAAGGCGAACCCGCAACCCCTCCCCCCATCACCGCGAGCGCAGCGAAGCAATCCTGAGTCTTTCCGGGGAGGGATTCTGGATTGCTTCGCTGCGCTCGCAATGACGGTGGGGAGAGAGTTTCTGCGTCGATCGAGGCAAAGCGACTCGTGGAGAGTCCCCCACATCCGGCGTGCAGTGAGCTAGATCAGCTTGCGCTGCGCGAGATTCTTCATCAGCGCGCCGATGCCGAACGTCCAGGGCTCGCATTCGTCGCTGGCCCGCATGCGGTTGACGAGTTTGCCGAGCTGGGGCGCCGAGATCGTGACGATGTCGTCGCGTTTGTGGGTGAACCCCTGTCCCGGCGCGTCGCGATCCTTAACCGGCGCGAACATGGTCCCGAGGAACAGCACGAAGCCATCGGGATATTGGTGCACCTTGCCGATGGTCTGCTCGACCAGATCGGTCGGATCGCGGCTGATCATGCTGATCGAGGAATGGCCGTCGAGGACGAAACCGTCCTGCCCCTTGACGTTCAGGCTGATGTCGAGCTTGCGGGCGTCGTCGAGGGTAAAGCTGTCGTCGAACAGGCGCAGCAGCGGGCCGATGGAGCACGAGGCGTTGTTGTCTTTGGCCTTCGACAACAGCAGTGCCGAACGGCCCTCGAAGTCGCGCAGATTGACGTCGTTGCCGAGGGCGCCACCGACGATCGTGCCGCGGCTCGAGACGAACAGCACCAGCTCCGGCTCGGGGTTGTTCCAGGTCGACTTCGGATGCAGCCCCGCATCCATGCCGGTGCCGACCGACGACAAGGTCGGCGCCTTGGTGAAGACCTCGGCATCGGGGCCAATGCCGACCTCGAGATATTGGCTCCAGGCGTTCTGGTCGATCAGCACCTGCTTCAGGTGCATCGCCTTGTCCGAGCCCGGCTTGAGCTTCGACAGATCGTCGCCGATCAGCCGGGTCACTTCCTTCCGGATCGCTTCGGCCGAGGCCGGATTGCCCTTTGCCCGCTCCTCGATCACGCGCTCCAGCATCGAGATGGCAAAGGTGACGCCGGCCGCCTTCAGCGTCTGGAGATCGACGGGCGCAAGCAACCACGGTTTTTTCGGATCGCGCTGATCGGGAGGCGTGTTGGCGACGATGGCCTCGAGATCGCCGATGCGCTCGCCCTTGGTCGCGGCAAGCGCCTTCGCCGGATTGTCTTCCTCGCAGAGTGCGCTGACGGTCGGGAATTTTGCGGTGACGTCGAACACACCATCGCCGCGCACGGCGACCACGGCCGGGCCATTCGCCTGCGGCAGCCAGACGCGGCCGACGAGCGTTCCCCGCGTGCCGTCCTCGGGAAGAAGGTCCTTTACCGTCAATGTCGTCATGGGCGTATCCTCGCTCTTTTCGGATCGGCCTCGCTCGCGGAGGCCTATCACATTGGCGAAGACCAATAAACGTCTGGGACGGGAAGTCCAGCGCGGCAGCCCGCCGCGCTTCTATGCCCCCGCCCGCGCTTTTCGGGCCGCAATCTGCTGAAGCGCCCAGCGCGCGTTCTTGCGCACCTCGGGATCGGGATCGTCGGCGATGACGGCAAGGAACGCTTCGCCGTCGTGGTGGGCGATCTCGCCAAGCGCCGCCGCCGCCTCTTTCCGCAGATTGGCCTGCTCATGGTTCACGCAGTTGCCGATCGGGCGCACCGCGCGCTCGATTTTCATCCGGCCAAGGCTGCGGATTGCCTTCAGCCGCACCTGCCAGAACTCGTCACTGAGCGAAGCGATGAGCTGGTCGGCGGCAATCGATCCGTTGACGTTGAGGCCCAGCGTTTCCGCGGCCATCTCCCGCACCATCCAGTCCGAATCCTTCAACGCGCGCGTGATCATCTCGGCCGCGGGCTTCATCTGCGAGAAGGCGAGCGCGCTGACGGCGGCACGGCGCACATGCGCGTCGGGATCGTTGATCAGCGCGGTCAGCGCCGGAATTGATTCCTCCAGCTTGAGGAACCCGATCACGCCGATCGCCTGCACCCGCACGGCGGCATCGGAATCCTGGAGCGCTTCCAGCGCCGGTTTCAGTGTGTCCTTGCAGCGCAGCTCCTTCAGCGCACGCAACGCGCCCATGCGGACGAAGGCGTGGGCATGCTTGACCAGCGGCAGGATGATCTCGGCGCAAGCCGGATCCTTGAACTCCGCCATGCTGTCGGCCGCGGCGGACGCAACGATTCGTTCAGGATCGACGAGCAGCTTCACCAGCGCAGCCGCGGCCTCCGGCCCGTCGAACTCGCCGAGCGCCATCGCGACCTGCTGGCGGACGCCGGCATCAGGATCGGCGACCATTTTGGCGAGATGGCCGACGGCGGCGGGATCGCCGGAATGGCCGAGCGCGATGATCGCGACGCGGCGCTCCCCTGGATCGGCAGCCTGGAGCCGCTCGTCGGCGTCTTCGAGATCGTCGTAGGATTCGAACGGGCTCGACATGGCTACCTCAGGAGATAAGGAATGTTGACGGTGACGGCGCCGGTCGGGCAATCCGCCTCGCAGGGCATGCAGTACCAGCATTCGTCATAGGCCATGTAGGCCTTGTTGGTCATATCGCTGATACGCAGTACGTCGAGCGGACAGACGTCGACGCACACCGTGCAGCCCTTGTCCGCGATGCATTTGGCGTCATCGACGACCACCGGAACCGATGTCTGATAGGAAGCGAGAGGCATCGTATGTCTCCTGTATTTGTGCGGCGGGTCAGGCTGTCGCGCGGATGCGCTGCTTGTCGTAGAGATCCTTCTCATCGTCGGCGATCGGTACGATATAGGGCTCCACGGCACGCTTCTCGCTGGTCATCTTGCCATCCTGCTTGCTGAGCAACGTGTGGCAGAACCAGTTCTCGTTGTCCTTCTCCGGGAAATCCGTCCGCCAGTGATAGAGGCCCCAACGGCTTTCTTCGCGGTAGAGCGAGGCATGCACAGCCATGTCCGCGCAATCCATGATCGACTGGACTTCGAGCGCGCGGAGCAGTTCGTGCGCATTGCGCGCGATCATGCGCTCCTGCATGTCTCCCCTCGCTTCAGCGAGCCGGCGCATGCCGAGCTCGTATTTGCGCGTGACTTTCGGCGGCTGGAGATAGTCATTGACGAGACGCCGCGTCTTGTACTCGATCTGGTTCGGCGGAATACCGTCCTCGCGTTTGGTCGGCGCCATGACGCGGTCACGTTCGCGGGCGACCTCAGCCGCGTCGAATTCCGCGAAGTCGTGATTGTCCGCAAACTCCATCGCGTCGACGCCGGCGACCGAACCGTTGGTGAAGGCGCCGAGCATGTAGTTGTGCGGCACGCTCGCCATGTCGCCGGCGGCATAGAGGCCCGGGACGGTGGTGCGCGCGTTGTCGTCGACGAACACGCCCGACGCGCTGTGACCGGAGCAGAAGCCGATCTCGGAGATGTGCATCTCGATCGACTCGCTGCGGTAGTCGACCCCGCGCCCCTGCTGGAACAGGCCGCGCGTGGGACGTTCGACCTTGTGCAGCGTCGATTCGATCTCCGAGATGGTGTCGGGGTGAAGATGCTTGAGCTGGAGAAACACCGGGCCCTTCCCGGACAACAGCTCGTTGTAGAACTCCAGCATCATCTGGCCGGACCAGTAATCGCATTCGATGAAGCGCGATCCCTCGTTGTTGGCGGTGAAGGCGCCGAAGGGACCGGCGACGTAGGCGCAGGCCGGGCCGTTATAGTCCTTGATTAGCGGATTGATCTGATAGCATTCGAGGTTCGCCAGTGCTGCACCGGCGTGATAGGCCATGGAATAGCCGTCGCCGGAATTGGCCGCGTTCTCGTAGGTGCCGAACATGTAGCCCGAGGTCGGCAGGCCGAGACGGCCGGCGGCGCCCATGCACAGGATGACGGCCTTGGCCTTGATCACCAGCATCTCGGCGGTGCGGGTGTTGACGCTGATCGCGCCGGCGATGCGGCCATCGGCGGATTTGAGCAGCCGCGTCGCCATATAGCGGTTGGAGATCAGGATGCGGGCACGCCGGAGCTGGCGATACAGCGCCTTCTTCACGGTCTCGCCGTTCGGCATCGGCAGCACGTAGGTGCCGATGTGGTGCACCTTCTTGACGGCGTAGTCGCCGTTCTCGTTCTTCAGGAAGCGGATGCCGAAACTGTCGAGTTCCTCGATGATCGAGTAGCAGTTCTGCGCGTATTTGTAGACCGCCTTCTGATCGACGATGCCGTCATTGGCGATGGTGATTTCCTTGGTGTACTGCTCCGGCGTCGCGTAGCCGGGAATGACGGCATTGTTTAAGCCGTCCATGCCCATCGAGATCGCTCCGGAGCGCTTGACGTTCGCCTTTTCGAGCAGGACGACGTTGGCCTTCGGATTCTTCAGCTTCGCCTTCAACGCCGCCATCGGGCCGGCAGTGCCGCCGCCGATAACGAGCACGTCGCAGGAAACCTCCGAAAGTCCGTCGACGATCTGATCTAGTGACATCGCTTGCTCCTGGTCCGCCGGCAGATCCGGCGCCTTTGCATCAGATTTGTTCAGCAGGCGTCCCGGCGATAGCAATTAGTTGTCGCCGGGCTGCGATTTGCGCCTCAGCGCTCGACAAAGGCCTTTTCGATCACGAAATGGCCGGGCCGGCTGTGATTGCCCTCGACAAAGCCGCGCGCAGAAAGCATCGCGGGAAGTTCCTCCAACATCGCCGGGCTGCCGCACAGCATGATGCGGTCGGTCTCGATGTCGAGTCCCGACTGCCCGATATCGTCGAAGAGCTGGTTCGACGCGATCAGGTCGGAGATGCGGCCGCGATTCCTGAACGGCTCGCGGGTGACGGTCGGGTAGTAGACGAGCTTGTCACGGATAAGCGGCCCGAAGAACTCGTGATCTCGCAGGCCTTCCACGAGGTGCTCGCCATAGGAGAGCTCGGAGACCTGGCGGCAGCCATGGGCGAGCACGATGGTTTCATAATTCTCGTAGACGTCGGGGTCCTTGATCAGGCTGGCGAACGGCGCGAGTCCCGTTCCGGTCGAGAGCAGCAACAGGCGTTTGCCGGGAATGAGATTGCCCGTGATCAGCGTGCCCGTGGCCTTGCGGCCGACCAGGATGACGTCTCCCTCCCTGATCTTCTGAAGGCGTGAGGTCAGCGGACCGTCCTGTACCTTGATCGAGAAGAACTCGAGCGCCTCCTCGTGATTGGCGCTCGCCATGCTGTAGGCCCGCAGCAACGGCTTGCCCTCGACTTCCAACCCGATCATCGCGAACTGGCCGTTCTGGAAGCGGAAGCCCGGATCGCGCGTCGCGGTGAAGCTGAACAGGCTATCGGTCCAGTGCCTGACCGACAGGACCGTTTCCCTCTGAAATGCACTCATTGTCTCTCCTGATCTCGATTGCGCACAAGGTTTCGGAGAGACAGGAATCCGGCAACGCCGAACTGAAATTGCCGGTCGATTAGTTTCACATTTCGTGGGCGATGATCGAACAGCAGGCAGCGACGATCAGCGCCGCGCACCCTGCGCCTGGCAATTAGTTGCTATCGCGGCAGTGCTGCGGCAAGGTAGAGAAGGGTCGGAGACACGTCATGACCTTGGTGGGACCGACCGTGGCAGATTACGAAGCAAGCGCCGACCTCGCGACGCTCCGCGTCCGCACCGCTCAGGACGACACGCTGGACTTGGCGGCGGAAACGCTCCGCCTCTCCTGCAAATGCGCCCACTGCACCCGCGCCCGCTTCGACGGCCGCTTTCCCGAGCGGTTTCCAGGCATCGCGATCACCGAGATCGGCGATCTCGGTTACGGGCTGAACATCTCGTTTTCGGATGGGCACAATCGGGGGATTTACCCGAAGCCGTATTTGCTGAGCCTGGTGGGGCGGTAGACGCCACAGGTCGTCTTCCAAGCTTCGCTGTCATTCCCCGCGAAGGTGGGAATCCAGTACGCCGCGGCTTCTCGATAGCCCATTGACGTCTCTGGAATACTGGATCGCCCGGTCAAGCCGGGCGATGACAGCGGAGTGAATCTGGCACGGACATTGCTCCTCTTTAGAACGGTTTGAACGTTCCGGAGGCAGATGATGTTGCAGGCGGCGGCCAATGTGGTTCGCGGGACGGTTCCCGCAACGGTCCGGCCTACCGGCGGTTCCTCGCTGCTGCTCACCGAGAACCAGCAATGGATCGGCGGACCGCCGCCCTTGATGGACAAGCTCAGCCAGCGCGAGCGGGAGCTGGTGCTGAAGCAGGGCCGCCGAAAAGTGCTCAACCGTGGCCAGACGCTGTTCAGCCAGGGTGGCAAGCATGACGGTATCTGGCTGATCGAGAGCGGCCGGATCCGGGTGTTCTACACCTCTCCGCTCGGCCGCGAGATCACGCTGGCCTATTGGCATGTCGGCAATTTCGTCGGCGGGCCGGAAGTGTTCGAAGGCACCGTGCATCAATGGTCCGGCGTTGCATCCAGCAATTGCAGCGTGGTGCATCTGCCCGGAAAGGAGCTACGATCCCTTGCGGTCGAGATCCCGAACCTCGCGATCGGCCTGATCGAAGGCCTGACCTTCAAGGGCAAGTGCTATTCGGCGCTGGCCCAGATGTTGGGAACGCGCTCGATCACACAGCGCCTTGCGCATCTGTTGCTGCATCTCGTCGACCTCTATGGCGTCGATGACGCCGACGGCCGGGTGATCGCGGCCGCCTTCACCCATGCCGATATCGCCCACATGGTCGGTGCCACCAGGCAATGGGTCACGATCAGCCTGAAGCGCATGCAGGAAAAGGGAATCGTGCTGACCAAGCGCTCGCAGATCGTGGTCTGCCGGTCCGACGTGCTGGAAGAAATGCGAGGGCAGGCGGCCGACTGACCGAGCTTGCGACCAGGGCCGGTGCCCATGCAAGCGGCTTAATAGTGCAGGACTGCCCAAGGAGTATGCAATCAACTTTTCCCGGCAACTAATCGACTGTGGCGCTCATTCCGGATTTGCCCTGCCCACGCCCTCACCCAATCATGGCAACCACAGCACATCCAACCGAATGAGGATGAGAATGGTCCGCCATCTTCCCACGCTCTCGATCGCGATGTCGGTGACGTCGCTGGCGCTTCTCCTCGCGCAGCCGGCCGCGGCGGAAACCGTCACGCTGGGCATCGGAACGCAGGACACCACGACCAACACGGTGACCGCCGGCGTCGTCATCCGCCAGCTCCATCTCCTCGAAAAATATCTGCCGAAGGACGGCAAATACGCCAACATCAAGTTCGAGCTGGAGTGGCAGAACTTCACCTCCGGCCCGCCCGTCACCAACGCGATGATGGCCAACAAGCTGCAGATCGGCATGATGGGCGACTATCCGCTGATCGTGAACGGCTTCACTTTCGACAGCAATCCCGAGAGCAAGAGCCGGCTGATCGGTATCGCCGCCTACAGCCTGTCGGGCTCCGGCAACGGCATCGTCGTTCACAAGGATTCGCCCTACTACGATCTCGCCGATCTCAAGGGCAAGCTCGTGAGCGTGCCGTTCGGCTCTGCCGCGCACGGCATGGTGTTGAAGGCGATGCAGGACCGCGGCTATGCATCTGATTTCTTCCAGCTGGTCAGCCAAAGCCCGGAGGTCGGCTCGACCAATCTCCAGGAGAAGAAGATCGACGCGCATGCCGACTTCGTTCCGTTCGCCGAGTTGCTGCCGTTCCGCGGTTTCGCGCGAAAGATCTTTGACGGCGTCGAGACCAATCTCCCGACTTTCCACGGCATCGTCGTGCGAACCGATTTCGCCGAGAAATACCCGGAAGTCGTCGTCGCCTACTTCAAGGCGGTGATCGCCGCCAATCAATGGCTGCGGGACGATCCCAAGCTCGCCGCCGAGAAGATCCAGGAATGGACCGGCATCAGCAAGGAGGTCGTCTACATCTTCCTCGGCCCCAGCGGCAACATGACCACCGATCCCTCGATCAAGCCGGCGCTGATCGACGCCGCCGCGGCTGACGTCAAGGTGCTGCAGAACCTCGGCCGGATGAAGGAGTTCGAGCCGAAGAAATGGGTCGACGACAGCTACATCCGTAAAGCTTATTCCGAGATGAAGCTCGACTACGACGCGCAGCTTGCGAGCACCAAGAATTACGAGATCTCCGGCGACGATTCCTTCTGCAAGAAGCCGATCGCCGATCCGCGCAAGGCCGGCGAGGTCTGGGTCGACGATTCAGGCATCGTGCCCTTCTCGTCAGCCAGCTGCACGCTCGGCGCCTATGCCGACTACAAGGCCAAGGGCAGGAAGATCAACGTCGCCTACGTCTTCGATACCACCCGCGGCATCAAGCTGTTCGCAGACCAGGCTTTCTTCGCGGTCGGCAATGGTGAGGTTGCGCCGTTCCTGCTGAAGAAGGACGCCGAAGCCTATGCCGCCAAGATCAGCGGCAAGGTGCTCGGCTTCGACGACGCGGTGAAGGCGGCGGTCGGCGGGGGCAAGACGTGAGCAGTCCCGCCCTCCTCAGACATTCCGAGGACAGCATGCCGGCAAGTGCAATCGCGGAGGCAAGCGCCATGCCCGCCTCCACGCCACCCGCGTCTCCACCCTCCTTCGGCACGCTCGCACTGCGCTGGTACCGGCTCAACCGGGGCGGGCTGCGCGCGACCGCGATCGGCATCATCTCGCTGCTCGCCTTCCTGCTGGTCTGGCATCTGCTGACAACCTATCGCGTCGTGTTTTTCGTGCGCTTCACCAACGTGCCCTCGCCGCTCGCGGTCTATGCGAGCTTCACCAAGGCGATCCACGATCCAAAATTCCTGCTGCACGTCCTCTTGAGCTGCCGCCGCATCTTCTTCGGTTTCTCGCTCGCGGCGATCGTCGCGGTGCCGCTCGGCCTGATCATGGGCCGCTTCAAGCCCGTCCACGAGATCATCTTTCCCGTGGCGGAGGTGCTGCGGCCGATCCCGGCGATCGCCTGGGTGCCGATGGCGATCATGCTGTGGCCGACCAACGAGCAGAGCATCGTCTACATCACGTTCCTCGGATCGTTCTTCCCGATCCTGGTCAACACGCTGCACGGCATGTCGCTGGTCGATCCCGTGCTGGTGCGTGCCGCGCAATGTCTCGGCGCGCGGGAGCGCTCGATCTTCCGCGATGTGTATTTTCCGGCCTCGCTCCCGCACATCTTCACCGGCCTCACCGTCGGCATGGGCGTGGCCTGGGTGTCGCTGATCGCTGCCGAGATGATCTCCGGACAGTACGGCATCGGCTATTTCACCTGGGAGGCCTATTCGCTGGTCCAGTATGCCGACATCGCGCTCGGCATGATCGCGATCGGCGTGCTTGGCCTCGGATCGAGCATGTTGATCCGAGGCGCCGGACAATTGGTGATGCCGTGGAGGTCAAGATGAGTGAGATCGTTGTCAAGGCACCGCAGGGCCATATCGAGGTCAAGAACTTCTCCCTCAGCTACGACAGCATCGAGGGGCCGGTCGAAGCCGTCGCCGATACGCAGATTCATGTGAAGCCTGGCGAGTTCGTCTCGATCGTCGGGCCCTCCGGCTGCGGAAAGTCGACGCTGCTCAACGCGGTTGCCGGCTTCCTCAAGCCGACCACGGGCATCGTCACCGTCGACGGCGAGAAGGTGAACGGCCCCAGCGCGGAGCGCGGCATGGTGTTTCAGCAATATTCGCTGTTTCCCTGGAAGACCGTGCGGGAGAACGTCGAGTTCGGCCTGAAGATGCGCGGCATGCCGCGCTCGCAGCGCGAGCGCGCCGCCCGCACGCTGCTGGGACTCGCGGGCCTCGAAGCCTTCGAAAAGCATTACCCCGAGAAACTCTCAGGTGGCATGAAGCAGCGCGTTGGCATCGTCCGCGCGCTCGCGACGGGACCCAAAGTGTTGCTGCTCGACGAACCCTTCGGCGCGCTCGACGCGCAGACCCGGGTCATCATGCAGCAGATCCTCACCAACATGTGGCAGCGGCTGAAGATCTCGGTGCTATTCGTCACCCACGACATCGACGAGGCGATCTTCCTGTCCGACCGTGTCTACTGCATGACCGCACGCCCCGGCTCGATCAAGGCGGAGATTCCGATCCCGCTGGAGCGGCCGCGGCAGCAGTCGATGATGATGTCGTCGGAATTCCTGGCATTGCGCCGCGGACTGATGTCGCTGATCCGCGAGGAGAGCATCAAGGCGATGGGCGGCGAGCTCAACGACATGGGCATGCAGGGGCTGAACATCGAGCTGCACGGGCATTCGCTCGCGGATGTGATTTAGGGATCTTCGACTTGCGCGCTGACTTCCTTCTCCCCTTGTGGGAGAAGGAAGTGGAGTATGCGCAGCAGCTTGCCTTACTTGAACCAGTGCACCAGCGCGATGCTAATGCCGAGCAGCAGCAGTAGCGACAAGGTCACGGCCGCCGTCACCCGTCCCCCGACATTGGCAAGCACCTTCACATCGACGCCGAGGCCAAGCGCGGCCATCGATACCACCGTGAGAAAACCCGTGATCCGCGTGATCGGGGCAATCACCGTGGACGGCACGATCTCGAGCGAGCGCAAGGTCGCCAGCGCAAGGAAGCCGAGGATGAACCACGGGACCAGGCGGAAGAAGCCGACATTGGTCTTCTTGGCATCGCTGTGCCAGCGCGACGCCGTCAGCGAGAGGCCGACGACCACCGGCCCGAGCATCAGCACGCGCATCAGCTTGACGAGCGTGCCGATCTGCGTCGAGACGAGTCCCGCCGGCACCGTCGCAGCCAGCACCTGCGGCACGGCATAGACAGTGAGGCCTGCAAGGATGCCGTATTGCGTAGCCGATAGCTGCAGCAGCGGAATCAGCAGCGGCAGCCCGAGCACCATCATCACGCCGAGGATCGCGGTGAAGGAGATGGAGGATGCGATCTCGTCATTGTTGGCGCCGATGATCGGCGCCACCGCTGCAATCGCCGAATTGCCGCAGATCGAGTTTCCGCAGGCGATCAGGATCGAGAGCCGCGTCGAGAGACCAAGCAGCCGGCTGATGCCGAAGGAAACGCAGAGCGCGACCACAACGACGGCCGCGATCGAGGCCAACAGCGCGACGCCGGACGCCGCGATAGCAGCGAAGCTGATCGAGGCCCCCAGCAGCATGACGGCGACTTCGAGCAGCTGCTTGGCGCTGAAGGCGATGCCGGACTGCCAGCGCGGCGCGGGCTTCCAAAAGCTGCGCACAGCCATGCCGAGCAAGATCGCCATCACCAGCGCCTCGACATAGGGATGTTGGAAGATGCCCAATTCCGCCCGTTCGAGCAGGGCCGAAACGCCGGCCACGGCGATGCAGAGGAGGATCCCGGGAATCAGCGCGACGATGCGGCTGATGGCCGTGGTCCGCTTGGCGTCGGCCGGGCTGGATGCTTGATTCTGCGACACAAATCTCTCCCCAAGGAGAAGGATTTATACGCAGCGCCATCCGATTGGGGAATAAGTTTTCGACATATCAGGGCCGAGGGAAGTTCTATCCTCAATCCGGAATAATCTGGCTCGGAAGATCAGGCGCCCGTTGGAAGATCAGGCGCGCCTTAGAAGATCAGGCTCTTGGCCAGCGAGGCGACGCGGCTGAAGCCGTCATAGACGCCGGGCTCGAAGAAGGCCGCGCGCGCCAGCACGATACCGGCGACCAGCGACCAGAACAGCCCGGTGCCGACCCGCAGCAGCAGCTTTGACCCGCGCGAGCGCGGCTGGGTGTCCGTTGCGGACACCAATTGCTCGCCGAAAGGTTCAAACCTGGTGCGTTCCATGGCAGTCAATCCATCAATTTCTCACGGAAATGTCGTCGTTTCGGCCCCAAACAGCAATGGAAGCGATTGGCTTTTTTGCCTCCCGAAGAGGAAACTCCTTCCGCCGGACGGACCCGGGGCAATAGTTTTCTTCTTCCGGCCTATTTGAGCACCGGCGCCACGGCGAGCAGGTAGCGCCGCGCGTATGAAAGGAATCTGCCAATGCCAAACCCCCGCGTGCGCGTCTACACCGACTACAAGAGCTCCTACGCGTTCGTGGCCAACAAGCGCCTATTCGAACTGCAGGAGACGCACGGCGTCGAGCTCGAATGGCTGCCCTATACGCTGCGCGTTGCCGAATTCATGGGGACCGTGGAAGAGCGCACGCCGCATTTCTGGCGCAAGGTGCGCTACGCCTATATGGACGCCCGGCGCTATGCCAATGCGCAAGGGCTCGTCATGAAAGGGCCTAGGCGGATCTACGACGCGTTCTATTCCAGCGTCGGCATGCTGTTCGCCCAACAGCACCGCTTCTTCCGTCCGTATCACGACACGGTGTTTCGTCGGTTCTGGAGGCATGAGCTCGAGATCGACGATCTCGCCGCAATCACGGACGTCATCACGTCCTGCGGTGGCTCGGCCAGCGAGTTCGAAGCCTACGTCCATGGCCCCGCACGCGCCGAGCATGACCGCATCATCGACGAGGCCGAAGTGCTCGGCGTGTTCGGCGTGCCGACCATGGTGTTCAACGGCGAGCTGTTTTGGGGCGGCGACCGCATCGACATGTTGATCGAACGCATCGAGAAGCCCGGGACGATCGAGGCAGCTCTCGGCAGCCGCCATCGCAAGCCGGCATGAGCAGCAACGCTACGCCGCTAGCCCGCTCTCCACCGGAGCAAACTCCAGCCCGAGGCTCTCCGCCACCGCCTTGTTGGTGATACGGCCGCGATGCACATTCAGCCCGTTGCGCAGGTGTGGATTTTCCAAGATCGCAGCAAAACCCTTGTTCGCGAGCATCAAGCCGAACGGCAGCGTCGCGTTGTTCAGCGCCTGGCTCGACGTCACCGGCACCGCGCCGGGCATATTGGCCACGCAATAATGCACGATGCCGTCGACAAGATAGGTCGGATCGGCATGCGTGGTCGGGTGCGAGGTCTCGAAGCAGCCGCCCTGATCGATCGCGACGTCGACCAGCACGGCGCCTGGGCGCATCGATGTCAGCATCGCACGCGTGACGAGCTTGGGCGCACTCGCGCCCGGCACCAGTACCGCGCCGATCACGACGTCGGCGGCGAACACCTCCTCCTCGACCGACTCGATGGTGGAGAAGCGGGTGCGCACGCGTCCGACAAAGAGATCATCAAGCTCCCGCAACCTTGGAATGGAGCGGTCGATCACGGTGACTTCGGCGCCAAGGCCCGCGGCCATGCGCGCGGCTTGCGTTCCCACCACGCCGCCGCCGAGCACGACGACCCGCGCCGGCTGCACGCCAGGGACACCGCCCAGCAGCAGCCCGCGACCGCCAGCGGAGCGCTTGAGCGCGGCGCCGGCGGCCTCGATAGCGAGGCGGCCGGCGACTTCGCTCATCGGCGCAAGCAGGGGGAGGTGACCGGCCGCGTCGGTGACGGTTTCATAGGCGATCGCAGTACAGCCGGAGGCGAGCAAACCCCTGGCCTGTTCGGGATCCGGCGCAAGATGAAGGTAAGTAAACAGGATCTGGCCTTCGCGGAGCTGGGGCCACTCGCTTGTCTGCGGCTCCTTCACCTTCACGATCATGTCGGACTTCGCGAAGATGTCGCGCGCGCTCTCGGCAATGGTGGCCCCTGCCCGCCGGTAGTCTTCGTCGGAGGCGCCGATGCCGCCGCCCGCACCGGTCTCGACCGTCACCTCGTGCCCCGCGGCGACATATTCGCGGACCGCACCCGGGGTGAGCCCGACGCGATATTCCTGCACTTTGATTTCCTTGGGCACACCGACGCGCATCCCGGGCCTCCTTGTGATTCACCTCATGATCGTAGCGACGTGCCCTGTTTGGTTTCGTGCAAATATCCGCTAGCTTTGGCCTCCCTGCGCCGGTTTCCGGCGCGCAAACGCCCTTTCACGCTGGAAACGAAACCTTGGCCCTCGACAGGAAAGATCTCGCCATCCTCGCGGAGCTCACGACCAACGCGCGGGCCAGTCACACCGAGCTCGCGCACAAGGTCGGGCTATCAAGCACCGCGCTCGCGCGGCGGCAGAAGGCGCTGCAAGACGACGGCTATATCCAGGGCTATCAGGCCACGCTCGACCTCGCGCAGTTCGGCCTCACCACCACGGTGCTGGTCCGTATCGCGCTGGAAAGCCAGAGCGATGAGGCGCTGAAGGCGTTCGAGGCGGAGGTGGTGAAATGCCCGTCCGTCGTGCGCTGCTTCCTGATGTCGGGGACCGACGACTACATCCTGATCGTGCTCGCCCGCGATATCCAGGATTTCGAGCGCATCCACCGCATGGAGCTGTCGCGCCTGCCGCGCGTCGCGAGGGTACAATCGAGCTTCGCGCTGCGCGAAGTTGTCGACCGCGCCGTGCCGAATGTGGTGTTCGGCGAAGCAAAGCGCTGACCGCAACCTCTCGGAAAGGCGAACTGCTGGCAAGGAACCAACCGGTCGGTGGTCCGTTGGGCGCTATTGGCCGGCGGAGGCGTGCCCCCGCGTCAACACGGCTGACGTCCGGCACGGTCGCCGTCGCAGGGAGCAGGACATGGGCGATGTCACGCATCAGATTTCCGAACGCATTCCGATCCATCTTGTCGTCAACGGCGTCAGTCACACGCTCGATCTCGTGCCATGGACCACATTGCTCGATGCCTTGCGGGACCATCTTGCACTGAGCGGCACCAAGAAGGGCTGCGACCATGGTCAGTGCGGCGCCTGCACGGTGCTGGTGGACGGCCGGCGCGTCAATTCCTGTCTCACGCTCGCCGTCATGAAGGACGGCGCGGAGATCACGACTGTCGAAGGTCTTGCCAAGGATGGCGCGCTGCATCCCCTGCAACAGGCGTTCATCGACCATGACGCCTTCCAGTGCGGCTATTGCACGCCGGGACAGATATGCTCGGCGGCCGGACTGCTCGCCGAAGGCCGTGCCAAAGATACCGACGAGATCCGGGAGCTGATGAGCGGAAACCTTTGCCGCTGCGGCGCCTATCCAAACATCGTCGCCGCCATCCAGCAGGCAATGGGCCAGCCATGAACAACTTCCAGTACGCTCGAGCCACTGATGTCGCCGACGCCATCCGCTTGCTCGCCGCCGGTCCCGGCGCCAAACTGATTGCCGGCGGCACCAATCTGATCGACCTGATGAAAGAGAATGTCGAGCGCCCCTCCCGGCTGATCGACATTTCCCGCCTGCCGCTCCGCAAGGTCGAAGAGACGCCCGACGGGTCCTTGCGCATCGGCGCCTTGGTGCCGAACTCGGACCTCGCCTATCATCCATTGATCGAGCAGCGCTATCCCCTGCTCGCCAGCGCCATCCTGGCCGGCGCCTCGGCGCAACTGCGCAACATGGCATCGGTCGGCGGCAATCTGATGCAACGAACGCGCTGCGCTTATTTCTATGACACGGCCACGCCGTGCAACAAGCGACATCCCGGCAGCGGCTGCTCGGCAATGGACGGGCTGAACCGCAACCATGGGATCCTGGGCACGAGCGCCGCCTGCATCGCGACCAATCCATCCGACATGAGCGTGGCGCTCGCCGCGCTCGATGCGCTCGTGCACATCGCGGGTCCCTCCGGCGAACGCACCATCGCGCTGACCGATCTCCATCGGCTGCCCGGCGACAAGCCTCATGTCGATACCAATCTCGGCACCGGCGAGATCATCACCGGGATTGAGCTTCCGCCGCGCGGCTTTGCTCAAAACTACAGCTATCTAAAAATTCGCGACCGGATGTCTTATGCTTTTGCTTTGGTCTCGGTTGCCGCCGCGCTCGAATTGGAGGGCAAAGCGATCAGCGGGGCACGCGTGGCGGTCGGCGGCGTGGCTCACAAGCCTTGGCGCAGCCTCGAGGCCGAAGCTACGTTGCGCGGCCAGGCCGCAACGCCCGATCACTTCTCGCACGCCGCGGATCTCTTGCTCCAGGGAGCAACAGCCCGCTCACATAACGGCTTCAAGGTCGAGCTCGCACGCCGCGCCATCGTGCGGACGCTGACACAGGCGGCGAACGCCACGCCGCAATCTCAGGCGCACAAGAAGATCGCGTGAGGACCCCATGAACGCTTATGTCGGAACGCCAACGTCGCGTGTCGACGGCCGGGCCAAGGTCACCGGCGCCGCCAAATACGCCGGCGAATTTCCAGCCGACAAGCTCCTCCATGGCTTCGTGGTCGAGGCCATCATTCCATGCGGGCGCATTGCCCGCCTCGACGCGAGCGAGGCGTTGAAGGTCGAGGGCGTACTCAACGTGCTCACGCATGCGAACCGTCCGCCGCTGGCCGACAAGGACGAGGCGTGGAAGGACGAGGTGGCGCCCGAGGAAGGCTCGCCTTTCCGTCCGCTTTATGATGACAAGATCAAGTTCAATGGCCAGCCGATCGCACTTGTCGTCGCAGAGGACTGGGAAACCGCGAAATTCGCCGCGACGCTCGTGCGGGTCGAATATGAGCAGCATGGTTTTGCAACCGACCTCGAAGGCGAACGCAGCAACGCCGCCGAGAAGAACGAGCCGCATAAACCGCGGGGCGACGCCGCAGCCGCCCTTGCGGGAGCTGATGTGCGCCACGAGGCGGACTACGTGATACCGACCGAGCATCACAACCCGATGGAGCTCTATGCGACCACGGCGGTCTGGGACAGCAATGGCAAGCTCACGATCTACGACAAGACCCAAGGCGTCCAGAACGTCCACAAATTTCTCTGCAGCGTGTTCGACAAGAAGCCGGACGACATTCGCGTGGTCTCGCCGTACGTCGGCGGCGCCTTCGGCTCCGGCTTGCGGCCGCAATATCAGGTGGTGTTGGCAACACTCGGCGCGCTCGCGCTGAAGCGGTCCGTTCGCGTCGTACTGACGCGGCAGCAGATGTACGGGCTCGGCTACCGGCCGATGACCATCGAGCGCGTCGGGCTCGGCGCAAGATCCGATGGCGCCCTCGACGCGGTCACGCACGAGGCGATTGCCGTCACCTCGCGCTATGAGGATTTTGCCCGCAACGATACCGGCTGGGCCGAACAGCTCTACAAGAGCCCGAACAGCCGCTTCTCCCACAAGCTGGTGCACCTTGACGTCTCCACCCCCTGCGACATGCGCGCACCGGGCGCTGCGTCGGGCGTCTGCGCGCTGGAATGCGCGATGGACGAGCTCGCCGTCGCACTCAAGCTCGACCCGATCGAATTGCGGCTGAAGTGCTACTCGGATCGCGACCAGAGCGAAAACCTGCCCTACACCAGCAAGCAGTTGCGCGAATGCTACGCGCGCGGCGCGGACGCCTTCGGCTGGAGCAGACGCGATCCTGCGCCGCGCTCGATGCGCGACGGCAAGGATCTGATCGGCTGGGGCATGGCGACGGGTGTGTGGGAAGCACTGCAGATGCCGGTCGCCGTCCGTATCGTGCTGACGTCGAACGGACATGCCGAGGTGTCCTGCGCCGCATCCGACATCGGCACCGGCACCTACACCATTGTGGCTCAGGTCGCAGCCGATGCGCTCGGCCTGCCGATTGAGAACATCAGCGTCCGGCTCGCAGATTCCAGTCTGCCGCAGGCGCCTGTGGAGGGCGGCTCCTGGATGGCCGCTTCGAGCGCGCATGCGGTGCTCGCAGCCGCCGAGGAAGTGCGCAAGGAACTGTTACGCCTGGCCGGGAAGATGCCAGGCTCGCCGCTCGCCGGCGCCGAGCTAGCCGATACGGTGCTGACCGACGGCAGCATTGCCAGCTCCAGCAACAACAGCCGCGCGGTCTCGATCGCCGACGCGATGCGTCACGGCGGCGTCGAACGCATCGAGAAGGAAAAGCTCAATCAATTCGGCGAGGACAAGAAGCACGCGCGTAACACCCACTCGGCCGTCTTCGCCGAGGTCAAGGTGGACGAAGAGCTAAACGTCATTCGCGTGACGCGGGTCGTGAGCGCCGTCGCGGCCGGGCGGATTCTCAACACCAAGACAGGCCGCAGCCAGATCATGGGCGGCGTGGTCTGGGGGATTGGGATGGCCCTGCACGAGGAGACGGTGATGGATCACCGCTTCGGGCGGATCATGAACGCGAACATCGCCGAGTACCACATTCCCGTGAATGCCGATGTTCACGACATCGACGTGATCTTCGTCGACGAGCCGGACGCGCACATCAACGCGCTCGGCATCAAGGGGCTGGGAGAGATCGGCATCGTCGGCGTTCCCGCCGCGATCGCGAACGCCGTCTATCACGCCACCGGCAAACGCATCCGTCGATTTCCGATCACACTGGACAAGCTGCTCGACTGAGACGGTGCAGCAGTCCCCTCTCGGCGCCGGCGTCACCTCACGGCGCCCGGCCGCCAGGCCTCACGAGGGAAAGTCAGCCGGTCTGACTTGGATGCGGTCGGCATGCAGCGACCAGTGGTGCAACGCCTGATCCTCGCAAAACCTCGCCTTCGCCCGCTCTCTGGCTTCGTCCTCGTCGGAAGCGTCGATCTCGAGCGTGCCCTGGCACACCTCGATCTGCCGGCCGTACTGGCCGAGCACGTCCTTCATGAACCTGACCACATAAGTTGACATGGGACCTCCTGCCTGCCCCGGCGGCGCTCACTCTTATCCCATTTAGGCGGAATCCGGGAGGGAGATTTTGACACGGATCAAAGTCGGGCGCGGTTCCCCCCGCCGATCGTTCCGTGGCGCGTAGCGCTAACCGGGACATTGGGCAGCAGGAGCATCGCACCCCGGAAGGACAGAGCGACTGTCAACTACGCCGGCGTCACACCAAACGCCTGCTTGAATCGCTCCACATAGCGTGGCCAGACCTCCGGATTGATGATGCGCGGCGGCCGCTTGCCATCGAGCGTATCCAGCACCTGCTCGGCCGCGATGCGGCCCATGTTCTGCCGCGCCTCGATCGTGACGCCCGCGGTATGCGGGCTCGCCAGCACGTTGTCGAGCTGGAGCAGCGGATGCTCCGGCGGCGGCGGCTCCTTGGACCAGACGTCGAGACCGGCGCCCGCAATGCGCTTCTCGCGCAAGGCCTGGAGCAGCGCATCCTCATCGTGGATGAAGCCGCGCGCCGTGGTGATAAAGTACGCATGCGGCTGCATCAACGCAAATTCGCGCACGCTGATCATGTTGCGGCTGCGCTTGTCGAGCGGGCAGGAGATGGAGACGAAATCGGCGCGGCGCAGCAGCTCGTCGAGCTCGACCTTCTCGCCGCCCCGCTCGGCCATCACCTCGGCCGTGAGGTAAGGATCGTAGGCCAGCACCTTCATGCCGAACAGGCCCTTGCACAGCGCGGCGATGCGGCGACCGACATTGCCGAGGCCGACGATGCCGACGGTCTTGTGCTCGATCTCGTTGCCGACGAGTTCGTTGCGGTTGACGTTGGACTCCCTGCGGAGCTTGCGGTCGGACTGGATGATGCGCTTGGACAGCGTCAACATCATCGCCAGCGCATGCTCGGCGACCGAGTGGGCGTTGCCGCCGGACTGGTTGACGACCAGCACGCCGGCATCGGTGCAAGCCTCGACATCGACAGGATCGAATCCCGCGCCGTTGCTGGAGACGAGCAGCAGGTTCGGCGCGCGCCTCAGGAAGGCAGCATCGACATGGAAGTGCGGGGCCAGTTCGTCACGGGCGGCGCCGATCTGGTAGACATGAGCCGCCTCGATGATCGGCGCGAAATATTCCTCGGGGCTCTCGTTCTCGATGCGATCGAGCCGGACGTCGGGCCGCGCCTTCAGGATGTCGATATAGATCGGATTGGCCAGATATTTGACGTAGAAGACGCGCTTGCTGTTGACGGACATCAGGACCCTTCCGGCTTTCTCCAGGAGATCCGCAGGGCCAGCGCTTCGCGCGCTCCTGTCATGCGTTCCTCCGTTCTCTTGTTGTTGCCGCTTATGACACGGCGGCACCGGCTGCGGCAGGCCGTCTGGCGCAGATCACGGTGCAGTCCGGACATGTTGACAATCCCGCTGCCTGCGTCAAGTTCGGCAGACCGCCGCGACGGCCAAGACAAGGGCTAAGACGACGCCTAAGACAATGGCAAAGACCAAGAAGCATGCGCGGCCGAAGGGAGAACGCAATGCCGATTGCGGAGCAACAAACCTCGTCCGAGGCGGCGCAGACCTCCAGTGACAAGAGCTGGCACGGCATCATCCTGCAAACCTTAAAGCGGAATGAGATCAGCCTCGTCCCTTACGTGCCCGACCGCGTGCTGACGCCGCTGATCAAGAACCTGCACGCCGATCAGTTCTTCACCACCTTTGCCACCGCCCGCGAGGAGGAGGCCGTCGGCATCGTCTCGGGCGCCTGGATGGGCGGACGGCGCGGTGCGGTGCTGATGCAGACCTCAGGCTTTGCGACGCTCGCCAACGTGCTGGCCTCGCTCGCGGTGCCCTACCAGATTCCGCTTATCATGTTCGTGTCCGAGCGCGGCACGCTCGGCGAGTTCAACTACGGCCAGTCACTGGTCTGCCGCACCATGCGTCCGGTGCTGGATTCGCTGGCGCTGGAGCATCACACCATCACCCGGCTCGACGAGCTCGAATTCATTGCCGATCGTTCGATCAAGCAGGCCGTCACGACGCAGGCGCCAGTCGCGCTGATCCTCAACCCGCTGCTCACGGGCGGCAAGGTGTTCGACAAGTGAGTCCGGCCCAAATGAATACAGACGTGCGCAACACCAAAGTGATGAACCGCTTCGACGTCACCTCGCGCCTGATCGCGAAACTCGAGCACGAGGAAGCCGTGATCGGCGGCATCGGCAACACCAATTTCGACCTCTGGGCCGCCGGCCACCGTGCGCAAAATTTCTACATGCTCGGCAGCATGGGGCTCGCCTTCCCGATCGCGCTGGGCGTGGCGCTGGCGCAGCCGGACCGGCGCGTCTTTGCGCTCGAAGGCGACGGCTCGCTGCTGATGCAGCTCGGCGCACTCTCGACGATCGCGGCGTTGAAGCCGAAGAACCTCATCATGATCGTGATGGACAACGGCATCTACCAGATCACGGGCGCGCAGCCGACACCGGCCGCGAACGTGGCTGACATCGTCGCCATCGCAACCGGCTTCGGGCTTGCCAACAGCGCCTGGGCCGCGGACGAGGCGGATTTCGAGCGTCTGGTCGAGGAAGCCATGTCGGCCGGCGAGCCCAGCCTGATCGCCGTCCGCATCGATGACAAGCCCGGCGTCGGCGCCACCCGACGCGATCCCGTACAAATCCGGGAACGCTTCATGCACGGCCTTGGCGTGCGCGAGCCACTTTAACGGTTCGTCATTAACTACACGGCGATCTGATCCTGGCGCCTCGGCAGGCTGCTGCAATCCGTGCTAAGCGGTGCGGATGTCCATTTTGCTTCGCTCCTCTGCCTGGCTGCTTGCCGCCGCCGTCGCCTTTGCAACCCTCGGCCCGCCAGGCCTACGGCCCCATTCCGACCTTGGCCAGGACGGCGAACATGCCCTTGCCTTCGTCCTGGTGGGACTAGCCTTCGGCCTCGCCTATCCGCGCCGCCGCCTGTCGGCCACAGCGATCGCCGTGGTGCTGATCGGCCTGCTGGAACTGATGCAATTCTGGGCACCGGGACGGCATGCGCGGCTGGAGGACTTTCTGGTCGATGCCGGCACCACCTGCATCGGTTTCGCGCTGGCGGCCATCGCCGATTGGGCCATGACGCGGTTTCGCGCAAATCCGGCCCTGACGAGTCAAGGCCCCGCGGAGTGACGCTCCGCAGGGCCCGTCTCTTCAAAGCTCACGCTCCGGTCGATCAGTCGATGATCTTAACGACGCGGCGCGTGCGCGGCTCCACGATCACGCGGCGATCGTTCACGACCGCATAGCGATATTCGGTGTAGTTCGGCACGGGCCGCAGCACCACGGTCGGCGGCAGTGGCTCGCCGACCACGACGCGCTCGTGGACCACGACGGAATCATCGCGCGGAATTCCGCCGAGGATCGCATTCGGGATTTCCAGACCAGCGCCGACCGCCGCACCGACGGTACCACCGACCATCGCTCCGACCGGGCCGCCGATGTCGCCGCCCGCGCGAGCGCCGTCCCTGGCGCCCTGTTCGGTCGTCGACTGGGCAAAGGCTGCACTCGACGCCAGCAGCGACGCGGCAGCGAACGTAATCGCAAGACGGGTCTTCATGTGCTTATGTCTCCAGTGATTGTTGTGCGCCTTCAACCGCGGGGCCGGATCATTGTTCCGGTTCCCCGCCGGATCTAGGCAGAACTACAAGTGGAGACTGTTACCTGGTAACAGTTCAGGCTGCGGCGATCTCGTGCCGCGCCATCAGTTCCAGCGCACGCACCATTGCCGAGTGATCCCAACCCTTGCCGCCATGTGCGGTGCAAGACGAGAACAATTGCTGCGCCACTGCCGTGCTTGGCAGTGACAGGCCGAGCGCGCGGGCGCCTTCAAGCGCGAGGTTGAGATCCTTCTGATGCAGCTCGATGCGGAAGCCGGGATCGAAATTGCGCTTCACCATGCGCTCGCCATGCACTTCGAGAATCCGCGACGACGCAAAGCCGCCCATCAGGGCCTGCCGCACCAGCGCCGGATCCGCACCGGCTTTCGACGCGAACAGCAGCGCTTCGCTGACCGCCTCGATCGTCAACGCGACGATGATCTGGTTGGCGACCTTCGTCGTCTGGCCGTCGCCATTGGCGCCGACCCGGGTGACGTTCTTCCCCATCCGGTCGAAGATCGGCTTCATGGTGTTGAAGGCGCGCTCGGGGCCACCCACCATGATGGTGAGGCTTGCCGCCTTGGCACCGACCTCCCCGCCTGACACCGGTGCGTCGAGATAATCCGCGCCGAGCGCCTCGATCTTCTTCGCAAACTCCTTGGTCGCCAGCGGCGAGATTGAGCTCATGTCGACCACGATCTTCCCCTTGGAAATGCCGCCCGCGACGCCGTCCTTGCCGAACAGCACGGCCTCCACATGCGGCGTATCCGGCACCATGATGATGACCGCATCCGCCTCCTCCGCGACCTCCTTGCTTGACTTGCAGCCAACGCCGCCGGCCGCGATCAGCCCGGGCGCGACCGGCCCGACATCGTGCAGGAGAACGCGATGGCCTGCGGTCAGAAGATGGCCGGCCATCGGCCGTCCCATGGTGCCAAGTCCGATAAAGCCGATGTCGATCATGTCAACGTTTCCTCAGGTCTCGAACGTCTGCGCCGCGTGCCAGGACAGGCCTTCCAGCGTCGTGGTGCGCGGCTTGTATTCGCAGCCGACCCAGCCGCGGTAACCGATCGCGTCGAGATGGCGGAACAGGAAGGGATAGTTGATCTCGCCGGTGCCAGGCTCGTGACGGCCGGGGTTGTCGGCGAGCTGGATGTGCGCGATCTGCGGCAGGTATTCCTGCATAGTACGGGCGAGGTCGCCCTCCATGATCTGCATGTGGTAGATGTCGTACTGGACGAACAGATTGTTCGAGCGCACCTCGGAGATCAGCTGCACGGCCTGCTCGGTGCCGTTCAGAAAGAAGCCGGGGATGTCGAGCGTGTTGATCGGCTCGATCAGCAGCTTGATGTTTTCCCGCGCCAGCGTCGACGCCGCAAAGCGCAGATTCCCGACCAGCGTTTCGTTGAGCTCACGCGGATCGGCATCCGCAGGCGCGATGCCGACGAGACAGTTGAGCTGCTCGCAATCGAGCGCCTTGGCATAGTCGATGGCGCGAAACACGCCGTCCCTGAACTCGCTGATACGATCAGGCAGGATCGCGATGCCGCGCTCGCCCGCCGCCCAATTGCCGGCCGGCAGATTGTGCAGCACCTGCGTCAGCCCATGGCCGTCGAGTTGCTCGCGCAGCTGCGCCTTGTCGAATTCGTAGGGGAAGAGGTACTCGACCCCGCCGAAGCCCGCTGCTTTGGCCGCTGCGAAGCGGTCCACGAACGGCATTTCGTTGAAGAGCATGGTGAGGTTGGCGGCGAATTTCGGCATGATGCTATCTCCCTATTCCGCCGGCTGCAGCACGCCGGGCCGCGCGGTCGCGACCTCGTCGAGCGGCAGATCCAGCACCTCCTCGAATTCGACGATGTTGTCGATTTCCGTGCCCATCGCGATGTTGGTGACGCGTTCGAGGATGAACTCGACCATCACGGGCACGCGATGCTTGGCCATCCATTCGCGCGCGGTCGCGAACGCCGCCTGCGAGTCCTTCGGGTCGGTGACGCGGATCGCCTTGCAGCCGAGCCCTTCGGCGACAGCGACGTGATCGACACCGTAGCCGCCGAGCTCGGGCGCGTTGATGTTCTCGAACGAGAGCTGGACGTGATAGTCCATGTCGAAGCCGCGCTGGGCTTGGCGGATCAGGCCGAGATAGGAATTGTTCACGACGACGTGGATGTAGGGCAGATTGAATTGCGCCCCGACTGCGAGCTCCTCGATCAGGAATTGGAAATCGTAGTCGCCTGAGAGCGCGACGATATCACGATCCGGACACGCCGCGCGCACGCCGAGCGCCGCGGGTAGCGTCCAGCCGAGCGGGCCCGCCTGCCCGGCATTGATCCAGTTGCGCGGCTTGTAGACGCCCAGGAACTGCGCGCCGGCGATCTGCGACAGGCCGATCACGGAGACGTAGCAGGTGTCACGGCCAAACGCCTTGGTCATCTCCTCGTAGACGCGCTGGGGCTTGATCGGGACGTTATCGAAATGGCTCTTGCGCAACATTGTCTTCTTCCGGTCGCGGCAGGCAGCGGGCCACGCCTGGCGCTCGCGCAACCTGCCGGACCGGCGCCACTCCCTGGCGACGGTGACGAAGAGTTCGAGAGCGGCCTTCGCGTCCGAGACGATGCCGAGATCGGGATTGAACACGCGCCCGATCTGCGTCGGCTCGATGTCGACATGCACGAAGGTGCGCCCCTTGGTGTAGGTCTCGACCGAGCCGGTGTGGCGGTTGGCCCAGCGATTGCCGATGCCGAGCACGAAATCGGATTCGAGCATGGTGGCATTGCCGTAACGGTGGCTGGTCTGAAGACCGACCATGCCGGCCATCAGCACGTGGTCGTCGGGGATGGCCCCCCAGCCCATCAGCGTCGGCACGACCGGCACGTTGGCAATCTCGGCGAATTCCACCAGCAGATCCGAGGCGTCGGCATTGATCACGCCGCCGCCCGCGACGATCAGCGGCCGTTCGGCCGCATTGAGCATCTCCAGCGCCTTCTCGACCTGCTTGCGGGTCGCGGTCGGCTTGTAGACCGGCAATGGCTCATAGGTCTCGTCGTCGAACTCGATCTCGGCGAGCTGCACGTCGAGCGGCATGTCGATCAGCACCGGGCCGGGCCTTCCCGAGCGCATCACGTGAAACGCCTGGCTGAACACGCGGGGCACCAGCGCCGGCTCGCGCACCGTCACCGCCCATTTGGTCACGGGCTTTGCGATCGACTCGATGTCGACGGCCTGGAAATCCTCCTTGTAGAGCCGCGCGCGCGGCGCCTGCCCGGTGATGCAGAGGATCGGGATGGAATCAGCGATCGCGGAATAGAGCCCGGTGATCATGTCGGTCCCGGCCGGCCCCGAGGTGCCGATGCAGACGCCGATATTGCCGGCCTTGGCCCGCGTATAGCCCTCGGCCATGTGCGAGGCACCCTCGACATGGCGCGCCAGGATATGGCGGATCGAGCCGCGCTTCTTCAGCGCCGAGTAAAGCGGATTGATCGCGGCCCCGGGAACGCCGAAGGCAGTCGAGATGCCCTCCTTCTCCAGAATTCGCACGGCAGCATCGATGGCTCGCATCTTCGCCATATCGGACCTCGCTTGAGTTGCATTGGCTTGAGCGAGATCATCGGGCCCGCGAGGGCTTCACTCAACGAGATCGATTTTATTTTCCACGATGCGGCAGCCGCGGAAAAAACGTGGCGGTCTCAATCGGTTAGATCGAGATATCCGTGAAAGCGATCACTCGAACAGCGGCGCCAGCTGCATCTGCGGCACCAGCACGAGGCCCTTGTCGGTGATACGAATTTCCGGAATGACCGATAGCGGAATCAGATTGAAACCCATGTAGGGGATGGTGCAGCCGGCCTCCGCCCATTCCTTCTTCAGCGCCTTGACTTCTTCCGCCACCTCCGTGACGCGCTTGTCGGACAAGAGCCCAGCGATCGGCAGCGGCACTAGCGCCCTCACCTTGCCCTCGGCGACGAGGCAGACGGCGCCCTGTTGCTCCTTGATGGCGGCGACCGCGACCTGCATATCGGCCTCGTTGGTGCCGGCAACGATGATGTTGTGGCTGTCGTGCCCGACGCTGGAGGCGACCGCGCCGCGCTTCAGTCCAAAGTCCTTCAACAGGCCGTAGGCGACATTGCCGGCCGACTTGCCGTGGCGTTCGACCACCGTGACGAAGCATAGGCCGTAGCGGGCGAACAGTGAGGGCCAGTCCTTTGCGGGCTCGATCGCGATCTTCTCATGGATCAGCGTGATGCCGGGCAACGCGGTCTTGATCGCGTTGACAGTGCAGGCCTTCGCCGGCAGCTCCGGCGTCAGCTTGACCTTCTCGGGCAGCTTCACCGTCGCATAGGCCGCCTGCGGATATTGATAGCGCTGCGACAGCGCCTGCTCGAGCTTCGGCGTGATCTTTCGGTTTTCGACCACGAGTTCGCCGCCATACCAGGTGCATTGCGGCTTCAGATTGTCGTCCATCAGCACCAGATCGGCGCGGCGCCCGCCGCCGAGCCCGCCGATATCGCTGTCCATGTTGAAGCGCGTCGCGCCATGCAGCGAGCCCATCGACCAGGCCTGCTCCGGCGACATCCCTGCTTTCACGGCTTCGCGCACCACCCAGTCGAGACCGAACAGCAGGAGATCGTCGGCGTCGCGATCGTCGGTGCACACGGCCGTGCGCTTGTGCGAGGCGCCGAGCTCGGTGATGGTCCGGATCGCCTGCGGCAGCGAGTGCCAGGGCGTGGTCGGCGGTCCCCCGCGCAGGAACACCCAGACCCCGGCATCGAGCAGATCGTCGGCGATGTCGCGGTCGATCGCCTCATGGGTGTCGGTGATGCCGCTCGCCGCATAGGCCGCAACGAAGTCGCGGCCATAGATATGGCCGGACACCGGCCGGCCGCGCTTCAGGGCGGCAGCGAGGATGGCGTGGCTTCGCTCATCGCCCATGGTGACAGGCACGAAATCCATCTTCTCGCCGAGCCCGACGGCTTCCGGCCAACGGTCGAACAGGCCGGCGATCTTGTCGGGCGTCAGATCGCCGCCCGCAGTCTCCAGTGCGGCCGAAGTCGCAGGAACCGTCGAGGGCACCGTCAGGAAGATCGAGAGCGGAGCCTCGCGTGCGTCCTCCAGCATCGCCTCGACGCCGACGACGTCCATGACGTTGCCGATCTCGTGGCTGTCGCAGAAGATTGTGGTGGTGCCGTTGAGCAGGGCGGCCTCGGCATAGGCGCAGGCCGTCACCATCGAGGATTCGATGTGGATGTGCGGGTCGACCAGCCCCGGCGCGATGATGCCGCCCGCCGCGTCGTAAACCGGCACGTCGCCGAAGACATTCTTCGCAGCGCCGGCCGGCTTCATCGCAGCAATGCGGCCGCCGGTGATCCAGATTTCGCGGTTCGCAAGGATGCGCTCCGAATAGGTCGAGAGCACCCGCGCGCCGGTGACGACGAGATCCGGCGCGACACGCGCCGAGGCCACATCGGCGAGACGCCGGGTCATCGAATGCAGCGGTGCGACGGCGAAGCGGGTAAGTCTGGTCATCAGAACCCTCGCGTGGCGTTATGGCCCTGCGATGGTTACGCCCTGCGCCCGACCGGGCAAGCGCAAATATAACGGCAGGCTCTGCTTACGCTTTAGGCGGAGAAGCGCCTGCCGCCGCTGGCCTCGCAGGTCTGCGCGAGTTCCGTCGTCGCGGGGCCGGTGCGGCAGCGGGCTTGACCCGAATCCGCATCGACCTCCCGTTCTGCTCGTCAATCTCGAACGCATTCGTCTTGCGCACGAGGTCACTCAGCTTGCGGAAGCCGAACGTTCGCGGATCGAAATCGGACGCGAGATTGGCGAGCTGGCGGCCAACTTCCCCGAGCGTCACCCAGCCGTCCTCGCTTTCCATCTGGGTGATGACCTTCTTGATGATGGGGGTTGCGGCATCGAGCGGCTGAAGCGACGTCGATCTCGAGGCGGCGTCCTGGGTGTTCGCTGGGGCGGCAAGCAAGTTCTCCGTGTAGACGAACCTTCGACAGGCCTGCCGGAAGCTCTCCGGCGTCTTCTGTTCGCCGAACCCAAAGACGTCGATGCCCTGCTCCCGGATGCGGGCGGCCAGACGGGTGAAATCGCTGTCCGACGACACCAGGCAAAAGCCATCGAACCGGCCGCTGTGAAGCAGGTCCATTGCGTCGATGACCAGCGTGATGTCGGAGGCATTCTTCCCCGTCGTATAGGCGAACTGCTGCTGCGGGATGATGGCGTGTTTGGACAGGATGTCGGCCCAGCCCCTCGACCTGGCATTGGAGAAGTCGCCGTAGATGCGGCGAACGCTGGCCTCGCCGATCTTGGCAATCTCGTCGAACAGCCCATCGGCGATTTTTGCCGAAGCATTGTCTGCATCGATCAGGACAGCGAGACGGGGCGAACGGAGCTCTGACGGCATGACTTTTCCCACGAGATGAACGTAACATTAGAAGACGCTCGCGGCGGAATGGCTAGTCCTCGTTCGCCTTGAAGCGTCCCATCCCTTTCAGCACGAAGGGTGCCAGCAGCGCGATGAACGCCAGCGCAAGCAGCGTCGCCGAGATCGGGCTCTGGAGCAACGTCATGGGATCGCCGAGACTGATCGCGAGCGCGCGACGCAGCTGGCTCTCGGCGATCGGGCCGAGGATCAGGCCGACCACGACGGGCGCGATCGGAAAATCGAACCGCCGCATCAGAAAGCCGAGCACGCCGAAGCCGGCCAGCATCGACAGTTCGACCACCGACGGCTTTGCGGCGATGGTGCCCATGGTCGCGAACACGAGGATGCCGGCATAGAGCCACGGCTGCGGGATCGCCAGCAGCCGCACCCACAGGCCAACCAGCGGCAGATTGAGCACCAGCAGCATGCAATTGGCGATGAACAGGCTCGCGATCAGGCCCCACACGAGGTCGGGCCGCTCGGCGAACAGCAGCGGCCCCGGGTTGAGGCCGTATTGCTGGAAGCCCGCCAGCATCATCGCGGCCGTCGCCGAGGTCGGCAATCCCAGCGTCAAGAGCGGCACCAGCGTGCCGGCAGCCGAAGCGTTGTTGGCGGCCTCCGGTCCTGCGACACCTTCGATCGCGCCCTTGCCGAATTCTTCGGGGTATTTGGTCAGTCGCTTCTCGCAGGAATAGGACAGGAAAGTCGGGATCTCCGCGCCGCCGGCAGGCAGCGCACCGATTGGGAAGCCGAACATGGTGCCGCGCAACCACGGCTTCCACGATCGCTTCCAGTCTTCCTTGGTCATCCACAGCGAGCCGCGCACCGGCTCGAGCTTCTCTTCGGTGTGGTGGCGGCGCGATGCGACGTAGAGCGCCTCGCCCACCGCGAACAGGCCGACCGCGAGCGTCGTCACCTCGACGCCGTCGAGCAGCTCGGGCACCCCGAACGCAAGCCGCGCCTGGCCGGTCAGCTTGTCTATACCGACGAGACCTAATGTCAGACCAATAAATAGGCTGGTCAGGCCGCGGATCGGAGAATCGCCGAAGGTCGCCGACACCGTGACGAAGGCGACGCACATCAGCGCGAAATAATCCTCCGGACCAAAGCGCACGGCGAAATCGACCAACCACGGCGCGAGAAAGGCAAGCCCGATGGTGGCAATGGTGCCCGCGACGAAGGAGCCGATCGCGGAGGTCGCGAGCGCCGGTCCGCCGCGGCCGGCCTTGGCCATCTTGTTGCCTTCGAGCGCCGTCGCCATCGAGGCGCTCTCGCCGGGCGTGTTGATCAAGATGGCCGTAGTCGATCCGCCATACATGCCGCCGTAATAGATGCCGGCAAACATGATCAGCGAACCGCCGGGATCGAGCTTGTACGTCACCGGCAGCAGCAGCGCGACCGTCAACGCCGGGCCGATGCCGGGCAGCACGCCCACGGCCGTGCCAAGGAACACGCCGATCAGGGCGTAGAGGAGATTCATCGGCTGGACGGCGACCGCCATGCCGTGGGCCAGCGCCGCGAAAGTTTCCATCACAGCAGTCGCTCCAGGGGGCCGGCCGGAAGGCTCAACGTCAACAGGCGGTCGAACGCGAGGTAAATGAGGGTCGACATCACGAGGGCGATGGCGGAATCGACGAGGACAGCCCGGCGCCCAAATGCCGCCGAGGTCGTGACGAACAGCGCCGACGTCGCCAGGATGAACCCGCCGCCGAAGCCGATGATGCCGATCAGCAGCGCAAGGCCGGCGAGGATGAAGACCACAGGCACGGGATCGGCGCTTTCGCGCTCTGGCAGATTGCCGCGCAGCGCGTCAACGAGATTGCCGATCGCGAGCAGCGCGAGGCCGGAGGCGATCACGACCGGCATGGCTTCCGGCCCCATCCCGTACATCGCGGTCGATTGCAGGCCGTGCGCATCCCAGACCAGCACCGCGGCAAGACCTGCGAGCAGCGCGGCGATGACGACGCCGGCGCGATCGATGCGCCGCGGTGGCTGGACGGGATCGCCTGTGGTCATGACTTGACCAGGCCGACTGATCTCAGCACGTCCGTCACACGCACCGTTTCTTTCTTCAGGAAATCGGCGAAGGCGTCACCGCCGAGATAGGCATCCTCCCAGCCCTTCTGCTTGAGGATGTCTTTCCAGGCGTCCGACTTCACCATCTTCTCGACCGCGTCGCTGAGCGTCTTGCGCTGCTCCGGCGTGATTCCGGGAGGCGCGACCACCGAGCGCCAGTTGGCGATCACGAGGTCGATGCCCTGCTCCTTGAAGGTCGGGATGTCGCTGCCTGGAATGCGCTTCTCCGAGGTCACGCCGATCGCGCGCAGCTTGCCCGACTTGATCTGCCCATCATATTCGCTGAGGCCGGAAATGCCGGCAGTGACCTTCGCGCCGAGAATGGCGGCGAGCGACTCGCCGCCGCCCGAGAACGGGATGTAGTTGATCTTCTTCGCGTCGGCGCCGACGGCACCAGCGAACAATGCCGCCATCACGTGATCGACGCCGCCGGCCGAGCCGCCGGCGAAGGTCACCTTGGCGATGTCGGCCTTCACCGCGGCGGCCAGATCCTGCGCGGTCTTGATCGGCGAATTGGCCGGCACCACGATCACCTGGATTTCCTCGGTGAGGCGCGCGATCGGCGTCACCTGCTCGAGCGTGACGGGTGATTTGTTCATGGCGAGCGCGCCCACCATGACGAAGCCGTTGACCATCAGCTGGTTGCCGTCGCCCTTGGCGCCGTTGACGAACTGCGCGATGCCGACACTGCCGCCTGCGCCGGGAACGTTGGTGACCTGCACGCTGCGTGCGACGCCGGCAGCGACCAGCGCCTGCTGCATCGAGCGCGCGGTCTGGTCCCAACCACCGCCCGGCGCCGCAGGTGCCATCAGCTTGAGCTCGAGCTGCTGGGCAAAGGCCGGCGTGGCTGCCGCAAGGGTCAGCGCGACGGCTGCGCCGACGAGGCGCGCGGGAAGTTGAAACATGGGACGTCTCCGGGCTCATGCGGACGTTTGCCGCATCGTGTCGTTTGGTCGCATATCAGCCAAAACGGCCGACACTGTCCAGTGACATACCCCCGGTTTCCGATTAGCGGGGCGTCGGAATTGCCCCGCCGAGCGCTGCCGTCAGTTCGGCGGCAACATCACGGACGATTTGCCCGATTTCCGGTAACCGCTGATCGGTCAGCCGGCTGGTCATGCCGGACACCGAAATCGCAGCAAGCGGCTCGGCGCAGGCGTTGTAGACCACCGCTGCAACGCAGCGCAGGCCCATGCAGGCCTCTTCATCATCCAGCGCGTAGCCTTGCTTGCGGATCTTTTCGAGCTCCTTGAACAGGTCGCTCGGCCGCACGATCGACTTCTCGGTCAGGCGTGGCATGCCGTGATGGCGGATGACGGCGCCGACGTCCTCGTCGGAATAGGTCGCGAGCACCGCCTTGCCGACGCCGGAGGTCACCATCGGAACGCGGCCGCCGACTTGGGTCAGCGAGCGCATGATCTCGCGGCTCTCCATCCGGGTCAGCACGATGATGAACTCGTCGTCGACCACGGCGAGATTGGCGGTCTCGCGGGTAAGATCACGCAGCTTGCGCAAGTAAGGAATGGCCTGGGCACTGAAATTGCGCCGCCGCGCAAAGCTCGCGCCCACCGTGAAGCTGCGCACGCCGACATGCCATTTGGATTCGGCGCGGTCGAACTGCACGAAGCGGCGGCTTTCCAGCGTCGCCAGCAGGCGATGCACGGTCGAGGCCGAGAGCCCGGTGCGGACGGCGAGATCGCTGAGGCGATAGCCTTCGTCGTCTTCGGACAATGTCTCGAGGATCGACAGCGCGCGATCGACGGACTGCACGCCGCCGTCGCGCGCGTCGTGATCGGCCGCCGATGGCGATCGGGGCTCGATCGATTTGCGCCGGATCACGTTCCTGCCCATCGCGACCTGACTGTTCTCACCTCTCCCCGCGCGCGGGGAGAGGTGAAGCGGCATCGTCGGCTCAGAGCAGCCCTGCTCCGCGCGCCCATTTGTACTTGGCACCGAGGACCTCGACCGGCAGTTCGGTCGAGTAGGCATAGGCCGGAATGCCGTTCTGGTAGAGATATTCGGCGGCTTCCTCAACCTCGACGTCGCCGGCGAGCGAGGCGACGATCGGCTTCACGAAGCCCTTGGCCTCCATCTCCTTCTTCACCTCGACCATGTTGCGGGCGAACACCATCGGCGGCGTGACGATGGTGTGCCAGTAGCCGAGGATCAGCGAGTGGATGCGCTCGTCCGTCAGGCCGAGTTTTACGGTGTTGACGTAGGTGATCGGCGGCTCACCGCCGGTGATGTCCACGGGATTTCCGGCCGCGCCAAACGGCGGGATGAACTTGCGGAAGGCCGCATCCAGATCCGGCGGCATCGACATCAGCGACAAGCCGTTGTCGACGCAGGAGTCCGACAACAGCACGCCCGAACCGCCTGCACCGGTAATGATCAGCACGTTCTCGCCCTTCGGCGTCGGCAGCACCGGCACGCCGCGCGCGAATTCGAGCAGCTGCCGCAAGCTACGGGCGCGGATCACGCCGGACTGGGCCAGGACATCCTCGTAGATCTTGTCGTTGCCGGCGAGCGCGCCGGTGTGCGACGAGGCCGCCTTCGCACCGGCGGAGGTGCGGCCGGCCTTGAGCACGATGACCGGTTTTTTCTTGGAGACGCGTTTTGCGGCTTCCGCAAAGGCGCGGCCGTCCTTGAGGTCTTCGCAGTGCTGCGCGATCAGGTTCGTGTTCGGATCCTGCTCGAAGAAGGCGAGCAGATCGTCCTCGTCGATGTCGGACTTGTTGCCGAGGCCGACGATCGCCGACACGCCCATCTTGGCCGAACGGGAGAAGCCGATGATGGCCATGCCGATGCCGCCCGATTGCGAAGACAGTGCCGCGTGGCCCTTGACATCATAGGCGGTGCAGAAGGTCGCGCAGAGGTTGGCAGGCGTATAATAGAAGCCGTAGATGTTCGGTCCCATCAGGCGGATGTCGTACTTCTTGCCGACTTCGACGATCTCGGCCTGGAGCTCCGGCGCGCCGGCTTCCGCGAAGCCCGACGGAATCAGAACCGCGCCGGGAATTTTCTTCTCGCCGCATTCGGTGAGCGCCGCGGCCACGAACTTCGCGGGAATTGCGAACACCGCGGTGTCGATCACGCCGGGCACGTCCTTGACGCTCTTATACGCCTTGTAGCCGAGGATCTCGGCGGCCTTGGGATGAATCGGGTAGATGTCGCCCTTGTAGCCGCCGTTGATGAGGTTCTTCATCACGGAATTGCCGATCTTGCCGTCTTCGGCTGAAGCGCCGACCACTGCAACCGCCTTCGGCTGCATGATGCGGCTCATGGCCGCGACGATCTCTTCGGTCGGGCGCGGCTTCGGCTTGGGCACGTAAGCGAAGTCGACGACGATGCGGACGTCGGCCGCGATGGCGTCCTTGGCCGTCGCGAACACCGGGTTGAGATCGAGCTCGACGATCTCGGGGAAATCCGTGACGAGCTGCGAGACCTTGACGATGACATCCGCAAGCGCGGTGCGGTTCACCGGCTCGCCACCGCGAACGCCCTTCAAAATCTCATGCGCCTGGATGCCGTCGAGCATCGACAGCGCATCTTGCTTGGTCGCGGGCGCGAGGCGGAAGGTTATGTCCTTCAGAACTTCGACCAGCACGCCGCCGAGGCCGAAGGCAACCAGCTTGCCGAACGAGGCGTCGGTGATCGACCCCACGATCACTTCGGTGCCGCCGGCCAGCATCTGCTGCACCTGGACACCCTCGATCTTGGCATCGGACTTGTACTTCCTGGCGTTGGAGAGAATCGTCTCGTAGGCCTTCTCGGCGTCTTCGGCCGTCTTGAGGCCGACGATGACACCGCCGGCTTCGGTCTTGTGGAGAATGTCCGGCGAGACGATCTTCATCACCACCGGAAACCCCATCGAGGCGGCCATTTTGCCGGCCTCGCCGGCCGACTTCGCCACACCCTCCTTCGGCACCGCAATGCCGTAGGCGTCGCAGACCAGCTTGCCTTCCGGCGCGGTCAGGCTGGTGCGCTTGTCCGCCTTGACCTGGTCAAGCACCTTGCGGACGGCATCTTTGGAATTGGACATGTGGCTCTCCCTTGACCTTGGTTCTTGCGTTCTCAAAGCGCGCGCGCGTTGCGGCTGCCCGTGATGCTTTCCATTCGCCGCGCTCTGTTCCATGTCGCGGAACGGAGTGGCATAAAGCCGAGATTACTCCGCCGGCTTGGATCAAAAATGGCTGGCGATGGCATTTGGTATGCCAGAAGCCAACTTGTCAAGCTGCAGCGCACCTTAGAACGCTGCAAAAAATAGGCAGCTTGACATTCTGGTATTTGGTATGCCAAAAACTTTCCCGTTAATAATCCTGTAAAAGACGACTCCCACTGGAGGAGATTCGTCGTGTCACTGCGGAAACCAACCAAGGCGTTGCCGAACATGGCCGAGGCAGATATCGCAATCGTTCGTATTGCCCCGGAGTCGAGCTTCAAGAACAAGGCGTATGACGCCTTGAAGGAAGCCATCCTCAAGATGGACATCTACTCGACGCCCGAACCCGTCATGCTCGACGAGCGCGCGTTGTCCGAGCGCCTCGGCGTGAGCCGCACGCCGATCCGCGAAGCCATCGCGATGCTAGAGCAAGACGGTTTCGTGAAGACGGTTCCTCGCCGCGGCATCATGGTGGTCCGAAGGACCAAGAGCGAGATCGTCGACATGATCCGCGCCTGGGCGGCGCTGGAGAGCATGGCGGCTCGCCTCATCACCGCCACAGCGCGCAAGAAAGACATCACGGCGCTGCGCGACTACTTCAAGGAATTTGGCAAGGATCGCCTGCCCGAGGATCACGTCGAGGAATATTCGCGCGCCAACATCGCCTTCCACCAGGCGCTGATCTCGCTGTCGGAATCACCGGTGCTGGTCGATCTCACCAACGACTTGCTGCTGCATGTGCGTGGCTATCGGCAATTGACCATCGGACGCAAGGACCGCACCGCGACGTCGCTTCCCGAGCATCTCGGCATGATCGAAGCCCTGGAGGCGCGCGATACCGAGCTCGCCGAGAAGCGCGCCCGCGATCACACCCTTGGCCTTGCCGCTTACGTCGAAGCGCATGGTCAGGAACTCTTCTAGCCGGCAACGTTCACCAAAGGGCGAGGCATCGCCCCCAAAAGCCTGAAACGGCATCTTGAGACCAGGGAGACAAGGCCCATGCTGAATACCGCGACCAAGTCCGAAGCACCGGGCACCGAGCAGGAATTGACGGATGGTTTTCATCTCGTCATTGACGCGCTCAAGCTGAACGGCATCAACACCATCTATAATGTGCCGGGCATCCCGATCACGGATTTGGGCCGCATGGCGCAGGCGGCCGGTATTCGCATGATTTCGTTCCGCCACGAGCAGAACGCCGGTTATGCGGCGGGCATCGCCGGCTACCTCACCAAGAAGCCCGGCATCTGCCTCACCGTCTCCGCGCCCGGCTTCCTCAACGGTCTCACCGCGCTCGCCCACGCCACCACCAACTGCTACCCGATGATCCTGATCTCGGGCTCCTCCGAGCGCGAGATCGTCGACCTCCAGCAGGGCGACTATGAAGAGATGGACCAGCTCGCGATCGCCAAGCCGCTGTGCAAGGCAGCCTACCGTGTGCTGCACGCCCAGGACATCGGCATTGGTCTTGCCCGTGCCATCCGTGCCGCCGTCTCCGGCCGTCCGGGCGGCGTCTATCTCGACCTGCCGGCAAAGCTGTTCGGCCAGGTGATGAACGCCGATGCCGGCCAGAAGTCGCTGGTCAAGGTAATCGACGCGGCTCCCGCGCAGATCCCCTCGCCCGCTTCGATCAAGCGCGCGCTTGATGTTTTGAAGAGCGCAAAGCGCCCTCTCATCATCCTCGGCAAGGGCGCGGCCTACGCGCAGGCCGACGAGGAGATCAAAACCTTCGTCGAGAAGAGCGGTATCCCCTTCCTGCCGATGAGCATGGCCAAGGGTCTCCTCTCAGACACCCATCCGCAGTGCGCAGGCGCTGCCCGCTCGACGGTGCTGAAGGAATCCGACGTCGTCCTGCTGATCGGCGCCCGGCTGAACTGGCTGCTCTCGCACGGCAAGGGCAAGAACTGGGGCGAAGCGCCCAAGAAGTTCATCCAGGTCGACATCGAACCGCGCGAGATGGACTCCAACGTCGAGATCGTCGCGCCCGTCGTCGGCGACATCGGCTCGGTCGTCTCCGCCTTCAACCAGGCGATGGCTTCGGGCTGGACCGCCCCGCCTGCCGAATGGACCAAGGCGATTTCGACCAAGCGCGAAGAGAACGTCGCCAAGATGGCGCCGAAGCTCATGAACAACAAATCGCCGATGGACTATCACGGCGCGCTCGGCGTGCTGAAAAACGTCATCAAGGATCATCCCGAGGCGATCCTCGTCAACGAGGGCGCCAACACGCTCGACCTCGCCCGCGGCGTCATCGACATGTATCGCCCACGCAAGCGTCTCGACGTCGGCACCTGGGGCGTGATGGGCATTGGCATGGGCCAGGCGATCGCGGCTGCTCTCGAGACCGGCCATCCCGTGCTCGCGGTCGAAGGCGACTCGGCCTTCGGCTTCTCCGGCATGGAGGTCGAGACCATCTGCCGCTACAATTTGCCGATCTGCGTCGTCATCTTCAACAATGACGGCATCTATCGCGGCACCGACGTCAACGGCGCCAACGCCGATCCGGCGACGACGGTGTTCGTCAAGGGCGCCCGCTACGACAAGATGATGGAAGCCTTCGGCGGCGTCGGCGTCAATGCCACCTCACCGGACGAGCTCAAGCGCGCCGTCAACGAGGCCATGGCTTCGGGCAAGCCGACGCTCATCAACGCCGTGATCGATCCGGCCGCCGGTTCCGAGAGCGGCCGCATCGGCAACCTCAATCCGCAGAGCGTTCTGCAGAAGAAGAAGTAAGCATCCCCGTCAACCCACAAGGTCCCTGCGGGTGCAGGGGTAGATCAGAGTACGGAGCAACACGATGACAAAAGCGCTCGAGGGCGTTCGCATTCTCGACTTCACCCACGTCCAGTCCGGGCCGACCTGCACGCAGTTGCTCGCATGGTTCGGCGCCGACGTGATCAAGGTGGAGCGCCCGGGCGTGGGTGACATCACCCGCGGCCAGCTGCAGGACATCCCGAATGTGGACAGCCTGTATTTCACCATGCTCAACCACAACAAGCGCTCGATCACGCTCGACACCAAGAACCCCAAGGGCAAGGAAGTCCTCACCGAGCTCATCAAGAAGTGCGACGTGTTGGTCGAGAATTTCGGCCCCGGCGTGCTCGACCGCATGGGCTTCCCCTGGGAGAAGATCCAGGCGATCAACCCGAAGATGATCGTCGCCTCTATTAAGGGCTTTGGTCCCGGACCATACGAGGACTGCAAGGTTTATGAGAACGTCGCCCAGTGCACCGGCGGCGCCGCCTCCACCACCGGCTTCCGCGACGGCTTGCCCCTCGTGACCGGCGCGCAGATCGGCGACAGCGGCACCGGTCTGCATCTGGCGCTCGGCATCGTCACCGCACTCTATCAGCGCACCCATTCCGGCAAGGGCCAGCGCGTCACCGCCGCGATGCAGGACGGCGTGCTCAATCTCGCGCGCGTCAAGCTGCGCGACCAGCAGCGCCTCGCCCATGGTCCGCTCAAGGAATACAGCCAGTTCGGCGAAGGCATTCCGTTCGGCGATGCCGTGCCGCGTGCCGGCAACGATTCCGGCGGCGGCCAGCCCGGCCGCATCCTGAAGTGCAAGGGCTGGGAGACCGATCCCAACGCCTATATCTACTTCATCACCCAGGCCCCGGTCTGGGAGAAGATCTGCGACGTGATCGGTGAGCCCTCCTGGAAGACCGATCCGAACTACGCCAAGCCGGCCGTCCGCCTGCCGCGCCTGAATGAGATCTTCGGCCGCATCGAACAATGGACGATGACGAAGACGAAGTTCGAGGCGATGGAAATCCTCAACAAGGACGACATTCCCTGCGGCCCGATCCTGTCGATGAAGGAGATCGCCGAGGACCAGTCGCTGCGCGCGACCGGCACCGTGGTCGAGGTCGACCACCCCACCCGCGGCAAGTACATCTCCGTCGGCAACCCGATCAAGCTGTCGGACTCCCCGAGCGAGGTGGAGCGATCCCCGCTGCTCGGCGAGCACACCGACGAGATCCTGCGCACCGTGCTGGGCTTCTCGGACCATCAGGTCGCCGATATCCACAAGTCCGGCGCGCTCGATCCGCCGCAGAAGCAGGCCGCCGAATAAGCGGGCTTATCTCACGACGCGAAAGGCCGCCGGCTTCGGCGGCCTTTTTGTTGGCGCGCAAAGGCTGCATCGCACGATCGGCGCGCTTGCCGCGCCGCCAAGGCTGGATTAAAGATTGGTTCGCGAGGAACAGATGCGGTGGCCGGCCGTTGCTCCCTCGACCGGTGTGCTCCCGGAAATGCGAGCATGCCGGAAATGCCAGCATGCCATCTCCACGGCGAGTGCAGTACGCCTCGCAAAGACCCTGCCCCACGCTGAAGAACTGGTCGCCTTCGCTTCCGAGGATGGCAAGTCGGCCTTTCAGTTCGGGCACGGGTGGCGTCGCGTCCGGCACTCGCCAGGACCACGCTCGTTGATCAAATTGAGGGCTTAAATGTCGAAAGATCAATCCTCTGATCGCGCCAAGCGTGAAGCCAACAAGGCGTTCAAGCCTGCGACAACGCAGAAGCCGATCAATGACTATGCGAAGGACCAGAACTCCTTCAACGAGAATCGCGAACGGCTGAAAGCGGAGCGATTGGCCCGGGAGGCGAAGCCGGGAAGCGGCTCCGAATAGGCACGACGATCCCAGACTCCGACCGCGAATTCCGCTAAAGGCGGGGCGCCGAAATCCGCCTGGTCTACAGCATCGAGAGCACGACGATTCCGTCTTCGACTGCACCAGAAGCGAGCTGCGCCCGCGCCATGCGCTCGAACTCGGTCCGGTTCTTGCGAAGATAACTGAAAGCCTGCTTCTGCGTCAGGAACGTCGTCGCAAGACGGCACATCTGTCGTCCCGCGCCAAGCGCGAGAAAGAAGGTGATGGTGCCACCGCCATCCGACTTTATTCTAGGCACGACCCGCACTCTTTGGCATGTGATCGGCCCTCTCCAAATTGTCCTCGGCGCAATGGAAGCCAGTTATGGCGTCACCTTCTTCTTGCGCTTCGTCGGGACGGGCGGCGGCAGCGACGCCTGAAGGGCGGCGTCTGCCGCTTCCTTGGCCTGGCGCAGCTCTCGAAGCCGCGCCATGTTCTTGCGAACATCGACGGCTTGCTTTCCAACGTCCACCATCGCCCGCGCGCCTTCCTCAGCGGCCAAACGCTGACGGTTAGAACGCGCGATGCTTTCGGGTGACGGTTCGGCCGGTCTCTTGGCGCTCATTATTCACCCTGCTCTGCAACGGACAAAAACCCGCTCAATCCTGGGATCGAGCGGGTGGCATGGCCGTTTCAGTACATCCGTGAAACGGCACCAAGGCTTAGGCCAGCGAGAGATTCTCAGCGCTGACCTTGCCCCGCATCTTGTCGGTCTTGAGTTCGAAGTTGACCTTTTGGCCTTCAGCGAGACCTGCAAGACCAGCCCGCTCGACCGCGCTGATGTGAACGAACACATCGTTGCCGCCGTCGTTCGGCTGAATGAATCCAAAGCCCTTCTGGCCGTTAAACCACTTTACAGTACCTGTCGTCATTTTCTTCTCCAAAGCGCATACGCGCAGGTTCCGCGTGATCGTCACGCAGAACAAATTCTATTCGTCGATGTCTATGGAAAAGGAGCCCGCGGGCGCATTCAACAAGGCACAGCGGCTGAACGAACAGCCTCAACGTATACCTCATCCTCGCCATTTGCAAGGCTTGACGGAATTTAACGGCTCGGGAGCCCGGCGGTAGGTGCAGGACGCGCGCTATTCAGCGCTCATCTTTCGCCCCCCGGCGAGCTGCTCTCGAAGGCTGCCGAGCGCCCCATGCGTGGATCCATCAAAAAAAATCGAGACGCCGCGTCGGATCGGCAGCATCTCCTTCGTCATCTGGACATGAACGGGCAGTAGACGCCCACGTCGAGCCCGGCGATTCATGAGGAAGAATGATCATGCCCAGCACTGTCCGCCTGCACCGCGTTCTCACGACCAGCCCGGAGAAAGTCTATCGCGCCTTCCTGGAGGCGGATGCGTTGGCAAAATGGCTTCCGCCGAATGGCTTCACCTGCACCGTCCATCATTTCGAGCCGAAGGTCAGGGGCACGTTCAAGATGTCGTTCCGTAACTTCACGACGGGCAACAGCCACGCCTTCGGCGGCGAATATCTCGAGCTCGTCCCCGGCGAACGTCTCCGTTACACCGACAGGTTCGACGACCCCAATCTGCCGGGAGAGATCCAGGTCACCGTGATCCTGAAGAAAGTATCCGTAGGCACCGAGCTGGATATCACGCAGGCCGGCATCCCCGACGTCATCCCGCCGGAGGCTTGTTATCTCGGCTGGCAGGAATCGCTGCGCAATCTGGCGAAGCTCGTCGAGCCTGAGATCAAGCAATAGCGATCGGACGCGACTTAGGGGCGGCCGCGTGACCGTAGGCTACGCGCCCGCCCTCGACTGGAGCCCGCCGCTTGCGGTCCAGCGGTCCGGGTCCGGGCTGTGTCCGATCAAAGCAAGGCCGTACGCAATCGACTCGAACTGATCGCCCGACATCAGCCGTTCGTTGCCGAACCGCTCGGCGAACAGTTTTCGAACGGCCGGCACGAAAGACGTGCCGCCGGTCAAAAACACCTTCTCGACCTCGCGCGCGGTGATGCCGGCTTCGCCCAGCACCTTGTCGACGGTGGCCCCGAGCCTCGCGATGTCGTCGGCAATCCAGGCTTCGAAATTCTTCCGCGTGATAGTCGAGCCGATATCGACCCCGCCTCCTTTGAAGCGGAACTCCACCTGATCCTGGGCCGACAGCGCGACCTTGGCGTCGGACACCGCGCGGTACAGCGCAAAGCCGAGGTCGAGATCGACGATGGTGATGAAATCCTCGAGCAGAGCCGGCTTCACCGCGGTGCGCGCAAGCTCCCGGAGTTCGCGCAGGTCGCCGTTGCTCTTCATCATCGCGAGCTGATGCCAGCGCGCGAGATTAGTGTAGTGGCCGGTGGGGATCGGCAGCACCTTGTCGAACGAGCGGAAGCTCGAGCCCTTGCCCAGCCGCGGCGAGACGACGTGATCGACGATACGGTAGTCGAAGGTGTCGCCCGCAATCCCGATGCCGGCATGGCCGAGCGGCTCGGCGCGCAAGGCGCCGCCGGCACGCGAGAACCGCATCACCGAGAAATCGCTGGTGCCGCCACCGAAATCCGCGACCAGCACGGTCGCATCGCGCTCCAGCCGGCGGGCGAAGGAGAACGCCGCGCCCACGGGTTCGTAGACATAGCGGGCGTGGCCGGCGCCGAGGCGCTCGAACGCGGCCCGGTAGCGCTGCATCGCCAGCGCTTCGTCGGGATTGCCCCCGGCGAAGCGGACGGGGCGACCGACTGTAATGGTGGACGTCTCGAAGCCGAATTTATCGCCGCCATGCCGCGCCAGCGTCCGCAGGAACGCCGCCAAAATATCCTCGAACTTGTAGCGCTGCCGGAACACCTGGGTGGTGTTGAAGCTGGAGCTTGCGGCAAAGGTCTTGAACGACTGGAGGAAGCGGTAGACATGGCGTCCTTCCAGGAACTGCTCGATCGCCCACGGGCCGCCTTCAGCCTGGGCGCCGGCTCCCGGCCGGTCCTCCCAGAAGCACAGCGCTGACACGAAGACGCTGTGGCGCTGCTCACCATGGTCGAAGCGGATGGCCTCGACCCGGCGATCGTCCGCCGCAAGGGCCACGACCGTGTTGCTGGTCCCAAAATCGATGCCGATCGAGACGGCGGGCGAGGCGCTCGACATGAACCACTCTGACAGATGATTGGAGGGGGCAGACCACTAACGGCTTCATGTGCCGCTGCCAAGGCTCCGTTTTTGGATATCGACGGTCAAATGGTTCAGTTTCGGCCGGCTTTGGGCATATCCCGCTCAAATCGGCCCATTTAACTGATTATTATGCTGCAATGCGAAAAGCTAAATGCTGCTATGCAATGGCATGCATAGACATTGGCATCTGGTATACATAAATTCCCTTTCGAAATGAGACAGCACTACTGACCGTCTCGAGAAAGGGATTTCCGATGTCCAAGACCGCTTCCGTCGCTCTCGCGCCCTCCTCCACGCTGTTCGCCCGCCTGATGGCAACGATCGACCGCCTCCTGATGGCGAGCGCCGAGATCTCGAATCACAACGGCGACCTGCCGCGCTTTGGCCTGTAGGCCGGACAGCCGCCCGCGCCTGCGCGCGCAGCGGGAGACGGTTTTAGATCAGTCCGCATACTACTTTTGATGAATGGCCCCGGATCACGGGGCCATTTCTACTTGTGCTGTCCTGAGTCACAGCCGCAACCGGGCAAGGTCCTGCGGCATTTGCGCACGGTGACCGGACCAGCGCTTGAAGCTTGGCATAATGCATACAAGAATGCCGTTCCAGCGCTCGCAGAAAAATGAGAGGCGCCACGGGAGGCTTTATGACGGACATGGTGCAAGCAACCGCCCCGACAGCCGCGCGCGTTAGCGACACGTATCGCTGGACGCAATTGGCAGTTGGCGTCGCGGCGATGGTAATGATCGCCAATTATCAATACGGCTGGACGTTCTTCGTCCCCGACATCCAGAAGAAGTTCGGCTGGGATCGTGCGTCGATCCAATGGGCCTTTACGCTGTTCGTGCTGTTCGAGACCTGGCTCGTGCCGATCGAAGGATGGTTCGTCGACAAATACGGTCCGCGCATCGTGGTGCTGGTCGGCGGCGTGCTCTGTGCCGCCGGCTGGGCGATCAACGCGGAGGCGACCACGCTCAACGGCTACTATCTCGGCATGATCATCGCAGGCATCGGCGCCGGCGGCGTCTACGGCACCTGCGTCGGTAACGCGCTGAAGTGGTTTCCGGACAAGCGCGGTCTTGCCGCGGGCATCACGGCCGCTGGTTTCGGTGCGGGCTCCGCGCTGACCGTCGCGCCGATCCAGGCCATGATCAAGGACAGCGGTTTCCAGACCACCTTCCTTTATTTCGGCCTCGGACAAGGCATTATCATCTGCATCCTCGCCTTCTTCCTGCTCGCGCCGAAAGCAGGTCAGGTGCCGAACGCGGTCGTGAACGCCAATCTGCAGCAGACCCGGCGCAACTACCAGCCGACCGAGGTGCTGCGTCAGCCGATCTTCTGGCTGATGTACTTCATGTTCGTGATTGTCGGCGCTGGCGGCCTGATGGTGACGGCGAACCTGAAGCCGATCGCGGCGGACTGGAAGATCGACAACGTGCCGGTCACGCTGATGGCGGTGACGATGACCGCGGTGACCTTCGCGGCCACGATCGACCGCGTGCTCAACGGCCTGACGCGTCCGTTCTTCGGCTGGATCTCCGACATGATCGGCCGCGAGAACACGATGTTCATCGCCTTCGGCATGGAAGGTATCGGCATCTGGATGCTCTACCTCTGGGGCCACGATCCGCTCTGGTTCGTGCTGCTCTCGGGCTTCGTGTTCTTCGCTTGGGGTGAGATCTACTCGCTGTTCCCCTCGACCTGCACCGACACGTTCGGCGCCAAGTTCGCGACCACCAATGCCGGCCTGCTCTACACCGCGAAGGGTACGGCCGCGCTGCTGGTCCCGATCGGCAACTACATGCAGCAGTCGTCGGGCAGTTGGGACAACGTGTTTATCATCGCAGCCGGCGCCAACATCCTGGCCTCGGCGCTGGCGATCGCGGTGCTCAAGCCCTGGCGCAAGGTCGTGGTCGCGCAATCGACCGTCTGACGCGCTCCAAAAGCGCTTCTCGCGCAAAACGCCCGGCCTCGCGGCCGGGCGTTTTCGTTGTGCGCGACGTTTTCGTGAACCCGCCGTCCCTAAAGGAACTCCGCAAATTTTCAGGCGCGCGCCAAGATAGGGCTTGCAATCTGGAATATGGTATACCAAGGTCGCCACCGCGCTTGCGACGATAAGCCACAATATTGCGACATCAGGTCATCTTGCGACCGGTGTCGAACCAGACAGGCGCTTGGGAGGTTCTTGATGATTTCCAGCACCGATGGCGCTGTCACGGCCGCGCCTCTCCGCACAGGTTTCCGCTGGCTCCAGCTGGTCATGGGCATCGTCTGCATGGCGATGATCGCCAACCTGCAATATGGCTGGACCCTGTTCGTCGATCCGATCGATCACGCGCACCATTGGGGACGCGCCGCGATCCAGCTCGCCTTCACCATCTTCGTCGTCACCGAAACCTGGCTGGTGCCGATCGAGGCCTGGTTCGTCGACAAATACGGCCCGCGCATCGTCATCATGTTCGGCGGCGTCATGATCGCGCTGTCGTGGATTCTCAACTCCTATGCCGATAGCCTCACCTTGCTCTACGCGGCCGCGATCATCGGCGGCATGGGCGCGGGCGCCGTGTACGGCACCTGCGTCGGCAACGCGCTGAAATGGTTTCCCGATCGCCGGGGCCTTGCCGCCGGTGCGACTGCCGCCGGCTTCGGCGCAGGCGCTGCACTCACCGTCGTGCCGATCGCAGCCATGATCGCAACGAGCGGCTATCAGCACGCGTTCCTCACCTTCGGCATCGGCCAGGGCGTGATCGTCTTCGTGCTCGCCTTCTTCATTCAGCCGCCGCGGATCTCGATCCCGCCGAAGAAGAAGCAGCTCAATCTGCCGCAGACCAAGATCGACTTCACCCCGCCCCAGGTGCTGCGCACCCCTATTTTCTGGGTCATGTATCTCGTGTTCGTCATGGTCGCCTCCGGCGGCCTGATGACCGCGGCGCAGATCGCCCCGATCGCACACGACTTCAAGATCGCCGACACGCCGGTCACGCTCGCCGGATTCCAGATGGCGGCATTGACGTTCGCGATCTCGCTCGACCGCATCTTCGACGGTTTCGGACGGCCGTTCTTCGGCTTCGTCTCCGACACGATCGGCCGCGAGCACACCATGTTCATCGCCTTCGGCACCGCCGCGCTGATGCTGCTGACGCTGTCGGCCTATGGCCACGTCCCTGTCGTCTTCGTGCTCGCCACCGCGGTCTATTTCGGCGTGTTCGGCGAGATCTACTCGCTGTTCCCAGCGACCTGCGGCGACACCTTCGGCTCGAAGTTCGCAACCACCAACAACGGCATGCTCTACACGGCGAAGGGGACCGCGTCCCTGCTCGTTCCGCTCGCCAGCGTGATCTCGGCCACGTATGGCTGGAAGGCCGTGTTCGTGGTCGCAGTCGCGCTGAACGCGACGGCGGCCCTGACGGCGCTGTTCGTGATCAAGCCGATGCGCCGCTCCTTCATCCTCGGCAAGGAAGCCGAGAGCGCCAACGCCGCGACGGGGAACGCCAAGACCGAGACGGCATAACGAACACTCCTTGCACGGTGAGACAGGGGGCGCAGCGATGCGCCTCTTTCTTTTTGGCTCACGGCAAACGTCAGCATTGTTGCCTCAAGATTTTTCGGAACAGCCAAATCGAGTGCTTGACGATTGGCATTATGTATACCACACTTGCCGCATCATTCACCCAGGGAGGTTGCAATGCTGGTCGGAGACATTCTGCGCAAGAAGACACCGCGCGTTGTCACGGTGCGAATGAACGAAACGGTGGGTATCGCCGCCAAGCTGATGCGCGCCAACAATATCAGCGCACTTGTGGTGAAGGACGTGGTCCGCTCCGAGGGTAACACCGCGGTCGGCATGTTCACCGAGCGCGACGTCGTGCGCGCCGTCGCCGAGCACGGCGCCAATGCCGTCAACGTCAAGGTTTCGCAGCTCGTCTCGGTGCAGCAGCTCGTATCCTGCACCTCAAACGACACGATCGAGCACGTCCGCCATCTGATGAACCGGAATCACATCCGGCACCTGCCTGTCATCGACGATTACAGCCTCGTCTCGGTCATCAGCATGCGTGACATCGCCTCCTTCGTGGACGAAGCGATCAACGGCACGCCGCAAGCAGCTTAAAGCGTCTCACTTCCCCTGCGACTACCGTCCCCGGCTCGGACCTTCCGAGCCGGACCGGATCTTTCGTCCCGAAATCCGGCTTCCGCTGCTTCGCGAGGATTCCATGAAGATCTGCATCTACGGCGCCGGCGCAATCGGCGGATATCTCGGGGTTCAGCTCGCGCGCGCGGGCGCCGACGTCAGCCTCGTCGCACGCGGCGCGCACCTTGCCGCGATGCGCGAGCGCGGCCTGACGTTGCTCGCGGGCGAGGAGAAGCACACCGTGCATCCGCGCTGCACCGACGATCCCGCCGAGCTCGGTGTGCAGGACTACATCATCATCACGCTGAAGGCGCACTCGATCACCGGCGTGATCGAGACAATGCAGCCGCTGCTCGGACCCCACACCCGCATCGTCACCGCCGTCAACGGCATCCCCTATTGGTACTTCTACAAGCACGGCGGCCAATACGAGAATTCGACGCTGGAGAGCATCGACCCCGGCGGACGGCAGTGGCGCGAAATTGGCGCCGAGCGCGCCATCGGTTGCATCGTCTATCCCGCCACCGAGATCGAGGCGCCCGGCGTGATCCGTCACGTCTACGGCAACAACTTTCCGCTCGGCGAGCCCTCCGGCGAGATCACCCCGGACGTGCAACGCCTCGCCGATCTCTTCGTCGCAGCCGGGCTGAAGGCGCCGGTGCTCGACCGCATCCGCGACGAGATCTGGCTCAAGCTGTGGGGCAATGTCTGCTTCAACCCGATCAGCGCACTCACCCATGCAACGCTCGACGTGATCTGCACCGATCCGGCCACTCGCGCGCTGTCGCGCGCGATCATGATGGAGACGCAAGGCATCGCCGAAACGTTCGGCGTCAAATTCCGCGTCGACGTCGAGCGCCGCATCGAAGGTGCGCGCAAGGTCGGCGCGCACAAGACCTCGATGCTCCAGGATCTCGAGCGCGGCCGCCCGATGGAGATCGACCCGCTCGTCACCGTCGTGCAGGAGATGGGCCGCCTCACCGGCGTCGCCACCCCCGCCCTCGATTCAGTGCTGGCGATGGTGACCCAGCGCGCCCGCATTGCCGGTCTCTACGACGGCATCCCGACCCCATCGGATCCGCGCGCACTGGCGGTGGCGTGATGGCTGGCGAGATCAAACAATGGCTCCGCTTCCGGAATAGCGGTGCGACCGGCTTCGGCACGCTAACGTCGTCGGGTATCAGCGTCCATGAGGGCGAGATGTTTGGCCGCCATGCAGCCACCGGCAAGACGCTGGCGCTGTCGGAGGTCGAACTGCTCGCGCCCTGCGTGCCCAGCAAGATCGTCGCGCTCTGGAACAATTTTCATGCACTCGCGGCCAGGCTCAACCAGCCCGAGCCACCGGAGCCGCTCTACCTCCTGAAGGCCACCACCAGCATTACGACGCCAGGCGCGGTGATCCGCCGTCCCTCTTATTACGATGGCAAGACCACGTATGAAGGCGAGCTCGGCATCGTCATCGGCAAGACCTGTGCCCGGGTGTCGCCGGCGGAAGCGGACAGCTTCATCTTCGGCTACACCTGCGTCAACGACATCACCGCCAACGACATCCTGACCAGCGACCCGACCTTCCCGCAATGGGCACGGGCCAAAGGCATCGACGATTACGGCCCGTTCGGCCCCGTCATCGCGACCGGTCTCGATCCGGTCAGGCTGGTGGTCCGCACCATCCTCAACGGTGCGGAGCGACAGAACTATCCGATATCGGACATGATCTTCACCGCGCAGGAGCTGGTCAGCAGGATCTCCCACGACATGACCCTGCTCCCCGGCGACCTCATTGCCGTCGGCACCTCGGTCGGCGTCGGCGTGATGAAAGAGCCGGTGAACATTGTGACCGTCGCGATCGACGGCATCGGCGAGCTGACCAACGAGTTTCGGCTGTAGCTTCTCTCTCCGTCATGGCCGGGCTTGTCCCGGCCATCCACGTTCTGTTGGCGCGGAGGCGCGTGGATGCCTGGGACAAGCCCGGGCATGACCAGCGCCCTGAACGTCTGCCCCCAACACGGGAAACGCGCCTCTCCCCCTCCACCGATCGGCTGACGCATTCAGCCGTGGATCGTGAGGCCGGACCTATCCAGCAAGCTCCCGCCGCCCTTGATCTCGGTTCCGCTCTCCAATAGCAATTATGGCGATAATGTGCCGGCGTGAGGAAGTCACGATGTGGCTGTTTTTCCTGGTTGCCTGGTTTGTTCTGCTCACTGCCATCGCGATCTTCGCCCAGCAGGCGCTCGGTTACGATGTCGGCCACCTGCCTGCCTGGTTCGGAGGCCTGCCCGTCCCGCAGCGTGTTGCGACCGGCGCGATCCTGGCCTTGGCGTTGGCACTGATCGGCGCCTCCGCCTGGCGGCTCTCGCGCCAGGACCGGCGCCTCGACACATTGCGCGACCGCCTCAAGAAGACCCGCGAGGACGTGGTCGTCGCCCACGCCCTGCAGAACCACCTCGACGCCACCGTCCAGCACCTGATCGAGAGCGATCCCCGGGAGGCCGTTTCCGCCCTGCACGACAAGCTGGGCGAGACCGAGCAGCGCGCCCTGCTGCAGCGGGGCCGCAACGAATCCACCGACATGCACGACCAGCTCGCCGAAATCCGCCGCCGCCAGCAGGAATTGCGCGATATGGTCGGCAAGATCGCCGAGCAGCGCCGCGCGGTCGAGCCGGTTTTCACTGAGATCCGCGACCGCCAGAACCAGCTCGAACGCTCGCTGCACGACCTCGAGACCGACGACCGCAAGAACAACCTCGCCGACCGGCTCAAGGACATCGCGGGCGACGTATCGACGCTGCTGTCCCGGGTCGGCGCGGTCCAGGACACCTTTGCGACCCTGAACCAGTACAAGGACGATCTAGCGAAGTCCCACGCTGAGCTGGTGCCGCTGCGCGCGTCGGACGCTGGCCTCAATGCGTTGATCGGCGAGCTGAGCCTCAGCCATGAGCGCCTCGCCAAGAGCGTCGACGAGCTCGAAACCGGCGGCGAAGCACCGCTCGGCGCCCGCGTCGAGACGCTGTCGAAGAACAAGATCGAGATCGAGCAGCGCCTGGCCCGCATCGACGACAGCTTCCACATCCTGAAAGGCATCGGGCTCGACTTCGAAGAGCTCGGCGAGCGCCGGGCCCAGCTCGAACGCTCGCTCGCCCGTGTCGAGATCGACGCCGAGGGCAAGACGCTTGCCGACCGCCAGAATGCGTTGAACGATTTTGTTCTCCAGTCGCGCCAGCGCCTCGGTGCGTTACAGGAAACGCTGGCGACGCTGAACGCCTTCAAGACAGAGCTGTCGAAGTCGCAGGCTGACCTCGTCCCGCTGAAGGCGCCCGTGTTCGGAATCGAGGCCATGATCGCGGACGTCGGCACGACGCACGACCTCCTCGCCAAAACCGTCGGCGAGATCGAGGCAAACGGCGACGTCACCCTCGCCTCGCGCGTCGACGCGCTGACCAAGAGCAAACGCGAGGTCGAAGACCGCCTCGCCCGCATCTTCGACAGTTTCAACGCGCTCGACGGTTTGCGAAAAGACATCGGCGGCATCTTCTCGACGATCAGGAACAGCCTGAACGGGATCGGGTGAGGCCGAGTCGCGTAGGCTGGGCAGAGCGCGCCGAAACATCCAGACACATCACATCTCCGCGCGGCCGGCAGATGCCGCCAACATGTCGCGCCGATGCCGCACTGTGGACGCATTCGGCCGCCCTTCTGTGAGGCGTGTCTGGGGGCACGGCGGTGCCGTGTTTGGACCAAACCTTCTAGGGGTATGACTGTGAAGAAGATTGTATTTGTCGTGGGTGCTACGCTTGCTCTGGTAACGGTCGCGAATGCCGCGGATCTGCCGCGCCGGCAGCCCGTTCCCGTCTATTCGGAGCAGGCGCCGATCGGCAAGATGCCGATTGGCAAGAGCCCGGTTGGAAAGGCCCCGATCGGCAAGGCGCCCGGCCCCGTCGCAGCGCGCTACTGACGCGTTAGCGAAATACCCGCAGAAGCAAGCGTAGACTCTGCGTGAGTGGCCGACAGTCGAGGGGCACAGCGTGACGAACAAACCTGATCGATCGGGACCCTGCATCCTTGCGGGATTCGCGCTCGCGGCCATGCTCGCGTGTACGACACCTTCGGCCTCGGCCCACGAAGCGAACAAGCGCGTTGCTGACGCAAACGCGCTTGCCACGACCGACACCGTATCACGGCCGGCGCCATCGACCCGGCGCCCGGTCGCGCGCGCGGAAAAAGGTCCGTACTACGTCGATTTCCGCGCCCGCACGGCGGCGAGCTGGGGCCACGCCTTCGTCTGGTACGGCAAGACCAGCGAGCGCGCCGTCGAAGTGGCAGGGCTCACGCCCGCCGGCGACACCTGGGCCTATGTGCTTGGTCACCTCACCTGGGTGCCGGCGGAGACCGGCGCGAGCTACGGCGATCTCGACCCGGAGTATCTGACCGCGAACTACCGCGTATATCTGAACGAAGCCGACGCCAAGCGCGTGTTTGCCTATATCAAGAAATTGCAGGCGAGCTCGCCGGTCTGGAACGCCGAGACCACCAATTGCACCGGCTTCATCGGCGACATCGCCGAGTACATGGGATTGAAGGTCCCCTACCGCTGGCAGCGCCCCGAAAACTTCGTCAACAGCCTCAAGGAAATGAACGGCGGCCGCCAGATGGTGCGGCTGTCGACGGAATAGCCCGGCAGGGTTCGCCCGTCGGGCAAAACAGCCGCACAAATTTCGCGCGCCGCCTGTCAATCCCCGTCTGCCAAAATATTCCACTTTACCGAAATTCGGATTTGGCGCACCTACGACACACCCTGACCCGGGACAAGGGGCGGATCGCGATCGTCACGGACCGCGGGTGGGGCAGCGATGGACGCGACGGCGTCGGGCGCGGCGAGCCTTGCAGGGCGGGAAACCGTGAGCACAGGCTTTCGCGCCTACGACACGGCGCCGACAGCGTCTTCGCATGGCTTCGGGTGCGAGCACACGCCAGCTCCCGAAGACCCAGCGAGGACGTGCGCGGACGGCGAAGTCGTGTGGTCCTGACGCCCGGGGTCTGTGCGTCAAGTCCTGTGGTGATGCGTGCTGCCCGACCGGGCGCTTGCATCAGCCATCTGCGGGGCGACGGGGGCAATAGTGCATCGCTCCCCGGGGAGAGCACGAAGTAAGCCGTAAACCACCGCGCAGGGAAGGCCGGGCGATTGGCTGACCTGTGGTCCACCCCGTGTGCATTCTTCTGGCGCACGGACTTGCGGGTGCCAGCGGGCGCCCGGCCTTCCCTGCGCCCTTGTCACGACGAGGGCGATGCGATCAGGCAAAGCTCGGGCGAAATGCGCCGCGAGGATGCGAAGATGCGTCTGCTGTTTGCAAGTCGGATCGAGATTGATCGGAAGATTGTGCGTCCGTGCCCCGGACGCAGCGCAGCATCCCCCGGCAGAGCGAAGCATCGTCCGGTTCGACGGTGCGCTGCAGAGCCGGCGCCCATCTTTCAGAGCGCTCGCTGGGCATGGGTCGCGGCTCTGCGCGGCAACGCGAAGAGGCGTTGCAGCGCGTCCGGGACACGAGCCCGCGTCAATTATCCGCCTCACGGAATCCCCCCACTCCCCGCATGATCGCCCCGCCTCCACCGCACGCCCTCGCAATAGACTTTTCCCGACCCGGGCGGCATCCTGCCGGCATCGACCGATAAAAGAGCGCCACGCAAGCGGGGAAACAGATCATGCTGCAGACACGGTTCACCAAGCTCGTCGGAGTCGAGCACCCGATCGTCCAGGGCGGCATGCAGTGGGTCGGGCGCGCCGAGCTGGTCGCCGCCGTCGCCAATGCCGGCGCGCTCGGCTTCATCACGGCGCTGACCCAGCCGACACCGGAGGACCTCAGGAAGGAGATCGCCCGCTGCCGCGATCTCACCGACAAGCCGTTTGGCGTCAACCTCACCATCCTGCCCGCAATCAAGCCGCCGCCTTATGCCGAATATCGCGCCGCCATCATCGAGAGCGGCATCAAGGTGGTCGAAACCGCCGGCAACAAGCCGCAGGAGCATGTCGACGAGTTCAAGAAGCACGGCGTCAAGGTCGTGCACAAATGCACTAGCGTCCGTCACGGGCTCTCGGCCGAGCGCATGGGCGTCGACGCCATCTCGATCGACGGGTTCGAATGCGCCGGCCATCCCGGCGAGGACGACACCCCCGGCCTGATCCTAATCCCGGCCGCCGCCAACAAGATCAAGATCCCGATGATCGCCTCCGGCGGCTTTGCCGACGCCCGCGGCCTCGTCGCCGCACTGGCGCTCGGCGCCGAAGGCATCAACATGGGCACCCGCTTCATGGCGACCAAAGAGAGCCCCATTCATCAGCTCATCAAGGAGAAGATCGTGGCCAATGACGAGCGCGAAACCGAGCTGATCTTCCGCACCATGCGCAACACCTCCCGCGTCGCCAGGAACGAGATCTCGACCAAGGTCGTAGCGATGGAGAAGGAAGGCGCCAAGTTCGAGGACATCCGCGAACTCGTCGCGGGCGCCCGCGGCAAGATGGTCTACGCGACCGGCAACTCGGACGAAGGCATCTGGTCGTCGGGCCAGGTCCAGGGCCTGATCCAGGACATCCCGACCTGCGCGGAACTGATCTCCCGCATCGTGCGCGAAGCGGAGGCCATCATCCGCAGCCGGCTCGAAGGCATGATCGTTCATCCGACAGCGCAGGCTGCTGAATAATCACTGCAAGAAGCGAGAGCAATTCATGAAGGCTTATGTCTACGGCCCTGGTGGCGCTACGATTTCCGACGTCGCTCAACCAAAGCCTGAAGGCACGCAGGTGCTGGTCCGGGTCCGCGCCTGTGGCCTCAATCGCGCCGACACCGGCATGCGCAAGGGCCACGCCCATGGCGCGGCCGGCGGCGCCGGCACCGTGCTCGGCATGGAATGGGCCGGCGAGGTCGCCGCGCTCGGACCGGATGCCAAGGGCCTCAAGGTCGGCGACCGCATCATGGGCTCGGGCGGCGCGGCGTTTGCCGAATACACGCTGGCCGATCACGGCCGGCTTTTCCACGCGCCCTCGAACATGAACTTCGAGGAAGCCGCCACCCTGCCCGTCGCACTCGCGACCATGCACAACGCCGTCGTCACCATCGGCGGCGTGCAGCCCGGGCAAGCCGTGCTGATCCAGGGCGCAAGCTCCGGCGTCGGCCTGATGGCGATGCAGATTGCGAAGCTCAAGGGCGCCAGGCTCGTGATCGGCTCCTCGACCGATGCTTATCGCCGCAGCCGGCTGAAGGAGTATGGCGCCGATCTTGCGGTCGACTCCTCTGACCCCTCATGGGTCGACGAGGTGCTGAAGGCGACGAACGGCGAAGGTGTCGACCTCATCGTCGACCAGGTCTCGGGCAAGGTCGCGAACCAGAACCTCGCGGCGACCAAGGTCAAGGGTTGCATCGTCAATGTCGGCCGGCTCGGCGGCACCCATGCCGATTTCAACTTCGACCTGCACGCGGCCCGCCGCATCGATTATGTCGGCGTCACCTTCCGCACCCGCACCGTCGCGGAGGTCCGTGAGATTTTTGAGGAGGTCCGCAAGGACATCTGGGGCGCCGTCGAGTCGCGAAAGCTGCAGCTGCCGATCGACAAGGTGTTTGCCTTCGACGACATCGACAAGGCCTTCGAGCACATGGAGGCCAACAAGCACCTGGGGAAGATCGTCGTGACGGTGTAGTGGCCGCGACGACCAGAGAGAGCGGCAGCGCACCAGTCTCTCCACTCGTCATGGCCGGGCTTGTCCCGGCCGTCCACGTCTTTGTCGCTCCGAAGAACGTGGATGCCCGGGACAAGTCCGGGCACGACGGAGTTCACCTGCTCCTGCAACTCACTAGCGTCTACGCCTGTGGATCGTCGCTTGATGTTCACCCGCGGCTTGCTAAATCCCCGCCATGAGCTCCCAACACAACAAGACCTCAGTCGCAGCGATCTCGATATTCGCCAGCGGCGGCATGGCGGCGGCCAAGTTCGCGGTCGGGATCGCGATCGGCTCGCTGGCGCTAATCTCCGAGGCGCTGCATTCGTCGATCGACCTGGTCGCCACCATCATCACCTGGGCGGTGGTGCGGGTGTCCGACAAGCCGGCGGACGAAGAGCATCATTACGGCCACGGCAAGCTCGAAAGTGTCTCGGCACTGGGCGTCACCGCCCTGCTCTACGTGCTCGCCGGTGGAATCCTGGTCCAGTCCTACAGCCATCTCCGAGAGGGAGTTGCGCCGCCGACGATCTCCGCCGTCCCTTTCGTCGTGCTGGTGATCGACATCGCCGTCAATTTCTGGCGCGCCCGTGCCCTGCACCGTGCCGCACGGGAGACCAGGAGCCAGGCGCTCGCCGCCGATGCGCTGCATTTCGCCTCCGACGTGATGGGCTCGTTCGCCGTGATCGTGGGCCTGATCCTCGCCGGCCTCGGCTTCTGGTGGGGCGACGCGGCTGCCGCCGCCGCAGTGGCCGTGATGATCGCCCTGCTCGGCCTGCGCATGGCCGGCTCGACCGTGCAGACGCTGGTGGACCGCGCTCCGGAAGGCGCGCATGAGACGGCCACGGCCGCGATCCGCAGCGTGCCGGGCGTGATCGACATCGAGCGGCTCCGCGTGCGCATGGTCGGTGCCACCACGTTTATCGACACGATCGCAAAGGTGCCGCGGACCTACCCCATCGACCGGGTCGAGGACATCAAGCGCAACGCGCAAGCAGCCGTCGAGACGGCCTTCGGCGATACCGACCTCACCTTCACCGCAGTCCCCGTGGCGCGCGACAACGAGACCGTGCGCGACCGCATCATGGTCATCGCCCACAATTCGGGCCTCGCCATCCACCACGTCACCGTGCACGATCTCGGCGCCAAGCTGATCGTCAGCATCGACCTCGAGGTCGACGGGGGGATGCAGCTCTACGCCGCCCATGACGTCGCCAACACGCTGGAACGCAACATCCAGGAAGAGTTCGGCGCAGATGTCGAGGTCGACGTCCACATCGAGCCGCTGGAACCGGAACTGCCGTTCGGGGTCGATGCCGAACCGGAACGGGTGCGGGCCATCGCCGCAGCCTTGACGGAATATGCCGCCAGCGGCGAGATCCACGACATCCATAATGTTCGCGTCCGCAACACCGACGCCGGCGAGATCGTGAATTTCCACTGCCGCGCCGAGCCGTCGATGAGCGTGATCAAGGTGCACGAGCATGTCGATGCGATCGAGCGCGCGCTGCGGCGCGCGTTCCCGAGCGTGAAGCGCGTCATCAGTCACGCCGAACCGCCGCGCGCGTGACAGAGAATGTGCGAGGAGTCACACGTTCTCGTTTCGGACTCGCCGCGCACGTAAGTTTGCGGACGCACGACGCACAAACTGCGCGTTGGATAAGAATAAATTCGCGTTAACGATTCGTTGACTCTCGACAGCCCGCGAAATCTGGATTCAAATCGACCATGATTCGGAAGCGATGTGGGGCTGCTTCCGAAGTCCAGTTGCAAGCAGGTTTCCAGGGGGCTTTAGGCATGTCGCGTGCAGACGCCGCGAACGCGTGCGTCCAATCCGATTCGATCAAAGGATTGGCGCAATCGATCGCGAAACCTGCCTATCATCGGCTCCTGATAGCGGAGCCTGCGCTGCGCCGCGCCGTGCCGACGCTCATCATCGCATTCCTGATCACGATCTGCCTCGGCGCGTTCGTGCAGGTCGTCGACCAGACGCGCCAGAAGCGGCTGGTGATCCGCCACGACATCTCGGCGCTCGCCGACCTGCTCGCCGAGCGTATCGACCGCCTCACCTCCGGGCGACAGGAGCGGCTGAAGAACATCGAGAGCCTCCCGGCGTTGCTGCCCGACCTCATTCCAACCTGGGGCACCGCCTCGGGCCGCCACGTCATCGTCACCTCGGCTGGAATCGACCGCCGCATCCTCGCTCGCATCCCGATCGACAGCGATCCCTCGGGCAACGACCGCCTGCTCGACGCAATCACGACGGCGCAACTGCTGGCGGCACCGCCGCGCGACGACAACATCTCCGATATGACGCTGCCGAACGGCAACGCCGCAATGGCGACCGCGCGGCAGATCAAATCGTTGCCCGGCTTCGTGACCGTGATCCAGGAGCGCAACGAGCCGATCTGGGGCTCGGACGCCGCGCTATCGGTGACGCTGTCGGCCACCACCGGCTTCGTGGTCCTGATCCTCGGCTTCGCCTTCCACTGGCAGTCCACCCGTGCCCGCGAGGGCGACCTGATCAACGACGCCGTGCGCGGCCGGATCGACACCGCGCTCAACCGCGGCCGCTGCGGGCTGTGGGACTGGGACCTGTCGCGCGGCCGCATCTTCTGGTCGCAGTCAATGTTTTCAATGCTCGGCCTCGACGGCCGCAACGAGCTCCTCACCTTCGGCGAGGTCAACGCGCTGGTGAAGTCCGACGACATCGACCTGTTCGAGATCGCCGACCAGCTCATCTCCGAGAAGATCGACCACATCGACCAGACCTTCCGCATGCAGCATGTCGACGGCCACTGGATCTGGCTCCGCGTCCGCTGCGAGAAGACCAGCGGCGCGACCGATTCCAGCGTTCACCTGATCGGGATCGCGGTCGACATCACCGAGCAGAAGAGCCTCGCCGAGCGGACCGTGGAAGCCGATTTGCGCCTGCGCGACGCGATCGAGACCATTCCCGAAGCCTTCGTCCTGTGGGACGCCAGCGACCGCTTGGTGCTCTGCAATTCGCACTTCCAGCGCCTGCACAAGCTGCCCGACAGCGCCGTCATCCCCGGCACCTCCTACGAGACCGTGCTGGAGGTCGGCCGCATGCCGGAGGTTCGCACCCGGCACAACGAGACTGCGAGCCAGGGCCCCGGTGCGCGGACCTTCGAGGCGCAGCTCGACGACGGCAGCTGGCTGCACATCAGCGAGCGCCGCACCAAGGACGGCGGCTACGTCTCGGTCGGCACCGACATCACCCGCATCAAGGAGCACGAGCAGAAGCTGGTCGACAACGATCTACGCCTGCGCGCCACCGTCATCGACCTTAAGCGCTCGCAGGCAGCCCTGGAGCGCCAGGCGGGCGAACTCGCCGATCTCGCCGAGAAATACCAGCGCGAGAAGACCCGCGCCGAGGAAGCCAACCAGACCAAGTCGAAATTCCTCGCCAATATGAGCCACGAGCTGCGCACGCCGCTGAACGCGATCATCGGCTTTTCCGAAATCATGGGCTCGGGCATGTTCGGCGAGCTCGGCTCGGAGAAGTACCAGGAATACTGCCACGACATCCTGACCAGCGGGCATTACCTGCTCGAAGTCATCAACGACATCCTCGACATGTCCAAGATCGAGGCCGGCCGCATGAAGCTCGACATGGAAGAGCTCGACCTGGCGCAGACGCTGGCGGAATCCCTGCGGGTCGTCACCGGCCGCGCGCAGGACAAGCACCTGACGCTCGACGCCGACATCGCAAAGTCCATCTCCGTCGTCGCCGACCGTCGCGCCACCAAGCAGATCATCGTCAATTTGCTCTCCAACGCCGTGAAGTTCACGCCCGACGGCGGACGCATCGTGGTGCGCAGCCGGCAGCTCGACGACAGGATCGTGCTGATGATCGCCGACACCGGCATCGGCATCGCGCCGCATTCGCTGGCGCGGCTCGGCCGCCCCTTCGAGCAAGTCGAGAGCCAGCTCACCAAGACCTATCACGGCTCGGGACTGGGGTTGGCGATCGCCCGCTCGCTGGCGCAGCTTCATGGCGGCTCGATGCGGCTGCGCTCCAAACTCGAGGTCGGCACCGTCGTGCGCGTCACCCTGCCCCGCAACGCGATCAAGTCGGCGTCCGGAATATCGGCCGCGGCCTGAATTCTACGATTGCAGCGACGGCGCGACTTCTCGCGCGACATTGACCAGCGCCGCGATCAGCGGCGTCATCGGATCACGCTGCGGGATCACCATGCCGATGCTGTAATTGACATCGGGATCGATGATCGGGATCGAGCGCACCGTATCGGACAGGCCGAGCGTCTCGGCGAGCTTGGCCGGCATCACGCTGGCCCAGCGCCCCGTCTTCACATGCGTGAACAGCACCAGCAGCGAATTCGAGGTCAAGGTCGGCGTCGCCTCGGCGCCGACCGAACGTAACGCGCGGTCGATGATGCGGCGGTTCTGCATGTCGCGCGTCAGCAGGCACAGCGGCACCTGTCCGACCTCCCGCCACGTCACCGTCTCGCGATCACCGAACATTCCATCCGGCGCGGTGAGCAGACGATAGCTCTCGCTGTAGAGCGGAATGGTGCGCACCTTGCCGATCGGCTCGTTCTCGATATAGGTCAGGCCTGCATCCACCTCGAGATTCTCGAGCAACCCCAGCACCTCGGATGAGGTGGTGGACTGGATGCGGAAACGCACCTCGGGATGCCTGGCGCGGAACGGCGTCGTCAGCGCAGCGACCATACCGAGCACGGTCGGGATTGCCGCAATTCGGATCTCGCCGGAGAGCTGATGCTTCAGCCCGTTGATCTCGTCACGCATCGCGCGGGCATCGCCCACGATCCGCCGCGCCCAATCCAGCGCCCGCTCGCCTTCCGGCGTAAAACCCTGGAAGCGGGAGCCGCGCTGGACCAACATCACGCCGAGGATCTCCTCGAGCTGCTTCAGCCCGGTCGACATCGTCGGTTGCGTCACGCCGCACATTTCGGCGGCCCGGCCGAAATGCCGTTCCTTCGCCAGCGCCAGCAATAGTTCAAGCTTGTCGAGCAACCGTTCGTTCCCTCGGATCGTATGGTGGCATGCAAGCTAGCATGCCCTACCCCTTGCGACACGCAAAAACCGCCACGAATGCCTAGCGCTGCATCCAGCGCGTCGCCGCGACGCCCGCGGCGCGGGCTTGGAGCCGAACGTGCGGGAGGCGCTCACCTCGCTGAAGCCGACGACGACGTCCCTTCCAGCAGCGCCCTGAAGACACGGCGCACCTCGCTCTGCGTCTCCTTCACGCGCGCCTCCAGCGAGGAGAAATGCGGCGCATCGCCGGCGCGTGCCATCACGCGCAGAAGGTCGGTGCCGGCGGTCTCCGGCTTGAACCGGTCGCTGACGCAGAGCCGCAGGATCTGCGTCAGGTCGTGATACAGCCGCGCCGCGGCCCGCAATATCTCGGTCTCCGATTGCGCCAGCACGCCCAGCCTGCATGCATTTTCCAGCACCTGCATGGTGCCGGCGTCGAGAATCTCCGGCTTCTCGTGCGCATGCACGAGCTGGAGATATTGCGCGATGAAATCGATGTCGACCATGCCGCCGGCGGCATATTTGAGATCCCAGCAATCGGCCTCGCCCTTCTCCTGGGCGATCGCGCGCCGCATGTCGGCAACATCGTTGGCGATGATTCCGGGATCGCGGCGGCGGGTCAGGACATCGCGGATGACGCGCTCGATCCGTTCCCGGAATTCGGGCGAAGCGGACACGACGCGCGCGCGCGTCAGCGCCATGTGCTCCCAGGTCCAGGCCTCGTTGGCCTGGTAGTCCGCGAACGAGACGAGGCTCGAGGCCACAGGGCCGGCACGCCCCGAGGGGCGCAGCCGCATGTCGATCTCGTAGAGCACTCCGTAATTGGTGCGCGTCGTGAACGCGCTGATCAGGCGTTGGGTGAAACGCGCGAAGTAATGTGCACCTTGCAGCGACTTCGCACCGTCGGAGTCCGGACTGTCGCCGTCGAAATCGTAAAGCAGGATCAGGTCGAGATCGGACGACGCGGTCATCTCGCGGCTGCCGAGCCGGCCCATCGCGATGATCGCGGTCTCCTGCCCCTTGATCCGGCCATGCTGGGCGGCGAAGCGGTCGGCGACGAGGCCATGCACGGTATGGACGATGCCCTCGGCGACGTCAGCAAAGGCCGTGCTCGCTTGCTGCGCCGAGACCGTGCCCGAGAGAATGCGCGTGCCGATCAGGAACAGGCTCTCCTGCCCGAACAGGCGCAGGCGGTCGAGGAACTCTTCGTAAGAGCCGGCATCCTGCACCGTGCTCGCAAGCCGCCCCGACAATTCCTGCCTGTCGGGCATGGCACCGAAGAAGCGCGGATCGATCAGGCCGTCCATGAGCTGCGGCTGCCGCGCCAGCATCTCGCCGAGTCGGGGCGCCGCGCCCAGCACCAGGGCGACCAGTGCGACGAGATCGCGGTTCTGCCCGAGCAGCGTGATCAGCCGGCCGCCGCGCTGAAGCGCTCCAAGGAAATGGTCGAACGCCACGACGGCCCGATCCGGCTCCTCGGCATGAGCGAGACCGTCGATGAGAGCCGGCACGAATTCGACGAATGCGTTGCGCGTCGCTTCGACGCGGAACACGCGGTACTCGCCGGTGATCCAGTCACGCACGGTCTGCGCGACGGCGGCAGGCTTCTTGAAGCCGAGCGTGGCCAGATACTGAAGCAGCCGCGGATCGTCGGGACCCGCACTGTAGTCGAGCGCCGGCAGCTTGGCCGTGCCGGTCGGATCGTCGCCTTCGAACAGTTTTTCGTAGTGGCCCTGGACGATCTCGAGCTGCCGCAGAAGGTCGCGGGCAAAGGCCTCGCGATCCGGATAGCCGAAGAACCAGGCGAAACGCTCGACCGCCTCCTTGTCCTCGGGCAGCGTGTGGGTCTGCTCGTCTGCGATCATCTGGAGGCGATGCTCGACCCGGCGCAGGAATTGGTAGGCCGTGGTCAGCTCGTCACGCGCCGAAACCGTGATCCAGTTGCTGGAAGCAAGCACGCCGAGCGCGGCGAGCGTCGGCCGCACACGCAGTTCGGGATGTCGCCCCCCGGCGATCAATTGCTGGGTCTGGGCGAAGAACTCGATCTCGCGGATTCCGCCGCGCCCGACCTTCACGTTATGCCCTTCGACCGCAACCTCGCTCTGGCCGCGATAGGTCTGCATCTGCCGCTTCATGTCGTGAACGTCGGCAAGCGCGGCAAAGTCGAGATGCTTGCGCCAGACGAAGGGCGCGATCTCCGCGAGTAGCGCCGCGCCCGCCCTGGGATCGCCGGCGCAGACTCGCGCCTTGATCATCGCGGCGCGCTCCCAGGTACGCCCTTCCCGCTCATAATAGTTCAGCGCGGCATCGCGCGAAATCGCCACCTGCGTCGAGGATGGATCGGGACGCAGGCGCAGATCGACGCGGAAGACGTAGCCGTCATAAGTGCGCTGCTGGAGAATGCGTGCCATCCCCTGCGTCACCCTCACGAAGAACGGCTGGGGTTCGATATCCGCGGCAAGCGTCGTATTGTCGGGATCGAAGAACACGATGAGATCGATGTCGCTGGAATAGTTCAGCTCGCCTGCGCCCATCTTGCCCATCGCAAGCACGATCAGCCCGCAGCCCTCCTCCGGCGCCTCGGGATTGGGCGGCGAGAGCTTGCCGCGCGCGGCTTCCTGCCGCAGGAGGTATTGAAGCGCCGCCCGCACCGAGGCCACCGCGAGATCGGTGAGCGCTGCGGTCACCCGCATCACCGGCCAGACCCCGCCGATGTCGCACAGTGCGATCAGGAGCGCGGCCTCCGCCTTCATGCGGCGAAGCAGCCGCATCACCTCGGCTTCATCGGATGCCGCGAGCACGGCGCCGTTCGCCTCCGCGATCAGCGTGGCGAGATGCGCATCCGGATCGCATTCCAGCAGCCGGATCAGGCGCTGCGGATCAGCGCGCAGCAGCTCAAACAGATAAGGCGAGAATTCCGCGATGCCGGCCAGGATGTCCCGCGCGAAGCGGTGAGCCAGCAGCGTTTCAAGACGGGTGAATTGCGCTGGCTCGAGCTCGGCCAGCCAGCTTTCAAAACGTCCTTGGTCGGTGACGGAAGCGGCAATATGGGGAGCCTCCGCGAAGCGTGCGGCAAGTCTCTCACCATGCTTGTCCGCGTTTCCCGGCGCGGAGTGGTTCATGCCACCTTCTGTGGCACATCCGGCATTGGCGGAGCAACCCTGTCGCCCGCGCGCGCCGGCAGCACCAGCGTGGCGACAAGACCGGGCTGGGCGTCACCCAACCTTAACTCACCGCCATGCAATGTCGCGACCGCGGAGGCGAGACTGAGACCGAGGCCGGATCCAGGCAGCGTGCGGCTCGCTTCCAGCCGCACGAATCGTTCCACCACATGCTTGCGGTCGCCTTCGGGGATTCCGGGACCGCGATCGGTGACGCTGAGCAGCACCTGATCGCCCTCGCGCCTCGATTCGATCGTGATCTGCCTGCCCTCCATGCTGACCACGGTTCCCGCGGATTGCGTGACCGGCTTGCCGTATTTGATCGCATTCTCGACAAGATTGGCGAGGGCCTGGCTGATCAATTCGCGGTTGGCGTGAACCGGGGTCGGCTCGCACCTGACCTTCAAAGTCATGCCGTCGTCTTCGGCCAGCGGCTCGTAGAGTTCGTGAATGCCGTTGGCGACATCGGCCGCGTCGAAATCATCCATGTTGCCGCGCGCCTGCCCGGACTCGGCGCGCGCGATCATCAGAAGCGCGTTGAAGGTACGGATCAGCCCGTCGGATTCCTCGATGGTCCGTTCCAGCGCGGCGCGGTAATCGGCCTCGCCGCCGGATTTCGCCAGCGCCTCCTCGGCGCGGTTGCGAAGTCGCGTCAGCGGCGTCTTGAGATCGTGGGCGATGTTGTCGGAGACCTCCTTCAGCCCCGCCATCAGCGCCTCGATCCGCTCCAGCATGGCGTTGAGATTTTCGGCGAGGCGGTCGAGCTCGTCGCCACTGCGCCCTACCGGCAGGCGTTCGCTGAGATCGCCGGTCATGATCCGATGGGCGGTGCCGCTCATCGCATCAATGCGCCTCAAAACCCTGCGCGCCACAAAGATGCCGCCGCCCAGGCCGAGCACAACGACGATCAGGATCGACCATTGCGCGGCCTTCGCCACGATGCCGAACAGCCGTCGCCGCTCGGCCAGATCGCGTCCGATCAGAAGCCGGAAGCCGTTTTCCAGTTCGGTGACGCGGACGAGCGCAAGGTGGTCGCGATCGTCGGTGTCCTCGATACGCCGGTAGGCGGTCTCGGACCAGCCGCGCTTCGCCATCACGCCGGGCGCCAGCGAGCCGACATTGCCGGCGATCGCCTGCCCGGTCGGCGTCGTCACGAGATAGAGGTTGGCACCCGGACGCAGCGCCCGGTACTCGATCGCGAGCACGAGAGCGCGCAAGCCGCGGCGGCCGTAGATCTCGCTGATCTCCGAGGTCTCGGCATTGACCGTCTGCGTGATCTCCTCGGTGATCAGCCGCCGCGTATTCCAGGCGAAATAGGCCAGCAGCGAGGCCGCGAACATCGCGAACAACAGCAAATAGACCAGCGTCAGCCGGAATGCCGTGGTGCGGACGAGTTTACCGAATGCCGTCACGGATCATGTATCCCGCGCCGCGGATCGTGTGCAGCAGCGGCCGCTCAAAACCCTTGTCGATCTTGGAGCGCAGCCGCGAAATGTGCACGTCGATGACGTTGGTCTGCGGATCGAAATGATAGTCCCAGACGTTCTCCAGCAGCATGGTGCGGGTCACCACCTGGCCCGCATGCTTCATGAGGTATTCGAGCAGGCGGAATTCGCGCGGCTGGAGCGTCAGCTCGTCCTTGCCGCGCGCGACGCGATGGGAGAGCCGGTCGAGCTCGAGATCGCCGACGCGGTACAGCGTGTCCTCGGCCGGACCGCCGCGGCGGCGCGACAGCACCTCGACCCGGGCCAACAGCTCGGCGAAGGAATAGGGTTTCGGCAGATAATCGTCGCCGCCAGCGCGCAGGCCCTTGATGCGGTCGTCGACCTGGCCGAGCGCCGAGAGAATCAGCACTGGCGTCGAATCGTCCTTGTCGCGGAGCGCGCCGATCACCGACAGGCCGTCGCGCTTGGGCAGCATGCGGTCGACCACCAGCACGTCGTAATCGCCGTTCTCGGCCATGGCAAGGCCTTCCTCGCCGTCGGCGGCGTGGTCGGCAATGTGCCCGACCTCACGAAAAGCCTTCACGAGGTAGTCGGCGGATTCGCGGTCGTCTTCGATGATGAGGAGGCGCATCGTGCGTTCGGCAACGGTCAAGGGAGTGAACCTTCTCTAAACATGGCGCGAGCGGCAATCGCATGCAAGCCGAGTGAGAGACTCTGGCATCGAGAAAAAGGCGGGCGGTGAAGCTGGGGGGACTTCACCGCCCTAGGCCTTCCGACGGAGGGGGGCGTATTCCACCGGAAGGTAGATAGGGGAAGCAAACGTTGCGCTGCTCCCCCGAAGGGCGCCGTCGGCGGGGGCGACTGATGCCGGCGACACCCTTCATCTCGGAGGCCTCCTGAGGCCGAGCCCTTGGTTAGCCCTTCGCGATGGGCACGGCGACGAAGCGCGACTGACCGCCGCTCTTCACCCGCATCAGGACGCTGTTCTTGTTGTCAGTCCGCGCCGTGTTGATGGCGTCGCGAACTTCGCCGGCGGTGCTCACGCTCTTGCCGCCGACTTCGAGAATCACGTCACCTTCCTTGAAGCCGCGTTCGGCTGCGGCGCTCTTCGGATCGACTTCGGTGACCACGACGCCTTCCTTGCCGGCGCCGGCCACGGAATCGGCGGGCGCGACGGTCATGCCGAGCTTGGGCACGTCGGTGCCGCGGCTCGCGCCCTTGCCGCTGTCCTTGTCGATGTCGGCCTTTGCTTCGATCGTGTTCGGCAGCTGGCCGAGGGTGAGGTTCACCACCTTGTCCTGGCCCTTGTGCAGCACGTTGAGCTTCACGGTCGCGCCGGGCGCCAGGCCGCCAATGGTGCGGGCGAGCTCGCGCGCGTCCTTGACCGATTCGCCGTTGACCGACGTGATCACGTCACCGGACTCGATGCCGGCCTTGGCCGCCGGACCATTCGCCTGCGGCTCCGCAACCAGCGCACCTTCGGCCTTCTTCATGCCGAGGCTGTCTGCGATGTCGGGTGTCACCGGCTGGATCTGCACGCCGATCCAGCCGCGGCTGACCGAGCCCTTGTCCTTGAGCTGCGCCACCACGCTCTTCACGGTGCTGGCGGGGATCGAGAACGCGATGCCGACGCTGCCGCCGGAAGGCGAGTAGATCGCGGTGTTGACGCCCATCACCTCACCATTGGTGTCGAACGCGGGACCGCCGGAATTGCCCTTGTTCACGGGGGCGTCGATCTGGATGAAATCGTCGTAGGGGCCGTTGCCGATGTCGCGGCCGCTGGCCGAAACGATGCCGGCAGTCACGGTGCCGCCGAGGCCGAACGGGTTGCCCACCGCGAGCACCCAGTCGCCGATCCGCGGCTTGCCGTCGGCAAGCTTCGCGAACGGGAAGTTCGAGCTGCCCTCGACCTTGATCAAGGCAAGGTCGGTGCGCTGGTCGGTACCGATCACCTTGGCGGTGTAGGTCTTGCCGTCGTCGGTGGTGACCTCGACCTTGTCGGCGCCGTCGACCACGTGGTTGTTGGTCACGGCAAAGCCATCAGCCGAGATGAAGAAGCCGGAGCCCTGGCCCTGCACGACGCGGCCACGACCGCCACCACCCTTCAGGCCCGGGACGCCATCCGGACCGCCGAAGCGGCGGAAGAACCGCTCCATCGGCGAGCCCGGCTGGAACGGCGAGGAGGAATCATCGCCGTCGTCGTTGCTCGCGGTCTTCTCCTTCATGTTGACCTTCACCGAGATCACCGACGGCTTCACGCGCTCGACAATGTCGGCGAAACCGATCGGGCGTTCGACCTTGCGGACCTCGTTGTTGACCTGCGCAAGCGCCGGGGTCGAGAACAGGTCGGCGGGCGAGGTTGACGTGCCGAAGCCGTAGACGGCGGCGCCGAGGCCGGCGACGACCGAGGCCATCAGCGCGATCTTGCGGGCCGAGAAAACGGGCCGGCGGGGCTGCCGGTAGGACGGAAGGTTCGAGAGGTCGGAACGGTCGGTCATGCAGAGATCTCCAGGGCCTTGAAATCCATTTGGCGCCTGACGGCGGCACCTTACGGACCTGAAGATGGGGGCTGTCGCCTTACCGTGCGCTGGCGGCGGGGTTAAACTTTTGTAATGAACCGGACATGCGGATGCGGCAGTTTATCGCGGCCAAAACTAGTGAACCTGCAGGAACTTAACCAAGTTCCAGGAACCCCCGCGCAGTGCCGGCTTGATGCGCGCAGCAACGTAGCTAGCTGGATTTGGCTTCATCCGCCATCAATGCGGCGAGCCGCGCTTCCTCGTCGGGCGTGAGCGGCGGAGCCGGTAGGTCTGCACCATTTCGCGCGCGCCGGCGGATTTGCAGCCATAGCGCCAGGCTGCCGCCAATCAGCAGCAACGGCGCGAGCAGCCACAGCAGCATGTTCTGGCGCTCGAAGCGCGGCTTGAGCAGCACGAACTCGCCGTAGCGCGCGACCAGGAAATCGAGCACTTGCGAATTGCTGTCGCCGGCCGCGATACGCTCGCGCACCAGGAGCCGCAAATCGCGCGCCAGCGGCGCATCGGAATCGTCGATCGACTGGTTCTGGCAGACCATGCAGCGCAGCTCACGCGACAGATCGCGTGCACGCGACTCCTTCACCGGATCCGACATGATCTCGTCCGGCTGCACGGCATGCGCCGCAGGCAAGGCCAGCAGCATCAGCGCGATGAACGCGACCATCATTCGGCGCATCAGATCACTCCGCCGGCTGCAGGCGCTGCTTGGCACGCGCCGGTTTCGGCGCGCCGACTCGCAGGCGCCGGTCCGACAGCGATAGCACGCCGCCGAACGCCATCAGCACCGGTCCCCACCAGATCAGCAGCACCAGCGGCTTGTGATAGATGCGCACGGCAATGGCGCCTTCGGCAGTGGCGTCGCCGAGCGAGATGTAGAGCTGGCTGGCGCCGCGCGTCAGCAGCGCGGCCTCGGTGGTCGAGGAGCCGCGGGTGGTGAAGCTGCGCTTGGACGGCGTCATCACGCTGAGCATCTCGCCGTCGTGGCTGACGTTGAATTCGGCGATCATCTCGTGGAAGTTCGGTCCCTGGCGCTGAAACAGGCCGTCCAGCTTGACGTCATAGCCGGCGACATGGGCGACGTCGTTCTGCTTCATCGTCGCGATATATTCGCTGTTCCAGGTGGTCTCGCAGACGATTCCGATCAGCGCAACGCCGAGGCCGGCATGCGCAAATACCGAGCCCCAGGCCGAGCGCGGCAGACCGCGGGCACGATGCAGCGTCGTCGCGAACGGCAGCCGGAACAAGCCGGTTCGTTCGGCCAGATCCGTGACGGCGCCGGCAATGACGAAGACGCCAAGTCCGATTGCCAATGGCGCGAGCGCGCTGCCGCCGCGCACCCAGCCCCAGACCATCGCGACGGCGATAAGCCCGGCAACGCCGGCCGCCAGCAGGCGTTGGGTGACGCCTAGCAGATCGCCGCGTTTCCACGCCAGCATCGGCCCGAACGGCACGGCGAGCAGCAATAGCGTGAACAGCGGAGCGAAGGTGAGATTGTAGAACGGCGCGCCGACCGACATCTTGAAATCGGCGAGCATCTCCATCGCCAGCGGATAGAGCGTGCCGAACAGCACCACCGCGCAGGCCACAGTGAGCAGCAGATTGTTCAGCACCAGCGCACCCTCGCGCGAGATCGGTGCAAACAGGCCGCCCTGCTTCAACGACGTCGCGCGCCCCGCGAACAGCGACAGGCTGCCCCCGATGAACAGGCAGAGAATCAGGAGAATGAACACCCCGCGGGTTGGATCGGTCGCGAAGGCATGCACCGAGGTGATGACCCCCGAGCGCACCAGGAAGGTCCCAAGCAGCGATAGCGAGAAGGTCAAGATCGACAAGAGGATGGTCCAGACCTTCAGCGCGTTGCGCTTCTCCATCACCAGAGCCGAATGAAGCAGCGCGGTGCCGGCAAGCCAAGGCATCAGCGAGGCGTTCTCGACCGGGTCCCAGAACCACCAGCCGCCCCAACCCAGTTCGTAATAGGCCCAGTACGAGCCCATGGCGATACCGAGCGTCAGGAAGATCCAGGCGACCAGCGTCCACGGCCGCACCCAACGCGCCCAGGCGGCATCGATCCGCCCCTCCAGCAACGCCGCGATCGCGAAGGAAAACGAAATTGAGAAGCCGACATAGCCGAGATAGAGCATCGGCGGATGCACGGCGAGACCGATGTCCTGAAGCACCGGATTGAGATCGCGTCCCTCGATCGGCGGGTTGGTGATGCGCAGGAACGGGTTGGAGGTCACCAGGATGAAGAGATAGAAGGCGCTGGCGATCCACGCCTGTACGGCCAGCACGTGCGCGCGCAGCGACAGCGGCAGATTGTTGCCGAAGGCCGCGACCAATCCGCCGAACAGCGCGAGGATCGACACCCACAAGAGCATCGAGCCTTCATGGTTTCCCCACACGCCAGTGATCTTGTAGAGCAGCGGCTTCATGGAGTGGGAATTCTCGTAGACGTTGACGACGGAGAAGTCCGACTCCACGTGCAGCATCACAAGCGCGATGAACGACGCACCGACGAACAGAAGCTGCGCCAGCGCAGTGGAGCGCGCCACATTCATCAGCGCGTCATCGCGCAGCCGCGCGCCGATCAGGGGCACGATGGACTGGATCAGTGCCAGTCCGAGCGCCAGCACCAGCGCGTAATGTCCTGACTCCGCGATCACCGAACTGCTCCCTGCGGATTGCCCTGCGCGGTCGTGGCCGCGGGCTTGACGCCGTCGGAAGCTTTGGCGCCGTAATCATCCTTCCAGTGCCCCTGCTTCTTCAGGGCATCGGCGACGTCCTTTGGCATGTAGGTCTCGTCGTGCTTGGCGAGCACGGTGTCGGCCTTGAACACGCCGTCAGCATCGAGCGCGCCTTCGGCGACGACGCCCTGCCCTTCGCGGAACAGATCGGGCAAAATGCCCTTGAAGGCGACCGGAAGCTTTGCGCCGCCGTCGGCGACCTCGAAGGTCACAGCGAGATTGTCGCCGCGCTGGAGCGAGCCGGGCTGCACCAGGCCGCCGAGGCGAAACCGCTTGCCGGGCGCAACGTGCTTCTCGGCGACCATGGTCGGCGTCGAGAAGAACACGATGGAATCGCGCAGAGCGTTGAGCACCAGCGCGGCCGCGAGGGCGAGCACGGCAAGCGAGCCGCCGATGATGGTCATACGTCGCTGCTTGCGCGTCATGGCGTATCCATTCCCTGCCCGTCTCGTCCTGACATCATCATCCGTCGAGCCCGAGTGTCTTGAGGCCTTCATCAAGCTGGCGCAACCGTGCTGCATCGTTGGCAACCGCCTGGCGGGCATCGGTCGATGCCCCCACCGCCTTGTCGCGATCACCCATGACGAGATAGGCGCGCACCAGGCGCAGCCAACCCTCGACGTCGTCGCCGTTCTGCTTGAGGCGCGTGGCGAGCCGTTCGACCATGCCGCGAACCATCGCGTTGCGATCGACCTCTTTCATGTCCTTGGAAGCTGCGAGGGTCTCATCCGACAGCGCCGGCATCGTCGCGCCACCGCCACCGACCCGCGCGAGCGAGGTCTGCACCAGAGGTCGCCACGGCGCATCCGCCGGCGCTTTCGCCAGCAGCGCGCGCCAGATATTGGCGGCATCGGCCTTGCGGCCGTCCTGCTCGGCGGCGAGACCGAGAAAATAGTTCGCCTTGGGGTCGTCGGCGCTGAGCGCGCGCGCGCGCTCGAACTCGGTCTTGGCTTCGGCGGTCACGACGCCGCCGGCGGCGGCCGAGATCGCTTCGCCGAGATCGGACCGGCGCTCCGCGCTCTCGCCATTGTAGGTGAGCGAGTTGCGATAGGCGCGCACGGCGTCGTCGAAGCGACCGAGCCGTTCCAGCACGGGCGCGATCACGTTCCAGCCGCGCCCGTCGGTCGGATTCTTTTCCAGATGTTGCTCGACCTGTACGACCAGATTCTCGAGCGACTGCGCCATGCCGGACCCGGATCCGCGCTCCCGCTGCGCCAGTGGAAAGTCCTGAAGCCTGGGCGAGCCGAGCGGCACATAGACACCAATCGCAACCAGCGGCAGGCCGGCAAGCGCCAGCACGGCCGCCGCGCGGCGCCATTTGAGGCTGGATTTCGGTGCCGTTGCGGGCTCGCTGCCGGCCGCGGCAAGCAGCCTGCGGCTGACCTCGACGCGCGCGGCCTCGGCTTCGGGCGCGGCGATCAGCCCTGCGGCAAGATCACGCTCGATCTCGGCGAGTTGGTCCTTGTAGACCGCGACCTCGCTGCCCTGATTTTGCGCGCGTCCGCTACGGCCGAGCGGCAAAAGCACGGCGAAGATCGCCGCGACCGTCATCAGCGCGAACACGAACCATAGCATCATCTGGCAAGCTTCCGGCAGCGCGCAAGCCGCGCCCACAGGTCGCTTTACACCACGGCCGGACGATGCGGCAATTGACAATTGTCAATTCGGCGCGACCGCGCACAGTCCCGAAATGGTGAAAATCCAACGGCTTAGCCGATCTCGAAGTCCGCGCTTTGAGCGGCGTCCTCGCCATGCCCGTTGAAGGCCTTCAGGAAATATGTTCCCGGCTCGATAGCGTCGGGCAATCTGATGCGCAACGCCCCGACGGGAACGGGTGATGCAACCCTGGTGACGGTCTCAGGAAGCTGCCGACCGCTTGCCTTCTCGACCAGCACCACCTTCGCGCCGACCATCAGCCTTTGATATTTGGCAACAACGACGCGATTCTCGATTTCGATGGAACTGATAACGGATTTCATGCGCCCACAGATAGAAATATAAAAAACCTGCACGGCGACCGTAGGGCCAGCCACCGACACCGTCAACCTGAAATTGTGACTACTGAAATATGCGCCTGGATCAGCTAGCGCGCGACGATTTGCGCTCGCCCGTGGCCGCGTTCTCCGCGGCGCGGCTCATCAGCGAGGCATAATCATCGCCGAACAGCACCTGGCAGAAGCGGATCGCGGCCTGCACCTGCTGCTGCCGATAGGTGCGGACCTTGTGATCGGCGCCGCGCAGCGACTGCACCAGCTGCTCAGTCGAACGCTCGACATATTGCTGGAGGTCGGAATAGGTGCGCAGTGTCACCTCGTTGATCGCAAGCTCGCTCGCATAATTGCGGCAGGTGGCGACGAAATCGATCAGCGCGACGGTTTCCTCGACCTCGGTGCTGTCGATCCGCGCGCCCGGCGGAATGTCCTTCTCGGCGCGCTGGCGCAGGATGCGGCGGACGCGGCCGGGAACACTGTCGATCTCGGATTGCAGCGCGTTAGAGATGTCGGCCCGGATCGAGGTCAACTGCTTGCCCCAGGCGGAATCGTTGCGCAGGTCGAGCTCGGTACGCAGGCCTCGCACGCCGTCGTGCAGCGTCTTGAGATTGGCGGCGACATTGTCGAAATGGCCGCGCTTGATGTCCATGCGCAGGATGGCCGCCACGCAGGACAGATCATGCAGCGCGATCGTGACGGCGACGCCATAGGGCGTTGCCGCAACACGGATCTCGTCGTCGGATGCGGCAATCTTGATGGCGAGGCGGATGATCTGCCACGGCGCGGTCATCCGCTGCACGACGATGGAGAGCGCGAAGGGCAGCATCTGCGGGGTCTGGAGGACGGGAATGTTGAGCGCTGCAGTCACCGATGCGATCTGGGCATCGCCGAAGGCGCGCAAAGAGCGCGGCAGCTTCTCGTTCAAGGTGGCAATGGCGTCGCGGACCGCGAGCACCGCCCCGCTCGAATAGAAGTCCTCGATCACGTTGGGCGGGCCAACGCGTGCGAGCGCACGCGACTTGTCGCCCCCGCCCGGCCCCGTCAGCTCGAAGATGGCATCCGCAGCGACCGCCTGGAGCTTCGAGGTCAGCGCTTCGACCTGGCCTGCGCTGTCGGCCGGCGTGCGCGCCAGCGCCGCCTCGAGTTCCTTCAGCTTGTCCGGAGCACCGTCGCGGCCGAGCCATTGCCAGATCGGAGCCAGCGAGGAGCGGCGGACCTGCCCGACCCGGATCGGAGCGCCTGCTTCGACGAGGAATGGTTCCAGCACCTGGAACAGCAGCCGCGACAGATCGTCCGTACGCGGCGGTGCGGCCTCGTCGGCTTCCGTCTTGCGGACAATCTTGCGCAGCTGATCGAGCACGAGGGTTGCCACGGCCGTGTCCTGGCCGCGCTCGAGCGCACGCTCGAACTCTCGCATCAGCAGCGCCTGCGCCTGCGGCGGGAGCTGCGCGAGATAGTCCCTCAGCCGCTCGATCGATGTCTGGCTCATGCGCCCGGGTAATGAACGGTAAATGGCGGACGTGGGATCCGTCCTCCTCGATCATAGGTGGGGCCACTTAAGAAGCCGTTTAGGAAGTCGCTCCGAATACCCCTGGTTTCGTCCGGATCGGGGTGCCGCAAGCCAAATAGTCGCATCGGAACAAGGGATTATATTCCGGGGAGGACCAGCTCCGCCCGCAGGCCCCCCGTCGGTGCGCGGCCGAGGGAGAGGCTGCCGCCATAGAGCGCAGCGAGCTCGGTCACGATCGACAGTCCCAGGCCCGATCCGGGCTTGGACTCGTCGAGCCGCTGGCCGCGCCGTGAGACCTGGGTGCGCTCGGCCTCCGACAGGCCGCGGCCGTCATCGTCGACGATGATATGCAGCCGCGGACCGATGCTCGCCTGCTGCGGCGCTTCCGCCAGAACTTCGATGAAGACCCGCGACGCCGCCCATTTGCAGGCGTTGTCGACGAGGTTGCCGACCATCTCCTCCAGATCCTGCCGCTCGCCGCGAAATTTCGCCGACGGATCGGCCTCGGCCTCGACCACGATGCCGCGGCCGCGGTGGATCTTCTCCATGGTCCGCCGCAGTGCCTCGATGGCCGGTGCCACCTCCGTCACCGTCGCAACGACCGAGACCCGCGCCGCGATGCGCGCGCGCTCGAGATGATGGGCGACCTGGTCGCGCATCACGTCGGCCTGCTCCATCACCTTGGCCGCGAACGGATCGGTGGCATGCGCGCCGGCCTCGTTCACGATGACCGAGAGCGGCGTCTTGATGGCGTGGGCGAGATTGCCGACATGGGTGCGCGCGCGCTCCACGATCTCGCGATTGGCGTCGATCAGCGCGTTGGTCTCGCGCGCCAGCGGTGCGATCTCGACCGGGAACTCGCCCTCGAGCCGCTCCGCCCGCCCGGACCGGATGTCGGCGATGGATTCGGAGATGCGCTTGAGCGGCGCGAGACCGAAGCGGACCTGAAACACGGTGGTCAGCAGCAACACGATACCGAGCGCGGTGAAGGTGCCGCCGAGGTAGTAATCGAAACTGCGCGTCTCGTCGAAAATCTCGGTGTCGTCACCGGCGACACTGACGAGAAATTTGCCGTCCGCGCCGAGATCGACCGGCCGCTCCACCATGCGCAGGTTCTGTCCCTCTGGACCGTCGACATAAGCGATCCGGATGCCCGCGGCTGTGAGCTCGGTGCCCTGCTCTTCAAGCTTTGGCAGCTTCTTGTCCCAGAGCGAGCGCGAGGAGCGCACCTCCGGCTTTTCGGTGTCGGTCCGCGTGATCTGCCAGTACCAGCCGGACAACGGCAATTCGAACAAGGGCTCGCCGAGCGACTGGAACTGGCGGTCCGGCGGCTCGTCGGGGGTGGCGACCTCGGCGATCAGCGTGCGGAGATAGAGATTGAGCCGGCGGTCGAAGGCGCGCTCGGTGGCGTTCTTGTAGACCGACGACAGCACCACGCCGGTGATGGCCAGGATCACGACGAGCCACGCGGTCGCCGACAGAAACAGGCGGTTCGCAAGCGAGCTGGCGGGCATCGGAATGATCCCGGAGGCGCGGGGTGGCATGGCGTCGGAACTCATGACCCGAACAAGGCCCCTGCTGCGCCGCCCGTCAAGCCAAGATACGTCTAGACGAGATAGTTCGAGACACCGCGCTTCAAGCGCCGGGGGCCGGCGGGGTCAGGAGATAGCCGAGGCCACGGACAGTCTGGATGATGTCGACGTCGAGCTTCTTGCGGATGCGGCCGACGAAGACCTCGATCGTGTTGGAGTCGCGGTCGAAGTCCTGGTCGTAGAGATGCTCGACCAGCTCGGTACGGGACACGACACGCCCCGAATGGTGCATCAAGTAGGCCAGAAGCCGATATTCGTGCGACGTCATCTTGATGGGATTACCCGACACGCTGACCCGGCCGGTCCTGGTGTCGAGCGTGACGGGGCCGCAGGTCAGCTCGCTCTGGGCGTGGCCGGTGGAGCGGCGCAGCAGCGCGCGGATCCGCGCCAGCACCTCCTCCAGGTGGAACGGCTTTGCGACATAGTCGTCGGCACCGGCATCGAAGCCCTGGACCTTGTCGCTCCAGCGGTCGCGCGCGGTGAGGATCAGGACCGGCATGGTGCGGCCGTTGCGCCGCCAGGCCTCCAGCACCGAGATGCCGTCCTTCTTCGGCAGGCCGATGTCGAGCACCACGGCATCGTAGGGCTCGTTGTCACCGAGAAAATGCCCCTCCTCCCCGTCGAAGGCGCGATCGACGACATAGCCGGCGTCGGTCAGCGCCTTGGTAAGCTGGCGATTGAGATCGGGGTCGTCCTCAACGACGAGCAGGCGCACGCTTCTCTCCAGAATTAGGCCGCATGAACACCTGCACAGATGAGCAATTCCGGCGTGAACTGAATATGAACACCGGGGAACCGGCCGCGTTACTTTTTGGTCATATCCGACCAGTTCGCAGTTAACGCACTGCGCCCGCCATGCCACCGGACGAACCGACGGCATGGCGGGCGCAATGTGCCGCGTTACGCGGCGAGTCGGAAGGTGCAAACCGTCCGGTCGATCTGCCGATCAGGTCCGGAAGAACACGAACCAGATGACCGCGAGGATCAGGATCGCGAGCCCGGTTGATATGGCGAGCAGCGCCGCCACCGACGGCCCAGGCTCGCCCTGGCGCGCCTCCGTCGGAGTTTCCACGATCTGACGTTGGTCTCGCGTGGTTGCCATGGTGACCTCAATTTCTGGCCGTCGCATCGGATGGCCGCGACTCCTCGCGGCGAATGTCCAGTGGCAACGCATGATCGGATATGATGTTCCGGTTTTTGCAGCCGGATCGGGCTGCAACCGCGCGCCGGGCGGCCGATTAACGCAGTTGCAAGATTCAGCGATCCGCCTTGCTATGATTCGGTGTTCCCCGATGGTATCTTCGTCTTCTGTCCCCGTTGCGTTTGGAGTAGCCCATGGCCCCCCGCGCCAATTGGAAGGGTTTTCTGCGTTTGTCGCTCGTGACCTGCCCGGTCGCGCTCTATCCGGCCACTTCGGATACCGAGAAAGTCTCGTTCAACCAGATAAACCGCAAGACCGGCCACCGGATCAAGTACCTCAAGGTCGACGCCGAGACCGGTGACCAGGTGACTTCGGAGGACATCGTCAAGGGCTACAAGGTCGACACCGACACCTATATCGAGGTCACCAAGGACGAGCTCGACGACATCGCGCTGGAGTCCACCCACACGATCGAGATCGACGAGTTCGTACCGAAGACCGACATCGACAGCCGCTATCTGATCCGCCCCTACTATCTCGTGCCCGACGGCAAGGTCGGCCACGACGCATTTGCGGTGATCCGCGAGACGATCCGGAGCATGGACAAGGTCGCGATCGGCCGCGTGGTGCTGACCAACCGCGAGCACATCATCGCGCTGGAGCCGCTCGGGAGCGGCCTGATGGGGACGCTGCTGCGCTACCCCTACGAGGTGCGCGGCGAGAAGGACTATTTCGACGACATCCAGGACGTGAAGCTGACCAAGGACATGCTCGACCTTGCAAAGCACATCGTCGAGAAGAAGTCCGGCGCGTTCGAGCCTGAGCTGTTCGAGGACCATTACGAGACCGCACTGATCGACCTCATCAACAAGAAGCGCAGCGGCGCGCCCATCGCAGCAAAGGCCGCGCCCAAGACCAGCGGCAACGTTATCAACCTCATGGACGCGCTGAAGAAGAGCATCGCGAACGAGAAGGACGCAGGCCCCGCGGCGAAGGTGGCCAAGGACGTGACCAAGGACGCCGTCAAGGGCAAGAAGCCGAAGAAGCGCGTCGAAGGCCAGCGTGAGATGCTGCTGCCGATCACCGGCAAGGGCGGCAAGGACACTGCTGCGAAAGCCGCTCCCAAAAAGGCGGACAAGCCGGTGCGCGCGCCGGCCCGGGCGAAGAAGGCCGGCTAGCGGCATCGCACAGCGCCGACGCCGTGATGCTGCCCCTCGTCGATCGGCCGACCTGACATGCCCTGGTCGACCGCGTTCGACGAACCCATCTCGTTACGTGGCGGGCGCAAGCTGCGGACGCTGCAAGAAGCTGCCGATCACATCATGCGACTGCCCGAGGATACGCAGGATGCGAGCCACTGGCAGACCGCGATCGAAACCCTGATCAACGCGGCCGAGACCGGCGGCGGCTGGATGATGTTCGCCCGCATCGCGGTGTTGCGGGCGCTGAATGCGGACGGTCGGCGCGAGTGAGCCGGGCGCCCCGCTCGAGAACAGGCTCAACAATCCGTTAAGTCAAGCCGCGCTTTCAGCGTCTGCCTGCGGCCGGAGGGCACGTAATCCTACGGAAGACAAAATTAACCGACGCTTCCCGCTCAGCGCAGCATCGTCGCCCCTCGATTGAACTCGGGGTTGCAGGCTCGTGAAGCAGCAGGACGCCAGAAAGAATTACATCGGCATCGTCAACGACGCGGCCGAGGAAGAAAGCCTGGCCGGCAGCTCCGCGCGAGCGCAGCCGTCCGTGGTCAGCTATCTGGTCGGACGTCTGGCGATAGTGCTGAAACGCTCCAGCAAGGCCGCACCGGAACGCCAGATCTCGTCCTGAGACGGGATGACGACATCGCCAAATGCGTCCGAATTGGGTGACGAAACCTTAAGTCAATCGATGTCACCATATCAAACGGCAGGTGAGGACCATCCGCCCTGCGTTTTGGCGCGCTCACGAAAACTTAGTGAATCAATTTACCATTCCGAAAACGGCACCGGCCTAGGTTGGACGGATGAACAGGAGTTGACGATGACTTTGCTCAAGTCATTTCTTGCCGACGAAAATGGTGCCACCGCCATCGAGTATTGTCTGATCGCCACCGGCATCGCGTTCGCGATCATCACGGCCGTGAACAACACGGGCAGCGCACTCCTGAGCAGCAAATTCAACTCGATCAGCGCGGCGATGAAGTAGCCGGCATAGCCGGCGCGCCGCAATCGCATCAGCACGAATCCGCGTGCAGCGCGCCGGATGATAGGCTCCTCCTTCCGATGCGGCGGCGACCCCAGTTTGATTTTCGCGAAGTTCGCATTATTGGCGTTGTGTCGCGCGGTTGCGCTGTCGTAGAGCGTAAGCTCAAACTCTAGCGGCCCTATGACATGATTCCTTCCGACAAGCCGACCTCGACAATCTGGGCTCGTCTTGGCTCGGACCGATCGACGCCGATCAGCGTTCTTGCTGTCCTGGCGGCCCTGTCGTTTCTTCCGGTGCTGCTGACCGCTATCCCCGCGATGGTCGACTATCCCAATCATCTCGCCCGGATGTACATTCTGAGCCAGAACGGCACTCCCAATGCCAATCCGTATTACGAAGTGGCCTGGGCATTCTATCCCAACCTTGGAATGGATCTGCTGGTCCCGCAAATGGCGCGGCTGATCAACGTCGAGAACGCCACGCGCCTGTTTCTGCTCCTGAGCCAATTGCTGATCGTCGGAGGCGCGCTTTTGCTCGAATGGGCCCGGAAGGGACGGGTCCATCTCGCCGGCTTTGCGGCGCTCGCTTTCCTTTATTGTCTGCCGTTCAGCTGGGGCTTCGTGAATTTCGAGTTCGGACTGGGCCTCGCTCTTTGCGGCATCGCCGTCTATCTGATGCTCGCGGAGCGCCCATGGCCACTGCGTTTCGTCGTCAACATGGTCTTCGTCGCTGCGCTGTTTGCAGCACATTTCTTCTCCCTCGGCGTCTATGGCGCGACGCTCGGCGTCTACGAGCTCTCGCGCATCCGCCATGGGCGAAGGTCGTACGGGGTCGCCGCCGCGCGGCTCGGCGCGTTGGCCATACCGGCGCTTGCCCTCTTTGGGATCATGCGCATGACCGCGGGATCGATCGGAAGCGAAGGAACGAGCTGGTTCATCGGATTCAAGCCGATCTGGCCGTTGCGCATCATGAACGGTTACAATCTGACAATCGCAGCGGCGACCGGGCTTACGCTGATGGTCTCGCTGTTCTTCGCCGCAAGACGCGGCGTCCTCAAGCTCGAAACAGCCGGGACCTGGCTCGCGATCGGCTTCGCGCTGCTCTACGTCGTCATTCCCTCGAAGCTGTTCGGAACCTCGTTCGTCGACCTGCGCGTCATTCCCGCTGCGGCTCTGATCCTGCCGGCCTTCTGCTCGCTGACGCTGCCCAGCCGGGCGTGGAGAATGGCAGCGCTCGCCGCGATCAGTGGCGTCATACTGATCAATCTCGCCGTCGTGCTCACGGTGTGGCTGCCTTACCGCACCGACTATGCGGCCATCGTCGAGTCGTTCCACAAGATCGATCGCGGCTCGCGCATCCTCGTCGCCAGCACGGACGACAATGGAGACCCGCCCTTCGCCGACCTCACCTCATATCCGATGTACTATGCACCTACGCTGGCCGTGCACTATGCCAACGCGTTCGTGCCCAATCTATTCACGGAAGCGGGCAAGCAGCCCGTGCGGCCACGCGAGGACGTGCGCCGTCTTGCCATTCCCTACGGGGGGCCGGTGCCGCTGGGCGTGCTTACCGCGATTGCGGCAAGCCGGCCGCCGGCAGGCGTTCCGCCGTTCGTCCGCACCTGGCATCAGGACTTCGACTATCTCTATGTCCTCGGGCCGCGAGCCGCAAACCCGCTGCCGGATCTGCTGGAAGCGCTGGACACCTCTGAGCGATTTGTTCTCTACAAGATCCGCCGCAAGTCCTAGACCGCAAGTCCTAGGCCGAAGCCGCGGCTGCCCAGCGTGGTTAATCGGGCATCACCATCTGCACCCGCCTTTTGGAAGCCACCGCGGTGCCCCATATCCTTAATGGTTGTGGCAAGGCGACCTTAACCACCGCCGGCATAGACTTCCGCTCCTGCAACGAGTTGGACTCTCTCGCATGGCGGCCAATTTCCAGTCGATCCGCTACAGCCTCGTCATCCCCGTGTTCAACGAGGAAGCCGTGCTGCCGGTGCTGCTGCGCAGGCTCGACCTCGTCTTGTCCCGGCTCGACGGGCCGGCAGAGGCGATCTTCGTTGACGACGGCAGCAGCGATTCCAGCTCGATCGTGCTACAGGCACTCGCCACGCGCGACCCGCGCTTTCGCTATATCGGCCTGTCGCGAAATTTCGGGCATCAGATCGCCATCACCGCCGGCATGGACGCCGCGCAAGGTGAAGCGATCATCGTCATGGATGCCGATTTGCAGGATCCGCCCGAAGTGATCGAGCAATTGATCGCAAAATGGCAGGAAGGCAACGACATCGTCCACGCCCGCCGCCTGTCGCGCGACGGCGAAAGCCGATTCAAGCGCGCGACCGCGCATCTGTTCTACCGGCTTCTCGGCAGGATGTCCTCGGTCGGCATCCCCGCCGACGTCGGCGACTTCCGCCTGATCGATCGCAAGGTGCTCGACGCGCTTCGGCAGATGCCGGAGCAGGACCGCTTCGTACGCGGCATGATCGCCTGGCTCGGCTTCCGGCAGGCGGAGGTCACCTTCCACCGCCTCGAGCGAGCAGCGGGCGAGACCAAATATCCGCTGTTCAAGATGCTGCGGCTCGCGATGAACGCCGCGCTCGGCTTTTCCGATCTGCCCTTGCGCCTGGCAATCTGGTGCGGATTGACGGTCTCAGGTCTGGCACTGCTCTATGGCGGCTGGGTGATCCTGTTGTGGCTCAGCAACGATAGTCATCTCGTGACCGGCTGGTCCTCGACGATGGTCGTCATGTCCCTGCTGTGTGGAATGAACATGCTGATGACGGGTATCGTGGGGCTTTACGTCGGCCGCATCCATGCCGAGGTGAAACGTCGACCGCTCTACGTGGTGCAGACCCGCGCTGGCTTCGACCGCAACGAGGCGGCAGCCGCACCCGCGATCCACGCCGTCAACGAGTGACACAGCGCATGACCGAGCTCTTCGACGGCTATCACGACAACTACCGTGACGTGGTCCAATCCTCGATCGACTTCTCCGGCTTGCCGCATCATTTCTTCATGCGCGCCAAGGCCGATCTGCTGGGCAACCTGATCGCGCAGCGGCTCGACACGGAGAGGCCCGACATGCTGGACGTCGGCTGCGGCGTAGGCAGCCTTCATCCACTGCTGCACGGCATGGTCGGCCGCTTGAGCGGCATCGACGTCTCGTCGGCCAGCCTGGCGCAGGCGCGCGCTGACAACGGCAGGGTCGACTACCGTGAGTTCGACGGCCGCACCTTTCCTTTCGACGATGCCAGCTTCGATCTGGTCACGGCCGTCTGCGTGATGCACCATCTCGTGCCAACGGAATGGGCGCAATTCATCGCGGAGATGCGGCGCGTGACGCGCCCCGGTGGACTCGTCTGCGTCATCGAGCACAATCCGTACAACCCGCTGACCCGTCTTGCCGTCGCGCGTTGTGAGTTCGACCGGGACGCCGTCTTGCTCGGGGCCGGCACAACCCGAAAATTGATGGCTGCCGGCGGCTTGCGCGAGATCGGTGCGCGCCATTTCCTGCTGCTGCCCTGCGACACCAAGCCGTCGCGGCGTCTCGAAGCGACCCTGAGCGGCGTGCCGCTCGGCGGCCAATACGCCGCCTACGGGACCGCTTGATCTATCTTTGCGGTATATCTCGCCGCTTGTGCACGACCGCCACGTCGTCGCTGTAGACGCGCTGCCATTGGGGCAGCCGGTCCAGCATCGCTATAGCCGGCGTCCCCGGCGCGAGCAACGTCGCGCCGATGCTGTATTCGTCGAGCAATCTGAGAAAGTCGCCGAGATCGACGAGCGCCAGGGCGCGATTGTAGCGGTTGATGAACGCTCCCCCGTACAGTTCACCGCGACCGTCGATAAAGGTGGGAATGCCGGCAAAGATCAAATAGCCACCGAAGGTATAATCGTTGAGCACGTGCCCCGCTGCGGCGAGGTTGGCTTCAGCGATGGCAGCCTGAGGGGTCATGGCCGGAGCCGGCCGTATATCACGGGCCAGCGTCGCCCCGCTCACCGCAATCAACACACCGAGGGCGGCCAGGTTCAGGCGGCGCGACGAGCCGGCCGCATCTTTCCCAATCGGTCCGCCGAACTTTCGCCCCAGCGGAGCCGCCAGATAGAGCGGCGCCAGCATGGCCAGCAGATCCGCATTGCGGATCTGGGCCAGCGCGAAATGCAGCAAGCCGATCACGACCAAGGCCCGGACCACCGGCAGCGTCACGCCGCGCGAGAGCGCGAAGATCCCGGCCAGCAGCAACAGCTCGAAGAAGCCTATATGGCTGAAATCCTGCGGCCGCCATTCCGCGATCCAACCGAGCGCGGGGCCGAGGCCGAGCGTGCTCAGCGGCATCAGCAGCGGTTCCGGCCCGTAGGGGGTCAGGCAGGACGCCGCGACCGCAAGCGCCGTGAACGGCAGCCAACGCAGGAATACGCGTGGCCATTCACTACGCTCCTCGCAGAGCAGCGCCTCGAGCCCTGCAGGGCCGATCAGTCCAAGCGCCAGCACCACACTGCCGTGCAGATTGGCCCACACGACCAGCAGCGGAAGGGCCCAGTACGGCGGAGGCCCTCGACAATCCATGCAGCGTACCAGGGCCGCCGCCCAGGTCACCATCAGCGGCAGCACCAGTACATGTGGCCGCGCCAGCATATGCGGCGCCAAGAGGATGACGGCCACGATCACCATGAGCAGCGTCTGGGTCGGCGAAAGCTCGCGCAGCAGGAAGAAGGTGAACAGGCCAAAGGCGAGCGCTATCGCCGCGGCGCCGACGACGAGGACGCCTGGCCAGCCGGCGAGCGCGTAGGCTGCGGCGTAGATCACCTCCGAGAGCCATTCGAAGGTGATCCAGGGAGCGCCGTGCCTCGAAAAGGAAAATGGGTCGGTCGCTGGCAGCGTGCCATGCGCGATGATCCAGCGCCCGACCTCGATGTGGGAATAGCTGTCGGGATCATTGAGCAGCCGCGGTCCAAGGATCAGCAGCAGGCCATAGACGCCAAGGCTCACCAGCCAGGGAAGCGCCGCACGCGCCGAAAACGGTTGAACCTCGCTGTGGACGACCTGGTCACTCATGGCGAGCGCAAGTTAGGGCGCAAGCGTTAAATTCCTCTTTGACTTGACAGGGCCTGGCTTGGTGCGCGGCGGGCCGGTCACGCTTTGTGAACTATATTCCCGGTAGCGAAATCCGGGCTGCGGCGCTTTGACGACCATGCGGGTCCTGATACGCTTCACACTGTCAATCGACGAACCACGGCGGCTTGAAGGATGCGGATGAGAAGCGTGATGCTCTTGGCTTTCAGCCTCATCTTTGTTGGCGTCTGGTCGCAGGACAGCGCGAGAGGGCAGACTTCGGCCGCGCCGTCGGTTTCGCTTTCTCCGCCCAATGCATCGCCGCCGCATGCGGGCGCCAAAACTTCCAGACCTCCGCCGGCAGCATCCATCAGAGAAGCTTCGCCGCCGGTGATCGGCGGGCTTCCATCGGCGCCGAACCCAGCTGCCGACTACGATGGCTTCAGCGTAGGTATCGGCGACGGCAACGACACCTCGAGCCAGGTAGTCCCGCCTGTGAGGTCACGCAATGCGAAGGGCTCCAGGGCCGATCCGGGTGCGAAAGGCGCCGCTGAGCAATTGATCGATCAAGAAGACGAGTCGCTGAAACGCAAGCTGATGATCTGCCAAAGCTGCAAGTAGCGGTCGTAGTCCGGATGGAGCGCAGCGAAATTCGTCACTGGTCTATCCGGGTGGAACGGCCCCGGATTGCGCTGCGCTCCATCCGGGCTATGGCACTCGCTGCATAGCTGACCCACCGCGACTCTCATCGTCCGCGCTTTACCCTCCCCGGATTTCCTGATCCTCTCTCCCCTAATCGGCCGGAGCAACCGGCCTACGCCAGGGAGAGAGACGCCATGAAGCTCGGCACCGCGATTGCGGAAATCATGAAGCGCGAGGGGATCGGGATCCTCTGCGGCTATCCGGTCAACCATCTGATCGAGCATGCGGCCAAGGCCGATATCCGGCCGGTGATGGTGCGGCAGGAGCGCGTCGGCATCCACATGGCGGATGCGATCTCGCGGGTGACATCGGGACGCTCGATCGGCGCGTTCTGCATGCAGCATGGCCCCGGTGCGGAGAATGCGATGGGCGGCGTTGCGCAATGCTACGGCGAATCCGTTCCCGTACTGGTGCTGCCAATGGGCTATCAGCGCAGGCTTGCGCATATCGAGCCGAACTTCAATTCCAGCGAGGCGATGAAGGCGTTTTCGAAATCGTCGGAGCCGATCATCCTGGCCGCGGAAGTCGCCAACATTTTTCGCCGCGCCTTTACCAAGCTGAAGAACGGCCGCGGCGGCCCTGTGATCGTCGAGATCCCTGCGGACATGTGGAACGAGGAGGTGCCGGAGCCGCTGAACTACACGCCTGTGCTGCGCACCCGCTACGGCGCGGATCCCATTCATATGAAGGAGGCGGCCGACCTGCTCGTCAACGCCAAGCGCGCGGCGATCTATGCCGGCCAGGGCGTGCATTACGCCCAGGCGTGGCCACAACTGAAGCGGCTGGCCGAACGGCTCGCCATTCCCGTCACGACCAGCCTTGGGGGCAAATCGTCCTTCCCGGAAACGCATCCGCTCTCGCTCGGCTCCGGCGGCCTTGCGGTGCCGCGCGCCGTGCCGAAGTTTCTGGCTGAGGCCGACCTCATTTTCGGCATCGGCTGCTCCTTCACTGAAACAAGCTTCGGCATCGCGATGCCCAAAGACAAAACCATCATCCACTCCACACTCGATCCGAACCATCTCAACAAGGACGTGGAAGCCAGGATTGGCCTCGTCGGCGATGCCGGGCTTGTGCTCGACGCGCTGCTGGAGGAGATCGGCAAGACCGTCAGCGCGGATCGCGACGCGTCGGCGGTGGCAGCCGAGATCGCGGCTTCGCACAAGGAGTGGCTGGCGAAATGGATGCCGAAGCTCACCAGCAATGATGCGCCCTTGAGCCCCTATCGCGTGCTGTGGGACCTGCAACATACCGTCGACATCCGCAACACCATCATCACCCACGATGCCGGCAGCCCCCGCGACCAGCTTTCGCCGTTCTGGAAGTCGGTCGAGCCCCTCACCTATCTTGGCTGGGGCAAGACGACGCAACTCGGCTACGGCCTTGGGCTGGCCATGGGCGCAAAGCTCGCAAAGCCTGACAAGCTCTGCATCAATGTCTGGGGCGACGCCGCGATCGGCTTCACCGGCATGGATTTCGAGACCGCGGTGCGCGAGCGCATCCCGATCATGTCGATCCTGCTGAACAATTTTTCAATGGCGATCGAATTGAAGGTGATGCCGGTCTCGACCGAGAAATATCGCTCGACCGACATTTCCGGAGACTACGCCGCGATGGCGCGCGCCTTCGGCGGCTATGGAGAGCGGGTGACGAGACCTGAGGACATCACCCCCGCGATCAGGCGCGGCATCCAGAAGACGCAGGAAGGCGTTCCCGTGCTGCTGGAGTTCATCACCAGCAAGGAGACCGAGGTGTCGCGGCCGGGCACGTGAAGCGGGCCGGATTCCGGCAGCAAAACTCGCTGTCGCGGAGGCTGGCTCCGGCCGCAGGAGATGTGATAATCCGCCTCGGTGCCGCGCTTGTCGCGGCATCAAGCCGGATTGCGAATGACCGCCCCTTCCAACGACATCGCGGAATTTAAACGCCTGTTGCAGGCGGCCACAGCCGAGAACGCGCAGCTTCGCAGCGAGCTCGCGATTGCGCGCGATCGTCAGAACGCCAGCGCCGGGATTCTGCGCACCATCGCGGCCTCTCCGTCCGATGCCCGGCCGGTCTTCGAGGCGATCGCGTCCAGCTCCCGGCGCTTGCTCGGCGGCTTCTCCGCCACCGTGCTTCAGTTCATCGAGGACGAGCTCCACCTCGTGGCGTTTACACCAACGAGCCCCGAGGCGGACGAAGGGCTCAAGGCGTCGTTCCCGCGCAAGATTGCCGACTTTCCGACCTTTGCGCTGGTGCGTGGCGGCGAGACGATCCAGTTTCCCGATAGCGAAGCCGCGGAGGTCCCGGAGCTGAATCGGAACCTTGCGCGGCTGCGCGGCTTCCGCAGCGTGCTGTTCATGCCCCTGATGAATCGGGCGACGCCAGTCGGCATGATCAGCGTCACGCGCGCCGAGCCCGGCGCGTTCGCAGCCGACCACGTCCAGCTGCTCCAGACCTTCGCCGATCAGGCAGTGATCGCGATCGAGAATGCGCGCCTGTTCAACGAGACACGCGAGACGCTGGAGCGTCAGACCGCCACCGCCGACATTCTGAAAGTGATGGCCGCCTCGCCGTCCGACGTACAGCCGGTGTTCGACGCCATCGCGGCCAATGCCAACCGGCTGATCGGCGGCTTCTCCACCGCGGTGCTGCGCTACATTGGGGGCGCGGCGCACCTTGCGGCGTTCACGCCGACCGATCCGGCCGGCGATCGCGTGCTGCAGGCCTCGTTCCCGGTGCCATTCGCGCAGTTCCCGCCCTACCGGCTCGTGGCCAATGGTGTGGCGGCGCAATTGCCCGACACCGAAGTCGAACCCGCAGCCCGCGACATCGCGCGCGCCCGGGGCTACCGCAGCATGCTGTTCGCGCCCTTGATGAGCGACGGCGCGGCGATCGGCGTCATCATCGCCACGCGGCGCGCGACCGGCGCGTTCGGCGAGCATCACGTGCGGCTATTGCAGACCTTCGCTGACCAGGCGGTGATTGCGATCAAGAATGTCAGCCTGTTCAACACCACGAGGGAAGCGCTGGAACGGCAGACCGCGACCGCCGACATCCTCAAGGTGATCGCGGCCTCGCCCGCGGATGTGACGCCGGTGTTCCAGGCGATCTCCGACAGCGCCAAGTCCCTGGTCGGCGGACATTCCTCCACCGTCACGCGCGTCATCGACGACCTGCTGCACCTGGCCGCCTTCAGCACCGACAACGAAGCCGGCAATGAAGAGCTGCTCAATTCGTTCCCGGTGCCGCTGTCGGCATCCGGCATTCACAGCCGGGTGGCAAGAAGCGGAGAGTTCGCATTCCGCAGCGACATGCAGAACGAGCCCGACCTCACGGACGCCATGAGAGAGCTGGCGCGGACGCGAGGCTATCGCAGCATCCTCGTGATCCCGATGCTACGCGACGGCGTCGCGATCGGCACCATCGGCGTGACGCGGCCGGAGGCCGGTCCTTTCCCGGACAAGGCGATCGCCCTGCTCAAGACCTTTGCAGACCAGGCCGTGATCGCCATCGAGAACACGCGCCTGTTCAACGAGGTGCAGGACCGCACCCGGGACCTCGCCAAATCGCTCGACGATTTGCGCGCTGCCCAGGACCGGCTGGTCCAGACCGAGAAGCTGGCTTCGCTCGGCCAGCTCACCGCCGGCATCGCGCACGAGATCAAGAACCCGCTCAACTTCGTCAACAACTTTGCATCGCTCTCCGCCGAGCTGACGGACGAGCTGAACGCGGCGCTCGCGCCTGTCCCGCTCGCGGACGACGTTCGTAGCGAGGTCGACGAGCTGACCGGACTGTTGAAGGACAATCTCGCGAAGATCGTGCAGCATGGCAGGCGCGCCGACTCCATCGTCAAGAACATGCTGCTGCATTCCCGCGAGGGCGGCGGCGAGCATCGGCTGAGCGACATCAACGCACTGGTCGAGGAGAGCCTCAACCTCGCCTATCACGGCGCCCGCGCCGAGAAGCCACAGTTCGACGTGACGCTGAAGCGCGAGCTCGATCCGGCGGCCGGACAAGCGGAAGTGTTTCCGCAGGAGATCACCCGGGTGCTGCTGAACCTAATCTCGAATGGCTTCCACGCGGTCGCCAAGCGCAAGTCGGATGACGGCGCCGCCGATTACGAGCCGGTAGTGATCGCCGCGACACGCGACCGGGGCGACAGTATCGAGATCCGCATCCGCGACAATGGCACCGGCATTCCGCACGAGGTGAAGGAAAAGATGTTCGATCCGTTCTTCACCACCAAGCCGGCCGGCGAAGGCACCGGCCTCGGATTGTCGATGAGCCACGATATCGTGGTGAAGCAGCACGGCGGCACAATCGACGTCGCGACGGAGCCCGGCGCGTTCACCGAGTTCACGATTCGATTGCCGCGAAGCAGCAGCTTTCCGGACGGACGCCGCGGCTAGCGGTTCTTATTCCGCCATCTCGACGGGTTGCGTCGTGGACGGACCGGCCAGCGGCCGCTCCTCCATCATGATCAGGCAGAGCGCGGCGCCAGCCATCAGCGCGGTGGCGGCGCCGAAGACGTAGCGGAACGCATGCCGCATGTCGTCCGCGGGGATCGCATTGACGGCGCCGTGATGCTCGCCGGCGAGCGGAACGTCGGCACCGAGCGCGATGAGCAGGATGGCCGCGAACGCCGCAACCGTGAACGAGGACATAAGCGAGCGGAAGAAGTTCAACGCGCCCGTGATGGTGCCGACCTGCGGACGGGCGACCGAATTCTGCACCGAGACGACGCAGACCGGAAAGGTGGTGCCGAGGCCAAGCGCAAACGCAGCCATCAGCGTCAGCAGCGCCCAGAGCGGCAACGTCGTCAACGTGAGGCCGAGGCCGCACAGCGCTGCCCAGGACGTTCCTACGATGGCGACCCGCTTGTAGTGCTTGGCCCGCGCCATGGTGCGACCAGCGATGGCCGCGCCGCAGGTCGAGACCGCCGCGAGCGGAATCAGCGCGAGGCCCGCTTCGCTGGCGCTGAGGTGATAGACCGCCTCGTAATAGAGCGGCAGCTGCACCGTGAGGCCCGTGATCGCACCGAGCGCGCAACCGCCGGCCGTCAGCCCGAACGGCACAACCGATCCTCCGAGCAGCGGCAGCGGCAGGAACGGCTCTTCCGCCCGGCGCGCGTGCCACACGAAGGTGACCGCGAGCGCTACAGCGCCGCCCACCATCGCAAGCACGGTGGGCGAGAGCCACGGGAAGCGCGTGCCCCCCCAGGTCAGCACCAGCATGAAGACGACGGCAGAGGCCATCAGCAGCACGCCGCCGATCCAGTCGACCTTGCGCTTGCGGTGGAACACCGGAATCTTCTTCATCCTGGGCAGCAGCAACGCGATCGCCGCCGCCGCGAGCGGCACATTGATCCAGAAGATCATCGACCAGTGCAGATGCTCGGCGAACACGCCGCCGATGACCGGGCCGAGAATGCCGCCGACCATCCAGACGCTGGAGAAATAGGCTTGATACTGGCCGCGCTCGCGTGGGCTCACGACGTCGGAGATCACGGTCTGCACCACCGGCATGATGCCGCCGCCACCCAGTCCCTGGAGACCGCGTGCAAGAATCAGCATCGGCAGGTTCGGAGCGATCGCGCACAGCACCGAGCCCGCGACGAACAGGCTGAGCGAGATGATGATCATCACACGGCGCCCGTAGATGTCGCTGAGCGTGCCGAAAACCGGCGCGACCGCGGTCGAGGCGAGCAGATAGGCGGTGATGACCCAGGAGAGATTGGAGACGTCGTGGAACTGGCGTCCGATGGTCGGCAGCGCGGTGGCGACGATGGTCTGGTCCAGTGCGGCCAGGAACATCGTCAACATCAGGCTGATGACGATGGTGCGGACCTCGTCCTGCGACAGCGGCGCCGGCGGCGCGAGCGAAGGAGCGTCATCGACGCTCAAGACCTCGCTCGGAAGGCGCGACAATTCCTCGGCGATGTCGTCGGGCAATGTCTGGGTGTCGGCAGAACTGCTCTGCCGCTCGAACTTGTTCATCTCGACCGGAAGCCATGAGGCGGCGCAACACCGCGAAGGATTCGTTCTATGCAGTCAATGTAGACAGCAAAGTTCTTCTCAGGCAGGCACCGCGGCGCATGGGAGCATCCCACCCCACGGCCATCGCGAGGACGTGATCTACCTGGTGCGGCGGATCAGTCCTTCGGACGTCGCTTCAGGCGCGCCCGTTTTGGCAGCTGCGCCGGCCACTGCACGATGTGGTTCTCGAGCTCATCGTCCGGAATCTCGACCTCGCTGCCTTCGACCCGTCCGCGTACGGAGACGCCCGCGTCATGCACGGTGTCGGGATCGCCTGACACCAGGGGATGCCACCAATAGAGGTCGCGGCCTTCCGCAACAAGCTTGTAGCCGCAGCTCGGCGGCAGCCAGTTCAGGGTGCGGACATTGGCCGGGGTCAGGCGGACGCAGTCCGGAACCTTGTCGGAACGATTCGCGTAGTCCTTGCAGCCGCAGGTCACCCCATCGAGCAGCTTGCAGCCGACATGGGTGAAATAGATGTCGCCGGTGCCATCTTCCTCGAGCTTGTTCAGGCAGCAGCGGCCGCAGCCGTCGCACAGGCTCTCCCATTCGGGCCCCGACATCTCTTCCAACGTCTTGGTTTTCCAGAAGAATCCTTCCTGGCCTGAAGGTCGTTTGGGAGCTGCGGTCATGCGCCTCAACAAAAGTTCGAAAGAGCTACGGTTGGTGCCATCTAGGGCGTGCGGCCGTGGGGCTGCAAGCAACGCCCGCGTGAGGCCCGTAATGAACCGGGGTCAATTAGGCCTGTTGTTCAAAATCGCAAGCGTGACCATTGGTTTATAGGCCCTGCTCGGCTAGAAGGAACAGCGAGTCCCCACCGTCGCTGGCCGGGCGCCTTGGGTTTGCCGCAACACTCCCGCAAGACGTCTCGATGCCGCCCCCGGCCGGGTGCTTGAACGCTTTCGAACCAAGCCGCAAGGGTTCTAGGTGCGCCAGATCATACCACCGCATTGGAAGGCCCGGATCCGGAATTTCTTCCTGGACCTCGATGCGCGCATCGACTCCTCGCTGTTCTCCTCGGCCAAGGGCATCCGCGAGCTCTACGAGCGCTACTCGACCTTCATGGACCGCTTCTATGTCGGGCGTTGGAAGCGCTGGGTGTTCATCGAGCCGCTGTCGGAGGCCGCGACGCTGGGCCTCGGCGGCCTGGTTGTGATGCTGACCCTGGCCATCCCCGCCTTCCGCGAGACCGCGGACGAGGACTGGCTGAAGAAGTCCGACCTCGCGGTGACCTTCCTCGACCGCTACGGCAACCCGATCGGCAGCCGCGGCATCAAGCACAACGATTCGATCCCGTTGGAAGATTTTCCGGACGTGCTGATCAAGGCGACGCTCGCGACCGAGGACCGCCGCTTCTACGAGCATTTCGGCATCGACATCGCCGGCACCGCGCGCGCGCTCGTCACCAACGCCCAGGCCGGCGGCGTCCGCCAGGGCGGCTCTTCGATCACCCAGCAGCTCGCCAAGAACCTGTTCCTGAGCAACGAGCGCACCATCGAGCGCAAGGTCAACGAAGCCTTCCTCGCGGTCTGGCTGGAATGGCGCCTGACCAAGAACGAGATCCTCAAACTGTATCTCGACCGCGCCTATATGGGCGGCGGCACCTTCGGCGTCGACGGCGCCGCGCATTTCTACTTCAACAAGTCGGCACGTGACGTGACGCTCGCCGAAGCCGCGATGCTCGCCGGCCTGTTCAAGGCGCCGACCAAATACGCGCCCCACATCAACCTGCCCGCCGCCCGCGCCCGCGCCAATGTCGTTCTCGACAATCTCGTCGACGCCGGCTTCATGACCGAGGGCCAGGTGTTCGGCGCCCGCCGCAACCCCGCCTTCGCGGTCGACCGCCGCTACGAGGCGTCGCCGAATTATTATCTCGACTACGCCTTCGACGAGATGCGCAAGCTGGTCGACACCTTCCCGAAATCCTACACTGAGCGCGTCTTCGTGGTCCGGCTCGCGATCGACACCAACGTGCAGAAGGCGGCGGAGGACGCGGTCGAGAACCAGCTGCGCCAGTTCGGCCGCGACTATCACGCGACGCAGGCCGCGACCGTCGTCTCCGATCTCGACGGCGGCATCCGCGCCATGGTCGGCGGCCGCGACTACGGCGCCAGCCAGTTCAACCGCGCCACCGACGCCTATCGCCAGCCGGGCTCGTCGTTCAAGCCTTACGTCTACACCACCGCGCTCCTCAACGGCTTCACGCCGAATTCGATCGTGGTCGACGGCCCGGTCTGCATCGGCAATTGGTGCCCGCAGAACTATGGCCATTCCTATTCCGGCGCGGTGACACTGACGCAGGCGATCACGCGCTCGATCAACGTTGTACCCGTCAAGCTGTCGATCGCGATCGGCCAGAAGGAGCAGCCGAAGGCGCCGAACCCGGCCAAGATCGGCCGCGCCAAGATCGTCGAGGTCGCGCGCCGCTTCGGCCTCAAGGCACCGCTGCCCGACACGCCGTCGCTGCCGATCGGCTCGGACGAAGTCACCGTGCTCGAGCACGCGGTGGCGTACGCGACTTTCCCCAACCGCGGCAAGGCAGTGACGCCGCATTCCGTGCTGGAAGTGCGCACCGGCGCGGGCGATCCGGTCTGGCGCTGGGACCGCGACGGGCCGAAGCCGCGCCAGGCGATTCCCGCCTCCGTAGCCGCCGACATGGCCGGCATGATGAGCCACGTCGTCAGCGAAGGCACCGCGCGCCGCGCAGCCCTCGACGGCATTCCGACCGCGGGCAAGACCGGCACGACGAATGCGTATCGCGACGCCTGGTTCGTCGGCTACACCGGCAATTTCACCTGCGCGGTCTGGTACGGCAATGACGACTATTCGCCGACCAACCGCATGACCGGCGGCTCGCTGCCGGCGCAGACCTGGCACGACATCATGCTCGCGGCGCATCAGGGCGTCGAGGTCCGGGAGATCGCCGGTATCGGCATGGGCCAGAAGCTGCCGCCCGAGCGGATCACCAACGCACAGGCCAATGCGGCGCCGAAGGTGCTGGAGACCAAGCCCGGTCCGCCGCCCGTATTGACCAAGCGCGGCGCCGACGTTTTGGTGCGCGTCGAGAAGCTGCTGGATGACGCGGCCAGGACCGCGGCCAAAGCGGCCGCCACCGACCCCAAGCAAGCCAAACCGGCATCGTCCACGAGCGCGCTCGCCTTCCCGCAGAACTATGCGGAAGAGAATGCGAACGCATCCGCCCCGCGCAAGAACTGACCGAACAAGTGCGGCTGATCCTGATCACATTGACGGCCCTTCTGCTCGCAACCGTGGTGGGCGTCGGCGCGACCTGGATGACGACGACGCGCGGCACCGAGATCGGCGCGCTGACCATCGGCCCCTGGACCGCGCGTCCGCGCACCGGCACCGCCGACGTCGATCCCTATTCGCGCGCCACCATCGTGCGCAACGGCGAGCTGCCTATCGGCACCGGCGACGGCGTCGCCTTCACCGCCACCGCCGACGACAAGAAGAAGGTGCTCGACGGCCGCTGCGACGTCGTGGTCTCCGGCGTGACACCGCCGGCACGGTTCTGGACGCTGACGCTCTATGACCGCAAGGGTCATCTCGTTCCCAATTCGCTGCAGCGCTACGGCTTCACCAGCCAGGAGATCGTGCGGCAGTCCGACGGCTCGTTCGAGATCCGCATCGCCTCGCGCTCGCGCGCCGGCAACTGGCTGCCGACTGGCGGCATCGAACGCTACACGCTGATGCTGCGGCTCTACGACACCCCGGTCGGCGTTGCCACGCGCACCCAGCGCGACGCGCCGATGCCCACGATCACGACGGCGGGCTGCTCATGATCCGGCTGTTGTTCACCATCGTTGCCGGCGTGGTGCTGGGCCTCGTGGTCCATCTCGTCAGCGTGCTGGCGTTGCCGCGGATCGCGACCCAGGACGCCTATTCGCGGCTGACGCCGATGACGAAACTCAACGCCGTCACGCAGCTTCCGCTCGCCGATCCGCAGACCTCGCCGATGCCGTTCATGGACCCGGCCTTTGCGCTCGCGATCTGCCGCTACGATCTGTCGAACGGGCCGATCAAGCTGACGGTCCCCGTCAGCCAGGCCTACACGTCGGTGTCGTTCTACACCCGCAACGAGATCGCCTACTACGCCATCAACGACCGCTCGGCCGGCAAGAAGGTGATCGAGCTCGACCTGATGACCGAGCCGCAGCACAACGAGCTGCCCGAAGACGAAGAGATCACCGCCGCCGACCGCCTGATCATCGATTCCCCCAGCACCACCGGCCTGATCGTGATGAAGGCGCTCGCCCCCGAGCCCGGCCTGATGCCGCAAGCGCAGTCAACCCTCGCTGCCGCGAGCTGCGGACCGCAGACCGAGCCGCCGGCCAAGGCGGAAGCACCGCGCGGACGGCGCTGAGGTGCGGCTTCGGCGGCGCAAAAACAAAAAAACGAAAAACAACCCCATGCACAGTAGCGGGGGTATTGAAATCATTAGCCATTTTGATTGCACCAACTAGGCGTTTGCCGAACCGATACATCCCTGCCCGTCGTGCTGTTCAGCTTTGACACGTCGGGCAAAACACTGGCAGAATGGCATCATCGAAAGTTCACCCGCGCGGAGCAATCCGCCGCGGGTTTTTTCATGCCGGAGCGCAGGTGCCATGATCGAGAAACACTATTGTCCCCCGTGCGGGCGGGACTAGCGACGCTGATGTCCCGAGCACCGGTCTGTTACTTCAAGATCCGTGCTGATTCCAAATCCTCAATTCCGCTCGGTTTGGCGTCAACTGTTCCCGATCACGGACGGCCGGTCACCAAGTGCTAAACGCGGAGATTGAGCAATGCCAAAGCATGACGAAACATCGAAGCAGCGGGAGAAGCGGGAACTCGACGAGGAATTGGACCGGCAATTGCAGCAAACCTTTCCGGCCAGCGATCCGCTGAAGATCACGCGGGGCTCAACCAAACCACAAGCAGCAAAGCCGGCTGCGCGCGACAGCGAACGACGGCGCCGCTAGTCTATCGATCAGCCGACAGAGCGGGAGCCGTGGTCTCGCGGAAAGAAGGGTTCGCCGGCGAGCGATGAGCCGCGGTACGCGTCACGCCTTCGGGTCGGTGCCGATCAGCGGATTTGACATTGTGCGTTCAGAGCCGGCGGGAGGAACAACGAGAACGTCCACACTCAACGAACGCAGGACTTCTTCCGTTACGCTCCCGATCAAGGCCCGAACCAATCCAGATCGCCCGTGCGTCCCCATCACCAGCATGTCAGGCTGCCTCTCCGAAACAGCACGGGTGATGACCTGCATGGGCCCGCCCTCGCCGACCTGGAGAGACCATCGTTGCGTGCCGAGCTTGTTCGCCACCAGAAACTTCGTCAGCTCCTCCGTTGCCTTCAGACGCTCGCTATCGACATATCCGCTGATGACGGCCGCGCTCGCACCGGAGCGGACCAATCGCGCTTTCGTCATCGGCGAGAAGGCGTGAAGGATCGTTGTTGCGCCCTGTGTCAAGAGTCCGGTGGACAGCCCCACGCGGATTGCATCGGCGGATGTATCCGACATATCGACCGGCACCAGAGCGCGTTCATAGCGCCGCTGCGCCTCGTTGTTCACCATCAGAACCGGATACCTTCCTCCGCGAATTACACGCTCGATTGTGGTGCCTGTGAAGATGTCGCGCAGAAACTGCTTACGATGGGCTCCCATTACAACGAGATCCGCGTCGGCTGCTGCAGCCGCTCGCAATATCCCGTCAAAGGGATGGCCCTTGACCACGATCGGGTAGCACTGAACGTTTTGCAGCTCCGGCATGGATGCGATCTGCTCAACCAGCACCCGCTGTGCCTCACGCTCTTCGATGCGGATCAGCTCGGCTGGCTGATCCTCGTCGACGACATGAACAAGGTGCAGAGTTGCATCAGGGGAGCGCGCCAGGAGGCCGGCCTGCCGCAAAGCGCGATTGGACCGCGTCGAGAAATCTGTCGCAGCGACGATATTCATGTCAGAATCCTTACAATTGCGAACGGCCGCCGGCCCGATGGCCTGCCAAGCTCGACCAGCGCGGCAATTCGGTTGCCTTGCGGAGGGCCTATGACGCTGTTGCCTGCCAGCTTCGTTCGTCCGGTTTGGCCTGGACCGACGATCTGGAGCCGAGAAGCAACCAAGCATCGCGCCCCGCGAACATGCGGCGCACGATATCTTTCTCGCTCATAAGCAACTGTTGTACGCGGTGACGGAGGTGAACCTCCCAACGTCACCTTTTAGGATCGTGAGGAATTGGCGCTCGGCGGCGAGCGAATGCCTCGCGGAAGCCATCGGGATCTGAAATCCAGATGAACATGACCCATGAGGTCAGGACGAGCAGCGCGAAGAACACCGACATGAGAAACTCCCGGCTTTGGTTGCAGAAATGTTGAGGTACCATCCCGGACGATCTGAATCGTCCGGGTTACCGGCGGATCTGCAGCTGGGTCCTATAAATCCGGCGTCGTAGCGTTGTAGTCATCACTGCCTCTGTTTGCGGTGCGGCTCGCTTGCGAGCGGCATGTGCATTGCTCGCTCTGCCGGGCACCGAGCTTCCAGCCCTCGCGAACGCGGCATGGACTGAGTTCGGGGCTGATTGCCTCCGATCAGGCGGCCAACATGCAAAGACTTCGGCGAACTCGCCTACTACTCAGCGTCATGCATCATGTACTTAGAGGTGGGCATGCGATGCAGGAAATCAAATGCGACATTTAGCCTGGATTGACCGACTGGCCGGTCAAGGAACCAAAAAATCGCGCGTCTCGCGCTAATTGCCCTCTGGTCCGCGAACTTGCGCACTCTTTTCGGCGGTATCGCGAAATCGCGCTGCGCCCACCAATACGGTCAGCGCAATAGGCGTGGTTACCACGCCAAGCCCGATGATCAGGATTTCGTGCAGCACGGGCCTGCTCTGAAGTACCGAAAAGCAAACGATTGAAGCAGCTGCAATGAATACGGTGCCCAGCGTTGTCCCGAGCGTCGGCGCGTGGACCCGCTCGTAGAATGTGCCGAACCGCAAAAGGCCCAGCGAACCGACCAGTGTGGCGGCGGCGCCGACAAGAAGGAGAAATGCCGTGAGAGCCGCAGCCCAGGGCGGCAGGTGTTCGATGCCGTTCATTCCATCACCTCGCCGCGCAGCAGAAACTTCGCTAGCGCAACCGTACCAACAAAACCGAAGAGGGCCATGGCCAGAGCCGCCTCGAAATAGAGCGTTTCGCCGGATCGAATCCCGAACGTCAGAAGCAATAACATCGCGTTCACGGACAGCGTGTCGAAACCCAGAACGCGATCCTGTGCTCGCGGCCCCCGAAAGATGCGAGCCGCGCCACAGCCGATAGCCAACACCAGAAGTACCTGTGCGGCGACAAGCGCGTAGATCAGCAAGAGCTGGCTCATTCGAATATCTCCAGCAGATGGCGTTCGTAGCGCTGCTTGATCGTGCGGATCCACTCGGCTTCATCGACCAGGTCGAGAACATGGATCATCAACAAGCCCTTCTGTGCATCGAAATTCACCCACAGCGTTCCGGGCGTCGAGGTGATGATGCAAGCCAACATGGCCAGTCCGTAGGGATTGCGCATGTCGAGCGGAATGTTCACGAACCCGGATTTTCGCTGCCGGCGCCCAAAGCCGAGAATGATCCGGCCAACCGCCAAGTTGGAGCGGATGATATCAATCGCTACCAATCCCAACAGGCGGAGAAGGACGCCGGGTCGCCTGACGTGCGTGCTTGGCAGCTCCAGCACGGTGAGGATCCGCCCGCCGACGAGCGCGATCACACAACCGAGGAGGACATGTCCGACCGTGACTGCTTGATTGAGCAGCAGCCACAATGCGAGAAGACAGAAGCTCACCCGCGGAAAGGGCAGGAATCGCGTCATTCGCCACCCGCCTTTCGGCTGCCTTGGACGCTGATCTCCAGGACGTCGCTGACGTAGCCCGCCGGGGCGTGCAGCGATTGCGCCGTTGCCTGCATGAAACGCATCACCGGACCGGCGAGCACTGTCTGGGTCGCGCAAATGATCAACAGGAACATGATGGGCGCCATTTCGATCAGGCGCACACGCGGCACGGTGCGATCTGGCGAGGCCCAGAAGGAGCGGATACCTGCTCGGGTCAGCGCGACCAACGCCGCAAAACTGGACACGAGGAGCGCCAACAGGAGCGCCCATCCACTGCCGGGAACGGCACCGCCCGGATGCATGTCTGAAGGATGAAGCGCCGCCGTCAGCAGCGCGAATTTGGCTATGAACCCCGACAGCGGCGGAAGCCCGGCGATGACCAGGGCGCATCCGATAAAGGCGACGCCGAGCAATCCCATCGTGGCCACAATGGCCATGCCGACTTCCTCTTCGGTATCGTCCGCACCGTGGTCTTCTCCGTAAGCTTCTCGCGTGACGGCGATCACGTCAGCTCCGGGTTCGCGGCCGCGCTCGATGAGTTCGGCCAGAAGGAAGAACGCGCTGATGCCGAGAGTCGAGCTGACCAGGTAAAACAGTGCTCCGCCGGCGACACTGACTTGCCCGGTCCCGGTGGCTGCCAGCACGGTTCCGGAGGATACGAGCACCGAAAAGCCGCCGAGACGGGCGGTGTCCTGGGATGCCAATGTGCCGATTGCTCCGAAGGCGATCGTCGCCACCCCGCCCCACAACAGCCAGTCACTGCCGAAGCCCGCTGACGCGCCGCTGCCCTCACCGAAAAGCAACAGCGATAGACGCAGGATGATATATACGCCGACCTTGGTCATGATCGCAAAGATCGACGCCACCGGTGGACTCGCAGATGCGTAGGCCGTCGGCAGCCAGAAACACAGAGGCCACATGCCGGCCTTGAGCAGGAAGGCCACGGCCAGCATGCCGGCGCCTGCTTCGAGCAAACCGCGGCTCTCCGCAGCGATTGCAGGTATCCGCGCCGAGAGGTCCGCCATATTGAGCGTCCCGGTGACGCCATAGATCAGGCTGACCCCGATCAGGAACAATAGAGACGCGACCAGATTCACGACGATGTAGTGCAACCCGGCCTTCACCCGTGCAAGACCGGAACCATGCAGCAGAAGTCCGTACGAAGCGGCCAGCAACAACTCGAAGAAGACAAACAGGTTGAAGAGATCGCCGGTCAGGAAGGCACCATTGAGGCCCATCAACAGAAATTGAAAGAGCGGATGAAAATGCGCGCCTGTCCGGTGCCAACGGGCAAGAGAGAACACAACCGACGCCAACGCCAGGATGCTGGTCAGGAGCAGCATGAGCGCGGAGAGCCGATCGAGAACGAGGACAATTCCGAACGGAGCAGGCCAATCGCCCAGGCGATAGACTTCCCTGATTCCGGGGTGACCCGAATCAGACATTCCGAGCAAGATCACCGCGACGCAAACGAGTGCAACCGTTGCGGCGACATTGACCGCAGCCACGATGTTGCGGTGCCGCTCTCCATTCAAGAGCAGCATGCCTGCGCCGGCAAGCAGGGGCAGGACGATAGGCGCAACGACGAGATTTGCGATTCCGCTCACGCCTCGGGCTCCTGACCATCGACGTGATCGGTGCGAGCCAGGCCGCGCGACGCGAGGAGAACGACAAGGAACAACGCCGTCGTCGCAAAACTGATGACGATTGCAGTCAGTACGAGCGCCTGTGGTAGCGGGTCAGCATGTTTCGTTGCATCCCCGATCTCCTTTGCGATCAGCACCGGCGCTCCCGTCCGCACCCGTCCCATGGCCACGATGAAGAGATTGACGGCGTAAGAGAGCAACGAAAGCCCGATGATGACTTGAAACGTGCGCGGCCTGAGGATCAGCCACACTCCGGACGCCGTAAGCGCACCTATGCCGATGGCCAGGCTAAGCTCCATTACACCAACTCCTCTTTCGCTCGCTCATCGTGCGCGCGTTGCCCCGCCTGGAGCGGCACGCCATAGCGACGCAGCGATTGATGCGCGATTGCGATGAGCATCAATACCGTGGCGCCGACGACGAGCGAGAACACACCGATATCGAAGAGAAGAGCGCTGGCCGTGGGGACGCGACCGAGCAGAGGCAGTTCGGCATATGCAAAGTACGAGGTCAGGAAGGGGTGTCCGAAAACGCAGGCGGCAGCTCCCGCACACCCTGCCAGCAAGAGGCCGAAACCCATCCAACGCACCGGCATGACGTGAAGACGAGCTTCCACCCACACCGTGCCGCGAGCCATATACTGCAGGATGAATGCTGTTGCCATGGCGATGCCGGCGATGAAGCCGCCGCCCGGAAGGTCGTGCCCGCGCAAGAGAAGGAAAATGGCCACGACGCCGATCACGGGAAACAGCAGCCCCATCATCAATGCCGCGGTAGCAAGCGTGTCTTTGGCAGTGTCGCCCTTCTGTCGATCGGGATGAGCCTCGTCGTGGGCATCCTGGGCATGCTGCTGTTCGGGAACGGGAATGCTTTCGGGGGCCGGACGGAAACGGCGCAAAAGCGCAAAGACGGTCAGTGCGACGACCGCAAGCACGGTGATCTCGCCGAGCGTATCGAACCCGCGAAAATCCACCAGGATGACGTTCACCACGTTGGTTCCGCCCCCCTTCGTGTAGGCGTTTTCCACGAAGTATCGCGAAATGCTGTGGTTGTCCGGGAGCTGCATGGCCGCCAGCGCAAGCGTGCCCAAACCGAGCCCGGCGAGGAGCGCGATGGAGAAATCGCGAACGCGGTGCCACCGAATGCTGTCGGGCGCCTCTGCCGGGCCTGGTCGCGCGATGCGTTTCGGCAGCCACCGCAAGCCGAGCAACAGGAGAACCGTCGTAACCGTCTCAACGACGATCTGCGTCAGCGCGACATCGGGAGCGGATAACCAGACGAAGCTGACGCAGGTGACGAGACCCGCGGTCCCGAGCAGTATCAGCGCCACCACCCGATGAAATTTGGCCTGGACCGCGGCCGCCACCGCGCAGCCAACGCCCACCACCCAGAGTAGTCCAAAGACGAGGTCGAATTCCCTCCTTGACGGTCCCGTCAGCGAGAGGCCGCGGGCGTAGAGGGGCAGCAGAGCAGCGACGAACGCCACGCCAGCCAACAGTCTCAATTGTGGTTGGAGACGCCTCGTGCCGAGATTGGTGGCGAGCCATCGCGCAAACCGCCAGGACAATGTCACCAACACCCAGTCAAAGATCCGCTTGCCATTGATGCGACCGAGCAAGGGCGGTCCCTCATGCGCGAGCAGGTAGGAGCGCAGCATGACGTAGACGCCCAACCCACCGGCCATCGCTACGATGCTCATCAGAAGTTCAGGCGTAATTCCGTGCCAGAGACGAAGGCTGTACTCCGGCATCGCGGAGCCGAGAACCGCCCGGGCAGCCGTATCGAGGATCGGCGCCACTGTGAGAGCCGGCGCGACACCGACGATGAGGCATGCCAGCACGAGCAGTTCGGCCGGAAGTCGCATCAACAGGGGCGGCTCATGTGGAACGCGTGGCAAGCCGGTTGGAGCCGGGCCGAAGAACACGTCGCGAATGAAGCGCAGCGAATAGGCAACCGTGAACGTGCTGGCGAGAGTGACGATGTACGGCAGCGCCTGATCGACGAGGGAATTGTCATGGACCTCGATCGTCTCGGCAAAAAACATTTCCTTCGACAGAAAACCATTCAGCAACGGCACTCCCGCCATTGCCGCGGCAGCCACCATGGCCAGCGTCGCCGTAATCGGCATGAAGGCCCATAGCCCGCTAAGGCGGCGGATGTCGCGCGTGCCGGTTTCGTGATCGATGATGCCGGCCGCCATGAACAGCGATGCCTTGAAGGTCGCGTGGTTCATGATATGGAAAATCGCCGCGATCTGTCCGAATGGGGTATCGAGTCCGGTCAAAAGCGTGATCAATCCGAGATGGCTGATCGTCGAGTAGGCCAATAGCCCCTTCAGATCCTGCTGGAACACGGCGAGAAAGGCGCCCAGAAAAAACGTGATCAGGCCGATCGAGCCCACCAGCCACAGCCATTCATTCGTTCCACCCATTGCCGGCCAGAGCCGCACTAGAAGGAACACTCCGGCCTTCACCATTGTTGCCGAATGGAGATAAGCTGAAACGGGAGTTGGAGCGGCCATCGCGTGCGGCAGCCAGAAATGAAACGGGAACTGGGCGCTTTTTGTGAGAGCGCCGAGAAGGATTAGAACGAGTGCGGGGACATAAAGCGCGTGCGAACGGATCGCGTTTCCGGAAGCCAGCACCTGCTCCAGGTCATAGCTGCCGACGATGTGCCCGATGAGCAGCACGCCGGCGAAGAGGCAAAGCCCACCCGTCGACGTGATCACCAGCGCCATCCGCGCGCCGTCTCTCGCCGCCGCGTTGTGGTGCCAGTAACTGATCAGCAGGAATGAAAAGAGACTGGTCAGCTCCCAGAAAAAAACCAGTTGGAGCAGGTTGCCGGAGAGCACGATTCCCAGCATTGCTCCCATGAAGGCGAGCAGCAGGGAGAAGAACCGCGGAACGGGATCACTGGGTGACATGTAGTACCGGGCATACAGCACCACCAGAAAACCGATGCCGGTGATCAGCATGGCGAAGGCCCATGCGAACCCGTCAAGCCGCAGCACAAATGCGAGTCCAAGTTCAGCGACCCAGTCCGTTCGCCACCCGACAACGCCACCATTCGTCACGTTCGGATAAGCCGCGCCGATGAGGCAAAAAGCTGTAAGTGCGACCGCTCCAGCGAGCCATGCCTCAGCGTTGCGTGCATTGACCCGCAAAAGTGCCGCAATAAAGCTTCCCGCGAAAGGAAGGACGAGAACGGCAAGCAGGAACATTTGCGTTCATTGCCCCAGGCTGCGAGGTGGAGAGATGCTTTCGCTGATCCTCAATTGCTTAGCCGAGGCGGATCGATATCTCCACTGCTAGATTTTAGCGCCATTGTGATGGTTTGGCCGGAAACCGCCATTCCCGCGGACACTGGCTCCGCGATCGAGCGGTTCAGATCCAGTGTGGAAGGGTGCCAGTCGCGGCGGCAACGACGGCGGCGAGAGCGCCCAGCAACGCACAGAATCCGCAGAGCGCGATCCCCCGCCAGCCACTCATCTCGACCGGCTCGGTGTCCTCAGCTGGGCTGACCTCGAAGCGGTATCGCATGTCATGGCGCCCGTTCAGTGTTCCATCGCCAGGTGCAAGCGATCGATGCCGACTATAATAATGGTTCTGTAGAACTACGGCTCACATTCACGTCAAACCGCCGCCCGGGGCCTACCGGTGCGACAAGAGCGTTCGCCTGCAGCAACGTCAGCCTGTCCATCCCACGCGATGTAATCTTCGACGCACGTTCTTGCGCAGCTGGGTAGACCCGCGTGATTGTTCGATGTCTCACTTCAATGACGCTCCTTGTCTCCTCTCGATATTTCGCGTGTACAGGTGCTGTGCGGTTTCGTCGCAATGTTTCCAGGGAAATGAACCACTATAGTCAGAGCAACATGGCTTATGACATCGACATTGATGCGCGCACCGCGCGTTTTGCTCTTCACGCCGGCCGCCTCCAAGCAGGCGGTTAGCCGGACGGTGTTCGCGCCGTCCGGGCTCTTTTCCAGCTTTCGTGACCTCCACTCGAGAGGTCGTCTTGAAGCAGAAGGAGTGCGCCGTGCTGCCTCTTCCGAAAATCGCACTGACCTCATCAGACTATCCGCGGCTCGAACAGCTCGCCCGCCTCGCCGTCCAAAAAGGAGATTTGGACGGGATATTCCTCATGGGCGAAATCAACCGCGCCGATATCGTCGCGGACGAAACGGACAACGTCCGTCCTTTCGTGACGATCGGATCATGGGTCACCCATTGCACGAATTGGGGCGTTCCGCGTCGCACCGTGCAACTGGTCTGGCCCGAGGAGTGCTGGTCGGATCCCGCCTGCATTTCGGTGTTGACCCCGCTGGGTACAGCTTTGATCGGACTGCGGGTCGGCGATCAGATGCCGTACTTCGTCGCCGGATGTCTGAATGTCGTCAGGGTCCAAAGCCTGACCCCATCGGATTCAAAGGTCGTCCCATTCTTCCGGAGAGGGCCGACGCGGTCAGGCAACCCGTTCGATGACGACCCCGGACCAACTGCAGCATAGGAGCGACCAATGCGCAATTTCGAAGCTGAGAGCCGGCGAGAACAGTCGGCGTTGCCGCCGATCAAGATTACTGAGGACGAATCACGGCGCCTCAGTTCCTTGGCCAATTCGAGCATGGATCTGTTTCCGCGAGTGGCCCATTTTCTGGCTCGAGAGATGGAACGTGCCACGGTGACGGACGAGAACAACTTGCGAGGCGTGATCAGGATGGGATCGAAAGTGACCTATCGCGATGACGAGACGGGTGCGAGCCGAGAGATCGTGCTGGTCTATCCGCATGAGGCAAACATCGAGCTCAGTCGGATTTCGATCCTGACGCCTGTTGGAGCGGCTTTGATCGGCCTATCGCCGGGGCAGCGGATCGACTTCGAGACGCCCCACAAGCGCACCAGGGGCCTGACCGTTCTCGCTGTGTCCGAATAAGGCACGTACGTTAAGTCAGACCGAGCATCGCCGTCTTGCGATGTGGGCGCGTAGTCCCGGGGGCGTCGCGCCCGGATCTGGCCCTTTCGTATGAATTCGACAGCGCACACGCCTTGGTTTCGTAGCGCTGTGGATCACCGCGCCTCTCACTATTGCAGGACTGGTCGCCCAACGACTCTGCGCGGCTTCGATCCATCATAGCGAGTTTGCAACGCGGTGTGTCCCCGGAGGACCGGGGCTCAGGGGGTCATGAAGTCCTTCACGAGGACGTCTCAAGTCGCGGCCGTGCGGTTGATCTACACACTCGCTCTTTGGAAAAGACAGGAACATTCCTGCGATTGCCAAGTTTTCCCGATGCCCTTCCCCAAGGGCGACCCCGAGTGGCCCCAGCTCCATGCCCCCCAATAGCCCCGCGAGCTGGGGCCCGTTTTTTTCTCGAAATTTGGGCTCATAACCGGGAACCAAGAACCACCTCTTTAGTTGGGCATCATTCGGAACCGCGCTCCAATAACGTGGTGCCGACACACGAAGGACCTCAGCTGGCCCAGCCCCGAGCTGAAGCCCTTCTTGTGTCGTGCGCGCATTTTTAAGCCGAATTCGGAACGAATATTCGACCCTTGAATCATTCCACGTCAGCTAAGTGTCGGATGTCCAACCGTGTCGCGCTTAAATCAGTTCGCCCGTGAGGCCGCAGCGGCATTGCTGCGCATGGCAAAAACAACAAAAAATCCCACGGTCGCTGCTGGCTTGGTCCAGCGTGCGGCAGACCTGAAAGACCGCACTGGCGAGCTTCCTGCCATTGATGTCGAGGCCATGGCCGAAGAGCCGCCCAAGCCCTTGACGAAGAACTAAGGCTGCCTCGGTCGGAGAAGGCTTCGTCCACTCCCCTCAGGACTGAGCGGGCGGAGTTCCGGTATTCAGAAGTTGAGCTACGGCGGTCACGATTTGCGCAGGTGCAAATGGCTTGGTCAGCAAGATGCTGTTGGGCACGCCGTGGGCGGGCCATTGATCGGCCGCCGCGCCTGTCATGTAAATCACAGAGATGTCCGGATTTAGCTCCCTGGCGCGATGGCCGACTTGCCAGCCATCGAGCTTTCCGAACAAATTTATATCGGTAACGAGTGCGCGATACTTGGTTTGGTTGCCCTGCAGAAGACTAACTGCATCCTCCCCGCTGACGGCGACTTCGGCTTCAAAGCCGCCATCTGACAATGCGTCGGCCACCATGTCGCGGATAAGCTGTTCGTCTTCGACGACGAGGATAGTAACTCCCGTCCCTTGCATGTGGCCCCCTGCGCACCCCGCTGTGCGATCGGGAAGGAACTCGCGATAAAGAGTTATGTTCCATTTTGAACACAGGGAGCAAGGGTCCCCCGCCCAACGGATGTCAGCTCGACTTCGGGAGTGCAGCTTCTTGCGCAACTTCCCGATCAATTCGCGAAAGCCCGCGACATACTCTTGGAGGATGCGTCACCGGGCCTCGTCGCCCTCGCTGACCAGCCGCACGGCCGCAGGCGGCCCTGATCCAGATCGATCTTTTAACTCTCTCAGGGCTGCGGCGCGTCTTCTGGCGGGCTTGGTGGCGGCAGTCCGTATTCCAAGGCGCGCTTTGCCGCCAGCTTTCTGTAAGCCGCGGCCTGGTTCAACAGCTGAGTTTTGAAGGTCGAATCCTGCTCGCCCGCCGCCAATTTCTCCAGACCGACGGCACGCTCCAGGTATTCGTTCAACAGTTTCATCGCCGCCCCCGGCTTTTTTCGGACCCTTAAAAATCTCACGGCGCGAAAAAAGGTCAAGCGGGGAAGTCCGGCTACCGATCCACTCCCTCAGGGTGAGCGCAGTATGGGAATCCTGGTGCCCGTTGAGGCACCAGGCAGTCAGGGAAGGGATGACGGCTAAGGCCCCAGAGAACGGACGGTGCTACGGTGGCCGCCGCCGGCCAGCGGTCAGGATAGTACCGCTGGTCAGACCCTGGTCATTCAAACTGATCCAGAATCTCTCGCACCTTCAGCGCCAGTTTTGCTTGCGAGATTGGCTTCTCCAGCAGGTTGACACCTTCATCAAGCCTTCCCTGATGGACCACGGCATTACGCGAATAGCCCGTCATGTACAGGATCTTCAGTCCCGGTCTAATTTGATGCGCGCGCCTGCCGAGTTCGCGACCATTGATCCCCGGCATGACCACGTCAGTGAGAAGAAGGTCCACCTTCGAGTCGTCTTGCAGGAGAATGGTCAGAGCGGCCTGAGCGCTGCGGGCCGAGAGGACGCGATAGTTGAGATCCCGCAGGACGTCAGAAATATAGACGCGCAGATCCTCATCGTCCTCGACGACGAGAACGGTCTCGGATAGCTCACCCTCGGCAATTTCCTCAGGTGCGATTTCTTCGGGCCGTGTGCTTCCGGAGAAGCGCGGAAAGTACATCTTGATGGTGGTGCCCTGCCCCACCTCGCTGTAGATTTTTGCGTGGCCTCCGGATTGCTTGACGAAGCCGTAGACCTGGCTCAGGCCAAGGCCGGTGCCGTGGCCCGGCTCCTTTGTCGTAAAGAAGGGCTCAAAAGCGTGACTGAGAACGTCGCGCGACATTCCGCCTCCGGTGTCAGTCACGCAAATGGCGACGTACTGACCGGGCGCCAGTTCAGGATTGAGCCGGCAGTAATCATCGTCGGCGGAGATGTTGGCTGCTTCCAAAGTCAGCTTTCCGCCGTCGGGCATGGCGTCACGAGCGTTGATTGCCAGGTTGACGATGGCTGACTCCAGATGATTGGCGTCGGCTTCGATTTCCCAAAGACCCGCACTTCCGACGGTCTGGACTTCGATGCGCTCTCCGAGCGTGCGCTGAAGGAATTCCTGCAGGCCATTGACGTAGTTGTTTACGTTGATTGGCTTGGGATCGAGCGCTTGTCGGCGCGAAAATGCCAACAAGCGACTGGTTAACGCCGCGGCTCTCTGTGCGCCGCGCTTCGCGTTTGCGAGCGCCCGGTTCAGATTGGCTCCGGGCGCCTTGGCGTGCCGCTCAGCTGTTTCGAGATTGCCAAGGACGATCATGAGCAGATTGTTGAAGTCGTGCGCGATGCCACCGCTGAGTTGCCCCACCGCTTCCAGCTTTTGGGATGCGGCGAGTTGCTCCTGAACGTGCTTGAGCTCGTCCTCGGCGCGCTTCCGGTCCGTAACGTCGCGCGTGACTTTGGCAAACCCGACGATGTTTCCGGCCTCGTCCGTGATGCGATCGATGATGACCGACGCCCAGAAGCGGGAGCCGTCTTTTCGCAAACGCCAGCCTTCCGCCTCGAAGCGACCATGCTCCGCCGCCTCTGAAAGCGCACGCTTGGGCACACCGAGTTCGATGTCTTCGGGCGTGTAAAAAGCGCTAAAATGCTGACCGATGATCTCCGGCGGCGCGTAGCCCTTGATCCGCTCTGCTCCGGGATTCCAGGTTGTCACGTTGCCCAGTGGGTCGAGCTGAAAGATCGCGTAATCGACCACGGCCTCGATTAGCTGGCGATAGCGCCGCTCACTATTGAGAAGCTCTTCATGGGCTTCCTGACGTTCGGTAACATCTCGCGTGACCTTGGCGAAGCCGATCACTTCGCCGGCTTGATTGCGGACGGCATCGATGATGACCGATGCCCAGAAACGGCTTCCGTCCTTGCGGACTCTCCATCCTTCGGCGCTGAAGCGGCCTTCTCGTGCTGCGACGCTCAAGGCGCGCTCTGGAAGCCCATTGGTGCGATCATCTGGCGTATAGAAGGATGCGAACGACTTGCCGATGATTTCGTCGGGCGAGTAGCCCTTCAACCGCTGGGCACCGGAGTTCCAGCTGCGGACTGTGCCGTCGAGGTCGATCATGTAGATGGCGTAATCAACGATTGCGTCGATGAGCAGTTGAAGGCGCGCAGTATCGTCGATCCCGTCAAGTTTTGACTGATGGGCTTGCAAATGGTCGACTCCGGTGTCGGGGGAGACCGTTTAACCGCGAAGTCTTTTTATTGTTCCGTGGTGCTGCTTCGTGCGTTGCATGCCTCTGTCGGAATCTGGATCTCAGTTGCACCACTGAGGGAGCGAGGATCTTAACCATCAGGCGGCGCTCCGATCAGTGCTCCTCGGTCGGATACACTCATTTGCAGGGTGTGATGCTTCGCGTTGCGGTCAGCTTGATCCAGTGGACGGGCGGCGCCGAACGTTCCTTTCAGCATGACCGGCACTCCAGCGACGCCTCCAGCTTCCAGATCAGCGGATCGCTTGTGCGGCAGAGACGAGCATGATAGAAAAGGCCATCGGGTCAAACACAACCGCCCGACCAGCTTTCGAGCCAAGCGTTGTTTCGCTCCATTATGGAGGTGAAACATGTCTTGCGACAGCACCACTGGCTCAATCGGCACATCCAGCGCAGCCTTCGTTCCTTCTCCAAGCCCTGCATGGTTCTGGAAACTCACGCTCGCGCTGCTGGACGGCATCACACGGCGCCGCCAATACGACGAGCTTCTCGAACTGGATGACCGGCTTCTCGCGGACATCGGCTTGTCGAGAACAATCGTTGGGGAAGCTCGACGGTGTTACTTCTCAGGTTGGCGCGACAAATCGGATATTGTCGATTCCTGTCGGTGAGCGCCCCACACCTGCGCGTGCGAAGGCGGCGCGTCTGCTTGTCCCTGTGGATCAGACGGCCGCCAGGCTCGTGAAAGGCCGAAGGACTTTTTGACCGCGATCTTGACGTCTTCTCAGAAGTCCAGCTTGTCGCGTATGGCATCAATTCCGGCTTTCGCGCACGCTTCGTCCGCGTCACCGCCCGGCGCGCCGGACACGCCGACCGCTCCGACCAGGGAGCCGCCGGCTTCAACGATCAGTCCTCCGGCAATGACGACCGCTCCGGGAAGGTTGCGAATGCCCGCCTGCATCATCCCCGGCTGGCTGATCGCATTGAGCTCGGTCGTGCTGGTCTTGAACGAGGCTGCTGTCCACGCCTTGCCTGCTGCCGTCGAGGGCGTGTGAGGGCCTGCAAAGCGATCGCGCAACATCACTTGCGTGACGCCGAAGCGATCGACGACGGCAACTGCAACCTGGTATCCACGGGTGCGGCAGTTCGCCAACGCAGCGCGCGCAAGATCGAGCGCCAGTTCTGGACCGAGCGATTTGTAGGCGACCAGACCTTCCTCCGCCCGTACTGGGCAGATGGACGCAATCAGCAGGGCCGTCGCGACCGACAGGCATCGAACGTTCATGGCAATCTCCGGCATAGGTGACCAAAGGCCTATTTGCTCTCACCATATGTCAGATCATCGAACAGGGTCACGCTATCTGCCTTGGTCCACAGGCCGATCATGCCCGCGTCCGGAATGGTGGCGTCTTCCACCTCGAACAATTGCTTTCCGTCATAGCTCACCTTGAACCGACTTCCTGCAAAGTCGCAGCGCAGCAGGTGCCATTGCCCGGACGACACCGGCGCGCTGACGCCATAGCCGCCTCTGCGACCCACGATCTCGAGCGACATTCGAACGCCATTGATCGTCTTGTAGAGAACGACATTGTCCTCCAGCGCGTTAGCCCGGACCACGTAGTAATTGTCGGCATCCTTCGCACGCCAAATGACTCCCGCGGCGCGATCCTCGGAGCCGGCAACGGCCTTGAATTTCACCTCGACGAAGCCGTCACGGATGGACGTATCGCGCTTGATGGCGAGGGGAAACGTCGCCCGTCCGGATTGCTTGAGAACGTTCGGCTTGCTTGGCGCCGTAGCCTCGGCCTCGACGGTCCATTTCGGCTGTCCCTTGCCGGTCATCGTCAAAGTCCACCCGTCGGGCGAAGTTCCGACAGCAGCGCTGTCGAAATTCAGGGTCTCGGCCATGGCATTTCCTCCCATCAACAAAGCCAGCATGGATGGCAGCGCAAGCCTGGCCCATGCAGAAGATTGAATTCGCGCGCGGCCTGCCGCGCTCGATCTGCACTCATCACTCATCGGAGAATGCGAGGAGGCCCCCGTGAAGACGCGGCGCGTCTTCGGATCGAACGCGGCGTGATCGAAATCGCTGTTCAGTCCGTTCGGGATGGCGATGGCGCCCAGTCGCTTCAATAGCATGATGCCCTTATCGATCAGCGGAAAAAGGGAGGGTCGAGACGACCAGCGAGAGCCCCGCCAACAGCAACAGTGCCAACACAGCCTTGCGAAAGGTCTCGTCCTGGATGGTCCCGAACATCTTGAAGCCGGACCAAAGGCCGGCGACCATGAAGGGAACGCCCAACGCGTACAGCACCAGTGTTTCCCTGGTAATGGAGCCGGCCGCTGCCTGGGACAAGGAGATGACCACGAAGGCGATGAACAGCACCGGCTGAAACACGGCCCGCTGCAAATCCTTCGGCCAACCGCGCCATTGGCACGATATCGTGGAGATCACGCCGCCGAGCCCCGTCAACCCGCCAAGCATCCCATTCGAGATGCCTATTGCGATGTCTGCTCCGGTGCCGATTCTCATGGGCGCGAACACAGGGCGCGCCAAGCCGTAAATGGAGTAAATCATCAACAACACACCGACTCCGAACCTCAGATAGAGGGGATTGAGATAGACGAGAATTTCAACGCCAATCGGAATGCCGATGACTGTTCCAAGCGCGAGAGGCCATGCCTTGCGCAGATCCAGGACATGTCGCAGCCTATAAATGCCGTAGCCTTGGGTGAGCAGACCGTACCCCGCGATCAAAGTGGCGGTCTGGATCGGCGTGATGATGTGCAGCCAGACACCAGAGACGACCAGGCCCATCGCGAAGCCAGAGAAGCCGCTGACGAAGCCACCGGCAAGGGCGGCAAGAGCAAAGATAGCGAAGCCAAGTGCGTCCATATGATCGTCCCCGGATCGAGGTGGCGAGCGCTTGGATGGGACTCCATCTCACGGGGAGGTCTCGGTATCCCCGAATCGTCAGTTGTTATGTCAGATGCTTCGCTCGCCCATCGAATAGCTTCGAAGCGTGCCGTCCTGGTCGTAGACGAAGCGATAATGGACTTCGTCCGACATGCCGCGGATTCGACTCGGGTCGCACGACAGCGGCTTCATGACGTAGGTCATGGCAGTCCTCCGTTGAGATCACGGATGAATTTCGAGTTGGATGGTTCACGATCGCTGCCCGCCCGGCAGAGTCCGTCGGCACGGTGATCCCACCGCCGACAGCGAGGCCCTGGCGGGCGCGAGACGGATAAAGCGGCTTGGAGAGGGGATCGGAAAACGGAAGACATGCAGCGTCCTTGTCGAAACCGGGACGCGATTCTTGGGCATGTCGCCTCGCGGGGAGATCGCTTCCCCGTGAGGCAAATATTACGCGCCGGTCGAATTTGTCAATGCCGTCGAAGCTTTGTTTCTAACCACTAGACGGCGCGGATCCGACCAAGCTTCTCGTCACCTGCTGGTGCTCGTGATCGTGTCACCCATATATGTCGCTGTCGGCTTGGACCGCAGAGGATTCGATTTTGTCTCAACGACGCTCGGCGTTGTCTGGCCGGGCCCGCCAATCACGTCCCACCGTTTGATGATCCTGATCCGATTGATTGGCTCGGCCGGCGCGATCGCCATCGGTGCCGCCTTGCGCCTTCCAATCACGTTCGATCTTAACGTCTTCGGCGTTCTTCCTGTCTTGGTCTCGGGCCTGTTCAGCTTGCTCGGGAGTTCGATCCGGCTGCACCGGAACGGTCGCCTGCGCCTGACGTGCAGGAGCCGTCTCGTCGGCGCGTGAGGGACTGAGCGTACAAGACAGTAATACTGCCGCGGTGATCACTAGGACACGCATGCCTACCTCCTCCGTTCGTAGAACGGTAACGACCGATACAAGCTTGGGTTCGGAACGGTCGGAGCCGTTTCAGTGCTGCAATGCGATACTTGCGCGTGAATTTGGCCGGCTCGCATTTCACCGAACCTCTTCGCGCGCAGCTCCCGCCTCGCATCAGCTCTTCGTGCTCGCCGTCTTGTCGAGCGCCGCGCGGAGGCCTTCGGCAAGCTTGACGGCATCGTCGTTGGCCCAGAAGTGCATGAAGAAGAGCCGAGGCTGTTCGTCCAGCATGTGGCTGTGCAGCGCGGTCACCTCGATGCCGTGCGTCCGAAGCGCGAGGATGACCTGGTTCACTTCGTCGCTGGTCAGCACGAAGTCGCCCGTGATGGCCGCCCTACCCGCGCCCGTCGGCTGGAAGTTGATGGCGATTGCGACACCCATGGCGGCGACGGGCGTCAACAGCATGCCGTCCTCCGTGATGGGGTCGCGCCGCTTCACGTTGAACTGGTAGACGCCGCCGTTCGCCTGCCCCTTGACGCCGATGATCTGGTCGAGCTTCGCCGTGTCGAGGTCGATGGCGGGCGGCGGATTCGCCGGCGCCGTGACCGTCAGCGGGGTCTTGCTTTCGGCCAGGGCATCATGGATCGCCGCGGCCAGCTTGACCGGGTCGCCATGTCCGGCGACGTGCATGTAGAACGTCGCCGGGCTCGCACGCAGCAGATGATTGTGCACGGCGGTGATCTCGAGCCCGCTCGCGATCATCTTCGCCATCACCGGATTGATCTCGGTTTCGAGCAGCACAAGATCGCCCATGACCATGGCGCCGCCATGCGCAGGCTTGAACGCGATCCAGCCACCGAGCGCCAGCGCCGGCTTGATCGCGACGCCGTCCAATGTCACGGAGAGATCGGTGCGGGGAAAGCCGAAACGGCGGACGTCGTCCGAGACGGCGGGCTTGCGGCCCAGGGTCTCGTCCACCTTCTGCCAGTCGGCATCCTGGGCATATGCCGGGATGAAGGGGCCGAAGCGAAATGCAAGAAGGCAGACGCCAATGCCGACCACGGCCCAGATGATTCTTTTCATCGTGCTACTCCTCGGCTTAGTTTCGCTCTTTAACCCGACCACTGCTGTCGACGACCAGCGTCACCGCCTTGCCGTTCTTCACCGCCTTGGCGGTGACGCCTTCAGCCGTCGACTTGATATCGCTGACTTGCGCGTAGCCGGCCGCCTGGATCTTGGCGACCAACTCCTCCTGTGTCAGAGCGTGCGCGCTCGACAGCACGCCCGCGATCGCAAGCAACAGGACCGTGCGGAAGATTGCTCGTGTTCGCATGATCATTCTCCTGGTCTTGTCCTGCCCCAAGTGAAGTCCGTTTCGCGATCTTCCCCTACTCGGTGCCAACACGGCGCAACAGGCCGCGGGCATCAATGCGCACAGCGATGCGACCGGCGCGGACGCCGTGCCGAGAAATCGAGCCAGTCTGCTGGATGCAATCGAGGAAAGTATGATGACATGGTGCGCCCTTGGTGATCAGGACGCGATGCTTGGGCATGTCGCCTCACGGGGAGATCGCACATCCCCGAACCCCAAGTAAAAACCCGAGGGCGGCGGCTGTCAACGGGCGTAGGCTTCGGGCGGCCCACCGAAGTCGCCGACGAACGTCACAAAGAATTCACCGCTCCGCGGAACCGCGCCAGCCATGTCTTGAAACTCGCGGACGGCCCCGCTAGTGTCCTTTGCGTGGGGACAAAGCAGACTCCCCGTGAGGCCTCGGTCCAAGCTCTGCGCAGCACGCCATTCGTGGAGCTTGCGCATGGACATCGAACGACACCCTTCTCATCGACACACCGTCGCCATCCTCTCACGCGGAGACGCTGCCGCGCGGCGGGATGCGACGGCGCAAAAAAGCCGCTTCGTACACGTCTTCGAAGCACTCGCCGCCGTCGGCATTGAAGCCCAGCCGGCGATCTATGATGAAAGCTTCGCCGAGGACGTTCGTGAACAATTGCTCGCGATTGACGGCGTGCTGGTCTGGGTCAACCCCATTCAAGACCGTCGAGATCGCGCTGGTCTCGACGCATTGCTGCGAGACGTCGCGGCTCAGGGCGTGTGGGTCAGCGCTCATCCCGATGTCATCCTCAAGATGGGCACCAAGGAGGTACTCTATCGTACCCGCTCGATGGGCTGGGGATGCGACACGGCGTTATATCAAAGCGCCGAGGCCATGCGCGCCGAGTTGCCGACACGGCTCGCCGCTGGTCCGCGCGTGATCAAGCGCAACCGGGGCAATGGCGGCCAAGGCGTCTGGAAGGTCGAGAGTCTGCCGACCTCCTCCATGATAAAGGTGCTGGACGCGACGAAAGACGCGCCCGAGGAACTGACGCTGGATGATTTTCTCCGTCGTTGCGCGGAGTATTTCGAGAACGGCAGCGTGATCGACCAACCATTCCAGCCTCGCTTAAGCGAAGGCGTGGTGCGTTGCTACATGGCGGGCGATCGCTGTGCCGGCTTCGGCTATCACAAGGTCAAAGCCCTGGTCGACTCGCCGGCCGCCCGTTCCGAGGCCGGACCGCGCCTCTACACCTCGAACGCAGAGCCGCGTTTCCAGCGGCTGCGTCGGTTGATGGAAGACGAGTGGACGCCCCAGCTGACGTCGTTGCTGGATATTGCGCGACTTGACCTGCCTGCGATTTGGGACGCCGACTTCATGCTTGGTCCGGTCCTTCCCGACGGGACCGACAGCTATGTCCTCGGCGAGATCAATGTCAGCTCGGTGCATCCTTATCCGGACGAGGCGCCGGCGGAGATCGCGAGGCGAGTTGCCGATCGGCTCCGGCGAAGCTTTGACACATGCTGACGGTCCGCGCGCTCAAGCGCTTGCACCTCTCCGTTTCATTCGACTTGCAGGACGGCGAATGCGTCGCCCTGCAAGGGCCTTCTGGCGCCGGGAAGACCCAGCTCCTTCGCTCGATCGCGGACCTCGATCCCAACGAAGGAATGGTCGAACTGGACGGAACGCTCAGGGAGGCCATGCCCGCTCCGGCTTGGCGCAAGCGGGTGACCTACCTCGCTGCCGAGCCGGGCTGGTGGTCAGACATCGTGCAAGATCACTTCAGCTGCTGGGATGATGCCTTACCGCTGGTCATGAGACTGGGGTTGCCGTGCAGTTGCGGTCCCTGGCCGGTCCAAAGACTGTCGACCGGCGAGCGACAACGGCTGGGGCTAGTGCGGGCGCTGATGCTGCGGTCGCGGGTTCTTCTCCTGGACGAGCCGACATCGGCCCTCGATTCGGCATCGACGGCGGCAGTGGAATCTTTGATCGCGGAACGCATTTCGAACGGAACGAGTGTCGTCTGGAGCACTCACGACAACGCCCAGGCCTGCCGCGTCGGGTCGAGGGTCATTGTGATGAATGCCGACGGCGGGATCGAGGACAATCGGCCGTGAATTACATTCACTTGGCATACGGCGATTTGGTTCTGCCCGCGCTCCTTGTCGTCATGGACGGCGCTCTCTCGCTCGCTCTCCGCCTCAAGCTTGAAAAGCAGCTGGCCATCGCCACCGTGCGGATGGTGCTTCAGCTGGTGCTCGTTGGATACGTATTGACGTTCCTGTTTGCCGCGGTCTCGCCGCTCTGGACCGCCCTCGCCGCCGTCATCATGGTTCTCTTCGCGTCACGGGAAATCGTCGCTCGGCAAAAGCGACGCCTGCCGGGTATCTGGAGCTATGGCTTAGGAGCGGGATGCATGCTGCTGGCGGCCGGTACCGTCACGATGTTCGCGCTCCTGACGGAGCTACGTCCGGATCCGTGGTATCATCCGCGCTATGCGCTGCCATTGTTGGGCATGATCCTGGGCAACACCATGACGGGAATAAGCCTGGGCCTGGACGTGCTGACGAATACACTGGTGCGCGAACGAGCCGCCGTCGAAGCTTGCCTTGCTCTTGGCGGTACCCGGTATCAGGCGTTGCTGCCGGTCCTGCGGGACGCATTGAGAAGCGGCTTCACGCCAATCATGAACAGCATGGCTGCGATCGGCCTTGTCTCTTTGCCGGGGATGATGACCGGTCAAATCCTTGCAGGCGTCGAACCGATCGACGCCGTCAAGTATCAACTCTTGATCATGTTCTTGATCGCCGGCGGGACGGGATTGGGGACGCTCGCCGCCGTGACGGGAGGCGCTCGCCTTCTGACCGATCATCGGCATCGATTGCGCCTCGATCGATTTTCCACCGCCGAGTAGAATTGCGCGACCTCATATCGACTTCGCCCCACCAAGCTGCACCTTCCGCGCCCACAGCAGCGCCAGCGGCCCCAGTGCAATCCCGACCGCGAGGACGCTGAACGCCAAGAGCCAGCCGGTCGCGCTCTGCGGGCCGCCGGCTGCATCGAGGGCGGCGCCGGTGCCCCAGGCGCCGACCGCCGACAGGCCGAAGCCGACCGTCGAATGCAGAGCCAGGGTCGCGCCGCGATGTTCGGACACAGCCGCGGCCGACATGCCGGCGGTCAATGCGCCCGAATCCGCCGGCACGGTCAGGCCATAGACGAGCAGCAGCAGTGCCAGCACCCATGCCGGCGCTGTCGCGTTGAGGCCGATGACCAGCGCGACGCAAGCCGACGCGATCATCACGACCGTGATCGCGCGATGGCGCCCGAATTTCAGCGCGGCCTCGTTGCCGAGGATGCTGGCCGGCATCGAGATCACCGCAAAGCAGAAGCTCAGCACGACGGGGCTCAACCACGACGGGGCGCCTTGATGGGCGACGACGAAGGTCCAAAACCCGACCAGCCAGGTGCGGATGCCGTAGAGCTCGAAGCAATGGGCGCCGTAGCCGAAGATGTATCCGAGCGCCTCGCGATTGGCGAAGACGGGCGCGAAGTTGAGCAGACGCCCCGCCTTCGGCGCGGGCCGCTGCTCCTGCATCAGAAGGCACGCGACGACCATCGCGATCGGACCGAAGCCGGTGACAAGAAAGGCGGTCCGCCATCCCCAACGGTCGGCGATCAGCTGCGCGACCAGGAACGAGAGACCGACGCCGACCGAGAAGCTCGACGTGTATAGCGTGACGGCGCGTGAACTATCGCCGGCGGGAAGCCGATCCGTCAGCGCCTTCAGGCCCGGCATGTAGGCGCCGGCAAATCCAAGCCCTGCCAGGGACCAGATCGCGGTCGCGGACCAAAACCCTTGCGCGAAGATTCCGAACGCTGCGGTCGCCAGCCCGCTGACGATCGAACCCCAGAGCAGGACGAGCCGTGCGTCGATCCGGTCGGTCAATGTCGTCAGCACGGGCACGGCGAGCATGTAGCCGAACGCGTAACCGCTCGCCATCAAGCCGCCTTCGGCCGCCGAGAGGCCCCACGTCGGCATCAGATGCTGCGCCAGATTGGCGGATAGCGTCACGTGCGGCAGCAGATTGCCGACCTGGCCGATGCACATCACCGCGATCAGAGACCGGCCGCTCAAGTTACGAATGCTGTCCTCCCGCCCCCACGCCGAAACGGCGCACGAACCACAATGGATAACTCTCCGGCATCAGCTGCAAGAACCGACTTCATAAACAACCGCACCCCGAAGCGCCGGCCTTCTTTGCTGCTTCGTCGGCGGCGCAACAGGCCGTTGATTCCTGCTTCGCCGGCCCACCGCAACATCCTGATACGGCGCCGGCGGCTTCGACGCCGCCGCGCGTGCAGACGCCGGTCTCCGGTAGCACGAGCTCCACCCTTGCGGCGGCTTTCTTGTCGCCGGCGAGATCGGCCGCAATCGAGCGCACCTGCTCATATCCTGTCATCATGAGAAAGGTTGGCGCGCGACCATACGACTTCATGCCCGCCATGTAGAAGCCCGGCTCTTCGTGCGCGAGCTCGCGGGCGCCGTGCGGGCGCACGGTGCCGCAGCTGTGCTCGTTAGGATCGATCAGCGGCGCCAGGGCGACCGGCGCCTCGATAGCGGGATCGAGCCGCAGGCGCAATTCGGACAGGAACGAAAAATCGGGACGAAAGCCCGTCGAGACGATCAGCTCGTCCACGATCACGCTCCGTCCGCTGCAACCCGAGCCGGCCGCGATCTCGAGGCGGCCCTCGGTCTCAGCCAGATGCGTGACGCCGAATTCGGTTTCCACCCTGATCTTGCCGGAGGCAACGAGCGCAGCGAACGCACTGCCGAGCTCTCCGCGTGCAGCGAGCTTGTCATTCCGGCCGCCACCAAACGCCTTGGCGGGATCGGCGGCGCGCAACAGCCAGATAGCTTGCGTCCCCGGCGCCTCGCCCGCGAGATGCACGAGATCGATCAGTGTGCCCACCGCGGAGTGGCCAGCGCCGAGCACCGCAACGGTCCTCCCGGCATATCTGGCGCGACCGGCCCCCCGGACATCGGGCATGCCGTAGGCGATGTGGCCAGCGCATTCACGCTCGCCGATCGCGGGCAGACCATTACCTCCGGCAGGATTGGGCGAGAACCATGTACCTGATGTGTCGATCACCGCATCGGCGCGCAGCACTTCGGGGCCCTTGCCGTTCTGGTAGCGGATTTCGAAAGGGGCCAGCTCACGCCCCTTCGTCTTCGCCTTGTCGAAGCCGACGCGGCTGATAGCGGAGACACGGCTGGATGTCCGGATCACCTCGCGCAATGGCGTTCGCGTCGCAAGCGGCGTCAGATATCGATCGATCAGCTCGCCGCCGGTCGGATAGGCGCTCGGGTCCGGCGAATTCCATCCCGTCGGCGCGAGCAGGCGCGCGGCGGCCTTGTCGACATTGTACTCCCACGGCGAGAAGAGCTGGACCTGCTGCCACTGGCGCACCGCGTGCCCCGCTTCGGATCCTGCCTCCAGAACGATGGGTGACATGCCACGCTCCAGGACGTGCGCAGCTGCTGCGAGTCCGACAGGCCCTGCCCCGATGATGGCGACCGTCTTAGCGTTCATTCGGCTTCTCCCATACTTCTAAATTCATCGAACAATATCAGCCAAAAAAATCACGCCGCCGTTTGCGTCGTCTTGCATCCGACTTCGTCTGCGCAGCACTCCGCCGCCAGGAAATCGACCAGACCCCGCATCGCGTCGAAGTTTGCGTGGCAAATCAGAGTCGTCGATTCCCGGACCTGGCTGACGAGCCCGACCGAGACCAGGGTCTTGATGTGATGCGACAGGGTCGACGCCGGTACCTTCAGCTTGTCCTGCAAGCGACCGACGGGCATGCCGGAGTGCCCGGCCCGGACCAGGGCCCGGTAGATCTGGAGTCGCGTCCGGTTACCCAAAGCTTCGAGGCGTGCTGCTGCGTCGTCGATCTTCATGGCCGCCACGATGCGCCTGCCGATGTCAACTGTCAAACCATATTTCTAGAATATTCGAAATAACTATTCGGTCGCCCACCATGGAATTCCGGATTGACGCGTTCCAATTAGTTCCATAAGTCTGGATATATGGAAACAGAAGAAGCCGTCCTGGCGCTCGCCGCGCTGTCCCAGCCGACCCGACTGGAGGCGTTCCGAACGCTTGTCCGGCACGAGCCCGATGGCCTTGCGGCGGGCGATCTCGCCCGCCTGCTGGAAGTCCCATCGAACACGCTATCTGCCCATCTGTCGATCCTGACGCGCGCGCGCCTCGTCACCTCCGAGCGGCACAGCCGTTCGATCGTCTACCGCGCCAACCTCACCGAATTCCGCGACGTTGCGGTCTTCCTGCTGCGGGATTGCTGCGGCGGGCGGCCGGAAGTTTGCGAGCCGGTCGTCGAAACCCTGCAAGCCTGCTGCAAGCCGAGACGAAGGGAGCGGAGCCGTGCCTGATCAATTCGATCTTCCGCGCCGCCTCGCGGCCGAGGCGCTCGGCACGGGCATTCTCGTCGCCACCGTGGTCGGCTCCGGCATCATGGCGGAGACGCTGACCAAGGATGTCGCGCTTGCGCTTCTCTGCAACACGTTGCCGACCGGCGCCATTCTGGTCGTCCTGATCACCGTGCTCGGACCGATCTCCGGCGCGCACTTCAATCCGGCCGTCACGCTGGTCTTCACCGGCAAGCGCGAGCTACCGGTGAACGACGCCGCACTTTACGTCGTCGCGCAGATTGCCGGCGGCATCGCGGGAACGATGGCGGCGCATCTGATGTTCGGGCTGCCGCTGCTCGATTTCTCGGCGAAGGTGCGAACCGGGGGACCGCAATGGTTCGCCGAAGCCGTCGCCGCCTTCGGTCTGGTCGCGACGATCGTCGCGGGCATCCGTTTCCAGCGGGCGGCCGTCCCCTGGCTGGTCGGCCTGTACATCACGGCGGCCTATTGGTTCACGGCCTCGACCTCGTTCGCCAATCCGGCCGTGGCTATCGCGAGGTCATTGACCAACACGTTCGCGGGCATACGTCCCACCGACCTGCCCGGATTCATTCTCGCGGAGCTCTGCGGAGCCTTTGCCGCCATGCTGTTGATGAACTGGCTGCTCGGACCGCCCCAGGCGCGAGGCCCCATCCCAATCGCGGAGACTACCTTATGAGCGTCACGATCTATCACAACCCCGCCTGCGGCACCTCGCGCAACACGCTGGCGATGATCCGGCAAAGCGGCGTCGAGCCCGACGTGATCGAATATCTGAAGACGCCGCCGTCGCGCGAAAAGCTCGTCGAGCTCGTCAAGGCCCTCGGCATCTCCGTTCGCGCGCTGCTGCGGGAAAAAGGCACGCCCTACAAGGAGCTCGGCCTCCACGACCCCAAATGGTCGGACGACGAGCTGATCGACCAGATGCTCGCGCACCCCATCCTGATCAACCGTCCAATCGTGGTGACGCCCAAGGGCACACGCTTGTGCCGGCCCTCGGAAGCCGTCATCGATCTCCTGGACAATCCCGTCGGCCGGTTCGTGAAGGAGGATGGCGAGGTGGTCGAGGCGCGATGATTGCCGACATGGCCTCACTCGCGTTTGCCTCGACTTAAAATTTCAGGGTCGTGCGCAATCCGAAAACCGAGGCATTGCGCAATGCCCGTCCCGGCAGCGGACTAGCCGGAGCCGTCGCGCCGCCACCGGGATGGACGATGTATTGAAAGTTCGGCTGAACGGTCCAGCCATCCTTGATCTGGTATTGATAGACGGCCGTGAGCAGCCCCTCGAAGCTTCGCACCGGCCAGCGCGGATCGACGAACCTGGCATAATCGGCGTCGAGCGTCTGGGCCCGTTTTGAGACATGCGCATACCCGGCGGCAATGCCGAACTTGTCGTCGGGGCGTGCATTGCTGAGCCCGATGAGCTCGACGCCGCCATCTGCATAGACATCGACCAGATTGCGGTCAGCCGGCGCGCCGGACACGCGTGCGAAAATGCCGATGCCGCGATCGTCGCTGTTCGGCACCCGATAAATCTGCTGCTCGAAGACCGCCCAGGCTCCAATATCGCCCGACAAGAGCCGCGGTTCCCCGCTGCTCGTTGGCGCGGCCAGCGAGACGCCGTTGGATGCGAAGCGCTGATCCCCGAACGATCCGAAATGACGCCAGCCACCGACCTTGAACTGGCCGGTCAAGTTCGGGTCACCCTTCCTGTTATTCCAGGCATATTGAACCTGGCCGAGCAGAAGCGGCGGATCGTTGACCCGGAAATTGACGCCATACCGGTTACGCTCCTGCGGATCGCCGGAACCGGGCCCGGCCTGGTCGCCGTCGAAAATCGCGCCAAGGACGGACAACTGGTCCGTCACGTTCCACAGGAGGCGCGCGCCCACGGCCGCCAAGGGCGGCGACGGCCCGCCGCTTGGCAAAGCAAGCGACGTGATCGCCGGCCAACCCATCGAGGCGTTGGTGAACACATCCGTGTACTTGGTATTGAAGAACTCGCTGTCGGCCGCCAGCTGCCCGAGCTTGAGCGATAGTTTCTTGTCGCCCCACTGCTTCTCGAAATAGGCCTCGTAGAGTCGCGTCGAGGGCAACGCTTCGATCCCGCTGACGACGAAGAAATTCTGCAGATTCGAGCGCGAGAGGCCTTCGCCGTGGATCTGAAACATGTTGGCGTGAAAGGTCAGCTTGTCGATGCCGACGAGTTTTTCGAAATCCAGATCGACGGCGAGATTGAGCCTGCCTTCGTAGACCGCACCTTTCTTCAGACCGCCGGTCGGATTTCCGAGCACCTCGCCGATATAGGTGGCCGCAAACTTCACCCCGTACTTTTGCCAGGGGTTCGGCAGCAGCCCGAGCGTTTTCTCCTCGATGGTGCTCTCGCCTGTATCGGGATCGGCAGGCTTGTCGTCGTCGGTTTTCTTGTCTTCCTGAGCCGCGGACTGGGCAGCCGCGACCAGGCAAGCCGCAACGATCAACGCCCGCATCGAATACCTGATTGCTCTGGCGGCCACGCTCACCTCCCGAGCGATCAATGACGCACGCCGCTGCCCGACATTCAAGCGGGCCGTCGAACAATGTGCGCCGGCGCGGAAATCCGATTCGCGCGCTGTTAACTACCGCATGCGCGAGGCGGTACTATGTTCACTTTTGCACTTCGACCATCAGATCTTCGGGATCTTCGCCCGCTCCACCACGCCGATCCATTTGCTGATCTCGGTCTCGATCAGCGTCTTCATCTCCTCCGGCGAGCTGCCGCGAACCTCGCCGCCGACGGCGGTCTCCAGGCGCTGCTTGAGGTCGGGATCCCTGAGTGCATCCAGCGTCGCCGCATTGAGTGCGGCGATGATGCCGGGCGGCGTTCCCTTCGGGGCCAGCAGGCCGGCCCAGGTGCGCACGTCATATCCCTTGATCCCGGCTTCCTGAACGGTCGGCACGTCGGGCAACAATGCGGTGCGCGTCGGCGAGGTCACCGCCAGGCCGCGGATCGCACCGGCCTGGATCTGCGGGGCGAGCAGGACCGGCGTGCCGACGATCACCGGAACCTCTCCGCCGAGCAGCGCGGTGACGGATTGGGAATCGCCGCGATAGGGCACGTGCACGATCTCGACGCCGGCGGCTGCGTTCAACAGCTCTCCTGCAAGATGGTGCGTGCTGCCGAAACCGACCGATCCAAAGCTGAGCGCACCGGGCTTCTGCTTTGCCATGGCGACGAGCTCACCCAGCGATTTTGCCGGATAGTCGCTACGCACGGCAATGACGAGCGCGTAATAGACCAGCGTCGAGATCATCTCGAAGCTCTCGGCCGGCTGGTAGGCGAGGCTCTTGTAGGTCGCCGCGGAAATGGCGTGAGCGCCGGTGACGAGCCCGATCGTGTAGCCGTCGGGCGCCGCCTTCGCGATGGCATCCGCGGCGATGTTGCCGCCGGCGCCCGGCTTGGCCTCGACAATGATCGGCTGCCCGAGCTTTTTCGAGAGCCCGTCGGCGATGATGCGCGACAGCGTGTCGGCCGCGCCGCCGGCGGCAAATCCATGCAACAGCCGGATCGGGCGCGACGGATAATTCTCCGCCGACGCCGAAGTGGTTGCGAAAAAACCGCCAAACAGAAAAATCGCCGCAGCAAGCCGCTTCATCCGTTGCATGGATGCGTCCTCCCTTTTGGTTGTTCTATCGTTGGCCGCGACGAGGCGGCGTTTCTTCAACTCGCGTTTGATCCGCTAGCGGGCGAACTCCGTGCATTCAGGCGATGGCGGCATGCCCCAGACGTCGCGCGGCAGGCCGACCCAGACTTTTGGCCGCTGCGGTCGATCGCGATGCCAGGGACGCGGCTCGAAATAGCCGAGCGCCTCGTCGGTCATGCGGTCGAGATCGAAGAACAGCTCGACCACATGCCCGTCGGGATTGCGGTGGTAGATCGCGGTGTTGTGCCCGGGGCCATGACGCACCGGCCCCCAGAGAACCGGCAGCTTGTGCCGCGCGAGATGATCGCAGGCCTCGTGCATGTGGGCGGCACCACGCAGCTCGAACGCGACATGATGCAGGCCACGGACGGGCGCGCGGGCGAAGTTCAGCGTGTGATGTTCGAAGCCGCTGCGCATGAACACGAAGCGATCCTCGATCCAGTCGGAGACGCGCAGGCCCATCATGTTCGCGTAGAACTCCGAAGCCGCGCGCGGATCGGGCGTAGCAAGCGCGACATGGCCGATCTTGCTGACGGCAAGCGCTCCGATCCGCTCCTGCGCGGGCGTCGGCGTCCAGCCCTGGATCAACTCGAAGCGCGTTCCTTCGGGATCGCTGAACGACAGCAGCCTGGAAACGCCAGGCAGGGGATCGCTCTGAAGTTCGGGCCGCAGATCGGCCTGCTTCAGCGCCGCGCCGAGCGTCTCGATCTGGACATCGGGAGCTATCTCGAAGGCGATGCTCGTCAGCGCCGCGTGGCCGGGTTCGATCACCAGCGAAAGCTGCTCGGCATCGTTGGCGAGGAAGATGCGGTTGCCGTCGCGGCCGACGAGGCCAAGACCGATCGCGGCGCGGTAATAGTCGAGCAACCGCTCGGGATCTGGCGAGGCAAAGCTCGCGTGCCGGAGCCGGGTGAAGCGTGCAATGGGTGCTTGTGTCGTCATTGTGCGATCCACCCCCTCATGGCGTCATGATGATCTTGCCGAGCGCGGAGCCCTGCTCGAGCAGCGTGTGGGCCTGCCTGACCTCGTCGAGCTTCAGGACCGCCGAGATCGCCGGCTTGATCGCATTGCGGCTCAGCGCGTCAATCACATTGCGCATGAGCGCGCGACGCCCGTCGCGATCGTGGTCGTAGATATGAAAGGAGAAGCAGCGTATCGCCGGGCAGATGTCGAGATGGTCGCGCATCGCCGCCATCAGGTTTTCTTCCGGCAACCCGGCGAAGGCGTTGTACGACAGCAGCGTCCCCCATTTGCCGAGCGCGCCGAGATAGCCGGTGAACTCAGGCCCACAGACGTGATCGAGCACGAGGCCGACGCCCTCGCCCTTGGTCAGCTCGCGGGCCCGCGCCACCACGTCTTCGCGGCGGTAGAAGATGATCTCATCGGCGCCGTTGCCCCGCGCGAATGCGGCCTTCTCCTCGGTGGAGACCGTGCCGATGACATTCATCTGTGCGAGCTTGGCAAGCTGTACCAGCGCGGTGCCGACACCACCCGCCGCCCCGATCACCAGCACGCTCGCCGGTGCGCGCGGATGGCGGCACTCGTGCAGCAGCGCGTAAGCGACCTGGTAGTTCGACAGGCACACGGCCGCCTGCAGATCGACATTGTCGGGCAGCACATGAATGGCGTCCGCAGGCGCGACCACATAGTCGGCGTAGCAGCCGCCGCGCTGCGACAGGTCGCGTGCGCTCAGCAGCACCTTCTGGCCGATCGCAAGCCCCTCGACGCCGGACCCGAGCGCGGCGATGCGGCCGGCGACGTCGTTGCCCGGATTGGCCGGCAGTGGCGGCATCCATTTGTAGACGCCACGCCGGATCAGCACATCGGGCTGCCCAACGCCGAACGCTTCGGCGCGAATCTGCACCTGGCCTGGTCCGGGCACAGGCACCGGAAGCTCAACCAACTCGAGTGCATCCGGCCCACCCGGCTGACGCACCAGCACCGCTCTCATGATGTCACACGCCTCCCCAGCTATATTTTCGAAAATCATACCGTTTACGAAAATTATTGCAAGATGGTCGTTGGCGCGGCATGTTGAGCCATCGATTCAAATGACAGAAATCATGTCCGAAAGCGCCATTCGCTCCCGCAAGGAATTCGGCAAGACCGTTGCCGCCGACATCACCCATCGGCTGCGCGAGGAGATCATTGCCTGCGGCCTGGCGCCGGGCGAGCCGCTGCGATTCGACGTCCTGCGCGAACGATTCGGCGTAAGTTTCACGACGCTGCGCGAGGCGCTGACGGCGCTTACCGCCGAAGGCCTGGTCGACGCGCAGGAGCAGCGCGGATTTCGGGTGGCGCCGGTCAGCCGCCAGGACCTGGTGGAAGTCACCGATGCCCGGGTGCTGATCGAGGTGGAATTGATCCGCCGCGCGATCGAGCGGGGCGACGACGACTGGGAAATCGCCGTCATCTCGACCCTGCACAGATTGAAGCGAATCGAGCAGCGCGATCCGGAACATCCCCTGCGCGATCCCGAATGGAAGATCGCCCACCGCCAATTCCACCAGGCGCTGGTGTCCGCCTGCGGCTCCGCGACACTCCTCGCCATTCGCGCCGATCTGTTCGATCGCGCCGAGCGCTATCGGCACCTTTCGGCCAATTTCCGCCCCCGCCCGCGCGACAAGGCCGGCGAGCACCAGGCGATCATGCAAGCCGCCATCTCGCGCAATCCGGATCTCGCGGTGCAGCTGATCGAGGCGCATATCCGCACGACCGCCGACAACGTGGCGACCTACGCCGCGCATCTGCTCGATACCGAATAGGCGGCAACGGCTTTTTATCGCCGCGGGCTTGCGCCTCGCCTGATTTTCGAAAATAATAGGCAAGATCGAAAATGCCAACCTTTGAGGCGTACCATGAAGCTGCTGTCGTTCTTGGATGGGAATCGGGAGAGCTGGGGCGCCGTTGCCGAGAATGGCGTGGTGGATCTCGGTCGCGCCCTGCCCCAGTATCCTGTTCTCGCGGACTTCCTCGGCAGCGACGACTATGCGCGGCGCGAGGCCATCGTCGCCGGGCACAAGCCCACAATGGCGCTCAGTGACGTCAAATATCTGCCGGTGATCCCGCGTCCGGAGAAGATCGTCTGCGCCGTGCGCAATTATCTCGACCACCACAATGAAGCCGTGGCGTTCGGGATGAAGCGCGAGATCACGGAATTTCCGCCGATCTTCCTCCGGGTCTGGCGCTCCCAGGTCGCGCACAACGCGCCGGTGATCCGGCCGAAAGTCTCGGACAATTTCGACTGGGAGGGCGAGCTTGCCGTGGTCATCGGCAAGAGCGGCCGTCACATCAGCCAGGCCGACGCCTGGGATCACGTGGCAGGCTATTCGATCTACAACGACGTCAGCGTGCGCGACTGGCAGCGTCACGCCCAGCAGATCGCCTCCGGCAAGAACTTCGTCGGCACCGGCCCGTTCGGACCATGGCTGGTGACGCCGGACGAGATCGGCGATCCCACCAAATTGAAGCTCGAGACGCGCGTCAACGGCGCGGTGGTGCAGTCGTCCGACACCTCGATGCTGATCTTCTCGATTCCGCGGCTGATCGAGTACAGCTCGACCATCTTCGACCTCGTCCCCGGCGACGTCATCGCCACCGGCACGCCGGCCGGCGTCGGCTTCACTCGCAAGCCGCCTGTTTTCCTCACGCCCGGCGATGTGGTCGAGGTCGAGATCGAGAACATCGGCGTGCTGCGCAATCCCGTCGTCGACGAAGCATAGCGCCTGCGCATGTCGTCTCAAGACGTGTCCCATGACATCCGCAAGACCGCGCTTAGCGTCGAGACCACCTGGCACGAGCGCGGTCCCCGGCTGGAGAAGCCTCTGCTGGTCGGGACGGCCATTGCGGTGATCCGCAATCCTTTCGCGGGCCGCTTCGAACCCGACCTGATGCCGTTTCAGGCATCCTTGCGCGAACTCGGGCGCGAGCTCGCAACACGGCTGATCGCGCAGCTCGGCGGCGCCGCGCAGATCGAAGCCTATGGCAAGGGCATCATCGTCGGCGAGGACGGCGAGCTCGAGCACGGCGCGGTCTGGCACGAGGCCGGCGGTCAGGGCATGCGCGAGGTGCTCGGTCAGCCCAAGGCGATCGTTCCGGCGGCGAAGACCATCGGCGGTCCGGGCACGCGGCTCATGGTTCCGCTCGGGCACATCCACGCCGCCTATGTCCGCAGCCATTTCGGCACCGCGGAGATGACGCTGTGGGATTCACCACGGCGCGACGAGATCGCCTTCGGGCTCGTGATGGCGACCGGCGGCCGGCCTCACGCGCGCATCGGAGGCCTCGCGGCATCCGCGATCTCCGCGCACGACGGACAGCGCTGACGGGCGCGATCAATGCGCGTTGCAGCGGCAACGCTCGTAATCGACGGGATCATGGCTGTTGACGATCGTGACGCGTTCGCCGTGGTTCAGCTTCAGCGCGCGCAGTCGCACCTGGTTGGCGATCCGCATGCCGCGGTCCATGTCGGCGCGACGCTGGAAATAGCCCAGCACCAGCGGCATGCGGGGCGATGCGTCGAGCTGGCCGTGATGGAAATAGCTGTCGCCGGCGTGCAGCAGCCATTTGTCGCCTGATCGCACCGCGATACCGCAATGGCCGAGCGTATGGCCGGCGAGCGGGATCATCAGGATGTCCGCCTCTGCGTCGCCGAGGGCGCGCACGCCCTTGAAACCGAACCAGTCTTCGCCGGCTTCGCCATAGAATGTCCAGCTCGGTCCATGGCTCCACTGCCCGGTGACATAGCGCCCTTCCGGCGGCGCCGGCTTGCGCTGCACCGCCATGTCGTATTCGGCGCGATGGACATGGATCGCGGCATGCGGGAAGTCCGGCACGCCGCCAGCGTGATCGCGGTCGAGATGGGTCAGCAGCACATGGCGCACGTCCTTGGGGGAATAGCCGAGTGCCTTCACCTGTTGCACCGCCGTCTCCGCCGGATCGAGCCTTGGCGCGGTCTGCCGCAGCCATCGTCGTCCCAGCCGATCGGGCGTTGCGATATCGCCAAGTCCAATGCCGGTATCGACCAGGGCGAGCCCGTCATTGGTCTCCACTAGCAGGCAATGGCAGACCATGCGGGCGCGCTGGAACAGGCTGCCGGTGCCGTTCACGAGGCGCCGCCCCATCGGGCACATCGTGCCGGTGTTGAGATGGTGAATTTTCATCGCGCGTTCCCTGCCTGTTGTGAGCAGAGCGTTCTTGTCATCGTTAGATCCATAGGTAAAATATCGAATATTGATAATATCTCTAGGCATATCCTATGGACATACGCGAACTCCGCTACTTCGCCGCCGTCTACCGCGAGCGCAACCTGACCGCGGCGGCGCGCGTCTGCTTCGTTTCGCAGCCGTCGATCTCCACCGCGATCACCCATCTGGAGGCCGAGCTCGGCACCACGCTGTTCATCCGGCACAAGAAGGGCGTCGCGCCAACCGCCTCGGCCGAGCAGTTTCACACGCTCGCCCGCCGCATCATCGACGAGACCGACGCGGCGCGCAGCCTGTTCAGGAGACCGAGCACCAAAACCAATGTGACGCTCGGCCTGATGCGCACGCTCGACGTGCCCCGGACGATCGCACTGCTCAAGCCGCTGACGGCGCGCGCCGACATCGCACTCCGCCTCGTCGGCAGCGACGAGCGCGCCGACGCGCGGATCATCTCCAAGAGCGTGCTGCGCGCTGACGAACATTTCGTGGCGCTGTGGAGTGAGCGCTATGTCGCAGCGCTGCCGCCGTCGCATCCGCTGGCCCTGAAGGAGAAGCTTCGCACCGCCGATCTCGCCGGCGTCCCCTTGATCGACCGCTGCCATTGCGAGCAAAGCGAGTTCTTCCGCCGCAACCCGCAGGCCCGACAGACCGCGGCGATCGCGCAATCAGAGGATTGGGCCATGGCGCTGGTCGCAGCCGGCGTTGGCATCGCCATCGTCCCGGAAGGCGTAGCGCGCGGCAATCCGGATGTCGCGGTGCGCGAGATCGAGGTCAAGGTCAAGCGCGAGGTCGGGCTCGCCTATCGCGCATCCGTGCCGCTACCGGATGCGCTGAAGGATCTTGTCAGCAAGCTCCGGAAGCAGCGGCGCAAGCCCGCGGGGCAACGATCGCGCGCCCGCGGAAAATCCTAACCCTTCGAGACGACCGCACGGCCGTAGGGCGGCTGGGCCGCGACCGGCGGGTTGGCGGTCTGGGCGGCGAGTTCGCCGATCAGGCGGTCGGCATCGGCGGCCATGCCGTCGGGCGCCTGGATCACCAGCCGCTCCAGACCCCAGCGATAGGACGACACGCGCTGCTCGAGGCACTGCTGCACCCACTGGATGATCAGCGAATTCTCCTGCATGCGCTCGACCGCGTCCTCCTTCTCCTTCGGCGAGAGGGAGGAGACGCGCGCCATGCTGGCATTGCGCTTCTTGTCGAGGTCGATGACGCGGATCGCGGAGGCGAAGAACGGCTCGAAGCGGGTGATGTCGTTGCGCACGTCTTCCATCAACTGCGTATAGCGCGAAGAATGCGAACGGTGCGGCTCGTCGATCAGCGTGCGACCATACATGGTGCGGTCGAACACGATCGTTTGCCGCCAGGGCGAGGGCAGCGCTTTGTAGTCGCCGAACACGCTCTTCCAGGCGGGCCGCGACAGCGGCGGCTCGATCAGGGGATAGGCGAGGTCGCGAAGCTGGCGCTCCTCGTCGGTGAGCTGGAATTGGGATGGCTTCAGGCCAACGCTGGAGGTGACTTCCGCGCCCAGCCAGCGATGCATGTCGTCGCTGCGCATGTCGGCACGGGTCCGGCCGAAATCGCCGCCACTACAGGCGGCAAGCGTCGCGCCCAGCACTGCGAGCATGAGGGCCGTTACGATGGGCCGGATCTGACGGAGGTTCTCCGGCATTGCAAAGTCCGAAGGCTAACGGCGACGACGACGGCGCCCCGGCGCTGTGCCCTGCTCCGGCCCGTGATCGCCGCTGGTTTCGTCGCTCTCGCGCTCGATGCGGATCACGGGAAGGATCAAAATCGTGCCCATGTCCGCGCGCGGAGCCACGTCCACCGACGCGCCCACCCGGCGACCGGCCGGAAATTCGATGATGGTCCCCATATCAGCTCTCTTCAATTGCCGCGCGACCCGGCGCGCCTCTGCAACATGGGGATCATTAAGATCAGTTCATGGTTAACGGGGTGTAAACGTGCCGGCGGCACCGTAACCGCACGGGCGGGACCCACCGTCCCGTTGCGGCACGAGAACGCTTCAAAGCAGGCGTTCGGCTTCACGCCTCGTTTTCCTTAACGAGCCTTTAAAGGAGCCCGCGATAGGCTCCGGCGAGTATCTCTTCCAGGTCGCGTATCTCTCCATGACCAAGTCGTTGTTTCCAGGATTCGACGGGCTGATGACCCTCTCCCGTCGCGAAGGCGTCGATGTTCGTCCGACGCTGCTGCGCGTGCTGACCGACCTCTATGTCCAGTCGAGCACCCACAGCGACGACGAGCAGCGCCAGTTCGTCGAGCTCGCCACACGACTGATCGACCAGGTCGACGACGCGACGCGCGCGGCCGTCAAGGCGCGGCTTGCGATCTATCCGTCGACGCCCGCCCCGATCATGCAGAAGCTCGGACTGTCGGCCGCGCAGGAGGGCCGCAGGGTTCCGCTCGCGCGCGAAACCCCGGCGCCCGCCTCTGCTCCCCCTCCTGCCCCCTTGCCGGTTCGCACGCCAAGCGACGCCGAGCTGCGCATGGCCTCGAACATGGCAATGCAGCCAACGGACGCGGCCGATATCCACGACATGTTCTTCCGCGCCGGCGCCCCCGAGCGCGCGCTGATCCTGCACAATCTGGCGCAGACCCCGCTGAAGGCGGCGCCGCGGATTCCGATCGTGCGCGCCAAGCGCGCGATCCAGATCCTCGAGATGGCGGCGATCGCGGGCGATGTCGAGAATTTCACCTCCGAGCTCGGCGACAGCCTGATCCTGCCCTCGCGCGTCGCAGCCCAGATCGTCGACGATGCAAGCGGCGAAGCGCTCGCAGTCGCCGCGCGCGCGCTCGACATGCCGAGCCCGGTGTTCCAGCGTATCCTGCTGTTCTTCAAGCCGGAGATCGGCAACTCCGTGACCGACGTGTACCGGCTGTCGCGTCTTTACGATCGCCTCAGCGATCGCGCGGCGCTGGTGATGCTGGCCGCCTGGCGCGGCTCGACGCTCGCCGTCACCCGCGCAAAGTACCAGCCCTCGCTGCATGACAGCGAGCGCCAGCGCGCACGTGTGGGCGCAAGCCAGACGCGCCCGGGCGTGCAGCCCGGCTCCGCGCCCGCGGTGCGGACAGGGACTGACGGATCGGATCGTTAGGCCTTCGCCAGCTCGAGAAAATGCCGCCCGGCGCGGTCTTCGGTCTCGACGATCCAGATATCGGAGTCGAAGCGGATTTCCTTGGTCAGGCGCTCCTCCACCGCGGGCTCCGGCATCGGTTGCGGCGCAAGCGGCACAAAGAAGCGATCGACCGGCCGACCGTCGTCATAAGAGGTCTGCGGCGCCGGCACATAGAGCATCGCATTGCCGTCAAGCAGCGAGACCTTCACGAACACCGCACCCGCCTCCTCCGCGCCGCGACGCCGCACCGCGCCGTACACGCCCTCGGTCTGGCACCGGCGCAGATAGGCTGAGACCCAGATATTTGATTTCAAACGCATGGAGCGCACGATAGGACAGCGCTGCAATCAGCACCAGCCTTCGCAACAGTCACGACTATTCGACGGGGTGTCCGATCGCGGCGCCGAGCTCGCGGAGCAGGCGGTCGGACAGCTGGCCGGTGACCTGCATCTTGTGCTCGCGCTCGAATTTCTGGATCGCGGACTGGGTCTCGGCGCCCATCGCCCCCGTGATCTTCAAATTCCCGTAGCCATATTCGGACAGCGCGCGCTGCACGCCGGCGATGCGCCGCGCGGCCGGGCTCTGCTGCACGGGGATCGGCGCCGGAGGACGCGTGACGGAGGGCGGCGCCGAAATCGTTTGCTTGACCAGATTGGTCATGGGATCGCCCGAGCGCGGCGTCGATGCGGTCGCCTCGACGGGCCTCTCCGGCGGCTTTTCCGCAGGTCTGGGTTCGGCACGAAACTCCGTCGCTCTCGGCTCGAGCGGCGAGGTATCGGCGCCGACGGGACGCGGACGCGGCAAGGGGTTCGACAGCGCCAGGGACGACGGTGCGGGAAGATTGATCACGGTGCCGAACATCGGCGCTGGATGCCGGCCGGTCTGCAGGAACAGCGCATTGGCAACGATCGCGCCGATGGCGGCAACGGCGACGAGACCGGCCAGGGTATCCTTGGGGCTATGCAGCAGCACGCGCAGCACGAGATTGCGCTCGGTCTCGACATCGATGACCGCGGCCTTGGCGCCACGGCGGCGCGGAGCGGCTTCGTCCTTGGCAGACTTTTTAGGCACTTTTCTTCACCAGAGCGGGTTGGTCCTGAACTTGGTCGTGAGGATGGTCCTGAACTTCCTGGCGTAGCACCGGCGTCAGGGTCGCGATCTTGCTCTCGCTCGCCTTGCTGTCGGACATCTTGCCATCAGAAGTCTTCATATCAGACGTCTTGGCTTGCGGCGTGTAGACGAGCGGCAGCTTGACGGTGACGGCAGTGCCCTCGCCGAGCCTGCTTTGTACCGTCAATTCGCCGAGATGCAACGCCACCAGGCTCTTCACGATCGAAAGTCCGAGGCCGGTGCCTTCGTGACGGCGCTGATAGGTCTTGCCGGCCTGGAAGAACGGCGCGCCGATGCGCTTGAGATCGTCAGGCGCGATGCCTATACCGGTGTCGCTGACGCGCAGCGCAAGCTGCGAGCCCGAGACCGCGGCCGTGACGGTGACCTGACCGCCACGCTCGGTGAACTTGACGGCGTTCGCGACGAGGTTGAGCACGATCTGCTTGAAGGCGCGCGGATCGCCGGTCATGACAGGCAGGTCCTGCGGCGCATCGGTGACGAGATCGACGCCGTTCTCCCGCGCCTTCAGCGCCAGCAGATTGCAGCAATGCATCAATGATGCACGCGGCGCGAACGGTTCGGACGCCATCTCGAAATTGCCCGACTCCATCTTGGACATGTCCAGGATGCCGTTGACGACCGAGAGCAGATGCTGGCCGGAATCGTTGATGAGCTGGGCGTATTCCCTCCGCTGGGCCGCGCCCAGCATCAAGGTCTGCTCCTGCGTGATCATCTCGGAGAAGCCGATGATGGCGTTCAGCGGCGTGCGCAGCTCATGGCTCATGGTGGCGAGGAAGCGCGTCTTGGCGGCGTCCGCCGCCTCTGCAGCGCTGCGCGCCTGATCGAACGCCTGCTCCCCCAGCTTGCGGTCGGTGACATCGCGCATCACGGCGACGACATCGGCCTCGCGCGTGGCATCACGGCCCAGATCCTGATCGAGCGGGCGGCAGCGCATCTCGACCCAGATGAAATCAACCTGGCCGCGCTCCGAGCCGGCACGCTCCCGGCGCAACCGGAACTCAACGCTACGCACGTCGCCGCGCGCGGCATCGGACAGCGCCGTCAGATACGCCGGCCGATCGGCGACATGGACGCGATCGAACAGGCCGTGGCCGAGCAGCTGCGCGACGGGCACGCCGAGCATGGCTTCCACCGCCGGTGAAATGAACTGCACCGCGCCGTTGCGCTGATGCCGCGAGATGACGTCGCTCATGTTCCGCGCCAGGAGGCGGTAACGCTCTTCCTCACGCAACAGGAGCGCAACGCTGGTGCGCGCGAGCGATTCCGCTCCGAAGGCCAGACCTGCGGCATAGAGCGTCGCCGAGGCGACGCCGAACGCTATCAGCACGCCGCGTTCCGCAGCGCTGGTATCGCCAATCGTCAGCCAGCCGAGCTGGCTGACGAGGATCAGGATGCCGGCGCAGGACAGCGCCAGCAGCGAGGCAAAGGCCGCGACGCGGCGCGAGGCCGACAGCGCAGCTTCGAGGGGAACGACAACCAGCCAGATTGCGGCGAATGATTCGATGCCGCCGGTCGTCACCGCAACCGCCATGATCAGGCCCGAGAGCGCCAGCGACGACAGCACATGCGCGCCTTCGTAACGGCCGGTGCGCGACAGGAACCAGGACAACAGGATCGGCGCAATCAGCCAGGCGAAGGCTGCCACCTCGATCGCGCTCGGCGCGCCGCGCATGGCGAGATAGACCGGGAATGCGGCAAAGGCGGCTAGGCTGCCGAGCAGCCGCGGGGCCATGAAGGCACGATGGCGCGCTCGCGTCAGCGCGTCGTAACGCGCGGAGGGATGCAGCAGCGCATCGAGACAATCGCGGATGATACTCAAAACTGTCACGGGTCTCGCGCTTCGGCTCATTCGTCGGGAAGACGCGCCGGAACGCCTCCTTATCGTTGAGCCACCGTGTCAGAGCGACCTTAAACGAACACTAAGGCATCGCGGCGCGCCGCCGGACACCCCGTCATCGCAGGGCTTTTTAGACGATTTGACGACGTCATCGGCGAGGATGGTGAACACAGGGTTTCACCGTGATGCGCATGGTTTCGAAATGGTGGACGGGCGTGGCGGCAGCGCTCACGGCACGGACGTCAATCGAAAATTTACGACACCATCGATAGCAAAGATTCTTGAGTCAATTTTCCGCGAATTAAGCGGAAGGCAATCACTTGCGATTTATCGAGAGTTGCTAGGTCCGACATCCGCGGAGATCGCCGCGGCGGGATCTAACATACAGGTCGCAAGATGCGCTTTCTGCTTCGCATCACATTCTGGCTCGGGCTGGTGCTGGTGCTCCTGCCGCGGGACAAGACGCCCGAATCGGACAAGCTGCCGCAGATCGGCGCTGCCGACGCGGTGCAGGCTGCGACCGCGGCCGTCTCCGACATGACCCAGTTCTGCAAGCGCCAGCCAGCGGCCTGCGAGGTCGGCGGACAGGCCGCCACCATCATCGGCCAGCGGGCGCAGGACGGCGCAAAGAAGATCTACCAGATCATCAACGACAAGAAAGAGCAGCTCGAGAAGCCCGACAAGAAGGCGCCCGACCACACCGGCTCGATCGCGCTGGCCGGCGAAGGCGATCTTGCTGCGAGCGAGGCGCCGCGCGACACCCTGTCCCAGGACGACCTCGCGCTGGAATGGCGCGGCCCGGCGCCCGCGACAGCGAATTAGGGCCCAAACCCTATCGATTTCGGCGCTTTGCGTCCCTATATTGGCCTGAACGGGAACTTTGGGCCAGCATGACGACGATCGATGAAATCAGGGATAATTTCGAGATTCTGGACGAGTGGGACGACCGCTATCGGTACGTCATCGAGCTCGGCCGCACCCTGGAACCGATGTCCGAAGCCGAGCATTCGGCCGAGAACAAGGTGAATGGCTGTGTCAGCCAGGTCTGGCTTCAGAAGCTGATTGATCGTCGCGATGACGGCGCGCCGATCCTGACATATCGCGGCGACAGTGACGCCCACATCGTGCGCGGGCTGGTCGCGATCGTGCTGTCGCTTTACTCCGGCCGCACGCCACAGGAGATTCTTGCGACCGACGCCATTGCCGTATTCGACGAGTTCGGCTTTCGCGACCATCTGACGCCGCAGCGTTCCAACGGCCTGCGCTCGATGGTCGAGCGGATCAAGACCGACGCGAAAGAGGCGCTCGCGGAAGCGTCGTAGAAACTCTACTTCCGCTTCCGCTGCTGCTGTCCCAGTCCCATCTGCTTCGCAAGCTGCGAGCGGGCCACCGCATAGTTCGGTGCGACCATGGGATAGTCGGCCGGCAGGCCCCATTTCTCGCGATATTGCTCCGGCGTCATGTTGTATTGGGTGCGCAGATGGCGCTTCAGCGACTTGAAGCGCTTGCCGTCTTCCAGACAAACCAGATAATCGGGCGCGATCGACTTCTTCAGCGAGACCGCCGGCTTCGCTGGCTCGAGCGGCGCCGTCTCGGTGCGGCCTGACGAAACGCGCACCAGCGCGCCATGCACCTGGCTGATCAGATTCGGAATCTCAGCCGCAGGCGTTGGATTGTTGCTGAGATAGGCCGACACGATGCCCGCCGTCAGCTCAACGAAATTCTTAGCCCCAGCATCCGACATAAGCCCCGCCTTTCTCCACCTTGCGTCTCACGCGAGAGACGACGCCAAAGTATTCCGTGTCAACAATACGTTCGGCTGAAATGGGACGACTAAGGAATCCGGGCTGATTACTGACGAAGTGACAAGAACACCACCGCTTTACTTGTCTACGCTAGCCTTTGCCTGCACCAGATTTGCCTGCGCCCGCTCTCAAGCGCCGCGCTGGTCGAGGTGGGAGCGCAGCTCGTCGATCGAGGCAAAGCGCATCATCCCCTCAGGCATCTGGGCTTCGATCGAGCCATCGGAATAGAGCGAATAAGCCATGCCGTCGACGATGCCGGATTTGAGCACGGTCACAGGCGCCTGCTCGGCCGCAGCCGCAGGCTCGGGTGCGGGCGGCGGAGCAGGCTCAGCGAAGGTCGACGGCGAGCGCGGTGGCGGGCGCCGCGCGGCGGCCGGCGGCTCCGGAGGCCTCATACGGTCCGGCTTCGGCCAGGCGTCGTCAAAGCTCGCAGGCGGCGTCTCCGGGGCGGCAGGCTCCGCCGACGGCTCGGCATGCGGCAGCGGCGGCAAGCCCTCGCCGGTCTTCGCTTCCGCGCGCTCACGCTCCTTGCGGGAGGTCGAGGCGAACAACAGGTTGCGCCGGCGCGGCGGTTCCGGAACCTCAGGCGGGCTCGGAGCTTCCGGCGCTGGCGGCGGCTCGACGCGCGGACGCTCGCGCGCGGCTGCTTCGTTCTGCCAAGGCGGCGGTCCTGCGGCCGGCAATGGCGGCGCCGGCTCCATCTTCTCGGCGCCCGCCGGCTCAGGCGCGGGGGCAGGCGTCCCGGCCATCCCGAGACCCGGCAGCACGGGCCTGACCCGAACGTCGGATGGTGCAATTGATCCAGCCAGCCGGCGAGCGATGCCCTTCAACTCCGCGACCACCACGTAGAGGCCGGCCAGTAACAGTCCGGAGCAGACGCCGATGGTACCGGAGATTATGAGGGTACTGCCGAGACTGAATTCCCTGACGGTGAAGCCGAACAGGATCGCAAGGAGGCCCGCCAAAACGGCGAAAATCCCCGCGATCAACAATGCCAACGCCATCGAACTCACCCCCGGCCGCGCAGCCATACGCGACACTCGTCACGCCACGATACCGTCATCCGGTGTTCCACGCCAACGTCGAATTATAGGCTGCGTTCCTAAAGGAAAGGAAATCAGGGACTTATTCACATTCCCTTCAGCTACGGCTCGCTACTTCTAGGCTGCTCTCAAGTTGGTCGGATTTGCTGCGTTGCATCAGGAATTTAGCCATAATGCCCAATTACTTGGTAATGGAACTGCGCTATAGGGATTCCGGGGAGCAGGCCCGCGCGCACCAGCAGGGCCAAGAGGGGATTCCGGGTCACCAATAGCCATGACATCCATCACGACTTCGGCGATCGACACGCCTCTGCGGCGCTCGGTTGAACGGACTTGCGACGATCTCGCCATGCTGGTGCTGGCTGCGGTCGCCGTCATTGCAGGCTTGACCTTCCGCGACTATGGGCTCGGCTGGGACGACTACACCCACGCCGAATATGCCGACCTGCTGCTGCGCATGTTCGGTTCCGGTTTCAAGGACACCGCGGCACTCTCCTTCGCCAACCTCTATATGTATGGCGGCGGCTTCGACATGGTCGCGGCCCTCCTGCACAAGGTGATTCCGCTCGAGCTGTTCGAGACGCGCCGTCTGGTCGGCGCCGTCGTCGGCGTGATCGGACTTGCCGTGACGTGGCGGCTCGGCCGCCGTATCGGCGGCCCGCTTGCGGGACTTGCCTCACTCTTGCTGCTCGCGCTCTGCCCCATCTTCTACGGCCACATGTTCATGAACCCGAAGGATGCGCCCTTCGCCGTGGCCATGATCATCCTGATGCTGGGCCTTGTGCGCCTCGCCGAGGAATATCCGCGGCCTTCGCCGCGCACGATCTTGATCGTCGGCCTTGGTGCCGGCCTCTCGCTCGGCACCCGCATCCTCGGCGGCCTTGCGCTGGTCTATGCCGTAATCGGCTTCATGCCGCTGTTCCTGGAGGAACTGCGCAGCGAGGGCCTGCGCGAGTCGGTCCGACGCTTCGCTCATGTCGTCTACGTGCTGCTGCCCGGCCTCGTGCTCGGCTATCTCGTGATGGGGCTGATCTGGCCGTGGTCGATCATGGAGCCCGGCAATCCCTTCGAGGCGCTGACCTACTTCTCGCACTTCTTCGAGAAACCCTGGAAGGAGATGTTCGACGGCGCGATCGTATCCGTGCCTGACATGCCCTGGTCCTATCTGCCGACGCTGTTCGCACTTCAGTTGCCCGAGGTGATGCTAGTGCTGACGTTCGGCGCCGTGATCGGCACCTTGGTTATGCTGCCCCGCCGCGAGGTCCCAGCCCGCCGCAAGACCATCCTGCTGATGCTCACGCTCGCCGCGACGCTGCCGCTCGCGATCGCGATGGTGAAGCGACCGGCGCTGTACAATGGCATCCGCCATTTCGTCTTCGTGATCCCGCCGATGGCGGTGCTCGGCGGCGTCGCCTTTGGCTGGGCCATGGAGCGCCTGCGCGCCAATCATCGCACCTGGCAGCCGGTCGTGCTCGCCACCTTCTGCTTTGGCCTTGCGCTCTCGCTCGCCGAGATGATCCGCCTGCATCCCTATCAATACACCCACTTCAACCACATCGCCGGCACCGTGCGCGGCGCCGACGACCGCTTCATGCTGGATTATTGGGGCCTCGCGCTGAAGCAGGCCTCCGACGAATTGCGCGAGCAGCTGGTCGAACGCCAGGAAGTGCCGCCGCGCAACCGGAAATGGAAGGTCGCCGTGTGCGGTCCGCAGCGTCCCGCCCAGGTCGCGCTCGGCCCCGACTTCACCATTGGCTGGGATTCCAATGCCGCCGATTTCGCCATGACGCTCGGTGAGTTCTACTGCAAGGGCCTCACCGCCCCCGTGCTGGTCGAGATCAAGCGCGACGACGTGGTGTTCGCCCGCGTCTACGATATCCGCGGCAGCAGCATTTCCAGCCTGCTCTCGATCCCGGCGCCGTAAAAATTCTTCTCTCTTGTAGGACCGTAGCCCGGATGAGCGCAGCGACATCCGGGGCCTATCAGGCAGCCCCGCATGTCGCTTCGCCCATGCGGGCTACGCTGGACTGCCGCGCTTTGTGTGCCTTGCTGGCAGGTCGCGGCAGGACTACGCTCCCTCCCTGCAACAACGATGTTCGGAGAGATCAGCCATGTCGCCAGCGGAAGCGCGCCTGAAGGAAGTGCCGTCGAACATGACGGAGGCCGAGTGGCAGCAACGGGTCAATCTCGCCGCCTGCTATCGCCTCGTCTCGCTCTACGGCTGGGACGACTTGGTCGACACCCACATCTCAGCGCGCGTGCCCGGCCCCGACCATCATTTCCTCATCAACCCCTACGGGCTGATGTTCGACGAGATCACGGCGTCGAGCCTCGTCAAGGTCGATCTGCACGGCAACCAGCTCTCCGAGAGCGAATACAGCGTCAACCCCGCCGGCTTCACCATCCACTCGGCGATCCACGAGGTTCGCGAGGACGCCATCTGCGTGCTGCATCTTCACACCCTCGACGGCACCGCTGTCTCGAGCAGCGCCGAAGGCCTGCTGCCGCTGAACCAGACCGCCCAGCTCGTCACCCACGACCTCGCCTATCACGACTATGAAGGTATCGCCCTCGACCACGACGAGCGGCCGCGGCTGCAGAAGGACCTAGGCGACCACAACCACATGCTCTTGCGCAACCACGGCACGCTGACGGTCGGGCGCTCGGTCGCCTCGGCCTTCGAGCGCATGTATCACCTCGAGCGAGCCTGCTCGATGCAGGTGCGTACGCGCGCGCTGGGCACGCCGGTCTACCCGGTCGACGATGTCGCGATCGACAAGAACACCGAGCTGCTCGCCAACCGCGACCGCGCCGAGCTGCGCGCCACCAACCTCGTGTGGCCACCGCTGCTACGCAAGCTGGACCGCGAGCTTCCGGGCTACCGCTCTTGAAATTTTCGGGATTTGGTGTAGGGTAACGGTCAACGAACCTCTACGCCTTTTGGAATGAAACGCCGCCCAATTCCGGGCGGCGTTTTTATTTGGCCCCGTCATTGCGAGGAGCGAAGCGACGAAGCAATCCAGGCTGGCGCCGGAGAGAGATTTCTGGATTGCTTCGCTACGCTCGCAATGACGAGGAAAGAGCGCCCTACTTCACCTCCGCCAGCGCCGCGAGGATGCGGGCCCAGGAACGGATGCCTTTCTGGAAACTGCGGAGGTCGTACTTCTCGTTCGGCGAGTGGATATTGTCGTCGTCGAGGCCGAAACCGACGAGCAGCGAATCCAGCCCAAGCGTACGCTTGAAGTCCGCGACGATCGGGATCGAGGCGCCCGAGCCCATCAACACGGTCTCCTTGCCCCATTCCTCGGTCAGCGCGGTCTTGGCCGCGGCGAGCGGCTTCATGTTCCAGTCGAGCGCAATCGCAGGCCCGGCAGAGTGGTCGCCGAACTCGACCTTGCAGTCTCCCGGAATGCGCGCCGTCACGTACTCACGGAAAGCCTTGCGGATCTTTTGCGGATCCTGCCCTTCGACCAGTCGGAACGAGACCTTGGCCGAGGCGTGCGACGGGATCACCGTCTTCGAGCCCTCACCGATATAACCGCCCCAGATGCCGTTGACGTCGCAGGTCGGACGCGTGGAAGCTTGCTCGACCAGGAGCCTGCCCTTCTCGCCGGCCGGTATCGATAGCCCAACGGGCTTGAGGAATGTGTCCGGCGTGAAATCGAGCTTCTTCCACTGCGCGAGAATATCCGGCGGCGTGTCCTTCACCCCATCATAGAAGCCCGGAATGGTGATGCGATTGTCGTCGTCGAACAGCGCGCCGAGAATTTTGGTCAGCACCCGGATCGGGTTCATCGCGCTACCGCCGAACACGCCGGAATGCAGGTCGCGATTGGCGGCGGTGATCTTGAGCTCCTCATAGAGCAGGCCGCGCAGCGAGGTCGTGATCGCCGGCGTGTTGCGGTCCCACATGCCGGTGTCGCAGACCAGCACGTAGTCAGCCTTAAACTCGTCCTTGTTGGCTTCGATGAAGGGCACGAAGTTCTTCGAGCCGACTTCTTCCTCGCCTTCAATCAAAAACGTGACGTCGATCGGCAGCGACCCCGTCACCTTCTTCCAGGCGCGGCAGGCCTCGACGAAGGTCATGACCTGGCCCTTGTCGTCCTCGGCGCCGCGCGCCACGATGATCTTGCGGCCATCGGCATGGTCGGTCACAACAGGCTCGAATGGCGGGCGGTGCCAGAGCTCGAGCGGATCGACCGGCTGCACATCATAGTGGCCGTAGAACAGCACATGCGGACGGCCGCCCGCGAAGCTCTTGCCGACGACCGCGGGATGGCCGGCGGTTGGCCTCACTTCAGTGGCAACGCCGAGGCTCGCGATGTCCCTGGCAAGATGCTCGGCCGCCGCCTTGCAATCGGCCGCGAAGGCCGGATCGGCGGAGATCGACTTGATCCGCAACAGCGAGAACAGGCGCTCCAGGCTGTTGTCGAACTCCTTATCGATGTGGTCGAGCACGGATTGAAGCTGCGCATTTGCCATTGGTCGTATTCCCTGCGTTCGAATCCCAAGACGTCGGGGCTCAAGATGTCTTCTCAAGAACTATCGGCTTTTAGCGCTGCCGCGGCGTTGGGGCCAGCCGCAACCGGCGGATGCCGGATGTGCCATGCGAGACTAGCTGCGAGCACCGCCGTGGCGACGAGGTTGTTGCCCCAGGCCTGCAAGACATTTGGAAACCACGGCAGCGCCAGCAGCATGAGGATGCCGGCGGCGCCAAGGGCGAGCCAGGTTCCAAGGCGCACGTTCGCCCGCTCGTCGAAGGCGGCACGATGCATCAGCACCGTCATCGGGAAGAACAGCCACATGAAGTAGTATTGCCGCGCCAGAGGCGATGCCACCGTCATCAGGCAGAACAGGATGCCGAGTTCCTCGGCGTCCGAACGCGCCGTGCGCCGCGCTTGCCGTGGCATGACCGCGACGAAGCCGAGTCCGAGCAACGCCGACAGCGCCAGCACGATCCAGTTCGCCGTCCTGTAATCGACGTCGATGACATTCATCGTGCGCGGCGGCTTGCTCGGATCCTCCTGATTGTAGTTGATTGGCCGGACCAGCCGGTGCGTGACAGCAATGAGTGACTGGTTCACCCACGACCAGTTCTGCTCGTCGCGCTGGCCAAATCCTTTTTCCGAACTCGACCCGACCATGCCCTGATACCAGGTCTTGACCTCGGCGGCGTTGCGCTCGAAGCCGCGAATGGGGGCCGGCACGATATAGAGAAGTATGCCGGCGAACGCGACCGTAGCGACGGCGGCTCCCCACTTTCGCCGCCAGACCAGATAGGGCAGCACCGCAATGGGAAACACCTTGATGGCGGCGGCGAGCGCGAACATGAAGCCTGCGAGCCAGGAGCGCTGATGCTGCAAACTCCAGAAGCCGTAGAGCATCATCGCCAGCAAGACGAGGTTCGGCTGGCCAAGATCGAACATGTCGAACACGAAGGTCACGGTGACGAGAGCGGGCAGCGCCTCCAGCCAAGGGCCAGGCGTCCGGCCCGAACCGCTCATGGCATTGGAGAGCATCCCGGTGTACCACCACGCCGCAATATTCAGGATCGACAGCACGCTGTAGAGCGCGATCTTGCCGAACCAGCTCGGGACTGCCAGCAGGATCGCCGGCAGCGGTGGGTAGATGAACTCGAAGTACTGGTGGATATCGCCGGGATAGAGCGGCCCACCCTTCAAGACCTGCTGCCCGGCCCAGTACCACAGGCCGTAGTCCTTGGTCTTGCCGTGCCCGAAGATCTCGGGACCAAGGACATCGGCAGCCAGGATGAAGCAGCAGAGCAGGAAGAGCAGGTCGAGTGGCGCACGCAACGACAGGGTTCGGAGTGCGCCGGATCGAACGAAAGATTTAGGTGAGGTCACGATGTGGTCCAGTCAGGGGCCATAGCACCTAGCAGACCAACGAACGCTTGGAGAGTCCTGATCACCCGAATTTGTACCCGCCGCGCACAAGCGGCGGGTTTGCGGAGGAGTTGCCTCAAACGAGGCTTTCTGCCTACCTGCGCAGCAAGCCGCCGAGCGCGCCGCGGACCAGCGTGCGGCCGATCGAGCCACCAAGCTGGCCGGCGACGGACTTGCCGATATTGGCCGCCATCCCCCCGATTACCTGATTGGTGACCGATCGGGTCACGTCGCGGGCGATGACCTGGCCCGTCGAGAGGCGGCCGCGCTTGACGTTCGTGCCGAAGATGGTGCCGACCATCGAGCCGATCTGGCCGAGGATGCCACCGCCTCCAATGCCGCCGGCCGCGCCGGGATCGGCAGTCGCCGCCGTGCCGGCAATGCGCTTCTGGATGATCTCGTAGGCGGACTCTGCATCAACGGCGGTGTCGTATTTGCCCTTCACCGGGCTTGCATCCATGATCGCCTTGCGCTCTTCCGGCGTGATCGGTCCGATCCGGGCCGATGGCGGCCGGATCATCACCCGCTCGACCATCGCCGGCGTGCCGTTGCCTTCGAGAAAGGACACCAGCGCCTCGCCCTTGCCGAGCTCCATGATCACCTTGGCGGTGTCGAGCTTCGGGTTGGGGCGGAAGGTCTGGGCCGCAGCGGCGACCGCCTTCTGGTCGCGCGGGGTGAAGGCGCGCAGCGCGTGCTGCACCCGGTTGCCCAATTGTCCGAGCACGCGGTCGGGCACGTCGACCGGGTTTTGAGTCACGAAATAAACGCCGACGCCTTTGGAGCGGATCAGGCGCACCACCTGCTCGATCTTGTCCATCAGCGCCTTGGGCGCGTCGTTGAACAACAGATGCGCCTCGTCGAAGAAGAAGACCAGCTTCGGCTTGGGCAGGTCACCGGCCTCGGGCAGCTCCTCGAACAATTCCGACAGCATCCACAGCAGGAATGTCGCGTAAAGCCGTGGGCTCTGCAGCAGTTTGTCGGCGACGAGGATGTTGACCATGCCGCGGTCGTCGCGGTCGGTCTTCATGAAGTCCTTCAGCGTCAGCGCCGGCTCGCCGAAGAATTTGGTGGCGCCCTGGTTCTCGAGCACCAGAAGCTGGCGCTGGATGGTGCCGACCGTGGCCTTGGTGACATTACCAAAACCCTGCGCCGCCTTCTTGATCTCGGCAAGCGGACTGTCCTCGGCATCCGTCCCCTTCTTGCCCGCATCGGGCACGATGGCATCGAGCAGCGCGCGCAGATCCTTCATGTCGATCAGGGTCAGCCCGTTGTCGTCGGCGACGCGAAAGGCGACGTTGAGCACGCCTTCCTGCACGTCGTTCAGGTCCAGCATACGTGCGAGCAGCAGCGGGCCCATTTCTGTGACGGTCGCACGGACCGGGTGGCCCTGCTCGCCGAACACGTCCCAGAACACCGTCGAGAACTGGTCGGGCTCGAACGTCAGTCCCATCTCGGTGGCGCGCTTGACGATGAAATCCGCGGGCACGCCGACCTCGGAGATGCCCGAGAGGTCGCCCTTGATGTCGGCCGCGAAGACCGGAACACCGGCGCGCGCAAATCCTTCCGCCATAACCTGCAGCGAGACCGTCTTGCCGGTTCCGGTTGCACCTGTGACGAGGCCGTGGCGATTGGCGAACGCCAGCGTCAGCCAAGCCTGCTCGTTTCCTTTACCGACGAAGATTTTGTCGTCGGTATCACCGAGCTTGCTGTCCTGTGCGGTCATTATTCCCTGATCTCTCTGCCCTGTTTCGCATATCGAAACTCGAATGCACAGTTCCGTAGTTTAACGCATGTCGCGCGCTGATTGAAACCATTCGACGCGCTCCGGGCATGCGACATCGTCGGAAATATGCAGGTGGACATCCGCCGAAAGTAGGAAGGACGCATTCGCATCGCGGCATTTTTTTGCCGATTTCATCTCCGCTCTTGCATCACTGCAACACTTCTCGCGCGTTCGAGAATGAATCGGAACGTTGATGGCGTTCATCGCTTGTATTTCACACCACACCGGCTCAAGATCATTTTCGAAAGCAATACTCCGGCATGTGAACCGGCTGAGGGGCGGCCATATGGACGAGCTAATCGGGCGGCTGGCGACAAACGCCAGCATAGATAGTGCTGTCGCCGAAAAGACCGTCGGCATTATCTTGGGCTTCCTCCGCAACGAGGGTCCTTCCGACAGCGTCCAGGTCCTGATCGACCAGATTCCAGGTGCAGAAGCGGCAATCGAGGCATCCGGCACCGGCGGAGGACTGTCGCGGCTGATGGGCGGCGGCCTGATGGCGGTCGGCACGCGCCTGATGGGCCTGGGACTTGGCATGTCCGAGATTCAGAACATCGCCCGTGAACTTTTTCGCTTCGGCCGAGACAAAATCGGAGCGGATCAGATGGGCAAGATCATCGCGGGGACCCCGGGCCTCAGCCAGTTCGCCTGACGCCTGCGCATTTCACATCGAGTATCATGACATATCCGATCTCCGAGATTGAGGGCCTGTCGGCCTTTGCCGCCAACAAGTTGAAGGCGCAGGGTATCCGCACCACCGACGCGCTGCTTGAGGCGGCTTCGACCGTGAAGGGCCGCAAGGCGCTCTCCGTGAAGACCGGCATCAGCGAGCAGTTGCTGCTGGAATGGGCCAACGTCTCCGACTACATGCGCATCCCCGGCATGGGCAGGGCCAAGGTCGGTCTGGTCCGCGCCGCCGGCGTCACCACCGTGCGCGAGCTCGCCTACCGTAACCCGGCAAGGCTCGCCCAGAGCATGCGGGACGCCAACGAGAAGAAAAAGCTGCTCCGCATCCTGCCCTCGGAGAAGTCGGTCGGCGACATCATCGCCAAGGCGAAGAAGCTGCCGCCGAAGATTTCGTATTAGGACTGCTGCTCTCCGCATACGGGTGGGCGCTACTCTCTCGGCATTGTTTTGCCCGATGAGCAACAATGCATCCCAACTCTGCCGTCATACCCCGCGAAAGCGGGGTATCCAGTACGCCGCGGCTCCTCCGTATCGCGGCACTGTCTCTGGATACTGGATTGCCCGCTTTCGCGGGCAATGACAGCGAGGGTGTGCGACGCCCTGTCCAAACGCTGGCAACCCACGCCTTCCCGTCTTGACTCCCCCTCCCCGACCGCTAAAGCGGGCCGCATGAATGCCTCGCCCTCCCCATCCGTCCCGGCGGCCGGTTCAGTCGGGCTTGACGTGCTGCGGACGTTACTGGAGCGGCCGATCCCGGCGGTGATGGGCGTGCTCAACGTCACCCCGGATTCATTCTCCGACGGCGGCGAATTCATCGCGCCCGAGCAGGCACTCGCGCGGGCGCGGGCGATGATCGAGGTGGGGGTCGACATCATCGATATCGGTGCCGAGTCCACCCGGCCCTACAAGGGCGCCCGGCCGGTCACCGCGGCAGACGAACTGGCCCGGCTCAAGCCGGTGCTATCGGACATCGTGGCGCTCGGCGTGCCGGTCTCGATCGACAGCATGAAGGCCGAGGTGGTGGCCTTTGCGCTCGATCAGGGCGCTGCGATCGCCAACGACGTCTGGGGCCTGCAACGCGACGCCGGCATGGCGCCGCTGGTGGCCGCGAGGAGCGTCCCTGTCATCGTCATGCATAACCGCGACAGGGTCGATCCCGCCATCGACATCATTGCGGACATGAAGGCGTTCTTCCAGCGCTCGCTGGATATCGCGGCACAAGCCGGCATCGCCCGCGACAAGATCGTGCTCGATCCCGGCATCGGCTTCGGCAAGACGGCAGAACAGAGCATGATTGCACTGGCACGACTTCGCGAGCTCGACATGTTCGGCCTGCCGATCCTCGTTGGTGCCTCGCGAAAACGCTTCATCGCCTCGGTGTCGCCGTCGGAGCCGACCGAGCGGCTCGCCGGCTCGATCGCCGCACATCTGCTCGCCGCACAACGCGGCGCGAAAATCATCCGCACCCACGACGTCGCCGAGACCTTGCAGGCCCTGCGAGTGGCGCACGCAATCGAGAGCAAGCCATGACCGATACGATCTTCGTAACCGGCCTGTCGATCCATGCCCGCCACGGCGTGATGGAGCACGAGACCGAGGTCGGCCAACGCTTTGTCATCGACCTCGAGCTCTATACCGACCTGTCGGAGCCTTCCCGCAGCGACCGGCTCGCCGACACCGTGTCCTACGCCGACGTCGTGGCGACCACCACCGCGGCCTTCAAGAACACCAATTACAAGCTACTGGAGCGCGCGGCCGGCGCGGTGGCCGACGCCATCCTGTCGCACTTTCCGCGCATCCGTGCGGTCAAGATCACCGTGCACAAGCCGCATGCGCCGATCGCCGCGATCTTCGACGACGTCGGCGTCATGCTGACGCGCTCGCGGCACCCCTGACATGGCGAGCGTCCTGATTGCGCTCGGCGGCAATGTCGGCGATGTCCGCGCGACCTTCCAGAAGGCAATCGCCCATATCTGCGGCATGGCGCAGGCCGCTTTGATCGCGCGCTCGTCGGACTATGCGACGCCGCCCTGGGGCGACGAGGACCAGGCTCCCTTCATCAACGCCTGCATCGAGATCGAGACCAGCCTTGATCCGCATGCGCTCCTGTTCGTGATGCAGAAGGTCGAGCAGAAATTCGGCCGCACGCGCGATAAAGAGCGGCGCTGGGGCCCGCGCACGCTCGATCTCGACATGATCGCCTATGACGATGTGTCGATGCAGAAGCCTGACCTGACCCTGCCGCATCCGCGCCTATTCGAGCGCGCCTTTGTGCTGGTGCCGCTGGCCGAGATCGCGCCCGACCGCGTGATCGCAGGCATTCGTGTCCATGACGGTCTCGCCAGCGTCTCGACACAAGGCATTGAGCGGCTTCCGGATACCGGTTAACCAAAAACAACCGTTTGCAGGGACGGCCGGCCGTGGCAATTTCGCCTGCGAACAACAAGATTTTCGGGAGCCCTTCGCCGCATGACCTCCGCGACTGACGACCTGCCGCTGGCGGCGGATTTTCCCAAGGCGACCGTCGACGACTGGCGCAAGCTGGTCGATGGCGTGCTAAAGGGCGCGCCGTTCGAGAAGCTGGTCGCCAAGACCTATGACGGACTCAAGATCGATCCGCTCTATCCGCGCGCCAAAGGTGTTGCGCCCGTGGTGGGCCGGCCGGCGGCGGCGCCCTGGCGGATCATGCAGCGGATCGACCATCCCGATGCAAGTGCGGCGAATGCGCAGGCACTGACCGATCTCGAAAATGGCGCGACGGGTCTGGCGCTGGTGTTCGCCGGCGGCAATGCCGCTCACGGTTTCGGGCTGGAACCGACCGCCGACGCAGTCGCAAGGATCTTGAAGGACGTCCATCTCGATGCCGGCATCGGCCTCGAGCTCGAGATCGGTCCGCAATCGCGGATGGCGGCGATCCACGTCGCGGAATATGTGAAGAGCAAGGGCATCGATCCCGGGGCCTGCGACATCCGCTTCGGGCTCGATCCGCTCGCGGCCTGCGCGGTGTGGGGCCACAGCCCCTATACCTGGGATGAGATCGTTCCGGCCATCACCGGCGGCGTCAAGGGCCTCTCCGCGCTCGGCTTCAAGGGGCCGTTTACATCGGCCGACGGACGCGTGATCCACGATGCCGGTGGCTCGGAGGCGCAGGAGCTCGCCTTCGCGCTCGCCTGCGGCGTCGCTTATTTCCGCGCGATCGAGGGCGCGGGCGTTCCTCTGGAGCAGGCGCAGGGCATGGTCTATGCGCGGCTTGCCGCGGATGCAGACCAGTTCCTCACCATGGCAAAATTCCGCGCATTGCGGCTGCTGTGGGCGCGTATCGAGACGGCGTGCGGGCTCACGCCAAAACCGCTGTACATCGCCGCCGATACCGCTTGGCGCATCCTGACGCAGCGCGATCCCTATGTGAACATGCTGCGCGCGACCATGGCGACGTTTGCGGCCGGACTTGCCGGCGCCAACGCGGTCACCGTGCTGCCGCATACGCTGGCGCTCGGCCTGCCCGATCCATTCGCACGGCGCGTGGCGCGCAATACTCAGCTCGTGCTGCTGGAAGAGAGCAACCTCGCCAAGGTCAGCGATCCCGCGGCAGGCGCAGGCGGCATCGAGACGCTGACCGGCCAGCTCTGCGACGCGGCTTGGGCGCTCTTCCAGGAGAGCGAGAGAGCCGGCGGCGCCTTCGCTGCGCTTCAGCAGGGCCTGTTCCAGAGCAAGGTCGCGGCTGCGCGAAAAGCCCGCGACGCCAACATCGCAAAACGCCGCGACGTGCTGACCGGCGCCAGTGAGTTTCCGAACCTGCACGAGAACGAGACTGCGGTGCTGAAGGCGACGCCGATCGCGCTGGCGCCCTATGGCGAGCAAAAATACAAGTTCGACCCGCTGCCGCCGATCCGGCTTGCGGAACCGTTCGAGGCGCTGCGCGACAAATCCGATGCGGCCTTGAAGGCACACGGCGCGCGGCCGAAAGTCTTCTTGGCCAATCTCGGCACGCCCGCTGATTTCACGGCGCGCGCGACCTTTGCCAAAAGCCTGTTCGAGACCGGCGGCATCCAGGCTGTCGACAGCGAGGGCTTCGCTGATCCGGCCCAGCTAGCTGCGGCCTTCAAGGCCTCCGGCGCCGGGCTCGCCTGTCTTTGTTCCAGCGACAAGGTTTATGCGGAACACGCCCAAGCCGCGGCGCAGGCCCTGCAAACCGCCGGGGCCCGACTTATCTATCTGGCAGGCCGCCCGACCGATGTCGAGGCGGCGCTGCGTGCAGCCGGCGTCACCGGCTTCGTCTTTGCCGGTGCCGATGCGCTTGCGACGCTGCAAGACACGTATCGACGGATGGAGCAGCCATGACGGAAGCAGGCAAACCCGTTCTCACCGGCGGCTGCCAATGCGGGGCAGTGCGCTTTGGAGTCATGACGGCGCCGAACAGGGTTTCGATCTGCCACTGCCGGATGTGCCAGAAGGCCAGCGGCGCGCCGTTCGCCTCTTTTGCCGACATCAACAAGACGGACTTCGCCTGGACCAAGGGAAAGCCGTCGTTCTTCCGCTCCTCCTCCATCGCCGAGCGCGGCTTTTGCGCCGCCTGCGGCACGCCGCTGAGCTTTGGCCGCATCGACGGCGATCGGATCGAGATCATGACCGGCGCGTTCGACCGCCCGGACCACGTGGTGCCGACGCGGCAGTTCGGCACCGAGTCCCGTCTCGGCTGGGTGGTCGGGATCGCCAATCTTCCAAGCCAGACCACGCAGCAGAATTACGGACCGGAGAAGATGGCGACCATCGTCAGCCATCAGCATCCGGACCATGATTGAGGCGCCGCCATGTTTCAGCTGCTCGGACAAACGTTGCTCGGTCTGGCAGAATGGAAGATTGGGAAGCTGTTCGCGCGGCTGCTCTGGGTTGGGACCGGCCAAATTACTCAGAGCCGCTTGGACGATCCCGTCTACAAGAAAAATGTGCAAAAGCTGATTGAGCGCAATCGCAGGTTTGAGGATCCCAAGGAATGACCCGCATTCCCAATTTCGCCGACGTCGCCTTCGAGCGCGCCGCCGCCGGCGCCCCGACCGGCAGCGCCGAGCCGTGGCTGACGCCCGAGGGCATTCTGGTGAAGCCCGCTTATAGCGAGGCCGATCTGGCCGGGCTCGACTTCCTCGATACCTATCCGGGCATCGCGCCTTATCTGCGCGGCCCCTACCCGACCATGTATGTCAACCAGCCTTGGACCGTCAGGCAATATGCCGGCTTCTCCACCGCGGAGGATTCCAACGCGTTCTACCGCCGCAATCTCGCGGCCGGACAGAAGGGCCTCTCGGTCGCGTTCGATCTCGCCACCCATCGCGGCTATGACAGCGACCATCCGCGCGTCGGCGGCGACGTCGGCATGGCCGGCGTTGCCATCGATTCCATCTACGACATGCGCACGCTGTTTGCGGGCATTCCGCTCGACCAGATGAGCGTGTCCATGACCATGAACGGCGCGGTGCTGCCGATCCTCGCGCTCTACGTTGCGGCCGCCGAGGAACAGGGCGTGCCGCCGGAGAAGCTCTCAGGGACCATTCAGAACGACATTCTGAAAGAGTTCATGGTGCGCAACACCTACATCTATCCGCCCGCGCCTTCGATGCGGATCATCTCGGACATTTTTGCGTATACCTCGCAAAAAATGCCGAAATACAATTCGATCTCGATCTCCGGCTATCACATGCAAGAGGCCGGCGCGACGCAGGACCTCGAGCTCGCCTATACGCTGGCCGACGGCGTCGAATACCTTCGTGCCGGCCTTGCGGCGGGCCTCGATGTCGACCGCTTCGCGCCGCGGCTGTCGTTCTTCTGGGCGACCGGGATGAACTTCTTCATGGAAGTGGCCAAGATGCGCGCCGCGCGGCTGCTCTGGGCGAAGCTGCTGAAGCCTTTCAATCCGAAGGATCCGCGCTCGCTGTCACTGCGCACGCATTGCCAGACATCCGGCTGGTCGCTGACCGCGCAGGACGTCTTCAACAACGTGATGCGCACGACTGTGGAAGCGATGGCGGCGACGCAAGGCCACACCCAGTCGCTGCACACCAATGCGCTCGACGAGGCGCTCGCTTTGCCGACCGACTTTTCGGCGCGCATTGCCCGCAACACCCAGCTCTTCCTGCAGCACGAGAGCGGCACCACCCGCATCATCGATCCCTGGGGCGGCTCGTATTATGTCGAGCGTCTCACCCGCGACCTCGCCGCCAAGGCCTGGGGCCACATCCAGGAGGTCGAGGAGCTCGGGGGTATGGCCAAGGCGATCGAGGCCGGCGTACCGAAGCTGCGCATCGAGGAAGCCTCGGCCAAGACCCAGGCCCGCATCGACGCCGGCAAGCAGGCGGTGATCGGCGTCAACAAATACAAGCCGACGGACGAAGCTCCGATCGATATCCTCAAGGTCGACAATACCAATGTCCGCCGGCTCCAGATCGACAAGCTGACGCGGCTGAAGTCCGAACGCAACCAAAAGGACGTCGAGGCCGCGCTCGCCGCGCTGACGCGCTCGGCGGGCGAAGGCAACGGCAATCTGTTGGCGCTGGCCATCGACGCTGCGCGCGCGAAGGCAACCGTCGGCGAGATCTCGGACGCGATGGAGAAGGTGTTCGGCCGGCACCGCGCCGAGATCAAATCCATCACCGGCGTCTACAAGCGGGAGGCGTCCAGCATGGGTAACCGGGTCGAGAAGGTTCAGGCGCTGATCGACGCCTTCGAGGAGGCGGAAGGCCGCCGTCCGCGCATCCTGGTCGCAAAAATCGGTCAGGACGGTCACGACCGCGGCCAGAAGGTGATCGCGTCGGCCTTCGCCGATATCGGCTTCGACGTCGACATTGGGCCGCTGTTCGCGACCGCCGACGAAGCCGCGCGCCAAGCGGTCGAGAACGACGTCCACATCCTCGGCGTCTCCTCGCTTGCCGCCGCCCACCTCACCGCAGTGCCGGAGCTCAAGGCCGCGCTGAAGAAGCAGGGCCGCGACGACATCATGATCATCGTCGGCGGCGTGGTGCCGCCACAGGATTACGATGCGCTCTACGCGGCCGGCGCGGAAGCCATCTTCCCGCCGGGCACGGTGATCGCGGACGCGGCCGAGGAGCTGATCCGCAAGCTGAACGCCCGGCTCGGGCATAGCGAGGCGGCAGAGTAATTCGGCCGCCGCTCGGCAATCCGCCCATTCTTCACCGAGACCGCCGACAACGACGCCGCCATGACCGCAATGGTGAAGGGGGTGACTGCATCGCTCATGGTCGCAAAGATGAAGCGCGATGCGAGCGCGACTGCGACGACTGGTTCGCGGAATTGAAGCGGAGCCTGCTCAGATGGGCGCGGTGACGTTTGCGTCCTCAACCGAGGCGGGCAAGACTCCCGGCCTCGCCTTCCACTATTCCACGCATGAGGGCCGCGTTGCCCGCAGAGCGCTGGTAGCGCTACCTTGCAGCCGCGCTGCAAAGCCGACTAGAATGTCGCCATAGACAAGAGCGCCCGACGTCGTGGGCGCCGCTGGGAGGCATTGATGTCCAAGATTACGCGCCGCAGCTTTGCGGCTTCATCTGCCGCAGTCGCGGCATCCGCCGCATTCGGTCTCACACCCGTACGCGCGCAAGCCTATCCAGCGCGGCCCGTCACCGTGATCGTTCCCTGGGGCGCGGGCGGCGGCACTGACGCGACCGCGCGCATTGTCGCAGCGCTTCTGGAGAAGGATCTCGGCCAGCCCTTCAACGTGGTCAATCGCACCGGCGGCTCCGGCGTCGTCGGCCATACCGCGATCGCGACCGCGCAACCTGATGGCTACACCATCGGCATGCTCACCGTCGAAATCTCGATGATGCACTGGCAAGGGCTGACCGAGCTGGCGCCGAAGAGCTACACCCCGCTGGCGCTGATGAACGAAGACCCCCCGGGCATCCAGGTCTCCTCCTCCTCGCCCTACAAGACGGTGAAGGAGCTCGCGGAAGCCATCAAGGCGGCCCCTCCCGGCAAGTTCAAGGCCTCCGGCACCGGCCAGGGCGGCATCTGGCATCTGGCGCTGGTCGGCTGGATGCAGGCGATGGGCCTGCCTGCCAACCAGGTCGCCTGGGTGCCGTCCAACGGCGCCGCACCCGCGATGCAGGACCTCGCCGCCGGCGGCCTCGACCTCACCACCTGCTCGGTGCCGGAAGCCCGCGCCATCATCGAGGCCGGCAAGGCCAGGAGCCTTGCTATCATGGCGCCGGCGCGCAATCCCATCTTCAAGGACGTGCCGACGCTGAAGGAGGCGATGGGCATCGACTACGCGACCGGCGCCTGGCGCGGCATCGCCGGGCCGAAGAACCTGCCGCCGGAGATCGCAACGAAGCTCACCGCGGCGCTGCAGAAGGTCTACGACTCCGCCGAGTTCAAGGACTTCATGAGCAATCGCGGCTTCGGCACCGTGTGGGGCGATGCCGGCCAGTTCGCAAGCTTCATGGACAAGGGCGACGCCCAGATGGGCGAAGCGATGAAGGCGGCGGGTCTGAGCAAGGCGTGATCTTGTCACCTCTCCCCGCTTGCGGGGAGAGGTCGAATTTGAGCGCAGCCCAAATTCGGGTGAGGGGGAGTCTCTCCAAGTCCAGCTTTCACCGCCAGCGCGGACGCAGCCCCGGACTCCACCCTCTCTCCGTAAGAACGGGGTGAGGGATAAGAAATCTCATAGGATCCTCCCATGCGCCTTCCCGACTCCGTCACGGGATCGTTTCTCGTCGTGCTCGGCACCGCAGCCGCCTATGGCGGCTGGCTGCTGCCGCCGGTACCCGGGCAGCCGGTCGGCCCCAACGTATTTCCGCTCGTGATCGGCATTGGGCTTGCGCTGTGCGGGCTCGCGATCGTGTTCGGGATCGGTCACACCTTCGAAGAGGCGGAAGAGCTGATCCCGCTCGAGGATGGCCAGGCAGCGGCTGCCCCGCCGCCTCAGGGAAAGTTGTACGGCCTGCGCGCGCTGCTGCCGCCGGCGCTGTTGCTGTTCTACGTGGTCGCGGCCGACCGGCTCGGCTTCATCATCACCGCGGCGATCATGGTCTACGTCACCTCGACCGCGTTGGGGGCAAAGTGGAAGCTGGCGCTGCCGCTCGCAGCGCTGGCGCCGTTCGCCATCCACCTCATCTTCGGCAAGCTGCTGCGCGTGCCGCTTCCCGCCGGCCTGTTGCCGACACCCTGGTGACCCCATGCTGAAAACCCTGATTGAAGCGTTCGCACTGATCTCCACCTGGGAGGTCATCATCGCGATGTTCGCAGCCTCGGTGTACGGGCTCGTGATCGGCTCGCTGCCGGGCCTGTCGGCGACGATGGCAACCGCCCTGCTCGTCCCCGTCACCTTCTATCTCTCGCCGATCGCGGCGATTGCGACCATCGTGGCGGCCTCCTCGATGGCGATCTTCTCCGGCGACATCCCCGGTGCGCTGCTGCGCATCCCCGGCACGCCCGCCTCCGCCGCCTATGCCGACGAGGCTTACGCCATGACCCGGAAGGGACAGGCCGAGTTGGCGCTCGGGGCCGGCGTGTGGTTCTCGGCCGTGGGCGGCATCGCCGGCGTGCTGTCGCTGATGATTCTGGCGCCGCCGCTAGCCGAGATCGCGCTCTCGTTCTCGACCTTCGAGTATTTCTGGCTGGCGCTGCTCGGCCTGATGTGCGCGACGCTGGTGGCGCGCTCCTCGCCGGTGAAGGCGATCGCCGGCATGTTCCTCGGTCTGCTGGTCTCCTGCGTCGGCATCGAAAATCCCGGCGGCGTGCCGCGCTTCACCTTCGGCCTCACCGATCTGTTCGGCGGCATCGAGCCGATCCCCGCGCTGGTCGGCGTGTTCGCGGTCGCCCAGGTGATGCGCGCGATGCTGACGCCCGAGCCGCCGCCGCTGCCGCGGCGCAAATTCGGAAGCATCATGGCCGGTCAGTGGAAGCTGACCAAGAAATACCATTGGCAGATGACGCGCGGGAACATCGTCGGCATCATCATCGGCGTGCTGCCCGGAGCCGGCGCCGACATGGCCGCCTGGGTGTCCTATGCGATGTCGAAGCGCTTCTCCAAGGAACCGGAGAAATTCGGTACCGGCCATGTCGAGGGCCTGGTCGAGGCCGGCGCCAGCAACAATGCCAGCATCGCCTCGGGCTGGGTGCCATCATTACTGTTCGGCATTCCCGGCGACACCATCGCTGCGATCGCGATCGGCGTGCTCTACATGAAGGGGCTCAACCCCGGACCGACGCTGTTCACCGAGAAAGCGTCGAGCATGTACGCGATCTATCTGATGTTCATCATCGCGAACATTTTGATGATCCCGCTCGGAATCGCCATGATCCGGGTTGCCGCCTACATCCTGCTGGCACCGCGCTCCGCCATCATGCCCATCATCATGCTGTGCTGCGCAGTCGGCTCGTTCGCTATCGGCAACAACATGTTCGGCGTCGTCACCGTCGCCGCCTTCGGCGTGATCGGCTATGTCATGGAAGCCAACGGTTATCCCGTCGCCGCGATGGTGCTCGGCATCGTCATGGGCACCATGGTCGAGCAGGCCTTTGTCACTTCGCTGATCAAGTCGGACGGCAGCATTTTGCCGTTTTTCGAGCGCCCCGTGGCCGCGATCCTCGCCGCCATGGCGATCGGGGCGCTGCTGTGGCCGGTGATGGTCTGGGCGTGGCGAAAGCTGAAACCGGTGCGGACCGGAGTGGCGGCGACATCCCGGTGATATCGGGCGGGCGGCCCTCGCCTGCCCCACGCGGGCGTTGTAAAGCAGGGCATGGTTGAGAAAAAGCCTTCACTGGACATCAAATCCCTCGCCCATGACCTTCGCGCCGGCAGCCGCGCGGCGCTGGCGCGGGCCATCACGCTGGTCGAGAGCCGGCGCAGCGACCATCAGGCGCTGGCGCGCGAGCTGGTGCAGATGCTCTTGCCTGACACCGGCAGAGCGCTCCGCGTCGGCATCACCGGCTCGCCCGGCGTCGGCAAATCCACCACCATCGACGCGCTCGGCATCCATCTGATCGAACAGGGTCACAAGATCGCGGTGCTCGCAGTCGATCCGTCCTCAGCCCGCAGCGGCGGCTCGATCCTCGGCGACAAGACGCGGATGGCCCGGCTCTCGGCTTCCGACGATGCCTTCATCCGACCCTCGCCGTCCTCGGGCACGCTCGGCGGCGTCGCGGCCAAGACACGCGAGGCGATGCTGCTGTGCGAGGCGGCCGGCTTCGACGTCGTGCTGGTCGAGACCGTCGGCATCGGCCAGTCCGAGACCGCGGTCTGCGACATGACCGATTTCTTCCTGGCCTTGATGCTGCCAGGCGGCGGCGACGAATTGCAGGGCATCAAGAAGGGCCTGGTCGAACTCGCCGACATGATCGCGATCAACAAGGCCGACGGCGACAATCTCAAGCGCGCCAACATCACCGCCGCCGATTATCGCGGCGCGCTGCATATCCTGACGCCACGCTCCGAGCACTGGCATCCGCCGGTCGAGACCTATTCGGCGCTGACTGGCGACGGCATTGCGAAGATCTGGCAGAAAGTCCTCGATCACCGCAAGGCGATGAATGCCTCCGGCGACTTCGCCGCACGGCGGCGCGAGCAGCAGGTGAAATGGATGTGGTCGATGCTGGAGCAACGCATGCTGGCGCGGTTGCGCAGCGAGGCGTCGGTGCGAACCAAGGTCCGGAAGATCGAGACCGAGGTGGCCGACGGCCATCTCACGCCGGCGCTCGCCGCCGAAAAGATCCTGGAGTTGCTGCAATGAGCGACAAGCTCCGCGTTCTCCTCACCGCCTTCGGCCCGTTCCCCGGCGCGCCCTACAATCCGACCCAGCCGCTGGTCGCCCGGCTGGTGCAATTGCGCCGTCCCGCACTCGACGATGCCGCGATCTCCAGCCACATCTTCCCAGTCACCTATGCCGCGGTGGACCGGCAATTGCCGGAGGTGCTCGCGAAAGAGAAGCCCGACGCGCTGCTGATGTTCGGCCTCGCCGCACGCACGCCCTATCTGCGCATCGAGAGCCGCGCGCGCAACGCCGTCACCATGCTCTGGCCCGATGCCGCCAACACCCGCTCGAGCAAGCGCGGCATCGCCGGTAATGCGGACGCGCTGATTTTCGGCCCGCACACCGCAAGGCTGCTGCGCGCCGCCCGCCTCACCGGCATCGACGCGCGGCCCTCGCGCGACGCCGGCGCCTATCTCTGCAATTACCTGAGCTGGCGCGCGATCGAAAACGTCAGGGGCGGCGGGCCAAAGCTCGCCGCATTTATCCATATTCCCCTGCTCGCGCGCAGTGGCGCCGTGCGCCGCAAGGGCGCGCCGCGGATCACGCTGGAGGAACTGGTGGACGCCGGGGAAGCGATGCTGATGGAGATGGTACAGTTGGCACGGAAGGCTCGGAACACGACTGTGTAAACATTTAACCCTACCGCGAACAATCCTCACGGCCCCAGCCGCGCGGTCCCGTTTTTGCGCTACCTAACCGCTGCGGACCCCCGCGTCCGCCGGAGGACGCGTCATGGACCTCAATCGCCGCCATCTCATTGGAGCATCGACCGCAGGCCTCGCCGGCGCGCTCGCGATACCAGCCGACGCCGCGCGTGCGGCGCCGCTGACGTCGCTGCTCGGCCGCGATGCCACGCAATATGGCGTGCGGCCCGGCAGCAGCGAGGATCAGACCCGCGCGCTCCAGCGGGCGATCGACGAGGCTGCGCGGGCGCAGATGCCGCTAGCGCTGCCACCCGGCATCTACCGCAGTGGGTTGCTACGCTTGCCAAACGGCGCGCAACTGATCGGCGTGCGCGGCGCGACAAAATTCGTCTTCACCGGCGGGGCCTCGGCGATCCAGAGCGACGGCTCCGATGCAATCGGCCTTTCCGGCATCACCTTTGACGGCGGCGGCATTCCGCTGCCGACGCGGCGCGGGCTGATCCAGATCCTCGGCGGACGCGACGTCCGCATCACCGATTGCGCGATCACCGGCTCCGGCGGCAGCGGCATCTGGCTCGAGCAGGTCTCCGGCGACATCTCGGGCAACATCTTTACCAACATCGCGGTGACGGCAGTGGTGTCGTTCGACGCCAGGGGTCTCAGCGTCTCCCACAACACCATCACCGGCACCAACGACAACGGCATCGAGATCCTGCGCACGGCCATCGGCGATGACGGCACGCTGGTCACCGATAACCGCATCGAGGACATCAAGGCCGGCCCCGGCGGCTCCGGCCAGTACGGCAACGCCATCAACACGTTCCGCGCCGGCAACGTCATCGTGCGCGGCAATCGCATCAAGAACTGCGATTACTCCGCCGTGCGCGGCAACTCGGCCTCGAACATCCACATCACCGGCAACAGCGTCAGCGATGTGCGCGAGGTCGCGCTCTATTCGGAATTCGCTTTCGAGGCCGCGGTGATCGCCAACAACATTGTGGACGGCGCCGCGGTCGGCGTCTCCGTCTGCAATTTCAACGAAGGCGGCCGCATCGCCGTGGTCCAGGGCAACATCATCCGCAATCTGATCCCGAAGCGGCCGATCGGCACCGCGCCGGATGACGATGCCGGCATCGGCATCTACATCGAGGCGGATTCATCTGTCACCGGCAACGTGATCGAGAACGCGCCGTCCTACGGCATCGTCGCCGGCTGGGGCAAATATCTCCGCGACGTCGCGATCACGGGCAACGTGGTCCGCAAGGCACTGGCCGGCGTCGGGGTGTCCGTCGTGCCCGGCGCCGGCACCGCGCTCGTCAACAACAACATGATCTCGGAAACCCCGCGCGGCGCCGTGGTCGGGCTCGATCATGCGCGCGCCGTGACGTCCGATCTGTCGGTGGACGGCGCCCAGCGGTTTGCGCAATTGGTGGTCGGCGGGAATGCGGTGCGGCGATAGCTGCCGCTGCTCGCCTCCTCCCGAACGCTAGAACGCGTTCCGCAGCAGTGGATACTTCGCTTCGAGCCCGTCGAGGCTGAAGGTGAACTCAACCAGGCGCTCGGGGGCTGCGACAATTTCGGCTGCCGGCGGAGAGAACTGCGGCAGAAGCGCCGCCATCGCAGCCAGCGCCTTGGGCGCTGCCGTCGCGGCCGGCACCTTGGGCCCCGTCATCGCGACGGGCGCGGTGGGCGGCGCCATGGCAGCCGGCACTTGGAGCGGTGCCATCGGGGCAGGCGCGGCGACCCGCGCGGCCGGGGCTTCGGAGATGTCGGCGAGAACGCCCGGCTTGGGATCGAGCCTGACCGGCACGGCGGTCTCCGGGACGATGTGCACGGCCTTCGGTTGCACTGTCTGCGCCTGCTGCTCGCGCGGAAACATGCGGGGCATGGTCGCCGGCGACCAGCCGAATGCGGGCGACACGCTCGCGGCCGCCGTGGCGACGTCAGCGCCGGTGGCAAGGGCGCGCCAGGTCTGGACGGCGAGCTTCGCTTCCTGGATGTTTTCGAGAAATGCGATCTCGGAGTGATAGCGGCGCCAGCGCCCGGTCTCGAACATCTCGGAGAGATGCACCAGCCGCTGCTCGGCGAGAGCGCACCAGCGTGCCGCAATGTCGCGGCCAATAGCCACGTCGCGAATAGCCTCTTGGCGATGTGTCATAAATCAGCCCGTCAGGAGAAAATACGGACGCGACGCAACGCACACGAATCAATTTAGACGCGACGTGAATATTTTGTGGAAAAGTTTTGACTTGTCCAGCAACGACGATGTTTTCGTCGCCAAACTCCGTAGTCGTGCGGAGATTCAAGCGGTTTTGGAGTCAAGCTTCGCACAAGCATAGCGCGCTTGCGGCGTGCCGGCGGAGCAGTGGCGATGAGTGAGCCACGATCTCTCAACCGGAAGCTGATCTCGCGCAGGCTTCGAGGGATTGGACGCCCAAAAAGAAAAGACCCGTCCGGGGGGACAACCGGACGGGTCGAGCCATATGGGCGCTTGGGGTGGATGGGCGCTCGCGCCTGATATGACTTATGGGGAGGGATAACCGCTCCCACATAATTTGGTCGTGGCAGCGGGCCGAACGTTCAATGCGGCGTTTGATTTTTCAACCTTCGCGCCGCGCGCAAAGTTGTCGCAGCCGCTATCGCGTCGCCGGCCTATCCGCCTGAGAAACCGTGGCTTTATCCTCGGTGCTCGACAACGAGGGTTGCTCTAATGCGCGGATGCCAGGCTCGTCGCGACGCTTCTCGATATCTTCACGTTTTGTTGTACCGGATGCGGCCGCGACCGGCGTCGCGCCGGCGGCGGGAACGGCCATGACCGCGGCAAACGCGTCGGCCCCGCCATCGCCGAACAGATCATCACGCCCGGGTGAACCGAGGTCACGCGCCGTCTTCGCCAGCGTCGTGCGCAGCGCTTCCGGCTTCAAGGCGGAGTTGCGCTCGAGCAGCAGCGCTGCGACGCCGGAGACATACGCGGCCGAGAACGAGGTGCCCGACGTCATCTGGTATTTGCCGTCAGGCGCTGGCAGGAAGATATCGACGCCGGGAGCCGCGACCGCGATGTAGTTGCCACGGTTGGAGGCGGTGAACAGCCGGTCCTGCTGGTCGGTTGCGCTGACCGCGATCACGTTGGGATTGGCGGCCGGATAGAGCGGCGGCGACTTCGCGCCGGCATTGCCGGCGGCTGCGATCAGCACCAGGCCACGCGCGGCGGTCGCCGCGATGGCCCGCTCGATCACCGCGTCTTTGGGACCGGCAAAGCTCATGTTGACGATCTGCGCGCCGTGCTCGGCGGCATAGTTCAGAGAGCGCAGGATGATGTAGGACGAGCTCTCGGCCCCGCCGGTGGTGCCGCCGAAGGCGCGGATGGCGATGATGCGCGCCTCGGGCGCGCTGCCCATCAGCTTGGCATGCGCCACGATGGCGCCTGCAATGCCGGTGCCATGAATGTGCGGGCCTTCGGCGCTACCGAGCGCATCGAAATTATCGGCAATGGAATTGGCAAGTTCCGGATGTCGGGCGTCGATGCCGGAGTCGATCACAGCAACCGTCACATTGGCGCCATGCGCGAGAGTATGTGCCTGCGGCAGGCGGAGCTTGGCCAGCGCATATTGCGCGGGATCTCCCTCGGTCGGCACCGACGATTTCTGGTCCTGAAGCAGGTAGCGGAAGTTCGGCTGGACCGAACGCACGCTGCCGTCGGCCGCGAATTCACGCCGCACCGTCGCGGAGGGCCGGCCGTCGGTGATGCGGAACAGTCCGAACGTCGCCCCGATCAGCGGAAAATTCTCGGAGGACACGCGCGTCAGGCCATGGCGACGCGCAAGCTCGTCGGCCTCGGTCGACGACAGCCCGCCATCGATCTCGGCGACGAATTCGTCGGCGAAGGTACGCAAATCCGCGGCGACGGGCGCGTTGTTGCCGCGCCGCTTTCCGGCGGTCTTCTTGCCCGATTTGCCCGAGCCATCGCCGCCTGCGTTCTGCTGCGCCAGGCATTCGCCGGCGGCGTCGCGATCGGGCGCGGTACAGGCGGGATAGAGGTTCGGGGAGTAGCGCGCATAAGGCAGCACCGGCGTCGGCCCCATCCGCGCCGAAATCCTCGTCGTCACGATCGGACCGGGACCGCGGCCGACGGCCACCGCTCTGGCTGCAACGCCCGGACTGACGCGTGCGGCGATGCCAGGAGAAATGGTCGGCATTCGGGAGGGGACGCTGATCGTCGGCGTGCGCATGATCGCCTGCGCCTGCGCAACCTCGACGCCGAGACAGGCGGCGAGCAAAAGCGCGGCTGCGACCGACGAAGCGCAGACCCCGGCTCTTACTCCACTTTCGGACTTGCGCGTCATCAGCTTGGAAGCGCCTTACGGCGCCGCGACGGCGAGGTTGACGAACTTCTCGCGCTGCATCTTGCCAAGCAGCGAGTTGAGTTCGTCACGGCTCATCGCCTTGTCGAACTGGAGGCGGAACATGCCGCCCTTGGCATCACCGATGATCGAAGCCTGGTAGCCGTCGAGCAATGCGGTGATGTCGGCGACGCGCGCCTCGGGCGTGAAGCGTACCAGCGCGCGCGCTGGCGGGACGGTCGTGCCGAGGTCGCGTGTGATCGGAGCGCTGGTCGAAAGCGAAGCAGTCTGGAAGGTCGCAGTCTGGGTCTGCGTCAACACCGCGCCGATGATTCCGGCTTGCAGCACGAGGGCCATGGCGCCAAGGCTCGCCGACCAGGCGAGAGTGCGCGGCGACAGGCTCGCAAAGAAGGTGGCGATGCGCGCCGACAGCGGCAGCGAACCGGCCGCCCGCGCGGGCTCGGCGTCGATCGCCGCGAACAGCTTCTGCATCGCGCGCGCCGACGGAGCACCCAGGCTCTCGTTCAGATGAATGGTCTCTTCATACTCGCCGCGGATCGCGGCATATTGCTTCGCGAGCTCGGGATCGCGCGCTAGCGCCTCGTCGACGCGGCGCGCATCGCGCGGGTTCAGCGTGCCGGCGGCGTGCCACGGCAGCAGCAGTTCAATTTCACCGGGCTCTTGCTCCAGCATCTTCTTGCTCAAAGCCATCATGGCCAGCCTCGCTCAATGCCGGCTGCCTTCAGCAGTTCGGCCAATTTCTTGCGCGCATAGAACAAGCGCGTCTTCACAGTGTTCTCCGGGATGCCAACGATTTCGGCCACCTCTTCCACGGATTTCTCGTGGTAGTAGACGAGATCGACGATTTCCCGATGATCCGGCGAGAGGCCCGTCAGACACTCCCGCAACGCTTCACTGGTATCCTTCTTCTGCACCGCCGTTTCCGGATTGTCGGACGTGTCCTCGATCGCGTTCGCGGCGTCGTCGTCCAACTCAAAATCCTTCCTGCGCCGAAGCGCAGACAGGGCCTTGAATCGGGTAATGGCCAGCAGCCAGGTGGAAACGGCGGATCGGCCCTCGAACTTGCCGGCTTGACGCCAGACGTCGAGAAATACCTCACTGATGAGGTCTTCCGCCGCCTGCTCGTCCCGCACGAGCCGAAGGCCGAACCGATACACCCTTACATGGTGCCGCCCGTACAGCACCTGCATGGCGAGCCGGTCGCCTTGAGCGATCCTGGCGATCAGGATCTCGTCCGAAGCCGCTTGTGTCACGCTCAAAGGCCGTCTCGCAAGATTGGTCGGGTCGATGCGGCAGACGGTTCGACGGGAGGGGTAAAATTGTTCAGCCTACCGCAGTCATACGGGAGGCTGTGTGATCTACCCCACATACGCGAAATTTCCTTTTGCCACCCGCGGCTGGGCGCCGCGCTCAAGAACGGTAACATAGTAATGAAGCACTTTCCTGAGCAATGCCGTCCAGCATAGAGAAGCCGACGTGCATGGAACCTTAGCAGCCTAGCACGACATATGTCTTCCGAAGCCCTGCTTTGGCTCGACCGCGTCGCACACGACGCCTCACGGCCGGCAAATTCCTCGGCCGCTCGACGTCCCCGCTCCTGCGCTGCACAGCGTGGATTCGGTTTCGAAGGATACCAAACCTAAAGGCTTGCCACGTAGATTTTTGGGCTGACATCCACCATTGGGCGGGACCATGAGCACGGCTGCGACGTCCTTTCCCGAGAGGAATGCCGCTGAGGCCGCGGATCTCGCCCTGACGACCGCGGCTGCGGCACCCGAGGTCCTGGCGCGCCGGATCCGGCAGCGGCGCCAGATGTATGTCGGCCAGGTGGCGAGCTACTCGCTCGGCGCCTCCGTCCTGCTGCTCTACGCCTATGACGGCGTCATCTCCATGGGCGTTCCGTCACTGTTCTGGCTCGGCGGCCTTCTGACCATCGGAACCTTCACCGTGCTGTCGGAAGCGGGCTTCGGCGACCGGTTCGAGGATCATTACCTCACCGTCTTCCAGATCTCGGCGCATATGTCGCTGCAGCTGCTGTTCCTGCTCGCGGTGCCGACAGTCGGAGTTGCGTTCCTTGCCGTGCTGTTTCTGATCTTCGCCTTCGGCACGCTTCGTATGACATCGAGCCAGGCGATGCTCACCTGGGGCCTCGCCACTTGCGGGCTCGCCTTGGTCTTCCTCGCCTCGGACTTGCCAATCGGACTGCCGGTTACGACCCAGCTGCAACGGGCCGCCTCGATGCTGTGCTTCGTGCTGGTGATTGGCCAGTGCGCCTTCCTCGGCCTGTTCGGCGCCACGCTGCGCAAGATCCTGTACCGGCGCAGCATCGAGCTGAAGGCCGCCTATCAGCGCATCGAGGAGCTGGCGGAGCTCGACGAACTCACCGGCTCCTACAACCGCCGCTGCATCATGCGGCTTCTCGACGCCGAGATCGAAAAATCGCGGCAGACATCGACCCCTTGCGCGATCGCACTCATCGATCTCGACTGGTTCAAGCGCATCAACGACGCCCATGGCCATCCCGTCGGCGACGAGGTGCTGCGCACCTTCGCAATCACCATTTTCGCCAACATCCGCCCGGCCGACTGCTTCGGCCGCTACGGCGGCGAGGAATTCTTGCTGCTGCTGCCGGCGACGGACGGCGATGCGGCATCGCGCACGCTCGATCGGCTGCGCGGCATCGTCGCCGATCTGGACTGGAGCGCATTCTCCCCGGGCATGCGCGTGACCATTTCCGCGGGCGTCGTGACGCTGCGCGACAACGATACCGCCGACACGTTTCTCGTGCGCGCCGATAGCGCGCTCTATTCCGCCAAGGCACAGGGGCGCAACCGCATTGCAACCAGCTGATCAATCCATTTTCTCCCGGCGCGACCGAAGCCGCTGCCGGGCCGAACGCGCCAGGACAGGGCAATGAGATCTAAATCCGCCAAATCATCCGAGAATCTGCTCGAGGAATTGCAAACCGCGCTCTCGCACGGCACCGTCGCGCACCGGGTCGAGACGCTGCGCCGCGTCACAGATCTCTTCGTGGGCAACGCCTCGGACTATTCCGACGACCACGTTCGTGTGTTCGATGACGTGTTCCAATGCCTGATCGAGCAGATCGAGACGTCCGCCAAGGCGCTGCTCGCCGACCGCCTCGCACCGATCGCGGCTGCGCCGCCGAAGATCATCCGCACGCTCGCGCTCGACGAGGTGATTGAGGTTTCCGGCCCGGTGCTGTCGAAATCCGAACGGCTGGACGAGGAGATCCTGATCGAGATCGCGCGCACCAGGGGTCAAGCCCATCTCAAGGCGATCTCGCTACGGCGGGTGCTGTCGGAAGCGCTGACCGACGTGCTGGTGACCCGCGGCGACGAGGACGTGGTGCAATCGACCGTCAGCAATCCGGGTGCGCAACTGTCGGAGGGAAGTCTCGCCGACCTCGTGACCCGCGCCGAGCGTGACGACGACCTCGCCAGTTGCATCGGCCTGCGGCCCGACTTGCCCCGCCATCATTATTTGAAGCTGGTCGCAAAGGCCTCCTTGGCCGTGCGCAGGAAGCTGGAGGCCGCGCACCCCGAGTTCGCGGACGACGTGTCCAGCGTGGTCCAGGAAGCGGCCCAGCGAATCCGCGCCGCCAGCATGACCAGGCAGACCGAGAGGGCGCGCGCGCTGGTGAAGTCGCTGCATGAGGACGGCCGCCTCACCGAGCTCCAGGTCGCCACCTTCGCGGAGCAGGGCAAGTTCGACGAGACCAATGCGGGGCTCGCGGCGCTTGCGGGCGTCGCAGTCGAGACCGCCGAGACCATGATGATCGAAAGCCGGATCGAGGGCGTGATGATCCTCGCCAAGGTCGCGGCCATGCAATGGTCGAGCGTCCGCGCCATCATTGCCCTGCGCGAGAAGCTCTCAGGCGGCTCGCAGACCGACATGCTGACGCTACGCGACGCTTACGAGGCGCTGCGCAGCTCGACCGCGCAGCAGGTGCTGCGCTTCCACCGCATGCAGCAGGGCGCGACGCCGGCGGCGTGAAGCCGGCGAGCTAGTAGCGTAGGACCCTCGCCCCCACGAGCGCGCCAATTGCCGCCACCAACGCGGTGGCGAGCGTGTACCAGGTCGCGACGAACAGCGGCGAGTCGTCGGTGCAGTGTGAAGCGTACAGCGTCGCGGCGAGCCCGGCCGACACCAGGCCGGCGAGAGCCCCGGCGAGCGCCGGATGGGACGGCGCGCCGTGACGCAGGCCGAACAGGGCCCCAGCAAGCAGCGGCAGCGACATCGCAGGGATTGCGAACAGGCATACCCTGGAATTCTTGCCCACCAGTCGCATCGTCATCGGCATGGCCGGCGCCATCATCGCCTCGCTGCCGATCGCCACCGCGAGCAGCCCGACCGGCAGCAGCAGTAGCCAGCCCCAGCCACGCAGCAAGGCCTCGGGACGCGACAGATGCAGGCTGACGATGATCGCCGGGATCGCGAGCGACAGCGTGACCGCGAACTTCATGTCGAAGAACGGGTTGTGCATCGCGCTCATCACGTCGTGACGCACACCGAGAAAGGTGGCGAAGATCAGGATCGACAGCGGCGCAGCGACCAGCAGCGCCATGGTCAGCACCGCGCCGACGCGCGGCGGACGATGGGCGTTGTCGGCCGCGAGCGAGCGAATGAGTTGATCGGTGTCCATGACTACTGGTCCCGCAGTTTGGCAGTCAGCGCGGCAAGTCCGCGATGTAGCGCGACCCGCACCGCGCCCTCGCTCATCGAATATTTCACCGCCGTGTCCTTGATCGACGTGCTGTCGACCGCGATCGACTGCAACACGTCGCGCTGGCGCTGCGGCAGCGTATTGAGCTGGCTGGCGACTTCGCCGGCCGAGACCGTCTCCTGCGGCGCCTCGCCCGGCAGGGTCTCGGCGAAATCGTCGATGTTGACGAAGATCCGCCTGCCCCGTCGCCGCAGCATGTCGATCAGCTTGTTGCGGCCGATCGCAAACAGCCACGGGGCGAAGGGGGCTTCGCTGTCCCAAGTGTGCCGCTTCAGATGCACCGCCAACAAAATCTCCTGCACGATATCCTCGGCCTGGTCGGGAGGCTGCCCGGCCCGAGCCAGGCCGCGCCTCGCGGCAGCGCGCAGCACAGGCGTGACCGCCTTCAACAGGCGCTGATACGCCGCGTCATCGCCTGCCATGGCCGACCGCATCAGGCCGGTCCACTCGTCCTCACGTCCGCGCACGCGCGCCCCTCACCATGCAATTCGGCCGCTCTTTCAGTTTGTTACGCTGGCATCAGCCAGATCACGAATTCGTGATCTTGCTTGGCCACGCGACCGATGCGGCCGTCAGGATCTGCGACGGCTCATAACACCGATCGGTCCAGTCCGCACCCCGCGGCCGGCTGCGAAGGCAGCGGTTTTGCCGCGCTTTTGCCCGGTGTGGCCCGAAGATTCCCATTTTCTGCCCCGCTGTGGTCACGCCCCAGGGTCTCTGTTCAGTCCCGGGACGGGCGGAATTTGGGGAGATCGTCAACATGATGAAAGCCAGCGGGCGCGCGGCCCTGATTCTCCTGGCCGGGCTTTTCTTGCTGTTCGGGGGCGTTGCACAGGCGGCGCCGAATTCAGCCGCAAGCAGCAAGTCGGACAGCGCGGGCAAACAGGCCGACACGGTCAAGCCGACCAAGCAGCGGCATCACACGTCGCGTCACCGCGACAACACCAAGACGGCAGAAAAATCCGACGACAAGGCCGACAAGAAGGACGCCGCGGCAACGGCCGATGAGACGAAGGCCGACAATCGTGACGCGCCGACCTCGAGCCAGATGCCGCCGGAAATCGCCAACGCCAACGCGCAACTCGCCGCCGCCGATACGCCGACCGCGGCTGCCGCTTCCGCAATGACGGGCCGGGCCAACGACAACGTCCAGGCCGCGGCCGATAATACCGCCGCCCCGAACGCCGAGAGCCAGGTCGTCGCACCCGATCAGCTCAACGACATCGACCGCGCCCTGCAACAGGACAACACGCCGGCGCAGAGGGCGGTGATCGACGCGCAGCCGCGTCCGGCGCCGGTGATGGCAAGCAGCCAGCAGAGCTCGGCCTGGGACCAGAGCTCCCTGATCGGAAAAATCTTCATCGGCGTCGGCACGCTGCTGACGCTGGCCTCCGCCGCGCGTATGTTCATGGCGTGATTTTGGCCTGATCGCCGGCCCGCGGGACCTGGTCCGGAACGCGCATCTGGCCGCGTGTTCCGGCCGTCCTCGCGCCGATGGCTTTGCGGCCTCTTGAAGCCCACCGCGCGAGCGGGCACATTGCCCGCTCAACCAAAAGCGTGGGTGGAGCATGAGCACGTTCGAACACATCATCGTCGAAAGCAAAGGCGCGGTCGGCATCATCAAGCTGAACCGGCCGAAGCTGCTCAACGCACTCTCCTTCGGCGTCTTCCGCGAGATCGCCGCGGCCGTCGACGATCTCGAAGCCGATAACGCCATCGGCTGCATCGTCGTGACCGGCAGCGAGAAGGCGTTTGCTGCCGGCGCCGACATCAAGGAGATGCAGCCGAAAGGCTTCATCGACATGTTCTCGGAGGATTTTGCCGCGATCGGCGGCGATCGGGTCGCGCGCTGCCGCAAGCCGACGATCGCCGCGGTCGCAGGCTATGCGCTCGGCGGCGGCTGCGAGCTCGCGATGATGTGCGACTTCATCATCGCCGCCGACACCGCCAAATTTGGTCAACCCGAAATCACGCTCGGCACCATCCCCGGCATCGGCGGCACCCAGCGCCTGACCCGTGCGATCGGCAAGTCCAAGGCGATGGACCTTTGCCTCACCGGCCGCATGATGGATGCGGCCGAAGCCGAGCGCAGCGGCCTGGTCAGCCGCATCGTTCCCGCCGACAAGCTGATGGACGAGGTGATGGCCGCGGCCGAGAAGATCGCCGCGATGTCGCGGCCCGCGGTCGCGATGGCCAAGGAAGCGGTCAACCGCGCCTTCGAGACCACGCTCGCCGAGGGCATGAGCGTCGAGCGCAACCTGTTCCACTCGACCTTCGCACTGGAGGACCGCTCCGAGGGCATGGCGGCGTTCATCGAGAAGCGGAAGCCGGTGAACAAGAACAGGTAAAGGCAGGCGAGCGGTCAGCCTGGTGTAAGGCTCTGCCGCTTTCCCGCAGAATCCCTGTGACGTGCCTGCAACAAGCACGGAATACATGGGGGTTTCCCCCGCGGCAGTTTGCCTGCGGGACCTCGGCTGGTTAAACAGCTAAGAGAGCCGCCGTCGGCGGGGGCGGACAGCCGGGATTTGCGGGATTACATGATTGGGCGTGCCGCCAGAGCTGGTCGCGTGATGACGCGGCATCGATCGGGCGTGGCTCCTGTGCTCGCGACATGGACCACGCTGGCGCTGTGTTGCGCCCTGCCCTCGGCCGCACGGGCGGAAGCGCTGCCGGAGGCGCTCGCCAAGGCCTACCAGACCAATCCGCAACTCAATGCCGAGCGTGCGCGGCAGCGCGCCACCGACGAGAACGTGCCGCAGGCGCTCGCCGGCTACCGGCCACAGATCGTGGCAAGCCTCAGCGCCGGGTTGCAGTCGGTGCGCAACCTGCTGCCCGACAACACCATCCAGACCGCCAATCTGAAGCCATGGATCATCGGCGTCACCGTGTCGCAGACCCTGTTCAACGGTTTCCGCACCGCCAACAACGTGCGCGCCGCCGAACTCCAGGTGCAGTCTGGCCGCGAGGCGCTGCGCAACGTCGGCCAGGGTGTGCTGCTCGACGCGGTCACCGCCTACACCAATGTCCTCGCCAACCAGTCGCTGGTCGAGGCGCAGCGCTCCAACGTCGCCTTCCTGCGCGAAACGCTCTCGGTCACCCAGCGGCGCCTCAACGCCGGCGACGTCACGCCGACCGACAGCGCCCAGGCCGAGGCGCGGCTCAACCGCGGGCTTTCCGATCTCAACGCCGCGGAAGTCGCGCTGGCGGTGAGCCAGGCGATCTACGCGCAGGTGATCGGCAATGCGCCGTCGCAGCTTCGGGCCGCCGAAGTCGTCGACCGCTATCTGCCGAAGAGCCGCGAAGACGCGCTGACGATGGCGATCCGCCAGCACCCAGCGGTGATGGCGGCGGGCTTCGACGTCGATGTCGCCTCCACCAACATCCGCGTCGCCGAAGGCGCGCTGCTGCCGAGCGCCAGCGTCCAGGGCAGCGCCAGCAAGAGCCGCAACAACGACCCGACGCTCGGCACCTTCGCCGAAGATCAGGCCTCGATCGTCGCCAATGTCACCGTGCCGATCTACGACGGCGGCCAGGCCGCCGCACAGACCCGGCAGGCCAAGGAAATCAGGGCGCAGAGCCGGCTCGTGCTCGATCAGGTGCGCAACCAGGCGCGCACGGCGGCGGTCAGCGCCTGGGTTGCCAATGAAGGCGCCAAGATCGCGGTCTCGGCTTCGGAGTCCGAAGTGAAGGCGGCGACCGTCGCGCTCCAGGGCGTGCAGCGCGAGGCCGCCGGCGGACAGCGCACGACGGTGGATGTGCTGAACTCGCAGGCCGATCTGATCCAGGCCAAGGCCCGCCTGATCGGCGCCAATCGCGACCGCGTGATCGCTTCCTACACGCTGCTCAGCGCCGTCGGCCATCTCGACGTCAAGACCTTGAGCCTGAACACGCCGGACTATCTGCCCGAGGTGCACTACCAGCAGGTCCGCGACGCCTGGCACGGCCTGCGCACGCCATCGGGGCAGTAGTTTCAATCGTCTGGCTTGGTGCCGATGAAAAGCCGCCGCATCCATCTGATGGGAGCCTCCGGCTCCGGCGTGACGACGATCGGCCGCGCGCTCGCGAGCCGGCTTGCGCTGCCGCATCACGACAGCGATGATTATTTCTGGCTGCCGACGGCGCCGCCCTACCAGACCACGCGCCCCGCTGCCGAGCGTCTGCGCCTGATGCGCGAGATGTTTCTGCCGCGGCTCGATTGGGTGCTGAGCGGAACGGTCACCGGCTGGGGCGACGAGTTCATCCCATTCTTCGATCTCGTCGTCTTTGTGACGACGCCGCGCGAGCTTCGCTTGCAGCGCCTGCGTGACCGCGAGGCTACGCATTTCGGAGCGGATGCCGTCGCACAGGGCGGCTGGCGTCATGAGGAGGCGGAGTCGTTCGTCGACTGGGCCTCGCACTACGAAGCCGGCGATCGCGAGGGTCGCAGTCTCGCAAGAGATGAGGCGTGGCTCGCGAAGCTGCCCTGCCCGGTCGTGCGCGTCGACGGCTCACGCCTGCTTGCGGACCTCGTCGAGCAGCTATGCAGCGAAGCGCAGCGGCTGCCGGGCTGATGTGATACTGTCACGATGCCACTGCCAAATAATAATACAGGGAGAGAAACCATGCTCAGCCGACGCAGCGTCCTGCTTGCCTCCCTTGCCGCCGGAGTTGCCATGTCGAACAAAGCCCACGCACGTGCCGCGCAGCCCGCCACTCCGGTCAATTTCGACGTCCCGGCCCATGCCTGCGACTGTCACACCCACATCCATGGCGATGTCGAAAAATTTCCGTTCTTCGCGGGCCGCGTCTACACGCCGGAACCGGCTTCGCCGGAGGAGATGGCCGCGCTGCACAAGGCGCTGCATATCGAGCGCGTGGTGATCGTGACGCCGAGCGTCTACGGCACCGACAACTCGTCGACGCTGTTCGGCATGAAAGCGCGTGGCGCGGCCGCGCGCGGGGTGGCCGTGATCGACGACAAAACGACCGAGGCCCAGCTTGACACGATGCAGGCAGACGGCTTTCGCGGTGTCCGCCTCAATCTCGCGACCGGCGGCGTCAACGACCCCAATGTCGGCCGGCCGCGCTTCACCGCCGCAGTCGAGCGCATGAAGGCGCGCGGTTGGCACGTGCAGCTCTACACGACGCTTCCCATGATCTCGGCGATCAAGGACCTCGTCGAGACGGCGCCAGTACCCGTTGTATTCGACCATTTCGGCGGCCTTGAGGCCTCGCTTGGGCTGGAGCAGCCGGGATTTTCCGACCTGGTCGCGCTGGTGAAATCCGGCAAGGCCTATGTCAAGATTTCCGGCGCCTATCGCTCCTCGAAGCTCGCGCCCGATTATCAGGACATGGTGCCCTATGCCCGCGCACTGATCGCGGCGAATGCGGACCGCATCGTCTGGGGCACGGACTGGCCGCATCCGGATTCGAGCCGTGTCGAGGGACGCAAAGCCACCGACATCGCGCCGCTCTACCAGATCGACGACGGCCGCCTGCTCAACCAGCTTCCGGTGTGGGCGCCGGATGCAGATGTGCGCAAGAAGATCCTGGTCGACAACCCGGCGCAACTCTACGGGTTCTGAGTCGCGCCAAGCGCAATTCGGTTCAACGACCGCGACACGGTTCCACAATGAGGCGTGGAACTGTTGTCGCGAAGGCACAAACTCGTTGGACTCACACGAACGTGTTTGTGCTCTCGTCCGTTTCTCACCCTTCTGGTTGAGGCGGCGATTCTTTTTCGGGGCTACGCACACGCACAGATTTCATTTGTTCGTGCGGGTGCATGCCTTTATCGCATTATCTTGCCGCGCTTTTTTCCGGCATTGGAATTGGTTTCACCGTGGCCGCCCCCATCGGACCGATGGGCATGCTGTGCATACAGCGCACATTGGCATCCGGCATGGCCACGGGCCTCGCAACCGGCTTCGGCGCCGCGACCGTGCATCTCACCTACAGCGCTCTCGCGGTTTTAGGACTGGGCTCGCTGGCACAGCCCCGGGTCGAGGCCAATGCCGCCGGCTTCGGCACCGTCTCGGCGCTCACGCTGCTGTGGTTCGCGATCCGGACCCATCGCGGCTCGGTCGCGCTCCAGACGACCGACGTCGTCGACAACGTGCATCTGGCGCGGGCCTATCTCAGCGCCATCGCGCTTGGGTTCACCAATCCGCTGACCGTCATCCTGTTTCTGGCTGCGCTGCACGCCTTTTCAATGCAGACCGCGGCAGCCCCGCTGATCGCCGGTGTCTTCGTCGGTTCCGCGATCTGGTGGACCGTGCTCAGCACGATCGTGGCAATGGCGCGGTCACGGCTGACGCCGCGCATGCTGTCGATGAGCAGTCGGTTGGCCAGCTTGATGCTGCTGGGCCTCGGCACCATGATGCTGGTGCGGATCGCGCAGCGGATGCTGTGATTGGCGGCGTCAGCGTGCGCGGCGGGAGAAGAAGGAGATCAACACCGGCAGCGTCACCAGGATCACGATAGGGGCGAGCATCATGCCTGTCACCACGACGACCGCAAGCGGCTTCTGCACCTGCGAGCCGATGCCTTCCGACAGCGCGGCCGGCAACAGGCCGATGCCGGCGACGACGCAGGTCATCAGCACCGGCCGAAGCTGCAATTCGCCGGTGCGTATCACCGCGGTCATGCGGTCCATGCCCTCTTCGATGAGTTGGTTGAACTGCGACAGGATGATGATGCCGTCCATCACGGCGATGCCGAACAGCGCGATGAAGCCGATCGCCGCCGAGACACTGAAGGCGGTACCTGTGATCAAGAGACCGAGCACGCCGCCGAAGATGGCCATCGGAATCACGCTCATGGCGAGCAGCGTGTCGGTCATCGAGCCGAAATTGAACCAGAGCAGGACGCCGATCAGCGCCAGCGAGATCGGCACCACGATCGACAATCGCCGGATCGCGTCCTGGAGATTGCCGAATTCGCCGACCCAGTCCATGTGCGCGCCGGGCGGCAGTTGCACCTGAGCGGCGATCTTCTGCTGCGCCTCGCGGATGGCGCTGCCGAGGTCGCGTTCACGTACCGAGAACTTGATCGGCAGATAGCGCTCCTGCTGCTCGCGATAAATGTAGGCCGCACCCGAGACGAGGCTGATGGTGGCGACCTCGCTCAGGGGGATCTGCGTGACGGTGCCGTTCGGTCCGGGCGCACCGATCCGCAAATTCTGGATCGCCTCGGCGCTCCTGCGGAATTCCGGCGCAAGACGAACGATGATCGGGAAGTGGCGGTCGCTTCCTGCCTCGTAGATGTCACCGGCGGTGTCGCCGCCGATCGCGACCTTGATGGTGGCGTTGATGTCGCCCGGCGCGAGGCCATAGCGCGCGGCCTTGGCACGGTTGATATCGATCTGGATGGTCGGCTGCCCCAGTGAGGTGAACACGGCAAGGTCGGTGACGCCCTGCACGGTTGATAGCACCGACTTGATCTTGTTGGCGGTGTCGGTCAGCGCCTGGAGATCGCTGCCGAACAGCTTGATCGAGTTCTCGCCCTTCACGCCGGAAACGGCTTCGGAGACATTGTCCTGGAGATATTGCGAGAAGTTGAACTCGACGCCGGGGAAGCGATCGTCAAGCTGCTTGAGCAGTTGCGCGGTCAACTCTTCCTTGTCGCGGGTGCCGGGCCATTGGCTGGCGGGCTTGAGGGGCGCGAAGAACTCGGCGTTGAAGAAGCCGGCGGCGTCGGTGCCGTCATCGGGGCGGCCGTGCTGCGACACCACGGATTCCACTTCAGGCCGCGCGCGGATCACCTTGCGCATTTCGTTGACGTAGGAGTTGCCTTCCTGAAGCGAGATGGTCGGCGGCAGCGTGGCGCGGATCCAGAGATTGCCCTCCTCCAGCTTCGGCAGGAATTCGAGGCCAAGCAAGCGGCTGAGCGCAACCGTCATCAGTACGAGGCCGAACGCGCCACCGAGCATGATGCCGCGGTTGGCGACCGCCCAATGCAGCACCGGCATGTAGATCCGATGCAGGATCAGCATCACCCTGGTCTCGGTCTCATGAACATGCGCCGGCAGAATGATCGCCGACAGCGCAGGAGTGACGGTGAACGTCGCAAGCAGACCGCCGGCCAGCGCGTAGGCATAGGTCCGGGCCATCGGTCCGAAGATGTTGCCCTCGACGCCGGAGAGCGTGAACAGCGGCAGGAAGGCCGCGATGATGATGGCCGCGGCGAAGAAGATCGAACGAGAGACATCGGCCGCCGCGCTGAGAATGGCGTGGCTTTTCATGCCGAACAGCGTCTCGGACGACATCTGCTCGGATTCCGACATCGGCGTCGTCTGCGTCAGGCGCCGGAAGATCGCCTCCACCATGATGACGGTGGCATCGACGATCAGGCCGAAATCGATCGCGCCGACCGACAACAGGTTCGCCGATTCCCCCCGTAGCACCAGGATGATCACCGCGAAGAACAGCGCGAACGGAATGGTGGCGCCGACGATCAGCGCACTGCGGAGATCGCCGAGGAATATCCACTGCAGCAACACGATCAGCAGAATTCCGATCACCATGTTGTGGAGCACAGTGTGGGTCGTGAGGTCGATCAGGTCGCCGCGGTCATAGATGCGCTCGATGCGCACGCCGGGCGGCAGGATGCTGGAGTCGTTGATGGTTTGAACGAGTTGGTGGACGCGCTTGATGGTTGGCGAGCTCTGCTCGCCGCGGCGCATCAGGACGATGCCTTGCACGATGTCGTCGGACTCATCGAGGCCGGCGATGCCGAGACGGGGCTTCTGGCCGACGGTGACGGTGGCGACGTCCTTGACCAGCACCGGATTGCCGTTGGTCTGCGAGACCATGGTGTTGGCGAGGTCGTCGATCGAGCGGATCAGGCCGACGCCGCGCACCACGGCCGATTGCTGACCGATATTGACGGTGTTGCCGCCGACATTGACGTTGGAATTGCCGACCGCCTGGAGCAATTGCGGCAGCGTCAGGCCGTTGGCGACCAGCTTGTTGAAGTCGACCTGGAGCTCGTAGGTCTTGCTCTTGCCGCCCCATCCGGTGACGTCGATCACGCCGGGCACGGCACGGAAGCGCCGCTGGAGGATCCAGTCCTGGATGGTCTTGAGGTCGAGCACGCTGTAGTTCGGCGGGCCGACGAGACGGTAGCGGAAGATTTCGCCAATTGGACTGAGCGGCGAGATCTGCGGCTGCACATTGCCGGGCAGCGGCGCGAGCTGCGCCAGGCGGTTCAACACCTGCTGCAATGCCTCGTCATAGGTGTAAGCGAACGAGAACTGCAGTTTGACGTCGGAGAGGCCGTAGAGCGAGATGGTGCGAATGGTCGTCACGTTCTTCAGACCCGCGACCTGGGTCTCGATCGGAATCGTGATGTAGCGCTCGATCTCCTCCGCCGACAGGCCCGGGCTCTGCGTCACGATGTCGACCATCGGCGGGGTCGGATCCGGATAAGCCTCGATGTTGAGCTGGTTGAACGCAATCAGGCCGCCGATGAGCACGGCGACGAACATCCCGACCATCAGGAAGCGCCGGTTGACGGCAAGGGCGACGAGGCGATCCATTCAGGTCTTCAGCTTGTCTTTTTTTCCCGGCCCGTCGATCAGCTGCCGGACGCCGCGCGGTCGATGAACAGGCTGCCTTTGGTGACCACCTGCTCGCCGGGCTTCAGATTGCTGGTGACCTCGACGAGATTGCCATTGATGAGACCGATCTTGATCTCCCGCAGCTCGACCGACTTGTCCTCGCGTGCCACCCAGAGCCGGACCTTGTCGGCTTCGTAGATCAAGGCCTGCTTCGGTACCGCCGGCGCGGCGCGGTCGCCGGACGAATAGATCGTTACGTTGGCGAACATCTCCGGCTTCAGCAGACCGTCCTTGTTGTCGATGGTGGCGCGGACCAGCAGGCGACGGGTGTTCGGATCGATCGCGGCGGCGACGTAGTTGACCTTGGCGGTCAAGGGACGGCCCGGGAGCGCCATCACGTTGACGGTGATGTCCTGCCCGATGCACACGGCAGCCGCATCGCTCTCGCGCACGAAGGCGGTGAGCCAGACCGTGGAGAGGTCGCCGACGACGAAGACCGGATCGCTGGCGCCCGAATTGACGTACTGGCCGGGGCCAATTTTACGCTGCACGACCGTGCCTGCGATTGGCGAATAGATCGTGACTTCCGGATTGATGACGCCCTTGTCCTGGAACGCCTTGATGGTCTCGTCGGTGAAGCCGAGGATCCGCAGCTTGTTGCGCGCGGCTTCCAGCGCTGTCGCCGAGGAGCGCATGTCGTTCAGCGCTTGAACCTGGGTCGCTTCCGCCTGCTGATAGTCCTTCAGTGGGATGGCATGGCCCTCGTAGAGGTCCTTGGCGCGCTTGAACTGGATATCGGCAAGATCGATCGCCGACTTGGCCTTGTTCTGCGAGCTCATCGCCGCAATGAAATCGTTCTGGGCCTGCACGGTGTCGGCGGCCTCGATCGTGAACAGCGGTTGGCCTTGCTTCAGCACCTCGCCTGGCTTGGCGAGCAGCTTGGTCACCCGGCCTGCATAGGGTGAAAACACCGGCGTCGAACGGTCCTCGTCGACTGCGACCTTGCCCTCGGTGACATACTCGGCGCGGAAGGTCTTGGCCTTGACCGGCTCGATCGTCAGCGTCGCCCATTCGGACGGCGTCGGCGTGAAGTTCTGCGCATTTCTGCGCGATTGGCTGGAGATCTCGGAGTGGCTCTTCTCCTTGGCTCCCGCATAGAGGAAGCCGTAGGCCCCGGCACCGGCAAGAGCTAGTAAAACTACGGATGTAATTACCCGTTGTTTTGTAAGCACCTGCAAACGCTTGGTATTTTCAACTACCATGGGGCCCGGTCATGTCTGCGATGATACCAGCGGATGCCAGCGTCATCGGTCGCGCTAATAGTGCCGAATTGTGATTTCAAACAACCTAAAAAACGCCGGCCGCCTTTCGGTTTGCGTTAAAAATTTGCGACACGTCAGCTTCACGTCAGTTTGTCACCGGCCACTCTGCCGGATGACTGCCGAGCGGCATCGCCGGACGGCTCCATTGCGCAGGCGTCTTCGACAGCAGCGCCGAATGGCGCACCGCCTTCAACGTGCCAAAGCCAGATGGCATGCTCTCGATGAATGCAGCGTGTACGGCCTCGCCCGTAATATCCGGGGTATTCAGGCCCTTTTCGAGCCGTCCGAGATTCCACAGCCAGCGCCCGGTCTGCGCCAGCGACACGCGCACGTGCCAGCTGCCGCCTTCGCGGGCCTGGCGGGCCTTGGCCATCATCGCGCCGAACGCCATCAGATAGCCGGTGGCGTGGTCGAGCATCTGCGCCGGCAATTCCTTCGGTCCATCGATGCCGGCAGCCTGTCCTTCGGCATGGTTGAACCCGGTCGTGGTCTGCACCAGCGAATCGAAGCCGCGCCGTTCAGCCCAGGGACCGGCATGGCCATAGGCTGACAGCGTTAGGTAGACGATGCCGGGGTTGATTGTCGCTGCGTCCTCCGGCGTGAAGCCGAGAGCGGCAAGCGCGCGCGGGCGATAGCCTTGCGAGAAGATATCGGCGTCTCTCAAGAGCTCGCGCAACTGCGCACGCCCGGCCTCGCTTTTCAGCTCGATGAAGGTGGTGAGCTTGCCGCGCCCGGTGTCGATGGTCAGCCACGGAATGGCCGGCAGTTCGGGGCCTGACACGAGCAGCACATCCGCGCCATGCGCGGCGAGCGTGCGGCCGGCGACGGGCCCCGCGATGACGCGAGAGAGATCGAGCACGCGCAGGCCTGCGAGCGGGCGATCGCCTTTTGGCAATCGTTGCGGCCATGGCTTCGGCGGGGCCTCGCCGATCTTCTCGATCGAGACCAGCGGCAATTCGGCGAGCGCGCGGGCCTGCGGCAGCGCCGACCATTCGTCGTACGAACGCATCAGGGCAACGACGCCGCCCGCGGCGTAGGTCGCAGTCTCGAAATCCTCGCTCTTCCATTGCATCAATGCGGCCTGCACCTTCTCGCGCTCGGGTTCGCAGCCGAGCACCTTGCAGACGGCGTCGCGATGATGCGGGAAATTGGTGTGGCAGCGGACGAAGCGGTTGTCGCCGGTTCTGTAGACGCCGGCGATGGCGTCCCAAGCGGGCGGCGGCGGCTTGTCGTCGACGCGCAAGTAGCGCTCGGAGCGGCATTCGGCGACGGCATGGCGCAGGTCGACGCTGACGTCCTGCGCTTCGCCGCTGCGCAATCTCCAGATTTCGGCGGCGGCAAGGCCGGCGGCGGCGATCGTTGTCTGGCCGGCAATTGCGACGCGAAATGAGGACGGGATCTGCGGCTCCTCGCCCGTCAGCCGGACGCGCGCGAGCGCGGCGGCGTCACCGCCAGCGGAGGTCCAGATGTTGCTGAGAATCTCGGTGGGGCTTTGCATGACCCTTCTCTCCCTTTAGTTTGCGACCATCGCATTAGCACACAAGGACATGCAATGGCCGCCATCGATCCTCTCACCGCAGGCGCCGTGTTCATCGCAACGGCGGCCACCGACGCGGTCTATGTCATGTTTACCTCGGCCGTGATCGCGCGCAAGCGCGTGCCCGCGGCGAACTGGAGCGCGGTCTGGTACATGCTCTCCTCCTATGCGGTGATCAGCTACACCGAAAACGCTTTCTATGTGGCTTTCGCGGCGATCGGCTCCTGGGCCGGCGCCTACGTCTCACTGACATTCCTGCACCGCCCGCCCGGCGGCCCGCCGGTGGGGGCGGCACCGGAGTGAGGGCCGCTGTTTCCACACGGTCATTGCGAGCGAAGCGAAGCAATCCAGAGTCTTTCCGCGGTGGCAGTCTGGATTGCTTCGTCGCAAGAGCTCCTCGCAATGACGATGTGGAGGCTTTTGGGCATCTCTCGAAACAGCTACACTAGCTGCGACCAACAAAAAAGGAAAACCAACCAATGGATCTCGGTCTCAAAGGCAAGAACGCCATCGTACTTGGCGGGACGCGCGGCATCGGGCGGGCGATTGCGGCGACGCTGGCCGGCGAAGGCAGCAATGTCGCGGTGTGTGCACGCAACGCGGACCAGGTTGCCGCCACGGTTACGGAGTTGAAGGCCAGCGGGATCCGCGCGACCGGCGGTCCGGTGGATGTCACGGACGGCGCGGCACTGAAATCCTGGATCGAGAATGCTGCAAAGGAGCTTGGCGGCATCGACATGCTGTTCTCTAACGCGGGCGCAATGGCACAAGGCCATGATGCCGCGTCGTGGGAGCAGAATTTTCGACTCGACCTGCTCGGCGCCGTGCACGCGTTCGACGCCGCGCGGCCGTTCCTCGAGGCTAGTGGCGACAAGGGTGGCGACGCCGCCTTCGTGATCATCTCATCGATCTCCGCGGCGCAAGCGGACACGGCGAGTTCCTACGGCCCGATCAAGGCTGCGTTGATCCACATGGCCAAGGGGCTGGCACGGCAGTACGCGAAGAAGAAGATCCGCGTCAACGTGGTCTCGCCAGGCACGGTCTATTTCAAGGGCGGCGTCTGGAATACGATCGAGCATAACATGCCCGAGCGCTACAATGATGCGATGAAGCGTAACCCCACCGGCCGCATGGCGACGCCGCAGGAGATCGCGAGCGCAGCGGTGTTTCTGGCGAGCCCGGTGTCGGGGTTCACCACGGGCTCCAATCTGGTGGTGGACGGCGCGATCTCGAACCGGGTGAATTTTTAGAACAAACTCGTCATTGCGAGCGTAGCGAAGCAAATCCAGTATTTCTCCGCGGTGACAGTCTGGATTGCTTCGCTGCGCTCGCAATGACGGGGCGAGAGGGGCGCGGCCCCCACCCTCAATGAAAATCCCGCGACGGCGGCAGGATGCGGACATTGCGGGGATGACGGATTTTTTGCGCGGGCGCATCCGTGTGGGCGCGGGGGTCGTCGTTGAGCGGTTCGACCACGGTGGCGCCTGCCGGCACCGGATGCTTGCGGCCGAGGGCGTCGTTGGCAAGGCCGACCAGATCGTGCGAACGGTCGATCATCCGCTGGGCGATCAGATGCGTCACCTTTTCGGGACTGCTCTGGATGTAGCCCTCGACCAGGATGAGGCGTGCGCCCATCACCTCCTTCCGGTACTGCTCCATGATCTTCGGCCACACCACGACATTGGCGATGCCGGTTTCGTCCTCCAGTGTCATGAACACGACGCCGCTGGCGCTGCCCGGCCGCTGCCGTACCAGCACGACGCCGGCACAGCGGACACGGCGCCGCTCGTTGTCGTGATTGATGTCCTTGCAGGCGACGATGCGCTCGCGCGTAAACATCTCCCGCAAAAATTCAATCGGATGGCCTTTGAGCGAAAGGCGAATGGTCTGGTAGTCCGCGACCACCTGTTCGGCGCGCGGCATCACCGGCAACGGCCTGGCGTGCTCGTCCGGCTGCTCGCGTGCGGTGGCCACCTCGAACAGCGGCAGCGGCACATCGTCGGGCAGGCGCCGCACCTGCCACAGCGCCTCGCGGCGATCGAGCCCGAGCGAGCGAAACGCGTCGGCATCGGCAAGCAGGATCAGCGCGCGCTTGGGCAGTCCGGTGTCGCGGGCGAAATCTTCCAGCGAGGTGAAGGGCCGGCGGTTGCGCGCGGAGACGATGCGGTCGGCCCAGTCGGGCGCTCTCTCCACACGGTCATTCCGGGACGCGCCTCTTTTCAGCCTTTCCTCATCCTCATCGAGCCAATGAAAACCGTCGATCTGGCGGAAGCCCAGGCGCACGGCGCAATATTTGCTACTTCCTTCTTCCAGCGTGTTCTGCGCAAAACTGTAGGACACATCGATATCGCGCACCTCGACGCCATTCTTGCGAGCGTCGCTGACGATCTGCGCCGGGGCGTAAAAACCCATCGGCTGCGAGTTCAGGAGGCCGCAGCAGAATGCATCAGGGTGATAATGCTTCAGCCATGAGGAGATATAGACAAGCTGCGCGAAGCTTGCGGCATGGCTCTCCGGAAAACCGTAGCTGCCAAAACCCTTGATCTGTTCGAAACAGTTCCTGGCAAAATCAGGCGCATAACCGCGTGCGATCATGTTGCCGATCATCTTGTCTTCGAACTTGCCGATGGTGCCGACATTGCGGAACGTTGCCATCGCACGGCGCAGGCCGTTGGCCTCCTCGGCCGTGAACTTCGCGGCCTCGATCGCGATCCGCATCGCCTGCTCCTGGAACAAGGGCACGCCGAGGGTCTTGTGCAGCACCCTGTAAAGCTCGTCCTTGTCGCCATGCTCCGGTGACGGCGATGGATAGTTCACTTTTTCCAAGCCGTTCCGCCGCCGCAGATAAGGATGCACCATGTCGCCCTGGATCGGACCAGGCCGCACGATCGCGACCTCGATGACGAGATCGTAGAAGGTCCGTGGCTTCAGCCGGGGCAACATGTTCATCTGGGCGCGGCTCTCGACCTGGAACACGCCGAGCGACTCCCCGTCGCACAGCATGTCGTAGACTTTGGAATCATCCTGCGGGACGCTCGCCAGCATCCAACGTTCGCCCTTGTGCTGCTCGATCAGATCAAAGCACTTGCGGATGCAGGTCAGCATGCCCAGCGCGAGCACGTCGACCTTCATCATGCTGAGTGCGTCGACATCGTCCTTGTCCCATTCGATGAAGGTGCGATCGTCCATCGCGGCATTGCCGATCGGCACATAGGTGTCGAGCCGGTCCTGCGTGAGCACATAGCCGCCGACATGCTGGGACAGATGACGGGGGAATTCGATCAGCTCGGTCGCGAGCTCGACTGCGAGGTTGATCATTGAATTTTGCGGATCGAGGCCGGCCTGCCTGACCTGCATGTCGTTGAGGCCCTTGCCCCAGCTTCCCCAGACGGTGTCGGCAAGGGCCGCGGTGACGTCCTCGGTCAGGCCCAGCGCCTTGCCGACGTCGCGGATGGCGCTGCGCGGGCGATAATGAATGATGGTGGCGATGATCGCAGCGCGATGGCGGCCGTAACGGCGATAGACATATTGCATCACCTCCTCGCGCCGCGAATGCTCGAAATCGACGTCGATGTCGGGCGGCTCCAGCCGCTCCTTGGAGATGAAGCGCTCGAACAGCAGATCGACCTTGGTCGGGTCGACCGAGGTGATGCCGAGCACGTAGCAGACCGCCGAATTCGCCGCCGATCCCCGCCCCTGGCACAAAATGTTCTGGCTGCGGGCGTAATGCACGATGTCGTGCACGGTGAGGAAGTAATGCGCGTATTTCAGATCGGCGATCAGCGCGAGTTCTTTCTTCAGGGTGGCGCGCAGCTTGTCGTCGATCTTGCCGCCGAAATATTTGTCGACACCGGCCCAGGTCAGATCCTCCAGATGCCCCTGCGCGGTCTTCCCCGGTGGCACCGGCTCATCCGGATACTGGTATTTGAGCTGGTCGAGCGAGAAGGTGATCTTGTCCGCAAAGCGCATGGTCTCCGCGATAGCTTCGGGGAAATCGCGGAACAGCCGCGCTATCTCCCTGGGCGTCTTCAGAAATCGCTCGGCATTGGCTTCCAGCTTCCGGCCGACCGCCTCGATCGTGGTCTTTTCCCGGATGCAGGTCAGAACGTCCTGGAGGGGACGGCGCGCGGGGTGGTGATAGAGCACCTCGTTGGTCGCAAGCAGCGGCACTTTTGCTTTTGCGGCGAGATCATCGAGCTGCGCGAGGCGACGGCGATCGTCGCCGCGATAGACCAGACTCGCCGCCAGCCACACGCCCTCGGCGCGACTTGCCTTCAGCTTGGCGAGGATGTCCTGCGCTTGCGCCGCATCGAAGCGATGCGGCAGCGTCAGGATCAGGAGCTGGCCTTCGGAAAACGCAAGGAGATCGGCGAAGGTGAGATGGCATTCGCCCTTCGCGATCCGCGTGATGTCGTCGCCGCGCTTGCCCCGGGTGAGAAGCTGGCACAGCCGGCCATAGGCGGCGCGGTCACACGGATAGACCAGGATATCCGGCGTGCCGTCGATGAAGACGATGCGGGTGCCGATCAGAAGCTTCGGCTTGTGCAGCACCTTGTCATTGTCGAGCTCCTTGTAGGCACGCACCACACCGGCGAGCGTGTTGTGATCGGCAATGCCGATCGCGGGAATGCCCAGGATGCTGGCCTGGTGTACATAGTCGCGCGGATCCGAGCCGCCGCGCAGGAAGGAGAAATTCGTGGTGATGCCGATCTCGGCATAAGCGGGCGTGTTCATGCGAAGAGACCGTGCACATACCAACCGGGAGGAGCGGGCTTGCCGTCGTCGTCGAAGCACTCCCCCTCGTAAAGACCGTCGCGAAAGATCCAGAAGCGTAGGCCTTCGGCATCCTCGATACGAAAATAATCCCGTGTCAGTTGCTTGCCGTCCTGCCGCCACCATTCCATGGCGATGCGCTCGGGGCCCTCCACCCGCACCACCGCATGCTGCGCGCGGCGCCAGGTGAATTGATGCGGCGGCCCGTCGGGCACGGTCGCGAACGGCACATTGATCGGCTCAGGCTTGTCGAACAACCGCAACGGACGCAGCGGCGGCTCACCCTCGGTGCGCGCGGGCCATTCGGCCTGCATGGCCACGGCGAGATGATGCTGGGCAGGCGCCGCCAGCACCGCACATTCAGGGATATGGGTATCCTCAGGCAGGTGCACGACGACGCGCTTTCCGCCGATGCGCGCGGCGATGCGGTCGATCAGCGCGGCAAGCTCGTCATTGTCGTGGACATGGGCGTCGAGATCGCGCTGCTCCTGCACCACGATCTCGGTGCGGCTTGCCGACAGCCGCACCATGTCGAAGCCGAAGCCGGGATCGAGGGGATCGGCGAGTGCATCGAGACGCTCGCGGAACAGCCGGTCGACGACCGCGCTCCGCGTCACGGGACGTCCGGTTTCGACCATGATGGCGCGCACCGCGCCGTCGGTACGGAAGAATGTGGCTTCTAACCGTCGCGCGCCCTTGCCCTGCTTCTCCATCGACGCGATCAGCGTGTCGGCGAGGCGCGACAGCGTCATCGCGATCATGGTGTCGGTCGCGATCGGCTCGGCAAAGCGTTTCTCTACGATGTAATCGGGCAGCGGCTTTCGTGGATTGATCGGCGCATCGCCCTGTCCCAGCGCGTGCGCAAGCAGCGTGGAGAACCGCGCACCGAACCGCGCCGTGATTTCGCTCGGCGTGCGCGAGGCGACATCGCCGATGGTTTTCAGGCCGGCGCGGCGCAGGCCGGTGCTGATGGCCTCACCCGCACCAAGCGCGGACACTGGAAACCGGCTGATTGCCGCCGCCTCCCCGCCATTGGCAACGATGCTACCGGATGCCTGCCGCGTCAGCGTGCGCGCGCAGACCGAGGTGCCGGCGATCGCCGCGCTGACGGCAAAGCCCTGGCGATCGAGGGCACGGACAAGGGTTTGCAACAGCGTAGCCTCGCCGCCGAACAGATGCGCGCAGCCGGTGATGTCGAGGAACAGCCCGTGCGGCGGATCGAGCGCCACCAGCGGCGTGAAGCGGTCGCACCAGTCGGCGATGTCGCCGATCGTCTTGGCATCGGCCACGGCATCGGCATCGAACACCTTTAGATCCGGACACATCGCCCGGGCATTGGCCAAGGGCTGGCCGATATGCAGCCCGAGGCGCTCGGCGGCCTCGTCCAGCGCATGGATCACCAGCGCGTTGCTGTCCTTGGCGACGACGATGCTGGGCTCATTGTTTTTATGCAGTCCGACGTTGCCGAAGAACCGCTGGATCCGGTCGAGAGGCAGGCGCGGCAGCCACAGGCTGAGGATACGTCGACGATTCAGAGAACTGGCACTCATCACATTTCCATTCCATGATCCACCGGCCGCACGGGCCATGACGATTGCGCAAGAGCTCGGCATCGAAGCGCGGCGCGCCCCAGGCGCTCCACATCGCGCCCGGCGGCGAATGCGCCGCGCGCAGCATCCATCTGGTCTCCGCGGTCGATGGCAAAGGTTGTGCGGCCATCCGCAGCAGCAAGCCGGTGACACCGGAAGACTGCGCAGCCAGCGTCAGCTTGCGGCTCGCCACAAGATCGAACTGCCTGGTCTCACCCCAGAGCTCGAGCACGACGGCGCCCAGCGCGTCGCAGGCGAGCGCATCGGCCGACGTGCGCAACGCACTCTCCACGTCGGCGGCGCGCACCATCACCATACGGCGCGGATCGAGACCGATCTCGGTGAGCCCGCTCATCGACAGCGCACCGGTTTCAATTTCTGAAAAATCCTGCCGCACCCACAGCAGCGGTTTGCGTGCCGTCATGCGCCCCGCAAGTCCGGTGACAAAGCCGGTCGCGGCCGCGCCCTGACGTCCTTCGCAAAATACCTCGTGGATTGCCGCGCGTGCGAGCCCGCCCTTTAGCGCGCTGTCGGCCTCGCGATGGCCGAGCGCGACACGGTCGCGATGATGCACGACCTCCGCCGTCTCGATGCGCTCGATCTGGCCGCGCAAGGCTGCAAGCGCGCTTGTTCGTGCGCCGCTCATATACGCCGCTCCTCAGGAGTGATTGCCGGTGGCTCTCAAAAAGAGAACCAGCGGCTAGCTCATTTGTTCATGATATGTTCTAATATAAAGCTAACGACGCCCCAGGAGTCAATCGAATTGGCGGGCCTTGGGATTCATGAGCTGAATCAAAGGGATCCAATATGGACGTGCAACGCAAGCTGGAAATCCTGGCCGACGCCGCCAAGTACGACGCGTCTTGCGCCTCCAGCGGCACCGAGAGGCGGGATTCCAGCGACGGCAAGGGCATGGGATCGACCGCGCCCGGCATGGGCATTTGCCATTCCTACGCGCCGGACGGTCGCTGTATCTCGCTGCTCAAGGTGCTGCTGACCAACGCCTGCAATTACGACTGCCTCTATTGCGTCAACCGGGCCTCTTCCAACGTGCCACGCGCCCGCTTCACCATCGACGAAGTCGTCAAGCTGACGCTCGACTTCTACCGGCGCAATTACATCGAAGGACTGTTTCTCTCCTCCGGCATCATCCGCAACCCCGACTACACCATGGAGCAGGTGGTAAGCGTCGCGCGCAAACTGCGCGAGGAGCATCACTTCCGTGGCTACATCCATCTCAAAACAATCCCCGAGGCCGACGATACATTGATCTCCGAGGCCGGCAAATATGCCGACCGTCTCTCTATCAACATCGAGATGCCGCAGGAGACGAGCCTGCAGCAATTCGCGCCCGAGAAGGACGTGCGCGCGATCCGCCGCACAATGGGCCGACTGCGGCTGAAGCTGGACGAGGCCGAGGAAAGCCGTAGCGCGAAGACGAAAGCCAAGCCGCAGCGCTTCGCACCGGCCGGCCAAAGCACGCAGATGATCGTCGGCGCCGACGCGGCCTCCGACCACACTATCCTCCACACCAGCGCCAATCTCTACAGTTCATACAGGCTGAGGCGCGTCTATTATTCCGCGTTCAGCCCGATCCCCGATGCCAGCCGCGCGCTGCCTCTGCGCGCGCCGCCCTTGCTGCGCGAGCACCGACTCTACCAGGCCGACTGGCTGATGCGGTTCTACGGCTTCGACGTCGGCGAGATCGTCGACGACAGTGCGATGCTGCCGCTCGACATCGATCCAAAACTCGCCTGGGCGCTGCGCCACCGCGACCGCTTCCCGCTCGACGTCAACCGGGCCAGCCGCGAGGAATTGTTGCGCGTGCCGGGCTTCGGCACCAAGGCGGTCGAGCGCATCATCGCGGCGCGCCGCACGACCACCATCCGCGTCGCCGATCTCGCGCGGCTGCATGTGCCCCGGAACAAAGCGCTGCCGTTCATCGTGCTGAGCGATCACCGGCCCGCGCCGCACCGCCTCGACGAGGCACGGCTGATCGAACGGTTCAAGCCGAAGGCCACACAACTGGGATTTGGCTTCTGATGCAGTACATCACCCTCGAGAACGAAACCGATTTCGACGGCTGGCGCAAAGCCGCGCGTAGCCTCGTGCTTCACCAAATGAAACCGGTCGATGTCACCTGGACCGTGCAGGGCGGCGAAGCGGAGCTGTTCGCGCCACCCTCGCCGTCTCCGCTGCCGGCCGGTGGCGATAGCACCTTCAACGTGCCAGCAAAATTCGTCGAGCTCGCCAAGGCCGCGATCCTGCATCGCGATCCCGAGCGTTTCGCGATCCTCTATCGCCTGCTGTTTCGGCTGAACGACAATCACGACCTCATCGAGGTCGCGACCGATCTCGATGTCGCGCAAGTCACGGCCATGGCAAAGGCGGTCTACCGCGACGAGCACAAGATGCATGCCTTCGTGCGCTTCCGCGAGATCGGCAGGGAACGCGAAGCACACTACGTCGCCTGGTTCGAGCCGGAGCATCATATCGTCGAGCTCGCCGCGCCGTTCTTCGCCAAGCGCTTCGCCGATATGCCCTGGTCGATCCTGACGCCGGATTTGTGCGCGCATTGGGATGGCCACGCGCTCTCGTTCACGTCAGGCGTCGGCAAGAGCGAGGCGCCGAACGAAGACCGGCTGGAGGAAACCTGGCGGCGCTACTATGCCAGCATCTTCAATCCGGCCCGCCTGAAGGTGAAGGCAATGCAGACCGAGATGCCGAAGAAATATTGGAGGAACCTGCCCGAGGCTTCGATCATTAAGCCCCTGATTGAGGACGCCGAGCGCATGACCGGCGCCATGATCGCCAATGCCCCAACCGATCCGCACAAGCCTCAAAAGCGGCCGGAGGCTCCGATGAAACGCAAGACCGCTGCCGACGATCTCGAAGCGCTCCGCGAGGAGGCCGCCCACTGCCGCGCCTGCCATCTCTACAAGGACGCCACCCAGACCGTGTTCGGCGAGGGTCCGAAGTCCGCCAATATCATGCTGGTCGGCGAACAACCTGGCGACAAGGAAGACCTCGCCGGCCATCCCTTTGTCGGTCCAGCCGGCCAGATGCTCGACAAGGCGCTGCAGGAGGCCGGCGTCGACCGCAAGAAGGTCTATGTCACCAACGCGGTGAAACACTTCAAATTCGTGCCGCGCGGCAAGATTCGCCTGCATCAGAAGCCGAATACGCCGGAGATAAAGGCCTGCCGGCAGTGGTATGAGCGGGAGGTCTCCGTCATCCAGCCCGATCTCATCGTCGCGATGGGCGCGACCGCCGCGCAGAGCGTGTTCGGCAAGATCACCCCGATCGGAAAGAACCGCGGCCGGCTCATCGACCTGCCCGACGGTCACAAGGCGCTGGTGACGGTGCACCCGTCCTATCTGCTGCGGCTGCCCGATCCGGAAGCCAAGGTGCTGGAATATCGGCGCTTTGTCGAAGATTTGAAGATCGTCGCCGGGTTGCAGAAGAAAGCCGCGCGCGCCGCCTGAATACGGGCGGGAAAACCCCTTTCATGCCTCGCCTGTCATCCAGCCTTCAAATCCATCGCGGACAATAGCCCCTACAGAAAGTTAAGGGGCCTCCAGACATGACCGATGTTGCATTCGACCGCGCGGTAGCCGATCCCGCGCCGATCCAGCCGGCCTCGCGGCCAAATCTCGACAAGGGCTTCAATCCGCTGACGATGATCCTGTTCTTCGGCATCCTCGCCGCGGGCCTGCTCTATGTGGCCTACAGCATCTATTCGGATGTCGATGCGACCGGCACGCGGGTCACGAGCTATCTGCCCTACATCCTCTTGTTTGTCGCGCTGCTGATCGCGCTCGGCTTCGAATTCGTCAACGGCTTCCACGACACCGCCAACGCGGTAGCGACCGTGATCTACACCCATTCGCTGCCGGCCGAAGTCGCGGTGATGTGGTCGGGTTTCTTCAACTTTCTCGGCGTGCTGCTCTCGTCCGGCGCGGTCGCCTTCGGCATCGTCTCGCTGCTACCGGTCGAGCTGATCCTGCAGGTCGGCTCCAGCGCCGGTTTCGCGATGGTGTTCGCGCTGCTGATCGCCGCGATCCTTTGGAACCTCGGCACCTGGTATTTCGGCCTGCCGGCCTCCTCCTCGCACACGCTGATCGGCTCGATCATCGGAGTCGGCGTTGCGAACGCGCTGATGCGCGGCCGCGACGGCACCTCGGGCGTGGACTGGGGCAAGGCTACGGAGATCGGCTATGCGCTTCTGTTGTCGCCACTGGTCGGCTTCATCTGCGCCGCCGGCCTGCTTCTGCTGCTCAAGCTGATCATCAAGAACCCGGCGCTCTATGCCGCCCCTGAGGGTCACAAAGCCCCACCGATCTGGATTCGCGGCCTGCTGATCCTGACCTGCACCGGCGTCAGCTTCGCCCATGGTTCGAACGACGGCCAGAAGGGCATGGGCCTGATCATGTTGATCCTGATCGGCACCGTGCCCACAGCCTATGCGCTCAACCGCGCATTGCCGGAGTCGCAGGTCGCCCAGTTCGCGAAGGTCTCAGATGCCGCCTCCAAGGTGGTTGCGGCCAAGGGCGCCGGCCATGCGATCATCGGCGATCCCCGTCCTGCGGTGACGCAGTACGTCACCTCGCATCACATCAGCGAAGGCACCTACCCTTCGCTGTCAGTGCTGGTGAAGGATGTCGGCGAGCAGGTCGCGAAATACGGTTCGCTGAACAAGGTGCCGGCGGAAGTCGTCGGCAACACCCGCAACGACATGTACCTGACTTCGGAAGCGATCCGATTCCTGATGAAGGACAAGGAAAACGACCTCAGCAAGGAAGAGGTCGCGACCTTGAACGCCTACAAAGGCGGGCTAGACAGCGCGACCAAGTTCATCCCGACCTGGGTGAAGGTCGCGGTCGCGATCGCGCTCGGTCTCGGCACCATGATCGGCTGGAAGCGCATCGTCGTCACCGTCGGCGAGAAGATCGGCAAGACCCATCTCACCTACGCGCAGGGTGCCTCCGCCGAGCTCGTCGCCGCCGCCACGATCGGCGCCGCCGACGCGTTCGGCCTGCCGGTCTCGACCACCCACGTGCTGTCGTCCGGCGTCGCCGGCACCATGGCCGCGAACGGTTCGGGTCTCCAGGTCGCCACCATCAGGAACATGGTGATGGCCTGGGTGCTGACCTTGCCCGTCGCTATCCTGTTGTCGGGCACGCTGTACGTGATCTTCTCGCGGATCTTCTGAAGCCGATCAGTCACTCGAAGACAAAGGGCCCGTGCGATGCGCGGGCCCTTTTTCGTTTGTGCTTTCGGCTTGATCTTGCGCTTGGCCTTACGATGCCGCGAGCGATTCCTCGACCAGCTTAACCCAATACGATGTGCCGTAAACGATGGCGTCGTCGTCGAAATTGTAGGCGGGGTGATGCAGGCCGGCGCTGTCGCCGTTGCCGCAGAAGATGAAGGCGCCGGGGCGCGCTTCCAGCATATAGGCGAAATCCTCGCCGCCCATCAGCGGCGACATCTCGAGCACATTGGCCTCGCCCGCAACTTGCCCCGCGATGCGACGTGCGATCTCGGTCTCCGCGGCGTGATTGTTCACCACGGGATAATTCCGCTTGTAGTGCAGATCGATCTTGGCGCCTGTGATCTGCGCCACGCCCGCCACAACCTCGTGGACGCGCTTCTCCACCAGCTTGCGCACCTCCGGCGACAGCGTGCGGATGGTGCCCCTCAGTGTCGCGGTTTGTGGAATCACGTTACGGGCATTGCCTGCGTGGAACTCGCAGATCGAAATCACGGCCGATTCCAGCGGATCGACGCTGCGCGCAACGATCGACTGCAGCGCCGTGATCACCTGTGCACCGACCAGAACGGAATCCACACATTTGTGCGGCCGCGCGGCATGGCCGCCGAGGCCCTCGATCATGATATCGACCTCATCGGTCGCCGCCATGATCGGACCCGGCCGGATCGCGAACGAGCCCACCGGAATGCCCGGACCGTTGTGCATGCCGTAGACCTGCTCGATGCCGAAGCGCTCCATCATGCCGTCCTTGACCATGGCCAAGCCACCCGCGCCGCCCTCCTCGGCCGGCTGGAAGATCACCACCGCATCGCCGGCGAAGTTGCGGGTCTCGGCGAGATAACGCGCAGCACCGAGCAGCATCGCGGTGTGGCCGTCATGGCCGCAGGCGTGCATCTTGCCGGGAGTCTTCGAAGCGTAAGGCAGGTTGGTCTGTTCCTCGACCGGCAGGGCATCCATGTCGGCACGCAGGCCGATGGCCTTGAGGCCCTCGCCGGCCGGCTTGCTGCCCTTGATCACGCCGACCACGCCGGTCTGGCCGATGCCCGTCACGACCTCATCGCAGCCGAATTCGCGCAGGCGGTCCGCGACGAATGCTGCGGTGCGGTGGACGTCGTAGAGCAGCTCCGGATGCTGGTGGATGTCCCGGCGCCAGGCCTGAATATCGGGTTGAAGGTCGGCGACGCGGTTCACGATGGGCATGGAGGGTCTCAAGCTTTGTTGAAAATGCAGGCCTGTCTACCATGCAAGCACCAGTCCACCCAACTGGCGGGGATCTGGGGTAGCTCTGTCCTCCCGTCATGGCCGGACTTGTCCCGGCCATCCACGTCTGACTATTAGAACGGAAAGTGCGTGGATGCCTGGGACAAGCCTGGGCATAATGCCTATTGGGTGGAAGCAGAATGCCAAGGCGGCTCGAAGGTGAGTTTGACTATATTGTCGTTGGGGCCGGCACGGCGGGCTGCATCGTCGCCAACCGGCTGTCGGCCAATTCCAGCAATCGCGTCCTCCTCCTCGAAGCCGGCGGCGACGACAACTGGATCTGGTTCCACATTCCCGTCGGCTATCTCTTCGCCATCGGCAATCCGCGCTCGGACTGGATGTTCAGGACCGAGGCCGAGCCCGGCCTGAACGGCCGCTCGCTCGCCTATCCCCGTGGCAAGGTGATCGGCGGCTCCTCGGCGATCAACGCCATGATCTCGATGCGTGGACAGGCCGCCGATTACGATCACTGGCGCCAGCTCGGCATGACCGGCTGGGGTTATGACGACGTGCTGCCGCTGTTCAAACGGCTCGAGGATCACTTCCTCGGCGCAAGCGAGCATCACGGCGCCGGCGGCGGCTGGCGCATCGAGGCGCCGCGGCTGTCCTGGGACATACTCGATGCCGTGGGCGATGCGGCCGAGGAGATGGGCATCAAGCGCATCCCGGATTTCAATACCGGCGACAACGAAGGCACCAGCTATTTCCACGTCAATCAGAAGCGCGGCCGGCGCTGGTCGTCGGCGCGCGGCTTTCTCAAGCCGGTATTGAACCGCCCGAACCTGCGGCTCGAAAAGCATGTGCTGGTCGATCGTCTGATCATCGAACAGGGCCGCGCCGTCGGCGTGCGCTTCATCCAGAATGGCGAGATCATCGAGGCGCGTGCGAAACGCGAGGTGGTCCTCTCGGCAGGCGCGATTGGCTCGGTACAGGTGCTGCATCGCTCCGGCATCGGACCTGCCGACTGGCTGTCGCCGCTCGGCATCGACATCGTGATGGACAAGCCCGGCGTCGGCCGCAATCTGCAGGATCATCTGCAGCAGCGCGCGATCTACAAGGTCGAAGGCGTGCGCACACTGAACGAGACCTATTACAACCTGGTTCGACGCGGCCTGATGGGCCTCGACTACGCCTTCCGCCGCCGCGGGCCGTTGACCATGGCGCCGTCGCAGCTCGGCATCTTCACCCGCTCCGATGCGACGCGCGCACGCGCCAACATCCAGTTCCACGTGCAACCGCTGTCGCTCGACAAGTTCGGCGATCCCCTGCACCGCTTTCCCGCGATCACGGTGAGCGCCTGCAATCTCCAGCCGACATCGCGTGGCACCGTACGTCTGCGTTCGGCGGCGCCGGACGAGAAGCCCATCATCGCGCCGAATTATCTTTCAACGGACGACGACCGTCAGGTCGGCGCCGATGCCATCCGCACCACCCGCCGCCTGATGCAGCAGAAGGCCTTGGCAAAATACCGCCCAAGCGAATATCTGCCCGGCCCCGCCGTCGGCGACGACGATGCCTCTCTTGCCAAGGCCGCCGGCGACATCGGCACCACCATCTTCCATCCCGTCGGTACCGCGAAGATGGGCGCAGCAAATGATCCGATGGCGGTGGTCGACGAACGCCTGCGCTTCTACGGTCTCGGCAGCCTTCGCATTGTCGATGCCTCGATCATGCCGACCATCACGTCTGGCAACACCAACACGCCGACCGCGATGATCGCCGAAAAGGGCGCAACAATGATTTTGGAGGATTCGAAGTGAATGCGTAGCCTGATGGGGCGTAGCGAAATCCGGGAGAGGACGCTCGATTGGTCCCGTATTCCGCTACGCTCCATACGGGCTACGCGTCCAACCACCTCACGAAAACGTCATCGCGTCCGGGAATAACACCCCCGCTCCCCCAATCACCTCCCCGAAGCCCAATTCCGGGCGAAGTGGAGCTGCGCGATGAGCGGACACGATCACGGCGAGGACGGCTTAAGCCGCCGCAAGGTGTTGGAATGCATGACCTGGGCCGGCACCGGGGTGCTCTGGACCATCACCGGTGGCGTCCCGCGCTCGCTCGGCATCATCGATTCCGCGCAAGCCGCGACCGCGGCCGCGCCCGGAATGACCTTCCTCCAGATCAGCGACAGCCATGTCGGCTTCGACAAGCCGGCCAATCCCAACGCGCTCGGCACGCTCGAGGAAGCCATCAACAAGATCAACGCGATGCCGGTCAAGCCGTCCTTCATGATCCACACTGGCGACATCACGCATCTCTCCAAGGCCGCCGAGTTCGACAATGCCGATCGCATCATCTCGCAGAGCAAGCTCGACGTGCATTACGTGCCCGGCGAGCATGACTTCCTCGACGAGGACGTGAAGTTCTATCGCGAGCGCTACGGCCGCGGTACCAAGGGCGCAGGCTGGTATTCGTTCGACGCCGGCGGCGTGCACTTCATCGGCCTCGTCAATGTCGTCGACCTCAAGGCCGGAGGCCTCGGCAATCTCGGCGCCGAGCAGCTCGCCTGGCTCGAGGACGATCTGCGCGGCAAGTCGAAATCGACGCCGATCGTGCTGTTCGCCCACATCCCGCTCTGGACCGTCTACCCCGAATGGGGCTGGGGCACCGAGGACGGCGCCCGCGCGCTGGAACAGGTGAAAGGCTTCGGTTCGGTCACCGTGCTCAATGGCCACATTCACCAGGTGATGCAGAAGGTCGAAGGCAACGTCACCTTCCACACCGCACGCTCCACCGCCTTTCCGCAGCCGGCGCCGGGAGCTGCCCCCTCGCCCGGACCGATGAAGGTCGAGGACGCAAAGCTCCGCGCGATGCTCGGCGTTGCCAGCATTAACTTCAAGCAGAACGAGCAGCGGCTCGCGATCATCGACACGCCGCTCCAGAGTTGATGCAGGACTAACGGAAGCTGACAATGAAGACTCTCAATCGCCGCGACCTCGGTGTCGCCTTCGGTCTTGCTTTGGCCGCGGCCATGCTGTTACCCGCCACAACCGCCCATGCCGACGACATGGAGGTGCATATCGACAATTTCGTCTTCCAGCCGGCCGAGCTCAAGATCAAGGTCGGCACCACCGTGACCTGGACCAACCGGGACGACATCCCCCACACCGTGGTGTCGGCCGGGAAGTTCAGGTCCAAGACCCTGGACACTGACGACAAGTTCTCGTTCACCTTCACCAATGCGGGCGACTACAAATATTTTTGTTCTCTGCACCCGCACATGACGGGGATGATCAAGGTTGAGTAACACCTCGAACCAAGGCATCAAAGTCTTGCCCGGCCGGTGGTCCCACACCGGCCGGGCCCGTGTGCCTTCGGTCACACTCAGGGACGAAACGAATAGGGACGAGACGAACAGCGACGAAACCAAGCAACGAGCAGAACAAGAGGCAAAGCGAGGAGCGATGCCCGCCAACGACGATTTGCAGAAGGCGCAACGCTTCCGCGAGGCGGCGCTCCCCCATCTCGACGACGTCTACACGCTCGCGCGCTATCTCTTGCGTGACCCCTCCGATGCCGAGGACGCGGTGCAGGAGTGCTATCTGCGCGCGCTGAAGCATTTCGACAGCTATCGCGGGCCGGCGATAAAGCCTTGGCTATTCGCGATCCTGCGTAACGTCTGCAATGCCGAATATGCACGGCGCGCACACAGGCACAGCGCGATCGAGGATACGCCCGGCGCTGCCGAGCAGACGCCGATCTGGCAGGAGACCGAGGCCAGCCCCGAAACCGAAGTGCTGCGCAGCCGCGATGCGGGCGCGATCCGCAAGCTGATCGACGCGCTCGCCGAGCCGTTCAAGGAAACGTTCGTGCTGCGGGAGATCAACAACCTGTCCTATCGTGAAATCGCCGAGGCCGCCGGCGTGCCCGTCGGCACTGTGATGTCCCGCCTCGCCCGCGCCCGTGCCATGCTGCGCGCGGCCTGGACGGCGGATGAGGAGCAAGCAAGATGACCTGCGACGAAGCAAGAATCCTGCTTCACGCGCTGCTCGACAACGAGCTCGATGCCGGCCACGCGCGCGAGGTCGAAGCCCATATCGCCGGCTGCCCGGCCTGCGCTGCGGAGTTCGCCGCGCAGCGCGAGATGCAGCGCGTGCTCGCAGACGCCGATTTGCGCTACACCGCACCGGCGAGCCTGCGTGCGCGTATCGAGGCCTCGCTGCCGCAGCCGCAGCATCAACAGCCGAGCCGCCGCTCCGTGCTGCGCGGCTTTGCGATGGGCTCGGCAGTCTCCGCGCTCGCCGCCTCCGGCGTCGTCGCATTGGTGCTGCGCCAGGACGACCAGCAGCGCATCCTGTCGGAGGTCGTCTCCGCGCATCTGCGCTCGCTCCAGGCCGGCCACCTCATCGACGTGGTCTCGACCGACCAGCACACGGTGAAGCCGTGGTTCAACGGCAAGCTCGACGTCGCCCCACCCGTGATCGACCTCACCGCGCAAGGTTTTACGCTGGTCGGCGGCAGGCTCGACTATATCGACGCCCGTGCCATCGGTGCCGTCGTCTACAAGCGCCGGCAGCACGTCGTCAATCTGTTCGTGTCGCAGACATCGAACGCGGAATACCGCGCGCCCAAGACCGAAACCATGCAGGGCTTCAACTGCCGGCGCTGGGGCAATCGCGGCCTGAGCTTCTGGGCCGTCAGCGATCTCGGCGCAGACGAGCTTGCCGAATTCGTCGACAAGTTCGAGGCGGCGATGAACGGTTAGCCTCTGCGCATCCAGTCATTCGAGCGGAGGAAACCGTTCGAAGACGGGCAGTTCGTGAGCCCGCTCCATCCAGCCAATCCGCTCGGCGACTTGAATGTGCATCGTCGCCGGTATGGCATCGGGGTCATCATAGGTGCCGCTCTGGACATCGATGATATCAGGCATCAGGTTTTCGTTGATATAGAACAGCCCCGTGCCGCAATCGGCACAGAAGTGACGTCGTCCATGCTCGGATGATCGATAGATCTTCGGCTGACCGCGCACGACTTTGACGGCTTTGAGCGAATACATCGCCCAGCCCACCATCGGTGCCCCGGAGTGACGGCGGCAATCCGCGCAATGGCAGAGCGCATGCACCATCATGTCGCCGTTCACTTCATAGCGGATGGCGCCGCAATGACAGCCGCCAGTCAAAGGCATCGCCCACTCCTCTCCCGGTTAGGTCAATGCCGGAAAATAAGCGTCGATTTGGAATTTCGGGAGACGGACTGCTTCAGCAGGTCGCACGTCGCGACATCAGGCCGCAGCAGAGGCCTCACGCAGACCTTCGCACCGCATTGTCCACCAGCGTCTTGCCGAGCGACCAGATCGCGCCGGGAACCTTGTGGCTGCCGGCGATGACGTCGTCGAACGCGCGCTCGATCCAGCCGCAATCTTCCTCGGTGATGGTGAGCGGCGGCAGAAGCTTGATGGTGTGGCTGCCATGGCCGGCGACTTGCGTGAGGATCTTGTGGTCCTTGAACAGCGGCACGGTGATGAGCTGGCAGAACAGGCCCTTATTGGCCGCCTCCAGCACGTTCCAGGACGCCCGCAGCCGCAGCGATTTCGGCGGGCCGAACTCGACGCCGATCATCAGGCCCTTGCCGCGGACTTCCTTCAACAGCTCGTAGCCAGGCACCATGCGCGTGAGCGCGAGGCGCAGCTCGGCACCGCGCTTGGCGGCGGACTCGATCAGCTTCTCGGACTCCATGATGTCAAGCGTGGCGATGCCCGCAGCCATCGCCAGGTCGTTCTTGGAGAAGGTCGAGCCGTGCACGACGGCGCGGTCCATCTGGTTGAATATCTTGTCGAAGATGCTTTTGCGCGTCAGCACCGCGCCGACCGGCACATGGCCGCCGGACAGCGACTTCGACAGCAGCACCATGTCGGGCTCGACGTTCCAGTGCTCGACCGCGAGGAAGCGGCCGGTGCGGCCCATGCCGGTCTGGATCTCGTCGGCGACGAACAGCGTGCCGTATTTCTTGCAGAGCGCAGCTGCACCCGGCAGGAACTCGTCGGTGGGCATGTTGACGCCCTTGCCCTGGATTGGCTCGACGACGAAGGCCGCCACCTCGCGCGAGGCCAGCGCCTTTTCGAGCGCGGCGAGATCGTTGAACGGGATCGAAGTGCATCCCGGCAGCAGCGGCTCGAAGCCGGTGCGGAAGTTCGAATCACCGGTCAGCGACAGCGCGCCATAGGTCAGGCCGTGATAGCCGTGGGCACAATAGACGATCCCCGGACGACCGGTGGCGCCGCGGGCGAACTTGATCGCCGCTTCGACGCATTCGGCGCCGGAATTGGCGAAGAACGCCTTATCAAGATAGGGGACGTATTTCAGGAGCCGCTCGGCGAGCACGCCGGCGAGCACCGAGACGTCGAACTGGACGAGGTTGGGCAGGTCGGCATCGAGCACGCTCTTGAGCGCCTCGCGCATGACAGGATGATTGCGCCCGATCGCAAACACGCCAAAACCGGACAAGAGGTCGAGATAGCGCGCCCCGTCGCGGTCGTAGAGATACTGTCCCTGCCCCTTCTGGAAGCCGACATCGTAGCCGATGGTCTTCAGAACCCGAACGAACTGCTCGTTCAGATGCCGATTATGCAGGGCGCTGCGCTGGGCCTGGCGGTCCGCGAACAGCTGAGACATGTCTGGATTTGGGCTGTGCATCCGCTACATACTTCGGTTGAGGGCCGTCTCGTCAACTGAAAACGGAACGTCGCTGAAAACGGTCTGTGCGGCCTTTTGCCCTTTTTCGGACCATCTTCGCAAGCAGAGCTTTAGACCATGTTGCACTGCCAAGGAACTATCATGCGTTTAGCCCTTTACACCGGACTAATACTGGCTGGCGGTTACACCTGCCTGAACCCGGCGCTCGCGGCCGATCCGACCGGCGACTGGCGGGTTGCCGACGGCGTCGCCAACATTCGTGTCGCCCAATGCAATGGCAGCATGTGGGGCGCGGTTTCCTGGGAAAAACAGCCCGGGGGCCGCGACGAGAACAATCCGGACGCGTCGAAAAAGACCCGGCCCACGCTGGGCATGGCGACCCTGATCGACATGAAGAAAAAGCCCGGCGCCGATCAATGGGAAGGTCAGGTCTACAATGCCAAGGACGGCCAGCTCTACAGCGCAACCATCACGCCGGTTGGCACCGACCAGCTCGAGATCAAGGGCTGCGTGATGGGGTTCCTGTGCGGTGGCGAGACCTGGACCCGGGTCAGCCCCCCGATTCCCTTGAGCTCCGCCAACGCCATGGCCAAGGGCGCGCCGAAGCCCACCGGCGCGGCGTCGAAAGCCCCGGGAACGACCGGCGCTACGGTGGCGCAGCCTGCGCCCGCAGCCCCGAAGGCCGCCGGCACCGCCAAACCCGGTCAGAAGGGCGCCGCCGACCAGGTCGGCGACATCTGCCTACTCCCTGAGATTGCGGGGTTTGCCCATTAGGGCAGGCTGAAACAGCAGCACGGCGGCGAGCGTCGTCACCAGCGACAACGCCAGCAGCTTGCCCATGCTGGACGTGCCGGGATGGCTCGACAGCCAAAGGCTGCCGAACGCGGTGGCCGTTGTCAGCGCGCTGAAAAAGATCGCGCGCGTCAGGCTGGTCTGGAGCAGGTTTGTCCTGCCCGAGCGCCAGGCCACGACATAGTAGATCTTGAAGGCCACGCCGACGCCGAGCAGCAGCGGGAACGCGACGATATTGGCGAAGTTGAGCGGCAAGCCGATCAGCACGCAGATCTCGAGCGTGACCGCGCCTGCCACCAACAGCGGCACCAGCGTCATCAACACGTCGACGAACCGGCGCAGCGTGATCCACAGTAATAGGCCGATCACCAGCAGCGCATAGATTCCGGCATGGATGAACGCCTTCACCACGGTGTCGCCGGATTTCAGGATGGAGACCGGACCGCCGATCGCGGTCGGCTCGGCAACGAGCACCGCCGCCGCAAATTTGCGTAGCGTGTCGTTGTCGTTGGGATCACCCTTCGGCAGCGCCTCGACGCGGATGATACCGTCCTTGCTCTTCCAGGCGCTGACGAGATCTGCCGGCAATGACTTCAGGGTGACCGGCTCGGCCTGCAACGCGTTCCGGAGCTGGTCGAACACGATCTTCATCGGCGCGACGAACACGTCCTGCGCCTTGTTCCGTGTGGCTTCATCGGCATTGGCGAGCTTTTCCAGCGCATCCGCGAGCCGACGCGAGGCAACCGCACCCGGGCCCTTCGCATCGCCTGCGGTCCGGCGCAGATTGTCGACCGACGATTTCAGCGCATCGACGTTTTCCTTGTCCGACGGCGCGGCGTCGATCTGGTCGGGATTGAGCGCGGGGTTCAGCACCTTGGCGCCCTGCGCGAGCAGCTTCAGCTTCGGCGGCTGGTCTTCAGGAACGAAGCTGTTGAGCGACATCACCCGCAACACCTCCGGCACCTTCTCCAGCTTCGCCTCCACCTGCCTTGCCTGCTCTTCCGACGTGGTCATCACGTTGATGGCATTGGCGCCCGTGTTGGGATCCTTGCGCAAGTCGAGGAAGGTCGCGATCGACTCTGCCTTCGGGTTGCGCAGATTCATCGGGTTGAAGTCGAACTTCATGAAATAGAGCAGCGGCAGGCCGGCGACCGCCAGAAACATGGTGCCACCGACGACCAGCACGCGGTGCTTCTCCAGGAAGTGATCGAGCGGCGCCAGGAAGGCATAGCCGACCGGCTCTTTCTCACCGGGCGGGTTCAACAGCTTCAGCATCGCCGGGAGCACGGTGATGCTAGTGAGGAACGCGACCAGCATGCCGACGCCGGCGATCTGGCCGAGTTCGGCGATACCCTTGTAGTCCGTGGGGATGAAGCAGAGGAAGCCAGCCGCGGTCGCCATTGCCGCCAGCGACAACGGAATTGCCGAGCGCTTGGCGGCCAGGATCAGCGCACCGGAGAGATCGTTGTGCTTGTAGCGCTCGGAGCGATAGCGGACGCTGTACTGGATGCCGAAATCGACGCCGAGGCCGACGAACAGCACGGCGAATGCGATCGACAGCAAATTGAGCGAGCCCACCATCATCAGGCCGGCGGCGGTGGTCAGCGCAAGACCGACGAAGAGATTGACGAACACCGCGAAGATGATCTTCGCCGAATGCAGCGCCAGCCACAGGATGAGCAGCACGACGAGGACCGTGCCGATGCCATTGACGACGGCGCCTTCCTGGACGGTTGCATATTCCTCGTTGGCGATCGGGACCGGCCCGGTCAGCCGGACTCGCGCCTGATATTTGGTGGCAAAATCCAGATCGGCTGCGGCCTTGCGGATCGCGTCGGTTGCGCCCTTGCCGGGCTCAAGCGCGTTGTAGTCGAGGATCGGCTTGAACTCGATGAAGGCGCGCTTGTCCGAATCCGTCAGCGGCTCGTCACTGACGAGCTGGCGCCAGGAGAACGTCGCATTGCCCTTGTTGAGCACGGTCTCGACCGTTTGCGCGATCTGGTTGAAGGGCCGTTCGGTGTTGTCGAGCTTGACCTGCCCGCGCTTGACGCCGGCAAGTCCCGTCTCGAGCGCGCCGGTCAGGCCGCGGATCGAGGGATCGCCCGCCATGATCTCGATCAGGGGTGCTGCGGATTCGAACTGGCCGGTGACCTTGGCAACTTCCTCTGTCGGCAGGAACAACAGACCATTCTTCTCGAAGAACTCGCCGGTGCCGAGCTGCTGCATCGACTGGAATTCGGTCTTGTTGTCCTTCAGCTTGGCATAGAGCGCGTCCGACGCCGCGGTCGCCATCTCCGGCGTCTTGGCTTCGACCACCGCCGTAATCGTCGCATCGCGGTCGAAGGCGCGATCGAACTGCTGGTCGCGTTGGCGCCAGTCCAGATTTTGGGCAATCAGCGAGTTGATGTCGGTGTTGATGGCGAAATGCTGGGACGTGTAATAGCCCGCCCCCACCGCCAGCAGGAGCCCGAGAACGACGACGAGGGAGGCAAACCGGGTGCAGGCCCTGACGATGGCAACGACGACGCTTTGCAGCACTACTTTTCTTTCTGCGGTTAACAGCTTGCCGGAAACGCCCGCTGTTTAACGGAGTTCCCGGCCGAAACCTATTGCTGTTTTGAGTGGTTATCGCCGTCAGAAGCTTCGAGGTAAACGGCGGAAGACCATGGCATTATCATGCGGGCCATCGGTATAGCCGAGGAGTTGAGGCGGGAAAGTGACGAAGCGTGCGCACAAATGTCGCCACGTTGCTGCCACGGGCACCCTCTACTATAATACCGCCAAACTGATCCGGCAGGGAACCAAAGTTCATTCCACCTTTCCTTACTGCCGATTTTTTGACACAAAGTACTGCACCTCCATGCACCGGGGCCCCGGCAGGGGTGGGCGGCTACCGCGTGCGCCGAACCGATGGTGCGGATATTGCAACTCATTGGTTCGTATCGGGGTGTCCCCTGAACTTGAGAGCGGATTGGTGCAACTTGCGTGATGGCCGTCCAATGGAAGTTTATCTGGCGCAACCGCGCGGCTTTTGCGCGGGGGTAGTGCGTGCGATCGAGATCGTGGAACGGGCGCTGGAGAAGTACGGCCCGCCCGTCTACGTGCGCCATGAGATCGTGCACAACAAGTACGTCGTCGAGAGCCTGAAGAACAAGGGCGCGATCTTCGTCGAGGAACTGTCGGAGGTGCCGCCGAAGGCGGTGACGGTCTTCAGCGCTCATGGCGTCGCCCGCAGCGTCGAGGAAGAAGCGGCCGCGCGCGACCTTCCGGTGCTCAATGCCACCTGCCCCTTGGTCACGAAAGTTCACAATCAGGGGAAGCGCTACATCGCCAGGGGCCGCACCCTGATCCTGATCGGCCATGCCGGCCACCCCGAGGTCGAGGGTACGATGGGCCAGGTTCCCGCCCCCGTACTGCTGGTCCAAAGCGTTGAAGAGGTTAAGGCCCTTGAGCTGCCGGCGGATACGCCAGTGGCCTATATCACCCAGACCACCCTGTCGGTGGATGACACAAAGGACATCATTTCGGCCCTGCAGGCCCGCTTTACAGATATTCAAGGCCCGGATATCCGGGATATCTGCTATGCGACACAGAACCGCCAATCTGCGGTAAGGGACTTGAGCAAGCTGGTCGACGTGATCTTGGTGGTGGGCGCTGCCAATAGCTCGAATTCGAACCGGCTCCGCGAAATCGGCACTGAGGCCGGTGTCGCGAGTTATCTGATTGCCGACGGCAGCGCGCTCAATCCGGAGTGGTTGAAAGATGCCAGAACCGTCGGTGTCACGGCTGGCGCTTCGGCGCCCGAGGTACTCGTGGATGACGTGATCGAAGCAATGCGGCGGATCGGACCGGTCAAGGTCTCGGTGCTCCCGGGCCGCGAGGAAAACATCGAATTCCGGCTTCCGGCCGAACTGGCTGCGAGCTGACCCACCCGAATTTCAAGCCCAGAAAGAAACTTGTAATGGCTATCCCCTTCTTCAAGGAAATGCGTATCGGCGGCTATTTGATCAAGCAGAAGCTGCTTGGCCGCAAGCGCTATCCGCTCGTGCTGATGCTGGAACCGCTGTTTCGCTGCAACCTCGCCTGCGTCGGCTGCGGCAAGATCGATTATCCGGATGCGATCCTCAACCGCCGCATGACGGCGCAGGAGTGCTGGGACGCGGCCGACGAGTGCGGTGCGCCTATGGTCGCCATTCCCGGCGGCGAGCCGCTGATCCACAAGGAGATCGGCGAGATCGTGCGCGGCCTCGTCGCGCGCAAGAAGTTCGTCTCGCTCTGCACCAACGCGCTGTTGCTCGAGAAGAAGCTCGATCTGTTCGAGCCCTCGCCCTACCTGTTCTTCTCCGTGCATCTCGACGGCCTGAAGGAGCACCACGACAAGGCCGTGTCGCAGAAGGGCGTGTTCGACCGCGCCGTCTCCGCGATCAAGGCGGCCAAGGCCCGCGGCTTCACCGTCAACGTCAACGCCACCATCTTCGACGGCCACCCGGCCGAAGAGATCGCCAAATTCCTCGACCTGACCGTCGAGCTCGGCGTCGGCGTCTCGATGTCGCCGGGCTACGCCTATGAGCGCGCGCCGGACCAGGAGCACTTCCTCAACCGCACCAAGACCAAGAAGCTGTTCCGCGACGTCTTTGCGATGGGCAAGGGCAAGAAGTGGAATTTCATGCATTCCGGCCTGTTCCTGGACTTCCTCGCCGGCAACCAGGAATACGAGTGCACGCCCTGGGGCATGCCCGCGCGCAACATCTTCGGCTGGCAGAAGCCCTGCTATTTGCTCGGTGAAGGCTATGCAAAAACCTTCAAGGAGCTGATGGACACCACCGACTGGGAGACCTACGGCACCGGCAAGTACGAGAAGTGCGCCGACTGTATGGCCCATTGCGGCTACGAGCCGACGGCGGCGACCGCCGCCATCAACAACCCGCTGAAGGCGATGTGGGTGTCGCTGCGCGGCATCAGGACCACGGGTCCGATGGCGCCGGAGATCGACATGTCCAAGCAGCGTCCTGCGCAGTACATCTTCTCCGCGGAAGTGCAGAAGCGCCTGTCGGAGATCCGCAAGGACGAGGCCGCCGCCGCACAGGAGAAGGCCGCACGGAAGGCGTCGACCGCCGCGTAAGCGCGCTAGTCCCACCAACAAGAAAAGGCCCGATCGCCAATGGCGACCGGGCCTTTTGTTTTTAGTGATCGCAGAACCCGCTCAGGCCGCCTCGGAGACCAGCGCCTCGCTGTCGACCAGTTCGGTGCCGATCAGGAAGTCGCGGCAGCCGCGCAGGCTGCGTAGCGCGCGGTTGAAGTCGAGGCCGGTCGAGACCAGTCCGTGCAGCGCAGTCGGGTTGCGCGCGATGCCGCGCAGCACGGCCAGCACGTCGATCTGGCCATTCGGCTTGATGGCGGCGCGGGCGAGCGCCGGCAGCGCGCGATGGGCGGGATCGCTGATGACGCGGACCGCGGCGAACGGCAAGCCGGCCTCGGCGGCGTAGGCCGCCGCGATGTGGCTTTCCATGTCGACGGCGGCCGCTCCCGTCTCCGAATGCAGCGCCGCCTTGCAGGAGCGCCCCGTGACCACTTCCTCGGCACCCGCGAGGCTGCCGCGCACAACGCGGCGGCGCCCCGACGTCAGGCGGTCGATGAGGTCGTCGCCGAGCGAGAGGCCAGCGGCCCAGCGGGTATCGCCCGCGAGCACCTCGGTCGCCAGCACGACGTCGCCGGAGCGCAGCGTCGGGTCGAGCCCGCCGGCCACGCCGAAGGAGATCACACCGCGAATCGTCTCGGGATCCAGCACCGTCAACAGCGCCCGCAACTGGGTGGGGCTGCTCGACGAACAGATGACCGCCATGCCAGGCCCGGCCGCGATGCGGGCCTCCTGAACCAGTCCAGTCACGATCAATATCGGCCGCGGATCAACGGTTTGACCCGCGGTAAGATAGTCCCCCGTCCCCAAAGTCACATTCCGACCCCTACCACCCTGCTGTTGGTGTTCCGCAAGTTCCGATACCGCGCCAACGCCCACAGCGGGAAGAACTTCGGATAACCATGGTACCGTAGATAGAATACACGGGGAAAGCCTGTGGCGGTGTACCGCTGTTCGTCCCACAGTCCTTTTTCGTTCTGTGTTGCAATCAGGTACTCCACCCCGCGGGCGACGGCCGGGTGATCAACCTCGCCAGCAGCCATCAAGGCAAGCAAGGCCCATGCCGTTTGCGAGGCGGTCGAGGGGGCGGCCTCCCATCCCCGATAGTCCAGCCGGTAGCTGACGGCATCCTCGCCCCAGCCGCCGTCCTGGTTCTGGATCGAGGCCAGCCAGCCGGCCGCTTTCCGCATCATCGGGTCGTCATGGCGGACGCCGGCCATGTTGAGGGCGCACAGCACCGACCAGGTTCCGTAGATGAAGTTCATGCCCCAGCGGCCGTACCAGGACCCTTCCGGGTGCTGGGTCTTGCGGAGGTAGGCGATCCCGTCCGCGACATGCTTGCTGGTCTCCGCGGTCTCGCCGAGCTGGGCCAGCATCGAGATGCAGCGCGCGGTGACGTCCTCGGTCGGCGGATCGAGCAGCGCGCCGTGGTCGGAGAACGGGATGTTGTTCAGATAATATTCGAGGTTGTTGACGTCGAAGGCGGCCCAGCCGCCGTCGTCGCTCTGCATGCCCTCGATCCACTCCCGGGCACGGTCGATCGCGGCGTCATAGCCGGTCGCACCGTGCTCCCGGCGCATCCGGTCCATCGACATCACGACCACCGCGGTGTCGTCGAGATCGGGATAATGGGCATTGTTGTACTGGAAGGCCCAGCCGCCCGGGCGTACGTCGGGCCGCTTCACCGCCCAGTCGCCCTTCACCTCGAGCTCCTGCTTCGGGATCAGCCAGTCGAGACCCTGCTTGGCGGCCGGCACCGCCTTGTCGCCGCCGGCTTCGAGCAGCGCGTGGGCGGTCAGCGTCGTGTCCCACACCGGCGAGACGCAGGGCTGGCAATAGGCTTCGTCGTCCTTGATCACGAGCAGCTTGTCGATGCCCCGGCGCGTGATCGCGCGCGGCGGGAAGTTCTCGTCCTTGCCGAGCGCGTCGTACATCATGACGATGTTGGCCATCGGCGGATAGATCGCGCCCATGCCGTCCTCGCCGTTCAGCCGCTCCTCGGTGAAGGCGAGCGCCGCGTCGATGGCGCGTTTGCGCAGGCTCTTGGGAAACATCGGCTCGACCACGCGCAAAATGCCGTCGAGCGCGCGGAACAGCACGAACCAGGCCATGCTCTGGTGCGGCGCCTTGGCGGTCATGCCGATCGAGCGCGGATCCTGCAGGAACAGCTCGTCGATGCCGACGCCCTTGGGATTCTTCGCCCGTGGCTTCAGCGCGGCGATGACCATCAGCGGCACCATGGTGGTGCGCGCCCAGTAGGAGATCTTGTTGATGTGGAACGGCGACCAGAACGGCAGCAGCACGATCTCGATCGGCAGCACCGGTACCGCGCGCCAGGTCACGACGCGAAACATCGCAAGCATGAAGCGCGTGAAGACATTGCTGTGAATGGCGCCGCCGCGGGAATGGATCGCCTCGCGCGCACGCACCATGTGCGGCGCGTCGATGGAATCCCCGATCATCTTCAGCGCGAAATACGCCTTGACGCTGGCGCTCATGTCGAACTCGCCGTCATGCACCAGCGGCCAGCCGCCATGGGCGCCCTGCACGCGGCGAAGATAATTGGCGATCTTGGCTTCGAGCACGGCATCGACCGGCTCGGCGAGATAATGGCGCAGCAGGACGTATTCGGCCGGAATCGTGCAATCTGCCTCGAGCTCGAACACCCAATGGCCGTCGGGTTGCTGGAAGCCGAGGACGCCTTCGGTGGCCGACGCAATGCTCGATTCCAAGTTCCTGAATTCTTGGGCTTCGCGGCTGGTCGCGTTCACGGAATCCATCTCGCTCGATTGCTCCGATAGTCGATTGAATGGGCCGAAATTGACCGGGACAAATGCCCGTCAGGGCCGCCTGTCACTATCCCTTGGCGGCCAGAACCAGATCGGCGGCGCGATCACCGGATCGGACCGATCCCTCGATGGTTGCAGGCAATCCCGTAGCAGTCCAATCGCCTGCAAGAAACAGGTTTTTCAGCGCAGTGACCGGCCCTGGACGCAGGGCATTCTGCGCCGGCGTCGCCGCAAATGTGGCACGGCGCTCGCGCACGATCTGCCAAGGGGGCAGCTCGCCGGAAACACCGCCCGCCTTGCAGACGTCGTTCCAGATCGCCTGCGCGAGTTCCTCGCGCGGCATGTCGACCAGACGGTCGCCGTTGCTGATGGTGACGGACAGCCGGTTCGGGAACGAAAACAGCCATTCCACGACGCCGCCGATCACGCCGAGGATCGGTGCCGATCCCGCCGGCGGCTCGACGCGGAAATGCGCATTCACGATGGCGCGGAATTCGGTCGGCGTCTTCAGGCCCGGCAGCAGGTTGGAGGCAGCGCGCGGCGGCACCGCCATCACGACGACGTCGCCTTCGCTGATCTGGATCACATCCTCGCCGCCGAAATTCAGCGCGCCGACCTTGCCGTCATGGGTCGCAAACGAGCGCAGCTCATGGCCGAGCTGAACGCTGTGCCCGCGCCCCTGCAGGAACGTCACGGCGGGCTCGATCAGTACCGCGCTGAGCCCGTCGCGCGCGATCAGGGGACGGCAGGCCTGCCCGCCGGCGAGCAGCGTCTCGCGCACGATCGCGCCGGCAAGCCCCGCCGAGCCTTCGGGTGGATCGACGTTGAGGGCCGCGAGCAGCAGAGGCTGCACCAGGCGCTGATAGAGAACGCCTTCGCACGGAATTGACTTGCCGACCAGCGTCTCTTCCGATGCCCAGATCAGCGGCGCCAGCTTCAGATAATCGGTCAGCCCAGTGTCGGGGACGCGGCGGCTCTCGTCGAGCACCCAGGTCGGGAGCCGGCCGTCGCCGAGGTCGATCTGCCAGCGCTGCCCGGTCTTGAGATCGACGAAGGGAAACTGCGCGCGCTCCGGACCGACGAGGCCCGCCTCGGTCCCGATCGAACGCGCATAGGCGCGCGCATGGCTATTGCCGGACAGCAGCAGATGGTTGCCGTTGTCGATGGTGAGATTGGTGGCGCCGTCGTAATAGGAACGGCAACGGCCGCCGGCCTGCTGCGTCGCTTCGTGCACGGCGACCTTGAAGCCGGCATTGGCAAGTCGCACGGCGACGGAGAGGCCGGAGATTCCAGCGCCAATGATGTGAGCTGTTTTTTGCATCAGATGAGAGCGTATCGGAGCAGGATGGCGATACGTGTGATCTTCGACACACGCACCGGCTCGCGCGGCGCGTTGAACCCGCGCGCGATCAGGAGATCCAGAATGGCATGATAGTATTTCGACATCATCCGCGGCGCGCGCACCGCGCGGCGCCGGTTGCGGTTCATGATCTCGTCCGACTTCTCGAAATACACCTTTGCGCGCTGCGCCAGTGGCAGGCAGACCTTCGGCAGCGCGCGCTCGACGATCACGCGGTCCGGATCGTTGGAGGTGATGCCGGCATGCAGCAGCGCTTCGCGCGGCAGATAGAGCCGGCCGAGGCCCGCGTCCTCGTCGATGTCGCGCAGGATGTTGGTGAGCTGGAGCGCGCGGCCGAGATGATGGGCGAGCTCGATGCCGTCTTCTTCTGGCAAGCCGAAGACCCGGACCGACAGCCGCCCTACGGCGCTCGCGACGCGATCGCAGTAGAGATCCAGCGTCGCCATGTCGGGCGCGCGGATGTCCTGCGGCACGTCCATCTCCATGCCGTCGACGATGGCGAGGAAATCCTCGCGCTTGAGGCCGAAGGTCTTCACCGAGGTGACGTAGTCCTTCAGCCGCGGCGGCGGATTGCCCTGGTAGAGCGCATCGATGTCGTTGCGCCACGCCTGAAGGGCGGCGAGCCGTTCGTCGCGCGGGCCATCGGAATCGGCGATGTCGTCGACCTGGCGGCAGAAGCTGTAGATCTGGAACATCGCTTCACGCTGGTCGTGCGGCAGGATGCGCATCGCGGCGTAGAACGAACTGCCGGATGCGGTCGAGCCATAATTGGCGCCGGGCGAGGTCGCCTCAAGCGTCATGTGCAGTCCCCGGTCTGGAAATGGCCTTGCGTCCGACCGTGCGGCGGCCGACTTCGCCGATCATGCCGGCGAGGCTGAAGGTGAGGAGCTCGAGCTTGTTCAGGTGCACGCGCTCGCGCAGGGGATCGCGCACCTTCAACAGGCGCACGATGCGGTCGGCATAGGCCTGGATCACCGAGACCTCGACGCCGAGGCGGAAATCCCGGATCTCCGCAGCTAGCGACCTGCCCTCGGCGAGCAGCGCTTCGTTGCGGACGGCGAGAGCCTGAAGGCAGGCCAGCATCGCCGGTGGCGACTGCGCCAGTCCGAGCTGCTCGACCGAGGCGCCACTCGCGGCCAGCGCATCGCGCGGCAGATAGACGCGGTTGAGCTCGCGGAAATCCTTGCCGCAATCCTGGAGGTGGTTGTTGATCTGCAGCGCTGCGCAGAGCGCATCTGACGCGGCCCAGGTCGAGGTGCTCTCACCATGGACGTCGAGCATGAAGCGGCCGACCGGCATCGCCGAGTAGCGGCAATAATGGATGACCTCGTCCCAATTCTCGTAGCGCAACTTGGTCACGTCCATACGGAACGCGATGAGCACGTCGAGCGCGTGGCGCGACGCCATGCCGCGTTCGGCCAGTGCGTGCCGCAGGCTGACGGCCTCGGCCTGGGTGTCGCCTTTGCCGAGCAATTCCGCCTCGAGCAGGTCGAGATAAGCGAGCTTCTCGTCCGGCGGCAGCGTGGCGTGGTCGGCGATGTCGTCGGCGGTGCGGACGAAATTGTAATACGCCAGGATCAGCGCGCGATGACGCGGATGAATGATCCAGGACGCGACGGGAAAATTCTCGTCGCGCTCACCCTTGCCGGATCGCAATTCGCTCGCAGAGGTCATCGAGGGCTGGTCTACAATCGTTTGGACAGGAAGGGCTTTTTCGCTCGCGCGAGCCCGTGCGGGCGATGCCGCCGCGGCCCCCATATAGGGGAATACGGCCGCAAAACCAATCCTGTCTCTCGATGGCTGCCCTTTGCGGATCAGGTCCGAAAAGGCGGCCCCGGGGCCGCCTTTTGTGGGCCAGTGGCCGAGCTTACTGGTTGTGGTTCTTCAGGACCTGGTCGCAGGCCTGAGAGATCTTGGCCCGGTTCTCCTTGAGGCAGGCCAGGATGGTGAAATCACCCTGGTCGATGACCGGACGGCAGAGCTTCTGCACATCGCGCGAGCAGGCCTTCTGCTCGGCGTCCGTGCCGCGCCCTTGCTGGGCGAACGCTGCGGTCGAGAGGGAGGCCGACAGCAAGGTGAGAGCGACGAGAAGCTTACGCATTGTATTCCTTCATTCTGACGGCAGAATCGCACCAATCCCGGACAGCACAGGGCGACGACCGGAGCGGATTGTTCTGATGGCAAGTCGCCGCGGGAGGAGCGGCCTCGGAGAAGGCACAAGCACTGGCAAATGCGGCCAAATTGGCGCCACGTCCACCAAATCAGGGCTTCCCTGCGTCTTCTCTGGCAAATGTAAGAGACTGATACTACGTCATAATTCAGGTGCGCCGCGTTTTGCTGCGCACCTGTTGCAGAGCTGCATCTCTCGATACCGCCTCGGGACCAAGAAACATGCCGAAATACGACAAATCGAGAGGTGGAAGCATGGCGCAAGGCGTCGTGAACTGCCATCTCTGGCAGTCGGGCATTGAACCTGTCACTGGCTCGGAACACTAAACTTTCGATGTAGCGAGACGTTCTTCGTGAGAAGCGGACGTCGTTCTAAACGGGATATTTTGAGATGAAATTCTTTGGACGGACTGAACTGGCAATCAAGGCGGCCGGCATCGGCGCTGCGCTGCTCTTCTCGGTTTCGACAAGTCAGGCTCAGTCGTCCGGACCGTTTGCAGGTTTCGAGGGCGCATGGACCGGGACGGGTACGGTGTCGCTGTCCGACGGCTCGACCGAGCGCATCCGCTGCAAGGCGGACTACAAGGTTGCCGGCACCGGTCTCAGTCTCAAGCAGGCGTTGCACTGCGCCTCCGACAGCTACAAGTTCGACCTCACCAGCGATGTGACCAGCCAAGGCGAGCGCATCTCCGGCAATTGGAGCGAGACCAACCGCAACATCTTCGGCAATCTCCAAGGCACTGCCGGTGGCGGCCAGATCGAGGTGTTCGTCGAGGCCAACGGCTTTGCCGCCAATTTGTCGCTGCGCACCAACGGCACCAAGCAGACGGTGCAGATCTCATCCAAGGGCGAGATTCGCGGCGTCAACATCACGATGACGAAGGGCTGACAGCTCTTACCGCTTCGAAGCGACAAGCCCCGGTTCTCGCGAACCGGGGCTTGTTGTTTTTCGGAGGCGCGGCGCAATCGTCCGGACCGCGCCGATTCCGTGTCCGATGGATGCAGCCGCTCAGATCGCCGGCTTGTCGGTGCCCTGAAGCTTGGCGTGCAGATTGATCAACCACATCGCCGTCGGCCGCAGGATGAAGAGGTCGGCGACGAGCGCCATCACCATCGAGAAGGCGCTGAGCCAGCCGAACAGCCGTAGCGACGGCAGATCGGAGAACACCGTGACGACGAGACCGCAGGCCAGCACCAACGTGGTCAGGATCAACGCCGGGCCGACCAGCACGGTCGCGCGCTCCACTGCGAGCGCCGAGCCGACGCCCGGCTTGCTCTCGAGCCTGAGGCGGTTGAGGAAGTGGATGGTGGCGCTTAAGCCCAGGCCGAACGAAACGGTCAGAGCTACGACACTGGCAAATTGCAGTCCCTCGTCCATCGCCCACAGCACTGTTCCCGACATCACGACGGGGAAGATGCCCGGCAGGATGCAGGCGAACATCACGACCCAGGAACGGAAGGCAAGGCCGATGAAAATCGCGACCAGCGCGAATTCGACGGTGAGCCCGCGGTTGAGCTTCTCGATCATGCCGGCCGAATTGCGCGCGGCAATCGCGGCAAGACCCGTGACCGCCACTTCATAGCCGGGATGCTTCTTGCGGACGGCGTCGAGCTCGGTATCGAGCTTGTCGACGATCGGCAGGAGCTGGCTGGAATCCTTGTCCGGCACGCGACCTGCGACCACGACCGCGTCCTGCTCGGCATCGATGAACCGGCGCACCAGATGCTCCGGAATGACGCTGACATATTCCTTCAGGGTCGCGACGTCGGCGCTGCCGGCCTTGTCCGCGAGCCAGCGGCGCAGGGTCTCGACCGACCAGACATTGCCGACACCGGCGGCCTTCTCCACCGTCGCGTGCACGTCCGCGATGGTCTGCAGCGTCTCCGGCGAATAGAGCGATTCACCCTTGGGGAACTGGATCAGAACGTTGACCGGGTTGGCGCCGGTGAGCTTGGCGTCGAGCCGGTCGCTGGCCGCGACCGCTTGGCGCTTGTCCGGCACCTGGTCGGCGAGCCGGTAGCGCGGCTCCAGATTTGCGTAGATGACGCCGAGGCCCGCCACGAACACCACCGCGATCAGGCTGAACAGGCCGGGACGGCCCACCATGCGCACCGCGATCCAGTAGCAGAAATTACGCAGCGCTTGTACGCCGGCATCCGCGCTCTGGAACTTGGTCGCAAAGACCTTCTCGTTGCGCACGAGCAGCACGCCGAACACCGGCACGAGCGACAACACCGCAACCAGCGCGATGATGGTGGCGGCGAGACCCGCCTCGCCGAACTTGCGGATCAGATCGGAGTCGGAGAACTGGAGCGCGATGAAGGAAATGCCTGCGGTGCCGTGCGTCAGCACGCAGGCCGGTCCCACCACCAGCACCGCGTTCTTGAATGCGGTGAACTTGTCCTGGCCCGCGATCAGCCGGTCGCGCGCGGCGAAGGTGAGCTGCATCGAGTCCGAGAAGCTGATGACCATGATGAGCGGCGTCATTACGTTCAGGAACATGTTGAGATTGAAATTGGCCCAGCCGAGCGCGCCGAGCGCCAGCAGGATCGCGATCATCGGCGGGAACGCCGCCGCCACCATGAACGAGATTTTGCGGAAGAAGATGATGGCGATGACACAGCCGGCGAGAATGCCGAGGATGTTGTAGGTGAGCCCGTCGCGCTCGACCGCGTTGCGGATCTCGAGCTGCATCACCGGCACGCCGGAAAGCTGCACGTTGAGCCCGGTGTCACTGAGGTCTTCCTTTATCAGCGCGCGGATGTCGGCGACGGTCTTGGTCAGCTTGTTGGAGGCGACCACCTCCGGATCGAGCGACAGCACGATCAGCGCCAGCGTGCCGTCCTCGGACAACAGCTTGCCGCGGATGATCTCGTTGGCTTTGACGCCCTCGATGAACTTGTCATAGGCCTCGCCCTCGGGCAGCTCGGGCGGGAACAGTGCGGCGGGAAGCTTGCCCGGAGCGGGCGCCTGACGCGCGGAGAACAGCGAGACCAGTCCGCGCGTACCCTCGACCAGCTGCATGTCGGTGACGAAGTCGCGCAGCTTCTCGAGGTTGTTCCGGGCCAGCAGGGTCTTGCCCTCGACTACGACGAGGACGTCGAATTCCTCGGCCGGGAACTTCTTGGTCACCGCTTCGTACTGGCGGAATTCCGGCGTGTTGGACCGGAACAGCTGCGAGAGCGAATCGTCGATCTTGATCCGGTGGATGCCGAACACGGCGCCGACGATCAGCACGAGCAGGACGACGCAGGAGACGATGGGCGCCCGGACTGCGATCAGCCCGATGCGCTCCAGCCCGAAGGCGATCGAGGACGCAGGTCCCTGCTCGACCTTGTCGACATGAACCTCACTCTCGCTGTGCTTTTCGAGCATGCCTTGTCCAGTTCCTAAATCGGCTCGGGTCTGTGAGCTTGTCGCGCCCCGCGAACGGCTTGAAAATGCCATACCAATGGGAGGCTTGCCCTTTGAAAATGCGCAGAAAATCGCTGCGAGGGGTTTAGCAGGTCAATCGCCCTTCTCGCAAGCAGGCGGAGTGTGGCCGAATCGATCAAGATGTGGCGATTTTGCCTTAATGCCCTTCATTCGGGCAAAGCCGTGCCAATTCGACGCGGCGCGCGGTCTGCGCTCTCGTCCTTCAGCGCCACACCGGTCACTTCCCGCGCGAGCCCCTCGCGGACCAGCCAGGCGATCTTGAAGGCAGCCTCGTCATAGCTCAACCCGGCCTTGTGGATGTTCGACACGCAATTGCGCTCGGCATCAGTGCGACCCGGCTTGGGGGCGAAAGTTAGATAGGCGCCGAGACTGTCGGGCGCCGACAGGCCCGGCCGCTCGCCGATCAGCATCGCGACCATGCGCGCGCCGAGAATGGCGCCGATCTCGTCGCCGAGCGCGACGCGCGCGCCTGAGGCGACGACGACATGGCCGATCGCGACACCATCGTCGGCCGCGAGCAACGGCAGCAGGCGCATCACCAGCGCGGCCGCATGGGCGTGGACCGCCGCCGCCGACAGGCCGTCGCCAATCACGAGTGCGAGTTGGCACGGCTCCGAGGCGCTCCGCGCCAAGGACTCGGCTGATCCGGCATCGAGCCGTCTGCCCAGATCGGGCCGCCGCAGATAGTCCCCGCGGTCGACCGCCCGGCTGTTCGCCTCGGTGACGACGAGGCCAAGCGCGCAGAGATCCGCGACCAGCCGCGGCGCATCGAACACGGCGTGTACGGCATCGCGGGCGCGGGCGTGGTCCAGTGTGAAATCGAGCAATGCCCGCGTCGGCAGGCTCGCGCCGCTGCGCCCGAGCGCGACGCGCGCGGGCGTAAGCGACCGCAGATCGAGGGTCGGACGACGCGGGATGGCCGGATCAGACATGTTGTGTCATTCGGCGGGAACGGAGGCCTCGCGTAGCCGGATCGAATAGTTCGAGGCGTTCTGCTGGCCGGTCGAGGCCGCCCGCGCAAAGGTGATGAGATGGTGCGCGATCAGGGTGCAGCCGATCAGGCCTTCGAGATCGCCGCGCTTGATGCGGCCCAGCGCGAACTTCCAGAACACGCGCTTGTAGTCGCCGAGCACGCCGACCTTCCAGAAGATGTTTCGCAGCATGACGAGGCCGCGCCTGATGTTGGTCCAGGTCTTCATCTCGTCCGGCGTTGGCATCTTGAGGCGGTGCACGTAAACGTGGTCGCATTGATACTGGAAGCGCCCGTAGACCTTCTCGGGCTCGTAGGCGACGGCCATGGCGTGCTTCCAGGACGCAACGACGTCGTCGTAGGGCAACAGGAAGTCAACATTGGAATCGCGCCCGTCGTCCTCGACCAGGCGCCCCTCGCGCTCCAGACGGTCCCACAGCGGCGTCTTCGGCAACGCCTGAAGCAGGTTGATCGTGAGCAGCGGAATTCGGGACTCCTCGACAAAGGCGAGCAGCGCCTCCGAAGTGTTCGGCTTGTCGGTGTCGAGCCCCATGATGATGCCGGACACGACCTCCATGCCGTAGGAGTTGATGGTTTGCACGCCCTCGAGGATCGGGACCATCATGTTGTGGTCCTTGTGCATCGCCTTCAGCGCATCGGGGTCGGGCGTCTCGATGCCGCAGAAGATGGTGACGAAATAGGCCTCGCGCATCTTCTCGAGGATTTCCGGCCGCTTGGCGATGTTGAGCGTCGCCTCGCAGGCGAGCCGCACCATGTAGCCGGTCCTCTTCTGCCATTCGATCAGATGCGGCAGGAGGTCGAGCGCCGCCTTGCGGTTGCCGATGAAATTGTCGTCGACGAAATAGACCGTGTGGGTCATGCCGCATTCCCGCAGGCGGTCGAGTTCGGCGATGATCTGCTCCGGCGACTTGAGGCGCGGGTTGCGGCCATAAAGGCCGGGGATGTCGCAGAACTCGCACTGATAGGGGCAGCCGCTGGAATACTGGATGCTGCCGAGGAAGTATTTCTTCACGTCGGCGAGCTCGTAGGCCGGGATCGGAAACTCCGTCATCGGCACGCGGTCCTTGGTGGTCAGAACCACCTGGGTCTCGGGACGCGAGATGTCGCGCGACAGTATTTCGAGCAGCTGATTGGTGGCGTCGCCGAGCTCGCCGACATGGAGATAGTCGAACGACGGATAATAATCCGGGCAGGCGCTGACGGAGGGGCCGCCGAGCGCGACCGGCAGATCGAACTCGTGGGCGCGGCGGCAGATATCGTTCATCTGCTGGCGCTGGATGTGCATGCCGCTGACGAAGACCGCCTCGGCCCATTCGAACTCTTCTCTGGTCGTACGGCGAAGGTTCTCGTCGACGAATTTGACCTGCCATTCCTCGGGCAGATAGGCCGCGAGCAGCAAAAGTCCCTGCGGCGGCATGAAGGCGCGGACGCCATCGGTTAGTGGGTAGGAATGCTCGAACGTCCCGAACGACGATGTGTATCGCGGAAACACGCAGAGAATCCGCCGGGACGTCCCGTTACTTTCAGCTCGCATCAAAGCTCCCCCGCCACGCTCGACTTAGCTGCGGAAATTGCCAGACAGCTACATAGCGTAATGCTGCCGCCGGAATTTCTCAATATTGTGGCAGAGCTTAATTCCCTTGGGCACCAATGGTTTCCTCGGGCCGCCGGGTGCTTCCGCCACGTCACGCGATCAACCGTGAGGCAAAATCGGGCAGCAGGCCTGCATCGCCGGCAAGACGGAAATCGGGGCCCGCAATGCCCGACTGCGCCAGCCAGTCGTCGAATTCCGGCGCACGACGCAATCCGAAGACGTCGCGGACATAGAGCGCGTCGTGAAAAGACGTGGATTGATAGTTCAGCATGACGTCATCGGCGCCGGGGACACCCATGATGAAGGTAACGCCGGCGGCAGCGAGCAGCGTCAGCAGATTGTCCATGTCGTCCTGGTCCGCCTCGGCGTGGTTGGTATAGCAGATGTCGATCCCAAGCGGCAGGCCGAGCAGCTTGCCGCAAAAGTGATCCTCCAGCCCGGCCCGGATGATTTCCTTGCCGTCGTAGAGATATTCCGGGCCGATGAAGCCAACCACGCTGTTGACCAGGAGGGGCGCAAAGGCGCGGGCCACCGCATAGGCGCGGGCCTCGCAGGTCTGCTGGTCGACGCCGTGATGGGCATTGGCCGATAGCGCCGAGCCCTGCCCGGTCTCGAAATACATCACGTTCTGCCCGACCGTGCCGCGCTTCTGCGACAGCCCGGCCTCTTGGGCCTCCTTGAGGAGCGCGAGGTCGACGCCAAAACTGCGGTTGGCGGCCTCGGTGCCGGCGACCGACTGGAACACGAGGTCGATCGGCGCCCCCTGCCCGATCAGCGACAATGTCGTGGTGACATGGGTCAGCACGCATCCTTGGGTCGGGATCTTGAGCCGCGCGATGACCTCGTCGAGCAGCCGCAGCAATTGGCCAATCACGGCCGGGTCGTCGCTCGCCGGGTTGATGCCGATGCAGGCATCGCCGGCGCCGAGCAGGATGCCGTCGAGGATGGAGGCGGTGATCCCTCTGGCGTCGTCGAAGGGATGGTTGGGCTGGAGCCGGGTGCTCATCCGGCCCTTCAGACCGATGGTGTTGCGGAAAGCGGTGGTGACCTCGCATTTCCGCGCCGCCAGGATCAAATCCTGGTTGCGCATCAGCTTCGACACCGCCGCCGCCATCTCCGGGGTGATGCCGCCGGCCAGCTTGCGTAGGATTTCGGGCGTCGCGGCGTCCGATAGCAGCCAGTCGCGAAAGGCGCCGACCGTCAGCGAAGCCACCGGCGCGAACGCCTTGGCGTCGTGGCTGTCGATAACGAGGCGGGTGACCTCGTCGGTCTCATAGGGGATGACGGCTTCCTGTAAGAACTGCCCGAGAGGGACGTCGGCCAGCACCATCCGCGCCGCGATCATCTGTTCGGCACTGGCGGCGGCGATCCCGGCCAGCCGGTCACCGGAGCGCGGCGGCGTCGCCTTGGCGAGCAGGTCGCGCAAATCCGGGAACGTGTACGTCGTGGCGTCGATGGTGTGGCGGTAGACCAAGGGTCTCTCCGGGGTTCGTCGGCCAAAGGCCGACTCCAGGGCAATCCCAAGACTATACCTTCAGATCAAGACGCTGAAATATCGACCTTTCTTTCGACCGAGGGCGAAGGAGGCCAAACCCGGCGTTAACGCCGCGTCCATCTTCATTCTGCATAGTTTTGCATTGATTTGTACGACTGCGCTCTCCGGCCGCTCCCGGCCATTCGGGCCCCTGAAACCATGAAAACCGACCAATCTGGGAATGCCGCCGGCCTCGCCGGCCGCTTCACGCTTGCCAACAAGCTCTACGCGATCTTCGCGCTGTTCGCGCTGCTCACGGCCGCGATCGCGATGCTGTCCGACTACAACAGCCGCCGCGGTGCCGAGCTGACCACCGCGATCGAGACCGCGAACGCCGCCGCGCTGAACGTTGAGCGGGTCAACTCGCTGGTCTATGCGGTCGTGATGGAATCACGCGGCGTCTACATGTCGACCGAACCGGCCGTGGTGAAGAAATACGGCGAGGGCCTGCTCAAGTTCAACGCCCAGATCCTCGACGTCGTGAAGCGCTGGGAGACCATCGTCAAGGCTGACGATGCCGAACAGTTCGCCACCTTCAAGAAGCGCATCGAGCAGTTCGTCGAGTTTCGCAAGGAGCTGGTGCGCCGCGGCGTCGAGATCAATGCGGCCGCGGGCCGCGAATGGGGCGACAACGACGCCAACCGCGCCGTGCGCTCGGCGCTGAACAAGGATCTCGAGGCGCTGTCCAAAGTCTATTCCGAGCGCGCGAGGCAAATCGCGCACGAGACCGAGACCAATCGCATCCTGTCCTTCGTCCTGACCTGCCTCGCCGGCGTGGCGCTCGCCCTCGTCGTGATCGGCATCGTCATCATCGCCCGCTCGATCGCACGCCCGCTCTCCGCCATCACCGCGACCATCAAGCAGGTCGCTGACGGCGCCGAGAACGTCGTGGTGCCCCACTCTGACCGCGCCGACGAGATCGGCGCACTGGCGCGCGCGATCCAGATCTTCCAGGACGCGATGGGGCGCAACCGCAACCTCGCCTCGCAGGTCTCGCAGGACTCCGCCGCGCGCGAGGAGCGCGCCCGCCACATCGAGCAATCCGTCGACGCGTTTCGCGAGGCGATCGGCGCGATCATGCGCGGCCTCGGCGACAACGCCTCCGTCATGCGCGAGACGGCGCAGACCATCACCCGCGTCACCGCGGACGCGAGCAGTCGCGCCGGCACGGCGGCGAACGCCACCGAACAGGCATCGCACAACGTCACGGCGGTGGCAGGCGCGGCCGAGGAGCTGTCTGCGTCGGTGGTGGAGATCGGCCGGCAGGTGCGGCAATCCGCCAGCGCGGTCGAGCAGACCGGGCAGCGCACCGAGAAATCGATTGCCGAGATCGAGAGCCTGGCGGCCGCCACGCAACGCATCGACGGCGTGCTCAGCCTGATCCAGGCGATCGCCGAGCAGACCAATCTGCTCGCGCTCAATGCCACCATCGAAGCGGCGCGCGCGGGCGATGCTGGCCGCGGCTTTGCCGTCGTCGCACACGAAGTGAAGGCGCTCGCGGGGCAGACCGCGAAAGCGACCGCCGACATCAGCGAAAACGTCTCGATGATCCAGTCCTCCACCCGCAACGCGGTCGACGCCGTCCGCGAGATCGGCGGCGCGGTGCGCGAGATCAACGACGTCACCTCGGCGATCGCCGGCGCCATCGGCCAGCAGGACGCCGCCACGCGCGAGATCTCGTCCAACGCGCAATCGGCTGCCCAAGGCAACGAGACCCTCGTCGCCAACATCAGCTCGCTCCGCGACGCCATCGGCGAGACCGATACTGCAGCCTCCTCGGTGCTGAGGGCTGCGAGCAGCGTGACCGAGACGGCGGAGACGCTGTCGCGCGAGGTGGAGAAGTTCTTCCAGAACCTGCGCGCAGGCGCGGCGGACGGCCGCATCGCCAAGGCCGGGTAGCCGCACGTCCATCGCCAACAGAGCCGGCGGTGGGGTCGCTCCATCAAAAACGCGAAAACAACCCCATGCACAGTAGCCGGGGACAGCGATTTCAATGGCTTGGCTACCGCCCCGTCTTCTGCGGATTTGACGAATCTACTTGCTCCGTCGGGCAAAACAGGAGCATGATGTCAATGTTGGAGCTTTCCGCGCTGGGCCGGCAGGATCTCGAAGCCGATCTTCACAGAGACCGCGCGATGCCTCTCTCCGCAATCCCATCTTCCAGGTCATGATCGCCAATCATGGCGAGTTCACCTGTCTTTCGGGCAGGGAATGCCTGCGAACAGAATGGCGGCAGCTGACGATATCTGTTCAGCCATGGAACCATTGGGTTCCCAGTCTATTGCCTCACTGACACATCACATTTGGGAGAAACACGATGAAATTTTTCACAGCCGCTCTGGCGGCCGCAGCAAGTACCCTTCTCGTGACCGCCGCTGCTGCAGCCCCGCTGTCTCCCACCCTGTCTGTCGCTCCGGACAGCAACATTCAGAACGTGCGCATGGTCTGCAACGAAGACGGTCGTTGCTGGCGTGAGCGCGGCGAACGCCGTGTCATCATCCGCGAAGGGCGCGATTCCTACGGATATGCGCCTCGCGAGCGCTACATCGAGCGGCGCGGCTATGAAGAGCGCAGCGGCATCGGCTTCCGCGCTCCCGGCGTGAGCGTCGGGATCGGCACCGACCGCTACTGAGATACGAATCCTGTGAATGCAAAAGCCGCGGAGCAATCCGCGGCTTTTTTGAACTCACTGGACGTCAACAAACTCGCCGCTTTTCCCGGCCTAGCGAGGAGCTGTGATCAGGCAGCCATTCAAAGCACGAACACCGGAAGAATTGATTTCGCTATTGAGCGCCGTGGCGATGGCCATTCTCGCCGCGATCATTGTCATGGTGCTGTATTATGGTCGCGAGATCATCATCCCCATAGCGCTGGCCGTCTTGCTCAGCTTCGTGCTGGCGCCCCTGGTTCGACTGGTTCAGCGTCTGCGCATTCCACGCAGTTTGGCTGTGGTGAGCGTGGTCGTGATCGCCTTCGCATTCATATTTGCGATGGGCAGTCTCCTTGCTACCCAACTCACGCAGCTGGCTGGCGATTTGCCGCGATATCAGTCCACAATAAGCGAGAAGATCCAATCCTTCCGTGAGACCACCGCTGGTCGAGGCACGCTCGAGCGGGCTTCGAGCATGTTGAAGGACCTCAGCAAAGAACTCGACAAGCCCAAGGAGGCCACGAATTCGTTGGGGACCATAGCAGCTCCGAAAGCGGCCGCGCCGAGGCCCGTTCCTGTGGAAGTGCTTCAGCCCGATCCCGGCGCGCTGGAGAGCTTGCAAACGCTGATTTCACCCTTGCTTCATCCGCTCGCAACGACCGGGATCATCGTCATATTCGTGATCTTCATTTTGCTTCAACGCGAGGATCTTCGTAATCGTCTGATCAGGCTGGCCGGTTCGGATGACCTGCAGCGCACCACGGCTGCCCTTGATGACGCGGCGAGCCGCCTCAGCCGGCTTTTCCTTATCCAGCTTCTCGTGAACGGCAGCTTCGGCATCGTCATCGGAATGGGTCTCTGGCTGATCGGCGTTCCAAGCGCGATCCTGTGGGGTATTCTGGCAGCAGTGCTGCGCTTCGTGCCCTACATCGGGGCGGTCATCGCCGCCGCCTTTCCTCTCGCTCTCGCGGTCGCGGTCGATCCAACCTGGACGATGCTGCTTTGGACGATCGCGCTGTTCGTGGTGGTGGAGCCCGTCGTCGGCCATGTGCTGGAGCCGATGGTCTATGGACACAGCACGGGACTGTCGCCGGTGGCCGTTGTGGCTTCTGCGACGTTCTGGACGGCGCTCTGGGGTCCGATCGGCCTCGTTCTGGCGACACCACTCACGGTGTGTCTCGTCGTACTGGGCCGCCATGTCGAGCGGCTGGAGTTCCTGGACGTCATGTTTGGAGACCGACCAGCACTCTCTCCGCCTGAGATATTCTATCAGCGGATGCTCGCCGGCGACCCGACAGAAGCATCTGCAAAAGCCGAGGAGTTCTTGAAGGAGCGATCTCTCAGCTCCTATTACGACGAAGTCGCCCTGCGAGGACTGCAACTGGCTCAAGCGGATGCCGAGCGCGGCGCTCTGGATCCCGACCGGCTGACCAAAATCAGGGATGCGGTCCAGGAATTTGCCAATAACATTTCGGAGCAGGATGAGCGTCCGCCGCCGAAGGTCGGCCCGACCACAGATGTCGAAGCTACATCTGCCATAGAGGGCGTGGCTGAGGACGCGCCTTATGAGAGTCTGCGGGTTCTGCGCAAGGAGGACTTGCCCACTGGATGGCAAGGCGAACATCCCGTCCTCTGTGTGGCCGGGCGAAATCCGATCGACGAAGCCGCTGCGATCATGCTGGCTCAACTGACCGGTGCGCATGGCTTGTCGGCACGAGTTGAAGCAGCGGAAGCGCTATCGACGGCGAATATCTTCCGGCTGGAGACCACCGGGGTCGCCATTGTCTGCCTCGTCTATATGGATGCAAGCAGCCCCGCCCACATGCGTTACTCGGTGCGACGCCTTCGCCGTAAATTGCCGAAGGCCACAATCATTCTGGGTTGCTGGATGAAGGACATCGACCCAGCGGCGCTGGAAAGCCTGCGGGAAGGTGCCAAGGCGGATCTGGCTGCTGCAACTCTGGGCGGGGCGCTTAAACTCTGCATAGAGGCGACGGGTGTGGACTCCCTTGGCACTGGAGCCGAAGGCCCGGCTTCGAAGATCACGGCCGCTTAGCAGTTTGTACGCTAGACATGGCTGATTTCAGCCAACGAGGCGCCAGGTCTCCACGCGTCAGGCGCGCTTCCCGCCGATCGAAACAAACGCCATGAGGCAGGGTTCGGGCAATGGGTTGCGCCAGCGATGGCGCGTTCCGTTTTGCACGATGCAATCACCCTGACGCAAATGGACCTTCTGGCCGTCGTCCAATTCCAGCGTCATCTCGCCGCGAACCACGACTCCGTAGTCTATTGTATCCGATGTGTGCATCCCTGGAGCGCCGCGCTCAAAATGATCTCCCATGCCGGGGATCTTGTCCGACATTTCTCTAAGCCCACTCTCGAACGTGACGCCAGGCGGCGGCTTCCAACCTTCAGGACGCTTCGGCGGATACGAGATCAATCGAAAGATGGTCCCCGCAGGCCCCGGAAACGCCTTCGTTCCTGCCGACATCGGATCCGGCTCCAGGCCAGTCAGTCCTGGCACTCCCTCAGTCATATACAGTTCATAGAAAGTCAGTCCTGGATTGGCATCGATTTCCACCAGCTTTGGAGTCACCTCAAAAGACTTCAACACCGACTTGCCGGCTTCATCGCGGCCGGTCAGTGCACGTCTTGGAGGTGGCAAATCACTGGAGTCTTTTGCTTCGGCGGGGTTTGACATCTCCCCCAACGCGCTGCCGGCGGCGAAGACGGACAGCGCCTGCAGCAGGTGTCGCCGACCCCCGCCTTCGAACTGTTCGGACGAAGGCTCCACCTTGTCCGAAGGAGGCTCCGCACGATCCAGCGATTTGTTCTTGTGCTTTTGCCACAAGGGCCAAGGGAAGCTGCTCATCTGCGTTCTCCGCGGTTGCGTGCAATCGCACACCGCTCCAGTGGCACTGCCTCGCAATGACATCGATACTGGCGAACATGCGTGGGCGTAGAACGCTGATAAAAACCGTCGGAAAAAAGCAAGTTGATGAGACCGCCGGAGCAACGGCTGCCCGCCCCACTTGCCTTTCCATTCTTTCAATCTAGACGCGCAGATTTCACTCCGCTATTCGGCTTTGGTCGAGCATGGAGATATGTCGGTTTTCCCAAACATCCGACCACCGTCGCGCCGGTGGGCAACGCCTCGCCGACCGCATGGAGAGCCATCGAAGCGTTTCGCCTATTGTGGAAGGGCCGTGCTGCGCGACCTCCTGGTGCGACGGTTCAGCCAACTGGTCCGGGGGTCCAATCGCCACCAGCAAGCGGCCGAACTTTGACATCGGGAATGACCCCGCGCTCCAGGCTCGGATCGAAATGGCGCATCGTCCGCTCATTGAAGTCGATGATGCGGCCGGGCCGTAGCGGTCCCACGTCATTTATCCTGACGATGACCTTCTTGCCGACGGCCTCGACGAGGGCGTATTTCGGCTTCGCGCCAAATTGGACCCCACCGAATTTCTTGCGCAAGCTCGTCTTGATGGCGGCCGACCAGACCGAGGGGTCATAGCGCTCGCCGGAAGCCGTCTTCGGGCCGCCCTCCTCTTTGCCTGGCTTGAACGGATTGTACATGGATGCCGCGCCAACGATCGTTTCCCCGGAAGCGGCGTTGTCGACAGCGCTTGAGTGAACCCCACCAGCTTCACATCGCGCAATAGAAACGGAAACGGCAAGTGCAATCACGGCGCCGCAGATTGCGGCGCTCGATCGGAACCCCATTATATCTCCTGTGATTTTCGATTGTTCGGTTCCGATGCCGCAAATCGTTTTGCGGATCGAGCCAACCCCTGGCTCCGGAACCGTTTGTAGGAACCTCAACAGTTCCAGCACGTGTTTTACTTGTCGCCGTCTAAGACAGACATTGCGTCAACAGCATGACGACGAGGGCGACAGTGAAATCGCGCGACGGCATGACTCTACGGCGCCACCAATCAGGCCAATCGATGCGCTCGCCTGCCTGACCGTGTTTTCATCCTTATCGGCGTTGGTTTTGGCAGAAGCGATCATTGCTGCGGCGGAGGCAGCCACCTAGCGTGAGAAGGCTTGCTTGCGCGATGTCGCAGAGAGAGAGTTTGCGATGTCCTTGCGCAGCGAGGCCCGCTGCTGAACGCGTTCCCGGACAACGAGCCGGCGCACAGAGTCCCGTCAGCTTGTTCACTCCGTCCGTGTCAGCGGACATGGGACAGAAATGCTGAGCTTGTCTTCCTTCACCCTGCCCGGCATCACGCAACTGCTCACAGCATCTAACAAGCCTTAACGAGCTATTGACCAGCTTCCGAGCCATGTTGCAGAGCCAGACGAAGGACTGCCCTGCTCCGCAGGCTCCGATCGCCTGAAGCCAGGAAGGTGTCCTATGCCGATGCCATACAATTCCGAGAACACCATCGACAGAAGCCGGCGCGCGCTTTTGAGCACGGCAGCGGTTGGAATTGCAGCGGTGATTTCCACGAGCGTGTTTCCGCTGCGTGGAGCGGCGGCCGCGGGCGAAAGCACAATTCGCCCCTTCCACATTGCCGTGCCGGAGGAGGACTTGGTGGAGCTTCGGCGGCGCGTGTTGGCGACGCGATGGCCCGATCGCGAGACTGTTTCCGATCACTCCCAAGGTATCCCGCTGGCGAAGCTCCAGTCCCTCCTCAACTATTGGGGGACGGCCTACGACTGGCGAAAGATCGAAGCGAAGATGAATCGACTTCCGCAGTTCATGACCAACATCGACGGCATCGACATCCACTTCATTCATGTCCGCTCCAAACATCCCAATGCCCTGCCTGTCGTCATAACCCATGGCTGGCCGGGATCGGTATTCGAGCAGCTCAAGCTGATCGATCCACTCACCGATCCAACGGCCCATGCGGGCCGGCCCGAGGACGCGTTCGACGTCGTGATCCCCTCGATGCCCGGCTATGGCTTCTCCGGCAAGCCGGTCGATACCGGTTGGGGTCCCGACCACACAGCGCGCATCTGGGCGGAACTGATGAAGCGCCTGGGCTACACCCACTATGTCGCGCAGGGCGGCGACTGGGGCTCGCCGGTCTCGAGTGCGATGGCACGGCTGGCGCCGGCAGGCTTGCTCGGCATCCATATCAACTTGCCGGCGATCGTCCCGCCCGATATCGCCGCGATCCTCGCGGCCGGCGGGCCTGCTCCGGCAGACCTCTCCGCCAAGGAACGCGCGGCGTTCGATGCATTCAGTGCGGCCGGCAAGATGGGCAACCGGTCCTACGCGCTGATGATGGGAACGAGGCCGCAAACGATCGGCTACGGCTTGACGGATTCTCCCGCGGGCCTGGCAGCCTGGATGCTCGGACATCCCGGCTTCTCGCATTGGAAGTTCGACGACACCGACTCCGAAAAATCCCGCGACGAGGTGCTGGACGACATCACGCTGTACTGGTTGACGAACAGCGCCACCTCCTCGGCGCGACTTTACTGGGAATATAGCGGGCGCAGTCCCGCCCTTGCAGGTCCGGAGAAGACTGCGGAGATCTCACTGCCGGTGGCCATCACGGTCTTCCCGGGCGAGAGCTATCAAGCCCCGGAGACGTGGGCCCGGCGCGCCTATCGCAACCTGACCTACTTCCACGAGGTCGACAAAGGCGGTCATTTTGCTGCCTGGGAGCAGCCGGCGCTTTTCTCCGCCGAGCTGCGCGCCGCATTCAGGCCCCTTCGGCCCGCACATCTGGTCCAGTGACGGTGGTCAAGGCGCCGCCGGCAAGGTGTTCATGCCGCCTTGCTTTGCGCGGGAAAGAAGAAATGGGGCCGTCAGTGATGGCGTTTGCTAGCCCATCACCCCGCCACGCTTGATCAGCTCCTTCCCCACCGCGGCCAGATGCACCTGATCCGGTCCGTCGCCGATGCGGATGAAGCGGGCGTAGACGTAAGCACGCGCCAGGAACGTGTCCTGCGAGACGCCGGCAGCGCCGTGGATCTGGATGGCGCGGTCGATAACGCGGGCGGCCATGCTGGGCACCACGATCTTGGCGGCCGCAATCAGGTCGCGCGCGATCTTGTTGCCCTCGCGGTCCATCCTGTCGGCGGCTTGCAGCGTCAAGAGCCGCGCCTGCGCGATCTCGCAGAATGAGTGCGCGATGTCCTCACGCACCGAGCCCTGTTCTGCGAGCGGCTTGCCGAAGGCCGTGCGGGAGACCGCGCGCTGACACATCAATTCGAGCGCGCGCTGGGCGCAGCCGATCAGCCGCATACAATGGTGGATACGGCCGGGGCCGAGCCTGCCTTGCGCGATCTCGAAGCCGCGGCCCTCGCCGAGCAGGATGTTCTCCGCGGGCACGCGAACGTTCTCGTAGACGATCTCGGGATGGCCGACCGGCGCGTCGTCATAGCCGTAGGTCAGCATGTCGCGGACGATGCGCACGCCAGGCGTCGCTCTCGGCACCAGGATCATGGATTGCTGGCGGTGGCGATCGGGATCGTCGGGCGCGGTCTTGCCCATCACGATCAGGATCTCGCAATCCTCGTTCATCGCGCCCGAGGTGAACCATTTGCGGCCGTTGATGACGTAGTCGCCGCCGTCGCGCCTGATCTCGCACTGGATGTTGGTGGCATCGCTGGAGGCAACCTGCGGCTCCGTCATCGAGAAGCCGGAGCGGATGCGCCCTTCCAGCAGTGGCTTCAGCCAGCGCTCCTGCTGCGCCGGCGTACCGTAATTGGCCAGCACCTCCATGTTGCCGACGTCGGGCGCCGAGCAATTGAACACCTCCGGCGCCCAGAGGATGCGGCCCATGATCTCCTTCACCGGCGCGTATTCGAGATTGGTCAAGCCAGTGTTGTTGGGATCCTGGCCGTGCTCGCCGGAGAGGAACAGGTTCCAAAGCCCCTGCTCGCGCGCCAGCCGCTTCAGGTCCTGAAGGATCTGCGGCGTCCTGTAGCGTGTCGCTTCCGGCTTCACCTGCTCGTAGTAGAGCTCCTCGACCGGCTCGACATGCGTCCGCATGAACCGGCGGACCCGCTCCTGCAGCTCCAGCGAACGTTCGGAGTGTTGAAAATCCATGGGGTCCTCCTGTTCCCTTCTCCCCTTGTGGCAGAAGGTGGCGCGAAGCGCCGGATGAGGGGTTGTATCCGCGAGTTCAAATGTAGAGACGACTCGCGGAGAGATACCCCTCACCCGGCTCGCCGCTTCGCGGCGATCCACCCTCTCCCGCAAGGGGAGAGGGTGCACTGTCTATGCTGCCGCTCGCGTGCCCCTCACGTGCCGCGCAGCAGCTCGCTGGCGACGATCCAGTCGTTGCCATTGAACTGGAGCATATAGCCGTCCTTGATCGGGCGGAAATCCTGCGGCGTGGTGTTGAGGGTGATGCCGGGCATCAGTAGCGATAGCGGCACGTTCTTCAAATTGGCCGCCTGCGCCATGATGTTCTCGCGCGTCAGATTGTCCTTGCACTGCTTCAGCAAGACCACCAATGCCTCGGCGACGGTGTAGCCGTAGAGACCCGCGACGTTGTTGACGTCGGCATTGGGCAGGCGCTTCTTCATGAAATCGATATAGGCCGTCATCGCCGGATCGTCCTTCGGCGCCTCGACGAACGGCTTGAGCGAGCCGAGCGAGAGCACGCCCTTGCCGGCATCGAGGCCGGCCGGGACCATCACGGTCGCCTTGTTGGCACAGCCCGAGGCGAGGAAGCGCGTCGCCTGCCAGCCGACCTCATGCGCTTTCCGAATCGCCTGGGCGCAGGCGCGCGGCGTCACCGAATAGATCATGAACACGTCGGCCTTGGTGTTGGCGAGCGTCAGCACCTGGGAATCGACGGTGGGGTCGGCGACCTCGAAGCTCGACGCCATCGCGATCGCCTTGTCGGCGTCGGCACCAAGCGCTTCCTTGACGCCGCGCAGATATTCCTTGCCGGCGTCGTCGTTCTGATAGAGCACCGCGAAGCGCGCATTCGGGTTCTTGGCGCGGGCATAGGCGACGTCGATCGCGGCCTCGCTGGTGTAGTTCGGTGCCCATGGCAGCGCCATCGACCAGGGCATGTTGGCGGGATCGTTCCACTTCGAGGCCGAGCTGATCAGAAACAGCTGCGGCACCTTGTTGCTGTTGAGATATTTCGCGATCGCCGAGCTTGGCGCCGTGCCCATGGTCGCGAAGATGAAGGCGACGCCGTCACCCTCGACCAGCCGCCGCGCCGCTTCCATGGTCTTCGGCGGCGAGAAGGCGTCGTCGAGCGACAGGAGATTGAGCTTGCGGCCGTTGATCCCGCCCTTCTCATTGACCTCGTCGAAATAGGCCGAGATCACCCTGCCGGTGATACCGAGGGGCGAAGCGGGGCCGCTATAGGGCATGGTGTTGCCGATCTTGATCTCGGTGTCGCTGATGCCGGGACCGTAGGATTTCTGCGCGGAGACAGGCGTGGACAGGCAGGCAGCCAAGGCTGCAGCCAGGACCAAAGCGGCTTTCATGGTTTCTCCCCGGTGATGATCGCCGCGCGACTCGGAAGGCGCGCGGCGTGCTGCTTCTTGCCAGCACGTCAGATCAGCGGAGTTCCGCAAGGCGGTCTTGCGTCGAGTTGCTGATCAGCCGGTGCACAGCCGCCCTCGCGGGCAGCACCATTGACGCAAATCGAGACCGGATGCGCGCCTCAGCCGCGTGTCCGCTCCATCTCCAGCTCGGCCTTGAGATTGTCGAGATCCCTATAAATTGAAGCAACCGCAAGAACGCGGTCGCCCTTGCTATACTTCAGCAGGCAGTCCTTGCCGGAAATGCTACCGTCGATCGCGATGTCGTCGAAGCTCTCGGCGTGGCCGACATAGTTGATCGGCACGTCATAGTGCTGCGACCAGAAGAACGGCACGGCCTCGAAGCGCTCGCGCTTGCCGAGCATGTTGCGCGCCGCGGTCTGGCCCTGCCGCTCCGCCACCACCCAATGCTCGACGCGGATGGTTTGCCGCGAATGCGGATCGGGCCAGCGCGCGATGTCGCCGGCCGCGAAAATGCCGGATACGCTGGTCTCCAGATATTCGCTCACGCTGACGCCCCGATCGGCCGCAAGCCCCGCCTGCTCGGCAAGCGCAAGGCGCGGCTTGACGCCGATGCCGACCACGACCAGGTCGGCCTCGATCACGCCGCCGCTCTTCAACGTGGCGCGCGTGCCGTCCAGCTTTTCCACGGTGTCCTCGAGATGGAAGTTGACGCCGTTCTCCTCATGCAGCGCGCGCACGAAGTCGCCCATCTCGGGACCGAGCACCTTCTGCATCGGCCGTTCGTCCGGCGCGACCACGTGCACCTCGATCTTGCGTGCCCGCAAGGAGGCCGCGACTTCGAGGCCGATGAAGCTGGCGCCAATCACCAGCGCCCGCTTCGCGCTGCCCGCCGCCTTGATGATGGCGCGGCTGTCGGCGACCGAGCGCAGGGTGTAGACATGGGGCTGGTCGGCACCCGGAATCTGCAATCGGACCGGCTCGGCGCCGGTCGCGAGTAGCAGCCGGTCGAACGGCAGCCTGTCGCCGTTGCCCAGCGTCACGCTGCGCGTCTTCGCCTCGATCGCGGCAACATTCGTGTTGAGCCTGAGATCGATGCCGGCGTCCTGATAATAGTCCTCGCCTCGCAGCGGCAGCCAATCCTCCGGCGCGTTGCCCGCGAGGTAATCCTTGGAAAGATTGGGCCGGTCGACCGGCATCGCGCTGTCATTGCTGAGCATGGTGATGGCGCCGGCAAAGCCCTCGCGACGGAGCGTCTCCGCCGCCGCGAAACCCGCCGCGCCGCCACCGATGATGACGAATTTTTCCGGCGTTGGCGCCGTCCGGTGACACGCCGGAGGCTTCGGCATCTCGCGCTTGCGCTGGACGACGATCTTGTCCTGATCGCGCGAGACCTCCCACAACGCCAGCGCATTCAGCGCCGGCGGACGGGTCGCCTCGCCTGACCGCAAGGAGAAGCAGGCATGATGCCAGGGGCAGCGGATGGTGTCGCCCACTACCAGTCCTTCCGCGAGCGGACCGTGATAGTGGCTGCAGGTCGGCTCGATCGCGAAGATCTCGCTGCCGGCCTGCACCAGCAGGACGTCTTCCTCGCCGACATGGCCGAGCAATTTGCCGTCCTTGAACGCGGCGAGCGTCACGCCTCGGCTCAGGTCGGGCCCGCTTGGCTTCTTGTCTTCGGTCATGGCGTTGCCTCCTTGAGCCGTCGCGGATCAATCGTCCGAATTGGCCAGCCCCAGCAGTTCCTGGCGTGTCAACGCATTGTCGCGGAACACGCCGAGCATGCGGCTGGTGACGAGATCTGTCCCGGGCTTATGTGCGCCACGCGTGGTCATGCAGTGATGCGTCGCCTTGATGATGACCCCGACGCCTTCGGGCCTCAGCACGTCGTTGATCGTGTTGGCGATCTGCGCGGTCATCTTCTCCTGGATCTGAAGCCGCTTGGCGTAGATGTCGACGAGACGCGCGAGCTTGGAGATGCCGACGACGCGCCCTTGCGGGATATAAGCGACCCAGGCGCGGCCGACGATCGGTGCCATGTGGTGCTCGCAATGGCTTTCGAAGCGAACGCCGCGCAGGACGATCATCTCGTCATAGCCTTCGATCTCCTCAAAGGTCTTTTGCAGGATTTCGGTCGGATCCTGCGCATAGCCGGAGAAATACTCCTCGAAGGCGCGCGCGACCCGGTCCGGCGTATCGCGCAGACCGTCGCGCGCGGGATCGTCGCCGGCCCAGCGGATCATGGTCCGGATCGCCTGCTCGACCTCCGCCCTTTCAGGCCGCTCGCTCGGCGCCTGCGCGACCGCGACACGTTCCAGCCTGCGCGTTTGCGTCTTCATCGAAAACTCCCCTGCAACGAACCGCATACAGAAGGCGGCCCACAGCTTGGACGGCTGCGATCGGAAAAGGTTCCCGGAATCAGGAAAAATTGGAAGCTGTGAGAGCGGCAAGACAGCGGGACGAGAAATCCGGCGCTATGAGGCCGCTTTCCGCACGTCGAGCACGGCCTGGGCCCATTCGGCCGGCCGCTCCTGCGGCAAATTGTGGCCGGCCCCTGCAAAGACGCGCCGCTCGAAAAAGCCCTCGAATTTGCGTGCATGGTGCGCGGTGCCGGAATTGACGCCGTCGCTGTCGCCGTCGATCGCGATGGTCGACACCTGAACCGGCGGCTGGGCGGCGAGCTTCGCCTCGATCGCCGCATAGGCGGGGTCGCCCGCGACCAGCGCGTAACGATGACGGTAGGAGTGGATCACGACATCGACGAAATCAGGATTGTCGAACGAGATGGCGCTGGTCTCGAACGTCGCGTCGTCGAAGGCCCATCTCGGCGACCACATCAACCAGAGCTGGCGCGCAAAACCGCGCCGGTTGCGCTCCAGCGCACGGCGGCCGCGTTCGTTGTGGAAGAGATATTGATACCAGAGCGCCGCCTCCTCCGGTGGCGAAGCCGGCTCCATCGAGCGCGCGATGTTCTGGATGTTGTAGGAATTGCCCGAGACGAGCGCGATCACGCGCTCCGGATGCAGCACCGAGACCACGCAGGCTGCGCGCCCGCCCCAGTCGTAACCGCCGACGACCGCGCGCGCAATTCCAAGCGCATCCATGAAGGCCAGCAGATCGGCGCCCAGCGCCGCCTGCTCGCCGGAGCGCAACGTCGCAGCGGAGCGGAATCGCGTCGGCCCGTAGCCGCGCAGCCAGGGCACCAGCACCCGGGCGCCCGCTTGCGCCATGATCGGCGCGGTCTCGGCATAGGCGTTCACGTCGTAGGGAAAGCCGTGACCCATGATGCAGGGCCAGCCGTCCGGCGCGCCGTATTCGCGATAGGCGATGTCGAGGATCGGTGGTGACCGTTTTTTGTTGCATTAGAAAGCGGAGCTATTTTTGCGGCCCGGATAACGTGATGTCACGCTCGGCGCGGAACACGTTGCTGTAGAGGTTGGCGATCCACTGCCGACCGATCTCGGTCTTGTTGAGGTAACCGATCTCGGTCTGGATGTGCGGCGCGACGCTATTCCAATAGAACTGCGGATAGCGGTTCACGATGTCGGCCGGCGAATCGTAGCCGAGCTGGCGGTTGATGCCGACTTCCTCGAACTCGTAGTAGAGCGCATTGGCCTTGCGCAGATAATTGGGGTCGCCGAGCTGGCCGATGAAGTCGGCCGCGCGCAGGATCGAGGCCTCGTCGTCATAGTCCTGGCCTTCCCGGGCCGGAAACCGGGTGCCCTCGATGGCGCGGGCGATGCGCTCCGGATCGAGCCCCGGAATGTGTCGCAGCCGCCGCGAGACATAAAGCTTGGAACGGTCGACATGATACATCATCAGGCTTGCATCCGAGGCGCCGCGCGGCAGTGACACCTTGGTGCCGGCTGCATCGATGACGAAGCCATCGGTGTCATCCTCCTCGAACAGGCCGCGCACATAGCCGATGTCATGGGCCAGGCAGGCGATCAGGACATGGACATAGTCTTCCGCCGACAGATGGGCGTGAAGATATCGGCCGCTGAGGATGGAGTGACCCGCCAGCGTCACCAGCATCGTATGCTCGATATTGTGATAGAGCGCGTCGCTATTGCCGATGCATTCCATCGCCGTGCGGGTTGCGCTCTCGACGATGCGCGCAGAGGGCTCGTCGAACCGGCGACGCATGAACGAGCCCAGCAATTTTTCAAGGGAGTCCGCCGCCAGTTTCGGTAACGTCATCATGGATGCAGCCCCGTCTGTCGGTGGTTTTCCACGCCAATTCCCGACGTCTCATTCTCGTCCTCGAGCAGGCGCCAGCATAGCCCATCTTGGCCGACTGGCCAAACCCGGGGGCGCAAACTCGGAAATATGTTGCGGTTTGTGCCCCGCGATATCGCGGTTGCGGTGCAGACCCGCCACACCCGGGATGGGTGTCGCGGGCAGGACCCGCAATCATTCCACCAACAGCACGTCGACGGCGACGTCGAGCTTCTGCTTCGGCGAGCCGACGATGATGCCGTCGACCGGCGAAACGTCGGAGAAGTCGCGGCCGACTGCGAGCACGATATGGTCGCCAGCAACCATAAGATCGTTGGTCGGGTCGAAATCGACCCAGCCAAGCTCGTCCCCGCACCACAGCGACACCCAGGCATGGGTGGCGTCGGCGCCCTGCAGGGGCGGCTGGCCCGCCGGCGGAATGGTGCGCAAATATCCGCTGACATAGGCCGCGGGCAGGCCCAGCCCGCGCAAGCCCGCAATCATGACATGGGCAAAATCCTGACAGACGCCATGGCGCTTGACGAAGACCTCGTTGAGCGGCGTCGAGATCACCGTCGCCTTGGGGTCGTAGCGAAATTCGGTGCGGATGCGATGCATCAGATCGACCGCCCCGGCAAGGATGCCCGCGCCGGGCGCAAAGCTTTCCGCCGCATAGGCGCTGACCGGTCCCAGCACCGGCACTAGCGGGCTCGCAAAGACATAGCCGACCGGCGAGGACGGCCCGAGGCTCGTCGCCTCGAAGGCGATGTCGCGAATGTTCTCCCAGGCCGGGCTGACAGCGGCGCGCGCCGGCGGCTGGCGCGACACCTTCACGCGAGAGCGGGAATCGATGCGCAGGGTGCGATGCGCGGCGTCGATCACGACACTCTCGGTCAACGTGCCGAAGAAATCGCGCCGGACGCTACGCTCCGCAGGGCGCGGACGGATCTCGACCTTATGCGAAATCAGCTCCTGGCCATTGCCGCTCCTCGGCTCCAGCCGCAGCGTGCAGCGCGCGAAGCTAACCGGGCTCTCGTATTCGTAGGTGGTGACGTGACGGATATCGTAGATCACGCCAGCCCCGTCAGCTTTTCCGGCCGGCTCGCATTGGGACCGTGCGGGAAGTAGTGCTGCCCGACCGCCTCGGCGAGGCTGAGCAGATCCTGCTCCAGGGCGAACAGCGTCTTGACCTCGAGCTTTTCGGCCTGCGCGGTCGCGAGCATCGCCTGCAGCGCGACCGCAAGCCGCTGCGGCTTCTCGATCAGGCCGTGCTCCTTCAGGCTCGGCAGTGCGGCGATGTGTTCGTTCAGCGTCGTCACCTGGAACGCCACGGAACGCGGATTGTAATTGTCGAGCACGGCGAGGTCTCGCACCGGCGCCAGGATCGGCGCCAGCAGATAGCGCGAGCGGTAGGTGATTTGGCAATCCACCAGCGTCAGCAGGATATCGAGATCCTCGTCGCCGGCCTCGTCATAGGCAAACTGCCGGGCAAAGCGCGTGGTGTTGATGGCCCGCTCGGTGCGCCGACCGATATCGAGGAAGCGCCAGCCGGCGGCGCGGTTCATGTTCTCATGCGCAAGGCCGGCAAAGCTCGCGAGCTCCTGCAAGGTCAACTCGGCCGCGCTCAGCACGCTGTCGTCGTCCTCGACCTCGACGGCCAGCCGCTCGACCATCTCCGTGATGACTTGCCAGGCATCGGGCGACAGCCGCTCGCGCAAGGAGGTCGCCGTGCGCTGGGCCGCGCGGACCAGCGACAGTGCCGAGCCGAAACGCTCCGGGCTCTGCAGCGCTTCGGCAACGATGCGGCCGGGCGCCGCGCGCGAGGTCTGCGAGATCGCGCCCCAAGTCACCAGCAGGCGCTGGATACGTTCCGCCGATTGCAGCGAGGCCGCGGTGCCCTTGTTGGGCCCGCTCGGGGAGCCCAGCGCCCGCACCAGCCGCAGCGTCGCCTCGGCGCGTTCGAGATAGCGGCCGAGCCAGAACAGATTGTCGGCGGCGCGGCTCGGCAGCACGCCGGCGATACGGCGGATGCGCACCTTGTCGATCGCAGGCAGCAGCGTCGCGGTCGAGACCTGCTTGTCCGAGACCACCCAGACGTCGGCGGAGCGCGCGCCGTCGCCCATCGACACCGCGCGCGCATCCGGCTGCTCGGCGATCCGGCAGAAGCCGCCGGGCATGATGGCCCAGCCGTCCGGCGTCGCGGCTGCGAACACGCGCAGCACGAAGGGACGCGGCGTGATTTGCCCCTGTTCCCACACCGGCATGGTCGAGAGCCGCACCACCTCCTGGCCGACATAGTCCATGCCGCGCGCAGCGATGGCGTCGCTCAGGCGCCGGCGCCCGGCGGCGTCGAGTTCGCTCGCGAGCACCGGACCGTTGCTGTCGAAACCGGGAACGCCGCGCCGATACGCGCCTTCGATCGCGACCTCGTCGAGCCGCGACAACACTTCGTCGCGCGCCGAGCGCTGGCCGCACCACCAGGTCGCGATGTGCGGCATCTTCAGCTCTTCGCCGAGCAGCCGGCGGCTGAGCGCCGGCAGGAAGCCGAGCATCGCGCGCGCCTCGAGGACACCCGAGCCCGGCATGTTGGCGACGACGACGCCGTCCTTGCGCAGCACGTCGATCAGGCCGGGGACCCCCAGCCGTGACGAGGCATCGAGCTCGAGCGGATCGAGCGAATTGGAATCGACACGGCGCAGCAGCACGTCGAGGCGCTTGAGGCCTGCAACCGTGCGGATGTGGATATGATTGTCGCTGACGGCGAGATCGTCGCCCTCGACCAGCAGGAAGCCGAGATAGCGCGCCAACGTCGCGTGCTCGAAATAGGTCTCGCTGAAGCTGCCCGGCGTGAGCACGCCAATCCGCGGCTCGTCGCGGTCGGCGCGCGCCCGAAGACTGTCGCGAAACGCCTCGAAGAATGGTGCGACGCGCGGGACGTTCATCGACTTGTAGAGATCCGAGAAGGCGCGCGAAAGCACCAGGCGGTTCTCCAGCGCATAGCCCGCACCCGACGGCGCCTGCGTGCGATCGCCGAGCACCCACCAGCGTCCGTCGGGCCCGCGGCCGACATCGGCGGCATAGAGCGAGAGATAGCGCCCGCCCGGCGGCGGCACGCCGCAGGCGGGACGGAGATATTCGGGGCTCCCCGCGATCGCGGCCGCCGGCAGCGCGCCTTCGGCGACGAGGCGGCCCTCGCCATAGATGTCACGCAGCACGAGCTCGAGCAACTCGGCGCGCTGGGTGATGCCGTCGGACAGCTGCTTCCAGTCGGCCTCGTCAATCAGCAGCGGCAGATGGCTGATCGACCAGGGCCGGTCGGCGCTCTCGCCGGGCGCGCGATAGGTGACGCCGGCCTCGCGGAGATGACGGTCGGCCATGCCAAACCGCCGCTCAACCTCATCGGGCGCGAGCGCACCGAAGGCATCGAAGAAGCGGCTCCAGACCGCGCGGGGCTTGCCGTCCGGGCCGAGAAACTCGTCGGGGATGTCGGGCAGGCGCCTGTAGTCGCGGACCCATTGCGCGAAGCGGCGCTGGCCTTCGCGCTGGCCATCACGTTGACCTTGCGCCTGACCCGCCTTGTCGTCCTCTTCGGCTGCGCCCTCGGCCATGCGCCACTCCCTGCCCCGGCATCATACTCATTGCAGGAGCGGGGTCCGCAAGTCGAGGGTCAGCGGAAACTCATTTGTGCGTTCCTCGGGCGGCGGCTGCATCGGACCCGGCGTATGGCCATGGTCCTGGAAGCGCGCCAGCCGCCGCGCCTCGGCCTCGTAGGTGTTGACCGGCTTGGTGTCGTAGCTGCGGCCGCCGGGATGGGCGACATGATAGACGCAGCCACCGAGCGAGCGGCCGTTCCAGGTGTCGATGAGGTCGAAGGTCAGGGGCGCATGAACGGGAATGGTCGGGTGCAGGCCTGAGGCCGGCTGCCAGGCCTTGAAGCGGACGCCGGCCACGGCTTCACCAGAGCGGCCGGTGGCGGTCATCGGCAGGCGGCGGCCGTTGCAGGCGACGATATGGCGGCCCGCGACGAAGCCTTCCGCCTTGACCTGAAGCCGCTCGACCGACGAGTCGACATAGCGCACGGTGCCGCCGGCCGAGCCCTCCTCGCCGAGGACGTGCCAAGGCTCCAGCGCCTGCCGCAGCTCCAGCGTCACGCCGCCATGATGGATGCGGCCGAACGCGGGGAAGCGGAATTCGAGCTGGGCCAGATACCATTCAGGCTCGAACGGATAGCCGGACTGCTTCAACTCGGTGAGCACTTCGAGGAAATCCTCCCAGATGAAGTGCGGCAGCATGAAGCGGTCGTGCAGCGCGGTGCCCCATCGCACGAACTTGCCTTGTTGCGGCTCGCGCCAGAATTTTGCGATCAGCGCGCGGATCAGCAGCTGCTGCGCCAGCGACATGCGTGGATCCGGCGGCATTTCGAGCGCGCGGAATTCAACGAGACCGAGGCGGCCGGTCGTGCCGTCCGGTGAATAGAGCTTGTCGATGCAGATCTCGGCGCGATGGGTGTTGCCGGTGATGTCGACGAGGAGATGCCGGAACAAGCGATCTACCAGCCACAGCGGCGCCTGAGTGCCCGGCGGCGGCACGTGCGTGAGCGCGACCTCGAGCTCGTAAATGCTGTCGTGGCGGGCTTCGTCGATGCGCGGCGCCTGGCTGGTCGGGCCGATGAACAGGCCGGAGAAGAAATAGGACAGCGACGGATGCCGCTGCCAGTGCAGCACCAGGCTCTTCAACAGATCAGGCCGGCGCAGGAACGGCGAGTCCTGCGGGCTCGAGCCGCCGACCACGACGTGATTGCCGCCGCCGGTGCCGGTGTGGCGACCATCGACCAGGAAGCGATTGGCACCGAGGCGTGTCTTGCCGGCATCCTCATAGAGCCCGACGGTGATGTCGACCGCCTCGCGCCAGTTCTTTGCCGGCTGGACGTTGATCTCGATCACGCCGGGATCGGGCGTCACCTTGATCACGTCGACACGCGGATCGAATGGCGGCGGATAACCCTCGACATGGACCTGGAGCTGCATCTCCTCGGCAGTCGCTTCGAGCGCCGCGATCATCTCGAGATAATCCTCGATCTGCTCGACCGGCGGCATGAAGGCGCAGAGCACGCCGTCGCGGACCTCGACCGACATCGCGGTGCGGACGGGGACCGAGGTGTTGAGCTGTTCGGGCTCGAGCCGCTCCGGCGCGTCCGGACGCGCCGGAAGGCTGAACACCGGCAGCTTGCCGCGGGCCTCCATCGGATCCCGCTCGACGATGTAGGGATATTGATCGGGCGGGACATAGCCGAGCGAGTCCAGCGGCAAGCGCAGGCCGAGCGGCGAATCGCCCGGCATCAGGAACAGATGACTGCGCCGGAGCTGCCAGCGCTCGCTGCGCCAGCGTGGCGCCGCATTCCAGCGCTGCACCGGCAGCACGAAGCCGCGAGGGTTGTTGAGCCCCTGCTCGAACACCCGCGCCATCCGCGCGCGGGCCTCCGGATCGGATAATTTGGAATCGGAGGGATCGACGTTGACGGGAAGCTCAGATTCCTTCTGCAGCCAGTACGCGGTGTCCTCATAGGCTGGCATGATGTAGCCGGGATCGAGCCCGAGCCGCAGCGCCGTGCCCTCCACGAACGCCTGGACGTCCTTGGCCTGCGCCGACCGCGGATTTTCGATGCTGGCGATGAGGTCGGCATTCTTCCAGATCGGCACGCCGTCCTTGCGCCAGTACAGGCCAAACGCCCAACGCGGCAGGCTTTCGCCGGGATACCATTTGCCTTGCCCGAAGTGCAGCAGGCCGCCGGGTCCGAAACGCGCGCGCAGGCGGCGGATCAGATCGTCGGCGAGCCCGCGCTTGGTCGGGCCGACGGCGTCCGTGTTCCACTCGGCGCCTTCGAGATCATCGACGGAGACGAAGGTCGGCTCGCCGCCCATGGTCAGACGCACGTCCTGGGCCGCAAGATCGCCGTCGACCTGCTCGCCGAGATCGTTCAGCCGTATCCAGGATTCGTCGGAGAACGGCTTTGTGATGCGCGGCGCCTCGCGAATGCGCTTGACGCTCATGTCGAAGGCGAATTCGACCTCGGCGAAGCCTGCGCCGCCGGAGATCGGCGCCGCCGAGCGGTAGTGCGGCGTCGCGGCGACCGGGATGTGGCCCTCGCCCGCAAGCATGCCCGAGGTCGCGTCGAAGCCGATCCAGCCCGCGCCCGGCAGGTAGACCTCGGCCCAGGCGTGCAGATCGGTGAAATCGTTCTCGACCTCCGGCGGCCCCTCGATCGGATCGATGTCGGGACGGACCTGGATCAAATAGCCGGAGACGAAACGGGCGGCGAGACCGAGGCGACGGAAGGTCTGGATCAGAAGCCAGGCGGAGTCACGGCATGAGCCGGCCGCGGAGGAGAGCGTCTCCTCCGGCGTCTGCACGCCCGCCTCCATGCGGATGACGTAGCCGATCCTTTTCTGCAACTCCCTGTTGAGATCGACCAGGAAGTTGACGGTGTTCGGGGCTTCGTGCGGGATCGTATCGAGATATTTCGCGAACAGCCGATCGGGCTTGACGGTCTCGAGATAAGGCGCGAGTTCCGTCTTGAGATCTTGCGTATATTCGAACGGAAAGCTGTCGGCATAGGGCTCGACGAAGAAGTCGAACGGATTGACCGTGGTCATCTGCGCCGTGAAATCGACCTCGATCTTGAGCTCGGTCGTCTTCTCCGGAAAGACGTAACGGGCGATCCAATTGCCCAGCGGATCCTGCTGCCAGTTCACGAAATGATTGGCCGGAGTGACCTTGAGCGAATAACTCAGGATCGGCGTGCGGGTATGCGGCGCCGGCCGCAGACGGATGGTCTGCGGGCCGAGATCGATCGGACGGTCGTATTTGTAGTGCGTGACGTGGTGTAGTGCGACATAGATCGACACGGGGTGCGGTACTCCAGCAGCTTTTTTGAGCAGAACACCGCTGGTGACCTCGATCAAGCACTAACAACGGGCAGACCGTGCCTACGGCACGGGCTGCGCCTTTGCTACATCGTCGCGCCCAGTACCCAGGGCGCGAACTCGGCGCCGCCGAAATCAAAACTCTCGCTTTTGGTGGGCTGGCCCGACGCGGTCTTGAGGATGAGATCGAAAATGCGCTGGCCGCATTGCTGGACGCTCTCCTCGCCTTCGAGGATGGTGCCGCAATTGACGTCCATGTCCTCTTCCATGCGCTTGTACATGGGCGTGTTGGTGGCGAGCTTGATCGAGGGCGCCGGCTTGCAGCCGAACACGCTGCCACGGCCCGTGGTGAAGCAGACCAGATTGGCGCCGCCGGCGACCTGCCCGGTCGCGGCGACCGGATCGTAGCCGGGGGTGTCCATGAACACGAAACCCTTCTTGGTGATGGGTTCGGCGTAGCGCAGCACCTCGACGAGGTTGGTTGTGCCGGCCTTCGCCATCGCGCCGAGCGACTTCTCCAGAATGGTGGTGAGGCCGCCGGCCTTGTTGCCCGGGCTGGGATTGGCGTTCATCTCGGCGCCTTCGCGCGTCGTGTATTCGTCCCACCAGCGCATGAGATCGACCAGCTTCTCGCCGACCTCGCGGCTGACGGCGCGGCGCGTGAGCAAATGTTCGGCGCCATAGGTCTCCGGCGTCTCCGACAGGATCACGGTGCCGCCGTGACGTACGATGAGATCGCTGGCCGCACCCAGCGCCGGATTGGCGGAAACACCGGAATAGCCGTCCGAACCGCCGCATTGCAGCGCCACGGTCAATTCGCTCACCGGAACGGACTCGCGCTTGACCTTGTTGGACTCCGCGAGTGCCTCGCGTACGAAGGCAATTCCGGCTTCCACCGTCTTGCGGGTGCCGCCGACCTCCTGGATGTCCATCGCACGCAGACGTCCCGCGAGCTTCTGCTCCTCCATCAGGCCGCCGATCTGGTTCACCTCGCAGCCGAGGCCGAGCACGATCACATGAGAGAAGTTCACGTGCCGTGCATAACCGCCGAGCGTGCGGCGGAGCAGCGCTAAGGGCTCGTTCTGCGTCATGCCGCAGCCGGTCTTGTGGGTCAGCGCGACCACGCCGTCGACATTGGGGAAGTCGGCCAGCGGATTGTCGCCGGTGAACGGATTCTTCTTGAAGACGTCGGCGACGAGGCTTGCGACATGCGCGCTGCAATTCACCGAGGTGAGGATGCCGATGTAGTTGCGCGTGGCGACGCGGCCGTCCGGACGGCGGATGCCTTCGAAACTCGCCGGCAGATCGAAATTCGGCGTCGGCTTGACGTCGACGCAATAGGCATAGTCCTTGGCGAAATCGCCCATGCCGCAGTTCTGCACGTGCACGTGCTGGCCCGGCGCGATCGGCACCGTCGCAAAGCCGATGATCTGGCCGTAGCGTATCACCGGCTCGCCCAATGCGATCGGCTTGATCGCGACCTTGTGGCCGGAAGGAATGCGCTCGACCGTCGTCACGCCGTCGGCCACCAATGTTCCCGGCGGCAAGCTCGCGCGCGCGATCAGCACGCCATCATCGGGATGCAGGCGAATGACGGGGCTGATGGTCATGGGAGGTCTCCTTCAGACGAATAGTGAGTAGCGAGTGGCGAATGGAAAAGGGGAGCAGCTCATTCGCTACTCCCCATCGCCATTCGCGAGTTCTCAGGCCTTGCCGCCGGAATCCTTCCGGGTGGCGTTGACCTGCATCTTGGCGTAGGTCGTCATCAGGCCGACCTCGTTCGAGAGCGTCACCAGCTTGAAGCCCATGTTGATGGCGCGCGCGGCACCTTCGGCGCCGCTGCAATGGATGCCCGGATTGAGGCCGCGCTTGCCGCACTCCTTGATGATCTTCTCGTAGATCGCAAGGATCTCGGGCTCGGTGCGATCGAGCTTCGGTTCGAGGCCGTAGGAGAAGCCGAGGTCGGACGGGCCGATATAGACGCCGTCGATGCCTTCGACGTCGAAGATCGCTTCCATGTTCTCGACGGCGGTTTTGGTCTCCATCATCGGCAGCAGCACGATGTCGTCGTTGGCCGTCTTCTGGTAGGAGCCGGCGGTGCCGTACATGCCGGCGCGGATCGGGCCGTTGGAGCGGACGCCCTTCGGCGGGTACTTGGCATAGGAGACGAGGTTCCTGGCTTCCTGCGGCGTGTTGACCATCGGGCAGATCACGCCATAGGCGCCGCCATCGAGCACCTTGCCGATGATGCCGGGTTCGTTCCAGGGCACGCGGACCATCGGCGTGATCGGGTGCTTGTCCATCGCCTGGAAGCACTGCACCATCGACAGATAATCCTGCACGCCGTGCTGCATGTCGACGGTGACGCTGTCGAAGCCGCATTGCGCGATCATCTCGGCCGAGAAGCCGGAGGGAATCGCGAGCCACGCGTTGACCACGGCCTTGCCCGACTTCCAGATTTCCTTGACCTTGTTCGCCACGTTGCCTTCCTTCTTTGTTTTGGACCTTCGTCACCATGACGAGCGCCGCGACAGCACGATGCCGTTACTAGCGCGAACCCGACCGCCGCGCTACGCTCGCGATGACGCAAGGTTTCACTTGGCAAAGGCGGCGCAATCCGTCCCGGCGCGCCGATTTTTGCGCATCGGCTGCGGGGCACTTTGAGCGAAAAAATGCGGCGATGTCCATGATTGTTGCCGCGCGCTCGCGCATATCTGCTTTCACTCCTCGGCACTTGCCTCCTCGCCCGCGCCGAGCCCTGCGAGACTTTGTTCGAGCTCGCTGAGCATCTCCTGCAATTCGACGAGCTTGCGCGCGCCAAAGCGTCGCGTGATCTCGGCATAAATCGCTTCGGAGGACGGCGCGACGGAAGCCATCAGCTTCACGCCCTTTTCCGAGATCGAGACCATGCTGCGGCGCTGGTCCGCCTTGGCGGTCTTGCGCTCGATCAGATTGCGCGCCTCGAGATCACGCAGGATGCGCGACAGGCTCGGGCCGAGCAGGAACGCGGTGCGCGCGAGTTCCGTGACCTCGACCGTGTCGATCGCCGCGAGCGCGCGCAGGATGCGCCATTGCTGCTCGGTCAGGCCATGCGTGCGCAGCGAGGGACGGAATTGCCGCATCACCGCCTCGCGTGCCCGCAGCAACGACATCGGCAGCGAACGCGAGAAGTCGCGCATCGGCACCTGCCGCACGGCGGGCTCACTTCCGTTCGCAGGATCAGCCGGTCTCTTCGTCATGACGCCCTTTCAAGCCGCGAAACGTTTGCAGTGCAGCAAGCCAATTTGCGATTGACGCATTCACTTAACATGTTAAGTATCTTCCGGCACGACGATTTGTAAGATTACACATGGCGCTTTCAAACGACGATATCCGAGCTTGTGCGAACCGTCTGCACATGGCGCTTTCAAACGACGATATCCGAGCTTGTGCGAACCGTCTGCACCACGCGGAAAAGACCCGTACGCAGATCCGGCAGCTCTCGCAGGACTTTCCCGACATCAGCATCGCTGACGCCTACGCGATTCAGAAGGCCTGGGTCGACGTCAAGGTCGCCGAGGGGCGCATCGTCCGGGGACACAAGATCGGCCTGACCTCGAAGGCGATGCAGAGCGCGCTTGGCATCAACGAGCCGGATTCCGGCGTATTGCTCGACGACATGTTCTTCGCCGATGGTGGCCTCGTCCCGACGGAGCGCTTCATCGCGACGCGCGTGGAAGCCGAGCTCGCCTTCGTCATGAGCAAGCGCCTCGCGGGCCCCGACTGCACGCTGTTCGACGTGCTCAACGCCACCGACTTCGTCGTGCCGGCGCTGGAGATTCTGGACACGCGGATCGAGCGCGTCGATCCCCAGACCAAGGCGACCCGAAAGATCTTCGACACCATTGCCGACAACGCTGCCAATGCCGGCATCGTGCTCGGCGGACGGCCGATCCGCCCGCTGGACGCGGACCTGCGCTGGATCGGCGCGCTCTGTTTCAAGAACGGCCAGCTGGAAGAGACCGGCCTTGCCGCCGGCGTGCTCAATCATCCCGCGACTGCAGTCGCCTGGCTCGCCAACAAGATCGCACCGCTCGGCCTTGCGCTTGAGCCCGGGCAAATCGTGCTCGCCGGCTCCTTCATCCGTCCGATCGAGACCCGCAAGGGCGACACAATTCAAGCCGATTATGGCGCCTACGGCTCGGTGAGCTGCTACTTCGCTTAGACGACCAAAAAGACAGGGAGTGAAACCGCGATGCCGCATTTCACGATCGAATATTCGGCCAATCTCGACGACCGCCTCGACATCGGCGCGGCGTGCGAGGTGGTGCGCAAGGCCGCGGTCGAGACCGGCATCTTCCCGCTCGGCGGCATCCGCGTCCGCGCCGTCAGATGCGAGCATTATGCGATTGCGGACGCGCGGCAGGATTACGGCTTTCTCGACATGGTGCTGCGCATCGGCGAAGGCCGCGATCTGCCAACCCGCAAGAAAGCCGGCGAACAAATCTTCCAGGCGCTCTCCCGCCATCTTGATCCCGTCTTCGCAAGCTCGAAATTCGCGCTCTCGTTCGACATGCAGATCAACGACAAGGATACGAGCTGGAAGCGCAACAACATCCACGACGCCCTGAAAGCGGAGGCCGCCTATGGATAAGCCCACGCCGAAAACCGACGTATTCCAGGCCAATCGCGACCGCATCGCACCGCTGCTGAAGACGCTGCGTGCCGACGGTATCGGCCACATGATCGACGGCAAGATCGTGCCGTCGATCTCCGGCGAGACGTTCGAGACGAAATCGCCGGTCGACGGCGCGACGCTGGCGAGCGTCGCCCGCGGCAATGCCGAGGATGTCGATCGCGCCGCCACCGCTGCCGCACTCGCCTTCAAATCCTGGCGCGACATGGGGCCGGCGATGCGGAAGAAGCTGCTGCATCGCGTGGCCGACGCCATCGAGGACAATGCCGAGGACATCGCGGTGCTCGAATGCATCGACACCGGCCAGGCCTATCGCTTCATGGCCAAGGCCGCGATCCGCGCCGCCGAGAATTTCCGCTTCTTCGCCGACAGATGCGGCGAGGCGCGCGACGGCCAGAACACACCGAGCGACGAGCATTGGAACGTCTCGACGCGCGTGCCGATCGGCCCGGTCGGCGTGATCACGCCGTGGAATACGCCGTTCATGCTCTCGACCTGGAAGATCGCCCCTGCCCTCGCGGCCGGCTGCACCGTCGTGCACAAGCCGGCGGAGTGGTCGCCGGTCACGGCGGCCATTCTTGCGAAGCTCGTCAAGGAAGCCGGCGTGCCCGACGGCGTGCTCAATACCGTACATGGCTTTGGCGAAGAGGCCGGCAAGGCATTGACCGAGCATCCCGCCATCAAGGCGATCGGCTTCGTCGGCGAAAGTTCGACGGGCTCGGCGATCATGGTTCAGGGCGCGCCGACCTTGAAGCGCGTGCATTTCGAACTCGGCGGCAAGAACCCGGTGATCGTGTTCGACGACGCCGATCTCGACCGCGCGCTCGATGCGGTCGTGTTCATGATCTACTCGCTCAACGGCGAGCGCTGCACGTCGTCGAGCCGCTTGCTGATCCAGGCCGGCATCGCCGAAAAATTCGTCGAAAAGCTGACCGCACGGGTGAAAGCGCTGAAGGTCGGCCATCCCCTCGATCCCGCCACCGAGATCGGGCCGCTGATCCACGAACGTCATCTCGCGAAGGTCTGCTCCTATTTCGACGTCGCACGCCAGGACGGCGCGACGATTGCCGTCGGCGGCAAGGCCTATGATGGCCCGGGCGGCGGATATTATGTCGAGCCGACCCTGGTGACCGGCGCACACGGCAAGATGCGCGTGGCGCAGGAAGAGGTGTTCGGCCCCTTCCTCACCGTGCTGCCCTTCAAGAACGAAGCAGACGCGATCGAGATCGCCAACGACATCCGCTACGGCCTGACCGGCTATGTCTGGACCAACGATGTCGGCCGCGCGTTGCGTGTCGCGGATGCGCTGGAAGCCGGCATGATCTGGCTGAACTCGGAAAACGTCCGCCATCTGCCGACGCCGTTCGGCGGCATGAAGGCCTCCGGCATCGGCCGCGACGGCGGCGATTACTCGTTCGATTTCTACATGGAAACCAAGCACGTCTCGCTGGCGCGGGGCACGCATAAGATTCAGAAGCTGGGAATCTAACGCCCGCGGTTCCTCGGCGCGCGGAGCGCCAACGAGGAATGGCTGGGTCTAGAGAGGGGAAACGCAATGCCCGTACCGCAACATATCTTCGAGCCGCCGTTCAACATCATCCGCTCCAGCCACGCCGTGCTGGACGTCACCGACCTGAAGCTCAGCCGCGAGTTCTATGAAAGCGTTGTCGGCCTGCATGTCGAGGACGCCGACGACAAGGTCGTCTACTTGCGCGCCGCCGAGGAGCATCAGCATCACTCGCTGGTGTTGCGCAAGGCGGCCGCGCCTGCCTGCAACCGCCTCGGCTTCAAGGTCGGCAACGACGGGGATCTCGACAAGGCTGCGAAGTTCCTGTCCGAGAACGGCCTTGGCTACGCCTTCGTCGATCAGCCGTTCCAGGGCCGCACGCTGCAGTTCACCGATCCGTTCGGCTTCCAGATCGAGCTATATGCGTCGATGGACCGGCGGCCGCATCTGCTGCGCCGCTACGACCTCTACAGGGGTTGCCATCCGCAGCGGCTCGACCATTTCAACGTGTTCGCCGCCGAGGTGCAGGACACCGTCGAATTCTATGCCCGGCTCGGCTTTCGCCTCACCGAATACGCCGAGGAGGACGGGCCGAACGGGCGCATAGCCGCGGCCTGGATGCATCGCAAGGGCAATGTCCACGATTTCGCCATCACCAACGGCAAGGGCCCGCGGCTGCACCACTTCGCCTACTGGACGCCGACGGCGATGAACATCATCCACCTCTGCGACGTCATGGCCTCGCAGGGCTTCGTGAAGAACATCGAGCGTGGCCCCGGGCGCCACGGCATCTCGAACGCATTCTTTCTCTACGTCCGCGACCCCGATGGACACCGTCTCGAGCTCTACACCAGCGACTATTTCACCGGCGATCACGACCACGAGCCGCTGCGCTGGTCGCTGCGCGATCCGCGCCGCCAGACATTGTGGGGCGCGCCGGCCCCGCGCTCGTGGTTCGAGCAGGGTTCGCCGTTCGCCGGGCAAGCCGTGCGCGAGCCGAAGTTCGTGGCCGACGTGCTGGTGGCGGATTAAGCAATGACACTCCCTCGCCTCGCCACCTATTCCGTCAAGGGTGCCGTCAGCTACGGCGCCGTCGTTGACGGCGGCATTGTCGATCTCTCCGCGCGCCACGCCAAGGACTATCCGACGCTGCGCGAGGTGATCGCGGCGGGAAAGCTCGCGAGCCTCGCCGAAGAGGCTGCCGGCCGCACGCCCGATCACACACTCGGCGACATCATCTGGCTGCCGCCGGTGCCCGCGCCGGAAAAGATCATCTGCATCGGCGTCAACTATCCCGACCGCAATGCCGAGTACAAGGACGGCCAGGACGCGCCGAAATATCCGAGCATGTTCATGCGCTCGCCGCGCTCCTTCGTCGGCCACGACACGCCGCTGGTGCGCCCGCGCGCCTCCGCGCAGCTCGACTATGAAGGCGAGATCGTGCTGGTGATCGGCAAGCAAGGCCGACACATTCCGGAAAGTTCGGCGCTCGATCACGTCGCCGCGCTGACGCTCTGCAATGAAGGCTCGGTGCGCGACTGGCTGCGCCATGCCAAGTTCAACGTCACGCAGGGCAAGAACTTCGATTCCAGCGGCAGCCTCGGCCCGTGGCTGGTGCCCTACACGCAGGAATCGCAGGTCGCCGACATCCGCCTCACCACGCACGTCAATGGCGAGCTGCGGCAGGACGACCGCACCAGCCGATTGATGTTTCCGTTCCGCTATCTCATCAGCTATATCTCGACCTTCGCGACGCTCGTTCCCGGCGATATCATCGTCACGGGCACGCCGACCGGCGCCGGGGCACGGTTCGATCCGCCGCGCTATTTGAAGCCTGGCGATGTCGTCGAGGTCGAAGCCGAGGGCATCGGAACCTTACGCAACGGCGTCGTCGACGAAGCCTGAACACCGATTGAAATGGAATAGTGCCATGACCACCCTCACCGGCGGCGAAGCAATCGTAAGCGGCCTCGTCGCCCACGGCGTCGACACCGTGTTCGGCCTGCCTGGCGCGCAGGTCTACGGCCTGTTCGACGCCTTCCACCAGGCGCAGCTCAAGGTGATCGGCGCGCGGCACGAGCAGGCCTGCGGCTACATGGCGTTCGGCTATGCGCGCTCCAGCGGCAGGCCCGGCGTGTTCAGCGTGGTGCCCGGCCCCGGCGTGCTCAACGCTAGCGCCGCGCTGCTCACCGCGTTCGGCTGCAACGAGCCGGTGCTATGCGTCACCGGCCAGGTGCCGATGCAGTTTCTGGGCAAGGGCCGCGGCCATCTGCATGAGATGCCGGACCAGCTCGCGACCTTGCGCACCTATGTGAAATGGGCGGATCGGATCGAATATCCCGGCAACGCGCCGACCACCGTCGCGCGCGCCTTCCAGGAGATGACGTCCGGACGGCGTGGCCCCGCTTCGGTCGAGATGCCCTGGGACGTCTTCACCCAGCGCGCCGACACCGCGGCTGCGCAAGTGCTGGAGCCGCTGCCCGCGCCGCAGCCCGACCCTGACATGATCAAGCAAGCGGCCGCGCTGATCAGGAACAGCAAGGCGCCGATGATCTTCGTCGGCAGCGGCGCGATCGAGGCGCGCGAGGAGATTCTCGAACTCGCCGAGATGATCGACGCCCCTGTCGTCGCCTTCCGCAGCGGCCGCGGCATCGTCTCCAACGCGCATGAGCTCGGCCTGACCATGGCGGCAGCTTACAAGCTGTGGCCGACAACCGATTTGATGATCGCAATCGGCACGCGCGCCGAGCTGCCGGCATCGGGTTTCCGCTGGCCGTATCAGCCGAAGGGGCTGAAATCCATTCGTGTCGACATCGATCCAGCCGAGATGCGCCGGCTTGCCTCCGATGTCGCTATCGTCGCCGACGCCAAAGCCGGCACGGCCGATCTCGTCACAGCCGTGACGAAGGCCGGCTATGCCAGGACCAGCGGCCGGCGGGGAGAGATCCGCGAGGCGACTGCGACGGCACAAGCCGAGATCCAGCGCATCCAGCCGCAGATGGCGTATCTCAACATCCTGCGCGAGGTGCTGCCGGCGAACGCGATCGTGACCGATGAATTGTCCCAGTTCGGCTTCGCCTCCTGGTACGGCTTCCCGATCTACGAGCCGCGCACTTTCATCACATCCGGCTATCAGGGCACGCTCGGCTCGGGCTTCCCGACCGCGCTCGGCGCCAAGGTCGCCAATCCCGAAAAGCCGGTGGTGGCGATCACCGGCGACGGCGGCTTCATGTTCGGCGTGCAGGAGCTCGCCACCGCCGTGCAGTTCAACATCGGCGTGGTGACGCTGGTGTTCAACAACAACGCCTATGGCAATGTCCGCCGCGACCAGCGCGAGCGCTTCGACGGCCGCGTGGTGGCCTCGGATCTGGTCAATCCGGATTTCGTCAAGCTTGCAGAGTCCTTTGGCGTCGCATCCGCGCGCGTCACCGCGCCTGACCAGTTCAAGGCGGCGATGGAGAAGGCGCTGGCCCATGGCGGGCCTTATCTGATCTCGGTGGAAGTGACGCGGGATTCGGAAGGCAGCCCGTGGGCGTTCATTCACCCGCCGAAGCCGTAAACGAAGCATCGTCGTTCCGGAACTCTTTCCTTCTCCCCTTGCGGAAGAAGGTGGATCGCTGACGCGCAGCGGCGGCGAGACGGATGAGGGGCTGTCTCCGCGGATGGAGACCCCTCATCCGCCTTCCCTTTCGGGAAGGCACCTTCTCCCACAAGGGGAGAAGGAAGATCAGCGCGTCCTGCGGAACGTCAGATTGACCCGCTTGCGGCCGAGCAACGCATGCTCGCCGTCGGCGAGCGGCGCGACGCCGTGATAGGCCAGCCTGCTAGGGCCGCCCCAGGCCACGACGTCGCCATGCACCAAGCGGAAGCGGCGCGGCTTGTCGCTGCGTGCCAGGCCGCCGAACAGGAAGGTCGCAGGTAGCCCAAGTGAGACCGAGACGATCGGCGCCGAATAATCCAGCTCGTCCTTGTCCTGATGCAGCGACAGCCGCGTGCCAGGCTCATAGCGGTTGACGAGGCAGGCATCGGGCGCAAAGCCATTAAAGCCGCCCTGCTCCGCCGCGCGGCGGGCGAGATCGCGGAGCACGGGTGGCATCGCCGGCCACGGCGCCCCGGTCCGCGGGTCGATGGGATCATAGCGATAGCCGGTATGATCGGTGATCCAGCCGCGCTCGCCGCAATTGGTCATGGCGACCGACATCAGATGCCCGCCGGGCGTGGTCATGCGCCGGAACGGCGACTGCGCCACGATGGCGCGCACCGCATCGATCAACTCGCTTTCGATCGGCTTGACGAAGCCGCGCAGCAGCACGGCGCCGTCGGCGATCTTCTCGCGCGACGGCTGAGCTTCGGCGACATTATCGAACAAATCCCCCATCAGCGGCAGCGTTTATTTCGCATCGTGAAAGATCACACCCAGCGTGTAGCGCTGGCCAGAGCGAATCCGGCTGACGCCATGGCGGAGATTAACGCGGTAGGTGCCGCGTGTCCCCTGCACTGGACGATGATGCACAGCGAAGGCAACGGCGTCGCCCTGCGCGAGCGGAACCACTTCGGCGCGGGACTGCATGCGCGGGCGTTGCTCGGTCAGCACGAACTCGCCGCCGGTGAAATCGCGTCCCGGCTCGGACAAGAGGATCGCGACCTGGAGCGGGAACACGTGCTCGCCATAGAGATCCTGATGCAGGCAGTTGAAATCGCCGGCCTCATATTGCAACAGCAGCGGCGTCGGCCGCGTTTGGCCTGCCTCGTGGCATCGTTTCAGGAACGCGGCGTGAGTGGCGGGATAGCGAATGTCGATCCCCATCGCCTCGTTCCAGCGATTGGCGACGCCCTGGAGATGCGCGTAGAGCGCCGGGCGCAACTGCGCGATCAGATCGGGCAGCGGATAGGAGAAATATTTGTATTCGCCGCGGCCAAAGCCGTGGCGGCCCATGACGATACGGCTGCGGAAGTTGGTGTCGTCGGGATAGAGCGCGGCGACGGCGCGGCACTGCTCCGGCGTGAGCAGGCCCTTCAGGACGGCGGAGCCGTGGGTGTCGAGCTCGCCGGTGATTTGCGGCCAGTCGAGGGCATCGACATGGGCGGCAGTATCCGCTGACGGGGATTGAGGCGATTTGCGTGCTGTTGCTGTCATGGCTCTCTGACCTTCGCAGGACCGCCCCGTCCTCTACCACCCGATTTCCGTCTCTCTCCCCGTCATTGCGAGCGGAGCAAAGCAATCCAGAATTCCTCCGCGGAACCAGTCTGGATTGCTTTGTCGCAAGAGCTCCTCGCAATGACGAAGGAGAGACTTTAGCCCCGCACCGGCAGCGTCACCACGTCATAGCCGTGCTTGATCGTGCGCTTCAGCACGGGGTCCTCCAGCTCGAAATCGAAGCGATCGGCGGGACGGATGCCGCCCTTCGCCGCAAACGTACCGCCGAACATGGCGCAGCCGTCGGGGAATTTCCCACCGTCGAAGCCACGCGCGATGAGGTCGACGACCGGCAGCATCGCGTCGAGCGTGCCCTCCTGGTAGAGCACGCGCTCGCCCTTGATCGTGGCCCAGGAGCGCAGGATCATCCTGTCCCAATGGCCGATGACGTCCTCGAGCTCCCACACGGTGGATGCGATCGGCTTGTCGCACATCTGCTTGGACACCGTGACGTTGTAGGCTTCGACCTTGCGGTCGGTGTGGTCGGAACCGCAGCCGACGAAAATGCGACCCTGCCAGCCGATCAGCACGAACTCGACCTCGCCGGAGGAATCGCCGCCGGTGCATTCGATGCTGTCCTCCTGCGTCAGCCGCCGCGCCGAGGCACGGTAGTAGATCGGCGTCGAGGCCGGCGGCGCGATACCCATCTCCTGCAGCTCGGCAATGTGCTTGTCGCGCGCGACCGGATCGCGGCCGGTCCAGCCGGCGATGACCATCTGGTCGATCGCCAGCGTCAGCGGCGTGGTGGTGTCCTGGGCGTCAACGGTGAAGGTCAGGTCAAACACGAATTACGGCCTCCATGCCGGCAGCAAGCTCGAAGATACGGCGGTCCGATCCGCCCGCGCCCGCCAGCATCAGGCCGACGGGAATTTCGCCCTCGCGATGCGCCGGCAGCGAGATGGCGCAACCGTCGATCATGTTGATCAGGGTGCAATTGCGGAGCGCCCGCAGGTTTTCCCTGGTGAACTCCTTGTCGTCGGCGAGATCGGCGATTTTCGGCGGCGTGTTGGCGGTGGTCGGCAGCACCAGCGCGTCATAGGGCGCGATCCGCGCATTGACGCGGGCGATCAGCGAGCGGCGCTCGTGGAGAAGATCGATGTAGTCCGCCGCGCTCTGCGCCTCGCCGCGCATGATGCGCACGGAGACTCGGGGATCGTAGACGTCACCCTTGGATGTGAGGAGGTAGCGGTGCCAGGCGTAGCTTTCGGAAGCCGCAAAGCCGCCCTTGGCGTTCATCGGTCCGATGTCGTGGAATTCGGCCATCTCCATGCGCTCGATGATCGCGCCGTGATCGGCAAGGCTCTTGAGCGCACGCTCGAATGTCCCGGCCACAGCCGCGTCGAGGTCATCGAGCGCGATCGTGGTCGGCACCGCCAGCCGCATGCCCTTGACAGGTCGCGGCTTCAGCGGGCCGATCAGCTCGTTGGCGAGCACGGCATCGAGAATGGCACAGCAACTGACCGATCGTGCCAGCGGCCCGATGCTGTCGAGCGAGAACGACAGCGGCACAGCCCCGTCGAGCGGCACGCGCCGCTGCGTCGGCTTGTAGCCGACGATGCCGTTATAGGCCGCCGGAATCCGGCAGGAGCCGCCGGTGTCGGTGCCGAGCGCGCCATGCGCCATGCCGTCGAGCACGGAGACCGCGGCACCCGAGGACGAACCGCCGGGCACGTGGCCCTCGGCCCGGTTCCAGGCGCCCTTTGGCGTGCCGTAATGCGGATTGATGCCGATGCCGGAATAGGCGAACTCGGTCATGTTGGTGCGCCCGATCACGACGAAGCCGGCCTTGCGCAGCCGCGCTACCGTGGGGGCATCCTGCTCGGCCGGCGAGGAATCATCAAGCGCGCGGGAGCCGGCGCGCGTCACCTGGCCCTTGATGTCGAAGAGATCCTTGATCGAGACCGGGATACCGGCGTAGCGCGACGGCGCCGCCTTCACCTTGCGCAAACCGTCCATCGCATCCGCCGCCACAAGCGCGGCGTCCCTGTCCACATGGATGAAGGTACGCTGCCCCTCGCCGGCCGGATCGGCGATTTTGGCGATGCAAGCCTCGACCAGCTTGCGGGAGCTGGTGCGGCCGCTTTCGAGGTCTTCGGCGAGCTTCTTCAGTGTCGAAAAATCGGGCATGTCTGTCTCACGGAATATTTGCGCGCAATGTATAGCGCTGCCTCACTTCGACACAAGCATTGTGCGCATGATGGCATGCATGCGCATTGCTGGACCGTTGACGCGCCATGGTCGATTGTCGCATCAAGATCGCAACAGCCGGGCTTCGCTTGGCCTTGGGAGGACCTGCCGAGATGGCCGAACCGCATCGCGCGCGACCGAAACCGACGCCGGAGACCCAGCATTTCTGGGACGGCACCAAGGCGAGCGAGTTGCGCCTGCAGCGCTGCGACGCCTGTGCGCATGTCTATTTCCCGCCGCGCCCGTTCTGCCCGTCCTGCGCCTCGCGCAAGGTCAGCATCTTCAAGGCGAGCGGCAAGGGCTTTCTCTACAGCTACGTGATCAACCACCGTCCCGCCGCGCCCGGCTTCACGCCGCCTTACGCGATTGCGGTAGTCGAGCTCGAAGAGGGACCGCGGATGATGAGCAACATCATCGACTGCCCGCAGACGCCGGAGGCGCTCGAACTCGACATGAAGCTCGAGGTGGCCTTCGAGGCGCTCGACGACAAGATCACCCTTCCCGTATTCCGTCCGGCGAAGGGGTAAGCCCATGCGCAGCAATCAGGTTGCCGTCGTCGGCGCGGCCGAGACCACCGAGCTCGGTGTCATCCCCAACGCCTCGCAGCTCCAGCTTCACGCGGATGCGGCGCTCAATGCAATTGCCGATGCCGGGCTGAAGCTGTCCGACATCGATGGTTTCGCCACCGCCGTCGAAACGCCGCAGCAGGTCTGCCACTATCTCGGCATCAAGCCGACCTGGGTGGACGGCACCTCGGTCGGCGGCTGCTCCTTCATGCTGCACGTCCGCCATGCCGCCGCAGCGATCGAGGCCGGCCTGTGCAAGACGGTGCTGATCACCCATGCCGAGAGCGGCAAGTCGATGATCGGCAAGGCACCGCGCTCGATTCCTGCCGACAGCCTGCAAGGCCAGTTCGAGGCGCCGTTCGGTGTCTACGGCCCGCCCAGCATGTTCCCGATCCCCGTGCTTCGCTTCATGAAGACCTATGGCATCACGCACGAGCAGCTCGCCTCGGTCGCAGTGGTGCAGCGGGAGTGGGCGGCGAAGAATCCGCGCGCGATGATGAAGGATCCCATCACGGTCGCGGACGTCCTCAACTCGCGCATGATCGCCTATCCGTTCCGCCTGCTGCAATGCTGCCTCGTCACCGACGGCGGCGGCGCGCTGATCCTGACCTCGGCGGACCGTGCCAGGGATTTTCCGCGCAAGCCCGTCTACATCATGGGCACCGGCGAGAGCGTGGAGACGCCGATGGTCAGCCAGATGGAGACGTTCAACTCCTCGCGCGCGTTCAAGACCGCGGGGCCCCTCGCCTTCAAGGAGGCCGGCATCGCGCATAAGGACGTCGACCATCTCATGATCTACGACGCCTTTGCGCATCTGCCGCTGTTCGGCCTCGGCGACCTCGGCTTCATGCCGCACGAGGACACCGGAAAGTTCATCGCCGACGGCAACACGCGGCCCGGCGGCAAGCTGCCGCTCAACACCAATGGCGGCGGCCTGAGCTACATGCATTCGGGCATGTACGGCATGTACGCGCTCCAGGAGAGCGTGCGGCAGATGCGCGGTATCGCGCCGGCGCAGGTCGCCAACGCGAAGATTTCGGTGTGTCACGGCGTCGGCGGCATGTTCGCCGCGTCGGGCACGATCGTGTTTACGAACGAGAGGTAATCCACATGACGAAATCACTGCAAGACAAGGTCATCATCGTCACCGGCGCAGGCCGCGGCATCGGGCGCGAAATCGCGCTGCTCTGCGCCGGCGAGGGCGCCAAGGTCGTCGTCAACGATCCCGGCGTCGCCGCGGACGGCGCTGGCACCAGCGCCGCGCCCGCCGAGGAAGTGGTCGAGGAGATCAAGAAGCGCGGCGGCACCGCCGTCGCCAATTTCGAGTCGGTGGCCGAAGCCATCCCCGCCAGCAGGATCGTGAAGACCGCGACCGATCATTTCGGCCGGCTCGACGGCGTGGTCAACAATGCCGGCATCCTGCGCGACATGATCTTCCACAAGATGAGCGTGGAAGCGTTCGAGGCCGTCATCAAGGTGCATTTGATGGGCTCGTTCTACGTCAGCCACGCCGCGGCACGGATTTTCCGCGAGCAGGAGTCCGGCTCGTTCGTGCACTTCACCTCGACCTCCGGCCTGATCGGCAACTTTGGACAAGCCAATTACGCCGCCGCCAAGCTCGGCATCGTCGGCCTGTCGAAGTCTATTGCGCTCGACATGGGCCGCTTCAACGTTCGCTCCAACTGCGTCTCGCCGTTCGCCTGGACCCGCATGATCGGGACCATCCCGACCGAGACCGAAGCCGAGAAGGCGCGCGTCGAGAAGATCAAGCAGATGGGCCCGGAGAAGATCGCGCCGGTCTGCGCCTATCTGCTCTCCGATGCCGCCAAGGACGTGTCCGGGCAGATCTTCGGCGCGCGCATGAACGAGCTGTTCCTGTTCAGCCAGAACCGTCCGCTGCGCTCGGTGCACCGGAGCGAGGGCTGGACGCCGCAATCGATCGCGGAACACGGCATGCCGGCGCTGAAGGGATCATTCTACAAGCTCGACCGCTCCGCCGACATCTTCCCGTGGGATCCCGTGTAAGGATCCCGTCGAGCCGCACTTCCGGCATTCCTGCTCTGCGATCTCCGGCTGCCTTGTCCGGAGATCGCTCCGCTTTACGCCCGATTGCTGGCGGATCATTTCCTCCCAACTTTGGGAGGAAACCATGACAAGAATGCTGACCGACTCCGACGACACGACTGCAGGCAGCGGCCTCGCCCGCCGCACGCTCCTCAAGGGCGCCGCGACCGTTGCCGCATCCGCCCTGCTCGCCTCACGCGCGGACGCCCGCGACTTCGGCGCCAATGCCGAGCCGCAGCGCTATCCCGATCCTGACATCATTGCCATCGATCCCAAGCGCTTCAAGGCGAAGGTCGGCAACACCGCAATCAAGCGGCTCTATACCGGCTGCCTGTGGGCGGAAGGGCCAGCGTGGAATGCGCAAGGGCAATATCTGGTCTGGAGTGACATCCCCGCCAACCGGCAGCTGCGCTACCTCGATGACGACGGCCACATCTCCGAGCAGTTCCACAAGCCGTCGAACGAGGCCAACGGCAACTCGTTCGACACCGAGGGGCGCCAGCTCAGTGCCGAGCGCACCCGGCTCGTCCGCTACGAGCACGACGGTTCGGTGACGACCCTGGCCGAGCAGGCCGGCGGCAAGCCGCTCAACGGCCCCAACGACATGGTGGTGCATCCCAACGACAAGGCGATCTGGTTCACCGATCCCGGCTACGGCGCGATCAGTATCTACGAGGGCAAGCTTGCCAATACCGGCTCGCTGCAGCCCCATCAGAAGGAAGCGGTTTATCGCATTGATCCGCAGAGCGGCCAGGTCGCGAAGGTGGCCGACGAGCCGTTCAAGCCGAACGGCATCGCTTTTAGTCAGGACTACAAGAAGCTCTATGTCTGCGACACCGGCATCACGCATTATCCTGAAGCCAAGAACGTGGTGTGGTCGTACGACATCGATGGGGCGAAGCTTTCGAACCCGAAGAAGCTGATCGACATGACGCTCGACGGCAAATCAGGCTTCCCCGACGGCCTGCGCGTCGACACCGAAGGCAACATCTGGGTCGGCGCCGGCTGGGTCGGCCCCGGCTATGACGGCGTGCAGGTGTTCGCGCCAAACGACGGCGCGCGCATCGGGCAGATCCTGTTGCCCGAGACCTGCGCCAACGTCTGCTTCGGCGGCAAGAAGCGCAACCGCCTGTTCATGACCGCGAGCCAGTCGCTCTATGCGGTGTATGTGGAGACGCAGGGCGCGCATTTCTGTTGAGTGCAGCGAATGGTGAGTGGCGAATGGATTCCACTCGCCACTCACCATGTCTCTACCCCGTATTCCTCAATCCCGCCGAAATCCCGTTGATCGTCAGCTGAATCCCGCGCAGGACCTGCTCGTCCGGGTTCTGCGCGCGGTGCTCCTTCAGCAGCTCGACCTGCACGTGGTTCAGCGGGTCGAGATAGGGGAAGCGGTGGCGCACCGAGCGCTCCAGCAGCGGGTTGCCTTGCAGCAGGCGGTCCTGGCCCATGATGTCCAAGAGCGTCTCGATGCAGGAATGCCATTCGCGGCGGATGCGGCCGAATATCTTTTCCCGGAGCGCCTCGTCGGGCACGAGCTCGGCATAGCGCGACGCGATCGCGATCGAGCTTTTCGCCAGCACCATGTCCATGTTCGACAGCAGCATGCGGAAGAACGGCCATTCCTTGTAGAGCTCCTTGAGGAACGGCATGCCCTTGTCGGGATGCTCCGCGATCCATTGCTCGACGGCGCTGCCAAAGCCGTACCAACCGGGCAGCATCAGGCGGCATTGCGCCCAGGAGAACACCCAGGGGATCGCCCGCAAATCCTCGATCGCGCGGGTCTTCTTGCGCGAGGCCGGGCGGCTGCCGATGTTGAGCGTCGCGATCTCGTTGATGACGGTGGACGCCCAGAAATAATCGACGAAGCCGTCGGTCTCGTAGACGAGGCCGCGATAGGCCTTGAAGGCCAGGCTTGAAAGCTCGTCCATCGCGGTCAGATATTCGCGGCGCGGCGCGCTCTGGCGCGGATGCAACAGGCTCGCTTCCAGCGTCGCGGCTGCCAGGATCTCCAGATTGCTGCGGCCGACTTCGGCGTTGGAATATTTCGACGAGATGATCTCGCCCTGCTCGGTGATGCGGATCTGGCCGTTCACCGCGCCGCCGGGCTGGGCGATGATGGCATCGTAGCTCGGGCCGCCGCCGCGGCCGACCGAACCGCCGCGGCCATGGAACAGACGCAGGCGCACGCCGTGGCGCTCGAACACGTCGACGAGGCCGATCTCGGCCTTGTAGAGCTCCCAGCCCGAGGTGACGAAGCCGCCATCCTTGTTCGAGTCGGAATAGCCCAGCATGACCTCCTGCACGCTGCCGCGGCTGTCGACCAGCCGGCGGTAATCATGCAGCGAGAGCATGCGGTCCATGATGGTGGAAGACGCCTGCAGATCCTCGATGGTTTCGAACAGCGGCACGATGTTGATCGCGCTGCGCCCGGAGGGATGGACGAGACCGACCTCCTTCAGGAGCACCGCGACCTCGAGCATGTCGGACATGCCCTTGCACATCGAGATGATGCATTGGGGAATGGCGTCCGAGCCGAACTTCGCATGCGCTTCTGCTGCGGCATGGAAGACGTTGAGCTCGCCCATGGTCTCGTCGCTGTATTTGACGAATGGCGACACCAGCGAGCGCGTCGAGCGCAGCTCGTTGGTGAGCAGGGAGATGCGCGCGTCCTCGCCGAGCGCGAGATAGGACATGCCGGGGTTGGCGGCGTCCATCAGCTCGGCGATGGTGCGCTCGTGCACGGCCGAGTTCTGGCGGATGTCGAGCCGGGCCAGATGGAAGCCGAAGCAGTCCACCGCACGGCGCAGCAGCCGCAGCCGGCCGCGGGCGATGACGCCGGCGTTGTTGGAGATCAGAGAGCGGTGCAGCACGTCGAGATCGGCCTTGAGCTCCCCGACGCTGTCATACGGCGCGCCCTTGCCGACCGGCCGGCGCGTGATCTCGACCTGAAGCATTTCGGCCGTTGCAGTCAGGCGCGCATAGATGCCAGAGACCGCAAGACGATACGGCTCGCCGCTCCGGTGCGGCGAGGTATCGGGCGAGCGCTCCGCCAGCGTGCGCAGCTCCTCGGAGACGTCGGCGAGATGGGCCGCGATCGACAATTCCGAGCCGAGCACGTGCAGCTCATTCAGATAGAACTGCATCACCCGGCTCGACTGCAGCCGCAGCGTGCCGCGCATCACGTCGGCGGTGACGAAGGGATTGCCGTCGCGGTCGCCGCCGATCCAGCTGCCCATGCGCAGGAACGAGGCGAGCTCGCCGGCCGCCTGCTCGCCGCCCTCCTCCAGCCGGTCCTCCAGCGCGTTGACCAGCCGCGGCACCTCGCGGAGAAACGTGTAATCATAGAACGACAGGCCGTTGGCGACCTCGTCGAGCACGGTGAGCTTGGTCCGGCGCAGCAGATTGGTCTGCCACAGCGTCAGCACCTCGCGGCGGAGCTGCTCGTCGCTGGCGGCGGCCTCCTCCGCCGTCAGCGCGACGCGCTCGCGACGATCGAGCAGGCTAGCTACCTCCATCTCGCGGTCCATCGTGCTCTTGCGGCGGACCTCGGTCGGATGCGCCGTCAAAACCGGGCTGACCAGCGCGCTCTTGAAGAAGTTGCGCAGGGCATCGGCACCGATGCCCGCAGCCCTCGCATGGGCGAGCGTCTCGGCCAGCACGCCGGAGCCGCCGCCCTTGTTGGCGCGCATCTGGCGGATGTTGTTCTGGTCCTCGGCGATGTTGGCGAGGTGAGAGAAATAGCTGAAGGCGCGGACGATCCGCACCGTCTCGGAGGTCGACATGCTGTCGAGGATCTGCTCGAGCTCGTGGCGGGCGAGCCGGTCCTCGTCGCGGTGGAATCGGATCGAGGTCTGGCGGATGCGCTCGACCAGATCGAACAATTCCGGCCCCTCCTGGTCGCGCACCGTGTCGCCGAGAATGCGCCCGAGCAGGCGGATGTCGTCCCGCAGCCGCGCGTCCGCCTCCATCGCCTGGACGTGCTCGGGGCGGTTGGGGCGCTGATCGGCGGTGTCGGATGATATGGTCTGGAGGGACATTGGCTCGCTCCGCTGTTCGAGCTCGCTTGGCTGCCCGGCTCAGCCGAGTGTGCAAGTTTTTTGCCGCAGCGCAAGATGAAGTTGGGGGCGGCGCGGCAACATCACCGATCATGGGAGAAATGCGCCTTGCTGAACGGCGCGCGCACACGTCCGCGGTCTCGCGGCGCAGGGGCCCGAGTTTTGCTGTCCGTTTCGCCCTCATCGATAAGAAAGGGCGCAGGGAAGGCCGGGCGCCGGCTGGCACCCAGGGTCCGCACGCGAAAGACGCACGCGGGGGTGACCACAGGTGATGCCGGAACATCCCGGCCTTCCCTGCGCAATGGTTTACGGCTTATGGCGCGCTCTCCCCGGGGAGCGACGCACTATTGCCCCCGTCGCCTTGCAGATGATCGATGCGCGCACCCGGTCGGGCCGCACATCACCGCAAGCCTTGACGCACAGACCCCGGGCGTCAGGACCACACGCTTTTGCCGTCCGCGGACGTCCCTCCCCGGACATCCGGAAGCTCGCGCGTGCTCGCCCCCGAAGTCGAATAGAAACGCTGTGACCGCGCCGGGTCGTTCGCGCGGATCGCGATGGCTCACAGGCGTAGCCCGCCCTGCCACCTCGTCACGCGCCGGCGCTGCCGCGTCCATCGCATTCCGGCTCACGTATCGTGACGATCGCGAAACGCCCTTTTTAGCGGGCCGGAATATCTTGCGGTTTACCCGAAGACGCAAATTCGGTCAATCAGAATATTGGAGAACCGATCGATTGACCTGCATGTGGCGGGTTTTGCCCGTCGGGCAACGCGAGGGATTGTGGGTCGGAAGCATTGAGCGGCCACCCGACTCCAATCTCGGGACAATAGTGACGCTTACCAGTGGTGATGGTGCCGCCAGCCATAGTGATGGCCTCGGCCTCTGCCCCAGCCGTAATGATGACCACGGCCGCCGCGATGACCCCACCCGTGGCCACCGCCATGTCCGTGGCCGCCCTTGACCTCGATGGTGTCAGTCTGAAACGCGCCCAGTGTGTCCGGCTTGGCAACGGGCATCGCCGAAGCAGAAGGTGTGGGTGTCAAAGCAACGGCCCCCGCCACAAAGCCCACCAAGCAAAGCCACTTCATGCAATCGCCTCCCGATAAGAATGAACCAAGGGCCAGCCGCGGCACATTGCGGCCGCGTTCGCTCCCGCTCGTCAACAATGAAGCCGGGAAAAAGTTGCAATGAAATGTGACGCATTGCGGAGGCGTAGGATATCCTACGAGTTTGCCTTAAGCCGGCACGATCACCTTGCCGATCGGCCAGAGCGCGATGCCGGCGAGCTTGAGGTGGGCCCAGGCGAAGGGAATGCCGATGATGGTGATCGCGAGGGCCACGGCGGTGAAGAGGTGGCCGAGCGCCAACCACCAGCCGGCGAGCACGAACCAGATGATGTTGCCGATCACCCCGAGCGGGCCGGTGCCGACATCCTCGACACCGGTGACCTCATAGCGGCTGACCGCCCGCGAGCCGAACGGCATCAGCGTGTAGACGGCGATATTGAACGCCGCCCGCGCCCAGGGCAGGCCGATGATGGTGACCGCCATGATGACCGCGGCGACCAGCCAGCCGAGCGCCATCCAGGCGCCGCCAATGAGAATCCAGAGCAGGTTGAGCAGGATGGAAACGGGAGCCATGGGATGATCCGAAGGTCGATGATCCCGTGAGTATAGCACGATGCGCGAGGTTGCGATCGATAAAGCCGCTCACGTATTCGCGTGCTCGTGTAGCCCGGATGAGCGAAGCGACATCCGTTTCTTACTGGTTGTTATCCCGGGTATCGCTTCGCTCACCCGGGCTACGCACCGCTAGATCTTCCGCCCCGCCTGCTCCCAATAGGGATCGCGCAGGCGCCGCTTGAAGATCTTGCCGGAGTCTTCGCGCGGCAGCCCGGTGCGGATCTCGATGTGCTTTGGGACCTTGTAGTCGGCAAGCGAGGCCTTCAGGCGGGTGCGGATTTCGGCGGCATCCAGCGTAACGCCGGCTTGCGGCTCGACCACCGCCATCAGCGCTTCGCCGAACTCGGCATCGGGGATGCCGAACACCGCGCAATCATGCACGCCGGGCACCGCGTGCAGCACGGACTCGATCTCGGCCGGATAGATGTTGACGCCGCCCGAGATCACCATGTCGCGCTTGCGGTCGCAGATGAAGACGTAGCCCTCTTCGTCGATATAGCCGACGTCGCCGGAGGTGATGAAGCCGGCGCGATCGATTTCGGCGCGCTTCTCCGGCTTGTTGTGGTAGGTGAAATCGGCCATCCCGGCCATGCGCGAGTAGAGCTCGCCGATCTCGCCTACACCCAGCACGCGTCCGTCCTCACCGATGAAGCGCAGCTCGGCGCCGGGCGAAATCCTGCCGACGGTGCCGGGCTTCCTCAGCGCGTCCTCGGAGGTCGCGAAGGTGACGGCGCTGGATTCGGTCGAGCCGTAGAATTCATAGATCACCGGCCCCCACCATTCGATCATGGCGCGCTTGACGTCCGCCGGACAGGGTGCTGCGGCGTGAATGATGTGGCGGAGCGAGGAGACGTCGTATTGCTTGCGCACCTCCTCCGGCAGCTTCATCAGGCGGATGAACATGGTCGGCACCATGAAGATGGTGTCGATCTTGTAGCGCTCGATCAGCTCGAGAAATTCCTCGGGCTCGAAGCGGGGCATCAGCACCAGTGCGCCGCCGAGTTTTCCCGCGCGAATGCCGAACGAGTTCGGCGCGGAGTGATAGAGCGGGCCCGGCAGGATCGTGCGGGCGCCGGGCTTGAGCCCGTAGATCATCGCGCGCATGCGCTCGCCGGCAGCCGCCTGCTCCGGCGTCGGCGCGTTGCGCCGTACGCCCTTGGGGTGGCCTGTCGTGCCCGAGGTGTAGATCATGTTCATGGGCTGCGGCACGACCGGGCCGTCATAGGGCTGGTGCTCTGCGAGCCAGGATTCGAAATCGATCGCGAAGGCCGGCGTCTTCAGATGATCGGGATCGATCTTGTAGCTGGACAGGATCTCCGGCGGCGGCGGAACGCTGAGCACGGTGACGCCTTGGGGTATCGCATCGCGCAAGGCATGCAGCATGTCGGCATGGCCGATCAGCACGGAGGTGCCGGTGTCGTTCAGGATGTAGTTGATCTCTTCGGGCTTGAAGTGCCAGTTGATCGGCACGCCGTAGGCGCCCAGCCGCATGGCGGCATAGGCGGCTTCGATGAAGGCGATGTCGTTGCGCATCAGCATGCAGACGCAATCGCCCTGCCTGACGCCGATCTGGCTGAGACCGCTCGCGATGCGGTCGGCACGATCAGCGACCTCGGCATGGGAGCGGCTGCGCCCGCCGGAGACGATGCCGAGGAAATTTGAGGTTTCGCTCATTGTTGTTTTTCTTTGTTGTTGAAGTTGCCCCTCATGGTGAGGAGGCGCAAGGCGCCGTCTCGAACCATGAGAGCCCGTGGCCCATCCCTCGAGACGCCGCTTCGCGGCTCCTCGGGATGAGGTCTGCGCTAATCCGCAAACTTCGGGGCGCGCTTCTCGAGATTGGCACGCACCGCCTCGGTCTGGTTCGCGCTGCCGATCAACTTCTGCTGCTCGACGGACTCGGCGAGTAGCGCGGGGCCCGGATCGACCGAGAGATTGTTGAGCATGCGTTTCGCGGCGCGGATCGCATCGGGGCTTTTTCCCGCGATCTCGCGCGCGACGTCGAGCGCGGCAGCGCGCGGGTCGTCGCAGATGCGCGTGGCGAGACCGTAAGCCATCGCCTCCTGCGCGGAGAAGATGCGGCCGGTGTAGGTGAGATCGCGCAAGATGTCGTCGCGCACGAGCGAAGCCAGGATCGGCGTGCCCGCCATGTCGGGCACCAGGCCCCATTTGATTTCCATCACCGACATTCGCGCATCGGGCGTGAGGAAGCGCATGTCGGCGCCGAGTGCGAGCTGGAAGCCGCCGCCGAAGGCGACGCCCTGGATCGCCGCGATCACGGGGACCGGAAGCTGGCGCCAGCCCCACACGGCCTGTTGCGCAAAATTCGCCTGGCCGTGCGTGCGTTTGGTGAGGTCGCGATTTTCGCCACCCGGAATTCCATTACCCCCCTTTTCCTTCATGGCGGCAAAACGCCCCATGTCGAGACCGGCACAGAAGGCGCGGCCCTCGCCGGACAGCACCACGACGCGCACGCCTTTTTCCTTCGAAAGCCGATCCGTTGCGGCCACAAGGGCCTCGAACATGGCCTGATCCAGCGCATTCATCTTGTCCGCGCGCACCAGCCGCACGTCGGCGACGCCTTCCGAGATCGAGATCGAGACGCGCTCTTCCATGGATGAATTCTCCCCTGGTTCCCGGCTGTTCTTGTTCGGTGCCGCTTTACAGGAAGCCGGCGGCCGGATTTAGTCAATCGATCAATTAACCGACAATCGCGACGGGGGAAACAGCCATGTTCAAGGAAAATCTTCTGGCGGGGCGGCGCATCCTCGTGACCGGCGGCGGCACCGGGCTCGGCAAGTCGATGGCGGCGTGCTTTCTCCAGCTCGGCGCGGAAGTGCACATCTGCGGCCGGCGCAAGATCGTCTGCGACGAGACCGCGACCGAGCTGATGGCCGAGCATGGCGGCCGCGTCACCAGCCACGGCGTCGACATCCGCAACGCGCTCGCGGTCGAGGAGATGATCGAGACCATCTTTCGCGACGGCCCCCTCACCGACCTCATCAACAACGCCGCCGGCAATTTCATCTCGCGCAGCGAGGAGCTGTCGCCGCGCGGCTTTGACGCCGTCGCCAACATCGTCATGCACGGCACGTTTTACGTGACGCAGGCGGTCGGCAAGCGCTGGATCGCGTTGAAGCAGCCCGGCAACGTCGTCTCGATCACCACGACCTGGGTGCGCAACGGATCGCCTTACGTGGTGCCGTCGGCGATGAGCAAGTCGGCGATCCATGCCATGACGATGTCGCTCGCGACCGAATGGGGCCGCTACGGCATCCGGCTGAACACCATCGCGCCGGGCGAGATCCCGACCGAGGGCATGAGCAAGCGCATCAAGCCCGGCGACGAAGCCGGCGCGCGCACCAAGGCGATGAACCCGATGGGCCGCGTCGGCACCATGGAGGAATTGCAGAACGTCGCCGTGTTCCTGATCTCCGGCGGCTGCGACTGGATCAGCGGCGAGACCATCGCCATGGACGGCGCCCAGGCGCTCGCGATGGGCGGCAATTTCTACCAGCTCCGCGACTGGAGCGACGACGACTGGAAAACCGCGCGCGAGAGCATCATGGCGCAGAATGAAAAGGACCGTGCGAAGCGGGGCTGAGGCTCTCTCCGTAGTCGTCCTGGCGAAAGCCAGGACCCATTATCACCGAATGTTCTTTGGCGAAGATTGGCCATGGCCAGTCTTCGCCAAATTGCGTCTTGTGGCTATGGGTCCTGGCTTTCGCCAAGACGACGACGCTGAAGCCATGGCGTACCCTCTCCCATCTTGTCTTCGCCCGCGGATGACGCCACACTCCGCGGCATAAGAACAAGACGTCACGGGAGAGACATGTCCACCACACAGCCATTGGCTGACCTCGCCGACATGGTGCGCGAGCGCGCCAAGAGCCGCGGCAATGCCATCGCCTTCGAGTTCGAAGGTCGTGTCACCAGCTTCGCCGAGTTCGACATCAAGACGAATCGCGTCGCCAATGCGCTGATCGCGATGGGTGTGAACAAGGGCGAGCGCATCGCCTATCTCGGCAAGAACAGTGACATCTATTTCGAGCTGCTGATGGGTGCCATGAAGGCCGGCGTGGTGATGGCGCCCGTGAACTGGCGGCTCGCGGGCCCCGAGGTCGCCTTCATCGTGAGCGACTGCAAAGCGCCGGTGTTGTTCGTGGGACCCGAGTTCATCACCCAGGTCCGCCAGATCAAGGACCAGTTGCCGGGCGTGCGCAGCGTCATCACCACCGAAGGCGGCGCGCCGGAATGGCAGGATTTTACAGCCTGGCGCGATGCACAGAGTGGCGACGATCCCAAGGTGCCGATCGACACTAAGGACATCGCGATCCAGCTCTATACCTCGGGTACGACAGGCAAGCCGAAGGGCGCGATGCTGTCGCATGCGAACTTCCTCAACCTGGTGCAAACAGGCAATGCCGAGGACAAGCCGGAGTGGAACCGATGGTCGACCGACGACGTGTCGCTGGTCGCGATGCCGATCTTCCATATCGGCGGCTCCGGCTGGGGCGTGATGGGGCTCTACCACGGCGCCCGCGGCGTGATCGCGCGCGAGTTCGATCCGACCAAGGTGCTGGATTTCTTCGAGCAGTCCGGCATCACAAAGCTGTTCATGGTGCCGGCGGCGATGCAGTTCGTGGTGCGGCAGCCGCGCGCGAGGACTGTCGATTTCTCCCGGTTGAAATACATGCTGTACGGCGCCTCGCCGATACCGGCGGCGCTGCTGAAGGAATGCATCGAGATCTTCAAATGCGGGTTCGTGCAAATGTACGGCATGACCGAGACCACCGGCACCATCGTCGCGCTGCCGCCGGAGGATCATATCGAGGGCTTGGAGCGGATGCGCTCGGCCGGCAAGGCGCTGCCGGGCGTCGAGATCGCGATCCTAGACGTTGACGGCAAGCCGCTGCCGCCGCGCGAGGTCGGCGAGATCGCGACGCGCTCGGGCTCCAACATGGCCGGCTACTGGAACCTGCCGGAAGCGACCGCCGCGACGCTGCGCGGCGACGGCTGGCTGCGCACGGGTGATGCCGGCTACATGGACGAAGACGGTTATCTCTACATCCACGACCGCATCAAGGACATGATCATCTCCGGGGGCGAAAACATCTACCCGGCCGAGGTCGAGAGCGCGCTGTGCGATCATCCCGACGTCGCGGAAGCTGCCGTGATCGGCATACCCGACGACAAATGGGGCGAGGCGGTGAAGGCCGTTGTGGTGATGAAGCCCGGGAAGCAGGCGACCGCCACCGACATCATCAACTTCACGCGCGAGCGCATCGCCGGCTTCAAGACGCCGAAGAGCGTGGAGTTTTTGCCGGCGCTGCCGCGCAATTCCTCAGGCAAGATTTTGCGACGGCAGTTGCGGGAGCCGTATTGGGCGGGGAAGGATAGAAGGGTGAATTAGCACCACTCCAGCCACATCGTCGTCCCGGCGAAGGCCGGGAGGTGGATTCACACTCGAAGTGCAACAGTTGAGAGGAGAAGGCCTCTGCCGGGGTTCTGAAGTCAAGGCATTTGCGCGGGGTGTTGTTGTAGGCGGCAATGGACTGACGGAAGCGCCTGGTTGGGAGCTTTTCGAGGTCGGTCTTTCGGGGGATGAAGCGGCGCAAGCGGCCGATGGCGTTCTCGATGCCGCCCTTTTGCCACGGCGCGTGCGGGTCGCAGAAGAAGGTCTTCATCAAGAGGCTCTGCAAGGAAAGGTGGGCGGCGAACTCGGTGCCGTTGTCGAAGGTGACGGTACGGCGCAGTGCCTCCGGTACGGCTTTGAACAGGCGTACGAGATGGCTAGCGATACCGGCGGCGAACTTGCGTTCGATGGGAACGGCGAGCAGCAGGCGCGAGGTTCGCTCGTGGACGGCCAGGATGGCCTGCCGGTATTTGGAGAACATCATCAGATCGGCTTCCCAGTGGCCCGGGACTTTGCGATCGGCGACCTCGGCAGGCCGTTCTGCCAGCGAAACACGGCCTTCGATGAAGCTTGCGGGGCTCCCGCCTCGTTTGCCGCGGTGGCCTCGCTTGCTCTTGCCTCGAGGCAGATAGCGCCGCCAGGTGAAGTCCGTCGTGCGTGTGATCTGGGCGTAGATGAAGCGGTAGATGCTCTCGCAGGAGATCACCCTACGGCCACGTTCCCGGGCCAGCCTGCCTGCGACCTGTTCGGGTGACCAACCGCGGCTCAAGCCTGCCAAGACCTCGCGGCGCAAGCTGGCGTCCCGCTCGAGGCGAGAGCCCTTCCAGCGCCGCGCCCGGGTCTGCTGCTGAGCATAGCTTGGCTTGTAGCCGACTTGCCTGCCACGGTTCCGCCTCAGCTCCCGAGAGATCGTTGATGGCGGCCGATCCAAAGCTGCCGCGATTTGCCCGACCGAGCCGCCATTGGCCGAAAGGCGGGCAATCTCGCATCGATCGTCAAGGGAGAGCTGTTTGTAAGTCCGCCCCATGGCAACACCTCCAGATGGAAGTGTTGCACTTCGTTTGTGAACTCAGGGGACCCATAGCCACAGGATTGGGTTTTGCGAAAACTCGGAGTTGCCGTCTCGCGCAACGACTTCTCCGTGGGGTAATGGGTCCCGGCCTTCGCCGGGACGACTCCGGGGAGAGACTGCGCGCAACAATCCCTCAATGCTTCCCCGGCCCCATATAGCCGAACAAAAATCCCGCTACCTTGCGGATCTGGATCTCCTCGCTGCCCTCGGTGATGCGATAGCGGCGGTGATGGCGGTAAATGTGCTCGAACGGCTTGTGGCGTGAATAGCCCATGCCGCCGTGAACCTGCATGGCGCGGTCGGCAGACTCGCAACACAGGCGGTTTGCCCAGTAGTTGCACATCGAGACGCGGTCGGAGAGCGTGCGCTCGATCTGCTCCTCGGTGAGCTTGTCCATTTCCCAGGCGGTCTTGCGGATCAACAGGCGCAGCATCTCGGCCTGCGTCGCAAGCTCGACCAGCGGGAATTGGATCGCCTGGTTCTCGGCCAGCGCCTTGCCGAACGGTTTTCGCTCGCGCGCATACTTCACGCTCTCGTTGATGCAGTAGACCGCTGCCCCCAACGAACTCGCTGCCTGCCGGATGCGGTTTTGATGGACAAAACATTGCGCCAGCGACAGGCCGCGACCGTCCTCGCCGAACAGCGCATCCTCCGGCACGAACACGTCCGTAAAGCTGACGCGGGGATGATCGGTCGGCATGTTGAAGGTCCACATATACTCTTCGATCTTCACGCCATGGCTCGTGGCCGGCACCAGGAAGCAGGTGATGCCGCGGGCATCGCCGTCATTGCCTGACGTGCGCGCGAACAGCGCGCAATGCGTGGCGACGTGCATGCCGGTCGTCCACATCTTCTCGCCGTTGATGATCCAGCCCTTGACGTTGTCACGGGTCGCGGGCACCGCGCGCGCTTCCATATGGGTGGCGTCGGAGCCGTGATTTGGCTCGGTCAGGCCGAAGGTGATGCGGTACTTGCCCTTGATCGAGCCGTCGATCATCGCCTTCTGGTCGTCGCGTCCGTAGCGATCGAGCATGGTGGCGACGGGGAAGTTGCCGACGATGGAATGCTCGTTCTGGAGGTCGTTGTGCAGGCCGAGCCCCTTGGCGGCAAAGTGCTCGCGGATGACCGCCATCCAGAGGTTGGAGCCATTCTTGCCGCCATATTGCTTCGGCACCGCAAAACGCAAATGACCGGCGGCGTCTGCGAGATCCTTGGCCTTGCGCAGCAGCGCCTCCCATTCGTGGCGCGGCAGGCCGCCATTCTCGAAATCGGTGCGCGTCCATTCGCGGCGGTGATCGAAGAAGCGGATGTTATCGTCGACCGCCTCCAGCGGCTTGATCTCGCGTTCGATGAAAAGGTCGAGCTCTGCGAGATAGGCGACGAGATCGGCAGGCAGCGAGAAATCCACGGCTCTCTCCCGGATGATTTTTTCGTTTGCGTTAAGGCGCTGGGCGCAGCTTTGCTTCGCACGATTAAGGTGAGAAGAGCGCCGCCAAGTCAAGCAATGGGAGGCGTGCCGGATGCGCAAGGCGCATTGCGCAATTCGATGGTGCTCCAGCGCGGAGGCGCGGTAGTATTCCGGCAATATTCCTTCACGAGAAACTGCGGGAGCGCGCGATGGAGCTGAAATTTTCCAAGGTGGAACGCAAGGGGCCGATCACGATCGTGACGCTGTCGCGGCCCGAGGTCTACAACGCGCTGCACACCGACGCGCATTTCGAGCTGCAAAAGGTATTTGACGATTTCTCCGCCGACCCCGAGCAATGGATCGCGGTCGTCACCGGTAGCGGCGATAAGGCGTTCTGCGCCGGCAACGATCTGAAGTGGCAGGCGGCCGGCGGCAAGCGCGGCTGGGACAAGGGCGGCTTTGCCGGCCTCACTGCGCGCTTCGACTGCGACAAGCCGATCATCGCCGCGGTCAACGGCGTCGCCATGGGCGGCGGTTTCGAGATCGCGCTCGCCTGCGACCTCATCATCGCCTCGGAGAACGCGACCTTCGCCCTGCCCGAGCCCCGCGTGGGGCTGGCCGCACTCGCCGGAGGGCTGCATCGGCTGCCGCGGCAGATCGGACTCAAGCGCGCCATGGGCATGATCCTCACCGCGCGCCATGTCAGCGCCAAGGAGGGTCTCGAACTCGGCTTCGTCAACGAGGTGGTGCCGCAGGGCGAGGCGCTCACGGCCGCGCTGCGCTGGGCCGAGATGATCACCAAGAATTCGCCGATGTCGATCCGCGCCTCGAAGCAGGCGATCCAGAAGGGCCTCGGCGTGTCGCTGGAGCAGGCGATCGAGGAGCAGCGGGACTATCCGGCGGTGAAGGCGATGGTGGCCTCGCAGGATTACATCGAGGGACCGAAGGCGTTTGCGGAGAAGCGGCCGCCGAAATGGGTGGGGAAGTAGGGCGGTCTCTCTCCGCCAGTCACGACTCCCAACACCACCGGTGTCATGCCCCGGCTTGACCGGGGCATCCAGTACGCCGCGGCTTCTCGGCTCAATCAATGCCGTCTCTGGAATACTGGATCGCCCGCCTTCGCGGGCGATGACAGCAGAGAGTGTAGTACCGCCTACCCGCCACGCGAGAGTTCGCGTTTGTACGACGCGTAATTCGGCTGATCCACCGCAAGCTTGTCCATGGTCGTCGCCCACAGATGCTCGGCAAGGCCCGGCGTTGCCAGATCGACCTCGCCCTTGGCGATGCGCTCGGCGAGTGCGCGGTTGAGATCGGTCACCGAGCCGTCGGTGCCGAGCAGAGCACGCAGCCGCTCCACCTCCGCGGCGTCGCTCCCCTCCTCCCGCGTCAACTGCCTTGTCACGAGATCGAGGATGTTGATGGCCACGCGCAGCTTGAAGGCCTGGTGGCCGGAGATCAGCGGCGCGATGTCGTTGCGGAGGAAATCGGCGACCGACTTCGTCAGCTCGATCGGGGTCGGCTCGTCCTGCATGGTCAACTCCCCCGCGGCGCCAGCAGCCGCAACAGATCGATCTCGGTCTCGGAAGCGCGACGGCCGATCATGGCGCGTTCCATCGAATGGTCCGGACTTTCGCGAAAGCGCTGCATCATGCCGCCGCACATGATGCCCCAGCGCAGCGTGCCCATCACTTCCCAGAATTTGACACGCGATGGATCGACCTTGCGCCCAGCCGCCTCATAGCCGGTAAACAGCTCCTGACGCGAGCCAAAGCCGCCGACCGGCTTGTCGATCTCGCCAAAGCGCCAGGAGTTGACGCAGACCCAGCCGAGATCCTCCATGGGATCGCCGAGATGGGCGAGCTCCCAGTCCAGCACCGCGCGCACGCCGTCGGCGCCAATGATGAGATTGCCGTTGCGGAAATCGCCATGCACCAGCGTCGTCTCGGCCGAAGGGCCCGGATCGTGGTCGCGGAGCCAGCGCAGCGCCAGCTCGAAGACGGGTTTGGGCCAGTCCAGGCTGCGATAATCGCGTTCGAACTCAGAGATCTCCTCCGTCGCGGACCGGCTGCGCAGCTCGGGCAATTTGTCCCGCGGCAGCCCGTGCAGCTTCGCGAGCACGCCGCCGATCTGCCGTGCGAGACGCGGCCGCGCCGCCGCAAACTCGTCGTCGCGCAGAATCTTGCGCGCGATGGTTTCGCCCTCGACCCGCTGCATGATGAAGCCGGTGCCGAGATCGTCGTCCGGCGTGAGCACATGCATCACGCGCGGCGACGGCACGCCGGCCTCATAGGCAAGCTGCATCAGCTGCGCTTCCGCGTCGAGACCTGCCGCGCGCGTCGGCGCCGCGCCATACCCCTTCGGCGAGCGGCGCAGGATCGCACCGATCGGCCCGTCGGGATGCACGATGTCGAAGCGCCAGGTCTCCTGGCTGGCGCCGCCGGACAGCTTGGCCGCGCCGGTCACGCCGGTCGCCCCCTCGCACCAGCGCGCAACGCTGCGGGAAAGCTCAGCCTCGATCATTTGCCCTTGAACTGCGCCGGACGCTTCTCCAGGAAGGCGCCAACACCTTCGCGGAAATCATCCGTGTCGCCGGCACGGAGCTGGCACTGAAATTCGAGATTGAGCTGATCCTCGAAGGAATTCTCCGGGCTGTCCCAGTACAGCTTGCGGATCAGCGACAGCGCGACCGTCGGGCCGCTGGCGAGGTCGCGCGCAAGCTTCATCGCCTCCTCCATCAGCACGCCGTCATCATAGACGCGATTCACAAGGCCCCATTCCAGCGCCTTATCGGGCGGGAGCCGCTCGCCCATCAACGACAATTCGATCGAGCGTGCCTTGCCGATCAGCCGCGGCAAGAGCCAGGTCGAGCCGCAATCCGGCACCAGACCGATGCGGCGGAACGCTTGCAGGAAATAGGACGAGCGCGCGCACAGGATCATGTCGCCGAGCAGCGCGAAGCTCATGCCGGCGCCGGCCGCCGGGCCGTTGACCGCGGTCACGATCGGGCAATGCAGATTGCGGATGCGGCGCAGGAAGGGATGGAAGCCGGTCTCGAGCGTCAGGCCGGCCTTGGTCTTCTTCGACTGGTTGTTGCGGCCCTGGAGATTCGCCCCGGTGCAGAACGCCCGCCCTGCGCCCGTCAGCACCACGCAGCGCACCTCGTCCTTCTTCTCCTCGATCGTGTCGAGCGCTTCTGAGAGACCGCCCAGCATGTCCACGGAGACCGCGTTCATCACCTCCTGATGGTCGAGCTTGAGGATCGCGACCGAACCATCGAGATCGAGCGTGACGTGTTTGAACTGCATGGTTTCCTCGTGAGTTGCGGCCTGCACCAGTTTCGCAGACCGGAATTGCTTTTGCCGGGGCGCATATTTGATTTTTGGCGCGGTCTTGTCCATGGTGATCGGAGCATAGCAAGCAATCTTGCGCGCAGCGGCTGATGCGCACGAAGCAAAAAACAGGAAACGCGCCATGAACCTTTTCGACCTTTCGGGACGCGTCGCCGTGATCACCGGCGGCAATGGCGGCATCGGGCTGGGCATCGCGCAGGCGCTCGCCGGCCAGGGCTGCAACGTCTCGATCTGGGGCCGGAATGCTGACAAGAACAAGGCCGCTGCCGCGAGCCTGGCCGGGCTATCAGGCAAGGTCGACACGCGGGTCTGCGACGTCACCGACCCGACCTCGGTCAACGCCGCGATGAAGGCCACGCTCGACACATTCGGCCGGGTCGACGGCTGCTTCGCCAATGCCGGCATCGGCGGCGGCGGCCGGCGCTCCTTTATCGAACGCACCGAGGAAGAATGGCGCACGATGTTTGCGACCAATCTCGACGGCGTGTTCCACGCGTTCCAGGCTGCCGCAAAACACATGACCGCGCGCGCCGAGGCCGGCGATCGCTTCGGCCGGCTGGTGGCGACTTCGAGCCTCGCCTCGATCTTCGGCACCGCGCGCAACGAGCACTATGCCGCGACCAAGGCCGCGATCAACGCGCTGGTGCGTGCGCTCGGCGTCGAGCTGGCGCGTCACGGCGTCACCGCGAACGCGATCCTGCCGGGCTGGATCAAGAGCGACATGACCTCGGGCCTGATGGCCAACGAGAAATTCGTCGCCAACGTGATGCCGCGAATTCCGGTGCGGCGCTTCGGCGAGGCCAGCGACTTCGGCGGCATCGCGGTGTATCTGATGAGCAAGGCCTCGTCGTACCACACGGCGGATACGTTCGTGATCGACGGCGGTTATACGGCGTTCTGATTCTCGTAGCCCGGATGGAGCGCAGCGCAATCCGGGACCGCCAAAAGCAAACAAGACCCGGATTACGCTTCGCTCCATCCGGGCTACAAATCATAATGAGGGGAACGGCAAATGTTTTCACACGTGATGATCGGCACCAACGACCTCGACAAGGCCAAGACGTTCTACGACAATTTGCTGTCCACGCTCGAGGTGCGGCCGGCGCGGGTCGACGGCCATCGCATCTTCTACATTACCAAGACCGGCGTGTTCTCGGTCACAAAGCCGATCAACGGCGAAGCGGCGACGCCTGCGAATGGCGGCACCATCGGCTTTGCCGCCAACTCGCCGGAACAGGTCAATGCATGGCATACGGCCGGCATCGCCGCCGGCGGCGTTCCTTGCGAAGATCCTCCTGGTATCCGTCAAGGCCCGGGCGTCAACCTCTATATTGCCTATTTGCGTGACCTCGACGGCAACAAGATCTGCGCGATGCACCGGATGGCAAGCTAGGCCGGCCGCAACCACCGCTGTCATGCCCCGGCTTGACCGGGGCATCCAGTACGCCGCAGCTTCTCGATAGATCACATACGCCTCGGAGTACTGGATCGCCCGATCAAGTCGGGCGATGACAGCGAGAATGCCGCCCATTCAAACAACATTTCAAACGTCCGCGATATTCCATCGCATGGCATGGCTCGCGTTGGAAAAAATGCGCGCTCGCACTTTGGCGACGCTGCGACTATTCTCCGGCGCAACGCGATCTCAGCGACCCCGGGAGGAACAATGACAAAACACACCTATATTCCCCGCACCACCAACTACACCCTCAATCCCGGCGACGAGCTCAACGACCTCAGGATGTCGGACCAGATCCGGCCGCTCTACGATCACGTCAGGAAGTTCATCCGCGACACCGTCGAGCCGATGTCGACCGAATTCGCCAAGGCCGGCGAAGGCAAAGAGGATCGCTGGAGCTTCACGCCGAAGCAGCTCGAGGTGCTGGAGAAGGCCAAGAACAAGGCCAAGCAGGAAGGCCTCTGGAACTTCTTCCTGCCCGACGACGAGACCGGCCAGGGCCTGAAGAATCTCGACTACGCCTATATCGCATCCGAGCTCGGCAAGAGCCCACTGGCATCGGAGAGCATGAACTGCTCGGCGCCTGATACCGGCAACATGGAGGTGCTGGAGCGCGTCGGCACCAAGGAGCAGAAGGAGAAGTGGCTGAAGCCGCTGATGAACGGCGAGATCCGCTCCGCCTATGTCATGACCGAGCCGAACGTCGCCTCCTCCGATGCCAAGAACATCTCGACCAGCGCCAAGCTCGTCGGCGACGAATGGGTCATCAACGGCGAGAAATATTACATCTCCGGCGTCGGCGATCCCCGCTGCAAGATCCTCATCGTAATGGTGAAGACCAATCCGGACGCGGCGCCGAGCAAGCAGCAGTCGCAGATTCTGGTGCCGCGCGACACGCCCGGCGTCGAGGTGCTCGGTCCCATGTACGTGTTCGGCCAGGACCACGCGCCGCGCGGCCACATGCACATGCGCTTCAACAACGTGCGCGTGCCCAAGGAGAACATTCTGCTCGGCGAAGGCCGCGGCTTCGAGATCTCGCAGCTTCGGCTAGGCCCGGGCCGCATCCATCACTGCATGCGCACTATCGGCAAGGCCGAGAAGGCGCTCGATTTGATGGTGCAGCGTGGCCTCACCCGCGAAGCCTTCGGCAAGAAGATCGCCCATCTCGGCGGCAATATGCAGATCATCGCGCAGGCGCGCTGCGAGATCGAGGCGATGCGGCTGATGGTGCTGAAGGCCGCCAAGGCCATGGACGTGCTCGGCAACAAGGAGGCCCGCGTCTGGGTCTCCATGGTTAAGGCCATGGTGCCAGAGCGCGCCTGCAAGATCATCGACCAGTCGATCCAGATGCACGGCGCCACCGGTATCTCGCACTGGACCCCGCTCGCCGAAATGTACCAGGACGTCCGCCATCTCCGTTTCGCGGACGGCCCGGACGAGGTGCATTGGATGGTGGTGGGACGCCACGAGCTGAGCATGGCGTGAGGTCCTTCTTCCCCCTCTCCCCACTTGCGGGGAGAAGGTTGGGATGAAGGACTACGACGCGGCCACCTCGCCGATCTTGTCCTGCGTCTTGGTCTCGAAATCGCTGGCGTCATGCCGCTCGTGAAGCTGGCTGGCGGGATCTCCGGAGACACGGTTGACCATGCGGCCGCGCTTGACGGCCGGGCGCTTGGCGATCTGGTCGGTCCAGCGCTGCACGTGCTTGTAGTCCTGCACGGACAGGAATTCGCCGGCGCCGTAGACCAGCCCCTTGGCGAGCGCGCCGTACCAGGGCCACACCGCCATGTCGGCGATGGTGTATTCGCTGCCGGCGAGATATTCGTTGTCGGCGAGCCGGCGGTCGAGCACGTCGAGCTGGCGCTTGGTTTCCATCGCGAAACGGTCGATGGCATATTCGATCTTGGTCGGCGCGTAAGCGTAGAAATGGCCGAAGCCGCCGCCGAGATAGGGCGCGCTGCCCATCTGCCAGAACAGCCACGACATCGCTTCAGTGCGGCTCTTGATGTCCTTCGGCAGGAAGGCGCCGAACTTTTCGGCGAGGTAGAACAGGATAGAGCCGGACTCGAACACCCGGATCGGCTCCGGGCCGGAGCGGTCCATCAGCGCCGGGATCTTGGAATTCGGATTGATGTCGACAAAGCCGCTGCCGAACTGGTCGCCGTTACCGATTCTGATCAGCCAAGCGTCGTATTCCGCGCCCTTGTGGCCGAGCGCCAGAAGCTCCTCCAGCATCACGGTGACCTTGACGCCGTTCGGCGTCGCCAGCGAATAGAGCTGGAAGGGATGCTTGCCGACCGGCAGCTCCTTGTCATGGGTGGGACCGGCGATCGGGCGGTTGATGCTGGCGAACTGTCCGCCGTTCTCCTTGTTCCAGGTCCAGACCTTGGGCGGCACGTAGGCGGGGGTGTCGGTCATGCGAGGGCTCCGGCAAAAAGATGCGTCTGCATTAATTAGCCCGCGGACGGCGGATGGCAAGCCCTGCCGGCCCTGCGTCCTGCGCGGGCCTCGCGACCGCGTCATGCGTCCGACGTTGCCGAGGACGGCCATCACGAGAAGCCGCATCTGTCGAGCCGGGCGTACGGCTTCGCGCAACACGGCGTGTGCACGCAAGATGCGCCGCCAAATCCGGATTGGCATAGCGCAAGACGATGGTCTAGCGTCGATGAGCCTTCGCTCAAGATTGCGACAACAGCAACGCGAGGCCGCCGGGAGAGAACGATGAAATCGCCGATCTGCGACATGCTGGGCATCGATTTCCCGCTGCTCGCCTTCAGCCATTGCCGCGATGTCGTCGCGGCTGTCAGCCGCGCCGGTGGGTTTGGCGTGTTAGGTGCGACCGTGCACACGCCGGATACGCTCGAACGCGAGCTGAGATGGATCGACAAGCACGTTGACGGCAAGCCTTACGGCGTCGACGTGCTGATCCCCGAAAACATCTCGACTGCGGGCGAGAAGGACGTCACCTGGAAGAGCCTTGAGGCGCGCGTGCCACAGGAGCACCGCAACTACACGCGCAATCTCCTGAAGAAATACGACATCGAACTCACGACCACCGAGGTCGCCGACAACCAGCCGCAGCCGTTCGATGGCAGGACCGCGCTGGAGCTGCTGGAGGTCTCGTTCAACCACCCGATCCGCCTGATCGCCAATGCGCTCGGCGTGCCGCCGAAGGCCATGATCGAGATGGGCAGGAAGCACGGCGTGCCGGTCGCGGCCCTGGTCGGCGCCAAGGAGCACGCGCTGCGCCAGGTCGCGGCCGGCGTCGATATCCTCGTGGTCCAGGGCACCGAAGCTGGCGGCCATTGCGGCGAGGTCTCGACCATGGTGCTGGTGCCCGAGGTGATCAAGGCGATCAAGAATATCCGCGACGTGCCGGTGCTGGCGGCCGGCGGCATCATGACGGGACGACAGATGGCGGCCTGCATGGCGATGGGTGCCGCGGGCGCCTGGACCGGCTCGGTGTGGCTTGCGACCGTCGAGTCCGAGACCACGGAGATCTTTCGCGAGAAGATGATCGCGGCATCGTCGCGCGATGCGGTGCGCTCTAAGGGCCGCACTGGAAAGCCGGCACGGCAACTTCGTTCGGTCTGGACCGACGCCTGGGACCGCGCAGCCGAGAGCCCCGGCGCATTGCCGATGCCGCTGCAAAGTATCGTCAGCCGCGACGCCTTCAACTCGATCGACCGCGCCGCGGCGGGCGGCAACGCCAAGGCGCGCGATCTCGTGAGTTACTTCGTCGGCCAGGGCGTCGGGCTGATCGACAGCGTGAAGTCGGCCGGTGCGGTGGTGCAGGAGTTCAAGGAAGAGTTTGCCGAAGCCGTCGAGCACATGAATGCGCTGGTGGCGGAGTGATTGCCACACACCGTCATTGCGAGCGCAGCGAAGCAATCCAGACTACCATCGCGGAAAGACCCTGATTGCTTCGCTACGCGCGCAATGACAAAAAACTGACATCGTGAATTGAAGCATGACAGATAAGAAGCATACCCCCGAAGACCGCATCCCCGTCATCGTCGGCGTCGGCGAGATCGTCGACCGTCCCAAGGAGGTCACCGATGGCCTCGAGCCGCTCGACCTGCTCGAACAGGCGCTGCGGCGCGCGGAAGCAGATGCCGGCGCAAAGCTGCTCGACGAGGTGCAATCGCTCGATATCGTCAACTTCCTGAGCTGGCGCTATCGCGATCCGGAGCAGCTGCTGGCGCAACGGCTCGGCATCACGCCTTCGCATTGCTATTACGGCCCGGTCGGCGGCGAGAGCCCGATCCGCTACATCCACGAGGCAGCAAAGCGCATTGCGCGCGGCGAATGCAGCGTCGCCGCGGTTTGCGGCGCGGAGGCACAGTCGACGGCGACCAAGGCGGAGCGCGCCGGGGCAAAGCTGCCATGGACCCCGTTCGCCCATGACGTCGAGGAGCCGAAGCGCGGCGCGGCGTTCCAGAAGCCGCTGGCCGTGAAGCTCGGCGTGTTCCGCCCCGTCACCGTCTATCCGTTCTACGAAGCGGCATCGTCCGCCCATTGGGGACAGACGCCGCGCGAGGCGATGGCAGAGTCGGGTACACTATGGTCACGCTATTCCGAGGCCGCCGCGCAGAATCCCAACGCCTGGCTGAAGCGGCGCTATACGCCTGACGAAATCACGACGCCCACCGCGGACAACCGTCTCATCGCGTGGCCTTACAACAAGCTCATGGTTGCCAACCCGAGCGTCAACATGGGCGGCGCGCTGCTGCTGACCAGCCTCGCCAAAGCGCGTGCGGCCGGCATCGCCGATGACAGACTGGTCTATCCGCTCGGCGGCGCCTCGGCCGAGGAGCCGCGCGACTATCTCTTGCGCGACCACTTTTACGAGAGCCATCCGCAGAACGCCGTTTTGAAGGCCGTGATGGATCTCGCCGGCGGTGACAGCAAGACGTTCGACGCGCTCGAGCTCTATAGCTGCTTTCCGTGCGTGCCCAAGATGGCGCGGCGGACGCTGGGTCTAGGTGCGGACGTGCAGCCGACCGTAACAGGCGGCCTCACCTTCTTCGGCGCGCCGCTCAACACTTACATGACCCATGCGGCCTGCGCGATGGTGCGGCGTGTGCGGGACGGCGCAAAGCTCGGCCTGCTCTACGGCCAGGGCGGCTTCGTCACCAAGCATCATGCGCTGGTGGTGTCGAAGGCGCCGCCGCGTGAAGCATTGGCACAGGAGACGAGCGTGCAGGCGGCGGCGGACAGCAACAAGCGCGCGGTGCCGGAGTTCGTCACGGATGTCTCAGGCAAGGGCAAGGTGGAGAGCTTTACGGTGCTCTACGGCCGCGGCGGCGAGGTCGAACATGGCGTGGTGATGCTGCGGACGGAAAACGATAGGCGCACGCTGGCGCGAATTCCCGCGAGCGATGCGGCAACGCTGGCGCATCTGCTCGACATGGATCGCACGCCGGTGGGTTCGCTCGGCGAGATCACGATGACGGTAGATGGCGTGCCGGAATGGAGGGTGGCGTAGCTCTCGTAGGGTGGGCAAAGGCGCTCTTGCGCCGTGCCCACCAATCTTTTTTAGGATCGCAGAGAGATGGTGGGCACGCTTCGCTTTGCCCACCCTACGAAACCGAGGCTACCCCTTCGGCGCCTGCTTCTCCGACGCCGTCGCGGGCTTGCCCTTGGCGCCGGCGCCGGTCACGCGGACCTGGTCGCCGTCGGAGAGGCCGTCCGGTGGTGCCGTGATGACGCGGTCATCCGCTGCAATTCCCGAGGCGAGCTCGATCTCCTTGCCAAGATCGCGGGCGATGGTCACGGGCTTGAACAGGACCTTGTCGTCCGGACCGACGGTTGCGACGCGCAGGCCGCTGCCGTTGAAGATCAGCGCACTGGCGGGAATGCTGAGCGGCGCGGCGTCGCGCTGCAGGCTGAGCTTCACGCTAGCATAGCCGCCGGGCATCAGCTCGCCTGAGGAATTGTCGAGACCGAGCTGCATGCGCGTCGTGCCGGAGGCGACGTCAACCGCCTGCGAGGAGGCCTCCACCGTCGCCTGGAAGGTCCGGTTCGGATACTCCGGCAGCACGATGGCGGCCTTGGCGCCGATCTTGATCGCGGGCACGTAGTTCTGGGGCACGTTGATGTAGACGCGCAGCTTGGTGATGTCGGAGACCACGAACATTGCCGGGCCCGAGCCGCCGCCTGAATTGATCAGCGCACCGACGTCGGTGTCGCGCGCCGTGACCACACCGTCAAACGGAGCGGTGATCTTCTTGTAACCGGCCAGCGCTTCGAGGCGCTCGACGTTGGCCTGGCCCGAGCGAACCGCCGCGTTCTTGTTGGAGAGATCGGCGGTACGCTCGTCGATCTCCTGCGCGGAGACGAAGTTGGAGGCGACCAGCGTCTTGCGGCGGTTGAGGGTGGCTTCCGACAGCCTGGCGCTGGACTGCTGGCTGGCGAGGTCGGCGCGGGCCTGAAGCAGTTGCTGGTCGAGGTCGGGCGCCTCGATCTCGGCGATCACCTGACCGGCCTTCACCCGCGCACCGATGTCAGCGCTCCAGCTTTTGAGATAGCCGGGAACACGGGCAAAGATCGGCGCGCGATAATAGGCTTCGAGACGGCCCGGCAAGTCGATGGTCGCATTGAGAGCCTTGGCATTAGGCAGCGTCACCGCGACGCTGGGAACAGCCTGATCATCGGTCCATGCCTTCAATTTGGAGCCCTGCTCCTCGCGGGCGCGGATGCCGGTGCCCACGACCAAGCCGGCCGCGATTAGCGCCACCACGCCGAAAATGCCCAGTTTCCGGTGCGACACCGGGGAGCGGGGTTCAGTGGGCGACATGCGGGGGCTCCAGGGAGGCGGCGCCTTTGGCGCCTTGCTTCTTGTGTACCATACTGAACACCACGGGAACGAACATCAGCGTGGCGAAGGTTGCAAAGATCAGGCCGCCGATCACGGCACGGCCGAGCGGCGCATTCTGCTCGCCGCCCTCGCCGAGCCCCAGCGCCATGGGCGCCATGCCGATGATCATGGCGAGCGCGGTCATCAGCACCGGGCGGAACCGGACGAAGCCGGCTTCGAGCGCCGCGGCGATGGGATCGCCGAGCTCTTCGTAGCGCTCGCGGGCGAACGAGATCACGAGCACGCTGTTGGCGGTGGCAACGCCCATGCACATGATCGCGCCGGTCAGCGCCGGCACCGACAGCGTCGTCTCGGTGGCGAACAGCATCCAGACGATGCCGGCGAGTGCTGCGGGCAACGCCGTGATGATCACGAAGGGATCGGACCAGGACTGGAAGTTCACGACGATCAGGAAATAGATCAGGACGACCGCGCCAAGCAGGCCGAACAACAAGCCGGTGAAGGCGCTGTTCATGGTCTGCACCTGGCCGAGCAGCACCACGGAAGAGCCTTTCGGCACCTCCTTGGCGGTGTCGGCGATCACCTGGCGGATGTCGGTCGCGACCGCACCGAGATCGCGGCCCGAGGTCGTGGCGAAGATCTGCACCATCGACTGGATGTCGTATTGCGAGACCACCGCGCTCGAAGTCGATCGCTTGATATCGGCGATGCCGCCGAGGATCGGCGACTGCGAATTGCCGGCCGCCGTGATCGGCAACGTCTGAAGCGCGCTGAGCGAATCCATCTGGTATTGCGGCGTCTGCATCACGATCGAATAGGATACGCCGTTGTCCGGATTGAGGTAGTAGGTCGGCGCCACCTGCGAGGAGCCGGCAAGGTTGACCACGAGACTGTTGGTGACGTCACGCTCGGTCAGCCCGACATACTGCGCGCGGGTGCGGTCGACATCGATATTGAAGGTCGGATTGTTCGGTGACTGCTGGATGCGCGCATCGGCGACGCCGGGAATCCTGCGAACCTTGGCCAGCAGATTGTTGGCATAAACGAAGTTGGCGCTGATATTGGCGCCGCGGATCTGCAGGTCGATCGGCGCCGGCGCGCCGAAGTTCAGGATCTGGCTGACGATGTCGGCCGGCAGGAAGGCAAAGCTGACGCCGGGGAACAGCCGCGGCAATTGCTCACGCAGCACGCGCACATGCTCTTCGGTCGGCTTGTGGCCTTCCTTCAGCTTGATCTGGATGTCGCCATCCTGCGGGCCGATCACGCCGGTGTTGTTGTAGGTCATGTTGATGCCGGAGATCGGCATGCCGATGTTGTCGGTCAGCGTTTCGATCTCACCCGGGATCAGCTTGCGGATCGCCTTCTGCACGTCGGCGAGCTGGTTCGCTGTCTCCTCGACGCGGGTGCCGACCTGGGTGCGGACGTGCATCAGGATGTTGCCGGCATCGACCGCGGGGAAGAAGTTGCGTCCGAGGAACGGGACCAGCGCGAAGGACGCGCTGACCACGCAGAGGAAGCCGATCACGAACACCGGACGGTGCGCGAGCGCGAGCCCGAGGAAATTGTGGTAGCCGCCGCGAATGCGCTCGAAGCGAGCCTCGAAACCGCGCTGGAACCAGACCAGTGGATTGCGCGACTTCGGCGGACCGTTCTCGTGATGGACATGCGCCTGCAATAAATAGTTCGCCATGGTCGGCACCAGCGTGCGCGACAGCAGGAACGACCAGATCATCGCGAACATCACCGCTTCCGCCATCGGCACGAACAGGAAGCGCGCCACGCCGGTGAGGAAGAACATCGGCACGAACACGATGCAGATGCAGAGCAGCGAGACGAAGGCCGGCGTCACGATCTGGTTGGCGCCGTCGAGGATCGACTGCTCGACCGACTTGCCCTGCTCCAGATGGTAGTTGATGTTCTCGATCGTGACCGTGGCATCGTCGACGAGGATGCCGACCGCGAGCGCCAGGCCGCCGAGCGTCATGATGTTCAGCGTCTCCCCGATCGCCGACAGCATGATGATGGCGCCGAGCACCGAGAGCGGGATCGAGACCGCAATGATCACAGTCGAGCGCCAGCTGCCGAGGAACAGCAGGATCATGACGCTGGTGAGCAGCGCCGCGATCACGCCCTCGAACGCGACGCCTTCGATGGCGCCGCGGACGAACACCGACTGATCGCCGATGAAGCCGATCTTGAGCGCGTCCGGCAGCTGGTCCTTGACGTCGATCACCTTCTGCTTGATGCCCGCGATGATGTCGAGCGTCGAGGTCGCGCCCGCCTTCAGCACCATCATCAGCACCGAGCGGTTGCCGTCGACATGGACGATGTTGGTCTGCGGCGGGTTGCCGTCCCTGACGGTCGCGACGTCGCGCACATAGACCATCGCGCCGTTGACGGTCTTGATCGGCAGATTGCCGAGCTCCTCGATCTTCAGCGGCGAGTTGTTGAGCTGGATGATATATTCGAACTGCCCGATCTTCTGGGTGCCGACCGGCGTGATCAGGTTCTGGGCCGCGAGCGCGTTGGCGACGTCCTGGCCGGACAGGCCGCGGGCCTGGAGCGCGGTCGGGTCGAGGTCGATCTGGACCTGGCGCTGCTTGCCGCCGAACGGGTACGGGATCGCGGCGCCGGGCACGGTGACCAACGGCGTACGGAGCTGGTTGATGCCGATATCGGCGAGGTTCTGCTCGGTGAGGCCATCGCCCGAGAGCGCCACCTGGACGATCGGCACGGTGGAGGCGGAGTAGTTCAGGATCAGAGGGGGCGTCGCGCCCGGCGGCATCTGCTTGATCAGCGTCTGCGAGATCGCGGTGACCTGCGCGTTGGCGGTGCGGATGTCGACGTTCGGCTGGAAGAAGATCTTGATGATGCCAAAGCCGTTATAGGAATTGGCGGTGATGTGCTCGATGTCGTTGACCGTTGTCGTCAGCGCGCGCTGGAACGGCGTGGTGATGCGGCCCGACATCTGATCGGGCGGCAGGCCGGTGTATTGCCAGACCACGCCGATCACAGGGATGCGGATGTCCGGGAAGATGTCGGTCGGCGTCCGCAGCGCCGCCAGCGGTCCGATGATCAGGAGCAGGAGCGCGAGCACGACAAACGTGTAGGGCCGGCTCAGGGCAATACGGACCAGAGCAATCATTCGTTGGGCAATTCCAGATCAGGGACAGGAAACACCGCCCCCGCGGGTTCCTCGGCTGATTTACCTGAAGACCGCCCGAATGGCCAACGGCACTGCGTCACGAGCGGTCAATTCCCTGCTATCGCACTGCGAAATAGCATTCCAGATATGCACCTCGCGCCGAAAGATGACGGGAGACAGCTTTCATGTGCGCAAAAAAAGCGGCGCCCAAAGGCGCCGCTTTCGAACAATGCCGTGATTTTCAGCTTACGCCGTGCGGACGCAGTTACGCCGCGCGAACGTTGGTCAGGAACTTGCTGACCTCGGTCTTGAGCCGGCCGGAGTCGTTGGAGAGTATCTGTGCCGCCGACAGCACCTGCGAGGAGGCCGTGCCGGTCTCGGTTGCGCCGCGCTGCACGTCGGTGATGTTGGAGGAGACCTGCTGGGTGCCCTGCGCCGCCTGCTGGACATTGCGGGCAATCTCCTGGGTTGCCGCGCCCTGCTCTTCCACGGCCGCGGCGATCGCCGACGAGATCTCCGACAGACGCTCGATGGTCGAGGAGATCTCCTTGATGGCGCCGACCGAGTCGTTGGTCGCCGCCTGGATGCCGGAGATCTGCTGGCCGATCTCACCGGTCGCCTTCGCGGTCTGCTCGGCGAGCGCCTTCACCTCGGAGGCGACGACCGCAAAGCCGCGGCCGGCTTCGCCGGCACGTGCGGCTTCGATGGTCGCGTTCAGCGCCAGAAGGTTGGTCTGGCCGGCGATGGTGTTGATGAGCTCGACGACGTCGCCGATGCGCGAGGCCGCCTTCGAGAGCTCGCTGACGCGTTCGGTGGTGGCGCGGGCCTGGCCGACGGCATCGCCCGCCATGCGCGCCGATTCCTGGACCTGGCGGCTGATCTCGCCGACGGACGAGGCCATCTCCTCGGTCGCCGAGGCCACCGACTGCACGTTGGTCGAGGCTTCCTCCGACGCTCCGGCAACGGTGGTCGCCAGCCGCTGGGAGCGGTCGGCGGTCGAGGTCAGCGTCGAGGCCGAGGCTTCCAGCTGGGTCGAGGCCGACGACACGGTCTGGACGATCTCGCCGATCATCGTTTCGAATTCGCGGGTAATGTTGTCGACGCGGCGGCCGCGCTCGATCTTGGCTTCGGCATCGGCGGCGGCAGCCTCGTCGGCGGCCTTTTTGGCGATCAGCGCTTCCTTGAAGATCTGGAGCACGTCGGCCATGGCGCCGATCTCCGTCTTCTCACCGCGATGAGGGACTTCGGCGGAAAGGTCGCCCTTGCCCAGCGCCTGCATCGGCTCGGTAATCGAGTTGATGCCGTTCGAGACGTCCTGGACCAGGTAGAAGCCAACGCCGGAGCCGACAAGGACGGCGGCGCCGAGAATGATCGCGACCAGCATGAAGGCATAATAGTAGCTGTTGGCGGCATCCTGCGCGGCCTGGTCGCCACCTTTGGTGTTGAGCTCGATGTCCTTGCGCAGGACCTCGTCGGCCTGAAGCCCGATCTTGTTGACCGTCTTGGTGTTCAGATCATGCGCCTCGTGCGGGACCTTGCCGGCCTCCTTGCGCGACAGCGCCATGACCTCCTGGGTCCCCTTCTTGTACTCCTCCCAGAGCTTCGACCATTCACCGTAGAGTGCCCGTTCTTCAGGCGAGGTGATCATGTCCTCGTAAGTTTTGCGGAATTTGGCATTGGCCTCGATCACGGTCGCGAGCGTCTTTTCCATCGCGAGCTTCTCGTCCAGCGTTTCCGACAGCATGTGCTCTCGAATGACGTTGCGGTAAGTGATCACGCCGGCACGCAGGTCGCCGAGCACGCGCACGCTGGGCATCCAGCTCGTGGTGATGTCGACGGTGTTGGCATTCATCGACCGCATCTTCATGACGGCGAGCAGGCCCATGCCGGCCATCGCGACCAGCAGGAACGCCACGACACTGATGATCTTGGCACGAATGGAAATGGTGGCGAGCATAGACGAGTCTCTTTGTGCTGGAGCGGTGGCGCGCCCGGAGTTTTACGAATCAACCAAAGGGAGCAGCACCGACATCCAACACCTAGAGCACTTGAGCAGATGTAAACACGACTCCGTACAACTACGAAAGCCCGAAACAAATGAACATGGCGCTAAAAATGCCCTGCGTTCAGCGCATGAGCCTAAGCGCGTCGGAGAAAAACTCCGCGCCGCCGAAATTTCCGGACTTCAAGGCGAGCAGCATGTCGCTTTTTTCAGCACCGACCGCGCGCAGCACCGGGACGCCCGCCGCAATCTCTACTCCGACGAGAAATCCCGGAATCTTCAATCGGTCGACCACGGCGCCGGATGTCTCCCCGCCGGCAACGACCAGTCGCTTGACGCCGGCCCGCACCAGACCTTCGGCAATGTCGGCCATCGCCTGCTCGATGGCGTGACCGGCCGCGTCGCGACCACGGCGCGCCTGGAGCGCGGCGACCTGATCCGGCGTCGAGCTCGATGCGATCAGGACCGGACCCTCCGCCAGTCGGGGCTTCGCCCAGGCCAGAGCGCGCTGGGCCTCGTCCTCGCCCGTAGTAATACGGTCCGGATCGAGATGCAGCACCGGCATGACGCGCTCGGCATTGGCGATCTGCTGGAGCGTCGCCTGCGAGCAGCTTCCGGCAAGGCACGCCGCCGGTCCTCCGACCGCTGCCCCCGCCTCGCTGGTCGCCGCGGTCGATGTGACCTTGCCTGTCGACACCAGCGCCCGCGCCAGCCCAAGACCCATGCCGGAAGCGCCGACCGACAGCCGATGCTGGGCAGCGACGAGGCCGATGGTTTCGAGGTCGCGATCGAAGACGGCATCGATGATCGCCGCGCCAATGCCCTTGCCGGCGAGTTCGGCCAGCCGCGTCCGCACGGCATCCGCGCCGCGCGTGACGGTGGCGAGATCGACCAGGCCGATTTGCGTCTTGCTCTGGCGCGTCAGCACACGCACCAGGTTGGAATCGTGCATCGGGTTGAGCGGATGGTCCTTCAGCGGGCTCTCGTTCAGCGGCACGGCGCCCACGAACAGATTGCCCTGGTAGACGGTGCGGCCGGTCTCCGGGAAAGCCGGCGTCACCAGCACGGCCGTCTCGCCGCAATCGGCGCGCAGCGCGTCCATCACCGGGCCGATATTGCCCGCATCGGTGGAATCGAAGGTCGAGCAGATCTTGAACAGCACGTGGCTTGCGCCGCGGCCGCGCAGCCATGTCTCGGCCGCGCGCGAGCGCGACACGGCAAGGTTGGCCTCGATCGAACGGCTCTTCAAGGACACCACGACGGCGTCGACCTCGGGCAGCGCGAGATCGTCCGCGGGCACGCCGATGGTCTGCACCGTGCGCAGGCCGGCGCGCGTCAGCGTGTTGGCGAGGTCGGAGGCGCCGGTGTAGTCGTCGGCAATGCAGCCAAGAGATATTTTCGCTGCAAATGTCACGGCTTCACTCCCGCATAAGGCCTGAACCAGGCGAGGCCGTCGGTGGTCTTGCCTCGCGGATTATATTCGCAGCCGACGAAGCCGGCATAACCGAGCCGGTCGAGTTCGTCGAACAGGAACGGATAGTTCAGCTCCTCGCCGTCAGGCTCGTTGCGCGAGGGAATGCTGGCGATCTGGATGTGACCGATCACCGGCATCATCTCGCGCAGCCGCATCGTAACGTCGCCATGGATGATCTGGCAGTGATAAATGTCGAACTGGAGTTTCAGGTTCGGAAGCCGCAGCTCCTGGATCAGGTCGCGCGCGAAGCCGAAATCATTGAGGAAATAGCCGGGCACGTTGCGCGCATTGATCGGCTCGAGCACGATGTCGATGCCGTGCGGCGCAAAGAACTCGGCGGCCCACGCCACTGATTTGTAGAACGCCTCGATCGCGACGCGCTCGCCACGGTTGGCGATGCCCGCCATCAAATGCAGCCGCTTGACGCCGGTCGCCTTGGCGTAGGGCAGCGCAGTTTCCAGGCTCGCCTTCAGCTCGGGGAATCGCGACGGGAGCGCCGCAAAGCCCTTCTCGCCGGCATTCCAGTCGCCCGGTGGCAGGTTGAACAGCGCCTGAGTCAAGCCGTTGCGCTTGAGCCGCTCGCCGACCGCCTCGGCCGAATGCTCATAGGGAAAGAGAAACTCGACTGCGGTGAAGCCGGCTGCGGCAGCGGCGTCGAAGCGGTCGAGGAACGGCACCTCGGTGAACATCATCGAGAGATTGGCGGCAAAACGGGGCATCGGAATCCTCTTATCCTTTACTTGTCGCCGGGCAGTTTCACGCCGGTGACCCGCGCATACATCCGCGCCACCGACGCATCATCGTCGCGGCCCATGCCGGAGGCTGCCGTCATCAAGAACATCTGAAGTGCTGCGGCGGAGACCGGAACCGGGAATCTGGCACTGCGCGCCATATCCTGGATGATGCCGAGATCCTTGACGAAGATCTCGACCGCACTGCGCGGCGTGTAATCGCCGTCGAGCACGTGCGGCATGCGGTTCTCGAACATCCAGGAGTTTCCGGCGGACGCCGTGATCACCTCATAGACCTTGCGGATGTCGAGACCCTGCTTGGCCGCGAACGCGATCGCCTCGCTGGCAGCGGCGATATGCACGCCGGCGAGCAGCTGGTTGATCATCTTGAAGGCGGCGCCCTGGCCTGCGGCATCGCCAAGCTCGTAGAGCTTCGCGGCCATGGCATCGAGCGCGGGCCGCGCTTTCTCAAACGCAGCCGGACTGCCGGAGGCAAGGATCGTCAGCTCGCCCTGCGCTGCGCGCTGCGCCCCGCCGGAGATCGGTGCATCCAGATAGTGCTGGCCGGTCGCCTCCAGCTGCTTGGCGAGACGCCGAGCCACGTCGGGATCCATAGTCGCCGACGACAGGAAGACGCTGTCCTTCGCCATGGTTTCGGCGACGCCATCCTTGCCGAACAGGATCGTCTCGGTCTGCGCGGCATTGACGACGACGCTGACGACGATGTCGGCGCCCTTGGCAGCTTCGGCCGGCGTCTTGGCGCCGGCGCCGCCCTCCGTCACGAAGCGCGCGACCGCATCAGCCGAGACGTCGCAGCCGGTGACGACATGACCGGCGCGCTTCAGCGAGCTCGCCATGCCGAACCCCATCGAGCCGAGCCCGATGACGGCGATGCGCTGATTCTGTGACGTGGAGGCGGACATACAACTGATCCTTGCAACGTTTCCCGGACGGCCGCCTTTTGCGGCAGCTTGGCAACCGAATAACACGGCTTGGCCGCGCTGCCAAAGCGTGAGACAAACGGACATGACGGCCATGAGCAACGAGACATTGCTGCGCGAAGACATTTGCCGCTTCGGACGGTCCCTGTTCGAGCGTGGGCTGACGCCCGGCTCCTCCGGCAATATCAGCGCCAGGCTGGACGGCGGCGGCTGGCTGGTGACGCCGACCAATGCCTCGTTCGGCTTCCTCGATCCCGCAAAACTGTCGCGGCTGGACGATCAGGGCCGACTGGTTTCGGGCGATGCGCCGACCAAGGAAGTTCCGCTGCACAATGCACTCTACGCCACGCGCGGGAGCGCAAGGGCGATCGTGCATCTGCATTCCACCCATTCGGTCGCGCTGTCGATGCTGCCGGAGATTGACCCGCGCGCCGCGCTGCCGCCGATGACCGCTTATTATCTGATGAAATGCGGCGCCACCGCGCTCGTGCCTTATTACCGCCCTGGCGATCCCGCGGTCGCCGATGCGATCAGGGGTCTGGCGGGGGAATATTCGTCCGTGCTGCTCGCCAATCACGGTCCGGTCGTCGCGGGCGACACGCTGGAAGCAGCCGTGTTCGCAACCGAGGAGCTGGAAGAGACGGCGAAGCTGTACCTGCTGTTACGCGGGCTGAACCCACGGTATTTGTCGCCGGAGCAGGTGGCGGATCTGGTGAAGGTGTTCGGGGTGACACTTCCGGCGCACCGGCACGAGGAATGAGCCTCGTGCAGCCGCGGGCGAACTAACCCCCCCTACTCCGCTGTCATTCCCCGCGAAGGCGGGGAATCCAGTACGCCGCGGCTTCTCGGCTCAATCACAACGGCCTCTGGAATACTGGATCGCCCGCCTTTGCGGGCGATGACGCCGAGTGTGTTGCGCGAGTCGTGCCCAACGCTTCGCAACTACAGCCCCAAATACGCCTTGCGCACGTCCGGATTGCCCTTGATCTCGCTTGCGGCGCCCTGCATCAGCACGCGGCCGGTTTGCAGGATGTAGGCGCGGTCGGCGATCTCCAGGCACTCCGCCATGCGTTGCTCCACGATCAGCACGGTCATGCCGGCGTCGCGGATGCGCTTGACGGCCTGGAAGATCTCGTCGACCAGCTTCGGCATGATGCCCTGCGAGGGCTCGTCCAGCATCAACAGCCGCGGGCGCGTCATCAGCGCACGGCCGATCGCGAGCATCTGCTGCTCGCCGCCGCTTAGCGTCTCGGCGCGCTGCTCGAGGCGTTCGGAGAGGCGCGGAAATAGCTGGAACACGAGATCGAGCGGGCTCTCGCGGTCGGCCTCGCCGCGGTAGAGATAGCTGCCGAGGCGCAGATTGTCGCGCACGGAGAGGCGCGGAAACAAGCGGCGGTTCTCCGGCACATAGGCGATGCCGGTCGCCGTGATGTGGTGCTGCGCCATGCCGTCGAGGCGCTTGCCGTCGAACGTCACCGTGCCCGAGCGCGGGCGCTCGGCGCCGGCGATGGATTTCAGCAGCGTCGACTTGCCCGCGCCGTTGGCGCCGGCGACGCAGACGATCTCGCCCTTGGCGACTTCGATGCTGACCGCGAAGATCGCGACCAGGCCCTGATAGGCGGTCGTGACTTCACGCACCGACAGCATGACGATCTCCCAGATATGCGCTGATCACCTTGGGATCGCGGACGATTTCAGTGGGCTTGCCCTCGACCAGCACCTTGCCGAGGTCGAGCACGATGGCACGATCGACCAGCGGCATCACGATCTCCATGACGTGCTCGACCATCAGCACGGTGATGCCGGCGTCACGCACCTTGCGCACCAGCGCGACACCGGTCTGCGCCTCGGTCGGCGTAAGACCAGTGAGGACTTCGTCGAGCAGCAGCAGCTTTGGTTCAGTCGCAAGCGCGCGCGCGACTTCGAGGCGGCGCTTTTCGGCCGGCACGAGGTCGCTCGCGAGCACGTTGGCGCGCGCAGCAAGGCCGGTGAATTCGAGCACCTCATGCGCCTTGCGGCGTGCCTCGCGCATCACGGTGTTGCGCACCAGCGCACCGACGATGACGTTGTCGATCACCGTCATGGTCTCGAAGCTCTTGACGACCTGGAAGGTGCGCCCGATGCCGCGCTGGCAGCGCTCGGCGGCCGGCATGCTGGTGACATCCTCGCCGTCGAACCAGATCGAGCCTTGCGTCGGCGGCAGCACGCCGGCGATGAGATTGAACAGCGTCGACTTGCCGGCACCATTCGGGCCGATCAGGCCGACGATCTCGCCGCGACCCACAGAGATCGAGACGTCGCTGTTGGCGACGAGGCCGCCGAAACGCTGCCAGACGCCGCGGGTTTCAAGCAGCGGGGTCATCGCGTGGCTCCCTTCCGCTTCGCACGAGAGAACAGGCTCACCAGACCCTGCGGCAGGGCGAGCGAAATCAGCACGATCAGCGTGCCGTAGACAATGAGGTCGACGCCGCGGCCGGAGCCGCCGATATAGGAGCGCGTCAGCTCCGTCATCGGGATCAGGATGGCCGCCCCTAACACGGGTCCCCAGAGGGTGCCGATGCCGCCAAGCACGGCGGGCAACGCCATCAGCAGCGAGAACTGGAAGCCCATCACGCTTTCAGGATCGATATAGGCGAGAAACTGGGCATAGAAGGCGCCGCCGATGGCGACGAGGAAAGCGGAGACGGCGGCCGCGCCCATTTTGGAGTTGAACACGACGACACCGAGGCTCTCGGCCGCTTCCGCATTGTCCTTTACCGCGCGCCACCAGAAGCCCCATTTGGAGTCCTCCAGCCACCAGGTGACGAACCAGGCGAGGCTGCACAGCACCAGCGCGAAATAAAAGTAAGGCAGCTTGCTGCGCATGAACTGGAACTTCAGCCAGCTGTCGCCGCGCACCGGAATGGTGATTCCCATCGCAGCCCCCGCCCATTCCCAATTCTGGAACAACAGCAGCCCGATCTCGGCGATAACGATGGTCGCGATCACGAAGTAATGGCCGCGCAACCGAAAGAAGGGATAGCCGAGCCCCATCGCAATCGCGGCCGCGACCGCGCCGCCGGCGAGCATGCCGAACCATGGCAGCACGCCGAACTTGGTGAACAGGAGTTCGGTGGTGTAGGCGCCGATGCCGAAATAGAGCGCATGTCCCAGCGAGATCTGCCCGCAATAGCCAGAGAGAATGTTCCAGCTCTGCGACAGCGCCGCATACATCAAGGTCAGGATCAGGATGTTCTGGACGTAGACGTCCTTGATGAACAGCGGAGCGAGCGCCGCCAGGGCGGTCAGCACCGCGGCGATGATGAGGTCGCGGCGGCGCCGCGCGGCAAAATCCTTGTCCATCACATCGATCCGAACAGGCCACGCGGCCGGATGAAGACGACCAGCAGGTAGACGGCGTAGATGCCGACCGATTTCAGCGACGGCGGCAGCACCAGCGCGGTGGTGGCCTCGACGAGGCCCACGATGATCCCGCCGGCGAACGCGCCGAACACGCTGCCGAAGCCGCCGAGCGCGACCGTGACGTAGGCGATCAGCGCAAAGGACGCGCCGACGTCGGGATAGATATAGAAGAAGCTTGCCATGATCGCTCCGGCGAGGCCGACCAGCGCGGCACCAAGCCCCCAGCCGAGCGCGAACACGCGGTTCTTGTCGATGCCGACGAGGGCCACCGCGCCGGGATCTTCACGGGTGGCCTCCAGCGCGCGACCGAAATCGGTGCGATGGATGAAGAAGTAGAGGCCAGCAAAGGCCAGGATCGAAACCAGCGCACCCATGAGCTGCGGCTCCGGCAGGAAGACGCCGGCGATCGAGATCGTCTTGCCGCCGAGCCAGGACTGCGGAACGCTGCGATAGTCAGGCGTGAAGAAGAACTGCGCGAGGCCGCGCATCACGATGGCGAGGCCAAAGGTGGAGAAGATCTGCACCATGCCCGCGTTGGCCTTGGCCCGCATGGCGAAGCGCACGATCAACAGATAGACGACCGCTCCGAATACGAACAGCGCGGCGGCCACGAGCGGCGCCGACAGCAAGGGGTCGATGGCGAAGAACGTGAACAGGAAGAAGCTCACATACATCGCGATCATCAGGAACTCCCCGTCAGCGAAGTTCACGACGTCCATCAGGCCGAAGATCAGCGCGAGGCCGACGGCGATCAGTCCGTAGAGCAGGCCCATGAGGAGGCCGCTCGCGAGACTTTGGATAATGGTTTGGGCTGTCAAAAGTCTGTCCCCCGAACTACGTCCTCATCCTGAGGAGCGCGCACCGCGCGTCTCGAAGGATGGCCCAGCCCTCGTCCTTCGAGACGCGGGCTGCGCCCGCTCCTCAGGATGAGGGCGGGAGCTACGATCTGTGCTCCCGCTCGCCGTGTCTTACTTCATCGGCCAGATCGCCTCGGCGATCGCGGCCTGCGGCGGGAAGATGGTGACGAACTTGCCGCCGACATATTGCAGCAGCACCGGGTCGGCGTCGTTGTTCTGGCCCATCTCGTCGAACTTGACACGCTTCCAGGGCATGATGGTCTGCTCGCCCGGGATGTCGGTGGCGGCCAGCGCGTCGCGGATCTTCTCGCCGTCAGTCGACTTGGCGCGGCTGATGGCGTCGGCGAGGATGATCAGGCCCATGAACTGACGCGAGGTGAGGTCGTTGAAATCCTTGCCCGACCGCGTCTTGAACATCTCGTTGATCTTGCCAACCATCGGACGCTTCTGCGCGAGGTCGAGCGAGAAGGTGCCGCGCGAGATCACGCCTTCCAGCTTGTCGCCGACAGCGTCGTAGAGCGCCTTCTCGGAGAAACCGGCGTCCTGCGCCACGATCGCGTTCGGCTTGTAACCAAGCTCGCCCATGGTCTTCACCAGCAAGATGCCATCAGTGGTGTAGCTCGAGGGCATCAGCACGTCGGCGTTGGCGCTCTTGAGCTGCTGCACCTCGGCCGAGAGCGAGGGCGAGTTGGCGCGATACTTGATGTCGGAGACGATCTTGTAGCCGCGCTCGCCGGCGATCTTGGCCTGGGCGTTGCCGGAATCGGTGCCGAAGATGGTGTCCTCGTGGAACAGCGATAGCGTCTCGATCTTGGTGCCCTTCTTCTTCAAGGCATCGAAGAAGTCGAACATGGCGGCCGAGTACATCTCGTCATGCGGCGCGGCGCGGAAGTAATATTTCAGGCCACGGCGATGCAGGCTGGGCGAGGAGTTGTCGGCCGAGACGAACGGGATCTGGTAGCGCTCGCAGATCTGGCTGACGGTGACGGCGACCGCGCTCTGATAGGTGCCGATGATGGCGGAGACCTTCTCCTGCGTGATCAGGCGCTCGGCCTCGGCGCGGCCCTTCTGCGGATCGGCCTGGTGGTCGGCGAAAACGAGGCGGACCTTTGCGCCGCCGAGACCCGGCAGGCCCTCGCCCTTCGCCAGTGGCAGGTCGAAATCGGTGTCCTTGTTGATGACCTCGAGCGCGGTTTCATAGGCCTTCTGCGCGTCGACGCCCTGCTGTGCGCTGCCGCCGGAGAACGGATAGATCACGCCGATCACGACTTCCGAAGTCTGTGCGCGCGCTGCCAGCGGCACTAGCGCGGCCGTAGCGGTGGCTCCCAACAATACGTCGCGGCGAGTGATCGTCATGGCAAAGTCCCCTGTTACTGAATTTCAGCCGATCGAATGAAGCGATTGATGGATGCGGTAAAGCTCGAAGAAGCAGCAAACGCTGCCCACTAAATCACGGCCATGGTCCTGTTCTTGAGATCCGTCACCAGCATCAGGCCGGGCGAATGCGTGATCGCAAACGGCAGCTTGGCAGCGTTGATGACCGATTGCGGTGTCACGCCGCAGGCCCAGAACACCGGGATCTCGTCGTCGGCGACCGGCACCGGATCGCCGTAATCGGGCTTGGCGATGTCCTTGATGCCGATCAGGTGCGGATGGCCGAGATGCACGGGCGCGCCGTGCACGGCCGGATAGCGCGAGGTGATCTGCACCGCACGGATCGCATCCGCCGGCTTGAACGGACGCATCGACACCACCATGGGACCGGCAAAGGGACCGGACTCGCCGCAAGCGATGTTGGTGCGATACATCGGCACGCGCACATTGTGCTCGATGTGGCGGATCGGCATGCCCTCGTCGAGCAGCGCCTCTTCGAACGAGAACGAGCAGCCGAGCACGAAGGTCACGAGATCGTCGGGCCAGTATTTGGTGACATCGGTCGGCTCGTCCACGACTTCGCCGTCGCGCCAGACGCGATAGCGCGGCACGTCGGTGCGAATGTCGAGATCGGCGCCCAGCGCCGGGATGTGCGGACTGCCCACATCGGACATGCCGATGATCGGGCACGGCTTGGGATTGAGCTGGCAGAAGCGATGGAACGCCCCGGCATATTCCGCCGGCAAGATTGCCAGATTGCCCTGGACGAAGCCGGGGGCAACGCCGGCGGTGGAGGCGACCAGCCCCTCGCGGTAGGCAAGCCGCGCCTTGCGGCTCGGGAGCGTGTCGGGCGTTTCAGTTTGCTGCACTGCCACCAAAACAGTCATGGGATCGACCTGCCTATAAACTCGACAAAGACAAGCCAACACCACGCGTGCTATAAAGTCTAATCTTCCTTTCTAATCAATATCGATAAATTTCATTTATCGGACGGGAAAATCCTTCCAATGCTGGACTTCAGATCGATCGAGACGTTCCTTTGGGTTGTGAAGCTCGGCAGCTTTCGCGGCGCCGCAGCACGCCTCAACACGACTCAGCCGGCGATCTCCCAGCGCATCGCCCAGCTCGAGCGCGAGATGGGGGTGAAGCTCCTAAATCGCGACCACCGCGTGGCCTCGCCGACACCGAGCGGCCGACAGATGATGGTCTATGCGGAGAAGCTGATCGGCCTGCGCGCCGCGATGATCGCCGAGATCGGCGACCGCTCGGCGATGCGCGGCGTGATGCGACTCGGCGTCGCCGAAACCATCGTGCACACTTGGCTGCCGCGGCTGGTGAAGAGCATGAACGAGGTCTACCCAAACCTGTCGCTGGAGATCGAGGTCGACATCACGCCGAACCTGACCGCGCGCCTGCTTGCGCAGGAGATCGAGCTTGCCTTCGTCGTCGGTCCGCTCTCGGCCTCCGGGGTGCACAATCGCGTCCTCGCCGACTATCCGATCGGTTTTCTCGCCAGCCCCTCGCTCGGCCTCGGCGATGGACCGGTGACGCGGGCTGAGCTCGCGCGGTTTCCGATCATTACCTTCCCGCGGAAGACGCGTCCCTACGAGGTCGTGCGCGAAGTGTTCGACCGGCCGGAGCTGCCTCCGATCCGGCTGCACGCCTCCGCCTCGCTTGCGACCGTCATCCACATGGCGGTCGAGGGCCTCGGCATCGCCGTGATCCCCGACGCCATCGTCGAGAACGAGCTCGCAGACGGGCGGTTGCAACTGCTCGACACCGATCTCAAAATCGCGCCGCTGACATTCACCGCGAGCTGGCTCGCCTCGCCCGATGTCGTGGCGGTGGAGCGGGTCGCAGAGCTTGCATGTCAGATTGCGCAGAGCAGCCTCGCAGTTGACGCGCCCGCGCCGGCGCGTCATTGAAACAGGCGCCGGACAATTGAGAGACTGACCGCATGAGCCGAGCCGCCACCAATTTGCAAATCGATTCCGCCCGCCTCTGGGGCTCCATCCACGAGACCGCGCAGTTCGGCGCGACGGCCAAGGGCGGCGTGCGGCGGCTGACGCTGAGCGCGGAGGACAAGCTGGTACGCGACTGGTTCCGCAAGGCCTGCGAGGACGCCGGCTTGGAGGTGCACACCGATGCGCTCGGCTCGCAGTTCGGGCTGCGCAAGGGACGCGACATGTCGAAGCCGCCCGTCGGCATCGGCTCGCATCTCGACACGCAACCGACCGGCGGCAAGTATGACGGCATTCTGGGAACGCTCGGTGCGCTCGAAGTGATCCGCACGCTGAACGACGCCGGGATCGAAACCGAGGCGCCGATCTGCGTCGTCAACTGGACCAACGAAGAGGGTTCGCGCTTCGCTCCCGCGATGATGGCCTCCGCTGCCTATGTCGGCGACTTCACCACCGATGACATCTTGTCGCGCAAGGACGCTGATGGCACCACCGTCGGCCAGGCGCTCGATGGCATCGGTTATCGCGGCGACAAGCCGGTCGGGTTCCAGAAGCTCGGTTCCTTCGTCGAATTGCACATCGAGCAGGGCCCGATCCTGGAGGCCGAAGGCAAGACCATCGGCGTGGTCGATTCCGGCCAGGGCGTGCTTTGGTACGACGGCAAGATTTCCGGCTTCGAGAGCCATGCCGGATCGACGCCGATGCCGCTGCGGCGCGACGCGTTGGCGACGCTGTCCGAGATCGTGCTGGCGATGGAGGCCATTGCGAGGAAGTACGGGCCGAAGGCCGTCGGTACCATCGGCGAGGCCGTGATCGCAAACCCCTCGCGCAACGTCATTCCCGGCGAGATCGCCTTCACGATGGATTGCCGCAGTGCGGATGGCGCGATCATGGATGCGCTCGATCGCGATCTGCGCAGCGCGATTGCCGAGATCGCCGCACGCCGCAAGGTCGAGGTGAAGATCGACCTGGTCTGGCGCAAGCCGCCGACGCATTTCGATCCCAAATTGATTGCCGCAGTCGAGAACGCGGCGAAGACGCTCGGCTACTCCTCTCGCCGCATCACCTCCGGCGCCGGCCACGACGCCTGCAATCTCAACACAATCATGCCGGCCGCAATGGTGTTCGTGCCCTGCAAGGACGGCATCAGCCACAACGAGCTGGAAGACGCCACGCAGCCCGATTGCGCCGCGGGCACCAACGTCCTCATGCACACGGTGCTGGCGATCGCCGGCGTCGCATCCTGACCGGAGAGAACCATGCGCGGAGTTTTCGTCGACGCCAATGAAACTCTCGCCGTGATCATGGAGCGGCTGGAGCAGCCCGGCGATCCCAAGGTGCGGATCCACAGGGATCCCGACATCAAACCCGAACAATATCCTGAAATCCTCGACGGCGCCGAGATCGCGATCGTCGACCACACCGCGCTGCCTACCGACGTCGCAAAGAAGTGCACAGGGTTGAAGCATGTCGTGTTCCTCGGCACCGGCGCGCGCAGCTACATGAACCCGGAGGAGCTCGCTGAGCTCGGCATCTCCGTGCACCTGATCAAGGGCTATGGCGACACGGCGGTCGCGGAATGCGCGATCACGCTGATGTGGGCTTCGGCCCGCGTCATCGCGATGATGGACCGCGAGATGCGCGGCGGAAACTGGCTCCGCGAAGACGGCATGCAACTCACTGGCAAGACGCTCGGCCTGATCGGCTTCGGCGGTATTGCCGCGGAGGTCGCGCGCATTGCCTTGGGCAGCGGCATGAAGGTGATCGCCTGGAACCGCTCGCCGAAGAGCTATCCGGGCGTGGAATTCGCCGATCTCGACACGGTGTTGGCGAGAGCAGACGTCGTATCGCTGCATCTGCTGCTCAACGACGAGACGCGCGGCATGATCACCCGCGAGATGATCGCGAAGATGAAGCCGGGCGTCATCCTCATCAACACCGCCCGCGCCGCCGTCGTCGACGAGGCCGCCATGATCGATGCCCTGAAGTCGGGCCACATCCGCCATGCCGGCCTCGACGTGTTCAATATCGAGCCATTGCCCGGCGATCATCCGCTGACAAAACTGCCGAACGTGACGTTGTCGGCGCATTCGGCGTTCCGGACCCCGGAGGCGAGCGAGAACCTGATTGGCGCGGCATGGGAGCACTGCCGCCGGATCGTGAAGGAATAAGAGCAACAACAATGGCCGATTACCGCACCATCAAGGCACAGCCGCTCATCGAAGCTATCAGCGCCATCGTCAAGGCCGGCGGGTCTACGGACCGCGAGGCCGAGCTCGTGTCCACCAATCTGGTCGAGGCCAACCTCAAGGGACACGATTCGCACGGCGTCGGCATGATCCCGCGCTATGTCCAGAGCGTCACCACGGGCGGCCTCGCCGTGAACCAGCACGTCAAGGTCGTGCTCGACACCGGTCCGCTTCTCACCCTCGACGGGCTCACCGGCTACGGCCAAGTGATCGGCCATGAAGCGATGGAGCTGGCAGCCGAGCGCGCCAAGCGCAACGGCGTGTGTCTCGTCGGCCTCTCAAACTCGCACCATATCGGCCGCATCGGCCACTGGGCCGAGCAGTGCATCGACCATGGGCTGGTCTCGATCCACTTCGTCAACGTGATCTCGCGTCCCATCGTGGCGCCCTGGGGCGGCAGCGATGCGCGCCACGGCACCAACCCGTTCTGCGTCGGCATCCCGCGCGCGGGCAAGGACCCCATCGTGCTCGACTTCGCCACCAGCAGGATCGCGCAGGGCAAGACCCGCGTCGCCCACAACAAGGGCGTCGAGCTGGAGCCCGGCACGATCATCGACAATGAGGGCAAGCCGACCACCAACCCGCGCTACACCGTGATCCCGCCATACGGCGCCATCCTGCCGTTCGGCGAGCACAAGGGTTCAGGGCTCGCGCTGGTTTGCGAAATCCTCGGCGGCGCGCTCTCCGGCGGGCAGGTGGTCAAGGGTCCGTCCGATGGCAAGCACAACGTCCTCAACGGCATGCTCTCGATCATCATCGACCCCGGCAAGCTCGGCACCGCGGAGAATCTCGCGCGCGAAGTCGAGAGCTTCGTCGCCTGGCACACCGGCTCACCTCCGGCCCCAGGCGTCGACAAGGTGAAGATCGCGGGTGAGCCCGAGCGCGCGACGAAGAAGAAGCGGCTCGCGGAAGGCATTCCTGTCGATCCGACCACCTGGCAGGAGATTCTGGAGGCCGGAAAGAAGTTCGGGCTGGATCAGGCGGCGATCGAGAAGATCGCGGGGTAGTGAGGCGGAGCACGGTGCTCTTCCCTTCTCCCCTTGTGGGAGAAGGTGGCGCGAAGCGCCGGATGAGGGGTTCTGTCCGCGAAGGGAAATGCACAATTGAGAGGTCTGTCTCCGCGGAGACAACCCCTCACCCGTCTTCGATGCTTCGCATCGAAGCCACCCTCCCCCACAAGGGGGGAGGGAAAGCAGCGCTCTAATCCACCATATCCGCGACCGCCTTGCCGCAAGCCGTAGTGTCGGCATTGCCGCCGAGATCCTTGGTGCGGAGCGTGCGCTCTGCCAGCGTGCGCTCGATCGCATCGACGATCGACTTGCCGGCTTTCTTCTCGCCGAGATGCTCGAGCATCATCGCGCCGGACCAGATTGCGCCGATCGGATTGGCGATGCCCTGCCCCGCGATGTCGGGCGCCGAGCCGTGCACCGGCTCGAACACCGACGGGAAATTGCCGTCGGGGTTGATGTTGCCGGACGGCGCGATGCCGATGGTGCCGGTGCAGGCCGGGCCGAGATCCGACAGGATGTCACCGAACAAATTGGAGCCGACCACGACGTCGAACCAATCCGGATGCAGCACGAAGTTCGCGGTCAGGATGTCGATGTGATACTTGTCCCACTTCACGCTTGGATACTTCTTCGCCATCGCCTCCACGCGCTCGTCCCAATAGGGCATGGTGATGGAGATGCCGTTCGACTTGGTCGCCGAGGTCAGGTGCTTCTTCGGCCGCGACTGCGCGAGCTCGAATGCGAACTTCAGGATGCGATCGACGCCGATGCGGGTCATCACCGTCTGCTGCGTCACGAATTCACGGTCGGTGTCCGGGAACATGCGGCCGCCGACGGAGGAATATTCGCCTTCGGTGTTCTCGCGCACGACCCAGAAATCAATGTCGCCGGGCTTGCGGTTGGCCAGCGGCGACGGCACGCCCGGCATCAGCCGCACCGGGCGCAAATTCACATATTGGTCGAACTCGCGGCGGAATTTGATCAGTGAACCCCAGAGCGAGACGTGATCCGGAATCTTGGCCGGCCAGCCGACCGCGCCGAAATAGATCGCATCGTGCTTGCCGATCTGATCCTTCCAATCGTCCGGCATCATCTGGCCGTGCTTCTCGTAATAGTCCCACGACGAGAAGTCGAAATGATCGAAATGAAGGGACACGCCGTGCTTCTTCGCCGCGGTCTCCAGAACGCGCAGGCCCTCGGGCATCACTTCCTTGCCGATGCCGTCGCCGGGAATGACCGCGATCCGGTATTGTTTCTTGCTCATCGAGAACGTCCTTGATTGGTCCGGCAGCCGCCGTCTTTTTGACCGCACTGCAATGGACCAAACGCGACGGCAGTGCAACGCTGCACTGCAATGTTGACCATGGCGCGGCCGACCGCCTACTGATTTTATTCCCGTTCCTCTCCTGCGAGTAACTCCCATGGATCTGCACCTGCGTGGCAAGCGCGTCCTGATCACGGGCGCGTCCAAGGGTATCGGCGCAGCCGCCGCCGAGGCCTTTGCCGAGGAAGGCTGTCATCTCCTCCTCGCCGCCCGCAATGGCGATCAGCTCAAGGCTTTGGCCGAGCGCTTGCGCTCGGCGCACCAGATCGATGCCGCCACGAGCATTGTGGATTTGCGCAGGAGCGAGGATTTGACGCGGCTCGCCAAGGAAGCCGCCGACATCGACGTGCTCGTCAACAATGCCGGCGACATTCCCGCCGGCTCCATTGACAAGATCGACGAGGCCACCTGGCGGCACGCCTGGGAATTGAAAGTGTTCGGCTACATCAACCTCACGCGTATGATCTATGCGCAGATGAAGGCGAAGGGCGGCGGCGTGATCGTCAACGACATCGGCGCCGCCGGCGAGAAATTCGACGCCAACTACATCTGCGGCAGCGCCGGCAATGCCGCGCTGATGGCCTTCACCCGCGCGCTCGGGGGCAAGAGCCTCGCCGACAACATCCGTGTGGTCGGCATCAATCCCGGCCCGGTTGGCACTGACCGTCACGTCACCCTGCTGAAGATGCGGGCAAACCACCAGTTCGGCGACGAGAGCCGCTACAAGGAATTCCAGAAGAGCCTGCCGCTCGGCAGGCCTGCGCATGCGCGCGAGATCGGCGATCTCATGGCGTTCCTGGCGTCGGATCGCGCGGGCTATACGTCGGGGGTCATCTATACGGTGGATGGCGGAATCAGCGCAGGATGGGGTTAACTTTATCCTCGTCATTGCGAGCGCAGCGACTTGTCCGCCGAAGCTTTAGCGAAGGCGGAAGCGATCCAGGAATGTATCTGCGGCAAAAGTCTGGATTGTTTCGTCGCTTCGCTCCTCGGCAATGACGGAGCCTAAAACAAGCACAGGAGTAGAATAGTTGTCTCAGGACCTGATCCGCGAATCCGCTTGCGCCGTCGTCGACAAGCTGCGCTCCGGCGACGTCTCGCCGCTGGAGCTCTTGGATGTGCTGCAGAAGCGCATCACCGAAGTCGATGGCAAGGTCAACGCGCTGCCGACGCTGTGCTTCGATCGCGCGCGGGATAGCGCAAAGGCGCTGATGCGGAAGCCGGCCGGTGCGCGCGGATTGCTCGCAGGCCTGCCGGTGCCGATCAAGGATCTGACCGATGTTGCAGGTGTGCTGAACACTCAGGGCTCGCCGATCTTCAAGGACAACATCCCTGCGACGTCCGACATCCTGGTCGAAAATCTCGAGGCCAACGGCGCGGTCGTCTATGCCAAGTCGAACACGCCGGAATTCGGTGCGGGCGCCAACACCTTCAACGAGGTCTTCGGCGCAACCCTCAATCCCTGGGATACATCCAAATCGGCAGCCGGCTCGTCAGGCGGAGCGGCGGTGGCGCTCGCGACCGGCATGGCCTGGCTCGCGCAAGGCTCCGACATGGGCGGCAGTCTGCGCAGTCCGGCAGCTTTCTGCGGCGTCGTGGGCATGCGGCCGAGCATCGGCCGCGTCGCGCACACGCCGAAAGCGGCCATCGATCGCAACCTCGGCGTCGTCGGTCCGATGGCACGCAACGTCGAGGATCTCGCGCTGCTGCTCGACGCCATGAGCGGCGACTATGCCGCCGACCCGCTGTCGCTGCCGACGCCCTTGACGTCGTTTCTCTCGGCGGCGCAGTCAGGCAGCAAACCGAAGCGCATCGCCTATTCGGCGGATCTCGGCATCACACCGGTCGATCCCGAAGTCAAAGCGCTCACGCGGAAAGCGGCGGAACGCTTTGCCGAAGCCGGCGCCATCGTCGAGGAGGCGCATCCGGATTGGCGCGATGCGCATGAGTGCTTCCACGTGCTGCGCGCGTTCGACTTCGCGATCAGCAAGGCGCAGCTGCTGCGCACCAAGCGCGACCTGCTCAAGCCCGAGGTGATCTGGAACATCGAGGAAGGCCTCAAGCTCACGATCGAGCAGCTCGAACGCGCCGAGGCGCAGCGCGTCGGCATGACCGCGCGTGCGATCGAGTTCTTCAAGAGCTACGATCTGCTGCTGGTACCGACCACGATCGTGCCGCCCTTCCCGATCGAGCACCGTTATGTCGCCGAATGCGCCGGCAAGAAGTTCGACAATTACGTCGAGTGGCTCGGCATCGTCTATGCCATCACGCTCGCCTGCTGTCCCGCGCTGTCGTTGCCGTGCGGCTTCACCGCATCGGGACTTCCGGTCGGCCTGCAGGTCGTCGGGGCTCCGCGCGCGGATGCGCAGGTGATCGCCGGCGCGAAGACGCTGGAGGATATTTTGGGCGTGCGTGGCACGACGCCGATTGATCCGCGGGTGAAGAACTAGGTTCCCGCTCTCGTGCCCCGCACGCGGCGCAGCGCCTCTTCGGCGGTGCGCTGCAGAGCCGGGGCCCAAGTCTCCAGGACTTCCCGTGTATCCCTGGGTCCCGGCTCTGCGGTGCAGCGCTTTGCGCCGCACCTTGTCCGGAACACGCGCGGCCTTCACCTTCCGCTCGTCGCCTCCAGGCTCCGGCTATACCGCGACATCGCGAAGCAGAAGACAAAATAGATCACGGCGACGAAGATGTAGACTTCGACGGAGAATTGCTGCCACGCCGGATCGATGATCGCGGTCTTGGCCGTGGTGAGCAGGTCGAAGATACCGATGATCAGAACGAGGCTGGTGTCCTTGAAGAAGGCGATGAAGGTGTTGACCAGCGGCGGGATGACGTGACGGATCGCCTGCGGCAGGACGATCAGCCGGTTCTTGCGCCAGTAGGACAGGCCGAGCGCCTCGGCGGCCTCGTATTGCCCGCGGGGCACGGCCTGGAGGCCGCCGCGGATGACTTCGGCAAGATAGGCACCCGCGAACAGGATGATCGCGACCTGCGCGCGCAAGAGCTTGTCGATGTTGAATCCGTTCGGCATGAACAGCGGAAACATCACGCTCGCCATGAACAGCAGACTGACCAGCGGCACGCCGCGGATCAGCTCGACATAGAGCACGCTGAGCGAGCGGATCGCCGGCAGTTTTGAGCGCCGGCCTAGTGCGACGAGGATGCCGAGCGGGAAGCCGAAGGCCAGACCAAAGGTCGCCAGGATCAGCGTCACCGGCAAACCACCCCAACGGTCCTGCGAGACGAACGACAGACCGAGTATGCCACCCCACATCAGCATACTGATCAGCGCGAGCGCTCCGATCCAGAGATAGGCCAGTTCGCGCCGCCATAAGGCGCGGCGGCTGGAGAGATAGAACAGGGCGATGAACAGCAGCACCGCCAGTGCCGGCCGCCACTGCTCGTCGAACGGATAGGTGCCAAACAGGATGAAGCGGTATTTTTCGGGGATGATTGCCCAGCATGCACCGAGGCCGCGTACCGCGCGGCAGGCGCTGGAATCGTTCGCCGGGGTGACCCAGACCGCATTGGCGATACCCCATTGCACGAAGCTGAAGAGGCCCTTTGCAAGCACCGCCAGCAACACGACCGAGAGGATGCCGTTCGGGATCGACGAGAACAGATTGGTGCGCAGCCAGCGCAGCACCGGGTTACCAATCTGCGGGCGGCGGGCGGCGCGCGATGCTTCCGGAATGTCGGCGATCGCCGTCATGGTCAGCGCTCCACCAGCGCGATGCGCGAATTGTACCAGTTCATGAAAAAGCTGATGCCGAGGCTGATGGTGAGAAACACCGCCATGATCAAGGCAATGGCCTCGATCGCCTGCCCGGTCTGGTTCAATGTCGTGTTGGCGATCGAGACCACGTCCTGATAGCCGATCGCCACCGCGAGCGAAGAGTTCTTGGTCAGGTTGAGGTACTGGCTCGTCATTGGCGGCACGATGACGCGTAGCGCCTGTGGCAGGATGATCTGCCGCAGCATGAAGCTGCGGCGCAGTCCCAGCGCGTTGGCGGCATCCCACTGGCCGCGCGGCACCGACTGGATGCCGCTGCGCACAATCTCGGCGATGAAGGCCGAGGTGTAGGTGACGAGCGCGATCAGCAGCGCGAAATATTCCGGCGCGAGCGTCAGTCCGCCGACGAAGTTGAAGCCGCGCAACTCAGGCCATTCGATCGTCCAGGCCACGCCCAGCAGCACGGACACCGCCGCAGGCAGCACAACGAGCAAGCCGAGTGCAAAAGGCCAGGCCGGCCGCGGCTTGCCGTCGCGCATTTGCTGCGCGATGAGCCGCCGCCGGATCACATAGAACACGACAAGTCCGAGCACTGCCGTGCCGAGCACCCAAAGCTGCGGCGTCCCGATGGGAATCGCCGGCAGGATCAACCCGCGATTGGACAGGAACACGCCCTCAATCGCCCGCCATGCCGCGCGCGCGGCCGGGAGCGCCTGCATCAGCACGTACCAGAACAGGAGCTGGAGCAGCAGCGGGATGTCGCGGAGCGTCTCGACATACACCGCGGCGAGCCGCGACAGCAGCCAATTGGCCGACAGCCGCGAGATGCCGATCACCGTGCCCAGGATCGTTGCAAGCACGATTCCGATCACGGCGACGCGCAGGGTATTGGCGATGCTGACGACAAAGGCCCAGAGATATGAGTCCCTCGGATTGTAGGCGAGCAGGCTGTCGGCGATGGGCATCCCGGCCTCACGGCCGAGGAAGGCAAAACCGGTCGTGATGCGGCGCACGGAGAGATTGGTGACCGTGTTGGACCAGAGGAACACGATGACCGCGACTACGATCCCCACCACCAGAACCTGCCAGAACAGGCCTTTCAGCTCGCGCTGCCCGAAGGCGCCGAAGAAGCGACGGCGCGGCGGCGGTCTCGGACCGTCTGACGTCACAGCACAAAAATCCTTCTCAAGACGGCGATTTCCGGCAGCGCACGTCAACTGTTGCACCAAACTCAGCTTCGTGCAACAAATGTTTCATGGCCGAGCCTGCGAAATCCTCGCCACTGAGCGAACTGCGCATTGCATTGCCATCGCTTCCGATGCGGTTGCAGGAGGTCGGGCGTTTCGTTGCAGCCAACGATTACGACGCCACCACGCGTTCGATGCGCGATCTCGCAGCGGTTGCCGGCGCCGATCCCGCCGCGTTCACGCGGCTTGCCAAGGCGATCGGCTATTCGGGTTGGGATGAATTGCGCGCGGCGTTGACGGAGGCGCGGCGGCCCTCGCAGCTAGCGCCTTTCTCCGGCCGCGCCAAGGGCCGCCGCCACGGCCCGAACGCCGATGTCGCGCTCATCACCGACAAGCTGGAGGCCGAGGCCGCCGGCCTTCCGCGCATCCCGGCCCGGCCGATCGCGGAGGCGGCGCGCGCACTCCACCACGCCAAGCGGATCTGGATCACCGGCTACCGAAGCTGCCGCAGCGTCGCGGAATTGCTGAACTACGAGCTCCGGCTGTTTCGTCCCGAACAGGTGCAGCTCGTCGGCGCGTCCGGCCCCGACGATCTCGATATGGGCGCGTTCCGGCCCGGCGAGGCCGTCATCGTCATCGGCTTCATGCCCTACACCCACGCGAGCGTCCGGGTCGCGCAGGCCGCCTATCGCGCCGGCGCGGCCCTGATCGCGATCGCCGATAGCCCATCGGCGCCGATGGCTGAAGGTGCCGACCACGTGCTGCTGTTCGAGGCGGCCTCCTCTCCCGGCTTTTTCCCGAGCCTCACCGGCGCCATCGCGATCGCGCAATCGCTCGCCGCCGTGACGTTTTCGCTCGGCGGCACGGCCGCGAAAAAGCGCCTGGAGAATACCGAGGCCCGGCTGGCCGCGGCTTCAACTTACGTATCAGAGAAAGGTTGACCCATGGCCGCCCGCACCAGCCGCGTGCTGCATCGCTCGCTGCGCGAAACGCCGCCCAAGGCAATCGGCGGCGAAGGCGTCTATCTCTTTGCCGAGGACGGACGCCGCGTGATCGACGCCTCCGGCGGCGCGGCGGTCTCTTGCCTCGGCCACCAGCATCCACGCGTGATCGCAGCGATCACGAAGCAGGCTTCGACCCTCGCTTATGCCCACACAGCCTTCTTCTCGTCGGAGCCGGCGGAGGCGCTTGCCGAGACGCTGGTCGGCCACGAGCCCGGTGGCCTCGCCTACGCCTATTTCGTCAGCGGCGGATCGGAAGCGATCGAGGCCAGCATCAAGCTCGCGCGGCAATTTTTCATCGAACGCGGCGAGCCGCAGCGGCAGCATTTCATCGCTCGGCGCCAGAGCTATCACGGCAACACGCTTGGCGCACTGGCCGCCGGCGGCAATGCCTGGCGGCGTGCGCCCTATGCGCCGCTGCTCTCCGACGCCTTCAGCCATGTGACCCCGGCCTTCGCCTATCACGAGAAGCACGATGGTGAATCGGACGCGCAGTTCGTGGCGCGGCTCGCCGCCGAACTCGAAGCCGAGTTTCAGCGGCTTGGCCCCGACACCGTCGCCGCGTTCCTCGCAGAGCCCGTCGTCGGCGCCACCGCAGGTGCCGTCACGGCGCCGGACGGCTACTTCAGGGCGGTGCGCGAGATCTGCGACCGACACGGCGCGCTGCTCATTCTCGACGAGGTCATGAGCGGCATGGGCCGCACCGGCACCACGCACGCCTGGGAGCAGGAAGGCGTGGCACCCGACATCCAGGCGATCGCCAAGGGTCTCGGCGGCGGCTACCAGCCGATCGGTGCAATGCTCGCGAGCGGCAGGATCATCGACACAATCCGCTCAGGTTCGGGCGCCTTCCTGCACGGCCACACGTATCTGGCGCACCCTCTCGCTTGCGCCGCCGCGCTCGCGGTGCAGGACGTGATCCGCGAGGACGGCCTGCTCGACCGGGTCAAGCAGCGCGGCAAGCAGCTCGAGCAGCGGCTCACCGAGCGCTTCGGCAATCACCGCCATATCGGCGACATCAGGGGCCGCGGCCTGTTCTGGGCGATCGAGCTCGTCGCCGATCGCGCCAGCCGAACCTCGTTTGATCCCGCGCTGAAGCTGAATCAGAAGATCAAGGCGGAGGCCTTCGCCAACGGCCTCGGCTGCTATCCCGGCGGCGGCACCGCAGACGGCATCCGTGGCGACCACGTGCTGCTGGCGCCGCCCTATATCACCTCCGCGGAGGAGATCGATCTGATCGTCGACAAGCTCGGCACGGCCGTCGACAGCGTATTGCGTCGTGTCAATCACTGAGGGGAGAAAAGCATGATGAGGAAAGTGGTTATCATAGCCGGCGTGCTCGCGGCGTCGACGGTGGTGGCGTCGGCGGCAACGCTCGACACGGTGAAGAGCCGCGGCACGCTGATATGCGGCGTCAGCGCCGGTTTCGCCGGCTTCTCCGCACCGGATTCGCAAGGCAACTACAAGGGTCTCGACGTCGATTATTGCCGCGCGCTCGCCGCCGGCGTGCTCGGCGATGCCATCAAGGTGCGTTACGTCTCGCTGACCGCGCAGAACCGCTTCACCGCGCTCCAGTCCGGCGAGATCGACGTGCTCTACCGCAACTCGACGCAGACCTATCTGCGCGGTGTCACGCTGGGCCTGCGGCAAGGTCCAATCAACTTCTACGACGGTCAGGGCTTTGTCGTGAAGAAAGACCTCGGCGTGAAGGAGATCAAGGACCTCAAGGGCGCCACCGTCTGCGTCGCGCAGGGTACCACGCATGAGGTCACGCTCGGCGATTACGGCCGCGCCAACGGCATCGATTGGAAGCCGTTGGTGTTCGACCGCGTCGACACCATGTACCAGACCTTCTTCGGCGGCCGCTGCGATGCCATGACCCAGGACGCTTCCGCGCTTGCTGGCGCCGTGACGACCGCGGCGCCGAACGCGGCCGACTACGTCGTGCTGCCGCAGACCATCAGCAAGGAGCCGCTCGGCCCCTTCACCCGCAATGGCGACGAGGTCTGGAGCGACATCATCACCTGGCTGCACTACGGCTTGATCGAGGCCGAAGAGCTCGGCGTCACACAGGGCAATGTCGATGAGATGGCGAAGTCGCAGACGCCCGCGATCCAACGCCTGCTCGGTGCCTCCGGCGATCTCGGCTCGCGGCTCGGGCTCGACAACAAATGGCTGGTCACGGCCATCAAGGCCACCGGCAATTACGGCGAGATCTACGAGCGCAATGTCGGCAAGGCGAGCCCGCTCAAGCTCGAGCGCGGCCTCAACGGTCTCTGGAGCAAAGGCGGCTTGATGTACGCGGTGCCGTTTAAGTAAACGTTTTGCGTGTCCCGGACGCGTTGCGTCCGGGGCTCGCGACCTTCCATCAGGTAACGTTCAATGACGAAGTCTCCTCGCATCGCGCTGATCCACGCCCTCAAGCATTCCATCGCCCCGATCGAAGCTGCGTTCGCGAAGGTGTGGCCGGAAGCGCGGCTGATGAACCTGCTCGACGACAGCCTGTCGTCGGATCTGGCGCGTGACGGCAAGCTCAACGATGCCATGACCGAACGCTTTCTTGCGCTCGGCCACTACGCCGCGGCGACAGGCGCGGACGCGATCCTGTTCACCTGCTCGGCCTTCGGTTCCTGCATCGAGGCGGTTGCGCGCGCACATGCGCCGATGCCGGTGCTCAAGCCGAACGAAGCCATGATCGAGCGCGCGATGACGATGGGCCGGCGGATCGGCCTGCTCTCGACCTTCCCGCCGACGCTGGCTTCGATGCCGCCGGAATTTCCGGCCTCCGTCCAGATCGTGCCGAAACTCGCCGAAGGCGTGCTGGCCGCGCTCGACCGTGGCGACCGCGCTACGCATGACCGGCTGATCGTGGAAGCCGCACGCGATTTGCGCGATTGCGACGTCGTCGCGCTCGCGCAGTTCAGCATCGCGGCAACCGCGCCTCTCGTGGCAGAAGCCACCGGCCGCCCTGTCGTGACCACGCCCGACAGCGCCGTCGAGAAGCTGATGAAGCTGTTGGCGGCGAGGGCTTAAGCGCCAGCCTGTTTCCGGCGCCGCGCGCCTTTGATCGCCGCCGCAAGCGCGGCCTTGGTTTCACTGACAAAATCCTCGACCAGGTCTTCGCGCGTGGCATGGGCCGCCTCGCCGGTGAACAGTCCCTGCTCAGCCAGCATCACCACGCCGTGCACCGCCGCCCAGATCTTGAGCGCCTGCCGCTCGCGCAGATAATCAACGGCCGGGGCTTCCAATGCGTCGACCACGAGCGCAAAGGTTTCGCGGGTCGCTTCGTGCAGCTCGCTGCCTTTCGCCGCACACGACACCGTGCGCGAGGCGAACATCAAGCGGTAGATGCCATTGCGGCGTAAGCCGAAATCCAGCGTCGCCTGCGCCAGCAGCGACAGCTTCGACCGCTTCGACGGCTTTGCCATCGCCGCCCGCAATATCCCGTTGAGCTGCCGGAACGCCTCCGCCGTCACCGCCGCAAGCAGCGCCTCGCGATCGGCGAAATGCCGGTAGGGCGCCGGCTGCGAAACACCCAGCTGCTTTGCCAGCGCCTTGATGCTGATCGCCTCCGTCCCGCCCTGCTCGGCTTCGCGCAGCGCGGCCTTGATCAAGGCGTCGCGGAGATCGCCGTGGTGGTAGGTATTCTCGGGCTTGCGGGCAAGTTGTGAACGCATGTTGCGCAGAGCCTATAAGTTTGCGCTTGACAGGGGAAGCCTGCCGCGAATGTAATAGCCTATAACTTGAACAAAAACTCAAATGGGAGCGCGCGCCGCCTTCGGGCCGGAGTGCACACCATCGAGGAAGCCGCCATGACAGAGCGACTGAGGGTTCACGTTGATCCCGACAAATGCCAGGGGCACGCGCGCTGCAAGGCGCTGGCGCCGGAGCTGTTCGAGCTGGACGAATACGGCAACGCCCACGAAGCCGGCGACGGCACGGTCCCGCCCGGCCTCGAAGACAAGGCCTGGCTCGCCAAGTCCAATTGCCCGGAAATCGCGATCGACGTGATCGAGGAGTAGCGCGCCCGCTTCTGCCCGCGTGCCTTCCGCGACCACGAGCCCCCAAGGGATTTCGAGGGATTTCGAGATGTCCGACATCAGCCAGCCCACCGCCCATCCGCCCGTGACCGACTGGGTCCATGATTTCGACCACACCGATCCGCAATGGACGGAAGATCCCTTCCCGATTTGGGACGAGCTGCGCGCCGCAAGCCCGGTCGTGCATACCGAACGCTTCCTCGGCTGCTACATGCCGACGACCTATGAGGCAGTGCGCGAGATCGCCAACGACAGCGAGCATTTCTCCTCACGTCGCATCATCGTCCGCGACGTTCGCCCGGAGATCACCAGCAGAAACTCCGCCCCGCCGATCACGTCCGATCCGCCGGTGCACAAGCCAGCCAAGCAATTGCTGCTGCCGCCGTTCACGCCGGACGCGATGAAGAAGCTGGAGCCGCGGGTGCGCGCGATCTGCAACGAGTTGATCGACGGTTTCATCACCGAAGGCCGACTGGACGCGGCAGAGCGCTACACCAAGCACATTCCGGTTCGCGCGATCGCACACATGCTCGGCATCCCCGAGACGGACAGCGATCTCTTCATCCGATGGATCCACATGATCCTGGAACTTGGCATCAAGGACGAAAACACGTTGCTCCAGGCGGTGCACGAGATGAGCGCCTATTTCAGCGCCCATATCGAAGCGCGCAAGAACAAGCCAACCGACGACCTCATCTCCTACCTGATGAATGCCAGGGACAAGGACGGCAATCCGCTCGAGGATTCGCATGTGCTGGGCTCGCTGCGCCTGCTCCTGATCGCCGGCATCGACACTACCTGGAGCGCGATCGGCTCCTCGCTCTGGCACCTTGCCCGGACGCCCGCCGACCGCGAGCGCCTGGTTGCCGAGCCCGAGCTGATCCCGACCGCGGTGGAGGAGCTGCTGCGCGCCTATTCGCCGGTGACGATGGCGCGCGAAGTGGTCAAGGAGACCACGATTTCGGGCTGCCCGGTTAAGGCAGGCAACATGGTGCTGCTGTCCTTCCCGGCCGCCAACCGGGATCCGAAAATGTTTCCGGATGCTGACAAGGTCGTAATTGACCGCCGCGAGAACCGCCACGCCGCCTTCGGCCTCGGCATCCACCGCTGCGTCGGCTCGAACCTTGCGCGCATGGAGATGCAGGTTGCGCTGGAGGAATGGCTGAAGCGCATTCCGGACTTCGCCCTCGATCCGGCAGGCACGGTGACCTGGTCCCAAGGAACCGTCAGAGGCCCCCGCCAGTTGCCATTTTTGCTTGGAAAGGCAATGTAGACCTCTCCAAACAGTGATACGGAGAGGCCGGACTTGCACCGCCACGAGTAGCCGATGGCCGAAGACAACGAGCCGCCCGACAGCAAGCTGACGCGCACCAAGGAAAAATGGGCGCGCGAGGGCCGCTTTTTGACAGGCAAGATCACGCGCCCGGAAGATCAGCGCCTGCCGCCCGGTCAGCATCTGACAAAGGACTGGCCGGTGCTCGATCTCGGAGTCGTACCGCCGATTTCGCGCGAGCACTGGCGGCTCGACGTCTACGGCGCGATCGAGAACCCCGTGTTCTGGACCTTTGCCGAGTTCGCCGCCCAGAAGCAGGCGCAGTTCATCTCCGACATCCACTGCGTCACCACCTGGTCGCGCTACGACAATGAGTGGGAGGGGCTCGCCACGCGCGAGCTGCTCGCGGCCTGCCAGCCGCACCCGGACGCGCGCTTCGTCGTGTTGCATTCCCATGATGGCTACACCACCAACCTCGCGCTGGACGACTTTGCCGCCGAGGACGCATTGCTCGCCCATAGCTGGTCCGGTGAGCCATTGTCGGCCGAACATGGCGGCCCGGTACGGCTGGTCGTGCCGCATCTGTATTTCTGGAAGAGCGCCAAATGGGTTCAGTCGATCGAATTCCTGACCGAGGACGCGCCGGGCTTCTGGGAAGTCCGTGGCTACCATAACCGCGGCGATCCCTGGGCAGAGCAACGCTATTCGGGCGACTAGGTTCAGCAAGGAACGGGGGAAACCCATGCCGACAGAGCGCTTTCAATTCACCGGCGAAGGCGGCCATCAGCTTTCGGCCGCGCTGGAGCTACCCGACGGCGAGCCCGGGGCCTTCGCGCTGTTCGCGCATTGCTTCACCTGCGGCAAGGACACGCTGGCCGCCAAACGCATCTCGGTCGCGCTGGCCGCCAAGGGCATCGCGGTGCTGCGCTTCGACTTCACCGGGCTCGGCTCCAGCGAGGGGGATTTTGCCAATTCGACGTTTTCCTCCAACGTTGCCGATCTCGTGCGCGCCGCCGATCATCTGCGTAGCGTCCGCAAGGCGCCGTCGATTCTGATCGGTCACAGCCTCGGCGGCGCCGCGATCCTTGCGGCAGCAGAACGAATCCCGGAAGCCAAGGCGGTTGTGACCATTGCGGCACCATCCGATCCCGCCCACGTCACCGGCCTTTTCAAAGAGCATCTCGGCGACATTCGCACGCAAGGTGAGGTCGAAGTCTCGCTTGCGGGACGCCCGTTCCGGATCAAGCGCGAATTCCTCGACGACGTCGCCGAGCACGAGCTGATGAAAGACGTCGCCGGCCTGCATAAGGCGCTGTTGGTGATGCATTCTCCGGTCGACGATACCGTCGGTATCGACAATGCGACGAAGCTCTTCGTCTCCGCCAGGCATCCCAAGAGCTTCGTCTCGCTCGACCATGCCGATCATCTCCTGACCAAGCCGGCCGACGCGCTCTATGCAGCCGACGTGATCGCGGCCTGGGCGAGCCGGTACATCGACGCGGCCAAACCTGCGAAGGCGATGGATCTCCCCGAGGCGCCGCGCCGGGTCGTGGTGCAGGAGACCCGCAAGAGCAAGTTCAACCAGACCATCTCCGTCGGTCCGCATCAGCTCGTCGCGGACGAGCCGGTCGCCGCCGGCGGCGAGGATGCCGGCCCTGGTCCTTACGATCTCCTGCTCGCTGGCCTCGGGGCCTGTACCTCGATGACCATGCGCCTCTATGCCAACCGCAAGTCGTTGCCGCTCGATCGTGTCACCGTCTCACTGAAGCATTCCAAGATCTATGCAAAAGACTGCGCGGAATGCGAGACGCGCGATGGCATGCTCGACCAGATCGAGCGCGACATCGCGATGGACGGCGCGCTCGATTCCGAGCAGCGCAAGAAATTGATGGAGATCGCCGACAAGTGCCCGGTGCACCGGACGCTGACGTCGGAAATCCGCATCGTGACCAAGGCCGAGGATTAGCGCGACTGCGCTAGAAGCACGACGCCATTGTTCGCACCGCCGCGGTGATCTCGCTCTCGCGCCAGGCCGCGAAGCCGAGCAGCAGGCCGTGGTCGCGCGGCCTGCCCAGTGCCAAGCCGGACAGGGCACGCGTTTCAACGCCCGCTTCGACCAGCCGCTTGACCGCCACCTGATCAGCGCGACCGCGCTTGAGACGCGCGACGAGCTGAATGCCACCGGGGGGCACTTCGGCAGAGAGCACATCGCCCAAATGGCGCTCCAATCCCTCCACGAGGTGATCGCGGCGGGCGTGATAGATCCGGCGCACCCGGCGCAGATGCGCCAGGAAATGCCCGTCGGCAATGAACTCGGCCAGCGCCTCCTGGATGTGGCTCGCGGCGATCAGTCCGATGTGCCGCTGTACGATCTCGAGAGTACCGACCATGGCCGGCGGTACGACGAGGTAGCCAAGCCGGATATCCGAGGTCATGACCTTGGAGAACGTGCCGACATAGAACACGCGGCCGTGGGCATCGAGTCCCTGCAAGGCCGGCACCGGCCGGCTATCATAGTGGAATTCGCCGTCGTAATCGTCCTCCACGATCCAGGTCTTGCCGGGCCTGCTCAGGCCAAGAAACTCCCTGCGGCGCGAGAGCGACATCAGGCGGCCGGTCGGGTGCTGATGCGACGGCGTCATGAAGATCAAGGTCGGGGCCGCCAAGCCACGAATCCGCTGCATGCCCTGCTCGTCCAAACTCATCCCGATCACGCGCGCACCGGATGCGCGGAAGGCGGCCGCGGCGCCGGGATAGCCGGCATCCTCGACCCAGACATCGTCGCCGGGGGTGATGACGGCGGCCGCGATCAAAGTCAGCGCAGCCTGCGCGCTCGGCAGAATCAGGATCTGATCCGCCGTCGCGCGCACGCCCCTGCTGGTCGCAAGATAATGCGCCAGTGCCTCGCGCAGGCGCGGCCGATTGACCGGTCCGAGCTCGCGCCTCGCCGCGCGCACAGCGCTGCGGCGCAGGCAGCGCGCCCAGACCTCGTTGGGAAACTCCCTGAAATCGCCATGTCCGGGACGCAAGGGTCTCAGTCGCGCCTGATAAGACATCGGCCAGTCGGTCTGCGTGAGGCTCGACGCCCAGGGCGAAAGCCGCGGCTTGCCAGGGCGTATGCGAGATGCGACGGCGCCAGCCTCTGTGACGCGCTCGCCGCCGTCGACCGCAACCATCGGACGGCGGCCGTGCGAGGCTTCGAGATATCCCTCGGCGGCGAGTTGCTCGAACGCATAGCTGACGGTGTTGCGCGAGACGCCGAGATCGCTCGCAAGCCCACGGCTCGACGGCAGCGTGCGGCCTTTGACGAGACGCCCGGTCGCGATCAAGCTTCGGAGCTGGCTCGTCAGTTGAGCCACCGGCCCCTCGTCGTCGGCCCGGTTCAGGTCGATCAGGGCGGAGATCATGCTGTCCGGAACTGGCACCCTATTCCTTTCCGATCTGGCACTGTTTCAGGTGCCAGACGAGATGCTATCCGCTGGACTGGACTGCTTCAAGGACCTCCGAAATGAACTCCCTATCCCCCCGCGCAGCCGTTGGCCTGTTTCTCATCGTCGTGCTGGCTTGGGGCATAAACTGGTCGGTGACGAAGCAACTCGTCCAATTCCTTCCACCACTGTGGGCTTCAGCGATCCGGAGTTGGATCGCGCTGGCTGGATTGTTCGTGATTCTCGGGCTCAGCAACAATCTGATGATTCCGGAGCGTCGCGACATCCCGGTGGTCCTGAGCGTTGCACTGCTGCACATGACCGTGTTCTCGGTCCTGGTTGCGGCCGGTGTGCGCTTCCTACCCGCGAGCAAGGCCGTTGTGCTCGGCTACACCACGCCACTCTGGGTCGCGATCGCCGCGCCGCTGCTCGGGAAGGACACTTTGACGGCGCCGAAGCTCGCCGGCGCGCTGCTGGGCCTGATCGGCCTGATCGTCATCCTGAACCCGGCCTCGATCGACTGGACCAACACCAATGTCGTGCTCGGCGCCGGCATGGTGATCCTGGCCGCGATCTCATGGGCCGCGAACATTATCTATATCCGCGCCCATCGCTGGATTGCCTCGCCGCTCCAGCTTCTGATCTGGCAAGTGCTCGTGGCAACCATCGTGCTATCGGTGAGCGCGACCATCGCGGATGGCCTGCCGCATGTGGAGTGGTCGTGGAGACTCGTTTTGCTGTTCCTGTATTCCGGGCTGATCGGGACGGTGCTCGCCTATTGGGCGATGTCGATGGTGAATAAGAGCATCTCGGCCCTGACGACCTCGCTCGGCACCACCGCAACGCCGCTCGTCGGCATCGCCAGCGCCGCGATCCTGCTGGGCGAGCCGATCGACATGAGTCTGGTGATAGCGGCCGCGCTGATCATCACCGGCATCGGGCTCGCAACGCTCGGCGATCGCCTGCTGCGTGGTCAGGCTACCGCGAAGGGCTGAACGCGCAGCATCCCGCGCAATCCCGCCGTCGTGCCGAGCAGGATGCCGGCGACGGCGACGAATGAGCCGAGCGCGAGCGTCGACACGCCGGTGAGCCCTTGGCCGATCGAACAGCCGAACGCCATCACGCCGCCGATGCCCATCAGTGCGGCGCCAGCCGCCGATCGCAGCATATGGCGTGGCGAGGAATAGCCTTCGAGATGGAAACGGCCCGTCGCAAGCGCGGTGACCAGACTGCCGGCGAAGACACCTGCAACCGTCGCGATGCCGAAATTCAGCGTCAGGCCCGTCGAGAGCATGGCATATTGCAGGCTGTCCGCGATCGGCGCGACGAAGGTAAGCGAGGTCACGGGGACGGGGTTGAAATCATCCGCGCCGAGATAGCCGGTGACGAACCAGCCGCCGGCGACGAGGAGACCGACGACGACACCGGCTGCAATCTGGCCGGGCGAACGTCGGAACGCTGGGTGCGCGAAAGCAAACAGGATCAGCGTGACGACAACGACAGCAGCAGCCATTGCGCGCGAAAGCGCTTCAGCCGGACCGAACATGGCGAACAATGACGGCAGCGAATTCACGTTGACCGTGGTTTGCGAGGCCTGGACCACGGCGATGCGCGCCGGCGCGATCAGGCCCTTGAGCGTCATCTGCGCGGCGATGGCGAGCACGACCACCACGACGAAGGAGCGGAGATTGCCACGACCGAGCAGCACCAGCGCGCGCGAACCGCAGCCGTTGGACAGTACCATGCCGTATCCGAACAGAAGTCCGCCGAGAAACAGCACCGGCGTCGAGAAGGACTGTTGCAGGTAAATCGACTTGCCGAGATTGACCATGCCGGTGCCGGCGAGGAACTGGCTCGCTGTGGTCGCAACCGCGATCGCCAGCGCATAGGTTCGGACCAACCGCCCATCCCCCTCCGACAACCAGCCGCGCATGCTGCTCATCAGGCAGAAGCCGCTGAGCAGGCCGACAGCGCCGTAGACCAGGCCGACGACGAGGCCGGCGAGGATGATGAGTTGGGGAGACGAATCCATGATCAAGGTTTCAGGATCACGCGATCCCGCGAGGAGCCTGCAACGGCGACATAGGCCTCCTTCGCGCGTTCGAGCGGATAGACGGCGTTCGCCTTGATCGGAAACGGTTTCAGGTGCCCGCTCGCGAAGCCCGGGCCGAGGTCACGCAGCACAGCGCCTGTCGCGATCGACGACAGGCCGAGCGTGTCGATGCCGACATAGGTGTGTTGCCCGCGGTAGAATTCGAGAATGTTGAACTGCACGATGCGGTCGATGGCGGCGATCAGGATCTGGCGGCCGCGAAGCGCGAGCGACTTGTGCGCCGCCTGGAAATAGGGATCGCCGACCGTGTTGAAGACGATGTCGGCGCCTTTGCCATCGGTCAACTCGCGCACGCGTGTGGCGACGTCGGTCGCGGAAGCGTCGATCACCTCGATGGATGCATTGGTGTGGCCCTCATAAGGTTCCGCCTTGCGCACCACGCCGATGATACGCGCGCCCTGCCAGGTCGCGATCTGCACCGCCGCCTGACCGACCTTGCCGTTGACGCCGAACACCAGCACCGTTTCCCCGGGCTTTGGAATACCGGCGCGGCGAAAACCCTCCATGGCGGTGACAAAGGGCACGCCGATGCCGGCGGCCTCCTCCCAGGACACGGTCTTCGGCTTCTCCACCACCGCGTCGGATTCAACGACGAGATGGCTGGCGTGAGTGCCGTCGCGGCGGATGCCGAGATCGCCGGAGGAGCCGAACACCTCGCGGCCCATCGTACCGGCCGGCCCGTCGATCACCACTCCGGCGTAATCGCGCCCCGGCGTGCGCGGGAAGATGGCATAGGCCATTAGCCCAGTCGCGGCCTTGACGTCGGACGGATTGACGGCGGCGGCCTTGACCTCGATCAGGAGATCGTTCGGACCGCGCGCGAGCGTATGAGGCTCGACGCGAGGTGCAATCCCAGCGGCGTTCTCGGCCTTGGCATTGAGGCGGACGCAGCGCGCCTCGACGGCTTTGGGATCGGCTGACGACATGGAAAAGATCCGCGATTTCTCGCGGGCCTTGTCGCCTTTGGGGGCGGTCAAGTCAATCCGTCAAGTCAATCCCGTCAACTCAATCCTTCGGCCGCTTGTCGTAGAGCCGCTTCGCCTTGCCGAGCGAGCGTTCCAGCGTCGCAGGCGCAACCACCCGCACGTTGGAACTGATCCCGATCGTGTTCTTGATATGGGTTGAGATCCGATCGGCATGGTCGAGGAGACCCCGGCCATCCCAACTCTCCGGCCGCGCCTCGGCAATGATGGTCAACTCGTCCATGCGTCCTTCCCGAGTCAATTCCAGAATGAAATGCCCGCCGCACCAGTCGGTGGCGAGCAGAACCTCCTCGATCTGGGTCGGGAACAGGTTGACGCCGCGCAGGATGATCATGTCGTCCGAGCGCCCCGTGACCTTCTCCATCCGCCGCATGCCCGGCCGCGCCGTGCCCGGCAGAAGCCGCGTCAGGTCGCGGGTGCGATAGCGGATCACCGGAAAGGCTTCCTTGGTGAGCGATGTAAACACCAGTTCGCCCTTCTCCCCGTCGGGCAGCACCGCACCGGTGTCGGGATCGATCACTTCGGGATAGAAATGATCCTCCCAGATATGCAGGCCGTCCTTGGTCTCGATGCATTCCTGCGCGACGCCGGGGCCGATCACCTCGGAGAGACCGTAGATGTCGGTCGCATCCATGTCGAAGGCATCTTCGATCTCGCCGCGCATCGCATTGGTCCACGGCTCCGCGCCGAAGATGCCGACCTTGAGCGAGCATTGGCGCGGATCGAGCTTCTGACGCTTGAACTCGTCGAGGATCGCCAGCATATAGCTCGGCGTCACCGTAATGATGTCGGGCCGAAAATCGTTGATGAGCTGCACCTGCCGCTCGGTCATGCCCCCGGAGATCGGCACCACAGTGCAGCCGAGTTTTTCGGCGCCGTAGTGCACGCCAAGCCCGCCTGTGAAAAGACCGTAGCCATAAGCATTGTGGATGATCATGCCGGTGCGGCCGCCCGCGGCGCGGATCGAGCGTGCCATCACGTCCGACCAGGTGTCGATGTCGCGTTGCGTATAGCCCACCACGATCGGCTTGCCCGTCGTGCCGGAGGACGCATGCACGCGCACCAGTTTCTCACGGGGCACGGCAAACATGTTGAAGGGATAATTGTCGCGCAGGTCCGTTTTTACGGTGAACGGAAATTTCGCAAGCTCCGAGAGCTCGCGAAAGTCGGACGGGTGCACGCCGGCCGCGTCGAAGGCCTTGCGATAGTGCGCGACGTTGTCGTAAGCGTGCTTCAGCGACCAGGCCAGCCGCTGCACCTGGAGTGCCATGATCTCGTCGCGCGATGCACGCTCGTGCGCATCCAGCTCGGCCTTATAGGTGTTGCCACCTTCCTTGAGCCTCGTCAGAGCCATCCTCGTTTCCCCGTATCATTGCTTTTCTTTATTGATCCTGCGCCGGCAGCCAGTTTCCGGGCATGACCCGCGAATGCCCGCGGAATTCGGCGATGACTGTATCGCCGGCGGTGACGCGCACGTCATAGATGCCGGAGCGGCCGCCACGCGTGACCTCGCGGGCCTTTGCGACGAGGCGATCGCCGAGCTTGCCTGGCTTGATGAAGGTGATCTGGCCCTGCGCCGCCACGACGCGGTCGTTGTGCGAGTTGCACGCGAAAGCGAAGGCGGAATCGGCCAGCGTGAAGATGAAGCCGCCATGGACGATGCGCTGACCGTTGACCATATCCGGCCGCACATTCATCGCCAGCGTCGCGAACCCCGGGCCGATCTCGACGATCTCCATGCCGAGTCCTTTGGAGGCATCGTCCTCCGCCCACATCGCATCGGCGCAGGCGCGGGCAATATCCTCGGGCGACAAGGCGGCTTTGACGTTCACGCGCTTCTCCCGTCCGATTGTTTGGACACGATGTTCTGCTGCCTGGCTAAAACTGTCAAACGTGGTCGTAGTCGACCACGACCCGCTCCGACGATGGCTTGGCCTGACAGGTCAGGACAAAGCCGGCCTTCAGCTCCCAGGGTTCCAGCGAGTAGTTGATGTCCATCGGCGCCTCGCCCTCCACCAGTTTGGCACGGCAGGTCGAGCACATGCCGCCCTTACAGGCGAAGGGCAGATCGACACCGGCGCGTAGCGCGGCATCGAGGATCGCCTCGTCCTCTGCCACCGGCACGTCGCGGCGCTTGCCGTCGATGATCAGCGACGCGATCGCTTTCGGCGGCGCGTCCGGCGCAACGATCTTCTTCGGCCGCGGCTTGCCACCGAACTCCGAGACAAACCGCTCGACATGGATACGCTCCTCCGCGATGCCGAGATCGCGACAGGTCGCCTCGATGTCCTCGCTCATGCCGGACGGACCGCAGATGAAGACGTGATCGACGCTTTCCGCCGGTACCAGCGAGCGCAGCAGCACCCTCACCTTGTCGCCGTCGAGCCGGCCGTGCAGGATCGGAATGTCCTGTTCCTCGCCCGAGATGACGTGGAAGATCGAGAGGCGGTCGATGAAGCGATCCTTGAGCTCTTCGAGCGCCTCGAGGAACATGATGTTGTCGGTCGTGCGATTGCCGTAGAACAGGAAGAAGCGGCTGTCGGCTTCGCGCGCGAGGACGCCCTTGACGATCGACAGGATCGGCGTGATGCCGGACCCAGCGGCAAAGCCGACATGGATGCGGCCGCCGCCGGCCGGCGGGATCACGCCGAAGCGTCCCGTGGGCGTCATCACGTCCAGCGCGTCGCCACACTTCAAATCGTCCGCTGCCCAGCTCGAAAACGCGCCTCCATCAACCTTCTTGACGGCGATCCGTATCTCGCCGTCGTCGGGGCCGGAGCAGATCGAATAGGAGCGGCGCACTTCCTCGCCATCCAGCATGGTGCGGAGTGTGAGGTATTGACCGGGCGTGAAAGCGTAGTCGGTCGCAAGCTCCGTCGGGATGGCGAATGTCAGCGATATGGCGTCCGACGCCTCGCGGCGGAGGTCGTTGACGGCCAGGCGATGAAAGCGTGGTGCGACTGCTGACATGGTCAATGACACTTGAAATAATCGAAGGGTTCGCGGCACGCCCTGCAGCGCCAGAGTGCCTTGCAGGAGGTGGAGCCGAATTCGGACAGCAGCTCGGTATTCGCCGAGCCGCATTGCGGGCACACAACGGCTTGCTCGCCGAACAGCGCGCGGCGTGAATTCGAGGCCTGCGGCGGTGCGATGCCGTAGGCATGAAGCTTCCGGCGGCCCTCTTCGCTCATCCAGTCGGTGGTCCAGGCCGGCGACAGCACGGTGCGGACCTTTGGACTGCGGAAACCGGCGCGCTCCAGCGCGACCTCGATTTCCAGCGCGATCATGTTCATGGCCGGACAGCCCGAATAGGTCGGGGTGATCGCGACCTCGACCTGATCGCCGTCGAGGACGACATCACGAAGCACGCCGAGATCGGCGATGGTCAAAACCGGGATTTCGGGATCGACCACGCTCGCCGCGGCATCCCAGGCCCGTCGGCGCAGGTCGCTATGGGGCTCCAGCACCGTCACCATGTCTGCCCCGGGAAGGTACGCTGTATCGATTGCAGCTCTGAGAGGAGATGGCCGAGATGCTCGCTGTGCCGGCCCACGCGGCCGCCCTGCTGCATCCAGTCGTTCTGCGGCAGCTTGAGCGTTGCTTCGCCGATCACATCCGAAAGTGTCGTCAGCCAACGACCCCGCAAGGTGCCTGGGTCTACGGCGATACCGGCATGGATCAAGGCGTGCTCGCCGTCGTCGACGGCAAACATCTCGCCGGTGAAAGCCCAGAGATGATCGATCGCAGCCTGCGCGCGGGCATGGCTCTCGTCGGTGCCGTCGCCGAGCCGGATCATCCACTCCGAGGAATGCCGCAAATGATAGGCACTCTCCTTCTCCGACTTCGCGGCAATCGCAGCGAGCGTCGTATCGCGCGAGGTCATCATGGCGCGCCAGTAGAGATCGGCGAAGGCGGAATAGAAGAACTGCCGCACCAGCGTCTGGGCAAAGTCGCCGTTCGGCTGCTCGAGGAGCAGCAGATTGCGATACTGCCTGACATCGCGAAGGTAGGCGAGCTTGTCTTCGTCGTTGTCCTTGCCTTCGGCTTTGGCTGCGTAGGTGTAGAGCTCGCGGGCCTGGCCGATGAGGTCGAGCGCGATGTTGGAGAGCGCCATGTCCTCTTCCATCATCGGCGCATGCCCGCACCATTCCGACAGGCGGTGGCCGAGGATCAGCGCGTCGTCGGCGCGGCGTAATGCGTAGAGCACCAGCGGTGTTTCGGAGACCTCGATGTTCGCCATCACATGTGTCCTACTTCCTCAGGCACCTCGTAAAACGTCGGGTGGCGGTAGATCTTTGATTCCGCCGGCTCGAACATCATGCCCTTCTCGGCGGGATCGCTTGCGGTGATCGCCGTCGACGGCACGACCCAGATCGAAAGGCCCTCACCGCGACGCGTGTAGATATCGCGGGCGGCTTGCAAGGCCATCGTGGCGTCGCTCGCATGCAGCGAGCCGACATGCTTGTGCGCGAGCCCGTTGCGGCTGCGAATGAAGACTTCCCACAGCGGCGTGTTCGGCGTGGCCATCGCGATCTCCCTACTCTGCCGCTTGTGCAGTTCGACGCTGCGCGCGCTTTGCGGCATTGCTAGCTGCCGCCTCGCGCACCCAGGCGCCCTCATCGTGCGCCTTGCGGCGTGCCGCGATGCGATCCCGGTTGCATGGGCCGTTGCCGGCGAGCACCTGCTTGAACTCGGTCCAGTCGATCTCGCTGTAGCGCCAGTGCCCGTCGGCGTCCTGAATCATGCCGGGATCGGGAATGGTCAGGCCGAGATATTGCGCCTGCGGCACGGTGGCGTCGACGAACTTCTGCCGCAGCTCGTCATTGGAGAAGCGCTTGATCTTCCACTTCGTCGAGGTGTCGCTGTGCTGGCTGGTGGCATCGGGCGGGCCGAACATCATCAGCACCGGCCACCACCACCTATTCAAGGCATCCTGCGCCATCGCCTTCTGCTCGTCCGAGCCACGGCACAGCGTCAGCATGATCTCGTAGCCCTGGCGCTGGTGGAACGACTCCTCCTTGCAGACGCGGATCATCGCGCGGGCATAGGGACCGTAGGAGCAGCGGCACAGCGGTATCTGGTTCATGATCGCGGCGCCATCGACCAGCCAGCCGATGGTGCCGATGTCGGCCCAGGTCAGCGTCGGATAATTGAAGATCGAGGAATATTTTGCCTTGCCCGCGAGCATGGCGTCGACCAGCTCTTCGCGCGAAGTGCCGAGCGTCTCGGCCGCGGCATAGAGGTAAAGCCCGTGGCCGCACTCGTCCTGCACCTTGGCGAGCAGCGCGGCCTTGCGGCGCAAGGACGGCGCGCGCGTGATCCAGTTGCCTTCGGGCAGCATGCCGACGATTTCGGAATGAGCGTGCTGGGAGATCTGGCGGGTCAGCGTCTTGCGATAAGCCGCAGGCATCCAGTCGTTCGGCTCGATGCGCTCCTCGGCATCGATGCGCGTCTGGAACTGCGCAGCCTTGGCCGCATCCTCGAGGCCGCGATCATCGGTCTCGGCCGTGTTCAGCGCCTGGGTATACATGCGCATCCTCCCATTTTATTGAGAGGCAATATATAACAAGAATAAGATCACGCAAGATATTTCTGTAACGTAACAATCAAGTCTCGAATCTCCTCTCCAGGAGTTTCCGCGCCAGCGGCAATGGCCCCTTTTCATTGGTCCCATGACCATCAAGCCATTGTTCCGATGGGACAAGCAGCGCGCGATAGATGTCGCCGCACAACGCACGGGCGGCCTTGCCTGGCCAGTTCGCCGGAAGCAGGCTTTCGGGCAGCAGCGGATCGCGCAGCACGACTCGGCGATAATGGTGGATCAGGAGGATGCGCGCCGTGAAGGCGTCGGCCTCGGACAAGTCGCTGCCGCGCGCGATCGCGGCGCGCAGCGGCTCGAACGTCTTCATGAACTTGAGATAGGCGTCCGCGGTGCGATCCAGCGGCCAGCTCGCACTGAGCAGCCGGCGACCACTGTCATCCTCGGCCGAGACCTCCAGACGGATGGCGCCCGCGGCCTCGCCGGGCACTGGCACGCCTGACGGGGCGACCCACACGCCCGGCAGCGGGCTGCCGAAGCCGGCATTGCGGAGCGCCTCGCGCGAGGCATCGCGATCCTCGCCATTGCCGATCAGAAGCAGCTCGAAGCGCCCGGTCCAGTCGGATGGCGGCGGATCGTAGATATGCCGCGTCGCGGCCTCGAATATCTGGCGGCCCTTGTCGGCCAAGCGGTAAAAACTATTGCGGCCGACCTTTTCGCGCGTCAGCCAGCCATCGGCAGCAAGCCGCGACATCGCGGTACGCACCACGCCGCTGTCGATGTCCAGGGTCTCGAAGAATTCCAGCAGCGTGCCGAGCCATACCGAACCGCCACGCGGCACGATGGCATCACCGAATACCGTGATGACGATAGAGCCGGTGCGCGACGGCTCGCGCTTGAGCTGATCGATGATGCGGGACAACGGATGCGCCATGCGCGAGGCATAGCGCGTTTGGTGCGGGCACGACAATGGACGGGTGCGACGCTCTTCTCCCTTGCCCCGTTCTTACGGAGAGAGGCAAAGAATTACCGATGCGGATCGGGATAGACCACGCTGCGCCAGCCGCTGCGGTCGAAGGGCCGCCAGCTGCCTTCCTTCTGCGCAAGGCGATCAGCCACCGCGAAGACGGCGGCGGGATGATGGCCCATGCCGCAATGGCTGCTCTCGATCTCGATGCTCTCGGTCTGCGCGCCCGTCTTCTCCATGCAGCCCTGCCAGGCGCAGACGCCGTCGGTGCGGCTGAAGATCGCCGTGGTCGGCACCGGCGGCGGAACGGCGAGATCGCCGCCGAACTGCGGGTCGACCTCGTTGGACTTCCGGCCGCTCGCCCATTCATAGACTCGCCAGGCATTGGTCGAATGCGGATCGCCGGCAAAGGGGCTGCCGAGCGTGATCACCTGGCGTACGCGGTCGGGCATCATCTTGGCGAGTTGGCGCGCATAGAGACCGCCGAGGCTCCAGCCGACCAGGCTGATCTTGCGGCCGTGCCTGTCGCTGAGCTCCTGAACCAGATCCACCATCGCGTGCTGCACGCCCTCGCGCAGGCCATAGTTGCGGCCCTGGCGCCAGCCGCTCACCGCATAGCCCTTGCCGGACAGAAAGGTGCGCAGTGCACGCGTGGACCCGTCGGAGGCCACGAGGCCCGGCAGAACCAGCACCGGATGCCCATCGCCGCGCGGCGCGAGGCTGAGCAGCGGCAGCGCGCCGAGGAAGGCGCCGAACTCGTGGATCGCTCGCCCTTCCAGGAACATCAGGGTGCGAGACGGCGGGCTCAGCGTCTGGGCAGTAGCGGTCATCCATGGTCCCCTTGGGAAAATTGCTGAAAAGGCCACCGGTTGTTTGCCGGCAAATGGGTATGGGATTCCAACACGCCGGCTTCTTGATCGTTCCGCAACGCAACATGAATCAGCTAGGCAGCGGGTTCCCGACATTCAAGCGGGAGACACCCCGGGCCACAATAGGCCCGCGCGTTAATGCTGACGTCCGTGACGCAAAAGTCACAACAATCGAAGCAGGAATTCTACGGAGTAAAGCGCAAGACCCGCCAGCCCGCCGATCAGCGAGCCGTTGAAGCGGATGTATTGCAGGTCGCGGCCAATGTTGATTTCGATCAGCGAAATCAGCTGCGCCATATCCCACGATTTGACCTGGTCGGAGATGAAGGTCGAGACGCCGCTCTTCTGGTCCGCGACGAAACTGCGCAGCACCGCGACCAGCCCCTTGTTGATCTCGCCGCGCAGCTCGGCATCGCCCGCAAGCGCTTCGCCCGCCGCGACACACATGCCCGCGAGATGATGCTGCAGCACCTGCGTCTCGCCGCTTGCACTACGTTCGATGAAGGACCGCGTATTGGCCCAGACGGTGCGGGCGAGATCGGCAAGCTCGGGACGCGCGAGCAGATCGCGCTTCAAGCCGTCGATGCGGTCGATATAGGCCTGGTCGGTGCCGAGCCGGTCGACGAAGCTCAGCACCATGCGATCGAACTCGCCGCGAAAAGGATGTTTGGGATCGCTGCGCACTTCATTGAAGAACGCGGTGGCGGAGGCCACGATCTTGTTCACCAGAAACTTGTCGGCGCGATAGAGCCTGAGCAAGGTTGGCAATTCCGCGCGCACCTTCTCGCGGATGATCGCCATCGTCTCGGTCTGGTTCAGCGTCTCGTGCATCACGCGCAGAAGATCGTCGAACAGGATCTGGTGCCGCCCTTCCGCGACGAAGCCGCGCAACGTGCCGGCCGCGAGCGGCGCCAGATCGACGGCCTGGAGCTGCGAGGACATGCGGCGGATGATGAAGGTCATCAGACCGGAGCTCTCGGTCGCGGAGACAGCCTCCGGCAGCAGGCGCAGCGCAAAGCGCGCGAGGTCATCGCTGCGCTTGCGATCGCGCAGCCAGTCGGCGACGAAGGAGCCGAAATCGATCTCCTTCAGCTTGGCCTCGACGGGAGCGGCCTCGAGGAAATGCACCTGGATGAACTCGCCGAGCTTGTCGGCGATACGGGCCTGGTTGCTCTGGATGATCGCGGTGTGTGGGATCGGCAGGCCGAGTGGACGCTTGAACAGCGCGACCACCGCATACCAGTCGGCGAGCCCGCCGATGGTCGCGGCTTCGGCGAAGGCCGCGATGAATCCGAACACGGGATGTACGGGCAGCAGCCATTTCGCAACGACGAACAGGACAAGCGTCGAGCCCAGCACCAGCGTCGCCAGCGCTTTCACGCGGCGCAATTCGGCTGCGCGTTCGGCGTCGCCGGGAGTGTCGAAAGAGAAGGCGCCTGATGGAGTCATCACAGCATCACCCTATCCGTCATTGCGAACGAAGCGAAGCAATCCAGAGTCTTTCCAAGGAGGCAGACTGGATTGCTTCGCTTCGCTCGCAATGACGGCTACGGCGGAATAACAAAAGGCCCGCCGAAGCGGGCCTCAAATTCAGTTTTTACTCAGGGGGCCGTATCAGGCGGTCTTGTTGTAGACCTTGGCAAAATTGTCCTGAGCGGACTTCGCACCGTTAGCGGCGAGCTTGCCGAAATAGTCGGTGGTCGCCTTGGCGCGCGAGACGAACGCTTCGCCGCGGGCGCGGAGCAGGCCGGACTGGATCTCGACAGCTTCGCTGAACGACTTGGCGGACGCGAGCTTGTCGATGCCCGCGAAGAATGCCTCGGCGTCCTCGTAGATCGCCTGCTGGATGTTGCGGCTGATCTTGCCGGCTTCGGTGACGGTCTCGGTCACCGCGTTTTCGACGGCGGCGGTCACGCGCTCAGAGCCAGCGAACACCTCGGCAGCACGGTCCTTGGCAGTGTTGGCGGACTTCTTGACGAACTCGCGGGCGGCCTCGGGAACTTCCAGGTTCTGGATGTTCTTGAACGCGTCCTTGAAGCCTTCGAAAGCGGTGTTGGTTTCGGTGGTCATTGGGGGTCTCTCCATCCTCATTGGTTGAGCTATGGGCTCACCCCGTCCGGTTTTGGCCCGGGGCACGGCTTATATGTCATAGTTAATTGTGCGATGCAATATCCATATTGCAGTGCGATATCACGAAACCGTGAATAGCCATGTTGAGAGGCATCTGGCGCCTCCCTGACCATCCGGGTTCCCGAACACCGTCCAGCGGTTCTCAATGCTGGACGGCGCCAAGCAGCCCATAGGCCTCCATCTGGGCCTGGACCTGCGCGATGTTGTGCCCGAGCACCACGATATCGTGGGTCTTGCCGTCGACGTCGCGAACATGGTCGCGCAGCAGTGCCTCGGCCTTGAAGCCAAGGCTCTCGAACAGCGTGATCGCCGCCTGCTGATCGACCGTCATTTGGACCGAGAGCTTCTCGAGGCCGGCCCCGAGCGCGAGGGCGAAGGTCTCCTGCGACAGCGTCCTTCCCACCCCCTTCCCGCGCACGTCGAGCGAAACCACCATTCGGATCTCGCCGACATGAGGCGACCAGGAGTGCGGATCGCGCACCAGCGTGCCGCAGCCGACGACCGTGCCGTCCCTGACCGCGAGCAGGCTCGTGATCGCGCCGCGCGCGATCTCCTTGACCCAGGCGGAGAGCACCTTCGGCTCACTGATGTTGCGCGGCAGGAACAACAGGTCGTGGGTCGGCAGGCCCTTGCCGAAGGCGAGCACCGCGGCTTCGTCCGCCGGGGACATCAGGCGGATCTCGATATCGCCCGCGTCCGTCTTCACATGGCGCGGATAGGAACGCTGCTCACTCATGTCGATCTCTTCCCCAGCCAGGAATCCAGTTTCGGCCACAGCCGCTTCACCGCATTGGCGCCGGCGACCAGCGAGACGTGACCGCCCTTCAGCATCACCTCCTCCTTGTCCTCCGATCCGATCTTGGCGATCAGGTGCTTTGCCGCCTCATACGGCACGATGTGGTCATGCTCGGCGACCGCATGCAGGAACGGCACCTTGATGTCCTCGAGCTTCGCCGCACGGCCGCCGACCGACATGGTGTCGTTGAACAGCTTGTTGTCCCACATCAGGTCCTTGGTGATGGTGCGGAAATATTCGCCGGCCAGCGGCAGCGTGTCGGTCGCCCAGCGGTCGAACATCCGGTAGGATTTGACGAACTCGTCGTTCCAGATGTTTTCCCAGAGCTGGATCTGGCTGACGGTGCGGGAGGCCGGGCGCAGCATCTCGAACGACGACAGGATCATCTCGGGCGGCACGTTGCCGACGCTGTCGACGAGGCGATCGACGTCGAAATAGCGACGGTCGGAGAAGTTCGAGAACAGCTTCATCTCGCGAAAGTCGATCGGCGTGGTGAAGCAGATCAAATTCTTCATCGGCCCATCCTTGTGGATCGAGCCGTAGAGCAGCGACAGCACGCCGCCGAAGCAATAGCCGATGACGGAGACGTCCTGTTCGCCGGAATCCTGCTGCACGCGGCGGATGCAGTCCGGGATGAAGTCGAGGACATAATCCTCCATGCGGAGGCTCTTCTCCTCCGGCCGTGGCGCGCTCCAGTCGAGCATGTAGACGTCGTAGCCGCGCTTCAACAGGAACTCGATGAAACTCTGGCCGGGCACGAGGTCGAGAATGTAACCGCGATTGGTGGTCGCCATCACGATCAAAATCGGAATTCGATAGATCTCGTCGGACATCGGTCGATAGTGGTAGAGGCTCATCGTGCCGCGTGAATGCAGCACGTCCTTCGGCGTCGACCCGAGCGTGGGGCCGGACGTCGAGAAATATTCGACGCCCTTGATGCTTCTCTGGATGGCGCGTTGCACCTCGGACTGGATGCGCTCCGGGATCCCTGCGAAGTCTAATCCGGCGGGTGCATTCATGTCTTCTCTCCGCCTTCAGACGGCGGGCGCTTGGTGCGCGGCGGGCGCAATGCAGTATCGGAGCCCTGAGAAATTCCGGAACTTGCCGCCATCTGGCTCAGCATCGACTTGATCTCACCGATCTGTCCTTCGATGGACTGTAGCCGTTCCGCAAGGCCGGTGACCTGGTCCCGGCTCGGCAGATTCATGGAGACCAGATATTTCTCCATGAGGTCGCCGAGCTGCTTCTGAGCACCTGCAGCAACGCCGCCGGCCCGGTTCACGGCTTGCGAAAACTCGGGCGACGACATGGCCTGATTGGCGAAGGAGTTGAACCCCTTCTCCATCTCGCCAACCATCTTCTGCCACATGGCAATGGGGTCGTTGCTTTTGTCGGTCATCGGCGTCCTCCTGAAAGCGAGAGCTTCGATGCCCTTCCTTTTTCGCCATACCACACCGTTGCGCGGTGCCGGTCAACCGGCAAGCAGCGGGTCCGGTGTCGCGGACGCGGCTTCATTGCGAGGGGAAACCGTGCGATACAGCATTAATCAAAAGCCGAGGGAACGCACCCGTGAACGCCTATCATCCGCCGCAAACCGTCCACGCCAACGGCATCGACATCTGTTACGAGACTTTCGGCAACGACAGTGCCGAGCCGCTGCTTCTGATCATGGGGTTAGGCGCCCAGATGATCCACTGGGACGATGCGTTCTGTGAGCAGCTCGCCGCGCACGGCTTTCGCGTCATCCGGTTCGACAATCGGGACATCGGCAAGTCGAGCCATCTCACAGGCGGCAAGCGTCTGACGCCGCTCGAGCTGTTGAAGCTCCGGTTTCTCAGGATTCCTGTGGCCGCAACCTACAAGCTGATCGACATGGCAAAAGACACTGTCGGGCTGATGGATGCGCTCGGCGTCAAGTCGGCGCACCTGGTCGGGGCGTCCATGGGCGGCATGATTGCGCAGGAAGTGACGTTGTCGTTTCCCGAGCGGGTGGCGCTCGCTCACCTCGATCATGTCGACGACCGGCAATCCGCGCCTGCCGCCCCCGACACGCGAGGCCGCCGCGATGCTGATGGCGCCGCCGCCGCGCAGCAAGGAGGAGTTCATCGTCCGCTACGGCCAGACCTGGAACGTGTTGCGGGCCGGGTCCTTCCCGGAGGAAGAGGCGCTCGATCCCGGTCGTGCCGAGCGCGTGTTCGCGCGCGGGCTCAATCCGGCCGGTGTCGGCCGGCAGCTCCGCGCGGTGCTCGCCTCGGGTAGCCGCAAGGAGCGGCTGCATGGCGTCAAGACGCCGACACTCGTCATCCACGGCACCGTCGATCCGCTGGTCCGCCCCGAGGGCGGCAGGGACACGGCAGAGTCAATTCCGGGGGCCAAGCTGCTGATGATCGACGGCATGGGCCACGCGCTGCCGATGCGGTTCTGGCCGGACATCATCGACGCCATCGCCAAGCACGCCCATGGCGCGGAGGTGCAGGCGGCGTAGATTGACCGACGCAGACAGTCTCCTCACGGTGACCATGTGAGCTGCCGGTTACTCTCTTAACGCGTGCCGGTGCGAAAGCTATACAGGCCTCCTTCAATCGCTGAGAACCTCAATCGCCAACAAAGAGGCCGCGGCCTCTCGGAGTTCACATGCATCTCATCGTCCGGTCGGCCGCAATCGTCGCTGCTTCAGTCCTCACGCTGTCCCTCGCCAGCGGCGCCGCGATGGCGGGTGGCGCGCAAGAAGAAGCCAATCGCAAAACTGTCCTTGCGTTCTACGAGAAGGGGCTCAACCAAAAGGACGCCGATGCAGCCCTCGCCTATGTCGGCGACCGCTACGTCCAGCACAATCCAAACGCGGCCGATGGTCCGGACGGATTCCGAAAGTTCATTGGCTTCCTGCGCGAGAAATTCCCGAACTCGCACAGCGAGATCAAGCGCAGCTTCGTGGATGGCGACTACGTCATCCTGCACGTTCACGCGGTTCGCGAGCCCGGCAGCAGGGGCAATGCGATCGTCGACATCTTCAAGCTGGAGAACGGCAAGGTTGTCGAACACTGGGACGTCGTGCAACCGATCCCGGAAAATCCGGCGAACAACAACACGATGTTCTGACGGATCGAACCGGTTGCTGGGCAGGCGGCCTAGCTCTTCCTCGCCAGCCAGATCACGTGACGTGCGCCACCGCCTCTTCCGGTGGCGCGGATATTGACTTCGTTGACTTCGAATCCGGCGCTCCCGAGCCGCTTTGTGAAGGCCGGGTTGGGCCCCGAGGACCAGACCGCGAGCACGCCGCCCGTCCGCAGCGCCGTCTTCGCCGCCTTCAACCCACTCGCATTGTAGAGCGCATCATTGCCCTTCCGGGTCAGCCCTTCCGGCCCGTTATCGACGTCGAGGAGGATGGCATCGAATGCCGACCGCTGCGCCCGGATGATTTCGCCAACGTCGGTTTCCCGGATGCTCACCCTGACGTCATCGAGACTGTCACCGAACACCTGCGCCATCGGACCCCGCGCCCAGGCGACCACCGCCGGCACGAGCTCGGAGACAACGATCTTCGCCTTGCTTCCGAGCACGGTCAGCGCCGCACGCAGCGTAAAACCCATGCCCAGGCCCCCGATGAGGACGACAGGTTTTGCGACCGTCTCGATCTGCTTCGCCGCGAGCGTGGCGAGCGCGGCCTCCGAGCCCGACAGGCGGTTGTTCATCAGCTCGTTGGTGCCGAGCTTGATTGAGAACTCCTTGCCTCGCCGCATCAGGCGAAGCTCTTCATCGGAGCCGGGGATTTTGGCGGTATCGATCTTTTCCCAGGGAATCATGCGAGAGCTTTAGCACGTCCGGCTGCCGGGTTATCCACCCGCCCATACGTCCAGAACATACCGGTTCTTTGCACCCATCTCCTCGATCCAGCGGGCAGCCGTGGCGGCATCGCTGCCGCTCTTCTCGCGATGGATCGCGACCAGCGCCGCCTTCACGTCGGGCTCCATCTTGCTGCCGTCGCCACAGACATAGACGATCGCGCCCTGCTCGATCAGCGGCCAGATCTTGTCCTTCTGCGCAGCGAGGACGTGCTGCACATAGGTCTTTGGCCCCTCCGCGCGCGAGAACGCCGTGAACAGCTCGGTGATGCCGCTCGCCGCCAGCGCCTTCAGCTCGTCCGCGTAGAGAAAATCCTGATCGGGATGACGGCAGCCGAAAAACAGCATGGCCGGACCGAGCGCGGCGCCCTTGACCTTGCGCGCGGCGCGCTCCTGGAGGAAGCCGCGGAACGGCGCCAGTCCCGTGCCCGGGCCGATCATGACGATCGGCACGGATGGATCGTCCGGGAGCCGGAAGCCGGCCTTGGTCTCACGCACGGTTGCATGGATCACGTCGCCCGCGCGTCGATTGGCGAGATAGTTCGAGCAGATACCCTTGTAGGTGCCGCGGCCGGAGGCGGCCGGTCCTTCAACCACGCCGACCGTGACGCTGCAACGAACCGGGTCGACCGACGGCGAAGACGAGATCGAGTAATAGCGCGGCGCCAGCAGCGAGAGCATTTCCAGATAGACGTGGAACGGCAATTCGCAGGCCGGATATTCGAGCAGCAGATCGAACACCGATTTTCGCCTGGCCAGAATCTCGCTGCGATAGCGCTCGAGTGTTTCGGCCTCCTCGCCAACGAAGGCCAGCAGTTTTGGTTTCGTGACCGGACAACGCGTATGCTCGGCCATGATCTGAATCTGCTTCCGTGTCGCCACTTGCTGGAGCTCGACGAACTCGCTGAGCAGGCGGCCCACTGACACGGCATCGCCGACCGGCAATTGCGCGCGGCGGCCTTCGGCGACCTGAAGCCTGATTTGGTCGGCCGGCAGGAAGCCGAAGCGACGGGCAACCGAATCCACCAGCGTCGGATCGTTGCGCGGGACCACACTCAGATGATCGCCGACGCGGTACGTGATGTTGGACGGCAGCTGCACCTCGATGTGGCGCGTCGAGCGCTCCGACGGATTGGAACCGGCCTTGTTCTGAAGCTCGTCATTGACCACCACCTTCATGGCCACCGCGCCGCCCTGGGCGACGATGGTGTTGACGGCGGTCACCGCGACCGGCTCGATCGCGTAGAGCGGATCATCCTCCGCGGTACGGGTGAAATTCCAGTCGATGCCGAATTCCTTGGTCGCGACCTGGGCGGCCGCCGGGAACCATTTCTGAAACTGGCCGTCGAGATCGCTGCGCGCATCGCCTTCGCCACGCGGATAGACCGCGCGCGCACCATGCGCCGATAATTGTTCATCGATGAAGCGCGGTACCGATTGATAGGTCGCGGCCCAGTCGCTGTTGCCGCAGCCGAACACGGCGTAGCGCACATCGGCAAACGCATCCTTCGGCAGCTCGTCGCCGAGCCATTTGACAAATTGTGTCGCATTGTCCGGCGGCGCGCCGTTATAGGAGGCGCAGATGATCAGGACGCCGCCCTCCCGCGGCAGCTTGCCGACGTAATCGTCGAGCGGCCCCAAATGCACGGCAAAGCCGTTGATCTCGGCAAGGTCGGCCATCCGCGTCGCCAGCTCTTCGGCGGTGCCGAGATTGGAGCCGTAAAGTACGAGCATCGGCGTGTTGTGGCCGGGACGCGCGGTGGGCTGGCGCGGTGCCTTCGGCGCCGACGACACCGCTACAGGTCCACCATAAGCGCCGCGCTCGCGATCGGCGCGCGGACGGACCTTGATCTTGAAGCCTTCCGGCTTCATCGTGAGCGTTTCCTTCAGATGCATCTGGTAGCGCTGGTGGTCGACCAGCTTGAAGCGCTGGAGGATCATGCCGAGCGCGAGCGCGGCCTCGTGCATGGCGAAGCCGCGGCCGATGCAGGCGCGCTGGCCGTTGCCGAACGGCTTCCAGGCATTGATCGGCCGTTTGGCTTCCGCCTCTCGGCTGAAATTCTCCGGATCGAACGCATCCGGGTTGGGACCCCAGACAGAGGGATCGCGATGCAGCGCGGTCACCAGGATGGTGGTGAACGTGCCCTTCCTGAGCTTGTACTTGCCGCCCCCGATAGCCTCGTCGTTCAGTGGGGAGATGCCATAGGCCGGCGCCGGCGGCCATAGCCGCAGCGCCTCCTTGAGGATCTGCGTGATGTAAGTGAGCTGCGTGACCTGTTGATAGGTCGGACGCACGTCGACATTGGGACCGAGGACGCGGTCGACCTCGTCATAGGCTTTTTTGAGAATGTCGGGGTGCTTGAGCAACGCATAGAGCGCGCAGGACAACAGGCCGCTGGTGGTCTCGTGGCCTGCGATCAGGAACGTGTTGATCTGGTAGCGGATGTTGACGTCGTCGAGCTGCTCGCCGGTCGAGCGATCGACGCCCGTCATCATCGCCGCAAGCATATCCTTCTTGTCGTCGGTCGCCTCGCCTCCCTTGCGGCGCTCCGCAATGATCTCGTCGACCATCCTGTTCATGAAGTCGACATCTTCAGCCATGGTCTTGCGCCGCTTCTGCATCCAGAGCTGCTCGAACGGCAGGCCGCGCGTCATCATGATGGTTTCGAGCGAGCGCACCAGCGACTCGACGAAGGGGTGGTAATCGCGCCGGTAGAACGAATTGAAGCGGTAGTCGAAGCCGCACAGGCCGATCGTATCCAGCGTCAGCGCCGTCATGTCGTGGACGACGTCGATCTCGTCGTCGGCGTTGAGCCGTTCCCATTTGCCCACGAGCTGCTCCGCGATGTCGACCATGCTCGGGTGATAGGACTGCATGGCGCGGTTGCCGAAAGGCTGGAGCAGGATGTTGTGCGCCTTGCTCCAGTTCGGCTCCCTGGTGTCGGCCGTGAACAAGCCGTCGCCGCCGACCGCGCGCACCCGCCGCAGGGCACCGCGCACCGTCTTGTCGAAACGCTTCTCGTCGGAGAGCTCGTCGACGAGATCGTGGCCGGAGACGACCACGATCGGCGAGCCCATCATGTCGAGCCAGAAGATCGGCCCCAGCTCCTTGGCAAGCCGGGTCAGATGCTGCACCGGTGCGGCCGAATCCAGCGACAGCATGTTGCCGACCACCGGCTTGGTCGGCGGCTGCGGGATCGGGTCCAGACGGTTCTTCGATGACATTAAAAGTGCTTCCCCTGCCTCGGTATTCAACGCCCTCGTTGCGAGCTAGCCAAACCGCCTTCTACGCCATTCGATCAGCTTGGCGCTGACTTCCTCCGGCTTCTCCTGCTGCGTCCAATGGCCGCTGTCGCGGACCAGATATTTTTCCAGATCGGGGATCAGCTTGTCCATGCCATCGGCGGAAGACGGCGGCAACACCGCGTCGTTCTCGGCCATGATCATCAGCGACGGCACGCGCACCGTATGATCGAGCCCTTCGGCGCGCATCCAGTTGCGGGACATATTGCGGTACCAGTTGATGCCGCCGGTGAAGCCCGTCCTGGTGAAATTGTCCACGAACACCTTTTTCTCTTCCGGCGACAGGATCGGCGTGCGAGGATCGTGCTTCGCATCGTAGCCCGCGATCATCTGCGGAAATGCCAGGTTCAGTCGCGGGGAGGCACCGACACCCGCGACGACTTCCTCCGCCGGAGCATCTGCCGGGCGCGCTACGGGCTTGCGCATGAAGGCATCGAAGGTCTGCTCGACGCGACTGCCAAAGATCTTGTCGGGCTCACGCGCGGGATCCTGGAACTGCACGATATACATCTTTTCGCCGAAGCGCGCGCGCAGGAGCTCGATCGGATCGGCCCAGGCGCGGTTGGTATGAGGCGTATTGATGCCGACCACGCCGGCGACCCGGTCGATGTGCCGGAGTGGCATCTGCCAGACGATAAAACCGCCCCAGTCATGGCCGACGAAGATCGCCTTGTCGATCTGAAGATGGTCGAGCAGGCCGATCAGATCGCCGGTCAGGTGCTCGATGTCGTAGTCCTCGACCGGCTCTGGCCGGTCGGTCGCGCCGTAGCCGCGCTGGTCCGGCGCGATCACGCGGATGCCGGCCTCGCTCAGCGCCTTGATCTGGTGGCGCCAGGAAAATGCGAGTTCGGGCCAGCCATGGCACAGCACCATCGGCGGCTTGTCTGTAACCGGGCCCGCCTCGTAATAGCCCATGCGGATTCCGTTCGTCTGTACGAACTTGAGCGGTGGCATTTCAATCATCGGAACATTCCTACTCAGCGGCGCCCTTGATGTCCGCCGCGGGCGAAGCATAGGCAGCCTCGAGCGCGGCGAATTCTTCCGGCAGCATGTCGCACATCACCTGCACGTGCGGAATGATGTTGGCGCCGACGATGAAGCCGAAATCGAGCTGGTCGCGATAGCTCTGCACGGTGATGTTGAGCGCCTGTCCGTGCGTCGAGATCGATACCGGGAAGATGTGCAACAGCTCCGCGCCCGCGGCGTAGAGCGTCTGCCGCGGCCCCGGCACGTTGGACACCGTAATGTTCGCAGCCGGCGGCAACACATTCGACAAGTCGGAGCGGCTGTAGAGCAGCGCCATGATCTGCACGACAAGCGGCGCGCCCAGCATCGAGATATTGGAGATCTGCGGCATCAGAGCCCGCAGCGGATGCGACATCTCCTTGGACTTGGTCGATTGCGCGATAATGGCTTCCAGGCGTGCCTTGGGATCGTCGATGTTGGTTGCGATCGAGCAGATCATGCCGAACACCTGGTTGTTGGCGTCGGTGTTGCCCTCCTCGCGCAGCGAGATCGGTACGGCAGCGGTCAAGGACTTCGCCGGCAACGTTCCATGTTGCTGCAGGTAGCGCCGGACCACCCCGGAAGCGAGCGCCAGCACGACGTCGTTGAGTTTGCCGCCGGCCTGCTTGGCCAGCGCCTTGGATCGCGACAGCGAAATCGAGACACCGGCGAAGCTGCGCTCGGACGAGATCGATTTGTTGAGCATGGTCGGCGGCGAGACCATGCTGGCGAGGCTCTCGCGCGATTTTGGATCGGATATCTTGCCGAGCACGTCCGAGACGCTCTTGACCATGGTTGGGATGTTGCCGGCAAAGCGCACCGCACTCTCGATCTGGTACATCGCATTGTCGAACAGGATCGAACCGATATCGCTCTTGCCGGTGCGTGGCAGCTGCAGATTCTTCGCGGCCGCCGATGCATCGAGCGGCTGGGTGAAAAGCTGCTGGTAGGAATCGACCAGGTTCGCTGCGATGTCGCGCGGCTCCTGCCCGGGCTTCGCTCCCGCGGTCGGCGGATCGACCTTCCGCGGGATCGGCGAGATGTCGTAGATCATGTTGGTCAGCGCCGCACCGGCGCCGCCGTCGATGGCGGCATGATGCATCTTGGAATAGAGCCCGACCTCGTTGTCCTTCATGCCCTCGAACACGTAGAACTCCCAGAGCGGGCGGGCACGGTTCAAGAGCTTGGCGTGCATCCAGCCCACGATGCGTTCGAGCGTAGCGCGGTCGCGCGGCTGCGGCAGGCTGGCGCGGAAGATGTGACGGTCAATGTCGAACTGATCGTCCTCGATCCAGGAGGGATGATCGATATCGAGCGGCGCCTTCTCCAGCCGCGCTTTGAGGATCGGCGCGATGTGCAGGCGCGAGACGATCATCGCCTTGAAATCTTCGAAGAAGTCGCCCTTGTAGTCGTCCGGCAGACGAAAGATCGCCATGCTCCCGACATGCATCGGCATTTCCGGCGTTTCCAGATAGAGAAACGACGCGTCCAGCGACGACAGCTTCTTACCGTCAGCCATAGTTCCCTCCCGAGTATTTGACGGGCGCCTTAGGCGGCGCTTCTCGTCAGGCCGATACTGCCTGTTCCGGCGGGGCATATGCAATGGCAAACGGCCCTGCCCTGTCAAATGGCCAGAACTCTCCCTCCGGTTGCGCAAGGCGGTCCGCCACGGCCCACAGCGCCGCGGGATTCACCCCAAGCCCGATATGGCTCGCCAGGTGCACCTCGATGTTCTCGGCACGGTCGGAGGGACGCAGCAGGCAGGTCCGCCAGTTCACAATCCCGTCGGCGCGCGAATAGATCGACGTCGCCGGCACCGGAAGATCGCCGGCGATCGCCACGCGCAGCTCGGCGAAATCCTCGACACGCTCGCCGGACATCATCTCGTAGAGCCGCGTCGCATTGGTCGCCCGTATGTCATTGGCAAAAGGGCTGCCGAGCGTGATGGCATTGCGGACCATGTCGGGCGCCTGGAGCGCGAGATCGCGCGCATAGACGCCGCCGAGACTCCATCCGACCAGGCTGACCTTGCGGCCGCTCGCAGCATGGATTTCGGCTAGACGGGCGCGCAACGAATCCCGCATCCGTCCGAACCCGCCGAAATTTCGGCCCATCCGCCAGGCATGTGCCTCATAGCCAAGCTCGCTGAGATAGCGCCGCATCGGCGCCATCGAGAGATCGCTGGCGAGGAAGCCAGGCAGCGCCAGCACCGGATGGCCGTCGCCTTTTGGCGCCCGCATCAGGACCGGCGACAGCAGCAGGCTGGCGTTGAGTTCGAGCAACCCACGGGCTTCGGCGAGCAGCAAAGCAAGGCCCGGCGGACGAAGCCGGCCTGAGGTCTGCGGCCCGTCCGGACCGGGCGGCATTATTTCTTCTTATCGCCGCTGCGCGTGCCGCCGAGGCCGGCCATGGTGACGAACATGTCCTGAAATCGCTCGGCAAGCTTTGGATCGAAGGTGAACCAGCTCTGGATGAGCGATTCCGGCGAGACCTTGTCGATGTTGCTCAGAACCTGCTGCTGCAGCTTGTCCATGACCGCCGTCTGCATTGGTGCCAGGTCGGGCAATCCGATGAACTGACGGGCTTCGAGGGGGGTACAGTCGATTTCGATGTTAACTTTCATGTCCCCTCCAGATGAGATTCGAGCGGCCTACTGCAGTATCGCCGCGAGGCGGTGTACAACGCAAGCGACCTGAAGCCGGTGGCGGCGCTCCGGCTTCCCCGATCGGCGGATATGGTCAATCAAAATCGGCCGCGGCCGCGCCCGTCCTCCCGTCATGCCGGTCAGCATTGCTGCACAGCGGTGCAACTTGGCGCGTTCCTTGCTGGAATGGCGCTTGCACGGGTCGAGAACTCTGGGCAACATGGTTCGATCAGCCCCGCCGAACAATCAAAAATGACGGTGCGGGCGAGTGGAGAGGTCAAGAATGTCAGTCGGACGAAGTCTGTTTGCGGCGACGCTCGCCAGTATGCTTGCGTTGGCGGTCTCGCCGGCGTCGAGCCAGACGCTGCGCTACGCCAACCAGGGCGATCTCAAGTCGCTTGATCCGTATTCGCTGAACGAGTCCACCACGCACGCTCATCTCGGTCACGTCTATCAAGGCCTCACCGCGCGCGACAAGGACCTGAAGATCATCCCGGCGCTGGCTGAGAGCTGGGAGACACCGGAGCCGACCCGCTGGCGCTTCCATTTGCGCAAGGGCGTCAAATTTCATAACGGCGACCCCTTCACCGCCGACGACGTGCTGTTCTCCGCCGATCGCGTCCGCAACAAGAACTCGAACATGCAGACCCGGCTGGCGCCCAACGTCAAGGTCGTCAAGGTCGACGACTACACAGTCGATTTCGTCCTGCCCTCGCCCAATCCCATCCTAAATTCGTCGTGGGATGTCTGGTACATCATGGACAAGAAATGGGCTGAGGAGAACAAAGCGGTCGAGCCGACGCCGGTGTCCGCGACCTCTCCGAGCTATGCCTCGCTTCACGAGAACGGCACCGGTCCCTTCATCATCGAAAGCCATCAGCCCGGTGTGAAGACCGTGTTCAAGGCCAATCCCAACTACTGGGGCAAGATGGAAGGTAACCTGAAGGAGATTATCTTCACCCCGATCTCGTCCGATGCCACCCGCGTCGCCGCGCTGCTCTCGGGTGAAGTGGACGTGATCGAGCCGGTGCCGATCCAGGACATCTCCCGCGTCGATGCGAGCCCGAATGCCCAGGTGCTGAAGGCCCCTGAGTTGCGCACCATCTTCATCGGATTCGATCAGACGCGTGACGAGCTGCTCTACTCCAACATCAAGGGCAAGAACCCGTTCAAGGATGTCAAGGTCCGCGAAGCCTTCTACAAAGCCATCGACATCGAGCTGATCAAGACGCGGGTGATGCGCGGGCTGTCCACGCCCTCGGCGCTGATGATCGCTCCGGAATTGTTCGTGCTGTCCAAGGAGTTCACCCGGCCGAAGTTCGATCCAGATGGTGCCAAGAAGCTCCTGGCCGAGGCCGGGTACCCCGAAGGCTTCGAGGTCACCATGGATTGCCCGAACGATCGGTACGTCAACGACGCGGCGATCTGCCAGGCCGTCGTGGGCATGCTTGCCCGCATCGGCGTCAAGATCAATCTGCTGGCGCAGCCCAAGGCGCAATACTTCGCCAAGGTGTTGAAGCAGGGCGGCTATCAGACCTCGTTCTACATGCTGGGCTGGACGCCGAGCACGATGGACTCCCATAACGTGCTCTACGACATCATGGGCTGTCGCGACGATGCGAAATCATCGCGCGGCGAGGCCAATCTCGGCGGCTATTGCAACAAGGAATTCGACGCCATCACCGACAAGGTGCTGGTCGAAACCGAGACCACAAAGCGCAACCAGCTGATCAAGCAAGCGTATGAGATCAGCATCAAGGACTGGGCTTATATTCCGCTGCACCAGCAGGCGCTGGCCTGGGGCGTATCGAAAAAGGTCAACCTGCCGCAGCGCGCCGACAATCTGGTCATGTTCCACTGGGCGACCAAGAAGGAATAGCGTCAGTTGAACACAAGGTCCCGGCAGCGTCAGGCTACCGGGACCTTTCCTTTTTCGGCTGACAAAGACGTCGGCCAGACGCACACTCAAGGAAAGTGGAAGGCATGCTCGCTTTCACTCTTCGCCGGGCCGTTCAGGCCATCGGCGTCATGTTCGCCGTCGGCATCATCGCGTTCTCGATGTTCCGCTTCGCCGGCGACCCCATCAACCAGATCGTCTCGCTTGATACGCCGGCGGCCGAACGCGCCGCCGTGCGCAAGTCGCTGGGCCTCGATGATCCCGTGCCGGTGCAGTTCGTGCGCTATTTCGCCGATGCGGCGCAATTCAAGTTCGGCGTCTCCTATCAGTTCCGCCAGCCGGTCTCGACGCTGTTGATGGAGCGTATGCCGGCAACGCTGGAACTTGCGATCTGCGCGACCGTATTTGCAATGATCTCCGGCATCCTGATGGGCGTCTATTCGGCGCTCAGGCGCGACACCCTGCTCGCCAAATTATTCCAGGCGGTTTCGCTGATTGGCATCTCGCTGCCGACTTTCCTGATCGGCATCCTTCTGATCTACCTGTTCGCAGTGACGTTGGGCTGGTTGCCCTCGTTCGGCCGGGGCGAAGTCGTCAAGCTGGGTTGGTGGACCACGGGCCTGCTCACATTGTCGGGCCTGAAGGCGCTGATCATGCCCTCGATCACGCTCGGCCTGTTCCAGATGACCCTGATCATGCGGCTGGTGCGCGCGGAGATGCTGGAAGTGCTTCGGACAGATTATATCCGCTTTGCCCGCGCCCGCGGGCTGACAACCCGTGCCATTCATTTCGGCCACGCGCTGAAGAACACGCTGATTCCGGTGATCACGGTAGCCGGCCTGCAGTTTGGCTCGGTTATTGCATTTTCGATCATCACCGAAACCGTGTTCCAATGGCCCGGCATGGGACTTCTGTTCGTACAGGCCGTGCAAAACGTCGATATCCCGATTATGGCCGCCTACTTGCTGATGGTCTCACTGATTTTCGTCACCATCAATCTGGTGGTCGACATCCTCTACACCGTCGTCGATCCGCGCCTGCGCGCGACCGTCGGCCGCGCCACATAAGGCAGCCTGTATGTCCGAAGTGGTCGCCTCTCATCCCGACAAGCCGAGCACGCTGCCGACGCATGCCGCCCGCAGCTGGTTCAGTCGCGCACTCAACAGCGACATCTTCTATTCGTTTCGCCGATCCAAGCTGACCATGGTGGCGGCAGTCATTACCGTGCTGTTCTTCCTGCTCGCGATCTTTGCCTCCGCGCTCGCGGTGCAGGACCCGTTCGATCCGGCACAGCTCCAATTGATGAATTCCCGGATCTCACCGCTCTGGACCGCCGAGGGGCAGAGCCCGTTCCTGCTCGGCACCGACGAGCAGGGCCGCGACGTGTTCTCCGCCATTCTCTACGGGCTGCGCATCTCGCTCGCCGTCGGCGTGGCCGGCGTGATCTTCGCCGGCGCGCTCGGCATCGCGCTTGGCCTGGTCGCCGGCTATTTCGGGGGCGCGGTGGACGGCGTGATCATGCGGATCGCCGACGTGCAACTCACTTTTCCCGCCATCCTGATCGCGCTGCTGGTCAACGGCATCGCCAAATTGATCCTCGGCAACCGGCTGGATGCAACCAGCATGCTGGTGGTGCTGGTGATCTCGATTGGCCTGAGTTTCTGGGTCGGGTATGCCCGCACGGTGCGCGGTTCCGTGATGGTCGAGAAGAACAAGGATTACGTGGCGGCCGCGCAATTGATCGGCCTTCCCGCACCAAAGATCATGTTCCGCCATGTGCTGCCAAACACGATGGGTCCGATCCTGGTCATCGCCACGATCAACCTTGCGCTCGCCATCATCACCGAGGCAACGCTGTCCTTCCTTGGCGTCGGCCTGCCCGACACAATGCCCTCGCTCGGCACGTTGATCCGCATCGGCAACAACTACCTGTTCGCGGGCGAATGGTGGATCGTGGCCTTTCCTGGTATCGCGCTCGCTGCCTTGATCCTGTCGATCAACCTGCTCGGCGACTGGCTGCGCGACGCGCTCAACCCGAAGCTCCGATGAGCAACATTTCGATGGGCAAGACTCGGATGAGCAAGACTTGGATGAGCAAGACCTGGACAAGCATGATTCGGATGAGCAAAACCTGGATGAGAGCGTCTCGCTCATGACCGACCCCATCCTCTCCGTGCGTAATCTTCAGGTCGAGTTCGCCTCCCGCCGCGGCACGCTACGCGCCATCGATGGCGTCTCCTTCGACATCGCCAAGGGCGAGGTACTCGGCGTGGTCGGCGAATCCGGCGCCGGCAAGTCCGTGACGGGCTTGGCTGTGATCGGCCTGATCGATCCGCCGGGCCGCATCGCCGGCGGCGAGATTCGCCTTGCGGGCCTGCGCATCGACAATTTGCCGGCGGAGGAGCTGCGCCGTATCCGGGGAAAACGGATCGGCATGATCTTCCAGGACCCCCTCACCTCGCTCAATCCGCTCTACCGCGTCGGCGACCAGCTCATCGAGACGATCAGAACGCATCTGAACCTGTCCGAGACCGCCGCCCGCCGCCGAGCCATCGACCTGCTCGCCGAAGTTGGAATCCCGGCTCCGGAAAAGCGCATCGACGGCTATCCGCACGAATTCTCCGGCGGCATGCGCCAGCGCGTTGTGATTGCGCTCGCGATCTGCGCCGAACCGGAGCTGATCATCGCCGACGAGCCGACCACCGCGCTCGACGTTTCCGTGCAGGCGCAGATCATCTCGCTGATCAAGCGTCTCGGCCGCGATCATGGCACTGCGGTGATGCTGGTGACCCACGACATGGGCGTGATCGCCGAGACCTCCGACCGGGTCGCGGTGATGTATGCCGGCCGCGTCGCCGAGATCGGTCCGGTGCAGGACGTGGTCAGAAACCCGCTGCACCCCTACGCCAAGGGCCTGATGGGCGCGATCCCGACCCTTGCCGGCGACGACAAGCGTCTGGTGCAGATCCCCGGCTCCATGCCGCGCCTGTCGGCGATCCCGCGCGGCTGTTCGTTCAATCCGCGCTGCGCATTCGCATTCGACCGATGCCGCGTGGAGAGGCCGGAGCCGCTGCCGCGCGGCACGCAATCCGTCGCCTGCCATCTCTATGACGGCGTGCCGGCCGAGAGCGCGGCATGAGCACTCCCTTCGTCCAGGCCACGAATCTGCGCCGCGTCTTCGACGTCTCGAAACCCTGGCTCAACCGCATGCTCGAAGGCGGGCAGCTCGAATATCTCAAGGCCGTCGATGGCGTCACCTTCGATATCAGGAAGGGCGAGACCTTTGCACTGGTCGGCGAATCCGGCTCGGGCAAGACCACGGTGGCGCGGATGGTCGTCGGCTTGCTGCCGCCAAGCTCCGGCAACGTCTTGATCGACGGCATCTCAATGACCGATCCGCGGCAGGCCCAGGCGCGGCGGAAACTGCGCCGCCGCATCCAGATGATCTTTCAGGATCCCTATGCGAGCCTGAACCCACGCTTCCGAGTCGACGCCATCATCTCCGAGCCAATCCGCGCGTTCGACCTGATCGAGGGCGAGCGCGACATCCAGGCGCGGGTCGGAGAGCTTCTCACCCTCGTCGGGCTGCATCCCGACGACAGGTTGAAATTTCCGCACGAATTCTCGGGCGGCCAGCGCCAGCGCATCGCGATCGCGCGCGCGCTCGCCTCCGACGCCGAATTCATCGTCTGCGACGAGCCGACCTCCGCGCTTGACGTCTCCGTGCAGGCGCAGATCCTGAACCTGATGCGCGACCTCCAGGACAAGTTCGGCTTGACCTACATGTTCATCAGCCACAACCTCGCCGTCGTCCGCCACATGGCGAGCCGCGTCGGTGTGATGTATCTCGGCCGCATCGTCGAGATCGCGGAAGGGCGCGAGCTGTTTGCCCATCCGCGCATGCCCTATACCAAGATGCTGCTTGGCGCCGTGCCTGATCTTGCCATGAGCGGCCGCCAGCGCATCCCCGTGAAGGGCGAGATCCCGAACCCGATCAACCCGCCGTCCGGGTGCGCCTTTAATCCGCGCTGCCCGCTGGCGTTCGATCTCTGCCGCAGGGAAGCACCTGAATTGATCGACGGCGTCGCCTGCCACGCGGTCAACACCGCGCCGGTACCGGCGTGACGCGCGCGTGCCATGCAGCCTGCGCATTTGGCGGCGGCCTGGCCCTGTGATCAATTGCGCGCGCCGCAAATGAGGTAGTCCATGGCCAGCATCGTCAATCCCGATCCCTTCACGACACGCCCCGAGATCGAAGGCACCTTCGGGGTCGTTGCGACCACGCACTGGATCGCGACCGCTATCGGGATGGCCATTCTGGAAAAGGGCGGCAATGCCTTTGACGCCGGCGTCGCCACCGCTTTCACGCTCCAGGTGGTCGAGCCGCATCTGAACGGCCCCGGCGGCGACGTTCCGATCATCGTGCACGACGTGAAGCGCGGCCGCACCGAGGTGATCTGCGGCCAGGGCCCGGCACCGGCCCGCGCCACCATCGCGCATTACAAGAGCGAAGGCCTCGACATGGTGCCCGGCACCGGCCTGCTCGCGGCCTGCGTCCCCGGCACCTTCGAATCCTGGATGATGCTGCTCCGTGACTACGGCACGATGCGCGTGCGCGATGTGCTGGAGCCCGCGATCTCCTATGCGCGCGACGGCTATCCGCTGGTCGAGCGCGCCTGCGCCACGATCCAGACCGTCGAGCAATTATTCCGCACGCACTGGCCGACATCGGCCGCCGTCTATCTCCCGAACGGCGAAGTGCCAAAGCCCGGCACGCTCTTCACCAACAAGACACTTGCGGCGACCTATGCGCGAATCCTGAGCGAGGCCGAAAGCGGCGGCGGCGGCCGCGATGCCGAGATCGAGCGCGCACGCAAGGCTTGGTCGCAGGGCTTCGTCGCGGAAGCCATCGACAAATTCTGCCGGACGCAGGACGTGATGGACGTCAGCGGCTCGCCGCATCGCGGTGTGCTGTCGGCCGACGACATGGCGCGCTGGCAGCCGACGGTCGAGGCTCCGCTCACCTACGATTATGGCCGCTACACGGTCTGCAAGGCCGGGGTCTGGAGCCAGGGTCCCGTGACGCTGCAGCAACTCGCGCTGCTGAAGGGCTTTGCCCTCGATGGGCTCGATCCGACCGGACCGGAGTTCATCCATCTCCAGATCGAATGCGCAAAACTCGCCTTTGCCGATCGCGAAAAATTCTACGGCGACCCCAAGTTCAGCGAAATCCCGATCGCAACGCTGCTGTCAGATGCCTATAACGACGAACGTCGTAAGTTGGTTACCGAGAAAGCTTCGCTCGATCTCCGGCCCGGCACGGTCGAGGGCCTTGGCGGCGTGGTCAAGCTGCGCCGAGCTGAGGGCCAGCGCGAGGCCGTCGGCGCGCTCGGCGCCGGCGAGCCAACCGTGGGGCGCTTCGGCGAGGTGCGCGGCGACACCGTGCATTTCGACATCATTGACAAGGTCGGCAACATGGTGTCCTCGACGCCGTCGGGAGGCTGGCTGCAATCCTCGCCTGTCATTCCCGAGCTGGGTTTCTGCCTCGGCAGCCGCGCACAAATGTTCGATTTGGAGGAGAACCAACCGAGCTCGCTCGCGCCGGGCAAACGGCCCCGCACCACGCTGTCGCCGACCATGGCACTGCGCGACGGCGAGCCTTATCTCGCCTGGGGCTCGCCCGGCGGCGACCAGCAGGACCAGTGGATCACGCAGTTTTTCCTCCGACACGTCCACTGCAATCTCAATCTCCAGGAGTCGATCGACGCGCCGGCCTGGCATTCCGAGCATTTCCCGATCTCGTTCTGGCCCCGCACCGCGCGCCCCGGCGTGCTCGTGATCGAGAACCGCGTGCCGAAGGCGACGATCGAGAACCTGCGTGAGCGCGGACATATCGTCGAGGTCGGTCCGGACTGGTCCGAAGGCCGCCTCACCGCGGCCTCGCGCGTCGGTCCGCGCCGCCGCGCCGCCGCCAATCCGCGCGGCATGCAGGGCTACGCCGCAGGACGCTAAAGGCAGCACATGACCTGGTCGATCATCGCGCGCGATTCTGCTACCAGCCAGTTTGGCATCGCCGTTGCCACGCGCTTCTTCGCCGTCGGCGCGCGTGTCCCCTACATCGCGGCGGGCCTTGGCGCCATCGCGACGCAGGCTTTCGTCAATCCTTATTACGGTATCGACGGCGTCAAGCTGCTGCGTGAGGGCCTCAACGCGCACGACGTGCTGGCCGCCCTGCTCGCGACCGACGACGGCCGCGAGAGCCGCCAGATTCACATCATGGACGCCAGCGGCGCGATTGCCGCGCATACCGGGCGCGACTGCGTGGATTGGTGCGGGCACATTGCGGGCAGCGGTTTCTCGATCGCCGGCAACATGCTCGCGGGCGCCGACGTGCTCGACGAGACCGCAAAAACCTATATCGCCAATGACAGCCTGCCCTTCCCGCGCCGCCTGCTTGCCGCGCTGCGCGCGGGCGAGGCCGCTGGCGGCGACAAGCGCGGCAAGCAGTCCGCCGCGCTTCTGATCCACGGCGAGGAGGAATGGCCGGCGCTGGACCTGCGCGCCGACGATCATCCCGATCCGCTCGGCGAGCTCGAGCGGCTCGAGCGCGTCAGCCACGAACTCTGGGTCCACTTCCGCGTTTCCATGCCAACCCGGCAGAACCCTGCCGGCAACACCGATCGCAGCGTCATCGACGCCAGCATCGCCGCAGCGCGCGCAATACGCTCATGAACCCGAGCCCCCTCATCGAGATCAGCGATCTGCGCATTCATTTCCACGGCGACGACGGCCGCGTCACCCATGCGGTCGACAGCGTCGATCTCAGCGTCGCCAATGGCGCGACGCTCGGCCTCGTCGGCGAATCCGGCTGCGGCAAGAGCGTGACGTCGCTGGCGATCATGGGCCTGCTGCCGAAGCAGAGCGCGGAGATCTCCGGCGCGATCCGCTTCGACGGTTTCGACCTGCTTAAGACGTCGGACCAGACGTTGCGGGACCTCCGCGGCAACCGGCTCGCGATGATCTTTCAGGAGCCGATGACCTCGCTCAATCCGAGCTTCACCATCGGCGACCAGATCATCGAGACGATTTTGCGCCACCGCGGCGGTTCGCGCAGGAGTGCGCGCGAGCGGGCGATCGATCTGCTGCGTCGCGTCCACATCCCCTCGCCCGAGCGGCGGATCGACGAATATCCGCACAAGCTCTCCGGCGGCATGCGCCAGCGCGTCATGATCGCGATGGCGCTCGCCTGCGACCCGCGGCTGCTGATCGCGGACGAGCCGACCACCGCGCTCGATGTCACGCTGCAGGCGCAGATCCTGGAGCTGATGCGCGAATTGAAGGCGGCGAGCGGCGCTGCCATCATCCTGATCACCCACGATCTCGGCGTCGTCGCCGAAGTCTGCGACGAGGTCGCGGTGATGTATGCCGGCGAGATCGTCGAGCGCGCGCCGGTGGACGAGCTGTTCTCAGCGCCGCAGCATCCCTACACCGTCGGCCTGCTCGGCTCGATCCCGCGGCTTGACCATCGCGCCGACCAGCTCGCCACGATCGAGGGCATGGTCCCGAACATGATGCAGCCGCCCGCGGGATGCCGCTTCGCCGCACGCTGCCCCTTCGTGCTGGACGCCTGCACCAAGGCGCCGCCCCCGCTGCTCGAAGTCAGCCCCGGCCACCTCTCGCGCTGCCTGCGCGCCCCGCTCGAACGTCTGGTGTCGTGATGGCTCTGCTCGAGGTTCAGGGTCTGCTCAAGCATTTCGTCGCCGAGCGTTCGCTGTTCGGCCGGGCGCTGGCGCATGTCAAAGCCGTCGATGGCGTTTCCTTCTCGCTCGATGCCGGCAAGACGCTAGCGCTGGTCGGTGAATCCGGCTGCGGCAAATCCACCGTTAGCCGCCTGGTGCTGCGGCTGATCGAGCCGGATGCAGGCACGATCCGTTTCGAAGGCCGCGATCTGCTCTCGCTCGACGCCGGCGCACTGCGCGCCTTTCGCCGCGAGGCGCAGATCATCTTCCAGGACCCCTACGCCTCGCTCAATCCGCGCATGACCGTCGGCCAGATCCTGACCGAGCCGCTGGCGCTGCACAATCTGGTGCCGCCCGCCCGGCGGCGCGAACGCGTCGAGGAGATCCTGCGGCTGGTCGGGCTGGAGCCGCGGCTGGCGCGTCGTTACCCGCACGAGTTTTCCGGCGGCCAGCGCCAGCGTATCGCCATCGCCCGCGCGCTCGCGGTCGAGCCGAAACTGATCATCTGCGATGAGCCGGTCTCGGCGCTCGACGTCTCGATCCGCTCGCAGATCCTCAATCTGCTGCGCGAGCTGCAGGACCGGCTCGGGCTGGCCTACATTTTCGTCTCGCACGACCTCGCGGTGGTCAAGCACATCGCCGACCACGTGGCGGTGATGAATCTCGGCCAGATCGTCGAGACGGCGGCGGCGGACGCGCTGTTTGCCGCACCGCGTCATCCCTACAGCCGGGCTCTATTGTCCGCGATTCCCGTGCCTAAACCGCGGGCAAAGCGCAGCCGCATTGTGCTGCAGGGCGAAATCCCCAGCGCGCTCAATCCGCCGCCGGGATGCCGCTTCCACACCCGCTGCCCCTACGTGGTCGACCGTTGCCGCAACGAAATGCCTCAGCTCGTGCAGGATGGCATCGGACATGCAACGGCATGCCACCGAACGTCGGAACTGCCGTCGTCCGAGGCGATCGTCCCAACGGACGGCGGCTTCTCCCCGGTTCTCGAAAAATTGGTCGCCGCCTTCAGCGGCGGCCCGGAAGCAGTCCGCGGCAGCGGGGTTAGTTCATTGGGGACGAACCCGGCATAGCCGTAAAACAGAGGTTGAGAGCGATGAGTCCTATGCGTTTGGCACTCCTGGCGTCGGCATTGCTGACGTCGCTCGTAGGCGCGGCCCAAGCCCAGACCACACTTCGCATCGGCATCGCCGAGGATCCTGACATCCTCGATCCCAGCATCGGCCGCACCTATGTCGGCCGCATCGTGTTCTCCGCCTTCTGCGACAAGCTGTTCGACATCGACGAGAAGCTCAACATCGTGCCGCAGCTCGCGCTGTCGCATGAGACCTCGCCCGACGGCAAGGAGATGACTATCAAGCTCCGGCCCAACGTGAAATTCCACGACGGCGAGCCGCTCGACGCGGAAGCCGCAAAGTTCTCGATCGAGCGTCACATGACGCTGCCGACCTCGTTCCGCAAGTCCGAGCTCGCCAGCGTCGACCATGTCGAAATCGTAGACCCTCTGACCATCAAGCTGGTGCTTAAGACACCTTACTCCCCGCTGATCGCCCAGCTGACCGACCGCTCCGGCATGATGGTGTCGCCGAAGGCTGCCAAGGAGGCCGGCGACAAGTTCGGCCTGCATCCGGTCTGCGCCGGTCCCTACAAGTTCGTCGAGCGCGTGCAGCAGGACCGCATGGTCTTCGAAAAATTCGCCGACTATTGGAACAAGGACAACATCCATATCGACCGGGTGGTCTTCCTGCCTATCGTTGACGCCACGGTGCGCCTTGCCAACCTGAAGTCCGGCGGACTCGATCTGATCGAGCGCGTGCTCGCCACCGACATCAAGGACGTGCGTGCGGATTCGCGGCTCGTGCTGTCGACGGCACCGGAGCTCGGCTATTACGGCCTGACCGTCAATATCGGCAACGACAAAGCAAAGGGGCCGCTCAGCCAGTCGGCGAAAGTACGCCAAGCGCTCGATCTGTCGATCGATCGCGAAGCTCTCAACCAAGTTGTCTTTAACGGCGAGTTCACCCCAGGCAATCAATGGGTCAGCCCGACACATCCCTATTACCAGAAGGCGTTCCCGGTCCACGGCCGCGACGTCGCGAAGGCCAAGGCGCTGCTGAAGGAAGCGGGCATCACCTCGCCGGTGACCGTCGACTACATGATCCCCAAGGGCGCGGAGAACGAAGCGGTTGCCCAGGTGATCCAGTCGATGGCGGCGGAAGCGGGCTTCGACATCAAGATCCGCGCGGTCGAATTCGCGACCACCTTCAAGCAGGCCCAGGCCGGCGAGTTCCAGATCTTCCAGATCAACTGGAGCGGCCGCATCGATCCCGACGGCAACTCCTACATCTTCATGCGCAGCAAGGCACCGCAGAACGATGGCGTCTATTCGAACCCGGAAGCCGACAAGCTGATGGAAGACGGCCGGCTGACCGCCAAATTCGATGAGCGCAAGGCGATCTACGAAAAGCTGACCGGGATCGTGCTCAACGATTTGCCGATCATCTACATCTACCACCGCACGCTTCTGATTGCGCATACGACTAAACTCCAGGGCTATAAGCAGATGCCAGATGGCCTCGTGCGCGTGGTCGGGCTGAAGTTCAAGTGAGCGTGGCCTCGCCTGACACGCGGCCGGCGCCATGCTGAACTTCCTCGCCCGCCGCATCGCGCAGATCGTGCCGACACTGTTCTTCGTGTCGGTGCTGATCTTCTCGCTCCAGCAATTGTTGCCAGGTGATCCAGCGCTGGTGATGGCCGGTGAGGAGCGCGATCCCGCCGTGATCGAGCAGATCCGCCAGCAATACCGGCTCGATCAGCCGATCCCCGTGCAGTACGTTTATTGGCTCAAGGGCGTTCTATCAGGCAATTTCGGTGAATCGCTGCGCAACAAGATGCCGGTGCGCGAGCTGATCGCGCAGAAGCTGCCGGTGACGCTCCAGCTCGGCTCGATGGCAATGTTGATCGCGCTCTTGATCGGCATTCCCGCCGGCATCGTCTCCGCCGTGAAAAGGGGCACCGTCTGGGATTATGGTGCCAATTTGTTCGCGCTGTGGGGCATCTCGACGCCGAATTTCTGGCTCGGCATCATGCTGATCTTCCTGTTCTCGATCGAACTCGGCTGGCTGCCGGCGTCCGGCTACGTGCCGTTGACTGAGAACTGGCGCGCGAGCCTCGCCGCCACCATCATGCCGGCCTTCGTGCTCGGCAACGCAATTTCCGCGGTCCTAATGCGGCACACCCGGAGCGCCATGCTGCAGGTGCTGGAAAGCGACTATGTCCGCACCGCGCGCGCCAAGGGATTGTCCGAACGCTCGGTCATCCTCAAGCACGCCATGCGCAACGCACTCACGCCAATCATTACGCTCGGCGCGCTCGAGCTCGGCACGCTCTTGTCGGGCGCGGTTCTGACTGAGCAGATCTTCTCCATTCCGGGCTTCGGCAAACTGATCGTGGACGCCGTGTTCAACCGCGACTACGCGGTGGTACAGGGCGTCGTGCTGGTGACGGCGACGGTCTACATCACACTGAACCTGGTTGCCGATGTCGCCTACATCCTCGTCAATCCGCGGCTACGGGGCTAGACTCATGACTGATGCCGCCCTGCCCGCTGCTCCCATCGCGCAAGCTGACGAGCTGGACAGCCCGGCGCGTCGCGCCCGGCGGCGCCTGTTCAAACGCAAGGCCGCAGTGTTCGGACTTGTCATGATCAGTTTGTTCGTCGGCTTCGCGGCTCTCGCGCCGCTCGTCGTTCCCTACGATCCCATCGCGACGAGCTGGAGCCTGGTTCGCAAGCCGCCCACGGCGGCGCACTGGTTCGGCACCGACGAGCTCGGTCGCGACATCCTGAGCCGCGTCGTCTACGGCGCCCGCGCCTCGCTGCTCGCCGGCCTCACCTCGGTGGCGATCGCTCTGGGCGTCGGCGTTCCGCTCGGCCTGCTTGCCGGCTATCGCGGCGGCTTCGTCGATGCACTGATCAGCCGGATGACTGACGCGATGCTGGCCTGCCCATTCCTGATCCTGGCGATCGCACTCGCCGCATTCCTCGGTCCGAGCCTTGGCAACGCCATGATCGCGATCGGCATCTCGGCAACCCCGATTTTCATCCGCCTGACCCGCGGCCAGGTGCTGGTTGTCAAGGCTGAGGACTTTGTCGAGGCGGCGCGCGCGCTCGGCAATCCGCCGTGGCGGATCGCGTTCTCGCACATCCTGCCGAACATCCTGCCGGCACTGCTAGTGCAGGCGACGCTGTCGATTGCGGCCGCCATTATCGCCGAAGCCGCGCTGTCCTTCCTTGGCCTCGGCCAGCAGCCGCCGGCGCCATCCTGGGGCAGCATGCTCAACGCAGCGCAGCGCTTCCTGACCCAGGCGCCGTGGATGGCGATCTGGCCGGGGCTTGCGATCTTCCTCGTGGTGCTGTCGCTGAACCTGCTCGGCGACGGCCTGCGCGACGCGCTCGATCCACGCCAGCGCTAGATCACGACCTCGCGCATCACGCGGCGGCAATCCATCTCGTATTCGAGATCGACCACCGGCGGCCGGGCATAGTGCCAGGTCAGGCCGGACCGCAACGCCCCGCGGCGGACGAGTTCGTCGACCAGCGCGTGGTGGAAGTTGTGCACGGAATAGGCCTGCACGCCGGTCGTGTCCTTCCAGCCGAAGCCGAAGGCCGTCATCCTGTTCTCCATCTGGGACGTCGTCGTGAAGCGCACCTTCTCGCGAAGGCCTTCCGGGCTGAGGTCGCGGTAGCGCACGGTGCGCTCGACATAGGTCCCGCCGCCCTCGCGCGCCTCGGCGCCGCCGGAAATCACGAAGCTCGGCGTCTTCGAGCTTGTCGGCCGCGTGAAGGAGAACGCGTAGAACGACGGCTCGGCCGGTGGATCGATCTCTGGACAGACATTGCTGCGCGCCACCGGATTTGTGGTGCCGTCGAAGATGCCCCATTCGGACAACGTCTTCACATAGTGCAGGTTGAACGCGCGAAAACCTTCTTCGCTGAAGGCCGCGGGCGAGCGCAGTTCGCAAGCGCAGAAGGCCGTCAGCGGCCGCCCCGCCTCCTGGATATGCTTCGCGGCAAGCGCAAAGCCTTCTGCGAGCGGCACCAGCCGGTCGAAGCGGACGCGCTCGATCTCATAGCCATCGTCTGCGGCCGCACCGGCCGAATACTGGAATACGGACGGAATGAAACGGTAGTTGCCGGCGGAGAATTCACCAACCATGTCGGACTCCTATTCCAGTTGCATGCGAATGCCCTTGTCGCCGTTAAGCAGGCGCTTCAGGTGAAAGCCGGCCAGGGAATCGCCGGCATGCATGCCGACCAGCGCCGCGAAGGCAGGCATGGCGGCGGCATCACCGGCTTCCATCTTGGCAAAAGCTTCGGAATACAGCGCCGTTTCCGGCGCAGCGAATTGGGCCGGCGTCAGCGGCTCGAACGCGCGCAACGCTTCGCTGCGTCCGCGCAGCATCAGCTCCCCGACGGGACGACCTCGAAAATTCTCAGCCGCCTCGGCGATGCCGGCACTGACGCAAATCCGCGTGCCCAGATGCTTGTTCGCGGCTTCCAGTCGCGCCGCGATGTTGATGGAGTCGCCATACGCGGTGTAGTCGAAAAACCGGTTGCCGCCGAAATTTCCGACCAGTGCCGGCCCGGCGTGAATGCCGATGCGGGTGGTGCCGAAATTCACCCCTCTCGGCTTCCAGCGCGCGGAAAAATCCTCCGCCCAGGCGTCGAGCTCGTGCGCGCAGGCAACCGCACGCGTCGCATAATCGGGCTGATCTCCGGGCGCATTGAAGAGCACCTGGATTGCATCGCCGATGATCTTGGCAACCGTCCCCTCATGCGTGAAGACGATTTCGGTCATGCCGCCGACATATTCGTTGAGAAGCGCGCCCAGCGTCTCCGGCGGCGCACTCTCGACCAGCGAGGTGAAGCCCGTTATATCCGTGAAGATGGTCGCGATATCGCGCCACTGCACTTCGATTCCCTCGCTCTCACCGCCGGCCGCCAGACGCTTGGCGAGCTCGGGCGAGAAATGACGCGAGAGCGCGGCGTGAGCGCGCTCGGCTTCCGTCTGGCGGCGCCGCACCTCCCGCAGCATCTCGATATGGCGGATGGTCTTCTCGATCGTCATCTCCAGGTCGGCGAAATCGATCGGTTTGGTCAGAAAGTCGAACGCGCCGCGGTTCATCGCAGTGCGAATGTTGCTCATATCGCCATAGGCCGACAAGATGATGGTGGACTTCTTGTCGTCCGCTTCCTGGAGCTTCGCCAGCAGCGACAACCCATCCATCCTTGGCATGTTGATGTCGGAGACCACCATGTCGACATGCGGATTCTGCTCGAGCGATTGCAACGCCTCGACGCCGTCTCGCGCGAACATGATGGTCACCGACCCATCGCGAATCTGCTTGCGGAATTTTTGCAGGACCAACGCCTCGAGATCCGGCTCGTCGTCGACGAAGAGGATGGTCGCGGTCATGCGGCTTTCTCGAGCCTTGTGTCGATTTCCTGCCGCAGCAGCGCGAAATCGATCGGCTTGGTGAGGAGTGCGACCGCGCCGCGCTCGATCGCCTTCCGGCGCGTCTCGGCGTCGCCATAGGCGGTGATCATGATGACGGGAACGTCCGGATGCGCAAGACGCACCTTCGGCAGCATGTCGAGCCCGCTCATGCCGGGCATGTTGATGTCGGACAAAATCAGGATCAACGAGGGATCGCGCACCTCGGCGGCGAGCTTCAGCGCATCGGGTGCCGACGACGCGAATTCCATCTGGAAGCGGCCGGCGCGCAAATCGCGCCGAAACTGCTGCCGGAACAGCGCCTCGACGTCGGGCTCGTCATCGACGACCAGGATGTAAACGTTCAAGTCTTGCCTCCGGAAGTGCCGTCCGCCGCCCTTACGCGCGGCAGGGTGATGATGAATTCGGTGAATACGCCTGGTGCGGTGTTCACGTCGATCGTGCCGCCGTGCTGTTTCACCACGATGTCATGGCTCATGGAAAGGCCGAGCCCGGTGCCCTCGCCAGCCGGCTTGGTGGTGAAGAAGGGATTGAACATCTTCTCCTTCACCTCGGACGGGATCCCGGTGCCGTTGTCGCGAATGCGGATTTCGACCCTGTCGCCGAGCGTTCTGGTTGCTGCGCGCAGGGTGGGCTCGAAGGCGTCTGCGGCGCTCTCCTTGCGCTGGGCAGTGGCGTAGAAGCCATTCGAGATCAGATTGAGGACGACTCGCGTAATTTCCTGCGGATAGATATCGACCATGCCTGCGGCGGGGTCGAAGCCGCGCTCTATCGTGACGTTGAAGCCAGGCTTCTCGGCTCGCGCGCCGTGATAGGCGAGGTTGAGGCTTTCCTCGACGATGGCATTGATGTCCGCCGGACGGCGCTCTCCGGAGCCCTCGCGCGAATGCAGGAGCATGTTCCTGACGATGGAATCGGCGCGCTTGCCGTGCTGCACCACCTTTTCGAGGTTGCTCCTGAGCATGCCAGTCAGCTCGTCGACCTCCGCCTTCGTCTTGCCGTCGAGCGAGGCCGCCTGCAGCGCCTCGTTGAGCTCGTCGATCAACTCGGTCGACACCGCCGAGAAATTGTTGACGAAATTGAGTGGGTTCTTGATCTCGTGCGCGATTCCCGCCGTGAGCTGGCCGAGCGACGCGAGCTTCTCGGTCTGGACCAGGCGGTCCTGCGCGGTGCGAAGATCGTCGAGGGATTGCGACAGCTCCGTCGTGCGCTTGCGCAATTCGTTCAGCAGTCGCGTATTCTCGATGGCGATGACGGCTTGCTTCGTGAAGTTCTCAACCAACGCGATTTGCTTGTCGGTGAACGGCCGGACCTCCTTGCGATAAACCGCGACGGTTCCGATCAGCTCGCTTTCCCTCATCATGGGCACGATTACGATCGTACGGGCGCCGGCGACGTCTGAGATTCCACGAATGGTCGGACCTCCGGCAAGATAGGCCGGAGTTTGTTGCACATCGTGAACGTGGACGACTTGACGTGTTCTGACGACCACGGCAAGCGCGCTCTCCGGATGGGGACGGATCGCCATATCTTTCCGCGAAGCCGCGAACGCAGGCGGCACATTGTAGTCCGCAGCAATTGTGAAATTCTCTCCATCCCACAAATTCATGACGCCGAAACTCGCGCCACAGACTCGTGTGGCATTCTCGAGCATCTTGTGGAACACCGGTGCGAGTTCGCCCGGAGACGAACTGATGACCTGCAACACTTCCGACGTCGCCGTCTGCTGCTCGAGCGACTCGGTCAACTCGGCGGTTCTCACCTCGACCTTCTTCTCCAGGTCCGCATAGGATTCCTGCAGGCGCTCGCCCATGTCATTGAACTGGTCCGCGAGCCCCTCCAGTTCGTCTCCGGTTCGGATCGAGATGCGCTGGGAGAAATCGCCACTGCCGATGCGCTCGGCACCGCTGCGCAGCGCCTGGATCGGCCCGACCATGCGGCGCGCGAGGAATATCCCGGCAAGCACCGCGAAGATCGACGCCGCGAGCAGCACGAATGCAAGCCGTTCCAACGCGGCATAGAGCGTCGCATAGGCCTCCTCGACCGGGAGCTCGACGAACATGGTCCAGTGCAGCGGCGCGATCGGGGCCGACGCGGTCAGCACCGTCTGTCCCTGGAGATTGCGCGCTTCGGAAAGCGGGTCGAACGCGGCGCTGCCTCCGGCAAGCGCGGCGCGCACCTGGGTGAGACCAGACATGTCGGTGTTGCGCAGGACCAGGCTGATATCGGGGTGCGCGATCAGGCGTCCCTCCGGACCCACCACGTAGGCGTGTCCGTGCTCGCCGACCTTGATCTGGGACACGACGTCCCAGATCAGCTTGAGATTGACCTCCGCGATACTGACGCCGGCATCCTTGCGCGACCCAGCCTGCGCCAGGGTCATATACGGCTCGGACTCCCTGCGGAAATAGACCGGACCGTAATAGACCTTGTGCGCGACCGCCTCGGTAAACTTCGGATCCTCCGACAGGTCGATCCCGCTGTCGGTCGCGTCCATGGCAAGCCGCGAGACCCGCAGCCGCTCCTTGCCGGTCGCATCGACCTGCGCGAGCTCGGTGACCGCAGGGACCTGGCGCAGCAGCCGCAGCGCATCGAAGCGGCGCTGCTCGAGCGAGCCCGCCGACCAGGGCAGCTGCGTGGTCCAGCCGAGCTGGCTCTCGATCTCCTTGACGAACTGACCGATCTTGGCAGCGGCCGCCTCGGCCTGTTCATGCTGAACCCGGATCAGCGCGGCCTTGTGCTCGCGATAATAAAAGACGACCTCGAACAGGCCGTTGGCCAGCAGCGCGATCGCGACGACGGCCACGAACAACGCGACATATTTGGTGAACAGCCGCGTCCTGATCCCCTGCCCCGGCATCGTACCGGACGCGACGCCATCCCCCGCGGCGCTCGGCAGCGTCCGTGCTTGCGGGGTGTCGGGATGGAGGGGAAGGCTCATCCCGCTGAACCTAGCAAGAAGACCGGACCTTGTCTCTCGCGAGCGCGGGAAAGCCTGATGGCAGCCGGGCCCCCGAGGCAAATAGAAAAGGGCGGCAGCGGATTGGCCGCTGCCGCCCTCGGGTTCGCTTTATCGGCGGCCTCAGGTCGGCCGCAGCGCCTTGGCGTTGAGGTCGAGGTCGTTGACCTGCTTGTTCCGCTCGGAATCGGCCGCCGCGCGATGGTCGGTCGCCAGCACCACGTAGACCGCCGGCAACACGAACAGCGTGAACAACGTGCCGATCGACATGCCGGCCACGACCACCAGACCGATCGAGAAGCGGCTGGCGGCCCCTGCGCCGGTCGCGGTCAGGAGCGGGATCAGGCCCGTCACCATCGCGGCCGTGGTCATGAGGATCGGCCGCAGACGAATACGGGCCGACATTTCGATGGCGGAGCGGCGATCGAGCCGCTCGTTGATCTGGAGCTCGTTGGCGAACTCCACCATCAGGATGCCGTGCTTGGTGATCAGGCCCACCAAGGTCAGCAGGCCGACCTGGGTGTAGATGTTCATGGTCGCCACGCCGAAGAACAGCGGGATCAGTGCGCCAACGATCGCCATTGGCACCGAGATCATGATGACCAGCGGATCGCGCAAGCTCTCGAACTGCGCCGCCAGTACCAGGAAGATGATGATCAGCGCGAAGCCGAAGGTGATCGCGAGCTGGTTGCCTTCCTGCACATACTGTCTGCTGTCAGCCAGATAAGCATGGCTGAAGCCTTGCGGCAGGTTTTTGGCCTCGCTCTCGAGGAAGTCGACCGCCGCACCGACGGTCACGCCGGGCATCGGCACGGCCGAGAAGGTCGCTGAATTGAGCTGATTGTAATGTGTCAGCGAATTCGGCTCGGTCTTGGTCTCGATCGACACAACCGTCGAGAGCGGAAGCTGCTGGCCGGTATTGGTGGTCACGTAGTAGCCGGCGAGCGATTCCGGCGAGAGCCGCTGGCCGCGCGGCACCTGCGGGATAACTTGATAGGAACGGCCCTCGAGGTTGAAGCGGTTGATGTAGTTGCCGCCGAGCAGCACCGCGAGCGTGCTGCCGAGGTTCTGCATGTTGACGCCGAGATCCTGCGCCTTGGTGCGGTTGATCGTCACCTTCACGTTCGGCTGGTTGTAGGCAAGATCACTGTCGGAGACGATGAACATTCCGCTCTTGCGGGCGGCGGCCTTCAGCTTCTCCATCTGTTCGTAGACAGTCTGGAAGCTGGCGGTGGAGTTGATCACCATCTGCACCGGGAGGCCGCCCGGACCGCCCGGCAGCGGCGGCAGGTTGAAAGCGAACGCCTGCACGCCCTCGATCTTGGAAAGCTCGGCTTGCACCAGCGACTTCAGCTGGATCGACGAGCGCTTGCGCTCCTCCCAGGGCTTGAGCAGCATGCCGGCGATACCGCCCTGCGGGCCGTTGATGCCGTTCAGCACGAAGCGCAGATCGGTCTCGGGGAATTTCTGGAATTCCTTGTCGAGCTTCTCGCCGTAAAAATCGACATAGTCGATATTGGCGTATTTCGGCGCCTTGGTCACCGCGAACACGATACCCTGGTCTTCCTCAGGCGCCAGCTCCTTCGACGTGTGCATGTAAAGGAAGCCGACGAGCCCGAGGATGGTCACCGCAAACAGGCCGGTGATGGCCTTGTAGTCGAGCGAGCGGTCGAGCCTGCGCCCGTACCACCGCGTCAGCGCGCCAAACACCTTGTTGACGAACTTGGCGAAGCGCCCCTCTTCCGTGTTCTTCAGCAGCACCGAGCACATCATCGGTGAGAGCGTCAGCGCGATCACGCCGGACACGATCACCGAGCCCGCAAGTGTGAAGGCGAATTCGCGGAACAGCGAGCCGGTCAGACCGCCGAGGAAACCGATCGGAGCGTACACGGCTGCGAGCGTGATGGTCATCGAGACGACGGGACCCACGATTTCGCGCGCGCCTTCCAGCGACGCCTGGACCGGCGTTTTCCCTTCCTCCAGATGACGATGGATGTTTTCCACCACGACGATGGCGTCGTCGACCACGAGGCCGATCGCCAGCACCATCGCGAGCAGGGTCAACAGGTTGAAGCTGAAGCCCAGCGCCAGCATCAGCGTGCAGACGCCGATCATCGACAACGGGATGGTGACAACGGGAATGATGACCGAACGGAACGACGCCAGGAACAGGAAGATCACCACGATCACGATGATCACGGCTTCACCCAGTGTCTTCTCGACCTCGTCGATCGAGGATTGGATGAACTTGGTCGAATCGTAGGCGACCTTCATCTTCATCGACGGTGGCAGATTGCGCTCCAGCTCGGGGAATAGCGCCCGCACGCCCTTGACCAGCGTCAGCGGGTTGCCCTGCGGCGTTGCCTGCACACCGATGAAGATGGCGTGCTCGCCGTTGAAGGCGACGCTCGCGTCCGTGCTTTGGGCCGCAAGTTCGACGGTGGCGATGTCCTCCATCCGCACGAAGCCGCCGTCCTTGGCCTTGACGATCATCTTCTTGAACTGGTTGACGTCGGTCAGGCCCGTATTGGTCGATACGTTCGAGACGATGAGATAACCCTTGGTCTGCCCCGCCGCTGACTGGAAGTTGTTGGCGGTGATCGCGGTCGCGACATCCGCAGGCGACACGTTGCGGCCGGCCATCTTGAGAGGATCAAGCCACAGCCGCATCGCAAAGGTCTGGCCGCCGAGAATGTCGGCGGAGGCGACGCCGTCGACGGTCGACAGCACCGGTTGCACAACGCGCGTCAGGTAGTCGGAGATCGCCGAGCCCGACAGCTCTTCGGACGAGAATCCGAGATACATCACGGCCGTGGTCTGGCCCGTGGTCTTGGTGACGATGGGATCGTTGGATTCCTTCGGAATCAGGTATTTGACCGAGTTCGTCTTGGCCAGAACTTCGGTCAGCGCCTGGTTCGGATCGAAGTTCAGCTTGATGTAGACCTGGATCGTCGAGGTGCCGAGCACCGAGGACGAGGTGATGTAATCAACACCTTCGGCGGAGGCGACCGCCTGCTCGATCGGCGTGGTGATGAAGCCCTGGATCAGGTCCGCGGACGCGCCCGGATAGACGGTCGTGATGTTGATGACCGTGTTCGACAGCTTCGGATATTGCCGGATCGGCAGCGTCGTCGCCGCGCGCAGGCCGATCAGCAGGATCAGCAGGCTGACGACGACCGACAGGACCGGGCGTTTGATGAAAATATCAGTAAAGCGCATCGCGGCGATCTCGATTTCTTTGACTTGCAAAGCGCATGACCCGGCCGTGCCGGATCATGCTGCAACGTGTACGATGTCAGTAGCGCGGCGGCTGCGCCGGGATCTGCGGAGCCGGGTCGGTCGAAATCGACACCGCCGCGCCCGATTGCAGCTTGAGCTGGCCGACGGCGACGACCTTGTCGCCCGGCTTCACGCCCTTGACGATTTCGACGCGGCCTTCGACCCGGTTGCCGGTCTGCACGAAAGTGCGCACCGCGCTCAGGCTGGTCTTGCCGTCGGCTTCCTTCTTCTCGGTGATCACGAACACCGAGTCGCCGTACAGCGTGTAGTCGACCGCCGTCTCCGGCACGGTGACTACGGCCGGCTTGTCCGGCAGCACCACCGTGGTGGTCACGAACATGCCGGGCTTCAGGATCTTCTCCGGATTAGCGATGGTCGCCTGCACGCGGATGTTACGGGTGTCGGTCGAGATCTGCGGCTCGATCGTGGTGATCTTGGCGTCGAAGGTGCGGCCGGGATAGGCGTCGACCTTCAGCCGGACCGGTTGACCGACCTTGAGGCTGCCCGAGTCCTTTTCCGTCACCGTGAAATTGGCCCACAGCTCCGACAGATCCGTCAGCGAAACGATGGCCGTGCCGGCGGTCAGATACTGGCCGACCTCGACCTTGCGGACGCCGAGATCGCCGGAGAACGGCGCGCGGACCAGCTTCTGCGAGATCAACGCTTCGGTCTTGGCGATACCCGCCTGCGCCTGATCGTACGCGGCCTGCGCGGTGTCGACGGTTGCCTGCGGCCCGAACTGGCGCGACGCCAGTTGCTTGGCGCGATCGAGCGACAGCTGTGCGACGGTGGCCTGCGCCTTGTAATTGGCGAGGTCGCCCTGCTCCGGCGCGTCGAACATCTGCACGAGCGGTGTGCCGGCCTCGACATGCGTGCCCGGCTCGAACTTGATCTCGGTGACACGGCCGTTGACGTCGGCGCTGACGTCGACCTGGTGCACGGCGGCGAGACCACCGACGGCGGTCAACAGGTTCGGCACCACCTCGGACTTCGCCTCGGCGGCGCTGACCGCGACCGGCGGCGGCTTGTTGTTGGCGAAGAACTGCTTGATCATCTGGCCGCGGAAATAATTGAACCAGACGAGGCCACCGACGAGCACGGCCAGAAGCGTGCCGACGACGATGAACCAGAGCACCGGCCGGACCGGACGCTTGGGAGCCTTGTTGTCGATCGGTTCGCCCGAAATCTTGTGTTCGGTCACGATGTTCATGTCATGCACTTTCTGCAATCGCCGTCTTGCCCGCACAACCGGCCTGATCGCGGCCCAAATGCGAAACAATTGCGGCGTCGTTAAGTCCGATACCCCTCAGGAGAAACTCACAGAGCTGCCGCTCGAGGTCGTTCGCCTTGCCGTAAGCGAGACACGGCGTGGCCGGCAGCCTGGTCAGCGCAGCCGTCATCACGGTGTGATGCGCAAACCAGAACAGGTTGAGCGGTTCGCCGTTGTATGGCCGCGCGTCCCCCGCGGCAACCGCACGCTCGAGCGAGGCGACGAAGGCCGCCCCGATCAGCGCCTCGATCTTGGCATATAGCAACCGGGCAAATTCGCCATCCTCCAAATGACTCGTGGTCATCAGTCGCAGGCGCTGGGCCTCTTCCTGGTCAGGGCCATCGGCGATGTGCATGAAATGCCCGACCATGCCGCGGATCACTTCGACCAACGTAGCGGTCGACGGCTCACGTTCGAGCAGCTCCATGAGCGCCGGGTCCGCCTCGCATTCATCGCTGAGAATTTCGGCGTAAAGCGCGGCCTTGGACGGGAAATGCTTGAACAGTAGCGCTTCGGAAATGGCAGCGGCGGCCGCCACGCTCTTGGTCGTGGTGCCGGTATAGCCGTGTCGGGCAAAGCAACGCTTTGCGGCGCCGAGGATCAATTGACGCCTCAGGTCGCTCGTCATACGCAATGAGCTCATGCTAGTGAGTAAGCACTCACCCACGCAAAAGTCAAGCCGAATGGTGCGATGCAACCTACAAGAATCGTCTCTTAGAGGTATCCCAAGTTCTAAATCGGGCGGAAGCCGAGGTCGCCGCGGATCCGGTTGAGAATGTAAGTCCCATCCCGGCTGGGCAAAATCCGCTCCAGATTGGCGCTGTCGATCTTCACATTGGCAAAGCGCGGCCCGACCGTGACGTCGTGGACGGCTTTGGCGAAGGCCTCCACCTCGGCCATGGTCGTCACAGACCGGCTATCCCCGATGCCGCAGGCCCGGGCGACGCCGACCAGGTCGGCGGCCGCGGCCGTGTGGCTGGTCTGACCGCCGGTCTCACCATAGGCCTCGTTGTCGAGCACCGCGATCGAGAGATTGGACGGCTTTTGCAGACCGATAGTGGCAAGGCTGCCCATGCCCATCAGCATCTCGCCGTCGCCGGTGATGACCAGCACCGGCAATTTTGGCTGCGCCAGAGCGAGGCCCAACCCGATCATCGCCGCCCCGCCCATGCCGCCCCAGAGGTAGAAATTGCGCGCATGATCGCCGGCCGCGCACATGTCGTTGGTGGAGGCGCCGAGGCCGCCGATCGCAACCACGTCCTTGCGGTCCGCGAGAAGCGTGGACACCACCTGACGGCGGTCGAGGAGATTGGCCTTGCTCATTTGGTGAAAACCTTGGCGCCGATCAGGCGCTGCGACAGCAGGACGGCGGTGGGTGTGAGCGCGTTATAGGCCTGCGCGGCCGCCGCCTCTAACACGGCCGGCACCTCGGCTGCGTTAGACGCCCGCAGCACCTTGACACCCGAGAGCTCGAACACGCCCTGCGTGGTCGATCCCATCGGCACCTGCCATGGATTGAACTCGCCCCACTCGCCACGCATCGTCACCAGCGTGAGGAAGGGAAAGCGCAGGATCGGGATCAGCGAGAGCATGTTAATGCAATTGCCGACCCCGCTCGACTGCATCAACAGCACGCCGCGCTGGCCCCCCGTCCAGGCGCCGGCGAGAAGCGCCACGCCCTCCTCCTCCGTCGTGAGCGGAATGCCGCGCATCGTGGACGATGCCAGCACGCGCTGGATCAGCTTTGAATGGCCGGCGTCGGGCACGTAGGGCACCTGCCGAACGTCGAAGCGTTGCAAGGTCGCGAAAATATCGTCGGGCCAATGAGTGCTGGACTCGGCGGCCGTGTCGGCAGCGTCAGCGCGGGCGTGCATTTTCCTGTCCGGTCGGCTTGCAAATCGCGGCTCGACTGTAGACGGTGAACCGAGCCGCTCAAAAGAGCGAATACAGCATATCGGACTCAACCGGCGAGTATGGCGGCATGAACGCAAGTGCGAATGAACTGGCGGCCAGTTTCGATCTGGAACAGCTGACGGCGGAATTCTACCACAATCCCTACCCGACCTATCGTGCACTGCGGGAGAACGAGCCGGTCAAGCGCCTGCGCAACGGCACCGTGTTCCTGACCCGCTATGACGACCTCGTTACGACCTACAAGAACACAAAATCGTTCAGCTCGGACAAGAAGCGCGAGTTCGCGCCGAAATACGGCGACACCCCGCTCTACGAGCACCACACCACGAGCCTCGTCTTCAACGATCCGCCGGCGCATACCCGCGTGCGGCGTCTGATCATGGGCGCGCTGTCGCCGCGCGCGATCGCGGGGATGGAGCCTGACATCATCAAGCTGGTCGACGGCTTGCTTGACGCCATTGCCGCCAAAGGTGATTGCGAGCTGATCGAGGACTTCGCCGCCTCGATCCCGATCGAGGTGATCGGCAATCTGCTTGACGTGCCCCATGACGAGCGCGCGCCGCTGCGCGACTGGTCGCTGGCGATCCTGGGCGCCCTCGAACCGGTGGTGTCGCCTGAAGTGGCTGCCCGCGGCAACAAGGCGGTGACGGACTTCCTCGCCTACCTCCGAACGCTGGTCGCGCGCCGGCGCGAAAGGCCCGGCACCCCCGAGCGCGACGTGCTGACGCGCCTGATACAGGGTGAAGACAACGGCGAGCGGCTGACCGAGAAGGAGCTGCTGCACAACTGCATCTTCCTGCTCAATGCCGGCCACGAGACCACCACCAACCTGATCGGCAACGGCCTCGTGGCGCTCGACCGGAACCCGGATCAGAAGCGGCGGCTGATCGACAATCCTGAGCTGATCAAGACTGCGGTCGAAGAGATGCTGCGCTACGAGAGCTCGAACCAGCTCGGCAACCGCATGACCACGGAGCGGGTCGAACTCGGCGGCGTCATGCTCGAAGCCGGCACATCCATCACGCTCTGTATCGGCGCTGCCAACCGTGACCCCGCACAGTTTCCGGACCCGGAGAGATTCGACATCGCGCGCACGCCGAACCGGCATCTCGCCTTCGCCACCGGCGCGCATCAATGCGCCGGCATGGCGCTGGCACGATTGGAAGGCGCCATCGCGGTCTCGCGCTTCTTGGCGCGCTTCCCGAACTATGCCGTGAGCGGACAGCCGGTCAGGGGCGGACGGGTGCGGTTCCGCGGCTTTTTGAGCGTGCCCTGCGCGATCGGCTGAGGCATCAAAACAAAAAATCGCGAAAACAACCCCATGCACAGTAGAAGGTTACCGGCGCGGGATGGGCCAGCGATTCCGCGCAACCATTTGACATCCCAGGCCATCGGCGCCGCCGCGCGCAACAATTGCCGGAAGGCCTAAACCACCGTCTTGTGCCGCGCGATGCAGGTTTGCAGCACCTCGTCCAACGGTTTACCCCACCAGTCGTTGGAGAAGATTTCGATCTCCGAATAGCCGGCAAAGCCCTGCGCTTCGACCGCTGCGCGCACCGATTTGATGTCGATCACGCCGTCGCCCATCATCCCGCGGTCGTTGAGAATGTCCCTGGTCGGCACCAGCCAGTCGCAGACATGGAAGGCGAGCAGGCGATCTCGGCCGGCGCGCGCGATCTGCCCCATCAGCTCCGGATCCCACCAGATGTGATAGACGTCCAGCGCGACGCCGAGCATGCCGCTGCGATCAGGGTCGAGCCGGTCGCAGATGTCGAGCGCCTGCTTCGTCGTGTTGACGCAGGCGCGGTCGGCCGCATAGGCCGGATGCAGCGGCTCGATCGCCAGCGGCAGCTTGGCCTGTTTGGCGTAGTCGAGCATTTCGGCGAGCGCTTCCTCGACCTGCGTCCGCGCGCCGGCGATGTCCTTCGACGCCTCGCTGCCCGGCCGCGAATATTGCGGCAGGCCGCCGACGACGAGCACGACGCAGGGGGCGCCCAGTGCCTTGGCTTCATCGACGCAGCGCCGGTTGTCGTCTCGCACCTCGCCGCGGCGCGCTGCGTCGGAGGTGAACATGCCGCCACGGCAATAGCCCGATAGGTCGAGACCGGCATCGCGCACCGCACGCGCGGCACGATCGAGGCCGACGGTTGCGACCTGGTCGCGCCAGGGGTCGATGGCGCGGATACCGTGCCTGGCACAGGCGTCGATGATCTCGACGAGATCACCCTGTTTCCGGATTGTCGCCGTGTTGAGCGACAGCCAACGATGGTCGGACGAGAAATCACGCATCAGGATTCGATTCCGTGCGTTGAGAGCACCGCCTGCATCCGCCGCGTCGCCAGCTCCGGATCGGCGAGCAGTCCGGCCTTGTCGGCCAGCCGGAACAGTTCGGCCAGATGCAGCGTCGAGCGCGTGCTCTCCTGCCCGCCGACCATGGTGAAGTGGTCCTGGTGGCCGTTGAGATAGGCCATGAAAACCACGCCGGTCTTGTAGAACCGCGTCGGCGCCTTGAAGATGTGCCGCGACAGCGGCACCGTCGGCCCCAGCACGTCGTGGAAGCCGGCTTCGTCACCCGCTGCCAGGCGCGACAAGGCGTAGGACGCCGCCGGCGCGATCGCGTCAAAAATGCCGAGCAGCGCGTGCGAAAAGCCTTCGACGTCGCCGGCGATCAGCTCCGCATAATTGAAATCGTCGCCCGTATACATCTTGATGCGCTTGTCGAGACGACGGCGCATGTCGATCTCGCGCTGCTTGTCGAGCAGCGATACCTTGACACCGTCGACCTTGGCGGCGTTGCCGTTGATGATGGCGACCGCAATATCCATCGCCTTGTCGAGATCGTTGGTGCCCCAATATCCCGTCAGCGCCGGATCGAACATGTCGCCGAGCCAGTGGATGATCACGGGCTCGCGAACCTGCGACAGCACGCGATCATAGACCTTTGCGTAATCGTCGGCATTACGGCCAAGCTTCGCCAGCGCGCGCGACGCCATCAAGATGATGCGGCCGCCGACCTTCTCGACCGCCGATGTCTGCTCCTCATAGGCGCGGATCACGTCGTCCATATTTCTGGCGTCCTCCACCGCGAGATGGTCGGTGCCCGCTCCGGAAAACACCAGCGCGTTGCGACGCTTGGCGGCAGACACCGAGCGCGTGATCAGCTCCAGCGAGGTCGGCCAGTCCAGCCCCATGCCGCGTTGCGCGGTGTCCATGGCTTCCGCAACGCCAAGCCCGAGGTCCCAGACGTGCTCGCGGAAGGCGATAGTCTTGTCCCAGTCGACAGCGGCGGAGAGCCACGGGTCGTTGTCGGCAAAGGGATCGGTCACGGTATGGACGGCCGAGAACGCGATGCGGCTCAGCGGCCCCTCGAGCTTTGCCGGAAACGTTCGCGAGGCCGCGAGCCGGTAGGTCTCGATCGAGCGATCGGCTTTCGGCAGCTTGAGCGACAGGGACGACGTTGACGGAACGGGCTTGGGCTGGACGGGCTTGTTCATTATTCCCTCCTCAGACCTTAATCGGCGCGACGTCGATCCAGCGCCGCTCCTTCCAGCTCTTCAGCGCGCATTCGGCGAGCTGCACGCCCTTGACGCCTTCGAGCAGCGTGAACTTGTAGGGCGCATCCTCGTAGACGTGGCGGATGAACATCTCCCACTGCTCCTTGAAGCCGTTGTCGTAGGTGACGTTGTCAGGCAGCTTCTGCCAGTCGCCGTAGAAATCGTGCAGCCGCTTCTCGTCGGGATTCCATACCGGCCGGGGCGTCGCCTGCCGCGCCTGGATCATGCAGTCGGAAAGGCCGGCGACGGCCGAGCCCAGCGTGCCGTCGACCTGGAAGGTGACGAGATCGTCGCGATAGACGCGCGTCACCCAGGACATGTTGATGTGGGCGATGGCGCCGCCCTTGAGCTGGAACGTGGCATAGGCGGAGTCGTCGGCGGTCGCCTTGTACTTCTTGCCCTGCTCGTCGAAACGCTCGGGGATGTCGGTGTTGCCGATGCAGCTCACGCTCTCGACCTCGCCAAAGAGATTGTCGAGCACGTAGCGCCAGTGGCAAACCATGTCGAGGATGATGCCGCCGCCGTCCTCGTCGCGGTAATTCCATGACGGCCGCTGCGCCTCCTGCCAGCCGCCTTCGAACACCCAATAGCCGAACTCGCCGCGCACCGAGAGGATGCGACCGAAGAAGCCGGAGTCGCGCAGGAAGGCGATCTTCTTCAGGCCGGGCAGGAACAGCTTGTCCTGCACCGTGCCGTGCTTGATGCCCTTGGAATTGGCGAGCTTGACGACCTCGAGCGCCGCCTCGAAGTTCGTCGCGATCGGCTTCTCGCAATAGACGTGCTTGCCGGCATTGATGGCCTGGGTCAGCAGCCCGGGGCGCGCCTGCGTGGTCGCGGCGTCGAAGAACATGGTGTCGTTCTTGTCGGCAAGGGCCGCATCGAGATCGGTGGTCCAGCGCGTGATGTTGTAGCGCTTGGCGAGCCCCTCGACCTTCTCGGCGCTGCGGCCGACCAGGATCGGGTCCGGCATCACGCGGTCGCCGTTCTTCAAGCGGACGCCGCCCTGCTCGCGGATCGCAACGATCGAGCGGATCAGATGCTGGTTGAGGCCCATGCGGCCGGTGACGCCGTTCATGATGAGGCCAAGGCGTTGGGTGGTCATACCGATTGCTCCTGCAGTGATTTGGGCTGTTCGAGCGGGCGTAGCGCCGACCAGTCCGGATGGACCGACGTCGCAAATCCCGTTGTGCGAAGCGATCCCGTCAGGAGATCGCCGTCGTGAATGGAGAGACGGACGCCCTGCCCCGCATCGGCGTAGAGATCGGGGTGCGCGGCGGCGAACGCCTGAGCCTCCGCGGCGGGCGTGTCACCGAAGCCGTCGACGTAGTGATGGCCGTTGCGTTCGGCATGGGTGATGCCGATGAAGGCGCCCAGCGCAAGGTCCTGCTGCACGGCGAGGCCGGCTTGGCAGGTGAGGTCCTCACCGGTCACGAAAAATCTTTCGCCGGCCGGGCTCCATTTCGCCGCGCGCGTCGCGTTGACGATGGACTTGTAAAGCCCTTTGCAGGATTTGGAGGAGATGCCGCAATAGCCGAGCGCCCGTGCCGCGGGAAACGCGTCGTAGGAATCGTCGGCTTCGTCGATGATGAAGCCGCGCGCAGCTAGCGAGCCGAGCGGCGACTGCCTCGTGACATCGCGCGGCATCGGCTGCTCGACATAGAGCAGCCTGGATGAAATCGATCGCAGCGCGGGATCATGGTCGAGCCGGTCGATCAGTGCCTGCAACGCCGCGAGATCGGCATATTGCTCGTTGGCATCGAGCGTCACCTTGTAGTCACGCTCCAGCGCATCGAGCTCCTTGCCAATGCGCGCCAGCCGCGCTGTATCGGCGATGGGGTCCCCCGACAGCTTCAGCTTGAAGTACCTTGCACCGGCATTTTTGCGGGTATCCGCAACCCCGCCATCGCCTTCAACAGTGTCATCGAGACCGACGGTATGCCTGATGGCAACGCGCGACAGCGGTTTCCGGCCAGATAGGAACGTCGTGAGATCCGTTGCTTTCAGGTCGGGCGAAAGCCGCGCATCGATGCCGGCGATGTTGCCGACCATGCCGTCGAAAAAATTGGTCTCGGCGGCGCGGAGCAGCGCATCGAGGATCGCTTTGTCGATTTCCGCGGGGCCGTAAGCCGCAGCAAGTGCCGGAATGTTCTTTTTCGCACAGGTCGCGACCTGGGCACCGATGCACGAGGCATGCAGATCGAATGCCGTGAGAAATCCGGTTCGCGCGAGATAAAGCCCCCGCGCGATCTCCAGCGAGCGGCGCAAATCATCCACGGTCTGCGCCGGCGACAGCTCCGGCCGCTTGTCGAACCATTTCGGCACCAGCAGCTCGGCGCTGGCTCCGATGGCACTTCCCCTGCCTTCAACCTCGATCTCGACCCGCACGAACAGCTGCGGTGTCGCATGGATGGTGATCGCGCCGAAGCGGAACGGCCGCGCGAAATGCACGGGGCGTTCGAAGAAGGTGATGTCTCGCAGCTTCAGGCGCGGCGCCATGGTTTAGTCCAGCGTCCCTTGCGAGAAAAAATGCTTGCGGATCCGCTGCACCAGCTCCGTGAAAACAGGATCGGCCATCACGTCGAGCGAACGGGGCCGCGGCAGCGGCACGTCGTAGATCGCGGCGACCGCGCCGGGCCGCTCGGTCATGACCAGTACGCGATCAGCGAGGAACACGGCTTCGGGGATCGAATGCGTGATCAGCAGCACCGTCTTCCTGGTTTCGCGCTGGATCCGCATCAGCTCGACATTCATGCGCTCGCGCGTCAGCGCATCAAGAGCGCCGAACGGCTCGTCCATCAGCATGATCCGGGGATCATGCACCAGGGCGCGGCAGATCGAGGCGCGCTGCTGCATGCCGCCGGAGAGCTGCCACGGCAGCTTCTTCTCGAAACCTTCGAGCCCAACCAGCTTCAACAGCGCCTTGGCGCGGTCGAGATATGTCTGCCGCGGCAGCCGCTTCATGTCGATCGGCAGCATCACGTTGGACAGGATGTTGCGCCATGGCAGCAGCAGCGCGTTCTGAAATACGATGCCGACATTGCCATGCGGCGCTGTCACTTTCTCGCCCTCGACCAGGATCTCGCCCGTCGTCGGCGGCAGCAATCCCGAGATCAGCTTGAGCAGCGTGGACTTGCCGCAGCCGGATGGGCCGACCACGACGAAGAACTCGCCGTCATTGATGTGGAAGTCGAGCGGCCGCAACGACGGCACATCGCCGTCGCGCGTCCGGTAGGTCTTCGACACGCCGGACAGCTTGATTCCCGACGCATCGCCGGCAGCCCGGTCGCTCACCAGTCTCAGATGCGCGGCCGGTTGCAGGGTTTCACTCATGGTTGTCGCAGGTTTCACGAGCCACTCTTCGGCAGATAGTCATTGGTATAGAACGCCTTCGGGTTCTCCTTGGCCTTGGCATCGAGCCCGCCATATTCGACCATCAGATTGACCGAGTCCGTCATGTTCTGGTCGGTGACCTGGAACGGCCGCTTGCTCTTGGTCTCGGGCGTCCGGTAGAGCGGAATGGTCAGCTCAAATCCTTGCGTCAGCGTGTCGATCTTGCCGCCCTTTGGGTTGGCATCGAGGATCGACTGCGCCGCGGCCTTCGGCTCCTTCTCGGCGGCCTCGACCGCCTTGGTCGTCGCCGACATGAAGCGGCGGACGAGGTCGGCATTGGCTTTCACATAATCAGTGTTGGCGATGATACCCGAGGAGACCATGTTGATGCCGTAGTCGGCGAACTTGATCGGATAGACGTCCTTGCCGGTGGCGTCCTTGATCTTCATGGACTGGTCCATGACATAGCCGAGCAAGAGATCAGCCTGGCCGTTGATGACCGCGTTGAGCTTGGTCTGGCCGTCGCCCGCCACCGTCTGGAAGTCGCTTTCCTTGAGGCCGGTCTTCTTCAGGAACAACGGCCAGATCTGGGTCATGGAATCGGCTGGCGTGATCGCCACCGTCTTGCCCTTGATATCCTCGGGCTTCCTGATGTTCTTGTCGACGAAACCCATCGCGGACATCGGGCTGGTCTGGAGCAGCACGCCGGTCGCGACCACCGGGGCGCCCTTGATCGCGGCGCGCATCATGGTGGGCACGTCGACATAGCCGAAATCGGCGGTCTTGGCGGCCACCGCCTGCGTGGTCGCAGCCGAGCCGCGGCCTTCCTGGATCTCGAGGTCGATGCCTTCGGCGGCGTAGATGCCCTTGGCCTTGCCGTAATAAAACGGCGCGTGCTCGCCATAGACGTACCAGTTGAGCATCAGCACGACCTTGTCGGCTGCTTGCGCCGGCATGGCTGCGAACACCATCAGCGCCGCCGAGACAGCTCCTATCCACCGCTTCATCGTCACTCTCCCTTATCGTTGTTGCGCCGGCCTTTGGCGGCCGTTCGTTGCTTTGGTTGCTGTTAAGAGGCGAAAATCACGTCCTCGCGCTGGCTGACATGCCAGGGAATGACCAGCTTCTCGATCCGGTCCACGATCCAGAACAGGATGACGCCGAGCAGCGCCAGGATCACGAGCGCTGCGAACATCGTGGGCAGGTCGAAGGTGCCGATCGAGCGCTGCATCACATAGCCGATGCCGGAATTGGAGCCGACGAACTCGCCGACGACGGCGCCGACCACGGCGAGCGTCACTGACACTTTGAGGCCGGAGAAGATCGCGGGCAGCGCATGCGGCAGGTTCACCGCGCAAAACACCTGGAAGCGGCTGCCCTGCATGGCGCGGGCGAGATCGACCATATCTGGATCGACCGATTTGAAGCCCTGCACGGCGGAGACCACCACCGGAAAGAAGCCGAGCAGGAACGCCGAAATCACTTTCGGAATGATGCCGAAGCCAAACCAGACTACGAACAGCGGCGCGATCGCGATCTTCGGCACGGATTGCGAGAACACCAGCAGCGGATAGACGTAGCTCTCCACCGTCTTGGAGCCCGCGATCAGCATCGCGATGGGGATGCCAAACAACGCCGAGAGCGCGAAACCGCAGACGGTGGCATAAGTCGTCGGCCAGGACTGGCGCAACAGTTCCGGCCAATCGGTGCGCAGCACCGCAATGACATCGCCCGGCGACGGGATCTGGTAGGCGGGAATCTTGAACAGCCGGATGGCGAGATCCCAGGCCACGACGATGAACACCAGGAACAAAAACGGCCGAATCCAGGCCGCATTCAGCATCTTGGACACCGCACTCTGCGGCTTCAGCTCAGCCACGTCTCACTCCCGGCAGTCTTGTTCGTTGGGCGAGAAATTAACCCGTTGGGTAAATACTGTCCAGCGGTTTTCCTGCGACGTTTTGGGCGGGTTCCGGGTGGCTTGAGGGACGCGTCGGCAGCGCCACGTCTTCGGTGTCATTCCCCGCGAAGGCGGGGAATCCAGTACGCCGCGACCCGTCGGCTCAACCAAAACCGTCTCGGAGTACTGGATCGTCCGGTCAAGCCGGACGATGACGGCTGAGTTCGGAGAAGCGCCGATAATCCATCGAGCTGTAGCGAGTTACACCGCTAAACCGTCTGCGCCACCGCAGCGCGCGACTTCGGCGCCTTCGTCATAGCTAACAGTGCGGCCGACTGCCCCGTCAGCGCTGCCAGCACGAGGCCGACCATGTGGTCCAGCCGCTCGTCCTTGGCGTCCTTGGCCAGCAAATCGCGACCGAAGATCACGCTAAGCGTCGCCGAGTTCGACAGATAGAAGAAGCAGAGTCCCGCGATCGAGATGTAGAGCTGGACAGGATCGACCGCGACCTTGAAGTCGCCGCCGGACACACCGCGCCGCACCACGGTGCCGATCATCTCGACGAAGGGCGAGTGCATCGACTTCACCTTGGTCGATTTCTTGAGATGCTTTGCGCGCGCGAGATTCTCGGTCTGGAGCAGCGACAGGAATTCGGGATTGCGCAGGAAATAATTCCAGGTGAACTCAATCAGGCGGCGGATGGCCTCGGGCGGATCGAGATGTTCGAGATCGAGCCCGCGCTCCTCGCTGCGGATCTTGTCATAGGCGCCTTCGAGCACCGCGAGATAGAGCTCGTCCTTGTTGCCGACGTGATAATACAGCATCCGCTTGTTGGCGCCGGCGTTGGCCGCGATGCGGTCGACGCGCGCACCGGCAAGCCCGTGCGCCGAGAATTCCTGCTTGGCGGCTTCGAGAATGCGCAGCCGCATCCCCTCGGGATCGCGCTGCCATTTCAGAGTTCGCTTTGCCGCTGCTTTCGCCAAACCGGTTGCTCGCTGGGTGCTATCAGGATGCCGTGTAACACGCGCTCGGCCCGCCGCATAGTTTCGTCATTGCGAGCGTAGCGACCCAATCCAGACTGCCACCACGGAGGCAGTCTGGGTTGCTTCGTCGCAAGAGCTCCTCGCAATGACGAGGGGAGGACTGAACCTCAATCCACCGGCTTCGACGAGCGCTCCAGCAGGACCGTCTGGGTGCCGCAGGTGCCGGTCCGCACCGTCATCACCCGCGTGCCCGGCTTGCGGCCGTTGCGCACGTCGCTGACGTCGAGGCCGGCGGCAATCAGGCGGGCGCGCGTGGCGTCGATATCGGCCACCCGCCAGCTCAGGCCCCAGAGGCGGTCATGCAGGGAATCGCCGCCCGCAACGGGGCGGCGCACCACCTCGACGACGAGATCGCCGCAGCGGAAGAACATCAGCTGGCCCCAATCCTGGTGCGAGCGGTCAAGCGCCAGATCGAGCCCGAGCCGCGCGCCATAGAGCGCGGCGGCGCGATCGGAGTCTTCGGTCGTGATCACGACGTGGTCGAGCGCATCGATCGGCGCGATATCGGTCGCCGGCGAAAGCGGACGCTCATCAGCCAGTTCGAGGAAGAACATGCGCACGCCGCGCGTGAGCTCCGTGGCGGCGCGCGTCCGCTTCCAGTGCAGGACCGCACCGCTCTCCGCATCGCTGCTTTCGACCTCGGCGACCGGATCCGGCTTGAGCGCCACCCGCTCCAGCCGCCGGTGCATTTTTCTCATGTCCGCGACACGAAAGCACAGGCTGGCGAGCACGCCTTCCTGGTCATCGAGCAGCGCGCGCATGCGGTCGGCGGCCACGCTGAAGCCGTTCGGCGCCATCAATTCGATCGTCATGTTCGCAAGAGTGAACAACACCCGGTCGGCGCCCTCGCCCGAGTTCTGCCAGGCCGGCGCGCGCCCGAGCAGCGTCTGATAGGCCGCCTTGGCCGCACCGATATCCCTGACCAGTGCGACGACGTGATCGAGGCCGGTGATCATGCTTCCCCCTGTTGAGCGGCCCGGAACCGTGGACCGAGAGACGGCGTTTGTCCGGGCTTGGCATTACCCGGTGATGGTCGTATTCCGGCCGCATGCCGACCTCAAGCACTCCCAGCGGCGGTTTTGCGAATAATTTCAGCGGTCCCGCGACGGAACCGGTGTTACAGTAAGCACGCCGGCCGGGACCACAAAGCGCATCACGGACAAGCAATGCAGGCTCTCTTCATCGGACAGACCTATATCGACGTCGTCTTCATCACCGACCACATGCCGACCGGCGACGAGAAGCACGTGGCCTCCGACTACGCGGTTTCCTTCGGCGGCAATGCGGTGACCGCGGCGTTCTGCTGCGCCAAGCTCGGCATCGTGCCCGATCTGATCGCCACCGCGGCCAATGACTGGCTCGGCCGCATGTTCATGGACATGTGCGCGAAATATGCGATTTCGCTCCATGGGCGGAAGGTCAATCAGTCCTCGCTGTCCTTCATCATGCCCAAGGACGGCAAGCGCGCCATCGTCCGCTGCCGCGACGACGACCACATCCATCCCTTCCCGATGCTCAATCTCGGCGGCTGCCGCGCGCTGCATGTCGACGGCCATCAGCCCGATGCCGCGATCCACTACGCAAAAGTCTGCCGCGAGGCCGGCATCTTGACCTCGCTCGACGGTGGCGGCCTGCGCACCAACACGCATGAGCTATTGGAATTCATCGACGTCGCGATCGTCGCCGAGCGCCTGTGCGAGCAGATGGATCTCACGCCGGAAAAGATGCTGGACTATCTCAAGAGCCGCGGCTGCAAGATCGGCGGCATCACCATGGGCGAGAAGGGCCTGCTCTGGTACGACGAGACCGGAACGGTGCAGGTGATGCCGGCGATGCCGATTCCGCGCGAGCGCGTGATCGACACCAACGGCGCCGGCGACGTCTTCCATGGCGCCTATGTCTATTCCTATCTCGCCCATCCCGGCAAAAGCTGGCGCGAGCATTTCGATTTTGCCCGGGCAGCCTCGACCTTCAAGATCCAGCGTCTTGGCAACGAAGCTGGCCTGCCGACTCTTGTCGACATCGCCAAGGTCAGGCACGAGTTCGAGGTTAGGGTCTAGCGCTCGCAGGGGTCTCTCATGGGGCGCGTCTTCGTCGCCGGCAGCATCAACATGGATGTGGTGGCGACAGCCGATCGCCATCCCAGGGTCGGCGAGACCGTCGCCGGCAAGCAGGTGCTGTATTTTCCGGGCGGCAAGGGCGCCAACCAGGCGGTGGCGGCGTCGCGGCTTGGCGCGCGGACCACGCTGATCGGCCGGCTGGGCAAGGATTCGTTCGGCGGTGAGCTGAGGACGTTCCTCGGCGCGCAAGGCATCGATCTCGGCGCGATCCGAGAGACGGCCGAGGCGCACACAGGCACGGCCATCATCACGGTGGCGGAGGCCGACAACACCATCGTCGTCATTCCCGGCAGCAATGCGCTTGTCGGCGTCGATGACGTCGCGGCCGTCCCGCTAGCCAAGGGCGACGTCGCGGTCAGCCAATTCGAGATCCCGCTGCCGACGATCGCCGCGTTCTTCCGGCGGGCTCGCGACATTGGCGCCACGACGCTGCTCAATCCGGCTCCGGCACAAACCATGTCGAGCGAATTGCTCGCGCTGATCGACATCCTCGTGCTGAACGAGACCGAGCTCGGCCTCCTCGCCGGCGTGGAGTTGTCCGACAGTGACGAGGCCGCGCGCATCCTCGACGTCGCACGAAAACTTCAGGCGCGCGAGGACCAGACCATCTGCGTGACCCTCGGCAAGCGTGGCGTGCTGGCGCTCGCGGGACGCGAGGAGATTTCGGTGCAAGGCCGCGTGGTGAAGGCGGTCGACACCACGGGCGCAGGCGATTGTTTTGTGGGAGCACTCGCGGCGCAACTCGCCGACGGCGTCGACTTGCGCGCAGCACTCGCCTTCGCCAATGCCGCCGCCTCGATCTCCGTGCAGCGCATGGGCGCGGGGCCGTCGATGCCGACGGCCGCGGAAGTCGCCGCCGTCCTCAATGCGAACTGATCACGCCAGCGCGCCCTTCAGGTCGAAACTTTCGTCGGCGGCATGCTCCGGCGTGATCGAGCGATCCAGGCCGAACAGGCGGCGGCCGAACATGTGGTCGCCGGCACGGTTGATCGATTCGATGCCGAGCAGATTGTCGCCCTTGTAGCAGAACGCCGAGAATGCCTTCCTGGTGGGATCGCCGCGCAGGACGACGCGGTCGTAGCCGGTGGTGAGGCCCGCGATCTGGAGCTTGTCCTCGCCCTGGTCGCTCCAGAACCAGGGATGGCTGTCATAGGCCTTGCGGTCGCCGGTCAGCCGCGCCGCGAGGCAGCGCGCGTGATCGGTGGCATTCTGCACCGATTCCAGCCGCTGCGATCCGCCGAAGCGCGGGCTGTTGAACAGCGCGCAATCGCCGATCGCCGAGATATCAGGATCGGCCGTCGAGAGATATTCGTCGACGATGATCCCGGCCGCGACCGGCAGCCCCGCCTCCGCCGCAAGCTCGATGTTCGGCAGCACGCCGACGCCGACCACGACAAGATCCGCCGGCAAATGCCTTCCGTCGCTCAAGGAGACGCCGGTGACCTTGCCGTCCTCCGCCTCGATCGCGGTTGCTTGCACGCCGAGGTGGATGCGGATGCCGGCCTCGCGATGCCGCGCCTGAAAATACTCCGACACCTCAGCCGTCACCGCGCGCGCCATCACGCGCGGGGCGAGTTCGAGCACGTCGACCTCTAGCCCCTTGATGCGCGCGGTGGCCGCGAATTCGAGGCCGATGAAGCCGGCGCCGATCACCACGACCCGCGTCTTTGACGGCATGATCTGCCGCAGCGCCTCGCTGTCGTCGAGGATGCGCAGATATTTCACGTCGGGAAGGTTCGCATTGGGCAGATCGAGCAGCCGGTTGCGGGCGCCGGTCGCCAGCACGAGGTGGCCGTAGGGCAGCGTCCTGCCCGAGGCGAGCAGCACCTTGCGCCCCGCACGGTCGATCGACACGGCGCGGCCCGCGACCAGCTCGATGCTCTGGTCCTGGTAGAATTTCTCCGGCCGGAACATCAGGCTCTCCGGCCCGGCGGTCCCCTTGATGTAAGCCTTGGACAAAGGCGGCCGCTGATAGGGCAGATGCGCCTCGTCGTTGATCAGGCAGATAGCAGCGGAAAATCCCGCCTGACGCAGCGATGCCGCCACCTGGTAGCCGCCATGGCCGGCACCGATAATGACCACCGGACCGTCCGTCATTGGACAGCCCATTTCCGCAAGACACGAGCGTCACCCATGTCGTCTCCTCTCGCGCTGATTTTGGCTTGCTTGCCCAGGAGGAGCCGGCGCTCGTGTCCGTCCCTGACGAAGGCAGGTCCATTTGAACCTATCGTTCCGGCTTGCGCAAGGGCGCCTGCCGGGGATTGTCACCCCTCGCCTTCTGCGATTTAGTCGCACGAACGACCTCATGCCGGGGATTTCAAGATGCCAGCTCCCGTCTCCCAGCCCGACGATCCCGCCTTGCTGCGGATCGACGGGCCGATCGCGACCATCACGCTCAACCGGCCCGCCGCGTTCAACTCGATCAATCTGGCGATTGCACAACAGCTCGAACAGCTCGCGGCTTACATTGAGGGCGCCGACGACATCAGGGTCGTGGTCCTCGAAGGCGAAGGCCGCGCCTTCTCGGCTGGCGGCGATCTGCAGACGATCGGCGCCGCCGCCGAAGCGGGCACGGTGACGCCGGTCGTCGGCGAGCTGTTGAAGCACTATCACGCCTTCATCGAGATCCTCCGGCGCATGCCGAAGGTCTCGCTGTCCAGCGTGCACGGCTCGGCGGCCGGCGCCGGCATGGGCCTCGCCTTCGTCACCGATCTCTGCATCGCCGCCGAGGATGCCAAATTCACGCCGGCCTATGCCAAGATCGGCGTCTCGCCGGATGGCGGATCTACGGTCGGCATCGTCAACACGGTCGGCTCCCGCCGCGCGCTGCAGATTTTCCTGGCCGAGGATAATTTTACCGCGCAGCAGGCCCATGAATGGGGTCTGGTTGCGAAGCTCGTTCCCGCCGCCGAGTTGAAGGCGGCAACGCGAACCCTCGCCGAGCGGCTGGCGCAGAACCCGCTCGCCGCGATTGCCGGCACCAAGTCGCTGGTCTACCAGGCCGCCACGACCCCGGTGAAGCAGCAGCTCGACGCCGAGGAGCACAAGATCATCATGGCGATGAACACTGCGGAGTTTCGAACCGCCGTGAAGAAATTCACCAGCAAGAGCAAGTAGCGTTCACTCGAGCAGGCTTACTTGGGACAGATATAGCCCGTGCCCGCCGGCGACTTGAAGCATCCGACCGATTCCGGCAGCACTTTCTGCGGCAGCCACAGCACCACACTCGGGAAATAGATCGCAAACGCGATCGTCCCGAGGAACACCAGATAGATCGGCAAAGCGGCGCGTAGCGCCTTTGCGAAACTGACGCCGACGAATTTCGAGGCCATCAGCAGCACCAAGCCGTAAGGCGGCGTGATCAGGCCGAAGGCGAGCGTGGCGATCAGCACCACGCCCATATGCACGGCGTTGATGTCGCCGGCTTCCGTCAGTGTGTTGACCAGCGGCATGAAAATGATGATGGTCGGCACCGGTTCGATGAAATCGCCGACCACCGTGAACAGCAGTACCATCAGCAGCATGATCAGATGCGGATCGTTGCCGGCGAGCGAGGTGATGACTTCGGCGATGTAGCTTGCACCGCGCAAATAGGCAAGCATCCAGCCGAACGCATTGGCGGCGCCGATCGTGATCAGCGGCAGCGAGAAGATCAGGCCGGCGAGACAGAAATCGTACGGAATCTTCCTGATATGCCCGCGGTTGAGCGCTGGGATCACGACGACGACAATCCAGACCACGGCGACGACACCGGCTTCCGTCGGCGTGAACCAGCCGGTCAGGATGCCCCCCAACAGGATCACCGGAATCATCAGCGGCAGCGCCGCATCGCCGGCCGCGAACACCACCTGCCGCAGCGGCGCGCGCGGCTTGCGCAGGCCGGACGGGCCGAAGAAATAGCAATAGATCATCAACCCGAAGCCGATCATCAGGCCCGGCACGACGCCTGCCATGAACAGGCCGGCGATCGAGACATTGCCGACGGCGCCATAGACCACCGCGGTGATGCTCGGCGGCACCAGCGCCGCGATGGTCGATGCGGATGCGATGATCGCGGCGATGAAGGCGGGCTCGTAACCCTCGCGCTTCATCGGGCCGCCCAGAGCGCGGCTCATCACGGCGACGTCGGCGGTGGTCGAACCCGACATTTCCGAGAAGAACATGCTGAAGACCACCACGACCTGCGACAGGCCACCTCTGATGTGCCCCACCAGCGACACCGAGAGGTTGGCTATCCGGACCACCACATTGGCCGAGCTCATGAGCTCGCCGACTAGCAGGAAAAAGGGGATCGCCAGCAGCGCCTCGGAATCGACGCCGTCGAAGATTTTCTGGATGATTGCGGCGAGCGAGACGTCCGACAGCAGCGCGCCGATGAAGACACCGGCCATCAGCGAGAACGGCACGGGCACGCCGAGATAGCCGAACGACAGGAAGCAGACCGTCATCAACGCCAGAACAAGGGGTGCGCTCACGGCTGCGCCCTCATCTGCGCGTCGGTGATAACAGGCGCCCCGTCATCCTCTTCGGGCGGCTCGGGGTGGTCAAAGCCGTTGCGCAGACCGTTGACGAGCTGCTCGATGGTGAACAGGCCGATCAGCACGCCCGACAGAGGGATGATCGCGTAGAGCGAGGCGATCGGCGTGCCCGACGGCAGGCGGAAACTGCCGAAGCCGCGAAGATAGTTCTGATAGCCGTACACGATCAGGCCGAAGGCGACGCCGAGCACCACGATCCGGATGATGACTTCGACGATCAGACGCGGCGTGCCGTGCATCGCCTCGGAGATCGCGGTGAGATAGAGGTGGTCGTTGCGCCGGGTCGCAGCCGCGGTCCCGACGAAGATCGCATAGATGAACAGCGTCGAGGTCACTTCCTGGAGCCACAGCCAGGGATGGCCGATGGTGCGGGTGACGATGTCGGCGGTCACCGATAGCGAGAAGCCGAAGCAGAGCACGCCGCAGAGGATCATCAGCGCAAGCTCGAGCCAATCGAGCCCGCGCCATTTGAGGTGACGATGGCGTTCCACCAGCAGTTTGTCGGCGATGGTCATCACTATCCCCGTCGTCCCGGCGAAAGCCGCGACCCATACCCCCAGCTGCGTGTGGCCAAAGCAAGCTGGCGGCTATCCTGCCCCAAGCTCCGCCGCGGCGTATGGGTCCCGGCTTTCGCCGGGACGACGCGGAGGCAACGGTACGCGGCCTAGTTGATCGAGCGGATCAAATCCTTGATCTTCTCGGCGTGCGGGCCGAGCTCCTTGGCGAGCTTGTCGAGATAGGGATCGGCGGTCGCCGTGAAGGTCTTCTTGTCGACGTTGTCGACGATCTTCACGCCCATCTTCTTCAGCTTCTCTGCCGCGGTGCGTTCGAGGTCGAAGGCCTTCTGCGGCTCCTTGGAGCTGACCTCGTTCCCCGCCGCCTGGACCCATCCCTTCTGCTCGGCCGACAGGCTCTGCCAGAGCTTGTCCGAGATGAACACCAGCGCGTTGTTGGCCTCGTGCTCGGTGATGTTCAGGACCGGCGCGACCTCGTAGTGCTTGTTGACGAGGTAGACGTTGATGCTGTTCTCGGCGACGTCGACGACGCCGGTCTGCAGGCTCGTGTAGACGCTGCCGAACGGCATGTGCACCGTCTGGGCGCCGTAGGCCGGGAACATGGTGTCCTCGGTCGCAGTCGCTTGCACCCGGATCTTCAGGCTCTTGATGTCAGCGACATTGTGGATCTCCTTCTTGGAGTACATGTGGCGCACGCCCTGCGATCCGGTCGCGATCACATGCAGGCCTTGCGTGGTCTCGTCGATCATGGTCTTGAGCGCCTCGAACACTTTTGGATCGGCCAGACCCTTGACCACGTGGTTCTCGTCGCGGAACAGGAAGTGCAACGACATCACGCCCGCTTGCGGTGCGATCGTCGCGGTGTTGGCCGAGGAGATGATCGAGAACTCGACGTCGCCCGCCTTCACGAGCTGGAGCACCTGCGGCTCCTGCCCGAGCTGCGCGCCCGGATATTGATCGATGATCATGGTGCCTTTGCTCAATTCCTTGAGCTTCTCGGCAAAAAGGTCGCCCGCGATGGAATAGCCGGTGTTGCGCGGCTGGTCGTAGGCGAAGCGATAATGCTTCACCTCCTGCGCCGATGCGCCCGTGACGAACAAGATCGCGGCCGTCGCCGCCAGCCGATGTAAGAATCTTGGCATGGATCGTGCAATCATCGTTGCCCCCTGTTTTAACGCCCGCCGCTTTAGCGGTCTGGGCTACGCTTCCGGGTGGTTGGTCACCCACTCTTAGTTTTCTGCTCAGCCTTCTTCCCAGTCCTCTGCATGAAATCGAAGTCGCAGCCCTCGTCGGCCTGCATGATGGTCTCGTTGAACAGCCACGCATAGCCGCGCCGCGCCTCATCCGGCGCAGCCGCGGGCTTCAATGCCGTACGCCGCCGTTCCAGCTCGGTAGCATCCACCAGAAGCTCGATGCTGCGCTTGGCGACGTCGAGCCGGATCATGTCGCCGTTCTTCACCAGCGCCAGCGGGCCGCCGACGGCGGATTCCGGCGTGATGTGCAGCACGATGGTGCCGAATGCGGTGCCGCTCATGCGCGCATCCGAAATGCGCACCATATCCTTGGTCCCAGCGCGCGCGAGCTTCTTCGGGATCGGCAGATAGCCCGCCTCCGGCATGCCTGGCGCGCCCTTGGGACCGGCGTTGCGCAACACCAGCACGTCATCGGCCGTGACGTCGAGATCGGGATCGTCAACCCGCAGCGTCATATCCTCGACGGATTCGAACACCACCGCACGGCCCGTGTGTTGCAGCAGCTTTGGGCTCGCGGCGGATTGCTTGATGACCGCGCCGCGCGGCGCGAGATTACCGTGCAGCACGGCGAGGCCACCTTCCTTCTTGATCGGATTGTCGCGCGGACGGATCGCGTCCTGGCCGGGCACGTTTTCCGCGTTCGCCGCGATATCGCGCAGCGTCTGGCCGGTGATCGTCTTGGCATCGAGATCGATGAGATCGCCCAGCTGCGCCAGCAGTTTCGGCACGCCGCCGGCGTGATGGAAATGCTCCATATAGTGCTCGCCCGACGGCTTCAGATCGATCAGCACCGGCACCTCGCGGCCGATCTGGTCGAACACCCCGAGGTCGAGCCGGTGTGGCGAACGATGTGCCATCGCGGTCAAATGAATCAGGCCGTTGGTCGAGCCGCCGATCGCCTGCAGCACAACCTGCGCATTCTTGAAAGATGCCGGCGTCAGCAATTCGCTCGGCTTCGGCCCCTTGGTCTTGGCCATCTCGGCGGCCACCCTGCCGCTCGCCTCGGCAAGGCGAAAGCGCTCCGCATGCGGGGCGGGAATCGTCGCGCTCATCGGCAGCGACAGACCCATGGCCTCGATCATGCAGGCCATGGTGGAGGCCGTGCCCATCACCATGCAGGTGCCGACCGACGGCGCGAGGCGGCCATTGACCGCCTCGATCTCGACATCGTCCATTTCGCCGGCGCGATACTTGCCCCAGAGGCGACGGCAATCGGTGCAGGCACCCAGCACCTCGCCCTTGTGATGACCAACCACCATGGGGCCAACGGGGATGACCACCGTCGGCAGGTCGGCGCTGATTGCCGCCATCACCTGCGCAGGAAGAGTCTTGTCGCAGCCGCCGATGACAATCACCGAATCCATCGGCTGCGCGCGGATCATCTCCTCGGTGTCCATCGCCATCAGATTGCGCAGATACATCGAGGTCGGATGCGCAAAACTCTCCGCGATCGAGATCGTCGGGAACACGAACGGCATCGCGCCCGACAGCATCACGCCGCGCTTGGCGGCCTCGATGATCTGCGGGACGTTGCCGTGGCAGGGATTGTAGTCGCTATAGGTGTTGGTGATGCCGACAATCGGGCGCTCGAGCGCGTCGTCGGAATAGCCCATGGCCTTGATGAACGCCTTGCGCAGGAACAGCGAGAAGCCGGCATCGCCATAGCTCGTCAGCCCTTTGCGCAACCCACTCGTCATCATACCACTCCCGTCACAGGGTCATTGTCGTACAGCCTGCCCCTTGATTGTCAATAAGACAGACGTCAATCCTGCCATTTTCCGGATTGCGATACTGATAAACGACCGGATTATTGACAATCCGAGCCTTCCCTGCTCCACAGGGCGACCGGCCAAGCGCCGGGAGGCCGAGGGCATGTCCGACACTCACACAGCAGACGCCACGATGATCCGGCGCGACGATCCGGACGATATCGTCGCGCGGCTCGAGGAGGACATCATCTTCGGCCGACTCGCGCCAGGCGCGCGCCTCACGGAAGACGCGCTGATGTCGGCTTACGGCACCTCGCGCCACTTCGTTCGCCAGGCGCTTGTCGATGCGGAGCGCCGCGGCATCGTCCGCCGCGAGAAGAATGTCGGCGCCACCGTACGGTTCTATTCGGCCGAAGAGGTCCGGCAGATCTACGAGGTCCGGGAGATGCTGACCCGGCAGGCGGCGCTGATGATCCCCCTGCCCGCACAGCAAGGCCTGGTCGACGAGCTCTCTGCATTGCAGCGGCAATATTGCGCGAGAGCGGATTTGCAGGACCTGCGCGGTATCCACGAGGCCAACGACGCCTTCCACCTCGCGCTGTTCTCGGCCTGCGGCAATCCCTATCTGGTGCGCTCGCTGCAGGACTACATGAACCTGACCCTGCCGATGCGCGCCAAGAATCTCGCCGACAGCGACGGACTGGCACAATCGCGCCGCCAGCACGAGCTCATGATCGAGCTGTTGAAGGGCCGTGACAGCTGGGCGCTGGCGCAGCTCTGCGTCGATCATATGCAGTTCAGCAAGAAGGATTACCTGGCGCGGATTGGGGATGAGCGAGCCGAACAGGAGAGCCCGCGTTCATAGATGGGAGACGTTCGCTTCTCGCGGTGGTGCAGTTCACGCGGTAAGGGCGCGCTGGATTGCCCGCAATTGCAGGCCGCACGAGCCCATTCGGGCAATAACGCCCGCAATCCACAACTTCCGGGGAACCTATGGTCGGCTTGGTACTTGGTCTTGCACCAATCCCCCACCATAGGAGCTGCCATGATTTGCCGTTTAGTCGGAGCCGCCGCTGTTGCCGTCGCCGTCCTGCTTCCCGTAACGACCCAGGCCCAGGGCGTTCCCGGAGGCGTCGAACGCGGTGCGCGGGATGGTGAGCGAGCGGCAGGGCCTGTCGGTGCAGTTGTGGGTGGCGTCGTCGGCGGCGTCGTTGGCGGCGTGGCGGGAGTCCTTGGTGTCGATCAACGTCCTCGCTTTCACTCCTACGTCGTCGAACAGCGGCGGCCCTCATATCAGTACCGCGAGGATGTGAGAGTCGGAGCGGTTCTTCCGGAAGAGGGCGTGACCTATTACGAGGTGCCGCCCGAGTACGGCGCCCGTGAGTATCGTTACACGGTGGTGAACGGTCGCACGGTTCTGGTCGAACCGCGAACCCACCGGATCGTTGAGATCGTCGAATAACAACCAAGGGCCGTCTTTCGAGACGGCCCTTTCGTTTGCGCAGATCTGAATCCCTCAAGTCCCGGTTCAGTACCGCCTCAGCAGACCGCGATCCACGCTGGCATCGCCATAGTCGGCGCAGGCTCTCTTCGGGTTTCTGATCAGATCGGTCCGGACGCGCCTGAACGTTTTGCCGGCAGCGTCGGACACTTCGGGGCGGAATTTACCCGGATCGGAGCTCTCGCCATCGCGGGCCTTGATGGCTGCAGCATAGGCGTCGATCATCGCCATCGCGGCATCCGTGCTGCCGAGAAGTCGGGCGCCGAGCTGTACACTGCCGGCACCATTGACCTCGTAGCCGACACATCGTTGTTCGAGCACCGCGGATGCGGTGACGAGCTGGTCGAGAAACGTCGCCTCGGCGTCGCCGAGCATCGCGGCTCGCGCCGGTCCCGACATGAACAGCGTGAGCAGTACGGCGGCTGGCAATTCGATTTTCATTGTCCTGACTCGCGCTGCCGCCGTTGAGCCGTGATCGAGGCACCGATTGCCGAATTGCGGTCTCGCAAAATCGAGAGCCAGACGGCCAGAGCAACGTTGATCTGGATCAATGGCCGGAACGGCCAAAGCGAGGCTCAGGCCTTTGCGTCGCTCGCCCCGTGTGAATCGAGGCACCGCGCTGGGACGGACACTAAAACTGTTTGTCAAGCCATCGAAATTTCGCAGAGCCGGAAATAAATATGGGCCGGGCTCCGGCGCCACGTCGCGCGTCCTCCTCCACTCCCTCCCAAATGAAATGCCATGACCGAACAAACCCTGACGGAGCCGATCGCCGAGCGGCAAGCGCCATCCCGAGGCTTTTCGCGCTACCAGGCGATCCTCGTTGCGCTGCTGGCGCTGGTCCAGTTCACGATCATCATCGATTTCATGATCATGTCGCCGCTCGGCGCCATCATGATGCCGGCGCTCGATATTTCGGCCGCTCAGTTCGGCGTGGCGGTCTCGGCCTATGCGTTCAGCGCGGGGATTTCCGGTATCCTGGCGGCCGGCTTTGCCGACCGGTTTGATCGCAAGCGGCTGCTGTTGTTCTTCTACGCCGGCTTCACCCTTGGCACGATGCTGTGCGCGATCGCGCCCAACTATCATCTGTTGCTGCTGGGGCGGATCGTGACCGGCCTGTTCGGCGGCGTGATCGGCTCGGTCGTGCTCGCCATCGTCACCGATTTGTTCACGCTGCAATTGCGCGGCCGCGTCATGGGTTTCGTGCAAACCGCCTTCGCTGCAAGCCAGGTGCTGGGCATCCCGGCCGGTCTTTTCCTCGCCAACCAGTGGAACTGGCACGTCGCGTTCGGCGCGCTGGTCGGACTGTCGGTGATCGGGATGACCGCAGTGATGCTCCTGATGAAGCCGGTGAACGGCCATCTCGGGCTGAAGCAGGATCGAAATCCGTTCCGGCATCTGATCGCCACGGTCTCGCAGCCGCGTTATTGGATGGCGTTTTCGGTAACGACCCTGCTGGCGACCGGCGGCTACATGCTGATGCCGTTCGGCAGCGCCTACACCGTGCACAATCTCGGCATCGACATCGTGCATCTGCCGACGATCTATCTCGTCTCCGGCCTGTTCAGCATTGTCATCGGCCCGCTGGTGGGACGCGCGAGCGATGCCTTCGGCAAATACCCCACCTTCGTCTTCGGCAGCGCCATGTCCATCGTGATGGTGCTGATCTACACCCATCTCGGCGAGGTGAGCCTGACGGTCGCGATCCTGGTCAACGTCCTGATGTTCGTCGGCATCTTCTCCCGCATGATTCCTTCGCAGGCGGTGATTTCGGCAATCCCCGAGCCGGCGCAACGCGGCTCCTTCAGCGCGGTCGGCGCGTCGCTGCAACAGCTCTCCGGCGGGCTCGGCTCCGTGCTCGCCGCCGCACTCATCGCGCAGGACGCCGACGGTACGCTCCGGCATTTCGACCGGCTGGGATACGTCGTCGTGACGACGGCGGTGATTTCCCTGATCCTGATGTACTTTGTACAGAGGCCCATCGCGGTCCAGGCCGGCAAACGCGTTGTTTAGCGCGTCGATTCCGACGCCCTGGATTTGCGAATGCGCTCCTACCGCTTGGTCCAATCGATGATGCGACTTGTGTCGCCGTCGAACTCGTTGCTGCAGAACGCGCCGCCCTGATAGTGATCGCCGACCGGATCGGGCTTCAGCTTGGCCTGCTCGGCCATCGCATGTGCCACATGATCCTCGGAGCGCCCCGTCGGACGGTAACCGAACTCGTAGGCGCGGTGGTTGTCCCACCAGGCACGCTCGTTCAGGGACACGCCGTAGAAGATCTCGAAATGAATGTCGGGATGCTCGAGCCCGATCCGGCAGAGCTGCACCAGATCTTCCGGCTTCAGCCAGATCGAGATCCGGCGATGGTCCAGCGGCACGTCGCCGAAATTGCCAATGCGAAGGCAAGTCACCTTCAGGCCATGCTTGTCAGCATAGAGCGCGCCGACCGCTTCGCCGAATACCTTGCTGACGCCATAGCGGCCGTCGGGGCGCGGGGTCACGTCGGTGCCGATCTTGTGGTGGCGCGGATAGAATCCGACGGCATGGTTCGAGGAGGCGAACACCACGCGCTTGACGCCCTTGCGGTACGCGGCCTCGAACAAATTGTAGCCGCCGATGATGTTGGCCTGGAGGATGTCGTTCCAGGGACCTTCGACCGAATAGCCGCCGAAATGGATGATGCCGTCGACGCCCTCGCAGATCGCCTCGCACTGCGCCAGGTCAGAGAGGTCCGCAGCCTTGAATTGCTCGTTGGGGCCGAGATCGGCCGGCGCGCGGATGTCGCTGAGCAGCAGGTCCGGATAGATCGGCGGCAACAGTTTTCGCAGGCGCGTTCCGATCCCGCCCGAAGCTCCCGTCATCAAGATACGCGGCATGTCTTTCCTCGCCTTTGGCAACCAATTTGCGGTCACATGTCTCTAATGATAGCAGGATTGTCCAGAGGGAACGAAACGAGAGAACCGACATGAATGAGGCATCGTCCCATCCCCAGGAGCGGCCAGGCTGGCGGCCGGCGAGCTACTACCCCGATCCGGCGATAAAGGCACTCGATCCCCGCTTCGAAAAATACTGGCTGAAACTCTCGGCGGTGGAGCGGCTGACGACCGGCCTGCGCTGGGCCGAGGGTCCGGTGTGGTTCGGCGACGGGCGCTATCTCCTGTGCAGCGACATTCCGAACCAGCGCATCGTCAAATGGGAAGAGGAGACCGGTGCGGTCAGCGTGTTCCGCAAGCCCTCCAATTTCGCCAACGGCAACACCCGGGATCGCCAGGGTCGGCTCGTCACATGCGAGCATGGCGGGCGACGCGTCACCCGAACCGAATATGACGGCAGCATCACCGTGCTGATGGACTCGTTCGGCGGCAAGAAGCTCAACTCGCCGAACGACGTCGTGGTGAAGTCCGACGGCGCGGTTTGGTTCACCGATCCCACCTTCGGCCTGCTCGGCAATTACGAGGGCTACAAGGCCGAGCCCGAGATCGAGCCGAACGTCTACAGGTTCGATCCCACGACCGGCAAGGCGACCATCGTTGCCGAAGGCGTGCTCGGGCCCAACGGCCTGTGCTTCTCGCCGGACGAGAAAATCCTCTACGTCGTGGAATCACGCGGCGTGCCGAACCGGAAAATCCTCGCCTATGACGTCTCGCCTGACGGCACCACCATCTCCAACAAGCGCGTCCACATCGACGCCGGCCCGGGCACGCCGGACGGCATGCGCTGCGACATCGACGGCAATCTCTGGTGCGGCTGGGGCATGGGCGATCCCGAGCTCGACGGCGTCGTGGTGTTCGCGCCCGACGGCGTCATGATCGGCCGCATCGCGCTGCCCGAACGCTGCGCCAATCTCTGCTTCGGCGGCGTCAAGCGCAACCGCCTGTTCATGGCCGCGAGCCAGTCGATCTACGCGTTGTATGTGAACACGCAGGGCGCGGTCGGGGGATAGTCTTCCCAACTCTCTCCTCGTCATTGCGAGGAGCTCTTGCGACGAAGCAATCCAGACTGTCTCCGCAGAAAGATTTCTGGATTGCTTCGCTTCGCTCGCAATGACGAACAAACAAAAACGCCGGAGCAGTTGGCCGCTCCGGCGTCATGTTTACCCAGGCGCTAACGCCTACGCCGCGTTGAAGCCGGCGACGGCCTTCACTTCGAGGAAGTCCTCGAGGCCGTACTTGCCCCACTCGCGGCCGTTGCCGGACTGCTTGTAGCCGCCGAACGGCGCGGAGCGATCGTTGGGCACGCCCTGCAGATTGACGTTGCCGGCGCGGATCTGACGGCCGACGCGCTTGGCGTCCTCGACGGACGCGCCCGTGACGTAGCCCGCAAGCCCATAGGGCGTGTCGTTGGCGATGTGCACCGCCTCGGCTTCGTCCTTGGCGCCGATGATGGTCAACACCGGTCCGAAGATCTCTTCACGCGCAATCGTCATGTCGGGGGTGACGTCGGCGAAGATGGTCGGACGGACATAGAAGCCTTTGTTGACGGCCTCGGGCAGGCCCGGGCCGCCCGAGACGAGCGTTGCGCCCTCGTCGATGCCCTTCTTGATCAGGCCCTGGATCTTGTCCCACTGGCCGCGGTTGACCACGGGACCGATGGTGGTGCCTTCGGCGCGCGGATCGCCCGCCTTGGTCTTGTCGGCGACGGCCTTCGCGATCGCGGCGACTTCCTTCATCTTCGAGGCCGGCACGATCATGCGCGAGGGCGCGTTGCAGGACTGGCCGGAGTTGTTGAACATGTGCATCACGCCGCCGGTCACCGCCTTCGTGAGGTCGGCGCCTTCGAGGATGACGTTCGGCGACTTGCCGCCGAGCTCCTGGCTGACGCGCTTCACGGTCGGTGCCGCACGCTTGGCCACGTCGATGCCGGCGCGGGTCGAGCCGGTGAAGGAGATCATGTCGATATCGGGGTGCTCGCTCATGGCGGCGCCGACCTCGGGACCGAGACCGTTGACGAGGTTGAACACGCCCTTCGGCACGCCGGCTTCATGGAGGATTTCCGCGAAGATCAGCGCCGAGGTCGGGGTGAACTCCGATGGCTTCAGGATCATGGTGCAGCCGGCGGCGAGTGCGGGCGCGACCTTGCAGGCGATCTGGTTGAGCGGCCAGTTCCAGGGCGTGATCATGCCGACCACGCCGACCGGCTCGCGCAGCACCATGGCGGTGCCGACCGGTTCCTCGAAATGATAGTTCTTGAGCACGTCGAGCGTGGTCATGAGGTGGCCGAGGCCGGCGCCGGCCTGCAGCTTCTCCGCCATCGGCAGCGGCGCACCCATTTCGTCGGAGACGGCGGCGCCGATCTCCTTGAGACGGCCCTTGTAGATCTCGATGACCTTGGTGAGCAGCGCGACGCGCTCGTCACGGCTGGTCTGGGAGAACGTCACGAACGCGCGCTTGGCGGCGGCGACGGCTTTGTCAACGTCGGCCTTGGAGCCCAGCGCAACCTCGTACATCGCCTCTTCCGTCGCCGGATTGACCACGGCGGTGGACTTCTTGACGGCGGGATCGACCCAGGCGCCGTCGATGTAGAACTGCATGCGATTGACCATAGTGAACCTCTTCTTGGGGGCTTGGGGGGCGTTTCGGCAGGCATCCTTGCACGAAAGCGCCGGCAATTGAACCCGCCATGTGCGGGGCCAGCATTGCGGCGGACGGAGGTTATATGAGCCGATGGCGGAGGGGTGGCAAGGTCTCGATTGCCCTCGTCCTGGCCTAGTGCGCAATTGCGCACGGGGGCTAGGACGACGACGGAGAACTACACCGCCATCTTCCGATGCAACACCGGCGCGCCGGTGGTGAGGCTTTCGGCCGCATCGATGATGGCGTTGGCGTCGATGCCGTGGTGGCGGTAGAGGTCGGCGATGGTGCCGGTCTGGCCGAATTGCTCGACGCCGAGCGCCTCGACGCGATGGCCGCGGACGCTGCCGAGCCAGCCGAGCGCCGCCGGATGGCCGTCGATCACGGTCACGATGCCGCAGTCGCGCGGCAGCGGTGCTAGCAGTTTTTCGATGTGGCTGAGATGCTGCACGCCGCGCCGATCACGGCGCAATTTCCGTGCGGCGGTCCATCCCGCATGCAGACGATCTGCGGACGTGATCGCGAGCAGGCCGATGTCGCGCCGGCTCTCGCCGATGAAGCCGGTCGCTTCGATCGCTTCTGGCGCAACGGCGCCGGTATAGGCGATGACGGCTTCGGCATTGGGGCCCGGCTTGCGCAACCAATACGCGCCGTCGGTGATGCCCTGTGCGAGCTCGGGCGTCATGATCCGCTGCGCCTGCTCGATCGAGCGCGTCGAGAGCCGCAGATAGACCGAGCCGCCCTCACCCGGATCGCGCTGCATGTGATTGAAGCCCCACCCCATGATCACGGCGAGCTCGTCGACAAAGGCCGGCTCGAACGAGGCAAGGCCATCCTGCGCCATGCCGATCAAAGGGGTTGCGATCGACTGATGCGCGCCGCCTTCGGGCGCGAGCGTGATACCTGAGGGGGTCGCCGCCACCATGAAGCGCGCATCCTGGTAACAGGCATAGTTCAGCGCATCGAGACCGCGCTCGATGAAGGGATCGTAGAGCGTGCCGACCGGCAGCAGCCGCTCGCCGTTGATCTGGTGCGACAGGCCGAGCGCCGAGAGCATGATGAACAGGTTCATCTCGGCGATGCCGAGTTCGAGATGCTGGCCCTTGGGCGAGAAGTCCCAGTTGAAGGTGGATGGAATTTTCTCGCTGCGGAATAAGTCCGCCTTCTCGCCGAGCGCAAACAGGCCGCGCCGGTTCACCCACGGACCGAGATTGGTCGAGACGGTGACGTCAGGCGATGTCGTCACGATGCGCTTGGCGAGCTCGCTGTCGCCGCGCGCGATCTCGTTCAGCACCAGCCCAAAACCCTGCTGGGTCGACATCTGCGGCGCCGGCTTGAAGGCAAGCTGCGACGGCACCTCGATAACAGGCGCGGTGAGCCGGCGGCCGTCCTGGTTGAACGGCACGCCCGCGAGGAAGGCGTCGAGCTCGGCGGCACTTTGCGCGAGACCCTCGTATCTGTCCCATTCGTGTCCGGGCCGGATGTTCTGGCTGTCGCGATATTTCTCCATCTGCGCGACCGTCATCAGGCCGGCATGATTGTCCTTGTGGCCCTGGAACGGCAGGCCGACGCCCTTGATGGTGTAGGCGATGAAGCAGACCGGGCGATCGTGATCGATGGATTCAAAGGCGTCCAGCATGCTCGCCATGTCATGGCCGCCGAGGTTCGACATCAGCGCCAGTAGCTCGTCGTCGCTGCGCCTGTCGATCAGCTTGGTGATGGGGCCCTGATCGCCGATCTCGTCGTGCAAATGCTTGCGGAACGCCGCGCCGCCCTGAAAACACAATGCGGCGTAGAGTGCGTTCGGACAATTGTCGATCCAGCGCTTCAGCGCCTCGCCGCCAGCTTCCGCAAAGGCCTCGCGCATCAGCCGGCCGTATTTCACGATCACCACGTCCCAGCCGAAATTGCGGAACACGGTCTCGAACTTTTCCCAGAGACCTTCGCGGACGACGGCATCGAGCGACTGCCTGTTGTAGTCGACCACCCACCAGGTGTTGCGCAGGCCGTGCTTCCAGCCTTCCGCCAGCGCCTCGAAGATGTTGCCCTCGTCCATCTCGGCGTCGCCGACCAGCGCAATCATCCGCCCCTCGCGGCGATGCTTCATCCAGCCATGCGCCTTGACGTAGTCCTGCACCAGCGAGGCGAACAGCGTCTGCGCAACGCCGAGGCCGACCGAGCCGGTGGAGAAATCGACGTCGTCGACGTCCTTGGTGCGCGAGGGATAGGACTGCGCGCCCTTGAAGCCGCGAAAGTTCTCCAGCTTCTCGCGGCTCTGCCGGCCGAACAGATACTGGATGGCGTGGAACACCGGGCTCGCATGCGGCTTCACCGCGACGCGATCTTCGGGTTTCAGCACGTGGAAATACAGCGCCGACATGATGGTGGCGAGCGAGGCCGACGAGGCCTGATGTCCCCCGACTTTCAGGCCGTCCGCATTCGGGCGGATGTGGTTGGCGTGATGGATGGTCCATGACGACAGCCACAGCGCCTTGCGGGCCAGCGCGGTCAAGGTGTCGAGGCGGGCGGTATCAACGGGCATGGCAATGCTCCCGGAAAACAGGTGCCCGATGATACCCCTGCAGGAAGCGCCAAACTTCTCAATGTTTCGCGCAATACCAGCCAATATTGGGATAGCTTACCAATCAGCCGGCAAAAACGACAGGTTCATCCCAATGCCCGATCTCGACGCCATCGACCGCAAAATCCTCAGCTACCTCCAGAACGACAGCCGCCTGACCATGCAGGAACTGGCCGACAAGGTCGGGCTTTCGGTGTCGCCATGCCATCGCCGGGTCAAGCTGCTCGAGGAACGCGGCGTCATCTCGCGCTACATCGCGACCGTGGACCAGAAGGCGCTGGGGCTGCATGTCAGCGTCTTCATCTCGATCAAGCTGGCCCGGCAGAAGGAGGAGGACCTCAACCGCTTCGCGCGCGCGATCTCGAAATGGGACGAGGTGCTGGAATGCTATCTGATGACCGGCAATCGCGACTATCTCTTGCGCGTGGTCGCCGCCGACCTGGCCTCCTACGAGACTTTCCTGAAGACCAAGCTGACCCGGCTTGACGGCATCGCCTCGATCGAGTCCAGCTTTGCGCTCAGCCAGGTGAAATATTCGATCGCGCTGCCGGTGTAAGGCATCACCGCCACGGCTGCACGATGATCTTGGTGTGAGCCTCAGGATTGGCGAGATCGGCGAAAGCCTTTGCAACGCCGTCGATGCCGACTTCCGCCGTCACCATTGCCGCCGCATCCACCTGCCCCTCCGCGATCAGGCGCAGTGACGCCGCGAATTCGTCCGGCGTGTAGCCGAGCACATACTGGACGTTGAGCTCTTTCATGATGCCGAGCATGGGCTCGCTCCTGTCGGTCTCCATGCACACACCGACCACGACGATCCTCGCATCGCGCGGAGCGCCCTCGAACACCTGCTGCAAGAGACCGGGCACGCCAACGCATTCGAAGATGATCGCGGGTTTGAGCGCGGGCAGCAACGGCGGCCGCGCGGCCTTCTCCGCCTCCGACATCTGCGCATGCTCGGCCCAGGTCAGATAGGGCTGCGACACCCGTGGATCCACGACGACATCGGCGCCGAGCTTTGCCGCAAGCGCGCGCCGCGCCGGCGAATAGTCGGCGGCGACGATCGGATGCAGGCCCTTGAGCTTCAGCGCCGCAATCACCGCTAGCCCGACCGGGCCGCAGCCGATCACGAGCGGCACTTCGCCGCCTCGGATGTTGGCCTTGGCGACGGCGTGAACGCCGACCGCGAGCGGTTCGGTGAGCGCGGCATGCTCCGGCGCGAGACCGTTGGGCACCTCGAGCAGCAGCGCTTCGCTCAGCAGCATCGCCTCGGCATAGCCGCCAATATTGTCGTTGGAGTAACCGATGCCTTCGATGCCCTGCGGCGTTACGAGGGCTGGCAGCGAGCAGACGCGCGTGCACGACTTGAGCTTGCGCACGGTCCCCGGGCCGAAGTCGACGATCTCGCAGCAGAACTCGTGGCCGAACACGACGTCGCGGGCGAGATCCATCGGCTTGCGGCCGGTCTTTCGCGCCATCTCCACCATGCGGTGGGCGTGCTGGCGCGCGTGCAGATCGGAGCCGCAGATGCCGCAGGCGAGCGTCTTGACCAGCACCTGGCCGGGGCCGGGCTTCGGCTCGGCCATTCTGTCGACGACAATCTCACCGTTCCTGAAAATCGCAGCGCGCATCCGGCTCCTCCCGTCTTGTTGGAGCCGTCGATAGCACGAAGCGGACGCGCGATCTTGCGTCAGGGGTTCGGGGAACGCTCTTCCAGGATCAGGAGCTGGGCGCGGCGGATGCGCTCGCGATGGGCGATGTAGAGGCCGCTGGCGACGATGAAGGCCGCACCGGTGACGGTCCAGACATCAGGCACTTCGCCGAACAGGAAGAAGCCGAGGATGCTCACCCACAGCAACTGCGTGTAGGAGAACGGCGCCAGTACCGAGGCATCGCCGTAGCGATAGGCCAGCACGATGATCCACTGGCCGACGGTGGAGGCGACGCCGATCACGATACCAAGCCCGATCGCCGTCCAGGTCGGCGTGACCCAGACGAACGGTACCATCAGGGAGAGGATCGCAACGCCCGTCAGCGCCGAATAGGCCATCGTGGTGAGGACGGCTTCACGCCCGCTCATCATGCGCGTCAGGATCAGCGCCGCGGCCCAGCAGAACGCCGAGACGATCGGGAAGAAGGCGGCGGCGTGAAACGCGCTGGAGCCCGGGCGCAGGATGATCAGCACGCCGGTCAGGCCGATCGCGGTCGCGATCCAACGGCGCATGCCGACCTTCTCGCTCAGGAAGACGATCGAGAGCGCGGTGACGAACAGCGGCGAGACGAAGCCGGTCGCGGACGCTTCTGCGATCGGCAGGAAGCTCAGGCCGGTGATGAAGAACAGCGAAGAGCCGAGCAATGCCGCGCCGCGCATCAACTGCAGGCCGAGGCGCTCGGTGCGCATCGCATGGAGCGGCGAGCCCGGCAGCATCACCGGCGTGAACATCAGCGCAAACGTCACGAAGCGGATCCAGGTGATCTCGATCGACGGCAGGCTCGACGACAGATATTTCGCGGTAACATCGGAGCAGCCGAGAAAGATCGTCGACAGCAGCACCAGCGCGATGCCTTTGAACGGGTGATCGACGCGCGCCGGCGCCCGTCGCGCCTGCGGCTTCTTTTCCGGCATGGGCATGGGAATACTGTCGAGCCTTGCGGCTGCGGCGGGCGGCGGGGTCACGGCTGGAACCTAGGAATGCGAATCGGGAATGATCGTAAAAAACGATAATTGCGCCGCTTTCACAACTTCCGAAAACAGGATGCCGATATGCGCTCACGTCCGCGCACGTCAAGACTCCATTAATAACGGGCGTTTGTGCACTACAGCATGGGCAGGCCGCGCGGCTTCGGACCGCGCGGAAACGCCGCATCGAGCGCCGCGATCTCGTCTTTCGTCAGCACCAGATCGCCGGCCGCAGCATTGTCGCCGGCATGTTCCGCGGACGACGCCTTCGGGATCGCGAACACCGTAGTTGCACGGGTGAGGAAGCTCAGTGCGACCTGGCGCGGCGTCGCGCGACGCGCCTCCGCGATGCGCGCCAGCACCGCGCCGCCCTTGCTGTTGCTCGCAGGGAAATCATCGTGGCCGAATGGCGAATAGGCGACCACAGCGACACCATGCCGTTCGCACCACGGGATCACCGCGTGCTCGATCGCGCGTTCCTTCAGATGATAGAGCACCTGATTGCAGGCGATGCGGTGTTCGCCGGCGGCGTCGAGGATCTCGTCGAGATCATCGGCATCGAAATTGGAGACGCCCCAGGATTTGATCTTGCCGGCCTTCACCAGTTCCTCGAATGCGGCGACGGTGTCCTCCAGCGGATACGAGCCGCGCCAATGCAGCAGATAGCAGTCGAGCCGATCGGTTTTCAGCCGCTTCAGCGAGCGCTCACAGGCGGTGATGGTTCCGCGGCGCGAGGCGTTGCTCGGCAGCACCTTTGACACCAAGAAAACCTCGTCGCGTCGGCCCGCGATCGCATCCGCAATGACGAGTTCGGCATCGCCATACATCTCGGCGGTATCGATGTGGGTCATGCCGAGGTCGAGCCCGCGCTGAAGCGCCGCGATCGCGCGCTTGCGATCGCCATGGTCGAGATACCATGTGCCCTGCCCGATGACGGAGACGCTGGCACCCGTTTTGCCGAAGGGTTTCGTGTTCATCTTTGCTCCGATACCACTCGTTCGCTGAGGCAACCGCCGTCGCGCTCAAGAGTTCAATACGCCGATGTCAGCGACCAATACGCTACCGGTTGCGGACTCCGTGATGTAGAGCCGATCCTTCTTCGCGCCACCAATGGCGACATTGGTGCAATTCGGACCTGCACACGACTTGACCCGCGCAATCAATTCGCCGTTGGGCGCGAACACGAAGACATGGCCGAGTGAGGCGTGACCGACGAACAGGCGGCCCTTGGCATCCATTGTCATGCCATCAGGGCCGCTCGTGCCGAACAGCGAGCAGAAGCGGCCAACCTTCGACACGCTGCCGTCCTTCATGAACGGCAGCCGCCACACCGCGTTGTCGCGCGTCATTGCGACGAACAGCACGGTCTCGGTTGGATCGATCACCAGGCCATTCGGGCTGATACCAGTGTCGATCAGGCAATCGAGCCGGCCGCTTTGCGTCAGGCGATAGACGCGGCCGCTGGGGTCATGCAGGCCGGTCTGTCCCTGGTCGGTGAAATAGATGTCGCCGTTGGACGCGAGATGCAGATCGTTGCAGCCCCGGAAAGACTCCGAGTTGCGCGAGGTCAGCACCGGCGCAATGCGCCCTGCCCTGGCGTCGAACTCCACGATGCCGTGCCTGTAGTCGGCGACCAGGATGCGGCCGTCCGCCGCAATCTTCAGTCCGTTCGGCCAGCCCTCATATTCAATCGCCAGCGACCACTCACCGTCGGGCGCAATGCGGAAGATGCGGCCGAAGGGAATGTCGACGATGTAGAGATTGCCATCCTTGTCGAACGACGGCCCTTCGATGAAGGAATCCGTCGGCACACCGGGCCGGTTGGCATCGGCCCAATCGGTGCGCTCGCCCTTGCGGCGGAATTTGTCGGGCATGGCGGAAAAGAGTCTGGTCTCGATCAGGCGCGGCGGCGTTTCCAGGTACATCATTGTTGTTTTTGCGTGTTGAGGGCGAGAGCGCGGCACCATAGGGCACAATGAGGCGTGCGTCGATTGGGCCGAAGCATAGCGCCCCGCCCTCGCTGTCATTCCCCGCGAAAGCAGGGAATCCAGTACGCAGTGGCCTTAGCGCTTGATCACAGGCGTCTCGGCGTACTGGATCGCCCGGTCAAGCCGGGCGATGACGGCGGAGTATGCGCGACGACCGAGAAAGTCGCCCCTACCCCGCCGCGCCCGCGTGCTTGGCATGCTTCGCCGGCGCAATTTCGGTCGTCGCGATCAGGCGCTTCAGCTCGGGGATGCAGGAGCCGCAATTGGTGCCGGCCTTGAGCTTTGCGCCGATCTCGGCGGCTGTGCGCGCGCCTGCGGCGATGGTGTCGCAGATGGTGCCGCGGCCGACGCCGAAGCAGGCACAGACGACAGGACCGGTCGAAACCGCGCCCTCGCTCGACTTGCCGGACAGCAGCATGCGCCGCTGCTCATCGGTGACGTGGTCGGCCACGAACAGGCTCTTCACCACCTCCCAGTCCCCGGCATCATGCGCGGGGCCGACGAACAGGCAGGTTTCGATGCGGTCGCCGGCAAACGAGGCCGCGCGATAAACGCCGCCGCCGAGGTCGCGATAGTCGGCGACGTCCTCGCCGGCAACGCCACCGAGCCAGGCCGGCCAGCGCGACAGGTCCGCATTGTCGGCGAAGAGGTAGCCGAAGCCGCCGGTAACAGTGACGCGGGTCCACATCAGGTTCGGTGGCAGCTCCAGCTGCTTGCGCGACAACGCAAAGCCGCGGAAGACGTATTCATAAGGCACGATCGCGGCTGGTGTCGCCTTGGACTCCGGCTGCCCCGAAAACGGATCGGTGAACGGTGCGACCAGCGCCCCGACGCGACCGTGCGAGGCGTTCATCGCACTCCAGTGGATCGGCGCGAACAGCGTGCCGCGCTGCTGGTGGTCGCTGACGACGACCTTGAGGGTGCACTGGCCGTAGTCGGTGGTGATGCGGGCATAGCCGTCATGAACGACGTTGTATCTGCCGGCGTCATCGGGATGAATCTCGACGAACGGCTCGGGCAGATGCGCGCCGAGCCGCTGGCTGAGGCCCGTGCGCGTCATGGTGTGCCACTGGTCGCGGATGCGCCCGGTGTTGAGCCGCAGCGGCCGCGACGGCCCGGTCTCGCCGCGCAGCGCCGGCACCTCCGGCGCGACGAAGCGGCCCTTGCCGTCATTGGTGAAGAACCCGCCGGCCGCGAAGAAGCGCTCGCCGGGCGCCTGGCCTTCGCGCGCGGGCCACTGCACGGGCTTCAACGCGTCGAAGCCCTCGTCGGACAGCGAGGTCAGCGCGCCGATATCGAAGTCGCGGCTGCCATCGTTCTCGAACGCCGAGAGCGCGGCGTGCTCGCGAAAGATGTCGGCTGCGGATTTGTAATTAAAACTGTCGCCGAAGCCGAGGCGTTTTGCGGTTTCGCTCAGGATCCACCAGTCCGGCCGCGCCTCGCCGGGCGCCGGCAGGAACGAACGCTGGCGCGAGATCCGGCGCTCGGAATTGGTCACGGTGCCCGACTTCTCGCCCCAGGCGAGCGCGGGCAGCAGCACGTGCGGGCCAGCATCGACCGTGTCGTTGGAGAGCACGTTCTCGGAGACCACGAACAGCTCGAGCTTCTTCAGCGCCTCGCGCACGAAGTCCGCGTCGGGCAGCGACACTGCGGGGTTGGTGCCCATCACCCACAGCGCCTTAACCTCGCCGCGGTTGATGGCTTCGAACAGCTGCACCGCCTTCAACCCTTCATGGGTCGCGATACGCGGCGCCTTCCAGAACCGCCGCACGCGATCGATGTCCGGCGGCGTGAAGTTCATGTGTGCGGCGAGCTGGTTGGCGAGGCCGCCGACCTCGCGGCCGCCCATCGCGTTGGGCTGGCCGGTGAGCGAGAACGGCGAGGCACCGGGCTTGCCGATGCGCCCCGTGGCGAGATGGCAGTTCAGGATCGCGTTGACCTTGTCGGTGCCCTGCGCCGACTGATTGACACCCTGCGAGTACAGCGTGACGACGCGGGGCGTGTCACGGAACATCTTGAAGAAGGTGGCAACGTCCTGCTCGGAGAGGCCGGTCGCCAGTGCGGTCGCGGTGATGCTGCCGGCGATGCTGCGTGCGCGCGCCAGCGCGTCGTCAAAGCCCGACGTGTTTTGCCCGATGTAGTCCTGATCCAGGGCACCATTGTCGGCGAGGTGAACGAACAGGCCGGAGAACAACGCCGTGTCGGTGCCGGGCTTGAGGCCGAGGAACAGATCGACGTCGGTCGCGGTGTCGGTGCGGCGCGGATCGATCACGATCATGCGCGCGCCGCGCTCCTGCCGGTTCTTCAGCATGCGCTGGAACAGCACGGGATGGCACCAGGCGGCATTCGAGCCGACGAACACCAGAAGATCGGCCTGGTCGAGATCCTCGTAGCAGCCGGGCACGGTGTCGGCGCCGAAGGCGCGGCGGTGACCGGCGACCGATGACGACATGCAGAGCCGCGAATTGGTGTCGACGTTCGCAGTGCCGACAAAGCCCTTCATCAGCTTGTTGGCGACGTAATAGTCCTCGGTCAGCAGCTGGCCCGAGAGATAGAATGCGACCGCGTCGGCGCCGTCGCGCGCGACGATGTGCTGCATGCGGTGGGCGACGTGATCGAGCGCATCGCTCCAGGCGACGCGTTCGAGCACGCCCTTGCAGCGGATCATCGGATAGAGCAGCCGGCTTTCGAGCCCGACCGTCTCGCCGAGCGCCGAGCCCTTGGAGCACAGCCGGCCGAAATTGGCAGGATGATCGGGATCGCCCGCGATCGCCGCGCCGCCCTTGCCGTCTGGCGTCGCCAGCACGCCGCAGCCGACGCCGCAATACGGACAGGTCGTTTTGGTAGCGCGGAGCGTGGGATCGATCGCCGTCATATCGAGCCGCCTCAATCAAGCCGCTTTGGAGGGACGCGCGAGCGCGCGGCCGAACATCATGTCGGTGCGGATCGCCGCCACCTTGTCACGATTGCGGATCAGCTCGAGATACCAGAGCGCATCGACGGTATCGCCGATCAGCACCGCGCCGGTGAGCCGGCCGTCGGAGATGACGAGCTTCTTGTAGGTGCCGCGCCTGCGGTCTGACAGCACGAGGCTCTCGCTGCCCTCCCCGCCCATGAAGTCGCCCGCGGAGAATACGCTGACGCCCGACACCTTCAGATTGGTCGAGACCACGCTGCCCTGATAGGCCGCGGGACGGCCCGCGAGATGCCGCGCCAGCACGCGCGCCTGCTCGTAGGCGGGCTCGACGAGGCCGTAGCAGGTGCCGCGATGCTCGGCGCATTCGCCAAGCGCGTAGATATCGGGTGACGCCGTCTGCATCTCGTCGTTGACGACGATGCCGCGGTTGACTGCGATGCCGGCGTCCTTTGCGAGCGCAATGTTGGGCCTGATGCCGGCGGCGAAGATCACCGCATCGGCCTCGATGCGGCTGCCGTCGGCAAGCTCGACCGCTTGGACATGACCTTCGCCGTGGATGCGCGCTGTGGATGCATTGAGCAGGATACGAATGCCCTTGCGCTCGACCAGTGTCTTGAGCAGGTCCGCGGCGGAGGCATCGAGCTGGCGCTCCATCAGCCGGTCCATCAGGTGCAGCAGCGTCACCGGCGCTCCGGCCTTGGCGAGGCCGTAGGCCGCTTCGAGTCCGAGCAGACCACCGCCGACCACGACGACGCGCTTCCTGGCGGCCGCGAGCGTCAGCAGCAGGTCGACGTCGCGGGTATCGCGAAAGGTGTGCACGCCGGCGAGATCGGCGCCGGGCACGTTGAGCCGTAGCGGCGTCGAGCCGACGGCGAGCACGAGCTTGGAATATTCCATGCTCTCTTCGCCTTCGATCTTGAGCTCGCGTCGGCCGGTGTCGACCTCGGTGACCCGATAGCCGTAGCGCACCGTGACACCGCGATGGCGCCACCAGTCGGCGGGTCGGAGCTCGATCTCGTGCGAGCCGGTCTCGCCGGCCAGCACGGAGGAGAGCAGAACACGGTTGTAAGCGAGCCGCGGCTCTTCGCCGATGACGGCGACCGCGTAGCGGCCGAGTGCGGTCTTGGCGAGCTCGTCGACCAGACGCGCGGCCGCCATACCGTTTCCGACAATGACCAGCGGTTCACTCACAACGCATCTCCTATTCAGCGGCCTGCGACTGTGCGCCGTAGGCCTCGGACATCATGTAGCCGGACAACACGCCGTAGGCGTCGGTCCAGGCGGTAGCGAGTTCGGGCGTCCAGGCCTCGCCAAGGCCCTTCTCCAGGGTCCACAGCAAGGTCGCGCCGACCACGGGGTAGTGCTCGGCCTTGGCGCCGTAGCCGACGTGACGCTTCGCAAGCGCGGAGGCCGCCGGAAGAATCGAGTCCAGATTCGACAGACCGCCGACGACGGCGGCGAGCATGCCCATCAGCTTCTTGCGCTGCTCGGTCATGTCCTCGGGGAACATCGCGCGCACGGATGGCGCCACCTCGAACAGGCGATCGTAGAACAGCACCGCGGCCTGCGCGGAAATCGGCGCGACCTTGGCAAAGCTCTGCTGCACGAGGGTGATCTGTTCCGGCGTCATGATGTTCTCCTGCCTGTTGGGTTTGCCTTGGTGCGCGCCATTGCGAACCAGGTTCATTGTCAAACTGTCGGGCAATGCTTCTCCCCGCGTATGGGGAGAAGCGAGATTCGTACCAAGTATTAGACACGCGCGCCGGCGAGGCTTGACGCGCCTTCGCCCTGCGGGCTGCGACGCAGATAGAACCACCAGGTCAGCGCGAGGCAGGAGGCGTAGAAGCCGAGATAGATCGCGAGCGCGAGCTGCGGCCCGCCGGTCAGCGCGATCGACTTGCCGAACCCGGTCGGGATCAGATAGCCGCCAACGGCGCCGACCGCGCCGATGAAGCCGACCGCAGCACCGCTCTCGATGCTCGCCGTCTTCAAGGCGACCGCGCGCTCCGCATCGCCCTTGCCGCGCACCCTGAACAAATTCTGCTCGCGGAAGATCGAGGGGATCATGCGGTAGGTCGAGCCGTTGCCGATCCCCGTCGTCACGAACAGGACCAGGAACATCGACAGAAAGCCGATGAAATCCTTGTGCCCGACGAAGTAGAGCACGCCGATCGTCGCGCCTGCCATCACGATGAAATTCCAGAACGTGATCACCGAGCCGCCGATCCTGTCGGCAAGCCAGCCGCCGAGCGGCCGCGACAGCGAGCCGACCAGCGGCCCCAGGAACGCGATCGCAATGGTGACTTGCGGGAACTGGGTCTTGATCAACAGCGGAAATGCAGCCGAGTAGCCGATGAAGGAGCCGAACGTGCCGATATAGAGATACGCCATGATCCAGGTGTGCTTGCGCCTGACCACGGCGAGCTGGTTCTTGATCGACGACTTGGCCGTGGTCAGGTTGTTCATGAAGAACACTGCGCCGAACACCGCGATCGCGATCGGCAGCACCCACATCAGGCCGGCGTTCTGGAGGAAGACGCCGTCGACGGGCGATGCCTGGAACAGGTTGATGACGGCGAGCGTCATCAGGATCGGGGTCAGGAGCTGCACGCTGGAGACGCCGATATTGCCGCCGGCCGCATTCAGTCCGAGCGCCCACCCCTTCATCCGGTCGGGGAAGAAGAACGAGATGTTCGTCATGCTGGAGGCAAAATTGCCGCCGCCGAGACCGGCGGTCGAGGCAATCAGCAGCATCAGCCAGAACGGCGTGTCGGGCTGGCCGACGAAATAGGCCAGCGAAAGCGTCGGAATGAGCAGGATCGCCGCGCTGAAGATGGTCCAGTTGCGCCCGCCGAAGGTCGTCACCGCGAAGGTGTAGGGAAAGCGCATCAACGCGCCGATCAGCCCGGGCACCGCGACGAGCTGGAACAGCTGGTCGGTGGTGTAGTGGAAGCCCGCCTGCGGCAGCTTGGTGGTGACGATGCTCCAGATCAGCCAGACCGAGAAGCCGATATGTTCGGCCACGATCGACCAGATCAGGTTGCGTCGCGCGATAGTCTTGCCAGTCGCATTCCAGAACGCCTCATCTTCGGGGCGCCAGTCTGAAATCCAGGTTGGATTCTTCGTCATTGAGTATCCCTTCTTGCCTCACCGCTGCGTCGTTGCAGGCTCAGCCTCCGGCCACGGAGGCGCGCGCCGAGGCCAAGCCCCGGTGGCGAGTTCACGATGCTGATTGATGATGTTGAGGGACGTCGTCGTTGGCGTCGCGGCCGGTGTTTCAATTTCCGTGCCAACTGCGCGCATTCCGGAAACGCAGGAAATTCAGGAGCTTGTTCGTCGTGCCCCAAATTCTTGCAGCACTATTTCGCACGCAAATTTTGCGATTCGCTCAATCCCTGTGCGCCGCACAAGGATTGAGCTTGATGATTCAAAATTAGGCGTTGCGTGAGCATCTGTTGGTGACGCGCCTACGCGGCTTCGACGAAGCGATGACGCTCATAGAGGAATTCGAGCACGCGCTGCCGGCACTTCAGGTAAGTGACGTTGGTCGCGAGTTCGAGCCGCTTGCGCGGCCGCGCCAGCGGCACCTCCAGCACCTCGCCGATGCGCGCGCTCGGCCCATTTGTCATCATGACGATGCGATCGGACAGCAGCACCGCCTCGTCGACGTCGTGGGTGATCATCAGAATGGTGTTGCCGAGCTTCTGATGCAGCGCCATCACCGAATCCTGCAAATGCGCGCGGGTCAGTGCGTCGAGCGCGCCGAAAGGCTCGTCGAGCAGCAATACTTTCGGCTCCATGGCAAGCGCGCGGGCAATGCCGACGCGTTGCTTCATGCCGCCGGAGATTTCCGAGGGCCGCTTGTCCTTGGCATGGGCCATCTGCACGAGGTTGAGATTGTGCATGACCCAGGCGTCGCGTTCGGAGCGCTTCTTGGTCTTGGCGAAGACCTTGTCGACGCCGAGCCGGACGTTCTCGTACACGGTCAGCCATGGCAACAGGCTGTGGTTCTGGAACACCACCGCGCGATCCGGTCCCGGCGAGTTCACCTCGCGGTTCTCGAGCAGCACGCCGCCCATGGTGGCGTTGGTCAGGCCTGCGATGATGTTGAGCAGGGTCGACTTGCCGCAACCGGAATGGCCGATGATCGAGACGTATTCGCCCTTGTCGATGGTGAGATTGATATCCTTCAGCACCTCCGTGGAGGCTGCGCCGCGGGTGAAAATCTTGTCGATATGGTCGAGCTTCAGATAAGCGGTCATGTGCTTCCCCTTTAATTCAGCGCGGTGCCGCGGGTGACGATCTTGCCGGCGCCCGCGATCAGGCGGTCGAGCACGAAGCCGATGATGCCGACATAGAACAGCGCCAGGATGATTTCGCTGATATGCGAGGAGTTCCAGGCGTCCCAGATGAAGAAGCCGATGCCGACGCCGCCGATCAGCATTTCCGCGGCGACGATCGCGAGCCATGACAGGCCGATGCCGATGCGAAGTCCCGTGAAGATGTAGGGCGCGGCGGCAGGGATCATGATCTTGGCAAAGAACTCGAGCGGGTTGAGCTGCACCACTGCGGCGACGTTGCGATAGTCCTGCGGAATGTTGCGGATGCCGACCGCGGTGTTGATGATGATCGGCCAGACCGAGGTAATGAAGATGACGAAGATCGCCGACGGCTGGCCGTCACGGAAGGCCGCGAGCGAAAGCGGCAGCCAGGCCAGCGGTGGGATCGTGCGCAAGACCTGGAACAGCGGATCGAGCCCGCGCATGGCCCAGACCGACTGGCCGACCAGGACGCCGAGCGCGATGCCGGCGATGGCGGAGAGCGAATAGCCGAGCGCGACGCGCTGGAGACTGGCGGAGAGATGCCAGAACAGACCCTTGTCGATGCCGCCATGGTCGAAGAACGGATCGAGGATCAGCTCCTTGGTGTCCTTGAAGACTTTTGACGGCGGCGGCAGCGCCGAGCCGGCGCGACGGCAGACCAGCTCCCATATCAGCATGAGCAACGCGACCACGACGAGCGGCGGGATGACGCGCACGGCGGTCTCCCGCGCCATCCGCGCGTAAGTCTCCGATCGCGGCGGCCGCTTCGGTGTCATCGCGACGACCGGCGCGGCAGCGCTCGCAGGCTTCGCGGTCTCAACCTCGATCTTCGTGGCGGGCATCTTCATCGCAATATCTCTCCGGCTGCAAAAGACGATGCGGCCGCCCGGAGGCGGCCGCTGGCTCCATCAGACTTCGACGCGCTTGATCGCGAGCGACTTCAGATAGGCAGCGGGATTTTCCGGATCGAACACCTTGCCGTCGAAGAAGGTCTCCTTGCCGCGCGACGTAGAGGCCGGGATCTCCGCACTTGCGACGCCGAGCGTCTTGGCCGCATCGCGCCACATGTCCTCGCGGTTGACCTTGGCGATCAGCGCCTTGGTGTCGAAATTCGCCTCGTACTTGCCCCAGCGGATGTCCTCCGTGAGGAACCAGAGGTCGTGGCTCTGGAACGGATAGGAGGCGAAGTCGCGCCAATACTTCATGATGTGCGGGGAGTTCTCGACCACCTTGCCCGGGATGCCGTAGTCGAACTTGCCAGCGGTGCGGTCGAGCACGTCTTCGACGGGGCAGTTCATCCACTGCCGCTTGCCCATGATGGCGGCAAGCTCGGCCTTGTTCTCGGCCTTGTCCGACCATTGCTGCGCTTCCATCACCGCCATCAGCAGCGCCTTCGAGGCCTTTGGATATTTATCGACGAAGGCGGCGCGCATGCCGAAGGATTTTTCCGGATGCTTGTTCCAGAGTTCGCCGGTGTTGATGGCGGTGTAGCCGATGTTCTGATGGATCAATTGCAGATTCCAGGGCTCGCCGACGCAGAAGCAATCCATGGTGCCGACCTTCATGTTGGCCACCATCTGCGGCGGCGGCACCACGATGGTCTCGATGTCCTTGTCGGGATCGATCCCGCCGGCGGCGAGCCAGTAACGGATCCAGAGGTCATGCGTGCCGCCGGGGAAGGTCATCGCGGCCTTCACGGCCTTGCCTGAGGCCTTCTTCTTCTCCAGCGCCGCCTTGAAGGGCGTGGCGTCGACGCCGAGCTTCAGGTCGGCATATTCGTTGGCGACGGAGATGCACTGGCTGTCGAGATTGAGCCGCGCCAGGATGTACATCGGCGTCGGCTGATTGTTCTGCGTCACCTTGCCGGCCGAGATCAGATACGGCATCGGGGTGAGGATGTGCGCACCGTCGATGCCGTTGCCTTCTGAGCCGAGCACGAGATTGTCCCGCGTGGTGCCCCAGGAGGCCTGCTTCTGCACGTCGGTGTCAGGCATGCCGTATTTGGCGAACAGGCCCTTGTCCTTGGCGACGAACAAGGGGCCGGCATCGCTCAGCGCGATGAAGCCGAGCTTGGCACCCTTGACCTCGGGGCCGGCGTCCTGCGCGAAGGCGCCAGCGGGGAAATTGAGTTTTACGGCGGCCAGGAGTGCGGCGGTCGAGCCGGCGGCCTTCAACAATTGACGGCGGCTGAGGCCAGTGTCCGACGGCCGGCGGGTGCGCTTGGTCATGGGCGATATCGTCCTTTGCGTCGTTGCAGAATGATTGCGTCAGTGCACACGAGCAGCCCATCCGGTCCGGCGACGCCTGAAGCTGCGCATGCGAACGCGAGGCGGGGAGACCCCCGTCTGGTGGCGTCGGCAATTCGGATGAGAAGTCTCGCGGGACGGCTTCAATGGCGTCGGGCTGGAACTATTCAAGCTTCGTGCCAAGCGCCACAACGTAGAAAATCTCGAAAGATCAGTATGCTACAGGCAGCGCGCCAGTCTGTCGCAGGCCCGTTCCGCTCGCGAAATTTGCGGCTGCCCAATAATTGTGCGGCGCACAACAGTTGTGCAGCAGCCCAAGCAAAAGGCCGCATCAAGCGCAAAAGCCGGGGCAGCCAAAGCTCTACCAGATTGATGTTGCTTGCTTTTTATGAGCCCAGCACACGGCACGCAACTTGCTTCTCCATTTACGTCAATGAAGACTGCGGCTTTGCCGCATTGATGCAGGCGCTGGCGGCTGCATCCCGGAAGCTCAACTGCTTCGCGGCCCTCCTCGGCTCGGTCGTCGTGACGCAATCCCAAAGGCTTCCAACTCTCCATCGCCTCGTGCGCGGCAGGTCAGCCCGCACGGGCAGTGACGTTCAATCGCTCTCGCAGGAGGGCGAGATCTCTTTCTTAGGAAGCAAAAGGAACCATCGATGTCGTATCTCGCGCCTTCGGAATTCGTCACCAAGATGGTGGATGCGGGCGAGTCCAAAGTCTTCATGTCCACCCGGGATACCATCATCCGCGCCTACATGGCCGGCGCCATCCTGGCGCTCGCGGCATGGTTCGCCGTCACGATCAACGTGAACACGGGGCAGCCGCTGATCGGCGCGCTGCTGTTCCCGGTCGGCTTCGTCATGCTGTATCTGCTGGGCTTCGACCTCCTGACCGGCGTGTTCGTGCTCTCCCCGCTCGCGCTGATCGACAAGCGCCCCGGCGTCACCATCGGTGGCGTCTTGCGCAACTGGGGCCTCGTCTTCGTCGGCAACTTCGCCGGCGCCTTCACCGTGGCCTTCATGATGGCTTTCGTCACGACCTTCGGCTTCACGCAGGACCCCGATAAGATCGGCACCGCGATCGGCAATATCGGCGAAGGCCGAACGCTGGGCTACGCTGCGCATGGCGCGGCCGGCATGGCGACGCTGTTCCTGCGCGGCATGCTTTGCAACTGGATGGTCTCGACCGGCGTGGTCGGCGCCATGATCTCGACCTCGGTCCCCGGCAAGGTCATCGCGATGTGGATGCCGATCCTGGTGTTCTTCTACATGGTGTTCGAGCATTCCGTCGTGAACATGTTCCTGTTCCCGTCGGGCCTGATGCTGCACGCAAAATTCTCGATCATGGATTACCTGATCTGGAACGAGATCCCGACGGTGCTCGGCAACCTCGTCGGCGGCCTCGCCTTCACCGGCATGACCCTCTACGCCACGCACGTCATGACCAAGCCGAAGCGCCAGGCCGGCAAGGCCACGTCGCCCCGCGTCGCGGCCTGATACGTCTCGACAGGAGAGCCTCGCCCGATCAGGGTGAGGCTCCCCTTTGCCGGTGATGACGATGACTCGCGGACTTCAGATCTCGGTCGGCCAGCATTCCGACAAGGGTCGCAAGCCCATCAACCAGGATTTTCACGGCGTCCTCGTTCCGGACGAGCCGATGCTCAGCCTGAAGGGCATTGCAGCCGTCCTCGCCGACGGCATCTCCAGCAGCACGGTGAGCCAGATCGCCAGCGAGTCGGCGGTCAAGAGCTTCCTGATGGACTATTATTGCACGTCGGAATCCTGGACGGTGAAGACCTCCGCCCGCCGCGTGCTGGACGCGACCAATTCCTGGCTCCACGCGCAGACGCGCAAGAGCCAATATGCCTATGACCGTGACAAGGGTTATGTCTGCACGCTGAGCGCCATGGTCATCAAGGCGACCACCGCGCACATCTTCCACGTCGGCGACTGTCGCGTCTACCGCGTGGCCGGCAAGGCGCTCGAACAGCTGACCGACGATCACCGGATCATCGTGTCCTCGGAGCAGACCTATCTCGGCCGTGCGCTCGGGATCAATCCGCAGCTCGAGATCGACTACCAGAGTTTCGAGATCGAGACTGGCGACACGTTCCTGCTGGCGACCGACGGCGCCTATGAATTCGTCGACGCGCGTTTTGTCACGAGTGCGCTCAGCGACCATGCAGCCGAGCTCGACGGAGCGGCGAAGGCGATCGTCGAGGAAGCCTACCGGCGCGGCAGCGACGACAACATCACAGTCCAGATCCTCCGCATCGATGCGGTGCCGCAGCGCGAGCCGGCCGGCATCTTCAACCAGACCTCCCAGCTGCCGCTTCCCCCGCTGCCGGAGCCGCGGGCCGTCTTCGACGGCTACAAGATCGTCCGCGAAATCCACGCCAGCAGCCGCAGCCATATTTACCTTGCCGTCGACGCGGTGACCGAGGAGCCGGTCGCGCTCAAGCTGCCGTCGATCGATTTGCGCGACAATGCCGCCTACCTGAAGCGCTTCCTGATGGAGGAGTGGATCGCGCGCCGGATCGACAGCCCGCACGTGCTGAAGCCGCTGTCACAGTCGAAACGGCGCGGTTACCTCTACGTCGCGACCGAATTCGTCGAAGGTCAGACCTTGCGGCAATGGATGACGGACAATCCGCGCCCCGATCTCGAAACCGTGCGCGGACTGGTCGAGCAAATCGCCGCGGGCCTGCGCGCCTTCCACCGCATGGAAATGCTGCATCAGGACCTCAGGCCCGACAACATCCTGATCGACAAGACCGGCACCGCGAAGATCATCGACTTCGGATCGGTCAAGGTGGCAGGCGTCGCGGAAGCCGCCCCGCAGGACGAGACCGACGAAATTCTGGGAACGGTCCAGTACACGGCGCCGGAATATTTTCTTGGGCAAGGCGGCTCGCCGCGCTCCGACATGTTTTCGCTCGCCGTGATCTGTTACCAGATGCTGACGGGAAAGCTTCCCTATGGCACCCAAATCGCCAGGATCCGGCGCAAGGCGGACGTGCGGAGGCTCAAATACCGCCCGGCCGATGACGACAGCAACGTGCCCGCCTGGGTCGACGGCGCGCTCAGACGTGCGCTGCATCCGGATCCCTACAAGCGGCACGAGGATCTGTCCGAATTCGTCTTCGAGCTTCGCACACCCAATCCGGCCTATCTCGACACGCGGATCACGCCGCTCTTGGAGCGCAGCCCGCTGATGTTCTGGAAATTGACCACGGCGGCGCTCGCCTGCGTCGTCGTGGTCCTGCTTGCGATGTTGCACGCGCGCTGATCCGGGTGTCGCCACGCAAAGCATCACCACGTGATCAGCGGAGACCGATGCAGCCAGGTATCGGCGCGCACTTGATCCAGCACGAATGTCGCAACGTCTTCGCGCGCGATGCTACCGCCATGGAAGCCCGAAAGATCCGTCAGGGCCCGGACCGAGCCGCGGCCGGGCTTGTTGTTCAGGATCGAGGGGCGAACCAGGACCCAGTCCAGCCCGCTGTCTTTGACGATTGCTTCCTGCCGGTCCTTGTCGGTGTACACCTTCTTCAGGAGAAGCGGAAAGATCACATTGTCGGCGACAAAGCCGCCGTGCCCGGCACTGTCGCCGGCGCCCATTCCGGTGATGCAAACCAGCCGCGAGACCTGCTCGGCCTTCATCGCGCTCACGAGTGCGCGCGTCGCGGTCGAGAGAAGCGTCACCTCGCGGAACGGGCTTACCGGTGTACCCAGCGCACTGACCACGGCCTCACGGCCTTTGAGGGCTGCGCGCAGGGCTGTTTCATCGCGGGCGTCTCCGACGATGAGCTTCGCCCCCGTGATGTCACGTGCCTTCTCGGCGGAACGCACCAGCACGGTGACGTCGTAGCCTCGCGCCACCGCCTGGTTGACGATCAGGCGACCGGTGGCACCGGTCGCTCCAAGCACCAATATCTTCGTCGCACCTTGCGGATCCGCCGGAACAGTGGCGATTGAAGAGGTCATGATGGGAGTCCTCGTTGTCGTGATGGGGACGTGCCCATGCCGTCAGGCAGAGGCCGCGATTTCGGAGACGAAGTCGCGATAGGAGCGCAGGGGGCGGCCCAACAACGCGGTCAGACGCTCGACGTCGCCGGCTTCGGGGACCATTCCCTCGGTGAGGAAACGCTCGCTCATCAGCCGCATGTCGTAGGCCATCCAGCTCGGCATGAACTGCCGGAGATTCTTCTCGAAGCCGGCGGTATCGTCACCGGGATAGGCGACCGTGCGGCCCAGCACCTCCGACCAGACCGCGGCGGCTTTCGCGCCGGTCAGCGTATCAGGACCGACGAGATTGATGCGCGTGAGCGGAAGCGGTGATGCGGCGCGCTCACGACGGATGAGCTCGAGGGCCGCGATCTCGCCGATGTCGCGCGCATCGATCATCGCGAGCCCCTTGCTCCCGATCGGCATCGGATAGATGCCGTATCCGGTCACCACGTCCTTGATCGTGACGTCGTTGTTCATGAAGTACGCCGGGCGCAGGATGGTGGCGTTGAAGCCCATCTGCTCGATCATCCGCTCGACGCCGAACTTGCCGGCAAAGTGCGGGACGTTCACGTAACGATCGCTGTGGATCACCGAGAGGTACACGACCCGCTCGACGCCAGCCTCGCGGGCGACGTTGAGCGCGATCAGCGCTTGCGTGAATTCATCCGGCACCACTGCGTTGAGCAGGAACAGGGTCGAGACGCCCTTGAATGCGCTGGGGAGCGAGTCGACGTCGAGCAGGTCGCCCTGCACGACGGTGACGCCTGCCGGGAGGTTTGCCTTGGCTGGATCGCGGGCGAGAGCACGGACATCGGCGCCGCGCTTGACGAGCTGTTCGACGACGTGGCGGCCGATGGTGCCGGTTGCACCGGTAACGAGGATGGTCATGGGGATCACTCCGGGTTGGGTCAGAAGACACCCGGAAATTAGCGATCCACAAACGAACCGATAGCCGCTATATCTGGACAGACCGTCTCACTGGTGGAACGATGGACCTGCTCGCACTCGCCGATTTCAATCTTGTCGCCCGGCACGGCGGGTTCGGACGGGCCGCGCGGGCCGCCGGACGCCCGAAAGCCACCCTGTCCCGGCGGGTCGCCGAGCTGGAAGCCGCGCTTGACCTCCGCCTGTTCGAGCGTGGCGCGCGGGCCCTGAAACTCACGCAGGAAGGACGTGCCCTTTACGAGCGGACGGGAGCCTTGCTCACAGAGCTCGACGAGACGGCGACAGCGATCGCGTCGGGTGGGGACAGGCCGCGGGGGCGCTTGCGGATCAGCGCGCCTATGCTGTTCTCGCAGACTGCAATGGGAAACCTCGCGGCCGGGTTCGCGCTCAGATACCCGGAGGTCCGTCTTGAGGTCACGACGGAAGATCGCTCCGTCGACATGGTGGAGGAAGGGTATGACCTCGTCATCCGGGTCAATCCCGATCCAGATGACAGCCTTGTCGGACGAATTTTTCTGCGCGATCGGCTGGTGGTCGTGGCAAGCCCGGACCTGAAACGACCGAGGGAGGGTATCGCTGTGCCGGCTGTCATGCGCGGACCAAGCGACCAGCTGACAAGCTGGGCAGTGACGATGCCAGGCGGAAGATCGCGGATCGCGATTGATCCGGTCCTGCGCCTGTCATCGCTCGTCATGGTCCGCGACGCGGTCCGGGCCGGCGTCGGCGCCGCGCGCCTTCCGGTGTCACTGGTCAGTCACGACCTGACTGTCGGCACGCTGGTACATTGGGGCGACATCGACGGACCAGAGATCGCGTTGTGGACGCTCTATCCATCACGCCGGCTCCTGAGCGCGCGGGTATCCGCCTTCCTCGACTTCATGAAAGAAGCCTTTCCGATGGGGACGCCTGACGAGCTGGCAGCCTTTATCGGGAGATGAGGCGCGGCGCTCGCCGCTCGCGCCTCACGGTCAGGCCGGCTCCTCCGCCTTCATCCCTAGCGGCTTCGGCGCCATGCCGCCGCCGGGCTTGAGGTGGAATTCGTAGCTCATCAGGTGCCACTGCCCGTTGGCCTTGGTGCCGTCGGGCATCGCCGCATCGTTGCGCGGCTCGACCTTGGCGACGAGGTCGTCCTTCACGCCGAACACAACGTCGGAATCCAGATATTTGTCGCCGTCCATGAAGACGTGGGTGATCAGCGGCTCGTAGCCCTTGGCATTGACCAGGAAGTGCACATGCGCCGGGCGCATCGGGTGGCGGTTGGTCTGCACGATCATCTCGCCGACCGGCCCGTCGGTCGGGATCGGGTAGCTGCACGGCAAGATGGTGCGGAAGAAGAAGCGGCCGTCGCTGTCGGTGATGAAGCGCGCCCGCGCCGAGGCGCCGACCTCGTCATAGTTCGGCTTCTGCGAGTCGTAGAAGCCGTCATCGTCGGCATGCCAGACGTCGACGGGGACATTCGCGAGCGGCTTGCCCTTGAGATCGGTGACACGGCTCTGCACGAACATCCGTTCGCCGGTTTGATTGTTCGGAGAGATGTCGGTGCCGTGCGCCGTCACCTTGTGCTCGCCGACATAGAACGGCCCGAGCACGGTAGTCTGGGTGGCGCCCTCGCGCTCGCGGTGGTTGACCGCATCGACCAGCATGGAGACGCCGAGGACGTCGGACAGGAGGATGAATTCCTGCCGGGTGTCCGTGCATTTCTGGCCGGTGCGGGTCAGGAAATCGATGGCGTATTCCCACTCCTCGAAGGTGAGGCCGGTCTTGGTCACGTAATCGTGCAGCGACTTCACCAATTCCTGGAGCAGGAATTTCGCGCGGGGGTCGGGTGTCCGGTCAAAGCTCCGGACGACGGCTTCGGTGAGTTCGGTCTCGTTGAACTGGGTCATGGTGCGTTTGCCTGCGTTTTCTCATTGGCCCGTCGGGGATCTTTTGGGCTGCTTGGAGGCGTTCCAACGTGAAGCCTACACCAAACAGCCGGCCGGCGTTAAGCGCGACCGGGTTGGAATGAGACCGCCATATCGGCTATCAACGTCGGACAAAACTGCCCGGAGGAACTGATGCTCGCCCCCACCCCCGCCTCGCCCGAATCCGTGGGCATGTCCAAGGCCGCGCTCGACCGCGTCGATGCGCATCTGAAGAGCCGGTACATCGATGCCGGTCGCTTCCCGGGCACGCATCTCCTGGTCTATCGCCGTGGCAAGATCGCCCACAGTACGGTGCAGGGTTTTGCCGACGTCGAGCGCAAGCTGCCCGTCAAGGACGACACGATCTATCGCATCTATTCCATGACCAAGCCGCTCACCAGCGTCGCCTTCATGATGCTGGTCGAGCAAGGCCTCGTCGCGATCGATGAGCCGGTCGCCAAGTACATTCCGGAATGGAAGGATCTCGGTGTGTTCGTCGCCGGCACTGCGCCTTCCTTCCTGACCCGGCCGCCGTCGCGGCCGATGCTGATCGTCGACCTCCTGCGCCACACCTCCGGCCTCACCTACGGCTTCCAGCAGCGCTCGAACGTCGATGCCGCCTACCGCGCCGAAAAGATCGGCGAGGTCGAGAAATCCGGCACGCTCCAGACCATGATCGAGAGCCTTGCAAAAATCCCGCTGGAGTTCTCGCCGGGCGAGGCCTGGAATTACTCGGTTTCGACCGACGTGCTCGGCTACCTCATTGGCAAGATCTCCGGCATACCCTTCGAGCAGTTCCTGAAACAGCGCATTCTCGATCCACTCGGCATGACCGACACTGATTTCCACGTGCCGGCTTCCAAGGCCCACCGGTTCGCTGCCTGTTACTCGGCCGACCCGGGTGGCGGCATGACCTTCCATGCCGGCCAGCGCCGCGAGGGCCTGACGTTGCAGGATGATCCAACCAAGAGTTCGTTCCTCTCACCGCCGTCCCTGATTTCGGGCGGCGGCGGGCTGTGCTCGACGACGGCCGACTATCTCACCTTCTGCCGTGCGCTGCTCAATGGCGGCGAACTCGGCGGCGTCAGGTTGATCGGGCCGAAGACGCTGGCGCTTATGACGACCAACCACATTCCGGGTGGACGCTCGCTGCCGGAAGTGTCGCGCTCGCTGTTCGCGGAAGCCGCCTACAACGGCATCGGCTTCGGCCTCGGCTTCGCCGTGACGATGCGCCCGGCCGAGACGCTGGTCGCCGGCAGCCCCGGTGAATACAATTGGGGCGGCGCGGCCACGACTTCGTTCTGGATCGACCCGGCCGAAGAATTGATCACCATCTTCATGACGCAGGTGCTGCCGTCGAGCGCCTACCCGCTCCGGCGCGAGCTGCGCAGCATGGTCTACGCTGCGATCACCGAGAGCAATCTCTGAGAAAAATGCACCGATTCCGCGGCATCAGAGCCGCGGGATCAAGCCCCGCTCATTTCAACATCTCCGGCACGATCAGGCGCGGCAGGAACAGGGAAACGCTGGGCCAAATAATGAGCGCCGCCAGCACGAGCAGCATGGGGATCAGCATGATCACCGTGTCCTTAAGCGCATAGCGCAGCCGTACCCCGGCGATCGAGCAGGCGATCATCAAGCAGAGGCCATAAGGCGGCGTCACCAATCCGAAGGCGAGCGAGACGATCGAGATGATCGCAAACTGCACCGGATGAAGGTCGACCGATTTCGCCAGCGGTTCGAGAACGGTGCCGACGATGATGATCGCCGGAATGGCGTCGAGGAAGCAGCCCACCACCAGAAAGCAGAACGCGATGAAGAAGCCGGCCCCGATCGCGCCCATGCCCCAGGTCGAGACGTTAGCCAGCAGTTCCTGCGGAATCCTGTAATAGGCCAGCAGCCAGCCGAACGCGCTCGCGGTACCGACGCAGAACAGCGCCACGCCGGCAAGGCGCCCGGTATCGAGCAGCGCCTTGTAGAGTTCGCGCGCGCCGGTTTCACGGTAGAAGAACGTCGACAGCGCCACGGAATAGAGCACTGCGACGCAGGCGGATTCGGTCGCGGTGAACCACCCCAGCAGGATGCCGCCGACAATGATGAACGGCGTCATAAGCGCCGGTATCGAGCGCCAGATGGCGCAGCACATCTCCCTCCAGGTGTCCTTCGGATAGGTCGGATAGCCCCGGCGCACGGCATAGATATGCACTGTTGCCATCTGCGCGCCCGCGATTAGCAATCCCGGCACGATGCCTGCGAGGTACATCGCGGCGATCGAGGTCGAGATCAGTCCGCCCCACACGATCATCAGGATCGAGGGTGGGATGATGACGGCGAGCACGGCCGAGACCGCGGTGATGGCGATCGAGAACGAGAGGTCGTAGCCCTCCTTGGTCTGGGCATCGATGAATATCTTGGACTGGCTCGCCGCGTCCGCGGTGGAGGATCCGGAGATGCCGGCAAAGAACACCGACAGCACCACGTTGATCTGCGCCAGCGACCCCGGCCAGTGCCCGACCATCGAGCGGGACAGCGCGACCAGCCGGTCGGTGATGCCGCCGATGCTCATCAGATTGGCGGTGAGCAGGAAGAACGGGACCGCTAGCAGGATGAATGAATTGTAGGCGTTGAAGGTTTCCTGCGCGAGCGTCATCAGCGACAGATGCGGCTCGATCAGCAGGATCGGCACGCAGGCAAGGCCAAGCGCGAAGGCGACCGGGACGCGGATGATGAGCAGGCCAACGAAAGTACCGAACAGGACCATTGCGGCCTGCCCGGCAGAAAGAACATTGCCGCTCATTGATTTGCCCCAAACAAAATCCGCATCTCGTCGACGATCTGTTCACCGGCGAACACGATCCAGGTCACGCCGGAAATCGGCCAGGCGACGTGGATCAGCCAAAGCGGCAGATCGGCCAGCTCCGAAGTTCTGTTCCAGGCAAAGCGGGTGAACTCGATTCCGGCGGTTACGAACACCAGTGCCAGCGCCAGCACGCCGAGCCGCGCGAGAATCCGGACCATGGCTTCGCTTCGGCGTGACAGGTCAGGCCAGACGTCGACTTCAAAATGCTGCGACTCTCTGATGCCGACCATGGCGCCAATCATGATCGTCCAGATGAACATGAACCGCGCCATCTCCTCGGTCCAGATGTAGGACGGAATCAAAGGCGTGTAGCGCGAGATGATCTGCAACGTGACCGGAATGACCAGCATACCGACGGAGGCGGCGAGCAGGATTTCCAGCAGTTTTGCATAGGCCGCCGTTGCTCGGCGCCATGGCGACGGGTTCGGTGGCATCGATATTTCAGTCATCACGACTCCGGGGGATCACAATCACGCAATGGGGCAAGCCGTCTGGCTTGCCCCGACGTCCTGTCGCGTGGGCGGCGACAGTTTTCAGACGACGTTGATCTTCTCGAAAATGCCTTCCGCGCCAATTTCCTTGGCGTAGGTGGCCATCACGGGATCGGCGAGCTTCTTCATGGCGTCCCGTTCTTCGAAGGGAACGCGCTTGAGCTTCCCGGCCTTCTCCAGCGTGTCGAGCTTGACGACTTCTTCACTCGACTCCAGTTGTCGGCCGTAGTCGCCGGCCTCCTTGCCGGCCTTCATGATCGCGTCCTGCAACTCCTTCGGCAAGGTCTTTAGCGTCTTCACCGAGAAGCAGATCGGCCGGATCGACACGGCGTGTTGGGTCAGGTTGAGATGCGGAGCCACTTCGTAGAACTTCATCGCCTCGACGCCGGCCGCCTCGTTCTCGCCGGCCGCAATCACGCCGTTCTGGATCGCGTTGTAGATTTCGTTGTAGGCGATCACCGTCGGGCTCATGCCCACGGCCGCAAAGGTCTTCGACCAGATCGGCGCGCCCTGTACGCGCACCTTGAGTCCCCTAAGGTCGGCGAGAGTCTTGAGCGGCTTGTTGGCGAAGATATTGCGGATGCCACCGCCGGAATAGCCGATCAGAACGACCTCGGCCTTGGACGCGACTTCGTCGGCGATCGGCGCCAGGATATTGGCTTCGACGACCTTGTTCATGTGGTCGATGCCCTTGAACACGAAGGGCGCGTCGATGAACGGGGCCGCCTTGGCGAAGGTCGACATGTGAGCCGGCGAGACGATGCCGTAATCGACGGCTTTGCCCTGCGACATGTACTCGAAATATTGCTTTTCGAGGCCAAGCGAGGAATTCCTGTGCAGTGTGAAGTTGACGGGCTTGCCGTAGTACTTCTTGACCAGCTCTTCGAACCGGAGCAGGGCCCGGTTGAAGGCGTGGTCGTCGTTGAACTGGACCGCGCCGTTCAATGTGATCGGCGACTGTGCCCTGACGATTGACGGCATGCCCATCGCAGCCGCCGCAGTGGTCGCGCCGAGCCCAGCGAGAAATGATCTTCGCTTCATCGTCTCCCCTCCTTTTGATGCTCCGGCCCTGTCGCCGGGCCGTGAGCGCAGCCGGTATGCGGCTTGCGAGTGGGAAGCGTATGGAAAACCTCGGCGGGACGGAAGTCATTTCACGCGCGCGGGAGGCCCTCTTCGTCGCAGGGCCACCCCTTTCGCGAACTGCTGCACTGCAACTTGCGCTCCTGCCGGTGCGTGGCAGGCCGAGGGGAGCAGCCTCTCTTAGCAGACAGACGGCGTGCGGGCCCGTGCGCTGCACGCACAGACCCGCCTTCCACTGCCGCTTAGTGCATGTGGCCGATCAGATAGATGCCGCCGCCGATCACCAGCACGGCCGGCACGGCCCAGAGAATCAGAACTGGCATTTGTCATCCTCCTCAGTTGGACGTGCAGACCTTGACGGTCTTCATGCCGGCTTCAGCTTCGGTGCGCGATTTGTAGATCGCGCCCGATGGGCTGACGACGGTCATGGACGTGTCCGTCGGCTTCTTGTCGACGATTGTGCACTTCTTCGTCTTGACGTCCTGCACGACATAGAACTCGTCGGCCGCGAACGCCGGCAGGGATATTGCGGAAAGCATCAATGCTGCAGTTACTATCTTCAACTTCATTTGTAGTCCTCCTCCAGAGCCCGAGCCGTCAGCCCGGTCATCTACAAACGGGAAAAAGCGGCAATTAGTTCCCTGAGCCGGGAACGCTGTCCGCAATGAGGGGTTGTTGCGGCGCATGTTCAAACGAGGAGAACGAGATGAAGAAGTTGTTCCTGCTTTCCGCCGCGGCGGTCCTGATGTCGACCGGTGCTTTCGCGCAATCGACCGTCGTGACGACGACCGGGACGGGCCACGCGGCGGCCGTCCAGATCGAGCCGCAGTACCGAACCAAGATCAAATCCTACGTCACCGAGCATCGCATTCGCCCGGTGACCACGAAGGAAAAGATCGTTGTCGGTGCGGCGGTGCCGAGCGACGTCGAGCTTGAGGCCGTTCCCGCAGACTGGGGTCCGTCGCTGACGAAGTATCGCTACGTCTACTCCGGCGATCGCGTGATGCTCGTCGATCCCGGTACGCGCACGGTCGTTCAGGAAATTGATTGATCCAGGTGTAAGGGGGCCGCCTTGAGGCGGCCTCCCTCTCTGGGAGTTGACATTATGAAATCGCATCGAGAGGCCCGGATCGCCGGGCTCAGCCTGGCGGCCGTGTACGCCATGTGTCTCCTACTGACCGCAATCAGCATGAGCTGAGGCGCAGCCGCGGACCGCGCTGCAAAATCTTCTTCCTGGGCGGCGCGTCCGAACGCAAAAATTATTGGCGTAGCGCAAATCCCGCCCCTATGGTCTCCCAAAATCATAAATCCGGCGCTCCCCTGCGCTGGAACCGGGACGCCCGCGTTTGTCAAAGCTCACTTTGCCGGTCCGGCTCGCTCTTCTGGTGACGGGAACGATGTTGCCGCTGATCGTCTTCGCGGTCGGCATTGCCGTCTACAATTACAAACAGGACCGCAACGACGCGACCCGCCGCGTGCTGGAGAATGTGCGCAGCATGCGCCTCGTGCTGGACTCCGAGGTGCAGCGGATGACCGGCGGCCTGCAGGTGCTTGCACTGACGAATTCGCTGCGCAACGACGACTTCCAGAGCTTCCGCCGCATCGCGCTCGGCTTCGTCGACCAGTACGGCAAAGGCGGCCTCGTGCTGATCTCCGATCGCAAGGGCCGGCTGTTGTTTTCCTCCGCGACCGAGGACACCGCAAGCCTGCCGCCACGCGGTCATCTTGAGATCATCGAGAGGGTGTTTGCGACCAGGTCGCCGCAATATTCCGACCTGTTCACCGGCGCGATCAACGGCCGGCAGGTGCTTACGGTCGAGGTTCCGGTGCTCCGCGACGGCGAAGTGATCTACGACCTCTGCTTCAGCCCGCCGGTCAGCACCTTTCAGGACCTGGTGGAAAAGCAACGGCCCGACCGGGATTGGACGGTCTCCCTGCTCGACACCAAGGCTATCGTGTTCGCGCGCACGCCGAACCCTACGGAGATCTTTGGCAAACGGGCTACCGGCGCACTGTACGAGAGTATGTTGCGCACGCCGGAAGCCGCACTCTCGACGGTTTCGCTCGACGGCGTCGCGTTGTCCACCGTCTATACGAGGTCGCGGCTGACCGGCTGGACCATCGTGGCCGGCGTCGCCGAGAGCTCGCTAATCGCTCCGCTCTGGCGCAACATCGCGATCACCAGTTTTATCGGCGGCGTCCTGCTGCTGACCGGCCTGACCTTCGCGGTCCGGATGGCGACCACGATCGCGCGCGGCGAGATGCTGCACGATCTCCTGATCGACGAGCTCAACCATCGCGTCAAGAACACGCTCGCGTTGATGCAGGCGATCGCGGTGCAGACCTTCCGCAGCGCCAGCCAGGACGAGCGGGTAAAATTCGAGGGCCGGCTCGGCGCGCTGGCCGAGGCGCATAATTTGCTGAGCCAGGAGAAATGGGCGGGCTCCGAGCTGCGGGACGTGATCGCCCGCGCGCTCCAGCCGTTCCTGCTGAATAATCCGGAGCGCATCCGCATGGCCGGACCCGCGGTGCCGCTGTCGCCGCGGCTCGCCGTGGTGCTGTCGATGATCGTGCACGAGATCGCCACCAACGCGGCGAAATACGGCGCGCTATCCAACGAGACCGGCCGGGTGACGCTGGAGTGGCAGGTCGTCGCCGATGCGCCGAAGCCGCGGCTGCGCCTGATCTGGACCGAGATCGGCGGACCGCCGGTGACGGCGCCGGTGCAACGCGGCTTCGGCTCGCGCCTGATCGAGCGCAGCGCGCGCGACCAGCTCGGCGGCGAGGCAACGGTCGACTTCCTGCCCCGCGGCGTGGTCTGCACGGTGATTTGCGCGCTGGACGAGGCGCGATGAACGGAGGCCGGCAATGAAGATCACTAGGGTTCGCACGCACATTCTCGAAGCAAAGCTGTCGCAGCCCTTTGCCTATTCGCGCGCCTGGTACGACACGCGCACCGCAATGCTGGTCGAGATCGAGACTGACAATGGTCTTGTCGGATGGGGTGAATGCTACGGCCCGGCGCGCATCACGGCGGCAGCGGTGCAGAGTATCGCTCCGTGGCTGATCGGCGAGGATCCGTTGCGCACCGACGTGCTGTGGCAGATGGTCTATGCGCGCCTGCGGGATCACGGCCAGAAGGGCGTCGTGATCCAGGGGATGAGCGGCATCGACATCGCGCTATGGGACATCAAGGGCAAGCATTTCGGCCTACCCGTGCATCAGCTTCTCGGCGGCGGCGCGCGCAAGCAGGTTGCGGCCTATGCGACCGGTCTCTACCGGCGCAAGTCAGGCGATCCGCTGAACTATCTGGCGGAGGAAGCGGCGGGTTATGCCGCCGAAGGATTCCGCGCCGTGAAGCTGAAGGTCGGTTTCGGAATCGCGGAGGATGCCGCGGTCACCCGCGCGGTGCGCGAGGCGATCGGCCCCGATGTCGCGCTGATGGTCGATGCGAACCACGCCTATGACGCGGTCGCGGCGATCCGGCTCGGCCGCCTGATCGAGCGCCATGACATCGGATGGTTCGAGGAGCCGGTGCCGCCGGAGGACATCGCGGGCTATCGCGCGGTGAAATCCGCGCTTACGATTCCGGTCGCCGGCGGCGAGTGCGAATTCACGCGCTTCGGCTTCCGCGAGTTGTTCGTCTCGCACGCACTTGACATCGCCCAGCCCGACACCTGCGCGGCAGGTGGTCTCTCCGAATGCAAGAAGATCGCCGACATGAGCGAGGCGTTCGGCATCCGCTACAATCCGCATGTCTGGGGCACCGGGATCGCGATCGCCGCGTCGCTCCAGCTCCTCGCGGTGCTGCCCTCGCAAACGCCGACTTCGCTGTCACCGCTCGAGCCGATGCTGGAATTCGACCGCACTGAACATCCGATCCGGCAGGCGATTTTGCAGGAGCCGATCGAGCATGCGAGCGGCGTCGTGCGGGTGCCCGAGGGGCCGGGCCTCGGTATCGAGATCGACCGCGCCGCGCTAGCGCGCTTTGATGCGGAGGCCTAACCGATCGTCTGCAACGTCGGAAACGTCTCCAGCAGCCAGATGCTCACGTTCGAGACCGCGCCGGTGAGGAATCCAATACCGGTGATCACCATCAGGACGCCCATAGCGCGCTCGACATTGACGAGATGGCCCTTCATGCGCGCAAACAGGGTGGAAAACTGCTCGATCATCAGGGCAGCGATCAGGAAGGGAATGCCGAGCCCGGCCGAATAGACCGCGAGCAGGACGGCGCCCTTTGTCACCGTGGCTTCGGCCGCGGCGACCGAGAGGATCGCGGCAAGGATCGGGCCGATGCAGGGCGTCCAGCCAAAGGCAAAGGCCAGCCCCATCACATAAGCGCCCCAAAGGCCGACGGGCTTGGGCGCGGTCAAGCGTCCCTCGCGCATCAACAGGCCGATGCGCGTCAGGCCGAGGAAGTGCAGGCCCATGACGATGATGACGATGCCGGCGAGGATCGAGAGTTCGGCCGACCAGGCCCGGATCAGCGCCCCGATCAGCGAGGCGCTGGCGCCGAGCGCCACGAACACCGTGGAGAAGCCGAGCACGAACAGGAGTGCCGACATCATGATGGCGCGTTTGGAGGCGGATGCGGGCTCTTCGCTTTCGACATGCTCGATCGTCGCGCCCGTCAGATAGATCAGGTAGGGCGGGACCAGCGGCAGGACGCACGGGGAGAGGAAGCTGACGAGGCCGGCAATCAGCGCCGCCGGGATCGAAACATTTTGCATGATGCAGTCGGAACCATCTCTGGCGCCGATGCGGCGCGCGGGGAATGCGCGCGGCCCGGAGCCGAACCGGCTCTGGTGTAGCCGATGCCAGCGAATGCGCAACAGAGGCGCACAAAACCAGGGCTCCTCCCGATGCCGTCTGTGATCACAGATGCGGCACCGGGACACGCACAAATCTCGCCAAAAAGCGAAACTCGGCGGCGCGGCTACTTCACCACGCGGAGCAGCGGACGCCGGGGCTGGTCCTGCGTCTGCTTGGAAGGGGGCTGCGGTTCGCTCGTGGCCGTCCGCAGCATTTCGTCGCACAGTGCCTTGAGATCGGCACTGTCAATTCCTTTGAGCTTCATCCGCACGTCCAGGATGACAATGGACAGCAGCTCGGCCGACTCACGGCTATTGCTCTCGTTGAGCACCCTGCGGCACTCTTCGAGCGTTTCCAGCACCGACTGCAACTGTTCGTCTGAATGCGACACGGCGTTCTTTCCGCTAATTCGGCCTGTGAGACGTGGTTGTGACGACCCCTTTGGCCCCCATGGAGCGTCGAGGATAACACGAGGCCGCTACGCCCCCGAACATGATTTCAGTGTGTTTCTGCCTTGAAACCGCGGTTCCGGCGCGTATCGCGTCGCGCCGCCGGCCGTCGAAACGCTCAGTCGTAAAGCGCTCGATCGTAAAACGCCTGGCGTGCTGCAATTGATCCATCGTGGAAGGCACCTGCTCTCGCGCAAGGACGTTCATTGCGGACAATGCCGACAATCCCGCAGGCAAGTCACGGCTCACAACGGAACTCACGCCACACCCCCTCATACGGGCGATGGTTTGCCCGATTCCTAGCCCTTGTTCCTAGGCTTGGCAGCACCCGAATACCACCTGCGGCGTAGTAAGGATGACGTTCAAAACTCGTCGTTCCCCAACCCGCCGTGGTTGTGGTTTGCCCGAGATTCTGCCAGTTTAGCGACCCGAAGGGACTTGTATGCACTCCTTGGCGGAAAGGGGCGTTCCTCTGGAGGAACGCCCAAAGACAAACGTCAGCGGCCTCTCGGACTGGGATGCGGCGCGCATTTTCCTGGAAGTTGTCCGATGCGGAAGTTTCCGCTCGGCGGCCGAGCGCCTGTCGCTGTCGATCAACGCCGTTCGCCGCCGGATCGATGATTTCGAACGCCAGACCGGCACCACGTTGTTCACCCGCGACGTCCACGGCACCCGTCTGACCGACGAAGGCGCGCTGGTGGTCTCCGCCGTCGAGCAAATGGAGGCGGCTGCCTTCGACGTGCTGCGCACCAGCGATTCGACAGCGAACGCCCTGTCCGGCGAGGTCCGCGTCGCCGTCACCGAGGGACTTGGCACATTCTGGCTCGCCCCGCGACTGGTCGAATTCCAGCAGACCTATCCGAAGATCCTGGTCGATCTGCATTGCGCGATGCGTTCGGCCGACGTCTCCCGCCACGAGGCCGACGTCGCCATTCACCTGTCGCGGCCTTCGGCACTCGACGTCAAGCTGGTGCGGCTCGGCCGCATGCATCTGATGTTCTGGGCCTCCGAGAAATACATTTCAAAACATGGCGCGCCGCGCTCGGCGGCGGAGTTGATCAAGCACCGCCTGGTGCTGCAATTCGCGGACCAACTCGCCGCCAAGCAAACTTTCGAGAGCTTCTTCCCCGGCGTTCCGGAACGTGACCTTCTGGTCATGAAGACCAACGTCTCGAGCGCCAACTACTGGGCGGTCGCGAATGGCGCCGGAATCGGCGTGTTCCCGAGCTACGCCATTGCGCTTGGCGGGAAGTTGATTCCACTGGAGGTCGAGCTGAACAGACCGCTGGATATCTGGTTGTCCTACCATCCTGGTAGCGGCCGGATTCCGCGCGTACGGCACATGATTGACTGGCTGATCGAAGCCTTCAATCCGGCGCGTTTCCCGTGGTTTAAGGAAGAGTTCGTGCACCCGCATGAATTCAAGGACGAGTATATGGGCGAACCCCTGACCCAGCTCTTCGGGGGGTTTTCAACCGAAGACCGATGAGAAAAAAGATGAAGACAGCGGCGAAGAGAATGAAGCAGCGCAGTGCCGGCAAGCCGGACATTGAGCTGGGCAAGCGAATCCGTCTACGGCGCGTCGAGATGAAGGTCTCGCAGGCCGAGCTCGGCGAGAAGCTCGGCGTCAGTTTCCAGCAGGTCCAGAAGTACGAGAAGGGCGTCAATCGCGTCGGCGCGGCCCGGCTTCAGCAGATCGCCACCGCCCTCGATGTGCCCGTGACCTTCTTCTATGACGGCGACAACAAGGCGCGCGAAGTCGAGAGCCTGCTCTTCCTGGACTCGGCCTTCAGCCTCCGCCTGCTGCGCGCCTACAGCAAGATCAAGGACCAGACGGTGCAGCGTCAGCTCGTCTCGCTGATGGAATCGATCGCAGCGAACGAAGCCTGAGCCGATCGGCGTTCGTGCCTTTCCGCCCGATGTTCAATCCGCCGCGTCACGGGGCGCGGCTGGATTGAACGAGACCCGGACGAGATATATCCGGCCCGCGCTTGCGCGGACTTCTCGGGGCGGCATGACCGCCCCTTTTTGTTGACCATTTTTCCCGCCGTCGCCCGCGGTTTGCGCGAACCCATTCCTGCCCTGTCGCGACCCGATCCAGAGACCGCGTGCCTTGCGCATGGGGCTCGCGATGCGCCGTGCTTGAGGGAGCCGCAACCGGGAGACGCTAGCCTCCCGCCGATTTCTCGAATCAGCCCGACGAACCGGGAATTGCCGATGCGAGCGCCCGTCCGGGCCTCGCTCTCATAGGGAAGATGGGACACATGTCGAAGCGCCATGCGATAATCATTGCCGTCGGCATGCTTGCGAGCGCCTCTGCGCTTGCTCAGACCGAGACCATTGGACAGGCCGGGCCCAAGCCGGCGACTGCGGCTGGCACGGTGCCGGCCACCGCCAATCCGGCCCACGCAGCCGCACCGAAAACCGCCGCGCCGGCGGCCGCATCTACGGCGGAGAGCCGTTCGGCCGCAGCGCTCGCGCTGACGCATGAGCCGACCTATGACGAAGGCTCCGCCCAGCGCATCAAGGATGCGGCGCTGAGCTATTCCGATCTGGCCGTGCGCGGCGGCTGGCCGACGATCCCGGCAGACGCCAAATTCGCGCCCGGCGCCCAGGGCGCCAATGACGATCTCCTGCGCAAGCGGCTGATCGTCTCCGGCGATCTTTCCGCCGACAAGGCGAGCGGCGCCTTCGACCAGGATCTCGCCGACGCCGTGAAACGCTTCCAGGCCCGCCACGGCCTCGCGCCGACCGGAACGATGACGCCGCGCACGATCGCGGCGATGAACGTGCCGGTGCAGAACCGCATCCGGCAGCTCGAGGCTTCGCTGCAGCGGCTCGAGAACATGAATTTCGGCTTCGGCCAGCGCTATGTCGTGGTCAACATCCCCGCCGCCTTTGCCGAAGCGGTCGAGAACGACGTCGTGGTAAGGCGCTATCGCGTGATCGTCGGCAAGACCGAAAAGCCCTCGCCAACGCTCACCGCCCAGATCAGCAGCGTCGTCCTCAATCCCACTTGGACGGTGCCCTCCTCGATCGCCAAGACCGAGATCTCCGCGCATATGCGCAAGGATCCCACCTATCTGTCGCGCATGCACATGGAGGTGCTCGACGCTCACGACAATCCGATCGACCCGAATTCGGTTGACTGGTCGGGCACGCATACGCCGAATTTCACCGTGCGCCAGCACAACGGCACGTTCAACGCGCTCGGCGCGGTCAAGATCGACATGCCGAATTCCTATTCGGTCTACATGCACGACACCAACCAGCGCAATCTGTTCAGCGATGATTACCGCTTCGATTCCCACGGCTGCTCGCGCGTCGACAATGTGCGCGATCTCGCCGCCTGGCTGCTGAAGGACCAGCCGAAATGGAGCCGCGCCGCGATCGACGCGGAGATCGCCAGCGGCCAGCATCTCGACGTCGCCATGGCGAAGAAGGTGCCGGTGGCCTGGATCTACCTCACGGCGTGGATGACCAAGGACCAGACCGTCCAGTTCCGCAACGACGTTTATCACCAGGACGAGCAGTTGCTGGAGGCGACCGCCGAAGAGGCGGCCTTCTTCAGCAATGCCGGCAGCCACCCGCTGACCGCGCACATGACCAGATAGATCGCGCCATGCAATCGCGGCACAGGCGGCTGCAAAGCCAGGTCCGTTGTCGCGGTTGACCCTGGCCTCGCCCCGGCCGAACATTGCGCCTCGCCAACGAAAGCGCCCGCGATGTCCGACATGTCCAGCACGACCGAAATTCCCTACGCCGACGGCAAGATCCTCAAGCACACAGCCAGTGGCGTCGGCGTGATCACGTTCAACAATCCCGACAAGCGCAACGCGATGTCGCTGGAGATGTGGGAGGGATTTGGCGAGGCGCTGACCGCCTTACGCGATGACGCTGCCGTGCGCGTCGTGATCCTGCGCGGCGGCGGTGGCAAGGCATTCGTGTCGGGCGCCGACATCAGCCAGTTCGAGAAGACGCGCCATAACGCCGCCGCTTCCGAGGAATACGCAAAACGCAGCGCCGCCCAGCGCGCGCTGCTCGCCGATTATCCCAAGCCAACGATTGCCTGCATCCAGGGTTTTTGTCTCGGCGGCGGCATGCAGGTGGCGATGCTCGCCGACATCCGCATCGCCTCCCATGGCAGCCAGTTCGGCATTCCCGCGGCGAAGCTCGGCATCGCTTATGGCTATGACGGCTTGCGGCACTTGGTGTCGCTGGTTGGCCCGTCCTGGGCACGGCTCCTGATGTATACGGGCATGCGCATCGATGCGTCGGAAGCGCTGCGCATCGGGTTGGTCGAGCGCGTGCTTCCGGAGGATCAGCTCTGGGGCGAGACCATGGCCATCGCCGAGACGATCTCGCAAAATGCGCCGCTCGCGATCAAGGCCGCCAAGCTCACCATCGCGCAAGTGTTGAAGGACGAAAGCGCGCGCGACATGGACGCGATCAGGGCGGTCGGCACGGCCTGTATGGACAGCGTGGATTTTCGCGAGGGCCGGCAGGCCTTCATGGAGAAGCGCAAGCCGCAGTTCCAGGGACAGTGATTCCGTCGCCAGCGAGCAAAATGAAACAATCCAGAGTGCCTCTGCCTGCTTGGCTCTTCGCGATGACGGCGGGCAAACTGAACATGCATTCAGGAAGATTAAATTCCCACGGCCCCGCAACACCATAGCAACCAGCTGATTTGCTGGAAGTTCTCTCGCCATCAAACGAGGGAGATTGCGATGAAACTGAAATTTGCTGTTGTTGGTCTGGCTGCCCTGGGCGGCGCCGCTCTCGCATCAGGACAGGCACTCGCAGCGATGCCGAACGGCATTCCGCAGGCCGACCGTATCGCGAGCGGCCCGGCAGCCGACGTCGATCAGGTGCGCTGGGTCTGCAACCCCTGGGGTCGCTGCTTCTGGCGTCCGAATTATTACGGCGCCTACGGTTTTTACGGCGGCCCGCGACGCTTCTACGGCGGCCGTCCGTGGGGCTGGGGCGGCCACCGCCACTGGCGTCGCTGGTGAATTGCGAGGGGCCGCGAGGCCTCTCTTCCTTGACTACAGCGCCGCAAGCACCGCCTTCGTGATGTCGGCGGTTCCGTTGCGGCCACCAAATTCCATCGGCTTGAGACCGTCGGCATAGACCTTGTCCACCGCACGCTCGATGGTCTCGCCGGCCTCGGCCGCTCCTTCGACGCCGTGCTTGTCGGCGAGCCAGTCCAGCATCATTGCAGCCGACAGGATCATCCCGGTGGGATTGGCTTTGCCCTGCCCCATGATGTCGGGCGCGGTGCCGTGGCACGGCTGGAACACGGCGTATTTGTCGCCGATGTCGGCCGACGGCGCCATGCCGAGGCCGCCGATCAGGCTCGCGGTGATGTCGGAGACGATGTCGCCGAACATGTTCTCCATCACCATCACGTCGAAATCCCAGGGACGCTTCACCAGCATCGCCGAGCAGGCGTCGACATAGAGCCGGTCGGTCTTCACCTCCGGATGACGCTTGGCGATCTCGTCGAAGATGCCGCGGAAGAACGCAAAGGCCTTGAACACGTTCGCCTTGTCGACGCAGGCCAGCGCGCCGGGCTTGCCGCGCGCCTTGCGCCGCTCGGCGAGACGAAACGAGAACTCGAACAGGCGCTCGGACGTCTTGCGCGTGATCAGCATGGTCTCGCGCGCCTCCTCATGGGTGACGACGCCCTTGCCCATCGAGGCGAACAGGCCTTCGGTGGACTCCCTGATCACGACGAGATCGATGCCGCGCTGGTCGGCGCCGACGATCGGGCTCGGCACGCCCGGAATGAGCCGCGCCGGGCGCACACCGGCATAGAGATCGAAGATGAAGCGCAGCTCGATCTGCGGCGCGATCTCGGTGTTGTCAGGATAGCGCACCGACGGCAGGCCGCAGGCGCCGAGCAGGATCGCGTCCGCCTCCTCGCACAGCTTGATGGTGGTGTCCGGCATCGACTTGCCGGCGGCGAGATAATGATTGGCGCCCGCCGGCGCCTCGGTGAAGCGAAAGCTCAGGCCGGATTTCGTCTCGATCTTGCGCAGGACTTCGATGGCCGGCGCCATGACTTCGGGACCGATGCCGTCACCGGCAAGCACGGCAATGTGGAAGGCGTTATTTGCGGACATCGGTTTCCTACTCTCTCCAACGTCATGCCCGGGATCGTCCCGGGCATCCACGCCTCGATACCAACTCCATGGCAAGACGTGGATGGTCGGGTCAAGCCCGACCATGACGACAAACTAGCAGCGTTGGTTACGGCGTCAGCACCGTGCGGCCAACCACCGCGCCCTGCTGCAGTTGCACCAGCGCGTCGTTGGCCTTGGCGAGCGGCTGCCGCGTCACGGGGATCGGCGCTATGTTCTTCGCTCGCACGAGGTCGAGCAGCTCCTGCGTCTCGCGCAAATTGCCGACATAGCTGCCCTGGATCGTCACCGCCTTGATCGGAATCAGCGGCAGCGCCCAGGTCGCACCGCCGCCGAACAGGCCGACGAGGACGAGCTTGCCGCCCTTGGTCAGGCAGTCGAAGCCGAGTTGCGTGGTGGCGGCGTTTCCGACGAGATCGAGCACGGCGCGGATGGGACCACCGGCTTTCTTGGCAAGCTGCTCCAGCGCGTCGGGCGCCTTGGGATCGACGGTCGCGAGCGCGCCGGCTTGCTCCGCCGCTTCGCGTTTCTTCGCGTCGATGTCGACCATGATCGCGCCCTTGCCGCCCATCGCCTTCAGCAGCGACAGTGCCATCAGGCCAAGTCCGCCGGCGCCGAACATCACGATCGGCGTGTCGAAGTGCTGCTCGAGCTTCTTCAGCGCGCTGTAGGTCGTGACGCCCGAGCAGGCGTAGGGTGCAGCCGACGCGGGATCGAGGCCTTTGAGGTTGAGCAAATAGCGCGGATGCGGCACCAGCATGTGGTCGGAATAGCCGCCGTCGCAATAGACGCCGAGCGAGCGCGGCGTCAGGCACATGTTCTCGTCACCGGCGAGACAGGTCGCGCATTTGCCGCAACCGATCCAGGGATAGACCAACCCGACATCGCCGATCTTCACGTCGCCCTGGTCCGACGACTTCACGTCCGGGCCGAAGGCGAGCACCTCGCCGACCGTCTCGTGCCCCATGGTCAGCGGCAGGTTGATGCCGCGGTCCTTCAGCGAGAGCGGCTTGCGGCCGTGGCCGAGATCGTAGCCGCCTTCCCAAATGTGAAGGTCGCTATGGCAGACGCCGGCGGCCTTCACCTTGATCAGCACCTGCGTGCCGGACGGTTGCGGCGTGGCCTCGTCGAACTCCTGCAGCGGCGCCTTGAAATCGGCGACCTTGAAACTTTTCATTGGCGTCCTCTCGGATATTTTTGTTGTCGTCGCCACCATGGCATGGGCGGCAGGACGAGACAAACTCGGACCTGTCTAATTTAGGCTGACGGATGATGGCAAGCCGGCCACGCGCAACGCCGCATTGCTTGCCACAGCGTGGTATCCGTCAGACTTCCCGTGAGACTTGCCGTCAGCCTTGCCCTCAGCCTTGCACGGCTGTTTTGCCTGACGGAATTGGCGCATTGTCGGTGAGCCCGATCTCCGCGCGCAGTCCGTCCGTGTGCTCGCCAAGAACGGCTATCGTCTTGCCCGGTGTTGTATCAGCACCGGTCATCCGGAACGGCAGATTGAGGACCTGGAACGAGCCGCCTTCATCCTCGACAGACGAGAGCGCCTCTCGGTGCGCGAGCTGCGGATCGGCCAGTGCTTCGGACACAGTGCGGTAGGCCGAGGCCGGCACGCCGGCCGCACCTAACGCGACAAGACAGACATCGGTCGAGAGCTGCCGCGACCAGGCCTCTACACCGTCCATCAAGTCGGCCCAATGATCGCGACGCGCGGCGTAGGTGGAGAAGCGCGGATCGGAGATCCATTCGGGGCGGCCGATCACTCCCATCAGTCCCTGAAACGTCTTCTCGCTGGCAACCGTGATCATGACATAACCGCTCGCCGTCTCGGTCGGCCCGAACATCGGGCGCGGCGGCGGCTTCACGGTGAACTGCGAGTTCTGCAACTCGATCAATGTCAGCGTCAGCATCGATTCCAGCATGGAAACGTCGATATGCTGGCCGAGCCCAGTCAGGGTGCGCTGGTAGAGCGCCGACGCGATCGCGCCGAACCCGTAGGTGCCGGTGACGACGTCGGCATGGTAGATGCCGCAATAATCCGGGCGGCTGCGGCCGGGCTGATAGGCGAGATGCGCCATGTCGTAGCCCGAGGCTGCATGGATCACCGGCGCATAGGCCGGCAGCTCGGCCGACGGGCCGCTCTGGCCGTAGCCGGAGATCGAGCAGTAGATCAGCTTCGGGTTGACCGTGCGTATTCTGTCATAGTCGAGCCGCAGCCGATGCATCACGCCCGGGCGGAAGTTCTCGACCAGGATGTCGGCAGTCGCGGCCAGCCGGCGGACCGCCTCCTTGCCGTCCTCGGACTTGAGGTCGAGCACGACGCTCTTCTTGCCGACGTTGAGCTGGCCGAACACGGTGCTGCAGCCCTTGCGCAGCGGCGGCCGGGTCCGCATCGTCTCACCGCCGTCGGTCTCGATCTTGATGACCTCGGCGCCCATGTCGGCGAGCATCCGCGCACAATGGGGACCGGCGATGGTGGTCGAAAAATCCAGGACCCTGAGGCCGGCGAAGGCCTTTGTCGTGGTCCCCTCATGCTTATCTGATAGCTGCATGCCTGCTTGCGTCCTTGAGTCACTTAGGAACTTATCGAAGTTCTCTGTTGTTGGTGCGCCGACCCTAGAGGGCGGCGGCTGAGTAGGAAAGTCTTTACCGAACAGACACGTCTCGCGGGCGGGCTTGGGAATTCCAGGGCAACTGGACCCGTTCTTGCATAGCAGCAATCGGGCTCCGGCAGAGGGCAGCAGTTCTTGAGGGTCTTGTTCGTTACGACAGAAATGGACGACTTTGTCCGCGTCGGCGGACTTGGAGCCGTTTCCGCTGCACTCCCCCGAGCCCTTCGTCCTTTCGCCGACATCCGGGTCATGTTGCCCGGCTATCGCGACATCATCGAACAACTCACGCATATCCAGGTCGTTGGCCGCTGTCCGGCGTTCGCGGAGATGCCGGCCTGCTCGCTCGGCCGCGCCGCGACCAAGGACGGCCTGCCGGTCTATGTGCTGTTGTGCTCGCAACTCTACGACCGGCCCGGCAACCCCTATGGTGACGAGTCCGGGCGCGACTGGCCCGACAACGACATCCGTTTCGCGCGCTTTGCCTCGGCCGCCGCTGAGCTGGCGATGGGCACGTTGGACAAGGATTGGGCAGCAGACCTGATCCACGCCAATGACTGGCAGGCTTCGCTCGTGCCGGCCTACCTCGCCTGGCGCGGCTCCAAGCTGCCGTCGATCCTGACCATTCACAACCTCGCCTATCAGGGCCTCTTCCCGAAGGACTCGCTGCGGCGGATCGGCGCGCCGGAGAGCTCCTTCCACATCGACGGCGTCGAGTTCTACGACCAGCTCTCCTTCCTCAAGGCCGGGCTGGTCTACGCCTCGCATCTCACCACAGTCAGCGGCACCTATGCGCGGGAGATCACCACGGATGAATTCGGCTGCGGTCTCGAGGGCCTGCTTCGAGTCCGCTCCGACGCGGCCGAACTCACCGGCATCCTCAACGGCATCGACGAGAGCTGGGACCCGCGTTCCTGCGCCCAGCTTGCCCAGCAGTTCGGCGCCGGCGACTGGGTCGGCAAGAAGGCCAATGCGGATTACGTGCGCAAGCAGTTCGGGCTTGCGGTGTCGCGCGGCCCGATGTTCGGCATCGTCGCCCGGCTGGTGCACCAGAAGGGCATCGACCTCGTGCTGGCGGCGGCCGACGAGATCGTCGATGCCGGCGGGCAGATCGTGGTCACCGGCTCCGGCGAGCCGGCGCTCGAGCAGGCGCTAATCGACGCGCATCGCCGGCGGCCTGACGCGATCGGGGTCGTGATCGGCTTCAACGAGGCCCAGGCGCGCCGCATCTTCGCCGGTAGCGACTTCACATTGATGCCGTCACGCTTCGAGCCCTGCGGGCTCAGCCAGATGTACGCCCAGCGCTTCGGCTCGCTGCCGATCGGCCACCAGACCGGCGGCCTCGCCGAGACCATTACCGACGGCGAAACCGGCTTCCTGTTCTCAAAACCTTCGCATGAATCCTTCCTCGGCGGCGTCCGCCGTGCGTTCTCCGCCTTCATGGCGCAGGACCAGCTCGACACCATGCGTCGCAGTGCGATGGGACGGTCGTTCTCCTGGAGCATCCCGGCCGGCAGCTACAACGCGCTGTACCGGAAGCTGGCGGCGGTGTGAGGCCTGCGTGTCCTCGTCATTGCGAGCGTAGCGAAGCAATCCAGACTGTTTTCCGTGGCAGCAGCCTGGATTGCTTCGTCGCAAGAGCTCCTCGCAATGACGGTGGTTTGTGGCAACGGCGGAGGACTTCACCCCCTCCCGCGCACATCCATCTGCGACCGTCCGATCCAGGCACGGTTGAGGCACCGCGTCATCCAGTCGGGCTGCGGCTCTCCGCGCAGCCGCGCTTGCGCTTCCTGGTAGGGACCGACATAGCGCAGCCGGTCTGGCAACCTTGGATAGACCCGCCGTATCCATCGCAGCGCCTTCTCGGCGGATCTGGTGTCACGCTCGTCAAGCTCGAACCCGAATCCCACACGCAAGCTTTCCGGCAGCAGGCTCGCGGTGAGCGCGCGATACCAGCGCGGCGGACGCAACCACGGGCGCGCTCCACCAAAGATCTGCGCGGCGATATCGCGCGCGGCCGGGCTGACGGTCAGCGTATCCGACTGCGTCATTGCCGCGGTGTAGGCCGCAAAGCCGGACCAGTCCGCCGGCAGATCGTGCGCCGTCAACCCGAACAACGCACCGAACAACCGACTCTCGGCCCAGTAGCGTTCGCGTTCGTCCGCCGAGAGAGGCGGCAAGACCAGATCATGCGCCATCAGCGCGGTCTCGACCAGCGTGGCATGAACCCAGCGCAGCGACGGGATGTCGTTGGCACAGTAGCGCGAGCCTGCCGCGAACGGACCGACGGTCTCGGGCATCTCGCCGACGATCATGCTGTGGCGCCGGTGCAATTGCCGCGACGACAACAGCGCGCGGTCAAGCGAACCGAACACCATGGCAAAGACGATGTCGAAGGTGCGGTGAAATCGTCCGATCGGATCAGCGAGGGTTTTCGAATGCTCGGCGATGGCGGCGGCGACCCAGGGATGCGCGAGTTGAAGGAGCAGCGCCCGGCCGGCGCCGAGAAAGATCACGGCCTCGCGGTCGATTTGCCAGGTCACCGTGTCAGGGCCGAACACGCCGGCGACCGGTCCCGCCGCGTTGGCGCGGACGGTATCAAGGGCAGATTCAAGTTCGCTCCCGGACACCACCTGCAGGGACTTTCGATTGCGGACCAGGACCGACAATCCGCAAGGCATGTGGCAATTCGATGAAGGGGACGATCGCTTGCGGCCCTACTCCGCCGCCATCGGCATCTCGTCCATATGTTCGTGCAGCACCACGCTCGCGAGCGGATCGAACTCGCCAACCCACGGCCTTCGCTCAAGCACTGACTTTGTGTGCGAATAGCCGGCATCCCAGCGCCGCATGATGCCGGACGGACTGAAGTCGATATCCTTGGTGTGGCTCTCGCGGTCGAGCTGCGGCGCAAGCAGGCGCACGACATGCATCCTGGTCGGGCAGCCGTAGTCGATCAATTCCCTCACAGCCGGATTGCTGCGCTCGCTTTCAGGCAGTCGCGCGGCGAGCTGGCTAATGACGTGGCGCAGGCGATGGGTTTGCTGCTGGCGCGTGATCTGGCTCGCGATCCGGCTGGAATATTGCACATCCTTGTGCCGGTTCAGCACCTCCGCCATCGTGGTCGGCTCTGCGCCGGCGGGATTCCACAAATGCACGGCGAGGATCAGCGAATTTTTGCGTGGATTGTCGTCGAAGACGGCCTCGGTCGGCGTGTTCGACAGAATGCCGCCGTCCCAATAGAGCTCGCCGTCGATGCGTACCGCCGGAAACGCCGGCGGCAGCGCGCCCGAAGCCATGACATGCTTCACCGTCAGCTCGCCGTCGCGGCTGTCGAAATAGCGCATCTGGCTGCTGCGGACGTGAGCGGCGCCGACCGTCAACCGTGGCGCGCAGCGGTTGATCCGGCCGAAATCGACAAGCTCGAGCAGCGTCCGCTCCAGCGGCGCCGTCGAATAGAAGCCGGCGTGATCGGCTCCGAGCGGATAGGAATCGCCCGCATGCGCCAATGGATTGGGACGGAAGAAGCCGGGAATGCCGTGGGTCAAGGTCGACCAATAGGCGAGCTTTTCATTGAAGCCGGCAAACGGGGTGCGCAGATTCCAGACCGGATTCTGCTCCATCCGTTTCCAGAACTGCTTCAGGCGCAGCAGCCGCTGGTCAGGCGCGTTGCCCGCAATGAGCCACGCATTGATGGCGCCGATCGAGGTGCCGATGATCCAGTCCGGCTCGATGCCGGCCTCGTGCAGCGCCTGGTACACCCCGGCCTGATAGGATCCGAGTGCACCGCCGCCCTGAAGCACCAGCACCACCTGGCCGGGCAGATCCTTCGACACGCTGGTATCGCGCTTCACATCGTTCATATTCTGCTCCCTGAGAGCCCGTACCCTTGCCATGTTCGCTCCTAGCGATCCTATGTTACGCGCTCGCCTCAATGCGCGGTCCAGCCTCCGTCCACGGGCAACGCAATCCCGGTGATCGTGGCCGCTGCGTTGGTGGACAGAAATACGCTGAGCGCACCGAGCTCCTCGACGGTCGAGAAGCGCTTGTTCGGCTGTTGCGCCAGCAGCACGTCACGGATCGCCTGGTCACGCGAGATTCCATGCGCCTTGGCCTGCCCATCGATCTGCGCCTCGACCAGTGGCGTATAGACATAGCCGGGACAGATCGCGTTGCAGGTAATGCCCTCTTCTGCCGTCTCCAGCGCGGTCACCTTGGTGAGCCCGACGATGCCGTGCTTGGCGGCGACGTAGGCCGCCTTGAACGGCGAGGCGACCAGGCCGTGCGCGGAGGCGATGTTGATGATCCGCCCGAACCCGTTCTGTCGCATTGCGGGCAGCGCGAGCCGCGTGGTGTGGAAGGCCGACGACAGATTGATCGCGAGGATCTGGTCCCATTTCTCGACCGGAAACTGCTCCAGCGGCGCAACGTGCTGGATGCCGGCATTGTTGATCAGGATATCCAGGCGGCCGGCCTGCGCAACCGTCGCCGCGATCATTTCGGCGATCGAATTCGGTCTGGTCATGTCGGCCGGCGAAAACCTTGCCTTGACGCCGAACTCCGCCGCGATCTGCTCGCGCGTCCGGTCGAGCTCGGCCGCCACACCAAGGCCGTTCAGCACGATGTCGGCGCCGGCCGCGGCAAGTGCCCGCGCGATACCGAGGCCGATGCCACTGGTTGAGCCCGTGACCAGCGCAACCTTGCCCGCGAGCGCCCGGGAGGCGGACGTCTGCGGCTTGACGGACATATTCACGGGCAAACTCCTTTGACATGACGACTTGTGCTGAGCCGACTGTGAAGCATCGCCGGGTTTGACGGAAATGCCCGTTGGCTTCCGAAACCATGCCTGTGCGCTATTGCGGTCGGGATGTCATTCTCCGCGCCGATCGGCTAGCTTTCGGCTGATCTTGCCGGGAGCCGATCCATGGAAATGCACCAGGTCCGCTATTTCCTCGCGGTGGCGCAACTCTTGAACTTCACGCGTGCCGCCGAGGAATGCAACGTGACGCAGCCTTCGCTGACGCGCGCGATCAAGCAGCTCGAGGCCGAGCTCGGCGGCGATCTGTTTCGCCGCGAACGGCCCGCGGCGCAATTGACCGAGCTCGGCCAGCGCATGCATCCGCTGCTGAAGCAGTGTTTCGAAGCGGCCACCGGCGCCCGATCGCTGGCCTCCTCGTTCCGGAGCGGCGAGATCGGCGCGCTCCGCGTCGCGCTGACGCATGCGATCGACCTGTCGCTCCTCATTCCGCATCTCAACCAGATCAAGCGGCAGTTCAACCGGCTCGAATTCCGCTTCCTGCGCGGCTCGAGTCGTGAAGTGGCCGAGTTCCTGAAGAAGGGCGAGGCCGAGCTAGGGATTGCCGCGGACATCGACGAGGCCTGGGAGCGGCTCGATGTCTGGCCGCTGTTCACCGAGAGCTTCGAGCTCGTGGTCAGCGACGGACATCGCCTGGCCGGCCGCAGCAGCATCGCACTGGACGATCTGCGCGCGGAGCAGCTGCTGAGCCGGACGTTTTGCGAGCATTCCGCCCGTATCTCGGCGAGCCTGCGCGAGCACGGCATCGCGATCGAGCAGGGTCACGAAATCTCGAACGAGCGCGATTTGATCGAACTGGTCGAGGCCGACATCGGCGTCGCCATGCTGCCGCACACCTCGCCCGTTCCGGAGACGTTGACGCGCGCTGCGGTCGCCGGGCTGGACGCCCGTCGCACCGTCAGCCTCTACGGGGTGGCCGGCCGGCAGCGCACGGCGGTGGCCAATGCCGTTATGCGCATGTTGCGCGGTGCGGATTGGCGGGAGATTGCGGGGTAGCAGCCACGCTCGCTCCTCACTCTTTCAGGCCTCCCTGCTCGCGCCTTCCAACGCTTCAAGCAGATCATCGATCTCGATTCGCTTGCGGAAATCCGGATCGACGAAGCGGGCTTTCACGAGACCGTCGCGACCAACGACGAACGCGGCCGGGATCGGCAGCATCCAGCCATCATTGCCGTGGAATTTCGCCATGTCCTGATAGGACAACAGGTGCTGGATCTCGGCACCGAGCCAGATCGCGAGATTGAGCGACAACGCATAGCCGTTGTCGAGGTCGGTCAGGATCGGAAATGGGGCACCAGCTTCCGCCTTGAGCTGCTGGGTGTATTCCTGCGTCTCCGGCATGATCGCGACTATGCGCGCACCCATGGACTCGACGCGGTCCAGCGCCTGGACCACCGCGCGGACATTGAGCCGGCAATAGGGACACCAATGGCCGCGGAAAAACATCACGGCGACCGGGCCGCTCTCCAGCAGTGAGGACAGCGCGACGAGACGCCCGCTCTCGTCCGGCAACATGAACGGCGGCATCGACTCGCCCGGACGCGGCGCGGTCTCGCCGCCGCCGTTTCCATTCAATCTGGTCACCAGATTGTCGACTGCCTCGCCATAGGCCGGGAACACGTCGCGGCTGGCGTCGGCATAGGCGCGGAGTTGCTCGTTCAGCGTGCCATCCATGTCACGGCAGCGCTGGAAGGCGTGTTTAAGCCGCTCGGCATCGGCCGGCGAGAGAGAGGTCATCTTGCGCTCCAGCGTTCAGGGGACGAATATTAGGTGCCCGATCCGGCCGCCCGCAAGGGGCGGCCGTCATGCGCACGCGATCAGTTCACGTAGAAATTGCCGGTCGGGTCCAGCCGCCCCGAGGTGGAATACAGCGATCCGTTGTCCATGAAGAAGACGGTGTTGTCGGGGACTTTCTTGGCGTTCTTCATCATGGCCTCGTGGTTCTTCTCCGCCGGGGCCATGGCCATCGCCGACATCTTGCCGGGTCCGCCATACAGGTAGGCCATGCCGGCCTTGAAGTCCCATGTGGCTTCCGAGAAGGCCGATGTGGCGATGACCACGAACGCAGCCGTGGCAATCAAGGTCTTGGACAATTTCGTCATGAGATGTTCCTCCGGAGTGACGTGAACGCCCGCCAACCGGGCGCCCCACCATCGAACGCCAGTCGCTCGGGAAGCGGAAATGCCAATCCCCAATCGGTTCGATAGCGAGCGCCTATCGGGCCCGATAGCGCCGGTCTATCGCAGCGAGAGCGAAAGAGCATTTCAGAACGAGCGCCCTCTCGACGAAAGTCCCAACAGAGCCAGCGACCATTGCGGTTGCGGCCAACACAGGAGACGTCCCGATGTTCAAGCATCACACATTGTCGCGTGCGGTCTGGCCCGGCCTGGCCATCCTCGGCGTATTGACACTCTCGGCGCAGCCAGTCTCCGCCGGCGAATGCCCGGCCGACAAGATCAAGCCGAACGCGCAGCAGATGGTCGACTACAAGCCGGTCGGCGTCACCGACGTCACGCTCGGCGCCATCGACCTCGGCAAACAGCCGGCGCATATCGAAGGCCACGAGCTGCGCTTCCGCAAGCTGACCATCGAGCCCGGCGGCATCGTGCCCTGGCACAGCCATGACGACCGCCCTGCCCTGATCTTCGTGCAGCAAGGCGAGATCGTCGAACACGTTTCCAACTGCGTCGATCCGATCGTGCACAAGGCCGGCGACATCCGCCCGGAGGTGTCCGGCACCTCGCACTGGTGGAAGAACCTCGGCAAGGAAACGGTCATTCTCTATGTCGGCGACGTCCGCAAGGACCCGCACGACCACAACATGTAACGGGTGCGCGACCCCAGCGCACGCGTGACGGAATGTGGCGCCCGCGATCCCCATGCTGCCCCGCATGCGGGCGCCACATTCATCACAAGGGAGGCCTGCCATGACCGATCTTTCCGCGCCGATCAAACCAACCGCGATGACGATGGACGCGCATTCACCAGGTCTTGCGCTTCGCTCTCTCGTGATCGGCCTCACTGCCTTCCTGACGGTCGTCGATCTCTTCGCGACGCAGGCGATCCTGCCCTCGCTGACGCGCCGCTACGGCGTCACGCCGGCCGCGATGAGCCTGGCCGTCAACGCCAGCACGTTCGGCATGGCTGTCGCAGGCCTCGTCGTCGGCCTTCTCAGCCCGCACATCGACAGGCGGACCGGCATCCTGCTCAGCCTGACCCTGCTCGCGATTCCGACGAGCCTGCTGGCGACTGCGCCCAATCTTGCCGTCTTCACCGGCCTGCGGGTCGCGCAGGGCCTCTGCATGGCATCCGCCTTCGCGTTGACATTGGCTCATCTCGGCGAGCAATGCAGCGCAATGGATTCCGGCGGCGCCTTTGCCGCCTACATCACAGGAAACGTCGCCAGCAATCTCGTCGGCCGGCTGGTGTCGGCCGCGATCGCCGATAGCCTTGGCCTGGCATGGAATTTCTACTTCTTCGCGGCCCTCAATCTGGCCGGTGCCGCCCTGGTCTATTTCACCATTGCGCGCGTACAGCCGACGCGTGCAACGACGTCGACGGCATCGGCGTTTGCCGCGACGATCGCGCAGTGGCAGGATGCACGGCTGCGTGCCGCCTACGGCATCGGCTTCTGCATCCTGTTCGCATTCATCGGCACCTTCACATTCGTCAATTTCGTTCTGGTTCGACCACCGCTGTCGCTGGGCATGATGGACCTCGGCTTCGTTTACTTCGTCTTCCTGCCGTCGGTGGTCACCACGTTGCTGGCTGGCAAAGTGGCGTCGCGCCTCGGAACGCGTCCGACGATCTGGGGCTCGCTCGCCATCGCCGGGGTCGGCTTGCCGCTGATGTTGGTCCCGCACCTGGGCGCGGTCCTCGCCGGGATGGTTCTGGTCGGAAGCGGCACCTTTTCCGCGCAAGCGGCTGCGACAGGATTCGTCGGACAGGCTGCGGCTGTAAACCGCGGCATCGCCAGCGGCACCTATCTCGCCTGCTATTTCTGCGGTGGGCTCGTCGGCACCGCCGTCCTCGGCCGGCTGTTCGACGCGTATGGCTGGCATGCCTGCGTGGCCGGGGTGGGCCTGGCGCTCGCTGTCGCGGCCCTGCTGACGCTCGCCTTGAAGCGCTAGCGCTTGGCCGGCGCCTCCTGCGGCGGCTCGTCGTCGGCGATGGCGCGCCAGGCGGCGCCGTCGAGATCGTCGTACTGGCCGCTTCGAAGCGACCAAAGGAATGCGGCCAGACCGGCGAGACCGAGCATCAGCGCCAGCGGCACCAGGATGACCAGGATTTCCATCACACGATCTCCCGCGGGGCGCCGCGCGCACGCAGCGAATTCAGCATCACCAGGATCGACGATCCGCTCATGGCGGCAGCCGCGATCAGCGGCGTGACGACGCCGCTGATCGCGACCGGCACCGCGAGGAAATTGTAGCCGATCGCCAGCCAGAGATTCTGCCGCATCAGGTGCAGCGCCTTGCGCGAAGCATCGATGGCGGCGACAACCGGGGCCAGCGGCCGGCCGAGGAAGACGAGATCGGCGGTCGCTTGGCTCAAATGCGCGGCCGAGATCGGCGATATCGAGACATGGGCCGCCGCCAGCGAGGGCGCATCGTTCATGCCGTCGCCGACCATCAGGACCTTCATGCCCCGCTGCTTCAGGACCTCGATCCGCGCGATCTTGTCGGCCGGGGTCACGCCGGCTCGCCATTCGGAGATGCCCAGCGCATGGGCCGCCGCGATCACCGCCGGTTCACGGTCGCCGGAGAGAATCTCGATGCCGATATTGCGCGCCTTCAGCGCCGCGATCACAGCTTGCGCATCGGGGCGGAGGCCCTGGCGCACGGAGAGGATGAATTTTTCGCTGCCCTTGCTGAAACCGACGACCGAGGCTTCGGGATCCAGATTTGTCACGTCCGAGACCAGCGTCTCGGCGCCGCAGAAAGAAGGACGACCGAGGCGAACCTCGATGCCATCGACCACAGCACGCACGCCCTGGCCGGCCTCCTCGACCGCGCCGACGATCGGCGATCTGGCGTCAGAGGCCTGCGCGACCGCGGCGGCGACCGGATGATGGCTCGACAGCGCAAGCCGTCCGGCAAGCTCGAAGATATCAGCGGGAATATCGGCCGCATTCATCACTTCGAGATCGGGCAGCGTCAGCGTGCCGGTCTTGTCGAAGACGACGTGATCGGCTTCCGCGAGACGCTCGATGGCATCGCCGGAATTCAGCAGGACACCAGCCTTGAACATCGCGCCAGAGGCCACGGTCTGTACCGTCGGAATGGCGAGCCCGAGCGCGCAGGGACAGGTGATGATCAGCACCGCGACGCCGGTCACGATGGCATCATGCCAGCCGGCGCCCGCGATGACCCAGCCGAGGATGGTGACGAGCGCGGTGGCATGCACCACCGGCGCGTAGAGTCGCGAAGCGCGGTCTGCGAGCCGCATGTAGCGCGAGCGCGCCTGCAGCGCATTGTCGAGCAGCCGCGTGATCTCGGCGAGCAGCGTCGCCTCGGAGGCCGCCGAGACCCGCACCCGCAAGGTCCCCGAGATGTTCATCGATCCCGCATAGACCGGCGTGCCCTGCTCGGCCGTGACATAGAGCGTCTCGCCGGTGATCAGGCTCTGGTCGATCTCGGAACGGCCCTCGATCACAGTGCCGTCGACCGCGCAGCGCTCGCCGGGCCGCAGCAGCACGATGTCGCCGGGATAGATCGCGGCCACCGGCACTTGGGATATCTCGTCGGGCCCGACGAACTTGGCCGCGGTCTCCGCCTTAAGCGCGGCGAGATTGCCCGCGACCGCGCGGGTCCGCCGCCGCATGTTCTGGTCGAGGAAGCGACCGACCAGGAGGAAAGTGAGCAGCATGATCGCCGCGTCGAAATAGGCGTGCTCGGCGTGGTTGATGGTCTCGACCACGGACATGCCGAGCGCCAGCGTCACGCCGATCGAGATCGGCACGTCCATGTTGGTGGTCCTGGCCGACAGCGCGCGCCAGGCCGAGCGGAAGAACGGCTGGCCGGCATAGGCCGCCGCCGGCAGCGCGATCAGCGCCGACAGCCAGTGGAAGAAATCGCGCTGCTCCGGCAGCATGTCAGAGACGTTGCCGGACCACACCGGGATCGACAGCATCATCACGTTCATGGTGGCGAACGCGGCGACGCCGAGGCAACGCAGCAGGAAGCGCGATTCGGCGACCTCGGTCGCCTCCGCGCTCTCGGTCTCGTAAGGATAGGCCTTGTAGCCGAGCTCTTCGAGGCGATCGATGAAGCTGATAGGATCGAGCTTGCCCGCCTTCCATTCCAGCGCAACGCGCCGGTCGGTGAGGTTCACGCGCGCCAGCGTGACGTCGGGAATCGCGGACAGCCCGCGCTCGATCTTGGCCATACAGCCGGCGCAGTGCACGCCCTCGACCGCGAGATCGATGTGCTGGACGCCCTCGCCCGCAGTCCGGACGTAATGCGAAAAGTCCCGCGAGACGTGCATGGCAAAATCCTTCAGTTCAGGATCACGCGGTTGCGGGACATGAACACGCGCGTTCCCCGCGCCTCGCCCTCGATCACCAGGTCCCATTGGCCCGGCGCGACCGATGCGACATTGCCGCGATAGAGGCCGATGCCGGCCTCCGAGAGCTCGATGGCGAGATCGGCGCGCTTGTCGGTCGGCCGCTCCAGGCGGCCGCCGAATTTCAGTCCGGCGATCGGCTGGCCGCTCGCGTCGCGCACCTCGACCTGAAGCACGGCGCCGCCATCGGCGCGGCGCTCGATATGGGCGTTGACCTTCCATTTGCGCGCAGCCTGGTCCTGCGCCGCCGAGATCTCGCGGTCATAGGCGAGCCCAGCGGCATAGGGGCTGTCGACGTCCGTCCCTGGCAGCGTCGCGATCGCGAGCTTCATCATGGTCGCGTTGACGCCGATCACGACGCCGAAGAAGGCGACCAGCATCAGAAACACCTTGGTTCCGGTCAGCGGCTTGGTTGCCATGGCGAACTCCTGATCCTAGGGCGCGACGAAATTGTCGGTGGCGCTGGCGACTTCGCCGAGGCCGATATCGGTGACGTGAAAGTGAACCGGGATGGACTTTTCCGGATTGCCCTCCACCGGAGCGGTCACGAGCAGCCGCAGTTCGCTGGTGGAGTCGCGCGGAACCACGATCATCGGCCGGTCCGGCGTCACAGAATCGATTCCGATGACATGGATTGTCGCATTGACCGGGCCGCTCGCGTCGATCGCGATGACCCGGTCGTAACCGCTCTTGTTGAGCAGCCGCACCGTGTAGGCATTGCGGATCGAGCCGTCGCTGAGCCTGACCGCGACCGGGTTGCGGTCGTGCAGCACGTTGACGTCGAGCAGGCTGCGAGTCGCCAGCGTATAGATCATGATGCCGCCGACCGCCGCGATGATCGCGCTGTAGGCGACGGTGCGGGCCCGGACGATGCGGTAGATCGGCGCCTTGCCTTCCTGGCGGCGCTGGATGTTGACGTCGTTGTCATAGCCGATCAGCCGCTTCGGCCGGCCGATTTTCGTCATCACATTGTCGCAGGCATCAATGCAGAGCCCGCACTGGATGCATTCCATCTGCGGTCCGTTGCGGATGTCGATGCCGGTCGGGCAGACCGCCACGCACTGGTAGCAATCGACGCAATCACCAACCTGCTGCCCGAGCGCGCGCAGCTCGGCCGCCTTCTTCACCGACGTACGCTTCTCGCCGCGGTCGTAGCGGTAGGTGACGTTGAGCGCCCATTCATCGGTCAGCGCCGCCTGGATGCGCGGCCACGGGCACATATAGGTGCAGACCTGCTCGCGCATGTAGCCGGCGAGCAGATAGGTCGTCGCGGTGAGAATGCCGATCCAGACATAGGCGAGCATCGGCGCCTGGAACGTGACGAGTTCCTTGACCAGCGTCGGTGCGTCGTTGAAATAGAGCACCCAGGCGCCGCCGGTCCACCAGCCGATCAAGAGCCAGATCGAATGCTTGAGCACGATCTCGGAGATCCGCTCCAGCTTCATCGGGTCGGACGATTTGTCCTTCTTCATCCGCTCGCGCCGGTCACCCTCGATCAGACGCTCGACCGCATAGAACAGGTCGGTCCACACCGTCTGCGGACAGAGATAGCCGCACCAGATACGGCCGCCGACCGAGTTCATCAGGAATAGCGCCACCGCGGCGACGATCAGCAGGCCGGTGAAGTAGTAGACCTCCTGCGGCCACAGCTCGATGAAGAAGAAATAGAAGCGACTGTTGGGAAGATCGATCAGCACCGCTTGGCTGGGAGCGCCGAGTCCGCGGTTCCAGCGCACGAACGGCAGGAAGTAGTAGACGCCGAGGCAGAAGGCCATCAGGCCCCATTTGATCCGGCGGAAGGTGCCAGAGGTGCTCTGGGGATAGACTTTCTTCTGGGCCACATAGAGCGGCCCGTTGTCATCGTCTAATGGGAGCTCTTTTGGGTTCGCGGTCCTGTTCATCGCCTGCAGCTTTTCGAGAGGTGCGATAAAACCTACACCCGACGCCGCCGCGTCAGTTGATCCAGCGCAAGCGGGGGCTTTTTTTGTTCGCCTCCGCGTGTCCCGGATTGGCTATTTTCCGCCGCCCAGCGAGTGGACGTAAACTGCCATCGCCTTGATGGTGGCGGGATCGAGCCGCCCTTCCCAGGCCGGCATCACGCCCGCGCGGCCCTGGCTGATGGTCTCGATCAGCGTCGCCTCGTCCGAACCATAGAGCCAGATCTTATCGGTCAGGTTAGGGGCACCCATCTCCGGGTTGCCCTTGCCGCCGTCGCCATGGCAGGCGACGCAATTCTCCGCGAAGATCTTCTCGCCCTTGGCCGCGTCATAGCCCTTGCGGGTCGGAAGGCCCGACAGTGCCCGGACATAGTTGGCGGCCGTGACGATCTCATCCGGCTTCAGCACGCCGTCCTTGCCGAATGCGAGCATCTGGCCTTCATGCGTCTTGGCGTGGCCGGAACGTGCGCCGAACTGGATGGTCTGCATGATCTGGTCGAGCGAACCGCCCCACAGCCAGTCGTCGTCGTTCAGATTCGGATAGCCCTTGGCACCCGCGCCGCCTGAGCCGTGACATGGCGCGCAATTGTCGCCGAACACGGTCTTGCCCTTGGCGCGCGCGAGCGCCAGCAGCGCCGGGTCCTTCTCGATGTCGGCGAGCGAGGCCGCGCCCAGCGCAACCATCTTGGCTCCGCGGATCTTCTCGAGATTGGCGAGCTCGACCGCGACATCGGCGCGTGTCGAGTAGCCGAACAGGCCCGTGGTATTGCTGGAGATCAGCGGCCAGGCCGGATACACGATCCAGTAGCCGATCGACCAGACGATGGTGAGGTAGAAGCTGATCACCCACCAGCGCGGCAGCGGCGTGTTGAGCTCCTTGATGCCGTCCCATTCATGTCCGGTCGTGGACTTGCCGGTGACGGAATCGATGTCGCTATGATGATCGGTCATGGTCTCTCACTCCTCCCGCAACGGCAGGTGTGCTGCTTCGTCGAACGCAGCCTTGTTACGGGGCCATAATGCGTAGGCGATGATCGCGAGAAAGATCGCGACGAACACCGGCGTCCAGATCGTGGTCACGAGACCGGACGCGAGATTGTCGAGTGTCAGGATGGCTTTCATCGTGGGTGCCTTCTCAGCGAAGATTGGCTTTCTCGTTGTAGATCTTGAAATCGACCAGCGTGCCTAGCATCTGGAGATAGGCGATCAGCGCGTCCATCTCGGTCGGCGTGCCGGCCTTGCCGTCGAAGTTGCGCACCACGGCCTTGGCGTAGCGCTTGGTGAAAGCGTCGGAGTCGGCATTGTCAGGATCGGCCTGGGCCTTCATGTCGGCGCCCGCATTGGCGATCTGGTCGTCGGTGTAGGGCGTGCCGACGGTCCGCAGCGTGCGCATGTGGTCGGCGATCGTGTCCGGATCGACCTCGGTCTGGCTGAGGAACGGATAGCCTGGCATCACCGACTGCGGCACGATCGCGCGCGGATTGGCCAGATGGGTCACATGCCAGTCGTCGGAATATTTGGCGCCGACGCGGGCAAGGTCGGGACCGGTGCGCTTCGAGCCCCACTGGAACGGATGGTCGTACATGCTCTCGGCGGCCAACGAGAAATGTCCGTAGCGCTCGACCTCGTCGCGCAAGGGCCGGATCATCTGCGAATGGCAGAGATAGCAGCCCTCGCGGATGTAGACGTTGCGCCCGGCGAGCTCCAGCGGCGTATACGGCCTGATCCCGTCGACCGCCTCGATCGTGCTCTTGAGGTAGAACAGCGGGGTGATCTCGACGAGACCGCCGATCGCGATCACCAGCAGGATGCCGACGATGAGGATGATCGAGTTCTTTTCGAAGATTTGGTGGCGTGTCCAGAACGACATGGAAGACTCCTCATTCCGCCGGCTGAAGAGCGACGGGCATCTGGACTTCCTGTTCGCCGACGCGAACCGTCATCCAGAGATTATAGGCCATGATCAGCGCGCCGATCAGGAACAGCCCGCCGCCGGCGGCGCGGATGATGTAGAAGGGATGCATCGCCTCGACGGTCTCGATGAAGGAATATTCGAGGAAGCCGAGCGAGGTGTAGGCGCGCCACATCAGGCCCTGGAGGATGCCGGACACCCACATCGCCGAGATGTAGAGGACGATGCCAAGCGTCGCGATCCAGAAGTGCCAGTTAACGAGCTTGAGGCTGTAGAGGCCCTTCCGATTCCAGATCCAGGGCACGAGGCAGTAGAGCGCGCCGAAGGAGACGAAACCAACCCAGCCGAGCGCGCCGGAGTGCACGTGGCCGATGGTCCAGTCGGTGTAGTGGCTGAGCGAGTTGACCACCTTGATCGACATCATCGGGCCTTCGAAGGTCGACATGCCGTAGAAGGCGACGGAGACCACGAGCATGCGCAGCACGGGATCGGTGCGCAGCTTGTCCCAGGCGCCCGACAGCGTCATCAGGCCGTTGATCATGCCGCCCCAGGACGGCATCCACAGCATGATGGAGAAGGTCATGCCGAGCGTCTGGGTCCAGTCCGGCAGCGCCGTGTAGTGCAGATGGTGTGGGCCGGCCCAGATGTACAGGAAGATCAGCGCCCAGAAGTGGATGATCGAGAGACGGTAGGAATAGATCGGCCGCTCGGCCCGCTTCGGGATGAAGTAATACATGATGGCGAGGAAGCCGGCGGTCAGGAAGAAGCCGACCGCGTTGTGGCCGTACCACCACTGGAACATGGCATCCTGGATGCCGCCCCAGGCGATGTAGGATTTCGAGCCGAACACCGAGACCGGCAGCGCCGGGTTGTTGCCGAGATGCAAGACCGCGATCGTCACGATGAAGGCGAGATAGAACCAGTTCGCGACAAAGATGTGCGGCTCCTTGCGCTTGATGATCGTGGCAAGGAAGACCAGCAGATAGGTGACCCAGACGATGGTCAGCCACAGATCGGCGTACCATTCCGGCTCGGCATATTCCTTCGACTGGGTGACGCCGAGCAGATAGCCGGTGCCGGCGATCAGGATGAAGAAATTGTAGCCTACGACGACGAACCAGGGCGCGAGATCGCCTGCAAGGCGCACGCGGCAGCTCTTCTGGACGACGTAGAACGACGTCGCGATCAGGACGTTGCCGCCGAAGGCGAAGATCACTGCGGACGTGTGCAGCGGACGCAGGCGGCCGAAGCTGGTCCAGGGCAGATCGAAGTTCAGCGCCGGCCACGCCAGTTGCGAGGCGATGATGAGGCCGACGAGAAAGCCGGCAATGCCCCAGAACATCGCCATGACGGAGGAGAACTTGATCGGCCCCATGTTGTAGTTGGGCCGGCCGTTGATCTCCGCAGGCGGCAGCGCCGCCGGTCGGTCGAGGTAACGGTTGATGATGCAGAAGACCGCGGCCAGGCTCGCCGCCGCGCTCAGCGCGGCATGGAAGGCGAAGGGCGCATCGAGCGCCTTGGCCGAGGCAATCACGCAGAGGAAGGCGGTGACCGCGAACACGACAGCCAGGCCGCTTTCACCTGACGTCATGGACTTGGAGATGGAGGGCTGGCTCATGCGGACTCTCTCTGAAAGAACACAGGGCCAGAAACCACATTCGCCCTCGCGGGGAATTGATTGAAATCAAGCTATGTGGATTTCTGTTAATGTGAGACCGATGTAGATCGCAGAGCGATATCAGTCGCTTGGGCACCGCAGAGCATAAACGGGCAGCCCACCGCCTGCGTGACATGGCGGAGTCGAGAATTGCGAATCTGCAGCCGCCTCCTCAGTCGCGTGCCGTCGCCTTGAGCGCCGCGATGACGTCCTCGCGCGCGACGATTCCGATCAGCTTCTGCGCGCCGTCGAGCACCATGATGCTCCTGATGCGGTGCTCGACCATGATCTGGAGCACGCGCGTCAGCCGCGTGTCGGGGCTGACATAGATAAAGTCGGGCGTCATGACGTCGCCGATTTTGCGGGTCATCAGGTCGTGGTAGCGCGGCAGCATCTGGCTCGGCGTGAAGGCGAAGCACTTCAGGATGTCGAACTTGGTGACGATGCCGACGACCTGTCCGTCGTCCTCGACCGGATAGGAATTGAAATCATCGCGCTCGAACATCTCGCTCAGCGCGAGCAGGTCGAGGTCGCGCCTCACTGTCCTGACGTCCTGCGTCATGTAGCTTTCGACGGTCTGTTCAAGGAATCTGTACACGGCGCGTCCTCTTTGATTGGTCTTGTATCGCTCCAGCGTCAGTGCGACAGCAGCACGCAGCGGGCAGATTGAGTGACCAGATATTGGGTGACGCCGCCGAGGATCAGTTCGCGGAAGCGCGAATGACCGTAGGCACCGGCGACGATCATGCTGGCGCCGACGTCGCCGGCAATTTTCTCCAGTTGCCCGGCGACGGTTTCGTTCCGGGCCGCTTCGGAAACGCGCGTGATCGCGGTCACGCCGTGGCGGGCAAGCCACGCCGTCACGTCGGTCGCGCCAGCGACCGCGGCAGTGCGGTCGTCGTCACCTTCGGGAATTGCGAGGACGGTGACATCCCTGGCCTTGCGCAGTAATGGTAGCGCATCGGCGAGCGCCCGCCGCGCTTCCGGCGTATCCTTCCACGCCACCAGGACGCTGCGCAGATCGAGCCAGTTGACCCCGTCAGGCACGACCAGGATCGGTCGGCCGGCCTGCATCACCAGATCCTTTGGGCTCGCGAGCGCGAAGGCGTCGGAGAAGGCCGGGCTCTGCCCGCCAGCGACGACGATGTCGGCGCAACGTGCCTGAGCGAACGTAAAGCGCGCCGGGAAATCCATGGCGCTGCGCCATTCCACATGCCCGCCGCGATTCCTGATCGCGGCGCGGAATTGCGCCTCGAGCCTGCCCAGGCGTCGCTTGACCGAGGCTTCTCCCTCATCGATCAGTCCCTGCGCTGCGGCGCCATCGCTGAAGTAGAGCGGCGGGGCGAACTGCGCCGCAGCAACGCCGATGATCGACGCCTCAAATCGTTCGGCAAGCTCGCCCGCGACCTGAAGCCGCGCCTCGTTGGGCTGATCGAGCGCCAGGCTGACCATCACGGTCGCGTATGTCATCGGAGTCTCCGGGGCAATGAGCTTTGATCCGATCGTAAGCCCACCGCCGCCGGGGCAGGATGAGATAGATCAAAACCTTGGATCACCGCGACGGCCGGAAATCTGCCGATGGTATAAGACATCGGAACTTGCCTCTGGCCCCTCCTTGGGTACATTGCCAACGGTAACGCTGTGCGGTTCCCCGCATCAGAATGGGAGTGATCGTTTGGCGCCGACCCGCGTGATTCATCCGCAAGATGACGGCCGGGGCGAACATTTCCGCGTTCGAATCGAAGGATTTGGCGTCGGGACCTGGGACCTCGATCTCAAGACACTGGAGTTGGAGTGGTCGGAGACGGCCAGGATCCTGTTCGGAATCGAATCTGGCCAATCGGTGAGTTACGCGCTGTTCCTGTCCCAGCTGGAGCCGAACGACCGCGAGCGGATCGAGAGTGCGATCCGACACGTCTCCGAACGGGGCGGCAGCTTCGACGTGTCGTTCAGGGTCGCGGGGGCGTTGGGCAGAGCGCAGTGGATCCGTGCGCGCGCGGGGCTGATTCGGGACGACGCCGGCGCCGCCCGACATCTCAGCGGCATCTTTCTTGACGTCGATGAAGAGAAGCAGGTCGAGGAAACCCTGCGCACGCGCGAGAGTCACCTCCGCTCGATCCTCCAGACGATTCCAGACGCCATGATCGTCATCGACGGCCACGGCGTCATCCAGCTCTTCAGCGCGGCGGCCGAGCGCCTGTTCGGCTGGGCCGAGTCGGAGGCGATCGGCCAGAACGTCCGCATCCTGATGCCGGAGCCCGACAGCTCACGTCACGACGGCTACATCGCGCGCTACCGGACCACCAGCGACCCACACATCATCGGCATCGGCCGCATCGTGACCGGCAAGCGCCGCGACGGCACGACCTTTCCGATGCACCTGTCGATCGGCGAGATGCAGTCGGGCGGCGAGCCCTATTTCACCGGTTTCGTCCGCGATCTGACCGAGCATCAGAAAACCCAGGCGCGGCTCCAGGAACTGCAGTCCGAACTTGTCCACGTCTCGCGGCTGAGCGCGATGGGCGAAATGGCGTCCGCGCTCGCTCACGAGCTCAACCAGCCGCTGGCAGCGATCAGCAACTACATGAAGGGGTCGCGGCGGCTCCTCGCCGGAAGCCAGGATCCGAATACGCCGAAGATCGAGAGCGCGCTGGACCGCGCCGCCGAGCAGGCGCTGCGCGCCGGCCAGATCATCCGCCGCTTGCGCGACTTCGTCTCCCGCGGCGAATCGGAGAAAAGGGTCGAGAGCCTGTCCAAGCTGATCGAGGAGGCCGGCGCGCTCGGGCTCGCCGGCGCGCGCGAGCAGGACGTGCAGCTTCGGTTCAGCCTCAATCCAAATGCCGATCTCGTGCTCGCCGACCGGGTGCAAATCCAGCAGGTGCTGGTCAACCTCTTCCGCAACGCGCTGGAAGCGATGGCGAAGTCGCCACGGCGCGAGCTCGTCGTCACCAACACCCGCGCCGCCGACGACATGATCGAGATCGAGGTCTCCGACTCCGGCTCCGGCTTCCAGGACGACGTCATGCCAAACCTGTTTCAGACTTTCTTCACCACCAAAGACACCGGCATGGGCGTGGGACTGTCCATCAGCCGCTCGATCATCGAGGCTCACGGCGGCCGGATGTGGGCCGAGAGCAATGCATCGGGTGGGGCGACATTCCGCTTCACCTTGCCGGCAGCTGACGAGAACTGATCCATGACGACCAAGGGAACCATCTACGTCATTGACGACGACGAGGCGATGCGGGATTCGCTGAACTTCCTGCTGGATTCAGCCGGCTTCGGCGTCACACTGTTCGACAACGCGCAGAGTTTTCTCGATGCCCTGCCCGGCCTCGCCTTCGGCTGCGTCGTCTCCGACGTGCGGATGCCCGGCATCGATGGGATCGAGCTTCTGAAGCGCCTGAAGGCGCAGCGCAGCCGGTTTCCGATCCTGATCATGACCGGTCATGGCGACGTGCCGCTCGCGGTCGAGGCGATGAAGCTCGGTGCGATGGATTTCCTGGAAAAGCCGTTCGAGGATGACCGCCTCGTCGCCATGATCGAATCCGCGATCCGCGAGGGCGAGCCGGCCGCCAGGAACGAGGCCATGGGCCAGGACGTCGCCGCTCGCGTCGCGTCCCTGAGCCCCAGAGAACGACAGGTCATGGAGGGGCTGATCGCGGGCCTCTCCAACAAGCTGATCGCTCGCGAGTACGACATCAGCCCGCGCACCATCGAGGTCTACCGGGCCAACGTAATGACCAAGATGCAGGCCAACAGCCTGTCGGAGCTGGTCCGGCTAGCGATGCGCGCCGGAATGCTCAATGATTGAAGTCAACAGGAGTTGAGGCAAGTCAAAACCCTCCGCTCGCCCTGTGCTACCAGATCGGAATGATTGCGATCAGCTCCCATCCCGAGCGGCTCCAGATGTCGTCACCCGCAAAGCCAACTGTCTATGTGGTCGACGACGATGCCGCTGTGCTTGGCTCGCTGAGGTTTTTGCTGGAAACCGACGGTTTTGCCGTACGGACCTTCAGGAACGCCACGGCGCTGCTCAATGCGGCGCGCCCGTCCGGTGCAGACTGTTACGTGATCGACTACAAAATGCCTGACATTAACGGCATCGAGCTGGCCGGGCGACTGCGCCAGTCCGAGGGCGATACCCCCGTGATCCTGATCACCGGCTATCCCGACTCGAATATCTCGGCCCGGGCGGCGGCCGCGGGCGTGAATGAAGTGATTCTGAAGCCGCTTCTGGACGAAAACCTGGTCAAACGCATTCGCCACGCCATCCAGAACCGGGTCCATAGCTGACCTACGGGATTCTACGTAAGGCAATCTCCTTAAGATATCTCGCGAAATTTTCGAGGCACCCGATACCGCGTACCTAAGCGTCATCACAACGGAGATGGCGCAGATGCTGACCCAGACCTTCAACGCCCCGGCGATCAAGACCCAGATCGGCGGCAAGATCGCACCCGCCCATCCCGTCTCCGACCAGTTCGGTGCGATCGCCGGCCATGTCGGCCTCGTTGCCACCGAGTTCTCCTACCGCAAGGAAGAGGAAATCTATGGCGAGGACGAGTCGGCCGAGTATGTCTATCAGGTCGTCACCGGCGCCGTGCGCAGCTACAAGCTTCTCTCCGACGGCCGCCGCCAGATCGGCTCCTTCCACCTTCCCGGCGACGTGTTCGGGCTCGAATCCGGCACCACCCACCGCCTTGCTGCTGAAGCTATCATCGACACCACTGTGCGCCTCGTGAAGCGCGCGAGCCTCGAGAAGGCCGCAGCCACCGACGTCCAGGTCGCCCGCAAGCTTTGGGCGATGACCGCCGGTGAGCTTCGCCACGCCGAGGACCACATGCTGCTGCTGGGCCGCAAGACCGCGATGGAGCGCGTCGCAACCTTCCTGCTCGAAATGGACCGCCGCCTCGCGGTTGCAGGCATGATGGCGCTGCCGATGTGCCGCCGCGACATCGGCGACTATCTCGGTCTCACGCTCGAGACCGTCTCGCGCGCGCTGTCGCAGCTTCACGCCCAGGGCATTCTCGGCTTCTCCGGCGCCCGCCATATCGTGCTGCGCAACCGCGCACGCCTGCACAATCTCGACGCCTGATCTCCCCTCTCCCACCCCTCATGGCCGGCTGATTGATTCAGCCGGCCATTTCTTTTGCTGCGATCATGCCCTTGCGCCGCGTCTCCGGCATGACAAGCAGAATAAGCAGAAGTCCCGTCGCCGCGACGCCGGACAGTCCGGTGAACGCCATGGCATTGCCGAATTTATCGCTGACATAGCCGCCAAGCGCGGTGCTCAGCGACGCGCCGATGCCCATTGCCGTGCCGACAATGCCCTGCGCGAGGTTGAAATGGCCGCTGCCGAAGGCGACGTCGGCCACGATCAGCGGGATCATCACCGCGAACACCGCCGCTGTGAGGCCGTCGAACACCTGCACCAGCACCAGCAGATACGGATCGCGCACTGTCGCGAACAGCAGACCGCGAATCGTCAGCGCCGCGAATCCGATCAGCAGCAGCGGCCTGCGGCCCCATACTTGCGCCTTGCGCCCGACGCTCGGCGACAGCAGCGCCACGATCGCCTGCGGCACGACAATGCAAAAAGCGACGAGCACCGTCGCCCACTCGCTCGATCGCGCTGTCACCGCGCTTGCCATCAGCGGCATCATCGAGGCGTTCGCGAGCTGCAACAAGAGCACGCTGAGCGCAAAGACAATGAGCGGCCGCTGCCGGATCAGATGCCAGATATTGGTGTCGCCGCGATCCTCCGCCTCGCGCGGCATCTCGCCGTGACAGCGCGCGATGTCGACCTCATGCTCGCGGATGCGAGAGAGTGCGATCAAGGTGGGGATTGCGAGCAGAAAGGTGACCAGGAATACCGAGCGGCTCGACAGCAGATAGCCGGCCGTTCCCATCACCGCGGCCGCAACGCCGTTGCCAAGCGAAGCAAAGCGCGCGTTGCGGCCGAGACGCTCGCCGATCGCGAGCGGGCCGACCAGACCGAGGCTGATCGCCGCGATCGCCGGTCCGAGCACGCAGCTCGCAGCCGCGTGCAGGGTGGCCGCAGCCACCACCACGGGGAAGACTGGCATCGCCGCATAGGCGAGCGCGCAGCAGCCGATGGTGGCGATGGCGAGGCCTGCGACCAGCCGTTCGGATTTGGCGGCATCGATGATGGCGCCGCCTGGCATCTGGCCGATCAGGGCAACGATGCCGCCGATCGACAGCACGAGGCCGATCTCGACCTGGGTCCATTTCTGGGTCGTCAGATAAACTGCGATGAACGGCCCGAATCCGGTCTGCACGTCGGCGAGGAAGAAGATGAACCAGTCGAGGCCACGCAGGCTCTGGCGCGACGGCGCCGGAATGCCGGCAGGCGACGGCGCCGAGAATTTATCCTGCTCAACGCGGCCCTCGCGGTCTGCATCATTCGGCTTCCTCGACAACAGCACCGGCGGCCATCCCTCCCCGCGCCTCACTGAACGGCTTGCAGCGGCTGCAGGCTGCCGGACGCGCCGAGTACCACCATCGGCGTGTCCTCCTTGTATTCCGGCGCGGCTGCGACCTGTGCCTTGGTCAATTCCAGCGTGATGCTGTCCTTCTTGTTGGTGATCTTGCCGAATCGGAGCGCGTTCCAGTCCACCACGATCTTGCGGCTGCCGACGCCGAGGAAGCCGCCGAAATCGATCACGGCGGCGCGCACGTGCCCGCTCCGATCGACGATGACGTCGACGATGCGGCCCATGTCTTCGTTCGCCGCGCTGAGCACGTCACGGCCAAGCACACCGTGCGCATCGCTCGCGCCGATGATCGTGACCGACGGCGGTGGCGCGGCATTCTTTGGCGTGACGGGGACCGATGACGCCGGCGGCTGCGCCGTCGGCGGTGCATTCGCTTCCGTCGAGGGTGCGGGCGACTCCTCCGCGGCGCGTGACACGGCGAGAGTCGTTCCGCAGACGATCACGACGCCCAGAGCCAACCATCCGGCGGTACGCATGCACCCTCCTTCCGGCGCGCCGCTAGCGCGCCAGCACGATCGAGACCTGAATCTGGCCACGCGTGCGCAACACCTCCAGCGCCACGTCGTCGCCATGGCGGCTGACGCGCAGGTCCACGCTGGACTCGCCCAGACGCAGATCGCGCAAGATCACCTCGTGCAGGAACGCCGGCAGATGCGGATTGCGCAGCCGGATCTCGCCGCGCGCCACGTCGAACTCGATGCCCAGCGCCGCCTCCAATAGCGTGAACGCCGTTGCGCTGGCCCAGGCCTGCGGCGCGCAGGCGACCGGATAGAGCGTCGGGCCGCGCCGCTTTTCGCGCCGGAAACCGCAGAACAATTCGGGCAACCGGCGCAGGTCCATGTAGGTCGCGGCGTCGAACAATCCCTTGAAGACATGCGCGACCGAATGCTTGAGCCCATAACGCGCGAGCCCGAGCGCGATCAGCGCATTGTCGTGCGGCCAGATCGACCCGTCATGATAGGACATCGGATTGTAACGCACCTCGCCTTGCGCGACGGTGCGGATGCCCCAGCCCGAGAAGAAATGCGGCCGCATCAAATCGGCGGCGACGAGGCGCGCGCGGTCCTCGCGGATCATGCCGCTGAACAGGACCTGGCCGGCGTTGGAGGTCCGCACCTTGCAGGGCCGCTTCTTGCCGTCGAGCGCAAGCGCATAGGTACCGAGCTCCTCGCACCAGAACGCGGCCTCGAAACGCTCGGCCAGCGTCTTGGCCTCGGCCTCGAGCTTCTTGGCGAGATCAGGCTTGCCCAGGCGGAGCGCGCAGCGCGCGGCGAGCCGCTTGGCCGCAAAGACGTAACCTTGCACTTCGGCCAGCGCGAGATTGCCTTCCGCGAGCTGGCCATCAGCATGGAAGATCGCGTCGTAGGAATCCTTCCAGCCCTGGTTGGCGAGGCCCTTTTCCGTGGCGCGCTGATATTCGACGAAGCCGTCCTTGTCGGGATCACCGGGGCCGTCGATCCAGGCCAGCCCCGCCTCGATCGCCGGCCACAGCTCGGTCAATGTCGCCTCGTCGCCGGTGCGTTCGAAATAGCTTCCTGCCAGCAGGACGAACAAGGCCGTGGAATCGACGCTGCCGTAATATTGCGCGAACGGTACCTCCCGCAGCGCCGCCATCTCGCCGCCGCGCATCTCATGCAGGATCTTGCCCGGCGCGGCATCGGCGAGCGGGTCGACCGCCTTGGCTTGGAAATGGGCGAGCCGCCGCAGCACGCCCTTGGCGATTCGCGGATCGACCCACAGCATCTGCAACGCGGTGATCAGCCCGTCACGGCCGAACGTCGTCGAGTACCAGGGAATTCCTGCATAGGGATAGCGGCCCTGCGGCGTCTCCGTCATCAGCATGTTGAGGTCGGCCATGGCCTGGCACAGCACCTCGTTGAAGATGTTGTTGGAGGTCTCGATGCTGGCCGCCCCCATCGTCGATTGCCGCATCTCGCGGCGATGGGCGAGCAGGCTCCTGAAAAAGCGCGCCGGCTTCTCCGCGACCGGCCGGTTGCAGGACACGGCCACGAACAAGGATTTCGACTCATGCGGGTCGAGTTCGAGCTGCCAGGTCGCGGCATTCACCGACAACTTGGTTGGGCGCGGGTCGAAATGCAGGCCCGTGGTGCGCTCGGCGTCATCGAGACCGCGGTAATCGAACAGCACGTCGGTCGGTCCCAACAGCCGGCTCGAGCCGATGCCGCGGCGCGGGCGCCGTTCGCCGCGGACCTCGAACAGATCGGCGAAATCGTTGTCGAACAGCAGCGTCAGCGCAAAGCCGGCTGGGCGGTCGCCGTGGTTCTGCACGCCGATGCGCTGATACGCGGTGCCGCGCCACAGGAAGATCGTGCGCACGATGTGCAGCAGGTCCTTTTGCAGCACGAGGCTGCCCTGCCGGTAGATGTCCGGATTGGTGAGATCGACGGTCAGGGCTGAGTTGTCGTCGCGCAGGTTCGAGCCCAGCAGTAACGGCTGGAGATCGTCGAGCACGAGCTCGAGCCTCGCAAGGTAGCGCGTGTCGTGATGAAACAGGCCATCGGGCCCGCCGGCCGAAGCGCCGATGTCACCATGGCTGTCGAGCACGATAAAGGTGTCGTCGTGCTTGAGCGAACGCCGCGGCCGCGCTGACGGTCCCGTCATCGGAATATAGAAAGGCTGCTCCGCGACCTGGTCCACGGTCCGCGTCACAGAGACGAATTGGGTAACGGCTTCAGCCGACATCAGCAGCTCCCCTGCGCTTGTTTCGACACGCAACCGACTCGAACGCGACTATTGGTTTACGCGGCGGCTTGGGCGAGCCGGCTCATTTCCTGCGTGACCAGCTCACGATAGGGCCCGTGGCCCTGCATCAGACGCTCGGGCGACCCGTCCTCGATGATCTTACCACCCCTCAACACGACCACGCGATCGAAATTGCGCAGGGTCGCGAGGCGATGCGCGATCGCGATGACCGTCCGGCCGCGCATCAGCCGCGACAACGCCTCGCGGATCGCCTCCTCGGATTCGCTGTCGAGCGCGGCGGTCGCCTCGTCCAGCAGCAGGATCGGCGCGTCCTTCAGGAAGGCGCGCGCGATTGCGATGCGCTGGCGCTGGCCGCCGGACATCTTGACGCCGCGGTCGCCGACCATGGTGTCGAGACCACCAGGCAGACTCTCGACGAAATCGCAGCGCGCCGCAATGGCTGCGCGCAGCACCTCGTCGTCGGTCGCGTTCGGGCGACCATAGCGGATATTCTCGCGAATCGAGCGGTGGAACAAGGAAATGTCCTGCGGCACGACCGAGATGGCCTCGCGCAGGCTCAGCTGCGTCACCTTGGAAATGTCCTGGCCGTCGATGGTGATACTTCCCTCGTCGGTATCGTAGAAGCGCTGGAGCAGCGTGAACAGCGTCGACTTGCCGCCGCCGGACTGGCCGACCAGGCCGACCCGCTGGCCGGGTTGCAGCCGCAGGCTGAAGCGCTCGAAGATCTTTTCGCCGCCGGGATAGCCGAAGGTGACATTGTTGAACGCGATCGCGGCGCCGCTCTTCACCAGCGGCTCGGCCTCGGGGTGGTCGCGCAATTCATGCGGCACCAGCAATGTGGCGATCGCCTCGGTCAGCCGCGCAACGTGCTGGGTGACGTCGACCAGCGCCACCGCGAGATCGCGCGTCGCGTTCAGTATGGAGAGACCGAGGGTGCAGACCAGCACGACGTCGCCGGTCGTTGCCCTGCCATCCTGCCAGAGCATGATCGCCCATGCCATCAGGGCGATCGTGAGCACGACTGTGACGCCGGCATGGATAAGCCGCAGCTTCTCCAGATAGCGCAGGCTGCGGCCGCGCGCGGTGAGCTCCCGGTTCACGGTCGCGTCGAACCGCTCATGCTCGTGCCCGATGCCGCAGAAGGCGCGCACCAGCGGCATGTTGCTGATGACGTCGATCATCTCGCCGTCGACGACGGCGGCTTTGTCGGCGAAGTCGTCATGCAGCGGTTTCCCTGCGGCCGCAAGGCGGAACATCGCAAGCACCATGCCGCCGGCAATCACCATCAGGCCGAGTGCCATGTAAGGGCTGACGGTTCCAATCAGCGCGATGGCCGCAACTGTTGCGATGCACGGCGGCAACACATTCCAGACGAACATGTTTTCGACCGTGAACACCGCATTGGACGTCGCCGTGATGCGGCTCGTCAGCATGCCGGGCATCCGGTCGGAGAAGTAGCTCGGCGCGTGGCCGGTCAGATGACGAAATATGTCACGGCGTAAATCACCCGTGACACGGACGAAGGTGAAGCTGGCGGTCCAGCTCGCGATCCGCCAAAGGAAATTATCGGCGGCGATCAACGTCATGAGGAAAATGAATGCCAGCCATACGCTCCCACCATGCGAAGCGCCGGCCGACAAGCTGTCGACCAGGGATTTGACGCCATACTGAGTGCCTACTGAGCAGGCAACGGCCGCCACCACAGCGGTCAGGATCACGAGATGCGACGCGAGCCGACGCCGAAGATAGCGCAAAACAAAGGCAAACGGCCGGTGCGCATACCCAGAAAGATGATCCATGTGACTATTGACCCCGTCGTGATGATTCAAACTTTTGTTGTTAGCCGACTGAACATCGACCACTTCGCCTCGGTTCCCGGGCAACGCCATCACGACATGCGGATGCGGGCGTTCTGCGAAGATGTGATGGCAGCATCGCGACAGGCGTCCGACGTGTCGAATAAGTAACGTTCGGAAGGAGGAACTTCGCAAGTGCGGGAACGTTCCCTTGTCTGGCGTGCCGGTGCAGAACAGGCGGGGGCTTTCTACAATCATGATCGCACAGAGGAGATGGTGAGATGCGCATCGCGCAGGTAGCTCCGTTGACGGAGGCTGTTCCACCCAAGCTGTATGGCGGCACCGAGCGGGTGGTGCATTGGTTGACGGAAGAGCTGGTGGCCCTTGGGCACGACGTAACGCTGTTCGCCAGCGGCGATTCGCAGACCTCGGCGAAGCTGGACGCGTTATGGCCCCGGGCGCTCCGCCTCGACGGTTCCGTGCGCGATCCCAATGCGCTGCACATGGTGATGCTGGAGCGGGTGCGGCAGAAATGTGACGACGAGGAGTTCGACTTCCTCCACTTCCATCTCGATTATTATCCGTGGTCGCTGTTCTACCGGCAGCCGACACCGTTCCTGACCACGCTGCACGGCCGGCTCGACCTGCCGGAGCATCAACCGGTCTTCAACACCTTCTCGAAGGTCCCCGTCATCTCGATCTCGAACGCGCAGCGCCGGCCGGTGCCGCAGGCGAACTGGGTGAGGACGATCCACCACGGCCTGCCGGAGAACCTGCTGACGCCGAAGCCGGCGAAACAGGAATACCTCGCCGTGCTTGGCCGCATCGCACCGGAAAAGGGCGTCGACCGCGCCATCAAGATCGCGACGCATTGTGGCATTCCGCTCAAGATCGCCGCCAAGGTTGATCGTGCCGACCAGGATTACTATGACGAGCTGATCCGGCCGATGATCGAGAACAATCCGCTGGTGGAATTCATCGGCGAGATCAGCGATCACGAGAAGTCGGACTTTTTGAGCGGCGCGCTGGGCTTATTGCTCCCGATCGACTGGCCGGAGCCGTTTGGCCTGGTGATGATCGAGGCCATGGCTTGCGGAACGCCGGTCATCGCCTTCAACCGCGGCTCAGTGCCGGAGATCATCGACGAGGGCCTCACCGGCTTCGTCGTCGAGGACGTCCTCAGCGCGGCCGGCGTCGTCGGCCGCCTGCAGCAACTCGACCGCTCCGTCATTCGCAAGCAGTTCGAGACGCGTTTCACGGCGCGTCGCATGGCGCTGGATTATCTCGCGGCCTATCGCAGCCTCGGCGAGGAACAGGCGCCGCGGATCAAGCTGGTGAGCAGCGCGGAGTAGCCACTGTCATGCCCCGCGTAGGCGGGGCATCCAGTACGCCGCGGCAGCAGTTTGCTCACGCAACTCCCGCCGCGGAGTACTGGATCGTCCGGTCAAGCCGGATGATGACAGTAGGAACGCGGTGACGGCTGCCCTACCTCACCACGGCCCGCTTCGGCTCGACGATCTCGAACATGCGCGGGAATTCGTCCATCAGGCCCATCAGCTCGGCGAGGCGCATCGGGTTGCCGGCGAATTTGACCTTGCCGGCGGCCACGGCCTCCGGGAAGCTGGTCAGTTTTGCGATCACCTCGTCGAGCGTCGACCGCGCCAGCGTGAAGCTGGCATCGGCATTGTGCGCCTGCATGCCCTCTGTGTAAGTCAGCGCGCAGTTCTCCAGATTGAGCACGAAGGTTTCGCCGGTGTCGGAGAAGCTCCAGTTCAGCACGATGTGCTTTCCTTCCGCCTTTGGTCCGTTCAGGCGGATGCCGAGCACGTCCCAGAGCTGTGAGGTGCGCAGCGCCGCCAGCGTCTCGCGCGGCATCGGCGGGCGCGCCGGCACCTTCGGCATGCCCTGGCGCAATTCCTGCGCGCCGAACAGATAGGCATTGCGCCAGGTCGCGCTTTCAGCAGCGTAGCCGAGCTGCTCCAGCGTATCCGCAAGCAATGCACGCGCCGCCGCGTTGTCCGGCTGGGCAAAGACGAGATGGCCGAGCGCCTGCGCCACGAAGCGGAATTCGCCCTTGTCGAAATCGACACGCGCCCGCGCGAGGATGGCGTCGGCGCCGCCCATGTACTCGACGTATTTCTTGCCCGACTCAACCGGGGGCAAAGGATCGAGATTGACCGGATTGGCGTCGTACCAGCCCAGATATTTTTGATAGATCGCCTTCACATTGTGCCGGATGTGGCCGTAATAGCCGCGGCCGTGCCAGGCGCCCTCCAGGCTCTTGGGCAGCTGGATCGTTTCAGCGATCTCGGCCGCGGTGAGGCCGTGGTTCATCAGGCGGATGGTCTGGTCATGCGCGAATTTGTAGAGGTCGCGCTGCTGCCGGATCATCGTGCCGATGCGTTCGTGTCCCCACACCGGCCAGTGATGCTGGCCGCACATCGCCTCCGCCTTGCCATCCCAGAGCTGCAAGGCCTCGCCCAGATATTTCGACCAGGCCAGCGCGTCGCGCACGTCGGCGCCGCGGAACGGCAGCAGATTGTGGAAATTGTGGGTGCAGTTCTCGGCGAGGTTCAACAGCTTGTAGCGCGGGATGAAGAAATGCATCTCCGCCGGCGCTTCGCTGTTCGGCGCCATCTGGAATTCGAATTCAACGCCGTCGATCACGCGCCGGTCGCCGGTCGCCATGATCAGGTCGGTCGGCCGCAGCAGCGCCACCGAACCTGCCGCCATCGACTTGCCGAGGCCGCAATCGACCTGCCCGCGCGCGCCCTTGGCGAGGAGAGGCCCGAACTGGTACTGCGCCCGGCGCAGCATCGCAGGTCCCGCGATGATGTTCTCGGAGACGGCATGCTCCATGAACAAGTTCGGCGCGATGATCGGCACGCGGCCGGTCGCGAGTGCATCCTCCTCCAGCACGCCGCGCGCACCGCCCCAATGGTCGGTGTGGGTATGGGTGAAGATCACGGCCGCGACCGGTCGCTGGCCACGATGCTTGTAGTAGAGATCGAGCGCGGCGCGCGCCCCCTCGATCGAGGTCAGGGTGTCGATGACGATGACGCCGCTGTCGCCTTCGATCAGCGTCATGTTGGCGATGTCGAGCCCACGCACCTGGTAGATTCCGGGCACCACCTCGAATAGGCCGTGCTGCATGTTGAGCCGCGACTGCCGCCACAGGCTCGGATTGACCGTGGCCGGCGCCTGCTCGGCGGCGAGAAAGGCGTACGGCTCGAGGCTCCAAACCGTCCGCCCTTGCGGATTGGTGATCTCCGCGTTCTCGATCGTGCCGAGGAAGCCGCGCGCGGCGTCGTCGAAATCGCGCGTGTCGGAAAACGGCAGTGCACTCAGCTTCGCCGTTTGCTGCGCGATGACGCACGGCGTTGCGCCCTTCGGCTCGTTGCTGGACGTGTCCGTCATCTCGATCTCCTCCCCGCCTGTTGCGCGGCATCTAACCGCATCCCGCGGCCGATTGCCATGACGGGAGGACGCAGCAATGCGTAACCCCGCGCCCACAGGTGGAGAGAAGCAGCGTGTTCGCGGGCTACATGCCCAACAGTCTCGGCAGCCACAGCGACAGGCCGGGCCAATAGGTCACGACCACCAGGAATCCCAACATCGTCAGCAGCCATGGCCACACCGCGACCGTGAGCTCGGTGATACCCATCTTGGCGATGCCTGAGGCCACGTAGAGATTGAGGCCGACCGGCGGATGGCACAGCCCGACCTCCATGTTGACCGTCATCAGGATGCCGAAATGGATCGGATCGATGCCGAGCTTGATCGCAACCGGAAACAGGATCGGCGCCATGATCAGGATGATCGAGGATGGCTCCATCACGTTGCCGGCTAATAGCAGCAGGAGATTGACGACGAGGAGGAAGCCGATCCAGCCGAGGCCCTGGTCGATCATCCATTGCGCGAGCGCTTGCGGCACGTTCTCGTAAGTCATCAGGAACGAGAACAAGACGGCGTTGGTGATGATGTAGAGCAGCATCGCTGAAAGATTTGCCGACGACAGCAGCACCCGCGGCACGTCTCGCAGCTTCAGATCCTTGTAGATGAACACTGCGACGATGAAGGCGTACACCGCGCTGACGGCGGCAGCTTCGGTCGGTGTGAACAGGCCGCTGTAGATGCCACCGATCACGATCACGATCAGCAGGATACCCCAGATCGACTTGCGGAACGCATCGAAGCGTTCGTAGAGGGTTGCTTTCGGCATCCTCGGATAGTCGTTACGCCAGGCCCGGTAGAACGTCGTGGCGCCAAGCAGCATGGCGAGCACCATTCCCGGCACGATGCCGGCGATGAACAGCTTGCCGACGGAGGTGTTGGTGGAGACGGCAAACAGCACCATTGGAATCGACGGTGGAATGAGAATTCCCAGCGAGCCGGAGGTCGTGATCACGCCCGCCCCGAACTTCTTGGGAAATCCCTGCGCGACCATCGCGGGCAGGATCACCGATCCGATCGCCACCACGGTGGCCGGCGACGAGCCGGAAATCGCGGCGAACAGCGCGCAGGCGACCACGCCCGAGAGCGCAAGGCCTCCGTACCAATGGCCGACCAGCGAAGTCGCGAACGTGATCATCCGGCGCGCCACGCCGCCATGGGTCAGGAAGTTGCCGGCAAGGATGAAGAACGGGATCGCCATGATCTCGAAGCTCTCGATGCCGGTAAACAGCTTCAGCGCCACCGATTCCGTCCGTACGTCGGTCAACGTGAACATGAAGCTGAGCACGGTCAGGCCGAGCGCGATGGAGATCGGCATGCCCGTGAGCATCAACGACAGCAGAAGGCCGAAAACCACGGCGACACGCAGGCCCTGCGGCATCGTGATCACGTGCGCCGAATGGGCGAAGCACACGGCGACGATCAGGACCGGCAACAACATCAGGACCCAGCCGAGCGGGCTGCGTTCGTCGCGGACGACCTGACTGCGCGTGACCGGGGCCGGATGGACCGGGTCTATTTCGACGCCCTCGACGCCTGCCATGTCGTGATGCGGCAGTTCGCCGGTGCGATAGAACGACCAGGCGACCTGCAGGAAGCGGAAGCACATCAGCCCGGAGCCGAGCGGGATGGTGAGATACACCAGCCACATCGGTGCTTCCAAGTCGTTGGATTGCTGGCCGGTCTGCCACATCTGGCCGACGAACGCGGCCCCGAAATAGCACACGATGGCAGTGAAAAGGGCGCCGCACATCAGGCCGAACGTGATGACGCGGCGGCGCGATCCGCCGGGAAGGACATTGACCAGGACGTCGACGCCTACATGGATGCCGGTGCGCACCCCGTAGGCCGCACCGAACTTCGCCATCCAGATGAACATGTAAATGCAGAGTTCCTGCGCCCAGGACAAGTCGAGAGCGGCAAGCCAGACGAACGCCGCTCGCGCGGGCGCGGCCAGCAAGGACAGATTGCGCGCCTCCGCCCATTTGGCGATGTCGATCGACAGCCCGGCGCCATATCGGTGCAGCACGGCAACGAAGATGAGCAATGTCGCGGCCGCGATCATCGTCGCGATCAGCCATTCCTCGAGATGATCGAGCACACGATTCAATGCACGCAGCAACTTGGTCCCCTCAGCTTGGCTCATCATTCAAGAGCAACGGCCGGGAGTGCGATCACCCCCGACCGTTCATGGTTGTTCTTCCAGCGCGCCGGCGTCAGTTCATCTTGACGTCGAGTTCCTTGGCGAGGAGATCGAGCACCTCCTGCCCGACCCGCCCCTTTGCCCATTTGTAGGTCGGCTGCATCGCCTCCTGCCACGCCTTGCGATCGGCGTCAGTCAGATAATGCAGCGTGGTCTTGCCCGTCTTCTTGATCTCGGCCAGCGCATCCTCGTTTTCCTGACGCGCGATCGAATTGGTGTAGTCGGTCGCCTCGTTCATCGCCTTCTCGAGCTGGGCGCGGATATCGGGCGGCAGGCCGGACCAGAATTTCGAATTGACGATGACGGCATATTGCAGGTGCGCGTGATAGGACACCGTGATGTCCTTCTGCACCTCGTAGAACTTCTGAGTCAGGTAATTGGACGCGGTATTCTCGCAGCCGTCGACCACGCCCGTCTGCAAAGCCTGGTAGACTTCGGAAAACGCCATTATCTGAGGGATCGAACCCATGATACGGAGATATTGGTCGGCGACCTTCGATCCGGAGATGCGGAATTTGAGACCCTGGAAATCGGTCGGCTTTATCAGGGCACGGTTGGCGGAGAGCATGTGGAAGCCGTTGTCCCAATAAGCGAGCCCGGTGATGCCCTTGGTCTCGAGCTTATCGAACAGCCACTTGCCGATCGTGCCCTTCATCGCGTTGGAATAGGTTTGATCGTCCTTGAACAACCAAGGCAGGTCGAGCGCCTCGAACTCCTTGATACCGAGCGGTGCGAACTTCGCGGTCGAGGGGGCGAGCATGTGCACCGAGCCAAGCTGCAGCGCCTCGATCTCCTCCTTGTCCTTGTACAGCGTGGAGTTCGGGTAGATTTCGACCTTGACCTTGCCGTCGGTGTACTTCTCCGCAAGTTCCTTGAACTTCAGGGCGCCCTTGCCCTTGGGAGTATCGTTGGCGACGACGTGGCTGAATTTGATGACGATCGGGCTCTGGGCCTCGGCAACGGCGGGCCCCACGAGAACAGCTGCGGCGGCGACCGCAAGAAGCAGCTTGCGCATGAACGAACCTCCCAACAACCTCTAAAACCGGGTCTTTTTTGTTTTCCGATTTCAGTACTGACAGCAATCCGCCACCCGAACAACTAGACCTAAGCCCAATTTGCCGCAGCCAAGCAACCTTCAAGCTATCTTGGCCGCTGCTGAATGCGCAACCGGCACCTGCTGCCGCTCCCGGAAACGAGCGCTTATGTCGCATTGCGGCAGTGCGATCAGCCGTTGCGCTGGGCGACCATGAACAGACGCCGGAACGGAAACAGCGTCTGTCCCGCGGCGTTCTTCGGATAGGCTTTCGCGACCCGCATCCCATAGGCGGCTTCGAACGCGGCCTTCTCGTCGCCCTGCAAGATGTCGAGATAGCGCGTCAGCCAGGTCCCCTTGGTCCACTCCTTCACGGGATTCTCGCCTTCCAGCACCTGCAGATATTCGGTCTCCCAGATGTCGATATTGGCCGACATCGGAGCAAGAAGACCGTGATAATAGGCCGGCGCTTCGACCGGCGGCGGCGTGACGAGATGCTCGACCTTGGACCGCCAGGGACCGTTCAGCGCGGTCTCGCCGATCAGCACATGCGAGGGCGCCAGAAAGTTGCGCGGCATCTGCACAGCGAGCATTCCGCCGGGCGTCACCTTCTCCATGATCGACGGAAACAGGGCCGCATGATTGGGCAGCCAGTGCAGCGCGGCATTGGAGTAGACGACGTCATATTGCTTCGTCGGACGCCAGTGGCCGAGATCCTCGTGTGACCATTCCACGTCCGGCGCCGCCTTGCGGCCGGCGGCGACCATCTCGGCCGAACCCTCGACACCGGTCACCGTCGCGTCCGGCCAACGCTCCTTGATCAGCTTGGTGACGTTGCCGGCGCCGGCGCCGAGATCGGCAATCGCACGCGGACCAGAATCCGGGATCCGCATCAAGAGGTCGACGGCGGGCCGGAGCCGGTGGCCGGAGAATTTCAGATATTGCTGCGGATCCCAGACCATCGCTCGGCGCCTTTTCTTTTTCGTGTTCCCTTCAACGCGGCTCTTGGTTACCACTGCTCCTCCCGGTCGGGCAAATCAGGCTGACGGGGACAGGGCAGGAAAACGAACAGAAGAACGAACAGCCCAGCGACAAGCAGAAAAGCGAACAAGAGGGCGTGTCACCATGGATCTCGGGCTCAAATCGAAAACCGCCGTCGTCACCGGAGCGAGCGTCGGCATCGGCCGTGCCATCGCCAAGGGCTTGGCTGCCGAAGGCGTGCGCGTCGTCGGCGTGGCACGGCGCACCGACCTGCTCGCCGAGCTGGTAACGGAAGTCGGCTCCGGTCTGATCACGCCATTCGAGCAGGACGTGATGGCCAAGGACGCGGCCGAGAAGATTTCGGCGTTCGCGCTCAAAGAGCTCGGCCATGTCGACATCCTGATCAACAATGCCGGCGGAAGCCGCCCCCTCCCCGTCGATGCGCCTGACAGCCAATGGGACGAGGCGATCGCGCTGAATTTCACCAGCTACCGCCGCATCGCGCATGCGCTGCTGCCGCAGATGATCGAGCGCAAATGGGGCCGCATCGTCAACATCACCGGCAAGTCCGAGCCGGAAGGCCTCAACGCCGCGTTTGCCGCCAAAGCCGCCGTGCACGCCTGGGCCAAAGGCCTGTCGCGCGAGATCGGCGAGCACGGCATCACCATCAACTGCATCCCGCCCGGCCGCATCATGAGCGAACAGATCCGCCGCAACTACGCGCCTGATTATCGCGAGCGCTTCGCGGAAGAAGAGATCCCGGTCGGCTATTGGGGCGAGCCGGAAGACCTCGCCGCGCTCGCGGTGTTCCTGGCATCACCCGTGGCGCGCTACATCACGGGCACGGTGATCCCGGTGGATGGGGGGTTGCGGAGGTATCAGTTCTAGAACCGATTGGACTTCGTAGGATGGGTAGAGCGCAGCGAAACCCATCGACAGCATACGACGTGAACCTGATGGGTTTCGCAAGTGCTCTACCCATCCTACGGCCTACCGCCTTACTCATGCAGCAGCGTTTGCCAGTCCGGAGGCACCGCGCCGTCCGGTCCGGGCACCGGCTGATCCAACGGATGCGCGTGAGGACCTTGAAGCTTCGGGCCGGCGAAAGCCTCTCCCGTGCGATAGTCGTAAAACCATCGTTCGCCCGGCTCGAAGCTCGTGATGATCGGATGACCTGTCGCCGCGCTGTGTTTCGTTGCGTGCTGATTTGGTGACGCATCACAGCAGCCGATGTGACCGCATTCGACACATCTGCGAAGGTGAAACCACCACCCGCCCGCAGCCGAGCATTCCACGCACCCCGTTCCGCTTGGTTTGGCCGCGAGATTGATGCCACCCCTCTCAGACTTCATAGGTCAGCTCACTGAAATTGCCCGCAGCCACCACCGATGCATTCACGCCGCGATCTCCGCCACGATCGCATTTTGCCAGTGTTTTGCCCGACGGGTCAACGTCATGGCAGCGGCGAATGCCGCCGCTGCGCGGTTCGGAAATCCCTTATTAATCAAGGGGCCTTCTACTGTGCATGGGGTTGTTTTCGCGCTTTTTTGTTTTGAGCCCTTAAAAAAAACAAGGCCCCGCATAACCACTCACCCGGCCTGCAGGATTTCCGCAATCGCCGCCCCCCGCGGCGATCGTGCCGAGCTTTCCGCCGACATCGCGCGTTGCCCTGCCCTCGCCGATCGCTTTTGCCACCGCCGCCTCGATCGCACGTGCGGCTTCCTCGTAGCGCACCGCGCCGCTATTCTCGCCGTGCCATCCGAGCAGCAGGGCCGTGGATAGGATCAGCGAGACTGGATTGGCAACATCCTGTCCGGCTATGTCAGGCGCCGAGCCATGCGCGGCCTGCGCCATGGCGAAGCTGTCGCCGACATTGAGCGAGCCGCCGAGACCGAGGCTGCCGGAGAGTTCGGCGGTGAGATCGGACAGGATGTCGCCAAACATGTTGGTGGCGACGATGACGTCGAAGCGGTCGGGGTTGCGCACCACATGCGCCATCATGGCGTCGACGAGGATGTCGTCGACCTCAAGGCCGGGATAGGCCTTCGCCGCCTCGCGGCAGATCTCGAGGAACATGCCGTCACCGAGCTTGAGCACATTGGCCTTGTGCACGATGGTGAGATGCTTGCGCCGCTTCATCGCCAGCCGGCACGCCGCATGCGCGATGCGCTCGCAGCACAGGCGCGTGATCCGGCGCAGCGAGATCACGACGTCCGATGTGACCAGCATCTCGCCGTTGCCCTGCTCCATGTTGCGGTCGGCGTAAAGCCCTTCCGTATTTTCGCGCACCACGACGAGGTCGAAATCGCCCACCCGGCCGGACCGCCCCGCATAGGTGCGTGCGGGCCTGACATTGGCGTAGAGGTCGAGGTTCTTGCGAAAATATCGCGACGGGTTGATCTCGCCATGGGCCTCGTCCTTGAAGTCGAAGGTCGCGGTCGGCCCGAGGATCAGGCCGTCGGCGGCGCGGACGATGTCGAGCAGCTCGGGGCGCACCGTCGTGCCAAATTGTTTGAGGCTCGCATGCCCGACCGCGTGCTCCTCCAGCTGCAGATTGAGCTGGAAGCGTTCGGAGGCCGCGCGCAACACGCCTGATGTCGCGGCCGTGATCTCGGGCCCGATGCCGTCACCGGGCAAAACGACGATGTGCATGGCGGTCCCCTGACATTGCAGCAGTTCGCGCGATCATACGCCGGCGCGCAGGTTCATCGCCCAGCCTTCGCGCATACACAGCATGCAAGCATATGCCTGTGGAAGGCGGCCGCGCCGTAGTACATGCCGAGTCCCCTGGAGCCGGCCGCCGGAGCAACGCGCTAACGCAATGACAATCACGTTACCCGCCGGCGCGCGCGAGCCCGACCACACCATTTCCGACGGCCTTCCAGCCGCACAGCGGCGCTGGGCCATTGCCGCGATCTTCACCGCGCTGGCGATGGCGTCGCTCGACACCGCGATCGCCAACATCGCGCTGCCCGCCATTGCCGGCGACCTGCATGTGAGCCCGGAGCAATCGGTCTGGGTGGTCAACGTCTACCAGATCGCGCTGGTGGCGACGTTGCTGCCGTTGGGAGCACTCGGCGAGATCGTCGGGCACCAGCGCATCTATCTCGGCGGCCTGATCCTGTTCACCATCGCCTCGCTGTTCTGCGCGGTGGCCTGGTCGCTGGAGAGCCTGCTGGTTGCGCGCACGCTGCAAGGGTTAGGTGCGAGCGGCATCATGAGCGTCAACACGGCGCTGGTGCGCTTCGTCTATCCCGGCCGGATGCTCGGCCGCGGCTTCGGCCACAACGCGCTGGTGGTCGCGACCGCCTTCACCTTTGGTCCCTCGATCGCTTCCGCTATCCTCGCGCTCGGCCCGTGGCCATGGCTGTTCGCCGTCAACATCCCGTTCGGCCTGGTCGCGATCGGCATCGGCTTTGCGATGCTGCCGAAGACGCCGCGCGCCGATCACGGCTTCGATTTTCTCGGCGCGGCCCTGGCGTCGGCCTGTCTCGGGCTGTTCATCACGGGCATCGGCAGTGCCGCGCACAATCTCTCACCGATGGTCGTGGGCATCGAGCTGGTCACTGCCCTCGCGCTCGGCTTCATCCTGACGCGCCGCCACGCCGACCATCCGGCGCCGATGCTGCCGATCGACCTGTTCAGCCGGCCGATGTTCGCGCTGTCGGCGGCGACCGCGGTGTGCTCGTTCGCAGTGCAGGGCCTCGCCTTCGTCTCGCTGCCGTTCTATTTCGAGGACGTGCTGGGGCGTTCGCAGGTCGAGACCGGCTTCTTCATGACCCCATGGCCGCTGGTGGTCGGCATAATGGCGCCGATCGCCGGGCGCCTCTCCGACCGGCACGCGGTCGGACTGCTCGGCGGCATCGGGCTCGTGCTGCTCGGCCTCGGCACGGCGCTGCTGGCGATGCTGCCTGCCAATCCTGCGATTCCCGACATCATCTGGCGGATGGTGATCTGTGGCATGGGATTCGGCTTCTTCCAGGCGCCGAACATGAAAGCGGTGATGTCGAGCGCGCCGCCACATCGCAGCGGCAGCGCCTCCGGCATCGTCGCCACCGCGCGCCTGACGGGGCAGACGACAGGGGCGGCGCTGGCCGCGCTCTGCTTCTCGCTGGCCGGTCACGACGGCGCAGTCGTGGCATTGGCACTCGGCGCCGGCTTCGCCGTACTCGGCAGCGTGATGAGCTTTTTGCGGCTGGCGGTGGAGTAGACGGTCAAGCCAGATGTCGGGCCGCCGTCACCTCGACTGTCGCGGCCGGAATGACAGTCTCCTCGTCGAGCGCAGCGAGGCGCTCATCGATGGCAGCGATGACCTTGCGCGAGAACGGCCCGAGATGCGCATAGGCAGCGATCATCTGCACGGCGATCCGCGCCGATGTTGTGTCGCGCTTGGCGCAGTTCATGAAGGTCTGCCACAGCGGCCCGCGCGCCTCGGGAAGGGCTGTGACCACCTTGTGCACCGTTTCCATCGCGCCGATCCGGGCACGGATATCGCCTTCCGCGAGCTCCTGGCGCTGGCGAGAGCGGTCGAGCAGCGTCATCAGTCGGTCGATACGCCTTGCATAGGCGGCCGGGCTGTAGATGTGCTCCAGCACGCGCTTGTAGTCCGTCAGAATGTCGCGCAATGGACGCACCGGATCGAAGTTGATCCCGGCGGTGCACTGATCCGCGCCGATGGTCGGCGCCAGGTCGTGGCCCGGATGCAACCGGCCTTCGCGCTCCAGGCGGCGCGTCAGCTGCGTGTTCGGCAAGGCATAGAGCAGGCCGACCATGCTGACCGGGATCGCCGCCTCTTCGATGAAGTCGATCATGGCATCCGCCATCGAGAGCTTCTCATTGTCGAAGCCGACGATGAAACCCGCGGTGACGAGCATGCCCGCGGCGTAGATCTTGTGGATGCTCTCGGCGATGTTGCGCCGCGTGTTCTGCTTCTTCCGCATGGCGACCAGCGTCGCCGGATCCGGACTTTCGATACCGACGAAGATGGCGAAGAAATTCGCCTGGCCCATCAGGTTCAGGAGCTCGGGATCGTCGGCCAGATTGACCGAGGCCTCAGTCGACAATTCAAAGGGATAGCCGTGAGCACGTTGCCATTCGGCCAGCTGGGGCAGGAACAGCCGCAACGACTTCTTGTTGCCGATGAAATTGTCGTCGACGAAGTCGAGATGGCCGCGGTAGCCCATGGCATAGAGCCTGTCGAGCTCGACCAGCATTTGCTCGTTCGTCTTGGTTCGCGGCACCCGGCCATAGAGCTCGATGATATCGCAGAACTCGCAGGTGAACGGGCAGCCGCGGGAATACTGCACACCGAGATAAAGGTAGTCCTCGAACTTCAGCAGATCGAAGCGCGGAACCGGCGTCTTGGTGACGTCGGCCTGGAATTTCGGCGCAATGAAGACGCCGGAGCGTGCGCCACTGTCCCAGGCCGCGACGAATTCGTGGAGAACGCTTTCGGCCTCTCCGAGCACCTGGAAGTCGGCCCTCTCATAGATATGGGGGCTCGAGGTGGGATCGGGACCGCCCACGACCACCGGCTTGCCCGCGGCACGGCAAATTTCGATCAGGCGCAGCGTGTCGGCCTGCTGCGGCATCATTCCGCCGGTGAAGACGACGTCGGCCCAGGAAAGATCCTCGTCGCTGAAGGATTCCGTGTTGCAATCGATCAGCCGGACCGTCCAGCTCTCGGGCAGCATCGCGGCAACGGTGATCAGCCCCAAAGGGGCCGCGGGCCGCTTCACACCCAACACTTTGCAGGATTCGCCAAAGCTCCAGAAGGACTCTGCCGAGAACAGCGGATAGAGCATCAGGACTTTGCAAGGCTGCGGTACGTTCATGGAACCCCTTTTTGGCTGATTCCACTGTAGCAGAGCATTCTCGACTTGCACCCTGCCAAAAGGGACAAACTGTCGCTCTCGGTTCCGGGGGCGTCGGCGCGGAAGCCAGTAGACGTCGCTCCAAGCCGTGCCGCGGGCGCCCGGGGAAGGAATCCCCGCCGGTTACCCCTCGGACTATTGATTTGAACGTTTCCAATTTGCCGGACACATTGCGCCGCTGAGTCCAGTCGGTGGATTGGGCCAATCAGGGGACTGCGATGGCAAACCTAACAATCAACGGAAAAACCTTCACGCTCGACGTCGAGCCGGATACGCCCCTGCTCTGGGCGATCCGCGAGAATGCCGGCCTCACCGGCACCAAATATGGCTGCGGCATTGCACAATGCGGCGCCTGCACCGTTCACATCGACGGCGTCGCCACCCGCTCCTGCGGGGTTTCGGTCGGCGAAGCCGCAGGCAAGAAGATCACGACCATCGAAGGGCTCGCCTCCGGCAACGCGCTGCACAAGGTGCAGGAAGCCTGGATTGCCCAGGACGTTCCGCAATGCGGCTATTGCCAGAGCGGCATGATCATGGCGGTGGCGGCGCTGCTGAGCGAGAAGCCGAAGCCGACCGACGCCGACATCGACGAGGCCATCACCAATATCTGCCGCTGCGGCACCTTCCAGCAGGTGCGCGAAGCGATCCACACGATCGCAAGCGCGTAAGGAGCCGCCACATGAACAAGCATGTCTCTCCCAGGATGAACCGCCGTGCCTTCGTCATCGGCACCGCCGCGGTCGGCGCAGGTCTCGCAATCGGCCTCGATATCCCCTTCGGCGGTCCCGCCGTGGTCCGCGCGGCCGACGGCTCCCCGGAGATCGGCGCCTGGGTCGTGGTCAGGCCCGACGACACCGTCGTCATCCGCATCGCCCGCTCCGAAATGGGCCAGGGCTCCCTCACCGGCCTTGCCCAGCTCGTCGCCGAGGAACTCGAATGCGACTGGTCGAAGGTCTCGACCGAATATCCGACACCGGGCCAGAGCGTCGCCCGCAAGCGCGTCTGGGGCGATTTCTCGACCGGCGGCAGCCGCGGCATCCGCTCTTCGCAAGACTATGTCCGCAAGGGCGGTGCCACCGCACGCGTGATGCTGATCCAGGCCGCCGCCGAGGCGTGGAAAGTGCCGGCGTCCGAATGCACGGCCGCCAACAGCGTCATTACCCACACGCCGTCCGGCAAGACCACGACCTACGGCAAGGTCGCCGAGGCCGCGGCCAAGCTGACGCCGCCGGCCGAGGTCAAGCTGAAGGACCCCAAGGACTGGAAGCTGATCGGCAAGGGCGTGAAGCGGCTGGACACCGCCGAGAAGACCACCGGCACCATGGTCTACGGCATCGATGTCAAGCTGCCGGGCATGCTGAACGCCGCGATCAAGGATTGCCCGGTGTTCGGCGGCAAGCTGAAAAGCTATGACGAAGCCAAGATCACCGGCATGAAAGGCGTCAAGAAGGTCGTCAAGGTCGGCGACACCGCGGTCGCCGTCGTTGCCGACACCTGGTGGCACGCCAAGACCGCACTGGAGGCGCTGCCGATCGTCTGGGACGAGGGCGACAACGCCAAGGTCTCGAGCGAGTCGATCGCGAAATGGCTGACCGAGGGCCTCGATAACGGGCAGCCGGCCTATGTCGGCAACAAGAACGGCGACGCGAAGGCGGCGATTGCCGGTGCCGCCAAAAAAATCGAGGCCGTCTACAGCTATCCCTACCAGAACCACGCCACCATGGAGCCAATGAACGCCACGGCGCTCTACACGGCGGACAAATGCGAGGTCTGGTGCGGCACGCAGAATGGCGAGGCAGCCTTCGCGGCCACGTTGGAAGCGTCGGGCCTGCCGGCGGAGAAGTGCGACGTGCACAAGGTGATGCCGGGCGGCGGCTTCGGCCGGCGCGGCCAGACCGACTATGTCCGCCAGGCCGTCTTGATCGCCAAGGAGATGCCGGGCACGCCGATCAAGCTGTTGTGGTCGCGCGAAGAGGACATGGCGCACGGCAGATATCACCCGATCACCCAGTGCAAGATGACCGGCGCGTTCGATGCCGACAACAATCTGGTCGCGCTGCACTACCGCCTGTCCGGGCAATCGATCCTGTTCTCGCTCCGCCCCGAAGCGCTGCAGAACGGCATGGATCCGGCCGCATTCCAGGGCGTCGCCCAGTCCGGCGAAGCCGCGTTCGGTTACTCCGTGCCGAACCTCCTGGTCGAGCATGCGATGCGCAACCCGCACGTTCCGCCGGGCTTCTGGCGCGGCGTCAACGTCAATCACAACGCGATCTACATGGAATGCTTCATGGACGAGCTGGCCCAGGCCGCAGGCCAGGACCCGCTCGAATTCCGCCGCAAGCTGATGGGCAATCACCCCAAGCATCTGGCGGTGCTCAATGCCGTGGCCGAGAAGATCGGCTGGAGCACTCCGGCGCCACAGGGCATCTATCGCGGCATCGCGCAGGTGATGGGCTATGGCAGCTATGTCGCCGGCGCTGCCGAAATCTCGGTGACCGACGGCAACAAGATCAAGGTGCATCGCATCGTCGCCTCCACCGATCCCGGCTACGTCGTCAATCCGGCCCAGGTGGAGCGGCAGATCGCGGGGTCCTTCGTCTATGGCCTCTCCGCGCTGTTCTACGGCGGCTGCACCGTCAAGGACGGCAAGATCGAGCAGACCAACTTCGACACCTACAATTCGATGCGCATCAACGAGATGCCGAAGGTGGAGTCGGTGATGGTGCCGAGCGGCGGGTTCTGGGGCGGTGTCGGCGAGCCGACCATCGGCGTCGCGGCGCCGGCGGTGCTCAATGCGTACTTCGCGGCGACGGGCAAACGCATCCGTTCGGTGCCGCTGCGCGACCAGAACATCACCTTCGCCTGAGAAACGCCGCGGCGGCCGCAATCGCCGCCGCGGCACACTTTCCGGACAAGACTCATGAATGCGCCGGTGACACGGCGGGATGCCGTCCTCGGCATCGCCGCTGCGGCCACATCATTCGCCGCCCCTACGATCCTGCGCGCGCAATCGGCGGGCCGCGTCGTCGTGGTCGGCGGCGGCTTCGGTGGTGCGGCGTGCGCCCGCGCGCTGAAGCGCGCGCAGGCAAACTTGCAAGTCATCCTGATCGAACCCAGTACCGTCTTCACTTCCTGCCCGTTCAGCAACGAGGTGATCGCGGGTCTGCGCGAGATCGACGTGCAGCAGTTTGGCTATGACAAGGTCGCCGCCGAAGGCGTCACGGTGATCAGCCAAGCCGTAACCACAATCGAGCCGCAGCTGCGCAGCGTCGTGACGGCCGATGGCGTTGCGCTGCCCTATGATCGTCTCGTCCTCTCTCCCGGCATCGACTTCCATTTCGAGGCTCTGCCCGGCTACGACGACGCCACATCAGAAAAGATGCCGCATGCCTGGAAGGCCGGTGCGCAGACGCTATTGCTGCGTGGGCAGCTGGAGGCCATGCCGGACGGCGGCACTGTCGCCATTGCCATCCCCGCCAATCCCTCGCGCTGTCCGCCGGCGCCTTACGAGCGAGCCAGCCTGATCGCGCATTACCTGAAAACGACGAAGCCGCGCTCAAAGGTCTTGATTCTCGATGCCAAGGACACTTTCTCCCAGCAGCGGCTGTTCGAGAAGGCGTGGAAGGAGCTTTACGGGGACATGATCGAACGCATCGCTCTGTCGCAAGGCGGCCGCGTGACCTCGGTCGATCCTGCGACCAGGACCATCGTCACCGAATTCGGCAATTACACCCCCGACGTCGCCAACGTCATCCCGCCGCAGCGTGCCGGACGCATCGCTGAGGTCGCGGGCGCGGCGGATGCCACCGGCTGGTGCCCGATCGATCCCGTTACCTTCGAATCGAAACTTGTCCCGAACATCCACGTCATCGGCGATGCCTGCCTCGGCGGGGGCATTCCCAAATCGGCATCCGCGGCAAGCGCACAGGGCAAGGCCTGCGCTTCCGCGATCGTGAACCTCCTTGCCGGCCGCGCACCAGAAACGCCGCGACTGACAGGCGTGTGCTACAACATTGTCGCACCCGGCTACGGCTTTTCACTCGCGGGCAATTACCAGCCCAGGGGCGACATCTTCGCCGAGGTCGAGGGCGGAGCGACCAGCCCGGCCGATGCGCCGCGCGAATTGCGCGCCCGCGAGGCGACTGAAGCCGAGCGCTGGTTTCGAGCCATCACGGCGGACACCTTTGGCTAGAACATCGGTCCATATCGCAGCGCTGATCGCCGCCAGTTGCGCCTTCGCCTGCCATGCAGGGGCCGAGGAGCTCCGGCACTACAACGTCGCCGGCGACGGCATCGCGGAATCGCTCACCGGCGCGCCCGGCGATGCCGCGCGCGGGCGCGCGCTGGTGCTCGCGCGCACGACGACCTGCATCCTGTGCCATTCCGGCCCCTTCCCGGAGACCCGGTTCCAGGGCGACCTCGCGCCTGACCTCTCGGGTGCGGGGAACCGCTGGACGGTGAGCCAGTTGCGGCTTCGACTGGTCGATGCGGCGCGCTTCAACCCGAAGACCATCATGCCGTCCTATTATCGCACCGATCACCTCGTGCGGGTCGGGCGAAACTTCGTCGGCAAACCGATCTTGTCCGCCGCCGAGATCGAGGACATCGTGGCTTTCCTTGCAACGCTTCGGGACTAGGACTGTTCATGCCGACCACGCGACGACAATTCCTGAACCTTGCTGGAAGCGTGACGGTCGCCGGGACGCTCCCGATCGTCACGCTGCGGCCGCTCGAGGCGACACCGGCGATGCTCACCGCCGCGATCCGCAACGTCGTCGGCGAAGCACCTGTACGCTCCGGCAAGGTGAAGCTCGACATTCCGCCGCTGGTCGAGAACGGCAACACGGTGCCGCTGACCGTGAGCGTCGCGAGCCCGATGACGGCGGACGACTACGTCAAGAGCATCCACGTCTTCAACGAGAAGAACCCGCAGCCGAACATCGGCAACTTCCATCTCGGCCCCTCCTCCGGCCGCGCCCAGATCTCGACCCGGATTCGGCTCGCGGATACCCAGAAGGTGGTGGCGATCGCGCGTCTTTCCGACGACACGTTCTGGCAGGTCACGACGGAAATCGTCGTGACGCTGGCCGCCTGCACCGAGGAGATGAACTGATGGCCGCGCTCATCAACGTTCCCGCGAAAGCCAGACGCGGCGAAATCGTCGAGATCCGCACGTTGACCTCGCACATCATGGAAACCGGCTTCCGCCATACGGCGGACGGCGCGCTGGTGCCGCGCGACATCATCACGAGCTTCACGTGCCGCTACAACGGTACCGAGATTTTTCGCGCCGATCTCTTCCCCGCGATCGCGGCCAATCCCTATCTGTCGTTCTTCACGGTCGCGAAGGAGAGCGGCAAGTTCGAGTTCGAATGGATCGGCGACAACGGCTATTTGTCCAGCGCATCGGCGTCGATCACGGTCGAATGAGTTTTTGGCGCGCGATATCGGCCGCGGCGTTCCTCGCCACGGCCCCTGCCCTGCTCGCCGGCGAGATTCCGCCGGACGCGCGCCGCTCCGGCTATTCGTTCATGGGGCCCGACACCCGCGCGATGCAGGATGACGACACCTCAAATCCCGGCATGCTGTTCGTGCTCGACGGCGAGGCGTTGTGGACGAAGAAGACCGGCAGCGCCGACAAGGCCTGTGCGGATTGCCATGGCGATGCACGCGGCAGCATGAAAGGCGTCGCGGCGCGCTATCCGGCCTTCGACAAGGCGCTGGCGCGGCCCGTCACGCTCGACCAGCGCATCAATCTGTGCCGCAGCAATCATCAACAAGCACCGGCGCTCCCCTACGAAAGCCGCGACCTGCTGGCCCTGTCCGCCTTCGTCGCGCATCAATCGCGCGGCATCACGATCACGGCCGGCGACGATCCGCAATTGAAGCCATTCGTCGAGCAGGGCCGCGACCTCTTCATGCAGCGCGAAGGGCAGCTCAACCTTGCCTGCACCAATTGCCACGACGACAATTTCAACAACCGGCTTGCCGGCGCGCCGATCACGCAGGGACAGCCGACCGGCTATCCGCTTTATCGGCTGGAATGGCAGACGCTGGGATCGCTGGAGCGCCGGCTACGCAGTTGCATGACGGGTGTCCGCGCCCAGGCCTATGATTTCGGCGCGCCCGAGCTGGTCGCGCTCGAACTCTATCTGATGTCGCGAGCGCATGGCTTGCCGATGGAAACGCCGGCCGTGCGGCCCTGAATTCCACAGATTAGGACTAGGCAGACGCGCAACGGCCGCTAGTATCCGCCCAAATTGAGTCACAGGGAGGGACCTCAAGTGGTCAACCACAAAATCTCGCGTCGTACGCTATTGACCGGCACTGCCGCAGCTGGCGCGCTCAGCCTGACGGGATTGCCGGCGCGCGCCGAGGTGAACTGGAAGAAATACGCAGGGACCAAGCTCGAGGTGATCCTTGCCAAGGGCCCCCGCGGCGACAACCTGCAAAAATACGTCAAGGAGTTCACCGAACTCACCGGCATACAGGTCGAAGCGGAGCAGATTCCCGAGCAGCAGCAGCGCCAGAAGGTGGTGATCGAGTTCACCTCGGGCCGTCCGAGCTTCGACGTCGTCCATCTCAGCTACCACGTGCAGAAGCGGCAGTTCGAGAAGGCCGGCTGGCTCGCCGACTTGACGCCCTTCATGAAGGACCCGGCGCTGACCGCGCCCGATCTCGTCGAGAGCGACTTCTCGGCCGCGGGCCTGCAATATGCCAGGAACGACAAGGGCCAGATGCTGTCGCTGCCCTGGTCGGTCGATTATTTCATCCTCTATTACAACAAGGAGCTGTTCGAGAAGAAGGGCGTCGCCGTTCCCAAGACCCTCGACGAGATGGCTGCGGCCGCCGAGAAGCTCACCGATACCAAGGAAGGGATTTACGGCTTTGTCGGGCGCGGCTTGCGCAATGCCAACATGGCGATGTGGAGCAACTTCTTCCTCAATTATGGCGGGGAATTCCTCGACGCCAAGGGCAACATCCTGACCGATGGTCCGGAAGCGATTGCCGCGACCAAGCTGTATCAGACGCTCCTGACGAAATCGGCACCGCCCGGCGTCGCCGGCTTCAACTGGATGGAGTCGATGGCCTCGTTCACGCAAGGCCGATCCGCGATGTGGATCGACGGCGTCGGCTGGGCGCCACCGCTGGAGGATCCGGCCGCCTCGCGCGTTGTCGGCAAGGTCGGCTACACCGTCGTGCCCGCTGGCCCCAAGGGCCAATATTCCTCGACCTATGGCGACGGCATCGGCGTTGCCGCTGCGAGCAAGAACAAGGAAGCCGCCTATCTGCTCTGCCAATGGGTGGTCTCGAAAACCCAGGGCGCGCGGCTGCTGCAGGCCGGCGGCGGCGTGCCGTTCCGCAATTCGATCCTCGGCGATCCCGAGGTCCAGAAGGGCGTCAAGACCAAGGAATGGCTGCAATCGGTGATCGATTCCGGCAAGATCAGCAAGCTGGGCCTGCCCGTCGTGATTCCGGTCGCCGAATTCCGCGACATCGTCGGCGCCGCGGTCACTGCGACCTTGTCCGGCGCCGATCCTGCCGCCGAGCTGAAGAAGGCCAACGATCAGTACCGGCCGATCCTGGAGCGTAGCGAGAAGGCGTGAGTGCGTTGACACAATCGACTCCGGGCGCGGCACAGTCTGATGCCGCGCCGGAGAAGGAGTTGCGGCCGCCGTCCTACTGGCCGTTCGTGGTCCCGGCGCTGGTCGTCGTGATCGCGATCATCATCTTTCCGTGGGTCTTCACGATCTGGATGAGCCTGAACGAATGGAAGGTCGGCTCGTCGACCACCTTCGTTGGCTTGTCCAATTATCTGCGGTTGACGAGCGATCCCCGCTTCATTGAGGCCATCGGACATACACTGGTCTACACCGCACTCTCCGTGCTGCTGCCGCTCGTGCTCGGCACGTTTGCGGCCGTAGTGTTTCACCAGAAATTCCCTGGCCGCGGCTTTCTGCGCGGCGTCTTCATCATGCCGATGATGGCGACGCCGGTGGCGATCGCGCTGGTCTGGACCATGATGTTCCACCCGCAGCTCGGCGTACTGAACTATCTGCTGTCACTGGTCGGAATCCCCGCGCAGCTCTGGGTATTCCATCCCGCGACCGTCATTCCCTCGCTGGTGTTGGTCGAGACCTGGCAATGGACGCCGCTGGTCATGCTGATCGTGCTCGGCGGCCTGGCAGCGATCCCGACCGAGCCTTACGAAAGTGCACAGATCGACGGCGCCAGCATCTGGCAGGTGTTCCGCTTCATCACCCTGCCGCTGATCATGCCGTTCCTGTTCATCGCCGGCATGATCCGCATGATCGATGCCGTGAAGAGCTTCGACATCATTTTCGCGATCACGCAGGGCGGTCCGGGATCGGCGTCGGAGACGATCAACATCTATCTCTACAGCGTCGCCTTCTCCTATTACGACCTCGGCTACGGCTCGGCGATCGCGGTCGTGTTCTTCCTGCTGATCGTTCTGCTCGCGGCGGTGATGCTTTATGCGCGCCAGCGCATGCTGTGGACCGAGATCGCGAGCGGCACATGACGCCAAGGCAAATCATCGGCAAGATCGGCCTGTGGTTCTCGGTGTTCGTCATCGTATCGCCGGCGATCCTGTTCTTTCTCTGGATGCTGTCGCTGTCGCTCAAATTCGAGATCGACAACGCCGCCTACCCGCCGGTGTTCTTTCCCGAGCATGTCGCCTGGAAAAACTATGCCGACGTGCTCGCCTCCAACCGCTTTCTGACCTATTTCATCAACAGCCTGATCGTCACCGGCAGTGCGACGCTGCTTGCCCTGCTCGTCGGCGTTCCCGCCGGCTACGGCATCGCACGCATGGCCGCGCATAAATCCGCGATCGTGATCCTGATCGCCCGCATCACGCCGGGCCTGTCCTATCTGATCCCGCTGTTTCTCATGTTCCAGTGGCTGGGACTGCTCGGCACGCTGGTGCCGCAGATCATCATCCACCTCGTGGTCACGGTGCCGATCGTGATCTGGATTATGATCGGCTATTTCGAGACGACGCCAATGGAGCTGGAAGAAGCAGCCCTCATCGACGGCGCCACGCGCTGGCAGGTCTTCCGCCATGTCGCGCTGCCGATCGCCAAGCCTGGCATCGCGGTCGCTTTCATTCTCGCCGTGATCTTCTCCTGGAACAACTTTGTCTTTGGCATCGTGCTGGCCGGACGCGAGACCCGCACCCTTCCGGTCGCCGTCTACAACATGATCTCGTTCGACCAGTTGAGCTGGGGACCGCTCGCGGCCGCCGCGCTGATCGTCACGCTCCCGGTGCTGCTGCTCACGGTGTTCGCCCAGCGACAGATCGTCGCCGGGCTCACCGCTGGTGCCGTCAAGGGCGGGTAGCTACTCCGCCGGTGCCGCGTGCATGTCCGCGTGCGGCATGTAAGGCTCGCTCGCGCCGAGCCTGCTGGCCGCGAACAGACCGGCGGCCATCACGGCATAGGCGAACGCGACCGCGGGCGTGACGCCAAATCCGCCGCCGATGCCGACGGCTTCGCCGTGCATGAAGCCGAAGTAGGTCAGGACTGCACCAACCAGCGCGAATGCCGAGGCTTTCTCGAAGTCGCGCTCGATGATGAAGACGCCGATCGCACCCAGGATCAGGCCGCCGAGGATGGAGCCGCCGCCCATCACTTCGAGTCCGTGATAGAACACGCCCTGCTGAGGCAGTGCTGCGATCGCCGCAGCCTTGACCGCGTCGGCCTTGTCGGCGGCCATTCCGCCGACGGTCGCAGCCGCGTTCATGGTCGAGCCCAGCATGGTGTCGATCTGGAGCTTGGCCCAGGCGGCCAGATGCGGCGTCAGCGCCAGCACGATCGCGGGCGCGTGCTTGACCGGCGTGGTCTGGAACGCCTGCGCGCCGATCAGCATGCCGATATAGAGCAAGATTGGCGAGATCGCGACGACCGGGACCAGCGCCAGCAGCACCGAGATGATGCCGAACCAGGCCAGCACCACCACCATGATGCCGGTCGCAGCCGAGTAACCGATGCGGCCGCCCATCGCCTTCCAGCCGGGATGGCCGATATAGACGGCGTTGATGAAGGGATTGCCCATCAGGCAGCCAATCAGGCTGACGATTCCGTCGGCGGTGAGCACGCGCGTGGTCGGATATTCGTCGCCGGCGGCCTCCGCGCTCTCGACATTGTCCATGGCCTCGACGAGATCATAGATGCCGAACGGAATGGCGGTAACCAGAATGATTCCGAGGAATTCGAAACCGGAGAAGACGTAGCCTACCGCCGGGATCGGCACCGAGAAGCCGAAATTGGCAAAGGCATCACCGACGCCTTTGACGCTCAGTCCACCGAGACCGAGGCCGAACAGGTTCGAACCCCATGCGATGACCATGCCCACCGCGATCGCGACGAGACCGGCGGGAATGCCGCGCCAATATTTCACGCCACCGAACCAGCTCACCAGAATGATGGCGAAGCAGACCAGGCCGATCTGCGGCGTCATGTACATTTCGAGCGCCGGCCGCATCGAGATGAAGGTGACGGATACGCCGGCGAGCGTACCGAGCAGCGCCGCGCGCGGTGTGATTTTTCGAATGAACGGCGCGATGAAGCCGCCGATCATCAGGATGAAGCTCTGGAAGAACACCCAGACCAGGCCCGCCGACCAGCCCTTGAGCGGATCGCCGGTCTTGATCGTGATCGGCAGCATGATCACGAAGGTGACGATGAACATGTGCGGTACGCTGACGCCTGACGGTAACGCACAGACGTCGTTGCGGCCGGTCGTCTGTGCCAGACGATAAGCGAGGAACGCGTAGTAGAAGGTGGAAAGGCACATCATCAGCCCGAGTGCGGGAAGGATGCGGCCGAACACCAGTGAGTCGGGCATCTTCAACACGAAGCGCAACAGGCCTGTGAGCACCAGCATGTTGACGAGGATGTTGGTGCCGAAGCCGAAAAACGCGTTCCAGTCGCCCGGTGTCCATAGTGCTGGCTTGAACTCGGAGGTGCCGGCCGTCCCTGTCGTGCCTGTGCTCATCGTGATGCCCCTACGCTGATGTGGAAATCTTCATCGCCTCCAGAACCGCGGCTGAGCTTGCAACCCAGCCGAAGATGCCGCCCTGGGCCTTGATCATCTTCAAGCCCATCTCGTGAAATTCGGGGAAGTAGGATGCGCAGCCGTCCGAGATAACGATGCAGCGATAGCCGCGGTCATTGGCCTCGCGCACGGTGGTGTTGACGCACACCTCGGTGGTGACGCCGCACACCAGCAGATTCTCGATGCCGTATTTCTCCAGCACGTCGGTGAGCTCGGTGGCGTAGAACGCGCCCTTGCCGGGCTTGTCGATCACGATCTCGCTGTCGAGCGGATAGAGCTCCGGGATGATGTCGTGGCCCGCCTCGCCGCGAATGAGAATGCGGCCCATAGGACCGGGGTCCCCGATGCGAAGCGATGGCGCGCCGCGCTCGACTTTCGCCGGCGGCGCGTCGGAGAGATCGGGCAGATGGCCCTCGCGCGTGTGGATCACCAGCATGCCGGTCTCCCGCGCCGCCTTCAGCACCGCACCGATCGGCTTCACCGCGCGCGCGAGCTGGCTGACGTCGTTGCCGAGCGTCTCGCCGAAGCCGCCGGGCTCCATGAAGTCGCGCTGCATGTCGATGATGAGGAGCGCGGTAGCCGACCAGTCGAGCTTGACCGGCTCCGGTTCGGCGATGATGACACCCAATGTCGGCTTGGTTGAGTTCAACATGACTCAAGGCCCCCGCGAGAACTCTCGTTGCCCGGAGTTCTGCAAGCGCCGTGCCATTGTGTACAATGGCAATCGGGCGGACAGCGCGGGAAAATTTCCTGCGCCGTCAGAATGTTATGAGGAAAGCCGGGGTCTGCTTATTCGCTGTGCGGCGGCTTTTGCGACGTGCATTTGCCCAAAGGATGAGCGACAACGAAGCTCGCTTCTACCGGGCAGTATCTCCGTACAGCCGTCGATATTCTTCCTCATACGGCGCGTAAGAATCCTTCAGCGTCGCCATGTTCAGCAGCATGGTCGCCACCACCGAATTCGTCTTGTCGAACACGCGCGTCTTCACCCAGGCGCTCTCGGTGCGTCGGCTGCCGGAGAGCGCGACGACCTCGCGCTCGACTTCGTAGTCCTCGTCCACAAACAGCGGGCCCTTCACCAGCCTGATCTCCTGGTCGGCGAACAGGCCGACGGCCGGGCCCTTGGCCGGGAGAGGATCGTCCTTGGAGCGGTACTGGAACAGCACGCTCAGCATCTCCATCGGGATGATCGCCCTGCCCCACGGATTCGCAGAAGGATTGCCGGCGCCTGAATAATACGGCGAGGTCTCGGTGATGACGGCGAGCTTCTGCCGCAGCGAGAACGGATAAAGCTCGCCCATGATCTGGTCGAACGCCATCCGCACCGCCTGGCGCCGGCTCGTCTGCGCCACCTTCACGTCGCGCAGGATCACGGGATCAGTGAGCGGGTTGAGTTCGCCAAGACGCGCCTCCAGCGCGGTTGCGGCCTGCGGTTCTCCGACCGAGGCCGTGCCACGCAGCACCTCGGTGCCGTCACGTTTGACCATCTGGATCTGGCACTGGCTGGTGCCGGGCAGCGGCTTCGACAGGATCGCCTGCACCTCCTCGCCTTCGTAACAGACGCTGCGGTAATGCGCGGAGAGACAGCCGCTCTCGAACCAGACCTGTCCCCACAAACGCGCGCCGAGCGGAGCAAACTGGCTGAAATGGGTCGGGCCCTCGATGGTGCCGCCCTTGAAGCCGAGCTTCTGCGCGGTGGCGTCGTCGTGGATCGAGGCGTGCGCGTCGTAGGTTTGGGATTGCAGCATCTGACGCGGCTGACGCCACGGCCCGATCAGAGCGCCGTCGGTCTCCGTGATCTCGGTATCGAACACTTGTGCCGTCATGGTGTCCTCCGCAAGCAAGCCATGACTAGCAGGAGCGCCACGGATGCGGCCAGCGATATTGACTTCGCCTGTGCATGCCCTTGACTGTCACAATTCGCGTCGCGCAGCCGCTCCTCCCTCCCGCAGCGCAAACCCCAAGTCGAATAAGAGCCGACCAAGAGACGAGGACTTCCGAAATGACGCTGATGCAGGTCGAGCTGGACGACAAATACCGGCTCGAATCGAAGCGGATCTTCCTGTCCGGCACGCAGGCGCTGGTCCGGTTGCCCATGTTGCAGCGCGAACGCGATCGACTTCAGGGCCTCAACACCGGCGGCTTCATCTCGGGCTATCGGGGCTCCCCGCTCGGCATGTACGACCACGCGCTGTGGCGCGCGAAGTCATACCTCCAGCAGCACGACATTGCCTTCGTCCCCGGCCTTAATGAGGACCTAGCGGCGACCGCCGTCTGGGGCAGCCAGCAGGTCGGCCTGTTTCCCGGCGCCAAGGTCGATGGCGTGTTCGGCATCTGGTACGGCAAGGGGCCCGGCGTCGATCGCTCGGTTGACGCGCTCAAGCATGCGAATGCCGCCGGCACCTCGCTGAATGGCGGCGTACTCGCGCTTGCCGGCGACGACCATGGCTGCCAATCCTCGACACTGGCACACCAGAGCGAGCAGGTCTTCGCAGCGGCGCTGATCCCCGTGATCAACCCGGCGACGCTGCAGGATTATCTCGACCTCGGCCTTTACGGTTTTGCGCTGTCGCGCTTCTCCGGCTGCTGGGTCGGCTTCAAGGCGATCAGCGAAACCGTGGAGAGTTCGGCGTCGATCTACAGTGATCCCGAACGCATCCAGATTAAGCTCCCCGACGATTTCGAGATGCCGCCCGGCGGCCTCAACATCCGCTGGCCCGATCCGCCGCTGGACGCAGAGAGGCGCCTGTTCGGCCCGAAGATGGCGGCGGTGCAGGCCTTTGCGCGCGCCAACCAGCTCGACCGCATCGTGCTCGACTCCAGGCCGGCACGGCTCGGCATCGTCGCGACCGGTAAGGCTTATCTTGATCTGCGGCAGGCGCTGGCCGATCTGGGCATTTCCGACAAGGACGCGGAGGACCTTGGCCTGCGCATCTACAAGGTCGCGATGACCTGGCCGCTGGAAGAAAGCGGGGCCAAGCGCTTCGCCGAAGGGCTTCAGGACGTGCTGGTGGTCGAGGAGAAGCGCGGTTTCATCGAAGACCAGCTGATGCGCATCCTCTACAATATCGATGCGTCCAGGCGCCCAACCGTTACCGGGAAGCGCGACGAACGCGGCGCGCCGCTATTGCCGAGCGAGGGCGAGCTGACGCCGACCATCGTTGCATCCGCACTGGTGGCGCGGCTGCGCAAGCTCGGCCACCACAGCCCAGTGCTGGAGCAGCGCCTCGCCCGGCTCGAGGCCTTCGACACTCCTGTTCCGGCCTCCGGGCAAATCAAGCTCGCGCGCACGCCGTTCTTCTGCTCGGGTTGCCCGC